>NZ_JACHJU010000001.1 GCF_014203795.1 Streptosporangium album | reverse complement strand
TCACCGCCCGCCGCATGTTCGTCACGGGTCCATGGTCGCGCAGCGCCGACGACAGCTACGACGTCGGCATGGTGGCGCTCAACCCCAGAGACGGCAGGCACGTGGAGGACGTCGTCGGAGGCCAGGACATCGCCTTCGGCACCGCCCGGGGGCGCCCGGCCCACACCTTCGGCTTCCCCGCCGAGTCGCCCTACGACGGCGAGCACCTGGTCTACTGCGCCGGCCCGGTCCGCGCCGACCCCCACGACCAGACCGGCGACCAGGGCATGCACTGCGACATGACCGCCGGATCCAGCGGCGGGCCCTGGCTGACCGGCTTCGACACCGCCACCGGGCGCGGCGCGATCACCTCGGTGAGCAGCTTCAAATACAGCGACGACCGGAACACCATGTACGGCCCCTACTTCGGCACCACGGTCAAGGAGCTCTACACCACCGCCGAGAGGTCCTGACCGCGAGCCCGGGGCGGGTCCGTGGTGAGGCTGAAGGTTCTCGCTGTTCGCGCTGCGGTGGGTGTTCCTTTGCGCTGCGGGTGTCCCGGTCTGAGGGCCTGTCGCCGTTCGCGCTGCGGTGGGTGGGTGTTCCGGAAGAGTGAGTGGCCGTTCGCGCTGCGGTGGGTGGGTGTTCCGGCCGGCCGTCGCAGTTACCGTCTCGTTTTTCAGGCCTCCGGCCTGGCGGGCACGGTGGTTGCGCTTTTTTATAAGCCGGCCGGAACACCCACCCACCTCCGCGCCAGACGGCCCCGCCGTACAGCGTGCGGACCGTAGCCGCTCACTCTCCGACCGCCCAGCGATCTCGCTGACGCTGAAGCAATCCGCACAGGACCGTTCAGAGTTACCCGCCGTAGCTGACGCGTTCCTCTCCGACCAGTGCAGGGTCGAAGACCGTACCTCTTCGACCAGCGCCAGAGGCAAGAGCGGCTGGGGATCGCGGGCCGACATGTCCCTTTCTACGGCGCCCGGCCGTGGCACACGCTTGCAGGCGATCGCATGCCAAGGCAAGGATCACGGGCGTGATCAAAGGCGTTATGTTCGATTTCTCCGGGACCCTCTTTCGCAGTGAGCCGACGGAGGATTGGCTGCGCGCGGTGGTGTCGGAAGCGGGGCACGACATGGGAGAGGACGAACTCGCCGCCTGCGGCGCCCGGCTGGAAGAGGTCGGCGCCATGCCCGGAGGCCCTCCCCCACCCCGCCTGCCGCCCTCCTTGACCGGCCTGTGGAGGGAGCGTGATCTGAGCGCCGAGCGGCACCGAGCCGCATACACCGCTCTCGCCCGGCAGGCTTCGCTGCCCTCACCGGAATTGGCCGACGCGCTTTACGACCGTCACCGCATGCCAGCCGCGTGGCGGCCCTACCCCGACACCGAGAGCACGCTCAAGGAACTGCGGAGGCGTGGGATCTCCGTCGCCGTCGTCAGCAACATCGGCTGGGACATCCGCCCGGTCTTTCGCGACCACGGTGTGGACCATCTCGTCACCGCCTGTCTTCTCTCCTACGAACAGGGGACCCAGAAGCCCGACCCTGTGCTTTTCCAGGCTGCCTGCGACCGGCTCGACCTGTCCCCCGACGACGTGCTCATGGTGGGTGACGACCCCACCGCCGATGGTGGGGCCGCGGCACTGGGCTGCAAGGTTCACCTGGTCGATCACCTGCCGGTAGATCGGCGCCTGGCCGCGCTGTCCGCCGTCCTCACGTTGCTCGACTGAGCTCGGGCTTCAACCTGCCGGTGCCCGCCGCGCGCCTTCCGACCGGCAGAAGCGGGTTGGAGGGCGAGACAACGGCAACCGGCCCTGAAGTGGTGGGAAAGAGAGGCTTCAGCGGCGGCGACCGACCTTGAACGGCCCCGGCGCGGATTGCTTCAGCGGCAGAGGGTCCGCTGGGTGGTTTGGGAGTGAGCGGCTACGGTCCGCACGCCGTACGGCCAGCGAGCCGTCGTCCGCCGGGAAGGGAGAGGTCATGCCGCTTGTACGACGGATGCTTCCCGGGCGAATGGTTTGGTGGCCTTCAGCTGATCTTCAAAAAGGTTGCCCTGACGTGCCGCTGGGGAGATGGAACCAGACGACGGTGCTCGACTGGTCGTGGTGAGCGCCCCAGTCGGTGGCGATGAGGTCGACCAGCAACAGGCCGCGCCCGCCGTCACTGTCGGGGTCGCTGGCTCGGACGAAGGGGATACTTCCAGCCGAGCCATCGTCTATGACCTCGATGTGCAGGCGACCGTCGCCCGCAGCCAAGCAGACGGTCACCGACCCGCTGGGGCTGTGGCTGGAGTCAGAGTGGACGACAGCGTTGGTAACGACTTCGCTGAGCAGCAACATCACGTCATCGAGGGCTGCCTCGGCGACTTTTCCGGCCAGCAGGTGACGGACCCACTGACGTGCTACGGGTGCCGAATACGGAGTGGCAGGGAAGTCGGCGTGGCCGAGCAGGCGCAGAGTGGTCCAGCGGGTGGAGGCGACCCGCTGGCGTTCATAGCGGCAGGTGACCAGGGGCAGGTTCATGTGATCGCCACCGCCGAGACGATGATGTCGGCGACATTGTCAGCCTCGGCGCAGACCCACTGACCAGGCCGCCACAGCCGAGCCCACCAGGGCCGCCAGATGAAGACCCAGCCGTAGGCCCTGCGAATGACCGTGATGCGCACCCGTGCCCGGCCCACCGACAGCACCTCTAGCACCGGCGGCCCTGTGGTGGAAAGAACGAGGGAGGTGCACATCCCCAGCTCTTTGAGACTCCCGCTCAGCCGTACCAAGCGAACGCACTGCTCTTACGGATCGCCTTCACGTCTCAGTATCGACATCACTCCTCCAGATTCGTGGTCGTTCGATTACACTCTGTGGAAGCTACCTCAGATCACTTTCTTTTGGTAGCTACCTTTGGCAAGTTCCACAGATGGACCTCAAAGTTCCGGGCGGAAGAAGGTGCGGCCATGGCTGCCGATACGAGTCCCACGGTGCGCAGGCGTCGCCTGGCGTCAGAGTTGCGACGACTGCGCACCGAACACGGGTTGTCCATGCAGGAGGTGGCCGACCGCATGGACCTCACGGCGGCCTCCGTCAGCCGCATCGAGACCGGCCGTAGAGGCATCCGGCCGCGGGACCTTCGAGCCTTCCTGGATATGTACGAGGTCCCCGAAACCGACCGGGAGGCATTGCTGGCACTATCCAAGGAGGCACGGCAACGAGGATGGTGGCAGAACTACGGAGACGTCCTACCGGGTGAGTACGCAACCCTCATCGGCCTGGAAGCCGAGGCGACGTCCGTCAGGACCTACCAACAGACATTGGTTCCCGGGCTGCTACAGACCGCTGAGTACGCCCAAGCAGTCATCGCAGCCTCGCGCCCCGGTGACGCTCCGGAAGAGGTGGAACGCAGGGTCGCCGTACGGATGGAGCGCCAAAAACGGCTCACAGACGGAGACTCTTTGGAGCTTTCCGTCATCCTCGGCGAAGGAGTGGTGCATCAACACGTCGGAACGGCTCAGATCACAACCGACCAACTCCAACATCTCACCGAAGCAAGCCGGTGCCCCAACATCATGGTGCAGATACTTCCCTACCGCGCTGGGGCGCACCCGGCGATGACCGGGTCGTTCACCATCGTGGGGTTCCCTGCTCCGAGCGACATGGACGTCATCTATTTGGAGAACATGTCCAGCGGCTTGTATCTGGAAGACGCCACGAACATTCGACGGTACATATCCGTTTTTGACTACCTCAGAGCAGCGGCCCTCAGTCCAGCGGACACCACGGCTATGCTGATGGGCGCGCTGAAGAATCTGGCGTGAACTTCCATTGGAAGGGCGCGGGATGTCCACCCCGATAGATCTGACAGACGCCGTTTGGCACAAGAGTTCATGCAGCGGAGGCAACGGGGACTGCGTGGAAGTCGCCGCGCTTCCCCATGGCCGTGTGGGCGTCCGCGACAGCAAGGACAAGACCGGGCCGGCGCTGGTCTTCGCCTCAGACGGCTGGGGGGCTTTTATCAGTGGCGTCAAGAACGGCGATTTCGACATCCAGTCGTAGGTGATCGTTCTGTTCCGAGCGGGCCGGACGATCAAATTTGGGTTCCCCGAAGTACCAGGCGGCGTTCGGCCCTGCACTGGTCGGAGAGGAACGCGTCAGCTACGGCGGGCAACTCTGAACGGTCCCGTGCGGATTGCTTCAGCGTCAGCGAGATCCATGGGCGGTCCGGAAGTGAGCGGCTACGGTCGCACGCCGTACGGCGGGGCCGTCCGGCGCGGAGGTGGGTGGGTGTTCCGGCCGGCTTATAAAAAACCGCAACCACCGCGCCCGCCAGGCCGGAGGCCTGAAAAACGAGACGATAACTGCGACGGCCGGCCGGAACACCCACCCACCGCAGCGCGAACGGCCACCCACCCCTGAAACACTCGCTCACCGCACCGCGAACGGCCACTCCCTCTCCGAAACACTCGCTCACCGCAGCGCGAACGGCCACCCACCCAGCCTCACCACGGACACGCCCTACACGGATACACCGCGCGAAACGCATCACAGAAAGCCCCCGGCGTGACGGGACGCGGGCTGTGCGCGAGGTCAGAGGGACAGCCCGGTGAGGACCATGACCTTCTCGTAGGTGAAATCCGCCATGGCCGAGCGGACGCCCTCGCGGCCGACGCCTGAACCCTTGACGCCGCCATAGGGCATCTGGTCGGCGCGGTAGGAGGGGACGTCCCCGATGATCACGCCGCCGACCTCGAGCTCCCGGTTGGCGCGGAAGGCGACGTCCAGGCTGCGGGTGAACACCCCGGCCTGCAGGCCGTACGCCGAGTCGTTGACCGCGGCGAAGGCCTCGTCGACACCGGGCACGGACTGGACGATCATCACGGGTCCGAAGACCTCCTCGCGGGAGACCTTGGCGTCGTGCGGCACGTCGGTCAGGACGGTCGGCGCGACGGTGGCGCCGTCACGGGTGCCGCCGGCCAGCAGCCTGGCACCGGCCGCGACGGCCTCCTTGACCCACTGCTCGACGCGCTCGGCGGCCTCGACCGAGACGAGCGGCCCGACCTGGGTCCGGTCGTCGGCGGGATCTCCGGTGACCAGTGCCTCAACGGCGGGGACCAGCCTGGCCACGAAGTCCTCGCGCACGGACTCCTCCACGATCACCCGCTGGACGGCGATACAGCTCTGCCCGGCCTGGTAGTTGGAGAACAGCGCCACCCGGGAGGCGGCCCAGTCGAGGTCGGCGTCGGCGAGCACGACGGCGGCGGCGTTGCCGCCGAGTTCGAGGGTGACGTGCTTGCGCGGCACCTGGTCCATGATCGCGTAGCCGACCGGCCCGGAGCCGGTGAAGGAGACGACCGGCAGGCGCGGGTCGTCGACCAGGGTGGCGGCGCGGTCGTTGGGCACCGGGAGCACGGAGAACATGCCCTCGGGCAGCGCGGTCTCGGCCAGGATCTCGCCCAGCACCAAGGAGGAGATGGGTGTCGCCGGAGCCGGCTTGACGATGATCGGGGCGCCCACCGCGATGGCCGGGGCCACCTTGTGGGCCACCAGGTTGAGCGGGAAGTTGAACGGCGTGATCGCCAGGACCGGGCCGTGCGGGACGCGCGAGACGTAGGCGAGACGGCCGGCGGAGCCCGCCTCGGTGTCCAGGCGTACGGCCTCGCCGCCGAGCCGGCGGGTCTCCTCGGCGGCGAACCGGAAGGTGGAGATGGCGCGGTTGACCTCTCCGCGTGCCCAGAAGATCGGCTTGCCGTTCTCCTCCATGATCAGATGGGCGATCTCCTCGGCCCGCTCGGCCAGGCGGCGCGAGACGTGGGAGAGGGCTTCGGCCCGTACGTGGACGGGGAGGGCCGCGGCCTGCTTCTGCACGGCCACCGCCGCGGCGACGGCCTCTTCGACCTGGTCGGCGGTGGGTACGGAGCAGACGCCGACGATACGGCCGTCATGCGAGTTGGTCACGGTAAGCTCGGCGTCCCCCGTGGCGGGGCGGCCGGCGAGCCAGAAGGGGCGCACGTCCATGACTTTGACGGTATGTCACCGGCCGGGGGGCGGCTTTACTCCACTACGCACAAGACGCTTGCACTGGTGCGCCGTTACGCATAAAAATATTTCCCCTGCTTGCCTGTAACGAAAATGTGGTGCGTTAAGGATATTTCTTACATGCCAGCGGTTTGAGAGATCTCTGCCCTGGCTAAGTCACAGAATGCAACTCCCCATGAGCGGAAGGGCGCGGCTGCATGACCTCCTCGGCGCCACGCGGACTGCAGGGCGCCTATCTGCTCGGCGAACGGGCGGGCCAGGACGAGCTCCGCGGCAGACTGCTCGACGTGGCCAGCCACCTCCTCGTCACCATCGGTCCCGAGAGCCTGTCGATGCGCCGCATCGCCACCGAGGCCGGATGCTCGACGACCGTCATCTACACCATGTTCGGCAGCAAGGAAGGCCTGGCAGAGGCGCTTTATCTGGAGGGTTTCGAACGCTTCCGGCGACGTCTGGAGTCCGTTCCCGCACGCCGGAACGCGCTGGAGCACCTGACCGCCCTCGGCCCCGCCTACCGGGAGGCCGCGCTGGCCGAGCCGGGTTACTACGCCCTGATGTTCGAACGGGCGATCCCCGGTTTCCTGCCGAGCGAGCGGGCCAGGACCCTGGCCCGGGCGGCGCTCAACATTCTCGACCGGGTGATCGCCGACTGCATCTCGTCGGGATACATCATCCCCACCCAGCCCAGGAAGATCGCGGACGCCCTCTGGGCCGCCGCCCAGGGGGCCATCAGCCTGGAGCGTGCGGGCCACCTGCGTGACAGCCACACCTACGACGCGGTCACTTACGCCACCATCTCGCGCTATCTGGTCGACAGGTCCTGAGCCCGCCCGTTCGCCGCGGCGCGGCCGGTCAGCCCGTCATGGCCAGCGCGACCCAGAGTTCGGCGCGGGCCGCCGGGTCGTCGAGGTCACGGCCGAGGAGTTCGGCGACCCGGCGCATGCGGTAGCGCAGCGTGTGCCGGTGCACGCCGAGCCGCTGCGCCGCCGCGTCCCAGTGGCCGTTGCACGCCAGGTAGGCGCGGAGGGACTCCAGCAGGTCGGCGCGCGAGCCGTACTCGCGCAGCGGGGCGAGCAGCGCCGAGGAGAACGCCGTGGTCGCGGCAGGGTCCAGCAGCGACAACAGACCCTGGCCCGCGAGGTCGGCGGAGCGGACGACCCGCCCGGCGGTACGGCGGGCGGAGGTGAGCGCCCGGTCTGCCTGGTCCACCCCGGTGCGCAGATCGTCGAGGCCGACCGGGGAGCCGATCCCGACCGGACCGTGTTCCCGCAGCGCTGAGACCGCCTTGTCTGCCTGGTCTGCCGCGACGACGGCCACCACCCGGTCGTCCACGGCCACCGCGAACTCGTCGCCTGCGGCCTCCAGCACCGCCTCCTGGTCGCCGCCGACGGCCAGCACCACCAGCGGCCCGCCGGGGAGTCCGCTCCCCAGCCGTTCCAATGCCTCCTGGCCGGCCTGTGTCTCCCCGGCCAGGAGCAGCCGTAGCACCGCCGAACGGACCCTGCGCTCGGCCGCCAGATGCTCGCGGCCGTGTTCGACGGCGAGTGTCAGCAGGGAGCCGGCGGCGTTGACCACGGTGTGCGCGACCGGGGTGAAGGGACGTCCGAGGCCGACCGCGAAGAAGCCCCTGACGCGGCGGGCGCCGAGCGGCTGCACGATGACGTGCTCCTGCGGCGTGGAGAGCGCCAGGGTCGCGGGCGTGCTCCCGCCCGCGGGCTTCCTCAGGCGCTCCAGTTCGGGGGTGAGTCCGGTTATGGCGGCCGCCCCCTTCCCCGCCGCGTGCCGTACGGCTCCCGCCTCGTCGAGCAGGACGGCCCAGCCGCCGAGTTCGCGGGCCAGGCACTCGATCACCGCGCGGGGCCCCTCGGGACGGAGGGCGGCGCGGGTGAGGCGGCCCTGGGTGGCGAAGGCGCGTCTGATCTCGTCGTACTGCTCGGCGGCGATCAGGTCGCTGACCAGTTTGCCGATCGCGACGAACGGGGTGGTTCGCGGCACCTCGATCAGCGGCAGCCCCGCCCGGGCCGCCGCGTCCACCAGCTCGGCCGGGATCGTCTCGTGCCCCAGTCCGACGCCCAGCCCGAGCCCGGTGACCTCCCTGCCGACCAGCCGGTCGATGTACGGCCCGGCGTTGCCGGCGTCCAGGCGCATGCCCGTGGTGAGGACCAGCTCGCCGCCCTCCAGGAACGGGGTCGGGTCCTCCAGCTCGCTGACCGCCACCCAGCGCACCGGCCGGTCGAGCGCGTCCTGCCCGGTGAGCAGGCTGAGCTTGAGCGGCAGGCGCCGCACGACGGTGCGGAGCGTCGGCGCCACAACCACCCCCGATTTGTACGATACGGCCAGAGTGCTACCGCAATTTTGCCATAGTGCATCATCCGTACATCGACATGTGCGACATACCGTCACAGTATGAGCACCGTCCCCCAGGGCGGCCCCTCGCTTCCGCAGGAGCGCCGGGTCGTCACCGAGATCCCCGGCCCGAAGTCCCGCGAGATGTTCGCGCGCAAGCAGGCCGCCGTTCCCCAGGGCATCGGCACCACGCTGCCGGTCTTCGTGACGCACGCCGGCGGTGGTGTCGTCGTCGACGCCGACGGCAACTCGCTGATCGACTTCGGCTCCGGCATCGCGGTGACGAGCGTCGGCAACGCCGCCCCGCGCGTGGTCGAGCGGGTGCGGAAGCAGGTGGCGGACTTCACCCACACCTGCTTCATGGTCACGCCGTACGAGTCCTACGTCGAGGTATGCGAGAAGCTCAACGAGCTCACGCCCGGCGACCACGAGAAGCGGACCTTCCTCCTCAACAGCGGCGCCGAGGCCGTGGAGAACGCGGTCAAGGTGGCCCGGCACGCCACGGGGCGTCAGGCGGTCGTCGTGTTCGACCACGGCTACCACGGCCGGACCCTGCTGACGATGTCGCTGACGGCCAAGAGCCTGCCCTACAAGCACAGGTTCGGCCCGTTCGCCCCCGAGGTCTACCGGGTGCCGCTGGCCTACCCCTTCCGCTGGCCCACGGGCCCGGAGAACTGCGCGGAGGAGGCCGCCGCCCAGGCGATCGACCAGATCACCAAGCAGATCGGCGCGGAGAACGTGGCCGCCGTGGTGATCGAGCCGATCGCGGGTGAGGGCGGTTTCATCGAGCCCGCCAAGGGCTTCCTGCCCAGGATCGCGGAGTTCTGCCGCGAGAACGGCATCGTCTTCATCGCCGACGAGGTCCAGACCGGTTTCTCGCGCACCGGCGACCTGTTCGCCTGCGAGGACGAGGGCATCGTCCCGGACATCATCGTCACCGCCAAGGGCATCGCGGGCGGCCTGCCCCTGTCGGCCGTCACCGGCCGCGCCGAACTCCTCGACAAGGTCCACGTCGGCGGGCTGGGCGGCACCTACGGCGGCAACCCGCTCGCCTGCGAGGCGGCGCTGGGCGTGCTGGAGACCATCGAGGCCGACGACCTGACCGGCAAGGCCCGCCACATCGGCGAGGTCATGCTCCCCCGGCTGCGCGCCATCGCCGGGAAGAGCCCGGTGATCGGCGACGTGCGCGGCCGCGGCGCGATGATCGCCATCGAACTGGTGGTCCCCGGCACCAAGGACCCGCACCCCACCGCGGCGGGTGAGATCGCCAAGAGGTGTCACGCCGAGGGGCTGCTCGTGCTGACCGCAGGCACCTACGGCAACGTGTTGCGGTTCCTGCCGCCTCTGGTCATGCCCGACCATCTCCTGGAAGAGGGCCTGGTGATTCTGGAGAAGGCCATCAGCGAGGTCTGACCGTTTAGATCACGATAAAAGGGGCACCCGGCTTGCGACCGGGTGCCCCTTTTGCTGCTGTACGACCTGCAGCGAGGGAGTGATTTAACCACCGCTTGACATCTACCAAAGCGATCACGGGCCGTGACGGCGTTATAACGGTTCCGATACGACACTGCGCGATCAAGACGGGAGGCGCGATGAACTGGGGACCGAGCAGAACGGCGCGGAACACGCTGACGTTCGATCCTGAGGGTTTGACCCGCACCCAACGTGAGGGCGATGCCTGCGTGGCCTGCCACAAGAAGTGGCCGCGCCCGCGGATCAGGATCGGCCGCCTGCCCGACGACGGGGCTCTGTTCGCCTGCCCGGAGTGTGCGGACGGGCTCATCCAGGACCTCCAGGAGAACGTCTACCCTCTCCCTCGCCGCGCGGCCTTCTCCTAAGCTCTCCGTCCTTGCCCGGACAGGGACGGAGAAAAACGGACGTGCCCTCCCCCGCGAGAGCGAGGGAGGGCACGTAACGTTCCGGTGGTTACTTGGTGTAACCGACGGCCGTCCAGTTCTTGTCCGCGAAGCCGAAGGCGCCGTAGTTCGCCAGGGTCTTCTTGGTGGCGTAGATGTCGGGGCGCTGGTACATCGGGATGGTGTGCACCTCGTCCCAGATCAGCTTGTCCGCCGCGTTGCCCAGCTCGACCGCCTTGGCCGGGTCCATCTCACCCGCGGCCTGGTCGATCAGCGCGTCCAGCTCGGGGGTGCCGATGCGCGGGAAGTTGCTGCCGAAGTTCTCGGCGCTCTCCGGCGTCTTGTAGATCTGCGGCAGGGAACCATTCGGGAACGGCGTGCCCAGCCAGGCGAACGGGGCGATGTCGAAGTTGCCGGGGATGATGAAGTCGTCGAAGAGCTTGTCGTCGGGGACCGGCTCGATGGTGACCTTGACGCCGATCTCCTTCAGCATCGCCTGGGTGAGCTCACCCTCCTGCTTGGAGGTGGGCAGCGAGGCGGGGACGATGAAGCGGAGCGCGAACTCCTTGCCGTCCTTCTTGCGGTACTCCCCCTCCTGCTTCCAGCCGGCGGCGTCCAGGAGCTGCTTGGCCTTCTCCGGGTTGTACTTGCCGAGCTCACCGGAGTTGTCCACGTAACCCTTGTGGGTGTTCATGTAGACGTGGTTGTTGAGCGTCTGGATCGGCCAGTCCATGTCCTTGAGGTCGGACTGGGCGATCACCTCGCGGTTGATGCCGAGCTGGATGGCCTGACGGACCGACTTGTCCTTGAGGAACTCCGAGGAGCCGTTGACGGTGAAGTGGCGCCAGTTCGGGGCCGCGGCCTTGCGGATGTCGGCGTTCGCCACCTCCTTGGCCCGTTTGAGGTCGGCGGCGTTCGCCGGGATCTCCACCGCGTCGATCTCGCCGTTGGCGAAAGTGTTCAGCTTGGCGGTGTCCAGGAGGGTACGGAAGATGACCTTGTCGAGCTTGGCCTTCTGGCCCCACCACTTGTCGTCGCGGACGAGCGTGGCGGTCTTGCTGGTCTGGTCCATGGACTCGACCTTGAACGGGCCCGCGGTGACCGGGATCTTGTCGACCCAGCCCTTGTTGAACGCCTCGGGCGTCTCGTTCGCCGAGGCCGGGTAGAGCGGGGAGAACATACCCTTCCAGTCCGGGTAGTTCTTGGCGAAGGTCACCACCACGTCCTTGTCGGTGGCGCCCTTCTCCACCGACTCGACCCGGTCGTAACCGTCGGTCGAGGAGACCTGATACTTCTTGTTCTCGCCGTTCAGGGCCTTCCACTGAGCCTGGAAGTCCTTGTAGGTCATCGGCGTGCCGTCCGACCACGCGGCCTTGTCATTGATCTTGTAGGTGACGGTCTGCTTGCCCCCGGTGAGCTCCATCTTCCACTCGGTGACGTAGTCCGGATTGTTGACGACCTCGGCCTTGTCGTTGGCGATGGCGACGAACGGCATCAGCGGCTCGATCACATCGTCGGTGTTGGCGTTGGTGCCGTTGACCTGGTTGTAGTTCCACTGCGCCTGCCACTGGTTGAGCGCCAGCTTCACCGTGCCGCCGTCGGCGACCTGGTCGTAGGCGACCGGGTTGGTCGTGCTTCCGGGAAGCGTGGCGGCCTGCTCCTGTGCGGCCTGGCTCGACGCGGCCTCCGGCTTCTCGGCACCGCCACCGGCGCAGGCCGTGAGGGCCATCGCCAGGAGTGCGGTTCCGGCGACCGCCTTGTAACCAACCTTCACGTGTTCCTCCAACAGGGGTTGTCAGGGACGAGAGGTCGGAAGGACCTCGGTCTCCTCGGGATAGTGGCAGGCGGCGCCGTGGTCGGCGGCAGCCGCGAGCCGGACAACGATGGGCTCTTCCTCTTCGCACCTGCGCGCCTGCGCCTCGCCCAGCAGGGCGCGCTTGGGACAACGGGTGCGGAACCGGCAGCCGGACGGGGGGTCGGCCGGGCTGGGCAGGTCGCCTTCGAGCAGGATCCGCTCGCGTGAGCGCTCCAGTTCGGGGTCGGGCAACGGGATCGCCGACAGCAGCGCCCGGGTGTAGGGGTGGGCGGGCCTGCCGTACACCTCGTCGACGGTGCCGATCTCGGCGATCTTGCCGAGATACATGACCGCGATCCGGTCCGCGAGGTGCCTGACCACCGACAGGTCGTGGGCGACGAACAGGTAGGACAGGCCGAGCCGGGCCTTCAGGTCCTCCAGCAGGTTGATCACACCCGCCTGGATGGACACGTCCAGCGCCGACACCGGCTCGTCGAGCACGATCAGCTTGGGCTCCAGGGCCAGGGCGCGGGCGATGCCGATGCGCTGGCGCTGCCCGCCGGAGAAGTGCTGCGGGTAGCGCTCGGCGTGGCCGGGGTCCAGGCCCACCAGGGTGAGCAGTTCGGCGATCCGGCCCCTGACGTCCTTGTGACCGTGCGCGCGGAGCGGCTCGGCGAGGATGTCGCCGACCGGCATCCGCGGGTCGAGCGCGGCCATCGGGTCCTGGAAGACGATCTGCAGGTCCCTGCGGAGCGCCCTGCGGTCGGCCTTGGCCAGCGCGGCGCTGTCCTTGCCGAGCACGACGACCGTGCCGCCCTGCGGCGCCTCCAGCTGCATGATCTGCTGGAGCGTGGTGGTCTTGCCGCAGCCCGACTCGCCGACCAGGGCGAGCGTCTCGCCCTCGGCGATGTCGAAGCTGATGCCGTCCACCGCGTGCACGGTGCCGACCCGGCGCTTGAACACCGCGCCCTTCATGAGCGGGTAGTGCCGGACCATGTTCTCGACCCTCAGCACGGTCTCCCGCCCGTCCCGCGGCCCGCGCGGCACGGTCTCGGCGGGAGCCTCGGGCACGGGGTAGATCGTGGCGCCGTCGAGGCCCTTGAGGTCGATCTCGTGCGAGCGGATGCAGGCCGCCCGCCGGCCGCCGGAACCGACCCGTTCCAGGTCGGGCTCCACCTCGTCGCAGGCGGTGACCCGCATCGGGCAGCGCGGTGCGAAAGGACAGCCCGGCGGCAGCGCGGCGGGCGAGGGCGGGTTCCCCTCGATCGGGACCAGCCGCCCCTCCGGGCGGTCCATCCGCGGGATCGAGGCGAGCAGGCCCATCGTGTACGGCATGCGCGGGCGGTAGTAGATCTCGTCCACGGTGCCGAGCTCGACCGGCTTGCCGGCGTACATGACCAGCACCCGGTCGGCGATGCCGGCGACGACCCCCAGGTCATGGGTGATCATCACGATGCCGGCGCCGGTCTCCCGCTGCGCGGTCTTGAGCACCTCCAGCACCTGGGCCTGGATGGTGACGTCGAGCGCGGTGGTCGGCTCGTCGCAGACCAGCACGTCGGGGTCGTTGGCGATGGCCATGGCGATCATGGCACGCTGGCGCATGCCGCCGGAGAACTCGTGCGGGAACGCCCTGGCCCGCACGTCCGGATGCGGGATGCCGACCAGGTCCAGCAGCTCGACGGCCCGTTTCGCGGCCGCGTCCTTGCCGACCTTCTGGTGGATCCGCACCGCCTCGGCGATCTGGTCACCGATGGTGTAGACGGGGGTGAAGGCCGAGAGCGGGTCCTGGAAGATCATGCCGATGGACTTGCCGCGGAGCCCGGTGAGCCTCTCCTCCGGCATGTCGAGCAGCTCCTGGCCGTGCAGCCTGACCGAGCCGCTGATCTCGGCGCCCGGTGGGAGCAGGCCCATCACCGCCAGCGAGGTGACGGACTTGCCGGAGCCCGACTCACCGACGATCCCGAGCACCTCGCCCCGGCTGAGCTGGTAGCTCACGCCCCGGACGGCCTTGATGCCGCCACGGAAGGTGACGTTGAGGTCGTTGACCTCGAGGATGGGCGCGTCCGTGCCGGTGGCTGATCCGCCGAGCCCGCCCTGTGTGCCGATCCGCTCGTTCACTGGTTGCTCCCCGGGTCGAGTGCGTCCCGCAGGCCGTCGCCGATGAGGTTGATGCTGAGCACGAGCAGCACGAGCAGTCCGGCGGGGAAGAGGAACAGCCAGGGGTAGCCGGTGACCTTGCTGCTTCCGTCCGCGATCAGTGTGCCGAGCGAGACGTCGGGCGGCTGGATGCCGAACCCGAAGAACGACAGGGCCGCCTCGCCGATGATCGCGCCGCTGACGTTGAGCGTGGCGTCGATGATCAGCAGGGACGAGAGGTTCGGCACGATGTGCCTAAGAATGATCTTCCAGCCGGGGATGCCCATGTAACGGGCGGCCAGGATGTACTCCCGTTCACGCAGGGAGAGCGTCATGCTCCGCACCACCCGGGAGGTGATCATCCAGGAGAAGGCGCCGAGCAGGACCACGAACCAGAGCCACGAGCCGCCCTTGAGGTTCGGCGAGAGGATCGCGATGATCAGGAAGCTGGGCAGCACGAGCAGCAGGTCCGCGCCCCACATCAGGGCCCTGTCCACCCACCCGCCGAAGTAGCCGGCGGCGGCGCCGACCAGGGCGGCGGCGCCGGTGGAGAAGAGGGCGACGAGGAAGCCGATGACGATCGACTTCTGCATGCCGCGCAGGGTGACCGCGTAGACGTCCTGGCCGATCTGGGTGGTGCCCCACCAGTGCTCGGCCGAGGGTCCCTCCAGGAAGGCCAGGAAGTCCTTCTCGGTCCAGTCGTGGGGGCCGACGAACGGGCCGACGTAGGCGAGCGCCAGGAGCAGGAGCAGCGCGATCAGGCCGTAGCGGGCCTGTGGGTTGCGCAGCATGCGGGTGAGGACGACTTTCGATCGCATCTAGCTCACCCGCACCCGGGGGTCGAGGGCGGCCACGACGAGGTCGGACAGCAGGCCGGCGACCAGGACGCACACCGCCGCGAACAGGCTCACCGCGGCGACCGCGTTGGTGTCGTTCTGCTGGATCGAGCTCACCAGCCAGGCCCCCATGCCGTTCCAGCCGAAGATGTTCTCAGTGAAGGTCGCCCCGGTCAGCAGCGTGCCGAAGGCGAAGGCGAAGTAGGTCGCGGCCGGGATCAACGCGGTCCGCAACGCGTGCTTGAGCAGCGCCTTCCTGCGGCTGAGCCCCTTGGCCCTGGCGGTGCGGACGAAGTCCTGGCCCAGCACGTCCAGCATCATGTTGCGCTGGATCCGGCTGTAGAACGCGATCTGCCCGAGGGAGAGTGAGATCGTCGGCAGGATCAGATGGTTGAGCCGGTTGGTGAACTGCGCCCAGCCGCTCAGCCCCGGGCTGTACTCGCCGGTGTACTCCAGCAGGGTGAAACCCAGGGAGTTGTTGAGCCCGACCGCCCCGATGGTGAGCATCGTCGCGATCACGAAGACCGGGATCGCCATGATGACGAAGGAGGTCACGCTGACCACCCGATCGCTGATCTTGTACTGCCTGACCGCGGCGTAGGCGCCGACGGCGATACCGACACCGGAGCCGATGATCGTGCCGATGAGCAGCAGCCGGAGGCTGACGCCGATACGGCGGCCCATCTCCTCGTTGACCGACTTGCCTTCCCAGGTCCTGCCGAGGTCGCCGGTGACGACGCCGGAGACCCAGGTGACGTAGCGCTCGAAGACCGGCGTCTTGTCGTTGAGGTTGTAGTCGTCCAGTGTCGCGTCGACGACGGCCTCCGCCACCGGCGGCTGGCGGCCTTCGTACTTGGCCCTCGGGTTCAGGCTCGTGGCGGCGAGGAAGTACGCCATGCTCGCGGCGATGGCTACCAGCAGGATGTTGCTGATCAGTCGCTTCAGCAGGTAGGTGCCCATCGTCCTCCCCTCGTGTGTCGCTCGGGAGCGCGAGGGGCGGCGAAGGAGACCCGCAGGTGCGGGCGTCGCTTGTTCCCCATTAGCGCGCGCTTAATCCCGTTATGACTTCTTTGGCCCGGGATGAGCGAAACGATACCGGCGAAGGAGGACCGCCTCCGCCACCTGATGTAACGATCCGGATTCGTGATGTCCGGATTCTGTAACAGATGACGGTCAGTAGGCGGCTAGCTGCCTGACGCCACAGGTTTCAGTGGCGTCATCACGCTTTGCGCCCGACGCGCCGAAGGGCGGCGGCCAGGTGATCCATGGCCGCCGCCCCCGGGAGGGCCGACGTCGGCAGCGTGCGGACTCGGGGACCGTACGCCGGCGTTTCGGGTCGGGCAGCGCCGGGTCAGGCGGACAGAAGCGCCTGGCCGGCCTGGTCGCGCATGCCCCACGGCGAGCCGTAGGTGGTGAGCAGGTCCAGGAACGGCACGGCGTCGAACGCCTCGGGGCCCAGCACTCCCGTGCCCGACCAGCCGCCGGTGGCCAGCAGTTCCAGCGCGACGACGGGGTGCACGGCGGTCTGCCAGACCACGGCCTGGCAGCCGTACTCGCGCATCGACCACTCGTTGTCGACCACGTGGTAGAGGTAGACCTCGCGCGGCTCGCCGTCCTTGCCGACGCCTTTCACCCAGGTGCCGGCGCAGGTCTTGCCGCGCATCCGGTCACCGAGCGTGGCCGGGTCGGGCAGGCTGGCGGCGACGACGTCCCGGGGCGAGGCCTCGACGCCGCCGACCCGGATCTTGCCCGCGTTGTCCAGGCCGAGCTTGTGCAGGGTCTTCAGGACGTCGATGAACTCCTCACCGAGACCGTATTTGAACGTCACCCGCCTGGCGTCGATCCAGCGCGGGACGAGCAGCACCTCCTCGTGCTCGACGTTCACGCACTCGACCGGGCCGATCCCCTCGGGGAAGTCGAAGACCTCCGGCTCGCTGAACGGCTCGGTGGTGTGCCATTCGCCGTCCTCCCAGATCACCGGCGGGTTGAGGCACTCCTCGATGGTCGTCCAGATGGAGAAGGTCGGCGCGAAGTCGTAGCCCTCGACCACCAGGTTCGACCCGTCGCGGATGCCGATCTCCTCGATGCTCTCGAAGAGGTGCTCGGCCGCGTAGCGGGCGAACACGTCGGCGAGCCCGGGCTCCACGCCCATGCCCACCAGCGCCAGCCTGTCCTTGGCGCGCCAGGCGTCGCCCAGCGCGAACTGCTCGTCGCCCAGCTTCACCCCGGTCAGCTCGTACGGCCTCCGGGGGTGCGGTCGCGACAGCGACATCGCCATGTCGAGGTAGTGCGCCCCGGCGTTGAGCGCGGCCCGGAACAGGGGCATGGTGAAACGCGGATCCACGGCATTGAAGAGCACGTCACAGCGGTGCTCGGCCAGAGCGGCTTCGACCGCCGCCTGGTCGGAGGCGTCCAGCCCGATGGCGCTGAAGCGCGGATCGTCGATCTTGGCCACGGTCTCCGCGGCGCGGTCCTGTCTGGAGTCGGCCACCACGATGTGTTCGAAGAAATCTCGGCGCGCGGCGATCGGAACCACGGCGGAGCCGACCCCGCCCGCTCCCACAAGAAGGATTCTCATGCCGGGAGCCTACTGGCTGACTGGTCAACCAGCCAATAGTTTGGGCATGGCTTACCGCTGAATCCATTGTTGATGTTGATAAACGCGACGGAAACCGTGGCGATTTCAAGGAAGAGCAGACATGGCTACGGAGAAACGGAGCGCTCCGGAGTCGGGGGAACATCCGGAGCGCTCCTGGCAGGCCGCACCCAGCGGGGGATGGGCGTGCCCGCGGCCCGTCAAGCTCAGGTCACCGGATCCCCGCTCATTTCACGAGGTTCTTCCATCTCTGCATCCAGTCGGTGTAGTCGGTGCATTCCCCGCCCCCGCCCCCGCCGCCGCAATCCTTCGCCGGGCGGACGGCGAAGGAGACGCGCCGGATCCAGTCGTCGTCGCGGACGTGGTAGACGTCGCACATGCGCTGGGCGCGCTTGGCACACGCCTTGGGATTGGCCGGGGCGAGACCCGTCCAGGCGGCCGCCGAGCGCTGCACACCGGCCGAGGCGGTCCAGTTGAGCCACTTGTAGGCGCAGTTCGGACTGGCGGGTCTGGCCGAGAGCATCCACGGGTCGACCCACCCGGTCATCGGTGACCTGTCCAGCGCCTTCATCGGCCGGCCCGCCCGCTTGAAGAGATCCCGGTGGTACGGCAGGGCCTGCGCCAGCCGCACCGCCCTCGTCGCGAGGACCCGGATCAGATCGAGGGAGTCCTTCCAGTAGACCCGATCGGGGCCGTCCCGTTCGGCGAGCAGCTTCACCGCGGCGTCGAGCTGGGCGGGGGTGAGCTGGAACGGATCCTTGATCCCGAGTCCGGGGCTGGCCCGCCTGAGCGCGAGCGCGGCGTCGGCGATGCTCAGCGGGCTGTCCCTGATCGCCACGGGCGCGGTCGTGTAGAGGGCCTCGGGCCCCTGCGGCCTGCCCTGCTCGTAGACGACCTGGTTGACCCCCCACAGGTACGGGATGCCGTAGACCTTGCCCCCCTGCCGCATGGCGGGCAGCTCACGCAACAGCTTGGGGATGTCCTGGTAGCCCTCGACCAGGGAGGTGTCGACCGGTGCGACACTACCCTCCGCCACCAGCTGCCCGGCCAGGTCCGGCGGCGGCGAGATGACGTCGTAGGAGTTGCCGGCGAGTTTGGCGGCCATCTCCTCACCCGTCCTCACCCGGTCGAGCTTCACGACCCGGCATCCGGTCTTCCGCTCGAACGGGGTGACCCAGTTCACCGCGGAGCTGGTCCCGCCGTACTCGACATGGCCCTGGAAGGTGAGCACCTGTAGCGTGCCCTCCCCTTTGCCGATGGACGCCGAGGGTGTCGGACTTGCGCTGGAGCCAGGGCTTGAGCTGGGAGCGGCACTCCGGCCGGGCGACGCCGGAGGAGTGCTCGGGGCAGACGGGCTCCCCGACGGCTGAACCGCACCCGCGGCCCCCGACGGGGCCATCGCGGCAAGCGCCAACCCGCTCGCCAGCGCGCCGAGATGTGTACGGCGGAGCCTGTCCCTGCTCATCACTTCCCCCACGATGCCGCTGCCGACCTGTCCGGAGCCTACCTGCCCTCCCACCTGCCGGCAGAAGACCCGGGGCTCCCCGCCGTCGGCGGGCGCGCCTCAACCGGCTCCGCGCCCCCCGGGACGTCCAGGTCACGCCTGGCGGGTGGGCATCACGATGATCTGACGGAGATTCACGTGCCTGGGCCGGCTGGCCACGTAGCCGACCAGGTCGGCGATCTCGTCGGCGGACAGTGAGCCGAGCGCGTCGAACATCTCACCGAGCTGGCCGTCCGCGCCCAACTCCGGGTTGTCGATGTGGGATGCCAGTTCGGTGTCCGTCAGGCCGGGCTCGATGTTCGTCACCCGGACGCCATGCGTTCCCGCACCCGGAGGCGTCCACGTTCTATCCCGACTGGGAGGCGGTCGCCGCCGAGACGGCGGCCGTACCTGCGCCTGAACAGCGCCCGGCATCCCGCCGACCGCCACCTCGCCTTCGGCCGCGGCGAGGAAACTGGCTCTGCTCCTGGACCACGCGGAGCGGAGACTCCTGGACCACGCCGAGGAGAGGCCGTCGGCCGTACGGGTCTAGCCGTTGGTCGGGAATCCCAGGTTGACGCCGCCGTGGCTCGGGTCGAGCCAGCGTGAGGTGACGACCTTGCCACGGGTGTAGAAGTGCACGCCCTCGGTCCCGTGAACGTGGGTGTCGCCGAACAGCGAGGCCTTCCAGCCGCCGAAGCTGTAGAAGGCCATCGGCACCGGGATCGGCACATTGACGCCGATCATGCCGACCTCCACCTCGTTCTGGAAACGCCGGGCGGCGCCCCCGTCGTTGGTGAAGACCGCGGTGCCGTTGCCGAACTCGCCATCGTTGATCAGCTTCAGCCCCTCCTCGTAGGAGGACACGCGCACGATCGCCAGGACCGGGCCGAAGATCTCCTCCCGATGGACGCGGGAGCCGGCCGGAACGTGGTCGAGGACCGTCGGGCCGAGCCAGAAGCCCGGGGTCTCGGCGGCGGCCGCGCCGCCGGCAATCAGGGTCCGGCGGCCGTCCACCACCAGCTTGGCCCCCTCGGAGACACCCAGGTCGAGGTAGGAGGCGACCTTGTCACGGTGGACCTCCGTGACGAGGGGGCCCATCTCGGAGGCGGGGTCGTCGCCGGGACCCACGGTCAGCGCGGAGACCCGGGCGACGATCTTGTCGACCAGCTCGTCGCCGACCGGATCGACGGCCAGCACGACCGAGATCGCCATGCAGCGCTCACCGGCCGAGCCGAAGCCCGCCGACACCGCCGCGTCGGCGACCAGGTCGAGGTCGGCGTCGGGGAGCACGAGCATGTGGTTCTTCGCACCGCCGAGCGCCTGGACCCGCTTGCCGTGGGAGGTGGCGGTCTCGTAGACGTATCTGGCGATGGGCGTGGACCCCACGAACGAGACGGCGCGCACGTCCGGGTGCTCCAGCAGCCGGTCCACCGCCACCTTGCCGCCCTGGACGACATTGAAGATCCCGTCCGGCAGCCCGGCCTCCTTCCAGAGGGAGGCCATCAGCAGCGACGCGGACGGGTCCTTCTCCGAAGGCTTGAGGATGAAGGCGTTGCCGGCGGCGATCGCGATCGGGAACATCCACATCGGCACCATGGCCGGGAAGTTGAACGGGGTGATCCCGGCGACGACGCCCAGCGGCTGACGGATGGAGTAGGAGTCGACCCGGGTGGAGACGCCCTCGGAGAAACCGCCCTTGAGCAGGTGCGGGATGCCGCAGGCGAACTCCACGACCTCCAGGCCCCGGGCCACCTCGCCCAGCGCGTCTGAGTGGACCTTGCCGTGCTCCGCGGAGATGAGCCGGGCCAGCTCGTCGCGATTGGCGTCCATCAGCTCGCGGAAGCGGAACAGCACCTGCGAGCGCCTGACCAGCGAGGCGTCCCGCCAGGCCGGGTAGGCCGCCGCCGCGGCGGCCACGGCGGCGTCGACCTCGTCCACCGAGGCGAGGTGGACCCGCCCGCTGACCTTCCCGGTCACGGGGTTGAAGATCTCGGACGTACGGCCGCCGCCCTCGGCGGGGGCTCCGTTGATCCAGTGGGTGACGTTCTTCATGAGACGACCTCGGCGTTGATGGCTTCGAGCGCGGTGACGATGATCCCGAGGCCCTCGGCGGCCTCCTCCATCGTCAGGGTGAGCGGCGGGGCCATGCGGAGCACGTTGCCGTACAGGCCGCCCTTGCCTGCCAGCAGACCGGCCTTCCGCGTCTCCTCCATGAACCGGGCGGCGAGCGCCGGAGAGGGCTCACCGGTCGCCGGGTCGACCAGCTCGACCGCGAACATCAGGCCCTTGCCGCGGATGTCACCGACGATCGGCAGGCGTGGCGCGGCCTCGCGGAGCCCGTCGATGATCAGGGCGCCGGTCCGGGCGGCGCCGGTCTGCAGGTCGTGGTCGAGCACGTAGTCCAGCGTGGCGTTGGCGGCGGCCATGGAGATCGGGTTGCCACCGAAGGTCGCCAGGCCCACCGCGTGCAGGTTGTCCATCAGGTCACCGCGCGCCACGACGCCGCCGACCGCGAAACCGTTGCCCAGGCCCTTGGCGAAGGTCATCATGTCCGGCGTGACACCGTGGTTCTGGATGCCGAAGAAGGCCGACCCGGTACGGCCCCAGCCGGTCTGCACCTCGTCGGAGATGAACAGGATGCCCTCGGCGTCCAGGACCTCCTTGTAGGCGGCGAACAGCCCGTCGGGGGCCATGGTGAACCCGCCCACCCCCTGGATCGGCTCGGCGATCAGCGCGGCGACGTCGCCGGAGACCCCGGTGGAGAGCACGTGGCGCAGGTCGTCCACGCACACCGCGATGTAGTCGGCGTCCGACAGGCCGCGGAACTGGGTGAGGTGGCGGTCCGCGCCGTGCAGGAAGTGGACGTTCAGCGGGGACAGCGAGTTGTTCTTCCAAGCGCGGTTGCTGGTCACGCTGACCGCGCCGAAGGAGCGGCCGTGGTAGCTCTGCCGCATGGCGAGCACCTGGTCGGACTTACGCGCGTAGGTCGCCAGCAGCAGCGCGGTCTCGTTGGCCTCGGTGCCGGAGTTGGTGAAGAAGACCTTCGCGTCCTTGATGCCGGACAGCTTGGCGATCTTCTCCGCGAGCTCGACCTGCCCGCGGAGGAGATAGACCGTGGAGGTGTGCACGACGCCGGTGGCGAGCTGGCGCTCGACGGCCTCACGCACCTCGGGCACGTCGTACCCGATCATGTTGGTCAGGATGCCCGCGAAGAAGTCCAGGTAGGTCGTGCCCGAGGCGTCGACGACCCGGTTGCCCTTACCGCTGACGATCTCAATGGGCTCGTTGTAGTAAAGGGCCATCCAGTTGGGCATTACCGCCCGGTGGCGCGCAAGAAGGTCCGGCATATGTCGAGTATCCCGGCTCTGAGCCACCACTCATACCGTCAACATGTCGGAAGGTCGCCCCTGAATCCATCATGATGTCAGCGAGACATCCCGCTCTCCATCTCATGTCCGCCGGTTGCCGGACGGCGCGCCGGGGCCGTTTCCGAAGGAGCCGGATGAGACCGGGGGCAGAGCCCGGAGAGCAGACCTGTACGGGGCGTCAGCGAGTCTGCCGGACACCCCGCCGCCAGATCGGCCACGACGAGCGGACACACAAACTCGACAGCCTGGAGAACCTCTCAGCTCCCCGTCTCCACCAGGTCCGGCGCTGAGGCCGGGACCTTGGGAGCCGGACGGAGCACCGTGAACGCCAGCGCGGCGGCCGCGAGGGTGAAGGCGGCGCCCACCCAGGAGCCGAAGGACATGGCCGACACGAACGCCTCCCGCGCGGTCCGCGCCAGTCCCGGGTCGCCGAGCAGCAGCGCCTCGCCGATCGAGCTTCGCGCGGCGGCCGGGGCGCCCTCGGGCATCGACGAGGTGTAGACCCCGGCCAGCACGCTGCCGAGCACGGCCACGCTCAGCGCCATGCCCACCTGCTGGACGGTGTCGTTGAGCGCCGATCCCACGCCGGCGTGCTCGGGCGGCACCGCCCCCATCAGGGTCGCGTACGCCGCGGGCCCGGCGAGTCCGCCGCCGACTCCCATGAGCATGAGGCCGGTGATCAGCGTGCCGTACCCGGTGTCGGCGGTCATGAAGGCGAGCACGCCGAAGCCGAGGGCCATCACGCCGAGACCGGCGGCGACCAGCGTCCGGTTGCTGACCCGCTGCCCCAGGCCGGCGCCGACCCCGTTGAACAGCGCGGCGGCCACGGCGTACGGCAGCAGCGCCAACCCCGCCTTCATGGGACCGTAGCCCAGCACGAACTGCAGATACTGGGTGAGCATCAGCAGCAGCGCGCCCGTACCGAACGACATCAGCACGATCGAGAACGACGAACCGCTGAAGTTGCGGTCACGGAACAGTCCGAGCGGCAGCATCGGGTGCTCCGCCCTCCGCTCCCAGAACACGAACGACCCCAGTGCCAGCACGGCCAGCACCCCGGCGACCAGCACCTGCGGCGAGGTCCAGCCCTTGCCGGGCGCCGAGATGACCATGAACACCAGGGCGCTCATGCCGACGGTGGACAGCAGCACGCCGACCGGGTCGAGTCTCCGCGCCGGGCCACGCGTCTCGGGCATCAGCAGCACGGTCGCGACGACGGCGACGACCGTGATCGGCACGTTGAGCAGGAAGATCGAGCCCCACCAGTAGTGCTCCAGCAGGAACCCGCCCAGCGTGGGACCGGCGATCACGCCGACCATGGCCACCGCGCTCCAGGCGGCGATGGCCTTGCGGCGCTCGTCGTCGTCGAAGACGGTGATCAGGATCGACAGGGTGCTCGGCATCAGGATGGACCCGCCGACGCCCATCAGCGCGCGGGCGCCGATGAGCTGCCAGGGCTCGGTGACCAGCAGCGCGATCAGTGAGGCCCCGCCGAACAGCACGAGACCGATGATCAGGAAACGCTTGCGCCCGTAGCGGTCGGACAGGCTGCCCGAGGTGAGCAGCAGTCCGGCGAAGACCAGGACGTAGGCGTCGATGATCCACTGGATGTCCGAGGGGCTGGCACCGAGATCGGTCATCAGAGCCGGGATGGCCAGGTTCAGGACGGTGTTGTCCACCACGAGGACCAGCAGGCTCAGGCAGAGCACCCCAAGGATCCACCATCGCCGGGGATCGCGTTCATCTCGTACAGTGTTCGATTTCACTCGCACACCGTACGATAAAATCGAATGGTGTGCGAGTGGATTTATGCTGAGTCCGTGAACCAGTGCTTCAGCTCCGTCTGGCTGCGCGAACCACGGGCCGCCAAGAGCTCGACGCTCAGCCGGGCGCAGATCGTGCGCGTGGCCGTGCAGCTGCTCGACGCCGAGGGGCTGGAGGCACTGAGCATGCGCCGTCTGGCCACCCGGCTCGGGTCGGGCGCGACCAGCATCTACTGGCACGTGGCCACCAAGGACGACTTGCTCGAACTCGTCCTCGACGAGGTCTACGGCGGGTTCACCGTCCTGGACGTCGAGGAGACCACCTGGCGCAACGCCGCCTCCTCCTTCGCCTACGGCATGCGCCAGATACTCCTCCAGCATCCCTGGGCGATCAACCTCGTCGGAAAGGTCCCCTCCATCGGGCCCAACGCGATGCGGATTCTGAGCCGGCTGATCCGCACCTTCGAGCACGCCGGATTCCGGGACATCGACCAGCACTACGCCGCCTCAGCACTCATGTCCTACGTGGCCGGGGTCACCGCGCCCGAGATCTCCTGGAATGCCGCGCTGGACAGATCGGGCCTCGACTCCAACGAGTGGAACGCCGCCATGCAGCCGACGGTGCGCAGGGCCGCGGCCGACTATCCCGAACTGGTCGCCCGCTACGCCGAGTTCAGCGAGATGGACGTCGACACCTCCAGGGCTCTCAACTTCGAGTTCGGCCTGACCTGCCTCCTCGACGGTCTGGAAGCCCGGCTGAACCGCTCGATCCCCCCTCCGGCGGATCCCCCGGCGGCGCCGGACGCGCGATCGGGAGCCCGTGGCGACGGCGGAACCATCGGCGGCTGACTCCCGCCACCGGGAGTCAGGCCATCGGCACCCCCGCCCTGCACCACCGGGTATCGGTCGCCGGGCGTCGGCACCCGGAGCCCTGTCCGCCATCCCATCGGCCGGTTCGGGGATACAGCCGTCGGCTCCCACGGCTGACACCTTTTCTCCGCCGGATACGACGCGAAGGCAGACCAATAGAACATAATGTAAAGTAACTACTGTCCGAAATTACAATATGATCGGATAGTCTCGGCCTGTGCTCCCTACCATCGCCGACGTTCTCTCCCTGGACACCGTCCGCCGAGGCAATCCCCGAGTCGTCGCGGGAGCCGACCGACTCGACACCCGGGTGCGCTGGGTGCACGTCGGCGAGGTCACCGACATCGCCCACCTGCTCCGTGGCGGCGAGCTGGTGCTCACCACCGGCATCGCGCTCCCCGACGACCCCGAGATGCTGGCCGACTACGTCGGCGAACTGGCCGCCGTCGGTGCGTCCGGACTGATCGTGGAACTGGGCCGCAAGTTCGTCAGGGAGCTGCCCCGTAGCGTGGTCACCGCCGCCGAGCAGCACGGCCTGCCACTGATCACACTGGCCCGCGAGACCCCGTTCGTGCAGATCACCGAGTCGGTCCACGCCAGGATCATCGACATCCAGCTGGAGGAGCTGCGCGCCTCCGAGCAGCTTCACGAGGTCTTCACCGAGCTGTCGGTCGAGGGCGCGTCTCCCGCCGAGGTTCTCAGCCAGGTCGCACGGCTCTCCGGGCGGCCGGTGCTCCTGGAGAACCTCGCCCACCAGGTGCTGGCCTGCGAGACGGCCGGGCGCGACACCGGAACGCTGCTGGCGAGCTGGGAGACACGTTCCAGGGCCGTGGCCCCGGACCAGCGCACCGCCTACGACTCGGCCTCCGGATGGCTGGTCACCATGGTCGGCGCGCGCGGCCAGGACTGGGGCAGGCTGATCCTGCTCTGCGGCGGCGAGCCCGGCCCACGCGAGATCGTGCTCGCCGAACGCGCCGCGACCACCCTCGCCCTGGGCCGCCTGCTGGAGCGTCACCAGGAGTCACTGGAACGCCAGGCCCACGGCACGATCATCACCGGCATTCTGACTCACGCCTACGCCGACCCCGACGAGGCCGCCGCCCGCGCCCGAGCGGTCGGCGTCCCGCTGACCGGTCGCAAGCTGATCAGTGTGGTGCTCCGGCTTGCCGAGCAACCGGAGAGCCCGCTGGACGGCCAGGAGCAGCTCGCCCGGCTCGGTGAGCTGGCCGACGCCACCGCCGCCGCCTGCCGCGAGGCCCGCCTCCCCGCCCTGGTCGGCGCCTTGAACCAGAACCGCATCGGCGTCCTGCTCCCGCTGCCCCCACGCACCTCGGCCGAACCCACCCTGGTCATGCTCGCCGACCGTCTGCGCGTGGCCTTCACCACCCCGTTCGTACTCGCCGCGGGTTCGGTGGTCGAATCCCTCCGTGACGTACGGCGCAGCTTCCTGGAGGCGGAGCAGGTCGCGGACGTAGCCGTCAGGCAACCCGACGGCCGAGCCTTCTACCGCCTGCCCGACCTGCGCCTACGTGGCCTGCTCCACCTGTTGAGAGACGACGCCCGTCTGCAGACCTTCGCCGAACGCGAACTCGGCCCGTTGCTGGCCCACGACGCCCAGCGCGGTGGCGACCTGACCAGGATCCTCCGGATCTACCTGGACTCCGGCCGTAACAAGGCCGTCGCGGCCCAGAAGGCTCACCTGTCCCGGCCGGCTTTCTACGACCGGCTCCGCAGGCTGGAACGGATTCTCGACACCAACCTGGACGATGTCGAGTCCTGTCTCTCCCTTCATGTCGCCCTCCTGGCGCAGGAGTCGTTCCGGAGAGACAACATCCGCACCTGAAAGGTCCCCATGCCCGACATCCTCGTCCCCGAGACCGCCGACCTGGCCCGCATGGTCGCCGCCGCCGGGATCTTCGCCGTCCCCACGGACGGCGTGCAGCTGTCACCTGACGAGTTGGAGCCCGCCCAGATCCTGGCCGGCTCGCCGCAGATCTCCTCGATCGAGCTGTGGCCCTCACCCGACGGCTCACAGAGCCGGGGCATCTGGGAGATCACCCCGGGCACGGTGATCGACGTCGAACATGATGAGATCTTCGTGGTCATGTCCGGCCGGGCCACCGTGGAGGTCGAGGGCGGTGCCACCATCGAACTCACCCCGGGCACGGTCTGTCTCCTCGCCGACGGCGCCAAGACAACCTGGATCGTCCACGAGACACTCCGGAAGGTGTATCACTCCCTGAGCTGAGGACCGACCACGGCGCAAGCCGTACCGGACCCAGATTCCGTACGGCCTGCGCCTGTCTGGTCGCGCCCGCTAACCGTCCTGATCGGATGCGACGTCCACGTGGATGGTGTCATCGGCGCAGACGTAGAGATCCCAGCGACGCGGTCGCGCCGTGATCACGCCAAGAATGAATCCGAGGACCATGCTTGCGATGATCACGATGAGAATGTTCAGCCCCATGATGGCTGCCTCTCGGAAAGAGTGCCGCTTGATCTGAGGAGTGCGGCGTACTGAACCGTAGCGCCCTGGTGCCGTCACCGCAGTGAAACGGTGGGGACTAACCCCTATTGACCAGCGCGATTAGCCCGGTCGAGGCAGTTTCGGACTATCAGAATTCCATCGCCTCTCACATGAGACGGTCCGCGTGACAACACTTTCTTGGGATGTTTAACGCGTTTCGCTCCCCTTGGCAGGAAGATCTCGGCACGATGGTGCACCGAAGTCTTGGTCACTAACGGGGAGAGAGACATACATGTCGCGACGTATCGTCGTCGGGCTTTCTGCCATAGCACTCAGCGTCACAGCAATTCCCGCCCAAGCCGACGGGGCGAGCCTGACCTTCCCCACCTCGACGTTTCCGCTTGGCAACAGCGCCGCTCCGGTCAAGAACCAGCGCAGCGTGGTGCCGGGCGTAGACCTTTTCAGCCTGAAACAGGGGAAGTCCACCGAGGGATGGACCGTGACGGTGCTCATGCCCAATGGGCACGAGGACGGCGGGCTGACCACCGCTCAGACCAGAGCGGCGGAGGTCCAGGCCGCCGGGTTCACCCCGGCCGTGCAGAAGGTCACGCAACCCGCCGCCGCGGACGCTCCGGCCGTGGACCGTTACCTTGTCCGCATCGGGCTATGGACATTCGCGGAACGCGCCAAGGCCGACAAGGTGGTGAAGGAACTCAAGGAGTTCGACATCCGGGCCAAGACCGACTATCTCGCTGACGACGGCCTGCAGACCACCGGGCCCTGGACCATGAACGTCCTGATGGTGGACCCCAAGGTCTTCAAGGGATCGTTCAGAACGAGTGTCGGGGCCAGCGTCGCCAAGCGCGAGACGACCAGCTCGATGGCCAGGCGGGCCGGGGCCATCGCCGGCGTCAACGGCGGCTTCTTCAACATTCACACGCCCAAGGCGCTCCAGGGCGACCCGATGGGGATTTCAGTGGTGGGAGGCAAACTTCTCAGCGAAGCGGTACCCGGTCGCAGCGGCGTCGTCATCACCGGTCGCAAGATCCAGATCACCGAGCTGAAGACGACTATCACCGCGACCCCGGCTGACGGGGCGAAGACCGAGGTCAAAGGTATCAACCGGGCTGCCGGAACGGACGAACTCGTCCTTTACACCGAGGAGTTCGGCACCAAGACCGCAGCCGACGGCGGGACCGAGATCGTGGTCGACGCCCAAGGTAAGATCATCAAGGTCCGCGAGGGTGGCGGCATCGTCTCGCGCGGCACCTACGTGCTCCATGGCACCGGCGTCATGGCCGACTGGCTGCTGGAACACGCCCTGGAGACCTCCACCATGAAGCTCGACACCAGGGTCATCGACCTGCGGACCAAACGGACCGTGCCGCTCACCCCGGAGACATACATCATGGGCGGCGGCGTGGGGCTCGTGAGAAACGGCCAGGTGCGGATTACCGCCCAAGCCGACGGACAGGCATCCTTCAACATGATGCTCCGTCGCCACCCCCGCACGATGGCCGGCGTCACCAAGTCCGGCGGCCTGATCCTGGTCACGGTGGACGGACGCAATCCCGGTGTCACCGTGGGCGCCTCAATGGTGGAGGCGGCTCAGCTGATGCGCTGGCTGGGTGCCAAGCAGGCCATAAACCTCGACGGTGGCGGATCGAGTGCGATGGTTGTCGGCCACAAGGTCATCAACCGTCCTTCGGACGGCAGTGAGCGGACCGTAGGCGACGCTCTGTTCATCACGCCCTGACCCTGCTCTGTTCAACACAGCCCTGGCCCTGACATGGGGCCAGGGCTCTCCATCTGGAGGAGATCCTCATAGAGGAGGCGGAGAGTACTCCGAGGAAAGCGCTCCGAAGGCACAGGACCCACAAGGGAAAGGTCCCGGGAAACAGAAAAGGCCACCCCGAAGGATGGCCTTTCCCAAAAGATTGCCCGGCGGCGACCTACTCTCCCACACCGTCCCCGGTGCAGTACCATCGGCGCTGAAGAGCTTAACTTCCGGGTTCGGAATGTAACCGGGTGTTTCCCCTTCGCCATAACCGCCGTAACACTATGAAACTATCAAACACACAACGGTGCCTGCTGTTTCAGAATCACACAGTGGACGCGAGCAAAAAGCTTTATGGTCAAGTCCTCGGCCTATTAGTACCGGTCAGCTCCACACGTTACCATGCTTCCACCTCCGGCCTATCAACCCAATCGTCTATTGGGAGCCTTACCCACTCTCATGGTGGGAGACCTCATCTCAAGGCGAGCTTCCCGCTTAGATGCTTTCAGCGGTTATCCCTTCCGAACGTAGCCAACCAGCCGTGCTCCTGGCGGAACAACTGGCACACCAGAGGTTCGTCCGTCCCGGTCCTCTCGTACTAGGGACAGCTCCTTTCAAGTCTCCTGCGCGCGCAGCGGATAGGGACCGAACTGTCTCGCGACGTTCTAAACCCAGCTCGCGTACCGCTTTAATGGGCGAACAGCCCAACCCTTGGGACCTACTCCAGCCCCAGGATGCGACGAGCCGACATCGAGGTGCCAAACCATCCCGTCGATATGGACTCTTGGGGAAGATCAGCCTGTTATCCCCGGGGTACCTTTTAGCCGTTGAGCGACGGCGCTTCCACAAGCCACCGCCGGATCACTAGTCCCAGCTTTCGCTCCTGCTCGACCCGTCGGTCTCACAGTCAAGCTCCCTTGTGCACTTACACTCGACACCTGATTGCCAACCAGGCTGAGGGAACCTTTGGGCGCCTCCGTTACTCTTTAGGAGGCAACCGCCCCAGTTAAACTACCCACCAGACACTGTCCCTGATCCGGATCACGGACCGAAGTTAGACGTTCAAAACGACCAGAGTGGTATTTCACCAATGACTCCACCACCACTAGCGTAGCGGCTTCACCGTCTCCCACCTATCCTACACAAGACGTTCCAAACGCCAATGTCAAGCTATAGTGAAGGTCCCGGGGTCTTTCCGTCCTGCTGCGCGTAACGAGCATCTTTACTCGTAGTGCAATTTCGCCGGGTCTGCGGTTGAGACAGCGGGGAAGTCGTTACGCCATTCGTGCAGGTCGGAACTTACCCGACAAGGAATTTCGCTACCTTAGGATGGTTATAGTTACCACCGCCGTTTACTGGCGCTTAAGTTCTCAGCTTCGCCACACAAGTGCAGCTAACCGGTCCCCTTAACGTTCCAGCACCGGGCAGGCGTCAGTCCGTATACATCGTCTTACGACTTCGCACGGACCTGTGTTTTTAGTAAACAGTCGCTTCCCCCTGGCCTCTGCGACCCCCACCAGCTCCGAGTGCAAGACTCATCACCAGCGAAGGCCCCCCTTCTCCCGAAGTTACGGGGGCAATTTGCCGAGTTCCTTAACCACAGTTCACCCGATCGCCTTGGTATTCTCTACCTGACCACCTGAGTCGGTTTCGGGTACGGGCCGCCACGACACTCACTAGAGGCTTTTCTCGGCAGCATAGGATCACCCACTTCGCCACAATCGGCTCGGCATCACATCTCAGGATACACAAGAGGCGGATTTACCTACCTCTCTCCCTACATGCTTACCCCAGGACTACCATCGCCTGGGCTGGGCTACCTTCCTGCGTCACCCCATCGCTTACCTACTACCAGATCAGGCCAGGCGTTCAGCCTCACCCACACCCCGAAGGGCGTCAGGGGCTTAAGGACCCTTAGTATCACTGGATTCAGTATTGGCGCATCGCAGCGGGTACGGGAATATCAACCCGTTGTCCATCGACTACGCCTGTCGGCCTCGCCTTAGGTCCCGACTTACCCTGGGCGGATTAGCCTGGCCCAGGAACCCTTGGTCATCCGGCGCAGAAGTTTCTCACTTCTGATTCGCTACTCATGCCTGCATTCTCACTCGCACAGCCTCCACAACTAGATCACTCTGCTGCTTCGCCGGCTGCACGACGCTCCCCTACCCATCCACACACCTAGACAGACAAGCTGCCAAGCTAACATGTGAATGCCACGACTTCGGCGGTGTACTTGAGCCCCGCTACATTGTCGGCGCGGAATCACTTGACCAGTGAGCTATTACGCACTCTTTCAAGGATGGCTGCTTCTAAGCCAACCTCCTGGTTGTCACTGCGACTCCACATCCTTTCCCACTTAGCACACGCTTAGGGGCCTTAGTCGGTGGTCTGGGCTGTTTCCCTCTCGACTACGGAGCTTATCCCCCGCAGTCTCACTGCTGCGCTCTCACTTACCGGCATTCGGAGTTTGGCTGACGTCAGTAACCTTGTCGGGCCCATTAGCCATCCAGTGCTCTACCTCCGGCAAGAAACACGCAACGCTGCACCTAAATGCATTTCGGGGAGAACCAGCTATCACGGAGTTTGATTGGCCTTTCACCCCTAAACACAGGTCATCCCCCAGGTTTTCAACCCTGGTGGGTTCGGTCCTCCACGCGGTCTTACCCGCGCTTCAACCTGCCCATGCCTAGATCACTCCGCTTCGGGTCTACAGCATGCGACTCAAACGCCCTATTCAGACTCGCTTTCGCTACGGCTACCCCACACGGGTTAACCTCGCCACACACCATAACTCGCAGGCTCATTCTTCAAAAGGCACGCAGTCACATCACAGACGTCCGAAAACGTCTACGCTCCTACGGCTTGTAGGCACACGGTTTCAGGTACTATTTCACGACCCCTCACCGGGGCGCTTTTCACCTTTCCCTCACGGTACTTGTTCACTATCGGTCATCAGGGAGTATTTAGGCTTACCAGGTGGTCCTGGCAGATTCACACAGGATTTCTCGGGCCCCGTGCTACTTGGGATCCCCTCAAACAGTCGACAAGATTTCGCCTACCCGGCTCTCACGGTCTACGGCGCAACTTCCCAGAAGCTTCGACTATCCCATCGATTTCTCACTGTCTGGAGAAACGGCAGCTCCCCCCAGAGGGTCCCACAACCCCGCACACGCAACGCCTGCCGGCTATCACACGCATACGGTTTAGCCTGATCCGCTTTCGCTCACCACTACTCACGGAATCACTAAATTGTTTTCTCTTCCTACGGGTACTGAGATGTTTCACTTCCCCGCGTTACCACCAACCGCCCTATACATTCAGGCGGAGGCAACACCACATGACTGGTGCTAGGTTTCCCCATTCGGACATCCCCGGATCAAAGTCAGGTTGGCGACTCCCCGGGGCTTAACGCAGCCTCCCACGTCCTTCATCGGCTCCTGATGCCAAGGCATCCACCGTGTGCCCTAAAAAACTTGGCCACAAAGATGCTCGCGTCCACTATGCAAATCTCAAACAACAGACAGCAACCAAACCCACCCCACCACCAACACCCATCACCCGATGAGCTGGTCTGGCAGGAGGCCGGCCCCGCACGAGGTCAAACAGACAGCAAACCCGCCACAGCGGGCCCGCCTCAATGTCCGTTTCCTCAGGACCCAACAGTGTGTTCAACCAGCCCGAACCCCCGACACCCCGTTCCCACTCCCTCCACGAGGAGGGCGGTACTAGCGGCCCGGCGACCCGGTCCGGCTGACTAGCCAGTGCTCCACTAATGAGCGCGCCGAGCGTGGAACGTTCGCCCACGGACACGGCATGAACCACAGACCACCACGTGGCCTGCAGCCGATGCTCCTTAGAAAGGAGGTGATCCAGCCGCACCTTCCGGTACGGCTACCTTGTTACGACTTCGTCCCAATCGCCAGCCCCACCTTCGACCGCTCCCCCCAGCAAGCTGGTTGGGCCACGGGCTTCGGGTGTTGCCGACTTTCGTGACGTGACGGGCGGTGTGTACAAGGCCCGGGAACGTATTCACCGCAGCGTTGCTGATCTGCGATTACTAGCGACTCCGACTTCATGGGGTCGAGTTGCAGACCCCAATCCGAACTGAGACCGGCTTTTTGGGATTCGCTCCACCTCACGGTATCGCAACCCTCTGTACCGGCCATTGTAGCATGTTTGCAGCCCAAGACATAAGGGGCATGATGACTTGACGTCATCCCCACCTTCCTCCGAGTTGACCCCGGCAGTCTCCAATGAGTCCCCACCACCCCGAAGAGCGTGCTGGCAACATTGAACAAGGGTTGCGCTCGTTGCGGGACTTAACCCAACATCTCACGACACGAGCTGACGACAGCCATGCACCACCTGTCACCCGATCCGAAGAGGCACCCATCTCTGAGTGTTTCCGGGCGATGTCAAGCCTTGGTAAGGTTCTTCGCGTTGCGTCGAATTAAGCAACATGCTCCGCCGCTTGTGCGGGCCCCCGTCAATTCCTTTGAGTTTTAGCCTTGCGGCCGTACTCCCCAGGCGGGGCGCTTAATGCGTTAGCTACGGCGCGGAAACCGTGGAAGGTCCCCACACCTAGCGCCCAACGTTTACAGCGTGGACTACCAGGGTATCTAATCCTGTTCGCTCCCCACGCTTTCGCTCCTCAGCGTCAGGTAAGGCCCAGAGAACCGCCTTCGCCACCGGTGTTCCTCCTGATATCTGCGCATTTCACCGCTACACCAGGAATTCCGTTCTCCCCTACCTACCTCTAGCCAGCCCGTATCGAATGCAGACCTGGAGTTAAGCCCCAAGCTTTCACACCCGACGTGACAAGCCACCTACGAGCTCTTTACGCCCAATAATTCCGGACAACGCTTGCGCCCTACGTATTACCGCGGCTGCTGGCACGTAGTTAGCCGGCGCTTCTTCTGCAGGTACACGTCAACTTCGTCCCTGCTGAAAGAGGTTTACAACCCGAAGGCCGTCATCCCCCACGCGGCGTCGCTGCGTCAGGCTTTCGCCCATTGCGCAATATTCCCCACTGCTGCCTCCCGTAGGAGTCTGGGCCGTGTCTCAGTCCCAGTGTGGCCGGTCGCCCTCTCAGGCCGGCTACCCGTCGTCGCCTTGGTAGGCCGTTACCCCACCAACAAGCTGATAGGCCGCGAGTCCATCCCCAACCGAAAAAACTTTCCACCACCATCCCATGCGAGAAGTGGTCGTATCCGGTATTAGACCCAGTTTCCCGGGCTTATCCCAGAGTCAGGGGCAGGTTACTCACGTGTTACTCACCCGTTCGCCGCTCGAGTACCCCGAAGGGCCTTTCCGCTCGACTTGCATGTGTTAAGCACGCCGCCAGCGTTCGTCCTGAGCCAGGATCAAACTCTCCAAACAATGTTTGAGAAGTTTCTCCCGGCTGAAAGCACCCGCATCAACATGCGAATGTATCAACCAAAGGAATCCGTCCTCCCACCACAGGCGGGTCGGACGGGGTTGTGCTTCATGCACTGGCTTTTAACACACTGTTGAGTTCTCAAGAAACGGACGCGTTCTCCGTCACCGTTACCTTGCGGTCCCGGCTTCAGGGCGTTCCACTCCGTGTCTCCATCCTATCAGATCCGCCCGGTTCGTATCAACTTGTCGCTTTCGCTTGAGTTGATCCGAACCTGCCGGACCCGCGAGGATCTCGACCTGCCCCGTTTCCGGAGCAACCCTTCTAACTTACTCCAACATCCGACTGTTGTCCAATCGGATCCTGTCAGGACGCACGCGTCCCAGCCAGGGGAAGTGATCAAAAGGGGTTCCCGAGGCCTTGACGATCTCCGCCAACCCCCTCGGGCCTGTGAACTCTATGTACGCCGCCCTCTTCCGTCAAATCGATGAGAGCCGCCGGGAAGAGGCGTTTCCCCCGGTGGGTAGAGATCCGACATGACGGAGCAAAGACCAGTGCCTCGGGCCCTCATCGTGCTGCTCTGCACTGCGGGCGCCATGATCACACTGTTTGGTATCAGGACCATCGGGTCGATCGTCGGACCCGTACTACTGGCTCTTGTGCTCGTCCTGGCGGTCTCCCCCGTAAGAACCTGGCTCCATAGACGGGGTGCTCCCGGATGGACTCTGGTCGCGGTCCCGCTGACCATCGTGCTGCTCCTGTTGTTCGGCATGGTGGCGATCCTGACCATCGCGGTCGCCCAGACGGCCAACCTCGCCTCGACCTACGGTCCGCAGTTCAACCAGCTCATCGCCCAGGCACAGAAAGTGGCCGCGAAGTTCGGCGTCGGCACCGATCAGGTGAATCAGGCGATCAAGTCATTCGACCTGGGAAAGATCTTCGCACTCATCCAGGGCTTCGCGAGCGGACTGTTCGGCGTGTTCTCCGCCCTGGTTCTCGTCACGGTCCTGTTGCTGGCCATGTGCCTGGACGCGCAGCCCTTCTCGCGGGTCCTCGCCCTGGGAACCGCCCACCGGCCCAGGCTCGTTCTGGCACTCCACGAATTCGCCCACAAGACCCGCCGCTATCTCATTGTCTCGACGGTGTTCGGACTTGTCTGCGCGGCGCTGGACGTGATCGCACTCTGGCTGCTCAACGTGCCGCTTCCGCTGCTCTGGGGTGTGCTGGCGCTGATCACCAACTACATCCCCAACCTGGGTTTCATCATCGGGCTGGCCCCTCCTGCCCTGCTCGGTCTGCTGGAGGGTGGCCCCAAGACCATGATCTTCGTGATCGTCTCCTACGTGGTGATCAATTTCGTGGTCCAGTCGCTGATCCAGCCGAAGTTCCTCGGTGACGCCGTGGGACTGTCCACGACCATGACGTTGCTGTCACTCCTCGTGTGGGCGTTCGTGCTCGGCCCGCTGGGCGCGCTGCTAGCCATCCCCCTCAGCCTGCTGGTCCGCGCGCTGCTGATCGACAGTGATCCCAACGGTGAATGGGCCGCGGCTCTCATCTCGGGAGAGCTCCCCTCCGGCTCCCCGGAGAAGTCCCCTCCGGGCAAACGCCCGTGACCGCTCCGGGACACGGCGCGGACGACTTCCGCCACGGCCTCGGGAGAGCCCGGACGCACGCGTCCCCGTAGCGACAGAGGGATCGGGAGTTTCACCCGGACCGGGCCTGGCGACTGTGCGGAGGCCGGACCGTCGGCGACCGTAACCTGAAGGCATGTACCGCGAGTGGGCCCCGGATCCGGCGATCGCCGGACGAGTGATCTGTCTCTGGACGTCGACGGCGACCTCCTCGGTGACGGAACTGGTGGTTCCCGACGGTTCGGTCGATCTGATCTGGGCCCCGGAGGGTCCGCAGGTCGCCGGGCCGGATACCGGGCCGAAGCCTGTCCGGATGGTCCCTGGTGACCGCTATCTAGGGATCCGCTTCCGGCCGGGCGCGGTGGGCGAGACGTTCGGCGTGCCGCTCGAGGCCCTACGTGATCTGCGGGTGCCGCTGGTTGAGCTGGGCGTGCTGCCGGAGCTGACGGCGGAGAACATGCAGGAGGCGCTGGCCGTACGGCTCCGCACGACGTCCGGCCCCGACCCTGCCGCGCCGGCGATCGCCGCGGCGTTGCGGACCGGGCGGAGCGTCAGAGAGGTGGCGTGGGAGCTCGGGCTCAGCGAACGGCAGCTCCACCGCAGATCGCTACAGGCCTTCGGGTACGGGCCCAAGATGCTTCAGCGCGTGATCCGTTTTCAGCGGGCGCTGCGGCTGGCCCGGCGGGGGAAGCCGCTGGCCGAGGTGGCCGTGGACAGTGGCTATGCCGACCAGGCCCACCTGGCCAACGAGGTCAGGCGGCTGGCCGGGGTGCCCATGGGTCAGCTCGTGAACCGTCCGTAGGCACAGGGTTCCCAGCCCGGTGGGCGTGGGACGACCGCACGGGGACATGGTGTGCGCTCCGGTGTCTCGACGGCCTGGCGGATGTGCCGGCCGGGCATCCCCGATGCTCGCGGCTGTCTCATTCCTTTGACACGGGTGCCGTGGGCAGCCGGGTCAACTCGATGCCGAAGTGGTCGCGGTAGGCGGCGAACGTCTCGGCGTCGGTGGTCAGGTGCTGCTCCCTGCGCTCGCCTCCCGAGGTGTGCACGAGCAGTCTGTCGCTCAGCGTGACGCGTCCCGTCTCGGTGAGGAGCGAGCAGACGAGAGACCGGGTGAAGTGCGACGCGGGCGAGGTCTGGTGCCACCAGCAGGTCGGCACGTAGTCGGCCAGGACGCGTGGCCGCTGTTCGAGGCGGTATTCGAGCACGCCGTCCTTCAGCACGTCGAGGTCGCCGTCGGCGGTTTCGACGACGCGGAAGACACCGCCGGGGTCGGGCTGGTCGGTACGCAGGTCGAGGCGGAGCGGATGGTGGCTGAATGCTCCGAAGCCGACGTCGACGAGCCACGGGTCGGGGGCGTCCACCCGCAGTGCGAGGTGGTCGAAGGGGACCCCGACGGAGTCGCCGCTGGAGGGCCGGGCGGAGAGCATGGTCACCCGGTAGCCCAGCGAGCGGAGCAGCGCGGCGAAGGCACCGTTCACTTCGTAGCAGAAGCCGCCCCTCCGCCTGCCGACGATCTTCTCGACAAGCGCCTGGTCGTCGAGCACGACGGGTTCGCCGAGGTGAATGCTCAGGTTCTCAAACGGCACCGTCAGCAGGTGACGCAGTTGCAGCTCACGGAGTGACTCGGCGTCGGGGCCGGCGGGACGGTCGGCACCGATCCGTTTGAGGTATTCGTCCATGGCCTGATTCACTCATACCGCGGACCGGCCGCGCCACCGGCGCTCGGATCCGAGGCCTCCATGACGACGGCCCCGCCGCTCACCCTGGTGCGCCCGTCGGCCTCGGCGATCGAGATGAGGACGACGCCGGCGGGATTGCCGCCCTTGGGGTCGTGGGTGAAAGCGGCGTAGCGCAGGATTTCCACGTTGTCCGTCACACTTTCGAACCTACCAAGCATGATTCTGCCCGGTCTCTCCGGTGATCGCCTGACATCTCTTGTGGAAATTCCGACGGTCGTCGTGGAAACGCCCGGCGTCCGTTACGGGGAGGAGGTCAGGCGGAGGACCGGACCGCGCGGGGTGAAGGGGAGTCGCGCCCCCTCGGGGATCAGGAAGGCGTGCTCGCGGCGGATACGGAGCACGTCACAGTAACCGTCGGTGATCAGCAGGATCGGACCGTCGGGTGGGAAGTCGTCGGCCCGTTCCAGCAGGTTGACTCCCGGTTGCAGGACGGTGCCGCCCCGCCCGCGCACCCTGACCCTGCCGGAGATCTCCTCGACCGGGAGGTATCCGGCGTCGTAAGCGGCGGCGTCGCAGAACACGACCCGTGCCCGGGGCACGTCGCGGGAGAGCGCGTAGGAGGCGATGGCGCCCAGTGCCTTGCCGAGGAGCTTGGCGTTCATCGATCCGGAGGTGTCCAGCACGACGCCGAAGGTCGCCTGCCGCACGCGCTCCTCGGGCCGGGTCCAGCCCGGGCGCGGGATGCCGGGGCTGGCGGCCTGGCGGCGGGAGGCGCGGGCGTAGCTGCGGCGCTTCTCCACCGCGGGGACGTGTTCCTCGAACCAGCGGGCCAGGGCGGCGTCCCAGGGCAGCGGCGGCTGGTCCAGGGCGCGGATCTCCTGTTCCAGCCCGCTGGGCAGGTGGCCCCTGCCGCTGTTGTGGTGGTAGGCCAGGCCGGTGGACAGGGCGTTGCGGTAGTAGTCGTCCAGGTCGACGTAGCGGCCCGGTGCGCCCGGGTGCGGCAGCGGGCGGTCGAGCACGTCGCCGAGCCCGCGGCCGCGCAGGGTGGCGAGCTTGCGCATGCGGCGCAGGTCGGTGGCGATCCTGTCGTAGACGGCCTCGGCCGAGAGTCCCGCCAGCGACTGGTCGAACAGCAGCCCTTCGGGCATCTCGCCGACCGCCATCTCCACCAGCCAGCCGTTGATCACGTAGTCGGCGGCGACGTTCCAGAGGTAGGGGTCGCGCCCGCCGATCCGGTCGCCGTGCCGCAGCGCGGCGTGCAGCATCTCGTGGGCCAGCACGAAGCGCCACTCCGCGGCCGACATCCGTACCAGCGGGTTGACGTAGATCTCGGCGGCCTCGGAGCTGACCGCGGCGATCGAGATCTGCCAGTCCTTGGCCAGTTCCACGTCGGCGACGAGTTTCATGCCCGCGGCGAGGGCGCCGAGCAGCGGGTAGGACGAGACGAACCAGCGCAGTGCCAGGTCCCACGGCCCCTCGACATGGCTGTCGGCTGAGCTGCGCGGCCTGCCGGCGAGGTCGAGCGCGGCGGTGGCCGAGTCGGCCACTCCGACGGCGAAGTGGCGCTGGAAGTCCTCGCGCTTGGCGGTCTCCTCGTCGCCGATGACGAAGTCCGGGGGGCCGGTCGGCTCGTACGCGGCGGGCAGGCCGAGACGCCGCCACCGTTCCGAGAGCGTGACCTCGTCTTCGGCCGGCAGGTCCTCCGGCAGCGGGGCCGGGCAGCGGCCGATCTTCAGGGTGTGCAGGAAGCGGTCGACCGCCAGGCAGCAGGCGGCGTGGTAGGCGTGCTCGGGCAGGGCGCCGGTGGTCCAGGAGTCGTCCGCCTTCTCGCCGATGTCGGCGGGCATGGCGGAGCGGGGATCGGCGTGGCCGAACCCGAGGTGGAGCAGGAGGTGCGCGAAGACCCAGGCCCACTCCGCGGCGTCGGCGCGGTGTGCGGGGTGGTGGCGGACCCGGCCCGCCGCGGAGACCGTGGCCCAGGCACCGGCCGGCAGCTCGCCGTCGCGGGCGACGTAGAGGAACCTGCCATGGGGGCGGAAGAGCGGGTGGCCGATGACCGTGTTCCAGCCGTTGTTCACCGCCTCCCGCCAGGGATCGGTCTTCGCCTTCTGCCTGCTCATCAGCTGCGCGCCGCGACGAGCCGGGGAAGGTCGCGTCCGACCTCGGCGAGGAACCAGACGGGGAGGGCGGGGGTGCCGTTCGCGTCGTTGGCGATGACGAGCTGGGCGCACTCCAGCGAGATCTCGGCCAGCTCGACCAGCAGGGTCTTGGACCGGAAGGCGAGGTCGCGGCCCCGGGAGGACGCGCCCCGCTTGTCGGCGGGGAGCTCCTTCACCAGGCGGGCCCGGAAGGTCTCGGACAGGAAGTAGAGCAGGTCGCGGTCCTCGGGAGCGCGCGGCCAGGAGACGTCTCCCTTGATCACGGCGTCGAGGTCGTAGGCGTGACGGACGGTCTTGACGTAGGCGCGGAAGGCCGAGGCGTGGGCGGTGGTGAGGGTGCCGAAGGCCAGCGTGGCGAGGGTGTCGTCGTCCAGTGCGTCGCCGTAGGAGTGCATGACGTCCGAGAGCATGTGCCAGGCGCGTGGGGAGGAGAACGGCTCCTCGGTCTTGGGCGGGGCGCTCCACAGGTGGTCGGGGCGCTGGACGAGGTATTCGACGATCCACGGGTGGATGGCGTTGTCCGTCGCCCATGTCAGCCAGTCGGTCGCCGAGGCGCGCAGGTGGACGTGGACGAGACGGTTGACCAGTGCCGAGGCCATCGGCCGGGCCAGGGCGTTGTCGGTGGCCCGGTTGCCGGCGCCGATCACGACCGAGCCCTCGGGCAGCTCGTAGGTGCCGATGCGGCGGTCGAGGATGAGCGAGTAGAACGCCTTCTGCACCTCGGGCGCCGAGGCGTTCAGCTCGTCGAGGAACAGGCAGTACGGCTCGTCCCTGGCGATCGACTCGGGCGGGGCGAAACGGCTCCGGCCGTTGATCAGCTCGGGCACGCCGATGAGGTCCTCCGGGGCCAGCTGCGTGCCGAGCAGGGTCACGCACTCCAGGCCGAGCGCGCCGGCGAAGGCACGGACCAGGGAGCTCTTGCCGATGCCGGGTGCTCCCCACAGGAACACCGGCCGCACGACGGCGACGTGCAGCAGCACGTCCGGCAGTTGGGCCGGGGTCACGGTGACGGTTGCCTGCATGCCCCAAGGGTGACGTGTCGCCCCTGGGACCCGCACCAGGTTTTCAGACGGGCATGGGGTCGGAGCCACGCTGGGCCGAGGCCGCCGTTCCGGCGGGGGCGTCGGAGACGCGACGGCCCCAGGGCATGGCCAGGGCGAGGATCGGCAGGAGCACGATGGAGCACCGGGCCCAGACCGAGTGCAGCGCCCACCAGACGTCGGTCTCGAACTGGGTCATGTAGAGGTAGCCGTATCCGGCCCAGAGGGAGACGCCGATGACGGCGGGCCAGGTGAAGCGGGTGGGCCGGGCGATCAGGAACGGCATGAACCAGAGCAGGTACTGCGCGCCGAGACGGGGGGTGACGACCATGAAGGCGAGGAGCAGGGCCGTGGTGAGGTCCACCGGGTCGGCACGGCGCCACAGGATGGCCACCACGACCATCGTGACGTAGATCAGCCGCGTGCCGAACGTGGCGATGCCGGGGTCGAGCGTCCAGTCACCGCCGACCATGATCGCGCTGTAGCCCCATTCGCCGACGATGGGCCGGATGTCCTGGATCACACGGATGACCTCGGGGATCTCGCTCAGCGAGGTGCCGGCGAAGATCGGCAGGGTGACCAGGAAGAAGACCGGGGCGATGCAGGTCGCGACGGCGGCGACGATGCGGGCGCGGACGGTCGGCAGCAGCAGGAGCATGCCGGGGATCAACCAGATCGGCCAGCTCTTGGCGCACAGGGCGAGCCCCATCAGCAGGCCGGCGAGGATCGCCCGGCGCAGGGTCGCCTTCTCGCCGGGGTGCGGCGCGAGCGCCTGGCGCACCACGCCGGGCACCGACGACAGGGCCTGCCGTACGGCGCCGCCGACGCCCATGGTCGTGACGCCCCGCCAGGCCATCGTGATCGGGTCGTTGACGAGGCCCGGCCGGTCGGGGGTTCCGGGCCCGCGGGCGACCACGAACGCGGCCACGCCGAAGACCAGCGCGACCGGCTCGACCTGGCCGTGGACGGAGGCGACGAGGATGGCCAGCGGGTTGCAGGCGTACTGGAATGCGCGCAGCGAGGCTCTGGAACCGCCGGCGAGCTTGCCGACCAGCGGGATCAGCGCGATGTCGGCCACCACGGTGACCAGCCGGCCACCGATCTCCCAGGGGATGCCCAGCCAGAGCAGCAGGCCGTACACGTAGGGGATGGTCGGCAGGAAATGCCAGCCGCCCTCGCTGCCGAGCACGGGGTCCTGGCGGTTCAGGATCGCCTCGCCGGCGGGCTTGAAGCTCTCCATGAAGTCGACCGGCTGCCAACTGTCGATCGCCGAGGTCGTCATGATGAGCACCCGGAATCCGATTCCGACCGCGAGGATGGCGAGAAGTGAAGGCCGCCAGCCTTTCCATTGCGCGAGCAGAGCGAGCACGACACCTGAGACGAGGACGAACCCCGTGAGAATTGCGTAGTCCATGACGGTTATCAGAGTGCCGGAACCCGTGGCCGACCACCTACCCGGGTGGGAAAACGAGACCAGCCTCTCAGCTTTTATAGCTTATAGTAAGTGATCGGTAGCAGTGTGTAGCAATAGGGGCGGCCATGACGAGGACACCGGCGGGCGGGCCCGGACCGTTCGGCAGATGGCTGGCCTCACTGTCGCCGCGCGTGTGGATCGCCCTGGCGCTTGCCGTGCTCGGCGCGTTCTTCATCGCGCAGAACCGCGTTCCCGTCCGGATCCGATGGCTGACGTTCACGGTGACCTCGCCGCTCTGGATCGCGCTGCTGGCCGTGATGCTGGTCGGCGTGATCATTGGGCTGCTGCTCCGCCGCCGGTCGGCGAAGCGGAGGTGAAAGCCCCGCGGGTGTAGAGCAGCGCGGCCAGCGCCGTCGCGGGAGGTGGGCGTCGGCGTGGGGGTCGTGCCGCATCGCGAATCGACGGGACCGGGGGACGGTGACCTCGCCGCCGAGGGTCCGTCTCCCCCGGCGGCGAGGGGTTTTCAGCCCAGGCCGTTGAGATAGGCCCGGTGGCCGCGGGAGAACTCGAAGGAGTTGTACCTGTCCCAGTTGATCGACCAGGTCATCAGGCCGCGCAGGTTCGGGTAGACGCCGCGCGGCCGGTACGGCCCGCAGTTGGTCCCCTTGGCCAGGCAGTCGAAGGCCTTCTGGACCTCGGCCACCGTGGTGAAGCCGTTGCCCGCGTAGGCCGCGGCGGGCAGACCGATGGCGACCTGTTCCGGGCGCAGGGCGGGGAAGACGTTGTTCGGGTTCCCCGCGATCGGGAAGCCCGCCAGCAGCATGTCCGTCATGGCCACGTGGAAGTCGTGGGTGCCCATGGTGTGGTACTGGTTGTCCAGCCCGGTGATCGGCCCGGAGTTGTAGTCCTGGACGTGCAGCAGGGTCAGGTCGCCCCGCATCGCGTGGATGACGGGGAGATAGGACCCGGCCCGCTGGTCGGCCGAGCCGTTCGGGCCGGGGCCGTAGAACTGGTAGCCGAGCTGGACGAAGAAGGTCTCCGGGGCCATGGTCAGCACGAACTTCGCACCGTACCTGGCCTTGAGGGTCTTCAGCGCGGAGATCAGGTTGACGATGACCGGGGTGGTCGGGGCGGCGAGGTTGGTGTCGCCCGGGTTGAGGTAGAGCGAGTGGCCCTCGAAGTCGATGTCCAGCCCGTCGAGGCCGTACCTGTCGATGATGGCGCTCACCGACTGCACGAACGTGTCCCGCGCGGCCGTGGTGGTGAGCTGGACCTGTCCGTTCTGGCCGCCGATGGAGATCAGTACCTTCTTGCCGAGCGCCTGCTTGGCCCGGATCCCGGCGACGAAGTCGGTCTCGGACTCGACGTTGGGGCACTCGGCGACCGGGCACCGCCGGAAGCGGATGTCACCGGAGGTCACCGAGGTCGGCTCGCCGAAGGCGAGGTTGATGACGTTCCACTCGTCCGGCACGTCGGCCATCCGGATGTAGCCGGAGCCGTTGGCGAAGGAGGCGTGCAGGTAGCCGACCAGCACCCGCTTGGGCAGGTCGCCCGGGGGCGGCGGAGTGTCGTTGCCGATCACCACCGAGACCTGGTTGGACCTGGCCGACTCGCCCGCCGCGTTGACGGCGCTCACCTGGTAGGTGTAGGTGCCCTGCGGAGGGGTCTCGGTGTAGGTGGTCCCGGTGGCCGTGGCGACCTTGGCGCCGTTGCGGTAGACGTTGTAGCCGGTCGCGCCGGCGGAGGCGGTCCAGCTCAGCACGGCGTTGGTGCGAGTGCTCGTGCTGGTCAGGCCGGTCGGCGCGGCCGGGGGCTGCTGCCCTTGTCCGGCCTCGCCGTCGAGGACGATGTCGTCGGCCTGGTAGGCGCCCTGGCCGTACCAGCCGTTGACGTAGACCGTCACCGACGTGGTCGACGCCCCGGTGGTGAACGTGGTCGACAGCTGCGAGTACGCCGACGGCGACGACGTCCACGTACTGGTGTCCGTCGTCCCCGTACCGAGCGCCCCGAGGAAGACGTAACCGCCCCGCACCCATGCCGACAGCGAGTACGACGAGGACGGCTTCACGCTCACCGTCTGCTGACACCGCGCGGTGTCCGAGCCCTGAGGCGTGGCCTGCAACGCCTTCGACCCGCCGTGCACCGGCGACGACACCGCGGCGGCACCGGAGGAGGCCGAACACGTCCAGCCGATCAGCCCGCTCTCGAATCCCGGATTCGTCGCGATGTTGGCCGCATGAGCGGGCGACGCGACCAGCATCGCCCCGCTCACGGCCAGTACGGCGACCGCCGCGAATTTCCTGAGGTTCAATCGAAGATTCATGGCCTGCCCTGTGAGGCTGAGTAGGGGGTGTCACGGGGGTACGGCCCGCACCACGGGGGCGGGATGCGGGCCGTACCGGCTAGAAGCCCGCGGTGATCCGGGTGAACTCCCAGTCGGCCTGGGCGATGCCGCTGCAGCTCTCCTGGACGCCGCCGCCGGGGCAGGGGCGGTCACGGTTGACGGACCAGAACGCGAACCGGGTCAGACCCTTGGACTTGGCCCAGTCGCGGATCTGGGTCCACTGCGCCGGGGAGGTCTGCTCCTGCTGGTCGGACAGGCCGTTCATGCCGGAGATGCCCGAGTGGGCGTAGGCCTGCGCGTCGGTCCAGCCGTTGGCCGACTTCAGCGCGTTCTTCAGGCCTTCGGCCGCGTTGACCGTGCTCTGGTACATGTTGGCGCCGCCGCCGAAGTCGAACGGCATGATCGTGTAGTTGTCGATCGGCACGCCCAGCGCCTTGGCCTGGTTGATCAGGCGGATGCCGGGAGCGGTCGGGCCGGTGGTCGAGGTTCCGAAGGTGACGACGACCTTGACGTTCGGGTTGTTCGCCTTGACGATCTTCAGGCCGTTGAGGATCCGGTCCTGGACGGTGTAGTTCTCGAACTCGTCGGTGTTCTCGATGTCGAAGTCGACCACGGCCGGGCCGGCGGCGTTGATGACCTGCTGCACGGCGCCGGCGAAGGCCGCCGGGGTGGAGCAGTTCGGGCCGAGCTTGTTGCCCTGCCAGCCGCCGAAGGAGATCTGCACGCTGCCGCCCGCGGCCTTGATCTGGTTGATCGCCGCCTGGTCGGCGCCGCCGGTCAGCGGGCGCTGCCCGTCCCAGGCCGGGTTGCAGCCACCGCTGGACAGGATGAACGCCATGGTGAACGACTTGACTCCGGTGGCGCCCATGACCGTGGCCGGGCTGGGAGGGTTGCCCCAGCCGGTGTAGAGGTACGGCGCACCGGCCATCTTGCCGCCCGGATCGGGGTTGGTGCAGCCGGTGGTGGTGGCGCCGCCCGAGCTGCCGGCCGACTCCCCGGCGGTGTTGTAGGCCTTCACCGTGTAGGTGTGCGCCTCGCATGTGCCCAGACCGGAGATCGTGGCGCCGGTCCCGGTGACGGTGGTCTTCAGGGCCGTGCCCTCGTAGACACGGTAGCCGGTGACCGTGCCGGTCGAGGCGCCCCAGGTCAGGCTGATCGAGGAGTTGGTCGCGGTGGCGCTCACCGCGCCGGGTGTGCCGGGGGCGCCGGGGTTGCCGGTGCCGCCGCCGCAGGGGTTGCCGTTGAGCGTGCAGTTGGACGGGGCGACACCGCCGGGACTGCCGTTGAAACCGAAGCTCGCCGACGCACCGGGGGCCAGGGTGCCGTTCCAGCCGACGTTGCTGAAGGTGAAACGCTGCCCGCTCCGGCTCAGCGAGGCATCCCAGAAGGAACCGACGGACGCACCCGAGGGCAGGTCGAACGCCACCGACCAGCCGTTGACCGTGGTCGTCCCGCCGTTGGTGATCGTGTACTTGCCCTCGAAACCACTGCCCCAGTCGGAGACCTTGGTGAAGACGGCGGTGGGGGACGCCGCCGCCTGGGCGGGCGCCGCGACCGCCATCAGGCCGAGTGCGGCCAGGACCGCGACTGCTGTTCGACGAAATCTCATCGTTTTCCTCTGTTCGGGGGTGTTAGGGCAGGGTGGCGAGATGCGGTTTGACGGTCTTGGAGAAGTTCCAGTTGTTCGAGGCGTCCCAGTTGACGGACCAGGTCATCGCGCCGCGGATCCCGGGATAGGCGCGCGGCGGCACGAAGCTGCCGCAGTTGGTCCGGGTGGCCAGGCAGGTCAGTGCCTGGTTCACCAGTGAGGGGGCGACGATTCCTCCGCCGGCCGCGCCGGGTCCGGCCGGCAGACCGAGCGACACCTGGTCGGGGCGGAGGCCGTTCTCCAGCTGGATGCAGGCCAGCGCGGTCATGAAGTTGACCGTGCCCTGCCCGTAGGCGGCCATCTGGTCACAGCCGAGCATCGAGCCGGAGTTGTAGAACTGGGTGTGGACGACCGTGAGGATGTCCTTGACGTTCAGCGCGAGCTTGAAGTACTCCGCGCCGGTGGACTGCATGTCGATGGTCTGCGGAGCCATCGTGATGATCAGGTCCGCGCCCGCCTTGGCGCGCAGCGCCCGCAGCGCCTGACCCATGTAGGTGGCGTTGAGGCCGTTCTCCAGGTCGATGTCCACGCCGTCGAAGCCGTAGCTCTGCATCAGGGCGTAGACGGTGTCGGCGAACTTCGTCGCCGCGGTGGCACTGGCCACCTGCACGCGGCCGAGCTCGCCGCCGACCGAGAGGATGACCTTCTTGCCGCGTGAGTGAAGCGTCTGCACGTCGGCCTTGAACTGGGCGTCGGTGTAGCCGCCGAGGGAGGCTGACAGGCCGGGGTCGACGCTGAAGACGACCTCACCGGGGGTGGCGGTGGACTCGCCGAAGGCGACCGCGACCAGGTCGTACTCGTTGGGGACCGCCGACAGCTTGAGCTCGACGGCGGGATTGTCGAAGTTGTGCCAGTAGCCGGTGAGAAAGTGCTTGGGCAGCGGGCCGGTGGAGCAGCCGGTCGTGGTGGCGCTCGCCGGGTCGCTCTTCGGCCCCTCACCGGCCGCGTTGTAGCCCGCCACCGTGTAGGTGTGCGCCTCGCACGTGCCCAGACCCGAGACCGTGGCGCCGGTCCCGGTAACCGTCGCCTTCAGGGCCGTGCCCTCGTAGACGCGATACCCGGTCACCGTGCCACTCGACGCCCCCCACGACAGCGCGACACTGCCCGCACCACCCGTCGCCGACACCGCACCCGGCTTGCCAGGCATGATCTCTCCGGTGCCGCCGCCGCAGGGGTTGCCGTTGAGCGTGCAGTTGGACGGGGCGACACCGCCGGGACTGCCGTTGAAACCGAAGCTCGCCGACGCACCGGGGGCCAGGGTGCCGTTCCAGCCGACGTTGCTGAAGGTGAAACGCTGCCCGCTCCGGCTCAGCGAGGCATCCCAGAAGGAACCGACGGACGCACCCGAGGGCAGGTCGAACGCCACCGACCAGCCGTTGACCGTGGTCGTCCCGCCGTTGGTGATCGTGTACTTGCCCTCGAAACCACTGCCCCAGTCGGAGACCTTGGTGAAGACGGCGGATGCCGAGGCGGCTTGGGCGGGGAGTGCGACCATCGCCAGGACGAGGGCCGCCAGGGCGACAAATGATCGAGCGATGACGCGAAACTTCACGTTAACCTCATGAATTCGGTAGGGGTGACCGTACGGCTCACGCCTCTCGGGGGGGTGCTCCCCGGTGAGAACGAGGAGGCGAGGAGCAAGCCGTACGGCGTGCGGGGGCGGCCTGCGCATCGGGAGGGTGGCGTCATCGACCACGCGCGCGGCCCGGCCCTCCGGATCGGAGGCCTCTGCGCCGGCTCGACCGGACGCGGACGGTCCGAGAGGGAGGTTTGCTGGGGCTGTCAGGACAAGTAAGGGAAAGGCGCGCCGCATGGCCGCTCCCATGAAGGGGGACTCGGGGGGTATGAGGCGTCCGGACGGTCGGACCTTCACACGGTGACGGCTGCCGCCGTCGAGTTTCCGCAGCTTGACATCTCATCGGTCGGCGGGGGGCGGGCCACGGACCCTCCTCTCGGGTATTTCTTTTAAGAAAGTTTCCTAAGAGTTGTCGCGATCGTAGCTTTGACAGAGATGCTTCACAAGGCCCAAAAACTCCAGGTTTCAACGACCCAGCTAGACACGTTCCAACTCTCCGGCCGGCGGGACGGCACCCCTCCGAGGTAGAAGAACCTCTACCCACGATTGGCAAGCAGCCCTATCGCCATCTACCGAGGCAGTCAAGATCATCAGAGGCATGGATAAATCATCGGAAATCGTGAATGTCAAGCGACAACTTCGGCGGATGCAGATCTTCCTGGTCGGCGTGGTGGCCGCCGCGGTGGCCGGCGGGGCGATCCTGGCCAACGACGGGGAAGCCGTCGCGCAGGACGGCGGTAAGGTCAAGTTCGATGAGATCGAGGTCCAGCGGATCAACGTGGTGGAACCGGACGGCAAACCACGTATGGTCCTGAGCAACAAGGAAAGGTCGCCGGGCGCCACCGTGAACGGGACCGATCTGGGAAACGCCGGAACACGGCCGGGCATGACCTTCTATAACGGAGAAGGGGATGAGTCCGGAGGCATGGGCACCGACAACGGTGTCGACGACGGGAAGCCGTGGGCGTTCGGGCAACTCTCCTTCGACCAGCACAAGCAGGACCAGACGCTCGTTCTCCGATACATGGAGCAGGAGAGCATCCGAGGCGTCGGTCTGGAGGTCAACGACCGGCCTGAGGTGCCCTTGTCGGAGTCCTTCGAGGAATACAAGAAGATCGAGCAGATGCCGCCCGGACCGGAGCGGGACCAGGCGATGGCCAGGTACCGGAAGAAGTATCCGAGCCCACAGCGGGTCTTCATCGGCAAGAACCCCGACAAGTCGTCGGCGGTGACGCTTGCCGACGGCAGGGGTACGCCGCGCATCGTGCTGCGAGTGGGTCAGGACGGCAACCCTCAGATCCAGTTCCTGAACGCCAAGGGCAAGGTCACCCGGACGATCAAGGGCTGATGAAGGACGTCACCACCCCCTGGCAGGCGATCACGGGGAACCCGCTGCGGTTCCTCGGGTCGCCGTGGCCGTGGCGGGCACTCGCCTACCTGCTGACCAGTCTGCCGGGCGGCGGCGGGGTGATCCTGGTGGCAACCATGGGGCGGCAGACCTCGCTGGTGGTCGGGATGATCATGGTGTTAGTCGTCGCCGGGGTGCTGAGCGGCCCAATCGCATCCGTCGAGCGGTGGCGGCTGAGGCTGATAGATCCGGTGAACGCCCCTGCATCGAGGCAGAACCCGTGGACCTCCTTCGCGAGCCCAACCGCCTGGCGTGAGATCGGTTACGCGATTCTGTGGGCGACGATCCTGCCCGTGGTCAACGCCCTCATCATGACTCTCGCGGCGTTGACGGTCATCTCGAGCGTCGAGACCTTCCATTCCTGGCTCACCGTCGGCAACCCGGTGATGCCCGCCGGTGACCCATCGACGGTGGTCCTGCTGACCGTCACAATGGCGCTGGTCTGGCTGGCCGGCTGCGCGTACCTGCTCACTCTGGTGGCCGCGGTGCAGGGAACGCTGACGCGGAGCCTGCTCACCGCACCACCCGAGGAACGGATGATCGAATTGACCCGGTCACGGGCACGGCTGGTGGACGCATTCGAAGCCGAGCGCCGGCGCATCGAACGGGACCTGCACGACGGTACGCAACTCCGGCTCACCGCCGTGCTCATGCAGCTTGGCCTCGCGGAGCTAGACGTCCGAGAAGACCCAGAGCGTACGGCAACAGCCATCAGTACGGCTTATGGCCACACGCAAGCCGCACTGGATGAGTTGCGGCGCGTCATCAGAGACATTCACCCCACGGCGCTCACCGACCGAGGGTTGGGGGTCGCCGTCACCGAACTGGCCCGCCACTGTCAGATCCCGGTGACCATGGACCTCCGCCTTCCTCACCGTCCACCGCCAGGAGTGGAGGCGGCGGCATACTTCTGCGTCTCAGAAAGCCTCACCAACGTGGTGAAACACAGCAAAGCGCAAAGGATCACGATAAAAGCAGAGTTATCGAATCAATGCCTCACCATAGAAGTTGGCGACGACGGAATAGGCGGAGCCGACCCCACGGCGGGTAGCGGAATCAACGGGCTGGCCGACCGGATCGGCGTTCTCGACGGAACCCTGTCGCTCAGCAGCCCACTGGGAGGGCCGACAGTGATCCAGGTGCGGATCCCATGCGGTTGATGATCGCTGAGGATTCGGTGCTCCTCAGGGAAGGGCTCACCGGAATCTTCACCAGGTTCGGCTGCGAGGTGGTGTCCGCCGTCGGCAGCGCCGACGAACTGCTGCACGCCGTCGCCCGAGACGTGCCCGACATCGTCGTGGTGGACGTCCGCATGCCGCCGACTTTCCGCGATGAAGGGCTGCGGGCGGCCATCCGGCTGCGCGGCGAACACCCCGGCCTTGGCATCCTCGTCCTGTCACAGGTCGTCGAGGAGGCCGCGGCCGGAGAACTGCTGGAAGCCGGTACACGCGGCGTCGGTTATCTGCTCAAGGACCGGATCGGGGCGATCACCCGGTTCGTGGAGGAAGTGCGCGTGGTCGCTGCCGGGGGCACGGTCATCGATCCCGACGTGGTCCATCAACTGCTGGTCCATCATCGGGCGCGGGACCCGCTGGACGCGTTGTCGCCCCGTGAGCGCGAGGTGCTCGCCCTGGTCGCCGAGGGCAGGTCCAACAGCGCGATCGCCCAGCGGCTGTACGTGTCGGAGGCCGCCGTGGCCAAACACGTCACCAGCGTCTACACCAAACTCGACCTCGGACCGGACGCCGACGACCACCGCAGAGTGCTCGCCGCGTTGACCTTCCTCCGCTCGCGTTGACCGCCAGGGGTGTCGTCCCGGATCCGCGGCGCCGGCACCTTGCCGGCTACGGACTGCGGCGAAGGTAATCAACAAGTCCGGCAGCCGCCGCGTTAACGCAGTTCAGCGATGTCCAGACAAGATCTCCCGGGACTACCGGGCCTCCTCCGGCGAGGCAAGACGGGCTGTGGCGAACCCTGGGAGATCTCCGCCGTGTCAGGCCATGACCTCGGACAGGGGCTTGCGGACCAGGTCGGGGACCTCGGCGTCGCCGGCCGGGTAGCCGATCGGGAAGAGGATGTAGGGCCGCTCGTTGCCCGGCCGCCCGCAGATGGCGGTCAGGAACGCCATCGGGTTCGGAGTGTGGGTGAGCGTGGACAGGCCCATCGTGTGCAGGGCGGCGATGAAGAAACCGCAGGCGATGCCGACGCTCTCGTTGACGTAGTAGTGCTTGACCCTGGTGCCGTCGGGACGCACGCCGTATTTCTCCGCGAAGCAGACCACCAGCCACGGCACCGTTTCGAGGTAGCCCTTGTCGGGGCCGGTCTCCAGGTGGGCGAGGGCCTCGCGCCACTCGGGGGTCAGCCGCCCGCCCTCGTAGTTCTGCCGCTCCTCGACCTCGGCCGCCTCCCTGATCCGTTTCCTGGTCTCCAGGTCACCGATCACGACGAACTTCCACGGCTGTTGGTGGGCCCCCGAGGGGGCGGTGTTCGCGGTCCGGATCGCCAGTTCGACGCACTCGCGCGGCACCAGCTCGTCGCTGAAGAACCGCACGCTCCGGCGCCGGTCCATGTGCCGGTAGAACTCCCGGCCCCGCGCCACCATCTCGGCCTCGGGATGGCGCGCGGGCCGGTACGGGATGAACGGATGAGAATGCTCCCGCGCCATGATCGCCTCCATAGTGCAGCCCGTCGCAAGTCCTTCGGGGGTCCAGCGGATCACTGAACGTGATCGTCGGTCTCCATGAGGTAGAGGGTGCAGACGCAGTCGAGCGCCTCGTTGGGGGTGCCGGTGGGCTGGCCGTTGAGGAGCACGGAGTCGCGGTAGCCGTCGCTGCCGGCCTGGTAGATCGCGAATCCCCACGCGTCAGGGTCGCCGAGGTATTCGATCCGGGCCAGCGGGACGCCTTCGTCATCGTCGTCGGCCAGGTGTCCGATCAGATAGCCGTAGGAGCCGCGCCAGCGGATGGTGACCTCCTCCAGCCGAGGCCAGCGTTGGCAGGCGTGGTGGTCGACGGTTCCCTCGACGTGCTCTTTGAGCTTCTTGGACGGCACGGGCATGACACTCATTGTGGACGAGGGCGGCGTGTCGCCACCGCATCGACACATAAATCGGGCAATTTCGGGCGATCTCATTGTGATCATCCGAGAAGCGAAGCAGCGCATGGCCCGGCCAGTCAGTCCCGATGTGGTCATCCCCGGCAGCCGCCGACGGGCCAAGCTGGAGGCGATCGTCGCCCGGACGTCATCACCGCAGAACATGGTGCTGCGCGCCCGGATCGTTCTGCTGGCCTGGCAGGACCGGCCCAACACCACGATCGCCGCCGAGCTCGGCACCACCGTGGACACCGTACGCAAGTGGCGGCATCGCTTCGTCGCCGGCGGGCTGCCCGCTCTGAAGGACCAGGTACGGCACGGCCGCCCGGAGACATACGGCCCTGATGTCCGGCTTGCCGTGATCGCCTGCGCCACCAGCGTCCCGCCCTCGGGTGAGTCGCAGTGGAGCCACCTCTCGATCGCCCGGCATCTGGCCCACACGGCAATCTCGCCGTCCCAGGTCGGGCGGATCCTGGCCGAGGCCGACCTTCGGCCGCACAAGGTACGCGGCTGGCTCAACCGGGTGGATGACGAGCAGTTCTGGGCGCAGGCCGCCGCCGTCTGCGACCTGTACCTTCGCCCGCCCCGCTTCGGCGTGCTGATCAGCGTCGATGAGAAGACCGGCATCCAGGCCAAGTCCCGCAAGTACCCCGAGCGGGCAGGGCGCCCCGGCCGACCGGCGCGCCGGGAGTTCGAGTACATCCGGCACGGCACCGTCTCGATCATCGCGGCGATGAACGTGACCAACGGCCAGGTGCTGGCCCGCCGGATCGAGCGGAACAACTCGGTGACCTTCATCAGCTTCCTCACCGAGATCGACCAGGCCATCGACCCGAAACTCGACATCTACCTGATCATGGACAATGGGTCCAGCCATACCTCCCGCGCCACCCGCGCCTGGCTGGCGGCGCACCCGCGGTTCAAGGTCACCTACACACCCAAGCACGCGTCCTGGTTGAACATGGTCGAGATGTGGCTGTCTGCCCTGACCCGCCGTCTGCTGCGCAGAGGCGAGTTCACCTCCCGCGACGACCTCACCGAGAAGATCATCGACTTCACGATCCGCTACAACAACGACGCTCACCCCTACCGGTGGAGCTACGACGCCCGCGCCGAGCATGCGCGCTATCAAGCCCGCCACGCCCGCGACAACGAGCACCATGACGGAGGACGTGCTGTTTACGCGCAGGCCGCCTGAGCCTCACCCTCGGTGAGCATGCGAACCCCGAAGGATCTCTGCGGAGCTGCACTAGACCGCGCTCCGCATCGCGGACATCGCCTGGGTGAGCCGCCCGAGCTCGTTCAGCATTCCGGTCGCCGACGCGGACAGGTCGTCGTCGACGATCAGCCGGCCGTCCGCGTCGAGTTGCCTGCGGGTGAAGATGGTCACCGCGTCGCCCGCGGGCACCATGCGCAGGGTGGTGACCACTTGTTTCATCATCTGGACGGCGCGCAGGCCGCCCGACATCCCGCCGTAGCTGACGAAGCCGACGGGCTTGTAGCGCCACTCGTGATACAGGAAGTCGATGGCGTTCTTCAGCGGTGCGCTGAAGGCGTAGTTGTACTCCGGCATGACGAACGCGAACGCGTCCGCTTCGCCGATCGTGGCGCTCCAGTCCTTGCTGTGCTGATGGCGATAGATCCCCGTGGCCGGGTGCTCGGGCTCGTCCAGGAACGGCAGTCCCACCTCGGCCAGGTCGACGATCTCCACGGTGAACCCGCCGTGCTCCACGGCGTGCTGGGCGAACCAGTCGCCGATGTTCCGGCCCATCCGGCCGGGCCGGGTGCTGGCGACGATGACCTTCAATAGCGGCATGACGCGCTCTCCCTCAAGTTGTTTACGTGTAAACAGAGCTTGCCAACGCTTTGGTTACATGTCAACTAATCGTTAGGGTGGTCCCATGACGGACCCACGATGGCTCGATGACCGAGAGTTCCGGGCATGGCTCGGCTATCGCCGGATGCGCCTGCTGCTCGACGCCCAGATCGCCCGCGACCTCACCCGCGACTCGGGCCTGTCCGACTCCGACTACGATGTGCTGTCCGCGCTGTCCTCCAAGGAGGACCGTCGCTGGCGGCTGAACGAGCTGGCCGCACGGATGCTGTGGTCCAAGAGCCGTCTGTCCCGGCACATCAGCCGGATGGAGGAGCGCGGCCTGGTCACCCGGGAGGAGTGCGCCACCGACGCCCGCGGTTCGGTCATCGTCCTCACCGAGGGCGGCCTGTGCGCGATTGAGGCCGCCGCCCCCGACCACGTCGAGTCTGTCCGCCACCACCTGATCGACCTGCTCACCAGGGAACAGATCGAGGTTCTCGGCGACATCGCGGACACGGTCCTGGCCAACCTCGCAGAGAGCGAGGGGAGTCGTTAGCGGTTCGTCGCACAACCACCGGCCGGCTGACTCATCCACGGAGCCGGATGGCGGTGGCCGCGGTGCCTGTCCTGACGCTCACGCCCAGGTACGGCAACGGGCAACCAGCCGGGTATTTCGCGATCTACCAGGCCGGCAGCGACGGCTACCGCGACTCCGTGCTCCTCAACGGCCAGCCCACCGGCACCCCCAACGAGGCGCTCGACTGCGTCTGCACCCTCTACCTCATGGAGACCGACGATCACGTTCAGTGATCCGCTGGACCCCCGAAGGACTTGCGACGGGCTGCAATAGTTGGCATATATGCAGGCGTAGTCTGAATTTCGACCGCAAACAGGTCAACAGTGCGGCCGATTCACTGTCAGATTGACCGTCCAGGCCCGTCTGGACCGGATGGTCGCCGACGGCGTGATCACCGACTTCGGCCCCAACCTGTCTCCCCGCGCCCTCGGCTATCCGGTGCAGGCCTTCACCACCCTCGAGGTGGAGCAGATCTCCCGCGCCGACATCTCCGCCGCCCTGGCCGCGATCCCCGAAATCCTCGAAGCCCACATCGTCACCGGCCACGGTGACGTCTGGCGCCGCGTCGCCGGGCGCGACCACGAGCACATCCAGCAGGTCGTCGACCAGGCCTTGGCCATCCCCGGAGTGCGGCGGAGCACCACGGTGATCACCCTGTCCACCGTGGTGCCCCACCGGGTCCGGCCCCTGGCCGACCGCGACTTTTACTCTGCGCATTGATATGGACACAAAAGATGTTCGACGCCGATGAAGTGCGTTCCGTCTTCCAGACGAGCCGGCCGCGATCCTCCGAGCGGGACAGCAAAGGATGTCCGGCGCCCGAAGCTCCCTCTCGGCCTCGGCGGGGAAACCGGTCCCGGAACCGGGTGGTCACCCTGGTCGGGAGAGCCATTGCCGAGATGTCACCACCGATGGACCCAACGGCTGCACGCGATCTCGACAGTCTCTCCATGGGGACACCACATCGCTGTGCTTGGCTGGGTTCATGATCAAGAACGCTGACCTCACCCCTCCCGATCCGGTCGTCTACCTTGACCATGTCGCCATGAGCGCTCCCGGCCAGGCCTACAAACAGCGGATGCCGGCGATGCTCGATCTGCAACCGGGACAGACCGCGCTCGATATCGGGTGCGGACCGGGGACGGACCTCGCCGACCTGGCGGCCGGCGTCACGTCGACGGGTACGGTCATCGGAGTCGATCAAAATCCCCGTATGGCCGGGGAGGCACGGGTGCGGCTGGCCGGACAACCCGTCGTCGACATCCGCGAAGGCGATGCCCACTCCTTGCCGGTCGACGACTGCAGCGTCGACCGAGGACGCACCGACCGCGTGCTCCAGCACGTGGCCGACCCCTCCGGAGTGCTTGCCGAATTTCGTCGCGTGGCCCGGCCGGGGGCCAGGATCGCCATGGCGGAACCCGACTGGGACACGCTACTGATCGATCACGATGACCTTGCCGTGGGTCGCGGCCTCACCCGCTTCATCACGACGGAGGTGATCCGCAACGCCACCATCGGCCGTAGCATCGCACGGTTGTCCGCCGAGGCGGGTCTCGTCACCTGGTCCGTTGTGACGATGGCCCCGGTACTACAGGACTTCGAGACAGCCGATCAGCTCTGGGGGCTGCGCCGCAACGTCGTCAGAGCCGTCGACGCGGGCTACCTCGACAGGGGGCCGAGCGATGGATCGAAGAGGTCGGTTCGAGGCCGTTCCTCGCCAGTGTCGTGATTTTCCTGGTCGTGGCCGAAGCCCCGGCCTGAAACTTCCTTTCCCGCCGCCGATCAACCCGGCACGGGGCTCGGCCACTCGCGCGTACGAACGTGACCACCGGTCCCCAGGAGAGCGATCTTCGAGGGGACGACCATTTGAGAGAGTAAGGTGTGCATATCCCGTAAAGACCCTGGAGTACTGCTATGTTCTTCGGCGTCACCGACATCTGGACCTACGTCGTCGGTGCCTTCTTCATCATCCTGCTGCCCGGCCCCAACTCCCTCTACGTGCTCGCCACCGCCGCACAGCGCGGAGTGCGGCAGGGATACCGCGGGGCGATGGGCGTCTTCCTCGGTGACACCGTCCTGATGGTGCTCGCCGCCGCGGGTGCCGCCTCACTTCTGAGGTCGACACCGATCCTCTTCAACGTCGTCAAATACGCCGGGGCGGCCTACCTGGCGTGGATCGGGTTCCAGATGCTGCGGGATGCCTGGCGTTCCTGGCGGGCGACGGAGGTCTCGGAGGCGGTCCCGGCGAAGGCGGTGGCCGCGGAGGACCCGTTCCGCAAGGCCCTGACGATCAGTCTGATGAACCCGAAGGCGATCCTGTTCTTCATCGCGTTCTTCGTTCAGTTCGTGGACCCCGCCTACGGCACACCCGTGGTGCCGTTCCTCATCCTGGGGGCGATCTGCCAGCTGTTCAGCGTCCTCTACCTCTCGGCCCTGATCTTCGGTGGGACGTTCCTGTCCGGCCAGTTCCGGGCACGCCGCAAGCTGTCGGCCGGGCTCACCTCGGGGGTGGGCGCGCTGTTCATCGGCTTCGGCGCGAGGCTGGCCACCGCGACGCTCGGCTGACCGGCCGGGCGGGCGCATCTCTCCGCCATATCCGAATCGTCTGGACCGTATCGGAAGGTATAGCGGAGGCATGGAAAGAGTTCGGGTACGGTAAGTGGCTCGCGAATATCGGAATAACCTTTCCGTAAGCCCATACGATCAGCCCGGCGTGCCTGATGATCCCGCGCCGGGGTAGGCGCGGACCCCCAGCGCCGGCAATTCCACCGCCTCCGTGGAGCGTTATGAGCCATGTACCCGTCGCCCTCCCCCGTCTCACCGTCCTGGCCCGGCAGGCGGTGCCGAAGATCCTTGAGGGCGTCATCGCCCCCCTCGCCGTCTTCTACGCCGCGCTGGCCGTCCTCGGTGAGCGCGGCGCGCTCATCACTGCGGTGAGCTGGGTGTACGCAGGGGTGGGATGGCGGCTGATCCGCCGGGTCCCGGTCCCCGGGACGATGGTCCTCGCCGCCATCGCGATCACCCTGCGGGCGCTGATAGGGCTGTGGACCGGGAGCATGAAGTTCTTCCTCCTCCAGCCCGAGCTGGGGACGATCTGCATCAGCATGGTCTTCCTGGCCTCGGTGCGGCTGAACCGCCCGCTGGTGCAGAAGCTGACCCTCGACTACATCCACCTGCCCACGGCGGTGCTGAAGCACGAGCGGGTCCGCCGTTTCTTCGCCCGGATCACCCTGCTGTGGGCCTTCGTGCTGCTGACCAACTCCGCGGTGAGCATCTGGCTCCTGGTCCACCAGTCGGTCGGCACCTATCTGCTGGTCCGCACCTCGGTCGTCGCCCTGATCAGCGGCCTGGCGGTGGCCGTGTCGGTCTACGCCTTCCGCCGTGTCCTGCGCCGCCTGCACCACGACCAGGCTCCCGCCCTCACCTCCGCCCCCGCCTAGGGGACGGCCACGCCGTCTCACTCACCTCCGCCGTCCGGCGGCTCGACCGAGTCGGGCAGACCCGCCTCGTAGGCGAGGATCGCGGCCTGGACCCGGTTGCGCGCCCCGAGCCGGGCGAGGATCGCGCTCACGTGGGCCTTGACGGTGCCCTCCACCAGATACAGGCGGCGGGCGATCTGCCCGTTGGACAGCCCGGCCCCGACCAGCGCCAGCACGTCGCGCTCCCGGGGTGTGAGCGCGGCCACCTGCTCGCGGGCGGCTGCCGCGCGGGTCATCCGGCGGCCCGTGAGCTCGGCGATGACGCGGTGCGCGACGCGCGGCGACAGGTAGGCGGCGCCCTCGGCGACGGCGTGGATCCCGGCCAGCAGCTCACGCGGATCACCGGACTTGAGCAGGAACCCTCCCGCGCCCTCGCTCAGCGCCCGGGCGATGTAGTCGTCCTCGCCGAAGGTGGTCAGCATCACGACGGAGCTCGCGGGCGCGACCCGGCGTAGCTCGGCCAGGGCCGCGAGCCCGTCCATCCGGGGCATCCGGATGTCGAGCAGGACGACGTCGGGACGGTGGCTCAACGCCAGGGCGACCGCCTCCCGCCCGTCGCCCGCCTCCGCGACCACCTCGATCCCGGGGTCGGCGGCCAGGATCGCCCGCACCCCGGCCCGGATCATGGCCTCGTCGTCGGCCAGCAGCACCCGGATCACGTTGCTCCGTCCTTCAGGGGAAGATCTTCCGTCTCTCGGGGGAGGCCATCCGGAGGGAAGCTCGCCACGACCCGGAAGCGGCCGCCCGTCCATCCCGACGTGAACGTACCGCCCGCGAGCCGTACCCGCTCGTGCAGCCCCACCAGGCCCAGCCCGCCGCCGCGGGGACGGCCGGGCGGCGTCGGGGCCGCCCGATTGGTCACGGTCACCGTGATCTCGGCGGAGGTCCGGAGGACCTGGACCGTCACCGGAGAGCCGGGAGCGTGTTTGGTCGCGTTGGTCAGCGCCTCCTGGACGACCCGGCACGCCGTACGGTCCCGGAGCGACTCCTCGCCGGTCAGTTCCACCCGGACGCCCGACTCCCTGGCCCGCTCGACGATCTCGGCGACGCTCTCCTGCGGCGGGGTCAGCGGCGCCCGTTCACCCTCGCGGAGCACGCCGATGACCCTGCGCAGGCGTTCGGTGGTGTCGGCGGCGGCCTCACGGAGCTCCCCGGCGGCCCTGCGATGCCGTTCGGCCAGGTCGGGCGCCATCTCCAGGGCTGCGGCGCGCAGCGCGATGAGCGCGAGATCGTGACCGAGGGAGTCGTGCATGTCCTGGGCGATGCGGTTGCGCTCGTGGAGCTGCGCCTGACCGGCGATCAGACGCTGCTCACGGGCGCGCTGCTCCACCCTCTGCCAGCGCAGCCGGCCGACTCCCCACGGCAGGAGGGCGGACAGCAGGATGCCGGACAGGAGGGGGAACCAGAAGTGCGAGGTCACGGGGTCGGGTCGCGGGCCGCAGGAGGTGACCAGGGTCAGGGCCGTGCCCGTGCCCAGAATCGCGGTGAAGGCCAGTGCCGCGGGGCGCGACCTGGCCGCCCGGCGGCCGGTCAGCCAGGAGAGCACGACGATCGCGGGCGTGAACCCGTTCAGGGGGCCCAGCGTGACCAGACCGTCGAGCCTCCAGATCTGGACGGTGGCCAGGCCCTCACCGACGCTCCACGACCCCACTGCCAGGACGATCAGCATGCCCGCCAGCGGCGACCTGCGGCTCACGAGCACGGCGCCTCCCAGCACGACCGCCCCGGCGACGGCCGCCCATGCCGCCCAGCCGCCGGACGGCTCCCACCAGGGAGGAGTCACCGGAGCCAGGACCGCCGACAGGCACAACAGTGCCCAGAGCAGCAGGTCGCGCAGCGCCTCCCGCCGGCTTGACCGCCGGATCCACCTCATCACGCCTGTGACGTTACAAGGCCGTTCCGGCCCCGCGTCTCCGCCGGAGGTAGCGGACCTCCCCTGACGAAAGTAGGGGGCCGGGGCAGCCGTTCGCGGGATGCGGCGGACCCCGCCCGATTTCTAGGTTCGGCGGGACGGATCCCTGAGGGATCTCAGGGGCACGGTCCGCGGACTTCGGGGGCCTCCCCCGATGTCCGGAGACCGGCGGACCGTCAGCGTGCTGGAAGAGAGCCCCGACAGCCCAAGGAGCACGACCGTGACACAGGCCATTCTGGACACCCTGCATGATGTGATGACATCACCCTGGATCTATCCGGCGCTGTTCGCGCTGGCGATGCTCGACGGGTTCTTCCCTGTGGTGCCCGCCGAGACGTCCGTCATCACGGTGGGCGTGTTCGCCGCCTCCACCGGCGCGCCGGACCTCGGGCTGGTGATCGTGGTGGCGGCGCTGGGCGCGTTCGCGGGCGACCATGTCTCCTACGCCATCGGGCGCACCGCCGGCAGCCGGCTGCGCGGGGGCAGGCGGAGCGGCAAGGCCTTCGCCTGGGCGGAGAGGGCGCTGGCCGAGCGGGGCGGGCTGGTCCTGGTGGTGGCCCGCTACATTCCGGGCGGCCGTACCGCCTGCACCCTCACCATGGGGGCGGTCACCTACCCCCGGCGCTCGTTCGCTCTCTTCGACGGCGTCGCCGCCGTCTCCTGGGCGCTCTACTCGGCGCTGATCGGCTATGTGGGCGGCGCGGCCTTCGAGAACGACCCGGTCAAGGGTCTGCTGCTCGGCCTGGGCATCGCTCTGTCGATCACCGCGGTGGTCGAGATGGTCCGGCATGTGCGGCGCCGCCGTACCGCCGGGGAGCCGGCCCTCGCCGGCCCGCGTGACTGACCGCCGCGCCGCTCCTGCTCCGACCGGAGCTCAGGCCCGCCTCCAGATCAGGGTGTGCCACCTGCCCTCCTCGGCGGCGGCCAGGACGAGCCGGTCACCGTCGAAGTTCATCTCGCGGATCTGGATGGTGCCGGTGAAGGACGGGTTGAGTGCCACCTCGACATCGTGGACCACCTGGCCGTCACGGACCTCGTAGCGGCCCGAATAGCAGAAGAACGACGCGAAGGCCTCGGCCCGCGTCTGGAGCGGGGCCTGCCGGGGGACGGCTCCGGGCAGCGGCGGGCGCCCGGCCCTCGCGACGGTCACGCTCACATAGCCGTCGGGGGTGTAGCAGAGCAGCCCCACCGCGTCGCGGCCGAAAGGGTGGGAGGTTCGACCGCCCGCACGAGTGGTCCGCCACTCGACCAGCCGCCAGGCTCCGACCAGATTCATGCCCGCGAAACTACGATAAACGAAGCCAGACGGTCAACAGCCCCCGACCTTGATATCAGGGAATCCCCGCCGAAGTCAGGGAGAACCCCTATGGCTCCGGCGTCGCCGGACGCGGGACGCTGCTACCAGCCCACCGGAAGACCACTCCCGGACGCCCCGACGAGGCGTTCCGGCCACCTCGCCATGTCTTCATCTGCCTGAGAGGGGTGCGCATGACTGTACTGGCGGCAGGCCTGGCCTTGCTGGCATCGCTGTTCTTCGCACTCGGCGCCGCACTGCAGCAGTTCGAGGCGGCCGGTACGGCTCAGGCCACTCTGCGTCACCTGATCCGACGTCCGCGATGGCTGCTCGCCGGCAAGGGTTTCACCCGTCCGGTGGAGCCGGTCTCGTGCGGCATCGACCTCGGCAGGTTCCAGCCGGGTGACGTCAAGGCGCTGGCCCGCCACCTCGACGACCTGCTCCGCTCCCCCGGCCTGCGCGCCACCATGGGCGCGGCGAGCCGCGCGATCGCACTGACCCACGACCACCAGGCATCCCTCGCCCGGTTCGAGGCGATCTACCGGAAGGTGGCGCGATGAGCTACGAGACGTTCCCTCAGGAGATGACACGATGAGCGAGGACCAGGTACGGCGCTGGCCCGGGATGGCCGGCGCGGCCGCCGCCATGGCCCTGACGGCCTACGCGCACCTCGCCGCCGCCGGCACGGTGGACCCGCTGACCGGCCCGGTCAGCGACTACGCGCTGCTCGACGCCAGCGCGTGGGCGATGGCCGGCGGCACGATCACCCTGGCCATGAGCGCGATATGGGTCGCGTACGGCCTGACGCGGGTGGACCCGGCGCGGAGCGCCGCGGCGCGTGTGCTGCTCGTCGCGGGAGCGCTGGGGCTCCTGCTCACCGCGGTGTTCCCCGCCGGTACGGCCTCCGGTGTCACCTCGGCCGCCGGGGAGATCCACCGCTGGTCGGCGGCGGTGGTCTTCACCGCGCTGCCCTGCGCGGGCTGGATGCTGGGCCGCCGGTTCCGGATCCCGGCGCTGTCGGCCGTCAGCGCGGCGTCGGCGGCGCTCCTGGCCGTGTTCCTGGCGGCGCACCCCGGGTCGCCGACCGCGGACCTGGTCAACGGTCCCGGCTACTACGGCCTGGTCGAACGCCTGTTGATGCTCAGCGAGATGGCCCTGATCCTCCTGTCCGCCCGGAGCGCGGGGAGGCGCCCGGCTCTCCCTGCCGGTCTTCGGGGTGCCGTGGTGGCGGTTCCCGCGCAGCGGACCGCATGAGGGGCGCGGACCCGGCCCGGCGTTCACAGCGCCACAACCGGCCGCCAACCCCAGACAGTAATAAAGGGCTACACACCTCACTTACCGGGCCTCGCTTTACCTACGCTAACGTAGGTTACGGTTCCGTAGTCTGTGAGGGAGAGCCTTATGCGAGAGTTCAGTCAGACCGAGCTGCTGCTTGAACTTGAACCCGTCGTCGCCGGAGAGCTGGACCGGCACCACAAAGTCGCCAAGGAGTGGTTTCCGCACGAGTACGTCCCGTGGTCCCAGGGCAGGGACTACGACGGCGTCTTCGACGGCGAGGCGTGGGTCGAGACCGACTCCAAGCTCCCCGAAGAGGCGCGGGTCTCCCTCATCGTCAACCTGCTGACCGAGGACAACCTCCCCAGCTACCACCATGAGATCGCCACCGCCTTCGGCCGCGACGCCGCCTGGGGCACCTGGGTCCACCGGTGGACCGCCGAGGAGGGCCGCCACGGCACCGCCATCCGCGACTATCTGACGGTCACCCGCGCGGTCGACCCGGTCGCCCTGGAGCGTGCCCGCATGCTGCACATGGGAGAGGGGTTCACCAACTCCTACGAGGGCGTGCTCCACTCGCTGGCCTACGTCTCCTTCCAGGAGCTGGCCACCCGCATCTCGCACCGCAACACCGGCAGGGCCTCCCAGGACCCGAACTGCGAGCGCCTGCTCGCCAGGATCGCCGCCGACGAGAACCTGCACATGCTCTTCTACCGCAACCTGCTCAACGCGGCCTTCCAGCTCGCTCCGGGCCAGACGATGCGCGCCGTCACCGATGTGGTGACCACCTTCCAGATGCCCGGCACCGGGATCGAGGGGTTCACCCGCAAGGCGATGACCATCGCCAACGCCGGAATCTACGACCTGCGCCTGCACCTCGACGACGTCCTGATGCCCGTCCTGCGCCAGTGGGCCGTCTTCGACATGAAGGACCTGGACGCCGACGGTGAGAAGGCCCGCGAGGAGCTGTCGGACTTCCTCGCCCGCCTGGAGGTCTCCGCCTCCCGCTTCGTCGAGCGCCGCGAGGCCCGCCGCGCCCGCCAGGCCGCCGGCGCCTGACTTCTTCTCCGGGTCCCCGGGGCCGTCCGGAAACGGTCCCGGGAACCCCGCGCACCGCAGTCGCACAACGGCGCCGGATGGCAGCGCTCCCCGGCGCCGCCACGCAAGAAGTCCTCGGACGGTCGCCTGAGCTCGACCATCGAGGAGCCCCTCGCTTGACGCTTAGCACTGTGGGATGTCTTCGGAAGTAGGGGTCCGAGGAACATCGAAACCGGATCGTGCGCTAAGCCTTGTCCGTGCGCGTCAGCGCCGTGCGGTCTTCCACTGACGGCGCCTGGCTGGCGCCGGTCAGTCGAGTGCCTGCCCTAGAGTCGTCCCTCATGGGGGCCGACATAGACGGCGTGATCGAGAGCCGTTCGACCGGCGGGCGCTGGGAGGTCGAGGTCGACCTGCTGGATTTCCGGCTGGGGCGGGACCACGACGCGTGGGACTGTCTCTTCGGCGTCAGCGGGGCATGGGGTGTGGAGCGTCCGCTCTTCGCCTACCGGGGTCTTCCGAGCGACGTCTCGGATCCGGTACGGGAGACCGGCATCGGCGACTACCAACACAGCCATACGTACGCCACCTGGGCCGAAGTCGCCGCGGTCGACTGGGACGCGCCACTCGCCGACGGGCCCGCCTGGTCCTGGGTGGGTGAGTGGCGGCCGGGCGAGGACGGCGAGCTCGCCCCGCGTGTCGTAGAGGCAACGCCCGAGCTGGGCGAGGCGGCGGCCGACGCCTTCGGCGGGCATCTGCTCCTCGCACCGTCGAAGTGGCCGCCGGGCGGCGAGGTGCATCTGAACGGCGTACTGTACCGGCCGGTGGTCCTCACGGCGCGGATGCTCGCGCCTCCGGACGAGGAGCGCTGGGCTCCGGTCTGGCAGGCGATGCGGGATCTTGCCGCCGAGTACGGGGACGAGAACGTACGCCTGGTCGTCTGGTTCGGCTGAGGCCGCTTCCTACGGCCTGCGAACCCCAGCCGGTTGTGATCCCTGCGCTTGCCCTCGATCACCTCCATGCCAGCGTCATCGAGGAAGAGGAAGAAGTACTTTTCCCGCAAGGCTCCCCAGCTACGGCAGGGCCGAAGACCTGGCGGGGATCATCATCGTGTTGATCATCGCGGGCTCGGCCGCGTTCGCCGGGTACGAGGCCGTCAAGCGCCTGATCAACCCCCAAGACGTCCAAGCGCTCGGCTTCCCGCTCGCCGACCCGATCGTCGGCCTGCTGATCACTGTGGCGATCTTGTTTGTCCTGCGTGACGCGGCCCGCGAGATCTATCACCGGCTCATGGACGCGGTCGACCCCAAGCTGGTCGCGCAGGCCGGGCACATCCTCACCCAGGTGCCCGAGGTCGAGCGGGTCGGTTCGGTACGGCTGCGCTGGCTCGGTCACGTGCTACGGGCCGAGGTCGACATCGTGGTGCGTCACGACCTTTCGCTCCTGCAGGCGCACGCCGTGGCCGTGGAGGCCGAGCATCGGCTCATCCACGACCTGCCGCGGCTGCGCGCCGCCACCGTGCACGCCGATCCCGACGGTCCGGCCGGCACTGACCATCATGCCGTCCTCCCCACTCATCGGCAGCACGGGCGAAAGGCCAGGTCAGGCCGCATTGTCGGTAGCATGTGCGAACATCACCCCTTTGCCGGCGTCCACGGGGGGAACGAGTTGCTGAGAGCATTGCCGAAGGCGGCCAGGGCGCTGATGTGGGTGCGGATCCTCAACGCGCTCGGCGCCTACGCGCTGTCGTTCCTGGCGGTGCTGGCCGGGCCGGAGCTCGCCCCGGTGGCGTTGGCCGTGTTCGGGGTCACGGCGCTGGCCTCGCGCTGGGCGGGGGCGTTCCTGCTGGATCGTTTCTCCCCCCGCGGCGTGCTGGCCGCCGGGCTGGCCGCGACCGGCCTGGCGTTGATCGCGCTGACGCTGGCGCAGGGCCCGGCGCAGGTGCTGGCCGCGATCGCGCTGGTCGGGCTCGCCTTCGAGCTGTATGAGCCGGCCAGCCAGGAACTGCTGGCACGGGCGAGCTCGGGCGAGCAGCGCCACGCGACGTACGCGGTGATGGGGGTGGTGCTGTCGGCGGGCGGAGCGGCGGCGGGGCTGCTGGCGGCGGTGTTGCTACCGCTGGGGGTGCGCTGGCTGGTGGCCGTCGACGCGCTCACCTGCCTGATGGCGGCCGCCGTGGCGGTGGTGTTCCTGCCACGTGAAGACGGCGCGCGCGGCGCGCGCGGCGCGCGGCGCGACACAGTGGGCGGCCGCTGGCGCCCGCCGGCGGCGCTGATGCGCCTGACCGTGGCGGGCACCGCGTTCGCGGTGGGCTACCTGGCGGTGATGATGTACCTGCCGCTGGCCCTGCTGGAGCGGGGTGCACCGGCCTGGGTTCCCGGTCTGACACTGGCAGGCGCCGCAATACTGGCGCCACTTGCCCTGTGGGCGGCCAGGCGGCTGCTGGCCGGACGCGCCCACGGGGTGATCCTCGGCGTGGGGACGCTGCTGCTGGCCGGGCTCGCGCTCGTCATGGCCCTGACCACCAGCACCCCGCTCACCATCGCCTCCTATCTGGCCTGCACCGCGGTCAACAGCGTGCTGCTCGGCCGCTGGCAGTCGGTGGTCGCCGACGCCGCCCCAGAACCCGATCGGCCGCGCTGGTTCGCCTTTCAGGGATCGTCATGGGGTGTGGCTCAACCCGCGGTCCCGCCGCTGGCCGCGCTGGCCGGCGGAGTCGTGGGCACTGCGGGGGCCGGCGCCTTCCTGGCCGCGGGTGTGGCGTTCCTGCTCGTGCCGTTCATCTTGCGACGCGTCACGACGTGACGACCTTCCACACCGGCTTTACCTCTGAGGCGCGGGCAGGGCGGGACCTCGATCCACCGGCGTGCGGAGCAGGGGCGTGGACGCCTCAGGCGATGGGGGCCGGTTCGTGGGCCCGCGACCGGCCGGTTGCGGGCTTCAGGCTGCGCAGGAAGGTCAGGATCAGCAGGGCCACGAGGCCGGTGGTGACCGGCGGGACCAGGAAGGCCGCGCTGGGGTCGGAGCGGTCCACGAGCTGGCCGGCGACGGCCGCGCCGGCGGCGATGCCCAGGCCGACCGAGCCGTTGAGCCAGGTGAACGCCTCAGTCCTGACCTCGGCGGGCACCAGGGTCTCGACCAGGGTGTAGCCGGTGATGACGGCGGGGGCGATGACGAGACCGGCCACGGCCGCCCCGCCGTACAGCATGGGGATGGAACCGGCGAGGGTCAGTGCGGCGGTGGCGGCGGAGAGCAGGCCGACGGTGGCCGCCAGCCGGACAGGGGCGCCGATCCGCCAGCCGACGACGCCGTAGAGGACGCCTCCGGCGACGCTGGCGCCGGAGAAGGTCGCGTAGATCGGACCGGCCGCGGAAGCCTGGCCGAGCGCGGCGGTGGAGGAGGTGATGCCGACCTGGAGGCTGCCGAAGACGGTGCCGAGCGCGACGAAGGCCGACGCGAGCACGGCCATGCCGCGCAGCCGCAGCACCCCCCTCTGGGAGCGGACCCGGACCGGCATCGGCTCGGGGGCGCCCTCGCCGACCGCGGCGAACACCAGCGTCCCCGCCACGACCATGACCAGCGCCGCCAGCAGCGCCCAGACGGGCGAGAAACCGGTCGAGACCGCCACCAGCAGCACCGGGGCGAGGGTGAAGGTCAGCTCGTCGGTGATGGACTCGACGGCGAAGGCCGTACCGAGCCTGCCGGAGCCGCCGAGCAGGTGCGCCCAGCGGACCCGGACCATCGAGCCGACCTGCGGCATCGAGGCGCCGGCCAGCGCCGAGAGGACCACCAGCGAGAGCGCCGGGGCGTGCGAGGCGGCGAGCGCCAGCAGGACGCCCAGCGCGACGGCGTGCACCCCGACCTGCGGGACCAGCACCCTCGGCTGGCCGTACCGGTCGGCGAGCCGCCCCGTCTGCGGGCCGACGACCGCCTGGGAGACCGCGGCCGCCGCGGCCGCGACCCCCGCCACGCCGTAGGAGCCGGTGGACCACTGCACCAGCAGGAGGACGCCGAGCTGCAACATGGCGTACGGCAGGCGCGCCACGAATGCGGGGACGAGGAAACGCCAGGCACCAGGTGAGCCGAGCACGGCGAAGTAGGACTTCATCAGTCTCCGTCCGAGTCCAGACGGAGCGCTGCCCGGTCCGGGAGCGCACCGTCGTGGTGGGCTTCGACCGGGGTAGATACCGCTGGTAGCGGCCGCCGTGCGGTCATTGCATGTATTCGTTCAGAACACAACAATCAGACATCTTAAGCCACGAAACGGACTCAGAGGGTCCGCGGACGGTCGGCTGCGGTCCGGGCGCGGGAGGGCGAAGGTCGGTTATGACCCGGCGATATACCTAATGAACCTTTCCGTGTAACCGCTGGTTGCGGTTCGTGATCGCCTTACACGATCCGTCCGTGCTCCAGCTGGAGCAGGACGAGGGCTGCGGCGGCGATTTGGGTGATCCGGCTCGGGTCGAGGCTGACTCGCCGCAAGGCTTTGAACGTGGTCTTGAGCAGGGTGTTTGCCCGTTCGCCGATCCCATGGATGCCCCGTATGAGCTGGTTGAAAGCGCGCTGAGCCTCGGTGAGTTCGCCGTCCTTAGGCTTCTTGAACGGCATCCTGAACACCTCCCTGGCCCCCTCGTAGCCCAGGTCGGTGAGCGTGATCAGGCCGGTCTCGGTCGCGGTGAGCGACAGGTCCTCCAGCAGGCCGTGGGTGCGGGCGCAGGTCATGTCGTGCTCCCGGCCCGGCCGGACCGCCGACACCCAGATCGGCCAGCCGTCCGGCGTGGAGACGACTTGAACGTTGCCGCCGTGGTGCTTGTGCTTGCCCGACCAGTACAGGTCGGCGCCGTTGGGCCCGGAGGTGGAGATTCGGTCGGTGTAGATCAGCGTGCCGTCCAGGTTGAGATGCGTCAGCCCGGCCTTGGCTGCGCTCTCCAACGCGGTCTTCAGGTCCGGGGCCTGCGCCGCCAGGACATCGATGCCCTCGTGCAGCAGCCGGTAGGCCGTCGATCTACCGATGTGGTTGTCACAGGTCAGCTGCTTGATGCGGGTGCCATTGAGAAACCACCGGAGCACCATCACGGCCTGCTTGAAGCAACTCAGCGCTCGCCGGTTCCTGCGCGTGCCGATCATCTGTCGGTGCTGCTGGAGCAGGTGCGACAGGTGTAGCGCGGTCTCCCGGCGGACGTCGAGCACGGCGGTATAGGTGATACTGGACGGCAAGTGAAGCCTCTCGCTGTGAACTTGATCTCTTCGCAAAGACCAGTTCTAGCAGGGGCTTCACCCATGTCCGGGGCCAGGAGGCGAGAACGATCCAGGGGCTACGCAGCGTGATCGACGATCACCGGGAAAGGTTCAGTCATTGTGGAATGGCACAAGAAGTCGAACGGTTGGGTACGCGACTGGTTGCTGACGAGCCGGCACGGAAAATGGATCTCGCGTCCCTGGTCCAACGACAGACACAACTGGGGCTCTGCCACCACCACCCCGGCCGTCGTGTATCGAGGACTCTGCACCTTCACTTCCAGCTATGAAGGCTGACAGTCCTAACCCGACGTGAAGCATGCGGAGCGGGCGGGAAATTCACGGAACTGCCCGCTCCGCCCGGAACGAGATCAGCAGGCACTCACCGACCTCGACGCGGCAAGCGCTCAACCGCCGGACAACACACCCACCTCACTGCGAAACGGTCCGTGAACCGTGGGATGCAGGGCGGACCACCGGATGTCTCGGGGATCCACCTCCGCTTGCCCCCTTGAGCCGTGGCTTGTTGACTTCCTCCCCACGGCTGAAGCCGGGGGATTCCCACCCTCACGGGTGGAGTTTCCTGCTTCACCGCCAGTCGCCCGCCGGGCCTGCGCCCTTGAGGTCTTACACCGGCTCCACAGGCGTTTCACCTCTCCGCCAGCCCGGCGGCGAGGATGTTCTTCGCGGCGTTCACATCACGGTCATGGACCACGCCACAGGCGCACACCCAGTCGCGGACGTTCAGCGGCATGAACCGCTGGAGCGCGCCGCACGCCGAGCACAGCTTCGAGGAGGGAAACCACCGGTCCACCACCAGCAGCTCCCGCCCGTACCACTGCGCCTTGTACTCCAGCATGGTGCGCATCTGCCGCCAGCTCGCATCGGAGATCGCGCGGGCCAGGCTGTGGTTTTTCACCAGGTTACGCACGGTGAGATCCTCGATCACGACCACTTGGTTCTCGCGGACGATCGCGGTGGTGAGCTTGTGCAGGACATCGCGGCGACGGTCGGTGATCCGGGCATGCACCCGGGCGACCTTCACCCTCGCCCTGTCCCGATTCGCCGACCCCTTCTCCTTGCGGGCCGGTATCCGCTGCGCGCGGGCGAGTCTCCTGCGGTCGGCGCGTTCGTGGCGGGGGTTGGTGACCTTGCCGTCGTCGTCGGTCACGCCCGGAATCGGACGCGACAGGGTGACCAGCGCGGTGATCCCGGCGTCCACCCCGACCATGTCCGAGGTCGGGTCCAGAGGCCGGACGGTGTCCTCACACAGGATCGACACCGACCAGCGCCCGGCCGCGTCCTTCGACACGGTCACCGTGGACGGATCGGCCCCCTCGGGCAGCGGGCGCGACCACACGATGTTCAGCGGGGCGTCCATCTTCGCCAGGGTGAGCCGCCCGTCGTGGTAGCGGAACGCCGAGCGGGTGTACTCGGCCGACAGCCGGGACTTCTTCCGGGACTTGAACGCCGGGTACCCGGCCCGCTGGGCGAAGAAGTTCGCAAACGCCGTCTGCAGGTGCCGCAACGCCTGCTGCAACGGCACCGACGACACCTCGGCCAGGAAATCCAGCTCCTCGGTGCGTTTCCACTCCGTCAGCGCGGCCGACGATTCCACGTAGGAGACCTTGCGGCCTTCCGACCGGTAGGCGCGGGTCCGCTCCTGCAGGGCCTTGTTGTAGACGAGGCGGACGCAGCCGAACGTCCGGGCAAGCTCATCAGCCTGCTCGGGGGTCGGGTAGAAGCGGAACTTGAACGCCCGCTTCACGATCTGCGCCACGCCTCGCATCGTACCGAACGATCAGCTAAAAATCGCGCGCATGTTCGATTTAAACCGTGCGGCACCGTGCCGCGTTTCCTCCCCAGGGCCAAAGCCCGGGGTCTCCACGCTGGAGGTTTTCGATGAACTCGGCCCTCCGGTCAGCCCTTGGCCAGGTCGGCCAACGGCACCGAGGGGTCGGCGAGCCGGGCGGGGTCGACCCGGCCGCCGCCGCGGATCAGGTCCTGGACCGGGCCGATGCCGTCGTCCCACTGGTTGACGTGCATCCCCGCCACGACACGGCCGCCCGCGAGCCAGAAGGCGTAGAAGGCCTGCGCCTCCAGGTCACCGCGGGTGACGACGGAGTCGTACCCACCGGGTGCGAACCAGCCGGAGAACTCCATGCCGACGTCGTACTGGTCGGTGAAGAAGTAGGGCGGCCGGTCGTAGACGACCTCCTGGCCGAGCATGGCCCTGGCCGCGGCCTGGCCGCCGTTGAGCGCGTTGGCCCAGTGTTCGACGCGGATCCGGGTGCCGTACAGCGGGTTGAAGGCGTTGGCCACATCACCCGCCGCATAGATGTCGGGGTCGCCGGTGCGCAGTGACGCGTCGACGACGATCCCGTTGTCCACGGCCAGTCCCGCCTGCTCGGCGAGCTCGGTGTTGGGGCGCACGCCGGCACCCACGATCACCACGTCCGCCGGGATCTCGACGCCGTCGTCGGTAGTCACCGCCCGGACGCGGCCGTCACCGGCGATCCCGGTCACCTTCCGGCCGAGCCGTACGTCGGCCCCCCGTCCCCGGTGCACCTCCGCGAAGAAGGCACCCATCTCCGGGCCGAGCGACGACTGCAGCGGCGCCGGCTGCGACCCGACGACGGTCACCTCGCAGCCGTAGCTCCGGGCTGCGGCGGCGGTCTCCATCCCGATCCACCCGGCGCCCGCCACGACGACCCTGCCGCCGCCGCGGATCGCCTCGCGCAACCGCTCCGAGTCGCCGACGGTGCGCAGGTAGTGCACGCCGTCCAGGTCCGCGCCGGGCACGTCGAGAGGGCGGGGGGAGGAGCCGGGGGCGAGCAGCAGCCTGTCATAGCCGAGCCGCCGGCCGTCGTCGAGCTCCACCTGGCGCCCGGCCCGGTCGATGCCCGTCACACGTCGCCCGAGCAGCAGTTCGACGGCGTTCTCCGCATACCAGCCCGCGTCATGGACGTAGATCTTGTCCCTCTCCTCCTTGCCGACCAGGTAGCCCTTCGACAGCGGAGGCCGCTCGTAGGGGCGTTCGGTCTCGGCGCCGACCAACACGACTCGGCCCTCGAACCCCTCCTCCCTCAGGGTCTGGGCCGCTTTCGCCCCGGCCAGGCTTGCTCCGACGATGACGAACGTCTGCTTGGTGGTCATGGATCACTCCTATCCGATTTCGCACCGGTTCCAACGGAGGTGGAGAACGCGCTTCGAGGACGCGCGCCGGAGACCGCCGCCTCGGTCCGGTTCCCGTGCGACACCTGCCCCGCGCGGGAACCGGACCACCCCGGCCTGGCTAAGCTCCGCCGCATGCCTTCTCACATCTCTCCTGCCCGGCCCCGGCGGCTGAAAGAGCCCCTCTCCCCCAAACTGGCGGCGTCACTCACCACCGGGGACCTCCCCGACGGGGATCTCGAGGAGGACGGCACCTACACGTCAACGGAGTTCAGGGGCGTGGATCTGACGTCGCGGGACGCGGACGGGGTCGAGTTCGACGGGTGCCGGTTCGTCGACACGCGGTTCTCGGGTACGGCGATGCGTCGGGGCGGCTTCTCCAACGTGGAACTGGAGCGCTGCGACCTGTCGGGGATGACGGCCGTCACGACGTCGATGCACCGCGCCCGGGTGTCGGCGAGCCGGTTGACCGGGATGACCTGGTCGGAGTGCGGATTCAAGGACGTGACGTTCGAGGGCTGCCGTGCCGACCTGACGGGGTTCCGGTTCTCGACCTTCAAGAACGTCGTCTTCCGCGACTGCGCCATGCCGGAGGTCAACTTCCAGAACGCGGACCTGAAAGGGGTCCGGTTCGAGCACTGCAACCTGGCGGGGGCCCAGTTCTCCGGCGCGCAGATGGAAGGGGCGCGGTTCGCCGACTGCGTGCTGCTGAGAATCAGCGGCGTGACCAGTCTCAGAGGCGTGACCATCAAGAGCCGGGACGCGCAGGGGCTGGTCTACAGCCTGGCGGGCGCCATGGGGATCACCATCGAAGAGTAGGCGGCCGCGTCGCGATGACGGACCGGGACTGGATCATGACGCCGATGTCGTCACACCCCTCTCCTTGTGCCTGAAATGCACCTGACGACAGCCTAAAAGATGAAATAAAGCATTCATCCTATTTAAATTGTTTTTTAATGCGCATGGGGCGGTCATCGCGACGGCCGGACGGGGAATTCGCTTCAGGGATCTCACAAAAAAGCAAGCTCTACGGCCGAAGAGGCGTGCAAAGTTTCGTTTACTATCCGAGTTTCCGAAGTCTCCACGCCCCCCAAGGAGAGTTTATATATTTCCTATGCCGACAAGATCGCATCGCTGGTGGGAATACCACCGAATTCCACCTGCGGAGCGCCATTTTGTATAAGGAGTATGCTGCATGCCATCGAAGCGACAATTCGCCCGGACCGCGGTGACCTGCGCCCTCGCGACGGCCACCGTCCTGAGTCTCGGAGCTTCCTCCTACGCGCAGGCCAGCACCCCAGCCACCTCGCCCGCCCCTCAGTCCCGGGCGGCGGACCCCCTCGAGCCCAAGGGCCGCGCCCTGACCGCCGCCGAGATCCGCAGGAAGGGGCTGAGCCAGTACGTCGACATGTCCAACCTGCGGGAGACCCCTCCCAGCATCGTCGACGCCTCCAGGAACAGATCCGCCGCGAACGTCCTGGCCCCCGTCAAGAGGCCCAGCAGGAACAGCAGCAGGAACTACGTCTCGGGCTGCTGGTACCTGCAGACGGGGTACGGCGCCCCCAACTTCGGGGGGACCGCCGACCACACGTGGTGCGGCGACGGCAATCGGGTCACCTACACCTCGGCGAGTTGCACCGGCGGTTCGAACGGGCCCACCACCAGGTACGAGGGCTGCCAGACCGTCGAGAGCTACGGGGTCAACTGGAACGTCTGGGACGTCACCGACCGCTGGCACTTCTGCACGCAGTACGACCCCCAGACGGGCACGTGCGCTTCCCGGATCCACCCGTGGCAGAAGAACCGCTACGGCGCCAACGGGCAGGTCTGGCTCCTGGCGTGGGGTAACAGCTAGGCGCTAGCCCCGGCCACGCACTCTCACCACGGCGACGGCGTCGACCTCTTCACGGTCGGCGCCGTCGCCGCGTTGTCCGCCCGGCGCCCCGCCGGAAGCCGCTCGGCACTCCGGGCTCCGGGCCGATTTCATCACTTGTTGACTTCTTTGATGCCCCGGCCTAGCGTTGCAGGCGAGCCCCACTCCCCTGCTTCCGCACGGACTCGAGAGCGGCGAGTCCTCCGTGATCCCGGTCGCGACGCTCGACGCCCTCGGCCACCCGGACGCTCCGCGAGCTCGCGATCCGGGCCACCGCTGCTCGGTGAAGCTTCAAGGAGACACACATGCCCACCCCATTGATCCTGAAATTTGACGACATCAGGGCAGAGATGCTGCCTCTCGTCGGCGGCAAGGCCGCCAACCTCGGCGTGCTCACCACCGCCGGGTTCCCCGTCCCGCCCGGGCTGTGTGTCACCACCGAGGCCTACCGCCGGGTCACCGAGCAGGCCGGTCTCGACGATGTGCTCGACGCCCTGGCCGTCACCCGCGCCGACGACGTGAAGGCCCTGAACGAGCTGGCCGCCCGGGCCCGCGCGCTCGTTCTCTCCGCCCCCGTGCCCGGTGACATCGCCGAGGCCGTACGGCGGAGCGCGCACGGCCCCGTCGCGGTCCGCTCCTCCGCCACCGCCGAGGACCTGCCGTACGCCAGCTTCGCCGGGCAGCAGGACACCTACCTCAACGTGGTCGGCGAGGAGGCCGTGCTGGACGCGGTCCGGCGCTGCTGGGCCTCGCTCTGGACCGACCGGGCCGTGGCCTACCGTGCCGCCGGGGGCATCGACCCCCGGGCCGTGCGACTGGCCGTGGTCGTCCAGGAGATGGTCCAGTCCGAGATCGCCGGAGTGATGTTCACCGCCAACCCGGTCACCGGGCGGCGGCGCGAGGCGGTCATCGACGCGAGCCCGGGGCTCGGCGAGGCGGTGGTCTCCGGTGCGGTCAACCCCGACCACTTCGTGGTGGACGTCGCCACCGGACGGATCACCGAGCGACGGCTCGGCGACAAGCGGCTGGCCGTACGATCCCTGTCCGGCGGGGGCGTCGAGCGCGTCGAGACCGCGGTGGAGGGCGCCTGCGTCACCGACGCGCAGATCAGGGCTCTGGCCGAGCTGGGCGACCGGGTCGAGGAGCACTACGGCTCCCCGCAGGACACCGAATGGGCGATCGACCCGGGAGGCGCGCTGTGGTTGACCCAGTCCCGTCCGATCACCACGCTGTATCCGATCCCCCGCCACTCGGCGTCCGAGCGACCGGACGGGATGCGGATCTACTTCTGCTTCACTGTGGCCCAGGGGCTCTACCGGCCGATCACCCCGATGGGCATGTCGGCCTTCCGGGTGCTGTCGTCGTCGGTCGCCGACCTGGTCGGGACCCCGGTGGCCGACCGGCTGGAGGGGGCGCCGCAGTTCGCCGAGGCGGGCGGGCGGATGTTCCTCGACGCCACCGGGATCATGCGCAGCCGGGTGGGCCGGGCGCTCTTCCCCCGGCTGCTCGACGTGATGGAGGCCCGGTCGGCCACGGTGCTGCGCGGTCTGGCCGGTGAACCCCGGTTCAGCATGACCCAGCGCTCCGTCCGGCCCGCCCTACGCCGGCTCGTCAGGAACGCGGCCCGCTTTCGCATCCCGTCACGCGCCGTGCGGGCCCTGCTGGATCCCGCGTCCGCGCACAGGAGAGCGGACCGGCTCAGGGCGGCCCTGCGGGTACGGCTGGCGTCCCCCGTGGACGCGTCCTCCCTGCAGCGGCTCGACCGCGTCGAGCAGATCCTCGGCACCCGGGCCATCCCGTTGCTCCCCGAGATCTTCCCGGGGGCGGCGGCCGGGTTCGCCATGCTCGGCCTGGCCTATCGCCTGCTCGGCGAGCGCGCCCGGCCCGGCGAGCTTCAGACCGTCCTGCGGGGACTTCCGCACAACGTGACCACGGAGATGGATCTGGCTCTGTGGCACCTGGCCGAGCGGATCCGCGCGGACGACGGTGCCGTGTCCCTGCTGCTCGGCACCCCCGCCGCCGAGCTCGCCGGACGTTTCCACGCCGGATCGCTGCCGGGCCCCGTGCAGAAGGGCCTGGCGGGATTCCTCGAGGTCTACGGCGTGCGGGCGGTCGCCGAGATCGACCTGGGGGTGCCGCGCTGGTCGGAGGACCCGACGCACATCATCGGCGTACTGGCCAACTACCTCCGTCTGGAGGATCCGGCTCTGGCCCCCGACGCCCTGTTCGCCAGGGGCGCCGCGGAGGCCACCGCCATGATCAGGACTCTGGGCGCCCGCGCGGGAGGTGTCCGCGGCCGGGCCGTCCGTTTCGCCCTCGGCCGGACCCGGGCCCTGGCCGGCCTGCGCGAGCTGCCCAAGTTCATCGTGATCACTGTGCTGGCCGCCATGCGCGCGGAGCTGAGGACCATCGGCGCCGACCTGACCGCCCGGGGCCTCCTGGACTCCCCCGGCGACATCTTCTCCCTGACGCTGGGAGAGGTCCGCACCGCCCTCGCGGCCGTGTCCGGGCAGAGCGCCTCCGCCGGTACGGCACCGCCGTACCCCGTCACGCTGCGGGCGCTCGTCTCCGAGCGGCGCGAGGAGTCCGCGCGCGAGCTGCGCCGTCGGCATGTGCCTCGCGTCCTGCTGTCGGACGGCACCGAACCCGAGGCCGTCGCCACGGCGGTCCCGGTGGACGGCGCGCTCACCGGGACTCCCGCCTCCGCCGGCAGTGTGACCGGCACCGCCAGGGTCGTGCTGGATCCCGTCGGCGCCCATCTGGAACCGGGTGAGATCCTGGTCTGTCCCTCCACCGACCCGGGCTGGACCCCGCTGTTCCTGACCGCGGGCGGCCTGGTGATGGAGATGGGCGGCGCGAACTCCCACGGCGCCGTGGTCGCCCGCGAGTACGGCATCCCGGCCGTCGTGGGCGTCGCCCGCGCGAGCGAGCACATCGTCACCGGTCAGCGGATCACCGTGGACGGCACCTCGGGCACGGTGGTCACCGGCTGAGGCCGGGACTCCGGCGTCGGCGCCCGGCCCGACGCCTGAGCCGGGGCGTGGTGCCCGGCGGGCGGACACTCGCACGCGCCGGCCGCACACCGCCCTTGGCCTCACATGGACGGCCGGGAGCGGGAGCGGGCGAACCGGTGCCACCGTCACCTGCGGGAGAATTCTCTGGCGGCGCCCACGCCCGCCTCGGTGTCGACGGCGCGAGCCGCGCGTCACTCACCACGAACCTGCAGCTGCTGGTCTCCATCCGGTTCGTGCGCCGATTCCGCCGTGATCGCAGTCTCCGGGCTGACGAAGTCCTACGGCGCGACCCGCGCCCTCGACCGGCTTGACCTGTCCGTCCGCACCGGTGAGGTACACAGGTTCCTCGGTCCCAACGGGGCGGGGAAGTCCACCACGATCCGCGTCCTGCTCGGCCGGTCGCGTGGCGGGCTGAAGCCCACGTCCCGGGGGGGAAGGAACCGTCGCACGGTAACGCACTGCCCGGGACAGGCCGCACATGTCCGCGGCGAGAAGCGGAGCGGGCGGGTGCGGCCCGAGGTCAGGACGGTCCGCTGCCCGCCCCCGGATCCCGGGGGCGCAGTTCCCCCGAGCCCCGCACGATCAGGCGGGTGGGCACCACGACGCTGCGGGCCTTCGACCGCTCGCCGTCCAGGCGGGCCAGCAGCAGCACGGCGGCCGCGCGTCCGATGGCGGCGGGGTCCTGCGCGACCACGGTCAGCGCGGGTTCGACGGCCTCCGCGAGGGGAAGGTCGTCGAACCCGACCACCGCCACGTCCCGGCGGCCGAGCCTGGCCAGCCCGAGGATCACCCCGGTCGCGGCGAAGTTGTTGGCCGCGAACACCGCCGTGACCGGGCTTGTCCCGCCGAGCAGCCGGGCGACGGCCGCCGCCGCGGCCTCATGGTCGTGGCCGATCTCCACCAGACTCCTGTCGAACCCGATTCCGGCGTCGGCCAGCGCGTCACGGTAGCCCTGGAACCGCTCCCGCCGGGTGTACAGGCCGGGCAGGTCTCCGATGAACGCGATCCTGCGGTGCCCGTGGGCGATCAGATGGGCGATGCCCGAGCGCGCGCCCTCCCGATTGGAGGAGACCACGGAGTCCGCGGTGAGCCCGTTGGCGGGACGGTCCAGGAACAGCAGGGGCAGGCCCGCCGCCCGCTCCGCCCGCAGGTGGCGGTGGTCGCTGTCGGCGGAGGGCACCACGAGGAGCGCGGTGACCCGCCGGGCCAGGAAGGTCGAGATCAGCGAACGCTCACGCTCGGCCGTCTCCTCCGAGGAACCGACGATGAGCGTGAGGCCGCGGGCCCGCACCGCGCTCTCGAACCCGCCCGCGACGGTCCCGAAAAACGGGTTGCCCATGTCGGGGATGACCAGTCCGACCGTGGAGTCACGGGCGCCCACCCGCATGTTGCGGGCCATGAGGTTGGGCTGGAAGCCCAGCCTGCCCATGGCCTCCAGGATGCGCTCGCGGGTTTCCGGGGCCACCGGGCCGTCGTCGTTGACCACCCGGGAGACGGTCTTGGCGGTAACGCCGACCTCCCGTGCCACATCCGTCATGGTGGCGCGGCGGACCTTGGGCATGGGTCACCGTTCTTCTCGTCGGGGTACGGCGTCGAAAACAGGTTAAAGGGTGATCACCCATCCCCGGCAGCGCCGGTCTCGGGGTCATCGCCCGTCCCGGCGCCACCGGTCTCAGGGTGATCGCCTTTTCTCCGGTACGGCCGGGCCCGAGGCGGGTGTCCACCTCCACGGCCGGCCTCAGGAGAGGCCGATGGCGCGGGCCGCGCCCTCGTCGGTGACGACCGCGCCCTTCCCGGAGTCCAGCTGTAACGCGCCCGTCATGATCGCGACCACCTCGGCCATGCCGTGGTCGCCCGGCTTGATCTGCGCGACCCTGCGTCCGAGCCGCTGGACGTGGATCCGGTCGGCGATCTCGAACACGTGCGGCATGTTGTGGCTGATCAGGATCACCGGCAGACCGCGGTCCCGGACCCGGCGGATCATGTCGAGCACCTGCCCGGACTCCTTGACGCCCAGCGCGGCGGTGGGCTCGTCCATCACCACCACATGCCGGGCCCAGGCGACCGCGCGGGCGACGGCCACGCCCTGACGCTGGCCTCCGGACAGCGACTCGACCGGCTGGGTGAAGGACCGCAGACCGATCTTGAGGTCGGCCATGTGCCGGGCCGACTCCTCGCGCATCCGCCTCTTGTCCAGCATCCGGAAGACCGTGCCGAGCAGGCCCGGGCGGCGCACCTCCCGTCCGAGGAACATGTTGCTGGCGATGTCCATCGACGCGGCGACCGCGAGGTCCTGGTAGACGGTCTCGATGCCGTGCCGCCGGGCTTCGAGCGGATCACGGAACCGTACGGCCCTGCCGTCCAGCAGGATCTCCCCCTCGTCCGGCTGGAGCGCTCCGGTGAGCGCCTTGATGAGACTCGACTTGCCGGCGCCGTTGTCACCGATGACGGCGAGCACCTCCCCCGCCATCAGGTCGAAGTCCACTCCGTCGAGGGCGGTCACGTGGCCGTAGCGCTTTACCAGGCCACGCGCCTGCAGCACCGGGACGTCGGTCATCGGTTCCTCCTGCGGGAGATCTGGTCCACGGTGACGGCGAGGATGACGAGGACACCGGTGATCAGGGTCTGGTAGATGGAGGGCACTCCCATGAGTTGCAGGCCGTTGCGGAAGACGCCCACGATCAAGGCGCCGACCAGGGTGCCGATCACCAGGCCCCGTCCGCCGAACAGGCTGGTGCCGCCCAGCACCACGGCGGTGATGCTGTCCAGGTTGTCGGTCTGCCCGGCCTGTGGGTCGCCCACCCCGGTCCTTGAGACCAGGAGCAGCGCGGCTATGCCGTACACGAGGCCGGCCACCGTGTAGACGCCGACGGTGAGCCGGGTGGTGCGGATGCCGGTGAGCCGGGCGACCTCGGGGCTGTTGCCCAGCGCGTAGACGTGCCGGCCCCACGCGGTCTGGCCGAGCAGATAGGTGAAGAACAGGAACAGCGCGATGGTCACCGCGGAGCCGTAGGTGACACTGGTCCCGCCGACCCGGAAGGTCTCACCGAGAAAGGTCAGCTCGCGGGGGAGGCCGGTGACCGTCTGGTCCTGCGAGTAGATGTGGGTCAGGGCGAAGGCGATGTTGAGCATGCCCAGCGTGACGATGAACGGCGGCAGCGGGATCGCGGTCACCAGCAGCCCGTTGACCGCGCCGAACGCCGCGCAGACGAGCAGGCCGAGCGCGATCGCGACCAGCGGCGGCACGGTGCCGTCCACGGCCAGCCTGGCCATGAGGATGCCGCCGAAGGCCATGATCGCGCCGTTCGACAGGTCGATCCCGGCGGTGAGGATGATCAGCGTCTGGCCGATGGCCAGAGTGCCGACCACCATCACCTGCTGGATGATCAGCGAGAAGTTCCCGCCGCTCAGGAACTGCTCGCTGTTGAAGGAGAAGAAGACGCAGGCGAGCAGGAGTGCCGCCAGCGGGCCCACGGTCGGGGTGCTGAGCAGCCTTCTCCCGAGCGGGGGCTCGGACACGGACGCCTCCGGTGAGGGCGCGGTCACGGTCATGGTCATCAGCCCCAGCAGTTCTGCAGGCCGAAGGCGGTGTCCTTGGCCTCGACGCCGCCGGCGGGCTTGTCGGTGATCAGGGTGACCCCGGTGTCGGTGTAGCCCGATGCCTTGGCACCACCCTTGGCGTGGGCGACCACGGCCTTCACGCCCTGCTCGGCCATCTTCAGCGGATACTGCTGGGAGGTGGCGGCGATCTGCCCGCTCTGCACGGCCTTGGTGCCCGTGCAGCCCCCGTCGACCGAGACGATCAGCACGTCCTTCTCCCGGCCCTTGGCCTTCAGCGCGGTGTAGGCGCCCAGCGCGGCCGGCTCGTTGATCGTGTAGACCACGTTGACGTCGGGGGCCTTCTGCAGGCAGTTCTCCATGGCCGTCTGGCCCTTGGCCTGGTCACCACCGGTGTCCTGGGAACAGACCACGGACGGGTCGCCCTCGGTGATGCCGTAGCCCTTAAGGAATCCGTCATGCCGGAGCCGGCCGACCGCCACGCCGGGGGCGAGGTCCAGAGTCGCGATCTTGGCGGGCTTGCCGGCCATCGCGGCCTTGGCGTACTGGCCGATGAGCTCGCCGGCCTTGAGGTTGTCGGTGGCGAACAGCGCGTCGGTGGCGTCCTGCGGCTCGGTCGGGCTGTCCAGCGCGATGACCATCACCCCGGCGGAGCGGGCCTTCTGCAGGGCGGGCACGATCGCCTTGGAGTCACTCGGGGTGATGAGGATGCCCTTCACCCCGGCGGCGACCATGTTCTCGATCGCGGTGATCTGGCCGGCGTTGTCGCCGTCGAACTTGCCCGCGGCGGTGGTCAGCTCCGCCCCCTCGGCTTTCGCCGCGGCCACGGCGCCCTCCTTCATCTTCACGAAGAACGGGTTGGTCTCGGTCTTGGTGATGAGACCGACCTTGATGGCCGCCGAGCCCCCGCCCTTCGCCGCGCCGTCTCCCCCGCAGCCGGCCAGGCTGACGGTGGCGAGGACGGCGCAGGCCGCGAGTGCGCCGGTGGCGCGAACGCTGAAAGACATCCGGTAACTCCTGATCATGGGGGATGTGGATGTCAACGTTGACATATGTCAACGTTGACATCGGTTGCCATGGATGATGAACTCCGCAACAGGAAACGTCAATGGTTTACCGCCGTAACAAGTCGGCAACGATGCCAGATCCCCTTCTGTCACGTCCCTCCCGAAAGGCAGGTCCATGCCCCCCATCAAGGTCGCCGTGCTCGGTGAGTGCGTCGCCGACGCCTTCGCGACCGGGAGCGCGTCGCAGGGCGAGCTCACCCTGCGTGTCCTGCCCGGCGGCAGCCCCGCGAACACCGCCGTGGCGCTCTCCCGCCTCGGCACCCCCGCCCGGTTCCTCGGACGCATCTCCCATGACTCCTTCGGCGCCATGTTCCGCGCCCATCTGGAGGACTCCGGGGTCGACCTGAGCAGGTGCGTCACCGCCGACGAGCCCAGCACGCTGGCGGTGGCCACCCTGGACGAGTCGGGGCAGGCCGTCTACTCCTTCCACGCGGAGGGGGCCGCCGACTGGGCGTGGAGCACGGCCGAACTGACCTCCGAACGGCTCGGCCACGTCTCCTGCCTGCACACCGGCTCCCTCGCCCTGGTCCGCGCCCCCGGCGCCGAGCGTGTCGAGGAGCTGCTGGGCCAGGCCGCCGCCCGCGCCACCGTGTCGATCGACCCCAACGTGCGCGCCGGCCTCGTCGACCCGGCCGTCTACCGGGAGCGGATGCCCGCCTGGTGCGCGCTGGCCGACATCATCAAGCTGAGCGACGACGACCTGGAGTGCATCAACCCCGGGGAGTCCCTCGACCGCGTGTGCGACACCTGGCACGCCGCGGGCGCCCGCCTGGTCGTGGTGACCCGCGGCTCCCGGGGGGCGACCGTCTCGGTGGACGGCGAGCGCGCGACGGTGTCCGCGCCCGCCACGGAGGTCGTGGACACCGTCGGCGCGGGCGACTCCTTCACCGCCGGTCTCCTGCACCGGCTGCACACCTCGGGCCTGCTCGGCGGGCGGCTCGACATCCTCGGCCTCGACCAGGCCCGGGACGCGGCGGCCTTCGCCGTCCGCGTCGCCGCGCTCACCTGCTCGGTTGCCGGAGCCAACCCGCCGTGGGCGCGCGACCTGGACGGCTGACGTAGCGACACCCTTCGAACACCGATCCCGATGACAGGGCCCGGGCCCGCGCCCCTTTCCCCGGGGTGAAACGGCTCAGGAGACGGGTCTCTCCTGCGGTTCCCTCCGCCTGCGCAGCAGCCTCGTGATCGACTCCGAGCGGCTGGCGATCAGCGGTCCGAGCAGGGCCAGCACGAGCACGTACCCCGCGATGAACGGCGCGAGCCTGCCGTCCAGCCCGGCGGCCAGCGCCATGGTGGCCAGGACGAGGGCGAACTCGCCGCGCGAGAGCACGGTGAGCGCGATGTTGACCGCCTGCGCCCTGCCGAAGGAGTTGAGTTTCGCGGCCAGCACCCCGGCCACGACGTTGAGCGCCATCGTGATCGCCACCGCGATCACGATGGGCCAGGCCACCGAGAGCATGTCGCCCGGCTCGATGGACAGGCCGAACGCGAAGAAGAACAGTGCGGCGAAGGCGTCCCGGAGCGGGTGGACGAGCTGGCGGATGCGCGGGGCGGCCCTGGTCGAGCTCAGGATGAGTCCGACCATGAAGGCGCCGATGGCGTCGGAGACGCCGAGTTCCTCCGCGACTCCGGCGGTGAAGATCGCCAGGCCGGTGAACATCACCACGAGCAGCTCGTCGTCCCTGGTGGTGACGAGCTTGTTGACCATCCGCGTCCCCCATCGGGCCAGCGCGGTCAGCGCGATCAGGAAGGCGAACGCCTTGCCGAAGGAGATCGCGGCGGCGGCGAAGGTGTCGGCACCGCTGAGGACCGGCTGCAACACGGCCAGGTAGAGCGCGAGGAAGACATCCTCGACCACGATGATGCCGAGGATGAGGCGGCTCTCCGGGTTGCCCAGGCGCCCGAGGTCGACGAGCAGCTTGGTCACGATGGCCGAGGAGGAGATTCCGATCACTCCGGCCAGGACCAGGGCCTCCCTGCTCCCCCAGCCGACGGCGAACCCGAAGGCCAGGCCGCCTCCGACGTTGAGCAGGATGTAGACGATCCCGGCCAGCACCAGCCGTCTGCCTCCCTCGACGAGGTCGTCCAGAGAGAACTCCAGGCCGAGGTAGAACAGCAGGAAGATCAGGCCGAGCGTGGCGATGACCTTCAGGTCCGCCGGGTTGTCGACCAGGGCGAGGCCGGGGGTGTGAGGGCCGAAGAGGATGCCCGCGAGCATGAACAGCGGGATCGTCGGCAGTCCTATCCGCGTGCCGAGCCTGGCGATGATCCCGGCGGCGAGGAAGGACCCGCCGAGGGCGATGAGAGCGTCACCCAGTGCCACGAGATCCTCCTTCGGGGCAGAATCCGGGCATGGCGAACGTACGTTTGTAGAACATGGAAACCTCCGTCGAGCGATCCGGTGACAGGCGTCAGAGATCGCCGGACGGAGGCGCGCGGGGTTCGGAGGTGTCGCGTACGGCGGGTGCGAGAAGAGGCGTCCGGGGGCGGACGGCGGCGAGCCGGGCGCCCGATGGGGGCGGGGCCGGTCCGGCGCCCGGCGGGGGCAGCGAGCGGTCCGTCGGATGGTGGAGCGTCAGAGGCAGGACCGCGCCGCCCGCCAGCGTGATCGCGAGTCCGGGCTCATGGTGACGGCCGTCGGGCGCCTGGAGCGGCGCGTGGACGACGACGAAAAGGGCCAGCAGAAGGGCGGCGACCGCACCGACGACCTTCCGCGACAAACCTGACCCTAACGTTTGATTAATCTGTCTACTATTTTATCATCTGTCATCCGATGGGTCTGAGGGGCCAGGTAGGCCCGGTGCCAGATCAGTTCGAGGGGTCCCCGCTCGAACCGCCGCAGCCACAGCGTGGACAGCGTCATGAACAGGGCGCAGATGCCCGCCCAGGCGGCCACGACCCATGCCGGCCGCAGCTCGCCGAACCTGACGGCCGGCCCGAGCCCCCAGCCCGGCCCCGCTCACTCCTCCCGCAGGATCCGCCGGTGCAGCCGTCGCGCCTCCTCGTCGTCCAGGCCGAACGCCTCCCTGGCCGCCAGCCAGGCCGCCGCCCCTGCCGCGTCCCCCGCCAGGACGGTCGGCGCACCCAGCCCGTCCCGTACTGCCGCATAGACCGGCCCCTGGCTGGTCAGCACGCTCCCGGCCAGCACGATGGGGGTGCTCTCCCCCTCCGCGCGCACCTCGGCCACCGTCGCGCAGAGCAGCCCCGCCGCCATTGAAACGATCTTCAAGGCGTCGGGGTCGCCCTCGGCCGCGGCCCGGCTCACCAGCGGCGCCAGCCTCGCCAGCTCCAGCGGGGACCTTCCCTGGAGGTGGACCACGATCCGGATGGCCTCCGCCCTGCCGTCCACGGGCGGCCATCCCGCCCCGGAGCCCTGCTCCGCGCCCGTGGGTGCTCCGGCCGCCCCGCCTCCGGCGTCCGGGACGTCTCCGGCACGGCTGTCGCGGACGTGACCGGCGACCAGGCGGGTCAGCAGCCCGTCGCTCTCACCCCGGCCGAGGCTGTGCACGGCCGCGCGGGCCGCCTCCCTCCCCAGCCAGAAGCCCGACCCCTGGTCGCCGAGCAGCCAGCCGAGCCCGTCGGAGATCACCGTCGGCTGCCCGCCCTCGATGCGGGCGGCGATGGCCCCGGTCCCCGCGATGAGCACGGTGCCCCGGGGCTCCGCCGTACCGGCGGCGAAGGCGATGCCGAGGTCACCCGTCACCACGGGGGCGCAGCGCAGCCCGGCGGAGGCCCACATCCGGTCGAAGACGGGCCGGTCGAGTGCCCCGATCCCGGCCATCCCGATGACGGCCCCGGCGACCTCGGCGGGATCCACCCCGCGCAGGGCGGGCTCCAGCGCCTGCCGGATGTTGGCGGCGGCCGTCTCGGTGCCGTGGGCCGCCGGGTTGCCCCCGGCGGCCTTGCCGTACCCGATCCGCCGCCCCGAGGCGTCGACGAGGAGGGCACGCGAGGAGGTGCCGCCGATGTCCAGTCCCAGAACGTACATCGGCTTACAGGTGCTCGCCGAGGAACGTCACGGTGGCCTCGACGGCCTGGGTGACGTGGGGCTCGGTGTCGTAGAGGTCGATGTGCAGCCTGGCGTCCAGCCAGATGAGGCTCTTGGGGTCGTCCATCCGCTTGTACGCCTCCTCGGCGCCCTCCGGGGAGCAGAAGCGGTCCACCACACCGTGCACGATCAGTGCGGGCTTGGGAGACAGGAAGTCGGCTCCGGTCATGTTGTCCAGCGTGATCAGCTCGCGGATGGAGGCTCTGGTGACCTCGTTGCGCCAGTGCGCCGAGGCGCCGCGCTCGGTGCCGTAGTAGGCGAACGGCTCGTCGCCCGGCATGGCGGCCTCGCCCTCGGCGGCCACGGCGGGCAGATACTCGATCTCACCGCCCCGGTCCTGGCGCTCCAGCACCTCGGTGAAGGAGGCCAGCGCGTCCTGGTAGCCGCCGGGCGACATGCCGGCCCGCATGCCGTAGGGGTTGTTGTAGGCCCCGGCGATGCCGGCGAAGACCTTCACCCGGGGGTCGAACGCGGCGAACCTGAGCGCGTAGCCGGCACCCAGGCAGATCCCGACCGCGCCGATCCTGGCGCCGTCGGCCTCGGGCCTCGCGCGCAGCAGCGAGACCGCGGCCCGCAGGTCGTGCAGCTTGCCCTGGGCGTCCTCGTGCCCGCGCGGTGTCCCGCCCGACTCGCCCCAGTTGCGGTGGTCGAAGGCCAGCGTCACGTATCCGGCCTCGGCCAGCCTGGCCGCGTACAGCCCGGCGACCTGGTCCCGCGTGCCGGTGAACGGCCCGGTGAGGACCAGGGCGGGGTGCGGGCCGGCGGGGGGCGGCAGCCTCAGGTCGCCGACGAGCCTGACCCCGTCGGCGTCGAACTCAACTCTCTCGATCACACCCTCCAGTCTGTACGGCTCCCGCCCCGGAAGCGAGCGGGGGGACGGCCACGCCGCCCCGGGAACGCGGAAAATGTCGTGTTCTGCGAGAAATGATGGACGCACTCGGCGCATGTAAGGAGTGTCCGCATTTCGCACTGACAGAGGAGACCGGCCATGGGAACCGCCCGTGGATGACGAACGGCCGGCCAGATTCGAAGCCGTCTACCGGGAGACATACGGCCAGATCACCGCCTACGTCGCGCGCCGCTGCGGGTCGCCGCAGGATGCGGCGGACGTCGTGGCGGAGACCTTCACCATCGCCTGGCGGCGGATGGACGACATGCCGCCGGGGCAGCAGGCCACCCTGTGGCTGTACGGCGTGGCGCGCAAGGTGCTGGCCGGTCACCGGCGCGGCGAGGTCCGCCGCCAGGCCCGCAGCGCCGAACTGGACGCCGAGCTGGCCGACCTGTACGGAGACTCCCCCGACAGCAGGGTCGAACTGGGCGCGATCGCCCAGGCTCTCGGGACCCTGCCCGACGACGACCGCGAGCTGCTGTCGCTGGTCGCCTGGGAGGGCCTGGACCGGGAGGAGATCGCCACGACGCTCGGACTGTCGCGCAACGCCGTACGCATCAGGCTCTACCGCGCCCGCAGGCGCCTCTCCCGTGCGCTCGCCGAGGCGGGCGTCCGGTTCACCGCGGAAAGCCGGCTGATCCCGACGGAAAGGGTGTCGTGAAGAACATCGACGAGATCGAAGCGATGAGACCGCTGGCCCGGGTCGAGCCCGGAAAGCCGGGAGGCCGCCCGTCCGACGCGGGGGCGCGGACGCTGCTGGCCTCGATCACGGCCGAGGAACCCGGCGCGGCCGTCGCCGGGCCGCTCCGGGCCCGCTACTACGGTCCCCGGCGCCTGGTCCTGGGCCTGGCGGCCGCGGTCGTGCTCGCCGCGGGTGCGGTGGTGGGGCCGAGCCTGCTGGAAAACGGTTCCGGGGTGCCGAGCTCCTGGGCCGTCGCCAAGGCCGCCAACGGGATGGTGACCATCCAGGTCCGCGACTTCCGTGACGCTCCGGGGCTGAAGAAGCGGCTGGAGGACATCGGTGTCCCCGCGATCGTCGACTACGTTCCCTGGGGGCAGAGGTGCCGCGAACCGCGCGGTAAGCACGTGATGGACATCCCCCGAGGCCTGTACAGCCTGCCGGAGAACATTCCCGGCGACAAGCAGGGCTGGCAGATGCGGATCGACACCACGCTGTTCAGGACGGGCCAGACCTTCGTCTGGACCATCAGCGCCCCTCCGAACGGGGAAGGCAGCAGCGCCAGCACCTATCTCATGGAGGGCCCGGTGGCGTCCTGCGTGCCCGTGCCTGCGCCCAAACAGAAGGTGATCAAGGAGGAATTCCGGACGGCGACCGTCAAGGGTCGCTCGCTGGAGGGGTTCCGCGTGGATGAGAAGACCGTCGGCGAGATCCTGCCGGAGCTCAAGAAGCGTGGCAGGAAGGTCATCTTTCTGATCATATCCATCCCGCCGGGGAACCCTGGGGGTTTCGGCGAGGAGCGCACGCAGGAAGAGCCCGTCGGCGACGACTGGATCGTCTGGGAGGCGGAGGAGAACGCCAAGGGGGTCATCCGCCTGCTCGTCACCGACAAGCGCTACGACAGGAACCCGGTCTACGGCGGCCCGCGCGACGACGTCATCAAGGACTGACCGCGGACCCCGCTCCCCCGCCGCGGGTGGCCCCGGTGCAGACCGGGACCACCCGCGGGACACCGCCTACGAGTCGAACCCGAGGCCCATCCGGTCCAGGGTGCGCAGCCAGAGGTTGCGGCGGCCCTGGTGGAGGTCGGCCTGGGCGATCGACCAGCGGGTCATCTGGATCCCGGCCGAGCGGACCGGTTCGGGTGGGAAGGGGAGCGGCTTCTCCTTCACCATCCGCAGCTCGGTCCGCTCGGTCCGCTCCCCGGCCAGCAGGTCGAGCATGACGTTCGCCCCGAAGCGGGTCGCGCCGACACCCATGCCGGTGTAGCCGGCGGCGTAGGCGAGGCGCCCGCCGTGCGACTGGCCGTAGAAGGCGCTGAACCGGCTGCAGGTGTCGATGACGCCGCCCCACCTGTGGGTGAAACGCAGCCCGGAGAGCTGGGGGAAGGTGGTGGCGAAGTGTCCGGCCAGCTTGACGAAGGTCTCGTCGCGCTGTTCGTACTCCGGCTTGATCTTGCCGCCGTTGTAGTAGACCGCGTCGTAGCCGCCCCAGAGGATGCGGTTGTCGGCGGTCAGCCGGTAGTAGTGGAACTGGTTGGCCGAGTCTCCGACCCCCTGCCGGTTGTGCCAGCCGACGGAGGCCAGCTGCTCGGCCGAGAGCGGTTCGGTCATCAGCGCGTAGTCGTAGACGGGCACCAGGAAGTGCTTCAGCCGCCGCAGCAGCGGCTGGAACACGCCGGTGCCGAGGGCGACCCTGGCGGCTCTGACGGTGCCGTGCGGGGTGAGCAGCTCCATGGCCGCATGGGTGTCCTTGATGTTCCTGACCGGCGTGCGCTCGTAGATGCGCACGCCCACCGAGAGGCAGGCCTGCCGGAGTCCCCAGGCGAGCCGGGCGGGGTCGACCATGGCGCAGCCGTCGCGTTCCCAGAAGCCGCCGATGTAGGTGGGGGAGTTCACCTCCGCCCGGGTCTGGTCCGCGTCGAGGACGTCGAAGCGGATGCCCAGCTCGTGGGCGATCCGGACGCTCTCGTTCATCTCGTCGAGCTGCCAGGGCTCGGTGGCCACGTTCAGCTCGCCGGTCCGTTCGTAGCCGCAGTCGATGTCGTAGCGGGCGACGGTCTCGCCGATCTCGTCGAGGTTCTCGGCACCCAGTCGTTCGAGGGTGGAGATCTCCTCGGGCCAGCGCTCCAGCCCGTTGGCGATCCCGTGGGTGAGCGTCGCCATCGCGAAGCCGCCGTTGCGGCCGGACGCCGCCCAGCCGATCCTGCGCCCTTCCAGCAGGACCACGTCGAGCGACGGATCGCGTTCCTTGGCCATCAGGGCGGCCCACAGCCCCGAGAAGCCTCCACCGACCACAGCCAGGTCGGCGGTCGTGTCCTTGAGGAGCCGCGGCAGCGGCTCGGGTTTCGCCGGACTGTCGAGCCAGTACGGCTTGCGCTCCGCGTCAGCAAGAGCCTTCAGCGGATCCACAAATCTCACTTCCCTACGGTGAGTCAGAGTTTTTTGTGTGTATCGCGTGGTCGCGGAGACCACGCGCGGGTTCCCCCCGCCTGAGTCCGATCTCGCCTCCCTGTTCTCTGCCGAGGATCTGGGTACACCGAAGCCCCGTGCCGCCGGTGGCGGCACGGGGCTTGACGGCAGCTAGGTGCGGCGGCGGGAGATCACCGTGTTGAACACGGCGATCGCGACGCCTATCGCGAATATAAGCGTTCCGATGATGTTGACCTGAGGCGGCACCCCGATACGGGTGGCGCCCCAGATCCAGAGCGGGAACGTCTGGGTGGCTCCGCTGGTGAACTGGGTGATCACGAAGTCGTCGATGGAGAGCGCGAACGCCAGCAGCGCGCCCGCGACGACGCCGGGCAGGATCATCGGGAACGTCACCCGCCAGAACGTCACCCAGGTGGACGCGCCCAGGTCCCGGGCCGCCTCCTCGATCGACGGGTCCAGTCCGATCACCCGGGCCCGCACGGTGATGGCCACGAACGACAGGGAGAACAGCACGTGCGCGACGACCACGGTCACGAAGCCCGTCTGCACCCCGCTGCTGATGAACAGCGACAGCAGCGAGGCTCCCATGACGAGCTCCGGTGAGGCGATCGCGGCGAACATCACCAGGTTGGTCGCGCCCTGGCCGCGGAACCGGTAACGGCCCAGGGCCAGGCCCATCAGGGTGCCGATCACCGTCGTGATCACCGTGGAGAGCACGGCGATCTTGAGTGAGTTCTCCACCGCGAGGGTCAGCTCGGGGTAGTCGCCCAGCAGGCCCCACCACTTGAAAGTGAAGCCCTGCCAGGTCACGTTGGACTTGCTCTGGGTGTCGTTGAAGCCGAACACGATCATGACCGCGATCGGCAGGAACAGCCAGGCGATGATGAGCCAGACGTAGGCCTTGAGCACCCGGTCGCCGAACCGGGAGCCGCCGCGCACCCGCGTCGCGGGGGCCGTCGTCTTCTGGGAGGTCATCGTGCTCATCGGGCCGCCGCCTCCAGCACGTTCTCGGTGCCGAGCGCCTTGGCGTAGGCGAAGATGCCGACCAGCATCGCCGCCATCAGCGTGAACGACAGCGCGGCGGCGGTCGGGTAGTCGTTGTTGACGAGATACTGGGTCTGGATGATGTTGCCGATCATCGTGTTCTCCGGGCCGCCGAGGATGCCGGCGTTGACGTAGTCCGCCGTCATCGGGACGAACGTCATCAGCACTCCGGCGAAGACGCCCGGCAGCGAGAGCGGGAGCACGACCTTGGTGAACGCCTGGCGCCTGGCGGCGTAGAGGTCCTGGGCGGCCTCGACCACCCGGGGGTCCACCCGCTCCAGCGCCACGTAGATCGGCAGGATCATGAACGGCAGGTAGTTGTAGACCAGGCCGCCGATCACCGCCACCGTCGTCTGCAGCACGTGGAAGTCGCCGGGCACCAGGCCCGTCGCCTTCAGCGGCCCCAGGAGCATGCCGTCGTCGGCGAGCAGGAACTTCCACGACACCGTGCGCAGCACGAACGACACGAAGAACGGCAGCAGCACCAGCAGCAGGTAGGTGGACTTGCGGGAGCCGCCCTTGAAGGCGATCCAGTAGGCCATCGGGTAGGCCAGCGCGACGGAGATGACCGTCGCGACCAGGCCGTAGCCGGCCGAGCGCAGGAACTGCGTCTGGTACTGCGCCAGGGCGTCGCCGTACACCGAGAAGTCGAACGTCTGGACGAACCCGTTCACCACGTCGCCCTGCTGGGTGGAGACCGAGGCCATGAAGACCATCGGCACCACGAGGAAGATCACCAGCCAGAGGCCGCCGGGCAGGATGAGCAGGTAGGGGGCGAGGCGCTTCATGGCCCGCTAGCCCTGGGTGACCGGCTGGAAGATGGATTCGAAGACCTTCTCCTCGGCCGTGGTCAGGGTCTTGTACGACCGCAGCTTGGCCATGTCGGCGTCGGAGGGGAAGATCAGCGGGCTCTTGGCGATCTGCTCCAGCGAGGCCTTGTCGTCGCCCTTGGCCTTGGCGGCGTCGGCGAGGACCAGTTCCCTGGTGGCGGGGACCGGGGTGATGTAGTTGATGTACTCGACCAGCATCGTGGCGATCTTGGGCTGGTAGACGTAGTCCATCAGCGTCAGGGCGTCCACCGGGTTCTGCGCGGTCTTGGGGATGCACATGTTGTCGGTCCAGATCGTGCCGCCCTCCGCGGGCACCACGAACTTGAGGTCCTTGCCCTCGGCGACCTGCTGGAAGATGTCGCCCGACCAGGCCATGGTGATCCACACGTCGCCCCGGACGAGCGCGTCGACGTAGTCGTTCTCGTAGTACTTGCGCACGAGTCCCGCGTCGCGCTGCTGCCGGAGCTTCTCCCCCGCCTTGCGCCAGTCGGCCTCGGTGGACTTTTCGGGGTCGACGCCCAGGGAGAACATGCCGAAGTTCGCGACCTCCTGGGTGTCGAGCATCATGCCGACCTTGCCCTTGTACTTGGGGTTCCAGAGGTCCTCGATGCTCGTGACCTCGTCCACGTACTTGGGGTTGTAGGCGATGCCGGTCAGGCCGACCGTCCACGGGATGGTGTGGACGTTGCCCGGATCCCAGGTCGGGTTCTTCACCTTCTGGGCGGCGTTGGCGGCGAAGTTCGGCAGCTTGGAGTGGTCCAGCGGGACCAGGTAGCCCAGCGCGATGGCCTTGCTCAGCTGGAGGCCGTTCGTCATGACCATCAGGTCGAAGCCGATGTCGTTGTTGGCGGCGAGCAGCGGCTGGATCTTGCCGAAGAAGGTGGTGTTGTCCTGGATCGCCTCCTGGTAGGTCACCTTGATACCGGTGTCGGCGGTGAACATGTCCAGGGACGGGTAGTCCTTGCCGTCCTTGTCGATGTAGAGCGGCCAGTTGGCGAAGCGCAGGGTGCCGTTCTTCTTCTTGGAGGACCAGTAGTCGGCGACGGCGTCCGCCTTGGGCGCATCCACCTTCTTGCCCTGGACACCGCAGGCGGCCAGAGCCAGGCCCGCCGCGGACAGACCCGCCACGCGGAAGGCGTCACGACGGGTGATCGAACGGCTCTGCGTCATACCCCGCAGGAAGGCCGGGTCGTGGGAAGTGTGCATGGCGGTACTCAACTTCCGATCGCGTACGAGTGGTGCGGCTGCCACGACAACCAGACGGCGTCGCCACGCTCCGCCGTACTCGTGCTGTCGAGCGCGTTCTGCTGGAACACGGTGACCTCGGCGCCGTCGGCGAGACTGACCGCGTAGCTGTTGTAGAGGCCCAGGTAGACCACCTCGGAGACGACGCCGGGCACGACGCTGACGTCGCCCGTCGGCTCCTGCGCGGAGATCGTGATCTTTTCGGGGCGGACGGTGACCGCGATCGGATCGGCGACCCGGAAGTCGTTCCCCGCCACCAGGACCCGGCCCCGCTCGCCCAGCTTGAGCACGGCGGAGCCGGGGACGATCCGGTCCACCGTGCCGTTGAGCAGGTTGGAGGTGCCGATGAAGCCCGCCACGAAGGTGGTGGCCGGGCTCTCGTAGATCTCGCGGGGTGAGGCGAGCTGCTCGACCTGGCCGTCGTTCATGACGGCGATGCGGTCGCTCATGGTGAGCGCCTCGTTCTGGTCGTGCGTGACGTAGACGAAGGTGATGCCGACCTCGCGCTGGATCCGCTTGAGCTCGATCTGCATGGCCTGGCGGAGCTTGAGGTCGAGGGCGCCCAGCGGTTCGTCCAGCAGGAGCGCACGGGGCTTGTTGACCAGGGCACGGGCCAGGGCCACCCGCTGCTGCTGGCCGCCGGACATCTCCCGGGGGCGGCGCTTCTCACGCCCGGTGAGGTCCACGATGTCCAGCATCTCGCCGACGCGGCGTTTGATCTCCGCGTCGGCGACCTTCTTGCGCCTGAGACCGAATGCGACGTTCTCCCAGACGTTCATATGCGGGAACAGCGCATATGACTGGAAGACCATGTTCACGTCGCGCTTGTTGGGCGGGACGTTGGTCACGTCATGGCCGTGCAGCCACACCGTGCCGCGCGTCGGATCCTCGAACCCGGCGATCATCCGCATCGTGGTGGTCTTGCCGCAGCCGGAGGGGCCGAGGAGTGAGAAGAACTCCCCCTCGGCGATCGTCAGAGTGATCCCCTTGACCGCCTGGACGACTTCTCCGTGGGCGAGATACTCCTTGACGACTCCGCCGAGTTCGATGGCGGGCACGGTGGGCGGGTCGGAGACGGCGTCGGCCGCCCCCGGACCCGCCTGAATTTCGGTCATGCCAGGCTTATCCCTCTGTTCGCGGCTATTCGCCGATGTAATGCATGACGTGCTTAACGCGAAGGTAGTCGTGCAGTCCGAAAACGGACAAATCTTTACCGTAACCGGAGTGCTTGAAGCCACCGTGGGGCATCTCCGAGACGAATGGGATGTGGGTGTTGACCCACACCACACCAAAATCGAGACGCTTTGACACCCGCATGGCGCGGCCGTGGTCTGAGGTCCACACCGAACCCGACAGGCCGTACCTGACGCCGTTGGCCTTGGCCACCGCGTCGGCCTCGTCGGAGAAGGTCTGGACGGTGATGACGGGCCCGAAGACCTCGTTCTGCACCATCTCGTCGTCCTGCTGGAGGCCGTCCACGATGGTGGGGGCGAAGAAGTAGCCCTTCTCGCCGATCTGGTGACCACCGGTCAGGACCTTGGCGTGGCCGGGCACCCGGTCGAAGAACGCGGCGACCCTGGCGAGCTGGCCGGCGTTGTTGAGCGGGCCGTACAGGGCGTCCTCGTTGGACAGGTCACCGGTCACGGTGCCCGCGGCCGCCTCGGTGAGCGCGGCGACGAACTCGTCGTGGACGTCCTGGTGGACCAGCACGCGGCACGCGGCGGTGCAGTCCTGGCCGGCGTTGTAGAGGCCCGCCACGGCGATGGCGTCGGCGGCCGCCTTGAGATCCTTGACGTCGTCGAAGACGATGACGGGGGCCTTGCCGCCGAGCTCCAGGTGGACCCGCTTGAGGTCCTCGGCCGCGGACTTGGCCACGGCCATGCCCGCCCCGACCGAACCGGTGATCGCGACCATCTGCGCGGTCGGGTGGCTCACGACCAGGGCGCCGGTCTCACGGTCGCCGACGACGACGTTGAAGACGCCCTTCGGCAGGATCCCACCGATGATCTCGGCCAGCTTGACCGTGGAGACCGGGGTGGTGTCGGAGGGCTTGAGCACGATGGTGTTGCCCGCGGCGAGCGCGGGGGCGATCTTCCAGACCGCCATCATCATGGGGTAGTTCCAGGGCGTGACCTGGCCCACGACGCCGATGGGCTCGTGGCGGATGACGGAGGTGTGGTCGGCGAGGAACTCACCCGACGTCGGGCCCTCCAGCGTGCGCGCGGCGCCCGCGAAGAACCGGAAGTGGTCGGCGGCGATCGGGGTCTCGTCCTCGGCCATGCGCGCACGCGGCTTGCCGGTGTTGCGGCACTCGGCCTCGTTCAGCTCATCGGCCCGCGCGTCGATGGCGTCGGCCACCTTGAGCAGCAGGTTGGCCCGCTCGCCGGGCGTGAGCTGGCTCCACGACTCGAACGCGGCGGCCGCGGCGGCGTAGGCGTCGTCCACATCCTGCTGGCCGGAGATCGGCGCCTGAAGATAGGCCTCTCCGGTGCAGGGATCGATGACGTCGGAGAACCGACCGCTTCTGCCGTCGACATATTCACCGTTAACGTAGTTCCGCAGACGGGTGGGCTCATTGTTCTCAACCGGGGTGGTCAACGTTGACCTCCTTGCGCAGTGGGGCCGAGTTGTCGCGACTCTTACAGAGTAGGTGCCTCGCGACAAGGGATTTCGTTGTGAAGATACCAAATTGCTACGAATTCGCTTGACAGAACCGCCAGAACTGACACCATGTCGCATCGGAGCCGCAACATGTCGGCAACAGCCCCGCAACATGACGCCAGGGAGCGCGGATGACGACGCCGCCCAAGGTACGCCGCGAAAACGACGCCAGGCCGGGTCCCGTGGTCCTCGACGAGATCTCCAAGCAGATCATCGAACAGTTGCAGAGCGACGGGCGCAAGCCGTACGCCGCCATAGGGAAGGCCGTGGGGCTGTCCGAGGCCGCCGTCCGCCAGCGGGTCCAGCGCCTGCTCGACGCCGGAGTCATGCAGATCGTCGCCGTCACCGACCCACTGATCCTGGGGTTCCCCCGCCAGGCCATGATCGGCATCAAGTGCGAGGGCGACCTGGAGATGGTGGCCGACGAACTGTCGGCCATCCAGGAGATCGACTACGTCGTCCTGACCGCCGGATCCCTGGACATCATGGTCGAGGTCGTCTGCGAGAGCGACCAGCACCTCCTGGAGATCCTCGGCAAGATCCGCGCCATCCCCACCGTGCGCGCCACGGAGACCTTCGTCTACCTCAAGCTCCACAAGCAGACCTACTCCTGGGGAACCCGCTGACCCGTATCCGGACCGGCGCCGTACGGCGGGCGCGGCCGTGCACGCCCAGATGGGCCGAAGAGGAGACGGCGTTGTTGGTGCCGTTCACCGGGCCGAGCACGCAGGTGGCGAAGGTGTTCGCCCCGCCGAAGGTCAGGCGGAACAGGTCGAGCGGGCGGGCCGTGCGGTCGGCGTCCGGGATGCGCTCGACACCGTACCGCTAGATCTCGGTGACGGAGGGGGGACGGCTCATGGGCTCTGCTCCGGAAGGGGGGCGGACAGGGCCAGCAGGCTGACCAGGTCGTAGGCGACATGGGAGGCGGCGACCGAGGTGATCTCGGCGTGGTCGTAGGCGGGGGCGACCTCGACCACGTCGGCACCGACCAGGTTGGCCCCGGCCAGACCGCGCAGGATCTCCAGCAGCTCGCGGCTGGTCAGGCCGCCCGCCTCCGGGGTGCCGGTGCCGGGGGCGTGTGCCGGGTCGAGCACGTCGATGTCGATGGAGACGTACAGCGGACGGGCGCCGATCCGCTGCCGGAGCGCGTCCACGACCTCGTCCACGCCCCGGCGCATCACATCGGCCGAGGTCACGATGCCGAAGCCCATGCGCCGGTCGTCTTCGAGGTCCTTCTTGCCGTACAGCGGCCCGCGTGTGCCGACATGGCCGACCGCCTCGGTGTCGAGGATGCCCTCCTCGACGGCCCGGCGGAACGGCGTGCCGTGGGTGTACTCGGCGCCGAAGTAGGTGTCCCAGGTGTCGAGGTGGGCGTCGAAGTGGAGCAGTGCCACCGGACCGTGACGCCGGGCCAGCGAGCGCAGCAGCGGCAGCGCGATCGTGTGGTCGCCGCCGATCGTGACCAGCCGGGTCCCGCCGTCCTGGAGCTCGGTGGCGGCGTGCTCGATCGTCTCGACCGCCTCGCCGATGTCGAACGGGTTGCAGGCGATGTCGCCGGCGTCGGCCACCTGCAGCGTGGCGAACGGCGAGACGTCCAGACCCGGGTGGTACGGCCGGAGCAGGCGACTGGCCTCACGGACCGCCGAGGGGCCGAACCGGGCACCGGGCCGGTAGGAGACCCCGCTGTCGAACGGCACCCCTACCACGGCCACGTCGCAGCGGCCGACCTCGTCCAGTCGTGGCAGCCGCGCGAAGGTCGCGGGGCCCGCGAAGCGCGGGACGCGCGAGGAGTCGACGGGGCCTCGGGGCTCGGTCATGCGGCGCGGTCCTTTCAGGAAATACCAGTTCAGAGAGATGTTTTGGCAATTCTGCGATGTTCCGCCCACTATGTGCAACTGTGTGAGCAACAGAGCAGTACGGTGTTTCTTGTGGCCGAACACAAGCTCACCGTCGAGGACCTGACCAGGTTTCCCGCTCTCCAGCTACGCGTCATGGCCGGCGAGGCCGGCCTGACCCGCTCGGTGTCCTGGGCACACGTCAGCGAGCTCGACGACCCCACGCCCTGGCTGCTCGGCGCCGAGGTCATCATGACGACGGGCATGGCGATCCCCCGCTCGGCGACGCGGCAACGGGCCTACCTCGAACGGCTCGACGACGCCGGGGTGTCCGCGCTGGCCCTCTCCGCCCAGCTCCACGTGCCGCCGCTGCACGAGGCGTTCTTCGCGGCGGCCGAGGAGCGGGGCATGCCGGTACTGGAAGTGCCACTGGCGGTGCCGTTCATCGCGATCGCCCAGGAGGTGGCGGCGGCCGTACAGGAGGATCCCGGCCAGCGGCTCGGCGCACAGCTACAGGTGTTCGGCGCGCTGCGCTGGCTGGCCTCAGAGGATCTGGACACCCCCGCGCTGTTCCGCCGCCTGGAGCGCCTGTCCGGCTACGAGGTGTATCTCTGCACGCCACAGGGGCGCCCGCTGCTGCCCGGCGTCCCGGCCCCCGATCCCGGGGTTCTGCCGAGGTCGGCCGACGCGCCCCCGACGATCCCCGGCGGTTTCGCGCTACCCGTGCCCGCACCGGGTGGTCCCGCCGGGTTCCTGGTGGCCTTCGAGCGGGAGGGCGCCCGCCCGGCCGGGCTGGCGGTGGTGCAACACATCGCCACCGTCGCCGCGCTACGCGTCGCGATGGTCCGCCACGGACGCGAGACGCTCCGGCGGGAGGGCGCCGAGATCCTGGCCGAACTGCTCCAGGACGTGCTCGACCCGGCCACGGCCCGGCGGCGGCTGATCCGGCTGGGGCTGCCGGCCGAGGAGCTCGTCCTGCTGACGGTCCGCGGTGTGCCCGACGACGCGCTGCTCCGTGCCCTCGACGACCACCCCTGCCTCCTGCTCCGCCGGGGCGACGACCGCTACGTGCTCGGCTCGGCGGAACTGGGTACGGCGATCGCCGCGCTGCCCTCGGCCGCCGCCGGAATGAGCAGGCCGTTCCCGGCCGGGACGTCGCTCCGGGTCGCCCGGCGGGAAGCGGTGTGGGCGGCGTCCCGGGCCGCCGAGTCAGGACAGCCGCTGATCCGCTACGGCGACGACACCGCGGGGAGATGGCTGCCCGACGACCCGTCGGTGCTGGCCGCGCTGGTGGAACACGTGCTCGGCGAGGTGCTCCGCTACGACGCCGCCCACGACTCCCAGCTCCTGACCTCCGTCCGCACCTGGATGGAGCGGGACAGGCGCACCGAGGACGCGGCCGCGGCGCTGCATGTCCATCCCAACACCCTGGCCTACCGGCTGCGCCGGTTCACCGCGCTGACCGGCCGTGATCTGTCGTCCACCGGCGCGTTCACCGAGGTGTGGCTGGCGGTCCGGGCGGCGGGGCAGCTCGGCCTCACCGCCTGAGACGTGACCGCACGGCTCGGACCTCACCGGCCGGGGCCGGCGGGCGCGACAGCACGGCTCGGATGTCATCGGCCGAGGCGCGTCTCCAGGACGCCGGCGAGGTCGGCGAGGAACGTGTCCACCTCTCTGACGGCGTAGCCGGGCTTGAGGATCACCGTGGCGAACCTGGCCGACCGCACGTCGCCGGGGGTGACAGGCCGGTCGGTGGTACCGCGCAGGGTGGCGACGACCCGGTCGAGGAAGGTGTCCACCTGATCCTCGTCATAGCCCATGCCCAGCCGCCCGGCCCGGAAGGCGGCCCGTTCGATCCTGGCCGCGTGCTCCTCGGCGCTCGGCTCCGCGCGGGAGGCCACCGGCCCGCCGCCCTCGGCGGACCGGTTCTCGACCGCGACGATGAACGCCTGTAGCGCGAAGTCCACGGCCACCTCGTGGTAACCGCCGAGTTTTGTCCGGAACCGCGCGGCGCGGATCTCGTCGGCGGTGATCGGCTCCCCGTCCGGGGCGCCCCTGCCGAGGGCGCCTTCGATCCGGCGGACCAGAGCGTCAACCTGATCGGGGTCATATCCGGCACGCACCGCCAGCACCCGCGGAAAACGATTCAACCCCAGACCCTTCCCTCCGTTCCGATGTTCTCCATTCTGATCCGGCAGAATCGGTAAAGCGAGTGATCGCGGTAGTGTTGCGGATCTATGCGGCTCTCCGATGTGTCCTTCAGATACTCGCGTCGCGGTCCCTGGGTCCTGCGGGACGTCGATCTCACACTCCGCGCGGGGTCCGTCATCGAGGTCACCGGGCGTAACGGCGCGGGCAAGTCCACCCTGCTCCGCCTGCTCGCCGGGATCATCCCGCCGTCCAGAGGCTCGATCGCCGACCGGCCTCGCGTCGTCGGCTACGCCCCCGACGTCTTCCCCGTGGACCAGCCGTTCACCGTCATCGCCTACCTCACCCACATGGCCCGGATCCGGGGCGTCTCCCCTGCCGGGGCTCGGGAGCCGGCCGGGCGGCTGAACGCGACGCACCTGCTGGACCAGCCGCTCGGCGACCTGTCCAAGGGCAGCGCGCAGAAGGCCGGACTGATCCAGGCGCTGCTGGCCCCGCCCGACCTGCTGATCCTGGACGAGCCGTTCGCGGGCCTGGACGAGCAGACCCGCGCCGAACTCCCCGTGATCATCGGCGAGATCGCCGCGAGTGGCGGGACGGTCGTGGTCAGCGACCACCAGAACCAACTCCAGGACTTCCCCGGCGCCGACCACTGGCTGGTCGACGGCGGAGCGGTCTCCGTCCAGTCCGGCGAGCGGCCGAGGCAGGCGGTCATCGAGGTGATCGTCGACGCCGCGGAGGCCGACGAGGTCGAACAGAAACTCCGTGCCGACGGCCACACCACCAGGAGGATCTCGTGACGGCCTCCCTCGTCCGGTTCAAGCTGGCCGCCTACACCCGGTCCCACCGGCTGTTCCAGCCCATGATCGGGCTGCTGGTGATGCTGGGCGTCTTCTTCTCGGCCCCGGTCCCGCCGGGCAAGGAGCTGTCCTCCTACGCCGACTCGGCCGGGCTGCTCATTCTCGTCTTCGCCTGGGCCACCCGGGGACTGCTCGACACCGAGCCCGCGACCCAGCGGCTGATCTCGATGACGGCGGCCGGCCGGCCCGGCCGGGAGACCGGTGCGGGGCTGCTCGCCGCGCTTGTCGTCAACCTCGGCATGGCGGCGTTCGCGGTCGTGCTGCCCCTGGTCATCGGCTTCACCGCCACGCCCACGGCCGGCGACCTGGCACAGGGCGTCGTGCTGCATCTGCTCGGTCTGAGCGTCGGGACGGCACTGGGCGCGCTGACCAGCAGGCCGATCCTGCCCTCCCCCGCCGTCTCGATGCTGGTCCTGTTCGGCGGCTACCTGGTGCTGCTGCTGGTCGGCATCACCCCGGTGGGCCGTTTCACGGTGCCGATCATGCTCTGGATGCGCGCCGCCAACGCCGGCACGCTCGACGGTGCCCTGCCCACACTCTCCGCCGCGGCACTCTTCTGGACCGCGGCGGGCCTGGTCGCCTACCTACGGCTCCGCCGCACCCGCCCCTGAACGGGGCCCCTCACCGGACGGCGTACGGGCTCTACCAGACGGCCACCGCACCAGAGTCCCTATCGAGGCGCGGCCACCTCCCAGAGAGCGCTCACCGGCATGGCGCGCATACGCTCCCCGAACGGGAGCGTCTGTGTCCCGGTGTAAAGGACCACCCCCACCGCGAAGTCGTCACCGAGACGGCCGGCGAGATGTCGTAGTCCTCGGAAATCATCCGGCCGTACCGTCGACGACGCCTTCACCTCGATGCCGACCACACGTCCCTGGCGGTTCTCCAGAACGGCGTCGACCTCCACCTTGTCCTTGGTGCGATAGTGGAACAGCTCCACGCGTCCGTCGGACCAGGTGAGCTGGCGAGCCAGTTCCATGAGGACGAAGCCCTCCAGGAGCGGGCCGAAGGCGCCGTCGGGACGGAGCAGACTCCTGGAGTCCGCACCCAGGAGGTTCGCCGCGATTCCCGAATCGACGAAGGCGATCTTGGGCGTTCCGACCGCGCGGCTACTGAGGTTGCGTGACCAGGCGGGGATCCGCTTGATCAGAAACACCTCTTCCAGCAGGCTCAGGTAGCGATGCACCGTGCTCGCGGAAAGCCCGATCCCGTTGCCCAAGGACGCGGCGACCAGTAACTGGCCTGACCGGGCGGCCAGCAGCCGGATCAGAGCCCGCATCTCCGTTGTCCGCTCGATCTCCGCCAGCTGACTCACATCACGTGCGATGAGATCCGCCACATAAGAGTCAAGAAACCGCTCCCGTCTGCGGACGTTGGTCCGCGCGACCGCCTCGGGAAATCCACCCCGGACGATCCGCTCCGCATACTCGGCGCGGCTGACCGCCGACGTGTGGTGGAGGTTCTCGCCTTCAGCGAAGATCGCGTCCACGAATCCGTCGGCCGCGCCGTCGATCTCGCCCTGCGAGAACGGCCACAGCTCGATGGTCTCCATCCGGCCGGGCAGCGCATCGGGAAGGGCCCGGAGCCCGAGGATCCGGGCCGAACCGGTCAGAAGGTAGCGACCCGGTCTCGGATCGGAGTCCACCTGCTCCTTGATGGCGAGCAGCAGTTCGGGGGCGCGCTGGATCTCGTCGATCACCATGAGCTCGGGGAACGCCACGAAGCCGGCGGGATCCGCGATCGCGGCCTGCCGGACGGCCGGAGTGTCGAGGTCACGCCATTCCCCCGCACGCCCCTTGGCGAGAAGCCGGACCAGGGTGCTCTTGCCACACTGGCGGGCCCCCGTGACGAGGGTCACGCGTGTGTCGGACAGAGCCTCTTCCACGGCTGTTCCGGCGCGCCGTGGCAGAACCTTGCCGAGAGGAGTCTGTGTGCTGCCGACCATTGGTTCAGGATGGCACAGTCGGTGGTCGGCTGACAGATTGGTCGCTGGGTTGCTGACAGATTGGTCGCTGGGTTGCTGACGTTCTGGTCGCATGGTGGAGCCTCGGCGGAGCGGTACTCCGTTCCCGATTGGCTGGATGAGCGTACGCACAAACGCGGTTGTGGTCCCGGCACGGGAGAACCTAAGCTGCTGCCAACGCGTCGACGGAGACGAGTAGTCCGGGAACAGCGCGGGTCAGAGAGCCACCGGTAGCTGCGAAGGTGGCCCCGCACCCCCGGGCGAAGACACTCCCGAGCGCGGGGAGGAACGGCCCGCCGCATGTCGGCCGGACCCAATGCCCCGCCGGCCGGTCCCCGTCACCGGGCCAGAGCGAGGCCGCGGCCTCACCGGATCCACCGAGCGGCGGTGGCGAAGGTGCGGTGGCACCGCGAGTTCCCTTCTCGCCCGCACTCCCAAGGGATCAGTTCATGCTCCGTGAGGGAATGTGATGATCCATCGGGTTCTCGCCGCCGACCTGCCCCGGCACGTCGGCCGCCATGTCCGTCTCGCCGGATGGCTGCACCGCCGCCGCGAGCTGAAGTCCGTCTCCTTTCTCGTGATCCGTGACCGCTCCGGCCTCGCCCAGGTCGTGCTCCGCCATCCCCGGCTACGGGCGCCTTTTGAGATCGCCGCAGCCGGGGTCGCCGGGTTCCGGGCGGCGCTGGACGGTCTCGGGTTCCTCGAGAGCCAGACTCCGAAGATCGTCGGAACCGCCACCGGGTCGGGGGCGAACGTCTTCGGCATCGACTACTTCGGCCGCCCTGCCTTCCTCGCCCAGTCGCCGCAGTTCTTCAAGCAGGCGCTGGTCGGGGTCTTCGAACGGGTCTACGAGGTCGGTCCGGTCTTCCGGGCCGGACCGCACGACACCGCCAGGCACCTCGCGCAGTACACCAGTCTGGACGCCGAACTGGGCTTCGTCCGTGACCACCGCGACGTGATGGCGGTGCTGCGAGAGGCCCTGGCGGGCATGCACGCGGCGGCGGCCGAGCGCGCCGCCGCGGCTCTGCGACTGCTGGAGATCGAACTGCCCGAAGTCCCGGGCGAGATCCCGGCCATCCACTTCGCCGACGCGCAGGAGTTGCCGGCCCGGCACACCGGTGAGGACCCGAGCGGGGAGCCCGACCTCGCCCCCGCGCACGAGCGCTGGCTGGGCGAGTGGGCGTTGCGCGAGCACGGCTCGGAGTTTCTCTACGTCAGGCGAGGACCCGCAGGCGTATGAGGGCTATCTGGCCGCCTTCGCTCACGGCATGCCTCCGCACGGCGGCTTCGCGATCGGCCTGGAGCGCTGGACCTCGCGGCTGACGGGGGCCGCCAACATCAGGCAGACCACGCTGTTCCCCCGGGACCTGCACCGCCTGACGCCGTAACGGTCCCTCCACCGGGCGGGCGGTCCGCGCGCCCGGTGGGGGGAGTCACTCGGCGGCGGCGAGCTGGCCGCAGGCGCCGTCGATCTCGCGGCCCCGGGTGTCGCGGACGGTCACCGGGACGCCGTGGAACTCCAGGCGGCGGACGAAGGCCCGCTCGTCCTCCGGGCGGGAGGCCGTCCACTTCGAGCCCGGAGTCGGGTTGAGCGGGATCAGGTTGACGTGGACCAGCTTGTTCTTGATGAGCTTGCCGAGCAGGTCGGCCCGCCACTCCTGGTCGTTGATGTCCTTGATCAGCGCGTACTCGATGGAGACACGGCGCTTGGTGACGGCCGCGTAGTTCCAGGCGGCGTCGAGGACCTCGGCGACCTTCCACCGGGTGTTGATCGGCACGAGGGTGTCGCGGAGCTCGTCGTCGGGCGCGTGCAGGGAGAGGGCCAGCGTCACCGGCAGTCCCTCGCCGGCGAGCTTGCCGATCGCGGGGACCAGGCCGACGGTGGAGACCGTGACGCCCCGCGCGGAGATGCCCAGGCCGTCGGGTGCCGGCTCGACCATCCGGCGCACGGCGCCGATCACGGCCTTGTAGTTGGCCAGCGGTTCGCCCATGCCCATGAAGACCACGTTGCTGACCCGGCCGGGGCCACCGGGGACCTCACCGGCGGACAGGGCCCGCGCTCCGGCGACGACCTGCTCGACGATCTCGGCGGTGGTCATGTTACGCGTCAGACCGGCCTGGCCGGTGGCGCAGAACGGGCAGTTCATACCGCAGCCCGCCTGGGAGGACACACACATGGTGGTGCGGTCGGTGTAGCGCATGAGGACCGACTCGACCAGCGCACCGTCGAACAGCCGCCACAGCGTCTTGCGGGTGGTGCCGGCGTCGGTCGTCATCTCCCGGACCGGGGTCAGCAGCTTGGGGAAGAGCGCGGAGGCGAACTTCTCCCTGGCCGCGGCCGGCAGATCCGTCATGAGCTCGGGGTCGCCGTTGAGCTTCTCGAAGTAGTGCCGGGAGAGCTGGTCGGCGCGGAATGGCTTCTCCCCCAGCTCGGCCACCGCCGCCCGGCGCTCGGCCATGGTCAGGTCGGCCAGGTGGCGCGCGGGCTTCGCCCTGCGGGGGGCCACGAAGGTGAGCTGGCCGGGTTCGGGGGCCCCGGGCGGGCTGACAGTCGACAAGTCCAACGCCTTCTCTCGACGGTTACTCGAAGCGGTACTCGACTCTGATCTAGAGTCCGGAGGTATGGCGACAATCCGGCCTTCAGGCGAGCGGGGAGGTGGCGTCGAGGTCGTGCTCACCGACGTCAATCCCTATGGGAGCCGCACCCTGGTGGTCGAACGCGACGAGACTTCCTCGGTAGCTTACCTGTGCGGACCCGGAGGGACGGTGCACGGAGCGGTATGGCTGGCCAATCACGGCCCCGCTCCGGCGGCGATCGACCTGAGCCGCCTGAACTCCGAACTGCCTCCGGCGGCGCCCCGGGCGAACACCCGGCACCCCGACGGCAGGGCGCCGCTGGGCACGCTGCGACCGCTGTGGTTCGAGGAGGGCGACGGCGTCGCCCTGTACGAGAACGACGAGCTACTCGCGGTCATTCCTGGCTGGGCCGACATGAGCAGGGGCATGCCGGGCTACTCCCGCGACGCGGTGGGTGAGTCGCCGTTCGCCTGGTCGCTGGAGGATGCCCATGAGGGACTGGCCCTCCAACTGGCCAAGGCCCGGTCCTACTGGGACTGGCGGGGCAGCGACGGCGCCTGGGCCTCCTTCCAGCAGTTCGTGATGGGCCATCTGGACCGGACGGCCGGAAACCCCGGCCGGTTCTGGGACGCCGGCGGCGAACGGTTGCCGACCGTCGGCATCACCGAGCGGCCACCGGAACGGGACCGGGAGCACACGATCCTGTCGACCGTGGGGATGAGCTGCCAGCGGATGCCCACCGTGGAGCAGTACATCGACCGGCCTGACGCCTACGCGCGGGTGGAGCTCGCCGTCGCCACCGCCGGCGACGCCCGGGACGCGGCCCGGCTCTTCCTGTGGCTGGGCCAGTATCCATGGCACTCGGTCACCTGGCTCGGCCACGGCCACACCGCGAAGTGGTATCACCGGCCGGAGACGTTCCCGCTGGGCTCCGCCTACAGCGGTGTCATCCTGCTGAGCGGGCTACCGGGCCTGCCCGACCTGTCGGGCTTCACCTTCGGCGGAGACGCCGTGCGGTGGCTCTGGCTGGTCCCGATCACCGCCGACGAGCTGCGTCTGGTCGCGGAGAACGGCTACCGGGCGCTGCTCCCCCACCTGTCGGCCGAGCGGCTCACCCGGGCGGAGTGATCACGCCGCCCGCCTCTGTGGGGTGAACGCCGCGGCGGCGTGAGGGCGGCGGCTCAGACGAGCAGGGTGAGCAGCACCCAGACCGGGATCAGCGCGGCGACGAGGGAGTCGAGCCGATCCATCAGACCGCCGTGGCCGGGCAGTACGCTGCCCATGTCCTTGACACCGAGGTCACGCTTGATCACCGACTCCACCAGGTCGCCGAGCGTGGCGAAGACCACCACGACGGCACCGATCAGCACGCCCTTCCAGACGGCGTCGTCCAGCAGCCACGCCACCAGCCACCCGCCCACGGCCATGCACGCCAGCGCCGACCCGGCGAAACCCTCCCAGGTCTTCTTCGGGCTGATCAGTGGGGACATCCTGTGCCTGCCGAGCGAGATCCCCGCGAAGTATCCACCGATGTCGCTGGCGACCGTGGTGGCGATGAAGACGACCACCCGGTCGGGACCGTCGAGCGGAGCTCTGAGCAGCAGCGCCACGAACCCGGCGAGCAGTGCGGGGTAGACCGTGACCAGGATGGTGGCGGTGGTGTCGCGGACATAGCCGTCGGTGCCCTGGAACATCCGCCAGATCATCAGGACGAGCACGGTCATGGCGAAGATTCCGAGCAGCCACGCCGGGCCGCCCTGGTAGGCGCCGCCGATCATGGCGGCCATGCCGACGAGGACGGGGATCAACGGGATGTTGATGTCCCTGGCCGCGAACGACTTGACCAGTTCCGTCACGCCGATGCCCACGGCCGCGATCACCACGGCGAGGAAGAGCACCTTGACGAAGTAGAGAGAGCCGATGATCACGGCTCCCAGACCGGCACCCACCGCGATCGCGACGGGAAGATTCCGGCCGGTACGGCTACCGCCCGCCGCAGGTTCCAAGGGGGTCCTACTCTCATACACAAAATCCTTGTCCCGCGCGGGAGGCCCACGCGAGACAAGGATTCCCGGGATCAGACTTCGAGCAGCTCGGCTTCCTTGTGCTTGAGCAGCTCGTCGATCTTGGCTACGTGCTTCTGGGTGAGGTCGTCGAGCTCCTTCTCCGCGCGACGCACCTCATCCTCACCGGCCTCGCTGTCCTTGACCATCTTGTCAAGGGTCTCCTTGGCGCTGCGGCGGATGTTGCGGATGGAGATCCTGGAATGCTCCGCCTTGCTCCGGGCGACCTTGATGTACTCCTTGCGACGCTCCTCCGACAGCTCCGGGAAGGCCACACGGATGACCTGGCCGTCGTTGCCGGGGTTGACGCCGAGATCGGAGTTACGGATCGCCTTCTCGATCGCGGCCATCGAGCCCTTGTCGAAGGGCTGGATGATGACCATGCGAGCCTCGGGGACGTGGAACGAGGCCAGCTGCTGAATGGGGGTGGGTGTCCCGTAGTACTCAGCGCTGATCTTGTTGAACATCGACGGGGTGACGCGGCCCGTGCGGATGCCCGCGAAGTCGTCCTTCGCCACCGACACGGCCTTGTCCATCTTTTCCTCGGCTTCGAGGAGGGTTTCGTCGATCACAGCGGCTCCCTATTTCCCTGCCGGACTCACCAGCGTGCCGATCTTTTCACCACGCACCGCCCGCAGGATGTTGCCCTCGCCCATGAGGTCGAAGACGACGATGGGCAGACCGTTGTCCATGCACAGGCTGATGGCGGTGGCGTCCATCACACCGAGACCGCGGGTCAGCACCTCACCATATTCGAGGTGGTCGAACCGGACGGCGTCGGGGTTCTTCCGGGGGTCGGCGTCGTAGACGCCGTCCACCTGGGTGCCCTTGAGCAGCGCCTCGGCACCGATCTCCAGCGCGCGCTGTGCGGCGCAGGTGTCGGTGGAGAAGAACGGCGAACCGAGCCCGGCCCCGAAGATGACCACGCGCCCCTTCTCCAGGTGGCGGATGGCACGGCGGGGCAGGAAGGGCTCGGCGACCTGCTGCATGGTGATGGCGGTCTGGACGCGGGTGTCGATGCCCCGCTTCTCCAGGAAGTCCTGAAGGGCCAGGCAGTTGATCACCGTGCCGAGCATGCCCATGTAGTCGGCCCTGGCGCGGTCCATGCCACGTTCGGACAGGGCCGCGCCGCGGAACATGTTTCCGCCACCGACGACGACCGCCACCTGCACGCCCTCGCGGACGGCCTCGGCGATCGAGTCGGCGAGATGGCCGACGACGAGGGGATCGATTCCCAGCGGCTCCCGGCCGGCGAACGCCTCGCCCGACAGCTTCAACATGACCCGCTTCCAACGGAGCGGGCCCGAATACGACGAAACCGCCGACGTAGCGGGTTCTGGATTCTCCGGCACGGCGACGGCCTCCTCGTTTTGGTGCGCTGCTGCTACTGAGAGAAGCTGGGTTAAGACTAAGCCTGCCCGACCTTGAAGCGGACAAAAGCCTCGACCTTGACACCGTTCTCATCGGCGAACTTCGCGATGGACTTCTTGTTGTCCTTCACGAAGGCCTGCTCCAGCAGGGTGAAGTCCTTGTACCAGCCGTTGACGCGACCGTCGACGATCTTGCCGATGGCGGCCTCGGGCTTGCCCTCCTCGCGGGTCATCTCCTCGAAGAGCGCGCGCTCCTTCTCGATGACGTCGGCGGGGACGGCGTCGGGGTTGAGGTACTTCGGAGCCATCGCGGCGGCGTGCTGCGCGATGTCCTTGGCGACCTGCGGGTTGGCGGAGTCGAGCTGCACGAGCACGCCGACCGTGGGCGGAAGCTGCGGGTCGGTCTTGTGCATGTAGGAGCCGACGAAAGCCCCCTCGAGCACCGCGAAACGACGGATCTCGATCTTCTCGCCGAGCGCGGCGTTGGCCTCGTCCAGGTGCGCCTTGACGGACTTGCCGTCGAGGCCGGACTCGAGCAGGGAGGGCACGTCGGCCGGCTTGGTGGCCAGGATGTGCGCGACGACCTGGGTTGCGAGCTCCTGGAAGCGCTCACCCTTGGCGACGAAGTCGGTCTCGCAGTTGAGCTCGAGCAGCGCGGCGGCGGAGTCGCCGGCCTGCTTCAGAGCGACCAGGCCGTTGGAGGCGGTGCGGGCCTCACGCTTGCCGACGTCCTTGGCGCCCTTGAGACGCAGGAGCTCGACGGCGCGGTCGAAGTCGCCCTCGGACTCCTCAAGAGCCTTCTTGCAGTCCATCATGCCGGCGGCGGTCAGCTCACGAAGCCGCTTGACGTCGGCCATGTTCACGGAAGCCATTGTCTTTCCTCGTGGGAATCGTCGTGGATCGGGTGGGTGCGCTCGGCTGAGCGCACCCACCCGGAAAGGGCCTTGCGGGTCGTACGGCCGGGCCGTACGGAAAGGACCTAGGCCTGCTTCTCGGCGTCGGCGTCGTTCTCGGCGACCGGAGCGGCCGGGGCCTCGTCGGCGACCGGAGCGGCCTCGGCCTCGGCGACCGGAGCCTCCTCAGCGACCGGAGCGGCCTCGGCGACCGGAGCGGCCTCGGCTGCGGCCGGAGCGGCCTCGGCGCCGGAGAGCAGCTCCTGCTCCCACTCGGCCAGCGGCTCGGCGCCACCGGCGACGGCCGGCTTGTCGTCGCCGCGGTTGGCGCCGGCGCGGGCCATGAGGCCGGCGGCGACGGCGTCGGCGACGACGCGGGTCAGCAGGCCGACGGCGCGGATGGCGTCGTCGTTACCCGGGATCGGGTAGTCGACCTCGTCCGGGTCGCAGTTGGTGTCGAGGATCGCGACGACCGGGATGTTGAGCTTGCGGGCCTCGCTGATCCCGATGTGCTCCTTCTTGGTGTCGACGACCCACACCGCGCTGGGAACGCGGGACATGTCGCGGATACCGCCGAGGGTGCGCTCCAGCTTCTCCTTCTCACGACGGCGCATGAGGAGCTCCTTCTTGGTGAGCCCCGACGCGGCGACGTTGTCGAAGTCGAGCTCCTCGAGCTCCTTCAGACGCTGAAGCCTCTTGTGCACGGTGGAGAAGTTGGTGAGCATGCCACCCAGCCAGCGCTGGTTGACGTACGGCATGCCGACGCGCGCGGCCTGCTCGGCGATGGCCTCCTGGGCCTGCTTCTTCGTGCCGATGAACATGATCGTGCCGCCGTGCGCGACGGTCTCCTTGACGAAGTCGTAGGCCCGGTCGATGAAGGCCAGCGACTTCTGCAGGTCGATGATGTAGATGCCGTTGCGCTCGGTGAAGATGAAGCGCTTCATCTTCGGGTTCCAGCGACGGGTCTGGTGACCGAAGTGGACGCCGCTCTCAAGCAGCTGTCGCATGGTGACGACGGGGGTGGACATGTGATTGTCCTCCAGGTCGGAGCGCCTGGACGGGCGCTGTTCTCGGTTGACGCGGCAGCCTGCGACTGTCGCCCTGATACCCCGAACCGGCTCCTCCCGGGCTCTCACCCGGACCGAGGGAACGATTCTTGACGGGGCATGCGAAGTCGGCCTGTGAGTGACAGGCCATCGAAAAGTGTACCCGCAACCGCACCTCACCCTGACCTCAGCGCGTCAAGGCCACCCTGATCATTCCTGATCATTCCGGGAGGGTCTTCCGGCCGGCATCGCCGTTTGGATCACTCGCGGGGGATTCCGTGCGGCCGCCGCTCGACGCGCGGAAAGAGGCTCACCTGCGCCTCGGAGATCCGGGCTCCGGCCGGAGCGTGCGCCCGGTCCCGGGTGGCGGCCCGGTAGGGGGTGAGCAACTCGTCGATCTGTTCGTTCAGCCGCTTCAACTCCTCGGCGTCCACCAGCAGGAGGGTCCGGTTGAACACCGAGGCCGCCCGCCACTCGGGAGACTCGCGGTCGAAGTTGCCCATGACCCGGGTCACCTCGTCAGCCGCCTGGTCGCGCACGGCCTTGATCAGCAGATCCTTCGCCGCCCGGACCTCGGGTCGGTCATCCGGCTCGGGGGTGACGGTCAGACTGCCGCCGGAGGCGACCTGCCACAGTCGCTCCCTGCCGTCGCCGCGCGCCGGAGCGTCCTCGGCGAAGCCGTACTTGGCGAGCATGCGCAGGTGGTAGCTCGCCGCGCTCGGCGTGACGCCGACGACCTCGGCGACGTCGGTCGCGGTGGCGGGCCCCTCCGCCTGGAGCCGGTTCAGGATGGCGAGCCGCGCGGGATGGGCGAGCGCGCGCATCGCCGTGGGATCGGTGAGCGGCCTCCGTGCCTCGGTCATGTGCAAACCGTACCCATTTTTGCTCTGAAGGATTGCCTTCACATCTATGAAGGACTATCTTCATAGATGTGAAGCGTTCCCTTCAGAAAGCGGCGTGATCCCCGTGTTGCAGCCCCTCCCCCTGCGCAGGCAGCGCGACTACCGGCTGCTGCTGTCCGCCCGAGCCGTCTCCGAGACCGGCACCGAGGTCTCCCGGTTGGCCGTGCCGCTGACCGCCGCCACCCTGCTCGGCGCCTCCCCCGCCCAGATGGGCGTGCTCGCCGCCGCCACCTCGCTGCCCTATCTGCTGATCGGGCTGCAGGCGGGCGCGGTCGCCGACCGGATGAAACGGCACCGGCCCGTCATGGTGGGCTGCGAGGTGATCTCGGCCGTGGCCATGGCCACCATCCCGCTGGCCTGGATCACCGGGCTGCTGAACGTGGCCTGGCTGATCGCGGTGGCGTTCATCGTCGGCAGCTGCGCGGTGATCTTCCGCGCGATGAACTTCCCGCACATGACCGCGGTGGTGCACGAGAGCCAGCGGACCGAGGCGCTCGCGGGCTTCCAGTCGGCCTACTCCCTGGCCACGGTCAGCGGACCGGGGCTCGCCGGGCTACTCGTCCAGCTGATCACGGCACCCTTCGCGATCATCGTCAACGCGGCGTCGTTCCTGGCCTCGGCGTTCCTGATCCGGTCGATCAAGGCGCCGGAGGCCCACACCCCCGCTCCCCCGCGCGGCATGTGGACCGAGATCCGCGAGGGCCTGCGCGCCGTGCTGGAGCAGCCGACGCTACGCGCACTCGCCGGCTGTGGAATGACCATCAACTTCTTCGCCTCGGCCTACCTCGCGCTGTTCGTGATCTACGCGCTCAACGTGCTCGGCCTGCCCGGCGGGCTGCTCGGCGCGCTCACCGCCTTCGCCGGGGTGGGCGGACTGCTCGGCGCCGCGATCACTCCGCGGCTGGTCAGGCGGTTCGGCGAGAACCGGCTGCTGGTCTACGCGGTGCTGCTCTTCCCGATCGACTTCGTGGCCGCGGCGCTGGCCTCCGGCCCGGTGTGGGCCAAGTTCCTCCTCATGTCCGCCAGCACGCTGATCACCGGCATGGCCATCGTGGCCTTCTCCGTCTGCTTCGGCGCCGTCGTCCTCCGCGAGGGCCCCGCCGACCTGCTCGGCCGGATCAACGCCACGATGACCTTCACGATCCAGGGGGTCCTCGCCCTCGGCGGACTGGCCGGCGGCCTGCTCGGCGAGTTGCTGGGGCTGCGCCCGGTGCTGTGGATCTGCGCGGCGGGCATCATGCTCACGATCCCGTGGATCTGGCTCTCCCCGCTCCGCCGTACCTCCGCACAGCAAGCAGGATGATCCCGGCTGCCGGCCAGACCAGACCAGATCGACGAGCTTGGCGAGGGGGCCGGCCAGAATGACGATCCAGATCGCGACCAGCCCGCCGGCGACCGGCATCAGCAGAAGAGGTACGCCACGCTGGGGATGAGCAGGTGGTCGAGCATCACCGGCCAGCCCGCCAGGAACCCGGCGCCGCCTCCCAGCCCGGCCGACGCGTGGGCGGACACCGGAGCCGGCGGCCCGATGAGCAGCAGACCGTAGACGACCAGGTCCCGGGACGGGAGCGTACGGCACAGGACGGCCCGTCCTCACACGTCGTGTTCTTCCACGCGAGCCCCTTGTCCGAGGCTATGGCGGCCTCCGACCGTCGGATGAGTGCCGCTCCTGCAGAGGGCACCTGTCCACAGCCCCGCGTCCCCTGTCCACAGAATCCCGCTCGGCACGCCTGAACTCCGCACGGATCTTTCATCCTCGGGAAGATGAATCGCTTCCGCGCCCTCGGGGCGCAGTCCTCGCTCGCCACCCTGCTGTCCGCGCTGCTGCTCACCACACCGGAGGTCGCGGGCGCGCACGGCGCAGCCGGCCGGATCGCCCCGAGCAGAGTCTCGGAGCCCCCGGTCCGCTGGGATTGGCCTCTCACCGGGCGTCCACGGGTGCTCCGCGGTTTCGCGCCCCCTGCCCGACCGTGGCTGGCCGGTCACCGGGGAGTCGATCTCGCCGCGACACCCGGCGAGCAGGTCCGCGCGGCCGGAGCCGGAACGGTCGGCTACGCCGGGCCGCTCGCGGAACGGGGGGTGGTGAGCGTGCTTCACACCGGTGGCCTGCGGACGACCTACCTGCCGCTCCAGCCGACGGTACGGCGCGGCCAGAGGGTCGAACGGGGTGAGGTGATCGGCGTCGTCCAGGACGTTCCCGGGCACTGCCCGGCCGCCTGCGTGCACTGGGGCCTGCTCCGCGACCGCCTGTATCTCGATCCGCTGCTCCTCCTGGGGCGGGGCCAGGTCCGCCTTCTGCCCCTTTGGCCCACGGGCCGGGACTAATGCACGTTTTATTGATATTTCCACCTACTGCGGTTGCCCAGACGGAGTCTTCTACTGCGGCTGCCCAGACGGCGCCCTGAAGAGATCACCTGTCACCGGCTTGACCGCACGCCCGGACCCGGAGTCCGTGGCCAAGGCTCGGTCGCGGCAGTGAGGGGAGAGGCGAGGGCCGGGAGGAGCCGTCCGCCCGGCCCGGGAATCCCTACCTGTCGGGTCTGCCGGGACGCAGGCGCCAGCCCCGGGGGACGCGCTCGACGTATCCGGCCGCGGCCAGGCCACCGAGGCAGGACAGCACGGTCTCCAGGCCGACACCCGCGGCCAGCGCTATCGTCGCCGGGCCTGCCCCGGCACGGGCGGGCACCGCTTCGAGGACCGCGCGGGTCTCGGGATCCAACCGGTCGCGTGGGAGCAGCGGGCCGCGTGGCTCGGGAGCCAGATCATCGCCCATCGCACCGACGAGCTCGATCATCTCCTCGGGGGTGGTCACGCAGGTGGCCGTCCCCTGACGGATCAACCGGTGACAGCCCGCCGAGGTCTCCGAGGTCACCGGCCCCGGCACGGCGGCCAGATTCCGGTTGAGCGAGATCGCGTGCCCCGCGGTGTTGAGTGCTCCGCTCCGCAGGGCCGCCTCGATCACCACGGTGCCCCGCGACAGCGCGGCGATGAGCCGGTTGCGGACCAGGAAACGCGGCCGGGTCGGGTGGGCGCCCATCGGGCACTCGCTCACCAGCAGACCCTGGGAACGCACGGCGGCGAACAGCGAATGATGGGCGCTGGGATAGGCGATGTCGGTGCCACAGGCCAGCACGGCGACGGTCGGCGTCCCACCGGCGAGGGCACCGCGGTGAGCCGCCCCGTCCACGCCGTACGCGCCTCCTGAGACGACGGCCCATTCCCGTCCGCTCAGCCCGGCTCCGAACTCCGCCGCGACATGCGTGCCGTACGGTGTGGCGGCCCGGGAACCGACGACGGCGACGGACCGCAGGCAGGAGAAGCGCAGGTCGGCCTCGCCGTGGAGCCAGAGGGCATGGGGACGGGAGTCGCCCAGGTCGTCGAGCTGGGTCGGCCACTCGCAGTCGCCGGGAACCACCAGCCGGGCCCCGGCCCGCTCCCCTTCTGCCAGGTCGCGGGCGGGCTCGGCCGTCTCCAGCCGGGCCGCCCAGGAGACGAACATCCGCTCAAGCCTGACCGTGAGCCGTTCCCGCTGCGCCCCGGACGGGTCACGGCGGTGGGAGGCGGCGAACCATCGGGCGAACTCGGGCTCCGGATGGCCCTCCCGGATCTGTCCGACGGCGGCCTCCGGGCCCTGTGAGGCGACGAGCCTGCTCATGACGACGTCGCCCGGCTCGGCCAACCGCATCAGCGTGACCCGCGCGAGCCGGTCGTTCACCGTTCTTCCCCCAGCCACAGTCCGAGTGCGGCGTTGGTCTCCTCGATCTCGGGCCTGTCCCTGCCGCCGAGGTCGGCCAGTGTCCAGGCCACTCTGATCACGCGGTCCAGGCCCCGGGCGCTCAGCTCGCCGCTGTCCAGGCACCGGAGCAGGGGCGACATCGCCTTCGGCGGCGGACGGTGGTCGGTGTGGAGGGCACGGGTCGGCATCTCCGCGTTGCACCGCCATGGCCTGCCTGCGAACCGTCTGGCGGCACGTTCACGGGCGATGAGCACCCGCTCGGCCACCACCTGGCTGGGCTCGATGAACCGGCGGTCGGCGAGGAGCTCTCGCCTGGTCGACCGGTACAGGGTGGCCTTGACGTCGATCCGGTCGAGCAGCGGGCCGGAGAGCCTGGCCAGGTAGCGGCGGCGGGCCGCGGGAGCACAGCGGCAGGGATCGTCGGAGCCGGACGGTCGCGCGCAGGGACACTGGTTGGCCGCCAGCACCAGCATGAACCGGGCGGGGAACGTGACCGAGCCCAGCGCCCGGGAGACCGTCACCCTGCCCGATTCGAGCGGCTGCCTGAGCGAGTCGAGGACGGTCCTCGAATACTCCGGAGCCTCATCCATGAACAGGACGCCCCTGTGGGCGAGCGACACCGCCCCCGGGCGGATCATCCCGCTCCCTCCGCCGATCACGGCCGCGACGGTCGCGGTGTGGTGGGGTGCCACGAACGGCGGACGGGTCAGCAGCGGGCGGTCCGTGGGCAGCGCCCCGGCGACGGAGTGGATCGCGGTGACCTCAAGTGCCTCGTCCCGCCCCAGGGGCGGGAGCAGGGTGGGCAGCCGCTCGGCGAGCATCGTCTTGCCGGTGCCCGGCTGACCCAGCATCCAGAAGTTGTGGCCTCCCGCGGCGCAGACTTCCAAGGCACGGCGGGCGAAGGGCTGGCCTGCCACGTCACCCAGGTCGGGGACGACCTCACCTGGATCGTCCGGAGAGGACGACCGCGCGCCGCCCGGCCCGCCGCCGAGGTGGGGCGGCTCGGTGCGCGGAGCGCTCCCGGCCACGGGCACGGGCACGGTGACGGGATCGTCGCTGCGCAGCCAGCTCACCAGCTCACCGAGGTTCGCGGCGGGGATCACGGTCACATCCGGCACGAGACCGGCCTCGGCGGCGTTGTGCACGGGGACCACGACGGTGCCGGCACCGGCTCCGGCCGCCGCCAGCACGGCCGGGAGCACACCACGCACGGGTCTCACCGAACCGTCGAGGCCGAGCTCGCCCAGGAAGAACGGCTCGACGACCCTGGCACGGGGCACGACCCCGGCCGCCGCGAGCAGGGCCACCGCGATCGCGAGATCGAAAACGCTTCCGCGTTTGGGGAGGCTGGCGGGGAACAGGCTGACGGTGATCCGCGCGTCGGGCCACCCGTAGCGGCTGTTGACCACGGCTGACCGGACCCGATCCCGTGCCTCGCTCAGCGCGGTGTCCAGCATTCCGATGAGGTGCAGGCCGGCCATGCCGCTGCCGACATCGGCCTCGACATCGACGGGATGGCCGGTCACCCCGATCAGCGCGATGCAGCGGGTGCGTGCGACGGCCACTCACGCCACCCCCCTGACCCGGCGGGCGATCCAGGACAGCCCGGGGGCCATCGGTCCGGAGGACATCTAGCACACCCCCCGCTCGTGACGGATGGCGATGTCTCCGGCGAACCGCTCCAGGGCGATGACGTCGACGCGGATCGAGTCGAATCGCTCGCACTGCGTGGCCAGCCACCTGCCGGAGAGCCTGCGCAGACGGGCGAGCTTCACCTCGGTCACCGCCTCGAAGGCGGTGCCGTGGGTGCGGCCCGACCGGGTCTTCACCTCCACCACGACGAGGGATCGCCCATCACGGGCGACCACGTCGATCTCTCCGTCCGGGCATCGCCAGTTGCGATCCAGGATCTGCATGCCCTGAGCCAGCAGATAGTCGACGGCGACCTGTTCACCGTGCCTGCCGAGCTCGTCCTTCGCGGCCATGGAACCACCTCCGGTCCCCGACCTTGGCTCAGCCCGGTCCGCCCTCAGCGGGCCGAATCCGATTCTGTGGATACCCGGTCAGGCACAGGCCGCGTCTGTGGAGAAAGCCTCAGCTGGAGAAGCCCTCCTTGGGCATCTCCAGATCGGGCTTGGCGAGCTCCTCGACGTTGACGTCCTTGAAGGTGACCACACGGACGTTCTTCACGAATCTCGCCGGCCGGTACATGTCCCAGACCCAGGCGTCCTGCATCTTCACGTCGAAGAACACGTCACCGTTCTCAGCCGTCCGGACGTCCAGGTCGACGGAGTTGGTCAGATAGAAACGCCGCTCCGTCTCCACGACGTAGCTGAACAGCCCGACGACGTCGCGGTATTCACGGTAAAGCTGCAGCTCCATCTCGGTTTCGTACTTCTCGAGATCCTCTGCGCTCATACCGGTCCTCCTGTTGCACGCCTTCCCGGCCCACCCGATCAGGCAGAACCGGCCCCCACTTCATTCTCACCCATCACCCCGCCCGGCCCGAACCGCGCCACCGTCGCGAACGAGAAACGATGGGCCGGACACGGACCGTGAGTTTCAAGTGCCCTTCGATGACTCACGGTGCCATACCCCTTGTGCACCGCGAAACCGTACTCGGGATGGTGCCCGTCCAGCGTGGCCATCATCCTGTCTCGCGTCACCTTCGCCACGATCGAGGCCGCCGCGACGCAGGCCGCCACCCGGTCACCCTTCCACACACCAAGCGACGGCACGGGCAGACCCGGCACGGGGAAGCCGTCGGTGAGCACGTAGCCGAGGTCACAGGGCAACCGCGCGACGGCGCGGCGCATTCCCTCGATGTTGGACCTGTGCAGGCCGCGCACGTCGATCTCGGCCGGGGGGATCACCACCACGCTGACCGCCTCCGCGGCCGTCGTGATCAGGCTGTACAACGATTCACGCCGGGAGGCCGTGAGCAGCTTGGAGTCGTTCAGGCCGTCGATCCGGCGGCCGAGCACCACCGCGGCGACCACCAGCGGCCCCGCGCAGGCCCCTCTACCGGCCTCGTCGACCCCGGCCACGGGCCCCAGCCCGCGGCGTGTGAGAGCCCGCTCATAGCCGTACAGGCCCACATCCCGCCGGACCACGCTCGGCGCGGGACGGAACGCAACTGTCATGGCACCACGGCAGACACAGCGACCATGAGCCGAGAGTACGCCCCATCCGGGCCGTTCGGTACCGCTATCGCCTCCCGGAGTGGCAGGCCTCTCCCCGGTGAAGGTCTCCGGCTACTTCGACGGGGCGAAGGCCTCCGGCCTGGCGAAGATGTCCGGGGTCGAGAGGACCGCCACGCGGGAGAGCGGCCAGTAGATCGCGAAGGCCCGGCCGATGACGTCGTCCTCGGAGATCGTGCCGTCCCCCTCCATCTCCTCGTGGTTGCGCGAGTCGTTGGAGGCGGAGCGATGATCGCCCATCACCCACAGGCGCCCCTGGGGCACGACCTTCTCGAACTTGTCGGCCGAGGGGAAGTCATCGGGGTGCAGGTAGGCCTTCTCGTCGAGCGGGACCCCGTTGACGGTGATCCGCTTCTGGGCGTCACAGCATTTCACGGTGTCACCGCCGACCGCGATGACCCTCTTGATGGTGTCTCCGCCCGGCCATCCCTTGAAGACGACCACGTCGCCGCGCTCGGTCTCCCCGTGCAGCCGGTTGACGACCACGCGGTCGCCGTTCTTGAGGGTGTTCTCCATCGACTCCGAGGGGATTTTGAAATTCTGGAGAACGAAGGCCTGCAGCAGCAGCGCCGCCACCACACCGGACACGATCAGGGTCAGCGTCTCGCGCAGGCTGCTCCTGCGGGACGGCTTCCCCTTCGCCTTCTCGGGCTCCTTCGCGGGCTCCTTCTCGGGCTCAGCGGACGTGCTGTCGGGTTCCACAGTCATGGGGTACGGCTACCGCCTTGAGATCCAGCGCCGACGCCACAGCACCAGCGGCGCGGCCCCCGCGAGACCCAGGAGAAGCGGGGCGGCCTCTCCGAGGGCGGCGGCCGCCTTGAGGGCGGGCTGCTGGAAAGTTTCGGGGATGGGGAGGATTTTCGCCCTGGAGAACGGCCACACGATCACGAAGGCCCGGCCGATCACCTTGTCCACCGGGATGGTCCCGCCGCCGGGATCGCCCATGTGGGAGCGGGAGTCGAGGGAGACCGAGCGGTGGTCGCCCATGACCCAGAGGCGGCCCTGCGGGACCTTGACCTCGAAGGGGTCCCGGGACGGCACGTCACCGGGGTAGAGGTAGGACTTCTCGGCGAGGGGAACGCCGTTGACCGTGACGCGCCCCTGGACGTCACAGCACTTCACGGTGTCACCGCCGACACCGATGACGCGCTTGATGTAGTCCTTCTCGCCGGGGACCACGCCGAAGGCGGTGCCGATCCAGCGGAAGAACGCGGAGACCGGGTTGGACGGCTCCTCCAACGACACCTCGCCGTCCCAGGAGTCCACACCGGAGAAGACCACGATGTCACCGCGCTCGATGGCGCGGGTGTGGTAGACCAGCTTGTTCACCAGGACCCGGTCGTTCGTCAGGAGGGTGTTCTCCATCGACTCCGACGGGATGTAGAACGCCTGGATCACAAAGCTCTTGATCACGAATGCGAGGACCAGGGCGACGGCGATCAGAACGGGGAGCTCCTTCCAGAAGGAGCCCTTCTTCTTGTCCTTGCCGCCGTCGGCGGTCTTCTGGGTGTCTTCGGCGACCACGTCCACCTCGTCCTCGACAGGTCGACGCGAGGCTGCGCCGTACTCCCGGTCTTCGCTAGTCATCGTGGACGAGCCTAGATGATGACCGACATCGGCTCGTCTCCTGCCGGTTGGGCATGGCTATGCGTCTTACCCATAGGAGGTCAAACCTCCTTGCATGGCACTGGCCCGCACCCCCTGCGGGGGACGGGCCAGGACAGAAGGCGGCGGAACCTAGCGGGCGACGCGCTTCTCGCGGATGCGGGCGGCCTTGCCGCGCAGGTCACGCATGTAGTAGAGCTTGGCGCGGCGGACGTCGCCACGGGTCACCACGGCGATCTTCTCGATGACCGGGCTGTGCACCGGGAAGGTGCGCTCGACACCGACGCTGTAGCTGACCTTGCGGACGGTGAAGGTCTCGCGGGCGCCACTGCCCTGGCGGCGCAGGACGAAGCCCTTGAAGACCTGGACACGGGAGCGGGTGCCCTCGATCACGCGGACGTGAACTTCGAGCGTGTCACCGGGACGGAAGTCCGGGACATCGCTGCGGAGCGTGGCCTTCTCAAGCTCGGTGATCAGCGTGTGCATGGCAGTGGTACCTCATTTACGCGAGCACCCGGAGGTCCACCCGGCCGCGATGGGGCGGCGTCGCGATGGACACGCGTGCTGAATTGGACGGTGTCTTGGGAGTCAGGCCCATCTGCCCGACGGCGCGCACCGGCCAGTGGACAGTCGGCGGCAACGGTTCAGTGTGCCATATTTTCGCGACCGACCGGAAATCAACCCGTCACAGCTCGTCGCCGCGATCCTCGGGCGGCGGGCTGTGACGTCATGGTCAGCCGGGAAGGCCGAACTCGGAGAGGATCTGCCGGTCCTGCTTGTCCAGGCCCTCCGGATCGAGCGCGGCCAGCAGTTCGGGACGGTTCTTCGCGGTACGGCGGAGCGCCTCGTCACGCCGCCACCGGGCGACCTTGCCGTGATGGCCGGAGAGCAGGATCTCCGGAACCTCGTGCCCCCGCCACTCCGGCGGCTTGGTGTAGACCGGCCCCTCGAGGAGGTTCTCCATCGCGCCGGGCGCGAACGAGTCGTCCACAGCCGAGTTGGCGTTGCCGAGCACGCCGGGCAGCAGCCGCCCGACGGCCTCGACCATCACCAGCACCGCCACCTCCCCGCCGGCGAGCACGTAGTCACCGATGCCGACCTCGTCCACCCGCACGCGTGAGCCGTACTCGGCCATGACCCGGGAGTCGATGCCCTCGTAACGGGCGGGGGTGAACAGCAGCCACGGTTCGGAGGCGTACTCCATGGCCAGCTTCTGGGTGAAAGGCACCCCGCTGGGGGTCGGCACGATGATCCTGGGCTGCGCGGCGGGATCGGTGGCGAGGACGGCGTCGATGGCCTCCCCCCAGGGACCCGGCTTCATGACCATGCCGGGGCCGCCGCCGTAGGGGGTGTCGTCCACCGTGTGGTGCACGTCGTGGGCCCAGTCGCGGAGCTGATGGAGGCGGATGTCGAGGATGCCGCGCTCACGGGCCTTGCCGATGAGGGAGACGTCGAGCGGGGCGAAGTACTCGGGGAAGATCGAGATGACGTCGATGCGCATGTCAGACGATCGTGTCCGGATCGAGCAGCCCCGCGGGCCCGTCCACCACGAGCGTGCCCGCCTTCAGGTCGATCACCGGGACGATCGCCTTCACGAACGGCACGTAGACCTCGGTGCCGCCCCGGCGCACGACGAGCAGGTCCTGACCATGATGCAGGACGTCGGAGACCTCGCCGACCCGCTCCCCGTCGGGGGTGACGACGGCGAGGCCGATGAGCTGGTGGTCGTAGAACTCGTCGGGGTCGTCCGGCGGCGGGATGTCCGCCGAGTCGATGACGAGCGTGGTGCCACGGATCTCCTCGGCACGGTTACGGTCGTTGACGCCCTCGAACCTGACCAGCAGGACGCCGGAGTGCCAGCGCCGGGACTCGACGACGAGCGGACCGGTCGACGCGGGGTCGGTGACGATGGCCGTACCCGGGGCGAAACGCCTCTCCGGGTCGTCGGTGCGCACCTCCACGGACACGTCGCCGCGGAGTCCGTGCGGGCGGCCGATCCGGCCGATGACAAGCTGCACGCCCGCCTCCCAAAATGGTCGTGTGTCGCAGAAAGCAAACGGGCCACCCACGCTGGGTGGGTGACCCGTTCACTCGATGGATCTCGTGTCGGCTAGCGGGCCTCGTTCAGGTCGAGTAGATCGACCCGAACGTATTTGCCGTCGCCCAGGGCGTTCACGACAGTGCGCAACGCCTTGGCCGTACGGCCACCACGGCCGATGACCTTGCCGAGGTCCTCGGGGTGGACCCGGACCTCAAGCACACGCCCGCTGCGGATGCGGCGAGCGTGAACCTGGACCTCGTCGGGATGTTCGACGATGCCCTTCACCAGGTGCTCGAGGGCCTCCTCGAGCACCTCAGGCCTCGCCTTCCGGCTTCTCCTCCGCGACCGGCTCAGCCGGGGTCTCAGCGACGGGCTCGTCGGCCTTCACAGCCTTCTTGGCCGGCTTCTTCGGCGTGGTGGCGGCGGCGTCCAGGGACAGCGCCTCCTTGGCCGCGGCCTCGTAGACGGCGTGCCGGTCGGCCTTGGGCTCGGCGACCTTGAGCGGAGCCGGAGCCGGCTCGCCCTTGAACTTCTGCCAGTCACCGGTGAGCTTGAGGAGCTTGAGCACGGGCTCGGTCGGCTGCGCGCCGACACCCAGCCAGTAAGCCGCCCGCTCGGAGTCGACCTCGATGCGCGAGGGGTTCTCCTTCGGGTGGTACAGGCCGATCTCCTCGATCGCCCGGCCGTCACGCTTGGTGCGGCTGTCGGCGATGACGATGCGGTACTGCGGGTTGCGGATCATACCGAGCCGCTTGAGCTTGATCTTGACTGCCACTGGTGTGGTCTCTCCTGCATTAGAGCGTGGGTGAGCGGCGTCTCATCGAGTGGGGCACGAGGAGAGAACCGTTCGTAGGGACAGGCGTGGCACGCGGGGGTGAGAGGGCACCCACGTGGTCACGATGTTCCAACATGTCATTGTGCCAGACGTACGGGAGTGCCCAGCCAAACAGGGCCCATCCCGTACGGCCGGCGGAGGGCAAATCTCGGTAATCCACGCGTGTTCGAGGTATCGGGCGGCCCGCTCCGCTGCGATAACTGACCGCCGTGGCAACCACCCTGAGATCGCTGCTGCTGACCGCGATCGGATCCGTCGCCGTGCTGGGCGCCGTACTGGCCATGAGGGCGACCACCGGTGAGTCCGCCCGGACCGGAGACGTCCGATGTCCCGGCGCCACCGCGACGCCCTCGCCGGACCCCGCCCCGGTGACCGTCCCGGCACCGAGATCCGCTTCCGTCCTGACGTCCGTTCCCACGCCGAGCCTCCGGCCGTCCTGGGCGCCGTCCGCGGACCGGCAGATCACGAGAGGGGACGCGGGGGCTCCGGACGGCATGCCGCCGTCCGTGGAATCGCTGCTGACCGCGCTGACCGCGCCGGCCGGCTGTTGACGCCCTTCGGCATGACCGCCCCGCCGACGGTCCGGGCCTCGGAAAGGAGCGGGCTGGACGACGGGGGTGACGGATCTCTCCGCCACCCCCGTCCCCCGGTCCTACTTGGGCCGCACTCCCAGCAGCTCCAGCGTCGCCACGGCGATGAATCCCACCACGATGGCCAGCCAGATCCACCGGGCCCGCCCGTGGAACCCGTTGTCGCCCACTTACTTCTGGCCGGGAAGCTTGAACTTCGAGGGGTCGAAGCCCGGGGGCAGTTCGAGGCCGGGCGGGAGCTGACCCGCGCCCAGCCTGCCGAGGGCGCCACCCGGGCCTGCGGCGCCACCGGGGGCACCGACCGTGTCGGAAGCGCCCTTGCCGAGTGCCGCCTTGCGCGGGTCACCGCTGACCCGCCGTCCCTTGGCCGCCTTCTTCTGCGCGGCCTTGCCCGCCTTGCGTCCGCCGGGCATGCCCGGGATGCCCATCCCGCCGGCCATCTTCTTCATCATCTTCTGCGCGTCGAAGAACCGGGTGACCAGGCCGTTCACCTCGGTCACCGTCACGCCGGACCCCTTGGCGATGCGGGCCCGCCGGGAGCCGTCGATCATCTTGGGGTTCTGGCGCTCGCCCGGGGTCATCGAGCGGATGATGGCGGCGATGCGGTCCAGGTCGCGGTCGTCGACCTGGTTGAGCTGCTCGCGCATCTGCCCCATGCCGGGCATCATGCCGAGCAGGTTCTTGATGGGGCCCATCTTCTGGACCATCATCATCTGCTCGAGGAAGTCCTCCAGCGTGAAGCCCTCACCCGAGGTGAGCTTGCCCGCCATCTTGACGGCCTCAGCCTCGTCAAAGGTCTTCTGGGCCTGCTCGATCAGGGTGAGGATGTCACCCATGTCGAGGATGCGGGAGGCCATCCGGTCCGGGTGGAAGGCGTCGAAGTCCTCCAGCTTCTCACCGGTGGACGCGAACATGATCGGCTTGCCGGTGATATGGCGGACCGACAGGGCGGCGCCGCCGCGGGCGTCGCCGTCGAGCTTGGTGAGCACGACGCCGTCGAAGCCGACGCCCTCCATGAAGGCCTGAGCCGTGGAGACGGCGTCCTGACCGATCATGGCGTCGACGACGAACAGGACCTCGTCGGGCGAGACCGCGTCGCGGATGTCCGCCGCCTGCTTCATCAGCTCCTGGTCGATGCCCAGGCGGCCGGCGGTGTCGATGATGACGATGTCGTGCTGCTGCCGCCTGGCGTGGTCGATCGACTGTCGCGCGACGGCGATCGGGTCGCCGACGCCGTTGCCGGGCTCGGGCGCGTAGACCGCGACCCCCGCGCGCTCCGCCATGACCTGGAGCTGCTGGACCGCGTTCGGCCGTTGGAGGTCGGCGGCGACCAGCATGGGCGTGTGGTTCTGCTCCCGCAGCCAGCGGGCGAGCTTGCCCGCCAGGGTGGTCTTACCGGCACCCTGGAGGCCCGCGAGCATGATGACGGTCGGCGGGTTCTTCGCGTAGCGAAGCCGCCGGGTCTCGCCGCCGAGGATCTCGATCAGCTCGTCATTGACGATCTTGACGACCTGCTGCGCGGGATTCAGCGCCTGGGAGACCTCGACGCCGCGGGCGCGCTCCTTGACCTGGGCGACGAACGTCCTGACCACGGGCAGCGCGACGTCGGCCTCGAGCAGCGCGATGCGGATCTCGCGGCAGGTCGCGTCGATGTCGGCCTCGGACAGCCGACCCTTGGAACGGAGGGAGGAGAAGACCGATGTGAGCCGGTCGGAAAGCGTCTCGAACACGTGATTGGCCAGCCTCTGCGCTACAGGTCTGCGACTCGACCCCCCAGCCTATCCGTTGGGAGGCATGACTAAAGCCCCGGTGGTCGGCGATCCCACCCGGAAAAGGCTCTCGGCGCGGTCAGCGGCCCCATCCCGGAACGGCCATCCGCACGGTCAGCGCGTGCTCCACCAGCGTGATGAGCGTGGCCTTCACCGCGTCCCGTGACCGCGCGTCGGTCCGTGAGATCGGGATGTGCGGCGCCAGCGTCAGGGCCTCCCGTACCTCTTCCTCACCGTGCAGGTAGGTTCCGTCCCAGCCGTTGACCGCGACCACGAACGGGAGCTTGGCCTCCTCGAAGTAGTCGATCGCCGGGAAGCTGTCGGCGAGCCGCCGGGTGTCGACCAGCACGATCGCGCCGATGGCGCCGCGGACGAGGTCGTCCCACATGAACCAGAAGCGGTGCTGGCCCGGCGTTCCGAACAGGTAGAGGATCAGGTCGCGGTCCAGCGACACACGGCCGAAGTCCATCGCGACCGTGGTGGTGGTCTTGTTCGGCGTGAGACCGAGATCGTCGATGCCGGCGCTGGCGTCGGTCATCACCGCCTCCGTGGTCAGCGGCAGGATCTCCGAGACCGCTCCCACGAACGTGGTCTTACCCACACCGAATCCACCGGCGACGACGATCTTCGTCGATGTCAGGCCGCCGCCGCCGCGGCTAGAGTCTGCGAAGTCCACTGAGCACCCTTTCCAGCAGGTTGAGATCCGGCTTGCCCGCGTCCAGCTGCGGCTGATGCAGCTGGACCAGATTCTCGGCCGCCATGTCCGCGACCAGGATCCGGGTCACGCCGAGCGGGATGCGGAGCATCGCGGAGATCTCAGCGACCGAACGCACTTGCCGGCACAGGGCACTGATCGCCTGATATTCCGGAGTGCGGGTGGATAGATCATGATGTATGGACGTCGCCGAGGAGACCAACGCCTCCATGGCGAGCTGGGTCCGGGGGGCGGTCCGCCCCCCGGTCACGGCATATGGCCGGACCAGGGAACTCTGTTCCGCCGGTGCCGGTTGCATGAGATGTGAAGGACCACCCTGTTGTCGGTAGGGGTCGTCCATCGATGGGTAAGGCGACCCGCCCAGCGGGTCACCTTCACCAGCCCAGCCGCGGCCTGCCACGGCATCCTCCTAGGGTCATCGTCCTCACCGGGGGTGGGAGGCCTGGAGTTCGGCGCGGACGGCGGGCGTCAGCACCTGACCGGCCCGTTCCACGAGCAGGGTCATCTGATACGCCACCAGACCCATGTCGCAGTCGGCCGCTGCCAGTACGGCGAGGCAGGAGCCGTCGCTGATCGACATGATGAGGAGCAGCCCTCGCTGCATCTCCACCACCGTCTGGGTGACGGCACCGCCCTCGAAGACCCGGGAGGCGCCCTGGGTCAGGCTGATCAGACCGGCCGCCACCGCCGCCAGCTGGTCCGCCCGGTCGCGGGGGAATCCGTCGGAATACGCCAACGGCAGACCGTCCGCCGACACCACGACCGTGTGTGCCACGCCTGGGACGTTGTTCACAAAGTCGGTGATCAGCCAATTGACCCCCCGGGCGGCCTGGCTCATTTCGCGCACGTGTCATCCTCCTTGGCGACCATGATGAGCTCGCTCACCGGTCCTCCTTGTTTCCTTCAACGCCCCGGCCGAAGTCGGGATATGCCTGCTCGTCACCGGCTTCGCCCTTGGCCGCGGCGCGGCCCTGCCGTACTCCCTGCTGGAAGCTCGCCAGTCTGTTGCGTACCGCCTCGGGAGAGACGGCGGGCCGGGGAGCGGGGGTCTGAGGTGCCGCGCTCAGGTCGGGCGCGGCCGTGCCGGGCACGAGGTTCGCCTTGGGCACACGCTTGGGCAGGCCGGAGCCGGTGATCCCGCCGAGCGTGGGTTCGCTCGCCGCCTGGGCCGCCTGCCAGCCGGCGTCGGCGGGTGAGGACCAGGCCTCGGGTGCCGATGCGGGCTGGGACGGAGCCGGTGCCGGCGCCTTGGCCGTGGGCTCCTCGGCCGCCGCCTGGTCGGGGACCGCGGGTTCGGCCTTCCTGAACCAGTCGGACTCGACCGCGGCGAAGATCGGCAGGAACTCCTCCTTCGCCTCTTCCATGGGCGAGGAGTCGCGGACCACGGGCAGCGGGCCGGTGTTGTCGGCCGCTTCGAAGGGGCGCCGCTGGAACGACCCCGAATCTCCGGCGGACGGCCACCCCCGGGAGTCCCGGTCACGGGATGGCGGGTCCGACCACATCCCGGAGTCACCACCCCGCGACGGCGGGTCCGGCCACACTCCGGAATCACCACCCCGCGACGGCGGGTCCGGCCACACTCCGGTGTCCGCCTGGGACATGCTCGGCCAGCCGGGGTCTGCGCCCGGCGGCGGCATGTTGCCGGGCCAGGGGGTGTCGACCGGCGCCTGGCCGAAGTGGCCGCCGTCTCCCGGGGAGGGCCGCGGCGCTTCGAAGGAGTTGAAGCGCTGCCCCATGTCGAGGGAGGCGAGCGAGGGATGGGCGGCCTCGAAGGAGGCGAACGACGGATGGGCCGGGCCAAGCCCGGTGGGGCTGGCCAGCACGGACGACCGGTCCATCGGGGCCATGGACCCGGCCCAGTCGCCGATGGCCGGCCCGGCCGGCATCGCGGGGGCGTTGGACACGGAGAGCAGCGAGTCGGGGAGCAGCACCATGGCGGTCAGGCCGCCGCTGTCCTGCTGGCGGAGCTGCACACGGATACCGTGCCGCAGCGCCAATCGGCCGACCACGAACAGGCCCATGCGGCGGGACACCGAGACGTCCACCACCGGCGGGTTGGCCAGCCGCCAGTTCGCCTGGGCGAGCTCCTCGGGAGTCATGCCGATGCCGATGTCGGTGACCGAGACCATCAGGCCGCCGCCGTCGATGCGGTTGCTGGACACGATGACCTTGGTCTCCCTGGGGGAGAAGGAGATCGCGTTCTCCACGAGCTCGGCGATCAGGTGCACGATGTCGTTGACCGAGGTGCCGGCCACGGACACGCCGCCGGGGATCCGCAGGTCCACCCGCTCGTAGTTCTCGACCTCCGAGAGCGAGGCACGGACCACGTCGATCAGCGCGATCGGCTGGCTCCACCGGCGCGCGGGCTCCTGGCCGGCGAGGACCAGGAGGTTCTCGCTGTTGCGGCGCATGCGGGTGGCCAGGTGGTCGAGCCGGAACAGGCTGCCAAGACGGTTCTCGTCCTGCTCGCCCTGCTCCAGACTCTCGATGAGGGAGAGCTGACGCTCTACCAGGGTCTGGCTGCGTCGGGAGAGGTTGACGAACATCGCGTTGACGTTGCTCCGCAGCGTGGCCTCCTGGCCCGCCAGCCGTACGGCTTCGCGGTGGACCTCGTCGAAGGCCCGTGCCACCTGCCCGATCTCGTCGTCGGAGTTGACCCCGATCGGAGGGATCTGATCGAGCTCGGTCGTCTCCCCGGTCTCCCGCAGCTTCTGCACGGTCTCGGGGAGCCGGCGACCGGCGATCGACAGGGCCTCGGTGCGCAGCGTGCGCAGCGGCCGGACCAGCGACTGGGCCATCAGGACGGTGATGACGAGAACGAGGAGCAGCAGGACCGTGACGACCACGCCGACGATCAGCGCGCTGCGCTGCTCGGCCTTCTGGAGTTCCTGGGTCCGGAAGATGATCGAGTCACCGATGCTCTTCTGGACGTCACGCATGCGCGTGATGACGTCGCTGGCGGAGTCGAACCATCGGTTGACCTGCGACGGAGGCATCAGGGAGGGGGTGCCCGGCTTCAGCGTCAGCGTCGGGAAGACCAGGGCGCGGATGCGGAACAGTTCGGCCCGGTCCTTCTTCTGGCCGCTCACCGTGTCGTCGTAGGCCTGGCGCTGGGCGAGCGAGGCCTCGCTCCGGAAGGTGACGAGCTCGCTGTCGCGCTGCGCGCGGGCGGAGACGAAGGTGTCGAAGCTCTCACCGCTGAAGCGGCCGGAGGCGATGACGATCGCAAGGGCGGCGCGCTCGCGGGAGACCTGCTCCTTCGCGCGGGTCAGCGCGGCGAACGCGGAGACGCTGCCGGTGAGGGCCTCGTCGTTGGTGACGTCCTGGCCGATCTCGTCGTGGATGGCGTGCAGGTCCTGGATCGCCCGGGAGTACATGTCCAGGGTGGGCTGGGCCAGCAGCTGGGTGTTCGCGACGGTCTGACGCATACCCGCCAGCTCCGCCAGCCGGCTGCGCACCTGAGCGATCTCGTCGCGGACGCGCAGTCCGCCCGCGCTGTCCATGCTGGCCAGCTCGACCGAGTCGATCATCGACCGGACCTCGGCGGCGGCGGCGTTGACGACCGTCTGCTGCTTCTTCACCGCCATGCGCCCACTGGGGGTGCGGTGCTCGGCGATGTAGCGCGTGGAGAGGTCCCGCTCCAGGGCGAGCTCGTGTGTGAGGGTGCTCAGGTGGATGGCGAATTCGGCGATCTTCCCGGCACGCCCGTAGTCGGCGGCGCTGGACACCGAGGAGACGATCCGAAGGCCGCCGAGGACGACGCCGGCAAGGGTCGGGATGAGGACGAGGGCGATCAGCCTGGACCGCACGCGCCAGTTGCGCAGCGCGAGCCTGCGGCCACGCCGGGCGCGGGAGCCACCGTGTCCGGCGGCTCCTTCCGTGTCCTGATCACTGGGCGCCGGCGTCTCGGCTGGACCGGCGACGGGGTCCTCACGCGGTGATGATGTCCTCATAGGTATCCGCTGCCTCTCATCGGGCGGCCGGGTGCGGAGAGGATCACGTCACACACCTGGGCGGTATGGGACACCGACGCGTCCATGGGGTGAGGGTTATTGGAGCACAGCTCCACGAGTTCAGCCAATGCCTCTAAATCCCTCAAATCGGACTTTATATCCATATCTGCTTAATTCCCTCGCCAGCGACTTCCGGCGCCCATGCCGCCCATCCGACGCCCCATCACCGCTGCGCCTTATATGCAACATTCCAGGAAGAACGACTATTAAGGGCCTTTATGTCCATATCGGTGGTCCGCCGCTGGGCGGCGGCCATGTTCGCCAGTTCCTCCGGCGTGAGCACGTCGGCGATGTCGTCGAACCCGTCGGGCGCTCGCTCCGTGACCACCGCGATGGTCTCCTCCATGGGCAGTTCGCGATGGGCGAGCACAAGGCCGGTGGTGGCGGTCCTGCGCTCCTCTTCGTACGCGGCCAGTCCCGCGACCGGATCGGCCGCGCAGGCCAGTTCCCTGGCCAGGACTCGGGCGTCCAGCACGGCCTGCGAACCGCCGTTGGAGCCCACCGGATACATCGGATGCGCGGCGTCACCCAGCAGGGTCACCCGGCCGTCCCCCCATCGGGGGAGCGGGTCCTTGTCCACCATGGGGTACTCCAGGATCCGTTCCGCGCCGGAGATGAGGGCGGGTATGTCCAGGTAGGGGAACCGCCAGCCGTCGAAGTGCGGCAGCACGTCCTCCAGGCGGCCGGGCCGGGACCAGTCGGCCACCGGGACGGGACCCGGTTCGGCGACCGTCACCTCGGCCACCCAGTTGATCAGCGCTCGCCCGCGGGCCCGGAGCCGGGCCGAGATGGGATAGGCCACGAACTTGGCCGACAGGTTGGAGCCGGCGACGATCAGCGTGGCACCGTCGAGGAAGGGCTCCCCCTCCATCGTCCCGCGCCACATCCGGATCCCGTTCCAGAGCAGCGGCCCGTCGTCGGGGTGCAACCGGGCGCGCACAGTCGAGTGGATACCGTCCGCGCCCACGAGGACGTCGGCCGTCTCCTTCAGGTGCTCACCGGTCCGCACGTCGCGCAGTGACACCGTGACCCCGGTCCCGTCCTGCTCGAAGTCCTCCAGAGACAGCCCCGTCCTGACGGTGCCGAGACGCTCGCGCGCCGCCTCCAGGAGCAGCATCTGCAGTTCGCCGCGGTGGATGGAGTACTGGGGCCAGTCGTACCCCGCGAACCTCCCGCGGGGAAGCGACAGGATCGCCCCACCGAACCTGTCGGCGTAGGTCAGGTGGCTCGTCGGGACGCCGATCTCGGCGAGCGCCTCCCCCAGGCCGAGCTCGGTGAGCTCGCGGACCGCATGGGGCTGCAGGTTGATGCCCACGCCGAGCGGGCGCGGTTCCACCACCGACTCCACGACCTCGCAGTCGATGCCCGCGGCATGGAGGCTGAGCGCGGTGGTGAGCCCTCCGATGCCGCCGCCGATGATCAGTACTCTCATGACTTCCTCGATGTCTGCCGGAGGCTCATGACGCGCCCCGTGCGTTCAGATGCCACCTGAGCGCCCGCTTCTCCACCGTCACGAAGACGGCGTTGAACAGGTATCCCAGCAGGCCCAGAAGCACGATTCCCGCCCACATCTGGGGCAGGTCGAAGCTGCGCTGAGCGCCGATGAGAAGGGAGCCGATGCCCGCGGTGCTCCCGACGAGCTCGGACAGGACCATCAGGATCAGGGCGATGCCCAGGCTGATCCGGACCCCGGCCACGATCTTGGGAGACGCGGCGGGGATGACGACCCACAGCAGCCTGCGGACCCCCCGCACCCCGAAGACCTCGGCGCTCTCCAGGTGGAGCCGGTCCACCGTACGGACACCGTCGACGGTGTTGAGCAGCACCGGCCAGACGACTCCGGAGACGATGGTCGCCACCTGCATGGGCGTCCCGAGCTGGAACGCCGCGATGTAGAAGGAGAGAAGGGTGGGCGGCGGGATCGCCCGCCCGAAGTGGACCATCGGCTCCACGTAGTCGGCCAGCGTGCGCGACAGGCCCAGTGCGATGCCCACGGCCATCCCGGCCAGGCAGGCGAGCACCCAGCCGCCGAAGAGGTTGTACAGGCTGTGCCCGAAGTCGTCCAGCGCCCTGTCGGTGAGGAACAGCCGGCCTGCCGGACCGGAGAACCACAGCTCGTGCATCGCCGCGACGATCTCCGACGGCGGCGGGAAGTAGCTCTCCCGGATGATCCGGGCCACCACCTCCCAGGCCGCGAACAGCACGGCCGCCAGCCACAGACGGGAGAGCACGGCGAGGACGCCGCGCGCCATCGGACCGGTCCAGCTCATCATCGCATCCTCTCCGTGCGCGCGAAGTGCCAGCGGAACGCGCTGCGCTCCACCCGGACCAGCAGCATGTTGACGATGAGGCCGAGAGCTCCCGCCCAGACCGCGCCGGCCAGCGTCACGTCGGTGTTGCCTCCGGCGCTGCCCGCGTCGATGAGGAAGATGCCGAGGCCGCTCTGGCCGCCGCTGAGCAGTTCGGCGCCCACGACCACGACCAGCGCCACGCCCGCCGCGACGCGCACCCCGGTGGCGACGAACGGTGCGGCGCTCGGCAGGGAGACCCGCCAGAGCACGGCCAGGGGGCCGAACCCGAAGCTGCGCATCGCGTCCTTCGCCACCGGGTCCACATCCCGGAGCGCGTACAGGGTGTTGAACAGGATGGGCCAGATCGCCGCGTAGAAGATGAGGGACACCTTCATCTCCATCTCCGACCCGAACAGCAGGATCGCCAGCGGGATCAGCGCCACCGAGGGGATCGGGCGGAGGAACTCCACCACCATCCGGCTCGGCGCGCTGAGCCACGGGACCGATCCGAGCAGTACGCCGAGGACGACCGCCGCGACAGCGGCCAGCGCCAGCCCGACCAGCCAAGCGAGAACCGTGTCCGCCACGCCGGTGAGGAACACGGGGTCCCCCACCAGCGTGACGGATCGGAGCAGCACGGCGGAGATCGGCGGAACGATCTCCGGATCGATGATCCCCAGCCGGGCGACCGCCTCGGCCAGCACCACCGCCGCGCAGACGCCGATCACCCCTCGGATGACACGGGTTCTGTTCATTTGTCGGCGACGATGAGGTCCTGGACGTTCAGCGGCGCGTCGAGGAGGCCGTACTCCTTCATGCTGTCGGCGACCCGCTGGAGCCGGGTGGCGTTAAGCGTGGTGGGGAAGCCGCCGATGGCGAGGCTGCCGGCCACGGCGGCCGGGATCGTCGTGTACTTCGGAATGGCCGCGACCACGAGCGCCCGGTCGGCCGCCAGCGCCTGGGCCTTGGACATCGCCCGCTGGAACGCCGCCACGGTGTTGGGGTTCGCCTTGGCGAACTCCGAGGTGGCCGCGTAGCCGGCGATCGGGAAGTCCGCGGTCGGGCCCTGCGAGGTGTCCCAGATGACGCGGGCGCCGATGTTCTGGCCGATGAAGGTGCCGAACGGCTCGACGACCTGGGCGGCGTCGACCGTACCGGCCTTCAGCAGGCCCTCCATCTCCGGGAAGGGGGCCTCCACGAAGTTCTTGTCCTCGTCGAGCTCGACGTTGTGCGCCTTGGCGGCGACGCGGACCAGCATCGAGGAGACGTTGCGCTTGGTGTTGATCGCGATGGTCTTGCCCGCGAGGTCGGCCATGGTCTGGATCTTGCTGTCCTTGGAAACCAAGACCACATGAGTCTTGGGCGCACTCTGGAAGCCGTCGGAAACGATCTTCAGATCGATGACTCCCTTGGCCGAGGCCGCGAAGAAGGAGACGTAGTTGCCGAAGCTGATGTCCAGGCTGCCGCCCTTGAGCTTCGGGATGGCCTCCGCGCCACCCGCGAGCTTCACCATCGAGACGTCGAGCCCCTCGGCCTTGAACAGGCCCTTGTCCATGGCGATCTGCAGCGGGGCAGTGTCGACCACCGGCATCATGCCGATATTGATCTTAGCTTTCTCCAGGCCGGAGCCACCGGCGGAGGCCTTGGTGGGCTCGCCGGCGCCACCACATCCGGCGACCGCCATAAGTGCCAACGCCAGGACCCCGACGATTGACGAGCGGAGTTTCATGGATCCTCCAGGACCGCACAGCAAGAGAAGACCGCACAGCATGAAGAAACGATCTTCGAGAAGGGAATGGTGAGGATCGTAGCGCACATACATGTCCATGAAATGACTTCTGACACTTCAGTACCAAATTTCCTACTTAGTGTCATTAGCGGCAACGATTGACACACGGGCACAAATTGGACATACCGTGACTGCGGTATTTGAACTCCGCTAGAGTCCCCGCACACGCACCAGCTGATCGCATCCTAGGAATCACCTTGCTTGAGATCGCCAACCTCACCCACACCTACGGCAGTGGCGAGAACGCGCACCGGGCCATTGACGGGCTCGAACTGAGCGTCGCCGAAGGTGAACTCCTCTGCATCGTCGGCCCCTCAGGCTGCGGGAAGTCCACTCTGCTGCGCTCCATCGCCGGCCTCATCAAGCCGACCAGCGGAGACATCAAAGTGGGCGGAGTCCCGGTACGGCAGACGCCCGACAACCTGGCCGTCGTCTTCCAGGACTACAGCCGTTCCCTGTTCCCCTGGATGTCGGTGGGCGACAACGTCGCCCTGCCCCTGCGCCGGCGGAACATGGACCGCAAGCAGCGCAAGGAGGCCGCCCAGGACGCACTGGAACAGGTCGGCCTGCCCGCCGCCGCGGGCAAGTATCCGTTCGAGCTGTCCGGCGGCATGCAGCAGCGCGTGGCGATCGCCCGCGCGCTGGCCTACCGCCCCGCGCTGATGCTGATGGACGAGCCGTTCGGCTCCGTCGACGCCCAGACCAGGGAGGACCTGGAGGATCTCGTCCTGCAGGTCAGGGAGCACCACAAGATGACGATCGTCCTGATCACCCACGACATCGACGAGAGCGTCTACGTCGGGGACCGGGTCGTCGTGCTGTCCAAGGCGCCCGCGAAGGTCGTCGGCGACCTGGACGTGAACCTCTCAGGTCCCCGTAACCAGATCTCCACCAGGGAGCATCCGGAGTTCGTCCGGCTCCGCGCCGAGGTCGGGCGCCTGGTCAGGGGGTTCCAGGCGGCCGTCACCTCGTGACGATCTGAACGGTCATCCAAAAGCTGCGGCGGAGGCGTACGCCCCCGGACCGCAGCTCAAGCCATGCGCGTCTCGTGCATGAGCGATTTTCCTGATGAAAAATTCAGATTTCCCGCCGATTTCACGAAACGGCGGTCCCGGTGATCCTCATCACCCCCGAATCCACCGATTCGCGACCACTCCGCCGCCCATCCGGTCGCGCGTTCCGGCGGAATCCGGCCGGCGCGGACGAATACGGTGCGCCCGGACTCCCGAAAAACAACACTCCTCGCATCCGAATCGCACTCGAATCGCACTCGAATCGTAATCGGAATTCCCACATTTCCAATTTCAGTGGACATGAGGGAGTGCTGTCAAGGTCCCATTCGGCATATGCCTTCCCAGCCGCATAACTGGGTCTGACGATCTTTGTCCGCTAAACTGACACGCGGTTGTTCCGCGACCTCCCCGACGACTCCGATGATCTCGTATACCGGTGAAGCGCGGTTTCCTTCAGCTCGGGAGAATCCATGAGGACTAGACGCGTCGTCCGTAATTCCCTGATTGGCCTCACGGCGGCCCTCACGCTCGCCGCCTGTGGCGGTTCCGGAACCGAGGCGGCCGGACCCGCCAACCCCGGAGGCCTGGAGAAGACCGAGCTCACCGTCGGCGTCGTCCCGGTGCCCTCCTCCGCTCCCCTCTTCATCGCACAGGAGAAGGGCTTCTTCAAGGCCGAGGGCCTGACCGTCAAGACGGAGACCATCCAGGCCCCCCAGCCCGTGATGCCGAGGATCCTCAACGGTGGCATCGACGCGTTCCTGACCAGCTACGTGTCACTGATCACGATCAGCGACTCCGGCGTGGCCAAGCTCAAGATGCTCGCGGAGTCGCAGCAGGGCGCCCCGGGCGTCAACGGGGTCGTCGTCACCAAGGACTCTCCGATCAGGGAACCGAAGGACCTCAAGGGCAAGAAGATCGCGGTGAACGTGCTCAAGGCCCTGGGCGAGGTGACCGTCCGCGCGCAGCTGAAGGCCGAGGGCCTGGCCCCGGGTGACGTCACCTTCGTGCCGGTGCCCTTCGCCGAACAGCTCAACCAACTCAAGGCGGGCACCGTCGACGCGGCATGGCTCACCGAGCCCTACATATCCGCCGCGAAGAAGGACCTCGGCGGCCGCCTGCTGATCGACACCCTGTCCGGCCCGGCCGAGGGACTTCCGCTGGACGGCTGGGCGACCACCGCGGACTGGGTGTCGAAGTATCCCAAGACCGCCGCCGCCTTCCAGCGCGCGATCGGCAAGGCGCAGCAGATCGCCGCGTCCGACCGGCAGGAGCTCGACAAGGTCATCCCGACCTTCACCCGGATTCCCGCCGAGGTCGCCTCGACCATGACCATGGGCACCTTCTCCACCTCGCTCGACCCGGCCCGCATCCAGCGTGTGGCCGATCTGCTGAGCGAGTTCCAGATCACCAAGTCGAAGATCGACGCCACCGCCCTCGTGGCCGCCACCCCGCGATGACGGCCGGAAGGGCGCTCCGCGGCGCCCTGGGCGTCGCGGGACTCCTCCTCGTCATGGAGGTCCTGGGCAGGACCGGAGCCGTCGATCCCTATCTGGTCCCGCTCCCCTCCACCGTCCTGGTCGGCGCGGCCGGTCTTCTCGCCGACGGCGAGTTCCTCCTCGCGGTAGGTGTCACCCTCTCCTCCTGCGTGATCGGTCTGGCGCTGGCCGTCGTGGTGGCCGTGCCGTCCGGCGTGGTGATGGGCACCCTGCCCACGGTCGAGCGCACCGTACGGCCGCTGGTGGAGTTCCTGCGGCCGATCCCCTCGGTCGCCCTGCTGCCCCTGGCCATGTTCCTGTTCTCCTCCGGAGAACAGGGGAAGATCGCGCTCGTCGTCTACACGTCCTGCTGGCCGCTGCTCATCAACACGCTGTACGGCCTGCACGACGTCGACCCTCTCGCCAAGGAGACGCTGCGCGGCTTCGGTTTCGGCCCCTATGCCGTCGTACGCCTGGTGTCGTTGCCGAGTGCGGCGCCGTTCATCGGCACGGGTGTGCGGATCGCGAGCTCGGTCGCCCTCATCGTCGCGGTGAGCGTGGAGCTGGTGGCGGGCGGGGAGGGCATCGGGACCTTCGTGACCGGCGCCGCTGCGGGCAACCGCCGCGACCTGATGATCGCGGCCACCCTGTGGACGGGGATGATCGGCCTGGCGGTCAACTCGGTGCTGGCCGGAGCGGAACGGCGGGTCTTCCGCTGGCACCGCACCCAGGCCGGAGAGGAGGCGACATGAGAGCGATCATCTTGCGGATCGCCTGGATGTGGATCGTGCCGGCCGCCCTCCTCGCGTGGGAGGCGGTCTCCAGGACGGCCGGGGCCGTCTACTTCCCGCCGCCCTCGGCCATCCTGGTGCGCCTGCACGAACTGTGGTTCTCCGGACCGCTTCTCCACGCCTTCCTGACCCAGGAGGCGCTCGATCACCTGCTGCCCAGTCTGGGCCGCCTGGTCCTGGGCTGGGCGGGCGCCTGCGTCGTCGCGATCGCGGCGGGGGTCGCGCTGGGCCGGTCGCCGGTGCTGTGCGACGTCGTCAACCCGCTGGTCCACTTCTTCCGCTCGGTCCCGCCGCCCCTGCTGATCCCGATCTTCATGACCATGACGGGCGTGGGCACGCCGCTTCAGCTGACGGCCATCGTCTTCGGTGTCTCCTGGCCCGTCCTCCTCAACGCGCTGGACGGCGCCCGCTACGTGGACCGGCGGTACCTGGAGGCAGCCGAGGTGTTCGGCGTGTCCAGGAGGGAACGGCTGATCCGGGTCATCCTTCCCGCCGCGTCCCCCAAGATCTTCGCCGGATTGAGGATCAGCGTCGCGCTGGCCCTGATCATGATGATCGTCTCGGAGTACGTCGGCAGCACCGAGGGGATCGGTTACCGCATGCTGATCGCCCAGAGTCAGGTGGACGTGCTGTCCATGTGGACCGCCATCGTGCTCCTCGGGACGCTGGGGCTCGTGCTGAACACCGCTTTCCTGAGCTTCGAGCGGCGCATGCTCGCCTGGCACCGCGCCGGCGGGAAGGGCTGACGGCAGCACCCCGGAGGCGACGTGAACGACGAGACCAGCCGTTCCGGAGAGCCGCGGCGTGGGCCCACAGCCGGAGGCGAGCCATGAGGCTCGGTGGCCGTGGACCCACGCCGCGGGTCACACCCGGAGGGTGAGGACGTGCTCGACCAATGTGATCAAGGTCGACTTCACGGCGTCGCGGGACCGGGCGTCGGTCCGGACGATCGGAATGTGCGGGGAGATCGTCAGAGCCTCCCGCACCTCCTCCTCACCGTGGATGTGCGAGCCGCCGAAGCCGTTGAGGGCCACGACGAACGGTAGGCCGGCCTCCTCGAAGTAGTCGATCGCCGGGAAGCTGTCAGCCAGCCGCCGGGTGTCGACCAGCACGATCGCACCGATCGCGCCCTTCACGAGGTCGTCCCACATGAACCAGAACCGATGCTGACCAGGCGTACCGAACAGGTACAGGATCAGGTCACGGTCCAGCGAAACCCGGCCGAAGTCCATGGCCACCGTGGTGGTCCGCTTGGTCGGGATGTGCGAAAGGTCGTCGACCTCCGCACTGGCCTCTGTCATCACCGCTTCCGTGGTCAGCGGCATGATCTCGGAGACCGCGCCGACGAAGGTCGTCTTGCCGACACCGAATCCTCCGGCGACAACGATCTTCGTCGACGTCATTCCGGCGTCAGAGCCTGCGAAGCCCACTGAGCACCCTTTCAAGCAAGTTGAGATCCGGCTTTCCGGCATCCAGTGACGGCTGGTGGATCTGCACCAGGCCCTCGGCCGCCATGTCCGCGATCAGGACCCGGGTCACGCCCAGCGGCATGCGCAGCAGAGCCGAGAGCTCCGCAACCGAACGCACTTGCTGGGACAACGAGATGATGGCCTGATACTCCGTGGAGAGCGTGCCCGTATCCACGCTCACGAACGTCGCCGAGGAGACCAGCGCCTCGAGTGCGAGCTGCATCCGAGGGGCGGTCCTTCCCCCGGTAACAGCGTAGGGGCGAATCAAACGATCTCGCCCGCTCTTGGCCTGAGACGTGTTCGGGTTTTCCTCCCCCGGTCCACGCCATCCCGGTGCGTCCATATCACCTCCCTATCGCTGAGCTGACTGCAGCTCGGCCCTGAGTGCAGGCGTGAGCGCCTGCCCGGCACGCTCTGCAAGCAGAGTCATCTGGTAGGCCACCAGGCCCATGTCGCAGTCCGGCGAGGCCAGTACGGCGAGCGCGGAACCGTCGCTGATCGACATGGTCAACAGAAGGCCGCGCTGCATCTCGATCACGGTCTGGGCGACGGGGCCGCCCTCGAAGACCCGGGATGCCCCCTGGGTCAGGCTGATCAGGCCGGCCGTGATCGCAGCGAGCTGGTCGGCGCGGTCCCTCGGGAAGCCCTGCGAGTACGCCAGTGGAAGACCGTCCGCGGAGACGATCACCGCGTGGGCGACTCCGGGCATCTCCTTGACGAACTCGGTGATCAGCCAATTGAAGCCGCGTGCGGCCTGACTGAGTTGGTGGTTCACTGCTTCTCTCCCTCGACGGCGTTGGACCGCTCACTCATCTCAGCGCGGCCCTGCCGTACGCCTTGCTGGAAACTGGACAGACGACTGCGCACCCGGTCCGCCGAGATCGGAGGCATCGGGGGCGGCGGTGCCGCCGGCGCCGCGGAGGCGGATCCGGGGACGAGGTTGGCCTTGGGGACCCGCTTGGGCAGGCCCGCTCCGGTGGTGCCGCCCTCGACGGGCTTCTTGGCCACCTCGGCCGCGGCCCAGCCCTGGTCTGCGGGGGTGCTCCACGGCTGCCTCTCGGCGGACGGGTCCTGCCGGGGCTTCCGGACCGGCAGTGGCTGGGCCTCCTGGACCGGCTGTTCCATCGGCTTGGGCCTGGCTGCGATCTCAGCGGGACCGGCGGGATCAGACGAGAGTGCGGACTCGTCTCCGGGCTCGGGCGGAAATTCGGTGGAGGAACTGCTGCGGAACCAGTCGGAGCCCACCGCCGCGAAGATCGGCAGGAACTCGTCCGGCTCCGGCTCCGTCGACGACACCTCGACCACGGGCATGTTCTGGGTGTTCTCCGCAGCCTCCGGCCGCTGCGGCGCCCACGGGTTCTCTACCGTCTCCGGCCGCTGCGGCGTCCACGGATCGATCGGCGGGGCCTCCGGCCAGGAGGACGGGAACGACGACTGCGAAACCGGTGGCACCGGAGGCGGGGGCGACGAGACCGAGGTGAAGGGTGACGACCACAGGTCCTCCACCGCGGAGGCCGACACCACCGGCGCCGACCAGAGGTCCGCCGCCGGAGCCGGGACCGGAGCGTCCTGGACCGGGGACGGCCGGCTTGCGCCCCCTCGGCCGGAGAAGGTGCCGAACGGGTCCGGGTCCGGGCCGGCGCCGAACGGATCCGGGCGCGCCCCGATGCCGAGCGACGGCTGGGACGCGCCCTGACCGGCCATGGCCGGCTGGAGCTGGGCGACCACCTGCACCGGGAGCAGGACGACGGCACTCAGGCCGCCGGCCTCCGGACGACGGAGCTGGACGCGGATGCCATGACGCATGGCCAGCCGGCCGACCACGAACAGGCCCATCCTGCGGGAGACCGACAGGTCCACCGCGGGAGGCTCGGCCAGCCGCCGGTTGGCCTCGGCCAGTTCCTCGTCGCTCATGCCGATGCCGGCGTCGGTGACCGCCAGGATGATGGCGCCCGTCTCGTTGCCGTTACTGCTAACTATGATCTTTGTGTCCTGCGGCGAGAAGAAGATGGCGTTCTCGACCAGCTCGGCGATCAGGTGGACGATGTCGTTGACGGCCGAACCGATGATCGAGGTGCCGGACTCCACCCGGAGCGACACCCGCTCGTAGTTCTCGACCTCCGACAGCGAGGCGCGTACGACGTCGCTCAGCGGTACCGGCTCGCTCCACCGGCGGCTCTGCTCCTGACCGGCGAGGACCAGGAGGTTCTCGGAGTTACGGCGCATGCGGGTGGCCAGGTGGTCCAGCTTGAAGAGGCTGGACAGCCGATTGTCGTCCTGCTCGCCCTGCTCCAGGTCGTCGATGAGGTCGATCTGCCGCTCCACGAGCGACTGGGTGCGCCGGGAGAGGTTGACGAACATGGCGTTGACGTTGTTCCGCAGCCGGGCCTCGTCACCCGCCAGCCGGATGGCCTCGCGGTGGACCTCGTCGAAGGCCCGGGCCACTTCCCCGATCTCGTCTCGGGAGGCCACACCGATGGAGGGCACCTCCACGTTCGGCGCGAGCTCACCGGACTCCCGCAGCACCCGGACGGTCTCCGGCAGCCGGGTGTCGGCGACTTCGAGGGCCTCGCTGCGCAGCCGGCGCAGTGGCCGGACCAGCGTGCCGGCCACCCAGGCGGTGATCAGCAGGATCAGGATCAGCAGGATCAGGATCGCGGCGCCGGAGATGATGGCGCTGCGCTGTTCGTTGCTCTGCATCTCCTGGCTGCGGGCGACCACCGCGGCGCTCAGAGCGCGCTCGACGGTCCGCATGCCGTCCACGACCGCTGTGGAGGAGGTGAACCAGTTGTTGATCCCCTTGGGGCCCGTGGGCGGCAGCGGCAGGGCCTCGCGCATGCGGGACCTGACGAGGGCGGTCGTCAAGTCGGCCCGGTCGACGTTCTGGCCGCTGACCTCCTGCTCGAAGCTCTTGATGTCACCGGGAGAGGCGGTCGCGCGGAAGGAGGCCACCTCGCTGATCTGGCTCTTGTAGGCACCCAGGAACTCGGCGGGGTCGTCGAAGTCGAACTTGCGCTCCTCCAGACCGACGAGCAGGACGCCTCGCTGCCTGGCGACCTGCTCCTTGGCCCGGGTCAGCGCACCCAGCGCGAGCGCGTCGCCGATCAGGCGCTCGTCGCCGCCGCTGCGGCCCAGGTCGTCGTGGAGGGTGATGAAGTCGCCGATCATCCGCGTGTAGATCCCGAGGGCCGCACGCGGGAGAACGCTTCCCTCCATGGGTTTGCGGAGACCCGGCAGACCCTTGAGCCATCTGCTCACCTGGGAGGTCTCGGCGAGAACTCGGGCCGCCTGCCCGGGGTCGAGACCGTCGATCGACTTCTGTACCTGCTCACTGGCCTGGTCGACCACCTGGCGCTGCTGCTTGACCTTGGCGAACCGGCGGGGGCCGCGGTGGTCTGCGATGTACCAGGCGGTGAGGTCGCGTTCCTCGGCCATCTCGTGGGAGAGGGTGCCGAGCTGCTCGACGAGCGAGGCGACCTCCGTCATCTTGCGGTACTCCCCGGCGCTGGCCAGCGAGTTGGTGAGCTGGAGGCCGGTCAGCCCCACGGCCGCGGCGGTGGGGAGCAGGATCAGCGCGACCAGACGAGGACGGACGCGCCAGTTCGACGGCAGGAGCCGGCTACCGACTCCTGATGCACGATGGCTCCGGCGGTCTTGTGTCATCACTGGCTTTAACCCCTCGCCGGGTACGGATGCGGCGAAAGCAATTTGAGCACATCCTTTATGTCACTACGAATGGAGTAAGTGCCGACATATCACCACAAAAGGGATATATCGCCCTGAATTTCAGGCGGGCCGAAAAGATGCCCTCGCCTCAGGGGCCTGGTGTTTGATCATCAGGTGGCGCGTCACGGAGTACTCCTGGACGGCCTCCTGGCTCATGTCCTTGCCGAACCCGCTCCCCTTGACCCCGCCGTGCGGGGCCTCCGAGGCGATCGGCAGATGGTCGTTGACCCAGGTGACCCCCACGTCGAGGCGGTGCGAGACGCGCAGTGCCCTCGCCACGTCCCCGGACCAGACCGAGGAGGCGAGGCCGTAGGGGGTGTCGTTGGCCAGCCGTACGGCCTCGTCCTCGCCGTCGAACGGCAGGGCGACCAGAACCGGGCCGAACAGTTCGCCCTGAACGATCTCGCTGTCCTGGCGGGCGCCGGCGATGAGCGTCGGCGGGTAGTAGAAGCCGGGGCCGTCCAGCGGGGCGCCACCGCAGAGCACCGACGCGCCCGAGGCGACGGCGCGCTCGACGTAGCCGTGCACGCGGGCCCGGTGACCGGCCGAGATCAGCGGGCCGATGTCGGTCGTCGCGTCCCAGGGGTCGCCCACCGTGATCTGCGCCAGTGTCGCGTGCAGCGCCTCGACCGCCTCGCCGTACACCTCGCGGGAGATGTAGACGCGGGTCGCGGCCGTGCAGTCCTGCCCGGTGTTGTAGGTCGCGCCCATCGCCACGCCCCTGGCCATCTCGGCCAGGTCCGCGTCGCCGAAGACGAGCGCCGGAGCCTTGCCGCCGAGCTCCAGGTGCACCCGTTTCAGCGAGCCGGCGGCTCCGCGCATGACGGCGCGGCCGGTCTCGGTGGAACCGGTGACGCTCACCATGTCCACACCCGGGTCGGTGACCAGGGCCTCTCCCACCTCGGCGTCGCCGAGGACCACCTGGAGCAGGCCCTCGGGCGCTCCCGCCCCGGCGAACAGCTCGGCCAGCCGGAGCGTGGTGCCCGGCGTCTGCGGGGCGGGCTTGATGACCACCGCGTTGCCCGCGGCCAGCGCGGGGCCGAGCTTCCAGACCGCCATCACGAGCGGGAAGTTCCACGGGGCGATCGACCCGACGACGCCGACCGGGCGGCGGACCAGCACCGAGGTGTAGCCGGAGCTGAGCACCCCGGCCCCGGTGCCGTCCAGCGAGCGGGCCGCCCCGGCGAAGAAGCGGAGGTTGTCGGCCGCGAACGGCAGCTCGCCGTCGCGGAACACCGTCGCGGGCTTACCGGTCTCGGCGACCTCCAGCCGGGTGAGCTCCTCGGTGTCGGCTTCGACGAGGTCGGCGAAGCGCAGCATCACCTTGGCCCGTTCGGCCGGGGTGGCCCCGTTCCACTCCTCATACGCCGCCCGTGCCCGCCGTACGGCGGCCGCCACCTCGGCTACCGGCGTGTCCGGCACCTCGCGCAGCGACCCGCCGTCTGCCGGGTTGATCAACTTACCCATGGAACGTCCCTTGTGATGGTGGTACCGGGGCTTTCAGGCGCCGGCCCGCTCGATGAGGTCGGCGGCCTTGCGCAGACCGTCACGGCGGCGGATCTCCTCGCCGGCGGCGGCCAGACGCTCGCGGAGCCCCGCGTCACCGATCAGGCGCTCCAGCGCGCCGGTCAGCTCGGAGTCGGTGAAGGTGTAGGTGGCCAGGCGGACGCCGTAGCCCAGTTCGTGGATCCGCTGCGCGTTGTCGTACTGGTCCCAGAACAGGGGCAGCAGGATCATCGGCTTGCCGAAGTGCAGCGCCTCGGTGGTGGTGTTGTTGCCGCCGTGCGTGATCACCAGGTCCACCATGGGGATGATCTTGGTCTGCGGGACGAACTCGGCGCCCCACATGTTGTCGGCGAGCTTGATCTCCTCGTGCAGGGGTCCCATGGAGACGATGAAGCGGTACGGGGTGGCGCCCAGCACGTCGATGACCCGCTGCATCAGCTCCACGTCCGCCGAACCGAGCGACCCGAGCGAGAAGTAGACCAGTGCGCCGTCCCGCCCGGCGAGCGAGGCGGGCAGCTCGAAGCCGCCGTCGGTCTCACGGACCGAGGAGTCCAGGCGGTGCCAGGAGTCGCCCAGCGGCCGGGCGTCGGTGTAGTCGACGATCTCGGGGAAGACGTAGAGGTTGAGGTCTCCCTCGTGGATGAAGTCGAGATCCGGCAGCGGCGAGGCCCCCTGGGCGACGGACCATTCGTTGAAGGCGCTCCAGACCTCGCGGTGGGTCCGGTCGTACTCGGCGCGGAAGGCGTCCCACCCGGACCGGTCGTCGGCGGGCAGGCCGGAGAAGACCGGGGCGATGTCCGCACCGCGTACCTCCAGCGGGTTGCAGGAGACGATGCGGACGAAGGGCTTGCCGGCGGTGAGCAGCGCCGGGAAGGTGATGACGTTGTCCTCGACGATCACATCCGGCCGAACCCGTTCGATAATCGCCTTCAACTGCGGCTCGCAGTACTTCACGCCGTCGATGAGCGCATCCCAGATCGGCCTGGTCACCGTCTCAAGCTGCACCGAGGTCGACTTCCGGTATTCCGGCGCGGTGTCTCGGATGAAGTCCTTCCAGAACTGCCCCGCATCCTGCTCCTCTTCCGAGGGCGGTGCGAGATCGACAAGGTCCTCTTCGAATCCAAGGGCCTCCAATTTCCCCTTCCAGGAGGCCTCAGCTGCGAAAACAACCCGATGGCCGCGCTTGAGGAGAATGTCGCCGATGCCGATGCAGTTGTTCGTCGGCCCGTAGGCACTCTCCGGCATGAACAGGATCGTGAGAGACACCGCGCCTCCAGTTGAGAGGAAATTCCGGTTTTGAAGAATGGTTAAATTCTTAGATCTAGCTAAAGTGCTGAAAAGGGGCCACTATGGACCCCGGCACAGAGCCTGGTTTTCAATGAGCGGGGGATTATGACACGCAAGGGGAGGGCGGATCGTCGCCTGGATCTCATTGCAGCCGCACATCGGGCGATCATCCGGCACGGCACCGATGGCGTGCATCTCAACCACGTCGCAGAGGAGGCCGGCCTGACCTCCGGCGCCGTCCTCTACCACTACCCCAACCTGGGCGAGTTGCTGGTGGACGCCCACCACGCCGGGATGGAGCGCTTCTACGAGCAGCGTCTCAAGCGGATCAGCGGCCTGCGCGACCCCGCCGAGAAGCTCGTCGTGACCATCCGCTCGGGCCTGCCGCACGGGCCGGACGACCCGGACGTGCGACTGCTCAACGAGCTCGGCGGCGCCGCCGCCCGCAACCGGATGTACGCCCTCCTGCTCACCACGCTCTACGACCGGCAGGTCTCCATGTACCAGAGCGTTCTGGAGACCGGGTCCGCCCTGGGGACCTTCACGCTGGCCGGCGACTCCCTTGTCATCGCGCGCAACCTGGTCGCGCTCGAGGATGCGTACGGTTATCGCATAACGGCCCGCCACCCGGTGATCGGCCCGCAGGAGGCGGCGGAACTGATCCTCGCCTACGCCAGGACCGCCACGGGCAACCCGCTCAAGACGTCTCATTGAGGGATCAGCACCCCGTCCTCGGCGCCCCAGGTGAGGGCGACCGAGGAGCCCGCCTGAACCTGGGTGGTCCCCTGCGTGGCCACCAGGATCGGCGTCTGGCGCCCGTCCACCAGGACCGAGACATGGGAGACACCGCCGTAGAAGCTGACGTCGGCGACCTTCCCGCGCAGCACGTCTTCCGGACTGTTCAGGCCTTTTATGCCGTTAAGGCGCTTTACCCGCTTCGCGCGCTTCAGGCTGTTCAGCTTGAGCTGCTCCGGCCGTACGGCGAGCAGCGCGGGCGTCCCGGCCGCCAGCTCGGACACCGCGGGCAGGACACCCAGCTCGGGGCTCTCCAGACCCCCCGCGCACACCTTGCCCTCGAAGAGGTTGTTGGCGCCCACGAAGTCGGCGACGAACGGCGTGCGGGGCCGCTCGTACAGCGCCGCCGGCTTGTCCACCTGCTCCACCCGGCCCGCGTTGAAGACCGCGATCCGGTCGGCCAGCGACATGGCCTCCTCCTGGTCGTGGGTGACCACGACGAAGGTGATGCCGACCTCGTTCTGGAGCCGCTTCAGCTCCAGCTGCATCTCCGCGCGGACCTTCTTGTCCAGCGCGGACAGCGGCTCGTCCAGCAACAGCAGGCGCGGCCGCTTCACGATCGCACGCGCCAGCGCGACCCGCTGCCGCTGGCCGCCGGAGAGCTGCTGCGGCCTGCGCCCGGCCATCTCGGCCAGGCCGACCTTCTCCAGGACCTCGCCGACCCGCTCACGGATCTCGGCCCTGGGCAGCCTCTCCCGCTCCAGTCCGTAGGCGACGTTCCTGGCCACACTCATGTGCGGGAACAGCGCGTAGGACTGGAACATGAGGTTGACCGGGCGGCGGTGCGCGGCCTGGCCGAGCAGGTCGTCGCCGTCGAGCGTGACGGTGCCCGAGTCGGGGGCCTCGAAGCCCGCCAGAATGCGCAGGAGGGTGGTCTTGCCGCACCCGCTGGGGCCCAGCAGCGCGAAGAACTCGCCCTGCCGGATGTCCAGGGAGACCTCCGAGAGCGCCGTGACGTCGCCGAACCGGCGGCTGACACCTGTGATCTTCAGCATTAGGACAGCGACTCCGTCAGTCGGGTCATCCGCTGGGCCACGATCACCACGGTGAAGCTCACGGCCAGCAGCAGCGTCGCCAGCGCGTTGATCTCTGGGGTGACCCCGAAGCGGACCATTGAGTAGATGACGATGGGCAGGGTGGGGGTGGCCGGCGCCGCGGTGAAGAACGCGATCACGAACTCGTCGATGGAGAGCGTGAACGCCAGCAGGGCGCCCGCCGTGATGCCCGGCATGAGCTGGGGCAGCGTGATGCGCACGAACGTGGTGACCGGTGTCCCGCCGAGATCCCTGGACGCCTCCTCCAGGGAGGTGTCGCTGTGGGTGAGCCGGGTGCGGACCACCGCCGTCACGAACGCCATGCCGAACACCGTGTGGGCCAGCAGTACCGAGTGCAGGCCGAGGGTCACCTTGACCGTGGAGTAGAACACCAGCAGGCCGATGGCCAGCACCAGGTCGGGCAGGATGGCCGGCAGCACACCGAGCCCGTCCAGCAGCCGCGACCTGCTGTGGCGGGCCAGGCCCACGGCCAGCAGGGTGCCCAGCACGGTGGCCAGCACCGTGGACCCGGCGGCCACGATCAACGTGTTGACCAGGCCTTCCCGGACGGTGGCGTTCCCGGCGAGCTTGCCGTACCACTTCAGGCTGAGGCCCTCGAAGTTGTAGGGCGACTTACCCGCGTTGAACGACATGGCGACCAGCACCACGATGGGCGTGTACAGGAATATGTAGGTCACCCAGAAGGGGACGTACAGCAGGCGCGATTTACGCACGACGAGCACTCCAGGACTGCAGGAGCAGCAGGACGATCAGCACGGCGATCAGCGCCATCGCGAGGGTGGCGCCGAACGGCCAGTCGCGGGCCGTGAGGAACTGGTCCCTGATCAGGTTACCGACCATGATCGAGCGCCCACCGCCGAGCAGCTCGGGGATGACGAAGTTGCCGAAGCTCGGCACGAAGACGAACATGCATCCGGTGATCACACCGGGCAGGGTCAGCGGCAGCGTCACCGAGACGAAGGTGCGGGCGGGCTTCGCGCCGAGGTTGGCCGAGGCCTCGTGGAGCTGCGGGTCCAGCTTCTCGATCGCCGCGTAGAGCGGGAGCACCATCAGCGGAAGATAGGAGTAGATCAGGCCGGTGACGATCGCGCCGTCGTTGTAGAGGAACTCGAACGGCCCCAGGCCCAGCTTGCCCAGCAATGTGTTGACGAGTCCGGGGCCGCTGAGCAGGACGATCCAGGCGTAGATGCGGATCAGGAAGTTCGTCCAGAAGGGCAGCACGATCGCGATCAGCGCGATCGTCTTCCACTTGGCGGGGAGCCGGGCGATGAGGTAGGCCGTCGGATAGCCGAAGAGCAGGGCGATCAGCGTGGCGGCCGTGGCCAGCTTCAGCGAGCCGAGCAGGACGTCGAGGTAGAGCGGGTCGAACAGCCGGGTGAAGTTCTCCCCGGTCAGCTCGTAGATGACGCCGCCGAAACGGCCCCTGCGGAAGAACGCGTAGCTGAGGACCAGGGCCAGCGGGATCAGCAGGAGCACGATCAGATAGGTCAGGCCGGGCCCCAGGAAGGCCAGCCGCCCGAGCACCCGCGACCGGCGCGACCGCGATTTCGCGGTCGCGCCGGAGACGGTGGAACGTGTCACTTCGCGGCCTTGACCTCGGTCGCCAGACGGGTGAACTTGGTGGAGTCCTCACCCAGGTCGATGATGGACTCGCCGGCGAGCAGCTGCGACGGGGTCATCTGCAGCGGCGCGTTGTCCTCCTTGAGCTTGGCGGGGAGGGCGTCCATCGCGGCCTTGTTGGGGACCTTGTAGAGGATGTTCTCCGCGGCCCAGCTGTGGATCTCCGGGTCCAGGATGAAGTTGATGAACGCGTGCGCGGCTTCCTTGTTCTTGGAGCTCTTGAGCACGACCATCGTGTCCACCCAGAGGTCGCTGCCCTCCTTCGGCACCACGAACTTGATGTTCTTCTCCGTGGTCGGGCACCAGCCGTCCCACGCCTCGGCCATCACGGTCTCACCGGTCTTGAGGCGGTCGCCGAAGGTGACGTCGTCGTAGAACACGTTCGGCTTGGCCTCGAGCAGCTTCGCCTTGATCGCGGCGAGGTCCTCGTCGCTCTTGGTGTTGACCGACTTGCCGAGCGCCTTGGCGGCGGGCAGGGCCAGCCAGCGCTCGGTGGTCATCATGGTGACCTTCTTCTTCGCCTCGGCCGGCGGGCTCAGGATGTCGTTCCAGCTCGTCGGCGGCGTCTTCATCAGGTCGGTGCGGTAGCAGATGCCCGTGGTGCCCCAGGTGTAGGGGACCGAGAAGACGTTCCCCTTGTCGTAGGAGAGCTCCTTGGCCTCGGGGTAGAGGTTGGCCAGGTTGGGGATCAGCTCCGGGTGGATGGGCTCCAGCAGCCCGGCCTCGTTGAGGGCCTGGGCGTACTGGCCGGAGACGAAGGCGACGTCGAGATCGGTGTCGGCCCCGGCGGTCAGCTTGCCCATGATGATCTCGTTGGTGTCGTGCAGGCTGACCTTGAGGTCGGTCTTGAGCGTGTCCTTCACCTTCTTGGGGAGGTCCTCGGGCGTGTAGCCCGGCCAGACCGAGATGGTGATGCTCTGCTTCGACAGGTCCATGTTCGGGTCGAGCTGCGCGGACGAGGCGCTCGCGGCCGGGGCGGCGGCGGTGGTGCCCGTGGACCCTCCGCCGCAGGCCGAAACGGCGATTGCAAGACCGGCGACCAGGGCGGCAGCCGGAAGACGACGGGTGTACCGGATACGGGACACGGCCGCTGCTCCTTCAAATTTCAAGTGTAATTGGGGTAGACCGGCCGTAACGGACACGGCAGACCAAAGCAGGAGTGTTGCAGCCAAGAATAACTTGAGCAAGACTTTGCCCGGACATTACCTCGCGAGAGTTTGGTTTGCCTGTTGAATCCGTCTTCAATATGGGATCGGCTCGGAACTGTACCGAGCCCTGGCGACGGCAGAACCGGCGAACTGGTCACCGCTCTGAGCTGCGATGTTCCAGACCTGTTCACGGTCCGCCGTTTCCACCCGCTGCCCGGCACATCGACTTCCGTCTTTTCAACTGATGTTCAACTGTTATCGGCCGCCGCAGGCGTCTCACCGGCACCCGAACGGGGCTTCGACGTCGACCAGACCAACCGGTCAGTGGTGGTCGGCGAAAGCGTGGTCGTCAAGTGGCTGACCCCACCGGCGCCGCTCCCCCAGCCGACCCCGGACGTATTCGCCCATCTGACCTCGGTCGGCTTCACCGCCACCGCCACGCCGTACGCGTCCGTGTCCCGCAACGACGACGACGGCGACGGACTGCTGCTCGCCCTGGTCACCGCCTATCTGCCCGATGCCCGGGACGGCTGGGAGTGGTGCGTGGACGAGGCCGTCTCCGGTCACGTCGGCTTCGCCACCGACCTGGGCGTCCTGGCCGCCGACCTGCACGCCGCGATGGCGACCCCGTCCACGACCTTCCCCGACCCCCTGCGGCAGGCGCCCGCCGTCCCGGCAGCCGGAGCGACCGCCTGGTCCGTCCGTGCCGGAGAGGCCCTGGACGAGGCGCTCGCGCTGACCGGCGGCGAGGACGGCGACTGGCTCGCGGCCCACGCCGATGCGCTCCGCGCCGAGCTCACCCCACTGAGCTGGGCGGACGCCACCCCGCTGATCCGCATCCACGGCGACCTGCACGTGGGTCAGATACTCCGCTGGCGGGACGGTTACGCGGTGATCGACTTCGACGGCAACCCGACGGTCACCGGCGCCGACCCCTTCCAGCCCGCCGCCCGCGACCTCGCCCAGCTGATCACCAGCCTCGAACACGTCGGGCAGGTCGCCGTCAGGCGCCGGGACGCCCATCCCCTGGTGATCGCCGCGTGGACCGTCACCGCCCGCGACGCCCTGGAGTCCGCCTACCTCGCCCGTCTCGCCGAACTCGGTCACACCGCCCTGCTGGACCGTTCCCTGGTGCGCCCGTTCGAGATCGAGCAGGAGTGCAGGGAGCTCATCTACGCCGCCCGCCACCTTCCCCGCTGGCGTTACGCCCCCATGGGCGTCCTCCGGTCCTGGTACCCGTAGCCGTACCGTCCCGGCCGCCGTGACCGCGCCGTCCGCCGGGAGGTCGTGCCCGATCCTCATCACCGCTGACCGAATCCAAGGAGAGATAGTGGACCCCGAGCTGTACCTCGCCGATCTGGAGGCCAAGCCGTCCGCACTGGCCGGACTGGCGAGCGCCCTGGAGACAGACGACCCGTTCGACGGGATACCGGCCGGGATCCGGCGGGTGGTCTTCCTCGGCATGGGCAGTTCCCGGTATGCCGCCGGGGTCGCCGCGCTGCGCCTGCGGGCGGTGGGCGTCGACGCGGTGGCCGAGTACGCCTCGGCCTCCATCTCCTCCCCGGCGACCCCGGACACCCTGGTCGTCGCGGTCTCCGCCACCGGTGGCAGCCGGGAGACCCTCGACGCGGTCGCCCGCCACCACGGCCGGTCCTTCGTGCTGGCGCTGACCAACAGGCCCGGCTCGGCGATCACCGAAGGCGCCGACCTGGTGGTGCCGATACTCGCCGGCGAGGAGCGCGGCGGCGTGTCCTGCCGGACCTTCCAGCACACGCTCGGCCTGCTCCTGGCCCTGCGGAACCGTCTCACCGGCGCGGGCGGCACCGCGTCCGGCGTCTCCGGCACCGGCCTGGACGCACCCGGCCTGGACGTGCCCGGCCTGCTCCGCCGCACGGCCGAGGCCACCGCCGATCTGCTGGACCGCCGGAGCCAGTGGCTGGAGGAGGCGATGACCCTGCTCGACGGCCCGGCCGGGGTCTACACGATCGCCCCCGCCGAGCGCCTGTCCTCGGCCCAGCAGTCCGCCCTGATGTTCCGCGAGGGCCCCCGCCGCGCCGCCGACGCCTGCGAGACCGGTGACTGGTCCCACGTGGACGTCTACCTGACCAAGACCCTCGACTACCGCGCCATCCTGTTCCCCGGCTCCCGCTACGACAGCCAGGCGATGGACTGGATCGGCGAGCGCGGCTCCACCGTGCTCACCGTCGGCGGTGAGCTGCCGGGCGCCCGAGCCGCCGTCCGCTACCTCCACGACGACGATCCCGGCGTCGCCCTGCTCACCGAGACCCTGGTCGCCGAACTCGTCGCCGCGCAGTGGTGGCTGGCCCAGCGGACCTGAGGACCGGAGCCGGCCGGCCCGCCGCGGTCACAGGCGGTGCAGCCCGCTGAGGACGCGTTCCAGAAGCTGGGGGCCGGGGCCGTCCTGGTCGATCTGGGGATGGTGGACGCGGACGAGGCCCTCGCTCTCCATGTCCGAGATCAGGACGCGGGCCACGCCGAGGGGGATGTGCAGGAGCGCGGAGATCTCCGCGACCGAACGGATCTGGCGGCAGAGTTCGCTGATGGCGCGGTATTCGCGGATGTAGGACAGACCGAGCTGCTCCGAGGTCGCCGAGGAGACCAGGGCCTCCATTGCCAGCTGGGTGCGTGGGGTGGTCCGGCCGCCGGTGACGGCGTACATCCGGACCAGCGAGCTCTCCTCCTCGTGCTGTTCGCCGTACGGCAGTCCGCTGGATCCGGGATGCTCTCCGCCCGAGGAGTCACCGTACGGCGATCCGCCGTACCCGGGATACCCGCCCGGTGAGGTCCCACCGCCGGGCGGCCCGCCGTACCCGGAATGTCCGTTCCAGGGTGGGCCGTAACCGTCCTCCGGCCTCTGCCCGCCGTCGCGGTATCCGCCCGGCACGGCTCAGCTCTCCCGGTTCGGAAGCTCGTTGCGGGCCTTGCGCACGCCCTGCTGGAAACTCGACATCCGGCTGCGGACCCGTTCCGCCGAGACGGGGGCCACCGGCTGCTGTGGCTGGGGCGGTCCGGAGGGCGGATTCACCGAACCGGGCACCAGGTTCGCCTTGGGGGTACGTCTGGGCAGGCCCGACGTGGTCGTCCCGCCGTGTGCGGGGGCACTCGCCGCCTGGGCGGCCTGCCAGCCGGTGTCCGCGGGAGAGGACCAGGCGGTGGAGGCGGTGGGATCGGACTCGGCGGGTTGTCCGGCCGCTCCGGCGGGATCGAGGGTGCCGATGCGGAACCAGCCCGACTCCACCGAGGCGAAGATCGGCAGGAAGTCCTCCTCACCGTCCGGGGCGGGCAGCGCTCCGGCGGCGCCCGCCGCCACCGGTGGGTTCGGACGGTGCTCCGGCAGCCCACCGGGCGGCGGGGGGAACCGGTCTCCTTCCGGCAGGGGAGAACGCGGTCGCTCCGCGGGAGGACTCCACACGTTCGGCCCGGTCGCCCACCGGGATCCGGCCTGCGGGGGCACGGCCGCCTGCCCGGCGGGCGCCGCGAGGACGGACGCCGCAGGAGACGGGACCCCCAGCGTGCGGGACGACCCGGCGGGCTGGGGCAGTCCGGCCGGCTGGGGCGGGGCGGGCAGGGGAGCGAGGAGCTCCTCGGGGAGCAGGATCATGGCGGCCAGGCCCGTGTCCTGGGGACGGAGCTGGACGCGGATGCCGTGTTTGAGCGCGAGGCGGCCCACCACGAACAGGCCCATGCGGCGGGCGACCGAGGCGTCGGCGGGCTGCGGATTGGCCAGCCGCCAGTTCACCTGGGTGATCTCGTCGTGCGTCATGCCGATGCCCTGGTCCGTCACCGACACCATCACGCCACCGCCGTCGATCCGGCTGCTGGACACCATGACCTGGCTGTCCTTCGGAGAGAAGGAGACCGCGTTCTCCACGAGCTCGGCCAGCAGGTGCACCACGTCGCTCACCGCGGGACCCGCGACGGCGACCTCGGACTGCACCCGGGTCGTCACCCGGTCGTAGTTCTCCACCTCCGACAGCGAGGCGCGGACGACGTCCATCAGCTCGACCGGCTGCCGCCAGCGTCGAGCCACTTCCTGACCGGCGAGGACGAGCAGGTTCTCACTGTTGCGGCGCATACGGGTGGCGAGATGGTCGAGCTTGAACAGGTCGGCCAGGCGCTGGTCGTCGCGTTCGCCGCGCTCCAGCCGCTCCACCAGGGTGAGCTGGCGTTCCACGAGCGTCTGGCTCCGGCGCGAGAGGTTGACGAACATCGCGTTGACCGTGGTCCGCAGCCTGGCCTCGTCACCCGCCAGCCGTACCGCCTCCCGGTGAACCTCGTCGAAGGCTCTGGCGACCTCACCGATCTCGTCGCGGGACATGACCCCGATCGGCGGCATGTCGGCGGCGACCTCGCCGTCGCGGGATTCGCGGACCCGCTGGACGTACGCGGGCAGCCGCTCCTCCGCGACCTCCAGCGCCTCCCTGCGCAGCCTGCGCAACGGCCTGACCAGCGAGCGCGCCACCCCTGTGGTGATCAGCAGCACGGCCAGCAGCAGGCCGGCGACCGACCCGGCGACCAGCAGGGCCCGGTTCTGCTCGGCGTCACCGAGCTCCTGGCTACGCTCGACGATGTCCTGGGCATGGCGCTTCTCCACGTCCCGCATCCGGTCGATCGTGACCGTCTCCGCGTCGTACCACTCCCGTGCGTCGTCCTTGGTGCTCAGGTCCAGCCCCTTCAGGGAGGCCCCGGAGGCCGCGCGGAGCAGGACCAGCTCACGCAGGAACTCCGCCCTGTCGGCGGTCCTGCCGTTGACCGTCTCGTCGAAGAGGCGGCGCTGCCCGCTGTCCGCCTCGGCGGCGAAGGTCTTGCGTCCGTTGCGCTCGGCGGAGAGCGCGCCGAGGAACTTCTCCAGCTGCTCCTGCTCGAACCGGCCGGCGACCAGCACCACCGACAGCAGCCCTCGCTGGAGCGAGGCGGCCTCCTTGGTGCGGGCGAGGGCGTTCAGGGTCAGCGCCTGGCCGAACAGCACGTCATCGGCGCCGCCCTTGCCGAGCTCGTCGTGGAGGGAGAGCAGGTCGGCGATCACCAGGGAGTAGGCGTCGAGGGCCGCGTCGGGCAGGAGCGTCGACTTCAGCGCCTGTTCCCGCAGCGGGGCGAGGTCCTCCAGCCGGGCGAGCATGGTCTCCACCTCGTCCCTGGTGCGGCCGCTCACCACCCCCTGGAGCAGAGCGCCGCTGTCGCGGACGTGTTTCGTCGCGGTGTCCACCGCGTCCATCTGCCGGCGTACGGCCCCCACCTGGCGTTCCGGGCGGCCGAGGGCGATGAACCAGGCCGTGCGGTCGCGTTCCCCGGCCAGCTCGTGGGTGAGCTCGCCGAGATGGTCCGAGAGTCTGGCCAGGTCGTTGACCTGCTGGTAGTCAGCAGCGGCCCGCATGGAGGCGAACACCTGGACTCCGCCGAGCAACACCGCGGCGGCGGTGGGGACCAGGATGAGCGCGACCAGCCTAGGCCGCACCCGCCAGTTCCGCAGGCGGAACCGGCTCTCCGTTCCCCAGACATTGTGTGTACGCACCGAACGCTGCCTCTCGGTGGATGAACCGCCGGCCGGATTCTCTTGGTCCTCGGTAATTCGAGCACATCTCAACCAACAGGGCCAATCGAACATAGATCCACAAATGGTTACTTATGAGTCAGGAGAGCGGGAAGCTGGAGCTCCATTTGCGAGCTGGAGCCCCCAATTACGGACATCCATATGGCGTTATTAAGTATTTCTCATGTCCATATGGCCGTTTGCATCGTTCCATCGGAACGAGCGGCTGGTAACGCCACGGAAGCGCAACGGCCTCCAGAAGATCACATCGTTGTGATTCACGATATTTCCCCCATATCTTGACTCCTTACGTCCGTAGCCTCGCCATATCCGGGCGCCGAACTCTGGAGGAGACAGTGGCCCCATCCGACGGCGCCGCGATCGAGGTCCGCGGGCTGTGGAAGATCTTCGGCCCCGGGGCGGAGCGCGTCCTCGGCAGCCCCGACGCCCAGCTCGACCCGGCCACCCTCCGCGACCGGACCGGCTGCGTCGCCGCCGTCAGGGACGTCGGCTTCGCGGTACGGCCCGGCGAGGTGTTCGTCGTGATGGGGCTGTCCGGGAGTGGCAAGTCCACTCTGGTCCGCTGCCTGACCCGGCTGATCGAGCCGACCGCGGGAGAGATCTCCATCGCCGGCCAGGACGTGCGCGCCGCCTCGCCGGCCCAGCTCAGGGAGCTGCGCAGGCACCACGTCAGCATGGTCTTCCAGCACTTCGGCCTCCTGCCGCACCGCAAGGTCCTCGACAACGTGGCCTACGGGCTGGAGGTCCAGGGCGTTTCGCGGGCGGAACGGCACGGGCGGGCCCGGGAGATCCTCTCGCTGGTCGGACTGGACGGTTCCGCCGACGCCCGCCCCGACCAGCTCTCCGGCGGCATGCAGCAGCGGGTCGGCCTGGCGAGGGCGCTGGCCGTCGACCCCGAGGTGCTGCTCTTCGACGAGCCGTTCAGCGCCCTGGACCCGCTGATCCGCCGGGACATGCAGGCGGAGGTCATCCGCCTGCACCGCGAGGTCGGCAAGACCATGGTGTTCATCACCCACGACCTGTCCGAGGCGCTCAAGCTCGGCGAGCGCATCGCGATCATGCGGGCGGGCGCGATCGTCCAGCTCGGTACCGCCGAGGAGTTGGTCGGCGCCCCCGCCGACGACTACGTGGCCGACTTCGTCAAGGACGTGCCCAGGAGCGAGGTGCTCTCACTGCGCTGGATCTGCCGCCCCCCGCTGGAGGACGACCCCCTCGACGGTCCCGCGCTCCCGGCGTCCACCGTCATCCGCGACGCGGTACCGGCCGCCATGGGATCGGCCCGGCCGATCCGCGTCATGCGGGACGGGGAGCTGCTCGGCGTGGTGGACCGCCTGGACATCCTCGCGGCGATGGCCGGCACATGACCTCCCCACCGGCCTCCGCCTCCCCCGCGCACGTGGCCCCGCCCGCGCCCCGCTCCAGGACGGCACCGCTGCCCCCCTGGGTGGCGCCACTCGCCGGCGTGACCGTGGCCGTGGCCGCCTACCTGGTGTTCCGGGGCACCGCGCTCCTCCCCCACGACGACGACGCCGCGCAGTTCGGGGCGGTCAACGACGTACGGGACTGGGTGGACGCCAACCGCAACGAGAGCCCGATCTTCCTGTTCTTCGTGAACTACGTGCGGCTGTCCGTCGGTGGGCTCTACGACGCCTTCAACCTGGTGCTTCACGGCCTCGGCTGGGCAGGGGTGGTCGGGTCCGCGGGCGCGCTGGGCTGGCTGGCGGGCGGGTGGCGGATCGCCCTGGTCGCCGTCCTGGGCTCCGGCTCGCTCGGGGTGCTGGGACTGTGGGAGGCGGGCGTCGACACGCTCGCGCTCGTGCTCGCGGCGGTCCTGCTCTCGCTGCTGGTCGGCCTGCCCCTGGGCGTGTGGGCGGGGCGTTCGGTACGGCTGCGCCGCCTGCTCACCCCCGTCCTCGACGTCATGCAGATCATGCCGACGTTCGCCTACCTGTCACCGATGGTGCTGTTCTTCCAGATCGGGAACGCCTCGGCGACGATCGCCACGATGATCTACGCGATCCCTCCCGCGATCAGGATCACCGCGCTGGCCATCGAGCAGGTCCCCGCGACACCCGTGGAGGCCTCCACGGCGCTCGGCGCCACCCGCTGGCAGACGCTGCGCAAGGTCCACATCCCGCTGGCGCGTGCCACGATCGGGCTGGCCGTCAACCAGACCGTCATGATGGCGCTGTCCATGGTGGTGATCGCGGCCCTGATCGCGGCCCCGGGACTGGGCTCCGACATCATCCGTGGACTCTCCCGGGCCAATGTGGGCATCATGCTCCCGGCGGGCATCGCGATCGTGGCCATGGCGGTCGTGCTGGACCGGATCACCATGGCCGCCGCGGCGCGTGGGCCCGCGCCGGCCGGGTCCTTCTCCTCCCGGCTCCGGCCCGCCGTCACGTCGGTGATCCTGCTCGTCACGGGGGTCGCGGCCTGGCTCCTGCCCGCCGAGTTCCCCCAGGAGTGGGTGCTCCGCTTCGCCGAGCCGGTGAACGAGGCCGTGAACTGGGCCAAGTTCTCCTGGTACGGCGTGACCGAGGCGGTCAGGAACGCCGCCACCGAGACGTTCCTCAACCCCCTGCAGACCGTGCTCACCACCGCTCCCTGGTGGCTGGTCGCCGCGGTCGTGCTCGCGGTCGCGTGGCGGACCGGCGGACCGCGGCCCGCCGTCACCGCCGTGGGATGCCTGCTCGCCACGGCGCTGCTCGGGCTCTGGCAGCACACCATGGAGACGCTCACCACCGTGCTGGTCGGGGTGGTGCTGGCGCTGGCCGTCGGTCTCGTGTCCGGCATCGCGGCGGCACGCTCGCCCCGGTTCGCCTCCGTGCAACGACCGCTGCTCGACGCCGCGCAGACCATGCCCGCGTTCGTCTACCTGCTGCCCGCGCTGGCGCTGTTCGGCGCGACCCGGTTCACCGCGATCTTCGCCTCGGTGATCTACGCGGTTCCGCCGGTCGTCCGGCTGGTGGAGGACGGGATCAGAAACGTGTCGCCGGTCGTCGTGGAGGCCGCACGGTCGTCCGGCTCCACCGACCGGCAGCTGCTGTGGAAGGTGCAGCTGCCGATGGCCCGCCGGGCGATCCTGCTCGCCGCCAACCAGGGCATCGTCATGACGCTCGCCATGGTCGTGGTGGGCGGGCTGGTCGGCGCCGGCGGGCTGGGCTACGACGTCGTCTCCGGGTTCTCCCAGCGCACCGACTTCGGCATGGGCTTCACCGCCGGGGTCGCCACGGTGCTGCTCGGCATCATGCTCGACCGGATCACGCAGGGCGCCGATGGGCGCCCTTCCCCCAGAAAGAAGAGGTTCGCATGAGGATCGGACGCAGGCTCAGCCTGCTCGCCGGTGTCCTGACGCTTGGGCTGGCCGCCGCGGGCTGCGGTGGCGCCAAGGTGGAGACCGGCACCAGTTCGGCACAGCCGTCCGGGAGCGCCGGATCGTCGGCTCCCGCCTCGGGCGGCACCGTGAAGATCGCCATCAACGGATGGGCCGGATACGAGGCCAGCGCCGGGGTGATCGCGTATCTGCTGGAGAGCAAGCTCGGCTACAAGGTCGAGAAGAAGGAGCTCGCCGAGCAGGTCTCCTGGGAGGGCTTCGAGAGCGGCGACGTCGACGTCATCGTGGAGAACTGGGGCCACGACGACCTGAAGAAGACCTTCATCGAGGAGAAGAAGGTCGCCGTGGATGCGGGTTCCACCGGCAACAAGGGCGTCATCGGCTGGTACGTCCCCAAATGGATGGCGGATGAGCACCCCGACATCACCGACTACAAGAGCCTGAACAAGTACGCGAGCCTGTTCAAGACCTCGGAGTCGGACGGCAAGGGCCAGCTTCTCTTCGGCGACCCCTCCTACGTCAGCAACGAGGAGGCGCTCATCAAGAACCTGAAGCTGGACTACAAGGTGGTCGTGGGGGGCAGCGAGGCGGCGCTGATCGAGTCCGCCACCCAGGCCCAGAAGCAGAAGAAACCGCTGCTGTTCTACTTCTGGGACCCGCACTGGCTGTTCAGCCAGGTCGAGCTCGTCCGGGTCAACCTGCCCCCCTACACCGAGGGCTGCGACGCCGACCCCAAGAAGGTCGCCTGCGACTACGCCGAACTCGACCTCGACAAGATCGTGAGCAAGAGGTTCGCCGACACCGGCGGCAAGGCCTACGAGCTGGTCAAGAACTTCTCCTGGACCAACGAGGCGCAGAACACGGTGGCCAACGACATCACCAACAAGGGCATGTCCCCGGAGGACGCGGCCAAGAAGTGGGTCGAGGCCAACCCGTCCGTCTGGGCCTCCTGGATCCCCCGGTAACCGGTCGGCCGATCCTGTGAGACGACAACTCGCCGGGGTCGCCGCGGCGCTCCTCCTTCTCACCGCGTGCAGCGGCGAGAAGGAGGAGCCCGCGCCGGCCGGCGGCACCGTGAAGATCGCCATCAACGGATGGGCGGGCTACGAGGCCAGCGCCGCGGTACTCGGACGGCTTCTCCAGCAGGAGCTCGGCTACCGGGTGCAGCGGGTGGAACTCAACGAGGCCGAATCCTGGGAGGGCCTCGAAAAGGGCACGGTCGACGTGATCGTCGAGAACTGGGGCCGCGAGGCGGAGAAGAAGACCTACATCGAGGAGAAGAAGGTCGCCGTCTCCGCCGGAAGAAACGGAAATAAAGGGGCAATCGGGTGGTATGTCCCGCAGTGGATGGCCGACCGGTACCCGGATATCACCGACTGGCGGCGGCTCAACAAATATGCCCACCTATTCAAGACCGCCAAATCCGGAAATTTCGGTCAGCTTCTTGACGGGGACGCCTCCTACGTCACCAACGACGAGGCGCTGGTCCGCAATCTCGGGCTCAATTACAGAGTCGTCTACGCAGGCAGCGAGGAGGCCCTGATAAAGGCCGCCACCCGGGCGACCCGGCAGCGCACCCCGCTGCTGATGTATTTCTACGAACCCCAGTGGCTGTTCACCCGGGTCAAGCTGGCGAAGATCAACCTGCCCCCCTACGCGATCGGCTGCGACATCGACACCAAGAAGATCGCGTGCGACTACCCGCCCTACCTGCTCGACAAGATCGTGAGCAGGAGGTTCGCCGACACCGGCGGCAGGGCCTACGAACTGGTACGCAACTTCGCGTGGACGAACGACCAGCAGAACGCGGTCGCCGACGACATGACCAACAACGGCCTGAGCGCCGACCAGGCGGCACGGAAATGGATCGACGCGAACAGGATCGTGTGGAAGGACTGGGTGCCCGGCTGACCTGCGGCCCGCCGCCGTGACCGCCGGCGGCGCAGGCCGTACGGGGGTCTAGACCGACGTGCCGTAGGCCGACCGGACCCGCAGGACGTGCTCGACCAGCGTGATCAGCGTGCCCTTGACGGAGTCACGGGAGCGGGCGTCGGTGCGCACGATGGGCACGTGGGGTGCGAGGGCCAGGGCCTCTCGCACCTCCTCCTCCGTGTGCTGGAACTGCCCGTCCCAGCCGTTGACGCCGATCACGAAGGGGAGCTTGGCCTCCTCGAAGTAGTCGATCGCGGGGAAGCCGTCGGCCAGGCGCCGGGTGTCGATCAGGACCACCGCGCCGAGCGCGCCGCGGACCAGGTCGTCCCACATGAACCAGAACCGGTGCTGGCCCGGCGTGCCGAACAGGTACAGGATCAGGTCACGGTCCAGCGAGAGCCGGCCGAAGTCCATCGCGACCGTGGTCGTCACCTTGTTCGGAGTGAGACCGAGGTCGTCGATGCCGGCGCTGGCGTCGGTCATCACCGCCTCCGTGGTCAGCGGGAGGATCTCCGACACGGCGCCCACGAACGTGGTCTTGCCGACGCCGAACCCACCCGCGACGACGATCTTCGTCGACGTCAGGCCGGACTGGTTAGAGCCTGCGAAGTCCACTGAGCACCCTTTCGAGCATGTTGAGATCCGGTTGTCCCTGTTCGAGGCGTGGCTGGTGGAGACGGACGAGCCCCTCATCGGCCATGTCCGCCACCAGCACGCGAGCCACGCCGAGCGGGACCCTCAGCAGCGCCGAGATCTCGGCGACCGACCGGAACGCACGGCAGAGCCTGATGATGGCATCCTGCTCGGGAGTGAGCAGGACCAACTCCTCATCCCTGATGAACGAGGAGGAGACCAGGGTCTCCATCGCCATGTGATACCGGGGCTCGGAACGACCACCGGTTACCGCGTACGGACGGAACAGGGGCTCGTCGTCCCCGGTTCCGTCACGCCCGAGCACGTCCCTCTCCGGTGAAGAGCTCGGTCACTACCGCCCCCGGGAGGTCTGCAGTTCAGCCCGGAGGGCCGGGGTGAGCACCTGGCCGGCCCGGTCCACGAGCAGGGTCATCTGGTAGGCGACAAGGCCCATGTCGCAGTCGGGAGAGGCCAGTACGGCGAGCACGGAACCGTCGCTGATCGCCATGACCAGCATCAGGCCGCGCTCCATCTCGACCACCGTCTGGGTCACGGCCCCGCCCTCGAACACGCGGGACGCGCCCACCGTCAGGCTGAGCAGGCCGGCCGCGACCGCGGCCAGCTGATCGGCCCGGTCGTCCGGGAAACCCTCCGAGCTGGCGATCCGCAGCCCGTCCGCGGAGACGCACACCGCGTGCGCGACCCCGGGGGTGCCGCGGACGAACTCGGTGATCAGCCAGTCGAACTTACGCGCCTCATGGCTGAGAGTCGTCACGAGCCCTCCTCATTGCCCACCAGGCTCCTGGCGGGGTCTTCGTTCAGTTCGGCACGGCCCCGCCGTACCCCCTGCTGGAAACTCGACAAACGGTTACGGGCCCGTTCGGGCGAGAGCGACGGCATCGGGCTGGACGGCACGCCGGCCGCGGCACCGGGCACCAGGTTGGCCTTGGGGGTCCGCTTGGGCAGACCCGCCGAGGTGATCCCGCCGAGGGCGGGATCGCTCGCCGCCCGGGCGGCCTGCCACCCGGCGTCGGCGTCGGTCTGCCAGTCGTCCGGCTCGCGGACCGGCTCGTGATCCGGTCCGCGGACCGGCATGCCGTTCACCGGCGTGGGGGCCTCGATCACGGGATCGAGCGGGCCGGGCTGCAGGGGTGCCGCGTGCCGCGCGGGCTCCCCCGCCTCGCGGCCCTCCGAATCATCAGCACGGCGGAACCAGGCCGACTCGATGGAGGCGAAGATCGGCAGGAACTCCTCCTGCTCGGATTCGAGTGGGGAGACCCGTACGGCCGGCATCGAGGCGGTCGCCGGGTCCTCGTCGGAGGACTGCCCCCAGGCTGAGAAGCCGGAGTTTGGAACGCTCCCGGCGCCGTTCGTACCCGGGACCGGACGCTTGGGAAGGGGGAACTCGCTCGCCGGCGCCGCGGCACCGGGCTCGCCCTGCCGCCGGCCGAGGGCGGGGAACGACGTGGACCCGAACGAGGAGGTCTGCGGCTCGGAGGCCTGCCCGAACGAGGTCTGCCCGAAGGAGCTCTGGGCGAAGGAGCTCTGGGCGAAGGAGGCGGCCTGGCCGGAAGGCTGCCGGGCCTGCGACTCGGTGTCCCACGACGGGGTGATGGGCGGCTGGACCTCCTCGACGATGAGCTCCGGCGGGAAGAGGACCATGGCGATGAGGCCGCCGGCCTCCTGCGGGCGGAGCTGGACGCGGATGCCGTGACGCAGGGCCAACCGGCCGACCACGAACAGACCCATCCGCCTCGACACCGAGACGTCGACGACGGGCGGGTCGGCCAGGCTCCGGTTGGTCTCGATCAGTTCCTCGGTGGTCATGCCGATGCCGGGGTCGCTGACCGCGAGCAGCGCGCCACCCCCCTCGATCATGCTGCTGGAGACCACGACCTGGCTGGCCCGGGGGGAGAACTGGATGGCGTTCTCCACCAGCTCGGCGACCAGGTGGACGATGTCGTTGGCGGCGCTTCCGGCGACCGAGATCGTGCGGTGCACCTTGATCTGGACCCGCTCGTAGTCCTCGACCTCCGACAGCGAGGCGCGCACGACGTCGACGAGCTTGGCCGGCTGGCTGCGCCTGCGGGTCGGCTCGTGCCCGGCGAGAACCAGGAGGTTCTCGGAGTTGCGCCGCATGCGGGTGGCGAGGTGGTCGAGTTTGAACAGGTCCGCCAGGCGGCCACCGTCCTCCTCGCCCTTCTCCAGGCCGTCGATCAGCGAGATCTGCCGCTCCACCAGCGTCTGGGTACGGCGCGACAGGTTGACGAACATCGCGCTGATGTTGGAGCGGAGCTCGGACTCCTCGGCTGCCAGCCGTACGGCCTGCCGGTGGACCTCGTCGAAGGCCTTGGCGACCTCCCCGATCTCGTCCTTGGTGTCGACCGAGATGGGGTCGATGTCGGGGGTCTGGGAGTTTCCGGAGACCCGGAGCTTGCGCACGACCTCGGGAAGCGTGAATCCGGCGACGTCCAGCGCCTCGGCGCGCAGGCGGCGCAGCGGCAGGACCATCGACCGGGCGATCAGGATGGTCAGGCCGAGGATCAGGAGCAGCAGGAGCAGGATGAGCCCGGACGCGATGATCGCGTTGCGCTGCTCGGTGTCCTCCAGCTCGCGGGCCCGGTTGATCACGTCTCCGGCGACCTTGGTCTCGACCTTCCGCATCGCGTCCAGGACCGCGCTGTTGTCCGAGAACCACTGCTTGACCTGGTTGAAGTCGGAGAGCAGGCGGCCCGTGTTGCGCGGGTCGCTGGCGAGCACGATCGCCCTGGACTTGGTCAGCTCGGCCCGGTGCATCTTCTCGTCGATCATGGCCTTGACGAGGAGCTGGTTGCTCTCCGGACCGGCCTCGACGCCGAAGTTCGCCTTGTACTCCTCCAGGCGCGACCGGGAGGCGATGAACTTCTCGATCTCCTGCGCGTTGATCAGCGAGGGCGCGTAGTAGCCGGCCAGCAGGCGGGCCCGCTCCTTGGAGACCTCCTCCTTGGCGTAGGCCAGCGCGCTGAGCGCGCGCATGTTGCCGGTGATCTCCGTGTCGTCACTGACCAGCGTGAGTTCCTCATGGAGCTGGAGCAACGGGGAGATCATGAAGGCGTACCGTTCCGCCTGCGTCGTCCCGAACAGCTGGCGCAGTTCCTTCAGGCCGGAGAGCTGGTAGGCCACGTCCTTGGCGGCCTTGGCCACCCGGGCCCCGTAGGACTCGTCGATCGCCTCCAGGTCCAGCCGGACCTTGCTCACCAGCGCGTCGACCGTCTTCTTCTGCGCCTCGGCGCTGCTCTTCAACCCCTTGTTCGAGGTCTGGAGTGAGGCCCACGCGGTCCGGTCGCGTTCCAGGCCGAGCGCCTGTGCCAGGTCGCGGATGTCGCCGGAGTACTCGGCCGCCGACGCGGTCCGCTGGTAGCCGGCCACGCTGTCGATGGAGGCGACCACACGGGTGCCGGCGAGCAGGACACCCACCGCGGTCGGCACCAGGATCAGAGCCGTGAGGCGCGACCGCACACGCCAGTTACGCAGACCGAATCGGGCAGCAGGCCGTTTGCCACGGTCGCGTGCCGAAGCACCGCCGCTTTCGGATGTCGCCGTCGTCACCGCTCTCGCTACCCCTCACCGTCACGACATATGTGGTCAATATCAGACCACAAGGTCACGGGACGCAATCGGCATAGCCGACAAACCGGACTTAATCGTTACGAAGGTGACAAGAGAACGATTTCCTGTAGTTATCGCAAGGCTGCGAGCACGTGGTCCCGTACCTGTGTCCGTTGAGCCTCATCAGTCAGAGGACGTCCGACCCGATCCACGACATAGAAGACGTCCACCACCTCTGCGCCGAGAGTCTCCACACGCGCGGCTCGTACGTCAAGACCACAGTCCCCAAAAGCTCTACCGATCCGCCACAACAGTCCGGGGCGGTCGTGAGCGCGCACCTCCACGACGGTCGCCGTATTGGACGCGTCGTCTACAAGTGTGACCCGTGGCGGAGCCACCGGCACGCGAGCCGGCCGCAGGGACCTGGTCCTCCTGGCCAGGCGCTGCTCGATGTCGAGCCGGCCGGCCAGAACCAGCCGCAGGTCGGCCTCCAGCGTCGCCGGGTCGGGCGGTGAGCCGTACTCGGGGACCACGGAGAACTCGATGACGGCGGTGGATCCCGCCGAGGCGGCCGAGGCGGCACGGACCACCATCCGGTGCGCGGCCAGTACTCCGGCCGCGCGCCAGAGCAGCCCCGCCCTGTCGGGGGCGACCACGGTGACCGCTCCCCCGTTGACCCGTATGGCGCCGCCACCGTGCCGGGCGAGGGAGGCCTGGGCCGTCGAGAGCGCCGGCGCGGGGGGCAGCGGTGTGCCGGACAGGACCGAGCGCACCCGGCGGACCAGATCGGCGACCAGGGAAGCCTTCCAGGAGTTCCAGGCCGCCGGTCCGGTCGCGTTGCCGTCGGCCACGGCGAGCGCGGCCAGCAGTTCGAGGACCTCGCGCGAGCCGACGGCCTGCGCCACCCGGGAGATCGTCACCGGATCGTCCAGATCGCGGCGGGTCGCCGTCTCGGGCAGCAGGAGGTGGTGGCGGACCACGGTCTCCAGGGTGTCCACGTCCGCCGGGGACAGGCCGATCCGGGTGCCGATGTCACGGGCCACGACCGCGCCGGTGGTCGAGTGGTCACCGGGCCAGCCCTTGCCGATGTCGTGCAGGAGCGCGGAGATGAGCAGCAGGTCGGGCCGGGACACCTCACGGGTGAAGGAGGCGGCCCCGGCGGCGGCCTCGATCAGGTGCCGGTCCACGGTGTAGCGGTGCACGGGGTTGCGCTGCGGGCGGTGCCGCACCCGCTCCCAGTCGGGCAGCAACCGGACCAGCACCCCCGCCTGGTCCAGCTCCTCCCAGACCGGCACCGCCGCACGCCCCGCGCCGAGCAGCGCGACCAGCGCGTCCCGTGCGTCATCCGGCCACGGGACCGGGAGCGGCGGGGACTGCGCGGCCAGCGCGTTCACGGTGGCGGGCGCGAGAGGCAGTCCCGCCTCCGCCGCGGCCGCGGCGGCGCGGAGCACGAGCGCCGGGTCCTTGCGCGGATTGACCCCGCGGGCGAGCACGACCTCGCCGCCGTGCTCCACGACACCGTCGGCGAGCGGGCGGCGACCCCTCGGCGTGGGACCTGTCAGCAGCCGGTCGACGGTGCGCCAGGTGGCGTCGAAGGCGTGCGCGACGGTCCGCCCTGCCTCGGCGAGTCTGCGCATCAGCGCCTCGGCATCGAGCAGGCCCAGCGTTCCGGCGACCGCGTCCTGCTCCTGGAGCACCAGGCGGTCGGCTCCCCTGGCTGTCACCAGGTGCAGGGCATGCCGTACGTCGAGCAGGAGTTCGTAGGCCTCACGGACCCGGGGGCCCGGAGCCGAGGCGACCCAGGCGGCGGCCACGGCCTGCATCGCCTGCACGTCGCGGATCCCGCCGTGCGAGTCCTTGAGATCGGGTTCGAGCAGGAACGACAGCTCGCCGCTCGCCTCGGCGCGCTTGTCGGTGGCGTCGCGCAGCTCACCCAGCCGGCGCTTGGAGTCGGACCGCCACTCCGACAGCACGACCTCGCGCGCCGCCCGCGTCAGCTCGGGATCCCCCGCCACGTGGCGGGCCTGGATCAGCCCGAGCACCGCCTTGAGGTCGCCCCTGGCGACCATGGCCGCCTCGTCCACGGTCCGCACCGAGTGGTCGAGACCGACTCCGGAGTCCCAGATGGGATACCAGATGCGGTCGGCGATGCGGGCCACGTCGTCACGGCCGTTGTGCAGGAGGACCAGGTCCAGGTCGCTGCCCGGAGCGAGCTCCGCGCGGCCCAGGCTTCCCACCGCGACGAGCGCGACGCCGCTGAGGGCGCCGCGCTCGTCGGTGCTTCTGGGATCCCCGTTCTTTCCAGTGCGCCCGTACGGTGTGCCACAGGCGCTCCGGAGCAGGTCCGTCAGCCAGCGGTCGATGTCCGCGGCCCGTTCCTTACGGGCCGCGGCGTACGAGCGAGTGTCGCCTCTCACCGGCTAGAGCGCCTCGGGTCCGCGCTCTCCGGTGCGGACCCGGATCACCGTGTCCACCGGAACGGACCAGACCTTGCCGTCACCGATCTTGCCGGTCTGCGCGGCCTTGACGATGACGTCGATGACGTCCTCGGCGTCCTCCTCCTCGGTGAGCACCTCAAGCCGGACCTTGGGCACCAGGTCCACCTGGTACTCGGCGCCCCGGTAGACCTCGGTGTGGCCGCGCTGGCGGCCGTACCCGCTGGCCTCGCTGACCGTCATGCCCTTGACGCCGAACTGCTCCAGGGCTGCCTTCACGTCATCGAGCTTGAAGGGCTTGATGACCGCGGTGATGAGTCTCATGCGTCGACCTTCTTGGACGCCGGGGCGACGACCGGACCGTTGACGGCGGCCACGCCCGAGGAGTGGATGGTGCCGAGGTCATAACCGGTCTCGGCGTGGGAGGTGATGTCGATGCCGGTGATCTCTTCCTCGGTGTTGATCCGGAAGCCCATCGTCTTGTCGATGACCTTGGCGATGATCCACGACACGACGAAGGAGTAGAGGCCGACCGCGACCGGCCCCAGCACCTGCACGCCGAGCTGGGAGAGCGGACCCCCGACGAGGATCCCCTTCTCCTGGCCGTCGGCGAACGGGTAGGCCGCGACGAAACCGAGCGCCACCGCGCCGACGACACCGCCGACCAGGTGGACGCCGACCACGTCGAGGGAGTCGTCGTAACCGAGCTTGTACTTCAGGCCGACCGCGTAGGCGCAGACGACGCCGGCGATCGCGCCGATGACGAACGCCGCCCAGGGGTCGACGAAACCGCAGGCCGGGGTGATGGCGACCAGACCTGCGACGGCGCCCGAGGCCACGCCGAGGCTGGTGGAGTGACCGTCGCGGAGCTTCTCCACCAGCAGCCAGGCGCCGGCGGCGACCGCGGTGGCGATCTGGGTGTTGATGAACGCCAGACCGGTCGTCCCGTCCACGGCGAGCTCGGAGCCGGCGTTGAAACCGAACCAGCCGAACCACAGCAGACCGGCGCCCAGCAGAACGAGCGTGAGGTTGTGGGGCCGCATCGGGTCCTTGCCCCAGCCGACGCGCTTGCCGATCACGAGCGCGACCGCCAGGGCGGCGGCGCCGGCGTTGATGTGGACGACCGTGCCTCCGGCGAAGTCCTCGATGCCGAGGCTGCTCAGCCAGCCGCCGCCCCACACCCAGTGGGCCACGGGGAAGTAGACGAGGCTCACCCAGACGAGCCCGAAGACGACCCAGGCACCGAACTTGACGCGGTCGGCGAGCGCGCCGCTGATCAGGGCCACGGTGATGATCGCGAAGGTCATCTGGAACATGGAGAAGACCAGGCTCGGCATGCCCGTGCCGTCGTCCTTCGTCGCGGTCTCCACCATCCCGGCCAGGCCGAGGTTGTCAAGACCGCCGATGAGCTTGTTGACGATGCCCGTGCCGTCGCCGGCGGTGTCAAAGGCCAGTGAGTGACCGTAGAGAACCCAGGCGATCGTCACGACGATGATGCTGACCCACGACATCATCATCATGTTGAGAACGCTCTTGGCCCTGGTCATGCCCCCGTAGAAGAACGCGAGCCCGGGAGTCATCAGCAACACCAGTGCGGTGGCTGTGAGCATCCAGGCAGTGGTGCCGCCATCGATCTTCATCCGACGCGACCCTCCCTTACAAATGGCGTGTGGCCGATTTCACGGTCGCAGTGAACGCTTCCTGGGCTCCGTCGACCGGCCGCGCACTGACGTTGCGCCAAAGCGTCTTCTTCTGCCGTTTCAGGTCACAACCCTGCGTGTTTCGCATCTGTGAATCTCGGCCACACGGTGTTTCGGGGGTGTTTCGGGCAGGGCGAGTCTTGACCTGCAGATGACCACAACTACCCTTAGGTATGCCTTACCTAAACTCCTAAGGGGAATCGATGACCATCCGTATGGCCAGGGCCGCGGCCGCCGTCCTGCTGTCCGCTCTCGCCCTCACGGCCTGCGGCTCCTCCGGCGGCGACCAGGCCACCGAGGGTCCAACCCGCACGATCAAGCACGCGATGGGCGAGACGGAGGTGCCCGACTCTCCCAAGCGGGTCATCGTGCTCGATACGGACAAGCTCGACACCATGGTGTCCCTGGGCCTCACACCGGTCGGCGCCGCACAGGCGTCCGAGAATCAGGCATGGCCGAAATACCTGGGATCCGCCCTGAACGCCACCAAGCCGGTCGGCACCCTTCAGGCACCCAACCTTGAGGCCATCGCGGCGCTCAAGCCGGACCTGATCCTGGGCACGAAGTTCCGGCAGGAGCAGTTCTACGACAAGCTCCGCCAGATCGCCCCCACCGTGTTCACCGAGAAGGTCGGGATCACCTGGAAGGAGAACCTGCTCCTCGACGCCGACGCGCTGGGCAGGAAGGCACAGGCGGAGAAGCTCCTCGCCGACTACCGGTCCCGGGCACGATCTCTCGGCGGCTCCGGCGCGGTCAACGTGAGCATCGTGCGCTTCATGCCCGCGCAGATCCGGATGTACGGCCCCGAGTCGTTCAGCGGCATCGTTGTCGGCGACGCCGGTTTCGGCCGTCCCGAACCGCAGCGGCTGGCAACCGCCCAGGACAAGCGGTTCGGCGAGCTGAGTCAGGAGAACCTCTCCCAGGCCGACGGCGACGTGCTCTTCTACAGCGCCTACGGCGCCCAGGCCGCGGAGAGCCAGGCCACGGTCACCGGAGGCCCCCTCTGGAAGAACCTGCCGGTGGTGAAGGACGGTAAGGCTCACAACGTGGACGACGAGACCTGGATGACCGGCATCGGCGTCACCGCCGCCGGGAAGATCCTCGACGACCTGGAGAAGTACGCGAAGCCGTAGTGGACGAGGCGGTTACGGCCGATGTGCCCTTCTCGGGCGTGATGCCCCGGCGGTCGGGTGGTGTCCGGCCGGTGCGTGACTCAACGGCTACCGGGGCGGTTCACCCGCGGCGGCGCGCGACCAGGACGGCGTCGTGGATGGTGATGTCGCCTCCCTCGGGGCCGACCACGACGCGTGGCCGGGCCTCGGCGACCAGCACCTCCCACGCGGCGGGGTCGAGGGAGGCCGCGACATCCTCGCCGGTGAACATCATGTCCGGGAAGTGCATCCGGTGGGCCGTGGTCCGCAGGTCGGACGGGTGATGCCCGACGATCAGCAGGGTGCCGCCCGGGGTCACCGCGGCGGCCAGCCGGGCGAACAGCACTCGGCGTTGCTCGCCGGGCAGGTGCATGAACTGCGACGACACGAGGTCGTACGCGCCCTCGGCGGGCACCCGGTCACCTAGGTCCCCGTGTGTCCAGCTGATACGCGCGGCGACCTCCGCCCCGGTGTCCGCAGCGTGGGAGGCCGCGCGCTCGAGTGCGGTGGCGGAGATGTCGATCGCCGTCACCTGCCAGCCCCGCCCGGCGAGCCAGACGGCGTCGGCGCCCTCGCCGCAGCCGACGTCGAGCGCCCGGCCCGGGGTCAGCCCGGTGGCCTCGGCGACGAGCTGCGGGTTGGGGCGTCCGCTCCAGATCGCCGGCTTGGCGCGGTAGCGCTCCTCCCAGGCGGCCTCCTCGAACATCGTGTCGATCCGGTGCCGGTACGCGTCGACGGCGTCGCGGGTCTCCTCGGCGATGAGGTCGGCGTTGATCGCCGCACCGGCGTTCAGGCCCGCCGCAGCGGCCGAGATCACCTGGGCGCGCACGTCGGCCACGTTGCCCGCCACCCACACACCGGGCACGTCGGTGGCCCCGGTCGAGTCGGCGGGGACCTGACTGCCGAAGACGTGCCCGCCCATCTCCACGTCGACCGGCTTCAGCCCGAGCGACTCCAGCACGCCCGCGCGAGCGGTGAACCGGGGCGCGACGACCACCGTGTCGAGCGTGACGACCTCGCCCGAGGCCAGCCTTACCCCGGTCAACGTGTCGCCGGCCACTTCGAGCCCCGCGGCCGGGCCGTCCACGACGGTGATCTCGCGAGCCGCGAGCCGCTCGGCCTCCTCGACGCCCGGTGGCGGGGTGCCGTGCAGCAGGAGCAGCACGTGCGGGCTCCACTGCCGCCACAGGTGCGCTTGGTGCAGGCCCATCGGCCCGGTGGCCAGCACGCCGATCCGCCGGTCGCGGACTTCCCACCCGTGGCAGTACGGGCAGTGCAGCACGTCGCGCCCCCACCGCTCGGCAATCCCGGGCACGTCGGGCAACTCGTCGACGAGCCCGGTCGTCACGAGCAGCCGCCGCGCCCGCACGCCGCGCCCGCCGTCCAGCGTCACGAGGAACCCGTCGCCCTCCTTCACCGCGGCCTCGGCGCGCCCGGCGACGATCTCGCCGCCGTATCGGGTCAGCTCATCGCGCCCGGCGGCCACCAGCTCGGCGGGCGGCGTGCCCTCCCGGGCCAGGTAGTTGTGCACGTGCCCGGCCGGGGCGTTGCGCGGCTCCCCGGCGTCCACCACCAGCACCGACCGCCGCGCTCGCGCCAGCGCCAGGGCCCCGCTGAGCCCGGCCGCGCCGCCGCCCACCACCACCACGTCGTACATCTCGTCCACCGTGCGCTCCCTCTACTCGTCGTCTGCGTCCACGGTGCGGCGTGGCCGCCGATCCGGCAAGTTAATTTGCCGATATGGCAAACGATGAGGCTGCGGCCCCGGCGGCCATGGGGCCGCGCCCCGCGCAAGCGACGCGGCACGACGCCGAGCCAGCTCGCCGACGGCACCGCGGACGCCCGCCACCGGCTCCTCGACGCCCAAGCCGCCGGTCCGTCTCCATGCTGCGAGGACCGGCGCTAAGGACCGAGAAGTCCGTTGACGAGGGCGATCAGGCCCTGCCTGTAGGTGTCCTCGGCGGTCAGGGAACTCCAGCGGCCACCCAGGGACGCCAGCCGCGGCAGGACCTGCGGGTCCAGGTCGGCGAAGATCTGGTCCCGGTAGGTCGGCCGGTCGGCGTCCCGGCGGCGGCGCGCGGCGGCGGCGGCGGCGGCGCGGATGATGATCTCTCCCGCGGTGTAGTACCAGATGGCCCGGTAGGCGTGAACGCCCTGTTCAGATGTCAGGCCACACTTCACGGCGGAGTCGATGACGTTCTCCGGGAACCAGAGCGCGGAGGCCGACAGCAGATCGGCGGCTGTATCGGCCTGGCGGTGCTCACGACCGTCGCGGGCCGGCGCACCGGGTTGAGCACCGATCCCACGGTCCTCACCCACGGCTACGCGCTGAGCCTGGGAATCTCCGGCATCCTGCTGGCCATCGCGGTGGCCGTGGCGCTGACCGTCCTGCCCAAGGGCCGCCCCGGCCCGCAGACCGGCACCGGCGCGCGACCGGAAGAACTCGCCGCTCCGGCCACGTCACGCTGACCGCCTCGATACTCAGGGAAATCCATGATGAAGACCTCTCCCATCGACCTGTTCCACTCTGCGATCCGCCTGTATGACAACGGACGGGTCCAGGCCGAGGAACGTCAGATGCACGGCGAACTGAACGGATGGACGGTCGCGACCTTCCACGTCGAGACCGACGAGGACGTTCACCCTGATTACTGGGAGATGCACCCCGGAGCCGAGGAGGCGGTGTGCGTGCTGGCCGGCGGAGTGCGTATCTTCCTGCGCCCGGAGGGCCCCGGTTCGGAAGAGGCGACCACTCTGAAGGCGGGAAACGTGTTCATCGTGCCGCGCGGCCGCTGGCACCGCCTGGAGCTGGACGGCCCGAGCGACCTGATGTCCATCACGCTGCGCAACGGCACCCGCCTGGAGAAGCGGGCCGAAGGCCAGAGCGGGGCCTGAGGATCGCTCGGGCGTCTCATCCTCCATGCCCGGCAGGTGCGCCCGACGTTCTTGTTTGCGCGACATTTTTAGTGCAAACTGCAATAGAGAAGATTGCATGACAGGGAGGGCGATGACACTGCGACGGACCCATCGCGACCTGGTCGGGCTGACCGTGCTCGCATTGCTCTCCATACGGCCCAGCCATCCCTACGAGTTGCACCGGCTCATCGTCGAGACGCACAAGGACTACGTCACGGGCCTGCCCCGCAGCCTCTACCACGCGGTGGACCGGCTGGCCGGGGAGGAGCTGATCAGTCCTGTCGAGACAACGAGGGAAGGCCGCCGGCCCGAGCGCACGGTGTACGAGATCACGGCCGAGGGCACGGCGGAGCTTCAGAGCCGCCTCCGGCGCCTGCTGGAGGAGCCGGACCATGACAGCCGCGTGTTCCTGGCGGCGATCTCCCTCATCGGCTGTCTGCCACCTGGGGAGGCCGGGCGGTGCCTGCGGACGCGGGCCGCCACCCTGAAGGGCGGGGTGGTGGCCTGCGACGCCCACATCAGCGCGCTCACCGCCAGTGGTCTGCCCTCGATCCTCATGCTCGAAGTGGAGTGCGAGCGCGCCCTCCGGGCGGCGGAGCTCGACTGGGTGCATGGAGTGATCGCACGCCTGGAGTCGGGCGAGCTCGGATGGTCCGACTCTTCGAAAAGCGGCCTGCTGACCGACCTTCTTGGTGAGGAGCAGCCGCACTCCACTTCTCAGGAGGAGCGATGAAGTCCCCGCTCCACGAGGTGACGGGCGTGATCGAGGCTCCTGCGGACCGGGTGGCGGACCTCCTGCTCGCCGCACGGCCCGGCCCGATCGGCCCGGACAACCTGTGGCTGCTGAACGGCTCCCACCAGGGCAACCTGTCCGGCGGCCCGGAACGGTTCACGGCTCACTTCGCGGGCCACACGATGACCGTCGAGGTGCGGAAGAACCTTCTCGCGCTTCAGGGCGGCTGGTGGTATCGGGGCGAATACCTCATCGAGCCTCACCCCCTGGGGACCCGTCTCGTCCATCGAGTCTTCAACGTGGCGCAACGGGGCCGCTGGGGAGTGCCCCTGGCGAACCGGTTCTTCATCGGGTTCAGAGCCGGCCTCCGGAAGAACACCGGCGATCTCCTCGACAGAGTCGGCGAGCAGCTTGGCTGCGCCGCCCACCTGGAGTGAACCACCGGACACGGGCCGACGCGGACGGACGGTCGCCGGCCCCTGCGGCGCTCGGCCCTGCACTGGTCGGAGAGGCACGCGCCGGCTACGGCGATCAACCCTGAACGGCCCCGCACGGATCGCTTCAGCGTCAAAGAGCCCGATGGGCGGTCCGAAAGCAAGAAACTACGGTCCGCACGCCGTACGGCGGAGCAGTCTGGCGCGGAGGTGGGCAGGTGTTCCGGCCGGCTTATAAAAAAGCGCGACCACCGCGCCCGCCAGGCCGGAGGCCTGAAACACCGGACGGCAACCGCGACGGCCGGCCGGAACACCTGCCCACCGCAGCGCGAACAGCGAGAAACCCTCAACCCCACAGACCTGAACGACCGAACGGACCGAATAACAGTTCCGGCACGGCCCAGGTGAGCCGTGCCGGAAACGTGTCAAGGCCGGAAGGTCAGGCGGCCATGGCCATCTTCCGCAACCGGGCCAGCGCGTCGCGCTCGATGCGGCGGGCGCGGTCACGGCCGATGCCGTAGCGCTCGCCGACCTCGGTCAGCGTGTGCTCGCGGCCGTCCATCAGCCCGTAGCGCCAGCGGAGCATCTCACGGGTCTGGCCTTCCAACCCTGTCAGCCACTGCTCCAGGCGCTCACGCTCCAGGATGTCCATGGCCTGTTGCTCCGGGTCGGCCCACGTCTCGTCGGCGATCATGTCACCGAGCTCGGTCTCGTCCTCGTCGCCCACGCCGAGCTGGAGGGAGACGGGGTCGGACGCCCAGCGGCGCAGCTCACGGACGCGTTCGATCGGCAGCTCCAGCACCGCGGCCAGGTCGGCGTCCGTCGGCTCCTGGTCGAGCTCGGCCAGCATGTCGCGCCGGACCCGCATCAGCCGGGTCATCTGCTCACCCGCGTGGGTGGGCAGCCGGACCGGCCGGGCCTGTTCGTGGATCGCGCGGCCCACGGACTGACGGATCCACCAGGTGGCATATGTGGAGAACTTGTAGCCCCGCCGGTAATCGAATTTCTCGACCGCCCGCACCAGGCCCAGGTTTCCCTCCTGGACCAGATCGATCAGCGGCATTCCCCGTCCGGAGTATTTGCGCGCGACCGCCACCACAAGACGTAGATTGGCCTGGATGAATTCATCTTTGGCCCGCTGCCCCGAAACAGCCAGCCGTTCAAGCTCCTCATCGGCGGCGTCCGCGATCCGCGGCTCCGCCAGTCCGCCGTCCAGCAATTGCTCCGCGAAGAGGCCCGCCTCGATCCGCTTGGCGAGTTCGACCTCCTCCTCTGCGGTGAGCAGGGGAACCCGCCCGATCTCAGCCAGGTAGGTCCCCAGCAGGTCCCGGTCAGAGACCTGCTGATCCTGCGTCCGATTCCCCGTCGGCCTTGCCATCCGATGGCACCTCGCTCCGCCTGCTTATGACATGTCCGCACGCTCGTTCAAGGCCCCGCGCCTGCGCACATGTCGCTTACCTGACCAACGCCCGGATCAGCGCAAAGATTCCCTAAAGAAGTACGCCCGAAGAACGGTTTTGAATTTCCTCCCTAAGGAGGATGACTCCGAACGCAACGTCACAGGCATTGCGGTCTTCCCGCCCGGCGGGGTTTCAAACCAGGCGGCGGCCCTCCCGCCAGACCTGGTCCACCAGGGGTACGCCAGGCCGGTAGGCCAGATGGACGTAGGAGGGGGCGTCCAGGACCACCAGGTCACCGCGGGCCCCCACTCTCAGCGTGCCGACATCGTCGCGGCGCAGTGCTCTGGCTCCGCCGTGGGTGGCGGCCCTGATCGCCTCCAGCGGCGTCATCCGCATCTCGCGGACCGCCAGCGCCAGGCAGAACGGCATGGACGAGGTGAAGGACGAGCCGGGATTGCAGTCGGTGGCCAGCGCGACGGTCACCCCCGCGTCCAGCAGGCGACGCGCGTCCGGGTACGGCGAGCGGGTGGAGAACTCCGCGCCGGGCAACAGGGTGGCCACCACCCCGGCCGAGGACAGCGCGAGGACGTCGTCGTCGGTCAGATGGGTGCAGTGGTCGGCTGAGGCGGCGCCCACCTCGGCGGCGATCCGCGCACCGGGACCGTTGCCGAGCTGGTTGGCGTGGATCCGCGGCATCAGCCCGGCCTTGACCCCGGCGAACAGGATCTCCCTGCTCTGGTCGGCGTCGAACGCGCCGCGCTCGCAGAACACGTCGACCCACCTGGCGTACGGCGCGCAGGCTGTGAGCATCTCCCCGGTGACCGTGCGGACGTAGTCGTCGGCGGACGTGCCGGGTGGCACGACGTGCGCGCCCAGGTAGGTCGTCTCCGTGGTGAACCGTCCGGCGATCTCCAGGGAACGGCGCTCGTCCTCCACCGTCAGGCCGTAGCCGCTCTTGATCTCGACGGTGGTGGTCCCCTGGGCGAGCATCTCGGCGACCAGGGCGGCCGTCCTGCCTGCCAGGAGATCGCCGGTGGCCGCACGGGTCGCGGCGACCGTGGTGCGGATGCCCCCGGCGGTGTAGGGCTCCCCCGACATGCGGGCGGCGAACTCGGCCGTGCGGTCGCCGGCGAAGACCAGATGGGCGTGGCTGTCGACGAAGCCGGGGATCACGCAGCGCCCGCCCACGTCCACGCGCTCGTCGGCTCCGGGGTCCTCGCCGGCGGCTCCGGTCCACACCACCCGGCCGTCCTCGACCACCAGGGCGGCGTCCTCGATCTCCTCCCGCTCCGGATCACCGGTGTAGAGCAGCCCGATCCTCTCGAAGAGCACACTCACCGGCCGCTCACTCCTTCTCTCCCCGCGCCTCGGCGATCGCCTCGCCGAGCAGCGCGCCCACGTTCCCGAGCGTATGCCGGCCCTCCGCCACGACCCGGTTGCCGCCCGACACCACCGAGTGCACATCCGCGGCCGTCGCGGCGAAGACCACCATCTCCGGGGCTCCGCTGTGGGACGCGCCCGCCGTACGGACCGAATCCAGTCGTACCGACACCAGGTCCGCCCACGCGCCCGGTACGAGCATGCCCGCGTCGGGAAATCCCAGGGAGGCGTGCCCGGCGGCGGTCGCGGCCTGGAGCAGCTCGGCGGCCGTCCAGTGGCCGCGCTGCTCGGTGGCCAGCCGCTCGTTCAACTCGACCGCGCGGGCCTCCTCGAACAGGTCGACGACCGCGTGGCTGTCGGAACCGAGGGTGATCGGCGAACCCGCCTCGGACATCGCCCTGGCCGGGCCGATGCCGTCGGCCAGGTCACGCTCGGTCGTCGGGCACATGCAGACGTGGGTGCCCGACTGGCCGAGCAGCGCGATGTCGGAGTCGGACACGTGCGTGGCGTGCACCGCGGTGGAGCGGGGACCGAGCACGTCGTGCTCGCTCAGCACCCGGACCGGGCCTGCGGCGTGCATCTCCACGCAGGCGGCGTTCTCCGCGCGCTGCTCGGACACGTGGACGTGCATCGGAAACGCGTGGTGCTGGGAGAACCTGCTGACTGTGGGCATCTGCTCGCAGGGGACCGCGCGGACCGAATGGACGGCCACACCGATCTCCACGTCCTCGACCCCCCGGTAGGCGTCGGCGAGGGCCTCTACCCGCACGGCCCACCTGTCGGCGTCACCGTCTCCGAAGCGGAGCTGGGTGCCTCCCAGCGGGGTGCCGAAGCCGCCGCTCAGGTAGCAGGCGTCCAGCAGGGCGATGCGCAGCCCGGCGTCCCGCGCGGCCTGGATGAGCGCGTGGCCCATGACGTTCGGGTCGTCGTACGGTGTGCCGCCCGGCCCGTGGTGCAGGTAGTGGAACTCCCCGACGGCGGTGATCCCGGCCAGCGCCATCTCTGCGAACGTGGCCCTGGCCAGCTTGAGGTAGGAGTCGGGGTTCAGCGTCGCGGCCACACCGTACATCTGCTCACGCCAGGTCCAGAAGCTGCCCTTCTCCCGCTGCGTCACCCCCCGCATGGCCCGGTGGAAGGCGTGGGAGTGCGCGTTGGCCAGTCCGGGGACGGTCAGCCCGTCGAGCCGGACGGCTCCCGCGGGCGGGTCGGCCATACCGGGGGTGATCTCCGCGATCCGGGAGCCCTCAACCCGGACGAGCACCCCCGCGACGACCTCGCCGGGCGGGAGCCAGGCGAGCTCACACCAGTAGTTCAGCTCCGGCACAGCTCCTCCAGAGTGGTCGTGAGGGCGGCGACGCCCGCGTGGCAGTCAGACACCTCGGCGTGTTCGTCCGGGGAGTGAGAGATTCCCGTTGGATTGCGAACGAACACCATCGCGCTGGGCACACCCGCGGAGGCGATGATTCCGGCGTCGTGTCCGGCCCCGGTCGGCAGGACCGGAACGCCCCCCAGGAGCGAGGCGATCCGTCCCGTGAGGGCCTCGTCGAAGTCGACGACGGGGGTCCACGATTCGGCGCTGACCTCGGCCCCGGAGAAGTCGGCCAGCTCGAAGACCAGGTCCCGGACGGCGTCCTCGTCGCCGCCCCGGGCGTCCAGCCAGGCGCTGACCAGCCCCGGAATGGCGTTGGCGTTGTTGGGCGACACGCGGACCTTGCCGAAGGTGGCCACCACCCCCTCCCGCTGGGCGGCCTGGCGGGCGTGCAGCACGGTCCGGGCGAAGGGCAGCATCGGGTCGTCGCGGTCTTCCAGCCGGGTGGTGCCCGCGTGGTTGGCCTGGCCGTGGAAGTCGAAGCGCCAGCGGCCGTGCGGCCAGATGGCCGCGGCCACGCCGACGGGCGCCTCCCGGTGGACCAGCTCCTGGCCCTGTTCGACGTGGAGCTCCACGAAGACGCCGACCTGGCCGAGGGTCTCGTCGTCGCGGCCGAGCTCGCCCGGGTCGCGTCCGGCCCGGCGCAGCACCTCGGCCATCGAGTCGCCCGCGTCGTCGGTCAGGCCACGTGCCCGGTCGGCGTCGAGAGCGCCGGTGAGCAGCCGGGAGCCCATGCAGGGGACGCCGAACCTGGCACCCTCCTCGTCGGTGAAACAGGCCACCCCCAGCGGGCGGGCGGGTTCGAAGCCCCTGGCCCGCAGCGCGTCGACGGCGGCGAAGGCGGACACGACGCCGAGCGGCCCGTCGAAGGCGCCGCCGTGGCGCACCGAGTCGAGATGGCTGCCCGTGACGACGCCCGGTCTGCCCGACGGGTCTCCCCACCAGGCCCACAGGTTGCCGTTGCGGTCCTCTCTCAGGTCGAGGCTCCGTCTGGCGGCCTCCTGACGGAACCACTCCCGCAGTTCCAGATCGGCGGACGACCACGCGTCACGCAGGTAGCCCCGGGTCCGGGCATCACGTCCGAGGTGCGCGATGGCACCCCACATCTCGTCGAACACCCCTCCATTATGTGAATGGAGCCATTCATTGGCGACCCGGCGCCGCCCTCAGCGCACGGGCCCCGCCGTCGGGCGGACGGTGATGTCGGTGATGTGGGCGTCGGGTGAGGCCGTCACGGCGGCGACCACCGCCCTGGCCACCGACTCGGGGGCCAGGTATTTCTCCGGCTCGTAGATCCCGCTCTCCTGGGCCCGCACACCGCGCTGCATGTCGGTGTCCACCCGTCCCGGGTAGACCGTGGTCACCCGGAGATCGGGCTCCTCCAGCCGGAACGCGTCGGCGAAGGCGCGCAGCGCGAACTTGCTGGCCGCGTAGGAGCCCCAGCCCGGGTTGGCCCGCTGCCCGGCCCCCGAGTTGATCAGCACCACCTGGCCGTAGGCCGCGCGCAGCGCGGGCAGCAGCAGCCGGGTCAGCTCGGCCACCGCGATCACGTTGACCTCCATGGTCCGCCGCCAGACCTCGGCGGGGCTCTCGGCGATCCGCCCCAGGGTCGCCACACCGGCGCTGTGCACCAGCACGTCGAGCCGGTCGATCCCGGCGACGTCGGCCTCGGTGACCGCGGTGAGCTCCACCGGCCAGGGCCGCGCGTCCGGCAGGTCGGCGCACATCTTGGCCAGCGCCTCGGCGTCCCGGCCGCCGAGCAGCAGGTCGTGGGTGGGGGCCAGGGCGTGCGCGACGGCGGCGCCGACCCCTCGGGAGGCTCCGGTGACCAGTGCGGTCGGACGTTGGGACATGCGATTCACCCTACTCCGGGCCGACGGGGGCTTCCGCGCTCCCCCGGCGGCCCCACGGGCCTCAAGCCCGGCTTGCCCCCCCGACGGCTCCGGCCCTACTGCGGGCGGAAGGTGGCGGGTCCCGGGTGCTCCAGGGTCAGGGCGTAGACGTTGTGCGGGTAGCGGTGGTCGTTCGGCTGGATCCTGACCTCCTCCGCGGCGGCCTCCAGGATCACGCACCGGTACCACTCGCCGTCCTCCAGGAACTCCCACGGCCGCATCAGCACCTCCAGCCCCGACCGATGGACCTCGTCGGAGGCGGCCTCCTCGGGGCGCGGCTCCCCCAGCGGGTAGCCGAACACGGTGAGCGGCTCCCACACGCCGCCCACCGGCCGCAGGAATCCCAGCAGGGCGCCGTCGTCGTCACGTCTGATCTCTCGCATGGTTGACACCATATACAAACTTGACTACAAATTTGAATATGTCCTCCACTCGCGTCCTGCTGCTCGGCGTGCTGCTCGACGGCCCGCTGCACGGCTACGAGGTACGGCGCCGCCTCGAACTCATGGGCACCCACCACTGGGCCAACGTGGCCTACGGCTCGATCTACCACGGCCTGGGCAAGATGGCCGACGAGGACCTGCTGGAACGGGTGGAGGAGGGCAAGGGCGGCAAGACCGTCTACGCGATCACCGAGATCGGCCGGTCGGAGTTCTCTCGGCTCCTGCTGAGCAACTGGTGGGAGATCAAGCCGATCGTCGACCCGTTCCAGGTGGCGATCACCTTCATGGACCGGATGTCACCCGCCGAGCTGATCTCGGCGATGGAGGCAAGGGCCGCCCAGCTCAGGTTCTCCGTCGACATGACCCGGCGCGCGATGGGCGGCAAGCAGGCCTACGGCGCCCCCCGGCACATCGACGAGTGCCTGCGGCTCAACCTCCTCCAACTCCAGGCCCAGCTGACCTGGGTGGGCGAGACCATCGAGAAGGTCAGAAACGGCGAACTGCCGTGAAAACCGGTTGAGTCTCCTCTGGCAGGAGGGTTCAGTCTTCCCGATATCCGAATTCTCCGGGAACGCCCTCCGGCGCTTTCCGGACCCCCGAAACGGAGAACCATGATCATCGAAGCGCACGGGCTGCGCAAGACCTTCACCGCCAGACGCGGGCGAGGCAAGTCCGAGGAGGTCGAGGCCGTCCGAGGCATCGACCTGGAGGTCGGCGAGGGCGAGATCTTCGCCGCTCTCGGCCCGAACGGCGCGGGCAAAACCACCACCGTCCGGATGCTGGCCACCTTCACCGCCCCCACCGCCGGCACCGCACGGGTGGCCGGGCACGACGTGGTGAAGGAGGCCGCGAAGGTCCGGGAGAAGATCGGTTACGTCAGCCAGGCCGGCGGCGTGGACGACAACGCCCCCGGCCGCGAGAGCCTGCTCCTGGCCGCGCGCATCGCGGGGCTCTCCCGGAGCCAGGCGAACACCCGCGCGGACGAACTGCTGGAGACCTTCAGCCTGACCGAGATCGCGAACCGTCCGGCGAAGACGCTCTCCGGCGGGCAGAAGCGGCGGTTCTCCCTCGCCGTCGGCCTGGTGAACCGGCCCCCGCTGGTCTTCCTGGACGAACCCACCACCGGCCTGGACCCGCAGAACCGCGCCAACCTGTGGGACGAGGTCCGTGCCCTGCGCGACGCCGGCACCAGCGTGCTGCTGACCACCCACTATCTGGACGAGGCCGACGCGCTATGCGACCGGCTCGTCATCATCGACCACGGCCTGATCGTCGCCGAGGGCACCCCGGAGAAGCTCAAGAAGGAGGTCGCGGGCGACGTCGTCACACTCAGACTCGACGACCTGGCCGCCGGCCGGGAGCTCCTCGGCGCGCAGCCGTACATCAAGGAGACCCAGACGGAAGGCGAGACACTGCGCGCCTACCTCGACGACGGCGAGCACAATCTGCCCGCCCTGCTCCGCGCCCTGGAGGTCGGCGGCCTGGCGATCCGGTCGATCTCCCTCGACCGGGCCACGCTCGACGACGTCTTCCTGCGGCACACCGGCCGCTCCCTCCGCGACGCCGCCTGAACCCCCTGAGGACCCCCCATGTTCCGTCACACCATGCTGTTTCTCGGCTACGAGCTCGGCAACGTCCGCCGCAACCCGGTCTGGCCGCTGTTCGGGATCATGCAGCCCGTGCTCTACCTTCTGTTGTTCGCCCCGCTGCTGACCGGCATGACGGCCGGCGGGACGCTGGTCGACGCGCTGAGGATCTTCACCCCCGGCGCGATGATGATGATCGCTCTGTTCGGCTCGCTGTTCACCGGCTTCGGCATGATCAACGAGACCCGCAACGGCGTGCTGGAGCGCCTGGCGGTCAGCCAGGCCTGGCGCCCGGCGATCATCCTCGGCCGCGTGCTGAAGGACATGCTCGTGCTGGTCCTGCAGGCGATCCTGGTGATGGGCGTGGCCGTGCTGATGGGCCTGCGGCTCGGCCCTGCCGAGATCGGGCTCATGCTGCTGCTCATGGCCGCCACCGGTCTGTTCGCCGCCAGCCTCTCCTACGGCCTGGCCCTGGCGATCCGCGACGAGAACGGCATGTCGCAGCTCGTCCAGCTCTTCGCCCTGCCGCTGACCCTGCTCGCCGGCATGATGCTGCCGGTCTCCCTCGGACCGCAGTGGCTGCAGACGGTGGCCAGGTTCAATCCGCTCTACTACTCGGTCGAGGCCGGTCGCTCCCTGTTCGCGGGGGATCTCTCCGCCGGCACGATCCCGGTGGCCTTCGGCCTGTTCATCGTGCTCGGCGCGCTGACTCTCACCTGGTCGGTGCGCTCCCTGAGGCACCTGGCCGGTTAGCCGGCGGGCAAGACGGGCCTACTCGGTCCGCTCCCTGAGGCAGCCGGCCGGCTGGTCGGCGAAGACCCCTGCCTGGTCGGTCATCCGTTCGTACTCCTCCAGCCGGGCCTGCGTCCGCAGCGGCGTCGCGTCCGCCATGGCCTCCACCAGCACCATGGCCAGGGCGAGCGGCGCCGCGTGCGAGTCGAACACCAGCCGCTCACCGACCGGGGCGTCCAGGATCACGTCGGCCTCGAACGGCACGTCCGGCCGGTCGGTGATCACCGCGGTCCGCAGACCCAGCTCACCGGCGCTCTTCAGAGCGGCCACGGCCTCGGCCGGGTAACGGGGCAGGACCACCGCGACCAGCCAGCCCGCTCCCGCCCGCCGCGCCGCGTGCAGGCCGTCGGCCAGCTCCGAGCCGCCGTGGGTCAGCAGGCGGACGTCGGGGTGGATCCGGCGGGCGAAATAGGCGAACGTGGTGGCCAGCCCACTGGAGACCCGCAGCCCGAGCACCGGCAGCGGCTCACACCCGGCCAGCCGGGCGCCCAGCTCGACGATGGACGACGGGTCGGCCAGCCCGTCCCGCACGTTCCGCAGGTTCTCGATCTCCACGTCGATCGCGGTCTGCAGGTCGTTGGCCCGCGACGGGTTCCGCTCACCCAGCACGAAGGGCCGCAGAGCCTGCCGCAGCTCGGGATAGCCCGCGAACCCGAGCACCACGGCGAACCTGGTCACCGACGGCTGGCTCACCCCGGCCCGGTCGGCCAGCTCCACGCTGGACAGGAAGATGGCCTCGGCCAGGTGGTCGTCGAGGTAGCGCGCGATCCTCCGCTGCACAGGCGACAGCCGGCGATCCCCGAGAAGCTGGTCGAGTATGTCACCCACGTCCCCTCCAACCGCTCGATCGTTTGCCGGCATTCCCGCCACGGCCCGCTGACCTCGATCTCACCGGCGTGGTCGCCCGCGCACCGGGCCGGGTCTGAGCCTCCCCGCGGCCACTCGCGCATCGGCCGGGCCTGGCACGGGCCCTTTCAGGACTCGCGCATCGGGATGCGGACGCCGCGCTCCTCCGCGACGGTGACGGCCTCGTCGTAGCCCGCGTCGACGTGGCGGATCACCCCCGTGCCGGGGTCGTTGGTGAGCACCCTGTTGAGCTTCTCGGCGCCGAGCCTGGTCCCGTCGGCGACGGTGACCTGGCCGGCGTGGATGGAGCGGCCGATGCCGACGCCTCCGCCGTGGTGGATGGAGACCCAGGCTGCGCCGGAGGCCACGTTGAGCATGGCGTTCAGCAGCGGCCAGTCGGCGATCGCGTCGGAGCCGTCGGCCATGCCCTCGGTCTCCCGGTACGGTGAGGCGACCGAGCCGCAGTCGAGGTGGTCACGGCCGATCACCAGCGGGGCCTCGATCTCTCCGGAGGCCACCATGTCGTTGAACCGCTCACCGGCCAGATGGCGCTCGCCGTACCCGAGCCAGCAGATCCGGGCGGGCAGCCCCTGGAAGTGGACCCGCTCCTGGGCCATCCGGATCCATCGGGCCAGCGGCTCGTTGTCCGGGAACAGTTCCAGGATGGCCCGGTCGGTCTTGGCGATGTCCTGGGCGGATCCGGACAGCGCCGCCCAGCGGAACGGCCCCCTGCCCTCGCAGAACAGCGGCCGGATGTAGGCGGGCACGAAGCCGGGGAAGTCAAAGGCCCGGCTGTAGCCGGCGAGCTGCGCCTCGCCCCGGATCGAGTTGCCGTAGTCGAAGACCTCGGCGCCCGCGTCCTGGAATCCGACCATGGCCTCGACGTGCCTGGCCATGGCCTCCCGCGCCTTCCGGGTGAAGCCGGCCGGGTCCTTCTCCCGCTCGGCGGCCATGTCCTCGAAGGCCACTCCGACCGGCAGGTACATCAGCGGGTCGTGCGCGGAGGTCTGGTCGGTGACGATGTCGATCTCCGCACCCCGGCGGAGCAGTTCGGGCACCGCCTCGGCGGCGTTGGCCTCGACGCCGATGCTCAGCGGCCTGCGCTGGTCGCGGGCCTCGTAGGCCAGGCGCAGCGCCTCATCGAGGTTGTCGGCCCGCACGTCCAGATAGCGGTGCTCGATCCGGCGTTCGATCGACCTGGGGTCGCAGTCGACGCAGATCGCCACGCCGTCGTTCATGGTCACGGCGAGCGGCTGGGCGCCGCCCATGCCGCCGAGCCCGGCGGTGAGAGTGATCGTCCCGGCCAGCGAGCCTCCGAACCGTTTGGCGGCGACGGCCGCGAAGGTCTCGTAGGTCCCCTGCAGGATGCCCTGGGTGCCGATGTAGATCCAGGACCCGGCCGTCATCTGCCCGTACATGGTCAGGCCCGCGGCCTCCAGACGGCGGAACTCCTCCCAGTTGGCCCAGTCGGGCACGAGGTTGGAGTTGGCGATAAGGACCCGGGGCGCCCACTCGTGCGTGCGGAACACCCCGACAGGGCGGCCGGACTGCACCAGCAGCGTCTCGTCACCCTCCAGCGTGGTCAGGGTGCGGGTGATCGCGTCGAAGGAACGCCAGTCACGGGCGGCCTTGCCCGAACCGCCGTAGACGACGAGCTGTTCAGGATGCTCGGCCACCTCGGGATCCAGGTTGTTCTGGATCATGCGGAGTGCCGCCTCCTGCGGCCATCCCTTGGCGGTGAGCGTGGTGCCGCGCGGCGCGCGCACAATCCGGCTGCCGGTCATGACCGAACCTCCCCATCAGGACTGAATGAACGCATTCATATTTGTCACCCGGAGGCTACCGGTCAACCCAGAGGAAGGGGGCATCCCGGACAGAACATCCGGGATGCCCCCTTTTCCGATTGCCGGCCCGGCCCTCACCCTGCCCCGTCCCGCACGGACTGGACCGGAGACCGGACACGGTGAGCACCCGATGGGCGCTCCCAGACGAAGGAGAGGCTTCGCACAGGCCGGAATGCCCGCTTTCCTGGACGGCCAACCAGTCAGCGGGATCGGTGACCGAACTATCCCGTTACGCTCCACACGAATTTGCATGCGGCGGCACAGGCCGCGATCTGGGATCTACGTCCTCAAGAGGAACTGGGTGGCGGCGAGTTCGCGGTAGAGATCGTCGTCGTCCAGCAACTCGCCGTGGGTGCCCACAGCCCGGACCCGGCCCGCCTCCATCACCACGATCCGGTCGGCGCTGGTCACCGTGGACAGGCGATGGGCGATCACCAGCACGGTCGTCTCCTTCGCCACTTCGGCGATCACCTCGCGGAGCCGTAGCTCGTTGACCGCGTCGAGCTGGGAGGTGGCCTCGTCGAGCAGGAGCAGCCGCGGCCGCCGCAGCAGGGCGCGCGCGATGGCGACCCGCTGGCGCTCCCCGCCGGAGAGCATGATCCCGCGATGGCCGACCTTGGTCTCCAGCCCGTCGGGGAGCCGGGCGACCAGGTCCTCCAGCCGGGTCAGCGCGAGCACTCTGCCGATGTCGGACTCGCTCACGCCCGGCGCGGCGAAGACCAGGTTCTCCCGGAGCGAGCCGTCCAGCACCGGCGCGTCCTGCTCGACATAGCCGAGGGAGGCCCGCAACTCGCCCAGCGGCCACTGTCTGATGTCGCGCCCGTCGACCGTGATCGTCCCGGCCTGCTGCTCGTAGAACCGTTCGAGCAGGGCGAACACCGTGGACTTGCCCGCCCCCGACGGACCGACGAGCGCGGTCATGCCGCCTGCCGGGACCGTGAAGGAGACGTCGTGATGGACCACCGGCCGATCGTCGCCGTACCGGAACGCGACGCCCTCGAAGCTCACCCCCGCGGGAGCCGCGCCGACCGCCCCGTCCGCCTTCTCGGCCTCCTCCGCCGGGAGCTCCTCGATCTCGCGGATCCGCTTCACCGCCGCCAGACCGTTCTGCATCTGGGTGACGCCCTGGATCAGCTGACCGACCGGGGCGACCAGGTAGAACAGGTAGAGCAGGAAGGCGATCAGCGAGGACACCTCCAGCGCGCCGGACGCGACCCGCGCGCCGCCCACGCCCAGCACGGCGACGAAGGCGAGCTGCGCGGAGACCCACGCGGAGATTCCGGCGATGGAGGTCCACCAGGCGACCGCGATGCCCCGGTCCCGTGCCTCCCGGGCCGCCTCGGCGACCGCGGCGATCTCGCGGTCCTCGGCGCCGCTGGCCTTGACGGTGCGGAAGGCCTGCAGCACCCGGTCGAGCACCGCCCCCATCTCGCCCACCGCGACCTGCGCCTGCGTCGAGGCCCGCCGGATACGCGGCATGACCAGGCCCACGAGCGAGCCGACCAGGGCCAGGACCGCCAGCGTGATGAGCAGCAGCAGCCCGTCCATGAGCGCCATCATCACCGCAGCGCCGACCAGCATGAACGCCGCGCTGACCATCTCGACGACACCGTCGGTGAACACCGCCCGGAGCAGGGTGGTGTCGGAGGTCACCCGCGACAGCAGGTCCCCCGGCTTGAGCCGGTCCACCTCCGACACCCTCAGCCGCAGCATCCGGTCCACCAGGCTGCGCCGGGCGGAGAACACGACGCCTTCGCCCATGCGCTCCAGCACGTATCTGCCGAGCGCGCCGACTCCGGCCCCCACCAGCACGGCGGCGGTCAGGCCGAGCACCGGTCCGACCAGGGAACGCTGCTCGCCGAAGGCGTCGATGACCACCTTGGCCAGGAACGGCATGGACAGCCCGGCCAGCGAGCCGACGAGGCTGAGAATCCCACCGGTGAGCAGGGCCCGCCGATGGGGGCGGATGGAGGCGAGCAGGAGTCGCCAGGAGGCGGTCTCGGCCAATTTCAACTCCTCTGAACCGGCGTGACCGGTCCCCGGTCGCCGCCTTTCCTATCTACCGCGCTTTTACTCGTTCTGGGCGCCCGGCCCGGTTTCGCAGACGAAAGTCGATGACGTCAACATAGGTTGACACGACATTTATGTCAATCATGGTTGACACCTCGCGGATCTTCCGGGTGCGGCGGGCGGACGTCGAGGCCGGAGCCCTGCTCCTGGACGCTGTGGAGCCCGGCACGCCGGTCGGCCGCCTCGACGAGAGGCCCTCGCTCCGGGAGAACGTCGCCCAGCTCGACGTGGACCCCGGGGCCTGATGCTCTGGTGCCGGGCCATCGCGATCGTCCTCGCGGTCCCCCGCCTCAACCGCGGTCTGCACGACGCCGAGACCGCGTTCCTCCTACGGCCGGCAACCGCCTGACCGGCCGTTCCGCGACGAGGCCCAGAACCTCCGAAGGCGGATGGCCTTACGGATCGGTCCACCCGGGTCGGCCTTGTTCCAGAACAGCCTCCAGCCGGCGGTTTCCCGGGAGCACGAGACAGGACGCTCCGTGACGGCCGGTTCCGTGTCCACGTGCTCGGCGCCCACGTGCTCGGCGCCCGACAGCGGCAGCCGGAGGACGAACCGGGCGCCTCGCGGCGAGTCCTCGACCCGCAGGGTCCCGTGGTGGGCGTTGGCGATGTCGCGGGAGATGGCGAGTCCGAGCCCGCTGCCGCCGGCATCGCGGCGGCGTCCGTCGGCCAGGCGGGTGAACCGTTCGAAGACGCGCTCACGGTCGGCCGGCGCGATGCCGGCGCCGTCGTCGACCACGGCCACGACGGCCTGGCCGCCGACGGACTCGACGCGGACCCTGACAGCGGTGTCGGCGTGCCGTCGCGCGTTGCTCAGCAGGTTGCCGATCACCCGGATCAGCTGGATCCGGGAGCCCTGGACCTGCACGCCGGAGGCCGCCTGGACATCCACCGGCACACCACCGGGCTGGGCCGCCTCCTGCCTCACCAGCGCGCCGAGGTCGATCGGCTCGGGCGGCGCCGGGTCGGCGGCGCGCAGCCGGGCCAGCTGCAGCAGGTCGTCGACGATCGCCTGGAGCCGGCCGGTGGTCGACAGCGCGCCCCGGACGGTCTCGCGCAGATCGACGTCACCGGGGTAGAGCAGCGCCTCCTCCAGTTGCGCGCGCAGCCCGGCGATCGGGGTCCGCAGCTCGTGGGAGGTGGTGGAGGCGAACCGGCGCTGCTGTTCCACCGCTCCCTCCAGCCGGGCCAGGGTCTGGTTCGCGGTACGGGCCAGCAGCGCGATCTCGTCCTCCCCGGGCGGCGTGGGCACCCGCAGGCTCAGGTCGCTGACGGTGATCTCGGCCATCCGCGCGCGGATCGCCGCCACCGGGCACAGCATCCGGCCGACCACACCCCACGTCATCCAGGTTCCGAGGACCAGCAGGAGGAGCACGCTGGCGGAGAGGATGTACTCCAGGTTGTGCATGCGCAGGATGTGCGGCTCCGCCATGCCGGCGTAGACGACCGGGGCGTCCGGCGCGGGAGAGACCCGGATGGCCGCGATCATGACGCATCCACCCTGCGCGGAGCACTCGGCCAGCCTCTGGAACCGGTTGTCGGCCGGCGGCCGGACCGTGCTCATCGACGGCCTGCCCTCCGCCTGCCTGCTGGAGTCCACGACCCTGCCGCGGGCGTCCACCACCTGGACGAGGCCGACGTTGGCGGATGTGGGGATCACGTGCGGCACGCTGCCGCTGCGCGCGACCGCACTCCACTGGCTGGCGACCGGCTCGACATCGCCGAAGATGTCGTCCTGCAGCTTGTATCGGATCGCTAGGTCGAAGCCCACGCCGGCCGTGGTCAGGATGACCAGCAACAGCGCTGCCACGACGGTCGTGTAGCGCGCCCGGATCGAGCGCATACGCGGCACTGGCATCACCATGTCTTCCTTTCAGATATCTGCTGCTCACGATCAGGTCGTCAGCGGAGCGATGAAGATCTGATAGGGCGTGGACGCCTCTGCGCTATTCGCCGCACGAGCCGATAACGGCAAAGGGGCGCACATCCGCAGTCGCCCGATATGCGCCCAAGGTCGGCCCGAGGTCGAGGTTCAGCACCCTCGGGACATCGAGCACCCGCTCGGACGGATGGCGCTCCCGCCCCTGTTCCAGCCGGACGTAGTAGTCGGTGCCGACGGCGGCCAACATCGCCACCTCCTGCCGGCGCAGTCCCGGCGTCCGGCGGCGGCCGGAGTGCGACAGCCCCACCTGGCGGGGTGTGGTGACCTCGCGCCGAGCGCGCAGGAACTCACCCAGAAGCTTGTCACTGCTCATTTCATGACTTTATTACGGAAATCGGCAAATAAGGTGGTCGTATTTACTCTCACCTTCATTGTTTACCATTGACAAGCGTCACAGGCGGCACGGCTTCAGCGGTGGCCCCATGCTTCAACCTGCGCATCCGCACACCAGGGAATTGCCGAGCACTTCTCATGTCTGGTGGCCAGGCCAGAGGCCATGCCGAGATGACATCGGGCTTTACCTGATCGAGGATTTCCGATTATCCACTGTTTGCCAGGATCCGTCGATCGAAATGGGTCCCGCGCCACCGGCCAGATGGGCGGAGAAAGCCTTACCGGCGAAGGCCTCAAACCTCCGCCCATTCAGCGATGACCCATCCGTGAGGGGCCGGGGCCTTCCCGCCCCCGCTGAACCCCACCGCACCACCGGGTTCGATCCGGGAGCCCGGCCCCACCCGGCAGGCGTCCGTCCTCGGCCTGGGGATGCTCCGGCGGACGTCACGCCGTCAGTCGGGGTCGGGGACGTCGTCGTAGTCGGCACCGTACTCGGCGTCGCCCTCGTCGGCCCGGCGGAGCTTGATGTCCTCCACCCATGCCAGGCAGAGCCGCCGGATCTCCGCGATCCGCCGCCCGTCCACGCCGTGGGCCTCGAAATCGTCGTCGGCGATCAGCTCGACGAACTCCAGCCGCATCACCAGTTCGGCGAGGGAGAACTCCTCGTTGTGCAGGCGGGCGAGCTGTTCGAGCTCGCGGAAGCCGTACAGGTGGGAGACGGCGGCGATGTCGATGACGTCGCGGGCGAGGCTGCGTTCGTGCAGGGCCCGCATCTTGAGGCCCACCGCGTCGTCCAGAGAGACGACGGACAGGTCGCCGACGATCACGGGCTGCCGCTGGAAGGCCTCCCTCAGCAGGTCGAACTCGCAGCTCTGCCCGGTCACCGGATCGCTCACGACCAGGCGGCCCATCCGGGGTGTGACCTCGACCACGGTGGCCTCCAGCCCCGCCTCCCCGAAGGCCTCGGCGACCCCGTCGGCGACCTCGGGCAACGGCGTCTCGGCGGCGGTCGCGAACCGGGCAGGGCGACCACGCAGGTCGGTCAGGGAGCCGGGGACCCGTTGCTCGACGCCGTCCCAGCGGGATGGAAGCGCACTCACGCCCCCCAGTATGCCCGCCCGCTCAGCGGCGGACCCTGCGGCGAGTGGAGGGGAGGTCGTGGCGGCCCGAGACGAACTCCTGAAACGCGATCTTGGCGCGGATCACCGGGCGGCGCCAGCGCTCCTCCCGGCGTTCGGCCGTGGCCATCTTCCGCGGCCGGGGACGCCGGGCGCCGGACGCCATGAACCAGTGAGCCCAGGGCGATCCCGGGCGTGCCAGCCGCAGGGCGCCGGGGATCAGCAGGAAGGGGATGAACAGGCCGGCCAGACCAGTCCAGATCTTGCCCTTGAGCAGCGTGACCACCGCGAGCACGAGGTTGACCACGATGATCCCGGTCGCGAGCCACGTGCCCGGCGGCGTGCCGTAGGAGCCCTCCCACCCGAGCGGGCGCAGACCGATCAGGAGCAGGCCGGTGATCGCGACCGCGATGAACACGGCGTCGACCGACGTACGGCCCTCCTCCTCCCAGTAGACGTCGCGCAGGTGCAGGATCAGCGCGAACTCGTCCAGGATCAGGGCGGCGCCGATGCCGAAGATGCCCGCCGTCACGGCGTACCAGCTCTGCGAGATGCCCGACACGATCAGGCCCGCCACCCCTCCGAGCAGGGTGAGCACCACGCCGAACACCACATGGTGGATGTGCATCTCGCCGACGCCGACGTTGCGGAACCAGCCGATCTTGGCGCGGATGAGCCGGACGTTGATCCGGGTGAACACGAAGGCGACGATCAGCGCGACGAAGAAGCAGAACAGCGGAAGCCGTCCTGCGTCCACGATCCGTTGCCCGAAGAGATCCCCCACTGGTTCACCAGATTATGCGAGAAACCCTCGCAACAACGCGGCGGTGCCCTCAAGATGTTCGGCCACCGCACGCCGCGCGGCGTCGGGGTCCTGGGCCAGGACCGCGGCTACGATCGCCTCGTGCTGAGTGGCGGCGTGTTCGATGTTGCGCTGAAGCACCGGGATCGCGTTGAGCAGGTCGGTGACCCGGAGTCTGGCGTCCGCACAGGCCGCGGCGAGCAGCGGGGAGCCGGTCAGCTCGGCGATGGCCAGATGGAAGGCCGTGTCGAGGCGGCGGTAGTCGTCGGGCCCGGCCTCGTTGACCTCGCGCAGGCGCCGGCGCAGCGTGTCGCGCCCCGCCTCGCTCAGCTCCGCGGTGGCCAGCACCTGGGCGGCACCGCACTCCACCGCCATCCGGAAGGTGAGGGCGTCGGCCAGGTCGTCGGTCCCCATGTCGGTCACGGCCCTGCGCAGGTCTCCCCGGCTGGGACGGGGCGGGGCGTAGGTGACGAACGCGCCCCCGTACCTGCCGCGCCGTACGGTGAGGTAGCCCGCCTCCTGCAACGCGCGGATGGCCTCGCGCAGGGTGACCCTGCTGATCCCGAGCTGCACCGCGAGCTCCCGCTCCGGCGGCAGCTTCTCGGTCACCACACCGAGTTTGATCGCCTGGAGCAGGCGCTCCACGGTCTCCTCGAAGGCGTTTCCCGCACGTACCGGCCGCAGCACGGTCGTCAGCCGCTGCGACTCGTCCAATCTCGTCTCCGCCCTTGACAAGAGATCCTCTTGTGGAACTCAATGGTCTGACATTAGCCCAATAAGGCTCCGGCAAGGAGGGCTGCGTGGACGTCGGCGAGCTTCACGACGAGGTGCGGGCGGGACGGATCGACACCGTGCTGCTGGCGATCGTCGACATGCAGGGCCGCCTGCAGGGGAAACGGCTGTCCGCGCGCTACTTCCTGGAGGAGGTGCTGCAGCACTCCTCCGAGGGCTGCAACTACCTGCTCGCCGTGGACGTGGACATGAACACGGTGGACGGCTACGCCATGTCGTCGTGGGAGCGCGGATACGGCGACTTCGTGATGAGGCCCGACCTGTCCACCCTGCGCCGGGTGCCGTGGCAGGAGGGCACGGCCCTGCTCATGGCCGATCTGGTGTGGGAGGACGGCTCGGACGTGACCGCCTCGCCGAGGCAGATCCTGCGGCGGCAGCTCGGCCGGCTGGGCGAGCGGGGCTGGGACGCGTTCGTCGGGACCGAGCTGGAGTTCGTGGTCTGCAACGACACCTACGAGGAGGCCTGGCGGCGTGGCTACCGCAACCTGACCCCGGCCAACCTCTACAACGTCGACTACTCCCTCCTCGGCACCGCCCGGGTCGAGCCGCTGCTGCGCAGGATCAGGCTCGGCATGGAGGGCGCCGGGATGTACGTGGAGTCGGCCAAGGGCGAGTGCAACCTCGGCCAGCACGAGATCGCCTTCCGCTACGCCGACGCGCTGACCAGCTGCGACAACCACGCCGTCTACAAGAACGGCGCCAAGGAGATCGCCTCCCAGGAGGGCATGTCGATCACCTTCATGGCCAAGCCGAACCAGCGCGAGGGCAACTCCTGCCATGTCCACATCTCACTGCGGGACTCCGGCGGGGCGCCCGTCATGGCCGGGGACGGCCCGCACGGGCTGTCGGAGACCGGGCGGCACTTCATCGCCGGGCAGCTCGCCTGCCTGCGCGAGCTCACGCTGCTCTACGCCCCGAACATCAACTCCTACAAGCGGTACGTGGCGGGCAGCTTCGCCCCCACCGCGGTCAGATGGGGCGTGGACAACCGGACCTGCGCGCTGCGGCTGGTCGGGCACGGGCAGTCGCTGCGGATCGAGAACCGGGTGCCCGGCGGCGACGTCAACCCCTACCTGGCCGTCTCGGCGCTGGTCGCGGCCGGGCTGTACGGCATCGAGAACGGGCTGCCGCTCGCGGAGCCGTTCGCCGGGAACGCCTACGCCTCGGACGCGGAGACCGTGCCACGCACACTCCGGGACGCCCTGGAGCTGTGGGAGGGCTCCGAGATCGCCCGCACCGCCTTCGGCGAGGACGTCGTGGCGCACTACGCGAACAACGCCCGGGTCGAGCTGGCCGCCTTCGACGCGGCGGTCACGGACTGGGAGCTGTTCCGGGGATTCGAACGGATGTGAACGTGAAGATCATAAATCCGGCGACCGAAGAGGTGCTCGCCGAGGTCGGGGCCGTGGACGCCGCCGAGGTGGACCGGGCGGTGGAGCGCGCCAGGCGCGCCTTCACCTCCTGGCGCACCGTCGGCCCGGGCGACCGCGCCCGGCTGCTGCGCGCCTTCGCCTCGCTGGTGGAGGAGCACGCCGAGGAGCTGGCCCAGCTGGAGGTCGCGGGCGCCGGGCACACGGTCGGCAACGCCCGCTGGGAGGCGGGCAACGTCCGTGACGTGCTGAACTTCTACGCCGGGGCTCCCGAGCGCGACCACGGCAGGCAGATCCCGGTCGCCGGCGGGCTGGACGTCACCTTCCAGGAGCCGCTGGGCGTCGTCGGCGTGATCGTGCCGTGGAACTTCCCGATGGTCATCATGACCTGGGGGGTGGCCCCGGCGCTGGCGGCGGGCAACACCGTGATCGTCAAACCCGCCGAATGGACGCCGCTGACCGCGCTGCGCCTGGCGGAGCTGGCCCGGGAGGCCGGCCTCCCGGAGGGGGTGCTCCAGGTCCTGCCCGGGACGGGCGAGGTGGCGGGGGTCCGGCTGGTCGAGCACCCGGACGTGGCGAAGATCGTGTTCACCGGCTCGACCGAGGTCGGCAAGGAGATCGCGGCCAGATGCGCCGCGCAGGTCAAGCGGATCACTCTGGAGCTGGGCGGCAAGAACGCCAACGTGGTCTTCGCCGACGCCGACCTGGAGAAGGCCGCCGCGACCGCGCCGTACGCGGTGTTCGACAACGCGGGCCAGGACTGCTGCGCGCGGTCCCGCATCCTGGTGGAGCGCTCGGTCTACGACGACTTCCTGGAACGGCTCGCGGCGGCGGTGCTGAGGGTCAAGGTGGGTGATCCGCGCGACGAGGGCACCGAGATGGGCCCGCTGATCAGCGCCGCGCACCGCGACCGGGTGGCCTCCTTCGTCACCGGCCCGGTCCACCTGCGGGGGACGTGCCCGCAGGGGCCGGGCTTCTGGTTCCCGCCGACGGTCCTCACCCCCGAGGTGACCGACCCGGCGTTCACCGAGGAGATCTTCGGCCCGGTGGTGGCGGTCGTGCCGTTCGACGACGAGGCGCACGCCGTACGGCTGGCCAACGACACCAGGTACGGCCTCAGCGGCTCCATCTGGACCCGGGACGTCGGCCGCGCGCTCCGGGTGGCCAGGGGCATCGAGGCGGGCAACCTCAGCGTCAACTCCCATTCGAGCGTCCGCTACTGGACCCCGTTCGGCGGTTTCAAGCAGTCCGGGCTCGGCCGGGAGCTGGGCCCGGACGCCCTGTCCGCGTTCACCGAGACCAAGAACGTCTTCATTTCGGAGGATTGACAGCCATGCAGCGTTTGCAGGACCGGGTCGCCGTCGTCACCGGCGCGGGGAGCGGGATCGGCCTGGCCACCGCGCGCCGGTTCGCCGAGGAGGGCGCCCGCGTCGTGTGCGTGGACCTGGACGAGGCGACCGGGTCGTCGGCGGCGGCCGAGGTGGACGGCCTCTTCGTCAGGGCCGACGTCACCAGCGAGGACGACGTCATCCGGATGTTCCAGACCGCGTTCGACACCTACGGCAGCGTGGACATCGCGTTCAACAACGCGGGCATCTCACCGCCGGAGGACGACTCGATCCTGGAGACCGGCCTCGACGCCTGGCGCAGGGTCCAGGAGGTCAACCTCACCTCGGTCTACCTGTGCTGCAAGCACGCCATCCCCTACATGCGACGCCAGGGCAAGGGGTCGATCATCAACACCGCGTCCTTCGTGGCCGTGATGGGCTCCGCCACCAGCCAGATCTCCTACACCGCCTCCAAGGGCGGGGTGCTGGCCATGTCCCGCGAACTCGGCGTCCAGTTCGCCCGGGAGGGCATCCGGGTCAACGCCCTGTGCCCGGGACCGGTCAACACGCCGCTGCTGCGGGAGCTGTTCGCCAAGGACCCCGAGCGGGCGCAGCGCCGCCTGGTGCACATCCCGGTTGGCCGGTTCGCCGAGGCCTCCGAGATCGCCGCCGCGGTGGCGTTCCTGGCGTCGGACGACGCGAGTTTCATCACCGGATCGGAGTTCCTGGTGGACGGCGGCATCTCCGGCGCCTACGTCACGCCGCTGTAACCGGCCGAGCCCGGACGCTGTCATGCCCGGCAGCCCGGACGCCCGATGGACGGCTTTGCCGGTGCCATACCCGCCCCCGTCGATAATGGGCCGGGACGTGGGCAGGCACTCCACGTCCCGGACCCCTGCGAGAAAGAGACCATGTCCCGCCCCGTCATCGGCATCACCTGCTACGTCGAGCCCGCGAAGTTCACCGTCTGGGAGATGACCACCGCGCTCCTGCCGTACACCTACGTGGACCACGTGGTCCGCGCAGGCGGGCAGCCGGTGATCCTGCCCCCGGCGGGCGACCCGGCCGCGCTGGCCGGACGGCTGGACGGGCTGATCCTGGCCGGCGGCGGAGACGTCGATCCGGCCCGGTACGGCGCGGCCCCGCACGAGCGGACCAGCCACGTCCGGACGTTCCGCGACGACGCCGAGACCGGGCTGGCGCGGGCGGTCCTGGAGCGGAGCATCCCGTTCCTCGGCGTCTGCCGGGGGTTGCAGGTCCTCAACGTCGCCCTCGGCGGCAGCCTGCGCCAGCACCTGCCCGACGTGGTCGGCCACGGCGGGCACGCCCCGGCCCCCGGGCGGTTCGGCCGCATGCCGGTACGGCCGGTCCCCGGCAGCCGGCTCGCCAAGATCCTCGGTTTCGAGAGCGTGGACGTGGCCCACTACCACCACCAGGCCGCCGACCGGCTGGGCGCGGGCCTGACCGCGACCGCCCACGCCGAGGACGGCACGGTCGAGGCCGTGGAGCTGGAGGACCACCCGTTCGCCGTCGCGGTCCAGTGGCACCCCGAGGCCGACGACGAGTCCCTGCTGTTCGAGGAGCTCGTACGGCAGGCCCGCTCCTGACCTGTGCGGTCGCCTCCGGCGGAGAGAACACGCCGCCATGGGATTTCGCTCGGCCGGTGCGGACGGTTAGGCTGGCCACGACACCGATGAATCCCGTGCGGGAGAGCGTCCTGACATCCAGACCAGGACCCCTGAAGGAGCAAGCCCTCCCCGCGAACCTCTCAAGGCAAAGGACCGTGCGGGTAGGTGCTCTCTGGAAAGCAGGCCCGGCGGCCTCGCCGAAGGTGAAAGTCCGGTAAAAACCGGGCGAAGCTCTCAGGCATCGATGACAGAGGGGGAGGATGCTCTCATCTGTCCCCTGCTTGAGGTGCGAACATGTCCCGACCTACGCCGCTGCGCGACGTCCACGAGGCCCTCGGTGCGACGCTGACCGACTTCGCGGGCTGGCTGATGCCGCTCCGCTACGGCAGCGAGTCCACCGAGCACAACGCGGTCCGCCAGGCGGCGGGCCTGTTCGACCTGTCCCACATGGGCGAGATCTTCGTGACCGGCCCCCAGGCCGGCGAGGCCCTGGACTACGCCCTGGTCGGCTACATCTCCGCCCTGGAGCCGGGCCGCGCCCGCTACACCATGATCGTCGATCCGGCGGGCGGCGTGCTGGACGACCTGATCGTCTACCGCCTGGCCGACGACGAGTTCATGGTCGTCGCCAACGCCTCCAACTACCCCCGGGTCGCCGCCGAGCTCGCCGAGCGCGCCACGGCCTTCGACGCCGTGGTGGAGGACCGCTCCGAGCAGTACGCGCTGATCGCGGTCCAGGGCCCGCGCTCCCGCGCCATCCTGGGCGAGCTGACCGACGCCGACCTCGGCGGGCTCAAGTACTACGCCGGCCTGCCCGCCACCGTCGCCGGCCGCGACGCCCTCGTCGCCCGCACCGGATACACCGGCGAGGACGGCTTCGAGCTGTTCATCGCGGCCGGCGACGCCGAGCCGCTCTGGGCCGCGCTCACCGAGGCCGGCGAGCCGTACGGGCTGCGGCCGGCCGGGCTGTCCGCGCGCGACACCCTCCGTCTGGAGGCGGGCATGCCGCTGTACGGAAACGAGCTGTCGGCCGACCTCACTCCGTTCGACGCGGGGCTCGGCCGTGTGGTGAGGTTTGACAAGCCGGGTGACTTCGTCGGCCGGGCCGCCCTGGAACCGCTCAAGGACGTCCCGCCGGCCCGCCGCCTGGTCGGACTGGTCACGACCGGCCGCAGGGTGCCCCGGCACGGATACCCGGTGGTCGTCGCCGGCGACGGCGCCGTCGCCGGCGTGGTCACCAGCGGAGCGCCGTCGGCGTCACTGGGCAAGCCCATCGCCATGGCCTACGTGGACAGCGGCCTGTCCGACGGTCTGGCGGTGGACATCCGGGGTAATCACGAACCGGTCGACATCGTTGAACTGCCTTTCTACAGGAGGAAAAAGTGAGCAGCATTCCCGAGGACCTGCAGTACACCAAGGAGCACGAGTGGGTCGCGGGCGTCGACGACGGCCTGACCCTCACCGTGGGCATCACCGCCTACGCCGCCGACGCACTGGGTGACGTGGTCTACGTCCAGGTCCCCGAGGTCGGTTCGGCGGTCGGCGCCGGCGACGCGGTCGGCGAGGTCGAGTCGACCAAGTCGGTGAGCGACCTCTTCGCCCCGGTGGGCGGCGAGGTGGTCGAGGTCAACCAGGCGGTCGTGGACGACCCGTCCCTGGTCAACAGCGACTCCTACGGCGAGGGCTGGCTGTTCCGCATCCGCCTCGAGGGCGACGCCGACGACCTGCTGTCCGCCGAGGAGTACACGGCACTCACCTCAGGCGAGTCCTGAGAATTCTTCTCTCGTGCCGTGATCATGCGCGCCACCGGGCGCGCATGATCACGGCGATGTGAAAGCAGGGACCAGATCAATGGCGATCAGTGTCTTCGATCTCTTCAAGATCGGAATCGGCCCGTCCAGTTCGCACACCGGCGGACCGATGGCCGCCGCGCACAAGTTCGCCCGGGGGCTCGACCAGGACGGGCTCCTGGAGAAGACCACCCGGGTCGAGGTGATCCTGTACGGCTCACTCGGGCTGACCGGCAAGGGCCACGGCAGCGACAAGGCCGTCCTCCTCGGCCTGTCCGGCGAGAAGCCCGAACTCGTCGACGTCGACACCGTCGACGGCCGGGTGGCCGCCATGCGCGCCTCCGGGACGATCTCCCTGTACGGCTCCCGCGAGATCCCCTTCGTGGTCGGCGAACACCTCGTCTTCGAACGCAAGATCTCGCTGCCGCACCACCCCAACGGCATGCGTTTCACGGCCTTCTCCGAGACGGGCGAACCGATCCGGGAGAAGGTCTACTACTCGGTGGGCGGCGGCTTCGTCGTGGACGAGAACGCCACCGGCGCCGACCGGATCAAGCCCGACGACACCATCCTTCCCCACCCCTTCACGACGGCCGCCGAACTGCTCGCCCAGTGCGCGGAGACCGGCCTGTCGATCTCCGGGCTGATGCTGGAGAACGAGAAGGCCTTCGGCCGCTCGGAGCGGGAGATCCGCGACCAGCTGCTGAACCTGTGGCACGTCATGAGCGAGTGCGTCCGGCGCGGCACCGCCAAGGAGGGCGTGCTGCCCGGCGGGCTGAAGGTCAGACGCCGTGCCCACCAGCTCCACCGGCGGCTGCAGAGTGAGTCCCCGGAGAAGGACCCGCTGCAGACCATGGACTGGGTCACGCTGTACGCCCTCGCGGTGAACGAGGAGAACGCCGCCGGCGGCCGGATCGTCACCGCCCCCACCAACGGCGCCGCCGGCATCATCCCGGCCGTACTGACCTACTACGACCGCTTCACCCCCCAGTCCGACGACGAGGGCGTGGTCCGCTTCCTGCTCACCGCCGGGGCGATCGGCGTGCTGTTCAAGGAGAACGCCTCCATCTCCGGCGCCGAGGTCGGCTGCCAGGGCGAGGTCGGCTCGGCCTGCTCGATGGCCGCCGCCGGGCTCACCGAGGTGCTGGGCGGCACTCCGGAACAGGTGGAGAACGCCGCCGAGATCGGCATCGAGCACAACCTGGGCCTGACCTGCGACCCGATCGGCGGCCTGGTGCAGATCCCGTGCATCGAACGGAACGCGGTGGGCGCGATCAAGGCCATCACCGCCGCCCGCATCGCGCTCCGCGGCGACGGCCGGCACTTCGTCGCCCTGGACAAAGCGATCAAGACGATGCGCGACACCGGCAGGGACATGCTCGACAAGTACAAGGAGACGAGCCGAGGCGGCCTGGCCGTCAACGTCATCGAGTGCTGAGCGGGGTCACGGAGGTAGGCGGCACCCGCGGGGCGGCGGACCGCCGCATGGCCGCGGTGCCCGGAGGTCACGCCGAGGAGCCCGGACTGCGGGCCGGCCACCTTGCGGACAAACACGTCAATTGGCGTTAGCTTCACCATTTCGTACAGGACCGCCCGGCCCCGCGCCTATGCTGGGTGGCCTTGTCGCGGAGACACGGGAGGTTTGCGGTGCCAGCGGGAGCACACCCGGCGGACTCGCTGGGAGAACGCCCCGCGAACCGCTCATTCCACTTCCTCCGCGCCCACTGGCTCTTCCTGGCCGCCCTGCTGGCCGGAGGCGGCCTACGCGCCCTGGCCGTGCTCGGTTACCGGCCCGCCCTGTGGTTCTGGGCCGACTCCTTCGTCTACCTCGGCGGAGGCCTCGACCCGCGCCCCATGGAGTCACGCCCCTCGGGCTACTCGCTGTTCCTGTGGGCGCTGCAGCCGCTGTCGAGCATCCAGGCCGTGGCCGTCGTCCAGCACCTGCTCGGCCTGGCCGTGGCCGCCTGCGTCTACCTCCTGCTGCGCCGCCTGGGCGGCCTGCCGGGCTGGGGCGCGACACTCGCCGCGTTGCCGGCGCTGCTGGACGTCCACCAGATCCAGCTCGAACACCTCGTCATGGCCGACCTCCTGATGGAGTCCCTGGCGATCCTGGCGGTCACGCTGCTGCTGTGGCGCCGCCGGCCGCCGGTCTGGACCGCCCTCCTGGCCGGATCCCTGCTGGCCGCGGCGACCGCCACCCGGACGATCGGGCTGCCGCTGATCGCCGTGGTCCTGGTCTGCCTGCTGATCGGCCGTGCCGGCTGGAAAGCGGTCACCGCCACCGCGCTGGCCGCCGCGATCGGCCTGGGCGCCTACGCCGTCTGGTTCGAATCCGAGCACGGCACCTACGGGCTGACCCGGGGCAACGCCTTCCTGTGGGCCCGCACGGTGACCTTCGCCGACTGCGCGACGATCAGACCCGCCGGGCCGGAGGCCGCGCTCTGTCCCACCGACCCGGTGAGCGAGCGCAAAGCCCCGCCGGTCTACATCTGGGACGGCGACTCGCCGCTCAACAAGATCAAAGGCAGTTGGGCCGAACGCGACAGGCTCGCCGGCGACTTCGCCATGCAGGCCATCAAGGCCCAGCCCCTGGACTTCCTGCGGGCCGGCCTGACCGACGTGGCCCACATCTTCGACTGGACCCGCAGGGTCTACCCCACCCCCGGCCCGCAGAGCGCCTACGTCTTCCCCGCAGAGGCCAAGCCCTTCCCCAAGGGGACCGCGTCGCGGGGGAAGACCGCCGAGGAGCTGACGGCGGCCTACCAGGGAGCCTCCGGCGCGCCTTCCCTCGTCGAGCCGTACGCCGGCTGGCTACGCTCCTACCAGGCGTACGGCTCCCTGCGCGGCCCGTTCATCGCCGTGATCCTGCTGATCGGCCTCGTCGGCGTCCTGGCCCGCTGGCGGCGGCTCGGCGGCACCGTACTGATGCCGTGGGCCGCCGGAACCATGCTGCTGGTCCTGCCGCCCTTCATCGCGGCCTTCGACCACCGCTACGTGGTGCCCGCCCTGCCGCTGCTCTGCCTGGCCGCGGGACTGGCCTTCGGCAGGCGGACACAGACCGCCCCGGCCGGCGGACGGACAGACGACCCACCGGACACGCAGGCGGACGACCGGCCGTGGCCGGAACCGCCGGACGTACGGGCAGCCGGCCCGTGGCGGTCAGCGCCGCCGGACGTGCAGGCGCACCACCGCGCCGAGCCCGTCGTCCCCGACCGTCCTGCGGACCTTGCCGACGGCGTCCTTGTTCAGCCGCGCCACGAGTTTGGCAACGTCCGTCTCTGGCCCGCAGCTCACCCCGATCCGCAGCCGGTCACCCCCGACCGACCTGACGTGGATGCGCCTGAGGTCTTCGACTTCTTTAATCGCAACCCCCAGCATCGCCGTACCGCTCCCGGTCCTGCTGCCCCACCGCCCCCACCCCAGGGCGCCCATCAGCCACCGGATCGCCAGCAGCGTCAGCGCCATCAGTAGCAGCGCGGCCAGCCAGCCCATCCAGGGATGCTCCACCAGATGGCCGGGGAGCCCCCTGTCCAGGATCCGGTCCTCACGTGACTGGTGGATCTTGCCGTGCCCCCGCAGGAAGCCATAGAGCCCCGCCCCGGCCAGCACCGCTCCGGTGACGGCCAGACCGATCCGGTTGCCCAGATACGCCTTCATCAGATCCCCCGCCTGCGCAGCCGTACCACGACCTCGCCCCCGCACAGCGCGCCCAGACTCGCCATCCGGTCGCCCACCGCCGCGCCGACCTGACGCAGCAGGACACCGGTCCGGTCCGTGTCGCTGACCACCGTGATCTCGACGTTCCGCCACCCCAGGCGCACCCGCGCCCTGTCCACCTCGTCGACCGACCGGGCAGCCGCCCGCAGCGTACGGCGGAGCCCGGACCTGGTCATGCCCATCACCAGCCGTGGATCGGCGGACTCCAGCGGCACGAGCCGGGTCCTCCCCGGCAGCGCCGCGAGCGCGAGCATCACGACCCCGGCCACCGTCGCGGCCAGCGCCACGGCGAGCGGGCCGGAGTCGGACCATTTCGCCGTACCGGCCCAGGCGGCGAGCTGCCGGTACGGCATCCGCCCGAACGACGAACCCGTCACCAGGCCCACCGTCGCCCCGGTCGCGGCAGACAGCGCCAGGGACGCCGTCAGGGCGACCACCACACCGGCCGGGGTCCTGCCCGGCCTCAGCAACCGCAGCGACCGGCGGCGGATCGCGTGCAGGTTCTCGCCCGTCGTGCCGCCCGCGCTCGTCAGGATGTCCTGGAGAGTGCTCATCACCCGCCCAGGTCTACGCGGCGCGAGCACCCCACGTGAGGCCCGACCTGCCACTTGCACGATCTTGGGGCCGTCCTGGCGGGAGAATTTACCGCCCGGCCATCAACATGAACCAAACTCACATTCGGTCCGGCGGAGTTATCCTGCCGTCATGGATGACCGCCGGCGCTACGACAGGGCCACCGCACACCTCGATCCCCCCTTCGCCGTGCTCGACCTGGCGGCCCTGCGCGCGAACGCCTCCGCCATGGCCCGCCGGGCCGGCGGCAAACCGATCAGGGTCGCCAGCAAGTCGATCCGCTCCCGCCCCGTCCTGGAACGCATCCTCGCCATGGACGGCTTCACCGGCATCATGGCCTTCACCCTGCCCGAGGCGCTCTGGCTCGTCTCCACCGGACTACGGGACGTGCTCGTCGCCTACCCCACCGCGGACCGCGCGGCACTGGCCGCCCTGGCCGCCGACACCCGCGCCGCCCAGGAGATCACGGTGATGGTGGATCGGACCGACCACCTGGACTTCATCGAATCGGCCGTCTCCGACGTCCGCGACCGCCACGAGATCCGGATATGTCTCGACATCGACGCCGGATTCATCGCCCTCGGTGGCAGATTTCGAGCAGGAGCCCGCCGCTCCCCCATCCGCGAAACCGACCAGGCCACCGATCTCGCCGCCGACGTCGCCAAACGCCCCGGCTTCCGCCTCGTCGGCCTCATGTCCTACGAAGCCCAGATCGCCGGAGTCGGCGACAACCCCCCGGGCAACCCCGCCCTCACCCAGGCCATCCGCTGGATGCAGACCCGGTCACAGCGCGAACTCATCACGCGCAGGGGCCGCATCGTCCGAGCCGTCGCCCAGATCACCGATCTGGAATTCGTCAACGGCGGTGGCACCGGAAGCATCGAGAAGACCACCCGCGAAAAAGCCATCACCGAAATAGCCGCCGGATCAGGCTTCTTCCACCCCCGCCTCTTCGACTTCTACCGTGACTTCACCGGCCGCCCCGCCGCCCTCTTCGCCCTCCCCGTCGTCCGCCGCCCCGCCCCCGGCATCGTCACCGTCCTCGGCGGCGGCTACCACGCCTCCGGCGCCCCCGGCCCCGACCGCCTCCCCCAGCCCTACCTGCCCTGCGGGCTCCGTTACGCCCCCGACGAAGGCGCCGGCGAGGTCCAGACCCCCCTCCTCGGCCAGGCAGCCGAAGACCTCCGCATCGGCGACCGCGTCTGGTTCCGGCACGCCAAGGCCGGCGAGCTCTGCGAGCGCTTCGACCGCCTCCACCTCATCGACGGCGACGAGATCACCGACGAGGCCCCCACCTACCGCGGCGAGGGCCAGACCTTCCTCTGAACATCGGCACCGGCGGACCGGATCACCGGCTCCGGCGCCGCCAGAGCATGATCACCGCACTGACCGCCAGCACCGCCCCCAGGCCGATCAGGATCGGTGCCAGATCCTGCCGCTCCTCCGCCCACAGATCATCGGGCTCATCCCCCACCATCACCGGACGCGGCGTAACCCCCACCGCGTCCCTCACCCGGTCTCCCACCGAGAGCAGGAACTGCTTCGCGTTGGACTCCGCCCTCGCGACGGTCCGCCTCGCGACGTTCTTCGGGCTCACCCGATCGGCGATGGCGTCAACCGTCTGGGCCAACTCCGCGCGGGTCCGCTCGATCCGCCGCTCCAACTCCGCGGGATCGGTATCCGCCATGACTCTCCCCTCATCGCCCTTGACATTGATCAGTCTGTCAGGTCCGGCCTTCCCCCGACACTTCCGGCAGGCCGGTAAGTTGGCCCGGGAACAATTCCGCAGAGGAGCAAGATGAAACTCGAGCCAGGCGACGCCGCCCCGGACGTCACGCTTCCCGCCGCCGACGGCACCACCGTGTCCCTGGACACCTACCGCGGCAAGCGCGTCATCCTCTACTTCTACCCCGCCGCGATGACCCCCGGCTGCACCAAGCAGGCCTGCGACTTCCGCGACAGCCTCGCCTCCCTGACCTCCGCCGGCTTCGTCGTCCTCGGCGTGTCGAAGGACACCCCCGCCAAACTCGCCAAGTTCGTCGAACGCGACGCCCTGACCTTTCCCCTCCTGTCGGATCCCGACCTGGAGGTCCACAAGGCCTACGGCGTCTACGGCGAGAAGACGATGTACGGGAAGACCTCGCTCGGCGTCATCCGCTCCACCTTCGTCATCGGCCCCGACGGCAAAATCGAAAGGGCCCTCTACAACGTGAAGGCCACCGGCCACGTAGCCCGCCTCCGCCGCGAACTCGGCCTCGATTAATGCGGTACGGCTGGCGCCTCCATCTGAACTAGGATGGCGCCAGCCAAGTGGACGGGGCCGTAGTCCAACGGCAGGAGACGCATGACTTAGGATCATGACAGTGCGGGTTCGAATCCCGCCGGCCCCACAGACAAGGACCAGTGGCCACCCCGGCACCGGCGGCCATCGAATCCAAAGCCCACCTCGAATAAGCGCGCGGTCGCCACAGCGCTCATCGGCAACAGGATTCGCAGGATCCCCATCCATGCGTTCCCCCGGTTGAATCGGACTCTCCGCACGCATCCCATGCTCCGCCGGAAGGCTCCTCGTGTCTCAGCCGGTTTGGCGGAGCAAGAGGGTGACAGAGCCGAGGGTGTCGCGGTAGCCGTTGAGCCACATGTCACGGTGGTCACGGGCGGCGGCGAGGGCGGCGTCTCCGTCGGGGCCGGGGTGGTCGAGGGCCCAGTTGGTGAGGGTGCCGGTCCAGGACCATTCGTATTCGTCCCACTCGCCACGTTCGCTGGTGTGGGCGTAGACGGTGGCGTATCCGGTGCTCTCGGCGCGGGCCACGGTACCCGGAAGATCGGCGTAGTCGTCGAGCCGGGCGTCGAGTCCGGTCAGCACCTCCGGTGTGGGGGGTGTCTCCCAGAAACACTCTCCGACCAGTGCGAGTCCCCCGGGGCGGAGGTGCCGGCGTACGGCGTGCAGGGTGGTGGTGAGGTCGCCGTAGGCGCGGGGGTCTTCGCCGGTCCGCGGATGGCACCGCACCGGTCCGGGGGTCAGCCGGCGGAGGGTGCCCAGCCGTCCGGGTCGCGCGGTGCATCCTCTTCACCGCGCGACCCGGCGTGGTTGTGATCCGCCATCACAAACATTCTCCCTTTGCTCACCCCGGAGGGCGCTCCCAGAAACCATGATGCCCAAGGGAGGGTAAAGAGGGTGTAAGCAGCGGGTGGTGTGCGACCTGGGTCGTAGATGAGGCTCCCCCTTGAGGGGGAAGGGCGATGATCTGCGGATACGTATCGTGGTGGTGTGTTCGGTAGTTTGCGCGCCCGGAGTCGGCGCCATCCCGGTGTTGTGGACACCCTGTGGCTGGCGCCGTTCGTGCTGGCCTGCCTGAGCACGGTGGTCATGCTTGGCATGGATCAGAGCTTGTATCAGGGCGGGTTCACTCTCCGGGGTTACCTGGCGCTGGGCGTGGTGCTGGTGGTTCCGTTGTTCTGGCGGCGTAGCCGGCCGTTGACGGTGTTCGCGGTCGTGTCGGCGGTGAGCTTCTGCCAGTGGCTGTCGGGGGTGGAGACGACGCCGTTCAATGCGGCGGTGATCATCGCGATGTATGCGGTGGCGTCGCTGCGTTCGGTGCCCTGGGCGGTCGCGGCGGGTCTGGTGACGGAGCTGGGGCTGGCGCTCTCGTTCGGTCAGATCACCAGGGATCCGGATCTTGGGAGTTTCGCGAGTGCTTCGGTGTTCGTCGTGGCGGTGTGGATCGCGGGGATCTATGCCAACACCCGGCGCCGTTACCTGGAGGGGTTGGAGGAGCGGGCGGAGCGGGCGGAGCGGGAGCGGGATCAGCAGGCGCGGTTGGCGGCGGCGGCGGAGCGGGCTCGGATCGCCCGTGAGTTGCATGACGTGGTGGCGCACAACGTGAGTGTGATGATCGTTCAGGCTGACGGGGCGGGTTACGCGATCGACGGCGCTCCGGAGGAGGCGCGCAGGGCGATGCAGGCGATCTCCGCGACGGGCCGGCAGGCGTTGGCGGAGATGCGCAGGATGGTCGGGGTGTTGCGGACGGAGGCCGAGGGGGAGACGGTGGACGGGTACGCCCCGCAGCCGGGTCTGGCGCAGTTGGATGAGCTGGTGGCGCAGGTGCGCTCGTCGGGGTTGCCGGTTGATTTCCGGGTGGCGGGGGTTGCGCAGGGTCTTCCGGAGGGTGAGCAGCTGACGGTGTATCGGATCGTTCAGGAGGCGCTGACGAATACGCTCAAGCATGGCGGTCCGGGTGCCAGGGCTGTGGTGGAGATGGAGTACGGCGTGCGTGAGCTGCTTCTGCGGGTGACCGACGATGGCCGGGGGGCGGCGGCGGCGGAGCGTCCGGGTGGGCATGGTCTGGTGGGGATGCGGGAGCGTGTCGCGTTGTTCGGGGGGAGTGTGGAGGCCAGGCCGCAGCCGGGTGGCGGGTTCCGGGTGGTCGCGCGGTTGCCGGTGGGCGAGACCGGGCGGAGCCGGGCCGCATGAGGGGGGTCTGGCGTGGTGTGCCTGGTCGCCGTGTGGGGGTCGGGCCGTCTGCGGGCAGGGGTCGCCATGCGGTGGATGGCCTGTCCGGGGGGCGTGCGGGGAGCGGGTCGTCGACGGGCTGGGGCCGTCGGCGTCACGGGTGGGGGACGGTGAGCGGCTGATGATCCGGGTCATGCTGGTGGATGACCAGGTGTTGCTGCGGACGGGGTTCCGCATGGTGCTCGGCGCGCAGCCGGACATCGAGGTCGTGGCGGAGGCGGGTGACGGGGCTGCGGCGGTCGAGGCGGTGCGGGGGGTCGAGGTCGACGTCGTGTTGATGGACGTGCGGATGCCGGTGATGGACGGGGTGGAGGCGACCCGGCTGATCTGCGCGGCGGGTGACAGACCGCGGGTGCTGATCCTGACGACGTTCGATCTGGATGACTACGCGTTCGCGGCGTTGAAGGCGGGGGCTTCGGGGTTCCTGTTGAAGGATGTGCCGCCGTCGGATCTGCTCAGTGCGATCCGTTCGGTGCACAGCGGGGATGCGGTGGTGGCGCCGAGCACGACGCGGCGGCTGCTGGAGCGTTTTGCCGTGCATCTGCCGTCTGCGGAGGCGGTGGAGCCGGCGGCGTTGGGTGGGTTGACGGCGCGGGAGCGGGAGGTGCTGGTGCTGGTGGCGCGGGGCCTGTCGAACATGGAGATCGCCGGTCGGCTGGATCTGGCGGAGGCGACGGTCAAGACGCATCTGGGCCGGGTGCTGGCGAAGCTGGGCCTGCGGGATCGGGCCCAGGTGGTGGTGTATGCCTACGAGTCGGGACTTGTGACCCCTTACTCGGCGGGTTAGTACTCCAGCCGTAGATTGTGATCTTGTCGGTGGGGGCGCCTGAAAGGTGTCTCTTCCGTCATCGCCGGGGATCCTCTTGCCGAACGGACCCGTGCGGCATAGTCGCCTGGGCTGATCTCGGTGGCCTTTTCCTCGAGCTCCGCCGGACCATCCACCGCCGCACCAAGGACATCCGCGTACGAGCAGCAAAGATCACGAACTACAGCTGGAGTATTGGCCGGGGTCCGCCTCGGCCGAATGGCCGAGGCGGGGCTACGCCGGAGGTGGCGGCGGCCCCTCCGGGAGAGCCCTCCGGTTGAGGCCAGGTCCGTCCTGCAGGCCGATGGCCTGCGGTTTCTCCGGTAATAGCGTTTACCTCGTCATGGTGTGGATTTTGCCGAGGAGAGCTGACGTGACTGTTACCGGAGGGGTCGGCGTGCGGAGCGCGCGGGAGAGCGGGACGGCCGCCGTAGTGGCCAGGGGGCTGACGAAGGTGTACGGCAGGGGGGATGCGGCCGTGCATGCTCTCCGGGGGGTGGATGTCTCCTTCGCGACGGGTGCCTTCACCGCGATCATGGGGCCCTCCGGGTCCGGCAAGTCCACGCTGATGCACTGTCTGGCCGGGCTGGACACGGTCAGCGGCGGGCAGGTGCACATCGGTGACGTGGAGCTGACCGGGCTGGGCGACAAGCAGCTCACCCTGCTGCGCCGGGAGCGGATCGGGTTCATCTTCCAGGCGTTCAACCTGCTGCCGACGTTGACGGCTGAGCAGAACATCCGGTTGCCGCTGGAGATCGCCGGGCGGCAGGCGGACACCGATCTGTTCGACCGGGTGGTGGAGACCGTGGGCCTGGGTGACCGGCTCGGCCACCGGCCGACCGAGCTGTCGGGTGGTCAGCAGCAGCGGGTCGCGGTGGCGCGTGCTCTGATCAGTAAGCCGCAGGTCATCTTCGCCGACGAGCCGACCGGCAACCTGGACTCGCGTAGCGGGGCCGAGGTGCTGTCGTTCCTGCGGACGTCGGTGCATGAGCTGGGTCAGACGATCGTGATGGTCACGCATGATCCGGTGGCGGCCTCTTACGCCGACCGGGTGGTCTTCCTGCGTGACGGGTCGCTGGTCAGTGAGCTGGTGGGGCCGACGCCGCAGAGTGTGCTGGACACGCTGATGAAGCTGGAGGCCTGAGGTGCTGAGGACGACCCTGGCCGGGCTGCGGGCGCACAAGCTGCGTCTGCTGCTCACCTCGCTGGCGATCGCGCTGGGGGTGGGGTTCATCACGGGCACGTTCGTGCTGACCGACACCATCGACGCGGGTTTCACACAGAAGTTCTCGGCGGCGGCCGACAGGATCGACGCCGCCGTGTTGCCGGGGCCGGGTGAGGGGTCGGCCAAGACACCGTCCATCTCCGGCGAGGTGCTGGAGAGGGTCCGCGCCGTCGCGGGTGTCGCCGACGCGCAGGGACTCGTGCAGGGCACGTCCGCGCTGATCGGCAAGGACGGCAAGGCCGCCGGTGACTATCCCACGGCCGGTGTCTCCATCGCGGAGGGGTCGCTGAACCGCACGCTGATCACCAGTGGTGCGGCTCCGAGGTCGGCGACGGAGGCGGTGCTGGATGAGAACACCGCGAGGACGCGTGGGTTCGCGGTGGGTGACGGCATCGGGGTGCTGGACTTTAAGAATGTCCGGCATGAGTTCACGCTGGTGGGCCTGTTCGATGTGGGGCTGAACCAGGAGCTCGGCTACACCGGCGCGGTGGGTTTCACCGCCGGCACGGCCAGGGCGATGACCGGGGAGAAGGGGTTCCGGGAGATCGACGTCGCGGCGGCCGAGGGGGTGACGCAGGAGAGGGTGCGTGGCGCGGTCGCCGCCGCCGTGGGGTCGGACTACCGGGTCATGACCGGTGAGCGGTTCGCCGAGGTCACGGCCGAGCAGAACGGCGCCGACACCACGATGATCAAGCTTGGTCTGCTGTTGTTCGGCCTGGTGGCGATGTTCGTGGCCGCGCTGGTCATCTACAACACCTTCAACATCCTCATCGCTCAGCGGACCCGGGAGATGGCGCTGTTGCGCTGCATCGGTGCGACGCGGGGGCAGGTGTTCGGCTCCGTCGTGCTGGAGTCGGCCGTCGTCGGTCTGGTCTCGTCGGTGCTGGGTCTGCTGCTGGGATACGGCCTGGGCGCGGGGGCGCTGGCCGTGCTGACGTCGGTCGGGGCGCCGTTGCCCTCGGCGACGGCTTCGCTGGCGCCGCGCACGGTGGTTCTCGGCCTGGTCATCGGCCTCGTCGTCACGGTGGGGGCGGCTCTGTTGCCGGCGCGGTCGGCGACGAGGGTGGCGCCGATCGCGGCGCTGCGCACCCAGGTGGAGGAGCGTACGTTCCGGGCCGGCCTGGTCCGGGTGGTCGTGGCGGCGCTGTTCCTGGTTGCGGGTGTGGGCGCGACGGTGACCGCGCTGACCATGAAGAGCGGCGAGTCGGCTCTCATGGTGGTGGTCGCCGGTGGGGCGCTGGTCTTCCTGGCGGTGCTGACCTTCGGCCCGGTGATCGTCAAGCCGCTCGGCGCCTTCGTGGGATGGCTGCCCGCCAGGCTCTTCGGGGTGCCCGGCAGGCTCGCGGTGGACAACTCGGGACGCAATCCGAAGCGGTCGGCCACCACCACTGTCGCGCTGACGGTGGGCGTGACGCTGATGACGTTGATCGCCGTCCTCACCGGCACCATGCGGGTGACCTACAGCCAGAAGCTCGACGAGCAGTTCCCTGTCGACTACATGGTGCAGGCCCAGGACCGTGACTCCGGTCTGCCCCGGGCGCTGGCCGAGGAGCTGAGGACCAGGCCGGAGCTGACCTCGGTCGTCGCGTTCCGCGAGACCGCCGCCAAGGGCGACAGGGGCGATGAGTACGAGGTCGGGACGTTCACTGCGGCTTCGGGCTTCAGTCCGGAGCTCGACACGGGCTCGATCGACCTTCTACGGCCCGGGACGGCGGTCGTCGCCGACTACGTCGTCAAGCAGCGTGGGCTCAAGGTCGGTGACCGGTTGCCGGTGCGGACGGCCAGGGCGGGCACCGTGGATCTCACGGTCGTGTCCACCTTCAACTCGCAGAACGTGAGCCTGGCCGGCATCACCGTGCCGGAGCAGGATTTCGAGCGTTATTTCGGCACGGTCGACGACAGCCGGGTGATGATCAACGCCAGGGACGGCGTCAGTCCGGAGCAGGCGCGCAAGGTGGTCGAGGCGGCGGCGCAGCCGTATCCGACGGCGAAGGTCGCCAGTTCGACGGATGTCCGGGGCGAGTTCGACGAGGCGCTGGACATGATGCTGATGATCATTACTGGTCTGCTGGGGCTGGCGGTGCTCATCTCGTTGCTGGGTATCGCCAACACGCTGTCGCTGTCGGTCCACGAACGGACCCGTGAGTCGGCGTTGCTGCGGGCGCTCGGCCTGACGCGGCCTCAGTTGCGGCGGATGCTCTCGGTGGAGGCGTTGATCCTGGGACTCATCGGGGCGTTGGTCGGTGTGGTGCTCGGTGTCACGTTCGGCTGGGCCGCGGCGCGGGCGATGATGGCGGACGCCGTCTTCCAGCTTCCGGTCCTGCAGATCCTGGCGTTCATGGCGCTGTCGGGCCTGGCGGGGGTGCTGGCGGCCGTGCTGCCGGCGCGCAGGGCGGCGCGTGCCTCCATCGTGGGATCGCTCGCCGCGGGCTGATCGGGGCATTCGCCGGTGGCCGGGGCGCCTTCTGCCGGGGGCGGCGCCCCGGTCTGCTCTGCTTCCGTGGGCCCGCCGCCGGTTGGTGACCGGCCCGTCGGCCGCACCCCTATGATTAAGATCATCTTGCGCGGGCGGCATCGTCCGCGATGGGTGGCCCCACCGCCTTCGACAGCCTCGCCTCCGGGAAAGGCGGAGCTATCGGGGGCGGTGTCCCGGCCACTGTTCGGCCACGGTCTCGGGGTTGAGCAGGGGGCGGATGACGACCTCTCCGGTGGCCGTGTCGATCACCACGCAGCCGCCGCCGATGGTGTCGGGCAGCGCGGCGGGGTCGTCGGGCTCGGGCTCCTTCGGCCAGGCCACATAGCCTTCCTTGAAGGCATATATCCGAATCTCGGCTGCGGAGCCAGGGCTACGGGCACCGTTGAAGTACTCCTCGGCGACGGCCCTGGCCTGGTCGGGGTTCACAGCCGCCGCCCCTCCCCGTCGATCACCACGCAGAAGACGCCGGTCACCGATCCGTAGGGCGGGCCGACGGCCATGTGCCCTCGCTGCGCGTCGATCCAGATCACCTCGCCACCGGAGTTGACGGCGTTCCAGGCGTGGCTGCCCCCGCCGGGCCAGCGGTTGATGATGATCGCGGCGGCGCCGTGTCCCCCGGCCAGGAGCGCGTGGCCGATCGGGACGTAGGCATGACGTCCCTGTCCCACGTACTGGAAGCGCTGGTTGAGCCACCGTTCGGCTCTGGCCACTCCCCCCGCCTCACCGGTGAGCAGCGGCTTGCCGACCCGGTCGTACTCCGGCCGCCGGGGCGCAGCCACCATGGGCGCGCCGTACCAGGTGGAGAGCACCGCCAGCGCGCAGTCCACCGCGTTGGTCGCCCGGAACGGGTCCTCCGCGGCGCCGGCTCCGTTGATCAACCTGATCCACATGCCCCGCGGGTCGGGGAAGCGCCGGGGCGTCCCCTGCTCCGTCACCGGTACGGCGCGCACGATGTCGTCCTGGGTCTGCGGGTCGGGCCTGGCCAGCCCCCCGGCCACGCCGTACGGCCGGCACCGCTCCAGCCAGGGCGGCCCCCACGGCGCCCGGCCGGCCTCTCGCGGCGCCGCCGCGACGGGCTCCGGAGTCTCCAGTTCGAAGTCGCGCCACCGCTGCCCGTCCGCGGTCACGATGGGGTTGTAGCCCTCCGCGGGCAGAACCACCTGAGTCACCCGGCCCCCTCGCCCGTCCGCCCCGTGTCCGCCCGAGGCTAGAACGGGTACGCGCGGCGTGTGAGCGAGTTGACCGAATCAAGGGCCGGCGTCGCCTCGGGTTTCGGCGAGATGCGCGAGGACGGTGTCCACGATGCGCAGCGCGGTCTGACGGCCCGGCGCGGGACCTTCCCGAGCGCCGGTCGACGCCGGGAGGCGGGTTGCCGGGCGTTTCGGGCCCGGTGGCGCGGGATCGGCGGGCCACCCGGCCGGGCGGCCTCGTCGCCCGGTGTCCCGCGCCACCGGGCGACGATCGAGGAGGCTCAGGCGACCTGGACGCTGACGCTGTGCCAGCCGGTGGCTCCGTCGGGGATCACCCCGACGCGGTCGGCGGTCTGGGTGTAGCCGGTGGCGTCGGTGGCCCGCACCTCGATGGTGTGGTCGCCCGGGGTGGCGTCCCAGTCGTCGATCACCCACTGGCGCCAGGTGTCGGCGGTCGGCGCCTCGGCCAGGCGCGCCTGACGCCACTGCCCGCGGTCGACCCGCACCTCGACGGCGTCCACTCCCTTGTGCTGCGCCCAGGCGACACCCGCGATCACGGTACGGCCCGGCGCGAGGCGGGCGCCGTCCCTCGGCAGGTCGATGCGCGACTCCGTCTTGATCGGCCCCTTCGGCGACCACCCCCTGGACGTCCAGTAGGCCTCGTCCTCGTCGAACCGGGTGACCTTGATCTCCGTCACCCACTTGGTGGCCGAGACGTAGCCGTAGAGGCCGGGGACGACCTGGCGGACCGGGAAGCCGTGGTCGACGGGGAGTGCCTCGCCGTTCATGCCGAAGGCCAGCAGCGCGTCGCGGCCGTCGAGGACGACGTCGACCGGAGTGCCGGAGGTCCAGCCGTCGGCGGAGGTGCTGAGCAGCATGTCGGCCCCCTTCCGCACTCCCGCGTCCCGCAGGACGGCGGCCAGGCTGGTGCCCAGCCAGCGGGCGTTGCCGATGTAGGGGCCACCGACCTCGTTGGAGACGCAGCACAGCGTGATGTCGGCCTCCTGCAGGGGACGTTTCATCAGGTCGGCGAAGGTCAGCTCGACGGGCCTGTCGACCATGCCGCTGATCTTCAGGGTCCAGCTCCGCGGGTCGACCTGCGGCACCACCAGGGCGGTGTCCACCCGGTAGAAGTCGTGGTTGGGCGTGACGAACGGCGACAGTCCCCTGATCCTCAGGTCGACTCCGGCGGGGAGCGGCGTGGCCGGGGTGGAGGGGCGGGGCAGCCGCAGGTCGACCCGGGCCGCGGCCACCTGCGCGCGGCCCGACAGCGTCCGCCCGATCACTCCCGTCACTCCGGCCAGGACGATGCCTCCGGCCGTCCCGATCAGCAGCCCTCGCCGGTCGAGCGAGAAGAGGCCGTCGCCCGCCCGCATGACCGGCGGGACCGGCGCGCCGCGCCGGTCCCGCTCCTCGGCGTCGGCGTCGGCGTCGGCGTCGGCGTCGGCGTCGGTGGAGTGGTCACGTGAGCCGTCCGGCAGGTCCGCCCCGGGGGAGCCGCTCACGGGGACGAGGGCGCGCCTGACGAGGTGACGCAGGGCGAGCATGGCGGCGGCGACGCCGGCCACGGTGGGGACGACGTCCACGGCACCCGCACCGGGGCGGGTCAGTACGGCCGCGATGCCGACGAGGCCGAAGGCGGCCAGGCCGGCCAGGCCGTACCGGAGGTCACGGACGGCCAGGAGTCCGATGGCGGCGGCTATCGCGGCGAGCACGAGAAAGATGCCCGCCAGCAGGACGGTCTTGTCGTTCTCCCCGAAGGTGCGGATCGCGAAATCCTTCAGCGCGGCCGGGGTGAGGTCGACGGCGGCGTTGCCGACCGCGACGACCGGGAAGGCCGAGGCCTTCACCAGGCCCGCTGCCAGCAGGGACACCCCGACCGCCACCGCGCCGGACACCAGGCCGATCAGCGTCGCCGCCCACACGGGCGCGCGCCTGTTACTCTCCATCCTCCGACGCTACGCCAGTCGCCGGACACAGGATCTTACGCACCGATTACAGGTCGCCCCATCCCGCTCCGGACACGCCGGAAGCCGGTCTTCTCCAGGGCATACCGAGGTACGACGAGGCGGCACTCCTCGCGGCGCTCGCGGAGCTTGAGTGCCCGGAGAGCGGGGAAGGTTCCCGGCCCCCTCCCCGTACCGGGCCGCTTCGCGGACCCCGCCACCCTCGCCGCGGCCGACCCAGCCGAGCTGGAGAACCTGATGACGGACGCGGACTGGACGTCCTTCGCTCCCGCACGCGACCTTCCCCCGTTGCGGGCCCGGCTGACCGCGCTCGAACGCGACCACGGCGTTACCCCGGCGCACCGGCTCGCCACGGACAGGATCCGCATGCGGGGCACGATGCTGAGCCGCCCGTACGGGCACCGTTCGAAGATCACCGCGTTGGCGCTCAGCCCTTCCGGCAACCATCTGGCCACCGGCGACTGGGGTGAAGGCGACAGCGGCACCGCGCAGGTCTGGGAGGTCTCGACCGGGCGGTGCGTCAACGTGGGGCACTGCGGCGGGCCGTCAGAGAGACGGCCGGATGAGTTTCCGTCGACGGAAGCCACTACCCACGTCGACTCGCCGCCGCATTCAGCACATAGATCACAAAGTCCCACTGGAGTACTAGAAGATCACTTCGGCGAGGATGGGGGCCAGCGCACGGAAGGCACGGCCTCGATGGCTGATGGCGTCCTTCTCCTGCGCCGACAGCTCGGCGGTGGTCCGGCTCTCCCCTTCGGGCACGAAGATCGGGTCGTAGCCGAAGCCGTTGGTCCCGCGCGGCGCGTCGATGATGAGGCCGCGCATCGCGCCTTCGGCGACCCGCTCCTCCCCCGATGGCAGGGCCAGCGCGGCGGCGCACGCGAAATGGGCGCCCCGGTGTTCTCGGGGCACGTCGGACACCTGCCCGAGCAGGAGCTCCAGGTTCGCCGTGTCGTCGCCGTGCCTGCCGGACCAGCGGGCCGAGAAGATGCCCGGCATGCCGTTCAGCACGTCGACGCACAGTCCCGAGTCGTCGGCGATCGCGGGCAGGCCGGATCCCCTGGCGACGGCGTGCGCCTTGAGCAGGGCGTTCTCGGCGAAGGTCAGGCCGGTCTCGGCGATGTCGTCGATCTGGGGAAACTCCTCCAGGCCGACGATCTCCACCGGCACCGAGGCGTCGGCCAGGATCCGGCGGAGCTCGGCGATCTTTCCGGTGTTGCGGGTGGCGAGGACCACCCGGTTCGGGCCCGTGCCCCCGGCTCGCTCCGCGCTCACGCCAGCGTCTCCCGCTGCAGTCGGGTGAGCTCGGCGCACCCGGCCACCCCCAGGTCGAGCAGCTCGTCGAGGGCGCCCCGGTTGAACGGCTTGCCCTCGGCCGTGCCCTGGACCTCGACGAACTCGCCGGCCCCGGTCATCACCACGTTCATGTCCGTCTCGGCGGCGACGTCCTCGGTGTAGCAGAGGTCCAGCAGGGGGGTGGAGCCGACGACGCCGACCGAAACGGCCGCGACCGAGTCGATCAGGGGGTCGGCCTTGCACATCTTCCGCTCGCGCATCCACGTCACCGCGTCGGCCAGCGCGACGTAGGCGCCGGTGATGGCGGCCGTGCGGGTGCCGCCGTCGGCCTGGAGCACGTCGCAGTCGATGACGATCGAGTTTTCCCCGAGGGTCTTGTAGTCGACGCAGGCCCGCAGGGACCGGCCGATCAGGCGGGAGATCTCGTGGGTCCGGCCGCCGATCTTGCCGCGCACCGACTCGCGGTCGTTACGGGTGTTGGTGGCGCGGGGCAGCATGGCGTATTCGGCGGTGACCCAGCCCTGGCCGCTCCCCCGGCGCCAGCGGGGCACGCTGTCCTGCACGGAGGCGGCGCAGAGCACCTTGGTGCCGCCGAACTCGACGAGCACCGAGCCCTCGGCGTGCGCGAGCCAGCCGCGGGTGATCGTGACGGGGCGGAGCTGATCGGGAGAACGTCCATCTGCACGGGCCATGAACCTCACCCTAGGTCATATAGGGCCCCACTCCGTGCGAGTTCGGTCCGTCCGCCGAAGCCTCCCAGGGAGGCTTCCTGGAGAATCCGCTCCTGGTCGTACCAGGGCACGAGGTGGGTCAGCACCAGGGTGTCCACGTCCGCCCTGGCCGCGTGCTCGGCGGCCTGACGGCCGGTCAGGTGCAGGCCGGCGGGCAGGCCGGGCCGCTCCAGGAAGGACGCCTCGCACAGGAGCACGTCCGCCCCCGAGGCGAGCTTGACCAGCTCGGCCGACTCGCCGGTGTCGCCGGAGTAGGCGACCGAGCGCCCGCCGTGGGAGACCCGGAACCCGTAGGTCTCGACCGGGTGGTTCACCGGCGCGGCCGTCACCGTGAAGGGGCCCACCTCGAAGACGCCCGGCGTCAGCCGTACGAAGTCGAAGGCCGTCTCCAGGCCCGGCTCGTCGGGCATGCCGTAGGCGGCGGCCAGGCGGCGGGGGGCGCCGGCGGGGGCGTACACCGGCACCCGGGGAAGCGGGCCGTGCGGGGAGTAGGTGCGCACCACGTGGTAGGGGCACATGTCGAGACAGTGGTCGGCGTGCAGATGGGACAGGCAGATCGCGTCCACGTCGTAGAGACCGATGTGTCGCTGGAGCGCCCCCAGGGCGCCGTTGCCGAAGTCCAGCAGCATGCGGAACCCCTCGGCCTCCAGCAGGTAGCAGGAGGAGGGGCTGTCCGGGCCGGGGAAGCTCCCAGAGCACCCGATGATCGTCAATTTCACGGCGGCCTCCCTTTTCACTCTGCCTTGTCACGTCACGGCTTGATGCCGGTGGCCGCGGTCCTCACGGGTGGTGCCCGTTCCCGGAGACGTCCCCCACCGGCGCGAGTTCGACGGCCTGGATCTCCGGCCCCAGGAAGCGCTGTCCGAGCCGTTCGAACAGGACGGTGTCGCCGGTGGCGCCGAACCGGTGACGGGGAGCGCCGTCCTCCGCCGCCAGGCCCCGGTCGTGCAGGATGCGGTAGACGTCCTTGGCCGTCTCGTCGGCGCTGGAGACCAGCGTGACGCCGTCTCCCGCGACGTAGGAGATGGGTGCGGTGAGCAGCGGATAGTGCGTGCATCCAAGGATCAGGGTGTCGCACCCGTCCGCCAGCACCGGCCGCAGGTAGTCGCGGATGACCTCGATGAGCTCCTCGCTCATCGTCTCCCCGCGCTCCACGAACTCCACCAGCCGGGGTGCCGCCACCCCGGTCAGCAGGACGTCGGGGGCGGCGGCGAACGCGTCGTGGTAGGCCATCGACTCGATCGTGGCCCTGGTCCCTATCACCCCGACCCGGCCGTTGCGGGTGGCGCGCACCGCCCGGCGCGTCGCCGGCTGGATCACCTCGACGACGGGCACGTCATAGCGCTCGCGCGCGTCCCTCAGCACCGCCGCGCTGGCACTGTTGCACGCGATCACCAGAATCTTGACGTCGTGCTCGACGAGGTGGTCCATCACCTCCAGCGCGTAGGCGCGGACCTGCGCGATGGACTTGGGACCGTACGGCTGCCGCGCCGTGTCGGCCACATAGAAGATCGATTCACTGGGCAGCTGATCGATGATCGCCCTGGCCACCGTGAGGCCGCCCACACCGCTGTCAAAGATTCCGATACTCGCTTGCGACACGGTTCCCAAGATTAGGCGACCCGGGACGGACACTCACGGTAAGAATCCTCACAACGCTGATTTATGGCTCAGCCTCGCCCCACCCGGGCGAGTTGGCGGGACTGGGCCACCAGGCGTCCGGCCGCGTCCCAGACCTCGACCTCCTCGTCGAACCAGCCGTCGCTGATCATCCGGCCGCTGCCGAGCAGGGTGAGCCAGCCGGGGGCCGGCAGGGCGCGCAGGTGCCAGGTGAGGTCCACGGTCGGCGCCCAGCCCCGGGCACCGGCGGAGAAGACCACCGGGGGGAGGGCGTCCACGGCCAGGGCCAGCACGTAGGGGTCGGGATCCTGCGGTTCGGCCATCCGGAAGTAGGCGCGGGCCTCGGGGCGGCCGGTGGGGTTGCCGTCGAGCCAGCCGACGGTGGGCGGGTCGAACGCCATCTCCATCTGCGCGTTGAGCGTCATGTTCGACTCCGGCCTGGGCTCGGGCAGCCTGACGCACTGCTCGATGGGCGGCATGACCGCCGAGGGGCCGTCCGTCCAGTCGGGGACGGCCTCGCCCAGGGTCGCCGTCGTGACGAGGGTCTCGATGAAGGATGTGTCGTCCTGGACCAGGGTCGCGCGGGTCATCGCGGCGGTGCGGCCGGCCTTGATCTGCTCCAGCCGCACCCGGGCGGGGCCGGGCCGGGGCGCGCGCAGGAACTGGGCACTGGTGGTCACCGGATGCCCGTGCGGGGAGGCGTCCACGACGGCACGCAGGAGCACCGCCATCAGATAGCCGCCGTTGAGCGGCCCGCCGATCGAGTAGCCGGGGTCCAGGCACACGTCATAGGTGGTCTCGTCCACCCTGATGGCCTGCGTCGCCTCGTCGAACTTCGTCATCCACACTCCCGAACCTTGTTCTAGAGCGCTTACCTTACCCAGTCCTCGCGGGCCGCGCCTCCCCGGCCCGCGACACCCGCCGCCACCAGAAAACTCCGTGGCGCCCGCGGGAGATCTCGGGCGACAGGCGGGCCGGACGACCAGCCGGAACGCCGGAACGGCGGCGATCCCTCCTTGGACAGAACAATCGACCAGTTAGTTCAATGCAAGCCGCCCGCTAGCGAAGTGCACTAAATTCTCTTTATTCCATAAATCCACATTGTGAGTGAGCATGCCTGCCAACTATCCCCCCGGCCAGTCGCCTCCACCGGACCAGGAGCCCGACCGAACGATCGCCTACCGGCCGCAGAACGGTCCGTCACACCCCCAGGGCCATCCTCAGCAGGGCGGTTACCCGCAGCAACCGCCCGGGGGATACCAGCAGCAGCCCTACGGCCAGCAGGGCCAGCCCGGCCAGCCGCAGCAGGGATACCAGCAGCAGCAGCCCTACGGCCAGCAGCCCGCCTATGGTCAGCAGCCCGCCTACGGCCAGCAGTCCTACGGCCAGCAGCCCGGCTGGCAGCAGCAGGGCCCGGACTTCCTGGGCTCGGGACAGCCGCCGGCCCCGCCCACCCGCAAGGGCGGCAAGGGCTGGCTGATCGCGGTGATCGCCGCCGTGGTCGTCGCCCTCGTGGGCGGCGGCGGCGCCTACGCGGTCAGCCTGCTCAGCGGCGGCGGCACCCAGCCCCACGACGTGCTGCCCGGCAGCGCCATCGGATACGTACGCCTCGATCTCGACCCGGCCGCCAACCAGAAGCTGGCCCTGTTCGGCATCGCCCGGAAGTTCACGGCCACCAAGGACTCCTTCAGAGGCGAAGATCCGCGTACGGCCCTGTTCGACCTGCTGAACAAGAACGCCGACACCAAGATCAACTATGCCACCGACGTCGAGCCCTGGCTCGGCAGCCGTATCGGCGTGGCCGTGCTCCCACCCGCCAAGGGCAGCGAGGAGCCCGGGTTCGTCGGGGCCATCCAGGTGACCGACGCGGACAAGGCGAAGGCCGGCATCGCCAAGATCGCGGACGGCGACAAGTACGGCATCGCCTTCCGCGAGGACTACGCGCTGATCGCCGCGACCCAGGCGGAGGTCGACCAGGCCGCCCAGGCGGCGCCGCTGGCCGACCTCCCCACCTTCTCGGACGACCTGAGCGCCCTCGGCGAGACCGGCGTGCTCTCCTTCTGGATGGACGCGGGCAGAGTCGCCCAGCTCGCCCCCCAGATGGCCGCACAGGATCCCGCCGCCCTCGCGCAGATCAAGAACGTCCGGGTGGCCGGTGCGCTCCGCTTCGACGAGGGCTACGTCGAATTGGCCGGCATCAGCCGCGGCGCAAAGGCTCTGGAGGGCATGGGCGAGCCCGAGGCCACCGGGATCGGCAAGCTCCCGGCCTCCACCGTGGGCGCGGTCTCGTTCTCCGGCCTCGGTGACGTGGTCGGCAAGCAGTGGGCCCAGATCCTGAAGTCGGCCGACCAGGCCGCCGGCGGCGGCCTGCAGCAGTTCGCCGACCAGGCCCAGCAGCAGGCCGGGCTGGCGCTCCCCGCCGACCTGGTGACGCTGCTCGGCAAGAACCTCACCCTGGCGGTGGACGGAACCGGCCTCGACAGCGGCCAGCCCAAGATCGGCGCCCGTATCGTCACCGATCCCGCCAAGGCGCAGGAGGTCGTCGGCAAGATCGAGAAGCTCCTCGCCGGAGACGGCACCGGCACCGGCATTCCGCCGATCGCCAAGGTGCCCGGTGACGGCACCCTCGTGCTGGCCAGCTCCCAGGAGTACGCCGCCGCGCTCGCCAAGGACGACGGCGGCCTGGCCGACGACGAGAGCTTCCAGCTCGCGATCCCCGACGCCGGCAACGTGACCGCCGCCGCCTACGTCGACCTCAACAAGATCGAGAAGCTCTACCTGCAGAACGTGCGGGGCGAGGCCAGGACCAACCTCCAGCAGCTGCGTGCCGTCGGCATCAGCGGCACGCAGTCGGGCGGCGACGCCTCGTTCTCCCTGCGGGTCCTGTTCGACTGAACCCTGTCCCGCCGGGTGGGGACGCTTGACGGGCAGGAAAGAAAAGGGGGGCGGGCGTCCCGGTGGGACGCCCGCCCCCCTTTTCGTGGGGAGGATCCGAGGCCTCAGGCCCAGAGCTGGCCTTCCAGACGCTCCTCGGCCTCGTCCAGGGTGCCGTCATAGGCACCGGTGGAGAGGTATTTCCAGCCGCCGTCGGCCACCACGAACACGATGTCGGCCCGCTCCCCCGCCTTGACCGCCTTGGCCGCCATCCCGAGCGCGCCGTGCAGGGCGGCCCCGGTGGAGACCCCCGCGAAGATGCCCTCGGTGGCCAGCAGCTCCCTTGTGCGCCGGAGCGCGTCGGCGGAGGAGACGGAGAACCGGGTGGTCAGGACCTCCGGGTCGTAGAGCTCGGGGATGAAGCCCTCGTCCACGTTGCGCAGGCCGTACACCAGCTCGCCGTAACGGGGCTCCGCGGCCACGATCTTCACGTCGGGGACGTGCTCGCGCAGGAACCGGCCGACGCCCATCAGGGTGCCGGTCGTCCCGAGGCCCGCCACGAAATGGGTGACGGTCGGCAGGTCCGCGAGGATCTCCGGACCCGTCGTCTCGTAGTGGGAGAGCCAGTTGGCGGGATTGCCGTACTGGTAGAGCATCACCCAGTCAGGATGCTGCTCGGCCAGGCCCTTGGCGACCCGGACGGCCTCGTTGGAACCGCCGGCCGCCGGAGAGGAGATGATCTCCGCTCCCCACATCCGCAGGAGCTGGCGGCGCTCCTCGGAGGTGTTCTCCGGCATGACGCAGATCAGCTTGTAGCCCTTGAGGCGCGCGGACATCGCCAGCGAGATGCCCGTGTTGCCACTCGTGGGTTCGAGGATCGTGCAGCCGGGCCGGAGCAGGCCGTCCTTCTCCGCCTGCTCGATCATCCACAGCGCCGGCCGGTCCTTGATGGAGCCGGTCGGGTTGCGGTCCTCAAGCTTGGCCCAGACCCGCACGTCCGCCGACGGGGACAGCCGGGGCAGGCCGACCAGCGGCGTGCGGCCCACCGAGTCGATCAGTGATTCAAAACGCATGATGTACGGCTTCCGCCTCGTCGTGCCGGACAAGGGACATCGGCGTGCGCCGCTAGCGGGAGCCGCCGGCCACGGCCGGGAGGACGGTGACCGTGTCTCCGTCGGAGAGCGGGGTCTCCAGGCCACCCAGGAAACGGACGTCCTCGTCGTTCAGGTACACGTTCACGAAGCGGCGCAGCGCGCCCTTGTCCACCAGGCGGTCCCGGAGGCCGGGGTGCCGGGATTCCAGGTCGCCGATCAGCTCTTCAAGCGTCGCGCCCTTGGCGTCGACGGCCTTGGCGCCGTCGGTGTAGGTGCGCAGGATGGTCGGAATACGGACCTCGATGGCCATCGCGGGTCAATCTCCTTGTGTCGTCATGGGAGTGGCGCCCACCGGATCAGAACACCGGCGGGCACGGGAGGATTCCGGAAACTGCCGGTCAGCGACAGTCGTAGACGACGACGGAGGGGGTGTGGGCGAACAGGAAGTTCTGTACGGCCACCAGCCCCGCGTACCGGGCCCGCGCGCCGGCGCGTGACAGCACGGCGTCCTCCAGGCTCGGGTCAACGGTCGACATGGTCATGAGCTTACCCAAAGGGGCGATTCCCCTCACGGCCGGATCGACTCTCGGGATGCCGGTCATCTACGAGATGATCGTGACCTCTTCCTCCTCCACCACGTCGTCGATGATCCGGTAGGAGCGGAACTCCGCCTCCTCGCCCAGCTCCTCTCGGGTGGAGACCAGCACGTAGTGGGCACCGGGCTCGGAGGCGTAGGAGATGTCGGTGCGCGAGGGGTAGGCCTCGGTCGCGGTGTGGGAGTGGTAGATGACCACCGGCTCCTCGTCGCGGTCGTCCATCTCGCGCCAGACCCGCAACTGCTCCAGCGAGTCGAAGCGGTAGAAGGTGGGCGACCGCTCGGCGTTCTCCATCGCGACGAACCGCTCGGGGGAGTCGGAGCCGTACGGTCCGGCGATCACGCCGCAGGCCTCGTCCGGATGGTCGGCCCGGGCATGCGCGATGATCTTGTCAACCAGTTCCCGGGAGATCGTGAGCATGTCAGGAAGTTACCAAAGGGCACGGACCAGGGTGTCCTGGAGGTAGGTCAGCCAGTCGTAGGTGACGTAGGCCGGATAGCGCGGATCGTCCTCGGCCATCTCGGCGAGCTCGTCGTGGACCTCCTCGGTCACCTCGAGCCGGGTGCCGAGCGCGAGCCGTACGTCGTTCAGCGCGCGCATCCACGCCTGCGCCTGCTCGGGGGAGAGCTCGACCCGTCCCGGCTCGGCGCTGTCGAGCATGGTCTGCGCGTCGGCCCGCTTGCCGTCGCGCAGCGTCGCCTCGGTGTAGCGGCGGAACTCGGCGGACTGCTCGGCGTCCTCGTAGGCCGAGGGGAACAGCCGGGCGAGCACCGGATCGGCGGACTGCTCGGACGGGCCGATGCCGAGCGCGCGCTCCAGGGGATCGCTCCCGGTCTCCCCGGGCTCGATCAGGCCGAGGATCTGCGAGACCAGCGAACGCAGGATCGAGACCTCGGCGGCGTCGAAGACAGTGATCACGCTGCCCTTGCGCCCCCGCTTGAACCCTGAACTCACCGCTCGCTCACCGCTCCTCGCTCGTTTTCCCGCGGGCCCGCCCGCAGGGCGCCGCGGAAGGAGCCCCGCCGGGCCCACCGCTCATGAATCCCGCTGCACGGTGGCCCAGAGCCCGTAGGAGTGCATGATCTGCGCGTCGCGCTCCATCTCCTCACGGGTGCCGCTGGACACCACGGCCCTGCCCTTCTGGTGCACGTCGAGCATCAGTTTCTCCGCCTTCTCCTTCGAGTAGCCGAAGACGGACTGAAAGACGTACGTGACGTAGGACATCAGGTTGACCGGGTCGTTCCAGACGATCGTCAGCCATGGCAGATCGGGCCGGACGTCGACTGCCGGACGTTCGACCTCCATTGGAGCCGTACTACCCACGCAGACCAGTCTGCCCTACGGCTGGCCTAGTCTTCGACTCGTGATGACGAGCATGAGCAGGGCGTTGCTGACAGATCACTATGAGCTGACAATGGTACAGGCGTCGTTGCACAGTGGAGCCGCGTCGCGACGTACGGTGTTCGAGGTGTTCGCGCGCCAGCTGCCCGGCGGGCGGCGCTACGGCGTGGTCGCCGGGACCGGCCGGGTGCTGGAGGCTCTGGAGAGCTTCCGGTTCGGCGAGGAGGAGCTCGCGTTCCTCCACGACAACCAGATCGTCGACGCCCCCACCATCGAATTCCTCGCCGGCTACCGGTTCTCCGGCGACCTGTACGGCTACCGCGAGGGCGAGTGCTACTTCCCCGGCTCCCCCATCCTGACCGTGGCGGGCACCTTCGCCGAGGCCGTGCTGCTGGAGACGGTCATCCTGTCGATCCTCAACCACGACTGCGCGATCGCCACCGCGGCCTCCCGCATGGTTCACGCCGCCGGATCCAGGCCACTCGTCGAGATGGGCTCGCGGCGCACCCACGAGATGGCGGCCGTGGCCGCCGCGCGGGCCGCCTACCTGGGCGGGTTCTCCTCCACCTCCAACCTGATGGCCGGCCACCGGTACGGCGTGCCGACCGCCGGGACCGCGGCCCACGCGTTCACGCTGCTGCACGATTCGGAGAAGCAGGCCTTCCAGGCCCAGATCGACTCGCTCGGCACCGGCACCACTCTGCTGGTCGACACCTACGACGTGGCGGAGGCCGTACGGACCGGCGTGGAACTGGCGGGCCCCGACCTGGGGTCCGTCCGCCTCGACTCCGGTGACCTGGCCGAGGTCGCCCATGCCGTCCGCGGGCAGCTCGACTCGCTGGGCGCCGAGAAGACCCGCATCCTCGTCACCAGCGACCTGGACGAGTACACGATCGCGGCGCTGTCGTCGGCCCCCGTGGACGCCTACGGCGTCGGCACCTCGCTGGTCACCGGCTCCGGTGTGCCGACGGCCGCGCTGGTCTACAAGCTCGTGGTCCGGGAGGACGCCGAGGGGGTCATGCAGCCGGTGGCCAAGAGATCGGTGGGCAAGCCCAGCCGGGGCGGGCGCAAGGAGGCCTTCCGGCAGCTCGACCCCACGGGGACGGCGGTCGCCGAGCTGGTCACCGTCTCCGGCGACCGACCGGCCGACGCCCGCCCGCTCCAGGCCGAGCTGGTCCGCGGCGGCGAGGTGGTCGGCGGGGAGGAGCTGGAGGCGGCCCGCCACCGGCACCGCCAGGCCGTCGCCGAACTCCCGGCCACGGCCCACCAGCTGTCCCGGGGCTACGCCGCCATTCCGACCGTGTTTGACTGAGTTCCATGGCAACCGCGCTGATCATCGTTGATGTCCAGAACGACTTCTGTGAGGGCGGCAGTCTGCCGGTGGGCGGCGGCGCGGAGGTCGCCACGGCCATCTCCCGGCACACCGCCTCACACGGCTACGACCACGTCGTGGCGACCCGCGACTTCCACGTGGACCCCGGCGGGCACTTCGCCGCCGACCCCGACTACGTGAGCTCCTGGCCCGCCCACTGCGTGGCCGGGACCACGGGCGCCGACTTCCACCCCGCCTTCGACACCGGACACGTCGAGGAGGTGTTCAGCAAGGGCGCCCACGCCGCCGCCTACAGCGGCTTCGAGGGCAGCGCCCCCGACGGCACGGGCCTGGCCGACTGGCTCGCCCGGCGCCGGGTGAGCGCGGTGGACGTCGTCGGCATCGCCACCGACCACTGCGTGCGCGCCACCGCCCTGGACGCCGTCGGCAACGGCCTGGCCGTGCGGGTGCTGCTGAACCTGACCGCCGGGGTGGCCAGGGCCACCACGGAGGCCGCGCTGGCCGAGCTCGACGCCGCCGGAGTCCAGCTCAGCGGCGACCCGGTGGTCCGGAGCCCCGGCGGCTAACGCGACCGCTGGGTAGCCCAGTGACGGATCTTGTCGATCCGCTCCTGGACCTGCTCGGCGGTGGCCTGCGCGATGGCCGGGCCGCCGCAGGCCCGGCGGAGCTCGGCGTGGATGACGCCGTGCGGCTGGCCGGTGCGGTGGTTCCATGCGCCGACCAGCCCGTTGAGCTCCTTGCGGAGGTTGGCGATGAGCTCGTGCGGAGCCAGCTGGGGCTCCTTGGGCTCGGGCCGCTGCTTGGCCCGTAGCTGGTCGGACTGGCGTTTGCTCAGCAGGGTCCGCACCTGGTCGGGCTCCAGCAGGCCGGGCAGGCCCAGGAAGTCTTCCTCCTCGGGTGAGCCGGCCTCGGCGGAGGTGCCGAACTCGCCGCCGTCGAAGAGCACCCGGTCGAAGGTGGCGACCGCCTCCAGCGTCTCGAAGGGCAGCTCGTCACCCAGGACGTCGGGGTTGTCCTTCTTGCGCTGGGCGTCGTCGAGAAGGAAGTCGTCCAGCCCCTCCTCGGGCAGGTTCCGGTCGAGCACGTGATCGCGCTCGGCCTCCATCTCCCCGGCCAGCCCCATCAGGGTGGGCACCGAGGGCAGGAACACCGAGGCGATCTCGCCGCGCTTGCGCGCCCGGACGAAGCGGCCGACGGCCTGGGCGAAGAACAGCGGGGTCGAGATGCTCGTGGCGTAGACCCCGACGGCCAGACGGGGGATGTCGACGCCCTCGGAGACCATCCGGACCGCGACCATCCAGCGCTCCTGGGACGCGGAGAACTGCTTGATCTTCTTTGACGCCTCGGGGTCGTCGGAGAGCACGACCGTGGCACCCTCACCGGTGATCGCCCGGATGTGCTTGGCGTAGGCGCGCGCCGTCTCGTGGTCGGTGGCGATGACCAGCGCACCCGCGTCGGGCACGCCCCGGCGCACCTCGGCCAGCCGCCGGTCGGCCGCGCGGAGCACCTGCCGGATCCAGTCGCCCTTGGGGTCGAGGGCGGCCTTCCACGCCTGGCCGAGCTGGTCCTTGGTGAGCGGGGTGCCGAGGGTCGCGGCGATCTCGTCGCCCGCGCGGGTCCGCCAGCGCATCTCACCCGAGTAGGCGAGGAAGATGACCGGCCGGACGACGCCGTCGGCGAGCGCCGGGCCGTACCCGTAGGAGTAGTCGGAGACGCTGCGCCGGACGCCGTCGCCGTCTTCGGCGTAGGCGACGAACGGGATGGGGTTGACGTCGGACCGGAACGGCGTGCCGGTCAGCGCCAGGCGGCGGGCGGCGGGCTCGAACGCCTCCCGCACACCGTCACCCCAGGACTTGGCGTCGCCCGCGTGGTGGATCTCGTCGAAGATGACGAGCGTCTTGCGGGCCTCGGTCCGGGCGCGGTGCAGCGCCGGGTGCATCGCGACCTGGGCGTAGGTGATGGCCACCCCGGCGTAGTCACGCGAGGTCGCGCCCTGGCTGTTCTTGAACTCGGGGTCGATGGCGATGCCGACTCTGGAGGCGGCGTCGGCCCACTGCTGCTTGAGGTGCTCGGTGGGTGTGACGATCGTCACAGCTCGGATGATCCCTCGCGACAGGAGGTCGCTGGCGATGCGCAGCGCGAAGGTCGTCTTACCCGCGCCGGGTGTGGCGACCGCGAGGAAGTCGCGTGGTTCACCCCTGGAGTACAGGTCAAACGCCTCCTGCTGCCATGCGCGGAGCTTCGGCGCGGTGCCCCAGGCGGCACGGTCCGGATACGAGGGTGACAGGTGGGATGCGGCGGAAGTGCTCACAGTGTCCCCAGCGTAATCGGCATCGCCGACAAGACGTGCCGATCCGGCGAGATCCTCGCCAAGATCACCTCCACGTGCTAGTGATTCTCCGGCCCCGTACGGCCCTGCCAACCGGCGCCTCCGGCCGCCGGACGAGCACCCCGCCGCGGGTCCGCCACAGGGGTGACACCGGTCGCCGTCACGCCTAACGCACTCCGGCGATCACGGTGTCGATCTCGGCCCGGAGCCGGGGGTCGTCCGGCTGGGCCATGCCCAGCACGACGACCGGCCGCGTCCCCGCGCCGGAGAGAAACACCACACGGAGATAGCTGGGCCGGTTGACGTCCTGGTACTCCGCCCGGAGGGAGCGGCTGTGGCCGCTCCGCCCGCCCACCGTCACCGCCCGGTCGTCCACGACCTTCACCTCGTCGCCGTGGAGCAGCAGCCGTGCGTACAGGTCGGCGAGTTCCACCGTGGCCTCGCGCGTGTCGTTCACCGGCTCCGCCGGCATGGCCATCACCGTCGCCGCGCCCTCGCGGCCCGCCACCGAGGTGAACCCGGTGACCGGGGGGACCGCGCCCACGCGCCACCCCGCGGGCAGCGGGTATCCCACCCCCGCGAGGGGGTCGCTCACCCCGGCGGGCGAGGAGGCCGCGGGCGAGGAGGAGGGCAGGATCCGGGGGACCAGGACGACGCCCACGGCGATGAGGGCTCCGGCACCGGCCAGCAGGGCGACCAGTCCGAGCAGGCGGCGGCGCAGACGGTCCTGGACCCGGCGGCGGGGCGGGGCGGCCGGTGCGCCGTACCAGCGGGCCGACGGCGGAAGGTCGTCCTGCGGCACCTCCCCCGCGGATCGCCGCCCGCGGCGCCCGGCCCCTTCGGAGGGCCATGCCCCCGGCCTGCCGTCGCCCCCGCTCTCCTGCGGCGGTCGCGCCCGATGCAGCCCTCTGCGCCCGGACTCCTCCGGCGGCCATGCCCGGTGAGGACGTTCGTCCACAACGCCTCCTCCCCGGTGGTCACGGTCGTACCCGTCCTACCATGCCTCCCGGGACGCGGTCCGGCCATAGGTGACCGTCGTTATGGCGGGGGCCGACGGATCAGGAGACGTCCCGCATGCGTCCGGCGACGGCCACCCCGAGCAGCCCTACGGCCACCATGAGGACGGCGATCGTGGCGTAGCCGGTGGCGATGTCGTCGTGGCCGATCAGGTTGATCAGCACGCCGCCGAAGCCGACCGTGAGCGCGCTGCCCAGGGTGTCGACGACCTGGAGGGCGGCGGAGTTCGCGCCCTGCTCCGCGTCGGGCGACTGGCGCATCGCGGTGACGCTGACGCTGGCGACGCCGATGCCCATGCCGAATCCGGCGACGACCCAGGCGGGCGCGGTGACCCAGCCGGTGACGCCGGGGACGAGCGCGAGCGTGGTCAGCGCGATGCCGACGGTGACGGTGGCCGCGGCGAGCCGCACCAGCCGGGCCCGGTCGTACTCGCGGCGGCTCTGCAGGTAGGAGCCGAGGGTCCAGCCCAGGGCCCCGGCGGTCAGCGCGACACCGGCCTGGGCGACCGACAGACCGGACACCTTGGTGAGGAGCAGCGGGATGAACGCGTTGATCCCGAAGAACGCCGAAGCGAGCACGCCGCGCATCATGACCGTGGTGGGCAGGCCCCGGCCGAACCGCAGGGCCCCGGGGGGCAGCAGCCTGGGCAGGCCCACGGCCAGCGCGACGAGCCCGGCGGCGGCGGCGATCCCCCCGGGCAGCGGGGTGGTGTGCAGCCGGTCCGCGCCGTACAGCAGCGTCCCGGCGCCCGCCGCCGTGGCCGCGGCCGCCAGGGTCATCGCCAGCGGCCGGGAGCGGGGGCCCGTCGACGGTGTGGGCGCCGGGCCCTCGCCGGTGCGCAGCGCGGGCAGGAGCATCAGCATGGCCGGGATCACCAGCGGCACGATCCCGAAGAAGACCCAGCGCCAGCCGACCGTCTGGGCGACGATCCCGCCGACGCCGGGCCCGACCACCGCGGGGAGCACCCAGGCGGCCGACAGGGCGGCGAACACCTTGGGCCGGGCCTCGGGGACGTAGACCCGCACGATCATCACGTAGATCGCCACGATGACCGCGCCGCCGCCCAGTCCCTGGACGACGCGGCCCATGATGAACAGTTCCTTCGAGGATGCCGCGCCCGCCATGGCCATGCCGGTCACGAACAGGCCCACGCCGAGCAGGAAGGGCAGGGCGTGCCCCCGCCGGTCGGACCAGAGCCCGGCGACGACGTTGGCGAACAGGCCGGCGATGAGGAAGGCCGAGATGCTCATGCCGTACAGGTCGAGCGCGTCGAGGTCATCGGACACCGCGGGCATGACCGCACCGACCGACATGCCCTCGAAGGCGATCAGCGTGACGACGAGCAGGATGCCCAGGGTGGCCGTGCGGTAGGCGGGACCGAAGATCCGAGGGGATGTGTATGGAGCGTCAATTGTCTTCGGTACTGTCACCTGTTAAGGGTAATGTCCGGCTCCGCGCCACGGTATGCGGCCCACATCTCGTGCATCCTGGCGGCCTGGCCGGCGGTGAACTCCGACATGCAGTGATCGTGGGTGTAGTCCATGAAATTACGGACGGGGTCGTCGCCATCGTCCTTGCAGGTGTCCTTGCGTGCCGGACAGCCCTCGGTGGGCCTGCCCTCCGCCGGGGTGTCGGCCACCTGGTCACCCGGGGGGACGCAGCCGTTCTCGAAGGTGTGCAGGAGCCCGAGCCAGTGGCCGATCTCGTGGACCCCGGTGAACCCGCGGTCGAAGTTGCGCAGCGACCCTCCGGGCAGGGTGCGCCAGTCGATGACCACACCGTCGAGCGCGGGCTCGCTCCGGTACAGGTAGGGGTAGGTCGAGTAACCGAGGACCAGCTGACTGAGCTGGGCGATGTAGAGGTTGAGGGTCCCGGCGCCACCCTTGCGCTCCCCCTTCACCGCCGTCTCGTAGGCGAGGGGCGCCCGGAACCAGGCGGCGTTGTCGGTCCGGGTGAGACCGTCGAGCCGGAACTGGATCCCGGTGTCCGCCCCGCCGAACCGGCCGCCGTAGGCGGCGTTGAGGGTGGCGATCTGGTCGCGCACCGCACCGTCCCGTGCCCCCAGGGGGCCGGCGGTGAAGACGTGCACCCAGGTGGGGACCGTGATCGGGGCCCATGGCCCGCGGCGCATCCCCGACTGGCGCCGCCTCAGGTCGGCGAGCATCTCCGCGACCTGCGGCGGGGCCGGAGCGTGCGGCTCGGGCCCGCGTCCGGAGGCCGTCTGCCGCGCGACGGCGTCACATCCCGGGGAGCGGGGCGGGGCCGATGGCCCGGTCACAGCGGATGCCAGGGCGGGGACGGCAGGAGCGGCGCCCGCTGTGAACAGGCACACCGAAACAGCGGCGATCGCACGCCAAGCCATGCACTCCCCCGACAGGTCACATCTGCTGATCGACTGCCGCTCCCCTGCGGCACCCCGACCGTAGCCTCATCGGTGGCGATCACCCATGAACAACACTCATTCGTTGTTGTTGTCTTCGCCCTTGGGTAGCCCTTCGTAGATTTCCTTGCATTCAGGACAGACCGGGAACTTCTGCGGATCCCGGTTCGGCACCCAGACCTTGCCGCAGAGCGCGCGCACGGGGGTGCCGCTGAACGCGCTCTCCATGATCTTGTTCTTCTCGACGTAGTGGGCGAACCGCTCGTGGTCGCCGTCGCCGTGCGACAGGTCCGGCCGGATGTCACTCTCAGGGAGAATCTTCGTGCTCACCCTGCAGATTTTATGCCCGCGACGGCGCGGTCACCGCGCCGGCGCTCACCGTGTCGCGATCCGGCCGTCCCGGGCCCGCGTCCGCGTCCCGGTGAACGCGTACGGCTCCCGCCCTATGAGGACGGGAGCCGTACGGCGGAAGCGCGGGATCAGCCCATGTGGATGGGGGCGTCCTCGGACTTGCGGCCCGCCTTGACGAACAGCGCGAGCACGGCCGCGAGGATCGCGACCCCGGTGCTCACCGTGAAGCCGAGGTGCATGCCGTCGAGGAACGACAGGTGCGACACGCCGGCGATGGCCTGGACGACCTGCTCGGGCACGCCGGGCATCATCTGGGCGTTGGGCGCCCCGCCGAAGGTCGCCAGCTCCTTCAGCCCGGCGACCTGCTCCGGCGGCAGCGGCGGGAGCTTGGCCTGCGTCCAGTGGCCGGCGTAGACGTCCGCCACCCTCGCCGACACGATCGCGCCGAGGATCGCCGTGCCGAGCGCGCCGCCGACCTGCATGGCCGACTGCTGGACGCCGCCCGCGACGCCGCTCAGGTCCTCGGGCGCGTTGCCGACGATGATCTCGGTGGCGCCGACGAAGACCGGCGAGAGTCCGAAGGCGAGCAGGACGAAGGGGATCGCACTGTCGATGAACGCGGCGTCGATGCTGAGCTGGGACATCAGGAACATCGCCACGGCGGTGACCAGCATGCCGCCCGTGATCGTGATCTTGGTGCCGAACTTCCCGAGGAGCACGGCGGCCAGCGGGGAGGCGACGATCATGCCCGCGCTCATCGGCAGCATCCGGAGGCCGGACTCCAGGGGCGAGAGCCCGTGGACGCCCTGGAAGAAGAACGTCAGGAAGAACATCGCGCCGAACATGGAGAACGCGACGAGCATCATGAGGCCGGTGCCGATGGAGACCGAGGGGTTGCTGAAGAGGCTGAGCGGCAGGAGCGGCTCGGCCGCACGGCCCTGCCACCACACGAACACGGCCCCCAGCACCACGGTCGCGATCAGGAAGCCGATGGTCGCCGAGTCGCCCCAGCCCCACTCGGGAGCCTTGATGATCGCCCAGACCAGGGAGAACATCGCCCCCGACAGCAGCACGACGCCCAGCCAGTCGACCTTCGACAGGGCCCGCGCCCTGCTCTCGGTGAGCACCCACAGGCCCATGGCCATGGCCACGATGCCCACGGGGACGTTGATGAAGAAGACCGACTGCCAGCTCACGTGCTCCACGAGCAGGCCGCCGACGATCGGACCGGCGGCGCTGGACAGGCCGATGATCCCACCCCAGGCGCCCATCGCCATCTTCAGCCGCTCACCGGGGAAGGCCACCCGCAGCAGTGCGAGGGCGGCGGGCTGGAGCAGCGCGCCGAACAGGCCCTGGAGCACGCGCAGGCCGATCAGCATGCCGATCGAGGAGCTGAGGCCGATCGCGAGCGAGGTGAGCGCGAAACCGGCGACCCCGATCAAGAAGATCTTCTTGTGTCCGAACAGGTCACCGAGCTTGCCCGCGGTGATCAGGAAGACGGCGAGCGCGAGCAGGTAGCCGCTGGTCACCCACTGGAGGTCGGCCAGAGACGCCTTGAGGTCTTGGGCGATCACCGGGTTGGCGATGCCGACGACCGTGCCGTCGAGCATCACCATGATCACGCCAAGCGACACAGAGAGAAGCGTGAGCCACGGGTGCCCCTGCCTCGGCGACGTGTCAGGTTCTGGCGGTGGCGCGGCGGCCACCGTCTTGGCCTCTGCCATGGAAGGGTCCCCTCGTGAATTCGACCAGCCCCCCCATGGGGCATGTCAACCCAAGGTAATTTATGTCAGCCACTGACAAGTGACAAATCCTTTTATAAGGCAGAGAATGACTTATGGCAGTATGTGAACATCACGTTTCGAAGGGGTGACAGGCATGGGCGGGACCGGCCTGCGCGAGCGCAAGAAGCAGAAGACACGACTGGCGCTGGTCGACGCCGCCCTCGCCATGTTCGCCGAGCAGGGCTACGAGACCACGACCGTCGACCAGATCGCGGCCGCCGCGGACGTCTCGCCCCGCACGTTCTTCCGCTACTTCGCGACCAAGGAGGACGTCGCCCTCTGCCTGCCCCTCGACGGCCTTGAGGTCGTGCTCGCCGAACTGGCCGCCAGGCCGGCGGAGGAACCGCCGTTCACCGCGCTCAGCCACGCCCTGCGCTCGGTGGTCACCATGTTAGAGGAGGGGGATCTCGCCGACCGCACCAGGTTCCTCAGAGCGCACGAGCTGATCGACTCCACCCCCGCGCTCTTCGCCGGGCACGTGCGGCGGATGGTGGAGAACGAGCGGCGGCTGATCGCCGAAGTCGCCCGGCGCGAGGGCACCCACTGCGACGACCTCCTCGCCCACTTCGTCGTCGCGCTCTTCACCGCCGTGACCCGGGTCGGCTTCGAGCTCTGCGAACCGGACGGCGTCCCCGACCTGACCGCCCTGGCCCGGCACCTGGAGGCGGCGCTCGAACTGGCCCAGCGCTCGTTGCGCCCCGGCTGGGACAGGCCCTAGTTCATCGAGGGATCGTCGGGACAGGTCGCCACGTAGGCGAGCTCGCCCCGCTGCCGGCGGAGCACCGCGCGCCACAGCGAGCCGGGGTCATGGTGGAAGGTGTCACCGGGCTCGGAGTCCACGACGTACCAGGCGCCTTCGCCGATCTCGGTTTCCAGCTGGCCGGCGGTCCACCCGGCATACCCGGCGAAGATCCGCATCTGGGCGATCTCCCCCGCGAGGATCTCCGGTGGGGCGTCGAGGTCGACGGTGCCGAGCCGCGACACCGCAGCGGTGCCCGCGTGCAGCCTCCGCCAGCCGAGGGGCTCCTGACCGCTCGGGACCGCGGCCAGGGCCAGGGCGCTGTCGGTCTGCACGGGGCCGCCCTGGAACAGCACGGACGGGCCGGTCACCATGGAGTCCCAGGTGGGCAGCACCTGCGTCACCGAGATGTCGCTGGGCCGGTTGAGCACCACGCCCAGAGTGCCGCCGTCGAGATCGTATTCCAGGATCAGGACCACGCTGCGCCGGAAGTTGGGATCGTCGAGCTGCGGTGTCGCCACCAGCAGCCCACCGACGTGGATCGCCTCCGCCATACCTCCATCATGAGGGGTGGAGCCCCTGTTGCGCTGCTCCACCTCGGCTCCGGATCTTTAAGTTCTCATGTCCCCTCACCCGAGGCGCCCGGAGGAGGACTCTGCGGAGTGACGGCCCGGGTGCCGCGGCCACCGTGTTGCGTCTCCCCCGCGCGGGGGAGGCGTTTCCCGCCCCGGGGTGAGGCACGCGGCGGCGCGACACCGGCAGGGTTGGACCGTGACGCAGACGACACCGCGATGGATGACGTGGACACCGTGGGCCGCCCTGGCGGGAGCCCTCGGGTACGGCACGCTGAAGGTCTACTGGGCGGTGGGACACGCGCCTGCCTGGGTGTTCGGCAGCGACCTGACCCTGCCCGGCGGGCTCGTCTCCGCCCTGTGCGGTGCGGGTGCGGCGGTCGTGATCGGACTGCGTCTGAGCGGAGGCCGGTTGCCGCTGGTGGTGGCGGCCTGGGCGCTGAGCGTGGCGCTGATGTCCGCCTCGGCGATGATCCTGCTCGACGTGGTGGGCGGCATCCTGCCCGGTCTCGGCATCCCCCGCGACGGGATCGGCTTTCTGAGCCGCCTGGCCTGTGCGGGCGTGGCCGTACTCGTCGGCGCCACGGCCCTGTCCTACCAGCGCCGTACACGCGGCGACTGCCTGCGCTGCAGCAGGACGGACCGGCGCCCACCGGCGAGCACGCCGGTCTGGGCGTACGCCGCGGGATACGCCGCGGTGGCGGGCTGCCTGCTCCGCCTCCTGGCCCAGTTCACCATGGGAGTGGACATCCCCTATCGGGGAGGCGCGGATCTGATGATCTTCGAGACCGGGTTCGTGCTGGCGGGAGTGCTGCTGCCGCTCGCCCTCGTGCACTCCTGGGGCCGGGTGTGGCCGCGCTGGGTGCTGCCGCTGGCCGGTCGCAAGGTGCCCAGGTGGCTGGTCGCGGGCCCGGGTTTCGGCATCGCCGGGGCGCTGATCGCCTACTTCGGCGTGGGCCTCACGCAGATCGTCGCCGAGACCATCGACGGAACGCTGGAGGAGGCCGCCTTCATGTGGGTGGCCGTGCCCGCGTACACCGTGTGGGGGATCGGCCTGGCGGTCGCCTCGGTCTCCTACCACCGGATCACCCGCCCACCGTGCACGGGCTGCGGCCGTTAGCCCGGCGGCGACATGTGAGGGCCCGGGCGCGGCATCGCCGCGCCCGGGCCCTCACCCTGCCGGAGCCTCCGGCCGGCCCTGCCGTCAGGCCTCGGTCATACCGCTGCGGACCCGGCCGCCGGCCGACTCGCGCACGGCCGCCGCGACGGCGCCCGCGACGTCGGCGTGGAAGACGCTCGGGATGATGTAGTTGGGGCCGAGCTCCTCGTCGGTGACCACGGCGGCCAGTGCTCTGGCCGCCGCCAGCAGCATCTCCTGGCTGACCACGTTGGCCTGGGCGTCGAGCAGGCCGCGGAAGACGCCGGGGAAGGCGAGCACGTTGTTGATCTGGTTCGGGTAGTCCGAACGGCCGGTGGCGACCACGGCGGCGTGCTCACGGGCGTCGTCCGGGGAGACCTCGGGCTCGGGGTTGGCCAGCGCGAAGACCACCGCCTTGTCGGCCATCGTGGCGATGTCGTCACCGTTGAGGATGCCCGGGGCGGAGACACCGATGAACACGTCGGCGTCCTTGACCGCACCGCGCAGGTCGCCTGCGTAGCCGTCGGCGTTGGTGTGGTCGGCGATCCACCGGAGCGAGTCGTCCAGGTCCTCACGCCCACCGTGCACCGCGCCCAGGTAGTCGCAGACGATGACGTTGCGCGCACCGGCCGCGAGCAGCAGGCGCAGCACCGCCGTGCCGGCGGCACCCGCGCCCGCGAGGGTGATGCGGACCTCGCCCAGCTCCTTGCCGACCACACGCAGCGCGTTGGTGAGCGCGGCGAGCACGCAGATCGCGGTGCCGTGCTGGTCGTCGTGGAAGACCGGGATGTCCAGCAGCTCGCGCAGCCGTCGCTCCACCTCGAAGCAGCGCGGCGCCGAGATGTCCTCAAGGTTGATGCCGCCGAAACCGGGGGCGATGATCTGGACGGTGCGGACGATCTCGTCGACGTCCTGGGTGTCCAGGCAGATCGGCCAGGCGTCGATGTCGGCGAACCGCTTGAACAGCGCGGCCTTGCCCTCCATCACGGGTAGCGCGGCGGCCGGTCCGATGTTGCCCAGGCCCAGCACGGCCGAACCGTCGGTGACCACGGCGACGCTGTTGCGCTTGATGGTCAGGCGCCGGGCGTCCTCGGGGTTGCGGGCGATGGCCATGGAGACCCGGGCGACGCCGGGCGTGTAGGCCATGGAGAGCTCGTCACGGTTGCGTAGCGGGACCTTCGACCGCATCTCGATCTTCCCGCCGAGATGCATGAGGAAGGTGCGGTCGGAGACCTTGTGGATGACGACGCCCTCGACGGCGTCGAGCTTGTCGACGATCGCCTGGGCGTGGTCGGTGTCACGCGCGGCGCAGGTCACGTCGATGCGCAGGGTCTCGTGTCCGGCGGTGGTCACGTCGAGCGCGGTGACCACGCCCCCCGCTGATTCGACGGCGTGGGTGAGCTGGCTGACGGCCTTGCCACCCGCCGGCACCTCCAGGCGCACGGTGATGGAGTACGACACACTCGGCACGGTGGCCACAGTCAATCCGCTCCTTTGCGACTGACTTGGTTGGGATGCCTCCATGGTGCCACCATCAGACAGGTGTCCGTACCGCGCTCGTTCAGCTCAACGCTGTCGATGCGGTCACAATCAGCTCCACACACGTGTCGATCGGGATGCTCGTACTGTCGATTACCAGATGGTAAAGAAGTGGAGAGGCCGGGTCGGCGCGGTAGAAATGACGGACGTAGGCGGCCCGTGCCCGGTCGTTGTCCTCCACGAGCCTGCGCGCCTGACGCTCGGTCACCCCGGTCAGGGTCGCCGTCTGGATCATCCGGCGTTTCGGGGACCCGTCCAGCCGCACGTGCAGCGCGCCGGGATGGTCGGCCAGGACCAGCGCCCCCGCCCTGCCGAGGATCACCCCGCCCTGGCCCCGTGCGGTCTGCCTGATCACTCTTTCGGTGTGGGTGACGAAGTCCTCGGCGGGTAACGGCATGTTTCCCGGCAGATACATGTCCATCCCGCCGAAAGTGACCGTGGGGAGCCGCATGGCCTCCGCCAGGAACCGGCCGAGCCCGCGCTGGGCCCGGTCGTCGTGGGCGAGGGCCTCCTCCAGGGTGCAGCCGAGCTCGTCGGCCACCGCGCAGGGGATCGCCCGGTCCATGAAGGGCACGCCCAGGCACCCGGCCACCGCCGGCCCGATCACGCTGCCGGCGGTGCCGTACGTCGCGGAGATGGTGACAACCCGCATACCTCTTTTATGCCCTTAAAGCAGGGCAATTAGAACAGTGCGTTGGCCAGGTTCCTGCGGGCGCGCACGATGGAGGGGTCGTCGGCGGGAAGGGTGTCGAACAGGCCGAGCAGGTGCATCCTGGCCCGGTCACGATCGTCGCCCGAGGTCCGGCGGACCACCCCGATGATCCGGTCGAAGGCACTGTCCACATCGCCGGCGAGCATCTCGAAGTCGGCTGCCAGCAGCTGGGCGTCGATGTCGGCGGGGTCGGCCAGGCGGCCCTCGACCTCGGCGGGGTCGACGTCCTGGGTCCGCCGGATCAGGCCGAGCCCGGCCAGGCCCAGCTTCGCGTCCTCGTTGTTCGGAGAGCGCGCCAGCAGCCGCTCGTAGGCGGCCACGGCGCCGTCGAGGTCACCGGCGTCGATGGCCTGCTCGGCGGCGAGCACGTCCGGATCGACCGGCGCCTCCTGCGGCTCTCCCTCGGTCACGGCGTCCCCGGCGTCCCCGGCGTCCGGCGGGAGGTACTGCGCCAACGCCTCCATGAGCTGCGACAGCCAGTCGCGCAGCTGCGGCTCGGTGGCGATCCCGGGGACGACCGCCACCGGCTGTCCCTGGAAGATGGCGTACAGGGCTGGCACGTTCTGCACCCGGAGCGCCTGCGCGATCTGCGGGCTGGCCTCGACGTCCACCCGGGCCAGAACCCACCTGCCGACGTTCTCGGCGGAGAGTTTCTCCAGCAGCAGGCTGTACTCCTTGGCCTGCTCGGCGCGGGTCACCGTGAGTTCCAGCAGCACGAGGCTGTTCATGGATCGTTCGACGACTTCCGTCGCGAAATTGGCGTCATCGACATAGACGACCTGCACCGGGGTGCCGCCGCTCTCGTGTGCCGCGGTCTCCCGCCGCGCCTGCGCCTCCAGCGCCTGCTTGCGCGCGCCGAGGTCCACGGCACCATAGAGCGATCCGGGTCGATTGAAGTCCGCTGGGCTCATACCCCCAATCCTGCCGTATCCCGATTGCTGCGCCGACTCGCCACCGCCAGATCGTGTCCCACCGCCCCCAAGGGATGATCGGTCTCCGACACGTCCCATGCCCGCCGGCTGACGGGAAGGAGTCCGGCTAGAAGCGGGCGGGCTCGGTGTAGACGCCCCATTCGTCGCGGAGCGCGTCGCAGATCTCGCCCAGCGTCGCCTCGGCGCGCGCCGCGTCGAGCATGGGCGGGATCAGGTTGCCCTCGCCCCTGGCGATCTGCCTCATCGCGGCCAGTGCGGCGTCCACGGCCCCCTGGTCGCGATCGGCCCGGCGGGCGGCGAGGACGCGGTTCTGCTCGCGCTCGACCTCGTGACTGACGCGCAGGATCTCCAGCGGCTCGTCGATGGAGGCCGTGTGGCAGTTGACCCCGACGATCCGCTTGTCCCCCTTCTCCAGCTTGCGCTGGTAGTCGAAGGCGGCCTCGGCGATCTCGGACATGAACCAGCCGTCCTCGATGCCGCGCAGGATCCCCGAGGTCATCGACCCGTCATGGCCCATGTCCCGGATCTTCGCGAAGATCGCCTCCGCCTCCGCCTCGAGCCGGTCGGTCAGCGCCTCGACGTACCAGGATCCGCCGAGCGGGTCGGCCACGTTGACCACCTCGGTCTCCTCCATGATCACCTGCTGGGTGCGCAGCGCGATCTCGGCGGCCTTCTCCGAGGGCAGGGCCAGGACCTCGTCCAGGGCGTTGGTGTGCAGTGAGTTGGTGCCGCCCAGCACGGCCGCGAGCGCCTCGACCGCGGTGCGCACCACGTTGTTGTACGGCTGCTGCGCGGTCAGCGAGACGCCCGCCGTCTGGGTGTGGAAACGCAGCCACTGGGCCTTGTCGGTTCTGGCCCCGTAGACGTCGCGCAGCCATCGCGCCCAGATCCGGCGTGCGGCCCGGAACTTGGCGATCTCCTCGAAGAAGTCGATGTGGGCGTCGAAGAAGAACGACAGGCCGGGGGCGAAGACGTCGATGTCCAGCCCACGCGACAGGCCGAGCTCCACGTAGCCGAACCCGTCGGCCAGGGTGAAGGCCAGCTCCTGGGCGGCCGTGGAGCCGGCTTCGCGGATGTGGTAGCCGGAGACGCTGAGCGGCTTGTAGGCCGGGACGTCGGCGGCGCAGAACTCCATCAGGTCACCGATCAGCCGCAGGTGCGGCTCGGGGGCGAACAGCCACTCCTTCTGCGCGATGTACTCCTTGAAGATGTCGGTCTGGAGCGTCCCGTTGAGCTTGCCGACCGGCACCCCCTGGCGCTCGGCGGCGACGACGTACATGCAGAAGATCGGGACGGCCGGGCCGCTGATCGTCATCGAGGTGGTGATGTCGCCGAGCGGGATGCCGTCGAAGAGCAGGTCCATGTCCAGCGCGGAGTCGATCGCCACGCCGCAGTGGCCCACCTCGCCGAGCGAGCGCGGGTCGTCGGAGTCGCGGCCCATCAGCGTGGGCATGTCGAAAGCCACGCTCAGCCCGCCGCCGCCCGCGCCGAGGATCATCTTGTAGCGCTCGTTGGTCTGCCGGGCGTTGCCGAAACCGGCGAACTGCCGGATGGTCCACGCCTTGCCCCGGTAGCCGGTGGGGTGCAGGCCCCGGGTGAAGGGATACTCCCCCGGCCAGCCGATGCCCTCCATACGCGGGTCGTCCCCGCTCGGCCCGTAGACCGGCTCCACGTCGAGGCCGGAGAGCGTCCGGAACTCGGACTCCCTCTTGGCCGCTCCGTCGAACCGCGCCTGCCAGCGCGCTCGCCCCGCCTCGATCTCCTCGGCGTTCATAGCCAACTCCCTTGTACGGCATGCGGCTTTCAACATGGCTTGTGGCCTCAGGAAAATACTAGGACGTCCTAGTAATTTTTGGCCAGCGCCATCCCGGACCGTTCTGGCCGGATCGAGGGAGCCCCGGGATCAGCCCTCGAAGTCCCCCGCCGCCACACGCAGGGTGCGGAGCAGGCCGAACATCTGCTCCCGCTCGGCCTCGCCGTACATGGTCATGGCGAAATCGGCGCCCATCAGGTCGGCGGTCGCGCGGTCCACGACCCCGCGGCCCTCCTCGGTGATCTCCGCCAGCACCCCGCGCCCGTCCCGGGGGTTGCGCATGCGGCGGACCAGCCCGGCCCGCTCCAGCCGGTCGACGGTGTTCGTCACGCTCGTGGGGTGCACCATCAGGCGCTCCCCGATCCTGGACAGCGGCAATGCCCCCGACTTGCTGAAGGTCAGCAAAACCAGCGCCTCGTACCGGGCAAAGGTCAAGTCATGTGGTTTAAGTAGCGTGTCCAGTTGCGAGAGCAGGATCTGGTGCGCTCTCATGATCGACGTGACGGCGGCCATGGCCGAGGACGGCCCGAAGTGAACGCGCCACGTCTCCGCGGCGCGCTCGATGGGGTCGAACGGCAAATTCAGCTGACCTGTAGCCACAGGGCTACGGTAGCGCGGCCTCATCCCGGTTCGCCCATATACGTAGAGTCACCGGACTGACGGTTTCACCAAGAACCCGGGCACCAAACATCACGCTCAGTTATGGTTCCCACATCGAATGGTGAGGGCGTTGCCAAATGGCCACGCGGACTCAGTCCGGCCTGCGGGGGATGCAGGCCGGATCGGTCGCCGAGGGGACCGGCTACCGCATTCACGGCACGGGGGGTGCTTGATGACCGACAACTCAATGGCGTTCAGACGCCGCACGGACTGCTGTCCGGCCGACACGGCGTGGATCCGTTCCACGCGTGCCGGTGCGTGAGCGCAGGGGCGTTTCGCGCGAGGAGCTCCAGCAGAGCGCGTTGGTGGCGGTCGCCATCCTGCTCGTGCTCGGAGTGTTCGCCGCGTGGAGCGTCCTGATTCCCGGGGTCAGCGCGTGGGAGAACGTCATCGTCGCGGTGATCGGCTCGCTGCGGCTCACCGGCCCGGTGGCCGCGGCGTTCGCGGCCTGGGTGGCGGTGCGCAGGCGACGCGGGACCGGCGGGCAGTCACTGACCACCTGGCAGGCGGTACGGGCGCCCCTGGCCATCCTGGTGGTGGTCGGGGGCTCGTTCGTCGCGACGCTGCTGGTCCTGGCGATCAGGACCATGCTCACCGAGCAGGCCGGCCGGCTGCTGCCCAGCGGGCTGGTGATGGGCATGGCCGGTCTGGCGCTGTACGTCGCCATCGGCTGGGTGACCGGCTGGTTGCTGCCCTGGACGATCACGCCGATGCTCGCCGGCCTCGGCTGCTACGGCCTGTTCACCTGGCTGGTCCAGGGGACGACCTGGGCCGACCGGCTGGCCCCCGCCACGCGGGAGCCGTACGACCCGTTCCGGGGGCTCAGCGCCACGGCCCTGACCGACCAGACGCTGTGGCTGCTGGGCCTCAGCGCCGCACTGCTGCTCGGCTGGGCCGCGATGGTGACGCGGCAGGCACTCGTGCTCGCCGCCGCGCTGCTCGCCGTACTGGCCGCCGGGACCGGGGTGGCCCGGCTGCTCGGCGAGCCGCAGACGATCTCCGCCCAGCGGGTGGTCTACAGCTGCCAGGAGTGGCCGATCATGGTCTGCGTGCACCCGGGGATGCGCCCCGGGCTGCCCGAGCTCGGCTCCGCGTTCGTCAAGATCGCTTCGCGGCTGGCCGGGACGCCCGGCGAGTTCTCCCGCCTGGAACAGCACCCCCGGAGCGGGGAGGTCAGCCTTCCCGCCGGCGCGGCCCTGATCCACGTGGACGACCTGGCCGCCGGCTTCGCCGACGAGGCGGCCGACGAGTTCGTCGAGAGCCTGGCCCAGCGGTGCGACGGCACCCCGGCGGGCGGATACCGGGACATCGTGGTCGCATGGCTACTCGGCAAGCCGCTGCCCGGCGGCCCGCTCCCCGAGCACCAGTACGCCGCCGCGTGGTTCTCCGGCCTCACCGACGCCCAGCGGCGGGACTGGCTCCGGCTGTACTACTCCGATTTCGCCACCTGCCGGCTACAGAGCAGTCACTTCGGCGGTCAGGTGGAACAGCCCGGACAGACAGTGCAACACGGACAGAAGCAGCCGGCCGGTCAGAACACGCTGTATCCGCAGGTCTACCCCTCCTACCAGGCACCCGCCCCCGCGCCCTCCGTCACCTCGGTCCCGCCGTCCGCCCCCGGGGACGTCCCCGCCGGGGAACCGGGCACGCACGCACAGCGCCGGGACTGACAAGATCGGCATAGGCTCGGCGTGAGAAAGCGGCCGCCAAGGGAAGGAGACCGCTGTGAAAGCCCCCCAAGAAGCACCGCCCGAGGCCCCCTCGGCGCCTCGCCGGCGCCGCTGGCGCTTCCTCGCCGGGCTGCTCGTCGTCGTGATCCTTCTCATCGTGGGCGTCCGCCTGACCTGGTCGTGGCTGGACCCGTTCGGCGAGACCACGGTCGACCGCAGCCAGCCCGTGCTGCTGCAGTCCATCCACAACCTCAGCCGTTTCGAGGCGGCCACCGGCAACTTCCAGGTCGTCGTGGACCTGGAGAAGGACGCCGCCTTCCTGCCCGACGCGGTCAAGGGCAGCCGGACGCTGTTCGTCGGCGCGGGCGGCGTCGACGCCTACGTCGACTTCGGCGGCCTCGCCACCGGCGCGCTGGCCATCTCGCCGGACCGCAAGGAGGTCACGGTGAAGCTGCCGCGCGCCCAGCTCGAAAAGCCCAACCTCGACAACAAGCGCTCCTACGTCTACGCCCAGCAGCGCGGGTTGTTCGACCGGGTCGAGGACTTCCTGTCCTCCTCCCCCGCCGACCAGCAGGAGCTCTACGTGCTGGCCGAGAAGAAGATCGCCGAGGCCGCGCAGGCCAGTGACCTGCGCAACCGGGCCGACCAGAACACCAAGGCCATGCTGCAGGGCATGCTGGGCACCCTGGGTTTCGAGAAGGTCACCGTCACCTTCGCCGACGGGCCCTGATCACCCGATGGCCGCCAGAAGCTCGTCGGCGGCCCGGTAGGGGTCGAGGTCGGCGTCCAGGACGCGGGTGGCGAGAGCGTCGAGGCGCTGGTCGCCGTGGAGGTCGGCGAAGCGCGAGCGCAGGGCCGCCAGGGCGATGGCCTCGATCTCGTCGCGGGCCCTGACGTGACGCCGGCGGTCGAGCTCGCCGGACTTCTCCAGGTAGGCCAGGTGGGCGTCGAGGGCGTCGGCCACGTCCTCGGCCCCCTCCCCCCGGTAGGCGACGGTCGGCACGATCGGCGGCTTCCAGGCCCGCTCGACCAGGGCGACCATGTTGCGGAGCTCACGGACGGTCGCCTGGGCGCCGTCGCGGTCGGCCTTGTTCACCACGAACACGTCGGCGATCTCAAGGATGCCCGCCTTCGCCGCCTGGATGCCGTCACCCATGCCCGGGGCGAGCAGCACGACGGTGGTGTCGGCCAGCGAGGCGATGTCCACCTCCGCCTGGCCGACCCCGACGGTCTCGATGAGGATGACCTCGCACCCGGCCGCGTCCAGGACGCGCAGTGCCTGGGGCGTGGCCCAGGACAGGCCGCCCAGGTGACCGCGGCTGGCCATCGACCGGATGAACACCTCCGGGTCGGTGGCGTGGTCCTGCATGCGCACCCGGTCTCCGAGCAGCGCCCCGCCGGTGAACGGCGAGGACGGGTCCACCGCGAGCACGCCGACCTTCTTGCCCCGCCGGCGGAACGCACCGACCAGCATCCCGGTGGAGGTGGACTTGCCCACTCCGGGGGAGCCGGTCAGCCCGATGACGCGGGCCCGGTACGGCCGGTCCGCGCAGAGCCGTGCCGTGATCTCCCTGAGCAGGGGGGAGCCGTTCTCCACCATGGAGATCAGCCTGGCCACGGCACGGGGCTGCCCGCCTCGCGCCCGCGCCACCAGGTCGGAGACCTCCACGGCCACGGACCGGCCGCCCGGCGCGGGATCCTCGACGGGAGGCCGCCCTTGCCGGTCGGCGACGCCGGAGTCTCCCACGGTCAGGCCGAGGGGACGCGGATGATCAGAGCGTCGCCCTGGCCGCCGCCGCCGCACAGACCCGCGGCGCCGAGCCCGCCGCCCCGGCGCCTGAGCTCGTGGGCGAGGGCGAGCACGATGCGGGCGCCTGAGGCGCCGATCGGATGGCCGACGGCGATGCCGCCGCCGTTGACGTTGACCTTGTCGAGCGGAACGCCGAGCTCCTTGGCCGACTGGAGGACGACCTGGGCGAAGGCCTCGTTGATCTCCAGCAGGTCGAGGTCGTCGACCTGGAGCCCCTGCTTGCCGAGGGCGTGCTTGATGGCGTTGGCGGGCTGGGACTGGAGCGAGTTGTCGGGCCCGGCCACGTTGCCGTGCGCCCCGATCTCGGCCAGCCATTCAAGGCCCAGCTCCTCGGCCTTCGCCTTGGACATCACGACCACCGCGCAGGCGCCGTCGGAGATCTGCGAGGCGGAGCCGGCGGTGATGGTGCCGTCCTTGCTGAAAGCCGGCCGCAGCCGTCCCAGGGTCTCGACGGTGGTGTCCGCGCGCACGCCCTCGTCCGCGGAGAAGACCACCGGATCCCCCTTGCGCTGCGGGATCGGCACCGGAACGATCTCGTCGTCGAACACGCCGTTCTTGATCGCGGCGGCGGCGAGCTCGTGGGAGCGGGCGGAGAAGACGTCCTGCTCCTCGCGGGTCAGACCGAGGCGCGCGTTGTGCCGCTCGGTGGACTCGCCCATGGACACCTGATCGTAGACATCGGTCAGGCCGTCGAAGGCCATCGAGTCCACGACGTCGGCGCCGCCGTACTTCACCCCCCTGCGCAGGCCGGGCAGCAGGTGCGGGGCGTTCGACATGGACTCCATGCCACCCGCGACCACGATGTCGAACTCGCCCGCCCTGATGAGCTGGTCGGCCAGGGCGATGGCGTCCAGCCCGGACAGGCAGACCTTGTTGATCGTCAATGACGGCACGGTCATCGGGACGCCGGCCTTGACGGCGGCCTGGCGGGAGGGGATCTGACCCGCTCCGGCCTGGAGCACCTGGCCCATGATCACGTACTGCACGGCCTCGGGGGCGACGCCGGAGCGCTCCAGCGCGGCCTTGATGGCGATGCCACCGAGCTCGACGGCCGACAGGCCGGACAGCGAACCGAGCAGGCGGCCGATGGGGGTGCGAGCTCCGGCGACAATGACGGAACCAGACATAGAGAGAGCCTCCCTGGCGGGACTTGGGATGACTTTGCCACCATACCTATGACTACCTCAGCGACCGCTATGGAGGCCGACGCCATGTTCACCCGTATCGACCATGTGGGAATCGCCTGCCACAACCTTGAAGAGAAGATCGCGCTCTTCGAGCAGACCTTCGAGCTCACGGTGGTGGCGCGCGAGATCAACGAGGCGCAGGGCGTCAAGGAGGCCATGCTGCACATCGCCGACGGCGACGGCGGCGGCTCCTACATCCAGCTCCTCGAACCGCTCGGCCCCGACACGCCGGTGGGAAAGTTTCTCGCCAAGCGCGGGGAGGGGGTTCACCATGTCGCGTTCGGCGTGACCGACGTCACCGAGGCGATGCGGGAGATTGAGGGCAAGGGCGTCAGGCTGCTGGACGAGAAGCCCCGGCACGGCTCGATGGGCTCCTCGATCGCCTTCCTGCACCCCAAGGATGTGGGGGGGATGCTGACCGAACTCGTGCAGGCTCAGACGCACTGATCACATCAGCCGCCAAATGCAAGAAAGGTTCATACGTAACAAGTCGCGCAGAAAGTCCGAGGGGACCTCCAACACGGCGACACCAGAGTACGCTGGCCTACCACCGGACGTGGATCCCGCCACGGCTCCCGCCTCGGATGTCCGAAATCCCCCGTCCGGCCCGTGTAGCCGTCTCGACAACCCAGGATCGAGCCTCCATGCAGTCCGACATCGACGCCCAGCTCAACAACTTCTTTGAAGACGCCCCCGCTCGGGAATTCGACGTGGTGCTCCGTGGCTATGACCGGCACCAGGTCCTTGACCATCTGAAGCAGGTCAACAACGAGCTCCACCAGGCCCGGGATCAGGTTCAGGGCCTGCAACGGGACCTGGCCGACTCCCAGCGCCAGTTGCAGGAGCAGGAGCGTCCGACCTACTCGGGTCTGGGCGCACGGATCGAGCAGCTGCTCCGCCTCGCCGAGGAGCAGGCCACCGAGCTGGTCCAGGCCGCGCGTTCCGAGGCGAACGAGATCAAGGCCGCGTCCAAGGTCGACGCCGCCGATCTGCGCGCCGCGGCCGAGAACGAGGCGGCCGAGAAGCGCGCCCTCGCCACCCGCGAGGCCGACGAGATGCGCACCAGCGCCGAGCGTGACGCCGAGGAGATCCGCTCGACCGCCCGCCGCGAGGCCGATGAGCTGACCGCCACCACCGAGCGCGAGGTGGCCAAGCTGCGCGCCACCGCCGACCACGAGGTGGCCGAGAAGCGCGCCGACGCCGAGCGCGAGATCGCCAAGCTGCGCACCACCACCGAGCGCGAGGTCGCCCAGCTGCGGGCCTCGACCAAGCGCGAGCGTGACGAGATCCTCACCACCGCCAAGCGCCAGGCCGACGAGATGCGCGCCCAGGCCCAGCGGGTCATGGAGGAGTCCGAGGCCAAGCGCGCCCAGGACGAGGCCGAGTTCGAGATCCAGCTCGCCGCCCGCCGTGAGGAGGCCGAGCGCCAGGAGGCCGAGCGCCACGCCACCGCGCAGGCCAACACGCAGAAGCTGGTCTCCGAGGCCGAGCAGCGCGCGGCCACGGCCGAGCAGCGCGCCACCAAGGCCACCCAGCAGGCCGAGCAGACCCGCCGCGAGGCCGACACGCACGCCAAGCAGCTGCTCGCCAACGCGCGCAAGAACGCCGACCAGCTCGTCGCCGAGGCGAAGGCGAGCGCCGAGTCGATCGTCTCCGACGCCAAGACCGAGTCCGAGCGGAGTCGCTCCATCGCCCAGCGCCAGGTCGACGAGCTGACCCGCCAGCGCGACAGCATCACCAGCCACCTCGCGCAGCTGCGCCAGCTGCTCGGCGGCGCGCCGCTCCCGGCCTCCGAGCCGGAGCCGGCCATCTCCGCCGCTCCGGTCAAGCCGGCCATTCCCGCCGCCACCAACGACAGCGAGAAGCCGGCCCCCGCGCCGGTGCCGGCCCCCGTCAAGGCCGAGACGAAGGACGACGACGCGGAGTGGTGGCAGGAGTAGGCACCGTTGCCTCGAGGCGTTGACAACGGCTACGGGAGAGCCTGGTGACCACGGAGGTCGCCAGGCTCTCTCTTGTCTTCCACCGTCCCGCCCCACGCACCCCGCAGCGCGGCTCCGCGCGCACCAGAGCTAGGATCAGCCGTGCCTGAAGCCCCACAGACCACCGACGCCCCCGCGACGTCCGCCCCGGCCCCTCGCCCCCCGTCGAACGTTCTCGCCGCCGAGGCGCCCAGAGAGCCCGCGGCGCCGTACGGCCGGCCGGGCAAGCCACTGGCCAAGAACCCCTTCCTGCTCGGCCTGACCGCAGGGATGGGCCTGCTGACGTCGTTGGCCCTGGCCCTGGCCCTGGTCACCTCGTACAGCGTGATCGTGCTGGTCGTGGTGGCGATGTTCCTCGCTCTGGGGCTCAACCCCGCCGTCGAGTCGTTGCAGAGGCGCCGGCTGGCCCGCCGCGGGGCGATCTCGATCGTCTTCGGTGGGGTGATCCTGTTCTTCGTCCTCTTCGGGCTGGCGATCGTCCCGCCGGTGACGCAGGAGGCGGCCTCGTTCGTCGGCGCGGTCCCCGGCTACATCCAGGAACTGCTCGCCAACCCCACCCTGAAGGAGCTGGACAGCGACTACCAGATCCTGACCAAGCTCGGCGACTACATCACCAGCGGCGGCCTCGCCCAGACCGTGGCGGGAGGCCTGGTCGGCGCGGGGGCGGTGGTGTTCAACGCGTTCTTCTCCGGCGTCACCCTGCTGGTCCTGACGCTGTACTTCCTCGGCTCGCTGCCCTCGATCAAGGACTACCTCTTCAAGCTCGTTCCCAACAGCCGCAGGGAGCGGACCCGGGCGCTCGGCGATGAGATCATCAGCGGCATCGGCGGCTACGTGGCCGGGAACCTGCTGATCTCGGTGATCGCCGGCATCGTCACCTGGGTGGTCCTCGGGGTCCTGGGCGTCGAGTACGCACTGGCGCTCGCCCTGGTGGTGGCGGTCACCGATCTGATCCCGCTGGTCGGCGCGACGATCGGCGCGGTGCTGGTGAGCGGGGTGGCCCTGCTCCAGTCGGGAACGCTCGGCATCGCCTGCGCGATCTTCTTCCTGGTCTACCAGCAGGTCGAGAACTACCTGATCTATCCGCGCGTGATGAAGCGCTCGGTGGACGTGGCCCCGGCGGTCACCGTGATCGCCGCGCTGTTCGGCGGCGCGCTGCTCGGCATCGTCGGAGCGCTGCTGGCCATCCCGGTGGCCGCCGCGATCGCGCTGATCATCCGCGAGGTGGTGATCCCCCGGCAAGCTCGGCTATGAAGCCGGCCACCGCGCGGTTGAACGCCTCGGGCTGTTCCACCGCGCTCAGGTGCCCCGCCTTCCCGATCACGGTCAGCCTGCCGTCCGGCACGGCTTCGACCATCGTCTCCGCGTCGGCGAGCGGGGTGAGCCCGTCCTCCTCCCCCACGATCACCAGGGCGGGCACCTTGAGCCCGCGCAGGGTGTCGAAGGAGTCGGGGCGGCCCGCCATGGCCCGCTGGGCCCAGGCCACGGCCTTGGGCGGGGCCGACTGGACCAGTCCGCGCACCCGGCCGAACACCATCGCCCTGCGCTGCACGGTGGTCGTTCCCACCAGCGTCGGAAGCACCTCCTCCACCAGGATCGACGTGCCCCCGTCGAGCACGGCGACGGCGATGCGCTCACGGCTCGCCCTGGCCGCCTCGGGGTCGGCGCTCGCCTTGGTGTCGGCGAGGATCACTCCCAGCACCCGGTCGGGGTGGCGGCGGCACAGGGCCATCGTCACGTAGCCGCCCATGGACAGGCCGCCGACGACGGCGCGGTCGACGCCCTCGTGATCGAGCAGGCGCACGACGTCGTCGGCCATCACGTCGAGGGAGGGCTCGTCCTCGGCGAGCACCGAGCCGCCGAAGCCACGCAGGTCGGGAGTGATGACCTTGCAGACGGCGCCCAGGCTCTCACGTTGGGCCAGCCACATGGCCGAGGACAGCGGGAACGCGTGGAGGAGGACGACGGGAAGCCCCTCGCCCGCCGATCGTGTGTACAGGTGCACGCAGTCCACCGTAATCGCGGACTCATGATCTGACACCCCTTGCCCCACACCGATCCGTGATGGCGCCCTGAGCCCTATGGACCGATGATCTCCGTGGGAAGGGGGTAGGCGGCCGGGTTGACCCGCCGGACGATCTCGTTCAGGACGATCCGCACGTACGGCTCGCCGACCCACAGGTGCTTGGCGCCGTCCACCCCGATGACCTCGGCCTGGGGAACCCGGGCGAAACGCTTGCGGGCCTCCTCCGGCTGGAGGTAGTCGTCGAGCTCCGGGACCAGCGCGGTCAGCGGCCGCCCGAACTCCGCCCACGACTCGAGGTCGGCGTCGGTGGCCCGGTGCAGCGGCGGGGACAGGAGGACGGCGCCCTCGACGAGCGGATCGCGACCCCACTTGAGCGCGAGCTCGGTGCCGAAGGACCAGCCGACCAGCCAGGACCGGGGCAGGTCGTGGAAGTCGGCGTACTCCAGTGCGGCGGCGACGTCGAGGCGTTCCGCCTGCCCCTCGCCGAAGGCCCCCTGGGAGGTGCCCCGGTCGGAGGCGGTCCCTCGGGTGTTGAAGCGCAGCACGGCCAGATCCGCCAGCGCGGGCAGCCGGTTGGCGGCCTTCTTGTAGAGGTGGCTGTCCATCATGCCGCCGTGCGTGGGCAGCGGGTGCAGGCAGATCAGTGTGGCCACCGGAGGCCTGTCCGCCGGAAGGGCCAGCTCACCGACGAGGGTCAGCCCGTCACCGGTGTGCAGCTCGATCGGTTCCCTGCGCGCGGGCAGCACCGTAGAGGCCCGGATCTCCATGAATTCCCACTCCGTCTCGTGACCGGGCGCCGGTGGACCGGAGGTCCGGGGGCAGGCGCCGTACGATCGTTCCCATCCGTGGCCCCGCGCCGGCGGACCTCCGGTCCACCGGCGCGGGGCGACCGTCCTCAGTATCGGGTCCGGCCGGGACCACGTTTGACCCGGTTGCGCCAGCACGCCGTGTGCCAGTGCCGGCGCTCGTCCTCCCCGCCCGCCCACGCGGGCCAGCTCACCAGGTGCGGCAGGCCCGGTCTGATCTCCTGGTCGCACCCTGGACACCGGTAGACCTTGTCCGCCCCGGCCCCGGTGACCCGGCGCACGTGCCAGTCGCCGTCGGGCCACTCCTCGACCTGGTCGACGCCGGGAACGAACTGTCCCACGGGGCGGGAGGAGGCCGACCCACGGCCGGCCGCGCCTCGGCCGCCGCGGGCGAAGGGATCCGTCCGGCGGGCTCTACGGGGGCTCATGGCAGGTCGCGGATGCTTCGCACCCCGGCCGTGACGAGCTGGTCGAGCAGCGGCGCGGGGGCCAGGGAGGGCTCGCGATACTCGGCGTAGAGGGCGCGCAGGCCGTCGCGGACCGTCTCCAGCCCCAGCTCGTCGAGCATCTCGAACGGCCCCGAGGGGTAGCCGCAGCCCAGCTTCATGGCCGCGTCGATGTCCTCGATGGCCGCGTATCCGGAGTCGTACATCCGCACGGCGTCGTTCAGATACGGATAGAGGAGCGCGTCCACCACGAACTCGGCCCGGTCCCTGCACAGCACCGGTGTCCGGCCCGCGATCCGCACCAGGCCCTCCGCGGCACGTGCCGCCTCGGGCGAGGTGAGCACCGTGGACGCGACCTCGGCGATCCTGTCCCCGACCAGGTGGAGGCCGACCAGGCGCTCGGGGTGGGCGAGCCCGGCGGCCAGCTCGATCACAGGGGTGCGGGACAGCGCGACGACCACATCCGCGTCAGCGGCGGCCGCGGACTTGAAGCCCGCGGCCGAGAGCTTGTCGGCGAACCCGTCCCCGTCCTCCCCCAGCACCGCCACCGAGCCCACCGACGGTTTGCTCGTGGACAGCGGCCCAGCGGGCTGTTCGCCCCGGTAGAAGCCGCCGCCGGACTTACGCCCGAGCAGCCCCGCGGTGACCAGCTCGCGCAGGATCGGCGCGGGGGCGTGGCGTCGGTCACGGCTCTCCTGGAACAGCACGCACATGACCTCGTAGGAGGTGTCCAGGCCGATCAGGTCGAGCAGGGCGAAGGGCCCCATCGGCAGCCCCACGCCGAGCCGCATCGCGGCGTCGATGCCGTCCCGGTCGGCCAGGCCGTTCTCCAGCAGGACGGCGGCGTGGTTGAGGTAGGTCAGCAGCAGCCGGTTGACCACGAACCCGGCGCGGTCGCCGACGGTCACCGGGGTCTTGCCGAGCCTCCGTGCGAGGTCGGCCACCTCTTCGGCCAGGCCGTCCTCGGTGATCACCGTGCGGACCACCTCGACCAGCTTCATGACCGGCGCGGGGTTGAAGAAGTGCATGCCCACGACCCGGCCGGGCCTGGTCGTGGTGACCGCGATCTCGGTGACCGAGAGCGAGGAGGTGTTGGTCGCGAGCACCGTGGACGGCTTGCAGATCCGGTCCAGATCGGTGAAGAGGGCGCGCTTGAACTCCATGACCTCGGGGATGGCCTCGATCACCAGATCGGCGCCGGCAAGGTCCTCAAGGGATGTGGTGAAGCTCACCCTGGCGAGGATCTCCGCCCTTTCGGCCTCGCCCAGCCTGCCCTTGGCCACGGCCTTGGCCGTGGACCCCTCCAGATGGCCGCGTCCCCGCTCCAGCGCCGCCAGGTCGGCCTCCACGCCGATCACCGCGAGACCCGCCAGGGCGAACACCTCGGCGATCCCCGCGCCCATCGTGCCGAGCCCGACCACTCCGACCGTCTCAAAAGCGCCTGTCATCGCTCTCCCCACCACACCGGCATCGCCCTGCGAGATCCCGTCCGGCCCGGCGACCGCCCGGTCCGGCACAGCCACAGTCTCCCAGAGGGGGACCGGCTACCCGAAAAGGGGAGGCTACCGTGACCGTGGTGGGACGCGTGCTGTCTCTGGTGCCGCCGTTCTCCTCGGCTGATCCGAGGACCCCGGCGCGCGACAGGAGACCCGGCCGGACGGATCCGAGGGATACGGGCCCCGTCCGGCCGGTAGGGTTCGGGCATGCGTCTGGTCATAGCGCGGTGCAGCGTGGATTACGTCGGAAAGCTCACCGCCCACCTTCCGATGGCGCCCCGGCTCATCCTCATAAAAGCCGACAGCAGCGTCTCCATCCATGCTGACGACCGGGCGTTCAAGCCACTGAACTGGATGAACCCGCCGTGCAGGCTCCGCGAGGAGGAGGGCACCTGGACGGTGACCCACGGCAAGACCGGCGAGAAGCTGGTGCTCACCATGGAGGAGATCCTCCACGACTCCCGCCATGAGCTGGGGGTCGACCCCGGCCTGATCAAGGACGGTGTCGAGGCGCATCTGCAGGAGCTGCTGGCCGAGCACATCACCACGCTGGGCGCGGGCTGGACGCTGGTCCGCCGCGAATACATGACGGCGATCGGGCCGGTGGACATCCTCTGCCGTGACCACACGGGGGCGACCGTGGCGGTGGAGCTCAAGCGCCGCGGTGACATCGACGGCGTCGAGCAGCTCACCCGTTATCTGGAGCTCCTCAACCGCGACCCGCTCCTCGCCCCGGTGAAGGGCATCTTCGCCGCTCAGGAGATCAAACCGCAGGCCCGGGTGCTCGCCGGCGACCGCGGCATCGACTGTGTCGTCCTCGACTACGACAAGCTGCGGGGCATCGAGCGCAACGACACCCTGTTCTGACGCGTACGGCGTGCCAGACCCGGCCACGTCTCCACCGACCTGACCGTGTCCTCCGAAAGGAGGACATTCCGGTCCACCGGTCGTTGGTGCCGCGGGAGCCGTACGGGGACGACGCTTGGGGCATGACGACAGCGGTGACGGTGCGGGGCCTGACCAAGCGCTACGGCGACGTGCAGGCGGTCGGGGGCGTCGACCTCGACATCAACGCGGGCGAGGTGTTCGCGATCCTCGGGCCCAACGGTGCCGGGAAGTCCACCACGGTGGAGATCATGGAGGGATACCGGACCCGGGACGCCGGGGAGGTCAGCGTCCTGGGCGTCGACCCGGGGAGACCGACGCGGGAGTGGCGCTCGCGGATCGGCGTGGTGCTGCAGACGGCCAACGACGTGGCCGAGGCGACCGTGCGGGAGACCGTACGGCACTTCGCGAGGTACTACCCCCATCCCAAGGACCCGGACGAGGTGATCGAGCAGGTCGGCCTGACGGACAAGGCCGGTCAGCGGATCCGCCAGCTCTCCGGTGGCCAGCGGCGCAGGGTGGACGTGGCCCTGGGGGTGATCGGCGGTCCGGAGCTGCTCTTCCTCGACGAGCCGACCACCGGGTTCGACCCCGAGGCGCGCCGGCATTTCTGGGACCTGATCGAGAGCCTGGCCCACCAGGGAACCACGATCGTGCTGACCACGCACTACCTGGACGAGGCCGAGGCGCTGGCCGACCGGGTGGCCGTGGTCGCCGGGGGCCGCATCGTGGCCGAGGGCGACCCGGCGACCCTGGGGGGCCGGGCGACCGCCAAGGCCAGGGTGAGCTGGTCCGACGAGGGGGAGCGCCGCTCTCTGGAGACCGGCACCCCGACCAGGACGGTGCTGGAGCTGACCCGTCGTTTCGACGGCGAGGTCCCTGAGCTGACCGTGACCCGTCCCTCGCTGGAGGACATCTACCTCCAGCTCATCGAGGCCCCCGCGTGAGCACGCCCCCCGTCCAGCCGCGCCCGACCCCCCGAGGTGATCACCCGATGAGCCAGACCGTTACCCGAGCCTCCGCGCCGCCTCTCGGTCCGCCGCCCTCCGCGATACGGCTGGGGCTGTCGCGGGCGGCTCTCGAGATCAGGCTGTTCTTCCGGGAGAAGGACGCGGTGATCTTCACCTTCTCCTTCCCGATCGTCCTGCTGGTGATCTTCGGTTCGATCTTCGCGGACGATCTGGAGGGGACGGGGCTCAACGTCTCCCAGCTCTACGTGGCCGGGCTGATCGGTTCGGCGACGATGACGGGCTTCCAGAATCTCGGCATCGGCATCGCGATGGACCGCGACGACGGCACGCTCAAGCGGATACTGGGCACGCCGCTGCCGCGCAGCTCCTACTTCATCGGCAAGGCGCTCAACACCCTGTTCATCTCCTTCTGCCAGGTGGTGATCCTGCTGGTCATCGGGGTGGTGCTGTTCGGTCTGAAGCTGCCCTCCGAGATCTCCACCTGGCTGACCTTCGTCTGGGTGTTCGTGCTCGGTGTGCTCGGCGCGTCCCTGCTCGGTATCGCCGTCAGCAGCCTGCCCAGGTCCGGCAAGAGCGCCAGTGCGGTGATCGCCATGCCGTTCGTGGTGCTGCAGTTCATCTCGGGGGTGTTCATCCCCGTCACCCAGCTCCCGTCCTGGCTGGTGAACATCTCGTCGGTCTTCCCGCTCAAGTGGATGTGCCAGGGTTTCCGCTCGGTCTTCCTGGGTGACGTCGGGGCCACGCTGGAGCTCACGAAGTCCTACGAGCTCGGCCGGGTCGCCCTGGTCCTGGGAGCATGGGTCGTCGGAGGGATGCTGCTGTGCCTGACGACGTTCCGCTGGAAGAGCCGCCGCGACGGGTGATCTAGCCGATCCGGCCCGGGCGCGCCACCGGTCCGTCCGGGCCGCCCGGCGGTCCTGGCCGGGGACCGGCGGCGGGGCGCGGTCCACCTCGCCGTCGGCAAGGAGGGGGCGCTCGACTACCTGGCCATCAGCACAACCTTGATCTTGTTCTCGACCGTGTCAGGGATATGGATGGAACGGGTCATGGAGCAGAGCGAGGATCGATCGGCCCTCATCGAGGAGCTGGAGGCCCAGCGGGCCGAGGTGGCCAGGCTGTCGGCCGAGCACGGGGCGCTGACCGAGCGCGAGCGCCTCGCCGGGGAGATCCACGACACCCTGGCCCAGGGCTTCACCAGCATCATCATGCTGCTCCAGGCCGCCGACGCCCAGCCCGACCCGGCCCGCCACCTGGCGCTGGCCGTACAGACGGCGCGCGAGAACCTGGCCGAGGCCCGCGCGCTGATGGCCGCGCTCAGCCCGGCACCGCTGGACGGCTCCACCCTGGACGAGGCGCTGGTACGGCTGGCCGACCGGCTCGGGGAGGAGGCGGGGATCGCCGTGACCTTCACGGTCCACGGCGAGTCGCGACCGCTACCGCCCTCCGCCGAGGTGGTGCTCATCCGCGCCGCCCAGGAGGCCCTGGCGAACGTGCGTGAACACGCGGCGGCGGGCCGGGTGGACGTCTCCGCGGCCTATGGCCCGCGGACGGTCACGCTGGAGGTCCGTGACGACGGGCACGGGTTCGACCCGTCCGTCGCCGCCGACGGGTACGGCCTGCGCGGCATGCGGAGCCGGGTGGAGCAGGCGGGCGGCTCGATGCGGGTGCGGAGTTCGCGGGAGGGTGGGACGGTGCTCACCGTCGAGGTGGCAGAGTGACCGTCGTGACGTTTCTGGACAATCCCCTACCTACGAGGCAACACGCCTTCATGCGTCTGAGCGGCTGGGAGCTGCTCTACCTCGTCGCCTTCCTGACCGCCCTTTTCTTCGTGCTCTCCGACAAAGCGCTGGGGACAGCCGAGCGGGTGACCGGGGTGGTGCTGCTCTGCGGCTGCCTGGTGGCGTACGCGCGTCTGGGGCGCCGGGCCGTCGGCGTGGGGTACCGCTCATGGAGGGGAAGGGCGTACGTCGTCCTGCTGATCGTGCTGTTCACTCCGGTGGCCGCCCTCTGCCCGCCCACCAGGTTCGTCCTCTTCGCCCTGTGCGCGCAGTGCTTCATGATGATCCCCAAGAACCAGGCGCGGATCGCTGTGATCGTCTTCAACGTGGCCCCCGCGCTGGAGTTCCTCGCCGTCCCACCGACGCTGGAGGAGCTGGTCGTCTTCCTGGGGGTGACGGGCCTCGTCCTCACCTTCGCGCTGACCTTCGGCCCCTGGATCGTCGACATCGTCGGCCAGAGCAGGGAGCGGGCATCACTCATCGAGGAGTTGGAGGCCCGCCGGGCCGAGGTGGCCAGGCTGTCGGCCGAGCGCGGGGCCCTGGCCGAGCGCGAGCGCCTCGCCGGGGAGATCCACGACACCCTGGCCCAGGGCTTCACCAGCATCATCATGCTGCTCCAGCAGCCCGATGCACGGCGGATCGAGCTGGCCGTACAGACCGCGCGCGAGAACCTGGCCGAGGCGCGGACGCTGATCACCGAACTGAGTCCGGCGCCGTTGTCGGGGGCCACCCTGGAGGAGGCGCTTGAGCGGATCACCTCACAGTTCGGTGAGGAGCTCTCGGTGTCCGCCACCTTCGAGATCCGGGGCGGTTCCAGGGCGGCTCCGACCAAGGTCGAGGTCGTCCTGCTCCGCGCGGCGCAGGAGGCGCTGGCCAACGTGCGCAAGCACGCCGGCGCGGACGCCGTCGCGGTGACGCTGGAGTACACCCCCGAGGCGACCCGGCTGACCGTCCACGACGACGGCACGGGCTTCGCCCCGTCCGCCGCCGAGGGATACGGCCTGCGCGGCATGCGCACCCGGGTCGAACAGATGGGCGGCACCCTCACGGTGACCGGCCCTCCGGGCGGAGGCACCGACCTGGTGGCCGTCGTCCCCGCCGACCAGCCCGACCATGGAGCGTGACAGTGCTGCGTCTGTTGATCGTCGATGACCACCCGGTGGTCCGCGAGGGTCTGCGAGGGATGCTGGAGGCCGATCCCGAGATCACCGTGGTGGGGGAGGCCGCGTCGGGGGACGAGGCGGTCGTGCGGGCCGGGGAGCTGCGGCCCGACGTGATCCTGATGGACCTGCGCATGCCGGACGGGGACGGGGTGAGCGCCACCTCGCGCATTCTGGCCGTGCGGCCGGAGAGCAGGGTGATCGTGCTGACCACCTACGAGACCGACCAGGACATCGTGCGGGCGGTCGAGGCGGGGGCCGCCGGATACCTGTTGAAGGACACCTCCAGGGCCGATCTGCTGGCCGCGATCGCCTCGGCGGCGCGGGGCGAGACCGTGCTGTCGCCGTCGGTGGCGACCCGGCTGGTCACCCGGATGCGGGCGCCGGTGAGCGACTCCCTGTCACCCCGCGAGGCCCAGGTGCTCTCCCTGGTGGCCGTGGGGCTGACGAACGCGGAGATCGGTAAGGCGCTGTTCATCAGCGAGACCACGGTCAAGACCCATCTGCTGCGTGTCTTCGGCAAGCTCGGCGTCTCCGACCGCACCGCCGCCGTGACCACGGCCCTGGACCGGGGTTTCATCACCCGGTAGGCGAGAGACGGCCCCATCTCGTTCATCGGCACGGCGGGGAACTTGACTGAGCAGTCAGACTTGTCACTTTCTTTCATGGATGACAGAAACATCGGCAAGCTTACTCTTCCACAAAAAGGATCTTGCACCCATAATGGTGGATTCTTGGGGACCAAGATCATGAGGTGGAAGTGATAAAACAAGCGTTTGTCAAGCCCATACCGACGATGGAGGCTTGACATGAGTCAGCGATCATACAGAGGAATGTCAGCGGAGGAGCGGCTGGCGGAACGTCGGGAGCGTCTGGTCAGCGCGGCGTACACGCTCTATGCCGACCTCGGTTTCCCCGAGACCACGATCGAGAAGCTGTGCACCTTGGCCCGCATCTCCAACCGCGCCTTCTACGAGTGCTTCTCCGGCCGTAACGAGCTGCTGCAGGCGGTACACGACAGGTGCGTGCAGGAGACGGTGCTGGCGGTGCTGAAATCCATGGAACAGGCGCCGGAAACGCCGACCGGCCGGGTCGAGGTGGGCATCGCCGCATATATCAGCTTCGTCACCGAGGACAGGCGCCGTGCCAAGATCCTGCACCTGGAGGTACGGCGGGCGGGTGACTATCTCACCAGGTCACGGCAGCATTCCGTGGCGGTGTTCACCCAGATCATCGAGACGAACATCTTCGACCTGCCGGAGGCCACCAAGGCCAATCAGCACCTGCTGGCGCTGGGCGTGATCGGCGCGATGCAGGAACTGCTCACCGAGTGGGTGCTGGCCGACGATCCGCCCGACGTCGATCATCTGATCGACACCGCCATACACATCTTCCACCGGTCTTTCGCGACGTGAGCGTCACGGGGCGAGGAGGACGCCGCGGAACCGCCGCGACCGTGCGGCACGGTGGACCGCCGGCCGCACACGACCCGGGGCAGGCGGTCTCCGTCCGGCGTCAGGCGACCGCGGCCATGGGAAGCTCGACGGTGAGCACCCTGTTGAGCCTGGTCACGGCCAGCACCCGCATGACCCGCGGCGGCACTCCGCGCAGGATGAGACGGCGTTCCGCGCCCAGTGCGCGGCGGTGCGTTCCCACCAGCACCCCGAGGCCGGTGGCGTCGATCATCTCCAGTCCGGACAGGTCCACGATCAGATCGCCGTCGCCGGAGTCGACCGCCCCGTGCAGCCGCGGACGGACGCCGGCGACGGTACCCACGTCGAGCCGGTTGCCGACACTGACCACCTGGGCTCCGGGGTTCTCTGTGACGCGCATTCCTCCTCCTTGGGCCGGGCCGCGGGGCAGAAGCGGCCGCGTGCGATCCTGGTCCGCCACTGCGGCCAGATGCTCACGCAGAGCATTCACATAGTTTCTCAAAGCGAAAAAAGCGGCGAGCTCTACCCATCTCCCTGCTCACGCCTTCTTCCACCATGACCTACCCGTGCCCCGCCTCAAGAGAAAAATACGGTTTACCGCCAACCTTTTGCTGGGCGACATGGATGGCGGTGATCCGGTTGGCCGCACCCAGCTTGGTGATGGCGCTGGACAGGTAGTTACGGACAGTGCCCTCGGTCAGGTGCAGGGAGGCGGAGATCTCTCCGACCGACGCGCCCCGCGAGGCCAGGGCCAGAGCATCGCGCTCACGCTCAGTGAGCGGACTCTCCCCGGCCATCATCGCCGAGTCGAGATAGCGTCTGCCGGAGCTTACCCGACGTATGGCAGTCGCCAACTCGTCGGCGGAGGCGTCCTTGGGGATGAAGCCGCGCACCGCCGTACGGATCTCCTTCAGCGCCTCCCGCGCCGGCCCCGCACCTCCTCCATCTCACCGGCCGCCCGCCCGGGATCCGCCTTCGACAGCTTGACCGCCACCTCGCTCTTGACCGCGATCGCGGACAGGCTGTGGCCGACCAGGTCGTGCAGGTCGCGGGAGAAGCGGAGCCGCTCCTCGGTGACAGCCGGCCGGGCCCGGGCCTCCTTGCCCTCCAAGGAGATACCGCGCACGGCTTCGAAGCCGCCGTATCTCTGCCGGAGACCGCCGACCTCGATCACGTTGTCGAGGCCGGCGGCCGTGACGCCGGTCGCATCCGCAAGCTGTGGTGTCGTCATACCGACAATCGTCGCTTTCCTGCGTTTTCACAGGTAGTCGCCGATATCACCAACGTGCTATGGATCTCTCAGCCGCATCGGATGACAAATGTCATCTACGGGCGGGGCGGCAGCGCCGGGCGGCGGCGGGACGGACGGGTCGCGGTGTCGGGCGGGGTCGCCGCGGGCCGTTCGGCGAGCGCCGCCAGTGCGAGCCGTACGGCCTCCTCGATCTGCGGGTCCCGGCCGGCGGCCCAGTCATCGGGGGTGATGTCCACCTCGACGTCGGGGTCGACGCCGTAGTTCTCCACTCCCCAGCCGAGCCCCTCGAACCAGAACCCGTACCGGGGCACGGTGATGTGCGACCCGTCCGCCAGGCGGTGGTCGCCGTCGATGCCGATGACACCGCCCCAGGTACGGGTGCCCACCACCGGTCCCAGCTTGTAGATCTTGAAGGCGGCGGTGACGATGTCGCCGTCGGATCCGGCGTCCTGGTCGGTGACCGCGACCAGCGGGCCCCGCGGAGCCTCCTCGGGATAGGTGATCGGCTCCAGACCTCTGGGCGGGGCCCAGCCGATGACCCGGCGGAGCAGCTTCTCCACGACGAGCTGGGAGGTGTGACCGCCCCGGTTGCCCCGGACGTCCACGACGAGCCCCTCGAATGTCATCTCCTTCCGCAGGTCACGGTGGAACTGCGCCCACCCTTCGGCGACCATGTCCGGGATGTGCAGGTAGCCCAGGCGACCGCCGCCCAGCAGGCGGACGTGCGCCCGGCGCCCGGCCACCCAGTCCTGGTAACGCAGCCGCCGATCGTCGCCGAGCGGCGTGACCACGGCCCTGCGCCCACCGCCCAGGGTCAGCTCGACCGGCTTGTCCGCCGAGCCGACCAGCAGCGGTGCCGGCCCCTGCGGCGGCACCGGACGGCCGTCGATCGCCAGCAGTGTCTCTCCCGGCTGGATGACCGCGCCGGGCGCGGCCAACGGCGAGCGGGCATGCACGTCGGAGGACTCGCCGGGCAGCACCCGGTCCACCCGCCAGCGACCATCGCCGTCCCGGGACAGATCGGCGCCGAGCAGGCCGACCGCGTCGGACACGGGATGCCCCCACGGGGCGGCGTCGACGTAGGCGTGGGAGCTGCCGAGCTCTCCGACGACCTCCCAGAGCAGGTCGGCGAAGTCGTCGGCGGTGGCGACGCGCTCCACCAGCGGCCGGTACTCCTCCAGCACGGCGTCCCATTCGACGTCCGCCATGTCCTCGACCCAGAAGTCGGCCCGTATCCGGCGGCCCATCTGGGCGTAGGCGTGCCGCCGGTAGGCCTGCGGGTCGGCGGTGACCCGGATCCGCGACAGGTCGACTGCCGCGTCCTCGCCGCCGCTCTTGCCGGCTACCGGGCGGACGGTGAGCGCGCCCTTGTCACGGACGACGAGCTGGGTGCCGTCGCCGCTCACCCAGTAGGAGTCGAGCTTGTCGACCACCTCCTCGCAGGTGCGCTTGACCAGGTCGTAACGGTCCAGCGCCGGGCGGGGCCGTTCCGCCCCCGCCTTGTCGCGGTCCTCACCGAGTTCCCCGGCCAGCGGCTCGCGCAGCCAGACGAATCCGCCCTTGACCGCGCGGAGCGCCGAGTAGCGCCCTTCGGGCACCGGCACCTGCACGACCCTGGCGGCGATGCCGTCCAGGTCGACGGTGATCGCGTCATCGTCCTTGCGCCTCTTCTTGTCATCGTCGGGCTCGCCGACGGGCCGCCCCTCGGAGCTGGGCGCGAACGGCGACGGGGTCGCCGCGCCCAGCGGCACCAGGTAGGGGCGGTAGCCGAACGGGAAGGACATGTCGAAGGAGTGCGCGTCGTAGACCGGGTCGAAGCCGCGCCGGGACAGGAACGCCAGGTAGTCCCCGGCGAACGCGGGCGAGACGTCCACGAACCGGCCGTCGGTGACGTCGGTGACGACCCGGTCCGCCGCCCGGGCCAGCCGGATCCGGCGCAGCGGCGCGGCCTCCGGGTGCGACCACGCCAGCCAGGCGGAGTCGGGCGACCAGGCCAGCCCGTCGATCTCCCCGTTGGCGGTGGCCAGTTCGGCGACCTCACCGGAGGCCACGTCCACCAGGAGCAGCCGCCCGTCCCTGGCGGCCACCGCGACCGTGCTCCCGTCGGGCGCGGCGGCCAGATCACCGACCTCGCCGAGCTTGCCCACGGCGATCCTGCGGCTCTCCCCGCCACCGGCCGGCCCGATCTCCAGCCCCTGCCGCTCCCCGTCGTCGAAGACCCACACCACCCGGTCCGTACCCAGGATGCGCGGCTTCCCCGCCGACAGGCCGGTGCTGAGCTGCCGCGCCGGGCCGTCCCGGTGGGTGATCCAGTGCACCGAGCCCTGAACCTCCACCACGCTGGCCCGTCCGGTCGCGTCCACGGCCAGGTCGTGCAGCCTGCGCCCCGCGTTGACCTGGTACGGCTGCCGCCCCCGCAGCGGAGCGCCGAGCGTGACGTCGAGCTTGCGCGTCTCGGTGTCGAGCCCGTCCAGCAGGTAGAGGTCACCGGCGTTCTGGTAGACGATCCGGGTCCCGTCGGTGGTGGCGTGCCGGGCGTAGAAGACGTCGTGGTCGGTGTGCCGGCGCAGGCCGGTGCCGTCCAGGGCGCAGGAATAGAGGTTGCCGACACCCTCATGGTCGGAGAGGAAGACCAGGCGTCCGCCGACGAGCATCGGGTTGGCGAAGTGGCCCTTCACCTCCGCCAGGAGCCGGGTGAAGTCGCCGCCGGCCCGCTGGACCCAGAGCCGCCCCGCCGTACCGCCCCGATAACGCTTCCAGGTCGCCGGGTCACGGGCGAGGGAGGCGGTGAGCAACGCCACGGCCTCTCCGGTGACCGACAGATCGGTGGCCGGGCCGTAGGGCAGCCTCTCGACCTGGCCGTCGGCGAGCGCGTAGGCCCAGGTGCGCGTGGCGAACGGCTGGCCGGTCGCGCTGATCGCGAGGACCTTGCCGTCCGGCGTCCAGCCACGCGTGCGGGTCCGCCGGTCGCCCCAGTAGGTCAGCCTCTCGGCGGAACCGGACTCCAGGTCGGCCAGGAACACCTCGGGCGCGCCGTCGCGGACGCTGGTCCAGGCGACCTTCGTGGCATCGGGAGAGAGATGGGGATAGCCGGCGGGCGCCCGGTCCGAGGAGAGACGCCAGGCCCGGCCTCCCGCGGAGGGGGCCACCCAGACGTCGTCGTCGGCGACGAAGATGAGCGTCTCGCGGGAGATGTGGGGAAAACGCAGGTAAGAACCAGAAACCATCGACAGATCATATTGTCCGTTACCACGACAAACTTAAGGATTTTCCGACCGATACGCTGAACCTCATGACGCGATCCGACAGGAACAAGCCGGTGGTGCTCTCCAAGATCTACACCCGCGCCGGCGACGACGGCACGACCGCGCTCGGCGACATGAGCCGCACCCGCAAGACCGACCCCCGCCTGGCCGCCTACGCGGACGTGGAGGAGGCCAACGCGGCGATAGGCGTGGCCCTGGCCACGGGCGCCCTCGACGAGGACATCGCCGCCGTCCTCGTCCGGATCCAGAACGAACTGTTCGACGTCGGCGCCGACCTGTGCACCCCGATCGCGGAGAATCCCGAGTTCCCGCCCCTGCGGGTCGAGCCCTCCTACATCGAGTGGCTGGAGGCGCGGTGCGACGAGTTCAACGAACGGCTCAAGCCCCTGCGCAGCTTCATTCTCCCCGGTGGCACCCCGGCCGTCGCCCAGCTCCACGTGGCCAGGACGGTGACCCGGCGGGCCGAGCGGACCACCTGGTCGGCTCTGGAGGCCCACGACGACGTCAACCCGCTGACCGCGAAGTATCTCAACCGGCTGAGCGACCTGATGTTCATCCTCTGCCGGGTCGCCGCCCATGGCGACGAGATCCTCTGGAAGCCCGGCGGCACCCGCTAGGCGTGCTTGTTCCATCGTGGCTGGGAGTGGCATAACGACGCCTCCGCCTGCGACGCGTCTCATGTCGCTCTCGCAGAGAAGCCGGGCGTCCCGCTGATCACCACCGGACGGCGGCCGGCGGAAGGCGTGAAAGGCATCGCCTTAACCGAGGTCGAGAGCCACTCGACGGCCCGACCTCCCGTCCCGAACGGCTACCCGGCGGCCCGGCGCTCCCTCCCGTACGGACTCACCCGACGACGCCGGGTACGGGGACGACGAGAGACCGGAGGCGACTCCGGGACGTCCGGGCTCCGGCGATCCGCCGGAGCCCGGGTGGCCGAGGGTCAGCCGTCGTTCCCCGAGGGCTCGTTCACGCCCCCGACACCGGCGTCTCCCGTAGCGGGGAGGGGATAGAGGCGTCGCGGAGTGACGGTCACGTCGTCGAGCACGGGTCCGTACGCCCCCGCGGTGGCGGAGACGAAGCTCAGGGTCGCCCTCGAACCCTGAGCGCAGAAGGAGAACCCCTCTCGCACGTATCCCATGTTCCGCGAGGTCTTTCCTGCGGTGTCGAAGGAGAACCTCTGCTGGACGGTCAGAGAGCCCTGGGTCACCCGCGCGTATCCCGTCTTCACCTTCGGGCCGCCGTAGGGGTTGCCCGCCAGGGCGTAGCCGACCGTGTAGCAGCGATCCGGCACCGTCGGGAAGGACTGCTCGATCGATCCGGGACTACGGCCCGACAGATCAACGGACTGCCGCCCGCTGAAGGCCTGCCAGGGGCCTGCGCGGCTGACCAGGTCGATCGATCCCATTGCGACATGCCATGCCCCGACGGTGCTTCCCGCTTTGATCTGGACGCTCCCGGAACCCAACGAGACCGGGCCCTCGAAGCCACCGTTGGCGACCACCGAAGGCGCCTCGACCGAGACGTGGGCGGCGGCGGAAACGGGAAGGCCAAGGACACAGGCCACCGGGAGCGCGACGGCCAGCCGGACGGCGCACCGGCCTCGCGCCATCGAAACGATCATATTTTCCCCCTGTTGTGCATGATCTACGGCCGCGGCAGGATGGCCGGCTCGCACGGCGAGGGAAGACGTACCGCACACGTCACCGCAGGCAAGCCGTCACGCTGGGTTGCGACCAAAGGGCTTACGGTAACGGGGAGTAGTCGATCTGCCACTCTGGCACGCCCGCAGGGGCGGAAGCCTGCAGAAAAAGAGAGAGCCACGGCAGAGGCGTGGCGTGGGGGACGGTCAGGCGACGTCGAGGTAGGCACCGGGCGGAGCGGACTCCAGCCAGGCGACGAAGCCGGTGAGGGCGCGGTATCCCATGGCGAGCTCGAACGCGTGTTGCCCGTTCTTGCACTCCAGCGCCGTCACGCCCTCGATGAAACCGTAGAACTCACCGGACCCGACCGTGCGGCGCCCGGAAACCACAAGGCCGCGCCTCACGATCACGTGGCGCGGCCTTGGAAGCAGACCTACAAGTGGAATCCAGTTGAGCTGGCCGTCGGCGTAACGGGCTACCCCCACACGCCAGCCTCGCTCCCCCGACATCAGGCGCAGGCAACACAGCACCGAGCCACGAGATCGGGTCAGGATCAGCACGCGGGAGGCCAGGAGGGCGACAAGCAGCGCCACCACGATGAGTACGTCCAGCACCATGTCTGCCGCCCCCAAAAAGCCGTACCGCTCAGAAGCCGAATTTATCCGACTTCTTCGCCGGCCGCGCGCAACCGGGCCCTGGCACGCTTGGCCTCGACTGCGGCGTCCGCGTCCTCCTGGTTGGCCTCGATCGAGGCCTGCGCACGCGCGAGCGCGTCCTTGGCCGCGGCGACGTCCACCTCGGAGCCGAGCTCGGCCAGCTCGGCCAGGATCGACACCTCGTCATCGGCCACCGAGAGGAACCCGCCGTGAACCGCGGCGACGAGATCGGTCTCGCCACCTCCACGCTTGACCGTCAGCACGCCGCCCTCGACGAGAACACCGAGCACGGGCGCATGCTTAGGCATGATACCGATCTCGCCGTCGATGGTCTTGGCAATCACCATGTCGGCCTCGCCGGACCAGATCTCACGCTCCGGCGAGACGACGCCTACTCGCAGCTTCGCCACGTTCTCTCCAGTTCCTTTCGAACCAGGCACCGGTACGGCTCACGCCGTACCGGTGCCGAAGGCGACTAGCGGGCGAGTTCCTTGGCCTTGGCGACGGCCTGCTCGATGCCACCGACCATGAAGAACGCCTGCTCGGGCAGGTGGTCGTACTCGCCGGCGCACAGGCCCTTGAACGAGGCGATGGTCTCGTCCAGCGGGACGTTCTCTCCGGGCTGACCCGTGAACGCCTCGGCGGCGTACATCGGGTGGGAGAGGAAACGCTCGATGCGGCGGGCCCGGTTGACGGTGACCCTGTCCTCTTCGGAGAGCTCGTCGATACCGAGGATCGCGATGATGTCCTGCAGTTCCTTGTACTTCTGCAGGATCCGCTTGGTCTCCTGGGCCACGCGGTAGTGCTCCTCGCCGACGATCAGCGGGTCGAGGATCCGCGAGGTGGAGTCGAGCGGGTCCACCGCAGGGTAGATGCCCTTCTCCGAGATCGGCCGGGACAGCACGGTCTGCGCGTCGAGGTGCGCGAACGCGTTGTGCGGGGCCGGGTCGGTGATGTCGTCCGCGGGGACGTAGATCGCCTGCATCGAGGTGATCGAGTGGCCGCGGGTCGAGGTGATGCGCTCCTGCAGAACACCCATCTCGTCGGCCAGGGTCGGCTGGTAACCCACCGCGGACGGCATGCGGCCGAGCAGGGTGGAGACCTCGGAACCGGCCTGGGTGAAACGGAAGATGTTGTCGATGAACAGAAGCACGTCCTGCTTCTGCACGTCACGGAAGTATTCCGCCATGGTGAGGGCGGAGAGCGCGACGCGCAGACGCGTGCCCGGCGGCTCGTCCATCTGGCCGAAGACGAGCGCGGTGTCCTTGAGGACGTCGGCCTCTTCCATCTCCAGCCAGAGGTCGTTGCCCTCACGGGTGCGCTCGCCGACGCCGGCGAACACCGAGGTGCCACCGAAGTTACGGGCGACCCGGCGGATCATCTCCTGGATCAGAACGGTCTTGCCGACGCCCGCGCCGCCGAACAGGCCGATCTTGCCGCCCTGCACGTACGGGGTGAGCAGGTCGATGACCTTGATGCCGGTGGTCAGCATCTCGGTGCGCGACTCAAGGGTGTCGAAGGCGGGCGACGGGCGGTGGATGCCCCAGCGCTCCTCGACCTTGAGCGACGCGGTCGGCACGTCCAGGGACTCGCCGAGCGTGTTCCACACGTGACCCTTGACGACGTCGCCGACCGGCACGGAGATGGCCGCGCCGGTGTCGGACACCGGCGCACCACGGACCACGCCGTCGGTGGGCTGCATGGAGATGGCGCGGACCAGGTTGTCGCCCAGGTGCAGGGCGACCTCCAGGGTCAGGGTCCTGGTCTCCTCACCGAGGGTGACCTCGACCTTCAACGCGTTGTAGATTTCGGGCATCGCCTCGACGGGGAACTCCACGTCGACGACGGGACCGGTGACCCGCGCGACGCGGCCCACGCCGGTCTCAACAGTCTGTGCAGTCATTTCACTCTTTCCCCGCTGCGGCGTCAGCCAGCGCGTTCGCGCCACCGACGATCTCGCTGATTTCCTGGGTGATCTCGGCCTGGCGAGCCTGGTTCATCTGCTGGGTGAACACTCGGATGAGCTCGTTGGCGTTGTCGGTCGCCGACTTCATGGCCCGGCGACGCGAGGCTTCCTCGGAGGCCGCCGACTGGAGCAGCGCGGTGAAGATGCGCGATTCCACGTAGCGCGGCAGCAACGAGTCGAGCACGGCGCTCGCGCTGGGCTCGAACTCGAAGTACGGCAGTGGCGTGTCGGGCTTCTCGGTGCTCTCCTCGATCTCCAGCGGAAGGATCCGCCGGACCACGACCTCCTGCGTGAGCATCGAGACGAACTGGGTGGAGACGATGTGGATCTCATCCACCCCGTCCTCCGCGGAGAACGACTCGATCAGCGCGTCGGCGATGCCCTTCGCGTCGGAGTAGGCGGGCTTACGGGAGAATCCCGTCCACTGCCCCCCCATCTCACGGTTGCGGAAGCTGTGCCAGGCGACACCCTTGCGTCCCGTCACGAAGGGCACGGGCTCGACGCCCTTGCCCTTCAGCAGGGAGCCGAGCGCCTCGGCCTCACGCAGGATGTTCGCGTTGAAGCCGCCGCAGAAGCCGCTGTCGCTGGTGACGATGAGGACGGCCGCCTTGGTCGGCCGCTCCTTCGCCACGGTCAGCGGGTGGTCGACACTGCTGGTGTTGCTGACGACGCCCGTGACGGCACGAGTGATCTCGCGCTCGTACGGCACGGCCGCCTGCATCCGCAGCTGGGCCTTCACGATGCGCGACGAAGCGATGAGCTCCTGGGCACGCGTGATCTTCGCCGTGGACTTGACCGACTTGATCCGCCGCCGCAGCAGTCTTAGCTGGGCACCCATCGGCTACTTCTTCTCAGCCGTGCGGACGTGCTTGGTGATCTTCTCTTGGCCGACCTCGCCTGCGTCGAGCGCCGCGACCGGCTCCTCGTTGACCAGCAGCTCGCCCGAGGCGGTCTCGAAGGTCTTCTTGAACTCGGTGATGGCGTCCTTGAGGGCGGTCACCGTGTCGTCCGACAGATCCTTGGTCTCACGGATGCTGTCGAAGATGCCCTTGTTCTCCCGGGAGAGGTAGTCCAGGAAGTCCGTCTCGAAGCGGCGGATGTCCTCGACCGGGACGTCGTCGAGCTCGCCGGTCGTGCCGGCCCAGATCGAGACGACCTCCTTCTCCACCGGGAAGGGGCTGTACTGCGGCTGCTTGAGCAGCTCGACCAGGCGCTGGCCGCGCTCAAGCTGTGCCTTGGACGCCGCGTCCAGGTCGGAGGCGAAGGAGGCGAAGGCCTCCAGGTCGCGGTACTGCGACAGCGACAGACGCAGCGTGCCGGCGACCTTCCTCATCGCCTTGGTCTGCGCCGAGCCACCGACTCGGGAGACCGACACACCGACGTTGATGGCGGGACGGACACCGGCGTTGAACAGGTCGGTCTCAAGGAAGACCTGGCCGTCGGTGATGGAGATGACGTTGGTGGGAATGAACGCCGAGACGTCGTTGCCCTTGGTCTCGATGACCGGCAGGGCCGTCATCGAGCCCCCGCCCATCTCGTTGGAGAGCTTGGCGCAGCGCTCCAGCAGACGGGAGTGGAGGTAGAAGACGTCGCCGGGGTAGGCCTCACGGCCCGGCGGGCGGCGGAGCAGCAGCGAGACGGCGCGGTAGGCGTCGGCCTGCTTGGTCAGGTCGTCGAAGACGATGAGAACGTGCTTGCCCTGGTACATCCAGTGCTGGCCGATGGCCGAACCGGTGTAGGGGGCGAGGTATTTGTAACCGGCAGGGTCGGACGCCGGAGCGGCGACGATGGTGGTGTACTCCATCGCGCCCGCCTCCTCGAGGCGGCCCTTGACCTGGGCGATCGTGGACCCCTTCTGGCCGACCGCGACGTAGACGCAGCGGACCTGCTTGGCCGGGTCGCCCGAGAGCCAGTTCTCCCGCTGGTTGAGGATCGTGTCCACGGCGATCGCGGTCTTGCCGGTGCCACGGTCACCGATGATCAGCTGACGCTGGCCACGGCCGATCGCGGTCATGGCGTCGATCGCCTTGATGCCGGTGGCGAGGGGCTCCTTCACCGGCTGGCGCTGGACCACCGAGGGGGCCTGGAGCTCGAGGGCGCGCAGGCTTTCGGACTCGATTGCGCCCTTGCCGTCCATCGGAACACCCAGGGGGTCGACCACGCGGCCGAGGAAGGCGTCGCCGACCGGCACGGACAGAACCTCGCCCGTCCGGCGGACCGACTGGCCCTCCTCGATCTTGCTGAAGTCACCCAGAACAACGACGCCGATCTCCCGGACGTCCAGGTTCAGTGCCAGGCCACGCGTGCCGTCCTCGAACTCAAGCAGCTCGTTCGCCATCGCCGAGGGAAGGCCGGAGACATGGGCGATACCGTCGCCGCAGTCGACGACGGTCCCGATCTCCTCGCGCGCGGCGCCTTCCGGCTCGTACGCCTGGACGAAGCGCTCAAGCGCGTCCCGGATCTCGTCCGGCCGGATCGTAAGCTCCGCCATCTCTCTTCAGTCTCCCTATTCGCCTAGCCGGCCAACCGGCGGCGGACTTCTTCGATTCGTCCCGCGATGGTGGTGTCGATGAGGTCGTCCCCGATCTGGACCGAGAACCCTCCGAGCACTCGCGGATCCACCTCGACGTTCAGATGAACGTCTCGGCCATACGAGGTGCGCAGCCACGTGGCGAGACGCCGTTTCTGCTCCTCGGAGAGCTCGACGGCACTACGCACCACGGCGACGAGGCGCTGCCTCTGGGCGGCGACCAGGCTGCCGAACTCCTCCAGCCCTCTTTCCAGGCTACGTCCTCGCGGATGCACCACGAGCTGCGTGACCAGGCGGAGGGTGGTGGGGGCGACCTTGCCGTCGAGCAGAGAGCCGAGCAGCTCCCGCTTGGCCTGCGCGGGGACGCCGACATTGGTCAGAGTCCGGTGCAGCTCCAGGTTCGAGGCGACGATCCGCCCGAACCTGAACAGCTCGTCCTCGACGTCGTCGAGCTTGCCCTGCGCCTCGGCCTCGGCCGCGGCGGCGATGACGCCGAGACGCTCGATCACGTCGGCCAGGTCACCCGGGCGCGCCCACTTCGCGGACACGGCCGCGACGACCGTCTCCAGCGCGGCGTTGCTGACCTTGCCCTCCAGCAGGACCCGTACGGCTTGCGCCTTCTGGGCCGCCGGACGGGCGGGGTCGGACAGGTTGCGGCGGAGCCCGTGCTCACGGTCGAACAGGTCGGCGACCGCGAAGAGCTCGTCGGCCAGCGAGCCGAGGTCCGCGCTTCCCGCCACGGCGTTGAAGCGCTCTTCGACCTCGGCCAGCGAAGCCCTGCTCAGACCTCTCAGCATCAGCGGACCGCCGCGCTGCTCGACTCGAGCTCCTCAAGGAACCGGTCGACGGTGCGGCGCTGGCGCGCCTCGTCCTCGAGGGACTCACCGACGATGCGGCCGGCGAGCTCGGTCGAGAGCCGGCCGATCTCGGAACGCAGCTGGGCGAACGCCTGCTGGCGGTCGGCCTCGATCTGGGTGTGCGCGGCCTCGACGAGACGACGGGCCTCGGCCTGCGCCTCCTCACGGAGCTCGGCCTTGATCTGCGCACCCTGCTCACGAGCCTCTTCACGCAGGCGGGAAGCCTCGTGACGAGCCTCGGCAAGCTGGTCCTTGTACTGCTTGAGCAGTGCCTGGGCCTCGGCCTGAGCGTCCTGCGCCTTCTGGATTCCGCCTTCGATGGCCTCGGTCCGCTCGACCAGCGTCTTCTGGATGCGCGGGGTGAGGATCTTACCGACGACGACGAGGACGACGAGGAACGCGAAGATGCCGACGACCAGCTCGTAGGTGTGTGGGATGAGGGGGTTGCCCCCCTCCTCCGCTGCCAGGAGCGAAGCTGCCTGAATCATGTGTGCAGCCTTCCGTCAGGATTATTGTGCGTCTAGCCGCGGAACATGAACGGCGCGACAAGGCCGATCAGGGCCAGCGCCTCGGTCAGAACGAAGCCGAGCAGCATGTTCTGGCGGATCAGGCCGTAGGCCTCAGGCTGGCGGGCGATGGCCTGCACACCCTGACCGAAGATGATGCCGACGCCGATGCCGGGGCCGATCGCGGCGAGGCCGTAACCGATCGAGCCGAGGTTGGAGAGGGAGCCGGTGACCTCAGCGAGGACGCTCATTGTGTGTTCCTTTACGGTCGGCCGGTGGGTCGTCCACCGGTCTGGACTATTCGAGGTTGGTCTTAGTGCTCGGCGTGGAGCGAGTTGCCGATGTACATCGCGGCGAGCATCGCAAAGAGGAACGCCTGCAGGAACTGGATGAACATCTCGAAGCCGGTCATGGCGATCGTCATGACGACACCGACCACGCCGAGCGGGGCGCCCAGCGGCGTGAGCTTCTCGAAGAGGAACCAGAAGCCGACCAGGCTGAAGAACGCGAGGATGATGTGGCCGGCGAACATGTTGGCGAACAGTCGCACCGCGTGCGTGAAGGGCGCGATGATCATGTTCGAGAGGAACTCGATCGGGGCCAGCAGCAGATAGATCGGCTTGGGCAGACCCGGCGGGAACATCATGTTCTTGAAGAAGCCGATCGCGCCCTGGTGCTTGACGCCCAGGTAGATCTTGAGGACGTAGATGCTGAGCGCCAGCACGACGGGGAAGGCGATGTGCGAGGCGACCGGGAACTGCAGGATGGGGACGACGCCCATCAGGTTCCAGATCCAGACCATGAAGAAGATGCTGAGCAGCAGGCCCATCCACCGGTCTGCGTCCTTGCCGAGGAACGGCCGGGCGACCTGGTCGCGGACGAACATGTAGCCCATCTCGGCGACGTTCTGGACGCCCCGGGGCACGATCTTCGGGTTGGCGAACGCGGACCAGCAGAAGGCCACGACGATGAGCGAGCTCAGAAGCGCCAGCAGCACGGGCTTCGTGAACCAGTCGACGCCTGGAATGATCGGCTGGGAGTTGAAGAGTTCGAGGCCCGGAGGCGTGAACTCGTCCCCGGAAGCGAGGAGCGTCAGCGTGCTCACGCAGCGTTCCCTTCAGCGTGGTAGTGGATCGAAATGGCTTCGTCAGCGAAGCGACCGCCGCCGAAGGCTAGCGACCGTACTTCCGGTAGACCAGGTAGACGGCGAGAGCGACCCCGAGGATCAACCCGATCGGCATGAAAGCGACCACGCCTGTCCATTGGGACAGCAACCAGCCTGCACCGCCGTACAGAATCATCCCGGAGAGGAGATAGCTGGGGATCGACCAGGCGGCGTTGGCGAAGTCGCGGCCATCGTCCTCGGGCCGTATTTTCTTCTCGCTCATCGCGGCCCCGAGGATAGCAGGCATAGTGAGGACTAGTCATATCGAGCCCCGTCATGCCGGGCGAGATCCTATACCTCATCCAGGATCACCTGGGTCCGGGGGTTCTGCCGTCGGGGTCGACGTAGAGCATCTTGAGTTTCATGAAGCCGCGCATCTCGCCGACGGTCCAGGCGACGGTGCATGCGACGGCCCCCCATCCGAACGCCCTGGGCTCGAACGCGGTGACGTCCTCGAAAGCCTTGAGCAGAGCCATGACCATGAGGATTTTCACCGCGTAACCCACGACGGCGGCGGTCATCATCGCCATGGGCGAGACCCGGCTGGCGTAGGAGATCGCGACTATGCCGAGGGTGAAGAAGACGCAGACGACCAGGGCCCCGATCGTCGCGCCGAGCGCCCCCTTGGCACCGGCCAGCAGAGCGGCGACGACGACCACGACCAGGCCCACCAGGACCGTGGGGATCGCGGCCCCTTTCAGGAGGCGTATGTCGTTGGCCTGCATCGGCACTCCAAGTAACTGTTATCAAGCGAGCGATTGCTACCTCGCAGGGCTCATCCTGGTGAGCGGCTGCTAGTGAAAGCTATCACAAGCTCATGGAAGAGCACCTTTACCTGCCGTTTCAAGTAAAGGATCAATAGGTTTCCAGGATGCGTCAGCGCGGTGTCTCGGAGGTCGGAAACCCCGGACGAGGAGCGGTGAGTGACAGGTCGGGGAGCACGGACAGCGCCGCGGTGTCGTCGCCCGCGGGGGCCGAGCGAGGGCCTGCCGGCTCAGGGGAAAGCAGGTGGACAGGCTCCGGGGGGAGCCGGCGGGCCTGGTCCTGGGTCGGACCGTCATCAGGACGGATGTGGCGCCCGCCGACATGGGCCCCACCCCCGCCACCGCCCTTCCGTGCCCGCCAGCGCGGCAGTGCCATCATCACCAGCACCCCGACGGCCAGCAGCACGGTGAGCGCGAACAGGATGAGCGGGACGCCCTCCATGGACATCGCCACGACCGCGAAGGCGAACAGGAAGGTCCAGATGTACATGATCAGCACGCTGCTCCGGTGCGAGTGACCGATGTCCAGCAGCCGGTGGTGCAGGTGCCCGCGATCGGGTGCGAACGGCGACAGGCCGTTGGAGGTGCGCCGGACCACCGCCATGATCAGGTCGAGCAGCGGCAGGACCAGGATGGCGATCGGCACCAGCAACGGGAGGATCACCGGGAAGCGGTTGATGCTGGTCGAGTCGAGCGGAGTGATGGTGATCATCGTGGATGCGAGGACCAGGCCCAGCAACATCGCCCCGGTGTCACCCATGAAGATCTTGGCGGGGTGGAAGTTGTGCGGCAGGAATCCCAGGCACATGCCGATGAGCACCGCGGCAATCGCCGCCGTGGCGTTGATGCTGGTGTCGGAGTAGTCCTTGGACAAGATGATGGAGTAGGTCCAGGTGGCCATGGCGGCGATGCCGACGATCCCGCCCGCCAGGCCGTCCAGCCCGTCGACGAAATTCACCGCGTTGATCATGACGACCACGATCAGGATCGTGATCAGTGGGCTCAGCGTGTCATCGAGGATGACCTGGCCGCCCAGGGAGGTGGGCAGCGGAAGCCACGGCAGGCTGATGCCGAACGCCACGAGCACACCCGCGGCACCGATCTGCCCGGCGAGCTTGATGAGGGCGTCCATCCCCCACCAGTCGTCCAGGAAACCGGTCAGGGTGATCAGGCCGCCCGCCACTATCAGCGCGATCACGGTCCTGCCCCCGTCCTCGGCCAACTTGCTCCCGGCGTAGGGCAGCTGGCCGGCGATCAGCAGACCCGCTACGAGCCCGCCGTACATGGCCAGGCCGCCCAGTCTGGGCGTCGGGATGGTGTGCACATCGCGGTCACGGACCTCTGGCATCGCACCGATGCGGATGGCGAACACACGGACGAGCGGCACCAGGAGATAGGTCACCGTCGCCGCCACCAGCGCCATCAGTAGATATTCGCGCACGGACCTAGTTTCGCTGATAGTCCGGCCGACTGTGACCGGAAAACGACACAGAACAGCTCATAGTTAGCTGGGATAAATCTGATGGAGCTCTGTCAGCGCCGACACCCGCTCCCTGATTTCTCCCATCGCGTCAGGGTTGCGGATGACCTGCGCCACCATCGAGGCGATCTCCTTCATCTGCTCGGGCCCCATCCCCTGCGTCGTGACGCAGGGGGTGCCCACCCGGATGCCCGACGTCACCGTGGGCGGCTCGGGGTCGTAGGGGATCGCGTTGCGGTTCAGTGTGATCCCGGCGGCGGTGCACCGCTGCTCGGCCACCGCCCCGGAGACCCCGATGTCCCGCAGGTCGATCAGGGCCAGATGGCTGTCGGTCCCGCCCGACACGGGGCGCATGCCCTCCGCGGCCAGCGCGTCGGCCAGCACCTGGGCGTTGGCCACCACCTGTCGCGCGTAGTCGGCGAACTCGGGCTGGAGCGCCTCGCCGAACGCCACCGCCTTGGCCGCCACCGCGTGCATGAGGGGGCCTCCCTGGGTGAACGGGAAGACCGCCCGGTCGATCCTGGCCGCCAGCTCCTGCGTGCACATGATGGCGCCGCCTCTCGGTCCGCGCAGCGCCTTGTGCGTGGTGAAGGTGACCACGTCGGCGTACGGCACGGCCGACGGCAGGGCCTTCCCCGCCATCAGGCCGACGGTGTGGGCGACGTCGGCCAGCAGCCAGGCACCGACCTCGTCGGCGATCCCCCGGAACGCGGCGAAGTCGATCTCACGGGGGTAGGCCGTGGCACCGCAGATGATCATTTTGGGCTGGTGCCGGAGCGCCAGCTCCCTGACCTCGTCGTAGTCGATCAGCTCGGTGTCCCTGCGCACGCCGTACGCGACGACGTCGAACCACCGGCCGGAGAAGTTGACCTTGGAGCCGTGTGTGAGGTGGCCGCCGTGGGACAGCGCCATGGCCAGAACCGTGTCACCCGGCTGAAGCAGCGCGGCGTAGGCCGCCAGGTTGGCCGAGGCACCCGAGTGGGGCTGAACGTTGACGTGGTCGGCGCCGAACAGCCGTCTGGCGCGGTCGATCGCGAGCTGTTCGGCCCGGTCGACGACCTCGCACCCGGCGTAGTAGCGCCTGCCCGGATAGCCCTCGGCGTATTTGTTGGTGAGCGTCGATCCGAGCGCGGCGAGCACGGCCGGTGAGGCGAAGTTCTCGCTCGCGATGAGTTGGAGACCGCCACGGAGCCGATCGAGCTCGTCGAGAAGCATCCGCGCGACCTCTGGGTCCTGTCTCTGCAGCAGCCCGAAGTCGGGCCCGTAGTACGGTTCTGCGCCCATGGCTCACATCCCGGGGACGACGACTCACCCCACTGTAAGCCCGCCCACCCCGGTTTTCCGACGTCAGGGGCGCGTCGTCACGAGAATGCGTGCGGAGCGCCGGCGTTCACCGGCACCCATCTCGGGGTGCGGTCCTCTTGGGCCTCATCACTGATCGAGGTCAGGATCGCCTGCCGGTAGAGGCGGAGACCCGCGCGCCACTGGGCCATCTCCTCCACATAGCGCTTCGACACAGGAGCGTCCCACACCTCCGTGCGCATGGCCTGCCGGTGAACCTCGTCCAGGCGGAGGGCCAGGGCGTCGAGCAGAGGGAGCACCTGCTGCCAGGTGGTGACCAGCCGTTGGTACTTGGGGTTGAACTCCCATGCCGTGGCCCTGTCCGAAGACGGCAGGCCGGTGCTCGCCGGGGCAGGCGGGGTCTCCCCCGGCCGTAGCGGCTGCGGGGCGGGCGGGTCCACGGACATCACAGGCTCCTCACGCTACTGCCCGCCCGACCGGCCGCCGGGTGGCGGAATCGGCCGGGGCGGGTCTCCCGGGTCCACGTCGCCCGACCGGCCGTCGGGCCCGATGTCCATGGGCGTCCACCCGCCCTCGCCCCAGGTCTCCCCATCGGGCACCCGCACGCTCGGCATGTCCATCGGCTCGATGCCGCGCGCGTTGTCGGCGAGTGTCTTGACCGCGTCGACGTCCGGCGGGGCCGTCTGGACGGAGACCACGTCGCTGCCGTCGTCCGCCCACCACGCGGCCGACTCCCCGACCGTGGTCTCGGAGGACGGTGTCCTCCCGCTCTCGGGAAGAGTGCCGGTGGAGGGAGCGTCCGTCTCCCCGCCGGTGCCCGGCGGCTGGATCGTCTGGTCGGGGACGGGCTCGACCGTGTCGGGGATGGAGGCCGCGGAGTCATCCCATGTCTGCGTCTGATCGAAGTCGATCCGGTCGGACGGCACTCCGGTCGCGTCGGGGACGCCGTCGGCCGCGGGCATGTCCAGCGGCGGGATGTCCTCGATGTTCTTCAGCAGCTCGGTGACCTCCGCCGCTGTGGGCGAGTCGAGCGGGATCTGCAACACCTGCACCCCGTCCACCGCCACCACCCTTGGCTTCATGTCTCCGCGCTGGTCGACGTCGTCGGGGTGGTCCTGCCGGGCGGTGTCCAGAACCTCGATACCGGTGGTGGCGCCACCGTCCCGGGGAGAGCGCTCATCACCCTTGGAACCGGCATCCGGCTTGGAATCCGCACCACCGTCGGAGACGCTCTCGTTCTGAGACTCGGGCGCGTTCCGGGACGTGTCGGGGAGGGAGCCCCCGTCACGGGGAGATGTCTCATCCCCCTTGGAACCGGTGTCCGGCTTGGAGTCCGCACCGCTGTCGGGCGTGCTCTCCGAACCGGTGTCCGGCTTCGGATCAGGCTTCGCGCCGTCCCTGGGCTGATCGTCCGCCGGCTGACCCTGAGACTGCGGCTGATCCCGCGGCGGACCCTCGTCACCCTTGGGGACAGCGGGTTTCAGATCCTCGACCTTCGGCGTGTCCGGCTTCGCATCCGCTCTGGTCTGCGAGCCGGCGTCCGGCTCCGGGTTCTCGGCCTTCGGCTCTCCCGCCTTCGGTTCGGTCGGCGGCGACACATCGTGCTTGATCTTCTTCTCCAGCAGCGTCACGCGGGCGGTGACGTCGCGGACCATCGCGTCACCGGCGTCGGCGATCCGCGCCGGACGGTGGGAGGAGGTCGAAGAGAGATCCGCCCTGTTCATCAGCTGGAGGATCTGGGCCTCGGTCTCCCGCATCTCCGTGGCCGCCCGCCGGACCTCATGCAGCAGATCACGGACCAGCTTGGGGTCCATTCCGTCGAACTTGCCCATGGAGGTCTCCCGGAAGTGTCGGCGGACTTCACGGTACCGGGGAGACAGCCCCGCGTCACGAGGATAATCAGACGGCATGGATCACGGTCTGGACCGTGATCCGCCGTTCAGTCGTCGGACTCCGGGCCCGCGTCCGTCGCCACGTAACCGATCACACCGCGCAGCTTCTCCACCGAGATGGCGCCACGGCGCAGCAGCCTGGGCACCGCCGTGGTCAGATCGAGGATCGTGGATGGGACGTTGTCGACGCACGGGCCGCCGTCGAGGTAGACCGCGACCGACTCGCCGAGCTGCTTCTCGGCGTCGGCCGCCGTGGTGGCGGCGGGGGCTCCGGAGCGGTTGGCGCTGGACACGGCCATCGGGCCGGTCTCCTTGAGCAGCTCAAGAGTGACCGCGTGCAGCGGCATCCGGATGGCGACGGTGCCCTTGGTGTCTCCGAGATCCCACGACAACGACCGGTTCGCCCGGCAGATCAGCGTGAGCGGGCCGGGCCAGAAGGAGTCGACGAGGTCCTGGCCGTAGGGGCCGAGGTTCTCCACGAGGGCGGTGGCGGCGCGCACGGTGCCGACCAGCACGGGCACCGGCATGTCCCGGCCCCGCCCCTTGGCCTCGATCAGAGAGGTGACGGCGGCCGGCGTGAAGGCGTCGGCGCCTATGCCGTAGACGGTGTCGGTCGGGAGCACCACGAGCTCGCCCCGCCGTACGGTTGACGCGGCGTCGGTCAACCCGGCGGCTCGCTGCTCAGCGTCCGTGCAGTCATAACGTCGACTCACGCGTGCCATCCTATTCCTGGCCGAATCGGGCGGTGACGAAGCGGTCCCTGCGGGTGAGGTCCTGGCGGCTGCGGACATCGCGCCAGCCGTTGTCCTCGGAGAAGATGAGATAGACCGGGGTGCCCTGCTCGTCGGCGTGTTCCACCGCGACGAACCCTCCGGCGCGCAGCAGCCGCCTGGCGGTCCGTTCCACCGCCCTGACCTCGTCGAGGCCGTCGCTGCCGGAGCCGTACAGCGCCCGGTGCGGGTCGTAGTCGCGCACCTCGGGGTCGCGGGGGATCGCGCCGGGCGGGATGTAGGGCGGATTGGAGATGACCAGGTCCACCTGGCCGTCCAGCTCGGACAGGGCGTCGGACAGGTCCTCCGGGTGCAGGTGGACCCGGCCCTGGCCGTGCTCAAGGATGTTGCGCTTGGCCCAGTGGTAGGCGTCCGGGTCGACCTCGACCGCGTGGACCGTGGCCAGCGCGATCTCCTGGGCGATGGACAGCGCGATGGCGCCCGAGCCGGTGCCGAGGTCCACGACCACCGGGGAGGCGACGTCCATCTCCCGCAGCCGCTCGATGGCCCATCCGGCCACGACCTCGGTCTCCGGGCGCGGCACGAACACCCCCGGCCCGACCTCCAGGGACAGATAGCGGAAGTACGCGCGCCCGGTGATGTGCTGGAGTGGTTCGCGGGCCTCACGCCGGGCGACGCCCTCCCAGAACAGCGCGTCGAAGTCGGAGTCCGTCACATTGTGCAGCTCGCTGCGCCGTACACCGTGGACAAATGCGGCGATCTCCTCGGCGTCGGTGCGCGGCGACGGCACACCTGCCTCGGCGAGCCGGGCGGTGGCGAGGGCGATCTCGTCCAGCAGAAAGGTCATGAGCGCGTTCTATGAGTGGGCGGCGAGCTTCTCCGCCATCTCGGCGTCGAGCAGGGACTGGATGACGGCCGTCAGGTCACCGTCCAGCACCTGGTCAAGGTTGTAGGCCTTGAAGCCGACACGGTGGTCGGAGATGCGGTTCTCGGGGAAGTTGTAGGTGCGGATGCGCTCGGAGCGGTCGACCGTCCGGATCTGAGACTTACGCTCGGCCATCGCGGCGGCGTTGGCCTCTTCCTCGGCTATGGCCTGCAGGCGGGCCCGCAGGATGCGCATGGCCGACTCCTTGTTCTGGAGCTGGCTCTTCTCGTTCTGGCAGGAGGCGACCACCCCGGTCGGGATGTGCGTGATCCGCACGGCCGAGTCGGTGGTGTTGACACTCTGGCCTCCGGGACCGCTGGAACGGTAGACGTCGACGCGGAGGTCGTTCGGGTCGATCTGGACGTCGACGTCCTCGGCCTCCGGATAGACCAGGACACCCGCCGCGCTGGTGTGGATGCGGCCCTGCGACTCGGTGACCGGCACCCGCTGGACGCGGTGCACGCCGCCCTCGAACTTCAGCCTCGACCAGACGCCGTCGTCGCCCCTGGCCTTCAGCGCGACCGTGACGTCCTTGTAGCCGCCCAGATCGGAGTGGGTGGCGTCGATGAGCTCGGTCTTCCAGCCGACCCGCTCGGCATACCGCAGATACATCCGCAGGAGGTCTCCGGCGAACAGCGCCGACTCCTCACCGCCCTCGCCCGCCTTGATCTCCATGATGATGTCCTTGTCATCATTGGGATCACGCGGGATGAGCAGGTGCCTGAGCCGGTCCTCCAGTTCGGGGATGCGGCCCTCGAGCTCTCTGGCCTCCTCGGCGAAGGCCTCGTCCTCGGCGGCCAGCTCTCTGGCGGTGCCCAGGTCGTTCTGGACGCCTTCGAGCTCCCGGTAGGTGGTGATGATCGGGGTCAGCTCGGCGTAACGCCTGCCGAAGTTACGCGCCTGCGTCTGGTTGGCGTGCACGGCGGGGTCGGCGAGCTTGAGTTCCAGCTCGGCATACTCACTGAGCAGCTCGTCGAGATTCACCGTGCGTCCTTCCTGAAACCTACGGAGCCTGCCTCATCACCACGAACGCCGACCCGGGCGCACCCCCGGCGGAAACAGGGGGTGGTTCCGGGTCGGCGTCGAGTGCGGGCTACTGGCCCGTGGTCTTCTTGCCGAAGCGCTTCTCGAAGCGCGCCACCCGGCCACCGGTGTCCAGGATCTTCTGCTTGCCCGTGTAGAACGGGTGGCAGGCGGAGCACACGTCGGCGTGGATCGCGCCGCTCGTGGCGGTGCTGCGCGTGGTGAACGTGTTACCACAGGTGCAGGTCACCTCGGTGGTGACGTACTCCGGGTGAATGTCGGGCTTCATGATTCTGCGTTCCTCTCCAGAGCGCGGTCGCCGGGTCGCCACTGTCTCTCGCCTGTCAGGCTTGCGCGCGGTGTGCACACTGTGGTGCGCGCGGGCGGGAACCGGAACCGCTGCGGTTCGCTACCAGTGTGCCAGATCCTCCAACCATCCCAGGCCACAAGTCATTCCCCACCCGTCTGACCTGAGTCGATAGACGGGTCACGGTGGTCCCACTAGGCTCCGGTGTCCAAAACGCAACTTTAGCTACCTTTCGCCTCAGTAAGGGGACCAGATGAGGAAAAGGACGCGGTTGCTTCTGGCGACCGCGACGGGGGCTGCCGTCTTCACCGCCGGTACGGCGACCGCTCTCGCCGCACCGACCGGGGACACCGCGACGGCCTGCGCGCTCACCACCACGGACGTCACCGGCATCACTGCCGACGACGCCTACGTCCCCCTCAAGGACGACGCCACGTTCGACTTCGAGGCCACCGTCGAGAACCCGTACGTGAAGGGCTACGACGGGAAGCTCGGCAGGAATGTGACCGGGCTGAGCGCCCAGTTCCAGAGGGCCGGCGAGACCACCTGGGACCGAGCCCTCGTCGAGCAGATCCCCGAGCCGCCGGACGGGGCCGCTGCCGCTCCGGCCGACATCAAGGTCAAGGGCCGCTTCAAAGTCACGAAGGCCGACAGGGACGGCAGGTGGCGGGTCCGCCTGCTGATCACCCGGGGTCACCAGACCCGTGAGAGCTGCGCGGAGGTCACGGTCGCCCCGCGGCTCAAGTACATCAGCGCCTCCGTGACGGATCCGGTCGTCCTCGTCCCCGGCGAGGAGACCGGGGTGGACATCCGTGCGAACGTCATCGGCGCCTCCTCGGTCACCGCCCGTCTCCTCAGCGACGACACCGACGATTCCGTCGACGTCAAGCTCTCCGAAGGCGCCACCGCAGGCCGGTGGGAGCGGAAGACCTGGTTCGACGACGACTACGCCAAGGGGCCCTGGAGCCTGGAGCTGACCGTCACGCGAGGAAAGGAGAGCGTCAAGTTCGGCAACGCCGGCAGCTTCTGGGTCCGGGCCGGCACCAGAGCCAGGGCGAAGGTCACCTTCGACGTGAGCGCGCACAAGATCAAGAAGGGCGGGAAGGTCCGCCTGTACGGCAAGGCCTACCGGAACGGCTCGGCCTACTCCGGCAAGAAGGTCGGGCTCTACTGCAAGAAGACGGGATCTTCCGGTTGGAAGCTCGCCTACTCCGTGAAGGCGGACGGCAGCGGCCGGTTCAGTAAGACCGTCACGCCGAAGTCCGACGCCTACTGGCGCGCTCAGACCGCCGGGACCGGCAAGACCTCCAAGGCCAGGTCCGGTTACGAGTTCGTCGACGTCCGCTAGGAGGCACACGGAGGCCGGGCCGTTCCCGGTCCCCTCCGGGCGCGGCCGTACGGGGACGGCCGGGAGCGCCCGGAGGCGGCCGGCTCCGGGCGCTCTGTCATCTCCCCAGATAGGCGAGCACGGCCAGGACCCGGCGGTGGTCGTCGGAGGCCGGTTCGAGGCCGAGCTTGGCGAAGATGCTGGAGATGTGCTTCTCCACGGCGCCGTCGGTGACGACCATGCGCGCGGCGACCGCCGTGTTGGAACGGCCTTCGGCCATCAGCGCCAGGACCTCCCGTTCCCTGGCGGTCAGGGAGTCCAGGGGGTCGTCCCGGCGGTGGCGGCTCAGTAGCTGCGCGATCACCTCGGGATCGATGACCGTCCTTCCGGACGCCACCCGGCGTACCGCGTCGAGAAACTCCGCCACGTCGGCGATCCGCTCCTTGAGCAGGTAACCGACCGCCGACACTCCCCCGCCGATCAGCTCGGTGGCGTACTGCTGCTCGACGTACTGCGACAGCACCAGGATCGGCAGACCCGGCCGCCGTGACCTGACATCCAGCGCGGCACGCAACCCCTCGTCGGTGTGGCTCGGCGGCATCCGCACGTCCACGATGGCCAGGTCGGGGTCGTGCTCGGCCACCGCGGTCACCAGCCCGGGGCCGTCTCCCGCCACCCCGACCGTCTCGATCCCGCCGTCGGCCAGCAGCCGGGCCAGCCCCTCACGCAACAGCACCGAGTCTTCGGCGATCACCACCCGCATGGGCCCAAGTGTTCACCACTCGCAGGGGAGTTCGGCGCGGATCAGCGTGGGACCGCCGGGCGGGCTGTCCACGCTCAGGGTGCCGTCGATGGTCGCGGCCCGGTCCGCCAGTCCCGCCAGGCCGCCTCCGGCGCTCGGCACCGCGGCGCCGACCCCGTTGTCGTACACCTCGACGACGACCCGCTGGCCCTGACGGCTGACCCGGATGAACGCCTCGCTCGCCTCGGAGTGCTTGACCATGTTCGTCAGGGACTCGGCCACGATGAAGTAGGCGATGCTCTCCACGGCGGCCGGAGGACGGTGGGTGATCTTCACCGACAGATCCACCCGCATCGGCGCCCTGGCCGCGAGCGAGGAGAGCGCCGCGTCCAGTCCCCGGTCGGTGAGGATCGCCGGGTGGATGCCTCTCGCGAGATCGCGTAGTTCGGCGATGGCCGCCTTGGTGCCGGCATGGGCCTGGGCGAGGAGTTCCCGGGCGGCCTGGGGATCGGAGTCCATCTTGGCCTGGGCCCGCCCCAGGTCCATGGCGACGGCGAGCAGCCGCTGCTGGGCGCCGTCGTGCAGGTCGCGCTCGATCCTGCGCCGTTCCGCCTCGGCCGCGTCGACCCCGCGCGCGCGACTGGCCCGCAGGTGCGCCGCCCGCGCCGCCAGCAGGCTCTTCTCCCCCGTGCTCAGCAGCGCGACGCCGAGCAGCATGTGCAGCCAGGCCATCCCCCGCGTCGCGTAGAGCGCGACGAAGAAGACCCCCACCCCGACGGGCAGGCAGAGCAGCGCCTTCGGAACGGAGTCGATCAGCAGACCATCGGTGATCGTCAGTGGATCGCCGCCGAGCAGCAGGGCCAGGGGCGCGACGATCAGGCCGAACGCCAGACACCACAGGACCATGGAGACGACGAACTCCACGATCCCGATCGGCAGCAACAGCAGCACGTAAAGGAGGTCTTTCCAGGTCGCCGGATCGACGAGCACGTCCTTCCAGCGCAAGAACAGGTTCTTGCGCTGGGATGGCCGGTAGGGATCACGGATCCTGACGCCGAAGGCCAGCCGGAGCAGCCTGCGCTCCAGCATCGCCGCACCGCGCCAGACGAACATGGTCAGCGCGAGCAGGGGCACTCCCACCCAGACGATCACCAGGGCGAGCGCGACCGGGATCGCGGACGCCAGAAAGGCGAAGCACGCGATGCCGTAGAACATGCTCGCCAGCATGTACGGCACGGCACGCCAGGTCATCGGGTCGACGAGCATGCCCAGCGGCCCGTTGGGCCCCAGCGGCACACGCCGGCGCAGTGGCGTGCGCGCCACCGGCCGGCCAACTGCCGTCTCGGCCGTCATGCGCCCCCCTCTGGCTCCACACGCTGTGATCACGGCGCGCGCCCGGGACTCGTCCCGGGCCGTTCGGGCGTGCCGGAACCCAGGACGCGGTGAACGAGACAGCCAGGCGTCCTGACGTATGAATATCCCGAGGAGGGCGTCCGCACAAGAGCCCGGAGACGACGAGCGCCCCGGCCGGGAGGCCGGGGCGCGAGCCGTGCAACCAGGTGGTGTCAGTCGCGGTCGGAGCTGACCGTCGTCTTCTGGACCTGGAGGAGGAACTCCGCGTTGGACTTGGTCTCCCTCATCTTCTCCAGGAGAAGCTCCAGGGCCTGCTGCATGTCCAGGGCGTGCAGCACGCGCCGCAGCTTCCAGGTGATCTGCAGCTCGTCCTTCGACATGAGGATCTCTTCCTTACGGGTGCCGGACGCGTCGACGTCCACCGCGGGGAAGATTCGCTTGTCGGCGAGCGAACGGTTGAGCTTGAGCTCCAGGTTTCCCGTGCCCTTGAACTCCTCGAAGATGACCTCGTCCATCTTGGAGCCGGTCTCCACCAGCGCCGTGGCGAGGATCGTCAGCGAGCCGCCGTTCTCGATGTTGCGGGCGGCGCCGAAGAAGCGCTTCGGCGGGTAGAGCGCGGTCGAGTCGACACCGCCGGACAGGATCCGGCCGGAGGCCGGAGCCGCCAGGTTGTAGGCCCGGCCCAGACGGGTGATCGAGTCGAGCAGCACGACGACGTCGTGGCCCAGCTCCACCAGCCGCTTGGCCCGCTCGATGGCGAGCTCGGCCACCGTGGTGTGGTCCTCGGCCGGACGGTCGAAGGTCGAGTGAATGACCTCGCCCTTCACCGACCGCTGCATGTCGGTGACCTCTTCCGGACGCTCGTCGACCAGGACGACCATCAGGTGGCACTCGGGGTTGTTGCGGGTGATCGCGTTGGCGATCGACTGGAGCACCATCGTCTTGCCGGCCTTGGGCGGAGAGACGATGAGGCCACGCTGGCCCTTGCCGATGGGCGCCACCAGATCGATGATCCGGGTGGTCAGGACGTTCGGCTCGGTCTCCAGGCGGAGCCGCTCCTGTGGGTAGAGCGGGACGAGCTTGTTGAAGTCCGGCCGCTGCCGGGCCTGCTCGGGGTCCATGCCGTTGACCGTGTCGAGGCGGACGAGCGCGTTGAACTTCTCGCGGCGCTCGCCGTCGCGGGGCTGCCGGACGGCACCGGTGACGACGTCGCCCTTGCGCAGGCCGTTGCGGCGGATCTGGGCCAGCGAGACGTAGACGTCGTTGGAACCCGGAAGGTAGCCGCTGGTCCGCACGAAGGCGTAGTTGTCGAGGATGTCCAGGATGCCGGCGATCGGGATCAGGACGTCGTCGTCGGCGACCACGGGCTCGTTGCTGTCGAAGCGGTCACGGCCGCGGCGGTTGCGCTCCCGGAACCGGCCACGGCGGCCACGGCGGTCATCGTCCTCGCCCATGCCGTGCTGGTCGCCCCGGTCCTGCGGGCCCCGGTCCTGCGGGCCCCGGTCCTGCGAGCCGCGGTTCTGCGGGCCGCGGTCGCCACGCTCACCGCGGTCGCCGCGGTCGCCACGGTCACCGCGGTCGTTGCGGTCACCTGTGCGGTCGCCACGGTCGTTGCGGTCGCCTGCACGCTCGCCGCGGCTCTGGCCCGCGTCGGCGGCGCGCTGGTCGGTACGGCTGTCGCCGCGCTCGGCACGCTCGCGACGGTCGCCCGTCCGCTCGCCGCGGTCGCTGTTGCGGCTACGGCGGTCGCCGCGCTCACGGCGGCTCTCGCCGCGCTCGGCGCGGCCCTCGGACTGACCGGTCTCGGGCTGCTGCTCCACGACGGGAGCGGCCACGGGCTCGGGCGCGGAGGGCGTCTGCTCGGCCACGGGCTCGACGGCCGCGGGACGGGAACGTTCCCTGCGGCTGCGGGCCGGGCGCTCGGCGACCGGCTCGGCCACGGGGGCCGGAGCCGTCTGAGCCGCCGGCGGTGCCTCCTTGACGGCGGCGGGAGCAGGGGTGTTCTCGCTTGATACGCCCTGCTTCTCCTGGATGGCCGCGATGAGCTGGCTCTTGCGCATCCGCCCGGTCCCGCTGATGCCAAGCCCGGAGGCGATGGCCTGCAGCTCGGGCAGCACCATGGCGGACAGGCCGGTGCCGGAGCGACGGCGCGGCTTGGCCGCGGCTCGGGTGGGGGTGTCGCCGGCCGTCGGCGGCGCGCCGGCGGCGTCGGAGAGGAGTTCGGTGGTGTCGCTCACTAATGGGTCCTTCCCAGGGGTCGGGCGTGGCCACGATCAGCCAATCGTCCCGGTGGTGCGTCGGCCCGGTGGGACAGACCGGGCCGGGTTGCACGTTGCGATCCTCGGCGGTCCTCACGGACTGCCGCCACTGTCGGAGAAGGGCACATCCCTGCCGTCACCATCGAGGTTCGTCGATGGTGGGGCCGGGAAGACACCCCCCGGATTGCTACCGGCAACCAGGTGTCGAGGTAATTCGAACGCGCATGTCCCCTCAAACGCCGCCTCTCGTTGCCCCAACCGAATGTGGAGCATTCAGAGGGGTCGGATTCGGGGAGGCCACTGCGACGCTCATGCCTCACGGAGTGAGACACGATGCAGCGATGTGTGGCTGACAAGCACGCACCCAACAAGGGGGCACCTGGTGCGGCTATCAGCCTAACATCACCAGCGCACACAGCTATTCCCTGAAGGTCGAAGAGGCATCAGCGTGTCTCGGAAGAGACAACGCACGCACCGCGGGTTTCGACATCCAGTGGCTGGATGTGCCAATCAGTACCCACTTCCGGTGCGATCAAATCCTGCGTATCCACTGTCGAAAACGCAAGAATTGTGGGGCCCGCTCCCGAGACAACCGTAGGGACGCCGATCCCGCGCAGACGTTGTACCAGATCCGCGCTCTGCGGCATCGCAGGCGCGCGGTAGCTCTGATGCAACCGATCTTCGGTGGCGGCCAGCAGCAGCTCCCGCTCCGGCCGTCCGGTCAGTGCTGCGACGAGCAGCGCGGCCCGGCCGGCGTTCGCGGACGCGTCGGCGTGCGGCACGTCCTTGGGGAGCAGTCCCCGTGCGACCTCGGTGGCGAGCCGTTGTCTGGGGATGATGGCCACGGGCCGAATATCGGCATGTGGGATCAGTTTCACCATATGTGGCGCGTTTGACTGGTCCGTCCATGCGATGGTCAGCCCGCCCGCGAGACAGGGGGCCACGTTGTCAGGGTGTCCCTCGATCTCGGTGGCCAGCGCGAAGGCGTCGTCGTCGGTGAAGGCGGGCCGGGGCCGCGGATGGCCGGAGACGGCGGCGTCCGGGCCGTTCCGGCCACCCGCGCCGTCCGCTGCCGGATACGGGGTGCCGGCCAGCGCCCGTGCGGCGAGGATCCCGGCGCAGATCGCCGCGGAGGAGGAACCGAGACCCCGCGCGTGCGGGATGCGGTTGAGGCAGCTCAGCCGGATGCCTCGCGGCTGCGGGACTCCCATCCGCCCGAAGGTCAGCCGCATCGTCCTCACGATGAGGTGGCCCTCGTCGAGGTCGAGCTCGCCCGCGCCCTCCCCCGTGACCTCGATTTCGACGCTACGGGAACGGGGACCGCCACCGGGATCGACAAGGCTGACCTCGACCTCGTCGTAGAGGGCGAGGGCCAGTCCCAGCGTGTCGAACCCGGGGCCGAGGTTGGCCGACGTCGCCGGGACCCGGACGACGACCGTGCTGGTGTGGGTCATCGAGATTGCGGGGCAAAGGCCCCTGGCTTAGCCATAGGGAGGGAGCCCCTCCTCCTATCTGCCGTGTTCGGTGCGCGGCCGGGCGGCGGGACGTCCCGCCGCCCGGCCGATGTCGTCATGGTGTGCGCGGAGGCTAGGCGAGCCCGAGGGCCGTGGCGGCGGCGCGGGCGTCGACGGGGATCGTCACCGGGGTGGGGGCGCCGGAGATGGCCCAGTCGGGGTCCTTGAGGCCGTTGCCGGTCACTGTGCAGACGATGCGCCGGCCGGGCTCGACGAGGCCCTGTCCGTGGGCCTGGAGGAGGCCGGCCACGCCGGCGGCGGAGGCGAGCTCGACGAACACGCCCTCCTCCTGGGCCAGCAGCTTGTAGGCGGCGGCGATCTGGCGGTCGGTGACGGCCTGGATGACGCCGCCGGACTCGTCGCGGGCGGCCTCGGCGAGCTGCCAGGAGGCAGGGTTGCCGATGCGGATCGCGGTGGCGATCGTCTGGGGGCGGGGAACCGGCGCGCCGTTGACGATCGGTGCGGCGCCGCTGGCCTGGAAGCCGAACATGCGGGGCGTCCGGGTGGCGAGGCCGTCTCGGGCGTACTCGGTGTAGCCCATCCAGTAGGCGGAGATGTTGCCCGCGTTGCCCACCGGGATGCAGTGGATGTCGGGCGCGTCGCCGAGCGCGTCCACGATCTCGAAGGCCGCGGTCTTCTGGCCCTGGAGCCGGAACGGGTTCACCGAGTTGACCAGGGCGATGGGGTAGTCCGCCGACAGCTTCCTGGTCATCTCCAGGCAGTCGTCGAAGGAGCCCTCGACCTGGAGCAGCGTGGCGCCGTGAACCAGCGCCTGGGCCAGCTTGCCCATCGCGATCTTGCCGCGGGGCACCAGCACGGCGCAGGTCAGGCCCGCGCGGACCGCGTAGGCGGCCGCGGAGGCACTGGTGTTACCGGTGGAGGCGCAGATGACCGCCTTCGCGCCCTCCTCGACCGCCTTGCTGATGGCCATGGTCATGCCACGGTCTTTGAAACTGCCGGTCGGGTTCGCGCCCTCGACCTTGAGATAGACGTCGCAGCCGGTCAGGGCCGAGACCCGGTGCGCGGGAACGAGAGGCGTGCCTCCCTCCAGGAGCGTGACGACGGGCGTCGCCGTGGTCACCGGAAGTCGATCACGGTACTCCTCGATGAGGCCACGCCACGCCCTGGTCATGATTGCTCCTCCCGCGCAGGGCTACACCATGCGCGTCCTACCTGCTACCTGCGGTGTTGAGCAACGAGTCTACGGGCAATGGGCTCCATGACGGGATGCGTTGTCCATCCATTGGACAACGCATAGGGCTTTCCCACCTTTACACAGGAAACCCTAAGCAACCGAAGATAAGGTTGACAGGACTTGACAAGCGGGAACGCAGACAAGGGGCATGAAGACATGACGGATGGAGCGGGGCTCGACCTGCCCTCGATCCGGCACAACGACTACTCCCCGCTGGTTCCGCCCGCACTCGGCGAATGGGATCCGGCGCTCCCGGTGAGCGTGATCATCCCCGCGCACGGTGGCCAGCGCAGACTCGACCTGACCCTCGCCGCCCTGGCCGCGCAGACCTACCCCGGCCATCTCATGGAAGTGATCGTGGTGGACGACGGCAGCGACCCGCCCCTGCGGCTGCCGGAGATCGTCCCGACGGGCACCAGGCTCGTCACCGCCGACCCCGGAGACTGGGGCATCGCCCACGCGGTCAACACCGGGGCCGCCGACGCGCAGGGGCGGATCATCCATCGTCTGGACGCCGACATGGTCGTCTGCCGCGAGCACATCGAGGCGATGGCCCGCTGGCACCACCTGGCCGACTACCTGGTCGTCATCGGCGCGAAGAAGTTCGTCGAGGAGCCGGAGCTGGCCCCTGACCGGCTGTACGACGGCGTGCGCGCGGGCTCGCTGAAGGCCGTCTTCGACCTGTCGGACGCGCTGCCCAGCTCCACCGAGCAGACGATCTCCCGCACCGACGGCCTGCGGACCAGCCGTAACCCCTACCACGTGTGCACCGGGCCGACGGTGTCGATGCGGCGGGAGATCTTCCACGCCGTCGGCGGCCTCGACCCCGCCGTACTCAGGGGTGAGGACACCGAGTTCGCCTACCGGCTGGCCACGCACGGTGTGGTCTTCATCCCGGAGATGGCGGCCGAGGCCGTGCATCTGGGGCTTCCGGCGCAGCGTCGCGACCGCGACCGCGCGGTCCGCGCGGTCGGCCCCTATCTGGCCCACCGCGTACCGCTCCGCCGCGACCTGCGCAAGGACAAGGGCCGGCGGTGGCTGGTGCCGTACGTGGAGGTGGTGCTCCATGTCGACGGCGCCGGCGGGCAGGTGCGCGAGGCGGTGAGCGCGGCGCTCGAGGGATCGGTGACCGACGTACGTGTCACCCTGGTCGCCCCCTGGTCACGGCTGTCCTCGGGCCGCCGCCCCGTGCTCGGCGATCCCTCCTTCGAACTGCGGCTGCTGCGTGAGCACTTCGCCCACGACGAGCGCGTACGGCTGGCCGACGAGGTCTCCCCCACGCCCGCGCCGACCCCGTTCCGGTTCACGGGCCCGGTCGCGGTCCCGCTGGGACACGACTCCCTGGAACGGATGATCGCGGCGGTCCAGAACGACCGCTCCGGCATGCTCGTCGTCGACCTCGGTGACGACGGTTCGGCGACGCTGGAACGGACCGAGGCCCTGGGCCGGGCACGGCTGCTGGGTGCCGACGACGCCCTCGGCTCGATCACGGCGACCCATGGCGTACGGCACGGCCACCGGACGGAGTTCTGGCCGGCTCGGCCTCCGTCCCCGGCCGGCGGGTCCGCGGGCAAGGCGGACAAGCCTGCACAGGACCGGGCAGACAAGGCGGACAAGGCCGCGCAGGAACCGGCTCCCGCGAAGAAACCGCCCGCGAGGAAGAAGCGGAGGTCCAAGCTCGCCCGGCTCCGCTCCGCGATCCGGAGGAACTGAGGCGGGTCAACCGCCCCGTTCCGTGGCGCCGCCGGTTCCGGCACGGCCGGGGCCGGTGCGCGGCGGCGGGCACGACGACCCCCTCGCCGGGCCCGGAAGCGTCATCGGCGGCGGATGATCGCCCGCTTGACGGACGAGAGCAGGCCGTACTGGACGATCTTCCTGGCCGCGGCCAGCTCCTTGCGCAGCCCGCCGATCTCACGCCGCATCTCGACCGCGCTCTTGCGCCAGCGACCCGCCTCGTCGCGCCATCTGGTCACCTGCGCACGGAGCCGCTCGGTCTCCTTGGTGAGGCGGGCGATCTCGGCCTGCGCCTCCGTCCTGGCGCGGTAGGCGCCGCGACGTCCGGTGAGCTGCCGAGCCTCGGGCAGGAACCCGTAGGTCTGGCCGTCCACCCAGAGCATCCCGAAGGTGTCCTCGACGGCGTCGTCGAGGTCCTCGCCCTCCCGCACGACGATCGCGGCCCGGGCGAAGGCGGCGGTCCGCTCCAGCCTGGCCGCGACGACCGCCTCACTGGAGTCCTCGGCCAGCAGCACCGCCACCAGGCCGTACCCGCCGTCCCTGGCCAGGTCGAGCAGGCGCGCGAGGCTGTCCTCCCCGGGCACCCACCCTGCGGGCAGTCTCAGCCGGTACGGCGCGGCCACCCCGGTTTCCGGCGGATCGCCGCCCCGCGGAGCCGCCCCGGCCTCCGGCGGGTGGGGCGGGAGGGCCGGCGCCTCACCGGAGGGGCCGGAGACGAAACGTACCCGGCCCTCGTGGGCGTAGTGCCCCTGGATCAGCACGAGGTCCAGGTCCGGGTCCGTCAGCGGCGCGCGTCCCTCGGCCCGGACGCGGTCCCAGGGACCGGGGACGGTGACCACGACGTCGGGCAGGGTGCCCGCGAGGACGGCGTCCACGGTCGCGCGGACCTCGTCGTAGCCGTACTTCCGCCCGTCCGCCTCCGCCGGCCCCTGCCGTCCGGCGGGCTCGACCACCACCTCCAGGTAGGGCACCTTCCACTGCCGGGCGGGGTGGGAGCGGAGCCAGCGGTAGCTCGGGATCCGGTCGGCGACGAACGCGTGGCTGACCCGGTCGATCGGCGCCTTGTCACGCATCCGCATGGTGGGGCCCAGGTGGAAGGCGCGGGCCAGCGGCTCGGGCACGAAGACCGCGCCCGCCTGGGCGAGCCGGTAGCCCATCTCGGTGTCCTGGCCGAGGATGAGCTCGGTGTCCATCGGGCCCGCCTGGGTGAACAACGCGGCGTTGACCGAGGTGGCCCCGCCCACGTGCAGGCTGAACGCGCGGTGCGGGTTGTCGGTGAGACCGCCGGTCCGCTCGATCAGGTCCACCAGCCAGGCGTGCGGCTCGGCCGGCTCGAAGAGCCCGGCCAGGTCGTCGGTGGCCGCCACTGTCTCGGGGGTGGGCAGGCCGGCCGGGGTGAAACGCAGATAGCCGGTGACCACGAGGTAGGGCGCCGCGTGGTGCCAGCGCATGTGCGCCTCGACCGACCGGCGGTCCAGGACCACGTCGGAGTCGAGCCAGTGGATCACGTCGCCGGTGGCGGCCCGGAGGCCGGCGTTGCGGGCGTGGGCCCTGCCGGGGGTGGGGCAGGTAATGAGCCGGGTGCCCTCGGGCCGGATCTCCGGCAGGCGCAGCGGTGGTTCGCTGCCGTTGTCCACCACGATGACCTCGGTCAGGCCGGCGGGGTAGGACTGCCCCGCCAGTCCGGCGAGCACCAGGTCGAGCTTGTCCTGGCCGCCGTAGGCGGGCACGACCACGCTGACCCGCAGTGAGGGGGTCCAGGCGCCGAGTTCGGGCGGGGTGAGGCTCCGGTAGTCGTTACCGGTGATCCGTGCTGTCATGGCGTTTCCAGAATCAGGCTCGGACGGAAGCCTCGCCACTGATTCGTCGCGACGCGCAGGAAATGGGCGAGCGAGAGCCGCCAGGTGTGCTCGGCGCTCACCGAGCGCCGCAGCACGTAGCCGAGACCGTGGGTGCGGTAGATGCGCGCCCCGGCCGCGTGGGCCGCCTTGAGGAATCCGGCGTCCACCCCGCGGGGCAGCGCGGGGAACCCGCCGAGTTCGGCGAAGGCGGCTCTGCCGAGCAGGATCGTGCCGCCGGCCACGTGGTCCGACCAGATCTCGCCGGTGTAGTCGGTGCGGCGGATCGTGGCGTTCAGGGGCTCCAGGTAGAAGAACTCGGCCGCCGCGCCCACGATGTCCGCGCCGGCGTACGACCTCGCGAGAAGGAGGTCGGCCAGATGCTCGGGGCCGTACCAGTCGTCGTCGTCCCACTTCGCGACGTACTCACCGCCCGCCCGGGAGGCGGCCGTGTTGAGCGCCTCCCCGAACGGGGTGGCCGCGTCCGCCTCGATCACGGTGATCGGCAGGTCGCATCCCCGTATCGCCCGCCGTACCGCCTCGTGGCCGGCGGGGACGCCGTGCAGGGCCAGCAGGACCTCGGCCTCGACCCGCCGCTGCCGGGCGATCTGGGTGAGCGCGGAGCCCAGCAGGTGCGGGCGCATGCTGGCCATCACGACGCTGACCTTGGGCGCGGCCGTGTCATCAGCACCGCGGAGGCCGTGGCGGCGCAGCCGTACGCTCTGCTCCTCCCTGCGCAGGTCGGTCACCGAGCGGGGCCCGCCGACGCCCTCCTCGGGCGTCCAGTCCGCGAGCAGGCGGGCCAGGCGGGGCTCCACCCAGGCCGGCGAGGCGGCGGCGTGCAGCGGCACCCCTGCCGCGGCCAGGGCGGTGACCGCACCGGTGGGGACGGCGGCGGAGGGCCATCGGACGGTCAGGCCGCGCAGCGGTCGAAGGCGGGCGACCTCGGTGGCGTCCGGCCGGTCGCCGAGCGGCTCGCCGTCCGCCAGCCACCCCTGGCCGGCCCAGGACAGCTCCGCCGTCCCTCCGGTCGCCGATCGCTGGAAGCCGGCGGGGGTCGCGGGCAGGACGGCAGAGAGGGGGGGCGACTGCGCGGGCACCAGCGAAGGATAGCGAGGGCCGGGCGCTCCCCGGCCGGAAGAGCCGACATATGGGGGCATCCGGTATGGATCCAGGGCTGGAGCCGCCGCGGGATCCGCGGCCACGGGCGGCGTCGGGCCCGGCGGCCACCGTTCTCCGGGCTTGACATGGATGCCCACCGCTGATCACTGATAGCAGTCACACAGGTAACAGGAAGCTCCAAATTTCCTGTTTATCGCCATATTTACTCTTAAACAGCAGATAGCCTCAATTACCTTCCCCAATGGCAGCTCACGACAGAGCGGTAGGAAAGGTACGCGCGGATGCCCACGCTCCGGAAACTGACGCTCCTGGCGGTAATCGTCGGCTCGCTGGTCCTGATCGCGCTGGTCCTGCTCGCGGGTGCCGACGCCATCTCCGTGACGGCGGCCGTCATACTCGGCGCGATCATGATGGTGCTCGCCGCCCAGGTTCTCGCCGTCGTGACCGTCCGCAGGGTCGACGGCAAAGCCCTGCGCATCGACAACAGGGCCAAGCGCTATGAGGCGGAGCTCGCCAAGGTCAGGGCCGCCACGGAGCGGCTGGACCGCCGGCTGGACGAGATCGTCGAGCTGCTCAGGGAGGACGGGCGCAGGCGCGACGAGGATCTGCAGGCGATCCTGATCTCTCTCGGCGAAGACCGGATGGCCGCCATGCCCCAGCGCCTGGAGATCGAGGAGATGGTCCACGAGGTGCTGCCCCGCCTGGCCGCGGTGGAGGCCAGAACCGAACGGGCCGAGCGAGAAGGACGAGAGGGAGAGGCATGACCGCGGCCGACCTCGCCGCCCGTAACGGCTCCCCTCTCCCCCGCGACGCCCGCACCCCGCTCTCCGAGGACGACCGGACCGCCGTCCCCCGCGTGCGGATCAGGCACAACGACTACGGATCGCTGCTCCCGCCCGACCTGGGCGGCTGGGAACCGCGCCTCAGGGTGAGCGTGGTGATCCCGGCGCACGACTGCCAGCAGGCGCTGGACCGCACGCTCGCCGGGCTGGCCGCGCAGAGCTACCCCGCACACCTGACAGAGGTGATCGTCGCCGACGACGGCAGCGACCCACCTCTGCGGATCCCCGAGCTCGCCCCGGCGAACACCCGGCTCGTCCGGGTGCCCGACGGCCGGTGGGGGCGGGGCTGGGCCCGCCAGACCGGCGCGGCGTCGGCGGCCGGCGACGTCCTTCACTGGGTCGACTCCGACATGATCCTCGACCGGGAACACCTCGAGGCGCACATGCGCTGGCACCATCTCACCTCCTACGCCGTCGTGCTCGGCGACGTCCGGTTCACCACCGGCGAGGACGGGCCCAGCGCCCAGGAGGTCTCCGCGGCCGTACAGGCCGGGGACACGGAGAAGCTGTTCGACGGGTCGGCCCCGCACACCTGGCGGGCGGACGTGCTGGAGGAGACCCGGTGGCTGCGGGACGCCGGCGCCGGGGCCTACCGGCTCCACTCGGGGGCCACCACGTCGGTCCCCTTGGCGCTCCTGCGCGGCGTCGGCGGGGTCAACACCGCGCTGAACATGGGCGAGGACACCGACCTCGGCTTCCGGCTCGCCCAGGCGGGCGCGGTCTTCATCCCCGACCCGCAGGCCCGCGCCTGGCATCTCGGCCCGTCCACGGTCATGCTCCGCGAGAAGGAGGTGCACCGGCACAACTGGTCGGTGCTCCCCGATCTCATTCCCGACCTGCGCTGGCTGCGCAGCCACCCGCGCAGGCACTGGCTGGTGCCGTACGTGCACGTCGTCGTCGACGCCCACGGCGCCTCCTACGAGGACGTCCGGGCGACCGTGGACAGCGCGCTCGCGGGCACCCTCGTCGACGTCGCCGTCACCGTGGTCGGACCGTGGCCGGCCCTCACCGGCGGACGCCGCTCCTCCCTGGACGAGCCGCTGCTCGAGGCGCGGCTCGTGCGCAACCTGTACGGCCACGAGCCGCGCGTCTCCTTCACCGAGGAGACGCCGCACAGCTCCGCGCCCGCGCCGTTCCGCCTCACCTGCCCCGCGGGGTGGGCGTTCGGCGCCGAAAGCCTCGCCGGCCTGGTGAAACTCGCCGAGGACGAGGAGTACGGCCTGCTGAGTGCGGCGCTTGAGGAGGGGGGCACCGGCATCCGGGCGGCCAGGCTCGAACGCACCGCCGCCTTCGCCAGGGCGGCGCTGGTGGACGACGGCACCGATGACCTCGACGGCGTGGTGCACGAGCTGTTCGGCTCGTTCTGGGTGAGCGCGGACGAGCTCGGCGTCACGGCCGCCGGGGAGGCGGAGCCCGTCGCCGGGGATCCCGCCAGGTGGCGGGCCAGCTCGGCGCGGTGGAAACGCGAGGCGGAACGGCTGAAAGGCGAGGTGGAGAGCCTGCGCGCCGAGAACGAACGTCTGCGGGCGGAGGCCGGACAGGTGGAGGACGCTCAGCGGCGCGGCCCGCTGAGAGGGATCATCGCGACGGCGATGCGGCACGGGAAGACCGCCTGATGTCCCTGCTGCTCAACCTCGTCCGTGCCGCGGGGGAACGGAACGGCAAGCGGCGCGTCCTCGTCTACTACGCGGGCTTCGAGACCTTTGACGGGCTGGAACCGTACGGGGCGATCGACCTCGACGGCGACCTCGGGGGTGCCCCGCGGGCCGAGGAGGGTGCCGCCGAGGTGCTGGTGCTCGCCCGGACGCCGACCGATCTCCGCCGGGCCGCGACCCTGCAGTCCACCCTGCCCATGGCCACGCGGGTCGTCGTGGCCGTGGAGGAGACGCCTCACTGGTACACCGCGCCGGTGCTGTCGCCCACGCCCGCCCACCGCTGGCGGTCGCTGACCGAACTGCGCGTGCACCAGCCGGAGCGGCCCGCGTGGGTGGTGGAGGCGGGATTCTCCAAGCCCACGCCGGCCGGCCGTACGCTCGCCGCGACGGTCAGGGCGTTCGCCGGGCACCGGATGGACGCCGTCGCGGCACCGGTGGCCGGCCTGGCGGGCCCCGGAGCGGCGCACTGGCGTCCCGGCGACCCCAACGCGGCACCGGCCGGGGTGACGGGCCCCGTCCCCGACCGGTTCGGCGCCCGCGGCGGCGACCTGGTCGTGCGTACCGTCGGCCAGGACCCGCCTGCCTGGTCCGGCGGCGAGATCCCGATGGATCGTCCGGTCGCCGAGCTGATGAGCTGGGAGCGGATCGGCCGTCCCGGCGGGGCCGAGATCCTGAGAGACGACCTGGGGGACCTGTCGGAGCCCCGGACCATCCCTCCGGTGGACGACCGTTCGGTCAACCCGATGAACTTCCTCACGGTGCCCTCGCTCGGCATGGCCGAACTGTCCGTGGAGTCCGGCCGCTGGGCGGTCGTCTGTGAGGGCCGGACGCTCACCGTCTTCGGCTCCTCCGGCTGCGTCACCGATGTGGACGTGAACCGGATCAGGCAGGTCAGAGGGGTGAACGTGGACTGGCGGCGCAGCCACAGCGGCCCCGTGGCCGCGCTGCGGGTCGTCACCGGGCTGGCCGCGGCGGGGGTACCGCTGTTCTCCGCCGCCGTGCCCCGCTGGGCGGGGGCCCTCGGCCCCGAGCTGACCAGGCTGATCACCTCGGTCGACGGGCCCGAGCTCAAGGACGACCTGGAACGGGAGGAGCACAGCATCCGGCTCCGCCGCGAGGCGCTGCGCACCCATGGTGTCCGTGCCCGCTGGGAGCAGCTGGGCGCCCCCGCCACGCCGGTGCCGACGACCTCGGTGCTGCTGGCCACCCGCCGCCCGGAGATGGTGCGCTTCGCGCTGGAACAGCTGGCCAGGCAGCGCGGAGCCGAGTTCGAGGTGATCCTCGCCCTGCACGGACTCCCCGTCGGGCATCCCGACGTGACGGAGGCGGTGGCCTCCTACCAGGGGCCGATCACCGTGTTCGAGGCGGCCCGGGAGACCGTGTTCGGAGCCGTGCTGAACGAGGCCGCGACCAGGGCGTCGGGATCGTTCCTGCTGAAAATGGACGACGACGACTGGTACGGGCCCGACTTCATCTCCGACCTGCTCCTGGCCCACTCCTACTCGGGGGCCGAGGTCGTGGGCATGGTGCCCGAGTTCGTCTACCTCGCGTCGATCGGGGTGACCGTCCACCGCGAGCAGGTCACCGAGCAGATCACCAACTTCATCGCCGGAGGGACCATCTTCGCCGCACGCTCCGCCTTCGAGGCCGTGGGCGGCTTCCGCCCGCTGCCGGGCACGATCGACGCCCAGTTCCAGCACGCCGTACAGGCCGCGGGCGGGCAGATCTACCGCACCCAGGGTCTGGGCTACATCCTGCGGCGCGGCAACGCCGCCAACCACACCTGGCGCGAGCCGATCGGCACGTTCCTGCGGCGCAACAAGCGCCAGTGGCGGGGCTTCCGGCCCAGCGCGCTCATGGAACTCCCCGCGGAGGAGGTGTGAGCGCGCCGCGGATCCCGGGCAACGACTACGGGGTCCTCGGCCCGCCCGCCCTGGGGGCGTGGGAGCCCCACCTGTCGGTGAGCGTGGTGATCCCCGCCAGGGGGCGGCAGGAGAGACTCGACCTCACGCTGGCCGCCCTCGCCGCCCAGACCTACCCCGCGCACCTCCTCGAAGTGATCGTTGTGGACGATGGCAGCACTCCCCCGCTGCGGCTCCCCGAGATCGCCCCGGAACGGACCCGGATCGTCGGCCGCGACCCCGGCCGCTGGGGCATCGCCCACGCCCTGGAGGCCGGTACGGCGGCCGCCGACGGCGAGGTGATCCACCGGTTGGACGCCGACATCGTCTGCTACGCGGACCACGTGGAGGCGCACATGCGCTGGCATCACCTGGCCGACTACCTGGTGGTGCTGGGAACGCTGCGCTTCACCGCCATGGCGGGCACACCGCCCACCCCGGCCGAGGTCCAGATCGCCGTCGCCAAGGACAGGGCCGACTCCCTCTTCGAGCTCGACCCCGACCACGGGCACCACTGGATCGACGAGCTCGTCACCACCCACCGCGGCTTCCGGGACGCGCCCAGCTCACTGCTGCACCGCGTCCACGTGGGCGCGACGGTCTCGCTGCCCGCGGCCCTGCTGAAGGCCGCGGGAGGGATGGACACCTCCCTGGTGCTCGGCGAGGACACCGAGCTGGGCTACCGGCTCACCCAGACGGGCGCGGTGTTCGTCCCGGACGCCGAGGCGCTCAGCTGGCATCTGGGCACGACGACGGCGATGCGGAGGCCGGAAGAGGTCCGGCGGTACAACGGGCCGTTCATCGCCGACCGCGTGCCCTACCGGCGCCGGCTGCGCACCGACGGGGGCCGCCAGTGGCTGGTCCCCTATGTCGACGTCGTGGTGGACGCCCGCGACGCCTCCTTCGAGGACGTCCGGGCGAGCGTGGACGGGGCGCTGGCGAGCACCCTGCCCGACGTGCACGTCACCCTGACCGGCCCGTGGGCGTCGCTGACCGCCGAGCGCCGGGCACCGCTGGACGATCCGCTCCTCGACCTGCGGCTGGTCCGCGGGCAGTACGCCCACGACGGCCGCGTCTCCTACGTGGAGCGGGCCCCGGCGACCTCGATCCCCGCGCCGTTCCGTCTCACCTGCCCCGCCGGATGGGTGCCCGGCGCCGAGTCGCTGGCCCTGCTGGTCCAGCAGGCGGAGAAGGACGACGAGGGCCTGCTGCTCGTGGCGCTGGAGGAGAACGAGTCGGGTGTCGTGGCCGCCCGCCTGGAGCGGACCGCCTCCGCCGCCCGGGCGCTGCGCGTCGCCCGCGACGGCGAGTCCCTGGACGACGTGATCGCCGATCTGCACGGCGCGACCTGGCTGGACGCCGAGTCGTGGCGGTTCCGGCCGGCGGCGCAGGCCTACCCGTACTGGGCCTCCGACCGTAACCGTGAGGCCGTGCGCTGGCGCGCGGAGGCCGAACGGGCCAAGCGGGAGGCCGAGCGGGCCAAGCGGCAGGTCGCGGCGTTGAAGGCCGAGCTCAAGGAGATGCGCGCCTCGGCGGCCAAGGGCCGTCGCGACACCGTCCGGTGGAAGGAGAAGGCCGAGCAGCGCCGCCTGGAGGCCGTCGCCCTGCGCCAGGCGCGGAAACGCTCGCTCCTCAACCGCACCGTCGGCCGTCTCCGCAGGCTCGTCTGAGGCTCCCCGCCTGCCCTTGGGGGCGACGGCCGGGCGCCTACTGCCCGGGCACGGGCCGGTAGCGGGCGCCGACCGCGTCCTGGAGGGTCTTGACGACCGTGCCGTGGGCCTTGCGGCTCACCAGCCAGCCGAGGAAGCCGTCCAGGGTCCGGGGAGACACCGAGTAGACGCCGCAGCCGTCGCAGACCCGGTGGAACACCATGGTGACGAGCCCGCCGGTCTTCTCCGCGTTGAGGACCTGCTGCCTCATCTGCCGCAGCAGCGTGTCCTCGCGGACCGAGCCCGGCGTGCGGATGTCGTAGCGATCCGCCGGGCGCGGCTTCTCGGCACCCGGACAGGTGGGGCATCCCCACTCCTTGAGCCCGCCGACCCCGCGAGCCGCGTCGTAGCCACACTGCCGGGCCACCGCCTCGGCGTCGGCGTCGACCGACCCGAACGGGTAGGCGAGAGTGGCGGGCCGGTACCCCCACGCCACCAGTGTCCTGCGGTCGTCGCAGATCTGCTCGCGCTGCTGGCTGCGGGTCAGCTCGGTGAGACGGACATGGGTCAGCGTGTGGCCGCCGATCTCGTGCCCGCCCTTGGCGATCGCGGCGAGCTGCTCGCGGTTCAGCTTGAGGTCGCGCCCGATGGTGTCGGTGTTGACGTAGAAGGTCCCGCGCACGCCCCGCTTCTCCAGCATGCGGGCCGTGGCCAGGTGGGTCACGTCCCCGTCGTCGAAGGTGAGCGAGACGACCGTCCTGGCCTTCGGGGGCCTGGCGCTCTCGGCGAGGGAGACCGGTTGCAGGAACGCCGGCACGACCAGCGCCGCCGGCAGCACCGCGGCCCAACGAGCGATCTTCACGGGGACGTCCCTTCGGGCAGCGGATCAGAAGAGCAGAAAAGCACCATATAAGCCCATAAGGCTTGTCGATGCAGTCGTTACCAAAGGGTCAGGAAGGCGACGCCGTACGGCGTCGGCACGGGAGCGGGGCACCCTCCGTCCGCCGAGGGTGCCCGCAACCGGCGAGCGGGCCTACGAGGCCTCCTCGCCCTCGACCCGCATGACGCTCACCACGTCACGGACGATGTCCATCTCGCGCAGGCCCTCGATGGTGGCCGACAGCGCCGCGTCACTGGCCCGGTGGGTGACCAGGACGAGCTGGGCGTCGTCGCCGTGCCCCTCCTGGCGGACGGTCTGGATGGACACGTCCTGCTTGGCGAACATGTCGGCGACCCGGGCGAGCACGCCCGGCTTGTCGGCGACGTCCAGGGAGACGTGGTAGCGCGTGACGGTCTCACCCATCGGGTGCACGGCCAGGTCGGCGTAGGTCGACTCCTCGGGGCCCCGCGTGCCGGCCAGCAGGTTGCGGGCCACCGCCACGATGTCGCCCAGCACCGCGCTCGCCGTCGGGGCGCCGCCCGCGCCCGCGCCGTAGAACATCAGCTGCCCGGCGGACCGGGCCTCGACGAAGACCGCGTTGTACGCCTCGCGGACCCCCGCCAGCGGGTGCGTCCTGGGGATCATGGCCGGGTGCACCCGGACGCCGAAGGAGCGTCCGTCGTCGGAGCGGGCACAGATCGCCAGCAGCTTGATGACGTATCCCATCGCCTTGGCGCTGGCCACGTCGGTCGCGGTGATCTCGGTGATGCCCTCACGGTGCACGTCGGCGGCCGTCACGCGGCTGTGGAAGGCGATCCCGGCGAGGATCGCGGCCTTGGCCGCGGCGTCGAAGCCCTCCACGTCGGCCGTGGGGTCGGCCTCGGCGTATCCCAGGGCCTGGGCCTCCTCCAGCGCGTCGGAGAAGGACGCGCCGCTTCCGTCCATCTTGTCGAGGATGTAGTTGGTGGTGCCGTTGACGATGCCGAGCACGCGATGCACGTCGTCGCCGGCCAGGGACTCGCGCAGCGGCCGGATCAGCGGGATCGCGCCCGCGACGGCCGCCTCGAAGTACAGGTCCGCGTTGTTGGACCTGGCCGCGCCGTGGACGGTCGCGCCGTCCTCGGCGAGCAGCGCCTTGTTTGCCGTGACGACCGACTTGCCGCTGTTCATCGCGGCCAGGATGAGCGACCTGGCGGGCTCGATGCCGCCGATCACCTCGACGACGATGTCCACGTCGTCACGGGTGACCAGGGCCTCGGCGTCGGTGGTGAGCAGGGCCGGGTCCACGTCGGTGTCCCGTTTACGGCCCAGCCTCCGCACGGCGACGCCGGCGAGCTCCAGCGGGGCCCCGACCCTCGCGGCGAGGTCGTCGGCCTGCTCGCGCATCAGCCGGATCACCTGGGAACCGACGACACCGCACCCGAGGAGAGCGACTTTCAGTGCCATCCGGTCGCACTCTCCTTCTCGTCCGCTCCGCCCGCCCGGCGGCCTGCGATTTCGGGTCGTTTCACAGTTGTCCTCTCAGCAGATCGTCCTCGGTCTCCCTGCGGACGATCACGCGGGACACCCCGTCCTTGACCGCGACCACGGCGGGCTTGGGAAGGTAGTTGTAGTTGTTGGCGAGCGAGCGGCAGTAGGCGCCGGTCCCCGCGACGGCGATCAGGTCACCGGTGGCCAGGTCCCGCGGCAGCCACAGGTCGCGGACCACCATGTCGCCGCTCTCGCAGTGCTTGCCCACCAGGCGCGAGAGCATGGGCTCGGCGGAACTCTCCCGCGAGGCCAGGCGCGCGGTGTACTCGGCGCCGTAGAGCGCGGTGCGGATGTTGTCGCTCATGCCGCCGTCGACGCCGACGTAGGTCCGCAGCCCCTCGACGTCCTTGATCGTGCCGATCTCGTAGAGCGTCACACCCGCGAGCCCGGCGATGGCCCGGCCCGGCTCGACGGTGAGCTTGGGCACCGGCAGGCCCGCGGCCTCGGCCACCTTGGCGACGATCTCCCGCAGCCCGTCCGCGATCTCCTTCACGTCGGGCGCGGTGTCGCCCTCGACGTAGGGGATGCCGTAGCCGCCGCCGAGGTCGAGCTCCGGCAGGACGACGCCGTGCTCCTCCTTGATCTGCACCAGCAGCGTGGCCAGGCGGCGGGCGGCCACCTCGAAACCGGCGGTGTCGGTGATCTGGGAGCCGATGTGGGAGTGCAGGCCGACGAGTTCGAGCTGGGGCAGTGCGAGGATGCGCCGGGCCGCCTCGGCCGCGGCGCCGGCGCTCAGCGAGAAGCCGAACTTCTGGTCGTCGTGGGCGGTGGCGATGAACTCGTGGGTGTGCGCCTCCACGCCCACGGTCACCCGGATCATGATCCGGGGCCGCTTTCCGTGCTTGGCCGCCAGGAACCCCAGCCGGGCGATCTCCTCGAACGAGTCGGCCACGATGTGCCCGACCCCGACCTCGATCGCCCTCTCCAGCTCGGCGAGCGACTTGTTGTTGCCGTGCATCGTGATCCGCTCGGGCGGGAACCCGACGCTCAGCGCGACGGCGAGCTCGCCCGCGCTGCACACGTCGAGGCCGAGACCCTCCTGCATGATCCAGCGGGCCACCTCACGGCAGAGGAACGCCTTACCGGCGTAGTGGACCTCACCGCCGGCGAACGCGTCCCGGTAGTCGCGGCACCGGGAGCGGAAGTCTTCCTCGTCCACCACGTAGAGCGGCGTGCCGTGCTCTTCGACCAGATCCCTGACGTCGGCGCCGCCGACCGTGATCGAGCCTCCGGCACGGCCCGACGTCCGAGGCCAGATCGTCGGGTCGAGTGTGTTCAGGTCGGCAGGTGCGTGCGGAGGGCGCTCCTCTGGCCGCACTTCGGCGTGCCGGTCACCGGCGGGGTGGGCGAATCGACTCACCCGATCGAGGCTATCGGAAGCGGTGATCCCCGTGGGACGAGTGCCCAATTGGCGAGACACGATCAACCGGAAATACAGAAACTTTTCATGTCATTAATAACTTCAGCGCCATATTTTTACGTTTTGTGGCGATCCGCCCGACAAGACACCTGACGCGCGGCCGCCCCCGGCCCCCGCCGGGGGATCGGTCACAGGACGTCGGGCGCCGCCTCGCCCAGCGCCGCCAGCCCCTCGGCCAGAACGTCCCGCACCGCCCCGGCCAGCCGTACCCGCGCCAGGTGGAGGGCGGACGGCTCCTCATCCCCCACGGGCAGCGCGGGGGCCCGCTCGAACGCGTCGTGATAGGCCAGGGCGAGCTGCCCGGCATAGGCCGCCCACCCCGGATCCCGGCTCACCCGCCTGCCGTGCACCTCGGCCAGCGACCTCAGGACCGCCCGGTCCAGGTGGCCGGTGAGCAGCTCGGGCCGGAACTCCCCGCCGACCCCCAGCTCCGCCGCCCAGCGCTGTACGGCGACCGCCCGCACATGCGCGTATCGCACGACGAATCCGGGATTGCTCCAGGTCCTGGGAGAGTCGGCCCACGGCGACACCCCGCGGGACGGCGAGGCGACCGGGCCGATCTCCGCGACGAGCTCCCCCGGCACGGCCACCACGATCTCCAGGAAACCGTCGTCCCGCACCCGGACGCCCGCGATCCCCGGCAGCTCACGCAGCCGCGCCGCCAGCTCCCCGGGTGCCCGGCGCCGGCGCAACGCGGCAGGCGAGACGTAGACGGCCTCCTCGGCCCACGTCCCCTGCGGGATCGGCGGCAGGCCGAGGACCTCGCCGAGCTGACCGGGCGTCACGCCTGGCAGCCTAGCCCGGACCACGCGCGGAGCCAGATGATCGAGGCCGCACGTGCCCGTCCCGGCGCGTCCGCCACCTCGCCGGTCGGCCCTCAGGCCAGGGCGTGCGGAGCGGCCGGGCCGTAGTCGACGAGCTGGGCCGAGCCGAGGAGCCAGCGGTCGCGATCGCGCAGGCAGACGTAGCCGAAGCGGTCGGCGGAGAAGACCTTGATCCCGTCCGTGCGGCACTGGCGCATCAGCACCTCGTCCCACCCCTCCGAGACGTCGGCGAAGCCGATGCCGCGCAGGACGGCACGGCGGGCCAGCAAGGTGGCGCCGGTGATCTCGGGGAGATAGGAGTATTCGGCGTCCGGCTGGCGCAGCACCGTGGCGGCGACGTCGCGCAGGTGGGCGTAGAAGGCCGCCTTACCGACGATGTCGGCGGTGGTGAACAGGAAGGCGCGGGCGAGATCGGTCAGATAGTGCTCGCCGTACATGTCCCTGGCGTCCATGACCGCCACCAGATCGCCCTGGCACAGGTCGAGGGCACGGTTGAGCATGCCGCCGGTGGTGAGCCCCGGGTCGGTGGGACGGACCACGACGTCCACCCTGTCCGGCATCGCGGCGCGGGCCCGCCCCGCGGCGTCGTGCGCGTCCGACAGCAGCACCAGCTGGACGACGCCCTTCTGCGGCGCGACCTGGGCGAGGGTGTGGTCGAGATCGCCTCGATCGATCATGATCACCGAGACGGTCAGGGTGGCACGGGCGCTGGGCAGCCCGACCGCGTCGAGCAGGTCGTCCACCTTCTCCGTCATCGTGCCGGAGGCATAGGCCCGGCGGAGCGCCGCATGGGCCCGGCGGGCGTCGGCGCCGTCCTGGACACCGGGCGGGACGGTCCCGGCGTCCGGTGCGGGGCCCGCCGGAGACGCCGCGATCGGCGTGCCGCAGGCGGCCAGCTCGGCCATCCGCCAGACCTCCGTGCCCGGCGGGCAGTAGACGGCCCTGGGCCAGCGGTAGGAGGTGAGCACGTCCGGATACGACAGGTGGCCCGGGAGCAGCTCCTCCAGGGTGAGCACCCGGTCGAACCGGTCCCCGGCCAGCGGCAGCGGATTGTGCACGCGGGGCTGGACGGCGAAGGGCAGGAGCCCCAGCGAGGGCGAGCGGCGGCCGGAATCCGGCTCCCGGGACGCCAGCGCGGCGCCCCACGCCGCCACGGACCTGGGCAGTGCGGTGACGATGTGCTCGAACAACCCGGCGGCGGCGGCGAAGTCGCCGACCTCACCCCGGGTGTGCCAGAAGACCGTGCGGATGCCCCGCTCCGCGCACCACGACAGCAGCGCGGTCAGGCCCTCGCCCGGCTCGCGCAACTCCTCGGCCCAGGGCCCGTGGGTCACCGACTCGACCAGCAGCAGGTGCGGGACCTCGGCGGACAGCACCCGGGCGAAGTCCCTGGGCGTGAAGCCGGTGGTCTGCCGCCACTCGTAGCGCAGCAGCGCCTCGGCGTGCGGCTCCGCGACGACGGCCACCGTCAGGTGCGGGCGGGTGTTCGGGCCGGTCGGGACGCGGAACGGCTTGAGCTTGACCGACGTCCCGCCAACGGTCCTGGTGGACGTGGTGGCCTGGAAGGACGCACCCGGGACCGCCCTGGAGGTGCTCTTGACCGGGACGGGCTGGCGCTTGGGGGCGGCCGGTCGCTTGGCGGGCCTGGCGGCTCCGCGGAGGCCACGCGCCAGCCGCACGGGATTGCTCTTACCCGTCTTGATCGCGTCGCCCAGCCGGGACCACCGCGCCACCTGCACCGACGACAGCTTCCACTTCGCCACCTCGGCCTGGTAGCGCTGCTCGGCCAGGTCCCTGCGGAGTCGCTCTTCGGCCGCCTGTGCCGCTTCGAGCCGTTCCTCGGTCTCGCTCAGCCGTTCCTGGACTCCACGCAGTTCGGCCGTGGCGCGCTCCGCTTCGGTGATCTTCGCCTGTGCCGCGTCGAGCAGTCTGGCCAGTTCGGCGGCCCGTTCCGCCTCGGCCACAGCCTCCCGCAACGCCAACCGTGTGCTCTCGAGTTGCTCGCTCGCCACGCCGTCCTCCGATTTCTGAGCCGGGCGAAAGGATACCCTTTGGTCAATCGCGACACAGAGGAGTCAGCACGGTGCAGTGGCCGACGTTCAATGTGAGGCCCTACGTCTGCGGCGGCATCGGCCACCTCGACGATGCCGTCCTGGAGACACTGCGGGGGGCCGGACCACGGGTGAGGCCCGCGCTGCGAACCCCCCAGGCGGCACTGTTCAGCTCCTCACCGCTGCCGCCCTACCAGCGGGACGCACAGACCTGGGCGTTCGCCTGGGGGGAGCGCAGGCCGACGGAGGCGGCGCCGTGGATCAGCGTGGCGGAGGAGTTCGAGACCCCCGGCCTGATCGACGACGGAGACCGGGTCACGCTGCACACCGGCGGGCTCGGCCTGGTGGACGTCTACTACCTGTCCCGGGACGGGGCCGTCTACTTCTCCTCGCTCCTGGAGCCGCTGCTGGCTCTGGCCCGCACGCCGTACGAGATCAACTGGGACGCCTGGGCGTCGATCATCCAACTGACCTTCCCGCTCCGCGACGACACCCCTTACGCCCAGGTCAAGCGGCTGGCCGGGTCCAGCGCACTGGCCTTCGACCGGGCCTCGGGCCGGATCTCGACCGAGCGCAGGCTGCCCCGGTGGCTGCGCGAGGAGCCGTTCGAGGCGGGACGGACGGCCGGGGAGATCCTGGAGATCCTGCACGAGGTCTACAAGGAGTTCGACGGCCGTCCGCTGCTCGTCCCGGTCAGCGGCGGCTACGACTCGCGGCTGCTCTGCTCGGTCGCGGTGACCCGGGGCGCCGACGTCGAATCGTGGACGACGAGCCCCGACGACGGCACCGACACCGACATCGCCTTCGCCCGCGCGATAACCCGCGAGCTGGGCGTACGGCACCGCGTGATCACTCAGGACGCCGCCGCCTACCCCGACGACGCGCTCGCCGTCGCCCGGCGGCTGGAATTCCTGACCCCGCACCACGCCTGGTACACCCCGTTCGCCCGTGAGGTGCACCGGGCCGGCCGGACCCTGGTGGACGGCCTGGCCGGAGGGCCGCTGCTGAAGAACTTCATGGTCAGCGGGGCCGCGCTGGAGGCCTCCTCGGAGGCGGAACGGAAGGCGGCGCTGCTCGGCTCCCTCGCGCTGGGCGCCCCGTCGGTGCCGTTCCTGTCGGAGGAGGCGTCGGCCTGGATCACCTCCTCGGTCGAGGCGGCCTTCACCCAGTCGACCTCGATGCTCAACGGGCACCGGGCCGAACTCCCGCTGTCGGTCCTGCACACCCGGACCGCCCGGGGCATCGCCCGCTCCCCGGTCAACCTGGTCGGCCCCGAGGTGTCGTTCGCGGCGCCCTTCATGCACCCGGACTTCTTCGACGCCGCCCTCTCGGTGGGCGTGGCCCGTAAGGACAAGGGGCACTTCTACCGGGAGCTCCTGCACACCGCCAACCCCCGTGTCGCCGCGCTCCCCTCCACGAACGTGGTCAAGCAGCCGCTCCAGCGGGTCCCGCTCCGCTCGGCCGCCGCCCCCGCGCGCGAGTACGGACACCGGATGCTGAGCCGGGTCGCGGGCGCGGTTCCCTCCCTGCTGTCGGAGCAGCTTCACGGCGTGGTCGCCGAGGGCCCTGACGCCCTGGCGCGGTTCAACGGCTGGAACGACCGGTTCTGGGTGCGGAGCCTGGTCCTGTTCGGAGCCTGGCTGGGCGACTACGAGGACCGCCTGCCCACCCCTGCCCCGCCCTGGAGCTGATCTCTCCCCGCGCCGTCTCCTCCTGCGACCGGGAGTACGGCGGAGCGCGGTTGGGGCCCATACCCCATGGCTGGGTAGGCTCGACTGGCGGGGTCCGCTGAACCGAGGGGGAGACTCCCGTCACAGGCGGGCGGGTGGGGACCCGGGCTCCGGCGACGACCTGGTCCGGGTGTGCGTGTCTGCCGGCCCCCAGCCATAAGCCGAGGTCATCATCACCGCGTGTGGCATGTTTCGGGAAAGAGAACAGTAAGCGACAGCGCGATTACGGGCGGGCGGCGCGATGCCTGCGAAGTTTCCGTGGCGTGGGGACGTGACGAGATGTTCAGGGGCTACGGCAGGCGCGAACGGCTGGTAGTGTTCGGCCCAGAAAGCGCCACAACGGACAGACCAAATCACAAATTCGGTCTGACCGAGGGCATGGAGCACGTGGGGATGACGGCTCCCGCCAGCGCGGTCACCAAACATCATCAGCCGGACTATCCGGTGACTTCGTCCTGCCCTTTCTCACCGTGAGCGAGAACACGATGAACCCATCCCCCTACGTGGAGCCCGTTTCCGAGGACTTCGTCTCGGCGGACCCCCAGTGGTACAAGCGGGCTGTCTTCTATGAAGTGCTGGTCCGGGGATTCAAGGACTCCAATGGAGACGGCACGGGAGACCTGCGCGGCCTGATCGAGAAGCTCGACTACACCAAGTGGCTCGGCGTCGACTGCCTGTGGCTGCTCCCCCTGTACGAGTCGCCGCTGCGCGACGGCGGCTACGACATCTCCGACTACATGAAGATCCTTCCCGACTTCGGCGATCTCGGCGACTTCGTGGAGCTCATCGAGTCGGCTCATGAGCGGGGCCTGCGCATCATCACCGACCTGGTGATGAACCACACCAGTGACAAGCACCCCTGGTTCCAGGCCTCGCGGCACGACCCCGAAGGCCCCTACGGCGACTTCTACGTCTGGTCCGACGAGCCCACCGGATACCCCGACGCCCCGATCATCTTCATCGGTGCCGAGGAGTCCAACTGGACCTACGACCCGGTCCGCAAGCAGTACTACTGGCACCGTTTCTTCCACCACCAGCCCGACCTGAACTACGACAACCCGGCGGTCCAGGAGGCCATGCTGGAGGTCCTGCGCTTCTGGCTGGACCTGGGCATCGACGGCTTCCGCCTGGACGCCGTGCCCTACCTCTTCGAGCGCGAGGGCACCGGCTGCTCCGGCCTGCCCGAGACTCACGCGTACCTGAAGAAGGTCCGCGCCGAGGTGGACCGCCTCTACCCCGACCGGGTGCTGCTGGCCGAGGCCAACGGCTGGCCCGAGGACGTGGTGGAGTACTTCGGCGACCCGGCGGTGGGTGGCGACGAGTGCCACATGGCCTTCCACTTCCCGCTCATGCCGCGCATCTTCATGGCCGTGCGGCGAGGCAGCCGCGAGCCGATCTCCGAGATCATGTCGCGGACGCCGAAGCTTCCCGACAGCGCTCAGTGGGGCATCTTCCTCCGCAACCACGACGAGCTGACCCTGGAGACGGTCACCGAGGAAGAGCGCGACTACATGCACGCCGAGTACGCCAAGGACCCGCGCATGCGGGCCTACCTGGGCATCCGGCGCCGCCTGGCCCCGCTGCTGGAGAACGACCGGGACCAGATCGAGCTGTTCACCGCGCTGCTGCTGTCGCTGCCCGGCTCGCCGGTCATGTACTACGGCGACGAGATCGGCATGGGCGACAATATCTGGCTGGAGGACCGCGACGCGGTCCGCACCCCGATGCAGTGGAGCCCGGACCGCAACGCCGGCTTCTCCCAGGCCGACCCGGGCCGTCTCTACCTCCCGGCCGTCATGGACCCGATCTACGGCTTCCAGGCGGTCAACGTGGAGGCCCAGCAGAAGAACCCGGCGTCACTGCTGCACTTCACGAAGAAGATGCTGGAGATCCGCCGTAACCACCCGGTCTTCGGCACCGGCGTCTACAGCGAGCTGTGGTCGGGCAACCCTGCCGTGCTGTCCTTCATCCGTGAGGACGGCGACGACGTGATGCTGTGCGTCAACAACCTGTCGAAGTATCCGCAGCCGGTGGAGCTGGACCTGCGCCGCTTCGAGGGCATGACGCCGGTCGAGGCCCGTGGCGGGGTGCCGTTCCCACAGGTGGGGACCCTGCCCTACCTGCTGACCCTGCCGGGTCACGGCTTCTTCTGGTTCTCCATCAACACCCGCTGATCCCTCCATACGGAACGGTGCGGTGCGGCCTGGCCGTACCGCACCGTTCCGTATGGTGACCGTTCTCCGCGGCGCCCGGCGGCCGTTCCGCGTCGGCCCGCGGCGTTCTCCGTACCGCGCCGTTCCATGCCGCCGGCGTCCGTTCCGGGGCGCGGCCCGTCTACCTGGCGGTCACCGGCACCTGGGCGCGTACGGCCCTGCGGGCCGGTATCAGCGTCACCAGCAGGGATGCCCCCACCGCGATCAGCACCGCGGAGACCAGCGTCAGGGCCGAGGGCGTACGGCCGATGCCCGCGCCGACACCGCTGGTGTGGCCCTGCAGGTCGATCAGTCCGCCGACCAGGGAGGCCCCGGCGGCGGTGCCCGCGACCACGCCCAGCACGACGAGCAGCCCCGTACCGGTGACCAGGGTCGCGGCCACCTGCCGCGGGGTGAGACCCATGGCTTTGAGCACCGCCAGGTCCAGCGCGTGGTCGCGCAGGCCGAGGGCGCTGGCGGTCAGCAGGTTGGCCAGGCCGAGCAGGGAGAGCACGCCGATCAGCGCCACGATCACCACTCGGATGACCGAGAGCCGTTCGGCCGGGTTGACCACCAGGTGGACCTCCAGCCCCTCGCCCGAGGCGGCCAGCAGCCGGGCCCGGACCGCGGCGGGGTCGGCGCCCGGCCGGAGGATGAGGCTGTAGAACTGCGGCGGCATCGCGTCCTTGGCGGCGAGGCTGTCCAGTCCGAGGGAGAGCACCTCACCGTCCTGGTCGGGCTCCACCACCCTGCCGACGATGTGGACGATCAGCGGCGTGCCGCCGACCGTCATCCGCACCCGGTCTCCGATCTTCACTTCCAGCAGGTCGAGCAGTCCCTGCCCGGCCACGGCCTCACCGCGGGCGGCGAACATCCGCCCCTCGACCACCGAGAAGGGGTACGGGTGGGCGGAGGTGCCCACGGCACGGGCCAGCACGCTCCTGGTCTGTTCCGGCTCCAGCGCGGAGACCTCGGTGCCCGGGTAGGCGGTCAGCACCTCGGGGTCGGCTCCGGCGATCCGTACGGCCTCTCCGGCGGAGAGCTTGTCCGGGCGGAGGGTGAGAGCCGCCGCCTGACCGATCTGTTCGGGGTGGCGCAGGAAGTCGTCCAGGGTGGCCCAGCAGCCGAGGCCGATCGTGATCATCATCATCGGGACGGCGAGGCCGAAGATGCTCAGGAGGGCGGGGACGCGCCTGGTGAAGGCGTCGCGGGTGCCCAGGACGAGGGCGGGCGGCAGCCGTACGAGAAAGGCGAGCCTGGCCATCCGTGACAGGTGGCCCCTCGGCGGCGCGGCGGACGCCGTGGGGATCGGCGGGGTGCGGCTGCCGCGCCAGGCGGGCAGGGCCACCGCGACTCCGACCACCGCGGCGGTGCCGCCGGCGATCGACAGCAGCGGGATCGGTGAGAGCGGCAGGATCGGCATGCCGTCCAGCGCGAACGAGGAGGCGATCTGGCCGCAGACCAGCCCGGCGACGATGCCGATCAGGCCGAGCGCGCCGTGCTCCACCATGAGCAGGCCGAAGATCTGGCTCCGGGTGTAGCCGAGGGACTTGAGCGTGGCGATGTCGCGTGTCTGGGTCAGCACGCGGCCCCCCACCACGTTGACGATGGCCAGTGCGGCGGCGACCAGTCCTGCGGTGCCGAACAGCGCCAGCAGCAGGCCGAGCAGCCTGTTGTCCAGCTCCATGGAGGCGCGGACCTCGCGCCAGGTGGACATGCGCTGGATCTGCTCGGCCAGCAGGGTGACCGCGCCGTGCACGACCGGCAGGGTGTCCTCACCGTCGGTGAGCCGCAGCCCGGTGACCGACTCGCTGCGCCCCAGCGCGGGTTCGATCCTGGCGAGGGTGGTGGTCAGGGTCCAGGCCAGACCCGGGGTCGACTCGGGGTAGAAGCCCTGGTCCGCGGTGTCCGCCAGGCCGACCACGATCAGCGGGTGGGAGGCCCCGTTGAGCGCGGTGACGGTGAAGGGACCGCCCACCCGCAGGTCGAGCGCCTCGGCGAAGGAGCGCTCGACGACCACGCCCTCGACGTCGCCGGGGCGTAGCCATCGCCCCTCACGGACCAGCGGCGCGGCCACGGACGGGAGCGTCGCCTGCATCCCCCGCAGCGCCACGGGCGACTTCTTTCCGTCCATCGTGAGCATCACGGGTGCCGTGCGGTACGGGCCGGCCACCTCCTCCACGCCCGCGAGGCGGGAGAGCGCGGCCACGTCCGGGGCGTCCTTGGTGTGGATCCACACATGCGCGCCCCGGGACTCCGCGAACAGCCCCCGCCACGGGTTCGTCCCGTCCTCCAGCAGCGTCGCCGAGGTGATGAGCGCCGTGACGATCCCCGCCACGGCGAGCACCGTCAGCAGCGCCTGTCCTCGCCGGGCCCTCAGATCGGCCCGGATCCATCTGGCCGAGGCCCTGGCGGTGCTCACCGGTCATCCCCTGAGTTCGACGACGTCGCCCGCGGTGGCCCGGGGGCGACGGCGGGCCGTGCCGACCGCGCCGTCGTCGACGATCTCACCGTCGAGCAGGGAGACCACCCGGTCGGCGAGGCTGGCGACCCGGGCGTCGTGGGTGACCATGACGATGGTCTGGCCGTCGCGGTGGACCTCGCCGAGGAGGCGGAGCACGTCGCGGGCGTTGCGGCTGTCGAGGTTGCCGGTGGGTTCGTCGGCGAGCAACAGGCTCGGCTTGTTGGCCAGCGCGCGGGCCAGCGCGACCCGCTGCTGCTCACCGCCGGCGAGCTGGGCGGGGGCGGCGTCGGCACGGTCGGTCAGGCCGAGTTCTCCGAGGAGATACTCCCGGCGCTCGCGTGCCTCGCGTGGGGGCGCTCCGGCCAGCAGCGCGGGGAGCTCGACGTTGTCGGCCACGGTCATGTTGGCGACCAGGTTGAAGAACTGGAAGACGAAACCGATCTCCCTGCGGCGCAGCAGCGCCCAGGCGCTCTCGCTCAGGGTGTCGGCCCGCTTGCCGTTCAGCCAGATCTCGCCGCTGGTGCGGGCGTCCAGGCCACCGATCATGTGCACCAGGGTGGACTTGCCCGAACCCGAGGGCCCCATGACCGCGACGAACTGCCCGGCCTCCACCGTCAGGTCCACCCCCCGAACGGCGGGCACCGGGACGCCGCCGTTCTGGTAGATCTTCACGAGGTTGACCGTGGTGACGGTGGGGGGCGGGCTCATGACAGGTCCTCCTGACAGCGTTCGAGCCAGTCGAGGTCGGCCTGCAGGTGGAGCATGGCCCCCTCTATCAGCAGGAGCGCGACGCGATCCCCCTGGTCGGTCCGCTCAGCGAGTTCGTTGAGGTCGCGCATGAGCGCGAGGTAGTGGCGACGCTGGCGATTGATCAGCGTCATCCGGTCCGCGATGCCGGTCATGGGAGCCAGCACGAGCTTCATGAAGAACTCGTCCCGGACCCGCGGCCCCTCGGTGGGCTCGTCCACCCACACGTCGAGGACTTCCCGGCCCTTGGCGGTCAGATAGTACACCTTCTTGTTCGGCCGGTTGGTCTGTTCGACGTCCACGGCCCGCACCTGCCCGTCTTTCTCCAGGCGGCCGAGCGTGACGTAGATCTGCCCGATGTTCGGTGACGGGTAGGCACTGCCGAAAATCTGCTCAAGCGCCTGTTTTAGCTCGTATCCGTGGGCAGGTTCCTTCGCGAGGAGCGCCAGCAGCGACTGCCTCACGCCCCACCTCCTCGGAGTGCTCGTTACGTGAGCGTTATGTGGCTATCCGTTGACGCCCACATTAGCGCTGTGCATAACATGCATGCATCTACCTAACACGTATGTAACCGCTCCGAAACTTGGAGGCAACCGATGCGCCGCCTGTTCCCCGTCGCGCTCGCCGTACTGGTGACGGCGGGATGCTCGGCCGCGGTCGCCCAGAAGACGGAGCGGTCCGGCGGGACCGGCCCGTTCACTCTCGTGACGGGACGCGACACGACCGGTTACCTGCAACCGCTGCTCGACCGGTGGAACCAGGCCCACCCCGGGGAGCGGGCGACCCTGCTCGAACTCCCCGAGGCGGCCGACGAGCAGCGCGCGCAGATGGTCGCCAACCTGCAGGCCAAAAGCGACCGCTACGACGTGCTCGGCCTCGACGTGGTCTGGACGGCGGAGTTCGCCGACGCCGGCTGGATCCTGCCGCTCGACCGTGGCATGTTCCCACTGGACCGGTTCCTGCAGCCGGTGGTGGACACCGCGATCTACAAGGACAAGCTCTGGGCGGTGCCCTACACCAGCAACGCCGGACTGCTCTACTACCGCAAGGACCTGCTCGCCAAGCAGGGCTTCAAGCCGCCCAAGACCTGGGCGGAGCTGCGCGAGCAGGCGCGCACCCTGCACGACAAGTACGGCATCGGCGGTTACGCCGGCCAGTTCCTCGCCTACGAGGGGCTGACCGTCAACTTCGCCGAGGCCGTGCAGTCGGCGGGCGGGCAGATCCTCAGCCGGGACGGCACACGGGTGACCATGGACGTGGCCAAGGCGAAGACCGGTCTGGACTTCCTGACCGGCGGGTTCCGCGAGGGATGGATCCCCGCGGAGTCACTCTCCTTCAAGGAGGAGGAGTCGCGGCTGGCCTTCCAGGAGGGCCGGCTCGCCTTCGCCCGCAACTGGCCGCACGCGTACGGCCCGGCCACCGCCTCGGCGGTCGCCGGCAAGTTCGGTGTCACCCGGCTTCCCGGGCTCAACGGCCCGGGTTCCAGCTCGCTGGGCGGGGTCAACCTCGCGCTCAGCGCGTACTCCAAGCGGCAGAAGTCGGCGGTGGAGTTCATCCGCTACTTCACCGGCCTGGAGAACCAGCGGCGGGTGCTCGCCGACGGCTCGTTCCCTCCCGTGTGGGCCGAGCTGTACGACGACCCCGGCCTGATCAAACGCTTCCCCTACCTGCCGGTTCTCAAGCAGAGCATCCTCTCCGCGCAGCCGAGACCGGCGAGTGCCAACTACAACCAGGTGAGCCTGGTGATCGCCAGTGCGGTCTCCAACGCGCTCACCCCCCCTTTCAAGGAAGACGACGACGACGTCGCCGTCTCCATGAAAGGCCAGCTCAACGAGATCATCCGGGCTCAGTGACCCGGGGGCGATCCCCCCGGGGTGAGACCGTCATCCCCACTCCCGGCCCGGACCGAGGGTCATCCCCACCCTCGGTCCGACCAGGCGTCATCCCCTCATCCCGTCCACAGTGAGCTGTCATCTCCATCCCCCAGCTGAAACCCGAGAGCTCTGACAGCACAGGAGGTTTGCTCAGTATGCGTAAAACCGTCGCGACAGTGACCACAGCCGGTCTCGCGCTCGCACTCGCCGCGTGTAGCGGCCAGGCTTCCGACACCGCCGCCTCCCCCGCTCCCGGCGGCAGCTCCTCCGCGGCCGCCCCCGCGGCCAAGACCCTTGAGGGCGTGTCCCTCGAGGTCGCCGCCAAGTGGACCGGCTCCGAGCAGACCAACTTCCAGACGGTGCTCAAGGCGTTCGAGGACAAGACCGGCGCCAAGGTCACCTACGCCTCCACCGGCGAGGACACCGGCGCCTACCTCGGCCCGCGCCTCGAGGGCAAGAACCCGCCGGACATCGCGATCCTGCCCCAGCCGGGCCTGGTCAAGCAGTACTCCGACCAGAAGGCGCTCAAGCCCCTCACCGCCGAGGTGCTGAAGCAGATCGACGACAACTACACCCCGTACTGGAAGGAGCTCGGCTCCGCCGACGGCCAGGCCTACGGCGTGCTGGTGAAGGCGGCCCACAAGTCGCTCATCTGGTATCGCGACAAGGCCTTCCAGGACGCCGGGACACAGCCGCCCACCACCTGGGACGAGCTCGTCAAGACCGCCCAGGCGGTCGCCGACTCCGGCACCCCGCCGTTCTCCCTGTGCGGCGCCTCCGGCTGGACCCTGACCGACCTGTTCGAGAACGTCTACCTGTCCAGCGCGGGCCCGGACAACTACACCAAGCTCTCCAAGCACGAGATCCCGTGGACCGACCCCAGCGTGACCACCGCGCTGGAGAAGATCGGACAGCTCGTCGGCAAGAAGGAGTTCCTGCTCGGCGGCTCCTCCGGCGCCCTGCAGACCGACTTCCCGACCTGCGTGACCCAGGTCTACGGCCAGGACAAGTCGGCGATGGTCATCGAGGCGGACTTCGTGGGCACCACGGCCGAGGAGTCCGGTGCGAAGCTCGGCGAGGAGGCCAAGTACTTCCCGTTCCCGAAGGCCGGTGACACCGAGCCGGTCGTGCTGGGCGGTGACGTCGCGGTGGTGATGAAGGACTCCAAGGGCGCGATGGCGCTGATGGAGTTCCTCGCCTCCAAGGAGGGCGGCGAGATCTGGGCCAAGCTCCCCGGCTACCTCTCCTCCAACCGCAACGTCTCGCCTGACAACTACCCGAGCGAGCTGACCAAGAAGCTCGCCCAGACGATCATCTCCGCCGGTGACGCCGTCCGCTACGACATGTCCGACCTCGCGCCCAGCGCCTTCGGTGGCACCGACGGCAAGGGCGAGTGGAAGCTCCTGCAGGACTTCGTGCGCGACCCCTCCAAGATCAAGGACATCCAGGAGAAGCTCGAGGCCGAGGCCAAGAAGGCCTGGAAGTAAAGGGGAGAGGCCGTGACCGACCGGTTAGACGGCCCGCAGGATCCGCGTGGCGGCGACGCCGCCCGCGGCTCCTCCTCCGGACCGAACGATGCCCCCAGGTCCTCCGTGGGCCTGGGCGAGGGACCCCTGACCGCGGCCGAGGCGGACCCCGCCCCCGCCGTGGAGAGCACCTCCTCCGGGAGGGAGGACGACACCGTCGCGGCAGCCGCGCCGGCGGGGAAGCGGAAGCGCGTCTCCGAGCTGGGACCGCCGCCGATCATGGCGATCTGGTTCCTGCTCCCGGGCGCGGTCCTGCTCGGCTCGATGGTGATCTACCCGATCATCTATTCGATCTTCCGTAGCCTCTACGACGGCAACGGCCAGAACTTCGTCGGTGTGGACAACTACGCGGCGATCTTCAGTGACGCCTCCACCCTGACCACGATCAGGAACAACCTGATCTGGGTCGTGGTGGCTCCCGCCCTGGTCACCGCGGTCGGTCTGATCTTCGCGGTGCTGACCGAGCGGATCCGCTGGGCGACCGCGTTCAAGCTGATCGTGTTCATGCCGATGGCCGTCTCGCTGATGGCCTCCGGCGTCATCTTCCGCCTGGTGTACGAGCAGGCCCCGGACCGGGGCGTGGCCAACGCCGTGATCAGTTCGGTGGACGGCCTCTTCGGCTCCCACACGGGCTACCCGGACGCCCGCCCCCGGGAGAACGACCAGGCTCCGGTCGCCGCCCAGCAGGGCGCGGTGGTGACCAAGCAGCCCTCCCAGCCGGGGAAGGCCGTGCTCATCCCGCTGGTGGGCGTGAAGCCCGAGTCCCTCGCCTCGGCCTCGACGGCGAAGGCGGCCCAGCCCGGTCCGGGCGAGCTCGCCGGGACCGTGTGGGTGGACTTCACCCAGGGCGGCGGCGGCGCGCTCAACCAGGTGGACGGCACGGAGAAGGGCCTGACCGGGGTGACGGTCGAGGCGGTGCAGAACGGCGCCGTCAAGGCCACCGCCACCACCGAGGCCGACGGGACGTTCCGCTTCGCCGGACTCGCTCCGGGCGACTACACGGTACGGCTGCCGCAGTCGAACTTCGAGGCCGCCTTCAGCGGGGTCTCCTGGCTGGGCCCGACGCTGATCACACCGGCGATCATCGGCGCGTTCATCTGGGTGTGGGCCGGGTTCTCCATGGTGCTGATCGCGGCCGGCCTCGCGGCCATCCCGCGGGACGCGCTGGAGGCGGCCCGCATCGACGGCGCCACCGAGTGGCAGGTGTTCCGCAAGATCACCATTCCGCTGCTCTCCCCGGTGCTGCTCGTGGTGTTCGTCACGATGATCATCAACACTCTGAAGGTCTTCGACCTGGTCTACGTCATCGCACCGGGATCGGTGCAGCCGCAGGCCAACGTGATCGCGCTGGAGATGTGGCGGGTCTCCTTCGGCGGCGGCGGCAACCAGGGGATGGGCAGCGCACTGGCCATCTTCCTGCTGATCCTCGTACTGCCCTTCATGTTTCTCAACATCCGCCGGTTCAGGAGGGACAACCAGTGACCACCTCCACTCTCGGCGCTCCGCCCCGCAGCGCCCTCGGCCGGGTCGTCGACCGGATCGGCGGTGGCGTGCTCCAGGCGGCGCTGGTGCTGATCGGCGTGTTCTGGCTGGTCCCCACCCTCGGGCTGTTCGTGGTCTCGATCCGCGAGGAGGCGGCCAACAACTCCACCGGCTGGTGGACGGCGCTCACCAAGCCGGCCGAACTGACCCTCAAGAGCTACTCCGACCTGCTGGCCACCGGGTTCACCGCGTCGTTCTGGAACACGGTGTCCATCACGGTGCCCACGACCCTCCTGGTGATCGGCATCGCGGCCATGGCGGCCTACGCGTTCGCCTGGATGGAGTTCCCCGGCAGGGACGGGCTGTTCCTGGTGGTGGTCGGCCTGCTGGTGGTGCCGATCCAGATCGGGCTGATCCCGATCGCCAAGCTCTACGGCTCCATCGGGATCTTCGGCTCCATCGCCAGCGTGGTGCTCTTCCACGTCGCGTTCGGACTCCCCTTCGCCATCTTCCTGCTCCGCAACTTCTTCGCGGGCATCCCGAGCTCGCTGCTCGAAGCGGCGCGGATGGACGGCGCGGGTGAGTGGAAGATCTTCTCGACCGTGGTGTTCCCGCTGGCCAAGCCCGCGGTCGCCTCGCTCGGCATCTTCCAGTTCCTCTGGGTCTGGAACGACCTGCTCGTCGCCCTGGTCTTCGCCGACACCGACAACCAGCCGATGACCAAGGCACTGCAGTCCCAGATGCGGCAGTTCGGCACCAACATCGACATCCTGGCGCCGGGCGCCTTCCTGTCACTGATCATCCCGCTGGTGTTGTTCTTCGCCTTCCAGCGGTACTTCGTGCAGGGCATGATGGCCGGCTCGGTGAAGTAAAGGGGCAGGCCCGGTACGGCTTGCCCTGATTTCAAGGGCAAGCCGTACCGAACCTCAAACCTCGATAGGGTTTCCGGCATGTCCGCACGCCCTTTGAACGAAGTCGTGGAAGCCGGGTGGGCCACGGCCCTGGAGCCCGTCGCCGGTCAGATCGCCGCGATGGGCGACTTCCTCCGCAAGGAGGTCGCCGAAGGCAGGCAGTACCTCCCTTCGGGCCCCAATGTGCTCCGCGCCTTCCAACAGCCCTTCGACCAGGTCAAGGTGCTGATCGTCGGCCAGGACCCCTATCCCACGCCGGGTCATCCGATTGGTCTGAGCTTCTCGGTGGCCGCCGACGTGCGGCCCATCCCGGGGAGCCTGCGCAACATATACAAGGAGCTCACCGAGGACCTCGGGCTGCCGATGCCGAGTAACGGCGACCTGACCCCGTGGGCCGAGCACGGTGTGCTGCTGCTCAACAGGGTGCTCACCGTCATGCCGGGCAAGCCCGCCTCGCACCGGGGCAAGGGGTGGGAGGAGATCACCGAGCAGGCCATCAAGGCACTCGCCGCGCGCGACCAGCCGCTGGTGGCGATCCTGTGGGGCCGTGACGCCCGCAACCTGCGTCCGATGCTCGGCGACGTCCCCGCCATCGAGTCGGCCCACCCGAGCCCCCTGTCGGCCCGCAACGGCTTCTTCGGCTCCCGCCCGTTCAGCCGTGCCAACGAGCTCCTCACGCAGCAGGGCACGGCGCCGGTGGAGTGGAAGCTTCCGTAGGGCGATCCCCCTTCTCGAGGGCACTAGAATTTCCACCATGAGTGATGAATCGGGCACTGAACGCTATCTGCGTCTGACGGTTGAGCTGACCGTCGAGGTGCAGGACATCGGCGGACTCCAGGCTGCCGCACTGAAGGAGATCAACCACCCGGACGCCGACCTGGACGACGACGAGCGCCGGGAGCAGGCGGAGATGGTCTCCGCCGACGACACCGGCGCCACGGCGCTGCAGTGGCTCATCGAGCCGGACCACGTCCTGGGTCTGATCGAGCACGTCGAGCAGATCGAGCCCCGCGAGGCCGTGCTGGGCGTGGAGCCCTCCGACGGGCCCTCGGACGAGGATGAGGACGAGGACCATGGCCATGACCACGGTCATGGCCATGGTCACTGAGATCAGGCGTTGACCGCGAAGCCGTCCCCGAAGGCCCAGAGTTGACCCTCCAGGTCGAAAGCCAGATAGGCCCTGGCGCCCTCGGGGGTGGCCTCGGGCTCCACCACGATCTCCGCGCCCATGGCGCCGGCGTGCTCGTAGTGGGCGTCCAGGTCCTCCACCACGACGAACACTCCCTGGCTGACCGCCGGTAGATCCAGGGCACTGCGCAGGTACGGCTCGCCGTCACGGACCGAGGCGAGCATGATCACAGCGTCTCCCAGCGCGAGCCGGGCATATCCGATGCCGCCTCTCGGCCCGGGGACCGTGAGCGCCACCTGGAAGCCGAAGACCTTGCCCAGCCACTCGATGGCGGCCGGAGCATCCTGATAACGAAGGAACGGGACCACAAGGGGCGTCGACATGCTGCCCTCCATCGAGACGGTGCGATGCCTTCAGCCCCGAGCTTGCCACCGTTGGCCGGTCCCGTCAGCCCACCGGACGGACCTTCTTCTCAACCGGTGAGGACTTCCTCACGACGGACGACGAGGGAGTCACGACGGCGTACCAGCTCGCCGCAGTGGGCGGCCAGTCCGTTCACCGTGGCGTTCACCCACTGGGCCACCTCCGCGACGGCCTGGCCGGTGCGGGCGATCCGCTGATGCTTGATCGCGTCGGTGATGATGTTGTCGAAGAACATGTCGGCGAACCAGCGGGTGTCCACCTTGGGCAGCTGTGGGGAGGCTTGCACCCCGACGTCGGCGAGCTCACGGGAGAAGGTGTCCAGGGCGCGCTGGGCGTGCCAGGCCGCCTCGTCCGCGTTGCGCATGTGGCCGTGCTCCAGCATGTCCGCGAATCCGCCACCGCCCAGCATGTCCCAGGTGGAGGCGCCACGGGCGTGGCCGAGGCAGCGCAGGACCTGGCCGACCGCGTGCGAGGAGGCGACCCCGGCCCGGTGGGCCTCCTCGTGCTCGCGGAGGTCGGCGTGGGTGTCGGCCAGCAGCCGGCCGATCTCGGCGAGCTCACGCCCTCTGGGGTCGGCCGACTCGATCAGCAGGCGTTCCTTGCGGGCGAGCAGCTCGGCGAACTGCTCATGGGCCGGGCCGATCTCGGCCAGGTCCCTCTCCACGGCGGTCCGGTCGGCCTGGAGCCATGCGAGACGGGTCCGCTGCCCGTCCAGGCGCTGCCGCAGGGCCTGGGCCTCGGCCCGCTCCCTGACGAGCCTCTCCTCTTTGGACCCGGCGAGTCCGGACAGGAACGCCGCGAATCCGCCGCCCTCCAGCCGGGAGACGTCGCGCTCCTCCTTGGCGAGCATGCTCTCCAGATCACCGATGAGCCGCCCGGCCTCGTCGAGCTGTACGGTCACCGTCTGGCGCTGCCTGGTCAGTTGTTCCAGCCGTCGCACCCGCTCACGGGCGGCGAGCAGGTCGTCGTCGATGCTGTCGAAGGAGGTCACACATTTGCGACGCGCGAAGAGGGCAGATCGTTCCGTCCGATATGCCAGCGCCCCGTCCGATATGCCGTGGTGAGCACGCGCCATCCCGCCCGTCGTCCGAAAGAATGGTGGATGGGGGAACCACCCGCATTGCCTGGCAGGCTGGTAGGGCGATCAACGGGCACGGGGTGAGGCGAGCATGGACGAGCAGGGGCAGGTGACCACCGAGGAGGAGCCGGGTTACGGCATAGGAGCCGTCGCGCGGCGGCTCGGTGTGCCCGCTCCCACGCTGCGCACCTGGAATCTGCGCTACGGGATCGGGCCGAGCCGCCGCAGCCCGGGAGGGCACCGCCGCTACGACACGGGCGACCTGCGGCGTCTTGAGGAGATGAGCCGGCTCATCAGGACCGGGGTTCCGGCCGCCGACGCGGCGCGGGAGGTGTTGCGGTCCGACGCCGCGCTCGCAGGGGACCGCGTCCGGGACGGACAGCCCGCCATCCTGCTCGGCGACCCCGGCCAGGCCGTGCTCCCGGGCGCCGCACCGGTGGCGCGGCGCGAGATCCCGACCGTGGCGATGCTGGGGCGGGCGACGGTCGCCTTGGACAGCCAGACCGTGTCGGACTGGATCGGCGCGTCACTCGACAGGCACGGGGTCCTGTGGACCTGGGAGAGCCTGATCTTTCCGGCCCTTGAGATGATCTGCAGGCGCCAGGCCGAGACCGGCGCGAGCGTCGAGATCGAGCATCTGTTCTCCGAGCGGGTGCTGGCCGCGCTGACCCGGCTCGTCGAGCGCCCGCACCGGCCGGTCAACGAGCGACCGGTGCTGCTGGCCTGCGCCGAAGAGGAACAGCACAGCCTGCCGATCTACGCGCTGGCCGCCGAGCTGACCGTCGGGCACCATGTGGAGACCCGGGTGCTCGGCGCGCGGACCCCCTATCCCGCCCTGGCCGACGCGATGCGCCGCCTCGGCCCGGCGGTGGTGTTCGTCTGGTCCCAGCAGCGTGCGACCGGCGATCCCACGCCGTTGGCCTCGCTCCCGCTGCTCCGTCCCGCCAGCCGTGTCATCGTCGGCGGCCCGGGCTGGTTGGACGGGCTCCCGCCCTCGGTCTCACGCGTCACCTCCTTCCGCGAGGCCCTCACCCAGGTCAGCGCCGCGCTGCGCTGACCTCTCCGGCGCGGGGCCGTACCCTCTCCTCCGCTCCCGGCGGCAGCGGCGGGCACTGATCTTTACCTTGACGGTTCCGCCGTCCTCGTCGGCGAAACCGTGTTGATCCACTCACCCAGGGTTGCGGACACGATGACGGGCGGGTACGAATGGGAACAGGGTGAATAAGTTTTGAGTAGCTTTCCCGGGTAAGGGGATCTGCCATGACAGGCGACTTGAACGTCCGGCTCGCCAAGGGCGAGGACGCGGCTCTGGCCGACTGCTTCCGTGAGCACGGATCACTGGTCCGCTCCTACCTGCGACGGTTCGTCCCTCCCCAGGAGATCGAAGACCTGCAGCAGATCGTGTTCGCCGAGGTGTGGCGGTGTTGTCACCGTTTCGACCCGGGCCGAAGCCTCCCGGCATGGCTGATCGGCATCGCGCACCACCGGGCGGTGGACCACCTACGGGTGCGGACGCTCCAGACGGTGCCCCTGGACGTGGTGGCCGACCCCGTCGGCGTGGACGGCCGGAGCCACGGGGACGGCCTGGCCGATCGCGACGAGGTCCAGCGGGCGCTGGCGGAGCTTCCCGCCCCGCAGCGCCAGGCCATCGAACTGGCCTACTACGGCGAGCTGCCCCAGCGTGAGATCGCCGAGCAGCTCAGTGTGCCCCTGGGCACGGTCAAGGCCCGTACGGCACGCGGCCTGCACCGCCTGTCGGACATCCTCATGACGGGAAGGCCCCTTGGCCGACACCCTCGATCAGCCTCCTCAACCCGTGCACGCATCAGTCCTTCGCAATGACGCGGCCGATCATCAGCCGCTGGCCGAGGAGGTCACAGCCCACTCCCGTCCGGCCTGATGACCGCCAGGGAGTGAGCGGGCAGGATCAGGCCCTCACCGAAGTCGGACGGATCGCCCGGTGAGGCCGCACCGGGCGGGACGGGAACGTCGCCGAAATGGACACCCGGGTCGGAGGCGAGAAGGATGCGGCCGGGAGCGAGCCGTATTTTCAGCGGGATCGGGCTGAGGTTGGCCGCGACGCGGAGCGCTCCCCGGTGGATGACCAGCCAGGTCTCGCCGTGCTCGACCCGGACCCGATCCAGCCTCGGGTCCGACAGATCCGGCTGCGCGCGACGGAGCGCGATCAGTGCCCGGTACCAGTCGAGATGGGCCCGGTGCGCCTCGTCGTCCAGTTCGCTCCAGTCGAGCTTGGAACGCAGGAAGGTCAGCTCCTCCCCCGGATCCGGCGCCTTCTCGGCCCAGTCGTCGTAGCCGAAGCCGACGAACTCCCGCCGCCGCCGGTCGCCCTCGCCCTCGCGGAGTTGCGGTTCGACGTGGTCGGTGAAGAACAGGAACGGCGTACGCGCGCCCCACTCCTCGCCCATGAACAGCATGGGGGTGAAAGGCGAGGTCAGCAGCAGCCCGGCGGCCAGCCGCAGCGCCTCCGGCGCCATCCGGTCGCCCTCTGCCCGGTTGCCGATCTGGTCGTGGTTCTGCGCGGAGCAGACGAAGCGGTAGCCGGGCACATGACAGGCCGGACGGCCGTGGGAACGGCCGCGGAACGCCGAGTAGGTCCCGTCGTGGAGGTAGGCCGAGGCGAGCACCTTGGGCAGCGCGCCGGCGAAGTCGTCGTAGTAGCCGTGCCGCTCACCGGTCACCGCCACGTGCAGGGCATGGTGGACGTCGTCGTTCCAGGCCGCGGCCAGGCCGTACCCACCGGCCTCGCGCGGCGTCATCAGCCGGGGGTCGTTGAGATCGGACTCGGCGATGAGCGTCAGTGGCCTGCCCGCGGCCGCCGACAGCGCGTCCACCTCACCGGCGAGCTCCTCCAGCAGGTGGACGGCCCGGTTGTCGTGCAGCGCGTGCACGGCGTCCAGCCGCAGGCCGTCGATGTGGTAGTCACGCAGCCACTGCAGCGCGTTGCCGATGAAGTAACGGCGCACCTCGTCGGAGCCGGGGCCGTCCAGGTTGACCGCCTGGCCCCAGAAGGAGGAGGCGCTGGAGTGGAAGTAGGGGCCGAACGGGGCCAGGAAGTTGCCGGACGGTCCGAGGTGGTTGTAGACGACGTCGAGGATCACGCCGATGCCCCGCAGGTGGCAGGCCTCCACGAAGCGCTTGAGCGCGTCGGGGCCGCCGTAGTTGTCGGTGACGGCCCACAGGTCGACCCCGTCGTAGCCCCAGTTGCGCTCCCCCGGGACCGGCGGCACCGGCATGACCTCGACGAAGTCGACGCCCAGCGAGACGAGGTGGTCGAGCTTGCCGGCCGCCGAGTCGAAGGTCCCGCCGGGGGTGAAGGCGCCGACATGCAGCTCGTAGATCACCGAGCCGGGCAGGTTCCGTCCCCGCCACAGCTCGTCGTTCCACTCGAACCGGTCGTGATCGTAGACCCGGCTCGGACCGAAGATCCCCTCGGGCTGCCACCGGGTCCGGGGGTCCGGCAGCGGCTCGCCGCCGTCCAGCCGGAACCGGTAGTCGGTCCCGTGACCGGCTCCCGGCACCTCCGCCGACCACCAGCCGCCCATCCGGGCGTCCATCGGGTAGCGGATCTCGCCGATCTCCACGTCGACCGCGGTCGCCAGCGGCGCCCAGACCTCGAACACGGGCTACTCACCTTCCAGGAGCGCGACAGGGTAGGTGGACAACAGGTGGGCCAGCGGGATGCGACCGGTGTACTCGACGCCGGTCAGCAGGTCGTGCCATGTGCCGTGCGGCAGCATGATCGCCTCGCTCCCCCAGCCGCCGCGCCGCGCCAGCCCGACGGGCAGCCGGGTGGCCACCGCCACCGCCCGCTCCCCGCGGGCGAAGGCGACCACGTGCTCACCCGCCTCCAGCGGGACGTACGGCGACGCCGGATCCAGCCGCCGCCGCAGGTTCAGCGCCTGGGTGGTGACGGCCAGCTTGGCCTCGTCCCAGGGGAAACCGCCCTCCCCGGCGAACAGCTGCCGGCGCAGCGGGAAGTCCACCGGCCGGCGGTTGTCCGGGTCCACGAGGGAGAAGTCGGTGATCTCGTTGCCCCAGTAGAGGTCGGGCACGCCCGGCAGCATGAGCTGGACGAGCTTCTGGCCCAGCGAGTTGGAGCGGGCGTACGGCTCGATCCCGGCGGCGAACTCCGCCACCGAGGCGCCGCACTCGTCGATCGCCCGGGTGACGAAGCCGCGCAGACCCACCTCATAGGCGGGGTCGGGAGCGGCCCAGGAGATCGAGGTCTTGGCCTCGCGGGCCGCCTTGAACAGGTAGCCGAAGAACCTGTCGGGGCCGATCGGCCAGGCGGCCATCAGGTTCTGCCAGGCCAGGTAGTCGAGTGCCGGATCGAAGGAGACCTTGGCGGACCACTCCCCGACCGCCGCGGCCCACTCCTCCGGCAGCTCCGACAGCACGGCGAGCCGGGCGCGCACATCCTCGGAGCGTTTGGTGTCGTGCGTGGACAGGGTCGTCATCGTGGTCGGCGACATCTCCCGGGCGAACGCGTGGAACTCGTCGACGGTCCCGCCGAAGTGGCCGGGCTCCCCGCCCACCTCGTTCAGGCACGCCAGCGGGTACCACCGGTAGAGGGCGGTGTCCTCCACCCCCTTGGCCATCACCGGCCCGCAGAGCTGCTGGAAGCGGACGACCGCGTCGGCCGGGCCGCGCAGCACCCGGTCGACGGTCTCCGCGACCGGGGCGCCCTCGGGCAGCCGGGCGGCGGCGACCTGCCCGGCCGCCTCGACGATCGAGGCCGACACCTCGGGCACCGGCTCTCCCGGCACCACGTAGGCACGGTAGACCGGCATCGCGATGAGCAGCTCCACCAGTGTCTCGCGGTCACCGCCGACCGCGGCGTGCAGCCGGTCGACCTCGGCGGCGAAGAACAGGTCGATGACCTCCCGCTTGGACCGCCGGACGACCGTGGCGTAGTCGTGCGGCATCCCGGTGTGGGTGACGAACAGCTCCACCAGCGGCTTGCTCCCGGCGGGGTCCACGAACAGCCTGGTGATCCGGTTGAGCACCTCGTAGCCGGTGGTGCCGTCGCAGTCCCAGTCGGCGGGCAGCCTTTCGGAGCCGATCAGGATCTTCTCCGCCACGGTCCACACGCCCGAGACCGCACGGAGCCGGGACAGGTAGCCGCGGGGCTCGGCCAGCCCGTCGGGGTGGTCCACCCGCAGGCCGTCGACGACCCCCTCCTCGACCAGCCCCAGGATGACCTCGTGGGTGGCGTCGAACACCTCCGGGTCCTCCACGCGCAGCCCGATCAGCGAGGACACGTCGAAGAAACGCCGGTAGCCGGGACCCTGACGCCAGTCGACCAGCCGGTAGTGGGTGTCGGGGAAGGGGAACGCGTGGTCGTGGTAGCGCAGCACGTCACCGTCGGCCACCGGCTCGGTGTCGTCGCCGATCACCGGCATGTTCACCTTGCCGCCGGTCCAGTCGATGTCGAACCACGACGCGTACGGCGACGCCTGCCCGTCCTTGAGCACCGACCACAGCGCGGCGTTGCCCGACTCGGGCACCGGGACCGTCATGTGGTTGGGCACGATGTCGGCGATGACGCCCAGCCCGTGCTCGGACAGCGTCGCCGAGAGCGCCCGCAGGCCCTCGATCCCGCCGAACTCCGCCCGGATCCGGGAGTGGTCGGTCACGTCGTAGCCGTGCCGCGACTCCGGCTCGGCCTGCAGGATCGGCGACAGGTAGACGTGGCTGACCCCCAGATCCCGCAGGTAGGGGGCGAGCGCGGCCACCTCGGCGAACCCGAAGTCGGGGGTCAGCTGGACCCGGTAGGTCGAGATCGGCACCGTGTACGGCACCGTGAACGGTTCAGACACGCCGCAACACCCGCACCGACCTGCCGACCACCGGCACGTCCTCGCCCGCCCGGCAGAGCCGGGTGTCCACTGTGATCGGCATCGCCGTGTCGATCTCCGTCAGCCACATGTCGCCGTAGTCCTTGGGAATCGTGAATTTGATGACGTCGTGGTGGGCGTTGAACAGCATCAGGAACGAGTCGTCGGTGATCTGCCGCCCCCGCCGGTCCGGCTCGGTGATGGCGTCGCCGTTCAGGAAGACCGCCAGCGACTTGGCGTAGCCCACGTTCCAGTCGGCGTCGGTCATCTTCTCCCCCTGCGGGGTGAGCCAGGCGATGTCGCTGAGGTTGTCCTCCGAGCCCCGCACCGGCCTGCCGTAGAAGAACCGCCGCCGCCGGAAGACCGGATGGTCGGCGCGGAGCTTGGCCAGCCGCCGGGTGAACTCCAGCAGCAGCCAGTTCTCCCGGATGTCGGACCAGTCCACCCAGCTCAGCTCGTTGTCCTGGCAGTAGACGTTGTTGTTGCCCTGCTGGGTGCGCCCCAGCTCGTCGCCGTGAGAGATCATCGGCACGCCCTGGGACAGGAACAGCGTGGTCAGGAAGTTGCGCTTCTGCTGCTCGCGCAACGACTCGATCGCGAGCGAGGCCGGTCCCTCCGCGCCGCAGTTCCAGGACCGGTTGTCGTCGGTGCCGTCCCGGTTGTGTTCGCCGTTGGCCTCGTTGTGCTTGCCGTTGTAGGAGACGAGGTCCTGCAGGGAGAACCCGTCGTGGCAGGTGACGAAGTTGATCGAGGCGGCGGGGCGGCGGCTGTCGTCCTGGTAGAGGTCGCTGGAGCCGGTCAGCCGCGAGGCGAACTCGGGGAGGGAGGCGGGCTCACCGCGCCACAGGTCGCGGATGGTGTCGCGGTACATGCCGTTCCACTCGGTCCACCGGGCGGGGAAGTTGCCCACCTGGTAGCCTCCCGGACCGACGTCCCACGGCTCGGCGATCAGCTTGACCTGCGACAGCACGGGGTCCTGCTGGACCAGGTCGAAGAAGGCGCTCAGCCGGTCCACCTCGTGCAGTTCCCGTGCGAGCGTCGCCGCCAGGTCGAACCGGAACCCGTCCACGTGCATCTCGATGACCCAGTAGCGGAGCGAGTCCATGATCATCTGGAGTACGTGCGGGGAGCGCATGAACAGGCTGTTGCCGGTCCCGGTGGTGTCCATGTGGTAGCGCTTGTCGCTGTCGACCAGCCGGTAGTAGTTGGGGTTGTCGATCCCGCGCATGCTCAGCGTCGGACCCAGGTGGTTGCCCTCTGCCGTGTGGTTGTAGACCACATCGAGGATGACCTCGATGTTCGCCTCGTGCAGCGCCTTCACCATGGCCTTGAACTCCAGCACCTGCCCACCGCGCTGGCCGGTGCTCGAATAGGCGTTGTGCGGGGCGAAGAACCCGATGCTGTTGTAACCCCAGTAGTTGGTCAGCCCCCGCTCGGCCAGGACGTGGTCGGTGACGAACTGGTGGACCGGCATGAGCTCGACCGCCGTCACCCCGAGCGCGGTCAGATGATCGATGATCTCCGGATGGCCGAGTGCGGCGTAGGTCCCGCGGATCCGCTCAGGGATCTTCGGATGGTTGACGGTCAGGCCCTTGACGTGTGCCTCGTAGATCACCGTGTTGTGGTACGGCGTGGCCGGCGGCCGGTCGTGTCCCCACCCGAAGAAGGGATTGATCACGATGGAGCGGGGGACGAAGTCGGCCGAGTCGGCGTCGTTACGGCTGTCCGGCTCCCCGAAACGGTAACCGTACACCGCCTCGTCCCACTTCACGTCCCCCTCCACCGCCTTGGCGTACGGGTCGAGCAGAAGCTTGGCGGGGTTGCACCGGAGCCCGCGCTCCGGGTCGTACGGACCGTGCACGCGGTAGCCGTACCGTTGCCCGGGACCGACGCGCGGCAGGTAACCGTGCCATACGTAGCCCTCGCACTCGGTGAACGGGACCCTGGTCTCCTGGTTGTCCTCGTCGAACAGGCACAGCTCGACCCGCTCCGCGGCCTCGGTAAAGAGCGCGAAGTTGGTCCCCGCGCCGTCATAGGTGGCCCCAAGGGGGTAGGGGTCACCCGGCCAAATCTCGATCATTACACCGCCCTTCAGCGGTGGAGAAACATGCCCCATGCTCTCCTGATCATGCACACATTCCCACCCTTGTCACTGTGAACTCGGTCCCATTGGCCGACAGTGTCCACTCGGGTGGCACGGCGCTGACGCGACAGTGGGAATACCCGCGGGCGCCGGCCTCCCAAACCCCTGCCCGCCGGTGATCGGCGCGGCCGTTCCGGCCCTCTGGGAGGCGGGATGAAGCTGTCGACGAGCGGGCCATCCGGCGGCCGCGAAGGTCAACGGCGCCGAATTCATGTACGGCGACTTCGTCAACCACGTACTGAGCTTCCTGATCATCGCCGCGGTCGTCTACTGGCTGGTCGTGATGCCGATGACCCGGGTCGTCGCCTTCTTCGACCGGGACAAGGCCGCCGCCGAGAAGGAGTGCCCGGAGTGCCTCAGCGACATCCCCGTCAAGGCCAGCCGCTGCGCCTTCTGCACTGTTGAGCTGTCCCAGGTCCGCGCCGCCGACAAGCCCCCTGTGTGATCGACACCGCGTTCGCCGGCCCGGGAACTTGGATTTCTCCCGGAGCATCTCGGCTGCGACCCGTGTGCCTTCCGGCTGTAGGACGATGGGACTGTGAGCGTAGAACTGGCCGTCTGGCACGAGCCCGAGCCGATCACCAGGGAACGGGCGGAGAGCGTCTTCCGGGCGCTCCGCCGGGGAGAGCCTGCCGCCGGGCCGCATCCTGGAGTGGCGGAGTTCGCCGGGCGGCTGGCCGGGGTCGCGCAGGCCTTTCCGGCGTACGCCCTGGTGACCGTGGAGCCGGAGCGGGCCGACGAGGTGTCGGGCGAGGTCTTCGCCGTGGCCCGCGAGTGCGGTCTGGTCTGCTGCGACCCGCAGCGGGGGCTGGTGCACAACCTGGCACCCCTGGGCGTCTACCCCGGCATGCAGATGCACACGGGCGACGGGATGATCGTGGTCGACCCGGACCTGCGGCTGGTGGCCGACGCGCTGGCCGCCCTGTCGCCGCAGAACCCGTTCACCGCGCTGGTCGTCTTCGGCGAGCACTTCGTCCAGGTGTCTCCTGAGATCACGGGCTACGAACTGGAGTACAAGGACAGTGTCCGGGACCTGATGCTCCGCACGCACGTCTCCGACCTCGGTGCTGTTCAGGAGGCCTTCGCCGAGTACGCCGCCGGTGAGCGTTTCTTCCTGAAGCGTCACGACTGGGCCCGCGTCTGAGCCCTTGTCCCCGTGTCCTTGCGGCGTTTCCCGGGTGGTTCGGACTGGAGGTCTGTCGCTGTTCGCGCAGCGGTGTTCCGGGCTGGGGACTCCGGGTTTTCGCTGTTCGCGCTGCGGGTGTTCCGGGGTTTCGGTGTCCGCGCTGCGGGTGTTCCGGGGTTTCGGTGTCCGCGCTGCGGGTGTTCCGGGGTTTCGGTGTTCGCGCTGCGGGTGTTCCGGGGTTTCGGTGTTCGCGCTGCGGTGGGTGGGTGTTCCGGCCGGCCGTCGCAGTCACCGTCCGGTGTTTCAGGCCTCCGGCCTGGCGGGCGCGGTGGTTGCGCTTTTTTACAAGCCGGCCGGAACACCCACCCACCTCCGCGCCACTCCGTCTCGCCGTACGGCGTGCGAACCGTAGTCGCTCGCTTCCGGGCCGCCCAGCGGACCCTCTGACGCTGAAGCAATCCGCGCGGGGCCGTTCAGAGCCGGTCGCCGCCGCTGAAGCCTCCCTCTCCCACCACTTCAGGGCCGAGCACCGTAAGGGAACCTCAGGGCCGAGCACTGTAAAAGAGGGGAAGCTTCGGGTACGGCCAGGCCGGAGGGCCGAGTGGCGTAGAGGTGGTGGGAAGCGCCGGGTACGGTGGTGCTGGCTGCCGTGATCATGTGGGTTTCCGACAAATTTTGGCCCGCCATCTTCGTCGGCCACCGTACCTGCCAGACCGGCTGCCGCCCTGACAGTGTGGATCGGGGCAGGAGCATCCTGCTGTGGTTTCTCGGAGAGAAGTATCTTTCAAAGGGGGCGGCTGATGGTGGCCGATAGAACTGATGCGGTGGTCACGGGACTGGGCGCCACGACACCGTTGGGCGGTGATGTGGCCTCCACATGGGCCGCCCTGCTGGCCGGGCGGTCCGGGATCGGCCCCATCGAGGAAGAGTGGGCGGCCGACCTGCCGGTGCGGATCGCGGGCCGGCTACAGGTGGAGCCCGCTGAGGTGCTCGGCCGGGTGAAGGCCCGACGGCTGGACCGCTGCCAGCAGATCGCCCTGATCGCGGCACACGAGGCATGGGCCGACGCCGGAACCCCGGAGACGGAACCCGAGCGGCTGGCGGTGGTCATCGGCACCGGGGTCGGCGGGGTGCTGAGCACTCTGGCTCAGAATGACGTCCTGGAGGCCTCCGGGGCGCGGAAGGTCTCGCCGTACACCGTTCCGATGCTGATGCCCAACGGGCCCGCCGCCGTGGTCAGCATCGAGTTCGGCGCCCGCGGTGGCGCCCACACTCCGGTGAGCGCCTGCGCCTCGGGGGCCGAGGCTATCGCGATGGGCCTGGACCTCATCCGTCTCGGCCGGGCCGACGTCGTCATCGCGGGCGGCGCCGAGGCGTGCGTCCACCCGCTCACCCTCGCCGGCTTCGCCCAGGCCAGGGCACTCTCCACCCGCAACGACGCGCCGCAGGAGGCCTCTCGGCCCTTCGACACGGCGCGGGACGGGTTCGTCCTCGGTGAGGGAGCCGCTCTGGTCGTCCTGGAGCGTGCCGACTTCGCAGCGGCCCGTGGTGCCCGTGTCCACGCGACGCTGGCCGGTGCGGGCATCACGTCCGACGCCCATCACATCACCGGGGGTCACACGGACGGGCAGGTGCGCGCCCTGCGAATGGCGCTGGTCTCCGCCGGCCTGGACGCGCTCGACGTCGAGCACGTGCACGCCCACGCCACCTCCACCCCGGCCGGGGACCTGACCGAGGCATGCTCGATCGCCGAGGCGATCGGAACGCATCCGGCCGTCACCGCGACCAAGTCGATGACCGGCCACCTGTGCGGCGCAGCCGGGTCACTGGGGGCGATCTCCGCGATTCTCGCGATCCGCGACGGAGTCATCCCTGCCACCCGCAACCTGGACGACCTCGACCCGGAGGTCAAACTCGACATCGTCACCGGCCGGCCGCGGCGCGGCCGGCTGACGACGGCGCTGACCAACTCGTTCGGATTCGGCGGCCACAACGCCTCTCTGGTCTTCACCTCCGCTCCCTGAGAGACCCGGGCCGCACCTGGCCTGGGATGGGGCCGCGTCTGAGTCGTTTTCGGGGCTGTTCCTGGTGCGCGCTGCGGTGGGTGGGTGTTCCGGTTGGCCTCCGGTCCGTGCTGTGGGCGTTCTGGCTTGCCGGTGTTCGCGCTGCGGTGGGTGGGTGTTCCGGCCGGCCGTCTCAGTTGCGCTCCGGTGTTTCAGGCCTCCGGCCTGGCGGGCGCGACGGTCGCGGTCCTTTGATACGCCGGCCGGAACACCCACCCACCTCCGCGCCACGCCTGCCTCGCCGTACGGCCTGCACGCCGTAGCCGCTCGCTTCCGGACCGCCCAGCGGACCCACTGACGCTGAAGCAATCCGTGACAGACCGGCGCAGCGCTGATCGCCGCAGCTGAAGCCTCACCTCTGAAAGGAGCGCAAGGTCGGGCGCCGTAGGAAGCGCGGGCATCTCAAGGGTGAGGGGCGGCCGGGTCGGGTCGCTACCGTCCATCCTCGGGTGGAGGTCGGCGTATCCGATCGCTGTCGTCAGGTGTTGCCGATCCGCAAGGCTGCGGTCAGTGACGTGAACTCGGTGATGCGGAGCCCGCGTGCGGCGAGTGCGTAGAGCCCCCCTCCAGCGAGGGTCGCAGCGCAGACGGTGACGAGTGAGCCTGCCCAGTCCGTCCCGGCGGCCGCGCTGAGGGCGCCTACCGTACCGGCGGCGGCGAGCCCGGCGAGAGTCGCGGCGATCAGCATCCGGGTGTGCGTGCTGAGGAGCCGATGTCCGTCGACCCGGCCGATCCGGCGACGGAGCACCTGGGCGGTGACGAGAAGTCCGGCGGTATAGGCGATGGCGGAGCACGCGGCGAGCGCGATGACCAGGTCCGGCCCCGATGTGAGCCGGGTAACGGCCAGGCAGGTGACTATCGTGACGGCCGAGACCCCGACGCTGAGCAGCGCCGGAGTGCGGGGGTCGCCGAGGGCGTAGAAAACTCGCAACATGACCTGGTAGGCGGCAAAGGGGACCAGCGCGAATCCGTAGGCGGCGAGCACGGAGCCGGTCAGCTGGGCCGCGGCGGGTGAGGCATTGCCATGGGCGAACAGCACGGTTGCGAGTTGCGGGCCGAGCACGATGAGCCCGGCGGCCACCGGCACCAGCACGACGCCGGTCAGCCGGAGACTCTGGGACAGATCGGCGGTGATCCGGGCGAGATCATGGTCGGCCGCGGACCTGCTCATCCTGGGCAGCACCCCGGTGATGACCGTCACCGCGATAACGGCGTAGGGCAGTTGGAGCCGCCGGGTGAACAGATCACTGTCGATGTCGCTATCGGCGGCCACTCTGACCAGCAACGGGACCATCACGCCGGCCAGCGCGCCGCCTGTCACCAGTTCGTAGATGGCATTGGGGGTGACGTTCGCCGCCGTGTAGGCGTCCAGCAGCCAGGTAGCCCCGCAGCGCATATGTGACTGCCCGGAGGGGCAGCTTCGCGAAGTCCGTCGCGGGATCGGCCCAGGATGCGTCTCCCCAGTCGATGAGGGCGGTCAACTTCCCGGTCTCGGAATCGGCCGGCAGGTTGGTGCGACCGGCGTCGCCATGCAGGAGGCGGAGCCGCGGCTGGTCTGGCAGGTAGGGGGCAAGGTGGTCGAACCATGCCGCCAGCCAGTCCGCGACATCGGTACCGATGTGGCCGCTGGCGACCAGATCAGCTATGCCGGTCCGAGGATCGTCTCCCTCATCGACGGGTACGGCGGGCAGAGAGGACTGCGGAAGGTCGGCACCGTGCAACATCGATCTACGGCGAGCGACCCTGAAGTGGCGGGAGAGCGAGGCTGCAAGCTACGGCGAGTCATCCTGAACGGCCCCGGCGCGGATTGCTTCAGCGTCAGCGAGCCCACTGGGCGGCCGGAAAGGGAGCGGCTACGGTCCGCACGCCGTACGGCGAGACGGAGTGGCGCGGAGGTGGGTGGGTGTTCCGGCCGGCTTATAAAAAAGCGCAACCACCGCGCCCGCCAGGCCGGAGGCCTGAAACACCGGACGGTGACTGCGACGGCCGGCCGGAACACCCACCCACCGCAGCGCGAACACCGAAAACCCGGAACACCCACAGCCCGGAACACCCACAGCGCGGACAGCGAAAACCCCTCGGGCCCACCCGGGAAACACCTCAAAGGGCAGCGGAAACACCCTCACCTCCGCGCCCCGCACGACCTCACTCGCCGGGGAAGCGCACCCCCACCTGCGCACGGACCTCGTCCAGCAGACCCATCACGTCGAGCGTCGCCTGCCAGGGCACGAGCGGGCTCTCCAGCAGGCCCTCGCGCAGGCAGCGCATGGCCTCGGCGGCCTCGTGCAGCATGCCGACCCCCTCGTAGGGGACGTGGAAGGTCTCCGGCTCGGCGTCCCTGCGGTGCAGGGTGAAGGTGTCGGGCCGGAAGAAGGGGCCCGGCACCTCGATCCGGCCGAGCGGGCCGGAGACCGATGCGACGACCGGGCCGTTGGTGGTGATGCCGCAGGAGAGCAGCGCGACCGCGCCGTTGTCGTAGCCGAACAGCATACCGGTGTTCTCGTCCACTCCCTCGGGGGTCAGCCGGCCCCAGGACTGCACCTTGGCGGGTTCGCCGAGCATGAGGTGGGCGAACGAGACCGGGTAGACGCCCAGGTCGAGCAGGGCGCCGCCGCCCAGGGCGGGATCGCGGAGCCGGTGGTCGGGCCCGACGTCGGCGGAGATCCCGAAATCGGCGTGGACGGTGCCGACCGGGCCGATCGCTCCCCCCTCGACCAGCTCCACGATCTTCCGGACGGCCGGGAGGCAGCGTGTCCACATGGCCTCCATGAGGAACAGCCCGCGCTCTCGCGCGAGGTCCACCAGTTTGGCGGCCTGGGCCCGGTTGAGCGTGAAGGCCTTCTCGCACAGGACGGCCTTGCCCGCGTTCAGGCAGGTCAGCACGGCGTCGTAGTGGGCGTTCTGGGTGTTGGCGATGTAGACGATGTCCACATCGGGATCGGCGGCCAGCTCGGCCCAGCTTCCGTGGGCGCGGGGGATGCCGTGCCGGTCGGCGAACGCCCGGGCGGACTCGACGGATCTGGACCCGACCGCGACCACCTCGGCGTCCGGCAGGAGCTTCAGGTCCTCGGTGAACGTGGCGGCGATCCCGCCGGTCGCCAGGATTCCCCACTTAATTGTGCTCATAACGACATATCTCACCATGTACGGCCCGCCCCGGGCGGTCCCGCGCGGGCCGTACCGGACGGTCAGCCGCGGGTGTCGGCGAGCAGGGCCTTGAGCACCAGGTCAGGGTGGTCGCGCAGCACACCGCGCATCCGCCACTCGTCGGTGAACAGCGCCAGCAGTTCCCCGTCGATCGCCCTGGTGAAGACCTCCACCCCGCGCTGGCGGGCCAGGACCGGTGCGGACTCGGCGTCGGTGATCCGGGCCAGGCTGAAGTCGAGCCGGTCCATCGCGATCTCGGTGTTGAACTCGCCGGCCAGCCGGTGCTTGACCACGTCGAACTGCATCGGGCCGACCGCCGCCAGCACCGGCGACTGGTCGCCGCGGATGTCGGAGCGGAGGACCTGGACGACGCCCTCGGCCTCCATCTGCTCGATGCCCTTGCGGAACTGCTTGGCCCGGCTGGAGTCACGGCAGCGGGCCGTCCAGAAGTGCTCGGGCGCGAAGCTCGGGATTCTCGGGAACTCGACCGCCTGGCCGTCGTAAAGAGTGTCACCGGGGCGCAGGGCCGTGGCGTTCACCAGGCCGACCACGTCTCCGGGGAACGCCTCCTCGATCGTCGCACGCTCCTGGCCGAAGACCGACTGGGCGTACTTGGTGGCGAAGGGACGCCCGGTCGCCGCGTGGGTGAGCACCATGCCCCGCTCGAACCGGCCCGAGCAGATCCTGACGAAGGCGATCCGGTCACGGTGCGAGGGGTCCATGTTGGCCTGCACCTTGAAGACCAACCCGGAGAACGGCCGATCCAGCGGGCGCGGGTCGTCCCTGACGTCGGCACGGGGCGCCGGCGCGGGGGCGATGTCGACCATGGCGTCCAGCAGCCGGCCGACGCCGAAGTTGTTCAGAGCGGCACCGAACAGCACCGGAGTGGACTCGTGCGCCTCGAACGCCTTCTGGTCGTGGTCGGAGCCGATCGCCGAGAGCAGGTCGACCTCGTCTCTGGCCCGCTCCCAGTCCTCTCCGATCTCGGCGAGGGCCTTCTCCGGGCTGAGCTCCGTCTCGATGGCCTTGGTGGCCCCGCCGGGGGTGCGGGTGTAGCGGACCGCACGGTCGGCGACCCGGTCCACCACGCCGTGGAAGAAGCCGCCGGTGCCGATCGGCCAGGTGATCGGGGTGGGCCGCAGGCCGGTCTTCTCCTGGATCTCGTCCAGCAGCTCCAGCGCCTCGCGGCCGGGCCGGTCCCACTTGTTGACGAAGGTGATGACCGGGATCCGGCGGTGCCGGCAGACCTCGAACAGCTTCAGGGTCTGCGGCTCCATGCCCTTGGCCGCGTCGAGTAGCATGACCGCGCAGTCGACCGCGGCCAGGACCCGGTAGGTGTCCTCGGAGAAGTCGGCGTGGCCGGGGGTGTCGACCAGGTTGAACATGTGCCCTCGGTATTCGAACCTGAGGGCGGCGGAGGTGATGGAGATGCCACGGGCCTTCTCCATGTCCATCCAGTCGGAGGTCACACCGCGGCGGCCCGCCTTGCCGTGCACCGCGCCGGCCTCGCTGATCGCGGAGGCGTGCAGTGCCAGCGCCTCGGTCATGGTCGATTTACCGGCGTCGGGGTGGCTGATCACCGCGAACGTGCGGCGCCGAGCCGCCTCCTGGAGGATCGCGGTCATTTCCTGGTCTCCTAGCCGTGCGTAAGGTGGGGAGCCCCCCGTCGGTCCGCGGGGCGCTGAAACAGCTTACGCGCAGCCACACCTGTCAACAGATGTGGCAACACTTCCCCGGGTCGCTTGCGTCACCATGGCGTTCAGTGGATTGTGGAACAACTCGGTTCGCCCTATGCCCGCCCCAACTGCCCGAAAGCGACCTACTCGTGCAACTCGACCTTGCAGTGGTGTGAAGATGATCACGCTCCGCTATGCGGCAGGCTCCGATGTCGGCCGGGTCCGCCAGGGCAATGAGGACGCGGCCTACGCCGGCGCCCGGCTACTCGCCGTAGCCGACGGGATGGGCGGCCATGTCGGTGGCGAGGTCGCCAGCTCGGCGGCGATCGCCACGGTCGCCGCCCTGGACCATGAGGAACCCGACGATCTGGTCGCCTCGGCCGAGGCCGGGGTCCGCAAGGCCAACCAGCGCCTGCGCGAGCTGGTCGAGGAGGACCCGAGCCTCACCGGCATGGGCACCACCCTGACCCTGATGCTCTGGGACGGGCCGCGGGTCGCCCTCGCCCACATCGGCGACTCCCGCGCCTACCTGCTCCGCAACGGTGATCTCTACCAGATCACCTACGACCACACCCTGGTCCAGACGCTGATGGACGACGGCCGGATCACCGCCGAGGAGGCCGCCCGGCACCCGCACCGGTCGATCCTGCTCCAGGTTCTGGACGGCGGCGACGCCATCGACCCCGACCTCTCCCTGCGCGACGCCGAGGTCGGTGACCGCTATCTGCTCTGCTCCGACGGCCTGTCGGGGGTGGTCGAGGCCGACCAGCTCCGCCACGTGCTCGCCGAGGTCGACGATCTCGGCGAGGTCACCCGGCAGCTCATCGGGCTGGCGTGCGAGGCGGGCGGTCCCGACAACATCACCTGCGTGGTGGCGGACGTCGTCGAGGGACCCGGCACGGACACCCCCGTGGTGGTCGGTTCGGCCGTCCCCTCGTAGGCACACTCCCGGGCCGCGCCGGAGAGTCCGGTGCGGGGTCCTGGTCACGGCGCTGGTCGGCCGCTATCGTCGGATTCTCCGTACTCCTTGGCGACCATCGCTCCGGAAGGGCGTCCCGCATGTACAAGGAATTCGCCATCGAGGCGATCGTGTGGCTCATCCCCGTCGTGATCCTCGTCGGCCTGGCCTACATGATCACCCGGCCCGCCTGACCCTCCCCCGCAGCTCCCCGCGGCCGAGGAACCGGAGTATCGCTCCGGCACCTCGGCCTTCTCGCGTATGCGGCAACTTTTCTTCCTTTTCGGGAACTATCCCCTTTATCTAATCTTTAAGTTTGTATAGTCATTCACATACGCTCGGGGAGCGTCGCTGGGCACGTCAACAGGGGATCTCATACGCCAATGGGTCAGTTCGTCGATGCGGTTTTAGCTTTCCCGACAGTCCTTTTCACATTCCTCCTTGTGGTGGTCGTCGGTTACTGGCTGTTCGCGGTGGCCAGCGGCATCGGGTTCGACGGCGACATCGACGAGTCGGCGGGATTCCTCAGCGGTCTCGGGCTGGGCGGGGCGCCGATCGCGGTGGCCGTGTCACTGATGGTGGTCATCGCCTGGTTCGTCAGCCTGGTCGGCGGGGTGCTGTTCAGCGGCACCCTCGTGCTGATCGGCGTGCTGGCGGCGGCACTCGTCTGCGCCTGGGCCGGCACCCGCCTGATCCTGCTGCCGCTGCGCCGCGCCTCCTCCAAGGAACGGCTCCCCTCCCGCACCGACTTCGTGGGCCGGACGTGTGTCATCCGTACCGGCCGGGTCGGCAGGGACTTCGGGCAGGCCGAGGTCACCGCCGCGGACGGTTCCTCCGCTCTCGTGCAAGTCCGTCAGGTCGGCGACGACGCTTTCGACGCCGGCAGCACCGCCCTGATATTCGCCTACGACGCAGCGGGCGAGTTCTTCTGGGTGATGCCGTACGACGCGGAACTCGATCCCCACCGTCCTATCTAGCCGAGGGACCACATGGACGTCATCTCCACAGGGCTGGGCATTCTTCTCGCCGTCATCCTTCTCGTCGTCGTCAGTCTGCTGATCATGATCAGCAGACTGTTCAACAAGGTCGAGCAGGGCAAGGCACTGATCATCTCCAAGGTCAACAAGGTGGACGTCACCTTCACCGGCGCGGTCGTGCTGCCCGTGTTCCACCGGGCCGAGGTCATGGACATCTCGGTGAAGACCATCGAGATCGCGCGGACCGGCCGCGAGGGCCTGATCTGCCGGGACAACATCCGGGCCGACATCCGGATCACCTTCTTCGTCCGGGTGAACAAGACCGTCGAGGACGTGGTCAAGGTCGCCCAGGCCATCGGCACCGCGCGTGCCAGTGACAAGGAGACGCTGCAGGAGCTGTTCAACGCCAAGTTCTCCGAGGCTCTCAAGACGGTCGGCAAGCAGCTCGACTTCGTCGACCTCTACACCCAGCGCGACCAGTTCCGCGACCAGATCATCCAGGTCATCGGCACCGATCTGAACGGCTACAGCCTTGAGGACGCGGCCATCGACTACCTGGAGCAGACCTCGCTGACCTCTCTCGACAAGAACAACATCCTCGACGCGCAGGGCATCAGGAAGATCACCGAGCTGACCGCCATCGAGCACGTGCGGACCAACGAGTTCCAGCGGCACGAGGAGAAGGAGATCACCCGCCAGAACGTGGACGCGCGGGAGGCCATCCTGGAGCTGGAGCGCCGCCAGGCCGACGCGGAGATCAAGCAGAGGCGCGAGGTCGAGACCATGCGGGCCCGCGAGGAGGCGGAGATCTCCAAGGTCCAGGCCGAGGAGCGGCTCAAGGCGCAGGCCGCCGGCCTGCGCACCGACGAGCAGCTCGGGATCCAGCAGGAGAACCAGGCCCGCGAGATCGCCGTGGCGGCCAAGAACCGCGAGCGGGTCATCGCCATCGAGTCCGAGCGGATCGAGAAGGACCGCATGCTGGAGGTCATCTCCCGCGAGCGCGAGACCGAGCTGTCGCGCATCTCCAAGGACAAGGAGCTCGAAGGCGAGAAGCGCTCCATCGCCGAGGTGATGCGGGAGCGGATCGCGGTGGAGAAGACGGTCGCCGAGCAGGAGGAGAACATCAAGCGCCTGCGGGTCGTCGAGGAAGCCGAGCGGACCCGCCAGGCCGTGATCATCCAGGCCGAGGCCGAGGCGCAGGAGAGCCTGGTCAAGGACATCAAGGCGGCCGAGGCGTCGGAGGCGGCGTCCCGGCACAGGGCGCGCGAGGTGCTGGTGCTGGCCGAGTCGCGGCAACAGGCCGCCGAACTCGACGCCCGCGCCAAGATCCGCCTGGCCGAGGGCGTCCAGGCCGAGGCGGCGGCGGCCGGTCTGGCCGAGGTGCAGGTGCGCGAGCGGGACGCCGCCGCGATCGAGAAGGTCGGCCGCGCCGAGGCCCAGGTCGAGCGGGAGAAGGCCCTGGCCGTCGCCGAGGGCGACCAGGCCAAGGCTCTGGCCTCCGCCATGGGGGTGCGGGAGAAGCTCAAGGCCGAGGCCGAGGGTCTGACCGAGAAGGCGGCGGCGCTAGCCGCTCTGGACGAGGCGAGCCGCGGCCACGAGGAGTACCGCCTGCGGCTGGAGGCGGAGAGGGAGATCCGCCTCGCCGGGGTGAACGTCCAGCTCAAGGTCGCCGAGGCGCAGGCCGAGGTGCTGTCGGCGGGCCTGTCCAAGGCCAACATCGACATCGTCGGCGGCGACAGCGTGTTCCTCGACCGGGTGGTGGGCTCCATCGGCATGGGCAAGGTCGTGGACGGCTTCGTGCAGCACTCCGACGTCGCCCAGGTGCTGGCCGGGCCGTACCTGGACGGTTCGCAGAGCCTGCCGGCCGACCTGGGCAGGATGGCCGGCTCGCTCGACACCGCCGACGTGCGCAACCTCTCCCTCTCCGCGCTGCTGGTGAAACTGATCAATTCGGGCGGCGCCGACGCCGACAGGCTGCGTGACCTGCTGGGCGGCACGCCTGAACCCGCCGAGGCTCCGGCCGCCGCTCTCGGCTCCGGCAAGCAGTGACGCCCGTGACAGAGGTCGTCGACGCTCCGGGCGGCCACTCAGGGCTGGACGCGGGCACCTACGAGGTGCTCCGCGCCCGGCTCGCCGAGCGGGCGGCCGAGCTGGCCCGGCAGTCCGAGACCCTCAACGCCCGGCGCCTTGAGGTCTTCGGCGGGACCGAGCTCCGCCTGATCGGCACCGAGCGGATCCGCACCGAGAACAACTGTGTCCCCCGTGACATCGTGGCGCTCGGCGGGACGGCCGGCCCGCGCGAGGGGGCGGGAGACGGACACGACCACCGGCAGGGGCTCATCCTGTTCGGCTACAACGTGTTCATGGGGTTGAAGCCCGAGACGACCGTCGGGGACGTCTTCTCCATGCACACCTTCGTGCGGGGAACGGCGGGCGCCGGGGGCGGCCTGGACGGTGACGCCTTCCGGTTCGATCCCGCACCGCTGTTCCGGCATCCGCAGTTCGAACGGGACTTCGCCGAGCTCTACCGCTACTACCGGGAGACACGGCTGCTCCAGCTCCGCCGGATCGAGGGCAGGATGCTGGCCGTCTTCCAGACGGGACCGCAGGACATCCGCGTGCTGCGCTGGCAGGTGGGGGTGGACGGCGCCCTCACCTACATCGACGACCGGGGCGAACGCGACCACGTCTTCCCACCCTCGCATGACTTCGAGTGGATCCCGGCCACCCGCGACGACCACGTGCTCGGCCGCCACCCGCACATCTCGATCCAGGGTGAGGTGTTCGTCGAGACCGTCGGCGGCGACCTCACCATCAAGATCGAGAACAACACCGAGACCGGTGAGGGCGTCTACCGTGAGCCGGTCGCCGAACCGCTGCAGAGCCTCGCCGACGCCGACGTCTGCCACGCCAGGGTCGGCCCGCTGATCCTGCTGCGCGTCCGTCCCTACAACGAGACCGAGTGGCGTCACCTGGTCTTCAACACCCAGACCAAGGGCGTGGTCCGCCTCGACGGCATCGGCCAGGCCTGCCAGCGTCTCCCCGAGGACCAGGGGATCATCTTCCCCGGCGGCTACCACCTGTCCACCGGGGTCAGCAAGACCTTCGACACCGACGTCTCCGACCTGGAGTTCGAGCGGGTCATCCGCTCCGGCAACGGCGAGGACGTGCTCTACGTCTTCCACGCCCACGCCGAGGGCCGGTCGCTGCTGCTGCCGTACAACGTGATCCGCAAGGAGGTCTCCACCCCCCTGTCCTGCCACGGCTACTCGCTGTTCGACGACGGCACGCTGATCGTCTTCAAGGCGATCTCGGACGAGCCCACCCGGGTCCACCCGATGCAGGTCTGGCAGACGCCATACGTGTCGGACCTGCACGCCGCCGCCCAGCCGGCGGGTACCGGGCCGCTGGAACGGATCGGCAACGCCGAACTGGTGCGCGGGATCTCCGACTGCCTCTCGGTGGCCCGGATGATCGAGGAGATGGCGCCGTCGGTCCCCGTCTTCGAGGCGCTGATCGCTGCCTGCGCCCGGGCCTTCGACCACTACCACTGGCTGGGCGAGCACGGCCTGCGAGGTCCGCTCGCCGACGTGCGGGCCTCCGCCGAGCAGGTGCTGGAGGAGTTCGAGAAGGTCCAGTCGCTCACCGAGCAGGCCGCGACCGCGCTGGAGACCACCGCCGGTGAGATCCTCTCCCTGGTACGGCGGGCACACGCGCAGGAGCCCCGCTCCGCGCAGGAGTGGATCACCCACCTCGCCGAGCTGCGGCGGGCCCAGGGACGTCTGGTGACCCTGCGCGAGCTGCGCTACGTGGACACCGGCCGGATCGACGGGCTGCGCGCGGAACTCGACACCGAACTCGACGCCACCGCGCAGCGCGCGGCCGGCTTCCTGCGGGGCGAGGACGCCTTCGCCGGCTACCACGCGGAGGTCGAGCGGCTGGTCTCCGACGCCGGGGCCATCACGACGGTGGCCGAGGCCGGGCCGATCGGTGAGCGGCTGACCGGGCAGTCGCAGGGCCTGGAGGTCGTGGTCGAGGTGGTCGGCACGCTCGACATCGCCGACGCGACCGTGCGGACCGCGATCCTGGAACGGGTCGGCGAGGTGCTCGGCGGGATCAACCGGGCCCGCGCCGCGCTGGACGCCCGCCGCGGGGAGCTGCTGTCGAGCGAGGGCCGGGCGGCGTTCGCGGCCGAGTTCGCGCTGCTGGGACAGGCGATCACCGGGGCGCTGGCGATGGCCGGCACCCCCGAGCGCTGCGACGAGCAGCTCGGCCGGCTGATGCTCCAGTTGGAGGGCCTGGAGTCGCGCTTCGCCGAGTTCGACGACTTCCTGGCCCGGCTGGCGGCCAAGCGGGAGGACGTCTACGAGGTGTTCTCCGCGCGGCGGCAGGCGCTGCTGGACGAGCGCGCCCGCAAGGCCGACCGGCTGGCCGAATCCGCCACCCGGATCCTGGCCGGTGTGCGCCGCCGGGCGGCCGGGCTCGGATCGCTCGACGAGGTCAACACCTACTTCGGCTCCGATCCGATGATCGTCAAGCTGCACGGCGTGACCGGGGAGCTGCGCGCGCTGGGCGAGGCGGTCCGGGCCGAGGAGCTCGAAGGCCGGATCAAGTCCGCCCGCCAGGAGGCGGGCCGCGCCCTGCGCGACCGGCTCGACCTGTACGCCGACGGCGGCGAGACGATCCGCCTGGGACCGCACCGGTTCGCCGTCAACACCCAGGCCACCGAGCTCACGCTGGTGCCGCACGAGGGCCGGCCGGCGTTCGCCATAACCGGCACCGACTACCGCTCGCCGGTGCGCGACGAGACGTTCGCCGAGACCCTTCCGTTCTGGAACCAGTCGCTGGTCTCCGAGACGGCCGAGGTCTACCGGGGCGAGCACCTGGCCGCCGCCATCCTGGCCGGCGCCGAGTCCGGCACGCTGAGCGCGGGCGAGTCGGCCGTCACGCTCGACACGCTGCGCGCGGCGGCGGACGCCGGCGGCGGCCTGCTGGAGATCGTCCGCACGGTGGCGCAGGCCCGTTACGACGAGGGCTACGAGCGAGGCGTGCACGACCACGACGCGACCGCGATCCTGGCGGCCCTGCTGCGGCTGCACACGGACGCCGGCCTGCTGCGCTACCCCCCTGCGGCGAGGGCGGCGGCCCAGCTCTTCTGGGCCTTCGGCGTGGACGAGCCCTCCCGGGTGACCTGGAGCACCCGGGCGGTCTCGCTGGCGCGGGCACGCTCCCTGTTCGGCCGGGTCGGCGCTGTGGAGGAGACGCGCCGCGCGCTCGGCTCGGCCATCGCGACCTTCATGGCCGGTCTCGGCGGCGCCGCGGGCGACACGGCGGGAGGCGTGGCCGCCGGGGACGGCCGGGCGGCCCCGGCGCCCGGCGCCTCCCAGAGCGCGGGCGGGCAGGGCGGCGAGGACGTCCCCGCGCTCGCCGGGGAGTACCTCTTCGAGGAGCTGGCCGGTGAGCCGCCGGGGTTCGTGACGAGCGCGGGGGCACGGTCGCTGCTGGAGCGGTTCGACCGGGCGCTGGGGGCGTCAGGCCAGGAGTTCGACGACGACCTGCGTGCGCTCGGGGACGACCTCGCCGGGCGTCACCGGCTGGCCGAGGCGTGGCTGGGGGCGTTCGAGTCACCGGCCGAGCTGCCGGAGGCGGTGGCCGTACGGCTGTGCGAGGTGGCCCGGTACGACTCCCCCGCGGCCCTGACCACCACGGTCGAGGGGCTGCTCGGCACGCACCCGCGGATCACCGGGCGCGCGCTGGAGCTGCGCCTGGACGAGTTCCTCGGCCGGACCCGGCACTTCCGTGAGCACCGTGTCCCCGCCTACCGCGCCTACCAGCGGCGGCGCAACGACCTGGTCGCCGCCGAGCGGGCACGCCTGCGTCTGGAGGAGTATCGGCCGAAGGTGCTGAGCGCCTTCGTGCGCAACGAGCTCCTCGACGAGGTCTATCTCCCGCTCATCGGCGACAACCTGGCCAAGCAGATCGGCGCGGCCGGTGACGCCAAGCGGACCGACCAGATGGGCATGCTGCTGCTCGTCTCGCCGCCCGGCTACGGCAAGACCACTCTCATGGAGTATGTCGCCAGCCGGCTCGGCCTGATGTTCGTGAAGGTCAGCGGCCCCGCCCTGGGGCATCTGGTCACCTCGGTGGACCCGGCGCGGGCACCCGACGCGACGGCACGTCAGGAGGTCGAGAAGATCTCGTTCGCCCTGGAGATGGGCAACAACGTGCTGCTCTACCTCGACGACATCCAGCACACCTCCCCCGAGCTGCTGCAGAAGTTCATCTCGCTGTGCGACGGCCAGCGGCGGATGGAGGGTGTCTGGGAGGGTGAGACCCGCACCTACGACCTGCGCGGCAAGCGCTTCGCGGTCTGCATGGCGGGCAACCCGTACACCGAGTCCGGCACGCGGTTCCGCATCCCCGACATGCTGGCCAACCGTGCCGACGTGTGGAATCTCGGCGAGGTGCTGTCCGGCAAGGAGGAGCTGTTCGCGCTGAGCTACGTCGAGAACGCGCTCACCTCCAACCCGTTCCTCGCCCCGCTGTCCACGCGGGACCGCGGTGACGTCCGTCTCCTGGTACGGCTGGCGCAGGGCGATCCCACCGCCCGGGCCGACCGGCTCTCCCACCCGTACTCCGCCGCGGAGCTCGACGAGATCCTCCCGGTCCTGCGCCACCTGCTCCGCGTCCAGCGGGTGGTGCTGGCCGGCAACCGGGCCTACATCGCCTCGGCCGCCCAGTCCGACGCGTCCAGGACCGAACCTCCGTTCCAGCTCCAGGGCTCCTACCGGAACATGAACAAGCTCGCCGCCAGGATCGTCCCGGTCATGAACGAGGCCGAACTGGAGGCGGTGATCGACGATCACTATCTCGGCGAGGCCCGGACCCTCACCTCCGGCGCCGAGGCCAACCTGCTCAAGCTGGCCGAGCTGCGGGGCACCATGACAGCCGGGCAGGCCGGGCGGTGGGCCGAGGTGAAGACGGCCTACCTGCGTCAGAAGGCACTCGGCGGCGCTGAGGACGACCCGGTGACCAGGGCGGTCGGCGCGGTCGGCCTGCTGGCCGACCGGGTGAGCACGGCCATCGAGCAGGCCGCCGACCGCCTGTCGCCGGAGCCGTAGCGGAGGTGCCGGAGCGGTTGACCCGCCGGGACATGACGCGACGCTTCGAGGGCGGCGCGACCGGCCGGGTCACGCCGTCGCGGGCGGCGCCGTGAGCCGTTACGACCGGGGACCGGTGAGGCCGTGCCGGAGCAGCCCGGTGAGGGTGTCGATCGCCTCGTCGTCCCCGAGGGTCCGGCCGATGGGTTCGCCGCCACCGGCGATCTGGCCCAGCGCCTGGATCTCGGGGAGGTGCGCCCGGTAGGTGTGCCAGTACGTGGCCACCCGGGCGCGCAGGGCGGGCTGCTGTGACAGGTCGTCGCCCGCCTCATGGACTGACAGTCCCCGGCCCGCCTGAGCGAGCCAGTCGGCCAGCAGCGCCTGGAGCACTTCCTGCTTGCTCGCGAAGTGCTTGTAGAACGAGCCGGCGGACCGTCCCGCCTCGGTGGTGATGCATGACCCGCCCGTCTTCGGCGCCGTACCGGTTGGAGGACATGGCCGAGGATGCCGTCGCGGTGCTGGACGCGCTGGGGTGGGAGTCCGCGCACCTGGTCGGCACCTCGCTGGGCGGGATGATCGCTCAGATCATCGCCATCCGGCACCCCTCCCGGGCGCGCACCCTCACCTCGATCATGTCCACCCCGGGGGCCCGGATCGGCACCATACCCAAGATGGCCACCTTAAAAGCGATCATGAAAATCTCGAGCATGCCGGTGACCAGCCCAGACCAGGCGGCGCAAGAGGCGGTGGCGATGAAGAAGCTCATCGGCTCTCCGCGTTGCCCCTTTGACGAGCAGGAGGTGAGCGACATCGGCCGCCGATCCTATGAGCGCAACCCCGGCACCCCCGAGGGCGACGCGCGCCAGCGCGCCGCGGTCATCGTCTCCGGGGACCGGCGCAGGGCACTGGCCAAGGTGCGGATCCCCACCCTCGTCCTGCACGGTGAGGACGACCCGGTCATCCGGCTCAAGGCCGGCCAGGCCACGGCGGCCGCCATCCCCGGCGCACAGCTGGTCACCTATCCCGGCATGGGTCACGACCTGCCCAGAGCCCTCTGGCCGTCCATACTCGACCAGATCCGCTCCCTTGCTCTCACGCGTTGAAGTCCACCACGCACCTCGAACAGGCGACCGCCCCGTCTCCGGGATCCGGGTGAGCCCGAAGACGGCGTGGACCTACCGCGGCGAGACGGAGCCGAGCCGGCGGCCGAACCGCGTCCCCCGCGATCCGAAGGCGACCCGGTGGCCTCCCGGGTGGGATCGAGGAAGTGGCCCCGCGCCTGTGGAGACGATCCTCACCTCCTTATACTTTCCCTCGTCTACGCACAACCGGTCCGCACCTGCCGGGATGGCCTCCGCGTGCGGCACGTACGTTTTGATCAGCGATCAACGGCCTCCCACGGCCGACGAGATCGCGCAAGAGCAGGGAGCACGGTGAAGCTTCTCCACTCCGGGAAGGTCCGCGACGTATACGAGGACCGGGGGGACATCATCCTCGTGGCCTCCGACCGCGTGTCGGTCTACGACGTCATCCTGCCCACACCCATCCCCGACAAGGGGAAGATCCTCACCCAGCTGTCCCTGTGGTGGTTCGACCAGCTCGCCGACATCGTGCCCAACCACGTCATCTCCGCCACCGATGTGCCCGCCGAGTTCGAGGGCCGCGCCGTACGGTGCCGGAAACTGGAGATGGTGCAGGTCGAGTGCGTCGCGCGCGGCTACCTGACCGGCAGCGGGCTGAAGGACTACCGCGCGCAGGGGGCGGTCTCGGGCGTGCCGCTGCCACCCGGTCTGGTGGACGGGTCCAGGCTCCCCGAGCCGATCTTCACCCCGAGTACCAAGGCGCCGCTCGGGCAGCACGACGAACCCATCGCCTTCGACGACGTGGTCTCCCTGGAGGGCCCGGAGGTCGCCGAGGAGCTGAGGCGGATCACGTTGGAGGTCTACCGGCGGGGATCCGAGCTCGCCGCGGAGCGGGGTGTGATCATCGCCGACACCAAGATCGAGCTGGGCCGGGCCGGCGACGGCACGCTCGTGCTCGGCGACGAGGTGCTGACCTCCGACTCCTCGCGGTTCTGGCCCGCCGACCGGTGGGAGCCCGGTCACGCGCAGTTCTCGTTCGACAAACAGTATGTCCGCGACTGGGCGACCGGCACGGGCTGGGACAAGAAGGAGCCCGCCCCGGAGGTGCCCGCCGAGGTCGTGGCGGTCACCCAGGCCCGCTACATCGAGGCGTACGAGCGGATCACCGGCATGACCTGGTGATCACGCCGCCTCCCGCTCGGCGAGGCGGCCTCAGGGCGTCAGCTTCCTCTCGGCCGCGGCGCCCACGACGATCCGCTCGGCGGAGACGGGGTGGGCTCCGAAGTCGGCCACGATGCAGGTGATGTTGTCGGGGCCACCGCCCCGGTTGGCCAGGTCGATGAGCCACCGGGCGGCCTCGCCGGGGTCGGCGATCTCGGTCAGCGTGTTGAACAGGGTCTCCGGGCCGACCACGCCGGTCAGGCCGTCGGAGCACAGGAGGTAGCGGTCGCCCGGCTGGGCCTCGCGCAGGGAGAGGTCCAGCTCGCCGTCACCGGTGCCCTCAAGGACCCGCAGCACCATGGACCGGCGCGGATGCTCGGCGGCCTGCTCCAGGGTGATGCGGCCCTCGTCCACCAGCGACTGGACCAGGGTGTGGTCATGGGTGATCTGGTAGAGGGCGCCGCCGCGCAGCATGTAGGCGCGGGAGTCTCCGACGTGGGCGAGGGCGAAGGTGGCGCCGTCCCACAACATGGCGGTCAGGGTGGTGCCCATCCCCCGTAACGTGGGGTCCTGCTCGCTCATGTCGTGCAGCGTGTGGTTGACGTCCGTGGCCGCGCCCTTCAGGGCGGCGACCAGGTCGACACCGCTGTCCGGAAGACCGGCGTCCAGGGACGCCATGGCGGTGACGGCAAGTGAGCTGGCGACCTCCCCGCCCGCATGACCGCCCATGCCGTCGGCTATGGCGAGCAGGCGAGCGCTCGCGTAGCCCGAGTCCTCGTTCGCCTCGCGGCGGACTCCTACGTCGGAGCGGGCCGCGTAGCGCAGGGCCAATCCTTCGTTCAGTGCCATGAAGGCAGTAAAGCATTGGTTGAAGCACTTCACAAGCAAAGGTGTTGTAGACCGTTAAGGCACAGTGAACTACTGTGGCCAAGTATGGAGGAGAGCCAGGACATCACGGTGAACGCGGGCGACATCGCCCGGCTCGCCTCCGTCGGCCGGGCCGCGGTGAGCAACTGGCGCCGCCGCCACGATGACTTTCCCCAGCCCGTGGGGGGCACGGCCTCCAGCCCGCTGTTCTCCCTGCCCGAGATCGCCGCGTGGTTGCGCCGCAACGGCAAGTCGTTCGAGGTCTCCCTCGGCGACCTGGTCTGGCAGCGGCTGCGGACCTCGGTCGACGACCTGCGCCTGGGCGACCTGGTGGGCAGGGTCGGCGCGTTCCTGTTGTTCCTGCACAGGGAGCCGGAGGTGTGGCGGAAACACGGCACACAGTCTCTCACCGGCCTGACCGCCGCGACGACGGATCTTCCCGGCTCCCCCGACCTGCGGCTGGACGACCTCGCGCTCGTCAGGCTGGTGGCCGAACTGGCCGCCGAACGGGGCCCGCTGGACACCTTCGAGTTCCTCTGCGAGCGCTACGTCGAGGCCCACTCCCGCCAGCTCTCGGTGACCCGGGACGACGTCGCCGCCCTCATGTCCCGGCTGGCCGGTCAGGGCACCGGGATGGTCCTCGACCCCGCCTGCGGCGTCGGAACCCTCCTCCTGCACGCCGGCGCCTCGCTCGGCCAGGAGAGCAACGAGACGAACGCGCTGCTCGCGGCGGTCCGGCTGCTGCTGCGCGGGGCCAAGGCGCGGATCGTGGCCGGCGACTCGCTGCGTGAGGACGGCCTGACCGGCGAGCTCGCCGACGCCGTCGTCTGCGACCCGCCGTTCAACGAGCGGGCCTGGGGCTACGAGGAGCTGACCGGCGACCCCCGATGGGAGTACGGCCTGCCGCCACGCGGAGAGTCCGAGCTGGCCTGGGTCCAGCACTGCCTGGCCCACGTGAGACCGGGCGGCCTGGTGGTGATCCTGATGCCGGCGGCGGCCGCCGGCCGCCGGCCGGGCAAGCGCATCCGGGGCAACCTGCTGCGCAGCGGGGCGCTCCGGGCCGTGGTCACGCTGGGCCTGGGCGGTCCCGACCTGTGGATCCTGCGCCGCCCCGACGGAGGGCGCCCCGCGTCCCAGCTCCTGATGGTGGACGCGAGCGAGGACCTGTCGGCCGTGGAACCCGCCTGGCACGCCTACGCCCGAAATCCGGAGGTCGAGCTGTCGGGCGACAGCCGGACCGTGCGGATCATCGACCTGCTCGACGACGAGGTGGACCTCACCCCCGCCCGGCACCGCCCGCAGCTGGGCGGCCCGGACTTCCTGCGCGACTTCGCCGACGCGCTGGACCGTTTCCGTGACACCTCGGCCATGCTGCCGGAAGCCCCTCCGGCGCTTGAGCTGCTCAACGAGCGGCAGGACCTGCCGACCACCACCGTCGGTGAGCTGGCCAAGGCGGGCCTGATCACCATCCTGCAGGCCCCGCCCAAGATGTCGGCCGACGAGGGACCGCTCCCGGTCCTGACCGCCGACGACACCGCCCTGGGCACGCCCCCCTCCGGAAGGACCACCCTCGACCCCGCACTGGTCATGATCAGGCCCGGCGACGTCGTGACCACCGCCCTGGGCACGGTCCGGGTGATCACGCGGAGCGGCGCGGCGCTCGGCCCGCAGCTCACCCTCTACCGCGTCGACCCGCACCGGCTCGACGCCGACTTCCTGGCCGGCTTCCTCCGCTCCGCCGACGCGGCCCGCGTCCACCCCAGTTCCAGCCGCCTGGACGTGCGGCGGGCCCGGGTGCCGATGCTCCCCCTCGCCGACCAGCGACGGTACGGCGTGGCCTTCCGTGAGCTGTTCGCACTGGAGGACCGGGTGCGAGAGACGACGGCACTGGGGGAAACGCTGATCCGGCTAGGCTTTGACGGACTGGTTGACGGCCACCTCCGGCCGTGCGACCAAGGGGTGTGATTCGCTACACGTCCAGGGGAGGGCCGGATGGTCATCGGTGACCGATACGTGCTCGACGACCTCCCCCTCGCCCAGGGCGGCATGGGCGCTGTCTACGGCGGCCACGACAAGCACCTCGACCGCAAGGTGGCCGTCAAGTTCCTGCGCCTGCTCAGCGGGCCGGACGAGGAGCTGAACCGGCGTTTCCTGCGCGAGGCCCGCATCCTGGCGAAGCTGGAGCACCCCGGAGCGCCGGTCCTCTACGACTTCGGCACCTTCGACCAGCGGCTCTTCCAGGTGATGCAGTTCATCGAAGGCGTCACCGTGGCCGACCTGGTCAGCGAGCACGGCCCGCTCCCGGTCCCCTGGGCGGCCGCGATCGCCGCTCAGGCGTGTGCCGTGCTGTCGGCCGCCCACGCGCTCTCCATCTACCACCGCGACCTCAAACCGACCAATCTGATGCTCTGCCCCGACGGCAGCGTCAAGGTCCTGGACTTCGGCCTGGCCATGCTCCGCGAGGCGGACTCGACCCGGTTCACCCGGGTCGGGCAGATCCTCGGCACCCCGGCCTACATGGCTCCCGAGCAGATCCAGCGCGGCCTCTCCGGCCCCCGCAGCGACCTCTACGCCCTCGGCTGTGTGATCCACGAGATGCTGACGGGCAGGCAGCTCTTCACCGGACCCACCGAGTACGCCGTCTTCGAACGCCAGGTGAAGGAGCGACCGCCCGCCGTCCCCGATGTCCCGCCGGAGCTGAACCGCCTGATCGAGGATCTCCTGGAGAAGGACCCCGACCGGCGTCCCACCGGCGCCGACACCCTCTACGAGCGCCTGCAGCCCTTCGCCGTGGACCTCCCGATGCTCCCGGGCTTCCTCAACCCGCCGTCGACGCCCAGCCCCGGCCGGATGTACGCCCGGATGGTCGGCCGCGTCCTCGACTGAGCCCCGCCGCCGGCCTTCGGCCTGACGCGGGTCACCCAGATGATGACCAGGACGACACCGATCAGCAGCCCGGCGACGGCCAGCAGCAGCGGCGGAGAGAGCTGTCCGAGCAGGTCAGACACGGGCTACTGGCCTCCGGCACACATACGTCATCCCCGGTGGCAGGTTCCGCCAGACCGGCCCGGTGGTCAGCACCTCGTCGAAGGTCGCCCGCAGCCGCCGCCGCAGGGCCCTGGCTCCGGCGAGCGGTACGGCGTGCAGATAGGTCACGGTGGTGAAGGCACCGGCGGGGTCGAGGATCCGGCCGATCTCGCCGAGGATCCGTTCCTGCTGCCCTCCGGGGAACAGCGACCACGGCAATGTGCTGACCACCGCGTCCGCCCGCTCCACCCCGGCACCGGCCAGGAGCGCGCCGAGGTCGGCGGCGTCGCCCTGGATGGTCTCCATCCAGGGTTTGGTCCGGCGCAGGTGAGCGGCCAGGACCGGCTCGATCTCGACGGCGAGGTGCCGGGAACCCGGGGGCAGCCGCTCCCGGATGACCTCGCTGATCGAGCCGGTCCCCGGGCCGAGCTCGACCACCACCGGCGTGCCGCGCGTCGGCACCACCGCCGTGAGGGCCCTCGCCAGGGCGGGGGAGCTCGGCGCGACCGCACCCACCACGCCCTGCTTGCGCAGCGCCACCGACATGAATGCCCGCAGGTCCGGGGCCACCACTGTCTCGTTCATGGCCTCAATGAGATCGTCGCACGGGTGCCGCGCGCAGGACCCCGGAACCTAGTCTTCCGGGTATGCCTGGCCATACTCCAGGAGTAGTCCCAGCCCGTTGGGGAGCATGCCGGTGTAGGCCGTACCGTCGGGGGATGCAGTCATCGGCGGCCTGGCGGGCCCTCACCCGGCGGGACCTGCTGCTGACCTCCTGGCCGTGGCGCTCGCTGGCCTATCTGGTCACCGGCGTGCTCCTCGGTGAGGTCGTCCTGGTGGTGTTCCTCCTGGCCCTGTTCACGAGCACCATCCTCGCGGTGCTGCTGGTGGGCATCCCGCTGCTGCTGGCGCTGGGGTTCAGCGGGATACCGGTGGCCGCGCTGGAACGCCGGCGGCTGCGGATCATCGACCCGGAGCCGGCCGCCACCCCGCACCGCATGCCCGACCTGCCGGGGCTGCGCGAGTGGATCAGCCTCCGCCTGCAGGAGCAGGCCACCTGGCGGGAGCTGGCCTATGTGGTCCTGCTGGTCACCGTGCTCTGGCCGATCGAGTTGCTGGCGGTGGTCTTCGGCCTCGGCATGCCGTCGTCGATGATCCTGACACCGGTCCTGCGGGCCCAGGCGGGTGAGTTCAGAGTGCTGAAGTTCTGGCTGGTCAACACGGAGTTGGAGGCCTTCGTGGCGCTCGCGGTCGGGCTGATCTGGCTTGCCCTGGCCCTCTACCCGCTGACGCTGCTCGCCACGGCCCACGGCATGCTGGCCCGGCTGCTCCTCGCCCCCCGGGAGACCGAGATGGGGCAGCGGCTCGACGAGCTCACCCGGTCCAGGACCCGGCTGGTGGAGGCCTTCGAGGTCGAACGGCGTCGGATCGAGCGGGACCTGCACGACGGCGCCCAGCAGCGGCTGGTCGCGCTGGCCATGACACTCGGCCTGGCCAAGCTGACGGAAGGGTCGGAGATGGCCGAACTCGTCGACAAGGCGCACGGACAGGCGAAGCTCGCGCTGGCCGAGATCCGCGACCTCATCAGGGGGATCCACCCGCAGATCCTCACCGACCGGGGACTGTCGGCGGCCGTCGCCGACCTCGCCGACCGCTCGCCTGTGCCCGTGGAGGTCTCCGTCGAACTTCCCGTACGGCTGCCCGAGGTGGTGGAGTCCGTCGCCTACTTCGTCGTCTCCGAGGCACTGACGAACGTGGCCAAGCACAGCGACGCCCGCCGGGCCTGGGTCACCGGGCGCCTGGACGGTGCCCGGCTGGTCGTGGAGATCCGCGACGACGGCGCGGGCGGCGCGGACGTGTCGGAGGGCACCGGCCTGGCGGGGCTGGCCGACCGGGTCTCGGTGGTGAACGGCAGACTGATGCTTTCCAGCCCGCATGGCGGGCCGACCCTGCTACGCATGGAGATCCCTTGCACGTCGATCGACCCCTCGAAATAGTCATCGCCGAGGACGGCGTGCTGCTCCGCGAGGGGCTGGCCGGGCTGCTCAACCGGTTCGGGCACCGGGTGGTGGCGGCTGTGGGCGACGCCGGAGGGCTCGTCGAGGCGGTGGGCGCGCATGCCCCGGACATCGTGGTCACCGACGTGCGGATGCCGCCCGGCTTCACCGACGAGGGGCTGCGGGCCGCGGTGGCGCTCCGCTCGGCGGACCCGCGCCTGCCGGTCCTCGTGCTGAGCCAGTACGTCGAGCAGACCTACGCGAGCGAACTCCTGGACTCCGGTGACGGCACCGGAGTGGGCTACCTGCTCAAGGACCGGGTGGGCGACGTGGAGGAGTTCGTCGACGCGCTGCTCAACGTCGCCGGCGGCGGGACGGTCGTGGACCCCGAGGTGGTCAGGCAGTTACTGCGCCGCCGCCGTGACCCGCTGGAACGGCTCTCCCCCCGCGAACGGGAGGTCCTCGCGCTGATGGCCGAGGGCCGGTCCAACGCGGCCGTCGCCAGAAGCCTGGTGGTGTCCGAAGCCGCCGTGGGCAAGCACATCGGCAGCATCTTCACCAAGCTCGACCTGCCCCCGGCCGAGGACGATCACCGCCGCGTCCTCGCGGTCGTGACGTACCTGCGGGGGTAGAGCACGGCGCTTCCGGTGCCCGTCGTGACCCGGTCCAGCGTGGCCGTCCTGCTGACCCCAAACCCTCGATGAGGTCCCGTCTGCCCGCCTGGGCCGGCTATGCCGCGGCACTGTGGTCGGTGCTCTACGGTCTGCTCGGCCTGCACTGGGCGCTCGGCGGATCCGGCTTCCCCTGGCCGCCGCCGCCCTCGCCTACCACCTGCGCAGACACGGCCGCTGCCGGCACTGCGGCCGGTCATGAGCGGGAACCCACCGGCCTGCCGTTCGACGGCACGCCGGCGACCCGTGGAGAATGCCGTCCATGGAAGGTCGATGGGTGGAAGTGGCCGATCGGGTGCTGGTCCGGCGATACGCCGAGCTTGACCTGTCGGTGGGGCTGGTCCTCGGCGACGGTGGCTGCCTGGTGGTCGACACGCGCGGGGACGAACGGCAGGGGGCGGAGCTCGCCGCGGAGGTGCGGCGGATCACCCGGGATCCGTGGACGGTGGCGATCACCCACTCGCACTTCGATCACAGCTTCGGCACGCGACCGTTCCTGGAGTGCCCCGTCTGGGCTCATGAGGGCTGCCGGTCCGACCTGGTCGAGGACGGGGCCGGGACGCGCGACGCCTGGGCGCGGCGCTACCGGGAGGAGGGGCGCGCGGACATCGCCGACGACATCGCCAGTACGGAGATCGTGCTGCCGGACCACCTCGTGGCCGACCGGGCGGAGCCGGCCGTCGGCGGGCGGCGCGTCGTCATGACCTACTTCGGCCGCGGTCACTCCGGCAACGACCTGGTGATCCATGTGCCGGACGCGGGCGTGGTGTTCGCCGGGGACCTGGTGGAGAACGGTGCGCCACCGGCCTACGGCGACGCCTACCCGCTCGAATGGCCGGCCGCCGTCGACGGGGTGCTGGGGCTCGCCGGTGAGGGCGCCGTCGTCGTCCCCGGGCACGGGGACCCGATGGACCGCGGGTCCGTCGTCGCCCAGCGCGACGAGATCGCCACCGTCGCCGGGCTCTGCGAGGAGGTGGCCGCGGGCCGGATGAGCGTCCGGGAGGCCGTACGGCTGTCGCCCTACCCCGAGGACACCACCAGGACGGCGTTGCGCAGGTCGGCGGCACCGTGAACGGTCCGGTGGCCGCCTCGGCCGCCGGGCCCGGCCATCGGCCGGAGAAGCGGCTCCACCTGCGGAGTCACCGGGTCGCCCGGAGAGCCGCCGGACCGGCAGGGAGCCCCCACCAGGGAGATCACGCTCAGGAAAATGCCAGGAAAGCTGGATAGCGTCATGGGGCATGAACTGGAAGTACAGGGTCAACGAAGCTCTCAGCGAGTTCGCCGGATTTCAGGTCAAGCGGGTAGGAAAAGCGGGACACACATCGGCCGCGCCCTCCGTCGCGCCCGACGATCTGGTCCGGCCTCCCGCCGATCCGGGCGCTGATCGGCTGTTGGTCGCTCCGGTCTTCGTCCTGTCCCCTGTCAGGTCGGGCTCCACCCTGCTGCGGGCGGTGCTCAACGCCCATTCGATGTTGCACGCCCCCCATGAGCTGCACGTACGGCGGCTGGCCGTGGGATTCGGCACCCCGCTCGCGGAGAAGGCGATGGACGCCCTCGGACACAACCAGGCCGACCTGGAGCATCTGCTGTGGGATCGGGTGCTGCATCGGGAGCTGGTGCGCAGCGGCAAGAAGCACGTCGTGGACAAGACCCCGGCCAACGCCTTCGCCTTCCAGCGGATCGCCGCCTGCTGGCCCGACGCCCGGTTCGTCTTCCTCCTGCGCCACCCGGCCTCCATCGCGAAGTCGTGGCACGAGGCCGACCCGGACAGAAGGAACGCCGAGGAGGCCGCGCTGGACGCCCTGCGCTACATGAAGGCGACCCAGAGGGCACGACGCGCGCTGGGCGGCCTGACCCTGCGCTACGAGGACCTGACCGAGTCTCCCGAGGACCAGACGCGCCGCATCTGCGACTTCCTGAACATCCCCTGGGAGCCGGGGATGCTCTCCTACGGTGAGCAGGCCGTCCTGCGGAAAGGGCTCGGCGACTGGAAGGACAAGATCCAGTCGGGCACCGTGCAGCGGGGGCGCGCCCTCCCCGCCCCGGAGGAGATACCGGAGGTGCTGCGGCCGATCTGCCGGACCTGGGGCTACCTGCCCGAGCCTGCGGACCGGCGCCCGTGAGGATCCGCTACATGCTCCTGCACGCCTACGGCATGGGCGGGACGATCCGCACGGTGGTCAACCAGGCCAACGCGATGGTCTCCGCGGGATACGACGTCGAGATCACCAGCGTGGTACGGCGCCGCGACACACCCCAGTTCCCCATCGACCCGCGTGTCGAGATCGTCCCGCTCGTCGACCAGCGCGACGGCGCCCGGCCCGACTCGGTGGGACGCCGGGTCTGGCGGAAGGTCCGCGGGCAGATCGTGCCGCAGGGCGAGTTCGCGGCGTCCTACTTCACCGAGCGCGTGGAGAAGGCCGTCATCGACTACGTCTCCGGGGTGCGGGACGGCGTCCTGGTCACCACCCGTCCCGCGCTGAACCTCATCTCCGCCCGCCGTACTCCGGTGAGCGTGGTGCGGATCGCGCAGGAGCACATGAACCTGACCACCCACCCCGACACCGTCCGCCGGGAGATCGCCCGCCACTACGGCCGGCTGGACGCGGTCGCGGTGCTCACCGGGACCGACCGCCGGGACTATCAGGCCCTGCTGCCCGGCACCCCGGTCGTGCGGATCCCCAACGCGATCCACACCCTCGACCAGACCCCCTCGCGCCAGGAGAACAGGCTGGTGATCGCCGCCGGGCGGCTGGTCTCGCAGAAGGGGTTCGACCTGCTCATCCCCGCGTTCGAGCAGGTCGTGCGCCGCTATCCGGACTGGCGGCTGCGGATCTACGGCACCGGCCCGAAGAAGGCGCACCTGCGGGCGCTCGTCAAGGAACGCAGGATGGGTGACAACATCACGCTGATGGGACGGACCGACCGGCTGGACGAGGAACTGGCCCAGGCGTCGGTGTACGTGCTCAGCTCCCGGTTCGAGGGACTGCCGATGGTCATGATCGAGGCGATGTCCCACGCCCTGCCGGTCGTCGCCTTCGACTGCCCGACCGGCCCGCGCGACGTCATCACCGACGAGGTCGACGGCCTGCTCGTCCCGCCCCAGGACGTCGACGCGCTGGCCGGGTCGCTGATGCGGCTCATCGCCGACCGTGAACTGCGCCTGCGCCTGGGCACCGCCGCGGTGCGCACCGCGCGGGACTACGCCCCCGCCACCGTCACGCCGCTGTGGGAGAACCTGTTCAGCGAGCTGACCAAGGCCGACCGCCCCCTCCCGGAGCTCTGAACGCCCGCGGAAGCGGGGCCGGCTCACCCATCGGCCTGCCGTCCTTCTGACCGTGTGCGTCTCTTCTGTCCATTCCGCCGCCAGACGAGGGGGTTGAGGTCGGCGGGGGCCGGAACGGCGGTGAGACCGGCCAGGACCTCGTGCCGGGAGATCCGGGCGGTCGCGGCTCTCTGCCGGTAGTCGCAGAAGACCTGCACCTCACCGTCTCCCCAGCACCGCGGCGCGCCGGACGGGTCCAGATAGACATAGGACATGCCCTCGTACATGCCGTCCCCCAGTCCGGCGGGTCGGCCGGGTCGGCGTCGAACGGGTTGGGATCCAGGTGCGGCCGGTCGATGAGGACCAGCGTCGCCCTCCCCTTCCGGCCGTAGCGTTGATCTCCATGGAAACGTCCGGCGTACGGCGCGCGCACTCGAATTTCCTCGAGACGACGGCCTGCCGAGCAGGGGGATTCGCCGAGATGAGGCCGCAGGCCACCCCGGAACGGCCGTAAAGTCATGATCTGTGAAATCGATAGGGATATAGTCTTCCAAGTCACGTAACGCGAGGAGGTGAGCCCGATGACCACGAACCACCCTGTCCGGGCACTCCTGGCCGCCGCGTCTGTCTGACCGGCACTCAGGAGCGCCCGCCCGTCGAGCGCTCCTGAACGAAGGAACAATGACAGCCAAGCCTTTTCAGATCTCCGTATCCGATGATGTCCTGAACGACCTGCGTACGCGCCTCGCCCGCACCCTCTTCACGGCGGCGTCCGACACCACCTCCTGGGCCGCCGGGGCCGATCCCGGCTACCTGCGCGAGCTCGTCACCTACTGGGCGGACGGATTCGACTGGCGCGCGGCCGAGACGGCGCTCAACGCCTACCCGCATCACATCGCCGAGATCGCCGGACGGCAGGTGCACTTCGTGCACCTACGCGGCAGACGCGCCGAAGGCGCGCCCGCGCCGTTGCCGCTGATCCTGACCCACGGCTGGCCGAGCAGCTTCGTGGAGATGCTGCGAGTCGCCGAGCGGCTGGCCGACCCGGCCGGCCACGGCGGTGACCCCGCCGACGCGTTCGACGTGGTCATTCCCTCGCTGCCCGGTTTCCTGTACTCCGAGCTGCCGCAGGGGCCGTTCACCCGCAGGGGCGTCGCCGAGACCTGGCACACGCTCATGACCCGGACCCTCGGCTACCGGCGCTTCGGGGCCTTCGGCGGTGACATCGGGGGCGGGGTGACGCAGTGGCTCGGCGCCCTCTACCCGGGCGAGGTCGCCGGCGTCCACGTCACCTCCGCGGTGATCACGACCGACTTCCGGGAGCAGCCGCCGACCGCCGAGGAGGAGGCGTACCTCGAAGCCCTCAGCGCGTACGACGCCACGGACCGGGGCTACAGCGAGATCATGTGCACCCGGCCGGACACGATCGCCGCCGCCCTGGCGGACTCCCCGGCGGGACTCGTCGCATGGATCATCGACAAGTATCGCGACTGGAGCGACTGCGGCGGCGACCTGGAGACCCGCTGGGACAAGGACACCCTGCTGACGGTCGCGACCCTCTACTGGGCCACCGGCACCATCGGCTCATCCTTCCGGCAGTACTACGACTACCCCCAGAACAGACCGGTCCCGAACATCACGGTGCCCAGCGCGGTGACGCTGAGCAACGAACCGGCCTACGCGAACATCCCCAGGAGCCTCACCGAACGCATCTGCACCGACCTGCGCCACTGGAGCACCCCGGAACGCGGAGGACACTTCATGGCTCATGAGGAACCCGAACAGGTCGCCAACGAGCTGCGCGCCTTCTTCCGGCCCCTCAGGTCCGGAAGCTGACGTCCCCCCCCGGCGGCCACCGGCCGCGGGGGGACTCGCGGGACGTGGCCGGCGTGACGGGAGTCATCGGAAGCGCCATCTTCCGAATCGGATGTCCGATACGGTCATTTTGGCCATCATTTGTCGCAATCAAGCGAAGGAATCCGGCATCGTGCGAAAAGTGCTGCTCACCGTCGCCGACGCCAGAAAGACCGCGGGGTCCTGGTTGGCCGAGCACAACAGAACGGTCAGGGCCCCAGACTGGTGGGACGACTTCTCCAAGGTGGACGGACTGTTCTGGGACGCCACCCGGCACGAGGCCGTCATCGACAAGGGTCACGTCGAGGACGGCAAGAAGAACAAGATCCGCGGCCAAGCTGTGTCCCCGCACCATCCAATCGGGGCCCAGGAGCCGGGGCGGCAAGACCGGCAAGGGTAATCCCTACCTGAAGGGTGTACTGCGAGTGTCAACGTTCCACGAGAAACCGCAGGTAGAGAAGGTGTAGATGTACGCCGTGCCCTGCTCGGGGCACAGCGCAGATCTACCCGGGCCTCCGCGCTAAGCGAGGGCCTGTGTTCCTCGATCGTTTCTCTCACGGCCGAGCCTCGAGCCAGTAGCCACCCACCTGGTAGGGGCCTCAGGATCGAGCATGTCCGCACGCTATCGCGCGACACATCTGGACATAGTGGGACTTTTGGTGGCGCCGCTACTCGGCCAGGACGACTGGGAGGTACTGTCCGACGTCCTTGGACTTTCCGATGCCTGAAGCCCACTCGATGTAGCCCGTCCGGCCGTGCCCGTCGTTGTCGTTGACCAGGAAGGAGAAGTCGACGACGGTGTCCGTGGCGGACACGCCGATCAGTTCCTTGGGCAGGGTGACCGCGTAGGCCGTCTTCTTCGCCGCCTCATCCCGGGTGATCACGGCCGTGGCGTCCGTGATCCTTCCGCTTCGACCGGCGTAGCCGTACACGGCGGCCGTGCCATCTGTCAGCCGGGCGGCGCCGAACTCGAACCGTTCTTTCGTGGCGAAGGCGAACTGGATCGAGTCCGTGGTCCAGAGACTCGCCACATCGGCGGTCGTGGTGTGCGCGTCGTCGGTGACGATCGCGTGGATGGTGATGGTGTCGTCTGTGTGGCTCGCCCACATCCGGCCGGAGAGGTCGGCTGCGCCGGAGATGCCGTCGCCTGCCACGTTGACGATGGTTCCCGACGTGGCCAGGTCCGCGACGGGTGGGTCCGCGGTTTCGTCGGGCAGTGCGGGAGCCAGGGCGGTGTTCCCGTTCACCGTCCGGGTGATGCCGTCGCCGAACCTGACCTCGGCACTCATCGGCAGCCTCGTCCACTCGGGCAGGCCGGTCACGTCGAGCGGAACCGTGGCGGACCGGCCCGGCGCGATGTCCAGGCGCTTGCTGGAGGCGACCGCGCGTTCTCCGATGCGCGCGGTGACGCGTGTCGCGGTGAGTGTCGTCGACGTGCTCGCGTTACCGATGACGACCTGCGCCCCCGGGGCACCTGCTGTGAAGGTGGGTCGCACCTCGACGGACACACGATTGTCCACCACCGGCACGTCGCCTGTGAGTCGAGCGACCACATCGCCGTTGACCAGCACGTCGATGGTGTACGGTGAGCTTCCTGTCGTGTCCGGCGCCGGGATGCTCAGCGTCGCTGTGCTCAGCTTCCGCGACACGGACGGAACGAGCACCCTGTGGGCGCGGTCGGGGGTGGCGAACGTGACGGTCACGGGCTCGGCGTTGCGCTGCGGGCGGCAGTCGACCTTGACCGTGACGTCGACGGACTCTCCCGCGGCCGCCACTGCGGGGTAGCCTGCACGATAGACGGCAGGGGCAGGCCCGCACGGCTTCGCCCGGACCGGCGGCGGGTCCTGCCCGCCGGTGGGCACGCCGGGGCTGGTGACGGCCGTGACGGCGCCGGAGAGGTAGACCGGGTGCTCCGTGAGAGCGAGCTCCACGGAGCCGTTCGTGGTGTTCGACACCCCCCAGCGATCGGTCACGGTCACGGCACCGGCCGCGGTCACGTTCACCGCCTGCGGTTTGGTCGCCCAGAGCACCCGGATCGTCGCGCCGGAGGAGTTCGTGAAGAGCGCGGAGTACGCGCCGGAGGCGAGGGTCTCCAGCCTGGTCGGCCGGTATCCGGCGAGCTGGCGGGTGAGCACGGCGTAGGTCACGTAGGCCGGTTTGGGCGCCGCGACGGACTGGCCGCTGTTGATGTCGCGCAGCAGGCCGTACCTGCATTCCTTGTCGTCGGCGTTCGCGCAGTCGTCGAGGAAGTCATACCAGTACTCGCGGGTGACGCCCGTCTGGAGGTTGAGAGCCAGGTCCCTGACCAGGTAGTCGGCCTGCTGCTGCTCGCTCACCCCCGGGTTCGCGGTGTTCCACCCGGTCTCGCTGAGCCACAGGGGCTTGTCCTGCCCGTTGTTGTACTGCCGGATCAGCGTGTGCAGCGAGGCCAGCTGGGGTGCGGTGACGCCCTCCGGCGCCGCGTTGCGCGCGTAGGTGTGGACGCTGACGGCGTCGACGTGGTCGAGGCCGCCGAGCTCAAACAGCCGCTTCAGCCATGCGAGGTCGACCCCGGCGAGCACGGGACCGGCGACCACGGCGCCCGGTACCGCGGCGTGGATCGCCGCGGAGGTGGGCTTGAGCAGTTGCAGGTAGCAGTCGGCCGTCGTACCGCAGGCGCCGTCGTTGAAGCCGGTGCCGTTGTACTCGTTGTACACCTCGTAGTCCGCGGCGGTGCCGAACTGCTGGGCGATGAATCGCGCGTACGCGGCGAAGGCCGCGATGCCCTCCGGAGTGCTGGGAGTCTTGCCCCCGTCGTAGAAGGTGTTTCGGTAGTTGAGGATGACCAGCGGCCGTAGGCCCATCGACACGATCTTGTCGAACCTCTCACGGATGAGCGAGGGAATCGCGTAGATCCCCTTGGCCTTCTCCACCGAGCTCCACGAGACGTCGAAGCGCACGTAGGAGGCGCCGAGTTCGTCCATGGTCGGCAACTGGTCCAGGTTGAGCGCCGCGGCGTGCCAGGCGATGCCGAAGGGGCTACCGGCGTTCTGCGCGTTGTCGTTTTGCGGCGGGAGGACGGCGAACGACGTCTTCCTGGTGAGCCCGGAGGTCGTCAGTTCGAGGCCGTAGTAGCCGTGGCCGAGATCGGGGAGGTTCAGGGTGCCCGCTCCCCCGCTGATCGCCAGGGTGCCGTCGCGCACGGCCTGCCCGGCCGCGTCGGTCACCTTCCAGTCGACGCTGGGCCGGTTGCTCGTCATGGTGATCGACGCGGGGCCGGTGGTGAAGACAAGGTCCGGGTTGGCGATGCCGAGCTGGGCGGGGATGACCGGCGGCGTGGTCGCGTACTGCTCGAAGCCGGGATTGGCGGCCAGGTTGGCCGGCGAGCCCGGCGCGGTGATCGTCAGGTCGTCCAGCCAGAGGGAGCCCGCGTCCTGGAGCAGCAGGCGCAGGGCGAGGCTGCTCTGCGTGGCCGTCGTGGTGTAGCTCCAGGTGAACCGGGTCCAGTCGTAGCTGCCTGCCGGGAACCACTGCCGCACGCTCCAGTCCGGGCTCAGCACGAACTGGGCGGCCGAGCCGGAAGGCAGGCCGCCCGCCTTCATCCAGGCGCTGAACTGGTAGGTCGTCGACGGTGCGACGGTGACGGTCTGCAGGATGCCGCCGTAGGCGTTCGAGGCCTTCGGCGTGGCGTTGACCACCTTCACCGCGGCCGCGCCGCCGTGCGGGGCCTGCGTGTCAGCCGTGACCGTGATGTCGGTACCTCCGGTCGCGTACTGCGTCCACGACGCGAAGGTGTGCGAATCGCCCGTGTCGGCGGACGCCGTACCCGTGAATCCACCCCAGGCCAGCACCACGGCGGCCAGGGCGGCGACAGAAGCCTTCATGATCGTCACCCTTCAGAGCCCGCTGGTGAGCCGGACGGGGAAGTGCTGCCCGGTGTCCTTGCTGTGGCCGATGCCGGACGACCACTCCAGGTAGCCCTTCCGGCCGGGGCCGTCGTCGTCGTTCACCAGCAGGGACAGGGCGAACACGTCGGCCGGGGGCCCGTTGAGTCCCAGGCTCTGCCAGGGCAGGACGACGTCGTAGGCGGTGGTCGTGCCCGTCCTGGTCACCGTGAGCCGTTCCGTGGGGGTCGGGCCGGTGATCGCGATGCCGAAGGCGGCGAAGGTGTAGGCGGCGGGACCGCCCGGCGTCAGCGCCAGGCCGATCTCGGTCCGTTCCGTCGAGGCGCCGGGCAGCGCGGGCGAGAGCGAGAGCTGGATGGAGTCGCCGTTGTACAGGTTGCCCGCCGGGTTCTTCTGGGTGAACACGTCGTCCTGGACCGCGGCCTGGACTCTCAGCCCCGTCGCGGTCTCGGTGATCTTCACGGGACCGCTGAGGTCGGCGGCTCCGCCCCAGTCGGCGGTGTAGCGGAACCACTTCGCGTCGGTGGCCAGGTCGATCGGCGCGACCGTGGTGGCGTCGTCCGGCTCGATGGGACCTGCGCCCACGGACTGCCGCAGTTTCAGGCCGGTACGGCCCCGCAGGCCGATCGACACGTCGAGGTAGCCCTGCTCCCACACGCGCAATGACGGGAGCGGGATGGTGTGCTCGGCCTTCTTGCCCGGCTGCAGCGTGGTGGTGTCGGCGATCGTGCCCGACTCCTTGCCGAGGACCCAGGACAGGCCGTCGAGGGTCACCGGGGTCTTGCGCGAGGTGTTCGACAGGGAGACGACCCCCTCGGCTCGGTAACCGCCGTCGCGGACGAGGTTGACCCGGATGGTGGCGACGACCGGGGTGGTGATCCGGATCGTCGGCGTCGCCAGGCGCGCCACCGTCTCGGTCCCGGCGAAGGCCCAGCCGGTGAGCCAGCTCGCCTTGCCGCCCGCGGGGGTGGGGATGTCGAAGACGGCCTCGCCGGTGCCGCAACCCCTGACCCTGACGTCGCGGCGCTGCCCTTCCAGCGTGATCGCCACCTTGGCGGGGACCGCGCGGCAGTTCTCGCCGGTGCGGTCGACGACCGCACGGACCTCGATGCTCTCACCGTCGGCGACGGTCGCCGAGGTCTTCAGCGTGATCGCGGGAGCGGGGTCGACCGTGACGGCGTCCACCTGGCCGCGGACGTAGATCGGGTGCTCGGTCAGCGTCACCTCGACGGCGCCCGCGTGCGGGGTCAGCGTGGTCCGCACGCCGTACTGGTCGGTGAGCGTGAGCGCCTGGCTGGTGCGGAGCGTCACGGTCTTGGGGCCGTTCGACGCCCACATGACGCGGTTGAGGTCGTTCGCGGCGTTCTTGAAGCGGAAGGAGTAGGTCGTCGCGTCCAGCGTGTCGCGCTTGGTGAGCGTGCGTCCGGCGAGTTCGGCCGCCATCACCGCCTGCGCGACCGCGGCGGGCTTGGGCTCGGCGGCGTAGCGGGCCGTGGCGCGCCGTACCTCGAACACGCCGAAGTTGTGCTCCTGGTTGTTCGGGTCGGTGCCGTCGTCGCGGGCGTCGTACCAGTAGAGCCGGTCGGCGCCGCCCGCCAGGGAGAGCACCGCCGAGCGCACCAGATAGTCGGCCTGCATGGCGTCGGTCGTGCCGCCCGCGGTGTGGGTCGGCCAGCCGTACTCGGTGAGCCACAGCGGGAGCGAGCGGCCGGCCGCTTCGTCGATGGTCTGGCTCAGCGACGCCATCTGGGCGTCCATCCCCTCCGGCGGGCTGGGGTGGCGGTACGGGTGGACGGACACGGCGTCCAGTACGGCGGCGCCGCCCAGTTCGAGCACTTGGCGCACATAGTCGGCCGAGGCGCCGGAAATCGCCGGACCCACGAGCCGGGCCTGCGGGTTCTGCGAATCCACCTTGTCGGCGGCGGCCTGGAGGAGCTGGGCGTAGCAGGCGGGCGTGCGTCCGCAGAGGCCGTCGTTGAAGTTGATGTTGAACTCGTTGTAGACCTCGGTCGCCTGGGTGTAGCCCTTGAAGTGCTGGTTGACGGCGGCCGTGAAGCGTCCGTAGGCGGCCAGGCCCTCGGGCGAGCTCGGCGTGCGGTTGCCGTCGTAGAGCGGGTTGCGGTAGCTGGAGATCGGCAGCGGCTCGATCCCGGCGGCGTGCAACGCGGCGAACCCGTTGGCGTACCGGTCGAAGGTGTAGATGCCTGCCTGCTTCTCGACGACCGACCAGGCCACGTCGTTGCGCGAATGGGTGTAGCCGATGCGCGCGATGCCGTCGATGAGCTCCTGCTCGTAGCCGTGCAGCCCGACCCCGAACGGCGAGCCGGCCGCGGCGGCGGGCATCGGCGGCACGATGCCGAAGCTAGCGCTCAGCGTGCCCGACACGAACGTGTAGTAGCCGTTGGGCAGCGAGGCGAGGTTCACGACGCCGCGCCCGCCGGTGAAGGTGGCCGTCCCGCTCGCCACCTGAGTCCCGCGCACATCCCGTACGGCCCAGCCTGCGGGAGCGGGGTTCTGGGCGTCGGTGAACAGCTCGAGCGAGGCCGTTCCGGGATCGAAGAGCAGGGAGTCGTTCATGACCCCGAAGTAGGTGGAGTGCTGCTCGAACCCGGCGTTGGCCGGCAGGTTCTGCCCGCTGCCGTCCTCGGTCATGGTCAAGTCGTCCAGGCGCACGCCAGGCGTCACGTCCTGCGACACGAGGCGGAGCGCGAAGCTGGTCTGCGTGGCCAGGGTCGTGTAGGTCCACGAGACCTGGCGCCAGTCGTAGACGCCCATCGGGAAGTTGTAGCGCTGGGTGGTGTCGGGGCTGAGCACCGCCTGTAGTGCGGCCGTCTTCGACAGGCCCTCCGAGGCGATCCAGGCGGTGAACCGGTAGAGGGTGCCCGGCTTGACCGGCACCGTCTGGGCGATCTGCCCGAAGGTGTCCGGGCTGCTCGGCGTCTGGTTCACGATCCGCAGCGCCGAGCCGGTGTGCCCCTGGGGGGTGGCGGTGAAGGCGACCTCGGCGGAGCCGTTCCTGCTGATGCTCCACGCGTCGAAGGTGTTGGAGTACGGGAGCCGAGTGTCGGCGAGAGCGGCGGTGCCGCTCCAGACCAGCACCACGGAGATCAGGGCAGCGAGCACGCGACGGGTTAACTGTGGGTTCATCGGGTCACCCCTTTACGGCGCCGGCCCGACCGGCGCTGCGTAGGAACTGCTTCCGGAACAGGAGGAAGAAGACCAGCGGAAGGATCACCGCGATGAACATGGCGGCGATGAGCGTGCTGGTCTCCGCGGTGGCCGAGATCTTGTAGAGCACGACGGACAGCGGTTGCAGATCGGGTGAGGGCAGCACGAGGAGCGGCCAGAGGAACTCCTTCCAGGCCGATACCAGCGTGAGCAGGGAGACGACGGCGATGATCGGCCGCGACATCGGCAGCACGATGCGCCAGAACACGTCGAAGGAGTTGGCCCCGTCGACCTTGGCCGCCTCGAAGACCTCCTTCGGCAACTCGGCGAAGAAGTTCTTCACCAGCAGCACGTTGAAGGCGTGCGCGGCGGCGGGCAGCCACACGGCCCAGTAGCTGTTGATCAGGTTGGCCCCGAGGCCCGGCACGTCGATCACGGTCAGATACAGCGACACGAGCGAGACGACACCCGGGATGAACAGGGTCGCCATCACCGCGGCCGAGACCACCTTGGCGTACCTCGGCCGCAGGATCGCCAGCGAGTAACCGCCGGTCAACGCGACGAGAAGGCCGAAGAACCAGTTGCCCGCCGCGATGTAGACGGTGTTGGCCAGGGCGCGCCCGATGTCCATGCCGTTCCAGGCCTCGGCGAGGTTGCCCCACCGGATCCCGCTGGGCCACCAGCCGAACGGGTCGCGCAGGATGTCCTGCGAGGTCGACACCGCCGACTTGGCCAGCCAGAGGATCGGCCCTGCCGCGACGATCGCGAGGCAGGCGAGCACGGCGGCGATCAGCCCCGTGAACACCACGCGGGTCACCGGCCGGCGGCGCTCGCTGGTGGACAGGATGCCACGCTCGTTCATGAGCGTTTCCACCCCCTCGTCGCCCGCAGGTACACCGCGGACAGGGCGGTGAGGAAGACGGCGAGCATCAGGCTCAGCGCCGTCGCCTTGCCGAAGTCGCCGACGACGAACGCGTATTTGAAGATCAGCATGAGCAGCGTGATCGTGCTGTTGTCCGGCCCGCCGCCGGTCATGACGTAGGGCTCGGTGAACACCTGGAAGGTGCCGATCACCTGGAGGATCAGCATGAGCAGGATGACGGAGCGCAACTGCGGCAGCGTGATGTGCCAGACCCGCCGCAGCACACCGGCGCCGTCGAGCTCGGCCGCCTCGTAGAGCTCGGGCGGCACCGACATCAGCGCGGCGACGTAGATGATCGTCGTCGTGCCGAAGCCCGCCCAGGTCGCCTGGACGACGATGCTGGGCATCGCCGTCTCGGCGCCCTGCAGCCAGGGAAAGGGTCCCAGCCCGGCCCAGCCGGCCACGGTGTTGAGCAGGCCGTGCTCGCTCGGGTCGTACAGCTGCTTCCACAGCAGCACCGCCACCACCGGGGGGATGATGATCGGGATGTAGACGAGCACGCTGGCGATGGTCCTGGTACGGCGGAGCTCCCCGACGAACACGGCGAGCAGCACCGGCACGGGGAAGCCGATGACCAGGGCCAGCAGCGTGAACCACGCGGTGTTCCAGGCCGCGGTGACGAGCAGCGGGTCGGCGAGCACCCGGCTGAAGTTGCGCAGCCCGACCCAGGCGGGATCGGCGACCAGGTTGGTGCGCTGGAAGCTGAGGACCAGACTCCGCAGGATCGGCCACCAGGCGAAGAGACCGAACACGATCAGCAGCGGGGCGGTGAACAACAGCTTTCCCGCGCCACCGTGCCGTACCCACCTGGTCATCGCGCCCTGGAGGGTGTCACTGCGTGGCATCGATCAGCGCCTGCGCGTCCGTCTGGAGCTGGGTGAGCGCCGCGGGGATGTCGGCGTCCTGCTTGGTGAGCACCTGCTGGGTCACGGCGTCGAGGAGCGCGTAGGTCTCCTGCGCCGCCACGGGCGGCTCGCCGAGAATCGGCAGCGTGCCGAGGCTGGCGAAGTACGCCTTGTAGTTGGCCCGGTCGACGTTGACGTAGCCGGAGACCCAGGACAGATAGCGGTCGTAGATCTCCGGCGAGAACAGCGGCACCTCGGGAGCGCCCACGGGCAGGCCACCCGCCTTGGAGGTCTCGGCCCACTCAACCGCCGCCTGCTTGTCGAGGAAGCGGCCCAGGTAGCGGAACTTCACCCACTCCATCGCGGCGGCCGCCTCACCGGCGCTGGCCTTGGGGCTGGCGACGGCGATGTCGCCGCCGCCCAGGGTGCCGATGCCGGCGGCCGACTGCGGCAGCGGCGCGATGCCCAGGTCGGCGCCGGGCATGTCGCGGTTGCCGACGAGGTCGCGGTAGAGGTCGGCGCCGAGCACGGTCTGCCCGATCCGCCCGGCGGCGATCGCGTTGCGCATGTCGTCCTGGCTCATCAGGAAGTTCTTGCCTGCGGCCTGGTCGGTCCACCGCACGTCGTGCAGGAACGTCAGCGCGTCTTTCACGCCGCCGGCGTCGATCGTGGCTTTGACGGTGTCGCCTTCGCGCTTCTGGATGGTGCTGCCGTTGGCGTAGGCCATCGTGGTGAGGATCCAGCCGCCGGAGTTGGTCGTCGTCGCGATCATGAAGCCTGCCGCGTCGCTCGCCCTGCTGATCGCCTTGGCGTTCTCGCGCACCTCGTCCCAGGTCTTCGGCGGGGCATCGGGGTCGAGGCCGGCCTTCTTGTACAGCGCCCTGTTGTAGATGAAGGCCATCGTGTAGGCGGCGGAGACGACGCCGAAGGTGCGGCCTTCGGCGTTCTGCGTCTGCTTGGCGACGGCCGGGTTGAGCTTCGAGAGCATCACGTCGCCCTTGACGAGGTCGGTGATGTCGCGCACCTGGCCGTTGAGGGCGAGCTGCTGGATGTTGGTGTACGGCACCTGCATCGTGGTCGGCATCGAGCCGCCGGCGACGAGGGCGGCGAATGTCTGCGGGTCGAACTTGGTCTCCTCGCCGACCACGGTGACGTTCGGATGGAGCTTCTGGAAGGCCGCGACCTGCTTGTTGAACAGGGCGAGGTTGTCGGGGTTGTCCTTGGTGGGCATGTTGCCGACGTGGATCGTCACCTTGGCGTTCGGGTCTGCCTCGGTGTCAGGCTGGCCGGACGAACACGCGCCGGCGGTGAGAGCTATGATTCCGGCCATCGCGATACCGGCGAATCGCCGATTTTTGTGATGCAGCATGACGAACCCCTTTTTGCGGGCATGGTGCGGCAAACGGCGGTCACGCTCGGGCGGTGTCGTGACCGCGGCGCTCACGCGGTCAGCAGTGGCGTGCCGGCGAGTTTCGTGGCGGTGGTCAACCGTTTGACCATCGTCATGGTCTTGCCGATCCTGCTACTTTGTCAAGTATCCGGAGAAACGTTGATTTAACCTGTTATCACCGAGATGGAAAGGAACTCATGGCGCGCAAGGCCGCTACTCTCGCGGATGTCGCCGCAGCCGCCGGGGTCTCGGTGTCGCTGGTGTCGAAGGTGCTCAGCAACACCGGACGCGCCTCCGAGGAGACCCGCAGGCGCATCCTCGACGCCGTGGAGCGGCTCGACTTCCAGCCCAACGCGCTGGCCAAGTCCTTCGCCCGAGGGCGGAGCGAGCTGGTCGGGATCATCATCGAGGACGCCTCGGAGATCTTCAGCAGCATGGTGCTGCGCGGCGCGGAGCGCAGGCTGGCCGCGGGCGGCCTGGCCACGCTCGTGTGCGACGCCGCCGAGAGCGACCAGCGGCGATCGCAGTTCGTCCGCGCGCTCGAAGCGCGCCACGTCGACGCCGTGCTGGTCATCGGCTCCGGGCCGTCGGGTCTCTACCCGTCCATCTCTGACAGGTTGTCCTGCCCCGTCGCCTACGCCTTCTGCGAGTCCGACAATCCCGCCGACGCGTCGTTCCTGCCCGACGACCACGGTGCCGGGCGGCTCGCCGCCGAGCACCTGCTGTCGCTCGGCAGGACGAAGATCGCGCACATCGCGGAGGGCAGCGAGCGGGGCGCCGAGCTGCGCACGCGTGGTTTCGTGGAGACCCTCGCCGCCGCGGGGCAGCCGGTGGAGCCGCTCTACGGCGACTGGTCCAAGGCCTGGGGTCTCCAGGCGGTCAACCAGCTGATCGAGGCGGGCACCGAGTTCGACGCGATCTTCTGCGCCAACGACTTCATCGCCTACGGCGCCTACGTCGGCCTGCGCGCCCACGGCATGCGGATCCCCGAGGACGTGGCGCTCGTGGGCCACGACCACTTCTCCATGGACCCGCCGGAACGCCGATCAGGGTTCCTCACGAGCATCGACCCCAACCTGCCCGCGCTCGGCAACGCGGCGGCACAGCACCTGATCTCGCCGGACACGGCGGGCGACTCCGCGCCGAAGCTCTTCGTCGGCCGCACGACGGCGGGTGGTCAGGCATCCGCCGACCTGACCACCCTCCTGGAGTTCATCGACCAGCTGCTCTGAAGCGGCCCACAGCTCGGCCTCGCGCAGCAGGTGCTCGTCGCGGCCCGCCGCCGTCGCCCCAGCCGAACGGTACGAGCGAGGTCATGGGTGGTGTACGAGTTTGACCTGGTCACTAGTAGTACTTCGTTAAGTTACGAAGTGTTATGGGGCGCGTACATTTGATGGCATACGTGGCAAGCGCCGGTCCAGGTGGCGAGTAAAGCCTGGAGTTCGCCGAGAACCTCATACAAGGTCAGGCCGGCGCAGGGACTTTTGGGTCTAGCCGTAGTTCGGTACAGAATGCCTGCGCTAATGCGGCCAGGGTGACGTGGCGGTGCCAGCCGAAGAAGCTCCGCCCCTCAAAATGCTTGAGGCCAAGACCGGTATTGAGCTCCCGGTAGTCATGCTCGATCCGCCAGCGGATCTTGGCGAGCCGGACGAGTTCGCGCAGCGGAGTCTCGGCGGGGAGATTGGTGATCCAGTAATCGGTGGGTTCGGATTCGCCTGCCGGCCATTCCACCAGCAGCAAACGCGCAGGCAGGCTGCCGTCGGGGTTGCGGGGGATGTCTTTGTTGGCCAAGAGAACCGGTAGAGCCATGAAGCGTGATCGCATTTTCGCGCCTGGATTACCGCTGGTCTTCCTTGTGCCTTGCCGCCAGGTCACCCGCCGCAGATTCGCCCGCCCTGCCGCCAATGCGAGATTGCGCAGATTCGATGGCTTGCCTGGATAGCGTGGTCTCGGCGGGCGCCCCTTGCCGCTGTATTCCGGCAGTTCAGGCACCGCATCTCCGGGGTAGGCCGACAGATCATCGGAGACGGCCGCCACGTAAGACAGGCCGCGGTCCTCCAGTCCCAGCCGGAAAGCGGTGCAATCGCCATAACCGGAGTCAAAGACCACCGGAAGATCGGTGCCGACTCCCCACTCGTCGTACATCTGGTCGATCATGTTTAACGCCAGTCGCCACTTCTCCTGGTGACCGACGTCCTGAGGGATCTTGCACCGGTCGCGGCGCTTGTGGACCGTTTCCGCCTGAACCGGATCCTCGATCTTGGCCGGGTCCCACGACTCGGGGATGAACAGCCGCCAATTGACCGCGGACGAGGCATGATCGGTGACCAGATGTGCGCTGACGCCGATCTGGCAGTTTCCGGTCTTGCCCAGCGTCCCGGAATACATCCGGGCCACTCCCGGAGAATTCGGGCCGTCCTTGGGGAAGCCGACATCGTCGATGACGACCGCCTGCGGACCGATCCGTTCCAGCGCCCAATGTGTGAGGTTTTCCCGGACCGGTTCGTAGTCCCAGGTCGAGTCGGCCATGAATTGCTGTAACCGCTGGGTGTCAACTCCCAGACGCTCCGCCATCGGATCCATCGACTTGCGCCGCCCGTCCAGCATCAGCCCCCGCAGATACAACTCGCCGGTGGCGAGTTGATCACGGCGACGAAGCACCCTCCGCAGCATCTGATCTGCAAACTTCTCAAGCCGCGGGCGCACCGGCGCCATCTCGTCAGGTGTCACGACAACATGATCCCGAAGTGACTTCTCAAAATGATCACGCTAGGTGATCGACAATCTAACGAAGTACTACTAGCGTAGCGGCCGAGAAATGAAGACGGCGGGCCAAGAGCCGCCACCAGCATCTGGCCGGCCTCGGCCGCTACGTGCTACTCGGCGAACAGACCTCCGCGCGCATTACCGCCAAAGCAGCCCCGCCTAACGTCGCCGCACCCACTGGTTTGGCGACCTTTCACCCTCGCTTCGTACGGCCCGGAGCTTTTCGACAGCTTCGAGAGAGTATTTCCCAGCCGTGCTCTGCCGCCCGCCAGCCGAGGCGCCGGCCAACGGTTGCGGAGCGAAGCGAGCCGCGCGGCGTCCGTTGACGAGAGGCGGTTCAGATCTCTAATCTCCGCTTAATCCGGAAGATGGAGTTAGTTACCCGTGACTTGATCGTGTCTACGTCGCCGCCGTTCGAAGGAGAACCCGTGACCGCAGCCCCCCACTCGAACGTTCCTCACGCCGTGCCCCGGCGTGCCGTCCTCGCGGGCGCAGGTCTCGGGATGGCCACCGCCGTACTCGGGCTCCCCGGACCGGCGCGACCCGCGAGCGCGGCCGTGACACCGATGCCGCTGGGGACACTGCTCGGGACCAACCACGCCGCCGCCGGCCCCAGCATCGGCGCGCTGGCGGGGATGTCATGGGATCGCAGCGACATACTCTGGGCCGCGGTCGAATCGACCCGGGGGACGTACGACGACAGCGCCATCCACGCATTCGGCACCCGGTTCGCCGCCGCCGCGGCGAACGGCGTAACCCTGCTCCCGGTGCTGGCCTACTCCGCTCCGTGGGCCGCGCGGACGACCGCGTACGGATGGTCGCATTGGGACGTGCAGTACGCGGTCGGTGCGGCCCAGGCCGACGCCGGATCGGGTTGGTCGCGCCGGGTGACCCGAACCCGGATCAGCACCGGCGAGGTCCTCCAGGACGAGGACCTGGTGCTGCCCAAGGACAAGACGCCGCCGGCGGATCCGGCGAGATGGCTCGCGTTCGTCGACCACGTGGTGACGATCCTCCGCAGCACCTACGGCGTCGAGTACTTCCAGGTGTGGAACGAGGCCTACTGGTCGGCGGGGTTCTGGTACGGCAGCCCGTACGAGTACATCGACCAGATACACAAGCCGGCGTCAACGGCGATCCGCAACCATGGTGGCAAGGTCGTCTACGGCGGCTGGCCCTCGCCGGCGGCGATCGCGCGGTTCACCGCGCTCCTGAACGAGACGAACGCGTGGTCCAGCGTCGACGTGCTCGACGTGCACTACTACAAGCCGTCCGACCTGGAGTCGCTGCGCGTCGCGTGCGTCGCCGCGCTGGGGTCGTCGCTACCGATCTGGCAGACCGAGATCGGCTACTCGACCAGCCCGGCGGCGGCCGCCCTGGTGTACCCCGGACTCCTGCACTGGGCGATCACGCGCGGCCTCGCGCAGCTGCCCGACGGGTTCAAACTTCTCTGGTACGCGTGGCAGGCGCCCGCTTCGGCGCCGGCGACCGACGCCGGTCGATACCTCCGCAAGGCCGACGGTTCGCTCACCTCCCACGGCGTCTGCCTCAGCACCATCGCGGATCTCTTCGGCGGCGTGGTGCCCGAAACCTACGACGACCACACCAACGACGCCGGACTGACGACGGCCCGGGACTGGGCTTCCGGTTCTATCGAAGGGTTCCTGGTCGGCGGCATCAAGATCATCATCGCCATCCACACCCCGGCCAGCTGGGCCGGCACGAACGTCACCGTCACCCTGGCGACGCTGCCGCCCACGGCCGGCGCGGACCGGGTGGACCTGACCGGTCAGCGCACGCCGCTGGCCCTCGCCGGCAATGCGGTCACCGTCGCGTTGGCCGACGAGCCCGGGTCGGTCGCCGCTTCGTACAACGCCGCATCAACCATCCGCACCTGCTATCTCGAGGTCTCTCTGTGACAATCTCCCGCCGTACCTTCCTCCGTGGCGTCGGCATCTCCGCCACCGCCGCCATGCTTCCGGTGGTCACCGCCCAGTGGGCCGCCGCCGATCCGCAGACAACCCTCCTGACCCGCGAACAGCTCACGGCATTACTCGGACGGGGCGCGCACCTCCCGCTCACCAAACTCACCACAACGCCCGTCGATAGCGGATCCGGAGCCCTCGCCGACGCGTTCGGCGCCCATCTGCCGAGCCGCGACAACCAGGTTTCGATCACCGGGTGGGCCGGCGAGGACGACCTGTCGGCCGACCTCGCGCTCGGCTATGACGCGGAACGGCTGTACGTCGCGGCGACGGTGACCGACAACGTCCACCGGCCGATCGGCGGCACCAACCAGTGGCAGGGTGACGGGTTCCAGATCGCCTTCGGGGACAGCACCGGCGGGTACGGTCCGGAGTACGGCCTCGCGTTGCTCGACAGTGGTCCCGAGGTCTACCGCTTCAGCGACGGTTCGGTCACCTCGCCGGTCAGCGACGTCACCCTGACCGCTCGGCGCGACGGCACCCAGACCCATTACCTGGCAGCGTTCCCGTGGGCTTCGACCGGCGTCGGCGCTCCCGGTCCCGGCGGCTCGGTGCTGTTCAACGCGATCGTCAACGACAACGACGGCGCGAACCGGCGGGGCTGGATCCAGTGGCGCCCCGGCATCGCCACCGGCAAGTCGGCGCAGGAGTTCGTCCGGCTCGCGGCGCTGCCCGAGTCGGGTGCGTGCCAGGCCTGGATCACCCTCGACGAGGACCAGGTCGAGGTGGGGGCCCAGGTCAAGGCGGCGATCTTAGTACTGAACTGGGACGATGCCGACCGCCGGGTCGAGGTGATCGGCCCCGACGGCAACACCACCCCCGCGACCATCCCGGCTCACACCACTCTCCAGCTCACGATCCCGATCACCGCGACGACGGCCGGTGAGCTCGAGATCACCGCCTCGGTGAAGGACCTGACCGGTGGCACCACCATCGACCTGGCGGCGACCGGCCGGGTGACAATGTCCGCCGAGGCGATCGCGCAGGAGATCGCCAAGGTCGCCGCATCGGTCGAAACGGCTCGAGACCTGTTGGCCCGGTGCGAAGACCGAGCGATCCCGACCCACTACGAACGCGTCGACGCAACCACCCTGGAGAAGTTCGTCGGCTACACCCGCGACGACGTCACAGCCGGCCAGAGGTGGCGGGCCACGTACAACACAGTCGCCATGACCGGCATGGCCGAACGACTCCTGACCCGGTTGCGATCCTTGGTCGCCGGGACGGCGACGGGGATGCGAGTGCCGCGCTACGTCACCGGGCCGATCGGCCGCGACGACTGGCTGTTCACCGGCACGGTCTCCGACGGCAAAACCACCCAAAGCGGCCAACCGGTCGTGTTCAGCGGCCCGATGGGCTGGGCCGAGGTGATCAGCGACATCCCCAAGCTGGCCGATCTCGGCTTCAACACCTGCGCCCTCGAAATGGGGCCGCAAGGCGCGATCGTGCCGGCGGACGCGATCCCGGGTTGGGGCACGACGGGCGTCGGGGACGCGGCGGTGACATTCGCCCGCGACGCGTCGGTCTCACACGACTCCGTCGCCGCCTTGCGAGTGTCGTTCGCCGGTCCGAAGAAGCCGAACAGCTACCGCCAGTTCTTCCAGTTGCTGACGGTCGAGCCCGGAGCCACCTACCGGGTCCGGGCATGGATCAAGGGACAGGACGTCACCGCCCGTGCGGTGTCGATCCCGACCGCCACCTGGGCCACCCGGTACTACCCGCCGGAAGGCACCTACGACTGGCAGCAGGTCGAGTTCACTCTCACCCCCGGCAACGTGTCGACCTACCGCTTCTCGATCATCGGTGAGGGCCCGGTCGGGGCACTGTGGATCGACGAGCTGACCATCACGCGAGCCGATGGGGCGGATCCGGCGAACATCGCCGGCAACGCCGGCTTCGACGATGCGGCGACGGTCGCCGCGAGCGGCGAGTACGCCGTGTCAACGTACGCGATCGACCGGGGCCCGGTCCGCTGGCTCGAGGCGGCGGCCGAGGCGAACATCGCCATGAGCCTGCTGCTGGCACCGCAGTACTTCCCGGCCTTCTTGACGGCGAAGCATCCCGAACTCGTGCTGGCCGAGAACGGGTACGACGTCCACCACCCGTTGGCGCGGGAAGTGATCGAGGCGTTCCTGCGCACGATCATCCCCAAAATCGCGAAGTCGCCGGCGCTGCACAGCCTGATCCTCAGCAACGAACCCCGCTACGTCGACACGACGAGCGCGTCGACCAAGCGCGGATGGGCGCAATACCTCACCGCGCATTACCGCGACATCGCCGAGCTCAACAAGGTGTACGGCACCGCGTACCGAACCTTCGACGAGGTGCCGGCCCCCGGCGTACGGGCGGTCGAGCCGACAGTGCAGTGCTACGACTGGACCACCTTCAACACCAGGGCCTTCGCGTCGTGGCACGCGTGGATGGCCGAGGTGATCCACAGCATTGCCCCCGACATCCCGGTGCATTCCAAGATGGTCGGCAGCACCCTGAAGGACCGCAACTATCTGTTGTGGGGACCCGATCCCGAGCAGTGGGCCACCTTCTCCCAGCTGTCGGGCAATGACGCGTCGAACTATCCGGGACAGGGCGTCGACGGCTTCCTGGGCAAGTTCGCGTTCTACGACCTCCAGGCCGGCATCGCCCGGACTCCGGTGTTCGACTCCGAGGACCACGTGATCCCCGACCGCAGCACGTCGTACTCGAAGGTCGAGGCGGCCCACGTCGCGGCGGACCTGTGGCAGGGCGCCCTGCACGGGCGTTCTGCCACCACGTTCTGGGTGTGGGCGCGGACCACCGAGGTGGCGTCCAACCTGGCGGGCAGCATGTTGCACCGGCCGGACGTGATCGCCGCGGCCGGCCGGACCAGCCTGGACCTGAACCGGTTCGCCGCCGAGGTGGCCCTGCTGCAAGGCGCCGGGTCCGGCGTCGGCATCGTGTACTCGCGGACCTCGTCGGTGTACTCGTCGCAGCACCTGGCCGCGGTGCGCGAGGTGTACAAGGCCCTGCTGATGAACGGGATCCCGGTGCATTTCGTCACCGAGTCCAGCCTGTCCCGGCAGCAGGTCCCCGACGGGGTAAAGCTGGTGATCGCGCCCGGGACGACGCATCTGTCGGCCGCCTGCCTGCAGGGTCTTCAGGTCCTGGCCCGGAAGGTCCAACTCGTCGTCGCAGGTGCCGACGCCCTGACGTTCAACGAGCGAAACCAGGCCCATCCGGCTGGTGACCGTACGGCCGTGCTCCGGGACGCGACTGTCCTCCCGGCCGAGAGCCCGGCCGACATCGGGGCCGCCGTGCTCGACCTGGCGCAGCGGAGGCGGTTGGCCGCGGTGACGTTGGAGCGTACCGGCGGCGGTGCGCCGACGACCGTCGAGTGGCGGCCGGTGAGCGATGGCAGGCGCTGGCTGGTTGGAGCGACGAATTATGGTGCGCAGGCTGAGGTGGTGACGGTCAGACTCCACGGTCGCCAGCCGCTCGAACTGCGAGACCTGCTCAGCGGCGAACGACTCGACCCGTCGCCGGTCGAACTCGCCCCGTTGACGCCTCGGCTCCTGGTGCTCCGGTAGGGCGGCGGCACAGCACCTGATCTCGCCGGACACGGCGGGCGACTCCGCGCCGAAGCTCTTCATCGGCCGCACGACGGCGGGTGGTCAGGCATCCGCCGACCTGACCACCCTCCTGAAGTTCATCGACCAGCTGCTCTAACCCCGCGGGAAGCGCAGGGTGACCAGCTGGAACGGGCGCAGCATCACCGACACCGCCCCGTCGTCGAAGGCCGCACTCGCGGGCGGCTCGACGTCTCGTTCGATCAGGTCGACGAAGCGCGGCTCCCCGCTGTCGAACCCGGCTCTGATCTGCGTGGACGCCTTGGCCCCCTCCGACTCGTACAGGCGCACGATCACGTCGCCGCTGCGGTCCTCGGCCAGCTTGACCGCCTCCACGACCACCGCCGGGTGCGAGACCCGCACGAGCGGCTCCACCTCCCGTGCCCCGCGTACGGCACGCGCGGGCAGGTTCGCGCGGTACCCCTCGGCCACGGCCTCGCGGATGCCCGCGGCGGGCCGTACCACGTAGGTGATCGTGTGCTGGCCCTGGTCGGCGTCGGGGTCGGGGAACCTTGGGCCGCGCAGCATGGACAGGCCGATCGTGGTGGTCGTGCCGCCGTCGGCGCGGGTGTGGCGCACCACGTCGTGGCCGTAGGTGGACTCGTTGGCGATGGCCACGCCATAGCCGGGCTCGCCGACGTGGATCCAGCGGTGCGCGCACACCTCGAAGCGGGCGGCGTCCCATGAGGTGTTCGTGTGGGTGGGACGGAACACGTGGCCGAACTGCGTCTCCGAGGCGAAGCGGTCGGCGTGCACGTCGACGGGGAAGACGAGCTTGAGCAGGGCGTGGCGTTCGTGCCAGTCGACCTCGTTGACCACCTCCAGCCCGCTTGAGCTCAGGCGCAGCGTCTGCCGGATCGTCGAGGCGCCGAAGCGGCGGGTGACGACGACGGCGTCGGCCTGGGTTTCGAGCGAGTCGACCTCGTCGATCCTGCGGGCGACCCGGCGGTAGTGCTCGTCGATGTCCCAGGCGTCCCAGGCGTTGGGGACGTCGCGGTGCAGCAGCAGCAGGTTCCCTACAGCGCCAGGCGCGATCGCCTCGCGGCCTGTCGCCGCGTCCCGCAGGGAGACGAGGTGCCCGCTCCTGTCGATCACAGCGCGCACGGCTCCGTTGTCGAGCACGTACCCGGCGCCCTCCTCGGTCAGGGGCACGGGCCCGCCCTCTGGAGCTCCCTCCTGGATGCCGAGCGCGGCGACGCCGCCGTCGGCGAACGGCCGCGCGTTCGCCGTGAGCGTCCGCTCGCCCTCCCCGACCAGCACGCGAACGCTCTCTTCGACAATCCGCGCGAGCGCCACCTGCAGGGCGGCGTTGTTCTGCTCGACCTCGTCGTGCACCCAGGCGATGGAGGTGCCCGGCAGGATGTCGTGGAACTGCTGGAGGAGGACCGTGTGCCAGATTTCCTCGAGCTCGTCGTAGGGGTAGGCGGCGCCCTCGCGCACGGCAGCGGTCGCCGCCCACAGCTCGGCCTCGCGCAGGAGGTGCTCACCGCGGCGGTTGCCCTGCTTGGTCAGGTGCTGGGTGGTGAGCGTGCCGCGGTGGAGTTCCAGGTAGAGCTCCCCCGACCACACGGGCGGGTTCTCGTACTCGGCCTCCGCCTGTTCGAAGAAGGCCCGCGGCGAGTCGATCACGACGGTCGGCGAGCCGTCCAGTGATTCCAGCCGCTTCGCCGCGGCGAGCATCTCCCGGGTCGGCCCGCCGCCGCCGTCGCCCCAGCCGAAGGGCACGAGCGAGGTCGCGGCCACGCCCTTCTCCTTGAAGGTCCGCGCCGCGTGGGCGAGTTCGGCCCCGGAGAGTTCGGAGACGTAGGTGTCGGCTGGCGGGAAGTGCGTGAAGACGCGCGTGCCGTCGATGCCCTCCCACTGGAACGTGCTGTGCGGGATCTCGTTCACCTGGTTCCACGAGATCTTCTGCGTCATGAACCAGCGGGTCCCTGAGGCCGCGATGATCTGCGGCATCGCCGCCGAGTAACCGAAGGTGTCGGGCACCCACGCCTCCAGCGTGTCGACGCCGAACTCCTCCAGGAAGAACCGCTTGCCCGCCACGAACTGGCGCGCCATGGACTCGCCGCCGGGCATGTTGATGTCGGGCTCCACCCACATGCCACCGACCGGGATGAACTGCCCGGACTCCACTTTCTTCCTGATGCGCTCGAACAGGGGCGGGTAGTGCCTTTTGACCCAGGCCAGCTGCTGCGCCGAGGAGCAGGCGAAGCGGTAGTCCGGATTCTCGTCCATGAGCGTGACGGCGCTGGCGAAGGTGCGCGCACACTTGCGGATCGTCTCGCGCACCGGCCACAGCCACGCCGAGTCGATGTGCGCGTGCCCAACCGCCACGACGCGGTGGCTGCTCGCCGGGGCAGGGGCGGCGAGCACCTCCACGAGCGCGTCCCGCCCGAGCCCCGCCGTACCGTGCACGTCGGCCGGGTCGACGACATCGAGCATCCGCTCGAACGCGCGCAGGATCTCCCAGCGCCGCGAGGAGTCGACGCTCAGCTCGCGCATCAGCCCGTCCAGCGTCCACACGTCCTGCGCGAGCTCCCACACCCCGACATCGAGCAGGGCGAGGTCGAAGCTCCTCAGCCGGTAGATCGGGTCGGTGCCCGCGGTGGTCCTGTCCCCGAGCGCGGTCGGCTCGTAGGTGTACTCACCCGCGACGTCCGGATTGGCGGCCGCCTCGACGTACACGTCGACGACGGGCTCGGCCAGGCTCCACGGCAGGTACTGGCTCAGCGGCGCGACGGCCTTGATGAGGCTGCCGTCGGCACGGTAGCCGAGGCCCTCGACCTGGAAGCCGGGGCGGCGGCCGTGGAAGCCGAGATCGACGACGATCTCGAGGCGCGTGCCCTCGGGAAGCTCGTCAGGCACGCGTCCTGTCGCGTGGAACCACGTCGTGCCCCAGGGGGTGCCCCAGTTGTGCGGGAGTGTGATGGGGGTGTATCTGGCCTGGAACGCCTCGGCCGCGGGCACGGGCTCGCCAGGCACGTTCCACGCCTCGACGGCCAGCGGTCGCCGCTCGCGGTACAGCGCGGCGGGCAGGAACTGCTGAACGAAACGGGCCAGTCGTCCCTCGACGATCAATCGGTTGTCATGCACGGTGTTCTCTCTCCATCAGTCAGCTTTCGAAGACCCGCACGGCGACGATCATGGCTCGCTCGTCGCCGTTGGTCGCCGTGACCACGACGCGCAGCGCGCCCGCCCGTGCGCCGGTGTCGAGCACGTGGACCCGGCGCCGTACCCGGTTGCCGGTGACGGCCACGACCGTCTCCCAGCCGCCCGCCTGCTCCACCTCGATCCGGTAGTCCTTCACGAGTTCGGGCATGACCAGGTACGGCGTGCGGTGGTGGTGCAGGTTGATCAGGTCCTCGTCGACGTCGTCGTTGAAGATCAGCTCGACGCGGCCAATGGTGCGCTCCTCGGGCCAGCGGAGCTCGATGTGCTGCTCGCCTCCGGGGTCCGAGGCCCACAGGTTGGGGCCGTCGAACGGCCGGGCCAGCCCGCCGGCGACCTGATCGGGCCGGTACGCCGCAGTGGCCGGCTCGACCTCGAACCGCGGCGTGCGCCTGCGCAGCTCGAAGGCCGACCACGCGTTGCTCTGCGGCGTCCCCAGGTCGAGCGCCGGGTCCCTGCTGAGCAGCCCCAGCACGCCGTACGGCGGGCGGCCCGCGCCGACCACGACGGCGAGATCGTCGTTGCGCCGGACGACCACGACCACCTCGCCCCCTTCCATGGGCACGTCATCGAAACGGGCCTCCAGCCAGCCGCGCCCGGCCCGCTCGACGCTCGCCTCCCGGGTCGCGAGCAGCGTGACCGGGATGTGGTTCAGTCCGCTGCCGGTGCTCCACAACTCGACCGCCGCGGTGGTCGCGCGGGCGGCCTCGACGCCGATGCGCACGACGTCGACCCGGGGGTCGGCGGGCAGGAGCAGGCCGAAATCGGCCTCGCCGATCGGGAGGCGCTCCGGCTCCGCACCCGCGTCACCGGCCAGCCGGGTCAGCGTGGACGACGCCGTGACGGTGGCCTTCAGCGCCAGGTCGCTCGGATCCTGCCAGGACACGCCCAGCAGCGAGGCGTCCTGCCGTACCAGCATGGCCTGCAGTTCGTCCAGGTGGGCGGCCGAGATCTGGCGCGGCGTGACACCCCTGCGCACCGCGAGCGCGGCGGCCGTACCCGCCGCCTCACCCACGACCGCGCAGGTCGCCATGACCCGTGTGCTGCCGAAGGCGACGTGGCTGGCGGAGATGTCGCGGCCGGCCATGAGCATGTTGCGGACGTTCACCGAGTACAGGGAGCGGAACGGGATGTCGTAGAGGCCGGGGCCGAACAGGTGCTTGGAGGGGCTGTCGGCGGCGTAGATGCCACCCGGCGGGTGCAGGTCGATGGACCAGCCGCCGAAGCCGACCGTGTCGGGGAAGCGGGTCTGGCCGGTGACGTCCTGCTGGGTGAGCACGTGGTCGCCGATGAAACGGCGGTACTCGCGCTTACCGGGGACGGTGCCCACCCACTCCAGCGTGAGGTTGGCGGCGTCGAAGCGGCCGGAGTTCTTGATGTAGTCCCAGATGCCGAAGACGATGCCCCAGAGCTCGTCGCGGATGCGCTCGTTGTCGGCGACCGCGTCGAGTTCGCCGCCCCACTCGATCCACCAGTAGTCGCAGCCGTTCATCCCGGGGTCGATGTGGCGGCGCAGGGGCAGGTCGAAGGCCTGGACGTCTTTGGTGATGCCGGGCGGGACGAACCGCACCGGCTGTCCCGCGTCCTTGGTGTAGAAGAGGATCGTGCTGCCGAGCATGTCGTCGTCGGCGACCTCCGGCGCCCATTCCTCTCCGTACACGCTCCTGTCTTCCCTGCCGGTGGCGAACCTGGCGCCGGCGAGCAGGCCGACCAGACCGTCGCCGGTACAGTCGAGGAAGATCGGCGACTCGAATCTGATCAGCCGCTCCGAGCCGGACTGCCAGCCGGTGACCGAGCGGAGGACCCGGTCGTCCTCGTCGCCGTCCGCCTCGACCTCGCGCACCTCGGTGTTGAGGAAGAGCGTGATGTTCGGCTCCTCGCGCACCAGGTCCAGGACGACGTGGTCCCACAGGATCGGGTTGCCCTCCGGGTTACGCCACTGGTTCTCGGCGAACAGCTCGCCCATCAGGCCTGTTTCCCTGGCGAACTTCTGGGCGCCGTGCGCCGTGGCGCCCACCACCCACACCCGGATCTCGCTGCTGGAGTTGCCGCCCAGCACTCCCCTGTTGTTGATCAGGGCGACTTTCGCGCCGTTGCGCGCGGCGCTCACGGCCGCGGTGACACCGGCCAGGCCGCCGCCGACCACGGTGACATCGGCGGCGTGTGCGAGATGCATCATGAATGCCGACTTTCTGGTCGAATCAAGCGAAGCGGATCTACAATATTTCCGACGTCTTGAATAAGTCAATGACGGGTCGGCTAAGGTAGGCGAAGGGCGCGACGATGGGCGAGGGGGCACGGGGACCAGTGGCAGCAGCCAGGCGGGAGTCCACCACGATCGGAAAAGCAGCCAAGCGCGAGGGCGGGCCGCCTGCCCGTTCCTCCGGCCTCCGGCGCGGCTCCAACCTCGAACACGTCGCCGACTTCAACGACTCCGTCGTCCTCGACGCGATCAGGCGCGCACGCACCGGGAGCTCGCGCGCGGAGCTGGCCGTCGAGACGGGACTCGCCGCGCAGACCGTGTCCGACGTCTGCCAGCGCCTGCTCGACCAGGGGCTCATCGCGGAGACCGGGACGTCCTCGACCGGGTTCGGCCGGCCTCGCCGTACCTTGGAGCTGGTGCCCGCGAGCCGCTACGCGCTCGGCGTGCACATCGACCCGGCCACGATCACCTACGTGCTGCTCGACCTCGGCGGCAACCTCGTGGCCCACTTCAGCAGGCAGACCTCCAGCCCCCAGGACGCCGACGTCATCATGGCCGGGATGGCCTCGGCTCTCGACGTCCTGCTGGCCGGGTCGGGCATCGAGCGGGACCGGATACTCGGCCTCGGCATCGCGGCGCCAGGTCCCCTCGACATCGCGGGCGGGGCCATGGTCGATCCGCCGCACCTGCCGGGGTGGCATCGGGTCGAGCTGGTTGACCGGCTGCACCGGGCGACCGGGCTGCCCGTCGTGCTCGACAAGGACGTCACGGCCGCGGCGGTGGCCGAGCGGTGGGCGGGCGGCGCGACGGGCAACAGCGACTTCGCCTTCCTGTATCTGGGCACCGGTGTGGGGGTGGGGCTGGTCAGCGGCGACATCGTGGTACGCGGCCGGTCCGGCAACGCGGGCGACATTGGGCACCTGATCGTCGACGTCGACGGGCCACCGTGCGGCTGCGGGCAGCGGGGCTGCCTGGGCACGGCCTGCTCACCGCTCTTCCTCATCCAGGAGGCGGTCGCGGCGGGCGTGCTGCCCGCCTCGCCCGATGACGGGCAGCTCGTCCAGGCGGTCAGGCGGGTGGGGGCGCTGTGCCGGGCGGCCGACGACGGTGACGAGCGGGCGGTGGCGATCCTGCACCGGTCCGCGCGGCGGCTCGCCCGGGCGATCGTGACCATCGGCAATCTCGTGGACACCGAGCTCGTCGTGTGCGGGGGGCCTGCCTGGGCTCCGGCCGCGCACCACTACCTGCCGCTGCTCAGGCCGATGGTGGCCGAGCGGTTCGTCATGCGCGAGATCCACGACCTCAGCGTCGTGGGCACCGGGCTGGGCGCCGACGTGGCGGCGATCGGCGCGGCCTGCCTGATACTCGACGAACGATTCGCGGCCCGGCCTTAACGGCGACCGCCGCCCGGCGGCCCGGCCGTAAAGCGCGACCGCCGCTGCCCCTACTCGGGGAGCAGGCGGGCGTTGAAGCCGCCGCCCACCGGCATGGCCGGCACGCGGAACACCTCACCCGCTTCGACGTCGGACACCGCCACCGCGTCGCGGTCCGCGCCGTCCGCGACCAGGCGCCAGGTGCCACGGAGCGGGCCGAGACGCCCGATGCCGAGTTCGACCGGCGGGCGGGCCGCCGGGCCGTTGATGCCCGCCAGCCACCACGTCCCTCCCGTACGGCGGGCCAGCACGATGTGGTCGCCCGGTTCCCCCGCCAGCCCGACCGTCTCCTCCCAGGCAGCCGGTACGGCACGCAGCACCTCGCGCACCTCGGCCACCTGCCCCCGGTACGACTCGGGCGAGTCCGCGAAGTGCAGCAATCCCGATTCGTACACCACCGCGAGCGCCAGCTCGTGCGCCGCCGTGGTCAGCCGAGGCCGCAGCGCGTCGCCGAAGGTCACCGGCGTGTAGTCCATCGGGCCGATCACGTTGCGCGTGAACGGCAGCACGGTGTTGTGCCACACCGCCTCCTCCGCGAACGACGGCCCGAACAGGTACCACTCCGCCCCTCGCACCGCCTCCAGCGTCATCAGGTGCGGCCACGTCCGCTCCCACCCGCGCGGGATGGTGCTCCCGTGGAAGTTGACCATCAGCCCCGCCTCCGCCGCGTCCCGCAGAATGCCGAGGTAGTGCGCGATCCCGTCCTGCTTGTCCGAGTGGAAGAAGTCGACCTTGATCCCGGCGATCCCCCAGCCCGCGATCTTCGTCAGCTCCGCCCGCCGTACCTCCGGCAGGTGCATGAGGTCGCGCGGTCCCTCGGTCGACGGGTTGTTCCGCCCTGCCGAGTTGTACCAGAGGAACAGCCGCACGTCCCGTTCGGCGGCGTAGCGGACCAGGTCGCGGATCTCCTCCTCCGCGTGGACCGTCCAGTTCGCGTCAACCAGCGAGTACTCCCACCCCATCTCGCCGGCGAGGTCCACGAACCGCCGCAGCGCGCCCAGGTCGCGCGGGCTGGCGTTCTCCGACCACCAGCTCCACGACACGCGTCCGGGCCTGATCCACGAGGTGTCCTTGATCTTGGCGGGCTCCGCCAGGTGCCACACGACCGTCGACTCGACCAGCTCGGCCGCGGTGTCCGCGATCGCGACGAACCGCCACGGCAGCGTCCACGGCAACGCCGAGGTGGCCAGGGCATCGCCGTGCCCGAGCCCCTCGTCCGGGTCGGGCCCGAGCATGCCGTACTCGCGCCCGACCGGCGTCGGGCCGAGCCGCGTGCCGTGGAACGTCGCGTCGAGCCCGGCCTCGGAGACGAGCAGCCACTGCCCGTTCACCTCGAAAGTCGAGGGAAGGTCGTAGGAGCGCGCCTCGGTCGGGGTGCCGATGGGCACGCCGTTGGTGTAGAGGTTCTCGTGCGCGGGCCCGCCGCCGTCCGAGGGCGAGGTCGGCTGCGACCAGGCACGCCCCTCGGCCGCGAAGGCGAAAGTCGTCAGCTCCCTGGTGACCGTCGTGGCGCCGGAGCCCTGGGGAAACCGGTAGCGGAACGCGACGGCGTCGTCGAAGACGCGGAAGTCGAGATCGAGCGGCGCCCCGTTGCGTCCGCGCACCGAGAGCGTCGCCGCCGTGGAGCGCTCGCGGAGCGCGCTGCGCTTTCCGTGCACCGCGGTGTAGCTCTCGTCCCGCACCTCCGCCGCCGGCTCGGCGACCAGCGCGAGCCCGTTGTGGAAGGACGCGTCCTGCCGCTCGATCCCGAGCCTGGACCGCTCAAGGAGGACGACGCCGTGCCGCCGTACGTCATAGAAGAGCCGGCCCCGCTCATCAAGTGACACATCGAGCTCCACCGAGCCCTCGGGCGACTTCACGGTCCACCGCACGCCTGGCCTCCTCACCGCTTTATTCCGACAACTGGAATAAAGAGTGCCACCGAGGAGGAACTCCCGCAAGCGCAGATCCGCTCTCTCACCCAGCAGGGCGGCCGCGTTCTCTCCTGCCACCCTGCTCAGCAGGCGCGTGAGGACGCAGAACCCGGGTAGGGCTGAAGCGTTCTCGGCTGCTGAGGCCCCGGTGGGCGTGACAAGACGGGGCGGTTGAGAGCACCCCGGGATGCACATGACAAACGCGACCCCTGATGATCGTTGGCTGTCTACGCCAGTCGATCAAGAACAGGGGCCGCGTTCGCGTGCCATCATCCCCGATCGACGTGCTCGCCCGCCACCTGGAGCACGTCACCGTCGCCGCCCCACTGACCGACCTGCTCGATCTACCGGCCCTAGCCGAGGTGCTGGATACGCTGCCCGACCCGCGCAGCCGCCGGGGACGCCGCTACCGGCTCGGCCCGCTGCTCGCGTTAGCCCTGCTCGCTGTACTCGGCGGAGCAACATCACTGGCAAAGATCACCCGCATCATCGCCGGGTACGACCCAGAGCTGCGCGCCCGAGCCGGTCTGCCCGGCCCGCCACGCCTGGCCGCCAGCACCCTGGGACGGCTCCTCGCCCGCCTGGACGGCGACGCCTTCGACACCGCCACCTGCGGCTACCTGGCCTCGCTCGCCGCATGCGCCCCACCCGCCACCACGAGCAGCCGGTCCTCAAGCCGGACCGAGCTTGCCGGCCTGGCCGTGGACGGCAAGACCCTGCGCGGCAGCCGCACCACCGACACCACGGTGCACCTGCTGGCCGCCACCCGCCACGACACCCAGACCGCCCTCGCCCAACGGCAGGTCGAGGCCAGCAACGAGATCCCCGCGTTCACGCCCCTGCTGTCCGGACTGGATCTGTCGAGCGTGATGATCACCGCTGACGCCCTGCACACCCAGCACGAACACGCCCGGCAGATCGTCGAGGCGGGCGGCCACTACCTGTTCATCGTCAAGGGCAACCAGCCCACGCTGCTGAATCATCCGCTCGCAAGGGAGATTCCGTGGCAAATGCCCGCCGGTTCCGGCCCGGCTGCCCGTGAGGTGGGTAACGGCGCCGCGCGCCGTGCTGCTGGCCGCCGGTTGCTCGCTGGTGGACCAGCCGCCGGTCAAGGTCAGGCTCGATCACGCGACCAGCGCTCCCGGACCGTCGGCCGCCCCGGACGCGCTGGGGTCGGGCGTGTTCCGCGTGAGCTGGCAGGCGAACATCACGTTAGTCGGTCGGCAGGTAGTGCTTCCATAACGAATCGTGGTTGGTGTGGCCGTAGCGTCGGCGTTCTACAGGATTTGGCACACCCGCCGCGTACCGGACACTTCTCAAGATGCTCAGCGAGCCGGTGCCGAGGTACGAGGCACTGGATCGGCGATCGCCCCCGACCATGTTCGGTGACCGGTCAAAGACAGGCGAACGTCAGGGCTGCACCCAGTGCTCCGCTTATCAGCCGAGACAGAGTGACGCTTGCTTACGCGTGCACCCTGGAACTGCTCGGCGGCCGGGACCGGCCGTGTTGAGTGCTGGGCCCGTCAGCATGGCGACGGACCCAGCAGTTGCAGGCCGCTCTGGAGCGCGAGGCCTTCCGGCGTGCCCGCCAGGCGACCAGTCCACTACCGACTCACTCGACCGGGCAGCCTTCCACGACTGGGGGCCATGCCGACTGCCACAAGTCCATCACCATCCAGCGCACCACAGGCGATCACACTGATCGTGGCCGCCGACGATCGATCAGCACCTGGTTGATCCGGCGGATCTGCTGACTCGCTGACCTCAATCGCATCTGATGAAGCACAGGTGGCAGGGGGGCCGCCTCACCGTTCGAGGCTTGGATGCAAGCCCTATCGTGGCCCATAACTGGCCCACGGCCAGCGAGCATCAACGAGAACGGGCGGGACTCCGTGAGACTGGAGGCCCGCCCGTTCGTACAATGTTTGCCCTGGTCAGCGGCCGGAACCGCTGGTCAAGATCAAGTGCCCCCTGCAAGATTCGAACTTGCGCTCCCGGCTCCGGAGGCCGGTGCTCTATCCCCTGAGCTAAGGGGGCCAACGAGTGATTAGATTACCAGCATCTGGAGGGGAACTGACACTCGCAGCGCGAAGTAGGTGATCTCGGGGGCACCGACGCTGTCAGGCGGAGGTCCGGGAGCCCGGACGGATGGCCCCACGGTAGCGCGCACGGTAGTAGGGAGAGTCGGCGAAGTTCGTCGTCCTGACGACGTCTCCGGGCTTCGGCGCGTGCACCATGACACCGTCCTTCACATAGACGCCCACGTGGGTGGGGTCTCCGGTGCCGCCGCCGAAGAAGACCAGGTCTCCCGGACGGAGCTGGGAGAACGGCACGCGGCGCCCCTGCCTGAACTGGCTTCCGGTGTAGTGGCTGAGTGCGGTCCCCGCCTTGGACCAGGCGTACAGGGCAAGTCCTGAGCAGTCGAAGCCGCCCCCGGTCGGGCCCTCACCGGAACCACCGCCCCAGACGTACGGCCTGCCGATGTGGCGGAGCGCCGCCGCCACCGCGGTCTGCCCCGGCGACAGTCGGCGTGAGCGGGAGGACGTGGATGGGGGACGGGTCGCTCCGAACTCCGCCGGCTTCTCCGAGGAGACGGCGGGCCGGTGGCCCCGCGAGGAGGACGGGGATCCGGAAGAACCGGCGACATCGGGGGAAGCGGGTCCGGAAGGACCGGAGGATGCGGTGATGCCAGGGGACGACGTGCCTCCTGCGGAGCCGGAGGGTTCGATGGCGTCGGGGAATGGGTCCGCAGAGGGGCCGAAGAGCCCGTTGATGTCGGTCGACGCACCTCGGGCAGGATCGGAAGGTCCGTCGATGTCCAGCGCACCTGATCTGGAGGACTCGGCGGCATCCGCCGTCCCGGGGGCGCCCGGGACGGAAGTGTCGTCTCCAGTGCCGACGCGGGTGGCCGACGTCGGGGATTCCGGGCCCGTGCGGCCAGGCTCGCAGGCGGTGGTGAGCGCGAAGCGCACCACTTCTCGTAACCACGTCTGGAAGCCGTCAGGCAGCTCCGCGCCGGACAGCAGAGGTCTCCAGGCATCGGCGACCTGCGAGCAGAGGCGGGCCGCCGGCGCCTGGGGGCTGCTCCCGGTGAGAGCCGTCACAAGGACGGTGGTGGTGAGAACTGTCGTGATCATGCGTGCCCTCCCTGGCTCGATGAACGATCGAGGCCTCAGGATGCGCGGGGCGGAGAGCCCTTCAAGGAGCCGAACCGAACTCTGTGGAGAAACACCGGACTGTCCACAGGTCCACGGGTGACGAGGGCCGCGCCGTGCCAGGGGATCGGCGACGGATCACCAGAGGTCACCTCGCCGGTCCCGACCGTCGCAGGAGCCCGGGAAGACCTGCTCACTCCCGGTGACATCTGTCCCCAGGGGATACCTGTCCGTACGCATCCGCCGAAAATCGCGCATGACCCGGTTGGGAGGAGTTAGCCTCACGGCCGTGGACGACGTTCCGGGCAAGGTATTGGTGGTGGATGACGACGAGGTCATCCGGCAACTCATCGCGGTCAACCTGACCTTGGAGGGATTCCAGGTGGAGACCGCCTACGACGGGCAGGACTGCCTTGATCGGGTGCTTGAGGTGATGCCCGACGTGATCACACTCGACGTGATGATGCCCAGGTTGGACGGCTGGATGACCGCCACCAGGCTGCGGGGTGACGAGGGGACCCGCCACATCAGGGTGGTTCTGATCACCGCGCGGGCGCAGGACGACGACAAGCGCCGGGGACTCGACATCGGAGTCGACGCCTACCTCACCAAGCCGTTCGACCCGGCCGAGCTCATCCAGGTCGTCCGCACCCTGGCCCTGGCCACCCGCGAAGGCTAGCCGCACCGCCCCGGCGGGCGGCTACAGCAGGCCCTCCCTGCGAGCCACGGCGGCGGCCTGGGTGCGGGAGGAGACGCCGAGCTTGCCGAGGATGTTGGAGACGTGCACACTCACCGTCTTCTGCGCGATGAACAGCCGCTCGCCGATCTCACGGTTGGGCAGCCCCTCAGACACCAGTGCGAGCACCTCCTGCTCGCGGCTGGTGAGCGGCCCCGCCTGACTCGAGGTGAACCGGGCCCGGCGGCCCAGCTCCGCCAGGGCGGCGCCCAGCGGCCGGGCGCCCAACGACTCGGCGGCCTCGACCGCGCGCTCCCACTCCTCCAGCGCCGAGGTGCGGTCGCCCGAGACGAGCAACGCCTCGGCCAGCCGCCAACGGGCACGCGCGGTCTCGTAGACGGACCCGGCACCGAACCCCTCCACCACCGCCCGCCACGCCTCGACGTCGGCACGGCCGTGCACGCGATGCCACTCGGCCTCCGCCCGCGCCAGCCAGGCGTGCCCTTCGAAGCCCATCCTGGGCCGGGCCGCCCGCCGCGCGCGGGCGAGCAGCTCGTCGGCGCCGTCGGAGCGGCCCAGATCGGCCAGCGCCCACAGCGCGACCGCGCTGATGCGGACGTTGCCCACGTCGGCGGGGTCGGTGGCGTCGAGAACGGCGGTCGCGTGTTCCAGGGCCGGCTCCGGCTCCTGTCGCCACAGAGCGTGTTCGGCGGCCAGCCCCCGGGACATGTAGGCGACCAGGGAGTCCGACCAGAACGGCCGGAGCCAGGTCAGCCGCTCCTCGACCACGGGCATCCCCATGGCGACCTCGACGAACAGCGCAAAGGAGGAGAGAACGGCCTCGGGGGTCTTGCCGACACGCGTGCCGAATCCGGCGGCCGTCTCCCGGGCCTGGTTCCACTCCCCCGCCATGTAATGGATCAGGAACTGGAGGAACCGCAGGTCGGTTCCGTACGTGCTCCAGGAGAGCCCGGTCTCCGTCGCCAGCAGGACACCCCGGTCGGCGGCCACGGCGGCGGCGGTCATGGAGCCGCGCTCGAACTGAATCCGGGCATGCTGGAAGATCGCGCGCAGGTCCATGGCCAGGTCGCCGGAGTCCCGGACGGCGGCGGCGCCGAACAGCTCCTCCGCGCGGGCGAGATCACCCTCGAACTCCGCGCAGGAGCCCAGCACGATCATCGCGCCCTTCTCCGCGTCACTCGCCCCCGTGGCCCTGGCGACCTCCAGCGCGCGGTCGGCGAGGAGCCTGGCCTCCGGCTGCCGCACTCCCCAGCTGAGCGCGCGGGAGAGGGTGGCCAGCGCCCTGGCGAGGACGGGGGTCCCGGGAGGGGCCGCGGCCACAGCCGCCTCGGCGGCCACGATCGCCGCCGGAACGTCGTCGGAGTCGTAGAGGTAGTAGGCGAGCCGTTCACTCGCCTCGGCCGACGGGGGGATCTCCCGGAGCTGGGCGATGGCCCGGTGGTTGTCACCCATGTCGGCCGCCGCGGCGGCGGTGCGCAGGACGAGCCGGACACGGTCCGTCCCGGCGAGGCGCTCGGCCTCGGGGACCCGGTCCCAGAGGCCGAGCGCCTGCTCGAAATGGCGGTGCGCCTCGGCGGGCGCGCCGAGACGCTCGGCCCGCCGCCCGGCCTCGGCCGAGGCGGACAGGGCTTCGGCGAGGTCGTGCCCGGCCAGGTAGTGATAGGCGAGCTCGGCGGCCGCCCCCTTCCGGGCGGTGAGCAGGCCGGCGAACGCCGAATGCATCCGGATCCGCTCACCTGGCAGCAGGTCGGTGTAGACGGCCTCCTGGAGCAGGGCGTGCCGGAAGGCGTAGCCGTACTCCCCGCTGGGACGGAGCAGCCCGCGCGAGACGATCTCCCGCATGGCCTCCTCGAAGGCCAGCTCCTCCAGGCCGGAGGCCTCCCGGAGCAGGTCGTGGTCGACCCGGCGGCCCGCGACGGCCGCACCCCGGAGCACCTGCTGGGCCGCGTCGGAGAGCAGCTCCGCGCGGGAGAGCAGCAGGCCCGCCAGACCGTCGGTCATCGCGGAGCCCTCGGTCGCGGCCTCCAGGAGCTCTTCGGCGTAGAACGGGTTGCCCTCGGCGCGATCGAGGACCTCGCTGATCATCTGAGCGTCGTTGCCGCCGAGGGCGGCCAGATAGTCGGCCATCTCGCCGCGGTCGAGCGGACTCAGCTCGACGGCCGTCACCGAGGGGAGGCGCTTGAGCTCGGCGAGGACCCGGCGCAGCGGGTGGCGGCGGTGAAGATCGTCGGTCCGGTAGGTGCCGACCAGGCAGACACGCTCGGTCTGCAGCATCCGGCTGAGGAAGACCAGCAGGTCACGGGTGGACTGGTCGGCCCAGTGCAGGTCCTCCAGGATCAGCAGCACGGGCTGCGCGGCCAGGAATCCGAGCATCGAGCCGAAGAGCTGCTGCTGGGTGAGACCGGAAGTGGTCTCCGAGCCGAGGTCCGCGCTCTCGGGCAGCAGCCTGCCGAGGACGGGCCGGGCGTCGAGTGCGGCGCGCAGCTCTCCCCGCGCGCCGCGCAGGGCGTCGGCCAGCGGCAGGTACGGCAGCGCGTCGCCGAGCTCGGCGCACTGTCCGACCAGTACGGCGAAGCCGGCGGCTCTGGCCCGCTCCCCCAGCTCCGTCACCAGCCGGGTCTTGCCGATGCCCGCGTCACCGCCCACGAGGGCCACCCCGGCCAGCTCACCGGCGGCCGAGTCGAGGACGGCTGTCAGGCGGTCGAGCTCCACCAACCGCCCGATAAGAACGCTCTGCTCCTTCTGCCACCCCACGTCGGCGAGTATGCCACGACATGCCGGCAGTGAACCGAATGGTCCACAGACGGCACCCGTGAATGGTCCTGACAGTGGGGACCGGAGCGGGCCTAGGGTCGGACCCATGGTCCCCACGTCCACATTCCTGATCTTCGCGGTGGCGTCTCTGGCACTGGTCATGGTGCCCGGGCCGAACCACCTCTACATCGTCACCCGGGCCATCTCCCAGGGCCGGGCGGCCGGGATGGCGAGCGCGTTCGGCGTGGAGACCGGCACCCTGGTGCACATCGCCGCGGCGGCGGCCGGGCTCTCCTACGTGGTCGCCCGGTCCGCCGCGCTCTTCAATGTGATCAAGTGGGCCGGGGTGGCCTACCTGGTCTATCTGGGCGTCCGGACGCTGACCCGCAGGCAGCAGCTCACCGCCCGGGAGACCACGCCGCAGCCGCTGCGCGCGATCTTCCTCGAAGGCATGGTCGTCAACGTGCTCAATCCCAAGGTGATCCTGTTCTTCCTGGCGCTCCTGCCGCAGTTCGTGCACCTGGAGGCGGGATCGGTGCCCCTGCAGATCGTGATCCTGGGAGGCACCCTCCTGATCCTCGGCCTGGTCTCCGACATGATCTACGCTGTGAGCGCCGGTGCGCTCGGCACGCGACTGCGCGGCCGTTCAGGCCTGCTCCGTAACTTCAGCGGAATCGTCTACCTGGGACTCGGCGTCGCCACCGCCCTCACCGGCCGGTCGGCCTGATCGCACAGGTCGCCCACCAGCCGGGCCAGCGGTCCCGGATCCCGCATCACGCCCAGATGTCCCCGGCAGGGGATCAGGATCAGCCGCCCGTCCCGGCAGGCGCGCAGGAAGTCGCGCTCGCCGACCCGGAACGGGTCGCGGGCGCCGTTCACCAGCCACACGCGTCCAGGGTAGGCGGCCAGTGCCGCGAGCTGGTCGTGTCCGGTGACGGCCTCGACGGCCTGCGGCAGCACCTCGCACGACAGCCCTCCCGCCACCATCGCCGCCCCGGCCGCGCCAGGCAGGAGGCGGCGGAGGACGGAGGAGCTGACCCGGTTGGCGCGCGACGGGTGACGCGCGGCGACCGACGCGACGGACCGGTAGATCCCGGCCATCGCCGTACTCCTGGACGTGCACCCCATGGCCATCAGCCCGGCGACCCGGCCGGGGAAGCGTTCGGCGGCGGCGATGCCGACGTAGCCGCCCAGCGACAGCCCCGCCACGAGGGCCCGGCCGCCGAGCGCGTCGATCGCGTCCGCCACCGCCGAGGTCGCCGCGTCCATCGAGAACGGCTCACCGCGGCGGGTTCCGTGCCCCGGCAGGTCCACGGCCGTCGCGGGCCGGTCGAGACGGGCGAGAACGGGACCCCACATGGTCGCGCTGACCCGGATTCCATGGATGAAGACGACGGGCAACATCACTGACCTCCACGTGTGACGGTACGGCGTGCCCATTGAAACACAACGCACCGTTGCGTTGCTATAGTCGGCCCATGGCACCGCGCAAGGGACAGCAGATCTTCCAGGCGACGCTCGAACTGCTCGCCACCAGGGGGTACGAGGGGCTGACCGTGGAGGGGGTGGCCGAGCGGTCGGGGGTCAACAAGACCACGATCTACCGGTGGTGGCCCTCCAAGGCGGCGCTGCTCGCCGCCGCGCTGGTCGAGACCGACCTGCTCGCGATGGAGACGCCCGACACCGGCAGCCTGCGAAAGGACCTGGAGGCGCTGGTCCACGGGATGATCGCGCTGCTCACCCAGCCTCCGGCGGCCGACGTCGCGGTGGCGGCACTCGGCGCCGCCGTACACCATCCCGAACTCGCCACGGCGGCCCAGCACTTCTTCGCCGACCGGTTGGCCAGGGAGACCGCCGTCTTCGACCGCGCGAGGCGGCGCGGCGAACTGCGCGACACGGCCGACCCCATGCTGATCATGGATCTGCTCGCCGGCGCGGTGTGGCTCCGCGTGGTCTTCCGGGGGCTCCCCCTCGACGACGACTTCGCCGCGGCGGCGGTGGCGGCGGTCCTCGATGGCGTGGCCTGAGCGGCCGTCACAAGATCGGTCCAGCCCAGGACACCCTCCGCGGGCTTGGCCGGAGGCGCTCTTCGCCGATGACCGCCGCCTCCTCCTGCGCGCCAATGCCGCGGTGGAGGCGGCACGAGACCGCCGATCACTCCCGGAGGAGATCCCCCGCGATACCGTCGAGCAGCCAGCGTAGGCCGCGCTCGAAGTCCTCGTCGGTACCGCCACCGGCGTTCGGGACGCCACCTCCGAGCAGCGGCGCGAGGTGGGGGAACTCACCGCTGCCGACGAGCTCGCGCAGATAGGGCTGCATCAGTTCGTCGCGTTCCGCCTCCGCCCCTCCGTACCTGCGCGGTGTGTGCATCACCTCCCGGATCACGGAACCCATGGTGTAGTCGTCGACCGCGGCGATGATCCACAGCCTCCGCTCCGTCGTGAGGGGCAGGGCCGACAGTGCGGCCAGCGACTGCTCGGCGTGCCGCAGTCCGTTGGGGCTGGCATTCGGCCGCCGGGAGACGAGGTCCACCAGCCAGGGGTGACGGCGGACCATCTCCCGCGTGCGCCGCGCGATGGCCGAGATCGCCTCACGCCAGTCGCCCGGCAGCTCCCCCTTGATCAGGATCTCGGCGCTGACCTCGTCCGTCATGAGGTCGAGCAGGTCCTCCTTGCGCTCGATGTGGGTGTAGAGGCTCATCGCGCGCGCTCCGAGCTCGGTGGCCACCCGGCGGATCGAGACGGCGTCCGCCCCCTCGCCGTCGGCGATCCTGATCGCGGCCGCCACGATCGCCTCACGTGTCAGCTTCGGGCGGCGCCTGGCCGCCTCCCGCGCCCAGACCGGTCCCTGTACGTGTTCGGTTCCCACCTGCTCGAGTGTACGGCGTAGCGGCCTGATGATACGGTGTACGGAAAAACGCTACAGTGTACGGAAAGGCGATCACGGATGACCGCGACGCAGGCTCCCCCATCCGCCCGGTTCGATCCCGCGCTCCGCGGCGTCGCCCTCGCGGTGGTGCTCGGCACGATCATGACCACGCTCGACACGACCATCGTCAACGTCGCGCTCAACGTCCTCGGCCGCGACCTGGACGCCTCGCTCAGCACGGTCCAGTGGGTGATCACCGGCTACCTGCTGGCCCTGTCGATGACGATCCCGATCACCGGCTGGGCGATCGAGCGGTTCGGCGCCAAGGCGACCTGGATCGTCTCGCTGGCCCTGTTCGGCGCCGGGTCGATCCTGTGCGGTGCCGCCTGGTCAGCCGGATCCCTGATCGCCTTCCGGGCGCTGCAGGGCATCGGCGGCGGACTCCTCATGCCGGTCGCGCAGACCATGCTCACCCGCGCGGCGGGCCCCGAGCGGCTGGGGCGGGTGATGGCCGTGATCTCGATCCCGGGGATGCTCGCCCCCGCCCTCGGCCCGCTGGCCGGTGGGCTGCTCCTCGACCATCTCAGCTGGCGGTGGATGTTCTACGTCAACGTGCCGGTCTGCGCGGTCGCGCTGCTGCTGGCCGTACGGCTGCTCCCGCGTGACGAGGAGCGCCGTCCAGAAAGTCGCCTGGACCTCCTCGGCCTGGCCCTGCTCTCGCCCGGCCTCGCCGCAACGGTCTACGGGCTCTCCCAGGTCGGCGAGGGGACGGCCGGCACGCAGGCGTTCGCGGGGCTGCTGCTCGGCGCCGTGCTCATGGCGGCGTTCGTCGCCCACTCGTTGCGCGGGGCCGGACGCGCTCTGCTCGATGTGCGGCTCTTCCGCGACCGGGCCTTCACCGCCTCGACGGTGACCCTGTTCGTCTACTCCGTGGGGGTCTTCGGCGTGCTGCTGCTGGTCCCGTTGTACTCCCAGACCGTCTCGGGACCGGGCGTGCTGGCGGCGGGACTGCTGGTCGCCCCCATGGGGGCAGGCGCGATCGTCACCATGCTGATCGCCGGACGCCTCACCGACCGGCTCGGCCCCCACCGGCCCGGCATCACCGGGATCCTGATCGTGCTCGCCGGGATGTTCGCCTGCACCCGGGTCGACGTCTCCACCGGCCCCGTGCTGATGGCGGCCGCGATGTTCGTCATCGGCCTCGGGCACGGACTCGTCACACCGTCGATCATGGCGTCCGCCTACCGCACTCTGCCCCGGCCGGCCCTTCCCGGGGCGGCGACGGCCTCGCAGATCCTGATCAGGGTGGGGTCCGCCCTCGGCGCGGCGGTGACCGCCGTCGTCCTGCAGTCCCTCATCCGCTCGCAGGGCACGGGCGTCGGGACCTTCGCGACGACCTTCCGGTGGAGCCTGGTGATCGTCGCGGTCGCCGTCGTCCCCGCCCTGCTCATTCCCCGCCGCCCGGCACCCCCGGCGTGATCCGGCCGGGTCAGCCGGAGAGCGCGCCGGGGATGCGGTCGAGGACCGGGTACGGCACGAGCCCGTAGGCGTAGAAGTCCACCGCGTCGCCGCCCGCGGCCCGGACGGCGCGGACCTTCGCGTCGAGCCGGTCGGCCGAGTCGGTGTCGGGCAGGCCCGGCCGGAGCACGACCCGCAGCTCCCTGTGCCTGCCCGTCGAACGGCGGTAGGCGCCGACGTCGTCGGCGACCCTGGCGGCGTCGCGGGCGTAGGCGAACACGCCGAGTGAGGGCACCAGGTCACCGAGGGCGACCAGATCCACGCCGAGCTGCCATGAGTCGTGCGCGGCGAGCCCGGCCGAGGGCAGGCCGTCGGCCTGGCCCTTGAACCAGCCGGTCGCGTCGAGGAAGACCAGCCGGGAGCCCTCGGCGGCCACGGCCGCCGACACCTCCGAGACCAGCGAGGTCACCACCTCCGAGCGGGCCCGCGCGTAGGCGACCACCTCGGGCCCGGCGTAGGCGGTCAGTGCCGCCCGGGTCACCTCGCCCTGGGCGGGCGGGTCACCGTCGAGCACGCCACCCGCGATCCTGGCGCACTCCTCGCGCGCCACCTCGGCCTTGACCCCCAGGTCGGACGCGCGGCGCATGCAGAAGTCGCAGAAGCACAGGCCGAGCAGGAAGACGTCCATCGGCCCGAGCGGGACGGAGCCGCGCTCGGGGTGGTGGCCGTGGCCGAAGGTGGCGAAGTGCAACGCCTCGGCGACCACGCTGTCCACCCCCTGCCGGGCCACCGCCCGGCCCAGCGCCACGGCGTAGAGGCGGACGTCCGGGTGGGAAGGGCACAGGTCGGCGGGCGAGCCGCGGTCGCCGAAGCAGTTGCGTACCGTCACATCGGGGTTGGCCAGGCCGAGCGTGGTGTTCCGCAGGAAGACGGTCCAGCCGTGCAGCCGCAGGCCACGCTCGGCGGTGGCCCGGCGCAGGGCCGCCAGCGGCTCCTGTCCGGCGCCCTCCTGGACGGGCGGGACCAGGCGGAGCCCGCCGAACAGATCCTCGGGTGGTGTGAAGTGCACGCCATCCCTGCGGATCGTCACGCGGGACCTGCCGTGGGGGGTGACGTCACGGGCGCCGTGGCAGGCCGCCGCCACGGTCACACCCGCCACGCCGTATCCGGCGACCCGGTCAAGGACCGCTTCCAGGCCCTCCCCCCGCACGTCCTCGACATAGACGTACAACGAGCTGTCCAAACCGCCGCCCTCCCACGCAGTCGGTCAGACTCTAACGCGGCTTGTATGCCACGAAGTCGATCTCGACCAGGATGTCCATCAAGTCGGAGCCGACGGTCGTGCGGACCGGGTACGGCTTGGTGAAATAGGACTTGTAGACCTCGTTGTAAGCGGCGAAGTCACGCTTGAGATGCTGCAGATGGACGGTCGACTTCACCACGTCGTCGAAACCCAGACCGTGGACGGCGAGGATCGCGCCGAGGTTGCGCATCACCTGGTGGGTCTGCTCGGCCACGTCGGTCCCGACGACCTCGCCGGTCGTGGGGTCCAGCGGACCCGCACCCGAGGTGTAGACGAAGTCGCCGACCACGAGGCCCTGCGAGTAGGCGCCGATCGGCGCCGCTCCCTCGTCGGTCAGCAACTCCTGCTTGCCGCTCATCTCACCGCTCCTTTTCAGGGATCAAGAAACTAGAAACAGGTCGTCAACAGGTCGACGACCACATAGTCGTCGTCCACCACCGGCATGACCCGCCACTTGTCGAAAGCGGTGCACGGATGGGAGATGCCGAAGGACACCAGATCCCCGGGCTTGACCGGCGAGCCCGGAACGAGCCGCAGGACCGCGTGCTGGTCCTGGACCTTGAGCACCGTGGCGTCCGCGACGGCCCCGCGCGGCACCGGAAGCCCCTCGTCGAAAGGGGCGTCCCGCTTGCCGAACCCGACGACGGCCAGCCCCGGCTCGGGGACGGTCAGCACGTGCGCCCAGATCTCCAGCGCGGGCCGCAGCTCGCCCTCGATCCGGGTGTACGGCGTTCGCTCGCGGTAGTAGCCGTCGTCATGGGAGACGTAAGCGCCGCTGCGCAGCATGATCCTGGCCTGGCAGGCGGCGAGCTCCCGGCCGATCACGTCGAACCACTGGCTGCCGCCCACCGACAGGATCGGGTCGCGCACCCGCAGGTGCTCCAAGGCCTCCAGCAGGCGGTGCAGGTAGGCCCGCACCTCGGCGGCCGACGCCAGCGATCCTTCGTACCCGGCGACGCCCGCGAGCTCCACACCGTCCGCGGCCTGCGCCGCCGAGGCGACCTCCAGCAGGTGGGCGAGCGTGCGGCTGCCGCCCCGCCCGCCCTCGTGCCCGAGCTCGGCCAGCACCCGGAACGGCCTGCGTCCCGCGTGCCGCGACAGCGCCTCCACCCCGGCCACCGAGTCCACGAAACACAGGAACTCGGCCGCCGGATCCTCCTCCAGCCAGGCCGCCAGGGCGTCGAGCCCCGCCGGGTCGAAGACCTGGTTGGCCAGGATGATCCGGGAGACGCCGAACTCGCGCAGGGTGAGCGCCTGGCTGGGAGTGGCGGCCGTCAGCCCCCAGGCGCCCGCGTCGAGCTGGGCGCGGACCAGCTCGGGCGACATGGTCGTCTTGGCGTGCGGGACCATGATCAGGCCGTGCTCCCTGGCGAAGGCCGCGAGCGTCGCGATGTTGTGCTCCAGCGCGCCGCGGTGCGCCACCATCACGGGGAAGGTGAACGCCCCGCCGAACAGCGACGATCCCACGGCCCCGCCGGGGTCCACGATCCCCTTCACTCCACGCCCCTCTCTGGTTGCCTTGGAGGACCCTATCCTCAGGGACGCAGTGCCCGTCCGGGGGTGGCTCCGGTGAGCTTCCCCCCGGTGAGGACGGGGACGCCGGACACGAGGACGTCGTCGACACCGGTGGCCAGGGTGCGCGGGGCGGCGTAGGTGGCCCGGTCGGAGACCTCCGCGGCGTCGAGGACGACGACGTCGGCGGCCTGCCCGGGGCGGATCAGGCCCCGGCCCGCGAGCGCGAAGCGGCGGGCCGGGTGGGAGGAGAGGTGGACGGCGGCCTGCTCCAGCGCCCAGTCCCCGGTCTCGCGGACGTGGTGGCCCAGCATGCGGGCGAACGCGCCGTAGCCCCGGGGGTGGGGGTGCCCGCCGACGTAGATGCCGTCGGAGCCGCCCGTGTGGCACGGGTGGCGCAGGATCGCGCGGACCGACTCCTCGCCCTCGGGGCCCTCGTCGGGGCGGGCCGTCACGCAGCCGGCCTCCAGCCGGGTGTCGATCAGGATGCGGCGGCAGAACTCGCCCGGTTCGACCCCGGCCTCGGCGGCGGCGGCCGGGAGCGACAGCCCCTCGGCCCACTCGGCGCCCGGCACGTGCGAGAGGGTGATCCTCGGCCAGATCGCCGGATCCCACTCGACAGGTTCGGATTCCAGCAGCTCCAGTGCCCGGCCGGTGTCGGCGGCGGGGATCCACGACGGCAGCGCCACCATCGCCAGGATCGTGCTGCCCCGCAGGTAGGGGTAGGTGTCGAAGGTGACGTCCAGCCCGTCGAGCCGGGCCCGGTCCATCATCGGCAGCAGGGTCGACGCCGGGCCGTGGTAGTGCGAGACGTGCACGGCGGCGCCCGACCGCCGGGCGATGTCCGTCACCTCGGCCATGCCCGTCCCCGCCAGCGCGCCGTACCCGCGCATGTGCGTCACGTACGGCAGGCCACCCAGCGGCGCGCAGAGCGCGGCGATCTCCCCGGCGTCCGCGTAACGACCCGGGGCGTACTCCAGGCCGGTCGACAGTCCCACGGCCCCCTCCGACAGGCCGCGCTCGACGTGGGTGAGCATGCGGGCCAGCTCCGCGGCGGACGCGGCCCGCTCGGCGGCGCCCATCACGTCGTAGCGGATCGTGCCGTGCGGCAACAGGTAGGCGGTGTTCAACGCGGTCGCCCGGTCGTAGCCGGCCAGCAGCTCCCGCACGCTGAGCGGCCCGTCGGCCGACGGGTGGACCCCGTTGACGGCCGCGAAGTAGCGCGTGGCGTAGGCGAAGGTCTCCGGGGTGGAGGCGGGCGCGAAGGACAGTCCGTCCTGGCCGAGGACGAACGTGGTCACGCCCTGGCGGAGCGCGGCGAGCTGCACCTTCTGGTCGAACACCAGGGCGTCTCCATGCGCGTGGCAGTCGATCAGACCGGGCATGACGTGCCGGCCGGACGCGTCGATCACCGTCGCGGCCTCCGCGCCGCCCAACCGGCCCACCGCGACGATCCGGTCCCCGGTGATGCCCACATCCGCCCGGAAGACCGGGGAGCCGGTGCCGTCCAGAACCTGGCCGCCTACGACCAACACATCGAAAGACATGGTCGGATTCAATCATCCGCCGGGAACCGAACGGCTCGGCGCGGGCGGTGAACGCCTCCGCTCACCTCCGGCCTCCCGCTCCAGGTCGTGATCACCGTGGCCGGTGACCACGGGGTGCTCCGGACCCTTCCGGTACGGCTCCCGCCCGTGGACGGGAGCCGTACCGGGTCAGTCCTGGTACGGGATGCCCAGCCTGGAGGACTCCTGGGGGCAGGTGACGTCTCCGCGCACCGGCCGCCGTTCGAGCAGCTCCCGCGCCTGCTGCCGGGCGAGGTTCCAGCCGTTCCAGGCGTCGGGCGACCGCAGGCCGTTGGCCTCGACCACATCCCGCAGCACACAGCTGCGGACCGGTTCGGGCAGCCGGTCCAGCGCCGGTACGGCCTCCGCCCCGAGGTCCCCCAGATACTCCCGGTCGATCTGCTGCACGCCCCGGACGATGAGCTGGGTCTCCGCGACCCGCAGGTCCGGGTTCCACACCGCGAACGCCAGCAGCGCGACACCTGTCATCGCGACGAGGGTCCTGGGGAACCACCCGGCGCTCCCGCGCCGCGCCAGCCGTACCGCACCGGCGACCATGATCAGCACGAAGACGCCGCCCAGCCACCAGATGGTCGCCTCCACCGAGGCGCGCAGCCGGGAGAATCCGTAGGCGTCGACGTACAGGTCCAGCCGGTGCAGCGCGGAGAGGAGGATCACCAGGGTCAGCGTGCAGAGCAGGCCGAGCAGCCCGGCCATCAGCCAGCGGTCCCGTCCCGTGAGTTCGAGCGCCCCCGCGGCGACCGCCACGATCGCCAGCACGAACACGCTGACCACGACGAGCTGGAAGAACCCCGAGTGGGCGTACTCGGCGTAGGTCAGCCCGGTGGCCGACACCAGCCACCGGGTGCTGCCGAACAGCACCGTCACCTGCATCCCCACGAACACGGCGAACAGGAGGTTGAGCGCGGTGAGCGGGGTCACCCAGAGGCTACGGCTCACCCTGAGCCGCAGGTCGGGAGCCTGCGGCTCGGCCACGGGCCGCAGGCCCACCAGCACGGCGGAGGCGACGAGGACCGCGAAGACCACGAACAGCAGGACGCGCAGCGGCACCGACGACGCCCAGTCCTGACCGGTGAACACCCGTTTGACGGCATCGGCGAAGACCGCGTCCGCCGAGGCGAACAGCGCCCCGAAGACCGCCACCAGCACGATGGTCAGGCCACCCCCGACCAGGAGAGGCATCATCCGCCTGCGCAGCGGCACCCCTTCTGTCTTCACCTGCGCCGCCAGGAACCACGGCACCGGCAGCAGGCCCAGCAGCACCGACGCCCCGCCCCTGACCACGGCGAGCCAGCCCCGCCCCGCCCCCGAAACGGCGAGCGCGGCCAGCAGGAACCCGGCCAGCAGGAGCAGCCCGACGAGCCAGTCCGCGTCCCTGAACATCGCCACCCCGACCAGCCCGTACGCGATCACCCCCAGCGTCGCCGACCACGGGGTGACCCTCCGGCGCACGATCGGCAGCACCGCCGCCCCCATGGCGACGGCGACCAGCACGAATCCCAGGCCCATGGCGCTGTCGGGCAGGGCGAACGCCGCGAGGAGCCCGGCGGCTGCACACGCCGGCACCGCCCAGCGGGGGCCGACCGGCAGCTCCGGCCGGGGGAACACCGGCGGTGCCACGTATCCCCCCGGCGGCAGGCCGCCGCTCCCCTCGGGGCGCGGCGCAACCTCGACTCCCATGTCTCCGGCCGCCGCGGCCTCCCGCACCCGTACGGCCGTGCGCTGCGGATACGCCGAGGGCAGATGGGCGAGCGGGTCGCGGCGCCCCCAGGCGTCGCCGGACGCCGGAGGGGTGGTGGCGCCGATGACCGTGCCGACGAACGCCCCGGCCGCGAGGATGACGACCCCGGCCAGCAGGCCCAGCAGTGGCTCCATCAACCCGATGACGATGGCCGGCAGCACGGCGCCCAACAGGCCGATGAGACCACCGACGATGACCCCCATGAAAGCCGCGCCCCAGTTGCGCACCGGAGCCTGAGCGGGCGGACGGCGGAGCACGGGTTCGGGGGGGAAGGCGGGGGCCGGGTGCGGGACGGGCGGAGCCGCCTCGCACTCGACCGGCACGGGGATGTGAGCGCGCCCGGGAGAATCCCCGGCGATGACCGGCTCCGCGACGGCGGCCTCCCGGGTGGTCGGTGCGGGAGCAGCATCCGTGTGCGCGGGCTCTGGAGCGTCCGAGCGGACCGGCTCCCCGATGGGGACCTTCCCGGCGGAGGGCACGACGGCGTCCGCGTGGTGGGGCTCCGGAGCGACCGGGGAGGTCGGCACCGGCTCGGACGCCTCGGATGCGGGCGGTGCCGGGACGTCCGCCTGCCCAGGCCCTCCTGAGAGGTCCGGCACGGATCCGGGCGGCTCGAAGGCCGGCGCCCCCTGCGCGGGAGGGGTCATGGCGAGGTCGGGTCCGTCCGGGTCGTCCATGGTGATCCTTCCTGGGAGATCGACGGCGACGCGGCAGCCGGCGCCTTCTTCGACGTGGATGGAGCCGCCGTGCAACTCGACGATCTCCTTGGCGATGGCCAGACCGAGACCGGCGCCCCCGTCATCGGCGGCCCGGCCCGCGTCAAGGCGGGAGAAGCGTTCGAACGCCCGTGCCCGGTCCTCCGCCGGGATGCCCGGCCCCTCGTCGGTGACGCGCAGCCGTACCCCCTCCCCCTCGGCGACCGCCGCCAGCACCACGACCCCGCCGTCGGGGCTGTGCCGTACCGCGTTGTCCAGCAGGTTCGCCAGCACCTGTGCCAGCAGGTCGGGGTCGGCGCGGACGCTCAGCTCCCCGGGCACCTCGCAACGGGCCGTGACTCCGTCCCCGGCCAGTACGGCCTCCCGCAGTGCCTGGTCGCACAGCGGGCCGAGCTCGACGTCCTCCGACTCGATCCGCCGGGCCCCCGACTCCAGCCGGGACAGGTCCAGCAGCTGGGCGACCAGCCGGCCGAGCCGCTCCGTCTGGGCCAGCGCCGTCTCCAGCGTCGCCTGGTCGGGCGCCGAGACGCCGTCCACCATGTTCTCCAGCACCGCCCGGAGCGCGGTGATCGGCGTGCGGAGCTCGTGGCTGACGTTGGCCACCAGCTCACGTCGCTGCCGGTCCACCTCGCCGAGGTCGGCCGCCATCGCGTTGAAGGCCCGGGCGAGCTCGCCGACCTCGTCACGGGAGGTCGCGGTGACCCGCAGGCCATAGCGCCCCTCGGCGATGGTCTGCGCGGCGGCGGCCATCTCACGCAGCGGCTTGGTCATCCCCCGGGCGAGGAGCTGCACCATGATCAGGGCCAGTACGGCGGCCACCGCGACCCGCACGTCGCGCGAGTAACCGGCGTTGATGCCGACCTCGTTGACGACGAACGCCGCCGCCACGGCCAGCAGGATCACCATGCCGAGTTTGACCTTGATCCGGCCCAGGAAGTCGAGGGGTCTCAATGGTTGACGCATCCATGTGTTCGAGTGTCGGAAAGGGCGATCGGCTCACCGGCGGACGAGGGCGTAGCCGACTCCGTGGACGGTCCGGACGACGCCGGGGCCGAGCTTGCGGCGCAGGGCGCGCACGTGGCTGTCGACCGTCCGGGTGGCGGCGGCCTCGGAGAACCCCCAGATGTCGGCCAGCAGCCGCTCCCGCTCGAACACCTGGCCCGGCCGTTCGGCGAGGCGGCAGAGCAGGTCGAACTCCGTCCGGGTGAGCTGGGCCTCGGCGCCCCGCACGTAGACCCGGCGCTCGGCGGTGTCGATCTCGACGTCTCCGGCGCGGACGACCGTGTCCACCACGGCGAGCTGGGAGGCCCGTTCCACCCGTCGCAGCAGCGCGTGCACCCGGGCGACCAGCTCGCGCATGCTGAACGGCTTGGTCATGTAGTCGTCGGCACCGACCCCGAGCCCCACGAGCAGGTCGGTCTCCTCCCCCAGCGCGGTGAGCATGAGCACCGGCACCGGGCGGGCGGCCTGCATCCGCCGGCACACCTCCAGCCCGTCGAGGCCCGGCAGCAGCCGGTCGAGGACCACCACGTCGGGTGCCGACCTCGCGTAGGCCGCGAGCGCTCCCTCTCCGTCCCCGACGACATGGACGTCGAAGCCCTCGGCGGCCAGCCGGTGCCGTACGGCCCGCGCGATCGTCTCGTCGTCCTCCACCACGAGGACATGTCGTTGCTGAGGGGATGTCATGCCCGGCAGCGTAGACCGGGCCTGTGCAGACATCCTGTGATGAATTGTGCAGGTTCTGCACATTCGGCGGGGAGAACCCCAGGACGGCCCCGCATCCGGAGACGGCGTCCGCCGGCGAAGGAACCGAAAAGCAGGCCCCGCGTCGGGGCCTCCGCGGGCAGAGGCCCCGACGGGTCAGACCATGATCAGCCGACGGCCGGTGATCCGGTAGCCGATCCGGGCGAACGCGGCCGCCATGGGCGCGTTGCCCACGTCGGTGTTGTCCCTGACTTCGGGCTCGCCCTCGGCGGTGAAGATGTGCAGCGCCTCGGCGGCCATGTCGGCGGCGTAGCCGTGGCCCCGATGGGCGGCGTCCACCCCGATGTAGCCGATCGTCGCGAAGCGGGAGTTGCGGGTGGGCATCACGATGCCGACCAGGTCACCGGAGGCGTCGTGGGCCAGCCGCCAGCGGTCGCGGCCGCCGGGGAAGTCCGCGACCTCGCCCAGGATGATCTCAGCGGCCCTCCGGGCGCCGTGCTTCTCGGCGTCGGTCACGCTGTAGGCGTCGAGACTGTCGGGGAAGGTCCTGGCCAGCAGGTCGAGGACGAGCGCGTCGTCGGTGGCGGGCGTGAAGGTGAGCCGGGTGGACCTGGGCGGCAGGCCGTACTCGGGGGTCCAGCGCAGGTTGAGCCGTTCGATGAACCTGCGCAGCCCGGCCTTCCCGGCCGCCTCGACCCGGTCGGCGACGTCGGCCACGGCGTCCGGCCGCTCGTTCCAGTCGGCCGGCAGGAACAGGTGGAAGTCAGGCCGCGCACCGGCGGGCGTCGAGTATTCAGGGGTGACCAGCGCGGCGTAGGCGGCCCGCAGCAGCGCGGCGCCCACCTCGATCCGGTCGGGTCCGGTGCCCGGGTCGAACCAGTCGAGGGTGAAGGGGTGCTCGGAGCCCGGCGGGCCCCAGAACGCGGCACGGGCGACCACCTCGTCACCGCGCAGCGCGACCCAGAGCCACTCCGGCCGGTAGCCGAGCTCTTCGAAGGGGAGGTTGCGCGCGCCGACACCGGAGGCGGGCAGCGGGCCATAGCTGTGGAACAGGTCGAACTCGCCCACTTCGAGCGGACGGAACAGCAGAGCAGTCAAGTGAGACTCCGAGAGAGCGTGCGCTCCCCGGCTCTCAGGCGGCCTGTCGCCCGAGGCGGGAGCGCGTGATCATGGTGGCGAACATCTACTCCTCACCTCCTCTTGCTCGAAGGGAAGGCAACCGTATCGACCCTTCCGTCCGATCTCAACCGGAAAATAATCGGGGGCCTGGAGAACGGCCCGACATGGTGATGCTCCACGCCCGCACCGTGCCGTCGTCGTCGCCGGAGACGGCGACCGCCCTCCCGCCCACCTGCCCCAACGCCACCGAACGGACAGACCCGGCATGACCGGCCAGAGGCGCGCCGAGCTGCCTGCCCGCCGCCAGATCCCACACCCGCACCGTGCCGTCGCCGCCACCGGAGACGACGACCGCCCTGCCCTCCGCCTGCCCGACCGCCACCGAACGGACAGACCCGGCATGACCGGCCAGAGGCGCGCCGAGCTGCCTGCCCCTCGCCAGATCCCACACCCGCACGGCGCTGTCACCGGAGACGGCGACCGCCCTCCCGTCCATCTGCCCGACCGCCACCGACCAGACGGTCCCCACGTGGCCGACCAGGGATTCACCGAGCTGCCTGCCCGCCGCCAGATCCCACACCCGCACCGTGCCGTCGTCACCACCGGAGACGGCGACCGCCTTCCCGCCCACCTGCCCCAACGCCACCGAACGGACGACACCCACGTGCCCGCTCAGAGGTAGACCGACCCGCCTGCCCGCCACCGGGTCCCACACCCCGACCGTGCCGTCGTCACCACCGGAGACGACGACCGCCTTCCCGCCCACCTGCCCCAACGCCACCGAACGGACAACACCGGCGTGACCTCCCAGAGGCGCACCGAGCTGCCTGCCCGCCGCCAGATCCCACACCCGCACCGTGCCGTCGTCACCACCGGAGACGACAACGGTCACCCCGTTCACCTGTCCGAACGCCACGGACAGGACACCGCCCGCGTGACCGGACAAGGAGGTGCCGGTCTGCTTCCCCGCCGTCAGGTCCCACACCCGCACCGTGCCGTCGCCGCCACCGGAGACGGCGACCGCGGCCCCGTTCAGCCGCCCGAACGCGACAGACAGGACACCGCCCACGTAACCGGTCAGAGGCGTGCCCGGAACGTTTCCCGACGGGGCCGTGGAGTTCGTACCGACAACCGTCCCTGAACCGGCCCCGTCCGGCCTGCTCAGCCAGGAGGGGACGGCCACGCCGACCCCGGCGGCGGCCAACGCGATCAGACCACCGAGCAGCACACGACGCCGCCGGCCAGAGGTGACCCCCGACACCGAACCGACCGGCACACTCACCCCCACCGACCCACCCGGCACCAAGCCCGGCAGAACGGAAAGACCAGGCCGATAGTCATGGGTGAGATGACGCAACACCACAGCGGCACCGGGCCGCTCACCCGGACGTTTGTCCAGACACGCCGCCAGCAACGGACGCAACTCCTCCGCCACCCCGTCCAGATCGGGCTCACCCACCACGATGGCATGCATCACCGCGGGCAGGGACGGCCCGCGGAAAGCCGGATGACCCGTCGCGGCGAACACCATCGTGGCCGCCCACCCGAACACATCGGCCGCCGGCCCGGCCGGCCGGCGCTCGAACCGCTCAGGCGCCATGTACGCCGGGGTACCCACCGGACCCGAACGCGTACTCACCTGCTCCAGCACCCGCGAGATCCCGAAATCGATGACCACCGGACCCTCCGGGCCCAAGATGACATTGCCGGGCTTGACATCGTGATGGACGACCCCGGCCCGATGGATCGCGGCCAGCGAGGTCAACGTGGCCACCGCCAGACGGTGCAGACCACTGCCGGCACGCGGACCGTCCCGGGCCACCAACGCGTCCAGCGCGATCCCGGGGATGTATTCACTGACGATGTAGGGACGACCGCGAAACACCCCCATGTCCAGCACCCGCGCGGTGCAGAAGGGCGCGATCCGGCGGGCGATCTCGGCCTCGCGCAGCAGCCGCCGGCCCGCACCGGGATCGGCCGCCGTCCGGGCGTGCAGCACCTTGATCGCCACCGGTGTGCCGGTCGGGGTACGGGCGCGATAGACGATGCCCTGACCGCCCTCACCCAGCACCCCGATCAGCAGGTGATCACCGATCCGCTCGGGATCTCCCGGCTCCAGCGGGCGGCGACCCGGCAACGCCCACCTCTTCCCCTTTTATGGAAACCCGGTCATGGAAACCCGGTCATGGAAACCTCGGCGATCGCGGTGTGAACCACGACGATAGATGACCTTCACCGACAGTGGAAGCCACCGGAAACCCAGTGTCTCCACCATCGATCGAGGCGGTTGAGCATCCGCGGAGCGGGCGCCAACGTCCATGACCAATACATCTAGGTGGCCAGAAGATGCCGGTCGAAGACGTGGCGCTGTTCTCTCACGTACGCGGCATCGCCCAGATACAGCAGATGGTGCCCCTCCGCGAGATGCCGGGCGAACGCCTGGTTCCCGCGTGCGGCCTCGGTCCGCATGAAGTCCACGAGTGCGTGCAACCGGGCGATGACGGTGTCCACCAGACCGGCCCTGCCGGCCGCGTCCAGTCCGTAGCGGTCGCAGAATATCCGGGCTCGCCTGGCCTGCTCCTCCGTCGTCCCGAACCCGTCGGGGTTGTCGGGCGAGCTGGTCGGCGCCCAGCGGTACACGGCGTACCCGATGTCCCAGAGCCGAGGGGCCGGGTGCGCCGTGTCGAAGTCGATGATCCCCACCACCTCGTCCCCGTCGAGCACGCAGTTGTACGGGGCGTAGTCACCGTGACAGATCACCTCGGCAGGCGTTCTCGCAGGCAGCATCCAGCCGTCGGTCACGTCCCTCGCGTATCCGATCGTGCTGTCGTGGTAGGCCCGCAGCAGCTCCGACGCACTCTCCAGTGCACGCATGGAGGCGGCGGCGGGCGTCATCGGGTAGTTACTCACCTCTCCCGGGATGAAGTCCAGGATCTCGAAGCCGTCGCCGGTCACACTGTGCACCGCCGGGGCTGCGGTGAAACCCTGCTCCCGTAGATGGCGGAGAAGGCCGTGAATCAGCGGTGTCCACGGCCCGGTGGGCCGGCGCACGGTCGCCCCGATCCGGACGACCTCGTTGACGCCGCTACCCGTCAGTACTTCCCTGTCCGTCATAGGTCCCTGGTTCTCGGTGTTCGCGCTGTGGGTGTTTCGGGGTTTTCGGTGTTCGCGCTGTGGGTGTTTCGGGGTTTTCGGTGTTCGCGCTGTGGGTGTTTCGGGGTTTTCGGTGTTCGCGCTGTGGGTGTTTCGGGGTTTTCGGTGTTCGCGCTGCGGTGGGTGGGTGTTCCGGCCGGCCGTCGCAGTTGCCGTCCGGTGTTTCAGGCCTCCGGCCTGGCGGGCGCGGTGGTCGCGCTTTTTTATACGCCGGCCGGAACACCCACCCACCTCCGCGCCAGACTGCTCCGCCGTACGGCGTGCAGACCGCAGTTTCTTGCTTCCGGGCCGCCAGCGATCCCGCTGACGCTGAAGCAATCCGTGGCAGGCCAGCACAGAGTTGAACGCCGCCGCTGAAGCCTCGCTCTCCCACCACTTCAGGGCTACTCACCGTAGGGAGCACGTGTTCCGTCTTCGTCTTGTTCCGTCAGACAGAAAGGCCGGCTACGGCTGGGCGTCGAACTCACCGTTTCTGACGCCACCGAGGAAGGCGTGCCACTCGCCTGGCGCGAAACCCAACACGGGCCCGGCTCCGTCCTTGCGGTCGCGAACACCTACGTGGCCATGGGCGAGCGTGGCGACCTCCACGCGGTCTCCGTTTCCCCCGCTGCGTGAACCCTTGCACCAGACGACACTCGACAGATCTGCCGGGGTGACCATCCGGTGCCCCTTCCGATGGAAGCTCACGCCAGATTCTTTGGCGCGCCCATTAGCGTAGCCGCGGTATCTGCGGGGCTGAGGGCCACTGCTCTGAGGTAGTCGAACACGTTTCCATGCCGCCGCACGTCTGCTGGACCTTCCAGGTAACCGTCTGGTTCCGCCTCCCCCATTCCCTGACACGCCCCCACGAAGATCATCTGTTGAGAAGTGCGCGCCTCCCGGGCAATCCGACCGTGCACTTCCCATCAAACGATCACCTATCGGCGAGCCCGCACTTCCGTCCCGGTGCTCCGACCTCTCTCCTCCCTACGGCGGTCGGCCCTGAAGTGGTGGGAGAGGGAGGCTTCAGCGGCGGCGACCGGCCCTGAACGGCCCCGCGCGGATTGCTTCAGCGTCAGCGGGATCGCTGGGCGGCCGGAGAGTGAGCGGCTACGGTCCGCACGCCGTACGGCGGGGCCGTCTGGCGCGGAGGTGGGTGGGTGTTCCGGCCGGCTTATAAAAAAGCGCAACCACCGCGCCCGCCAGGCCGGAGGCCTGAAACACCGGACGGCAACTGCGACGGCCGGCCGGAACACCCACCCACCGCAGCGCGAACACCGAAACCCCGGAACACCCGCAGCGCACAAGGGATCCCCCGTACCGCCTACCCGGCCACAGCGCTCCGGCACGACCCGCCGTACCCGATAAAACCACTCATCTCGGACGTAAGCGGACCACGCAGGCCTCCAGGACCTGGCCGGGGAACCGGCAGCGAGGCCCATTCATTGGTCCATAAGGCGCTAAGTGGCTATGTTTCTGTCCGCGATGGGACATCGAACGGGGTGAGCAGGATCGACAGTCGAGTGCTAGCGGACCGCTACAGGCTGCTCAACCCCCTCGCCGAGGGCGGGATGGGCACCGTCTGGCTTGCCGCCGACGAGATGCTCGGCCGTGACGTGGCGGTCAAGGAGGTACGGCTCCCGCCGGACCTCGACCCCGGCCGGCGGGAGGAGATCTACGCGGCGGCGCTCCAGGAGGCCAACCTGGCCGCCCGGCTCAAACATCCGTCGATCGTGACCGTGCACGACGTGGTCGTCGAGCAGGAGCGTCCCTGGCTCGTCATGGAGTTGCTGTCGGGCGCGTCCCTGGAGCAGACCGTCCGCGAGCGGCAGCCGCTGCCGGTCCGCCAGGCCGCCAGGGTCGGCGTGGTCATCCTCAGCGCACTCGCAGCAGCGCACGCCGCCGGAGTGGTGCACCGGGACGTCAAGCCGGGAAACATCTTCCTCACCCGGACCGGCCGGGCCGTCCTCACCGACTTCGGCATCGCCGTGATCGAGGGCGAGGGCGCGGAGGGAGGCACCAGTCATCTGGTCGGCTCGCCCAACTACATCGCCCCGGAACGGCTGCGCGGCGAGCGCGGGGGCCCCGCATCCGACCTGTGGTCCCTGGGCGCCACGCTCTACTTCGCCGTCGAAGGCATGCCTCCGCACCCGGCCGAGACGCCGATCTCGGCGATCAGCCGGGTACTCACCGAACCGGCCAGGCCACCCGAGCGGGCGGGGGCCCTGGGCCCGCTGCTGATGCTCATGCTCGCCCCCATTCCCGAGGCCCGGCCGTCCTTCGAGGCCGTCGCCCAGGCTCTGCAGGAGATCGCCCTCGGCCATCCGGCCCCGCTTCCCGTCCAGTCCCACCACGGGCCCGCGCCCCTTTCCCCGGTGTCCGCCCCTCTGCCCCCCGCACCCGTCCGGCGCAGCGGACGGACGGTCCTGTGGGCGGTCGCCGAGGTGGCGGTGGTCGCGGTGACCGTCGGAGCCGCCATGGGCGTGGCCCATCTGGCGGCGGGCCGTACGGATTCCGGCACACCGGTGAAGCTCGGCGAGAAGCCGGGGGCCTTCGCCACTCCGGTGAACCTGTGCAAGCTGGTCCCGGCCGCCACGGTCAGGGAACTCCTGCCGGCCCTGAAGGCCGAGGGGCAACAGACCAACGAGGGAGGTTGCCAGTGGGTGACCTCCGGCATCGGTCTCGAGGTGGCTCCCGCGGGCGCGGGCAAGCAGTGGGGCAAGAGTCCGCGCCAGGCGCACGAGCTCTTCGTGAACCAGCGCAACGGCACCACGCCCAACGGGGAGACCGCCTGGAGCTGGTCGGAGATCGACGCCAGGCTCCGGTCCGCCCGCGCCACCGCACCGCTGGAGGTCAAGCCGGTCGGGGATGAGGCGTTCGGCTACGACCTCTACGAGAACCGCAAGACCGGCAGGCTCGAGAAGAGCCACGTGGTGCTCCGCGTCGACAACCTCGTCGTCGACGTGGGCTACACCGTGGTGGACGGCAGCAAGGACGGCACCGCGATCCGGTCCGGCGCCCAGACCGCGGCCACCTGGATTGCGAACGCGCTGAACAAGCAGAAGGCGACTCCCCGATGAACCACCCAGACGTCCCCCCGCCGCAGGGCAGGCACTCCGGCAGGCACAACGGCGCCGGACCGGTCCCCGGCGGCGCACCGAGCCCCGCGGTGCTGGAGCAGGTCTCGCTGGAGCAGACGATCGGACGGCTCGGGCCGATGGCTCCGCAGCAGGTCGCCGCCGTCGGCCTGGCCGTGCTGGACCAGCTCGTGACCGTGCACAACCAGGGGATGCTCCACGGCGACGTACGGCCCGGCTCGGTGCTGATCGGCCCCCACGACCAGATCGTCCTCGGCACGCCGACCTTCCGGTCCCCGACCTTCACCGCCCCCGAGGGCGTGACGGGCCCGGCGGCCGACCTGTGGTCGCTCGGCGCCACCCTCTACACCGCCGTCGAGGGTCGCCCGCCGTCACCCGGAGGCTCCCTGGACAACGCGGGCCCGATCGGCCCGATGCTGTTCCGTCTGCTCTCCGGTGATCCGGCGCAGCGGCCCGATCCCGGCACCCTGCGCAACGCCCTGCTCGACATCTCCCGGAACGGCGGCGCGGCCCCCGCCCCCGCGGACACGTCGTCCCCGATGGCGGTCCCGCCGTCTCCGGAGCCGTCGTCCCCGCACCTGCTGCCCGCTCCGTTTCCCGCCTCCGGCCCGCGGCCCGTCCCGGCGGGGGCCGACCCGGACGTCACCGCCGCGGTGCTGACCTCGGCGGCCTCACCCCCGCCGGAGCCGCCCTTCGACCCGGCGGCGACCCTGCCGCCCCAGCCCGCCTTCGACCTGTCGGCCCCGCCACGGCCCTCACCGGCCCTTCACGGGCACCCGTCCCCGCCTCCCCACGAGGTCCCCGCCTCGCAGGATCTCGTCCAGGTCTCCCCCCCTCCGCGTGTCTCCTCGCGGGGTGAGGAGACGGGCCCGACCGAACGCTCCGGCTCGCGGGGCGGGGTGCTCGTGCCCCGCCCGATCGTCGCGCTGACCGGTGTCCTGCTCGTCGGCATGGCGGTCACCGTCGGTGTCCTGCTCACCTCGGCGTCCGGTGAGAGTGCCCCCGCCTCCGAGCCCGCCACCGGCGCCGGCGCCGGCGCCAAGGGACTGTTCTCCACCGTGCCCCGGGCCTGCAGCCTGCTCGACGAGAAGCAGGCGGACGAGGTCGTGCCGGGGTTTCGAAGCTCGGAGGTCGAAACCGGCGCGTGTGACTGGCTCAACCAGCTCGACTGGCGCAAGCCCAGCACGGAGAAGTTCGACCTGCGCGTACGGCTGGTCGCCCAGAAACCGGACGCCTCCGGGGTCCAGCGGGCGAAGGAGTTCCTGGCCGGCAAGAAGACCGACTCCGTGGAGAGCGGCAAGTTCGCGACCCCGAAGCCCGCACCGCCCCAGACCCTTAAGGGGATAGGCGAGGAGGCCTACAGCACGGGCGGCTACAGCTCGATCAACCTCTACGGCGGCTCCTACAAGTCGACCGTGGTCTTCCGGGTCGGCAACCTGACCGCCCAGGTCGACTACGAACGGGGCGGCGTCAAGGAAGACAGCGACGGCAAGATCGCAGAAGGCGCGCAGCAGGTCGCCCGCTGGCTCACCCAGTCCCTGAAGACCGATGGCTGACCCGCCGCTCCCCGTGCTCGCGGGCCGCTACCGGGCGATCGAACGGCTCGGCGCGGGCGGGATGGGCGTGGTCTGGCGCGCCGAGGACGATCTGCTCCACCGCGAGGTGGCGATCAAGGAGGTCAAGCTCGACCCGACCCTCCCCGAGGCTCAGCGTGCCGAGATGCGGGAGCGGACCCTCCGGGAGGCCCGGGCCGCCGCCCGGCTGGGACACCCGTCCATCGTGACCGTGCACGACGTCATCGCCCAGGACGGCCGCCCGTGGATCGTGATGGACCTGGTCAGGGGTCGCTCCCTGGCCCAGGTGGTCCGCCGGGACGGGCCGCTCCCCTCGCAGCGGGTGGCCGCGATCGGCCTGGCGGTGCTCGACGCGCTCACCCTGGCGCACAGCCGGGGCATCGTGCACCGCGACGTGAAACCGGCCAACATCATGCTCGCCCACGACGGCGGGGTGCTGCTGACCGACTTCGGCATCGCCGCACTGGAGGGCGACGTCCAGCTCACCTCCCCGAACGCGCTGGTCGGCTCCCCCGGCTACATGGCACCGGAGCGGCTGCGCGGCACCGGCGACGGCCCGGCCGCCGACCTGTGGTCCCTGGGCGCGACCCTCTACACCGCCGCCGAGGGCCGGAGTCCTTTCCAGCGCGGCGTGCCGGCCGCCACCCTCGGCGCGGTGCTCACCGAGCAGACCCCGCTGCCCGCGCGGGCGGGCGGCCTGACCCCCGTGCTGCTCGCCCTGCTGACGAAGGATCCCAGGGACCGCCCCGGAGAGGCCGCTCTCCGTACGGCGTTGCAGCGGGTCGCCCAGGGCCTGCCGGCCGGTCCGCTCTCCCCGCCGTCGCCGGCGCCGGAGACGCCCCCCAAGCCCCGCCGTACGGGGTGGCTCGTCGGGGCGGCGGCGGTCGTGGTGGTGGGTGCGGCCGCCGTGGCCGCCGTGGTGCTCGGAACGCCCTCGGAGGAGCCCGTGGCGGCCACGGCCTCTCCCGTCGCCGCCGACTCCCCTGCCGGGCGGTTCGACTCCGCCCCCGACCCGTGCACCCTGCTGACCGAGGCCCAGAGCCGGACCGTGGTTCCGGGGGCGACCCGCCCGACGGGCATAAAGGCCGAGCAGGACCGGGAGGCCTCCTGTAGTTGGGACGGCCCCACCGATGTGCGCCGGCTCCGGGTCTCCGTCGGCCATCAGGCGGCCGTGCCGGGGAAGACCGCCCCCGAGGCGGCCCACGAGTTCTTCGCCGCCGAGCGCACCAAGATCGCCGCCGACGAGGGGACGGGCCCATTCGGCGGTACCGGTCCCGTGAAGAACGTGACCCGGGTCGGCAAGGAGGCCTTCGCCTACGACATCCGTGCTCTGGAGCGGGTCAGCGCCCTGATCCGTTTCCGGGTCAGCAACCTGCTGATCGAGGTCAACGTCTCGCGGAAGGGAAAGCTCGTCGACACGGAGCTGCGCCGCCACGCTCTCCGCGCCGCCCGTCTGATCGCTGAGGGGCTGAACAACCGTGACTGAGAGGTCCGGGACCGCGGAGCGACGGGAATGACCGATCCCAATCTGCTCGCCGGACGGTACCGCCTGCTGGAGCGCCGCGACCGCATGGGCACCACCTGGCGGTCCCGCGACGAGCTGCTCAACCGCGACGTCACGATCGCCGAGGTACGGCTCCCGCCTCCGAGCCCGCACCGCGACTGGCTCCTCGGCCAGATCCGCGCCGCGTCCGGCCTCCGGCACCCCGGTATCGCCACCCTCCACGACGTGATCTCCGCTCCCGACCGGGTGTGGCTGGTCCTGGAGTCGGTCGAGGGGCGTTCGCTGGTCCAGACCGTCCGCTCCGACGGGCCGCTCTCCGCCGGACGGGCGGCAGAGGTGGGCCTGCGCGTGCTGGACGCGCTGGCCGCCGCCCACGGACGGGGTGTCCATCTCGCGGCGACCCCGGAGACCGTGCTGCTCGCCTCCGACGGCCGGGTCGTGCTGACCGGGATCGTGGCCCCTGCCCCCACCGGCGACCTACGGGACCTGGGCGCCACCCTGTTCACCGCCGTCGAGGGACGGTCTCCGGACACCGGATCCCAGACCGTCCCCCACATGCCGGACGGAACGCCCCTGGCCGCCCTCGCCCCAGGCTCCGGCACGGCTGCCCCGCCCGTGGAAGGCCCACTGGCCCCGCTCCTGGAAGGCCTGCTGGCGGACGATCCCGCCCACCGCCCCGACGCCACCTCGGTCCGCCTGTCCCTGGAGAGGCTCGCCCCACGGCCGGCCGCCTTCCCCCGCCGGCCCCTCGTCGTCGCCGTGGCGGCCGTGGCCGCCGTCGCCGTGGCGGCGGGCGCCGCCTTCTGGTTCTGGCCCCGCCCCTCCGGCCCGGCGCGGGCCGCCGCGCCGATCCCCACCTTCTTCGCCAAGGCTCCCGACCCCTGCGCCCTGATCTCGAAGGAGCAGGCGGCCGAACTGTGGCTGGATTCCGGCCCGTCGAAGGAGCAGGCCGACCGATGCTCCTGGCGCAGCCAGGACACCGGCCAGCCGCAGAGCATGCGCTACGTGCTCTGGGTCGAGGCCCTGCGGTCCTCCTCCGGCGAGAAGGCCCACGCCGCCTATCTGCGTTTCTTCAGACAGGAGGGCGAGCGGACCAAGACATCGGCGGGTCTGCCGCTGACCCTGGTCCAACCCCCGAAGGCCCTCCCCGGAGTCGCCGCGGAGGCCTACACGGTGGAGGCCACGAACAAGCTCACCTACTACACGGGGGTGGTCATGCGCGCGGGCAACCTCGTGGTCGTCGTCCAGTACCAGCGCAACGGCGAGAGCGACCCTCACGGTGAAACCCGCGAGGGCGCGCTCCGGACCGGCCGGTGGGTCCTCGAAACCCTCAGCCGGACGGACTGAACCCGTCCCGCCGGCCGTTCACGACCCGGTGACCGTCTCCGGGTGATGGCCGTCGATGTGGGATCTGCGGGAGGTCTCGTGCATCCGGACGTACACGACGAGGGAGATCAGCACGCACCCGGCGACGTACCAGAAGAACATGGACTCGTTCCCGGCCTGCTTGAACCAGAGGGCCACGTACTCGGCGGTGCCGCCGAAGACCGCCACGGTGACCGCGTACGGCAGGCCGACCCCGAGCGCCCGGATGTGGGTCGGGAACATCTCCGCCTTCACCACGGCGTTGATCGAGGTGTATCCGGTTACGAAGAACAGGGCCGACAGCATCAGGAAGAACGCGCCCACCGGACTGCTGGTGCCGGACAGGAGGGTGAGGATCGGCACGGTGAGCAGCGTCCCGCCGATGCCGAAGAACATCAGCAGCGCGCGGCGGCCGATCCGGTCGGACAGTGCTCCGGCGATCGGCTGCAGGCAGATGAAGACGGACAGGGCCAGGAAGTTGATCCAGGACACCGTCTCCTTCTCCATCCCCGCGGTGTTCACCATGAACTTCTGCATGTACGTGGTGTAGGTGTAGAAGGCGACCGTCCCGCCGAGGGTCAGCCCGACGACGGTGAAGACCTCCTTCGGATATCTCATCAGGGTGCGGAGCGTGCCCTGCCCGTGCGCGGAACCGGCGGTCTGCGTCTGGCTGGTGAAACTCTCCGACTCCTCCATGCCCCGGCGCAGCCACATGACCGCCAGCGCCCCGAGCGTGCCGATGCCGAAGGCGATGCGCCAGCCCCAGTCCTGCAACTGCTGCGCGGTGAGCAGCTGCTGCAGGATGATCTGCACGGTGAGTGCGACCAGTTGCCCGGCGACGAGCGTGACGTACTGGAAGCTCGAGTAGAAGCCGCGCTTCCCCGGTGTGGCGACCTCGGAGAGGTAGGTGGCGGAGGTGGAGTACTCTCCTCCGACCGAGAGGCCCTGCAGCAACCGGGCTCCCACGAGGAGCACCGGGGCGAGGACGCCGATGGAGGAGTAACCGGGAGCCACCGTGATGATCAGCGCTCCGGCCGCCATCATGAGGACCGAGAGCGTCAGCCCGTTGCGGCGGCCGTAGCGGTCGGCGTACCGGCCGAGCAGCCATCCTCCCAGCGGTCGCATGAGGAATCCGACCGCGAAGACGGCGGCGGTGTTCAGCAGCTGCGCCGTCGAGTCTCCCTCGGGGAAGAAGACGGGCGCGAAGTAGATCGCGAAGGCGGCGTAGGTGTACCAGTCGTACCATTCGATGAGGTTGCCGATGGATCCCCTGAGGATGTTGGCGACGACCCGCCGCTCTCCGGGCAACCGCTCCGCTGGTCCGTCCTGACCGAGGTGAGGACCCGTTCCGGCTGTACTCACAGTCCATCTCCTCCGTTGTGATCTGGGGGTTGCCGTGACCCTACGGACGGTGCCGCACCGGGACGAGGGGTGCGGACGCAGATCTGAGCTACTGTTGAGACTTTGCTTCCTCTGGAGATGTCGATGCGGATCCTGCTCGTCGAAGACGACGACAGGTTCGCCGATGCGCTGACGACGGCTCTGCGGCGCCATGGCCACCGGGTCGAACGGGCCCGGTCGGGCGGTGAGGCTCTGATCGCGGCCGGGGCGGAGCTGGTGCTGCTGGATCTCGGTCTGCCCGACATGGACGGTGTCGATGTGCTGCGCCGGATCCGCGCGGACTCCCAGATCGGGATCATCGTCACGACGGCACGCGGGGAGGAGGCGCAGCGTGTCCGGGGTCTGCGGGCGGGGGCGGACGACTACATCGTCAAACCGTTCGGGATCGCCGAGCTGGAGGCGCGCATCGAAGCGGTCATGCGCCGGGTCAGGAGCCATCGCCACGCACCGGCCGAGTGTGCCCGAGTCGGCTCCCTCGAAGTGGACCACGTCCGCCGTTCGGTCCGCAGGGACGGTGCGGAGATCCCGCTGACGCGTAAGGAGTTCGACCTGCTGGCGACCCTGGTCCGGGCGGAGGGAGCGGTGGTCACCCGGGAGGGCATCCTCGCGGAGGTCTGGCGGACCACCTGGGGCGGCGCGACGCGCTCACTGGAGGTGCACGTGGCCAGCCTCCGCGCGAAGCTGAGCGAGCCCGGACTGATCGAGACCGTACGGGGGATCGGTTACCGCATGCGGAAGTCCTGACGTGCGCCGCCGCCTGCTGACCATCTACATGTCGCTGCTGGCCCTGTCGCTGGTCACACTCACGGTGCCGTTCGCGGCCAACGTCGCGGCGCGCGACACCCAGACCGCCTTCATCGAGCAGCAGGGAGACACCCTGCGGTTCGCCTCGCTGGCCGAGCCCGCGCTGCGCTCGGGACAGAGCGGACGGCTGCGCGCCGAGCTCGCCCGCTACCACGGGCTGTTCGGCATCGGTGCCGCCGTGGTGGACCGGGACGGACGGCCCCTCTCGGTCTCGCCGCCCACCCTGTCCCTCGCCGGTGCGCGGACCCGGAAGCTGATCGAGCGAGGGCTCTCCGCCGACCGGCCCGAACTTGAGACCATCTGGCCGTGGCGGGCCGAGGAGCTGGTGATCGTCGAGCCGGTGATCCGGGAGGGGGAGGTGGTGGGGGCGGCGGTCACCGCCGGACCCACCGACCGGTTACGTGGCCGGATCGCCGGGATCTGGGCAATGATCACTCTGGGCTGCCTGATCGCGCTCGGTCTGACCTGGTTCGCGGCCAGACGCCTGGCCCGCTGGACGCTCCGTCCCGTCCACGAACTCGACGCGGTCACTCACGACATCACCGAGGGACGGCTGGAGGCCCGGGTCGCCCATGCCACCGGGCCACCGGAGCTGCGGCGTCTGGCCGTCTCCTTCAACGTGATGGCGGACACCATGACCGAGATGCTCGAGCGGCAGCGCACGTTCGTCTCCCAGGCCAGCCACCAGTTGCGCACCCCTCTCGGCGCGCTCCGGCTCCGGGTGGAGAACCTCGCGGATCACCTGCGTGCCAGTGGCCGGCACGAACACGAGCTCACCCTCGAAGAGACCGAGCGCCTCGCCCGGACGCTGGAGGGGCTGCTCGCGCTCGCCCGCGCGGAGAGGCACCAGAACGAGACGGGCGGCGCCGACCTGGTCGCGGTCGACGCCGCCGACACCGCCGACCGGCGGCTGGACGCCTGGCGTCCCCGGGCGGCGGAGCTCGGGGTGACGCTCCGCCGTACCGGCGGCCTCGGCGGGTGTGTCCTGACCGTGCCCGAGGCGTTGGACCAGCTGCTGGACGCTCTGATCGACAATGCGCTGAAGTTCGGAGCGGACGAGGTGACGGTGCACGTCGAGCAGGCGGACGATCTGGCGGAGATCCATGTCCTCGACAACGGGCCAGGGCTTCCGGAAGAGGCTCGCACGCGGGCGCTGGGGCGGTTCTGGCGATCCCCCGCCCACCAGAACGTGGACGGTTCCGGGCTGGGCCTGTCGATCGTCGCGGTGCTGGTGGCGGCGTCCGGCGGCTCCGTCGACCTGCTCGCGCGGGAGCCGTCCGGCCTGGACGTCAGGGTACGGCTGCGCCTGGAATCTCAGAAACGCGTGCCCCGGTAGTAGCGGACCGCTCCGGGATGCAGGGGGATCGGGTCCGTCGACAACGCGGCGCGCACGTTGAGCCTGCGGGCCTCCGGGTGCGCCTGTTCCAGCGCCTCTCGATGGGTGAACAGCAGCTCCGTCAGGGCATAGGCCAGCGCCTCGTCCATGTCCTCCCGCACGACCAGGTAGTCGGGTATGCCGATCGTGCCGCTCTCCGGCAGGCCATAGGTGGAAGCGGGGATCGTGCGCTCGCTGTAGAACTCGCCATGGCGTCGCCGCATCGGGGCCGCGTACGAGCGCAGATCGACGAGGCGGATGAGTCTCTGGCCCGCGAGCCCGCTGATCGTCTTGGTGGGCAGCCCTCCGGAGAAGAAGAACGCGTCGACCGTTCCCGCGCGCAGCGCCTCCGCCGACGTCTCCAGGTTCATCCTGTGGACCGTCAGATCCCGGTCAGGATCGAGATCCGCGACGTTCAACAGCCGTTCCGCGATGATCTCCGTCCCCGACCCCGCCGCGCCGACAGAGATCACCTTGCCGCGCAGGCGGGCCAGGGACGTGATGTCCGAACCGGCCCGGACGACCAGGTGGACATAGTTGTCGTACAGCCGGGCGAGCGCCCGCACCGGCTGTGGGCGGTCGAAGGGCGGGGCACCCTGTACGGCGAGCGCGGCCGAGTCGGCCAGGGTGAACGCGACGTCGGCCCGCCCGGACGCGATCATCCGCAGGTTGTCCACCGACGCGCCGGTGGTGAGCACCCGTGGACTGAGACCGGGGAGCTCGCCGGCGATCGCCTTGGCCAGCCCGGTGCCGTAGTCGAAGTAGACGCCCCCGCGCTGGCCCGTGGCGATCAGCAACGGCGACGGCCGGGGCCCGTCGGCGCCACACGCGACCACGACGGCCATCAGTACGGACAGGGCGGTCAACGCCCTGGCCGTGGCTGTGTGACACCACATGCGTGCAAGCTCCCGTGGCTGGTGGGGAGGCAGCCTACCGAGAGCGGCCGAGGGGCGTCGACTGCCTGCCGCCGTCACCATGGGCGTGCTGTCGTCCGCTCACGTGCTCGCGGGTGTGTAGCCCGCCGACGTGCCGGCTAGCCCAGAACGAAACGGATCTCACGGCGGCGGAGCGGCCGGCCGCACGCCGCGCAGAACAGGACCGGGTCGAGGGCGGCGCCGCAGGGGCTGTGGACGATGGTCAGGGCGGAGCCCTCGGGGGCGGGAAGTTCGCGCTGGGCCCAGTCGACCAGGAAGGCGAAGACCGCGAAGAAGGCCAGCCCCTTGTCGGTGAGGCGGTAGGAGCCGTCGGGCAGCGGGTCGGAGACGCCGAGTTCGACGGAGCGGCGCAGACGGTCGGTGAGGACCGAGGGGGCGATGCCGAGGCCGGACTGGAAGTCGACGAAGCGGCGGGTCCCCAGGAGGGCGGCGACCAGAACGCTGGTGCTCCAGCGGTCACCGAGGATCTCCATCGTCTCCGGGCAGTAGGCCACCAGGTCGGCCGCCGCGCCGGGGCGCACCGTGCGCCGGTGCTGGCGGGGCAGGCCGATCCGGGGGAACGCGGTCAGCGGGCCGGTCTCGGTGCGGGTGTCACGGGCGCCCATCGGCTTCCGGCACGCGCCGCACCCCAGGTACGGCTCCGCGTCTCCGCCGCACAGGTCGTGCCGGAGCGACGGTAGCCGCCCCCGGTCCGCCCAGTCGCGTTCCCACAAGTGGATGGCCACCAGCAGCGCCCACAGGGACAGCCCCCGCTCCGTCAGCCGGTATTCGTAGCGCGTCCGCCCGTTCCGGTAGGGGGCCGGCTCGAAGATCCGGTGGTCGACCAGCTCCTTGAGCCGGGCCGCGAGCACCGACTCGGAGATCCCCAGCGCGTCCCGCCATCCGGCGAAGGTCCGGATCCGCAGCAGGAAGGCCCGCTGCAGGATGAGCAGCACCCACCGGTCACCGAGGATCGCCAGCGCCTGGCCGATCGCACTGAACTCAGCTCCCGCCGCCCTCGGCTCGGTGCCGCTCACGGTCCATCCTCCGGTGCTCGCTCGAATCCGCCGACGGAGTGCCAAACTAAACCAACTCGATCTTGCCCCGGATATCCGGTCCGCCTATGGCACGATACGGACAGAGCGGCCATTGACGGGCCGGCTTCTCCTTCCGTAGCTTCGCGAATGCGTTCGAGGCGGAGTCGGCCGCCGGACGGTCGCTGTGGACCGGCGTCATGGAGAACCCCAAGGCCAACCCCTTCGGCAACACCCGTGGCCTCAACCTGAAGGACTCGGCGAACACCGACGTGGTCTTCCACCGGGGCAGGGTCCTCACGACCTGGTACCTGTGCGGCTCGCCGTACGGCATGGACCCCCTCAGCCTGGAGACGCTGGGCGTCGAGACCTTCCTCGAGCCGCTCGGCTTCCACGCCATCCGGGTGCGGGCGGACCAACTCACGTCCCGCGCCGGATGATCACGATATATCTCGGATGGAACCAGGGCGGCCGGTCCACACGTTGGACGGACGACGCAGAATGAGACCAGGCGGGGCGTCGGCTCCGCGTTCGGAGGATGTTGAGGATGTCGCCCGTCCAGAAGTACGCGATCGGTGCCGGGATAGCGGTTGTCCTTGCATGGTGGATCCTGCCCGGCTGGCTGACCCTGCTGGTCGTCCTGGGTGTCGTCGCCGCCCCGGTCATCGGCTACCTGATGCTCGACCCGTCCCAGCGTGCGCGGCTCAAGCGCGCCCGCAGGCGCGGCCTCGGCCGCTGACACAGCACGGGAGGGCCCGTTCCTCGCCGAGGAACGGGCCCTCCGCCGGGCTGCCGGGCCTGCACGGCCCCGGGACGGTCAGGCGGGCGCGGTCGCGACCTCGGTCTCCACGCGCCGGGTGACCTTGCGCTCCAGCACGAACGACAGCAGCGGCACGGTGCCCGCCAGCATGACCCCCACGACGTACGGCCACGACCAGCGGGCCTTCATGCCGAGGTTCATCGTGGCCACCAGGTAGAGCATGTAGAGGAAGCCGTGGATCGGAGAGACGATCTTCGACGGGCCCTCGATGCCGAACCCGTACCTGAGCACGATGCACGTGACGAGGACGAGCAGCATCACGCCGACGATGTACGCCAGGATACGGAAGGGCTTGAGAGCGGATTCCACGGTCATCTACCTCGGTCTGGGAGTTCGGACACGGAAACGATATGCGAGCTCAGGCGGCGGCCGGTTCGGGGCCGGAATCCTTCTCGCGCTCCTGGTCCCGCGCGGCCATACGACTGCGCAGGAAATCGCGCACGAAGTGCCACCACATGAAGACCGAGAACAGCCCGAAGATCCACCACTGGGCGGCGTAGGCGAGGTTGCGCCAGGTGAGGCCACCGGCCTCGGTCGGAGGGGGCATGCTCACCGGCCTGGCCGCGACGGCCGGGGCCGGGGACTGCGCGGTGGCCACCACGAACCCGTCGCGCAGCTTCGCGCCCCGCCACAGGTTGATCAGTTCCGCCGACGACACGGTCATCACCTGCCCCTGCGGCAGCTGCCGGATGCGGCGCTGCACGCTGTCGGTGGCCTCCGAGAGCTGCAGCCGCCCGGTCACGGTCACCGTGCCCGCCGGCACGGCGGTGGCCGGGTCGTCGGCCCTGGGCACCCAGCCCCGTACGACGGGGACCGAGGTGCCGTCACCGAGGTCGAGGGAGGTGAGCAGCCACAGCCCCCCGTCCCGCTCGGCCACCAGGAGCTGCCGGGAGCTTTCGAAGGTGCCCTCCGCCGTCACCTGGCGGCCGGCCGCGTCGCTCGTCATGCGCTTGCCGGGCTGGGTGAGGGTGCCGACAGCCACCGGAGCGGGATCGCGCGTCGCGTGAGGCCTGCCCGAGTCCTCGAAGACGCCGAGCTGCCAGCGGCCGAGCAGTCCGCAGACGACAAGCGCCCCGATCGCGAGCAGGTGGAGCACCAGCGCGCGAGGAGAGAACAGGATGCGGAGCATGACACCACGCTATCCGCCCCAACCGGCGGTCCCGTCCTCAGTACCGCATCTCACCCATGCCGTCAGCCCCACCGGTCACGGACCCTCCACAAAAGTGGCACAAACTGGTGTTGAAGGGCATTCGATATCGATAAAGTCGACCCCATGTCTGATCCTCAGCTTGACCCGTCCGGCAGCACCCAGCAGTTCCGCGCGTTCGCGCAGCGGAATGAGCCCGAGGCCGCGCCCCAGAAGCGTTCGCTGACCGTGCCGATCGCGGTGGCGGTCGCGGTGGTGGCCGTCATCGCCATCGCCGCCTACCTGATCCTCTAGAGGTCAGGAGACCGACAGCGCCGACGGCATCGCCTTCGGCGCTTTTCGCGTTTCCTCCGAAGGGGGCAGGGGGACCTCCATCGGTTCGGTAAGGAGGTCGCCGCACTGGAGTACGACGACGACGCCGATCACTGGCGGGTGAGCACCGCCGACGGTGAGACGTTCACCACCAACGCGGTGGTCTCCGCGACCGGCGCGCTGCATGTGCCGTCGTTTCCGGAGATCTCGGGCCGCGAGAGCTTCCGGGCCCTTCCTTCCACTCGGCCGGCTGGGACCACTCGGTGGACCTGACCGGTAGGCGGGTCGCGGTGATCGGCACCGGCGCCTCCGCCGTCCAGTTCGTCCCGCGGATGCGTACGGCGCTCACCCTGCCCGGCGCCGCGCGGACGCTGCATCGGCTGCAAGCGCATCCTTCTCTCCTCCGCCATGTGGTCGACTGCCTGCGTCTGCCGGCGAAGACCGGGGCCAGGGCCCTGGACGTCCGGCCCGAGGTGCCGGGCTTCACCACCGCTCACCCCGTCACCCGTCCGGGACGTCCCGGACGAGTGATCCCACGCTCCCCGCACGCGGCGGATCCGGCGCCGGGCGCGCCAGTGGCCGCGCCGGGAAATGCAATGACCGAGTAAGGGCTGAATTTACGGAAAGAATGGATTACCTATCACTAAAGACGATCAAGTGCACTTTATGGATGTGGGCCCGCTCTTGCTCGTCGTTGTCGTCGCGACGGCGCTGACCTTCGCCTTCACCAACGGATTCCACGACACCGCCAACGCGATGGCGACATCCATCGTGACCAGAGCGCTGCGGCCGAGGCTGGCCGTCGCGCTGTCGGCCGTCCTGAACTTCCTGGGCGCCTTCCTGTCGCTGAAGGTGGCCGCCACGATCGCCGAGGACATCGTGATCGGCGACGCGATCACGCTGACCGTCGTCTTCGCCGGCCTGCTCGGCGGCATGATGTGGAACCTGCTGACCTGGTACCTCGGCCTTCCGTCGAGCTCGTCCCACGCGCTCATCGGCGGGGTGGTGGGCGCGACCCTCGTCTCGGCGGGCTCATCCGCGGTCCGTGGCACCACGGCGGTGGCGGACGTCCTCGTCCCGGCGGTTCTGTCGCCGCTGCTGGCCATGCTCGTGGCGGGCATCGGCACCTGGCTCATCTACCGGATCCTCAGGAACGTGCCCGCCCGCATCCGCAGCAGAGGGATCCGGATGGGCCAGATCGGCTCGGCGTCACTGGTGTCGCTGGCCCACGGCAGCAACGACGCCCAGAAGACCATGGGCGTCATCACGCTCGCGCTCATCGTCCAGGGCACGATCAGGGACGAGGCCTCCGTCCCGACATGGGTGATCGTGAGCAGCGCGGCCGCGATGGCCTCGGGAACGTACGTCGGCGGATGGCGGATCATCCGGACGATGGGCAAGGGGCTGACCCCCATCCGGAGCCCGCAGGGGTTCGCCGCGGAGTCCTCCTCGGCCGCGGTGATCCTCGCCGCGTCGAACGCCGGGTTCCCGCTGTCGACCACCCAGGTGTGCTGCGGCTCGATCGTGGGCGCGGGAGCGGGCAGACGGCTCAGCGGGATCCGGTGGGGGGTGCTGGCCCGGATAGCGATGATCTGGCTGGCCACCATCCCGGCGGCCGGCGTGGTGGGAGCGGCCGCGTGGAAGGCCACCCAGTTCATCGGGGGCTTCCCGGGCGTCGCCGTGATGTTCCTGACGGCGCTGACCTTCGCCCTGGGGCTCTTCGTGGCCGCGGACCGGATGCCGGTCAACGCCTCCAACGTCAACCTCGCGTGGACGACCTGCGGCGCGCCGCTCCAGACCACCTTCGAGATGCCCGAGCCGGCCGGCGGACCGGCAGCGGCGAAAGGCCCTTCCCCCGCCCCGGGCCACCGGCGCGGGGCAGGGAACGACGACGTGAACGGCCCGCGTGGCCGGCGCTAACGGCGCTCGCTCACCACCAGGGCGCTGCCGCCGCCCCTCCTGGTGGGCTCGGCGACGGCCTGGAGCCTCCCGTGACGGAGGAACTCGACGGCGGTGGCCGCGCCGATCTCGGGAGTCGGCGTGAAGCTGTGCCCCCGGGAGGTGAGCTCGGGGCCGTAGCGGTCGATGAAGCCCTGCTCGGCCTGGGTCTGCGCGGTGTTGCGCTGGCTGGCGCGGGGGGCGGCCAGCGCGTCGGGCAGCGACATGCCGAGGTCCCAGCGGTTGACCAGGATCTGCAGCACGGTGGTGATGATCGTGGAACCGCCAGGCGAGCCCAGGGCGAGCACCGGCTCACCGTCGTTCAGGACGATCGTCGGGGCCATCGAGGAGCGGGGACGCTTGCCGGGCGCGGGCAGGTTGGGGTCGCCGGGCGCGGGACCGAAGGTGAAGTCGGTCAGCTCGTTGTTGAGCAGGAATCCCCTGCCCGGGACGACGATGCCGTTGCCACCGGTGGACTCGATGGTGATGTTGTAGGCGACCACGTTTCCCCAGCGGTCCGTCACGACCATGTGGGTGGTCTCCGGGCCCTCGGCGGGCGTCCGCGTCTCCTGCGCCGGAGACGCGGCCCGGCACGGCCCGTAGTCGCCGTCGGGGTCTCCGGCCGGAGCCGGGTTGGGCATCGCCCGCTCGCCGATCAGGCAGGCGCGCTCCTTGGCGAACCCGTCGGACAGCAGCTCCTTCAGCGGCACGCCCGGGATGTCGCCGACGTACTTGTTCCGGTCGGCGAACGAGAGCCGGGACGCCTCCAGATACTCGTGCATGCCGACCTTGGGAAGCGCCTCCAAGATGTTGAGCGCCTCGCCGACCGTGGAACCGCCCGAGGACGGCGGCGCGATGCCGTACACGTCCATGCCCAGGTAGGTCGTCTCCGTGGGCGGCCGTTCGATCGCCCGGTAGGCCGCCAGGTCGGACAGCTCCATCAGGCCGGGCCGCGCGTTGCGGGTGGAGCCGGGGGTGAGCGGCGGCTTCTTCACCGTGGCCACGATCTCCGCGCCGAGCCGCCCGCCGTACAGCCAGTCGCCGCCCTCCCTGCCGAGCCGGCGGTAGGTGCCGGCGAGCTCGGGGTTGCGGAAGGTGGAGCCCACCGGCGGTGGGGCGCCGCCGGGGAGGTACAGCTTGGCTGTGGAGGTGAAGTCCTTGAACCGGGCCGCGTTGGCGGCCGTCTGGTCGTGGAAGGTCTGGTCGACGGTGAAGCCCTCGGAGGCGACCTTGATGGCGGGCCTGAGCGCCTGCCCGAGCGAGAGCGTGCCGAACCGGCGCAGCGCCAGCTCCCACTGGGCCACGCTGCCCGGCACCCCCGCCGACAGCCCGCTGGTGACCGCGTCGTCGAACGGGATGCCCTCCAGGGAGGTCGCGGCCATCGCCCGGGGCGCCGTCTCCCTGCCGTCGATCGTGTGGACCTTCCGGTGGCGGGCGTCGTAGTAGACGATGAACCCGCCCCCGGCCAGTCCCGCCGAGTAGGGCTCGGTCACACCCAGCGTGGCCGCCGCCGCGACCGCGGCGTCCATCGCGTTGCCGCCCCGGCGCAGCACCCCCAGCGCGGCCTCGCTCGCGTCCAGGTCGACCGTCGCGACCGCCCCGCCGTATCCCTCGGCGACGGGCCTCTTGCCCACCGGTCCCACCTGCGCCGGTGGCGACGCCACCGCGGGCTGCGCGAAGAGGACGGAGCCGCCGACCAGGATCCCGGCGACGGACACGGCTAACTGGCGAGTGGTCATTAAAGCCTCCCACGGACGGCTTGTCTCCAGACTTATCCCAGCTTGTCCCACCCCGACTGCCCTGTCAGCCCCTCGTACCACCGGTGGCGTAGCGGCCGCTGCCCCGCCGGGGGGACGCGCAGGTCAACAGGGCGGACATAGAGTTCCAAGGTGCGCGCCAAACCCCGCTGGATCGACCCACTGCTCCCGCTGTTCCTGGCGGTCCTCCAGGTCATGGCGACCATGGGCGCGCAGTGGAACCAGCCCGACCGCGTCCCGGTGGACCTGCTCGGCAACGCGCTGCTGGTGGCCGGACCACTCGCCCTGACCGTACGGCGCCGCCACCCGGCGCTCACCCTGGCCGTCACCCTGCTCACCACCGCCGCCTTCATCGGCCGGGGCCACGCCTACGGCCCGATCTTCTTCAGCCCGATCATCGCGCTCTACAGCGCCGTCGTCCTCGGCCACCGGCGCGCGGCCTGGGTGGCCTCGGCCATGGCCTACGTGTTCTTCCTCGTCTACACGACCTGGCTGGCCCCGGTCCCCAGCCCCGGCCTGTGGCACACGGTCGCGATAGCCGCGGTCATGGGGGTCGTCCTGGCGTCGGGCGAGTTCGTCCGTGCCAGAAGGGATCGCCTGGCCGAGCACGAGCGGGTGGAGCAGGAGGAGGCCAGACGGCAGGCCAGCGAGGAACGGCTGACCATGGCCCAGGAGCTGCACGACGTGCTGGCCCACAACATCTCCCTGATCCACGTCCAGGCCTCCACCGCCCTGCACCTGATCGACGACCACCCCGAGCAGGCCCGCACCGCGCTCACCACCATCAAACACGCCTCCAAGGACGTGCTGACCGAGATGCGTTCCGTCCTCAACGTGCTCCGCAACGGCGCCCCCCGCTCCCCCACAGCCGGGCTGGGACGGCTGGACGAGCTCGTCGAGCGCAGCGGCCTGCCGGTCACCAGACGGATCACCGGCAGAATCAGGGCGCTGCCGCCGGGGGTGGACCGGGCCGGCTACCGCATCGTCCAGGAGGCGCTGACCAACGCCACCCGGCACGCACCGGGTTCGACCGTCACCCTCCTGCTGGAGTACGGCCCCCGCGAGCTGCTCATCCAGGTCACCGACTCCGGCGGCGGACCCCCCGGGGAGAGCCTGGGCGGCGGGAACGGCATCCCCGGCATGCGCGAACGGGCGACCGCACTCGGCGGCGCGCTGACCGCCGGTCATCATGGACAGGGCTTCCGCGTCGAGGCGCGGCTGCCGATCCCGGAGGAGACCGAATGATCAAGATTGTCCTCGCCGACGACCAGGCCCTGGTCAGAGCGGGATTCCGGGCCCTGCTCGACGCCCAGTCCGGGATGACGGTGGTGGCCGAGGCCGCCGACGGGGCCCAGGCCGTACGGCTGGCCACCGAGCACCAGCCCGACGTGGTCCTGATGGACATCCGGATGCCGGGCATGGACGGCCTGACCGCCACCCGCGAGATGCCCCCCGGACCGAAGATCATCATCCTGACGACCTTCGAGCTGGACGAATACGTCTTCGAGGCCCTGCGCAACGGCGCCAGCGGCTTCCTGGTCAAGGACACCGAGCCCGCCGAGCTGATCCAGGCGGTCCGCGTCGTCGCCGACGGCGACGCCCTGCTCTCCCCCGGGGTGACGCGCCGCCTGATCGCCGAGTACGCCAGCCGCGCCAAGCGGCCCCATCCCTCCGCGGACCTCGACCCGCTCACCGACCGCGAACGCGAGGTCCTGACACTGGTCGGCACGGGCATGAGTAACGACGAGATCGCCCGCACGCTCTTCATGAGCCCGGCCACCGCCAAGACCCATGTCAGCCGCGCCATGATGAAGCTGCACGCCCGCGACCGCGCCCAGCTCGTCGTCATCGCCTACGAGTCCGGCCTGGTCCGCCCCGGCTGGGTCTGACCCCGCGCTTTTACCGAAACCCTATTTCACAACGACCCATTTGAGATACTCAGCGTGTTCACAAGGACACGAAGGGAAACTCATAATCGTGCTCATGACATCGCGACGGCACGCCGCCGATCTGAGGCCCACCCCTGAGACCGCGTCCAAGCCCCTGCCCGGCACGGCACGCGAGCTCTTCGACGCGCTTCCACAGTTGCCCGGGCTCCGCACCGAAGTCATCGACGGGAGACTGATAGTGAGCCCGGTAGGCACCCCCGAGCACGCCAGGATCGCAATGCGCCTGTACAGCGCGCTCCTCCCCCTCATTGAGGAGAGAGGCTGGGACGGATTCAGCGGAAACGTCGACGTCTGCATCGACGGGCCCCGCGACCCGGTCGAGCCGGACTTCGTGCTGGCCCCGGCCGACTGCCCCCGCTGGGGCGACCGCGAGCTGCTCTCCTCGGGCCTGCTCATGGTCGCCGAGATCGTCTCGCCCGGCAGCGTCGTCGACGACCGCGATAGGAAGCCCGACCTGTACGCCGCCGGGCTGGTCCCCGTGATGCTCCTGGTCGACCCGGTCGCCGCGCCCGCCACGGTGACCGTTTTCAGCGATCCGAAGGGCGGCGAGTACCAGACCTTCTCCCGCGTCTCGGTGGGCAGCCCGCTCCATCTGCCCGACCCGGTCGGTTTCACCCTGGAGACCTCGGTCTTCGAGAGGGCGCTGGGCAATCCGTGAGCGCGTGCCCCGTTCCCACGACGGGCCCGGGGCACGCGAGGGTCGATCCCGCCGTCAGGCGGCGATGACCTGGGAGACCGGCACGGACGGCAGGTTGAGGGCGAGCCCGACCTGGTCGTTGGTGAGCTGTCCCGCGTGCGTGTTGAGACCCGGCGCGAGGCCGGCGTCCTGCTGGAGCGCCGGCTTCCATCCCAGACCGGCCAGCTTGACCGCGTAGGGCAGCGTCGCGTTGGTCAGCGCGTAGGTGGAGGTGTTGGCGACGGAACCCGGCATGTTGGCCACGCAGTAGAAGATCGAGTTGTGGACCTGGTAGGTCGGCTCGGCGTGCGTGGTCGGGCGGGAGTCCTCGAAGCAGCCGCCCTGGTCGATGGCGATGTCGACGAGCACGGAGCCCGGCTTCATGCGGGAGACCAGTTCGTTGGAGACGAGGGTCGGGGCCTTGGCGCCCGGGATCAGCACCGCACCGATGACCAGGTCGGCCTCCAGGACCTCCTTCTCGATCGCGTAGGAGGTCGAGACGAGGGTCTTCAGGCGGCCCTGGTAGATGGCGTCGATGAACCGCAGGCGGTCGATGTTGAGGTCGAGGACGGTGACGTCCGTGCCCATGCCGACCGCGATCTGCGCCGCGTTGAGACCGGAGACCCCGGCGCCGATGACGACGACCTTGGCGGGGGCCACGCCGGGCACGCCGCCGGGCAGGATGCCGCGGCCGCCGTTGAAGCGCATCAGGTTGTAGGCGCCGACCTGCGGGGCGAGGCGGCCCGCGACCTCGGACATCGGGGCCAGTAGCGGCAGGGTGTTGCCGACCTGGACGGTCTCGTAGGCGATGCCGGTGACCTGCTGCTCGAGCAGGGCGTCGGTGCACTCGCGACCGGCCGCGAGGTGCAGGTAGGTGAAGAGCACCTGCCCGGCACGCATGCGGTGGTATTCCTCGGCGATCGGCTCCTTGACCTTGAGGATCATGTCGGCCTCGCCCCACACCTCGTCGGCGGTGTCGAGGATCTTGCCGCCGGCGAACAGGTAGTCCTCGTCGAGAAGGTGGGAGCCGAGGCCCGCGCCGCGCTGGACGTAGACGTCATGGCCGTGACGGACCAGCTCGTGCACGCCCGCCGGAGTCGCGGCGACGCGGTACTCGTGGTTCTTGACCTCGGCGGGCACGCCGATCTTCATAAGGGTTCCTTCCGGATTGCAACGGAATGTCACAGCACGGGTCGAGCAGCGGGGGGGGGTGGGCCTTGAGCGGGCCGTACACGGCGGACGCGGGTGAGCGGGCCGTGTACGGCGGTGCGCTCTACAGCCGGGTCCACGCTTCCGTCAGCACGGAGCGGAGAATCGACTCGATCTCGTCGAACTCCTTGGGACCGCAGATGAGCGGCGGGGCGAGCTGGACCACGGGGTCGCCGCGGTCGTCGGCACGGCAGTACAGGCCCGCGTCGTAGAGGGCCTTGGACAGGAATCCGCGGAGCAGGCGCTCGGACTCGTCCGCGTTGAAGGTCTCCTTGGTCTGCTTGTCCTTGACGAGCTCGATGCCCCAGAAGAAGCCGGAGCCGCGCACGTCGCCGACGATCGGCAGGTCACGGAGACGCTCAAGGGTGGCGCGGAAGATCGGCTCGTTACGGGTCACGTGGCCGAGCAGGTCCTCACGCTCGAACAGGTCGAGGTTGGCCAGGGCGACCGCGGCGGAGACGGGGTGGCCGCCGAAGGTGTAGCCGTGGGCGAACATCTCGGTGCCGTTGCTGAACGGCTCGAACAGGCGGTCCGAGGCGATCATGGCGCCGATCGGCGAGTAACCGCTGGTCATGCCCTTGGCGCAGGTGATGATGTCGGGGACGTAGTCGAACTTCTGCCCGCCGAACATGGTGCCGAGGCGGCCGAAGGCGCAGATGACCTCGTCGGAGACGAGCAGGACGTCATACTCGTCGCAGATCTCGCGCAGGCGCTGGAAGTATCCGGGGGGCGGCGGGAAGCAGCCACCGGCGTTCTGCACCGGCTCGACGAAGACGGCGGCCACGGTGTCCGGGCCCTCCATCTCGATGGCGCGGGCGACGCGCTCGGCGGCCCAGTAGCCGTACTGCTCCGGGGTCATGCCGGGGATGCCGGTGATCTCGTCGGCGCGGTAGTGGTTGGTGTTCGGCACGCGGACCGAGCCGGGGACCAGAGGCTCGAACATCTGCTTGAAGGCGGGGATGCCGGTGATCGACAAGGCGCCCTGCGGGGTGCCGTGGTAGGCGATCTGACGGCTGATGACCTTGTGCTTGAGCGGCTTGCCGGTCAGCTTGAAGTACTGCTTGGCGAGCTTCCACGCGCTCTCGACGGCTTCGCCGCCGCCGGTGGTGAAGAAGACGCGGTTGAGGTCGCCGGGGGTCTCGGCGGCCAGCCGCTGGGCCAGCTCGACGGCCTTGGGGTGCGCGTAGGACCACAGTGGGAAGAAGGCCAGCTCCTGGGCCTGCTTGGCGGCGGCTTCGGCCAGCTCGCTGCGGCCGTGCCCCGCCTGGACCACGAACAGCCCGGCCAGGCCGTCAAGGTAGCGCTTACCGTGCACGTCGTAGACGTATGCGCCCTCACCCCGCACGATCATCGGGACTTCGGCGCCCTTTTCGGAGCTGTGCCGGCTGAAGTGCATCCACAGGTTGTCCTGGGCGGCCTGCATGAGCGATGCCACGTCGGTGTTTTCAAGGTGGGTCATTGCTATCTTCCCTCGATGGTCTGAAGCTCTCCACAGTGTGCACGCAGGAAGAACGACTTGCCAAGTGAAAACGTGGCAATAGAGTTCAAGAACTTCGGAATCCGCAAAACCATCCTGTAACAACAACGAAATCCGCGCACGAAGTCTGGGAGTGTCCGGACTTCGCGCACATCTTGACCCTGCCCGGCGGAACCGCGGTGTGCTGCAATCGATGCGAAACGCCGCCACCGGCCGGCTGTGATCAAATAGAACGACCTGATATTGAGATGCGAGGAAACGTCGTGACTCCTGACGAGATCGAGGGTGCCGTCACCGCGGGCATGCCCCAGGCGGTCGAAGACCTCAAGCGGCTCGTCGCCATCCCCTCCGTGGCCTTCCCCGGCCACCCCGAGGAGCCGGTGCGCGCAGCGGCCGCGGCGACCGAGGAGCTGCTGCGCAGCGCCGGGCTGCCGCACGTCCGGCAGATCCCGGTGGAGGGGAGCTTTCCCGCCGTCTACGCCGAGGCCCCGGCCCCGCCCGGCGCGCCGACCGTGCTGCTCTACGCCCACTACGACGTGCAGCCCGCGGGTGATCCCCTGCTGTGGCGCACCCCGGCCTTCGAGCCGACGGAGATCGACGGCGCCATCTACGGCCGCGGCGCGGCCGACGACAAGTCCGGCGTCATCTCCCACGTCGCCGCGCTCCGCGCCTTCCGGGGAAACTTCCCGGTGGGCATCAAGGTGATCGTCGAAGGCCAGGAGGAGTACGCCGGGGAGCGCCTTGAGGCCTTCGTCGAGCGGAACCCCGACCTGCTCCGCGCCGACGCGATCGTCGTCGCCGACTGCGGCAACCCGCACGTGGGCGACCCGGCGGTGACCACCTCGCTGCGCGGCATGGGCGCCTTCACCATCGAGGTGCGCACCCTGAGGGAGTCGCTGCACAGCGGCTCGTTCGGCGGCGCCGCCCCGGACGCCCTCGCGGCGCTGATCCGCATGCTGGCCGCCCTGCACGACGACCACGGCGACATCCGGGTGCCGGGCCTGCCGCGCGGCGCCTTCCTGGGCTCCGGCCCCTCGGAGGAGGAGTTCCGGGCGACCGCGGGCGTGCTCGACGGCGTCTCGCTGATCGGTTCCGGCACGCTGGCCGACCGCCTGTGGGCCTCCTACGCCATCACGGTCACCGGCCTGGACGTGCCGACCGTCTCCGGCGCCATCAACGCGGTCCAGCCGCTCGCGCGGGCCCGGGTGACCGTGCGCGTGCCTCCGGCGGGCGACCCGAAGACGACCGTGAACGCCGTCGTCGACTTCCTGCGGCAGGTCGCCCCCTGGGGCGTCGAGGTGAACGTCTCCGACCTCGTGCTGGGTTCCGGTTACCTCGCCGACTCCGGCGGGGCCGCCCGCGCCGCCCTGAACCGGGCGATGGAGCGCGCCTTCGGCCGGCCGCCGCGCGACGTCGGCGCCGGCGGCTCGATCCCGCTGGTCTCCACGCTCGTCAAGCAGTTCCCCGCCGCGTCGATCCTGCTCTTCGGCGCCGAGGACGACGACGCCTCGATCCACGCGCCCAACGAGCGGGTCAACATCGAAGAGCTCCGCCGTACGGCCGTCGCCGAGGCGCTCTTCCTGCAGGAGTACGGCTCCGCGACGGTCTAGCGAGACCCTTCGAAAGGACCCGTCCCACCCGGCGCGACCGGCGGGGGCGGGTCCTTTCCGCATCCTGGCCGGGTTCCGCCCGGCGCTCTCGCGGAGCCGGTCCATGGCCGGCAGCGGGCTACCGGATCCCGGCCAGGTCGATCAGGTAAAGGTCGTCCCCGAGCGTGTAGCTGAGGAGCCTGCCGGTCGGATCCTCGGACGGCAGGTCGATGGAAACCTCGAACGGCGGGCTGGTGGAAGAGCCCTCCTCCCGGATGCCCAGGTAGCCCGATTTACCGGTGTTCAGGTCGTACAGTCCCACGCCCTCGAACTTCCTGCCGCCGTACGTCGAGACGTAGAAGCGGTCCTGGGTCGGCGGTGTCATGCTGGACACGCTGGCGGGCACCATCTTCTGCGAGGAGCCGTCCCGATGCCGGAAGAAGGACTGGCCTTCCGAGGTCCTGCCCAGGCAGATGGTCACGCCGCAGAATCGGATCACCTCGCCGGGGTGGGTGACGGCGGTTCTGGTCTCGCCGGTCTCCACGTTCAGGATCCGGGCGAACTCGGTGCCGTGGGGCTCGCCTCCCCGCCCCGGCGTGCCGATCCACGGCCAGGCCAGCAGATGCATCCCGGTGCCTCCCTCGACCGGTTCCACCGTGCCGCCCTCCAGGGGGACGGCGAAGACCCCGCCCGTGTAGAGCGAGAAAACGATTTTGCCGTTGGCCACGGTGAGCGAGTCGATCCCGCTGCCGTCCCCCTCTTTGATGCTCTGGTCGGCGACGAGCTTTGCCGTCCCACCGCCCACCGGCACGGCCCAGAGGTGTGCGATGCGGTCCTTCGCCGCGCTCCACCACACCACGTGTCCATCGCCCACGGCGAAGCCGTTGGTGAAGCCCGACTTGCCCTCGGGCGACGGCAGGTCGGCGATCTTGCGTCGCGAGTCGTCGTCGAGGTCGTAGGCGTAGACGGCGGTCGGCTGGTCCAATCCCGCCGGAGCCGTCACGAGCAGCGTACGGTCGTCGATGAACGTCTGCGGTTGCCACGACGCCCCGTCGGGCCACTTCGCCGGGACCTTCCGCACCGCCTCCGGCCAGACCTTCTCCACACGCTCGGCCGGCGTCGCGGAGTGCGGCTCCGAAGCGGGCGCGGCCGTCATGGTCTCGCCGCCGCCGGGCATCACGGCGACGGTCCCGCCCGCGACCAGCAAGACCGCCGCGGCGGCCAGCACCACCCGGGCCCGCCGCCTCCTGCGCCGGTGGATCCGCTCGAGCCGCTCGGGCAGCAGGCCGGGCAGCCGGGGCGCCTGCCCGGCGGCTTGGCCGAACGTCCTGCGGAGAGTCTCCTCAACCTCGGTCATCGTACGTTCCCCCTACTCATCGGCTTAGTCGGAACGGCGCCGCGGAGTTTGTCGAGCGCGCGGGCGGCCTGGCTGCGTACCGTGCCGCGCGAGATCCCGAGCACGGCGGCGATCTCGGCGTCATCGAGTTGCTCGTAGTAGCGCAGCACCAGCACCGCGCGTTGCTTGCGCGGCAGGCCGGCCAGCGCCTGCCACATTCTTCCCTCGTCCCCGCTGGGCAGCGGGTCGTGGTGCTCGCGCTCCGGCAGGTCCCAGACGAGCTGCTCGCGCCTGCGTAACCGCCAGGTGGCGATGTGCAGCCTGGCCATCGTGGTACGCACGTAGCTCTCCGGGTTTTCCTTCAAGCGCAATCGATGCCAGGCGCCGCGCAGCTTCAGCAGCGCCTCCTGGACCAGGTCGGCCGCGTCATGCGGATTGCCGGCCAGCATGTAGCCGTAGCGCAACAGCGCGTCGCCACGTTCGGCGACGAACTCCGCGAAATGGGGATCAGCTTCCAACGGCCCTTGCCTTTCGTCATTTCCTCACCTTTGAGAGGAAGCAGGGGCGGAAACTGTTGCATGATGGGGTCCCCGTAGTGATCGCCGAAAATCCAACGGGTATCGCCGATCGGCGTCGACACGGAGCACCTGGGCGAGGTCAGCGGCATCCTCGACCCAGCGCGCCGCATCCGCCAACCGACACACCACCCTGCGACGCCCTCACATCAGAGCAGGTCCGTCTGGACGGCGCGGGGGCCGGGTAACGACTCCGGCCACCCGCGCCACGCACGGACCCGCACCCCTCCGTACGGGCCCGTACGCGAACGACGGCGCGGCGGCGGCGTGGGAAGCGGCACGGGAAGCCGGACCGCCGCCGCGCCTGCTCATGAGACCGCCCGCGCGCGGTGCTCCTGCTCGGCGATCAGCTCACGCAGCGTGCGTTCATCGTCGGCGTCGACGGTGCGGTGCGCCTCGGCGCGCTCGGCCGCGCGGGAGAACGGGCTCGTCCTGGTCGCCCACCAGCGCCCCTGGTCAGAGCGCCAGATCCGCCGGCCGGGACAGGACGGTGATGTGAGAGAGGAGGCTTGCATGAATCCATGACAACGCAGCGTGATCGATCACTGACAGGGGAGAATGGAGGAGATGAGCGGATCCCCCACATCCACATCCGCGAGGTGCCCGTGGACGAAATCCCCGCCTGGGCCGTCCGGCTGCGAGCCGAGCGGCGCAACCGGTGCTGGTCACAGAAGGAGATGGCCAAACGGCTAGCCGACGCGGCGGACGGACACGTCCGCGCTCACATGCCGACTCGGGAGTCGCTCACCCGGATGCTCCGCGACTGGGAGGCGGGCCGCTATCGACCGCGTGACCCTTACCCGCAACTGTACGCACGGGCGTTCGACATCGCCGAGGCGAAGCTGTTCGACGAAGCTCCCGACATCAGCAGTTTGCCAAGGTGGGAGCTGGACCTGCCTCCAATATCGGGTGTTGCCGCCCGATATGTCACTCCTGAGCTTGTCGGCTACTTCAAGGACCAGCTCTTAATTCACTATCGCGCAGATGCCCTTCTCGGCCCCCGTCACCTGGTAGGTCCTGTTTCCGCCCAGTTCGCATCGATCATCGAACTGGCAAGCAGCGCTGAACCCGAGCTCCGGCGTGAGCTGTTTCGCCTGGCCGCCGCTTACGCTGCGTTCGTCGGCTGGCTCTACCAGGACGCCGGATCAACCGAACGAGCGTTCTCTTGGCTAAGTACCAATTTGGAGATGGCCCATCGTGCGCACGATGTCCACATGGTGAGTCACGCCCTCACCAACCGCGCGATGCTATCGGCCGATCTCGGTGACGCTACCGCCGTCATCGATCTGACAGAGGCCGCGCTCGTCGACTTTCTGGTGGGCAACGCGTGCCGTACCCCGAACTATCTGTTGATCCAGCGCGCGACGTGCTACACCCGCCTCGGGCTCACCCAGCAGAGCAGCGCGTTGTGGGAGGAGATCATCCCCGCGATGCCCGCCACCTCCCGCCGGGACATCGGGGTGTTCCGGGCTCGGCAAGCTGTCGCGCTCGCCGTGACAGAGCCCGAGCAGGCCGCCGACGTAGCAGCAGAAGCACTCCAAATCGCCCAGGAAACGGGTTCAGCCCGGTTGATCCGCGAACTGGCCGGACTGCGATCCAGGATGACCCTCTGGGCGGACAGTTCGGTAGGAAGAGACCTGGCGGAGAAGCTGGCCGACCTCACATAGTGGACCCATGGCCATACGTGACCCCTTGCGAAGCGATGAAGTACGGCGTCGGCTCGACGCTCTCGACGGCTGGGATGGTGACGTCCACCAGATCAGCAAAACGTTCGCAGTCTCCTATGATTCCGCGATTCAGATCGTTACGGATATCGGCGCGGCGGCCAAAGAGCTGGAGCATCGGCCCGACATCGATATCCGTTGGGACCGCCTGCGGATCGCCATGACCACGCATACGGCAGGTGATGTCGTGACGGAACTGGACTTTCTTCTTGCCACTCGCATCGACCGGATCGCCGAAAAATACGGAGCCGTAACGGCCTGATCGTGAGGCAACCTGATCGATGGATCACGCATGTATGAGGGCGTGAGATCTGAGATCAGGAGAGTGATGGTTGAGCCGCCGCCCGGGATTTCGCCGCCGGAGCTCATGGCAGCCGAGCTCACGACGGTTGAGACCAAGGCCGCCGGGCTCACGGCGGATGGGCTGGACCGACGACGAGCCCGTCCTGCCTGAAGGCTGCACACCGAAGACGAAGAAGGCGTGTATTCGCCGGGGTTGGGAATCTGCCGTCGAGCCGGTCGCTCGCCTGGGCAGGTGAGCGACCGGCTTTCGTGAGAATCGCCACCTTTGACCGACCGGTCACCTGCGGGACGTCTTGGCATGATATTTTGCACTGACTGGTCAGTTTAAAAATCCGGAGGACGCGGTGTTCCACGGGGTCGCGGTGCACGCGATCGATCTGTCCCTCGAAGGCGAGCACGGATGGGTCTACCGCGACGTCGGCCTCATGGCCGAGCCGGGCAGCCTCACCGCCGTCACCGGGCAGGCGGGCAGCGGGCGCACGAGCCTGCTCCTGACCCTGGCGGGACGGATGAAGCCCACCACGGGCACGCTCACCGTCGGGCGGTACGACAAGCCGAGAAGCATCCGGCGCGTCGCCGCGCTCGGTCTGGTCGACGGGGTCAACGACCTGGAGAAGGCGCTGACGGTCCGCGAGCACCTGCACGAGCGGTCGCCGGGCATGTTCTGGGGCAAACGGCAGGAGTCACGGGCCGAGACCGCGCTGGCCCTGGCGGGCCTGGAGCCGTCCCCCGACGACCGCACCCTCGTCCGCGACCTGGGCCGGGAACAGCGGGTGCGCCTGGGGATCGCGCTCGCGCTGCTCGACACCCCGGGACTGCTGGTCCTCGACAACGTGGACACCGGCCTGTCCCGGGACCGTCAGGAGGCGCTCTGGGCGACGCTGGAAGAGCTGTGCGGTCTGGGACTGACCGTCATCGCGGCCTGCACGGAGAGCGAGCTGGCGACGGCGATCCATCTGCCCTCCGGGACCTCCGGCGGCGAAGAACCCGAAACCGTTCCTGACGCCGAAAAGCCTGCGGGGGCCGGCGAGCAGGACGGGGAGACGGTGGCGCGGGCCGTACCGGCTGAGGAGACCGAGGAAACCGAGGAGAAGGACCGATGAGATCGTTGCGGCTGGGACGGCTGGAGCTGCGGCGGTTCACCCGGTCGCGGCTGACCCGGGCGGCGCTGGCGGGGGTGGTGATGTTGCCACTGCTCTACGCGGGGCTGTACCTGTGGTCGTTCTGGGACCCGCAGGGCAACCTGGAGAACATCCCGGTGGCGCTGGTCGTGGAGGACAGGCCCGCGACCGCCGACGGCAAGACGGTCGACGCGGGCCGGGAGCTGGCCGAGGAGCTGCGGGACCGCGAGGTCCTCGGCTGGCACACGGTCGATGCCCGCCAGGCCGCCGACGGGGTGAACGACGGCAGCTTCTACCTGTCGCTGACGATCCCCGCCGACTTCAGCGCCCGGCTCGCCTCCCCCTCCGGCGACGGCACGCCGACCCCCGCCGAGCTCGGCGTGCAGGTGGACACCGGCCGCAGCTACATCATGGGCACGATCTCCGACGCGGTGTTCGCCGAGGTCAAGGACGCGGCGAGCCGTACCGCGCTGAAGGACTACTGGGACAACGTCTTCGTCTCCTTCGGAGAGCTGCACGACGCCACCGCCAAGGCCGCGAACGGCGCGGACGAGCTCCACGACGGTACGGCGGAGGCCGGCAAGGGCGCGTCCTCCCTGAACAGCGGCCTCGGCCAGGCCAAGGACGGCACCCACCAGCTCGCCGTGGGTCTGGGCAGCGCCAACACCGCCACCGGCAAGCTGTCCGCCGGAGCGGACAAGCTGACTCGGAGCCTGGGCCAGGCGGAGGACGGATCGCGCAAGCTGGGCCAGGGTCTGGCCAAGCTGGAAAAGGGCGCCAAGCAGGTCGCCGACGGCAACGCGCAGGTCTACGACCAGGTCCACGCGCAGGTGCCCAGACTCAACAAGGTGGCCGACCAGGTCATCCCGGTGCTGGAGGAGAACGGCACGCGGCTGCAGTCGCTCGCCGAGGCCGTCGAGCACGGCGCCAACCAGATCGCCGACAATGCGGGAGCGCTGCCCGGCGGGGTCAGGCAGGGGGCGGACCAGGCCCGGCAGCAGGCGCAGCAGCTGCAGAACTGGCTGGACGGCAACCCGGACGCGGACCCTCGGCTGCGGTCCATCGCCGAGCGGCTCGCCCAGTCCACCCAGGAGGTGACGGCCGGCCTGGAGGGTGCTTCCAGCGGCGGGGGCGGTGGCGACGCGGCGGCCCGGTTGCAGCGGGACGCCCGGAGGATCGCGGAGATCGCGGGCCGTACGGCGGAGATCGCTCCGACCGCGGGTCAGCGGCTCGACCAGGCCAGAGACAAGATCAACGAGCTGGACAAGGGGCTGGGCGAGCTGGCCGACGGCTCGGCGAAGGTCGAGGCGGGCCTCGGTGACGCGGCGGCCGCGGGCGGCGAACTCACCTCGGGGCTGGGCCGGCTCGGCGACGGCTCCGCCCAGCTCAGCCGGGGACTGTCCCGGCTGGGCGGCGGGATCGTCAAGCTGAGCGACGGCGCGACCCGGGTGGACACCGGGGTGGGCCGCCTGCACGAGGGCGCGGGGGAGCTCACCACCGGTCTCGGCAAACTGACCGACGGGTCGGCGGAGCTGAGCGACAAGCTCGGAGACGGGGCCCGGCAGATCCCCGACTACGGCAAGGGCGAGCGGGCGGACCGCAGCGACATGATGAGCGAGCCGGTCAGGCTGGCCAACCAGGTCCTCAACGAGGTGCCCAACTACGGCACCGGGTTCGCGCCGTTCTTCGTCCCGCTGGCGCTCTGGGTCGGCGCGATGGTGAGCTACATGGTGCTGCGCCCGCTCAACCCCCGCCTCCTGGCCGGTACGGCTCCCGCCTGGCGGATCGCGGTGGCGGGCTGGCTGCCGGGCCTGGTGCTGGGCGCCGCGCAGGTGGGCGTGCTGATGGCGGTGATCAGATTCGGGCTCGGCATGGAGGCCGCGCACTGGGCCGGGGTCGCCGGGATCCTGCTGCTGACCGCGGCCGCGTTCCTGGCGGTCGTACAGGCGGTCAACGCCCTGCTGGGTCCGCCGGGGCGGGTCGCGGTGCTGGCGCTGCTGATGCTCCAGCTCACCTCGTCCGCCGGCACCTACCCGATCGAGACCTCACCTGGCTTCTTCCAGACCATCTCGCCGTGGCTCCCGATGAGCTGGGTGGTCAGCGCGCTGCGCCGGCTGATCAGCGGCGGCGACCTCACCGTGGTCTGGCAGGCCTGCGGGGTGCTGGCCCTGACCATCGCGGTGGGTCTGAGCCTGACCGTCTACGCCGTGCACAGGGGGCGCACCTGGTCGATGCGGCGACTCCACCCCGAGCTGGCGCTCTGATCTACCGTTACCTCTCATGACGGAACAGCGGACCGGATCCGCGGACACGGAGCGAGACCGGCGGAGGTCCGGGGCGGGCGTGAACACGAAGAAGGGGGACGGCCGCAGGGCCGAGACGAGGCTCAGGCTGTTCACGGCGGCGGTGGAGGTGATCGCGGAGCAGGGATACACCGCCGCCACGGTGGACGCGATCGCCGAACGTGCCGGAGTCGCCAAGGGCACCGTGTTCTACAACTTCGGCAGCAAGGAGGCGCTCTTCGCCGCGCTGCTCGAACACGGGATACAGCGACTGGCCGACGCGCTGGGCGAGGCGGACACCGGGCAGGCCCCGCTGGACGCCCTCGACGCGGTGGTCATGGCACAGCTCCGGTTCTTCGAGGAGTACGGCGCGTTCGCCCGGGTACTGCTGGCCGAGATGTGGCGTACGGCCTGGCAGGACGCGGTGGCCAGGCTGCGCGAGCAGGCACTGGGCGTCTACGCCGGCGTGCTGCGACGGGCCGTGACCGAGGGCGCGATCCGGGACGACCTGGATGTGGAGACGGCGGCGACCGCCGTGTTCGGCATGGTGCTGACCGTCTCGATCGAACGCCGGGCGCTGCGTCCGGACCGCCCGATCGAGCAGCTCCACGCCACCCTCGTCGACCTCCTGCACAGGCGGGTCTCCGGCTGATGCCCACCTCCCCGGGCCGGCACGGGGAGGTGTCCGCTGACGTCACGCACCGGGGATCCGCCGTCGCGCAGTCCGCCCCAAAACGGAGCGCGGCACGTGTTCCGATGCCCCGCTGACCGCGTCCCTCGGCGGGCCGGAGACTCACGGGAAACGGTATACCCCTTGTCCAGGTAATTCGGTTGTTCCTACGATCATCCGGTGTCCTACTCCCCCGCACGTCCTCGCCGGCGGATCCTGCCCTACATCCTCGCCGTGATCCTTGCCATCGCGCTGATCGCCGGCCTGCGCTGGTTCTTCGGCCGGAGCGGGGATGACGGAGGCACGCCCAGCGCCTGCTCGGGTGATTCGGTGACGCTCCGGGTGGCGTCCTCCCAGGACAAGATCGGCATTCTGCGCGAGGTCGCCAAGGACTACAGCGGCCGGACCGTGAGCGGGCGCTGCGCCGAGGTCGTCGTCGACGAGGCCAACTCGGGCACCGCGATGCGGGCGCTGGCCAAGGGGTGGAAGGACACCGACGGCAAGCGGCCGGACGTCTGGTCCCCCGCCGCCTCCGCCTGGGTGACGCTGCTGCGCCAGCAGGCGGGAGGCGCCGACGGCACCGTACCGGTCGCCGACGGCCGGCCGGTCCCGATCGTGACCGCGCCGCTGGTCTTCGCGATGCCCAAGCCGATGGCCGAGGCGCTGGGCTGGCCGGGCAAGGCGATCGGCTGGGCGGAGCTGGCCGAGCTGGCGTCCGACCCGAAGGGGTGGGCGAAGTACGGCCACCCCGAGTGGGGCCAGTTCAAGCTGGGCAAGACCAACCCCAACTTCTCCACCAGCGGCCTGAACGCCACCATCGGCGCCTACTTCGCCGCGACCGGCACCACCTCCGACCTGACCTCGGGCGACGTGGCCAACGACAGGACCCGGAAGTTCGTGCAGGGCGTGGAGCAGTCGATCGTGCACTACGGCGACATCTCCATGACGTTCCTGGGCAACCTGCTGCGCGCGGACGACCGGGGCGAGGCGATGGCCTACATCTCGGCGATCACCGTCGAGGAGAACTCGGTCACCGACTACAACCGGGGCAACCCCTCGGGCGACCCGGCCACCCTGGGCGAGCACGGCCCGCCGCGGACCCCGCTGGTCGCCGTCAACCCCAAGGAGGGCACCCTCTTCTCCGACCACCCCTACGTCCCGCTGACCTGGATGGACCCGGCCCACAAGGCCGTCTCCGACGATTTCCTGACCTACCTGCACAGCGGCCCGGTACAGGCGAAATTCCAGGCGTACGGCTACCGCACCTTCGACGGCAAGGCCGGCCCCCAGGCGGTCGAGAAGAACGGCGTCCTCCCCGACGCGAAGATCACCACGCTCAGCCCGCCCACCCCGGCCGTCCTGGACAAGGTCCTGCAGAGCTGGTCGGAGCTGCGCAAGCGGGCCAACGTGCTGATCGTGGTGGACAAGTCCGGCTCGATGGAGGAGGAGGCGACGGGCACCGGCGAGACCCGTCTGGAGCTGGCCAAGAAGGCGGCGATCAACGCGCTGCCGCAGTTCCGCGCGGACGACAAGGTCGGCCTGTGGGCCTTCTCCACCAGGCAGGACGGCGACCTGGACTACCGGGAACTGGTCCCGATCGACACGGTGGCGCGGTCCGGCGACGCGCTCCGCGACCAGCTCAACGGGCTGACGGTGGGAGGCGGGACCGGGCTCTACGACACCACGCTGGCGGCCGTCGAGCGGATGCGCGGAGCCAGGGACAGCGGGGCGATCAACGCGGTGGTCTTCCTCACCGACGGCAAGAACGAGAAGACCGGCGGAAGCGATCTGGACAACCTGCTCCGCAAGCTCAACCCCGACGTGCGCCTGTTCACCATCGGCTACGGCGAGGGCGCCGACCAGAACGTGCTCAAGAAGATCGCCGAGGCGACCGACGGAGCCGCCTACGACTCCTCCCGGCCGGACACCATCGACCAGGTCTTCACCAGCGTGATCTCCAACTTCTGAACACGGTCCCGTAGCGGCGAACTCTGGCGGGGGCTCGTTCGTCGGATAAGTACTGACACCACCGGGAGGCCGGGTTGTACGAGCAGCCGCAGCGACGGCGCAGGAACTTCGCTCCGTTCGTCATCGCGATCATTCTCGCCGGAGCGCTGATCGTCGGTCTGCGGCTGTACGTCGGGAGCAACGAGCCGTCCCGGCCACGGGGCGCGGAACAGACCAAGGCCTGCGGCGACGGCGGGATCGCCCTGACCGTGGCCGCGTCGTCGGAGAAGGCGGAGCTCCTCCGGGAGATCGCGGCCGGCTACAACGGCCGGGAGGTCGGCGGGCGCTGCGCCGACGTCGTCGTCGAGACCAAGGCCAGCGGCGGCGCGATGCAGGCGCTGGCCCGGGGCTGGGACGAGCGTCAGGACGGGCCCCGGCCGGACGTCTGGTCGCCGGCCAGCAGCGGCTGGGTCACCCTGCTCCAGCAGCGTGCCGCCGGGAACGACACCGGCTCCCTGGTCGCGCCGGACAACCCGTCGATCGCCAAGACGCCCCTGGTCATCGCGATGCCCAAGCCGATGGCCGAGGCGCTGGGCTGGCCGGGCAAGAAGCTCGGCTGGTCCGACCTGCTCGACCTGTCGGCCGGGTCCTGGGCCAAGTACGATCATCCGGAGTGGGGCCGGTTCCGGCTGGGGAAGACCAACCCCAACTTCTCCACCAGCGGCCTGAACGCCACCGTCGGCGCCTACTTCGCCGCCACCGGCCTGTCGGGCGACCTGTCGGAGAAGAACGTGGCCGACCCCAAGGCCCGGGAGTTCGTGCGGGGTGTGGAACGCACGATCGTGCACTACGGCGACACGACGCTGACGTTCCTGTCGAACCTGCAGCGGGCGGACGACGCTGGGGCGGGCCTGAGTTACATCTCCGCGGTGGCCGTGGAGGAGAAGTCGGTCTGGGACTACAACCAGGGCAACCCGACGGGTGACCCCGGCACCCTGGGCAAGCACGGCAAGCCGAAGGTGCCGCTGGTGGCGATCTACCCCAAAGAGGGCACTCTCTACTCCGACAACCCCTACGCTGTGCTGACCGCGCCGTGGGTGGACGACGCCAAGCGCAAGGTGGCCGCCGATTTCCTGGCCTACCTTCAGGCTCCGGAGCAGCAGAACCGGTTCGCCGACTCCGCCTTCCGGTCGTACGAGGGGAAGGCGGGCAAGCTGATCACCAAGGCGAACGGCCTGCTCCCCGCCGGACCGGAGACGACGCTCAGCCCGCCCGCCCCCAACGTGCTGGACAAGGTGCTCTCCAGCTGGTCCGACCTGCGCAAGCCCGCGAACGTGCTCATGGTGATCGACGTCTCCGGCTCGATGGGCGCCGACGTGCCCGGCACCGGCGGGAGCAAGCTGGACCTGGCCAAGCAGGCCGCGGTCAACGCGCTTCCCCAGTTCGGCCCGCACGACAAGGTCGGGCTGTGGATGTTCTCCACCAAGCGGGACGGCGACAAGGACTACCTGGAGCTGGCCTCGATGAACACCGTGAACGACGCCCAGCGCAAGAGACTGAAGGCCAAGATCAACGGCCTGACCCCTGACGGTGGGACCGGTCTCTACGACACCTCGCTCGCCGCCTACCGGCATGTGCGCGACCGGCACAGCGGCGACGCGATCAACGCGGTGGTCTTCCTGACCGACGGCAAGAACGAGGACACCAACAGCGTCTCGCTGAAGAACCTCCTGCCCGATCTGCGTGCCGAGTCGGCCGAGGAGTCGGTGCGGATGTTCACGATCGCCTATGGTCAGGACGCCGATCTCGGCGTGCTCAGGCAGATCTCCGAGGCGACCGACGCGGCCGCCTACGACTCCCGGAAGCCCGGAAGTATCGACCAGGTGTTCACCGCGGTGGTATCCAACTTCTGATGTCCCGATTTTTCGATGAATTACGTGATCCCTGGGGTCTGCTGCTCGGTGCGACCGCCGGGGGCGCCGCATGGGCCGTCAGCGTGCACCCGGCCGCCGCCGGGGTCGTCGGAGTCGCCGTCTGGCTGGCCAAGGCGGCCACCGCCGCGGTCCAGGGGCGGGGCGACGGCCGTACCGCTCCGGTCGTCACCCCGGGCAGCCAGGAGGCCTCCTGGCTGCGACGGGCCGGCGCGGCCGCGCACGGCTTCGGCGAGCTGAGCGCCTCCATGGGGCACGGCCCGCTGGCCGAGCGGATCGCACTGATGCGCCCGCAGGTGGACGACTCGACGGCCACGCTGGAACGCCTGGCCGAGCAGGCCTCGCTGACCGGTACCGCGCTCGCCCGGTTCGACCTCGACCGGCTCCGCCAGGAGCACGCGCGGCTGACACGCGCCCGGAGGGGAGCCAGACAGGAGCTGGTCGGTGACATCGACCGCGCTCTCGCCTCGCTGGCCTCCCAGCAGGCCGTGACCGACCGGCTCTCCGAGACCAGGGAGCGGGTGCTCGCCCGGATGGAGTCGAGCACGATCAGCATCGAGGAGCTCGTCGCCCGGGTGGTGGAGCTGTCGGCGATGTCGGCGACCGGGGCCCTGGAGCCGGCCCGGGTGCTCGACGAGCTCGCGGACAACCTCGAAGGGGTCCGCCAGGGCCTGCACGAAACCGAACAGATCACTCGCGACGCGCTGGATCGCTAAGGAGCCCCCCATGTTCAAGGTCATCCGCCGGGCCTGGCGCTACCTGGTCTTCGCCCTGTCGGGCCGGCTGGACGAGCTGGCCGACCCCCGGGTCCAGATCGAGCAGGCCATCCAGGAGGCCAAGGAGCAGCACCAGCGGCTCTCCCAGCAGGCCGCCGCGGTCATCGGCAACGAGCGCGAACTGGAGATGAAACTCACCCGCTCGCTGGAGGAGGCCGAGAAGCTCCAGGCGAACGCCCGCCAGGCCGTCCTGCTGGCCGAGCAGGCGAGGACCGCGGGCGACGAGCGCAAGGCGCTGTCCTACGAGGACTCGGCCCGCGCCTTCGCCTCCCGGCTGGTGGCGGCCGAGACCGCGATGCAGGACGCCCAGCTCATGCACGAGCGGGCCAGGCAGTCCTCGGCCCAGGCCCGCGCGGCGGTCGAGAACAACGCCATGGCCCTGCAGAAGAAGATCGCCGAGCGGATGCGACTGCTCTCCCAGCTCGACCAGGCCAAGATGCAGGAGCAGCTCAACAAGGCCATGGGCGACCTATCCGGGCTCACCCCCGCCGGGGACACCCCGACCATGGACCAGGTCCGCGAGAAGATCGAGAAGCGCTACGCCCGCGCCCTCGGTGAGGCCGAGCTGACCTCCAACTCGGTGGAGGCCCGGATGATCGAGGTCGAGCGCGCCGCCATCGACGTCGAGGGCGCCGCCCGCCTGGAGGCCATCAAGGAGAGCCTCAACCGGGACAGGAAGCCCGGGATCGAAGGCTGATCCGGTGGTTCCGGGCCCGCCCGGGACACGGGTTCCAGGCGTACGGCGGGCGCCGCGTGGTCGGGGCCCTGCCGTACGGGAGCGACCTGCCGTGCCGTGACTCGCCGCGCCCCAGGAAGGCCCGGACACTGCCCGTCTTCGACAGCGGACGCCCACTGACCGCCGAAGCCATGGACGACGTCCTGTACGAACACATCAAAGAGCGGGCGGCGCGGCGTTGATAATCGTCGCCGACACCTCCGCTCTTTACGCCGCGTTCGACAGAGCACAGCCCGAGCACCGCAGCGCCGCGGAGATCGTCGAGCACGAAGGACTGCGACTGGACCTGGCGGACGCGGTGGGCGTGGTCCTTGCGGACCGGTACAGGACCAACCGCATCCTCACTCTCGACCAGCGCGACTTCCGGGCGATCGAGCCCCTGACCCACGGGCTCACCGCATTTCACATCCTGCCGGCTGACCGCTGACCGGCCGGGCCCGAAGCTCAGCGGACGGGCAGGTCGTAGACGCGGCGGACGCTGCTCGGAGCGGCGCCGAGGTCGGCGCCGTAGATGTGCAGGGAGATCGCCGTGCCGTCGCCGATGTTGCGCACCCGGTGGATGTCTCCGGGTGGGGCGAAGCCGCTGACCTCCCCCACCTGGCCGGCCGTCCGGCCGATCTCCGTAAGGTGGTCGCCGTCGAGGCGGTAGAGCGTCTCGTACTCGACCCCCTGCAGGACCCCGAACGCGCACCACGCGATGTGGTCGTGGATCACGGTCTCCTGGCCGGGCCGCCAGACCACGGCGAGGATCGAGAAGGCCGCCTCGGTGTGGAGGGTGTGGCCGACGTAGTGGGCGGGGTCTCCGAGGCGTTCCTCCCCGGTGAGGATCGCCGGAGAGGGAAGCCGCGCACGCAGCAGATCGGCCACGGCGAAGGCCGTCGTCCTCGGAGTGGCGGACCGGCCGGTCAGCTCCCGGACCCCCGTGACCAGTTCCGCCAGACCGGGGCGGGTGAGTGACATGGTTTCCATATGTCAAGGGTGCGCCGGACCATCCATAACGTCTAATGCCTATCCTCCCGCTTATTCATAGATAACCTTGATACATGCTCGATGTCGTACGGCTCCGCGTGCTCGCCGCCGTCGCCCGGCACGGATCGGTCACCGCGGCGGCCAGGGAGCTGCACTACTCCCAGCCCTCGGTCAGCCACCACCTGGCCAAGCTTGAGGCCGAGACCGGGGCCAAGCTGATCCAGCGGGTGGGCCGGGGCATCCGGCTCACCGAGGCGGGCCGGATGCTGGCCGAACGGGCCACCGAGATCGTCGGGCGCATCGACTCCGCCTCCGCCGAGCTCTCCGCGCACGTGGGGCTGCGCGCGGGCCGGGCCCGGCTGGCCGCCTTCCCCTCGGCCCTGAGCACGTTCGTTCCGGAGGCCGCCGCCCTGCTCGCCAGGGACCACCCCGGCCTGGAGCTGCGCCTGACCGAGACCGAACCGCCCGAGGCCCTGCGCATGCTCCGCGCCGGCTACGTGGACGTGGCCGTCGTCTTCCGTTACGACGACACGGAGCCGGAGGACGACGGCATCCGGCTGCTTCACCTGATGGACGACCCCAGCTACCTGGTCACCTCCGGCCGGGCCGGCACCCTCGCGTCACACCGCGACAGCCGCTGGATCGGGGGCTGCGACCGGTGCCGGAGCCACCTGCTCGACCTGTGCGCCCGGGCCGGATTCGAGCCGGAGATCTGCTTCACCAGCGACGACATCGTCGCCGTCCAGTCCCTGGTGGCGGCGGGGATCGGCGTGACGACCCTGCCCGGCCTCGCCCTGCGGGCGCACCGCCACCCGGAGGTCAACGTGGTCGAACTGCCCGGCTCGATCCGCCAGGTCTGCGCCGCCACCTACGGCGGGCCCCCCGTCCCCCCGGCGGCCACCGCCCTGCTGACCGCCCTGACCTCGGCGATCCACCCGTAGGCGGCCCCTGCTCCGCCGACGCCGTGCCGATCTCCGCGCTCCCCTGCGGGTGCCCCCGAAGGGTCCGCACGGAAAACCCGGAGCAGGCAGAGGTCGGGTGAGCCTACGATCCTGACATGCCGGATCTGACGACACTTGCCCTGTTCGCCGCCGCGACGCTCGCCCTGCTGCTCGTACCGGGCCCCGCGGTGCTCTACATCGTGACCCGCAGCGTCGCCCAGGGCCGCGGCGCCGGGCTGGTGTCCGTGCTGGGCATCCACCTCGGCTCCATGGTCCACGTGGCCGCCGCCGCCCTCGGCGTCAGCGCCCTGCTGGCCGCCTCGGCGACCGCGTTCGCCGTGGTCAAGTACGCGGGCGCGGCCTACCTGATCTGGCTGGGCGTCCGGAAGCTGATGGCCCGCCCGGACGACACCGAGGTCGCCGAGCCGGTGGTCGCGACCCGGTCCCGGATGTTCTGGGAGGGCTTCGTGGTCAACGTGCTCAACCCGAAGACCGCGATCTTCTTCCTGGCCTTCCTGCCGCACTTCACCGACCCTTCCCGGGGCCCGATCGCCCCGCAGATCCTGCTGCTGGGCATGGTCTGGATCGCGCTCGGCATGGCCAGCGACGGCGCCTTCGCGCTGCTCGCCTCGGCCATGGCCGGCCGGCTGCGCCGCTCCGCCCGCGCCCGCCGCCGCCTGGACGTCACCAGCGGCATGGTCTACCTCGGTCTGGGCGCCGTGGCCGCGTTCACCGGTGAGAGCGCCGCAGCCAAGGCATAACCGCCTCCAGCCGATCGAAACGGGTGCCCCATGGGCACCCGTTTTTACGTTTCCGCAGGTAGAAGGGTTGGTAAAGAATAACTCCACCGTTGACTCTTTACGTGAAAAAAATTGACTACGCCGCTAAGTGGCACGTATCGTCCAGGCAATCGGGGACCAGGAGAAGCCTTTGACTTCCTCCCCACGGCTGAAGCCGGGGGATTCCCACCCTCACAGGTCGGATTTCCTGCTTCACCGCCAGTCGCCCGCCAGGAGGACTCTCCCTTGAGGTCTTACACCGGCTTCACAGGCGTTTCACCTCTCCGCCGGCCCGGCGGCGAGGATGTTCTTCGCCGCGTTCACGTCCCGATCACGGGTCGCGCCGCAGGCGCACACCCATTCCCGGACGATCGAGGTGGTGAGCCGGTGCAGATGGTCACGGCGCCGGTCACCGATCCGGGCGTGCACCCGGCGGCGCTGTGCCGCGTTTCCTTCCCAGGGCTGAAGCCCGGGGTCTCCACGCTCAAGGAGATTCGATGAAGCGACTCACGGCGATCATGGCCCTGGCATCACTCGTGACCGCCACGGCATGCGGCACCACCGGGAAGACGGAGACCGCCCAATCGGGCGGCGTCTACACCACGATCGACGGCACCAAGCAGATCAACGCCAGCGCGCCGACCAACCCGTTCAACCCCGTGGGATCGGTTTTCAACGGCTACAACGGGATGGCGCTGGCCTGGCCCAAGAACGACCCAACCGATCCCAACCAGTTCTATCCGGCGATCGCCAGAAGTTGGACGGTCGCCCCTGACGGGTCAGCGGTCGTCATCCGCCTGCAGCCGAACGCGAAGTGGTCGGATGGCAAGCCGGTGACCAGCGAGGACATTCGAGTGTCGATCGGGCTCGCCTACAGCCAGGGGGGTACGGCGTACGCGCTCGACCCGAAGGCGGCGGGCGCGGCGGCCAAGATCCAGGTTCTCGACGAGAAGACCATCAAGGTCACGCAGGGTGCGAACCACAGCGAGATGTTCCTCAACAACCTGCTGTCCACCGTGGTCGTGCCCGCCCATGTCTTCGGCCCGCTGCTGCCTCCTGACTTCTGGAAGACACTCAAGATCGCACAGGGGGCGGACGGCTCCGCCTCCGAGCGCGCGAAGTCCGTGATCACCGGGATGGCCGACAAGGTCATCGCCTTCCGGCCGCCACAGGACGTCTCCGCCGGGCCGTTCGTGCTGGAGCGGGTGAATCCGGGCGCGGCGCTCCTGAAGAGGAACCCCTACTTCTACGACAGCGCCGCCGTCGTACCGGACAAGGTCAAGATCCTCAACTACACCAGCAACGAGCAGATCTGGAACTACCTGATCGCCGGGAAGCTCGACAACGCGCCGTTCACCTCGGTGCCCACCGCCGTCATGGACCGTATCCGCCAGACCGGTGGCAGCCGGATCGTCAGGGGCTACTCGCCCGTGGTCACGTCGCTGGCGTTCAACCAGGCGCGCAAGCCGTACGACAACGTGCACGTGCGGCGGGCGCTGGCCTATCTGATCGACCGCCGCCAGGTCACGAAGGTCGCCTCACCGGAGGGTGGCACCCCGGCGGCGACCACGTCGGGCATTCACGCCAAGGCGGCGAAGGCCTGGCTGGGCGAGGGGTTCGACAGCCTCGCCCCCTACGGGCTCGACCCGGCGAAAGCCGCGGCGGAGCTGAAGGCCGCGGGCATGACGCGGCGGGGCGGCATGTGGGCCATGCCGGACGGGACGCCGTGGAAGGTCGAGATCCACGTGCCCGCGTCGTTCTCCGACTGGGTCTCGGCGGCCCAGTCGATCAGCAGCCAGCTCAACGACCACGGGATCGACGCGAAGGTGATCACCGCGGCCGACTACACCCTCTACCTGGGTGACCTCGCGGCGGGCAAGTATGGGATCGGGTTCTGGCTGATGGGCCTCGGACCGGCACCGTACAACATCTACCAGCGCCTGTTCGGACAGGCGAACGGCTGGCAGATGTTCGGCGGCCGGCTGAAGCACGTGGCGCCGGGCACCCAGGGCAACTGGATGGGCGGCCCCGAGACCGCCGAGGTCGCCGGCATGGGCCGGATCAACCCCGGCGAGCTGACCGCCAGGCTCAACTACGCCTCGCCGGACGAGCAGAAGCGGATCGTCGGCACTCTCGCCAAGGTCGCGAACGAGCAGCTCCCGGTCATCCAGCTCTGGGACTACGTCAACGCCCAGTTCGTGAACACCTCCCGGTACACGGCCTTCCCCCCGGACGACAGTGAAGCGCTACGACTGTCGTCCGGCGTGTGGATGCAGCTCGGAATGATCAAAAGGAGGCAGGCATGACCCTTGCGATCAGAAGCCGTCCCCCGGGAGGCGCGGTCGCCCGTAGGCGCCGCCTTCCGGGAGGCGCGGTCACCCGGCGGGTGGCGGGCCACCTGGTCCGCGGCCTGGTCATGATCTGGGTCGTCGCCACGATCAGCTTCGTCATCATCCGGGAGATCCCCGGCGACCCCGTCGCCGGGCAGTACGAGAGCCTGATTCAGAAGGGCATGTCGCCCGAGCAGGCCGAACGGGCCGCGGCCGTGCTGTACGGCTTCCTGCCGACCGGCAGCCTGTGGGAGCAGTACGTCGGATACATGGGCTCGCTGCTCCACCTCGACCTCGGGCAGTCGCTCAGCACGCCTGGTGTCCCGGTGACGACGCTGATCGGCGCGGCGGCCCGGTGGACCGTGCTCCCCGTCCTGGCGGGCACCCTGCTGAGCTTCCTGCTCGGCGTCGTCATGGGCGTCTACGCGGCGATCAAACGGTCGGGGAAGCTGGGCGACGCGCTCGCCCTGTCCGGTTCGCTGCTCCACGGCGTCCCGGTGTACGTCATCGGGCTCCTGCTAACAGCGATCTTCGCGACGCTGTGGCCGATCATGCCGTCCGGCGGCCCGGTGGAGATCGAGGCCGTTCCCGGCCTCAACGCGGGATACGTCGGTTCGCTGGTGCACCACGCCGTGCTGCCGGTCGTGACGTACACGCTGGCGAGCTACGGCGGGTGGATCCTGGCGATGAAGTCGAACGTGGTCGCCGTACTCGGTGACGACTTCATCCTCGCGGCCGAACTCCGCGGGCTCAGGCGCGGCGTCGTCTTCCGCTACCTGGCCCGCAACGCGATCCTCCCGCTGTTCACGGTCCTCGCCCTGTCGATCGGCATGCTCTTCGGCGGATCGATCTTCATCGAGGAGATCTTCAACTATCCGGGGCTCGGGCTGCTGCTCGTCAACAGCATCAGCACCCGCGACTACGCACTGATGGGCGGCACGTTCCTGGTGATCACCGTGGGCATCGTCGTGGCCAACATCGCCGCCGACCTGCTCTACACCGCGATCGACCCGCGGGTCAGAAGTGGAGGATCGGCATGACCGTGATCGCCGGCCCCGGAGAGGCGGTGGTCCCCCGGACCGCCGCCGGGACCACGCGCGCGACGCTGCGGCGCAACTTCTGGCGCGGCGTGTGGCGGGTGATGCGCCGCAAGCCGAGCCGGATGGCCGGCGTCGCCATCATCGCCCTGTTCGCCGTCATGGGGGCCTTCGGCCCCCTTCTCTACCCCGCGCACCTGCCCCGGGACAACGGCGCCCTCTACGCGCCCCCGAGCTGGGCGCACCCCCTCGGCACGGATTTCGAGGGCACCGACGTGCTCGCGCTCGTCATCACCGGCGCGCGGTACGTCCTGCTCACCGGCCTCGCCACCGCGGTCATCACGGTGGCCCTGGGCACCGCCATCGGGCTGTTCTCCGGATTCCGGCGCGGACGGTGGGACACGCTGCTCATGCGGATCACCGACATGAACCTGGCCATCCCCGGTCTGCCGCTGCTGCTCGTGCTCTCCACCGTGTGGAAATTCACGAGCCCCCTGGAGATGGGGCTCGTGCTCGGGCTCCTCGGCTGGGGCGGGGTGGCGCGTGCCGTACGGTCCCAGACGCTCTCCCTGCGGGAGCGGGGGTTCATCGAGGCCGCCAGGGGGCTGGGCCTGCCGACGACCCACATCATCGGGCGTGAGCTGCTGCCCGGGATGGCGCCCTACATCGCGATGAACATGCTCATCGCCGTGACCGGGGCCGTCTACGCGCAGGTGGGCCTGTTCTTCCTGGGCGTCCTGCCGTTCGACGCCAACAACTGGGGCGTGATGCTGAACTTCGCGGTCTTCAACGGCGGGGCGCTCACGACCCCCGCCGCGCTGCCGTATCTGCTGGCCCCGCTGATCGCGATCCTGCTGCTGACGCTGGGCATCGTGCTCCTCATCGACGCGATGGACGAGATCTTCAACCCCCGGCTGCGGGAGGAATAACCAGATGACCACCGACTCCACGGCACCCGGCGTGCGCATCCGCGACCTCACCGTCGTCTACAAGACCCCGGCGGGCGAGCTGCCCGCCGTCTCCGGCGTCGACCTGACCCTCACCCCCGGGACGATCACCGGCATCGTCGGCGAGTCCGGCTCCGGCAAGTCCACGCTGGCGCTCTCCCTGCTCAACGCCGTCCAGCCGCCGGGCAGGATCGCGAAGGGCAGCGTCGAGATCGACGGCCTGGGGGACGTCCTGACGCTCGGCGGCGAGGACCTCCGGCGGGCCCGCGGACGGCAGGTCGGATACGTCTTCCAGGCCGCGCAGAACTCGCTCAACCCGCTCAAGAGCATCGGCAAGCAGCTCCTCGACCTCGGCCGATCGCACGACGTGGCCGACCTGCGGGCTCTCGTACGCGACGCGAAGGACCTGCTGGCCCGGATGGGCATGGACGGCGCCCGCGTGCTCGACTCCCACCAGCACGAGCTGTCGGGGGGCATGCGCCAGCGGGTGGGCATCATGCTCGCACTGGCCCTCAACGCCAAGGTGGTCGTCCTCGACGAACCGACCACGGCCCTCGACATGATCACGCAGGCGACGATCCTGCGGATCATCCGGGAGATCCACGAGGAGCGGTCGCTCACCACCCTCATCATCACCCACGACGTCGGCGCGGTGGCCGAGGTCGCCGACGACCTCGCCGTGATGTACGGCGGGCGCGTGGTCGAGCACGGCCCGATCAACGAGGTGATCGGCGCGCCCGCGCACCCCTACACCCGGGGCCTCATCCGGGCGATCCCCCGCCTGTCGGGTGACATCTCGCTGGCCCGGGCACTGCCGGGACGGCCTCCCACGCTCGGGACCCTCCCGGTCGCCGGGTGCGTGTTCCGCGAGCGGTGCGACACGCGCATGGAGGTCTGCGAGACGGCCGAGCCCGCCGCTGTCGTCCGCGGTGGGAGGACCGCCGCCTGCCACGCGCTGGAACACTCACCCGCGCCGGTGAGACGGAAGGAGTACGCGTGATCACGGGAAACGGGATCACCAGGACGTTCAAGCAGCGCGGAGGCGTCCTCGGCAGTCGTGAGGTGCCGGCCCTGCGGGGTGTGGACTTCGCCATCGGCCGGGGCGGCGCCGTGTCGTTCATCGGCGAGTCCGGCTGCGGCAAGACCACGCTCGGCCGGATCCTCGCCGGGCTGGAGACCTACGACTCCGGCGATCTCGTCATCAACGGCACGTCGATGTCCGGGCTGAGCCACCGCCGGCGGCAGCCGTACTTCCGGGCGATCCAGCTCATCCATCAGGACCCGTACTCGGCGCTCAACCCCACCCGCACGATCCACCAGACGCTGGCGGCGCCGCTGGCCCTGCGGGCCGGGCAGACCGGCCGCCCGAGGTCGTGGACCGACGAGCGGGCGGAGGAGCTGCTCGCCCTGGTGGGCCTCGACCCGGGGTACGTGCTGCCGCGCTACCCCCACCAGCTCTCCGGAGGCATGCGGCAGCGCGTGGTGATCGCCCGCGCGCTCACGGTGGACCCCGAGATGCTCGTCGCCGACGAGGCCGTCTCGATGATCGACGTGTCGATGCGCCTCGGCATCCTCGCGCTGCTGAAGGACCTGCGCGAGCGGCTGGGCGTGAGCGTGCTGTTCATCACCCACGACATCGCCACCGCACGGTACATCGGGGAGGGCGGCGAGGTCTACGTGCTCTACCGCGGCCAGGTCGTCGAGCAGGGGCCGACCGAGACGATCATCGCCGATCCGGTGCATCCCTACACCCAGTCGCTGCTGTCGGCGATCCCCGTCCTGCACGGGCTGGAGCGGCCCGGAGCCGAGCGGGTCGTCCCCGTCGAGGCCGCCGGCGGGGGGCAGGCCGGTGCGGGCTGCCTGTTCGCGGACAGGTGCCCGTTCAGCACCGAGCGCTGCCGGAGCGAGACTCCCGTCCTGGGCCGCGACGGAGACACCGTGCAGCGGCACGCGTGCTTCCACCCCCGGCGACGGAGCGTGATCCCCCTGGGGGTGGGCGCGTGACCGGACGTCCCTTCGCACCATGGAACCGTGAGGAAACATGACACAGTCACTCGCCGCCCTGGCCACGGAGAGGAGCGACCCCCGCTACAGCGGGATCGACACGCTCCCGACAGAGGAGATCGTGCGGCTGATGAACGCGGCCGACGTCGCCGTGCCGGTGGCGGTGGCCGCAGCCGGTCCGGCGATCTCCACCGCGATCGACGGCGTCGCCGGGCGGGTGGCCTCCGGCGGCCGGCTGCTCTACGTGGGCGCCGGCACGTCGGGGCGGCTCGCGGTGCTCGACGCCTCGGAGTGCCCGCCGACCTTCGGCACCGCCCCCGACCTGGTGCAGGGCATCATCGCGGGCGGCGACGCCGCGCTCGTCCGGGCGGTCGAGGGCGCGGAGGACGACGCGGAGGCGGGTGCCGCCGTGATCCGCGCCAGAGGCGTCGGCCCCATGGACTCCGTGGTGGGGATCTCCGCGAGTGGGCAGGCGCCGTACGTCGTCGCCGCGGTGGCCGAGGCACGCCGTCGCGGGGCGCTGACCGTGGGGCTGGTGTGCAACACCGGCACCCCGCTGGCGGCCGAGGCCGAGCACGCGATCGAGGTCATCGTCGGGCCGGAGGTGGTCACCGGGTCGACGCGGCTGAAGGCCGGCACGGCCCAGAAGCTGGTACTCAACATGATCTCCACGGTCACGATGATCAGGTGCGGGCGGACGTACGGGAACCGCATGATCGAGGTGTCGGCGAGCAACGCGAAGCTCGCCGACCGGGCGGTCCGCATGGTCGCCGAGATCACGGGCGCCGACGACCTCGTCGCCGCCGACGCCCTGCGGGGGGCGGGGAACGACGTGAAGACCGCCGTCGTGATGATCGAACGCGGCCTCGGCGCGGACGGCGCGCGGTCGCTGCTCGCGGCGCACGGCGGCCGGCTGGGCGACGCCCTGCGGCGCGACGGTCAGGACGCCTGAGGCCGGGCCGTGACGGGGAAGCGGTAGACCGTCGAGGAGGCGAACTCCTCGCCGGGGCGCAGGACCGTCGACGGGAAGTCCTCCCGGTTGGGCGAGTCGGGGAAGTGCTGGGTCTCCAGGCAGAGGCCGGCGTGCCTGCCGTAGGCGGTGGCGACGCCGTCCAGGAGGTTGCCCGTGTAGAACTGCACCCCCGGCTCGGTGGTGGTGACCTCCATGACACGGCCGCTGACCGGCTCGACGACCTCGATGCCGCCGCGCAGGACGTAGCAGTGGTCGTAGCCGCCGCCCAGCAGGGGGTCGGCGATACGGTCGCCGACGGCGCGGGGGACGGTGAAGTCGAGCGGCGTGCCCGCGACCGGGGCGAGCTCCCCCGTCGGGATCTGCGTGGCGTCGACCGGCAGGTAACGGCCGGCGTCGATGCGGACCACGTGCCCGAGGACGTCGCCGCTCCCGGCGAGGTTGGAGTAGGAGTGGTTGGTCAGGTTCAGCACGGCCGGCGCGTCGGTGGTCGCGCGGTAGTCCAGCCGGAGCGCGTCCTCGGTCAGTGTGTAGGTGAGCGAGACGGTCAGCGTGCCCGGATAGCCCTCCTCCCCGTCGGCGCTCACGTACTCCGGCGTCACCGCCGAACCGGAGACCGCGGCCACCTGCCACGCCCGGCTGGAGAAGCCGCCCGGACACGATGTCGTCGACGCCGACCACGCTGACGTCGCCGGGGACGCGCACGCCGCGCTCGTAGAGCCCCTCGATGAGCCCGATCGCGACCAGGTCGTTGTAGGCGAGCACGCCGGTCGCCCCGGAGGCGACCACCTCGGCGGCGACCGCCAGGCCGCCCCGCTCGGTGGGGGCGTTGGGCCCGAGGATGACCAGGTCGACGCCGTCCATCGCGGCGGCGGCCGCGCGCATCTCCCCGCTGGTCCACGAGCCGCTCGGCCCGGAGACCAGGGCGATCCTGCGGTGGCCCAGCAGGACCAGGTGCTCGATGGCGAGCCGGGCTCCCTGGCCGACGTCCATCAGTATGGTCGGCATGCCCTTGACCCGCCGGTTCACCACGACGAACGGCACGTCGGCGTGGAGCCGCTCGATGGCCCGGTTGGACAGTCGCGGGCTGCACAGCAGCACGCCGTCGACCTGCTTGGTGAGGGTCTGGATCAGCTCCTCCTCCACCTGCGGGTCCTCAGCCGCCGAGCTGTTGGCGATCGCCGAGGAACTGCGCCATCACGACATCGAGCTGGAGCTGCTGAACGGACCGCTGCAGGGCCTCTACAACCCGTCGGGGCACGGCGCGGCGTTGTTCGCCTTCTTCGCCGGTATGGCCGAATCCGAACGGGAGTATGTGCGAGAGAAGTCGCTGGAAGGCCAGGCTTCGGCCCGCGAGCGCGGCCGCCACGGCGGCCGGCCCAAGGTCTTCGACGACGACATGCTCGCCTACGCGCGCTCCCTGCGGGAGCGGGGCGTGCCGGTGCCCGACATCGCGGCCAAGCTGGTCATCCCCACGGGCAAGAACAAAGGACGCCACCCCTCGGTGGCCAGCGTCCATCGGATGCTGGCCGAAAGCGGCGGAACTGATGCCAATTAGAGCGCGGGCGTCGCGCCGGCCAGCGCCTGCTCCAGCAGCACCCGCAGGCCGGAGCTGTCGATGAAAGTCAGAGCGGTCAGGTCCAGCACCAGCGGGCGGGCGGCATCGAGATGGACGGTGGTGACGTAGCAGGCGAGCGCGGCGGTGTTGGTGGCATCCAGCTCGCCGGCGATGCTGAGCAGGGTGCCGCCGCCGACTGTCCAGGAGCAGGGGCGTCATGGCGTGCTGGCCGCCGAACGGATCGCCGGCGGGGTCGGGCAGGTGCTGGGGCATGCGAAGTGCCGCCTCTCGATTGGCCCCGACAGGAACGCGACCTGCCCGCAGAAGGCGACAACTCTCAGGATGACACTCCGTAGCGGGTGGCGATCGCGGCGGCGCGGTTGCGCAGGGAGTTGCGCAACCACTGCGGGGCCAGGGCTTCCGCGTTCGTGGTGAGCTGCCACAGCGCCCATTCGGCGTGTCTCGGGTCTTGGAAGGTCACCTCCAGCCGCAGCCAGCCGTCTGAGTCGGCTTCTTCGGCGAGGACGGCCAGCGCGGTGCCCACCAGGTCCTCCCGCCGCGCCGGGTCCACCCGTACCAGCACGGTGACTTGGTCGCCGCCGGTCCGAAACTGCGTGCTGCGTTCCTGCCAGGCCCGGTCCAGATCGACCCGGTCTGGTCGCTGTGCGGGTTCGGCGAGTTCCTTGGCGGCCAAGACCCGGGACAGCCGGTAGGTGCGGTCCGCGCCAGACCTCGTGGCCAGCAAGTAGCCCCGGTCGCGTATGGTGACCAGGCCGATCGGGTCCACCGTGCGCCACTTCGGGATCTGGTCCACAGCCGCGTAGTGGATCTGCAGCTTGTGTCCGGCGAACACCGCGCGCAGGACCTCGGCCGCTATGGCGTCAGGCACCTCCTCAGCGACCAGCCGACGCGAGAGGAGGTCGGTCTCCGGGTCGATGAGCAATCGCTCGGCCGCGCCGGCCGCGGTGTCCCGATAGCTTTCGGGTAGCGCGTCAACCACCTTGAGCATCGCCGAAGCGAGCGCCGAGCCGAGGCCGAATGCCTGCGCGCCGCGCCGCGATCCGGCGACCAGCAGGGCAAGGGCCTCGTCGTGGTTCAGTCCGGTGAGCTCGGTCCGGAAACCGGGCAACAACGCGAAACCGCCGTGCCGGCCGCGTTCGGCGTAGACCGGGACGCCGGCCGCGGACAGCGCCTCGATGTCGCGCAGCACGGTGCGGGTGGATACCTCCAGCTCGCGGGCCAGCGCGGTCGCGGACAGCCGACCGTGCTGCCGCAGCAGCAGCACCAGCGAGACCAACCGGTCGGCGCGCATACGGAAACTCTACCGAAATACACGACACAGGATGTCGTGATTTGCTGCGAGGCTCATCAACACGACCAAAAAGATGGCGGCTACCGAGCCGATGGACGTACGTAATGCCGACGAATCGAATGGAGCTGATGTGGCAATGGAGCGAACGGCGGTCAACCCGTGGGCGTGGTCGGTGGAGATGGGGTACAACCAGGGTGAGATCGTCTCCGGGCAAACCCGGACCCTGTACTGCGCCGGGCAGACCGCGATGAGCGGCGACGGCAAACCCCAGCATGCCGGTGACATGGCGGCGCAGTTGGCGCTGAGCCTCGACAACCTGGAGGCCGTGCTCGGCGAGGCCGGCATGTCCCTCGCGAACCTCGTCCGGCTCAACGTCTACACCACCGACGTCGATCGGCTCTTCGAGCACTACGGCGTGCTGGCGTCGCGGTTGGGCGCCGCCGGGGTGGCACCGTCCACCACGATGCTCGGGGTGACACGGCTGGCGATCCCCGACCTGATGGTCGAGCTTGAGGGGACCGCCGTCGCGTGATGTGACCTCGCCGCCTCCGGCAGGGCTGCCGGAGGCGGCACGAGCAGTGGGCAGGTGGGTGATTTCCGGTGCTCAGGATGGTGACAATCGGCGTCTATGGCTTCGGCGGCGAGTCCTTCCTACAACGACTGCGGCACGCGGACGTTCGTCTGCTGCTCGACGTACGCCAGCGCCGCGGTGTCCGCGGACCCGAGTACGCCTGGGCGAACTCACGCCGGCTGCAGGCGGCCCTCGCCCAGGCTCGGATCGCCTACGAGCACCACCCCGAGCTCGCCCCGCTGCGCGCGGACGGGTCAGCGGCCTCGGGCGCCAGCCCGCTGGGGTTCAACTGCGAGGCCGGGCCCGCCCCCGCATCGGGGGCGGGCCGTTTCGGGTTCGGGGCCGCAGGTTGCTTCACGGCGCAACGGTAACAGCTTGTCTTTTAACCTCTGACCTTCACATTTGCCCTGGCCGGCGCTGATGGTGATCTATCGCGCATAGTCGAGGACCGGCGGCGGGACTCGGCATGATCGGCACCCCGCATCCGGCCTTGATCGGTGCCGCCAGGACGACTAACCTGATCGCCGTGCTGCCGGAAGGCGGGGCCGAGGTGATCGCGTCACGCGGGAAGAGCCCCGACCACGACGAGCGGCTCGACCACGCCGCCATGGAGTTTGGGACCGACTGATGATGAGCGCGGAAGAGGATTTCAAGCAGGTCGGCGCCGAGCTGGCCGACCTGGGTGTACGGACCTCCAGAATGATGGGGAGTCCCGCGCTCAAAGATCAGGCGGGGAAGGTGTTCGCGAGCCTGCAGCGCGACGGCGCGATGGTGTTCCGGCTGGTCAGGGACACCCCCGAACACACAGCCGCGCTCCAGCTGGCCGGGGCGTCCCTGTTCGACCCCTTGGGGCAGGGCAGGGCGATAAAGGACTGGGTGGTCGTGCCCCACTCCTCGGCCGAGAAATGGACGGATCTGGCCGAGGCCGCCCTCAGCCGCCCACGCTGATCAGCAGGCCACGTCGACGGTGTGGCGGTGGGTGCCCGAGTCGGGCAGGACGCGGATGCTCAGCTCGCCCTTGCGGGCCCGACAGGCGCACGTCGGCTAGGTCGAGGCCGACGAATTCAGAGATGCGCAGACCGGCGAAGTGCGCCCGACTACGGTTCCTCAGGCCCGAGACCAGGCGGACGTACGCCTGCGACCAGGTCAAGGTTGCGCGTGCCGGTCGAGGCCGAGCGTGGCGATGAGGTCTTCGTGGAGCTGGAACCAGACGCGATGGCAGGAGTCGACGTCGGTGCGGTCCACCCAGGCGCTTTCCCCGGCTCGGGCGCGCGCCAGGGCTGCGGTGAATCGGATGTCGTATCCGCGCAACCGTGTCAGGACGCTCCCGAGCCGGTCGGCCAGTGGCGTGAGTGCGCGGGAGATGCCGGCGAGCTCGTGGAGGACCCCGGCGTCCCAGGCGGGATCGCAGTGGTCGTTGACGGCGAGCCGGTCGCCGGCGGTGGGCCGGAGTTGCCAGTCGGTGCAGGCTCGTAGCAGGAGGGCGTTCAGCGGGAGGAACTCGCGGTAGACGTCCCGGACCTCGTCGGCGCCGCCGACGCGTGCGAGCTCGGCCGCGAGCTGGCGCTCGTTCCCGGCCCGGCCCGGTTCGGTCAGCGACCAGCCCGCGGTGCCGGCGAAGGCGGCGTGCCCGGCCCAGCCGCGCGCCTCGGCGTCGCGCAGCAGCTCTTCGGTCTGGGCCGCGTCGAGCCCGTACCGCTGCGCGATCACCGGGGTGTCCGCGAACCCGAGGATGCGCACCGCGTGCAGGACCAGCAGGCCGGGCGGAGAGTCGCGCGTCACGAGCCGGCGTCCTGTCGCGCTGTCAGGCGGGTGTAGTGCTGCTGGCACGCCTGGGGGGAGTTGAATCCCATCGCGTTCGCTATCTGCGCCCAGGTCAGTTCGGCGCTGCGGGCGGTGAACAGCAGGGCGGATTCGAGTCCTTCGACTTCGGCGCGTGCGGCGGGCAGGAGGGCCAGCGCGCTCAGGACGTGCTCCGGGTCCAGGTCGGCGTTGCGCCAGACGGCGAACTGGACGAGGTCGACCGCCGACAGCGGGGTCGGCGAGGGGCGCCACGGACGGGCGTCGAGCGCGTCCGCGCCCAGGCGCAGAAGGCGTTCGCTCGCGTCGTGCTCGCGGTCGGCCTGGGCGTAGTCTGCGCGCCCGGTGTAAGTGATGTCCTGCTTGCGTGACATGCCCTTCATGATCCACAATCAAGAAATTGTTGTCAATCTTTCGTTGAAAGGCGGGGTGGATGATCGTACCCCTCATGTCGGCTGCCGCCGATACGTGCGGGGGCAAGGCCGGTGCGCTCGGCGCGCTGCTTCGCGCGGGACTGCCGGTTCCCGACGGCTTCGTCGTGTCGTTCGCCGCTTACCGCGCCGTCGTCCGCGACCTGGACCTCGAGCGGTTCGCCGGCGAGCCGGACCATCTCGACGCTGCGCGGCGGGCGATCGAGGCCCGCCCGGTCCACGCCACCCTGATCGACGCGCTCGGACGCGCGCTCGACGAGCTCGGCGATCCGCCCGTCGCGGTGAGATCATCCGCCGCGCATGAGGACACCGGCCAGATGTCGGCGGCCGGTCAGCACGACAGCTTTCTCGCCGTGCGCGGAGTCGGCGCGGTCACCGACGCCATACGCGCCTGCTGGGCCTCGCTGTTCACTTCGCGCGCCATCGACTACCGGGGCGCCTCCGGCCGCGGCGGCCGGCCCTTCGACGATCTCGTCATGGCCGTCCTCGTGCAACGCCATCTGGACGCCGAGGTGTCCGGGGTCATGTTCACCCCCGCGGACCCGCACGACGCGATCCGCATCGAGGCGTCCTGGGGGCTCGGCCCCAGCATCGTCGGCGGCACGGTCACCCCTGACGCCTACCGCGTCGCCGAGGACGGGTCGGTCACCCGCACGGTCGCGCACAAACGGACCCGCCTTGACCGGCGCGGCAGGCAGCTCGTCATGTCCGACGTGCCCACCCATGCCCGCGACCGGCCGACGATCGACGACGCGACCGCCAAACCGCTCGCCGAGCTGGGCAAGGAGATCGCCGCCGTACGCGGTGGACCGCAGGACGTCGAGTGGGCGATCGCCGATGGACGTACCTGGATCCTGCAGGCACGGCCGGTCACCGCCGCACCCCCGGCGTGGCCTTCGCCTGCCGGCCACACCTCGGCCGCCGCGCCCACGCTGACCGGAACACCCGGCAGCCACGGGGTCGTGACCGGCACCGCGAGGATCATCCGCGGTCCCCGCGACTTCACGCGCGCGCACCCCGGCGACATCATCGTCTGCCCCTTCACCGACCCCGCCTGGACGCCGCTGCTGCGCATCGCGGCCGGCGTCATCACCGAAACCGGAGGCGTGCTCTCCCACGCCGCGATCGTCGCTCGCGAGCACGGCATCCCTGCGGTCCTCGGCATCCCGAACGCGACGAGCAGACTCCACGACGACAGCACCATCACCATCGACGGCACCACCGGCACCGTCACGGCGGCCAATGCGTGACCGATCCTCTGCCTCTCCGGCCGGGGAGCCATCACCCGAGAGCCGCACACCGCCGACGAAGCACAAGTACCGGCAGTCGCCACGGCGTGGACCCCACCCATCCGGCCAGCGATGATCGCGCCGCCCGGCCGCGCACAGCCTCCTCGACCTCCGCCGCACCGAACAGCCGCACCCACACCCACGTCACCCACGGATCGAAAGGAGACGGGAAGCGGGCCCACGCGGGCACCGCACCCCAGCTGCTCATGACCACGCGACACCTCTACCTGGCACGCCACGGCGCGGCCGACGCATTCGGGAACCTCACCGACATCGGTCGCCGGCAGGCGGGCCTGCTGGGCGAACGGCTCGCCGGCCTACCAGTCGACGCCGTGTGGCACTCTCCGCTACCGCGCGCCGCAGCCAGCGCGCACGAACTCGCCCGGCACCTGCAGAACGCGCCCGTCGCCGAGGCCGCCGAACTTATCGACCATGTGCCCTACGTTCCCCAAGCGGCCGAAACACCCCCATCCTGGGCCGGCTTCTTCGACGGCTACGACGACGCCGAGGCGGCCTCGGGCCAGAAGCTCGCCGAGGCCCTGGTCGCCCGGTTCGCGAAGTCCCCCGACACAACCGCGACAGGAACCGGGCGCGACACTCACGAGGTTCTGGTGACGCACGCCTACCAGATCGCGTGGCTGGTGCGGCACGCCCTGGACGCGCCGCCATCCCGGTGGCTCGGCCTGAACAGCGCCAACGCCGCACTGACGGTCATCGACTACCGCACCGGCCTGCCGCCGACGCTCGTGATGTTCAACGACATGAGCCACCTCCCGGCCGACCTGCGCTGGACCGGGTTCCCCGACGGCATGAGGCCATGAGGCGGCTCCTCAAGGCCCGTACGCGTCTGCCGGCTGGGCTCCGATGCCCCCTCTCCCATGTCTGAGAGTCGATGGGAGCGGTCACCGAAGGCGGTGTTCACGGTCTGGGCAGCCTTGATGATCACGGGCCTGAGTAGGTGCCGTAGACGCCCTTGGTAACGCTGCTGTGCCCGTGCCCTGGTCTGGGTGAACACGGTCCTGGCAGCCCGGTGACCGAAACGACAACGGGGTTGAGGAACGCAGGGGTCCCGGTAGTAACGGCGCAGGAAACAACGGATATGCAGGTCAGCGGTCCGTTTTCCAGGCTGTGCTCGAAGCCCTTTACGGGGGCTTCGACCTGCGTATCCGTCGAAAATTTCCCCAGCACTACCGGGACCCCACGGTGGAGGCCGAGAACCAGCGGGTGCGTTCCAGCGTGATCGCCAGCCACGGCACGGCCACCCCGATCACGACGCCCAGACCGAGCTCCAGGCCAAGTTCGCCCAGGTGCAGGTCCTGCGATCCGGCGGCGACGGCCAGGAACACCATCACGAACGGCAAGGCCAGGCCGTCGTTGACACCGGATTCGACGTTGAGGAGCTGACGCAGCCGGGGCGGCACCTTCTCGTTGCCGACCAGCGCCGCGGCGAACACTGGGTCGGTCGGCGCCAGGATCGCGCCGATCAGCAGCGACTCGACCCAGCCCGGCCCGACCAGGTAGTGCGCACCCACGGCGGTGATGGCCAGGGCGAGCGGAAGCCCCCAGCCGAGCGCCCGGCCCGGCAGCCGCCACGCGCTGCGTCGGGTTCGCCCTCTCCCACCTGCTGGACTTCCGGTTGCTGCCCCGGCTAAAGAACATCGGCCCGGCGTGGGCGAGTATGAGGCCTGGCCGGCGCTGGAGGCGGTGCTGTCGAACAAGACGATCGACTGGGACCTGATCCCCCGCCACTACGACCAGATGATCAAGCACGCCACCGCGCTGCGGCTGCGTACCGCCGAGTCGCACCAGATGCTGCGCCGCTTCACCCGCGGCGGCCCCAAGCACCCCGCCTACCAAGCCATCAAAGAAACTCGGCCGCGTCGCCAGAACGATCTTCATCTGCGACTACCTCGCCGACGAGGAACTGCGGCGGAAGATCAACGAGGGCCTGAAGGTGGTGGAAAACCACAACAGCGCCAGCAAGGATCCGTTCTACGGCATGACCGGCGATCTGACCGGCGACGGCCGCGAGCACGCCGAGGTCTCCGCCCTTGCCCTGCACCTGGTCGCCGCCACCATCACCTACCTCAACACGCATCTGATCCAGATCGTGCTGCGCGATTCCGCATGGCAGCGGCGGCTCACCCCGGCCGACCGGCGCGGCCTGTCAGCCCTGTTCTGGACGCACCTGAACCTGTACGGCCGCTTCGAACTCGACATGGCCAACTTCCTGGACCTGGGCATCGACGCGGACGACCGGGGGTGGGCCCGTCGTCAACGACCGGCCATAGCATGGCGGCGCGCCCGCACCACGCGCGCGATGGCAGGGCCCGGATACCCCGGTATCCGGGCCCTGACGCGTCACCGGCGCGGTGCCTGCCACCGGGCGTCGAGCCGGCCGTGCCGCATTCGGCCTACCAAGCGGACGTGCAGCGTCTCCGGCGTGTTATCGCCCGCGTCCCTGCTGATCGCCACCATGCTGTGCCGCACCGACAGCTCGTTGGCGTCCACCACCATGCCCGGCGCGAGGACCAACTCCACGTTGCCGCCGCTCACCCGCAGCTCGATGACCAGCTCGGGCGCGCTGCGCACCGCGCTGGTCAGGTCCAGCATCACCTCGCACCACGCGGTGCGCAGCGCCAGCCGGTGCGGCAGCGTCCACCGGCCGTCACGGCGCACCGAGCCGTGCCGCTCCTTGATGGTGAGCAGTTCGGCGACCGGCTCGGCCGGCGTCCCGGCGAACGGCAGCGCGAGTGCACCGTCGCTGCCTGGCACCGCGACCAGATCGGTGATGAGCGGGGCCAGCGCGTCGATGGTGCGGGCGGCCAGCGCCGCGTCCAGCCGCTCGTCGAACTCGACCGGGTCGAGCCGGCCGTCGGCGACGGCGACGCGCAGCAGTTCGATGACCCGGTCGCGGTCCGCATCGGACGCGCGCAGCGCGGGTGAGCTGGGCGGATCTGCCGGCATCCGGCCTCCTCCATGGCGAGGGGGTGGCACCGAGCCACCGAAATTGTTGACTGATCGATCTAAGGAGACAGCGACCCAGGCGATTTTACGGGTAGGCGGCCATGGCGAGGGCGTACGCGACGATGAGGATGTCGAGGCACCAGGCGAAGGCGGTCCAGATGTCGGTGTGGACTGGCTGTTGTGCGAACAGGTCGCGGATCGTGTTGACGATGGATGTCACGGATTGGTTGTTGGCGAAGGCGTGCACCGGGGAGGGCATGGTGTCGGTGGACACGAATGCAGAGCTGATGAATGTGCCCGACCAGCCCAGTGGCGGAGGACAGGGCGATGGAGCCCTCGGTGGTGGCTTTGTGGGGCGAGCCGGCGGCATCCGTACGCGACCTCGCCCGTCATTGGCTGGCGGTCAGGCGTCCCAGGTGACCGGGAGGCTCTTGACGCCGTAGACGTCCGCGGTCTCCGGCCGCAGGGCGACCTCTTCGGCAGGTACGGCCAGGCGCAGCGTGGGGAAGCGGTTGAGCAGCGCGGGGAGCGCGACGCGCATCTCGACGCGGGCCAGCTGCTGGCCCAGGCACTGGTGGATGCCGTGGCCGAAGGCCAGGTGCCCGCCGTCCTGGCGCTGGATGTCGAGGGCGTGGGGGTCGGTGAAGCGCTCGGGGTCGCGGTTGGCGGTGTGGTACGACAGGAAGACCATCGAACCGGCCTTGATGGTGTGGCCGCCCAGTTCGACGTCCTCCAGCGCCGTTCTCATGAACATCTTGGCGACGCTCAGATACCGCATCAGCTCCTCGACGGCCCGCTCGATGAGCTCGGGGTCGGCGCGCAGTGCGGCCAGTTGCTCCGGGTTCTGCAGCAGGGTGAAGGTGCCCAGCGCCAGCATGTTCGCGGTGGTGTCGAACCCGGCCGACAGCAGGATCAGGGCGATCCCCCGCAGCTCCTCATCGGTCAGGTCGCTGTCGAGCAGGTCGCTGTCGAGCAGGTCGCTGAGCAGGTCGTCGGTGGGGTCGGCGCGCTTGGCGGCCACCAACTCGGCAAGGTACTGCTGGGTCGCGGTGTAGGCCGCGATCAGTTCCTCGTCGCCGACCTCGCCGCCGAGGAACTTGTCGATGTTGTCCTGGAAGGAGCCCCGGTCCTCGTACGGCACGCCCAGCAGCTCGCAGATGATGATGGCGGGGATGGGCTTGGCGAACGCGGTCACCAGGTCCGCCGGCGGCCCGGCCTTCTCCATGGCGTCCAGGTGCTCGGCGGTGATCTGCTCGACGCGCTCGGTGAGCAGTCGCATGCGGCGGACGGTGAACCTGCCCACCAGCGGTTTGCGGTAGCGGCCGTGCTGTGGCTCGTCCATGAGCAGAAACTCACCGGGCGGCGCCGGGGGGATCTCGATGCCGCTGAGGTCCATCAGCGGATGGTGGCGCATGAACTCCTTGCGTGAGCTGAACCGCGGGTCGGCCAGGATCGACCGGAGCAGGTCGTAGCCGGTGACCAGCCAGCCCTGGTGTCCGTCGGGGAAGGGGAAACGGCTGATCGGGCCGTGCTCGCGGGCCTCGACCAGCTCCTTTGGCGGGTCGAAGGGACGGCCGGGCTGACGGGCGGTCGGCAGCGTGGCGAAGGTGTGTTCCATGGTCATTCCTCTCATCGGCCTAGGAGATCTTGCGGCGGTAGGTGTTCATGGCGAAGGCGTACGCGACGATGAGGATGCCGACGCACCAGGCGAGGGCGATCCAGATGTCGGTGCCGACCGGCTGCTGGGTGAACAGGTCGCGGAGGGCGTTGACGATGGAGGTCACCGGCTGGTTCTCGGCGAAGACGCGCAGCGGACCGGGCATGGTGTCGGTGGGCACGAAGGCCGAGCTGAGGAACGGCAGGAAGATGAGCGGGCAGGAGAACGCGCTCGCGCCTTCCACGGATTTCGCGGACAGACCGGGGATGACGGCGATCCAGGTCAGCGCCAGGGTGAACAGGATCAGGATGCCGGCGACCGCGAGCCACCCCGGCACTCCCGCCGCCGAGCGGAAGCCCATGAGCAGGGCGACGAGCACGACGACCACGAGCGAGATCAGATTGGCGACAAGCGAGGTCAGCACGTGCGCCCACAGCACGGACGAGCGCGCGATCGGCATGGACTGGAATCGCTCGAAGATGCCGCTCCGCATATCCAGGAAGAACCGGAATGCGGTGTAGGCGATGCCCGAGGCAACCGTGATGAGCAGGATGCCGGGCAGCAGGTAGTTCACATACGACTCCGACCCTGTGTTGATCGCGCCGCCGAACACGTAGACGAACATCAGCAGCATGGCGATCGGCATGATCGCGGTCGTGACGATGGTGTCCGCGCTGCGCGTGATGTGGCGCAGGGATCGTCCCAGCAGGACGGCGGTGTCGCCGAAGAAATGCTTGCTCATCGTGGTTCCTTACGCGTCCGTGCCGACGTTGCGGTCATGGCCGGCGTCGCCGTCTTGCCGTCGGCACCGACGAGCGTGAGGAAGACGTCCTCGAGGGTCGGCTGCTTTTCGACGTATTCGACCTTGGCGGGCGGGAGCAGCTGCTTGAGCTCGGCCAGGGTGCCGTTGACGATGATCCGGCCCTCGTGCAGGATCGCGATCCGGTCGGCGAGGTGTTCGGCCTCGTCCAGATACTGCGTGGTGAGCAGCACCGTCGTACCCCGGTGGGCGAGTTCCCTGACGGCCTGCCACACCTCGATGCGCGCCTGGGGGTCGAGCCCGGTCGTCGGCTCGTCGAGGAAGATGACCGGCGGATCGCCGATGAGGCTCATCGCGATGTCGAGGCGGCGGCGCATGCCACCCGAATACGTCGACACCTTCCGCGCGCCCGCGTCGGTGAGCGAGAAACGGGCGAGCAGGTCATCGGCGATCCTGCCGGGATCCTTGAGGTGCCGTAACCGGGCGACCAGCACGAGGTTCTCCCGCCCGCTGAGGATCTCGTCGACGGCGGCGAACTGTCCGGTGAGGCTGATGGACTCCCGCACGTCCGCAGCCTGCGTGGCGACATCGAAACCGTTGACGCCGGCCGTCCCCGCGTCGGCCTTGAGCAGCGTGGACAGGATTTTCACGACCGTGGTCTTGCCCGCCCCGTTGGAGCCGAGCAGGGCGAAGATGCTGCCCCGCGCCACGTCGAAGTCCACGCCGCGCAGCACCCGCAGCTCCTTGTACGACTTCTCCAGGCCCTGCACATGGATCACAGGCCCTCGGACCTTATTGGCTGTCATTCAGATATCCGTTCTCTGTTTCGTCACGGCTTGTCGCCCGTGACGCGATCGATGGCGCGATCGATGGCGCGATCGATGGCGTTGGTCAGCCGTTCCCGCTCCCGGCTGATCCACTGACCTGCGGGTAGTTCGCAAGAAACGCCTCAGCGAACTCCACCGGGTCCTCCCCGGCGACGTCGCGGAGCGGGGTTCCGTCCGTCCGCCGCGCTCTGCTCGAACAGATCGGCGAGATCCTCCAGCATCGCCGGCAGGCTGTACGCCTTATCCGACGGCCTGAACGGACAGGATCGCCGCGCCTGAGGGGTGCCCCTCTTACAGGATGCGGGCGGTGATGTCGCCGTAGGCGGTGGTCGCGGGGAGGACCTCGACCGTGGTGTCGGCCCGGTCGGCGGCGATGAACTGGATGCGGCCGGCGGGGATGTCGAGGACGGCGGTCACCGGGGTGGGGGTGTCGAACTTCTGCATCGCGCTTTCCTCCGGCTCGCTGTTTCTGACTATGGAAACACTACGTTGCATTTCTAAGTTCGACAACCGATTCATTGCGTACAATCGCCATTATTGCAGGTAGACGCCAGTAACTTGTTGCAATGGTTTTGAATTTAATGCAACAACCCTCACTCTGACCGTTGCAATGAATCGAGGGTGAACGCTATACTGGAGACACCACAGACCACGAAGGAGACCGCGATGCCGGGAGGCAGACTCACCCAGCAGGAACGCCAGCAGATCGCGCTGGGACTGGCCGACGGTCTCGCCTACGCGGAGATCGCCAGAGGCCTCGACCGTCCGACCTCGACGATCACGCGTGAGGTGATGCGCAACGGCGGCCCCACCGCCTACCGCGCCGACCTGGCCCACCGCGCCACCGAACACCGCGCCCACCGCCGCAGGCGCGCCGCGCCCCGGGACCCCAACACGCCCCCGCAGGCCCACGGACGCGATGCCGGGGCCGTGCGCGAGTACGAGGAGGTGTTCGCCACCGTCTTCATGGAATCGGGCCTGCCCAAGATGACGGCCCGGGTGCTGGCCAGCCTTTACACCGCCGACGCCGGCAGCCTCACCGCCTCCGAACTCGCCGGGCGCCTCCAGGTCAGCCTGGCGTCCGTCTCCAAAGCGATCACGTTCCTCGAAAGCCAGGGCCTCATCCGCCGGGAACGCGACGAACGCCGCCGCGAGCGCTATGTCGTCGACGACGACGTCTTGTACCAGTCAACGATGGCCAGCGCCCGCACCACCGCCCGCCTCGGCGAGGTCGCCCGGCAGGGCGTCGGCATCCTCGGCCCCGGCACCCCGCCCGCCGCCCGCCTGGAGAACATCGCCCGCTTCGTCGACTTCGTCTCCGAGAGCATCGCCCGCGCCGCGGACCAGGCCCGCGAGATCCTCCACACGAAACCCGAAACGACCTCAGACAGCGTTACCTGAGCCACCTTCAGATCGCGGGCAGGCAGCCTCGGCGACCACCGCCGGGACATCGGCCAACTTCGGGACACACCCCAACCGCCGGTACGCCTTCAACCACACCAACAGCGCCAGCGAACCGCCGCAGCCGTAGCCCGCTCAGTCCTCGCCGTCGTCGTCATCGTCGTCCCGCTCGGCCGCGGCCGGGTTGCGCAGCGGGCGCAGGCCGCCGCCGGCCGGAGTGGAGGCGCGGAAGCTGTAGCGGCCCAGCACGTTGAGGTTCGCGTGCTTGAGCGGGGAGAGCCGGGCGACGTCCTCGTTCAGCACGTCGTGCTCACACTCGTCGGCGGGCAGCGCCCGCAACTCCTCGACGGCGGCGTCCAGGTAGCGGGTCGTCCAGAGCACGGCGGCGTTGAGGACCAGGCCGAGCGCGCGCAGCAGGTGCAGGGGCTTGGCGATCCGCCCGTACTCGGCGAACGCGGTGCCGAGCGGGGTGGGGCGTCCCTCACGGCCGAACATCCGCAGCAGGTCGTATGCCCGGACCTGCCCGGTGACCAGGGAGCCGGCCACCCGCAGCATGTCCGGCCAGTGCGTGACCGCCTTGTTCAGGTTCACCTTGTTGCAGGCGAGCGGTTCCAGCGGCCCGTACCCGCCCGTGTCCACCCCGGGCATCTCCGCCCGCCAGAACCGTTGGTCGGCAAGGTCCTTGAAGCGGGGAGAGAAGTTGTAGACGAGCATCGAGAACAGGCCGAACACCATGTCGGAGTACGAGGCGTTGTCGGTGGCGACCATGTCCGGCTTCACCCCGGCGTCCAGGTTCAGCAGGGTGTCCAGGATGTGCAGGGAGTCGCGCGGGGTGCCGGGCACCACCATCTTCCCGATGCCCGCGACCTGGTCGTTCACGGCATTCAGCCAGGTGATGCCGCGCTTGAAGTGGTAGTACTTCGGCGACGGCCCGGCGTTGATGGTCCGCTTCGGGACCACGAACCGCAGCCCGTCCACCGAGGCGAGCAGTCCCTCGCCCCAGTGCTCCACGATCGCCACCCGCCCCTGGGCCTCGATCAGCTTCGCGTTCGCCGCGGCGATGGTGTCGGCGCGCAGGTAGTACTGGTCGACGTGCACCAGCCGGGCCCGGGACAGTGCCTCGTCGTCGGCGTCGATGACCGGCGTGTACCCGATGTTGCACGCCTCGCTCACCAGCGGCGCGACCAGCGAGGTCTGATGTCCTCCATGCGCGTCCTGCCGTCGCCCAGGTGCACGAAGGCGCCCAGGAACCCCGTCCAGGAGTCGACCTCGAACAACAGGTCCGGCAGGTCGATCTTCGGGAGCATCTTCGCGGTGGTCGTGCGCAGCCACTTCAGCGACGCGCTCTCGCCCAGCGCGCCGAGCCGGTCCACGTTCAGCTGCAACCGCCCGTTGGGCTGGACCGCGAAGCTGAGTTTCGCGTCCTGCCCGGCCTCCTCCAGTCGCTCGGCCATCAGCTGCCAGGCCGCGTCCAACGCTTGCACCCGCCCGGCCAGGTGCTCCTCGACCGGCTCGTCCAGGCTCAGACCGTGCAGCACGTCCTCAGCGACGGCCTCCCACCGCTTGCCGTCCAGCAGCCGCGCCCGCGGGTCCGCCCACCGGTTGGAGGGAGAGGCGAACACGTCCCGGCGGTTCAGCGCGCGGAACAGCTGCTCCAGCACGCACACCGCGTACGCGTCGCGGTCCACCGCCCCCTCGGGCAGCTCCGGCTTGGAGTACACCGCCCGCTTCCACGCCGCCGGCACCAGCTTTCCGTCGATCTCGCGCGGCAGCAGCGGCTTCTGCTTGACCTTCCGCCGGGCCAGCACCGGAAGCCGTTTCACCGCCTCCAGAATCCGCTTGCCACCGGAGGCCGCCCCCAGCGCGGGCGACTCCCCGAGCAGCGACAGGAACGGACGGACGGTGTTGTAGCGGGTGGCCAGCAGGCGCCGCATCTCCGCCTCGGCCTCCTCGTCCGCGGGCCCGATCAGCTCTCCCAGCAGCACGGAGGCGGCCATGACCTCCTCGCGTGGCCCGACCTCCGTCTCCAGCGCCCGCCACATCGCGCCCGGGTCCAGGTCTGCGCCACTCTCGACGACCAGGTCCAGCTGCTCACCCCACAGCCGGAACACCCCGTCGAGCATCCTCGACGCCTTCGCCATGCGAGGCCGGGCCGCGATCCGGTCCCGGTCCGTCGCCCGCCGCGCGGCGCTGATCAGCTTCACCTGCATCAGCACCGAGAACAGATCCAGCGCGTCGTCGATCGCGGACGCTTCCAGGTGCCGCACCACAGAGGTCAGCAGCGCGGTGCGCTTCGGTTCCGGCGTGCGCTCCAGGATCGGCGCCTTCGAGCCCAGGCCGACCCGTGCCAGCGTCGCCGGCCGGTTCGGCGGCACCTTGTCCAGCTTCACCCGGCCCAGCCGGAACGCAGAGATCTCGTCCACCCGCTCCAGGGCCTTGGCCATGCTCGCGCCCGTCGTCCGAGTCGGCGGCCGGCGCAGCCGCTCCAGCTCCGAGACCCGCCGTCCCTCCGGCACCCGAAGCAGCGCCACCGGCCCCTCAGCGCCCGTCCGTGCAGGAACGCGCGGAACTTCCGCCCCCACTCGTGGTCCTCGAACGGGTGGTAGCCGTAAGCGTTCCGGATCTCCCACGCGTGCTCGTACGCCGTCTTCGCCCGCTCGGTGTACCGCTTCATCACCGACGGGTCCTCGATCCCCAGCTGCGCGGCCAGGTACTCGATGACCGACCAGGGCACGTCCAGCGGATCGTCCACCAGGAACCGGCCGACGTACCGGACGGTGCACATCTGCACCGCGAACCCCAGCTGGTGCGCCGTCGTCCGCCGCAGCGCGATCAGGTCCCGGTCCACGTCATCCAGGAAGAAGAACCGCTCCAGCTCTGGCCGCGTCGGCTCCTCAACGAACCGTCCGTAGGCAGCCGCCTGCTCATCTGTCAGAAATTCCACCGGCACCCGGCGGATGGTAGCCACCCCTCACCAGCGACCAACGATCCTCCGGAGAAACCCGACGCGGCATCCCGACCCTGTGCTAGACGACCAAGATCCTTCTCAGCGCCAACCACGGTTCCATTGATCCCCGGGGCCGGAATATGCTCCTGACCTGCTCTGATGTGAGGGCGCCGCAGGCTGGTGTGCCGGTTGGTGGGTGCGGTGGGCCGGGCCGAGGATGCCGCTGACCTTGCCCGAGGGCTCCACGTCGACGCTGGTCAGCGATATCCGTTGGATTTTCCGCGATTACTACCGGGACCCCGTTCTGAGACGGCCACAACCTGCACGGACGCCCTACTTTGCGGCTGGTCGCACCGACCCGAGCGAAGGGCCTTCATCACCGGCTCCACGATGGCGCCGCCGACGGCAAGCCACATACGTGATAACGGCCTTTTATCACGTACATGAGCGATCACGAAGGCGCGCCGAGCAGGCGATCGCCTCCGGTTCTGCCTGCTCGGCCCGACGTCTGCACCTGTGGACCGCCGGCCAAGCTCAGCGAGCTGGGCCTGGTGAGCCCGTGGCGCCTATGCTCCGGCTCGGCTTCCCCGCCCTATCCCCGGCGACCGACAGGATCGCCGACCGCCAGAGGGCGGGAGTTGGTGTGGAATGCCTGGCCGGCTCGGCCCCGTCAACCCGCGGCCTTCCCGCCGCAGAACACCTCCTTGACGAGCTTGTCCAGCGCCTTCGGGAACACCTGCGCTTGGTCGATTGCGGCGTCCCCGGTGTTGATCGAGGCGGTCAGGGTCTTGCTGCCGTCGGGCGTGCTGTACATCAGCGTCCCGTAGCCCCCCGGGGGGTTGCCGTCGTGGTTGAGGATGGTGCCGACACAGTCCGGGCCCGTGTCCTGCACGTACACCCCGAGGCCGTAGCGGCCGTAGAGACCGGCGCTCTTGGGGTGCGGCTTGCGCATCTCGGCCAGCAGCGGGGCCGGTAGGAGCTTGCCGCCGTTCAGCGCGGAGAAGAACGTCTGGAGATCCTTGGTGGTCGAGATCATGCCACCGGCGCCGGCCAGCAGGGAGAGGTTCTGGCGGGTGACGTCGACCACCTTCCACTGGCCGGCGTCCTCATACCGGTAGTAGCCGTGGGCGTGCGGCCCGGGGATCTGCGTCCGGGTGCCCGCCACCACGGTGCCCGACAGCCCGAGCGGCCGCAGGATCCGCCGCTGCATCTCCTCGGCGTAGGAGCGGCCGGTGACCTTCTCGATCAGCAGCAAGGCCAGCGTGTAGTTGGTGTTGGCGTAGCTCCAGCCCGTCCCCGGCTCAAACTTCGCCGGCTTGGACAACGCCAGCCGTACCAGCTCCTCCGGCCGGTAGGAGCGGAACCGGTTGTCCACCCATTCCTTGCCCGTGCCGGGGATCCCCGGCACGAACGTCCCGTCGTCGTAGAACTCGCCGGTGTAGTTGAACAACCCGCTGGTGTGCTGCAGCATCATCCGCACGGTGATCCGCGTGTCCAGCCCGAGCTTGGGCAGGTAGCCGGCCACCGGGGCGTCCAGCCCGATCTTGCCCTCGGCCACCAGTTGAAGCACCAGGGCCGCGGTGAAGGGCTTGGCGGAGCTGCCCGTCCAGAACCGCCCGTTCGTCGGCGGCTTCGCGTTCGCACCCAGCTTGCGCACCCCGGCGCTGCCGACCCACTCGCCCCGCTCATCGTGCACGCGCATCTGTATCCCGGCGGCGAGACCGGAATCGACCCACTCCTGGATGGCCTTCTGCAGCTCCGGGCGATCCTGCCCGGCAGCGGCCTTCGGCACGGCCGCGCTGCTGTCCGCGGTGGCCACCGCGGGTGTGGCCGCCCCGGCCAGCAGCGCGGCCGCCAGCGCCGTGACCGCCACTCGCCGCAAGACCCGCGGCGTCCGGGCCCTGTTGTTCTTGGCGGTGTGGAGGGATTCACTCATGGTCGTTCCTCATTTCGCGACAGTATGTGTTTGGTGTGACTCGAAAGCTATGTTGCATTCGAAATTCAGTCAATCGACAGAAAAGCGTTTCCCCAGGTACATAGCGGCAAATTGGTGCAATGACGCTGGACTCGAATGCAATGTGGAGTTGCAATGAATGGCAGCGAAGGCAATACTGGCGGCATGCCAGGAGGACGATTGACCCAGCAGGACCGCGAGCGCATCGCGGCCGGACTCGCCGACGGGCTCTCCTACGCCGAGATCGCCAGGCGGCTCGACCGGCCGACCTCGACGATCACCCGGGAGATCGGACGCAACGGCGGCCCCACCGGCTACCGGCCCCAGCAGGCGCACCAGGCGACGGCCCAGCGGGCCCGGCGCGGCACACCGGCTCCACCCCGTGCGACCGGATCGCCGGGCGGCCGCACGGAAGACGAGCTCGTTGAGATGGCGGTCAGGATTGGGCTACCGAGAATGACAGCACGCGTGCACCTCGACCTGCTGCTGTCCGAGGACGGCAGGCGCACCGCGGCCGAGCTGACCCAGAGACTGAAGATCAGTCCGGCCACCGTCTCCGTCGCCGTGAACTTCCTGGTCGAACAGGGGTTCATCCGGCGCGAGCGCGATCCGCAGCGGCGTCGCGACATCTACGTGGTCGACGACGACGCCTGGTACAACTCGATCGTGACCAGCAGGCGGCAGACACTCGAGACAGCGCAGGCCACGACGGCGGCAGCCGAGACATACGGGCTCGACAGCCCCGTGGGGCAACGGCTGGCCAAGGCAGCGGCGTTCCTGGAGCGGATCAGCCTGGACATGATCGAGTCCGCCGACCGCTGGCGCTCTCTCCTGACGTGACGGGTCTCACCCGAACCACCTGAGGAGCCGGCTGACCAGTTCCTGCTGATCGTCACTGCCCGACGCCGCTTCCCGTACCCGCGAGCCCGCCGGGACCTCCGCCGGCCTGGCGCACCGCCCGACGCGGCCTTCATCACCGGCTCCACCATGGCACCGTCGACGGCAAGCCGTGTACGTGATAACAGCCCCTTACCCTCGCGACCAGCGGAGCGATCCTGGAGGCGGCCGACCACCTGATCTGCCAGGGGGCCACCCGCGTGGTGATGGAAGCGACCTCGACCTACTGGAAATCCTTTTTCCTCCTCCTGGAGTCCCGCGGCCTGGAGCGCCGGCCGGTCAACGCCCGCGACGTGAAGAACGTCCCCGGGCGTCCGAAGACCGACAAGCTGGACGCCATCCGGCTGGCCAAGCTCGCCGAACGCGGCATGCTCCGCCCCTCCTTCCCACCCCCGAAGCCGATCCGCGAGCTCCGCGACCTCACCCGGGCACGGGCGGTGATGACCCACGAGCGCACCCGTCACAAGCAGCGCACCGAAAAGCTCCTCGAAGATGCCCAGATCAAGCTGTCCACCGTCATCTCCGACATCTTCGGCGTCTCGGGGCGGGCCATGCTGGAGGCGATGATCGCGGGCGGGCGCAGTCCCAAAGCCCTGGCGGACCTGGCCCACGGCACCATCAAGGCCGGCCCCGCCGCCCTCGCCCAGGCACTGACCGGCCGGTTCGAGGAGCATCACGCGTTCATGTGCCGGATGCCGCCAGACACCGTGGACTACCTCAGCATCCAGATCGACAAGCTCACCGCCCGGATCACCACCCGCCTCGCCGGGCCGTCCACCACCGAAGACGACGACGGCCCCGGTCAGGGCACGCTGATGCCGATCACCGATGTCGAGCGCCTCGACGAGATCCCCGGCATCGGCCCGAACACCGCCCAGGTCATCCTCGCCGAGATCGGCCTGGACATGAGCGTCTTCCCCACCGCCGGCCACCTGGTCTCCTGGGCCAAGCTGTCCCCGCGCACCATCCGGTCCGGCGGGAAGAACACCTCAGGCCCCACCGGCAAGGGCAACCCCTGGCTCCGCGGTGCCCTCGGCGAGGCGGCCATCTCCGCCGCACGCACCGATATCTTCCTCGGCGCCCGCCACCGCCGCATCGTCAAACGCCGCAGCCACATGAAAGCCCTGGTCGCCGTCGCCCGCTCGATCCTGGTCTCCGTCTGGCACCTGACGAACAACCCCATCGCCCGCTACCGCGAACTCGGCCCGGACTACCACACCCGCAACCTCGACCCCACCCGGAAAACCCGCGACCTGATCCGTCAGCTCAAAGCCCTCGGCCACGACGTCACCCTCGCCCCGGCGACCGCCTGACCAGCCTCACCAGCAGTCGCGAACCAGCGGGAAAGAGCCCCCGGCCGTCACCGCCGAGGGGCTATCTCGCCGTACCCATCTGACCGTGGAGTTTTCCGGTCAGAGATAGGTTCGTTGGATTTTCGCTGATTGCTACGGGGATCCCCTGGTGGCGGTTCGGCTGGCGGCAGGTCGGGGTGGTGTCCGTTGACGCTGCTATTGCCCGCCTTGAATCGTGCCCAGAGCCCCATACATGCCCCTCGCCGTCGGGTACCGAGACGTGCGCCATCAAACCGGACGCTACGAAGCCCTGGCCTGGATGGCTAGGCAGGGCTGACTGACGTCGAGGAGATGTTGTCCTGACCCGCTCGATCTTCGAGAGCTCGGCAGGTCCGGAGTAGTCCCGAAACCGTCCTGTATCGGTGATCGGTGCCGTTACCGTGGCGCGCGTCGTCGTCATGAAGGGCCGGTCCGCCGTGGGTGGCATCCACCAGTTGAAGGTCATCTTGCGGGATGTCCGGCCGGTGGTGTGGCGGCGGATTCACGTGCCGTCGACGGCGAATCTGTGGGAGCTGCACAACATCATCCAGGTGGCGATGGGGTGGGACAACGAGCATCTGCACGTGTTCGCCAAGGACTGGGAGGAGTACGGCGACAACGCCAAAAGCGAGTACGACGTGACCTTGGCCCGTCTGCTGCCGGATGCGGGCGGATGGCTGGCCTACCGCTACGACCTCGGCGATTGCTGGGACCACGACATTCAGGTGGAGAAGATCCACCGGGCGGCCAGCAACACCGCCTACCCGCGCTGCACGGCCGGCGGCCGCGCCTGCCCGCCTGAGGACAGCGGCGGGCCGGAAGGGTTCGCCGAGCACCTGCGAGCGCTGCGGCACAAGAAGGGCTGGAAGTACCGGCAGGCCAAACACCTCTTCGACTCCGGCCGCAACAGGTGGGATCCGGCCGCGTTCGACAAGGACGAGGTCAACGCCGCGCTGGCCACGCTCGCCGTACACCTGGCCGAGCAAGCCGCGACCCGCCGTGTTGAAGAGGAGGCCTTCCAAGAGCGGATGCGCGCCGTCGCCGCCCAGCGCGCCGCGCAGGTCGAGGCCGAGGACGGCGGTGCCCGGGGCTGCTGCCGCTTCCCACTGTGACTGTGCGGTGTCCACGGAGTGGACACCGAGGAACGGGCTCGTTTGCGGCTAATCGCATGTTGTGAGCGGGTGCCGGGGAGCCCGCGCCTACGGCGCCTCGACAGTGCCGGTGGTCGCGGTATCGCGTGTTTGGCGCTGTGCGCTCAGTACAGAGTCGAGCAGGCCGGGGAACAGTGCGTCGAGGTCCTCTCGGCGCAGCCGTACCAGCCGGGATCGGCCCTGCACTCTCGTCCACGTCACGCCGGCCTCGCGCAGCACCCGGTAGTGGTGCGACAGCGTCGTCTGATGCACGTCGATTTCGGCGCCGATCGCGTTGCAGAAGTCCTCGCCCATCCGGTCGAGCCGCAGGACGAGGTCCAGCCGTACCGGATCGGCCAGAGCGCGCAGCACCTCCACCAGCCGGATGGCCTCGGTCGCCGGCTGTGACACCTCACGCATCGCCGCCCCCTGTGTTCCGCACACCCGCACACTACCAACCCATGGATACATGGACAAGTATCCATGTATTGCTTAGGCTTCCGCTCGGTACTTCTGAGGTTCCTCTGGAAAGGCGGCACCACCCGGTGTTGAAACGACTTCTTCCTCTGGCCCTGGCGACCTTCGCCGTCGGCACCGACAGCTACGTCATCGCGGGCCTGCTCCCCGCCATCGCCACCGACCTGCAGGTCTCCACTCCCGCCGCCGGGCAGCTGGTGACGGTGTTCGCCCTGGTGATGGCCCTGTCGGCGCCCGTCATGGGCGCGCTCACCAGTGGACTGGACAGGCGGTCCGCGCTGCTGATCGCGTTGAGTGTCTTCGTGGTCGGCAACGCTGTCACCGCCCTGGGCACCAGCTACGAGGTAGTGATGATCGCTCGCATCGTCACCGCGGTCGGGGCCGGGATGATCAACTCCGCCGCCTCCAGCACTGCGGGGGCCATCGCACCCCCGGAACGCCGAGGCAGGGCACTGGCCTTCGTGTTGGGCGGCCTCACGTTGGCGACGGCGTTGGGCCTTCCGCTCGGCACGCTGATCGGCCGTACCGACTGGCACATCACGCTGTGGGCCGTCGCCGGGATCGGCCTCGTCGCGGTCCTCGGAATCGCCGCTGGCCTGCCCAAGGTGACGCTCCCCGCCGCCTCACTGGGCGACCGGCTGCGCCCGCTCAAGCAGGGCCGGGTCCTCGCGCTGCTGGCCGTCACCACGCTGGTCTTCCTCGGCACCTACACCCTCTACACCTACATCAGCCCGGCCCTACAGGATGCGACCGGCGGCTCCGAATCGCTGCTCACCGTCATCCTGCTGGCCTGGGGAATCGGCATCCTGGCCGGAAACATCATCGCCGGACGGCTGGTCGACCGGCACGACCCCGCGCACGTGTTGACCGGGCCCCTCACCATCGCCGCCGTCGCCCTTACCCTCACTTCGGTGGCGACCGCCACGCTCGTGTCCACCCTGGCATGGGCCGCGATCTGGGGTGCGGCCCTGGGCGTCATCGTTGTGCCCCAACAGCACCGACTCATCGCCCTCAGTCCGGCCGCAGCACCGGTTCTGCTCGGCCTCAACTCCTCGGCCATCTACGTCGGGATGGCTCTCGGCGGCGGCCTGGGCGGACTGGCCCAGGAGTGGTTTGCCATCGTGCCCGCCGCGCTGGGGCTGCCAGCCGCCGGTGTCACGACCCTGGCGCTGCTCTACCACCTGACAACCACACGCCACCGTGCGCCCGCAGCACCTCTGCCGACCCCCTCCACCCCGGAGAAGGCCGAGGCGTAACGCCCTGCTGGGGCCCGCCACGAGCCCCGGAGCCGTTGCCGGTTCCGGGGCTCGAACGCTACCCGTCTTCACAACAAACGTAGGCCGACCAGGCGCCACCGTGCTCAGCACGAACTCTGCTACGCCGCCAGTCTGCCGATCCGGCCCCCGTGGGAGCCGGGTGGCCCAGCGCTTTGCCCGACCCGTACGGAAGGCTCGTCGACCGGCAGCTACCGGTGCGGCTGCATCATTCGCTGGCCAGCCATCACAGGCCCCTGGCCGTACGCGCGCGTGGCCCACACGTCCGGAGTAGTCCCGAAACCGTCCTGTATCGGTGATCGGTGCCGCTACCGTGGCGCGCGTCGTCGTCATGAAGGGCCGGTCCGCCGTGGGTGGCATCCACCAGTTGAAGGTCATCTTACGGGATGTCCGGCCGGTGGCGTGGCGGCGGATTCACGTGCCGTCGACGGCGAATCTGTGGGAGCTGCACAACATCATCCAGGTGGCGATGGGGTGGGACAACGAGCATCTGCACGTGTTCGCCAAGGACTGGGAGGAGTACGGCGACAACGCCAAAAGCGAGTACGACGTGACCTTGGCCCGTCTGCTGCCGGATGCGGGCGGATGGCTGGCCTACCGCTACGACCTCGGCGATTGCTGGGCCTTGGGCTTGTGTCATCGAAGCTTGAGCGACTCGGGAAACTGGGCGTTCGGCTCCGCGCTACCGCCGAGGGTGGCTGCTCACCTCGCTGGGATGCCTCATCGCGACATCGGGATCAGCCGGACTCCGCGAGCAGATGCACGACACCGGCCGGGTTCTTGATCCAGTGGGTTCTGGAATCGAGATTCTCCAGGGGCTCGACCTCGTCACACGGGTGGATACCGCTGTCGGCCAGTTTGCCCGCTGCCGCGTCCAGGTCATCGGTGTGCAGCTGCAGCCACAGGTCGGGCTGGCTGTAGTTGTCGACGCAGTCGAGCCACAGCGTATTGGGTCCGAACCGCACCGAATGAGTTCTCGAGACGGTCGGAGCGTAGGAGACGTCGTCTTCTTTGACGTCGAAGCCCAGAGTGTCGCGGTAGAAGGCCACGGTGGCCTCGTACTGTGCCTTGGGGATCTTCATGGCGAGGTTCAGGCCGGCCGTGAATTCAGGCTTGCTCATGGTTGCGTGACTCCTTGGTTCGTGTCGGTGGCGTCGGTGTCAGTGGCCTCCAGTGCACCTTCCAGCGCGGTCAGCCGGTCATCCCACCTGCTGGCGAGCCTGGCCAGCCACAGTTGGGCGGTGCGGATGGCGGCTGGTTCCAACCGGTAGGGATGGCGGCGGCCGACCGGTTCGCCGACGCTGATCAGGCCCGCTTCGGCGAGCTGGCCGAGGTGCTTGGCGATCGCCTGGCGGCTGATCGGCAACCGTCGCGCCAGATCCGTGACGGTTGCGGGCCCGGCGCGGCCGAGCTCCTCCAGCAGCGCCCGCCGCGTCGGATCGGTGAGCGCCGCGAACACCGCGACGGCCTGCCCTTCTGCATCAGGCGGCCGCATCGAGGTAGGTCTCCAGATCGACGAGCTCGGCGTCCCATCCCTGACTGTTGGCCTTGTGGGCAGAGTGGGCCACGTCGGCGGCGGCCTGGGCGAACCCGCTCTCCACCAGGCGCAGCCGGGTACCGCCCGGTACCGGCTCCAGGGTGAAGTCCACAAGCGTCTGGGGTGCGTCAGCCTCCGGCAGGCCCTCGATTACCCACCTGAACGCGAAACGGTGTGGTGGGTCGACCACCGCGATCGTGGCGACGGATTCCTCGTCCAGGTCGTCCCACCGGAAGAACGCGCGCCCACCGGGCCGCAGATCTATCTCCGCCACCGAGCCGAACCACCGTGAGAGCCCTTCCGCGGTGGTCAGCGCGGCCCACACCCGCTCGATGGGGTGCCTCAGCGCCACCACACGTTCGATCGCGTCCGAACCCATGCCCATCCTCCTTCGCAACCTGTAGGTTGCCATTAATGGCAACCTACAGGTTGCGATCGTCGCCCGCAAGCCCCGGCCCGGAGGGCGACTTACTACGCACCCGCACATGCGGCATCCCTCACCAGCTTGGACCGCCACCTGCACAACAACCGGACGGGCGACATGATCGGGGCATCCCTCTGCGCCAAGCTCAAGGCTCGCTGTCACGGGACAGCGACCTTAAAACGCAAGGTACGGGATGTCCGGACGGATGGATCACTGTCCGCCCGGACGGCCGCACGCGTCGGGGCAACTGCCGGAGAGCGGGGCGCGGGGTGCTCACCTGCACACCTCCCGGGAGACAGGTGAGCAGGGTGCCCTTCGCCATTCCGGAGGCAGGCGGATAGCGGGCTTCTGCCGCAGAAGGGCTTCACGCCATGCGGAGGATGACCTTGCCGGTGGTGCGGCGGGTGGTCAGGGCGGTGAGGGCGGTTGCGGCCTGGTCGAGAGGGTAGTCGGCGCCCACCAAGGGGTGGACGCGTCCCGAGGTGGTCAGGGCGAGCAGGTCGTGACCTCGACCGGCATGCCGCTGAGCGGCACCGTGCCACCACCCACTGGCGGAACGCCGCCACCCTCGCCCGCCGCCACCCCGCGTACGCGTCGAGCCCGACGCAATCCACGTCCGGGACGGGCGGTACATCACCTCCGCGGGCATCAGCGCCGGCATCGACCTGACCCTCGCCCTCGTCGAGGACGACCACGGAGCCGACGCCGCTCGCTGCATCGCCCGCGAACTGGTCGTCTTCCTGCGGCGTCCGGGAGGACAGTCCCAATTCACCGCGCCCACCGCCCCGCCCGCACGCCACGGCCTCCTGCGCACCCTGATCGCTTCCGTACTGGCCGACCCGGCCGCCGCACACGATCTGCCCTCCATGGCACGCGCCGCGGCCGTCAGCCCCCGGCACCTGACCCGGCTGTTCCACACCGAACTGGGCACCACCCCCGCCCGCTGGGTCGAACAGGTCCGCCTCGACCACGCCCAGCAGCTCCTCCTCGACGGGCACAGAGTCACCTCCGCAGCCCACAACAGCGGATTCGGCACCGACGAAACCCTGCGCCGCGCCTTCGACCGCCACCACGGCATCACCCCCACCGCCTACCGCCAACGCTTCACCACCACCGGCATACTCCAAGCCCCGGCACCCATGAAGCCCACAACACGGCGGCACACCGCAGGGCCCGAATCCTCACCCGAGACCACGTGACGTCACTCCATGCAGCACCCCACGCTTCACCACCGGGCAGCAGCCGTACGAGAAGTGAGGCCGAGACCGGGCCACGCTGTGGGCACTTGACCCCGCCCGTCTGACAGCACCACCCTTGGGAGAACATCTCGGTGTGCACTCCTCGGCCGCCGCCGGCACCGAGACCACCTCCATGAAGAACGACAGGAAGTCAGCGATGTCCGTGTAGTGGTGCCACTTCGACGCGGACGGCTCCGGCACACCGTTACGGGCGGCCATCTCCCGCACCGTGCCAGGGCGGACCGTGGCCTCCAGGTCATGGCATCCGGCAGAGCATGCTGCGGTTCCGCGGGCGGGCTTCCCCGAAGAGCAACCGCCGCCTCCGGCCCCGGACAGGACCCCGCTTGACCGGCCGGGCAAGCGGAGCAACGCACGGGACGTTCTCACAAACGACCCTTTCCGGGAGGAAGATCGAAAAGGTTCGCCGGTATCGGACGGCAGCCCCGATCCGTTCTCAGAACTCGTTCTCACTCAATCGACGCTGGACCCATGTTCTGGGAATCGTTTGTGAGAGGATTCCGGGCGTGACGGACCCTCAGAGCACATCCGCAAGCGACGCCGACGACGTCGAGCGCCACGCCTGCCCGCGCTGCCTGGCCCAGCCCGGCTCGCCCTGCCGATCCCGCTCGGGCGCCGTCGCCGGGATCTACCACACCGGCCGCTTCAAGAAGGTCCCGAGGCTGGCCAAGCTGCTGCGGGTAACCACCCCGGCCGACCGCGGCCCCGGCCAGCCCTGGCGGCCCGGCACCCCGCCGCCGGCCGCCATCGAGACGGACACCCCGGCGGCCGACATCCGCATCGGGTACGCCCGGTGCTCGCACCTCACTCAGGAGCTGCAGTCGCAGCTGGACGCGCTCAGCGCGCACGGCATCCCGCGCGACAAGATCTTCTCTGAGAAGATCAGCACCCGCATCCGCGTCCGCCCCCAGTTCGAGGCCGCTCTCGCCCTCGCGCGCGAGATCAAGGCGCATGCCCCGCACTGCCGCGTGCTGTTCACCGTCTACGAGATGAAGCGGCTCGGACGCGACGCCGCCGAGCTCACGGCGCTGGCCGACCACCTCACCGCCCACGGCCTGGTCCTGGAGATGCTGGCGGGCCCGTTACCTGGCATCTACGACCCCAGCGGTCCCGGGCGGATGCTCTTCGGCTTCTTCGCCGCCATGGCCGAGACCGAGCGTGAGAGCATCCGCGAAGCCACGCTCGAAGGACTCGACTCCGCCGCCCGCAAGGGCAAGCACGGCGGCCGGCCCCCCGTCATCACCGGCGACATGCTGCACACCGTGCTCCGCCGCAGGGCGAACGGCGAGTCCGTCGAACAGATCCGCCCGGACCTGATCATCCCCACTGGCAAGCGCAAGGGCCAGAACCCGGGCCTGGCCAGCATCTACCGGGCACTTGCCGAGCATGAGCGAGGCCAGGCATACCCCGAAGCCGTCGCCCAGGCCCGCACCGGCTTCGCCGCCCTCCAGGCGGAAGAGATCCACCAGCCACTGTCACCCTGAGCTACTTGTCCCTTCGCCGTAGCTACGCGAGCGCAGGGCCGGGACACTCGCCCTCCCCGCCGACGCTGACCAACCGCCTATCTACGCGACCTTATTAGGCGTGTTTCGTCTGATTGGCCTACAGGCTCTTCGGTGGGCTGATCGGCCTACGCGCGTCCGGCGGTAAGGCGGCCGTCTCCGAGGGCGACCGTCACGGGCGGCCCGGCGAGGACGGGCCGCCCGGCCGGTCGTCCGTCGCGCGGACGGCGACGGCCGCGATGTCGTCGTCGAGTCGGCCGTGGCTGTAGTGGACCAGGTCCCTGTGCAGCTTCTCGAGCAGCCGGGAAGGGGAGTCCGCGTCCCACTGGCCCGCGCGCTGCGTCAGCGGGAAGAACGCGCCAGTGTGGTCGCGGGTCTCGGTGACGCCGTCGGTGTACAGCAGCAGTTGGTCGCCGGCGGCGAAGGGGAGGGAGTCGATGTGATACTCCTGCCCGAGCAGGGCGCCCATGTTGATGGGCGGCGAGGGAGCCGTGGGAGTGACCTCGCGGACCGCTCCCGCGCGAAACAGCAGCGGCGAGGGGTGGCCGCAGTTGACGATTTCGACCACCGATCCGTCGTCGGGGAACTCGGCGAGCAGGGCCGTGGCGAAGTACTCCAGATCGTCGCCGGACAACAGCGTGGCGTAGCGGTTCATGCTCACGTCCAGTCGGCGGGCCAGCCGCGCCAGGTCCGGCTCGTCGTACGCGGCCTCCCGGAAGCATCCGACGATCGCCGAGGCCATGCCGACCGCGGGGAGTCCCTTGCCGCGAACGTCTCCGATGATCAGGCGGACGCCGTGGGGCGTCTCCAGCGCTTCGTAGAAGTCACCGCCGACACGGGCCTGGGCCGCGGCAGCGAGGTAGAGCGCGTCGATGTCCAACCGGCCGAGGCGGTGGGGCATAGGGCGCAGCAGGACCTTCTGTGTCGTCTCGGCGACGGAGCGGACCTGGGCAAGGGTCTCCTCTCGCTGCTGGCGCACATGGCTGGCGTAGGCTGCGGCGGCGGTCACACCCGCGATCACCGCGATGGTGAACAGGTGGGTGCGCGACTCCGACGGATCGCCGATGGTTACGGCGATCAGGACGTCGATGGTCAGGGCCAGCAGGCCGAGGGCCACCGTTTCGACCACCGGCCACATCGAGGCGGCGAAAGCGGGGGCGACCACGAGAAAGCGGCTGAAGTAGAGGTGGCTCGGAGTCAGAACGGCCACCACGGTGACGACGGCGGTCAGCACCAGGGGCGCCAGGAGCACCGGCTCCTCCCAGAGAATGTCCGCGCGACGCCGCAATCGACTGGAATGGTTCACCTAAGCATCGTAGGGTGACCAACCTTTACCCTAAGTGATTGAATCCGGCTGTCTTGGTCGGCTGCGGCAAGGCGTCGGCGGGCGGTGGCCGGATCAGGCAGAGTCGCGCGGTTCGGGGTCCCGGTAGTAATCGCGGAAAATCCAACGAATATGCCCCTGAACTGCTCTGATGCGAGGGCACCGCAGGCTGGTGTGCCGGTTGGTGGGTGCGGTGGGCCGGGCCGAGGATGCCGCTGACCTTGCCCGAGGGCTCCACGTCGACGCTGGTCAGCGATATCCGTTGGATTTTCGGCGATTACTACCGGGACCCCGATCCGGAGGGGCGAGGATGGCGGCCCGTGCTGGAACAGGGAGGTCGGTGACTGGGACTACCCCAACGACTCCACCCGTCCCCAGTTCGAGATGGACATGAAGTTGGCTCTGCCCCTGGCCGGGGAGATCACCGAGCCCGGTTTCGCCACCGATCCCGTGTAATCCGACCAGCCCGCGACCTGAGGAGGCGCCAGCCGTACGGCTAGCTTCTGCTGTTCCCGGCGCGACGTTAACCCCCGCTCCCGGCATCCTCCCTCCCGCACCGCACCACGGCTTTGGGAGGCTTTGTGAGCATCGACCTGATCACCCGCCGAGATTGGAAAGCCCGCGCCCCGAAGGGCGCCTACACGCCCATCAGTGGCACGCGCGGGGTGAAAGTCCACTACACCGGCGGCAACGTTCCGGCCGACATCACCCATCCTGACAACCATCACAAGTGCGTCGTCCTGGTGCGCGGCTTCCAAAACCACCACATGGACGGCAACGGGTGGACGGACCTCGCCTACTCCATGGTCGCCTGCCCGCACCAGAAGGTGTTCGAGGGGCGCGGCCCGTTCAAGCTGACCGCCGCGAACGGCGCCGGCCTCAACAGCCAGCACTACTCCGTGCTGGCCCTGGTCGGATCCTCCGGGTTCACCCACCCGAACGACGGCGTGCTCGACGCGATCACCTACCTCCGCGACCACGGCCGGGCCGGCAAGGAAATCAAGGGCCACCGCGACGGCTACTCCACCGACTGCCCCGGCGGGCCCCTGTACGACTGGGTCAAGCGCGGCGCCCCCCGCCCGGCCGGCGGCGCGAGCCCGGCCCGGCCGGACAAGCCCGCCACCGGCAAGCCGGCCACCCCGTCCAAACCGGCCACGGGGAAGGGCTGGCCCGGTCGGTACCTCGCCTACAAGCCCGACGCGATGATGACCGGCCCCGACGTCTCCGAGTGGCAGCGCATCCTCAAGCGCAACGGCTACACCGTCGACGTCGACGGCAAGTTCGGCAAGATGACGCGGGCGGCCACCGTGGTCCTGCAGCGCGAGGATCACACGAGGCAGGGGGGACGCTGGCAGACCCGTGTACATGGCCGCCGTCGTCGAGGTGGCGGGGTTGCTGCTGACCTGCGGAGACTTCTTGGGAAACATACTCCCGGGATGGCGGGCAAGCTCTATCCATGCAGGTCAGGACCATATCCGTTGGATTTTCCGCGATTGCTACCGGGACCCCCTTTGGGCAGCGCGGCGACCTGATCGGCCGCATGATCACTCAGGTGGACTGTGTGCACCTACACGTCCGTGCCGAGCTTGGCCAGCACCTCGCGCCAAGGTCGGGACGCTGGCGGCTCTCCGTGAGCTGCCTGCTCGCTGACCTGTTCGGCGTCGCGGGCGATCCGATCGTAGGCGCCGCTTGCCTTGAGCACCGCCAACCGCCGCCAGTAGTCCAGGCACGTGTAGACCGGGGCCAGGTCGAGATCGTCGGCGGCCGTCGCCATCGCGGCGCGGAACTCTCGCTCGAACGTCTCGCGGTCAGCGGGAGAGAGCGCGGCGCGCACGGCCTTGGGCGTGCGCTCGGGAACAGGCGCCGTCTCGTGCTCGTGCGGCTGTGCGGTCATGCTCTGAGCTTAGGCTTTTCGCCGAACTGGCGCAGTTGGTCCGATAGGACCTTGCGTCCAGCGGGAGGCAAAGAAGGCCAGCAATTCCGCTGGCGAAAATGCCTTCTGAAAGGCTGGCGTTGCAGGAAGCATAAAGGCCCGCCCATCTGAGATGGGCAGGCCCCGGTCTTGAGAGGGGCGCGGGCCGAGCCGTACCGCTCGCGCCTGACGGTCGGTTGGGGCTGCCTGGTCGACGAAGGCGGGCGGCCATCTCGAAGACGTCGCTGATCTGGTCGGCGGCCTGCTGCAGCAGCCGGCCCGCCTCGGCCAGCCGCTTCTCGGCCTCAGCTTCGTTGCCCCCGGCGGCGGCCTCGTAGCGGAAGTGCAGGAGTCCGGCCAGGCCGGCGGCGGCCGCGGCCGCGAGCACCGGGTCGGAGACGATCGCCCGCGGATCGGGTTCGAGCTGGTTGATCGCGGCGAACAGGCTCATGGCGCGGGCCTGCAGGAACATCAGCGGCGCGGCCCCGTCGGTGGCGCTGGCTCCCGCGAACGCGACCGCGTGGGCGGCCTGGACCTTATCCGGCCCGATCCCCTCGGCGAGCGCGTCGCCTTCGGCCTGCAGGACCTGGGCTTCGGCGGCGTCCAGCAGGGCCTGGCACATCCGCAGCCGCACCAGCGGCTTGGCGTCCTTGTCCAGATGGTCGCCGGTGATGCCGAACTTCTTCAGCACGGCACGCAGGTCGCTGTTGTTCAGGATGGGGACCTCGTTCAGCATGAGCGGGGGGCGAGCGGCAACCGAACGGCCAGTGGCGTTAGCGAGCCGCCGGAGTTCGGGTTATCGCCGCTGGCCGTTCTGATGCGGGTGGCCGCCGGGGCGGCTACGAGTCCTTGGCGTCGGCGAGGGTTCTGTGGACGACGCCGATGGAGACTTTGACTCCGGCGGCGATGGTGCGGATGGATTCGCCGCGCTGGCGGCGGGCGAGGATGGCGGCGCGTTTGTCGTCGTCGACCACGGGGCGTCGGCCGCCGATCCTGCCGCGTTTGCGGGCTGCTTCCAGGCCGTTCTTGGTCTTGCGGGTGATGTCGCGGCGGCGGTCTTCGGCCAGGTCGAGGATGAGGGAGCGTTCGGTGTGCTCGCCGGCCGCGATGCCTTCCAGCACTTTGACGCCGACGCCGCGTTGGAACAGGTCGTTGAGGACGATCAGTCCTTCCAGGAGGTTGCGGCCGAGGCGGTCGACCTCCCGGACGGTCAGCATGTCTCCGTCGCGGATGTAGGCCAGCGCGTTCAGGAGGTCGGGCCGGTCGTCGGTGGCGAGCTTGCCGCTGATCTTCTCCTGGAAGACCTTCAGGCAGATGGGGTCGAGAGCGTCGTGCTGCCGCTGGGTGTTCTGCTTGTCGGTGCTGATCCGGACCAGTCCGATGAGCGCCATCGAAGGAGCGCCCTCCGTTCATCAAACGTCCTGCGTGAGGTAGCTGAACGCTACCGGAAAATGAACGGCAAAATGAACAGGAGAACCGGATGCGGCGGCCTGTCCGGGGGTGCTCCCGCCCGCGTTCATCAGACGACCGTTAGATGAACAGAGGGGGCTGTGGCAAACGGACAAGTTTCAACCGATATGTGCCTGAGCCGAGCCTTCTTGGCTGGTCGCGGGAGTCGTGTGCGGAGCCGGCGGACTGCCTCGCCGCCCCGGTAGGTAGCCCACCCGCATCCCACGGTGCCTGCCGGTCTCGCCCTGGCCGGCCTGTCGCACTGCCCGCCGCCGGTCACGCCTGCGGGGCGTGACCGGCTGGCGATTCCGGCGGCAGCCGGATGTCAACGTGTCACACGATCTGGATGGCGACGACCTTCGGAGGGCGGTTCGGGAAGGTGATGTCGTGCCAGCGCTCGATCTTCACCGAGTCGCCGTTGGCGTCGTAGTAGATCAGGTCGTTGTTGCCCGTGGAGATCCGGTCGACCCACCATCCGCCGAAGTCGGTCTTTCCGCCGTTGGCGTAGCAGTCGACGCTCTGGCGGCCGTCGAGGTGCGACCAGATCTTCAGGAAGTTCTCGCCGCCAACGCATTGGACGTGGTCGATGGCGAAGGCGGTGCCGCCCGGGATGGTGACGGTGAAGGCGGCGGCTACGGCGAGCACCACGGCCATGGAACGGGCGTTCTTCTTGCTCTTCGAGATCACAGACTCTCCTCCTGCGGAGACCGGCGCGCACGGCCCCGGCCCTGTTGGTGACGTCGCGTCCTGACGGAACGGTGCTTCGTCGGGCCGGCAGACGGCCGACTGCACACCGGAGCGGCCCCTCACGGCTGCGCCTTTCCGTGACGCAATCGGGTGGCCCGGTAACTCAAAGTAATACCACTCTTTGTCCGGCCAACACTCCGAACGCGAACTGTTGGGCCGGAGCATCACCCGATCGTGGCGCTCACGCGCGGCCAACGAGCCGTGTGTCCACCGACACGAAGGACTACTCAATCGGCATCAAGCCGCTCGGCGGCGAACCCGATCACCTCCGCCGGAACCTTCAGCGGAGCATCCGCCAGGAACGTCCCCAGCATCCGGGCCGTGCCCCACTGCACCGCCCACCCCAGCTTCGTCGCCGCCCGCCGCTTGTCGGCGACCACCGCCAACGCCGCAGCGTCCAGACGAAAGAACTGCTCCAGCTCAGCGACCGTCACCTCACCAGGCCCTCCGCTCGGGTCGGCGTCACCAGGGGCAAAGTAGCTGTGAGTGATCGGATCCCATCATCTGACAGAGATCCCAGACCACATCGTGGCTGTTCATCGGCCTCGCGAGAAGACCGGCATCCCCGACGACTGCGGAGCGCCATGGCTTCGCACCCTGCTCTAGGATCCTGCCCGGAGGCTTTGACCTGGTCTTTCTCGCTACTTTTCCCCTGGTGACGCCGACCCGGGTGGAGGGCCAGGACGACTCCCCTGTCACCCCGTTCACCGATCGGCCCTCGATGCAACCCCTGAACGGGCTCGACGCATCTCTTCTTTGTGAAGCTATCTTTTTTGGAGACCGATGAGCCTCGATGAGGAGTACACCGCCTATGTAAGTGGGCGGCTGCCATGGTTGCGGCGGATCGCCTACCCGCTGTGCCAGGACTGGCACCGTGCCGACGATCTGGTGCAGACGGCGATCACAAGGCTGTACGTCAAGTGGCGCCACGCGCGCCTGGCCGACGACCTCGACGCCTATGTCCGGGTGATCCTGATCCGGGTCTTTCTCGCCGAGCAGCGAGGAGGCTGGTTCTCCCGGGTAAGGCTGACGTCCACGCCGCCCCATTCCTCTTTCGAGGGCAGCGACCGCGACATGGCCATGGACCTGCGCCGGGCATTGGCCGGAGTTCCGCCGCGCCAGCGTGTGACCCTCGTGCTGCGTTTTCACTGCGATCTGAGTGTCGAGCAGACCGCCCGCACACTCGGCTGCTCCACCGGAACCGTCAAAAGCCAGACCGCCCGCGGCTTGGCCGCCCTGCGCTCGACACTCGGCGCGCAGGACTCTTGTCTACCGCATATGGAGGAGCGCTGATGGACGCCAGGCAACTGTTCGACACGCTGGCACACCAGGAGCAGCCGCCCATGTCGGTGCGGGTGGACCAGGCCATTGCCGCCGGACGCGCGATACGCCGTCGCCGCCGGGTAGGTGCCGCTGCGATCTCGGCGCTGTCGGTGTGCCTGGCCGTCACAGTGACCTGGCTCGGTCTCCCGCAGCTGGGACAGCGCGATGGGGTTGCCGTAGCCGTGCCCACCGGTGCCGCGCCCACTGGACCGTCTGCCGCGGCCAAGACGGAGCCGTCCGGTGCGGGGTTCAAGAAGTTGAAGGAGAAGTACCCACCCGTCGGGAAGATCGCCTCCATGCCGGAGATACCGATCTGGATGTGGCTGGGCCGGCGGTCAACCGCCGGCGCGGAAGGTGTTGTCCTGTGCAACGCGTGGGATTCGCTCGGCGCTACCTGCGCCGGGTTTCCTCCGCTCAATGCCAAGGAGTTCGCTCGCACGCAGGGCGCTACGTTGGGCATTCTGGACGCGAAGCAGGTGCGAGCCCTCTATCCCGATGCCACCGCGGAGCAGCTGCGCAGGCTCATTGGTGAACAGGAGCGCGTGAACGCCCTCGGAAAGATCTTCTTCGGCATCGCCAGGGCCGAGGTTCACGGGATCATGGCGGTCACCACGGATGGGCGCAAAATTACCGGAAGCGTCGCGCGGAGCGTCGGAGCGGGGTTCGGGGTTTGGGCTGTGAAATTCCCTTCCGACGTCACAACGGCAGCGCTTGTCTTCACTGACGCGAACGGGAAGACCCTCCAGCGGATCCGACACGGCTGACGCTCAAACCCCGGTGTCCTGTGTGGCCAGGCCCTCGGACGGCGTCCTGTAAGCAGAGATCGAGGAGATCCCGCCGCTCCTATGAGGGCCACATGCGCCTCCACCTACTCACCGTGGCATGGCCAGACGGCACTGGTTCGCCCCTCGCCGAACCCGAACCCGAGCCCGCCCCGGCCCGGCCCGGCCTGGACGGCCTCTCCGGCATCATGGCGCGCCTCCACCGCCTCTCTACCTTCCATCGGCCCCAAGGCGCGTGCGTCATGATCGGAGCTGCGCATGAACCGCCGAGACCGGGGCAGGCGAACGGCGAGGTGCCCAGCTGCCAACTTCTCTGTGGTGTCCTCGAATTCGCTGGTCTTGGGCATGTTGATCCAGGGGGTCCCGGTAGTACTCGCGGAAAATCCAACGGATATACCCCTGACCTGCTCTGATGGCCCTCCGCTCGGGTCCGTGCGACCAAGTGCAAAGTAGCTCTGCGTGATCGCTTGCCAGTGTCGATATACCCTCGTCTGTCGACACTCCACTGGGAAACTACGAGGTCGCAGGTGGTGAGCGTCGAGAACTCGTACCGAGAATCAACGTCGGCAAACGGGTCGGTGAGCGGATTCCGACAGGGATCGGCGCGCTGTCCTGGCCTGGGGATACGCCCCTACTTTGCGGCCTATGACACCGACCCGAGCGGAGGGCCACGACCGGTGCGGGCACTGCGAGAAGAAGAACCGTCCCAACCGGGACGACTTCCGGTGCGCCAGGTGCGGGTTCGCTGCCCCGGCCGACCACAACGCGGCGATCAGCATCGGTCGCCGGGCAGTGAGTCACGCTTCCGGCGACGCGGCCTGAATCGTGCACCCCATGCACGGTGAGGAGCTGCAAGCTCCGCCCCCCCCAGGATGGAGAAGCTGACGACCTGATCTCCACACGTCGTCATCCTTTAGCAGGATCGCCGCCATGACCGCGGTGAGCACCACGATCACGGCGGCGGCCGCGGTGACCGTGGCGAACCCCTGCTCGAACGCGCTCCGCGCCACCTCCCGTAACGGAACGGCGACCGGCGGGGCGAGCCGGTCGGCGATCTCGATGGCCGTGCCGATCGACTCACGCGCGGCGGCGTGGTCGCCGGGGCCGAGACCGGGCACCGGTGGCAGGGCGATCCGATAGGTCACGGCGAGCGCCGTACCGAGGGTGGCGATGCCCATCCCCGCACCGAGCTCGAAGGCCGTCTCCTGGATCGCGGCGGCCTGACCGGCCTGTTCCGGCCGGGCAGCGGCCATGATCGAGTCCGCGCCCAGGGTCATCACCACACCCGCCCCGACGCCGATGGTGACGAGCGCCCAGGGGAGCACTCCCCCCTCCCCGCCCGCGGCGAGCACGGCCAGCCCGGCCGCGAAGGCGGCCAGCGCCGCGGTGATGGCCCACCGGTTTCCCCATCGGGCTGCCAGCCACGGCGCCGACGTCGCCCCCACCGCCGCGGCCGCGGCCAGCGGTATCAGCGACAGCCCCGCCCGCAGCGGCGAGTGGCCGTCGACGAGCTGGAACCGCTGGGTGAGGAAGAACAGCAGCGCGGTGTAGCAGCCGAAGCATCCGAGCACGCAGAGCGTGGCGGCGGTGAAGCGGCGGGCGGCGAACAGCGAGAGGTCGAGCAGCGGCTGGGACAGCCGCCGCTGCCGGAGCACGAACAGCACCAGCAACCCGGTGCCGCCGACCCCCGCGGCCAGCACGGGCAGGTCCACGCCTCCTTGGTCACCGGCACGTTTCAAGGAGTAGACCACGCCCGCGAGCCCCGCTGCCGACATCGCGGCGCTGACCGCGTCCCACCGGCCTGGCACCGGGTCCCTCGACTCCGGGATCACCCGCGCACCGACAGCCAGGGCGAGTGCGGCGATCGGCACGTTGACCAGGAAAACCGCCCCCCACCACCACCGCTGGAGCAAAAGCCCTCCCACGACGGGGCCGATCGCGGCGCCCACGCTGTGGGAGGCCGTCCAGATCCCGATGGCCAGCGCCCGCTCCCGCCTGCCGGTGAAGACCACCCTGATGATCGCCACCGTGGACGCCATGATCATCGCTGCTCCACCCCCCAACAGCGCGCGGGCGGCGATCAGCTGAGCCGGCGTGCCGGCCCAGGCAGCCGCGGCGGAGGCCAGCCCGAACACGGCGAACCCCGCGAGCACGAGACGTCTGCGGCCGATGCGGTCGCCCAACGTCCCGAAGGTGACCAGCGACGCGGCCACGGTCAGGGCGTAGACGTCCACGATCCACAGCAGCTCGGCCCCGCTCGGGAGCAACTGCCTGGTCAGGGTGGGCACCACCACGTGCAACACCGTGAGGTCCACTCCGACCAGCAGCAGACTCACGCACAGGACAGCCAGGACGGCCCATCGACGCCGGTCTGTCGCGGGCGGCACAGCGGCGGTGGGTTCCAGCGTCGGGCACGGCGCGTTCTCGGAGCTCATATCAGCAGCCTGGGTGTGTACCACCGTTCTTCACAAGTACGGTCTTTTCTGTGTCATAGTGCCATTTTGTATACCTATGCAGGAGGTGGACCCGTGTGCTCGGAGGGCGAGGACGTACCGGAGTACTGCATGATCGAGGTCGCCATGGAGGTGGTCGGCGGCAAGTGGAAGCTGGCCATCCTGAAGAACCTGTTCCCCGGCCCGCAGCGGTTCAGCGAGCTCAGGCGCGCCATGCCGGGCGTCACCCAACGGATGCTCACCCGGCAGCTGCGTGAGCTGGAGGCCGATGAGCTGGTGGTGCGCACGGTCTACCCCCAGGTGCCGCCGAAGGTGGAGTACGCGCTCACCGAGATCGGCCGGAGCCTGGAGGAGATCGCCGACCGACTCGACCGGTGGGGCCGCTGGTACCGCCGTACGGCCCGGAGACCCGCCACGTCGGGGACCGGCCAAGAGGCGTCTCCCGCCGGCCCCTGAGGCCGCGGCCACCCGGTATGCCCGCTCGGCGTTGAGGCCGCGGGCGTCCGGGCTACCCGCTCGGCGTTGAGGCCGCGGGCGTCCGGGCTACCCGCTCGGCGTTGAGGCCGCGCCGGCCCCGGCCGACGGCCCTCCTCAGGCCAGGACGCCGTCGACGCGGCGCGGGACTCCCAGCGGGTTGTCGTCGCGCAGCTCGGGCGGGAGCAGCCCGGCGGGCCAGTCCTGGTAGGCGGTGGGGACCAGCCAGCGGCGGATCGCGGCGGCGCCGACCGAGGTGTGGGCCGCGGCCGTGCTCGCGGGCCAGGGACCGCCGTGGTGCATGGCCCAACGGACCGCGACCCCGGTCGGCCAGCCGTTCCAGATCAGCCGCCCCGCCTTCCGGAGCAGCGAGTCGGCGACCCGCCGCGCCTCCTCGGGGTCCGACGCGTGGATCGTGGCGGTGAGCGAGCCCTCCAGCCGGTCCAGCACGGCGGGCAGCTCCGCCGGGTCGTCGTAGGTCACCACGAGCGCGGCGGGGCCGAAGCACTCCTCGGCGATGCCGGGAAGGTCTGCCGCGAAGGTCGCGAGATCGGTGGTGAACACCTGCGGCGGCACCGCGAAAGCGCCCTCACCGGCCAGCCCCCCGGCCAGCGGGGTGAGCTTGCCGAGCCGGGCCACCCCGTCGAGGAACCCGTCCCTGATCCGCTCGGTGAGCATCGGGCCACCCGTGGTGGCGGTGACCGCCTCGGCGACGGACTCCGGCAGCCCGGTGCCGCCGGGCACGAACAGCAGCCCGGGGTTGGTGCAGAACTGGCCCACACCGAGGGTCAACGAGGCGGCGAACCCCTCGGCGAGGCCGTCGCGGCGGGCCGAGGGCAGCACGGCCACCGGGTTGACGCTGCCCAGCTCGCCGTAGAACGGGATGGGGCCGGGTCGCTCGTCGATCAGCGCCTGAATGGCCTTCCCGCCGGGGATCGAGCCGGTGAATCCCACTGCCGCCACGGCGGGGTGCCGGGCCAGCCGCCTGCCCGCGTCGATCCCCCGGACCAGCCCGAGGAGCGCGGGGTCGGGCAGCGCGCTCTGGATGATCTTCTGTGACAGCTCCGATGTGTGTGGATGTCCGTCGTGGGCCTTCACCACCACCGGGCATCCGGCGGCCAGGGCGGAGGCGGTGTCGCCGCCCGCGACCGAGAATGCGAACGGGAAGGTGCTCGCCGCGAAGACGCCGACCACACCGGGCAGCGGATGGTTCATGCGGCGCAGGTCGGGGACCGGCGGCTCGGCCGTCGCGTGGTCGATCACCGCCTCGACGTGCCCACCGCCCCGCCCTTGGCTACGGAGCCGCTTCGGCGGGTATCGCGGAGGCTGTGTGCGTTGCCGGCGTGGCGGAAATCGAGCGTCGGCCGGGGAGGAAGGCCGCGAAGGCGAGGGCGATGAGGGCGGCGCCCGCGCCGATGGCCATGACCAGGCGGAAGCCGTTCTCGGAGGGGACGGTGACGGAGCCGAGCGTGGTGGTCACCCGGGCCAGGACGACGCCGGACACCGCGCTGGAGATCGAGGTGCCGATGGACCGCATCAGCGTGTTGAGGCTGTTGGCGGCGGCTGTCTCCGACACGGGCACGGCCGCCATGACGAGCGCGGGCATCGCCCCGTACGCGAGACCGATGCCGGCCCCGATCACGGCGGAGACGAGCACGAGATGCCAGATGGCGGACATCAGCGCGACGCTGAGGCCGTAGCCGGCGGCGACCACGACGGCGCCGAGCATCAGCGTCACCTTGGGGCCCTTGGTCTTCGAGATCCGCGCGGACAGCGGGGCCATGGCCATCATCACCAGCCCGGAGGGTGCCATCACCAGGCCCACGGCCAGCATCGTCTGTCCCAGCCCGTAGCCGGTGGCCTTCGGCAGCTGCAGCAGTTGCGGGAGCACCAGGGACATGGCGAACATCGCGAACCCGAACACGGCGGACGCGAGGTTGGTGAACAGCACCTGACGTCGTGCGGTGGTGCGCAGGTCCACCAGCGGTTGCCTGGTGCGCAGCTCCCACCACCCCCACAGCACCAGCGCGACGACCGACGCGCCGAACAGTCCAGTGGTGAGGGCACTGGTCCAGCCCCAGTCGGCGCCCTTGGAGATCACCAGCAGCAGGCAGAGCAGCCCGGTCGACAGTCCGGCCGCACCCACCAGATCGAAGCGTCCCCCGGTGCGGACCGCGGACTCCGGTACGAGCGTCAGCACGAGCACGGAGGCGAGGGCGCCGAGACCCGCCGCCACCCAGAACAGCACGTGCCAGTCGGCGCGTTCGGCCAGGAAGGCGGCCGCGGGCAGGCCGAGTGCGCCGCCCACGCCCAGCGAGGCGCTCATCAGCGCGGTCGCCGCACCGAGCCGTTCGCCCGGCAGTTCGTCGCGCATGATGCTGATCCCCAGCGGGATGACACCGGCTGCCAGCCCCTGAAGAGTCCGTCCGACGACCATGGGCGCCAATGTGTGGCTGAGGCCGGCGACGACCGAACCGGCCACCAGCAGGGCAAGGCTGATCAGGAGCATGAGCCGCTTGCCGTACATGTCTCCCAGCCGTCCCATCACCGGCGTCGCGACGGCGCCCGCGAGCAGCGTGGCGGTGATCGCCCAGGTGGTGTCGGATGCCGAGGCGCCCAGGAGTTTCGGGAGCTGGGGGATCAACGGGATCACCAGGGTCTGCATCAGCGAGACCACGATCCCGGCGAGGGCGAGCACCACCACGACGGTGTTCGTCCGCGGTGGGGCGGACGCCCCGGCGGGTTCGGCAGGGACATGGGGCATGGCGAAGCCTCCGGCTTGGCAGTTGCGGATGCGCATGACTTGGTAGATTTTAAATCAGTCGCTTGACTTAAGTTAGCACCGCCGGGTTAACTGACCATGAACTGAAGGCCGGTTCGGAGGAGGTCATGGTGGGTCAAGGTGACGGCGGGCCGATGCTGAGCTATCCGATTCCCAGCACGGCGGCGTTGGAGCCGCCGGCCGAATGGGCGCAACTGCGGCAGCAGTGCCCCGTGGCGCGGGTGACGCTGCCCAGCGGGGACGAGGCGTCGCTGGTCACGCGCTATGAGGACGTCAGGCAGGTGTTGTCCGACCCGCGGTTCACCCGGCCGGCGCACACGGACGACGCGGCCCGGATCTCGGCCAGCGAGTCGGGCGGGGTGTTCAACAGCGAGATGGCGATGTCGATACCGCAAGCCGGTGAGGGGCATCAGCGGTGGCGGCGGATGATCGGCAAATGGTTCACCGCCAAACGCATGGCCGCGCTGCGGCCGGGGATGGAGGCGATGGCCGAGCGGCTCATCGACGACATGCTGGAGCGGGGTCATCCGGCGGACCTCAAGGCGAGCCTGGGCTTCCCGTTGCCGGTGTGGGTGATCTGCGACCTGCTCGGGGTCCCGGACTCAGACCGGGACACGTTCGCGTACTGGTCCGACACGTTGCTCAACCTGACCCGGTACACGCAGGCGGAGATCGACGCGGCACAGGCCGAGTTCGTCAGGTACATGGCCGCCCACATTGCCGCCAAGCGCGCGGAACCGGGCGAGGACCTGCTCAGTGAGCTCATCACCGGCACCGATGCCGACGGCGAGCGACTGTCCGACGCGACGCTGGTGGCCACTGGCCAAGGTTTGCTGGTCGCCGGACACGAGACCACCGCGAACATGATCGGCAAGATGGTGGCGATGCTGCTGGCCGACCGGCGGCGCTGGGAGCAACTCCTGGCGGATCGGTCGCTCGTGCGCTCCGCGGTGGAAGAAGCGCTGCGGTTCGACGCCAACCCGGGGTTCGGCATGCCGCGGTATCTCGGCGAGGAGATCGAGGTCGCCGGGACTCTGCTGCCGCGTGGGACGACCGTGGTGTGCAGCATGGCCGCGGCCAACCGCGACGAGAGCGCCTTCGACGGTGCCGACGAGATGAATCTCAGCCGCAGCCCGAACCCCCATCTGGCCTTCGGCGCCGGGGCGCACTCGTGCCTGGGACAGTCGCTGGCCCGCACCGAGCTGCAGGCCGTGCTCGAGGTGCTGTTGCGCCGGCTTCCCTCTCTGGAGCTCGCCGTCCCGGTGGAAGACCTGCATCAGGTCGAGGGACTCGCTGTCGGCGGGTTGCGCGACGTTCCGGTGCGGTGGTGACCATGGCCGGCAAGGCGGTCCGGGCCGAGCGGGCCGGTGCGACACGGGAGTCGATCCTGGCGGCGGCGGAGCGGTTGTTCGCCGAGCACGGGGTGTTCGCCGTGTCCAACCGTCAGGTCAGCGAGGCCGCGGGGCAGGGAAACAACGCTGCGGTCGGCTATCACTTCGGTACCAAGACCGATTTGGTGCGCGCCATCGTGCGCAAAAACGCCGAGCAGATCGAGCGGGTGCGCTTGCAGATGCTGGCCGAGATCGGCGACAGCTCGAATGTGCGGGACTGGGTGGCCTGCCTGGTGCGCCCGAGCGCCGAACATCTGGCCGCCCTGGGCAACCCCACGTGGTATGCCCGGTTCGGCGCCCAGGTGATGACCGACCCCGCACTCCGCGAAATCATGGTCGCCGAGTCTCTCACCTCGCCGTCGCTGCACCAGGTCCTCGACGGGCTGAACCGATGCCTTCCCGAACTGCCGGTCGAGGTGCGTGTCGAGCGCGGTGACATGGCCCGTCAGCTGATGGTGCACATGTACGCCGAGCGCGAACGCGCTCTCGCCGAGGGCACCCCCACACCCCGGTCCAACTGGCACGACGCCGCGACCGGGTTGATCGACGCGATCGTCGGGCTGTGGCTGGCACCGGTCACGCCCTGCCCGTGACGGAGCCGCGGCGGATCCTTCCACAACTGGATCCGTTGCGCCTCAGCGAATTCAGGCAGAGGAGGAACTGACGATGAAAGTCATCGTGGACGAGGTCAAATGCTGCGGTGCCGGCCAGTGCGTGCTGATCGCACCGGAGGTGTTCGATCAGCGGGAGGACGACGGGATCGTGATCCTGCTCGACGCGGAACCACCCGAGCAGCTGCATGCCGTGGTCCGCGAGGCCGCCACCGTGTGCCCGGCCGCCGCAATCGAGCTGAGCGAGACCGCATGAACGCCCCCTCCAGCGTTCTGGTGGTCGGCGCCTCCGCCGCCGGGCTCGCCACCGTGGAAGCGTTGCGGCGCAAGGGCTACCAGGGCGGCCTGACCGTACTCGGCGCCGAGCCCCACCTGCCCTACGATCGGCCACCACTGTCCAAACAGGTTCTCTCCGGCGCCTGGAACCCCGAACGGGCCCGGCTACGACCACAAGCGGCTCTGTCCGCCTTGGACGCCGAGTTCATCCTCGCCGACCCGGCCGTCGGCCTGGACGCGGCCGCACGCACCGTCCACACCACATCCGGGCGCGCCCTGCGTGCCGACGCCATCGTCGTCGCCACGGGACTGCGGCCCCGGGTGCTTCCCGGGCAGGCGGATCTGGCCGGGGTCCACGTGCTGCGCACTCTCGACGACGCGCTGGCGCTGCGGGCCGATCTGCTGGATTCCTCGCGGCTCGTGGTCGTCGGGGAGGGCGTGCTCGGCGCCGAAATCGCCGCCACCGCGCACGGCATGGGCCTCGAGGTCACCATGGCCGGCCCGCAGCCGGCCCCCATGGCGAGCCAGGTCGGGCCCTCGGTCGCGAGACTGCTCGCCGAACTGCACGCCGAGCGCGGGGTCCGCCTGCGGCTCGGTGCCGGAGTCAACCGACTGTCCGGCCGTCGGGGGAAGGTCACGGGCGTGCGTTTGGACACCGGCGAAGTGCTGCCGGCCGACGTGGTCGTGGTGGCGATCGGGGCCGACCCGGTGACCGAATGGCTTACCGGCAGCGGACTGCGGGCAGACGACGGACTGGTGTGCGACTCCCGCTGCCGCGCGGCGGAGGGGATCTACGCGGTCGGTGACGTGGCCCGCTGGCACCACGACAAGCTCGGCACCTCGCTGCGGCTGGAAAACCGGACCAACGCCACCGAACAGGCCAACACCGTCGCGGCCAACATCCTCGGCGACGACCAGCCCTACAGGCCCGTGCCCTACTTCTGGACCGACCAGTTCGACGCCAGGATCCAAGTACATGGAGTGCTGCCCGTCGGCGCCGAGGTGACCATAGCGGACGGCGACCCGGCGAGCCGCCGCTTCGTCGCTCTCTACCGCCACGGCGGCAAGGTCACCGGCGTACTCGGCTGGAACATGCCCAAACAGACCCGCCTACGCCGGCAGGAGGTCGTCGATGCACTCCCCGACCCCGCACCGGCCCTGCGATAACCGCCGGGGGAAGCCGGCCTGGCACCCCTCTCGGCGACGACCGCTGAGTGCTCCATTCCACCCTCGTCCGACTCGCTGACCCTTCATCGGGGGAAGCGCTCATCAATGCTTGCCGCACACAGGTCGCGGCACAGGTTCCATCGGAGGAATCAATGACCAGTACGTTGAACCCGGCGGGTGAGCACCCCGCCGGGATTCCGGATTACCCGATGGCCAGGGCTGCGGGCTGCCCGTTCGATCCGCCCCCGGCTCTGCGGGCCAAGCAGGAGGAGGGCCCGCTCACCAAGGTCCGCCTGTGGGACGGCAGCACCCCGTGGCTGGTGACCCGCTACGCCGAGCAACGGGCACTGCTGGCCGACCCGAGGGTCAGTGCCGACGTCACCCGGCCCGGCTACCCGAGCCCGGCCCCCGTCAACGGCTCGTCGAAGATCAGCTTCATCTTGATGGACGATCCTGAGCATGCCCGGCTGCGGCGGATGGTGACGGCGCCGTTCACCATCAAGCGGGTGGAGTCGCTGCGGCCGGCCGTGCAGAAGATCGTCGACGAGCTGATCGACGACATGCTCGCCGGCCCGAAACCGGTCGACCTGGTCGAGGCGTTCGCCTTGCCGATGCCCTCACTGGTGATCTGCGAGTTGCTCGGTGTGCCGTACGCCGACCACGACTTCTTCCAGGAGAACAGCAAGACCATCATCAAGCGGGACGCGACGCCCGAGCAGCGGTCGGCCGCTCTCGGCCAACTGGCCGGCTACCTTGACAACCTGCTGGGCGAGAAACTCACCAACCCCGGCGACGACATGCTGTCCCGGCTGACCGAACGGATCAAGATCGGGGAGCTGTCCCGGCAGGAGGCGGCCCAGATGGGGGTGCTGCTGCTGATCGCCGGGCACGAGACCACCGCGAACATGATCGCGCTCGGCACGCTCGCCCTGCTGGAACACCCCGGCCAACTGGCCCTCCTCCGCGACACGGACGATGAGAAGCTGGTCACCTCGGCGGTGGAGGAACTGCTGCGCTACCTGCACATCACGCACAACGGGCGGCGCCGGGCGGCGCTGGAGGACATCGAGATCGCCGGACAGCTCATCCGCGCCGGCGACGGGCTGATCATGGCCAACGACATCGGCAACCGCGACCCCGAGGCTTTCCCCGACCCCGACCGGCTGGACATCCAGCGCGACGCCCGCCACCACGTGGCCTTCGGCTTCGGGGTGCACCAGTGCCTGGGCCAGCCGCTGGCCCGGCTGGAACTGCAGATCGTCTACAGCACCCTCTACCGGCGCCTCCCCACTCTGCGGCTGGCCACGGATCTGGAACAGATCCCGTTCAAGCACGACGGGTCCGTCTACGGCGTCTACGAACTCCCCGTGACCTGGTGACCTTCCCCCGCACGGCAAACAAACGACGACGATAACCAGGAGGATCTCATGAAAGTGATCATCGATCAGGACAAGTGTGTCGCTTCCGGACAGTGCGTGGTCGCCGCCGCGGACGTGTTCGACCAGCGCGACGAGGACGGCATCGCCGTGCTGCTCAACTCCGACCCGCCGGCAGAGCAGGCCGCCGACGTCCGGCACGCCGCGGCGGTCTGCCCGGCGCTGGCCATCCACCTCGAGGAGTGACCCTCCCCCCGTACCGCGGGGATCTGGCCTAAGGGGGAGGTCGGGGCAGCGGGCGGAGATCGCGACCGCTCCGCGGCCGGCGGCCCCCGGAGGGTCTGTCAGGGCAGGGCGGCCTGAGCGGTCTCCCTGGCCCAGCGGTAGTCGGCCTTCCCCGCCGGGGAGCGGACCATCTCGTCCACGAAGGCGAAGACGCGGGGCACTTTGTAGCCGGAGAGCCTCTGCCGGCAGTGGGCGTCGAGCTCCTCGGCCGAAGGTGCGGCGCCCGGCCTGAGCTCGACCACCGCGGCGACCCGGCTGCCCCACCGCCCGTCGGGAACGCCGGTGACGACCGCGTCGAAGACCGCCGGGTGGCCCTTGAGAACCGCCTCGACCTCCTCGGGGAAGACCTTCTCGCCGCCGGTGTTGATGCAGACCGAGCCCCGGCCGAAGATCGTGATCGTGCCGTCCTCCTCGACCCTGGCGATGTCGCCGGTGAGCAGCCAGCGGACGCCGCCTCCGTCGGTCACGAAGGTGCGCGCGGTCTTGTCCTCGTCCTTGTAGTAGCCGAAGGCGATCCGGCCGGCTCTGGCGACCGTGCCCAGCTCGCCCGAGCCGGGCTTGACCGGCTCCAGGGCCTCGTTGAGCACCACCAGGTTGGAGGCGGTGGTGGACTGGAAGCGCTGGCCCGACTCGGGTGAGGACCCGGGGACCGCCGAGGCGGTGTAGCCGGACTCGCTGGAGCCGAAGCTGTCCATGATCATCCTGTCGGGGAGCAGCTCCGCCAGGCGCTCGCGGACGGAGCCGGTCAGGATGGCTCCGGTGGAGCTGACCACGTACAACGACGACAGGTCGTAGCCACCTCCTGCGATCTCGTCGGCCAGCGGGCGGGCCATCGCGTCACCGGTGATGTTGATCGACACGACCTTCTCCCGGTCGATCGCGCGCAGCACCTCGGCCGCGTCGAACCTGCGGACGTAGACCATGGTGCCGCCCGTCCACCAGGCGATGAAGGTCGCCATCTGGGCCGCGCCGTGCATCAGCGGGGCCGCCGCCATCATGGTCATCGGCCCGGAGGTCCTGGCCGCCTCGATCACCTCCTCAGGCGTGGCACGCGGCTCCCCGTACGGGTTGCCCCCGCCGAAGCCGAAGAACAGGTCCTCGTTGCGCCACATCACCCCCTTGGGCATCCCGGTCGTGCCGCCGGTGTAGATGATGTAGACGTCGTCGCCCGACCGCTCGGGGAACCCCCGCGTCTCCGGCTGCCCGGCCAGCGCCTCCTCGTACGGCACCGCCCCCGCGATCACGGACGTGCCGCCCACCGCGATCAGGTGTCTCAGCTCCGGAGCCTGCGGGGCCACGGCCGCCACCCGGCCGTCGAACTCCACGTCGAACAGCAGGGCCACGATGTCGGAGTCCTGGTAGAGGTAGAGCAGCTCGGCCTCGACGTAGCGGTAGTTCACGTTGACCGGCACCGCCCGGAGCTTGAGTGCGGCCAGCAGCCCCACGACATACTCGACGCCGTTGCAGAGATGGATCCCGACGTGCTGCCCGGCCCGCACGCCCCGGCCCCGGAGGAAGTGGGCGAGCCGGTTGGCGTCCGCGTCCAGTTCGGCATAGGTGAGGCGGCTGCCGCCGCAGATGACGGCGGTGCGGTCCCCGATCGCGTCCGCGAGCCCCTCGAACAGATCTGCGTGGTTGAACTCCATCGGGCCCTCCCGGGGGATCAGGGTCTGTCGCTGCCGACCATCCACATCGCGAAGAACTGGGCGCCTCCGCCGTACGCGTGCCCCAGGGCCCGCCGGGCGCCGTCGACCTGGTGCTCCCCCGCCATCCCCCTGACCTGGAGCGCCGCCTCGGCGAACCGGATCAGTCCGGACGCGCCGATCGGGTTGCTCGACAGCACCCCGCCCGAGGCGTTCCACGGGATGTCGCCGTCCAGCGCCGTGGCCCCGGACTCGGTGAGCTTCCACCCCTCCCCTTCGGCGGCGAAACCCAGATTCTCCAGCCACATCGGCTCATACCAGGAGAAGGGCACGTACACCTCCGCCACGTCGATCTCCCGGCGCGGATCGGTGATCCCCGCCTGCCGGTAGACGTCGGCCGCGCAGTCCTTGCCGCCCTGCGGGTTCACGGTGTCCCGCCCGGCCCTGAAGATCGGCTCGGAGCGCATCGCCGTACCCAGGACCCAGGCGGGGGTGGTGCCGGTGACCTTGTCCCCGGCGGACAGGACCATCGCGCACGCGCCGTCCGAGGACGGGCAGGTGTCGAGGTAGCGGATGGGCTCCCAGAGCATCGGGGTCGACTCGACCATCTTCTGGTCGATCCCGGGGATCCGGAGGTGGGCGTAGGGGTTCTTCAGGGCGTTGCGCCGGTCCTTGACCGCCACCAGGTGGCCGATGTGCGCGGGAGCGCCGGAGCGGCGCATGTACTCGCGGATGTGCGGGGCGAAGTAACCACCCGCGCCGACCACCAGCGAGGCGCTGAACGGCAGGTGCGTGGACAGGGCCCAGGTCGCGTTGGACTCCGACTGCTTCTCGAAGGCCACGACGAGCACCCGGTCGTGCACGCCCCCCTGGATCAGCGAGGCGCCGACCAGCGCGGTGGAGCCGCCGACCGAACCGGCCGTGTGCACGCGCATCATCGGCTTGCCCGCGGCACCGAGCGCGTCCGCCAGATAGGCCTCCGGCATCATCACGCCCTCGAACAGGTCGGGCGCCTTGCCGATGACGACGGCGTCGATGTCCTTCCAGGTCAGGTCCGCGTCCTGAAGCGCGCGCAGCGCCGCCTCACGGACCAGCCCGGCTATGGAGACGTCCCGCCGCCTGGTCGTGTAGTGCGTCTGGCCGACCCCGACGACCGCACACGGGTTACCCATCAGGCCTCCATCACGGTGACGAGGTTGTGCTGCAGGCAGGGGCCGCTGGAGGCGTGCCCGAGGGTACGGCTCGCGGCGCCGTCCAGGATGCGCCGGGCGGCCTCGCCGATCCTGATGAGGCCGGTGGCCATGACCGGATTCGCCGCGAGCGGGCCCCCGCTCGGGTTGACGGCCGTGTTCCCGGGGAGTTCGAGCGCCCGGCGGAGGATGAGCTCCTCATGGCTGAACTGGGCGTGGAGCTCGGCCACGTCGACATGACCCTTGTCGACCCCCGCCGCTCGTGCGGCTTCGGCTGCGGAGGTCGACCGGGCGAGATCTCTCATGCCCAGGTAATGGGGTTCTATGCGGTGGGCGATGCCCGTTATCCAGGCAGGGTTCTCACACAGCTCCCTGGCGAGGTCCCCTGCCGCGAGCACCACCGCGGCGGCGCCGTCGGTGATCGGGGCGATGTCGTACGGCCGCAGCGGCTCGACCTCGTAGGCGTCCCCTTGGGGATCGGGCAGGTCGAGGGCGTAGGGGTTGGCCCGGCCGGCGGCGCGGCTCCGCCGTACGATCTCGTCCAGCTCGGCCCGGTCCGCCCCCGCGGCCGAGGCCTGGAGCGCGGCGGAGGAGACCTGGTCGAGGCCGAGCGGGGCCAGGTAGTAGGGGTCGAGCTGGAGCGTCATGATCTCCCGGAGGTCACCCGGGGACGACTTGCCGAAGCCGTAGACCAGCGCCGAGTCGACGTCGCCGTGCTGGAGCCTGACCCAGGCCTCGTACAGCGCCCACGCGGCGTCCATCTCCACGTGGCTCTCGGAGATCGGGGGCCACGCGCCGAGCGCGTCGAGCGCCGAGACGAAGGAGAACGGCGCGCCCGCCAGATAGTCGCACGACCCCGAGCAGGTGAAGCCGAACGTCCGCAGCCCCGTCTTCTCCCTGACCTCCTCCAGCGGGGGCAGGATCAGCTCGGGGTCGCATCGCCCCTCGTCGGTCGCGCTGTGCCGTGTCTGGGCGAACGCGACGACCGCTACCTCACGCATCTACAGCTCCACGTCCGGCTCGCCGGTGGGGGCGAACCACCTGATGTTCTCCATGGACGGCGTCCACTCCTCCCGGGGGATCCACACGGCCCGCACCCGCATGCCCTGCCGCACCTCGTGGGCCGGGACTCCGCCGACCAGGGCGATCATGGGGACGTCGGAGCCGTCGAGCAGGATGTAGGCCGACACGAACGGCACCTCGGGGGCGCGCGGGTCGGGCAGGTTGTTGATCGCGAAGGTGGTGACCGTGCCGGTGTCCGGCAGCTCGACCTCCTCGGTGACCGCGATGCCGCACTCGGGGCAGGAGAGCCGGTAGGGCACGTAGACCTTGTGACAGGAGCCACACCGGGAGCCGACGAAGACGCCCTCCCCGATCCCCTTCAGGAAGCGGGTGAGCGCGAGGCCGGGCTTGACGACATACTCGACGCGGACCGGGGACACGATCTTCGTGACCTCGGGGACGAAGCTCTCGATGTCGGTGATGTGCCCGGTGCGCTCGGCCCGCCAGCGGGGGCGGACGCGCAGGCCGGGCCGCATGGCCCGGACGTCGCCGGCGTCCACCGCGTGGACGAGCGAGGTGTCGGCTCCGTCCAGCCGGATCAGAGCCCAGGCGAACGGCCGGTCCAGCGGGTGGCTCCGTCGTGGGGTGTGCACCCACGACCAGCTCTCGACCGTCCCCACCGGGCCGACCTCGACGAAGTCCCCGGTGACGGCGTCACCGGTGTCGGGGTCGTACTCCAGCGGAGGCACCAGCGTCCGGCCGGCCGCCGTGCGGACCCCGACGACGCGCCCGTCCCGCAGTTCGGTGAGGAACCGGCCGATCACCGGACCGGTCGTGCGGGTGTAGCCGCCGGGGAACTCCAGCACGTGCCGTGCTTCCAGGGTCATCCGTGCCGCCTCTCTCCCACCGGATGCCGGTGTACGGCGGTGCCGTTGTCAGATCGCACGGTCTCGTCCCTCCCAGTACGGGTCGCGCAGCCTGCGTTTGAGGAGCTTGCCGTTCGGCTCGCGTGGCATCTCCTCGATGAAGTCGATCGACTTGGGCCACTTCATCGTCGACAGACGGCCCCGGAGCGATTCGAGGAGCTCGGCGGCCAGCTCCGGCGAGGGGGCGATACCGGGCGCCGGCTCGACCACGGCCTTGATCTGCTCGCCCCACTCCTCGTCGGGGACGCCGAACACCGCGACGTCGGCGATCTTCGGATGGACCATCAGCTCGTTCTCGATCTCGGCGGGGTAGATGTTGGTCCCGCCTGAGATGATCATGTCGGCCTTGCGGTCGCAGAGGAACAGGAAACCGTCCTCGTCGAGGTAGCCGATGTCGCCGACGGTGAAGTGGTCCTTCAGGCGGCCCGCCTCGGTCTTGGCCCGGTCGCCCTTGTATTCGAAGCGGAGGCCCGCCATCTTCATGTAGATCGTGCCCGGGGTGCCAGTCGGGACCGGTTCCATGTTCTCGTCCACGATGAGCAGCTCGCTGATCGGCCAGGCGGTGCCGACCGTACCGGGGTGCTTCTTCCAGCCCTCGGGGGTGGCGACGGTGCCGCCGCCCTCGGTCGCGGCGTAGTACTCGTAAATGCAGTCGCCCCACCACTCGAACATCGCCCACTTGACGGGGACCGGGCATGGCGCCGCGGCGTGGATCATCCACCGGAGCGAGGACAGGTCGTAGCGGCTCCGCACCTCGTCGGGGAGCGCGAGCAGCCGCTTGAAGTGGGTGGGGACCATGTGCGAGTTGGTGACCCGATACCTCTCGCAGAGCCGGAGCGTCTCCTCGGCGTCCCACCTGTCCATGTAGACGAGCGTGTGGCCCATGTGCAGGGCCGTACCGCCGAACTGGGTGACCGCCGTGTGGTAGTTCGGCGAGGTGACCAGGTGGGTGTTCTCCATGCCCGGGGTCATGCCGAACAGGCTGAGCAGGAACGTCATCATCTCGGCCGCGTCGTCCGGGTCGAGGCCGCTGAGCGGTCGGCGCACCCCTTTGGGCCTGCCCGTGGTGCCGGAGGTGTAGTGCATGGCGGCGCCCGCCGTACGGTCCGCGGGGGTGCCGGCGGGCTGTTCCGCGGTCAGATCGGAGACCGGGCGCACCCCTTCCACCTGCCCGAACGCGAAGACGCGGTCCGGAGCGATGCCCGACTCCGTGACTCCGCGCAGGCCCTCCCGCGCGTAGCGCTCGTCGATGAAGAAGGCCCGGGCCTCGCTGTCGGCGACGATGTAGCCGATCTCGGGGCCGGTGAGATGCCAGTTGACGGGCGTGTAGTACCACCCGGCCTGCAGCGCGGCCAGATAGAGCACCAGCCCGTCGGAGCCGTTCGGGACCAGGCCGCAGAATCCGTCACCGGGCGCCAGGCCCAGCTCCCGCAGGCCGTGGACGAGCTGATTGGCCCGGGCGAGCAGGTCACCGGCGCGGTGTTCGGTCCCGTCCGGATCCACCGCGGCGATCCAGTCCGGATCCGCCTGCGCCAGCCTCCAGAAGCCGAGCGTGCCCATCGGTCGTCCTCTCTCGTCGAAAGGTCCCCGGACCACCAAAGTGAATCACGTTCTCGAAATTGCGGGAAAGCTCTGGCAGTGCGGGGAAGATGGAACAAGAATCTGTTCTCGTACGCAGGGGCAGACTAACCCGCCCGAGACACACCGAACAAGCGCTTGATCTTAAATACGCTCCTGTCGCCGAACCCCCGAACCAGCGGAGGTCGTCCATGGAACTCCTGCCCATCAGCACGCCACACTGCCGCGTCGAACGCGACGGTCACGTCGTCGTCGTCACCATGGACCGGCCCGAGGCGAGGAACGCGCTCTCCTCGGACATGCTGGTCGGCCTGGCCGACGCCTGGGCCTACATCTCCGACGAACCCGAGGTCCGCGTCGCGGTGCTCACCGGCGCGGGCGGGACCTTCTGCGCGGGGGCCGACCTGAAGGCCATGGGCACCCCGTCGAGCGACCCCCGAGTCCAGAAGCGCGCCGCGGAGATCCCCGACTACCACTGGAAGGGCCTGCTCCGTGACTCCGCCGCGCTGCCCGCCAAGCCCATCGTCTGCGCGGTGGAGGGATATGCCGTGGCCGGGGGCACCGAGCTGCTCGTCGGCACCGATCTGCGCGTGGTCGCCGAGTCGGCCACCCTCGGCCTGTTCGAGGCCCGCCGCGCGCTGTTCCCGATGGGCGGCTCGGCGATACGGCTCCCGCGCCAGATCCCGTACGCCCTGGCCATGGACCTCCTGCTGACCGGCCGGGCCGTCACCGCCCGGGAGGCACTGAGCATGGGCCTGGTCAACCGGGTCGTCCCGGACGGCCGGGCCCTGGCGACCGCCCTGGAGATCGCCGGGCAGGTCGCCGAGTGCGGCCCGCTCGCCGTTCAGGCCATCCTGCGCGCCTACCGCGAGACCTTGGGCCTGCCCGAGGCCGAGGCCTTGAAGGTCTCCGACGGCATCGGGTGGCCGGTGATCGGCTCCGAGGACGCCAAGGAGGGCTCCCGGGCGTTCCGGGAGAAGCGCCCGGCCGTCTACCGGGGCAGGTGACCCGTCGGCGCCCACCTGCGGGTTTTCGCTGTGCGCTGCGGGTGTTCCGGGGTTTCGGTGTTCGCGCTGCGGTGGGTGGGTGTTCCGGCCGGCCGTCGCAGTCACCGTCCGGTGTTTCAGGCCTCCGGCCTGGCGGGCGCGGTGGTCGCGCTTTTTTATAAGCCGGCCGGAACACCCACCCACCTCCGCGCCACTCCGTCTCGCCGTACGGCAGGCGGACCGTAGTTTCCTGCTTCCGGGCCGCCCAGCGATCCCGCTGACGCTGAAGCAATCCGCGCCGGGGCCGTTCAGGGCCGGTCGCCGCCGCTGAAGCCTCGCTCTCCCACCACTTCAGGGCCGGCCGCCGTGACGTAGGACAGGTGCACGACGAGTCGAAGGCGTTCAGCGGGCCCAGATCGGAGTAGAACGTTCCGTTACCGAGCCGATCAGATAGTCGATGACGTCCGCGTCACCGTATACGTCCGTGTCCTGCCCGTCTTGAACAAATCTGACCGGGATGTAATGTCCTGCACCTCTGCTCGCCAAGAAGGGGAAAGCCCCGAGCTAGCGGAAGGCGCAGTGGATGGCAGACATTCCATCGGAGGATCTCCGGCAGACGATGCGAGATCCCGAGGCGTTCGAGGTCTTCTACCGAAGACACGCCGAACGCGTGAGCCGCTTCGTGGCCCGTCGGGTGACCGATCCGCACACGGTGGACGACCTCACCACCGAGGTCTTCCTGGCCGCCATCGACACAGGGGACACGTACAGGACCGACCGGGGCAGCGAGATGGCGTGGCTGTTCGGCATCGCGCGCAACGTCATGGCGTCCGAGCTGCGTAGAGCGGCCAAGGAACTGCACAAGAGCGGCAGGGCGGCGGGGCGCCGCACGCTGGACGCCGACGACATCGCCCGCCTGGAGGAGCGCATCGACGCCGAACGGGCCGCCCGCCCGCTGCTGTCGGCCATCGCGCAGCTACCCAAGAGCCTGAGGGCCGTGGCCGAACTGGTGGACATCGACGGCCTGTCAGTCGCCGACGCCGCCACGGCCCTGCGCATCCGCGTCGGCACCGCCCGGGTGCGGCTGCATCGCGCGCACCGCCGGCTCGTAGCCGAGTCCGGCAACCGCCCGGAGACCATCTTGGAAGGATCGTCATGAACGGATCTCTCGCCGGTTTCGAAGAGCGCCGGCTGGCCGAGCTGAAGGAGCACGTGGCGGCGCGGGCGGCGGCCGAGCAGGCCAGACGGCCACGCCGCCGGATCGTCCTGGCCGTGGCGGCAGGGGCTGCGGTCGCCGCCGTGGCGAGCGTGGTCACGGTCTCGTCCATGGGCGGGGCCGCTCCGGCCTACGCCGTCACCAAGGACTCCGACGGCATCGTGTACGTCACCGTACGCGACACCCCACCCGACGAATTCCCGGATGTGAAGGGACTGACCAGGCAGCTCCAGAGCCTCAACGTACCCGCCATCGTGGACTACGTCCCGGCGGGCCAGAAATGCAAGGAGCCGCGCGGCGCCATCGTGACGGACATCCCCGGCGACCTTTACCACACGCCCAGGAACGTCCCCGGCGACCCCGGCGCCTGGCAGATGCAGATCAACACCAAGCTGTTCAAGTCCGGCCAGACCTTCGTCTGGACCCTGGAGGTCGATCCCATCAACGGGTGGAACGGCACCAGCACGATCCTCATGCGGGACCCGGTGGCGCCCTGCGAGCTGGTCCCCGACGACCGGCCGCACTACCTGGCGCCGTCGCCTTCGCCCTGGGTGAAGGCGACGTCGCTGGGCGGGTACCAGGTAGAGGGCAAGACCGTGGGAGAGGTCCTGCCGGAGATCGGCAAGCGCGGCCTCAAGGTCGCCTACCTGGTCACCGAGCCCGCTCCCGACAAGCCGCGCGATCCGGACATGCTCTACGTGATGTACCCCACCAAGCAGAACACTCCGGTGGGCGAGGACTGGTTCGTCTGGCAGGCAGATGAGCAGGAGAAGGGAGTGATCCGCCTGATGGTCACGCAGAAACTCCACAGGCCCTAGCGTTGCCAACGCGCTGGAAGCGGCCGGCTCTTGGCTGGTGCGCAGCTCGCGCAGGTCGGGAATGTGGTTGTACAACGTCCCCGCCGAGACGCCGAGCAGCTTGGCGATCGAGGTGATCGAGTTCTCCGGGTCGGGCAGCATGTCCCGGGCGGCGCGCAGCAGCTCGGGGTGGTGACGGTGGCGCAGCCAGACCTGGAGGCCGATCGCGACCGGTGGCGGGTAACTCCCGAAGTCGAGATATTTCTGCCATCACGGAACCGGACACAGCAGATCTTGCGATAGATCGGAATGTGCGCCTATTCCTCACACGCCGCCGCGAACCACCCCCGGTCGGTCCCCACAGTAACGATGCCGAGCTTCTCGCGGCCGTTGCCGCCGAGCGGGTGGAGGCGCTGAAGCTCCTGCACCAGCGGCACGCGCCCTGGCTGCGGGTACGGCTGGCCCGCCGGTGCGCCGACGCGGACCTGGTGGACGACGCGATCCAGGACACCTTCGTCGCCGTATGGCGCGACGCACACCGCTACCGTTCGCCAGAGGGCGAGGCTGCGGCGTGGATCTGGACGATCGCGATCCGCAGGCTGATTTCCGCGCTGCGCCGGATCGGCGCCGCCCCACCCGTCGTCGCGCTCGACGACGTGCACGCAGCGGGGGGCCACCGATCAGGTGCACGCCAGACCTCCGCATACCTGATCACCGAGTCGGCCGAGGACGCCGTCCTGGTCGGCGTGGAGCACGGCGACCTGGGCACCGCGCTGGCCAGGCTCTCGCCGGACCTGCGCGCCGCTATTCAGGCGACCGTGCTCGACGGCCTCACGACGCGGGAGGCCTCCCATCTCCTCGGCGTTCCCGAGGGGACCGTGAAGACCCGCGTCATGCGGGCCAAGGCCCAGCTCAGGGGGTATCTCGCATGAAGGCGTCATGGCACCTGCCCGAAGAGCTGATCGAGCGCTACCTGGCCGGCCATCTGGACCCGGTCCAGGTCATGTCCGTGGAGAGCCACCTCGCCCGGTGTGAGCGCTGCCGTGCGGCGGTGCCGTACGAGGAGGGCTGGCTGGCGGCGAGCTGGGAGGGGATCGAGGACCTGGTGGACCGGCCCCGCCCGCGACCGGTTGCGCGGATCTTGCGCCGGGCCGGGGTTCCCGAGCACATGGCCACGTTCCTGGCGGCCACCCCTGCCCTGGCCCGAGGCTGGCTGGTGGCCGTCGCGGCGGTGCTGGCCTTCGCCGTGGCCGCGGCCCACCTCGCCGCGCATGACCCCGTGAGGTCGCTGCACGCGCTGGTGACCTTCCTGGTGGTCGCGCCCGTGCTGCCGCTGGCCGGCATCGCCCTGGCCTACGGGCGGCACGTCGACCCGGTGCACGAGCTGCAGGCCGCCACCCCCATGGCAGGCTCCCGGTCGCTGCTGCTGCGCGCTCTCGCGGTACTGGTGACTGCCATCGTCCTGACGGGGCTCGCCGCGCCGCTGCTGCCCGGCCCGCCGGGGCTCGCCGGGGCCTGGCTGCTGCCGGCCCTCGCGCTCGCCGTCGCAACCCTCGCCCTCTCGACCCGCATCTCCCCGCCCGCCTCGGCGGCGGCACTCGCCGCCGCCTGGTTTGGCGCGGTGACGGCCGGGAGCGGACTCGCCGGTGATGAGCTGCTGCTCTTCTCACCCGGTGCACAGGCCCTGTACGGCATGGCCGCCCTGATCCTGGTCCCCCTCGTCTACCTGCGGCGTGCCCGCCTCGACCCCGGAGAGCCCCGATGAACCCGACCGTGAGCGTGCGTGATCTGACCAAGAGATTCGGCCGCAGGGCCGTGCTCGACGGTCTCACCCTGGAGTTCGGCCGCGGCGTGACCGGGCTGCTGGGCCCCAACGGCGCGGGCAAGACCACCCTGCTGCGGAGCCTGGCGACCACGCTGGCCCCCGACGGCGGCGAGGTGCGCGCCCTCGGGCTGGATCCCGCCGACCGGCTCCAGCGCACCGACCTGCGCCGCCGCCTCGGCTACCTCCCCCAGGACCCCGGCTTCTACCCGCACTTCACCGTCTTCGAGCTGGTGGAGTACGTCGCGATCCTCAAGGAGCTGACCGACCGGCGCGAGCGCCACCGCGAGGTGCGCCGGGTCCTTACGGAAGTGGACTTGGCCGACCGCGCGAAGACGAAGGTGCGCAAACTGTCCGGCGGCATGCGGCAGCGGCTCGCCCTGGCCCAGGCGCTGCTCGGCGAGCCCGACCTGCTCATCCTGGATGAGCCCACGGTGGGCCTGGATCCCGAGCAGCGGATGCGGTTCCGGGCGCTGGTCTCCCGGCTCGGCGAGAGCCGTACCGTGCTGCTGTCCACCCACCAGACCGAGGACGTCGCCGCCCTGTGCGAGCGGGTGGTCGTGATGAAGGGCGGCCGCGACGTGTTCGAGGGAACCCCGCGCGACCTGGCGGCGACCGCCGCCGGGCAGGTGTGGCTGTCGGACCAGCCGCCCACGGCCTCACACCTGTTCTGGCGGACCGCCGACGGCCGCTACCGCACGCTCGGGGCCCGGCCTCAGGGCGGCGTCCCGGCCGACCCCGGCGTCGAGGACGGCTACCTGCTGCTGCTCGGCGAGTCCGCGGAGGTGGCCGCGTGAACCCGTCGCTGGTGTGCTTCGAGGCCTGGCGGCTGCTGCGCAGCCCGATCCTGTGGGGTGCGGCGCTGGCGGCGCTGGTCATGGAGTCCGTCCAGGGCGCGGCCTGGTTGCCCGACCTGACGATGGTGACGATCGACGCGGTCACCGCGTCGACGCTCGTCGGGGCAGCCGTGATGATCACTGCGAACCTGGCCGCCGGCCGTGACCGCCGGCATGCTCTGCCCGAGACGCTGGCCGCGCTGCCCGGGCGCGCGGCGCTGCGCACCCGGGCGGTGGCCCTGGCGGCCCTCGCCGTACGGCGGCACTCGGGCAGGCAGGCCGCACTCGCCGGAGCGGCCCTTCAGCTCGCCCTCTACGCCGGGACGCAGGTCTTCGGGGACGCGGCCTGGCCGGAGCCCGGCAGTCCGCAGTGGGACGCGATCCACGCCTGGTGGCTGGTGGCGCTGCCGCTCTCCTTGCTGGTGCTCGTGGGCGCCCATCGCGACGTGCGTTAGACGGCACCCGAAAGTTCATTCAGGGAGAGCCAAAGTCATGAAGAAAACCCAGACTGCGTCCCGATGAGGTCCATCGTCCGGAATAGAGCTCTCCCAGCCTCTCGACATATGACGTCGGCCCTCACGGCAAAAGGCAGAGCGCTGCGACTGGCCGCGGCGGGCACCAGGGTGGAGATCCCCATCGAGCCGTACTACGTCGGGATCCGCCGCGCCGAACTGGAGGGGCAGCTGAGTCGTTACGTCAATGATCTGCCATGGCGGCTGGGAGTGGCCGAATGGCGCCACCTTCCGGCTGATCCCGCGCCTGCCGCCGACAGGGGCGGCCCCGGGGCGGACGGGCATCCGAACATCAGACTTGAATTATATAAGTCATGGCTGGCATATTTGCCTCCGTGCGGTGGAGATCCCGTTAACAGGGTCACCTACGGAAAACAAGCCACACCAGGGATGACACATGATCGACATCATCAGCCGCCTCAACGCCGTCCAGCGCGAGGTCGGCAAGCGTTCGACCGCCGACGGTGAGGACATCAGCGTTCTGCTGCGACGGAGCTACGACGCGCCGATCGAGGACGTCTGGGACGCCTTGACCGACCCGGACCGCATGAAGCGATGGTTTCTTCCGATTTCTGGCGATCTCCGGGTCGGCGGTAGGTTCCAGTTGGAGGGCAACGCGGGCGGCGAGATCCTGCACTGCGAGCCGCCCCGCCTGCTCAAGGTGACCTTCGGAAGCGAGAGCAGCCTGGTCGAGCTGCGGCTGACCCCCGAGGGCGAGGGCACCACCATCCTTGAGCTCGACCACACGGTTCCCGTCGAGATGGCCGGCAGCGGTGCGGGCGCGCTCTTCTCCGGGCCCGGATGGGACGGCGCCTTCCTGGGCCTGGGCCTGTTCCTCCAGGGCGAGGTCAGCGAGGACCCCGTCGCGGCGGCGAACTCGCTGGAGGTGCAGGAGTTCTCCCGGCAGTCCATCCACCTGTGGGCGGCCGTGATCGAGGCTTCGGGCACCGCGACCACCGCCGAGATCGCCCCGGCGGTCGAAGCCTCGCTGGCGGGATTCGCCCCGGACCTCGGCTCGGCTCCGGATGGAGACGGGAGTGATCGGCCGGAGGCCTGAAACACCGGACGGTGACTGCGACGGCCGGCCGGAACACCTGCCCACCGCAGCGCGAACAACGAAAACCCCACCCCGGAACACCCACAGCACGGACACCGAAAAACCCACCGCACCACAGAGACCGGCAAGCCAGAGCACTCACCACAGCACGAACACCGAGCAGAGACCGGGAACCGCCGCCCTACTCCCCGGTCAGGCGGCCCAGACGCTCGACGGCCTCGATGTACTCCTCGACCATCCCGAAGACGACCTCTCTGGCCGACCTCACCTGGTTCATGGCCCCGATGATCTGTCCCGCCGGGAACGTGGCCAGCTCGGCGGCGTCGGAACGCCCGATCCGGCGCAGCGCGTCGGAGACCAGCATGAACTGCAGGGGCATCGGCAGAGTGCCGGGCGAGTCGGCGGCCTCCCAGGCGTCGGTCCACTCGTTCTTCAGCAGGCGCGCGGGCTTGCCGGTCCACGAGCGGGAGCGCACGGTGTCGCGGGAGGTGGCCTCCAGGATGCGCCGCCTGGCCATCTCCGGAGTGTCGGCCTCCTCGACGGTCAGCCAGATGGACCCGGTCCACGCGCCCTCGGCGCCGAGGGCCATGCCCGCCGCCATCTGGCGTCCGCCACCGATGCCTCCCGCCGCCAGCACGGGCACGTCCACCGCGTCCACGACCTGCGGGATGAGCACCATCGTGGAGATCTCACCGGTGTGCCCACCGGCCTCGGTGCCCTGGGCGACGACGATGTCCACGCCCACCTCGACCTGCTTGACCGCATGCCGGGGGGTCGAGGCCAGCGCCGCCACCTTCACGCCCTTGGCGTGCGCCAGGTCGACGACGTCGGCGGGCGGCGGCCCGAGGGCGTTGGCCAGCAGCGCGATCGGGTGCCGTAGCGCCACCTCGACCTGCGGCCGGGCGGTGGCGTCGGTCCAGCCGAGCAGGACCCTCCCCGCGTCGGAACCCGACAGCTCGGCCACGCCGTGCGAGGCCAGCAGGTCGTCGACGAACGCGCGATGACCGTCGGGGATCATCCCCTGGAGCCGCCCCACCAGGTCCTCCGGAGAGTCGACGCCCAGGTCGGCTCCCGCGTAGGAGGCGGGCATGACCACGTCGACGCCGTACGGCCTGCCGTCGACGTGGTCGTCGATCCACTTGAGCTCCATCTCGAGCTCCTCCGGGGTGAAGTAGAGGGCGCCGAGCACGCCCATCCCGCCGGCGCGGCTGACCGCGGCGACGACATCCCGGCAGTGGCTGAACGCGAAGATCGGAAACTCGATTCCGAGCATGTCCGTGACACGTGTCCGCATGCGTTCACGCTATGACGGCACCCAGTTAACTGCAACGCGTTCTACCAAAGAACCTTCTGTCCATAAGGAAGATCACAACTAAAAGGAACGTGTTTCAGCGAGGCATCCTGCGCCAGATCGCGCGGGGCAGCACCCGCATCACCGCGAAGACCGCCCGCAGCCGACCGGGGACCCACACGACCTCGGCGTCCGAGCGCAGCCCTGCGATCACCGCGTCGGCTACCTGGCCGGGCGTGGAGGACATCGGCGCGGGCGACATGCCCTCGGTCATCCTGCCGACCACGAAGCCGGGCCGCACCACCATCACCCGGGCGCCCGAACCGTGCAGCGCGTCGCCCAGCCCCTGCGCGAAGCCGTCCAGGCCCGCCTTGGCCGAGCCGTACACGAAGTTGGCCCGCCGCACCCGCACCCCCGCCACCGACGAGAGGACCACCAGCGTGCCGTGGCCCTGCTCGCGCAGCCGCCGGGCGGCGAAGAGCCCGGCGGACACGTGCCCGCCGTAGTTGACGGCGACCGCCTCGGCGGCGGCCACCGGGTCGGCGTCGTAGGCCGCCTGGCTGCCCAGGACGCCGAAGGCCGGGATCACCACGTCCAGGTCGCCGACCAGCTTCACGGCGGCCTCGACCACCTCGCCGTGCGTCTGCGGGCGCGAGGCGTCGAACTCCAGCAGGTGCACCTCGGCCGCCCCGATGACCGGGGGCGTGTCACCGGCGTCACGGACCGCGAGCACGATCCGGCGGGCGCCGTCGCGGACCAGCCGCTCGACGATCGCCAGCCCGATCTCGCTGCGCCCGCCCAGCAGCAGCACGGTGTCCACCGAGCCCAGGGCGTTCTTCACACGGACATCCTCTCCGGCCCCACGGGGCCGAACCTCATGGGACGGCCCGGCGGGACGGTCACAGCCCCAGCCTTCTGGCCAGGTCGGAGCGGAACACCCCGCCGGGGTCCACCTCGTCGCGGACCTTACGCCACTCGCCCAGCCTCGGGTACATCGCGGCCATCGTCTCGGCCGGCATCCGCGAGTCCTTGGCCAGGTAGACCCGGCCGCCCGCCTCGACCACCCAGCCGTCGAACTCCCGGAGCAGCGCGGCCAGCCCCCGCCGGCCCGCCGGGATGTCCAGGGCGAGCGTCCAGCCGGGGACCGGGAACGACAGCATCCCCGGCGTGCCGGGGCCGAACCGCTTGAGCACGGTGAGGAAGGAGACCACGCCCTCGGCCGACAGCCGGGAGACGATCCGCCGCAGCGTCGCCTCCTCTCCGAAGGGCACCACGAACTGGTACTGGACGAAGCCGTCCGAGCCGTAGACCCGGTTCCAGCCGTCCACCGAGTCCAGCGGGTGGAAGAACGGCGCGATCCCCTGGAGGAGTCCGGTCCGGGGACGGGCCCTGCGGTACCAGGCCTCGTTGAACGCCCGCACGGTCACCGGGTTGAGCAGGCCGTTCGGCGCCCAGGACGGGGCCTTCAGCCGGGAGGCGGGGGCGAACGCCAGCGGGTCGGCGCCGCGCGGCAGCTCGTCGCGGCCGGCGTGGTCCCCCCGGGTGAGCACGCTGCGGCCCATCCGGCCGCCGGAGGCGAGCAGGTCGATCCAGGCGACCGTGTAGCGGTAGCGGTCGTCGGTGGCGGCCATCGTCTCCATGGTGTGGTCCAGGTCGCGGGTGCGCTCGACGTCCACCCGAATGCGCGAGGTCGTGATCGGCACGCACCGGAAGACGGCCTCGGTGATCACACCGGTGAGGCCCATGCCACCGACCGTGGCCCAGAACAGCTCACTGTCCGGCGTGAGGGTACGGCTGTCGCCGTCGGCCGTGACCAGGGTGAGGGAGCGCAGGTGGGCGCCGAAGGAGGAGTCGGCGTGGTGGTTCTTACCGTGCACGTCGGCCGCCACGGCCCCGCCGACGGTCACGTGTCTGGTGCCCGGGGTGACCGGGACGAACCAGCCTCGGGGCACCAGGGCCCTCATGAGGTCGTGCAGGCTCAGCCCGGCGGCGGCGGTCACCAGGCCGGTGCTCTCGTCCAGCGACCACGAGGTCAGCGCGGTGCAGTCGAGGACCAGTCCCCCGGAGTTCTGCGCGGCGTCGCCGTAGGAGCGGCCGAGCCCTCGGGCGGCGACGCCCCGGCCGGGGGCGCGCAGCACCAGCTCGGCGACCTCCTCGGGCGAGCGGGGGCGGGCCAGGCGCGCGGGGGTCGGTGCGGTACGGCCCCAGCCGGTCAGGAAGGTCATGTCACGTAGATCCCGGTGGTGAGCAGGACGAGCAGGAGGGCGATGAACATCTGAAGATGCCGGTCGCGCAGGGCGAGCTCCTCCGGCTCCTCGCCGACACCTCTGTCCACCAGGAGATTGTGCCGCAGAACGATGAGGACGAAGGGGACGATGCTGAGCCCGTAGAACGGCGCGGGGTGGTCGTTGAGCGCCCACAGGCAGTAGGTCACGATCATGGCGCCGGAGGACATGGCGCGGACACCGGCCAGGTAACCGGGGGTGTAGGCGGCCAGGATCGCCCGTGTGGAGTTGCCTCCGGAGGCGCGCAGCTCGGCCTCCCGCTTGCCCACCACGAGCTGGAGCGAGCCGAGCGAGATCACCACGAGGAACCAGCTCGTCACCGGCACGTCCACGGTGACCGCTCCGGCGTAGGCGCGGATCACGTGGCAACCGGCGACCGCGACCAGGTCCACCACCTCCTGGTGCTTGAGCCAGTAGGTGTAGGCGAAGGTCAGCGCCAGGTATCCGGCGACGACGGCCGGGAGCCGCCAGCTTCCGGACAGCGCGGCGACCACGGGGGCCAGGGTCACGAGCAGGGCGCCGGCGACCCAGGCGAGCCGTACCGGGACCAGGCCGGCCGCGATCGGGCGGTGACGCTTGCGCGGATGCCGGCGGTCGGCCTCGACGTCGGCCGCGTCGTTGAGCAGGTAGGTGCCGCTCGCGGCCACGCAGAACGCCGCGAAGGCGATCAGGGCGTCCAGCAGCCCCTGGGCCGTCCCCAGCACGCCGGCCGCCGCCGGTGCCGCGAAGACCAGGGCGTTCTTCAGCCACTGGCGGGGGCGGCAGGCCCGGACGAGCGCGGCGGGCGAGAATCCCCGGCCGCCGCGCACGGCCGCCGGGGGCCGCTCGGCCACCGCGCCGTCGTTCACCGCGTCCGGGTCGCCCGGCGCACGGCCGTCGAGTCCGGCCGGGTCCCGGCCGGCCAGGTCCTGCTCGCCGGAGCTCATCGGATCGCGGATCGTCAGGTCCTGCGGGTGCCGCGGAGCATGACGGCCCCGCCGATCAGCAGAGCGAGGCCCAGCAGGAGCAGGACGAGCGGGATCGTCACCTTGAGCATGGTGATCTGGCCCCTGCTCTCGATGGCGTCGTCCACCAGGCCGTTGACCGTCTGGGCGGTCATCTTGGCGGTCGCCGAGAAGGCGGTGATGCTGTGGGCGCCGTCCTGGGTCGTGAGGACGTCGTGGCGCCGCTGCTCCTGCTTGACCGGCGAACCCGTGACGGGCTCGATCCAGAACGTGTTCTTGCCGTCGTAGAACCGGTCCGCCTGGACGTCACCCGTCGTGTCGGTCACCCCCATGACCGAGGCGGGGACGGTGCGGGTCTCGGTCTTCGTCGCCGGGATGTCCTGCTCGAACTTGTAGGCCCGCAGCCCGTTGACGTCCTCCTCGCCGACGAACTTGGCGTCGTAGGCCGCGCCGGCGACCGAGTTGAAGACCGGGTAGGTCTTCTTCTCGACGTCGAAGGGGAACTTGTAGATCTGGCCTTCGAGCTTGCTGGGCTTGGTGTCGACGTTCACCGCGCAGCAGTTGATGCCGACGCCGGTGTACTTGTTGAAGGCGCTGCGCCGCTCGCCGTACGAGACGTCCGGGTTGCCGTTGGCCACGTCGTACACCGCGGTGAACTCGTCCCAGACGACCCGGTCGCCCTGAGCCTGGGACACGTCCCCCTTCGTGGTCACCGTGATGCCGAGGTCGCCGGTCAGCACCTTGAGCGCCTTGGGATAGAAGTACTGCGCCCCCTGGGCCTCCAGCTTGCTGATCCCGTACTGCGCGGCCGGAGCCGCGATGAGGCTGCCGCCGATCTGGAAGCGCACGAGCGGCGCCAGCACGATGAGGAACGTCCCGGCGGCTAAGAGGACTACTCCGATGATCCGGCGCATCTACCCTCCTGGGGGATTACAGCTTGGGGGGTTTAGGGGGAGATATCTGGATTAACAAAGCTACTGGCCGGTATGTTAATTGCCGAGAGTGACCGGCGTCACCAAGGGATGCGGAAAAGTGACCGAAACAAGTTCTAGGTCGGAGTCCCTCCCTGGGCAGACGCCCGCCGAGGTCGACGGCCACCTGGACACCCTGGACGGCGTGCGCGCCGTCGCCGCGTTCGCGGTGCTCGTCTTCCACGTCGCGAGCGAGTCCGGCGCCGCCCTGCGCGACGGCTTCGTCGGCGCGCTGCTCTCCCGCGGCGACGTGGCCGTGCCGATCTTCTTCGCGCTCTCCGGGCTGCTGCTCTACCGCCCCTTCGCGGCCTCGCTGCTGCGCGGCGACCCTCCCGTCCGTGTGCGGGCCTACCTGTGGAAGCGGGCGGTGCGCATCCTGCCCGCCTACTGGCTGGTGGTCGTGGTGGCCATGCTCATCTGGTCGCGCGACCACCTGTCCGACGGCCGGAGCTGGCTGACGCTGCTGACCCTCAACCAGAACTACGCGACCGACTCCTGGTGGTACGGCCTGGGCCCCAAGGGGCTGGCCCAGATGTGGAGCCTGTCGGTGGAGGTGGCCTTCTACGTCCTGCTCCCCCTGCTGGCCGCCGCGCTGGCCGCCTTCGCCCGGCGCGGCGGCGGGGACGTGCACCGGCGGGCCCGGCGGCTGCTGGCCGGACTGGGCGCGCTGGCCGCGCTCTCCTTCGCGTGGACGCTGCTGACCTACTACCCGCAGTACCGGCCGTTCCTGAACAGCTGGCCGCCCCGGTCGATGGTCTTCTTCGCCGCCGGGATGGCGCTGGCCGTGCTCCTGGCCTGGGTGCACGCGGACCCGGACGAGAACTCCCCCGCCCGGCGCCTGCGGCGGGCGATGGCGGCCTCCCCGGGCTCGTGGTGGCTGGTCGCAGCCCTGGCGTACGCCGTCGCCGCCTCCCCGGTGACCGGCACCCGCTTCCTCGGCATCGACGGCGTCTGGTCGGGCCTGTTCGAGCTGGCCCTCTACACGGTCGTGGCCTTCTGCCTGCTCGTCCCCGCCACACTGCCGCCGCCGGGCGACTCGCCCGTGCGGCTCCTGCTGGCCAACCCGGTGATGAGCTTCCTCGGCCGCATCTCCTACGGCGTCTTCCTCTGGCAGTTCGCGGCCATCTACCTCTGGTACGGCTTCACCTCGCAGCAGCAGTTCAGCGGCGACTTCCTGGTCAACCTGGCGCCCATCACCGCCATGACGCTCCTGCTGGCCACCCTGACCTACCGGTATGTGGAGCGGCCCGCCCGCCGCCTCAACCGCGTCGTGCGCTAGTAGGGCTTGGTTACCTCGGGTAGGAGACGGTATGTCACCTGCTTTGGGGGTGAGGGAAGATGACTCCTCAAGAACTCGAGGCCGTGCGGGCGCGGCTGGAGACGTTTGCCGCTGAGATGTTCTCCGGTTTTGCCCGTACTGATCAGCGGCGGTGGGGCGAGCGGTATGTGCGCGGCCTGCTGACCGATGGAGCGCGTAAATCGATGGAGCCGATGGCGGCCCGGCTGGGCGTGGACCGCCAAGGGCTGCAACAGTTCCTCACCGATGCCCCCTGGTCGCATCAACTGGTGCTGGCCGAGCTGGCCTGGCGGATGGACGCGGCGATCAACCCGGCCGCCTGGGTGGTCGATGATGTGTCCTTTGTCAAGGACGGCCAGGAGTCGCCGGGCGTGGCCGCGCAGTACTGCGGGGCGCTGGGCAAAACCGCGAACTGCCAGGTCGCGCCGAGCGTGCATCTGGTCACCGACGCCGCCTCCTGCCCGGTGAACTGGCGGCTGTTCGTGCCCGAGCAGTGGGATGCGGCCTCGCCGCGGGCAGAGAATCCGGCCGCGGTGACGGCGCGCCGGCGGCGCTGTCGAATCCCTGCGGACATCGCTCACGTGCCCAAGTGGCAGCTGGCTCTGGACATGATCGACGAGCTGGAGAGTTGGGGGCTGGATCCGCCGTTGGTGGTCGCCGATGAGGGCTACGGTCAAGACGGGGCCTTTCGCCTGGGCCTGACCGAGCGCGATATTCCCTACGTGGTGGGGGTGCGTTCCGATACCGCGTTGCTGGAGGCCGGGGCCTGCCGTACCGCCCCGGCCTATGGCGGGACCGGACGGCGGCCGGTGCTGCGTTACCGCGACAAGCCGTGCTCGGCCCAGCAGATCGTTACTGCCGCCGGGCGGCGCGCGCTGCACACGGTGACCTGGCGGCCCGGGTCCAAGGGACCGCTGCGCTCCCGGTTCGCCGCGCTGCGGGTGCGGCCCGCGGGCCGGATGATCCGCCGTGCCCATGCCGGTGAAGAGCTGCCGGAGTGCTGGCTTTTGGCCGAATGGCCACCGGGCGAGCCGGAGCCGGTCAAGTATTGGCTGTCCACCCTGCCCGGCGACATCCCGCTACGGCACCTGGTGAGAATGGCGAAGATCCGCTGGCGGGTCGAGCACGACTACCGCGAGCTGAAGACCGGCCTGGGCCTGGACCACTTCGAGGGCCGCACGTGGAGCGGCTGGCATCATCACGTCACCCTGGTCTCGGTCGCACACGCGTTCTGCACCCTTGAACGACTCAACCCAAAAGCGCCGGCTGCGGCTTGAGCACCTACCGGGTCATCGCCGAGTTGCAGCTGCTTCTGGCCTGCTGGTCCGGTATCTGCCCCACCTGCCGCCGCGCGTTACCCAGACATGCCCAGCCCGTCCCCACCTAACCAAGCCCTACTAGTGCGTTGGCCGAATACGTTGGCCGGGTTGGTGCTGGGTACGGCCGGTGCGAGGTGTGCCGATCTCACCTTCGGGTTATCGATCTGATCGAGCATCCGAGGATGAGGAGTGGCAGAGGTGGCCGCGGTGCCCCGCGGCACCATGCGGAAGCCGATGTTGCCGCCGCTGCTGTCGGGGGTGTTGCGGGTGCGGGCGGCGACCCGGTAGCGGTTGCAGTAGGAGTCGTGGCACATGTAGGAGCCGCCGCGCATCACCCGGGTCTCCTGCCCGGCGGCCCAGGGATCGGCGCACCACTCCCACACGTTGCCCGCACAGTTGTACAGGCCGTACCCGTTGGGGGCGTAGGCGTCCACCGGCGCCGTCCCCCGGTGGCCGTCGTCGGCGGTGTTGCGGGTGGGGAAGTGGCCCTGCCAGATGTTGCAGTGGTGCTCCCCGCCGGGGGTCAGCTCGTCGCCCCAGGGGTAGCGCCGCTGCTCCAGGCCGCCGCGGGCGGCGTACTCCCACTCCGCCTCGCTCGGCAGCCGCCCGCCGGCCCAGGCGCAGAACGCCGCCGCGTCGTTCCAGGACACGTGCACCACCGGATGGTCCCAGCGATCCTCCAGGTCCGAGCCCGGCCCATCGGGGTGACGCCAGTCGGCTCCGCTCACCCCGCACCACCACGGCGTCTGCTGCGGGCGCGGCGACACCCGCCGCAGCACGGCCGGCAGGAACCCGGCGAACACGTACGACCAGCCGAAGCGCTCGGCCTCAGTGACGTGACCCGTGTCCGCGACGAACCCGGCGAACCGTGCGTTGGTCACCGTGTATCTGTCCACCGCGAACGGCTCCACCACTACCGGGCGCACCGGCCCCTCGGCGTCCTGGGGGAAGCCGTCGGCGTCATCGGTGCCCATCAGGAACCGGCCGCCGTCCAGCGCCACCGCCTCCCGGTGCCATGGCGGTGCGCCTGTCCCGCCCGGCGCCTCCCGCCGCCCGGCCACGGCCACGGCCGGAGCAGGCAGGTCGCCGCGACCGCCGCCGCAGCACGAGGACATCGCTCACGTCCTTTCCGACGTGCCTGAGCACGTCAACGGAGGCCACACCGTACCGGCGGGCCGCCCGCCTCATCCGGAGGCGGCCGCCTTGTACAGGTCGGCGGTGTAGTAGGTGGCGGGGTCGGGGGATTCGGGCAGTTTGCCCATGGTGACGAAGATGTCGGCCAGGCCCTTGTACCAGCCGGCGACCGATCCGTCCTCGGTCAGCTTGACCAGCTCGGCGGTAGAAAGGATCTTGGTGACGGAGGAGGCGCCCTTGAACTGCTCGGCGGGGGCCTTGAGGAACGTCGCGGTGAGCGTCTCGGCCTCAGCGGTGTGGGCCGCGACCCAGTCGTTGGCCTCCTGGATGACCTTGAGCACCTTGGTGACCGTCACCTGATCGTCCTTGACCAGCTCGTTGCGGGCGACGAAGGAGCTGGGGAAGCTGAGTGCGGGGTAGTAGTCCTCGCTTTTGGTCAGCTCGACCAAGTCGGGGGCGTTCTTCTTGATGGTGTCGATCAGCGGGTACCAGATGGCTGCGGCGTCGATCTGCTTGGCCGAGAAGGCGGTGACCACCGTACTCGGGTCCATGTTGATCTTCTCGACGTCCTTGGGGGTCAGGCCCGCCTGCTTGAGCGCGAGCTGCAGGATCATGTCGCCGGAGGTTCCCTCGGGCACGCCGATCTTCTTGCCTTTCAGACCGGCGACGGAGGTGATGCCGGAGCCGGCGTGGGTGATGATGCGGTCGGCCTGGCCGAGCATGTTCGGTGCGATGATCGTGGCTTTGCCGCTGGCCGGCAGCCAGGCCGCGCCGGAGCCGATGTAGCCGAAGTCGAGGTCGCCGGAGCCGAGGGCCTGGATCTGCAGCGGTCCGTTGGTGAAGACCTTCAGATCGGGCTCCAGGCCGTGTTTGGCCCACAGTCCCTGCTTGTCGGCCGCGGCGAGTACGGCGGCGCCGGAGAAGTCGGCGATGTAGCCGAACTGCACTTTCTTCGCCCCGGTTCCGTCGTCGGATGAGCCGCAGGCTGTGACGGGGAGCAGGAGGGCCAGCGCGGCGGTGAGGGCTGCGACCAGTCTGCGAGGACGCCTCATGGTGAGGTCCTTTCCAGGGGGGTGGGCTGGTGGTAGACGGAGTGCCAGACCTGCCTGCGGAGTTCGGCGAACTCCGTGGAGAGACGGATCTCCTCCGTGCGCGGGTAAGGGAGGCCGACGTCGATGACGCGGTGGACGCGGCCGGGCCGGGCGGCCATGACGATCACCCGGTTGGCCAGGTAGACCGCCTCGTCCACGTCGTGGGTGATGAACATCACCGTGCGCCGTTCCCGGCTCCAGGTGTCCAGGAGCCGGTCCTGGAGCTGCACCCGGGTGAGTGCGTCCAGGGCGCCGAAGGGCTCGTCCATCAGCAGGATGGTGGGGTCGACGGCGTAGGCGCGGGCGATGGCGCAGCGCTGCTTCATGCCGCCCGACAGCGTCTTGGGCAGCGCGTCGGCGAAGTCGGTGAGCCCGACCATGTCGATGAAGTACTGCGCTCTTTTGCGCCGTTCCGCCGCGCCGACTCCGGCGATCTTCAGCCCGAACTCGACGTTCTTGCGGACGCTCATCCAGGGGAAGAGCGCGTACTGCTGGAAAATCACTCCTCGTTGCGGGCTCGGTCCGTGTACGGGGGTCCCGTCCACCAGCACCGAGCCCTCGTCGGGCTCCAGCAGGCCGGCGGCGACGTTCATCAGCGTGCTCTTGCCGCAGCCCGAAGGCCCGACGACGGTGACGAACTCGCCGTCGGCGATGTCCAGATCGACGTGGTCGAGTGCGGCGAAGTCGCTGCCGCCGAGGTCGAACCGGTGCGAGATCCCGCGGAAACTGATCTTGGGGGTCACCGCGTTCACCTCCGTTCCTGCCAGCTCGTCAGGCGACGTTCCGCGAGCAGCAGGGCGCGGTCCATGATGAGCCCGACGAGGCCGATGACGATCAGTTGGACGAAGATCGTGGGGAGGTCGTAGTAGAGCTGGGCCTGCTGCATCCGGTAGCCCAGCCCCTCCTGTGCGGCGATCAGCTCGGCGGCGACCACCGTGGCCCATGAGGCGCCCAGCCCGATGCGCATGCCCACGAGGATGAACGGGGTGGAGGCGGGCACCACGACCCCGACGAAGACCGTGCGGTCCCTGGCGCCGAGCACCCGGGCGGCGTTGATCAGGGTGGAGTCGACCGAGATCACTCCCTGGAAGGTGGAGACCACCGACGACAGGAACGAGGCCAGGAAGATCACGAAGATTTTGGGGGTCTCTCCGATGCCCATGAGCACGATGGCGAGCGGGATGATCGCCAGTGGCGGCACCATGCGGAAGAACTGCAGCCAGGGCTCGACCAGGCCGCGCACGGGCCGGTACCAGCCCATCAGGAACCCGACGGGTACGGCCAGCGCCACGCCGAGCACGAAACCGATCAGGACGCGGCGCAGGCTGGCCAGCAGATCGCCGAACAGCGTGCCGTCGCCGATCGACTGCGCGGCGCGTTCGAGGACCGAGATCGGTCCGGGGAAGCCCTGGATCCCGCTGCTCGCGAGGGCCACCCACACCAGCAGTCCCAGGACCCCCGACCCCGCGGTGAGCATCAGCGTCGAGCGTGCCCTGCTCGCGCCTCGCCTCGCGTCAGGGGAGGTCCGCGCGGCGGACCTCTTCTGTACGGCGGTCATCTCAGGCCACCTCGTCGGCGACGCCGTCGACGTCGGGGGCGCGGTCCCCGCCGATGTCGGCCATGTAGGTCATCCAGCTGTAGGCGGGGTCTCCGCGGCGCAGCAGCTCCCGGTAGAGCCGCGCCGTCAGGTCGCGCCGTACCCCGGCGTAGGCGGGGGCCTCATAGACGTTGTGCAGTTCGTGCGGGTCGGTCTCCAGGTCGTAGAGCTCGTGCACGCTCTCGGGGTTGAAGACCAGCTTGTGCCTGCGGTCCCTGAGCATGCGCTGGGAGTAGGGGAAGTGGTGGCCGTGGAACTCGGCGACCACCTCTGACCGCCCGTCCACCTGCTCTCCGTTGACCAGCGGGAGCAGGCTCTGGCCGTCGCAGGGTTCCTGCGGGGGCAGGCCGGCCAGGTCGAGGATCGTCGGGTTGAGGTCGATCAGCGTGACGAACTCGTCGACGGCCCGCGGCGGCGCGCCGGGGACGCGGATGATGCCGGGGACGCGGTAGATGTCCTCGTACATCGCCGGCCCCTTGTCGTTGAGCCGGTGGGCGCCGGTGAACTCGCCGTGGTCGGCGGTGAACACCACCGCGGTGTCGTCCCACAGGTCCAGCTCGCGCAGCGCGCCGAGCAGGCGGCCGATCTGGTCGTCGATCATCGTGACGTAGCCCCAGTAGACCGCGATCAGCTTGCGCCAGGCGTCGGCGTCGAAGTGGTCGGCCGACCAGTATTCGGCGTAGCGGCGCTGCACGTCCGGCTTGCCGGCGAAGGTCTCGGCCATCGAGGCGGGCAGCGGCACCAGCTCGGGGTCGTACATGTCGTAGTACTCGTCGGGGATCAGGTACGGCAGGTGCGGGCCGTACCAGTGGCAGGAGAGCATGAAGCGGCGGCCGCCGTCGTGGAAGTCGCGGGCGTAGCGTTCCAGCAGCTCCAGTGTGCGGTCGGCCAGGAACGCCTCGACGGTCGCCTCGGCCGGCTGCTGGAGCCGGCCGGCGATGAGGTGGCCGCGTCCGGAGTCGTTGGGCGCCCGGCCGAAGACGGCCTCGCTCACCGCGAACGGCGGGTGGCCGTTCTCCTTGAGCCACTGCTCGTAGGAGGGGTGGTGGAAGGGGTTGAGCGCTCCCGGCAGGTGCTCGCCGTCCATGTCGTAGAACTCGGGGCCGCGCTCGCGGCCGATGTGCCACTTGCCGACGTGGCCAAGGTTGTAGCCCGCGGCCAGCAGCGGGGCCGACAGGACGGGGTGGTCGTCGGCGACCTCGTCGCGGGCGCCGCCGTTGCGCTCGGGGTTGACCAGCAGGCCGTGCCTGAAGGGGTGCAGGCCGGTGAACAGCGACGCCCGTGCGGGGGTGCAGATCGCTGTCGGCGTGTAGAAGCGGTCGAAGCGGGCGCCCTCTGCGGCCAGACCATCCAGTGCCGGCGTGCGCGCCACGGGGTTGCCGTAGCAGCCGAGGGTGTCGACCCGATGCTGGTCCGTCATCAGGAAGAGGACGTTGCGTGGGATGGTCACTCTCTCTCCGATCACTATTTATTCCTGAGGCTTTACATTAATGACTGGGAAAGGGGGCGACAAGAGGCAAAATATGATCGTTTACTACGGAGGCCCGCTCGGAGGGCACCTGCTCAAGGGGGATACGGCTCCCCGAGGGGGAGTGGAGATCTTCCGGAGGGTGGCGGAAATCAGTCGCGGGCGGGGCGCAGGTGCGCGGGAATCGCGGGCTCCTCGTGGAGCAGGAGCGCGATGGCGCCCATGGCGGAGGCGTTCGCGCCGAGATCGGCGGGGATCACCTCGATGGCGCGGGGGGAGTTCGGCAGGGACAGCCGGGCGATCGCGGCGCGGATCGGCCCCAGGACCAGACTGCCGAGTGAGGCGAACTCGCCGCCCACCACCACGCGCTCGGGGTCGAGCTGGACCACGGTGTCGGCCAGGATCCGCCCCAGGTCGGCGGCGGCCGCGGAGATCAGCTCGCACACCTCGGGGACCCGGTCCTGCGCTGCGGCGACCAGCGCGTCGAGGCCGGCGAGGAGGATGCCCCTCGCCGCACAGGACTCCAGCAGCGCCCGGCCACCGATACGCCGTTCCAGGCAGCCCCGGCTGCCGCAGTGGCAGGGGGGGCCGGCGGGATCCAGCGAGACGTGGCCGATCTCACCCGCCGCGCCGTGCGCGCCCCGCACAAGCCGGCCGCCCACGATGAACCCGCCGCCCACCCCGACCGACCAGCGCACGTAGACCATGTCGTCGACCGAGCGGGCCGCGCCCCAGGTGTTCTCGGCCAGCGCCGCCAGCCTGGCGTTGTTGTCGACGGCGACGCGCACGCCGAACTCCCGTTCCAGGAGTTCGGTGACCGGTGTGTACCGCGCGGGCACGATGCCCGCGGGCAGGACCGGGTCGTCCATGACGCCGACGAGGCCCAGCCCGATCGCCTCCAGCGCACCGAGGCGCACTCCCCGTTCTTCGATCACCCGCCGGATCAGCCGTACTGCGGCTTCTGCCTGCTCCGTGACGCCGGCGCCCTCGGGGACGTCCTCCATGCCCGTGGCGATGATCTGGTGCGAGACGTTGGCCACGGCCAGGTGGACCCGGTGACGGGCCAGATCGAGCCCGATGAGCTGGCCGGCTTCCGGGCTGAGCGCCACCAGCGTCGCGGGACGGCCGCGCCCGCGCGCGCCGGAGACGGGCGCCTCGATCTCGACGACCGCGCCTCGCTCGACCATCTCGGAGATGATCGCGAACAGCGTGGTGCGGGACAGGCCCGTACGATTGATCAGCTCGGTACGGCTCAGCGCCCCCGATGAGCGCAGCGCGTCGAGCACCGCGTCCTCGTGCACCCGGCGGAGTCGCTGCAGCGCGTCGGTGGGCTTGGCCATGGAGCCATGATGGTGCTCCGGTACCAATATAGTCAAACCTTCGGAATAAATGGCGTCCGGGCGGTCGCCCTCCGCCCCGGGCGCCCGGCCCACACCGGGCCAGTCTCTCCCTCCCCGCTCCCCATTATTTTCCGGCCCGCTGACATAAATCCCCGGAACGGGCGGCGGACCGTCCGGTGGCACGCCTAGATCCGGGCATTGGCACCGCCTCCAAGGCTATTTATATCCCAAGCATTGACGTAATAGAGTCCGGCGCCCACACTCTGGCGTTACCGAGTGCCATCGAAAGTACGCCTGGCCAGCACCGGGCGGACGTCACGAAGGAGACCCATGCCGGATGCCCCGCCCCGTCCAACCCCGCGGCCGAGACGCCGCCCGATCGCCGCTGCCCTGCCGGTCCTGCTCGCCGCGACGCTGCTGGCGTCACCGGGCGCCGCTCAGGCGTTCGCGTCCCCCGCCTCGCCTGCGGCGGACGTCGCCGCGTCCGCCCCGGCCAACCTGGCCCTGACAGGCACGGCCACCGCGTCCAGTGTCGAGCTCGACCGTGACACCTTCGTCGCGGCGCACGTCAACGACGGCGACCCGAGCACCCGCTGGTCGTCGAAGTACCAGGACGACAACTGGGTGCAGGTCGCGCTGGCCAGGCCGTCCAAGGTCGACCACGTCAAGATCTCCTGGCCCAGCGCCTGCGCCCGCGACTTCGTCCTGCAGACCTCGACCGACGGCGCCACCTGGACCGACGTCGCCGGCCTGCGGCGTGACACCTGTCCCCGGACCGACGTCATCGAGGTGAGTTCCAAGGACCCGGTGTCCTTCGTCCGGATGCAGGGACGCCAGCGCTGGGCGAGCTACGGATACTCCGTCTCCGAGTTCGAGATCTGGGACCTCCCGGCCGCGCAGCCTGAGCCGACGCTCGGCCTGCTGCCGGAGCCGGTGTCCGTCCAGAAGCACGGCGGCACGCCGTTCACCCTGCACAAGAACACCCGCATCGTCGCGATCGGTGACGGCGCGCAGGCGCCGGCGGAATATCTGGCCGGCGTGCTCCGCCCATCGACCGGACGCCGCCTGCCCGTCGTCAGCCAGGGCTGGGGTCCTGCGCCGATCGTCGTCGACGTCGGGCCGGGGAACGGGCCGGCCGGTCACGAGGCCGAGGGATACACGCTCACCGCCGCCGCCGGTCGCGTCACGATCGGTGCCGCCACGCCCAACGGCGCGCTCAACGGCGTGCAGACGCTGCGGCAGCTCTTCCCGCAGTGGGTGGAGTCGGACACCGTCGTCACCGCCGGATGGACGGTGCCCGCGGTGACGATCACCGACTACCCGCGCTTCGAGCACCGCGGCGTGATGCTCGACGTCGCCCGCAGCTTCTACCCGGTGAACGAGGTCAAGACCTACATCGACGCGGCGGCGCAGTTCAAGATCAATCGCCTCCATCTGCACCTGACCGACGACCAGGGGTGGCGCATCGCGATCGACAACCCGGGGGACAACCCGTCCGGCATCGACTACGGCCTGCTCACCGGGGTGAGCGGCGCCACCGCGATGACGTACAACGCGGCCGGCCAGCTGATGGGCACCGAGCTCGGCGTCACCGGCCACTACACCAAGGCCGACTACACCGAGATCGTCCGCTATGCCGGCGAGAACGGCATGACGGTGATCCCCGAGATCGACATGCCCGGCCACACCAACGCGGCGCTGCACGCGATCCCGCAGCTCAACACGGCGGGCGCCCAGCCGCACCCGCAACCCGGGCAGGCGACCGTGCCGCACAACGGCACCGGCTCGGTCGGCTACTCCTCGCTCGACGCCGGCAGCGCGGTGACGTACGAGTTCGTCGAACACGTCCTCGCCCAGATCGCCGAGCTGACCCCCGGCCCCTACCTGCACATCGGCGGCGACGAGGCGCACGTCACCAGCCACGCCGACTACACGACGATGGTCGACGCGTTCACGCGGACCACCGCGTCGCTGGGCAAGACCGTCATCGGCTGGAACGAGTACGCAAAGACCGCGCTCCCGCAGGGCAAGGCCGTCGTCCAGTTCTGGAACGGGGACCGCGGCGCCGTGGCCGCCGCGGTCAAGGACCGCGGCGCCAAGGTCATCCTGTCCCCCGCGGCCAACACGTACGTGCCGCAGAAGCAGGACCCCCGCCAGCCTCAGGGCGGCACGTGGGCCTGCGGCGGGCCGTGCGGGCTGGACCGCCACTACAACTGGGACCCCGGCACGTTCATCCCCGGCATCGGGGAGTCCAGCGTGCTGGGCGTCGAGTCGGCCCTGTGGGGCGAGTTCATCCGGCGCGTCGGCCAGGCTCAGTACTACAGCTTCCCCCGGGTCATCGCCACGGCCGAGGTCGGGTGGACCCCGCAGGCGCGGCGCGACTACACCGACTTCAGGACGCGCCTGTCCAAGGCCGGCGGCCGGCTCACGGTCCAGGGGACGAACTTCTTCCCCACAGCCGACGTCGCCTGGCGGGTGGACGCGCTCGGCACTCCGACGACCGCCAGGACCGGCGAGCCCGCCGGGGCCACCTGGACCGTCACCGCCCCCGGGTTCGCCTCAGGCGACCTCGTGGCGACGGTCGCCTGGAGCGACGGGGTGCGAGAGGACGTCACCCTGACGACCACGCGCCAGGCCGGTATCCCCGAGATGCGGATCAACGACGCGTTCACCGCGGAGTCCGGCCGCGTCTTCGACCGGCCGGGCAGATACACGGGAACGCTCTCGATCCGCGTACCCGGCCAAGCCCCCACTGAGAGACGGCTGACGGTCACCGTGAAAGCCCCCGCGTAACCTCGCCCAGCCGCCCCGCACTCCGGCCACGCGGCCGGCGGCTACGGCGAGGAGGGCTGCTCGCCCTCGGCGACCGGCGCGCCGAGGGCCACGCCGGTCAGGCAGACCGGAGCCGCCGGATCGTCCATCACGACCCGCATCCCCCTGCTCAGCGCCGTCACCGGGAAATGGACCAGCCCGAGGGACGTCTTCCGCAGGCTGAGCACGATGCGCTCCTCCCCGACCTCGACGGTCACCGAGACCGGCCGGTCCGCCCTGTAGGCCAGCGCGCCCGCGGTGGCCGGCCCGCCGAAGGAGAGCGCGTCGGGGAAGGCGACGGCACCGTTCACCACCGGCATGCAGAGTTCGCCCTCACCCCGGGCGGCGAAGAAGCCGAAGACGCTCATCCGGACCAGCCTGCCGTTCCGGTCGAAGACCCGGGCGTCCTCGGACGGCTCGGGGTGGGCCATCCTGACCCGCACGGTTGGGCGGGCCAGCGGGGCGAGCAGGCGATCGCTGAGCCGCCGGTTGCCGTTCACCGGCAGCACGATGTCGCCGGGGAGCGGGGTCGGGTAGATCACGACGTTGTCCGGCGCGGCGGCGAGCTGCGCGGCGACCGTGTCCAGGTAGGCCCGGACACGGTCGCCGCTGAGAGTCGCCCGGTAGGTCTCGATCGAGATCACCGACAGCACCAGGTAGGCCCCCGCGGTCAGCCCCGCGACGAGGGCGAGCCGGGACGGGGCGGGCAGCGGGCGGCGGTAGACGCCGGTCTCCCCCTTCACCGGCAGCAGCGCGAACCCCAGGCAGAGCGCGAGGACCAGGACGGCGTCGGCCACGTAGCGGGTCTCCGCGCCCACCAGCGCCGTGTAGCCGCCCCGGGCGATCACCGTCGGGATGGCGTCGGCGAAGAGCAGGTAGCCGGCCAGGACGATCCACGCCCGCAGCGCCCGGCGCCGGTAGAGCACGGTGGTCGCCACCACGGCCGCCAGCGCCGCCCAGGAGACGGCGACCACGAGGTCGGACGGGTCGGCCAGGCCACCGGTCGGGGTCGGTGTCCACGTGACCGGACCGCCGATCGCTCCGCTGGGGAACGTACGGCCCAGCATGAGCGAGACCAGATCCACGGCCACCTCGGGTTTGGGCACCGACGCGCCCTCACCCGGGGCGGTGTCCATCCGGGAGAGATAGGCGATCGTGTAGGCGGCGACCGCCATCACGTGCGCCGACCAGAGCCGCCAGTGCCGCCGCGCCTCGCCGAGCATCGACCGGATCCAGCCGGCCTCCCGGTCGTCCAGGAAGGCCGTGGTCAGCGCGTACAGCAGGAAGACGGCGAAGACGCCCTTGGTGCTGAAGGCCATGCCGGCCACGCACCAGGCCAGCGCGCGCCATCCGTGCCGGGCTCCCTCGCCCCGGGTGAAGCGGACCTGGTCGGTCAGCGCAAGCACCAGGGCGAGCTGGAGCGGGATCGCGTTGATCGCGGCCGCCCACCAGCCGAACGCCGGGACCGTCAGCGGGGAGAACAGGAACAGGGCCAGCGGCGGCAGGATCGCCGGCCGGGTGCCGAACAGGGTCCTGAGTAGCCGGAGCGCCAGCACGCCGAGCAGCGCCTGCGCGACGAACGTGACGCCGGCCACCAGCAGCCAGTCGTAGGGCGCGATACGCGAGAGCACCCAGGTCAGCGCGATCGCGCCGGGCATGAAATGGCCCTTGTGCACCCGGGTCACGAAGTCGAGGGTGAGGTCGCTCTCGTAGGCGTTCCCCACGAACAGCAGGTCGTCCTCGACGAAGTAGGAGTCGCGCAGGACCAGCACCCGCAGGACGAGCGACGCCGCGACGATCAGGACGGCGCCGAGCAGCACCGGGCTGCGGAGGGCCGCCATCCAGCCGGGCAGCGCGATCCGCAGCACCGGGGAATCCGGCCTCCCGGTCTCCGTGGCCTCCATCAGTCCTCTCCCTCTGATCCCCGTGTTCCTGCGGAACACCCTGCGAGCCCGAAAAAGATGAGGAGCAATGCGGTGTTATGCTCCGGCGCATCCGATCTGTTCCACTCCGTGAAGGAGCGACATTGGAGACCCCTCAGGCACCGTTCCGGGCCACTCTGGGCCGGTCGATAAGGTTGCTCGGCGCCTTCCGCAAGGAGCAGAGCGACCCGGACTTCTTCTACGGCATGCTGGCCCGCGACACGGTGGCCCAGCTCACCTCCTACACCAAGCTCGACGGCGCGCTCGTCGCCGACATCGGCGGCGGCCCGGGTTACTTCACCGACGTGCTGCGGGCCGTGGGCGCCCGCCCGGTGTGCGTGGACTGCGACGCCGGCGAGATGACGGCCCGCCAGGGCGCCGCGCCGGAGGGAGCAGTGCTCGGCAGCGCGCTCGACCTGCCGCTGGCGACCGGCTCGGTGGACGTCTGCTTCTCCTCCAACGTGCTGGAGCACGTGCCCGACCCGTGGCGGATGGCCGACGAGATGGTCCGGGTGACCCGGCCGGGCGGCGTGGTCTACCTGTCGTTCACCAACTGGCTGTCCCCCTGGGGCGGCCACGAGACCTCCCCCTGGCACTACCTCGGCGGCCACCGCGCCGCGGCCCGCTACACCCGCGCGTACGGCAGGCCCCCGAAGAACGTCTACGGCAGCAGCCTCTACCCGGTCTCGGTCGGTGCGGCACTGCGCTGGGCACGGCGGCGGCCGGACGCCACGGTCCTGGACGCCCTGCCCCGCTACCATCCCCGCTGGGCGACCCCGGTGATCCACGTCCCCGCCCTGCGCGAGATCGTGAGCTGGAACCTGCTGCTCATCCTGCGCCGCCACTGACCACCTCCTGCGGGCCGCCGCCCGCCCGCTCCGGCACGGCCGCGCCGACCGTCACCAGCCGGAGGCAGGCGCCCTTCCCCGCGACCGAGATCCGTACCGGCCCGGAGGCGGGCGCGACCGGGAAGTAGATCCGGTTCCAGCCGGCCCGCAGCAGGACCTCGTTCCGCCGGTCCCCGCTGAGCACGCTCGCGCGCGTGTCGCGTGGCACCCGGTAGTCGACGCGGGCGATGCTCCCCAGGTGGGCGGCGGGAAGGTCGGCGACGGTCGCGTCGCCGCGCGCCGGAAGGCAGGCGCCGTCCTTGGCCGCCAGATAACCGCCGAAGACCGCCGCGGGCACCAGATGGCCACGCTCGTCGAAGGTCACCGCGCGGCGGGCCGCCTCCGGACGCCTGACCCTCTCCCGCAGCGTGCCCTCGGCGAGCGGGCTGAGCGCCCGGGAGGTCAGCCGGTCCTCGACGGGCCGCCAGGGGAACAGCATCCTGTCGGGGACGAACGAGGGGTAGACGCCCGTCTCCGGATCGAGCGCGGCCAGGTCCGCGCGGGCCGCCTCGAAGTAGGCGCGGTTGCCGCCCGGCAGCCCTTGGGCGAAGCCCGAGGCCGACATGAGGGCGAGTGCCACGTAGGCGCAGGCGGCGACGGGGACGGACGGTGAGACGGCGCGGGAGGCGTCCCGCCGGGGAGGTCCGCCCGCCAGGGGCGCGTCCCGCTGAGAGGTCACGGCGTCCCGCGGCGGTCCGCCGTCCCGCGAGGGCGGGTCGCGCCACGGCATCAGGGCCAGCGCCAGGCAGACCGCGAGCACGGGGGTGGCGTCGGCGATGTAGCGGCTCTCCAGGGCGTGCTGGATCGACCCCGCCCGGCTGACCATGATCAGCAGGCCGTCCGCGACCAGGAGGTAGCCCGCCGCGAGCGCCCAGGCGCCGGCCGCCTCGGGACGCCTGCGGCAGGTGCCCGCGACGACGGCGGCCAGGACCAGCCAGGCCACGGCGACCTCGACGGGCCGGTGGGCGACCAGCAGGCCGGCGCTGGTCGCCGTCCCCCAGTTCAGCGGACCCCCCACGAGCAGCGTCGGCACCGTACCGCCGAGGAAGCTGCCGAGGTAGTCGGACGCGGTGTAGAACTCCGGCGCCACGAGTCCCTGCCCGCCGGCCCGCCCCGAGGCCAGGACGTAACCGGCCAGGTAGGCGCCGCCCACCGCCACATATGCCAGCCAGAGGCCCAGGTGCCTGCGCGCGGCCCCGGCCACGCCGTGCTCACGCGCCAGGAGCAGCACCGTGAGCAGGAACAGCACCGGTGGGATGAGGACCGCCTTCTCGAAGAAGAGCAGGCCGGCGCACGTCCAGGCGATCCCGGCGAACGCGTGCCGGGCCCGGCCGGTGCGGATCAGCAGTACCTGCGAGCACATGGCCATGAGCAGGGCGACCTGCAGCGGCAGGATGTTGAGCGCCGCCGCGAACCAGGTTCCGGCCTGGAAGTTGGCGGGTGCGAACAGGAAGAGGACGAGCGGGACCAGGATGAGCGGCCGGGCGCCGAACAGCAGGCGCAGCAGCCGGTGGAGCGCCAGGGCCGCACCGGCGTACATCGTCATGATCACGGCCGACACCAGGGTCCAGTCGTAGGCGGAGACCGCCGTGACGGCCCGGACCAGGGCGAGGGCACCCGGCATCAGGTGTCCGATGTGCACCCGGAACAGGTGGTCCCAGCCGAAGGGCTCGTCCACGGCGCGGCCGATGAAGACGATGTCGTCCTCGGCGAAGAAGGACCGGCTGAGCAGCCATCCCTTGAGCACGAGCGCAGCGAGCAGCAGGAACAGCACCGCAACCGACGTCCCGTGCCGCCGGAAGGACGGGCTCCGCGCCCACCCCGGCAGCCGCAGCTCCACCTCGACCGGGCCGGTGCTCACGCGCACCCCCGCCCCTGCGGCGCGGACCCGCCCGACGCGGTCCCGGTCCGCTCCGTTCCGGACCGCCTGCGAGGACGGGCCCCGAAGAAGATCAGCAGGAGTCCTGTGGCGAGGAAGAGTCCGGGCAGCAGGTCGCGGACCGTCAGGACCCAGCGGATGAAGGCACGCGCGTCGGCGACCTTGGCGCCGACGTCCTCGGGGGACATCACCAGGTCCGCCCGGAGGCTCACCCTGCGCTCGAACCCGTCGGGGGTGCGCAGGCCCTGGCGGTGTTTCTCCGCCACCTTCACCGTCAGACCGCTCTCCGGCTCGACCCAGATCGTGCGGGTCACCTCGGCGTAGCGGGAGACGCCCAGGGACCGCCACTGGGGCAGGCCCAGCACCTTGCCGGGGAACTGCTCGGGGAAGTCCTCGATCTTGGCCGGACCCGCCGTGTAGGTGTAGCGGTAGGTCCGCAGGCCGTCGATCTGCTCCTGTTGCTCGTAGCGGAGCGGGACCACCGTCCGGAGCGTCGTGTCGTACATCGGGTACGAGCGCGGTTCGGCACGGAAGGGCAGGCGGAAGGCCAGGCCCGACTGCCGGGCGCCCGCGTCCTCGTCGACGTACTCCCCGCAGCAGTTGACCGTCATGGCCGTCCGGCGGTCGAAGGCGGCCCTGCGTTCGTGGTAGTCGATCCGGTCGCCGGCGGCCGTGGTGAGCGAGGTGAACTCCACCCACACCGCGGTGTCCCGGGTCCCGGCGCCGGCGTCGCCGCTCAGCGTCGTGGTGGACACCAGCGGGACACCGGTGTGGGAGGTGAGCGTGGCCGTGTCGAAGTAGTCGGCGGCCGGGGCGACCATACGGTAGGTCCTGCCCTGCTCCAGCGGCAGGAGCAGAACGCTGTCGTAGACGTAGAAGCGCAGGAGCGCAGCGAGTGTGACGAGGAAGGCGCCCGCGCCCGCGAGCACCGCCCGGGGAATCCTGGACCGGCCCACCGCCCCGCCGCCCGCCGCCGGGGCGGTGGGCACATCGTCATCACGGGTACGGGTCACCGGCCCGCCACCATCGGATCGGGCCGCCGGGCCGCGGCACGGCGCGGCGGAGGCGGCGGGGCGGAAGCCCTCCGGGGGACCGACGCCATCATCCACGCCAGGGTCAGGAGGCAGAGCACCTGCGGCACGACGCCGGTCAGGGGCCTGGCGAGCGCCTCGGCGGCGTCGGCCCCGCCGTACAGGGTTCCCGCGGCGAGCGCGAGACCGGCCAGGCCCGGCAGCGCCACGAGCGCCCAGGGCGAGGCCGCCGCGCCCGCGAGGCCGGGGAGGGCTCCGAGCCGGGCGTGCCTGGCCTCGGCCACCGCTCTCAGCCAGGCGGCCAGCGCCAGCGCCCCGGTGACGATCGCGGCGCCGGCGAACCCCCCGGTCCACAGGCCGACGATCGGGGCGGACAGCCAGATCCAGACCGCGCGGACCCCGGCGGCCGCCGTCCCGGACGCGCGGACCCCGGCGGGCACCGGTCTGGACGGCCGGGCCGCGGCGCGCACGGTCCCGGACGGACGGGTCCGCCGCGCGGGGACGGACGCGAGCGCCAAGACCAGGAGCACCAGGATGCCGCCGCCGAGCAGGGCCGCGCGGTAGGCGGAGTCGGGCTCGTAGCGCATGGTCACGACGCCCTGTCCGGCGGGCAGTTCCCAGGCCTGCCGCCAGCCGTCCAGCCTGACCGCTGTCAGCCTCCTGCCGCCGAGGTAGGCCCGCCAGCCGGTGTTGTGGTTCTCGTTGACCACAAGGTAGGAGGGGGCGGAGGCCGAGACCCGGACCCGGCGCTCCTCCGGCCCCCATGACTCCGCGACCGCGGGGGTGGCCGTGACCGCGCGCCGTGCGCCGTCGGCGGACGTCCGCACGACCACCGAATCGATCCTGAAGGCGTCGCTGGGGGCGGCGGTGATCCGTGCGGTGCCGGTGCCCAGCTCGACCGGTCCGCAGGCCCGGTAGCCGAGGGGGCGGCCGTTGACCACGTCGTCCAACGTGCCGTCCACGATCTCGGTGGGCACGGTGTTGCCGTTGAGGGTGAGCGTGGGCCCGTAGCCGCAGGGCAGTCTCAGCGGGAAGGGTGCCAGCGAGCCGAGCGGCTTCACCCCCGGGATGGTGAGCTCCGACACCTCGATCGGCCGGGACGCCGGAGCCGTGAACCCGATCTCCAGACGGTCCGTGCGGATCGGGGCGAAGGCGACTCTCCCGTTGGATCCGACCCAGCCCTGCGCCGTACGGCCTCCGCCGCGCACGCTCACCCTGATCGGCGGCTGCCCCAGGAACGAGTCGGGGAAGAGGACCGTGATCTGCGAGATCGTGATCTTCTTGCGGAGCCTCACGGTCAGGGTCGGGTGCGGGTCGAAGGTCTGGGCGTACCAGACCGTGTCCAGGTTGCCGTCCATGGCCGAGCGGCCGAGCACGGCCGGGTGGTCGACCAGCGTGGAGGAGGCGGTCACCCGGGGGAAGACGCCGGGGATGGTGGTGAGCAGCCCGGCGGAGACGGGGTCGGTGAGCACGGCGCGGCCGGTGACGGCGCGCTCCCCGCCGTCCCGGACGGCGAAGGTCCGGTCGAAGCCGGAGCCGTCCTCACCGGTGATCTGCAGGGACGGCGAGCAGGTCCACGTCGCGGACCCGTGCATGCACGCCGGTGCCGAACCCCGGCGGGTCAGCAGCACCGCGCCGGGGTCCTGGGCGCCGTCCGCGGGGACGACGATGCTCCGGGTGGCCCTCACCCCGGGGATCGCGATCTCGGTGATGCCGACGCGGGTGCCGATCCGCGACCTGGGCTCGGAGGCCAGCCTGGTCACCCGGATGCGCAGCCACGAGGTCGCACCGGCCGGTGGGCGCAGGAGCTGCGGGTCGGCCGAGTCCCGGACCGGCGCCAGGCGCGTCCCCGCCTCGGTCTCCAGGGCGACCTCCGCCACGGGGGGTCCCAGCGCCCCCTTCTCGAACGCGACGGTGATCTGCGGCATGTCGATGCTCTCGACGAAGCGCACCTCCAGCCACTCCCCGACTGCCCCGTTCCAGCCGTCGGAGCGCCATCCGGTGCGCGGGTCGGCGTCGAGCGCCGCGTACGGCTGCCGCCCCGGATCGCGCCGGTCACCGGCCCCGATCCCCGACTCGGCGGAGGAGGCCCGCACGTCCTGGATGCCGGAGTAGCGGGCGGTCGCGGCGGCGGCGGTCCAGGCGGGGTCGGTGAGGTCTGATTCCCTGCCCCGTTCGGGGGGTTGGTCCTCGGTGAGCGTGGCGGTGCCGATGCGACGCAGGTCGCCGAAGACGATCTCGCGGCGGCGCAGCGTGTCGGTCACCACCCTGCGAGCCGCGGGCACCGTGCCCGCCTCCGGCTCATCACCGACCACGGTGGGCCGGTCGTCGTCGAGCAGGCCCTCCTCGGCGAGGGCCAGCGTCGCCTCGGGGGCCCCGGCGATCCGGAGCGTCCCGTCGCGGGGCACCGTCGCGACGAGCGGCGCGGGGGCGGGGACCGCGTAGACCTCCAGCGCGGGGTAGTGCTGCTCGAACCAGCCCGAGGCCGTCGAGTTGGCCGTGGTCCCGATCTCCGGCCCGAAGGTGGCGACCCGTTCCAGGCCGGTGGACTCGGCGAGGGTCTCGTGGACCCGCGCGGGCCAGGCGGTCCCCAGGCTCTCTCTGGCGAGGTCGTTGCGGACGAGCAGGTAGGTGACCCCGATCCGGCGCAGCGCCGAGGTGAGACCCGGCGAGCCCCGGCCGGTGGCGAAGCGCTCGTCCACCGCCTGGACCAGCCGGGCCAGCCCGGGAGATCCCCAGGGGACGTTGGTGTGAGTGGCCCAGCGCACGGTCAGCAGTGACTGCATGGGCTCGTCCATCGGACGGCCCCACAGGTATTCGCCCCGGCGTGATCCCGGCGCGGCGAGGACCATGCCGCTCCCGGTGTTCCGGTTCAGCCAGGTCGCGGCGTCCCGCCAGTAGGAGGGCACCTCGGCGAACCCGCCCGCGGGGGACGCCCCGGCGGTGGCGACGGGCAGCGCGGTGAGAGCCGCCAGGGCGGCGGCCGCCGCGAGGACGGGCCTGCGCAGCCGTACGGGGCCGGCCAGGGGCAGGGCGGCCAGACCGAGGGCGAGCGGGAGCCGGATGAGCGCGTCGAACTTGTGCAGGTTGCGGAACGGCGCGAGGGGACCGTCCAGCAGCGCCTTCACCTGCTCCGTCCACGGGTGGACGAGCGCGTCGGCGTGCCCGGCGGAGACGATCACGATCCCGGCCAGGACGCTGATCGCCAGGAAGGCCCGCTCCGGGGTGGTCCGGGCGGCGATCCCGCCGAGGCCGAGGCCGGCGACGAGCGCGGTCAACACGATCAGCGCGGGCCCGGTCGCCTGCTCGAACGCGGCGGGGAGGAAGGGTTGCCCGTCCACCGGCAGGTAGGCGATCCAGCCCGAGGTGCCCCGCAGGGTGTTGATCAGCGAGGTGACGCCGGTGGTGGCGTCGGCGGTCTCGATGAACGGCAGGAAGGAGAAGATGTAGCGGCCCATCACCAGCAGGGGCAGCAGCCACCACATCGACACCGCGCTCACGCAGCCCAGCCACCACAGCAGCAGGCGCCGCCGGTGGCGTCCCCGCTCCCGGGTCAGCAGGTACAGCAGCGGCACGACGAGCACGGCGAGTTCGGCCACGGCGTTGATCCCGCCGGCGAACAGGAACGCCAGCGCCGACAGCGCCGCCGCCCTGCGCGGATTCGCCTGCGGGCGTGTGCCGTACACGAGCGGCAGCAGGATCCAGGGCAGTACGGCGCTCGGCTGGAACTCCGAGGAGTTGATCCCGATCAGTGTGAGGGCGTGCGGGGCCAGGGCGTAGGCGAGACCGGCCAGGACCCGGGTGGCCGGGGTGCCGATGTCCAGGGCGCGGGCGACCCGCTCGACGCCGGCGAAGGCGGCGCACAGGACCAGGGTCATCCACAGGCGCTGGATGTTCCACGCGGGCATGTCCAGCGCCTTGAAGAGCGCGTAGAACGGGCCCATCGGGAACAGGTAGCCGTAGGCCTGGTTCTGCAGGTGGCCGAAGAACGCGCCGTCCCACAGGTGGGTCGCCCGGGCGAGGAAGCCGAGCGGGTTGAGCGCCATGTCGAGTTTGGTCTCGGAGATCACCTGGCCGGGCGAGGTGTTGAACGCGACGGCTCCGAGCAGGAGGCAGCCCGCCAGCAGGTGCAGCCGGTGCCGCAGCCGGGCGGGCCCGGTGTCCGTGCGGTCAGGGGTCAATGCGGCACTCAAGTGGGGTCGGTCTCACCAGCGGCGAGACGGAGGTCGGGGGTCCGGGCCGGCGAGCCTGCAGAGCTCTCGGGTTGGTGCCGGTGGCCGACCATGGGGAGCTCCGTGGCGATAAGTCTGGTTATCGTAGCGCCGGTTCTCCCCCAGGTGAACTCCCCCGCCCAGGATCGGCACGCCTGCTGGATCTCGGCGCGCCGCACGGGGTCGGCCAGCTCCCCGATCGCCCGCTCCACCACGTCCGCGAGTGCCTCGCCGTCGCGGACCAGCCAGCCGGTCACGCCGTCACGGATCGAGTCGCGCAGCCCGGCGACGTCATAGGCGACCGTGGGCACGCCGAAGGCCGCCGCCTCGATCACGGTGAGGCCCCAGCCCTCGAACTCCGAGGCGGTCACGTTCAGCAGGGCCGAGCCGAGCACGGCGTTCTTCTCCGGCTCGGCGAGGAAACCGTGCAGGTGCACGCGGTCGGCGACCCCCAGCTCGGCCGCCCTGACCGCGAGGGACCCGGACTCCGGGCCGCGGCCCACGACGTGCACGCGCAGCCCGGGACGGCTCTCCCTCAGCTCGGCCGCCAGGCCGACGACGCGCTCGACCCTCTTGTGGCCGACCAGCCTGCCCAGGTAGACCACGGCGGGGTCACCGGGAAGGGCGTGCCGCGCGACCGAGCGCGCCGTGGGGCTGCCGTTGGGGACGACCTGGATCGGGGCCAGCCAGCGCAGCCGCGTGCGGAGGTCCTCCCTGGACGACTCCGACACCGTGATCGTGGTGCGGCGACGGTAGAGCAGCCGGGCCACCGATCCCTCGATGAAACAGCCGATCCTGGCGAGCCAGGGGGGCAGGAAGGCGTGGAACTGCCGGTCGTGCACGTGGTGCACCAGGCAGATCACCGCGGTGCGGCGCCGGACCACGAGAGGGGAGAAGAAAGGGATGCCGTTCATCGAGTCGACGACCACGTCGAAGTGGCGGCGGCGCAGCAGCAGCCAGAGCGGCACGAGCAGGTAGACGAGGTAGCGGTTGCCCATCCTGCGAAGCTCGACGCCGTTACGCCGCTCGGACCCGGCCTGACCGGGCTCCCGGCCGGTCACGAAGTGGACGGACGCGCCCTGGGCGATGAGGTGGCGGCTGACCTGCCAGGCGTACTCCTCGGCACCCCCGGCCACCGACTGTCCCGGCTCGCGGAAGTTCAGCACCGCCACCCGGACCCCCCGCAGGGACGCCTCCGGGATCTGCGTGACCTCCACGCTCAGGCCGGTCCGCGGCTGGCTCAGCGGACGCGATCCGGCGTTCCCGCTCCCACCGGAAAAGGCCACGATGTCGGCCACGGTGTCTCCTCGGTCCTCTACGGCGACGCGCGCCTGAATCAGGGCATGGCGGAGCCGTGCCCTGTTCTGATGGCTGGTGCTCAGCCCCGGCGGGCTGGGAGGAACGGTGTCGAAGGGCCTTCGATCGGCCCCTCAGATCACCTGTCGCCGTAGTTGTACAGGGGACGGTTGGGGGCCTCGGGGGTGGGCGAGGCCACGTTCACCACCGCCACGGAGGCGCCGACCGCGAGGATTGCCCCAACGGCCAGGGCTGTGATCACGCGTATCACTGAGCTCTCCCTCCAAACACCGGACAGTGTGCCGAGAGTAGAACGTGATTCATCTCATAAGCCATAGGCTTAGTGAAACCGTGACAAAGAAAGTTACCGCTGGGTACTTCCAGGAGCTGGGGATACATCCGGCTCAGGAGGGCGGAGCAAGGCGCAGGAGGCGGATCTCGCGTCCCTGGAACACCGTCGTGGCGCCATGGAACGTGTTATCGCCCGCCTGGGCGAGGACGTAGCGGACCCCCAGCCGCGCCAGCGCGGCCGCCCGCCCGCCCGGCCCGGCACGGAGCGCCGCCTCCGCCGCGGCCACCACGGGGTCCTCCGCCGCGACCCGCAGCCGGGCCCCGCCGGGCAGGCCCACCAGCAGCGCGTCGTTCCAGAGCACCCGGCGCCGGAACATCTTGGTCGCCGGATCGAGGATGATCCGGCGGTGGTTCCACGCGAACGCCCGGTGCGCCCCCCACGGCAGCGACAGCAGCGCCCCCGGCGCCGGGTCGGCGTTCACGATCGCCTGGACCCGGCGCCACTCGTCCGGGTAGTCGGCCGGCGACAGCCGGCCGAAGGCACCCAGCGCGAAGGTGGGCAGGACCAGGACCGGGATGGCCACCGCGACGGCCGCGACGGCACGCGAGTTCCAGCGCGCGACGACGCAGGCCAGGCCCACCGCCTGGAGCAGGGCGAACGGGGCGAGGTAGAGCTGGCCGTCCCGGAGCGGCCCGAACCCGGGCCACCAGGCGATCAGGCCACCCAGCGGGCCGGGCGCGAAGGCCCCCGCCAGGGCGACCGCCAGCCCGGCCCCCGCCGCCACCGCCAGCCCGGCCCGGTACGGCGGCGCCTCCCCCCGTCCGGCGACGCCGGAACGGGCCCTCCCCCGCCCGGCCTCCGCCCGCGCGGCACCGGGTGCGGGAACCCTCCGCCCCGCGCCGCCGTACGGCCCGGACCACGGGCCGGACAGCCGGGTGAATCCCCAGACCGCGACCGCCGCCAGCACCAGCCGCACGGTCGCCGACCACCATGTTCCCTGTCCCGGCACGACGGCGTTGGCGTTCCAGATCCCTCCGAGCGACAGCAGGCTCCCCACCGTCCCCAGCGGCCCGTCGGCCCGGGCGGCGAACGCCTCGGCCCCCGCGGGGCCGGTGACGGCCCGGCTGAGCAGGGCGGGCACCAGCCACGGCAGGCTCAGCACCCCCACGACCAGGACGACCTCCGTCACCCGCCGTACCCTCGCCCCGGGGCCTCCGGGCCCCCGGGCGGAAGCCGCGCGCTCGGGGACCTCGCGCTCGGCGGGCGGCGGGGAGGTCGCCGCCGTGGCGAGCAGCGTCAGCGCGGAGACCAGCATCGCCTGGAACCCGCCCACCGCCGCCGGTAGCAGCGCGGCGGCCAGGCGCGCCCGCCCGCCGAGCACCACCGCACGCACCGCCCAGGGCAGTCCGGCGACTCCCAGCAGCAGCGCCCACTGGCCGAGCAGGAGCCGCTGGGCGAGGTAGGCGTTCCAGGCGTAGAAGGCCGCCGCGGCCAGCCGTGGCCCCAGACGCCTCGAGGGCACCAGCGCGGCCGCGCCCGACGCGGCCAGCACGAAGATCCCGATCAGGATCGCCTTCTGGACGACCTGGGCGGGCGCGATCCGCGAGATCAGGGCGACCACCAGGTCGCTGGGGACCGCCCGGGGGAACCCCTGTCCCGGCAGGACGAGCGGCGGGTCGGGCACGAACACCATGTCGTACCTGAGCACGAATCCCGGCCCCAGCGCGGGACCGAGAGCCAGCAGCCCGAGCAGCAGCCCGAGCAGGGCGGGCGCGAGCCGCTCCGCCGTCTCGCCCCAGCCGCTCCGCATGGTGACCGACCTTACGGGGTGCCTCCGGATGCGCGGACACATCCGGAGGCACCGTCTCACGTGACTACTTGCCTGGCTCCGGATCGCGGGGCAGCCCCAGCATGCGCTCACCGATGATGTTGAGCTGCACCTCGGTGGTCCCGCCGTAGATGGTCATGGCGCGGGTGGCCAGCACGGCCCGGTTCCAGTAGCCCGCGTCGCCGAGCTTCATGTCGGCGGCGACCACGGCGGAGGCGCCGAGCAGCCCGACCGCGCACTCCGAGACGTGCTGGGCGTGCGAGGTGGACAGGAGCTTGCGGACCGAGGCGTCGGCACCCGGCTCGGCCCCGGTGAGCTGCTTGAGCGTCACCCGCAGGCCGAGGGCGTTGATCGAGTGCCCCTCGCAGACCACGCGGGCCAGTTCCTGCCGCTCGACGGGGGTGAGTTCGCGGCCGATCCGCCCGGCCAGCCCGACCAGGTCGGGGACCGACGAGCCGGAGCCGCCGGAGCCCGAGGAGAGCGAGACCCGCTCGTTGGACAGGGTGTTGCGGGCCACCTTCCAGCCCTGGCCGACCTCGCCGACGACCTGCTCGTCCGGGACGAACACGTCGTCGAAGAAGACCTCGTTGAACAGGTTCTCGCCGGTCATCTCGGTCAGCGGCCGGACCGTGACGCCCTGGCCCTTCATGTCGACCAGGAAGTAGGTGATGCCGTCGTGCTTGGAACCCGCCGACGAGTTGCGGGCGACGCAGATGCCCCACTCGGCGACGTGGGCGACCGAGGTCCAGATCTTCTGGCCGTTGAGCTTCCAGCCGCCCTCGACCTTCTCGGCCTTCATCTGCAGCGAGGCGAGGTCGGAACCGGCGCCCGGCTCGGAGAAGAGCTGGCACCAGATCATCTCGCCGCTCAGCGTGGCGGGCAGGAAGCGCGCCTGCTGCTCGGGCGTGCCGTACGCGGCGATCGACGGGACCACCCAGGCACCGATGATCATCTGAGGCAGCTTGACGCGGGCGGCCTTGAGCTCCTGGAAGATGAGGACCTGCTCCAGCGGCCTGGCGTCACGGCCCCACGGCCGGGCCAGGTGCGGCATGACATAGCCGCCCTCGGCCAGTGCCCGCTTCTGCTCCCTGCCCTCCAGCTTGGCGATCTCGGCGATCTCCGCCCGGATCTCCTCGCGCAGCGCGGCGGCGTCGTCCGGCAGGTCGACCTCCAGCTCCCGGCTGACGCCGCTCAGCGCCAGCTCGGCGACGGACTCGGCCCAGTCCGCGGAGGAGCCGAGCAGCGCCCGCAGGGTCAGCGCGCGGCGATAGTAGAGGTGGGCGTCGTGCTCGTAGGTGTAGCCGATGCCGCCGAAGATCTGCACGGCGTCCTTGGCGCACTGCACCGCGGCGTCGGGGGCGACCACCCCCGCGATCGCGGCGGTGTAGGCGGCCTCCCCTCCGGCCGCGTCCTCGGCCGCGGCGCGGGTGGCGTCCCACACGGTGGCGCGGGCCTGCTCCAGGGCGACGAGCATCCGGGCGGCCTTGTGCTTCACGCCCTGGAACTGGCCGATCGGCCGGCCGAACTGCACGCGCACCTTGGCGTAGTCCGACGCGGCGCTCACGCACCAGGACGCGACGCCCGCGGCCTCGGCACCGAACAGGATCGCGGCGAGGTTGAGGACCGCGGGGCCCTCCAGGCCGTCCAGCACCCGCCCCGCCGGCACGGTCACCGCCTCCAGCTCCACCCTGGCCACACCGCGGGTGAGGTCGAGCGACCTGACCGGGGTGACGGTGGCCTGGGAGGCGTCCAGCGCGACCCACTCCTCTCCCCGGTCGGTGTGGACCGGGAGGAGGAGGACGTCGGCGAGCGCGCCGCCCAGAACCGGCTCGGCGGTGCCGCCGATGGTCAGCGTGCCGTCCTCATCCCGGCTGCCGGTGATCGAGCCGGTCAGGGCGACCGCGCCGGTCAGCGTGCCGTCGGCGAGACCGGGGAGGAGCTCGGCATGGGCCTTGCCGTCGGAGGCCAGGATCGCCGCGCTGGCGAACACGGTGGGGACGTAGGGACCGGGGGCGGCCCGCTCGCCGAGAGCCTCGATGGCGACGGCGGTCTCCAGCAGGCCGTACCCGCTGCCGCCGTGCTCCTCCGGCAGGTGGAGACCGAGGAGCCCCTGATCGGCCAGGCCGGACCAGAAGGCGGGGCGCCCTCCGCCCTCGGCCGTGATGGCCGCGCGCACGGCCGAGGATGGGATGTTCCGCTCCGCCCAGCCGCTCACCGACTCGCGGAGCGCCTCGTGCTCCTCGCTCAACCCGATCGCCATGAAAGCCTCCAGAAACGGTTCAATGGCAGAACCATATTCTAGAATGTACTTCCATCACAATGCGCGGGCGCTGGCCACCAGAGGTGCGATATCAGCCCAGAGCTGCTTGTTGGTGTCGGACACGGTCACAAAGAGCATGGCGGGCTTCCTGCGGCCCACATCCAGCAGCGCGAGCGCCGCCTGCGAGGCGTGCTGCCTCCCCTTCACCTGATAGGTCACCCGGTAGCCCAACGTCCAGCCCTTGCCCGTGGCCGGCTGCTGCGAAGCGGTCCAGGTGACCTTGCTGCCCGCCGGGTAGTGGTTGCGGATCGTCCACCTGACCGCGCTCAGCGCCGCCTTGCGGAAGTCGGCGCCCGTCTTCAGGGCGGTGGCGGGCGCCGCGCCGGGGAGCGGCCCGGAGGCGGCCATCGTGGACGGCAGCCGTACCGCGCCCACCTGCTGGCCGACGGAGAACGACGGGATGGCCCTGACCGCCCACGGCTTGCCCAGCTTGACGTAGGTGATCGCGGCCCTGGCGTCGGTCATCGCGCCCAGCACCGGGCTCGGCGTGCCGGGCAGTGGCTGCAGGGCCCTCACCCTGGGCAGTCCGGGCAGCGTGATCGTGGGCGCGGCCTGGGGACGCATCGGCTCGGTGGCCGCGTCGGCCTGCGGGAGCCGTACGGAGTCGTCGGGCTCGTCTCCGGAGAACAGCACGAAGGTCAGGACGACCGCGGCCGCGGTGACGACGGCGGCGGCGACGCTGTAGGCGGCCCGGATCCGGGTGCTCCCCCGGTGGGCCGGCGGGCCGGTCCGCCCCGCCGCGGGGCCACCGGCCACGGTGAACTCCGGGGGGCTCTGGCCGGGCTCGGGGAACGATCCATCGGGGTCGCGGCGGGGGACGAGCACGGTCTCCTCGCCGTCCCCGACGGGGAATCGCCGGGGCACCCGGGTGCCGACCATCGTGCCGTCTTCGTCGCGGACGACGGGTATTGGTGCCGTGAGCGCCTCATAAGAGGGGACGTATCTCTCCTGAGAGCGCCCAGAGGAGTTTCCACCAACGTCCGCCATAGGCGTCACATTACGTCACCCGCCCTGATCGATACACCGCGTCACAATTACACTTAAGCCACGAGGCGACCATTTTCCATGGCACGGACATTCGCCTTCCACAAACAGAATGTCGTTCTGTATGGTCGCGCCCATGAGGGGCTTCTACGAGATCGCCGCGGCCGACCCCGCACGTGTCGCCGTCGCCGCGGACACCACCACGACATACGGCGAGCTCCACGACCGGGTCAACCAGGTCTCCCACGGCCTCGTCGCCCGCGGCGTCCGCCCCGGTGACACCGTGGTGACGGTGCTGCCCAACGGGACGGACGCGGTCACGATGATGCTCGCGACCTACCAGATCGGCGCCTATCACGTCCCGGTGAACTGGCACTACACCTCCGAGGAGATCGGTTACATCGTCGCCGACTGCGCGGCACGCGTGGTCGGCGGCCCCGAGCGTCACGCGGGGGCCGTCCCGGACGGTTCCCCGGGGGGTGGGGACAGCGGGTCGTCGCCCTGGTCCAGCCGGCCCCCGGCGCCGAGCCCGGTCCCGGCCTCGCCGCCGACCTGCTGGCCCACTGCGTGCCCCGGCTGGCGCGCCTCAAGCACCCCCGTGTGATCGAGTATCGTGACCGGCTGCCACGCACCCCCACCGGGAAGCTCAGCCGGAGCAATCTCCGCGAGACGTATCTTCCACTGTGAGCTGGGCAGATATACCTACATGGGTGGATCGACCTCACGTATCGCGCTGTTCGCCGCCGCCGCCATAGCACTCGCCGGCTGCGGGCAGACCACGCGATCACAGCTGTCCGGTGTGTCCACCGACGCGCCCAGCACCCCGCCCCGGGCCTCACCGCCGGCTCCGTCGTCGGCGCCGCCCCGGGCCTCATCGCCGGCCCCCTCGCCGACCCCGCCGTCGGCCCGGGACGGGGCGGCGATCCTGGAGAGGAAGTACGAGGAGGTCATCGCGGGAGTGCTGCCCTCCATCGTGCAGATCACCACGGACAACGGACTCGGTTCGGGCATCGTCTTCGACGGCTCCGGGCACATCGTCACCAACGCCCACGTGGTCGGCCGGGCCAAGCGTTTCCAGGTGACGCTCGCCAGCGGTGGCGCCTCCCGGACGGCCAAGCTCGTGAAGGCCTTCAACCTCGGCGACCTGGCCGTGATCAAAGTCGACGATCCCGCCGGCCTCAGACCGGCCGTGTTCGGCGACTCCGCCCGGCTGCGGGTCGGCCAGATCGTACTGGCCATGGGCAACCCCCTGGGCCTGTCCGGCAGCGTCACCAACGGCATCGTCTCCGCGCTCGGCCGTACGATCAGCGAACCCACCGACAGCGAGTCCCCCGGTGCCACGATCACCGGCGCCATCCAGACCTCGGCCGCGATCAACCCCGGCAACAGCGGTGGCGCCCTGGTCAACCTCTCCGGCCAGGTCATCGGCATCCCGACCCTGACCGCCGTCAACCCCGAGCTCGGCGGAGGGCAGGCCCCCGGCATCGGCTTCGCCATCCCGTCCAACACCGCCACGGACATCGCCCGGCAGATCATCAAGAACGGCAAGGTCACCAACACCCACCGGGCCGCCCTGGGCGTCACCGTGCAGACGGTGGTCGACAGCGAGGGTCAGCCGGTGGGCGTCGGCGTCGCCCGCGTGACGCCGGGCGGCAGCGCCGCCCAGGCGGGCATCAGAGCGGGCGACCTGATCGCCTCGATCAACGACAAGCCCACCCCGACGACGCAGGCCCTGTCGGAGGTCCTCAGCACCCTCAACCCCGGCGACCGGGCCAAGGTCACGATCATGCGCCCCGACGGCTCCAACTCCACGGTCACCGTACGGCTGAGCGAACTCCCGGGCGGCTGAACGGCGGCCGGGCGGAGGTCACCTGGCGGTGAAGACGATCTCGACGCGGCGGTTCCTGGCCCGGTTCTCCTCGGATGGCCGGCCGTCGACGACGTTCGGCACCTTCGGCCGCCGCTCGCCGAAGCCGGCGGCCTGGAAGGTCACGCCCTGCCCGGCCAGCAGCTCCCGCAGCCCTTCCTGCACGGCCTGCGCCCGCCGCAGGGACAGCCGGTCGTTGTAGGCGTCGGCGCCCTGGTCGTCGGTGTGTCCCATGATCTTGATCAACCCTCCGGCCGACTCCTGCTTGATCTTCCCCGCGACCTTCCCCAGCCGTGCCGTCGCCCTGGCCGTCAGCGCGGCCCTGTCGAGGGCGAAGAGCACGTCGCTGGTGAGCGCCAGGGTGACCGTCTGCCCCTGCTTGGACTCGCTCTCGCTGCCGTCCAGGGACTCGATCTCGGCCAGGATGTCGTCGACCGGCAGGATGAGGTCGTCCACCGGCGCCGTGGCTTCGGCCGGCGGATCCGGCTCCGCCCACGCCGCCGGTGCGACCCCGGCGACGAGCGCCACGGCCAGCGCCGCGGCGCCCAGGACATGCCGGACGGGCTCAGGAGATCGGGACATCGGTGAACACCCCGAGGACGGGCATCTCCACGTTGATCTTCTGCACGTCCGGCGGCGGCGCGGCGTACGTCGCGTACAGCGGGAGGACCTCCCCGGGGGCGGTGGTGATGTCGTAGTCCGAGCACACGCACTTGGCGGTGCCCCGCTCGCCGGTGCGGGCGACCCGGTAACGCTTGGCGTTCGCGGTGTCGACGAGGCTCACCCCGGCGACCGTCAGGCCGAGATAGGCGGGCGTGTCTCCCAACTGGCTGCTCATTTCCCAGTCGGTGTCGCCGGTGTTGGTGACGGTCCAGCTCAGCGTGATCAGCCGTCCCTGCCGCCGGAGCCCCGTGATGTCCACGGTCAGCTCGGCCCCGCCGGCCTTGACGTCGCGGGTGGCGATCACCTCCCCCTGCTGGGACGGCGCGCTCGCCGCGTCCCCGGACGGGGCCTGGTCCTTCGGCGCCTCCGACGGAGCGCCGGTGGCGACCGTCTCGGCCGCCTGCCGGGACTGGCGTTCCTGGCCGCCGCTGCCCTGCAGGCCGCCGAGCGCGCCGCACGCCGTCAGGGCCACCGCCAGCCCGGGAGCGGCCACGGCGAGTGCGATCTTCCTTCGCATCCTCTGCCACCTCTGCTTGTCGGGGTTGTGGTCGGATATGAATGTAGTGAGCTGACCTTCAGGATGCGTATAGCCCGCTATGTCCACAGGCCGCGGCGGCGACGCGCCTCCCGCATGAGCTCCGCCGCCTCAGCCGAACCTCGCTGGTCGCCGAGGATATCGAACCCTTCTGTAGCACTGGAAATCGCAGCAAAAGCCCCATCAATCTCGTCGATGTCGAGGTCCGCACCGGCCAGGACGAGCAGCGCGTGGGCGGCTCCACGGCGGTCGCCGTACTCCTTGAAGATCGACAGAGCCTCCTCCACCGTCGTCCGCGCCGCCTCCGGCACGCCCTCGGCGCGCGCCACGCGAGCCAGCAGCACGAGGCTCGACGCCTCGGGCAGCCGGTCACCCAGCCGCCGGTCGGCGCGGAGGGCACGCTCGGCACAGTCACGGGCGGCGGGCAGACGCCGCCGATCCAGGTGGAGAAGGGCCAGTTCGCGCAGTGCCGCCGCCTCACCCCGGGGGTCGCCCAGTTCCCGGTAGGCGTCGAGGCCGGCCGCCAGCAGGTCCTCAGCCCGCCGTACCGAACCCAGCGAGCGCAGCGCGTCCGCCCGGCCACGCGCGTCACCGGCCGCCTCGAACGCGGCCAGACACTCCGCCAGGGACCGTTCCGCCTCGGCCGGACGATCCTGGGCGATGAGGACCAGGCCGAGCCGGTAGCGCGCACGCGCCTCCTCGGCCCCGTCCGCGAGATCCCGGAAATGGGACAGCGCCGCCTGGAGCGCCCGCGCGGCGTCGTCCAGGCGCCCCTCGATCCGGTACAGGTCACCCAGTGCCCTCAGCAACAGCGCCTCGCCGTGACGGTGGCCCGCCAGCCGCGCCGCCTCCCGTCCGATCCGGTTCGTCGCGTACCAGTCCTCGTGATGCGCGCGCAGCTCGAAGAACGGTGTCAGGTAGAACGCCAGCCGCCAGGCCGCCTCGGCCAGCCCCGCGCGGTGGAAGTCCGCGACGGCGGCGACCAGGAACCCCCGTTCGGCCGCGAGCCACCGGGCCGACTCACGCAGGTGCGTCGTCTCCACGGCCACGCTCTGCCCCGCCGTGTGGGCGACGGTCCGGCCGGTACCCGGCTCGGCGGGCAGCAGCAGGGCACGGGCCCGCCGGACCCGCTCCAGGACCTCACGCGCGAGCACGGCGAGCACCCGCGCCGCCGTACCCTCCTCCTCGGCGAGGCGTTCGGCGGCATAGAGCCGGGTCAGATCATGCCGGCCGTACCGCTCCTGACCCGCGTCGTCCAGCCCCCTCGACTGGAGCAGACCCGTCCCCGCCAGCTCCTCCAGGATCCGGTCCACCCGCAGGCCGCCGAACACCGCCGCGGCGGCCCACGGCGCCACGTCAGGCGCCGACAGCGCCCCCAGGCGTCGCAGCAGCCGCTGCTCCTCCTCCGCCAGGCCGCGATAGCCGAGACCGAGGCTGCTCCGCACCGCCAGGTCTCCCGCGGCCAGCTCGTCCAGGCGCACGCGCTCGTCCTCCAGCCGCCCGGCCAGGTGTTCCAGGGTCCAGCCGGGCCGCCTGGCCAGCCGGGACCCCGCGATCCGCAGCGCCAGCGGAAGCCCGCCGCACAGCTCGGCGATCCGCCGGGCGGCCTGCGGCTCGGCCCGCACGCGCGGCTCCCCCGCCACCCCGGCCAGCATCGCCACCGACTCGGCGAGATCGAGCACGCCGAGCTCGAAGGCACGGGAGGCCTCCAGCCCGTACAGCGGGGACCTGCTGGTCACCAGCGTCAGGCACCCCGGCCCCGTCGGCAGCAGCGGCCTGACCTGGGACTCGTCGGCGGCGTCGTCCAGCACCACCAGCAGCCGGCGGGTGGCCGTCATGCTGCGGTAGAGCCGCACCCGGTCCTCGATACCGGCGGGGACGGCGCCTTCGGGGCAGCCGAGAGAGCGCAGCAGGTCCTCCAGCACGGCGCCGGCGCCGACCGGCCGGTCACCCGCACGCAGCGCCGCGTACAGACGGCCGCCGGGGAACCGCGCCCCCAGCAGCGTGGCCGCGCGGACGGCCACGGCGCTCTTGCCCGAACCGGCGGGACCGTGCAGCACCAGATGCACCGGAGCACCCCCGGCGGCGGGCGTCTCCCCGGTGATCCAACTCAGGACCTGCGCGCGGCCGGTGAAGTCGGCGATGTCGGGCGGCGTCTCGTGCGGCGCCTCCCGCGTGCGGGCACCGGGCTCCGGGCCCTCTCCCGCCAGCACCCTGTCGTGGGCGGCCCGCAGCTCGGGACCCGGTTCCAGCCCGAGCTCCTCCACCAGCAGACGGCGGACGTCCTGGTAGGCCCCGAGCGCCTCCGAACGCCTCCCTCCCCGGTGCAACGCGAGGACCAGCTGTCCCCACGCGCGTTCCCTGAGCGGGTGAGCGGCCACGAGCGCGCGGAGCTCGCCGACGACCTCACCGTGTCGTCCGAGCGCGAGATCGAGGTCGACACGCTCCTCGGTCGCGCTGAGACGCAGCTCTTCGAGACGTACGGCGTGCGTCCGCCGCAACTCGCCGGAGTCGACGTCGGCCAGCGCCGGTCCGCGCCACAGTCCCAGGGCGGTGCGCAGCTCGTCGGCGGCCTCGGCCGCCCTCCCCGCGTCGCGGCTCCGGCGCGCCCTCTCCACCATGCGGTCGAACCGGTGCGCGTCCACCTGGTCGGGGGTGACGGCGATCAGGTAACCGCCGGGAGCCGTACGGATGGTCTCGGCCCCGACCAGACGGCGCAGGGCGCTCACGTAGACCCGCAGCACCGGCTCGGCGGAGGCCGGCGGGTTCTCCCCCCACACCACGGCGACCAGCCGGTCAAGCGTCACGACCTGCCCCGCGCCCAGCAACAGGGCGGCCAGGACCGCACGGTGCTTGGCCGGACCGGGCGGCGCCAGGATCCGGTCGCCGTCAAAGATCTGAAGGGGACCCAGCAGGCCGAACCGCACGCGCTACCCGCCCGCCCGGCGCAGGTCGAACGAGCCGAACCTCACCCGTATCTCCGCGTCGCCGTCCGGTGCCGCGTACAGACCGGTCCGCCCGGGGGCGTGGGGGGCGTCGTCGGCGGCCTCGCCGGCGAACGCCTCGTTGACCCACATCCGCAGGGCGAGCTTCGCCCCGTCGGGACGGCATTCGGCGACGATGCGATTGTCCGCCGACTCCTTGATGTTCGCGTTTTTGACCGGCCCGTACAGGACTGTGGCCTTCTGTCCGGTCTGGCGCTTGGTGATCGAGACCGTCCCCGCGCCGTTGACCGCGAACTCGTAGCGGTCACCGCTGCCGGAGTCACCCCGGCACCAGACGCCGAACTCTCCCGCGCCCTCGGTCAGGCGGGCCGCGCTGCTGATGACCACTCCCTCTTCGGGCTCGGCCGGTCCCGGAGCCGACTTCCACAGCCGCCAGCCCGGTTTCACCGTCAGGAGATAGGCGCCGCCGGTGACCTCCGCGCGCCCGGCCTCGGTGGACCCCACCTCCCAGGAGTGGTCCGCGGCGCCGAAGCCGGCGTGGAACGGCCACTCCTCGCCGGGCCTCCCCACGGCCCACCACGCCGCCGCCCCGGCCGCCACGGCCAGAACGGCCAGCCCGGCGAGCAGCGGCCTCCGCCGCCCGCTCCGGGAGACCTCCGTCGACCGGCCACGCCCCGCCGCTCCGGTGCCACCCGGCCCGGACTGCCCGGACATGTCCTGCGGCCGGCCTCCGGCCACGGCCGGAGGCCGGCCGGTCCAGGTCCGCTCGACCACCCGGGTGGCCGTCGCCGGTGTCATGTCCCGGCCGCCGACCAGCTCACCGAGCAGTTCCTGGGCGCTTGGCCGCCTCGCCGGGTCCTTGGCCATGGCCCGCTCGACGAAGCCGCGCATCCGCCCGTCCAGCCCGTCGAGGTGCGGCCCCTCGTTGACGATCCGGTAGAGGACCTCCGCCGGCGCCCCACCGCCGAACGGCAACCGCCCGGTCCCCGCGAACACGATCACCCCGCCCCAGGCGTAGATGTCGGCCGCCTCGGTGAGCGCCTCCCCGCGCACCTGCTCGGGGGCCATGAACGCGGGCGTCCCCAGGATCGCCTGGCTCGCCAGACTGTCTCCGTCGACCAGCTTGGCGATCCCGAAGTCGATCACACGCGGACCCAGCGGGGAGAGCAGGACGTTCGACGGCTTGAGATCCCGGTGGATCACCCCGGCCCCGTGGATCGCGTTCAGTGCCACCGCGATGCCGACCGCCAGGGCCTCCAGGTCGGAGCCGTTCATCGGCCCCTGGTCCCTTACGGCGTGCGCCAGGTCGGGCCCCTTGACGTATTCGGTGACGAGGTAGGCCACATCCCCGTCGAGCCCGGCGTCCAGCACGGGGGCCGTACAGAACCGGGCCACCAGGCGGGCCGCCGCGACCTCACGCTCGAAACGCCACCGGAAGGCCGGGTCGCGCGCCAGCTCCGGATTGATCACCTTCACCGCGGCCAGGCCGCCGGTCGGGGTGGTGGCGAGATGTACGGTGCCCATGCCGCCACGCCCGAGCACGCGCCGGAGCACGTAGCCGCCGATCACCTGCGAATCGCCTGGTGCGGCCTGTTCCGAAGGATTCATCGGGGTTAGCCTAGCTTTCCCGACGTTCGTCCCACTTTCCGACGCTCCACCGGCAGACGGATGAGGACTTCGCCCAGACAGAGATCAAGGGCGGCCGGACCGGCGACATCGCCGACCGACCGCCCTTGGACGATCTGTTCCACACGTTTCGAATGCGGAACGGGGGTGGAGGTGGCGGGAATCGAACCCGCGTCCTTCAACTCCAAAACAGGGCTTCTCCGGGCACAGCCTGCTCTGCTTTTCTCAGCCCCGGCGATCACGCAGGCAAGACGCCGACGGGCTCAGCCACTGTCTGTTTTCCCGATCTTCCCCGTGGCCGGGTCGATCGGTTGAGCCTCCTAGCGATGCCGGATCCGGGCCGGAGGCGCTCCCGGGCCGGCAGAAGTCACTCGCTGCTTAGGCGGCGAGTGCCAGGTTGCCCTGGCTGACTTCGGAGTGCGTCTTATTGGCACTTGTTGGTCGCGGTCACAGTGTTAACGAGGTTATGTCCGCAGTCCTCGACCCGCTTCCCCTGAATTGCAAAGCCAAAGTCGAAACCAGTCACCCCCCTGTTGAGTTGTCAACCCGGTCCCGAAGGATCGAGCCATCCGAAGATACCTGTTACAACACGGGTAACGCCAACTGAATTCCCTGCCGGTCAGCCGTTTCGGGGCCGGGAGGCCGTACGGGAGGCGCCGAAACCCCGGGAACGCGGCATTGATCGCACACGTCCCCGGGGTCGACCGGCAGAATCGAGCCGGTTCGGACGGCCAAAGCCTCCCCCGAGACGGGGCCCTGATCTCGTCACGGCGACTGAGTCCGCAACCCCCGAGCGGTGCTCAGTCATCTGGAAAGACGCAGACGAGGCGCGCGATGGTTGCCTGGAGTGAGGAGAAAATTCCGCTGAGCTACAGCCTGGCGTGCAGGCCCTGGAAGAACCTCCCCGCGATGGCCGCCCCCGCCGTGGAGTCGGAACTCTGCGCCAGCACCGCCACCGCCACGTCCTCCTGCCAGCCGACGAACCAGGCCATCGGCTTGCGCCCCTGGGTGGCGGAGGCGGTGATGCCGTAGACCGGGTCGCCCGCCGCAGCGGCCGCACGGGCCGAGCCCGAGGTCACGCCGGCACGCATGAGCGACTTGAGGGTGCTGACCGTCTTCGCGTCGATCTCGATCGGGGCCGGCGCCTTCGGCGGAGCGGCCTCGGCCGAGGGGTCCGCTGTCTTCGGGTCGGTGACCAGGACGGGAGGCCGCCAGGTGCCCGAGGCGACCGCCCCGGCCACCAGGGCCATGGAGAGCGGGCTGACCAGGACGTTCTGCCCGGCGATGGCCTTGGCCGTGGCGGCGTCGTTCTTCAGGGGACTCACCCTGCCGCTGAAGGTCTTCAACGGCAGGGTCCAGGGCGCGCCGATACCGAACTTGGCCGCACTGGCCGCCAGTTCCGCTCCGTCGATCCTGCGGGCCAGCGAGGCCAGCGCGGTCACACAGCCGCCGGCGAAGGCGCCCTGGAGGCTCAGCGTGCTCCCGGCGGGGGCCGCGGTCTGGTGGAACTGGGCGCCGCCGACGGTCCGATCGGCCGGGCAGGCGAGCTTCTGCTTGAAGCTCACCTTGGCCTTGAGCAGCCCCTCGATGGACATGATCGAGAAGATGCTCCCCGCGTGGAACTTTCCGGCGAGCGCCTGCCTCTCCTGGTTGTACTCCTTCGTGGTGCTGACGGCCCGCACCTCACCGGTCGAGGCCTGGACCGCCACCAGCATGGCGGGCGCGCCGTCGCCGAGCAGCGCGGTGTCGGCGGCCTGCTGGATGGAGCGGTCGAGCGTGGTGCGCACCTCGGAGTTGGAGCGGCTGGGAGGCCACTTGCGCAGCTCTGCGACCTCTTTCGACGTCTTGGTGTCCAGGGTGATCACGCGGGTCTCGGTCGAACCGGTGAGGTACTCCTGGTAAGCCTTCTGCAGGCCGCTGCGGCCGACGGTGTCTCCCGCGCGCTGCGGCCCGCCGAGCTGCTGCTCGCTCTCCGGGGTGACGGCGGTGACGGAGCCCACGATCTGGGTGGGCGACTCGGGATCGATCAGCAGCGGCTCAGGGGAGATCTTGATACCGGGGATGGCCTCAAGCTGCACGCGGAGCTGGGCGTACTTGGTACGGCCGAAGGTGACCAGCGGCACCTGGGCGTTGGGGATCGCCGAACGGATCTTGCTGAGCAGACGGTCCTGGGGAAATCCAGTGATCTTGGAGAGCTGCCGGCAGACCGCGGCCGCGTCCTTCAGCATGGACGGGATGACGTTCGCCACGTACAGCGTGGCCGGCTGCTGGAGCGGATCGTTGGTGCGGTCGAGGATCGACCTGCGCCCGTAGGGCGTGACGTCCACGGCGAAACGCTCGCCCTCGTGCAGCTGGGGATGGATCACGCTGGGCGACCAGTGCACCTTCCACTGGCCGTCCACCAGACGGAGCGGGAGCCTGCCTGCGTACTCCCAGAGGGGGTTGTTCTCCCCGAGGTCGACCTCGGCCCTGAAGTCGGCCTCGGTCTCCTCCCCCGCGTTCCGGAGCCCGTTGAGCCTGAAGCGGAACGAGGCCGCGTCAAGGTGGACCTTGGCGTCCTCCAGGGCCTGACGGACCACCTTCCGGTCCCCGTCGGTGCGACGGGCGGCCATGTCGTAGTCGCCCGTCTGCCAGCCGACCAGGAAGTCACGCACCGCCTCGTGAGCCGATGGCTCCTCGAAACAGGCGGACAGCATGGGGGCCGTCACCGCCAGCGCGAGCGCCGCGGCAACGGTCCGCCGAGCCTTCCCCGTCACAATTACCTGTTCCTGTACCTCAGCGAGCGGGCCATCTCACGTTTGGCCTGATTCTCGGCCAGCGTCTGCCGCTTGTCCCAGTCCTTCTTGCCCTTCGCAAGACCAATCTCGATCTTGGCCTTGCCGTCCTTGAAGTAGATCGCGAGCGGCACCAGGGTGAGGCCGCCCTCCTTGGTCTTGGAGACCAGCTTGTCGATCTCCTTACGGTGCAGCAGCAGCTTCCGGGTGCGACGCGCCGCGTGGTTCGTCCATGTCCCCATGGTGTACTCGGGGATGTGGACGTTGATCAACCAGGCCTCGCCGTCCTTGATCACCGCGTAGCCGTCGAGGAGGGATGCTCGGCCAAGACGGAGCGACTTGACCTCGGTGCCCTGCAACACGAGACCAGCTTCGTAGGTGTCCTCGATGTGGTAATCGTGCCAGGCACGCTTGTTCTGGGCGATGACCTTCCGCCCGGTCTCACGTGGCATGTCCCTGAGCCTACCGGGGTCCGGGGCGGCGGGCCGCGCCCGAGCGCGGAGGGCGCCCGGGCGAGCGGGTCATGGACACGGCCGCGTCACACCCGCAGGTAGCGGCGGAGCGTGACGAACGAGGCGAGGACACAGATGAGCACACCGATGATCATCGTAAAGGTGATCACCGTCGCCACGGTCTCCCAGGTGAGCTCGCTGTTGGCGAGGTAGGCCTGCACCTTGTCGAAGAGGAACACCTTGCTGACGATCAACAGCATCGCCGCCACCACACCGCCGAGAAGACCGGCGATGACCCCCTCCATCACGAACGGGAGCTGGATGTAGAGGTTGGAGGCCCCGACCAGCCGCATGATGCCGGTCTCACGTCTGCGGTTGTAGGCCGACAGCCGGACCGTGTTGCCGATCAGCAGCGCGGCGGCGAAGACCAGGATGATCGCGATCACCAGAGCCGCCCAGCCGAGGCTCTCCAGCAGTCCGAAGAACTTCTCCAGGATCGCCTTCTGGTTCACCACGTTGGAGACCCCTTTGGCGCCGTTGAGCGCCGAGATCACCGCCTCGTAGGTGTTGGGATCCTTGAGCTTGACCCGGAACGACTCCGGCATGTCCTCCACCTGGATCGCGGAGAGCATCACGGTGTCGTTCTTGAACTGCTCCTTGTAGTTCTTGTAGGCCATGGCCGCGTTCTCGAACTCCACGCCCTGGACCTGGGGCATCGCCTCGATCTGCGCCTTGAGCGCGGCCTGCTCCTGGGCGTTGACGCCACCGCTGCCCTTGCACTGTGGGAAGGGGTCGTCCTTCTTGCACAGGAAGACCGAGACCTCGACCTTGTCCGACCAGTAGTCCTTCATGCTGGAGATCTGAGAGTTGATCATCAGACCCACACCCAGCAGCGCCATGCCGATGGCCACGGTCACGATGACCGCGATGGTCATCGTGAGGTTACGGCGGAGGCCGATCCAGACCTCGGAGAAGATGAAGTTTGCCCGCATGCTCTTCCTGTCGCTGTCTCTGGTCCTGGTGTCAGTACGCCTGGCCGTACACGCCACGCGACTGGTCTCGGACGATCTTTCCGTCCTCCAGTTCCACTACGCGCTTGCGCATGGAGTCGACGATGGCCGCATCGTGCGTGGCCATGACGACGGTGGTGCCGGTCCGGTTGATCCGGTCGAGCACTTTCATGATGCCGATGCTCGTCGCCGGGTCGATGTTTCCGGTCGGCTCGTCAGCAAGCAGGATCATAGGCCGGTTGACGAAGGCGCGGGCCATCGCGACTCGCTGCTGCTCGCCACCGGACAGCTCGTCGGGCATCCGGTGAGCCTTGCCCTCCAGGCCGACGAGCTCGACGACCTCGGGCACGACCTTGCGGATGAACCGCCGGGGTTTGCCGATGACCTCCAGGGCGAACGCGACGTTCTCGTACACGTTCTTGTTCGGCAGGAGCCGGAAGTCCTGGAAGACGCAGCCGATCCGGCGGCGCAGGTGTGGGATCTTGAAATTGGACAGTCGGGCGAGATCCTTGCCGGCCACATGGATCGCTCCCGAGTTGGGGCGCTCCTCCTTCAGGACCAGGCGGAGAAAAGTCGACTTTCCGGAGCCCGAGGGGCCGACGAGGAACACGAACTCGCCCTTGTCGACATCAACGCTGACGTGGTCCAACGCGGGGCGGTTCTGGTTCGCGTAGACCTTGGTGACATTATCAAAATGGATCACGGGCGCATCACGGCATGCCAGTCTAGGGGGTAGGACGGTCGCGGGAGGGACAGAGGTCCACTTCCGCCTCTCGCCGGCCGGGGGGCGCCGATCTTTACCTGTGATCGACGTTCCGGTTGGCCGGAGCCCAGTCTAGGGGGAAGACTGGCATGGAAAGTCCATAACGGAAACAAAACGATTCGGCGCACGGCAATGACCACATAAAGTAGTTCTGACCTCGAAGAGGGAGGACATCATGAGCTGTGAAGACCTCGTCTGCGCGGGGTGTGCTCACCCTGTCGCGGAGGGCCGCTGCCCACTGTGCCGCGCCAACCGGGAGCGGATGCACCACCACGGACCGGGCGGGATGACCCCCGCGCTGATCTCTCTCGCCCTGATCGCGCTCTTCTTCCTCACCCTTGCCCTGAGACACCTCACGGGCGCCTGAGGCGCCCGGCGGCAGAAGACCTCAAGAAGGGTCCCCGAAGGGCACCCGGGGGCGTCAGAGGCACCCTCACGCCCCCTCGGCGCCACACGTCGCTACTCGGCGCCCGACTCCTGGCGGCGGGTCCAGCGGATCTCCGACTCGATGAACTCGTCGAGGTCGCCGTCGAGGACCGCGCTGGGGTTGCCCGCCTCGGTCCCCGTCCGCAGATCCTTGACGATCTGGTAGGGGTGCAGCACGTAGTTGCGGATCTGGGTGCCCCACGAGGTGGTGGACTCGCCCCGGATCTCGTTCAGCGCCGCGGCCTCCTCCTGCCGCTTGCGCTCCAGAAGCTTGGACTGCAGAACCGCCATCGCGGTCGCCTTGTTCTGCAGCTGGGAGCGCTCGTTCTGGCAGGAGACCACGATGCCGGTGGGCAGGTGGGTCAGGCGGACCGCCGAGTCGGTGGTGTTGACGCCCTGGCCGCCGGGGCCGGAGGACCGGTAGACGTCGACGCGCAGGTCGTCTTCGTTGATGTCGATGTGGTCGGTCGTCTCCACGACCGGCACGACGTCGACACCGGCGAAGGAGGTCTGGCGGCGGCCCTGGTTGTCGAACGGGCTGATGCGGACCAGCCGGTGCGTGCCGTGCTCGCCGCGGAGCGTGCCGTAGGCGTAGGGCGCCTTCACGGTGAAGGTCGTCGACTTGATCCCGGCCTCCTCGGCGTAGGAGGTCTCGTAGACCTCGGCCGGGTAGCCCTTGCGCTCGGCCCACCGCAGATACATCCGCTGGAGCATCTGCGCCCAGTCGGCGGCGTCCACGCCACCGGCCTGGGACTGGATCGTGACGACCGCCTCCCGCGCGTCGTACTCGCCCGAGAGCAGGGTGCGGACCTCCAGGGCGCCGATGTCGCCCTTCAGGGTCGCCAGCTCGCGGTCGGCCTCCTCGCGGGTGTCCTCGTCGTCCTCGGCGGCGGCGAGTTCGTACAGCACGCTCAGATCCTCGAGCCGCCGGCTCAGGGACTCGATCCTGTTGATCTCACCCTGCAGGTAGGAGAGCTTGCTCGTGACCTTCTGAGCCTGCTCCTGGTCGTTCCACAGGTCGGGCGCGGCGGCCTGCTCACCGAGCTCTTCGAGCTGCTTGCGTATCGCGTCGACGTCGAGCACGTCCTGAATGCTGTTCAGCGTGCCGGTAAGCTCGGTGATCTCTTCTGCCGGGTCGATGAGTGCCACGTCTGTAAAGGGTACGCGACCGCCGAACCCCGTTGTGTACGGCTCGCACCCGGGCCATGGCTAGCATGGGCGCGGGAGGAGACCATCGGGAGGCGGACGTGCGGGGACGTGGGCGACGGAGTCTGCTCGTGCTCGTCCTGACCCTGGTGACCATGACCGCGGCGTGCTCGGGCTCCGGCGGCGGAGCGACAGAGCAGAGGCCCCCGGCCGCCGGCCCCACCCCCTCCCCCGCCGCTCTGGCCGAGCCCCCGGTCACGCTCGCGGAGGCACGGAAGGAGCTGGCGGGTGTCCTGGGCGCGCAGGAGGTGCTGAGCCGCGCCATGCCGCGCCAGGACGCCGACGTCAGGAACATGCGGCAGCAGAGCCGCGACGGGCAGGAGGCCCTGACGACGGTCGCCCTCAACGACCCGACGAGCGCGCTCCCCCACTACACCTGGGGCAGTCCGCAGGTGCTGGTCCCCCGGACGCAGCGCGGCCCTCTCTGGTTCGCCGCGATCGTGAACCGCAGGGACGAGGCGGGTGACACCCGCACCGCCGTACTGATCTTGATCAAATATGGTGAGGAGAGGTGGTCCCTCAGCTCCACCTCCCTGCTGGAGCCGGGGGAGCGTGCACCGGAGATCGCCAAGGATCCGCAGGGCTACGCCACCGCGCTGAGTTCCGAGGACAGGACCATCGCGATCAGCCCCCGGCTCATGGCCCCGCTCCACGCGACCTCGGCGGAGGAGGGCGGCCGGGGGTTCACGGCCGGGCTGGTCGCGAAGGGCCCGCACACCACCGGCTACGCCGACGAGATCGCGGCCAAGCGGATGGACTACCGGCATGACCAGTGCATGGACTACGACTCGATCTTCGCCGCGGGCAGCTACCCGATCCACGCGCTGCGCACCGTCGACGGCGGGGCCATGGTCACATACTCGCTGATCAGGACCACCACCGTGACGACCGCGATCGAGCCCTGCGCGACGGAGATCCGGGTGCCGGCGAAGAATCGGAAGCTGGCGGGGGCGAGTTCCGCCAGGAAGCAGCTCCGCACCGTCGAGACGCAGCTGTACGTGAGCACCGTCCCGGCGAGGGACAGCCACAGGCCGGCCAGGGTCATCGGTTACCTGGGCGGCATCACCAAGCTGTTCGTCTCCTGAGGGGGGCTCTCGCGGGCGCGGACGTCCGTGAGGCGGCCGGAACGGCCATGGCCCGGGTGTCCCGGCGGTCCGGGCCCCTCGGACGGGGCCCGGACCGCCGGGATGCCGGTCAGGCCTCGCTGGGCGGCAGGTTGGTGGCGGTCACCAGCGTGCGGATCGCACGCAGCGCCACCGAGAGCGTGGCAAGGTCGAAGTTGTCGCTCTCCCAGATCTCCGACAGGGTCTGCCTGGCCCGGCTCATCGCCGCCGAGTTGGCCTCGGCCCAGTGCGCCAGGCGCTCCTCGGGCGACAGTCCCGGCGTGCTGTGCAGCATGACGTCACGGGTGAGCGTGGCGTGCGCGGCGTAGAGGTCGTCGCGGAGCGCGGCCCTGGCCATGGAGTTCCACCGGTTGTCCCTGGGCAGGGCGATGATGCGCTCCCGGAGCCCGGAGAGCTGGAGCCGGTCGGCCAGGTCGAAGTAGACCTCGGCCACCTCGCTCACCGGCCTGCCGGTGTAGAAGGCAACCTCCACCAGGTCGAACGTGGAGTAGGCCGGGACCATCGCGGAGACCCGCTCGGCCAGCTCGGCGGGCACGCCCCGGGCGATGAACCCGTCCCGGCGCTCCTCGAACGCCACCAGGTCGGAGCCGGTCAGCAGCTTGGGCACGTCCGCCAGCATGCCGTTCATGCCCTTGGCGAAGAAGCTCACCGTGGAGGCCAGGTCCAGCGGCGCGCGGCGGTTGCCGAGCAGCCAGCGGGTGCCGCGCTCGGCCAGCTTGCGGGCCTCCAGCTCCATGGCGATCTGAGTTGAGGTGTCCACCTTGTTGTCCAGCTCCTCGATCTGCCGCCAGAAACTGGGCAGGTCGAAGACCTCACGCGTGACGAGGTAGGCGCGGGCGATGTCCGGGGTGGACGCGCCGCTCTCCTCTCCGAGACGGAACATGAAGGTGGTTCCGCTGGAGTTGACCAGGTCGTTCACCACGCCGGTGGTGATGATCTCCCGGCGGAGCGGATGGGCGTCCATGTAGTCGCGGAAACGCTCGCGCAGCGCCGTCGGGAAGTAGGACACCAGCCAGGACGCCAGGTAGGGGTCGTCGGGCAGGTCGGAGCCGAGGATCTCGGCGTCCACCACCAGCTTGGTGTAGGCCAGCAGCACCGAGAACTCCGGTGCGGTCAGCCCGAGCCCGGCCTGGCGCCGCTCGGCGAGCGCCTTGTCCGAGGGCAGGAACTCCAGCTCCCGGTTGACCAGTCCGGCCCGTTCCAGCTTGCGGAGCTGGCGCGAGTGGACGTGCAGCATCTCGGGCGCCTGCGCGCGGGCGGCGGCCAGCACCACGTTCTGGTCGTAGTTGTCCCGCAGGACGAGCTGCCCGACCTCGTCGGTCATGGCGAGGAGGAGCTGGTTGCGCTGCTTGTCGGTGAGCTCGCCGTCGCGGACCGCCCGGTCCAGCAGGACCTTGATGTTCACCTCGTGGTCGGAGGTGTCCACACCCGCGGTGTTGTCGATGAAGTCGGTGTTGACGAGCCCGCCGCTGAGCGCGAACTCGATCCGCGCCAGCTGGGTGAAGCCCAGGTTGCCGCCCTCGCCGATCACCTTGCAGCGCAGCTCGGAGGCGTTGACCCGCAGGCCGTCGTTGGCCTTGTCGCCGACGTCGATGTTGGACTCGCTCGACGCCTTGGCGTAGGTGCCGATGCCCCCGTTCCACAGCAGGTCGACGGGGGCCCGCAGGATGGCGCTGATCAGGTCGTTGGGGGCCATCGAGATCACGCCGTCGGCGATGCCGAGCGCGGCGCGCATCTGCGGGGAGATCGGGATCGACTTGGCCGTCCGCGGCCAGACGCCGCCGCCCTGGGTGATGAGCGAGGTGTCGTAGTCGGCCCACGAGCTGCGGGGCAGCGCGAACAGCCGGGCGCGCTCGGCGTAGCTGCGCGCGGCGTCCGGGGCGGGGTCGACGAAGATGTGCCGGTGGTCGAAGGCGGCGAGCAGCCTGATGTGCTGGGAGAGCCGCATGCCGTTGCCGAACACGTCGCCGGACATGTCGCCGACGCCGACCACCGTGAAGTCCGTGGTCTGGATGTCCACGCCGGTCGTGCGGAAGTGGTACTTGACCGACTCCCAGGCGCCGCGGGCGGTGATGCCCATGCCCTTGTGGTCGTAGCCGATCGAGCCGCCCGAGGCGAAGGCGTCGCCCAGCCAGAAGCCGTACTTCTTCGCCACGTCGTTGGCGATGTCGGAGAACGTCGCGGTGCCCTTGTCGGCGGCGACCACCAGGTAGGTGTCGTCCCCGTCGTGCCTGACCACGTCGGCGGGCGGGACCACCTGGCCGTCGACGAGGTTGTCGGTGATGTCCAGCAGGCCGGAGATGAACATCCGGTAGCAGGCGATGCCCTCGGCGAGCACATCCTCCCGCGCACCCGACTTCGGCGGATTTTTCGCGACGAAGCCACCCTTGGAACCGGTGGGGACGATGACGGTGTTCTTCACCATCTGCGCCTTCACCAGCCCGAGAACCTCCGTACGGAAGTCCTCCATCCGGTCCGACCAGCGCAGGCCGCCTCGCGCGACCTTGCCGAAGCGCAGGTGCACGCCCTCGACCCGGGGCGAGTAGACGAAGACCTCGAACTTCGGCCGGGGCAGCGGCAGCACACTGATCGACGGGGAGTCGAACTTCAGGCTGATGTACGGCTTGCGCTCGCCGTCCACCCTCTGGAAGTAGTTGGTCCGGAGCGTCGCCTTGATCATCTCCAGGTAGGCCCGCAGGATCCGGTCCTCGTCCAGGGACGCCACTTCGTCCAGCGCGCCGAGGATCTCCTCCTGCATCGCCTCCTGCAGCTCCGAGCGGACCTCCTCCGAGCGCCGGGGGTCGAGCCTGGCCTCGAACAGCCGCACCAGCAGCCGCGCGAGCCGTACGTTGCCGAGCAGCACCCGCTCGATGTAGTCCTGGCTGAACGTGGTGCCGGCCTGCCGCAGATACTTGGCGTAGACCCGCAGGATCTCGGCCTGCTCCCAGGTCAGCCCGGCGGCCAGGACGAGCCCGTTGAACCCGTCGCTCTCCACCCGGCCGCGCCAGAGCGCGCCGAACGCGTCCTGGAACAGCCGCTTGAACTCGTCCCTGTCCACCTCCCCCGAAGGGGTGTAACGCAGGCCGAAGTCGTAGATCCAGGCGTCCTTGGTGTTCGGGTCGTTGTCACGGTCGATCTCGTACGGCCGCTCGTCGACCACCTCGACGCCCATCCGCTGGAGCAGCGGCAGCACGTGCGACAGCGAGATGGGCGCGCCGATCCGGTAGAGCTTGAACCGGCGCTCGCCGTCCAGGGCCTCGTAGGGCTCGTAGAGGTTCATCCCGATCTCGTCGGAGGAGCCGGCGAGCAACTCCAGGCGGCGCAGGTCGGCGACCGCCATCCGGGCCGGGAAGTCGGCCTTGTAGCCCTCGGGGAACGCCATGGCGTACCGGCGGATGAGCCGGGGCGCCTCCTCCTCGGAGCTCAGCTCGGCGATGGCGGTGGCCAGGTCGTCGTCCCAGGACCGGGTGGCGCCGGCCAGCCTGCCCTCCAGCTCCTCCACGTTGACCGCGTCGGAGTCCAGCGGCTTGCCCCGCTCGCTCCGCACGACCACGTGCAGCCGGGCGAGGGCCGACTCCCCGATCATCGCGCTGTAGTCGTAGGAGGTTCCGCCGAGTGCCTTGAGCAGGATCTCCTGCATCTTGACGCGGATCTTGGTGGTGTAACGGTCACGCGGCAGGTAGATCAGGCACGAGACGTAGCGGCCGTAGTCGTCCGGACGCAGGAAGACCTTGACCTGCTTGCGCTCGCGGAGCCTGAGCACGCCGAGCGCGATCGGCAGGAGCTGTTCCACCGAGGTCTGGAAGAGCTCGTCCCGGGGGAAGGTCTCCAGGATCTCGATCAGGTCCTTGCCGTCGTGGCTGTCGGGGGCCAGCCCGGCCAGTTCGAGGACCTCGGCCAGCTTGCGCCGGAGCACCGGGATGCGGGAGATCGACTCGCTGTAGGCCACGTGGGTGAGCAGACCGAGGAAACGCCGCTCGCCGACCACCTCGCCCTCGGCGTCGAAGAGCTTCACGCCCACGTAGTCCAGGTAGGTCGGGCGGTACACGGTGGCGCGGGTGTTGGCCTTGGTGACGATCAGCATCTGCTGCTTCTCACGGGCCTTGGCACGCAGCTCCGGGGAGAGCGCGGCGAAGCTGTCGGAGCCCGCCTTGTCGTGGCGGAGGATCCCCAGCCCGGTCCCGGGCACCGGGCGCAGCGCGGCGCCCTCCTCGCCCTCCTCCAGGCGGTACTCACGGTAGCCGAGGAAGGTGAAGTGCCCATCGGCCAGCCAGCGCATCAGCTCCAGGCTGTCCTCGACGCCCGCCAGGTCCAGCGGCGGCGGGCTGACCGACACGTCCTCCGCGGTCTGCAGGGCGAGGGCCCGCATCTTGACGGAGTCCTCGACGGCGTAGCGCACATCCCCCAGGACCCGCTGCAGATCGGTTTCGAGCCCCCTGAGCGCGGCGGAGTCGGCCTGCCGGTCGATCTCGAAGTGCATCCAGGACTCGACGAGCGTCTGCCCGGTGACGTCGTCCCCGGCCCCGTGGAGCAGCCTGCCGGTCATGTCCCTGCGCACCCGCATCTGGGGGTGGACGACGAGCTGGGTGCCGATGTGGTGCCGGTCGAGCTCCATCGTCACCGAGTCGACCAGGAAGGACATGTCGTCGGTGACCACCTCGATGACCGAGGATCCGGGATCCCAGCCGTGTTCCTCCAGACTCGGCGTGTAGGCCCGCACCAGGGCGCGGCCCTGGGGGCGGTTCTCGGCGAGCTGCCGCTGAGCCATGGCCGGGCCGTACACGTCGACCGGGTTGCGGTTCAGCAGGTCTTCTGGCGCGACATGCCGGTAGTAGAACCTGAGATAGGCGAGCGCCTCCTCAACACCCAGGTGATCGCTGCCCGGTGTGTGCGCGCACATCTCCGCGGCACTCCTGAGCAGCTCGTCCTTCGCCTCGTCGAGCGGCATGTCGCTCTCACTCCTTTGTGAGGGGTTTTTGCACATTGATAGGGATCTAGGACCAAGTCCGTTGTTCCCAGAGAAAGGGGAAGTAGTACTGGAGCGGGCGCTCCGGGAGACACGGCATCCCCGACGGACCACACGCACCCGGCTCGGTTCCGATCCGCGGTTCGGTCGTGTGCCAGGTCCGCGGCCTCGTCATGGATGAGCCCGTCCTCGGCCGGTCGCCACGGATCGTCATGGGACCCGCGATGCCCGGCCATCGTCGGCGCGGAACCGGAGGTCTCCTGGTCGGAGACGGCGGATCCTCGCCGGGAGAGGGCGACGGGAACAGCATCCCACGTGGTGAGCCCACAGGAGCAGCGACGTCGCCGGACGGTGCCGATATCACCGGCACTCCTCGGGCGGCCCAGACAGCTCACGTCACTCCGCTCACCGGGCATGGCCCGTGGCACGACACCTCCAGCGGGCACCTGCCTCGATCCCCGTTGACCGAAGCATGCCGCCGCCCTTGATACCACCCGAAAATACGTAAAACGTCAACGTGGCGGTCTTCTCACCCCGAACATACCGGGACGGCCCCAACCGGCGGCGCACGGGGCCGGGATCTCATCCGGTTCCGGAGACCGGGGTCCCCTCCCCCTCGTCAATCGTAGGGGTCGCGGCGGAAACCGTCGGAGACTTGCCCGTTTTCCGCCGCTCATCGCTCACCGGGGCCGCCGATGAACGGCCGGACCGCGCAGACACCCACTCGGCGGCGGGAGAGCCACGGAGGACGAGAGGCGTCAGACCCCCGTCCCGCGAAGTGATGCGAATGTGACCAACCAGGTTGGCCGGACGGCCGTCTCAACAGGCGAGAAGTCGGAAACCTCGGGAAGACGATCATGCAGCCCACTCCGGACAGGCGGACATTCCTTCGGATCGGCGGCATGGCCGCCCTGACCCTGGGAGCCGGGCTGCCCGCAACGGCCGTCCCCTCCCGATCGGACTGGAACGCCCTGGCGGGAGGGCTGGACGGCAGGCTCGTCCGCCCAGGCGACGCCACCTACGACACCGCCCGCCGCCTGTTCAACCCCGCCTTCGACGCGGTACGGCCCGCGGGCGTGGCCTACTGCGCCAACCCCTCCGACGTGGCCGAGTGCGTCGGGTTCGCCCGCCGGATGAACGTGCCGCTGGCCGTACGGTCGGGTGGGCACTCCTACGCCGGATGGTCCACCGGCACCGGCCTGGTCGTCGACGTCTCCCGGATGAACAGGGTGAGCCACGCGTCCGGCCGGGCGACCGTCGGGGCCGGCGCCAAGCTCGTCGACGTCTACGACAGGCTGGGCGCCGACGGGGTCGGCATCCCGGCCGGGAGCTGCCCCACGGTGGGGGTGAGCGGGCTGGCACTGGGCGGCGGGATCGGCGTGGTGTCCAGGAAGTATGGCCTGACCTGCGACGTGATGGAGTCCGTCCAGATCGTCACGGCCGACGGCCGGCTGCTGACCTGCGACGCCGACCACAACCCCGACCTCTACTGGGCCTCACGCGGCGGGGGCGGCGGCAACCTGGGCGTGGCGGTCTCCTTCGGCTTCCGGACCCACCCCACGCGCGAGGTCACGGTGTTCTTCCTGCACTGGCCGTGGGCCAAGGCCGCCAAGGCGGTCCGAGCCTGGCAGGCGTGGGCGCCCTCCGCACCCGACGAGCTGTGGTCCACGATGCACCTGAGCCGCGACGGCGGGATGGACGCGCAGATCGTCGGCCTCTACCTGGGAGGCAGGTCGGGCTGCGAGCGGCTGCTGGACCGGCTGACCGACCGGATCGGCGCGGTCTCCGCCAGCTCCGTCCGGCAGACCTCCTACCGCCAGGCCATGATGATCATGGCGGGCTGCTCCACGCTGTCGGTCTCCCAGTGCCACCAGGCCGGTTCCCTGCCCGGCCAGACCACCGACGGCAGGCTGTCCCGGGACACCTTCGCGGCCAAGTCGCACATGGCCTACCGGCCGCTGTCGGAGGCCGGCGCCAAGACGCTGGTCGCCGAGGTCGCCCGGCCGGGCAACCACACCGTGCTGCTGGACGCCCTCGGCGGCGCCGTCAGCCGGGTCCGCCCGGACGCCACCGCCTTCCCGCACCGGGCCGCCCTCTTCAGCGTGCAGTACTACGCCCACCGCGCCGGGGCGGCGGCCTGGGCCAGGGCCGCGCACGCCCGGATGCGTCCCCACTTCGGCGACCACGCCTATGTGAACTACATCGACGCCGAGCTCGACGGCTGGCGCGCCGCCTACTACGGGGCGAACGCCGGCCGGCTCGCCCGCATCAAGGCCGCCCGCGACCCGGGCCGCCTCTTCCGCCTCCCCCAGGGGATCTGAGACCGCCCCCCGGGGTGAGGCCCTCCCCCGGAGGGCGTCCCGGCGGTAATCGGGTGGACCTCCGCACGCCCGGGTCGGCAGGATCGAAGCATGCGTAACTGGCCCATCTTCCGGCTGCGGGTGACCACCCCGCGTCTGGAGCTCCGGATCCCGTCCCTCGATGACCTGGACGAGCTCGGCGACCGTGCCGCCGAGGGCGTTCACGACCCGGGCTTCAAGCCCTTCCTCTTCCCCTGGACCGATGCCGAGCCGGCCGGGCGGGCGCGTTCCACCATCCAGTTCCAGTTCGGTCAGTGGTCCCAATGGTCACCGGAGAAGTGGGGCTGCTCGTTCGTCGCCGTCCTCGACGGCCAGGTCGTCGGCACCCAGGAGCTGGCCGCCACCGACTTCGCGGTGACCCGCGAGGTCTCCACCGGCTCGTGGATCGGGCAGCGCTTCCAGGGGCGGGGCATCGGCACCGAGATGCGCTCCGCCGTGCTCCACCTGGCCTTCGACGGCCTCGGCGCCCAGCACGCCACCTCGGGTGCCTTCGCCGACAACCACGCCTCCTACGCGGTCTCCCGCAAGCTCGGCTACCTCGACGACGGCATCCAGATCCACAACCGCCGGGGCAAAGCCGCCCAGCTCCGCCGCCTCCGCCTGCCCCGCGACCGCTGGAGCACCCCGGCGGGGTTCGAGATCCACGACCTCGAACCCTGCCTCCCGCTCTTCGGCGTCAGCCGTACAGCGTAGGAAGGTCCAGCGGGAGCCGCACGACGGGCATACGGCGATCCGCCGGACCGAGGTCTGGCCGACCCTGGTCCGGCGGACCAGGTCACCGCGTCATCGGGGTGAAGTGGGACAGGACCTCGGGGTTGGCCATGGCGTCGAGGTTGGCGGCCTTCTCGGGAGGGACGCCGAGGAGGATCTTGCGGACCGGGACCTCCAGCTTCTTGCCGCTGAGGGTGCGCGGGATCCCGGGGACCACGATGATCTCGTTCGGCACGTGCCGGGGGGACAGCCCCTCCCGCAGGGCGCGTCGCAGGCCCATGATCAACTCATCCGACAGGGTGGCGCCTTCGGCCATGGTGACGTAGAGCAGCAGGCGCCCGTCCTGGCCGAGCTGGCCGGTGTCGATGACCAGGCTGTCGGCGATCTCGTCGAAGCGCTCCACCACGCGGTAGAACTCGCTGGTGCCCATCCGGACGCCGCCCCGGTTGAGGGTGGAGTCGGAGCGGCCGTAGATCACCGAGCCGCCGTCGGGAAGGATCTTGATCCAGTCGCCGTGCCGCCAGACTCCGGGGTAGTCGGCGAAGTAGCTCTCCCGGTATCTCGACCCGCCGGCGTCGTTCCAGAACATGACCGGCATCGACGGCATCGGCGCGGTCACCACCAGCTCACCGACCTCCCCGACCACCGGCGTGCCCGACGGGTCGAAGGACTCGACCCTGGCCCCCAGGCAGCGGCACGGGATGACTCCCGCGCGGACCGGGAGCAGCGGGACCGCGCCGACGAAGCCGGTGCAGACGTCGGTGCCGCCGGAGAACGAGCCGAGCTGGACCTCCGGCAGCGCGTCGTGCACCCAGGCGAACCCCTCGGGGGGCAGCGGCGAGCCGGTGGAGCCGAGGCCGCGCAGCGCCGTGAGCCCGCCGGGCCGCAGACCCGCCTTCATGGAGGCGACGATGTACGGCGCACCGGTGCCGAAGTAGGTGACCTTCTCCTCGGCGGCCAGCCGCCACAGCGTGTCGGTCCCCGGGTGGGTGGCCGAGCCGTCGTAGAGAACCACCGTCGCACCGACCAGCAGGCCGCCGATGAGGTAGTTCCACATCATCCAGCCGGTCGTGGTGTACCAGAAGAACACATCCTCCTCTCCCAGGTCCTGGTGGAAGGAGAGCGCCTTGAGGTGCTCCAGCACCACGCCACCGTGGCCGTGCACGATCGGCTTGGGCAGCCCGGTGGTGCCGGAGGAGTAGACGATCCAGAGGGGGTGGCCGAAGGACACCGGCTCGAAGGTCAGCGGCCCCGCGGAGCCGCGCAACTCCGCCCAGCTCAGGGTGTGGACGGCGCCCCCGGACGGGGCCTGCTCCGCACCGGGTGCGCCGGTGTCCGTCGATGACATCCGCACCTGTGCGACCAGGGTCGGCAGCTTGGCGGCGATGTCCCGGACGACCTCGGCACGGTCGAACCGCCTGCCGTTGTAGTCGTAGCCGTCCACCGCGATGAGCACCTTCGGCTCGATCTGGGTGAAGCGGTCGATCACGCTGGGCGCGCCGAAGTCCGGGGAGCAGGAGGACCAGATGGCGCCCAGGGAGGCGGTGGCGAGGAAGGCGACCAGGGTCTCGGGCACGTTCGGCGCGTACGCGGCGACCCGGTCTCCCCGTCCGACGCCCAGCCCGGCCAGGCCGGTGCGGACCCGGGCGACCTCCTCGGCCAGCTCTCCCAGGGTGAGCGTCCGCCGCCCGCCCGTCTCGTCGCGGAAGATCATCGCGGGCCGGTCGGGGTCGGAGGCGGCCCTGCGCAGCGCGTTGGCCGCGTAGTTCAGCGTCGATCCGGTGAACCATTCGGCTGTGGGCATCGTCCCAGATATGACGGGCCCGTCACCACGCTCACCCACGACCTCGAAATAGTCCCAGATCGATGTCCAGAACTCGGCCGGGGCGTCCACCGACCACTGCCACAGGGACGCGTAGTCACCGGACCGGCCGAGCCATGCCATGTAGCGGGTGATCTTGGCGTCTCTCACGACCTCCGGGGTGGGTTCCCAGAGCAACGCACCTTCCTCAACCATGGCCCCATCTTCTCGGCGGTCCGCCGGAATGTCACCCTCGGCTGTTCACAACCTCGGGCCGGATGGTGTGGATCAGCCACGTATCCGTTCCACGGCGGCCCGCGCCGCGGTGCCGATCACCGCGTCGGCGCGGGGCTGGTTCTGCGCCGTGCCGTGCGACCGGGTGAAGACGGCGACGGCGTAGCGCCCGCCGTCGGGATACTCCACCACGCCGACCTCGTTGCGGAGCGTGGGCAGCGTGCCGGTCTTACCGCTGACCGCGACGTCGTCGTAGGGGAATCCGGCGGCGAGCCGGTGCGGCCAGACCTGCAGGCCGAGCAGCCTGCGTATCGAGGCGCATGATCCGGCCGAGGCCGCCTCGTCGCGCCAGATCATGCCGAGCAGCCGTGTCATGTCGCGGGGGGTGCTCCGGCTGGTGCGCGCCGGGTCGAGCGCCCGGAGCCGGGCTATCACGGCGGGGTCGGTGGGCATCTCCCGCTGCCCGGCGTCCTCGACGATGCTGGAGAACAGGTCCTGGCAGTCGTGCTCGACCCAGGTCTCCTCCAGCCCCATGGCGGCGAGCATGGCGTTGACCGCCGGCAGGCCGACCCTGCCGATCAACGCGTCGGCGGCGGTGTTGTCGCTCACCGCGATCATCAGGTAGGCCAGGTCGCGCAGGGACATCGTCACGTCGTCGGCCATCGCCGAGACTCCGGTGGCTCCGGGGGTGTGGCGGTCCGCCATGACCGTGACCCGCTCGGCCGCGTCCAGCCGCCCCTCGTCCACCTGCCGGTAGAACTCCACCAGCAGCGCCATCTTGAACACCGAGGCCAGGACCACGGGTTCGTCGGCGTCGTGGCCGACCTCGGCCCCGGTGTCCAGGTCCACCGCGTGCAGGAACCCGGTCACCCCGGCCGCGCGGAACAGCCCGCCAAGGTCGGTCATGCCAGGAATCCAGAGGCGGGCCTGGCGCGCACCCGCCGTACCGGGGCCGTACCGTCGTCCGTCATTCCGACTCTCTCCTTCAGCACTCGTACGGCCACCGCCCCGAAGGCTACGGCAGCGTCCGCGGTCTGGCCCCGCCAGGCCGTGGAGATCCGCCAGGCCAGCGGGCTCCCCAGCAGCGGCCTCCACCGCAGGCCGGGCAGCTCCACCCGAGGCCCGAAGGCGACGGCCGCACCGGCCAGGACCAGCCCGAGGGTCTGCGCCTCGTGCACCTCCTCCGGGACGAACCCGTGGTGGCGGCACTCGGCGAGCGTCTCCTCGTGCAGGCCCGGCTCCCGGGGGAAGAGCACGAGCTGCCTGCCCGCCAGGTCGGCCAGGTGCACCGACGACAGGTCCGCGAGCGGGTCGGTCTCCGCCAGCACCACGCCGGGGCGCTGGACGAGCATCGGGCCGAAGCTCAGCCCGGGGGCGGCCACCGGGTGGCGGAGCAGGCCCACGTCCAGGGTGCCGTCGGTGAGGGCGATGACCTGGTCGGCGCTCCACATCTCGACGGGTGCCGGCCGTACCTCGGGCACGTGTTCGCGGAATCCGGCGATCAACGCCGCGATCACCGAGGAGCCCAGGTCGGGCGTGACCCCCACGCGCAGCACCGCGCCCTCCCCCCGCCCGGCCAGGTCACGGAGGCGGTCCACCCGGGCGACGATCTCGCGGGCCTCGGGCAGCAGCGCCCGCCCCTGCTCGGTCAGCCGGACCTGCCTGCTGGAGCGGTCGAACAGCCGCACGCCGAGCTCCTCCTCCAGCCGCCGGATGCGCTGGCTGAGCGGCGGCTGGGCCATGCCGAGCCGGACCGCCGCGTTGCCGAAGTGCAGCTCTTCGGCGACGACCGTGAAGTAGCGCAGGTGCCGCACGAGGTCCATGAACAGGGACTATATCCGCTTTCGTATCAAACGGACATGTATATCAATATTGGACATCAAGGTTGTTTCTCTGGTCTCCTCGGTCCGCGAGGACAGAGGGGGACGATTCATGAAACGGAAATACCTGGTGGCGGCCGCGCTGGTGCCGGTCGTCGTGATCGGGGTGGGCGCCTGGGCGCTGCGCACCCAGGGGTCGGCGGAGGAGACGGCCCAGGAGTTCCTGGCCGCCTGGACCAGGCAGGACTACCCCGCGATGCGGGCGCTCACGGTCGAGCCACCGCGCGACTTCGACCGCTGGTACCAGCGGTTCCGGACCGATCTGAAGCTGTCGGGGGCCACCTTCAAGATCACCGGGAGCACCGATTCCAAGGTCTCCTTCCACGCGACGCTGGACGGACCGGTGGACTGGGCCTACGACGGTTCGCTGGCCCTGGTCGAGCACGAGCGGACCTGGCGGGTGAAGTGGAGCCCCGCGGCGGTCAACCCGCGGCTCAAGCCCGGCCTGCGTCTCAAGACCGTGCTGGTCAAGGCGGAGCAGGCGCCGATCCTGTCCTCCGACGGGACCCGCATCGACACCGCCGACACTCCGGGCTCGGTGCAGCAGCTCGTCGAGGGGCTGAAGGAGAAGTACGCCTCCCGCCTCACCGGCACCTCCTCCGCACGGGTGGACCTGGTGCGGGGGACGGAGCAGGTCGCCACGCTCGCCACCGCCAAGGCGGAGGCGGGCAGGGAGCTGCGGACCACGATCGACCTGGGTGTCCATCGGGCCGCCGCCGCGGCCCTGGAGAAGGTGGACAAGCCCGCCTCCCTGGTCGCGCTCCGGCCCTCGACCGGCGAGATCCTGGCCGTGGCCAACAAGCCCGGCGGGTTCAACCGGGCGCTGCTCGGCCACTACCCTCCGGGCTCGACCTTCAAGGTGGTCACGGCCTCGGCCCTGATCGCCGACGGCATGACCGCGGGTGAGCGGGTGCCCTGCCCCGCCGAGCAGAACATCGGGGGCTTCCCGTTCCACAACGCCGGGTTCGAGGACTACGGCACGATCGCGTTGCGCGAGGCGTTCGCGCACTCGTGCAACACCACGTTCGGGAAGCTGAGCGTGGACCGGCTCGGCGGGAGGCGGCTGGCCTCGGTGGCGGCGAGCTTCGGGTTCGGGGGGCCGGTGGATCCCGGGGTGCCCGCCGTACGGGCGCGGTTCCCCGATCCGAAGGACGACACCGACCTGGCGTCGGCCTCGATCGGCCAGGGCCGTGTCCTGACGAGCCCGCTGAACATGGCCACCGTCGCCGCGGCGATCGCCGACGGCTCCTGGCGCCCGCCCCGGCTGGTGGACGCGGACCTGCTCCCCGCGGCCCAGCCGAGGAAGCTGGAGCCCGCGGTGGTACAGGCGCTGCGCACGCTGATGCCCGCGGTGGTGGTGGAGGGCACGGCGAGCGCGGTCTCCTTTCCCCCGGGCACGGCGGGCAAGACCGGAACCGCCGAGTTCGGCTCCGGCAAGGAGCCTCCGACGCACTCCTGGTTCATCGGCTACCGGGGCGACCTGGCGTTCTCGGTGATCGTGGAGGGCGGCGGCACGGGCGCCGCGGTGGCCGCACCCGTCGCGAGCCGGTTCCTCACCGGGCTCACGGCGGCACCCTAAGGCGGCCGAAGATCGAAAAGGGGGCTGGCGGGGAGGCGGCCGGATGTGTTCTGCTGAGGGATGAGTGATCCTTTGAATGAGCGCGGCCAGGTCACGGCAGCGCTGGACATGGTCGCCAAGGCCGCCGGACCCTACCTCGACTCGCTCGGTGACCGTCTGGTCCACGACCGCGGCGCCGACGGCCTGCTCGACCTGCTCGACGGCCCGCTGCCCGAACACGGCGAAGGCACCCTGGACAGCGTCGGACGGCTGCTGCACGTCGGGACCGAGGCGGCGACGCACTCCTCGGGGCCGCGTTTCTTCCATTTCATCGTCGGCGGCTCGACCCCGGCGGCCCAGGCGGGCGACTGGGTGACCTCGCTGCTGGACCAGGCCGGCGGGCTCTGGCTGACCTCGCCGTTCGCCGCCCGGGCGGAGACCGTCGTACTCCGATGGCTGAAGGACCTGTTCGGGCTGCCGCAGTCCTACGGCGGTGTGCTGACTCCGAGCGCGACCTTCGCCAACCTCACCGGGCTGGCGTGCGCGCGGCAGTGGTGGGGCGAGAGCCACGGCGTCGACGTGGCGGCCGACGGGCTCGCCGGTCTGCCGCGGATGCCGGTGCTGGCCGGAGGCTACATCCACCCGAGCAGCCGCAAGGCGCTGTTGATGCTCGGCTGCGGCCGGGACGGCGCCCGGATCTTCGCCCGGGACGAGGCGGGACGGGTCGATCTGGACGCCATGGAGCGGGAACTCGAACGGATCGACGGCCCGGCGGTGATTGTCGGAAACGCGGGCGAGGTGAACACCGGTGACTTCGATCCCATCGACGACCTGGCGGACCTGGCCGCACGGCACGGCGCCTGGCTGCACGTGGACGGGGCCTTCGGGCTGTTCGCGGCGGCCTCGCCCCGCCTTTCCCACCTGGTCAAGGGCGTGGAGCGGGCGCACTCGGTGACCGCGGACGGGCACAAGTGGCTCAACGTCCCCTACGAGAGCGGGTTCGCGTTCGTCCGCGATCAGGAGATCATGGGCCGGACCTTCGGCCCGTGGGGCGCGGCCTACCTCCCCACCGAGGACGACCCGCACGTCAACTACAACTGCCTCGGCCCGGAGTCATCCCGGCGGGCGCGGGCGCTGCCCGTCTGGGCGACCCTGCGGGCGTACGGCAGGCAGGGGCACCGGGAGATGGTCGAACGCCACCACGATCTGGCCCTGCGACTGGGCCGGATCGTCGAGGAGGCCCCCGACCTGGAGTTGCTCGCTCCGGTCCGGCTCTGCGTGGTCTGCTTCCGCTACCGCCCGCCGGGCGTCCCCGAGGAGGATCTGAACGAGCTGAACAGATGGATCGGCGAGGAGCTGATCGCCGACGGCCGGGTCTACGCCGGGACCACCACCTACCGGGGCATGACGGCTCTGCGCCCGGCCATCCTCAACTGGCGCACCACCGAGGCCGACATCGATCTCCTGGCCTCGGTCGTCCAGGAGATAGCCGCCCGCCGTACTCGATGAACCCACGCCCCCGGGGGTCTAGCCGGCTCTGCGGGCGGGCGAGGTGAGCCCGGCCACGGCGGCGACGACCTCCGACGGGTTGGACAGGTCGGGCAGGACCAGATCCGCTCCCGCCTCGTGGAGCTCGGCGGGGAGGGAGCGGCCGGTGGCGACGGCGATCATCGCGGCTCCGGCGATCCTGGCGGCCTGGACGTCCCTGGCCGAGTCACCGATCATCACGGTGTTGTGTCCGTCGAAGGTCCCGCCGTACTTCTGCCGCGCTCTGCCCTGTGCGACCTGCAGCAGGGTGGCCTTGGGGTAGACCTCCTCGCCGTAACCGCCGACCTCGAAGTCCACGTGCCTGTCCAGGCCGAAGGCCGCCAGCTTGTGCACGGCGTTGCTCTTGATCGTGCCGGTGAGCACCGACTGGACCACGCCGTCGAGCTTCGCCACGGCCTTCAGCGCGTCCGCCGCTCCGGACATCATCCGGCCGTCCTTGGCCAGGCGCTTGCGCCGGGCGCCGAAGGTCTCGGCGAGCGCGTCCAGGAACTTCGGAAGATGGGCGTCCTCGGCGACGATCCCGTTGATGGCGAGCATCTCGAAGACGATCTCCGAGTCCGGGCGGCCGTTGTGCTGGGTCAGCTTGACCAGGGGGCGCCCGGTGACCCGGCGGAAGGCCTCCGCGTATGCCTCGCGGGTGACGATGGACACGTCAACCAGCGTGAGGTCGACGTTCCAGAGAACGAGACGGCTAATCGGGGCCTCCCAGAATGGGTGCGGATGCCCAGGGTACGGCCCTGGCCGTGCCCTGGCCGCCAGAAATGCCGAAAACATCCCTTTCAGGCGTAGTCGATCGCATTCGCGAGGGTATCCACGACCGGGACGCCGAACGCCGCCAGGTCCGTCCGGCTGGTCATGCCACCGGTGTAGAGCACGGCCCGTGCCCCGACGTGCTGGGCGGCGTGCGCGTCGTCCACGCTGTCGCCGATCACGAGCACGTCGGCGGGGTCCACGCCGAGCGCCGCGAGGTGGGCCACCATCGAGTCGGCCTTGTGCCCGCCGGACGCGCTGCGCAGCCCGTCGATCCGGGTGAAGTGACGGTCGATGCCGAACTCGGCGACCTTGGGCCCCAGCCTCTCGTGCGCCCACATCGACAGCAGCGACTGCCTGCCGCCCTCCCTCTCCCAGCTCTCCAGGGTGGAGGCGGCATCCGCCGCGAGGCCGCACTCCAGCATCAGCCGGTGGTAGTGCTCGTGGAAGCCGAGGTCGAGCCTCTCCCACTCACCGTCGTGGAGCGCCCTGCCGAGCATCCGCTCGTAGGCCGTCCAGATGGGGCGGGTGTATACCGCCCTGAAGCCGTCCGCGTCGTAGGAGCCCAGCCCGTAGGGCTCGAACACCGCGTTCGTCGCCCCCACCACGGCCTCGATGTCGTGGAAGAGCGTGCCATTCCAGTCCCAAACGATGTGCTTTTTCATATCCATTAAAGAGTAACCATCCGGTGTGACATCTCAGCGCGGCGTACGGCACGCGGCACCGGAGAGCGGAGACCCGCGGCCGATCCGGAGATCGACCTCGGGTCTCCATGCTCACCACGCAGCGGGAGGTAAGCCACAACCGGCGACCGCGACATCCCCGGTGGTCAGCCCAGGAGGTCGGGGATCTCCTGGGTCGCGAACCACATGAGTTCGTTGGCCTCGGCGCCGTCCAGGACGAACCGGGCGTCGTCGTCGCCCCGGTCGGCCGCGGGCAGCGCGGCGATCGCGGCCTCCACGTCCTTCACCGCGGACAGGTCGTCCACGTGGACCGCGGCGATGTCCGCCAGCGCGACCGCGGCGGCGAGCCGTACCCGGGCACGTTCCTCCAGGCCGGTGCCCACGCCCACCTTCTCGTCCGGCACCTCCGCGGCGATGACCACCCGGCGCGGGGCCACGTCCACCCCGTCGGCGCGGTCGGCGGCCAGCATCCGCAGGGACGCCCTCGCCGCCTCGGTCAGGGCGACGTACTCCAGTTCCTCGGTGTCACCCGAGGCGTACCACTCGATCAACGCGGGGGTCACCGCGTAACCGGTCAGCGGGGCCGGGCCAAGCTCCCCCAGGGTGACCACACGGGCCAGCGCGGGGAGCGTGCACGGCAGGTAGACGCGCATCCATGCCTCGATCTGTCTCTCCGATACCGGCGCCGGTCCGACGCCGATCACCTACCGAGTGTGCCAGCCCTCGCGACCCTGCTGCGAGGGCCGGTGGCGGAACGGAACGGCGAGCCGCTCTCGCAGGGCGCGTGTTCCGGACCGCGGAGTGGTTGTCACCGCAGTGACACGCTGAGAAGGCTCTCCAGCTCGGCGATGGTCAGCTCGGGCTCCCGGTGGTGCACGCCGACGATGCCGAGCGCCCGGGCAGCCGTGATGTTGGCCTCGATGTCGTCGACGAACACGCACTCGTGCCCGGCGAGGCCGACCCTGCCGAGCGCGTGCTCGAAGATCCTCGGCTCCGGCTTGCGCATGCCGATCTCCCCCGAGATGACGACCTCGTCGAAGAACTCGTCCCAGCCCTCACGGGGATACTCGTTGGCCCATGAGTTGGAGAGCAGGCAGGTCCGCAGTCCGGCGGCGCGCGCCCGGCGGAGCATGTCGTACATCGGCTCCACCCGCTGGAAACCGGCGAACATCCTGTTCAGGAGCCCTTCGGCGATCGGCGGCACGCCGTCCGTCGTGACCAGCCTGGCGGCCAGTTCTCGTTCGAACTCCAGTCCGGAGATCTCGCCCCGTTCCAGCGCGTGGATCGTGTTCTCGTCCTCCGAGCCCTCGTAGGCGTGCAGGACCAGCTCCCGCATCACGTCACGGTAGTGGGTGGCGTCGATCCGGTCGGCGACGATCCACTCGGCGATCGCCTCGGACAGACCTGTGGTGAGCACGCCACCCCAGTCGATCAGCACACCCTTGAACATCCCGCCTCCTTGTCCAGAAACCGGCTCCAGGGTAGGCGCGGCCGACGAGCGGGGCGGAGACCGGGGGTGTCGGGCAGGCCGGAATGAATTGCACATCTTGCTAGGTGACTAGCTGTTTCCGACTCAATGTCTGGTTCATAGGGCTGGATCATGTTTCAGAGCGGCGGTTCGAGGAACGTCTAAGAGGGTGGCCCTGAAGCCAGATAATCGCACGTGAAAGGTGTTGTCGACCTTCCACGGGCGCCACGTGAACCGACCCTCGACTCCTTCTGAGGAGGGGCCATGACCGTAAGTCAGACAGCTCGCGGATCGCGTACCCGTACGCCATCCGGATCCGCCACGCCCGCCGGGCGTAAACCCGCGCAGCGCGCGACCACAGCGAGGAAACCCACCACACGGGCGACCACCGCACGGGCGACCGCGGCGCAGAAACCCACCACACGGGCGACCAGCACACGGGCGACCGCGGCCAAGAAGCCGGCCACCACACGCACCGCCACCACACGCACGGCCACCGCACGGGCGACCACGGCGCAGAAACCCACCACACGGGCGACCAGCACACGGGCGACCACGGCCAAGAAGCCGGCCACCACACGCACCGCCACCACACGGGCGAGTACGCAGCGCAAGCCCGCCGTACGGGCGACCGCACAGCACACGACCGCGACGGACAAGCCCGCAGCACAGGTGCCCACCCGGCCAAGCAGTGCGAAAACAGGACATAACGGATACTCGCTCACGCTGGACCTGCCGATGATGACCGTGCAGTTCCGGCCTCCACATCTTCACCTGCCGCATATCAACCGGCAGGAGGCCGGCCAGGCCGTCGACGCCGCGAAGTCGTTCCTCCCTCCGCCGGAGCGCATGGTCTACTACGGGGGACTCGGCGCACTCGCGGTGGCGGGGCTGATCGAATGGCCGGTGGCGGCCGCCATCGGAGTCGGAACAATGATCGCCCAGCGCGCCCGCAGACAGGGCCGGTCGGCGAAGGTCGCTCCCCGGGGTGCGACCGCCCCTGCCCGCAGAAGTACATCCAAGTAATCACGACGGTCGGCGACGCGGCCGATCGGGCCGTGCCCGGCCACGGCCTGACGGCCTAAGTGTTTTCCCTGCTGGAGAGCCGAATGTTGCTGACGCGTGTGCTCACTTTTTCCACCGAGGCGTTGCGGGGTGTCGTACCCGGCGCGATCCGGAACGTCCTGCCGCGCCCCCGAGGAAGGCGTGTGTGTCCAGGCGGACTCCATGTCGACCTGCGCGCCATCGGCGGACCGGGCACCGAACGCGTGGCGCGGCGGCTCGAAGCACTGCTGCTCTCGCTGGACGGGGTGGAACGGGCAGAGGTCAACGGGGCCCTCGGCACCGTCTTCATCGGGGGTGACGTCGACGCGGTCGATCTGGAAAGCCTCTTGTCGATCATCGAGGATCTCGACACCGAGCAGGACATCGAGCAGGACACCGAGCAGGACCAGGGATCGTCGCTCTCCGGCGTGGTGGAGCAGCACACCCGCGCGGGTATCAGGCTCGGCGCGAGCCTGCTCGGAACCGGGCTCGCGCTCGCCGGGCGCGTGGCCCGCCTGCCCCCGCTCTCCCCCGCCGTGCCCGCCGTGCTGTACCTGGTGGAGTCCGCTCCGAAAGTCCGCGCAGAGCTGGAACGCCACCTCGGCCGGCCGGCCGCCAACTCCCTGTTCACCACCGCGAACATCGTGGCCAACACGCTCGCGCTCCGCCCGGTGGGGCTGCTGGTCCACTCCATCGCCGCCGCCTCCCGCTACGTGGAGGCGCGTGGCACGCGAGAGGCCTGGGAACTGCACGGACAGAGGCTGGCCTCCCGGAAAGGGACCTACCGGCACATCCGGGCGGCGAAGAAGCCACGCCCGGCCCCTCTGGCGCACAGCCCTGTGGAACGGTTCGAGCGCTTCGTGGCCCCTGTGGCGCTGAGCGCGTCGGCGCTGACGCGTGTGGTCAGCGCCAGCCCGCAGCGGGGAATCGCCATGTTGATCGCCACGACACCCAAGGCGGCGAAAGCGGGTCGCGAGGCCTTCGCCGGATCGGTCGGACGGGCTCTGGCCAAGCGCGGTGTGCTCGTCCTCAACGGTGACGCCCTGCGCCGGATGGACGGCATCGACACCGTCATCCTCGACGGCGCCCTTCTCACCACGGATTCCTGGACGGTCGACCGCCTCGTCCCCCTTGCCGGGGACCTGGACGCCGACAGGCTTCACACGCGGCTCTACACCCTGGTTGACCTCACCGCTCCCGCCGCGCGGCGGGAGCGCGACACGTGGGTGGCTGAACCGCTGGCGGATCTGGCCGGGACCATCCCGATGGACGCCCCGGAATGGGAGGCCCGGGGACTGCGGCCCGTCGGCCTGCGCAGGAAAGGCGAGCTGGTGGCCGTGGCCGGGCTCGCACCGGAGCTCGACCCGCTGGCGGACGCCGTCGTCGCCGCGGCCCGGAGCGGCTGCACCGTGATGCTGGCGGGGGGAGATCCGGGGCTCGGCAGGCGGCTCGGCATCGACGAGTCCGTGCCGGGCGGTCCGCAGCTGGCCGCGTCGGTCCGCACGCTCCAGGCCGACGGTCACGGAGTGGTCGTGGTGTCAAGGCGTTCCAGGGCCGGGCTGGCCCAGGCCGACCTGGGCATCGGCGTCCTGGGCCGGTCCGGCCGCGTGCCGTGGGACGCGGACGTGATCGGCGAGCTCGACGGGGTCCACCTCCTGCTGAGCTGCCTGGCACCGGCGAGGAAGACGAGCGAGCAGTGCGTGTGGCTGAGCATGGCGGGGGCGGCCGGCGGTGCCACGCTGACGACCGCCGGGGCACGAGAGGAATCCGTGGACAGGGCCCAGCTGGTGAGCGACTGCACCGCGCTGGCCGCGATCGTCGCGGGTGAGTGGGCGGGCCACAACGCCGGCCGGAAGTCGGTTCCGATCCGCGCCGACCGCACCCCCTGGCACGCCATGCCGGTCAAGGATGTCCTGTCCCGGCTCGACTCCTCGTCCGGTGGGATCACCGAGGCGGAGGCCCTGCGCCGCAGGACCTCGTCGGGGATCGAAAAACCCGATGGTCCTGACCCGCTGCTCCGCATATGCGCCGGAGAGCTGGCCAACCCCCTCACTCCGGTACTGGCGGCCGGGGCAGGCCTGTCAGCCCTGGTCGGCTCGGTCTCCGACGCGGTGCTGATAGGGGCGGTCGTGGTCATCAACGCGGTCATCGGCGGGGGCCAGCGATTCGCCGCAGACCGGGCGTTGCACCGTCTGACGGAGACGGTGACGACCCGCGTGCAGCTCCGCCGTCCCGGCGGGAACGCGGGCGCGACCGTCGACGACCTCGTGGCGGGCGATGTCGTCGAGCTGCGCGCGGGCGACGCCGTACCGGCCGACTGCCGCGTGCTCAGGGCCGTGGGCCTGGAGGTCGACGAGGCGGCCCTGACCGGTGAGTCACAGCTCGTCGCCAAGTCACCGGAGCCCGTCAGCGCCGCCGCCGTCGCCGACCGGAGCTCGATGGTCTACCAGGGCACGACGGTGGCGGCCGGCCATGGCCTGGCCGTGGTCGTCGCGGCCGGTGAGGCGACCGAGGCGGCCCGGACGGCCATGCTCACCGTGGAGGGGCGCCCGCCGACGGGTGTGCAACTCCGGCTACGGGCGCTGAGCCGGCGGGTCCTTCCCGTCGCGATCGGTTCCGGCGTCGTCCTGCTGACCACCGACCTACTCCGCGGCAGGTCCCTGGCGGAGGCACTCGCACCCGCGGTGAGCCTCGCCGTCGCCGCCGTACCCGAGGGGCTGCCCTTCGTCGCCTCTGTGGCGGAGCTCGCCGCCGCCCGGCGGCTGTCGACCCGCAACACCCTGGTGCCCAACCCCTCCACGATCGAGGCCCTCGGCCGGGTGAACGTCCTCTGCTTCGACAAGACGGGGACACTGACGGAGGGACACATCAGCCTGCGGTGCGTCTCGGACGGGCGCGTCGAACATTCCATCGAGGAACGGGCGCCCGAGCTTAGGCACATCATGGCGGCCGCGCTGCGCGCGAGCCCGCGCCATGACGAGGGGCGGCCCATCGCCCACCCCACCGACCGCGCCGTGCTGGACGGAGCCCGGCGGCTGCACGTGACCCCCGAGGAGGGGCCGGGCGCCTGGCAGCGGATCGACGAGCTTCCCTTCGAACCGGGACGCGGCTACCACGCCGTGCTCGGCCTGGGCGACTCGGGGCACCTGCTGAGCGTCAAGGGAGCCCCGGAGGCCGTGCTCACCCGCTGCTCCGGTCTCTTCCGCGGTCACGGCCTCATCCCCCTGGACGGTTCGGCCAGGGTTGAGCTCGAAGACGAGGTCGACAGGCTCGCCCGACAGGGCTACCGGGTGCTCGCGGTGGCCGAGCGCCCGGCCTCCGACCGCCGCGACCTCGACGAGTCCCGCATCGACGGCCTGACCTTCATGGGCTTCCTCTGCCTGGCCGACCCCGTCCGGTCCACGGCGGCCGAGAGCGTCGGCCGCCTGACGGGGGCGGGCGTCCGGGTCGTCATGATCACAGGTGACCACCCGAGCACCGCCGAGGCGATCGCCTCCGAGCTCGGCGTGCTGAACGGCGGGCGGATCATGACCGGTCCGGAGCTGGACGACCTCGACGACGACGACCTGGTCAAGGTGCTGCCGGACGCGACGGTCTTCGCGCGGACCACTCCGGCGCACAAGGCCCGGATCGTCGGCTGCCTGCGCCGTTCCGGCATGGTCGTGGCGGTCACCGGCGACGGCGCCAACGACGCCCCCGCGATCCGCGCGGCCGACGTGGGAATCGCCCTCGGCTCCCGTGCCACCCCGGCGGCCCGGGGTGCCGCCGACGTCGTGGTGACCGACGACCGCATCGAGACGATCGTCGATGCGATCATCGAGGGCAGGGCGATGTGGAGCTCGGTCCGCGACGCCCTGAGCATCCTGCTCGGCGGCAACATCGGCGAGATCGTGTTCGCGGTCGGGTCCAGCCTGATCAGCGGCCAGAACGTGCTGAACGCCCGCCAGCTCCTGCTGGTCAACCTGCTCACCGACATGCTGCCGGCGATGGCGGTGGCCGTCCGGCCCCCGACTGCGACCAGCCCGGAACGGCTGCTCGCCGAGGGCCCGGAGGCCTCACTGGGGGCCTCGCTGAGCCGGGACATCTATCTGCGCGCCGCCGTCACGGCGACCGCGGCCGGTGTCGCGTGGTCGGTCGGCCGGATGACCGGAACCCGGGGGAGGGCCAACACGATCGGGCTGGTCGCGCTCGTGGCGGCGCAGCTGTTCCAGACGCTGGCCATGGGCGGCCGGGACCGCGTGGTCGCGCTGGCCTCGCTCGGGTCACTGGCCGTCCTGTGCCTGACCGTCTCGCTGCCGGGCCTGTGCCACTTCTTCGGCTGCCGCCCGCTCGGGCCCGTGGGATGGACGATCGCCCTCGGAAGCGCCGCCGCGACCACCGTTGCCGGGACGGCGATCCAGGCGTCGATCCGCGAGGCGTCATCGGCCGTTCACTGAATAGCAATCTCAGGGTACCGTTTCAGATAGCTTTGTCCTGAAAAATCAGGTTAAGAGCTTCTTAGTCCTGTGAGGTTGTTATGTCCGGATTCCTGTCCTCGGTTCTCGCCAAGGCGGCCTTCCTCCTGCTCGAGGCACTCGTCATGCGTCTCGTTCAGTCCCTCGTGCTCTCGATGACCCGGCGCGGCGGCCTCCTGCCCGCGTGACGGCCCGGCCGGCTGACAGCCGGCTCGGGCCGGATCGGTCAGCGCGCCCGATCCTTGATGAGCTGGGCGACCTTACGGTGCTCCGGCGAGCGCAACACCCGTTCGGCCTTGGCCGGATCGGCCACCGGAGCCCGCTCCAGCAGGCCCCGCGCGGCCTTCAGCTTCAGCAGCCGCCGGACGGACTGGTCGAGCCGCCGGGCGGGGATCCTCCCGGACTTCACCGCCGCCAGCACCGCCTGGTAGGCCTTGGGGAAGTCCGGCGGCATCAGCAGCAGGTCCACCCCCGCCTGGATGGCGCGCACGGCCACCTGCCCGTCACCGTACTTCTTGCGCACCCCCGCCATGTCCAGCGCGTCGGTCGAGACGACCCCGTCGAAACCGAGCTTCTCGCGGAGCAGCCCGGTCAGGATCGGCTTGGACAGCGTGGCCGGATCACCGGATGGGTCGAGCTTGGGCATGACCACATGAGCACTCATGATCGCGTCGACGTCCTTGCCGATGGCCGCGGCGAACGGCGGCGCGTCCAGCCTGCTCCACTGGGACAGGGAGTGCTGGATCACCGGTAACCCGGAGTGGCTGTCCACGTTGGTGTCCCCGTGGCCGGGAAAGTGCTTGGCCGTACTGGCGATCCCCGCGTCGTGGAAGCCCTGGACCGCGGCGGCGACCATGGGGGCGACCTTCCTGGGGTCCGAGCCGTAGGCCCGGGGGCCGATCACCGGGTTCTTCGGGTTGATGTTCACGTCGGCGACCGGCGCGAAGTCGAGGTTGATGCCGAGGGCGCGCAGCTCGGTGCCGGTGACCCTGGCCGCCTTACGGGCCAGTGAGGGGTCGCCGGTCGAGCCGATGACCGAGGCGCCGGGCATGTCGGTCACAAGTGGGGCGAGCCGGGAGACCCTGCCGTTCTCCTGATCGGCGCCGATCAGCAACGGGATCTTCGGCGACGCCTTCTGCAACCCGTTGGTCAGTGCCACGACCTGTCGGACGTCCTTGATGTTGCCCGCCCAGGGGAACAGGATCACCCCGCCCGGCCGGTATTTGGCGACCGCCTTGGCCGGTGTGCCCACACCGAACCGGGCCTGGTTCTCCCCGGACGATCCGTCCGCCGCCGGGCCGTACAGCACGGGCATGAAGAGCTGCCCGACCTTGTCCTCCACGCTCATCCGCGCCAGCACGGCCTCCACTCCGGTGGGCTTGGGCGTCGCGGACGTCGAAGGCGTGGCACTCGTGGCCGCGATGCCCGCCTGCCCCGCGGCGGGTTTCACCGGTGGGGATGTCCCCGCCCCCGCGCCGGCGCACCCGGCCACCATAGTCGCGATCGCTGCCAGCCCTGTCGTACGCATGAACCGAACCATGCACCCACGCTATCCGCGCCGGACCCCCACGGGCGCCGGACCAGGCCGCTCCGGTCAGTGCCGGGTCCATCAGTGCCAGGCCGTCTTCGACGTCCTGATCAAACGTCCGGCGTGTCTCCGTCGTCGCCGCCCCCTTTTGAGGGCGATGTCTCTACGTTTCGGGGGAAAGCCCACATCGCTGCGTCCCCGCCCCCTTAGAGCGCCAGCCCGGCCAGCCCGGGCAGGTGGGAGCGGGCCGCGGCGCGCGCCTCCTGCGCGGAGACGGCGGCCAGCGCGGCCTGCGCGGCCAGCAGGCACTGCTCACGGGTGTGGCGCGACAGCGCGGCCCGTACGGCGGGCAACGCGGGGGCACCCATCGACAGTGAGGTGACGCCCAGCCCGACCAGCACGCAGGCGAGGACCGGATCACCCGCGGCCTCCCCGCACACCCCGCACGGCTTGCCGCGCTCGGCGGCTCCGGTCGCGGCCAGCGCGACCAGGTCGAGCAGCGCCGGCTGCCAGGCGTCCTGCAGCGCGGTCAACATGCCGACCTGGCGGTCGGCGGCAAAGGTGTACTGGGCCAGGTCGTTGGTGCCCAGAGAGAAGAAATCGGCCTCCGCGGCCAGATCGGAGGCACGCAGGGCGGCCGACGGGATCTCGATCATCACACCCGCGGACGGCAGTCCCGCCTCCCTGCAGACCGCCACGTACCAGGCGGCCTCCTCGGCGGTGGCCACCATCGGGGCCATCACCTGAAGCTTGGCCGAGGACTGGGAGGCGGCCCTGGCGAGAGCGCCGAGCTGCGCGTTCAGGATCTGCGGGTACGCCCGGAGAAGCCGGAGGCCGCGCTGCCCGAGCGCCGGATTGGGCTCGTCCTCCTGAGGCGGTAGGAAGGCGAGCGGCTTGTCCGCCCCCGCGTCGAGTGTCCGCACGACCACCCGGCCGCCCGGAAAGGCGTTCAGCACGTCCAGGTACGCGGCCTCCTGCTCCTCGTCGGACGGCGCCGACATCCGGTCGAGGAAGAGGAATTCGGTCCGGTAGAGCCCGATGCCCTCCGCGCCGTACTTCAGCGCGGCGTCCACGTCGCGTGGCCCGCCGATGTTCGCCAGCAGCGGCACCGCGTGCCCGTCGGAGGTCATCCCCGGTCCGGTGACGGCCGCGAGCACGGCCTCCCTGGCGGAGGCGGTGTTCCTCGCCGTGGTCACCTCCTCCGCCAAGGGCGCGGGCCGTACGAGACCGGAGGCCCCGTCCACCAGCACCGGCACGCCGTGCGGGATCGAGGTCGCCTCGAGACAGGCGACGACCGCCGGCACCCCCAGCGCGCGGGCGAGGATCGCGGTGTGGCTGGTCGGCCCGCCCTGCTCGGTGACGAAGGCGGCCACCACGTCCGCGGACAGCAAGGCGGTGTCGGCGGGCGCCAGGTCACGGGCGACGAGGACGTACGGCTGCTCCGCGAGGGACGGCAGCCCGGGCATCGGCAGACCTTCCAGCACCGCGACGGCCCGGTCCCTGACGTCGTCCAGATCCGCGGCGCGCTCGCCCAGGTATCCCCCGGCCCCGACGAGCATCTCGCGGTATCGGCCGAACTCCTCGTAGACCGCGCGGGCCGCGCTCCGGCCCTCGTCGATCAGCTCGGCCACACCGGTGGCGAGACCGGGGTCGCGCGCCATCATCGCCTGGGCGCCCAGGATCTCCTGAGCCTCGCCGCCCACCCGGGCACCCCGTTCCTCCAGGTCGGCGGCGACCTCCTCCAGCGCCTGCGTGGCCCTCGCCCGCTCGGCCCGGGCGTCCCCGTCATGCCGGGCGCCGGGCGGGGGCACCGGGGTGTCATGTGTGAGAACGTAGGCGGGCCCGAAGCCGATCCCCGGGCTCACCCCCACCCCTGTGAGCGCGCTCATGGTGCCGACGCGATGACGGCGAGCCGGTCCAGGACCTCGTCCGCGCCGTCGCCGTCGGCCTTGATCACCACGATGTCGCCCTTCCTGACGTCGAGCGACAGGACGGCGAGAATGCTCTTGGCGTTCACCGGCTGCCCGGCCCCCTTGGCGATGGTGACGTCCAGTGGGGCCTCCGCCGCGGTCTGCACGAACGTCGCCGCGGGACGGGCGTGCAGACCGACCTCGGCCTCAACCGTGACTTGGCGCTCGGCCACGTGCTCCTCCTGCAAAAGTAGGCCGGGCGGTACGGCCCGCCCGGCTCATTGATCGGTCCATGAAGGCCGTCCGGCCGGTGACCGCGGGAACCGTCTCACCAGGTTCCGTTCCTGCATGACCCATCGCCATGCCCGCGGTCGTCACTACGCCCACAGTGGTCGCTACGTCCACCGGAAGAGTTCGCTTCCCGCACGGACCTTGCCGTCGACGAGCGCGGCGACGGAACCCTCGGCCGCGTCCAGCGCCACGACCGGGCATACGGGAGAACGCCCGCCGGCCTCGATCTCCGACGGGTCCCAGGCCACCACGGGCTGTCCCGCGCTCACCCGGTCCCCTTCGGAGGCCAGCAGTTCGAAACCCGCGCCCTTGAGCTGCACGGTGTCGATGCCCAGATGGACCAGGACCCCCCGGCCCTCGTCACCGACGACGACGAACGCGTGCGGGTGCAGCTTGACGATCGTGCCCGCGATGGGCGAGACCGCCTCACCGGGCGCCCTGTCCGGCTCGATCGCCATTCCAGGCCCGACCATGCCTTCGGCGAACACCGGATCGGGCACTGCCCTCAGGCCCAGGGCTACCCCCGTGACCGGGGCCAGAACTGTGGTCATCACACCTCTTCGAATGGTCCCGCCCGCGAGAGCGGGGACGGCCCGGCCTTCTCAGCCGATGATGTCCTCGATGTCGCTGGCGATCGTGTCCGCCTCCGGACCCACGACCACCTGGACGACGTTGCCCGCGACCATGACGCCGTGCGCCCCGGCCGCCTTGAGAGCCGCCTGATCGACTCTGGAGGCGTCGCGCACCTCCGTGCGCAGCCGGGTGATGCAGGGTTCGATCTCGATGATGTTGCCCGCCCCACCGAGACCCGCGATGATCGCATCGACGTTGGCCGCCATGTTGCCCTCCAGTTGTGATCGCTCTGCGCACAGGCTAAACGACACCGCGAGATCAGTCGGTCTGGGTCACCTTGTTGAGACCGCGGGGCGCGTCGGGGTCGATTCCCAGCCTGCGCGCGAGAGCCTCGGTCAGCAACTGGCCGGGGACGATCAGGCCGAGCGGAGCGATCCATTCGGGGAGGTCGGGGCCGTTCAGGGCGGCGGTGGAGACCGCGGACAGCGCGGTGCCGCCACCGACGGTGAAAGCCGAGGCCCCGGCGCCGGTGACCCGCTCGGCGAGTGCCACGGTCCCGGCCAGGGTCGGCCCCTCGCCGGACGCGACCAGGAGGGCCGGGGTGTCGGCGTCGACCACGGCGATCGGACCGTGCAGCAGGTCGGCGTAGGACAGGCCCATGGCGTGCAGGTAGCACGCCTCCTTGAGCTTGAGCGCCAGTTCGAGCGCGGTGGAGAAGGCCAGGCCGCGGCCGGAGACCACGACGCCCGGCTTGTCGGCCAGCCCCTCGACGACCTCCTCCAGGGCGCCCGGCTCCGCGATCAGTTTCTCCACCGCGTCCGGCACCCGCTGCAGATCGGCGGGGTTGACGTCCGCTCCCAGGCCGAGGCCGAGCACGGCCAGCGCGGCGAGCTGGGTGGTGTAGGTCTTGGTGGCCGGGACGGCCTTCTCCTCGCCCGCGAGGGTGCACAGGGCGAGGTCGGCGGCCTGGGCGAGAGGGCTCTGCTCGCCGCCGTTGGTGATGGCGACGGTACGGGCGCCGCAGTCCTTGGCCCAGGCGAGGGTCTCGACGATCTCCTCGGTGCGGCCGGACTGGGAGAGCGCGACGGCCAGGACGCCGTCGAGATCCAGCTTGCGCCGGTAGGTGGTGGCGATCGAGGGCGCGGCGAGCGTGGACAGGCGGCCTGTGTGCGCCTCGGCCAGGTAGCGGCCGTAGACCGCGGCGTTGTCCGAGGTGCCACGGGCGATGAAGAGCAGCTGGCGGGTCTGTCCCGCGAGCCGCTCCACCTCGGCGACCCTGGGGAGGAGGGCATCCAGAGTGGCCCGCAACGCAGCGGGCTGCTCGGCGATCTCGCTGCGCATCTTGGTCGTCATGTAACGCTCATCCTTCGGTTCGGTCTGGCGAGATCGGGCCGTTATCGATCCGTCGCCGGTCCGTACATTGACACCCTTTTCCGGCCTGTGGTCTAGTCCGGACTAGACCAGTACGAACCATAACTCATCTCTACGCCCCAGATCGAGAGGGGAGGATCTCATGGTTCAGATCGACCCTGACAGCCCGGTACCGAAGTACTTCCAGCTCCGGGAGATCCTGCTCGACCTCATCGAGAGCAACGAGCTGGCGATCGGCATGGCGATCCCGTCCGAGCGCGAGCTCTGCCAGCGCTTCGGGCTGTCCCGTATGACGGTGCGGCAGGCCGTCGACCACCTGGTCTCCGAGGGCAGGCTGCAGCGCGTGGCGGGCAAGGGCACCTTCGTCGCCCACCCGAAGATCGAGATGGCTCTCCGGCTGACCTCCTTCAGCGACGAGATGCGCGCCCGGGGCATGGAGCCCGGGTCACGCGATCTGGACCGCCGGATCGTCAGGGCCAGCGCGCATCTGGCCAGAGAGCTCGGGATCAGGCCCGGAGACGAGGTGCACTTCATCGAGCGGCTGCGCACCGCCGCCGACGAGCCCATGTGCATCGAGCGGGCCCACATCCCGGTCTCCCTCGCGCCCGACCTGCACACCCACGACCTGACCGGCCGCTCCCTCTACGCGCTGCTCGAAACCCGCTACGGCCTGGTGCTCGACGCGGGCGAACTGACCATTGACGGCGGCATCGCCGACCCCGGAGACGCCGACCTGCTGAAACTGCCACGCGGCGGAGCCGTCCTGCTGCTGCAGCGACGCTCCTTCGCCGGAGGCGTCTGCGCCGAACTCGGAGTCTCCACCTACCGCGCCGACCGCTACCAGCTCCGCACGGTCCTGGAGCTACCGGCGCGCCGCTCCTGACCTCCTCCCTACCCCCACCCCCTGGAGGAAAGTCCGATGAGTACCACCACAGCGGACGCGGGCCTTCCCGCGTCCTCGTCCGGATCCGCCGTTATGAGCGTGCTCCAACGTCTGGGCCGCTCCCTCATGTTGCCGATCGCGGTCCTTCCCGCCGCGGGACTCCTGCTCCGGCTCGGGCAGGACGACCTCGTGGGCCGGACCGACAACCCCCTGCTCGACGACATCGCCCATATCCTCGGCACCGCGGGCGGCACGCTCTTCGACAACCTGCCCGTCCTGTTCGCGATCGGCGTGGCCATCGGGTTCGCCCGCAAGGCCGACGGCTCCACCGCACTGGCCGGGCTCGTCGGCTACCTGGTCTTCCACGCCGTCAGCATGACCATGTTCTTCAACCTGTTCGACGACAAGCTGAAGGCCACGATCTCCAACCAGCTGTTCGACCCGGCCAACCCGGGCGTCCCTCAGGTGGCGCTCAACCTCGGTGCGCAGAACCCGACCCGGGTGCTCGGCGGCATCGTCATGGGCATCGTGTCCGCGCTGCTCTGGCAGCGCTACTACCGCACCAAGCTGCCGACCTGGCTGGCCTTCTTCAGCGGCCGCCGGCTCGTGCCCATCCTCACCGCCCTCGCCGGTCTCGTCCTCGGCGTGGTCTTCGGCTTCATCTGGCCCGTCCTCGGCAGCTGGGTCCGCGCCTTCGGCACCTGGCTCGCCGAGAACAGCACGGTCGGCGCCGGGATCTACGGCATGGTCAACCGCGCGCTGCTCCCGCTGGGTCTGCACCACATCGTCAACAACGTGGTCTGGACGCAGGTACCGGACTGCGTGGTCAACGGCAAGCAGCTCGCCGGTGACCTGGTCTGCTTCAACAACGGCGCCGTGGGCTTCGGCGGCTTCGAGGCCGGTTTCTACCCGATCCTCATGTTCGGCCTGCCCGCCGCGGCGGTCGCCATCTGGCGGGCCGCCCCGGCGCACCGCCGTACCGCCGTCGGCTCGATCATGATCTCCGCCGCGCTCACCGCGTTCCTCACCGGGATCACCGAGCCGATCGAGTTCGCCTTCATCTTCGTGGCACCCGTGCTGTTCGTGGTGCACATCGTGCTGACCGGCCTCTCCCTGGCGATCGCCTCCGTCCTCGGCGCCAAGCTCGCCTTCAGCTTCTCCTCCGGGCTGATCGACCTCGTCCTGTACGGCACCGCCCCCAACACCCGGGGCGTCCCGATCCTCATCGTGATGGGCCTGGTCTACGCGGCGATCTACTACCTCGTGTTCAGCTTCCTGATCAAAAAGCTGAACATCATGACCCCGGGCAGGGAGCCCGAGCCCGACGTCGACTCCGGTGAGACCGCCACCGCGTCCTCCACCCCCACGACCGCAGATCCGGCCTGAACCGATCCGGCCGTCCGGGAACGGGTGACACCCCGCCCCGGACGGCCCGGCCGTGTATCCACCGCACCGTGTGGTAGATACCAACCATCCCCCTCGTACGGCATGCACGCGGAGGGCGGGGATGAGCACGGCAGCCGTGGAACACGGTCCGTCGATGTGGTCGTCGGTCTTCGCGGTCCTCCAACGCATCGGGCGCTCGCTGATGATGCCGATCGCGGTGCTGCCCGCCGCCGGTCTGCTGCTCAGATTCGGCCAGGACGACCTGCTGGGCCGGACCGACAACGCCTTTCTCGACCAGGTCGCCGGCATCTTCGCCGCTGCGGGCGGCGCCCTGTTCGACAACCTGCCGCTGCTGTTCGCGGTCGGCGTCGCCATCGGGTTCGCCCGCAAGGCCGACGGCTCCACCGCGCTCGCCGCCCTGGTCGGCTACCTGATCTTCGACCGGGTCAGCAGGACCCTGTTCTTCACCGCCTCGCCGGCCTCAGAGGTCTACAAGAAGATCGCGCTGAACGTCGTGGGACCTGACGGGCGCCCCCTGCCCGCCCTCAACCTCGGCGTGCAGAATCCCACCGGAGTCCTGGGCGGCATCGTCATCGGCATCACCGCCGCCCTGCTCTGGCAGCGCTACTACCGCATCAGGCTCCCCTCCTGGCTCGCCTTCTTCGGTGGACGCAGGTTCGTCCCCATCGTCACCGCCGTCGCCGCATTGCTCCTCGGCGTACTTTTCGGCCTGCTCTGGCGGCCGGTCGGCGACTGGCTGGCGGGCGTCGGGGACTGGCTGGCCGGCCACGGCACCGTGGGCGCGGGCATCTACGGCGTGGCCAACCGCCTGCTCATCCCGATCGGCCTGCACCACTTCCTGAACACGATCGTCTGGTTCACCCTCCCCGAGTGCCGGGCCGGGGTCGACGGCGCGACCAGGAACGCCTCGGGCGATCTCAACTGCTACTTCGCCGGTCAGGACGGCGCCGGGATCTTCATGACCGGCTTCTTCCCGATGATGATGTTCGGCCTGCTCGGGGCCGCCATCGCGATGTGGCGGGCGGCTCCGCCGAGCAGGCGCGCGGCCGTCGGCGGCATCATGCTGTCGGCCGGCCTCACCTCGTTCGTGACCGGCATCACCGAACCTCTGGAGTTCGCCTTCATCTTCGTGGCGCCCGTGCTGTTCGTGGTGCACGCCCTGCTGACCGGCCTGTCGATGGCCCTGATGGCCGAACTGGGGGCCCGGCTCGGGTTCACCTTCTCCGCGGGCGGCATCGACATGCTCCTCAACGCGGGCAAGGCCAACACCCACAGGCTCGGGCTGATCGTCATCTTCGGACTGATCTACTTCGTCGTCTACTACCTGCTGTTCAGCCTCCTGATCAGGAGGCTGAACCTGGCCACGCCAGGCTGCGAGCCGGACGACGCCGACGCCCCACCGGGTACGGCCGCCGCCGGCCCTCCCGTCCCCTGAACGGCGTTTCGGCCGCCCGCGGCGGATCGCCGTTCATTCCGGAACCCGTTCTCCGGTAGGCGGGGACTGATCCAGCTTGAGGTGATCTTCTCCACCTAGCCGGGCGAAACGACGGGGATCACGAGGAAGTTGGCGCCCGATGTATCTGGACAGGGGACCGGAAACTCCTAGATGCATCAGTTCAGCCGACGAAAATCGGAGTTGCCATGTCCCGTATTCCACGGCCGGTCCCACTCCCCCGGATCGCGCCGTCCCTTTTCGCCGAACCGCCCTACGACGACGAGCGTCCCGCCGCGGACATCCCTGCCGCCCCGCCGTACGTCCAGGGAACGCTCGCCCTCCTCTGCGAGCCCGAGCCCGCAGAGGAGGGCCCTGCCCGGGAACCACTGATCTGGGGGCCACCGGGTGCGATCCCCGACGAGCGACGGCTGCGGGCCCTCGGCCAGGCCATCGCCGAGATCCTGTCCGGCAGGCGGCCGCCTTCGAGCGTCTCCTCGCAGCTGGCCGACCGCACCCGCGCCGAACTGGTCAGGAGCGGAAAGATCATAAACTGTGCGCGGCCACCGCTGGTCGGCACACCGCACATCTCCCAGCCGAAGGACGGGGTCGTGGAGATGTGCGTCCTGGTGCACTGCGGTGACCGGCCGCGTGTGCTGGCGCTGCGCCTGGAGCGCAGGGGCGTGCAGTGGCTGTGCACCGACTTCGAGACGACTCCCTGACCGCATGCCGTACGGCGTGAAAACCGGTGAAAGCCGGAAGGGCCCGCACCTGGTGCGGGCCCTTCCGGATCAAGCGGTCAGCGGTCAGACCTGGATGTTCTTGGGGTCGCCGTGGCAGCGCTTGTACTTCTTACCCGAGCCGCAGGGGCACGGGGCGTTGCGCTCGACGTTGCCGTAGGCGTCGCGCTCTTCCTTGGTGCTGATGCGGGTGTGCTCGACCTCGCCGCTCTCACCGGGCGCGGTGTACTCCAACTCGGAGGGGCGCTGCGGGCCACGGAGGCCGCGGGCGATGATGGAGCGGGTCTCCGAGATCGCCGCGTCCTCGTGGTCGTGGTCGTGGTCGTGCTCCTCGACGATCGGGTTGGTCTGCACCTCGACTTCGAGGTTGAACAGGTAACCGACCGACTCCTCCTTGATGCCCTCGAGCATCTGGGAGAACATGTCGAAGCCCTCACGCTGGTATTCGATCAGAGGGTCGCGCTGCGCCATGGCACGCAGGCCGATGCCCTCCTGGAGGTAGTCCATCTCGTAGAGGTGCTCGCGCCACTTGCGGTCGAGGACCGACAGGATGACCCTGCGCTCCAGCTCCCGCATCGCCTCGGCGCCGAGCTCCTCCTCACGGCGGTCGTAGGCCGCGGCGGCGTCGGCCTTCACCTTCTCGGCGAGGAACTCCGCGGTGAGCTCCTCACGGCTGCCGGCCTCCTCGAGGACGCCGTCGATCGTGAGGGTGAGCGGGTAGAGCTGGCCGAGCGCCTTCCACAGCTTGTCGAGGTCCCACTCCTCGGAGAAGCCCTCGGCGGTGGCGCCGGCGATGTATTCGTCGACGACGTCGTTGACGAAGCCGCGGATCTGCTCGTGCAGGTCGGCGCCCTCCAGCACCCGGTGACGCTCGGCGTAGATCACCTTGCGCTGCCGGTTCATGACCTCGTCGTACTTCAGAACGTTCTTGCGGATCTCGAAGTTCTGCTGCTCGACCTGGTGCTGTGCGGAGGCGATGGCCTTGGAGACGATGCCCGACTCGATCGGGACGTCGTCCGGGATGTTCAGCCGCGTCATGATCATTTCGACCCTGGCCGAGTTGAACAGGCGCATGAGGTCGTCTTCGAGCGAGAGGTAGAACCGCGACTCGCCCGGGTCGCCCTGACGGCCGGACCGGCCGCGGAGCTGGTTGTCGATCCGCCGCGACTCGTGCCGCTCGGTGCCCAGGACGTAGAGGCCGCCGATCTCGGTGACCTCGTCGTGCTCGGCCTTCACGGCCTCCCTGGCCTTCTCCAGCGCCTCGGCCCAGGCCTTGTCGTACTCCTCGGGGGTCTCCACCGGGTCCAGGCCGCGGTTGCGCAGCTCTATGTCGGCACGGAAGTCGGGGTTGCCGCCGAGCATGATGTCGGTGCCTCGACCGGCCATGTTGGTGGCGACGGTGACCGCGCCCTTGCGGCCCGCCTCGGCGATGATCGCCGCCTCACGGGCGTGGTGCTTGGCGTTGAGGACCTCGTGCTGGATGCCCTTGCGCTTGAGCTCCTTGGACAGGCGCTCGGACTTGGCCACGCTCGTGGTGCCGACCAGGACCGGCTGGCCCCTCTCGTAGCGCTCCTTGATGTCCTCGACACAGGCCAGGAACTTGGCGTCCTCGGTCTTGTAGACCACGTCGGCCTGGTCCTTGCGGATCATCGGCCGGTTCGTCGGGATCGGGACGACGCCGAGCTTGTAGGTCTGGTGGAACTCGTTGGCCTCGGTGACCGCGGTGCCGGTCATGCCGGAGAGCGTCTTGTAGAGGCGGAAGTAGTTCTGCAGCGTGATCGTGGCGAGAGTCTGGTTCTCGTCCTTGATCTTCACGCTCTCCTTGGCCTCGATGGCCTGGTGCATGCCCTCGTTGTAACGGCGGCCGTGCAGGACTCGACCGGTGAACTCGTCGACGATCAGGACCTCACCGTCGACGACGATGTAGTCCTTCTCCTTCTTGTAGAGCTCCTTGGCCTTCAACGCGTTGTTGAGGAAGCCCACCAGGTGGGTGTGCTCGGGCTTGTAGAGGTTGTCGATGCCGAGCCAGTCCTCGACCTTCTCCACACCGGTCTCGAAGATGCCGACGGTGCGCTTCTTCTCGTCGACGGCGTAGTCGCCGGTGTTCTCCTCGCCGTCCTTGCCCTCGGTGCCCCTGCGGAGCCGGGGGACGATCTTGGCGAACTCGGCGTACCACTTGCCGGACTGCTCTCCGGGGCCGGAGATGATCAGCGGCGTCCTGGCCTCGTCGATGAGGATCGAGTCGACCTCGTCGACGATGGCGAAGTTGTGGCCGCGCTGGACACACTCCTCCAGCGACCAGGCCATGTTGTCGCGCAGGTAGTCGAAGCCGAACTCGTTGTTCGTGCCGTAGGTGATGTCGGCGTTGTACTGCTTGCGGCGCTCGTCAGGGGCCATGTTCGCCAGGATCGCGCCGACCTCGAGGCCGAGGAAGCGGTGGATGCGGCCCATCTCGTCCGCGCCGACCTTGACCAGGTAGTCGTTCGTCGTGATGACGTGGACGCCCTTGCCGGAGATGGCGTTGAGGTAGGCCGGAAGCGTACAGGTGAGGGTCTTGCCCTCACCGGTGCGCATCTCGGAGATGTTGCCCATGTGCAGGCTGGCCCCGCCCATGATCTGCACGTCGAAGTGGCGCTTGCCCAGCACACGCCGGGAGGCCTCGCGGACGGTGGCGAAGGCTTCGGGGAGCAGATCGTCGAGCGACTCACCCGTGGCGTGACGCTCCTTGTACTCGGCGGTCAGCGCACGGAGCTCGGCGTCGGTCAGGCTCTTGAAGTCGTCCTCAATGGAGTTGACCTGGTCGGCGATGCGCTTGAGCTTACGCAGAAGCTTGCCTTCGCCTGCGCGAAGAATCTTATCGAGAAAGGCTGGCACTTTAGGTAAAGCTCCTCGCAGGTCTTCCGTGGCCGGACCGGCCCGGATGAGGACGAGACACGGTTCTCCGCTGCCATCGTAGGCGGTTCTACCACCAGGCACAGCCACCCTGAAAGACGCATCGGGCGTCTGCGGAGTTCCTCACGCCCTTTTTATAGGGAGTAGTGACCACCCTAAAGGGTATGTCAGTTTGCAAACGCGCATCGTGAAGAGGCTGAGCATACGGCGCGTCGCCCCCCGGCGTCGCACTCTGGAGGAAGACACCGCGACGGTGGACGACGCGCCTCAGGTGGCCCATACGGGCAGGGCGCCGTCCTCGACAACCCGCGCGCGCCGTACCGGCCACCCCACGAGAGCCGGCCCGAATGACACCGGCGTAGCTCTTTTGTCGGTGTGGCGCGCTACCCTCTGCGTCATGCTGACGTTCCGCCGCCCGCCGGGCTCCCTCCCCGTCCTCTGCGGCCTCCCCCGCCTCCCCGCAGGCCGATCATGACGGTCACGCTCTCCGCCGACGAGGCACGCCGGATCATCCTCCGCGCCCAGGGCCTCCTGGGCGCCGACGTCCGGCGCGGCGGCGCCCCCGCGACACTGCGCCGGCTGGGAGCCGTCCAACTCGACACGATCTCCGTTCTGGCCCGCTCCCACGAGCTCGTCGCCTACGCCCGCCTCGGTGCCGTCGGCAGGCAGGATGTCGAGCGCGCCTACTGGGACGATCCGGCCCAGGCCTTCGAATACTGGTGTCACGCCGCGTGCGTCCTGCCGATCGACCACTGGCCGCTCTACGCCTTCCGGCGCAGGTATTTCCGCGCCAGGAAGTACCGCTGGCACGAGCTTCCCGACAGCGTGGACAAGATTCTGGAGCAGGTCCGCGACAACGGCCCCATCACCACCGCCGACATCGGGGGCGCCAAGAAGGGCGGCCCGTGGTGGGACTGGTCGGATTCGAAGATCGCCATCGAGTGGCTGCTGGACACCGGCGCGGTCGTCTGCACCCGCCGCGTAGGCTGGCGCCGCGTCTACGACCTGGCCGAACGCGCGATCCCCGCCCACCTCCTGGCCGAAGACCCCTCCGACGCCGAGTGCGTCGCCCGCCTCGCCGGGATCGCGGGCCGCGCCCTCGGCGTGGCCACCCGGGCCGACCTCGTCGACTTCCTCCGCCTCAAACCCGCCGCGGCCACCCTTCTCGACGGTGCGCTGCTCGACGGGGGCGCCGGTCTCACCCCGGTCCGGGTCTCCGGCTGGCCCGACCGGGCGGCGAACGCGTGGGCCGATCCCGCCGCCCTGGAGACCGATCCGCGTGGCCGCCACCGCACGACCCTGCTGTCGCCGTTCGACTCCCTCGTCTGGGACCGCGCCCGGACCGCCCGCGTGTTCGGCTTCAACCACCGCCTTGAGGCATACGTCCCCAGGGAGAAACGCGTCCACGGCTACTTCACGATGCCCGTCCTCGCCGGAGGCCGGCTGGTGGGCCGGGTCGACCCGGCACGCGAGGGTTCCACCCTGGTCGGCCGCCAGGTCAGCCTGGAGCCCGGCGTCAACCAGCGCAGGGGGGCCGGCCTGCTGGCCGACGCCCTGTGGGAGGCCGCGAGCTGGGTGGGCTGCGACGGCGTCCGCGTCGACCGGGTGGACCCGCACCTGTCGGCGCCCCTCCAGGACGCCCTGGCCCGTTGACCCCCGACTCGCGGGTGCGGCGCCCCGGCTCCGGGGCGCCGCACCCGGCGCGTCAGGTGATCTCGAGCATCCGCTCGCGGACCGCGTAGACCACCGCTTCCATCCGGGAGTGGAGCTGGAGCTTGTCCAGGATGTTGCGGACGTGGTTCTTCACGGTGTTCTCGGAGATGAACAGCTGCTTGGCGATCTCGCGGTTGTTCATCCCCTTGGCCACCAGGCGGAGCACCTCCATCTCCCGTTCGGTCAGGCGGGGGACGGGGAGCTGGGGAGGCCGCTCGGCCTCCTTGCGGCTCATGTTCGCGAACTCGCTGATGAGCTTGGCAGCCATCGCCGGGTTGATCAGCGACTGTCCCTCGTGAACACCGCGCACGGCCTCGGGGACCTCGTCGAGCTGGACGTTCTTCAGCAGGTAACCGGTGGCGCCCGCCTTGATCGCCTCGAAGAGGTCCTCCTCCTCGTCGCTCACCGTCAGCATGATGATCCGCGTGCTCGGCACCGAGGCCTTGATCTCGCGGGTGGCCTCGATGCCGCTCCTCCGGGGCATCCGGACGTCCATGAGCATGACATCGGGGGTGAGACGGTCGGCGAGCTCGACCGCTTCCTGGCCGTCGCTCGCCTCGCCGACCACCTCGATGTCCGTCTCCGCGGCCAGGGCCATTTCCAGGCTGCGCCGGATCAGCGCGTGATCGTCGACGATCAGCACGCGGATCGGGTCACCGCTCCTGACAGGGCGGGTCGCCTCGTCGGGTTCCGTCACGCCTCCTCCTCGGGGGGCCAGAGCCGTTGGACCGCAATGATTACACGGGTTGACGGGTCCTCGGGTTGGTCGGAGAGGATCTTCAAACGCGTCGATCAGGGTTCGACGAGACGCAGCACGCCGTAGTTGTAGCCCTGCCTCAGGTATACGACGCTCGGCTGGCCGCTCTCTTTGTCACGGAACAGGTAGAAGTCATGCCCGACCAGCTCCATCTCGAGGAGGGCCTGATCGATGGTCATCGGATCGGCCCGGTGGGTCTTCTCCCGGACCACCAGCGGCCCGTCACCGTCCATCTGGATCGGGACGATGGCCTTGTCCTCGGGAGAGCCGTCCTGGGAGTCCTGATCGGGCCTGGCGCCGGCGAACAGCCGTGCGGGCGCGGACTCGAGGGTCTCGGCGAGGGCGGTGGCGGTCAGCTCGGCGACGGACGGGGGGCAGTGGCTGCCGTGGTGGACTTTGCGCCGGTCAGCGAGGCGCCGGAGCCTTCCTTCGAGTTTTCCGAGGGCGATGTCGAGGGCGGCGAAGCGGTCGTCGGCCGTGGCCTCGGCCCGGACGGCGGGACCACGCGAGTGAATGGTGAGCTCGACCCGCTCGCGCTGTCCGGTGATTCGCGGATTACTCTCCTTGGTCACCTCCACGTCGACGCTGATGAGCTTGTGGTCCAGACGCTCGATCCTGGCCAGCTTGGTGTTCACATGGTCGCGGAATCGGTCACTCACTCCGGTGTGCCGACCCTTGACGATGATGTCCATGCACGGACCCCCTTCGAACCTCGGCGATGGTAGTGCTGCGGCACCCGCTCGGCCGACCTGGTCTTCGTCCCCACATCCGCCTGCTGAGGGTTTCGCAGCTCTTTGCCACTACATGCCCTTCTCTTCTGGCGAGGAACATCTGGCTCCCCGGGAAGGCAGGACTTACCTCTAAGCCGCACCGTGATCGACCGACGAAAAGTCGTCTTACGTGGACCGTTTGGCCTGCGGCTGGCATCGGCTAACCGGGCCGGCTCTCTTACGGGAGTCGGTCCGGCGCAACCACGGACCCGAGCGGGTGCCATGGCTCAGACGCTATCCGCATCCCGGCCGAATGTCAGCCTGGACACCGGCCGATGGATCACTTTGCGTGATCACTCACCGTCCGCGGGCGGCCGGAAAGGCCGATCCGGCCGTGTGATACGGCTGCACGCGAGAACTTTCCGAACATGGTGAACAGCCACGAGTCCACAACGGGGACAGAGAGGTGTGGCTCCGCGGTGAGACCGATCGCCCGCCCGCCCCTCACCCTCCGTAACGGGGAGGAACTTCCCTCTTCCGGCGTGTCGCGGCGACGGTGACGGCGAACGGAACCGTCACGCCCGCCTCGCCCAGTGCCCTGGCCGCCTCGGCGAGCGTCGCACCGGTGGTGATGATGTCGTCCACCAGCACAACCGGCCCCATGCCGCTCCAGGATCTCACTGCAGACCCGTTTCGGCCGGTCGCAACCCTGAATGCCATGGACAGGTTCGCGGCCCGCTGCAGCGAGCTCAGGCCCGCCTGGTCGGCGACCCTGCGACGCTGGGAGAGGACTCCCGCCACGGTCACCGGCCACCCGGCCGCGCGCAGGCAGCCCGCCGCCAGCTCCGCCAGCCGGGCCACCGGGTCGTGCCCGCGCCGCCGCACAGCGGAGCGGGCGCTCGGCACCGGGACGAGCACGACCGGCCGGTCGCCGACCGCGGTGGCGATCGTCAGCGCGAGGGCCCCGGCGAGGGAAGGGGCCAGCGCGGTGCGGCCGCGCTCCTTGTAGGCGATGATCGTCCGTCGCGCGGCGCCCGTGTAGCCGGTCGCCGACCAGCAATCGGGCAGGCCGGGCGGGACCGGGGTGGGCATCCGGCGCGCGGGCTCGCCGTGCAGCTCCGCCGTACAGCGGGCGCAGACGAGGGCCCCGGAGGCGTCGCATCCGGCGCAGCGGGGCGGCAGGACCAGATCGAGCAGGGCTGTCGGCACAGGTCCACGGTGCCAGGCGCCACCGACAAACAGCTCACCCCAGCGGGTAGGCGGGGGAGGAGGGGCCGTCCTTCTCCGCGAAGGCCGTGGATCCCCTCTCGTCCTTGACCACGGGCTCCCACTTCGCCGAGTTGCGGTTCCAGGAGAGGACCTGGCGGTTGCCGTTGTCGTCTTTGGCCCCGGCCAGCAGGGAGCCGTCCAGAGCGGTGATGGTCTCGATCCGGGAGTTGGAGGCCAGGGACTTGGGCTCGTCGGAGGCCGAGGCCTCCAGCAGCTCGGACTTGCCGGTGAGCACGTAGAGGGACCTGCCGTCCTTCCACGCGATGTCCTTGATCGTCTGGCCGCCGTCGCCGGACACCACGGACTGCAGGTCGGTGATCCTGGTGTCGCCGTCCCGGCCGACGATCGTACCGATCTTGACCTGCTCCTCCATGCCGTCCTTGACCACCACCGCGATGTGCACCCCGTCCCGCGCGACCTTGAGCGAGGTGACGTAGACCGTGTCCAGGTCGGGCGCCGTGACCCGGTACTGCTTTCCGTCGTTCCCCATCCGCAGCACCGCCGAGGAGTGGTCACTGGGCCGGTCGACCGTCCACAACGTGTCGTAGCGGTCCCATGAGGGCGGGGTGAGGGAGCCGCCGGTGATCCAGTCCCGCCACTGCCCGCCCGCGGCGAGCGGCGCGACCGAGATCTTCGCACCGTCCTTCGACAGCACCGCCACCTGTCCCTGGTAGCTGATCGCCGGGCGGGTGCGCGTGTCGTCCATCCCGCCCTGCACCTGACGGCCGACGTTCTCCCTGCCCAGCAGCCAGAGCGCGCCGCCGGCCAGGTAGTAGGGGTGGACCTCGCCGGGAGTCATCCAGGGGTCGAAGTCCGACTGCGCCTGGGCTTCGATCTGCAGCGTGGTGTCGGAGTAGTAGGGCTCGCCCTTCACCCTGACCTCGAAGCCCCAGCCTCCGTTGGTGAGCTCGGAGAGCGTCGCGGCGAGCTGGGCCGACATGGGGACGACCCGGTCGGAGTCGACCGGCTTGGTCAGGTTGACGACGACGCGGTTGTCCTCGGTGGTGACGTCGATGAGCTCGGTGCCCGGCCGGAAGGCGGAGTTCACCGCCTTCCGCAGCAGGCTGCTCGGCCCCTTGAGCAGCCGCTCGACCGTCGTCTTGGCGAAGTTGGAGGAGGGGTCGATGGGCACCCGGACCTGGTCGACCACCAGGCCCTTCCACGCCGAGTCCAGGAAGTAGAGGTCCACCTTGAGGTAGGCGCGGTCGACGTCGGCCTCCGACAGCATCAGCCCGTCGGGCGCCGAGCTGATCCGCCACCCGTTCGGCCCCTTCACAAGGGTGAAGGGCTCGTTCAGGGTGGTGTTCATCGGCCAGTAACGGCCGTCCTGGTCGATCGTCGCCGTCCAGGTGCCCTTGAGCGTGACCCGGCTCTCCTTCTCTCCTTCGTCCGCCGGCACGTATTCGTCCTGCTTGTAGACCGTCACCTTGCTCCGCGGGTTCCACTTCTTGGCGAAGTCGTCGGTGAGGTATTTACGGGCGACCTCGCGGCTGGGGTCGTCGACGCTCGCCATCGCGGCCCTGAACCCGGTGACGACCTCCTCGGCCGACCAGCCGGCGCTCGGCGGCATGGCGATCACCCGCACGTACGGCTCACCCAGCGGGTTGCCCTTGCGCTCGTTGTCCACCGCGATGGCCTTGCCCCCGGTGGGGATGACCGAACACGCCGCCCCACCCCAGGCCAGCGCGACGGCCAGGCCGACCGCGCCCACCCGTCTCCCTGTCTTAGACCGCATCGTTCCCCCCGTCCGCGATCGCCGGCGACAGCACCGGGGTCATGTGTCCCCGCCAGGCCCGCCGCATCTCCACCTCCGGCGGGACCAGCGAGAGCGGCGAACCGCGCAGCGGCGAACCGGCCGTCCGGGGCAGCGAGAGCCGGAACTGCGACCCCTCCCCCGGCGACCCCCATGCCTGGAGCCAGCCCCCGTGCAGCATCGCGTCCTCACGGGAGATCGCCAGGCCCAGGCCGGTGCCGCCGATGGTCCGCGCACGCGAGGGGTCGGCCCGCCAGAACCGGTCGAAGACCAGGTTCTCCTCGCCCGGTTTGAGTCCCACCCCGTGATCTCGTACCGCCACCGCCACCGCGTCCCGGTCCGCGCCGACCGAGACGATGATGTCCCGGCCCTCGCCGTGCTCGATCGCGTTGAACAGCAGGTTGCGCAGGATGCGCTCGACCCGGCGGCTGTCCATCTCGGCCATGCAGGGCTCGCTGGGCAGGCGGAGGTCGAACCGGGTGGAGTGGCGCTCGGCCAGCGCCTCGGAGTCGGCCACGGCGCGCAGCACCACGTCCCTGACGTCCACCGGGTCGACGTCCAGCTCGGCCGCGCCCGCGTCGTAGCGGCTGATCTCCAGCAGGTCGGCGAGCATCGACTCGAACCGGTTGAGCTGGTTCTGCATCAGCTCGGCCGAACGGGCGGCCATCGGGTCGAAGTCCTCGCGGGCGTCGTAGAGCAGGTCGGCGGCCATCCGCACGGTGGTCAGCGGGGTGCGCAGCTCGTGCGAGACGTCGGAGACGAACTGCCGCTGGACGTGGGAGAGCTCCTCAAGCTGGTGGATCTTCAACGCCAGGTTGGCGGCCATCTCGTTGAAGGAGGTGGCCAGGCGGGCCAGGTCGTCCTCGCCCCGGACCTTCAGCCGCTCGTCCAGGCGTCCGGCGGCCAGCCGCTCGGCGGCCTGGCGCGTCAGCCGTACCGGCGTGACCACCTGGCGGGTGACCAGGGAGGCGATGGCGGCCAGCAGCAGGACCAGTGCCACCCCGACGACGACGAGCATCCGCAGGACCGAGTTGAGGGTCTCCTCCTCCTTGTCCAGCGGGATCAGATGGTAGATCTCGTATCCGTCGTCCAGCATGGTGCCGGAGGTGTCGAGGCGGGTGCCGACGACCACGCCCCGCACCGGCTCGTTCCGGTCCTCGTAGTACAGGTCCCCGTAGTGGGTGCTGTCCTCGCCGGACTCCTTTTTGAACACCTCGTTGCGCAGGCTGGCCGGGATGCTCCTCGGGTCGATGTTCGGGGTGCCGTAGAACTCCCCGGGCCGGTTGTCGTTGCGGGCGAGCACCGAGTAGCGGGGGGCGGATCCGGCACGCCCGGCGAGAGCGTAGATCGCCTGGCTGAACAGGCTGTCCCCGCCCCGCTGGAGCCCGTCACCGGAGTCGACGGACGGCTTGGAGGCGTCGCCGGGCGGCTGGTTCAGGTAGCTGAGCACCGCGATCCTGTCGGCCTGCGCCTCGCTTTTCGCCGCGCGCTCCCGAGCCTCCAGCGTGGTCGAGATGATCTGCTGCATGAGGAAGACGCCGAGCACGGCGACCACCGCGATGGAGATGACCATCGTGCTGGTGACCACGCGGAGCTGCAGGGAGCGCCGCCAGACCCGGCGCACGCCCCCCGCCGCGCGACGGGCGCGCCTGCGGACACCCCGCATCACCTGACGCGGGGTGCGGCGGCGTTTCTTCTGCAGCGAGGACATGTCCGGCTCCCGGGGGGACCCGCGCAGGTCAGGCCGGGCCTGCCTTGTAGCCGACCCCGCGGACCGTCACGACGATCTCGGGGTGCTCGGGGTCCTTTTCGATCTTGGCGCGGAGCCGCTGGACGTGCACGTTGACCAGGCGGGTGTCGGCCGCGTGCCGGTATCCCCAGACCTGCTCCAGCAGGACCTCGCGGGTGAAGACCTGGCGCGGCTTACGGGCCAGCGCGACCAGGAGGTCGAACTCCAGCGGGGTGAGGTTGATGGTCTCCTCGTCCCGCTTGACCGAGTGCCCGGCGACGTCGATGGTGATGTCGCCGATCTGCAGGATCTCCGGCGTCGGCTCGTCGGTGCGGCGCAGCCGCGCCCGCACCCGGGCCACCAGCTCCTTGGGCTTGAACGGCTTGACGATGTAGTCGTCGGCTCCCGACTCCAGGCCGAGGACGACGTCGATGGTGTCGCTCTTGGCCGTCAACATGACGATCGGCACGCCGGACTCGGCACGGATGCGGCGGCACACGTCGATGCCGTCGGCACCCGGCAGCATCAGATCGAGCAGGACCAGATCGGGCCGGGTGTCGCGGAACGCGTCGAGCGCCTTGTCCCCGTCGGAGACGAAGGAAGGCTCGAAACCCTCCCCGCGCAGCACGATGCCGAGCATCTCGGCGAGAGCGGCGTCGTCGTCGACGACCAGCACGCGTCCTTTCATGGCCCCTCATTCGTTTTACGCAGTTTGGGAGTCTTTGGGATAAACGGCACGGTGGTCGAAGATTACCCTTGTCCGGCTACTGGATGACACCAGCCAACGGCCAGCCATCCAAAGGCCGAATTTTAGGCACACGCAACCTAAAGCATGCGGCAGTCCCCCCTGCATGACCGACTCCGGCCCTGGCGACTGCGAACGCCAAGCGGAGGTGGTCACGTTCCCAGTCTGGTGTAAACGACGGTGTCTCGGCCATCCCTCCGTCATCTCCGTCGATCTCGTGCCGGGTGAAACCCTGGTGTGATCTCCCCATCACCACAATCGGTGTGTCCACATGTCAGGATTGGGATATGTCAGACGGTCACGGCTCCACTCCCGGCACGCCATCCGGCTGGGCGTCCAACCAACCTCCGCCCTACGGCAACGCCTCGGGATCGCCGTGGACCGCGCCCGGCGCGCCGCCCCCGCAGCAGCCCCTGCCCCCACCCCCACCCCCTCAGCAGCCCCATGGCGGGCAGATACCGCCATACCAGTCAGGCCCGTACGGCGGGCAGCCCTACGGCTACCGCATGCCGCCCCCCGCGCTGCGCCCGGGGATCATCCCGCTGCGCCCGCTCGGCCTCGGTGACATCCTCGACGGCGCGATCAAGCTGATCCGCTCCAACCCCAAGACCGTCCTGGGCCTGTCGGCGGTCGTCGCCGCGGTCGGAGCGATCCCGGTGGCGATCGGCCAGTCGGTCGTGCTCGCCGAGATGGGGGCGGACCTGAACGGTTCCGGCACGCCGGACGGCTCGCAGAACGTGGACTTCCTCTCCCAGTACGGCGGGACGCTGATCTCCTACGCGGTGCAGTTCGTCGCGGTCACCCTGCTCACCGGCGTGCTGACCCGGATCCTGGGCCGGGCGGTCTTCGGCGGCAGGACGACGGTGGGCGAGGCGTGGAGGCTGACCCGGGGCCGGATCCCCACGCTGTTCGGGCTGGTGGTCGTCAGCGCGCTGGTCATGCTGCTGCCACTGGTGCTGGCCGTCCTGCTCGTATTGGCGGTGATCTCGGCGGGTGCCGACTTCGGGTCGGCGTTCCTCCTGACCGCGGTGCTGGGGCTCGGCTTCCTCGCCTACGCGCTCTTCATCACCACCCGCCTGGCACTCGCGGCGCCCGTGGCGGTGCTGGAGCGGCGCGGCGTCCTCGCCTCCCTGCGCAGGTCGTGGACGCTCGTGAACGGCGGCTTCTGGCGGACGCTCGGCATCCTGCTGCTGACCCAGCTCATCGCGGGCCTCACCGCCACGCTGCTCTCCCTCCCCTTCACCCTGGCGGGGACCTACATCGGCTTCTTCGGCGGGGCCTCCACCGCCTCGCAGATCAGCACGGCGATCCTGATCGCCGTCGGCGGCACCATCGGCGCGATGATCACCTACCCCTTCCAGGCCGGTGTCCACGGCCTGCTCTACGCCGACCGGCGGATGCGCGCCGAGGCGTTCGACCTGGTGCTGCAGACCGCGGCGATCGAGCAGCAACGGCAGGGCTGGGTGCACGCGTCGGCCGACGACCTGTGGGACCCGTCCATCACACCCGCCGGGCCGGGCCCAAGCGAACAGGCCGGTCGGGGAGCTCCGTGGTCCCCGTCCTGACCTACCCGGCGCTCCTGGCGGCCCCGATCGACATCGGCCGTGAGCAGGCCCGGCGCGAGGCGGCCGCAGAGCTCCTCAGGTCCGAGTACGCCAAGGAGTCCCTCGTCGACCGCGTCATGCGGGCCGTGAACCAGTTCCTCGGCGACCTGCTGGACCAGGAGTCCGTGGGTGTGGTCGGCAGCGTGGCCGCGCGGATCGTCCTGGCGATGATCGTCGTCGCCGCCGTCGTCGCGGTGGTCATGATCGCGCACAGGACCGTCAGGGGCGGCACCACGCGCAAGGAAGGGATCTTCGGAGACCGCCGCCGCACCGCCGCCGAACATCGCGAGACCGCCGAACGGCTGGCCGCCGAGGGACGGTGGGCCGAGGCCGTACGCGAGCGGCTGCGGGCCCTCGCACGAGATCTGGAGGACCGGGTCATCGTCGACTCCACACCCGGCCGTACCGCGGACGAGCTCGCGGCCGAGGCCGGACGCGCGCTGCCCGAATTCGCCGCCGAACTGGCCGCCGCGGCGCGGGTGTTCGACGACGTGACCTACGGCGAGGTGCCGGGCACCGCCGAGGCCTACGGGGTCCTGCGCGACCTCGACGAACGCCTGCGCACGGCCCGTCCGACGCTCGGCGCCATGACGGGGACGGTCTCCTCGTGAACCTCGCCGCCGTTCCGGAGACGGGGCCGACATCCACCTCGCCCACCGCCGCGAGCCTGTGGCGCGGCAGTCGGGGCATCCTCCTCGTCGCGCTCATCGTGGTCGCCGGCGCCGTCGTCGGCGTGCTGCTCGGCGGCTCCGGCGAGAGCCGGCCCCTGGATCCCGCCGACACCTCGCTGTCCGGCGGCAAGGGCCTGGCCCAGCTCCTGCGGGCCCACGGCGTGGAGGTCAGGCGCGTCACCTCGGTCGCCGAGGCGGAGGCCGCCGACTCCGGCGAGAGCGCGCTGCTGCTCAGCGACACCTCCTTCCTCGACAGAGACGAGGCCCGGCGGCTCGGCGCGCTGTCCGCCGACCGGATCGTGATCGGCGCGCAGCGGTACGAGGACCTGCTCACCCCCGGCATCGGCTCCACCGAGACGGCCCGGCCCCGTTCCCGCGAGCCCCGGTGCGCGCTGCGGGCGGCGACCAGGGCGGGCAGCGCCTTCACGGGCGGCACGGCCTTCACCGCCCCTTCGGGGGCGGTCGGCTGCTACCCTGCCGACGGCGCGCCCACCCTGGTCAGCTACCCGAACGGGGACAGGACGATCACGGCTGTGGGCGACGGCCGGTTCATGTCCAACCTGCGGCTGGCCGAGGACGGCAACGCCGCGCTGGCGATGAACCTGGCCGGGGCCAGGCCCCTGCTGATCTGGCTGGTGGCCCCGGAGACCACGGAGCAGGGCACGGGAGAGCGGAGCTTCTACGACCTGATCCCCGACGGGGTCAGATGGGCCGTGGTGCAACTGGCCTTCGTGGTCCTTCTGCTGGCACTCTGGCAGGGCCGCCGGCTCGGCCCGGTGGTGGCCGAGCGGCTGCCCGTCGTGGTCAGGGCCGCCGAGACCGTGGAGGGCCGGGCCAGGCTCTACCGGGCCAGGCGCGCCCGTGACCGGGCCGCCGTCGCCCTGCGCGCCGGTTTCGTCGACCGGGTCACCCCCCGGCTCGGGCTGCCCTCGGCGGCCGGCCCGGAGGCGAAGGTCGACGCTATCGCCGAACGGACCGGACAGGCGGGCTTCCACGTGGGCGCCGCCCTGTACGGCCCGCCACCGGCTGACGAGGCCGGGCTGATAGCCCTGGCCGCATACCTGGACATGTTGGAGAGGCAGGTCAGAGAGTCGTGAGCGAGCGTAGCGAGCAGGCCGTCGGGAACGGCGGCACCGTGCTCCCGGAGTCGGCGGAGGAGTCCTCGTGACCATGCCACAGGACGGCGGCCGGGTGGGGACGCCCTTCGCCGCCGGGACGGCCCCCGATGCCAACACCGCCAGGGAGGCGCTGGGGAGCCTGCGCGCCGAGGTCTCCAAGGCCGTCGTCGGCCAGGACGCCGTGGTCACCGGGCTGGTGATCGCGTTGCTCTGCCGGGGGCACGTGCTCCTCGAAGGCGTGCCGGGCGTCGCCAAGACCCTGCTGGTCAGGACGTTGGCGGCGGCGCTCTCGCTGGACTTCAAAAGGGTGCAGTTCACCCCCGACCTGATGCCGGGTGACGTCACCGGCTCCCTGATCTACGACGCGAAGACGTCGGAGTTCGAGTTCCGCCAGGGCCCGGTCTTCACCAACCTGCTGCTCGCCGACGAGATCAACCGCACGCCCCCCAAGACGCAGGCCGCGCTGCTGGAGGCGATGGAGGAGCGGCAGATCAGCGTGGACGGCAAGCCGCGCAAGCTGCCCGAGCCGTTCATCGTGGCCGCCACCCAGAACCCGGTCGAGTACGAGGGCACCTACCAGCTCCCCGAGGCGCAGCTCGACCGGTTCCTGCTCAAGCTGACCGTGCCGCTGCCGCCCCGCGACCAGGAGATCGCGGTGCTGGAACGGCACGCGCTGGGCTTCGACCCGCGTGACCTGTCGCACGTCAAGGCCGTGGCCACCATCGCCGACCTGGACGCCGGCCGCGCCGCGGTCAGCCAGGTGCACGCCGGCCCCGAGGTGCTCGGCTACATCGTGGACATCGCCAGGGCCACCCGCCAGTCGCCGTCGCTCCAGCTCGGCGTCTCGCCGCGTGGCGCCACCGCGCTGCTGGCCGGGGCGCGGGCGTGGGCCTGGCTGTCCGGCCGCTCCTACGTGACCCCGGACGACGTCAAGGCGCTGGCCAGGCCCGCGACGCGGCACCGGATCCAGCTCCGCCCCGAGGCCGAGCTGGAGGGCGCGACCGCCGACGGCCTGATCGACGCCATCCTCGCCTCCGTCCCCGTCCCCCGCTGAGACGATGGCACTGACAGGACGGGCCGCCCTGCTGGCCCTGCTCGGCACGCTGGCCGTGCTGTTCGCGCCCCAGCCGGGGCCGGCCGTGGCCGGGGTGGCTCTGCTGCTGCTGGCGCTGATCGCGGTGGACCTGCTGCTGGCCGCGGGCGTGCGGCCGCTGCGGTTCACCCGCGCGGGCGACCGGCTGGTACGGCTCGGCGAGTCGGCCACGGTCGAGCTGATCGTGGAGAACCCCGGGTCCCGCCGGGCCCGGGGCCTGCTGCGGGACGCCTGGCCTCCCTCGGCGGGGGCCACGCCGCGGCATCTGCCGCTTGACGTGCCCCCCGGCGAGCGCCGCCGTCTCGTCACGACGCTCACCCCCACCCGCCGGGGCGACCGCGAGGCGGTCACGGTCACGGTGCGCACGCTGGGCCCGCTGGGCATCGCGGCCCGCCAGGGATCCCACCGGGTTCCGTGGTCGGTCCGGGTGCTGCCGCCGTTCCTCAGCCGCAAGCACCTGCCCGCCAAGCTGTCGCGGCTGCGGGAGCTGGAGGGCCGGCATCCGTCGATGGTCAGGGGGCAGGGCACCGAGTTCGACTCGCTCCGCGAGTACGTGGTCGGCGACGACGTCCGTTCGATCGACTGGCGGGCCACCGCCCGCCGCAACGACGTCGTGGTCCGCACCTGGCGGCCCGAGCGCGACCGGCGGGTGCTGATCGTCCTGGACACCGGGCGCACCTCGGCCGGCCGGGTGGGGACGGCTCCCATCCCGCTGGCCGGTGAGATGCCCAGGACCGGCGGCCTGTACGGCCCGGCGGCGGCCGTACCCGGCTGGCCCCGGCTGGACTGGTCGATGGACGCGGCACTGCTGCTGGCCGCGCTGGCCACCCGTGCCGGTGACCGGGTGGACTTCCTGGCCCACGACCGCGCGGTGCGCGCCTGGTTGTCCGGCGCCAGCCGTACCGAGACGCTGTCGTCGCTGGTCAACACCATGGCCCCGCTGGAGGCCGAGCTCGTCGAGGCCGACTCGGCCGGCATGGTCGCCGCCGTCCTGGCCCGCGCCAAGCGGCGCTGCCTGGTCGTCGTGCTGACCGACCTGAACTCGGCGTCGCTGGAGGAGGGGCTCCTGCCCGTGCTCCCCCAGCTCTCCGCACGGCACCTGGTGCTCCTGGCCGCCGTCTCCGACCCTCAGGTCGCCACGATGGCGGCCGGGCGCGGCACCTCCGAGCTGGTCTACAACGCCGCGGCGGCCGAGCAGCAGAACGCCGACCGGCGCAGGATCACCGCCCGGCTGCGCCGCCAGGGCGTGGAGGTCGTGGACGCCGCTCCGGAGCAGCTCGCCCCCGCCCTGGCCGACGCCTACCTGGCGCTGAAGGCCGCGGGCCGCCTCTGACGGCGGACGCGGCCCGCCCCGGCGGACGTGCCGTGTCCGATGAGGACCCACCGAACAGCCACGACGATGGAGGACAAGCCCCGCGCTGTTTTTCTGCACCGTCATGGTCGATAAGCGCCACGGGCAGTTGCTGTGATCTGGTGTCTTCGCTGGGCCGGCCCCGTAGACCCTGGGGCTGGACGGCAGAGGGGGGAGACCGATGACCGCGCAACCGCATGAGGCCCCTGACACAGTTGAAGACCGGCCTCCCGAGCAGCGTCTGGCGGGTTCGGCGCTACCCGGCGCTCGGCGCGAGGTCGGGGGCGTGCTCCATGTCCCCGGTCTCCTGGGCGGCCAGCGCCCGGCGGCCGAAGTAGATCACGTAGCCGAGGAAGGCGGCCTCGGCGACCACTCCGATGCCGATCCGCGCCCAGGTGGGCAGGCCTGAGGGGGTGACCAGCCCCTCGATCAGCCCGGAGACGAACAGCACCACGACCAGGCCGAGGGCCACGCTCATGACGGCCCTGCCCTGCTCGGCGAGGACCTCACCGCGCCTGCGGGGACCGGGGGCGATGACCGTCCAGCCCAGGCGCATGCCGACGGCCGAGGCGAGGAACACCGCGGTCAGCTCCAGCAGGCCGTGCGGGGTGATCAGGCCGAAGAAGATGTCGAGCTTGCCGCGCGAGGCCATCAGCCCGGCGGAGACGGCCACGTTGGCCGCGTTCTCCCAGAGGATGTAGGGGATCGGCAGGCCGAGCAGGATGGCCATGATGATGACCTGCATCGAGACCCAGGCGTTGTTGACCCAGACCTGCCCGGCGAACGAGGCCGCGGGATGCTCGGAGTAGTAGTCGGCGAAGTCGTGGTCGACGAGCTGGGTGATCTCCTCGGGCGTGGCGATCGCGGACTGGACGGCGGGGTCGCCCGCCACCCAGACGGCGACGACCACGGAGACCAGGACGAACGCGGCCGTCGTGGCGAGCCACCACCAGCGGGCGCGGTAGGCGACCACCGGGAAGGAGACCGCGAAGAAGCGGACGAACTCCCGCCAGGCGGGGGTGTGCGCGCCGGTCACCGCCGACCGGGCCCGGGCGACCAGCGCGGACAGCCGGCCCACCAGGATCGGGTCGGCCGATCCCGACCGCACGATGGACAGGTGCGTGGCGACCCGCTGGTAGAGGTCCACGAGCTCGTCGATCTCGGCGCCGTCCAGCGACCTCCGGCGCCGGATGAGGTCCTCCAGGCGGTCCCAGACCGGCCGGTGCGCGCTGACGAAGGCGTCGATGTCCACTCGGGAAGCGTATCCACTTCTCCGTCACCGCCGCGTTGGTCCGGCGGCCCGGAAGCGGGAGGGCCGGCCGTGCGGAGGCCGCCGGCCAGTGCCGGATCAGCGTCCCGGCGGGGCCGGGACGGTCAGAAGGCGACCCCGCAGCGCAGCAGCACGTTGGCGTACGGCTGCGCCTCCCCGGTCCGCACGACCAGCCGGCTGGAGTGGGACAGGCGCTTGAGCTCCTCATGCGGGACGTAGGTCAGGCCGGGCAGCCGGGCGCTGAGCAGGGCATCGCACCCGGCATTGGCCGTCCGGACCTCCTGAGCCGCGGTCGCCGCCTCCACGACGAGCTCGGAGAGGATCCCGTCCAGCACCTCGGCGAACGACGGAACGCCCGGCAGGAAGGCGAGGTCGACGGCCTCGACTCCCCGGGGCAGCGGCATTCCGCTGTCGCAGATGAGCAGTTCGTCGGTGTGGCCGAGGCGGGCGAGCGCGCCGGACAGGGCGGCGTTGAGGATTCCGGCACGTTTCACAGGGTCTCCAGATCCTCCAGATGCGGATAAGAATTCTGCGCGCCGGGGTTCCGTACGGAGGCGGCGCCCACCCGGACCGCGAAGGCGGTGGCGCCGGCCAGGTCGTCGCCTCTGGCCAGGCGCCAGGCCAGCGCCCCGGTGAACGCGTCGCCGGCGCCGGTGGTGTCGACGACGTCCACCGCGGGGCTCGGCACCGTCGTCACCCCGCCGGGTTCGGCGACGACCGCGCCGTCGGCTCCCAGCGTGAGCACCACCGAGCGTGGGCCGAGGGCGAGAAGGGCCGTCGCCTGCTGACGGGGAGTGCCGTGCTCGCCCAGCAGGAGTGCGGCCTCGTGTTCGTTGACGACGAGCGGATCGCAGGCCGCGAGCAGGTCGTCGGGGACCACTGCGGGAGGCGACAGGTTGAAGACCACCCGGGCCGCCGTCCGGGCGGCGGCCGCAACCGTGGCGAGAGGGCTCTCCAGTTGCAGGGAGACGACCCGCGCCGAGGCCAGCAGGTCGGCCGCCGCGGCGATGTCGTCCTCGCTGAGCAACGCGTTGACCCCGGGTGACACGATGATGCTGTTGTCCCCGTCGGCCCCCACGGTGATCAGGGCGACGCCGGTCGGCCCCGGAGTCTCGGTGAGACGGCTCAGATCCACCCCGTCGCCGTCCAGCGCCTTGCGCAGGAAGTCGCCGTTGCCATCGGAGCCGACCCTGCCGAGCAGGGCCACCCGGGCGCCGAGCCTGGCCGCCGCCACGGCCTGGTTGGCTCCCTTTCCGCCGGGATAGATGACCAGGTCCGAGCCGATCACCGTCTCGCCTGGCCGGGGACGCCGGTCGACGCGGACCACCAGGTCGGCGTTGACCGAGCCCACGACGATCATTTCGTACGGCTCCGCCGGGTCGTCCGGGCGCGGCCGGTGGACGTCTTCGGGGGGGACGCGCTCGACGTCGTCGCTGTGGACGCTCATCACGAGCCCGCGAACTCTGCGACGTTGCCGGTGGTCACGACCTTGACCGGCACGGCCACCGTCGTCTCGACCTTCTCGCCCTTGGCCGCCTTGAGCGCGCCCTGCACGGCCTGCTGGCCGAGGAGCTGCGGCTGCTGGGCGATGCTGGCGTTCAGCGTGCCCGCCTGGATGGCCTTGAGCCCGTCGGGGGTGCCGTCGAAGCCGACGATCTTGATCTCCTTGCCCGCCTTCGCGCCCAGCGCCTTGATGGCGCCCAGGGCCATCTCGTCGTTCTCGGCGAACACCCCGGTGACGCCGGGGTTGGACTGAAGGAGGTTGGTCATGACGTCCAGACCCTTGGTCCGGTCGAAGTCGGCGGGCTGCTGGGCGACCACCTGGATGTTCGGGTAGGCCTTGATGCCCTCGGTGAAGCCCTGGCCGCGGTCACGGGAGGCGGAGGTGCCGGGCACGCCCTGCAGGACGGCGACCTTGCCCTTCTCGCCCATCTGCTTGGCCAGCTCCTGGGCGGCCAGCTTGCCGCCGGCGACGTTGTCGGACGCCACGGTCTGGGCCACGGTGGCCCCGTTGACCACGCGGTCGACGGCGACCACCGGGATCTTGGAGCGCTCGGCCGCCTTCACCGCGGGGCCGGCGGCGTCGGAGTCGACCGGGTTGATGATGATCGCCTTCATGCTCTGGCTGGCGAAGTTCTGGACCTGGTTCACCTGCTGGGAGGCGTCGTTCTGGGCGTCGGTGACGGTCAGCGCGACCCCCTGCTTCTTGGCCTCGTCCTCGGCGCCCTTGCGGAGCTGGACGAAGTAGGGGTTGTTCAGGGTGGAGACCGACATGCCGATCTTCACGTCTCCTCCTGCCGCCGAGGACCCTCCGGCGGAGGAGCCCGAGCCACAGGCCGTCAGGCCCAGGGCGAGCGCGGCGCCGGCGGCGACAAGGCTGATGGTGCGTTTCACGATGTTCCCCCGATGGTTTCAGTTGGTTGCGCGGCGGCGCAGGGTGTCGAGCAGGACCGCGAGCGCGATCACCACTCCGATCACGACCTGCTGCCAGAAGGCGGAGACAGAGAGCAGGTTGAGGCCGTTGCGCAGCACCGCGAGGATGAGCGCGCCGACGAATGTGCCGAAGGCCCGGCCCTTGCCGCCGGACAGGCTCGCCCCGCCGATGACGACGGCGGCGATGGCGTCCAGTTCGTAGCCGGCGGCCGCCTGAGGCTGGGCCGAGGCCAGGCGGCTGGCCAGGACGACGCCCGCGACCGCGGCGAAGAGCCCGGCCAGGGCATAGGTGATGAGCTTCTGCCGGTTGACGTTGATACCGGACAGCCGGGCGGCCTCTTCGTTGCCGCCGATGGCGTACATCGCGCGCCCGCTGTAGGTCCGATTCAGGATCACGGCCGTGATCACGCCCATGAGCAGCATGACGATGACGGGGACCGGCAGGTAGTCGCCGATGGTGTCGCCCAGGTGGGAGACGGTCTCCGGCATCGCGATCGGGCTGCCCTGCGAGATCACCAGGGCCAGACCGCGGGCCACGCCCAGCATGGCCAGCGTGGCGATGAACGGCGGCAGCTTGCCGTACGCGATCAGTGCGGCGTTGACCAGCCCGCAGGCGAGTCCGACGGCGAGGGCGATCACCACGGCCAGCGGCCACGGCAGGCCCGTGTCCGTCGCCGTCCAGGCCAGCACGATAGCCGACAGGGCTGCGACGGAGCCGACCGACAGGTCGATGCCGCCGGTGATGATGACGAAGGTCGCGCCGAAGGCCAGGATCGCGGTGACCGCCGCCTGCACGCCCACGTTGAGCAGGTTGGTCACCGCCAGGAAGTCACTCGACAGCAGCGACAGCGCGGCCGCGAGCACGACGAGTGCGACCAGCGCGCCGTTCTCACCCAGCCACGCGGCCGCCGGCGGCTTCCGGCGCAGCACGTTAGTGGACACGAGCATCCTCCACCTCGGTGACGGCCAGGGCCATCACCGAATCCTGTGTAGCGTCACCGGCGGCGAGTTCCCCGACGAGCCTGCCGCGGGCCATCACCAGGACGCGGTCGCTCATGCCCAGGATCTCGGGGAGATCGCTGGAGATCATGAGCACCGCATGCCCGGATGCGGTGAGCGAATTGATCAATTGATAGATCTCGACCTTGGCCCCCACGTCGACACCGCGTGTGGGCTCGTCGAGGATGAGCACTCTCGCGTCGGCGAGCAGCCATTTCCCTATGACGATCTTCTGCTGGTTGCCGCCCGACAGCGTGCGGACCTCCTGGGTGAGACCGCTCATCCGCACCCCGAGCTGCCGGGCCACCTCGCCGGCGGCCTTGCGCTGCCCCGGCCTGTCGACGAACCCGCCACGGCTGGCCCGCCGCAGCGTGACCAGGCCGAGGTTCTCCGCCACATCCGCGCCGAGCACCAGCCCCTGGCCTTTGCGGTCCTCCGGGACCAGGCCGAGGCCCGCCTCCATGGCGGCGTGCACGTCGCCGCTGGGCAGCGGGCGGCCCTCCACCAGGACCTCGCCCGCGTCGTAGGGGTCCGCACCGAAGATCGCCCTCGCGACCTCGGTACGGCCCGCGCCGACCAGTCCGGCCAGGCCCACGACCTCACCGGCACGGACCTCGAAAGAGACGTCGGCGAACTCGCCCTCCCTGCGGAGCCCCCGCACCTGCAGGAGAGGACTGCCCGGCGCCGCCGGTTCCCGTGGGTACTGCTGGTCGATCGGACGGCCGACCATGAGCCTGACCAGCTCGTTCTCGGGAGTGGTGGCCGGCACCTCGGCCACCGAGCGGCCGTCTCGCAGGACGGTGACCCGGTCGCCGAGCTGCGGGATCTCCTCAAGGTGGTGCGTGATGAACACGATCGCCACCCCCTGGTCGCGGAGCTGCCGGACGATGGCGAACAGCCGCTCGACCTCGGTCGTCGTGAGCACGGCGGTCGGCTCGTCCATGATGAGCACCCGGGCGTTCAGGCCCAGCGCCTTGGCGATCTCGACCATCTGCATGCGCGCGATGCCCAGCCTCGCGACCGGGGTGCGCGGGTCGACGTCGACGCCGACCCGCCGCAGCAGGTCCCGCGCCTGCTCGTGCATCCGCCGGGTGTCGACGAAGCCGAACCGGCGGGGCGGGCGCCCGAGGGCGAGGTTCTCCCCGACGGTGAGCTGGGGAACCAGGTTGAACTCCTGGTAGATGGTGGCGATGCCGAGCTTCGCGGCGTCGCCCGCGGTGCGGATCTCGGCCGGAGCGCCGTCGACCAGGATCCGCCCTCCGTCGGGGTGGTAGGCGCCGGAGAGCATCTTGATCAGCGTGCTCTTGCCCGCGCCGTTCTCACCGAGCAGGACGTGGACCTCACCGGCCCGGAGGCTGAAGTCGACCCCGTCCAGCGCGATCACGCCCGGGAACTCCTTGCGCAGCCCCTCGACCCGGAGGATCTCGTCGTTCACGAGCCGTTCCTTTCTTCCCCGCATGATTGACGGACCACCAGCAGGGCGGGGAGGATCACCGACCCGGCCGGCCGGCCGGCGAGGCGGTCGAGGATGACGCCCACCCCCAACCTGCCGAGTTCGGCGGCGGGCTGGCTGATCGCGGTTATCGGGGGGCTCACGTGCGGAAACCACGCCGCGTCGTCGAACGACGCCAGAGCGACGTCGTCGGGGATGCGCAGGCCGCGGGCCTGTATCTCGTCCAGTGCGCCGAGGGTCATCAGGTTGTCACCCGCGAAGATCACTTCTGGCGGCTCCGGCAGGTCGAGGAGCCTGGCGGTGAGCGCACGGCCGCTGCCCGAACGGAAGTCACCGGCCTGGACGTATTCCGGCCGGATCTCCAGGCCGTGCTCGGCCATCGCCGCGAGGAACGCCTCCGTGCGCTCCCTGCCGGTGGACAGCCTGGCCGGTCCCGAGATGAAGGCGACCCGCCGGTGCCCGAGCCCTGCCAGGTGGGCGACCAGTGCCTTGATGGCGTCGGTGCCGTCGGCCCGGACCGACGGCACGTGCACTCCGGGGAGGACGCGGTCCAGGAAGACCAGTGGCCCGCCGGATCGCGCGACCTCCTCGACCAGCGGCGTGACCTCGGCGGTGGGGCAGATCAGCAGCCCGTCCACCCGCCGCTCCAGGAGGGTCCGCACGTAGTGGTCCTGTTCCTCGGCCCGCTCGTCGGCATTGCCGATGATCACCGTATAGCCGGCCGCGCGAGCGGCGTCCTCGACCGCTCTCGCCAGTTCGGCGAAGAACGGGTTGACGATGTCACCGATGATCAGACCGAGGGTTCTGGTCGCCTCGGTGCGCAGCGAGCGCGCCACCGCGTTGGGAACGTAGTTGAGCTCTCTCATCGCGGCGTAGACCCGGGTCCGGGTCTCCTCCGTCACCGAGGGGCTGTCGTTCAGAACCCGGGAGACCGTGGCGACAGAGACACCCGCATGTGCGGCCACATCCTTGATACGCGCCATCGGCCCTCCATGTAATCGATTACATGAGGGTATGTAATCGATTACATGACCGCAAGTCAAACTTTGGGCCCCTGGAGTACGCGTTATCCCGCCCCGATCGGCCTCCCCGGCGCCCGGAGCATGGACGGCCGGGCAGGAGAAGCCCGTCCCGTTCCGTCCCATCACAGGTAGGGTGCTGGGTGTGTCCGATGTCGTAACCGGCGAGGCCGTTGTCGTCGAAGTCCGGGTCGCCCAGCTTCCGAGCAGGGCCGCGGCACTGCTCATCGACATGGCGATCCAGATCCTGACGCTGCTCGGCGCCTCCTTCCTGGTCGGCCTCCTGGCCTTCAGCGCCGACGGGGCGCTGTTGACGATGATCTACATCGTGCTCACCGTGCTCGTGCTCGTCGGCTACCCGGTGATCTTCGAGACGCTCTCGCGAGGGCGCAGCCTCGGCAAGCTGGCCCTGGGGCTCCGGGTGGTCGGCGACGACGGCGGCCCGGAACGGTTCCGCCAGGCCCTGTTCCGCGGACTGGCCGGAGTGCTGGAGTTCTGGATGCTCAGCGGCGCTCCCGCCCTGATCAGCTCGTTGATCTCCGAGAAGGGCAAGCGGCTCGGAGACGTCTTCGCGGGCACCATGGTGATCTCCGAGCGCGGCCCGCGGCAGTACGGCCCGCCGCTGGAGATGCCCGCGCCGCTCGCCGCGTGGGCGGCGACGCTGGAGCTGTCCCGGCTGCCCGAGAACATCGCCGCCACCGCCAGGCAGTACCTCATGCGCTGGCACGACCTGTCCCCCGCCGTCCAGCACGAGATGGGCGTGCGCATCGCCACCGAGATGTCGGCTTTCGTCTCCCCGCCCCCGCCCCCGGGGGTGCCGCCGTTCGCCTACCTGACCGCCGTGCTGGCCGAGCGCCGCCGCCGCGATCATCTACGGCTCGCGCACCAGGCGGGCGCCCGGCCCCAGCACTTCTCGCCGTCGCCCTACCGGCAGCCGTCCCACCTGGCGCAGCCCTACCGGCAGCCGCCCCGTCCGGCGCCGCCCTATTCGGCGCCGCCCTATTCGGCGCCGCCCTATTCGGCGCCGTCGCATCAGCAGCCGCCCTACGGGCCACCGGCCCAGCCGGCCTCCGCCCCGCCGCGGTTCCACCCCGGACAGGGACAGCCCGCGCCCGGCACGGTGGCCGCTCCGCCCGCGTCGCAGCCTCCCGCCCCCACCGCCGGCGGTTTCGTCCCACCCGCCTGAGTTCCGGCACCCGCCCCACGGGTCCGTGCGGGCGTCGCTTACGGACCCGTGAGAGCACCCGTCTTACATGCCGTTGGCGTCCGCCGTACACGCGCGAAAAGCCGCCGCCGTACACGCGTGGGGGCCGTGCGCATGGAAAAGGCGGCGGGAACCGAGGTTCCCGCCGCCCGTGTCTCAGAGACGGTCAGTCGTCGCTACCGTGGTCACGGTAGGAGGCCTGGGTCTGCGTGTTCAGGATGTCGTACTTGACGCCGTTGGCCTTGTTGGTCCGCGGGTCGTTGATCTTCAGGACGTCGAAGCCCAGGTTGAAGTCACTGCCGTAGATGTAACCGTTGTAGTAGTAGGCGGACCAGAATCCACCGCTCAGCGCCGGGGCGGTGCTGTCGGGACCGCGCTCGAAGAAGGCGATCTCCTGAGCGTTGGCGGAGTCGGTGAAGTCCACGACCGAGATGCCGCCCTGGTACCAGGCCTGGACCATGATGTCCTTGCCCTTGACCGGGATCAGCGAGCCGTTGTGCGCGACGCAGTTCTCGGTGTCGGCCTGGTGCCGCGGGATCTTGAAGTAGCCCTTGAACACGAGCTTGCCGTCGACGATGTCGTAGTAGCCGTTGGCGCCGCGGTTCGGGCCGATCGCCTCGTTGCAGGTGGCCGCGCCGCCGCCGCCCAGCTCGTCGGTGAAGACGACCTTGGTGCCGGCGTTGTTGAACGTCGCCGAGTGCCAGAACGCGAAGTTCTCGTCGTCCCGGGCCGTCGCGGTGACCTTCGGGTTCACCGGGTCGGAGATGTCCATCAGGACGCCCTCGCCCATGCAGGCCCCGGCGGCGATGTTCTTCTCCGGGAAGACGGTGATGTCGTGGCAGCCGGTGGTCGCCGACGTGCGGTAGGGGTACGCCTTGTCCGGCTCACCGGGGTTGCCGCCGTCCGGGAACAGGACCGGGGTGTTGACGACCGCCGCCTCCGTCGGGCTGCCCAGCGGCACCTTGATGACCGAGATCTTGTCGTGCGGCGGCTGGCAGTCGGGGAAGTTCGCCGAGGGGCTGTAGGAGGAGACGTACAGATAGACGTTGCGCCGGTCCCGGCCCTTGCCCGGGACGAGCGTCAGGGTGTGGGAACCGCAGTTGGTCTCGACGGCCTTGATGTACTTCGGACTCTTCTTGTCACTGACGTCGAAGATTCGGACGCCCTCCCACGACCCCTTGATCGACGCGCTCTGCGAGACGCTGTTGCAGGAGTCGTCGCTGCGGGAGGAGTCGACCGCGCCGAAGAGCAGGTTGCCGTAGATCGCCATGTCCATCTGGCTGCCCGGGCAGACCACCGAGCTGACGAGCGAGGTCTTCTTCGGTTTCTTGACGTCGTAGATGGAGAAGCCGTTGTAGTTGCCGACGTAGGCGTAGTCGCCCTGGAAGGCGATATCGGTGTTGATGTTCGTCAGCGGGGTCGGCTTCGGGACGTTGGTCACGTGCTCGACGTTCGGGCTCATGACGATCTCGCCGGGCGCGGGGATGTCGGTCGCCTGGGCGGGCACCGAGGACAACGCCATCGCCGCCGCCACACCGGCTACTACCAGGAACCGGCCGGTCAGGCCCTTCCTGAGGGGGGTGAACACTCGCAGACCTCCTTGCCATATATGCCCCATAAAGGGCATATAAATAACCTGATCGTTCATCCTGAGTGGCCGACCAGGCAAGGTGTCATAGTGTCAGCAGGTTTTTCCGATATGCCGTCTTTACTCCCGTAGTCGGCGCAGGTTACGGTCTTTCGTCACAGCAGCTACGGAAAGGAGACCGGGTGCGCGTCGCGCTCGTCGCCATGGTCGCCGCCGCCGCCCTCTGCCTCGGCGCGTGCAGTGCCGACCCGGCGCCGCCGCCGCAGGCGCAGTCGACCGCCCCGGTCATCGTGCCCGGCAGGCCGGGCGAGGCCGCCAGGACGATCAGCCCGAGCGAGGCCGCCACGGCCGTACCCGCTCCCACCGCCAACGCGGCGGACATCACGTACGCGCAGGACATGATCACCCATCACCGGCAGGCCATCGACATGGCGATCCTGGCTCCTTCGCGAGCCGACTCGGCCGCGCTCAAGGGCCTCGCCTCGCGCATCAAGGACGCCCAGGGGCCGGAGATCCAGTACATGACGACCTGGCTGCAGCAGCAGGGCCAGCGCGCGCCGGATCACCACGCCGGCCACACGGGCATGCCGGGCATGGCCACCCCCGCCCAGATGGAGGCGCTCAAGGCCGCCGACGGGAAGGACTTCGACCGGCTCTTCCTCACGCTGATGACCGCCCACCACCAGGGCGCGATCACCATGTCCGAGCAGGTTCTGGTCGGCGGCTCGCACATCAAGATCGAGGAACTGGCGAACGACGTCGCCGCCACCCAGAACGCCGAGATCCGCAGGATGCAGGAGATGCTGGCGGCGTTATGAGCCGACCCGCCAGGAGTGGAGATACCTCTCCTGGTCGCGGCTCAGGACGTCCACCTCGATTCCGGCGGCCGCCAGCTTGAGCCGCGCCACCTCGACGTCGATCTCCTGCGGCACGTCGTAGACACCCGGCGCCAGCTCCGCCCGCTCACGGGCCAGCCACGCCACCGCGAGCGCCTGCGCGGAGAAGGACATGTCCATGACGGCGGCCGGATGCCCCTCGGCGGCCGTCAGGTTCACCAGGCGTCCCTCGGCGAGCAGCAGGAGCCTGCGGCCGTCGGCGAGGACGTACTCGTCGGTGTTGGGACGCACGCCGGGATGTACGGCCTGCGCCAGCTCGTCCAGGGCCCGGACGTCGATCTCGACGTCGAAATGGCCGGCGTTGGCCAGGATCGCGCCGTCCTTCATGACCGCCAGGTGCTCGCCCCTGACCACGTCGCGGTTGCCGGTGACCGTGATGAACACGTCTCCGCTCCGGGCCGCGCCGGCCATGGTCTGCACGTCGTACCCCTGCAGCGTGGCGTCCAGCGCCTTGACCGGATCGATCTCGGTGACCACCACCCGGGCGCCCAGCCCCCTGGCGCGCTCGGCGACGCCCCGCCCGCAGTAGCCGAACCCCGCGACCACCACGGTCTTACCGGCGAGCAGGGTGTTGGTGGCGCGCATGATGCCGTCGAGAGTGGACTGGCCGGTGCCGTACCGGTTGTCGAACATCCGCTTGGTCCGGGTGTCGTTGACCGCCACGACGGGGAACCTCAGCGCCTGCTCGGCGGCCATCTGCCGGAGCCGGATGATGCCGGTCGTGGTCTCCTCACACCCCCCGGAGACCGTCTCCAGCAGCTCGGTCCGCTCGGTGTGCAGGATGTTGACCAGGTCGCAGCCGTCGTCGAGGACGATGTCCGGGCGGATGTCGAGCGCCTGGTGGATGTGGCGGTAGTAGGTCTCCCTGTTCACCCCGGCCCGCGCGTGCACCGCGACGCCGTAGTCGCCCAGCGCGGCGGCCACGTCGTCCTGCGTGGACAGCGGGTTCGAGGCGGCCAGCGCGATCTCGGCTCCGCCCGCCTTCAGTGCTCCCATGAGCACCGCGGTCTCGGCGGTCACATGCAGGCACGCGGCGATCCGGAGCCCGTCGAGGGGCCGCTCGGCCGCGAACCGCTCACCGAGGGCGGTGAGCACCGGCATCGACCGCGCCGCCCACCCGATCCGCCGCTCGCCCGCGGCCACCAGCGCGCTGTCCACGTTTCTCCCCCGGATTGCCCGAAGGCCCCCGCAGATCTGCGGGGGCCCGGTGGAACGGTCGATCAGTAGCGGTAGTGGTCGGCCTTGTAGGGGCCCTCGACGTCCACGCCGATGTACTCCGCCTGCGCCTTGGTGAGCGTGGTGAGCTTCACGCCGAGGGCGTCGAGGTGGAGGCGGGCGACCTTCTCGTCCAGGTGCTTGGGCAGCACGTAGACGCCGACCGGGTACTGCTCGGTCTTGGTGAACAGCTCGATCTGGGCGATCACCTGGTTGGTGAAGGAGTTGGACATGACGAACGAGGGGTGGCCGGTGGCGCAGCCCAGGTTCATCAGACGGCCCTCGGCGAGCACCAGGATCTGGCGGCCGTCGGGGAAGGTCCAGGTGTGCACCTGCGGCTTGATCTCGGTCTTGACGATGCCCGGGATCTTCGCCAGACCGGCCATGTCGATCTCGTTGTCGAAGTGACCGATGTTGGACACGATGGCGTTGTGCTTCATCTTCGCCATGTGGCCGGCGGTGATGATGTTGAAGTTGCCGGTCGTGGTGACGAAGATGTCGGCGATGCCGACGACCTCGTCCAGCGTGGTCACCTGGAAGCCGTCCATGGCGGCCTGGAGCGCGCAGATCGGGTCGATCTCGGTGACGATGACACGGGCGCCCTGGCCCCGCAGCGCGTCGGCGCAGCCCTTGCCGACATCTCCGTAACCGGCCACGACCGCGACCTTGCCGCCGATCAGCACGTCGGTGGCGCGGTTGAGGCCGTCGATGACCGAGTGGCGGCAGCCGTACTTGTTGTCGAACTTCGACTTGGTCACCGAGTCGTTGACGTTGATCGCCGGGAAGAGCAGCGAGCCGGCCTTGAACATCTCGTAGAGGCGGTGGACACCGGTGGTGGTCTCCTCGGTGACGCCCTTGATGCGCGAGGCGACCTCGGTCCACTTCTTCTCGGGGGTGACCGTACGGCGGAGCAGATCAAGGATGATCTTCCACTCCTCCGCGTCGTCCTCGCCGGCGCTGGGGACGGCGCCCGCCTTCTCGTACTCGGCGCCCTTGTGGACGAGCAGGGTGGCGTCGCCGCCGTCGTCGAGGATCATGTTGGGGCCGTCGCCGCCGGGCCACACCAGAGCCTGCTCGGTGCACCACCAGTACTCTTCGAGGGTCTCGCCCTTCCAGGCGAAGACCGGGACACCCTGGGGGGCCTCGGCGGTGCCGTTCGGGCCGACGACGACGGCCGCGGCCGCGTGGTCCTGGGTGGAGAAGATGTTGCAGCTCACCCAGCGGACCTCGGCGCCGAGCGCGACCAGCGTCTCGATGAGCACGGCGGTCTGGATGGTCATGTGCAGCGAGCCCATGATCTTCGCACCGGCCAGCGGCTGGGCCTCGGCGTACTCCTTGCGGATGGCCATCAGGCCCGGCATCTCGTGCTCGGCGAGCTGGATCTCCTTGCGTCCGAAGTCCGCAAGCGAAAGGTCGGCGACCTTGAAGTCCATGTGTTACCCCTCTGATTGGTGATCGCGCTCGACTCATGCCCTCGCCGGCCTCGCGATCCGGCTCCGCCGTCGGGCCCGGTCCGTCGCTCCACCGGAAAAGTCGACGGTGTGAGTTTAGGTGGCGATACGGCTCCGCGCATCTTTGGGACGGCTAATCTGACATAAGAATGTAAGAAACTGCGGAGAGGCTGGAGAATGCGGATCACCGAGGCCGCCAGGAAGCTGGGCATGTCCCCCCGGATGCTCCGCTACCGCGAGGCGCTCGGCCTGCTCCCGCCGGTCCGGGAGCAGGGATCACACCGGCGATTCGGCCCCGAGGAGCTGTCGGCCGTGGCCCAGGGCGTCGAACTGGAGAAGCGGTTCGACATCTCCCCCGCCGAGCTGGCCTTCGCGCTGCGGGTGATGAGCGAACCCACCGTCGCGCAGGCCGTACGGGATCTCGGACTGCGGATCGGCCGCCTCCAGGCCCCGCGCCGCGCCCTGGACTTCGAGAAGGAGAAGGCGCTGCGCCTGCTCCAGGGCGGCGTCCCGCGGGGCGTCCAAGACGGCCCGCGGAGCCGCCCGTGAGATCGCTCCCAGGAGTGACGACACCGGCCCCGCGGATCATGACAATTCACCGCATGGACACGACCACCCCGCTGTCTTCCGAGGAACCCTTCATACAGGATCTGAAACCCCCCGTTCCCACCTCGCTCCTGCTTCTGGACATAGTGGCGGGTGGTGCTCTCTGTCTCGCCCTGTTCATCGAGCTCCCCCTCGAGAGGAGCTCAGCGATCGAGGTCGTCATGGGCATCCTGGTGACGGTGCCTCACATGGCTCGCCGGATCGCCCCGAAGTCGGTGATCGTGCTCACGCTGGTCGGTGCCGCCGGCCTGCTCGCCGGCGGGATCACGCCTGGTGTCGCGTTAGCCGCGTCCGGCCTGCTGTCCTTCTACACGATCGTCAGGCAGTTGAACCGCGGCGCGGCGTGGGCCGCAGGCGGATCGGTCGTCATCCTGTTCCCGGTGGCCGGCTGGTTCACCGGCGTCGGCATCATGAGCCCCTTCGTCCTCCTGGGGACGGCCATGGTCTGCGTCCTGACCCTCCTCGCCAACCTGCACCTGAGCCGCGCGGAGATCGAGGAGATGCGCGCGGACGGCTTGGGAACGCTCAGGGAGCAGGCCGCGATGGCCGAGCGGGCCAGGATCGCGCGGGAGATGCACGACATCGTGGCCCACTCCGTGTCGAAGATCGCCGTTCAGGCCGAGACCGCGCCCTACACCCTCGACGGGCTCGACGACCGGGCCAAGCAGGAGTTCGCCGAGATCGCGGCCGGCGCGCGCACCACGCTCACCGAGATGCGCCGCCTGCTCGGCGTGCTCCGCGCCGACGTCACCACCGCGCCGGAGACCGCGCCGCAACCGGGGCTGGCGCGACTCCCCGAACTGGTCGAGCGGCACGAGGGCACGGCCGACCTGGACGTGGTCGGCGAGGCGGTGCCGGTGCCGCAGGCCGTGGACGTCTCGGCCTACCGGATCGTCCAGGAGGCGCTGACCAACGCCCGCGTCCACGCGCCCGGCGCCCGCGTCTCGATCGAGCTCGCCTACCGTCCGGACCTGCTGGTGCTGCGGATCGCCGACGACGGACCCGGCCCCTCCGGAGAGACCTCCAACGGGCACGGCCTGGTCGGCATGCGCGAGCGCGCCCTGGCCCTGGGCGGCTGGTTCAACGCCGGCCCCGGCCCCTCCGGCGGCTTCCTCATCCAGGCCGGACTCCCCCTGGAATGACCGGTTCCGGCAGACGGATCAGCGTGCTGATCGCCGACGACCAGCCGGTGGTGCTGCGAGGGTTCGCCGCCGTGCTCAGGGCGCAGCCCGACCTCACCGTCGTGGGCACCGCCCCCGACGGCGCGCAGGCCGTACGGCTGGCACGGGAGACCCGTCCCGACGTCGCCCTGCTCGACATCCGGATGCCGGAGATGGATGGGATCGAGGCGGCCCGCCGGGTCCTGGAGACCGAGGCCACCAGGATCATCATGATCACCACATTCGACCTGGACGACTACGTGTACGACGCGCTCACCGCGGGGGCGAGCGGGTTCCTGCTCAAGGACGTCCGGGCGAACGATCTCGCGGAAGCGGTCCGGACGGTGGCGCGCGGCGACGCGCTGCTCGCCCCGCAGGTCACCCGGCGGCTGGTCGCGGAGTTCGCCCGGCAGCGGCGGCCCTCGCCGGCGGGCAGCCCGCTGACCCCGCGGGAGGCGGAGGTGCTGCGCCTGATCGCCCGGGGGCTGTCCAACGCCGAGATCGCGGCCGACCTCGTGGTCACCGAGCACACCGTCAAAACCCACGTGGCGCGACTGCTGGCCAAGCTCGGCCTGCGCGACCGCACCCAGGCGGTCATCCACGCCTACGAGTCAGGTCTCGTCGTCCCGCGTGCCTGAGCCCGGCGCGTATGCGACCGGCCGCACCCCTGAACCAGGTGTTTCGAACACGCGAAAGGACCCCGGGCGTCGTCCCTTGCCCGGGGTCCTTCGGAGCGTCAGGGGCTCAGGCCGAGCCGTTGACCCTGGATCTGTCGAGGTCGGGCTCGAGGTAGATCACGCGGGCCGTCGGGACGGCGGCGCGGATGCGCTGCTCGGCCTCGTCGATCCCGCGGGCCACCTCGGCCGCCGTGTCGTCGTGGTCCACCGCGATCTTCGCGGCGACCAGGATCTCCTCCGGCCCCAGGTGGAGCGTGCGCATGTGGATGACCCGGGCGACCTCGGGCGTGCCCTCCAGGGCCTCGCAGATCTTCTTCTCGACCTCCGGGCCCGCGCCCTCGCCGATCAGCAGGGACTTGGTCTCGACCGCGAGGATGACCGCGATGACGGCGAGCAGGAGGCCGATCGCCATCGTGCCGACGCCGTCCCAGACACCGTCACCGGTGATCACGGCCATGGCCACGCCGGCCAGGGCGAGCACCAGGCCGACCAGCGCGCCCAGGTCCTCCAGCACGATGACCGGCAGCTCCGGCGACTTGGACCTGCGGATGAACTGCACCCAGGACTGATCCCCGCGGACCGTGTTGGACTCCTTGATCGCCGTACGGAAGGAGAACCCCTCGGCGATGATCGCGAAGGTCAGCACGCCGAAGGCCACGATGGGCGTCTCCACCGGATGAGGATCGCTGATCTTGTGCCAGCCCTCGTAGAGAGAGAACAGCGCACCGATCGTGAACAGCACCACCGCCACGACGAAGGCGTAGAAGTAACGCTCCCGGCCATAGCCGAACGGATGCTCCGGCGTCCGCTTCCGCTCCGCTCTCTTCCCTCCGACCAGCAGCAGCACCTGGTTACCCGAGTCGGCAAGGGAGTGGATCGACTCGGCGAGCATCGACGAGGACGTCGTGATCAGGAAGGCCACGAACTTGGCCACCGCGATCGCGAGGTTCGCCGACAATGCCGCGATGATCGCCTTGGTACCGCCGCCCGCGCTCACGGCAGCCTCCGCTCATTGATTCGGTAAAAGTCGAGACGAAATCCTATGGGGAAACTCTCGCCTTCAGTTCTGTGATGGCCGGCACAGGGGTCGGGTCGATCCCGTACCCCAGCGCGAGGTACGTACTCGCGTAGTCGCCCAGTCCGATCAACGTCGCGAGCCGCTCCAGCGGGTGTGGCCCCTCGGCGGCGACCTGGGTGACCGGCACTCCCCTGTCCTCCGCCAGCCGTACCGAGACTTCGCGCCACCGCGTCACCTGCGGGTGCTCCTCGACGTCGCGGAGCATGAACAGCCGCAGCGAGCGGCTGCTCTCCTCGGCGAAGATGTCGCGCGTGGCCAGCGGGCCCTCGAACGCCATCACCTGGTTGTGGTCGACCTCGGGGATCTCGCCCCAGATGGCCGGGTATTTGCCGTTCTCGTTGAGCTGGCAGGCCCACCGGTAGGCGGCGACCGCGGCCAGCGGTGAGGACCCCCAGATCATCGGCACGGTCTCGGCCATCTCCATGGCCAGCGACTTGCCCGGGTTGATGAACGACTCACTCGCCGGACGGCACCGGTGCGCGATCTCCTCCAGGCGTCCGGCGACGTTCTCGAACACCTCGTCGTCCGCCTGGGTCAGGCCGAACTCGGCGGCGATGACGACCAACGGGACCGACAGCTCCCAGACGGCGGCACGCGGCTGCCCTCCGGCGGTGACGGGCACGAACGGCGCGCCCGCCTGCCTGGCGATCGCCTGCAGCGGGGAGTCGGGCGCGCCCACGGCGAGCAGGCGGCAGCCCCGGCGGACGGCCTCCATCGCCACCGCGAGCGTCTCCTCGGTCCTGCCGGAGAACGACACCGCGATGACCACGTCGGTCGCGCCGACCCAGCCGGGCAGCCGGTAGGACCGCACGGTCACGACCGGCAGCGGAGCGCCGTGGCCGCAGACCGCGTTGAGGATGTCACCGGCGATGCCCGAACCGCCCATGCCCGCGACCACGAGGGCCCGGGGCCGGCCCTCCTCGACCAGCGCCGACAGGTCGGTCTCGCGGGTGACGCGGTGGGCGGTGCGGACCTGCGCCGCCGAGGCGGCCACCGCGCGCAGCATGCCCGACGGGTCGCCGTCGGCCAGCTGCTCGGGGTCGTCGAGCCGGTCCGGCTCCCAGTTCACGACTTCCGCGCCTCATCGACCAGCAACACCGGGATGTCGTCCCGGACCGGATACACCAGGCCGCAGGAGGCGGAGGTGCAGAACAGCTCGTCCACCTCGGGCTCGGCGCGCAGGGGGGACTTGCAGTTGGGGCAGGCCAGGATCTCCAGCAGCCAGTCGTCGATCTTCAACTCGTTCAGCTCCTCACGACAGCAAGGACTTCGTCCCTGATCGCTGCCATCTGAATCTCGTCGGCCGCCTCGGCGTTAAGCCTGAGCAGCGGCTCGGTATTGGACGGACGGAGATTGAACCACCATCCGGGGCCGGACACGGTCATGCCGTCCAGCTCGTCGAAGGTGACGCCGTCGCGGCCGGCGAACAGCTCGCGCACCCGCGCCGTCGCTTCCACCTGGTCGGCGACCGTGCTGTTGATCTCTCCGGAGGCCGCGTAGCGGGCGTAGTCCGCGAGGATATCCGACAGCGGCCGGTCCTGCCCGCCCAGCGCGGCCAGCACGTGCAGTGCGGCCAGCATGCCGGAGTCGGCGTACCAGAAGTCTCTGAAATAGTAGTGGGCCGAGTGCTCACCGCCGAAGACGGCGCCGGTCCCGGCCATCTCGGCCTTGATGAACGAGTGACCCACCCGGGTGCGGATCGGACGCCCGCCGTGCTCGGCCACGATCTCCGGGACGCTCCGCGAGGTGATCAGGTTGTGGATGACCGCGGCGCCGGGGTGCTTGACCAGCTCGCGCACCGCGACCAGCGCGGTGATCGTGGAGGGGGAGACCGACTCGCCACGCTCGTCGACGACCCAGCAGCGGTCGGCGTCGCCGTCGAAGGCCAGGCCGATGTCGGCGCCGACGTCGAGAACGGCCTTCTGCAGGTCGCGCAGATTCTCCGGCTCGATCGGGTTGGCCTCGTGGTTGGGGAAGCTGCCGTCGAGCTCGAAGTAGAGCTCGGTCGTCTCCAGCGGGAGCCCCTCGAACACCACGGGGACGGTGTGGCCGCCCATGCCGTTGCCCGCGTCCACCACGACCTTCAGCGGCCGGATGCCGGACAGGTCGACCAGCGTGCGCAGGTGGTCGGCGTAGCCCCGCAGCAGGTCCCGCCCGGAGACGGTCCCGCCGCCCTCGCCGCCGACTCCGGACTTCAGGAGCTCGGCCGCCCGGTCACGGATCTCGGCCAGACCGGTGTCGCCGCTGATCGGCACGGCGCCTGCCCGGCACATCTTCATGCCGTTGTACTGAGCGGGGTTGTGGCTCGCGGTGAACATCACGCCGGGCAGGGCGAGGCTGCCGCTCGCGTAGTAGAGCAGGTCGGTGGAGCCCAGACCCGCCTGGATGACGTCGGCCCCGCGTGAGATCACCCCGCGGGCGAAGGCCTCGGCCAGCGGCACCGAGGAGGCGCGCATGTCATGGGCCACCACGGCGGTCCCGGCGCCGGTCACCTCCGCGAAGGCCGCGCCGACCGCCTCTGCGGTCTCCTCGTCGAACTCGTCCGGCACAACGCCTCGGACGTCGTACGCCTTGAAGATCTTGGCGAGGTCACCCACTCCAGCTCCGCCCTTTATGTCATGTCTGCTGAGCCCAGCCTATCCGGGTCAGCGGTCACGCTGAGGCTGAGCGGAACGGAGCACCCGGAGGTGACCGCGGCGTCCCACCTCGACCCCCTGGCCAACGGGCTCGGTGCCCCCCGTCGGGGCGGGCCTGGCGGCCTCGCGGACCGCGTTGGCGAGGGCCTCCAGATCGTCGGTGCTCGGCGGCGCACCGTCGGTGGGCAGGCGCACGACCTCCCAGCCACGAGGTGCGGTCAACCGCTCGGCATGCTCGGCACACAGGTCATAACAGTGCGGCTCGGCGTACGTCGCCAAGGGCCCGAGAACGGCGGTCGAATCGGCGTAGACGTACGTGAGCGTGAATACGGCAGGCTGACTGCACGCGGTGCGGGAACAGCGGCGGACGGGGCTCACGGTGGGACCGTATCCGGTAAGCGTCCGAGGCGCCACTATCTGAGCGCTCTTAACGAGCGTGTCGCCACAATTCGGACACGTGTCCCATCTTCCACCCGCCTGTACGGCTTACGCCCTCTGTCCCCGGCCTCTTCCCCGCGTTCCTCCGGGCGCGTCTAAGCTTGGCCCGTGAGTTCGGCACCCGGCGGTCCCCGCCCTCCCCGCAGACGCGACCGGCACGGCCGTGGCATGCGCGGCCCGTTGGCGCCCTCCCACGTGCCGATCGCCAGGTCCCGCAGCGAGCGTTTCGACGACTTCGTCCTGGACGCCGTGGAGCGGCTCAAGCCCCGCTGGAGCAAGCAGCTGGCAGCGGTGGAGTTCGCGGTCGAGGAGGTGCCGCCGCTCGGCGAGCTGAGCGACGGTCCCGGACTGCTGACCGGGGAGCCGATCCCCTTCGGCCGGTCCGAGCCCGCCGCGGGCAAGCGGCCGGCCGTCGTGATCATCTACCGGCGCCCCCTGGAGGCCCGTGCCCGCGACCGCGACCAGCTCGGCGCCATGGTGCACGACGCCGTGGTGGAGCAGGTCGCCGAGCTTCTGGGGCTGGCACCCGAGACGGTCGACCCGGGCTACGACCGCGACTGACCCCGGCGCCGCGCGACTCCGTCCCGGACGCCTCGCGGGGTCCGGGACCGGCCTCAGGGCAGCACGGCCGAGACGGACTCGGTGATCGGCGGTACCAGCGCCCACAGGCGCGCGGCCGCCAGCGGCTGGGCGGTCATCAGCAGCCCGTCCTTGACGTGCTCCTCCATCACCCGCCCGCCGTACACCGGGCCGGAGCCGGGCAGGGGCAGCACGACCACCGCGAAGGCCCCGTCCACCTTGGGCAGTTTGACCTCCTTGGTGCGCGAGGCGGTGACGGTCACCTCGAAGGGCTCCGGGGCCTCGCCCTTGCGCGGCAGCACCTGGACGCTCACCTTCCCGGCCGTGTCCGGCGCGGTCAGCAGCAGCCGGGAGCTCTGCTTCTTGCCCGTGCGGTTGTCGGCCACCACACTGCCCAGGTCGATCGGGGCGGCGCCGGCGGTGAAGGCCACGTCCCCCTTCTTCCCGGTCCCGGTGACGGTCAGCCCGGCCACGATCGGGGTGTCGGAGGTGAGCAGGAGCGCGGAGGGCTGGCCGCTGATGCCGGTCGACAGGTCGAGGGTGGCGACGGACCCCGCGGGCACCTCGACCAGCTCGCGGTCCTTGAGCGCGTAGGTCCCGTCAGGGGTGAGCGCCTTGACCTCGACCAGCGTGTCGGACTCGCTGACGGAGGCGACGAGCAGCTCGCGTCTGCCCCCGCCGCCGGGGATGCCCGGCACCACGACGCGGGTGGCCGGCGCGGCGGAGACCGGCAGCCAGTCGACGCCCCGGCCGCCGTTCATGACCGCCCGAGCCGCGGCGGCCACCCGGCCGGAGCTGGTGCGCACCTCGACCGCCATGACGAGCGGAGAGGGGGCCAGGTCCCCGGCCTTGACCGTACGGCTCTCGCCCGGCTTGAGGGTGAGCACGCCACCGGAGCCGCCGGTCACCGGCCCCTCTCCCGAGTAGATCAGGATCTCCGCGACGGCCTGGGCGGAGTCGGCGTTGGTGAGGTGGATCGTGACGTCGGCCGACGCCGGGCCCGGCCCGACCAGCCAGGTGCTCGCCACGGGCTCCACGCACCGCACTCCGGCCAGTCCCCGGTGCTTCCCCGAGGTCTCCCGGCGGGTCTGCTCCGACTCCAGGCCGGCGGCCATGCTCCCGGTGGACGTCACCGTCAGCGGCCCCGATTTCTCGGGGGCCTTCTCCTGCCAGAGGTTGCCGGGGACCTCCAGGGTCGCCAGGGACTTGGCTCCGGTGGCGACCGTCGTGGTGCCCGGCCCCTGGCCGCCCGGCGGGGTGACGACGCCCACGGTGGCCTGGGTGGGGTCGGGGCAGATGGCCGTCACGGAGGCGACGGGCACCTTCTGCGGGCCGGGTGCGGGCCGGGCGACGGCCCCGGGCTGGGTCGCGGAGGCCACGCCGTACAGGGCGAGCAGCGCCACCAGGACCAGGGCGAGCAGGCTGAACCGGTTCTCGATCAGTGATTTCACCGGGGGGCCAGCTCTCTCACGGGCTCGGACGGATCCTGGAGGGTGTGGCCGTCCGCGGAGCCCGACCGCGAGCCGGGTGCCGCCAGGACCGAGACGACCAGCAGGATGGCGGCCTGGGCCCAGAGCCAGCGGTCGTGCCAGGGATCGCCTGCCGGGACCGGGGGCGTGGCGATCGGCTGGGTCAGCCGCCACACCCCGAGCGTCCGGGACAGGCTCATCCTGGCCAGGGCGGGCTGGGAGTCCAGCGCGTGGCTGATCTCCGGGCTGATCGGCGGGGCCACCGCGACGAACTGCACGCCGTAGGTGGCCAGCACATCGGCGTCGTCCGCGCCCCGGCCGGAGACCAGCCCGGCGGCGGCGACGCCGACGCGCTCACGTGCCGCCTGCCGCATGGGGATGTCGGACTCGCCGATCAGTGGGAGACGGCCGCGCAGCACGGTGAAGGTCAGGCCGTCCTGCCTGGTGCGCAGGAGCAGGGTCCGCTCACCGCCGCGCGAGTTGACCGCGGCCAGGGCGGGCAGCACGTCGGGCACGTTCCCGCTGATCGGGCCCTGCACCCCCTTGACGACCCACATGCCCGCCGCGAGCAGCGGCGTGGAGAAGGCGATCGCCACGACGGCGAACGCGGTGAGTCTGCGCAGCCCGCCGGCCGCCCGGAACTCGACGATCCGGTCGGCGGTGAGGGCCGCCACCACGAGCATGCCGGTGGCGGCGAAGGCCAGCGGCACGCCCGGCCAGGCCGGGGCCACGGCATCGCCGTTCAGAGAGGTGACCGGGGTCCGGCTGACCAGGACCGCCACCAGCACGCCGAAGAGCGCGACGCCCCAGCCGATCGCGATGACCATCCGGTTGCGGCGCATCAGCAGCGCGGCCAGGCAGGCGGAGATGAGACCGCCGGTCACCCAGAGCGGCGGCATGCCGGGGCCTCCGGGGCTGAGCGTCAGCAACGACTGGGCGGGCAGGGCGGCGTCCACCAGGGCGAGCTGGTGCAACCCCGCCTCCAGCAGGAGCCGTCCCGGGTCGCCGAGCACCTGGACCAGCCAGGGGAACAGCAGCGCCACCGGGACGCCGAACGCGATGACCACCGAGAGCGCGACGCCTCTGCGGGGGAAGGCCAGCGCGGCCAGCGCGCCGAGGACCAGTGTGAGCGGGTAGACCAGCGGGGCGAAGGCCGTGCCGACGGCGAGGAGGAGTCCCAGCCCCCACGCGGCGCGGCGGGCCCTGCGGCCGTCGCCCGCGAGCAGGGTGGTGGCCAGCGCCGCGTAGAGGGGCAGCAGCACGAAGACCACGGCGGTGCCGAGCCGCCCGGCGGCGACCACGCCGGTGGCCACCGGGAGAAGCGCGTAGGAGGAGGCCAGCCAGATGCGGGTCCACCGGCCCGGGATCATCGACCGGGTCGCCACGTAGGCGGAGAACCCGGCCAGCGGTACGGAGCCCAGCAGCAGCACCGAGACCGCGAGCCAGGTCTTGCCGAGCAGCACGGTGGACAGCGCGGCCAGCACCGCGACGTACGGCGGCGCCCACGCGTCACTCCCCAGGCCCGCCTGGTGGTATCCCTCCAGGTAGAGGTCCCACAGGTCGCTGGATCCGCCGATCACCGGGACAAGCGCGCCGCCGCCCAGCCGGGTGCCGCCGATCAGGCCGCGCTCGGCGATCAGCGTGACCACGGCGAGTGCGAGGAAGAGCAGCACGCCCGGATTGCCGAAGACCCGCTGCATCCCCCCGGCGTCGGTGAGCAGTTCCTCGCCGTCCTCCTGGGAGGAGGTCACGGCGTGGTGCCGTCCCGCCGACTCCACGAAGCCGGTCCCCGCCAGGTAGCTCTGGAGCCGGTCCGAGAGACGCCGGTAGCCCGCGCCCGGCGGGGTGAGCAGCCGTCTGACCGCCGCGTGGTTCTGTTTACGGCCCTTGGCGCGTGCCCGGCGGGCCTTGGTCATCCGCCGAGGATGGCCGAGCACCGAGCCGAGCGCGACGATCTCGTCCAGCGCGTCGGCGGGCCGCTTGGCCATCAGGAACAGCAGCGTACGGAAGGTCGAGCCGGCGAGGTTGCGGACCAGTGCCCACATCAGCGGCCAGAACGGCAGGTTCGCCATCACCACGAAGATCGCGTTGCGGCGGTCCAGGCGACGGGGATGGTCGCCGCTGACGACGATGCGGCGACGGCGCCGGGTGGCGGCCTCGGCATGCCAGGCGACCGCCTGGGTGACGTTCTGCACTCGGTGCCCTGCGGCCCTGACCCGCCAGCACAGGTCGAGGTCGTCCCGGAACAGCGGCAGGAAGGGATCGAGCCCGCCCACCTCGTCCCAGACGTCCCGGCGGATCAGCATCCCGGCGCTGGAGACCGAGAGCACGTCCCTGACGCCGTCGTACTGTCCCTGGTCGAACTCGCGCGCCTCCAGCCCGGTGTCCCGGCGGCCCGTCCGGTCGACGGTGACGCCGATCTCGAGCAGGATCCGCCGGTCCAGCCAGTCACGGAGCTTGGGGCCGAGCACTCCGGCCTTGGGATCGGCGTCGGCGGCGTGGAGCAGGGCCTGCAGCGCGTTGGCGTCCGGCGCGCAGTCGTCGTGCAGCAGCCAGATCCACTCCCGGCCGCCGGCGGGCCCCAGCCGGTCGAGCACCTTGGCCACGGCCTGGCCGAAGCTCGTCGAGCGCGGGAGGGTGAGCACGGCTTTCGGGCCGAGGACGCCGGTCAGCAGCGCGGCGCTGCCGTCCCGGCTGCCGTTGTCGACGCCGACGGCACGGTCCACCGGCCGGGTCTGCGCGAGCAACGCGTCGAGGGTCTCCCCCAGCCAGCGGGCACCGTCATGGGAGACGACGATCGCGGTGACGCTGTGGTGGAGACGGGGAGAGTCGGTGCTGGACATACGTCCCGTGGTTCAGGAGGGGTGACGGTGGGCGCGACAACGATACGACACACTATGTACGGCTATGCCATATGCATGAAAACGGGTCACGTGACCTGTGGCCACGTGACCCGTCGGAATATCGTCAAGCGCCCTCAGCGAGCGCCGCAACCGCCTCTTAGACTGCCTCACGCTTGATCCGGCGACGTTCCCGCTCGGAAAGCCCACCCCAGATGCCAAACCGCTCGTCATGCTCAAGCGCGTACTCAAGGCATTCGGCGCGGACCTCGCAGGAGCGGCAAACCTTCTTGGCCTCCCGTGTGGATCCGCCCTTCTCCGGGAAGAACGCCTCCGGGTCGGTCTGCGCACACAAGGCGCGTTCCTGCCAGCCAAGCTGCTCTTCAGCGATGCTGTCCTGTGCGATGACCAGGTCGGCCACTGCACACCTCCCTGCCGCCCGCAAATGGAGCCCCCCTATGAACGCCTCCCTCTTACCCACCCAGAGGAAGGCGTAACAACACGTGTGTAATTACACGCGCGTGCCCGGTGTGGCGTCAAGCGGCATGCCGGTATCCGGGGAAAGACCTGCTCTCCCCGGTGATGTGTCGTGTGCCTGCCACGGCGGCAGACGAGCCAAGCGATCATGACGACCGCCTGGCCGTTCAGTGCTCTCGGCGGTCGGAACCGTACCAGGACATGTTCTCCTCCTGACCGGGGCCCACCCTCTCTCTATCGGAGCTTTCCTCCCCCATGACCTGAGCAGAGCGCTCCGGCCGGTAGATCGCGGTGGGGTCTATGGCCGGCTGCGAGTCCCAGGAGTTTCCACCGAGCGGATCGCCCTGGTAGGAACTGGGGTCGAACCGGAGCGTCGCGTCAGCCGGCGGGTCCCACTGGTGACCGCTCTGCTGCTGGTACGGCTGCGCGGCGGGCGAGGTCTGCGGGTGGCCGAACGGGCCGTCGTAGGACCCGCCCTGCGGCGAGGCCCCGTACTCCGGCACCTGGAGCTGCGGCTCGGTCCCCTGGGCCTGCTGCTGGTAGGTCTCCGCCTGCTGGTAGGCCTGGGCCATCTGCTGGGAACGGGGGTCGACCGGGCCCGGCGCCGGGTAGTGCAGGTTCGGCTCGGTCGGCCGGGCGAACTCCGCGCCGGAGTAGCCGGTGAACGGCTGACCGTAGTTCTCCGGCGGCTGCGGGAAGGACGACTGCTCCTGGCCGTCGAAGGCCGCCCGCTGCGGGCTGTCTGCCGGCGTGTACGGCGCGGGCGCCTCGGACTGCGGCTGGTAGGTCTCGGACTGCGGCTGGTAGAAGGATGCCTGCTGCTGCTCGGGCTGCGGGGGGTAGCCGGGGAACTGCGCGGCGGCGGGCGGCGGGTAGCCCGGAAGCTGGGAGTCCGGGTAGCCGGGGGCCTGCTGCTGCGGCTGCTCTGCGGGCGCGGCGTAGACCGGCGGGTCGTACGCCGTGACCGGCGGGTCATACGGTGCGACCGGTGCAGGGGGCTGGGCGTCGGCGGCGACGTACGGGCTCGGGGTGTAGGTCTCGGCCGGGGCGGGGGGCGGAACCTGCGAGGCCGGCTGCGCCGGAGCGTAGGAGGCGGCCTGGCCGCCGTGAGCATGGGTCTCGACCGGCGGCGCGTAGGCGGCCGGGGAGTAGCCGTCACCGGCCGGCGGGGCGTAGGAGTGCGGGCTCTGCTGGCCGTAGCCGTCGGAGGCCGTGGCGGAGCTGCGGGCGGGCGGGAGCGCCGGCTGGCTGTAGGGGACCTGCGGAACGGAGGCGGGGGCGGACTGGGCCTGCTGGGCGTGACCACCCTGCGGGACCTGCCCCTGAGGCTGGTAGCCCTGCTGCGGAGCCTGCTCCTGCGACGCGAAGCCCTGCTGCTGGAAGTGCTGGTCCTGGGACTGGTAGCCCTGCTGGGAAGCCTGGTCCACGGACTGGTAGCCCTGCTGGTATCCCTGGCCGCCCTGCGGGGCCTGCTCCTGGGGCGGAAAGCCCTGCTGCGGGGCGGACTGGGCCTGCTGGGCGTGACCACCCTGCGGGACCTGCCCCTGAGGCTGGTAGCCCTGCTGCGGAGCCTGCTCCTGCGACGCGAAGCCCTGCTGCTGGAAGTGCTGGTCCTGGGACTGGTAGCCCTGCTGGGAAGCCTGGTCCTGGGACTGGTAGCCCTGCTGGGAAGCCTGGTCCACGGACTGGTAGCCCTGCTGGTATCCCTGGCCGCCCTGCGGGGCCTGCTCCTGGGACGGGAAACCCTGAGCCTGGAAGCCCTGCTGCGGGACGGGCTGGGCGTGGCCACCCTGGGGATACGCGTGCTGCTCCTGGGGATGGCCGAAGCCGCCCTCGGCGCGGAGGCCGGCCACCTGGGGTGCGGCCGAGGCCGCCTTCGGCAGCAGGTAGAGCAGCGCGATCACGGCCAGCGCGAGGCCGGGAACGTTGAGAAGGAGGAACTCCACCTTCCGTCCGAGGGTCGCGTCGCCGCTGAAGAGCCCCCCGAACAGCCCGACCAGGCCGAACAGCGCGGTGAGCCCGAGCATGCCCACGGCGACGTAGACCATCATCTTCATGCGCTTGATCACCGGACCGAGATGACCGGCCAGCAACACCGCGCCCACGAGCAGCACCACGGTCACCGGCGAGGTGAGGTCGTCCACGTATCCGAACGCGCGAAGGCCGAAGGACGAACCCGCCGAGGAGGTGGATCCCCCGAACAGCAGCCGCTCGATGCCGATGAGAACACTCATGGACGCGATGGCGATCATGAGCCACGCGGCCGGCCCTCGGAGCCGTCCGGCTTCAACATTGATCACAACTACCCCCATCGGGTCTTTAGGTAAACCCGGCTCAGTTTTGCACATGGCTGACTTCAGTGTCGGGAGACCCAGGACCCCCGCGAATCCCATATGGGCTTCATTGCACCTTATTGTCGTATATTTATCGAACCGCCATAGGCAACTCTGCCAGCGGAGACAGCCCTCGTAACGATCAAGACAAGGTGGCCCCCGCCCCTGGCAGAGGCCTTCGAACCGACGCGTCCGAGGCAGTGGAAGACTGGACGGCATGCGCATCGTGTCCCTAGCCGGCGGAATCGGCGGCGCCCGCTTCCTGCGTGGCCTGCTCGCCGCGGCCCCCGGATCAGAGATCACCGTCATCGGCAACACCGGCGACGACATCACCCTCTACGGCCTGCAGGTCTGCCCCGACCTCGACACCGTGATGTACACCCTGGGCGGCGGCATCGACGAGGACCAGGGCTGGGGCCGGCAGAAGGAGACACACGTCGTCAAGGAGGAGCTGGCCGCCTACGGCGTCGAACCCCAGTGGTTCGGCCTGGGTGACCGTGACTTCGCCACCCACATCGTGCGCACCCAGATGCTCCGGGCCGGTTACCCGCTGTCGGCGGTCACCGAGGCGCTGTGCGCACGCTGGGAGCCGGGCGTGCGGCTGATCCCGATGAGCGACGACCGGACCGAGACCCACGTGGTCATCTCCGACGAGCAGGGCCGCCGGGCCGTCCACTTCCAGGAGTGGTGGGTACGGCTGCGCGCCTCCGTCCCCGCCGAAGAGATCATCCTGGTCGGCGCGGACCAGGCCCGTCCCGCCCCCGGCGTGCTGGAGGCCATCGCCGACGCCGACGCGGTGATCCTGCCACCGTCCAACCCGGTGGTCAGCATCGGCACGATCCTGCAGATCAAGGGCATCCGCGAGGCCCTGGAGTCCAAGACGGTCGTCGGCGTCTCCCCCATCGTCGGCGGCGCCCCGGTCCGCGGCATGGCGGACGCCTGCCTGACCGCGATCGGCGTGGAAACGACCGCCCAGGCGGTCCTGGAGCTGTACGGCTCGCCCCTGGTGAACGGCTGGCTGGTCGCCGAGGAGGACGACGGAGTCGGCCTCGACGGAGTCGGCCTCGACGGAGTCCGGGTCCGGTCCCGTCCCCTGATCATGCACGATGTCGAGTCCGCCGCCGCCATCGCACGGGCGGCTCTCGACCTGGCCACCGAACTGTCGGCCTCGCGGGGAGAGCCGGCCGGAACGCAGGGCGAGGACGGGCTGTGAGCAGGATCCACCGCAGGCAGGACGACCGAGGTGACGGCAGGCTGGTGATCTTCCCGGTCTGGGGGATCCCCGAGGTCCGGAAGGGCGACGACGTCGGCGAGCTGATCGCCGCGGCCTCGCCCGACCTGCGCGACGGGGACATCCTCGTGGTCACCTCCAAGATCTCCAGTAAGGCCGAGGGCAGGACCCTCCGGGGCGTCAGCCGCGGCGAGGCCATCGCGGCCGAGACCACGCGGGTCGTCGCCCGCCGGGGTGAAACGGTGATCGCACAGACCACGCACGGGTTCGTCATGGCCGCCGCCGGGGTGGACGCCTCCAACACCGAACCCGGCACCGTCGTCCTGCTGCCCGTCGACCCCGACGCCTCCGCCGCGGCCATCCGGGCGAGCATCCGGGAGCGGCTCGGCGTGTCGGTCGGCGTGGTCGTCTCCGACACCTTCGGCCGCCCCTGGCGCAACGGCCAGACCGACCTCGCCGTCGGCGTGGCCGGGGTGACCCCCGCGCTCGACTACCGGGGCCTGTCCGACGACCACGGCAACGCGCTCGAGGTCACCCTGACCGCCGTCGCCGACGAGTTCGCCGCCGCCGGAGACCTGGTCAAGGGCAAGCTCGCGCAGACTCCCGTCGCGGTGATCCGGGGTATCTCCGAATACACCACCGAGGAGGACGGTCCGGGAATCCGCGAGCTGGTCCGCCCGTCCGAGGAGGACATGTTCCGGTACGGCTCCCGCGACGTGGTCTTCGCCCGCAGGACCATCCGCGAGTTCTCCGGTGAGCCGGTGGACGGGGCCAAGGTCCGCCGGGCGGTGGACGCGGCCATCGCCGCCCCCGCACCGCACCACACCACACCGTGGCGGTTCGTCCTGCTGGAGTCGGCCGGGATCCGGGAGAAGCTGCTCGACGCCATGCGTGAGGCCTGGATCGCCGACCTGCGCGGCGACGGCTTCTCCGAGGAGTCGATCGCCAAGCGGGTCCGGCGGGGAGACGTCCTGCGCGCAGCACCGTATCTCGCCGTTCCCTGCCTGGTCATGGACGGCTCGCACACCTACCGCGACAGCCGGCGCAACGCCGCCGAGCGGGAGATGTTCGTGGTCGCCACGGGCGCCGGGGTGCAGAACTTCCTCGTCCAGCTCGCGGTGGAGGGCCTGGGCTCGGCCTGGGTGTCCTCCACCATGTTCTGCCGCGACGTGGTCCGCGAGGTGCTCGACCTGCCTCCGGACTGGGACCCCATGGGCGCCGTGGCCATCGGCCACCCGGCCGCCCCGCCCCGCGACCGCGCCCCCAGGCAGGCGGCCGACTTCATCGCCGTCCGCTAGCCGTACGGCGGGGGCACGTGTGAGGACCGCCCCGCCGCCAAGTAGCGGCCATCCGGCCGCCCCTGGCGCAGCGCGGACAGGACGATCTCTCCCGCTCTCGCGGGAGAGCCGTCGTGCTCAACCGCGCCGGATCGCGTTCAGGACCACCGCGACCAGGATCAGCGCCCCCGCGCCGACCACGACCATCCTCCTGATCGCGGCCCACGCCGCGGCCTTCGCGTCCGGGACCTTCGCCATCGCCTCGGCCACCGTCTGGAGGGCCTTGCCCCAGTTCGCCCAGGCGTCCAGCGTGCGCTGGAAACGCCGCCCGACGAAGAAGACGACCGTCGCGAGCACGACAAAGATCAGGACCCGGCCGTTCGAGCCGTCCATGGGCACACTCCTACCAGGGGGAAGCAGGATTCAGCGACTAAACGCGCATGGACGATTACTATAAGCGACTGATGGCGAACAGGATCGCGGCGATCACGATGAGCATCAGGATTCGGCCGTCCGGGCTGTCCATTGACGCACTCCTACCTAAGGGGAAGCAGGATTTCGTCACTAAGAGTAGTTCATCGACTACGTAAACGCCAGGAACCGGCCGAGGGACGGGAAAGACACCGATGATCTACCTGTGCCTTCCGCGAGGTACGGCGGGCGCCCCGCGGGGATGGCCGAACGGCCCGGGTTCCACCGAAAAGCTCTCCACCCCTGTGGACCACAGGGCCGTCCTCCGCGCCCTACGACCGCCCCAGTGGGACGAAGTTCCGCACGCTCTGGCAGACTCCGTCGCTCGCCGCCGCCGCGGCCAGCCGGCCCTCGTCCGGCACGCCGTAGGAGGTGGTCCGCTGCCGGAGCGGCCGGCCGGTGGGGGCGACCATGGCCGCGATGTCGCTGATCGTCTTGAAGGAGCCGTTCTCCGACCCCGCCATCCGGCTGATCGTCTCCTCCATCAGGGTGCCGCCGAGGTCGTTGACCCCGCCCTGGAGCACCTGCCGGCACAGATCGTCCTGGAGCTTCACCCAGGAGCACTGGATGTTGCCGATCGCGCCGTGCAGAAGGATGCGGGCCAGCGCGTGCACGGCCCGGTTCTCCCGCGCCGTGGGCCCGGGCCTGGCGATCCCCGCCAGGTAGATGGGCGCGCTGTGGTGGACGAACGGCAGCAGCACGAACTCGGAGAATCCGCCGGTCTCCTCCTGGATGCGGCGGATCAGCCGGATGTGCTGCACCCAGTGGGCGTGGTTGTCCACGTGGCCGTACATCATCGTGGACGTCGTCGGGATGCCGGCCCGGTGCGCGGTGGTGACGACCTCGACCCACTCGGCGGTGGGCAGCTTGCCCTTGGTCAGCACCCAGCGCACGTCGTCGTCCAGGATCTCGGCCGCGGTGCCCGGCAGCGAGTCGACCCCCGCCTCCCTGGCCGCGACCAGCCAGTCCTCGATGGACAGGGCCGTACGGCTGGCGCCGTTGATGACCTCCATCGGGGAGAAGGCGTGGACGTGCATCTCCGGCACCCGCGCCTTGACCGCGCGGGCGATGTCGAAGTAGGCGCTGCCCGGCATGTCCGGATGGATGCCGCCCTGCATGCACACCTCGGTGGCCCCTGCCTGCCATCCCTCCCAGGCCCGGTCGGCGACCTGCTCAAGGCTCAGTGTGTAGGCGTCGGCGTCGGTACGGCGCTGCGCGAAGGCACAGAAGCGGCAGCCGGTGTAGCAGACGTTGGTGAAGTTGATGTTCCGGTTGACCACGTAGGTCACGTCGTCGCCGGCCGCCTCCCTGCGGAGGTCGTCGGCGATCCGGCACAGCTCCTCCAGCGCCGCGTCGTCCGCCCCCGCGCCGCCGTGGTCACCGGCGACGTCGAGAAGGGCGAGCGCCTGCGTGTCGGTCAACCGGGTGGGGTCGGTGGCGGCCTGCCGCAGGGCCGCTCCCGCCTCCCCGACCAGCACGGCGGGCGCCGGGAGCCGCTCCCTGAGCGCGTCCCAGTCACCGTAGACGTGATCGAAGTCGTCACGGCGGTCGCTGGTGCGGCCCTCGGTGTCCACGGCGGTGTGCAGGTCGGTGCGGCCGAGGGAGACGAAGCCGCCGTCCGGCTCCTGCCAGGGACGGCCCGCCGGGATCGCGTCCTCGCGGGCGAGCCCGGTCTCCGGATCGGCCAGGGCGGCCACATGCGCGTTGAGCCGGGGGTCGAGCCAGGGCTCCCCGGCCAGCACGTACTCGGGATAGATGGTCAGCCGTTCCCGCAGGGCGAACCCGGCCGCGGCCGTACGCTCGGCGAGGTCGTCGATCTGGGGCCAGGGGCGCTCGGGGTTGACGTGGTCGGGCGTCAGCGGGGAGACCCCGCCCCAGTCGTCGATGCCCGCCCTGATCATCAGCTCGTACGCGGAGTCGACCAGGTTCGGCGGCGCCTGCACCCTCACCTTGGGCCCGAGCACCAGCCGGGTCACCGCGATCGTGGCGGCCAGCTCCTGCAGATCGGCGTCCGGCATGCCGCGCATGGCGGTGTCGGGCTTGGCGCGGAAGTTCTGGACGATGATCTCCTGGAGCCCGCCGTACTCACGCGCCACCCTGCGCAGCGCGAACAGCGACTCCGCGCGCTCCTCGACCGTCTCACCGATGCCGATGAGGATGCCGCTGGTGAACGGCACGTTCGTCCGGCCCGCGTCCTCCAGCACGCGCAGCCGTACCGCGGGGTCCTTGTCCGGCGAGCCGTAGTGCGGCTGCCCCTTCTCCTCGAACAGCCGGCGCGAGGTCGTCTCCAGCATCATGCCCATCGACGGCGCGACCGGCTTCAGACGCTGCAGGTCCTGCCAGGTCATGACGCCGGGGTTGAGGTGCGGCAGCAGCCCGGTCTCCTCCAGCACCCGGACGGCCATGGCGCGGACGTAGGAGAGAGTGTCGTCGTAGCCGTGCGCGTGCAGCCACTCGCGAGCCTGGGGCCAGCGGTCCTCCGGCCGGTCGCCCAAGGTGAACAGCGCCTCCTTGCACCCCATCGCCGCGCCCTGCCTGGCGATCTGGAGCACCTCGTCGGGGCTGAGATACATGCTCTCCAGCTTGTGCGGGGCGGTCGCGAACGTGCAGTAGCCACAGCGGTCGCGACAGAGCCGGGTCAGCGGGATGAAGACCTTACGGCTGTAGGTGATGATCCCTTGCCGGCCGACCGCCGAAAGGCCCGCGTCCCTGACCCGTCCAGCGTGCTGGAGGAGGGTGTCGAGGTGGGCGTCCCGGGCGTGCAGCAACACCACGGCCTCGGTCAGGTCGAGAGCTTTTCCATCACGGGCGCGGGCCAGGGCCCGTCGCATCGCGGTGTCGGTGGGGTTAGCGCTCATGAGGGCACATTACGGTGCAGCGCCCGCGAAACCGGCAGCGGGTGCCCGTTCACGAGAGTCAATACTTCAGAATTGCTAAAGCGTTACATCAAGCAACTCTCGATAGACGTAAATACTTGCAAGTGCATACATTGGAGGCATCCACCAGGACATCCCCCGTGTTGCCAGGAGTCGAAAATGATCTGGTTTCTTCTCGCCCTCACCGCGCTCGCCGTCCTCGCCCCGCTGGTCGGAGCCGACACGCGCGACAGCCGTGACTGGCGGAGCGTCGAGTCCCTCACCGAGCCCGGCCGGATCAGAACGAGCGATAGTCGCGTGCCGGCGTCCGTGGCCCCCGGGCGGGCGGCTGCTCACCGCCCAGCTTCAGCAGCCTGCTGACCCGGTGCCGGTGTCCCCGGTAGGGAGCGAGCAACCGCAGCATCCCCGCGTCGTCGGTCTTCTGACCGGCCAGCGACCAGCCGACCAGCGAGGACAGGTGACAGTCCCCCACCGAGAGCGCGTCGGCGTCGCCGTGCGACCGCTGCCGCACCTCGGCCGACGTCCACACCCCGATCCCGGGCAGCGCCCGCAGCAACCGGTCCACCTCGGCGCTGTCCCCCGCCGCCTCCAGCTTCGCGGCATGCCACGCGGCGTTCACGATGGTCCGTGCCCGTACGGCCTCCGCCCCCGCCCGATGCCAGTCCCACGACGGGATCGACCGCCACGCCTCGGGCTCGGGGAAGACCTTCATCCCCTCGGGCGCGGGCCCCGGAGCTGGCTCGCCGTGCCGCAGGAGCAGCCACCGCCAGGCCCGCCACGCCTCTCCGGTCACGACCTTCTGTTCGAGCACGGCGGGCACCAGCGCCTCCAGAACCCGGAAGGTCCGCCCGACCCGGAGCCCCTCATAGCGCCTGGCCGCGTCGCGGACCACGGCGTGCTCGGGAACGAACCCCGAGACGTCGTCGTCGACGCCGAGCATCGCGGGAAGCGTCTCCAGCAGCCATCCGGCTCCCGGCCCCCAGGCGGTGCCCGCGACATGCCCACGCCGGGAGAGCACCCGCAACGTCGCGGGCCCGTCGGGTGTGCGGGAGGTCCGCCAGATCGCCCCGTCGGGCGTCCTGCGCCAGGCGGGATCCCCGCTCCCACGACGGTGCGGGTGGAGGGTCAGCTCAAGGTCGAGCGGTCCCTCCCAGCGCCACTGCCGCTCCCTCACGACGGTCTCGCGCACGCTCTCACCGCACCCGCGCAGGCCGCTCGAGGGTCAGACGTCGCTGGAGAAGCGGACGGAGCACTCGGGGAGCACGACGCCGGGCCAGATGCGGCTGCCGGCCACCAACTCGTTGCCGGGCCCCACGATCGCGCCGTCGCCGATGACGGCGCCGTGCAGGATCGCTCCGGAGGCGACGCGGGCACCGATGCCGATCACCGAGTCGACCACGGTGGCCCCCGCGTGGACCACGCAGCCGTCGCCCAGAACGCTGCCGGACACCTGGGCTCCGGACTCCACGACCGCGCGGGCACCGACCACCGAACCCCCCTCGATCTTGGCCTCGGCCGAGACCTGGGCGCCGGGCAGCACGAGGAACTCACCGGGAGGACCGGGCAGGGCGGGCGAGGCCAGGCGGCCGAGGACCAGGTCGTGGGAGCCCTTGATGAAGGCCGCGGGCGTGCCGACGTCAAGCCAGTAGGAGGCGTCGGCGTAACCGAGCACCAGGGCACCGGAGTCGATCAGGCCGGGGAAGGTCTCGCGCTCGACGGAGACGACCTCGCCGGCCGGGATCGAGTCGATCACCGAGCGGGTGAAGACGTAGCAGCCGGCGTTGATCCGGTTGGTGACCGGGTTCGGGGTCTTCTCCAGGAAGGCGGTGACCCGCCCCTCGTCGTCGGTCGGCACACAGCCGAAGCGTGTGGGGTCCTCCACCTCGGTCAGGTGCAGGGTGACGGCGGCCCGCCGGGCGACATGCCGGGCGACCTGGTCGCCGATGTCGTGGCCGGACAGGATGTCACCGTTGAGCACCAGCACCGGTGCGTCGGGGCCGCAGGTCAGCGCCTCGGCGGCGTTGCGGATGGCGCCTCCGGTGCCGAGCGGGGTCTCCTCGGTCATGTATTCCAGGGAGAGCCCGAACGCCGAGCCGTCTCCGAACGCCTCGGAGAACATCTCCGCCCGGTAGGACGTGGCGAACACGATGCGCCGGACGCCGAACGAGCGGGCCCGTGCCAGCTGGTGGGCAAGGAAGGGGACCCCCGCTGTGGGCAGCAGCGGCTTGGGCGTGCCAAGCGTCAGCGGACGCAGACGCGTCCCCTGTCCTCCGACGAGGAGGATCGCCTCGAGTTCCGGCAAAGGGGTCTCCATCATCCCGCGAGATTAGCTCACTATTCGACAGCACGTTGATACGAGAGCAGATGAGCTTCGGCCGAGGCTTCCCAGGTGAACTCCTTGGATCGGGCCAGTCCGGCCGCCGACAGGGCCTCGCGGCGCTCCGGCGAGGTCAGCAGTGTCCGCAGCGCATCGGCGATGCCCGCGTCGTCGGGCTCGGTGTAGGCGACGGCGTCGCCTCCCACCTCGGGCAGCGAGGTGCTGTGCGTGGTGAGCACCGGAGCGCCGCAGGCCATCGCCTCCAGCACCGGGAGACCGAAGCCCTCGCCCCGCGAGGGGAAGGCCGCCACGACCGCGCCACCGAGGAACCCGGACAGATCGGCGAACGAGAGGTAGCCGGGGCGGAGCACCTTCACCGTGGAGGGCACCTCCTCGACCGTGGCGTCCACGTCGGCGTCACGCACGCCTCCGGCCAGCACCAGGGCCGGCGGGTCGGGAAGGTCCTGGACGGCCCGTACGAAGCCCCGGATCAGGTTGGGGATGTTCTTACGCGGCTCCAGCGGACCGAGGAAGGCGACATAGGGGGCACCGTGCAGGCCGAGCCGGTCGGCGGCGTGCCTGGCCTCCCGCTCGGAGGGCCGGTGGAACAGCACCGGGTCCACCCCGTGGTAGGCGACGTCGATCCGGGTGGGATCGGCGGCGAGCACCCGGATCAGCTCGTCCCTGGTCGCCTTGGAAGGCACGATCACCCGGGCCGCGTGCCGGACGGCCGTCCGGGTCGCCGAGCGGAAGAAGGAGGCCATGACCGCGCTGTGCTGTGAGGGCTCGGTGAACCAGGTGACGTCGTGCACGGTCACCACGGTCGGCAGGCCGGAGCGGAGCGGCATGGAGTAGTAGGGAGCGTGGATCACCTGGGCGCCGGTCTGCTGGGCGAGGAGCGGGAGACCGGTCTGCTCCCAGGTGAGCCGAGCGGCCCGGTTGGTGATCCCCGCCGGCCCGGGCAGGATGCGGGCAGAGGGCGCGAGCGCGGCGTAGCGCTGGGCGTCGGCCCGCTGGCAGACGACGGCCAGATCGGCGCCGGCCCTGTCCAGTGCGGCGACGAGGCCGTCGACATATCTAATCAAAGCACCGCGATCAGCTGGAACCGCGGCCGCGTCGATGAGCACTCGGGGCGTCAAGAAGGATCGCTCCCCTCAGGATCGCGGGACGGTTGTCCCTCTTCTCCTGTTCACTCTATTGCCAGAGCCTCCGGAAACGTGGGGCGAATCACACGGCTTTTCGCGGGTCGGGGTCGCGCCGGGCGTCGACGGCGCGGCGCGCGGACAGGCCCGCGGCACCGGCGCAGACGAGATCGCCAAGGATGATCACAATCCTGGAGCAGAGCGCCACGGCGATCGCCGAGCCCCGGTCCAGGACCGGGGCCAGCACGGCCACCATGGCGGCCTCACGCACACCGGCCCCCGCGGGGACCACGAACGTCATGATCCCCAGGCACCAGGACAGCGCGAAGGACCCGATGGAGAACAGGACCATCGAGACGCCCGAGAGCCCGAACTCGTGGATGATCGCCGCCAGGTGCAGGCCGTACGCGGTCCAGCCGAGCAGGGCCCAGCCCAGCGCGGTGAGGATGCCCCGGCGGGTGAGCGGGCGCTCCAGCGGCTCGCGCTTCAGCTTCCGCAGTCCGAACCCGAGGACCGCGTTGATCACCTTCGGCTCGAACACCACCACGAGCACCGGGATCAGCAGGAACACCCAGGCGTACGGCGCGGCGGATCCGGGCAGGGCGGCCAGCAGTGTCACCCCCGAGATCATCAGCCCGCTGCCGAGCTGCACGGGCAGCGTCAGGAAGAAGGCCGCCGCGCTCCGCGACCGGGGCACGCCCAGCTCACGGCCCATCTCCATCTGGGCGAGCACCGGCCACAGCGAGCCGGGGATGTACTTTCCGAGCTGGCCGACGAAGAAGACCTTCGCCGCCGGGCGGAACGGCAGCGGCGAGCCGAGATCGGCCAGCAGCGCCCGCCACGTCATCATCCCGCCGCACAGCGCGACGACCACGGCGACGAGGGAGAGCAGGAGCGCCGGCGCCGACAGCCGGGCGAACCCGGCCAGGACCTTCTCCCACTGGCTCGCCACCGCCCACGCGCCGAACCCCAGCGCCACGAGCAGGAAGGCGACGCGGACCAGCCGTTTCACAGGGGGCGGACCGGATCGGGCGGCTGGGGCAGGGACGCCCCGGCCGGGCGGCGGGCGCTCTTGGTGGCCACCCACAGGTAGGTCGGCACCACCGGCAGCAGTCCGCGCAGGACGACGCGGGGCAGCCGGGCCAGCACGCCCCCGGCCACGCGGCCGGCCACGCCGCCGAACAGCTCGGAGCCGGCGAACGCCGCCGGGGTGGCGAGCACCGGGAAGGTGTAGTCCCACACCCGCAGGCCCCGCACCATCCTGCGCAGGCCCCGCCGGGTCCGGTAACGCTCGTAGTAGCTGTCGGCGCGGCCGGACAGCCGGACGTAGCGGTCGGCCAGCGCGGGCGGCAGGTAGGACAGGAACGGCAGCTTGTAGTGCGGCTCCATCACCCCGAGCCGGTTGCCCAGCCCGAGGTAGAGCACGCCGTCGTCGGCGAGCACCCGGCGCATCTCGGCCATGATCGCGTCGGGGTCCACCACGTGCTCGTAGATGTGGTTGAAGACCAGAACGTCGACGGAGCCGTCGGGGAAGGGCAGCGCGGTGCCGTCGGCGCACAGGAACTCGACCCGCTCGCCGAACCGCTCGGCCGCCTTGCGCAGGCCGGGCACGTCGATGTCCACGCCGAAGGTCCGCCTCGCGCCCGCGGCGGCGAGCTCGTCGGCGATGAACCCGGCCGAGCAGCCGATGTCGGCGACCGTCAGGCCGTCGAGGACGTCCTTGTCGCGGCCGAGGAAGTGGCCGAGCACCGCCACGATCTTCGCGGCCTTGCGACGGCGCTTCGCCTCGTCGAGCATCGCCGCCTGGAACTCGGAGTACGCCAGCTGCGCCACCCGTTTCGTGCCCATAGCCTCGCCTGCCACTCCCTCGTTCGCCGCGCGGACCGCCCGTCCCGCACGGTCCGTCATGCCGGAGACGTGTGCGGGAGCCCCGCGCTCACCGCGGCGGGTCCGCCTGGTACGCCTGGTACGCCGCCCAAGCGTACCGGCGAGCCGGGACCCTACCGCCGAGTAAGGCCCGCGTCATACCCTGGGCGGATGCTGAGCCGCCTGCGGGCAAGCCGCCTGCTCCGGGTGCTCCTCGCCCTCCTCGCCGTCGGTTTTCTGGCCTACGGCCTGGCGAGGAACTGGGACGCGACCCGCTCCGCGCTCTCCGAGCTGTCGTGGTGGTCGGTCGCCGGGGCCTGGGCGGCGGTGATGGCCGGGGCGGGATGCATGCTCGTCGCCTGGCAGCGGGTGGTCGCCGGCCTCGGATCGCCGCTGCCGCTGCGGGTGGCCGCGCGCGTGCTGTTCGTCGGACAGCTCGGCAAGTACGTCCCGGGATCGGTCTGGGCCTACGCCGCGATGATGGAGCTGGGCCGCGACCACGGCTGCCCGCCCCGGCGCACCTTCAGCGCCACCTCCCTGGCCCTGCTGATCTCGCTTGGCTGCGCGGTCGGCCTCGCCGCCGCCACGCTACCGTTCACCGCCCGGTCGATGGCCGAGCGGATGTGGTACTTCGCCCTGGTCATCCCGGTGATCATCGTGTGCCTGCACCCGAAGGTCCTGACGTGGGGACTGAACCTGGCGCTGCGGATCGCCCGCAAGGAGCCCGTCGAGCGGGTGCTGCCCGGCCGCGCGCTGCTCGCCGCCGTCGCCTGGACGCTCCTGGGCTGGCTGGTCTACGGCCTGCACGCCTGGCTCGTCCTGGGCGACATGACCGGCGACTTCTCGCTCTACCTGCTCGGCGCCGGAGCCTACGCCGTCGCCTGGGCCACCGGCCTGCTGATCGCGGTCGTCCCGGCGGGGGTGGGCGTGCGCGAGGCCGCGATGGCCGGAGCCCTCATGTCGGGGCTGGGCGAGGGGACACACGGGCTCGGGGTCCCGAGCGCCGCGTCCGCCGCCGTCGTCGTCGTCGCCCTGGTCTCCCGGCTGGCCTTCACCCTCACCGACCTGGCCTGGGCCGGGATCGGCTACCTCTGGGGCCGGAAGCGGCGGCCCGCCGCGGACGTGCCCGTCCCGGCCCCCGCCGATCAGAGCCCTTCGGTTTGACGTCCTCCTCCGGCCTGGCCCGCACCGCCGGAAGGAGCCATGTGGGCCTTCCCCCGCGCCGGCCCCGGACGGGGTTTCAGTCCGCGACCAGGGCCTTGAGGTAGGTGGCCCAGTAGGGGTCGGGGTCGACGGCCTTGACCCCCGCGCGGAGCCGTTCGGGCTCGCCCGGCCGGTAGAACGCGGTCAGCGCGGCGCGCAGGCTCTCCACCGAGCCGGGCTCGACGAGCAGGCCGTCCACCCCGTCGGTGACGTGGTCGCCGAGCGTCCCCACCCGGCTGGCGATCACCGGCACGCCGTGCTCGTGACCGAACCACACCTGCTGGCTGGCCGTCCCGCTCCGATAGGGCAGGACCAGGGCGTCCACGTCGGCGAACAGCCCCGGCACGTCGACGTCGGCCACGTAACCCGGCCGCAGCTCCACCCGGTCGGTCAGGCCGAGCCCGGCGACCAGCGCCCTGGTCTCCTCCAGTCCGCCCCAGAACTCCCCCGCGACCCGCAGGGAGACGCCCTCGGGCAGCGCGCGGATCAGCAGGTCGAGTCCCTTGTACGGCCGGACCAGGCCGAAGAACAGCAGCCGGTCCGCCACCTCCGCCACCTCGCCCCGCCGGATGGCCTTGACCGGCAGGTGCGGCGCCATCTCGGCCGTCGTCACCGGGGCGGGCCCGAGCCCGCGGGCCAGTGCGGCCTGCGGCTCGGAGTGGACCAGTACCCCGTCCACCCGGCGCAGCAGCGCCTTCATCAGCGGGGCGTCGTAGGGCTTGCGCTCGTGGGGCAGCACGTTGTGGCAGAGCGCGACGACCCGGGTCCGGCGGCGCAGGCCGTAAAGGATGCCCAGGTAGGGAGGGACCTGCACCGGGCTCAGCACCGTGAGGATCACCAGGTCGGCGCTCGCGAGCCGCCGCCCGCAGCGGATCCAGCCGTCCGGGCGACGCCAGTCGAGGACGCGGCGGACGTTCGGGAACGGGGCGCCGTCGGGGGTGTCGACGGTCTGCTGACCGGGATAGAGGAAGGAGGGGTACTGCGCCTTCCACGACTCGATCACCACGTCGTGCCCGGCGGCGCGCAGCCGGTGGGCCAGCTCGGTGGTGTGCGCGGCCCCGCCGCCCTTGTAGGGATGGGTCGGCCCGACGATCGCGATCCGCATCGCCTACTCGCTCCGGGAACGCACGATGAGGTCGGCGAGCAGCGCCAGCGACCCGATGAGCAGGCCGGAGATGAAGATCACGACGGTGTTGCTGGCCAGGTAGAAGGGCGACTTGACGTTGTCGTAGACCCCCTTGGCCATACCGATGCAGATCAGCCAGATGGCCGGCGGCATGAGGACCTTGAGCGGGTTGAAGTACATGACCATCCGCAGCACCTGCAGGATGTAGCGGTAGGCGTCGGAGACGAAGCTGAACTTGGACTTACCGGCCCGCTTGCTGTATCCGATCGGCAGGTAGTAGACGTCGTGCTGGTTGGACAGGAACGACAGGGTGATCGTGGTGACGCAGGAGAACCCAGGGGGCAGCAGCCGCAGGTAGGGCCTGGCCACCGACTTGCGGAACGCCCGCAGCCCGCTGTTGAGGTCGGGGATCTTCTGCCCGGCCAGCCGCTCGGCCACCTTGCGGATGAACCACTTGGCCGGCACCCGCAGAAACTTGTGCGAGCCCTCCTCGGTGGTCCGCGCGCCCACGACCTGGTCGACCGTGGGGTCCTTCTCCAGGATCTCGATCAGCTCGGGGATGCGCTCGTTGGGATACGTCATGTCCGCGTCGGTCCACACGACGATCTCGCCGCGCGCCTCCTGCGTGCCGATCCTGCGCACCGTGCCCGACCCGCCGTTGCGGTGGAAGGCCCTGATCCGCATGTGCGGGAAGCGCGGGGCGGCCTCCTGCAGCCTGGCCAGCGTCTGATCGGTGGAACAGTCGTCGACGGCCACGAGCTCGTAGGTGTAGCCGCTGCGGTCCATGGCCTCGGAGATGCGCTCGACCTCGTCGATGACGTGGTCCTGCTCGTTGTAACAGGGCAGAACGATCGTGACGTACGGCGTTGCGTCCACAGCTGGTCCACTCTCGGATATCTCGGGCGTGCTCACGTCCGGCGAGGATACTCTGCCCAGTCAAGACCCGGACGCACATCACCCCCTCCAGACGGTCACGCGGCCCGATGTGCCGCCCCTGAACAGGCGAGATTCCCAGGCCGCCGGAAACGGCCCGCAGGCCGTGCGGAGCGCCGGGTCCCCGGCGGCCCCGACGCGGAACCGGGGAGATCACTCCTCCGGCCGGATTGAGGACGCCCAGGCGGCAACGGCTCGGTGACATGACGATCCCCGTGGCTCTCAGGGACCCGCGTCCGCGGGTGGGACGGCCATCCAGACGTCCATGGACAGGGACCAGGTGCCGTCGGGGGGGCCGGTGAGCGACCTCTCGTCCTGGCGGGTGCGGAGCTTCATCACCTGGACCGCCGGGCCGTACCGGGAGAGCTGGCCGGCCTTGGCTGCGAGCAGGACCGGGACGCGGCCTCCCGCCCGGGTCCGGTCGATCAGGCGGGTGACGTCGGACGAGGCGGGGACGTCCGCGCCCGGGCCGAAGACGACGCGGGCGGTGGGGACGCCGCAGGTGCCCCGGACGACCTGGGTGAACCGCTCGCCGGTGACCCGCTCCACGATCAGCACCGAGGCCCGCTCCGGCAGGGCCGCGCACATCGCCTCGACCGCCGCGCGTTCGCCGGGCTCGATGGGGGTGAGGGCCGTCCCGACGGAGGTGATCACCGCGGGGACGAGCAGGAGCACCGCGCCGGAGGCGGCGAGGCCGTTCTGGACGGCCCGGCCGTATCCCATCCGGCGGGCCTTCTCCCGCACCCAGCGCAGCCCCCAGAAGGCGAGCAGGATGAGGCCGGGGATGACGACGGGGACCAGCCGCCTGTCGGCCCACGGGTGGTCGGGGGTGATGCCCGGCCGGTAGAGCGTGGTGACCGTGGTCCAGCCGATGACGGCCAGCGGCAGCAGCCAGCCGAAGCCCCTGCCCCGGACCATCCTGCGGGTGAGCAGCGCCGCGGCCAGCGTGGCCAGCACCACCACGGGGACGCCGACGTACCAGATCACCCAGTACAGCGAGTCCTCGTAGTAGAGCCGGGAGCCGTCGATCGGCAGCCCGTTGGCCTGCTGGGTCCTCTCGATGAACTCGAAGTTCAGCCGGTCGTCCCGCGTCGTCGGCAGCCGGGTGACCACCTGCAGCAGCGGCCGGGCCGCGAAGGACACCACGGCCAGCGCCACCAGGCCGCCGGCGATCTCGGGCAGCCGCCGGATCCTCCTGACCCGCCGGAAGAGCACCACGAGCCTCGGGGCCAGGAGCGCGACGACCAGGGTGAGGACCAGCACCACGCCACAGATGGCCAGCAGTGGCACAAACGATCCGGAGAGGTAGTTCAGGTAGGGCCGGGACAGGATGTATCCGGCCGCGACCCCCGTCCCCACCCCCGCCGCCAGCCCGAACAGCAGCGGGACGCCGAGCCGCCCCTCGTCACGGGTGCCGACCTGGCGCATGGCGATCAGCAGCCCGGCGTAGACGAGCACGGGCAGCACGTCGCGCAGGCCGTCGATCCTGACCAGGACGGCCAGCCCGAACACCAGGCCGGCCAGCTCCGCCCCGATCACCGCGCCGTCCGACTGGGCCCGGCGGATCCGTCCCGGCTGCTCGGCGGAGGGCGCGGACGGCAGGTAGCCGAGACCCGTGGTGCCGGAGCGGAGCCTGACCTGGGCATCGTGGAGCAGGGCCAGACCGCCGAAGAGCAGGATCATGGAGGGGATCTCGCTGAAGGTGGTGCGCGAGGTGTAGAGGATCGGGAGGCTGACCGCGAACACGAGCGCGGCGAGCGGGGCCCACCGGGCGCCGACCATCCGGGCCACGACCCCCGCCAGGACGAGCACCGCCAGAGCCCCCAGCACCGGCGGCACCAGCAGAAGCCCGGACAGACCGCCCACCCAGTGGCCCAGCGCGTCGATGAGCGGCGCGCCCGGCATGAACTGGGGCACGATCGCGCCGCCGGAGTTGTAGAAGCCCGCGCTGTCGAAGCGCAGCGCGGAATCCGGCCCGCCGAAGGCCGCCTGCTGGTACGGGATCGGCAACGAGCCGTGCCCGGCCAGCCAGAGGGCGTACTGCGCGTAGGTGGCGGGGTCTCGGCGGACGATGAGCTGCTCGCTGTGGAGCAGACCGTTGAAGATCCCTGAGGCCAGGGCCACGGCCACGACCCCGGACGTCTGCCAGGCGGTGGCCTCGACGGTCTCGGGCAGGCGGCGCAGGCCGTACCGGCACAGGACGGCCGCGATCACCAGGCCCAGCGGCAGGGCGGCGAGCGGCCGGAACCAGCCGAACAGCAGCAGCGACAGCCCCGCCAGCAGCCAGCCCGCCAGCACGAGCGCGGGCACGACCGACAGCACGGCGAGCACCCTGCCCGCCGTGGGCCTCCGCGCGTGATCCATCCAGATGGTCCACATAGCTGACCCGAGCGTAGTGGCAGCCTCCGGCGAGGGCGACGGGCACGCGCGCACCGGCTGCGGGAAAGCCGGTAGCGTACGCGCAGCGCGCGAAGGGGGCGGCACGTGGTCGGCTGGGCTCGGGAGCACCGATGGTTCCTGGGGGTTCTGAGTCTCGGGGTCGTCCTGCGGGCGGTCACCATGCTCGGCTACCGCCCCGCGCTCTGGTTCCCCGACTCCTACACCTACGTCGTCACCGCGCTGAGGCCCCGGCCCGACCTGGTCCGGCCGGCCGGCTACTCGATGTTCCTGCGACTGCTCGAACCGTTTCACAGCTTCGCCCTCGTCGCGCTGGTCCAGCATCTGCTGGGACTCCTGATCGGCGTGCTCGTCTACTTCACCGCCCGGCGGCTGGGCGTCCCCGGCTGGGCCGCGGTGCTCGCCTCCGTCCCCTCCCTTCTGGACGCCTACCAGATCGAGCTGGAGCACCTGCTGGTCTCCGACACCCTGTTCGCCGCGCTGGTGATGTCGGCGGTCTGCCTCGCCCTCTCCCGGGCCACCGGGTGGCGTACGGCATGCGGGATCGGGCTGCTGGTCGCGGCCGCGACACTGACGAGGACCGTGGGGCTGCCGCTGGTCGCGATCTTCGCGTGCTGGCTGATCTACCGGATGCGGGGCCGGGTGCTCATGGCCGGGGTGATGCTGGCCGCGGCGGCGCTGCCGATCCTGGGTTACGGAGCCTGGTTCTACGCGACCACCGGCCGGGTCGGCATCGTGGGAGCCAACGGCGTCTTCCTCTACGCCAAGACGATGACGTTCGCCGACTGCGCGGTGATGCGGCCTCCCGCGGATCTGGCGGTGCTCTGCGACCCCCGCCCGCCCGAGCGACGGCCCCCCGCCCAGGAGTATGTCTGGAGTCCCGATTCCCCGCTCGTCAGGCTGCCCGGCATCACCTTCAGCGAGGCGAACGACGCGCTGGCCGGGCGGTTCGCGTCGCTGGCCATCCAGCGCCAGCCGCTCGCCTACCTGAGCTCGGTGCTCTCCGAGCTGGCGCGCTCGTTCCCGCTGAACCGCCCGGTCTATCCGGACCAGGAGGTCTACGACTACTACGAGTTCCCCGCGACGCCGCCGGCGCCTCCGGGCCGCTACCCGGCCACGGTGGGCGCGGAGTGGGCCGAGCGCCACTACCAGCGAGGACCGATCGCCACCCGGATCGTCGAGCCGTACGCGGGCTGGATACGGGCCTACCAGGACATCGTGTGGCTGCCCGGCGCGGCGGTGCTGGTGATCCTGCTCATCCCCCCGGCGGCGGCGGGCATCCGGCGGTTCCGCCCGGTGGCGGCCCGGGCCGGGCGGGTGCGCCCGGACTCCACGGCGTGGGTGCTGCCGTGGACGACCGCGGTGGTGCTGCTCGTCATGCCTCCGGCGGTCGCGGAGTTCGACTACCGCTACGTCCTGCCCGCCGTACCGGCCGCGTGTCTGGCCGCCGCGTTTATGGCAGGTAAACCTTCTTTCCATAACATTCCAAGAAATGTCCGTATTTGAGTATGCTGAGCGCTCGGATCATCACGGGACCTGTAAAGGGGCAGTCATGACCAAGTTCACGTCATCATCGCGTCCCCTGCTCACCTCGTGACCTACTCTTTGGGCGCAATGAGCGAGCTGAGACAGCACCTGATGTTGCCGCCGGGCGAGGAGATCGCATGAGCGACCATCGGCACGTCGCCGTGAGGGACCGCCGGACCGAGCCGGGCGGCCACGGCCGCCGGGGCTCCCGGCGCGCGGGCGGGAACGGGGGGCAGCAGCCCCCCGAGAATCCGGTCGAGTACGACAGGCCGCCCCGCGAGCCGGCCCGCAAGACCGGACGGCTGAGCGTGGGCGGCTGGATCAGCGTCGGGATGACCTGCGTCCTGGTGGCCGGCACCCTCGGGGCCTACAAGCTCTACCGCAGCCTCGACGACAACATCAAACGTGACGACATCACGAAACAGCTCAGCGCCAACCGCCCCCCGGACACCGGAGCGCTCAACGTGCTCGTCGTGGGCTCCGACAGCCGCGAGGGCGACGCGAACAAGAAGTACGGCCAGCACATGCAGGGCACGGGCGAGCGGACCGACACCATCATGCTGCTCCACATCTCCCCGAACCGCGACAAGGCGACGCTGCTGAGCTTCCCCCGTGACTCCGTGGTCCAGACACCCTCCTGTCAGAACCCCAAGACGAAGGCGATCGTCCCCGCCGGCCCCAAGATGATCAACGCGACCTTCAACGACGGCGGCATCGCCTGCACCTGGAACACGATCGAGGCGCTGACCCAGATCCGCCTCAACCACTTCGTCAAGGTCGACTTCTCCGGATTCAAGGGGATCGTCGACGCGCTGGACGGCATCGAGATCTGCCTGCCCCAGGACGTGTCGGACAAGAAGGCCAAGCTGGAGCTGACCAAGGGCAAACACGTCGTGAAAGGTGAAACTGCCCTCGCCTACGTCCGCGCCCGCTACTCGCTCGGCGACGGGAGCGACATCAGCCGGATCAAGCGCCAGCAGGTCTTCCTCCAGCAGGTGATGAAGAAGGCCACCAGCTCCGACCTGCTGACCGACGTCGGCAAGCTGACCGGTTTCCTGAACGCCGTCACCTCCTCGATGACGGTCGACAGCAAGCTCAGCGTCGATCGCATGGTGGAGATCGCCCAGAGTGCGAAATCCCTCACCGCCAAGGGCCTGAAGGCCGTCACCATCCCGTGGATGCCGGACCCCGAGGACAAGAACCGGGTCGTCTGGAAGCCCGAAGCCCAGAACCTGTTCGAGTCGATCCGCAGCGACACCGAGCCGACCGCCAGCCCGGCCCCCAACGCCCCCGCCAAGCCGACCGTCAAGAACGAGCAGGTCCAGGTCCAGGTCTTCAACGGCACCGGCACGTTCGGCCGGGCCAAGGAGGTGGCCGCGAAACTGGCCGAACAGGGCTTCAAGGTGACCCAGGTGGGCAACACCACCGGCAACGTGCCGACCACGGCGCTGCGCTACGGCAAGAAGGACGCCGAGGGGGCCGCCTACGCCGACGCGGTGGCCGCCCGGCTCTCCGGCGACAAACTCGTCCCCGTCGCGGGCAAGGTGAAGCCCGCCACGGTGGAGAACTACGCACCGACCATCCCGGCCACCGCGCCTCTGGATGGACCGGTCGTCCAGCTGGTCGTCGGTGCCGACTGGAAGGGGGTCCGGGCCCCCAGCCCCGACTCCTTCAAGGGCGACGTCGTCGACAGCAAGACCGACCCCTGTCAGTAGGACCCGGCAGGGGGGAGGCGACGGCCGGAGCCGCCGCCTCCCCCGTCGGTGAGCGCCGCGGTCCCGGGAACGCCGCGTGCTCCGTCCAGGAGCGCGACGGCCCCGCTGGGGCCACAGGTTTCCGATGATCACGATTCGCCGCGAACCCTCGCAAACCCCCAGTGCGCGTGCGACAGAGGGCGCGTCATCGGTCTAGGGTGGTCGGGTCGGCGAGGCGAACCCCCCACTTGGCCGCACTCCTCCGGCGGTCCCTGGACGTCTCCACTAGCGTGTCCGACTACTCCCCAGTCTCCGACAGATAGCTGAGCGTTTTCCCCGTGAGCGACACCCGATTCCCCTTCCAGGTACCGACCCCAGGGGACGACGGCGTCCCCGACGCCGACACCGGCAGGTCCACCGACGGACAGGGCCGGACACCCGCCCCGTGGCCGATGCCCGAGCGCGCACAGCCGTCTCCCACCTCCTCGGCCCCCTGGCCGGAGCCGCCGGACCGCGTTCCCTCCGCAAGGCGGGGTGGCCGCCCGGACGGGCACGGCCCGGACGAGGATCCCGGTGAGGTCACCGCCTGGGGTTACCCCGCCTACCAGGAGCCGTCGTCCTCCACCGAGCACGACGCGTGGGCCAACTGGGACACCCAGGCGGCTCCCGGGCAGCAGGAGCCGCGCCGGGGCACCCGGTCCCCCTCCGAGCCGCAGGGGCGGACGCGGCACCGCACCCCGCCCCCGGAGGCACCGGGCACGCAGGCCCCTCGCCTCGGTGGCCCGCCCTCCCCGGCGGAGACATGGGGATCGCACCGGGACGCCTCCCCACCGGAGGCGTGGGGCTCGTCGCACCTGGGCGTCCCACCGCCGGCCGCCCCGCAGACATGGGGTTCCCAGCGGGAGACCTCCTATCCCTCCGCGCGGGAAGCACGGGCGCCGTATCCGGACACGCGCAGAGACCCCCTGGACATGACGCCGCGCGCCATCGCGCCCGCGGGGAACCTTCTGGACCCGCTGGACCCCGCCTGGTCATCGGGCCAGGCCGGCGCCCAGGCTCCTGCGGCTCCGGCCGCGCCTTCCCACCGTCGGGCCGAGCCGCAGAAGGCTCCGGCCCCTGCCGAGCGGCCGTTCTCCTACTGGGAGAACTCCCACCGAGACCCCGATCCGGCCCCGTGGAGCCCGGCCGCGGATGAGCAGGAGCCGCGCTCGCGGGAGGAACCCGCTCCTCCCCCCGGCAAGAAGAAGCGCGACCCCTACCTCGACAACGTCAAGTTCATCCTGATCGTCCTCGTCGCGACCGGGCACTCGCTGGTGCCCACCCTGTCCGCGCACTCGGCCAAGGCCGCCTACCTGTTCATCTACACGTTCCACATGCCGGCGTTCGTACTGATCAGCGGCTATCTCGGCCGCAACTTCTGGCACTCCAACGCCAAGATCAACAAGCTGGTCGACACCATGCTGGTCCCCTACGCGGTCGTGGAGATCGGCTACGCGCTGCTCCGCTACGCGCTGGGCCAGAAATGGTCCCTGACGATCATCGACCCGGCCTGGCTGAACTGGTACCTGCTCGCCCTGGTGCTCTGGCGGATCTCCACACCCATCTGGACGCGGATGCGGCAGCCGCTGCTGGTCGCCGTGGTCATCTACATGGTCGCGGGATTCTCGGAGATCTCCGGCGACTTCAGCATCGACCGATTCTTCGGCCTGCTCCCCTTCTACGTGCTCGGCCTGGTGCTCAAGCCGGAGCACTTCGACCTGCTCAAACCGCTCTGGGTCAAGATCCTGGCCGGGATCACGGTCGCCGGCGCCATCGGGGCGGCGATCTTCATCGCCCCGCACGTCAGCCTCAAGCCGGTCTACTTCCGCTACAGCTTCAAGTCCATGGACGTCACCTGGTGGACGGGGCTCGGGATACGCGGCGCCATGCTGATCGCGGGGCTGGCCCTGACGGTCGCGCTCCTGGCGCTGGTGCCCAGGCGCGAGACCTGGTTCTCCGACCTCGGCACCCGCACCCTCTACGCCTACCTGCTCCACGGCGTCGTGGTGCTCATCGCCAAGGACCAGAAGTGGCTGAGCTTCTCCTGGCTGCACGGCCCGCTGGGCGTCCTGGCGATCACGTCGAGCGCGCTGGTGCTGGCCATCGTCCTGTGCCTGCCGCAGACCCGCACACTCTTCAAGTGGCTACTCGAACCCCGCCTGGTCTGGCTCTACCGCCGCCCGTCGGCGGCCTCCCCCGGGAGTGCGGCGAGTACGCCCTCCGGGGCGGCGGCCTCCCCGAGCAAGGAGAGTTCAGCGGCCGTTCCGCGGTAGTTAACTCAACACATCCGGTGATGACGGAACCGGCGCTCAGCATCGGCATATGCGGGTATGTGTCGGTACGATCGTCCACCACCCCGAGGACGCCCGGATCATGCATCGGCAGATCCGGGCGCTCCTCGACGCCGGGCACGAGATCACCTATGTCGCGCCCTTCACCGACTGCAACGTCACGCCCGATCCGCGGATCCGGGCGATCGACATCCCGCGCGCGCTGGGCGGGCACCGCAGGCGTTCCCTGAAGGCCGCCCGCGGAGCCCTGCGGCGCGGAGCCGCGGACGCCGATCTGCTGGTCGTCCACGACGTCGAGCTGCTGTTCCGGCTGCCCCGGCACCGTCCCGTCACCGTCTGGGACGTCCGCGAGGATCCGGTCGCCACGCTGGAGGCGAGATCGTACCTTCCGGAGCAGCTGCGCCGGACCTCGTCATCGCTGATACGCCGGGTCGAGGCCCGCGCGCACCTCATCCTGGCGGAGAAGTCTTACCAGGAGCGGTTCTCCCGGCCCCACCCGGTGGTGCCCAACGCCGCCTACGTGCCCCCGCGCCCGCCCACGACCCCGGGCCGCGACCGGGTGGTCCACGTCGGCCACCTCTCCCGGTCCGGGGGCGCGACGCACCTGGTCGAGCTGGCCCGGCGGCTGCTCCCCCACGGCGTCAGGCTGGACCTGGTGGGCGCCGCCGACGCCGAGATCAGGCCGCTGCTGCGGGACGCGCAGCGGGAGGGCCTGCTCGACTGGTACGGCTACGTGCCCAACCAGCACGCGCTGCGGATGGCCGAGGGGGCGGTCGCCGGGCTGTCGCTCCCGCACGACGTGCCCGCCCACCGGCGGTCGACGCCGGCCAAGGTCGTCGACTACATGTCCCGGGGGATCCCGGTGGTCACCACCCCGCTCCCGGCCGCCGCCTCGCTGGTCGACCGGACCGGCTGCGGCGTCGTCACCCCCTTCGGGGACGTGGACGCGGTGCTGCACGCTGTACTTGCGCTGCGGGAGGATCCGGAAGGGGCCGCGGCGATGGGCGCGCGTGGGCACCAGGAGGCACTGCGCCACCACAACTGGCCCGATCACGCGGGCGATTTCGTGAGATTGCTAGAGGAATGGGCGACGGTGAGCGCCACCCCTGCAAGCGCCCACCGCCAAGCCCTGACGATCTGAAATTCCTACGCGACTACCGGGGCCGCTCCAGGTCGAAGGTGATGTCAGCCACCCGCACCGTCGCGACCCGGGGATCCTCGATCAGCTTGCGGAGCTCCGAGACCCTGGACACCGGATCCACGTAGGCGTAAGCCCGGCCCTCGGCCGCCGACTTCCGCAGGCGGGCCAGGTCGAGCCCGAACCGCCTGAGGTTGGGCTCGTCATGCTCGCGCAGCATGCCCACCCAGCCCCGGAACCCCTCCAGCGTCTCCGGCGGCGAGTCGCTGCACATCCCGCCCTTGGGAAGATCCATGGACCTGGGTCGCATCGTCTGCTCCCAGGTGATCGGAGTGGACCGCGGCCGATCCTCGTAGACCACGTTCTCGGGGCATCCCCCGTACTGCCGGGCGAAGGCGACGAGCTGGGCGCTGGTCATCGGCTCGGTGAACTCGACGACGGCCAGGGCGTTCATATCCTCGGGCAGGCGTTTCAGGACCTGGCGCATGCCGGCCTTGGGCTGGTTGCCGGTCCGGACGTTGTAGAGCGCGTAGGTCAGCGGGGTCTCGGTCCCGTAACCGAGCGGCGGCGTGTGCACCCGCCCGAAGAAGTCCTGCGTCACCCGTTCACGCCGGTCGGCGAAGGCAGGTCCGGCGGAGAAGCCGCCGACCACGCGGATCGGGCTGATGCCCACCTCGAAGGAGAGCGAGAGCGGCGAGACCTCGCAGCACTCGCCGACGCTGACCCGGTAGCCGGGATTGGCGACCTGCATGGCCGTACCCAGCACGTCGAGCATCCGCCGCTCGCGGTCGCCGCGCTTCTGGACCCACGCCGAACCGAGGGTGGCCACCAGCACCAGCGCGAGCAGCGCGCTCAGCGATACCAGGGCCGTACGGACGACACCCCTGCGCACGGCCCTCCGTGTCCTGCGCGGGTCGAAGTCGGGGATCTGGAACTCGGACTCGGGCTCGGTCATCGGGCGGCTCCGTACATGTCGGCGAAGGCGGCGCGGGCCCGCCACACGGCTGTCTTGATCGACGTGACGGATCGGCCGGTCATCGCGGCCACCTCCACCAGGGAGAACCCGTCGAAGTAGACGAGGGTGAGCAGCCGGCGCTGCTGCTCAGGCAGCCGGTCCAGCACGTCGCGGACCGCGACGGCGTCGATGGCCGGTGCACGCGCACCGAGGTCGTCCGCGCTGGGCAGAGGCAGTTCGGTACGGCTGCGCCGCAGGTGGTCGACGAGCACGTTGCGGGCGATGCTGAGCAGCCACGCGACAGGGGACTCCCCGCGCCAGCCGAGCAGCGCCCTGGTCGCCTTGACGAAGGTCTCCTGGGCCAGGTCCTCGGCGAGATGGGGGTCACGCGTGCGGCGCAGGAGGTAACCGCAGACCAGCGGCCAGTGCTCCCGGTAGAGCTGCTCAATGCGGGTGCCGATGGCCGCCTCCGCGTCGGGGGTTGATTCATCACAGTCTGAAAGACGGAGTTTTCAGGGGATTGGTCACACACCAGTGACGTCGGGACGGGAGGTTGGTGTACTGGAGACATGGCACGCCATCTGATCCAGGGACGCGAGGTCGCCATGCCGGTGCGGATCCGGGACGCCACCGCCTGCGGAGCCTCCTACCTGGTCCGGGCCGACGCGGCCCGGGCGGTGATCGCCTACTCGGGGATGGACGTCGCCGAGGTGCTGCCCGGCAAGGCGCTCTGCACACTGGTGTTCGTCTCCTACGCCGACGGCGACCTGGGCGCCTACCGGGAGTTCGGCATGGCCTTCCTGGTCCGGCACCCCGATGGGGAGCCGCCGCTCCGCCGGGGCCTGCGCGGGGGTCTGCCCGGGCTGCGCGGGGCCGGGGCGTTCGTGCACTGGCTGCCCGTGGACCAGGGCTTCACCCTGGAGGCGGGCAGGGCGATCTGGGGTTTCCCCAAGGAGCTGGCCGACATCGACCTGCGCCTGGCCTCCCCCTACAAGCGGTGCATCCTGCGCAAGGACGGCCGCCTGGTGCTGGACCTGCTGGTCAGACCCGGTGTCCCCGTGCTCTCGGGCGGCACGGTGAGGGCCCCCGACGCCTACAGCCACCGGGACGGCGTCACCCGCCGCATCCCCTGGTCGGTGTCTCCCCGCGGAGTCCGGGCCCGCCCCGGCGGTGCGTTGATCCGGCTGGGCAACCACCCCGTCGCCAAGGAGCTGAGCGAGCTCGGCCTGCCCAGACGCGCCCTGATGACCACCACGGCCTCCCACCTCGCCATGACCTTCGACGAGGCGAAAGACATCTAGCGGGATCTCCGGACCGTTGCCTCCGCTCCCCGCCGGGAATCGCCCGGCCGGCCTCCGGCGCGGGGCCACGGGATTCTCAGCCCTCGGACTCCATCAACGGCAGCTCGGCCCTGGTGGGAAGTCCCTGCCATTCGCTGGTGCTGGACACCGCGAAAGCCGCCACCAGGGCACCCCTGCGCAACCGGTCGGCCGGGTGCAGCCGCTCCAGCAGCGCACTGAGATATCCGGCGACGAAGGCGTCTCCCGAGCCGGTGGGGTCGACCACGGGGCCGGACAGCCCCGGGGCGTCGTGGCGGACGCCGTCCACCCGGACGCTCGCCCCCCGGGGGCCTCGGATCACGATGACCTCGCGACCTCCGGTGAGCGCGGGCTTGACCAGATCCAGCTCGCTCTGCCGGACGAACAGCACGTCGGCCGAGCAGGCCAGCTCGCTGAGAACCTCCTCGGCCTCCCGCAGGTCCGGCCAGAGCTGGTCGCGGTAGTTGACCGCGACCGAGATGGTGACCCCCGAGGCCCGCGCGGCCCGTACCGCGGCGCGCATGGCGTCGCGGGCGTTCAGCGCCGCGGAGATCCCGCTGACGTGCAGGACCGCAGAGGCCGCGATCCGGTCCATGGGAACGTTCCCCTGCGTGAGCCGGGTCCCGGTGCGGTAGTAGGTGACCCTGGCCGCCTGCCCCGGTCTGGACTCCTTGAGCAGCAGTCCGGTCGGGGACGCCTCGTCCACCCGCGCGTCCGAGACGTCCACCCCCTCACCGCGCAGCGCCGCCAGGACCCGCACGCCGAGCTCGTCGCCGCCCACCTTGCCCAGCCAGGCGACCTCATGACCGAGCCTGGCCAGCCCGACCGCCACGGTGAACTCGGCGCCGGTCACGTCCAGCCTGGCCTCGTGCTCGTGACGGATCCGCCCACTGGTGACGACGGCGAAGGCCTCGCCGAGGGTGTAGACGTCCATATGGATCACTTCCCCACGTAGGAGAACACCGGGTGCCGGTGCATCAGGAAGTCGTGATGCGAGATGTTCCAGGCGTACGCCCCGGCCATCGCCGGCTCCACGACGTCACCGGGCTTCAGGGTGATCGGCACATCGGCGGACAGCTGGTCCTTCGGGGTGCAGAGCCGGCCGACGATGGTGATCGGCTCTCCGGCCTCACCGGGGACGACCGGCTGGTCGTGGCCTTTCGTCGCCGGGGTGCGGATGTGGTGGGTGCCCCCGGCGACGATCGCGAACAGCCGGCCGTGGACGCGCTTGACGTCGATCACACGGGTGGCGTGGCGCCCGCAGTAGACGGTCAGGGAACGGCCCGGCTCGATCCGCAGCGCCTCGCCCTCCCGGCGCAGCTCCGCCAGCCCCTCGCCGTAGGCCGTCCAGTCGAACAGGGAGTCCGGCTCGGCGTAGGAGACGGCCATGCCGCCACCCAGGTTGACCTCGGACAGCCCCGGGCCCCGCACGTGCGCCAGCTCACCGCCCGAGGCCACCTCGAAGCCGTCCACGTGAGGGATCAGACGATCGGCGGGCGGCCCAGGCGGAGCATGCGCCAGGCGGTCTTCCAGCCCATGGGGCGGCGTTCGCCCGCGGGCTCGCGCAGCCCCTCGGTGAAACCGGTGAACCAGGCACGCAGGGCGGAGCCGGAGCGTTCACGGATCAGGGTGAGGCCGACCCAGTTGAGGAGGTAGAAGGCGGCCAGGGGCCAGGGGAGGTTACGGCGGGCCAGCCAGACGCGGTTGCGGGCGTTGAGCCGGTAGAAGTCGGCGTGGCGGGTCGGCGGGACCTGCGGGTGGTACATGACCGTCTGGGCGTCGTACTCGATGCGGTATCCCTCACCGAGCAGCCGCCAGGCCAGGTCGGTCTCCTCATGAGCGTAGAAGAACCGCTCGGGGAGGCCACCGACCTGGAGGAAGGCGGAGCGCCGGATGGCGCAGGCCCCGCCCAGGAAGGTGGTGACCGGAGAGGACCGCTCGGGGTCGCCCGCCCGCAGGCGGGGGACGTGACGGCGCTGGCCGGTGCCGCCTTCGGGGTCCATCACCCGGAAGGAGACGACGGCGAGATCGTGCTCGGTGGAGAACCGCTCACGCAGGTGGGAGACGACGTCCGTCGCGCCGTACCAGCCGTCGTCGTCCAGGAAGAGCACCACGTCACCCGAGCACTCCTCGACGCCGCGGTTGCGGCCCGCCGGGATGCCCGTGTTGTGGCTGAGCCGCACGGTCTTGATCGAGGCGGACGATCCGGAGGGCACGCCGACCGACAGCTCGGGGACGTCCGCGCCGTTGCCGACGACGACCACCTCGACGTCGCCGTCGACCTGGTTCAGCGCGGACTCCACGGCCCGGTCCAGCTCGGGGATCCGGTTACCCATGGTGAGGATGACACACGAGATCTTCAACGGGTCATCGCCCTGACGCGTCGAGAGCACGTGCGGAGCATACTTTCATGATCACCGAGTCTGCTGTGTCGGGCAACTTTGACATGGCCAAGCATTACTGATTTACCGGAAACCAAGCGTATCGGAACCATCGGCGAACACCCACCAAACAGTGAGGTACTCGCACCTACGACGCACCGCGACGCTGTCCGGTTCCTCATGAAAGCCGCCTGGAGGCCAGGATACTGATCAGATGCAGCGCCATCTGCAGCACGGCGACCACGACGCAGGCGACCATGAGCACCCTTGTCGCGGCCAGACCACCGCTGAGCAGGTCCCACACCGCGGCGATCACCACGAGGAGGGACAGCTCGACGGCCTGGACGACCCGGTGGAACTTCAGGGCGGCCGCGGCCTTGCGGGCCAGGCCCAGGCCACGCGACTGGAAGTGCTCGGCTGAGCTCTCGGTGGCCGCGACCAGGCCGGACCGGGCGCGGGCCACGTCGACCAGGTCGGTCTCCGCCTTGATCAGGATCGCGCCGAGCGCGGCGGCGAAACCCAGCACGGTGTACCAGTCCGGGAGGATCGCAGAGGCCCGGAAGCCCAGCCCGATGAGCAGGGCGGCCTCGGCGAAGTAGTGACCGACCCGGTCCAGGTAGACGCCCGTGATGGAGGTCCGCCCGGTCCACCGCGCCAGCTCGCCGTCGGAGCAGTCGAGCAGCAGGTAGAGCTGGATCAGCAGGGCGGCGCCGACGGCGGCCCAGAGGCCGGGGAGCGCGAGGACCACCCCCGCCAGCAGCCCGGACAGGATCATCAGCCAGGTGGTCTGGTTGGGGGTGATCGGCGTCTTGGCGAGGAACCAGGTGACGTAGATCGACAGCTTGCGCATGTAGAGAGCACCGGCCCAGTGCTCCCCGCTGTTGCGCTCCATGGTCGAGTGCGGCTGGGCCACCGCACGGAGCTCAGCGACCGACGGCCCGGACATAGTCCTCCACCCGATCTCTGATCTCCGGCTCCGACAGGCGCAGGTGCTCCAGGACGGTGTAACGCCCGGGGCGGGTCGACGGCGCCAGCATGACCGCCTCGGTGAACTGTCCGGCGGTCATGCCCACGTCGCCGGGGGTGACCGGTAGCTCGTGCCCGCGCAGGCAGCCGACCACCTGGTCGAGCCTGCGAGAGTCCTCCCGGAGGAAGAAGCAGAATGCGGCACCTATCCCGGCGAGCTCGCCGTGGTTGGAGGTGCCGGGAAAAAGCTGATCCACGGCATGAAGGATCTCATGGTCTCCGCCACTGGAGGGACGGGAAGACCCGGCGATCACCATCGACATCCCCGAGAGGATGAGCGCCTCGGCCAGCACGGTGAGGAAGGAGTCGGACTCGATCGAGTCGGACCTGCCGATCAGGGCCTCCGCCGCGGTGCGGGCCATCGCGCAGGCCAGGCCGTCGATCGGCTCGCCCCGCTCGGTGTTGCCGAGCTGCCAGTCCTCGATCGCCGACAGATTGCTGACCACGTCGCCGACCCCGGAACGGACCAGGGAGGGCGGCGCGTCATGGACGAAATCGAGGTCGACCATGATGGCCAGCGGCATGGGCACGCCGAAGGTGCCCTTGCCGCCGTCGTGCGTCAGTGACGCCACCGGCGAGCAGATCCCGTCGTGCGACAGGTTGGTGGCCACCGCCACCATCGGGATGCCGGCGAGCGACGCTGCGTATTTGGTCACGTCGATGGTCTTGCCGCCGCCGATCCCGACGAGCGCCTCGTAGGCGCCCTTGCGGAGGTCGGCACCGAGCGAGACCGCCGCGTCCACGGAGCCGTCGGGCACCCGGAAGATCTGGGCCTCGCCGAGCGTGGGGGCGATCACCGAGGCGATCCTGTCGCCCTGTCCGGCGCCCACCGCCACCGCCACCCGCCCGGAGGTCGCGACCCGGCTGTCGGCCAGCAGCGAGCCGAGCTGGGCGATGGCGCCCCGCCGTACTTCCACGGTCAGTGGGGCGGGGAGCATTCTGGCTAGTATCGGCACGCGATCTCCCGCGCCTTGGCCAGGTCGTCGTGGTTGTCGACCTCTACCCAGGAGACCTCGCCGATCGGGGCGACCGCGATCTTCTCGCCGCGGGCGACGAGCTCCTGGTAGCCGTCTTCGTAGTAGAGCTGCGGGTCGCGCTCGAAGGTGGCCTGGAGGGCGTCGGCGAGACGTCCGCCGATGCCGGGGCGGATCAGCGTCGCGCCGATGTACTCACCCGCCGCGTCGGCGGGGTCCATCAGCTTGGTGATCCGCGCCAGGTGGCCGGCGTCGTCGAGGGTGACCTTCATCTCCTCGTCGGCGAGCTTCTTCACGTCGTCCACCGCGAGCAGGATGTCGCCGGTCACGGGGGCGGACAGCAGCGTGTGCTCGACGGAGACGGGGTGCACGGTGTCGCCGTTGACCAGCAGCACGCCCTGCTCGAAGTAGTCACGCGCGCACCACAGGGAGTATGCGTTGTTCCACTCCTCGGCCTTGTCGTTGTGCACGAGGGTGAGCTTCACGCCGTGGCGCCGCTCCAGCTCGGCCTTGCGCTCGTGTACGGCCTGCGCCTGGTAGCCGACGATGACCACGACGTCACGAAGGTCCGCCGCCGCGAGATTACGCAGCGAGATGTCCATGATCGTGGTCTCACCGTCGACCGGCACCAACGCCTTGGGCAGTGTGTCCGTGTACGGCCGCAGGCGTCGTCCGGCCCCGGCGGCCAGCACCATTCCCAGCAACGTGCGCTCCTCACCCAAATGAGCCCCTCGGCGGGCACTCCTGGCCCCAAAGATTAGTTGCCTTTGGGCCCGGAACGTGTAATCGAAGGTTTGCCGGCCGTTTCTCCGCCGTGGCTCAATCGTGGGCGCCCAGATCGGCCGCGTCCACCCCCGAGCGCGGTACGGCCAGCCAGCAGGTGATGCTCTCCCACCCGAAAAGGCCCCAGAGATAGAGGGCGAGGAGGCAGAAGACCAGCGTCATCTGCCCGGCCAGAGCACCCAGCGCGATCAGCAGCATGCGGCCGTCCCAGCCCAGGCCGGCCGTGGCCAGCCAGGCCGGCGGGTAGACGCGCTGCCGTACGCGGTAGACGACGTCATAGTGGTGGAAGGCCATCGCGCCGAGCAGCAGGAAGATCAACCACGGCGGCACGTCGTGCGCGAACCCGACCGCGGCCACGAATCCGTACTCGGTCAGGCGCAGGATCGGCGGGACCAGCCAGTCGATCCTGCCGTCATGCGGATGAGAGCTGCCGGGACCGGCCAGCAGCAGCGCCACCGCAGGGGCGAACACCGCCAGGTTGTCGGCGCCGGCCACGCCCACCATCAGCAGCACCCCGGTCACGAACATCCCGACGATCGCGGGCGGCAACGGCGGGAGCTGCCCGGCCACCAGCGCGCCCATCGCCCGCGAGAGCGTCCCGTCGTCCCTGTAGGCCGTAACGGTGCTGCGCGGCACCGGCGTCATGCGCACGGAAACCATGATCGCATTCGTCTCCTCACTCGTTCCGCGGAACACCCGCCGGGCCGTTCCCGCCGCGCCGCCGCCCCTGGAACCCACACGTGGCGTCATCGGCTGAAGGACCTGCCGATCCTGCCCGCGACCGTGTAGAGGGCGGCGACGCCGCCCCAGGTCAGCAGGGCGACGAAGGTCACCCGCGCGTTGAACAACGCGGCGGTGACCGCGATGAGCGCCATCCGCTCCCCGATGGGGAGCACGATGATCTTCTTCAGCCAGCGGGTGAGGGAGACCCGTTCCAACCGCCGCGACAGCCGTACGACCGTGTTGCCCACGCTGCCCGCACCGGCCTCCCGCTCCTTGCCCAGGTAGCGTTCCGCTGCGGCGATGCCGTCGGTGACCTCGACCTGCCGGTCCGGCGGCGGCTGGAGCGGCTCCGGCCAGGTGGACGCCTCCGCCGGGACGGTCAGCGAGGCCGCCGTGCCGGCCCGGACCGCCTTCTGGGCGGCGTCGGCGCGGGACCCCGCGTAGGAGAAGTCGATCGTGTGGCGGAGCATCTGCAGGATCATCGCCGCGACCGCCAGCACCCAGATGCCGTGCGGTCCGCCGTGGGAGTCGTCCAGCCCCGCCGTGTAGCCCAGCGCGAGGCCCACGTAGACGGCGTACTCCTTGACCCTGTCGAAGGTGGCGTCCAGCCAGGCGCCGGACGGGGAGAACGCGCGGGTGTAGCGGGCGAGCTGGCCGTCCACGCAGTCGAGCACGAACGACAGGTAGAGCAGGACGGCGCCGGCGACCTGCGCCTCGCGGGTGCCCGTCGTGAACGAGACCGCGGCGAGCGCGGCCAGGCCGACGGAGATCCCGGTGACCGCGTTCGGCGTCAGATGCAGATCGGCCGCCAGTTTGACCAGGTGGGTGGACCAGGAGCTCACGAAGTAGGTGGTGAAGAAGCCGTCGTTCGGCTTGACCGTGGCGTCCAGCCGGGCGCGCTCCTCGTCCACCGCCACGAGGCGCGACATGGCCGAGTCGGCGTCCGCCTGCCCGGCCACCCGGTCGCAGCACAGCCTCCCGATCGCGCAGGCGCGCACGGGGATGCCGGAGCGGACCAGGCCGACCAGGAGCAGCTCGCCGACCTCGGCACCGCCCAGGAGACCGAACCTGCCGGTCCCGGCCGGCTCGGCCAGCGTGTCCGCGGTCTCGGCGAGGAGGGGGAGGTCGGCCACCCCCACCTGGAGCACCCCCCTGAAGGTGCCGTTGGCGTCGGCGATCCCGTGGAAGGTGCTGCCCGCCGCGGCCACCCGGCCGCCCTCGATCCGGACCGGCGGGCGCAGCGGCCCGGGGCCCTCACCGTCCGTGGTCACCATCGCGCTCGTGTCGTGCGCGGGATGCGCCAGGAGCATGGCCAGCGCCTCGGTGTGGGCCACCAGATCTCCTGCGACCACGGCCACCGGGCCGGTGGCCGTACGGGCCACCTCGGCGATCCTGCGCAGGTCGTCGGTGAGCCCCCGGGAGCCCTCGGCGCCGATCAGGTAGGTGCCGCCGGGGGCGCGGATGATGTCGCTGGAGCGGCCGACCACGTGCACGTCCCCGACGGGGAGCCGGGCGAGCTGGCCGGTCAGCCGGTCGAGCAGCGTGCCGTCGGCGCAGTGCGAACTCGCCGCGTCCGTGGTGGCGAGCACGACGGCGGCCGTCCGGGTGTCTCCAGACGGCGCGGGGACGTGGGAATCAGGCAAACCGGGCTCCTTCGTATCCGACGGGATCACCGTGCGAACCGGGGAGTGCGCACTTAGCGTAGCGAGATCTTGACTGGATAGCACGGGAGCGCGACCTGCGTTCGGGTAAGCACCCATTACGCTCGCCGTATCCGCACCGTCGAAGGAAGCAGATCTTGGCCGCTCATGAACCACGTCTCCGTACCGTCGGCGTCGTCCTCGCCGGTGGAGTCGGCCAGCGTGTCGGCCTGAACACCCCCAAACAGCTCGTGAAGATCGCCGGTAGGACGATCCTGGAGCACACCCTCGCGCTGTTCGACGGCGCGCCCGAGGTCGACGAGATCATCGTGCTGATGACCCCGGGCTTCACCGACGAGGTGGAGCGGATCGTCGCCCGCAACGGTTTCCGGAAGGTCAGCAAGGTCCTGGAGGGCGGTGAGAACCGTACCGACACCACCTGGCGGGCGCTGAAGGCCCTGGGGACGCAGGAGTGCGACGTGCTCCTGCACGACGCCGTCAGACCGCTGCTGGAGCCTCGGATCATCACCGAGTGCGTGGAGGCCCTGAAGGTCTACTCGGCCGTCGACGTGGCGATCCCGAGCTCCGACACGATCGTGGTGGCCGCCCCCGGGCCGCGCGGAGAGATCGTCCGTGACATCCCCGACCGCTCCCGGCTGCGCCGCGGCCAGACGCCGCAGTGTTTCCGGCTCTCGGTGATCCGCGAGGCCTACGAGCGGGCCTTCGCCGACCCCGACTTCGGCAGGCAGCCGCCCACCGACGACTGCGGCGTGGTGCTGCGCTACCTGCCCGACGTGCCGATCTACATCGTGCCGGGCAGCGAGCACAACATGAAGATCACCCATCCGGTGGACGTGTTCATCGCCGACAAGCTCTTCCAGCTCGCCGCGGGCAGCGCCCCGCGGCACTCCCCCTTCGCCTACCGGGAGGCGATGGAGGGCAGGACCATGGTGGTCTTCGGCGGCAGCTACGGCATCGGCGCCGACGTGGTCGACCTGGCCAAGCGCCACGGCGCCGAGGTGTTCTCCTTCTCCCGGTCGCTGAACGGGGTGCGCGTCGAGGACGCCGGAGCGGTGAACGACGCGCTCGCCCACGCGGCCAAGGAGACCGGCAGGGTCGACTACGTGGTCAACACCGCGGGCGTGCTGCACATGGGCAAGCTGGGCGAGGTGAGCGACGCCACGATCGCCGAGACCGTGGGCGTGAACTACCTCGGCCCCGTCAACATCGCGAGGGCCGCCATCGGCCACCTCCGCGAGACCCGCGGCCACCTGCTGCTCTACACCTCCTCCTCCTACACCCGGGGCCGGGCCGACTACAGCCTCTACTCCTCGACGAAGGCCGCCGTGGTGAACCTGACGCAGGCGCTCGCCGACGAGTGGGCCGAGTACGGCGTCCGGGTCAACTGCGTCAACCCGGAGCGGACCAGCACTCCGATGCGGGCCCGCGCTTTCGGCGAGGAACCCGTCCATACCCTGCTCTCACCGCGCGCCGTCGCCCAGACATCCATGGACGTGCTCATCTCCGACCTCACCGGGCACGTGATCGACGTCCGCCTCGACGGAACCTGACGCAGCGCGCCTACCAGGGCGGACATCGGCGCGCGGTTAGCGTCGGAAGATGAAGCGTGACCCTCGTGCCCTGCTGGCGTGCGCGGCTGTGCTGGGCTCCTACCCGCCGCTCGTCGTCGCCGCTCTGTGGCCCTGGCCATGGGTCTTCCTGGCGTTCTGCGCGCTGTCCTACGCGGCGGAGATCGTCGCCAGGCGGCGGGCCCGGAAACTGGTCGACCTGCTGAGCAGTGTGCACCTGGGCGTCACGCTACGGTTCATGATCCGCGAGATGGCCGCGGTCCTCCTGGTCGCGCGTACGGCCGGCACCGACTCGCCCTGGTTTTCGGCCCTGGTCCTGGGACTGTTCGTCCTTCACGGCGTACGGGCCCTGCAGACCGGGCTGGCCATCGCCCACGCCCGGGTCCTCACCAGGCTTCCGGTGCTGACCCGCAACATCGACGGCGCGGTGGAGATCCCCCCGCCGCCCCCGAACGTCCTGGTCGGCTACGGCGCCATGCGGACGCTGTACCTCGACATGCTGCCGGTCGGCGGCGCGACGCTGGACGCGGTGCTCGGCACCGGCTACCAGGGCGTGGCCGGGGTGGTGATCGCGCTCGGCCTCGGGGCCGCGGGCGTGGCCGGCCTCCTGCCCCACCTGCGCCGGGTCAGGCCGCTCAGGAACCGGCGCGTCGTGCTGAGGACGGTCGGCAAGCACCTCACCACCTACCGGCCGGAGGTGATCCTCTATTTCTCCGGGCCGAACGACTCGGCCTATCAGGCCACCATGTGGCTGCGCCCGCTGGAGCGGATCGACCGGCGGGCCGTGGTGGTCCTGCGGGAGACGAGCATGCTCCGGCTGCTGGGAGAGACCTCGCTGCCGGTGGTCTGCATCCCGTCGGCGGCCGACCTGATGAGCTTCGGGGCGCTGGACTCCGCCCGGGTCTGCCTGTATCCGTCCAACGTCGGGAAGAACATCCACATGCTGCGCATCCGGGGACTGCGCAGCGTCTTCGTGGGTCACGGGGACAGCGACAAGGAGGCGTCGTTCAACCCGTTCACCAAGGTCTACGACGAGGTCTGGGTGGCCGGGCAGGCCGGCCGCGACCGCTACCGCCGCGCCCGGGTGGGCGTGTGCGACGAGGACATCTACGAGGTGGGCCGGCCGCAGCTCACCGGGGTTCACAGCACCGGGCCCGGCCTGCCGTACCGCACCGTGCTCTACGCCCCCACCTGGGAGGGATGGACCGACGACCTGTTCCACACCTCGATCATCACGATGGGGCAGGCGATCGTCCGCGCCCTGCTCGCCCGCTCCCCCGCACTCCGGGTGATCTACAAGCCGCACCCGCTGACCGGTTACCGCAACCCGGCCGCGCGTGACGCCCACCGGGGGATCCTCGCGATGCTGGAGAGGGCGGAGCTGTCGCGGTCCATCGCCCGCCACCCCGCCGGTACGGCCCACGCCGAGCCGGTCAGGCACCAGGTCGTCGCCGGGCCCGAACCGTCCCTCTACGACTGCTTCAACCAGGCCGACCTGCTGATCACCGACATCTCCAGCCTGGTGGCGGACTTCATCGCCAGCGGCAAGCCGTACGCGGTGACCAACGTGGCGGGGCTCCCGGAACGGACCTTCCGTGAGCGGTACCCCAGCACGGAGGCCGGTTACCTGCTCACCGAGGACCTGGACGGGCTGCCCGCCGTCCTTTCGGCCGTGGAGCGCGGCGGGGAGGACGTGCTGGCGGCCACCAGGCGCAAGCTCAGGACCTACCTGCTCGGCCCCGACCATCCGGACGCCATGACCCGCCTGAACGAGGCGGTGGACGGCGCCTACGAGCGCGCCGCGCGCGGGGAAGCGGACGGCTGAGGCCCCTCCCCGCGCGCGGTCAGCCCCGTGTCGCGGGTGGCTTGCCGAGCCGCCTCGGGCTGGTGAGGAAGCCCCAGCCCCAGGACATGTGCATGGTGACGTAGACCAGGGGCAGCCGGGCGAGCGAGGCCGCGGGCAGGCCGCTGCCGGTCACCGCCGAGCCGGCCAGGATCGCCGCCAGGTAGCCGCCGGGGATCAGCAGACCCGGCCAGAAGAACGGGGAGACGACCAGGCCGAGGATGATGGCCAGCACCGCGGCCGGGGGCGCCAGGTAGCGCAGGTTGATCGTGCCCTCGTGGGTGCGGGCGACGACCCTGCGCCAGCGGCCGTAGTGGAAATACTGCTTGGCGAGGGCCTTGACGGTGGGCCTGGGCCGGTAGGAGACCCGCATCCGGGGCTGGAACCAGACCAGGCCGCCCGTCTCGCGGATGCGGTGGTTCATCTCCCAGTCCTGCGCCCGCTGGAAGTGCTCGTCGTAGCCGCCGACCCGCTCCAGCGCCTCACGGCGGAACACGCCCAGGTAGACCGTGTCGGCCGGGCCCGCGGTGCCGCCGGTGTGGAAGCGGGCGCCGCCGACACCGATCTTGGAGGTCATGGCGCGGGCCACGGCCTGCTCGAACGGCGTGACGCCCTCGGCGGCCATGACGCCGCCGACGTTGTCGGCGCCGGTCTCCTCAAGCGTCTCCACCGCCACCCGGAGGTAGTCCTCCGGGAGCATGGCGTGGCCGTCCACCCGGGCGATGATCCCGCTGCGGGACGCGCCGATGGCGGCGTTGAGGGCGTTGGGAGTGCGGCCGGTCGGGTTCGGGACCACGATCACCCGTGGATCCTCGGACGCGATCGCGTCCGCGACCTCCTGGGTGCGGTCCTGGGAGGGGCCGATGGCGAGCACGACCTCGATCGGTCCCGCGTACCGCTGCGACAGGACCTGACGCACCGCCTCCCTCAGATGGCGCTCCTCGTTCAGCACCGGGATGACGATGGAGATGGGGGGCCAGACACGTGTCTCGTGAGACGACGCCGGCGCGGGCGAGTCGGGGAACTGCTTCATGGCGTCGCTCACGCTACTGTACGAACGGGTACCTCATCGACCCAGCAGAGCCTAGGGGGCCACGCATGCGCGACCCGGAAGAGGACGACTCGGGGGTGCAGGTGGGCGGTGACGCCTACGGCAAGGTCCGGGTGAACCCCAGGCGTGACCGCAGGTCCGCCAGGGGTGCTCGTTCCCGGCGCCGGGGGCTGCTGATCGCCGGCGCGCTCTCCACCGTGGTGCTGGGCGCCTCCGGCGTGACGTGGGCGCTGCCGAACTACGCGGCCAGCAAGATCGAGTCAGTCGACGCGGGCGTGACGGGGGCGCCGTCCACGGGTGCGATGAACATCCTGGTCGTCGGCGTGGACAGGCGCGACAACCTCACCCGCCAGCAGCAGAACCGGCTCAACCTGGGCCGCGAGGCCGGTGAGCGGACCGACACCATGATGGTTCTCCATCTGTCGGAGGACCACACCAGGGTCACCGTGGTCAGCCTCCCCCGCGACACCTGGACGACGATCCCGGGCAAGGGCCTGCACAAGATCAACGCCGCCTACCAGTTCGGCGGCCCGAAACTCGCCGTACGGACCGTGCAGAACGCCACCGGGCTCCACATCCACCACTACGTCGAGGTGAACGTGCTCGGCTTCATCGAGGTGGTCGACGCCCTGGGCGGCGTCTCGGTGTGCACCCCGGTCGCGATCAACGACTCGAAGACCTCACTGGCCCTCCAGCCCGGCACCTACTCCCTCGACGGCGTCAAGGCCCTCGCCTACGCCCGCACCCGGGCCACCGCCCGCTCCGACCTCGACCGCATCGACCGCCAGCAGCAGGTCATCTCGGCCCTGCTGCACCAGGCCCTGAGCGGCGGCACGCTGACCAACCCGGTCAGGCTCACCTCGTTCGTCAACACCGCCCTCGGCACGCTCCGGGTGGACGAGCCGCTCCGCAAGGACCTGCTCGGCCTGGCCAACCAGCTCAGAGACGTCTCCACCGACGACGTGGCCTTCGCCACGGTCCCGCTCGCCGACGTCGACTACACGACGCCGACCAACGAGTCCGCCGTGCTCTGGGACAAGGACGCGGCCGCCGAGCTGTTCCGCCGGATCGCCGCCGACGAACCGCTCACCGGGCCCGCCACGCCCACCCCCACCGCGACCGCGGCCGCGACGCCGACCCCCTCGGCCGCCGCGCTCACCGTGCCGCCCGCCCGGATCTCGGTCAAGGTGCTCAACGGCACCTTGATCACCGGTCTCGGCGCGCGGGCGCGGACCGACCTGCTGAAGGCCGGATTCCTGGTCCCCGAGGCCGCCGGCGACACCCAGAAGAGAGATCACGACAAGACGGTCATCCGGTACGGCACGGGCCGCGAGGACTCGGCGCGGACCCTGGCCGCCGCGCTGCCCGGAGCGGACGTCCGCCCGGTGGAGGGCATCGGCGACCGGATCGAGGTGATCGTCGGCCAGAAGTACTCGGGCGCCAAGAAGGTCACCGTCGCGGAGGCCGCCACTCCCACCGCGTCTCCCGCCGCGACCACGCCCCCCGCTGCCAGGACCGCGACTCAGAACATCTGCAAAAAGTAAGGCAAACGCATAGAAACCACTCTTCAGGGCAGGTAGAACGCACGGAGGTGATGATCGTGGTTACGGCTTTCGATGTTCAGAGGTGGAGCAACGGTCCTTGCGTGGTGGTGCAGGCGTCGGGCGAGCTGGACATGGCCGTCGCCCCCCGGCTCCGCGCGGAGGTGGAGCACGCTCTGGAGACCCCCGGCCATCCGTGCCTGGTGCTGGACCTGACCGAGGTGCCGTTCTGCGACTCGGTGGGCCTGGGAATCCTGGTGGGGGCGCTCACGCGGGTCAGGGACACCCGGGGCCGCCTCATCCTGGTGCTGAACCCCGGCATGATCACCCACCTGCTGACCGTCACCAACCTCAACCGGCACTTCGAGACGTGCGGCACTCTGCGCGAGGCCCTCGACGCCGCCGCCTGAACACTCCGCGCCCGGAGGCCGGGCTCCGCTGTCAGACCGGCGGCCGGGCCGTGCCCGGGTAGAGGACGAACAGCCGGACCAGGTCGTCGAGGCGGTAGCGGACCATCCCGGCCTGCCCGGTGCCGACCACCGAGACGGAGCGGGCCTCGATCAGGGCGTCCAGACAGTCCTCGGCGGCCATGTGGTCCAAGCCGCAGACGGCGGCGACGGTGCCGACCGTGAACTCGACCGCTCCCAGCCTGGCCAGCCGGATCAGTGTCTGCCGGGCATCCTCCCTCATCCGGGCGTAGCTCTGCCGCAGACCGTCCCGCACGGTCAGGTCCGCGATGCTCAACTCGTCCAGACGGCGGCGTTCGTCGCGTAACACGGCGACCAGGCCGGAGAGCGGCCAGTGCGGGCGGGCGGCGAGCCGGGCGCCGCAGATGCGCACCGCCAGGGGCAGCCTGCCGCACAGCCGGACCAGTTCGGCCGCGGCCTCGGGCTCTTCGACCACCCGTTCGTGCCCGATGACGGCCGCCAGCAGATGGATGGCGTGATCGACGTCGAACCGGTCGAGATCCACGATTCTCGCACCGCTGAAACCCACCAGCCGGGACCGGCTGGTGATGAGGACCGAGCATGTCGGCGAGCCGGGGAGCAACGGCCGCACCTGAGCCTCCCCCGCGGCGTCGTCCAGCACGACCAGGATCCGGCGGCTGTTCATGAGGCTGCGGTACAGGGCCGTGCGCTCGGCCAGGTCCTCCGGGACCGCGGTCTGTCCGACTCCGAGCGCCCGCAGGAACCGTCCGAGCACGGAGGCCGGGGGTTCGGGAGCGGCTCCGGTGCCGCCCAGATCGGCGTAGAGCTGGCCGTCGGTGCACGTCGCCATCAGCCGGTGTGCGACGTGCACCGCCAGGGTGGACTTGCCGGCTCCGGCCGGACCGGTGACACCCGCGACCAGCGCGGCCGGCCGGGTCGGATCGTTCAGCACCCCGCCCAGGTGGTCGAGGAGTACGGCGGTCGCCTTGTCCCGCCCGGTGAAGTCGGCGATGTCGGCGGGGACCTGGTGGGGCACGACCTGGCGCCCCCATCCCATGCCGTAGGTCCGCTCGAACCCGCCGAGCGGCGGAGGGTCCTGGTCGAGCAGGGTGAGGTAGGCGCGTTGCGCGTCCGCGCTGGGCGCGACGCCCAGCTCGTCGGCGAGCCGGGATCGCAGCCGCTCGTACTCCATGAGCGCCTCCGCGGGCCGGCCGCAGGCGGCGTACAGCTCGATCAGGCGCGTGTGCAGCGGCTCGTCGAACGGCCGTGCCCGGGCCAGGGCTCGGGTCCTCGGCAACAGCAGTTCGGGGGCCTGGACCGCGATGGAGAGCACGGCCAGCCGCTGCAGGCACATGGCGTGATCATCGTCCAGCCCCTGGGCCGCGGAGTCCTCTCGCACGCCGTCGGGGGCGCCGTCCAGCACGGGACCACGCCACAGTTCGAGCGCGTTCATCAGGTCGGCCAGCCGCTGGTGGGGGTCCATGCCGGCGGTGTCGGAATCGGCGGCCAGGACGGCGCGGAACCGGGCCGCGTCGATGGACCGGCCCGGTAGCCGCAGCCGGTATCCACTGTCGACGTGCTCGATGGAGGCGACGGCGCCGGCCGCCTCACGCATCCAGGAGCGCAACCGCGAGACGGCGGTGCGCAGAGCGATCATGCTGCCGGCGCTCTGGCCCCACACCTGCTCCAGCAGCCGCCCCTCGGCGACGATCTCGCCGTTGTGCAGCAGCAGCACCGCCAGGAGCATGCGGGGGTGGCGTGCCGGCAGCGCCACGGTGATTCCGTCCCGACAGAGCCGGAGCGGCCCGAGGATCTGAAAGTCGTATGCGGGAACAGCCTTGTCGACGGTCATGCCTGTCCTCCGCCTTGGGCCTCACTGATCCGCCCCGAGGAAACACGCCCAAGCCGTATTAGCCACGTTTGCGGACATAGCAATCGTATGGCTAATGATCGGAAATGTCCGCCCTTTAACGTTCCACATGTCAGCGAGCCACAAATCATGTGGAAAGGCACAACACGCGGTAACGGCGGATCCGGATAGTGAGAAACGTGCAGGATTTCGGATAATGCAACATACGGTAGTCGGCCGATTCCTCGATGCCGTGAACGCTGCTCCCGGCCGCGTCGCGGTGTATTCGGCTGATTCCTCGGTCACCTACGCCGAGCTGGCCGCCGCCGCCGGCGGGATCAGGCACCTCGTCGTCACGGCGGGAGGTCGCCCGGGAGCACGCGTCGGCCTGTTGACCGGCCATGACGCGGGAACCATCGCGGCGATCATGGGAACCCTGCTCTCCGGCTGCGTCTACGTCCCCCTTGACCCGTCGTATCCGGCGCCGCGGCTGGCGTACATGCTCGACGACGCCGATGTGACCGTGCTGGTCACCACGCGACGGCACGAGGCGCTCGCCCGGACCCTCCTCGGGGAACGGTCCTGCGCGGTGGTCTTCGTCGAAGACGCGACTCCGATGACGCCGACGGCCGCCGGGACGATCGAGCCGGACAGCCTGGCCTACCTGCGCTACACCTCCGGATCCACCGGCGTGCCCAAGGGGGTGGCCCAGAGCCACCGCAACCTGGCGCACTGCGCCGGCAACCAGGTCGAAAGCCTGTCGATCACCTCCGGGGACCGGCTCAGCCTGCTCGCCTCTGTCAGCTTCGACGCCTCCATACCCGACATCTACCCCGCGTTGCTGACCGGTGCGGCCATCGTCCCGGTCGACGTCCGCGCCCTCGGGCCGGAGGAACTGGTGCGCCGCCTGGCCGACCTGGGAGTGACCGTCTACCACTCCACCCCGACGCTCTACCGGTACGTGCTCGACGCGCTGGGGCCGGCCGGCCGGCTGCCCTCGGTACGGGCCGTACTGCTCGGCGGCGAGCGGGTGACCGGGTCCGATGTGGCCGCCGGCCGTGGACGTTTCGCCGACGCGTGCCGTTTTGTAAACGGTTACGGTGCCACCGAGGCCACCTTCGTGGCCCACCACCACACCTCCTTCGACTCCCCGGAGGCCGGACCCCTGGTGCCGATCGGGCGTGCGCTGCCGGGCTATGAGGTGGTGCTGCTGGACTCCGGCACCGGTGAGGGTGAGATCGCCATCCGCAGCCCGTACCTGGCGCTGGGGTACTGGCGGGATCCGGAACGCACCGCCGAACGGTTCACCACCGACGACGACGGCGGGCGGCTGTATCGCACCGGAGACCTCGGGCGCGAGCTCCCCGACGGCACGCTGGTCTGCCTGGGCAGGCTGGACCGGCAGATCAAGGTGCGCGGGTTCCGCGTCGAACCGGCCGAGGTGGAGGCACACCTGGTGGGACAGCCGGGGGTGGCCAGGGCCGTGGTCACGCTCGCCGGCGACAGGCTCGTCGCCCACGTCCAGCCTTCCGCCGCCGCCGCCGTACTGGATCCGGCCGCGATGCGGCGGACCGCCGCCGAGACCTTCCCGGACCACCTGGTGCCCGCGGCGATCGTGGTGCTCGACGCGCTGCCGCTCACCCCCACCGGCAAGGTGGACATCCGGGCCCTGCCCGCGCCGGGCCCGGCCCGCGCCGGCGAACAGCCGGCCACCCCCGCCGAGGCCACGGTGCACGACGCCTGGTGCGAGGTGCTCGGCGTGGCCCAGATCGGCGTGACCGAGCCGTTCTTCGACGCCGGTGGCCACTCCCTTCTCCTGGGACGGCTCCAGCAGCGGCTGGCCGACGCGTTCGGGACACCGGTGCCGATGATGACGCTGTTCGAGCACACCACGGTGCGCGCCCAGGCCCGTGCCCTGTCCGCGCCGGCCGGCCCGTCGCCTCTCCCACCGGCCGTCGCGGCGACCTCCGGCGCCGACGCCGGCGATCTCGACGACCACATCGCGGTGGTCGGCCTGGGCTGCCGGTTCCCCGGCGCTCCCGACCCTGCCGCCTTCTGGTCCGTGCTGTCCGACGGGGTGGACGCCATCTGGGACTACCCGGACTCGGAGCTGCGCGAACTGGGCATCGGAGCGGCGTTGCTGGCCGATCCCGCGCATGTGAAGGCCGGCGGGAAACTGGACGGGGTGGCGGACTTCGACGCGGAGTTCTTCGGATTCGGCCCCGGCGAGGCCGCCCGCACCGATCCACAGCACCGGCTGTTCCTGGAGACGGCCTGGGAGGCCCTGGAGGACGCCGGGTGCGACCCGGACCGGTTCGAGGGCCAGATCGGCGTGTTCGCCTCCGCGTCGGCCAACCGGTACTTCCTCTTCCACCTGTTCGGCAACCCCGCCGCCGGAGCGCCGGACGACCCCGATGACTGGGAGGGGCGGATCCTGCCCCACCAGAACGCCGACCACCTGCCGGGTCAGGCCGCCTACCGGCTCGGACTGACCGGCCCGGCGATCGCCGTGCAGACCGCCTGTTCCAGCTCCCTGGTCGCGGTCTGCCTTGCCGCCCAGAGCCTCGCCGACTACCGCTGCGACCTCGCGCTCGCCGGCGGCGTCACCGTCACCTGGCCGCGGTACCGGCACACCCCCGGCGGGATGGTCTCACCCGACGGCCGGTGCCGCGCGTTCGACGCCGCGGCCGACGGCTCGGGATTCTCCAGCGGGAGCGGCGTGGTGGCGCTGAAGCGGCTCGCGGACGCCATGGCCGACGGCGACCACGTGTACGCGGTGATCCCCGGCTGGGCGATCGGCAACGACGGCGCCGCACGGGCCGGCTTCGCCGTACCGGGCCTGGCCGGTCAGGTGGCCGCGGTGACCGAGGCCCTTGAGGACGCGGAGATATCTCCCGACGAGATCGGCATGGTGGAGGCGCACGGCAGCGGCACCCCGCTGGGAGACGCCATCGAGGTGGAGGCTCTGACCCGGGCCTACCTGGCGGCCGGCGCGCAGAGCGGCGGCCGCTGCGCGCTCGGCGCGGTCAAGACCAACATCGGCCACACGGACGCCGCCTCCGGGGTCGCGGGCCTCATCAAGGCGGTCCTGTCGGTATGGCACGGGCAGATCCCCGGCAACCTGCACCTCGACACCCCCAACCCGCAGCTCGACCTGGACCGCGGGCCGTTCTACCTGCCCACCAAGACGACGCACTGGCCGGCCGGCCGCCGACGCGTGGCAGGGGTCAGCGCGATCGGCATCGGCGGCACCGGTGCGCACGTCCTGGTCGCCGAGGCGCCGGAGCCTCCGGAGGCGGCGACCGTCTCCGGAGGGCGGTATCTGCTCCCCCTCTCCGCACGCACCCCCGAGGCCCTCCGCGCCGCGATCGTACGGCTGCGCGCCCACCTGGCCGCCAACCCGCACCTGTCGCCGGCCGACGTGGCACACACCCTGACGGTCGGACGGCGTTCCTTCGCCCACCGGGCCGTCGTGGAGTGCGGCAGCCTCGCCGAGGCGGTCGCGGAGCTCGACCCGGACCGGCTGTTGTCCCAGGCCGACCTGCCGGAGAGGCTGCCCTCCGGCTCCGCCGCCCCAGGGCGGCGGATACCCCTGCCGACCTATCCCTTCCAGCGGCAGCGCTACTGGATCGCCCTGCCGGGAGGCACTCGATGACCACCTTGACGGCCCGTTGGTTCCGGTGCGCGCGGCCCCTGCCGCAGGCGGCGCTCCGGCTGTTCTGCCTGCCCTACGCCGGCGCGGGCGCGGGTGTGTTCCATCCGTGGCCGGCCGCCCTCGCTCCCGGTGTGGAGGTCGTGGGCGTCCAGCTGCCGGGCAGGGAGAACCGGATCGTCGAGCCGGCCGAGATCGACCTGGACGAGCTGGCCACCGCGGTGGCCGACGCCGTGACCGCCGACAGCCGTCCCTACGCGCTGTACGGGCACTCGCTGGGCGGACGGCTCGCGTTCGAGGTGATACGGCGGCTGCGCCGTACCGATGCGCCCCTGCCGGTCCGGCTGTACGTGGGCGCCGCCCGCGCGCCGCACCTGCGTGGGTCGGCCATGTTCGACGGGCTCTCCCGCCTCTCCGACGACGAGCTGGTGGCCCGGGTCGTGGCCGGGGGCGGCGTGCCCGAGGCGGTCGCCGACGAACCGGAGCTGCTGGAGCTGCTGCTGCCGACGCTGCGGGCGGACTTCACCTGGCTGGACGACTACGTGTACCAGCCGGAACCGCCGCTGCCGGTGCCGATCACGGCCTTCACCGGCACGCTCGACCGGGCCGTCTCGATGGAGCAGATGACTCCGTGGGAGCAGCACACCACCGCCGGTTTCGTCCTGCACCACGTTGACGGCGGCCACTTCTTCCTACAGGACAATCTGGCGGATCTGACCACTTTCCTGTCGACGGACCTCACGGGCGGTGAGCGGTGACGAAGGTGAACCTGGGCAACACCGGCTGGTCGGTGTGGCCGGACGCGCTCCTGCGCACCACCGGATTCCCCGCCGACGGCCTGGACGCCTTCACCGCCCCCGCCACCGCGGCCGCGGCCGACGACCTGCTGACCGGCCACGGCAACGCCGACGCGTTCGACAAAGCACTGGCCGACGCCATCACCACCGGCGCCCGCAAAATCTGCCAGATCGCCGCCGACCCCCTCTTCCGCGAGGCCGTCACCTGGCAGAACCCCGGCGTCCTCATCGCCCTGGACGGCCTGCTCGCCGGAGGACCCGACGCCCCCCGCAACGTACGCCGCCGCGACCGCGAACGCGCCGTCGTCCGCTACTGGCAGCGCTACTGCGCCAAGAACGAGACCATCGGCTTCTTCGGCCCCATCTGCTGGATCGACATCCGCTCGGGCACCGAGCGGGCACTGGACGTCCACACCGGGCCCGGCCTGCTACGCGAGCGGCGGGTCTTCTTCGAAGGCTGGGCCATGAGCGCCTACGCCGACCACCTCGCCGAAGACCCGCAGATCCGCCGCTGGTGGCCACCCGCACTACTGCCCCACCTCACCCTGGACGACCGGCAGATCCTGCGCCCCATGCAACCACCCCTGCCCCTGTCCCCACCCGAAGCCGCCCTGCTGGCCCACTGCGACGGACGCACCCCCGCCATCCAAGCGGTCGCCCACCTGCCCCGCCCCGAAGACGGCTACCTCCTCCTGGAACGACTCGTCGAACGTGACCTCATCACCTGGGACGCCGCACTGCCCATCGGCCGCGACGCCGAACAAGCCCTACGCGCCCGCATCGAAACCATCGGCGAAACCGACCTCCAGCAGCACGCCCTGACCGGACTGAACCGGCTGTGCACCGCCCGCGACACCATCACCGCCACCGCCGGCGACCCCACCGCACTCAAAGACGCCCTCGCCGCCCTCGACGCGGAGTTCACCGCGATCACCGGCGCCCCACCCCGCCGCCGCGACGGCCAGATGTACGCCGGCCGCACCCTCTGCTACGAAGACACCACCCGCGACCTCGACGTCACCGTCGGCGCCACCCTCCTCGACGACCTCGCCCCGCCCCTGGCCATCATCCTCACCACCGCCCGCTGGCTCACCCACGCGATCAGCTCGGCGTGCCGGGACGTCCTGCGGGACCTCTACACCGAACTCCGGGAGGACGCCGGAACACCGGTGCGCCTGGCGGACCTGTGGTATCTCGCCCAGGGATTGCTGTTCACCGGCAGCGACAACCCGTTCCGCACGGTGGCGGACGACTTCGCCCGGCGGTGGGCCGAGCTGACCGACGTGCCGTCCGGCTCCGAGAGCGGCACCCGCGTCCAGCTGTCCGCCGCCGACCTGGCCGAGTCCGTGGCCCGGCTCTTCCCCGCAGAGAAGCCCGGCTGGTCCAGCGCCCGGATACACAGCCCCGACCTGCAGATCTGCGCCCCCGACATCGACGCCGTCAACCGCGGCGACTACCAGGCGGTCCTCGGCGAACTGCACCCGGCGTGGCCGTCGTTCGACAGCGCGCTGTTCAGCCCGTTCCATCCCGACCCCGACAGACTCCGTGCCGACCTCGATCTCGACCTGGGACCGAGCCGGCTCCGGATCCTCTACCCGGAGGACTATCCGCGCACCACCACCCGCACCGGCCACGGGCTCGTCCGGCCCCGCGACCGGCAACTGGGCATCGACAGAGCACGGGGCGCCGATCCCGACCGGCTGCTGCCCGCCACCGCGGTCACCGTCTCCGACGAGAACGGCACCCTGACCGCCACCGCACCCGACGGACACCGGTGGCCACTGATCGAGATGTTCGCCGAGATGCTCAGCACGCAACTGCTGGACGCGTTCAAGCTCACCATGCCCGCCCCCCACATCCCCCGCGTCACCATCGACCGGCTGATCATCACCCGCGAAACCTGGCGCACCACCGTCGCCGAGACCGGACTGGCCGACATCACCAACGAACGCGAACGCTACCTCGCCACCCGCGCCTGGCGGCACCGTCTCAACCTGCCCGACCAGATCTTCGTCAAGATCGGCACCGAAGTGAAACCCTGCTACTCCGACCTCACCAGCCCCCACCACGTCGGCGTCCTATGCACCATGCTCCGCACCGCCGGACCCGACGCATCCGTCACCATCAGCGAAGCCCTCCCCACCCCCGACCAGGCCTGGGTCCCCGACCAGCACGGCAACCGCTACTTCAGCGAACTCCGCCTGCAGATCACCGACCCCACCCCCGCAGGCGGTGAGCGGTGACGAAGGTGAACCTGGGCAACACCGGCTGGTCGGTGTGGCCGGACGCGCTCCTGCGCACCACCGGATTCCCCGCCGACGGCCTGGACGCCTTCACCGCCCCCGCCACCGCGGCCGCGGCCGACGACCTGCTGACCGGCCACGGCAACGCCGACGCGTTCGACAAAGCACTGGCCGACGCCATCACCACCGGCGCCCGCAAAATCTGCCAGATCGCCGCCGACCCCCTCTTCCGCGAGGCCGTCACCTGGCAGAACCCCGGCGTCCTCATCGCCCTGGACGGCCTGCTCGCCGGAGGACCCGACGCCCCCCGCAACGTACGCCGCCGCGACCGCGAACGCGCCGTCGTCCGCTACTGGCAGCGCTACTGCGCCAAGAACGAGACCATCGGCTTCTTCGGCCCCATCTGCTGGATCGACATCCGCTCGGGCACCGAGCGGGCACTGGACGTCCACACCGGGCCCGGCCTGCTACGCGAGCGGCGGGTCTTCTTCGAAGGCTGGGCCATGAGCGCCTACGCCGACCACCTCGCCGAAGACCCGCAGATCCGCCGCTGGTGGCCACCCGCACTACTGCCCCACCTCACCCTGGACGACCGGCAGATCCTGCGCCCCATGCAACCACCCCTGCCCCTGTCCCCACCCGAAGCCGCCCTGCTGGCCCACTGCGACGGACGCACCCCCGCCATCCAAGCGGTCGCCCACCTGCCCCGCCCCGAAGACGGCTACCTCCTCCTGGAACGACTCGTCGAACGTGACCTCATCACCTGGGACGCCGCACTGCCCATCGGCCGCGACGCCGAACAAGCCCTACGCGCCCGCATCGAAACCATCGGCGAAACCGACCTCCAGCAGCACGCCCTGACCGGACTGAACCGGCTGTGCACCGCCCGCGACACCATCACCGCCACCGCCGGCGACCCCACCGCACTCAAAGACGCCCTCGCCGCCCTCGACGCGGAGTTCACCGCGATCACCGGCGCCCCACCCCGCCGCCGCGACGGCCAGATGTACGCCGGCCGCACCCTCTGCTACGAAGACACCACCCGCGACCTCGACGTCACCGTCGGCGCCACCCTCCTCGACGACCTCGCCCCACCCCTGGCCATCATCCTCACCACCGCCCGCTGGCTGACGGCGACGCTGGCCGACGCCTACGGAGCGGCGTTGCGGGAGCTGTACGACGATCTGCGGGAGGACACCGACGCCCCGGTGCGCCTGGCCGACCTGATGTCCCTGGCCCAGGGCCTGTTGTGGGGCACCGGGCGGCGCCCCGCGGACGCCGTGGCCGAGGAGTTCACCCGGCGCTGGGGGAGCCTGTTCGGCCTGGCGGAGGACGGCACCCGCGTCCAGCTGTCCGCCGCCGACCTGGCCGAGTCCGTGGCCCGGCTCTTCCCCGCAGAGAAGCCCGGTTGGTCCAGCGCCCGGATACACAGCCCCGACCTGCAGATCTGCGCCCCCGACATCGACGCCGTCAACCGCGGCGACTACCAGGTCGTCCTCGGCGAACTGCACGCGGCGTGGCCGACGTTCGACTGCGATCTCTTCACCGCCTGGCACCCCGAAGCCGACCGGCTCCGCGACGAGCTGACCGCCGACCTCGGAGAGCACCGGGTCCGGCTGCTCCATCCCGACACCTGGCCCCGGCACACCGGGCGGGTCGCCCCGTCGCTGACCGGCACCACCGACCGGTTGCTGGGGTTCGCCGCGGCACCGGGCGCCGAGCCCGACCGGCTGCTGCCCGCCACCGCGGTCACCGTCTCCGACGAGAACGGCACCCTGACCGCCACCGCACCCGACGGACACCGGTGGCCACTGATCGAGATGTTCGCCGGAATGCTCAACGGACTCGCCGTGGACGCGTTCAAGCTCACCACGCCCGCCCCCCACATCCCCCGCGTCACCATCGACCGGCTGATCATCACCCGCGAAACCTGGCGCACCACCGTCGCCGAGACCGGACTGGCCGACATCACCAACGAACGCGAACGCTACCTCGCCACCCGCGCCTGGCGGCACCGTCTCAACCTGCCCGACCAGATCTTCGTCAAGATCGGCACCGAAGTGAAACCCTGCTACTCCGACCTCACCAGCCCCCACCACGTCGGCGTCCTATGCACCATGCTCCGCACCGCCGGACCCGACGCATCCGTCACCATCAGCGAAGCCCTCCCCACCCCCGACCAGGCCTGGGTCCCCGACCAGCACGGCAACCGCTACTTCAGCGAACTCCGCCTGCAGATCACCGACCCCACCCCCGCAGGCGGTGAGCGGTGAACGCCCGCCTGCCCCACCCGGCGCCCTCCCCCGTGGAAAGCGTCGCCGACCTCATCGTGGCGCGGGCCCGGGCCGTGCCGGACGCCGTCGCGGTCGCGCAGTGGGACGAGGAGATCACCTATCGCGAGCTGGTCGCCCGCGCCACGGCGCTCTCCGCCCAGCTCGGCGCGCTCGGCGTCGGCCCGGAGAGCCGGGTCGGGATCTGCCTGGAGCGGCGGCCCGCGATGGTGGTCGCGCTCCTCGGCGTCCTGCTGGCCGGCGGCGGCTACGTGCCGCTGGATCCGGCCGGCCCGCGGCTGCGGCTGCGGGACATAGCCGCCGACGCCGGTCTGGACGTCGTGGTGTGCGACCGGGCGGGAGCGGAGGCCGTCGGTGAGACGGGCCCGCGGCGCGTCGCCGTACCCGGGCCGGCCGGACCGGTCGACCTGGCCGCCGTGCCCGCCTGCCCCGCCGCGCCGGACAACGTCGCCTACGCGATCTACACCTCCGGTTCCACCGGCCGTCCCAAGGGCGTGCTCGTCACCCACCGCAACCTGATCGACTACGTCGTCACCTGGGCCGCGTACACCGAGGCCGGGCAGAGCACCCGCGCGCTGTCGTTCGCCTCCCTCGGATTCGACGCCTCCGTCCTCGACCTGTTCGTGCCGCTGTCCGTGGGCGGGTCGGTGCAGCTGGCCGGTGAGGACGACCGCACCGATCCCGCGCGGCTGGAGCGGTTCATCGCCGGGCACCGGGTCGACTGGGGGGTGATCACCCCGGCCGTGCTGTCCCTGCTCGACCCGGCCGCGCTGCCCGGCTGGCGGACGGTGATGTGCGGCGGCGACGCGGTGCCGGCCGAGCTGGTCAACCGGTGGGCGACGGCGGGCCGCCGGTTCGTCAACACCTACGGACCCACCGAGACCACGGTGTCGCCCGTCGCCGGCGAGCTGACCGCGCCGCAGACCACGCCGGTCACGATCGGCCTCCCGACGCGCGGCCACCGCTGCTACGTCGTCGACGACCGGCTCCGCCTGGTCGAGCGCGGGGCCGAGGGCGAGCTGCTGATCGGTGGCCCCGGCGTCACCCGGGGCTACCTGGGCAGGCCCGCGCTGACGGCCGAGGCGTTCGTGCCCGACCCGTTCTCCGGCGAGGCGGGCGCGCGGCTCTACCGGACCGGGGACATGGTGCGCCACGCCGACGACGGGCAGCTCGTCTACCTGGGCCGCCGCGACGGACAGGTCAAGATCCGCGGCCAGCGGATCGAGCTCGGCGAGGTCGCGGCCGTGCTGCAGGAGCACCCGGCGGTCGCGCAGGCGGCCGTGGAGGCGGTGCCGGGGCCCGGCGGCGGCCTGGAGCTGGTCGCGTTCCTCACACCGGAGGACGCCCCGGCCGACACCGGCTACGCCGCCTCGCGGCTGACCGCCGCGATGCTGCCCGGGCGGGTGCTGCGCCTGCCCCGACTGCCGCTCAACGTCTCCGGCAAGGTGGACAGGGCCAGGCTGCGGGAGCTGGCCGCCGAGGACCGCCCGGCCGGCGGCTCACCCGAGGGGGAGACCGCCACCGAACGCGCGCTCGCGGCGGTGTGGCGGCGCCTGGGCGTCGGCGCCGACTTCTTCTCCGGCGGCGGTGACTCGATCACCGCGATGCGGCTGGTCGCCGCCGTCCGCGACGAGCTGGGCCTGGACGTGACGGTGGACGACGTGTTCGCCGGCCGTACCCTGCCGGAGATCGCCGGGCGGTTCGACAAGGCCGCCCGGCTGCTTGGTCCGGAGCTCACCCTCGGCCACCCGCCGACCCTGGCGCCGCCGCAGCGCCGCCTGTGGTTCCTGGACCAGCTGGCACCCGAGGCCGCGCCGTACAACATCGCCCTGGCCGAGACGTTGCGCGGTCCCCTGGAGGTGCCGGCGCTGCGGGCGGCGCTGCGGGCCGTCGCCGAGCGGCACGCCGTGCTGCGCTGGCGGATCCGGCAGACGGCCGGCGTGCCGTACGCCGTCTGCGAGCCGCCGGGCGAGGTGGAGCTGACGGTGGTCGACCTGCGCGGGTACGGCCGGGCACAGCGGGACGCTCAGCTGCGCACCCGGCTGGCGGCCGGCGCGTCCGCGCCGTTCGACCTGGCGGGCGGTCCCCCCTGGCGGGCCTGGCTGTACGTGCTGGGCCCCGACGAGCACGTGCTGGCGCTGACCCTGCACCACGCGGTGTTCGACGGCTGGTCCCAGGACGCGCTCTACACCGATCTCTCCGCCTGCTACGCGGCCGCCGCCGCCGGCCGAGCGCCGGACCTGGTGCCGCTGCGCGCCTCGTACGCCGACTACGCGGTCTGGCGGGCCGGGCGGGACGAGCGCGACGGAGACGCGGACCTGGCCTGGTGGGCCGAGCACCTGCACGGAGCGCCCACCGCGCTGGACCTGCCCCGCGACCGGCCCCGCCCGGCCGTGCAGACCTACCGGGGAGCCGAGGCGCGCGTGGCCCTGCCGCCCGGCGCCGACGCCGCGGTCCGCGCGCTCGCCGCCGACCTCGGGGCGACCCCGGCGGGGGTGCTGCTCGCCGGGCTCGGACGGCTGCTCCACCGGCTCACCGGCACCGCCGACCACGTCATCGGCGCGGTCGTCGCCGACCGGCGGGTGGCCGCCTTCGACGACCTGGTCGGGTTCTTCATCGACATGGTCCCGCTGCGGCTGCGGTCGGACGACGGCGCCGACTTCGCCGCCCACGTACGGCGGTGCACCCGCGAGCTGCTGGACGTCGCCGCGCACCCGGCCGCGCCGCTGGAGCGCGTGGTCGAGAAGCTGGGCATCCGCAGGGACCCGTCCCGTGCCCCGCTGGTGCAGATCATGTTCAACGTGCTGAACCTCACGCAGCCCCGGCTGGAGCTGCCCGGGTTGAGCAGCGAGACGATCGAGGTCGACAAGCCGGGATCGCCGTTCGACATGACCGTGTACGTGACGGAGCGGGCCGGCCGGTTCTGTGTCGAGGTCGTCTACAACCCCGACCTGTTCGACGCGGCCAGGGTCGAGGCGATGCTCGCCGACTACGTGAACGTGGTCGGCGCGCTGGCCGCCGATCCGGCCGCCCCGATGGGCGAGGTCGCCCTGCCCGGACAGGTCACGCCGGACGCCGCGCCCGGCGCCATGCGGGTCGCCGAGCCGCATGCGCCGCCCCCGAACCCCGGGAGCGGGTCGAGCGCCACCGAGCAGCTGATCGCCGCGATCTGGCGTGAGGTTCTGGAACGGGACACCGTCGGCCCCGACGACAACTTCTTCGACATCGGCGGTCACTCACTGGCGCTCGCCGCCGTGCACGCCCGCCTGTGCGTCCGGCTCGACCGTGAGCTGCGGATGGTGGACCTGTTCCGCTACCCGAACATCCGTGCCCTCGCCGTCCACCTGGACACCCAGGCGGGCGGCCCTTCCGACGACCCCCAGAGCGGCGACTCAGAACTCGCCCGCGCCGTCTCACGAGGCGAGGCGCGGCGCAACCGTACCCGACGCCCACGACGCGTCAACAGCACCACCGGACAGGAGAACGACCATGACCAGTGACGTCGCCGACGAGGGCGTCGAACCGATCGCCATCGTGGGGATGGCCGCCCGGGTGCCGGGCGCGGCCGACATCGACGGGTTCTGGCGCAACCTGGTCGACGGTGTGGAGTCGATCACCACCTTCACCCGCGAGGAACAGCTGGCCAGGGGCGCGTCCGAGGAGGACGTCGACGACCCGAGCTGGGTGTCGAAGGCACCGTACGTGGAGGGGTACGACCAGTTCGACGCCGGGCTGTTCGGCCTGACCGCGCGCGAGGCGGAGATCCTCAACCCGCAGCACCGGCTGTTCCTGGAGACGTGCTACACCGCGCTGAACGACGCCGGGACCGACCCGGGACGCTACGACGGCGCCATCGGCGTGTACGCCGGCACCGGAGGCAACCAGTACCTGTGGGAGAACCTGGCCCGCAACAAGCGGGTCTGGGAGACCCGCCACGGCATCGGCCTGGCCACCGCCAACTCGCCGAACTACGTGGCCACCACCGTGTCGTACCGGCTGAACCTGCGCGGGCCCAGCCTGACCGTCCACACCGCCTGCTCCACGTCGCTGGTCGCGCTCCACCTGGCGTGCGAGGCGCTGCGCGGCGGCGAGTGCGACATGGCCCTGGCAGGCGGCGTGAACCTCGAACACCCGCCGGCGACCGGATACATCGGGGTGGAGGGGTTCACCTCCCCCGAGGGTCACTGCCGTCCGTTCGACGCCGACGCGAACGGCACCGTCTGGGGCAGCGGCGTCGGCGTCGCCGTGCTCAAGCGGCTTGAGGACGCCATCGCCGACGGCGACCACATCCACGCGGTGGTGCGGGGCAACGCGATCAACAACGACGGCGCCGGCAAGGTCGGATTCTCCGCGCCCAGCGTCGACGGGCAGGCCGCCGCGGTGGCGCAGGCGGTCGGGGCCGCCGGGATCGACCCGCGCAGCATCGGCTACGTCGAGGCGCACGGCACCGGCACCGCGATGGGCGACCCGATCGAGGTCGCCGCCCTGTCCGCGGTGTACACGCAGTCCACGCGGGACCGCGGCTGGTGCGGCATCGGCTCGGTGAAGTCCAACATCGGCCACCTCAGCCAGGCCGCGGGCATCATCAGCGTGATCAAGGCGGTGCTGGCGCTGGAGCACGGGCTGATCCCGCCGACGATCAACTACGAGCGCCCCAACCCGGCCATCGACTTCGCCGACACCCCGTTCTACGTGGCGTCCACGCTCAGCAAGTGGGAGACGGACGGCGGTCCCCGGCGCGCCGGAGTCAGCTCCTTCGGCATCGGCGGCACCAACGCGCACATGATCCTGGAGGAGGCGCCGCGCGTCGAGGCGGACCCGATCCCCCCGCGGCCCGCGCACCTGCTGCAGGTCTCCGCCAAGACCGCCACCGCGCTGGACACGGCGGTGGAGCGGCTGGCCGGGCACCTGACGGCCAACGAGGACCTCGACCTCGCCGACGTGGCCCACACGCTGCGGGTGGGCCGGATGGAGTACCCGCACCGGGCCACGGTGACGGCCACCGACCGCGCCGACGCGGTCACCGCGCTGCGGGACCGCAAGCGCCGCCGCAAGGGGGAGGCCGGCACCACCCCGCCGGCGGTGGCCTTCCTGTTCTCCGGGCAGGGCGCGCAGCACGCCGGCATGGGCGCGGAGCTGTACCGGACGGAGCCGGTGTTCGCCGCCGCCGTCGACGAGTGCGCGGGCCTGCTCACCGAGCACCTCGGCCTCGACCTGCGCGACCTGGTGTTCGGCGCCGCGCCCGACGCCGACGAGACGCTCCGGCAGACGCGCTACACCCAGCCGGCGCTGTTCACCGTGGAGTACGCGCTGGCCCGGCTCTGGCAGAGCTGGGGGGTACGGCCGGCCGCGATGATCGGCCACTCCATCGGCGAGTACGTCGCCGCGACCGTCGCCGGGGTCTTCACCCTGGCCGACGCGGTGCGGCTGGTCGCCGCCCGGGGCGCGTTGATGCAGTCGATGCCGCCGGGCGCGATGCTCGCCGTCCAGCGGGACGAGTCGGCGCTGGCCGGCCGGCTGCCGGACGGGGTGTCGGTGGCGACCGTCAACGGTCCCGGCACCTGCGTGGTGGCCGGCCCCGCGGACGCGGTCGAGGCGTTCGCCGAGACGCTGAAGGCCGAGGAGGTGGGCTGCAAGGCCCTGCGCACCTCGCACGCGTTCCACTCGCCGATGATGGAGCCGATCCTCGCGGAGTTCACCGCGCTGGTCGCCTCGGTGCCCCGGCAGGCGCCGAGCCTGCCGTTCTGGTCCAACGTCACCGGTGAGCCCATCACCGCCGAGCAGGCGACGGACCCGGCCTACTGGGCGGGCCACCTGCGGCAGCCGGTCAGATTCGGCGCCTGCGTCGCCGGGCTGTTCGCCACGCACGGCGACACGCCGCCGCTGCTGGTGGAGTGCGGACCCGGACGGCAGCTGGCCGGGCTGGCCAGGATGCAGCTCCCCAAGGGGGCGCCCGCGCCGCTGCCCAGCCTGCCCGGTTCCGGGGAGCGCGCCGGGGACGCCGCCACCGTCTACGACGCGGCGGGCACGCTGTGGGCCGCCGGGGTGCCGCTGGGTGCGGGCTTCGGTCCGTCGGGCCGCCGGGTGCCGCTGCCGGCGTACCCGTTCGAGCGCCGGCGCTACTGGATCGACGCCGACCCGGCCGACCAGGCCGTGGCCCCGCCCCGCCGCCGGGGTCCGCTGCCGCTGGCCGACTGGTTCGCGGTGCCCACCTGGCGCCAGGCCGCTCCGGACCTCCGCCGGGCCGACCTCGGCGACTGCGTGGTGCTGGCCGACGGGCCTCGCGGGCAGGAGCTCGTCGCCGAGCTGCGCGCCAGGGGGGTCACCGTACGGGTCGCCGGTCCCGGCGACCACGGGGCGATGCTCGCGGGCGGAGTCCCCGCCCGGATCGTGCACGCCCTGACGCTGGACGGCCCGCCCGCGGACGGCGGGATCGCCGCCACCTGGGACGCGCAGGAGCGCGGCTTCTTCAGCCTGCTGGACCTGGTCCAGGCGCTGGCCGGTGCGGGGGTGGCCGACGGCGTCCACCTGGACGTGGTTTCGTCGGGCACCTCGGACGCCCAGGGCGTCCTGTCCCGTCCCGAGCACGCCACCCTCGCCGGCATCGCCCGGGTGGTCCCGCTGGAGCTGCCCGGGCTGACCGTCCGTCACATCGACGCCGACCCGGAGGCGGGCACCGCTCAGACGGCCGACCTGGTCTCCGAGCTGCTGCGGCCCGCCGACGAGGCGGAGGTGGCGCTGCGCGCCGGCCGCCGCTGGGTCAGCGACTACACCCAGGTGCCCGTGAGCGAGGAGGCCGCCGGGACCACGGTGGTCCGCGACGGGGGCCGCTATCTGATCACCGGTGGCGTCGGCGGCATCGGCATCACCCTCGCCGAGGACTTCGCGCGGCGGGCCCGTGCCCGCCTGGCGCTGCTCAGCCGCGCCGGCCTGCCGCCGCGCGCGGAGTGGGACGCCCACCTGGCGGTGCACGGCGGCCAGGACCGGACGGGCCGGGCCATCCTGGCGATCCGGCGGATGGAACAGGCCGGCGCCCAGGTGCTGGTGCTGGCCGCGGACGTCACCGACCCGGCCGAGCTGAGCGCGGCACGGGAGCGGATCGAGGCCGAGTTCGGCGGGCTGGACGGCATCGTGCACGCCGCAGGCCTGCCCGGCGGAGGCATGGCCGAGGTGAAGGACCGCTCCGCGGCGACCGCCGTACTGGCCCCCAAGATCGCGGGGACCCTCGCCCTGGCGGAGGCCTTCGGCGACCTGCCGCTCGACTGGGTGGCGCTCTGCTCCTCGGTGACCTCGGTGGTCGGCGGCTTCGGGCAGGTCGACTACTGCGCGGCCAACAGCTTCCTCGACGCCTACGCCCGCAGTGCCCACGGCTGGCGCGCACCGGTCGTCTCGCAGAACTGGGGCGGCTGGACCGAGGTCGGCATGGCCGTCGAGGTGTCCGCGCCCGGCGGTTTCCGCGCCGCCCGCGGCGGGGTGGCCCAGGCGGTGGACCACCCGGTCCTCTCCACCCGGGTCACCGGGCAGGACGGCGAGGCCGAGTGCCACGGGCTGGTGTCCGCCGGCACGCACTGGCTGCTCGACGAACACCGCATCGGCGAGGTGCCCGTGGTGCCCGGCACCGGTCACCTGGAGTCGGCCCGCGCCGCCGTGGCCGCCTGCCTGCCCGCTCCGGACGCCGACCACGTCGTGGAGCTGCGGGACGTGGCCTTCCTGGAGCCGTTCTCCGTTCCCGACGGGAGCACCGCCCAGTATCGGGTGGAGCTGACCGGCTCGGCGGACGGCGTCGAGTTCCAGGTGGTGAGCCGTACGGCGGGCCGCTCCGCCACGCACGTGCGCGGCTCGGCCGGGTGGGTGCGCCCCGGACCGGCCGCCGAGGCGGACGCCCCGGCGATCGTGGCCCGTTGCCGGCCGCGCACCGCCGGGCACGAGGCCGGCCGTACCAGCATGCTCGCCTTCGGCCCCCGCTGGGACGCGCTGGGCGAGCACCACGTGGGCCAGGACGAGGAGCTCGCCCGGATCGTCGCGCCCGAGGCCGCCCTGGCCGACCTGGAGCGCTGGGTGCTGAACCCGGCGCTGCTCGACGTGGCCACCGCGTTCGGCGAGGGACGGGGCGAGGGCAGCTACCTGCCGCTCTCCTACGGCCGGGTGCTGGTGCGCGGCCCGCTGCCCGCGCGGTTCTGGAGCCACCTGCGCTACGCCGACGGCGGTGACGACGTGGTCTCGGCGGACCTGACGCTGTTCGACGAGGACGGCCGGGCGCTGGTGGAGATCGGCGACTTCGTCCTGCGCCGGGTGGACCGCGACGCCGTCACCGGCGGCCTGACCGCCCCCGGCGGCACGGCTGACCCCGCGCCCGCCGCACCGGCCACGGACGGCATCGCCCCCGTGGACGGCGCGGAGGCGTTCCGCCGGGTGCTGGCCGCGCGCCTCGGCCCCCAGGTCGTGATCAACCCGCTGCCGGTGGCCGAACTCGTCGAACGGGTCCGGGCCCGGACCACCGGCATCCACGCCGGGGACGGCGAGGCCGGCGAGACCGGCGAGGACACGGCGGCCGGCGACGACCACGCCGTGCCCCGCACCGAGCTGGAGGCGGCCATCGCACGCGTGTGGAGCGACGGCCTGGGAGTGTCCCGGGTCGGCATCGACGACGACTTCTTCGAGCTCGGCGGCAACTCCCTGATCGCGGTGCAGCTCATCGCCTCCCTGCGCAAGGCCGTCGGCGTGAAGCTGCCGATGCGCAGCCTGTTCGAGTCGCCGACGGTGGCCGAGCTCGCGGCCGTCGTCGAACGGCTCCGGGCCGCCGGCGGCGAGGCCGAGCAGTCCCGCCCGGCCACCACCATCCCCAAGCTGGACCGCAAATGAACGAGGCAGGAACCGTGACCGACTCCCCCTACCTTGTCGTCCGCAACGACGAGGAGCAGTACTCGATCTGGCCCGCGGGGCAGTCCCTCCCCGCCGGATGGCATGACACGGGCTTCAGCGGAGCACGGCAGGAATGCCTGGACCACATCGAGACGGTATGGACTGACATGCGTCCGCTCAGCCTGCGCCAGGGGGGATGACGAGGTGACCGCCAGGGAATGGGAGGCTCCCGCCTCCTTCGGCCAGGAGAGGATCTGGCTGGCCGACCAGATGGACCCCGGCTCGCCGGTGTTCAATCTGCCGTGCTCGTTCGCGATCCCGCACCCATTCGAGGCCGATGAGATCGTCGCGACACTGAAGACCGTCGTCGACCGTCACGAGGTGCTCCGCACCTCCTTCAGGGTCGTCGACGGCGCCCTCCGCCAGGTGGTGCACGCCGAGGTCGACCTCGGCGTGCGGGTGCACGACCTGCGGACGCTCCCGGCCGAGGAGCGCCGGCCCCGGTTGTTCGAGCACATCCTGGCCGACGCCAGGGCCGCGATCCCGACCGACCGCGCCCCGCTGTGGCGGGCCACGGCGGTCCGGACCGACGACGCGCGCTGGGTGGTCGGTTTTGCGGTCCACCACGCCGTGTTCGACGCCGCCTCTGCCGTCATCCTCTCGGATGAGATATCCGAGCTGTGCGCCGCCGCGGTGAGCGGCCGGCCCGCCGAGCTGCCCGAGCTGCCCATCCAGTACGCCGACTACGCGGCCTGGCAGCGCGGCCAGCTCACCGGCCAGGCGCTGGCCGAGCAGCCGGACTACTGGCGGTCACGGCTGGCGGGGCTGCCCGCCGTACACACCCTGCCGACCGACCGGCCCCGTCCCGCCCGGCTCGGCTACGCCGGCGACGAGGTCCGCTTCACGGTCCCCGAAGAGCTGCAGGGGAAGCTCGCCGCGGTGGGACGCCGTTCGGCCGCGACACCGTTCATGGTGTTCCTGACGGCCTACGTCGCGCTGCTGTCCCGGCTGTCCCGCGACGACGACACCGTCGTCGGAGTGACCATGAGCGGGCGGGACCTGCCGGAGGTCACCGGCCTGGTCGGCATGTTCATCAACCAGATGGTGGTGCGGACCGGCACCTCGGGCGACCCGGCCTTCGCCGAGCTGCTCGACCGGGTCCGCGCCACCCTGCTCGACGCCATGGAGAACGGCCAGATCCCGTTCCAGGCGGTCGTGGAGGCGGTCGCGCCGCAGCGGGACCCGGGGGTGCAGCCGCTCTACCAGATCGGCTTCAACTACATCCCCGACTCCGGCATCGAACCGATCCCCTACACCACCTCGAAGGACGACCTGGCCTTCGACCTGACCACCGGCACCAGCCGGCTGCTGTACCGCACCGACCTGTTCGACCGGGCCACCATGGAGACGTTCGTCGCCCGCTACCTGCGGGTCCTGGCCGCCGCCGCGGCCGACCCGCAGACCCGGATCGGCGACCTGCCGCTGATGGACGACGCCGAGCGCGCGTCGCTGGTCGAGGCGGGCACGCCGGCGCCGCCGCGCGAGCACGCCACGGTCGGCCGCATGGTGGAGGCGCAGGCCGCCCGCACCCCGGACGCGACCGCCGTGATCGTCGGTGACCGGCGGCTGACCTACGCCGAGCTGGACGAGGCCGCCGGCCGGGTGGCGGACCGGCTGAGCCGGTCGGGCATCGGTCCCGAGTCGCTGGTCGCGGTGTACGCCGAGCCGTGCCTGGAGCTGCTGCCCGCCCTGCTGGGCGTGTGGAAGGCCGGAGCCGGCTACGTGCCGGTGGACCCCGCCTACCCGGCCGACCGGGTGGCGTACATGCTCGCCGACTCCGCCGCGACGGTGGTGCTCACCCAGCGGCACCTGGCGGGAGCCCTGCCGGCGGCCGGCGCGACCGTGCTCGCCGTCGACGACCCCGGCGAGTGGGCCGGGGAACCGGCCTCCCCGCAGGCGGCCGGACCCGAGAACGTCGCGTACGTCATCTACACCTCCGGCTCGACCGGCACCCCCAAGGGCGTCGTGGTCGAGCACGGCTCGGTGGCCGCCTACCTGGCATGGGCCGGCACCGCCTACCCCGGCCTGGCCGGACAGGCCCTGCTGCACTCCCCGATCTCGTTCGACCTGACCGTCACCGGTCTGTTCGGGCCGCTGACCGTCGGAGGGGCGGTACGGTTCGCCGCCCTCGACGAGAACCTCCCCGCGGACGGGAAGCCGACGTTCCTCAAGGCCACCCCCGGCCACCTGGCGCTGCTGGCGGCGCTGCCCGACCACGTGGCCCCCAGCGCCGACCTGGTGCTGGGGGGTGAGGCGTTGCGCGCCGACTGGGCCACCGACTGGCGGGAACGCCACCCCGGCGTCACCGTCGTCAACGAGTACGGTCCCACCGAGGCCACCGTCGGCTGCGTCGCGGCCCACGTGGCGCCGGGCGAGGCGCTGCCCGTCGACCGGTCGGGATCGGCCGGGATCGGCCGGCCGGCTCCCGGCAACGCCGCCTACGTGCTGGACGGCGGGCTGCGGCCGGTCCCCGTCGACGTCGTCGGCGAGCTCTACGTCGCCGGCCCCCAGGTCACCCGCGGCTACCTGAACCGGCCGGGCGCCACCGCCGCCGCCTACCTGCCGTGCCCCTACGGGCCGCCCGGCGGACGGATGTACCGCACCGGCGACCTGGCACGCCGTCGCGCCGACGGGAGCCTGGAGTTCGCCGGCCGCGCGGACGACCAGATCAAGCTGCACGGCTACCGCATCGAACCCGGCGAGATCGAGACGGCCCTGCGCGCGCGGCCCGGCGTCCGCGCCGCCGCCGTCGTCGTCCGGGAGGACACCTCCGACGGCAAGCGGCTCGTCGCCTACCTGGTCGGCGACGCGGACCCGGCGGCGGTGAACGACGCGCTCACCGCCACCCTGCCGGCGCACATGATCCCGTCCGGTTACGTCACCCTCGACGTCCTTCCCCTGACGCCCAACGGCAAGCTCGACCACGCCGCGCTCCCCGCCCCGGAGACGGCGACGGAGCGCGGGTACGTCGCGCCCCGCACCGCCGCCGAGGAGCTGGTGGCGGAGGTGTTCGCCACGCTGCTGGGACTGGAGAAGGTCGGCGTCGACGACGACTTCTTCGAGCTCGGCGGCAACTCCCTGCTGGCGATCCGGGCCATCGCCAGGATCCGCGGCCAGATCGAGGTCGACATCCCGGTCCGCGGGCTGTTCTCCTACGCCACCGTCGCCGACCTCGCCGCCGAGATCGAACGGCGGCTCACCGAAGACCTCGACCAGCTCAGCGATGAGGACGTCGAGCGGCTACTCACAGCGGAAGGTGACAGCCGAGCATGACGGCGATCCCCCAGACATCCCCCTCCGACGCCCGCCGGGCGCTGCTGGAGCAGCGGCTGCGCCGGCGCGCCGCCGCCACCGTGGCGCCCCGCCCCACCGGGACCGTCCCGCCCCTGTCCTACCAGCAGGAGCGCGTCTGGTTCATGGAGCAGTTCGCGCCGGGCACGAGCCAGTACAACATCCCCGTCCCGATGCGCCTCACCGGGGAGCTCGACCTCGACCTGCTGGAGCAGGCCCTGCAGACGCTCCCCGCCCGGCACGAGGCGCTGCGGATGCGTTTCCCCGCCGACGCGGACGGCCGGCCCACCGTGCACGTCGAGCCCTCCGTCGCGGTGCCGCTGCGCTTCGTGGCGGCGGACGACGAGGCCGCCGCGCAGGCGCTGATCGACGAGGCGGCGACCGAGCCGTTCGACCTGGCCGACGGGCCGCTGCTCCGCGCCCTGCTGGTCAGGCTGGCCGACGACGACCACCGGCTGCTGGTCACCACCCACCACATCGTCGGCGACGGCTGGTCGGTGGACCTGCTGCTGCGCGACCTCGCCGCGGCCTACCACGCCCGGCGCGCCGACGAGGCGGCCACGCTGCCCGGCCTGCCGATCTCCTATGGAGACTTCGCGCACTGGCAGCGGCAGACCCAGACCGGTCCCGCGTTGGACCGCCAGCTGGAGTTCTGGAGCGAACGGCTCGCCGGCGTGCCGGCCCTGGAGCTGCCCACCGACCGGCCCCGGCCCGCCACCCAGTCCTTCGACGGCGACTGGCACGTCGTCGACGTCGACGCCGACCTCACCGACGCGGTCAACCGGCTCTCCAGGGAGCGCGGCTCGACCCTGTTCATGACGCTGCTCGCCGCCTACCAGGTGCTCCTGGCGCGGCACTCCGGTCAGGACGACTTCGCGGTCGGTTCCTCCTCGGCGGGCCGGTCGCTGGCGGAGCTGGAGAACGTGGTCGGCATGTTCGTCAACATGCTGCCGATGCGCGCGCGGCTCGACGACGACCCCACCTTCGACGAGCTGCTCGGACGCACCCGGGTCGAGGTGCTCGACGCCTTCGACCACGCGGAGGTCCCGTTCGAGCAGCTGGTCAACGCGCTCGGCGTGCCCCGCGACGTCAGCCGGTCGCCGGTGTTCCAGGCGATGTTCGCGCTGCAGAACTACCAGATGGGCAGGATCGCGGACGCGGGAAGTTCGGACCTGCGCATCGCGTGGCTGCCGATGGACCTGCGGGCCACCCGCTTCGACATCGAACTGCACGTCATCGAGGTGCCGGACGGGCTGATCGTCAAGTTCGTCTACAACACGGCGCTGTTCGACGAGACGACCGTGGCCGGGATGGCGACCCGCTTCGTGACCCTCCTGCGGTCGATCGTCGCCGCCCCCGCCACCCGGGTGTCCGAGCTGCCGATGCTCGACGGCGTCGAGCGGACGCTGCTGGTGGACGGGTGGAACGACACCGGTGCCGAGATGGACGAGGGAGCGACGCTGCACGGCCTGGTCGAGGCGCAGGCCGCCCTCACCCCCGGCGCCGTCGCGGTGACCTTCGAGGGCCGCCACCTCACCTACGCCGAGCTGAACGAGCGGGCCAACCGGGTGGCGCACCGGCTGAGCGGCCTGGGCGTGGGGCCGGAGACGCTCGTCGGCGTCTACGCCGAACGTTCGGCCGAGCTCGTCGTGGCGCTGCTGGGCGTGCTCAAGGCGGGCGCGGCCTACCTGCCGCTCGACCCCGAGTATCCGGCCGACCGGCTGACATTCATGATCAACGACGCCGCCGCCCCCGTGGTGCTGACCCAGGGACACCTGAGGGAGAGCGTCCCCGCCACCGACGCGACCATCCTGGACCTGGACCGGCCCGGCGAGTGGGCGGACCAGCCCGCCGGCGACCCCCGGCCGCCGGTCACCTCCCGCAACGCCGCCTACGTCATCTACACCTCGGGATCCACCGGCCGGCCCAAGGGCGTGCCCAACACCCACCGCGGCATCGTGAACCGGCTGCAGTGGATGCAGCGGACCTACCGGCTGGGCGGCGACGACGTCGTGCTGCAGAAGACCCCCGCCGGTTTCGACGTGTCGGTGTGGGAGTTCTTCTGGCCGCTGCTCACCGGGGCCCGTCTGGTGCTCGCCAAGCCGGGCGGCCACAAGGACGCGGCCTACCTGCGCGACCTGCTGATCAGCGAGGACGTGACCACCGCCCACTTCGTCCCCTCGATGCTGGCGGTGTTCCTCGCCGACGACGAGAACGCCGCGGCGGACTGCGCGGCGCTGCGCCGGGTGATCTGCAGCGGCGAGGAACTCCCCGTCGCCACGGCGGCCACGTTCATGGCGGCGCTCCCGCACTGCGAGCTGCACAACCTGTACGGGCCCACCGAGGCCGCCATCGACGTCACCTCCTGGCACTGCACTCCGGAGGGCATCGCCGGCGCCGTCACCCTGCCGATCGGCGCCCCGATCGCGAACATCCGGCTCTACGTCCTCGACCGGCACGGCAGCCCCACCCCGGTCGGCGTGCCCGGTGAGCTGCACATCGGCGGGGTCGGGGTGGCCAGGGGCTATCACCGCCGTCCGGCGCTCACCGCCGAGCGGTTCGTCCCCGACCCGTTCGGCTCCGAGCAGGGCGCGCGGATGTACCGTACCGGCGACCTGGCGCGCTGGCGCCGCGACGGGAACCTGGAGTTCCTCGGCCGCATCGACCAGCAGGTGAAGCTGCGCGGCCTGCGCATCGAGCTCGGCGAGATCGAGACGGTGCTGCGGGAACGACAGGAGATCGGCGACGCGGTCGTGGTGGTCCGTGAGGACACCCCCGGAGACAAGCGGCTGGTCGCCTACCTGACGACCTCCGGCGAGGCGGACGCCGACGTCGACGTCGCCGAACTGCGCCTGGCGCTGAAGCAGGGCCTGCCCGACTACATGGTGCCGACCGCGTTCGTCATCCTGGACGCGCTGCCGCTCTCCCCCAACGGCAAGCTGGACCGCAAGGCGCTGCCGGCCCCGCAGGCGACGCGGGACGCCACCGCCGAGCTGGTCGAGCCGGAGACCGCCACGGAATTGATGCTGGCCGCCATCTGGACCGAGGTCCTCGGTCTGGAACGGCTCGGCGTCCACGACGACTTCTTCGACTCGGGCGGCCACTCGCTGCTCGCCACCCAGGTGGTGGCCAGGATCCGCAAGGCGTCCGACGGGTCGGGACGGCCGGTCGGCGTGATGGACCTGTTCCAGAACCGCACCATCCGTGAGCTGGCCGTCTTCATCGACGCCGGGGCCGGTGCGGCCTCCGGACCGCAGCCGCTGCTGTACGAGCTGACCCCGAAGGCCGGTAAACGCACCCTGTCCTACGTCTGCGTGCCGTACGGCGGTGGCAGCGCGATCGTCTACCAGCCGCTCGCCGACGCCCTGCCCGCCGGGCACGCCCTGTACTCGGTGGCCATCCCCGGCCACGACGTGGGCCTGACGGAGGAGGCGCTGCCCTTCCACGAACTGGTGGACCGGGTGGTCGCGGAGGTCCGCGAGCGGGTGGACGGCCCGCTGGTCCTCTACGGGCACTGCGGCGTCGGCAGCGCCATCGCGGTCGGGGTGGCCCGGAAACTGACCGAGACCGGGCGGGACGTGGACGCGGTCTACATCGGCGCCATGTTCCCGTTCGCCCGGCTCAAGGGCGTCATCGGCGCGGTCCGGACCCGGCTGGAGAAGCTGCGCAGCAACCGCGAGTCCGCCAACTGGCTGAAGGGGATGGGCGTCGACACCGACGCGCTCGACCCGGAGCAGGCCGACCGGATCATCGGCAACATGCGGGCCGACTCCCGTGCCGCCGAGGAGTACTTCACCGAGCTGCTCGACCGGCGGCCGGAGCCGATGTCCGCTCCGATCATCTCGGTGGTCGGCTCCGAGGACCCGGTCACCGACTACCACACCGAGCGGTACCGGGAGTGGGAGTTCCTCACCACCACCACCGGGCTGGTGGTCCTCGACCAGGCCGGCCACTTCTTCCTGAAGCACCGGTCGGAGGAGCTGGCCGAGATCGTCACGGGCATCCACCCCGCGATGGCCCGGCGGGAGACCGCCGAGTACGGCGTCGCCGAGCGGGGCCCGGACGCCGCCTGGGCGCTGCACGACACGCACTACCCGGCCGGCCCCGGAGAACCCGCGGGCCCGCCCGCGGTGGAGCCGAGCAACTCCAGGTTCCTCAGCGTCGCGATCGGCCAGCTGGTGTCGTCGACCGGGTCGGCGCTGACCGGCTTCGCCGTACCGGTGTGGCTGTTCGACCGGACGGGGTCGGTCGCCGACCTCGGCCTGCTGTGGGCGCTGTCCCTGCTCTGCGGGGTGGCGATGCTGCCCATCGCCGGTCCGCTCATCGACCGGTTCGACCGGCGGCGCGTGATGATCGCGGCGAGTGGCATCTCGGGCGTGATCCAGCTCTGCATCACGCTGCTGCTGCTGACCGACCGGCTGGACCTGTGGGTCATCTACCTGCTGCTACCGCTCAACTCGATGGCGGGCACCTACCAGCGGCTGGCCTTCCAGACCGCCGTCCCGCAACTGGTGCCCAAACGCTATCTGGGTCACGCGGTGGGCCTCACCCAGCTCACCAACGGGTTCGCGATGCTGTTCGCCCCCCTGATGGGCGCCGGGCTGTACGTCGCGATCGGCCTGACCGGCATCCTCGCCGTCGACGTGGCGAGCTACCTGTTCGCCCTCGCGGTGCTGCTGGTCGTCCGCTTCCCCGACACGCTCGGTTTCCGCCGCAAGGAGCCGCTGGTCACCGCGATCGCGGAGGGGCTGCGGTTCTCCTGGAACCTCCGCGGGTTCCGGGCCATGGTCGTCTACTTCGCCGTCGCCAACGTCTTCCTGGGCCCCGCCCTGGTGCTGACCGTCCCGCTGACGCTCTCCTTCGGCACGGTCTCCCAGGTCGCCCAGGTGGCGGTGGCCGAGGCCGTGGGCGCGGTGGCCGGCGGGGTGCTGATGGCGCTCTGGGGCGGCCCCCGGAAGCGCCGGATGATCGGTGTGTTCCTGGGCAACCTGGTGATGGCCGCCGGATGCCTGGTGATGGGCCTGCGGCCGTCCCTGGTCGTGGTCATGGCCGGTGTCTTCTGCCTCGCCATGGGAATGACGGTCTCCCAGGGCATCTACGTGACGCTGATCCAGGTCAAGGTGCCGCAGCGGTACCACGGGCGGGTGCTCGCACTCAACCAGGCCATCTCGTGGTCCACCCTGCCGCTCGGGTTCGCCGTGCTGGCGCCGGCGGCCACTTCCCTGTTCAACCCCCTGCTGCAGCCGGGCGGCGCGCTCGCCGACTCGGTCGGCGCGGTCATCGGGACCGGTGACGGCCGGGGTGTGGGCCTCACCTACGTCGTCTTCGCGCTGATGATGGCCGCGGTCACCGTCTGCGCGTCCACCATCCGGTTGCTGCGCAACTTCGACACCGAAGTGCCCGACTCGCTCCCCGACGACCTCATCGGCATGCAGGAGCGGCAGCGTCGTCTGAAAGGAATAAACGCATCATGACGGGTGTCATCCCCACGGACCCGGCCCAGCTCGGGCCGGTGACCGGGCATCTGGACGGCAACGACCACACCACCGTCGTGGTGTACGGTCTCGGGCCGGACATGACCGACCATCTCGACTGGGTGACGGCTCACCGCGAGAGTCTGCGGGCGGGTCTGGCCGAGCACGGCGCGGTACTGCTCCGCGACCTGCCGGCCGACCTCGAGCTGTTCGACCGGATCGTCCGCGTCGTCGGCGGCGACCCGCTGCGCTACACCGAGCGCTCCACGCCGCGCACGTCCGTCACCGAGTCCATCTACACCTCCACCGAGTATCCGGCCGACCAGCCGCTCCCGATGCACAACGAGAACTCCTACGCGGACACGTGGCCGGGTCACCTGTTCTTCGCCTGCGCCACCGCCGCGGCCACGGGCGGAGCCACCCCGATCGCCGACAGCCGGGCGGTGTTCCGCCTGATCCCCGACGAGGTGCGGGACCGGTTCGCCGACGGTGTCGTGTACGCCAGGTCCTTCCGGGAAGGACTCGGCCTGTCCTGGCAGGAGTCGTTCCAGACCGACGACCCGGCGGCGGTCGAGGAGCACTGCGCCCGGCACGGGCAGACGTTCGAGTGGACCGAGGACGGCCTGCGCACCAGGCATCTCCGGCCCTCCCACCAGACCGAGCCGCTCACCGGAGAGCAGGTCTGGTTCAACCAGGCGAACCTGTTCCACGTCACCAGCCTGGACGAGGAGGTCCGCGAGGCCCTGCTGTCGCTGTACGACGAGGCCGACCTGCCGCGGAACGCGTATCTCGCCGACGGCACCCCGATCGACCCGGCCGACCTCGCCGCGGTCAAGGCCGCCTACGACGAGGCCTCCTTCGCGTTCCCCTGGCGCGAGGGCGACGTGATGATCATCAACAACATGCTGTGCGCGCACGGCCGGGAGCCGTTCACCGGCGCCCGGCGGATCCTGGTCGCCATGACGGCCTGACCACCGGTCCCCGCGATCACAGACCGAGGACCTGACCGCCGACGACGGCGGTCAGGTCCTCAGCCGTCTCCCGCCGGCTGCGCGGAGCCGTTCTCGCCGGGGAGGCCGCCGGGGTCAGGCATGCTGGGCCGCCAGGTCGCGGTAGGTGTTCCGGACGACCAGCAGCCGGTCCAGTTGGAAGCGACCTGGCTCCGCCGCGCGCACCTGCTGCCCACGCTCTGACCAGAACCCGTCGTCGGGCACCTCCTCCTCCCCCGGCGGGATGAACTTGACGACCTCCTCGACTGCCGCGGCGGCCACCGACAGCGTGCGGTGCGCCTCGGCCCGGTCGTCGGCCGGCACGTTTCCCGCGGTCAGGTCGGCCACCCACAGCCACTCTCCCGCGTCGATGAGCCGGGAGGGCTCCCGGCCGCCGAAGGCCGGGTAGCCGGCCGGAATGACGGGCCGTTCCGGCACGCCGAACAGGAACTCACGCTCGGCTCCGCAGCCGTCGCAGGTGCCGGCGTAGCGGTCGACGGACTCGTCCTCCACGCTGCCCGACCCCATGGCCCAGGTCGTCTCCACAGACCCGCACTGCTTGCACGGGTGCAGGTCGAGGTAGAGGTGTGCCTCGTCCCTGGACCGCACGACCGCGAACGCCATAGCCGTCCTCTCCTTGAAGATCCCCATCATGCCCCGGCCACGGGCACCTTCGCCCTCCCCGCCGCGCCCTACCGGATCTCCGTCCCGGAGGCCGCATGATCACCTCGGGGGCTCCGGCACGGACCCGTCGGGTCGCGAGGCCGATCACGGGGACTTCGGACGGTCCGGGAGGACCAGTTCCAGGTCAGGTGACAGGGAATCGGGGTCGGAACCGATCGCCTCCCGGTTGCGCTCCCAGATGTCCTTCCAGTAGCGGCCGTCGCCGTAAACCTGCTCGGAGATCTCCCACAATGTGCTGCCGTGGCCGGTGGTGACGGTGTGACCGCCTGCGGACGGTGGGTTCTCCGGCTTCGCCGACGATCCCGGTTGCTCCGACGGCTTCGGCGAGGCACTGCCCGGGGAGGACGGCGAGTCGCCGGGTCGCGGTGCCGGCACCTGCGGCCGCCGCCCGCAGACGCACGGCCTGTCGGGCGGGCAAACGCATTCCTCCTCCTCCGGAGGAATCCAGCCGGTGGTGTTGTTGATCCGGCGCATCCGAGCCCAGTACTGGGTCTCCCACTGGCGGGGCGGGATGATCTCGCCGTCGGGCCGGTTGAGGAGGTTCGCGAGAGCGCCCCCCGCCCCCGGCGCCCCTGGCACCGTCGGCGACTCGGTCTCCCGGGGCGGCACCGGCGGGACCTGACCGCGTTCGCGCAGGGCCTGCGCCACCTTGTCGAGCTGTTGCTCCACGTCCTTGAGCCGTTGCTCCAAGGCCTTGAGCTGTTGCTCCAAGGCGTCGGGGTGTTGCCCCGAGGCCTTGAGCTGTTGCTCCACGGTGCGGCAGGCCGTACGGACCTTCTGCCACCGCTCCGCCAGATGCTGGTACTCGTTGTACCGTGCCGACACGTATTCGTTCCGCGCACCCATCAGGGGCGCCAGCAGGAAGCGGCGGATCACGCCCTGGCGCGGCGCGGACGTCGCCCGCGCCGGCATCGAGCCGGTGCCGCTCGGCTGGTAGGTGCTGCCGCTCGGTAGTGTCGTGTTCGGCTGCTGCGGCGTCCCCGGGCCGGAGGCGCTCTGCGGCGCGGCGGCGGGCGCGGCAGATGAAACGGCGGGCGCGTCCAGTGCCTCGCTGACCCGCCCGGCGAAGTCGCCCTCCTCCGGCGAGCGGTTGTGCAGCGCGCGCAGGTCCACACCGGCCTGGTCGGCGCGGGTCACCAGCTCGGGAGGGAGCGGGGCGAACGCCGAGGCGAACCCGCCGTCGGGCACCGCGCTGTACAGCATGCCCCTGGAGGTGGCACGGTAACGACGCACGGTACCGTCGGGCTCGCGCAGCTCGATGTGGACGTCGGTGTGCAGCCCGCGTGCCAGCAGCCGGGCCTGGGTCACCGGGCCCATCTGTCCGGGGGCGCTCGCCGTGGCGGTGAGCACGATCGGCGTGCCGGGCGTCCAGCGGCCGACCAGGCTCCACTGTGCCATCTCGACGATTCCCCGGTGCAGGGCGTCGGGAGTGACGCCGGAGCCAGCCTTCCCCTCAGCCTGCGCGATGTCCATCACCTGGGTGGTCAGCGTGTCCAGGTCGAGCGAGGGCAGGGTCGCCGCCGGTGGCCCGCTCCGCCACCGCGCCCGCCAGCCGGGGCGCTCGGTGGTGCGGGTGACCTCCGGATCGCCGAGGTTCCAGCCCCACCGGCGCCGCCCCTCGGCTCCGCGCCGGGCCTTCGCCTCACTCAGCTCCTGCTCGAACACGGTCAGGTCGACCGTGCCGGTCGCGGCGTCCTGCACCTCGATCCGCAGTTTGGCAGGCTTGGCCTGGCCGGCCTTCACGGTCTTCAGCTCGGCTATGAGGTCGAATGCAAGCGGCACCTCGGTACTGGCGGCGATGCCCCTCTTGAAGATGCTGCGCTCGAGGCGGACACCGTGGCTGACCGTGGTCCGGACGGAAACATTCCATCCGAGGAAGCGGCCGTACTTCAGCCCGATGATCCCCGCGAGCCCCTTGAGAGAGAACCTCAGGCCCTGGTTGGTGGCCACCTCGGTCACGTGCTGCACTCGGAGCACCCGGCCGATCTCGGAGTTCTTCCGGCCGGAGACCGTGACGTGCACGTCCTCGGGGTGGGCCCGGACGGTCACCTCCACCACCATGCCCGGCTTGTCCGGGTTGGGGATGGTAAGCACCAGGCCGCCGTCCTTCTGGATCATCTGCCGGAAGTTGGCCGCCTCCTGCATCCGGTTCAGGTTCTGCTGCACCAGCGTCCGGGCCTTCCGAGCCGCCTTCTCGCCGAACAGCCTGTCGTCCGCCAGCAGGTTCTGAACGGCCGTCAGCAGCCCGTCGGCCTGCAGACCGTCCGGCTTGACGGAGGGCGGCAGCGTGAACGGCCGGGGGTCGGGAACCCGGGTCTCCTCCGTCGCCCCCACCATCTCTTGCGGCACGAACCGGGTCATCTCTCCCTGCAGTTCGACCACGACCGGCCGGCGGGCCTCGCCTTGCCTCCCCTGCTCTCCCATGGCCGGTTCCGACCCGGGACTCTCTCCGACCGTGATGGTGACCCCGACCGCATGGCGGACCTTGGCCAGGCCCTCGAACGAGGCGCTCCGCGCCAACTCGGTCCGCTGCTCGCTGTTGGTCGTCGAGCGGGAGAGGCTCCGGCCGCTCTCCGCCGAGCCGGAGGGACTGAGGCTGACATCGGAGTTCCCCACCGAACCGCTGGCGCTGACGCTGCCTCCCTGCGAGGTGCCGGACGACTCGGTCACGCTGCTGTTCTTGTAGGCGTAGGCCTGCATGATCAGCAGGACGTCGCTGAGGCGGCTGACCACCTCGACCGGCCCGTCGCCGAAGTCCATCTGCAGCCGGATGGTGATCTGGTCGGCGTCCCGTACCGGCTGGGACTGCGAGTGGCCGTTCGGACCGAGCGCGTTGGCGATCTTTCCCCACCAGCGCCTGCCGACGAAGTCGCCGAACAGGCGGCGGCGCAGCGCCGGATTCGAGGCCAGGGCGCCCGGTGCGTAGGCTTCGGCAGCCTTCAGTATCGCGTCATGCACGTCGACCTTCGTGCCGTCCTTCGTGTACAGGACGATCTGCTCGGGCCAGGACTGGCCCATACGCTTGCGGACGCTTTCCGGGATCTCCGCCAGCTCCGGGTTCGCGGCCTTCACGGCTTCCTCGGCCAGCAGCCGGTCCAGTGCCTGGCTGGGATCGGCCTCCTGCTTGAGGCTCTCGTCCTGGTTGCCGAACTGCTTCATGAGAGGTTCGAGCAACACCTCCGGCGTGTGACGGGCGGCCAGCGTGGGCAGCGGTTCTCCGGAGCCGCGGGCGGCCGCCAGGTCGTTGAGGTAGCGCTGGAGTAGCGGAACCCGCGTGGCGCGCTCGAGCCCCAGATGGCCGTACATGAACGCTTCCACCACGTCGGACACATGGTGCAGCGACAGCGGGATCTTCCCCTGCGCGTACAGGCTCAGGACGTCGCGTGCGGGCTTGCTGTAGTGGTACCCGCCGCCGGTCGTGGTGATCGTCTCGGTGTTGGCCGTGCCCACCTCGCTGATGACGACGGTGGTGCTCAGCTCCGCCGTGAGCATCACCTTGGGGCTGAGGTCGATGGGCAGGCCCTCGTCTCCCGTGATCGGGGTGCTCGCGCGTGAACTGCCGTGGTTCGCCGAATGGGACCCGGCGGCCTCCGCGCCGATCTTCGGGTTCTCGGCCTGGCTCGAGCCTCCCGAGACGGAGCCGCTCCCCGTGTGGCTGGTCTGCCCGCCGGAGGAGGTGGTGTTACTGACCATGTCGAACCCGATGAGACTGGTCAGCCAGCGGCCCCTGGTGGCGATCTGCGACTCGCCCACGTGACCGCGGATCGACACCGACCAACGGCGCTGCCCGAAGCCCTCCGTGTCCACGACGATCTCGATCTCGTGGTCGGCGTGCAGGAAGTCGGAGTGACCGATGAGGTTGTCGACGCTCAGCTGCTCGACCAGGCGCTGGAACTCCGGGGTGTCCGGCCGTATGCCGATCTTTTTGCTGATCTCCATTATCAGGTTGGCGTTCTTACCCAGGTCCAGGGCCAGCGGCGCGGTCCCGGCCAGCAGCTCATCGGAGGTCGGGATCGTGGCCGAGGACTGCGGGAGCCCGTCCTCGGACAGCATCTCACTGGGAATCCCCTCCTCTACCCGCACATACGTGGAGGCGACCTCGCGCATCTGCCAATCACTCGTCACACGGCTGACCGTTACCGGTACCGTCCCTTGGAGATTCGCCCTCCTCCCCAGCTGTTCCAACAGGACCACCCCGTTGGCGGTGCCGCCCTTGTTCTGGGCGGTGTTTCGGCTCTTGCCTCCCGTGTAGCCACCGCCGACGGAGGCGGTGGACTCCTTGTCACCGGACGTGTAGTCGACGCCGGCCCCGACGCCCGCTCCCCAGGAAGTCGACTCGCCACTCGAGCTGCCGCCGGTGTCGGACCCGATGTAAAGCGTGACGGTCGTCTCGGCGTCGGTTTCCCCGGCGTACGGCTTTCCCCCATGGCCAAGCTGGACATGCAAGGTGAGATACTCTGCCGGTTGGCCGGTCCGTTGGTGCATGAATTGCAGGAAGATGCCGCCCTGGACGGCCTGGGTGTAGTGGACTTGCAGCCGTTCCCTCAGCTGATTCTCCAAGAAGTCGATCATCGCCTCTTGGCTGGCCCGCTCCACCGGGTCGGACGACAGCACCGGGTTCTGCTCCCCGTTGCCGTCCAGCTTGGGCAGCATGCCGTTCTCGCGCAGAAACGCCGCCACCTGGCGTTGGAGACCGGTGATGTCGGTCATCAGATTCCCATGCCCGTATCCGACTGCGCGCACCTGGCCCGGCCCGTCGCCCTTCCAGGCCGGCGCCTCGCCCTTCCGGCCGGGCGGCGGCTCGGGCGTGGGATCGTCTCGCAGCGCCAGCGAGCCGTCGGGGCGCCGGCGCTCGCCGGAATCGTCCCGTACGATCGCCTCCTTGTCGAAAGGGAACCCCGTGGCGGCCGCGACGTTCTCCGGTAGCTGCGCCGTCGCCTCAAGTGTGACGTCGTTGATCGGGGGAAGCGGCTTGTCCTTGCCGTCCTCGTGGAGCGTGCTCGTGATCTCCAGATCCACGTCGAACATGACGCCCTGGTTGTGCCCGGACTTCCGTCTCACGATCGGCGTGATCGCCGTGCCACCCGCGCTCAACCCTGCCGACTCCGACCCCGAACGGGAGCCGTTGAAGATGTTCAACCTCGCCGCCAGGCTCTTGAACCCGTGGTACAGCTTGGCGAGCGTTTCACTGGAGAACTTGACACCCAGCGCACCGTTCGCGTTCCGTGACCGGCTGGCTCCCTGTTCCCCTGACACCGCGGAGAACCCGACGCCCACATCCTCACCGAGCTGCTTGGTGCTGGCCGTTCCATCCGCTTGCGCGACCAGCTTCAGCTTCCCGTCACTGGTCAACTCATACTTGAGCTTGCCCTTCAACACGATGGTCAGGTCCGGTTGCCCCGGGACGCTGATGGTCTGCCGCAGTCCTTGCGGGTTGTTGACCAGTTCGGCCAGCTGGACCGGCGTCATCTCGACGATGAAGGTGCGTATCTGCTCCTGGGCCGAGCTGTTCCGTGCCAGCCCGGGCGCCTGGGAGAGCAGCTGTGCCCTGAACTTCTCGAGCGCCCCTTCCAGACCTTCGACGTTGATGGGCGCGTTCTTCGGAAGCGGCGGTGTCTTCCCCGGATCGAAGGTGAGCTGGACGGTTTCCTCGGGGCCGTGCTCGATGTGGGCGTGCGAGACCGCGACCTCGACCCTCGTTGCGTCGTCGGCGGAGCCGTCGGCGACCCGAACCACCGATCTCCCCCCGGTCTCCCCCGGGGCGAGGACCTCGAACTCGTACTCGGCGACCCCGTTGAACACCGACGACTCGCCCCGGTTGTCCAGGACTGCGCCGCTCCGCACGAACCCGGCGAAGTTCGCGGAGGTCGACTCCCCCTGACTACGGCCGTAACCGCCGCCGAGTACGACGCGCGGTCCTATCGCCTCGACCTGCTGCCGGAAGCCGCTCTCGGCCGGCAGGTGCTTGACCAGAAATCCGAGCAGACCTGGCACGTCGACATCCGCCGCCCAGCCGCTGGTGCGGCCGCTGCCGGTCGATACGCCGTGGTTGCCCTGGATGAAGCGGCCGGTCATCGCCTCGGCGACCGTCCAGCCCTGCGAGCGGAGGACCTCGACGAGATCACTCACCAGCATCTTGACCTTCAGCTCGACGCCCGCCACCCTCAGCACCGCTCCGTCGGCGGACAGCATCTGGCCGAGCTCCGTCTCCAGCGCGGTCTCCAGCTCGGCGACGGTGAAGCGGTAGCCGACCTTCTTGGCGGCCAGCGCCTCGTTGACCTTCTCGGTCAACTTGGTCATGTACGGCAATGGGCCGACCGGCAGGCTGGCGGGCAGCATGGCCTTCGACGGCATCGCCCCCTCCATGGCCTCGCGATACTCGGCGAGCTGGGATTCGGCCTCATGCGCGAGCCGGGCGACCTGGGCGGCCAGCGCGCCGGCATGGCTTGTCTGCTGGTGGGCGGTCAGCCGGCCCAGCGCACGCGACGTCGCCACCAGCGCCGAACGCGCGGTCTCGGCCTGGGCGCGGGCCTTTTCGTACCTGGCCGCGATCCGCAGATCCCGAGCCGCGGACTCCTGATCGACCTTGGCCTGCAGGCGGGCCTCGTGGCGCCGTGCCGGTGCCCCGCTGTCGCGCTCCCCGTCGAGCGGCTTCCCGTCCCGCTCCGCCTTCTCGGCGGCCTCCACCTTCGCGAGCGCGTCCCTGGCGCGCTTCCTGGCTTCCCCGGCACTGCGCGCCCTGGACTTCCTGCGCTCCGTCAAGCCGCTCTCGGCCTCTGCCAGGGACGTGGTCAGCTCCTCCACTTGTCTGGCCAGATCGGAGAATGCGGAAGTCTCCGATGACGTGCCTGGTCCGGCCGGGTTCGAGGCCGTCCCGGCCAGCTCGGCGACGAGTTCGTCGGCCTTCCGGACGATCTCCTCGGCCGCTTCGACCTGCTGTTCCGAGCGGAGCGCGTCGTACTCGTCCGCCGGTGCGCTCGCCGGCTTGTTCGCCTCATTCGCCTCGGCGACCAGCTGTCTCGCGCCCTCGGTCAGCTCGGACTGGTCCAGGCCGTTCGGATTGTCCAGGACTATTTCCGTGGCCACCTGCAGGGCCGCGTCGCCGGTCTCGGGAGACGCTTCCGCCAGGAAGTGGAGCGCCTGGATCGCGCCTTCCAACGACGGGCGGCCGTCGGCCCGGGCGACCTCGATGCCCAGCCAGGCGGCCGCCTCCGCGCGCAGCCGGTGCGGGCCGGCGCCGTCGCCGGCCCGGGTCTCCAGCCGTTCCCTCACGAGGCGGAGGGTGGTGACGGGGAGATAGAGGACGCTTCCGTCCGCCCTGCTCAGCCGCACATGGCCGCCCTCTACCAGCAACGTGTCGAGACCCAGGCTCTTCATGGTGTCGGCCATCGCCGATTCGGCGAGCCCCGTCCTGGTCGTGGGACCTGTCGCGACCTGCCCGCTCGGCGTGCCCGCCGCGACCTGCGTGGACGTGTTCGCCCCATTGGACGCAGCCGTATTGGAGGGGCCCGCCGCGACCGGACCGGCTGGACCGCCCTGCCCGCTCATATCCGGCGCACTCGCTGCCGCCTGCCCATTCGAGGCGGCGCTGTCCGGGGTCGTCCCAGCCGGAGCCGTACTATCCGGGGCCGTCCCAGCCGGAGCCGTCCCAGCCGAGGCAGTACCCTCCGGAGCCGTCCCAGCCGGAGCCGTCCCAGCCGAGGCAGTACCCTCCGGAGCCGTCCCAGCCGGAGCCGTCCCAGCCGAGGCAGTACCCTCCGGAGCCGTCCCAGCCGGAGCCGTCCCAGCCGAGGCAGTACCCTCCGGAGCCGTCCCAGCCGGAGCCGTCCCAGCCGAGGCAGTACCCTCCGGAGCCGTCCCAGCCGAGGCAGTACCCTCCGGGGTGGTGCCGGCCGGAGTGGCGCCGGCCTGAACGTCCGGAGTGGCAGCGGACGCGGCGGCCGACGTGCTCGACGTGGTTATCGGCCGCTGGGAGCCGCCCCCCAGGTCCGGATTGACCTGGCCGCCCCGTGGGGCCGTGGCACCGGCCGTGGCGGGAGTACCGGCCGCAGCGGGAGTACCGCTCCGGGTGCCGCCTCCCTGGTTCCCGGTTCCGCCACCGGGGATGCCCACGCCTGCCATACCCGGGCTGCCGCCACCGGGGCCGACTGGGCCGCCGGTGGTGGGGCTGGGGTCACCGCCGGCCGGGCCGCCAGAGCCGGGTCCGGGTCCGGGGCCGGTGCCCGCGCGGGCCGCATCGGCGAGATCCGCAGCGTGGTAGGCGGAGGCGAGGGTCGTGATCGGGCTGGCGAGCGCGGTGTAGACATCGGGGTTGAACGGGCTGATCGACCCGGTGCGCCCGACCCCGCCGAAGAACGCGCCCGTCATCGAGTCCATCGTGAACGGGTTGCTCCACTGGTCGTAGACCAGACCGTTGGCGAAGTAGCTGCCCGCCGGCGAGCCCGCGACGTTGCTGAGGCCGGTGTTCAGCGCCCGCCCCGCGAAGCCGGGCACGCGGCTGGCGATCCGGGAGACCGGGCCGGCCACCCCCATGCCGACCATCGCACCGGTGCTCGCGCCGATGATGGCGGCCCAGGACTTCTTCCAGTCCCACTCCTCACGGGTGCCCATCTTGATCTGCTGGTACTGGGCGACGCCGTCGATGATGAACTCCTCCAACGGCTCCTCGAAGAACACCTCCTCTCCGAACTCCGAGAGGAGTATCCGGGTGACCAGGTTACGGCTGGCCGCGGCCCTGAGCGCGGCGAGCCGGGCCACGCCGACGACGCCGATTCTCCGGCCCGCGATGGCGGTCAGCCGGACGAGGATACGGCTGATGGCCGCGCGGGCCGCCGCCGCGTACCGGCCGATCAGCGGAGCGGTCGAGCCGGCGGTGAAGAAGACGACGAGGAGCGCGATGGCGTAGGCGACGACCGTGACCCAGAACGCCACGTTGATGGAGAGCTTGGAGTACTGCGTCTCGACGGCGAAGTTGCTGGTCTTCACGGCGTAGGCGTTCGCATCCCGGGAGACGCCGCCCAGGCCGGTCTGCTCGCCGAACAGGGACTGGGCGCGGCTGACGAAGTCGACGGTGGCCGGGATCTTCAGGCCGGTGATGACGGTGCGGGCCGCCTGGCCCGCGGACTCGGCGTACGGTACGAGCCCGGTGCCCAGCCCCTCCAGTTCCAGGGCCAGCTGCGACAGCTTGCTCTCGCTGGCCTCGGGCCACTTCTGTCCGGCCGACAGCAGCGGGATCAGTGTGTAGACCACCCAGTCGGGCAGGTTGTCGGTCTCCCAGGCGGGCTGGACGTCCGTGCCGATGCGGACGGTCGGCTGTCCGCTCTGATTGATCGTGTCGGTGCTACCCGTGCCCGTGGCCATGCCACCCCCGCCCCCGCTCCCACTCCGACCCTGATCTCCCCCGCTGCGCGCCTCGGCGGGCGCGTCTCATACCCCGCGCGTCAGGCCTGGAGCACCCTGCCCCGGCCGAGGTCCTGGGCGATCGCGACGTCGGTGCCGAGCGAGTTTTCGAGGGTCCGGCGCAGCCTCGGGCCGGCGTCGACGATCTGCCGGACGCTGTCGGCACCGTTGGAGAGCATGATGTTAGGCCCGCCGCCCTCCATGAGGGACTGCCGGAAGGCGTTGCCCTCGGTGCCGCCGCCCCAGGGCGCGGCGGCGAGGAGCTCCGTGATCCTGGTCATCCGCTGCGCGTAGAACCGTTCCAGCTCGCCGGACATGACGTTCCACTGCGAGATCCCCCTGCCCACCGTGGGCGAGAAGATATCCAGGCCGTCGTCGGCGTCGTTCATCGCTTCCCCTCCATCTGGTCGGCGAGCTGGGCCATCAAAGATTCGAGATCGCCGGCGAGGTGGGTCTTCATCTGGTCGGCCGGGATCAGCGGCTCGAAGACCTCGATGATCCGTTCCTGCGCCGTGGCCGCCGCCCGCTGCACGGTCTCGGTGATCGAGTCGGCCAGGGCTCGGGCGTCGGGACGCCGGTAGATGCGAGGGTCGATGTCGAGCCGGACCAGCTCGCCGCGCGAGCCGACCGTGACCGATATCAGGCCGTCGCCCGACTTCTCGGTCACCTGGACGGCCCTGGCCTTGGCGTGCAGCTCGGCGCCTTCGTCCTGGAGCCGCATGAAGGTCGCACGCAGCTCGTCCGCGTAGGCCTGCAGACCGGCGGCGTCCCTTTCACCCAAGGACTCCATCTCGCCCCCCTCACCATGCGCACCTGCCCCTCAGGTGCCGAAGATGTTTCTGGCCAGTTTCCGTCACATGAACATCATTCGACAAGAGCGCAGCGAAAATCGTTAATCTTCTGCCAAACCTCACAAGTCGAGCGAGACCTCGCACTCCTGGATCTCACCGACCTCAGCCCGCGGGACCCAACGGCGGTAGACGCCGCGCTCGACCCGCTCCAGGCCGAGCGCCACCGCCTCGGGCGCGGAGCCGCCCAGATACTCCAGCAGCAGTTCGCCCTCGTCCTCGCGCTCGTCGTGCACGTGGAAGTCGGCGTCACGCCACCGGCAGACCGCGGTCACGAAACGCACGGACTCGCACTCGGCGGCGGGAACGGTCCGGACGTGGCAGCCGGGCTCGACCTCCTCGAAGCCCTCGGCCGGCTCCTCACGGCGGAGCCGTACCCACGTCTCCAGCGCGGACGGCTCGGGGCTGGCGGGATAGTCGGCGCCCTGCCATCGGGCACGGTAGGAATGCCAGGTCACCGCGTGCCCGCCCGGACCCCGACCAGCAGCCAGCGCCGCAGGTCGCCGTGGTAGAACGCGCGCCGGTGTTCGGTCCCGCCGGCGGTCAGCTCCCAGATCTCGGCGCCGTGGGTGAGCCCGACGCCGTACACCTTGTACTCGCGGATGATCTGGTCGACGTTGGGCACCAGGCCGAGTCCCACGAACGGCGGCTCCTCCACCACCCATCCGGCCACCGCTTCGCGGCCTGCCTCATCCACCCCTCCGTACGGCGTGCGGTACAGACCGAGGCCGGCCGGACGCCAGCGCAGCAGGTTGAGCCCGCCGTCGGCGGTGAGCATGTCGGGCTGGCCGAGCGCGTCGGCGAGCACCACCGGCGTGGCGATGTGCGAGACGTCCAGGGCGTGGTGGCAGTAGCCGGAGATCCGGGGCTCGCCGCCGGAGAGCAGGTCGTGGATGTCGGCCGGACGCAGCAGCTTCTGCAGCACGGGGACGCCGGTTTCGGGGGCGAGCGCGAGATCCTGGGCCAGCGTGGGGACGGCGAGCCTGGCCACCGTGCCGGACTCCAGGAGGAGGCCGACGGGCAGCCCGGGGTTGACCGCCAGCCCCCAGCGGGGGTCGGGCCAACCCGCGGCCAGCTCCACCATCGAGGCGATCCGGTGGTGCGTGGTGACACCGCCGGTGGCCAGCGCCATCGTCTCCGCCGAGGTGTAGGCCAGCAGCCAGGTCCGCTCGGCGTCGGCCACCGTCGGCCACGCGGCCGGCTCGGTGCCCTCGGCCGCGGCACGGGTGATCGGCAGCGCGAAGTCGGCGTCCTTGAGCAGGCTCAGGCACAGGGCCGTCTGTCCGGCTTCGAACGCCGCCCAGAGGCGTTCCTCGAACGGGCTTGAGGGCAGCGCGGTCAGCATGCCGGGGTCGGGTTCGAGTGCTGCACGCCGACAACACTAAATGACGGGATCAACCCCTGTCGGGTCCCCTCGCCGGGTCCCACGGAGCACGGGCCGGGCACCGCCTGGGAGATCGTCCCTCACCCCCCGGCTAAAGGAACGTGTCCTTGTAGAAGACGTTGGCCTGACGCACACCGTCGGTGTTCGAGTAGAAGCCGAAGGCCAGCCGCGGTTGGGCCGCCCCGTTGCCCGCGGTCACGAGCCAGATCGCCATTCCCTGTGGTTCGCGGCCGGGCAGGGACCGGCCGGCGGATGTCGGCCACCTGTCCTGCGCGATGCTCTGCCCCACGCCGTTCAGATCGATGGCGGTGAGATAGGAGGTTTCACTCACTCCGCCTTCGAGCAGGTAGGCGTACTGGCCGTAGGCGGTGAAGCCCTGGAAGGGATTCGCCTTGGCCCAGGCCGCGTCCCTCGCCGGCAGGGCCCGCTCGGCAAGCCGATACCCCGCACTGAGCCGGCCTGCCCGGGCGTCGCTCATGCGGAACAGCACGATGCGCGGGTTCTTGTCGACATCTCTGAACCGCACCACCAGCCGGTCGGTGCTCGGATCGATCGCGGGCTGCGGGTTGGCCGACTCAGGGTGCATGTTCCCGAGAGTGGGGGTCCGGTCCTGAATCGAGCCGCTGCTCCTTTCGAGAACCGCGCCGTCCACGAACCTGAAGCGCCCGATCTTGTTACCGAAACTGGTCGGCGGATTCCGATCCTGCCACTCCGTCCACAGGTAGACGGCCCCGTTATAGGGCTCCACACCGATCTGCACGCCGTGCCCGAAATTGTGCAGGGCCATGGAACCCAGTTGATTACCGGCGAGGTCTGTCCTGGTAACCCACAGATCGCCCACGTTTTCGGGGCGGGTGTTCTCCGAATTACGCTGCACGAAGTAGACATGCCGGTTGACGTTGTCATACGCGAACGACTGCATCACCCAGTTGGCGTGCAGCGACCTCCCGATGATCGGGTCACCCCCGGACCCCCCGAAGTTGAACCTCAGGCTGGGGTCCACGGTGGCGTGCGCGGTGCCCGCATCGACGAACGGGAGGGAACCGGCGGCTGCCAGGGCGACGACACGACCGCCGGCCTGAAACAGTCGTCGCCTGCTGAGGGAGTGGTCCGTCTGCTCGCGCGGTGACACAGGGCCTCCTGGCTGCTCGGCAACAGGAGGCACATCTAATCGTAGATCTTCTTTTACCTTTTAGTACCACATAAGCCACATTTCAGGACCACGGCACAATCGTCCGGCAGACAGCGCCCGCACCCTGCCGGACGGCAAACCTTGTTCCCTCGCTGACGGAACAGGGACGGAACAAGGCACCTCATCGACCAGACGGCCACGGGCGATCAGCCCACTGAGCCTCTTCCCGAAACGGGCGGTTTACCCGCATACCCCAGGCAGGTCACACACCTTCTTCGCCATCTTCTTCGCCTGGCCGACGATCTTCTTGCTCTCTCTCAGACCGTTGCCGGCGTCGGTGTAGAGGATCAAGGCGGTGCCCCGGCGGGCGACGACTCCCATCTCGGCGGCCTCACCCTCACGCTTTCCCTTTTTGTACGAGTAGCCTGCGACAGACAGGGCCTCGTCTCCGACTCGCAACGGCTTGCCGACGTAGCCGAACCTGGAACTGGTGCTGCGCTTCGTCGTTGCCTGCTTCGGGCACCTGGTCAGGTCCGCCCGAAGCTTACGGAAAGCGGCCTGGGCGGACTCGGTGTTCCTGTACAGCACGAGCTGTTCGCTGCTGCCGGAGGGAGCGCTGCTCGAGTACGTGATGGTGCGCATCGCGACCCGGCCGTCGCGGGGTTTCCCCTTCGTGTCACAGGGATTGAGTTCGAGCTGCCGGGACAGACTGTTGCTGATCTTCCACCACTCCTCGTCCTCCATGACCGGTCCCGCGGCAGCTGCGCGCTCGGTCAGCAGGAACCCCTTGGGGATCTCGGCGGTGCCCGCGTGGGCCACGCCGGTTCCGCCCAGCACCGATCCGATCACCAGTGCCGTTGCCATCGCTTGTTTGATCACAACTGTTGAGATGCGGGATCTTCTCGATAAGTTCGCCCCGGTTTCCGTACGACGGGCTGGTCACGGGAAACTTGATCCGAACTCCTCTGGCGCGAACAGCCTCACCCAGATGTTCCGTCGTTCTCGTGCGTGGCCTGCGGAGCTCTCACGGAACAGGGATTCTCCTGAGATCCATCCGGCACACGCGAAACCCGGTCCGGGAGCCTCGTCCGGACCGGGTTTCCGCCGCTCAGCGCGCTACTTCAGGAGCTGGCGGGCCATGACCATGCGCTGGATCTGGTTGGTGCCCTCGTAGATCTGGGTGATCTTGGCGTCGCGCATCATCCGCTCGACCGGGTAGTCGCTGGTGTAGCCGTACCCGCCGAGGAGCTGGACCGCGTCGGTGGTGATCTCCATCGCGGCGTCGGAGGCGGCACACTTGGCGGCGCTGGAGAAGAACGTGAGGTCCTTCTGCGGCTCGCCGTGCATGGCCAGTTCGGACTTGGCGGCGGCGGCGTAGGTGAGCTGGCGGGCGGCCTCCAGCTTCATCGCCATGTCGGCGATCATGAACTGGACGCCCTGGAACTCGGCCACGGCCTTGCCGAACTGCTTGCGCTCCTTCACATAGCCGATCGCGTAGTCCAGCGCGCCCTGGGCGATGCCGAGAGCCTGGGCGGCGATGGTGATGCGGGTGTGGTCCAGGGTCGCCAGGGCGGTCTTGAAGCCGGTGCCCGGCTCGCCGATCATCCGGGAAGCGGGGATGCGCACGTTCTCGAAGATGACCTGACGGGTCGGGGAACCCTTGATGCCGAGCTTCCGCTCCTTGGCGCCGAAGCTGACGCCCTCGTCGCCCTTCTCCACGACGAACGCGGAGATGCCCCGCGCGCCGACCCCGGGCTCGGTCACGGCCATCACCGTGTAGTACTCCGACACACCGGCGTTGGTGATCCACATCTTGGCGCCGTTGAGGACGTAGTCGTCGCCGTCGGCCACGGCGCGGGTCTTCATCGCGGCGGCGTCGCTGCCGGCCTCGGCCTCGGACAGGGCATAGGAGAACATCCCCTCGCCCCGCGCGACCGGCGCGAGGTAGCGCTGCTTGACCTCCTCGGACGCCGACAGCAGCAGCGGGACGGTGCCCAGCTTGTTGACCGCGGGGATCAGCGAGGACGACGCGCAGGCCCGCGCCACCTCCTCGATGACGATGACGGTCGCGAGGGCGTCGGCCCCCGCGCCGCCGTACTCCTCGGGAACGTGCACGGCGTGCAGGTCAGCGGCGACGAGCGCCTTGTAGACGTCCCAGGGAAACTCCCCCGTCTCGTCGGCCTCGGCGGCACGAGGGGCGATCTTCTCGTCGGCGAGGGCGCGGACGGTCTCCCGGAGCATCTGGTGCTCCTCGGGCAGCGCATAGAGAGGGAAGCTCATGGACAAATACTAGGACGTCCAACAAGTATGGACCGATCCACCCGGTGTGATATGAGTCCCTGCCAGTTTATGCAGGTGGCGAAGGGCAAGAGGGATACCGATACCCTGGCGGCACATAGTTGGGCAGAACCGAAAGGAACACCAGTGGCCTACCGCCTGACGATGGTGGGAACCGGATACCTGGGTGCGACGACGTCCGCGTGCATGGCGGAGCTGGGCTTCGAAGTCCTCGGCGTCGATGTGGACGCGGAGAAGGTCGCCCGGCTACAGGCCGGTGACCTGCCCATCTACGAACCCGGTCTGCAAGAGGTTCTCCGGCGCAACCTCGCCAACGGGCGACTGCGCTTCACCACCTCCTACGAGGAGGCCGGCGCCTTCGGCGACGTGCACTTCCTGTGCCTGGGCACCCCGCAGAAACCCGGTGAGTACGGAGCGGACGTCTCCTACCTGGACGCCGCGATCGAGTCGCTGGCCCCCCACCTGAAACGCGAATGCCTGGTCCTGGGCAAGTCCACCGTCCCGGTGGGCACCGCCCAGCGCCTGGCCGACAAGCTGGCCCGGCTGGCCCCCATCGGCACGGGGGCCGAGCTGGCATGGAACCCCGAGTTCCTGCGTGAGGGCTTCGCCGTCAAGGACACCCTCTACCCCGACCGGATCGTGCTGGGTGTCGCCTCCGACAGGGCCGAGAAGATCATGCGCGAGGTGTACGCCTCGATGCTGGAGCTGGGCACCCCGATAGTGATCACCGACTACCCGACCGCCGAGCTGGTCAAGGTCGCCGCCAACGCCTTCCTCGCCACCAAGATCTCGTTCATCAACGCGATGGCCGAGGTGTGTGAGGCCGCCCACGCCGACGTCAAGCAGCTGTCGCTTGCGCTCTCCTTCGACGACCGCATCGGCGGGAAGTTCCTCAACCCCGGCCTGGGCTTCGGCGGCGGCTGCCTGCCCAAGGACATCCGGGCGTTCATGGCCCGCGCCGGGGAGCTGGGCGCAGACCAGGCGCTGACCTTCCTGCGCGAGGTGGACGCGATCAACAAGCGCCGCCGCAACCGCATGGTCGACCTGGCCCGCGAACTGGCCGGCGGCTCCTTCCACGGCTGCACGGTCACCGTCCTCGGCGCCGCGTTCAAGCCCAACTCCGACGACATCCGCGACTCGCCCGCCCTGGACGTCGCCGTCAAGATCAGCGAGCAGGGCGGCCGGGTCACCGTCTACGACCCCGTCGCCCAGGAGAACGCCCGCCGGGCCCATCCCCACCTCTCCTACGGCGACTCCGCCCTGGAGGCCGCCCGCGACTCCCACGTGGTGCTGCTGCTGACCGAGTGGCAGGAGTTCGTCGAGCTCGACCCCGAGGCGCTCGGTGCCGTGGTCGCCTCCCGCAAGATCGTTGACGGCCGCAACGCCCTCGACGCCGAAACCTGGCGGGCCGCCGGCTGGCACTACCGTGCCCTCGGCCGCCCCTGACCGGCCTTCAGGCCGCTCCACCCGCCGTACGGCCGGCCCGCCCCGGGGGCCGGCCCGCCGTACGGCCAAGCCACCCGGCGCCACCCGCCGACCCCGGCCCGCGCCGCGGCGGGCCGCTCCTCCAGACTGAGAGGCGGGCCGCCGTAACGCCCTCCCGTCCGGAGGCCCGGCCTCAACCGCAATGTCCGGGTAAGCCGTCTCCGTCAGCTGTCGAACTCGCCAAGCTTGACGCCGCCGACGAAGGCGTCCCACTCCGAGCGGGTGAAGAACAGTTTCGGCCCTTCGGGGTTCTTGGAGTCGCGCAGCACGTAAAGGGAGCCGAGGCCCGCCTTGTGCCCGGCACCGGGGGCGTCCACCACGGCCACCTCGACGCAGTCGCCGCCGGTGTCGCCGCCGACGGACGCCTTGCGCCAGACGGCCGCGCTCAGGTCTGCTTCCATGTCGTCATCACCTTCGCCATCAGGTCGATGCCCGCTCGCGGGGGCAGGGCCTCCGCGCGGAGCTCTTCGAAACGTGTGCGGATCTCCGCCACATCGCGAGGCTGGTCGGTGACGTGCCCTCGGGCGGCGCGGTCCACGTAGACAGTATCCGCCGCGCCCTCGGCGCTCACCAGGGAGAGACCGAACTCCGGTCCGGCGCCCATGCCGGTCCGATCAACGATGTGATCCAGAGCTGACCCCGCTCTCGGCAGGCCGATGGTCGTCACCGGCTCCCAGGCTTCCGAACACCGCCGTCACCGCCACCGTGAGTTCGGGGCTCACCGCATCAGATCGGCCGCCTCGGCGCGGAGCTTGGCGCCCTTGGCGTGGGCCTGCTCCTTGAGGGACGCCTGGAACTCCTCCATCTTGACCCGCAGCTTCTCGTCGGAGGCGGCGAGGATCCGTACGGCCAGCAGGCCCGCGTTGCGGGCGCCGCCGACGGCGACGGTCGCGACCGGGACTCCGGCGGGCATCTGGACGATGGAGAGCAGGGAGTCCATGCCGTCGAGATACTTCAGCGGGACGGGGACGCCGATCACCGGCAGAGGGGTGACCGAGGCGAGCATGCCGGGCAGGTGAGCCGCGCCCCCGGCCCCCGCGATGATCACTTTGAGGCCGCGTCCGGCCGCCTGCGCGCCGTACGTGATCATCTCCTCCGGCATGCGGTGCGCGGAGACGACGTCGGCCTCGAACGCGACCCCGAACTCGGCCAGCGCCTCGGCGGCGAGCCTCATCACCGGCCAGTCGGAGTCGCTGCCCATGACGATGCCGACGGTGGTCATGCGTTCTCCTCGTCTCGCGGCCCGCGGGCCGGATCTGTGGTGGTGCCGCGCGCGGGGACCGGCCCGCTCACGTGTGTCCGCGGACCGTGGGCCGCGTCGGCGACGGTGACGTGCCGGAAGGCCCGCCCGCTCACGTGTAGACGCCCTCGGTGAGGTAGACGGCGGCGTGCCGGGCGCGGGCCCGGACCTCGTCCAGGTCGGTGCCGGCGGCGGTGACGTGGCCGATCTTGCGGCCGGGCCGTACTTCCTTGCCGTAGAAGTGGACCTTGATCCCCGGATCGTGGGCCATCACGTGCTCGTAGCGGGAGAAGATATCCGGATCGTCGCCGCCCAGGAGGTTGGCCATCACCACCACGGGGGCGGTCAGGGAGGGCGAGCCGAGCGGGAGGTCGAGCACGGCGCGCAGGTGCTGCTCGAACTGGGAGGTGCGGGCGCCGTCGATGGTCCAGTGGCCGCTGTTGTGCGGGCGCATGGCCAGCTCGTTCACCACGAGCCCGGAGGCGGTGGCGAACATCTCCACGGCCAGCAGTCCCGTCACGCCCAGCTCGTTGGCGATCTTCAGAGCGATCCCCTGGGCGACCGCGGCCTGCTCGGGGTCGAGCCCCGGCGCGGGGGCGAGCACCTCCACGCAGATGCCGTCGCACTGAACGGTCTCCACGACCGGGTAGCTGACGCCCTGCCCGTGCGGCGACCGGGCGACCAGAACGGCCAGCTCACGCTCGAACGGCACGAACGCCTCGGCCATCAGCGGCACCCCGCTCGCCAGGACCTCCGCCGCGTCGCCGGCGGACCGGCAGATCCAGACGCCGCGCCCGTCGTAGCCGCCGCGCACGGCCTTGAGCACGACCGGCCAGCCGTTCTCGGCGGCGAACTCCTCGACGTCGGCGGCCGTGGCGATCCGCCGCCAGGGCGGGCACGGGACGCCGATCGCGGTCAGCCGCTCACGCATCACGGCCTTGTCCTGGGCGTGCACGAGCGCGTCGGCGCCGGGGTGCACGGCGGAGCCGTCCCCGGCCAGCGCGCGGATGTGCTCGGTGGGGACGTGCTCGTGGTCGAAGGTGAGGGCGTCGCAGCCCTTGGCGAAGTCACGCAGGTCGGCGAGGTTGCGGTAGTCGCCCACGCGCACGTCGACGATCACCCGGGCGGCGCTCTCGTCCGGCGAGCCGGCCAGCACGCGCAGCTCCACCCCGAGGGCGATGGCCGCCTGCTGGGTCATCCGGGCCAGCTGGCCCGCTCCGATCACGCCGACGACGGGTCCGATGGGACTGGCCAGAGAAGGGCTGCTCACGACGGTCGAGTTTACCGGCCCCCGGTCAGGCGCCGGTCAGCCGGTGCGGAGGAACGGGACCGCCACCGGGCGGGACGGCCCGCGGCCGTCGGCGCCCCGGAACCTCCGGCCGGGTATGACGGCATGCGGCGCGGGGGGCGGCACACGGCGGCCACCGGCGCCCCGGCGTCTGCGGCAGGCTGGATCAGCCCGCGGTGAGGGTGGCGAGGGAGCGGCGCACGGCGACCGTGGACAGCTTGGCGCCGCCGGTCACCTTGGTGGCGAGGAGCACGATCTCGGTCCCGGTCAGCCCGCCGGTCCCGCGCTTTCCGGTGAACCCGCGCAGTTCGTCCCCGCCGTACAGGGGATGGCTCAGCGAGGAGCGGCCCGGCCCGGCCTTCTGCCGGTGTTCGATCTCCAGGGCGTGGATGACCAGCGCGCCTCCGCCGGGCAGCAGCAGCGCCCGCTGCGGGCCGACGAACAGCCGGACGTCGGAGGTGAGCCGGTCGGGCCGTACCTTCCGGGGCCGCTGGACCAGCTCGTCGAAGATTTCCCTGACGGCGTCGCCCTTGGGGAAGGTCACCCCGCTCACCCCGGCGGGATCGGTCAGGTAGGTCAGGTAGGTCAGGTAACGCTGAGGCGCGAGGCGGACCTTGACCCCGGTGGTGGGGTCGTCGGTGGGCACCGCGCCCTGGGCCGGTGCGGGCGGTTCCCCCTTCACCGGGATGGGTCCGGCGGCCAGCCTCCAGTCGTCTCCCCCGTCGACGAACAGGAAGTAGGCCGGGCCGGGCTTGCGCGCCAGGGCGACGAACCAGCGGTCCGCGTCGGCCGTGGCCGGCAGGAAGAACTCCGGGTCGGAGTATTCCTTCCTGACGGGAGCTGGGCGGCCGTTCCGGGTTGCCTCGCAGGCACGACCGCCCAGCGTATTCTCCGCCCAGGTGGTGAGGCTCTCGACCGCCTGGCAGTCCCGTTTCCGCCAGGCGTCGTCGAGTCGGCTCAGCAGCTCGAAGGCCTGGGTGGCCTCGGCGAGCTCCACCGCGCGGGCGGACGTCTCCGGTGACGGCGCGGCTCCGCGGGTCACACTGTCCTCATCCGTCCGCACGCCGCAGCCGGACAGCACGGTCAGTCCCAGGAGCAGAGTGAGGAGTCGGCGGGGCAAGTGGTGGTCCCGTGGTCGTGGCCGTCGCGTGCGGCGATCCGTCTGACCGGTCGCGGGGGGGCGAACTCCCCCGAAGGCTCCCTGCGATCTACCCGCTCAGAGTAACGTCAGATGCACGGATTTATCCGGCAACACATGACATTTATTGAATTAGTCTTTGCTAACCACTATGCACACCAGCTGGTCAACAGGCGGGCCGGATCCGCGACCACGGGAGTAGCCTGGTGGAAGAACGTCCATGGTCCTCCCCGAGCGGCGGATCCTCAGCCAACCCGGAAAGGACCGTGCAGGAGACGTGCAGTTTCTGCGACGTGCGTACGGACGGCTCGTCGGCCTGGTCCGCGAGCTGGCGAAGTTCGGCATCATCGGGGCGATCGCCTTCGTCATCGATGTGGGCGGGCTCAACCTGCTCCAGTACGGCCTGCACTGGGGCACCCTGACCTCCAAAGTCGTCGCCACGACGGTCGCGACCACCTTCGCCTACTTCGGCAACCGCTACTGGACCTACCGGCACCGGGAGCAGAGCGGGCTGGCCCGCGAATATTTCCTGTTCTTCCTGCTCAACGGGATCGGACTGCTGATCGGGCTGCTCTGCATCGGCTTCACCCGCGACACCCTTGAGCTGACCGACCCGCTGAGCATCAACATCGCCAACCTGTTCGGCATAGGCCTGGGGACGCTGTTCCGGTTCTGGTCCTACAAGAAGTGGGTCTTCCTGGAGGCCACGGACATCGTGCCGAAGGAGCTCCCCGACGAGGTCACCCGGGCCCGCTGACCGTCCGGGCCCCGGCGAGGTCACGCAGGCCCACTGACCACCCGGTTCCTGCCGATGTCGCCGACCTGCCGCAGGAACAGCGCGAACACCGCGGGGCGCGGCCGTACGAGTTCCAGACGTCCACCGTCGGCGGCGGCCAGCGCCCGCGCGAGCGTCAGCCCCAGCCCGGTGCCGCCCGCCCCGCTCACGTTGCGTTCGAAGACGCGGGGCGCGAGGTCCCCGGAGATGCCCTGCCCCTCGTCCGCGACCTCGACCACGATGGACCTTTCCTTCTCGCTGGTGGTCACCGTCACCGTGCCGCCACCGTGCTCCAGGGAGTTCTCCAGAAGAGTGGAGATCACCTGGCTGATGCCCCCGCTGGTACCCACCGCCTTGAGCCCGCGCGCGCCGGACAGGCTGAGTTGCCGTCCGACCCGGCGGAACGCCGGGCCCCACTCGATGAACTGCTGGTCAAGCAGGTCGTCCAGCTCCACGGCCTCGGTCTGGGCCTGCCGCTGCCGCCTGGCGGCGGACAGCAGCTCGTCGATCACGGCGGTGAGCCGTTCGGCCTGCACGATGGCCGCCTCGCCCTCCTCCTTGACGATGCCGGGCTCGTGCGCGGCCGCCACGATCTCCTCCAACCGCATGGTCAGCCCGGTGAGCGGGGTGCGCAGCTGGTGCGAGGCGTCGGTCGCGAACTCCCGCTCCCTGGCCAGCAGGTCGGAGATACGGGTGGCACTGCGGTCGAGCACCTCGGCCACCCGGTCGAGCTCCTGTATGCCGTAGCGGTGCTTGCTCGGCCTCGCATCACCGGAGCCGAGCCGCTCAGCGATCATCGCCAGGTCGACGAGCGGTAACGTCAGGCGGCGCGACTGCACGATGGCGAGCCCGACCGCGACCGCGAGGGCGGCCGCGGCGAGCGCCAGGATGAGCAGGAGCCATGCCCGGACCTCGTGTTCCACCTGCGTCCTGTCCCGGCTGACCGCGATGTAGACCCCGTTCTCCGACTGGGCGTCCTGGGTCATTTTGCTGTTCTCGGATGGTTCGTTGCCCGCCGTCAGCACCAGGGGGGGTGTCCCCTTGGCATAGATCTGGATGTAGCGGTCGGGGTATTTTCGCTTCAGCTGCTCGGAATCGACGGGCTGATCCTGGATTCGGGCATACTCCACCTCCCCCAGCAGGCTTTTGGCCTGGGAGGACAGCTCCTGAGTCGCCTCTTCCTCGATCAGCCGGTTGACCGCCACACCCAGGGGGATGCCAAGCAGAAGTACCCCGATGACCGCGACGAGCAGGGTCGAGGAGAGCAGTCGACGACGCATCCCCTACTCGCGTTCGAACCGGAAGCCGACCCCTCGAACCGTCGTGATGTACCGGGGCTTGGCGGCGTCGTCGCCCAGCTTCCGGCGCAGCCACGAGATGTGCATGTCCAGGGTCTTGGTGGAGCCCCACCAGTTGGTGTCCCACACCTCGCGCATGATCTGCTCGCGGGTGACCACCTTGCCGGCGTCGCGGACCAGGACCCGCAACAGGTCGAACTCCTTGGTCGTCAGGTGCAGCTCCTTCTCACCCATCCACGCGCGACGGGAGTCGGCGTCGATGCGCACACCCTGCACCACGGGCGTCTCGGACGTGCCGCGCCGCAGAAGGGCGCGTACCCGAGCCAGGAGCTCCGCCAGGCGGAACGGTTTGGTGACGTAGTCGTCGGCCCCCGCGTCGAGGCCGACGACGGTGTCGACCTCGTCCACGCGGGCCGTGAGGATGAGCACGGGCGTGCCGTGCCCTTCTGCTCGTATGCGTCTGGCGACCTCGAGGCCGTCCATCTCGGGCAGGCCAAGGTCAAGAACTATCAAGTCGATGCCACCCGACAGAGCCCGCTCCAGGGCCTGCGGGCCGTCGGGGCTCACCTCGACTTGGTAGCCCTCACGGCGCAGCGCGCGCGCCAGTGGCTCGGAGATCGAGGTGTCGTCCTCGGCGAGAAGTACACAGGTCATGTTGCGATCGTAGGACCTTAGAGGATCGTTTCCCGGGCACAGCGCGCGGTTTGACTTGTCATTGACCCATCCATTGACCTGGGCAAACACTGATAAATCCCGGATAGTCGTCCCGCAACGGTTCAGCGTCGCGTAGTACGGCTCCCGCATCGGAAGGGCCTTGAAAGGACAGGCCCGCCAATGACCTCACCGACAAAGCACGACACGCCCATCCGTAATGGGGCACGGTGGGCGTGTTCGGGCAATCGGCTCAGGAGGCCGAGGGAGGCTCGGCATAGCGGGCCAGGTAGAGCTGCTCACCGAGACTCTCGATGAGTCCCAGCTCGGTCTCCAGGTAGTCGATGTGATGCTCCTCGTCTTCGAGGATCTCCTCGAAGAGGCGGGCCGAGGTGGTGTCGCCCTTCTCGCGCATCAGGATGATGGCGGGCCGCAGGCGTGTGACGACCTCACGCTCGATGTCCAGATCGGCGCGGAGCTGCTCCTGGACGGTCTGGCCGATGTGCAGGATGCCCAGCTTCTGATAGTTCGGCAGTCCTTCGAGGAAAAGGATGCGATCCGTCAGCTTCTCCGCGTGACGCATCTCATCGAAGGACTCCGCGCGGGTGTAGGCCGCGAGCTTGGTGTATCCCCAGTGTTCCTGCATCTTGGCGTGCAGAAAGTACTGGTTGATAGCGGTCAACTCGGATGTGAGCTGCTCGTTGAGCAGTTCGATGATCTTCTTGTCGCCCTGCATGAGGCGGGCTCCTCGCGCTACGCGGTCGGCGTCAACTCTTCAGACCGTTTCAGGATCGCACAGATCTTCCGGACACAAGAAGCACAGTCCCCACCAGCACCGGTGGTGTCGCGGATCTGCCGCGCGCTCCTCGCGCCGTCCGCGATGCAGTCATGCACATCGTTCTCGGTGACCGCGCGGCAGACACATACGTACATGGCGGGGGAGGGGCCTCTCTCCTGGAGCGACAGCGTAGGTTAGGCACACCTAATCTAACCCATCAGGTAAGGGTCGCCTACGTGAGCCGTGTCACACCGGGCCCGCTCCCCCGCCGGCCGACGGACGGCGCGACGGCCTCAGTGCCCTCGGGCCAGCCACTCCTGAAGGTGCGGGGCCTCCGCGCCGATCGTGGTGGAGTCGCCGTGGCCGGTGTGCACGACCGTGTCCTCCGGCAGGGTCAGCAGCCGTCCCCTGATCGAGTCGATGATCGTCTCGAAGGAGGAGAAGGACCTGCCCGTCGCGCCGGGGCCCCCCTTGAACAGCGTGTCTCCGGTGAAGACCGCGCCGAGCCCGGGGACGTGCAGGCAGACCGCGCCCGGCGCGTGACCGGGCGTGTGCAGCACGGTCAGGTCGGCCCCGCCCACCGAGAGGACCTGGCCGTCCTCCAGCGGTGTGTACGGCGTGTCGCCGTACACCATCTCCCACAGGACCTGGTCGGCCGGATGGAGCAGGATCGGCGCGTCCACCCGCGCGGCGAGGTCGGCCGCGGCGTTGATGTGGTCGTTGTGCCCGTGCGTGCAGACGATCGCCCTGACCGCACGGTCTCCGATCCCCCGGGCGATGGCCTCGGCGTCGTGCGCCGCGTCGATGACGACGACCTCGCTGTCGGAGCCGACCACCCAGACGTTGTTGTCCACGTCCCACGTCCCGCCGTCCAGCGAGAACGTCCCCGAGGTGACGATCCTGTCGATCACAGGACCACCACCGAACGGAGGACCTCGCCGCGGTGCATCTTGGCGAAGGCCTCCTCGACGTCGCCGAGGCCGATCGTCTCGGAGACGAAGCCGTCCAGCTTCAGCCGGCCCTGCAGGTAGAGGTCGATGAGCACGGGGAAGTCACGGCTGGGCAGGCAGTCGCCGTACCAGGAGGACTTCAGCGCCCCGCCCCGGCCGAAGACGTCCAGCAGCGGAAGCTCCACCGTCATCTCCGGGGTGGGCACGCCCACCAGGACCACGGTCCCGGCCAGGTCGCGGGCGTAGAAGGCCTGCTTGTAGGTCTCCGGGCGGCCCACCGCCTCGATCACCACGTCCGCGCCGTTGCCGTCGGTGATCTCCCGGATCGCCTCCACCGCGTCGGCGGTGCTGGAGTTGACCGTGTGGGTCGCGCCGAAATCCCTGGCCCAGGCGAGCTTGCGGTCGTCGATGTCCACCGCGATGATCTTCGTGGCGCCCGCCAGCAGGGCGCCGTGGACGGCGGCGCTGCCGACGCCGCCGCAGCCGATGACGGCCACGCTGTCACCACGGGTCACGGCACCGGTGTTCACGGCGGCGCCGATGCCCGCCATCACACCGCAGCCGAGCAGGCCGGCCACCGTCGCGGGGGCCGCGGGGTCGACCTTGGTGCACTGCCCGGCGGCGACCAGGGTCTTCTCGATGAAGGCGCCGATGCCCAGGGCCGGGCTGAGCGGCGTGCCGTCCTCCAGCGTCATCCTCTGGGTCGCGTTGTGGGTGTTGAAGCAGTACCAGGGACGGCCACGCCGGCAGGCGCGGCACTCACCGCAGACCGCCCGCCAGTTGAGGATCACGTAGTCGCCGGGGGCCACCTCGGTGACCCCCTCGCCGACGGCCTCGACCACCCCGGCGGCCTCATGCCCGAGCAGGAACGGGAAGTCGTCGTTGATGCCGCCCTCGCGATAGTGCAGGTCGGTATGGCAGACGCCGCAGGCCTGGACGTTCACCACCGCCTCGCCGGGACCGGGGTCCGGAACGATGACAGTCTCCAGGGAGACGGGTTCGCCCTTGCCACGCGCGACCACACCTTGCACGGTGTACGGCATGCCTGCACCTCATCTTCAGATCTTCGAGCTTGGTTACCGGTGGAACAGCATTTTCAACGGATCGGTCCGCATCCCCATGCTTATCAGGCGGGCGGACCGTCAGGCACGGCGGAGGACGTACGGCTGGACCACCCCGAGACCGCGGGCCGGCCGCCGCCGGAGGCTGCTCGTCTCGATGCCGGGCACCTCCGCGACAGCCCCGGCGAACCCGTCGTCGACGAGGACCGTGCCGGGCCGGGCGATGGCCGTCAGCCGGGCCGCCAGGTTGACGGTGGTGCCGAAGACGTCGCCCATCACCGGCAGGACGGGGCCGTAGGCCAGGCCGATCCGCACCTCGAGACCGTACCGCCGGATCACTTCGACGAACTCCAGCGCGATCGCGGCGGCCGCGCGCGGGTCCGCGGCCGTGAACAGCACCTCGTCGCCGAGCGTCTTCACCAGCCGCCCCCCGTACGCGGAGATCACGTCGGAGGCCCGGGACTCGAACCCCTCGACGAGGTCGGCCAGGGCGCGTTCGTTCAGCTGGCGGGAGACCTGGGTGAAGGAGACGAGGTCGGCGAAGCCCACCGCGAGGGTCAGCCGGCTGGGCACCACCTCGTCGGTGAGGTCGGTGATGGCCAGCAGCCGGGTCCCGGCGGCGGCGAGCTGGGCGCGCCAGACGTGGACCAGCACCTGCTCGAAGTCCGGGAGCAGCCGGCGCGAGGTGTCCAGGATCGCCCCCAGGTCGGCGTCGGTCGGCCGCTCGTCCGGGTCGAGCATGGCGCCGATCATGATTTCGGCCTGCCACTGCGCGAGCCGGGCGGTCGTCTGGCCCAGCGCCCTGGCCAGCCTGATGACCGTCTGGTCGTCCAGCGGCCCGTCCTTCATCATCGCCCTGACCCGTTCGAGCGCGGCCACGTCGGCGTCGGTGAAGGCCACCGCGTCGTCGGCCAGCGTGGCGAAGCCGAGGGCCCGCCAGATCCGCTCGGCGAGGTCCTGCGGCACGCCGGCGAGCCGGGCCACCTGGATCCGGGTGTAGCGGGGTGACGAGCCGACGAAGAGGCTTTCGATCTGCTCGGCCGTCGGACGTCCCGTCACTTCCCCTCCGTCCATCTTCCGTTCTCCATCCAGGAGATAACGGTACGTCACCCATCATTCCTCACGGATCCCCGTCGGCCGCGTCGTCGAGCGCACGGAACAGCTCGGCCCGCACATCCTGGATCTGCGGGATGTCTCGCAGCGTGATGTGCCCCTGCTCTCCGGCCGACTCGACGTTGAGCGTGCCGCAGCCGAGAATCCGCTCCATCAGCGTCTGCTCGGCGCTGACGGTGTTGACCTTGCTCATCGGGATGTCGTCGGTGGATTTGTTCAGCACACCCGTGCTGATCGTGAACCGGTGCGAGGTGAGCACGTACGAGGTGTTCTTCCACTGCAGGTATGGCACGAACGACCACACCGTCAGCAGTCCGACGGCGAGCACGGCCACCGCCACACGCGCGTAGAAGACGTAGTCGAAGACCGGCATGAAGTACATCGCGGCACCGGACCCGGCGATGATGAGGACCAGCGCGAGGATCGGGACGATGAGGCGCTTCCAATGAGGGTGGAACGCGCGGATGCGCAGTTCCCCCTCCGTCAGGTGGTGATCAGGCAGACCCATGGGGCAAATCGTGGCATGCTCGGGCGCCCCGCGTCAGGAGGCGTGCGGCCGGACGTGCACGACGTCGCCGGCGCTCAGCGTCTGCTCCCCGTCCTTCGACCGGACGAGCAGGCGTCCTGCGTGGTCGATGCCGGTGGCCGTCCCGGTGAGCACCCGCTCCCCCGGCAGCTCCACCCTGACCTCGCGGCCGATCGTCGCGCTCATCGCGAGGTAGGCCGCCCGCAGCCCGCACGCGTCGGCGTCGCCGTCCGCCTGCGACCACTCGCGGTAGTGGGCCTCGATCTCCCGCAGGACCGCCCGGACGAGTGGGTCGCGGTCGACGCAGGCGGCCTCCTCGACGGCCAGCGAGGTGGCGGTCTCCACGGGCAGCTCGTCGGCGCGGAGGCTCACATTGAGCCCGACGCCCACGACCACCGCGCTGTCCACCCGCTCGGCGAGCACGCCGGCGAGCTTGCGCTCCCCGACCAGCAGATCGTTGGGCCATTTCAGCCGGACGTCCAGCTCGGCGACCCTGCGCACGGCCGACGCGACGGCCAGGCCGACCAGCAGCGGCAGCCAGCCCTGCCTGGCGGAGGACGGTTCGGGCCGCAGGAGCACCGAGAACGTCAGGCCGGAGCGCGGCGGCGCGCTCCAGGAGCGGCCGAGCCTGCCTCGGCCGGCGAACTGCGCCTCGGCGATGAGCACGGCCCCCTGCCGGGCGCCGTCACGGACGGCCGCCGCGAGGTCGGCGTTCGTCGAACCGGTCCTGTCGACGACGGTGATGCCGGACCACAGGCCGCCGGGGCGGACCAGGGCGTGGTTGAGCGCCGCCTGGGAGAGCGGCGGGCGGTCGAGATCGGTGAACGGCGAGTCGAGCACATAACCATCTTCCCTCCCTTACCGACTACCTGTTACCGAATTACGCCAATGACCAGGGAATACTGGCGCCGTATGCGGGGAGTGGGCGGCGGGGACGGCTGTCCGCACAGGTCAGGGGGCGAGAGGATGGCGCCACGAGGCCGGAGCCGGCCGGGGAGGGCGGAGTGCTGATGGAGAGCGTCATGAGGCCGGGACCGACCACGCGGACCCGGGTCAGGGAGGTGTCGGCCGGAGTCGTCAGGGACCACCGTGACGACCTGGCCACCGAAGAGCCGCTGGAGATCCGGATCCAGGCGGGTGAGGCACGCCGTACGCTCGCGATCACCATGCGGACCCCGGGCCACGACTTCGAGCTCGCGGCCGGGTTCCTGTACGGCGAGGGCGTCATCACCCCTCAGGACGTCTCCTCCATCGCCTACTGCACCGACGAGGACGTGGCCCCCGAGGCGCGCTACAACACGGTGACGGTACGGCTGGGCGGCGAGCGGCTGCCCGACCTGCCCGGCCTCGACCGGCACTTCATGACATCGAGCGCCTGCGGGGTCTGCGGCACCGCCAGCCTCGACGCCCTGCGCGACCGCTGCTCCCCCCTGCCCGCCGGAGACGACCTGCGGGTCTCCCCCGAGACCCTGTACGGCCTGCCGCACCGGCTGCGAGAACGTCAGGGCGTGTTCGGCAAGACCGGGGGGCTGCACGCGGCCGGGCTGTTCACCGGCGAGGGGGAGCTCGTGGCGGTCCGCGAGGACGTGGGACGGCACAACGCGGTGGACAAGCTGGTCGGCCGGGCCCTGATGGACGGCAGGCTGCCACTGGGCGGGCACATCCTGATGGTCAGCGGGCGCAGCAGCTACGAGATCATGCAGAAGGCCCTCACGGCGGGCGTGCCGGTCGTCTGCGCGGTCTCCGCCCCCTCCTCCCTGGCCGTCGACCTGGCCAGGGAGTTCGGGATGACACTGGTCGGCTTCCTCCGCGAGGAGCGCTTCAACCTCTACTCGGCCCCGGAGCGAGTTGTCTCCTCATGAAGACCACCTCACGCGGTCCCGACCTGCGGCGTTCGGTGATCTCATAGCCGAGGCGCCTGTAGAGCGCGATGTTCGGCTCCATCCGGGCGTTGGTGTGGAGCCGCATCGCGGGCAGGTCCCCGGGGATGGCCAGGCGGATCATCGAAGTCCTTTCAGCGTGGAAGGTCCGGCGAGGCGGATCAACCGGTGTTCTGCAGGCCGGCGGCGACGCCGTTGACCGACAGCAGCAGCAGCGTGGACAGGCGCTCGCGCTCCTCCTCCGACAGCCCGTCGGCGGCGCGGAGCGTCGACAGCGCGCGGAGCTGCAGGTGGGAGAGCGCGTCCACGTAGGGATCGCGGAGCTGGACCGCGCGAGACAGCACCTTGCGGTTCTCCAGCAGCCGGGTGTGGCCGGTGATCTCCAGCACCAGGCGCCGGGTGCGGTCATACTCGCGCAGGACCTGCTCGACGAAGTCGTCCCGGCCGCCCAGCGCGAGATAGCGGGCCGCGATCTCCCGGTCGGTCTTGGCCAGCGACATCTCCACGTTGTCCAGCAGCGAGGCGAACAACGGCCACTCGCGGTAGGCGGCGCGCAACTCGTCCAGGCCGGACTCGGAGATCACCGCCTCCAGGCCGCTGCCCAGGCCGTACCAGCCGGGCAGGTTCACCCGGGTCTGGGCCCAGGCGAACACCCATGGGATGGCCCGCAGGTCGTCCAGGGACCGGGGGGCACCGAGGCCACGCCGGGCGGGGCGGGAGCCGAGGCGGAGCGAACCGATCTCCTCCAACGGGCTGACCAGGGAGAACCACTCGGGGAAGCCGGGCGCCTCGGTCAGCGACCGGTAGGCCTTCTCCGAAGCGGAGGCGACCTGCTCGGCGACGGCGCGGAAGCGCCCGGCGGCGTCCGCCGTACGGGCCTCGATGGACGGGGTGGAGGCGAGCAGCACCGCCGAGGTGACCTGCTCGATGTGGCGGCGGGCGATGGCGGCGTGGCCGTACCGGGCGAAGATGACCTCGCCCTGTTCGGTGACCTTGAACCTGCCGCCGACCGACCCCGGTGCCTGGGCGAGCACCGCCCGGTTGGCCGGGCCGCCGCCCCGCCCGAGCGCGCCGCCCCTGCCGTGGAACAGCGTCAGCCGGACGTCGTGCTCGGCCGCCCACGCGGCCAGCGCCTCCTGGGCCTCGTACAGTTTCAGGGTCGCGGCGGCCGGGCCGAGCTCCTTGGCGGAGTCGGAGTAGCCGAGCATGACCTCCAGGCGGCGGCCGTTCGCGGCGAGGCGGGCCTGGATGCCGGGGATCTCCAGCATCCCCGACAGCACGGCGGGGGCGGCTGCCAGGTCGGCGCCCGACTCGAACAGCGGGACCACGTCGAGCTGCGGGGCCTTGTCGCCGAGCGCGTGCCCGGCCAGCGCGTAGACCGCGGCGATGTCGTCGGCCGAACGGGTGAAGGAGACGACGTAGCGGGAGCAGGCGCTTGCGCCGTACCGCTCCTGGATCCAGCCGATCGTCCGGATGGTGGCCAGGACCTCGTCGGTGCGCTCGGAGGTCCGCCCGGCGGCGAGTTCGGCCAGCGCGGCGGCGTGGACCTGCGAGTGCTGGCGCACCTCAAGCTCGGCCAGGTGGAAACCGAACGTCTCCACCTGCCAGATCAGGTGCTGCAGCTCGCCGTACGCCTGCCGCTTCGCCCCGGCTGCGACCAGCGACGCCTGGGCGATCCGCAGGTCGGCCAGGAGCTCGGAGGGTGAGCGGTAGGCCAGGTCGAGACCGCGCTGCCGGGTGGCCGCGATCCGGGTGGCGACGAACAGCAGCCACTGCCGGTGCGGCTCCTGCGGGGAACGCGTGGCCATCTCCGAGACCGGCTCGGGGTGGTCGTTCTCGGCGGCGGCGAGTGCGGCCCGCAGCTCCGGCGAGGCCGGGGTGTAGCCCGAGGTCAGGGTGAGGGTGCGGCCGATCCTGTGGGTGGCGTTCTCCAGGGCGATCAGCACGTGCTCGGCCTGGATGAGCACGGCGTCCCTGGTCACCTTGGCGGTGACGTTGGGGTTGCCGTCGCGGTCGCCGCCGATCCAGCTGCCGTAGCGGATGAAGGGGCGGGCCAGCGGTTCGCGGGTGCCGGTGCCCTCGCCGAGCGCGGCGTCCAGCGAGCGGTAGACCAGCGGCACCACCCGGAACAGGGTCTCGTCGAAGGCCGCCATGGCGGTGCGGACCTCGTCCAACGGGTCGATCTTGGTGGACCTGAGCTGCGAGGTCCGCCAGAGCAGGTCGATCTCCTCCAGCAGCCGCCGCCGGGTCTCGGCCCGTTCGGCGGCGCCTCGCTCGGGGCTGTCGTAGGCGGCGAGCTGGCCGCTGATCCGCTGGATCGCGGTGACCACCGCGCGCCTGCGGGCCTCGGTCGGGTGCGCGGTCAGCACCGGGTGCAGCCGCAGCCCCCCCACCAGTTCGGCGACGCGCTCGCCGCCGAGCTCCTGCACGGCCTGTGCCAGGGACCCGGGCAGCGGTTCCTCTCCGGTGTCGCGGACCCGGAGCGTGCGGATGCGGAAATGCTCCTCGGCCAGGTTGGCCAGGTGGAAGTAGCAGGTGAACGCCCGCGCGATGTGGACCGCCCGGTCGATGGGCCATTCGGCGACCATCGCGGTGATCTCGTCGACCGAGATCCTCCCGCGACGTGCCGCGATGACGGCCTTGCGAAGACGTTCGACATCAGCGAGCAGGTCATCACCGCCGTGCTCGGCGATGACCTGCCCCAGGAGCTCGCCGAGCAGCCGCACGTCCGCGCGTAGCTCGTCGGGCATCTCGGTGACGGCGGAAGAACGTTCTGCCTCATGGTGCGCGATGGCGGACATGGTTGCCAGCGTATCCAGTCCGTTTTCTCCGGCGGAGAGCGGTCTCACCTATTGGACTAGACCATTCAGGTCGACTGGGAGGTCGATGCCAGGATCGTGGTGTAGCGGCTGAACCCGAGGTCACCGGCGATCCGGCGACCGCCCCAGGAGATCAGCAGGCCGTAGGGGACGGCCAGCGCGCTGACCCAGGTGAGACCGAGGAGGACCGGCAGTGCGACCGGCAGTGCCAGCAGCCCGCTTCCGATCATCGCCCCGAAGGAGGCCGCGAAGGCGACGCCGCCCTGACCGGGTGCGGCGCCGGTGAAGGCGTTGAGCCGGTCGGGGACCGTGTACGGCAGGAGCACGCTCGTCAGGGCGCCCACCCCGAGCCCGACGCCGAGGGTGCCCCAGGCGGTGAGCGCGGCCGGGACGGCCCAGGCCAGGTTCCCGGCGAGGACGGCGGCGACCAGCGCCAGCACGGCCAGCAGCGGCACGGCGATCGTCGCGACGGCCAGGTGCCGCCCGGCGAGGTCGGTCCGCCAGTCCCGGCCCGTGCCGTAGACCACGGAGTTCATCCACAGCGAGCGGCCGTCGATGCCGAAGGAGTTGGACGACTGCAGGGCGATCATCACCCCGCCGAGGCAGGCGGGGGCGACGGCCAGGGCGACGCCTCCCATCCCGCCCTCGTTGCGGCTCAGGGAGAAGGCCATGATGCCGGTGACGGCGATGGCGGCGAACCAGCCGACCCGCCCCCGGGGGTCACGGCGGGCGTACTTGAGCTCCTTGGCGGCGACGGCGGCGAGCGGCCCGTCGGGCAGGACCCGGGCCAGCAGGCCCTTGGAGTTGCGGACCGAGGCTCCCTCGGTGGAGGCGTCCGTGGAGACCAGCGCGCGGCGGAGCGCCACGATCCAGAGCCATCCCACCACGGTGACCAGGACGGCGAGGAAGGCCAGCTCGGCGACCGCGGCGAGGCCTCCGTCGGCGATGGCGTGCGCGGCCATGCCGGGCGGGGTCCAGCGCAGCACCGAGGCGACGCCGTGCAGGGCTGCGCCGGGATCGGTCACCAGGTTGCCGTTGAGCACCAGGTTGGGCAGCTGGGCCGCCAGGATGAAGAAGATCACCGAGACGGCGAGCACATCCCGGCCCCTGCGGGTGCGCAGGACACCGGACAGGGCCGTGGTGACCAGCCGCGAGGTGACGATGCAGAGCGCGAACTGCAGCAGCACCGCGACGACGCCCAGCAGGACCCCGCCGATCCCGCCTGCCAGGCCCACGACGGCTCCGGCCGTGATGACCAGCGTGGCGATCGGCCAGACGCCGGTGACCGAGGCGGCGAACATGCCGGTGGCGAGCTGGCCGGTCCGCAGCGGGAACAGCGACAGCCGCGCCGGGTCGAGCGTGTCGTCCAGGCCGAACGCCAGCAGCGGGACGACCGCCCAGCCCACCAGGAGAGCGGTGAACAGCACGGTTCCGACGTCCGTCGCGATGTCGGCGGGCGCGAGACGGAGCATGGCCATCAGGAAGAACCCGAGGGCCGCGACGGCGAACGCGGCGATGACGGTGAAGACGAACCCGAGCAGGCGCTGGGTGCTGCCGCGCAGGTTTCCGGCGATGAGCCGGAGCTTGAGCCGGACGAAGAGCGCGGGTCCCACCCTGGCGAGGCCGCCGGGGACGGCCTCCTGGGGATCCTGACCCGCGTTCACGCCGGAGTCGCGCCCAGCCATGACAGACCCTCCTCTCCGTTGCCGCTGCCGTCGGCGCCGGCGCCGACCAGTCCGAGGAAGGCCTCGTTGAGGCTGCGCCCCGCGCGGACCTCGTCCAACGGGCCCTGCGCGACGATCTGGCCGCGGTTCATCACCGAGACCCAGTCGCACAGACGTTCGACGAGCTCCATGACATGGCTGGAGAAGACGACTGTCGAGCCGGAGGCGGTGTAGCGCCGGAGCACCTCGACCAGAGTGTTGGCGCTGACCGGGTCCACACCCTCGAACGGCTCGTCCAGGAAGAGCACCCGGGGGTTGTGCAGCAGCGCGGCGGCCAGGCCGATCTTCTTGCGCATGCCGGTCGAGTAGTCGACGACGAGCTTGTCCGCCGACTCCGCCAGGTCCATGACCTTCAGCAGCCCCTCGGCGCGCTGCTCCACCTCGGCCCGGGGGATGCCCCGGAGCTGGCCGTTGTAGGAGAGCAGCTCCCGGCCGGAGAGCCGTTCGAACAGGCGCAGCCCCTCCGGGAGCACGCCGATGCGGGCCTTCACCGGGACCGGGTCGCGCCAGACGTCGAGGCCGTCGATGAGGACATCGCCTCCGTCCGGGCGGAGCAGGCCGGTGACCATGCTGAGCGTGGTGGTCTTGCCGGCGCCGTTCGGACCGACCAGTCCGGCGAAGCTGCCTCGGGGGACGACGAGATCGACACCTCCGACGGCCACCTGCTGACCGAATCGCTTGAACAGCTGTCGTGTGCGTACCGCGTCAGCAATGTCCGTCATAGCACCCACTTTGGCAGAATTTACGTTTTTGAGAATGAGTCCTCTCCGTCGGCAACGAACGACCGCCCCCGATAGTTCGTCCTGTCAGAAGGCGGTTACCCTGCTGGGGATGGGCAGGAGCGAGCCTGGCGCGGCGAGCGGAGTGAGCCGCCGGGAAGGGCGCTTCGAACCCTCGGACCGCGCGGCGAGAACCGCGTGAGTGAACAGGAGTGGACCACCCGATGAGCGCTGAACCGGTAGCCGCCGGGATCGATATTCACACCACGGCGGGCAAACTCGCCGACCTTGAACGCCGTCTGGACGAGGCGGCGCACGCCGGCTCCGCGCGCGCGGTGGAGAAGCAGCACGCCAAGGGCAAGATGACCGCCAGGGAGCGGGTCCTCGCCTTCCTGGACGAGGGCAGCTTCGTGGAGTTCGACGAGCTGGCCAGGCACCGGTCCACGAGTTTCGGCCTGGAGCGCGAGCGCCCCTACGGTGACGGCGTGGTGACCGGCCACGGCACGGTGGACGGCCGCCCGGTCGCGGTGTTCTCCCAGGACTTCACGGTGTTCGGCGGATCGCTGGGCGAGGTCTTCGGCGAGAAGATCGTCAAGGTCATGGACCACGCTCTGAAGACCGGCTGCCCGGTGGTCGGCATCAACGACTCCGGCGGGGCGCGCATCCAGGAGGGTGTCGTCTCGCTGGGCCTGTACGCCGAGATCTTCAAGAGGAACGTGCACTCCTCCGGGGTGATCCCGCAGATCTCGCTGGTCATGGGCCCGTGCGCGGGCGGTGCGGTCTACTCCCCCGCCCTCACCGACTTCGTGCTGATGGTGTCGGAGAAGTCGCACATGTTCATCACCGGCCCCGACGTCATCAAGACGGTCACCGGCGAGGAGGTGACGTTCGAGGAACTGGGCGGCGCCCACACGCACAACTCCCGGTCGGGTGTCGCGCACTACGAGGCCGCCGACGAGGCCGACTGCCTGGATTTCGCCAGGGCGCTGCTGTCCTACCTGCCCTCCAACAATCTGGACGAGGCCCCGGTCCTCGACGTCGACCCGGCCCTTTCGACCACCGAGGAGGACCGTGACCTCGACACGCTGATCCCGGATTCGGCCAACCAGCCGTACGACATGCACACGGTGATCGAGCGCGTCCTGGACGACGGCGAATTCCTTGAGGTGCACGCGCAGTTCGCGCCCAACATCGTCGTGGGCTTCGGCCGGGTGGAAGGCCGCTCCGTGGGGATCGTGGCCAACCAGCCGATGAGTTTCGCCGGGACGCTGGACATCGCGGCCTCGGAGAAAGCCGCGAGATTCGTCCGGACGTGCGATGCATTCAACATTCCCGTTCTGACATTTGTTGATGTGCCCGGTTTTCTGCCCGGCACCGACCAGGAATGGAACGGAATCATCCGCCGCGGCGCCAAGCTGCTCTACGCCTATGCGGAGGCGACCGTCCCGCTGGTCACGGTGATCACCCGCAAGGCGTACGGCGGGGCCTATGACGTCATGGGCTCCAAGCACCTGGGCGCGGACGTCAACCTGGCCTGGCCGACCGCGCAGATCGCGGTGATGGGCGCGCAGGGCGCGGTCAACATCCTCTACCGGCGCGAGCTCGCCTCCGCCGACGATCCCGACGCGGAGCGGGCCCGTTTCGTCGCCGAGTACGAGGACACGCTCGCCAATCCGTATCTCGCCGCGGAACGCGGGTATGTGGATGGGGTGATCCGCCCGTCCGAGACCCGTGTCCAGATCGTCAGGGCGCTGCGAGCCCTGCGCAACAAGCGTGCGAGCCTGCCTCCGAAGAAGCATGGGAACATCCCGCTATGACGCACCTGAAGATCGTCCACGGGGACGCGACGCCGGAGGAGATCGCCGCGCTGGTGATCGCGCTGGCGTCGCGCGGAACCTCTGCGGCGAAAGCCATCCAGAAATCCGAAAATTGGCGTAATCCCTCACATCACATGCGAAAACCTCTTCCCTCTGGACAAGGCGCTTGGAGATCGAGTGGCCTGCCGAGATAGATCCCGGGAACGGGGTGTCAACTTGCGCAAGAGTTGGGACTATCTAAGAAATGGGCGCATATAGTCAGCCGATCAGCTAGTTCCGAGGCCTGGAGGACGACATGACCATCCTGGACCTCACCTCCCATCCCGTTGCCGCGAAGTACGCAGTCTTGGTGGACGTGGGGTATCTGTACGCGGCAGCGGGCGAAGTGCTTCTCGGTGCCAAAGAGCGCAAGGACTACCGCGTCGCGGCCGACGAACTCATCCAGGCGCTGCAGAAACACGCGGAGGCCCGCATTCACGGCGAGCTGCTGAGGATTTACTGGTACGACGCCGCCCGCGACCGGGTGCCGACCGTGGACCAGCGTGTCATCGCCCAGCTCCCCTGGGTCAAGGTGCGCCTGGGCAACCTCAACGCACGGGGCCAGCAGAAGGGCGTGGACGCGCAGATCAGAAGTGATCTGGAGGCGCTCGCCAGGCACCACGCGGTGAGCGACACGATCCTGCTGGCCGGGGACGAGGACATGGTCCCCGCCGTCGAGGCCGCCCAGGCCTACGGTGTGCGGATCCACCTGTGGGGCGTCGAGCCCCCGTACGGCACCAACCAGGCCGAGCGCCTGGTCTGGGAGTCCGACACCGTCGAGATCATCACCGCCGACTTCCTGCGCTCCTACTTCAGCCGCGCCCCCGTCCCCGTCACGGTCCCCGTGACCCCGGCCGCGCCCTCTCCCGCGCAGGTCTTCGCCGCCCGCACCGCCGCGGCCAAGCCCAAGGCGCCGACCGGCCAGGTCGCCAAGCTCGGCCCCAGCCGCCCCCGGGTCGAGGAGGTCGGCGAGCACGTGGCGCAGAAGTGGATCCTCACCCGTGGCCGCGACAACATCCGCGACCTGCTGCCCGGCCCGATCCTCCCCACCGTCATCGACACCGAGCTCCTCATCGAGGCGGAGAAGGAGCTCGGCCACTCCCTGCGCCCGTACCCCGAGGCCCGGGTCTGGCTCCGCGACGGCTTCTGGGCCCGCGTCTACCGCGAGTTCGAGATCGGAGTCGGCGTCTCCTCCAAGTGACGCCCCACCTGACGCTCATGTCCGATTCCCGCCAGCCGTACACCTTGTGCTGGGGATAACGTCGTTGATGTGTCCGTCGAAAAGCTTGACTTCAATTCCTGCTACCGCGCGGTGGCCGCCCGGGACGCCCGGTTCGACGGGCGGTTCTACACGGCGGTCACCTCCACACGCATCTACTGCCGCCCGATCTGCCCGGCACGCACACCCGCCTCCCGCAACGTGCGCTTCTACCGCCATGCGGCCTCCGCCGAGGCCGCCGGCTTCCGGCCCTGCAAGCGGTGCCGTCCGGAGCTCAGCCCCGGAGACCCCGGCTGGGACTACCGGGGCGACCTGATCGGCCGGTCACTCCGGCTGATCGACGAGGGAGTGGCCGACGACGGGGGCGTCGCGAAGCTGGCCTCGCGGCTGCACATCACCGAGCGGCACCTGCACCGGCTGTTCACCGCCGAGATCGGCGTCGGACCGCTGGCCGTGGCCCGGACGAAGCGGCTGCTGCTGGCCAAGCAGCTGCTGACGGAGACCGGGCTACCGATCACCGACGTGGCGTTCGCGTCGGGGTTCGGCAGCGTGCGGCAGTTCAACGCGACCATGAAGGAGACCTACGGCTTCACCCCCGGCGAGCTGCGGGCCACGGCGGGCCGGGCCGTCACCGACAGCTCGCTGACGCTCCGGCTGCACCGGCGCGAGCCGTACGACGCGCAGACGCTGATGCGGTTCCTGGCCGGACGGGCGATCCCCGGACTGGAGCACGTCGACGAGACGGGCTACAGCCGCGCCGTCCCGGGTGGCACGATCACCCTCACCCCGCTGCCCGGCCACGTCCGGCTGGAGGTGCGCCTCGACGACACCCGCCACCTGGCCCGTGTCGTCGCCCGCTGCCGCCGCCTGCTCGACCTCGACGCCGACCCCGAGGCCATCGCCGACGCCCTCGGGGAGACGTCCCTGGCCCCACTCATCGCGGCCCGCCCCGGCCTGCGGGTCCCCGGAGCCTGGGACGGCTTCGAGGTGGCCGTCCGCGCCGTGGTCGGCCAGCAGATCTCCGTCACCGGCGCCCGCACCATCCTCGGCCGTATCACCGCCCGCGCCGGCCGCCCCGCCGTCGCGGAGGGGTTCACCCACCTGTTCCCCACCGCCGCCGAGCTCCTGGAGGCCGATCTCGACGGCCTCGGGCTGACCGGACGGCGGGTGACCACGCTGAAGGCGCTCGCCGCGAAGGTGGCGGGCGAGGAGATCGACCTGGACGGGGCCCAGGATCCGGGAGAGACCATGGCCGGCCTGCTGGAGGTCTCGGGGATCGGACGGTGGACGGCCGGTTACATCGCGCTACGGGCACTGCGTGACCCGGACGCGTGGCCCGAGGGTGACCTCGGGCTGCGGCGGGCCATGGCGTGCCTGGGCATCCCGGAGGACCACATCGAGCGGTGGCGGCCCTGGCGGGCCTACGCCGCACTACACCTATGGAGCACGGAATGATCGAGGCACAGACACTTCCCACGCCCACCGGCCCACTGGCCCTGCTGGCACACGAGGGGACCATCGTCGCGGCGGGCTTCACCGCCGACCCGCACGAGATGTTCGTCCGGCTCTCGCCCCGGCTCCAGGCACACGGGCTCACCCGGGTGGAGGACCTGGGACACGCGGCGCAGGCCGTACGGGACTATCTGGACGGCGACCTGGCCGCCCTCGACAAGGTCGAGGTGGAGCAGCCGGGAACGCCCACCCGGCATCGGCTCCTGACGGCGCTGCGGGAGGTCCCCGCGGGGACCACGATCAGCTACGCCGAGCTCGCCGAGCGGGCGGGGCTGCCGAGGACGGCGGCCAGGGCGGCGGGGTCGGCGTGCGCGCAGAACCTGATCGCGCCGTTCGTCCCCTGCCACCGCATCCTGCCGTCCACCGGCGGCTTCGGCGGCTACTACTACGGCACGCCGGTCAAGCGCTGGCTGCTCACCCACGAGAAGGCTCTGGCGCCGGCCCTCGCGCTGTGACCGCTCACTCCGAGCCCCTGACGGTGGTCTGCACCTCGCCCACCTCGACGTCGCGAGTGGCGGCGACCTGGATGGGGTCGTAGGCGACGGGCACCACGTTGTCCTGCACCGCGACGTTCCAGACGGAGGTGACGGTCAGCGTGTAGACGTCGCGCGGCTGGTCGGCCGAGGCGCGCAGGTAGGTGACGCCACAGGTGAACGTCTTGCCCTTGGCGTACGGCGTGCCGGTCGGCCCGCAGCCGCCCTCCGCCTTGGCGGGGGCGTCGCCCGTCTTGGCGGGGGCGGAGCCCGCCCCCTTCACCTCGGCGCGGTCGTCGCTCGTCCCCGATTCGATCGTGAGGTCGCTCAGGGTGGCGACCACGGTCGCGCTCATGACCCCGGGCAGCGTCGCGGTCACCGACCTGGTGGTCTCACCGGCGTTGTCGAGCCAGACCCAGGTCGGCAGGTTGACGTAGCTCCTGACGTCCGGGTTCAGCTTGATCTTCGGCTCGGGCACAGTCAGCGCGGCGCGGGCGATGTCGGCGAGTTCGGCGAGGGTGATCCCGCCCGGGGGGGTCGTGTTGGGCGGCACGAACACGTAGGTGTCCATCGCCATCTGGCAGCTCAGCCCCTTGGGATCGGACGAGTCGTGGGCGATCGTCCACCAGCGCCCCTCCTTGCCGAGCTTCTCCTTGAACGGCTCAAGGGTCTCCGAGCGCGTCTTCGGCTCATACGGGTCGACGCGCGTCGTCTTCTGCTGGAAATCCATCATGCCCTCGGCATCTTGGGCCGGCTCGTACCAGCAGGGACGTTTGAGCCGATAGCCGTCGCTCTTCCCTCCCGCGCCGTCCCCGCTGATGACGATCTGGGAGTTCTTCAGGCTGAGCCTGGACGTCCTCCCGTCCTGACTGCTCTGGACCTGGACGTCTTGGCCGCCACCGCCACCACCCGGATCCGAGGCGAGCAACATCAACCCCGCAACGACCACATTCATGATCATCGAACACATCCCTTCGCGGGTTCACTGGGAAGTTCGGCATGTTGGAGTAATTTGATCCGCCAGACCCCGTCGTCGCCCCGCCGCAGCCCGACGAGCTGGAAGAAGGGCTTCCTGGTCCAGGCGGGCTGAGGGCGGACCGCCTTGCCGGTCCCCGAGTCCAGGAGTCGCATCCTCGTCTCGTCCACGCACGCGTGCAGCACCGCTCCACGGCCGGTGACGGAGCTGACGTTCAGCGCGTACAGCCGGGAGGTCCCGCGCACCGACCTGTGCTGGTCCAGGAACTCCCTGACCCACCGGTACGCGTCCGAACTCGCGTCGTCCTGGACCACCTGGAGGTAGGCGGTGTCCTGCCCCCCGGTGAGGACCGACTTGAACGATCCGGCCCGGTAGTCACGGAGGGCCTCGATCATCCCCGTGATGTCCTGGTCGGCCGTGACGGGCCACTCGACCACCACCCGGACGCCGGGCGCGACCCGGACCGTCTCCGTCCTCGGACCCGCCGGCCCCGTAGGAGCGACCACGGCCTGCCCCGACGCGCCCGGATCACCGGCCGGGAGGTCGGAGGGGGTGAACGGCCTGGGCGCCGGCGCGGAACAGCCCACGGAGACCAGCAGGGTCAGCGCGGTCACCACCCGCACGGCCGCCACGCCGGGGACACTCGGCGCACGGAGCCATCGGCACGCGCGGACCGGCATGGTTCCGTGCCTTCCCGGCCCGCCGCCCGCCCCCCTGCCTGCCATGGGCGCCCGGCCTGTCGCCCCGCTCATGCCGTCGGCGCCGATCGCATCCGCCACGAGGGCAGCAGCTCGTCGACGAGCGCCTCCGTCTCCGGCGCCATCCCACCCCCGTCGGCATGGCCGGGGCGACGGTGCAGAGCCTCGACCACGGCACGCATGCGGCCGGGGTCGCCGGTGAGGTGGGTGGCGCGGAGCAGATCCCGCCAGAGCCCCTCGTCGTCTCCGGCCAGCAGCAGCCCGGCTCGCACCGCCGCGACGGCCTGGGAGGCCTCGTTGTTGGCCAGCCGCACCTCGCAGAGCCGGTGGGCGGCGTCCGCGACCCCGGCGTTCACGTCGTACTCCAGGTCGTCGGCGGCCAGCCAGGCGTAACGGCCGCGCGGCCGGCCGTTCAGCAGCGGGCCGCGCACCAGGTTCAGGGCCTTCTCCAGAAGTACGGCGCGCAGCGGGGCGTCCACGTGCGACCGGCGGACGAAGTCGCGGAAGAGCATCCAGTCGGTCCGCACCTCGGGTCCGAGACGCAACCGTCCCGACTCGTCGGTGAAGAGGTTGGGCCGTCCGGCGCTGTCGGTGCCCAGCCACGCGACGACCCGGGCGATCGTGGCGTCCCTGACCACGGCCTGCACGCCCCTCGGCCAGAGGATGCCGCCGAGCACGACCGGATGGACGCCACCCGGGTGGGTCGCCAGGTAGACGACGAGCTCGACGGCGATCGCGGCCCGCCCCTCCTCCATCGGCGACGGGCCGGTGATCTCGACCGGGCCGAGGATCCGCACCTCGATCGAGGGCGTCTGCGTGACCGGTGCCAGCTCGTCGGAAAGGGGCTCCCCGTCGAGCCGTCCGGCGGTGTTGAACAGGTCGACCAGCGCCCGGTAGTGGCGGCGGGGCAGGAGCTGCGCGGCCACCTCGAACCCGAGCGCGTCCACGGTGGCGCGGCCGTCCTCGGTGATCTTCCAATTCCAGGTGGCGTGCGGGACATCGCCCGCCACGACGTAGCCGGCGGCCGTCCGGACGCCCTTCCTGGCGAGCAGGGCGAGACGCCGGCCCTCGTCGGCACTCGGGGCGACCGCGGACAGCACGTAGTGCGGGGGCCAGATCGGGTCGGCGGCGCGGCCGTGGATCCGGCCGGTGAGCACGTCACCGCCGTGGCCGCGCTCGCCGGCCGCGGCCTCCAGTTCGGGCAGCACCTCGGCCAGGCTGCCCGCGTAGCGGACCCGGTCGGGGGCGATCACGGTCAGCTCCTCCCCGAAGCCGACGAGCGTGATGCGCATCCGGTCCGACCAGCGGTTGGTGGCCAGCTCCACCGCGAGCGCGGCCAGGGCGGCGGTGCTCTGGGCACCCGTCAGGCTGATCAGCCCGTGGGCCGCCTCAAGGTCGACGAGCACCCGCCCCCCGTCGTTGGAGCCCAGCGAGACCAGGCCCGGGTACGGCGCGGGCGCCCCGGCGAGCCCCTGCTCGTCGAGCATGCGGCCCTCGTGGGCCGGCAGCCGCCACACCTGGCCGCCGTCGTGGGCGGCCCAGGGCGTGGGGGCGTTGAGGTCGGGCGGGTGGATCCACAGGTCGAGGGTCCGCGAGGACAGGTGCGCGGCGTAGATCGTGGGCGGGACGCGGTTCTGGGCGGCCAGGGATCTGCCGAGGAGGCGCAGCCCGATGTCCAGCATCCGGCTGCCCGGAGCGTCGGCGCCGAGCCGTAGCGCCAGCTCCGCCTGGGCCGCGTCGTCCCTTGGCCGGACGATCCGGTGCCCGAACGCCCGGTACCACAGCTGCTGCCGGCGTCTGCGGCCGAGCGCGGCCAGCAGCCCGGCCGCCGCCAGCGAGGCTCCCGCCAGGTAGTCGAGCATCCCGAGCCCCGTGTCCTGCGCGGCGGGGTCGGTGACCACGGCCGGCTCCCGGCCGTTGCCGCCCGGATGTTCGGTGACCGTCTCCCGGGGAGACCTCCGCTCCGCGGGGTGGGAGACCTCCGGCCGGACCTCCACCGGAACGTCCAGGCGGCCGGGGGTGAAGGTCTGAGTGTGGCCGTCGAGCTCGGCCGGCCTGTCCGGGTGGTCCTTGAGAGTGGCGTCGCGGGGCTGGGTGGCCGGGACGATGTGGACGTTCCTGGCGTCGGCCGGCATGTCCAGGACCCAGCCGGGCCTGATCAGGTCGGCCATGTGGAGGCGACTGCCGTCGGGCTGCTCCTTGTGCTGGTTGAGGCGGTAGATCTCCGGATAGCGCCGGCCGTCGCCGAGACACTTGTCGGCGATCTCCCACAGGCTCTCGTGGTGCCGTCCGTGTGGCGGCTGCACCACGTAGACCTTCTTGGCCTTCTCCACCGGCACCAGCGGCGCCCGCTCCTCGGCGATCGGTGCGGACAGCGCGACGGAGGCGGCGGCCGGGCGATCGGCGGGCAGGCCGCCCGCCCTCGCGATCGGCACGACGACCGCCGACACGGTGAACAGCAGCAACACCGCGGAGACCAGCCGGTTGGCCAGCATCTGGGTGCCCCCGGACAGCGGCACCCTGGCCGGCATGCCGACCCGCCGCAGCCCGGCGTAGACCTCGACGACCACGCAGACGGCGAGCTGCAGCCACGCCAGCCAGACCAGCAGGACGAGGATCGCGACGATCGTGCCCGTGCCGACCTGGCTGGTCAGCAGGTCGATGTCGAGCAGTTCCGGCGGGATCGGCGGCCCGGCCAGCCGGAGCAGGGCATAGGGGACCCCGCCGAGGAGCCCGAGCAGCGCCACCAGCGCACCGAGCCCGGCGAGCAGGTCACCGGCGGTGCGTCTGGGCCTGATGCGCATGGGCTGTCGCGTGGGCATGGGTCTCCCTTCCCGTCCAGATTCGTCGTCCTTCACCCGCTCGGCCAGCGCTTCGCGGCAATTGGTCTGGGGCGTTCGGCACGGCCCGTCCCTCCAGCGGCTGTCAGACGTCCTCCCCGATGTCCGGACCGGCGGTGGCCTCGGCCTCCATCTCGGAACCGGGGAAGCCGAAGGCGGCGAGGAAGAACGCCTTCCACGCCACCGAGACCCGTACGGTGACCTCGGCCTGGCCCCCGCCCGCCGTGCACTGGGCGAGTTGGACCTCGTCGACGGTGTGGGCCGAGACGATCTCCTCGGCCTTGCCACAGGCGGTGCCCTCGTCCAGCAGGCGGGCCTGGCCGGTGGCGCGCAGGTGCTCCTCGTCGATCTGGTCGGCGGCCGACCGGGCCGCCTGCTCGGCGATGTCGGCCGCCCGCAGCCGGGCGTTGATGGCGGCCCCGCCGTCGACCAGGAGCCCGGCCAGCAGGAAGACCGCCACTGAGAAGATCACCGTGAAGACCGACATCGACCCCCGGTCACCGGCGCGGCTCATTCCTCGACCCTCCGGTACTGCTCCAGCGGGACCACCGAGTCGCCCTTCATGTCCTTGGCGGCGCCGAACCCGAGGAAGTCCAGGTTCAGCGAGCAGGTCACCTCGGCCCTGACCTGGCCGCCCTCCTCCCATTTCGAACCGGCCAGGCTCACCTCGGGCTCGCAGTCGCCCGACAGCGACTCCCTGGCGGCCGCTTCGGCGGCGGCCTCGGCGTCGGACATGGCGCGCTCGACCGAGGCGGCCCTGGCGGCGTCCCTGGCCGCGCCGTTGACCTCGCCCTGGGCCTCCACCACCCGGCCGGCGCCCACCAGGAAGAGCAGGAACAGCAGGAAGACCGGGGCCAGCAGCACCGTCTCGGCCGTCAGCGACCCGCGCTCACCACCGGAGCAGGCCGGGAAGGTCACGGGCATCCCTCGCTCCCGTCGTCGGGGCGGAAGCACTCGATCGGGCCGCCGAACCGTGAGGTGATGGTGAACGTCGTGGACGGCAGCAGCGGGACGACCTGGACCGCCGTCGCGGTGATCTCGACGCCTCGCTGGTCGCCCTCCTCCCAGGCCGTGACGGTGGCGCCGTCGAGGAGCTTCGGGCCGACGGCCTTGAGCACCTCGTCGGCCCGTGCCGTGGCGTCGCTCTCCCAGGAGTCGGTGTCGACCCGGGCGAGCCGGGCCCCTTCCCTGGCGGCGGCGTCGGTCACCTGCCGTCCGTGGAACCAGAGGGCGAACTGCACGACGAGCAGGATGACGGCCAGCACCACCGGCATGATCATCGCTAGCTCGATGACGGCGGCGCCCCGCTGCCGGTCACGGCGGTCAGCCGTCACCCTGGTCACCTCCGGTGCCACCGCCACCGCCACCGCCACCACCACCGCCGCCGCCGCCGAACTGGTTGGAGATCTCGGTCTGCTGGTTCTGGACCAGGGTCCTGATGAGCGTGGCGAGACCGAGCGCGACCCCGGCGATGATGGCCGTGATGATGACCCACTCGACGGCCGAGGCCCCCCGGGTGGGGGCGTTGCGCGCCTTGTCGATCCGTACTCTCAGGAGTGCGGTCGTGTAGACGATCCACGGATGGCTCAACATGGTCAGAACCCCACCATCTTCATAGCGGCCGGAAAACTCAGAAAGATCACGAAGCCGGCGCAGAGCAGGAGCTGGGCGACGAGCATCGACTGGGAGCGCTCACCCGCCTGTCCCTCCACTTCGGCGAGTTCACGGCGGCGCAGGGTCGCCGCGCGGGCGGTAAGAGAGGCACGGACCTTGGCGCCGTCGTCGGCGACCAGCCCGAGCGCGGCGGACAGGTCACGCAGCTCGTCCACATTGATCTCGTCGCCGAGCTGCCCGAGGGCCTGCCAGGGGGTGATGCCGACGATCCGGGCGTTGCCGAGCGCCTCACGGATCCGGGTCATCGCCCAGTTGACCCCCTCGTCGCCGGCGTCCGGGGTGCCCACCGAGACCGCCATCATCAGCGCCTCCGGCACACCGCGCCCGCCCGCCAGGTTCATCGCGACGAGGTCCAGGAAGGCTCCGACGACGTGCCGGAAGTCACGGCGCATCCGGGCGGCGTCCCGTTTGATCTGCAGGTCGGGCAGGACGAAGAAGACTCCGGCGACGGCGAGGGCGGCCCACAGCGGGATGGTGAGCGAGATGCCCAGCTCCATCAGCAGCAGCCAGCCGACCAGCAGCGGGAACGCCAGCAGCCCGGAGGCGGCCAGCAGCATCTTGGTGGCCAGGAACCCCTCGAACGACTTGCCGAGCAGGGCCAGGTCCGCCTTCGCTGAGTGGGCCTCCCAGCCCCGGGCGGCGTAGAAACGCGCCAGCCGCACGCCCAGCCCCCGCCGGAAGGAGCTGACCTCCTCGTCGGGCAGGATGAGCTGCATGCGCGGGGCGGCCGTGCCCTCCCTGGCCGCGTCGAGTGCCAGCAGCCGCGTCACCAGTCCCGGCCGGGCCGGGAACAGCGCCCGGATCAGCAGGAACAGGCCCACTCCGAGCACCGCCCCCGCGAGCAGCGGTTCAGTCATCGCGCACCTCGCCTCCGGAGGGCAGGCCCAGCAGGCGGGCGGGCTTGTCGAAACGGGCCAGGCGGCGCATCCAGGCGAAGCCGGCGCCGAAGAACCCGGCGACCACCACGAGAACGGCCTGGCCGAGGGTGCTGTCGTACTCCTGGACGTAGGAGGGGTTGAACACCACCAGCGAGACGGCGAAGGCGATGGCCGTACCGACCACGATCTGCACGCTGCGCCGCGTGGAGCGGCGCTCGGCCTCGACCCGGCGGCGCATGTCGAGCTCTTCGCGGGCGGAGACGGCGAGTGCGCCCAGCACCTCGCGCAGGCCGGGGCCGCGAAGCTTGGAGTTGAGGATCAGCGCGGCCACGACCAGGTCGGCCGAGGGGTCGTCGAGCTCCTCGGCGAACAGCCGGAGCGCGTCGGGCAGCGGCATCCGGGTGTGCAGGCGGTCCACCAGCGCGAGCAGGTGCGGGCGGAGCATGGGCGCCGCCGCCCGGATCGAGGACGGGATCGCCTGCTCCAGGCCCGCGGCTCCGGCGATGGTGTCGCGGAGCGACTCGGTCCAGGCGGCCAGCCCCTCCAGCCGTCGCATCGCCGTGCGCTCCTCGGCGGCACCGCCGGACAGCCCCCGCCATCCCAGGGCCAGGAGCACGGCCCCCACCGCCATGACCGGCCAGCCGGTCACCACCAGCACGAGCAGGCCGGCGACGGCACCTGCCGCGAACCGGGTGGACAGGGCCCGGACGAACTCGCGCCTGCCGGCCTTCTTCCCCGGGGCGGAGGGCCGGGGGCGCGTGCCGTACAGGGAGAGGGCGAGCAGGAACAGCCCGGCGCCGACCGCCGCCCCGGCCAGCAGCGTCAGCGGGTCGAACAGCCCGGGCGGGACAGCGGTCATGACCAGCCCCCCGGGTCGTAGCCGTGGTGGGCGAGCTCCTCCATGCAGGACAGGGGGGCGTGCGGCAGCACCCGGCCGTCGGGGGAGAGCGCGAACACCTCCGAGGAGAGCACCCGGCCGTCCACGCCCGCCACCTCGCGCACGCTCGACACGAAGCGTCGCAGCCTCCCGCCCGCGGCGTACTCGTTGCGCTTCTCGATGAAGACCACGAAGTCGATCGCGCCCGCGATGAGCATGTGGGTCGCGTCGATCGGCAGGCGTTCGGTGGCCTGGAGGGCGTAGGTGGCGATGCGGTTGAAGACCTCCATCGAGGAGTTGGCGTGGATGGTGGAGAGCGAGCCGTCGTTGCCCTGGGTCATCGCGTTGAGCATGGTGACGATCTCGTCGCCGAGCACCTCACCGACGATCACCCGGGACGGGTTCATCCGCAGCGAGCGGCGGACCAGCTCGGCCATGGTGATCTCGCCCTGGCCCTCGGAGTTGGGCAGCCTCTGCTCGAAGGCCACCACGTTGGGGTGGAGCTCGGAGAACTGGTCGAGGCCGAGCTCCAGCGCGCGTTCCACGGTGATCAGCCGTTCGGACGGCGGGATCTCGTTGGCCAGCGCGCGCAGCAGGGTGGTCTTCCCCGCGTTGGTGGAGCCGGAGATCATGATGTTCTTCCTGGCCGCCACGGCGGCCGAGAGGAAACGGCCCAGCTCGGCGGTGAGCGTGCCGTTTCCCACCAGGTCGCTGAGGAAGACCTTGCCCAGCCGGGAACGGCGGATGGAGATGGACGGGCGGATCGTCACGTCCATCACCGCCGAGAGCCGGGAGCCGTCCGGCAGGCGCAGGTCGAGCTGGGGGTTGGCGGTGTCGAACGGCCTGCTGGACAGGCCGCTGTAGGCGGCGAGGATCTGGATCAGCTCGACCAGCTCCTCGTCGGACTCGGCCACCGGCTCACGCATGATCTCCTGGCCGTCGGCGTAGCCGACGAAGACCCGGTCACAGCCGTTGATGTCGATGTTCTCGACCTCGGGGTCGTCCAGCAGCGGCTGCAGGCGGCCGACGCCGAACAGCGCCGCGTGGATCCCGGCGGCGAGCCCCTCCTCCTCCTCCGCCGTGGGGGGAGTCCGGCCGACACCGATCTCGCCGCGCGCGAACTCCTCCAGGACCTGCGCGATCAGCGCGCGGGCGAACTGGCGCTCGTCCTCGCCGCTCATCGGCACCAGGCCGCTGGCCTGGTCCAGGCGGCGCTGGTGGGCCAGCCGGTCGCCGACCTCCTGCCGGAAACGCTTCACCAGCGTGTGGTCGATGGTCATGCGGCGGGCTCCGGGGCGCGGATCTGGGCGGCCAGGCGGCCCGCGAGCTCCCGGGCGGTGCGGATCAGCAGGGAGCGGTCCAGGCGTCCGCCCCACTGGCCGCGCAGCAGCTCCGCGCCCTTGGGGTCGTGGGCGAGCCCGCTCACGAAGGCGACCTCCCGGCCCGTGGTGGCGACGATCCGGCGGACCTCGTCGATCGTCGTGCGGTACTGCCGGGGGTCGGCGATCACCACCACCCCGACCTGCGGGGTCCGGGGCATGATCTGCAGGCGTTCTCGCAGGTGGGCGACGTGGTCCAGGCTCGCCCTGGTGAACAGCACCACCATCGCGGCCTCGGCCGTCAACTCGGCCTGCTCGGGGTGCGCGCCGAGCCGGCCGCAGTCGGCCAGCACGTCGGCATGGGGCATCGCGGCCAGTGCCCGGCCCAGCGGGCTCCACAGCCAGGTGAGTCCGGCGGCCTGTTCGCCGTGGGTCAGCCCGGCCAGCACGTCGAGACCTCCCACGATCTTCTGGGTGTGCTCGTGGATCTGGTCGGGCTGCAGGCCGCGGCGGGCCATGGCGCCCAGGGTGAGCAGGCCGCGGGCGGGGTTGAGCACGCCGCCGTCGGCGGCGGGGAGGCGGTAGGCGATGTCCCCTCCGGCCGGGTCGCACTCGGCGAGCAGCACCGGGCGCGGCCAGATCGCGCCGAGTGCGGTGGCCGCCGTGGTCACACCCGGCGCCCCCTTGTCTGCGGCCAGCACGATGAGGGCCACGTCAGCGCGCTCCCGGAAGCTCGGCCAGGGCGATCTCGCCGTTGGAGGCGTAGGCGGTGATCGTCGGCGACACCGTGGCGTCCACGATGATCGTCACCTGGCCGGACGGGCCGTTCCTCCCCGAGGTCCCGACGCTTTGGACGAGCGCGGCCTGCGCGAGCACGCGGCCCTGGGCGTCGGCGGCCCCGCCCCGCCCCGGCACGTGGATGACCTGGACCCGGTCGCCCTGAGCCAGCCCCGAGGGGAGCTGGCCGGGTTTGAGGGCCAGACCCACCCGTGCCTTGCCCGGACCCAGCTCCGCGCTTGAGGAGACGACCATCTCCCTGGTCAGGAGGGTTCCGGGCAGCAAAGTGACGCGGGCGTAGTTTTCCGCGACGCGGGGACGGTCGGCATAGGAGACGTAGCCGATGCCGGTGTCGGCGATCTGGACCTCCTGCATCGCGGCCAGGGGAATGCGCTGGCCGGTGCCGACCTGCTGGGTGATCTGGATCGCCGAGACCCGGTCTCCGCTGCGCAGGACCAGCAGTGTGGTGGCGAGGGCGCCGCCCAGGATGAGCAGCAGGGCGAGAGCAGCGAGCGCGGGCCTGCGCTCGCGTGGGGGGACGGGGAGTTTGCGCGAGGCCGGTCCGGAAAGGGCGCCCGCCGAGCCTTGCCGCTCGGCGTTCACCGGCGGACGGCCTGCTGGCTTCTCGCTGGTCCTCATGGGCAGGGGGTCTCCCAGAGTGATCACAAATATAGGGACTACTGGTTGAATTTACGCCATTATGCGCACCGTGCCGATGAACTGCCGGACAAAAGCCAGGACCCATGCTCGTTTGATAGGAACAGGTCTGTCAACGTGGGTGGAGAGGAAACTGGCGGCCCGGATAGGTGACAGGAGACTTATCCGGGTGATAAGGGTCCAGATTAACTTGAGTAACAACCCCACCAATATTTACACACACCATTCCGCCGGATGCCGCATTCCCTTCACCTCGCCACCGGAAGGCGGCATGCCTCCGGTCGCTCCGCCCCTGTTCGGACCGGGAAAACCGCTATGTCATGACCATCCAGTCTGATCGTGCATGAAGCCGTACGTATCCGGCTTCTCCGCCGGGGATTCGGTCACCACGGCACCGGACGCGGCGGCCGGGAATCCGGAGAGGCGGCCGAGGTCGCCTCCGTGACCGGCGCGGACGCCCGGCGGACGCCGGGGAGGACCGCCGCGTTCCAGGCCATGCCCCGGGGGCGACGGAAAACGACGGGGTCCTGCCGAGTTTTCCACAGCTCCGGACGTGCTTCTTCGGAGCCCTACATCCACAAAAGCCCATTAAGAACGACATAACCGGTCAACATCGCCCGATAGTTGTCCACAGGTTGACATGTTTTCCACACACCTGCTCCCGCCCATGGCATTGCCGCAAACAGCTCCTCCTGGACCGTTCCCACTCTGTACCTTGGATCCGGGTCGACCCGAGGAGAGCGGCGATGCGGATCATGCTCACCGTGCTCAGCGAGCACGCCGACCGCGATGTCGTGGTCGAGGGCGACGAGACGACCACGGTGGCGCGGCTTGCCGAGTCGCTGGCCGGGCAGGGTGGCGAGCGACCGACCAACGTGGTGCGGCTGACACGGAGCAAGGCCCCCTACGGGCTGGGCCACGACTCCCCCGGCGCCACCCCCCCGACGCTCTGGCTGGACGGCCGCCCCCTGGATCCCGGCGCCCCCGCGCTCGGCCTGCTCCGCGACGGCGACCTCGTCACCCTCGACCGTGACCTGGCCGGGGCGACGGTGGCCGAGGAGCCCGGCGGCATCGTGGAGGTCCGGGTGGTCGGCGGGCCCGCCGCCGGGTCCGTGCACCGCCTCAGCCTGGGCGTCCACACCGTCGGCTCCGACCCCGCCTGCGCGGTGGCCGTCCCGGACGGCCGGCTGCCCGGCCAGGCCGCCGTGATCAGGCTCACCCCCGACGCCATCACCGTGGAGCCCGTGGCGGAAGCCGGCCCCCTCCTGGACCGCGAGCCCCTCGAAGGACCCGCACCGTGGCCCGAGCACGCCGTGCTGACCTGCGGCGCGACCGTGCTGACCCTGAAGACCGTGGAGCCCCCCGACGCGCACCTGGACGCTCAGCCCGACGGGGGGCTCGCCTACAACCGGCCACCCCGGCTCCGCGCCCCGGGCAGCGGGCGGCGGTTCGAGGTCCCGGCCGAGCCGAAGCGCGCCGAGACCATGCGGCTTCAGCTGCTGACCGCGTTCCTGCCCGCCGCGCTGGGGCTGGCCATGGCATGGGCGCTCCATGTCTGGTACTACCTGCTGATCGCCCTGATGACTCCATTGATCATGTTCGGCCAGTGGTGGAGCGACCGGCGGCACGGCCGCAAGCAGTACCGCCAGCAGGTCAAGCAGTACAAGGAACGGCTGAAGTCCTTCGAGGCCGCCGTGGAGGAGGCCCGCGCCGCCGACGAGGCCGAGCGCCGGGCCGCCGCCCCCGACCCCGCCGAGCTGCTGCTCACCGCGACCGGCCCCCGCCGGCGGCTGTGGGAACGCCGCGACCACGACCCCGACGCGCTCCGCCTGCGGGTCGGTCTCGCCGACCTCCCCGCCGGCATCGAGTTCACCCCGGAACGCTCCGCCGCGGCCGACACCCCGCTGCCCGACCCTCCCGACTGCCACGCGGTGCCGGTGGCGCTGGCGATGCGCCGCCTGGGCGTCGCCGGCCTGACCGGGCCACGGCAGACGACGGCCGGGCTGGCCCGCTGGCTGGTCGGCCAGGCCGCCGCCCTGCACAGCCCGCGCGACCTGGCGATCGTGGTGCTCAGCGCGCACGGCGACGGAAGCGAGCGCTGGAACTGGGTCCGCTGGCTGCCGCACTGCGCCCCGCACGGCGGCGAGGACTGCGTGGCGCTGGTCGGGGCCGACCCGGAGGCCGCCGCCCGCCGGGTGAGCGAGCTGACCACGCTGATCGACGGACGGCTCGGCGAGGAGGACAGTCCGTTGATCAAGCTGGGCCGCATCCCGACCGGCTGGGGCGACCTCGGCGGCAGCCCGGAGCAGGCGGAGCCCGCCCCGGTCTACGACGAGCGCCCTTACGACGTGCTGGTCGTCCTGGACGGCGCCCAGGTCCTGCGCGCGCTGCCCGGCATGCCGCAGGTGCTCCGCCAGGGCCCCCGGGCCGGCGTCTACACCCTGGCCATCGACGACGACCAGCGGCTGCTGCCCGAGGAGTGCGCCACCGTCGCCGACGTGACCGGCGACGGCCGCCTGCGGCTGCGCGGCGGCGGCCTGGACGACCTCGGCGAGATCCTCGCCGACCAGGTCTCGGCCACCTGGTGCGACCGGCTCGCCCGCTCCCTGGCCCCGATCCGCGACGTGAGCAGGGACGACGCGAGCCTCGCCCTGCCCTCCTCCGCACGGCTGCTGGAGTTGCTGGAGCTGCCCTCGGTTTCGGGTGCGGCCCTGGCCGGGCGCTGGGGCCGCACCACCAAGGCCGTGATCGGGGTCGGCCCCGACGGCCCCTTCTCCGTCGACCTGCGCGTGGACGGCCCGCACGCGCTCATCGCGGGCACCACGGGCGCGGGCAAGTCGGAGCTGCTGCAGACCCTGATCTGCTCGCTCGCCGTGGCCAACCGGCCGGACGAGATGACGTTCGTGCTGATCGACTACAAGGGCGGGGCCGCCTTCAAGGAGTGCGTACGGCTCCCGCACACGGTCGGCATGGTCAGCGACCTGGACGGCCACCTGACGCAGCGGGCTCTGGCCTCCCTGGCCGCCGAGATCCGCCGCCGGGAACGGCTGCTGCTGGCCGCCGGGGCGAAGGACATCGAGGACTACCACGAGCTCCGTGACGCGCAGACGGCCCGCGCCTCCCGCGACCTCCTCGTCGCCGGCGGCAGGGCACCGGCCAGACCCCTGCGGGGGCGCGCCGAGCCGCCCGCGGCGCTGCCCCGGCTGGTGTTGGTCATCGACGAGTTCGCGGCCATGGTCAGCGAGCTGCCCGACTTCATGACCGGGCTGGTGGACATCGCCAGGCGGGGCCGCTCGCTCGGCATCCACCTCATCCTGGCCACCCAGCGGCCCGGCGGCGTGGTCACCGCCGACATCCAGGCGAACACCTCGCTGCGGATCGCGCTGCGGGTGACGGAGGCGGCCGAATCCACCGACGTCATCGGCCGTCCGGAGGCCTCGCACATCCCCAAGTCCGCTCCCGGCCGGTGCTATGTGAAGTCGGGCGCGGGTGCGGCGGCGGCCGTGCAGACGGCCCGGATCGGCGGACGGAGCCCGGGGAGCCTCACCAGCGTCAGGGCACGGGTGACGGAGGTCGGCTGGCGGGCCCTGGGGCAGCCGCCGCTCGCGCCCGAGGCGGCCGCCGAGGGGGCACACGTCACCGACCTGTCCATCCTCGCCGACGCCCTGGTCGACGCCGCCCGCATCGCCGGGGTGCCGGAACAGCCCAGCCCCTGGCTCGCGCCGCTGGGCGACCTCGTGGTCGCTCCCGGACTCACCGGCGTGCCCGGTGGCGCGCCGCCGTACCGGGCCGGGGCCGAGGAGGTGCCGCCACTGGTGTTCGGGGTGACGGACCTGCCCTGGGCGCAGGACCGGCGGGCGCTGGCGCTGGACATCGCGCACGGCGGGCACCTGCTGCTCGCGGGCGCCTCACGGAGCGGACGGTCCACCGCGCTGCGCACGCTGGCGGGGGCGATCGCGGCGGGAGCGTCCCCCGGGGACGTGCACGTGCACGCGATCGACTGCGGCTCGGGGGCGCTGCTGCCGCTGATGGCGCTGCCGCACTGCGGGGCGGTGGTGACCCGCGACCAGCTCGACCGGGTGGAGCGGCTGCTGACCCGCCTGCGCACCGAGATCGGGCGGCGCCAGCAACTGCTCGCAGAGGCCGGATACGCCTCGCTGGCCGAGCTGCGCGCCGTCCCCGGAGGGCTGCGGCTGCCCTGGCTGGTGCTGATGCTCGACCGGTGGGAGGGGTTCGTCGCCGCGTTCGAGGGCTACGACTACGGGCGGCTGATCGAGTCGTTGATGCAGCTGCTCCGGGAGGGTCCGGCGGTCGGGCTGCGCGCCGTGGTGACGGGCGACCGGTCGGCTCTGATCGGGCAGATCTCCACGGTCTTCGACGACCGGTTGATCATGCGGCTGGCCGACCCCGCCGACTACGGTCTGGCAGGGCTGCCCGTCAAGGACCTGCCCGCCACGCTCGCCCCCGGCCGCGCCCTGGCGACCGGCGAGCACGGCATCGTCGAGAGCCAGATCTCCCTGCTCTGCGACGACCCCTCCGGCCCGGCCCAGGTCGGTGCGCTCCAGGCGCTGACCCGTGCGGTGCCGGCCCGTTTCCCCGGGGACGTGGGTGCGGCGGGGCCCGGCGGCTGGGTCTGGGACTCCGAGCCGCCCCTGCGGGTGGACGCGCTGCCGATGCGGATCACCGCGGCGCAGGCGCTGGAGCTGTCCCCCTCCTTCACGCCCCCCTCGCCCCTGTGGGCGCTGCTCGGCGCCGGAGGCGACTCGCTGGCCCCGCTCGGCGTCGACCTGCTCGCCCACGGGCCCGGTGCGGTCGTGGCCGGCCCGCCCAGGTCCGGCCGCTCCTCGGCCCTGCTGACCGCCGCCCACTCCCTGCTGGCCCGGGGCACGCCGGTGGTCCTGGTCACGCCCCGGCGCAGCCCGCTGCGCGCGATGGCGGACACCCCGGGGGTGCTGGCCGTGCTCGACGCGGACGGCGATCTGACCGGAGCCCTGGCGGGGCAGGAGCGCTATGTGGTGATCGTCGACGACGCCGAGTTGATCTCCGCTGACAGTCCTCTCGGCGCCGCCCTGGAGCAGGTGCTCCGGACCGGCCGCGACGGCGAGCACGGCCTGATCATCGGGGGCGCCACCGGCGACCTGACGACCGCCTACCGCGGCTTCGCCGCCGAGGCCCGCAAGGCCCGCACGGGTCTGCTGCTGGCGGCGCAGAGCCCCGCCGACGGCGACCTCTTCACGATCCGGCTCCCCCGCGGCGCGGTCGGCGGCCCACCCGGCCGCGGTCTGCTGGTCACCCTGGGGTCGGTGACCCCCGTCCAGACGGCCCTCACATGAACAGACGCCCCGGACCAGGTGGGCCGGGGCGTCTGCGGGGTGCCGCTAACGCGTGGCGGACTCGATGTTGCCGCGGTAGGTGTTGATGACCCGGGAGGCCTCGGCGAGCTCTTCGGACATCCGCTGGAAGGCCGCGCGATAGTTCTGCCAGGCCTCGGTGAAACGCTGGGCGCCGGGGCCGGTCCAGGCGGTGCCGACTTTGGCCGCCTCCCGGTCCAGGGCGGCCATCGTGGCCCGCACCTGGTCGGCCTGCTGGGTGAACTGGGTGGCCATCTGCTGCATTTCCGCGGGATTGCCGCCGAGCAAGTTCTGGCTCATGCCAGTCTCCTTCGGGATCGGTGTCGGGGGGCTCGCCAAACGAAATCACGATAGGCGAGTGGATCACAGTGATACCGGGATTATGCCGAGCGGATATGGACCTTCCCGGACACGTGAAGGAGGTAACGTTCCTTTTCTTATTGATTTTTCGTGATGTAACGAGTTAAGGGCGATGTATGAGATTGCGGTGACAAGTGAAGTCCGCCGGGAAGAGGGGATCCGGCGGGGCGCGCTCGGCCGGTGGCCCCGACGGGGCCTCGCGATCAGAAGGCGCTTACACTCCCTTGGAGGCCCGCAGGCCCCCATTCGCAGATGTCAAGGAAGGGAATGACGTCGGTGCAGAAGGTCCTGATCGCCAACCGTGGTGAGATCGCCGTGCGGATCGCCCGCGCATGCAAGGACGCCGGCCTGACCGGCGTCGCCGTCTACGCCGACCAGGACCTCGACGCCCTGCACGTCCGCGTGGCCGACGAGGCCCACGCCCTCGGCGGCACCACCCCCGCCGACACCTACCTCGACATCACCAAACTACTGCGCATCGCCCGCACCAGCGGCGCCGACGCCGTCCACCCCGGCTACGGCTTCCTCGCCGAGAACGCCACCTTCGCCCAAGCCGTCCTCGACGCCGGCCTGACCTGGATCGGCCCACCCCCAGCCGCGATCACCGCCCTCGGCGACAAAGTCGCCGCCCGCCACATCGCCCACGCCGTAGGCGCCCCCCTCGTCGCCGGCACCACCGACCCCGTCTCCGGCCCCGAGGAAGTCACCGCCTTCGCCCGGCAACACGGCCTGCCCATCGCGATCAAAGCCGCCTACGGCGGCGGCGGACGCGGCCTCAAAGTCGCCCGCACCCTGGCCGAGATCCCCGACCTCTACGACTCAGCCGTCCGCGAGGCCATCACCGCCTTCGGCCGCGGCGAATGCTTCGTCGAACGCTACCTCGACCGCCCCCGCCACGTGGAAACCCAGTGCCTGGCCGACACCCACGGAAACGTCGTGGTGGTCTCCACCCGCGACTGCTCCCTGCAACGCCGCCACCAAAAACTCGTCGAAGAAGCCCCCGCCCCCTTCCTGAGCCCCGAACAACACGCGCTGCTGACCACCAGCTCCAAAGCGATCCTGCGCCAAGCCGGCTACCACGGCGCCGGCACCTGCGAATTCCTCATCGGCCAAGACGGCACGATCTCCTTCCTGGAGGTCAACACCCGCCTGCAGGTCGAACACCCCGTCACCGAGGAAGTCGCCGGCCTGGACCTGGTCCGCGAGATGTTCCGCATCGCCGACGGCGAACCCCTGGGCTACGACGACCCCGCCCCCCGCGGCCACTCCATCGAGTTCCGCATCAACGCCGAAGACGCCGGCCGCGCCTTCCTGCCCGCCCCCGGCACCATCACCGCGCTCCGCGCCCCCGCCGGCCCCGGCGTGCGCCTGGACGCCGGCTACGAGGCCGGCATGACCGTCCCGGGCGCCTTCGACTCCCTGATCGCCAAACTCATCGTCACCGGCCGCACCCGCCAAGAAGCCCTGCAACGCTCCCGGCGGGCCCTGGCCGAGTTCACCATCGAGGGCATGCCCACCGTCTTGCCCTTCCACCAGGCCGTGGTCAACGACCCCGACTTCACCGACGACCCCTTCCGGGTGCACACCCGCTGGATCGAGACCGACTTCGACAACCAGATCCCACCCCACACCGCACCGATCGCCGCCCCCGGACAGCCGGCCGGACGCGAGAGCGTCACCGTCGAGGTCGGCGGCAAACGCCTGGAAGTGGTCCTTCCCGCCGGATTCGGCACCCCCGCACCCGGCACCGGCACCGGGGCCAGGGCGCCGCGGCGGACCGGCCGCGGCACGGGCGCCACGACCGCCGCGGGCGGCGACAGCCTCATCAGCCCGATGCAGGGCACCATCGTCAAGGTGGTGGCCACCGACGGCGACAGCGTCACCACCGGCGATGTCATCGTGGTGCTGGAAGCGATGAAGATGGAACAGCCGCTGACCGCGCACAAGACCGGTACCGTCACCGGTCTGAGCGCCGCCACCGGTCAGAGCGTCACCGCCGGCGCCGTCATCTGCGACATCAAGGACACCTGACCGTTCCACGCACCAGGGCCGCCCCCTTCTCACGGGGGCGGCCCCCCTGGACCGCCCGGCATCGGCGTCAGCCGCATTCATGATTTATGACAGCGTCCCGCCCCATCCGTTACTTTACGATCAACAAACGGTGCGTTGAGAGCGGGATGAACATGAAGCAAGTGCCGCTGGGGATTGACCCGACGATTCCAAGCGTCGCCCGGATCTACGACTACCTTCTCGGCGGCAAGGACAACTTCGCCTCCGACCGGGCGGCGGCCGAGAAGCTCATCGAGCTCACGCCCAACGTCCGGGAAGGGGTCCAGGCCAACCGGCGCTTCCTCAGCCGGGCCGTGAGGCTCCTCGCCAAGACGGGAGTCCGCCAGTTCCTCGACATCGGGGCCGGCCTGCCCACGCAGGAGAACGTGCACCAGGTGGCGCTGCGCACGGCACCCGAGTCCCGCGTCGTCTACGTCGACAACGACCCCATCGTGCTCGCCCACGGGCGCGCCCTGCTGGCGGACAACAATCAGACCATCGTGCTGGACGGCGACCTGAGGGACCCCGAGGCCATCCTCGGCGACCCGCGGATCAACGAGCACATCGACTTCGACCAGCCGGTGGGCCTGCTCCTGCTGGCCGTCCTGCACTTCGTCCCCGAGGACGACGTCGCGGAGCGGATCGTCGCGACGCTGCGCGGCCGGCTCGCTCCCGGCAGCGCCGTGGTGATCAGCCACCTCTCCTTCGGCGACCTCGACGAGGAGAAGGTCCGGCAGGGCCGCGAGGTCTACAAGAAGACCTCCGCGGGGTCGGCGACACCCCGCTCACACGCGCAGATCCTGCGCTTCTTCGACGGGTTCGAGCTCGTGGAGCCCGGCCTGGTGTCCACCGAGGACTGGCGTCCGGAGACGGACGGGCCGATGCCGCCCAGGCTCGGCGGCATCGACGGGTACAGCGGGGTCGGCCTCCTGCGCTGAGCCCCGCCCCCCATGCCCTGCTCACGGCGGGACGCGACCCAGTGCCGCGTTTCTCGTTGGAAGCGCAGGCCCCCACTGGCCCGGGACGCCGAGGGCGGGAAAGGCCACCCCAGCGACCTCGGGTTCTCGGCCGCGCGTACTCAACCTGTGGTCGGTACATTCGGAAGATCCACCGACGTTGCGCCCAGCGTGGGGAAGGAGAGTCGACCTTCCGTATAACGGGCGTACAGGCCCAGCGCGACGGACATGACGGCGATCTTTCCGCACCGTACCGCCCCGGAGGGGATACGGTCGGATGGTAGGGAACTCTGACGTCCACTCATTCGTCCTTCAGGACGAAGGAGGCTTTCTGCCGTGATCACCACAAAATCCGCGCCAGGTCGTCTCGGTGCCGCGATCGTCGCGCTGCTCGCCGGGCTGCTGGCCATCTTCATGATCGCGCCGGCGGCCAGTGCCGCGGCGCCCGACCCCGGCACGATCTCCGCGGGCCTGAAGGACGGCGATCACTTCTACGCCGACCCCGCCTCGGGGATCCCCGCCGACGCCGCCGACGCCATGCGCGGCGCCGCCGAGAAGACCTCCTCGGTCTACGTGGGGCTGCTGCCCGAGGGCGCGGTGACCAGCAAGTCGCAGGCGAGAACCCTGCTGACCTCGATCCGCAAGGACATCGGCGGCAAGTCCACCGTGCTGCTGATGAGCGGCAAGACCCCGTTCGGCGTCTCCAACATCAAGGGCGTCGACGTCGACGAGTTGCTGGGCCGTGCCAAGACGACCACCAACCCGACGGACAACGTGGTCAACTTCGTCAAGCTGGCGGACGACGCGGCCATCGGCGCGGGTGTCGGTTCCAGTTCCAGTTCCGGTTCCGGTTCCTCAGGTGGAGGTGGCGGCGTGCTGATCGGCATCCTGGTGCTGGCCTTGGCCGGCGGGGCGGGCATCTTCTTCTACTCCCGCAAGAAGAAGCAGCAGCGCGAGGCCCGTGAGGCCGCCGAACTGGCCGCGGTCAAGCAGACCGTGGACGAGGACGTCACCAAGTTCGGTGAGGAGATCACCGACCTCGACACCGACGTCAAGCTGCTCGGTGACGGCGCCGACCACCAGCAGGACTGGCAGCGCGCCCTCGACTCCTACGAGCGGGCCAAGGTGGAACTGGTGGCGGTCAAGCGCCCCGACGAGCTGCGCGGCGTGACCACGGCGCTGGAGGAGGGCCGCTACGCCCTCGCCTGTGTGAAGGCGCGCGTCAACCACCAGCCGCTCCCCGAGCGGCGCTCGCCCTGCTTCTTCAACCCGCAGCACGGCCCCTCGGTCCGTGACGTCCGCTGGGCCCCGCCCGGTGGCGCGGTGCGCGACGTGCCGGCCTGTGCGGCCGACGCCGAGGCCATCGAGCGCGGCTTCGAGCCGCAGACGCGTGAGGTCATGGTCAACGGCCAGCGCCGCCCCTACTACGACGCGGGCCCGGCCTACCAGCCTTACGCCTACGGCTACTACGGCGGTTTCGGCGATGTCATGACCGGCATGCTCGTCGGCACGATGCTCGGCAGCATGATGGGCGGCGGCTGGGGCATGGGCGGCTACGGCGCCGGCTATGCCGACGGCGCGGCGGCCGACGGCGGAGGCGACTTCGGCGGCGGTGGCGACTTCGGCGGCGGTGGCTGGGGTGACTTCGGCGGTGGAGGCGACTTCGGCGGCGGTGACTTCGGCGGCGGCGACTGGTAGTCGCCCCTGACAGCCGGACGGGCGCGTCTCCTCCGGGAGGCGCGCCCGTCGTCATGTCGCGACACGGTGTGGACGACCGAGCCGATCGTCACCCACCCGGCCCGCACGCCGGTGGTGAAGGAGGGAGCGTTTCCCTGACCCCGCATGCTCTCTTGGCTGATCGGCCGCCCCGGGGCCGACCGATTCAGGACCGGCCGACCCCAATACGGTCGTGGTCACCGACGAGGAGATCACCGCGCTGCTCAAGGCACACAGCGAGGCGCTGCCGTCAGGTGACGCCAAGGCGTTCACCTCGATCTTCGACCAGAAGAACGCCGCCCTGGTCCGCGGCCAGGCGAGACTGTTCGCCAACCTGCGCAAGGTGCCGCTGACCCAGATGTCCTACGAGACGCTGCGCCGCACGGGTCGCACCGAGGACAGCTTCGGGCGCGGTGTGACGTTCACCCAGGACGTCGCCTTCGTGCACCGCTTCGCCGACATCGACCTCCGGCCGGTATCGGAGTGGTACCGCTGGACCATCGAGAAGGCCTCGGCCGGCGCGCCCCTGGTCGTCACCAAGGTGGGTGGCGCACCCCCGCCGATCACGAGCGGCGAGGGCTCCACGACCGTGTACTACCCCGGCCCATAGGACATCTGGCCCGACGTCACCGTGGTGAAGGCCGGCTCCAGCGTCGTGCTGGCCAGGTCGCAGGACACCGCCCTCGCCAGGCGCATCGCGCCGGCCGTCGCCGAGGCCACCACCGCGGACGTGGCCTTCTGGCGGCGCAACGGCCCACCGAACGCCCCGGTGCCCACCGGGTTCGTGGTCGCACCGGCCGAGGGCCAGGCTCAGCTGGGCAACCTGTTCCGCAGACAGAAGGCCCACGAGGCGGGCGTGTCCATCGCGATGCCCAGCTGGGGAGCGGGCAACACCATCAGGATCGGCGGCAGCCGTATCGTGCCGGACACCACCTCGGTCTTCTTCGGCGACGAGGCGGGCATCAAGGAGGTCGTCCTGCACGAGATCGCCCAGTGGCACGTCCGCCGACGTACGGCGCGGCCCGCTCAGGTACTGCCGCGCGCGGTCAGCCGGGGCTCCAGCAGCGTGCCGTCGGGTACGGCCCGGCCCGCGAGCTTGTCCATCAGGAGCCGCACCGCCTGCCGGGCGACCTCCTCGGCCGGAATCAGCACCGAGGTGAGTGCCGGACTGGACCGTTCCGCGATGTCGTCGGGGCAGATCGCCACCACCGCGACCTCGCCGGGCACCCGCCTGCCGTACTGGCGCAGCGCCCCGAGCACGTGGTTGACCGCGGCCTCGTTGTGGACGACCAGCCCGGACAGGCCGGGCCGGGTCTCCAGCAGCTCTCCCAGCGCGGCGGACACCTGGTCGAAGGTGTCCTCACACGGCAGGGCCACCCCGGTCAGGCCGTGCTCGGCCACGGCCCGGGTGAACCCCTCCCGGGTGCGACGGGCGAAGCCGGTCCCCCGTCCGTAGACCACGGCGGGGGCGCCGAGCAGGGCGATCTCCCGGTGCCCGCGTTCGGCCAGATGCTCCACGCAGAGCGCGCCCGCGCGGCCGAAGTCCAGGTCCACGCAGGTCAGCCCGGCCGTGTCGGCGGGGAACCCGATCAGCACGCTCGGCTCGGCGAGCTCCCGCAGCAGCGGCACCCTGCTGTCGTCGAGTTCCACGTCCATCAGCACGAGGCCGTCCACCAGCGCGCTCGCCGCCGCCCTGTGGAGCCCGTCGGCTCCCTCGTCGGCGGTCAGCAGCAGCACGTCGTGGTCGTACTGCCGGGCCGCGGTGACCACCGAGGTGGCGAACTGCATCAGCACCGGGACGTGCATCCCGGCCCGGAGCGGCAGCACCAGCGCGATGACGTTGGCCCGCTTGCTGGCCAGCGCCCTGGCCCCGGCGTTGGGGTGGTATCCGAGCACGCGCACGCTGTCGAGCACCCGGCGCCGGGTGTCGGCGGAGATCGCGCGTTTCCCGCTGAGCACGTAGGACACCGTGCTCACCGCCACTCCCGCGTGCCGGGCGACCTCGGCGATCGTCACCGCCCGCCCTCTCACGGGGTCCCCTCGAAGGCGAGGGACGCCAGGGTGATTCCCGCGTTCTCGAACACCACATAAAGATCGTGGACTCCGTCGGCCTCCGCAAGCCCCGCGCGGACCTCGGCGAGGTCGTAGCGGCCGCCCGCGGACACGGTCAGGGCGCCGGCGACCGGGCCGTAGAGGGGGTCGTCCAGCCGCAGGGTGATCACTCCGCCTTCCACGCCGGTCGCGCGGGCCGCGCAGGCCGCGACCCCGGCCCCCAGGTCGACCGAGCGGAACAGGATCCACGCGCCCTCGGCGGTGGACCGTACGGCGTCGCCGGAGACCCTGGCCGCGTCCACGAAGGCCACCGCGTCGTACTCGTCGTGGTCGACGGCGGAGATCGGGCCCGCGAGCGCGGCACGGGGCGGGATGTGCTCGCCGTCGACGTGGAAGGGGGCGCACAGGCGGATGTCCCGGGCGGAGCGGCCAATCATGATCTTGTGGGGGGGCATCCTCCACGACGGGCCTGTTCCGGGTCACGTCCCAGAAGGCCAGGTCGCGGACGTCCATGCTCCAGGTGACCGTCTCGCTCTCCCCCGGTGCGAGCCGTACCTTCGCGAAGCCGCGCAGGCGGCGCAGCGGCTGCTTGACCCGGGAGCGCCGCTGGTGGGTGTAGATCTGGACGACCTCGACCCCGGCGCGGGGGCCGGTGTTGGTGATGGTGGCCGAGGCGGTGACCAGGCCGTCCGCCACCGAGACGGTCAGGCCCGCGTAGCCGAAGGTGGTGTAGCTGAGGCCGTGGCCGAAGGGGTGGAGCGGGGTGCCGCGGTAGTACTGGTAGGTGGCGTCGGAGGCGATGATGTCGTAGTCGAGCAGGTCGGGCAGGTCGCACGCCGACCGGTACCACGTCTGGGTGAGCCGTCCCTCGGGGTCGGCGTCGCCGAACAGCACCTCGGCCAGCGCATGACCGTACTCCTGCCCGCCGTGCGAGGACCACAGCACCGCGGGCGGGTCCTCCCCGTCCCAGGTCACCGGGTGGCCACTGCTGATCACCATGACGGTCCGCGGGTTGGCCGCGCGCACGGCCCTGACCACGGCCTGCTGCGCGGCGGGCAGCGCCAGGCTGAGGCGGTCCTCGGTCTCCCTCCCGTTGACCAGCGGATGGTCGCCGACCACCACCACGGCCACGTCCGCCGTCGCGGCGAGGGCGGCGGCCGCCGCGGCGCCGTCGACGACCTGCTCCATGGTCAGCCAGGTCGCCGCGTCGGCGTCGTCGGCCAGCCGGAACACCCCGCCGTCCAGGGTGACGTAGCAGCCGGTGGAGATGTGCCGGAGCGCCAGCGCCCCGCGCGGCCGGGTCTCCGTCCTGAAGGTCTGGCGCACCTCCCAGCCGTTGGGGCCAGGCTGGTCGTTGATCAGCACGCCTCCGTCGTCCACCGACAGATAGCGCCCGGTCGCCACGGCCCGCAGGGCGTAAGAGCCGCCGCCCCAGTCGAAGAGGTCGAACAGGCCGGCCGCGGATGCCGCGCCGGAGGCGTCCACCGTGAGCGGCCCGCCATCGGGACCGGCGACGACGGAGCCGCCCTCGACCGCCAGCGTCACCCGGTCCACGGCCTCGCAGAACACGGTCTCGCACCGTTCGGCCAGCCCGGCGCGGGCCGTGACGGCGTACGGGAGGGTCCCGGAGTACCAGTCCTCCATCAGCGTGTCGCCGAGCTGGCCGATGACCGCGATCCTGCCGACCGAGGCCAGCGGGAGGATGCCGTCGTTGCTCAGGAGCACGATCGAGCGCCGGGCCGCCTCGCGGGCCAGCGTCTGGTGTTCGGGGCAGTTGACGACCTCCTCGGTGATGTGGTCGTACGGCGTGCCGGGGTCGAACTCGCCGAGCCGGAAGCGGATCGACAGCGCGTGTCCCACCGCCACGTCGACGTCCGCCTCGGTGAGCAGGCCGCGCTCCAGCGCCCGGCGGATGTGCCCGAGGGTGGCCTCGGTCCGGTCGTCGTCCTGGGTGAAGCTGTCGAGCCCGGCCCTGATCGCGTGGGCGTAGGCCTCGGGGAGGTCGTCGTGGTAGGCCTGCAGTCCGGCGAGGTTGGCGGGTGCGTAGGCGTCGCTGACCACCAGGACGTCGTCGGAGGCCCAGCCGCGCAGCACCTCGTTGATCAGCGGGCTGAGGTGGGCCGGGCGGCCGTTGACCAGATTGTAGGAGGGCATCACGGCGACCGCGGCGCCGTGCTCCAGGGCGGGCCGGTAGGCGGGCAGCTCATACTCGTGCAGCACCCGGGGCGGCAGGTTGCTGGAGGTGACGCAGCGGTCGGTCTCGTTGTTGTAGCCGAGGAAGTGCTTGAGCGTGGGCGCGGTCTTCAACACGGTGGGATCGCTCCCACGAAGGCCGGAGGCGTACGCCGTGGCCATGACACCGGTCAGCCACGGATCCTCGGAGTAGCCTTCCTCGTTGCGGCCCCAGCGCGGGTCCCTGAGCGGGTTGACCACCGGGGCCCACACGTTGCGCCCCGCTCCGGCCGGGTCCTTGTGGTGAAAGGCCAGGACCTCGTCGCCCGTCGCCTCACCGACCCGCCTGACCAGCTCGGGGTCCCAGCTACTGGCCAACCCGACCGCCTGGGGGAAGACCGTGGCCGGTCCCAGCCAGGCCAGGCCGTGCAGGGCCTCGGTCCCGGTGCGGAAGGCGCCCAGGCCGAGCCGCCCGACCGGCGCGTGGTACTGGTGCAGCAGGCCCAGCTTCTCCTCAAGGGAGAGCCTGTCGCGCAGGTCCGCGATGCGCTGCGCGAGCGGGAGCGTCGGGTCACGGAACGGTTGGTTCATCGGGGGACCATCCCTCTGAGAGCGTCGAAGCGCTTCGACATGGGGCCGGGGGAGGACGCCTCTGTCGAAGCGCTTCGATATTCGGTCCGGGAAAACTCCGTCCGTTACACGCGCGTTTCGAACGGAGTTCCCCTGAAGGGTGCACGCCGGTGAGGCTCAGGTCAAGACATACGGGGCAGACGACCCGAATCCACCGAGTCGAGCACCCGCGCGGCGCCGCCCAGCGCCGCCGCGCCGTACCCCAGCGTGGAGGCCACGACCTCGCAGCCCCCGGCGTCCGGCGCGATCGTGCGTCCGCGCATCTCGGCCTCCACCGCGGGCAGCAGCCAGGGGGCGAGCGGTACGTAGTAGCCGCCCAGGATGACCACCTCGGGGTTGAGCAGGTTCGCGATCATCGCCACGCCCTTGCCCAGATTGCGTCCCACGGCGGCCAGGACGGTGAGCGTGTGGAGGTCGGCCGCGTGGGCCAGCCGTACCACCTCGTCCAGCTCGATCTCCACCTCCGCGGGCGAGAGGGCGGCGTGCTCCAGGACCGCGCCGATCCCCGCGACGGCCTCCAGGCACCCCAGCCGGCCGCAGCGGCACTCGGTGCCGAAGGGATCGAGCTGGATGTGGCCGATCTCCCCGCCGTACCCTCGCCCGCCGCGGCGGAGCCGCCCGTCGAGGATGACTCCGGCGCCCACGCCGATCTCACCGGTGAGGTAGACGAGGTTGGCCGTCCCGGCCCGGGGGCCGAAGCGGTGCTCGGCAAGGGCCGCGAGGTTGGCGTCGTTGTCCACCTGCACGGGGTAGCCGGGGTCGCGCAGGGCCTTGGTGAGGTCGCCGCACAGGTCGGCGTCACGCCAGCCGAGGTTGGGCGCGATGCGCACGGTGCCGTCGGTGCCGACCAGACCGGGAACCCCCACCGTCAGGCCGAGGACCTGGCGCTCCTCCTTGGCCATCCGGCTCCCCACCCGGCGGACGATCGCCGCGACCGTGGCCACGGCCTGGGCGCTGGTGACGGCCGCGCCGGAGAAGGAACGCCGCCAGGACAGCAGCCGCTCCCCCGACAGGTCCACCGCGACGGCGGTGACGTAGTCGACGTTGACCTCGACGCCGATCGCGGCGTACGGCGAGCCGTCGAGCACGAGCATCGTGGCCGGACGGCCGACCCGGTTCTCGGTCAGCCCCGTCTCCCGCACCAGGCGGCGGTCGATCAGATCGGCGACCAGGCTCGACACCGTCGCCTTGTTGAGCCCCGTGGAGGCGGCGATGTCCGCCCGAGAGCAGGGCGCGTGCTCGCGCACGAACCTCAGCACCACGGCGAGGTTGGTGGCCCGGACGTCGGCGAAGTCCGCCGGCTGCGGATCCGTCGTAGATGTGATCAAGGTCAGTCCCGTTCCCACGCGGCCAGGCTGGCCCCATCATGCCCCATCGTTCACCAATCTGTGACCGCTGCCCACCGGTCCGCGATCGGCGGTCCCTTGTGGCGGAGGTCACCCTCGATTAATTTGTTTGGTCGCAAGACGAACTAATTCTACCCCGGAGCCTCCTCCGCCGACACCCCTGATCCGTCCTGACCAACGAAGGGAACGCGTCGTGAACCATCCCCCCGGAGACGCGATGACCAGCCGCCGCGGAGAAACTGACGTCGCTGACCCCCACCTACACGGCCTTCCCCGGCGTCAAGCCGGATCTGGCCGGCACGGTCTCCACCCTGCCCGGGGTGCCCGACATCAGCGGCGACTTCACCACCTACCCCGCCGCCCCGTCCGCCGCGCTGCCGCAGAAGGCGGGCAGGGGCGGCACCTACAAGGCGATCGCCCTGCTGGCCTCGGGGGGCATTCCGAAGATCATGGTCATCCCGAGCTGGGAGATCGACAAGATGGCGGACTTCAACACCGCCGTCGACCAGGCCTTCGAGGATCTCACCCCCTACCTGCAGGGTGACAAGGTCAAGCCGTACGCCCTGCTGGCCAACCTGCCGACCGCCGCGTGGGAGTGGTCGGTCTGGAACGGCAAGCTGATGGCGGTGCCGTTCCCCACCGAGCCGTACCCCTACGGGCTGCTCTACCGCAAGGACCTGTTCGACAAGAACGGCTGGAACGCCACCCCCACGAACGCCGACGAGCTGTACAAGCTGGGCAAGGAGATCACCGACCCCAAGGCGAAGCGCTGGGCGTTCGGCGACATCCACGAGATGGTCTGGCCGATCTTCCGGGTCCCGCAGGAGTGGCGCTACGAGGGGGGGAAAGCTCGTCCACAAGTACGAGACCCCCGAGTTCGAGCAGATGCTGGCGTTCATGCGCAAGCTCTTCGAGGAGGAGCTGATCCACCCGAGCGTCGCCGGCAGCAAGGGCGCCAACGAGAAGGAGCTGTCGGCCTTCGGCGTGGAGGGCAAGCACTTCGAACGCGACGAGCACAACGTCCCGCAGACGACCGACCTCGGCCGCAAGGAGGTCGCCCCGACCTACACCTTCCTCGGCGGGCGCCCTCGCTACGTGGACTGGGTCTATCCCGAGGCGGTCAAGGCCAACGTGGAGTGGCAGAACGCCACCTTCCCCTACATCGAGAAGACCCCGTTCGACGGGATCCGGGTCCAGCGGCCGTCGAAGTACTCCGGCCTGCAGATCCCCACCGAGGACAAGTTCACCGACATCATGCGCGGTCGCCGCCCCGTCAGCGACGCCAAGCAGATCGCCACCGAGTGGCGGCGGGACGGCGGCGACGAGGCCCGGGACTTCTACCTGAAGGTCCTGCGGGACAACGGCCGTGCTTAGGGACTCCGTGAACACCGGGCCGGCGGGTGACCTGACCTCACCCGCCGGCACCGGCACCACCAAGAATGACGGTAAAAGGGGCACGAGGACAACCCATGGCCGCCGCGGGCCGTTCCTGGCCCGGCTGAGACGCGACTGGCAGCTCCTGCTGATGGCGCTGCCCGCGATCGGCCTGCTGGTCGTCTTCCACTACGTGCCGCTGCTCGGCAACGTCATCGCCTTCCAGGACTACTCGCCCTACGTCGGCTTCAGAGACAGCCCCTGGGTCGGCCTGTCCAACTTCCAGTGGCTCCTGCTCGACGAGCGCTTCGCAGATGTTCGGCGGTGCCGGACTGCTCTCGCAGACCCTGCGGGACCATGGGTACAGCGGCTTCGACATCATGACCAACCCGGACACCTTCCTCGCGCTGGTCACCGCGGAGACGGTCTGGAAGGACGCGGGCTGGGGGCGATCATCTTCCTGGCCGCGCTGGCGGCCATCAACCAGAACCTCTACGAGGCGGCGGCGGTGGACGGGGCCTCACGCTGGCGGCGGCTCTGGCACATCACGCTGCCCGGCCTGCGCCCGGTGATCATCCTTTTGCTGATCCTGCGCCTGGGCGAGGCACTGAACGTCGGTTTCGAGCAGTTCTTCCTGCAACGCGACGCGGTCGGCAGGGACGCCGCCGAGGTGCTGGACACCTTCGTCTACTGGCGCACGCTGCTGACCGGCGAGTGGAGCCACGGCTCGGCGGCCGGGCTGGTCACCGTGCCCGGCGAGCTCTCCTTCGCCGCGTACGCCGAGCTCTTCTCCGGCGGTGTGGTGACCAGATCGGTCCTGGTCAGCCTCGGCGTCACCCTCGTCGGCACGGCCATCAGCCTGACCGTCACGGTGCTGGCCTCCTACGGCCTGTCCCGGCCGGGCTCCCTGCTGCACAAGCCGATGTTGTTCCTCATCCTGCTGACGTTCCTGTTCGGCCCCGGGCTCATCCCGAACTACCTGCTGGTCAGCTCGCTGGGACTCATCGACACCTACTGGTCGCTGATCCTGCCGGGCGCGGTCACCGCGTTCAACCTGGTGGTCATGCGGGCGTTCTTCATGAACATCCCCGCGGAGGTGAGCGACAGCGCGCGGATCGACGGGGCGAGCGAGTTCCACATCCTGAGGAAGATCGTGCTGCCCATGTCGAAGGGCGTCACGGCCGTCATCGGCCTGTTCTACGCGGTGGGCTACTGGAACTCGTTCTTCAACGCCGTCCTCTACCTGAACGACAACGCCAAGCTGCCCCTGCAGGTCGTGCTCCGGCAGTACGTGCTCCAGGGCCAGTCCCTGTTCGCCGGCCAGACCGGCGACGCCACGGTCGCCGGCCAGACCCTGCCCCCCAGCCTCGCCCTCCAGATGGCGATCGTCGTCGTCGCACTGCTCCCGGTGCTGTTCGTCTACCCGTTCGTCCAGCGGCACTTCACCAAGGGAGTGATCATCGGCGCCGTCAAGGGCTGAGCGCGCACCCGGATCGTCTGCCGGGAAATGCCACACCCCGGTCTCGCAGTACGGCGTGCGCCTCCCGGCGGACGGTCCTCCGGCGTCACCGGCGGCACGTCTGACCAGCGGGTGAAACACTTCCGGAGGTGCCGGACACCTCATCGGGTGTTCGGCACCTTCTCGGTTAGGAGACACCTGTGCAGGATCCACGCGTGCCCCCCGGCGCGCGCGATCGTTTCGAGGCGCTCTACCTCGCCTGCTATCCGGCGATGCACCGCTACGCGCTGCGCCGGACCGACTCGGCCGACGACGTCGCCGATGTGATCGCGGAGACCTTCCTCATCGCGTGGCGGCGGCTGGACGACGTGCCCGAGGGGGACGCCACTCTGCTGTGGCTGTACGGCACCGCCCGCCGCGTCCTGGCCAATCATCGGCGCGGGGACGCCCGCCGCACCGCGCTGGCCTCGCGGCTCCGCGACGAACTGGCCACCGGCCAGGAGACGGCGTCCGCCGACCCACGGGCCGACGCCGTCCGATCCGCCTTCGCGACTTTGGCTCCGGCGGACCGGGAGGTGCTCGCGCTGGCCTGCTGGGAGGGGCTGACCGGGCCGCAGATCGCCAAGGTGCTGGGCTGCAGCGGCACCGCCGCCCGGCTCCGCCTGCACCGGGCCCGCAGGCGACTGGCCCGGCTGCTCGACACGACAGACGAGGTCCACGTGACGGCCGTACTGAGGGGAGAGCACCGATGAGCAAGATCGACCGGATGGTGTCCGCCATCGACCCCGCCGCCGGATCCACCGAGCCCGCCCTGAGCCAGGGGGTCCACGACCTGCTTGAGGAGATCATGGCGACCCCGCCTGCGCGCCGTCGGCCGTCCTGGCTCCCCCGGCCGGGACGGGCCCGGCTGCCCGTCCTGCTCGCCACGGCCACCGCCCTGGCCGTCGCCGTCGCGATCGGGCTGCCCTTCGGCGGACCGGCGACCGAGTACGCCAACGCGGCCGTCTCCATCAAGAAGACCGACGACTCCTTCAGCGTCACCATCACCGACCCCGCGGCCGACCACCGGCGCTTCGAGGAGGCATTCCGCGCGGTCGGGCTGAACGTCACGGTGAAGGTCATCCCGGTGGCGCCGGACGAGGTGGGCACGCTGATCGGCCCCATCGTCCCCGAGGGCTTCAAATGGCACGGGAGCATAGGCGTACAGCGCCTGGAGCACTGCGCGTCGGCGTTCTGCGGCAAGGTCTGGATGCCCGCGGACTTCCCCGGCCGGGTCGTCTTCGGGGTCGGCCGCCCCGCCAAACCGGGCGAGCCCTACACCGAGGGCCCCGCCTACGACCCCTCGGAGGAGGAGGCCTTGGACGGCTACCCGGTTCACGGCAAGACGGTCGCGGCCGTCCGCGCCGAGCTGCACCGGCGGGGGCTGAAGGTCGGCTACCGCCTGCTCTGGATCCTCCCCAACGATGGCCCCACCGGTCAGACCAGCTTCTTCGACCAGACCGTCCCCGCGGACCGGGTCGAGGACGGCTGGATCGTCGACGGCTCCCGCTACCACAGCTCCGACGCCGTCGACCTCTACGTCGTCCCCGGCCCCGAGGCCGGCCCCGCCCCCGACCCGCTGAAGGCCGCCACTCCCCAGTGGTACGACCTCACCGAGTGACGTTGGACAGACAGGCGGCGCCGAACCCGGTACGGCGTGCGCCCCCCTCAGAGGGAAGGCGCACGCCGTACCGGATGGGTCAGCGGGTCAGGACGAGGTCCTTGATGCCGTCGAGCGGGGTGATTCGGAAGATCAACGACGCTGATAGGCGTCTGCACGATGCCGGATGTCGAGAACGTGAATCTCTCGCGGTTCCTGTTCATCATGGATCTCGTACAGAATGCGCCAGTCACGCATCAGCCGGGCACTGTAGATGCCCGCGAGCGGCTCGTTGAGTTCTTTCCCGACTCGGTAAGGGTTCGCCAGGAGCGCGCCCGTGATGAAGTCAACCGCCCCTGTCGCAACATCGGGCGGGAGCTTGTCCGAGATGGCCCGCCTGGCCGCAGCGCCCAGAACCGGTTCAAAAGGCGGGCGCTCGTACTCACTCACCGACGGTGGTCAAGGAGCGCGCGGATCGCCTCAGACCCGTACACGCTCTCACCGGCCGCGATCGAGTTTCGCGACTCGACGATCGCCATGACCGCCTCGGTGTCGGAAAGCACCTCGACGGTCTCCTGCAGACGTTCCACCAGCCCGATCTGGTCGGCGGACACGACGGCCGCAAGCCGCTCTCCCCTGTCGGTGAGTGCGATCACCTTGCCCCGGGCCGCAGAGGCGACGGCCTCATCCCAGCGCTCCGGGTGGGCGTGAAGTTCCTCCAGGGCGATCTCGAATGCTGCGTCGCTCATAACGACAGCGTACGCGTCAAACGGCTGGTCGAGAGGGATCTCGACCTCAAAAGCCCAGTTCTCCATGGTTCGGTACGGCTCGCGCCTCATGGGCAGCGAGATGCGAGCCGTACCGGATGGGTCAGCGGGTCAGGACGAGGTCCTTGATGCGCAGGTCGCCCCTGAAGACCAGGTAGAGGTCGCCCTTGCCGCGCGCGCCCGGGAGCGGGGCGGTGGCCGTGGCACACTGGTAGACCCCGCCGGTGGCGGTCACCGGGACGGTGCCGAGGAGTTTTCCGGCCGGGGAGCCGAGGCGGACCTCGACGGAGGAGGCCGCGGTGGCCGCGACGCCGAGCTTGACGCCGGTGACGCCCTTGCCGAGGTCCGCGTCCCTGAAGGCGATCCACCCGCCCGCCGAGGCGCCGACCGCGTCGCCGCGGACCTTGGTCTCGTCGACCAGTTCGACCCCGGCGTAGTCGTCGAAGTCGGCCGCGCGGGTGACCCTGGTGAGGTCGCGGGCGGGGATGCGCTCGCCTGTCACCTGGACCGTGGCCCGCTGGCGGACGCTGTCCGACGACGGGCCCACGAGCACGTCGTGGGTGGACGGCTCCACCGTGAAACGTCCCCGGGTCACGTCCCACAGGGCCAGGTCGGCGGTCTTGAGCGGGAGCTTCACGACCTTCGACTCGCCCGGTGCGAGGTGGACCCGCTGGAAGCCTCGGAGCTGCTTGACCGGCTGCTTCACCCGGGACTTGTGCTGGTGGGTGTAGAGCTGATACGGCGTGGCGGATGGCTGTTCGCGATCAACCACGGCGACGATGAGCAGCCGATCCCGGGCGGCCTGCGGCTACCCTCCGGCAGCCATGCCGTACAGAAAGTACGGAAAATGCAGGCGGGTGGCCAGCGGGACACGGTGATCCCCTGAGACGATCGGGATCGCTTCCGAGGAGGTTCCCGTGCGACGTTCCGTCCCCCCTGACACTCATCACCGCGATCTTCGCGCTGTCGGGGACGGGACTCTCTCCCGTCCAGGCCCTGGCCGGGCCATGCCCGCCCGGCCAGGGGCTCGATCTGCGGGGCATGGATTTCACCGGGGAGGCCCGCCTCCCCCTCGACCTGCGCTGCGCCGACCTGACCGGAGCCTGGGGCCTCCCGGCGGACGTCGGCCGTCAGCCCGTCCGGCCCTCCCGCGACACCGGGCCCGGGACGCGGGGCAGGGACGCGGGGCAGGGAGAACCGGCCGGGAGGCGCCAAGCCGATCGGCACCGGGCGCGCTCCGTCCGTCGGGCTCTTCATGGTCGCGTTCAGCGCGGTCGGCCTGGCGCTCACCCTGGCCGTCTGGGGCATCGGCACCCGGCGGAGCAGGCGGAGCGCCCTGGAGCAGCCGCTGGTCAGATCCCGCTGGGCGTCATGGGCTGCATCAGACGGCGGGCCGCCTCGGTGATGGAGCCGGACAGCGAGGGGTAGACCGCGAAGGTGTGGGCGAGCTGGTCCACGGTGAGCCGCTGCTGGACGGCCACCGAGACCGCCAGGATGAGCTCGGAGGCGCGGGGGGCGACCACGACCCCGCCGAGGATGATGCCGGTGTGCGGGCGGCAGAACAGCTTCACGAAGCCGTCGTTGAAGCCCTGCATCTTGGCCCGCGCGTTGGTGGCCAGCGGCAGCTTGACCACGTTGGCCTCGATCTCACCGGCCTCGATCGCCTTCTGCGCGACTCCCACGGCGGCGATCTCGGGGTCGGTGAAGATGTTGGAGGCGACGGTGGCCAGGCGGAGTGGCTGCACGGCCTCGCCGAGCGCGTGCCAGACCGCGATCCGGCCCTGCATGGCGGCCACCGAGGCGAGCATCAGCACCCCGGTGCAGTCACCGGCCGCGTAGACGCCGGGCGCCGAGGTGCGGGAGACCTTGTCCACCTGGATGAAGCCACCCCGGTCGAGGGTGACCCCGGCCTCTTCCAGCCCGATGCCGGCGGTGTTGGGGACCATGCCGACCGTCATGAGGCAGTGGGTGCCCTCGGCGGTCCTGCCGTCCTCCAGCGTGACGACCACGCCGTCGGGGGTGCGCTTGACGGACTCCGCCCGGGAACGGCCCATGACGTTCATCCCGCGGCGCCGGTAGACCTCTTCGAGGACCTCCGCGGCGTCCGCGTCCTCGTTGGGCATCATCCGATCGCGCGAGGACACGAGCGTGACCTCCGAGCCGAGCGAGCGGTAGGCGCCCGCGAACTCCGCACCGGTGACGCCGGAGCCGACCACGATGAGGTGCTCGGGCAGCTCCTCCAGGTCGTACATCTGCCGCCAGGTGAGGATGCGCTCCCCGTCGGGCTCGGCGCCGTTCAGAATGCGCGGGGTCGCGCCGGTCGCCACGATCACGACGTCGGCCCGGATCGTCCGGTCACCGGCCCTGACCACCTGCGGATCGACCAGCCGCCCGGGAGCCCTGACCACCTCGACCCCCTCGGCGGCCAGCCGTGCGGCGATGTCGGCCGACTGCGCCTGGGCCAGCTCCTTCACCCGCGTGTTGACCAGCGGCATGTCGGCGTGCACTACACCGGCGTCGCCGTCGGAGCCGCCGGTGTAGTGCACGCCGAGCATGCTGGCGTCGAGAAGTGCCTGTTTACGCACGGAGGTGGCGATCAGCGTCTTGGACGGCACGCAGTCCGTCAGCACACAGGCCCCGCCGGGACCGTCCTGCTCGACCACCGTGACCTGTGCTCCGAGTTGCGCGGCCACCAGCGCCGCCTCGTATCCGCCGGGCCCGCCACCGATGATCACGATCCTTGTCACTACCCCATTCTCCCGCATCCCCGGACCAACCATCTCTCCGGTCCCCCTCTCCGGCCACGGAATCGATGGGGAACACGGAGAAAATCCACGGGACGCCGAGGCGGAGTGAGTAGATGGGCGTTCTTCGATTAGTGTTGTGTGCCGTGCCTGTCTACGCCGCCTACGGCAGCAACATGGACCCTGATCAGATGGCCCAGCGGGCCCCGCACTCTCCCATGCGGGGGTCGGGCTGGCTTCAGGGCTGGCGCCTGACGTTCGGCGGTAACGACCTTGGCTGGGAGGGCGCACTCGCCTCCATCGTCGAAGACCCCGATGACCACGTCTTCGTCGTCCTCTACGACGTCCCCGAGCTCGACGAGACCTCCCTCGACCAGTGGGAGGGCGCGCTCCGCGGCCTCTACCACAAGGTCAGACTCCGGGTGCAGACCCTGGAGGGCGAGATCGTGGCCTGGTTCTACGTGCTCGACGGCTACGAAGGCGGCCTGCCCTCCGCGCGTTACCTCGGCATCCTGGCCGAGGCCGCCGAGCGTGCCGGCGCCCCCGACGACTACGTCAAGGAGCTGCGCAACCGCCCCTGCACGTCCCTCGGCGGCTGACCCGGTCCCATGCGACCGGACCGTCCGACCCGCGAGAACGTCACGGCCATGCCGGCAGGCTGGATCGGGGAAGAACGACGAGTACGCTCTGCAACGTGAGCAATGACCCTTATGCACTCGCCACGGAAGCCGCGACCGCGCTGAAGAGCGCCACGGGAGTCGAGTCGTTCGACGTCGCCCTGGTGATGGGTTCGGGCTGGGTGCCGGCCGCCGACGCGATCGGCGAGACGATCGCCGAGATCCCCGTGACCGACCTTCCGGGTTTCGCACCGCCCGCCGTCGCCGGCCACGCGGGCAGGATCCGCGCGGTGCGCACCGATTCGGGAAAGACCGCGCTGATCTTCCTGGGCCGGACCCACCTCTACGAGGGCCGGGGCGTCGACCCGGTCGTGCACGGGGTCCGGACCGCGATCAGGGCCGGTGCCCGCACGGTCGTGCTGACCAACGCCGCCGGGGGCCTGCGGCCGGAGACCCAGGAGGTCGGCGAGGCGGTGCTGATCAGTGACCACATCAACCTGACCGGCGCCAACCCGATCACCGGGGCCACCTTCGTCGACCTCACCGACGTCTACACCCCGCGCCTGCGCGAGCTGGTCCGCGAGATCGAGCCGTCGATGGCCGAGGGCGTCTACGTGGCCTTCCGCGGGCCGACCTACGAGACCCCGGCCGAGGTCCGCATGTGCAGGATCCTCGGCGGCGACATGGTCGGCATGTCCACCGCGCTGGAGGCCGTCGCGGCCCGCGAGGGCGGCGCCGACGTGCTCGGCATCTCCCTGGTCACCAACCCGGGCGCCGGGCTGGTGGGCGAGCCGCTGAACCACGAGGAAGTCCTGGAGGTGGGCCGCGCCACCGCCGCGCGCATGGGCGGCCTGCTCGCCAAGGTCGTCGGCAAACTGTAGGACGGGCCCGGACGGCGAGCGCCCGGAACATGAGGTGACGATGAGCAGCGATCTCGTACGGCTTGCACAGTCCTGGCTGTCCCAGGACCCTGACCCGGAGACCCGGGCCGAACTCACCGCGTTGCTGGAGGACGGCGACCAGGACGCGCTCCGCGACCGGTTCGGCGCCAAGCTGGAGTTCGGCACCGCCGGCCTCCGCGGTGAGCTGGGCGCGGGCCCCAACCGGATGAACCGCGTCACCGTGATGCGCGCCGCCGCCGGTCTCGCGCGGGTCCTCGGCCCGGGACGGCACGTCGTGATCGGCTACGACGCCCGGCACAAGTCCGACGTCTTCGCCCGCGACACCGCCGCCGTGCTCACCGGTGCCGGGCTGCGCGCCTCCGTCCTGCCCGGGCCGCTGCCCACCCCGGTGCTGGCCTTCGCCGTCCGTCACCTCGGCGCCGACGCGGGCGTGACCGTCACCGCCAGCCACAACCCGCCCCGGGACAACGGCTACAAGGTCTACTGGAGCGACGGCTCCCAGATCGTGCCGCCGGTCGACGCGGAGATCTCCGCGGCCATCGACGCCGTCGGGCAGGTCTCCGGCCTGCCCCTCGGTTCCCCCGGCGACCCCGCCTGGACCGCGTTGGACGACGGCATCGTGGCCGCCTATCTGAAGGCGGTGACCGCGCTCCCGCTCGGCGACGCCCGTGACCTGCGGGTGGCCTACACCCCGCTGCACGGCGTGGGTGGCGCGACGCTGGCCGGAGCCTTCGAGGCCGCGGGCTTCGACGCCCCCGCGACAGCCCCGGCCCAGGCCGCCCCGGACCCGGACTTCCCGACCGTCGCGTTCCCCAATCCGGAGGAGCCGGGCGCGATGGACCTCGCGCTGGAGCTCGCCCGGGACATCGGCGCCGACATCGTGCTGGCCAACGACCCCGACGCGGACCGCTGCGCGGTGGGCGTCCCGCTGCCGGACGGCGGCTACCGGATGCTGACCGGTGACGAGGTGGGCGCCCTCCTCGGCGAGCACGTGATCAGGCAGACCTCCGGAGACGGGCGTCTGGTGGCCACCACCATCGTCTCGTCCTCCCTGCTCGGCAAGATCGCCGCCGGGTACGGCGTGCGCTACGCCGAGACCCTCACCGGCTTCAAGTGGATCATGAAGGCCGGGGACGGGCTGGTCTTCGGCTACGAGGAGGCCCTGGGCTACAGCGTCGGTTCCGACGCCGGACTGCCCGTCCACGACAAGGACGGCATCGGTGCCGCGCTGACCGTCGCCGGGCTGGCCGCCCAGGCCAGGCTCGACGGCCGTACACTCCTCGACCTCCTCGACGACCAGGCCCGCCGCCACGGCCTGCACGCCACCTCGCAGCTCTCGGTCCGGGTGGACGACCTGTCCCTGATCACCGGCGCGATGGCCCGGCTGCGCGCCACCCCGCCGGTGAAGCTCGGCGGCCGCGAGGTCGAGTCCGCCGACGACCTCAGCGAGGGCTCCGCCGGCCTCCCGCCCACCGACGGCCTGCGCTACCGGCTGTCCGGCGGCGCCCGCGTCGTCGTCCGCCCGTCGGGCACCGAGCCCAAGCTCAAGTGCTACCTGGAGGTCGTCGTCCCCGTCACGGGCGAGATCGCCGACGCCCGTGCGCAGGCCGTACGCGACCTCGACGCCCTGAAGGCCGACCTGTCGGCGGCCCTGGGGCTGTAACCCGGCCGATCAGGGGACACCGGTGGCGGCGCGGAGCCGCCTTTCATCCCGGCCGTGCGCTCCGCCGGGCGCGTGGAGTTCGGCCCCGGCGGGCGGGGCCGAACCCGGCCTCTGAACGTCGGGGTCAAGCGAGGAAGGCGGCGACCACCAGGATGACGGCGGCCAGCAGGGCGGCCAGTGCGCTCGGCGCCCAGGTGACCTTCATCGCCCCGGCTCCGGCGGCAGGAGGCTCCGCGGACCGCACGCCCGGGCCGTCGGCATGCTCGGCAGCCGGCGGGGGGACGGTCATGGCGGCCGCCCGTTTCGCCGACTCGGCCCGCTCGGTGATCTGCTCGGCCACCCAGTCGGCGTGGGTCTTGCCCGCCAGCGCCTCGGCCGCGGCCTGCTCCCCCTTCGAACGCGCCGGCTCGGTCCGGAAACGACCGCCGGTGCGTACCGGGTTGCCCCGCCGTACGGCCGCCGCCCGCTCCCGGGCCGAGGTCTGCGGCGCCCAGCAGCGGACACTCCCGTCACCAGAGGTGATCTTGATCGAGTGGGAGACCGCGACCTCGTCCACCGCCTCCCAGGGAACGTAGGTGTTCCTGATCGGGTTGCGGACCAGCACGCCGTCCCCGGTCAGGATGATCGCCGGGCGCAGGCAGGTGATGAAGACCAGCGCGGTCATCACCCCCAGCACCGCGGCGGCGGTCAGTGACGACGGCCCGCTGTAGCGGACGATCAGATCCACCGCGTTGGCCGCGGCGAACGCCATCCAGATCCAGCCCAGGGCCAGCGCGGTCCTCGACCGGAACACCTGTTTCATCTCGCCGACTCCACTCGTACCGGCCCGCTCACGCCTGCCACTTGAGCCGCGCGAACCCGGGCTTGATGACACCGTTGATGAGCGCCAGGCGCTCGTCGAACGGCAGGAACGCCGACTTCATGGCGTTGATCGTGAACCACTGCATGTCGTCCCATCCGTAGCCGAACGCCTCGGACAGCTTGGCGAACTCCTCCGAGACGGAGGTCCCGCTCATCAGCCGGTTGTCGGTGTTGACGGTGACCCGGAAGTTCAGCCGGCGGAGCAGCCCGATCGGGTGATCGGCGATGGAGGTCGCGGCACCGGTCTGCAGGTTGGAGGTGGGACACATCTCCAGCGGGATGCGCTTGTCACGGACGTAGGCCGCCAGGCGGCCGAGCTTGGCCTCGCCGTCGCCGGACACCGCGATGTCGTCGATGATCCGGACACCGTGACCGAGCCGGTCGGCACCGCACCACTGGATCGCCTGCCAGATCGACGGCAGGCCGAACGCCTCACCGGCGTGGATGGTGAAATGGGCGTTCTCGCGCTGCAGGTATTCGAAGGCGTCGAGGTGGCGGGTGGGAGGGTAGCCCGCCTCGGCTCCGGCGATGTCGAAGCCCACCACGCCGACGTCGCGGTAACGGACCGCGAGCTCGGCGATCTCCATGGACCTGGCCTGGTGGCGCATCGCGGTGAGCAGCGTGCCCACCCGGATGCCACGCCCCTCGGAACCGATCCTGAACCCCTCCTGCACGGCCTCGATCACCTCTTCGAGACTCATCCCGGCGGAGGTGTGCTGCTCCGGGGCGTAACGCACCTCGGCGTAGACCACGCCGTCGGCCGCCAGGTCCTCGGCGCACTCGGCGGCGACCCGTATCAGGGACTCGCGTGTCTGCATGACGCCGACCGTGTGGTCGAAGGTCTCCAGGTAGCGCTCCAGCGAACCGGAATCGGCGGCCTCCCGGAACCAGGCCTGCAGACCGGCCGCATCGGTGGTGGGCAGCCTGTCGTAGCCCGACTCGCGGGCCAGCTCGACAATGGTCTCGGGCCGCAGACCACCGTCGAGGTGATCGTGGAGCAACACCTTCGGAGCCCGGCGGATCTCCTCAAGGGTGGGTAGCTGACTCATTGCATCATCTTACCTTCGGACGCCTAATCGGTGATCTTGGAAATACGGACGGTCACACTCGGGGTCCACGGTGTTCGGAGCGGTGTTCCGCCCCACCGGCGACGGCCCCGGGAGACCCGGAGGGGGCTACTCCTCCCGGTTGACCGACTCCGGCGAGAAGGCGGGCAGGCAGACGGCGACATACTCGGCGCCCTCGGGACCGCAGCTGTAGCGGATCTTCTCCCCGGGCTCGCTCACGAACGCCTGCCCGGCGTTGACCTCGGTCGTGCCCTCCGCGTGCTCCACCACGACCGTGCCCCTGAGCACCAGGGTGTACTCACCGAACTCCGGCGTCTGGGCGGGCTCGTCCCACCCGGCCGGGGCCTTCATGTGCGCGATCGAGATCCCGCTGTCGCCGCTGTTGACCCTGCCGACGTATTCGTCGATCGTCTTGCCGCCCGGGACCGGGATCCGTGTGGCGCTGTCGATTCTGCGTACCATAAGGCCAGTTTGTCACTGGTTTCAGTGGGCGACGTCGATGATCAGCCGGTTCGGGGCCTTCTGCTCCGTCACCCGGAACGCCGCCTTGTGGTCGAGGACGATGCCCACGCCCACCACGGCCTCGAAGTCACCGGTCTTGACGACGTTCTGCACGTTGCCCAGTTCGGCCTGGAAGATCGGCCCGCCCACCCAGGTGGGACTGCCCGAATCACTGTGCGCGACGGCGGGGTTCATCGACACCTGGAGGTAGGTCCCTCCCTTGGCGTCGATCGGGTCTCCCGATCCGTCCTGGACCAGTTCGGAGACCCATCGCACGCTGTATCCCGGCAGATCCCCCTTCAGGTCGATCACCACCCGGTCGAACCCGTCGTGCTCGGCGAAACGGGCCCCGGTGACGGTCGGCGGCCTGTCGACGGCCCGTTTGACCTCGACCTCCTTGGTGCTGGTCGGAGGCTTCGGGCCGGCCGCGGAGGTGGCGGAGGGTGAGGAGATCGGCGGACTCGGCGCGGCCGTGACGCCGGACGCGGACGCGGACGAGGCGTCAGGCGATGCGGTGGATCCGCCGCATCCGGCGGCGAACAGGGCGAGGGGGATGAGGGCGAGGGCGACGCGAGTGCGCTTCATAGTGTGCCTCCTGGCTCGTTAGATGCCCCGGACCCGGGAGTGGTTCACCCCGTGGGTGAGATCCGCTGCGTCCAGATCATGACAGGGCGTCAAGCCGGAAGTCGGAGACCGATCCCTCAGATGAACGGCGAAACCGCCGCCGGGACCCCCGTCCCCGGCGGCGGCCGGCTCGCGTGCCGTACGCAGGACGTCTTTTCCGTACGGCACGCGAGCGGTCTCGGAAGGCTTCTCAGACGGTTTCGAGGACCCTCTCGTCCTCGACGGCGAGAGCCGTACGAGGGCGGCGGAGACCGGTGAGGGCGATCACCAGGCCGACCGCTCCGAGGATCGCGGAGACCGTGATCGCGGCACGGAAGCCGTCGATCGGGTCGGCGCTCGTGTTGGAGGTGAGCACCGCCGTCACGATGGCGAGCATCACCGCGCCGCCGACCTGCCCGGAGGTGTTGAGCAGCCCGGAGGCAAGTCCCTGCTCGTCGTCCGCGACACCGTTGGTGGCCTGGATGTTCAGCGAGGGGAAGGACAGGGCGAAGGCGATGCCCAGCAGGACCATGCCGGGGATGATGAGCGCGGCCAGGCTGGGATGACCGTCCACCTGCAGGAAGAAGGCATAGCCGGCGGTCAGCGCGGCCGCGCCGATCACGATGAGCTTGGCGGTGCCGAACCGGTCGGCCAGGTTGCCCATCTTGGTGGACGTCACGGCCACGAGAAGCCCGGCGGGCAGGAACGCCATCGCGGTCTCCAGGGCCGACCAGTGCAGGAAGTTCTGGAAGTACTGCATGGCCACGAACTGGAAGCCGACATAGGAGCCGAACAGGATCACCAGGCCGAGGTTGGCCCGGACGATCGGTCCCGACCGCAGGATGCCGAGCCGTACCAGCGGGTGCTTGACCTTCAGTTCGGTCAGTACGAACACCCCCAGCATGACCGCGGCGGCCCCCAGGGTCGCGATGGTGCGGACCGATCCCCAACCGGCCGAGGGTGCCTCCACCACGCCGAAGACCAGCAGCAGCATCGAGGCGGTGATGGTCGCCGCACCGATGAGGTCATGGCCCCCTTCGGCCCTGTCCTCGTGGTTCTTGGGCAGGAACTTGAGGGCCGCCACCAGCGCGATGATCGCGACGGGGACCGGCATCAGGAAGGTCCAGCGCCAGCCGAGTTCGGTCAGGAAGCCGGAGATGACCAGGCCCAGGGAGAAGCCGCTGGCGCCGGAGGCGGTGAAGATGCTGAGAGCCCTGTTGCGGGCCGGGCCCTCGGCGAAGGTCGTGGTGATGATGGACAGTGCGGCGGGGGCGGTGAAGGCGGCGCTGATCCCCTTGATGAACCGGGCGACGATCAACAGCGTGCCGTCGTTGACCAGCCCGCCCAGCAGGGAGGCCACGGCGAAGAGTGCCAGCGCGACCAGGAAGACCCTGCGCCGCCCGAGCAGGTCGGCGGTGCGCCCGCCGAGCAGGAGCAGGCCGCCGTATCCGAGCACGTAACCACTGACCACCCACTGCAGGGAGGACGTGGACAGGCCGAGGTCGGCCTGGATGGAAGGCAGGGCGACGCCCACCATCGAGACATCGAGTGCGTCGAGGAAAACGACAGCGCAGAGCACCGTGAGCGCGGCCCAGAGGCGCGCATCCCAGCGCCCGTCGTGGGAGGGATTCATGTCGGCCAACAATACATGCAGATGCATCTAATGCAAGCGAATTTAATTCTTGTGCATTAGATGTTCGCGCATGCTATGATCCGCGGCATGAGCGAGGAGTACGTGGTCCGCGCGTGGCGAGATGTGCTGGCCAAACACGCGCTGGCCGCCTGCGTGTTGGAGCGCGAGCTCTCCGAGAGACACGAGCTCGGCATGAGCGAATTCGAGGTTCTGGAGCGCATGGTCGAGGGCGGCCAGAAGAAATACCGCGTCCAGGAGGTGGCCGACGCGGTCCACCTGAGCCAGAGCGCCTGCTCGCGACTGATCGCCCGCCTGGAGAAATCAGGCCTGGTCTGCCGGGGAATGTGCGAGTCCGACCGGCGGGGCGTCTTCGTCCTGATCACCGACGAGGGCCGGGCACGCCACGCGGAGGCCCAGCCCACCCATCGCGCCGTGCTGACCGACGTCTTCGGCCCCGAGTCGTCTGCCCAACCGGCCTGCGCCCCGGCCCGGGTCTGACACGCCCCACCCGCGGCAACCCCGCTCACCGCTGGGACCGTTCTCGCGTTCCGGTGGACGGCGACGATCGCGTCCCACCGGGAGGTGATCGCGCGCCGAACCGTCCGCCGGCCGAACGACCTCTCTGCGAGATCAGCAGAAACGGTGAGACCGTACCGCTGGGAAAAGGGCCGACGCTGTCAGATGGTGGAGATTGACAGATGCTCACCTCCGCCCTGGCCGGCGGTGTCGCATCCACCGACGGCCCGCTGCGAGCACAGCCGGACCTGACGCCGGCGAAGATCCAGGCGACCGCTTCCGCGCCGAGCTCCCTGGAGAGCACACCGGTGATCGCGTCGGCCGTGTCCGTGTCGAACCGGGAATGCGAAACCGGCTGCGAACGCGCCGCTGTCGACCGGCAGGACTCCGCCGTGGACGCGCCGCCCCCGCCAGACACTTGCGGGCCCGGCGGGCCCTGAACAGGGAAAGGGTCAGGCGGTGATGCGGTCGATGACGAGGGGGAGCAGGTCGGGGTCGGCGGTCTCGCCGATGGTGTAGGCGCCCTCCAACGCGCCGAGCGCGCGCTCGAAGCGGGACGTCTCGTCGGCGTGCAGGGTCATCAGCGGCTGGCCCTCACGGACCAGGTCGCCCGGCCTGGCGTGCAGGGTGACGCCCGCGCCGAAGGACACCGGGTCCTCCTTGCGCTCACGGCCCGCGCCGAGCCGCCAGGCGGCCAGGCCCACGCCGTACGCGTCGAGCCGGGACAGCACGCCGGAAGAGGGCGCGGTGATCTGCAGGGTCTCGGCGGCCCTGGGCAGCAGCGCGTCCGGGTCGCCGCCCTGGGCACTGATCATCCGGCGCCAGGCGTCCATCGCCGAACCGTCCTTCAGCGCCTGCTCGGGATCCTTGCCCCCGGACAGGCCGGCGGCCGAAAGCATCTCACGGGCCAGCCGTACGGTCAGCTCGACGACATCGGCGGGACCGCCGCCGGCGAGCACCTCGACGGACTCGGCGACCTCCAGGGCGTTGCCCACGGCCCGGCCGAGCGGCCGGTCCATGGCGGTGAGCAGCGCGACGGTGGTGACCCCGGCGTCGGTGCCCAGCTCGACCATGGTGGTGGCCAGCTCGCGGGCCTGGTCCACGGTCTTCATGAAGGCGCCCGAGCCGACCTTGACGTCCAGCACCAGCGCCCCGGTGCCTTCGGCGATCTTCTTCGACATGATCGAGGAGGCGATCAGCGGGATCGACTCGACGGTGCCGGTGACGTCGCGCAGCGCGTAGAGCTTCTTGTCGGCCGGGGCCAGCCCGTCACCCGCCGCGCAGATGACCGCGCCGGCCTTGCCGAGCACGTCAAGCATCTCGCCGTTGGACAGGGAGGCCCGCCAGCCCCGGATGGACTCCAGCTTGTCCAGGGTGCCGCCGGTGTGGCCGAGCCCCCGGCCCGACAGCTGGGGCACGTAGCCGCCGCACGCGGCGACCAGCGGGGCCAGCGGCAGCGTGATCTTGTCTCCGACGCCGCCGGTGGAGTGCTTGTCGGTGGTACGGCCGGGCAGCGCCGACCAGTCCATCCGGGCCCCGGAGCGGATCATGGCCTGGGTCCACCCGGCGATCTCCCGCCGGTTCATGCCGTTGAGCAGGATCGCCATCGCCAGAGAGGACATCTGCTCATCGGCGACGACCCCTCTGGTGTAGGCGTCGATCACCCAGTCGATCTGCTCGGCGGACAGCTCCCGCCCGTCCCGCTTGGTGACGATGACGTCGATCGCGTCCATGCTCTAGGCCCCCCGGCTCAGATTGTCGGGCCCGAAGGCGTACGGCAGGATCTCCGCCATCGTCTTGGGGCCGTCCACGGTCTCCACCAGCAGCTCGGCGCCGCCGAACTCGAACAGTAGCTGGCGGCAGCGCCCGCACGGCATGAGCAGTTCCTCGTGCCCGTCCACGCAGGTGAACGCGACCAGCCGGCCACCCCCCGTTGCCTGGAGCGCCGACACCAGCCCGCACTCCGCGCACAGCCCGATGCCGTAGGAGGCGTTCTCCACGTTGCAGCCGGACACGATGCGGCCGTCGTCCACCAGCGCGGCGGCGCCGACGGGGAACTTGGAGTAGGGGGCGTAGGCGTTCGCCATTGCCGTTGCGGCCTCCGCCTTCAGCGCGGCCCAGTCGATGGTCATCCGGCTTGCTCCGCTCGCGGGCACGCCGCGGACGGCGTGCCCCTCGTCTCGCTCGATGTGGTCACTTCGCCTGCCCCCTGCGGTACGGCACCCCGTCGGCAGCCGGAGGCCGGAGCCGCTGGGCCGCCAGCGACAGCACCAGCAGGGTGGTGATGTGCGGGGTGACGGAGGTGAACTGGGGCGGGATGGTGTCGGTCAGGGTGAACACGACGAACACCACGATCGCCGCGGCACCGGTGATCAAGGCCGCCCTGGTGCGGTTCTGCCTGACGAGCTGGTAGACCGCCACACCGGCGATCATGATCGCTACCATCAGGAGCAGGGCGTGCACCGACTCGCCGCCCCGGCGGAGCTGGAGCGCGTCGGTGTAGCCGAACAGCGTCGCGCCGGCCGCCAGACCGCCGGGACGCCAGTTACCGAAGATCATGGCGGCGAGGCCGATGAAGCCGCGGCCGCCGGTCTGCCCCTCGCGGTAGGCGCTGGAGGCCACCAGTGACAGGAACGCGCCACCGAGACCCGCGAGGGCGCCGGAGACGACCACCGCGACGTACTTGTAGTAGTAGACGTTGACACCCAGCGACTCCGCCGCCACCGGCCGCTCGCCGCAGGAGCGCAGCCGCAGGCCGAACGCCGTGCGCCAGAGCACATAGAACGTCAGCGGGATCAGCAGGATCGCCAGGAGGGTGAAGAGCGAGACGTTCGTCGTCAGCCCTCGCAGGATGCCTGCCACGTCGGACAGCAGGAACCACTGCTTGGCCTCCAGCGTGGCCAGCGGATCCCCGACCCACGGCAGGCTCACGATGCCCGGCTTGGGAACGGGAGGCGACTGGGAGTCACCGCCGCCCGGCATCTCGGCGAAGGTCACCTTGGACAGGAACTGGGTGACGCCCAGCCCCAGGATGTTGATCGCGACGCCGGAGATGATGTGGTCCACCCCGAACGTCACGGTGGCGATCGCGTGCAGCAGGCCGCCGAGGGCCCCGCCGATCGCACCGGCGACGATGCCCGCCCAGGGGTTGGCGAAGTGGATCGCCCCCCAGGCACCGGCCCAGGTGCCCAGGATCATCATGCCCTCAAGGCCGATGTTGACCACGCCGGCCCGCTCCGACCACAGACCGCCGAGACCGGCCAGGCCGATCGGCACGGCCAGCGCGACTGCCGCGTTGATCGCTCCGGCCGAGGTGAGGTCGACGGCGCCGGTGACGGCCCGGGTGAACGACAGCAGGAGGATGAGCCCGCCGAGGGCGAGCAGGAGGACCTGCCAGGTGAGCTTGAACTTGACGGGTTTTCTCGACTCCTCCAGCGGAGCCTCCGCCAGGGTCGTGGCGCCCTCGCTCATGCCGACGCTCCTTCAGCCTGGGTGGGGGTCCCGCTCGCCAGTTCCTTGCTCACCCGGCGCTGCCCGGCCGAGATCTGGTAGCGGTGGACCAGCTCGTAGGCGATGATCACCGAGAGCACGATCGTGCCCTGCATGATCTGGACGATCTCCGGGGAGATCTCGTGCAGCTGCAGGATGCCCGACGAGGTGTCGAGGAAGGCCCACAGCAACGCGCCGAAGGCGATGCCGATCGGATTGTTACGGCCGAGCAGCGCGATCGCGATGCCGGTGAAGCCCAGTCCCGTGGGGAAGTCCAGGCTGTAGCTGTAGGACGCGCCGAGCAGCTGGGGCATGCCGACCAGGCCCGCCACCGCGCCGGACAGGATCATCGCGACGAGGATCATCTTCTTGACGTTGACGCCGCTGGCCACCGCGGCCGACTCGGATCGGCCGGTGGCGCGCAGGTCGAAGCCGAAGCGGGTCCGGTTGAGCAGCACGTGGTAGAGGATCCCCATGACGATCGCCAGGATGACGAGGCCGAACACCTTGGTCTCGGTGCCGGGGATGATCGCCATGCCGGGCACCTGGCCGGACGGGCCGATCGGCTTGGTGCCGATGTTGTTGCTGCCCGCGACCGAGACCGCGAGGCGGTCCTTGTTGAGGAGCCAGGAGCCGAGCGCGGTGGCGATGGCGTTCAGCATGATCGTGGAGATGACCTCGCTGACGCCGCGCCTGACTTTGAGCAGGCCCGCGATCGACGCCCATCCCGCGCCGACCAGCATGGCGACGAAGATGATGAGGGCGATGTGCAGCGGGGCGGGCAGGACGACCGCGCCGCCCACGGCCGCCGCGGTGAGCGCGGCGAGGCGGTACTGGCCGTCGACGCCGATGTTGAACAGGTTCATCCTGAACCCGATCGCCACCGCGAGCGCGGACAGGTAGTAGGTCGTCGCGGAGTTCAGGGTCAGCACGATCGAGCGCGGCTGCACGCCGTAGTCGACCATGATGCCCAGCGTCTCCAGGGGCGGGTCGCCTGTGATCAGCAGGACGATCGAGGTGATCAGGCCGGCGAAGACGATGGCGAGGATCGGCGCGGCGAGCGACAGCAGGCCGCCGAGCCGGACCCGGCCGAGCAACCGGTCGGTGAAGCTCGACTCCGCGGGGCTCATGCGATCACCCCGGCCGCCCTGTGCGTGCCTTCCGCAGGTGCGCGGAACGCACTCGCCACCTGCGTTGCGTAGATGTTCATGCCGCCTCTCCAGCACCGGTCATGGCAGACCCGAGCTGCTCGGGCGTCACCGTCCGCGGATCCACGTCCGCGACGATACGGCCGCGCAGAATCACCTTCAGCGTGTCCGACAGGCCGATGAGCTCGTCCAGATCCGCTGAGATCAGCAGTACGGCCAGACCTGCGGCACGGGCGGCGCGCAGGTGGTCCCAGATCGCGGCCTGGGCACCGACGTCGACACCACGGGTCGGGTGGGACGCGATCAGGAAGACCGGCTCGCCGCTCATCTCCCGACCGACGATCAGCTTCTGCTGGTTGCCGCCGGACAGGGCGGCGGCGTCCACGTCGATTCCCGGGGTACGGACGTCGTACTCCTCCACGATGCGCTGGGTGTCCTTGCGTGCGCCCGCGCGGTCGATCCAGGGACCCTTGACATTGGGTCGCCGCGTCTGGTGACCGAGGATCCGGTTCTCCCAGAGCGGAGCCTCCAGCAGCAGACCGTGCCGGTGCCGGTCCTCGGGGATGTAGCCGATGCCGGCCTCGCGACGGCGTAGCGTCGACCAGGCGGAGATGTCCTCCTCGCCGAGCCGGATCCCGCCTTCGGCGTCGCGCATGCCCATGATGGCCTCGACGAGCTCGGCCTGGCCGTTGCCCTCGACGCCGGCGATGCCGAGCACCTCGCCCTTGCGGATGTCGAAGTCGACGCCGTCCACGACACGGCGGTCATCCGCCGAGCGGACGGTCAGGTTCCGCACCGACAGGGCGACCACGTCGGTGACGGTGGACTCGCGGGTCTCCGGGCTGGGCAGTTCGCTGCCGACCATGAGCTCGGCCAGCTGCCTGGCGGTCACGCCCTTGGGAGACACGCTGGCCACGGTGGTGCCGCGCCGGATGACGGTGATGGCGTCGGCGACCGAGAGCACCTCGTCCAGCTTGTGCGAGATGAAGATGATCGTGAGGCCCTCACGGACCAGTTCGCGCAGGTTGTCGAAGAGCTCGTCGACCTCCTGCGGCACGAGCACGGCGGTCGGCTCGTCGAGGATGAGGATCCGGGCACCGCGGTAGAGAACCTTGAGGATCTCCACCCGCTGCCGGGCGCCGACACCCAGGTCCTCCACCGTGGCGTCGGGATCGACGCCGAGGCCGTAGGACTCGGAGATCTGCCTGATCTTCTTGCGGGCGGCGCCGAAGTCGATCGCGACCCCGCCGCTGCGGGGTTCACTGCCGAGGATCACGTTCTCCAGCACGGTCAGGTTGTCGGCCAGCATGAAGTGCTGGTGGACCATGCCGACGCCCACCGCGATCGCGTCCGCCGGGGAACGGAAGCTTGTGGCCGTCCCGTTGACACGGATCTCACCCTCGTCGGGGCGCTGCATGCCGTACAAGATCTTCATGAGGGTGGACTTGCCCGCGCCGTTCTCGCCGACGACGGCATGCACATGACCCTGCTGTACAGATAGGGAGATGTCGCGGTTGGCCACGACGCCGGGGAATCGTTTTGTGATTCCCTCGAGTTCGACGGCCGGGGTCGAGGTGCTGATGACGGCCTCCTCCGCACGGATGGCCCTGTGACGGAACGTGATGGTGACGATCGGCCAAAGGGCCCGGGGGAATTGTCCGCCGGGCCCTTTATTAGTACCAGGTCAGGAGTTCTTGTCCGGCACGGTGATCTCGCCGGAGATGATCTTCTGCTTGTACTCGTCGAGCTTCGACTTGATCTTGTCGACCTGGCCGCCGGTGGTGGAGTAGTCGACGCCGCCGGCCTTGAGGTCGTAGACCGTCGAGCCGGACTTCACCGAGTTGGTGGTGTAGCCCTTCAGGAAGTCGAAGACTGCGACGTCGACCTTCTTGAGCATGGAGGTCATGATGACACCCTGCACCTCGGGGGCCGCGGTCTTGGCCTGGTCGGAGTCGACGCCGATGGCCAGGCCGTTGGCCGCCTTGGCGGCCTCGAACACGCCGCTACCGGACCCACCCGCGGCCTGGTAGACCACGTCGGCTCCCGCGTCGAACATGCCTTCGGCCGCGGTCTTGCCCTTGGCCGGGTCGGCGAAGCCACCGAAGTCCGGCGGCTCGGTCAGGTACTTGCTGTCGATCTTGATGTCGGCCTTGACCGCCTTGGCGCCGGCGGCGAAGCCCGCCTCGAACTTCTCGATCAGCGGCACCCGGACGCCGCCGACGAAGCCCACGTGGTTCTTCTTGCTGGTCAGCGCCGCGGCGGCACCGACGAGGAAGGACCCCTCGTGCTCGGCGAAGAGCAGGTTGGAGATGTTGGCACCGGTCGCGTCGGCGTCGTCCACGATGGCGAACTTGACGTCCGGGAACTCGGCGGCGACCTTCTTCAGCGGTCCCGAGTAGGCGAAACCGATGGCGATGATCGGGTTGTAGCCGCCGGAGGCGAGCAGCCGCAGCCGTTCCTCCTTGGCCGCCTCGGTCTCGCCGTTGCCGGCTTCGAGCTCCTTGGTCTCCGCGAGACCGAGCTCGGACTTGGCCTTGTCCAGACCTGCGGCGGCGGCGTCGTTGAACGACTGGTCGCCACGGCCGCCGATGTCATAGGCCAAGCCGACCTTCCCGCCCGCTGCGGCCGGGGCGCCGCTGGCGCCGTCGGCCGGTTTGGCCGAGGTGGCCGGCTCGTCGCTTCCACCACACGCGGCAGCTCCCATGAGCATGGTGCCCACCAGTGTGGTCGCTGCCAGCTTGCCGAATCGGTTCTGAAGCAAGATGGACTCCCTTCGCGTTTCAGTGCACGCGCGAAGAGACGCACGGCAACCCTGCACGGAAGATAGTTGGTTGACCAGCATTGACCAAACCAGCACACGAGTCCGCAATACGTCTGTTATGCAGCTCAGGCCGCCCTGTGACACACGGAGACGGCCTGACGCTACCGGCGGGTAGCGTCAGGCCGTCTTCACGGCCCCGTCACGGTGGGGCCATTCCGCTGTCACCGGTGTCTCCCGGCAGGTCGACGCTTCCCCTTCAGGCCATCGCGATGCCCGCGACGGGCTCGTGCGAACCGGGGCGCTGCCCCTCCCAGAGTGCGGTCAGCGCGGTCGCCGCCAGGAATCGCACGCCGGTGCCGATGCAGGCCTCGTCCACGTCGAAGGTGCCCTGGTGGATGTCCCCCATCTGGAGCGAACCCGGCTTACGGGTGCCCAGCCGGGCGAAGGCGCCGGGGATGGACTCGAGATACCAGCCGAAGTCCTCGCCGCCCAGGCTCTGCTGCGTCGGCACCGCGGCGCCCTCCCCGAGGACGCCCGCCGCAGCCTCGGTCAGCATCTGCACGCTGACCTCGTCGTTGACCACCGGTGGCACGCCACGGACGTAGTCCATCCGGGCCTCGACGCCGTAGGCGCCGGCGACCGAGTCGAGCAGCGCCTTGATCAGGTCGGGAGCGGCGTGCCAGGCGTCCTCGTCCAGGCAGCGCACGGTGCCCTCGGCGACGCCGTCGTCCGGGATCGCGTTGGCCACCGAGCCCGCTTCGACCCGGCCCCAGACCAGGCTCAGCGACGAGCGGGGGTCCACCCGGCGGGACAGCCCCGCGGGCAGCTCCGTAAGGATCTTGGCGAGGGCGAAGACCAGGTCGGCGGTGAGGTGCGGCCGGGCGGTGTGCCCGCCGGGACCACTCACCCGGATCGCGACCTTGTCGCAGGCGGAGGTGATCGGACCGGCCTTGAGGCCGACCTTGCCGACGTCCACCCGGGGGTCGCAGTGCAGACCGAAGATCCGGTCGACACCGCTGATGCCGCCCGAGGCCATGACCTCCAGCGCCCCGCCGGGGAGCTCCTCGGCGGGCTGGAAGATCAGCCGGACCCTGCCGGGCAGCAGCCCGGCCGCCGACTGCTGAGCCAGGAAAAGGGCTGTGCCGAGCAGGATCGTGGTGTGCACGTCGTGGCCGCAGGCGTGGCACACGCCGGGGACGGTGGAGCTGTAGGGAACGTCCTTCTCGTCCGGCACGGGCAGTGCGTCGATGTCGGCCCGCAGCGCCACGGTCGGCCCGTCACCGCTGCCGACCTCACAGATCAGGCCGGTGCCGCGCGGGAGAACCGAGGGGACGAGGCCGGCCGCGATCAGGCGGTCGGCGATACGCTGTGTCGTACGGTATTCAGCGAACGCGAGCTCGGGATGCATGTGCAGGTCACGACGGAAGTCGATCAGTTCCTGCTCACGCCCGGCGAGGAACGTGTCGAGTTCTCCCCGAAAATTACGCCCCCGCATTGGTCACCATCCCATCCGCGCCAGCAGTCTGAATCGTCGACGCACCGTGCCACTGCCCAGAATCACGGGATCCATGAAGCAGTCCGAAAAAATGATCGTCGTGTCGATGGGCCGGGGTAGATGCCGCGGGCCACACCAGTACGACTGTTGACATCCTCCCCTCCCCGGAGGGAGGGGATTCCCACGGTCACCCGTGAGGCTTCCTGCTTCACCGCCGGTCGCCCGCCCGGAAGGATCTCCGTTGAGGTCTTACACCAGCTCCACAGGCGTTTCACCTCTCCGCCAGCCCGGCGGCGAGGGCGTTGCCGATCACGCAAGCGACAGACCGGTGTGAGGCCACCGGCGTGCTGGCGATGACATCGACTTTATCCCTCCTCAGCGACAGCCCGCCGACATCTACGCCAAATGTTTTGCCGTCCCACCCCCTGCTTCCGTGACTCCTGGCCCACTCGGACCAGGCCTGATGGCCCGGATGGGCTAGGGGTGGTAGCCGTACCGGGTGGTGCCATCACGGCAGTGGCCGGTAGCGGCCCTGTTGAAACATCGACGACCTGGCAATTTACGTGACCTCAGGTGCCGGTCATCGCACCCGAGGGAGTGATGCAAACGAGAAGAATGCGTGCTTCACTCCGCATATGATCACTAACATCCCATTCGCGGAGAAGCATGCAAAGTTAAGCCTCTTCGAACCGAACGAGGGGACCCTGGTGGTCATCCCGTCGCTGTCGCTCCCCCAAGACGAGCTACGGAGGATCACCGGCGCCCTGTGCTATGAGGAACGGCTGCTGTTTCTCCTGCTCACGCTCAGGCAACCGGACGTGGAGGTCATCTACCTCTCCTCGATGCCGGTGGACACCGCGATCGTGGACTACTACCTGAGCTTCCTCGACGACCCCGACGAGGCCCGCACCCGCCTGCAAATGATCAGTTTGGGTGATCCGCACACCAACCCCCTCACCGTGTCGCTGCTGCGCCGCCCGGATGTCCTCGCGCGGATCCGCTCGCCGCTCGGCCGCGCGACGGGCGCGTGGATGGTGCCGTTCGTGGTCAGCGAGCATGAGGAGCGGCTCGCCGAGGTCCTGGGCCTGCCGATCTACGGCCCGGCCACCTCGCTGGCCCACCTGGGGTCCAAGAGCGGTGGGCGCGTGATCGGCGAGGAGGCCGGGGTGCCCATGCCCCGCGGCTTCGCCGACCTGCGGTCGCTGACCGAGGTGGAGCACGCGGCCCGCGCGCTGAGTCCCACGTCCAAGCTGATGGTGAAGCTCAACAACAGCTACTCCGGGCTGGGCAACGCCATCGTGATCAAGGATGAGCGGCCGCTCACCGCCTGTCCCACCAGCTTCTCCGCGGCGCACGAGACCTGGACGACGTTCGCCGAGAAGATCGCCGAGCGGGGTGCGGTGATCGAGGAGTTCGTCGACGACCTGTCGCTGCGCTCCCCCAGTGCCCTGGCCAGGATCACTCCCGGCGGCGTCTATGACGTGGTCGCCACGCACGAGCAGATTCTCGGCGGCCCGAACGGCGACGTCTACCAGGGGTGCTCCTTCCCCGCGCGGTCGGCCTACCGCACCCAGGTCGGCGAGTGCGCCGAGCAGATCGCCCGGGTCCTCGCCAGACGGGGTGTGGTGGGTCTGTTCGGCATGGACTTCTTCGCCGTCAAGACCGACGCCGGCTACCGGCCCCTGCTGTGCGAGATCAACCTGCGCATCGGCGGGACCACCCACCCGTTCGGCGCCGCGCTGCTGACCACCGGCGCCGCCTACGATCCCGATGCCGGCACGCTCATGCACGACGGCCAGCCCAAGTACTACATGGCGACCGACAACTGCACCTCGGCCGGGCTGCGAGGCCGTACACCCGGAGAGGTCGTCAAGCTGGTCCAGGACAGGGGTCTCGGCTTCGACCACGAGTCCCGGACGGGCAACGTCCTGCACCTGCTCGGTGCGGTTCCGGAGTACGGCAAGCTCGGCTTCACCAGCATCGGCAACTCGGCCGAGGAGGCCGCCGAGCTACATCGGAGGACCCTGCTCGCGCTCTGCCCGTCCACGTAGGCCGGTCAGTCCGCGCAGGCCGATCACACCGAGCACGATCCCCACGACGATGTTCACGGCGACCAGGATGCCGTGCACCACGTAGAAGGCCGTCGGATGGCCGTCCGCGAGGTTGAAGGCGAGATTGATCCATTCAAAGATCATGAAAGCCGCGACGGCGATCAGAAATCCAGCGATCTTTCGCGATATTTGCATGACATCAGTATTCCGTTGCCAGCTCTGTTCCCTGGTCAGCGTGTGGGTCACCTCATGCGAATCTGCACGAAGCTACCCTGAGATCACTATGGGGATGAAACATGTCGCACCCGTCGTGGTGCTGCTTGCGGCGACCGTCTTTCTGGGCGGTCCCGCACATGCCGAGACAGAGCCTGTCGGCGGCACCCACCTCGGCGAGCGCGGCCTCATCGTCTCGCAGGGAGTGAAGGCACCCCCGAAGACGGCCGCCCGGTCCTACGTGATCGCGGACGCCGACACCGGAGAGGTGCTGGCCGCAAAGGATCCCCACGGGCGCTTTCTGCCCGCGAGCACGCTCAAGGCGCTGACCGCGCTCACCCTCATCCCGAAGCTCGACAAGGATCGGAAGGTCAGGCCGAGCAACCGCGCCGTGAACGAGGAGGGCAGCGCCGTCGGCCTGGTCTCCAAGCCCATCTACACCGTTGAGGACCTGTTCAAGGCGATGTTGCTGGTCTCGGGCAACGACGCGGCGATGGCGCTGGCCGAGGCCAACGGCGGCCTGGCCAAGACGCTGCAGGACATGAACTCCGAGGCCAAGCGGATCCAGGCCTTCGACACCGTGGCCAAGACGCCGAACGGGCTGGACAAGCCCGGCCAGAGCAGCTCGGCCTACGACCTGGCGTTGATCGCCCGGGCCGGGCTGGCCAACCACGATTTTCAGCGATATATCAGCATGAAGACTGACAAGTTTCCGGCCCCCAAGGGCTACTACGAGATCGGCAACCACAACAAGCTGCTCTGGCGTTACAAGGGCATGATCGGCGTCAAGAACGGCTGGACGTCCAAAGCACTGGGCAGCTTCGTCGGCGCGGCCAGGCGCAACGGTCACACGATCATCGTGTCGATCATGCGGCACGACGGCTACTTCTGGGACGAGGTCGCCGGCCTGCTCGACTGGGGTTTCGCCAACCGCGGCAAGGTCGCCCCGGTCGGCCGGCTGGTGGACCCGGTCCCCGACGCCGCGCCCCTGCCGACCCTCCCGGCCGCACCGAACGTGTCGAGGACATCGCCGAACCCCCTTCCCACCGCGACGCTCGGAGCCGAGCGCGGTTCACAGACGGTCCTCCACGTGAGCATCGCCCTGCTGGGCACCGTCCTGATCGGCGGCACGATCTGGCTGGTGTACGGCTTGCGCAGGCGACCCCGCTAGGTACCGGCCCGGCGGCCCGCAAGCGGCCCCAGGAGCCATGGGGCCACCCCGATGACACAAAGGGACATAAAAGGCATTAAAGCCTCTCAAAATTGCACTGAGGCCGCCGGGGCGCCTACACGGGGGCGTTGCCGCCGGGGATCGGGGTGGGCGCGGGCGGGGGGCCGAGCGACGCGGTCTCCGTCCAGGCCGCCGAGTAGAGGATGACCCGGACCGACAGGTTGATCCAGATCAGTAACCCGACCATCACCGCGAACACCCCGTAGATGGGGTTGTTCAGCGTACTGCTGAGAATCAGCGCGGCGAGCTGCTTGAGGAGCCCGTAGGCCAGGGCGCCCAGCAGCGCGCCGCGGAATATCACCCGGAACGGCTGCCTCGACTGGCCCATCCAGCGCAGAATGATCATGAAGAGGGCGATGTCGGCCAGCACGCTGACCGCCAGGCCGGCGAGCCAGACCGAGCCGCTGCCGATCACCGACCGCGACAGCCCCAGCCAGGAGGCCACTGTCCCGCTGGCCTGGGTGGCGAAGCCTCCCACCAGCACCGAGGCGACCGCCGTGATGCCGATCAGGACCAGGGCGGCCAGGTTGCGGAGCTTGGCCAGGAAGAAGTTGAGGGGCGCCTCGGCGGTCATGGACATCTCGCGGAGCGCGTCCCGCAGTGCGTCGATCGCGCCGAGCCCGGCATAGAGCAGGCCGACCAGGCCGATGATCCCGGCGCTGGCCCGCGAGTCGGCGATCTGCTGGATCGGGAGCTGGTCGGCCAGCCCGGGCAGATACTGGTTGATGGCCTTCTGCAGGGTCTTGACGGCGTCATGATTGACGGACAGGAAGAAGCCGAAGACCGCGAACGCCAGCGCGATGATCGGGAAGAACGACAGGAACGCGAAGTAGGTCACCGCTCCGGCCAGCCGGTCACCGGACTGGATCTGGTAGCGCTGCACGGTCCTGACCAGATGGTCGAACCAGGGCCACCGGACCCTGGCGGAGCCGAGTTTCGACCGGCCCCACTCACGGACCGCCACGATGCGTTCCTGCACGCCTGCCACCCGGGTCACCTACCCCGTCACGGCCCCGTCGTGCGTAAAGACGGCCATGTCCCGCGGACGATCTCCGGATCCCACCTGCCGCGGATCAGGGGGCCGGCAGGAAGCCCACCCGGTCGCGGACCTTGGCCATGGTCTCGGCGGCCACGGCACGGGCCCGCGTGGCGCCGGCGGCGAGCATCCTGTCGAGCTCGGCCTCGTCGGCCAGCAGCTTCTCGGTGCGCTCCCGGATCGGCGTGAAGGTCTCCGTGACGGCCTCGGCCACGTCCTTCTTGAAGGTGCCGTACCCCTGTCCGGCGTAGCGGGCCTCAAGCTCGGGGATCGGCGTTCCGGTCAGCGCGGACTGGATGCGCAGCAGGTTGGTGATGCCGGGCTTGTTCTCATCGTCGGCGAGGACCTCGGAGCCCGTGTCGGTGACCGCGCGCATGACCTTCTTGCGGAGCGGCCCCGGCTGCTCCAGCAGGTCCAGGATGCCGCCCGGCGAGGATGACGACTTGGACATCTTGGCCGTGGGGTCCTGCAGATCGGTGATCTTCTCGACGCCCTCGACGATGTGCGGCTTGGGCAGCGTGAAGGTCTCGCCGAAGCGATGGTTGAAGCGCTGCGCGAGGTCGCGGGTGAGCTCCAGGTGCTGCTTCTGGTCGGCTCCGACCGGGACCTTGTCGGCCTGGTAGAGCAGGATGTCGGCGGCCTGCAGGATCGGGTAGGTGAACAGGCCGACGCTGGCCGAGCTCTCACCGGACTTCGCCGACTTGTCCTTGAACTGGGTCATCCGGCCGGCCTCGCCCATGCCGGTGAGACAGATCAGCACCCAGGCCAGCTCGGTGTGCTCGCGCACGTGACTCTGCACGAAGACCGTGGAGCGCTCCGGGTCGAGTCCGGCGGCGAAGAGCTGGGCCGCGGCGATTCTGGAGCGTCTGCGCAACGTCTCCGGCTGGTAGTCCACCGTGATCGCGTGCAGGTCGACGACGCAGTAGAACGCGTCATACCCCTCCTGCATGGCGACGTACTGCCGCACGGCACCGAGGTAGTTGCCCAGGTGGAAGGAGTCGGCGGTGGGCTGGATGCCGGACAGGACACGAGGACTGGCCATAGCAGGTAATTGTGTCAGGTGTCGGGAGTGGTCGGCGCCCCCGGCTCGGCCGAGGCCGGTTTTCCCTTCCCGCTGGAGCCGGGAGTCTCCGGCGGGGGGGCCGCCGGCGTGTCCGGCCCGGCGGAGCCGGGCTCGTCCGGCCCCGGGGAGGCCGACGTGTCCGGCGGGGAGACGCGGTGTTTGATGCGGACCCGCGAGACCCTGCGGCCGTCCATGTCGGTGACCGACATCTCGAACCCGGGGATCTCCACCCGCTCCCCGAGCGTCGGCAGATGCCCCAGAGCCGCCATGACGAACCCGCCCAGGGTCTCGTAGGGGCCCTCGGCCAGCCGGATCCCGGTCTCGGTCGCCACCTCGTCGAGGTTGGCCAGCCCGTCCAGCTCGACCTCCCCGGCGGGCAGCACCACCTGCTTGTCCTCGATGTCGTGCTCGTCGCGGATGTCGCCGACGAGCTCCTCCACCAGGTCCTCCATGGTGACGATGCCGGCGGTGCCACCGTACTCGTCCACCACGATCGCCAGGTGGTGTCCCTCGTCGCGCATCTCCGACAGGGTGGCCAGCACCCGCTTGGTCGTGGGGACCAGCTTGACCGGGCGGATCGGCACCAGCTCGCTGATCGGCTCGATGGACCCGGTCAGCACCGGATCGAGCAGGTCCCTGATGTGGATGAAGCCGATGATGTCGTCGTAGGAGTCACGGTAGATGGGGAAACGGGAGTGCGGCATGGCCGCGGCCAGCACGGCGGCCTCGGCCAGCGGGGTGTCGACGGCCATGAACTCCACCTCCGTGCGGGGCAGCATCACCTCGCGGAGCTGCCGCTTACCCGCCGCGAAGACCTCCGCGATCAGGTGCCGCTCGTCCGGGGCGAGCTCATGGTGACCCACCACCATGTCACGGAGCTCCTCGGTGGAGATCTCCTCCCGGTCCGCCTCGGGGTCGCCGCCGAGGAGCTTGACCACACCGTCGGTGGATTTGGAGAGCGCCCAGATGATCGGCCGTGACAGCGCGGCCATCCGGTCCAGGAACGGCGCGACCAGCAGCGAGATCCCCTCGGCGCGCTGCCTGGCGATCCGCTTGGGCGCGAGCTCACCCAGCACCAGAGAGGCATAGGAGATCGCCAGAGTCACCAGCACGAGGGAGAGCGGGGCCGCGACGGCCGGTGGCACGCCCCACCCGCCCACGATCGGGAGGAGGTCCCGGGCCAGGGTGTCGGCGCCGAACGCCGCCGACAGCATGGTCGCCACGGTGACGCCGATCTGCACCGCGGACAGGAAGCGGTTGGGGTCGCGGGCGAGCTTGGCCGCCCGTGCTCCTCTGCGGCCCCGGGTGTCGAGCCTGCGCACCTGGCTCTCCCGGAGGGAGACCATGGCCATTTCCGCGGCGGCGAAGAACCCCCCGATCACCACGAAAAGCATGACCAGGGCGGCGTTCGCCAGGACGCTGTTCACGAGACTGTCTCCGTCATGGCCGTCGCCCGTTCCGACAGTGGCCGATATTCGATGTGCCAGCATATGCTGGCAGTAGCCTTACAAAAATAAACAGATTCCAACAACATCAAACAGGAGGCTCCGTGAAGCTGCTGGTCACCGGAGGCGCTGGATACATCGGTAGCGTCGTCGCGGCGCAGCTCGTCGAGGCGGGTCATCAGGTCACCGTGCTGGACGACCTCTCCACCGGCCACGCGGACGCGGTGCCGGCGGGCGCGCGCTTCGTCGAGGGGTCGATCACCGAGGCCGCGGACGTGCTGCCGGGAATGGACGGCGTGCTTCACTTCGCGGCGAAGTCCCTGGTCGGCGAATCGGTGGAGAGGCCGGCTCTCTACTGGACGCACAACCTCGGCGGCACCCTCGCCCTGCTCGACGCCATGCGCACCGCCGGGGTCGGCCGGATCGTGTTCTCCTCCACCGCCGCCACGTACGGCGAGCCGGAGCGCTCCCCGGTCCAGGAGGGCGACCCCACCCGCCCGACCAACCCCTACGGCGCGTCCAAGCTGGCGGTCGACACCGCGCTGACCACGTTCGCCGGGCTGTACGGCCTGGCCGCGGTCAGCCTGCGCTACTTCAACGTCGGCGGTTCCCACACCGGCGGAGACGGACGGGTCTACCGCGAACGCCACACCGTGGAGACCCACCTGATCCCTAACGTCCTCGCCGTCGCACTCGGCGGGCGCGAGTCGGTCAGCGTGTTCGGCACGGACTACCCCACTCCGGACGGGACATGCGTCCGCGACTACATCCATGTGGCCGATCTGGCCAGGGCTCACCTGCTGGCGCTGGAGGCCTGCTCGGCGGGGGAGCACAAGATCTACAACCTGGGCAGCGGCACGGGCTTCTCGGTACGGGAGGTCCTGTCGGTCTGCCGTGAGGTGACCGGGCACGAGATCCCCGAGGTGGTGTGCGAGCGCCGCGCCGGAGACCCGGCGGTGCTGGTCGCCTCTTCCGAGAAGATCCAGCGAGAGCTCGGATGGAAGCCGGAGCACCCGTCCGTCCGGGACATCGTCTCCGACGCCTGGACGGTCCTGCCTAACGCAGGTTGATCGGAACCTTTGGGCGAAGACCCCCGGATTCATCTGACTTCGGCCGTATGGAGGTCAGGCGGGCCATGTTGTTCGCGGGGTGGCGGTCTCCCACATGAATGGAGTAGACCGTCGCCTTGGCCCGCAGCGCGCGCCGGTGGGCGCGGAAGGCGAGCCGCAGGCGGACCCGGTTGCCGGAGCGGATCGCGTGCAGCCTGCAGCCGACGAGGCCGGGATACGAACGACACCGCGCCCCCATCGCCGACAGGAAGCGCGCCCTGCGGGTGTGGAAGAACAGCGCGGCGTCGCGGACGGCCTGCGGCCCCCGGTTGCGGACCACCGCACCCATCGTGATCAGCCGGCCTGCGCGCGCCCTGCGCGACAGCCGGACCGCCAGGTCCGCGCCCTGGTCCACATCGGTCAGTGTCCGGGAGGAGTTGTTCGCCTCGTTCTCGTCCACGATCTCCGAGGAGAGCGTCGCGGTCGCCTCCAGCGGGCCGCGCGCGCCCGGACGGACCAGACCGCTGATCGTCACTCCCCCGATGCCACCGGCCACCACGTCATGCTCGGAGGGACAGACCACCTCGTTGGCCGTGCTGCCCGGACGACATTCCGCGACGTTGACGCGGAGGATCTCCACTCCCTCGGGCAGCCGGATGGTGAGCAGGGGCAGCACGGCGTCCTCGGGTCCGGTGTTCCGCACCTCGGCGCGGTAGAGCAGCGGCTGCCCGGGCTGCGCGACCTTCGGCAAGGTGTCCATCCGCACCGACAGGTCCGCGCCCATCGGACTGTCGTCCCCGGGCTCCGCCGGCACCGTCCCCGGTGCTCCGACGAGAGCAAGACTGATGATTCCCGCGACGACCCGCGCCGCACCATGCGCCATGAACACCGATCCCCCGACCCTCAATGATCATTTAACGCCGAGCGCCGTTTCGCCACACGATCGACACGCCGCCGATCCGCCATAGAGGGATCTTCTGGGGAGCAGGGCGCCCCCGGCCGGAGTCGGAGCGGCCGGGGCACCGGGACGCGGAAAGGGGCCCCGGCGGACCGGGACCCCTTTTCACGGGCTGATCGAAGAGATCAGATGAGGCCGAGCTCGCGGACGGCGGCGCGCTCCTCCTCGAGCTCGCGGACCGAGGCGTCGATGCGCTCGCGGGAGAAGGCGTCGATCTCCAGCCCCTGGATGATCTCCCATTTGCCGTTGCGCGAGGCGACGGGGAAGGAGGAGATGAGCCCCTCGGGCACGCCGTACGAACCGTCGGAGGGGATCGCGGCGGAGGTCCACTCGGTGCCGTTGACCCAGTCGAAGACGTGGTCGATCGCGGCGTTGGCCGCGGAGGCGGCCGAGGACGCGCCCCTGGCCTCGATGATCGCGGCACCGCGCTTGGCGACGGTCGGGATGAAGGTGTCGCGCAGCCAGGTCTCGTCCACCTGCTCGGCGGCGACCTTGCCGCCGACCTCGGCGTGGAACAGGTCGGGGTACTGCGTGGCGGAGTGGTTGCCCCAGATGGTCATCTTCTTGACCTCGGTGACCGGGACCTGGAGCTTGGCGGCGAGCTGCGACAGCGCGCGGTTGTGGTCCAGACGGGTCATCGCGGTGAAACGCTCCGCCGGGACGTCCGGGGCGTGCTGCTGGGCGATCAGCGCGTTGGTGTTCGCCGGGTTGCCCACGACCAGGACGCGGATGTCGCCGGCCGCGTTGTCGTTGATGGCCTTGCCCTGCGGGCCGAAGATGCCGCCGTTGGCCTGGAGCAGGTCGCCGCGCTCCATGCCCGCCTTGCGGGGCATTGCGCCGACCAGCAGCGCGACGTTGGCGCCGTCGAAAGCCTTGTCGGCATCGTCGGTGATCTCGATGCCGCTCAGCAGCGGGAACGCGCAGTCGTCGAGCTCCATCGCGGTGCCCTCGGCTGCCTTGACCGCCTGCGGGATCTCCAGCAGGCTCAGCTTGACCGGGACGTCGGCGCCCAGCAACTGGCCCGACGCGATGCGGAACAGCAGCGCGTAGCCGATCTGACCGGCGGCGCCGGTGACGGTGACCTTTACGGGAGTCTGGGCCATGACCTTCCCCCACTCGAAGGATGAATTCTGACGCTCGGATGTTACCCGTCCAGCGCCGCCGGTCCTGCGGCGAGTGCCTTGATCCGCCCTCCGGGCAGTGCGACCAGCGCGGCGAGCGCGACGACCGCCCCGCCGGCGGCGAGCCAGGGGACGACGGTCGCGGTGGCGGCGGCGTGGGCCGCGTTCAGCCCGTGGGCGGGCGCCTCGTCCCTGACCACGGAGGCGTAGAGGGTGCCGGCGAGAGCCAGCGCGACCGAGCCGCCGATCTGCCGGAAGAAGGTCAGGTTGGCGCTGGCGGTGCCGATGAACCGCGGCGGGACCGCGGACTGGACCGCCACGGTCAGGCCGGACAGCATCGGGCCCACGCCGAGGCCGAGCAGTGCCATCCAACCGGCGAGGGCGAGCCCGGAGGTCTCGGTGGTGAGCCCGGCGCAGAGCAGGGCACCGAGCGCGATGAGGAACGGCCCGGCGATCAGCCACGGCCGGTAGCGCTGGGTCCGGGAGATGAGGGCGCCGGTGATCATGCTGCCGGTCACCATCCCGAGCATGAGCGGATAGATGTGCAGCCCCGAGTCGGTGGCGCTGAGCCCCATGGCCTCCTGGAAGTAACGCGGCAGGAACACCACCCCGGCGTAGAGGCAGAACGCGGAGAAGAACGAGGCGACGTTGGCCAGCGTGTAGGTCCGGTTGCGGAACAGCTCCAGGGGGATGATCGGGTGCGCCGCCCCGCGCTCGATCAGGACGAACAGCGCCAGGAGCAGGGCGGATGCCACGACGGGCCACAGCACGGGCCCGCTGGTCCAGGTGTGGCCGTCCAGCCCCTTCTCGGTCAGGCCGAGGAGCAGCAGGCCGATCGCCGCGCTGAAAACGGCGATGCCGAGGTGGTCGGGGCGGACGCCGCGCCCTTGACCGGCCACGTGCGGCAGCCGCGTCATGATGATCGCGACGAGGACCAGGCCGATGGGGAGGTTGACCATGAAGGCCCAGCGCCAGCTCGCCTGGTCGGTGAAGACGCCGCCGAGGAACGGCCCGGCGATGTAGCTCAGCGCCATCACCCCGCCCAGCGCCCCCTGGACCCGGCCGCTCCTGCCCGGCGGGAACAGGTCGGCGACCAGCGCCAGGGAGAGCGGCAGCAGCGCGCCCGCCCCCAGGCCCTGCAGCGCGCGGAAGGCGATGAGCTGGCCCATGTCCTGGGCGAGGCCGCACAGGACCGAGCCGAGCAGGAACACCACGACGCCGGTCAGCAGCAGCGGCTTGCGCCCGTAGGTGTCCGACAGCCTGCCGTACAGCGGGACGGTGATCGTGGAGGTCAGCAGGTAGGCCGTCACGACCCAGGTGTAGAGGCCGGAGCCGCCGAACTCCTGGACGATCCGGGGCAGCGCGGTGCCCACGATCGTCTGGTCGAGCATCGCGAGGAACATCCCGCCGAGGACGGCGAGCAGGAGCAGCCCGTGCTTGGGCCGGGCCTCCACGGGGGGGATCGATACGTCAGTAGACACATGTCGATGTTTACATGTCACTTCTTACATGTCAATCCGTGAGTATGATGAGGGCATGTCCCTTCGGATGGCGCTCCTCGGCCTGCTGACCTCCTCCGGTCCCGCCAGCGGTTACGACCTCACGAAACTCTTCGAGAGCTCGATCAACCACGCCTGGCAGGCCAAGCACAGCCAGATCTATCCGGAGCTGAACAAGATGGCCGCCGACGGCCTGGTCACCGTCGAGGAGGAGGGGCCCCGCGGCCGGAAGACCTACACGATCACCGGCGAGGGCGCGCGGGAGCTGCGCGAGTGGCTGATCGGGAAGACGCCGTCCCGGCTGGTCCGCAGCGAGGGGGCGCTGCGCGCGTTCCTGCTGCCCACCCTGGAACCGCACGAGGCCGTGGCGCTGCTCCGCACGGAGGCCGAGGTCTACGGTGCCAGGCTCGCCAAGCTGGAGGCGCTCCGCGAGCGCAAGACCGCACACCATGGCGCACAAGACCCGGCGGACGTGAGCGCGCGATTCGGGAAGTACGCGCTGGACCTGGGCATCCGCCAGGCACGGGTGATGAGCGAGTGGGCCGAGGAGACCGCCGCCGAGATCGAGAGCTCTATCCGCAGCTAGCCATGGCCGGGGGATCATCCTCGCGGGTGGCGAAGTCGACCTTGGAGAAGTGCCGGTCGAGCAGCTTCCTCATCACGCCGCTCCGGTAGAGGTCGGCGATCGCGCCCTGCACGGCCTTGCAGGTGCGCCCGTCGCCCTTCTTCATGGCCACCGCGTAGCGCTCGTCGGTCAGTTTCAGGCCGAGCACCTTGTAGCCGACGCTCTCCCGGTTGCCGAACCCGGCCAGCACCAGGTCGTCGCCGGGGACCGCGTCGACCTCGCCGGACAGCAGCTTGTTCATGCAGTCGGTATAGGTGGTGGCCGGGACCAGCTTCAACTGGTTCACCCGGCCCTGCAGGACGCGGACGGAGCCGCTCCCCGCGGGCTGGCAGACCGGCCTGCCCTCCAGGTCGGCGGCGGACAGGATCGGGGAGCCGTCCTTGACGAGCACGTCGACGTGGGCGAGATAGTACGGCCCGGCGAACGTGACGTCGTCGCCCTCGTTGATCGAGTAGGTCGAGACGACCAGGTCGAGGTCGCCGGTGGCCAGCAACTTCGGGCGCTCCTCCTTGCTGGTCGATCTGAAGGTGATGCCGCTCGCGGGCACCCCCAGTGCGTGGGCGATCTCGGTGGCGAGCTCCACCTCGAAGCCGCTCCATCTGCCGCCGTTGTTCAGCGCGATGCCCGGCAGGAAGTCGCGCATGCCGATGGTCAGCCTGCCGGTCTTCGCCGCCTTGTCCGCCACCGAGGCGTATGTCGCCGGAGCGGGCTCGGTGGGCAGGCCTGCGGCGCCGAAGTGCGGCGGCCAGCCGGTGACGGCCACGGCGGCCGTGCCGGCGGCCAGCAGGGCGACGGCCACGGCGGCGGCGATCCAGCGCCCTCTGCGCGAGCGCCTGGGCGGAGCGGGATCCGAGATCCGGTCCGGGACCGTGGTCTGCCAGATCGGCGGCGGGACGGCCGCCGGACGCCCGCCGTGGCCGGGGAGGGGACCGCCCTCGCCGTACCCCGGAGGCGTCGGGGGCTCGCCGTGGCCGGGAGGCTGGATGCGGAAACCCGTGGACGGAGGGGGATGACCGCTCGGACCGGGCCGGGCCGGCGGTCGTGCGGGCATGCGTATGAGGCTGGTGGCCTCGTCCGGATCCGGGCCGGCGACCTGCGCTCCCTCGTTGAGGACGGCGGGCGAGGCGTCCACGGACTCGGGATGGCCGAGCAGCCGGAGCAGGATCTGGTCGGCCGAGGGCCGTGCGGCGGCCGACTTGGACAGGGCTGAGCGGACCACGCCGCGCAGCGGCTCCGGCATGGCGTCGACGTCCACCTCGTGGTTGAGGATGCGGTTCAGCACCACCGCTATCGAGTTTCCGGCGAAGGCGATCTCGCCGGTCGCGGCGAACGCGATCGTCGCCCCCCAGGCGAACACGTCGGTGTGCGGTCCGACGTCGGCGCCGGAGATCTGCTCGGGCGCCATGTAGGCCGGGGTGCCGATGGCCCGGCTGGTTATCGTGCCGGTGGAGTCGATGATGCGGGCGATGCCGAAGTCCACCACGCGGGGGCCGTCCGCGGCGATGAGCACGTTGTCCGGCTTGAAGTCACGGTGCACGATCGCGGCGTGGTGGATCGCGGTGAGGGCGGTGGCCGTGCCGATCGCCAGCCGTTGCAGGGCTGTGCCCCGGAGCGGTCCGTCGGCCTGCACGGCCTCCTGCAGCGACCTGCCCTCGATGTATTCGCTGGCGATGTAGGGGGTGTCGCCTTCGAGGTCGACGCCCACCACGCCCGCCGTACAGAACGAGGCGACTCGCTGGGCGGCCCGCGCCTCCCGGGCGAACCGGGATCTGGCGATCGCGTCGCCGGAGAATTTTACGTGCAGCAACTTGATCGCCGCCCGCTCCCCCGACTCGTCCACGCCCAGGTAGACGATGCCCTGCCCGCCCTCACCGATCCGGCCGACGACGCGGAACGGCCCCAGTTGGCGCGGTTCCCCCGCTTCCAGTGGCGCGATCTCCGGCATCATCGTCCTTATGGTCGAGTAAATTCCCAGCCAAACTTTACGATGCCATGACTCGCCCGCCCGCCGCGTTACCCCGAAGTAGCCCGTGTCACCCGGTCACCCGCCGTGTCGGCAGGGGATACGACGGACACACCGATCCCCCTTAATTACCGACATTCGCCCCAAGCTGGCGCTCCAGCCGCTTAGATCGCTACCGTTGACCGTCCCTCACGCAAGCCGGAGCAAATCCCTCATGCGCCGATATATCGGTTATCGCGAATTCATCCAGCGCGATCAGCGTTCCCTCGTCGGCACGGCCCTCCTCCTCACCGGCAGCCACGAGCAGGCCATCCGCCTGACCCTGTGGTCCTTGCGCACGGTCGGTCTCAGCTGGCCCCCGCCTCCCTGGGAAGACTCCACCACGCACGCCCACATCGCTCTTTACCGCCGTTTCCTCCGCAAACCGACCGCCGCCGGAGCCACCGCGCTGGTACGGATTCCGCCCCGGCCACGCCTCCTCGTCGTCGCCTGCCTCCACGACGGCAGGAGCCACGGCGAGATGGCGACCGTCCTCGGCATCCCCGTGGAGACCGTGGAATCGGAGATCACCGAGGCGGTGGCCACCCTCACCAAGGGCAACGTGGACCGTCTGAAGACGAGGATGGCCACGGCGGCGGGCGAGGCCTCGGTCCCCGACCTCACCGCGCGGGCCATGGGCACGCTACGGCGCCGCCGCAACCGCGGAGCCTTCCTGACCACGATCGCGGCCCTCGTCCCGATCGGGATCATCGCCGCCTTCGCCCTGCTCCCGCAGGGACATGTGTGGAACTCGGCACTGGGCGAGCGGAACCCGTCCCCTCCGACGAGCTCACCGGAGGCCGCGCGGGTGCTCTCCAGCCCGGAGCCGGCCCCCGGCATCCAGCCGTGGCGGGCTCCGCGCACCTCCCTCGCCATCCGCTACGCGGTCCCCGAGGGATGTTCCGGCGACGCCGCCCCGGCAGGTGGCGGATCCACGCAGGCGGGGAAGGTCGTCTGCGCCGGCTGGACGCTGACGCTGGCCGGAGGCGGCTCCGAGCGCGGTTCCGCGGACTGTGAGGGCCCTGCCCCCTGCCCGTCCACGGTGAGCGTTCCCGACGCGGCGGAGCGGCTGGCGCACGGCGACGGACGGAGCTCCTGGCCGCTGAGTCCGGCCGTCAGCTCCGACGGACACCGCATCGCCTATCTGAGTGCGGCGGAGGGAAGATACGTCGCCCACGACCTGCACAGCGGCATGAAGCGGTATCTGTCGCCCGTGCTGGTCCCCTCCGACACCGAGAGCGGCACCCGGGTGAGCGTCTCCCCCAACGGCCGCCACTTCACCGTCCAGCTCGGTACGCGCCGGTTCCGGACCGATTTCGCCACCGGGACCATGACGCCCCTGCCCGCCGGGCGCGCCACGGCGGCGGAGAAGGCGGCCGGATGGCTGCGCGAGACCTACCGCGCCTGGCGGGACTCCCCCAGCGGCAGGCATGTGGCGGCGGTCGGGGCCAAGGGCGCCGAGGCCGACGGCCTTCACATCGTCGACGCCCGGTCACGGCAGGTGTCCAGGCGCCTGCCCCTCCCCTCCATGAAGGGTGCCACCAAGGCGGAGGTCGTCGGCTGGCTGAACGCCCGCGAGGTCGTCGTGAAGATGACCGGCGGGGCGGGCGATCACCCCACCACGTTCTTCCGGGTGGACACCGTAACCGGCCAGACGCATCGCGTCACCGGCCTCGCCGACGACAACCTGATCGTGCTCGGCGCCGTGACGGCGTCCTGACGGCACGCTCCCGGGGCGGGACGGGCCGCGGAACGGAAAGGGCCGCCCGGTGGGCGGCCCTTCACGCGGAGACGGCGGAGGTGACTAGGCCATCTTCTTCTTCAGGTTCTCGTCCAGGGCGGCCAGGAAGTCCTGGGTGGTCAGCCACTGGGCGTCGCCGCCGACGAGCATGGCGAGGTCCTTGGTCATCTGACCGCCCTCGACGGTCTCGATGCAGACCTGCTCAAGCTTCTGGGCGAAGTCGGTCACCGCGGGGGTGTTGTCGAGCTTGCCGCGGTGCTGGAGGCCACGGGTCCACGCGAAGATCGAGGCGATCGGGTTGGTGGAGGTGGGGTTGCCCTTCTGGTACTCACGGTAGTGACGGGTCACGGTGCCGTGGGCGGCCTCGGCCTCGACGGTCCGGCCGTCGGGGGTCATCAGGACCGAGGTCATCAGGCCGAGCGAGCCGAAGCCCTGCGCGACGGTGTCGGACTGGACGTCGCCGTCGTAGTTCTTGGCGGCCCAGACGTAGCCACCCTCCCACTTCATCGCCGCGGCGACCATGTCGTCGATCAGACGGTGCTCGTAGGTGATCCCGGCGGCCTGGAAGTCGGCCTTGAACTCGTCCTCGAAGACCTCGGCGAAGATGTCCTTGAAGCGGCCGTCGTAGGCCTTCAGGATCGTGTTCTTCGTGGAGAGGTAGACGGGGTACCCCCGGGACAGGCCGTAGCGCATGGAGGCGCGGGCGAAGTCACGGATCGAGTCGTCCAGGTTGTACATCGCCATCGCGACGCCGCTGCTCGGGAAGTCGTAGACGTCGAGCTCGATCGGCTCCGAGCCGTCCTTCGGCGTGTAGGTGAGGGTCAGCTTGCCCTCGCCCGGAATCCTCAGGTCGGTGGCGCGGTACTGGTCGCCGAACGCGTGACGGCCGACGACGATCGGCTTGGTCCAGCCGGGGACGAGCCTCGGCACGTTGGACATGATGATCGGCTCGCGGAAGATGACACCGCCGAGGATGTTACGGATCGTCCCGTTCGGGGACTTCCACATCTTCTTCAGGCCGAACTCCTCGACCCGCGCCTCGTCCGGGGTGATCGTGGCGCACTTGACGCCGACGCCGTACTGCTTGATCGCGTTGGCGGCGTCGATCGTGACCTGGTCGTCGGTGGCGTCGCGGTACTCGATCCCGAGGTCGTAGTACTTCAGGTCGACGTCGAGGTAGGGAAGGATCAGCTGGTCCTTGATGAACTGCCAGATGATCCGGGTCATCTCGTCGCCGTCAAGCTCGACGACCGGACCCGCTACCTTGATCTTGGGCATGCGTGTGGTTCCCCTTCTGAACTAACACTGGCCAGACAGTCCTTTTGAGGCTCACTGGCCGTTGAGGTTATCGGACCGGTATGAGCGCTTCACGGCCCACCCGGTCATCCGGCTTACAGCGGCATGAGCTCCGGATACTCCAGCACCAGCGATCCGGCCATCAGCGCGACGCCGAAGGCGCCCAGTGTGAGGGTGTCGGTCGCCTTGGCGCGTACGGCGAGCAGCCCGCCTCCGGCCAGCCGGAACACGGCGCCCAGCGCCATGACCGCGCCGAGGGAGAATCCTCCCCACTCGGGGTCGAGCAGGACACCGAAGGTCACCGCGAGGACCGCGCCCACCAGAACCAGCGGATACGGTCCCCAGCGCTCTCGAGTCATGCTCACCGTTCCCACCTGTGACCGCCGTCCGTTCGGGCACTCATCGGCTCATCACCCGCGCTCCGCGAGCGGCTTCCACTTCTGGTCGCGCTCACCGACGTACTCGCTGTCCGGGCGGATCAGGCGGTTGTCGGCGTGCTGCTCGATGACATGTGCGGTCCATCCTGCCATGCGACTGACCGAGAAGACCGGAGTGAACAGGTCTGTCGGGATGCCGAGGTAGTGATAGACGGTCGCGGCGTAGAAGTCCACGTTGGGATAGAGGCCCTTCGTCTCGAAGACGACCTCCTCCATCTCCTTGGACATCCGGTAGTACGTGTCGTCGCCGGAGGCGTCCGCGAGGTCCTGCGACATTTTGCGCAGGTGGGTGGCTCGCGGGTCCTCGGTCTTGTAGACCCGGTGCCCGAAGCCCATGATCTTCTCGCCGGCGGCGAGTTTGTCGCGTACGGCCTGCCCGACGGTGGACGGGTCGAGCGACTCCAGGGTGCGCATGACCTGCTCGTTGGCGCCGCCGTGGAGCGGCCCCTTGAGCGTGCCGATGGCCGCCACGATGGCCGAGTGCATGTCCGACAGGGTCGCGGCGCACACGCGGGCGGCGAACGTCGAGGCGTTCATCGTGTGGTCGGCGTGGAGCACCAGGCAGGTGTCGAAGATCTCCACCTCGTGCCGGTCGGGGGTACGGCCGGTGATCTGGAGCAGGAAGTTGGCCGCGATGCTCAGCTCCGGGTCCGGCTCCGGGATCGTGGCGCCCGTCCTGGCGGCGTGGTAGCGGGCGACGAGGAGCGGCTGCTGCGCGGTCAGCCGGGCGGCCTTGCGCAGGTTGGCCTCAGGGCTGTTGGAGTCCTTGTCCGCGTCGTCGGCGCTGGCCAGCGAGACCAGCGTGCGCAGCGCCTCCATGGGCGCCTGCTTCCCCGCGATCTCCGGAATGTCCGCCTCGGCGAGAGCGCCGAGCTCACGTCCTCCGGCGAGCTGCGCTCCGTAGGCGGCCAACTGTTCCCCGGTGGGAAGGTTGCCGCGCTGCAGCAGATGGGCGGTCTCTTCGAAAGTGGTGCGGCCGGCCAGATCGTGGATGTCGTAGCCACGATAGAAAAGGAGACCGGCCTGACCGTCGATGTCACTGAGCGCTGTGGACGCGGCTACGACATCGGCGAGGCCTTTGGTGGGCTTGTCCGCCATGAGTGTTTCCTCCGCTTATCTTCGCCCGAAGTCTACCCGTGAGCAGGGGAAACCCCCCCGAGAGGTCCAGACCAATTTCACGAATGATTCTCCTTCTGGCAAAGGCGATTCCCCATCACCTCGTTTGGGTAAGCCGGAGCTGTAGGAATAGTTACGGCGGGCTACCTGGGGAGGAACTGCCGTGGAGGGGCCGTTCATACGCATCGAGGACACTGGCGAGGTGGTCCCGTTGCGCCCCGAGATCACGACGATCGGGCGTGGCCGGGGAGTTGACATCCGGCTCACCGATCCAAGTGTTTCCCGGCTGCACGCGGAATTCGTCCGGCGCGGGCCCTACCTGTATGTCGTTGATCTGGGCCTGTCCCGCAACGGCACACGGGTGAACGGCAGGCCGATCGCCCGGAGGGTGCTCGACGACGGCGACGTCGTCTCCTTCGGCGCCGCGCGAGGCAGGATCGGCGGAGTCCCGCGCGAGGACTTCGCCCCCGAGGTCGAGCTCCGGCGGGCGGCGGCTCCGGAGCTGACCCGGCGGGAGGTGGACGTGCTCACGTCGCTGTGCCGCCCGGCACTGTCGGACGAGGCGTTCGTCGCACCCGCCACCGCGCGGGAGATCGCCGACGATCTGGTGGTGACGGAGGCCGCTGTCAAGCAGCACCTGCTCCGCCTCTACCAGAAGTTCAGGATTCCAGAGGGGACCAACCGGCGCACCCGGCTGGCCAACGAGGTCGTCGCCCTGGGTCTGGTCAGGCCCACCCCGGTGGTGCCGCCGCAGCGAGCGGCCGGCACCCCGGAGCCCTCGGCGCCGGCGACCACCGCCGGCCGCCGGGCGTCCTGACGCCTAGGCGACCTTCTCGGCGGCCTCGACCACGTTGGTCAGCAGCAGGGCCCTGGTCATCGGGCCCACGCCACCGGGGTTGGGGGTGAGGAACCCCGCGACGTCCTTGACGCCGGGGGCGACATCACCGGCGATCTTGCCCTCGACCCGGGAGACCCCGACGTCGAGCACGGCGGCTCCGGGCTTGACCATGTCGGCCGTGATCAGGTGAGGCACGCCCGCCGCGGCGACGATGACGTCGGCGCGACGGGTGTGGGCCGCCAGGTCCTCGGTCCCGGTGTGGCAGAGGGTGACGGTGGCGTTCTCCGAGCGGCGGGTCAGCAGCAGGCCGAGTGAGCGGCCCACGGTGATGCCCCGGCCGACCACGACGACCTCGGCCCCCTTGATCGGCACGCCGTACTCCTGCAGGAGCAGGACGATGCCGTGCGGGGTGCAGGGCAGCGGCGCGTCGACCATGTGGACCAGACGGCCCAGGTTGACCGGGTGCAGGCCGTCGGCGTCCTTCGCCGGGTCCATCCGCTCGATCAGCGCCATGGTGTCGAGGTGGCGGGGCAGCGGGAGCTGGACGATGTAGCCGGTGCACTCCTCGGCCGCGTTGAGCTCGTCGATGACCGCCTCGACCTCGGCCTGGGTGGCGGTCGCCGGCAGATCCCTGCGGATGGAGGCGATGCCGACCTCGGCGCAGTCGCGGTGTTTGCCCGCCACGTAGATCTGGCTGCCCGGGTCGTCACCGACCAGGACGGTGCCGAGCCCGGGGGTGATGCCCCGCCCTTTCAGCACGGCGACCCGTGCCGCGAGGTCTGCCTTGATCTTCGCCGCGGTGGCCTTGCCGTCCAGAGTCTGGGCGCTCACAGGTTCAGTCCTTCCAAGAGATCATCCGCGCTCCGCTTCCCTCCGCTCGATGATCCTGCGCGTGAAGGGAATGACCTCCACGGCCTTGGCTCCGAGGTAGGCGGCGCCGGCGGCGAAGATGAGGAGCAACCAGGGACTCTCCCAGAATCCGCTCATGATCACAAAGGCGTTCAGGGCGACGTCCATCAAAGGCATGAGGGATCTCCACGGAGGTGACGGAGGGGATGCTTCAGGTTAACCGGGGTTTAAACCTTTTCCGACCAGAAGATTCTGTCCGGTCCGCCACTTTTCTACCTCTGGTGTACGGCTGCCACACCGGTGCGGCAGCCGTACACCAGCGTGGAGATCAGTGGAAGAAGTGGCGGGCGCCGGTGAAGTAGAGGGTGACCCCGGCGGCTTCGGCCGCGGCGATCACCTCCTCGTCCCTGATGGAGCCGCCGGGCTCCACGATGGCCTTCACACCCGCGTCGATGAGCACCGTGGGACCGTCTGCGAACGGGAAGAACGCGTCGGAGGCCGCCACGGAGCCCCGGGCGCGGTCACCGGCACGGGAGACCGCGAGCTGCGCCGAGTCGACCCGGTTGACCTGGCCCATGCCGACGCCGACGCTCGCGCCGTCCGCGGCGAGCAGGATCGCGTTGGACTTCACCGAGCGGCAGGCCTTCCAGGCGAAGGCCAGGTCGGCGAGGACCTCGGCGGAGACCGCGGGGCCGGCCTTGAGCTCCCAGGCGGACGGGTCGTCGCCGGGGGCGTTGACCCGGTCGGTGGTCTGCACCAGCAGGCCGCCGTCGATCCGGCGGAACTCCGCCGGGTTGTCCGGCCCCTTCGGACAGGCCAGCAGCCGGATGTTCTTCTTCCGGGTGAGCACGGCCAGGGCCTCGGCGCTGAAGGCCGGAGCCACCACGACCTCGGTGAACACCTCGGCGACCTGCCGGGCCATCGCCTCGGTGACCTCGCCGTTGACCGCGATCACACCGCCGTAGGCGGAGACCGGGTCACAGGCGTTGGCCTTGCGGTGCGCCTCGGCGACGTCGGCGCCGACCGCGATGCCGCACGGGTTCTGGTGCTTGATGATCGCCACGGCGGGCTCGGCGAAGTCCCAGGCGGCCCGCCAGGCGGCGTCGGCGTCGAGGTAGTTGTTGTAGGACATCTCCTTGCCGTGCAACTGCTCGGCATTGGCCAGCCCGTCCCGCTGGCCGGAGTAGAGCGCCGCCCCCTGGTGCGGGTTCTCGCCGTAGCGCAGCGGCGACCTGAGCGTCCACGCGGCACCCATGTAGTGCGGCCAGGCCCCTTCCTCGGCGGCGTAGCCGCTCGCGAACCAGGAGGCCACCGCCGTGTCGTAGGCGGCGGTGTGGGCGTACGCGGCCGCGGCGAGCCGTCGCCGCTCGGCGACGGTGAAGCCGCCCTCGGCCACCGCCGCGAGCACGTCCCCGTAGGCGCCGGGGTCGACCACGATCGCGGCCGTGCCGTGGTTCTTGGCCGCGGCCCGGATCATCGCGGGGCCGCCGATGTCGATCTGCTCCACGCAGTCGCGGTCGGAGGCGCCCGAGGCCACGGTCTCCTGGAACGGGTAGAGGTTGACCACCACCAGCTCGAAGGGGTCGATCTCCAGCTCTTCGAGCTGCTTGACGTGGGTGGGATTGCCGCTGTCGGCCAGCAGGCCGGCGTGCACGCGCGGGTGCAGGGTCTTGACGCGGCCGTCGAGACACTCGGGGAACCCGGTCAGCGCCTCGACGGGAGTGACGGGGACACCGAACGAAGCGATCTTCGCGGCGGTGCCGCCGGTGGAGACGATCTCCACGCCCGCGGCGTCGAGCCCGCGGGCCAGCTCCTCCAGCCCGCTCTTGTCATACACCGCGATCAACGCGCGCCGGATGGCGATGCGGGTCACTTCGTGCTCCTTCTATTTGGTTCCGGTGTCATCCGGGACGCCCGGCTCATCTGCCGGGTCGTCCGAAACGAAAGGTCCTGCCGGTCACGGTCCAGCCCTCACGGGCCATCCTGCCGACGGTCTCGACGAGCAGGCTCCGCTCGACGGTCTTGATGCGCTCGTGCAGGGCCGCCTCGTCGTCGCCGTCCAGCACGGGCACGGCCTCCTGGGCGATGATCGGGCCGGTGTCGACTCCCGCGTCGGCGAGCATCACGGTGCAGCCGGTGATCCGCACGCCGTGCGCGAGCGCGTCACGGACCCCGTGCGCGCCCGGGAAGGAGGGCAACAGCGCGGGATGGGTGTTGAGGACGGGGAAGGTGGCCAGCGTCGGCTCACCGAGGATCTTCATGAATCCCGCGCAGACGACCAGGTCCGGACGGTGTTCGGCGATCCGCGCGGCGACGGCCCGGTCCCAGGCGGCCCGTTCCGGATGGTCGGCCAGCCTCTCGACGAAGGTGGGGACGCCGGCGCCTTCCGCGCGGGCCAGCCCCTCGATGCCGTCGCGGTCGGCGCCCACAGCCACGATGCGGGCACCGTAAGACTCATCTGCCACAGCGTCCAAAAGGGCCTGTAGGTTGGTTCCAGAACCGGACACGAGGACCACAAGCCGAGCGGCCTGGGATGACACCGACGCACTCCATTCGGACGGGGACTCACGCCGCTGCAAGGGTATCTGCCTGTCCACTCACGCGATGCAAGGAGGTCAGGTGACGACTCCCGTCCAGGCACGGCCGACGGAGGGTGCGGGACGGCGGGCATTGTGGCTCGCGTTCGCCTCGATGGCGCTGACGCTCATGCTCCCCCTTGCGGGGATCATGATGTCGCTCGTCGCCCTCGTCGCCTCGATCCGCGCGGTCCGGGCCCTGCGGTCGGCGGTCAGGTCGACGGCCCCGGCGGTCGTCGGCATCGTCATGTCGTCGCTGGTGCTGCTGATCTCCCTGGGGGTGACCGCCACGCAGTTCTACTTCAGTGACGAGCTGAACGCCTACGCCGAGTGCGGCAAGGGGGCGGGCACCGTCACCGCCCAGAACGAGTGCACGGAGCATCTCGAACGGGCGATGGAGAAGAAGATGCCCTTCATCCGGCCCGGTGAGCTGCAGTTCCCGTTCGCTCCCTGAGTCCGCCGGCCGCCTGGGTCCGCTAGTCGCGGTCCCAGGCGTAGGGATCCACGTAGATCACGTGGCCGCCCTTGTCGTCGGACTCGTCGACGATGTCGCGCCGGGGCGGGCGCGGCGGTCCGTCGTGGCGGGCCGCGGGCGGGTTCTCCGCCGCCGCCGAGGCGTGCTCGTCCTCCCAGTCGTCCCTGATGACCGGGATCGGCTGGGTCTCGCACTCCGTGGCGTCCATCCAGTGGCCCGGGAGCGTGCGGGGCCCGTCGGGCTCGGCGAATCCGACCTTGCCGGCCACCGTCCCCGCCGCCTTGGCGATCCTGGCCCCTGCCCTGCGGACCGGCTCGGTGGCCGTGCCGACCCTGGCGGCGGCCTTGGCCACGACCGTGTTGTGCCCCCGGAAGATCAGCCACCAGTTGGCCAGTCCCGCCGAGATGCCCGCGGCGACACCCACCTCCAGCGACACCGAGAGCATGACCTCCCAGGCCGCCGGGCCGACCGCGGAGAGCTTCGTCCCCCCCAGCGAGCCACCGGACAGCGCGGTCAGCACTCCGGCCGCCGCACCGGTCACCAGCCCGCAGACGAACCCCCACAGCGGCGCCCCCTCGTAGGAGGGCGACGGCGCGATCCTGACGCCCAGGACGCCCGCCACCGCCCCTGCCGCGAACGGCAGCGCGATCACCACCATCACCCATGCCGGGGTGGGGCCCGTCTCCGGCAGTGCCCCCAGGATCGGCAGGCTCGGCACGGTCCCGAGCTGGACGCCCGTCGGCGCGACCAGAGTGCCGGCGCCGACCGCGAAGCCCGGACCGGCGATGTAGGCCACCCCCCAGATGACCGCGTTGAGCAGGTAGAGCCCCTGGATGAGCAGGAGCAGCAGGCCGCCGACGAAACCCGGCGACAGGACGCCGGAGAGCTCCTGGACCTGCCCGAAGTTCATCACGACGGCGCCGAGCACGAGGAGGGCGCCCGCCACGAGCATGATGCCCAGCGCGGCCGCCGAGGCGACCACGACGGAGCGCAGCCGTTCGGGCAGCAGGCGCAGCATCGACCGCCACGGCCCGATCGTGCGGGCGGTGGCCAGCGAGCCCGCCAGGAAGGCCAGCACCAGGTGGCTGATCAGGACGTCGCCGAGGAACGGCTGGGTGATCTCGTTCCTGGTGACCAGCGCGATGCCCCCGGCCAGCAGCGCGTACGGCGCGGCCAGCGAGACGCCCGCCTGGGCGACCAGCACGAGCTGGGCCCGGCGCCGGGCGTTGGCCTCGTCCTTGGGGCTGTTCTTGGGCAGCCGGGCGGGGAGGCGCAGCCGCAGGTCCGCGTCCCTGGCCATCCAGATCCCGGCGCGGTACAGCAGCAAGGCCGGAAGCACGGTCAGCCCGAGCGGGAGCAGCCCGACCGAGCCACCCGGGATCGCGAACCCCGCGTGATGGGCCGCCAGCCAGAGCTGTGCCGCGGTGCGGAAGACCCCGGGCAGTCCCGGGCCGAGCGACCCCTTGGGGGAGGCGATCCAGCCGACCAGGGTGAGGGTGGTGAGCACCGCCAGACCCACGCCGAGCGTCCAGGCGGCGGCGAGCATCCCGGAGACGGGGAGCGGCCGCCGGACGTCGTCGTCACCCGTGACGCCGGGCAGGGGGATACGGCTGAGGACGTTACGGGGAACCGTCCGGAGCTGATCGAGAAGGGCCGTCACAATAGTCGATGGTCTCAGGATCTTCCGCGTGGACGGGACTCCATCGCCCCGCGTGTCGCATGCCGTACGAGAGGCTGCCGGAGAACGGGGAAGGCGCCCGGCAGGACACCGGGCGCCTTCCCCCGCGGAACTAGCGGGCCTGCATGACCTCGCGCATCAGGCGGGCGGTCTCGCTCGGGGTCTTGCCGACGCGGACGCCGACCTTCTCCAGAGCCTCCTTCTTCGCCTGGGCGGTGCCGGCCGAGCCGGACACGATCGCGCCCGCGTGACCCATGGTCTTGCCCTCGGGGGCGGTGAAGCCCGCGACGTAGGCGACGACCGGCTTGGTCACGTGCTGCTCGATGTAGGCGGCGGCGCGCTCCTCGGCGTCGCCGCCGATCTCACCGATCATCACGATCGCGTCGGTGGCCGGGTCGTCCTGGAACGCCTGGAGGGCGTCGATGTGCGTGGTGCCGATGACGGGGTCACCGCCGATGCCGACGGCGGTGGAGAAGCCGAAGTCCCGCAGCTCGTACATGAGCTGGTAGGTCAGCGTCCCGGACTTCGACACCAGGCCGATACGGCCTGCGGTGGTGATGTCGGCGGGGATGATGCCGGCGTTGGAGGCACCGGGCGAGGCGATGCCGGGGCAGTTCGGCCCGACGATGCGGGTCTTGTTGCCCTTGGCGACCGCGTAGGCCCAGAACTCGGTGGTGTCGTGGATCGGGACACCCTCGGTGATCACCACGCAGAGCGGGATCTCGGCGTCGATGGCCTCCTTGACGGCGTCCTTGGTGAACGCCGGGGGCACGAAGACGACCGACACGTCGGCACCGGTCTCCTTGACGGCCTCGACGACGGTGCCGAAGACGGGCAGGCCCTCGTGGGTGGTGCCGGCCTTGCGGGCGTTGACGCCGCCGACGACGCGGGCGCCGGAGGCGAGCATGCGGCGGGTGTGCTTGGTGCCCTCACCACCGGTCATGCCCTGAACAATGATCTTGCTTTTCTCGGTGAGCCAGATAGCCATTACGCACCTACCGCGGCGAGTTCGGCGGCCCGCTTGGCCGCATCGTCCATCGTGTCCACCAGTTCGACGCCGGAAAGCTTGGCGTCGGCGAGAATCCGCCGCCCGAGTTCGGCGTTGTTGCCGTCCAGCCGGACGACGAGCGGGCGGCTGACGGCCTCGCCGCGACTCTCCAGCAGCTGGAAGGCGGAGACGATGCCGTTGGCGACCGCGTCACAGGCGGTGATGCCGCCGAAGACGTTCACGAAGATCGACTTCACGGACGGGTCGGAGATGATGATCTCCAGACCGGCCGCCATGACCTCTGCCGAGGCACCGCCGCCGATGTCGAGGAAGTTGGCGGGCTTGGGCTGCCCCGGGAACGCCTCGCCGGCGTAGGCGACCACGTCGAGGGTCGACATGACCAGACCCGCGCCGTTGCCGATGATTCCCACGTTGCCGTCGAGCTTGACGTAGTTGAGGTGCTTCTCCTTGGCCGCGGCCTCCAGAGGGTCCTCCGCGTCCTTGTCCTCGAAGACCGCGTGGTCGGCCTGGCGGAAGGTCGCGTTGTCGTCGAGGGTGACCTTGCCGTCGAGGGCCTTGACCTGGCCGTCGGCGGACAGGATCATCGGGTTGACCTCGACCAGGGAGGCGTCCTCGTCGACGAAGGCGCACCAGAGCTTCTCGATGAGCTCGGCGGCGCCGTCGAGCGCGACCTCCGGCAGACCGCCCGCCTGGGCGATCTCGCGGGCCTTGGCGCGGTCGACCCCGTCCAGGGGGGAGACCGGGATCTTGGCGACCTTCTCCGGGGCGCTGTGTGCGACCTCTTCGATGTCCATGCCGCCCGCGGCGGAGCAGATGGCGAGGAAGGTGCGGTTCGCACGGTCGAGCAGGAAGGAGAAGTAGTACTCCTCCGCGATCGCGCTGGCCTCCTCGATCAGAACCTTGTGGACCGTGTGGCCCTTGATGTCCATGCCAAGGATCTGGGTGGCCTTCTGCTCGGCGTCGGCGGCGTCGTCGGCGACCTTCACGCCGCCGGCCTTGCCCCGGCCACCGGTCTTGACCTGTGCCTTGACGACGACACGGCCGGTCAGCTGCTCGGCTGCCGCGCGTGCCTCCTCCACGGTGTGCGCGACAATGCCACGCGGCACCGGGATGCCGTACTCCGCGAAGAGCTCCTTCGCCTGATGTTCGAACAGGTCCACGAGGGTCCGTCCTTGCTTGTCCGGCTGGTGTACAGATATCGGCGGGCCGGCTCCATGATCGAAGAGGGAGCCCGGCGGTTTTGCGCCAATGAAGCCTAGCCCCCACAGGGGGATGACCAGGTCACTGGGTCGTCAAACGCGGGCGGGAACGGCACCGCGCACCCACTCGACGATCTCCTGGGTGGTGGCGCCCGGCGTGAAGATCTGGGCCACGCCCATCTGCCGGAGCTCGGGCATGTCGGCGTCCGGGATGATCCCGCCGCCGAACACCACGATGTCGGCGGCGTCGTTCTCCTTCAGGAGCTCGATGACCTTCGCGAAGAGCGTCATGTGCGCCCCGGAGAGGATGGACAGCCCGATCGCCGCCGCGTCCTCCTGGATGGCGGTGCGGACGATCTGCTCGGGTGTCTGGTGCAGGCCGGTGTAGACGACCTCCATCCCGGCGTCCCGCAGCGCCCGCGCCACGATCTTCACGCCACGGTCGTGCCCGTCGAGCCCGGGCTTGGCGATGACGACGCGGATCCTCGACACGGCATCCATCCAGACCTCCTTGTCTGCGCCCCACTCGCAACGTGAGAGCTGTCCGCAGCGTAACCGCCCGCGCCGCCCGGTCACATCCCAGGCCGGTACGGATCACATCACAGGGATGATCATGGTGGCTCAATTTTCATGAAATCTTCTCTTGGAAGACTGTTTTCATCCTTTATTGGCATAAGTTCACGTTCCGGTATGACATGCCCTACAGTTTTTGATCTTCTATCCTCGGGAGGGGGATCCCCGTGAAGCGATGGATCACCGTGATGTCCGGCGTCCTGGTCGCAACCGCGGCCGTCGCCCCCGTGAACGCCCAGACCGCCATGGCGGACGCCCGGACCGCCGCCGCGAGCGCCCAGGCGGCGCCCACCGATCCGGTGGCCGCGCTGACGGCGCAGTTCGCCGCCGGCCGCGGCGTGAAGATCGCCGAGATCAGCAGGACGAACTCCGACGGAAAGCCCCTGTCCGCGCAGAAGCGCCGCGGTGTCGCGCAGTTCGACGTCTCGGGTGTGGCGGGATACGACATCCTGACCGCGTCGGCCCTCTCCGGGGAGAACGCCAAGCCGGTGCGCAACCTCGCCATCGACGGCAACGTGTACATCAGCGGCGGCCTGGTCGGCGAAGGCCTCCCCGACGGCAGGAAGTGGATGAGGGCTCCCGGCAAGATCCGCGATCTGTCGCCCTTCCAGACCCCGGTCCTCGTCCTGGAGCCGGCCACGCTGAAGACCCTGCTGGCCACCAGCAAGGCCAAGAAGCCCGGCGCGGCCCTGCACACGGGCACGGTCACCTTCGGCGCGCTCTACCACGCCTCGCCGTCCTACCGGGCGGGTCTGCACGGGCGGCCCAGCGCCAGGGTCGCGGCCATGACGGTGACCTGGCGGCTGTGGCTCGGCGGCGACGGGCTCCCCCTCAGGCTGGTCACCTCGTGGGCGGAGCCGCCGCTCAGCATGAAGGTCACGCGCGTCAGCGACGTGCGGTTCGCCTCGTGGGGAGCTCCGGTGAAGCTCACCGCGCCGCCGATCGAGGAACCGGCGGCCTGACGGACGCCCGCTCCGCCACGATCCGGGCCGGAGACCCCCGCTCCGGCCGGGTCGGCGCCGGCCTCCCCAACGGCGTAACGCCGATCGGCCGCCGGGCTCCCGTCCATTTCGAATAGGGACGGTTGGAGCCGGACCCGGTCCTCGCCGTATTTCCGTGCGGACCGATACCGTTCGCCGAATATCGCTGTGACGTCCATCACATTCAGCGGAGACGATCCGGCCGCCGATCTGACCGCCGATTCCATCGCCGCACGCTCCGAGTCTTGAAGAATCAGCAGGCCAGATGGTCGGCACTCCGCCTTTTCGAGGTTTCCCCACCCTTCCCGGAGAAGAGCGGAACACGCTCTGCACAAAATATCTACATTTCCCGCAAGGCATCTCTCCGCATATGAGATTCCATCGTGATCTTGGATCGTAAGAATGCCTGAACCCTCCCACACGGGGTGGAAGGGTCATTCAGGAGGAATTCCTTTGAAGCGACACATCGCCGGACTGGCATGCGCCGCAACGGCCGTGCTGAGCGTTTCCACGTTCGCATCGGCCGCGCACGCACAGGCCGCCGATCCGGTGACCGCACTGAAGGGCGAGTTCACCAGTGGACGCGGCGTGAGCTTCGCCGAAACCACCAAAATTCACAGCTCCGGCGGGAACGCGGTCGTCGCCCAGCGCAAGGGCGTATTCCAGTTCGGCACCTCCGGGATCAGCGCATCCGACCAGACCGGAAAACTGCGGATCAAGCAGAGCGATCTCGGCGGGGCCCTGGAGGAAAGCGACGGCGAGGAGGATGACACCTTCTCCAAGATGCTCGCCGGAATGGCCAAGCCCGAGCGGGTCATCCGCATCAAGAACACGTCCTACGTCTCCGGCGGCATGCTGGGCGAGTTCATCCCCGCGGAAAAGACCTGGGTCCGCCTCCCCATGCCCATGATGGGCATGGTCGGCTCGGTGAGCCAGTACGTCAACGCGGCCGAGCCGGCGACGCTCAAGGCCCTGCTGGCGCACGCCACCACCAAGCGCGCCGGGCTCTACGGCGGGAAGATCACTTTCGGTGAGCTCGACAAGGTCTCGCCGTGGTTCCGGGCCTCGATGCCCGGCCGGGGGTCCGGGAAGGCCGCCAAGACCGTGGTGAGCTGGAAGCTGTTCCTCGGCGCCGACCGGCTCGCCACCCGGCTGACGACCACCTACGCCATGCCCGGTATGAGCGGCTCGACCATGACGGTCGACACCCGCTACACCGGCTGGGGCTCCAAGGTGACGGTCAAGGCCCCGGCCGCCGAGGAGGTCGCCGAGCTGAAGGAGCTGCAGGAGGGCGGGGAGGAGGCCACCTCGATCCCGCTGCTCGGCAACTGATCGCCCTGCGCTGATCACACTCCCGTGCCCGGCAGGCCTCGCCTGCCGGGCACGTTCTATTAATCCGTTTTTGATGCCGCATATGGCGACTTGAGAAAGAATCTCGATGATCGCTCCGCGAGGACGCGAGGACCCCCACAGGAGGACGCCCTAAATGAGGCGAACGATCGCCACTCTGACCGGTGCCGCCGCGGTGGCGCTGATCGCGCCCGTGCTCGTGGCCGCCGGTCCGGCGAGTGCCCAGGCCGCCCCGGCCAGCGCCCGGGCCGCACAGTCCGACCCGGTATCGGCGTTGAAGGGCCAGTTCAAACGGCACCGCAGCGTCAAGCTCTCCGAGAACGCGAAGATCATCGGCGAGGGCAAGAACAACCGTGCGATCTTCAGCCGGCGCAACGGCGTGCTGGAGTTCGGCACATCAGGGGTGACGGCCTCGGACGTCACCGACAAGTTCACCCTGCCCGGAGCCGAAAAGGAGCTCAAGGGCCTGTTCGGCCCCTCCCGCACGATCACGGTGAAGGGCACCTCCTACACCTCCGGCGGGTTCTACGGCGACGCCCTGCCCGAGGGGAAGAAGTGGCTGCGCACCAAGGGCGACGTGGTGACCATGGGCAACCCCGCCCAGAAGATCATCGATCCCCTTGAGCCCGCCACCCTGAAGGCGACGCTGGCCCACACCACGGCCAGGCGTCCCGGCGGCACCTGGGACGGTGTCCGGACGGTCGTCCACTCGGGCACGATCACCCTGGGCGAGCTCTACAAGGTCTCCCCCACGGTCCGGTCGCTGCTGGCCGCCAAGCCCTCGGCCACGTCCGCCACGCTGCCGGTGACCTGGAAGATCTATCTCGGCTCCGACAAGCTCGTACGGCGGGCCGTCTCCTCCTGGACGCAGTCCCTGCGGGGCCTGACCAGCCTGGACATGACCTACCTGAACGACAGCCGCTACTCCGGCTGGGGCGCGAAATCGGCCATCAAGGCGCCGCCCGCCTCCCAGGTGGCGGACTTCGACGAGCTGAACCTCGGCGAGGAGCAGAGCGAGGACCCGTTCGTCAAGGTCTTCAAGGACTGACCGGACTCCGGAACTCCGGGACGCCGCACGGCGTCCCGGAGTGGGTCAGAGCTTCTCCAGCGGCGCGTACGCCAGCAGCAGGGTCTTCTCACCGCCGCTGCCGAAGTCGATCTTGACTTTGGTCTTCTCGGCCACGCCGTCCACCAAGACGACGGTGCCCAGGCCGAAGGAGTCGTGGGTGACCCGGTCGCCCGGGGACAGGTTGGGGATCGCCCGCCCGCCGGGCTTCTTCGCGACGGCCGGGCGGGACTCGCGGCGGGAGGCGCCGGCGGCGGCGCTCCAGGCGGTCTTACCCGGGTCGCTGCGCCAGTCGAGCAGCTCGGCCGGGATCTCGGCGACGAACCGGGAGGCCGGGTTGAACGCGGGCGACCCCCAGGAGCTGCGGACGGCCGCTCTGGAGATGTAGAGGCGCTTCTCCGCCCGCGTGATGCCGACGTAGGCCAGGCGGCGCTCCTCCTCCAGCTCCTTGGGCTCGCCCAGCGAACGCGTGTGCGGGAAGACGCCGTCCTCCAGGCCGGTGAGGAACACCACGGGGAACTCCAGGCCCTTGGCGGTGTGCAGGGTCATCAGCGTGACCACACCCTGGCCGCCGTCGCCTGCCGGGATCTGGTCGGCGTCGGCCACCAGGGACACCTGCTCCAGGAACTCCACGAGCGTGCCCTCGGGGTTGGCCTCCTCGAACTCCGAGGCCACCGAGATCATCTCGTCCAGGTTCTCCAGCCGGCTCTCGTCCTGCGGGTCGCCGGAGGTCGCGAGCTCCGCCCGGTAGCCGGTGCTCTCCAGCACCTCCCGCGCCAGCTCCGACGGCGATATCTCACCGGCCCTGACCGTCAGCCCGTCCATCAGCGCGACGAACTCCTTGATGGCGTTGAGCGACCGGGTGGCCATGCCCGGCGCCTCGTCCGCCCGGCGGAGCCCCTGCCAGAACGAGATCCGCTCGCGGGACGCGAACGCCTCCACCATCGCCTCGGCCCGGTCGCCGATGCCGCGCTTGGGGACGTTGAGGATCCGGCGCAGCGACACCACGTCGCCCGGGTTGGCCAGCATCCTCAGGTAGGCCAGCAGGTCCCTGACCTCCTTGCGCTCGTAGAAGCGCACCCCTCCGACCACCTTGTACGGCAGGCCGGTCCGGATGAAGATCTCCTCGAACACCCGGGAGGCCGCGTTGGTCCGGTAGAACACCGCCACCTGACCGGGCACGACGCCCTCGTCGTCGGTGAGCTTGTCGACCTCCTGCGCGACGAACATGGCCTCGTCGTGCTCGTTGTCGGCGACATATCCGATGATCTTCGGCCCGGCGCCCTGGTCGGACCAGAGGTTCTTCGGCTTACGGCTCTCGTTGCGGGAGATCACCGCGTTGGCCGCGCTCAGGATCGTCTGGGTGGAGCGGTAGTTCTGCTCCAGCAGGATCGTCCTGGCGTTGGGGTAGTCGCGCTCGAACTCCAGGATGTTGCGGATCGTCGCGCCCCGGAAGGCGTAGATCGACTGGTCGGCGTCACCGACCACGCACAGCTCGGCGGGGGCGACCGTGCCCTCCCTGACCAGGTCTCCCTCGGCGGTGCGCAGTTCGGGGGCGCCGACGAGCTCACGGATCAGGGTGTACTGCGCGTGGTTGGTGTCCTGGTATTCGTCCACCATGACGTGCCGCCAGCGGCGGCGGTAGTGCTCGGCCACGTCGGGGAAGATCTGCAGCAGCGTGACCGTCAGCATGATGAGGTCGTCGAAGTCCATCGCACCGGCCTCGGTCAGCTTCTGCTGGTAGGCCCGGTAAGCCTCGGCGAGCGTGCGCTCCAGATGGGTGGAGGCCTGGTCGGACGCCGTCTCGTAGTCGATCAGCTCGTTCTTGAAGTTGCTGACCTGGGCGGAGAAGGAGCGTGGCGGGTAACGCTTGGGGTCGAGGTCCATCTCCCGGCAGACCATCGCCATCAGCCGCTGGGAGTCGGCCTGGTCGTAGATGGAGAAGCTCGACGGGAACCCCAGCCGCTTGGCCTCGCGGCGCAGGATCCGGACGCACGCGCTGTGGAAGGTCATCACCCACATCGCCGCCGAACGGGGGCCGATGAGGGCGTCGACCCGGTCCTTCATCTCCCGCGCGGCCTTGTTGGTGAAGGTGATCGCCAGGATCTCCTGCGGCTGCGCGCCCCGCTCGGCCAGCAGATAGGCGATGCGATGGGTCAGCACCCGTGTCTTGCCCGAACCGGCGCCCGCGACGATGAGCAGGGGGCTGCCGTGGTGCACGACGGCCTCACGCTGCTGGGGGTTGAGCCCGTCGAGCAACGGGTGGGTCAGGGAAGCGGCTGGGATCGACACGCTCCCTAGGTTAGGGCGGTCCACCGACAACCGGGTCCAGCCACGGGGAGGAATGCGGACGGACACGTCGTCGGTTGTCAGAATCGATCGACACGTGGAAGAAAAGAAGGGCCTCTCATGCTGTCCGAGAACGAGATCAACCGAGTGCTCGTGGTAGCGGCGCACCCGGATGACGTCGACTTCGCCGCCGCGGGTTCGATCGCGGGGTTCACCGACCGGGGCGTCGAGGTGACCTACTGCGTCGTCACCGACGGGGACGCCGGCGGCTTCGACCGCGAGCTGGACAACGGGGGCATGGCAGAGCTGCGCCGTACCGAGCAGACCAACGCGGCGAAGATCGTCGGCGTGAGCGACATACGCTTCCTCGGCTACCACGACGGGACCGTGGTGCAGAGCCTGGACCTGCGGCGCGACATCACCCGGGTCATCCGCCAGGTCAGACCCGACCTGGTGATCACCCACACCCCGGAGCGCAACTACCGGTTCGTCTCCCCCAGCCACCCCGACCACCGCGCGGTCGGCGGCTGCACCCTCGACGCCGTCTACCCCGACGCGCGCAACCCCTACACCTTCCCCACGCTCCTGGCCGACGAGGGTCTTGAGGCGTGGACGGTCCGGGAGGTCTGGCTCAACGGCGGCCAGACCCCCGACCATCACGTCGACATCACCGCCACCTTCGAGCGCAAGCTCTCCGCGCTGCGCGCCCACGTGAGCCAGACCAGCCACAACGAAGGGTTCGAGGACTTCCTCCGGACCCGGTTCTCCCAGGTCGCGGCCGAGGCGGGCCTCGGTGAGGGCCGCTACGCCGAGGCCTTCCAGCGGGTCCCCACCGCGTGAGCCTCCCCGGCGGCGGAGAACGGCCCGCCCCTAGGGAAAGCTCATCTCCGTGAGCACCATCGCCCTGTCCCCGATCACCGCCGCCGTCGTCGTCCTGCTGACCCTGCTGGGCGCCGCCGTCGCCCTGCTCGGCCGTCTCGGGCACGCCCGCGCCATCGTCGTCGCGTGCCTGCGGGCGGTCGTGCAGCTCGGCGCGGTGGCGCTGATCATCGTCTGGGCCGTCCAGCGACCGCTCGCCGTGGCCGCCTTCGTGCTCGTCATGTACGGCGTGGCGAGCCTGACCGCGGGGCGCAGGATCACCTCGGGCCGGGCGGTCTGGTGGGCCGCCGTACCCATAGCGGCGGGGACGCTGCCGGTCCTCGTGCTGCTCGTCGCCACCGGGACCGTGCCGTTGAAGGGCATCACGCTGATCCCCGTCGCGGGCATCCTGCTCGGGGGGTGTCTGACGGCCACGGCGCTCGCGGGCCGGCGGGCGGTGGAGGAGCTCCTCCACCGGCGCGGGGAGGTCGAGGCGGCGCTCGCGCTGGGGCTGCCGGAGCGGGACGCGGCCCTGGAGATCTGCCGCCCGGCGGCCGCTCAGGCGCTGGTGCCCGCACTGGACCAGACCTCGACCGTTGGGCTGGTCACGCTGCCCGGGGCGTTCGTGGGAATGCTGCTCGGCGGGGCGAGCCCGATCCAGGCCGGAGTGGTGCAGCTCGTCGTGCTGGTCGCGCTGCTGGCCGCCGAGGCGGTGGCCGTACTCGTCACGATCGAACTCGCGACCCGGGGGCGGTTCCCGGCGCGGCGGTGAGCCGGGCGTTCGGCCGGCCGGGATCCGCCGGGCCCGGCCGGCCGTCAGGCGGGGTGCTCCGGCGCGGGGACGGGGCGCTCCCCCTGCCGGAAGGGCTCCGCCGGGGCGAGGCGGGCGAAAAGGTAGCCCAGCGAGTTCGTCGCGACGTGCAGCAGCGCCGGCGCGGCCAGGCCTCCCCGGCGGCGGAGCTCGCAGAACACCGCCCCCGCGAGCCCCGTGGCGGCCACCGAGCCCACCACCACCCGCGACACCTCCAGCCGCGGATCAGCCGGACGCCCGTCACCGCCGCCTCCACCGCGCGGCCCGTCGCCGGACGCTCCCCCACCGGGCGCCTCCCCCGACGCCAGACCGCTCAGCGCGGGGTTGGCGGTCGCCATGTCCATCGCCGGGAGCACGTGCCAGAGTCCGAACAGGGCCGAGGAGACGACGACGGCCGGGCGCGGGCCGTAAGAGCGGGCCAGGAGTGCGTGCAGCACCCCGCGGAAGCCGACCTCCTCCAGCAGGACCGTGCCGATCGGCACCTGGAGCAGGGCCTCCTCGAAGGCGCGGGCGGTGGAGAGCGACAGCGCCCGCTCGTCACGGAAGAAGCGGCGGGTGGCGGGGATCGCGATCCCGGCGCCGTAGACCGCGGCGACGGCCGAGGCGAGGGCGCCGCCGATCCGCAGTCCGCGCGAGCGCCGGTGGAACCCCAGCTCGGACCAGGACAGCCCGGAACGGCGGGCCAGGGCGAGCAGCGCGCCGGTGGCGACGGCGGAGGTCAGCGGGGCCAGGCGCGGCGCGAGACGGTTGTTGAGCACGTTGGCCGCCACCAGGACGGCCACCGCGCCCGCGAGCGTGACCCTCCGCCCGGCCGTCACGGCCCCACCCACCGGGGTCCGCTCCCCCGCCTCGCCGTCAGCCCCACCCACCGCGCTCCGCCCCGGGCGCGTACGCCCTGATCCGCCTCGGTCTGCCGGGTTCGACACTACGCGCGGCGGGCTCATCCCGCGGCGGGCTGCCGCCATCCGGACGGGAAGCGCAGGCTGCGCCGTTCCTGGACGGTGAGCCCTCCCCAGATCCCCTCCGGCTCCGCCGCCCGCACGGCGTAGGCCCGGCAGTCGGCCAGCACCGGACACCCCGCGCAGACCGCCTTCGCCCGCGCCTCCTGGTCGACCGACTGCGCCAGTGGAAAGAACAGTTCGGGGTCGCTCGCGCGGCAGGCGCCCCGTATGGCCCAGCCGATCTCGCGAACCATCCTCCGCATGACATCACCCCCTGGTGGATCACCGGTCCTCAGACTAGGCGGATCCCCACGGCGCGGCATCAGCCTTCCGGTGGATTTCCCGGTAACCGGCTGGATGTATCTCAGCAGGCGCGGGTGCCCTCGTTGTATCCCCGGGCGAAGACCGCCTGACGCTGCTCCGCCGTACCGTGGGCGTCGGGGCGCAGCCAGTCGTCGGTGGGATCCCCCGCCGCGGCGAGGTTGAACAGCAGTTCGTCCCTGTCGCCGGGCTCGGTCTGCAGCGCCCCGCTCCTGACGAGCGCGCTCAGGGTGCCCCCGGCGTAACAGTCCGCCTGGAGCTCTCGCTCCACGCCGAGCCGGAAGTCGCTGTTCAGCTGCGCCTGTACGGCATGGCCGAGCTCGTGCGGGATGATCACGTAGATCGCCCCGTCCCCCATCTCGTCGTAGAGCTTGCGCATCCAGTCCGCGTCGTAGGCGATGAAGTGCCCGATCGGGCAGTAGAAGGCGTTGTTCGGTATCGAGGGCTCGCCGCCGCAGTCGGGGCCGCCGGCCCCCCGGTAGGGGGTGAACGCGGTGACCGGGCGGTAGGCCAGCCCGTCCGCGGAGAAGGTCTGCTGCCAGTAGGACTCGCTGAGCTCCTTGGCCAGCCGGAGGTCGGATTCGAACGTCTGGCCCAGGGGGGCGGAGGTCCGCGCCGGGGGGTCCGGGGTGGCGGCGTCGGTGCCCGGCCGGTCACTTCCACAGGCCGACACCGTGACCATCAGGAGCACAAGGAGGCAGCAGAAGGCTTTCATGCGGTTCATCCTGACCCAGCCGGGCGCCTCCGGGGGCGGAAACCCGGCGGGCTCATGACAGCGGCCAGGTGTGGACGGGTTCGTTGGTGTGCATGTACTCGATGTAACGCAGCGTCATCCGGCGCAGCGCCTCGTGCCGGTCGAGGCCGTCCATCGCGTTCACGGCGTCGATCTGCCAGGTCGCCCCGGTCCGGCCGGTCACGCACCGCCGTTCGATGATCCCCAGCAGCCGGTCCCTGCGCCCGGGGTTCACCCCCCACAGATCGAGTCCCTCGTAGGCCAGCGGCAGCAGGCGGCGCAGGATCAGCTCGGCGGCGGCCACCTCTCCGACGCCCGGCCAGTAGAGGCGCGCCTCCAGTCCGTGGCGGGCGGCGGCGTGCAGGTTGTCCGCCGCGGCGGCGAAGGACATACGCGTCCAGATCGGCCGTTCGGCGTGGGGAAGGACGCGCATGAGGCCGTAGTAGAACGCGGCGTTGGCGGCGACGTCGGCGACCGACGGCCCCGCGGGCAGCACCCGGTTCTCCACCCGCAGGTGCGGAACCCCGTCCGTGACGGCGTAGACCGGCCGGTTCCACCGGTAGACGGTGCCGTTGTGCAGGGTCAGCTCGGCGAGTTCGGGGACCACCCCGCGGGCGAGCTGCTCGCGCGGGTCGACGTCCTCGCACAGGGGCAGCAGCGCGGGGAAGTAGCGGGCGTTCTCCTCGAACAGGTCGAAGACCGAGGTGATCCACCGCTCGCCGAACCAGACCCTCGGCCGCACGCCCTGGGTCTTCAGCTCCACCGGCCGGGTGTCGGTGGCCTGCTCGAACAGCGGGATCCTGGTCTCCTGCCAGAGCTGCCGGCCGAACAGGAACGGGGAGTTGGCCGCCACCGCCACCTGGGCGCCCGCGATGGCCTGCGCGGCGTTCCAGTGGGCGGCGAACTCCGCCGGACTGACCTGGAGGTGGAGCTGGAGGCTCGTGCAGGCCGCCTCGGGGGTGATGCTGTCGGCGTAGGTGTCGAGCGTCTCCTCACCCTCGATCGCCAGATGCAGGTCCTCGCCCCTGGCCTGGAAGATCTGCTCGTTGAGCAGCTTGTAGCGCGGGTTGGCCGACAGCGTGCCCTCGTGCACGTCGCTCTCACGCAGCGTGGGCAGGACACCGATCATCACCAGGTGGCCGCCGACCGTGCGGGCCCGCTCCTCCCCGTGGTTGAGCCGGTCCCGCACCACCTTCTCCAGCCGCACGGAGCCCTCCCCCTCCAGGAGCTCCGGAATGACGTTGATCTCCACGTTGAACTGGCCGAGCTCGGTGGCCCAGTCCGGCTCGGCGATCGCCGCCAGCACCTCGGCGTTCTTCATGGTGGGCTCGCCGCGGTCGTCCACGAGGTGGAGCTCGATCTCCAGCCCGGCTTTCGGCCGGTCGGAATCGAACCGGGACTCGCGCAGCATCTGCGCCAGGACGTCGAGGCATCGGCGGACCTTGTCCCGGTAGCGGCGTCGGTCCTCCCGGCTGAACACCATCGCAGGTACATCGCGACCCATACTTCGCAGAGTCGCACATAAGTTACAGATAGTACAGATCAGACAAGACGTCGCGCGGTGGCCCACCGGGAGAGTTCGTGGCGGTTGGAGAGCTGGAGCTTGCGCAGCACGGACGACACGTGGGTCTCCACGGTCTTGACCGAGATGAACAGCTCCTTGGCGATCTCCTTGTAGGCGTAGCCCCGGGCGATCAGGCGCAGGACCTCACGTTCGCGCTGGGTCAGCGAGTCGAGCTCGGGGTCGATCGGCGGGGCCTCGCTGGAGGCGAAGGCGTCCAGCACGAAGCCGGCCAGCCTCGGGGAGAACACCGCGTCGCCCTCGGCCACCCGGCGGATCGCGTCGGTGAGCTCGCGGCCGCTGATGGTCTTGGTGACGTAGCCCCGGGCGCCGCCGCGGATCACCCCGATGACGTCCTCGGCGGCGTCGGAGACCGACAGCGCGAGGAAACGGACCTGGGAGCCGGCTCCGAGAACGCGGCGGAGCACCTCCTGGCCGCCCCCGCCGGGCATGTGCACGTCCAGCAGGACCACGTCGGGCTGGAGCTCGGCGATCGTCCTGACCGCGGACTCCACGTCCTCGGCCTCCCCGATCACCTCGATCGAGTCGCCCAGCTCGGCGCGGACGCCGGAGCGGAAAAGCCTGTGGTCGTCGACGATCAGAACCCGCACGCTGCTCATGACCCCTCCCTCACCGCTCGCACTGCCGCACTGCCGTACTTCCCGACTCGCTCGCTCACGCCTTCTCCAGCTTCATGGTCAACATCACTTCCGTCCCCTCGCCGGGTCCGGTCCGTACCCGGGCGCTGCCGCCGTGGCGCTCCATCCTGCCGATGATCGACTGGCGGATGCCCATCCGGTCGTCGGCCACCTCTGCCATGTCGAACCCGATGCCACGGTCCCGGATGAAGACGGTGACCTCCTCCGGCTCCGCCTCGGCGTAGACGGAGACGACCGACGACTCAGAGTATTTCGCGGCGTTGACCATAGCCTGCCGGGCGGCCTGCATCATCGCGGACAGCTCCGGGGTCAGCGGGCAGTCGCCCACGCAGACGACCTCGATCGGCACCCCGTGCGCGTCCTCCTCCTCGGCGGCCACCCGGCGCACCGCGGCGGCCAGCGACGCGTCGGCGTCCTGTTTGGGCTGGTAGAGCCAGTTGCGCAACTCACGCTCCTGGGAGCGGGCGAGCCGCATCACCTCGCGGGAGTCCTGGGCGTTGCGCTGGATCAGCGTGAGCGTGTGCAGCACGGAGTCGTGCACGTGCGCGGCCACCTCGGCGCGCTCCTCCTGGCGGATGCGCTCGCGGCGCTCCCGCTGCAGTTCCTTCCACAGACCGGCCAGCCAGGGCGCCGCGATGAGCCCGACGCCGCCCACGACCACCAGCGTGAACACGATGCCGGAACGGGCCTTGACCAGCTCGTCGTTCGCCACCAGGAAGCCGATCGCGCCGACGACGACGAGCACCAGGCCGGCGAACGTGCGGACCCGGTTCTGGCGGACCTGCCCGACCGTGGTGTTCACCCAGCGCCGCCGCCGGTCCGGATCGGCCTGCTGCCACAGGATCAGCGAGCCGATCCCGCCGACCGCGATCGGCCAGGCGCCGATCCCGCCCGTCGAGGCGCCGGTGAGCCAGCCCAGGGCCGTCAGCGCCAGCGCTATCGCGCCGTAGGCGGCGAGCTGGCTCCAGTCGCGGCCGGGCTCCCTGCCCTCGTACGGCTCGCGCGGGGTGAACATCCACAATGCCGCGTAGGCCACCGCGCCGATCCCGTCCAGCACGGTGAGCAGCACGAATGCCAGCCGCAGCACGACCGGGTCGAGCCGGAGTTGCGCGGCGGCGCCCTGAGCCACGCCGGCGACCAGGCGGCCCTCCACCAGCCTCATCAGCCGGGGGAAGGCGGCCTCCTCGGGTGTCGCGGGCGCCGCGTCGTGAATTGTCTGTCGCTCAGCCATATCGTCAGCATCGTCACATGTCGGAGCCCCTCCGCGCATCAGGCGTTCCCCTGACACGACCCTGAGGCGGGCCCGCGCCCTCCGGGAGGACTCAGGGGTGTCCCGGATGCGGCCGGTGGCGGAGAAGCCCCACGATGGGAACATGACCGACACCGGGAACCCGCACGGCCCGGCGAGCACCCCGTCCGACTCGCCGCCCGCATCCGCCCTCACCGGGGAGCGTCTGCTCCACCGTAGCAACGAGGGCCGTATGCTCACCGGCGTCTGCGCGGGTCTGGGCCGCTACGCCGGGATCGATCCGGTGCTGTTCCGGGTCGGCTTCGCGGTGCTGGTCCTCGGCTCGGGCATCGGCATCATGCTCTACGTCGCGGCGTTCCTGCTGATGCGGGAGACGGACGGCGGTCCGGGATACATGGAGCAGTGGACCCGCCGCACCTTCGACAACGAGACCGTGCTGGCATTGCTGACCGGCGTTTTCGCCCTCGGCCTGGTCATCAACGTGTCCTCGGGGGGCATCGACACCGGAACGGTCGTGGTCGGCACGCTGTTCGCCATCGCCCTGCTCACCGCCCACGCGCGCGGCGTCGACCTGCTGGCCGTGACCCGTTCCCTGCCCGACCGGCTACGCGGCCGTCGCGTTCCCCCCGCTCACGGGCAGCCGCCCACGGCCTTCGGCACCACCGGGCCGGCCGCCGCGGAGCCCTACCCGTCCATGCGGTCACGGACCGGCGCGATGCCCACCGCCCCACCCGCGGCGCAGAGCCCGCCCGCGGGCCCGGCTCCGGGTCCCGTCCCGTCAAGCGGGGAGACGCCGGCGGCCGGAGAGGTCCCGTCCCCGGAGAGGACGCCGTCCGCCGGTGACGGACCGCCCTCCGCGGGCACGCCCTCCGCGGCGAGCACGCCGTCCTCCGGAGACGCGCCCCCGTACCCGGGCCCCTCGCCGACGGCCGGGAACACCCCGTTCCGGAGCACGTCGCCGACCACGAGCATGCCGTCGGCCCCCCGCACCGCCACCAGGCCGTCCTACGACTCCTCGGGTGAGCCGTTCTCGCCCTACGGCCCCTACCAGCCGCTGGACCCGCGCAGGCGGCAGCAGCCGTACTCCCCCTATGACCTCTCCGAGTACGGCGGGCAGGTCCGGAGCGCACCCCGGCCGAAGCGGCCCCGATCGTTCATCGGAGCCGTCACCCTGTGCCTGGCCATGATCGTTGGAGGGATCATCATGGCGATCCAAGCCACCTCGGGATCGGTCAACATGACGGTCGTCGGAGGCGCGGCGCTGGTCACCATCGGCGGCGGCCTCATGGTCGCCGCCTGGTTCGGCCGGGGCGCGGCCCTGGTCGCGGTAGGCATGATCATCGCGACCGCCCTGGTCGCGGGGTCCGCGCTGACCGGCATGCCGAAGAGGTTCGGCAGCTACCACTGGGACCCGACCACGATCTCCGAGGTCACCGACGGCTACGCGGTGGGCGTCGGCGAGGGCACCCTCGACCTCAGCGACCTGACGTTCCCACCGGGCTCGCGGACGGTCCTCTCGGCGTCCGTCTCGGTCGGCCAGATCAGTGTGCTCCTGCCGCCGACGGCACGCGTCGAGGTCAACGGATACACCAAACTGGGCGATGTGAAGATCGACCATTCGGTGAAGGGCGGGGCCGACGTCCGGCACAACAAGGTCCTGGAGCCCGAGGTGACCCCGGAGGGCGACGTGGCGACCATCGTCCTGAACATCAAGGCGGGCATCGGAGACGTGGAGGTGCGCCGTGCGGCCTGAGGTCGAGCGGACCGGTCCCGGCAGATGGCATCGCACGGACTGGATGGCCCTGCTCAGCGGCATGCTGTTCGTCGGGACGGGGATCATGTTCATCGTCGATCCGACCGTCGAACCACTGATCATGATCCCGATCCTGCTGGGCGGCCTGGGCTTCGCCGGCCTGATCGCCATCCTCACCCGCGCGATCCGGCGCTGAGTCGGCCTCACGGCTTCATGGCCTCCTAAGCGTTAGACTTGGGGGATGCTGGTTCTGGAGTTCGTGAGCACGGTCCGCGCGACCCGGAGCGGGCCGCTGGATACGCTCTCCGACGTCGCGGGCATGACCGATTGGGGCCGGGCACACGTCGCGGAGCTGGGTCTTTCCACGGACTTCACCGCGACAGAAGCCTTGCGGCGCGAGGTGGTCGAGCTACGGCAGGCCGTGCGTGCCCTGCTCGCGAAGGCCGTCGTGCCCGGCCCGGTGAGCAGCGCGGACGCCGACCGGCTGCCGGGATTCACCGCGTCGGTCGACCTGGTCAACGCCGCGGCGCTCGCCGCACCGCTCGCCCCGCGGCTGGACTGGCCGGCCGAGGGCGACCCGTCGGCCACGAGCGTCCCGGCGGGCGAGGCGGAGGAGTCCTCCCGCATCCGCGCCGCCCTGGCGGCGTCGGCGATAGAGCTGCTGACCGGCCCGCACCGCGAGCAGCTGCGCGCCTGCCCCGCCCCCCGCTGCGTGCTCTACTTCACCAAGGAGCACCCCCGCCAGGAGTGGTGCTCGGTCGCCTGCGGCAACCGGGCCCGCGCCGCCCGCCACTACCACCAGCACAAGGGCCGGTGACCCCCGCGCCCGTCCGCGCGGCGGAACGGCGGCGCCCGACGACGTCGGCCACCTGACCCTCCGGCCCACCCACCGCCCCGCCTGCCGTACGCCGTGCCCGCCGGCCGTACGGCTTCTTCATGCACGCGCGCGACAGGATTGTAAGTGATCCGGGTCACATTTTTCTAACGACAAAAGAGCTTAGATTCCGTTATATTACTCCCAGGCACCTAACGGTTCCACCCGTTAGGGACGACAGCGGGAGAAGACATGACCTTCCAGACCGGCCACATCGGCCTCAACGTCTCCGACCTCGACAGGTCCAGGGACTTCTACCTGAAGATCTTCGGCTTCGAGGTGTTCGGCGAGTCGGACCGGCCGGACCGCCGCTACGCCTTCCTCGGCCTCGACGGCGAGCTCGTGCTGACCCTGTGGCAGCAGAGCGAGGGCCGCGCCGCCACCGGACTGCCGGGGCTGCACCACCTGTCCTTCCAGGTGCCGGACATCGAGGCGGTCCACCGGGCCGAGGCCGTGATCCGTGAGATCGGGGCCACGCTCCACCACGACGGCGTGGTGCCGCACGGCGAGGGGGCGTCCTCGGGCGGCGTGTTCTTCGAGGACCCGGACGGGATCCGGCTGGAGATCTTCGCGCCCAGCGGGGCCGGCGAGCGGCCCGCCCCGACTACCGGCGCCCCCACCTGCGGATTCTTCTAAGACCGTGAAACACGCGGGAGAGCTGGCGGTGCAGCGGCGGGCCGGGGTGCGCGCCGGGGCGTGGGGCTCGGCCTCGGCCACACCGGAGATTCCGTCCGTTGCCGCCGACTTCCTCCGGCGGCAGCGGATGCTGCTGGTCGGGGCCGCCGATCCGGGCGGACGGCCGTGGGCGAGCGCACTGACGGGGGCGGCGGGGTTCGCCGAGGCCGTCGACGAGCGGACGGTCGTGATCGACGCGGTGCCGGGCGAGCACGATCCGCTGGCCGGGCTGTCCGGCGGCGAGATCGGGATGCTCGCGATCGAACCCCGGAGCAGGCGCAGGATGCGGATCAACGGCACGGTCCGGCGGGAGGGCGGGCGGTTGATCGTCCACACCGAGCAGACGTATGCGAACTGCCCCAAATACATCCAGACACGCGACATCTCGGGCGAGATCTCCGAAGCTCCCTCGCTCGTCTCGGTGGCGGAGTCGTTCACCACGGAGCACCGGGCCTGGATCGAGGGCGCCGACACGTTCTTCGTCGCCACCCGGGCTCCGGGGCTCGGCGCCGACCTGTCCCACCGGGGCGGCAACCCGGGGACCGTCCGGGTGACCGGCGAGCGGCGGCTGGTCTGGCCCGACTACGTCGGCAACTCGATGTACATGACGCTGGGGAACCTGGAACTGGACAGCGGCTGCGGCCTGCTCTTCCTCGACTGGGAGAGCGGCGACACGCTCCAGCTGACCGGGCGGGCCCGCGTCGACTGGGATCCGGGAGATGTCCCGGGAGCGCAGCGGCTGGTCGGGTTCGAGATGGACCGGGCCGTCCACGTCCGGGGGGCGAGCCCGCTCCGCTGGACGTTCGAGAAGTACTCCCGGTTCAACCCGCCGGTCCACGCCCCCGAGGGAGCGGTGACGGCCGGGCTTGCGACGGGACCTGATCGGGAAGGAAATCCACGATGAGGGTGGTCGTGGACCGGGCGCTGTGCCGGACGCACGCGCAGTGCGTGTTCGCCGCGCCCGAGGTGTTCGAGCTGGATGACGACGACCGACTGGTCTACGTCGCCGAACCGGGCGACGGACTGATCGACGCAGTCGAGGAGGCCGCGCGGGCCTGCCCCGTGCAGGCGATATTTCTGGAGGAAGTGTGAATTTCACCGAGGAGACGGCCAGGGCGAAGGTGCGGGCCGCCGAGGACGCCTGGAACACGCGGGATCCCGAACGGGTCTCGCTCGCCTACACGCCCGACTCGGTCTGGCGCAACCGGGACGAGTTCCTGACCGGGCGCGAGGAGATCAGGGAGTTCCTCACCCGCAAGTGGGCCGGGGAACGGGACTACGCGCTCCGCAAGGATCTGTGGACGTTCGGCGGCAACCGCATCGCCGTACGGTTCCAGTACGAGTGGCACGACGCGGACGGTCAGTGGTGGCGCAGTTACGGTAACGAGCTGTGGGAGTTCGCCGACGACGGGCTGATGCGGCGCCGTGAGGCGAGCATCAACGACGTCCGGATCGACGAGGCGGACCGTCGCATCCTCGGCGACCGCAGACCGAAGGAACTTCCGTTGGCGTGATGTCAGGGGGTTGACCGGGAAGAACAGGGGCGTACGTTCGCTTTTGTCGGTTCTCACTTCTCCTATGCCCCAAGGGTGTTCTTGGAGGACGTATGCCCCGAATCACCGTCACCGTCGACGGCGTCACCTATGAGGAGGAGGTCGAGCCGCGTCTCCTCCTCGTCCATCTGCTGAGAGACCGGCTCGGCAGGACCGGGACACCCATCGGGTGTGACACCAGCAACTGCGGCGCCTGCACCGTGATGCTCGACGGCAGGAGCGCCAAGAGCTGCTCCGTGCTCGCCGTACAGGCCGACGGGAGCGACGTCGTCACGGTCGAGGGCCTGGCGCAGGGGAACGAATGGCACCCCATGCAGAAGGCCTTCCACACCGAACACGCCCTGCAGTGCGGATACTGCACCCCAGGCATGATCATGGCCGCGATCGACCTCCTCCGCGACGACCCGGACCCGTCGGAGGAGGCCGTCCGCCGGGGGCTCGAAGGCAACCTCTGCCGGTGCACCGGCTACTGCACCATCGTCCGGGCGGTACGGCGTGGCGCGGCGGAGATGTCGAAGGCCCGGGAGCCGCAGGAGGTGCCCGCGCCATGAGCGAGCAACTCGACGCCGGCCTGATCGACGAGCAGATCGCCGAGAGCGGCCGGCTCGGCGAGCCCACGGACGCCCGCGAGGTCGGCAGGGCCCGCAGGCGCAAGGAGGACGCCCGGCTGGTCACCGGCCGGACCACGTGGACCGACAACATCCAGCTCCCCGGCATGCTGCATGTGGCGTTCCTGCGCAGCCCGATGGCGCACGCCCGGATCACCCGGGTGGACGCCTCGGCCGCTCGCGCCCAGCCCGGCGTGGTCGCGGTCTACACCGGAGCGGACTTCGCCGGCGAGCAGGGCAGCCTGCCATGCGCGTGGCCGGTCACCGAGGACATCGTCATCCCCGACCACCCGCCCATGGCGGTGAGCGAGGTCCGCTACGCCGGCGAGGCGGTGGCCTGCGTGGTCGCCACCGACCGCTACAAGGCCGCCGACGCCCTGGAGGCGATCGAGGTCGACTACGAGCCGCTGGACGCGGTGATCGACATGACCGAGGCGCTCGCCGAGGGCAGCCCCAAGGTCCACGAGGCGGGCAACCGGGCCTTCACCTGGAAGTTCGCCGGAGGCGACATCGACGCGGCGTTCCGCGACGCCCCCGTGGTGATCGACCGCACCTACGTGCAGCAGCGGCTCATCCCGACCGCCATGGAGCCCCGCGCGGTCGTGGCCACCACCGACGGCGACGACTTCACCCTCTACTCCTCCACGCAGATCCCGCACGTGCTGCGCGTCATGCTCGCGCTGACGACCGGCATCCCCGAGCACAAGCTGCGTGTGGTCGCCCCCGACGTGGGCGGCGGTTTCGGCTCCAAGCTCCAGGTCACCGCCGAAGAGGTGCTCGGCCTGCTCATCACCAGACGGCTGGGCAGGCCGGTGAAGTGGACCGAGTCACGGTCCGAGGGCAACCTGACCGTGCACCACGGCCGCGACCAGCTCCAGCGGATCTCCCTGGCCGCCGACCGGGACGGGCGCATCAGGGGTGTCCGGGTGGACCTGCTCGCCGACATGGGCGCCTACCTGATGCTGGTCACGCCCGGCATACCGATACTCGGCGCGTTCATGTACAGCGGCATATACAAGGTGGACGCCTACGACTTCACCTGCACCGGCGTCTTCACCACCAAGATGCCCACCGACGCCTACCGGGGCGCCGGACGCCCCGAGGCGACGTTCGCCATCGAGCGGGCCGTGGACGAGCTGGCGGACGAGCTCGGCCTGGACCCCGTCGAGGTACGGCGCCGCAACTGGATCACCCACGAGGAGTTCCCCTACGAGACGGTCTGCGGGCTCACCTACGACTCGGGCAACTACGAGGCCGCGACGGAGAAGGCCCTCGCGCTGTTCGGCTACGACAAGCTCCGGGCCGAGCAGGCCGACCGGCGGGAGCGGCGGGACCCGGTGCAGCTCGGCATCGGGGTCTCGACGTACACCGAGATGTGCGGGCTGGCGCCGTCGCGCGTGCTGGGCTCGCTCAGTTACGGCGCGGGCGGCTGGGAGCACGCCACGGTCCGGATGCTGCCCACCGGCAAGGTCGAGGTGGTCACCGGGACGAGCCCGCACGGGCAGGGACACGAGACGGCCTGGAGCCAGATCGTGGCCGACGCGCTGGGCGTCCCGTTCGGCGACATCGCCGTGCTGCACGGCGACACCGCGGTCTCCCACAAGGGCATGGACACCTACGGCTCACGCTCGCTGGTCGTGGGCGGCGTCGCCGTCCTGGCGGCCTGCGAGAAGGTGAAGGACAAGGCCCGCCGGCTCGCCGCGCACATGCTTGAGGCCTCCCCCGACGACATCGAGTTCGCCGGCGGGTCGTTCACGGTGCGGGGGACGGCCGAGGGAAGGACCATCCAGGAGCTCGCGCTGGCCACCTTCGCCGCGCACGACCTCCCCGACGGCGTCGAACCCGGGCTGGACGCCGACGCGACCTTCGATCCGGACAACTTCTCCTTCCCGCACGGCACCCACCTGTGCGCGATCGAGGTGGACACCGAGACCGGCAAGCCCACGATCCGCTCCTACGTGGCCGTGGACGACGTGGGCTCCGTGGTCAACCCGCTGATCGTCGAGGGCCAGGTGCACGGCGGCATCGCGCAGGGCATCGCCCAGGCGCTGTTCGAGGAGGCGGTCCACGACGCCGAGGGCAACCTGCTCACCACGACGATGGCCGACTACCTGATCCCGTCGGCGGCCGACCTGCCCGGCTTCACCACCGGCCGCACCGAGACCCCGGCGACCAGTAACCCGCTGGGCGTCAAGGGCGTGGGCGAGGCGGGCACGATCGCCTCCACCCCGGCCGTCGTCAACGCGATCGTGGACGCGCTGCGCCCCTACGGCGTGCGCGACGTGCGGATGCCGTGCACACCCGAGCGGATCTGGCGCGTGATCTCCGAGGCGGGACCGGCCGCGCCGGTACCCGGACGGGCGACCGTGCCCGCATCCGGTCCGGCTCCCGCACCCGTGTCGGGGCAGACGCCCGCACCGATGTCCGCGCCCGCGTCCGAGGGAGGGGCCCGATGATCCCCGCACCGTTCGACTACGTCCGGCCCACCTCTCTGGAGGAGGCCTGCCACCTCCTCGCCGAGGCCGATTCCTCCGGCGAGGAGGTCAAGGTGCTGGCCGGCGGCCAGTCCCTGCTGCCGCTGCTGCGCCTGCGGCTCGCCTATCCCACCGCGCTGGTGGACCTCGGCCGGCTGCCCGGGCTGCGGGGCGTGGAGGATCGGGGCGACCACGTGTTCGTCGGCGCGCTCACCACGCACGACGAGGTGCTCCGCTCCGGCGTGGTCAGGGAGCAGGTCCCGCTCCTGGCACTGGCCACCGCCACGGTGGCCGACCCCGCCGTACGGCACCGCGGCACGTTCGGCGGGTCGATGGTCCACGCCGACCCCGCCGGGGACCTGCCCGCCGTCGCACTGGCACTGGACTGCGTGTTCGTCGTCCGCTCCAGCGAGGGCGAGCGGGACATCCCGGCGGGTGAGTTCTTCGTCGACTATCTGGAGTCGGCGCTCGAACCCGGCGAGGTGCTGCTGGGCGTCCGGGTGCCCAAGCTCGGCCCCGGCTGGGGCTTCCACTACGAGAAGTTCCACCGGACGGCGCAGTCCTGGGCGATCGTCGGGGTGGCGGCTGCCGTACGGCGTGACAACGGCACCATCGGGGAGGCGCGGATCGCGCTGACCAACATGGGGCCGACCCCGGTGCGGGCGCGGCTGGTGGAGGACGCGCTGCGCGGGGCGAGCTCCGCGCCGGCGGGTGAGAACGGCGCGCGGGACGCGGTCAGGGACGCCTGCGGTGAGGCCGACTCCGGTACCTCCCCCCCTGCCGACCTGCACGCCGGCCCCGAATACCGCCGCCACCTGGCGCGGGTGCTGACCGGCCGGGCGGTCAGGGCTGCGGGCGGCTGAGCGACGTGGCCGCCAGAGCGGTGGACGGCTGAGCGACGGACGGCTGAGCGGCGTTTCGCAGGCCGGGAGTTCGTCTCCCGGCCTGCTGGGCAGGCAGACTGGTAGTGCCGCCATGTGCGGCCGGTAGTGTCGCGGAAACGGACGATGGACAGGGAGCGGATCGATGGCGATGCGATTCGAGCACGAGTTCACGGTTCCGGTGCCGGTCGAGCAGGCGTGGTCGGTGCTGCTCGACGTCGAACGGGTCGCGCCCTGCCTTCCGGGGGCCGCCGTCGACGAGGTGAACGGCGACTCCTTCACCGGCCGGATGAAGGTGAAGGTCGGGCCGATCACGGTGACCTACCTGGGTGACGCCACGTTCGAAGACGTGGACAAGGACGGGCATGTCCTGACCATCAACGCCTCCGGCAAGGAGTCGCGGGGGGCGGGCACCGCCGGAGCCAAGGTCACCGCGCGGCTGCACCCGGCCGGTGCGGACACCAGGGTCACGGTCGAGACCACCTTCAGCGTGACCGGCCGCCCGGCCCAGTTCGGCCGGGGTGTGATGGCCGAGATCGGCGGCAAGCTGATCGACAGGTTCGCGGCCAACCTCGCCGAGCTGCTCAAGGAGAGCCCGGGCGTCTCGGGCCTTCCCTCGCTGGTCCCCGTGCAGGGCACGGCTGAGCAGATCACCGAGGGCGCGGAGGTGCCGATGAGGTCGCAGGACGCCACGGACTCGGAGGGCGAGGACTTCAGCGAGTACGACGAGTTCTTCGAGAAGAACGAGCCGGTCCGCCATCTCACCGCCGTCCCCTCCTCGCCGGAGGTGGCGATGGCGGAGAAGATCCGTGGCCTCGACACCCACCCGGCCGGCACCTCCCGCACCTCCCTCAGCCCCGAGGAGGAGGCGCTCGACCTCATGAAGATCGCGGGCATCCCCCTGCTGAAGCGCGCCGCCCTGGTGGCCGCCGGCCTGGCCGGGCTCGTCCTGGCCGGCTGGCTGGTCCGGCGGACCCTGCGCCGCCGCTAGCGGACGCACCTGTCCGGCCCGTCCGGCGGAAGCCGGAATCCTCTTCTTCCGTATAAAGCCAAAAAAACTGTCATCACTCAACAAGCCAGACAAGACCACCCTTAGTTACGGGAACATCTCAAAATGTGATCAACTCGCCGGACTGCAGTGTGGTGGTCATCACCTACAACGACGCCGCACGGCTGCCCAGGGCCGTGCGGTCCGTACTGGAGCAGTCACTGCGGAACGTCGAGGTGATCATTTCGGATGACGGGAGCACCGACGGCACCGAGCGGGTCGTGCGGGCGCTCCAGCGGGAGGACCCCCGGGTCCGTTACCTGCGCACCGACGTCAACAGCGGTGGCTGCGGGGGACCGCGCAACAGGGGGGTGGCGGCGGCTCGCGCGCCGTACGTCATGTTTCTGGACAGCGACGACCGGCTGACCAGGCATGCCTGCAAGAGCATGATCCTGGAGATCGAGCGGACCGGCGCCGACTTCGTCACCGGGCAGATCTCCCGGCTGTACGAGTGGAACGGCAAGACGCAGCGCTACTACCCCGAGCTGTTCGCCCGGCGCAGGACCGTCGAGGGGATCGCGCGGGAGCCCGAGCTGTTCCTCGACTCCTTCAGCACCAACAAGCTCTACCCGGCCGAGCTGCTGCGGCGGCTGCCCTTCCGGGAGGACCTGCACTACGAGGACCACGTCTTCACCACCGAGCTGTACTGCGCCGCACGGCGGTTCGCCGTGGTCCCGTGGACCGTCTACCTGTGGCACCGGTCCCCGGAGGAGAGCGAGACGCGGCTGTCCATCTCGCTGAGCATCAGGGAGATGGACAACGTCCGGCAGCGGATCCGGGCGGCCCGGCTGAGTGACGGCATCCTGCGCGACAACGGTCTCGCCCATCTGGTCCCCGAGCGCCAGCGCCGCTTCCTCCGCCAGGACCTGCGGGTCTACCTGAACCCGCTGCCCTCACGGGACCCGGTGTGGGCCGAGGAGTTCTCCTGTCTGGTCCGCCCCTACCTGGAGGAGATCGACCCGAGTTCCTTCACCTCGGTCGAGCCGGTCATCCGGGTCTGCTGCGGCCTGATCCTCAACGGCCGGGCGGACGAGCTCGTGGTCGCCGCCCGGTCCCTGAACGAGCCGAAGGCCGCTCCGCGCTCCACCCTGCAGGAGGGTGGGCGGACCTACTGGGGCACCGCCGCCGCCGAGAAGATGGACATCACCTCGCTGCGGATGGCCGAGCTGCCCTACACCGAGTCCCGGCTCCGCCATGAGGCCACCTTCACCGGCGAGGGCACCCGGGTCACGCTGACGATCAGGACCTACGATCCGTTCGGGGTGCTCGCCGCCAACCCCGGCTGGACCGCGTTCCTGCGGTTCAAGGACCACCGGGTGCCGCTGGCGCCGCGCGAGCAGGACGACGGCAGCCACCTGAGCGAGGCGACCGTCGACCTCGCCACGCTCAGGCACGGCCGTTACCGCCGCCTGGGTTTCGAGGGCCGGTACGACCCGCTGGTGGGGATCGCCCGCGCCGACGGGCGGGTGACCGCCGACGTGCTGCTCGCCGAGCCGGCCGCCGAGCCGTTCAGCGCTCTCGTCCCCGGCCAGCGGGTCACCGTCATGGCGGAGGGAACGGCGGCGTTCCTGCGGGTGCGGTGGGAGCGCCGGAGCCTGCTCCGTCCCGTCCCCCTGCTCGGGCGGATCGTCCGCAGGGCGATCAGGTGGGCGGGCCGGCCGGAGGTGAAGCTCCGCGCCTACAAGGGGCTGCTCAGAATCATGCCGCCCCGTCCGGACCTGGTGCTCTTCGAAGCCGACGCCGGCGCCGGCTACACCGGCAATCCCCGCTACGTCTACGAGGAGCTCAGGCGGCGGCGGGCCCCCCTCGACATGGTCTGGTCCGTCGCCGGGAACCGGCGGAACTTCCCCGCGGGCACCAGGCTGGTGCGGCGGATGAGCTGGCGCCATCTGTGGACCATGGCCAGGGCCGGCTACTGGGTGGACAGCCACGGCATGCCGTTGGACTATCCCAAACCGGCGCGGACCCGCTACCTGCAGACCTGGCACGGCCAGGGCATCAAGTCGGTCGGTTTCAACGCGCCGGACCTGCGCGCCGACTTCCCCGGGCCGCGGGCGCAGTGGCGGGCGGCGGTGGCGCGGTGGGACACGCTGGTCGCGCCCAGCGCCGAGTTCGAAAGGGTCTTCCTCCCCTCCCACGGATACGAGGGGCCGCTGCTGCGGTACGGCTCGCCCCGGTGCGACGTGCTCGTCAACGGCGACGACGAGGCGGTACGGCGGGCGAAGGACCGGTTGGAGATCTCCCCGGGACGCAGGGTGCTGCTCTACGCGCCCACCTACCGGGACCGGGCCAGGTCCTCGGGGCGGTCGATCCGGGCCGACCTGGACATGATGGCCGAGGCGCTCGCCGGCGAGTGGGTGGTGATCCTCCGGCCCCACCCGGTCGAACGCTACAAGGTGCCGCGGCACCTGCGTCACTTCGTCCGCCCGGCCGACGTCTATCCCGAGGTCAACGACCTGATGCTGGCCTCCGACGCGCTGCTGACCGACTACTCCTCGCTGATGTGCGACTACGCGATCACCGGCCGGCCGATGCTGTTCCTGATCGACGACTGGGACGAGTACCGCGACAACGAGAGGGGGGTCTACCACGACCTTCCGGCGATCGCCCCCGGCCCCTGCCTGACCACCACGGAGGAGCTGGTCGAGGCGTTGCGCGACCTCAACGGGGTGGCCGCGTCGTTCGCCGCCACCTACATCGAGTTCCGCAGGACGTGGTGTGCCCGGGAGAAGGGACACGCCTCGGCGAAGGTGGTGGATGCCTTCTTCGGCGAGGTGCCGGCCCGGCCGTCCGCACGGGCCGCCCCCGCCCCCACACGGCGGCCGATCCGGCTGCCTTCGCCCGTCGCCGCACGACCGCCGGACCGGCTGTCCCCTCCGGAACGGCGGCGGTGAGCGACGAGATGAGTTCCGTGATGTTCGCCTGCATGGACGCCGACACGCTCGGCGGGATCCAACGGGTCACCCACACCCTGGCACAGGGGCTGGCCGGGCGGGGACACGACGTGCACGTGGTCGGGCTGCACCGGGCCGAGAACCCGTTCCGCTACGTGGAACAGCCCGGATACCGGCACCACGTGATCCACCGCAGGCCGGTCGGCGGGCTCTCCCCGCTGAACACGCGCCGGGAACGCCGCAGGCTCGGAGGGCTGTTCCGGGAGCTGGGGGCCGGTTACGCGGTGCTCTCCTCACCGGGCGTGGTGTCCCGGCTGAGAACCCTGCTGCCGGAGCATCTGCTGCCGATCGGCCAGTACCACGGCTCCTACGGACACGCACGGGGGTCCTGGCACTTCACGTCCGTCAGGAAGCACTACGGCGAGCTGGAGAAGGCGGTGTTCCTCAGCGAGGAGGACGCGTGGCTGTTCTCCGAGCGGGCGCTGCTGCCCAACACCTGGGCCATCCCCAATCCGCTGCCCACCTGGCCGGCACGGACCGCCGGCCTGACCGGTCACCGGGTCCTCGGGGTCGGCAGGCTGGAGGGCGTCAAGCGGTTCGACCGGTTGATCTCCGCCTTCGCGGAGGCCTGCCGTACGACGGGCGAGGGCTGGGAGCTGCACCTGCTCGGCGAGGGCGCGGAGCTGGAGCGGCTCCGCCTCCACGCGCGGGCGTGCGGGGTGGCGGAGCGGGTGGTGTTCCGCGGTATGGTGCCCGCCGCCGGGATGAGCCGCGAATACCTGGACGGGTCCGTGCTCGCGCTGTCCAGCGAGCACGAGGGGCTGCCCCTGGTCCTCGGTGAGGCCGCCTCCCACGGGGTGCCCTCGGTGGCGTTCGACGTGTCGGGCGGGGTGCGGTCGCTGGTCCTGGACGGGGAGACCGGCCTGCTGGCGCCACCGGCCGATGTGCCGGCATTCACGGTGGCGCTGGCCGGGCTGATGTGCTCGGTGCGGGAGCGGCGGCGGATGGGCGCCGCCGCTCGGGCACACGTCGAGGCGTTCCGGCTGGAGCGGGTCCTGGACCGGTGGGAGGCCCTGTTCGACGAGGTCGCCCGCTGATCTCCGGACCGGTGGGAGGGGCGTCCGGCCGGACGGGGACGGCCTCTTCGATCAGCTCACCTGTCGGCTGTGACGGGTTCGGTGCGCGGCTGGGGCACTCCGGCCAGGACGAGCTGGCCTGAGGTGAGCCGGGCGCCCAGCGGATTCGGCTCGCGGAGCCGTATCAGCCGGTCGAAGGCCACCCGCTTGACCCGGGCCAGCTTCCGCTTGGCCGCGGTCCGCTCGTAGGCGACCATCCGCGAGGTCTCGGTCTTCGGCGCCCCGCTGAGCTCGTAGCCGTAGGTCTCCAGCCGGTCTCCGAGGATGCTCTCGCACAGCGAGATCTCCCAGGGGTCGAGCCGCTTCTTCCATGAGCCCGACCGCGAGGTGGTCACGTCCTCGTGGGTGAGCGAGTGCCAGGTCTTGCGCGCGGGGCAGGCGATGTCGGCCAGCGACTTCGGCTCGCACATGGCGGGGTCGAAGTCCTCACCGAGGAACTCGCACAGCCTGCGCAGATGGGCCTCGGGATCCGTCGTCAGGTCCTCGTAGCGCAGTTCGTGGTAGCTGCCCTCGGGGAGCTTGGGCGCGCCGTGCCGGGCGAAGTCGATCGCCTCGGCCCAGGCGGCGACCGCGCTGTAGGCGTTCCCGTTGTACCAGGGCATCTCCTTCAGCGACGCCACGCAGTCGCGGCCGTCCCTGATCAGATGGACGAACTGGGCGTCCGGGAAGAGCCGGAGCAGCACGTCGATGTTCTGGAAGTAGGACGGCCGCTTGTCGCCCCAGCGCGGCTTGCCGTGCTGGACCGCGTAGGAGCGGAGCACGATGCCCAGCGCCGAGCCGAGCGTCGGCGGTCCGGCGACGATCTGGCGGGTGACCTCCTCGCCGTCCAGACCCAGGTCGTGGAAGCGCGACTGGCGGCGGCCCACCACCCACTCGGCCAGTTCCCGCCTCCGCGCCGGGTCGTTCAGATCGCCGAAATGCAGCCGCCGCTGGTAGGCGGCGACCATGAACCGGGTCTCCGGGGGAATCGCGATGCGGGCGTGGGCATGTGTCATGAGCTGCAGCATCGTCGTCCCCGAGCGGGGACAGCCCACGATGAAGATCGGTCGATCCGATTGCATTGTCAGACCTTCGCCAGCTCGCCCAGTTGCCGGGTGGTGAGCTGCGCGGCAACCGGGCTCGGCTCACGGAAGCGGTTCAGCCGGTCACGGAACTCCTTGCGCCGGCGGGCCCAGCGCCGTTTGGACGCCGCCTTCTCGCACGCCTCGACGTGCTCCTTGGACGCCTTGGGGGCTCCGGTCAGCTCGTAGCCGTTGGCGGTCAGCCGGTCGGCCAGTACGGTCTCGCAGACCGCGACCTCCCACGGCTCCAGCCTCGTCTTCCACGAGCCGGACCGGGCGGTGGTCACGTCGCCGTGGGTGTTGCTGTGCCAGACCTTGTGCTCCGGGATCGCCACCCTGCCCACGTGGTACGGCTCGCTCATCGCCGGGTCGTAGTCCTCGCCCAGGAAGTCGCACAGCTTGCCGAGTTCGGTCTCCGGGTAAGCCGTCAGGTCCTCGTAGCGCAGCTCGTAGTAGCTGTCGGCCGGGAGGTTCTTGGCGTGCCTGCGGCCGTAGTCGATCGCCTCGGCCCAGTTGGTCACCGCGTGGAAGACGTCCTTGGTGTACCAGGGCATCTCCTTCAGCGAAGCGACGCAGTCGCGGCCGTCCCTGATCAGATGGACGAACTGGGCGTCAGGGAAGAGCCGCATCAGGAGGTCCACATGGTGGAAGTAGCTCGGCCGCTTGTCGCCCCAGCGCGACTTGCTGTGCTGCTCGGCGTAGGAACGGAAGGCGATCCCCATCGCCGAGCCCAGTGTCGGCGGTCCGGCCGCGATGTTCTCGATCAGCGCTTCCCCGTCAAGCTTGAGCTCCTTGAACTTGGTGTCCTTGTCGCTCACGATCCACCGGCCCAGCCTGCGCCGGTTCCCCTGCTCGCGCAGGTCGCCGAAGACGAACCTGCGGTAGTAGCCGGGCACCAGGAACCGCGTCTCCGGAGGCACCGCGATACGCGGATGCGAATGCAACATGAGCTGCAACATCGTGGTGCCGGAGCGTGGGCAGCCGATCACAAAGATCGGTCGGTCGGACTGCATGACAACGAACCCCCGTAAAAGATGATCAAGCAGGTACGCGTTGCGCGTTCTCCGGGCGTGGCACAGGAGGCACGGCCCGCGTGAACAGCCACATTCGGTAGATCAAAAAGACTTCGTTCAGCAGGAGCAGCGTTCCCGCCACGATGGAGACGGGCAGCAGCGCAGCCACCCCGACCAGTGGAGCGACCACGAACACCGCGGCGTGGAACTCGATGCCGCTGATCAGATGGGTCCGCACCCGATGGCGGATGAGGAACCGGCCGAGCCTGCGTCGCACGGTGAGCACCCGGGGCGGGCGGGGCGGGCGGGGCATCCCGGGTGGCCTGGGCTGCCGGGGCACCACCGGTCCGGCGTTCGCCCGGGACTCCAGCCTGTTCTCCTTGACCACCTCTCGCACGCGCTTCATCTGCGGTGCGTTCACATAGCGGAACAGGTCAAGAACGGCGACCCCGGCCCCGAGCATGATGTAGGCGTCGTCCCCCGTCGCCGCGTACTGGCCGATCGCCAGTCCGATCGCGCAGCAGACCACCCTGATCCGGTCGCCCACGTAGTCGAGCCAGAGGCCGAACGCGGTCCCCGTCTCCTTGAGGCGGGCGATCTTCCCGTCCATGCAGTCGACCACGAAGCTCACGTAGAACAGCGCGGCCCCCGCCACGAGCTGTCCGAACGCGAAGCAGACCGCCGACCCCATCCCGAGAACCAGCGACAGACGCGTCAGCCCGTTGGGGGTGATGTCCGTGTGGTTGGCGACGAGCAGGGTGAGCCTGCACGCCACCGGATCGACCATGTAAACCGTCCACCAGGAGTCTTTTCGTTTGCGGGTCGCGTGAACGTCGTTCAACGAATAGGCCCTCATGCGTTCCAGCATGACCACTCTGCGTGATCGATGGATGACACTCGGGCGCCAAGAGAGGATCTCCATACCGGGTTTTGACCAGCAGCGTCATCCGGAGGCGACCGGCACCCGCGGCCTTCCCCGCGGCACGGAAGGCCGTTCTCGCCGGGTCAGTCCGGGAACACGTGGTCGACGACGCGAGCGGAGGCGTTCCCGTCGTCGAGACGGCAGAACCGTTCCCTGAAGCCGCGGTAGGCCGGGGTATGGGCCGAGGCGGTTCCGTCGACGCGGGCCAGCGCGTCGATCACCTCGTCGGCGGTCTCCAGCAGAGGCCCCGGAGCGTGCTCCACCGGATCGAGGTAGAAGCCGCGCAGCCGCTCGCGGTAGTGCTCCAGGTCGTAGGTGAAGAAGATCATCGGGCGGCCGGTGCCCGCGTAGTCGAACACCAGCGACGAGTAGTCGGTGATGAGGACGTCGGCGACGAGCAACAGGTCGGTGACGTCCGGGTAGCGGGTGACGTCGGTGAAACGGGGGTTCAGGCTGATGGGCCTGGGCGTCCCGGCCGTGTGCGGGTGGTCCCGGAACAGGAAGACGTAGTCGTCGCCGAGTGCCTGGAGCGCCCGGTCCACGTCCAGCCGGAGGCCCGGGTGGTGCCTGCCCCCCGAGAGCACCTGGTCGTCCCGCCAGGTGGGCGCGTGCAGCACCACGCGCCTGCCCGGCGGGATGCCCAGCGCCCGGCGTACCCGCGCGGCCTCCTCGCCGCCGCCGGGCCGGTGCAGCAGGTCGTTGCCGGGCCGGCCGGATTCGAGAACGGGGCCGCCGTACCGGAGGGCGCCGGGCAGGACCGAGGTGGCGAAGGAACTGGATGAGATCAGCAGATCCCACCTGGCCACCTCCGGGGCGAGCCTGCGCAGCCGGTCCGCCCGGCTGTTGAAACGGCCCTCGGCGACGTCGTGGGCGACGCGTTTGAGCGGCGTGCCGTGCCAGGCGCGGACGTAGGTCTGACCCTCACGCTTGGTGAACCAGTCCGGCGCCTTCCCGTTGGAGATGACGTGGCCGGCACGGGCCAGAGCCTCGTAGTGCTCCCGGCTGTCGCGCAGCACGACGCGCGCTCCCTCGGGCGGCCGTACCAGGCCGTCGGCGGAGATCCACACACACTCGCGGCCGTCACCCCTGCGCCGCAGTTCCTCGTATATCGCGCGCGGGCTGCCGGAGTAGTGACGGCCCTGCCAGGACTCGAACACCACGAGCTCCTTCAGCGGCTCCTTCCTGAAGGCCGGGTAGTCCCGCTCGGCCAGACAGCGCTGGGCATGGTTGCCCGCGTCGGTGCCGAGCGCCGGCCGGACGTCGACGGCGACGCCGTTCGTCCGGTACGTCCGCACCCGGAACGTGTGCATCCCGGCGGTCCGGATGGCGGGCAGATCGGTGAGCAGGCTCCTGGCCGGCCTGACGGGATACAGCTCCTCTCCGGACCCGACCAGGATCTCCCATCGGCCGCCGGTGAGCGGCACCTGCTCGCCGTACAGCTCGAAACGGGTCAGCGGGAACGCGCAGGAGAACCGCTCCCCCTCCCACTCCAGCGGCACGTGGTGCGTCCCACCGCCGCCCACCTCACGCAGGACGAGCTCCCGGCGCGGGTCCGCGCCCCTGGCGCACTGTCCCGCCACGCGGACGACCTCGTCGGCGACCCAGTCGATCTCGGTCACCACCGGCCGGATCGGGCGGACCACCGCGCTGAGGGGACCGAACCCGGTCGCGACGACACCGACCTCGCGCTCCCCCGCGGTCACGTACGCCTCGGCGGCCACGGGCCCGGCCGTCAGCCTGCGGTGCAGATCGGATCCGGTGACGAGGAACAGATCCCATCGGGGATCGGGGTCGATCTGCGGACCGGCCGTGTCCTCCCCGAGCAGATCCGCCGGGAGCAGTCCCGCGACGGGCAGGCGGGCCCTGAAACCGATCCGCCCGCCGCCGAGGGGCGTGCAGAGCGCGGGGACGCCGAACTCCCTGCCGCCCCGGCGCAGCCGTGCCAGCAGTGTCCCGCCCGACCCGGCCTGGCCGTCGGACGCCACCCAGCCCGACACCTCGAACGCCCCCTCGTCTTCGGCCCGGACCTCCGCCTCACCCTGGATCCGCTGGACCCGCAGCAGGACCTCGTCGTCGGCGTTCACGTCCACGTGCAGGGTGCCTCGGGGGGGTACCGCGATGCCGGGGAGCCGGCGGACGTCGCTGCTCACGGTGGCGGTCAGCGGGCCGGATCGCCGTACGGCCTGCGCGGTGACCTGGATCTCCAGTTGCCATCTGGTCTTCCGGGCGGGCTGGGTCAGCACGGCGAGGTCGAGGTCGACCTCGAACCCCGACCAGTCGTAGCAGGTCGCCTCGCGGTGGGGTGCCGCGGTCACGTCCGTGCGGAGCAGCCGCCGGACCGGCAGGTCGATCACGCGATCGGTCCGGATGTTGCGCAACGTCGCCGTGACGGCCGACGACTCCTTCTGCGGCAGGTCGATGCCCTTGATGTAGGCGCGGCCGGACACCCGGAGGTGGTCTCCGCCGTCCGGCAGCTCGATCTGGTCGGCCCGGCAGATCAGGGGAAGGTCACCGTCGCCCGCGCGGAAGACCTCTCTGGGCAGCACGCTCCTGCGCATCATCGGGTGGTCGGCGTACCAGCCGAACATGCGGCGTGTCATCCCGTGGGAAACGCCCTCCCGCCGATCGGCCAGCACCTCGGTGAGCTCGTCCGGCTTGCGGCGTCTCAGCAGCTCGAACACCAGGCGCTGCTCCCAGGGGAGCTCGGACAGGATGCCGGGGTCCATGCGCTCGACGAGCGCTCCCGCGTTCTCCACCAGCCGCCTCCGGTAGTCCTCGCCGGCGTCCAGGACCGCGTTGACGTAGAGGGTGAGGTCACTGCGGAGGACGAACTCGTCGAACTGACGCCGGAGCGCGGGAGCGGCGTGATCGGCCAGGAACGCCTGGACCCGTGTGATCGACGCGACCCGGTCCTCCAGGTTGCCGGGGACGGTACGGCTCTGCGTGATCGACGGGTCTCCGGCCTCCCGCTGCCGCCAGCAGTAGACCACGTCGCCGAGCACGTCGACCGAGCGCGCCAGCACATGGGCCGGGACGGTGACGGGTGCGTCCTCGTAGAGCCCGGAGGGGAATCCGAAGCCGTGCTCCCGGTAGAAGTCATGACGGAAGACCTTGTTCCAGGCCGTGCGGTCCAGGAGCAGCTCGGGGCGCGCGGTGATGTGCGTCTGCCGCACGGTCTCCCGGAAGGGCCGGAAGTGCAGGCCGGAGCGCCAGGTCTCGGTGGAGTTGAGGAAGAGGACGTTGCCGCACGCGAGGTCCGAACCCGACTCGCGCAGCGAGGAGACCAGCAGCTCGTAGGCGTCGACGGGCAGCACGTCGTCGCTGTCCATGAAACACAGGTACTCACCGGTCGCGTGGAGCGCCCCGATGTTCCTGGCCGGCCCCAGCCCGGCGTTCTCCTGGTGGACGACCCGGAAGCGGCCGTCCTTCTCGGCGAACGCCTTGGCGATGACGGCGCTGCCGTCGAGTGACCCGTCATCCACGCAGATGACTTCGAGATCGCGGAGCGTCTGCCTGGCGATCGAGGTCAGGCATTCCTCAAAATAAGGTTCCACGTTAAAAAAAGGGACAACAATACTCAGAAGCGGCGACAAAGCGTCAGCCTCCAACATCCTCAGAATCCGGACCGACCTGGGTGATCCAGACGGGATCCGGAGCGGGTCCGGGCGCGCTCCCTCTCCACGAGAATGAGGAGAATGCCGGATAGACGCCTGAAGCATGCGTTTAAATGACGCGAGTCTGGCCGATCCTTGACCACTGTGGGCGGCCCGGCGCTCCGATGACACCGCCGGGAGGCCCCAAAGGCCCTCGGCTCCGCCGCCTCGCGGACCGGCGGACCCTCGGCTCGGCCACCTCGCGGACCGGCGGGCCTTGCGGCCACGCCGGGTCCCCGTCGTGAGCCGGTCAGATCAGATCCCAGGTGAGCGGGGTCCCCCGGACGGCGTCGCGACGGAACGTCCGGCCGGCCACCGTCGTGATCGCGTCCGGTGGAAGCCCTCCCGCAGGACGGATCGAACGGACGTTGCTCTCCGACACCACGTCGCCGGCGCGGACGTCGGCCACGACGTACAGGGATCGGCGGAAGCGCATCCCCTCACTCTCCGCGGACACGGGACGGACCACGGCGCTGCCGAGTGCCTGCCAGGCGCGGTCGCTCTCGACGACGAGGGCCGACAGCTCGTCCGGCTCCAGCGAGAACGCCGCGTCGACGCCGCCGCCCGCCCTGTCGAGCGTCACGTGCTTCTCGATGACGCACGCACCGAGCGCGACCGCGGCCACCGCGGCGCCGATGCCCGGAGTGTGGTCCGACAGCCCGACCGGCACCCCGAACGCCTCCGCCAGCGCGGGCAGCCTGCGCAGGTTGCTGTCGGACACCGCCGCCGGATAGGCCGCCGTGCACCCCAGCAGGACCAGGTGCCCGCACCCGGCGCCCCTGGCCGCCTGAACCGCCGCGTCCATCTCCCCCAGGCTCGCCATCCCGGTCGAGATGATCAGAGGCTTCCCGGTCCGCGCCACCCGGCGGATCAGCGGCAGGTCCACGATCTCCGACGAGGCGATCTTGTAGGCGGGCGCTCCCAGGCTCTCCAGAAGGTCCACGGCCGTCGGGTCGAACGGGCTGGAGAAGACGGTCAGCCCCATCGACCGCGCCCGCTCGAAGATCGGCCCGTGCCACTCCCAGGGCGTGTGCGCGCGCTCGTAGAGATCGTAGAGACGCTCGCCACCCCACAGGTCGTGCCCCCGGGACACCCGGAACTCCGGTCCGTCGGCATCGATGGTGATCGTGTCCGCGCGGTAGGTCTGAAGTTTGAGCGCGTGCGCTCCCGACGCCGCCACCGCATCGACGATCTTCATCGCCGTGGCGAGCTCGCCGTCGTGGTTCCCGGACATCTCCGCGATGACGTACGGCGCGACCTCGACGCCGACGGGTCGTCCATCAATGATCATTTTCGCTCCACTGGACTCTCAGCGCCATGTTTCCGCGCGATGTGCGCGCCACCTGGATCTCCCACCCGTCCATCTCCCACTCGGGAAGATCCTGGAGGGCCACGGGCATCCGCAGCGGCTTCCCGTCGGCCATTCCGGACAGGAACATGTTCCAGGTGGCTGTCTCCTGCTCGACCCGCAGGTCCTCGGCGGGCAGGCCCACGACGAACTCCCTGCGGCCGTCTCGCGCCGGGGCGGTCTCGACGGGATAGGTCCGCACGAGGCCGTCCATGACGCTCATCACCAGGGTGACGCCCTCGGCGTTCTCCTGCTCGGCGTGCCATCCGAGGATCCGCAGCCGGTCCCCGTCCGGCTCGCACCCGGTCACCGCCGCCCTCGGACGCCTCACCGTGAGGACCGCGAACCCCTTGTCGTCCGTGAGCGGCTGAATCCACATCCCGTCGTCGGCCTCGCGGGGGGCGGGCACCGGACCGTGGTTGCGCAGCCGCGCCTCCCGGATGATCCCGTCCACGGTGAACCTGACCCACAGCTCCCACCTGCAGACCTGCCCGGGGAGCGATCCGAGGTCGCAGTCGAAGGCGAACCCGAGGTCGTCCCGCTCCACCGGCAACGGCAACACCGTGCCGGTGGAGCGGTCGTACAGCCACAGGTCGATCGCGCACGACGCCGCCGCCCCCACCATGACACCGGGCAGCTTCACCCTGCCCTCACCGCGCAACCGGTCCTCTCCCCACTCCCAGCTCTCCAGCCGCCCGGTCATCGTGAGCTCTCGCGAGACGTCGAAGACCCAGCGGGGGATCCCGTACCCGCGCCGGAAGGGATAGTCGGCATACCATTTGCGCCGTAACAGCAGGCCCCGCCGTACGCGGGCGTCCTCCATGCTGTCCCGCTCGAACCGGACCGCCTCGGCCAGTTCCGTGACCATGCGCCGGTGCATCAACTGGATCTGCAGCCGGCGGATCGCGGGCAGCTCCAGGTGCGCCTTCCGTCCGACGGTGTCGAGGTAGGAGCAGACGACCTCCAGCAGGAGATCAGGCTCGACGCCCGCCGCGAGCGCCTCGACCGCCACCCGGAGGTCGTTGAAGAGGGTGTCGCGTTCGTAGACACGGCGCAGCCCGGGTGTGTGCTCCTCAAGGAACCGCGCGGTCTCCGAGACGGAGATCATGAGGTCGGTGACGTTCTCCGCGCGGAAGCGGCGCTCGGTGATGGACCCCTCGCGCAGGCGCCAGATGTAGACGACCTCGGAGAGCACGTCCACGGCCCGGGCGCGCACGTGGGCGGGGATGGTCACCGGCATGTCCTCGTACAGCCTGGCGGGGAACTCCATGCCCAGGGTGTCCCAGAACGAGCGCCGGAAGACCTTGTTCCATACCGAACGGTCGAAGAGCAGATGCACGTTCCTGGTGATGTGCGTGCCGGTCTGGTTCTTTCTGAAGGCGTTGCGGTGCGCCCAGGACTGGACCAGCCCTTCGGAGGTGAGCCGCTGCACGTTGCCCGAGGCGATGTCGGATCCGCTCCGCTCCAGGGAGCCCACCAGGAGCTCGTAGGCACGGGGAGGGACGATGTCGTCGCTGTCGGCGAACGCCAGGTAACGCCCCGACGCGTACTTCACCCCGGTGTTCCGGGCGGGACCGAGGCCCTGGTTCTCCTGGACCACCAGCCGGAAACGCGGGTCCCGCGCCGCGTAGTCCTTGGCTATGACCGCACTCGCGTCCAGCGATCCGTCGTCCACGCAGATGACCTCGAGATCGTCGAATGTCTGGTCCCGGATCGACGCCAGGCATTCTTCAAAGTACGGCTCCACATTGTGGTATGGAACGATCACGCTGAGTTGTGGCATACGGCTCGCCCCCAGAGATGTTGAACTGACGTGCGGCGCTCCGCCCGAGCCCGCCTCCGGACAGACCGGCGGTTCAGACCTGATCGGCGTCCCTAGTCGGCGCCCCGCTCCGGACCGGCACCGAACATCCGCCGCACCGGCCGCAGGGCCGCCGCCGAAGCGGTGATCACGCGCCCCACCCGGAAACCCGCCGACGACCGGATCCTCTCGTCACGCCGCTCCGCCTGCTTCACCGCGCGGACGGCCTTCAGCAACTTCGCCTCGGCGGTGTCCAGGTCACGCTCAAGCACGGTGATCTTCTGCTGGGCCTCCTCCAGCTTCGCGCGCAGCCGTCCCCTCGCGGCGTACAGCTCCCGGTAGCTCTCCCGCCACCTGCCCGGCGCGCCGCGGCCCTGCCCCGGCTGGCCCGGCTCTTCCTGACCCGGCTCGTCCGGAACGGCCTCGTCCTGGACCGGCCTGTCCTCGCCGCTCACCCCGTCCTGGGCGCCGTCCTCCCGGGAGCCCGCCAGATCGGCATCGATCTCCGCGTCCAGCTCCGCGCCCCGGCGGACGATCTCCAGGTCGGCCGTCCTGCCCATCATCGACAGCAGCGTCAGCGTCAACCGGTCGGTACCGAGCTGCCAGGACCACGGGTGCCACTGCCCCGAGTCCAGCAGCCGCACGGCGAAGTGGCGCATGACCCTGGCCAGGACCACATCGGTGTCGAGCTCTCCGGGAAGCTGCCAGCTGGCGTCCAGCAGCGCGAACCGGGTGCCGTCGAAGATCACGTTGTCGGCCACGGCGAAGGCGGTCCATCCCGGCACCTTCCCGTCGGCGCCCTGGCTCTCCATCCACCACAGGAAGAGGCCGAGGACCTCGCGGATCGCGACGACGTCGTTGCGCGTGCAGGCGGCCATGAGGATCTCGGCCAGGAACCGGCCCTCGGGGATCGGCCCGTCGAGCAGCCCGGGCGTCCGTATCACCCGTCCCGACACGCGCAGCGTCCTGTCCCCCCGCGCCCTGCGGACCCATCCCCCCCGCGCCGCCGGAGCCAGCTCACAGGGCAGCCGCCAGTAGGGAGCGGCGTCGGCGTCCATGGTCAGCGCCACCGGAGTGGTCGCGGAGCGGCCACCGGCGGCATGCGCCACGACCACCCAGCGCGTCGCGATCCGGGCCCCGAGCCCGCCCGCTATCGCCATGCGGCACAGGTGCCGCGAGTCATAACCCGCCGGGGGCGTGCCGAAGACCCCCGCACAGGCCGCCACGGCGAGGGCGGTCGGCGCCGAGGCGGTCTCCAGGGCGGAGACGTCCAGCAGGAGGTGCGGCCCGGACGGATGGCCGTACGCCGCGTAGCTCCTGCCCAGCGTGAGGCCGGAGCCGTCCAGGAGGTCCGTGAGCTGCTCCAGGTTCACCGGCCGGGACTGGTCCAGCTCCGCGGCGGCCCAGTCGTCGTCCGCGCGCTCGTGAACCTCCGACGGGTCTCCGGCGAACCGGTGGACGCCCAGCGGGTTCTCCACACCCAGCACGAGTGTCCCCCCCGGAGCGAGCATCCCGACGAGCCGCCTCAGCGCCTCCGCCCAGGAGCTGCCCGCGTGGTCGAACGACATCAGGCGCTCGACCCCGTCGAGGGCGATCACCACGTCGAACCCCTCGGAGAACGCCGCCTTCTCCAGGCTCCCGCAGTAGACCGTCACCTCATGCTGTTCCGCCAGACGGCAGGCGTCGGAGTAGGAGCGCAGCAGCACGCTCAGCTCGCACGCGCCGGCGACCGGCTCGTCGAGGAGAGCGGCCGGGTGCGGCCCCGCGACCAGGACCCGGGCACCGCTGGGCAGGAGAGGGCGCAACAGCTCGCCGAGCACTCCGGCGCCGGGAGATCCGTCCCGTTCGGTGTCGGACCACTCAAGCATCTCTCCCCCTATCAGACGCACCCGGGCCACGGCGTCGTCACAGATCATCGGTCTCCCCCGGCCATCCGAAAACGGTTCTGATCTCTTCGGGGGACACCCGGTAGGTGACCCCCAGCTCGTCATCGGCGATCTCCCGGGCGGTGGCGAGATTGACCTCGGCGCCGTGAAGCTCCGGCCACAGCCGCCGGATGCGGGCGACCCCGCCGTGCAGCGGGTCCTCGTCCGCCAGGACCATGGGGTTGCCGTACACGGCCGGTTCGCACCCGGCCGCGATGCCGTGGAACACGGCGGTGCTCAGCCGGTTGGACGCCACCCGCCGGTGGCGGCGGAGCTCGGTGAGCTGCCGGTGCGGGAAGAGCGGATCGGTCCCCTTCCTCATCCAGCCACGAGCGCCATGGCTGATCACCCGGAACCCCGCGTCCTCATAGAGGCTCCGGATCTCGGGCATGCCGAACTCCAGCCAGTAGAGGCAGACGGTGACCGGCCCCTGCTCGACCTCGCGTATCTCGTCGATCAGCCGCTGGTGGCTGCCGTCCACGTGCTGGCGTTCCCAGCCGTGGAAGGGGTACCAGATCGTGCCCTCCCGCACCGTGCCCGGCTCCTCGGGCTCCATCTGCGTCAGGTAGAGCCACGGAGCACCGATCGGGTAGTAGTGGCGGCGCCCTCGCGCCCAGCCACGGCGGCGCATCGTGTCCGTCCAGACGAACTTCGGCGTCCCCGGAACGTATTTCTCCCGGGGACCGAACCCGTCCAGGGCGTTCCATCCGTGCTGGAGATATCCGTTGATGCGCGGCGGCCTCCGCCCTTCCAGCCCGCAGAACCGGGCGAAGACATGGGCGTGCCCGTAGAAGTGGTTCGTGTGGTGCATCATGCCTCCGCTCAGCCGAGGATCGCGTGGAGAGCTTCGACGACCCGGTCCTGCTCCGAGTCGGTGAGGTCGGGGAACAGGGGCAGCGACAGCTGCCGCGCGTAGAACTCCTCGGCGACCGGGCACATGCCGCGCCGGTAACCCATGTCCGCGAAGACGGGATGCCAGTAGGCGGGCAGGTAGTTCACCTGGACACCGATGCCCGCCGCCCGCATCCGCTCGTACGCCTCGCGTCGCCGCCCGCCGAGCACTCCCACGGAGTACAGGTGCCAGGCGGGGTCGGCGTGGGGACGCCGGGTGGGCAACCGCAGCCCGGCCAGGCCCTGAAGAGCCTTGTTGTAGCGTTCGACGAGGCGGGCCCGCCGCTCCCTGAACGCGCCCAACCGCCGGAGCTGGCTGACGCCGAGGGCGCACAGCACATCGGGCAGGCGGTAGTTCAGGCCGAACGCGTGAACCTCCTGGTGCCAGCCCCCCTCATCCGGGTCGCGTAGCTCCTGTGGGTCCCGGACCAGCCCGTGGTTCCTGAATCGCCGGGCGCGCCGGAGAAGCTCCACGTCGGCCGTGGCGACCGCGCCGCCCTCGGCCGTCGTGATCGTCTTCGTCGGGAAGAAGGAGAAGGTCGTCAGGTCGGCGAGTGCGCCCACCGGACGGTCGTGGTAGCGCGACCCGACGGAATGCGCGGCGTCACCCACGACCACGGCCTCGACACTTGAGGCGATCTTGCGCAGAACGTCGTACTCGGCCGGGTGGCCGGCGTAGTCGACGGCGGTGACGGCCCGCGTGCGCGGACCGACCACCGCCTCCACGGCGGCGGGGTCGAGGTTGGCCGTGTCCTCCTCCACGTCGGCGAAGACGACGCGCGCACCGAGCATCGCGGCCGTGGCCGCGGTGGCGACGAAGGTGATCGGCGAGGTGACCACCTCGTCCCCCGGGCCGACGCCGGCCGCCGCATAGGCCGTGTGCAGCGCGGCCGTTCCCGAGGTCACCGACACGCACGGCACACCCCCGGTCCAGGCCGCGAGCTCCTCCTCGAACGCGCCGACGGCCGGACCGGTGGTCAGCCACTCCCCTCGCAGGACACCGAGGACACCCTCGATGTCACGCTCATCGATCGACTGCCTGCCGTACGGAAGCATCAGACCCTCACCGCGAGCAACTCGCGGATCCCCTCGACCGACAGCCACTGGTCGTTGGTGTCGGAGCGGTAGGAGAAGCCCTCGGGGACGCCCTGGCCACCGGGCGACGGGACGTAGCCCCAGGTCGCGATGGTGGGCTGCACCACGTAGCGGCTGGCCAGACGGATCGTCCTGCGGCTGTCGTCGGCGGCGATCATCTCCTCGTGGAGCTTCTCCCCGGGTCGGACGCCGACCTCGTGCAGCGGGGCGCCCGGGGCGACGGCCTCGGCCAGATCCGTGATCCGCATGCTGGGGATGCGGGGGACGTAGAGCTCGCCGCCCTGCATCAGGTCGAAGGACTCGGTCACGAACCGGACGGCCTGGTCCAGGGTGATCCAGAAGCGGGTCATCCGCTTGTCGGTGATCGGCAGGCTCTTGTCCTCGGCCGCCAGCTTCTGGAAGAAGGGGATCACCGAGCCCCGGCTGCCCATGACGTTGCCGTATCTGACCACAGCGAACCGGGTCACATGGTGAGAAGCGTAATGATTGGCAGACACCAGCAATTTGTCCGCTACCAGCTTGGTCGCTCCATAAAGATTGATAGGGCTGGAGGCTTTGTCCGTCGAGAGGGCGATCACCTTTCTGACACCGCAGTCAATGGCCGCTTCCACGACATTCTGGGAACCACTGACATTGGTCAGAACATATTCGAACGGGTTGTATTCGGCCGTGTCGACCTGTTTGAGCGCGGCCGCGTGCACCACATGGTCGACACCGTGCATGGCACGGGTCAGGCGGCTACGATCGCGCACGTCACCGATGAACCACCGCAGCCTGGAGTCGTCGGCGAACAGCTGCCTGACCTCATACTGCTTGAGCTCGTCCCTTGAGAACACGACCACCCGCCGGGGGTCGTGGTGGTCGAGCACGTGCCGGATGAAAGCCTTTCCAAACGATCCCGTCCCGCCGGTGATAAGAATCGATGACCCCTCAAGCTCTCCCACCCGAGTCCCCCCATACAAGACTTCCGTAACTTACGGTAGTCATTCAGTGACGAGTTTGTAGCATAACGTAGCGTCACCATCACTCAGCCGAGTTAGGAAATGTTTTGGCCGTTCACATCGCCGGAGTCATTCAAGCCCGCATGGGGTCCACCCGCCTGCCGGGAAAGGTCCTGCGGACGCTGGGCGGACGCACCGTTCTGGAACGGGTCGTGCGCGCGGCCTCCTGCGGCGACGCCCTCGACGACCTCGTCGTGGCCACCACCACCGAACCCGCCGACGACGCCGTCGTCGCGGAGTGCGAGCGGCTCGGAGTCTCCTGGTACCGAGGCCCGGTGGACGACGTGCTGACCCGCTTCCTCGGCGCTCTCGACCGGTTGGGCTGCGACGCGGTCATGCGCCTCACCGCCGACTGCCCGCTGCTCGACCCGGAGGTCATCGCGATGGCCGCGGGCATGTGGCGGGCCGCGCCCGCGCTCGACTACCTGAGCACCAGCCCGCAGCCCAGGACCCTGCCCAGAGGACTGGACGTGGAGATCGTCTCCGCGCAGGCGCTCCGCGGCCTCGACACGGTGGCCACGGGCTACCACCGCACCCATGTGACGTCCTACCTCTACACGCACGCCGAGCGTTTCCGGATCATCGGTCTCATGTTCCCGCCGGGCGACGCCGATCTGCGCGTCACGCTCGACACCCCGGAGGACTGGGAGCTGATCAGAGCGGTCGTCGACCACTTCGGGGACGGGCCGGTGCCGCTGCGGACCCTGGCCGGATGGCTGCGGGAGCGGCCCGAGGTCGTGGCGCTCAACGCCGCCATAGAGCAGAAGGCGCTGGAGGAGGCGTGATGAACCGCGTCGGCATCCGCTGTGACGCGAGCACCGACCTCGGCGTCGGCCACCTGATGCGCTGCCTGGCCCTCGCGGAGGAGCTGCGGGAGCGATGCCTGGAGGTCGTCGTCCTCGGCGACGTCGGGGGGCTGGACTGGGCGAGGCGGCAGCTGGCCAGGCGGGGCCTGCCACTGCTGCCCGGACCGGACGGCCCGGCCGCCATGGTCCGGACCGCCCGCCGCCTCGCCCTCGACGCCGTGGTCATCGACTCCTACGCCCTCGACCCCCGCTGCTCGGGAGCGCTGCGCGAGGCGGGCGTCAGAGTGCTGGCCATCGTCGACGAGGACGACCGAGGCCAGGACGCCGACATCTATCTGGACCAGAACCTCGGCGCCGAGCGCGGGCCGGGCGGCTCCCCCGCCGGATCGGTCCGGCTCGCCGGGGTGCGCTACGCCCTGCTCCGGGACGACGTACGGCGGCTGCGCCGGCGGGAGCCGGCCGAGCCCGGTGGACGGTGGACGGGGGAGCCGGGGCAACCGCCCCGAGTGCTCTGTTTCTTCGGTGGCACCGACGCGGCAGGAGCGGCCCCCGTCATCGCGGGGGAACTCGTCGCGACGGGCGCGCCGTTCCTGGCGACGGTGGTCACGCCGCGCGAGGGAGCGCTGGACCGTCTCGGGCCGGCGGACGGCCAGACGATCCACCGGATCCCTCCCACCGACGACCTCCCCCGCCTGGTCGCGGCGGCGGACCTCGTCGTCACGGCGGCGGGCAGCAGCATGTGGGAGCTCCTCTACCTGGGTAAGGCCGCCGCGCTCGTCTGGGTGGCGGAGAACCAGCGGCCGGCCTACGAGGAGGTGGTCTCACACGGGCTGGCGGCCGGGCTCGGTCATCTCGACGGTGTGACCCGCGCGGACGGTCCCGCCCGCGCGTGCCTGCGAGAGCTGCTCACCCGCGCCCGCACCCGCGCGGAGCTCGGCGCGCGCGGGCCCGCCCTGGTCGACGGCGAGGGCAGGGTGCGGGTCGCCGACGTGCTGCTCTCGCCGTGACCACCGGGAAACCCTGATCATCTGGTCATCTCGATGACGACGACGGGCTCCTCCACCCCGGCCACCTGGCGCGTGTAGGTGCCGACCTCGGCGAACCCGTGGCGGCGGTGCAGGGCCCTGACCGCCTCGTTGCGGGCCAGGACCTCACCGCGCAGGGTGTCGATCCCCAGCTCGGTGAAGGCATACTCGACCGCCTCGCCCTCGATCCGCATCCAGGCGGCCAGCAGCTCCCCGCGCCGGGACAGCCCGTCCACGTCGAGGTAGAAACCCCAGCCGGCCTGCCGCGCCCGGACGTCGTGGCCGGAGATGTTCACCACCCCGCTCGGCACGCCGCCGTGCTCGTAGACCAGGATCCGGCGTGTGTGGTCGGCCATCGTCGCGCGCCACCACCTATGGTGTTCCGCCTCGTCGATCTCGTGGTCGGTGAGGCTGACCCCGCGCACCCGCGGGTGGTTGCGCCACCGCCGGATCATCTCGCTCTCGTGCTCGAAGGCTCTCCTGAGCATGGCGGTCAGCCGGTCCGGACCGTCAGGTAGGCGGGAGGATCCTGGATGTGGCCGAGATCGGACTCCAGGATCTGAAGCCCGTCCCGGGTCCCGACCTCCTGGAAGCCCGCGAAGCGGTAGGTCACGAACATCACCCGGTTGCGGTCGTTGGGCAGGAACTCCGCCTGGAGCCGCACACCGGCGTCCCGTGCCAGCCGCATGATGTGGTTCAGCAGGACCGTCCCGACGCCCCGTGACATCACCCGGCAGGACATGAGCAGGAGCTTGAGCGTCCAGATCTCGGCCCCGCGCTCGACGAGGCCGAGGCCGATCTTCCCGTAGGACCCGAACCTGTCGTCAAGGCCGGCCACCAGCAGCAGGTGGTCGGGGGACCGTACGAACTCACGCAGTTCCTCGTAGGAGTAGGTGATCCCGGTGGAGTTGAGCTGGTTGGTGCGGACGCTGAGCTCCTCGGCGCGCCGCAGGTCGGCCTCCGCCGCCGGGGTGATCACGAAGGTCATGTCGAGCGTGGCCAGGAAATCCTCGCTCGTCCCGCCGAACTCGCGCTGGGCGGCGTCCCTGAGCTCGGATCCCAGATACATCGACCGCCGGTTGCGGGAGTCCTCGGTGACGAATCTCGGCGTGAAGACCGGCATCTCCGGAATCCCGGCCACGTCTCGGGCGTCCAGGCAGAGCACCCCGGGGTGGCTGAAGGACACCTCCTCCCGCTCGAACGACTGATCGTCGATCAGCGCCAGCGTGTCGATCCCGATGTTCAGGGTCTCCGCGATGGCCGCCACGGACTCGGACTTCGGGTTCCAGCCGATCTGGGGGGCGAGGAAGTAGTCACGCAGGCCGAACCGCTCCAGTTGCTCGATGGCGGCCTCACTGTGGTTCCGGCTGGCGATCGACTGCAGGATTCCCCGCTCGTCGAGCACCCGGACGACCTCCGCGACTCCGGGCCGGAGGGTGACCTCTCCATCCTCCAGGAGCACGCCGTCCCACAGCGTGTTGTCCAGGTCCCAGACGACGCACTTGATCGGGCCGGTCCCCCGCCTCTCGACGCTCGCGGTCACGCGGGCACCGCCCCTGGCTGCGGGCCGGCGGAGACCCGCCGGACCAGCGCGGCCATGGAGCGGACGCTGCGGAAGTTGTCCATGTGAAGCTCGTCGTTGGGCACCGTCACCGCGAAGGTCCGCTCGACGAACATCACCACCTCCATCGCGAACATCGAGTCGACGAACCCCAGGGCGAAGATGTCGTCGTCGTCGGTCCAGCTCCGGCCGGGGAAGCGAGGTTCGATGAACGCCCTGATCCGCGTGTCGATATGATCTTGCACCGATTTCGCCCCTTCGGTCACGGCAGGCAGTGGAGTAGCTCACGGTATCGTCGCGACAGCGTAGTGTAGCGAAGCGAAGTGTGAGGGTCCGTGCGCCCGTGTTCCCGTCGGACCGGCCCACGGCCACCGACCCGTCCGCCTGGACCCAGAGCCCCAGCGCCGGTCTGACCTTCTATCAAGTCCTGGCCATACTCCAGGACCTCATACGCGCATGGACCGGCGCGTGCCCGACCTGCCATCGCGACACGCCCATCTCAGTCCAGCCAGAACACCACCCACCAGAGGCAACGTAACGACGTCCTAACGGTGCGGGCCGCCATCAGCCTCGAAGAAGCGTTTGGCGTCGCCGAACAGGTCTCCCAAGTCGACGCCCAAGTCGACGCCCAGGTCGCCCATCAGCGTGGCCCTCGCCTCGCTCGCGGCCTGCTCGGCCTTGTGGATCGCCTCGAGCACCGCGTCGCCGAGCGTCACGCCGTCATGCCGCCGTTTGCTCAGCTGGCTGATGTCGAGGGCCAGCAGGTTTCCCGAGGCGTCCACGGTCGCCGTGATCCCACCCTTGTCTACCTTGCCGGTGAACTCCCGCGTGACCCACTGCTCCGCAGCCGCGCCGGCCTCAGCCAGAGTCGCCGACCGCCGCTCCAACTGCTCCAGCCGCTCTGTGAGCATCCGCAGCCTGTCCGTCTCATCCATGCCCGCTCTCCCGCAGAAACTCATCGAAGTAACGCGTGAACGGATTATCCTCCGGGGCGGGCTGCGGCCGGCCACCGTTCAGCCTGCCCAGGAGCTCGTCCAGCCCTTCCGCCGCAGTCTGGCGCGCCGCTCCGACCGCGTCCAGCACGGCCTGGCTCAGCGTCACATGGTCGAGGTCGCGCATCGCCCGAGGGTCGATGCGCACGTGCAGAAGCTGCGCCGAGCCCGTCACCGTGGCCACCACTCGGCCAGTGCTGTCGGCACCTGTCACCCTCCGCTCGTCCAGCTCTCGCATCCCGTCTGTGAACGTGTCGGCCATACGCTCGACCTCGCGGAACAACCGTGGGAGGTCTTCCTCGTTGCCCGCGCCGATGTGCGTCACTGGGTTTCCTTGGAGAGGGGCACCCAGAAGTTGACGTCGCTGCCTACCGGCTTCAGGTGCAATTTGTTGTCACCCACGTTGAAGAGCCCTTGGAGTTCGTTCATCTTGTGGTTGAGAGCTTGCAACTTGCCGTCGAGTGCTTTCATCTTGCTGATGAGCTCCTTTATCAGCCCCCAGAGAAATTTAAGGAACGCGAAGCAGGCCGCCACCAGGACGGCCCTGCCGGGCAAAGTCCCAGCGAACGGCATGATTATCATGAGGGTGGGGCCGAAAACCGTCATCAGATCGACGAGACTAATGTTGTAATCCGTGATATCCCAGGCCAGGCTGGACATGGTGGTGCTTATCTCAACGGCGATACGGCCGAGCTCGTCGAACATGCCGATCAACTCGAATCTGAGATAGCGCTGGACCGTTTCGGACGCGTGACCCATCCAGTACGGTGAGACCTCGCTGAAGTAAGTGATCCATACATCCCAGGCGCTGTCCTTGAGATCACTCAGCATTTCGTTCCACGTATTCCGGCCATCGAAGTAATTGATGGGATCGCCCACGTGCCAAACGGCGTAACCGACCATCGGAATGCCTACGACAAGGCCGGCATAGGTCAGCCCCTTCAAGACTTTCCGATGAGCAGGTGTGAGCTCTTTCCACAATCTATCGAAGAACTTCGCATCCACCTTGGCCTGGTCAGCCTTGACCTGGCCAGCTGTATTCCACTCACGTTCCCGGCCCATCATGGACCAACGAGCTTGAACAACCCTGGCCTGCTCAGCAGCCCTGGCCTGCTCAGCCAGCTGAGCAACCCTGGCCTGCTCAGCAACCCTGGCCTTCTCAGCCAGCTCAGCAGCCCTGGCCTTCTCAGCATCAGCTTGTAACCGCGCTGCTCGCCTATGTAGGCGATCGCTGGAGTTTGACATCTAGGGCATCCTTCACGGGTTGATCTGATGGACGGCTTCTTCAGCGTCCTTGTGGGCGGCGGCGTACCTCTTCGCCACGCCTATGAGCTTTGGCGCGTCGTCCCCGAGCACTTTCTGCAGGGTTCCCGCGGCGTCGACCCATTCCTCGATATAGCCGTTGAGCTTTCTGAGATAAACACCAGGGAGGGGGGGGACGCCGAGCACTGGGTTCCAGTGGTCGGCCGTGACGGCCTTGGTCTTGAGATTGCCGACGTTCGCCTCGGCCTCAAGCATCACGTTGGCGAATATGACGATCTTGTCGGTCCGTGCTTCGTAGCCATCCTTGCCATCTGGGGCAGGCTCGAACGGGGCCGGGGTCGGAACCCGGTCGTTTGAGCCAGCCAAAAGAGGACTGGGGCCACGATCTTCGTTGATAGGCCGGGTACGCGCTATTTCGTCGTCATCCGGCAGGCACGGGCGAATCCGGCACGGGGGATCGTGCGGGCATGGGGTGAGATCCGACGGAGAAGGGCTCGGGCTGCCGGTCGAAGGACTCGGGGACGGACTGGACGCCCCAGAGCCACTCGGGGACGGACTGGACGCCCCAGAGCCACTCGGGGACGGACTGGCGGATGAGTCCGGATATGTCGGGCTCGGAGAGATGCCGTCGGGCACGCGATACACCTTCCATGTGCTCAGCAGATAGGGCGACACAGCTTCAGCGACAGTCGGCCGACGATCGGGGAACCGCGACAGGAGCGCGCCGTCTCCTCGCTACCTGTGCAAATGCGCCGAGCAACAGAGGAGATGTAATGAGTACGTTGCGATCTGCAACGATCATGCTCCAATTCGATACTTGTAACCTCCGGTTAAGAGCGGGGCCATAATCTACTGGACGATCATTGTCGACGTCCATGTGCGTTGTACGTGCGCCCACCTCGCCTGTTCGGTCCAGGGGGAGGTCCGTAGACCGTCACCCCGAAGCCCAAACGGGCCGGTTGTTTCGGGCACCCGGGCAAGAGCGCGCGACAGTGCTTCGTCTACCCCTTTTAAGGATCCGATGGGACGGGTAACGCGGCCATGGGGGCGCCGTGAGCCGCGCCGGTCACAGCCCCACATCGAGACAACGCCCAAGGCGCGCGGATCCGGGCTGGGTGCGCAGGTGTCAGAAAACTTCCGTCCCTGTGTGCTCGCTGGTAGAAGCCTGAAGATCGGCTGGCAGACAACCAATCAACCCTACTTCGGGCGAAGTGTCCGGATAGGATGCTTTTTTCTGTCCCGCCCGCATCTCTCGTAACACCCGGAGCTCCCCTCATGAAGTCTCCTGCCCGAATGCTGCTGGCCGTCCCCTGCGCGCTCGCCTTAATGGCCACGCCGACCGCCGCCTGGAGCGCGGACCAGCCAAAGCCCACCACCACGGCCAAGACCACTGCGGCGGACAAGGCCAAGTCCGCCGCCAAGGTCGCGCCCGTGGACTGCGCGAAGGTCAAGTGCATCGCGCTGACCTTCGACGACGGCCCCGGAAAATACGCCGACAAGCTGCTCGACACCCTCAAGAAGTACAAGTCCAAGGCCACCTTCCTCCTTGAGGGTCAGTACGTGAAGTCGCGTCCGGCCTTCGCCAAGCGGATGGCCGTCGAGGGACACGACCTCGGCAACCACAGCTACACCCACCCGCACCTGCGCGAGCTGGACGAGGCCAAGATCCGCGAGGAGCTGACCAAGACCCAGGACCTCGTCAAGCAGGTCACCGGCAAGGCGCCGACCATGATCCGCCCGCCGTACGGCGAGCTGGACGATCGGGTCAAGGCGATCGCGGCCGAGATGAACATGCCGATCATGCTGTGGAACGGCGGCTCCCGCGACTGGGCGACCAAGAACGAGAAGGCCATCTACGACGAGGTGCTCAAGAACGCCAAGCGTGACGGCGTCATCCTCATGCACGACTGGGTCGCGCAGACCGTCACGGTCATGCCGAAACTGCTGACCGCGCTGCAGAAGCAGGGCTACCACATCGTGGCGGTCTCCTCCCTGCGCGGTGCCAAGGAGCTCAAGGCCGGCGACATCTACCCCGTCGGCAGCGAGAAGGACGACGGCTTGACGTCGGACACCCCGCTCGACGGCGCCGAGAGCGCCGAGTCGCCCGCCGACGGTCTCTGAGCCAGCCGCCTGCCCAGCCGCTGCATCGGCAGCTCGACGTAGCGGTAGGTGAGCCGGCTCAGGCCGATCACCACGGTGACGAAACCCGCTGACAGCGACACCTGCACCACCGGCTGCATGGCACGCACGTCTCCGACGAGAGCGTTGACGAGCCTCAGCAGCGGGTGGTGCAGGAGGTAGAGCGAGTAACTGATCAGGCCGAGCCGGACGAGGAAGAGAGGCAGGCGGCGGCGGCGCAGGGCCATCGCGCCCGCGAACGTCGCCCCCGCGAGCGCGATCGTGGTGAACCACACGCCCGGCTGGACCCACCACCAGCCCGCCTGGGACGCCCACACCGGGGCCAGGGCCACGAGAACGGTGACGGCCGCCACCGGCCAGAGCCCGCCCGTCCCCTGCTCCCAGCGACGGATCGCGGTCCCGGCGAACATCACCGCGAGGATCGCCGCCCCGAGCCATGGCACGAAGCTGCCGAAGAGCAGCAACACCACGGACATGCCGCCGAGGACGTAGGCGGCGGTGGTCCGGAACCGGCCGCCGATCAGGCACGCCATGCCCACGAGGAAGAGCACGCCCGACACGTAGGCGGGCCAGGGGCCGCTGAGCAGCGGCGCGGTCAGCGTCAGCCCGGCGACGACCGCCACGGCACCGAACCCCACGGCGAAGGTGCCGCTCCGGCGGTGCAGGCCGCGGACGAACAGCGCGGTCACCACCAGGTAGAAGACCATCTCGTAGGAGAGCGTCCACATGGTGTCGGCCAGCCCGCCGAGGTGGACCACGTCCAGCAGCATCGTGACGTGCGCGGACACCGACGACAGGTCGCGGGGCACCTGCTCGCGGACCGGCATCCAGAAGGCCATGAGCAGGACGGAGGCCGCGACCAGCAGGTAGACCGGGTAGAGCCGGAACACGCGGCTGATCCAGAAGGCGCGGACGTCGCCGCGACCTTCCAGCGAGACCGGGATGATATAGCCGCTGACCAGGAAGAACACCAGGACGCCGTACATCCCGAGGTTGAACCAGTAGGGCCGGAGCGCGGGCATGAACCAGGGCAGCAGATGTTCCAGCAACACCGCGACGGCGGCGATCCCGCGCAGCGCGTCCAGCCAGGCCAGCCGGGCGGCGGGCGTGACCGTGGAAGATCCGGGACCGATGACTGACGAGGACACCCCGCCCAACCTACCTGTATGGAGACTGCAAAACCGGCGCAGTCGTCATCCACACCGATACGGCTGCCGCCCACCTCGTCCGTCAGGCCGGAAGCCCGTGTGCCCGGTCAGCGCCGCCCGAGAGCGGGGCATACCCGAGCCGACCTATAGAGGATCCGATAAGTACCGGTGGATGACAGATTCCACGCTCCGCCGATCTCCGTACCTTTGTGACCTGCAGGAACAACCGCAGGAAACAAGGAGACGACGAAATGACCGACAAGGTCACCGCCATGACCGGCAATACCGCCACCGACCCCCACCGGCTCCTGCGACTGGCGCTGCGCCTGGACTCCGTCGTCACCACCGTCAACGGCCTGGCCTACCTGGCCCTGGCGGGCCCGATCAACGACCTGCTCGGCCTGCCTGTCACCCTCCAGTACGGCATCGGCGTGTTCCTCACCGTCTACGGCGTCGCGATCTGGCTGGCCGCCCGGCCTGCCGCGATCAACCGGACCGCCGCCCTGGCCGCCGTCGTCCTCAACACCCTGTGGACCGTGGTCAGCGTCGGCGAACTCGCGATCGGCGGCCTGGAGGTCACGGCCCTCGGCACCGTCTGGGTCCTCCTGCAGGCGGTCACCGTCGGCGGCTTCGCCGCCCTGCAGTATCTCGGCCTCCGCGCGTCCCGGTGATGACGGAGAACAGCGCGGCCCCGCGGAGGGATGCTCCGCGGGGCCGCGCCGTCGTTCCTACTCCCATTCGATGGTGCCCGGGGGCTTGCTGGTCACGTCGAGGGCCACGCGGTTGACCTCCCGGACCTCGTTGGTGATCCGGGTGGAGATGCGGGCGAGCACGTCGTAGGGGACGCGGGACCAGTCGGCGGTCATGGCGTCCTCGCTGGAGACCGGACGCAGGACGACCGGATGGCCGTAGGTGCGGCCGTCGCCCTGGACGCCCACCGAACGGACGTCGGCCAGCAGGACGACCGGGCACTGCCAGATCTCCCGGTCCAGACCCGCGCGGGAGAGCTCCTCGCGGGCGATGGCGTCCGCCTCGCGGAGGATCTCCAGGCGGTCGTGCGTGACCGCGCCGATGATGCGGATGCCCAGGCCGGGGCCGGGGAACGGCTGGCGCCAGACCATCGCGGGGGGCAGGCCGAGCTCCTCGCCCGCGCGGCGGACCTCGTCCTTGAAAAGCGCTCGCAACGGCTCCACCAGCGAGAACCGCAGGTCGTCCGGGAGGCCGCCCACGTTGTGGTGCGACTTGATGTTGGCGGTGCCGGTGCCGCCCCCGGACTCGACCACGTCAGGATAGAGGGTGCCCTGAACGAGGAAGTCGACCGGGCCGTCGGCGAGGATGGCGCGCTGCTCGTCCTCGAAGACCCGGATGAACTCACGACCGATGATCTTGCGCTTCTCCTCCGGGTCGACGACTCCGTCGAGTGCCTTGAGGAAGCGTTCCTGGGCGTTCACCACGCGGAGCTTCACTCCGGTGACGGCCACGAAGTCACGCTCGACCTGCTCGGCCTCGCCCTTGCGCAGCAGTCCGTGGTCGACGAACACGCAGGTCAGACGTTCACCGATGGCCCGCTGCACCATCGCGGCGGCGACCGCGGAGTCCACCCCGCCCGACAGCGCGCAGATGGCGCGCCCCTCTGGGCCGATCTGGGCGCGGACCGCCTCCACCGCGTCCTCGACGATGTTGAGCATCGTCCAGGAGGGACGGCAGCCCGCCGCGTCGAGGAAGTGCTTCAGGACGGCCTGACCGTGCTCGGAGTGCAGGACCTCGGGATGGAACTGCACGCCGTACAAGCCCTTGCCGGGGTGCTCGAAGGCGGCGACCGGTGTCTGCGTGGTCGCGGCGGTGACGAGGAAATCCTCGGGGGCGGCGGCGACGCTGTCGCCGTGGGACATCCAGACCGACTGCTTGGCCGGCAGGCCGGCGAAGAGCACGCCTTCCTGGGCCACGTCGAGCTGGGTCCCGCCGTACTCGGCGAGGCCGGTCCTGGCCACCTGGCCGCCGAGCGCCTGAGCCATGACCTGGAAGCCATAGCAGATGCCGAAGGTGGGCACCCCGGTCTCGAACAGGCCGGCGGGCGCGGCGGGGGCGCCTTCGGCGTAGACCGACGAGGGCCCGCCGGACAGGATGATGGCCTTGGGCTTCTTGGCCATCATCTCCTCCACCGGCATCGTCGAGGGGACGATCTCGGAGTAGACGTGGCATTCACGCACCCGTCGCGCGATCAGCTGCGCGTACTGCGCACCGAAGTCGACGACCAGGACCGTGTCGAACTCAGACACCAAGACCCCCAAAGGAAACGCAAGCGGTGAATCCAGTCTATCGGCGCCTGCCGGCGTGCTTACGCGGAGTCGGAAAGGAGGCGACGGGACCGCTGCCGGCCGGTGTCAGAGAACTCTGCTCAGGAACGCCCTGGTCCGCGGGTTGCTCGGGTTGTCCAGCACCTCGGCGGGCGCACCGGCCTCGACCACGACCCCGCCGTCCATGAAGACCACCCGGTCGGCCACCTCACGGGCGAACCCGACCTCGTGCGTGACGACGATCATGGTGAGACCGTCGTTGGCGAGATCCTTCATGGTGGCGAGCACCTCGCCCACGAGCTCGGGGTCCAGCGCGCTGGTCGGCTCGTCGAAGAGCATCAGCTTGGGCTCCATCGCCAGTGCCCGGGCGATGGCGACGCGCTGCTGCTGACCGCCGGAGAGCTGGCGGGGGTAGCTGTGCGCCTTGTCCTCCAGGCCGACCCGTTTCAGCAGGGCGAAGGCCCGCTCCCGCGCCTTGCCGCGGGATTCGCCGCGCACGCCCACAGGCGCCTCGATGATGTTCCGCACCACGGTGAAGTGCGGAAAGAGGTTGAACTGCTGGAAGACCATGCCGATCTCCCGGCGCTGACGGGTGATCTCACGGGTCCGCAGATGCCGTACGCGCCCGCCGGAGGCGTCGAAGCCCATCAGCTCGCCGTCGACGTGGATCGCGCCGCCGTCGATGGTCTCCAGGTGGTTGACGCAGCGCAGGAACGTCGACTTCCCGGACCCGGAGGGGCCGAGGATGACGACGACCTCGCCCCGCTGGACGTCCAGGTCGATGCCCTTGAGCACCTCCAGGTGGCCGAAGCTCTTACGTACGGCCCTGGCGTGGACCATGGGTGTGGTCACGATGGTGTCTCCGTGGATGTCGGGGCCGCCGGAGGCCGGCGTCGCCGGAACAGAAGGAAGCTCCAGAAACTCTGCGGGGCGTTGCGGGTCGCCCCGCGTGCGTAGTGGCGCTCGTTGACTTCCTCCCCACGGCTGAAGCCGGAGGATTCCCACCCTCACGGGTGGAGTTTCCTGCTTCACCGCCAGTCGCCCGCCGGGCCTGCGCCCTTGAGGTCTTACACCGGCTCCACAGGCGTTTCACCTCTCCGCCAGCCCGGCGGCGAGGATGTTCTTCGCGGCGTTCACATCACGGTCATGGACCACGCCACAGGCGCACACCCAGTCGCGGACGTTCAGCGGCATGAACCGCTGGAGCGCGCCGCACGCCGAGCACAGCTTCGAGGAGGGAAACCACCGGTCCACCACCAGCAGCTCCCGCCCGTACCACTGCGCCTTGTACTCCAGCATGGTGCGCATCTGCCGCCAGCTCGCATCGGAGATCGCGCGGGCCAGGCTGTGGTTTTTCACCAGGTTACGCACGGTGAGATCCTCGATCACGACCACTTGGTTCTCGCGGACGATCGCGGTGGTGAGCTTGTGCAGGACATCGCGGCGACGGTCGGTGATCCGGGCATGCACCCGGGCGACCTTCACCCTCGCCCTGCCCCGATTCGCCGACCCCTTCTCCTTGCGGGCCGGTATCCGCTGCGCGCGGGCGAGTCTCCTGCGGTCGGCGCGTTCGTGGCGGGGGTTGGTGACCTTGCCGTCGTCGTCGGTCACGCCCGGAATCGGACGCGACAGGGTGACCAGCGCGGTGATCCCGGCGTCCACCCCGACCATGTCCGAGGTCGGGTCCAGAGGCCGGACGGTGTCCTCACACAGGATCGACACCGACCAGCGCCCGGCCGCGTCCTTCGACACGGTCACCGTGGACGGATCGGCCCCCTCGGGCAGCGGGCGCGACCACACGATGTTCAGCGGGGCGTCCATCTTCGCCAGGGTGAGCCGCCCGTCGTGGTAGCGGAACGCCGAGCGGGTGTACTCGGCCGACAGCCGGGACTTCTTCCGGGACTTGAACGCCGGGTACCCGGCCCGCTGGGCGAAGAAGTTCGCAAACGCCGTCTGCAGGTGCCGCAACGCCTGCTGCAACGGCACCGACGACACCTCGGCCAGGAAATCCAGCTCCTCGGTGCGTTTCCACTCCGTCAGCGCGGCCGACGATTCCACGTAGGAGACCTTGCGGCCTTCCGACCGGTAGGCGCGGGTCCGCTCCTGCAGGGCCTTGTTGTAGACGAGGCGGACGCAGCCGAACGTCCGGGCAAGCTCATCAGCCTGCTCGGGGGTCGGGTAGAAGCGGAACTTGAACGCCCGCTTCACGATCTGCGCCACGCCTCGCATCGTACCGAACGATCAGCTAAAAATCGCGCGCATGTTCGATTTAAACCGTGCGGCACCGTGCCGCGTTTCCTCCCCAGGGCCAAAGCCCGGGGTCTCCACGCTGGAGGTTTTCGATGAAACGATCTCCGCGTCACCTCGGTCGTTGAGTTCGTCCGACGCCACCTTCCGCGCCACTCCGGCAAGGAAGTCGGGTTTTCTTCCCTCACCCCAGTGGACGATGGCCGGGATCAGAGGGTTCAGCGCCGGAAACGTCTCCTGGCCGTCGGGAGGCTGTGCCCGAAAAGATTCCGCGCGGGGCCTGGCCTGGCTGATCATCTCCATGATCTCGCCAACCGGGCCTCGCGCACCGGCACGTTGCAGGACATCGACCACACGGAAGAACGATTCGACGGACGTCTTGGCGCGCATCAGGTCATTGAACGACTCGAGAAAGTCCTCCCATCGTCCGCGCCCGAACGCATGTCGACCCTCGCGATACAGGGTGACAGCCATGGCCTCGTGCTGTGGGTCCCGGTCCACGACGAGTCCGAAGCCCTGGCCACCCTGGCCGCGCACGGCGTCGCGGCGGCGCCGGGCAGCCGCTACCGCGTACGCCAGGGGCCGCCGCACCTGCGGATGGCGATCGCCCAGCTCACCGAGGACCCGGACGAGCTCGCCGAGATCGCCGACGTGATCGCACTGGCCGCCCGCCGCCCGGCCGGTTGGGCGGAGTGCGGGTCCGCAAGGGGCGGCCCACGCTCATGCCCGGAGAGACGGTGGCGGGCGCCCTGCGCTCACGTGTCCGGAGAGGCTCACCCATCGGGGGAGACCGTGGCGGATGCCCCGCGCTCACGCACCTAGAGTGCGCGGGCGAGGAGGCCGAGGGGCGGGGAGCCGAGGTCGAGCATCGCGGTGTGGAAACGCTTGAGCGTGAAGGAGGCGCCCCACTCGGTCCTGGCCCGCTCGCGCAGGGCGAGGATCTCCAGCTTGCCCCAGGTGTAGCGGCCGTAGGTCGGATCGAAGGTGGCCCGTGCCGCCTCCGACATCGCGGCGGGACCGGCGATGTGGGTGTCGGCCTCGAAGCGGCGGGCGCCCTCCTCGACGGTCATCGAGCCGGTGTGCACGCCGATGGCGCAGGCCAGCCGGGTCACCCGGATCAGCGCCTCCAGCCACACGCCGATCTCGAAGCGCGGGTCGTCGGGCGCGAAGCCCTCCTCGACACAGAGCTCCTCGGCGTAGTGCGCCCATCCCTCGGCGAACGCCATGGACATCAGCGTCCGCCGCACGTCGGAGGGGGCGTGGCGCAGAGCGCGGCCGTGCGAGAAGTGCCCCGGGGCGACCTCGTGCACGTTGATCGCGGGCAGCGTGGTGGCGCTGAAGACCTTCAGCCACTCCTCGATGTCACGCTCCGGCCAGGAGGGGGCGGGCGGGGTGACGTGGTACCACGACGGGCCCTCGGGCTCGCCGGGCGCGGCCCAGCTCATCATCGCCATCGCCCAGCGGCGCGACTCGGGGGCCAGGCCGACCCGGCACTCCCCGTCGTGGTAGGGGACCAGGTCCTTCTCCCTGGTGAAGGCGATCGCGCGCTCGGCCCCCACCCGCGCCGCGTCGAGCACGCCGTCGATGCCCGGGTGGTCGCGGACCAGCTCGCGCGAGACGTCCAGCGGCGGCCGGTCAACCATGCCCAGCTTCGCGCACGACTCGGTGAGCCGCGCCATGAGCCGGTCGCGCTCGGCGTCGGCCCGCGCGGCGAGGGCACCGAGGTCCACCGGGAGCCCGTCACCGGCGCCCATCAGCAGGGACAGGCCCTCGGCGCCGAGGGAGGCGTCCGGGTCCCCGGAGCGCGAGGCCTCCTCGACGTGCTCCAGCAGGCGGGCGTGCGCCTTCAGCGCCGCCTCGCGCGCAGACCCCTCCGCGTCCTTCGGCACCCCGGCCGCCAGTCCCCGTACGGCCCCCAGCAGCGCGGTGGCGACCGGCGCGCTGAGCAGGTCGAGCGAGGCGATCGCGTTGTCCACGGCCTCGGGCCAGCGCGCGAGATGGGCCAGCCTGGCGGCGGACCGCTCGGCCACCGGGGCGTACTCCCGGTCGTAGGTGGCCAGGTCGAGGTTGCTCAGATGCTCCAGCGGGCTGCGCCGGTGCAGCTCCAGCTCGCCGAACCTGACCCGGGTGGCCACCTCGAAGATCTCCAGATGGGCGGCGTCGTGCGGATCGTCCGGCAGCGCCCCCTTCCCGAGCGCGGCCAATCCGGCACGCACACCCTCGGGTGACAGGTCTTGGATCATCCCGTCGTACTCGTGCCGCCCGGCCATCTCCCGGGAGTCGGCCATGGCCATGTCACACACCGCCCGCAGGCGACCGTCCAGTTCGCTCATGGTTGTGAAGCTATCCCAGGACGGGTATCCACCCCGGGTGGATACCCGTCCTCGACAAGCGCCTCGCACGACGGGCAACCCGCCTGGCGATGATCCTTTTCCTCGAAATCTGGGTTGACCGTGAGCAGCCTCTGCCTTTCGGTTAACATCCGAGCTACTGTGGATATTATGACGATGGCCTATGAGGACGTGCCCTTCAGCGAGCTGCTCCATCATCCGGCCGCGACCACGAGAAGGCTGGACACCGTCCGGGCGCTGCGTCTCCGGCGCCGCGACGCCGGAGATCTCGCGCTGATGCGCGTCGACCAGTTGGAGCGGGACACCACGGTCGTCGATTTCACCTCCCGCCTCCTCGCCGGGCTCGTGCGCACCGAGAACATCGCGGCCCTGCGCCAGGCCCTGCCTGAGGCTCTGCCCTGGAGCACGTTTCTCCCCCCGGAGGACGTGGACACGATGCTCGCCGAGTTGGTGGACATCGCGCGCGGCGCGGTGGCCTTGGAGAACCTCGCTCCGATCGCGCTCCTGCTGGCCCAGTGGCGGCACAGTGCCGAAATCTATGCGGACCCGGCGCTGCTCGCCCTTCTCACCCGCGAGCCCGACGGTGACCTCGGCCCCGCCCCCATGCCCCGGATCACCGAGTGAGCCCGAAGCGGGGCGACCGGGCCGCACCACCCCCGACCGACGACGAGTACGATCTCCGCTCAGCCTGATCCTGGCTGAGGATCTCCGGTCGTCACCGGGAGGCACTCCCGGTGACGACCGTCAGGGCGGAGCGGGGAGCCCGGCCGAGCAGGGCCCGCAGGTCGCTCTCCGTCTCCGCCATGAACCCGTTCGCGATGCTGGAATACGTGGTCACCAGCATCGGGACCTGGAGCGGCTCCAGGCCGGAGACCGCGAAGGCCGCACGGGCCTCGGCGAGGGTACCGGGCTCATAGGAGACGGCGCTCCCGGTGGCGGCGGTGAGGGCGCGGGCGAGATCGGCGCCGCCGACGGCCTCCTCGCCGACGAGCTCGTAGGTCCGGCCCGCGTGCGCCCGGGCGTCGACGACCACGCGGGCCGCGACGTCGGCGAGGTCCTCCCTGGCGACCGCGGCCAGCCTGCCCTGTCCCAGGGGTGCGGTGACCCTCCCGTCCACGACGGGGGTGAGCGTGGCGAGCAGTTCGGCGTAGAGGCCGTTGCGCAGGACCGTCCAGGTCGCGTCTCCCTCCCGGAGCCTGCGCTCGGTCCAGCGGTGGGCGAGGGCGTAGGTCAGGTGGTCACCGGCGGCGCTCAGGCTGGTGTAGACGATGTGCCCGATCCCGGCTTTCTCCGCGGCCTCGATCGCCGCGCCGTGCCGGGCGACGACCACGTCGTCCTCGCCGTAGCCGGCCGAGACGAGCAGCAGCGTGTCCACCCCGGCGAAGCCGTCCGACAGGGAGTCGGGGTCGTCGAAGTCGACACGGCGGACCGGGAGCCCTCCCGGGGCCTGCCGGGGATCACGGGTGCCGAGCACGACGTCGTCGCGTCCGGAGAGCCGTGCGGCGACGAGTCCGCCGAGGGCGCCCGTGGCGCCGGTGATGAGAATCATGGAGATCTCCCCCGATTGACTGGTTCTTTCCGGTAACCGGGACCATCATCGATAACCACGGCGTACGGCATAAGGAGGCACTTTCATGTCAGTTGGGCACATCGCGGTAACCACCGAACCGGTCGTCTCCTGCGGAGGAGAGCACGAGGACTGCGGCATCCGCGAGGTTCTCGACCGGATCGGCGACAAATGGTCGGTGCTGGTCGTCGTCGAGCTGGCCCAGGGCATGCACCGGTTCCGGCAGCTCCAGCGGGCGGTCCCCGGCATCTCCCAGCGGATGCTCACCCTGACCGTCCGGCGCCTGGAACGCGACGGCCTGGTCTCCAGGACCGTCCATCCCACGGTCCCGCCGCAGGTCGAGTACGAGCTGACGGAGACCGGCCACAGCCTCACCCACCTGGTGAAGGCCCTGGCCGACTGGTCGGCCGAACACCGTGACGGCATCGCCGCGTCCCGACGTGCCTGGGACACGGCCAACCCCGACTCCGACATCCACTGAAACCAGTCGCGACCACGGCACCGCAGACGGCACGCTCGCCGAGCGGGAGAAGTGGACCGGCCAGCCCTTCGACGAGAGCGGCCCGGTAGAGGTGACCAGAGCCCTGTCCACTGCGACCTCGACCAGGACCACGCCGTCTAGTCCGGGTCCGTCACCGGCTGGTCTGACGCCCCTCCTCACCGATCCGGTCGAGCAGCGCCTCCAGCGTCTTGTCGTCCGTGGCGGGGGCCATCACGGCGATCCGCAGGTGGCGGACGCCGTCGATCTCGGCCGAGGTGAGCTGGAAGGCGCCGTCCTCCATCAGCCGCTCGCGGATCTCCACCTGGTCGCCGGTGCCGTACCGGAAACAGACGATGTTGCTCTCCGGCTCGTAGGGGCAGGTGAAGCCGGGGCGCTGCCGGGCCAGCTCCCAGAAACGGCGGGCGGTGGCGTACTGCCGCGCGACGTGGTCACCCAGGCCCCGCTCGCCCCGCCAGGCCAGGTTGAGGAAGACCTTCAGGCCCAGCTCGGCCTTGCTGCACTCCACGGTCCTGCCGATCAGGTCGGAGCCCTGGTCGCCGTAGAACAGGTAGCTCGCCCGTTGCTGGAAGGCCGCGTCCAGGTCGCTCTCCCGCCTGGTCAGTACGGCCGCCGCCAGGCTGGAGGTCCGCAGCATCTTGTGCGCGTCCCAGATGAGGGAGTCGGCCAGCTCGATCCCGTCGAGCAGGTGCCGGTGCTCCTCGCTGAGCAGTGCCGACGCCCCGTGGGCCCCGTCCACGTGGAACCAGACGCCGGTTTCGGCGCAGAACTCCCCGATGCCACGCAGGTCGTCGTGGAGCCCGGTCCCCGTCGCGCAGGCACCGGCCACCAGGGCCATCGGCCGCCGTCCCGCCCGCCGTACCCGGTCCAGGGCGTCGGGCAGGCGGGTGACCTCGATCCTGCCCAGCGCGTCGACGTCCAGCGGCATGACGGCCCGTTCCCCCAGCCCGAGGATCGCCGCGGCGCGGGTGAGCGAGTAGTGCGCCGACGCGGGCGCGAGCAGCGCGAGGTCGGCGGGGACACCGTCGGTCCACGCGTCCGGTGCGGCGGCCGCCCGCGCGGCCAGCAGCGCGGTGAGATTGGCCAGCGAACCGCCGTGGGTGAGCACCCCGCCGCCGGTGTCGCCGAAACCCACCGTGTCCAGCATCCAGCGCAGGACCTCGAACTCGACGGTCGCGGCCGAGGCGCCCATCTCGTAGATCGCCATGGGGTTGTTGGCGGCGCCGTGCACGAAGTCGGCGAGCGCGGCGGGGAAGTCGGGGGCGGCGACCTGGTGGCCCAGGTGGGCGGGGTGATGGAGCCGGGTCCCCTCGTCCAAATAGGCGGCCAGGAATTCGGCGTAGCTCTCCGGCGTCATCCCGCCCTCGCGGATCCACCGGACGAGTCCCAGCTTCTCGGCCAGCTCACGCGGCGGGCGACGGCCCAGAACGGGCGAGCCGCCACGCTGGCTCTCGTCCACGTAGGCGGCCAGCCCCTCGACTGTCACGGTGGCGGCGCGTACGAACTCCTCAACGTTCCAGATCACACCGGGATACTGGTCGAATACCCGACAAACCGCCAGCCGGGGCGTCCGGCACCACGTCAACATGCTCGGCCGCTCCCCCTGCCGGCTCCCGGAGCTGCCCGGCGGGCTCAGGCCGCCGCACGCCTCGGACGCCGCCGCCGACGAATGACCGCGCAGGCTCGCTTCGGCAAGCGGGGGGCGGTATAGTCGTGATCATGAAGTGATGACACGGTCCCGACGCATCGATCCACATGACGCTGTCCGAGCTCCCGCTCCGGCGTCTATCCGGTGCGCACACATCGCCCATCATTCACTTCACTCGATCGGATTCTTATGACCGACGAAATGTTCCTCGACCATGTCGCCGACCAGCTGGCCGCCCTGCCCGCCGTACACGCCGTCACCCTGGGCGGCTCGCGTGCTCAGGGCACCCACACCCCGGACAGCGACTGGGACTTCGCCGTCTATTACCGGGGCGGCTTCGATCCGGCCGACCTGCGTGCCGTCGGCTGGGACGGCGAGGTCTCCGAGATCGGCGACTGGGGCGGCGGCGTCTTCAACGGCGGAGCTTGGCTCACCGTCTACGGCCGGCCCGTCGATGTCCACTACCGCGACCTCGACGTCGTCGAACACGAACTCGCCGAGGCCCAGCAGGGCCGCTTCCGCTGGGAGCCGCTGATGTTCCACCTCGCGGGCGTCCCCAGCTACCTGGTGGTCGCCGAACTCGCCGTCAACCAGGTGCTACGCGGCACCCTGCCGCATCCCACGTACCCGGAGGCGCTGCGCGCAGCGGCCCCGCCGGAGTGGCGCGGCCGGGCGGCCCTGACGCTCCAGTACGCCAAGGGCGCGTACGTCCCGCGCGGACAGGCCACCGAGGTCGCGGGCGCGTTGGCCACCGTCGCCATGCAGACGGCGCACGCGGTGCTGGCGGCGCGTGGCGAGTGGGCCACCAACGAGAAGCGGCTTCTGCAGCAGGCGGGCCTACGCGGCATCGACGCGATCGTGGCCGGGCTGCGGCCGGAGCCCGAGGCCCTGACACGGGCGATCGCCGAGGCGGAGAAGTTGTTCCAGGCTGTCGCCTGAACGATGAGCACGGTGGTGGCGGAGGAGATGTCTCCCCCGCCACCACCGTCACCTCAGAACGGCCCGCCGTCCCTGCCCTGGAGACACCTCGATTCTCGCATATCGTAGAGTTAACTCAACATGATGTAGTATTACCTCTACACGGATCGGCATCCCAACAAGGAGATAAGGGCGGCGATCGATTACATGATCGCCGCCAGATGGACCGTCGAGAAGGCCGGAGGTCACGCATCGGGACGCGGTTCATGTCCTGGCGGACAACAAGGATGCAGACCGCCGACGTCCATATGGTCGACACCGCGCTCTCCGGAGGCGCACGCGAAGCGCCTGCGCCGTCTCGTTGACCAATGTCCGCACGCACCCGAAGACGATCCGACGGAAGGAGAGCAGATCGGATGACCGTTTACAGCTTCGAGCTGCACTTCGTGGCCTTGGCCGGCGAAGCGGTGATCGACGCTCTGCACGAGGCGGGATGGGACGATGCCACGGTGTCGCTCGATCCCGGCACGGGTGGGCCCGGCGTCGCCGCGTTCGACCGGGAAGCCGCCACGGCGGTGGAGGCGATCGCCTCCGCGATCACCCAGGGCCGGGCAGCCGGTGTTGAGGTGACCGGCGTCAACGAGGACCTTGTGACGCTTACCGAGATCGCCGAACGGACCGGACGGACCTTCGCCACAGCCGACCACTGGGCCGTGGGCCGCCGGGGACCCGGGGGGTTTCCGGCGCCGAAGGTGCGCCGGCCCCGGGTGAGTCTCTGGTCGTGGGCCGAGGTGGTGACCTGGCTGCACGAGAACCGCCTGGCCGAGGTGTCACTGATGGAGGTGGAGATCGCACGGGTGTGCGAGGTCGCCGACTCCCTGATCCGCGCTCACCGTCTCCAGCGCCGGCTCCCGGCCGAGGACCGTGAGCGCCTCTGTCACGCCATGGCCTGACCTCGCCCGGCGGAGAGGCCATGACCTCCGGGCCATGCCCCGGCGCTCCTGGCCCGGAGGCGGGTCGCACGGAACTCGACGGGCGGAGAAACTACGTGATGCCGACGATGGGCAGGCGGAGGGCGCCGGGAGCGGCGGCGGGGACGGCCGGGTTCCTGGGGGCGATCGGCGGCAGCCGGACGTAGGGAGAGCCCGGCGCGGGACGGGGGTCGGCCTCTCCCTTGTTGGGCCAGAGCGACATGGCGCGCTCGGCCTGGGCGGTGATGGTGAGGGAGGGGTTGACGCCGAGGTTGGCGGAGACGGCGGAGCCGTCGACGACGTGCAGTCCCTTGTGCCCGTACACCCGGTGGTAGGCGTCGATCACCCCGCTGTCCCGGTCCGCGCCGATCGCGCAGCCGCCCAGGAAGTGCGCGGTGGCGGGGATGTCGAACAGATCCAGCCAGGAACCTCCGGCCATGCCGCCGACCTCCTCGGCGGCGTGCCGGACGAACTCGTGGCCGACCGGGAGCCAGGTGGGGTTGGGCTCGCCGTGTCCCCGCCGGGAGCGGAGTCTCCAGCCGAACACGCCCTTCCTCGCGGACAGGGTGATCGAGTTGTCCTTCGCCTGCATGACCAGGGCGATGAGCCCGCGCTCGGACCACCGGCGGTGGTTGAACATCCGCAGCACCCGGTGGGGCCGGCGCGCCGCCTCGGCGAGGAACACGCGCCAGCGGGGAGGTCCGCCGCCGTCGATGAGCAGGGTGCGGAGCATGCCCATCGCGTTGGAGCCGTCGCCGTAGCGGACGGGCTCGATGTGGGTGTGGGCGTCGGGGTGGATGGAGGAGGTGATCGCCACACCGCGGTTGAGCTTCTCACCCTCGACGGACGGCCGCTCGAAGCCGAGCAGCGCTTCGGAGTTCGTCCTGGTCAGAGCGCCGAGCCGGTCGGACAGCCGGGGCAGGAGACCGTCGGACTTGAGGCGGTGCAGCAGGCGCTGCGTGCCGTACGTCCCGGCCGCGAAGATCACTTGTTCGGCGGTGAGGGTACGGCGGCGCCAGGGCGCGCCCGTCCTGCTCACCTCGACCTCGTAGCCGCCGTCCACCGGGCGGACCGAGGTGACCGTGGTCTCCGGGTGGACCGTGGCGCCGGCCTTCTCGGCGAGGTGGAGGTAGTTCTTGACGAGCGTGTTCTTGGCGCCGTGCCGGCAGCCGGTCATGCACTCGCCGCACTCGACGCAGCCCCTGCGGCGTGGCCCGGCGCCGCCGAAGTAGGGGTCGTCGACCTCGACGCCCGGCTCGCCGAAGAAGACGCCGACCGGGGCCAGATGGAAGGTGCCGCCCACGCCCATCTGGTCGGCGACCTTCCGCACCACCTCGTCGGCGCGGGTGACGGTCGGGTTGACCATCACACCCAGCATCCGCCTGGCCTGGTCGTAGGAGGGGGCGAGCTCCGCCTTCCAGTCGGTGATGCCCGCCCACTGGGCGTCGCTGAAGAACGGGTCGAGGGGTTCGTAGAGGGTGTTGGCGTAGACCAGCGAGCCGCCGCCGACCCCGGCGCCCGCGAGGACCATGACGCCGGTGCCCTTCTGGCCGCGCAGCACGTGGATGCGCTGGATGCCCTTCAGACCGAGCGCCGGCGCCCACAGGAAGTCACGGGCCCGCCAGGAGGTCGCGGGCAGCGTGCTGTCGTCGAACCGCCGTCCGGCCTCCAGCACGGCGACCTTGTAGCCCTTCTCCGTCAGCCGGAGCGCCGAGACGCTGCCGCCGAACCCCGAGCCGATCACCAGCACGTCGTAGTTGAACATCCACCGTTCCCTTCGAACCATGAGCCGGCCTCGGCGCGGGCCCTCGGCCCGAGCCGCTCCGCCGATCCCCGCGACCGACCGGCGGTCACCCGCGGAGAGGTGAGCCTCACTTCACGTGGAGCTTCTTCATGGTCTTGAGCAGGCCCGACAGGGTGTCGGCATACTTGTCGTAGGTCATGCCGAGGATCGGCTCGAAGCCCAGCCAGGAGGCCTGGCTGGAGACGGTCTGCGTCTCGGTGTACTTCAGCAGCCCCTCGGCCCCGTGCCTGCGCCCCAGGCCGGAGGACTTCATGCCGCCCATGGGAGCGTCGTAGGAGGCGTAGGCCGAGCCGTACCCCTCGTTGATGTTGACGGTCCCGGCCTTGATCCGGGTGGCCAGCGCGCGCCCCCGGGACAGGTCGCGGGTCCAGATGGAGGCGTTGAGGCCGTAGTCGCTGTCGTTGGCCTTCTCGACCGCCTCGTCCTCGTCGGCGAACCGGTAGACCGACACGACCGGGCCGAAGGTCTCGTCGCGGCACAGACCCATGCTCTCGTCCACCCCGGCCAGGATCGTGGGCTCGTAGAACAGCGGGCCGACGTCGGGGCGCGCCTTCCCGCCCGTGAGGACCTCGGCGCCCTTGGCGACGGCGTCGTCCACGTGGGCACTGACCGCGTCGAGCTGGCGCCGGGAGGTGAGCGAGCCCATCTGCACGTTCCAGTCGAGTCCCGCGCCGAGCTTCATGTTGCGGGTCTGGCGGACGAACCTCTCCACGAACGCGTCGTGCACGGCGTCGTGCACGTAGAGCCGCTCGACGGAGATGCAGAGCTGCCCGGCGTTGGTGAAACAGGCGCGCAGCGCGCCCTGCGCCGCCACGTCCAGGTCGGCGTCGTCGAGGACGATCATCGGGTTCTTGCCGCCGAGCTCCAGCGAGCAGCCGATCAGCCGGCTGGCCGCCGCCTCGGCGATCTTCCGGCCGCCCCGGGTCGAGCCGGTGAACGCCACGTAGTCGGCGCCCTCGATCAGCGGGTCACCGATCTCGGCGGGGTCGCCGAGGACGACCTGCCAGATCTCGCGGGGCATGCCGAGGGAGACCAGCAGGTCGATCGTCCACAGCGTGGACAGCGCGGTCTGGGTGTCGGGTTTGTGGACCACGGTGTTGCCGGCGAGCAGGGCCGGGACGACGTCGGTGACGCCGAGCGAGAGCGGGTAGTTCCACGGGGAGATCAGCGCCACGGTGCCCTTGGGGTGGCGCACCTCGAACGTCTTCGTCGCGATGGGGAAGATGCCCGCGCGGCGCCTGGGCGCCAGGAGGCCGGGCGCCCGCCGTACGTAGTGGAGCGTGCAGCCCGCCACGTCGAGAACCTCTTCGAAGGCGTGCCTGCGGGCCTTGCCGGTCTCCCACTGGACCACGTCGAGGATCTCCTCGCGCCGGTCGAGGAGGGCGTCGTGCAGCCGGAGGAAGGGCTCGGCCCTCTCCTGCACGGGCAGGGCCGCCCACGCCCGCTGAGCCTCATGCGCCTTGGCATGGGCGACGCGGACGTCCTCGGCGGTGGAGAGCGGCAGTTCGGCGAGGGGCTCGCCGGTGAAGGGCGCGGTGATCGCCTGCGTCTTCCCGCTGGAGGTCACCTGCCGGACGACGCGTTCGATCATGCTCTGGTCGAGGGTCCGGGCAGTTCCGAAAGTGACAGCCATGCTCGAAGAATATTCTGGGGTGGCCGTCTGTGGCTACCGGTCGGTAATGGCTTGACTTCCTCCCCACGGCCGAGCCCGGAGTCTCCACGCTCAAGGAGATTCGATGAACCCGGCGCGGTGCCGATCCGTCGTAGGGGGCATGAGGACATCGATTCGTACGGCCGGCGCCGTCACCCTTGCCGCCGCCCTGCTTGCCACGGGGTGCGAACAGGTGGGGACAGAGACCGGCGCGAGCCGTACGGCCCCGGTCGACCTGGGAAACATCAAGCTGGTTTCCTACAACGGCTGCGACGACATGCTGGCCGGGTTGCGGGCGGCGGCGGCCGAGAAGGTCGGGCCGTGGGGCCTGGGGGGCCCGCAGATCATGTACATGGAGGCGCGCTCGGATGTCGCCACGGCCCGGTCCAAGGTCGCGGCACCCGAGCACTCGACCACGAACACGCACGAGGCCGGGGTCGACGAGCCGGACCTGGTGAAGACCGACGGCAACCGGGTGATCACCGTCAACCGCGGCGTGCTGCGGGTGGTGGACACCGCCACCAGGAAGGTCACCGGCACGCTCAAGCTGGTCAACCCCGAACAGGCGTGGGCCCCGGCCGACCTGCTGGTCAGCGGGGACCGGGCACTGGTGCTGTTCTCCGGCGGCGGGATCATCCCGTTCGGCGCGATGGCCAAGCGGGCGGCGAGCCCGGGTCCGCGCTACGTTCTCGTCGACCTGTCCGGGAAGCCGAAGGTGATCGGCTCGCTCACTCCGGACGGCTCCCACGTGGACGCCAGGATGGTCGGCTCGACGGTCCGGGTGGTGGTCCGCAGCCAGCCCAAGATCGACTTCCCCGATCCCGGCCCCGACGTCTCGGAGAACGAGCGGACCCGCCGCAATGCGGAGACCATCGCCAAGGCGCCGATCGAGGCGTGGCTGCCGACGTTCGAGACGACGGACGACAAGGGCGCCACCTCGACCGGCAAGGTCACCTGTGACCAGGTCAGCCACCCCGCGGAGTACAGCGGCACGTCGATGCTGACCGTGCACAGTTTCGACCTGTCGCGCGGGCTCACCGAGACCTCGCCGATCAGTGTGGCGGCCGACGGCGACACCGTCTACGGCACCGGCTCCAGCCTGTACGTCACCAGCAACCCGCGCTGGTGGTGGCCCCGGCCGATCGAACCGCCGGCGGTCGAGGACACGCCGTCGTCCACGGCTCAGCCCCCGAAGATCACGGACACCCCGTACTCCACCGCGCAACCCCCGGACATCGAGGACACCCCGTCCTCCACCGCACAGGCCCCGGAGGTCGAACCGACCCCGGCAGAGCCCCCGGTGACCCCCACCGCGACCACCGAGCCGGCTCCCGACACCACGGCGACATCTGTCGAGCCGCCCGAGGAGACCGAGATCCACCGGTTCGACATCACCGCACCGGGCGCGCCGCGCTACGTCGCCTCGGGCAGGGTGCCCGGACGGCTGCTCAACCAGTACTCCCTGTCCGAACACGAGGGGCACCTGCGGGTCGCCACCACCTCGACCGCCGGGCAGACCAGCTCCAGCGCCGTCTACGTACTCAAGACCGACACCCTGAACAAGGTGGGCGAGGTCGGCGGCCTGGGCGACGGCGAACGGATCTACTCGGTCCGGTTCATCGGCCCGGTCGGCTACGTGGTGACGTTCAAGCAGGTGGACCCGCTCTACATCCTCGACCTGCGCGATCCGGCGGACCCCAGGAAGACGGGCGAGCTGAAGATCACCGGTTACTCCGCCTACCTGCATCCGGCGGGCGACGGGCGGCTGATCGGCGTCGGTCAGGAGGCGAGTGAGAAGGGTCGCACGCTCGGCACGCAGGTCTCGCTGTTCGACGTCAGCGACCCGGCCAATCCGCGCCGCCTGTCGCAGATGTTCCAGAAGGACTCCGGCACCGAGGCCGAGTGGGACCCGCACGCCTTCCTCTACTGGGCCAAGACGGGCATGGCGGTGCTGCCGCTGACCAGCTGGGGCGGTGACGAGCAGGGAGGCGCCGCCGCCCTCGTCCTCACCATCGGCGGGTCCGCCGTGACCCGGACCGGCACCGTCACCCACCCCGCGCCCAAGGTCCAGGGCAACAGCCGTCTCATCGCCTACGACCCGGGCATCCGCCGCTCGGTCGTCATCGGCGACAGCCTTTGGACGGTCTCCGACCTGGGTCTCAAGGTCAGCGACATGAACGGCCTCGCCGACCAGGCCTGGATCCCCTTCGCTTAGACCGTCGAGTACGGCCTGCGCCCCCGGCTGCACCGCCGGGGGCGCCCCTATTACACCGACATATGGCCCTTTACAAGATCTTGTCAGAGTACTTAAGCCAGTGTTAGCTCTTGCGGAACGCACGTGATCCACGTGTGGCATGGCCAACGACGGCCGTCTCTGCGCAGGAGGATTGGTGTCGACCAGACCCTGGTTACGCATCACCGTCATCGCAGCCGCTACCGCGGCGCTCGCCCTTCCCCTCCCGGGAGTCGCCGAAAGCGAACCCGGCGTGCAAGCCCCCACCGTCCATGACTTCCAGGCCGAGGAACACGGCAAGCCCGATCTGGACAACCGTCGCGGCAGCGTCGCGCCCCCGGCCTCGTTCGCCAGGACCGCGAACGCGGCGACGATCCGGTGGAACACCCTCGGCACGCCGGCCGTCGTCACCGGCTCCGCACCGCTCGCCGAAGGCCTGGGCGCCGACCCCGAGCAGGCCGCACGGGCCTACCTCAAGGCCAACGAGAACCTCTTCGGCCTCTCCGGTGAGGCCGTGGACGCACTGGAGAAGGTCGCGGTCAACCCCATCGGGAACGGCCACGCCGTACTGCTCAGGCAGAGGTTCGGCGACCTTCCGGCCGGCGTGGACGGGCAGGTGGCGATCGGCGTGACGGGCGGCAAGGTCGTCCACGTCACCTCGACGCTGTCACGCTCCACCGCGGCGCCTCCGGCCGCCGCGATCACCGGGCAGCAGGCGCTGGAGATCGCGGCCGGGGACGGCGGGATCGACCTGGCCACGGCGAGCACGAAGAAGGTCACCCCGGTGGCGGTGCCCGCGCCCGACGGGACGCACAACGCCTTCCAGGTCGTCCTGGTCGGCGGTGCGGAGGGCGAGGCCGCCGGGTACACCACCCACGTCGACGCGGTCAGCGGCGAGATCCTGACCCGCGAGAACCTGGTGGATCACCACTTCGAACCGGACAACCCGCGCTGGGACGTCTTCCCGGCCAACCCACCCGACGACTACTCCTCGACCGACGCCCGCGTGACCTGGTGCTTCACCGGCGGGCCCGGCTGCGAGCAGGTCATCGGCGGCGACCCGGCGACGGGCAAGGCCTGGGACATCGACCACTCGACGGGCACGCCGACCGGCACCAGCGTCAGCAACGCCACCCGGACCACCGAGAACCGCGCCAGCGGCGACGCGTTCACCGTCGGCACCCGGGGCAACGTGGCCACGCCGAGCCGGAACTACACCTACCCGTGGACCAACCGGTGGCACACGGCCAAGTGCGACCCGGCCGCCTTCGACCAGCCGGGTGAGGCCGACCTCGAAGCCGCGATGGCGAACCTGCACGCCATGCACAACCGGATGCACGACTGGTCCTACCATCTCGGCTTCACCGAGTCCGCGTGGAACATGCAGAAGGACAACGGCTCTCGCGGCGGCCTCGGCGCCGACCCCGAGCAGGGCAACGCCCAGGCGGGCGCCCGGGTGCTCAGCGTACGCAACAACGCCAACCAGATCACCGGCCCCGACGGGGTCGCGCCGATCACCAACATGTACCTCTGGCAGCCACTCGCGGGCGCCTTCTACTCGCCGTGCGCGGACGGCGACTACGACATGTCGGTGATCGGGCACGAGTACACCCACGCGATCTCCGGCCGGATGATCGCCGGTCCGAACGCCGGATGGAGCGGCTCCCAGGCCGGGGCCATGAACGAGAGCACCTCCGACCTGTTCGCCATGGAGTACCTCTTCGAGAACGGCTTCCGCCCCTCGGGCGAGACGCCGTACGTGACCGGCGGCTACGTCACCGGTGACAAGAAGGCGGGCATCCGCAACTACGACATGTCCCGCTCTCCGCTGAACTACAGCGACATCGCCTACGACATCGTCGGCCAGCAGGTGCACGCGGACGGAGAGATCTGGTCGGCCACCCAGTACGACGTGCGCAAGGCCTTCCTCCAGCGGTACGGCCAGGGCACCCCGGCCAGGCAGAAGGCGTGCGCCGAGGGGACGACCCCGCTCGACCAGTGCCCCGGCAACCGCCGCTGGGCGCAGGTCTCCTTCGACGCGCTGCTGCTGATGTCCTCCGGAGCGGTCAGTTACGTCGACCACCGCGACGCGCTGCTCGCGGCCGACACCATCCGGTTCGGCGGTAAGAACCAGGACATCATGTGGCGGGCGTTCGCCCAGCACGGCCTCGGCGAGGGCGCGGCGAGCAAGGGCCCGAACGACCCGGACCCGACTCCGAGCTTCGTCGACCCGGCCGGCAGGAACGGCAGCCTGCAGCTCAAGCCGCTGCTCGACGCCAAGGACGCGGCGCTCAGGCTCTACGTCGGCGACTACGAGGGCCGCGTGGTGCCGGTGGCCGACACCGACCCGGCGACCGAGCTGGACGACACCGTCGAGATGGCCCCGGGCCTGTACGACTTCGTGGTCGCCGGCAACGGGTTCGGGCACACCCGGGTGAAGTTCGCGGTACTGCCCGGCGTGAAGCTGCCGCTGCCGCTGCCCCTGTCGCGGAACCACGCCTCCGCGGCGCTGGGCGCGACGGCTGCGGGCGACGGGGTCAACCACGCCAAGCTGATCGACGAGACCGAGGCCACGAACTGGGCCTCGCTCACCGGTCCGGTCACCGGCAAGGCGGTCACCGTCGACCTCGCCGGGACCGCCCCCGTCCCGGTCCGCAGGGTCCAGGTCAGCGCCATGCTCCGGCCCAACGTCAACGACCCGGCCGACCCCGGTGGCCAGAACCGCTTCAGCGCCCTGCGCGCCTTCGAGGTCCTGGCCTGCGACGCCACGAAGAAGGACTGCTCATCCCCGGCGTCGTACTCCGTCGTCTACACCAGCTCCGACAAGGCGTTCCAGACCAGCCTGCCGCGCCCGCGCGGCGCCGACCTGCTGATCAAGTCCTTCAAGATCCCGACCACCAAGGCGACCCACCTGGCCCTGCGGGCCGTTTCCACCCAGTGCACCGGTAACCCGCTCTACGCCGGTGAACAGGACAACGACCCCAACTCCGCGACCGACTGCGCCACCGCCAGCCCGGCCGGGGAGCAGCTCCGCGCCGCCGAGTTCCAGGCGTTCTCGCACTAGCTCACACCAGGCCGGGTACGGCTCCCGCCCTCGCGGCGGGAGCCGTACACCCGTGTCTGCCGGGCCTGCACCGCTCAGGCGATCTCCGGGGTCGCGACGGGGACCACGTCGGGGGCGCCGAGGCGGATCGCGTCGGCCTCCTGGTCGGTGTCCTGCTCCTGGGAGAGCCGCTCGGCCTCGACCCGTTTGGTGTAGTACTCCACCTCGCGCTTGATCCGCTCGGCGTCCCACTCCAGCGGCCCGGCGAGCAGCTCGGCCGCCTCCTGCACCACGCCCAGCCCCCGGTGGAAGGTCTCGATCGAGATGTGCGTGCGCCGGGCCAGCACGTCGTTCAGGTGGCGGGCGCCCTCGTGGGTGGCCGCGTAGACGATCTCCGCGCGCAGGTAGTCGTCCGCGCCGCTCAGCGGAAGCGCCAGCGACGGGTCCTTCTCGATCAGCGCGAGAACCTCGTCGACCATCGACCCGTAGCGCTGCAGCAGGTGTTCGATCCGCGCCACGTGCAGCCCGGACGAGTGGGCCAGCCGCTGCCGGGCGTTCCACAGGGCCTGATAGCCCTCGGCGCCGGCCAGCGGGATCCGGTCCGTGCACGACGGCGGGACCCGCTGGTCCAGTCCGTGCGCCACCGCGTTCACCGCGTCCTGCGCCATGACCCGGTAGGTCGTGTACTTGCCCCCGGCCACCATGACCAGTCCGGGCACCGGGTGGGTCACGATGTGCTCGCGGGAGAGCTTGGACGTCTCCTCCGACTCCCCCGACAGCAACGGCCGCAGCCCGGCGTAGACGCCCTCGACGTCGTCGCGGGTGAGCGGCACCGAGAGCACCTCGTTCACGTGCTCGAGGACGTAGTCGATGTCGGAGCGGGAGGCCGCCGGGTGCGCCCGGTTCAGGTCCCAGCGGGTGTCGGTGGTCCCGATGATCCAGTGACGCCCCCAGGGGATCACGAACAGCACCGACTTCTCGGTGCGCAGGATGATCCCGGTCAGGGAGTGGATCCGGTCGCGCGGGACGACCAGGTGGATGCCCTTGGACGCGCGGACGTGGATCTGTCCCCGGCCGCCGACCAGCTCCTGGATGTCGTCGGTCCACACGCCCGTGGCGTTGACCACCTGCCGGGCCCGCACGTCCATCTCGGTCCCGGCCTCCAGGTCGCGCACCCGGACCCCGGTGACCCGCTCGCCCTCCCGCAGGAAACCCACCACCTGGGTCCGCGAGGCCACGTGCGCCCCGTAGGAGGCGGCGGTCCGCAGCATGGTCATCACGTAACGGGCGTCGTCGACCTGGGCGTCCCAGTACTGCACCGCGCCGGAGAACGCCGTCCGCCGCAGCGAGGGCGCGAGCCGCAGCGCCCTCCTGCGCGACAGGTGCCGGTGCCCGGGCACGCCACGGGTGGAGCCGAAGGAGAAGCCCAGCGAGTCGTACATCACCAGACCCGCCCCGATGTACGGCCGTTCCCACCCGACGTGCGTGAGCGGGAGCAGGAACGGCACGGGCCGCACGAGGTGCGGGGCGATCCGCTGCAACAGCAGGGCCCGCTCCCTGAGCGCCTCCCTGACCAGGTCGAAGTTGAGCTGCTCCAGATACCGCAGCCCGCCGTGGATCAGTTTCGATGATCTGGACGAGGTGCCGGAGGCGAAGTCGCGCGCCTCCAGCAGCCCGACGCTCAGCCCCCGGGTGGCCGCGTCCAGCGCGACTCCGGCACCGACGACGCCGCCGCCGATCACCACCACGTCGAGTTCCTGGGCGCCCATCTGCGTCAGTGCGGCGGCCCGCTCGGCAGGACCGAGGCGTGCCGTGCCCATTCGCGCCGTCATGCTGCATCCCCCTGGGGTACGGGTTGTCATATGGCGTCGGGTATCTACCCATCTACCCTAGGCACCACTACTGATCGGTAGGGAACCGTGGGACGAGATTCGTGCCACACCTCCCGTGAACAGCGGGAGAGCTCCCCGCAAACGCCTGTCGTCGGCGATTCCCCATGATCGCGACCCTGCGCTACGAGTTCCGTATGCAGGTCCGCACGACATCACCACCACCACCGTCGACCGGCCCTCCGGGAACCGGAGAGGATGGTCGCATGAGCATCACACTCGCCGGCGCCCGCATCGTGACCCCCGAAGGTGTCCACGGAGGCTGGCTCACCATCGAAGACGGCCGCATCACCCACGTGGGCCAGGGCTCCGCCCCCGGCCCGGGTCATGACCTCTCGGGCCGATACGTCGTACCGGGGTTCGTCGACATCCACAACCACGGCGGGGCGGGGGGCTCCTTCCCCACGGGTGATCCGGACGAGGCGGTCCGGATCGCCGCCCTGCACGCCAGGCACGGCACCACCACGCTCATGGCCAGCCTGGTCACCGCGGCGCCGGACGATCTGGCCAGGGCGACCGCCGCCCTGGCCGACCTGTGCGAGAACGGCCTGCTGGCCGGGATCCACTTCGAGGGTCCCTACATCTCCCTGGCCCGCTGCGGAGCGCACGACCCGGCGCTGCTGCGTGACCCCTCCCCCCGGGAGCTCACCGATCTGCTCAAGGCCGGACGCGGCCATGTGCGGATGCTCACCATCGCCGCCGAACTGCCCGGTGCGCTGGACACCATCAGGGAGGCGGTCGCGAACAACGTGATCGCCGCCCTCGGGCACAGCGACGCCACCTACGAGCAGACACTCGCGGGCATCGACGCCGGCGGCAGCGTCGCGACCCACCTCTACAACGCGATGCCGCCGCTGCATCACCGCGCCCCCGGTCCGATCGCCGCGCTGCTGGAGGACGACCGCGTCACGATCGAGCTGATCAACGACGGCGTGCACCTGCATCCGGCGATGATGCGCCTGGCCTATGACGTCGCGGGCCCCGGCCGGACCGCGCTGATCACCGACGCGATGGCGGCGGCGGGCATGGGCGACGGCGTCTACCGGCTCGGCCCGATGGAGGTGAACGTCGCCGACGGCGTCGCCCGGCTGGCCGAGGGCGGCTCCATCGCGGGCAGCACCCTCACCATGGACGTCGCCTTCCGGCGCAGCGTCCAGGATGTCGGACTGTCGCTGTCCGAGGCCGCCGAGATCGCCTCGCTCACCCCCGCCCGGGTCCTCGGCCTCGCCGACCTCCTCGGCTCCGTCTCCGTCGGCAAGCAGGCCGACCTGGTGGTGCTCACCGGCGACCTGGAAGTCTGCGGGGTCATGAAGCGCGGGAGCTGGATCGTCGAACCCTCCTGACCGTCACGACCACTTCCAGCGGATGCCGATCAGGCCGGGCTGGAGCGAACCCGTCACCAGGTGGACCGCGTGGTGGGCGTTGAGGGTGAGCGCGGCCTGGTCGTGCTCACCCGCGGCGGAGTCGTGGCGGGCGAAGCGGCGGACGCCGACGGGGAGGGCGCCGGGGTCGAAGCTCACCCGGAGCATGTACTGGCCCGCCGGGAAGCGGAAACCCCGCTCGTACTCGGTGGTCTCCACACCGCTCGGGTCGGCGAGCTCGTAGCGGATCACCTGGGTGTCCCCGGTCCGGAGCGCCCGGTCGAACAGCAGCTCGGCCACCACCAGGGCGGTCGGCCCGTCGCGGCGGACCCGGCCGACCCTGCAGTCCTCCAGTGCCCGGATCCGCACGCGCTCCACATCGCACCCGATGTCGCCCCGGTAGACCATGATGTAGCGATCGGCCGCGTCCTCGTGCGCCTGCACCACCTGGAGCGTCTCGCGCCGGACGGTGCTGCGGTCCGCCCCGATCCGCAGCGACTCGTACATCCCGGCGATGTGCAGCCGCCGGTCGTCGGCCACCCCGTCCAGCTCGTCCAGCAGGGTCGACAGGGCACGTGTGGGGCCCAGGACCGAGGAGCAGGGCGCCACAGCCGGCTGCGGCCCGGCGCTCTGCCCCCGGCCCCGAGGCCGGGGCGGGCCGAGCAGGCCCATCAGCGAGCGGGGCGGCAGGATGAGGATCTCCTCCAGCGCGCGCACGGCACGCAGCGACTCGGGCCGCTCGGGACGGCGCAGGCCCTGCTGCCAGTAGCTCAGGCTCGTCATCCCGACCCGCAGGCCGCGCTCCTCAAGACGCTGGCGGAGCCGGTCCAGGGTCAGGCCACGCGCCTCCACCGCCGCGCGGAGCGCGACGTGGAACGGGCCCTCGCTGAGGGCGACCTGGAGCTCGGGATCATCCGACACATGGGCATGTTCACAGATTTTCCCCCATACGTCACTTTCGCGGCCCCTGGCATTTCAGTGGATGCCGCGTCCCCAGGACATACCGCCAGAACGACGGACGCCCGGCCCGCCGGGCCGGGCGTCCGCACGGAACGTCGGCGGGCGTCAGCTGGTGTGCGGCGCGACGACGACCTCGACCCGCTGGAACTCCTTCAGGTCGGAGTATCCGGCGGTGGCCATCGTGCGCTTGAGCGCGCCCATCAGGTTCATCGAGCCGTCGGCCACCGAGGACGGACCGTGCAGGATCTGCTCCAGCGTGCCGACCGTGCCGAACTCGACCCGCTTGCCCCGGGGGAGCTCGGGGTGCTGCGCCTCCGAGCCCCAGTGGAAGCCGCGGCCGGGGGCCTCGACGGCCCTGGCCAGCGGCGAGCCGACCATGACCGCGTCGGCGCCGCAGGCGATCGCCTTGGCGATGTCGCCGGAGGTGCCCATGCCACCGTCGGCGATGACGTGGACGTAACGGCCGCCGGACTCGTCCATGTAGTCGCGGCGGGCCGCGGCCACATCGGAGATGGCGGTGGCCATCGGCACCACCACGCCCAGCACCGTGCGGGTGGTGTGCGAGGCGCCGCCGCCGAAACCGACGAGCACGCCGGCCGCGCCGGTCCGCATCAGGTGCAGCGCCGCGGTGTAGGTGGCGCAGCCGCCGACGATCACCGGGACGTCGAGCTCGTAGATGAACTGCTTGAGGTTCAGCGGCTCGGCCCGGCTGGAGACGTGCTCGGCGGATACCGTGGTGCCGCGGATCACGAAGATGTCCACGCCCGCGTCGATGACGGCCTTGTGGTGCTGGACCGTGCGCTGCGGGGACAGGCGGACGGCCGTGGTCACCCCGGCCGCACGGATCTCCTCGATGCGCCGGCCGATCAGCTCGTCCCTGATCGGCGCGTCGTAGATCTCCTGGAGCCGCCTCGTGGCCGCCTCACCCTTGAGCTCGGCCACCTCCGCCAGCAGGGGCGTCGGGTCCTCGTAGCGGGTCCACAGTCCTTCGAGGTCCAGCACCGCGAGACCGCCGAGCCGGCCGACCTCGATCGCGGTCTTCGGCGAGACCACACTGTCCATCGGGCTCACCACAACGGGCAGATCGAACCGGTAGGCGTCGATCTGCCAGGCGATCGAGACCTCTTCCGGGTCGCGGGTGCGACGGGAGGGAACGATGCCGATCTCGTCGAGCGCGTAGGCACGACGGCCGTTCTTGCCGCGCCCGATCTCCACCTGAGTCATATGTCTGTCTTTCCCATTCCATGCGTGTACGGCTCACGCCAGCGGGCGTAAGCCGTACCGTGCCGTTGTGACCCGCCTGCTCGCAGAAGTCCGGCGCGGAGCCCTTGTCGTCCGTTCGGCATCCGCGACAGGACCTCAACGACGGTGGTAGTTCGGAGCCTCGACCGTCATCTGGATGTCGTGCGGGTGGCTCTCCTTGAGACCGGCCGCCGTGATCGGCATGAGCTCGCACCTGGTGTGCATCTCCGAGATCGTGCGACACCCGGCGTACCACATGCCCTGGCGCAGGCCGCCGACGAGCTGGTGGGCGACCGCGGCGACCGGGCCCCGGTAGGGCACCTGGCCCTCGATGCCCTCGGGAATGAACCTGTCCTCGCCGGCGACGTCGGCCTGGGCGTAGCGGTCCTTGCTGAAGGAGGCGCCGCCGCGCTCGCGGTTGCGGACCGCGCCGAGCGACCCCATTCCCCGGTAGGACTTGAACTGCTTGCCGTTGATGAAGATCAGTTCGCCCGGCGACTCCTCACAGCCCGCCAGGAGTGAGCCCAGCATCACCGTGTCCGCTCCCGCGGCGATGGCCTTGACGATGTCGCCGGAGTATTGGAGGCCGCCGTCGCCGATCACCGGCACCCCGGCGGGACCGGCGGCCAGGGAGGCCTCGTGGATGGCCGTCACCTGGGGGGCGCCGACGCCGGCGACCACCCGGGTGGTGCAGATGGAGCCCGGCCCGACCCCGACCTTGACCGCGTCGGCCCCGGCGTCGATCAGCATCTGGGCGCCCGCGCGCGTGGCGATGTTGCCGCCGATCACCTCGACCCGGCTGTTCGCCTTGAGCTTGGAGATCATGTCGGCGAGTCCCTTGGAGTGCCCGTGGGCGACATCCACGATGATCACATCGACCCCGGCCTCGACCAGGGCCATCGCCCGCTGCTCGGCGTCACCCCCGACGCCGACGGCCGCCCCCACGACCAGCCGGCCGCCGGCGTCCTTGGTGGCGAGGGGGTACTGCTCGCTCTTGGTGAAGTCCTTGACGGTGATGAGCCCGCGGAGACGCCCGTCGGCATCGACCAGCGGGAGCTTCTCGATCTTGTTCTTCCTGAGCAGCTCGAACGCGCCGTCCCTGGAGACCCCCACGGGAGCGGTGACGAGCGGCATCGGGGTCATGACCTCGCGCACGGGACGGCTCTGGTCGTTCTCGAAGCGCATGTCGCGGTTGGTGACGATGCCGACGAGCACGCCGGTCGGGTCGGTCACCGGGACACCGGAGATCCGGTAGGTGGCGCAGAGACGCTCGACGTCGGCGAGAGTGTCGTCCGGCGCGCAGGTGACCGGGTTGGTGACCATCCCGGCCTCGGAACGCTTGACGAGGTCGGCCTGCTGAGCCTGGTCCTCGATGGAGAGATTGCGGTGCAGGATGCCGATGCCGCCCTGACGGGCCATCGCCACCGCCATGCGGGCCTCGGTGACCGTGTCCATCGCCGCTGAGACCAGCGGAATGCGCAGGGTGATCCCCCGCGACAGCCGCGTTCCGGTGTCAGCCTCACCTGGCTGCAGATCGGAATACGCGGGCACCAGGAGCACATCGTCGAACGTGAGCCCCGGTTCGGTGAACTTGGCCATCTGCAACCCTCCTGCCGCGGCGCTCTCATTTGTGGGGAAAGGCGCCGGCCCCCAGTTCGTAGTTTAGAGTCTGGCTCCAAACCTGGAGGACACCGGGGGAAAAAGCCAGGTCATGGGTAACCGGCCTAGTTCGGGGCCTGTTGGCCGGGTCAAGGCCATAAGGTGGGATAGTGCTCGACGATGTCCCCCGCGACCCGTTCGCGGATGACCCCGACGACCCGGCGGCGGCGCTGGGAGAGCCCGACGACCCCGAGCCGCTGACCTCAGCCGAACGCGACGAGGCCATGACCGACCTGGCCGACGTGGAGGTCTTCCGTTCGCTGCTGGAGCCCCAGGGGGTGCTCGGCCTGGTCCTCGACTGCCCGGAATGCGGCGAGCAGCACTACTTCGACTGGGAGCTGTTGCGCGGCAATCTCCGCCAGATGATCGAGAAGGGCCGTCCGCAGGTGCACGAACCCGCCTGCCGGCCCAAGCCCGCGGACTATGTCACCTGGGACTACGCCCGTGGCTACGTGGACGGTGTGATCGACACCGAGGAGCACCGCTGATCGACGTCGTCGATCAGCGCGGACAGCAGCCTGACGGCGACGTCGGAGGTGGGGAGGGGCTCCCTGTGGGAGAGCGCCTCCAGGACGGCGTCGGTCTCGGCGACGGCCGGATCCTCCTCCGGCCCGTATCGCCGGGCCGGACGCCGTGGATGGACCGTCGTCATGGCAGCGCCCGCTCAGGGCCCTCGCCGGCACCGTGAGCCCCACCCCGCGCTGCGCGCCCGTGCCGGGCCGGTTGCTCCCCGGTCAAGCTATCGACTCCAGCTCCGCCATCGCCCGTAGCCGGGCCAGCGCCCGATGCTGGGCGACACGGACCGCACCTGCTGACATGCCCAGTACATTACCCGTCTCCTCCGCGGAGAGGCCCGCCACCACCCTGAGCATCAGCAGCTGGCGCTGATTGTCCGGGAGCCTTTCGAGCAGCCTGCGGGCGTGCTCGGCCTCGATGTAGCGGACCACGGTCTCCTCCGGTCCCGGGCCCTCGTCAGGCCCGTCCGGGAGGTCCTGGGTGGGTACGGCGGAGCGTACGGAGCTGCGCAGCGCGTCGGCCACCTTGTGGGAGGCGATACCGAAGACGAAGGACGCGAACGGGCGTCCCATGTCACGGTAGCGGGGCAGAGCGGACAGGACCGCGATGCACACCTCCTGGGCCACGTCGTCCGCGATGTGATATTGGCCGGAAACCCGGCCGAGACGAGCACGGCAGTAACGGACGACCATTGGCCGTAACTGCGCGATCAGGCTTTCGATCGCGCTGCGATCCCCCTGAACGGCGAGGCTCGTCAGATCCTTGAGATCATCCCTATGGGCGACCCCTTCAGATCTCGTCGCAAGCCTTACCCCACTTTTGGCGTCGGCGACGCATCCCTCGGTCACGTTAGGCATGATGCCCGCCCTGATCCGGCCTGTCGTCATAGCAAACGGCTACGGATTGGTCACATTGAGGCGGAGATAACGGAGGGTAATCAAACGATGACAGTGGTGGCCTTGGTGTGCCTTAATATTTCATTGGATAGCCGAATATGTCGATTATTTGTTAGAGAAGTGTTTGGTCTTCCGAGGGAAGCATGGTGACGCTTTGGGACCCCTTTCGGTTTACCGGAAAACAGAACGGCCCGCGTCCCCCCCGAGGGGCGCGGGCCGTACCGGATCCGATGAAGATCAGTGACCGTGGCCGTGGCCGTGGCCGTGACCACCGGCGGCCGGGGCCTCCTCCTCGGGCTTGTCCACCACGAGGGCCTCGGTCGTCAGCAGCATGCCGGCGATGGAGGCGGCGTTCTGGACGGCCGAGCGGGTGACCTTGACCGGGTCGATGACCCCCTGGGCGATCAGGTCGCCGTACTCGCCGGTGGCGGCGTTGAAGCCCTGGCCGACGGCGAGCTCCGCGACCTTGGTCGTCACGACGTAGCCCTCGCGGCCGGCGTTCTCGGCGATCCAGCGAGCCGGCTCGATGAGCGCCTTGCGGACCACGGCGACACCGGTCGCCTCGTCACCGGACAGGCCGAGGTCGTCCAGGACCTTGGCCACGTGGATGAGCGCGGAGCCGCCGCCGGAGACGATGCCCTCCTCGATCGCCGCACGGGTCGCGGAGATGGCGTCCTCAAGGCGGTGCTTCTTCTCCTTGAGCTCCACCTCGGTGGCCGCGCCGACCTTCAGCACGGAGACGCCGCCGGCGAGCTTGGCGAGGCGCTCCTGAAGCTTCTCGCGGTCCCAGTCGGAGTCGGACTGCTCGATGGCGTGCCTGATCTCCCTGACCCGGTCGGAGATCGCCTGCTCGTCGCCGGCACCGTCCACGACGGTGGTGGCGTCCTTGGTGATCACGACGCGGCGGGCGGTGCCGAGCACCTCGAGGCCGACGTTCTCCAGCTTGAGACCGACCTCCTCGCTGACCACCTGGCCACCGGTGAGGACCGCGATGTCCTGCAGCATCGCCTTGCGACGGTCACCGAAGCCCGGCGCCTTGACGGCGACGGAGGTGAAGGTGCCGCGGATCTTGTTCGTGACCAGGACGGCCAGGGCCTCACCCTCGACGTCCTCGGCGATGACGAGCAGCGCCTTCTTGGTCTGCGCGATCTTCTCCAGCAGCGGCAGGAAGTCCGCGACAGAGGCGATCTTGCCCTGGGTGATCAGGATGTAGGGGTCCTCCAGGACCGCTTCCATGCGCTCCTGGTCGGTGACCATGTAGGGCGACAGGTAGCCCTTGTCGAACTGGAGACCCTCGGTGAACTCCAGGTCCAGGCCCATGGTGTTGGACTCTTCGACGGTGATGACACCGTCCTTGCCCACCTTGTCGAACGCCTCGGCGATCAGCTCACCGATCTTGGCGTCCTGCGCGGAGATCGTCGCTACGTTCGCGATCTCCTTCTTGTCCTCGACCGGACGGGCGGACTCGATCAGCTTGTCGCTGACGGCCCGGGCCGCGATGTCGATGCCCCGCTTGAGCGACAGGGGCTGGGCCCCGGCGGCGACGTTGCGCAGGCCCTCGCGGACCATCGCCTGAGCGAGGACGGTCGCGGTGGTGGTGCCGTCACCGGCGACGTCGTTGGTCTTGGTGGCGACTTCCTTGGCGAGCTGGGCGCCGAGGTTCTCGTACGGCGCCTCCAACTCGACCTCGCGAGCGATGGTGACACCGTCATTGGTGATGGTCGGCGCACCGAACTTCTTGTCGATGACGACGTTGCGGCCCCGCGGGCCGAGAGTCACCTTCACGGCGTCCGCGAGGGCGTTCACACCACGCTCAAGAGCGCGGCGTGCGTCCTCCTCGAACGACAGGATCTTCGGCATGTCAATCCTCTCTGAAGTACGTCGGCGTATCAAAGCCCCGGGCGCTCACGCGGCCCGGGGCTCGATACGTCATCTTTATGAAGCGTGAACTACTTCTCGATGATGGCGAGCACGTCGCGGGCGGAGAGCACCAGGTACTCCTCGCCTCCGTACTTCACCTCGGTGCCGCCGTACTTGCTGTAGAGGACGATGTCGCCCTCCTTGACGTCGAGCGGAATCCGCTTGTCGCCGTCCTCGTCCCAGTTGCCGGGGCCCACCGCGAGGACCTTGCCCTCCTGCGGCTTCTCCTTGGCGGTGTCCGGGATAACAAGGCCGGAAGCGGTGGTCTGCTCGGCCTCAAGCGGCTGGACCACGATGCGGTCGCCGAGCGGCTTAACGGGAACCTTGGTGGCGGTCGTCACGTCGGACCTCCCCTTCAGATTTGAATGATCTAGAAGAGGCGACCAGCGGTCTGCCGTCGCGGGTGTCAGACCTGCCTCGTCGCATATGATTTGGCACTCTCAAGGGGAGAGTGCCAATACGGAACAGTATGCAAGGAGGGCTTGACAGTCAACACGAACCGCCCGTGTGTGCTTCCGGCGAACATCGCCCCCTCCCCTTTCCGGAGGTCACGACCTCCCGCTTTCGGGGAACATGCGGGAGGATTAGGGCGAGATCTGGCGGAATGTGAGTCGATGACCACGCATGGTGACGGCGACAACGCCACGGTGGACGGCGGACGACCTCGCCGACCTGCTGAGCTGAGGCGGTAACGTCGGACGACGTGGACCTTGACGCATTCCGTGAGCTGCTGACGCCGCGCGGCCAGGAGGCCCTGGGAGCGGCGGCCGAGATCGTCGGCGACGATCCGGTGGCGGCGGTGACGCGCCTCAGGAAGACCTACGACGCGGGCCTGACCTCCGCCGCGCTCACCCAGGCCATGCTCCGGCGACGCGCCGCGGAGAAGTTCGGCGCCGACGCCGATGTCATGTATTTCACATCGGGCGGCCTGGAACAGGCCACCCGCCGCGAGGTCGCCGACCACCGGGCACGCCGCATCCCGCCGGGCTCCCGGGTCGCCGACGTGTGCTGCGGCATCGGAGGCGACCTCCTCGCGCTGGCCAGGGCGGGATGCGAGGTGGAGGCCGTGGACGCCGACCCGCTCACCGCCGCGATCGCCCAGGCCAACGCCGACGCCCTCGGCTTCGGAGAGCTGGTCTCGGTCCGTGCGGCCGACGCCGCCACGCTGGACCCGGCCGCCTTCGACGTCCTGTTCGCCGACCCCGCCCGCCGCACCGCGCGGGGCAGGACCTTCGACCCGATGGCCTACTCGCCGCCGTGGCCCGACGTGCTGGAGATGGTGGCGAAGGCGGAGGCCGCCTGCCTGAAGGTCGCCCCGGGCATCCCCTACGCGTTCCTCCCCGCCGGCGCCGAGACCGAATGGGTCTCCTACAAGGGTGACGTCAAGGAGGCCGTGATCTGGTGCGGGGAGTCGGCGGGCGACGTGGAACGCAGGGCGACGATCCTGCCCGCGGGCGTGACGCTGACGCCCGATCCCGGGCTCGGCCCCGCCGGACACGGCCCCGTCGGCCGTTACGTGTACGAGCCGGACGGCGCGGCGATCCGTGCCCACCTCGTCGCGGAGATCGCCGCGATGGTCGGCGGCCACCTGCTCGACCCGCACATCGCCTACATCACCGGAGACGTCGCGTCGCGGACCCCATGGGCGTCCCGGTACGAGGTCCACGAGGTGTTGCCGTTCTCACTCAAACGGCTGCGGGCCGCGCTCCGCGAGCGCGGGGTCGGCAATGCGACGATCAAAAAGCGCGGCTCCGCGGTCGACGTCGACCGCCTGCGGAAAGACCTGCGACTTTCCGGCGAAAAGTCGGCCGTGGTTATTCTCACGCGAATTATAGAGAAGCCGTTTGCCCTCATTTGCACTCCTTCCTGACCTGCAAAAACGATTAACTTGGACAATGCACCGGCAATCACGTTCTTTTAAACTCCCCACTGAAAACCTTGATCCAGAGGCTAGGGTTGTCGCGCGGGAGTTCTTTCTCCGCGTGCGGTTCAACCGCGTTCTTCAGCAGACCGGACCAATCCCACCGCACGGCTGAACGTCGGCGGGTGAAGGAGTTCTCGGTGGATCACTCTTCCCCCACCCCGCTCCAGACAGGCAGCCAGGCCGCCATCTCCGACCGGATGCGCGAGCTCCTCGCCCGCGCCACCCAGGATCACGTGTCCGAGCAGCACACCCAGGACACCGTGCTGGACGAGATCCGCCAACGCCTGGAGGGCATGGAGTGGTCGCTGCGCGAGGTCAGGGAGCGCGAGCTCGGCGGGCTGGGCGGCTCGCTGGAGTCCGTCCACGGCCTGCTGGATGACATCGCCGTCCGCCCACCGGCGTGGGCCGAAGGTCTCGCCCAGCACGTCGAGGTGGTCCGCGACCGGGTGGACGCCATGGGAGAGCGCGTCAGCTCCGTCCATGACCGGGTCACGCCCCTCGGCGAGCTGCCGAGCCTGTGGGCCGATGTCGGCGCCGTCGGCGAGAACGTGGACGAGGCCCTCATCCGTCTCCGGTCGATCGCGGACGACACCCGGGGCGTCGGTGACGGTGTGAGCGAGCTGGCCCAGCGCCTCGGCCGGTTACAGGCCGGCATGGAGGCGGCGGCCACCCGGTTCACCCGGCTGGACAGGTCGCTGGCCGACCTCGTCCAGCGTGCCGAGCGCCTTGAGTCCGGGATGCTCGACCTCTCGACGACCGTGCGGAAGACCGTCAGCGACGCGACCGACCGGCTGCTCGCCGCCGTCGAACAGGTCAACGGCAGGGTCAGCCTGCTCGTGTCCCGGACGGACGGCAGGGCCGACGGTGTCGAGGGCCGGATCGACGGACTGGACGGCCGGCTGAGCGGGATCGACGGGCACCTCGCCGCCCTGGGTGAGCGGATGACCGGCGTGGGACCCCACCTGAGGGAGATCACGGACCGCCACGACGACCGTTTCGACACGCTCGACGAGCGGCTCTACGACGTCGAGGGCCGCATCGCCGGCCGTGTCGACGCCGTCGACTCCCGTCTGTCCACGCTGGACGGTCACACGGAGAAGCTCGGGCTGCGCCTGCAGGACCTCGACGATCGGGTGGAGGCCGTCGACCAGCGTGTCGGCCGGCTACCCGCCGTCCTGAACATCCGCGAGGTCGTCGGCGACCAGGCAGGTGATCACGCCAGGCGCTTCGACTCCCTGGACGAGCGCGTCAGCCAGGCCCAGGCCGCCCTCGCCCACCTGGCCGGCATGCTCCGCGCCCAGCCCGACCGCGAGCAGCTCACCGAGGCGCTCAGCGAGACGATGGAGCCCGCCCGCACCGAGCTCAGCCGCAGTCTGAGTGCCCTTGAGGAGACCATGCTGACCCTCGCCGAAGCCCTCCTCCGCCCCACCCGGGGCGACAAGGACTGAACCGGCACGGCCGCCGCCCCCTCCCGGGAGTCATCCGACGCCGGTGCGGAGCGTCCTCGGAGGCCGGTCGCGGTCAGCAGGCCGACCCCGCCGGATCTGCGTCCAGCGCCACCTCACGGCACAGGTTGGCCCGGACCACGATCAGCAGCGAGGAGAGCAGGTCGGCCTGCTCGGCGGTCAGCCCCCAGGTCATCCGCGCATGGACCTCGGCCATCACACGATCAAGCTCGGGACGTAACGCGTCCCCCCTCGGCGTGGTGCTCACGATGCTGATGCGCCGGTTGGACGGGCAGGGAGTGCGGCTGACGAACCCGCTCCGTTCGAGACGCTGCAGAGACTTGGTCATCGTGGACACGTCGATGCCGACAATCCTGGCCAAGGCGTTCTGCGACCGGGGGCCGTGCTCCCAGATCGCGGTCAACACGCGCTCCTGGCCCGGGTAGAGATCGATCTCAGCGAGAAGCGCGGCGAGCAGCACGCGATGGCCGCGTGTCGTCTGGGCCATCAGGCAGTTCAGGCTGTCGCCGGAATCCCCGGAGACACAGGCCTCCTTCACACCCTCCCCGAGCGCCGACTCCATCATGGCAGGCCTCCTCTTTCCGATTGCGAGCCTACCGCTTGCAAGTTGGCCGACCAAGTTGTAGAACTGTCAATTGGCCGGCCAAGTTGGTCGGCCAAGGAAGGATCTGTCATGCCGTTCACACCGTTCCAGCTCGGCTCGCTGCAGTTGCCCAACCGTCTCGTGATGGCCCCCATGACGCGCTCGCGCTCCTACGTCGACGGGGTTCCCTCATCGCTGACCGCCCTCTACTACGCCCAGCGCGCCTCGGCCGGCCTGATCATCACCGAGGGGGTGCAGCCGAGCCTGTCCGGCAAGGGATACATGAACACGCCGGGGCTGCACACCGACGAGCAGGTGGCAGGGTGGCGTGAGGTCACCGACGCGGTCCACGCGTCGGGCGGCCGGATCTTCGCCCAGCTCATGCACGCCGGCCGGGTCGGTCATCCCGACAACACCGGCGCACTGCCCGTCGGGCCGTCCGCTGTGCGGCCCGAGGCCCAGATCTTCACGCCGAACGGCATGCAGGACCTCCCCACCCCCATGGAGCTGTCCACCGCCGAGATCGAGGCGACCGTCCGGGACTTCGCCGACGCCGCCGTCCGCGCCGTCGAGGCCGGCTTCGACGGGGTCGAGCTGCACGGCGCGAACGGCTACCTCATCCACCAGTTCCTGTCACAGAACGCCAACCTGCGCGACGACCGCTTCGGCGGGTCCGTGGACGGCCGGATCCGCTTCGCCGTGGAGACCGCCCGGGCGGTCGTGGCGGCGATCGGCGCGTCCCGGGTCGGCATCCGGCTCTCTCCCGCCAGCGGCTCGCAGGACCTGAGGGAGGACGACGCGCAGGAGGTCTACCCGGCGCTGCTCTCCGCGCTCGCCGAGGCGGATCTCGCCTACCTGCACCTCGTGGCGAGCGGCTCTGACGAGCTCAACGAGCGGATCCGCTCGCTGTGGCCGAACACGTTCATCGTCAACGACTCCTCGCTCGGCGACCCGGCCGCCACCGTGGCCCACTGGCTGGGCCGGGGCGCCGACCTGGTCGCGCTGGGCAAGTCCTTCCTGGCGAATCCCGACCTGCCGCTCCGCCTCCGCCTCGGCGCGCCGCTCAACGAGCCCGACTTCACCACGGCCTTCGGCGGCGACTACCGCGGCTACACCGACTATCCGGCGCTTGCCCTCCACCCCGCGTAAAGCGGCCGCTCAGACGTGGACCGTGGTGATCGGGAGCGAGGAGTCGGCGGGGATGTCCAGAAGGGACGGGGTGACACCGGCCGCCACCAGGTCGGAGCCGAGCGTGGCCACCATGGCCCCGTTGTCGGTGCACAGTCCCGGGCGAGGAACGCGGAGCCGTACACCGGCCGCGTCGCAACGCTCCTGAGCGAGGGCGCGCAGCCGGGAGTTGGCGGCCACGCCACCGCCGATGAGCAGGTCCTGGACGCCGTGCTCGCGACACGCCCGCAGGGCCTTGCGGGTCAGCACGTCGACCACGGCCTCCTGGAAGGACGCCGCCACGTCGGGCACGTGGATCCGCTCACCGGCCCTCTGCCGGGCCTCCACCCAGCGGGCCACGGCGGTCTTCAGCCCCGAGAAGGAGAAGTCGAGCGTCCCGTCGTCGTATTTGCCACGCGGGAACGCGATGGCCGTGCCGGAACCGTCCTGGGCCGCCCGGTCGATGTAGGGGCCACCGGGGAAGGGCAGGCCGAGCACACGGGCCACCTTGTCGAAGGCCTCACCGGCGGCGTCGTCGACCGTGGATCCCAGGGGGATGACCTCCCTGGCGACATCGGGCACCAGCAACAGGGAGGAATGCCCGCCCGAGACCAGCATGGCGATGCACGGCTTGGGCAGAGCGCCGTGTTCGAGCTGGTCCACGGCCACGTGGGCGGCCAGGTGGTTCACGCCGTACAGCGGCACGCCCAGACCGAGCGAGTATGCCTTGGCGGCGGCCACGCCGACGAGCAGCGCGCCGGCGAGGCCCGGACCCGCGGTCACCGCGATCGCGTCGATGTCGGTGAAGCGCAGACCGGCCTGCTCCAGCGCCCGTTCGATGGTCGGCGTCATCGCCTCCAGATGCGCCCGGGAGGCGACCTCGGGCACCACGCCACCGAACCGGGCGTGCTCCTCGACGCTGGACGCGATCGTGTTGGCCAGCAGGGTGTGCCCTCGGACGATGCCCACTCCGGTCTCGTCACAGGAGGTCTCGATGCCCAGGACCAGGGGTTCGTCACGCATTGAGATCCTTCTTCATCGTGATCGCGTCGGTGCCGTCCTCGTAGTAGCGGCGGCGCAGGCCGATCCGCTCGAATCCGAACCGGTCGTACATCGCCTGCGCGTCCGGGTTGTCGGCGCGCACCTCAAGGAAGATCGACTGTGCGCCCCGCCGTACGGCCTCGGCCAGCAGCTCGGTCAGCAGGGCCGCGCCGATCCCGTTCCGCCGCCGGGCGGCCAGGACGGCGATGGTCTGCACGTCCGCCTGGTCCCCCGCGGCGAAAAGCCCGGCGTAGCCGACGATCTCTCCGTCCACCAGGGCCACCACGTAGTGCCGGGTCCTGGGCTGATCGGCGAGCTCGCCGCGGAGCATGCCCTCGCTCCACGCGTCACGGGGAAAGGTCTCCCGCTCGACCCTCATCACGGTGGGCAGGTCGTCGGCGGTCATCTGGCGCAGCACCGCGGTCATGTGGAGACCTTCTTCGGCGCCGAGGGCACCTGGGCGTCGGGACGGCGCAGGTAGATCGGGCGGGGCAGGCTCAGCACGGGGTGCGTGCCGCTCTCCACGACCTCCCGGACGTCCGGCTCGCCGAGCTGCTCGGCGGCCAGCGCCGCCAGGGCTCCCGCGAAGGGATACTCCGGCGCGTCCACCAGGCGGGAGGCTCCGACGACCTCGGCGTACAGCCGCGCGCCGGCCCCGACGAGCGGAAGCTCCCCGGGCAGGTCCTGCGGCCTGTCCACCGAGGGGCCGGACAGCCGGACCCTCATCTCCTCGTAGTGGCCCCAGAACACCTCTTTTCGGCGCGCGTCGGTGGCCACCAGGAACGGCTCGGACAGTCCGCTGCCGTAGGCGACGGCGTCGAGCGTGCACACGGCGTAGGCCGGGACGCCCAGCGACGTCGCGAGGGCCTGGGCGGTCATCAGACCGACCCTCAGACCGGTGTAGGGTCCCGGGCCGGAACCCGCGACGACGGTGGTGACGTCGCCGAGCGAGGCTCCCGCCTCCCGCAGGACCGTCTCGATCGTGGGCACGAGCAGCTCACCGTGACGACGCGCGTCAACGGTCGTCGATTCGGAGAGGACCCTCTCACCGTCGTGCAGCGCTGCGGTGACGGCGGGGGTCGCGGTATCAAAGGCCAGGACCAGCACGGACAGCTAGCCTAGTCGGTCGGGTGACGCCCGCGCCCACTCCACCGGCCCGGCGCAGGGTTCCGCCCGGTCCCATGGTGGGCAAGGGGTGGGCGCCCCTCTCCGCCTCCGTCGGCGACCACCGCGGGACGGGTGATTCCGCGGCGGTTTTCCGCTCTTTCGCGGTCAGGTCGTGGAGCCGGCCGGCTTGACCAGGGTCGCGTAGACGATCACGTTGTCGCGGTACTCGTGCTTGTCCCAGTCGAAGTTCCCGCCGCAGGTGATCAGCCGGAGGCCGTCCTCCAGGTAGACCTTGTCGGCCGGGAACCTGTCCTTGCTCACCCGTTCGACGGAGTCCACGCGATACTGGGCGACCTTGCCGTCACTGCGCACGACCTTGACGACCTGCCCCTCGCGCATCTCCTTCAGCTTGTAGAAGACCGCCGGGGCGGTCTTGGTGTCCACATGCCCGAGGATCACCGCGGGCCCCTGGTCACCGGGGACGGCGCTGTCCTTCACCCAGCCCGCCGTGTCCGGCTTCTCGTACGGCGGAAGCTCGACCTGGCCGTCCGTCACGCCGAGCTTCATCAGGGGCGCCTTGATGCCCAGCGACGGGATGTCGATGCGGCTGGGCACGATCGAACTCCGGATGGGCGGCGTGTCCACGCCGCCGCCCTTGTTGAACGCGACCATGACGATGCCCGTGATGACTCCGGCCACGATGATCCGGGACCAGCGGGGGGATGCTGCCATGGGGGACTACGAGCGGCGGCGGCGTACGACCGCGTAGCCGACGCCGCCGGCGAGGACCACCGCCAGCAGGGCTCCGGTCGCGCCGAAGGGCATGCCCGAGTCCTGGGGGGCGCCGGCCGCGGTCCCCCCGCCGCCCGTGCCGGGCGCGTGGGTGCTGATGACGGTCCGGGTGGGCTTGGACGTGGGCGTGTCCTTCGGGGTCGGCTTGGCGTCCGCCACGACCCGGAGGCTGGCCTTGCCGGTGTCGTTGGTCCCCTCGCACCTGGCGTTGACGACGTAGACGCCGGCCACGCTGCCGGTGGCGACGGTGGCCTGGCCACGGACCCACGGCTTCGCCACGGGGGTGGCACTCGCCGAGGGGACCGGACTGGGCGTCGTGAGGATCGGATCGAGGGCGACCGGCGTGCGGAAGATCTGGGACGAGGCGGTGCCGCGATGCTCGGGACCTCCCTCGGGGATCGGGCAGTTCGCCAGCACCCACACCTTCTGTCCGGCCTTGACGCGGGCCGGCTGCAGCTGGACCTCGATGTCCTCCCTGCTGCTCCCCGACGCGGTGGGCGAGGCCGTCCCCGTGGGACTGCCCGAGTTCGCCTCAGCCGTGCATCCGATCATCCCCGCCATCCCGAAAAGGGTGATGGCTCCCAGAACCGCGACACGTTTGACCCTTGGCACCGTCGCACTCCACTTCGCAGTCCGGCCGACGACCCTCGCCCGGCACAACTTCCCGCCACTTCCCCATTAAACATGGGCAAAAGCGCCAGAGTCGATCTTCGGCCCTGTTGATCTATATCAAGTGGGGCGTAGTGCCAGCGTGCCAGGATTCCCCCGCCGACGGGGACGGATCAGATGATGTCCTCCCAACGGGCACCGATCCCACGGAACCGTACGGTCCGTTCCTCGCCGGAGTCGCTCCGTCCGATGGAGATCTCCAGCCGGTCGTCGGCGAGCCCCTCGACGAGGCCCTCGCCCCACTCCACGACCGTCACCGACTCCTCCAGCGAGGCGTCCAGGTCGAGGTCGTCGACCTCCAGGGCACCGCCCAGCCGGTAGGCGTCGGCGTGCACCAGTGCGGGACCGCCCGACAGCGAGGGGTGCACCCGCGCGACGACGAAGGTCGGCGAGGTGATCGGCCCACGCACCTTGAGCCCTTCGGCGATCCCCTGGACCAGGGTCGTCTTGCCCGCGCCGAGCGGCCCGGACAGCAGCACCAGGTCGCCCGGACGGAGCAGCCCTGCCAGCTCCACGCCCAGCTCCCGCATCTCTCCGGTGGTCGCCACGATCCTCACTGCTCGCTCACTCCCCTTGACGGTCGCGGTCCCCGGCGGCGGTCACGTCCCATGGCCCCGCTCATCGGTCCGTGCCGTCCGCGGCGCTGTCGGCGATCGCCCGCTTGATCAGGTCGCGTAGCGCGTCGTTGACGACGGTCGGCCGCTCCAGCTGGACCAGGTGCGAGCTGTCGGGGACCTCGGTGAACTGGGCGCGGGGCAGTGCCGCCGCCATCGCCTTGCTGTGGTCCACGGGCGTCAGCCAGTCCTTGTCGCCGACCATGATCGAGGTGGGCACACCGTCCAGGACCGGCAGCGCGCTCAGCTTGTCGTGCGACATCAGCGCGGGGTAGAAGTCGGCGATCACCTCGAACGGGGTGGAGCGGATCATCGACTCGGCGAAGTCGACCACCGTGGGGCTGACGTTCTTGGGATCGCCGAAACCCAGGTAGCGCAGGGCCAGGAAGGCGACGTCGTTGCCCGCCTCGCGGCCCCTGTCGACCAGGGCGCCACCCCGGCTCAGCATCGACACCGTGCCCGGCGTGACCTTGTGCACCGCCTTGGCCAGCAGCGCGGGCAGACCCAGGGAGACCTCGGCCAGCTTGCCCGAGGAGGTGGAGATCAGCGTGACACCCTTGATCCGGTCGCCGAACAGCTCGGGGTGCCGGTCGGCCAGTGCCATGATCGTCATGCCGCCCATGGAGTGCCCCACCAGCACGCACGGCCCGGGCACGAGCGCGTCGATCACCTCGGCCAGGTCGTCGCCGAGCCGGTCGATGGTGGAGTCCTCGGCCGTGGTGCGCGGCGAGCGGCCGTGGGAGCGCTGGTCCCACAGGACCAGGCGGTAGGAGTCGCACAGGTCGCGCCGCTGGTAGTGCCAGGAGTCCAGGTTGAGGGTGTAGCCGTGGCAGAACACCACCGTCAGCGGGGCGTCCTCGGGACCGTCCACCTCGGCGTAGAGGGACACGCCGTCGGAGGTGGCGACCGTGGTGGGCCGGCCCCGCAGCTCGCCCAGCGGCTCGTTCGCCTCGAGGTCGGGCCGGAGCCTGATGCGGCCGACGGCATACCGCTTGGCGAGGGCCGCGGCGGCCACTCCGGCTGATGCCACACCGACGACCGCGCCCGCGATGCCGACCTTGCGCCGTGTGGTAATGCTCATGCGACCCCCTGAGATGCCTTTCACCGGTAAACGCGTGGAACCCGCGAACCGATCCTGGTCACGATCTCATGCGTGATCGTGCCGAGGGAATCCGCCCATTCCTGTGCGGTCGGTTCGCCCCGCGAACCGTCGCCGAACAGGATCACCTCGTCCCCCTCCGCCAGCGGATCGTCTCCCATATCGATCATGAACTGGTCCATGCAGACCCGCCCGGCGATCCGCCGCCGGCGGCCGCCCGCCAGCACCTCCGCCTGGTTGGTGGCATGCCGCAGGATTCCGTCCGCGTACCCGAGGGGGACGAGGCCGAGCGTGGTTTCACTATCTGTCACATAAAGGTGCCCATAGGACACACCGGAACCAGCCGGAACCCGCTTGGCCAGCGCGATCCGCGCCACCAGGGTCATCGCGGGGCGGAGACCGAAATCCCCGAGCTCGGGCACGGGGCTCAGGCCGTAGGCCGCGATGCCCGTCCGGATCATGTCGTGGCGTGCCTGCGGCAACGTCAGCGCCGCCGCCGAGTTGGCGATGTGCCGGATCACGTGGGAGCCTCCCGCGCCCGCCTTCTCCGCGACCGCCAGCGCGTCGTCGAAGGCGGTGAGCTGGGCCTCGATGGACGGATGACCCGGGATGTCGGCGCAGGCGAAGTGCGACCAGAGCCCGACGACCTCGACCGTCCCGTCGGCCTGCCGTGCCATCGCCCGATCCACCAGCGCGGACCAGTCCGCGGGCGCCGCACCACCTCGCGAGAGGCCGGTGTCGGCCTTCAGGTGCACCCTGGCGGCCCTGCCCGCACGGCCGGCCGCCTCGGCGATCTCGTCCACCAGCGCGGGGATGGCGGCCGACAGCTCCACGTCCTGCTCGATCGCCTTCTCCAGCGGCTCGCCGGGCGGGATGATCCACGCCAGGATCGGCGCGGTGATCCCCGCGGCCCGCAGCTCCAGGGCCTCGCGGACGTAGGCGGCGCCGAGCCGGGTGGCCCCGCCCTCCAGCGAGGCCCGCCCGCAGGCGACCAGCCCATGCCCGTAGCCGTCGGCCTTGACCGCGACCATCGTCTCGGCGCCGGGAGCGTGCCCCCTGAGCAGGGCGACGTTGTCGCGGATCGCCGACAGGTCCACCCGCGCCTCGGCCGGGGTCATCGGGAAACTCATCCTTCCAGTCTGGCAGGTCGGCCGCCCTCCCGGCGCCGATCGATGAGCGACCTGATCATCCCGGGGATGGCTTCGAGGACGTCCCAGGCGGCGAGCGGGCCGTGCCGGCCGGCGATCCCGTGCAGATAGGCGGCGCAGGAGGCGGCGTCGTATCCGCTGAGCCCGCCGGCCAGCAGCGCGCCCGCGAGACCGGCCAGCACGTCACCGGTCCCGCCGGTGGCCAGCCAGGGGCTGCCGGTGAGGTTGACCCTGACCGGCCGGTCCTCCTGCGCGACGAGCGTGGTCGATCCCTTCAGCAGGACGGTCACGCCCAGTTCCGACGCGGCCCACCGTACGTGCTCCAGCCGCCGGGCCTCGATCCGCGCCCGCGGCACGTCCAGCAGGCGGGACAGCTCCCCCGCGTGCGGGGTGATCAGCACCGGCGCGGCCCGCCGGAGCAGCGACCTGTCCTGGGCGGCCAGGGTGAGGGCGTCGGCGTCCACGAGGACCGGGACGTCGCTCGCCAGCACCGAACGGGCGATGGCGAGCGACTCGGGCCCGGTGCCGAGCCCGGGGCCCAGGACCCACGCCTGCACCCGGCCCACCCTGTCGACGCCCTCGCCCGGCTCCAGCGGAGTGATCACGGCCTCGGACCAGCGGGCCCGCACCTGGGCCACCGGCTCGGCGACGCCCGCGTAGCGGACCATGCCCGCCCCCGCCCGGATCGCCCCGCCGACGGCCAGCACCGCGGCCCCGGTGTACTCGTGGCTGCCGGCCGCGACGCCCACGACCCCCCTGCTGTACTTGTCGGAACCCGCGTCCGGCCTGGGCAGCATCGTCGCCATGTCGGCGCCGGTCAGCGCGGTCGCCTCGGGGTCCGGCAGGTACGGCCCGAGCCCGATGTCGACGAGCTCCACCCTGCCCGCGTTCCCCGCGCCCGGGTCGACCAGCAAGCCGATCTTGTAGGCCCCGAACGTCACCGTGACGTCGGCCCGGACCGCGGGCCCGTCGATCCGCCCGCTGCCGGCGTCCACCCCGCTCGGCACGTCCACCGCGACCACCGCGCCGGGCGTCTCGCCTGCCAGCCCCGCGAGGGTCGCGTACGGCTCGCGCAGGGCCCCCGTCCCGCCGATCCCGGCCAGCCCGTCCACGACCAGGTCCGCCGCCCGGACGAGCTCGCCCGCCGCCGCTCGCACGGACGCCTCACCGCCCCGCGGCGCGTCCCCCGCGGGTCCGTCTCCGGAGGCGGCGCCGCCGAGGTCCGTCACACGCCCTCCCGACCGCCGCAGGGCGGCCAGCCCGGCCGGGTGGACCCGCGTCCCGGCGAGGATCGCGTCCACCCTCGCCCCTCTGGAGGCGAGCCGCGCCCCGGCGTAGAGGGCGTCGCCACCGTTGTCGCCACCGCCGACCAGCAGCACGACGCGGGAGCCGTACACCTGGCCGAGCGTCCGGGCGCAGACCACGGCCAGCCCGGTGGCGGCCCGTTCCATGAGCGTGCCTTCGGGCAGCCCCGCCATCAGCGCCGATTCGGCCGCCCTGATCTGATCGGTGGTATAAGCGGTGAGCATGATCTCGACGCTATCTCGCGTCGATCACCGGCGCATGCTCCGGCGCGGCCCGGTCTGCGGCCGCGATCCGCGCGCCCGGCTTCCTCCCGCGTGCCTTCCGGTGCGTTCAGCCTTCGGCGATCACATAGGCGACGGCCACGCCCCCGTCGTGCGTCAGCGACACGTGCCACCGCGTCACACCGAGCGCGGCCGCGACCTCGGCGACCCGGCCGCTCACGTGGAGCTCCGGCCGGCCGTACTCACCGGTCCGGACCTCGGCGTCCAGGTGGGCCAGGCCCGGAGGCGCGCCGAGCGCCTTGGCCACCGCCTCCTTGGCCGCGAACCGCGCGGCCAGGGACTGCACGGCCAGGATCCGCTCACCCTCGGTGAACAGCCTCGCCCGCAGTCCGGGGCTCCGCTCCAGCGTCTTCTCGAACCGGGCCACGTCCACGACGTCCACGCCGATGCCCACGATCACGGCTTCAGGGTAGCGAAACCCGTAGACCGTGACCGTTTCCCAGTTATCCGCCGGGAATGCCGGGCCGATACGTGATCTGAGCCTGTTCCCCATCATTTGGGCCGGTAATCCAGAGACGCTGTCCACAGGCTGTGGACAACGCGACCGCGGGCGGCCGCCTACTCCACGGTGACGGACTTGGCCAGGTTACGGGGCTGGTCGACGTCGTGGCCCTTGGCGGCGGCCAGCTCGCAGGCGAAGACCTGCAGCGGCACCGTGGCGACCAGCGGCTGGAGCAGCGTCGGCACGGCGGGGATGCTGATCAGCGTGTCGGCATAGGGCGCGACCGCGCTGTCGCCCTCCTCCGCGATGACGATGGTCATGGCGCCCCTGGCCCGGATCTCCTGGATGTTCGATACGATCTTGTCGTGGAGCACGCGCTGGCCGATCGGCGAGGGGACGACGACCACCACCGGCAGCCCTTCCTCGATCAGTGCGATCGGGCCGTGCTTGAGCTCGCCCGCCGCGAAGCCCTCGGCGTGCATGTAGGCCAGCTCCTTGAGTTTCAGCGCTCCCTCCAGCGCGACGGGGAAGCCCACGTGGCGGCCGAGGAAGAGCACGCAGCGCTCGTCGGCCAGCGAGCGGGCCAGCGCGCGGACCGGTTCCACGGTCCGGAGCACCTCCTCGACCCTGGCCGGTATCTGAGCCAGCCACTCGATGACCTGGGAGATCTCGTCACCGAACTTGGTGCCCCGGATCTGGGCCAGGTAGAGGGCCACGAGGTAGCAGGCCACGAGCTGGGTGAGGAAGGCCTTGGTGGAGGCGACGGCGATCTCCGGACCCGCGTGGGTGTAGAGGACGGCGTCGGACTCGCGCGGGATCGTGGAACCGTTCACGTTGCAGATGGCCAGCACCCGGGACCGCTGCTCGCGGGCGTGCCGTACGGCCATCAGCGTGTCCATCGTCTCTCCGGACTGGGTGATCACGACGACCAGCGTGTCCCGGTTGAGGATCGGGTCGCGATAGCGGAACTCGCTGGCCAGCTCGACCTCACACGGCACCCCGGCCCAGTGCTCGATGGCGTACTTCGCGATGAGCCCCGCGTGGTAGGAGGTCCCGCACGCGACAACGATGATCTTGTTGATGTCCCGCAGCTCCTGGTCCGACAGCCGCATCTCGTCCAGCACCAGCTGCCCGTCGGCCCCGACCCGGCCGAGCAGCGTGTCGGCGACCGCCCGCGGCTGCTCGGCGATCTCCTTGAGCATGAAGTAGTCGTGGCCGCCCTTCTCCGCGGCGGAGGCGTCCCAGTCCACGTGGTAGTCACGCGTCAGTGCGGAGGCTCCGTGGAAGTCGGTGACCGTGACCCCCGACCTGCGCAGCTCGACCACCTGGTCCTGGCCGAGCTCGACCGCCTCCCGCGTGTAGGCGATGAACGCCGCCACGTCCGAGCCCAGGAAGTTCTCCCCCTCCCCGCGCCCGACCACCAGCGGTGAGTTGCGCCGCGCGCCGACGACCACGTCGGGCTCGTCCACCGAGACCGCCAGCAGCGTGAACGCCCCCTCCAGCCGCCGGCACGCCCGGCGCATCGCCTCGGCCAGGCCGTCCCCGGCGAACCGTTCCAGCAGGTGCGCCACCACCTCGGTGTCGGTCTCGGAGGCGAGCTTGTGCCCGTCGTTCTCCAGCTCGGTCCGGAGCGTGGCGAAGTTCTCGATGATGCCGTTGTGGATGACCGCGATCCGCGCCTCGCAGTCGGTGTGCGGGTGGGCGTTGCGGTCGGTCGGCGCACCGTGGGTGGCCCACCGGGTGTGCCCGATCCCCACCGTCGACGGCGGCGCGGGGCGCGCGGCGAGCACGGAACGCAGGTTGACCAGCTTCCCGGCCCGTTTCTCCACGGTCAGCGCGCCGTCGGCCCCGACCAGCGCGATCCCGGACGAGTCATACCCCCGGTACTCAAGGCGCCCGAGCCCTTCGATCGCGACCTCGACCGCCTGCCGACGGCCGACGTATCCCACGATTCCACACATGGCAACCCCCTCTGTCATGGGAAGGATGGACCGTTGAGCCTATGGAGAACCCCCCCGGGGTCCCAAGAATCCTGCCCGGCATCAGGCAGAGCCGTCCCCGCAGGCGACCGCCTCCGGCTGGTCAGTAGGCTTCGGGACCATGACCAACGGGTGGGACGCGACGCCGTACGTCGAGCTGAGCCGGGAGCAGTGGGGCGACCTCCGCAAGAACACGCCCCTGACGCTCACCGAGGACGAGCTCGAGGAGTTGCGCGGGATCGACGACCCGATCGACCTCGCCGAGGTCACCGACATCTACCTGCCGCTGACCCGGCTGCTCAACCTCCACTTCACCGGGGCCAGGCAGCGCAGCGCGGCGCTCAACACCTTCCTGGGGACCAGCCCGCGGCCCGCGCCGTACGTCCTGGGCATCGCCGGCAGCGTCGCGGTCGGCAAGTCCACCACCGCCCGGCTGCTGCACACCCTGCTGGCCCGCTGGCCCGAGCACCCCCGGGTGGACCTGGTCACCACCGACAGCTTCCTCTACCCGAACGAGGTCCTCACCGCCAGGGACATCATGCACAGGAAGGGCTTCCCGGAGAGCTACGACCGGCGGGCCCTGGTGAGGTTCGTCGCCGACGTCAAGGCCGGGCTGCCCGAGGTGAGCGCTCCCGTCTACAGCCACCTGGAGTACGACATCGTGCCCGGCGCGACCCAGGTCGTGCGCCGGCCCGACATCCTCATCGTCGAGGGCCTCAACGTCCTGCAGCCCGCGCCGCCCACCGCGCTCGCGGTCAACGACTACTTCGACTTCTCCATCTACGTGGACGCCAAGACCGAGCACATCCGCGACTGGTACGTGGACCGCTTCCACAAGCTCCGGCGCACGGCCTTCGAAGACCCCAAGTCCTACTTCAAATACCTCGCCGAGCTCTCGGACGACGAGGCGACCGCGTTCGCCAGGAACGTGTGGCGCGACATCAACGAGCGCAACCTCGTGGAGAACATCGCCCCCACCAGGGGCAGGGCCGGCCTCGTGCTGCACAAGGGCGCCAACCACTCCATCCGGCGCGTACGGCTCCGCCGCATCTGACCCCCGCCACCGGTCACGGACCGGCCCCTGACTCCGGTGACCCGGCACCCGGGTCCTAAGGTTGGCCCGTGCTGCATCTACGTGTGATCAGCCCGCCGGAGCTGACGGACGACGTCCTGGGGCTGCTCGACGACGCCGTCGGCGTGACCAATCTCGTCGTGCTCCCCGGCGCGGCCCGCTCCCCCAAGGGGGATCTGATCCAGCTCGACATCGCCCGGGAGGCCGCCAACGAGGTGATCGAGCGGCTCCAGCAGCTCGGCCTGTGCGCGGAGGGCTCCATCGCCGCCGAGCAGGTCGACCTGTCGATCTCGGACGCGGCCGACCGCGCCGAGGAGGAGGCGCCCGGCGAGGGGGACGACGCCGTGGTCTGGGCGGAGTTCGCCCGGAAGGTCGGCGACGACTCCCGGCTCACCTGGGCCTTCCTGGCGTTCCTGACGATCGCCACGCAGATCGCCGCGATCGGTGTGATCGTCAACTCCCCCATCCTCATCGTCGGCGCGATGGTGCTGGGTCCGGAGTTCGGGGCGATCGCCGCGGTCTGCTTCGGCCTGCTCCGCCGTGACCCACAGCTGATCGGACGTGCCCTGCGCACCCTGGCCATCGGCTTCGTGGCCGCCATCACGATCACCTTCGCCTGCGCCCTGGCCCTGCGCGGGCTGGGCTGGATAGGACCGTCGAGCCTGAACGGCCACAAGGAGATCGAGTTCATCGTCAAGCCCGACAGGTGGTCCTTCATCGTGGCGCTGCTCGCCGGCGCGGCAGGCGTGCTCTCGGTCACCGCGGGCAAGTCCTCCGCCCTGGTGGGCGTCTTCATCTCGGTGACCACGGTCCCCGCCGCCGGCTACTTCGCCCTCGCCGCGGCACTGACCCTCTGGGGCGACGTGGCGGCATCGGTCACCCAGCTCGGGGTGAACATCGCTGGCATGGTCATCGCGGGCACCCTGACGCTGACCGTCCAGAAGGCCTACTGGTCCAGGTTCGGCGTGCGCCTCCCGGCGCGGCGTCCACGCGGTTCCGGACACCGGTAGGAGGCCTGTCCGCCCTCACGGAGGAGGGACGGTTCCTCCGTGGGGCGGAGGAATTCCCGCCACCCGGTAGGTAGTGTCCGAGCATGACAATCCTCGCCACCGAGGGACTGACCAGACGTTTCCCCCGAGTGACGGCACTCGACCGGCTCACCGTCACCGTCGGTTCCGGCGTGACCGGCCTGGTCGGCGCCAACGGCGCGGGCAAGTCCACGCTGATAAAGATCCTGCTGGGCCTGCTCCCTCCCTCCGCCGGCAGCGCCCACGTGCTCGGCATGGACGCGACGGCCCAGGGCGCCGAGATCCGCCGGATCGTGGGTTACATGCCCGAGCACGACTGCCTGCCACCGGACCTGTCCGCCACCGAGTTCACCGTGCACATGGCCCGGATGTCGGGCCTGCCGCGCACCGCGGCCCGGGAACGCGCCGCCGACGTGCTGCGCCATGTGGGCCTCTACGAAGAGCGCTACCGCGCGATGGGCGGCTACTCCACCGGCATGAAACAGCGGGTCAAACTGGCCCAGGCCCTGGTGCACGACCCGCGCCTGGTGCTCCTGGACGAGCCCACCAACGGCCTCGACCCGCAGGGGCGCGACGAGATGCTCACGCTGATCCGCAAGATCGGCGCCGAGTTCGGCATCAGCGTGCTGGTCACCTCCCACCTCCTGGGCGAGCTGGAGCGGGTCTGCGACCACGTCATCGTGATCGACGGCGGCAGGCTGCTGCGTTCGTCGCCCATCGGCGAGTTCACCCAGACCACCCAGACCGTCACCGTGGAGGTCGAGGAGGGCCAGGACGCGCTGGCCACCCGCCTCACCGAGCTGGGCGAGACCGTCACCGCCCACGGGCGGATGCTCCTGGTCCACGTCCGGGCACCGGAGACCTTCGACACCCTCCGCGACGCCGTCTGCGAGCTCGACCTCTGCCTCGTCCGCATGGAGCAGGGCCGCCAGCGCATCGAGGACGTCTTCAGGGAGCCGGTCAATGTCTGAGCCCACAGGTGTCATCCACGACATCGGATACCGCCACTACGACGGCGTACGGCTCGGCCGCGCCCACGCGGCCGTGGCACTCACCGTGCACAGCCTGCGCGGGGTCTTCGGGCTGGGCCGTACGGCCCGCGCGAAGATCATCCCGTTCCTGCTCGCGGGTGTCATGCTGCTCCCCGCGGTCGTCTCCATCGCAATCATGGCACTGGTCAAGCGGGAGGCGATGGGCTACACCACGTACGCGGTCACCATGCAGGCCGTACTGGCGATCTTCCTGGCCTCGCAGTCCCCCTACACGGTGGCGCCCGACCTGCGATTCCGCGTGCTGCCGCTCTACCTGTCACGCCCGGTGACCCTGGTCGACTATGTGGGAGCGAAGCTCGCGGCGATGATCGCGGCGATGTTCCTGCTGCTGGCGGTCCCGCTCACCGTGCTGTTCCTCGGCGAAGTGGTCGTCGACCTCCCCGGGCCCACGCACACCGCCGACTACCTGATCAGCATGGCCGGAGCCGTCGGCTACGCGGTGCTGCTGGCCTGCCTCGGCGTGGCGATCTCCTCCTTCACCCCCAGGCGCGGCCTGGGGGTGGCCTCGGTCATCGCCTTCTACCTGCTCACCTCGGCCGTCTCGACCGTCATCGCGGCCACGCTGGAGTCGGTGAACGACTACACCGCCGCGGCCTGGGCCTGGATGATCAACCCGTTCTTCCTCGTCGACGCCGCGGTGCAGGTGGGACTCTTCGGCGCGAAACCCTCGGCGCCCACCGTCTACCCGTCGGGGACGGGTGTCGCGGTGACGATCCTGCTGATGCTCGCGCTGATCGCCCTGTCGATGACCGCCCTGGTCCTGCGCTACCGGAAGGCCGCCGCACGATGAGAATCGAACTGGCCCAGGTCTCACGCTGGTACGGCAACGTGGTCGCCGTCAACGACGTCAGCATGACCATCGGCCCCGGCGTCACCGGCCTGCTCGGCCCCAACGGCGCGGGCAAGTCCACTCTGCTGCACATGATGGCCGGATTCCTGGCCCCCTCCGGCGGCACGGTGGCCCTGGACGGCGCGAAGATCTGGCGCAACCACGAGATCTACCGCTCGATCGGCCTGGTACCCGAACGCGAGGCCGTCTACGGCTTCCTCACCGGCTGGCAGTACGTGCTGTCCAGCGCCAGGCTCCACCGCCTGCCCAATCCCGACGACGCAGCGCGCAAGGCACTCGCCATGGTCGACATGGAGTCCGCCAAGGACCGCAGGGTGGAGACCTACTCCAAGGGGATGCGCCAGCGCGTCAAGGTCGCCGCGGCCCTCGTGCACGACCCGGAGGTGCTCCTGCTCGACGAGCCGTTCAACGGCATGGACCCGCGCCAGCGCATGCATCTGATGGATCTGATCCGCGCCATGGGCACCGCGGGCAAGACCATCCTGTTCAGCTCGCACATCCTGGAGGAGGTGGAGCGCGTCGCCCAGCACATCGAGGTCCTGGTCGCCGGCCGCCACGCCGCCTCCGGTGACTTCCGCGAGATCAGGCGCAGGATGACCGACCGGCCCCACGTGTTCCAGGTCCGCTCCAGCGACGACCGCCGCCTGGCCTCCGCGCTGATCGCCGACGCCTCCTCCGGCTCGGTCGCGCTCACCGAGACGGGCCTGGAGGTGCGGGCCGTCGACTTCCGGCGATTCACCTGGCTGCTGCCCCGGGTCGCCAAGGACGCCGGAGTACGGGTCTGGCAGATCTCCCCGGCCGACGAAGACCTGGAGAGCGTCTTCTCCTATCTGATCAACAGGAGTAGCTGACCATGAACGGTGTCATCGCCGGAATCTCCTATCGGGCGCTGCTCGGCCGTCGGCGGATCTGGCTGCTGATCATTCTTCCGCTGGTGCTGATCGGGCTGGCCGTGCTGCTACGGATGATCGGCAGCGGAGGCGAGAGCGCCACGGTCACACTCCTGCGGACCTTCGCCGTCGGCACCATGCTGCCGCTGCTGGGCATGATCGCGGGGACCGGTGTGATCGCTCCCGAGATCGACGACGGAACCATCATCCACATGCTGGCCAAGCCGATCTCCCGCCCGGTCATCGCGCAGACCAAGTTCCTGGTCGCCGCCTCGATACTCGCGCTGTTCTCCGCCGTGCCGACCTTCGTCGCGGCCTACCTCCTGGTCGGTCTCCAGTCCGGAATCGCGTACGGCTTCGCCCTCGGCGCCCTGGTCGGAGGGGTCGCCTACGCGGCGGTGTTCATGCTGCTGGGCATCCTGACCCGGCACGCGGTCACCGTCGGCATCGTCTACGCGCTCGTCTGGGAGGGCGTGGTCGGCAACTTCGTCCCCGGAGCCCGCAAGTTCTCCATCCAGCAGTGGGCCCAGTCGGTCGCCGACCAGCTGTCGTCCTCGCCGTTCCTGTCCACCGAGATCGCCCTCGGCTTCGCCGTACCCGCCCTGATCATCGTCACCGTCGGTGCGGTCGTCTGGGCGGGTCAGCGGCTGCGGAGCTTCTCCCTCACCGGCGACGAGTGACCGGACCAGACGTCAACAGGTCACCGGGACGGGCGGCGGCACCTCGGGGCAGAGCACCCGGCCGGAGTCGGCACGGCGCCTGATCCTGCGGAGGGTCAGCAGACCCGTATTTTGACCGATCGATGAACCGCGGCCGCCCTGCCCTCATCCGACGTGCGGAGCACGACGGACAGGGGCAGGACGGCCGCGTTCAGATACAGGCCTTACGGACGACGTCCGCCAGACGCCCGGCCATCAGTTCGGCCTGCTCGCCGGAGGCGGCCTCGACCATGACGCGGATCATCGGCTCGGTGCCGCTCGGCCGGATCAGCACCCGGCCGGTCTCCCCGAGCTCCGCCTCCGCCACCGCGACCGCGGCCGACAGCTCCGGAACCGAGGCCTTCGCCCGATCAACGCCCTTGACGTTGACCAGGACCTGCGGCAGCCGGGTCATCACCGATGCCAGCTCCGCCAGCGACCGGCCCGCACGGGCCATGACCGCCAGCAACTGCAGCGAGGTCAGCAGACCGTCTCCGGTGGTGGCGTGGTCGAGCATGAGGACATGGCCGGACTGCTCACCACCGAGGTTGTAGCCGCCGGCCTTCATGGCCTCCAGCACGTAGCGGTCACCGACGGCGGTCTCGACCACGTCGATGCCCGCGTTCTTCATGGCGATCTTGAAACCCAGGTTGGACATGATGGTGGCGACCACGGTGTCCCCCGCCAGCTTCCCCTCGGCGTGCATCGCCGCGGCGAGCACGGCCATGATCTGGTCGCCGTCGACCACCTCGCCGGTGTGCGAGACCGCCAGGCAGCGGTCGGCGTCACCGTCGTAGGCGATCCCGACGTCCGCGTTGCGGGAGACGACGATCTGCTGGAGCTTGTCCAGATGGGTGGAGCCCACCTCGGCGTTGATGTTGAGGCCGTCGGGGCGGGCCCCGATGGTCTCCACCGTCGCCCCGGCCCTCCGCAACGCCTCGGGGGCCACCATGTGGGCGGCGCCGTGGGCGCAGTCGAGGACCACGTTCAGTCCGTCCAGGCGGTCGGACACGGTGGACAGCACATGGGACACGTAACGGTCGGCTTCGCCGTACGCTTCGCGCACGCGGCCGACCGAAGCGCCGACAGGGCGCTCCCACTTCTCGCCGAGCCGCTGCTCGATCTCGCTCTCCACCGCGTCGGGCAGCTTGTAGCCGCCACGGGTGAGGAACTTGATCCCGTTGTCCGGGGCCGGGTTGTGGGAGGCGGAGATCATCACGCCCATGTCGGCTCCGAGAGCCGTGGTGAGGTAAGCGACCGCCGGGGTGGGCAGCACGCCGAGCCGGAGGACGTCCACGCCAGACGACGCAAGGCCGGCGACCACAGCGGCCTCCAGGAATTCTCCTGAAGCCCGCGGGTCCCGGCCCACGACGGCGATCGGGCGGCCTAGCCGCCCGACGCTGGCGTTGAACGCCCCGGCATCGCCGAGGACATGAGCCGCGGCCACGGACAGGTCCATGGCGAGCTCGGCCGTGAGGTCGCTCCCCGCGACCCCACGTACCCCGTCGGTGCCGAAAAGGCGCCCCAACTTAACGCTTGCTGTACTGCGGAGCCTTGCGGGCCTTCTTGAGACCGTACTTCTTGCGCTCGGTGGCGCGGGCGTCACGGGTCAGGAAGCCGGCCTTCTTCAGCGGGGCGCGGTTGACCTCGACGTCCAGGACGGTCAGCGCGCGGGCGAGGCCCATGCGCAGGGCACCGGCCTGGCCGGTCACGCCGCCACCGTTGATGCGGGCGATGACGTCGAACTGGTCCTCGGCACCGAGGACCACGAAGGGCTCGTTGACGATCTGCTGGTGGACCTTGTTCGGGAAATAGCCGTCAAGCGGGCGACCGTTGATCGTCCACTTGCCGGTGCCCGGCACGATGCGGACACGGGCGACGGACTCCTTGCGGCGGCCCGTGCCGTACGAGTTGCCCGTGGTGATGGGCTTACGGACGGCGGCCTCGCCGCTGGCAGTGGACTCGGAGGTGTACTCGGAGGGGAACTCCTCCGGGGAGTACTCCTGCTCGCCCTCGACGGGCGTCTCGACACCGGTGGGCTCAGCCACGGTTCTCCTCTAACTTTCCTACTCGGCGTCGGCCATCGGCCAACGCTGCTGGCGATAAGCAGCTAGCGACTACTGGGCGATCTGGGTCAGCTCGAAGGGCACCGGCTGCTGCGCCTGGTGCGGGTGCTCGGAGCCGGCGTAGACCTTGAGCTTCTTGATCATCTTCCGACCGAGAGCATTCTTGGGCAGCATGCCCTTGACGGCCTTCTCGACGGCACGGTCAGGGCGCTTCTCCATGAGCTCGCCATAGGTCACCGAACGCAGACCACCGGGGTAGCCCGAGTGACGGTACGCCTTCTTCTGCTCGAGCTTGTTACCGGTCAGCGCGACCTTGTCGGCGTTGATGACGATGACGAAGTCACCGGTGTCGACATGGTTGGCGAAGGTCGGCTTGTGCTTACCGCGAAGCAGGATCGCGACGTGGCTGGCCAGCCGGCCAAGCACGATGTCGGTGGCGTCGATGATGTGCCACTGACGCTCGACTTCGGCAGGCTTGGGTGTGTACGTGCGCACGGTCGTATGCCTTCTTTGCTCGCGTCTTCGGCGCTGTCGGAACTGACAGCAACGTGGTCGGTAGGTGCGGGCACACGACAGCCCGGACCTTCCGTCTCCCTGAATTCAGGAGATGACGCCGGACGCGCCGCGTATCGGTCTGCGGAGGAGACCAATTCGCACACAACGAACTAGCAGGATACCGACGGAGATGAGCATGGGTCAAAACGACGCGACTCTTCGCCGGTGTCCGTGAGCAGTCTACCTGGGACATGAGACTGCCCGGGAATCGGCGCACTCGGCTTCCACAGAACGGTTCCGACACGTTCTCGACATTCTCTTCTTCCCCACTGCAAACATCTCTATCTTTGACAGCGGTATGTGGCAGCTTCCTCACCCCCGGCCCACCCAGCGGACCAGCCTGCGCCGTATGGGGCTGTTCACGTGCCTGATGACGGTGCTGTTGCTCGGGTTCCTCATCGGCAGGCAGAGCCGCGGCGAGGAGGGCCCCGACCAGATCTACCTGAACAAGCCCACACCGTCGAAGACCGGGGTCGACGCCGGAGTCGCCGCCGGCCAGTCCGGCTGGCACCCTCCGCTCGCCCGGGTCACCCGCCCCACCCCCACCCCTGCGGCGACGCGGCAGCATCGCACGCCGCGCACCGTAAAGAACTCCAGGGGCTCGGGCGACGAATACACCGATGAGGGCGAATCCCGATACGTCCTCAACGGGCGGGAGGGGGAGGACACCCCCACCGTCTCCACTCCCCTGACCTCGATGGAGAGGGGGATCATCCGGCTCACCAACATCCAGCGCAAGCGACACGGCTGCGCCCCCCTCCGGATCGACAGGCGGCTGATCGTCTCGGCCCGGATCCATTCGGAGGAGATGGCCAAGAGCGGCACCTTCTCCCACAACTCCCCCGACGGCGCGTCACCCTGGCACCGGATGGAGGCCGCCGGCTACCGCGACGGCGGTGCGGAGAACATCGGCCGCGGCTACCCCACGGCCGCCGAGACGGTGCGGAGCTGGATGGCGACCAGCAGCCACCGGGCCAACATCCTCAACTGCAAGCTGACCGCCACCGGCGTCGGGACCATGGAAGGCCCGGGCGGCCCCTGGTGGACACAGGACTTCGGCTACTCCTGAGCCAATCGGCGCTTATACACGGCTAGTCTCGGCGCATGGGTTTTCCCGGAGAACCGCCACGCCGCCAGCCGTACATCCAGCCTGACGCGTCGCCGCCCGCACAGGGCGAGCGCTGGTTCGAGCCCGCACCGCGCGGCCACAATCCTCACGGCTCCGAGCCGGCGCCGGGCCACGGCCCCGGCGGTTCCGAGCCGGCACCGAACGCTCACGGCCTCCGCGACCCCGGATCCGCGCCGTACGGCGACAGCCCACGCACCGCGGATCCTACGGACACCGCGAGGCCCGTGCAGCCGGAACAGCAGCGGCAGGCGATGTGGAGCCCCTACGACGAGGGCCCACGTTCCCGAATGCCGATCTTCATCGCGGTCGGCGCCCTGGGCCTGCTGATCGCCGGGGGCATCGGCCTGGCCATGCTCGCCAACTCCGACACCCCCGCGGCATCCCGTACGGCGAGCCCCCCGCCCCGGGACTCCAACGCGCCGGTCCCCAACAACCCGGGCGACAAGTTCGGGTTCGCCGCCTCCCGCTCCACCGACCCCTACGCGCTCAAGCTGAACGAGCTGTTCAAGCACAAGAAGGTGGCGCTGGGCGGCCGGAGATACGAGATGACCACCCGCAGGTCCGACAAGAAGTGCAATGACGCCGTGGTGGGCGACAAGCTGCAGAAGGCACTCACCGCGGGCAAGTGCACCCAGCTCCTGCGGGCGAGCTTCCGCGACGCCTCGGGGACGATCATCGGCACCGTGGGGGTCGCCAACCTCAAGACGTCGGCGGCAGCCTCCAAGGTCATCTCTGCCGGAGCCGGTAAGTCTCGCGAGGAATACCTCAAGGCGCTCCCGGGCAAGGACAAAGTCACCAAATTTCTTGGGACGGGCGAGGCGTTCGCGGGCGGGTGGAGCCACGGACACTACGCCGTAATGGTCTGGTTCCAGTACAAAGACGGCCACCTGCCGAAGAAGTCCGAGGTCAAGAAGCTCAATCAGGCGGCTTTCGGAGCCACCGACGCGACCGTCACGCCCGCTCTGGAGTCCCGTTCGCTGACCGGGAAACGACCGTGAGCGGTGGGGTGTCGGGTCGATTTTCATCGCAAAACCAGCGGGCGATACGGCTGGGAACGCCCATACCCGCATGACGATCTCTGGCTATCGCTACGCTTCGACATATGCGTGGCCAGGAATCCGGGTCCGAGCACGAACGCGAAGCCGAAGGTTCGGCCGCACCGGCGACGCCTCCGCCGAGTTTCGGCCAGCCTTCGCCGCACGTGCCTCAGACCGATCTCGCAGGTGACGAGCAGCCCTACGACACCCCGGCGTGGCCGGAGCCGGCGCCCGGGACAGCCCAGCCATGGACGGTTCCCGGCCACGGCGGTGCTCCCTACGACTGGTTCGCCGACCCCGAGGACGACCTCCCCGCCCCACGGCCCGGCGCCCCGCAACCCGCGCCGCGTCCGGATGCCTCCGTTCCTCCGGAGCCGCGGGGACAGGCCCGCCCCGAACCCCACATCCCGCCATGGGCGATCTCTCCCCCACCTCCGGGACCGTCCGCTCCGCCATGGGTGACGACGCCCCCACCGGGAGGTCCGCCCGTCCCGCCGTGGGCCGGGCCACCCGCTCCCGGCGAGCTTCCCGCCCTGCCATGGGCCGGTCCGCCCTTTCCACCGGGATCGCCAGGCTCTCCGGGAGCGTCGGGACCACCGGCGTGGCACGGTCAGACCGTCGCCGGAGAGCCCTCGGCCCATCCCGGCACCGGTCCGCTGAACAACCCGCCGCTGCCCACCGCGCCGATCGTCCCCGGAGCACCGCCGTGGGAGCCGCCGCCGGCCTTCACCGCCGCCACCGGCGGAGCCCAGCAGGAGTGGCCTCCTGCCTCCCAGGGCACCCCTCCGCAGCCTCCGGCCGCCGGAGAGCCGGGCTGGCCCGATCCCGAAGGTGGGGCAGCCCAGCCCGGCGACGTCGCCGTCTGGCCGCCTTCCACGGCATCCTTCGACGATCCGGATGAGACCACCGTCAACGTCCGCCCCTCCATGCCCGCCGCACCAGGTCATGGAGAGCCCCCGGGCTCCACTCCGTCGCCCGGGCCGGACGACCATGCCACCGATCCGGGGCATGCCTCAGGTCCGGTGCCGCCCGGAGCGGACGCCCGTCCCTTCGGCGCGGCTCCTCCGGATCAGGCGCCTCCATCCGGACCGGGCACCCTGCCCCCTATCCCTGTGCCCATCGCGCAGAGCCCGACATCCTCATCGGAGCTGATGCCACAGGTGCCCCCGCCGTCCCCTGAGTCCATCGCCGGCGCCCCCGTGCCGTCCCCGGTACCGCCGCCGCAGCCTCCCAAGCCCGGAAGGCCGGCGTTGCCCCCCGGGGACCAGGCGACCCCGCCGGGCGGCATCCCGGTGATCGCGCCGCCGTTCCCACTTGTTCCGGTGCCGCCGGCCCAGCAGCCGGCTCCGTCGACCGGGGTGGTCGAGGTGCGCGGCCCGTTCACCCCGCCTTCCGCGGCCGTGCCCGAGGTCGCGGCCTCCCCGCCAGCGCCTCCGGCCCGCACCAAGAAGGCCAACACCCTGCTGGTCGCGGCCGTGGTGACGGTCGTGGTGGGCGGCATCGGCGCCGGCGCCTTCTTCGCCTACCAGTCGTTCAACGCCAAGAAGGAGGCCAGCGCGGCTGTTCCGATCCCCAGTTCCGAGGAGATCGAACCCACAGAGGATCCGACTCCGTCCGAGCCCGATCCGGTCAACACCGCGATGCTCGACTCCGAGAAGACCGACCCGGGCACGATGACCGTGGCCGGGACCTTCACCAAGAAGGTGATCATCGCGGGAAAGACCTTCGTCAGGGTCAAGACCGACATCACCCAGCAGTGCCAGGAGGCGGCTGCCGGCAAGTTCGCCAGTGCGTTGCGCAGCAAGGACTGCCGCCGGGTGTTGCGGGCCACCTACGTGGACAGCAAGCGGAAGTACGCCGTGACCACGGGGATCGCGGTGCTTCCCACCCGGGAGTCCGCCGTCGAGGTCGACAAGGCCAAGAACCTGAACAGCAACCTGTGGTTCCGAGGTCTACCGGGCACCCCGGGCACCGGCGCCGAGCGCGTCCACATCGCGGGCGGTTACGCGGCCGGGCTGGTGTGGGGGCGCTACATCGTGTTCAGCTACGCCACCTTCAGCGACGGCCACACCCCGACGGCGAAGGAGAAGAGTCTCGGAAAGGTCAGCGGTGCGTTCCGCGACCAGACCGCCCGGGTCGTCGAGCGCCGGGCGAGGAGCTGATGGGAGAGGAATCCGAGCCGGGCACGGGCGGAAGGCCTCGACCGTACCGGAGCACGCAAGGCGAGTCGGACTCGGCCAGGCAGGCCGGCGCCTCCCTCACACGCTGAGCGTGCGCACCCGGCGGGTCTCCCCTGCCCGCCGGGCCAGCTCCTCGGGCTCCGGATAACGGACTTCCTCAAGGCAGAGGCCGTGTGCCGGCGCGACGTGCACCCCGGAATCCCGTACGGCGCGCGTCAGCACCTGCCCAGGCCAATCCACCGGAAGGCGCCCCTCTCCCACGGGCAGCAGCGATCCGACGAGTGCCCGGACCATCGAGTGACAGAACGCGTCGGCCACCACCGTCGCGACGAGGATGTCGTCTTCCCTGGCCCAGTCGAGCCGCTGCAGTTCACGGATCGTGGTCGCCCCCTCGCGCTTCTTGCAGAAGGCGGCGAAGTCGTGCTCGCCCAGCAGGGCGGCTGCGGCCGCGTTCAGCCTGTCGACGTCGAGCGGCCGGCTGTACCAGGCGACCTCGCGGCGGCGGAGCGGATCCACACCGCCCGGAGCGTCAGAGATCCGGTAGGCGTATCGGCGGGACATCGCAGAGAACCGCGCGTCAAAGCCCCCAGGAGCCACTGTAACGCGATAAACCCTGACATCTGCGGGTAGAACTCCGGCCAGCCTTCTACGGAGGCTGGAGAGGCGCTCATCGATGTCACCGGGGAGAGCGGCATCGGTCCCAGAAGGGACGGGTGCTCCGATACCGGCGGAGGACCCGACGGAGGTGGAGGCGGAGGCGCCGGCCCCGGTGGAGACGTCGACGACGGGCGTCCGCCGGCCGTGCCGGCTCTCCAGCGCGTCGAACGCCTCGACTCCCAGATCCACATGGGCCACCTGGCCTCGGGCGTGCACCCCTGCGTCGGTCCGCCCGGCCACGGTCAGCCCCGGCGGCTCGGGAAGCCGGAAGATCGTGCCGAGTGCCTCTTCGATCTCCCCCTGAACCGTCCGCCGTTGGGGCTGCTTCGCCCAACCGGAGAAGTCGGTGCCGTCATATGCGAGGTCCAGGCGCAGCCGTACCACGATGTTCCTCCCGGAAAACGGGACGGGCCCGGCACCCCTGAAGGGGATGCCGGGCCCGTTCACGGGACCTGAAAGATCAGGCGTCGTCCTTCTTGGCCTCGGTCTCCTCGGCGGGAGCCTCAGTGGCCTCGGCGGCCTTCGGCTCCTCGGTGACCTCCTCGGCCTTGGGCTCCTCGACCTTGGGGGCCTCGGTGGCGGCCGGGGCCTTGGCGGTGCGGACCGTGTTCAGCGGCTCGGACACCAGTTCGATGACGGCCATGGGGGCGGCGTCGCCCTTACGGAGGCCGATCTTCGTGATGCGGGTGTAGCCGCCCGGACGCTCGGCGAAGGTCGGTGCGATCTCCGTGAACAGGTGGTGGACGACACCCTTGTCACGGACGACGGTCAGCACCTGGCGACGGTTGTGCATGTCGCCCTTCTTCGCCTTGGTGATCAGCCGCTCCGCCAGCGGGCGCAGGCGCTTGGCCTTGGCCACCGTGGTCTTGATCCGACCGTGCTGGAACAGCTGGGTGGCGAGGTTGGCCAGGATCAGCCGCTCGTGAGCCGGGCTTCCGCCGAGACGGGCACCCTTTGCGGGCTGAGGCATGTCGTTCTCCTTGAGAGTGAACCTGCCCCGGCCGTATGAGGTACCGGGGTCAGGCCGGGGGCGCTAGGGCTCCCGATGTGCAAACTCAGTACTGCTCGGTCTCGACGTACGCGCTGTCGTCGTCGTCGTAGCCGCCGCCGGCCACCGCGCTGGGGTCGAACCCGGGCGGGGAGTCCTTCAGCGCGAGCGTCATCTCGTGCAGCTTCTGCTTGACCTCTTCGATGGACTTCGCACCGAAGTTCCGTATGTCCAGCAGGTCCTGCTCGCTGCGGGCGACGAGTTCACCCACGGTGTGGATGCCCTCGCGCTTGAGGCAGTTGTAGGAACGGACCGTGAGGTTCAGCTCCTCGATCGGCAGCGCCAGATCGGCGGCCAGGGCCGCGTCCGTCGGCGACGGGCCGATGTCGATGCCCTCGGCCTCGACGTTCAGCTCGCGGGCGAGACCGAACAGCTCGACGAGGGTCTTGCCGGCCGAGGCCACCGCGTCACGGGGCTTCATGGACGGCTTGGTCTCGACGTCCAGGATCAGACGGTCGAAGTCGGTCCGCTGCTCGACACGGGTCGCCTCGACCTTGTAGGTGACCTTGAGCACCGGGGAGTAGATGGAGTCGATCGGGATGCGACCGATCTCCTGGCCCGGCTGCTTGTTCTGCGCCGCGGAGACGTAGCCGCGACCGCGCTCGACGGTCAGCTCCATCTCCAGCTTCGCCTTGCCGTTCAGCGTGGCGATGCGGAGCTCGGGGTTGTGCACCTCGACACCGGCCGGAGGCGCGATGTCGGCGGCGGTGACGTCACCGGGGCCCTGCTTGCGCAGGTACATCACCACGGGCTCGTCATGCTCGGAGGAGACCACCAGTTCCTTGAGGTTCAGGATGATGTCGGTGACATCCTCTTTGACGCCCGGAACAGTCGAGAACTCGTGCAGCACGCCCTCGATGCGGATGCTGGTCACGGCCGCGCCCGGAATGGACGACAGCAACGTGCGACGCAGCGAGTTGCCGATGGTGTAGCCGAAACCCGGCTCCAGCGGCTCGATGATGAACTTTGACCGGGTCTCCTCGAGGGACTCCTCGAGAAGGGTCGGACGCTGAGCGATCAGCATGTGGGATCTCCCCTTGCATGGCGACGCCCGCTATTTGACGTCGCTCGAACAACAGCATAGGTGCCGTACGGCGGACCGCACGGCACCCGCGTGAGCTACTACTTGGAGTAGAGCTCGACGATCAGCTGCTCCTGGACCTGGGTGTCAATCTGCTGACGGACCGGGAGCTGGTGGATCAGGACGCGCATGGCCTCCGGAGCGACGCCCAGCCAGGCCGGGAACGTCTTGTCACCGGAGGTGGCCCGCGCCACCTCGTAGGGCAGAAGGTTGCGCGAACGCTCACGGACCTCGACGATGTCGTGCTCGCGGACGCGGTACGACGGGATGTCGACCTTCTTGCCGTTCACCAGGATGTGTCCGTGACGGACCTGCTGGCGAGCGGCGTCGCGGGACTCGGCGAAACCGGCGCGGTAGACCACGTTGTCGAGACGGCTCTCCAGGATCTGGAGGAGGTTCTCGCCGGTCTTGCCACCCTTGCGGTTGGCTTCCTCGTAGTAGTTGCGGAACTGCTTCTCGAGGATGCCGTAGATGCGGCGGGTCTTCTGCTTCTCGCGGAGCTGGAGCTGGTACTCAGACTCCTTCGGCCGACCGCGACCGTGCTCACCCGGCGGGTAAGGGCGGATCTCGATGGGGCACTTCGCGGACTCGCACTTCTTGCCCTTGAGGAAAAGCTTGGTCTTCTCCCTGCGGCAGAGCTTGCAGTCCGCACCCGTGTAACGAGCCATTTTCTATCTTCTCCTGGGCGTCAGACGCGACGGCGCTTGGGCGGACGGCAGCCGTTGTGCGGCACGGGGGTGACGTCCTGGATGGAGCCAACCTCGAGGCCGGTCGCCTGCAGCGAACGGATTGCGGTCTCACGGCCGGAACCGGGGCCCTTGACGAAGACGTCGACCTTGCGCATGCCGTGCTCCATGGCACGGCGAGCGGCGTTCTCGGCGGCCATCTGCGCGGCGAACGGGGTGGACTTACGGGAGCCCTTGAACCCGACGTGGCCGGCGCTGGCCCAGGAGATCACGTTCCCGTTCGGGTCGGTGATCGAAACGATCGTGTTGTTGAACGTGCTCTTGATGTGGGCGTGCCCATGAGCGACGTTCTTCTTTTCCTTGCGGCGCACCTTCTTCGGGGCACCCTGGCGGCTCTTAGGAGGCATTCTTTGCCTTCACTCCTGAGGTCTTCGGTCCTGCGGCTGCGCGGACTACTTCTTACCGGGCTTCTTCTTACCGGCCACGGTCTTCTTCTTGCCCTTACGGGTGCGCGCGTTGGTCTGCGTACGCTGACCGTGCACGGGAAGGCCACGGCGGTGCCGGATGCCCTGGTAGCACTGAATCTCGATCTTGCGACGGATGTCGGCCTGAACTTCGCGACGGAGGTCACCCTCGATCTTGTAGTTCGCCTCGATGTAGTCACGCAGCGGGACGAGCTCTTCGTCCGTGAGCTGGTGGACGCGGAGGTCACCGTTGACGCCGGTGGCCTTGAGGGTCTCGAGCGCACGGGTGCGGCCGATTCCGAAAATGTAGGTGAGAGCGATCTCCAGCCGCTTGTCGCGGGGGAGGTCGACGCCAACCAGGCGAGCCATGGTCGGGCATTCTCCTTCTTTGTGGCGGAGGTCCTACACCTCACTTCCCCTCCCCATGCCCGGGGTGAGGGCCCCGGCCTCCGACCGGGGGTCTCCTGCGGGGTACGGCCGACGGCCGCCTACGCAGGTGTGAAGCGCGATTACTTGGTGGCCTCACATGGGTTGAGCCCGCCACCAGTGAGCGGACTCCTGTAAGACCTGTCTGCTACGACTAGCCCTGACGCTGCTTGTGGCGCAGGTTGTCGCAGATCACCATGACGCGACCGTGCCGGCGGATCACCTTGCACTTGTCGCAGATCTTCTTGACGCTCGGCTTGACCTTCATAGTCCTTATTCGTCCCTCAGACGCTTACTTGTATCGGTAGACGATCCGCCCACGACTGAGGTCGTAGGGGCTCAGTTCGACGACAACCCTGTCGTCAGGAAGGATCCGGATGTAGTGCATCCGCATCCGCCCGCTGATGTGGGCCAGGACCTTATGGCCGTTGTCGAGCTGCACCCGGAACATCGCGTTCGGGAGCGACTCAACCACAGTGCCCTCGATCTCGATGGCGCCGTCTTTCTTGGCCATGTCCCTCGCGTTTCACTGATCGGTCGTCTGAGGCTTCGGAACACTAAGCAGCCGCGACCCAGCGCTTCGATGAGAGCGGCGGTTGCGACACCGCCGACGCGCAATGGTCATAGTGAACCGAAGAAGGAGTGTACGGCACCGGGCAAGGAAATGCGAAACACACGGCCGGCACCTTGACACAACCGCTACTCAGGATACCCCAGATCTGAGATGAGACACCCGGCGAAGCCCATCGCGTGAACGATTACGTTGCCGTTGCCGGAACGTCTGGCCTGGTCGAAGCTACCACCGCGGGTCACCCTTACGTATCGGACCGTACGCCCCGGCCACGGGTGGCGCGGCTGGATCCGTGCCCGCCCGGAACGCGGCCCCGCCGATAAGCAGCATAAACAGTCCCGGACGGGCACGGAGTTCTAGTGATCGCTGTGCGCGTGGCGTCCGCGCACCAACGCGAAGCCGGCGCCCACCATCGTCACGACCGCGATCAACGATCCGAAGAGCCAGAAGGTACGGGCGGTGTGATCGGCGCCGGTCATCGCGAGATCGCCGCCACCGGTGGCCGGGACGTCGACCGGATGATCGTCGCCCACGACGAGGGTCCCGTTGTAGGGCCCGCCCTCGACGCAGCGGACGGTGACCGCATAGGTGCCGGGTGCAGCATGGGGACTGATGCGCGCGGCCCCCTGCATCTCGCGGTCGTGCCGGCGGAGCCGCGCCATGGTGGCGCCGAAGGCCGCCGAATAGGCGGTAGCCGGAGTGCCGCACGGACCGGCGGCGATGCTGACGCTCTGCCCTGGCCGGGCGGTTGACGGCGTGACCTCCACACCACCGACCCCGGTCATACCACCCGCGAACACCAGGGCCACCGCACTGCCCACCACGGCTCTGACCGTCATCACAGGGTCTCGTGCGAGGCCCATCACCCACCCCCACCTCATGGCCTGCCCGACAACGATCATCTACCCGTCTCCACCAAGGTCAACTACAGAGGGTGGTAAAGCTCTGACACAACGCGAAAAACCCTCCGATGACCATGGTCATCGGAGGGTCCGCAGAGTCGGCGTGTCTAGAAGGCGTCCGGCCACCGCAGATGAACTCGGACTTATGTGGAGGAATACACATTCAACCCCGAGGGTGGACTATTACCGGTTTCCCCTGTTGCCCAGGCCGGTAGAGAGGGTGGTGACCAGCAACACCGCCCCCCACGGGCCCATCACCCACAGTGGCCAGGGATAGGGGAAGTGGAGCCCATCGGTCGCTCCGATGATGAACCAGATCACCCAGTTGACGCTGCTCGCCACCGCCCAGGCGCTCCACGCCGCCGCCAGGCCCTTGCTCTGCGCCCGGCGGACGTCACGCCCCTCGCGCCGCTCTGGGCGTCGGGTGGAGGCTCGCGGCAGCTCGCGCAGGTCGACGTCGGGAAGATCGGAGGTAAGCGTGGCGAGCTCGCCGTAGGTCTTGCTCGTGTAGAGCTGTTCCAACCGCTGGTCGAACTCCTCGCCGGTGAGCCGGCCCTGCGCGTAGTGCTCCCGCAGGACCGAGGCGACCTTGTCGCGGTCTCCATCCGACGCCCGCATCTCCGGACCAGTCGCCATCATCAACCACATCCGCTCACCGGCGGGCGGCGTTCAGCCTAACCCGCGTCTCCCAACAGGTCGGCAAGCCGCTCTTTCCCCCCGTCAAGCGCGGTCAATACCCATGGTCCATTATGTGTCACCGCGACGCTGTGCTCGAAGTGTGCCGACGCCTTTCCGTCAACGGTGACGACGGTCCAGTCGTCGGCCAGCACCTTGGTCCGGTCGGTGCCGAGGTTGACCATCGGCTCGACGGCGAAGCACATGCCCGCTTCGAAGCGCGGCCCCCTGCCGGGCTTGCCGTGGTTGGCGACCCAGGGGTCCATGTGCATCTCCGTGCCGATGCCGTGCCCGCCGTACTCCTGGGGGATGCCGTAGCGGCCCTGGGAGCGGACGTACTTCTCCACCTCGTGACCGATGTCGGACAGATGGCGGCCCTCGGTGAGCGCGGCTATGCCACGCCACATGGCCTCCTCGGTCACCCGCATCAGCTCGGTCAGTTTGGGGTCGACGTCACCGACGGGGACCGTGATGGCCGAGTCGCCATGCCAGCCCTCCACAATGGCGCCGCAGTCGATGGAGATGACGTCGCCCTCCTGCAACGGGCGCCGGCTGCTCGGGATGCCGTGGACGACCTCGTTGTTCACCGACGCGCAGATCGACGCGGGGAAGCCCTGGTAGCCCTTGAAGGAGGGGATCGCCCCTTCGTCCCGGATCGCCTTCTCCGCGATCACGTCAAGGTCCAGCGGTGTCAGTCCGGGCCGCACGCTCTCGCGGAGCAACTGCAGCGTCCGTCCGACCACCAGACCCGCCGCCCGCATCTTCTCCAGCTGTTCGGGCGTTTTTACCTGAATACCGTGCTTGTTCTTTTTGAACACGTGCGCACCCCCTGGGGTGGTTCAACGGGCAATCCGGGAGCCCAATTCCCCCGATTGTGCCCTAAACGACAGCACGCCACCCATGGGAACCCATGGGTGGCGTGCTGAATGGATGTTCTCAGTCCGCAAAAGGACTCAGGGCCTCCATCGCGCGTTGGGTGACCTCTTCCACCGGGCCGGTCGCGTCCACCCCGACGAGGATGCGCTCGTCGGCGTAGAAGGAGACGAGCGGAGCGGTCTGCTCCTGGTAGACCTCCAGCCGGTGCCGGACGGTGTCTTCCTTGTCGTCGTCCCGCTGGTAGAGCCGCCCGCCGCAGGCGTCGCAGACGTCGTCCTTCTTGTCGTCGAAGTCGACGTGCCAGATGCGGCCGCACTGGCTGCAGGTCCGGCGGCCGGCCAGCCGGCGCACGACCTCCTCGTCGTCGACCACGAGCTCCAGGACGATGTCCAGGGCAGTCCCGAACTCCTCGAGCATCTTCTTCAGGATCTCGGCCTGGGGCACATTCCTGGGGAAGCCGTCGAGCAGGAAGCCGTCCTGCGCGTCGCTCTCCAAAAGGCGGTCGCGGACCATCGCTATGGTGACCTCATCGGGCACGAGATCACCGCGGTCCATGTATTCCTTGGCAAGCTTGCCGAGATCCGTACCACCCGAAACGTTGGCACGGAAGATGTCCCCTGTCGAGATCTTCGGGATGGACAGGTTCGATGCGATGAACTGGGCCTGTGTCCCCTTACCCGCTCCGGGGGGCCCAACCAGGACGAGACGCACTACTTCAGGAAGCCTTCGTAGTTGCGCTGCTGGAGCTGGCTCTCGATCTGCTTCACGGTGTCAAGGCCGACACCAACCATGATCAGAATGCTCGTTCCTCCGAACGGGAAGTTCTGACTCGCACCGACGACCGCCAGTGCGATGATCGGCACCATGGCGATCAGGCCCAGGTAGAGCGCACCAGGAGCGGTGAGTCGCGTGAGCACGTAGTTCAGGTACTCAGCCGTCGGCCGGCCCGGGCGGATGCCCGGGATGAACCCACCGTACTTCTTCATGTTGTCGGCCACTTCAACGGGGTTGAAGGTGATGGAGACATAGAAGTAGGTGAAGAAGACGATGAGCACGAAGAAAGTGATCATGTAGGCCGGGGTGTCACCCGTGACCAGGTTCCGCTGGATCCACTGGACGACCGCGTTCGGCTCCTGCTGAGCATTGCTGAAGAGCGTCGTGACCAGCTGCGGAAGGTAGAGCAGCGAGGAGGCGAAGATGACCGGGATGATGCCCGCCTGGTTCACCTTCAGCGGGATGTAGGTCGAGGTCCCGCCGTACATCCGTCGGCCGACCATGCGCTTGGCGTACTGCACGGGGACCCGGCGCTGAGCCTGCTCGACCATGACCACCAGGGCGATCATCGCGATACCGGTCACGATGACCACCGCGAAGACGAAGAGGCCCTTGGTGCGGGCGATGTTCAGCAGCTCGGCCGGGAAGACCGCGATGACCTGCGTGAAGATCAGGATGGACATGCCGTTGCCGACGCCGCGGTCGGTGACGAGCTCGCCCAGCCACATGATGACGGCGGTGCCGGCGGTCATGGTGAGCACCATCGTGAGGATGGTGAAGACGTTGTTCTTGTCCAGCAGGATCTCTTCCCGGCACTGCGGGAAGAGCTGCCCGGTACGCGCGAGCGCGATGAAGGCGGTCGACTGGAGGATCGCCAGGCCGATCGTCAGATAACGCGTATACTGCGTGATCTTGGTCTGCCCGGCCTGTCCCTCCTTCTTGAGGGCCTCCAGGCGGGGAATCACCACCACCAGAAGCTGAAGGATGATGCTCGCGGTGATGTACGGCATGATGCCGAGCGCGAACACCGACAGCTTGAGCAAGGCGCCACCGCTGAACAGCTGCACCATGCCGTAGATGTTGCCGGCATCGCCTGACTGTGCCTGCTGGAGGCATCGGGCGATGTTTTCGTTGTTGACACCCGGAGTCGGAAGAACCGAGCCGAGCCGGAACAGCGCGATGATGCCCAGTGTGAAGAGCAACTTGTTGCGCAGGTCCGGCGTACGGAACGCTCGGGTAAACGCGGTCAGCACGGTCCCTCCTGCGCGCCTGAAAGGCGAGGTCGGTCAGCGATGGTGCGGGGGTGGTCCATCTTTGCCATCTCAAGTCAGCGAGCCGACGGAAATGAGTTGAGGCCCACTATCCAGCGAACTCTAACGCACTACGGGCGCGGGGGCCCATTATGAGCCCCCGCGCCACGTCATTATGCCTACAGCTCGGAGACAGAGCCCCCGGCAGCGGCGATCTTCTCCTTGGCACTGGCGGAGAAGGCGTGCGCCTGCACGTTCAACGCCACGGAGATGTCGCCGGTTCCGAGAACCTTGACGAGCTGCCTCTTACGGACCGCACCCTTCGCGACCAGCGTCTCGACGGTGACATCGCCACCCTCGGGGAACAGCTCGCTGAGCTTGTCCAGGTTGACGACCTGGTAGGTCGTCTTGAACAGGGCGTTGGAGAAGCCCTTGTACTTGGGCAGACGGCGCTGGAGCGGAACCTGTCCACCCTCGAAACCGAGAGGAACGTTGTTCCGCGCCCTCGTGCCCTTGGTGCCACGACCCGCGGTCTTGCCCTTGGACGCCTCGCCGCGGCCCTTGCGGACCTTCGACTTGTTGGCGCCGGGAGCCGGACGCAGGTGGTGGATACGGAGCGGAGTGTTCTCTGCCATGTCTAGTCGACCTCTTCCACGGTGACCAGGTGCGTCACCACGGTGACCATGCCACGGATCTCCGGGCGGTCCTCCTTGACGACGACGTCACCGATTCGCTTCAGACCGAGCGAACGCAGCGAGTCACGCTGGTTCTGCTTGCCGCCGATCTTGGAGCGGACCTGAGTGATCTTCAGGCGTGCCATCGGCTAGCTCACCGCCTTAGCCGCCGCAGCCTCGGCGATACCCTCGGCGCGAGCCTTGAGCATGGCCTTGGGCGCGACGTCCTCGATCGGCAGGCCACGACGGGCCGCGATCTCCTCGGGGCGGCTGAGGCCCTTCAGAGCGGCCACGGTGGCGTGCACGATGTTGATCGGGTTGTCCGAGCCGAGCGACTTGGACAGCACGTCGTGAATGCCGGCGCACTCCAGCACGGCGCGCACCGGGCCACCGGCGATGACGCCGGTACCGGGCGAGGCCGGACGGAGGAAGACGACGCCGGCGGCCTCTTCACCCTGCACGATGTGCGGGATGGTGCCCTGAATGCGGGGCACCCGGAAGAAGTGCTTCTTGGCCTCTTCGACACCCTTGGCGATGGCCGCGGGCACTTCCTTGGCCTTGCCGTAGCCGACGCCGACCATGCCGTTGCCGTCACCGACGATGACGAGGGCGGTGAAGCTGAAGCGACGACCACCCTTCACGACCTTGGCCACTCGGTTGATCTTTACAACGCGCTCGATGTACGAGACGCCCTTGTCAGCGTTGCCACCGCGGCGATCGTCACGACGACCGTCACGCCGCTCGCCACCGGCGGCGCCACCGCGACGCGGAGCTCCAGCCATCAGTGGTTCCTCTTCTCGTTGCTCTTGTTAGAACGGGCCATCAGAACTCCAGCCCGCCTTCGCGGGCGCTGTCCGCGAGGGCCGCCAGGCGACCCGCGTAGCGGTTCCCGCCACGGTCGAACACGACCGCGGTGATCCCGGCAGCCTTGGCCCGCTGAGCGAGAAGCTCGCCGACCTGCTTCGCCTTGTCGGTCTTGGCACCCGGTGCCGTGCGCAGGGAGGCGTCCATGGTGGAGGCGCTCACCAGCGTGTGGCCCTGGGCATCGTCGACGATCTGCACGAACAGGTGTCGCGTGGAACGATTGACGACCAGGCGCGGACGCGCGGCCGTACCGACCACCTTCTTGCGGACTCGGCCGTGGCGGCGGGCCCGCGAGACGGCGCGGGCGGCCGTGTGCTTGCCGAACGCAGTCTTGCCAGCCATGCCTACTTACCAGCCTTTCCGACCTTGCGGCGGACAACTTCACCCTGGTAGCGCACGCCCTTGCCCTTGTACGGGTCGGGCTTGCGCAGCTTGCGGATGTTCGCGGCGATCTCGCCGACCTTCTGCTTGTCGATGCCGTCCACGTGGAACAGGGTCGGCTTCTCGACGCGGAAGGAGACACCCTCGGGGGCGTCGACGATCACCGAGTGGCTGAAGCCGAGAGCGAACTCGAGCTGAGTCGGGCTCTTGGCCTGCACGCGGTAACCGACACCCACGATCTCCAGAGTCTTGGAGTATCCCTGGGTCACACCGGTCACCATGTTGGCGATCAGCGTGCGGGACAGGCCGTGCAGCGCACGGACCTTGTTCTCGTCGTTGGGACGAGTGACGGTGACGGCTCCGTCGTCGCCCTTGGCGACGACGATCGGCTCCGCGACCGTGTGAGAAAGCGTGCCCTTGGGGCCCTTGACCGTGACATCCCGGCCGTCGATGGCGACGTCCACGCCGTTCGGTACAGGGATGGGCAGCCGTCCGATACGTGACATGCTGTGATTTCTCCCTTCTACCAAACGAAGGCGAGGACTTCCCCGCCCACTCCACGCTTGCCGGCCTGCTTGTCGGTCATGAGGCCACCGGACGTCGAGATGATCGCGACACCCAGTCCCCCCAGGACTCGAGGCAGGTTGTCCTTCTTTGCATAGACCCGCAGGCCGGGCTTGGAAACCCGGCGCAGGCCCGCGAGCGACCGCTCACGGCTCGGCCCGAACTTGAGCTCCACCACGAGGTTCTTTCCGACCTTGGCGTCCTCGACGCTCCAGGCCTGAATGTAACCCTCCTGCTGGAGGATCTCGGCGATGTGCGCCTTGATCTTCGAGTACGGCATCGCCACAGTGTCGTGGTACGCCGAGTTCGCGTTTCGCAGACGCGTCAGCATGTCTGCGATCGGGTCGGTCATCGTCATGGCCGGTGGCCTTCCTCACCGCGGTTTCCACAAGGGACCTGCGGTGCGGTCATGGGCGCTTGAGGCAGCGCCCGGTGAATACGACTTCTATGTACGGCTGGGGATGACCGCGCAGCCTGCGATGATCACAGGCCGCGCGGGCGGCTACCAGCTGGACTTGGTGATGCCAGGCAGCTCGCCCCGGTGCGCCATCTCACGGAAGCAGATGCGGCACAGGCCGAACTTCCTGTAGACGGCGCGGGGACGACCACAGCGCGAGCACCGAGTGTACGCCCGGACCTCGAACTTGGCCTTACGAGCGGCCTTGACCTTGAGCGACGTCTTCGCCATGATCAGGCCTCCTTGAAGGGGAAGCCGAGAAGCTTGAGCAGCGCCCGGCCCTGGTCGTCGGTCTTAGCAGTGGTCACGACGGTGATGTCCATACCACGCTGGCGGTCGACCTTGTCCTGGTCGATCTCGTGGAACATGACCTGCTCGGTCAGACCGAAGGTGTAGTTGCCGTTGCCGTCGAACTGCTTGGGCGACAGGCCACGGAAGTCACGGATACGGGGCAGGGCCAGCGAGAGCAGCCGGTCCAGGAACTCCCACATGCGGTCGCCGCGCAGCGTGACGTGCGCACCGATCGGCATGCCCTCACGCAGCTTGAACTGGGCGATGGACTTGCGGGCCCGGACGACCGCCGGCTTCTGACCGGTGATCACGGTGAGGTCGCGGACGGCGCCATCGATCAGCTTCGAGTCGCGCGCGGCCTCGCCGACACCCATGTTCACCTTGATCTTGGTGATCGTGGGCACCAGCATGATGTTCTCGAACCCGAACTCCTCGTTCAGCTTCGCGATGATCTCTTCGCGGTAGCGCTGCTTGAGGCGCGGAAGCGGCCGTCCGGTCTGGACGGTCTCAGTAGTGTTCGCGGTCATCAGTTGTCCTCACCCGACTCGTCAGAGGCGGCCTTGGCCGACTCCTTCTTGGCAGGCTTCTCGTCATCCTTGAGCTTCTTGACGTTGCTCACGTGGATGGGAGCCTCCATGGTCTGCACGCCGCCGGTCTTGGCGCCACGCGGACCCTGGTTGGTCTCCTTGGAGTGCTTCTTGATCATGTTGACGCCTTCGACCACCACGCGCTCTTCGCGCGGGTGGGCGGCGAGCACACGACCCTTGGCACCCTTGTCCTTGCCGGCGATGACCTGGACCAGGTCACCCTTCTTCACATGAAGCTTCGGCATTTACAACACCTCCGGCGCGAGCGAGATGATGCGCATGAACTTCTTGTCACGCAGCTCACGTCCGACGGGACCGAAGATACGCGTGCCACGAGGGTCACCGCTGTCCTTGATGATGACGGCGGCGTTCTCGTCGAAGCGGATGTAGGAGCCGTCGGGCCGGCGGCGCTCCTTGACAGTACGGACGATGACCGCCTTGACGACGTCGCCCTTCTTCACGGTGCCGCCAGGAATGGCGTCCTTGACCGTGGCGACGATGATGTCGCCGATTCCCGCGTAGCGCCGACCCGAGCCACCGAGCACACGGATGCAAAGGACTTCCTTCGCACCCGTGTTGTCGGCGACCTTGAGTCGCGACTCCTGCTGGATCACTTGTACTCCTGTTTGTCTCGCTGGTTCTCACCCGATGGCGAGCCTTGCGGAACTGATGTGGTCTTGTTCCCCCGGCGACAGACGAGCCGCCGCCGCAGGCGGGGCGAAGATCGACTTCGCCCCCTTGGACGCCAGCATGGGGGGTGACCAGGTCACCCCCCACGAGGCGCGTTCCTTACTTGGCCTTCTCGAGAATCTCGATGACCCGCCAGCGCTTGCTGGCCGACAGCGGCCGGGTCTCCATCAGGAGAACACGGTCGCCGACGCCGCAGGCGTTGGCCTCGTCGTGCGCCTTGTACTTGGTCGTCCGACGGATGACCTTGCCGTACAAGGGGTGCTTGACGCGGTCCTCGACAGCGACGACGACGGTCTTGTCCATCTTGTCGCTGACGACCAGACCCTCACGGGTCTTGCGGTAGTTCCGCGTCTCAGTTGTGCTCTCAGCTGTCTCAGCCATCGATCGACTCCTTCTCAACCGTAACAATGCCGAGCTCCCGCTCGCGCATCACGGTGTAGATACGGGCGATCTCGCGGCGGACAGCACGCAGCCGCCCGTGGCTCTCCAACTGGCCGGTCGCGGCCTGGAAGCGGAGGTTGAACAGCTCCTCCTTGGCTTCCTTCAGCTTCTGAACCAGGGTGTCCTGGTCCTCCACCCGCAGCTCACCGGCGGTCAGGCCCTTAGCCATCACGCCTCACCCACTTCACGCTTAACGAACCGGCACTTCATCGGGAGCTTGTGCATCGCACGACGCAGGGCTTCGCGAGCCACCGGCTCGGCGACACCCGACAGCTCGAACATGACGCGACCGGGCTTGACGTTGGCGATCCACCACTCCGGCGAACCCTTACCGGAACCCATGCGGGTCTCGGCGGGCTTCTTGGTGAGCGGACGGTCCGGGTAGATGTTGATCCAGACCTTGCCGCCACGCTTGATGTGGCGGGTCATGGCGATACGAGCCGACTCGATCTGGCGGTTGGTCACATAGGAGTGCTCAAGCGCCTGAATGCCGAACTCGCCGAACACGACCCTGGTGCCACCCTTGGCGGCACCGTGACGGTCAGGCCGGTGCTGCTTGCGGTGCTTGACCCTGCGAGGGATCAGCATGGTCAGCTCCCTTCAGCACCCGGCTGCGCAGCCGGGCCGGTCTCGGGGGCAGCCTGGGAGGCCGCCTCAGTCCTGGGGGCACGGTCGCCACGGGCGGCACCACCACGACGGGGACGGTCGCCACCGGCGCCACCACCACGACGGGGACGGTCGCCACCGGCACCGGGGCCGCGACGGTCGTCACGGTCCCGACGCTGGCCCGCACGAGCACCGGCGGCAGCCGCCTCGCGCTCGGCGCGGCTGGTCGGAGCCTCACCCTTGTAGATCCACACCTTCACGCCGATGCGGCCGAAGGTGGTACGGGCCTCGTAGAGGCCGTAGTCGATGTCCGCACGGAGGGTGTGCAGGGGCACGCGGCCCTCGCGGTAGAACTCCGAACGAGACATCTCAGCACCGCCCAGACGGCCGGAGCACTGCACCCGGATGCCCTTGGCGCCGCTCTTCATGGCCGACTGCATCGCCTTGCGCATGGCCCGACGGAACGAGACACGGCTGGACAGCTGCTCGGCCACACCCTGAGCGACGAGCTGCGCGTCGATCTCGGGGTTCTTGACCTCAAGGATGTTCAGCTGGACCTGCTTCTTGGTCAGCTTCTCGAGGTCGCCACGGATCCGGTCGGCCTCGGCGCCGCGGCGGCCGATGACGATGCCCGGACGGGCGGTGTGAATGTCGACCTGAACCCGGTCGGTGGTCCGCTCGATCTCCACCTTGGAGATGCCGGCCCGCTCCATGCCCTTCTTGAGCATGCGGCGGATCGCCACATCCTCGGCAACGTACGACTTGTAGAGCTTGTCGGCATACCACCGGCTCTTGAAGTCGGTCGTGATGCCGAGGCGGAACCCGTGCGGGTTAACCTTCTGACCCACTAGCGGGTCCTCCCCTTCGGCTCGCGGGACTCCACGATCACAGTGATGTGGCTCGTCCGCTTGTTGATCCGATAGGCACGACCCTGAGCGCGGGGACGGAACCGCTTCAGCGTCGGGCCCTCATCGACCCACGCACGGCTCACGAAGAGCGTGCCGCGGTCGAGCTTGAAGTTGTGCTCCGCGTTGGCAATGGCGCTGGACAGCACCTTGTACACGGTCTCGCTCGCCGACTGGGGAGCGAACTGCAGCACGGCCTGCGCCTCCGAAGCGGGCAGCCCGCGAATGAGGTCCACCACACGGCGGGCCTTCATGGGCGTGTGGCGCGCGAACCGCACCTGAGCCCTGGCTTCCATCGCTTACTCCTCTTACCTTCTTCGACAGGCGCTTACCGCCGGCTGCGGCGGTCTTCCTTGACGTGGCTGCGGAACGTCCGCGTCGGCGCGAACTCTCCGAGCTTGTGACCGATCATCGACTCGGTGACGAACACCGGGACGTGCTTGCGGCCGTCGTGAACGGCGATCGTGTGACCGAGCATGTCGGGAACGATCATGGAGCGCCGCGACCACGTCTTGATGACGTTCTTGGTGCCCTTCTCGTTCTGGACATCCACCTTCTTCTGAAGGTGGTCGTCCACGAAGGGACCCTTCTTAAGGCTACGTGGCATTTTGGCTGCTCCTACCGCTTCTTCCGCTTGGTCCGACGACGGATGATCAGCCGGTCGCTGGCCTTGTTCGCCGCACGAGTACGTCCCTCGGGCTTGCCCTTGGGGTTGACGGGGTGACGACCACCGGAGGTCTTACCCTCACCACCACCGTGCGGGTGGTCGACCGGGTTCATCGCGACACCGCGGACGGTGGGGCGCTTGCCCTTCCACCGCATACGGCCGGCCTTACCCCAGTTGATGTTGGCCTGCTCGGCGTTGCCGACCTGGCCGATGGAGGCCCGGCAGCGGACGTCGACCTGGCGCATTTCGCCGGACGGCATACGCAGCGTGGCGTACTGGCCCTCCTTGGCGAGCAGCTGGATCTGCGCACCGGCGGACCGGCCCAGCTTGGCGCCGCCGCCCGGACGGAGCTCCACCGCGTGGATGAAGGTACCGGTCGGGATGTTGCGCAGCGGGAGGCAGTTACCCGGCTTGATGTCGGCCGTGGGGCCGTTTTCGATCAGGTCGCCCTGCTTGAGGCCGGTCGGGCAGAGGATGTAGCGCTTCTCCCCATCGGCGTAGTGCAGCAGAGCGATACGGGATGTGCGGTTCGGGTCGTACTCGATGTGAGCGACCTTCGCCGGAACCCCGTCCTTGTCGTGGCGCCGGAAGTCGATGATCCGGTAAGCACGCTTGTGCCCGCCACCCTGGTGGCGGGTGGTGACCCGGCCGTGGACGTTACGGCCACCCTTGCTGTGCAGGGGTGCAAGCAGCGACTTCTCGGGCGTGCTGCGCGTGATCTCGGAGAAGTCCGAGACACTGGCGCCGCGGCGACCCGGGGTCGTCGGCTTGAGTTTACGGATGCCCATCTTTTTCGTTCATCCTTCGTCGGTTAATCCGGTCGAATGCCCCTCGCCTCCCGGCGAGGGGCGTTCTCCCTGTTACTTGGCGAGCGGGTCAGCCGACCTGGCCGAAAATGTCGATCCGGTCGCCCTCAACCAGGCTCACGATCGCGCGCTTGGTGCTGGGACGCTGACCGTAGCCGGCCCGGGTCCGCTTGCGCTTGCCCTGGCGGTTGATGGTGTTGACGCTGGCCACCTTGACACCGAAGATCTTCTCGATGGCAATCTTGACCTGCGTCTTGTTGGCCGTCTTCCGCACCAGGAACGTGTACTTGTTGTGCTCGTCGATCAGGCCGTAGCTCTTCTCGGAGACAACCGGCTTGATGATGATGTCGCGCGGGTCGGCGATCTTCTCCATCAGGCGTCTTCCTTCCCGCTCTTGCTCAGACGCGCGACGACCTGGTCGTACGCCTCCTGAGTGAAAACGACGTGGTCGTAGCAGAGCACGTCGTAGGTGTTCAGCTGACCGGCGTCCAGCAGGTGGACCTCAGGAGCGTTACGCAGGCTCAGCCAGGTGAGCTCGTCGCCCTCGTCGACGACGACGAGGACGCTGCGGGTCTCCGTGATCTTCCGCAGCGACTCGAGAGCCGCCTTGGTCTTCGGGGTCTCACCCTGGACCAGAGCGCTGACCACGTGAACGCGGCCACCGGCTGCCCGGTCGGAGAGGGCGCCACGCAGGGCGGCGGCCTTCATCTTCTTGGGGGTCTTCTGGGCGTAGTCCCGGGGAAGCGGACCGTGGACGGTGCCACCGCCGGCGAACTGCGGAGCGCGGGTCGAACCCTGACGGGCGCGGCCGGTGCCCTTCTGGCGGTACGGCTTCTTGCCGCCGCCCCTGACCTCACCACGGGTCTTGGCCTTGTGGGTGCCCTGCCGGCGAGCGGCGAGCTGGGCCACGACGACCTGGTGGATCAGCGGAATGTTGACCTTGGCGCCGAAGACGTCGCCGGGCAGGTCGACGGTGCCGGTCTTCGCTCCGCTCACGTCGAGGACGTCAATGGTGCTCACTTGGCAGCCCCCTTCTTGGCAGCGGTACGGACGAGAACCAGGCTGCCGTTGGCGCCGGGGATCGCACCCTTGATCAGGATGAGACCCTTCTCGGCGTCGACGGCGTGGACCTTGAGGCTCTGGATGGTGGTGCGGACGTTACCCATCCGACCGGCCATGCGCATGCCCTTGAAAACACGGCCCGGGGTGGCGCAGCCACCGATGGAACCCGGCGAACGGTGCTTGCGCTGCACGCCGTGTCCGGCGCCCAGGCCCTTGAAGCCGTGACGCTTCATGACACCGGCGAAACCCTTGCCCTTGCTCTTGCCCGTCACATCGACGAACTGGCCGGCCTCGAAGGTGTCGGCGAGGAGCTCCTGGCCCAGGGTGTAATCGCTCGCGTCGTCGGTACGGATCTCCGTGAAGTAACGGCGCGGGGTGATGTCGTGCTTGCGCAGGTAGTCGCCGAGCGGCTTGTTGACCTTCCGCGGGTCGACCTGCCCGAAGCCGAGCTGCACGGCGGAGTAGCCGTCCTTCTCGGGGGTGCGGACGCGGGTCACGACGCACGGACCGGCCTCGACGACGGTCACCGGGACCATCCGGTTGTCCGCGTCGAAGACCTGGGTCATGCCGAGCTTCTTGCCCAGGACGCCCTTGATCTGCTTAGCCATGTCAGTGCGTTCCCTCAGAGCTTGATCGAGATGTCAACACCGGCGGGGAGGTCGAGTCGCATGAGCGAGTCGACCGTCTTCGGCGTCGGATCGATGATGTCAATCAGCCGCTTGTGCGTGCGCATCTCAAAGTGCTCGCGGCTGTCCTTGTACTTGTGCGGCGAGCGGATGACGCAGTACACGTTCTTCTCGGTCGGCAGCGGCACCGGGCCTGCGACCTTAGCGCCAGTCCTCGTCACCGTCTCGACGATCTTCTTGGCCGAGCTGTCGATGACCTCGTGGTCATAGGCCTTGAGCCGGATGCGGATCTTCTGTCCCGCCATAATGGCCTCGGTGTCCTTCGCTGTCGTCTGAAAAAGTTACGTGCGGCCTGTTGCCGCTATGTGGTGGTCGAGTCCGTCCCACCGTGTGCCCTGCGGATCCGTCATGGACGTCCCCGCCGGTCACAGGCTTGACTTTCTCTTCCGTGCCCCACGTAGCAGACGTTGTCCGTCTGCGCTTTCTTCCGTGATCTGGCAGTTACTTCGGTCACCTTACGGCCGAACCAACTGCGAGATCACGGTTCGTGGGGTGGTGCCGGAGGTGCATGCCGTACGGCATGCGCCCCCCTCGTGGTGCGGCGGCCGGTCCTTCGGATGAGGGCCGGCCGCCACTCCGCGATGATACTACTTGATGATCTTGGTCACCCGACCCGCACCGACGGTGCGGCCACCCTCACGGATGGCGAACTTGAGACCGTCCTCCATCGCGATGGGCTGGATCAGCGAGACGCTCATCTCGGTGTTGTCACCGGGCATGACCATCTCGGTGCCCTCGGGCAGGTTCACAACACCGGTCACGTCAGTCGTACGGAAGTAGAACTGCGGACGGTAGTTGTTGAAGAACGGGGTGTGGCGGCCGCCCTCGTCCTTCGACAGGATGTAGACCTGAGCCTCGAACTCGGTGTGCGGGGTGGTCGTGCCCGGCTTGATGATGCACTGGCCGCGCTCGACGTCCTCGCGCTTGATGCCGCGGAGGAGCAGACCGACGTTGTCGCCCGCCTGGCCCTCGTCGAGCAGCTTGCGGAACATCTCGACACCGGTGACCGTGGTGGTGGTCTTGGTGTCCTTGATACCGATGATGTCGACGGTCTCGTTGACCTTGACGATGCCACGCTCGATACGGCCGGTGACGACGGTGCCGCGACCGGTGATCGAGAAGACGTCCTCGATCGGCATGAGGAACGGCTTGTCGGTCTCACGAGTCGGCTGCGGGACGTTCTCGTCCACAGCGGTCATGAGCTCGATGATGCTGTCGCCCCACTTCTCGTCGCCCTCGAGCGCCTTCAGCGCCGAGACGCGGATGACCGGCAGGTCGTCGCCGGGGAACTCCTGGGCGGAGAGGAGCTCGCGGACCTCGAGCTCGACGAGCTCCAGGATCTCCTCGTCGTCCACCATGTCAGCCTTGTTCAGGGCGACGACGATGTAGGGGACGCCGACCTGGCGGGCCAGGAGGACGTGCTCCTTGGTCTGCGGCATCGGACCGTCGGTGGCGGCGACCACGAGGATCGCGCCGTCCATCTGAGCCGCACCGGTGATCATGTTCTTCACGTAGTCGGCGTGACCGGGGCAGTCCACGTGAGCGTAGTGGCGCTGCTCGGTCTGGTACTCGACGTGCGCGATGGAGATCGTGATACCACGAGCCTTCTCCTCGGGCGCCTTGTCGATCTTGTCGAACGGGGTCGCCTCGTTGAGGTTCGGGAAACGCTCGTGGAGCACCTTGGTGATCGCCGCGGTCAGAGTGGTCTTGCCGTGGTCGATGTGTCCAATGGTGCCGATGTTTACGTGCGGCTTGGTCCGCTCGAACTTGGCCTTGGCCACTGCTCTGTCTCCTTAGAGATTCTGACTTGACTTGCGTCTTCGTATTCGGGCTTGGGGAAGCCCGTCCTTCTCAGGACGGGCCGACGAGAGACCTCTCGCCCCGCACCCCTCCGGTAGCGGGCGACGATCTCCTCGCCACCTGTACCGGAATGAATGCCGGACTTACTCGCCCCGCACCCCTCCGGTAGCGGGCGACGATCTCCTCGCCACCTGTACCGGAATGAATGCCGGACTTACTCGCCCCGCACCTTCGCGACGATCTCCTTGGCGATGTGCGCAGGCACTTCCGCATAGGAGTCGAACTGCATGCTGTAACTCGCACGTCCCTGCGTCTTGCTACGGAGGTCACCCACGTAGCCGAACATCTCGGAGAGCGGCACGAGCGCCTTGACGATGCGGGCGCCGGAGCGCTCGTCCATCGCCTGGATCTGCCCGCGGCGACCGTTGAGGTCACCGATGACGTCACCCATGTAGTCCTCGGGCGTGGTGACCTCGACGGCCATCATCGGCTCCAGGATTACTGCGTCCGCCTTGCGCGCGGCCTCCTTGAAGGCCATCGAGCCGGCGATCTTGAAGGCCATTTCGGACGAGTCCACCTCGTGGTAGGCACCGTCCTGCAGGGTGACCTTGACCCCGACCATGGGGTAGCCGGCGAGAACGCCGAACTCGGCGGCCTCCTGGGCGCCCGCGTCGACCGAGGGGATGTACTCCCGCGGGATGCGGCCACCGGAGACCTTGTTGGAGAACTCGTAGCCGTCGTTGCCGTCGCCCAGCGGCTCAAGGTCGATGATGACCTTGGCGAACTGGCCGGAACCACCGGTCTGCTTCTTGTGGACGTAGTCGACCTTCTCCACCTTGCGGCGGATGGTCTCCCGGTACGCCACCTGAGGCCGGCCGATGTTGGCCTCGACCTTGAACTCGCGGCGCATCCGGTCGACGAGGATCTCCAGGTGGAGCTCGCCCATACCCCAGATGACCGTCTGCCCGGTCTCCTCGTCACGCCGGACCTGGAAGGACGGGTCCTCCTCGGCCAGACGCTGGATGGCGGTGCCCAGCTTCTCCTGGTCGCTCTTGGTCTTGGGCTCGATGGCGACGCTGATGACCGGCGCCGGGAAGTTCATCGACTCCAGGACCACGGGGTTGGCCGGGTCGGACAGGGTGTCACCGGTGGTGGTGTCCTTCAGGCCCATGACGGCGACGATCTGACCGGCGACGGCCGACGGGCGCTCTTCGCGCTTGTTGGCGTGCATCTGGTAGATCTTGCCGATCCGCTCCTTGCGGCCCTTCACCGAGTTGACCACGGCGGTGCCGGTCTCGAGCGTGCCCGAGTAGATGCGGATGTAGGTGAGACGGCCCAGGTGCTGGTCGGCAGCGATCTTGAAGGCGAGCGCGGAGAACGGCTCGGTCACGTCCGCGTGACGCTCGATGACCTCGTCCTCGTTGCCGACCGCGTGACCCTTGAAGGCCGGGATGTCGATCGGGGCGGGGAGGTAGGCGACGATCGCGTCGAGCAGGGGCTGGACGCCCTTGTTCTTGAACGCGGTGCCGGTCAGGACCGGGTTGATGGCGCTGGACAGCGTGGCGCGGCGGATGGCCGCGACCAGCTGCTCCTCGGTGGGCTCGACACCCTCGAGGAAGAGCTCCATCAGCTCGTCGTCGTTCTCGGCGACGGTCTCGATGAGCTTGTCACGCCACTCGCGGGCGGTCTCGGCGTGCTCCGCCGGGATGTCCACGGTCTCGTACATCTCGCCCTTGGCCGCCTCGGCGCTCCAGAGCAGGCCCTTCATCTTCACCAGGTCGATGATGCCCTTGAAGTCAGCCTCGACGCCCCAGGGAAGCTGGATGACCGCGGGGGTCGCGTTCAGGCGGCTGATCATCATGTCGACGCAGCGGTGGAACTCCGCGCCGACGCGGTCCATCTTGTTGACGAAGCAGATCCGGGGAACCTCGTAGCGGTCGGCCTGACGCCAGACCGTCTCGGACTGCGGCTCGACACCGGCGACGCCGTCGAACACGGCGACGGCACCGTCGAGGACGCGGAGCGAACGCTCCACCTCGATCGTGAAGTCCACGTGACCCGGCGTGTCGATGATGTTGATCGTGTGGCCGAGCCACTCGCAGGTCGTAGCAGCGGAGGTGATGGTGATACCACGCTCCTGCTCCTGCTCCATCCAGTCCATCGTGGCTGCGCCCTCGTGAACTTCACCGATCTTGTAATTGATACCGGTGTAGAACAGGATGCGCTCGGTCGTCGTGGTCTTGCCCGCGTCGATGTGGGCCATGATCCCGATGTTACGGACCTTGGCCAGGTCAAGAGCGGTCGTGGTGGCCACTTCTCTCGCGTCCTCGTCGTCTCGTCGAACCCGCTGTTACCAGCGGTAGTGGGCGAAGGCCTTGTTGGACTCGGCCATCTTGTGGGTGTCCTCGCGCTTCTTGACGCTTGCGCCGAGGCCGTTGCTGGCGTCGAGCAGTTCGTTCATGAGGCGCTCGGTCATGGTCTTCTCGCGGCGGGCGCGGGAGTACTGCACCAGCCAGCGCAGGGCCAGGGTGGTGCTGCGCGCGGCGCGCACCTCGACCGGGACCTGGTAGGTCGCGCCACCGACACGGCGGCTGCGGACCTCTAGGGTGGGCTTGACGTTGTCCAGCGCGCGCTTCAGGGTGACGACCGGGTCGTTGCCGGTCTTCTCCTTGGCACCCTCAAGGGCGCCGTAGACGATGGACTGCGCGATGGAGCGCTTGCCGTCCAGGAGCACCTTGTTGATGAGCGCGGTGACCAGCGGCGAGTTGTGGACCGGGTCAGCCATGAGCTGACGACGGCCAGGAGAACCCTTGCGAGGCATTCTTACTTCTCCTTCTTCGCGCCGTAACGGCTACGGGCCTGCTTGCGGTTGCGGACACCCTGGGTGTCCAGCGAGCCGCGGATGATCTTGTAGCGAACACCCGGCAGGTCCTTCACACGACCGCCACGGACGAGCACGATGGAGTGCTCCTGGAGGTTGTGACCGACACCCGGGATGTAGGCCGTGACCTCGATGCCGTTGGTGAGCCGGACACGCGCGACCTTGCGGAGGGCGGAGTTCGGCTTCTTGGGGGTCGTGGTGTAAACGCGCATGCAAGTGCCGCGTCGCTGAGGGCTGGCCTTGAGCGCCGGGGTCTTGGTCTTGGTGACCTTGTCCTGGCGGCCCTTGCGGACCAGCTGCTGAATCGTGGGCACCGCGTCTCCGTTCGTGCTTGCCGGTGATTCGAATGTTGATGCTTTGCAGGCACTGCCGGTGTCATGACCTGCGGTTTTTTCATCTCCTCCGACCCACGCGGTCGGGCGTGTCGCGCAAATATCGCGCCACATCCTCGGCCAGGCCAACGGAGGAGGCCATACGGCACCTCTGCCGACTCCCCCTAGGGAGATCTGTCGACGCGCACGCATGAGAGCCCACGAAGCCATGGGCACGAAGGAAAAGACTACCTAGTCCAACGCAACACGTCAAAACGGTTGCGCCCACCGGGCGCCCTTTGTGGGCACCGCGTCCGCGCCATGACTCCCGCGATCGGTTTCCGGCCGACCGCCGTTGGGTCCGTAATGAGTTTACCTGCCGCAGGGGACTTCTCCGGCCGTTCTCTTCATTAAGGCACGGCTTTCACCGCAACGTTCCGGTCAAGAAGATCCCCCCGACCCGGACGCCGGACAGACGACGGCGCCCGGCCCCTCATGGAGGGACCGGGCGCCGCCCGTGATCACTTAACGGTTGTACTGACCGAAGTCGTACTCCTCCAGCGGCACGGCCTCACCGGAGCCCGAACCGAAGGTGTAGTCCGCGGCGGAACCGTCGTAGCCACCGACCGTGTACATCGCGGCCTTGGCCTCCTCGGTGGGCTCGACCCGGATGTTGCGGTACTGCGGCATGCCGGTACCGGCCGGGATGAGCTTGCCGATGATGACGTTCTCCTTGAGACCGAGCAGCGAGTCCGACTTGGCGTGGATCGCCGCGTCGGTGAGCACTCGGGTCGTCTCCTGGAAGGATGCCGCCGACAGCCAGGACTCGGTGGCGAGCGAGGCCTTGGTGATACCCATCAGCACCGGACGTCCCGAGGCCGGCGTACCGCCCTCGGCCACGCACTCGCGGTTGATCCGCTCGAAGCGCGGCCGCTCGACGAGCTCACCGGGCAGCATGTCCGCGTCGCCCGACTCAAGCACGTTCACGCGCTTGAGCATCTGACGGACGATGATCTCGATGTGCTTGTCGTGGATCGACACACCCTGCGAGCGGTAGACCTGCTGAACCTCGGCCACCAGGTGGAGCTGCACGGCCCGCGGGCCGAGGATGCGCAGCACCTCGTTGGGGTTGACGGCACCGGCGATCAGCTGCTGACCGACCGTGACGCGCTGCCCGTCGGAGACCAGCAGACGCGACCGCATGGACACCGGGTACGCGATCTCCTCCGAACCGTCGTCCGGCACGATCACGATCTTGCGGGTCTTGTCGGTCTCGTCGATGCGGACCCGGCCCTCGGCCTCGCTGATCGGGGCGACGCCCTTGGGGACGCGCGCCTCGAAGAGCTCCTGGACACGGGGCAGACCGTGGGTGATGTCCGCGCCCGCCACACCACCGGTGTGGAAGGTACGCATCGTCAGCTGGGTGCCGGGCTCACCGATCGACTGGGCGGCGATGATGCCGACCGCCTCACCGACGTCCACGAGCTTGCCGGTCGCGAGCGAGCGGCCGTAGCAGGTGGCGCAGACACCGATCTTGGCCTCGCAGACGAGAGCGCTGCGGGTCCGGACGGTCTCCACTCCGGCGTCGACCAGCGCGGTGACGTGGATGTCGTTGATGTCGACACCCGCAGCCGCGATGATCTTGCCGTCCACTTCGACGTCCTCGGCCAGGATGCGGCCGTGCACGTTGCTCTCGGCGTTCTCCGCCTTGACCAGGTTGCCCTGGGCGTCGCGCTCACCGACGTGCAGCGGGACCCCGCGGTCGGTGCCGCAGTCGATCTCACGGACGATGACGTCCTGAGCGACGTCCACCAGACGACGGGTCAGGTAACCCGAGTCGGCGGTCCGCAGCGCGGTGTCCGCCAGGCCCTTCCGCTGTCCGTGGGTGGAGATGAAGTACTCCAGCACCGACAGGCCCTCGCGGAACGAGGCCTTGATCGGACGCGGGATCGTCTCACCCTTGGTGTTGGACACCAGACCACGGATACCGGAGATCTGCCGGACCTGCATCAGGTTTCCTCGGGCGCCCGACTGGACCATCATCCAGACCGGGTTGGTCTTCGGGAACGCCTTCTGCATGTCATCGGTCACGTCACTGGTCGCGTGCGTCCAGATCTCGATGAGCTCCTGACGGCGCTCCTCGTCCGTGATGAGACCACGCTCGTACTCACGCTGGACCTTGTCGGCCCTGCGCTCGTACGTCTCCATGATCGCGGCCTTGTTGGGCGGCGAGATGACGTCCTCGATGGAGATCGTCACACCCGCGCGGGTCGCCCAGTAGAAACCGGCGTCCTTGAGCGCGTCGAGCGCGGTCGCGACCTCGACCTTGGGGTACTTCTCGGCCAGCTCGTTGACGATCGCCGAGAGCTGCTTCTTGCCGACCTGGGAGTTCACGTACGGGTAGTTCGCCGGCAGCGTCTGGTTGAACAGGCAGCGGCCGAGCGTGGTCTCCAGGCGGTAGCTGTCGCCCGGCTCCCAGCCCTCGGGAGCCGTCCAGCCGCGAGGCGGCGGGACATCGCCCTTCAACCGGATCTGGATCTTGGACTGGATGTCCAGCTCATGCCGGTCGTACGCCATGAGCGCCTCGGGCACCGAGCCGAAGACCCGGCCCTGACCGGCCCCGTCCTGGTCGTCGTCCTTGAGCGTGGTCAGCGAGTAGAGACCGATGATCATGTCCTGGGTGGGCATGGTCACCGGCTTGCCGTCGGCCGGCTTCAGGATGTTGTTGGTGGACAGCATCAGGATGCGGGCCTCGGCCTGCGCCTCGGCCGACAGCGGCAGGTGCACGGCCATCTGGTCACCGTCGAAGTCCGCGTTGAACGCGGTGCAGACGAGCGGGTGGATCTGGATGGCCTTGCCCTCGACCAGCTGCGGCTCGAAGGCCTGGATGCCCAGGCGGTGCAGGGTCGGCGCACGGTTGAGCAGCACCGGGTGCTCGGTGATGACCTCTTCGAGGACGTCCCACACGACCGGACGGGCACGCTCGACCATCCGCTTGGCCGACTTGATGTTCTGCGCGTGGTTCAGGTCCACCAGGCGCTTCATCACGAACGGCTTGAACAGCTCCAGCGCCATCTGCTTGGGCAGGCCACACTGGTGCAGCTTCAGCTGCGGGCCGACGACGATGACCGAACGGCCGGAGTAGTCGACTCGCTTGCCCAGCAGGTTCTGGCGGAACCGGCCCTGCTTGCCCTTCAGCATGTCGCTGAGGGACTTCAGGGGGCGGTTGCCGGGGCCTGTGACCGGACGGCCACGGCGGCCGTTGTCGAACAGTGCGTCGACGGCCTCCTGGAGCATCCGCTTCTCGTTGTTCACGATGATCTCGGGCGCGCCGAGGTCGAGGAGACGCTTGAGGCGGTTGTTCCGGTTGATCACACGGCGGTACAGGTCGTTCAGGTCCGAGGTCGCGAACCGGCCACCGTCGAGCTGCACCATCGGGCGCAGGTCCGGCGGGATGACCGGGATGCAGTCCAGGACCATGCCGTTGGGCGAGTTACGCGTGTTCAGGAACGCGGACACGACCTTGAGACGCTTGAGCGCGCGGGCCTTCTTCTGGCCCTTGCCGCTGCGGATCGTCTCGCGCAGGTTCTCGGCCTCGAGGTCGAGGTCGAAGTTGGTCAGACGCTCCTGAATGGCCTGGGCACCCATGCCACCGCGGAAGTAACGGCCGAAGCGGTCGCGCATCTCGCGGTAGAGCAGCTCGTCGCCCTCAAGGTCCTGGACCTTGAGGTTCTTGAAGCGGCTCCAGACCTCGTCCAGACGGTCCAGCTCGCGCTGGGCCCGATCGCGGAGCTGGCGCATCTCGCGCTCAGCCCCCTCACGGACCTTGCGGCGCTGGTCGCCCTTGGCGCCGGCGGCCTCCAGCTCGGTCAGGTCGTTCTCGAGCTTCTTCTGCCGGGCCTCGATGTCAGCGTCACGGCGCTGCTCGATGTGCTGCCGCTCGACGGAGATCTTCGCCTCAAGCGAGGGCAGGTCACGCTCACGCATTTCCTTGTCGACATGCGTGATCATGTAGGCCGCGAAGTAGATGACCTTCTCAAGGTCCTTCGGAGCCAGGTCGAGCAGGTATCCCAGACGGGACGGAACGCCCTTGAAGTACCAGATGTGCGTGACGGGTGCGGCCAGCTCGATGTGGCCCATCCGCTCACGACGCACCTTGGCGCGGGTCACCTCGACGCCACAGCGCTCACAGATGATGCCCTTGAAGCGGACGCGCTTGTACTTACCGCAGTAGCACTCCCAGTCCCGGGTCGGACCGAAGATCTTCTCGCAGAAGAGTCCGTCCTTCTCGGGCTTGAGGGTTCGGTAGTTGATGGTCTCGGGCTTCTTGACCTCGCCGTGCGACCACTGGCGGATATCGTCAGCCGTCGCGAGGCCGATCCGAAGCTCGTCGAAGAAGTTGACGTCCAGCACTTGTATTCCCCTCCTCAGCTTCTCGATCAGACCTCTTCGACGCTGCTCGGCTCACGCCGGGACAGGTCGATGCCGAGCTCTTCCGCGGCGCGGAAGACGTCCTCGTCGGTGTCTCGCATCTCGATGGACATGCCGTCGCTGGAGAGCACCTCGACGTTCAGGCACAGCGACTGCATTTCCTTGATGAGCACCTTGAACGACTCCGGGATGCCCGGCTCTGGGATGTTCTCGCCCTTGACGATGGCCTCGTAGACCTTCACCCGGCCGAGAACGTCGTCGGACTTGATGGTCAGCAGCTCCTGCAGGGCGTAGGCGGCGCCGTAGGCCTCCAGCGCCCACACCTCCATCTCACCGAATCGCTGGCCGCCGAACTGGGCCTTACCGCCGAGCGGCTGCTGGGTGATCATGGAGTACGGGCCGGTCGAACGTGCGTGGATCTTGTCGTCGACCAGGTGGAGCAGTTTCAGGATATAGATGTAGCCGACCGAGATCGGGTGCGGGAACGGCTCGCCGGAACGGCCGTCGAACAGCTGGGCCTTTCCGTTCGCGCCGACCATGCGCCCGCCGTCCCTGTTGGCCAGGGTGTTGTCGAGCAGGCCGACGATCTCTTCCTCGTTGGCGCCGTCGAAGACCGGCGTGGCCATGTTGGTGCGGGGGTCGACCTCGGCGAAGCCCTTGTCGCGCAGCCGCTCGGCCCACGCCTCCTGGACACCCGAGATGTCCCAGCCCCTGGCCGCGATCCAGCCGAGGTGGGTCTCCAGCACCTGGCCGACGTTCATTCGGCCGGGCACGCCCAGCGGGTTGAGGATGATGTCGACCGGGGTGCCGTCCTCGAGGAACGGCATGTCCTCGACCGGAAGGATCTTGGAGATGACGCCCTTGTTGCCGTGGCGGCCGGCCAGCTTGTCGCCATCGGTGATCTTGCGCTTCTGGGCCACGTAGACGCGGACCAGCTCGTTGACACCGGGCGGGAGCTCGTCGCCCTCCTCCCGGCTGAACACGCGGACGCCGATGACCTTGCCCTGCTCGCCGTGCGGCACCTTCAGGGAGGTGTCACGGACCTCGCGGGCCTTCTCACCGAAGATCGCGCGGAGCAGGCGCTCCTCGGGGGTCAGCTCGGTCTCGCCCTTGGGCGTGACCTTGCCGACGAGGATGTCGCCGGGGACGACCTCGGCGCCGATGCGGATGATGCCGCGCTCGTCGAGGTCGGCCAGGACCTCTTCGGAGACGTTCGGGATGTCCCGGGTGATCTCCTCGGGCCCCAGCTTGGTGTCGCGGGCGTCGACCTCGTGCTCCTCGATGTGGATCGAGGAGAGGACGTCGTCCTGGACCAGGCGCTGGGACAGGATGATCGCGTCTTCGTAGTTGTGGCCCTCCCACGGCATGAACGCCACGAGCAGGTTCTTGCCGAGCGCCATCTCGCCGGTGTCGGTGCAGGGACCGTCGGCGACGACCTGGTTCACCTCGATCCGGTCGCCTTCGGCGACGATCGGCTTCTGGTTGAAGCAGGTGCCCTGGTTGGAGCGCTTGAACTTGGCGACACGGTAGGTCGTACGGGTGCCGTCGTCGTTCATCACGGTCACGTAGTCGGCGGAGACCTCCTCGACCACGCCCGCCTTGTCGGCGGTGATGACGTCGCCGGCGTCGGTCGCGGCACGGTATTCCATGCCGGTGCCGACCAGCGGCGCCTCGCTCTTGAGCAGCGGCACCGACTGGCGCTGCATGTTGGAGCCCATGAGCGCGCGGTTGGCGTCGTCGTGCTCAAGGAACGGGATCATCGCGGTCGCCACGGACACCATCTGGCGTGCCGACACGTCCATGTAGTCGACCTCGTTCGCCCGCAGGGACTCGAACTCGCCGCCCTTACGGCGGACGAGCACGCGGTCCTCGAGGAACGTGCCATCGGGGCCGATCGGCGTGTTCGCCTGGGCGATGACGTGACGGTCCTCCTCGTCCGCGGTGAGGTAGTCGACCTGGTCGGTGACCCGGCCTTCGACGACCTTGCGGTACGGCGTCTCGACGAAACCGAAGGAGTTGACCCGGCCGAAGGAGGCCAGCGAGCCGATCAGACCGATGTTCGGTCCTTCCGGCGTCTCGATCGGGCACATCCGGCCATAGTGCGAGGGGTGGACGTCACGGACCTCGAAGCCGGCCCGCTCACGGGACAGACCACCGGGACCCAGCGCGGACAGACGCCTCTTGTGCGTCAGCCCGGCCAGCGGGTTGGTCTGGTCCATGAACTGCGAGAGCTGGGAGGTTCCGAAGAACTCCTTGATCGACGCGACGACCGGGCGGATGTTGATCAGGGTCTGCGGCGTGATGGCCTCGACGTCCTGGGTGGTCATCCGCTCGCGGACGACGCGCTCCATGCGGGCCAGGCCCAGGCGGACCTGGTTCTGGATGAGCTCGCCGACCGTACGCAGGCGACGGTTTCCGAAGTGGTCGATGTCGTCGGTCTCGACGACGATCTCACCGTTCGTGCCCGACATCGAGACCTCGCCGGCGTGCAGCTTGACGATGTACTCGATCGTGGCGACGATGTCCTCTTCGGTCAGCGTCCCCTGCGTGATGTCGCTGTCGACACCGAGCTTCTTGTTGATCTTGTAGCGGCCAACCTTGGCGAGGTCGTAACGCTTGTGGTTGAAGTACAGGTTCTCCAGAAGCGTCTGCGCCGACTCCTTGGTCGGCGGCTCGCCCGGACGCAGCTTGCGGTAGATGTCCAGCAGGGCGTCGTCCTGGCCGGCCGTGTGGTCCTTCTCCAGGGTGGCGCGCATGGACTCGTACTGTCCGAAACGCTCAAGGATCTGGTCGGTGGTCCACCCGAGCGCCTTCAGCAGGACCGTGACGGCCTGCTTGCGCTTGCGGTCGATGCGGACGCCGACACTGTCACGCTTGTCGATCTCGAACTCGAGCCAGGCGCCCCGGGAGGGGATCACCTTGCAGCCGTAGAGGTCCTTGTCGGAGGTCTTGTCGACACTGCGGTCGAAGTAGACGCCCGGGGACCGGACCAGCTGGGAGACCACGACACGCTCGGTGCCGTTGATGATGAAAGTGCCCTTGCCGGTCATGAGCGGGAAATCGCCCATGAAGACGGTCTGGCTCTTGATCTCACCAGTGGTGTTATTGATGAACTCCGCCGTGACGAACATCGGGGCGGAGTAGGTCATGTCCTTGTCTTTGCACTCATCGACTGAGTACTTGGGCGGCTCGAACCGGTGATCGCGGAACGACAGGGACATAGTCCCGGAGAAGTCCTCAATGGGACTGATCTCTTCGAAGATCTCTTCGAGACCCGACTGGGCCGGAACGTCCTTGCGCCCGGCCTGGCGAGCCGCCTCGACCCGCCCCTTCCACTTCTCGTTGCCGAGCAACCAGTCGAAGGACTCGGTCTGGAGAGCGAGAAGATCAGGAACTTCGAGCGGCTCCTGAATTCGTGCGAAAGACACACGACGGGGACCAGCGGGTACGGCGAAGGCGTTGCGCGAGGCTGCCAACAGATGTCCTTCCGAGGGCTCGCGGCGGACTGACTACACGCACGCCAGACGACCATGCATCAGAGCACCAAAAGAAGCGGGTCGTCAAAGGGCAGCGCAAAGGGGCAGTGTAGCCGAACGGCACACGCCTGTCCACTTCAGTCTCGCTGCATGCTCCACGTTGGTCGCAGCATCGCCCGTCAGCGCCGAAACGTCAAGCCCGCAGCCTGACATTTCGGCCGAGAAACAGCCGTGACGCTGGGAGTTTCCCACCGGATGACCCGCGCAGACCACTGGCTCCAAGACGATACCCGCGACCTGGGGTGGCTAACGCTCAGTCACCTGGCAGATCGAACGCTAGCCGAGGTCCGGCCGACGATCGACGTTGCCGTGGCTGATATACCCATGGGCGTGCCAACCCCAAACGCTCTCTTTGCCAACAATTGGGTGAACCGCCACGCCGACTAGACCGGCGGAGGGTCTCCGAGCAGCGTGGAGAGCTCCGCCACCAGCCAACGCGTGTCTTTCTTGACCATGAGCAGACGGGCCCGGTTCTGGCTGATCTGGCGCCGCGGTTCCTCCCCGGCGAGAGTCTTCAGGGTGTCCGTGTTCATGAACAGCAGCACCTCGACCCGGCCGGGCTCCGCCGACTCCACAGCCGCCCCGGCCACCGTCACCTGCCGCACCGTATGTTGTTCCTTGAGCGACGGCGCCAGGGACACGGCGAGCCGTCTGTAGTGCTCCGTGAGGGAGCCGGTCGTGTATCCCCCGGCCCGTGCGAAATCCTGTTCGAGTGTGCGATAGTCGTATGACAGCATGTCGGGGGCGACCAGGCGCGCCGCCGCCAGCGCCTCCCGCCCCGCTCGCTCGTCGCCCCGCAGCCGGCTCAGATCGGCGGACATGACCCAGACGGCGGCAGCGAGCGCGAACGCCACGGCGGTCAGCACCCCGGTCACCAGCAGGGAGAGGCGCGTCACCAGACCAACTCCGCCTTCGACACGAGCCAGACCCCTCCGGCTCTGGTCACTTCCATGTTCCACCGGGAGAACTGTTCCTGCGGGGCCTTCTTGCTCCTGTCCTGGCGTATCACGGCGTCGCCCACCACCATCACCTGGGCCGTGTTCCCCTTCAGTGAGACAAGCCCGGAGGCACGCAGCGCGCCCGTTCTGAGAAACTTGCCACGGATCGCGTCCGCTTTGAGCGTCCCGAGTTGCCTGGCATACGCCACCCTGGCCGCCCCCGTCGAGGTGTCCAGGACACGTTTGAGGTCCGCGTCGACGCTGCGATGACTCACCGAGAGCAGCGCCACCGCGTGCACCCCAGCCGCCCGGACGGCGGCCCTGCGGTCGTCGTCCGCGGCCTGGGCGTCACGCAGGTCCCCACCGACCCAGACGGCGGCGGCCAGCAGCGCCGCGATCAGCACACCCAGCACCGGTCCGGCGATCCTCATCGGGCGAGAGGACCGAGCAGCGTTGACCGCCATGCGTTGTCTCCCGTCGCACGGTCCCCCGGCACACCAGCCGGTGACCGCGCGCCGCCGACCGTCGGGGCCCGTATGCCCCTGGTTGCCGGATCATAACCCGCCGTGCGGACCGCCACAGGAGGCTTTCCGGAACCGTTCGCGCCCCGGCGCCGGCGCGGGGGCGCCCGAGGAACGCGCGCCGACGGCGAGGGCCCCTGGAAATGCAGAAAGAGCGGGCCACCGGCACCTGGTGGACCCGCTCTTTCTGGTGAAAAGACTTACTTGACGGTGACAGTCGCGCCGGCGGCCTCGAGGGCGGCCTTGGCCTTCTCCGCCTGCTCCTTGTTGACCTTGCCGTCGAAGACGGGCTTGGGAGCGCCGTCCACGAGGTCCTTGGCCTCCTTGAGGCCCAGGCTCGTCAGGGCCCGGATCTCCTTGATGACCTGGATCTTCTTGTCGCCGGCGGCCTCGAGGACGACGTCGAACTCGTCCTGCTCCTCAGCCTCCTCGGCGGCGGCGCCACCGGCAGCCGGAGCGGCAACAGCGGCGACCGGCGCGGCGGCCTTGACGTCGAAGGTGTCCTCGAAGAGCTTCACGAAGTCGGACAGCTCAAGGAGGGTCATCTCCTTGAAAGCGCCGAGCAGCTCGTCGGTGCTGAGCTTCGCCATGATGGTTCCTCCGTATAAATCTGACAAACTAAGAATTGGGACCGCGGTATGTATGCGCTAATCCCCTGCGACCGCTTGCGCGGACCTACTCGCCGGCCTCTTCGCGCTTGGCGCGCAGAGCCTCGGCCAGCTGAGCCATGTTGGTGGGCAGCGCGTTGAAGACGGCGGCCGCGTGGCCCTGCTTCGCCTTCAGAGCACCGGCCAGCTTCGCGAGGAGAACCTCACGCGACTCAAGGTCGGCAAGCTTGCTGATCTCGGCCGGGGACATCGACTTACCGTCGACGACACCACCCTTGATGACCAGGAGGGGATTGGCCTTGGCGAAGTCACGCAGACTCTTGGCAGCCTCGACCACGTCGCCGTTGACGAACGCGATCGCCGACGGACCCGCGAGCAGGCCGTCGAGCTGGTTGATCCCGGCCTCGTTGGCCGCGATCTTGGTCAGCGTGTTCTTCACCACGGCGAACTTCGCATTCTCACCGAGAGAAACGCGCAGCTGCTTGAGCTGAGCGACGGTGAGACCGCGGTACTCGGTCAGAACGGCAGCGCTAGAGCCTTCGAAGCTGCTCTTGAGCTCGGCTACAGCCGTTGCCTTTTCCGCCTTCGCCATGGGCCTCCTTCCAGATGTGCCGCCGGCAAAGGCTCATAAAAGAGAACAAGCCCCGGCGCAGGCGCACGGGGCTTACATAAGGAGGTTAATCCTCACGAAAACTCACATCACACCTACGCGGGCCGTCCACTCATGTGGATCCTTGGGTCCCCAGGCCATGAGGCCTGACGACGACCGGCGGTCTTCGGCGTTGGCAGCTTACGTCCTATCAGGCCACATGCCAAATCGAGCAGAACGGCCCGCGTCCTCGGCCAGGTGACCGGGGGCGCGAGCCGTGGCGGACGTCAGTTTCCGCCGGTGCCCTTCGGCAGCTCGCCCACCTGCTCGGCGGGCGGGGCCGCGATCTGAACCGGCTCGTTGAAGCCCTTGAAGAACGCCGCCAGGTTGAACGTGGCCCCCTGCTCGGAGCCGCTCAGCGTCACCTTGCGGGGCAGACTCCCGGCATCGGACCACAGGTCGAACTTCACGTCCTTCACCCGCGAGAGCTGCTTCTGGAGCTGCTCTCGCTTGGCCGGGTCCATCGCCTGTGCGGCCTCGGCCACCGGGAAGGTGCCGCTGTAGTGGGTCGTCTCCACTCCGTCGACCGTCTCGGTGCCGACCGCCTTGACGTCCTTCGACGCCGTCAGCATCTTGACGGTCCCCGCCAGGTCGAACTGCTGGGCCTGGGCCATGAAGTCCTTGACCCTGGCCTGGTCACCGGCGGCGAGCTCGCTGAGAGTCACCTTGGCCCACGGCTTGGTCACGCCCGCGAACTTGCTGAGCATCTCGGACTTCACGTAGACCGTGTCGCCGACCAGGACGGCCCGCGCCCCACCGGGCACGTTCTGCCCGCCGAAAGTGATCGTGTCCAGTGTGATGTCGGTCGCCAGCGCAGGCTTGCTCTGGTAGAGCAACCGGCCCTGGACCTTGCTCGCGCCCCTGTCCCCGCCGGTGGCGTCGAGCACCAGGTCAGCCGAATAGGAGGTGACCTCTCCAGCGCGCTGCGCGCTCTGCTGCACCGCCTCCGCGGCGGCGAGCTTGATGTTTCCGAGGGAACTGGTGCCCTGCGCACCGCATCCCGTGACCGCGACCAGAGCGGCCGCTCCCAATGCCAGTGCGGGAGCCAATCGGCGCATCCGCCTCACCCCTTCCTCATCCCCCGATGAATTTTTGTATCCCCCGTCGAACCTGCCTTTCGACCCTACGCGGCGGGGAGCGGGCGCGCGTCCTACGGGAGAACGAAAGAGGGCCTCCACCGAATGGCCATTCGGTGGAGGCCCTCTTGGGAGGACGTCTGATATCAGGCGTCGAGCTCGGCGGTCATCGCCCGCGTCACGTTCGGGTCGACCGGGATGCCGGGGCCCATGGACGTGGAGAAGACGACCTTCTTGACGTAACGCCCCTTGGCCGCGGACGGCTTGAGACGCAGCACCTCGTCGAGGGCGGCGGCGTAGTTCTCGATGAGCTGGCGCTCACCGAACGACACCTTGCCGATGATGAAGTGCAGGTTCGCGTGCCGGTCGACACGGAACTCGATCTTGCCGCCCTTGATGTCCGTGACGGCCTTGCCGACGGCCGGGGTCACGGTGCCGGTCTTGGGGTTCGGCATCAGACCACGCGGGCCGAGGACGCGGCCCAGACGGCCGACCTTGCCCATGAGGTCAGGGGTGGCGACGACGGCGTCGAAGTCGAGGCGGCCCTTGGCGACCTCGTCGATGAGTTCGTCGGCACCGACGATGTCGGCGCCCGCCGCGCGGGCCTCCTCGGCACGGTCGCCGGTCGCGAAGACCAGGACCCGGGCGGTCTTACCGGTGCCGTGCGGGAGGTTGACGGTGCCGCGCACCATCTGGTCCGCCTTGCGGGGGTCGACACCGAGCCGCAGAGCGACCTCGACGGTGGCGTCGAACTTGGCGACCGAGGTGTCCTTGGCCAGCTTGGCCGCTGCGGCCGGGCTGTAGAGGCTCTCGCTGTCGATCTTCTCCGCTGCGCTGCGGAAAGCCTTGCTGCGCTTCACTTGATCACTCCTGTGGATCCGAGTGTTCGTGGTGCGGGCCAGCGCCTGGCCCCTCCACTTACTTCGAAAGTATGGTGACGGACAGGCTCACTGCCTGTGTCCGCCGTCGGGCCCCTGAGCGGTGACGCGGATCGTGTCCTGCATCCACGCTGCCGTGCCCGGCTCGCCGTTTCCGGCTAGTCCGCGATCGTGATGCCCATCGACCGGGCGGTGCCGGCAATGATCTTCTCGGCCGCCGCGATGTCGTTGGCGTTGAGGTCCTGCATCTTGGTCTCGGCGATCTGGCGCAGCTGCTCCTTGGTGAGCTTGCCCACCTTGTCCTTCTGCGGGACCGGCGAGCCCTTCGCCACACCGGCAGCCTTCTTGATCAGCTCAGGCGCCGGGGGCGTCTTCGTGATGAAGGTGAAGGTGCGGTCCTCGAAGATGGTGATCTCAACGGGGATGATGTTGCCGCGCTGGGCCTCGGTGGCAGCGTTGTACTGCTTCACGAAGTCCATGATGTTGACGCCGTGCGGACCGAGGGCGGTACCGACCGGCGGAGCGGGCGTGGCCTGGCCAGCGGGAAGCTGGACCTTCACCAGTGCCGCAATCTTCTTCTTAGGAGGCATGGTTCTCTCCGGGTCCTAATCGGGGTGATGCGGCTCCCACGCAGACACGGGGAGCATGTCGACAGGCCGTGCTTCGCGAAGCACGGCCGCCGAACGACTTAGTTTAAGCGATCCGGTCAGATCTTCGAGACCTGGTTGAACGAGAGCTCAACCGGGGTCTCACGACCGAAGATCGACACCAGCACCTTGAGCTTCTGCGACTCGGCGCTGATCTCGCTGACCGTGGCGGGCAGCGTGGCGAACGGGCCGTCCATGACCGTGACGGACTCGCCCACCTCGAAGTCGACCGTCGCGGCGGTGGCCTTGGCCGTCGACTTCTTCACTTCCTCGGACGGCTCCGGCGCGAGCAGCTTGGCGACCTCTTCGAGGCTCAGCGGGCTCGGCTTGTTCGACAGGCCGACGAAGCCGGTCACACCGGGCGTGTTGCGCACCGCGGACCAGGACTCGTCGGTGAGCTCCATCCGGACCAGCACGTAGCCGGGCAGCACGCGCTCCTTGACGAGCTGGCGCTTGCCGCTCTTCACCTCGGTCACGTGGTGAGTGGGCACCTCGACCTGGAAGATGTAGTCCTCCATGTTGAGGGACTGCGTACGGGTCTCGATGTTGGACTTCACGCGGTTCTCGTAGCCGGCGTAGGAATGGATGACATACCACTCACCGAACTGGCTGCGCAGGAGGCGCTTGAACTCCTCGACCGGGTCGACGTCGGGAAGGACGTCACCGTCCTCGTCCACCTCGCCGGCCGGGGCCTCGTCAGCCTCGTCGGCGGCGTCGGCCTCATCGGCCGGAACCTCGTCGTCGACGGCGTCGGCCGGGGCCTCGTCGGCCTCGGTTCCGGCGTCGACGGACTCGTCAGGCGAGCCCGTCGCAAAGTCGACGGCCTCTTCCGGCTCGCCCGTCCGCTCTTCGCGGGACTCGCCGACCGGCTCTGAAGACTCGGACACGGTGACTCATTCTCTTTCCGTCGATGGGCTGATGGACTTACCGCGGAACGATACGCCGGATGTCGGCTCAGGCTCCGCCGAAGATCCGCAGCACGCCCTCGGTGAGCACCGCGTCGAGTCCGGCCACGATCCCGACCATGACCAGAACAAAGATCAGGACGATGGTGGTGTAGGAGATAAGATCCTTGCGCGTAGGCCAGATGACCTTGCGAAGCTCAGCGACAACCTGTCGATAGAAGAGGGCGGGAGAAGTGCGCTTGGCCTTCTTCTCACCGCTCGGCTTGTCTGCGGTTTCGCCGCGCGTGTCGATCGCCACAGTCCTCACCTGATCCGTCGTATCCAACGCATATCTGCGGCGCGCTAGACGCCCTGATGCGCGGACCGCTCCTCGCAGGGCACGAGGGACTCGAACCCCCAACCGCCGGTTTTGGAGACCGGTGCGCTACCAATTGCGCTAGTGCCCTAAGACATGAACCACCATACATCGGTTGGGCCGAAGTTTGTCCGTGGCTCACAGTCTTGACCGCCGGTTCACGCATACGGCGATAAGACCATGCGGAGTCTACGGGTGAACGGCCTCTACGTCGAACCGGCCATGGGTCCCCCTGCTCATGCCCAGGTGAAGCCGGTCTGTAAGGCCGGCTCATAACCCGTCCACATCCTGGATAAGCGACGGAAACAACGCCACGGGTCTGTAACCATGGAGGCATGACCCGTCCTCGCATCTCCGCGCGCATCTCCGCGATCTCCGAGTCCGCCACGCTCGCCGTGGACGCCAAGGCCAAGGCGATGAAGGCGGCGGGCCGCCCGGTCATCGGCTTCGGCGCCGGCGAGCCCGACTTCCCGACTCCCGATTACATCGTCGAGGCGGCTGTCGAGGCATGCCGGAACCCCAGGTTCCACAAGTACACACCGGCCGGCGGCCTCCCCGAGCTGAAGCAGGCCGTCGCCGACAAGACGCTCCGCGACTCCGGCTACCGGGTCGACGCGGCCCAGGTGCTGATCACCAACGGCGGCAAGCAGGCCGTCTACGAGGCGTTCGCAACACTGCTCGACCCGGGTGACGAGGTCCTGGTCATCGCCCCCTACTGGACGACCTATCCCGAGGCGATCAAGCTGGCCGGCGGCGTCCAGGTCGATGTCGTGACCGACGAGACCACCGGTTACCTCGCCGGTGTCGAGCGGCTCGAAGCAGCTCGCACCGACCGCACCAAGGTCCTGCTGTTCGTCTCACCGTCCAACCCGACCGGTGCGGTCTACACCCCCGAGCAGGTCGAGGAGATCGGCCGATGGGCCGCCGAGCACGACCTGTGGGTCGTCACGGACGAGATCTACGAGCACCTCACGTACGGCGACGCGACCTTCGCGAGCATCGCCACCGTCGTCCCCGAGCTGGGCGACAAGGTCGTGGTCCTCAACGGCGTCGCCAAGACCTACGCCATGACCGGTTGGCGGGTGGGCTGGCTGATCGGCCCGAAGGACGTGGTCAAGGCCGCGACCAACCTGCAGTCGCACGCCACCTCCAACGTCTCCAACGTCGCCCAGGCAGCGGCCCTGGCCGCCGTCAGCGGCGACCTGTCGGCCGTGGCGGAGATGCGTGAGGCCTTCGACCGCCGCCGCCAGACCATGGTGCGCATGCTGAACGAGATCCCGGGCGTGTTGTGCCCCGAGCCGAAGGGCGCTTTCTACGCCTACCCCTCGATCAAGGAACTGCTGGGCAAGGACTTCGGCGGACGGCGCCCGCAGACCTCCGCCGAGCTGGCCGAGCTCATCCTGGAGGAGGCCGAGGTCGCCCTCGTCCCCGGCGAGGCCTTCGGCACCCCGGGCTACTTCCGCCTCTCCTACGCCCTGGGCGACTCCGACCTCGTCGAGGGGGTCAGCCGGGTGGCCAAGTTCCTGGGCGACGCCCGCTAGGCCATGCGCGTGCGGACGGAAGGAGACCCCGGCCCCACACCACGGGTCTTCTTCCGTGCAGGGCACGGCCGCCTGCGCGGGTCAGGAGATGGTTCCCCGGAGCGCGTGTTCCACCGCGGTCCGCAGGTCGATGGAGGAGCCCTGCTCGGTCAGCCCGTCGAACCTCCCCCGGCCCATGCGGCCGCGCAGCCTCAGCTCGGCCGTGCGCAGCAGGCTCGTGAGGATGGGCGAGCGGCTGGGTGGCACTCCGGTGCCGGTCTGGGCGGCCTCGGACGCGCCGAGGAGCAGGGCGGCGAGCGCGTCGTCCGCAGTGGCCTCGGCGACGACGGCGGCCACCTCCAGGCCCTCCAGCAGGGAGAAGGTGTCACCGAACAGGCGGGCGCCGCGGAGTGAGTCGCGGACGGACGCGGCGGCCGCGTCGGTGCCTCCGAGAAGGTGCTCGGCCTGGGCCAGGAGGAGATCCAGCCGGATGAGGGTCCACCGGTCGCCGCAGGAGGCGCAGAGGTCGCGGCCCTCATGCAGGACGGACACGGCCTGCTGGAAGCTGCCCGCGAGCATCATGGCGGTGGCCACGACCGTGTAGGTGGGCAGGAAGCCGGGGAAGATGTTGCCGGCCGAGCGGTGCCGTACCCGGGCGTTTTTGATCAGGTGCAGCGCCGTGCCCACGTCGCCCCTCAGGACCGCCAGGTGGGCCTGGAACTGGCTGACGTAGGCCGTGGCGTGTTCCTCGGGGTCTTCGGCGACGCACTCGGCGAGGGTGCGCTCCGCGCGTTCGAGGTCGCCGCGCTGGATCGACACCCAGGCGTGCACCCAGAGCGCCTTGGTCCGCTCGGGGCCGGGGGTGCGCTCCAGGTCCAGGCCGCGCTGGAGCAGGTTGTCGCCGGGGGCGTGCATGCCGCAGCAGGCCCACAGGAACCACAGGTTGCCGACCAGTTCGAGGCCCTTGCGGCGCTCGTCGGGCCTGGCGTAGCAGTATTCGATGGCCTGGCGGACGTTGGCGCATTCGAGCACCAGCCTGCGGTACCAGTCGAGCTGCTGGCGCTGCCAGCCGACCTCGGCCCGGGCGGACAGGTCGAGGAAGTGGTCGCGGTGGCGCCGCCGCATCTCGCCGGTCTCGCCGAGGAGGTCCAGCCAGACCGCGCCGAACTCGCGGGCGGTGGCCGGCAGGCGGTAGCGGGGGCCGCACTCCCCCTCCTCGCCGGTGAGAACGGACTTGTCGAGCAGGCCGAGCACGGCGTCGGGGATCTCGTCGGCGGTGAGTCCCTCCGCGACGCAGACCTCCTTGACGGCTTCCAGGCCGAACGTGCCGGAGAAGACCGACGCCCTGGCCCAGAGGACGCGCTCCCTCGGGTCGCACAGCTCGTGGCTCCAGCCGTGGGCGGCACGCATGGAACTGTGCCGCCAGGTGCCGGAGGAGGCCGTGAACACGTCGGCGCGGCCCGGGTCGGGGCTGGCGGCGGCGAGTTCGATCGCCAGAGGCAGGTAGTCGAGCCGTTCGCACAGCTCCGCCGGGTCCATGCCGTCGAGTCTTCTGTCGGCGAGGGCGGTGAGCAGGTAGACGGCGTCGGCCGGCAGGAGGCCGCGGACCGGGTAGAGATGCTCGTCGGGAAGGCCCAGCCGCTGCCTGCTGGTGGCCAGGATCCGCAGGCCGTCGATGGGCCGCAGCTCCTCGACCAGGGTGCCCACCGTGCCGATGACGCGGTCGCAGGTGTCCAGGACGAGCAGGGTCTGGCGGGAGGACAGCGCCTCGATCAGGGCCTGCAGGGGGAGCACGCCGGGCCGTCTGCCCGCGCCGATCGCGCCGAGGACCGTCTCGGCCAGGGAGGCGAGGTCTCCGGAGGCGTCGGACAGGTCGACGACGTGGAGGCCTCCGGCGAACTCGCCTTCGAGGGTCCGGACCAGGTGCAGCGCCAAACGGGACTTGCCCACGCCGGCGGCGCCGGTCAGGGTGACGTGGCGGGCCTTTTCGAGCAGGGCGGAGACTTCGGTCAGCTCCTTCTCTCTGCCGACGAATACATCCGCTCTCATTGCAGCCCCAGCCTCGTACTGACTACATGTGCCCCTACGGTCGCACGACGGAGCAGTCAACTGAACCCCCGTTCGGTGTTTTTCCTGAGTCATGGCTTGAGTCAATGACATATGCCGTGGTAGGGAACACGGCCGTTTTTCAACTATGTCAGGCCGCCCGGGGACCGCGGATCCGAAAGGGGGTATCGGCGGGCCGTGATGTCGCACAGGTACGGCCCGCACGGGTGAGACGGGCCTCTCGGGGACGCCGGTGGTTCACGAGTTGGGACCAACAGTGACCGGAGAGTGCCGGCCGTACGGCACCATATGGAAATGCCCCGTCCCCTCAGCGAACTGCCAAAGGCTCACCTGCATCTGCACTTCACCGGCTCGATGCGGCACTCCACCCTGATCGAACTCGCCCAGGAGCAGGGCCTGCACCTGCCGGACGCGCTGAAGGAGGACTGGCCGCCCAGGCTGCGGGCGACCGACGAGCGGGGGTGGTTCCGGTTCCAGCGGCTGTACGACATCGCGCGGACGGTCCTGCGGCGGAAGGACGACGTCTACCGGCTGGTGCGCGAGGCCGCCGAGGACGAGGCGGCGGAGGGGTCGCGCTGGCTGGAGATCCAGGTGGATCCGTCCGGATACGCCCACCGGTTCGGGGGGCTCACCCCGACCCTGGAGCTGATGCTCGACGCCGCGCACAGGGCGGCGGGCCACACGGGGATAGGGATCGCGGTCGTGGTTGCCGCCAACCGGACCAGGCATCCGCTGGACGCCAAGACGCTGGCCCGCCTCGCCACGCAGTACATGGACCAGGGTGTGGTCGGGTTCGGGCTGTCCAACGACGAGCGCCGCGGCCGGGCCCGGGACTTCGACGGGGCGTTCCGGCTCGCCAAGCGGGCCGGGCTGCTGGCCGTGCCCCACGGCGGGGAGCTGCTGGGCGCCGCCAGCGTGGCCGAGTGCGTGGACGTGCTGGGCGCCGACCGGCTGGGGCACGGTGTGCGGGCGGCCGAGTCGCCGCGGCTGATGGAGCGCCTGGCCGACCGGCAGATCGCGTGCGAGGTCTGTCCCACCTCCAACGTCGGTCTCGGCGTGGCCGAGCGGGCCGAGGACGTGCCGCTGCGGCGGCTGTTCGACGCCGGGGTGCCGATCGCGCTGGGCGCCGACGACCCGCTGCTGTTCGGCGCGCGGTTGCTGCCGCAGTACGAGCTGGCCAGGCAGGTGTACGGCTTCCGCGACGCGGAGCTGGCCGAGCTGGCCCGGCAGTCGATCCGGGTGTCGGCGGCCCCGGATCAGGTGCGTAAGGACCTGCTCAAGGAGATCGACGACTGGCTGGCGTCAGCGGGCTGAGCGGGCGATCTCCAGCGCCCGCCGGAGGTCGCCCGTGCCCTCCAGACGCAGGCCGACCTGTCCCCGCTGCCAGATGAGGGTGGGGGCGGCCGGGCGGGCGCGGACGGGAGCCTCGCCGCCGCCACGGGGCAGGTAGCTCAGCCCGTGGCGGGCCGGGATCCACCAGGCCTGTGCGGTGCCCAGGGCGACCTCCTGCGGCCAGGTCCCCAGCTCCTTGCGGAAGACGCCCAGGAGCATGCCGTCATACTCGTCCAGCCTGAGACCCGGCCAGAACAGCGAGACCACCCGGCCGCCGTCGCTCACCCTGACGTCACGCGGATCACTCAGCGCGGTGGGGACGGAGACGGGGAACGCCACCTGTTCCCGGGCCTGTTCCAGGGTGACCCGGTGTTCCCCCGGCAGCGGCTCGGGCAGCCCGGCCGGCAGCGGCCCGGGGCCGCCGATCTCCAGCTCGATCCCCGCGAACCGCAGGACCTCCGTCACCGCGGCCCGTCCCACCGGGGTCCCGCCGAGGAGGAGGGCGACGAGGATCGCGACGACGGAGACGATCCCCCGCCGTCGGGTGGCGGGTCGCAGCCACCCAGACCCTCGCGGCGCCCGCCGGACCGGCAGGCGGGGGAGGCCGCCCAGGCGGCGCGCGGGGCGCCGGTCCGCGGCGGGGAGGGATTCCAGGCGTGCCCGTACGGCGTGCGCCACCTCGTCGGGCTGGGGGGCCGGGATGTCGAGGGACTCTCCGAGGGCGAGGAGCCGGGCTTCGAGATCGTCAGGCGAGGTCACGGCCCACCTCCTCACGCAGGCGCTTCAGGCCGCGGAAGGTCCGTGACTTGACGGTGCCGGCCGGGAGGTCGAGCACCTGGGCGGTCTCGGCCTCCGACAGCTGGAGGAAGTATCGGCAGACGACGACCTCGCGTTCCCGCTCGGGAAGCGTACGCACCACGTCGAGGAGCCGGGTGCGGCGGTCGACGGCGACGGCCGCGTCCTCCGGGCTCTCCGTCTCCGGGAGGCGCGACTCGGTCAGCTTGACGGCCAGTTCGGCCCGGCGGCCCCGCGAGCGGGTCAGGTCGTGGGTCTCGTTGGCCACGATCCGCAGCAGCCAGGGGCGGAACGGCGCGTCCTGGCGGAAGGTGGCCAGGTGGCGGTATGCCTTGACGAACGCCTCCTGGACCACGTCCTCGGCCTCGTCGGCGGCGCCGAGCATCGCCGCGGTGCGGTGTGCGAGCGCGCTGTAGCGCGTGACCAGCACCTCGTAGGCGGCCAGGTCGCCCGTCAGGGAACGGGCGATCGCCTCGTCGTCGTCCGTCGGGGGCTCCTTCGCGTATGTCGTGAAAGATTCCACCGCATGGAGACGCCCGGGGGAAGACCTCGCGCACGGATCTTCAACCGAGCGCGTAGGCCACCGCCGCGTCGGGATCGTCGTGGTGCCCCTCGGCGAAGACCGCCTCGTAGGTGTCGTCGCCGAGCAGCTGCCGTGCCGTGCGCTCGGCGACGGCCCTTGGCCCCGACATGCTCTCCGAACCGAACTCCCGCAGTCCGAACACGGCCCGCAGCCGTGCTCCCGCGCCCTGGAGGTGGGCTGTGCGGTAGCCGTCTCCCTGGACCGCGGCGATCACCGCGAGCTGGTCCACGGCCAGCGCCACGCCGATGGCGTCGCGGAGCCGCCACGTGACGTCGAGCGACCGCCGGGCCGCGGTCGCCGCCTCCGCCATCCGTCCGAGGCCGAGCTGGGCGATGGAGAGCACGTAGTCTCCGCTCGCGTGGGCCGGGTGCTCGGTCCGGTCGTCGCAGAGCCGTCGCATCTCCTGGATCAAGGAGACGGCTCTGGTGAACTCGCCGCGCCAGGTGGCCGCCATCGCCACGGTCACCAGGGTGAGCGGCTCACCGGCGGTCGTGACGCCGGTCCCGCCGAAGGAGCCACCGGCGGATTCGGTACCGGGCTCCGTCCCGGCGGGCGGGCCGGTGAGTGTGACCGGAGGTGCCTCGTCCAGGAGCTTCAGCAGCTCCCGGACCTCGCTCTCACGGCCGGTGCAGCCGTTCTTCTCCGCGGTGAGGTTCCCGCGCCACCATGGGATCTGTTCCACCGGTTTGCGCTCCTTCCACTCTGCGGAAATAGCACCCCATCAGGGTCACGGACCGGTCAGCCCCCCTCGTTCCGGGGGGTTTCCTTCTCTCCCTGTGCAAAGTTCACCGCTGTTTCGAGGCCGAACTTTCCCCCGTACGCGGAGAAATTTCCGAATCGCTCCGTTTTGAGGCGTTGAACAGTTGAGGGAGGCGGAGACGGCTGAAGCCGTCGTGCGCAGCCGTACGGCCGCCTCGTGGAACTCGGCCGGCCGGTTCACGGAGCACGGCCGTGGTCACGGTGGCGGCGGACCAGGACGTCCTCCTCGCCCAGGCGGCGCAGCCATTCCCTGCCGTAGTCGCGGATCGTGCCGAGCATCCGGTAGCGCGATCCCTCGGCGATCAGGATGGACTTGTCCACGAGACCGCACAGCGGGAGACCGGTCAGCCGTCCGTCGGCGCAGACCGCCCTCGCGTCGCCGGCGTCGAACACCCCGGTGAAGACCGACAGCCGCGCCCAGAGCAGGCGCTCCTGCGCGGTGCAGAGCTCGTGGCTCCAGCCGACCGCGGTGCGCAGGGTCTGGTGGCGGCCCAGCGGGGTACGGCTCCCGCCGACGAGGAGCGCGAAGCGGTCGTCCAGCCGCTCGGCGATCTGCTGCACCGACAGCGCCCGCAGCCGCCGTACGGCGAGCTCGATGGCCAGCGGGATGCCGTCCAGCAGCCGGCAGACCTGTGCCACCGCCACCGGGTCGAGGGTGAGCCCGGGCACCAGCGCGTGGGCCCGCTCGGTGAACAGCCGGACCGCCGCCCCGGTGGCCCCGGGGCCGGGTGCCGCCAGCGGCTCGATCGGCAGGACCCGTTCCCCGGGCAGGCCGAGCGGCCGGCGGCTGGTGGCGAGCACCCGCACGTGCGGGGCCTCCGGCAGCACCCGGCGCAGCAGCGCCGCGGCGGCGTCGACCAGATGGTCACAGGTGTCCAGGACCAGCAGCAGACGCTTGTCCGCGAGGAAGTCGGCCAGCACCTCGGCCTGGGGACGCACCGCCTGCTCGCGGAGGCCGAGCACGGCGGCGATCTCATGGCCGAGCAGGTCGCCGTTCTGCTGGGCGGAGAGCTCGACGACCCATACTCCGTCGGCGAACGAGTCGCGGTGCCGGTCGGCCGTCCTGACCGCCAGCCTCGTCTTGCCCACGCCGGCCACACCGGTGAGCGTCACCAGCGGTGACCGGCCGATCAACACCGCGATCTCGTCGAGCTCCGCCCGTCGCCCGACGAGGCTGCTCGTCTCCGCCGGGACGTTTCCCCGGTGCGTCCGCGTCTCCGCCACCGTTCCAGCCTCTCCGCGTCAGATGGCAAGCCAATCACGGAATCGGTAACGGAACGGATTAGAGTCGGCACCCTCGGTTACGAAAACTTCTCCCCCAGCGCATATTTCACAGCGATGCCCAGGTCAGAGCCCTGCCCTTCGGCGAAGAGGGTGTCGAATCCTGCACCGCCGAGTGCCTTCGCGGCCCGGGTCGCGGCCCGGGCCCGGATCGAGGCGAAGATCGTCGATCCGGATCTCGACAGCCCGGAGGATTCCCTGACGGCCTGGGCCGCGCCCAGCAGCCACGCCCCTCCGCCCGCGTGCCCCTCCTCCGCCACCGCCCAGGCGATCATCTCGACGCAGGCGACGCTCAGGGACAGGTCCTCGAAGAGGAGCGCCGAGACGAGGGCCGACCTGGCGTGGCGGAGCGCCTCCGGGGTCTCGCCCCTGACGTGTCCGGCCCAGGCGAAGACGTACTCCATCTGGGCGCGGCTCCATTCCTCCCCGTGGACCTCGCAGAGCGCCTGTCCCTCCGACAGCGTCTCCACGGCCTCCTCCGGCCTGCCCTCCGCCAGCAGGGCGAGCGCCACCAGCGTGTGACAGGGCAGCAGCCCGGACAGCACACTGCCCTTGGCCATGTGCCAGGCCATGGCCTCGTCCAGCAGCTCGATGGCACGGGGGTGGTCCCCCCGCAGGAGGGAGAGCATGCCCTCCACCTGGGCGACGTGACCGGTGGCGCTCCCCTCGGTGTCCTCGGCGCGACAGCGGTCGAGCCGTTCGCGCGCGACGTCGAGGTCCCCCTGGAGCGCGGCCACCCACGCGCAGACCCACAGCGCCCGCAGCCGCTCCGGACCGGGCTCGGTGTCCGTCCGCAGTGCGGCCTCCAGATAGTGGCGGCCTTCACCCGGCATGCCGCAGCAGATCCAGAGGAACCACAGCGTCCCCGTCAGGTCCAGGGCCGCCCGGGACCACTCGGGGTCGGCCAGGCACAGGTCCACCACCTTACGGAGGTTGCGTCGTTCGGCACGGATCCGCCCGTACCACTCCGCCTGCCTGCCGGGCCACTCGGTGGCGCACCGCCTCGCCAGCCGGAGATAGTGGTCACGGTGGCGTCCCCGGACCGCGTCGTCCTCACCCAGCCGCAACAGCCACTCGGCGCCGAACTCCCTGACGGTGTCCAGCATGCGCAGCCGTACGCCGGTGGGATGCTCCTCCCGCTGCACGAGGGACTTGTCGGCCAGCCCGGTCAGCGCTTCGAGCACCTGCCCGGCGGGGAGCGGCCCGCCCGCGCAGACGTGCTCGGCCGCCTCCAGGTCGAATCCCGCGGCGAACACCGACAGCCGCGCCCACAGCAGACGCTCGGCCGGGGTGCACAGCTCGTGGCTCCAGCCCATCGCCGCGCGCAGCGACTCGTGCCGGACCGGCCCGCCGCCCCCGGTCAGCAGGTGGTAGCGGTCGTCCAGACGCCGGAGCAGCAGCGTGGGCGGCAGGGTGCGCAGGTGCACGGCCGCCATCTCGATCGCCAGTGGGATGCAGTCGAGCCTGCGGCAGAGCTCCGCCATGTCCGCCGCGCCGTCCCCTCCCCCGCCGCGGGTCTCGACCGGACCGTCCGGAGCGGACGCCGGGCCCGCGCGGTCACGGAGCAGGACCACCGCGTCCTCGACCGGGAGCGGCGGCACGGAGTAGACGTGCTCACCCGGCACGCCGAGCGGCTGGCGGCCGGCGGTCAGCACCCGGAGATGGGGCGCCCCGCGCAACAGGGTGTCCACCAGCGAGGCCACCGCCTCCACCAGGTGCTCGCAGGTGTCGAGCATGAGCAGCGCTCTACGTGGGGCCAGCCACTCCGCCAGTGCCTCCTCCTGCCGGCGGGCGGACTGGTCGGCCAGGCCCATGCTGCCGGCCACGGTCTCGGCGAGGAGGTGCGGGTCGGTCAGGCAGGCGAGTTCGACCGTCCAGAAGCCGTCGGGAAACTCCTCCACGATCTCCTCGGCCACCCGGCGTGCCAGCCGCGTCTTCCCGACGCCGCCCAGCCCGGTGAGCGTGACCAGGCGAGACTCCCGCATCAGGCGGGCCACCTGTGCGATCTCCGCGTGCCGGCCGACGAAGGTAGTTTCCATGGAGGTGCCCATGGTAGGCCGCGGCGCCTTGTTCGGGGGCCGCTCCCGGGGAACGGCCACTAGACTCTGGCTGTCCGCAGCCGTGGCCTCGCGCCACGGCTTTCTGTTAGCGATCTGGACGGAACCGCATGTCTGGGTATGACCGCGTAGTGCAACCCGCGGCCGGCGACGAGGCCCTGGAGAACCACCTCGGTGGGGACGAGGCCAAGAACTACCGGCAGTACGAGCTCGACATGGTCGCCCCGCACGTGGGCCGCTCCATGCTGGAGATCGGCTCCGGCCTGGGCCACTTCGCCGAGGCGTTCCTGCCTCGCCTGGACCGGCTGGTGGTCAGCGACTTCGACCCCTACTGCGTGGAGCAGCTCAAGAAGCGCTTCACCGGCCGCGATGACATCGACGTGCTGCAGTTCGGCCTGCCGACCGACATCCCAATCGGTGAGAAGGTCGACACCGTCGTGATGATGAACGTCCTGGAGCACATCGAGGAGGACGTCGAGGCGCTGCGCTCCCTCGCCAAGGTCACCGCCCCGGGCGGGCGGATCGTCATCTGGGTCCCCGGATACATGCAGCTCTACGGAGACTTCGACCGCAAGGTCGGTCACGTCACCCGCTACACCCCCGCCACCCTGCGCAGCACGGTCTCCAAGGCGGGCCTGGACATCGACGTGCTCAAGCCGATCAACTTCCTCGGTGGGATCGCGTGGTGGGCCGCCGTCCGCCGCGGCGGCGTCGGCTACCCCGACCCCCGCCTGGTCAAGATCTACGACCGCACGGTGGTCCCCACCACCCGCTTCATCGAGCGATTCATCCGCCCGCCCTTCGGCCAGACCGTCTTCTGCGTGGCCCGCGTTCCGCGGTAGTCGCGTGCGGCCCGCCACGACCGGTGGCCCTCATGGAATTCCCAGGGTTCTCCTCCGATGATCCCAGCGCGGGGCGGTTGTCTGACCGGTGCCCCCGTTGGGAAGCCTCGGGGATACGCCGAGCTCTATCGGAGAGGATCCGGCGACCTCGCCTCCGGTGTGAGCGGGCGCCCGGAACAAATGGGTTGCGGCGTCCGGCGCGGCCGCCATACGGTGATCACATGTGGATTAACTCCTAGGAGCCGGCGTCGATCAGTTGTGACTGATCCGCCCGCGCACTCAGCCCTCTGGCCCTGTCCATCTGACGCGGCAGCTGAGTCTCCGGCACGGCATTCGACCGCGTCGTCATCATTCCCAAGGAGCCCATATGCGAATTCACGCTGGTCAGAAGCGAAACGTTAAGACCACCACCACACCCCGCTGCCCGAGCGGAACCTGCCTCCGGCCGCGCCCCGGCACGTGCCGATGCCGTCCATGCCGGTGAGGCCCACCCGGCAGCCGCGCCGGATCCCCGGCAAGGGTGGCCGCTGAGGGAGTGGCACGATCGTCTGGCAGCTCAACGACTGCTGGCCGTCCAGCTGGGTGAGCAGCAGGTCGTCTCCTTCTTCGAGGAGGACACCCGGGTCCTCTTCCCCCTCGCGGGTCATGCCGCCCGCGCCGAGGCCGTCCCGGGCGGATACCGTGTCACCGTGACTGCCACAACCGTCGTGCGCGAACTCGCGCTCTTCCCTGACAGACTCGACCCTGCCGCCTCGGTCGACGACATGTTGCTCACCCTGCTCCCCGGGCAGAGCGCCACGTTCCACGTCGCGACGGACCGGGAGCTCGACCCGTCCGCCCTGGTCAGCGCCCCGGTGCTGCGGTGCGTCAACGAGGCGCGGCCGTGACCGTGCTGGCCGTGGACGTCGGCGGCACCAAGTTCGCGGCCGCGGCCGTCGAGACCGACGGGACGGTGCTGGCCCGCGCCGAGGTGCCGCTGCACGGGCGGGGGCCCGTGGAGGAGACGCTGGCGGAGGTGGTCGGCCGGATCATCGACCAGGTGGGCGGCGACCACCTGGCCGGCGTCGGGATAGGGTCGGCGGGCCCGCTGGACCCGTGCGCGGGGACGGTCAGCCCGGTCAACATCCCGAGCTGGCGGGACTTCCCGCTCGTCGAAGCCCTTGAGCAGATACTGCCCGGGCGGCCCGTCCGGCTGGCGGGCGACGCCCAGTGCATGGCGCTGGGCGAGTGGTGGCTCGGGCTGCCGGAGGGACAGCCGTCCGGGGCGGTGCTGGGCGTGGTCGTCTCCACCGGCGTGGGCGGCGGCCTCGTCCTCGACGGCATGCCCTACCTCGGCCCGACCGGCAACGCCGGGCATATCGGCCACATCGTCGCCGACGTGGGCGGTGATCGGTGCCCCTGCGGCGCCGTCGGGTGCGTCGAGACCGTGGCCAGCGGCCCGAGCATGGTCCGCTGGGCCCACACGAACGGCTGGACCGGCGACGACGCCAGAGCGCTGGCCGCGGACGCCCACTCCGGTGACCCCGTCGCCCGCCAGGCCTTCCAGCGCGCCGCCGGCACGCTGGCCGCCGCCGTCCTCACCACGTCCGCCCTGTTCGACCTCGACCACGTCGTCGTCGGAGGGGGCGTGGCCGCCGCGGGGACGGTCCTGTTCGACCCGCTCAGGGAGGCGATCGCGGCGAACGCCGGGCTCGGCTTCCTGCGGCGCCTGCGCGTCACCCCCACCTCCCTCGGACGCGACGCCGGCCTGCTCGGCGCCGCCGCCCTGGTCCTGCACCAGAACAGCGGAGAGGCTGGAACACTGGTGCCGGAACGCGGAGCACCGGGCAGTGTCCCCACCCAGGGCTGAAGCCCGGGATCTCCGCGCCGGAAGGATTCGAATGATCGAGGATGTGAGCGCCACACCGGCGGCGACATCCGGACAAGGAACCCACGTGCAGCCTCTGACCAATCCCGTCAAGGACTACGCCTGGGGGTCCCGTACCGACATCGCCGCCCTCACCGGCAGGCCCGTCCCCTCGCCGGGCCCCGAGGCCGAGATATGGTTCGGTACCCATCCCGCCGGGCCTTCGCTGCTCGCCGCGGACGGCCGCTCGCTGGCCGACGTCGTCGGTGCGGACCCGCTCGGGCAGCTCGGCCCGGCGACCGTCGCCCGGCACGGTGAGCGCCTGCCGTACCTGATGAAACTCATCGCCGTCGCCCAGCCGCTCTCCCTCCAGGTGCACCCGTCCGCCGAGCAGGCCGTCGACGGTCACTCCAGGGGCGTCTACGGCGACCCCTGGCCGAAGCCCGAGCTGGTGTGCGCGCTCACCCCGTTCGACGCGCTGGCCGGTTTCCGCTCCCCCGAGCAGGCCGCAATGCTCCTCTCCCGGCTGAACGTTCCGGCGTTGAAGGATGTCGTGACGCTGCTGGAGGCGGGTTCCCTCCTGGATGCCCTGCACGCGCTCCTCGGACGGCGGGACGCGATCGAGCAGGCCGTCTGGGCCGCCTCAGCCGTGCACCACCCCGACTACGACCTGGTCGTACGGCTGGCGCGCCGCTATCCCGGCGACCCCGCCTGCCTGGCACCGCTCCTGCTGCGGCGGCACAAGCTGGCCCCGGGACAGGCGCTCTTCCTGGGCGCGGGCGTGCTCCACTGCTACCTCGACGGGTTCGGCGTGGAGATCATGGGCAGCTCCGACAACGTCGTGCGGGCAGGTCTCACCGCCAAACCGGTCGACGTGGAGGAGCTCCTGCGCGTCACCGACCCGGACGCGGGCCCGCTGCCGGTCGAGGCGCGCGACGGCGTGTACGCCACACCGTCGCCGGAGTTCCGGCTCCGGCGCGTGGCCGTGGACGGCGACGTACGGCTGGACGGCGGGCTGCCCCGCATCCTGCTCTGCGTCGAGGGCGAGGTGCGGGCGGACGCCCTCGACCTGCGGGCCGGAGACTCCGCCTTCGTCCCGGCCGCGCATCCGCCGGTGACACTCGGCGGATCCGGCCTCGTGTTCTCCGCCGAACCGGGACCGGCCGGCCACCCGGCGGGATGACCATCTCGCCGGGCGGCCCACTCGGATCCGCCCGGCGACCGCGGTGGTTCCGCCGCCCCCCGCCGGGCGGCCCACTCGGATCCGCCCGGCGACCGCGGTGGTTCCGCCGCCCCCCGCCGGGCGTCCCGCCTAAAGCCGCTCGATGATCGTGACGTTGGCCTGGCCGCCGCCCTCGCACATCGTCTGCAGGCCGTACCTGCCGCCGGTGCGCTCCAGCTCGTGGAGGAGCTTGGTCATCAGGATCGCGCCGGTCCCGCCCAGCGGGTGGCCCAGGGCGATCGCGCCGCCGTTCGGGTTGACCTTGGCCGGGTCGGCGCCGATGTCCTTGATCCACGCCAGCGGCACCGGGGCGAACGCCTCGTTGATCTCGGTGACGTCGATGTCGTCGATGGACAGGCCGGACCTCTTCAGCGCCTTCTGGGTCGCCGGGATCGGCGCGGTCAGCATGTAGACCGGGTCGTCCCCGGTGAGCGCCAGGGTGACGATGCGCGCCCGGGGGGTCAGGCCGTGGTCGCGGACCGCCTGCTCGGAGGCGATCAGGAGCGCCCCGGAGCCGTCGGAGATCTGCGAGGAGGTCGCCGCCGTGATCCGGCCGTCCTCCTTGAGGGTCTTCAGCGACGCCATCTTCTCCAGCGTGGTGTCCGGGCGCGGGCCCTCGTCGTCCTCGACGCCGTTGATCGGGGCGATCTGGTCCCTGAAGTAGCCGTTCGCGACGGCCTTGGCCGCCCGCTGGTGGCTCTCGTAGGCGAACCGCTCGAGCTCCTCGCGGGAGAGGCCCCACTTCTCGCACATGAGCTCGGCGCCGCGGAACTGGGAGATCTCCTGCTTGCCGTACCGCTCGACCCATCCCTCGCCGAACGGGAAGGGCATGCCCTTCTCCAGCGCGGCGGTGATCGAGGACCCCATCGGCACGATGCTCATCGATTCCACCCCGGCGGCCACCACGAGGTCCTGGGTGCCGGACAGCACGCCCTGGGCCGCGAAGTGGATCGACTGCTGGGAGGAGCCGCACTGGCGGTCGATGGTCACGCCGGCCACGCTCTCCGGCAGACCGGCCGAGAGCCACGCGTTGCGCGCGATGTCCATGCTCTGCGGGCCGAACTGCATGACGCAGCCCATGATGACGTCCTCCACCGCGGCCGGGTCGACGCCCGTGCGGTCGATGAGCGCCTTGAGGGTGTGCGCGGCCAGGTCGGTGGGGTGGACGGTGGACAGGCCGCCCTTCTTCTTACCGACCGGGGTGCGGACCGCCCCGACGATGTACGCCTCTGCCACAGTGCCTCCTGCTGGTGAAACCGAGCATTGTTCGGTTATTGGCAGATTACAGCAGAACCTTTGTCCGTGTCGTGCTCAGGAGGGCCGGTTGAGCACGATGTAGCCGTCGCGCTCGAACACCTTGCGGTAGCCGCTCCCCAGCGCCTCGTCGACCCGCCGCCGCTGCGCGTCGAACTCGCCGAACGGGTAGCTCCACCGTGCCACGTCGGCCACGATCCAGGGCGCGCCGTAGCTCTGCGGCCCCCAGAGCAGCACCGTCGTCCGCGCGGTGAGCGCGGGACCGATGCCGTTGGCGGCCTCGACGACCACCCCGTCCGGCACGGCGGCCACCGCCTCACGCGCCGCCGCGACGTACGGCTCGCTCTGGTAGAAGGCCGGGTCCAGGAGCTTGCCGAGCTCGAAGCGCGGGACGAGGGTGAGGCCGATCACGCAGACCGCGACCGCCCAGTGGGTGACCATGCTCCGTCCCCCGAACCGTCCCCGGAGACGTTCCGCGAGCCGCGCGGCCCCATCCACCCCGGCGCAGACGAGGATGGCCACGACGAAGGCGTTGTACTGGAAATCCGGTCCCCACCACTGCGAGCGGTCCGCCAGGAACCGCTCCGCGACCAGCGGGACCGCCACGAGGGTCAGCGGCGAGAACAACGCGGTCAGCGCCATCGGCCACAGCAGGAAGGCCAGGGTGTTCACCTTGACCATCGGGCTGACGAACTGCGCCAGCGCGGCCGGCGGGTTCCGGAGGACGGCCAGCGCCACCTCTCCTAGATCCGCGCCCCAGTTGCCGTAGGCCCAGTGGAACCCCGCCGGTCCCGACCCCGCCATCGGCATCAGCACGTTGCGGATCATCACGAGCGCGCCCAGCGCGAAGAATATGAACGCGGCCCCCTCCAGCCGCCGCCGGGTGAGGAACAGGTACACCCCGAACCCGGCGAGCAGCAGGCCCATGTCCTCCTTGACCAGGAGCAGGCCGGCGGCGGCGAGCACTCCGGCGGCCGGACGGTCGGCGTCGAACCGCTCGATCATGATCGCGCTCAGCAGCGGGACGAACGCCACCTCGTGGAAGTCGAACCCCGCGGCCTGGGCGACCGGCCACGACACCAGGTAGGCCACGGCGACCAGGTGGGCCGGGGTCGCGCCGACGCGGCGCTCGGCGTAGTGCCAGATCGGGACGGCGGCCAGCGCGAACAGCACCGCCTGGGCGACGATCAGCGTCTGCGGGCCGTCGTGCAGCCAGTACAGCGGGGCCAGCAGGGCCAGGATCGGCGAGAAGTGGTCGGCGAGCTGGAGGAATCCCATCCCCAGGCCGTACTGCATGCCGACCGCCGGTGTGGCGGGCGCCCCGAAGCTCGCGTAGCCGCGCACCGCCTGGTCGAAGATGACCAGGTCGAAGATGCTGTTGCGGTACGTCGCGAACTTGACCAGGCCGAGCAGCGAGTAGACCGCGGAGGCCAGCACCACGAGCCCGCCCAGCGTCAGCCCGTGCCGACGCCGCCGCATGACTCCCGGAACGTCGAGAGCCTTCAGGGCCGCGATTCCGGGAGAGGCGGCCGTGGTCATGCCTTCCGCGTGCTCGTCATCGTCGCGTAGGCGATGACGTTGTCGGTGTAGTGCCCGGTCACGTGGTTGTAGGTGCCGCCGCATGTGATCAGGTGAAGCTGGGGGGTGGACGACTCGCCGTACACCCGCTGCGTCGGGAAGACCGTCTTGTCCGCCTGTTCGAGCCCGCCCACGGTGAACACCGCGATGATGCCGTCCTTGCGGTGCACCTCGATGACGTCGCCGTTGCGGATCTCGCCGAGACGGCTGAAGACCGCGCTCCCCGACTTCGTGTCCTTGTGCCCCAGCATGATCGCCGGCCCGGCCTCCCCCGCTGTCGGGCCCGAGCGGTACCAGCCGACCAGGTTCGGGTTACCGACCGGCGGCACCTCGATCGCGCCCTGCCGGTCGAGCCCCACCGACCTGATCGGCGCATTGACGCCGAGCCTGGGGATGACCAGACGCACCGGGGTCGAGGGCTGCATGGCGGGGGCGGGCGGGACGGTCGGCAGGGGCGGCGGGACCGTGGGGGCCGCCTGGAAGTAGGGGTCCGCCGACGCGGTGGCGTTCGCCTGGCTGCGGGGCGGCAGCGTGGTGCGCTGGTCGGCCAGGCCGTACTGCCCGGGCGACGCCACCACGAGGATCAGACCCACCAGCACGGTGATCACTCCGGCGGCCCCCGCCAGGATAAGCACCGACCGCATCACCCGGCCGCCGTCGGCCTGCTCCTCGGGCCACTCCTCGTACGGCGGGCCGTACGGCGCGTATCCCGGGTGCGGGTAGGGCGTCCCGGGGGTCCCGTACGGGGGCACGGGTCCGCGGGGATGCCCGAGGGGCCTCCCGTGCTGTACGGGAGGCCTCGGCGGCCGGTTCTCAGGAGTCGTCACCCGGCCGCCCGGTCAGCCTCTGGTCGCGGTACGGCGTCGCAGCACCAGGCCGCCGATCGCCGCGCCCGCCACCATCAGCGCACCACTGAGCATGATCATCCGAGCGTCCGGCCCGGCGTCCCCGCCACCGCCCGTGGAGGCGCCGCCGCCGGGGGTCTTGCCGATCTGCCGGGTCTTGGTGGGCTCGGCCGTCGTGGTGGTGGTGACGGTGACCGTGGGGGCCGGGGTGGTGGGGGTGGTCGTCGGGGTCGACGTGCCCGTGCCCGTGGTGGTGGGGGTGGGCGTGCCCGTCCCGGTGGAGGTGCCCGACGGCTTGACCGTGATCAGCAGCGCCGCGGCGCTCGCCTCGGCCGTAGCCGCGACGTCACACACGTACAGGTCGCCCCCGCTTGCGCTCCCCGTCCCGGACGCGGGCTCCAGGTAGAGGCTGAACGAGCCCGGCTGGACCGCGATGACGCCGGTCCCGGTGGGGGTCATCGTGATCAACATGGGGAGCGGCTGCAACGTGGCGCCGGCCGGCACGGAAGCGGCGGCGGCGGTGGCCGCGGCCGTCCGGAGCTCGGAGGGGACGATCGACGGGCTGCTGGTGACGAGCGCGTCCCCGTCGATCACGAGGCGCTCGGTGGCGGGGATGGCCGAGGCCGCGGTGAAGAACGGCGAGGCGGTGGGCTGCTGAACCGCCCAGGTCGCCACGACGGTCGAGTTCGGCGTCGGTGTCAGCGGACCTGTGATGTCCACCTGGACCTTGTAGGCGGCGGTCGTACCCGAGCCGGTGCAGCTGTAGGTGACCGTTTTCGGGGTCGCCACCATGGAGGCGATCGCCGGGACAGCGCCGAAGAAGATGCCACCACATGCTGCTGCGATGGCGGCTGTCTTGACCGCGACGCGGCGACGCGTCTTGGACTTCAGCACAGTGTCTCTCCCTTTTTGGAGCGGTTGAGCGCTTTAGGCGGTTGTCTACGATTCCAGCCGATGGTCACGGTCAGGCATAGATCTTATGAACAGCGACCGTGAAATGCGCGCAACTCGGCAAAACGGGCATAAATTCCCTTTCGCCCCGCCCCTTACCGGCACCGCTCACCTGCGGCGGCTCCCACCCTCCGGTGGCCGCGCGTCAGCCGCGCAGCACGCGGACCGCCCGGCGGGGGGCCCGGAATCCGGTGAGGCGAGCTCCCCGCCGGATGACCGCCGCCCGCCGCCGGAACGTGGACGGCCGCCCATGGTCAGAGCGGAGGCGATGACCACGTACGGCACGGCGAAGGCAGCGAAGATCACTCCGTGTCCGGTCACCGTCGAGGCAGCGGCGTAGACGCCGTAGACACCGATGCCCGCCACCTCGGTGCCCAGCCCGGCCAGCGAGGTCACCGTGGCCCGGGCCGGGCCCGCGATGCGGTCCTGGAGCCGCGCGTCGGCCAGTACGGTCGCCAGCTGGAAGAGACAGAAGGCCACCGCGATCGCGACGAAACCCGCCGCGACACCGCTGATCGCTCCGGCGCCGAGTGCCAGCGCCCCCGCACCGAGGATTCCGGCGAGCCCCCGATTGGTGAACCCACGTCCGGTGGCCGCGAGCAGGCCGCAGGGCGCACGCGGAGAAGGCATCATCGTGAGGTCCTTGTCGCGGGGGAACCGTGCGGGCTCGGGATGCTGGGCATCTCCGGCGGCCCGCGACAGCGTGTTCCGCGTCGGCCTCTGGTGATGGATCAATGTCGCCAGGTCATGGGCCGACCCTACCCCTGGCCGGACCGGCCGGACCAGCCGTATTCCGCGTGACTGGCGGAATACGGGCCGAGCCCGTGCGTCCCGGCCGGCCAGCGGGCGGGCCGCCGCCTCGGCGGCCGGCCGGTCACGCTTGTCGGTGACCGGGGAAGAGACGGTCCCGGATGGCACGCGCGCTACCGGGGTTGTCGGCGAGCACTCCGTCCACGTGGAGCCGATACAGCCGTTCGAGCCAGCCCGCCACGTTCCCCGCGGCATGCGAGTAGGCCGGGTCGGCGGGGTTGCCCAGCCGGTAGTCCGCCGGAAGCTTCCCGTTCTCGTCGCGGATGGTCGAGACGTGCACCCGGAGGCCCTGCCGATGGGCGTCCTCGACGAGCGAGGTGGCGGGTTGCGACCTCCCGTCGGGCCCGATCGGCACGACCCGCGTGCTGGTCACGCCGATGCCGTCGGCGTACTCGGCGATCTGCCGCAGGCCGTCCGGGGCGAGGAGGTCGTTGCAGGTGCGCGGGTCGCCGCTCTTCACCATGTCGTACGGCGAGCCGTTCCCCGACCCGATGAGCTGGATGAGCCGGAGCCGGGTGAGAGAGTGCAGCCGCTTGAGGTTGCCGGTCTCGAAGGACTGGATGAACACCGGGTCACACGCGTCGTCCCAGCCGTGTCGTCGCAGGGTCTCCAGCAGTGGTTCCTCGATCGGCAGCCCGATCGAGGCGAAGTAGCTCGAATACTTGATCTCGGGGTAGACGCCCACGCCGTGCTTCTGCGCGAGCTCGACGACCTCCTCCAGCGTCGGGATCTGCGCTTGGCCGTCATACGCCCTGCTGCCCGGCCGCCAGTGGGGGAAACGCTCGCGGGCGCGGAGGGTGCGCAACTCGTCGAGCGTGAAGTCCTCGGCGAACCAGCCGGTCACCCGGGCACCATTGATGATCTTGGTTGTCCTGCGGCCGGCGAACTCGGGATGGCCCCTGACGTCGGTGGTCTCCGAGAGCTCGTTCTCATGGCGGGCGACCAGCACGTGGTCCTTGGTGGAGACCAGGTCCGGCTCGATGTAGTCGGCGCCCATCTGGATGGCGACCTCGTAGGCGAGAAGCGTGTGCTCGGGCCGGAAGGCGCTGGCTCCACGATGCGCGATGACGATCGGCGCGCGGACGCCGTGCTCGGTCCCTGCGGCCGCCGGACCGGCGGTCCCCGCCGGAGCCGGGGGCCGGGCCGTGCTCGCCGGTTGGGTCGGACCTGGCGATCGAGCCGGACTCACCGGCCGGGCCGGGCGCACGTGCTGGACCGCGCTCACGGAACGGGCCGAGCTCACTAAACGGGCCGAGCTCACGGAACGGGCCGAGTTCGCCGGATGGACCGTGAGGATGGTCGCCCCTCCCGTGAGTACGACAAGCACGCCGAACGACAACATTCTCCCGACCACCCGGGCACACCCCCACTTTTCCACCCGTGGGGGGCACACTGGTACAAACACCCCTACCCGAAGTGGCCCAACGGCTAACGCGGGCGCAACCGGCCACGGGCCGGCGATGATCGAGCCAGTGCTCTCGCCGGTCGGTGATCACCGTATCCCCTGTCCCGTTGCCCCGCGGCCCGCGGGGCAACGGTGAGTATGGGCCGCGGGGTCGCGTTCAGCGGTCCAGCCGCCGGTAACGGCGGGCGGACAGCGGCAGGAAGATCAGCGTGACCAGCACCGGCCAGCCGATCGCCAGGAGGAGCGCGTTTTCGGCGGCCCAGGAAGTGCCGCCCCAGCCCGGGTTCCCGAACAGCTCCCGGCAGGCGGCCACCGTGGCCGACAGCGGGTTCCACTCGGCGATCGTCCCCAGCCAGCCGGGCATCAGCGAGGGAGAGACGAAGGTGTTGGCGAGCATGGTGAGTGGCAGCAGCGGCATCCACGCCGCGCTCGCCGACTCCGGAGCGAGCATCAGACCGAGGTAGATGCCGACCCAGATGAGCGCGGAACGCAGGAGCAGGAGCAGGCCGACGGCGGCCAGGGCGTTGCCGATGCCCCTGTGCCAGCTCCAGCCGACCACCAGGCCGCAGGCGAGCAGGACGGCCAGCTCCAGCACGGAGTTGACCATGTCGGCGAGGGCACGGCCGAGCACCACCCCGGACTGCGAGATCGGCATCGAGCGGTACCGGTCGGTGACCCCGCGGGCGGTGCTGACGGTGACGACGATCATGGTGGTCATCACGCCGCTCGCCATCGTCTGCGCGAACATCCCGGGCATCAGGAACTCGCGGTAGTCGCCGCCCCCGGCCACGCTCATCGCGCTGCCGAACACGTAGCCGAACAGCAGCACCATCACGATCGGGAACATCACCAGGCCGACGAACCCGGTCGGGTTGCGCGCCCAGTGGATGAGGTTGGCACGCGTGATGGTCCACCCGTCCGCCAGCGTCCAGCGCAGCCGCTCGGCATGGGTGCGGGGGACGGCGGAGGCGATGGGTGTGGTCATGCGACCGTCCTCTTCTCTTCGTTCTCCTCGGTCAGGCTCAGAAACACCTCGTCCAGGGTCGGGCGGCGCAGAGCGACGTCCTCCACTGCGATGCCGCGCCGCTGCAGTTCGCGCATGGTCTCGGTCAGGGCGCCGATCCTGTCGCGCACCGGGACGGTCAGCCGGCGGGCGTCGGCGTCGGCCACCGGTTCGGCACCGGCGACCCCGGCCAGGACGCCCACGGCCTCGGCCAGGTCGGCGGCGTCACGGAGGACCAGATCGAGCTGGTCGCCGCCGATCGCCGACTTGAGCCGCTCGGGGGTGTCGTCGGCGATCACCCGGCCTGCGTCGATCACCGCGATCCGGTCGGCGAGTTGGTCGGCCTCGAACAGGTACTGCGTGGTCATCAGCACCGTGCTGCCGGCCGCGGCCAGGTCGCGGATGGCCTGCCAGACCTCGTTGCGGTTGCGTGGGTCCAGGCCGGTGGTGGGTTCGTCGAGGAACAGCACACGCGGGGCCAGGATGAAGGAGGCGGCCAGGTCCAGGCGGCGGCGCATGCCGCCGGAGTAGTGCTTGACCCGCTTGCCGGCCGCCTCGGTCAGCCTGAACCGTTCCAGCAGCTCCGCTGCCCGGTGACGGGCGGTGGCCGCGTCCAGGTGGTAGAGCCGCCCCCACATCTCCAGGTTCTCCCTGCCGGTGAGGATCTCGTCCACGGCCGGCTGCTGGCCGGCCAGGCCGATCCGGTGGCGCACCTGCGCGGGCTGGGCGGTCACGTCGAATCCGGCGACGAGGGCGCGGCCCGCGTCCGCTCGCACCAGCGTGGCCAGGACGCGGACGGCCGTGGTCTTGCCCGCGCCGTTCGGCCCGAGCAGGCCGCACACCGTTCCCTCCGGCACGGCCAGGTCGAACCCGTCGAGAGCGTTGGCGTCGCCGTACCGCTTGCGCAGCCCTTCGGCGACGACTGCAAAGGATGCCATGCGCCCATTTTGGGACATCAGTGTCCCAAAATCAAACACGAATATTTCTTTATGAACGGGTGCGGCTACCCTTTGAAGAGTGAGTGACAGCCCGGAATCCGGCACCCGCAGCCGCACGCGTCGCGCCATCCTCAGCGCGGCGGCCTCTGTCCTCGCCCGCGACCGCACCGCCACGCTGGCGGACGTCGCCGCGGCGGCCGAGGTCGGCCGCAGCACGCTGCACCGCTACTTCCCCGACCGCCAGGAGCTCGTCAGGGCGGCCGTCGACGACTCGTTCCGGGCGGTCGAGAACTCGGTGCGGGAAGCGGCGGTCGACCAGGGACCGCCGCTTGCGGCCATGCGCAGGCTGATCTCAGCCATGGTGGACGTCGGCGACCGGCTGGCGTTCCTGTTCGGCGACCCGCGCGTGCTGGAGGAGTTCACGGTCTGCTTCGAGCCGGACTACTCGGTGCCGACCACGATCGGCCTCATCGAGCGCGGCCAGGCAGAAGGGGTGTTCGACCCGCAGCTCAGCGCGGAGTGGATCCAGCAGGTGCTGTGGTCGCTCACCTACACCGGGTGGGAGGCGGCCGAGAAGGGACTGCTGCCCCGCCACGACGTCACGCCGACCGTGACCCGCACGTTCGAGAGCGGCATGGTCGTGACGGGAGGGCCCTGACCAGGCCGCCGGCAGGGGTCGCCCGCTACTCCGCGCCGGCCGGGACGGGCATGGGACGCGGGAAGAGGCCGACGAAGCGCGTCGCCGCCCGGCGGTCACCCTCGATCCTCAGGTCGCCGGAGCCGAGCGCGTCGTCGAGGTGACGGCCGCCGAAGACGACGGACCTGAGCGTGGCCGCGTCGGCCTCGATGGCGGCGTCCGGCCGGTCGGCAGCGCCTCGGACCAGGTCGAGGCGGCCGTCGGCGACCCTGGCGTCGAAGCGATCCGCACCGAGCCGCAGCTCGTAGCGGGCTCGCAGCCCACCGGCGGCGTCCGGGTCGAACGTCGTCTTCAGCGCGAGGACCAGCGCGTCGACGCCGAGCTCGGACTCGGAGGTCATCGGGACGCGGCTCCCCCAGCGGCCGAGCTGGAGAAGGACGGGTTCGAGGTCGCGGCCCCGCTCGGTCAGCTCGTAGGCCCAGGTGCCCGTCGGCGGACCGAGCTTGCGGCGCCGTACGACCCCGGCCTCCTGGAGCTCGCGCAGCCGCTGGGACAGCACGTTCTGGCTCGCACCGTGAAGGCCGTCGCGTAGCTGGGTGAACCGCTTCGGGCCGAACAGCAGCTCGCGCACCACCAGCAACGCCCACCGCTCACCGAGCACGTCGAGGCCGCGAGCGACTCCGCACGGATCGTCGTAACTGCGGCGCCCGGTCATGCGGTGAATCATACTCGCGGCTCCTCTACGGCTATCGCAGGGTTGTATATCGACATCATTCAGTCCCGTTTCAGGAGCAGAATCCGGATCGCGACACGCACGGCCCGGCCGCCCGCCCCTTCGACGCGGGCCGTCGCGAGCGACCGGCCGGCGGCGGTGCACGGCGGCGGCGGTGCACGGCGGCGGTGCATGCCGTGGGCACGGCCGGGACGACGGTCGAACGCGCCACCACGCCCGTCACGCCGACATCGGGTCAGTGACTCTGCGTAATCGCTCCGTTACATTTAGCCTCGTTGTGTTCCGTACGCGAACGAGGAGGATCATGCACACCTTCATCCGTAACGCCGGCACCATCGTGGCAGGCGCCGTCCTGGCCGGCACCAGCCTGTTCGTCGCACTTCCCGCGGCCAGCGCCCACGCCGCGGCGCCCAAGGCCGCGCCGGCGGCCGGCTGCACGCAGACGGCCACGGCCGCGGGCTGGATCTGCTTCCTGCGCTACTGCGACGACTACTACTGCTACTACGACTGCTACCCCACCGCATACGCACGCAACAAGGGCGACAAGCCCTCCGAGACCATTCGCGTTCCCAAGCCCGAAGGCGAGCCGCCCGCCCAGATCAACAAGCCCTGACCCGGTGAGGCCGTACGGCGGGCACGGGCGGCGGCACCGCCCGTGCGGCGGCGGGGAGGCGTAGCCGCTCCATCCGGAAACCCGGACGGCAGAGAACGGGAAGTCCCGTCAACCGCCCTCCGCCGAGGCGGGGGCACGTGCCTCATACGGCAGGTGGCGGGCTTTCCGTTTTCTCCCGCGGATCAGCCGGGTGCGGGTGCCAGGAGGTAGAATGGGGGTTTACCGAGGACATCCCGTGCGTTGGCAGCCAGGTCAGCGTCGCCCAAGGCGATTCGCTATCCGGTCCCCCGGGACCGAGACAGACCGGTCGATCATGACGACGAAGCCGCTCTCCCGGATCATTCCAGCTACACCCGCCGGCACCCCGCCGGCCGCGCCCGCATGGCCCGCCCTCTTCTTGGAGCAAGGATTCACGCTCGTGGTTCCGGCCGGGGCACCCGCCGGCACGAGCCTCCCGGCCACCCACCGGCCGGCCCACACCGTCGTCGGGCTGTGCGGCGACATCGACGTCACCACCAGCCCGGCGCTGCGCGAATACCTGCTCATCGCGCTCCGCCGCAGCACGGACCTCCTTGTCTTCGACCTGTCGGAGGTGTCGTTCCGCGACGTCTCCGGGCTGGCTGTGCTGATCGGCGTCCAACGCCGCGCCCGGCCGCGCGGCGTCGCGGTCCGCCTCGCCTCACCCCGGCCTCCCACGGTCGAACTGCTGCGCGTCACCGGTCTGGAACGCTGCCTCACGGTCCATCCCACGCTGCGTGACGCGCTGGGCTCCGGCCCCGTGCCCGCCCGCCGGGGACAGCCGGACGCCGGCGGGTCCGGCGGGGCTCCGCCCAGGTTCACGGGGCGGTCGCCGGCCCTGACACCGAAGACGGCCACCTGAACGACATAGCCGGACGGCCCCTGATCCCCTCCGGGGCTCCCTCCCTCGTCTCCCGGCCCTGGCCGGGAGACCGGCCTCCGGACACCGGGGACGGCAAAACCCTGTTCATGCAGGTCCGATGGCCCTTCCGGCGATGCCTGCGGAGGAGGAGGCTGGAACGAGGAGGTGTTGGTGATGGAATCGAAGCAGTGGGATGTGCAGATATACATCAGCGAGGACGACAAGGACGATGTCACCACGGCCAAGGCCGTCCTGATGACGCCTGACGGCAAGAGAAGAGAGAGCGTCGCATATGCCCGGCGCAATCCGATCGACCAGCCTGTTCCGTCGATCGGCGACGAGCTCGCGGCGGGCCGCGCGCTGGCCGACCTGGCCGGCAAGCTGATGAGGGAGGGCACCGAGGACGTCGCCCATATGGCCGGGCAGGCAACCGGCAGGCAGGCACCCGGCGGATGGTGAGCTTCCGCTCATCGCAAGGGCCCTCAACGATGCCCGCTGGGGGCCCACTCCGTCGTGGAGGAAAGCGGATCGGTCTCATCCTGCCGGATCAGAGATCCGGCTCTTCGGGCGACCAGCCGGGCTGATCCGCCTCCGTCCCGGCCCGGAAGGGCCGTGCGCCGTCGTCCGCCGATGAGGACGGGTCTCTCTGCCTGCCGGGGTTCCGGCCATCAGACCGCTTGAACGACCGGTTCCTGCGCCATCTGGCATCGGACCCCTCAGGCCGCTCGGACGCCCACCCCTTACGCCGCCCGGCACCCGGCCCCTCGGTCCCGTCGAACGACCGGCTCCGATACCGCCTGCCCTCCGTCCCTCGGGGCCCGTCGGGCAGCCATCCCCGGTGCCGCCCGGCACCGAACCCCCCGGGCCCGTCGAACGACCGATTCCGGTAACGCCCGTACCCCTCAGGCTGATCGGATCCCCACCCCTTACGACGCCCGGCGCCGAACCCCCTGGGCCCGTCGAACGACCGATTCCGGTAACGCCCGTACCCCTCAGGCTGATCGGATCCCCACCCCTTACGCCGCCCGGCACCCGGCCCCTCGGTCCCGTCGAACGACCGGCTCCGATACCGCCTGCCCTCCGTCCCTCCGGGCCCGTCGGACGGCCATCCCCGGTGCCGCCCGGCACCCGACCCAATGGGCTCGCTGAACGACCGGTTCCGGTAGCGCCCGTACCCGGACCCCTCGGGCTGATCGGATCCCCACCCTTTACGCCACTTGGCGAACCAGGCCGAAGGCCGATCGTTGGACCGGCCGGTCGACCACCGTGCGGGTCGCTGGTGAACCGAGCTCTTGTGCCGCTTGACCACCCAGCTCCCGGGTCGGTCGGACGCCGGCTTCGAGTGCTGGGTCGCGCCAACCGCCGCAACCCCTATGAGCAGGGCCATCACGCCGGCCCGTACAACACTCACCTGAGCACACCCCCGTTGTCTGATCTTTCGGGGGGCTCACCTGTACAGGTGGTTCCCTACCCGAATTCGGCAGGCGGCTAACGATCGAAACGGGCGCGGTCGCCTGCGCGCAGGCGGTTCACAAGGGTTCGGGGCGCATCCGAGGTTGATCACCGTTGAGAGGTACGGGATGGTCCGGGGGAAAATCCGGCAACGGTAGCCGACAGATCGGCGCCGGACACCGCTCTGGAGCGAGCCGGGCCTCCGAGAGCCCGGGAAAACATTCCTCCATGTGATGCAACACTTCCGCCCCCGAAGTCGTCTGGGTCTTGACGATCGAGAAGGGATGACAGGTGGACGACGAACCCGGCTTCGACAGCTTCGTGGCCGAGCACGCGGACGCGCTGCTCCGCTACGGGTACGTGCTGACCGGAAACCCCCACGACGCCGCCGACCTCGTCCAGGAGGCCCTCTTACGGCTGCGCGGCGCCTGGCCTAGGGTTCGCCGCAAGGACAGCCCGCAGAGCTACGCGCGGACCACGATGGCGCGGCTGCACATCAGCGTCTGGCGGCGGCGCAGGCGCGAACACCTCACCGGAGAGCCTCCGGAGCGGGCCGGTCACGAGGTCTTCCCCTCCGATGAGGAGCAGGGGCTCTGGGAGGAGCTGTCCGCGCTGCCCCGCAGGCAGCGGGCCGTACTGGTGCTGCGCTACTACGAGCAGCTCACCGACGCCGAGATCGCCAAGGTGCTCGGCATCTCCTCGGGAACCGTGCGCAGCCAGGCCTCGCGGGGCCTGGACAAGCTGAGATCCTCCCTTTCCCCCTCACCGGCGACCCACGGGAGCATGCGATGAGTGAACTCGAAGACAGGCTGGGCCGCGTCCTCACCGACGCGGCGGACCGGGCACCGCGGGCGTCGGCGGGACTGGCCGCGACGGTCGAGACGCGCCACCGCCGGCGGCGGGCACGGACGACCGCCCTCCTCGCGGCCGCGGCCGTGGTCGTGGTGATCGGCGGGGCGGGCGCGGCGGTGAACGCCGTGCGGACGTCGGCCGCGCCGCAGCCCGCGGTCGGCGCGACGGACCGCGCGACGGACCGCGCGACGGACAAGGCGACGGGCCGGGCCGAGCCGCCGGCGGACGTGATCCCGCCGCCCATCGAGAAGGTGTGGCCGCAGGCCGTACGCACGATCCCGGCCAAGCTGCCCGACGGCCGCGACTACTACCCGCAGTTGCTCCTGGACGACCGCACCCTGCTGGTCATGACGGGGGTCATGGACGGGAGCCGCCAGTTCCTGTGGCGCTACGACCTGGACAGCGGCAGCCCCACCCGGGTCGCCGAGATCCCCCCGACGAAAGGCTCAGCGATCTTCGCCGACGGCGTCGCGGCGGGCGGCGGGAACATCGTCTGGTGGGCGTCGTACAAGGAGCCGGGCAAGGACCGGGTCGCCCGGATCTGGACGGTGCCGGTCCGCGGCGGCACGCCACGGCCGGTGACCGACGTCCCCCTGGGGAACGTCATGAAGCAGGGCCACATCAACGGGCTGACCGTCGCGGGCCAGGACGTGATCTTCGCCTATGAGAAGGGAGGTGTCTACCGGGTGCCGCTGAGCGGGGGCCAGATGCAACCGGTGAAGGGCGCCGAGCGGCAGCACATCCTGCAGTGGCCGTGGGTGGGCACCCATCAGGGGAAGAACATCTTCGCCAAGCTGTTCAACGCCGAGACCGGTGAACGGCGCGACGCCGTGCTCACGGCCGACGAGGAAGTCAGGTGCGGCGTCGACCGGTGCGCCGGAATGAAGGTGCGGTCCCAGGTCGTCAGGCGCGAACCCGTCCGCAACCGCTCCGGAAAAGAGGTCAAGTGCGGCACCCGCCCGTGCCCGAAGACGATGCGGGTCGAGACCATCCTGCGCAGGTTCGTCCGCGATCGCGACGGCTCCCGAGAACGCGAGCTGCCGGCAAATTTCCAGCTCGGGGACGACGCCGGCCTTGAGCGCTTCTTCAAGGTCAATTTGATGGGACCGGGGAACCTGAGCGTTCTGAGCCTCTACGACGCGGACACCGGTCAGTTCGCCGATCTCGGGATAAGACGGGACGCGGAAGGAGTCAGACGGATTCCCGACGGAGGTCTCGACCGGTTGATGACCTACCCGATCAAGAACGAGATGTACGTCCTGGATCTGGCCACGATCAAGTAGTCCGGAGACGCCCACCACCGGCCGGAGTCCGTCCCTCAGGAAGGTGTCCTGCCTCTCGGTGGGGCTCGCACCGTTGCGGCTCCTTCGCGGGATATCCGTGAAGGAGCCGCAACGGCGGTGGAAGCCTCATCGCTGTCGCACGGAGCCTGCCCTCGGCTCGTCAGCCGTCGAACTCATCGGCCTTCACACCCTTGACGAACGCGTCCCACTCGGAACGGGTGAAGGAGAGTGTCGGGCCATCGGGATCTTTGGAGTCACGGACGAGGTAAAGCTCGTCGGCATCGGGCTTGTGCCCCGCCAAGATCGGGTCGCCGGGAACGACCGCGACTTCGACGCAGTCAGCCCCGCCGTTACCGCTGAAGCTGCTCTTGCGCCAGATGACGCGGGAAGAGTCCATCGTGGACACCCGCACCTTCCTACTTGTGATCGCCTAGAGGGCCTCCTCGGCCATACGCGTGATCAGAGCACGTGACTCATCAGGCCCCAGCGCCCTCGCACGCAGATGATCAAAGAGCTTGGCATAGGCATCCACATCCGGTTGTCGTTCCAGATAAAGGGCACCCTGCCGATATTCAACGTACACGACATCTTGATCAGTCTCTCCCGGGAATCCGAGCAGATGGAAACCGCCCTGCATGCCCGGATGGGCCCCCGCCTGAAACGGGAGCACTTGCAACGTGATGTTGTTCAGGCGGGAGACCTCGTTGAGCCTCTGAAGTTGCTCACGCATGGTCTCGACCCCGCCGACCGCCCGGCGTAATGCTGCTTCGCCCACGACGACCCATAGTTCGGGAGCATCGGGGAAGGTCAGCTTTTCCTGCCGTTTGAGGCGGATGGCGACACGACGGTCGATCTCCTCCGCCGGAGGGACGTTCACCTCAGCCTGGATGAGAGCCCTGATGTATCCCTCTGTCTGAAGGCGGCCATCGATCACCTCGGGCTGGAAGGACCTGATCTCTGAGGCCTCCTCCTCCAGCCCCACATACACCTCGAACCACTGCGGGATCGCTCCGCTGTACTGCTGCCACCAACCACGCTGACGAGCCTCGCGGGCGAGCGCCATCAGAACCTCACGTCGCCGCCCGGTGACTCCGTACAACTCCAACAACAGGGCGACATCGGCAGGACGGGCCGTTGAAGAGGCGTTCTCGATTTTGGTGATGGTGGCAGGCGCACAACCGACGAATACCGCCACTTCATCACGATTCTTTCCGGACTCTTGCCGAAGTCGTCGCAGCTCTGCCGCCAGTCGCCGACGGCGCACCGTGGGGCTGATCCTATTCGCCATATTCCACCCCTCGCGCGTTGATTTGCGCAGCGTCGGAACAAGAATTTTCGGAACTGTTCCAGCAGAACTTCTTTACAGCGACTTGTTTGAACGTCACGATCGGATCGTAACCGTTCTACGGAGCGTGATCGAGGAATTCCCTCCATCCGATACGGCCTCCGGAGCACGGCTGACAATCAGTGACACGGACCCCTCGGCAACGCACAGGCGCCAGTGATGTCGAGGGCAGGTGGCTCCACCGTTTCTTGGAAAAGTGACGGTGGAGCCACCCCGCAGACATCCGGCCGGGGACCGCCCCCGTGCCCCGGCCGGACCCGGGCTCCCGGCGTGCTTCCCCACGTCCGTCGGGAGCCATCCCACCTGCGTCGATCCGCCGCGCGCGGACGCTTCACACCCGCATCACGACAGGTGGAGTACGGCAAGCCCACCCACAGACAACACTGGAGACCGCCCATGGCCGTCACCGACGACACCGGCACAGCGCAGACCGCGATCACCCACCTGACTCACCTGACCGAACGCCTCAGGGAACACGGCCTGCGGGTCCGGGTGGCCTCCCGGCGCCCTCCGGAACCGGCCGTCGTCAACCCCGACACCCCCGCCCTGTCCGAGAACGTCCACGCGGCACCCGAGGAAGGAACCTGGTGGTTCTGGTGGTCCTGGAACGAGAAGATCGCGCCCGTCGCCGAAGCGGACGACGCCGCCAGACGGATCCGCCACGTCCTGACCCCGGCGGCCCGGAGCCGGTGACGGCTCTTCCCGATCCCGCCGAGACGGCCTCCGGCCTGGAGGCCGACCACCCCGGATGGGTCGTCCTCTGGCGCTGCTGGGCCCGCCGCTTCTGGGCCTTCCCCTGCTGGATCGCCGCCGACCCCGAGCCCGTCGAAGCCGCCCGGCCCCACGACCTGCTGACCCTGATGGAGGAGGTCGAACTCCGCCACCAACCGCCGGGCGGGCACCCGTACCCGTCCATCCAGCGAGGTGGACGGCGCCCTGCGTCCCGAGAAACGCATGGGACGGGCCCCGTTCCGGAGAAGCCGCCCCGCCTCGTGCCCGTCCGGGTCGATCGACTGCCACACAAAATGTCGTAGATGCAGTGATACCCGGAGGACTCGCGACATCTGTCCAGTAGACGGTGCGAGGCGCCGAGCTGCTGGACAGGAGAAGGAGCTTGAACGATGAGGCCGATTTCACCCACATGTTCCAAGAGCATTACGAGGCGGTCCTGCGATATGCGTGGCGGCGGGTCGGCCCCGCGGACGCCCCGGACATAGCCGCCGAGACGTTCAAGATCGCTTGGGAGAAGTATGACCGGTTCCCCCGCGACCAGCCGTTGCCCTGGCTGTACGTCACCGCCCGGAATCTCACGTCGAACCTGCTCAGAAGAGAGCAGCGACGAGACGGACTCGCCGGTTCGCTGAGCGAGGACGTGACGCGCCACGGTCCCGAAGACGACCACGCCGCCACCGTCGCCGCCCGTCAGACGGCCCTGGCGGCGCTGAACGACCTGAGCGACGGGGACCGGGAACTGGTCCTCCTGGTGTGCTGGGAGGGGCTCGACCTCCGCCAGGCGGCAGCGATCGTCGGCTGTTCCAGACCAGCGGCCGCGATGCGGCTGCACCGCGCACGTAAACGGCTGCAGCACCTGCTCGCGGACCAGCCCCAGCTCACCGACCGCAGGCCGTCCTATGGGAGGAGCGCCCGATGAACAACGATCTCAAGCAGCTCAGGAACATGGTCGAAGCGCACGATCCGGCCAGGCAGGTACGTGCGGATCCACCGGTGATGTCCGCGGCCCTGAAGAAGATCATCGATGACACCGGCCGGACGCCTCCGGCGGCCACGCGGCGACGGTCCCGGCGGCGGTGGCTCATCGCCGTTCCCATCGCCGCCGTTCTGACGGGCGCGGCGCTCGTCCTGAACGTCGTCGTACAGCCCGGCGAGGCCGGCCCCTTCCATGTGGGACCGGCCAAGGCGCTGGCGTTCAGCGAGAACGGCGACTATCTCGACGTCCGGATCCTGGACCCGGACGCCGATCCAGCGCGCTATCGCACGGATTTCGCCGCGCACGGCATGGACGTCGACCTGAAGATGGAGCCCGCGTCACCGAGCCTCGTCGGCAAGATGATCTCGATCTCCTCCCTCAAGGGGATGACGATCCACCACGCGGGCAGAAGCTTCGAGATCAAGGATGAGAACGGAAGCACCAGGATCGAGGGGATCGACGGCGGACCCGACTGCGGAAACATGTTTTGCAAGGCCGGGGTGCGCATCCCCTCCGATCTGCGCAGCCCCATCGAGATCATCTTTGGCCGAGCCGCCCGGCCCGGTGAACGGTACGAGCACTCGGGCGACCCGACCGCTCGCGGCGAGGTTCTGGAGGGGCTGACCCTGCGGAACCGGACGGTCGCCGAGGTCCGCCTCATGCTGCGGCAGCGGCACGCCACGGTCCAGGAGTACTACCACGACGCCCCCGAGAACCCTCCCGGCGCCGGGCGCGGCTGGCAGCCCAGCGAACACGTCCTGCAGCCGGAAAGCGTCCCCGGCACCTGGTACGTGCACGAGGCGTTCGGCGGCCATGACAGGAACACGGTACGGCTCCTCGTCGCCCCCTGGCCCACGTCGGTCAGGCCGTACAAGCGCCCGTGAACCCACAGCCCGGCGTCGGCCCTTGGGGCACGGGAGCGCCGGGCTGCCGAGGGGTCCAGGCCGAGCCGGGCTGGACTGATCAGCCGCAGTGCCCCCAACCGCTGGTCCAGTTCAGCAGGTCGTAGCCGCCGCCCCACTGGACGCATTTCCCTGCGGCACTGATCTTCAGCGGACCGGCGTAGTACTTGAACTTGCCTCCGTCGATTTTCACGTAGTTCAAGTCGCTGCGGGTCAGGTTGGCGTCAACGCGCTTGGTGTTGCCCGCGTACGGCGCCTTCTTCCAGGTGACCACGCAGTTGGTGGAGCCGTTGTAGAGCAGGTAGACGGTGGCGTAGCTGCCCAGGGCGTGGCTGTCGATGACGTGGTAGCTGCCACCGCCACAGGCCTCGACCGGAGAGGACGCCGCCATGGCCGGGGTGCTCGTGACCACGGACGCGGCGAGCGCGGCCGCCATGCCGAGTGCGACCACTGTGCTCCGCTTGAGCTTGTGCATCAGACAGTCACCTTTCTTCGATCACTTCAAAGGAGGCGTCAGATTATCCCAAAATGATCAATGGCACCGGTGGCAGCCCGCCGACCGGCCCTCGTACGGCCGGTCGCCTGCCGGCCCCGCCTCTCGGCGGTCCTCGGCCGGGGTCCGCCGTCAGGACAGTCCTCGCAGGACGGTGCCGATGACCGCCACTCCTTCGGCGCCGTCGGACGGCTCCGCGGAGCATCGGCGGATCAGCCTGGCGACCTTCACACCGGCCATACCGGGCCACAGACCGCGATCAGGCTCGGCGGGTCTTCGACAGGGTCGCGTAGACGATGATGTTGTCGGTGTAGTGGCCGGTCTTGCGGTTGTAGACGCCGCCGCAGGTGATCAGCCGCAGGGTGGCCTCACCGGTGTTGCCGTAGACCCGCTTCGACGGGAACGCGGTCTTGCTGACCTGCTCCACCCCGTCGACCGTGAACTCCACGATGTACTTGTCCGACCGGGACACCTTGATCGTGTCCCCGCGCTTGATCTCCTTCAGGCGGCTGAAGACAGCGGCCCCGCTCTTGGTGTTCACGTGCCCGAGCACCACCGAGGGCCCCTGCTGGCCGGGGATCGGCCCGTACTTGTACCAACCGGCCTGGTTCGGCTTGCTCAACGGAGGAGTCTGGATCGTCTTCTTCGCGTCCACGCCCAGCGCCATCAGCGGAGCCAGCAGGCCGATCTTCGAAATGGCGATCCGGTACGGCTTCACGCCGTTGCTCTTGAGCGGCTCCGGCGGCTGGACGACGGGCAGCGGCGGCGCCGCCGTGGGCGCGGCGGCCGTCAACGGCGCATCCAGCCCGCCCGGTCCCACCGCCGACGGCAGTGCCGGCGCCGGGTCCTGCTGCTGTGCGCTCTGATCCTGCTGTGTCGGCTGCTCCGTCGGCCCCGCGTTGCTCTCCAGCATCATGGTGTCCGCCGGTCCCGGGGCCGGGGCCCCGTAGGGCTCATCGCTGGCCACCGGGGTCAGGTAGGTGAGCATCCCCGCCATGATCGCGGCCACCCCGCCGAGTGAACCGGCCACGAGTAGCGCCGGGAGCATCAGGCTCCCCTTCGGCTTGGGGGGACGGCCGGCGCCGTGGGGATCGTGGCCGTAGGGATCGGGACCGCCCTGCGAAGGTCCTGGATACATCCGGCGCGCCCCCTTACCTAACCCTGGCCACGCACATACGCCGCCCGCCGCCTCTTCAACGCCACTCCGCCCCACGCGCTTCCGAAGACCATGACGGCTCCGGCTCCGATCAGCCCCGCACCGGACGAGGGCCCGTCGGGGGCCTCACCGGTCTGCGCGCCACCGGAGGGCGTCACGGCGACCTGCGGAGTGGTCGGCGTGGCCCTGGTGGGGGTGACGGTGGCGGTGACGGTCAGGGTGGGCTTGGGCGTCGAGGTGGTCGTGGACGAGCCGTTCGGCGGGGTGGCCGTGACCGTGACGGTGGGACGAGGGGTAGTAGGCGTGGGGGTGGGAGTCGGCGTGGGCGCCTTCTCCACCTTCACTTTGACTGGGGTTGCGTTCTTTGGCTTACATATAGTGCGAAAATAAGGTGGGGGGCTATTGAGCGCCCCGTTAAGCACTTCAAATGTGTCGATAACTAGATATTTTCCTGAAATCTTCTTCAGCCTGAGAATATGTTTACCATAATTCAAATTGTCAACAGACCAAAGAAGTTGCTGCCCTAGCACTGCACTAGGAGTACCATCAGGATTCTTGGAAACGCCAGCGCTTATTTTATATTCTTTGCCATCAATTTCAGCACTAAGCTCTCCCCATTCACTGTACTTCTCAGAGAAGAACTTGATCCCCGTACCTTCGAAGTGAACCTCTGCGGTACCGCTATTCGCATAGTGCACATCGCGATTATGGTCGTTCCACTCGGCCGTACGATCGCTGGAAGCGAGCCAGTCAGCTCCAATGTAATAAAGAGCGTCAGTCTTCGGGGAAGCAGGGGAAGGAGCTACCACGGAGCCCTCGGTGTCCAGCAGGGTCTTTTTCTTTATCGGGGGAGTGAAGTCCACCCAAACTTCTCCAGGCGTGATTTCGACATCACCGTCATCCGGAGAACTTCCTTGACCCAGTAGTTCTGTAGGCATTTTCAGTGGCCCATTTTCCGCCAACTCACCTTGGTCGCTGACACCAAGAGAGTACGCCTGCCCCTTAATTGCACCACGCATCTCTACCGTTCCGGTGACATTTACTCGACCACCGAAAGCATAGACGGCAGGGGAGACCAAAGTGGAGTTTGTGATGAGCCATTTCATCTCCAGTGCACGACCGACATAGCCCACAGTCGGAATCGATACACGGGCATCCAAGATCCCGGAACCAGCGCTAGGGACGAGCTTGCCGATCTCGCAGGAGTAATTAACATTCTGGTGCTCGGGACTGATGAAGTCCGCCTCTGCAGGCAGCGCCGTTCCCGCACCTGCCAGTACTCCGACTCCCACGATGAGGACAGACCTCCGGAGTCCCGCTCCCCATCGCACCACTGGACACTCCGCTCACGAGGACTGGTCGCAAAACTGGTCATCTAATCACAACTAGGCCCGGATCGTACCGCCCCCCGATCTCCCGACGCAGGAGGATGACAAGACCCCCAGGGGACTGTGGCGGACTTGTGATCTGGTCGACTGGAGGGACGACAACCACCTCACCCCTCAGAGCGGGTGTACCTGCAGGTAACAGAATCGTATTCTGGGCCACGGAACCCCCTAGGAGGCAGTCAATGAAGCGAGACCTCTTCGAGGAGGAGCACCAGCTCTTCCGTGAGACCGTGCGCGAGTTCCTGGCCCGCGAGGTCGTTCCCCACCACGACCAGTGGGAGAAGGACGGCATCGTCCCCCGCGAGGTGTGGAAGAAGGCCGGCGAGCTCGGGATGTTCGGTTTCGGGGTGCCTGAGGAGTTCGGCGGGGCCGGGATCACGGATTTCCGCTACAACGCCGTGATCGTCGAGGAGGTCGTCGGGGTCGGCGCGAGCGGTCTGGGCTACTCGCTGCACAACGACGTGATGGCACCGTACTTCGTGAAACTCACCAACGACGAGCAGAAGGCCCGCTGGCTGCCCGGGTTCGTCAGCGGTGAGCTGATCACGGCCATCGGGATGACCGAGCCGGGAGCGGGCAGCGACCTGCAGGGCATCAGGACGACGGCGGTGCGCGAGGGCGACCACTACGTCGTCAACGGCCAGAAGACCTTCATCACCAACGGCATCAACTCCGACCTGGTCGTCGTGGTCGCCAAGACCGACCCGGCCGCGGGTGCCCGGGGGACCTCTCTGCTCGTCGTCGAGCGGGGCATGGAGGGCTTCAGCCGGGGCCGCAACCTGGAGAAGATCGGGATGCACGCCCAGGACACCGCGGAGCTGTTCTTCGAGAACGTCCGGGTCCCCGCCGCCAACCTGCTGGGCGAGGAGGAGGGCCAGGGCTTCTTCCAGCTCATGGGCAACCTCCCGCAGGAGCGGCTGTCGATCGCCGTGATGGCCGTGGCGGCGGCCGAGACCGTCCTGCGGGCGACGATCGAATACTGCAAGAACCGCAAGGCCTTCGGCCGCACCATCGGCAGCTTCCAGAACACCCGCTTCGTCCTGGCGGAGCTGGACACCGAGGTGGAGATCGCCCGTCACTACGTGGACAAGTGCATCCTGGCCCTGAACGCCGGGGAGCTCAGTGCGGTGGACGCCGCCAAGGCCAAGTGGTGGACCACCGAGCTGCAGATCAAGGTGATCGACCGCTGCCTCCAGCTGCACGGCGGCTACGGCTACATGATGGAGTATCCCGTCGCCAAGGCCTGGATCGACAGCCGCGTCCAGACCATCTACGGCGGCACCACGGAGATCATGAAGGAGATCATCGGCCGTTCCTTCGGTTTTTGAACCTCCGGCTCCGGTCTCCGGGGCCCCCTGGCCACGGGCCCGCCGCGTCCGCCGCCGGACGCGGCGGATACGGCGGATACGGCCGGTGCGGCGGCGGACCCGATGAACGCGCCGGGCACGGCCACCCCGTGACCGGCCGCCGGAGCCGTCATTCCGGGACGATCTCCTCGATCTGCGCGGCCGTCCCGCCCCTGACCGTCACCTTGGCATAGAGGGAGACGCCCGCCTTGAGCGCCTTCTTCAGCTGCTCCACCGTGCACTTGTGCGGGACCGCGCCCTGCTTGCAGATCGACCCCTGCACGTCGAGCACCACCGTGAACGGCGTGAGCTCGGTCTTCTGGGCCGCCTTGCCCTCGGGCGCCACCGTGATCCAGCCCGTTCCCAGCGGTTGGACGTCTCCCAGCAGCGCGCCGTCGGCTGCCGGCGCCACGGGCTTCGAGCTCGCCGAAGCCGAAGCCGAGGCCGACGCGGACGCGGACGCCTCGGGCACCGTGGAGGTCGAGGCGGAGGGGATCTCGGAGGGGAGGGTGAGCTCCTCGGAGGGGGCCGGTTCGGGGGCGGTCACCGAAGAGGTGGGCGTCGCCGGGGCGGCCGACGGGTCACTCCCACCCGAACAGGCGGAGAGTCCCGCGGCGAGGGCGGACACCAGCAGGACGCGCGTTACCTTCGACGTTCTGTTCACAAGGCGCAACGATCTCATGAGCTACGGCGTCACGCTTAATTCCCGCATGATCGGCTCAGCCGACGCATACTTGTCAGCGAGGACTCCCAGAGGCGGTGTTGATGGACAGCGGACTGATCCTGCTGATCTTCCTGGCGTTCCTGTTCGCCTGGGGACTCAACCGGGTCCGGCGAGCCGTACGGCTCGGCCCTGTCGCCTATGCGGGCGTCATGGTGGTGTTCATCCTGGTGATGCTCGCGATCTGGGGACAGACATTCCGCTGACGCCCTCGCCGGCTACGCCGCCCCCTCCAGGAGGACCCTGGCGACCAGCTCGGGATCGTCGCTCATCGGCAGATGCCCGCAGCCCCGCAGCAGCTTCACCCGGCGGCCCGACCACCGAGCGGCCCGTACGGCCTGCCGCCGGAGCAGGAGGCGGTCGTGCTCGCCCCAGGCGATCGTGATCGGCACCTTGGGCGGTGCGGGGGGCATCATCCAGGCGAACGAGTCCAGGGTGTCGTCGAATCCCGGGGCGTTGCCGAGTGACTGACCGGCCGCGAGCAGCGCCTCGGTGGAGAGCCTGGAGGGGTGGGCCACCATCAGTCCCACCATCGCCATCCGGCCCAGCGGGTTCTCCGCGACGGCCGGGGCCCGCTCCGGCGGTGTCGCCTGGGCCGAGGCCCTGACCGCCCGCAGCACCGTCCGCGCGTAGAGGAACTCTCCGCGGCTCCAGAACCCGGCCGGGGAGAGTGCGGTGGCCGTACGGACCACACCCCGCGAGGCCAGTTCGAGGGCGACGTAGCCGCCCAGGGAGTTGCCCGCCACATGGGGTTCGTCCAGACCCAGCATCGCGCAGAACGACTCGACCGCGTCGGCCAGGCTCTCCGCCGTGTACGGCGAGCCGGGCGGCAGCGGCGGGGAGACGCCGAAGCCGGGGAAGTCCACGGCGATCACGTCACGCTCGGCGGCGAGCCGGTCGACCACCGGCAGCCATGCCTGCCAGTGGTGTCCGATTCCGTGCAGCAGGACCAGGGGCGGTCCGGCCCCGCGCCGTTCGAAGGCCAGTTCCATGCTCGCAGTCAAGCACCGACCGCGGGCATCTCCTAACTCTTCTCCGGTGACACTTCGGGATCGGGCCGCGCTCCCGGGCCGACGATCGCCGCGACGGTCCGCACCGCGCCGAGCAGGTCGTGCCCCGACGGCGCGCCCTCGGGATCCACCAGCCACTGCGCCACCACCCCGCTGAGCAGGGCCTGATAGAACGAGCCGAGCGCCACCCTCTCCCCGTCCCCGGCGAGGCCCAGACTCCCGAACAGCTCGGCGAGGCCCAGACGTGCCTGGCGGCCGGCTTCGGAGAAGGTACGGCGCAGCTCCGGCAGCTGGTCGATGTGCGCGATGAGCTCGAACTGGATGGCCCAGAGCGGCCGGTTGGCGGCGAACGACGCGATCACCCCCTCCCACGCCGCCTCGAACCGGTCCGCGGGTGTGGCATCGGGACCGGCCTCGGCGTTCAGGATGTCCGCCAGATCGTCGCCCCACTCCTCCAGGGCCTGGTAGAGAGCCGCGTTCAGCAGCGCTTCCTTGGTCCCGTAGTGGTAGCCGATGGCGGAGAGGCTGACGCCCGAGGCCGCCGCGATGTCGCGGGCGGTGGTGCGGGAGTACCCCTTCTCGTAGAGGCAGCGCTTGGCCCCGACCAGAAGATCTTCGCGATTTCCCATGTCCGGCAGTCTACACAGGGCTGGAACAAACGTCTTGAACAAATGTGTCACACAAGTGTACTGTCAGCCGTAGACGAGGAACCGACCAAGGAGCACCCCCATGAGGAACACGAGCGTTCTGATCTCCGGAGCCGGCATCGCGGGCGTCACGCTGGCCTACTGGCTGCGCCGCCACGGTTTCACTCCCACGGTGGTGGAACGGGCGCCCGCGCTCCGGCAGGGCGGCTACAAGATCGATATCCGCGGCGCGGCCCTCGACGTGGTCACGCGCATGGGTGTCATGGACGAGATCCGGCGGGAGCGCACCGACGTGCGGGGCGCGTCGGTCGTCAACGCGGCCGGCAAGCGGCTGGCCAGCATGGGCGGCGACACGTTCGGCGGGCGCGAGGGCGAGGACGCCGAGATCCTGCGTGGCGACCTGAACCGCATCCTTTATGAACTGACCGCGAACGAGGTCGAATATCTCTTCGACGACTCCATCGCCTCCCTCACCGACGACGGCGACGGGGTGAAGGTCGCCTTCGAGAGCGGCGAGACGCGCACCTTCGACCTCGTGGTGGGTGCCGACGGGCTGCACTCCACCACCCGCGCGCTGGCCTTCGGCCCCGAGTCCGAGTATGTCCGCGACCTCGGCTACCACATCTCGATCTTCAGCGTCCCCAACCACCTGGGCCTCGACCGGTGGGAGCTCACCTACGTCTCTCCCGGCAGGACGGCGCTGACGTACAGCACGGCCAAGGACACCGGGGCCAAGGCGATGTTCCTGTTCGCCTCCGTGTCGCCGGATGACGACCACCGCGACCGTGACCGGCAGCAGAAGCTCCTGACCGGCACCTACGCCGGGGAGGGATGGGAGATCCCCCGCCTGCTCGACGGCATGGCCGACGCACCCGACTTCTACTTCGACTCACTGAGCCAGGTCCACATGGACCGCTGGTCGAAGGGGCGGGTGGCACTGGTCGGGGACGCCGCCTACTGCGCCTCCCCCGCCTCGGGGCAGGGCACGAGTCTGGCCCTGGTCGGCGCCTACGTCCTGGCCGGCGAGCTGGCCGCCGCCGGTGACGACCACGAGGCCGGTTTCGGCGGCTACGAGCAGGCGATGCGGCACTTCGCCGAGCAGAACCAGAAGCTCGGGCCGGGCAACATCAGGCACATGGTGCTGCGGAGCAAGACCCAGGTCTGGTTCCAGATGAAGATGCTCTCGCTGATGAAATACCTGCCGGGCAAGGAGCGCATGATGGCCAAGGTCATGGAGCCGATCCAGAAGGCGGCCCGGGCCATCACCCTCAAGAACTACTGAGGCCCGCCCCGGCCGCCGCCTTCCATGACCGCCGAGGTCATCCCCCACCGCCTGCCCCGCGGGGGAGCGGCGGCGATCACCGGCCGGGCCGCTCCGCGCTCAGCGGGACTTGGTGGGGATCTCGAACCAGACGGCCTTGCCCTCCTTGGTGGGGCGTGAACCCCAGCGCTTGGCGAGCTGGTCGACGAGATAGAGTCCCCGGCCGCCCTCGTCGTTCTCCCCCGCGCTACGGATGCGGGGAAGCCTCAGGTCCTGGTCGAAGACCTCGACCCAGACCGACTCCCTGCCCCTGCGGAGCCGGAGCGTGAACTCCTTCTCGTTGACGATCTCGTCGTCGAAGTCCGGCAGGTCGTCCCAGGTCTCGTCGAAGGAGATCGGGGCGTCCATCATCAGCTCGCGGCGCGGGACGCTGGTGGTCGCGGCGTGCAGCACCACGTTCGTCACCACCTCGGAGACCAGCAGGCAGGCGAGCTCGGCGCGCTCCTCGGGCACACTCCAGCCGGTGAACGCCTCCGCCGCCATCCGGCGGGCCTCACCGACCATGATCGGCTGGGCCGGGAAGGTGCGCTCCTCGACCTCGAGGTCGTGCGGGGCGGACCGGACCACCAGGATGGCCATGTCGTCGTCGATCTCACCCGGCACGGCGGTCGTCGCGGCGTGCGCGATGCCCTCCACCGAGGCGTCGGATATCTTGACGAGCTTCGCGCAGAGCAGCGCGAGAGTCTCCTCGTCGTTGGGCGGCCTGCCGTCGGCGTCACGGACGGGACGGCGGTCGACGAGGCCGTCGGTGTAGAGCAGCAGCGCGGCCCCGGGGGGCAGCGTCCGCGTCTCCTCCTTGTAGACCAGGTCGGCGTGGACCCCCTTGGCGCGGACGCCGAGGGGCTGGCCGACCTCCTTGATGTCGAGCTCGGCGCAGGTGCCGTCCTTGAGCAGCAGCGGCGGGGCGTGACCGGCGTTGGCGAACGACAGCTGCCGCGACCAGGCGTCGTAGACGAGGTACTGGCACGTGACGATGGGCGGGATGCTGATGTCCTCACCGCTGTCGTCCTGCTCGGGGGTGGCGATGATCCGCGTCCACTCGTCGAGCCGGGCGAGGATCTCCGCGGGCGGCTTGTCGTCCTGGGCGAAGGCCCGCAGCGCGGCCCGGAGCTGGCCCATGACGGCGGCGGCCTTGGCCCCCCGGCCCTCGACGTCGCCGATGACGATGCCGACCCGGCCCGCCGACAGCGGGATGACGTCGTACCAGTCGCCGCCGACCTGGGTCTGGATGCCCTGCCCGTGCGAGGCGAGCGGTGCCGCCGGGTAGTAGCGGACCGCGATCTCCAGGCCGTCGAGCTGGGGCAGCTCGCGGGGGAGCAGGTATTTCTGGAAGGACTCGGCGGTGTGCCGCTCCTCCTCGAACAGCAGGGCGTTGTCCACGGCCAGGGCGACCCGGGTGGCGATGGCCCCCACGAAGTCGCGGTCGAAGGCGTCGTAGTGCGGGCTGCGCCGGTCGGTCAGGTTGGACAGGCCCAGGTACATCAGCCCGAGGGTCTCGCCGCGCACGCACAGCGGTGCCACGATGGCCGAGGTCATCCCGATCTCGGCCGCCAGGCGGGTGCTGCCCTCACCGGGGCTGGGATAGTTCGTCTGGGAGAAGTCCTCGACCAGGATCGTCTCCTGGCGGCGCAGCGCGATGTCGGCGTAGTGCCCCGTCGGATAACGGATCTCGGCGCCGAGCGGTGCCCAGGTGCCGGGCGGCGGGCTCCAGCCGGGAACGTGGGTGGAGACCCTGCGGGTGAGCCGCTCCCCCTCCATCAGCTCGATGAAGCAGTGGTCGGCGAACTGCGGGACGAGCATCTCGGCGACGCGTTTGAGCGTCTCCTCGACGTACAGCGAGCCGGCGAGCCGCTCGCCGATCCGCTCCAGCAGGCCGAACCGGTCCTTCTCCCGCTCGTTGCTGCGCATCGCCTCGCGGGCGGTGATGACGATGCCCGTCACCGATCCCGAGACGTGTCGCAACGGCACGGCCTGGGCGCGGACGTAGACGATCGTCCCGTCCCCTCGCCTGACGTCGAAGGTGCCCTCCCAGACGCCGCCCTTGAGCACGTGCTTGGCGAGCTCGACGGCGAGCGGGTGGTCCTTCTCCATGATCCCCAGGGAGAGCGACTGTTCTCGGGTGCCCGGCGCTCCGGGACGGCCGAACAGCTTCTCCGCGAAGGGATTCCAGTAGAGAAGGTTGCTGAACCGGTCGGTGACGACCACCGCCATCTCAGCGTGATCAAGAACGGAACCGGCCGAAAGGTGGTCGGCGGTGTCCTGGGTGACATCCCCCCACCGCTTCATCCGGTGACCACCCCTCGGGGACGGGTGTGCGCAAAGCGAACCACGGTTGCTCCTGCTGCAGTCTCGGCCGGGGAGTGAAGGGTCTCCCGAGGGGAATCCAACCAAGCAGAGGGGCCTTGGTCAGCGTGTGGAGACGAAAACATGTGCGGCAACGTCTCGCGGAAGGTCCGCAAGTCTGTTCTCCGCTCCGTCGTCACCTGTCACCCGCACACCGTCGTCGCTCGCCGCGAGCGTCACCTCGCGTCCGGGTTGTATCCCAACTTGCTTGAGTTTAAGCATCACAGCCGGATCACTTTGCACTTGTTCGCTAATTCGCCGCACCACAACGGGTATATCTCTGGGTCCGGCCAAGGCGGCCATCGACGGCAGGGACTCCCAGCCGCCTCCCGCGAGGCCCTCGACACCGAGCTCGTCCAGGCCCGGGATGGGGTTTCCGTGCGGGTCCTCGGTGGGGTTGTTCAGCAGGCTGACCAGCCGGGCCTCCACGGATTCGGACATGACGTGCTCCCAGCGGCACGCCTCGATGTGCACCTCCTCCCAGGGGAGGCCGATCACCTGGGTGAGCAGGCACTCGGCGAGGCGGTGCTTGCGCATGACCCGGGTCGCGAGCGTGCGCCCCAGGTCGGTCATGGTCAGATGCCGGTCGCCCTCGACCCTGACCAGGCCGTCGCGCTCCATGCGGGCGACGGTCTGGCTGACGGTGGGACCACTCTGCTGCAGCCGTTCGGCGATGCGCGCACGCAGAGGGACGATCCCCTCCTCCTCCAACTCGAAGATCGTGCGGAGATACATCTCCGTGGTGTCGATCAGGCCGTGTGCGGTCAAGGCTCCTCCCGTCCTATCTCGGTGCCCCGTCCATCGCGCGCTGGTGCCGTCGAGCCGCGCGGGACCGGGAAGTCTCAGACCCCGACCCTATTGTGAGATCCGTCCCCGATGACAAGGGCACAAACACCGGCAGTTGCCGAATCCTTCCCAATCCGTTCACCGGCCCCGTACAGCGGACCGGTGAAACCCCGCCCGCCGGAACCGTTCACCGGCTCTGCACGGCGGGCCGGTAGCCCCTGAAGGCCGGTACGGCCAGCCCCACCACGAGCACCGTGACCGCGCAGGCGATCCCGCCGCCGATCCACGCCCCGGGGGCGCCGAACCAGGTCGCCGTGGCTCCGGCGCGCAGGTCCCCCAGCCGGGGGCCTCCGGCGACCACCACCATGAACACGCCCTGCATCCGCCCGCGCATGTCGTCGGGTGCGTGGGTCTGCAGGATCGTCTGCCGCCACACCGAGGAGACCAGGTCGGCGGCCCCGCCGAAGGCCAGCAGCGCGACCATCAGCCAGAGCTGTCCCACGAGCCCGGCTGCGGCGACGCTGAGCCCCCAGGCCGCGATCACGAACGTGAGCGCCAGGCCCTGGCGCCGGACCCGGCCCACCCAGCCCGACATCAGTCCGCCGATCACCGAACCGATGGCCATGCTCGCCGACAGCCAGCCGAACGCGGTCGGCGAGCCGCCGAACCGCTCGGCCACGACCTCCGGGAACAGCGCCCTGGGCAGCGCGAACGCCATGGCGATGATGTCCACGACGAAGGACATCATCACGATCGGGTGCCCCGACACGTAGCGCAGGCCGTCCACGACCGACCGCAGGCCGGGGCGGGTGATCTCACCGACCGGCTTGAGCTGCGGCAGCCGCAGGGCGGCGTAGAAGCCCGCGCCGAACAGCAGCGCGTCGATCAGGTAGGCGGTGGCGAACCCGCCCTGGGCGAGCACGACCCCGCCGATCAGCGGGCCGATGACACTGCCGGACCCGCCCGCCAGGTAGTTGAGCGTGTTGGCCGCCGGGACCAGCTCGGCCGGCACCAGCCTGGGGATGATCGCGCCCCGGGTCGGCCCGGTGATGGCGAACCCGGTGGCGTGCACGGCCACGGTCGCCAGCAGCAGGCCGACGTTGGTCGTCCCCAGGGCGGCCTGGACGAGCAGCGCGAGCGTGGCGGTCCAGGCGATCAGCGCGCCGACCAGGAGCAGCCTGCGCCGGTCGACCGCGTCGGCGACGGCCCCGCCCCAGAGGCCGAAGACCACCAGGGGGATCAGGTTGGCCGGGCCGAGCATGCCGACCCAGAAGGACGAGCCGGTGATGGCGTAGATCTGGGCGCTGACCGCCACCGAGGTGAGCTGGAAGCCGATGAACGACACGCCCTGGCCGGCCCAGAGCCGCCGGTATGCGGGGACACTCAGCGGACGAGTGTCCACCGCAAGCCGTTGGACGAAATCCCCGAACCCCACGTTGTCCCCCAATGTCCGCCAGACATATGCGGATATATCAGTAAAAGGTGGGCAAGTGCGTCACGGGGCCAGGCGCTCGACGATCCAGGAGTCCCCCGAACGGCGGTACCGGAGGCGGTCGTGCATGCGGTCGGTCCGGCCCTGCCAGAACTCCACCTCCGCGGGCACGACCCGGAACCCGCCCCAGAAGTCCGGCACGGGCGGATCCGCCGGCCATCGCTCCGTCAGCTCCTCGTAGCGGGCGTCCAGCTCCTCCCTGGAGTGCACGACGGCCGACTGCCGGGACGCCCAGGCTCCGATGCGCGAGCCGTAGGGGCGGGACCGGTAGTAGGCGTCCGACTCCTCGCGCGGCAGCCGTACCACCGGCCCCTCCACCCGCACCTGGCGGCGGATGGCGTGCCAGGGGAACAGCAGGCCGGCCCGGGGGTTCTCGGTGAGGTCCCGGCCCTTGCGCGACTCGTAGTTGGTGTAGAAGACGAACCCGTTCTCGTCGTAGCCCTTGAGCAGCACGGTTCTGGCCGTCGGCCGGCCTCCCGCGGAGGCGGTCGCGACCACCATCGCGTTCGGCTCGGGAAGCCCGGCGTCCACGGCCTCGCCGAACCAGGCGGCGAACTGCGACACGGGATCGGGTGCGACTTCGGCCTCCAGCAACGGCAGGCCCTGATAGGTACGGCGAAGCCCCGCGAGGGATGGCGGGCGCGATGTGTCGTCCACGGGAAGGTATTCTCCCGTGCTTGACGGAAAAGATGCGCACCGCCCCCACCTGGGACGATCGCGTTCCGGCGGGTCCGGCGGCACACCACCGAACCCCAGGGGGTTGAATATGACCCGCCGGTATCTCGACATCAAGGCTTTGACTTCAAGAAAGGGAGGCGGCCGAGAATGTCCGACTTCAAACCCGGGCTCGAAGGCGTAGTAGCTTTCGAGACGGAGATCGCGGAACCGGACAAAGAAGGGGGCGCCCTTCGTTATCGGGGCGTCGACATCGAAGAGCTGGTCGGACGCGTTCCCTTCGGGAACGTGTGGGGCCTGCTGGTCGACAACACGTTCCAGCCGGGTCTCCCCCCGGCAGAGCCGTACCCCGTTCCTGTCCATTCCGGTGACATCCGCGTCGACGTGCAGAGCGCGCTGGCCATGCTGGCCCCCGTGTACGGCTTCAAGCCGCTGCTCGACATCGACGAGGAGCAGGCCCGCAACGACCTGGCCCGCGCCAGCGTGACCGCGCTCAGCTTCGTCGCCCAGTCCTCTCGCGGCCTCGGCAAGCCGATGGTCCCCCAGAGCGAGGTCGACAAGGGCGACGGCATCGTCGAGCGGTTCATGATCCGCTGGCAGGGCGACCCCGACCCCAAGCACGTGAAGGCCATTGACGCCTACTGGACGTCCGCGGCCGAGCACGGCATGAACGCCTCCACCTTCACCGCCCGCGTCATCGCCTCCACCGGCGCCGACGTGGCCGCGGCGCTGAGCGGCGCGGTCGGCGCCATGTCCGGTCCGCTGCACGGTGGCGCCCCCGCCCGCGTGCTGCACATGATCGAGGGCGTCGAGCAGGTCGGCGACGCCAAGAAGTACGTCCAGAGCGAGCTGGACAAGGGTCAGCGCCTCATGGGCTTCGGCCACCGCGTCTACCGGGCGGAAGACCCCCGCGCCCGGGTGCTCCGGCGCACGGCCAAGGAGCTCGACGCACCGCGTTACGAGGTCGCCGCGGCCCTGGAGAAGGCCGCCCTGGAAGAGCTGCACGCCCGCAAGCCCGACCGGGTGCTCGCCACCAACGTCGAGTACTGGGCGGCGGTCATCCTGGATTTCGCCCAGGTCCCCTCCTCCATGTTCACCTCCATGTTCACCTGCGCTCGCACCGCGGGCTGGGCCGCCCACATTCTGGAGCAGAAGCGCACGGGCAGGCTCGTCCGCCCCAGCGCCGACTACGTGGGCCCGGCGCAGCGTTCGGTCAACGACGTCCCCGGCGCCGCCGAGGTTCTCGGATCCCTCTGACCGATGTCCTGTACGGCTGTCGCGCGATCGTCTCGCGCGACAGCCGTTTCGCATTCCAGACTCGCCCATCTCAGAATCCGGACTTCGGCCTGGAGTAACCGGAAGGCTCAGTAGGCTGTTCAGGTGGCTGACATCGTGATTCCCTCAGACATCAAGCCCGCCGACGGCCGTTTCGGCTGCGGGCCCTCGAAGGTGCGCCCCGAGCAGCTGTCGGCTCTCGCGGCCTCGGGGTCCAGCGTGCTGGGCACCTCGCACCGCCAGAAGCCGGTCAAGTCTCTCGTCGGGCGCGTCCGCGCGGGCCTGTCGGAGCTGTTCTCCCTCCCCGAGGGATATGAGGTCGTCCTCGGCAACGGCGGCACCACCGCGTTCTGGGACATCGCCGCCTTCGGGCTCGTCCGCGAGAAGTCGCAGCACCTGCAGTTCGGCGAGTTCTCCTCCAAGTTCGCCTCCGTCGTGGCGAAGGCCCCGTGGCTGGGCGACCCGACCGTGATCAAGTCGGAGGTCGGCCGCCACCCCGAGGCCCGGCTGGAGGAGGGCGTGGACGTCTACGCGCTCACCCACAACGAGACCTCGACCGGTGTCGCGATGCCGATCAGGCGCGTGGGCGAGGAGGGCTCGCTCGTCCTGGTCGACGCCACCTCCGGCGCCGGCGGCCTGCCCGTCGACATCAGCGAGACCGACGTCTACTACTTCGCCCCGCAGAAGAGCTTCGCCTCCGACGGCGGCCTGTGGATCGCCCTGATGTCCCCGGCCGCGCTCGCCCGCGTCGAGGAGATCGCCGGCAGCGGCCGCTACGTCCCCGAGTTCTTCAGCCTGCCGGTGGCGGTCGACAACTCCAGCAAGGACCAGACCTACAACACCCCGTCGGTCTCCACGCTGTTCCTGCTCGCCGAGCAGATCGAGTGGATGAACGGCAACGGCGGCCTGGCCTGGACGACCGCGCGCAGCGCCGAGTCCGCGCGGCGCCTCTACACCTGGGCGGAGAAGACCTCCTACACCACGCCGTTCGCCGGTCCGGAGTTCCGCTCCAACGTGGTCGGCACCATCGACTTCGCCGACGGCGTCGACGCCGCCGAGATCGCCAAGGTCCTGCGCGCCAACGGCATCGTCGACACCGAGCCCTACCGCAAGCTCGGCCGCAACCAGCTGCGCGTCGCGATGTTCCCGGCCATCGACCCGGACGACATCGAGGCTCTGACGCACTGCATCGACCACGTGGTCGAGCGGCTCTAGCCCGTCGCCGGACCCCCGGGGAGCCGTCCCCGGGGGCAACGGGTCAGAATTCGTCGGCCCCGGTCACCTGGGTGACGGGGAAGACGTGGCGGGAGGCCGCGCAGATGGTCTCCAGCGTGTGGACCGGGGTGCCGTCGTCGCCGTAGCCGGCCCGCAGGACCTGCACCACCCACTCACCGGGATCGAGCTCCAGGGTCACCGCCTCGAAGCCGGTGGGCGGGCGGGCGACGAGGTATTCCTCCGCGTGGCCGAAGCGGTGGCCGAGCGCTTCGATCCCCGCCTGCAGGCTGGGCCGTACGAAGTCGGGGGCGGCCAGAGGGGTGCCGCCGAAGACGTCCAGGCGGAAGTAGCTGGTGGCGATCCGCACCGGCACGTCGTCGGCGAGCAGCAGCTTGCGACGGGCCAGCACCTCGGTACCGGGTTCGACGCGCAGGGCGGCGGCGACGTGGTCGGCGGCCGTCTCGGGGCCGACGTGGAGCATGCGGCGGCCCGCGCGGATACCCTGCCGCTCGGCCTCGGTCACGAACAGCGACGCCGAACCACGTACGGCGGGCTCGGTGGGCAGCGCCCGCCGGACCGTCACCCGAGGTGGTCTCCGGGGCGGCTCCGCGAGGCCGCCCGCGGCGCCTGTGGCGCCCGCTGACCCCGTCTGATCCCCCCGGCCCGGGTCGGCCTCCGGCAGCGCCCCGATCGCGGCGATGTCCTTCAGCGTCTTCTCGTCCACCCGTCCCTGCCCCCTGTCAAGCGGTCGTCCCGGCCGACTCTAACGGCCCGCCCCCACCGCGCGACACCGGTGGAGAAGGTAACGGAGAGTAATCGACAATGGTGATACGGGAGGTGGCGACGGGTAGTTCTGGGAGAGGATGCCGGACAGGCGGTTCCGCCCGGCCGTAGGGCCGAGAGACCTTCCTGCTGGAGGCAGTTGATGAACACGCTCACCGACAGGACCATCGCGGCCCTGCGTACCAACCACGATGACCTGACCGCTTTCGTGGCCGGTCTGGACGCCGACGACCTCGCCCGGCCCTCGGGGTCGCCGGAGTGGACCGTCGCCCAGGTGCTCAGCCACCTCGGCAGCGGCGCCGAGATCGGCCTGGCGGCGCTGCGGGCCGCGCTGGCCGGGGACGACGCGCCCGGCCAGGAGTTCAACGAGTCGGTGTGGAACCGCTGGAACGCCAAGAGCCCCGCGGAGCAGGCCGGGGATTTCGTCAGGGCCGACGCCGAGCTGGTCACCGCCTACGAGAGCCTGGACGCCGGCACCCGTGAGCGGCTGGAGATCAGGCTGGGCTTCCTGCCGAAACCCGCCGACGTCGCACTGGTCGCCGGGATGCGCCTGAACGAGGCCGCCCTGCACACGTGGGACGTGAAGGTCGCCTTCGACCCGAGGGCCACCGTCGCCCCCGACGCGGTCGAGGCGCTGACCGACCTCTATCCCGGGCCGCTCGACTTCCTCGTCGGCTTCATCGGCCAGCCCGACGCCCTCGACCCCCGGCAGATCACGCTCCGTGTCGAGACGAGCGAGCCGGAGCGGACCCTCGGCCTCACCCTCGGGGAGACCCTCGGCTTCAGCAAGGTGGCAGAGCCGGCCGACATCGTCCTGTCCGCTCCCGCCGAGGCGTGGCTGCGCCTGCTCACCGGCAGACTGGCTCCCCAGCACACCCCCGGCTCCGTGACCGTCACCGGCGGCGTCACCCTGGACGACCTGCGCCGGGTCTTCCCCGGCCTGTGACGGCCGCGCGGAACAGTCACGCGGGGCGGTCGCGCACGGGCGGAGCGGCGTCTCCGGCTCTCAGCCCGCGGTGCCGAGGAGCACGGCTCCCACCCCCAGTGCCACGGCCAGCGGGTAGGTCCACCACCTGGGCGCGGGTCCGGCCTTCAGCACCGTGACGCCGAGCGGCACCAGCGCGACGCACAGGCCGGCCGCGGCGACGATCGACATCGGGCCCGTGCCCTTGAGGACGCCGAGCGGCATGGCCGACATGAGCCCGAGCGCGACGCACCGCGCCGTCCCCGTCACACCGGCGCCGAACACACCGGCCCGCCAGGCACCCAGGGCCAGGACGGTCCAGCCGGAGAAGACGGCGAGGTTGAGCGGCTGGAAGACGTGAAAGGCACCGTACTGATCGCGCACCGCCCGCCGCGCGGCCTCCAGCCCCTCCACGTCCACCAGCTGGAAGGCCAGGTGGTTCACGCCCGCGTGGAAGACGCGGGCGAACAGCCCCGCCGTGACCAGTCCCCCGCCCCACATGGCCCAGCCGGGGCGCGACGCCCCGATCCGCCTGGTCACGGCTGCGACCGCGGGCCAGAGCAGGACGACTCCGGCGACGAAGGCACTGTAGGAGGCGGTCATCAGGACGGGGCTCCCGGCGAAGGCCGCGAGCTGCTCGGGGAAGAAGTCCCCGAACTCCACCCGCAGCAGCACCCCCGCGAGGATCAGTGCCGGGCCCAGGACCAGTCCGGCCCCCTCCGCCAGGCGGCCGGGAAAACGGAAGGCGGGCGATGTGCGCTCAGTCGTCGTCATGCCTTCGATCCAACCGGCGCGGCACAGCCGGCGCAGGGGCGCTGGCGCGAGAATGCGAGGTAGACCTGGCACTAATGCCGCGCCGGGAGGCCGGCGGTCCGGACCTCAGCCACGCAGGCAGACGAGGACGGCGAGGACCCGGCGGTTCGGGCCTCAGCCACGTAGGTAGGCGAGGACGGCGAGGACCCGGCGGTGCCCGTCGACGGCGGGCGGCAGGTCGAGTTTGGCGAAGATGTTCGCGATGTGCTTGGCGACCGCCGCCTCGGTGACGACGATCTCACGGGCGATCGAGGCGTTGGACCGGCCCTCCGCGATGAGCGCCAGCACCTCACGCTCCCTGGGCGTGAGCCGCTCCAGCGGGTCGCGGCGCCGGCTCAGCAGCTGGCGCACCACCTCGGGGTCGACGACCATGCCGCCCCCGGCGACCCGCGTCAGCGCGTCGGCGAACTCGGTCACGGCCCCGACCCGGTCCTTCAGCAGGTAGCCGATGCCCGCACCGCGTCCGGAGTCCAGCAGCTCGGTGGCGTAGGTCTGCTCGACATACTGGCTCAGCACCAGCACGGCGAGGCCGGGATGCGCCCCGCGCAGCGCGAGCGCGGCACGCAGCCCCTCGTCGCTGAAGCCGGGCGGCATCCGCACGTCGGTCACCACGATGTCGGGCGCGTGCTCCTCCACCGCGGCGACGAGGGCGCCGGCGTCGCCCACCGAAGCCGCGACCGTGTGCCCGAACCGTTCGACCAGGCCGACGAGCCCCTCCCGCAGGAGCACGGCGTCCTCGGCGATCACTACGCGCACGGGATCTCCACTCGCATCGACGTCGGCCCACCTGCCGGACTGGACAGCGACATTCTGCCGTCCACCACCGCGAGCCGGTCGGCCAGCCCGGTCAGTCCCGTGCCCTTCGACGGATCCGCGCCGCCTTCACCGTCGTCACGGATCTCCAGGAGCAGTGTCCGGCCGGTGACCCGGCCACGCACCAGGGCCCGGCTCGCCCGGCTGTGCTTGGCGACGTTCGCCAACGCCTCGGAGACGACGTAGAAGGCGGCCACCTCCACGGCCGTGGGCAGCCGGTCGTCCAGGGAGACGTCCACCTCCACGGCGACCGGAGACCGCCCCGCCACGTCACGGACGGCGGCGGAGAGGCCGCGGTCGGTGAGCACCTGCGCGTGCACGCCGCGGACCAGCTCCCGCAGCTCGGTCAGCGCCCGCATGGCCTCCTCGTGGGCCTGCGCCAGCCGCTCTCCGGCAGGTGAGCCGGGCGGCAGGTCGAGCCTGACCAGCCCCAGCTTCATGGAGAGCGCGACGAGCCGCTGCTGGGCGCCGTCGTGCAGGTCCCGCTCGATCCTGCGCCGTTCCATCTCGAACGCGTCCACGAGCCTGGCCCGCGACCGCACCACCTCATCCAGTTCCGTGTCACGGGAGGCGAGCAGGCTCCTGACCATCACCCCGCGCGCACCCGCCCAGGCGGTGAAGATGTAGACGGCCACCGGGAGCAGGAGCACGCCCCCGGCGGAGACGGCCAGCGTCTGGAGCGGCGTCTCCGCCGCCGCCGGCTGCACGACGGGCGACAGGATCAGCAGGACGGGGCCGCCGACGGTGAGGCCGACCATCATCAGGTCGATCCACCACAGCGCCAGGAGCGACGCGGCGGCCAGGCCGATCCCCCGCCACCGCCCGTCAGGCGTCTCAGAGACCGGAACGGCGTCCACCAGCCGTAACCGCCACCGCTCGAACCCGGCTGCCGGCGAGAGCACCGCGATGAGGGCGGCCAGCCCGGCGATCACCCGGGCCGGCACCGGTTCCAGGAGGGAGACAGCCATCGCGACCAGTCCGAGGAAGGCGCCGGGCAGGGCGCTCCCCGCCAGATACGCCAGCGACCTCCATGGCCACGAGGAGCGCAGGAAGGCCGGTGGGCGCAGGGAGAGTGCCTCCAGGGGCGTCCGCGTGTTCACCCTGAGACGCTAGCCGCGTCCGACGGCTCAAAGAGCGGGGACGGCGGCCCGACGCCTGCGGCGCAGCACCCAGGCCGCCACGATCCCGCCGACCAGTCCGAACAGGTGCCCCTGCCAGGAGATGCCGGCCTCACCCGGAAGCACACCCCAGATGATCGAGTAGTACGCCACCGTGACGCCGATACCGATCACGATGTCCAGGGCCCGGCGGTCGAAGGGGGAAACCCCCGGGCACCGGCGGCGCGCGGGTTCAGTCGTCGACGGTGAGCCCTTCGGCGATCTTCTTCAGCTCGCGGCCGATCGCCGTGTCGCCGTTGAGCTTCTTGGCGTAGACAGGACTGAACATCACCTCGATCCGCCGTGCCTCGCCCATGTTCAGGATGATGGTCGGGGTGCCCGCCATACCGTCCTCACCGACCCACTGACGGATCTGGTAGCCGGTCCGGTCACCGATGGTCACATCCGCGCCCTGCCCCTCGTCGCGGTATGCCCGCACCCGCTCGTCGACCTCCTGGACGGCCTGGCCTTCGTAGACGTAGATCTGGACACAGTAGAAACCGGTCTTGTCACCGTCGTAGTTCCACGAGGTCGTGTAGCTGTCACCGAAGTCCATGGACCGGTGGGACCACTGCAGGCCGTCGGGCAGGTAACCCACCTTGACGCTGCCGAAGGCCTTTCCGTCGCCCAGGTCCCCGAGATCGGGAGTCGGCGAGGGGGTGGGCGGGAAGTCGTCGATGGCGGGGGGCTCCGGCACGGCCTGGCCGGTGACGCCCGGCTGCGATGTCTCCGCGGCCGCGACCGGGCCGCCGGCCCCGGTCCCCGGTACGGGCGCGGAGCCAGATCCGAGGATCAGGTAGGCGGGGGCCATGACGCCCGCGACGGCCACCGCGGTGACCAGTGCGGTGAGCCTGACCCGCGTCGTCTTCTTCTTCCGCGAGGACCGGATGACCCGGTCCACCAGATCGGGCGCGGCGTGCAACGTCTCGGTCTCGTCCGCCATGAGCCGGCGAAGGTCGTCCTCAAGCATGGACATTCCTGATCACTCCTTTCGCTGATTCCCCGCCGATCGCCAGGCGGAGCTTGGCGATCGCCTTCGAAGCCTGACTTTTCACCGTGCCCGCCGAGCAGCCGAGGACCTCCGCGGTCTGCGTCTCGCTGAGGTCCTCCCAGTAGCGCAGGACGACCACCGCGCGCTGCCGGGGAGGCAGGGCTCGCAGCGTGTCCATGAGCACGTGGCGCAGGTCGACGTCGGTCCCTCGCGCCGGCAGCTCGGGAGGGGTGTGCATCGGGATGATCCGCAGGATCGCCCGGCGCCGGGCACGGCTGATGGATGTGTTGACGATGACGCGGCGGACATAGGGCTCGGGGTTGTCGTATCGCACCCGGTCCCAGCTCCGGTACGTGCGCTCCAGTGCCGTCTGCAGCAGGTCTTCCGCCTCCCCCTCGTCGCCGCACGCGAGGTAGGCGAACCGCAGCAGACTCGTGCCGCGTGCGGCCACGAACGCGGCGAACCCGTCGCCTTCTGCGCCGCTCACGCCTGTCCGTCCAATTTCATGACCCCTAATACGCCTGAGCCGCGCCGAGCGTTGCCCGCATCCGCGAACCGCTGGAGATTCGGTTGAATCAGCCAATTCGCGATGAAGGCCGCGAAACTCTCACACTGCTCGGATCACCGGCCGCCCGCGGGCAACCTTTCGGACGGCCCAGGCGTATTTGGGGTCATGAAACGGGACATCTGGAGGAAGCAGATGAAATTCGTGACCACACCGCTCCGGCCGCTGATCGCGCTCGGGCTGGCCGCGGCGGGTGTCATCACCCTGTCGGGCCCGCCGGACATGCCGGATCTGAGGCTCGTGGCCGCCACCCGGTCGGTGACGGCTCCGGCGGAAGGCGCTTACTGGCACACGAGGACGCTGTCGAAGACGACCCATCCCCGGCAGCTCGGGCACGGCGCGAACCGCTACTGGATGGAGGAGCAGGAGCTCGTGGAGGAGTGGGCCTCGCCCGACGGCAGGGCCTGGTTCGGCTATCGCCCGCTGGGGGTGCGCCCGAAGAGCCCGGCGGATGAGAAGGCGTGGCGCCGCGACGGCTCCCCGGCCAAGTGGAACCGCACGGCGGAGGGCACGGTCGTGTCCCTGTCCACCGAACCGGACAAGGGCAGGGTCGGCCCCGTGAGGGGCGCGAAGGGCCTCCCGGTCACCACGTTCTTCCTGGACGAACAGCGGCTGACGTATGAGGAGCTGCAGCGGCTGCCCGCGGACCCGGCCAGGTTGAAGACCTGGCTCGGGGAGGCCGCGCGAGTCGCGAAGACTCCCGACGGCGCCGTCGACGGCTACCTGACGTACACGTTGTCCTCACTGCTGCACAAGCTTCCGGTGCCGAAGGAGGTCCGTACCGCGGCGTACCAGGCGCTGTCGACGATGCCCGGCGTCCGTTCGCTGGGGAAGGTCAAGGACGCCCGGGGCAGGACCGGCGAGGGCCTGTCCATCGACCACGGGCAGACCCGCCAGAAGAAGGACACCTACACGGACAAGACCGAGGTGATCGTCGACACCGACGCGATGGTGCTGCTGGCCAGCGACCTGACGACCACGCTCAACGGCAAGCCGTTCCCGAGCAGGACCACGACCACGACCGTGCTCCAGGTCGGCTGGACCGACGACAAGCCATCGGTCCCCGCTCTCCCGTAGCCATCGGTCCACGCCCTCCCATCAAGGGGCAGCCGCGATCCCGGGCCGGGGAAGCCCCGAGATCGCGGCTTGGGAGGAGCACACCACCAGAACGGGGACTTTCACCTGACGGAGCAGATCCACGAGCTGGTCAGGAACGCGGCTCAGTGGTCGCTGAGGAGGCTCAACGCGAGACGGGCACGACGGGCGCGCGCCGGTCGGCCGTAAGGGGATCATGACGACCAGATGGGCAACGACCCCTACACCCAGACGGCGACCGGCGACGACTCCATCGGCTGTGTCACATCGGAGACGGTGACGCGGGGACGGCGGCCTGACGCCTGCGGCGCAGCACCCAGGCCGCCACGATCCCGCCGACCAGCCCGAACAGGTGCCCCTGCCAGGAGATGCCGGCCTCACCCGGAAGCACACCCCAGATGATCGAGTAGTACGCCACCGCGACACCGATACCGATCACGATGTCCAGGGCCCGGCGGTCGAACAGGCCCCGGGCGACAACGAAGCCGAAGTAGCCGAACACCAGCCCGCTCGCGCCGACCGTGACGGTGGTCGGCGAACTGGTGAACCAGACACCCAGGCCGCTGACGACGATGATGATCAGGCTGGCGGCCAGGAAGCGGCCGATCCCGCGCAGCGCGGCGAGGAAGCCGAGGATCAGCAGCGGCAGCGAGTTGGCCATCAGGTGGCCGAAGCCCGCGTGCAGGAACGGGGCGAGGAAGATGCCGGTCAGGCCTTCGGGGTTCCACGACCTGATGCCGTAGGAGTCGAAGTCGGCGGGCAGCACGTAGTCGGCGACCTCGATGACCCACATGCCGGCGACCAGGACGATGATGAGCATCGCGGCCCCCGCGGCACCGGCCGCCAGGTTGCCGGCCCTGCGTTTGAAAAGCGCGCCGACGGACCGCTTCGTCGGAGTGGTCCGGGTCGCGTAGTCGTTCATCGAATCTCCTGGCCCTCGGAGCGGTCGCGTGGACGGCAAGTGCCCCCGCCGCACTCGTCCACACCTTTACCGTACGCACTCTTGGCCATGAATGTGCCGGACGTGTCCTTACGGAATCACGTCCGGCACCCAACCTGTTACCACCGGGGCCGCCGGGGCGATCCCGCTCAAGGAACGGCTCCCGCTCAAGGAACGGCTCCCGCTCAAGGAACGGCTCCCGCTCAAGGAACGGCTACTCGCCCCTCCACTGCGGGGCGCGCTTCTCGGCGAAGGCCGCCGCCCCCTCCATGGCGTCCTTGGAACCGAACACCGGGTTGATGATCTCGCCCTGCCTGGCGAACATCTCGTCCCTGCTCCAGTCGGCGGACTCGACGATCACGCGCTTGGTCGCGGCGAGCGCCAGCGGGGCGTTCGCCGCGATCCTCTTCGCGAGTTCGAGCGCCCTGGCCAGCGCCTCGCCCGCGGGCGTGACGTGGTTGACCAGGCCCACCTCGTGCAGCCGGGAGGCCGGGAAGTGGTCACCGGTCAGGGCGATCTCCATCGCGATGTGGTACGGGATGCGCTGCGGCAGCCGCATGATGCCGCCCGCCCCCGCGACCAGGCCCCGCTTGGGCTCGGGCAGCCCGAACGTGGCCGACTCGGAGGCGACGATGATGTCGCAGGCCAGCGCCAGCTCGCAGCCGCCGGCCAGGGCATAGCCCTCGATCGCGGCGATGATCGGCTTCTTCGGGGGCGCCTCGACGATGCCGCCGAAGCCCCTTCCCTCGACGACGGGGAAGTCGCCGGTCAGGAAGCCCTTCAGATCCATGCCGGCGCAGAAGGTGCCGCCGGCGCCGGTGAGGACGTAGGCCGAGACGTCCTTTCGCTCCTCCAGCTCGTCCAGCGCCGCGGCGATGCCCCGGGCGACCGCGCCGTTGACGGCGTTTCTCGCCTGGGGGCGGTTGATCGTGATGACGGCGACACCGTCGTCGACTTCGACCAGAACCTCGTCAGACACCGATGACTCCTACTTGGGCTGGAAGCGGATGCCGCCGTCGAAACGGACGGTCTCGGCGTTCATGTAGTCGTTCTCGATCAGCGACCGGACCAGGTGGGCGAACTCCGCGGCCTGTCCCATGCGCTTGGGGAAGACCACCGGCGCCACCAGCTTGGCCTTGAACTCCTCGGCGTTGGGCGAGAAGCCGTAGATGGGGGTGTCGATGATGCCCGGGCAGACCGTGTTGACGCGGATGCCGACGGCCGCCAGGTCACGGGCGGCCGGGACGGTCATGCCGACGATGCCGCCCTTGGACGCCGAGTAGGCGACCTGGCCGATCTGGCCCTCCAGCGCCGCCACGGAGGCGGTGTTGATGACCACGCCGCGCTGGCCGTCCGCGTCGACCGGCTCGGTCTTGGCGACCGCCGCGGCGCCGATGCGCATGAGGTTGAAGGTGCCGATCAGGTTGATCTCGATGACCTTGCGGTAGGAGGCCAGGTCGTGCGGCGAGCCGTCGCGGTTCACCGTGCGGGTGGCCCAGCCGATGCCCGCGCTGTTCACCACGACGCGCAGCGGCTTGCCTGTCGCCACGGCCGCGTCCACGGCCGCCTGCACCTGCTCCTCGTCGGAGACGTCGGTCTTGACGAAGACGCCGCCGAGCTCGTCGGCGATTGACTTGCCGCGCTCCTCGTTGAGGTCGGCGATGACCACGGTGACGCCGTGGGCGGCGAGGTCGCGGGCCGTGGCCTCACCGAGACCACTGGCACCGCCCGAGATGATTGCTGCTGCTCCGTTCAGGTCCATGAGCGGACTTTAACGCGGACACCGAATGAAGTTCTACTCGGGTGGGCCAAATCTGCCCCACGGCTGGGGGTCAGATCTCCCCGACGGCGCTGCCGACGTCGGGGTAGACCTTTATCCGCCGGTCCAGCCCGGTCGTGCGCAGGATCCGGGCCACCGGCCCCTGGGGTGCGGCCAGGCAGACCCCGCCGCCCTCCGCCGTGGCCAGCCGCCATGCCTCGATCAGCACGGACAGGCCGCTGGAGTCCATGAACGACAGGGCGGTGAGGTCGAGGACCAGCCTGGCGCTGTCGAGCTTGATCGCGTCACGGACCTCATCGCGGAGGAACGGGGCGGTGAACAGATCGAGCTCGCCTTCGACGGCGACCACCACGGCGTCACCAACGGCGCGGCGAGCCAGCCGTAGCTTCATCAGTCCTCCTCGCGCCCATGAGGCAGCCCTACTTTACTTGTCCATTCCCGTATGTGAGGTCATGTGGCCGACGATCATTTATCTGGATCGGGAGGGTGTGTCAGAAGTGCGGCAAATCCCCGATGGGCCCACCCGGCCCCGCCGCGTCGCGCGCTCCGGGGGGCGGGCCCCGTCACGGCAGGGCGAAGCCGTACGGCAGTTCGAGCCGGTGGGCGGCGAGAAGGTCGGCGTCGGCGAGGATGTCCCGGGTCGGCCCGTCGGCGGCGATCACGCCTCCGGAGAGGACGAGCGCGCGGTCGCACAGCTCCAGGGCGTAGGGCAGGTCGTGGGTGACCATCAGCACGGTCACGTCGAGGCTCCGCAGGATGTCGGCGAGCTCGCGGCGGGAGGCGGGGTCCAGGTTCGACGAGGGCTCGTCCAGCACCAGGATCTCCGGCTCCATGGCCAGCACGGTCGCCACCGCCACCCGGCGGCGCTGGCCGAAGGACAGGTGGTGCGGGGGCCGGTCGACCGCCTCCAGCATGCCCACCTGGTCCAGCGCGTCCTTGACCCGGCGCTGGAGCTCCTCTCCCCCGATCCCGAGGTTGGCCGGGCCGAAGGCCACGTCCTCCCGGACCGTCGGCATGAAGAGCTGGTCGTCGGGGTCCTGGAAGACGAGCCCGACCCGCCTGCGGATCTCCCTGAGCGAGTCCTTCGCCACCGGCAGCCCGGCCACCGCGACCGTCCCGTGCCCGGCGGCCAGGATGCCGTTGAGATGCATCACCAGTGTCGTCTTGCCCGCGCCGTTCGGCCCGAGCAGCGCCACCCGTTCCCCTCGCCCGATCGTGAAGTCCACGCCGAACAGCGCCTGCGTGCCGTCCGGATAGGCATACGCCAGACGGCGCACCTCAAGAGACGGTGTCGTCATGCCAACCCCCAGGTTCCGAGCAGCACCACGAGCGCCGCGCCCGGCAACATACCGGCGACCAGCCACTGGCGCGACGAGGCGGACAGGTCCTGGATGACCGGCATCGAGCCGGTGTAGCCACGGCTGAGCATCGCCAGGTGCACCCGCTCGCCCCGCTCGTAGGAGCGGATGAACAGCGCGCCCGCCGATTGTGCGATCACCGGGATGTGCCGGACGTCCCTGGCCACGAACCCCCGCGACTCTCTGGCCACCCGCATCCGGCGCATCTCATCCATGATCACGTCCATGTAGCGGAGCATGAACATCGCGATCTGCACCAGCAGCGGCGGCAGCCTGAGCCGCTGCGCGCCCAGCAGCATCAGGCGGGGCTCGGTGGTGGCCGCCAGCAGGACGCTAGCGAGCACCCCCAGAGTGGCCTTGGCCAGGATGTTCCAGGCGGCCCACAGGCCCGCGACGCTGAACGACAGTCCCAGGAACGGCACGCGCTCGCCGGACCCGATGAACGGCAGCGCCACGGCGAAGATCACGAATGGGATCTCGACCGCCATCCGGCGGAGCAGGAACGCCGGAGGGAGCCGTGCGGAGGACGCCGCGGCCGCCAGGAGCAGGGCGTAGAGCCCGAACGCCCAGAACCACTCGCGGGGGGTGGCCACGACCACCAGGGCGAAGCAGGCCACCGCCACCAGCTTGCACTGGGGCGGCAGCCGGTGGACGGGTGTGTCGCCCGGCCGGTAGAGCTGGTGGTGGTGACCCGAACCCACTAGACCGTGACCTCGTCCCTGCCCCTGGTGCGACGGCGCACCGAGAAGAACAGCCCGCCGCCGACCCCGAGGGTCACCCCGACCCCGATCAGGCCGGCCACGCCGACCGGGATGCCGCCCGCGTCGCCGTAGTCGGCGAGCGGCTGCTCGCCCAGGGCGTGGTCGGTGGCCTGGCCGCTGAAGCCCTTGTCCGTCGCGACCCGCTCCAGGCCGTCGGGCGAGGAGGAGGCGTAGAAGCTGACGATCCCCGCCAGCAGGGCCGCCACCACGATGCCGGCCGGCAGGAACCAGCCGAGGCGCCGCGGGGCGATCGGAGCCGGGGCCTCCGGGGTCACCTCGGTGTCGCCGCCGGGACCGCGCAGCACCAGCGGGGTGGCCAGTCCCCGCGCGCCGTACACCAGGTCAGGGCGGATCGCGAGCACGGTGCTGACGGTGACCGCGGTGATCAGGCCCTCACCGATGCCGATGAGCACGTGCACGCCGCCCATCGCGGCGGCGACCGTGCCGACCTCGATGGGTGCGGTGCCCCCGATCCAGAACAGCAGCGTGAAGGCCAGCGCCGCGGCGGGCACCGAGATCAGGGCCGCGACGAACGAGGCCGCGACGACGGCGCCCCTGCTCCTCACCGCCCGGGTGATCAGGCGGAAGGCGGCCCAGCCGACCACGATGGCGACGATGCCCATGAGCGTGATGTTGATGCCCAGCGCGGTCAGGCCGCCGTCGGCGAAGAAGAAGCCCTGCACGAGCAGGACCACGGCCACGCACAACACGGCTGTGTACGGCCCGACGAGGATCGCGGCGAGCGTGCCGCCGAGGAGATGCCCGCTGGTGCCCGCGGCGACCGGGAAGTTGAGCATCTGGACGGCGAAGATGAAGGCGGCCACCAGACCCGCCATGGGGGCGGTCCGGTCGTCGAGCTCGCGGCGGGCGCCGCGCAGGCATACCGCGACGCCGGCCGCCGCGACGGCCCCGGCTGAGATCGAGACGGCAGCGTTGAAGAAACCATCGGGTACGTGCACGACAAGCCTCCGAAGTGCGGAATCGCCCCCTACTTTAGGCCATTAGCTTGTAGTTGCAATAAAGTGGCATTAACGGAGAATGCGTCTGACGAACGTCCTGGGCGTGGCGGTGCGGACCACCGTGCTGAGCCGGCCCTTCCCCGCCGTGGCGTACGGCCGCACGCTCCGCCTGACCAGACCCCGCCACCACGTGCGCTGCGGCACGATCGCCACCGCCTCCGCCTCGATCCGGAACCGCGCGGGCGGGCCCCCGAGATCCAGCTCCAGGTAGGCGTCCCAGGTGCCCGGACTCAGCCGGCCCACCATCTGCTGGGTCGCGAACGCGCCTCCGGCCCCGACCGCGACCGGTTCGTGCCGCTCCAGCCCCGACCAGCGTTCCCGCCAGACCAGATGGCGTACGGCGTGCGCCCCCGGCGTGCCGGTGCCGACGACGATCTCCCCGTCGATCATCAGCCGTGGGCCGGCCGCCCAGCGTGTCCGGGTCAGCCGCACGCTGGCGGGCACGCTCATCACGTGCCCCCCGACGTCGAGGCTGAGATTTCCGTGCGGCCGGGTGAAGTAGGGCAGGGCGACGGCACCGCCGACCATGCGGGGCACCGGCTGGGCGACCCGCCCGTCCCGATCGGCGCCGAACCGCGCGAGCCGGGTGATCCCCTCGCACTCGACGGTCACCTGGACGTCCCAGACGCCCGAACGCAGCCCCGCGACGTCTATGAGGCCGGTGAAGCCGTCGCAGTCGCCGGTCACGGGGACCACGACGTCGGGGGGCGGCTCGGTGCCGCTGTGCCGCAGCCGCAGCACCAGGGCCAGGCCACCGGCGACGAGCTTCGGGCGGCCCTCCTGCTCCAGCGCGCTCAGCTCGACCCTGCCGGAGACGACCAGCCGGTTCTCCCCGTCCCAGCGGAGCTCGGTGAGCTCCCGGCGCACCACGGCCGACTCGATGTGCGCCAGCCGTACCAGACGGTCGATGTCCTGGAGCGCGGCGATCCGGTTCCGGTCGATGACGGTGAGCCGGGCGCGGACGCCGTCGGTCAGCCATCGGTCGCACAAGTCCGCCACCTCGGCGACGATCTCCCTGCGCTGGAGCTCACCCGCCGTGAGGAAGGGCACGCCGAGGGCGCCGAAGGCGTCCAGCCGGAAGTGGCGGCGGAGGAGGTGGTCGCGGAGCGCGCCGGGACGCACGTGGGCGACGACCAGCTCGATCGGCCGCCTGATCATCCGTAGCCAGGAGACCGGGTCGCGGCTGCCGTCCTGCTGCATGATGCTGCTGCCGTCGGGCCGGTCGACCAGGTGGTAGCAGTCGTAGTCGGCGACCACCGAGATCACACCGGCGTGGCAGTAGGCGTGGGCGGTGAAGACCACGTCCTCGCCCACCAGCAGCGTCTCGTCGAAGCGGATGGCGTGGCGCTCCAGCATCTCCCGGCGGAACAGCTTGAAGCAGCTCAGGCTGTTGTAGACCGCGCTCCCCCCGAGGGGCGCCCGCTCGGCGCTCTGACGGAACATCGAGACCGGCGCCCTGCGGTCATGACCGACGATCTTCCCGAGGACGATGTCGGAGTCGTTGCGGTCGGCCATCGCGAGCATCCGCTCCAGCGCCTCGGGACCGAGGTAGTCGTCGGCGTCGCAGAAGAAGACGTATCTGCCGCGCGCGTGTGAGATCCCGACGTTACGGGGACGGCCGGCGCCGCCGGAGTGCTCCTGCCGGATGACCCGGATGACGCCGCGGTGGTGGGAGGCGTAGAGGTCGAGCAGCTCGGTGCTGCCGTCGGTGGACCCGTCGTCCACCACGACGATCTCCCTGCTGACCCGCTGGATCAGCAGGGAGGTGAGGCATCTGTCGAGATAGGGACGGCAGTTGTGGACGGCCACGATCACGCTGACGTCTATCTCGGATGACCCGGATGTCACGCAACGGCCCGCGCCCTCCCCGTCGGCATCGCCGCCGTGCCCCATGCGAACTCGCGGAAGGATCGTCCCCGTCACCGCCGTGCCCCTCGTCGGTCACTTTTTGCTTACATGGCGTTCCAGTATGTGATGGAGAGCCGTCCGCGCGCGGCGGATCCGGAGTCTTGGTTGCCCCATCTCCACACTGAGGTTGCCGTGCTTGGTGAAAAGCAGCCGGTCCGTACGTTTTGCCCCATCGGCCCACCCGGAATGCGAGAGCACACATGCCGTGGACGCCGGGAAAATGAGAGCCATGCCGCACGAACTGAACGCCCCCGGTGCCGGGCTCACCGAACTCCCGCTCCCCACCGGTGACCCGGCCCGGCTGCACCGTATCGACCTGGCCTGGAACGAGCTGACCGAGCTGCCGCCGTGGATCGGACGGCTCCCCCTGCTTGAGGACCTCTGGCTGGACGGCAACCGGCTCCGGGACCTCCCGGACCTGCGCGGCCTCACCGCGCTGCGCACCCTGCACCTCGACGGCAACGCGCTGACCCACTTCCCGCGGAGCGTCCTGGACCTGCCCGGGCTGCGGACGCTCTTCCTGTACGGCAACGCGCTCGGCGAACTACCCGAGGACATCGGGCGGCTCCGGAACCTGCGCCATCTGGCCGCCGGGGGCAACGCCCTGACCACCGTCCCCGACGCCCTGTGGCGGCTGACCGGGCTCGTCTCCCTCAACCTCGCGGAGAACGCGATCACCGAGGTGCCGGAGACGATCGGCGGGCTGACCGGGCTGCGCATGCTGGACCTGGGACACAACAAGCTGACCGGCATCCCCGAGGCGATCGGCGACCTGCACGACCTCACCGACTACCTCTACCTGAGCGACAACCGCTTCACCTCGGTCCCCGCCTCCCTGGGCAGGCTCACCCGGCTCACCTACCTGAACCTGACCGACAACCGGCTCACCGAGCTCCCCGACGCCCTCGGCGGCCTCACCGCCCTGCGCGAGCTGCGGCTCTACGGCAACCGGCTCCGCGAGCTCCCCGAGACCATCGGGCGGCTCGGCGACCTGCGCGAACTCCACCTGATGAACAACGCCCTCACCAGCCTTCCCTCCTCGATCGGCGACCTGTCGCGGCTCCGGCAGCTCGATCTCAGAAACAACGCGATCACCTCCCTGCCCGGCTCCGTCACCGGGCTGAGCAGCCTCACCCACCTGGATCTGCGCAACAACCGCCTCAGGGACGTGCCCGACACCCTGGCCGACCTGCCCGCACTGGAGAAACTCGACCTCCGCTGGAACAAGCTCGACGGCGACCCGGAGGTCCTGCACCGGCTGAGCCTGCGCGGCTGCGTCGTGCTGCGCTGAGTCTCCCCCGCTCCTCACCAGTGGGTTCCAAGAGATCGACAAGGTGCCCCGGCCACGCTGTCCGTCGAACATCATCACCGTGGACGGGGACAAGCATGTATCGCCTACTCACCCGCGCGTCGCTCGGCGCCGCGCTCATCGCGGAGTCGCTGCTGGCCGGGGGCACCGCACACGCCGAGCCGGCGCCGCTGGTCAGGGTCGTCCTGGAGAGCTTCGTGGCCTACGACCTGGAGGAGAACGGGCACGACGAGATCTATGTGGAGGCCCAGCGCGACGGGAAGTCCCGCCGGCTCTTCCCGACCACCGGCGCCCTGTCGGTCGCCCGCAACGACTGTGTCTACATCAGCGGCGACGGCTGCCCCTCCGGCACCAACTATCGGGGCTACTACTCCTCCATCCGCCCCCTTTACGAGGCCAACGGCAAGCTGCTGATGGTGACCCTCTACGACGACGACCTGTCGGGGGACGACGCGCTGGTCAACGTGCCGATCTGGCCCCAGCCGATCAGCGAGAACCAGTACTTCCGCGAGGACGCCGACATCAACGGCTATCACTACGCGTTCAACTTCCGCCTCGAACCCGCCTACTGACCGAGGATCGGCATCACATGAGAACCATCCTGTCCAAGGCCGTCGCCGCAGCCGCCGCGCTGGCGCTGGCCGCCGCCCTCGCACCCGCCGCCCACGCCGCCGCGAGGGCCGAGGGCTCCCTGAAGCTCGTGTTCGGTTCGCTCCAGGCCAACGACCTGGAGGAGAGCGGCGAGGACGAGATCCGCGTCGAGCTCAAGGAGCCGAACGGCGACAAGTACTACATCTGGCCCACCAACGGCGACGAGGCCGACACCAGGGCCGGGACCTGCTGGGTGTGGACGAGCGACGCCGCGTCGTGCTCCTACGGCTACACGCAGCGCTCCGCCGGGCCGTACAGCCATCTGACCGTCACCTCCGGGGCCTCGTTCACGATCGAGGTGTGGGAGGACGACCACATCGGCGACGACCTGCTGCTGCGCGTCCCGGTGACCGCCACGGGCGGGACCCAGTACATCGACGTCACCACCCCGGCGGGCAAGGGCTTCTCCTACACCCTGGTGGCCCGCCTGGTCCCCGCCTGACATCAGCCGTCCGCCATCCCGTAGAAGCATCGCAGCCCCGTGGCCGTCTTCTCCCGACCTCCGCCTCCCTCTACAGGGGGATGAAGACCACCCCTCGGTGGGAGGCCCCGGGCCGGCGGCACCGGAACCATGGGGGCATGACGGCTTCTCAGGCGGACGGGACGGCACCGCGGTCAGACCGCACGGCATGGGCGGGGTACGGCGCGGCGGCGTGGGGGTTCTTGTTCGCCCTGCCGAGCTTCTACTGGGCGCTGGGCGGTACGGCGGGCGCCGCCACGACGATCTCCCCTTCCCTCGTCGCACTGGTGGAGAACAGGGTCACCTGGTTCCTGGTGACCCTGTGGGTCACCGGCGCGCTCAAGGTCGTCGGCGGGGTGCTGGGACTCGCCCTGGTGCGCCGCGGCCGGGGCACCGGCATGGACCGGCTCCTGCAGTTCGCGGCCTGGGGCGCCGGAGTGCTGCTCCTGTGGCACGGTGGCCTGTTCGTCGCGAACGGGCTGCTCGTAAAGCCCGGCGACCCCGGGATGACCGCGGAGATCCTGCAGGTGCTCCGCTGGTACACCTACCTGTGGGGCCCGTGGTTCATGGCCGGCGGCCTCCTGTTCATCGCGGCCGCCCGGATCCACCTGCGCGGCCTGCCCGGCCGCAGGGGCGCCGTGATCGCCGGTGCGATCGGCGGGACCGGCGCGCTGGGCCTGTCGGTGGCGATGACGGTCATGGGCATCGGTTAGCGGCCCGTCACCCAGCCCTAGTGCTGGGTTCCTCAAAGGGTGTTGAGCTGAGCGGTGGCCAGCCATCCTGATCAGGGGCATCGTGGATGACAGGGAGGTGGTGTCATCATGCCGAAACTGCTGCACGCTCGAGCGCCGCGAGACGGCGAGGAGGAACGCCAGATCCGTAAACTCGCCGGTGCCCGGCACGCCCCGGCCGACTGGATCCAGCGCGCCCAGATCGTCGTGTTGAGCTGGGAGGAGATGCGCGGCCCGGCCATCGCCGCGATGCTGGGCTGTCATCCGGAGACCGTGCGCCGCCGGTTGCGCCGCTTCAACGCCGAAGGCATCGACGGGCTTGGTGACCGGCCCGGGCCCGGTCGCAGACCGCGGATCACCCAAGCCGAACGATCGCGGCTCATCGCGCTGGTCAAGACGATACCGCCCGGGCGGCTGCGCTGGGAGCCCTGGGGTGAGCTGGAGGCCGACGACGAGGATGGGCCGGCGGTGTGGACCCTGGATGCCCTCACCGCCGCCGCCCGTGAGCAGGGCATCGACATTCACCGTTCCCAGGTGCGCCGGATCCTTCTGAAAGAGGGGGTGAGATGGCGCCGCACCCGGTCCTGGACCACCAGCAAGGACCCGGACTTCGCCGCAAAAGAACGCAGGTCGTCGGCCTGTACACCGACCCGCCGGACGGCGCGGTCGTCGTCTGCGCCGACGAGCTGGGGCCGGTGACCCCGCGTACCTTCGGCCCCGCGCCCGCCTGGTCCGCCGACGGCCACCGGATCAAAGCGCCGCTGGAATACTTCCGCGGCCCCGACAAGACCTGGGTGTACGGTGCGCTGCGCGTCGCCGACGGCGCCGCGGTCACCATGACCGCCGCCTCCCGCAACAGCGACTGCTACCAGCGGTTCCTGCAACGACTCGAGGACGCCAACCCCGGCCACGGTGACATCTGGGTGATCGCCGACAACCTGTCCGGTCACAACAGCCTCGCCACCCGCACATGGCCGGCCGACCATCCCCGCATCCAGCACGCGTTCATCCCGGTCGGCGCCTGCTGGCTCAATCTGCAGGAGGCGTGGTGGCGGATCTTCCGCCACCATGCCCTGGCCGGAGTGTCCTTCGCTGATAGCAAGGACATCGACCACGCCACCCGCATCGCCACCGCCCAGCTCAACCAGCGGGCCAAACCCTGGGTCTGGGGACGGCCACCACCGGCCCCCAGACACCTACGCCGCCAGTTCGTCTACAGCCTTTGAGGAACGGAGCACTAGTAGGGCTTGGTTACCTCGGGTAGGAGACGGTATGTCACCTGCTTTGGGGGTGAGGGAAGATGACCCCTCAAGAACTCGAGGCCGTGCGGGCGCGGCTGGAGACGTTTGCCGCTGAGATGTTCTCCGGTTTCGCCCGTGCTGATCAGCGGCGGTGGGGCGAGCGGTATGTGCGCGGCCTGCTGACCGATGGAGCGCGTAAATCGATGGAGCCGATGGCGGCCCGGCTGGGCGTGGATCGCCAAGGGCTGCAGCAGTTCTGCACCTGACGAGCCCCGCATTTTCCGGACACCGGAGTAAATGAATCATATCACGCCGCCGTGCTATTCGTCAGCCATTCATCGAGCACTTCGACGGGAGGTCTGTATCCCAACGCGGAGTGCAGCCTCCTGGAGTTGTAGAAGCCCTCGATGTACCGAATGACGGCACGACGCGCTTCCGCGCGGGTGGCGAACGACCGATGGTGCACCAGCTCGGTCTTCAGCTTTCCAAAGAACGATTCAGCCATCGCGTTGTCGAAACATATCCCGGTTCTCCCCACCGACCTCCGAATCCCGCGCCTTTCGAGTACCTGCCCGAACTCAGCCGAGGTGTACTGGCTTCCCCTATCAGAATGGAATATCGCATCCACCGGAAGAGGAATGCGCTGCGCGGCCATCTCGATCGCCGCGCACACCAAACTCGCCGGATAGCGCATATCGATCGACCACCCGATAACCGACTTGGAGAAACAATCGACGACCGTGGCCAAGAACAGCGGCCCCTCGCCGGTGTCGATCTGTGTGATGTCGCCGACCATCTTGGCGCCGGGCGCCGACGCGGTGAAGTCCCGCCCGACCAGGTCAGCGATCGGATCGGCCTGCGCGTCGGCCACGGTGAGCCCACGACGCCGCTTGACCTGCACCGGAACCAGCCCCATCTGCCGCATGAGCCGGCGCACCAGCTCGTCGTCGACCACCTGGCCCGAGCGCAGCAGCTCAGCGTGCACCCGCCGGTAGCCGTAGGTACGGCCCGATTCGTCGAAGATTTCCTGAATTCTTTCCGCGAGCTCGCGTCGGCGTTGTTCGGTGACCGACGGCGGGCGATCCTTCCATTCGTAGTATCCCGAGGTCGACACATGGAGAAGACGGCACATCATGGCCACGGGAAAGTCGGCCTCCTCCGCACGGACGAGCGTGTACCGCTCGCTTACCGCTGCTCTTTCGCGAAGAAGGCGGCACATTTTTTTAGGAAGGCGTTCTCTTGTTCGAGCTCGGCGATCCGACGTTCCATCTCACGGACCCGCGCTCGCTCCGCGGCATCCCGCGCCTGCTCGGTGTTCCCCGACCGGCGACGCTTTTCCTTGCTCACCCAGTTCCGTACGGTCTCCCGTGAAACCCCGAAATCCTTCGCGGCCTGCCCGATCGTCACCTGATCGTCCAAGACAGCTTTGACGACTTCGTCCTTAAACTCCTGGGCGTAGTTCTTTCCTGCCACGTACCCGTTCCTTCCAGATCAGTCAGCACCCTACTGGGCACCGTGTCCGGAAGACTGGGGGCTCCTCAACCGATGCCCCCTGGTCGCATCAGCTGGTTTTGGCCGAGCTGGCCTGGCGGATGGATGCGGCGATCAACCCGGTGGCATGGGTGGTCGATGATGTGTCCTTTGTCAAGGACGGCGATGAGTCGCCGGGCGTGGCCGCGCAGTATTGCGGGGCGCTGGGCAAGACCGCGAACTGCCAGGTCGCGCCGAGCGTGCATCTGGTCACCGACGCCGCGTCGTGTCCGGTGAACTGGCGGCTGTTCGTGCCCGAGCAGTGGGATCCGGCCGCACCGCGCACAGAGGATGTCGCCGCGGTGGCCGCACGCCGGCAGCGCTGCCGGATCCCTGCGGACATCGCTCACGTGCCCAAGTGGCAGCTGGCTCTGGACATGATCGACGAGCTGGAGAGTTGGGGGCTGGATCCGCCGCTGGTGGTCGCCGATGAGGGCTACGGTCAAGACGGGGCCTTTCGCCTGGGCCTGACCGAGCGCGATATTCCCTACGTGGTGGGGGTGCGTTCCGATACCGCGCTGCTGGAGGCCGAGGCCTGCCGCAGCGTCGCGCCGTATGCGGGGACCGGGCGGCGGCCGGTGCCCCGCTACCGGCAGCGGCGCATCAGCGCCCGGCAGTTGGTGCTGGAGGGCGGGCGGCGCGCGCTGCACGCGGTGACCTGGCGGCCCGGGTCCAAGGGACCGCTGCGCTCCCGGTTCGCCGCGCTGCGGGTGCGGCCCGCGGGCCGGATGATCCGCCGTGCCCATGCCGGTGAAGAGCTGCCGGAGTGCTGGCTTTTGGCCGAATGGCCACCGGGCGAGCCGGAGCCGGTCAAATATTGGCTGTCCACCCTGCCCGGCGACATCCCGCTACGGCACCTGGTGAGAATGGCGAAGATCCGCTGGCGGGTCGAGCACGACTACCGCGAGCTGAAGACCGGCCTGGGCCTGGACCACTTCGAGGGCCGCACGTGGAGCGGCTGGCATCATCACGTCACCCTGGTCTCGGTCGCACACGCGTTCTGCACCCTTGAACGACTCAACCCAAAAGCGCCGGCTGCGGCTTGAGCACCTACCGGGTCATCGCCGAGTTGCAGCTGCTTCTGGCCTGCTGGTCCGGTATCTGCCCCACCTGCCGCCGCGCGTTACCCAGACATGCCCAGCCCGTCCCCACCTAACCAAGCCCTACTAGACGAGTAAGTCCGATGTCTGGGGGGCCGGTGAGCGGGCATGAAGAGAGGGCGTCCAAGATCATGTTGTGACGCAAGACCTGAACACCCTCCTGACCGCACTATATGTGAAGATCGACGACGAGATCGGAGGAACCCGGTGGATGGGCAGACCGCCGCTGCTCAGCGACTCCGAACTCATCTGCCTCGCGGTGGCCCAGGCCCTGCTCGGCCACCACTCCGAGGCCCGCCGGCTGCGCTTCGCCCGCACGCACCTGTCCGGCATGTTCCCGTACCTGCCCCAGCAGTCGGGCTACAACAAACGCCTGCGCGCGGCGTTGCCACTGGTCAAGCGGATAATCCGGGAACTGGCCACCGACAGCGACTTCTGGTTCGACAACCACTGGATCACCGATTCCACGCCGGTGCCGTGCGGGATGTCACGTCCGACCGTGCAGCGTTCGAACCTGGCCGGCTGGGCCGGGTACGGCTACTGCGCCTCGCACTCGCAGTTCTTCCGGGGCCTGCGGTTGTACCTGGTCTGTACGCCGGCGGGGATGCCCATCATGTGGGCGCTGGCCAACCCGAAGATCGGCGAGCGCGAGGTGCTGGCCGCGATGCTGGAGGTCGACGCAGGCCTGGTCGCCGCACGCGAGGGCATCGTGCTCATCTCCGACAAGGGTTTCGCCTCCAAGCCGTTCGAAACCGACCTCGCCGAACAGGGCATCGAACTGCTGCGTCCCTCACGCAAACGCGAGAAGGCCCGCTACGGCGAACCGATACTCAAGAAGGTCCGCCGGCTCATCGAGTCGGTCGACGACACCCTCAAAGGGCAACTCGACCTGGAACAACACGGCGGACGGACCTTCGAGGGCGTCGCCGTACGCGTCGCCCAGCGCATCCTCGCGATGGCCGCGGCGATCTGGCACAACAACAAGACCGGAGCCCCGGTCACCCGCTCGCTGATCGCCTACGACCACTGATCACATCGGACTTACTCGTCTAGTCGGAAGGCGCTGTGTGAGGCCCAGCCGGTCAGCACCCGCCGTGCGTCTCGCCGACGCCGGCTGAACGGCCCCGGTACGGACGCGCACCGGGGCCGTAGGCCGCCACGGCGGTCACTTCTTGTCGTAGGTGAGGATGACCGTGCCGCTCTCGAGCGCGCGGGTGCCCGTGAGCGTGAAGTACGTGGGGGCGAAGTCAGCGGTGAACAGGGGGATTCCGGCGCCGCCGACCACCGGGTAGAGCTTGATGACGAGCGCGTCGATCTCCGGGAGCAGGGTGCCCGCCAGTCGGGCGCCGCCCATCAGGTAGATGTCCTTGCCGTCTCCGGTCTTCAACTCCCGGATCCTGCCGGCCACGTCGGCGGAGATGATCTCGACTGCCGGGTCCAGGGTCTCTTTCATGCTTTCGGAGACCACGTACTGGCGCAGGTGGGCGTACGGGCTGGTGACCCCGATCTCCAGGGCGGGCTCGTAGGTGACGCGCCCCTGCACGCCGACGTCGAAGTTCCGGTTCGGGACGTGCACGCCGAGTTGCTCACGCGCGTGCGTCGGCAGGGCGTCGGGATAGTCCGCGACGATGAAGTCGATGACGTCCTGCGTCAGCGGGAAGAAGTCGACGCTCCCGTCGGGGGCGGCGATGAAGCCGTCGATGGTCATTCCGATGTAGTAAACGAGCTTTCGCATCTGTGGTCCTATCGCGGTTTTCAGGTGGCTACTGAGCGGGGCAGGGTGAAGCGGCGGCGTCCTGGAACCGGACGGCGCCGGGTCATCGGTTACCACCGGGCTTGGGCAGGGGCCTGGGCCGCGGCACCGAGGACGGCTTGGGGTCCTGCCGCCGGCGGCCCGGCTTGGGCTGAGGGAAGGAGCGCGCGGCCGGACCGGCGATGGCGGGCCCGGTGAGAACGATCGGGGCGTTGAGCTGGACTCGCATCTGTGTTTCCTGTCAACTAGTACTTTAGACGTAGTACTCTGTTTGGAGTGGTTAAACCGTAGTACTACATTTAGAGTGATGTCAACATCGACCCCAGGAGAGATTGCGATGCGGCAGAACCCCGCACGACGGGCGGCACTCCTCGACGCGGCCATCGAGGTCCTGGCCCGCGAAGGGGCGCGCGGACTGACCTTCCGCGCCGTCGACATCGAGGCGCAGGTGCCCAACGGCACGGCCTCCAACTACTTCAACAACCGTGATGACCTGCTCACCCAGGTCGGCCACCGCTTCTACGAGCGGCTGGAGCCCGAGCCGGGCATGATGGCCGCCGCGCTGGAGGGTCCGCGCGACCGCGACAGGGTCACCGAGCTCATGCACGACCTGGTGGACCGGGTCAGCCACTTCCGCTCCGGATACCTGGCACTGCTGGAACTGCGCCTGGAGGCCACCCGCCGCCCGGAGCTGCGCCGCCTGCTCACCGAGCGCATCCGCGCCGACGTCGACGCCAACATCAGCTACCACACGCAGTCCGGCCTGCCCGGCGACGCGACCACCGTGGTCCTGCTCTACCTGGCACTGAACTGGCTGATCCTGGAGCGGCTCACGCTGCCCGACATCTTCCCCGAGGACCAGATCCACGATCTGGTCACCGACGTGGTCGAACGCATCCTGCCCGGACCCGGCCGTTCAGCCTGACGCCGGCGCACGCCCGGGCGATCTTCCCGGGCGCGCCGGTCTTCGAGGTCCCATGAGAGCCGAATGGCCGGTAGATCAGCACAAATAATCAGGAGAAAATTCCGGCAAATAGCACCTATCCGGACATACCGTTTGGTAGAAACGCACCCTGATCTTGATCAATGCATCCGGAAGGCGAGGCGCGAGCGGCGATCACGCCATCGCCGTACTCAGGCAGGCTCACCGAGGTCGGACACGGCGCGCTGGAGCCCCGGGCGTGGTTCCGCTTCGGCGTGATGGTGATGCGGCGCGGCGACTTCGCCGACGCCGAGGCGGCATGGCGGCGGGTGCCGCAGGTAGCCCGCGACGCGTACGCCGCGGCTACCTGCGCACCGTGGATCATGCACCGGGACGTGGCCCAGGCGGAGGCGTCCTTCCGCTGGGTGCTGGAGCTGGCCGAGTCCACCCGGGAGGCCCTCCGCTCAGCGTGATCCCCTCCGCCGGTCCGGCCGCCTGTCCCCGTGCCCGCTGACACCGCTCGACCCCGTCGGACACCGGCCCGCGCGTCGCGATCAATCCCGGATCTTGGTCCGCTTGACCTCCTGAATCAGCCAGCCGTTGCCGTCGGGGTCGTTGAAGGCCAGGAACGAACCGTAGTCGCGGCGCTCGGGATCGGGCCCCGGCACCTGACCGCCCTCCTCGAAGTGGAAGATCTCGCCGGCCTCCACCCCGCGTCCGACGATCTCGGCACGCGCGGCGTCGATGTCGGAGACGACCAGGTGCAGGCCCTGGACATTGCCCGCCGTCTCCTTGTTCTTCATGATGCTGATCGAGCACGCCGAGCCCTGCGGCGTCAGTTGCACCACCCGGAAGTCCTCGCCGGCGCTGTGGTCGACGTCCACGACGAAACCGAGCCGTTCGCTGTAGAAGGCCTTGGCGCGGTCGACGTCCGCGACGGGGACCACGATGAGTTCGAGCGTCCAGTCCACGATGCAGTCTCCTTGGTGTGATCGGTCAGGTCATCGACGTTCTGTCAGGTGAAACCTCACCCCTCGCGGAAACTCATCGGTGATGCGGCGAAAAATATGGACGAGTGTCACCGCGGACGGAGATGTTGACGGGAGCCGGATCGCCCCTGAACAGTGGACTCATTGTGATCACAGGTAGGGGAGGTTGCGGTGCCTGAGGACAGGAAGTCCGTTCCCACGCGGCGCCCGGATCTTGCGTCCGCCGCCGGGACGGCCGGACTGCTGGCGGTGGTGACCGTCGCCAACTACATGGCCTGGCTGGGGTGGGACCAGAAGAAGGACGTGCTCCCCGACGGCAGCGCCACCGGCCCCTACCAGCCCTGGCAGGTGGCCGGCGTGGCACTGGGCCTGGGAGTCCTGGCCGCCGTCGCGGGACGACGGGGCCACCCGGTGATCGGCGCCGCCGCCGTCTCGCTCACGATGACGGCGTGCTGGTCGGTCGACGCCGCCACCTCGGACGACAGCGGCCTGTGGGCGGTGGGCGCGCTGCTGGTGCTGGCCGGGACGTCGCTGGGCACCGGAGCGGTCGCCGCCATCGCGGCGAGGTTCCGCAGGGGCGCCCACTAGATTGCCGGCATGGTCGAGAGCACCGGGGTCAGGACGGGTCGGTGAGCCGGTCCATCTCCGCGATGGCGAGCTTCCAGGGATAGTCGTCAGAGCCGGGAGGACCTGACTCGGACGCCTCATGTCCGAGAAGGACACGCACGCCTTCGGCCCGTAGCTGTTCGACGCTGCGGCGGAACGGGACCCGGGTGGCGAGGCCGCCGTTCACGGACGGCAACACCACCACGGGGATCCCCAGGCCGGGGGCCTCGGCCAGGAGACCCAGGGCGTAGGTGTCGGAGATGCCCAGGGCGAACTTGTTGACCGTGTTGTAGGTGGCGGGGGCCACGATGATCGCGTCGGCCCGGGGCGGCTTCGGCTCGTCCGGCCTGCGATACCGGCTCCGGACAGGGCGGCCGGTCTGCTTCTCCAGCCCGTCGATGTCGACGAAGCCCAGTGCGGACGGGGTGACGACGACCTGGACGGTCCAGCCTCTCTCTTGGGCCATCGCGACGAGGCGGCCGACCCCGGCGGCGGTCCCGGCCGCGCACACGATCACGTAGAGGACCTTGCCGGTACGGCTCACGCGACGACTCCAGACGTTTCGGGGAGCGCCGCCGCCATGCCGGTGAATCCGCGGTGCCGTACGGCGATCCTGGTGAACGCCCCCACGCTACGGGGCCACCCTGCCCGTCGTCTTATCCGGTCGGCGTATCTGCGTGGACGCCGCAAGGGCTGTCGACGGCATACCGCCAGCGTCCGTCCTGCCCGCGCCGGGCGACGTCGGTGGCGGTGCCCTCGATGTGCACGGGCCGCCCGTCGCGGTCGACGCCGTCGATGACCCAGTCGACGATCAGCAGGGCGATGTCGCCCGCGGTGTAGACGTGCCGGGGACGGACGGTGATCGGCAGCCCGAGGCCCATGAACCGGCCGTTGGCGGCGTGAAGGTCCTGCCCCGTCAGCGATGTGCCCGGCTCGGGGACGAACACCGCCCCGCTCTCGTATACCTCTGCCACCGCCTCCGCATCGCCGCTGTTGAACCGTTCGGCGAACGTCGCGGGCACGTCCTCGGGACGTTCGGCAAGCTGCCACTGCCCGCGCTGTCGGACAAGGTCCTGTCCGACCGGCTGGCGCACCTCACCCAGGCCGGTGTGCTCGATCGCCGCCGCCAGCCCGGCTGGCCGCCCCGGGTGCACTACACGCTCACCTCACACGGACAGCGCCTCGGCCCCGTCCTCCAGTCGCTCTGGGACTGGGGCGCCCAGCACTGATCCCCCGCCGGCCGGAGTCCTGCGGCGCCGCACCCCACCGTCCCAGCATGGGAGGTGATTCACTCCGACGCCTCTCCGACCGGACCGGAGTAGCCCGCCAAGCGGTGCGCAGCGATCTCGGACCGACGCCGACCTCCGGAAAGTCAGCAGACTGAATCGCCGGCAGGACACCATAGATGCACGGCCTCGGTCGCATCTAGACGGATGAGACCCGAGGAGAGCCTTGCATCCCGACCAACAACGCGACTTCGCCGAATTCGTGGCCAGCCGATCGGACAGCCTGATCAGGCTCGCCTACGTCCTGACCAACGACCAGCACGCCGCCGAGGACCTGCTACAGACAGCGCTGATGAAGACCGCCGGTCACTGGCGGAAAATCCGCGGCAATCCCGAGGCCTACGTGCGGCGGGTGATGTACCACGAGCAGGTCGGCCGCTGGCGAAGTCCCCGCTGGGGCCGCGAACGAGTGGTCCGGACACCTCCCGAGCAGCCGGTTCTCGACCGCACCGGCGAAGTCGAGAACCGTCTCACCCTTCGGCAGGCGTTGCGCGCCCTGCCGGTGCGCAAACGCGCGGTGCTCGTGCTGCGCTACTACGAAGACCTCAGCGAATCGGAGGTCGCGAAGATCATGGGCTGTTCGGTGGGAACCGTCCGCAGCCAGACCCATCAGGCGATCGTCCGGCTCCGCGAGCTGGTCGGCGAACCCGTCACCCTGGAGGCCTGACATGACCGTCAACGGACAGAAGATCGCCGAGGAACTGCGGCTGATCGCGGGCGAGGCCCAGCCGGTCAACGCGCTCGCCTACGCCTCCCGGGCGGCCACCGGATCATCGAGGCGCCGCCGCCTGTCGTGGTCGCTCGCCGGACTCGCGGTCGCCGCGGCCTCCGTGGTCGGCGTACTCGTCGTGATCCCCTTCTCCGGAGGCCAGAACATCGCCGCGCAGGTCTTCGAACTGCCGCAGAACACCCCCGAGCAGCTGCGGGCGGTACGTGAGTGCATGCCCATGGGAGGCCCGGTGCACGACATGAACGGCAAGCAGCGGATTCCCGGACACGGCAAGGCCGAGGACTTCCGCGTGCTGGTGGAGTACCGGGACGCGGTGGGGTCGACGGCGCTTGTCGGCAGCACCGCCGGGTTCGTGTTCTGCACGCCGCAGAAATACGAGGCGTTCGCCGAGCGCGCGGTGTTCACCTATTGGGGCTACAAGTCCCCCGGTGATCTGGCGGCCGGACTGTCCGGAAGCCTCACCGTGGATGCCTACGAGGATCAGACGGACTCACACGGCATGCGGGACGACGACCAGAGCGGTGGCAGCTACCGGGTCGTGGCCGGACGCGTCGCACCCGGCGTGCGGCGAGTAGAGATCGACTGGGCGGACGGGCGGCTCACCGATGCGCAGGTGGCCAACGGCTTCTTCGTCGGGCGGGTGCTCGGGGAATCGGTCTCGGATCCTCAAGGCGGCGTAGACGCATTGGGCGAACCCAGGAAAATCCTCGACACCCCCTCGGTCACCGTGACCGCCTACGACGAGGCGGGCCAGGTCGTCGGGCAGGAGAAGGACGTCAACTACGCCTGGCGGGGTCCTGCCTACCGGCCTACCGGCAGGAACTGACCGGCCATCACCACGGCACGCTGCTCGGAATCACCGGCACCGGCCGACCCAACGGCTACAGCGGAACCAGGTTCTTCACCGCCGCCACCGGGCGACTGACTGAGGCGTGGGTCCTCGGTGACCTGGACTCCCTGCGCCGCCAGCTCGGCCGGACCGCATCCGACGGCTGAACAAGGCATGACCACGACGCACGAACTCCCCGGCTGCCCGAGGGTTGCCGGAGCCGTGGGGTCCCCGCACCGGGGAGAGCGGCTCCCGGCCGTGTCCCTCTCGGGAGTCACCTCGGGACGGAGGTGCGGGCGAGCTTCGCGTAGTCCTTGAGCTCGATGTCCGTGGCGAACCAGTCCGTCGTCTTCAGCATCGCCTTCAGCAGGAACCTGCGCTTGAACATCCAGTTCCGCATCCTGATCTTCGCCGGGGTCGCCGGGGCGAGGAAGGGACCGGCGCTGCCCTGCCTGGCCACCTTGGCGTAGCCGCGGAACACCTCGTCGTACTTCTGGAACGCCGTCCGGTGGTCGCCTCCGGCCGCCGCCAGTTCCCCGGCCAGCACGTACGCGCCCACGACGGCCAGCCCGGTGCCGAAGCCGCCCAGGGTGTTGCCGTAGGCGGCGTCGCCGAGCAGCACCACCCGGCCCTTGGCGTACCGGTCGATGTGGACCTGGCTGATCGAGTCGAGGTAGAGCTCGCGCGCGTCCAGCACCTTGGCCATGAGCCCGGGGATCTTCCAGCCCCCGTTCCGGTAGGCGTCGATGAGGATCCGCTTCTGCTGGCCGGTGTCGTAGCGGTCGTAGTCGAGCTGCTCGGAGGCGAAGACGAAAAACGCGGGCGCCTTGGGGCCGCCGACCGACACCATCCTGCCCGGCTCGTTGTACATCGCGCCGCTGAAACCGGCGTCGAGGTCGGCCAGCGCGTAGTAATGGCCGAGGAATTTCACATACTCCGACTCGGGGCCGAAGGCCAGCCGCCGGACGTTGGAGTGGATGCCGTCCGCGCCCACGACGAGGTCGAAGGTGCGCGGCGCGCCGCGCTCGAAGGTGACGTGCACGCCACCCGTCGTCTCGGTCAGCGAGGTGATGGAGTCACCGAAGACGTACTCGCAGCTCTCCGCGGTCCTCTCGTACAGCAGGGCGGCGAGGTCGCCGCGGAGGATCTCGATGTCGCCGCCGCTGAACTCGCCCGGCATGACCGTCAGCCGCCTGCCGTCCGCGTCGACGATGACCTGGTCGGTCCCGCCGGTCTGGCGCCGCCGTACCTCCGCCAGGATTCCCATCCGCTCCAGCACGGTGAGATGGGTCGCGCCCTTGAAGTCGACGGCCTGGCCGCCGGGACGGAGCGCGGGTGCCTTCTCGACGACGGTGACGGTGCAGCCGTAGTGGTTCAGCCAGTAGGCGAGTGCGGGTCCGGCGATGCTCGCGCCGGAGATGAGGACCGTGGTGTTCTTCATGTCCGGAAGCTTCGCGAGGGGCGCTGACAGCTCACCGACCGTCAGCTGACAGTCACGCGTCCCCGTCGTCGAGCACTGTCAGCGCCTTCCCGTCTCCCGGTCCTCCCCCGGCTCGCCGCCTTCGCCGTCAAGCAGGTTCAGTACGTTCAGCGCCTCGTCACGGCGCATCGCGGCCCCCTGGGCGAATGCCGACGCGAAAGCCTCCACACCTGCCAGGGCACGGGCGTCCTCGGCGATCCGGGCGACGTCGCGGTCACCGGCCACGGCCATCCCACGCAACGCCACGGCCACGCCGAGCAGCAGCGCCGCCCGTTCTCCGGCGCCCTCCCGCGACGTTTCCGCTCCTTCCAGCAGGGCGGCTCCGGCCTGTCCCTCGGCGGCGATGGCGAAGTCCGTCGTCAGCGGCGACCTCCGCGCCGCGGCCAGCGCCTGGCGATGGCGGAGCCGGGCCTCGGCCGGGTCGCCCTCGGCCTCGGCCAGCCGTCCCAGCGCGGTGAGCGCCCGCGCCCGCACCCCGTCGACGAAGGGCCCGGTCTCCGAGGCCCGCAGCGCCGCGTCGAACCGGCGCCGGGCCTCGGCGAGATCGTCGTCGGACCGCGCGATCTCGCCCATGCCCAGGTGGATCTCTGCGGACACATCCGGCCAGCCCGCCTTACGGACGAGTTCCTCGGCGTGCCGGTAGTCGGCGGCAGCGGCGGCGAGATCCCCCTGGCGCACCAGGGCCGCCGCCCGGTGCGCCAGCACATCCGTGCTCTCCTCCAGGGCGCCGAGCTCCTCCAGCAGCGCGAGCGCCTCCCCCCACAGCTCACGGGCCCGCCCCCACTCCCCGCGCAGGCTCGCGACCAGCGCCAGCCCGTCAAGCCCCTGAGCCGTTCCCCAGCGCTCGCCCAGGGAACGGAAGCCGAGCAGCACCTCCTCGAACCCCCGCTCGGCCCGGGCATGCTCACCGTCGAGCATCGTCAGCAGGGCCAGGCTGAGCCGTCCCAGCGTCTGGTTCCACGGATCGGAGCCGAGCAGCCGTCCGGCCTCGGGTCCGATCGGACCCGACGGCCCCGCGATCATGCCCCACATGGGCAGGGTGAAGGGGTGCCGTGCCGGACGGTCCAGCGCCCCCATGATCGCCCCGGCCTGTTCCCAGTGCTCGGGCCCTGCCCGGGGTACGGCGTGCGTCACGCACATGACGTACTCCTCCTCCAGCCCCTCGGGAGGCCGGCCGATCGCGTCGAGGAGTTCGGCGGCCGCCTCACCGGCCTGGCTGCGCCGTCCGCTCAGCCACCAGTACGCCGCCAGCGCGGCGATCAGCCGCAGCGCCGTCTCCCGGTCGTCGCGTACGGCCCGGCGCAGCGCGGCCATCAGGTTGCCGTGCTCGGCGGAGAGCAGGTCCAGCCACCGGAGCTGCTCGGCCCGGCGCAGGTGGGGATCCGCGCGCTGCGCCAGGTCCAGGAAGAAGCGGGCGTGGGCGCCTCGCAGACGCTCCTGCTCTCCGGCCTCGGCCAGCTTCTCCGCGCAGAACAGCAGGATCGTGTCGAGCATCCGGTAGCGGTCGCCGTCCGTCTCGATCAGCGACTTGTCCACCAGGTCGGCCAGCAGCTCGGCGGCGTCCTCCATGCCGCAGACCTCTTCGACCGCCTCCAGGGACGCACTCCCCGCGAACACGGTGAACCGCCTGGCCAGCGCCTGCTCGTCCGGGGTGAGAAGGTCCCAGCTCCATTCCACCACCGCGCGCAGGGTCCGGTGCCGGGCCGCCGCCGTACGGTCGCCGCGCGACAGTAGCCGGAACCGGCCGTGCTCGGCCAGGCGCGCGGCGATCTCCTCGACGGTGAACGACCGCAGCCGCGCCGCCGCCAGCTCGATGGCCAGGGGCAGTCCGTCCAGCGTCGCGCAGATCCGGGCGACCGTCTCCGCGTTGTCCTGCCGTACCTCGAACGCCTGCTGTACGGCGGCCGCCCGGTCGGCGAAGAGCCGCACGGCGGGGTAGGACAGCACGGCGGACGGCAGGGAGCCCTGCGGCGGGGTGGCCAGCGGCGCCAGTGGCACCAGTGTCTCGCCGGTGATGCCGAGGGGCTCGCGGCTGGTGGCCAGGACGCTCAGCCCCGGGCACTCGCCCAGCAGGCTGCGGGCCAGCGTGGCGACGGCGGTGACGACGTGCTCGCAGTTGTCGAGGATGAGCAGCAGCTCCTGCCCGGCGAGCGCCGACACCAGGCGCTCGGTGGGGTCCGACGGGCGCAGCGGCTGGAACCCGGCCTCGCGCAACCCGAATGCGTCGAGCACCGCCTGGGGCACCTGGTCGCCGCCGTTGAACGGGGTGGTGCCGCCGGGCAGGGAGGCGCCGCCGCGGAGCGGGGAGAGATCGGCGAAGCACACCTCACGCCGCCCGCGCCCGGCCGCCTCGATCGCCAGCCGGGTCTTGCCGGTGCCGCCCGGCCCGATGATCGTGATCAGCCGGGAGTCGCGCAGCGCGTCGATCCGTGCGAGCTCCTGTTCGCGCCCCACGAAGCTGCTGAGCTGCGCCGCGAGCCGCCGCGGCACCGGCCGGGGCTTCTCGGCGCGCAGGACGGCCAGGTGGACCTCGGCGAGCTCGGGCGAAGGGTCGGCGCCGAGCTCCTCGGCGAGCAGGCTCCGGGTCTCCTCGAACACCGCCAGTGCCTCGGCCTGCCGTCCCGCCGCGTGCAGGGCGCGCATCAGCTGCCCTCTGAGCCTCTCCCGCAGGGGGTGCGCGTCCGCCAGCCGCTGCAGGTCGGCGATGGAGGCGCCCTCGGGAAGGGCGAGCTCCGCCTCGGCGAGATCCTCCTCCGCCGCCAGCCGGAGCTCCTCCAGCCGTGCCGCCTGTGCCTGCCCGAAAGGCAGGTCGGCCAGGGCCGGCCCCCGCCACAGGCCGAGCGCCTCCCGCAGCGGGCCGACGGCGGCCCTGGGAAGGCCCGCCGCCAGCTGCCGACGTCCCTCACGGGCGAGCCGCTCGAACCGGTGGGCGTCGACGTCGTCGGGGTCGATCGCGAGCCGGTATCCGGACCCGTGGAACTCGACCGTCTCGGCGGGCAGGTTACGGCGGAGCCGGGACACCTGGGCCTGCAGCGCGTTGGCGGCGCCGGCGGGAGGGTCGTCGCCGTACTGGCCGTCGATCAGCTGTTCCACGCCGACCACCCGGCCCGCGTTCAGCAGCAGCATCACCAGCAGGGCACGCGGCCGCGGTCCGCCCACGGAGACCGCCTCACCGGTGGGGGACCGTACGTCCAGGGGTCCGAGGATGCCGAACTGCATGACGCCGATTGTCCCCCATGCTCCAGAGCGGCCAGGGAGCCGACGGGATCGGCAGGGCTGTCCGGTGCGGACCGGTGCCGTCCTGAGGGAAGGTCCGCATCCGTCACACCCTAGACTTTGCTCATGCAAGCTAATTTTCGTCCAGGTGAGCAACGGACGTTCACCGAGCAGGCGCGGCGTGCCCAGATCATCGAGGCGGCCGTCGAGGTGATCGCCGAGGTCGGCTCCGCGGGGGCGTCCTTCGCCAAGATCGCCAAGCAGGCCGGGCTGAGCAGCACCGGATTGATCACCTACCACTTCGCCAACCGGCAGGATCTGATCAACTCCGTCGTCGGGGAGGTCATGGCCGCGTTCGCCGGTCACGTCGGCCCGCTCGTGGACGCCCAGCCGACCCCCGCCGACGCACTGGACGCCTTCGTCGGCGCCAACGTCGGTTTCATCCGGTCGCACCGCAAACACCTGCTGGCCGTACTGGACATCGCCGCCGGCTCCCGCGCCACCGAGAACGGGGCGGCCGCCTCCGCCGCGGTCGCGCGCGCGGACCTCGACGCGCTTGAGGACCTCCTGGCCCGGGGCCAGCGGCAGGGGCAGTTCCGGCAGTTCGACCCCAGGTCCGTCGCGATCGCGATCCGCTCCCTGCGCGACGGGATCCTCGGCGCGCTCACCGTGGATCCCGGGCTCGACCTGGATGCCTACGGAAAGGAACTGCGCACCCTGGTCCGCCTCATGACAGCCGTTCACACCCCGGGAGAAGCACCGTGACCCACCTGCCGGACAGAGCCTCGCTCGGCGCCCGCCCGATCCCCGGCTGGTATCAGGACGCGAAGCTGGGCATCTTCCTCCACTGGGGCCTCTACTCGGTCCCCGCCTTCGCCGATCCGGCGGCCGGCGACTTCACCTCCTTCATGCGCGACCTGACCGCGATGAAGGACACCCGGGGCAACATCCCCTACGCCGAGTGGTACCTCAACGCGCTGCGCGTGCCCGGCTCACCGACCGCCCGGCACCACAGAGCGACGTACGGCGACGACTTCCCCTACACCCGCTTCCGTGACCGGTTCGACACCGTCGCCGCAGAGACCGACCTCGGCGACTGGGCCCGGTTCTTCGCCGGCACGGGCGCCCAGTACGTGGTCATGGTCACCAGACACCTGGACGGATACCCCCTGTGGCCCACCAAGGTGCCCAACCCCCGCATGCCCGCCGACTACCGGGTGCGGCGGGACCTCGTCGGCGATCTCACCAGCGCCGTCAGAGCACAGGGACTCCGGATGGGGCTCTACTACGCGGGCGGCATCGACTGGACCTTCACCGACAGGCCGATCCGCACCATGACCGACCTCATGGAGCATCAGGCGCTCGGTGAGGAGTACGCGCGATACGCCACGGCGCAGTGGCGGGAGCTGATCGACGCCTACCAGCCGTCCATCCTCTGGAACGACATGGGCTGGCCCGCGGAGCAGGACCCGCACGAACTCTTCGCCCACTACTACGACTCCGTCGCCGAGGGGGTGGTCAACGACCGCTGGACCCAGGTGAAGATGCCGCGCAACCGCCTCGCTCGCCGCCTCTACCTCCGCTTCATCGCCACGACGCTGAAGCTTCTGGCCCGCGGCGGCAGGCAGCTGCCCACCCCGGTTCCGACCTTCCACTACGACGTCCAGACCCACGAGTACAGCTCCCCCGAGACCGCTCTCCCCCATGCCTGGGAGCTGACCCGGGGCCTGGGCACCTCCTTCGGCTACAACGCCCAGGAGAGCGCCGCCGACATGCTCACCGGCACCGCACTCGTCCGCCTGCTGGTCGACGTGGTCAGCAAGGGCGGCAACCTGCTCATCAACGTCGGCCCCGACGGACACGGCCGCATCCCCGAGATGCAGCAGCAGCCACTCCGCGAGCTCGGCGCGTGGCTGGAGACCAACGGTCAGGCGATCTTCGCGACGCGCCCGTGGACCCGGACCCGGACGGCCACTCCGGACGGCCACCCCGTCCACTTCACCTGCAAGGACACCACCGTCTACGCCACCGTGCTCGCCGACGGCCTCCCCGGGACTCTCGTCATCCGTGACCTGACGCTCTCTCCGGGCACCCCTGTCGAACTTCTCGGCGCGGACGGACGCACGGAACTGGCATGGACCCAGAGAGGGACGGATGTGGAGATCACGGCGCCACAGCGGCGATCTCCCGCGCATGTGCTGGTGATGACTCCTCTCCCGGGCCCGGGGCTGTCCCGGCCGGCCCCCGAGTAGGTAAAACGTTCCTTGCCACACTCCGGAACCCCGTCCTCGACCGGCCGGCCCGGAATACCTTCGAGGCACCTGGGGGACTTCCCGTAGGCGGCGGCCGTACGGCCCGGCGGAAGATCGATACCGCGAGGACGGGAAAATGACAGCCATCGCAGTAGCACTGCTCGCATCCGGTCTGGTGCTGGTGGGTTGCGACCCGGTGCAGGTGGGTGGTTTCGAAGGCCCGGCGGAGGTGGGCGCCGGCGCGGAGCGGCATGAGACCGTCTCCTACGACGTGACCGGCGAGCTGACCGCACTGCGGGTGGCGACCGGGGCCGGAAACATCGAGATGACGGAGAGCGCCAGGTCAGGCGTCCGGGTCACCGAAAGCCTCCGGTGGAAAGGCCACAAGCCCGTCACCAGGCACCCCGTGGACGGCGGCACGCTGACGCTGGACTACACCTGCCCGTCCGGCGACGACACGTGGCACGACCGGATGTGCGTGGTGGACTACCGGGTGGAGATCCCGCACGGCCTTGAGGTCAGGGCCGACGCCGGAGCGGGGGCGGTCACGTTGCACGCGCTGTCGGGCACGGTGGAGGCGCGGGCGGGAGCCGGCCCCGTCGAAGCCGACAACCTGTCGGGCAGGCGGGTCACCGCCTCGTCCGGCACCGGCGAGGTGAGACTCGTCTTCAGCGGCCCGCCCGATGCGGTCGAGGTGCGGACCGGCACCGGCGACGGCGTGGTACGGCTGCCGCGGGGTGCCTACCACGTCGTGACCGGCACCGTCACGGGGAGCGAGCGGATCGGCATCGTCGACGACCCCGCCGCCCCGCGCTCGGTCCGGGTCACCAGCGCCACGGGGGACATCGACATAGCCCAGAGCTGAGGCTCGGCTAGCCGGAGGGCCGCCATGAGTGACCTCACGGGACTCTGCCTCTGGCACGGAAGGCCGCGGTCTTGACGCGGTTCTGGCAGGCGGTGCCGCAGAACCGGCGGGTGCCGTTGCGGGAGACGTCCACGTAGACCCGGTCGCAGTGCGGTGCCGTGCACACACCGAGACGGTCGTGGAACTCGCTCCCCAGCACGATCGCCAGCCCGGTGGCGCAGCTCGCCGCCAAGTCGCCGGCCATGGTGCCGCCGGAACCGTGAAAGTGCAGGTGCCACGGCTCCCCGTCGTGCCGTTCGAGCAGCGGCCGGGCGCGGGTCTCCTCAAGGAGTCCGTTGACCTGCAGGGCCGCCGTGTCGATGTCTCCCGTTGCGACGGCGTCGAAGACCATGCGCAACCGCGCCGCGATCTCGACGAGGTCACAGGCCTCCCCCTCGGCGACCTCCCGGTGGCTCGGGTAGCCGGTCCGCAGGCCCTCGGTGGCGGCGGCGGCGAGATCGCGCGGCGGCGGGAAGGCTCGGCCTCGCCGCTCTCCCGGGGTCAGCTCGTTGACCAACCCCACCGCCATCCGGACGATCGCATCGGCGTGACTGTTGAAATCCACTTGACCAGTTACATTCTCGTGTTTTAGTTTGTGACTGCCACAAGCTTAGACGACAGTCACAAGGAGACGATTGTGCTCACCCACGATGCCGCACTCGAGTGGATCGCACGCTGGGACCGCCAGCAGGAGGGCTATCTGCCCGACCGCGAGGAGCGATTCACCGCGTTGATCGACGCCGTCGAAGCGGCGGGCCGCCCCGACCCGCTGGTCATCGACCTCGGCTGCGGACCGGGCTCACTGTCCGCCCGCCTCCTGGAGCGGCTGCCCGAGACGACGGTGGTCTCGGTCGACGCGGACCCGCTGCTGCTCGGCCTCGGCCGGGCCGCCTACCCTCATCTCAGGTTCGTCTCCCTCGACCTGCGCACACCCGGGTGGACCGAGTCCCTGGGCCTGGAGCGGCCGGCCGACGTCGCGGTGAGCACCACCGCGCTGCACTGGATCTCCGGACCGGATCTCGCGAAGGTGTACGCCGAGCTGGCGACCGTGCTCCGTCCGGGCGGGCTCCTGCTCAACGGTGACCACATGGAGACCGACGACACCGCCCCGGCCATCGCCCGCCTCGAACGCGCCGTGCACGATCGGGAGACCGAGCGCGCGTTCGCCGGCGGACGCCCCGAAGACTGGAGCCAGTGGTGGGACGCGGTCGCCGCCGATCCCGCCTTCGCCGAGCTCAACGCCGCACGCACCACCGCGGGCGCCGACCACCACGGCTCGGAGTCCCCCCTGCTCTCCGCACATGTCGACGCCCTCCGCAATACCGGATTCGCCGAGATCGGCACCCTCTGGCAGCGCGGCAACAACCGCCTCCTCTGCGCCGTCCGCGACTGACCCGGGCATCGGTGACGGCGGCGACCCGAACCGGGCCGGCCCGGAGGCGACAGGCCTGAGCTCGGGGGAACCTACCGATAAGATCACGGAAGTTGCCCCCACGTGGCCCAGGACCTCCATCCTGAATCGGCGACGTCACGGAGAAGGGCACTCGGCGAGGAGGCCTGCCTCATGCAGCATGTCGACGGTCCCGGTGCGACGGTACGGCGGGCCAGGAATACGGAGGCGGTCCTCAGCCGGATCTTCGAGAGTGCGACAGGCGAGTCCGGCCCTGTCAACCGCACCGCCGGCCGCTGAGTTCATAGATCGCCGTGGCACTGCAGCCTCCGGCCGAGCTCGCCACCGTTCTCAACCTTGTCGGATTCTGGTCACCGGTCAACGAGGACACGTTGTACGAGTCCGGACAGCGGTGGATCACGTTCGCGACAGCGCTGAGCCGCAGTTCGTCGGCCGCCGACACGCATGCCGCCCGGACCACGTCCCGAAACGACGGCGACGGCGTCAGGGCATTCGACGAGGACTGGCGAGACACCTCGAGCCGGTCCGGCGACGCGATCGCCGCCGCACTGCTCATCGGCTGCGCCCAGCAGATCTCGGCCATGGCCGTGCTCGCCATGAAGGTGGCGCTGATCGTCGTCCTGATACGGCTCGCGCAGAACCTGTGCCGGCTCGCCGCGGCCTCGGGCCCCACGGCCGGAGTCTCCCTCACGGCCGTTCCCGCCGTCGTGGGCAACGCCCGCCTGGCCGTACGGCAGATCATCCGCAAGGTGGTCGACCTGCTGCAACGGAGCGTGGTCCGCCTCTTCAACCGGGCCTCGGCCCTCCTGCGAAAACCTCCCGTGCGGGGAGGGTCCGGGGCGCCCCGGCCCCCGAAGCGTCCGCCCATGCCCGTCCGCGGTCCGGACAACTACCTGGAGTCGGCCGCCGACAAGAGCGTCGACGTGAAGAAGATCACTCCTTATCCGATGTGGCGCAGGGAGCGCGAGCTGCTCTACCGTGCCGACAACAGGGCGCCGGACGAGGTGTTCGAGCACGGACTGCACCCGCAGGATCCGTCCGCCACCAACCTGTACGACCACGTGAACAAGTCCACCCCCTCCGCCTTCGTGGCGACCAGCTCCCGCAGGGACATCGACAACGTCTTCGTGCGGCGCCACGTCTATGAGGTGGACGCCCCCGGCGGGATCGACATCCAGCGGACTCTTCCGGAGGCGACCGCCCGGCTGGGCCACGAGCAGGAGGTCGCCTTCCCCGGCGGTGTGCATCGGCGATACATCTCCGGCGCCTGGCCGGAGGGGGTGCCCAAAACACCGGAGAACTTCATCCCCAACCCCCGCTTCGACCCGTGACCCGGCTACCCTCAGGCGTGATCAGGAGGATCTCCGTGAACGATGCCCCACCACCTCCGCCTCTCACGGACGAGCTGCGGGAACAGGCCCGACGCAGCCCCGGAGCCTGGCTCTACGCGGTCGATCCCTTCTTCGACCCCGACGGCGAGGTCCCGCCGTACGGCATCGTCGGCGCGTGGCAGGTCGACGCGGCGGGCGAGATCACCGGTGAGTTCCGCCGTAATCCGAACCACCGGCCCTCGCCGGTGGCGCTCGGCTATCCCGAACCGACCGACCCCGTCGACAGGGCCGTCCAGCTCAGCCTGACCGGCTACGCCACCGGGCAGGACATCACCCCGCTCCTCCTGGAGGCCGACGTGATCGTCGCCGCAGGCCCGGGTGGCGGCATTCCCGTGTTCGACACGGGTGAGGGCCGGGCGGCGTTCGCCTACACGACGCAGGTCCACCTGCCGGACGAGCTCCCGGAGAGTTCCACGGGCTGGCAACGGATCCACGGCGGCGATCTGGTCGCACTGCTGCCCGCCGACGTCGGCATCGCGATCAACCCTTCCGGGCCGGTCGGCGTGATCCTGCCACCCGCCGATCTCCGGCGGTAGCCGGCGTCACAGCCGCTGGGCGGCTCGCATGATCCGGTCGGCCTCCTCCGCGCTCCGCCACTCCGCCGACCGGTAGTCCGCGGCCATGAGCTCCACGCCACCGCCCGTCGTCACATGACGCTCCGCCAGCGCCTCATAGACGTCCAGCGCGTGCTGGGTCACCGCGCGATAGGCCGCGCCGACCATGCCCCCCATCTCGTCGTCGTCACCCCAGGGATCGCCCTCTCCCTCCAAATAGGCGCGCAGGGCCCGCACCTCTTCCAGGCGGCTCGCGCCGGTCTCGGAGAGACCCGTGCCCGTGCTCCGAAAGTCGGCGTGCGAGACGTCCATCCCGTAGCTCGCGGTCACCGCTCCTCCAGCCGTCGTACGGTCGACTCGATCCCCGACGCGAACTCGTCCAGGCGGCTCAGCACGTCGGCGTGAACGCCGTCCAGGCTCTCCGCGAGCTTCCGGAGATCCGGGATCACCGCCGGCTCCAGGCCGGGGATGCCCGCACGGAGGTCGTCGATGGCCGCGTTCACCGCCATGAGGACCTCCCGTGCGAGGTCCTCCGACGCCATCCGCATCACCCGCGGATTGAGGTTCAGCTCACGCAGCCGTCCGTCCGGACCGACCAGGACGCTCACATGCCCGCCCGCCGCCTGGCCGCTTCCCCCCAGCGTCTCCTCCGCCGATTCCAACGGACTCTCCGGTTCGGAGAGCGACCGGATGCTCTCAGCCAGCATGTCACCGACGCGCTGCCCGTTCTGATGCACATTGACTGCTTTCAGTAGGAAAGAGGAGATATGGTCCAATGCGAATGAGCCACGGAAGCCAAGTTAGCGCCGATTTTCGCGAAGCGTAACTCGCCCCAATCGGAGCTACTTCGATCTTGTCGGCGATGTCGAGAAGCCCTTCCCGGCAAGGGTTTCTCATTTCCGCGGTGCCGGCGAAGCGGGGCGACCGGGCTGCCTGTCAGGCCACGATCGTTTTGCTGTGGTCCGGGACGGCGAAGCCATGAGCGTTTCAGTCGACGCAAGAAGCCCTGAGAACACGGGGATCTCAAGGGCGGAGACTTCGACAAGTGAGACTTGAACGGCAAGTGACGCGGTCCGGCCAGCCAACAGGGTGAGCAGACCGTCCCTATCGGGTCGGTGCATGCCTGCCGCCCGCCGCTCAACTGCGCAGTTGCGCGTTGAGCCGTGCGGCCTGTCGCGTGAGGTGGTCGCGTTCGGGGAGGCTGGGCGCCGATCGGGCAGCTTCGGCGTAGAGCCGTGCTGCGGTCACTGGGTCACCGTCACGCTCGTGTAGGTACGCCGCGACGGCGGCGTGGCGGGGCAGGGCGGGGTCGAGCCCCGCCAGGCCGGCCCGCGGGCCGTCGGCCTCGCCGATCAGGCGGGTGTTCCACAGGCTGCGGTCCTGCTCGGCAAGAGGCACGAGCCTGCCGTCGGGGCCGGTCCGTGCCGGGCGCCGTGCGTGGTGGAGCAGCATGAGCGCGAGCAGGCCCGCGACCTCCTCATGGTTGGTCTTGGCCGCCAGCTGGCGAGTGAGCCGGATCGCCTCGCCGGCGAGGTCGACGTCGCCGGAGTAGCCCTCGTTGAAGACCAGGTAGAGCACGCGCAGCACTGTGGCGACGTCACCGGGCTGGTTGAACCGGACGCCCGAGACGGTCCGCTTGGCCCTGCTGATCCGCTGGGCCATGGTCGCCTCCGGCACGAGGTAGGCCTGCGCGATCTGACGCGTGGTCAGGCCGCCGACCGCGCGCAGCGTGAGCGAGACGGCCGAAGCCGGTGTCAGGGACGGGCGCGCGCACAGGAAGTACAGCTGGAGCGTGTCGTCCACCACCTCGCCCGGGCCGGGCATGGGCTCGCCCTCGACGCGTACCTCGCGGTGCCGTCGGGAGGTATCGGCGCGGGCGGCGTCGAGGAACTTACGCCAGGCCACGGTGACCAGCCAGCCCTTGGGGTCCCGCGGCGGGTCGTCCGGCCACACGCGCACGGCCTCGACCAGGGCGTCCTGCACGGCATCCTCGGCCGCCGCGAAGTCGGCTCCGCGACGGACGAGGATGCCGATCACGGTGGGAGTGAGGGTCCGCAGCAGGGCCTCGTCCACCGTGCGTCACTCCGTGATGGTCGGGGGCGCGGCCAGGAACGGGCGCACCTCGAGCCACTCATGGATCGGCTTCCCACCCGCACCCGGAGCCGCGGACAACTCGCCGGCCAGCTCGAGCGCCCGCTCGTAGGTCTCGACGTCGATCACCATCCAGCCGGCGATCAGGTCCTTGGTCTCCGCGAACGGGCCGTCGGTGACCGGCGGCCGCCCCTCGCCGTCGTGGCGGACGAACGTGCCCTCCGGGGAGAGCGCCTGACTGTCGACGAACTCGCCGGTGCCCTCGAGCCGAGCGGCGAAGTCCTGCATGTACTGCACGTGGGCCGAAAGCTCCTCCGGCGTCCACTGGTCCATCGGCACGTCGTTGACCGATGCCGGCGCACCCCGGTAGTGCTTGAGCAGCAGGTACTTGGCCATCATGTTCTCCTTAGTGCGGTACGGCCCATTGTGGCCGTGTTCACTGTGGGGACGAAGCCGCGCGCGGGTTCTCGACATCCCACCGCGACATTTCCTGGCGGACTTCAAAGACTCCGCGCACTCCGAGGCGCCACAGATGGGCACAGGGAGCCGCTTCGCGTCCGAGGCGCGAAGGGCACGGTGGTGAGCCAGACCCAGCCGCGTCGGATCGCCGCTTCTCGAGTCGTAGGGCGAACGCACCGGTGTCGATCGTCAGGGCAACCGTCGGGTTCTTGCGCAGGGCCGGGAGCTTCGGGGCGTTCTTCGCAGTGCACATGACGATCTCCGAGCCGTTCCAGGTGAACCCGATCGGGACATTGCGGGGTGTGCCGTCCTTGGCGACGTAGGCCAAGCGGGTCAGGTCGCGGGCCAACAGTTCTCGGCTGATCGGTCGGTTCAGAACCTCGGTGATCTCGTTCGGTTGCACGGTTATCCCTCCGTTGTCGTTAGCTCGAGTCGTCCATGGCCGTCCGGGGTCTGCACGACCGCGATTTCTGCCCGGACGCCGTCGAGCCCCACGACGCGATCCACCCACCGGCCCTCGACCGGCCCCTCGCCCTGCAGCTCGAGTCCGAGCTCGACGAAGAACTCAGCCGCGGCCGCGAGATCATCAACGACGATGCCCATGTGGTCCATCCGTTCGATCATGGTGGTTCTCCTTCTCCGTCGCGCGGCCCGTCGTGGCCGCTGGTGTCCCTGGGACGGAGCCAGCGCCACATTCTCGACACCCGGAAGCGTGCTGAGTTCTAGGACCTGCTTCTGGCCGTCACCGGATCCTCTTGGGCTGACGCTCCGTCACCACCGAATCTGCGACAGAGCCCGGTTTTCGGTGTAACTCCTGATCAAGGAGGACACCCCTGATGAGTACGGTGATCCAGGCATCGACGGAGATGGACCTGGAGGACAGCCGGCCGGAAGGGCATGCTGGAAGGCGTACGAAGCCGTCGGCTGACCTGCCGATCCGAAGGGACCACTGGATCATGACCGCCTCAATCATCGTCGGAGGAAGCAGCGGACTGGGCCGCGCCGTAGCGCAGCGATTCGCCGACCGCGGCGACACCGTCATCATCACCAGCCGCACCGCGGCGCGCGCCGACACCGTGGCCGCCGAAATCGGCGGCACGACCCGAGGCCTGGCCGTCGACCTGTCGCGGCCGGAGACGATCGCCGCCGCACTCGTCGATGTGCGCACGGTCGACAACCTGGTGATCACCGCCATCGAACAGGGCGTCAACTCCCTCGCGGACTTCGATATCGCCGAGGCCATCAAGACTGTGACCATCAAACTCGTGGGCTGCACCGAGACAGTGCGAACCCTGCGTGACCGCTTCACCCCCGGCGCGTCGGTCGTGCTCTTCGGCGGCCTGGCCAAGGAACGCCCCTACCCCGGTTCCACCATGGTGACCGCCGTCAACGGAGGTATCACCGGTCTGGTGAAAACCCTGGCCGTGGAGATCGCACCCCACCGCGTCAACGCGATCCACCCAGGCGTGGTCGGAGACACCCCGAAGTGGCGCGACGTACCCGACCACCCGCACATACCGCGTACCCCGATCGGGCGCCTCGTGGCGACGTCGGAGGTGGTCGACGCCACTGACTTCCTTCTCCGCAACACCGGCGTCAACGCCCACGACCTGTTCGTCGACGGCGGACTGCTCGTCACCTGACGCATCGGCGGACATGCCCCTGGGGGTCGCCTGCCGGTGGCGGGCGACGTCTTCGGAACAGCGGGCCGGGCGCTCGGTGTGGTCGGCGCGGCGGGCTTTGCGGGAGGTTGACCGGCCGCCGTCCAGTGTCGAATCTCGGCGTGACTGTCGCCTGGGGTTTCTGGGCGTCGGATCTGCCGGGCCGGAGCGGGGCCGCCGGGCTCGGCTGCCTGGGGCCGACCCTGGTGGCGCGGCGGGACCGGCCGTCGATCGTCCGCTACCGCAACCAGTTGCCGGCCAGGCACCTGCTGCAGCGCTCGATCGATCAGACCCTCTGGCGGCAGGTACGCGGCGTTCCCCCGGATCCGCCTGGCGGCCGGCACCTGGACATGCCCCACGACGTGACCGTGTGGAACGTCGTCCACCTGCACGGCGGATGGAACCCCCCGCAGTCGGACGGCAACCCGGCCGCGTGGTTCACCCCCCACGGGCTGCACGGCCCCCTGTACGCCACGCTGCCCGGAGCCGCGCCCAACGAGGCGATCTACGCCTACGGCAACCGCCAGCGGGCGACCATGCTCTGGTACCACGACCACGGGATGGACCTCACCCGGCTCAACAACTACGCCGGACTGGCCGGGGTTTATGTGATCCGGGAGCAGGCCGAGGACACGCTCGGCCTGCCGCAGGGACGCTTCGAGGTCCCCTTGATCGTGCAGGACCGCACGTTCAACCGGGACGGCTCGCTCTTCTACCCCGCCAAGGGAGTGACCCCGTACCACCCCATCTGGTCCCCGGAGGTCTTCGGAGACACGCCCATCGTGAACGGCAAGGCCTACCCGTTCCTGGCGGTCGAGCCACGCCGCTACCGGCTGCGTGTGCTCAACGCGTCGAACTCGCGCTTCTACCACCTGTGGTTCGGCGACGGCCGGACCCGGCTGCCGTTCTGGCTCATCGGGATCGGCGGCGGCCTGCGCGATCACGCCTTGCGCTGCACGGACCTGCTGATGGCCCCGGCGGACCGGGCCGACATCGTCATCGACTTCGCCTCGGTGCCCTTCGGCAGCACCCTCACGCTCATGAACGACGCCGCCGCACCCTACCCCGGTGGAGGCGGCGGGCCGGCCGGCCGACCTACCGATCTCGATCGCCGCACTGCTGGTGGCGCACGGCTGCAACGTCGGGATGGCCCCGGTCATCGGCGGCGCCAAGGCGCTGAGGCGCGATCGGCTGTCCCATGTCGATCAGACCTACCTGCGGCTGGCTACCTACAAGGCCGCCAACGCCCCCTCATCGACGCCCAGGCCGGCATCGGCCTGCCGCGGATGTTGGAAGAGCTCTCGCCTCACGTGCGGGTCGACCAGAGCACCGGCGACGTGGTGATCCGGCCGCCGGGGTTACGGAAGGACGCCCGTCCGATCGACCTCACCCTGACCGAGCATGACCAGATCCTGCTCGTCCCCTCCCATTTCGTCTGGCCAGAGCTGATCGCCGTGGCACAGAAAGACCTGCGGGACAGTCAGGAGCGGCTGACCGTACTGATCTTCTACGCCCTGGGTCGATACCCGGACCGCCCCAGGTCCAAGTCTGGGGCGACGGAGAGGTGAAGGCACCCGATGATGTGTCCTTCACGGTCGAGGCGGGGAGCGTCACCGATTCGGACGGCACCTGCCGCCCGGGCGACGTGCCGCGCACATCCGCAAGCACCACACCACGCACCTGGATTCGACGGTCGACACCACGGCTCCGGCTGACGCTCTACAGTCCGGCTCCGGTTCCGATCCGGCCGATCAGCATCGTCACGTGAACGTGCTCGGTGAACGGCGCCTGCTGCTCCAGTGCGCGGCGGATCTGTTCGGCGAACAGCGGTCGCTGATCTGGCGCGGGCAGTCTGTCAACGGGAAGCGCCGAGTAGACGCCGCCGACGATCTGGTCGAGGTCCAGTTCGTCGACGTAGTCGACGCTGGTTTCGCTCAGGTCGAACCCCGCGGCGGTCAGGCCGCCGCGGTACCGCCGCCCGCTGGCGTCATCAGTGCCGCAGGTGCGGGTGAGCCTGAGGCCCAGCCATTGCTCCAGACAACCGCGCAGCGCCTGCGACCAGGCGGTGTCCTGCAGCCACAGCGGCGCTCCGTTGGTCACCACGGCCACACCTCCGCCGGGGCGTACCAGCGGAACCAGCGCGCGGAACAACTCCTCGTGATTCATCCAGTGCAAGGCCTGGCCGATGGTCACCGCGCCCACGGTCCGGTTGCCGAGCAGCGCGCCCAGCATCGGAATGTCGGTGTCGGCTCCGACGATCCAGCCCGCGTTGGCCACGCCCTGCTCGCCCGCGGCGCGGCGAGCACGGAGAAGCATGTCCGGTTCCGGATCCACACCGACGACCGCACGCACCCGATCGGCGATCGGCAAGGTCAGCTGGCCGGTTCCGCAACCGACATCGACCACGATGTCATCCCTGGTCAGCTTGAACGCGTCCACCAGCGCATCGATAACGGCTTGGGGATATCCGCGTCGGTACCGGTGATAGAAGTCGGCCACTTCACCGCGAAAACCTAGATCCATGGCTGTATCGTGCCCGTCGGAATCATCGCCGTGACAGCGTTTCAGCTCGCAGCGTCAGCCCGGAAAAACTGTCGTGCATCCACGCAAGGTGGTCGAGAAGGTCAACCGGCCGCATCGACTACGGGGTCGAGCCCCGGCGGAAAACGTCAACCGAAGGCGGACACGGAATCATCCTCGGCGGCTCAGTAGGGAGGCCAGGCAGTCCCCAGGTCGCCGGAGGGGTGAAGTCGCACCAGCTCCCGTCGAAGGGAAAGGCCCCCGCCTCGATCAAGCCCGTCACCCGCTCGCCTTCGGCGCGGACAGCGGACGCCTCCTCCGCCGACCAGTAAGCCGGATGCCCGATCTTCTCTGCGAAGGATTCCTCGTCCTTCCACTGCCACACCCGGTCCGGGGCGACGGTGATGTCGAGCTCATGGTCGATCACATCGACAGCATCGCCCCTCTGCCGGCGCTGCTCCAGGTTGACGTACCAGCCCTCGAAGACCAGATCGGCGGAGAAGAGCCACCAAACCGCATGGGCTGCGCCCACAGGCAGATACACCAGGTTGTTACGCGGACGCCACCGACCCGTCCTCAGCGGGTAACCGTCCTCAGGACGCTCCTCGGGTGGGATGTCCCGCAGATGTGAGCCCTCGGGAAGTTCCACCTGCCACGTGGGCGTGCCCGCCGACAGCCACACCATCGTGCCCTCGTTCGAGCGGCCGACCACCCGTGCCGCGCTCGACACGCTCAAGTGACCACCGAGGTAGAGGTTCAGTATGAGCGTATGACCTGACATGACACGCATGCGGTGATCATCGCAGGGTCCAACGCTCCAGCCGCGGATGCCCCTGTCAGCGATGGTCTTGCGCAGGCCCGCGCCCGTCCATCCCCTGATCCGAGGCAGAGAAGGCCCTACCGGCAGTTGCCGCTACGCGGCCGGAGCATGTCGCGAACCCGTCGCAGCCCAGGCGTGCGGGAGCGGGCAGGTCCGGGCGGGCCATGGAGCACAGTACGGGGTGAGCCGGCGAACGGTAGCCAAGGCGTCGGCGCCGTCGACCATGTGCTCCTTGAGCGTCACCCGGTCCACCCGCGCCTTGAGTGTGGAGGGAATTGGGCAGCGGGTGCGTCATGATCGCGTTCCTCTCGGCAATGGTCGTTCCGGAGATCTGCGGCCCGGTCAGCCGTGAGGCGGTGTCAGAACTCAGAGACATTCTGCTGGCCCCAGATCGGCACGTGGTGCCCGAACTCATCAACAAGCGGTGCTGCTTCTCACCTGCAGAGCCAATGGCCGGTTCCCCAGGCAGGGCTTGAGGTGTTCATTGAGCACCAGGTCTACGGGATCGGCGAAGGAGACCTGTCTGCAGTGTGCGCGGCCGGCCAGAGGCGAGCGCTGAGTGGTCATCCTCCGGGGAGGCTACGACGGCGTAGCAGGAGTCCGATGGCGGCGGCGAGGGTGAGCAGGAAGCCGGTCGCTATGAGCGCTCGCCCGTCGGGGCCGGACTCACCGCCGCCTCCGGTCGCGGCTCCCCCTGACGGAGTCTTGATCACCTTGCCGTTCCCGGCCGCTGAGGCCTGAGTCACGGTTGCCGTGACGGTAGGGGTCGGCTGCGATCTCGGGGTCACCGGTACGGAATCGGTCGGCTGGCCGTCTGCGGTTGTCGTGACGGTAGGGGTCGGCTGCGGGCTCGGGGGCACCGGGACAGAGTCGGTTGGCTGGCCGTCTGCAGAAGCGACGGTGAGGGTGGAGGTCGTCAGGGCGGCGGCGTTCTGCACCTTGCACTGGATCGACGGTTCGCTGGTCTTGGTCCCGAAGTTGATGGCGGCCGGCCGTACTGTCGCGGTGCCCGCGTTGGACGGGGTGGCCCTCATGGAGACCACGGCCGACGGCAGGGGAACGATCTGACCCGCGCTGAGCGTGAGCTCGCCCACCCCGGTGGCGGAGGTCAACCCGGTGAGCCCGCTGATGGACGCGTAGGCGTACAGCTTCGTGCCGCCGGCCAGGCCCGCGGTGGGCACCCTCAACGCAGTGGTGTCGTCGAGATAGGTCCCGTGCCAGTCGATGATCATCTGCTTGCCCGTCGTGGCACCGGCCGGCATCGTCAGCTCGACCTTGACCTTGATGTCTTGTTTCTCGGCCACGCCGGTCGTGGTGCATTGGTACTCGACAATGTCGGTGACGACGATCGAGCCCCGCGGCGCCTCGGAGACGGCGGCATACGCTGGTTGACAGAACAAGGTCAGGCTGCCGGCCAAGGCGGCGACCGAGAGAATCGAGCGGATGCGCAAGGCAACTCCTGTTGTGACAGATGGGGCACAGGAGAGACGGGGTGCGAGGGCATCCGGTTGACACCGCTGAGCCCTTTTCGTGCGCCCAGCAGAACAGGAGGTGAAGCCGTGACGTAGCGGTTGATCTTGTTGTTCGTAAGCTCGTCGTCGCTTGCCGGTGGGAGTCCGGTCCGGGTAGCTGCCAGGAGGCCCGGTAGCAGGCTGGCGGTTTCGTCTGGAAACGGGCGGGGTCGAAGCCCAGCGTCATAGGCCCTGTAAGAGGGGGAGCGAGGATGCGGTCCGTAGCATGAAGCGAAGCCTGCGGCGTCGTTACTCAGCCGCCCTTCGGGGTGGGACAAGGGAGAGCCGAGCCCCTCGAAATCGGGGTGAAGGCCATGGAAGCGGCCAAGAGCCTGGAAGCGCAGCCGTCATGAACTCCCCGGCGTATGGGGCACGGAACGTATCGATAGTGGCGGCGGGAACCGGGGAGGCCCTCCCCGGCCCGATGACCTGCGGATATGTGTCATCGGAGCGTGGCGTCCTATAACCGATGACCTCGGGAAGTGGATGGCCGGCCGGGTGGGCGTCGGAGGTGGCCGTAGTACCGCTTGAGCCGAACGGACAACATAACCGGCGGTGATGGGAAGGGCCACTACTTCGTCGATGCGTGCGACTGTTGAGGAGGGGCCCGGTGAGTGCCGTTTCGGCTATCCCCGCCGCTGGCAGGTCTGGTGGACGTTCTCCGCGAGATCCGGTCCGAGCCTTGCAGCACACGCTGTACCGGGCGGCCAAGGCTGACCCCGGACGTCGATTCCACGCGCTGATGGACAAGGTCTACCGCAGAGACGTCCTGGCGCGGGTGTGGCTGATGGTGCGCAGCAACAACGGCGCACCGGGTATCGACAACATCACCCTGGCCGAGGTCGAGGAGTACGGGGTACCCCGGCTGCTCGATGAGGTGGCCGCCGAACTTCGGGAAGGTCGTTACCGTCCCTTGCCCGCGCGACGGGTCATGATCCCCAAGCCCGGGTTGAAGGACGAGTACCGGCCGTTATCGATTCCTGCGGTTCGGGACCGGGTCGTGCAGGCCGCCGTGAAGATTGTGTTCGAACCGGTCTTCGAGGCGGATATGGCCGACTGCTCGTTCGGGTTCCGCCCGAAGCGCTCGGCCCACGACGCCTTGCAGGTGCTCATGAACGAGTACGGACGAGGTCGCCGGTGGGTGGTCGAGACGGACATCGCCGACTGCTTCTCGGCGATTCCGCACGACAAGTTGATACACGCGATCGAGGAACGCATCTGCGACCAGTCCCTGCTTGGCCTCCTGCGGGTGATCCTGCGCGCGGGGGTTATGGAGGGCGGTCAGGTGCGCACCGAGGATCTCGGGACTCCGCAAGGCGGGGTGGTTTCACCCGTCATGTGCAACGTCTACCTGCACCGGCTCGACCGGGCATGGGATGAGGCCGATGGGGTCCTGACCCGCTATGCCGACGATCTCACCGTGATGTGCTGGTCACGCAGCCAAGCCGAACGGGCCTTGGCCCGTTTAACTGAGCTGCTGGCGGAACTCGGGCTGGAGCCCAAGGCCGCCAAGACCCGCATCGTCCATCTGGAGGTGGGCGGGGAAGGCTTCGACTTCCTCGGCTTTCACCACCGGCTGGTGCGATCGACCGGGTTCAACGGGAAACGACCTTTCGTGTTCCTCGCTCGCTGGCCCGCGAACAAGGCCATGCAGCATGCCCGCGACCGGATCCGGGAGTTGACGGACCGACGCAGGAAGTTGCGGCCAGAAGCGATCGCCGAAGAGGTGAACCTGTTCCTGCGGGGCTGGATCGCCTACTTCCGGTATGGGCACTCCGCCCAGCGCTTCAGCAAGATCAGGCAATACGCGCGGATGCGTCTGGCGAGATACATCAGCAAGAAGCACCGCGCCAGCAGAGGATTCGGATGGCGGGCGCTGGTCGTCTTGTCTCCGAACGAACTCGGCCTGATCGGCATGTATGGAATCGTCGTCCCGCTCAGACCCTTTAAGGACTGGCGGGTGAGGCCGGATGCCGGTGGTGAACGACGTCGGTGAGCCGTGTGCGGGAGAACCGCATGCACGGTTCGAGGTGGCGGGAGCTGGAAACGGAGTCACGAACCTGGTCATGGTCACTGAGGTGGCACACCCGTCCGGGAAACCGGCGGAATCGAAGGCCTCAGGTCCTACCGCCAGGAGACGCCACCGCGCCAGATCCCGACCCTACATCCCGTTGGCATCGGCTGAACGGCATTTCACCTAGCGGGTCCATTGGTGTACCGCCGTACCAGCATCTGGCAGAGCCAGGCTCGAATGGGATAAAAATTCCCAGATCGGGCCTTGGGGGTTGTTCCTGTGATGCCCACGGATTCGCCTGACTGGCGCGTAAAGGAAAAATGGGGGCACGGATACATCCAAGTGGACGGCTGCAACGAACGTGACCCGTCGGAATTCGCAGTGTTCGCCGCCGTGCTGATCACCCTTGTGATCGGCGGAATGCTCTTGGCCGTCCGCCGACTCCGCCGTCCCCGCCCACACAGCGGTGTCCGGGCATGACGAGTTCCCCGCGAAGTTCGGTACCGAGGTCTTCCACTCTCAGCCGGGGCCGTGGCGTTCGAAGGCGATGGGGGTGCCGTCCTTGGAGGTGACGGTGGTCATGGCTGATCTCTAGGTTCTCTCGGTGATGCGGACCACTTACGGTCTACTTGCGGGCGTAGGTCAGCGCGACCACGCCGGAGTCGAAGGTGCGGCTCTCGACCAGCGCCAGCGAGGTCTTGTCGGGTGATCCGGGGAACAGGCGCCCACCCGACCCCAGCACCACCGGGAAGACCATGAGCCGTAGCTCGTCCACAAGGCCCCGCTTCAGAAGCTCCTGGGTGAGCGAGCGGCTACCGTGGACGAAGATGTGCCCGTCGCCGTCCTGGCGCTTGAGCGCCTCGACCTCGCTGGTCAGGTCACTCTTGAGGAGGGAGGCGTTCCACTCCAGCGGCTCGTGCAGCGTGCTGGACACCACGTACTTGGGCAGCGCGTTCATCCGGTCGGCGAACTCGCCCGTCACTTCGGGCCAGGCGGCGGAGAATCCCTCGTAGGTGACACGGCCGAGCAGCAGGGCCGAGGTCTCCAGCAGCTCCTCGTACCGGTGGGTGTCGTGCTCGGGGGCGAAGTGCTCCAGCACCCAGCCGGCATGCCGGAAACCCGGCTCGCCACCCGGAGCCTGCATCACTCCGTCGAGTGAGACGAACTCAGACACGACCAGCTTCCTCACGACGACCTCCTTGTTGAGTACCGAGAGTGGAGAAGTAGCGAGCCGGTCGGCGCGCTCTCCGTCATGTTCCAGGGCGGTGCCTGGCTCGAGCCTGGCCCGATGGCTGCGGCTGGGAGGTTAGGCGGGAACGAGTGCTCAGGTCTTGTACAGAAGCGACAGCGGCTCCGACGGATCCCGATTGCTCAACTGCGTGGCGGTCCGCCCGATATAACGGGTCAGCGACCGCGCCAGGTGCGGTTGGTCGAAGTATCCGAGTCGGTGGATCACATCGTGGGTTGGCACACCCTCCTGGATCAGGACCGCCGCTTGCCTGGCACGGTTAATCTGCCGGATGGCACCGCGGGTGAGTCCGCTTGCCGCCACGAAGCGCCGCTGGATGGTGCGTTCGGACACGTTCGGCGGCGCGCCACGAAGCACCGCGGCAACGATCGGGTCGCGGACCAGAACACCCTCACGCACCATCCGCCCTACGAACACCTCGGCATTGTCGTGGTCGGGAAGGCGCCAGGCGGAACCCTTCAGCCAGAACGATCTGCGCGTCGCATCGGGAATCTCTGCAAAACCGTCGACGAGCCGATTGGTCGAAAGATGTGGCATCGAAGTGCCGAGTGAGAAGCTGATCCCGAAGAACGTGGCGTCTTCGGGAACAGGGGCCGGACTTGCCCTCGACTCCGGCCCTTGAACAGCCACGTTGACCTGACCGCGGTGCTCCCAGAAGACCAGATCCCAATGCGCTGTCGCAATCGACGTCATCCGGTTGACGTCATAGCTGCTGCTCCGCCACACCCGCTCGATGTACGGCGAATCGGACGATCGACTCTCGACCTCCAGGCCCATCCGAGTCATTCCCTCTCGCTCCATTGGCGCTACTGGCGCCGCTGAGCAGGCAGTGTGGCACGCAGGTCCGAAGCGTTCTCGGCTGGTGAGACGCGCGTGAATCGGACCGGGGTACAGGGCTGAGAGGCCCCCAGCCGCACAGACGACAAACGCAACCCCCGATGATCGTCGGTTGTCTAAGCCAGTCGATCAAGAACAGGGGCCACGTTCGCGTGCCATCATCCCCTACCGACCACTACCGCAGCGAGACCTGGAGGAGATGGCGCGGGTTCCAGGGGTGGGCGATCACGTTGCGGGCATCCGGGATGAAGACGATGCGGGATTTTGTCGGTCCTGCGGGGCACAGTCGACGGATGGAGCAACCGAAGATCGTTTCGGTCGGGGAGTGGCAGCAGGCCCGCGACGAGCTGCTCAAGGCCGAGAAAGAGGCCACCCGCACTCAGGACGCGCTCGCAGCGCGGCGTCGCCGTCTCCCGATGGTCAAGTTCGAACATGCCGCTCGCCCAGATCGAGGCGTACAAGGCGCGGATGGGCTGGACGGTGCCGTTCGTGTCGTCACACGGCACGTCGTTCGCGGACGACTGCGGCGCCGGTGGCGGCTTCATGCTGAGTGTGTTCCCGCGCGACGGCGAGGACGTCTACCGGACCTACAACACCACCTCCCGCGGCGTGGACCGGCTCGTCTTCGTCAACAGCATCCTCGACCTCACCCCGTACGGCCGGCAGGAGGACTGGGAGGACTCCCCGCCCGGCTGGCCGCAGCACCCCACGTACGGATAGGTGAGCCACACGACGGATGCCCTGGCCGGGATGGCTAGGGCGTTTTCCGGCGAGCAGCGGTGGATCTCCCAGCAGCTCAACCGGGTCCGCGGACAATTTTCCCATCGGGAAACCACGAAGGCAGAGGACTCGACGGTTTGACGAACCTCGCCTCGGGCCTGCTGGGTCTGTTGCTCGGTGAGCGGCCCGCGTTCGGCGAACCGCCGCAGACGATGGAGCACGTGCCAGGTGGCGAACCGACGGACCCGAGCGGAGGGCCTCCATGGTTGCCCTCCGGATCGGTGACAGGCATCCACGCGCTGATCGCTCGGCGCTGTCTGGGCGTTTCGCCTATTCTTGATCGCCACAGTGAAGGTAATGAGGAGGCATCCCCGAATGGGCGATATCAAGCGAAGTGCGACCCTCGCGCTCGGCATGGCGGCCACACTGGCGGCGTCCGTCGCTTTGAGCAGTCCGGCCATGGCGGCGTCGTCGCCGGTGGAGGCCTGCGGCGGCGGCAGCTACCACGTCATCGACAGCAAGGCGCTGGGTTCGTACGCCACCATCTATCTGCTCTACAACGGGTCCACCAACTGCGTGGTCACCTGGAAGCAGGGCTCCTACGTGGGCAACAGCGCCTGGCTGCGTGCGGTGGTGCAGGCGTACGGCTCGCCGGGGGTGGTGGACGCGGACAACTATCGCTATTACGCCGGCCCGGTCAAGGTCAAGGCGCCGGGCAAGTGCATCATGTGGGGCGGCTCCTACGGCAACCAGTGGTACGAGAGCCCCTTCGAGCACTGCGGCTGACCCTCGACGCCTCGCAGCGGAAAAACTCTCTTCCGAGATCCCGCAGGGCCCCGACACGGCGGTCGGGGCCTCTTCGCCATCAGGATCGTTTCTTAGCGCTAACGGCTGGTCCGTTGTTCCCCGAGGCCGTACATGGACGACGCCTGGCAGTCACTCCTGTGCTGAGCGGGTGCCTCGGCCCGTGAGGCCGGGGCCTCCTCCTGGCCGAAGGTGATCACGATGTACCTGCCGTTGGCATAGCTGACCACAGGCCGCTGGAGCATCTCGCCCACCGTGTGGGCGACCGCCTGGAACAGCTCCACCATCTCCGGGGTGTCGGCGCTCACCCTGAACCGCCCGTTGGCGACGAGCTGCTGGGCGACGTAGGGGGCGAAGCCCGCCTCGGCCCGGACCTTCTCCTCCGCGCTGAGAGGGGTGCGCCGGGGCGCGGGCTGCGTGCCAAGAGGGTGGGTCATCGCTGATCTCCTTACGATCGCCGGCCTCCCAGCATGCCATCCGCGCCTCCCGCGCTGGAGCCACGACCGAGCATTCGGTGACCACGCGGGAGTTGCCGCTTCTGACCGACGCAACCACGCACACGACATCACAAGTTCAACCTCAGTAACTGTGCTGCCCGTCCGGCTGTAACCGGAACTAAAGGGCGCCCGCCGTATCCGCCTCCTAAAAGTACGGCGGACGCCTTGACCGTGTCACTGCCAGCAGCCGCGAGGAGGCTGACCGGTGAAGACCACCGTGTAGCGCTTCGAGGAGCTCGCCCGGTGTGTGCGAGGACTGCACTCCTATGAGGTGCCGCAGATCGTCGCGGTGAGCGTAGGCGGCTCCTTCGGCAACCCGTCGGACCCCGGCACCTTCTCGCACCTGTTCTCCAGGCCGGCGCAGAAGGCCGGCCTCGGCCACTGGCACCCGCACGAGCTACGGCACTCCGGCACCTCACTCATGCTCGCCCAGGGCACGCCGCTGCACGTCGTCCACCTTCGCTACCAGAACAGGCCGACAGAGCAGGCATTCGGACAGTTCTGATATCCGATGGTGCCGTTACACCTGATGGAGGGCGACAAGCGCACCGCGACGGAGGCGATCTCCGGGGCTCTGCCGGGCGGGCAGACGCCCGTGGCTCCCGGTCTGGCTCCCCAAGGCTCCGAAGACACCGGTTGAGCGTTGGAAACAGAAAGGCCCCTGACGGCGTAACACCTGTTCAGGGGCCTTTGAACTGCGAGCCGACGAGGGGAATCGGAAACCCTCGAACCTACGGCTCTGGTTCCAGGGTTTCTTTTCGTTCTTGAGGACGTCAGGCTCAAGTGCTCGGTCCGGTTCACTTCGCAGAGGTCCTGGCCCGCGTGTGAATCATTGCCCTCAGCAGGTGCGGAGCATGTTGAGCAAGGCCACCTTCTCCCTCCCGGTCGCGGAGAGCCGGTAGTGATACTTCACGGTGATCCATGAGGTTGCATAGCGGCACCAATAGCTGCGGCGCGGCGGACGCCAGCTCTGCGGCCCCTGGGCGCCCTTGGCGATGTTGACGGAGTGGCTGACCACTATCAGCTCGGGGCGGGTGAGGTCGTTGGCGAAGGCGCGCCGCCGCGCCTGGCTCCATTTGCTGGCGCCAGAGCGCCAGGCGTGCGCCAGCGGCACGACATGGTCGACGTCGACCTGCTTCTCGCTTCTCAGCCACTTGCCGTCGTACGGGCTGTACCAGACGCCCTTGACCGGGTGGCAGGCCGCATTTCTGCGCACGCGTCGCCCGTCGCGGGCCAGGACCACCTCTCGTGCGTCGCACCTGCCCCTGTGGTGCGCCCATCGGGGCTGGAACCGCCGGTGGCTGTAATCACGGATTGACAATGGCCTGGCGATTTTCAGCTGGGCCAGCATGCGGCGGGCCAGCGCCCCGGCATCGGCCTGTGGCCGCTTGCGCGGGTCGGCTGCCGCCTGCGGGGTAGCGGTGACAGCGGTGATCGGGATGACCAAAAGAGTGAGTACGGCGACTCGGAACGTCCGCCTCAAGAAGATCATGGTTCCACCCATACCAGTCATTCCCCGCCGGCGACGGCGATATGCAAGGCACGGAGGGTGATGCAAGCATGCGGGACGACCGTGCTCCGCGCTTCCATGAGCCGACAAAGTGAGAGACCGCCTTGATCGTTCATTGGCGGCCAGAGTCAGGAAACAACCTCGTCGGAAGCACCGGCCGTGTCAGCCACCTCCTGCCGCTCCGAACCTGTGTCGAAGAAGGTGTCAAGGTACTCGCTCGACTCAAGATCACTATCTCTGAGGAGAGAGAAAACTTCTGTACCCTGCCCGATCTCGCCTTCCACCAGCCGGTAGGACTGGGCGAGGCCGAGATACTCGAAGTTCTGCCCCTCGCTGTACTCCTCCGCCTCTTGCTCGGCCAGCACGATGGCGTCCTCGACCGAATCAGCTTGTCAGAGCGTGATCCGCTCCACATAGGTGATGGGAGTGCTGATCAGGGATTGCCGTGGCCCCGGAACGTAGCGGCCCGGCGGCACCCCTGGATGCCGAGCTCATGCGTGGAGTACTCGCCGAACCGGTTGATGTGCTTGGTCAGGTACGGACTCAGCAGCAGCGCATGTCCGCCTCGGCCTTGGTGAAGTCCCCCGCCGCGAACGCCTTCGCCGGGATCGTGAAGTACATCGTTCCGGCGTCGCCCCAGCCCCATCCGAGCTCCGCGTCCTCTGCGAGCTGGAGCAGATGGATTGCGGGGCCGTCGGCGTCGCGGTAGGTCACCTTGGACGCATACGAGGTGTCGGGCCAGCCGAAGGCGCAGTGACTGCCGGCGGTGTTCCCGTCGAGGCCGCCCATCTCGTTGAGGATGAGCGACGTCGCGCCCCAGTACTCGTCCGTGTCGAACTCGACGTCGCCGTCCTCGACGTCCCAGCAGTCCGGGAGCATGGTCACCTCGGCCGCGTGGACGGGTGTGGCCGGATAGCTCCTCGCCGGTCCGGGTGCGGCTGTCTCGACCGCCCTTGCAGGATCGGCGGGAATCACGCGGCACACCTCGGGCCCGGACGTGTCCAGCTTCCGGTACTCCTCGTACGGCACGTCCAGATCGAGATAGAAGAAGTTGAGCAGGCCCGACCGCGTGGGCAGTTCGTCCCCGAGCCAGGGGGCGAGGGCGTCGGTGTCGAGTACGGCGTGCAGGGACAGCGGGAAGCCCCCGAGTTCGGGCCAGGGGGTGCCCGGTTCGAGCAGGGCGGGGCCGCCGAGCCGGCATCGGCCGGTGGCCTGGGCGTCGTCCGTCAGAGGGTCCAGCCGGAAACCGCGGCGGGCCATGGCCGCGAACTGCTGGCCGGCCTTCTCACCGAGCCGCTCGGCGCATACTCGGTGCATGCTGGCGGGGTCGTCGAATTCCATGCCGGGATCTTCGCAACTTCCGCTTGCCGACGAGAAGTCAGGGTTGCCGTGGGCGCGGGCCGCCGCCTCGTTGAGGGAGGTGACGTCAGCGAGCGGGCCCTCCGGCAGCTCCACCGCCCGCCGGACGAAGTCGACCTCCTCCTCCCGAACGTCAGGCGTCTGTGGTCGTCCAGAGCCGCCGTCAGCAAATCCGTTAGCAAGATCACGCGGTGGCGCTGGCGACGGACGCCGTCATCTAATACAGCTGGGCACGGGTGATGACACAGTGCGGCTCGACGGTGTCTGCGACGACGACATACTCAGCGACGCCCAACATCCCGTTCTCACCGAGCGGGACCCTGCGTTGTTGAGGCCACCGGGCAGAAGCGGTATGGCCGGAGACGTCACCTCTCGTCTCGTTGATCTCGACGGACAGTGCGGCGACCGCCGAGAACAGCGTCGGGCTGATCTGAGGATCAGCCAGAAGCTCCGCGACTCCCTCGGAGAAATAGCAGGGCCACCCCTCCTCTGCGGGCTCACTCAACGGGCAGGCCCTGCCGCTCTCGGCGGGCAAGGACATCTGCGAGAGTGGCGACAGGCAGGGTGCCCTCCAGTGCGGCCTCGCGAATCCGATCCGCCTCGGGATCAGTGTCGAGCATCGCCTCACACCACCAACGGCGCAGGATCGCCTCGGCCTGGTCCAAAGGCGCCCGACCGAGCTCGCGGTAGAACTCCATCCGTCGACCGCCTTGAAGGGCGGTGGCGATCCCATCGACGGTGCGCGGCACCCGAGGCTCACCGGGAACGTGCGGGTGGACAGGCTGAGCACTCATACCGTGAGGATAGCCGCGGGGAAGGTGTCGTACTGGGAAGACAGGCTGAACCTCAGAAGCAACGAGGCCCCTGACAAGATATCGCCTGTCCAGGGGCCTTCTTCGCTGCGAGCCGACGAGGGGAATCGAACCCCTGATCTTATAAGAGCTCGGTACGCCGAGGCAAGTCAGCAGCAGCGATCTCCCGCCGCGCGACACGTACTGCGGCGACGCCCGGAACAAGCACAACATCGTGGAACTGCCCGCTCGCCAGCCTGGCACCATCGAGAGACATTCCGGGCAGGAGCTCGGCGGCGATCTCAAGAAGCTGGTGAGGGTTCGCAGACGAGCCCATCTCAGTGTGATTCCGCGGCAGTCTCGTGAAGACGCATGGTTGTCTTTTCCGGTGATAGACCGGTGTATTTTCCAGCGAAGGCCAGGATGTCCGCGATCAGGGCGCGTTCTTTGCTCGCGGGGAAGGCGGCGTGGGCGGTGTCGGGTTCTCGACGCATGAGGATCGGTCGGTCACTGCTGGTGGCGTGTTGAAGGGCCGCGCACATTTTGGTGACGTGGGCCTCTCCGGTCTGCAGATCGGTTACCGCGCCGGTGAGGAGGAATGCGGGATAGGAGCCTCCGGGCGTGATGTTGTGGTAGGGGGAGTATGTGAGTAGCCATTGGAGTTGTTCGGGTTGGGAGGCGGTACCGAATTCGTCCGTCCATGTGCATCCCAGGCCGAAGTGTTCGTAGCGCACCATGTCACATAGCGGGCCTTCGGCGATAACCGCGGCGTACAGGTCTGGTCGCTGTGTGGCGGCGGCGGTGACCAGTAGTCCGCCAGCGGATTGGCCAAAGATCGCCAGTTGGTCGCGGGTGGTTCGACCGGTGTTGATGAGCCAGGTCGCGGCGTCGTTGAAGTCGCTGACCGCGCGGTGTTTGTGTGGTCCGCGGCCGGCGTCGTGCCAGCGTTGGCCTTCTTCGCCGCCTCCGCGTACACAGGCGACCGCGTAGGTGCCGCCGGCGCTGACCCACGCGGCTGCCATGGGGAAGAACCATGGGCGCATCGGCATGCCGAAGCTGCCGTAGCCGTAAAGGAGGGTGGGGCGGGGGCTCTGATGTTCTTCAGCTGGAGTGAACAGGAACAGCGTGATCTCGGTACCGTCGCCGGCGTGATAGCGAACGCTGCGGCTGCGGATTTCTGGAGTATGTCCGGCTATTGTGGTGCCGGTTTCTTGTTCCGTCTTCCCGCTGGTGGCGTCGTAGCGATAGATGGTGGGGGGTGTGGTTGCGTCGCAGTAGCTGAACCATGCGTGATGTCCGTGTGGGATGTTCGTGCGCAGGGATGACACGACGCCCGCGCCGGGAAGGGGCAGACCGGTGAGCAGCCGGCCACTGGCCAGGTCGTGCAGTGTCAGGGTGGAGGTGCCGTGGCGGGTGCGTGCCACCAGCAGGAGGGGCCGCGGAAGTGCCGGGTCGTCCAGGACCAGACACTCGTCCAAGGGGGCCTGGGGATCCTCGGCTACCAGCGTGCGCCAAGCAGCCGGGTCGGTATCGTGCCGGTGCGCCATACAGATGCGGCCACACGGGGCTTGGTAGTCGGTGACCAGCAGCAGATTGCCGTCCGCGAGGAAGCGTGGGAGAACACGGGCGCGTATGGTGCGTCCGTCCACGATCTTGATGAAATGCGGGGCTTCCGGATCGATGAGCTCGGCCACGTACACATCGTTGTGTGAGGCGGGCCCAACCATCGCAGTGATCGCCAGATAACGGCCGTCGACGCTGACCGTGAGCCCGTAATAGTGGTCCGGGGCATCGTCGCCGCCGAGCACCACCGCGTCGGTCTGCCAGGGCGAACCGATCCGATGCAACCTCACCCGCCGCTGCAAACGCATGTCGCCGGGGGCCAGTTCCTCATCAGGAACACGGCTGACGTAGTAGAACGCGTCCCCTCCCGGCAGCCAGGTAAGCGAGGTGTTACGGGCGCGTGGCAACGGCCCGTCCACCGCCTCACCGGTACGCACGTCCAGCACCATGATGTCGCTGCCGGGCTGCTCGGCGACCTCCATTTGGACAGCCACACGTTCGCCCTCGCGCGATGGCCACCAGGCATACAGCCCGGTATGGCCGGACGGATCGATCTCTACCGGATCGACCAGCACCCGCCTGTTCCCCTCGGCGTCAACGACGAGCAGGCGCCGTTGCTCATCCCCACGGAGCTGCTCGGCAAGGAACATGACCGAACCACGCACCATCGGAGGCTCCGACACGCCGAAGGATGACACCTGATCCACCAAAGACGCCCACGATTGCTTCTCACGCCATCCGGCGCGATACGCGTGGAAGAGACGATCCTGGGCCGCCGTCCAGTCCCGCACACGCGAACCATTGCCGTCTTCCAACCACCGGTAGGGATCGGAAACCAGGAATCCGAACAGATCCTCCACCACATCGCTGCGCCCAGCGGCAGGGTAAAAGAATTGCGCCATAAACGCCCCCTGATTCATCGCCCCGCCTGCCACAAGTCGAGGCACTGCGGCCTATACGCACCGCAGTACCTCTGTTAACTCAGCTACGACTCGCCGCGAAGAATGTCCGCCTGCCAGCCGCGTACGGCCCCAATGCGGGCCGCCGGAGTGGAATCACGATACGGTAGGTATCCGTTCATGTCAGCCTCCCGGATCTGTCGATTCGCCCGGAATGGGCGATTACGACAACAGCTATCCCCGCGCCTGCGATCGATAAACACAGGCGTCGCTCTCGACAGTGCGCGCCAATCCTCCTGGATCCTCGGCACGTACGGACCGGAGAGCCGACCGGCCATATCGGCTATTCTCCCGCTAAAGTTTCATGCAAGAGAAGAAGGCATACTGGTATGCCAAGTGAAGATCCATTTCGCTCAAAAGTAATTCAGAGCCTTTCGAGATAGATCCCAGGGCTGACGGAGTTCTCACATCGTGACACCGAGCGCAATCAACGGGTTGCCGAAGTCATCGCGGGTCCCGCGGGTTCCCTCGGCGAAGGCGGTGCGGTTGAGCAGCCCCGGCACCCCGATCGGGCCGCGAAACTTCAGCCGGGCCCTCGGGGCGCACTGCCGGAAGGCGGGCGTCCCGCGTATCCGGGTCCACGACACCCGGCACACCGGCGCCTCGCTCCTGGTCACCCTAGATGTCCACCCTCGGGTGGCGATGCGCATCCTCCGCCACTCTCAGATCTCCATGACCATGGACGTCTGCTCCCAGATCCCCACCCCGGTGCTGCGTTCCTCAAGAGGTGTTGCGTTTGTCTCTGGTAAGCCGTCCTGGCCAGGGGCATCGTGGATGACAGGGAGGTGGTGTCATCATGCCGAAACTGCTGCACGCCCGGGCGCCGCGAGACGGCGAGGAGGAACGCCGGATCCGTAAGCTCGCCGGTGCCCGGCACGCCCCTGCCGACTGGATCCAGCGCGCCCGGATCGCCGTGTTGAGCTGGGATGGGATGCGCGGCCATCGCCGCCACGCTGGGCTGCCATCTCGAGACCGTGCGCCGCCGGTTGCGCCGCTTCAACGCCGAAGGCATCGACGGGCTCGGTGACCGGCCCGTCCCGCAACAGCGTCTCCTACCAGCGATTTCTGCAGCAGGTCGAGGACGCCGACCCCGGCGAGGGCGACATCTGGGTGATCGCCGACAACCTGTCCAGCCATGCCAGTCCGGCCACCCGGACCTGGCCGGCCGACCACCCGCGTATCCGGCACGCGTTCATCCCGGTCGGCGCCTGCCGGCTCAACCTGCAGGAGGCCTGGTGGCGGATCTTCCGCCACCACGCCCTGGCCGGAGTGTCCTTCGCCGGCCGCGCCGACATCGACCGCGCCACCCGCATCGCCACCGCCCAGCTCAACCAGCGGGCCAAACCCTGGATCTGGGGGCGGCCACCGCCGGCCCCCAGACACCTACGCCGCCAGTTCGTCTACAGTCTTTGAGGAATGCAGCACCGGTTGGGTGTAGCTCTTCCGAGGCGCTGTCCCGGCCTGCGATCACCTGGGAGGCGGTCGTGGAGATCCTGGGTGAACAGGTGGCCGAACCGATCAGGATTCGAGAAGCACCGGTCACCGAGCCGCAGATAACGTGACGGCCATGGACATCACCATTCACACGAGCTTCCTCCCGCATGACGACCCGGACGCCGCCCTGGCCTTCTACCGCGACACCCTCGGCTTCGAGGTCCGCAGCGACGTCGGACACGGCAAGATGCGCTGGATCACGGTCGGCCCCGCCGGCCAGCCCGGCACGTCCATCCTCCTGGCGCCGCCGGCCGCCGACCCCGGCATCACCGAGGACGAGCGCCGCACCATCATCGAGATGATGGCCAAGGGCACCTACGGCTGGATTCTGCTGGCCACCCGGGACCTCAACGGCACCTTCGAGAAGCTGCAGGCCGGCGACGCCGAGGTCGTCCAGGAGCCGACGGAGCAGCCGTACGGCATCCGCGACTGCGCCTTCCGCGATCCCGCGGGCAACCTGGTCCGCATCCAGGAGCTTCGCTGAGCCGTTCACATGGCGGAGACGGGCGGCGTCTACGTCCCGGGCGAGCCGACCACCGGCCTCGCCTCGCCGCCGCCGGCTCCACCCTCACCGGCGAGCACCTCGCCATGTAGCCCAGGTGCTCGCAGACATCGATGAAAGGAGTTCTCTCATGTGTCATCCCGCATGGGGGCGCGCACTTACCGCAGCACAGCGCCTGAACGACCTTGCGCGACTGCGCCGCGTCCGCGATCGGATCGACCGGGAGTACGCGCAGCCGCTGAACGTCGAGGCGCTCGCCCGTGGCGTGAACATGTCGGCCGGGCACCTCAGCCGCCAGTTCCGGCTCGCCTACGGCGAGTCGCCGTACGCCTATCTGATGACACGGCGCATCGAGCGCGCGATGGCGCTGCTGCGTCGTGGCGACCTCAGCGTCACCGAGGTCTGCTTCGCGGTCGGCTGCTCGTCGCTGGGTACCTTCAGCACCCGCTTCACCGAGCTGGTCGGCATGCCGCCCAGCGCCTACCAGCGCCGCGCGGCGGGCGCTGCGGCGGGGATGCCGTCGTGCGTGGCGAAACAGGTGACGAGACCGGTCAGGAATCGAGAAGCGCCGGTCACCGAGCCGCAACTAGCGTGACGGCTATGACTTCCATCGAATCCCTCACCCTCGAGGTGGCCGACACCGCGGCCGCCAACCGCTTCTACACCGCCTTCGGTCTGGGCGCTCAGGTGCGCCTGCGGGCCTCGGGGGCGCCGACGACCGGCTTCCGTGGCTTCGCGCTGTCGCTCACGGTGTCCCAGCCGGCCACCGTCAACGGCTTCATCGGCGCCGCCCTCGACGCCGGTGCCACGCCGCTGAAGCCTGCCGCGAAGTCGTTCTGGGGCTACGGCGGCGTCGTACAGGCCCCGGACGGGACGATCTGGAAGGTCGCGACGTCGGCGAAGAAGGACACCGGGCCGGCCACCCAGCAGTTCGACGAGATCGTGCTCCTGCTGGGAGCCGCGGACGTGGCCGCGAGCAAGCGGTTCTACGTTGACCGCGGCCTCGTCGTGACGAAGAGCTTTGGCCGCAAGTACGTCGAGTTCGCCACTGCGTCGAGTCCGGTCAAGCTGGCGCTGTACGGGCGCCGTGCCCTTGCCAAGGATGTCGGCGTCCCTATGGACGGCACCGGATCGCACCGGCTCATGCTCGGCAGCGTTGCCGGGTCTTTCACCGACCCGGACGGGTTTGCGTGGGAGGCCGCATCGCTGACAACCACGCCCTGACTTGCCGCTGCTGTATCTCGACGCCGCGTGCCTCGGTCACCGGCCGCAACCTGCTGGCGGACGACCGGGTGCGACTCGGCCTCGGGCCGACGCGCGACGGCCGCTGGCTCGGCTGGCCGTCGCATGGGAACACACCCGCCCCATCCGGCGAGCAGTGCGGGTAAGAACGTGGACTTCCAGCAGGGACTCCGTACCTCCGACCTGGCTCGTTCTTGCAGAACACGCCGTGATCGAGCGTGCCTGGGCGGCGAGCGTTCTGCTCACTCGTTCACACCGCCGAGGGCGTGGTGCCAGTAGGCGTCGAGGTCGCCGTTGCTGATGAGGGCGCGGAGTCTCAGCATCGGCTTGGATCTGGAGTGTGTCTGCGACTTGGTCGGCGTTTCCGGCCAGAACGGCCAGCCCGCGGGTGGCGCCCCAAGCGCTCGGCAGGGCGGGCGGCTGGTCACCGTGACTCAGTGACGGTTCAGTGTGGCGATCGGCTTGTCCAGGTTCCGCACCGCACGATCGGAGACGCCTCGGGCCGCCAGCGCTCCCAGGCTGATGCCGCGCCGCAGAATCCCCGTGTCCCACAGCCCCTGCAGGATGTGCTGAGCCCGTTGCCTCGTTAGCCGAGCGCGATCTCCGCCACTCCTTGGGCGTGTCGTTGACAGGGTGTCAGGTGGTCGGCCTCCGCCTCGACACCGTCGCTGTTCTCACCCGGGCAACAACCGATCAGTTTCAGAGAAGCCGCCACCGCGGCGGATCCCTAGTGCTTCGTTCCTCATAGCAAATAGACGAACTTGCGGCGCAGGGCTCGGGGCTGCGGGGGCGGTCGTCCCCAGATCCAGGGATGGGCGTGGGCGTTGAGCTGGGCGGTAGCGAGGGTGACCGCGTGGGCGATCTCGGTGGCGTCGGCGAAGGTCTGCCCGGCGAACGCGGCCCGGCGCAGCAGCCGCCACCAACCCTCGGCCAGGTTCAGCCAGCAGGCCTTGACCGGGATGAACACCTGGCGAATACGTGGATGCCGCAGCAACCACTGGCGGACCTTCCAGCTGGAATGGCTGGACAGGTTGTCGGTGATGACCACGATCGGGCCGCGTCGGTTGGCCCTGGCGATCTGCTGAAGCAGCCCGATCCAGCCGTCGCTGTCGCGTGAGGGCGCGCAGAAGGTGAGCTCGATGCCATCGCGGATGCGCAGGCCGCCGTATACCCAGCTCTTGTCGGTGCCGCGGGAGTAGGTCAGCGGCGCTTTAATCCGGTGTCCGTCGACCGACCAGCCGGGCGCGGGCGGGAAGGTGCGCGGGGTCACCGGTCCCAGCTCGTCGGCGCAGATGACCGTGGTACCGGGCGGCGGGTCGGTGTAGCAGCCGATGACCTCGGCCCTTTTGGGGCGAAGTCCGGATCGGTCGAGGTGGTCCAAGAGCGGGGATGGCGCCAGCGGACCTTCTCTTTGAGCAGGATCCGGCGGACCTGGCTGCGCGCGATGACGATGCCCTGCGCGCGGGCGGCGGCGGTCAGGCTGTCCAGCGTCCACTGCGGCGGGCCGCCCTCATCGGCCGCGGCCAGGTCCCCGGCCTCGTCGCGGACCAGCCGTCCGGGCGGAGTCGAGCGCGCTAGCGCGATGAGCTGTCCGCGTTCGAGCTCGGTGATGCGTGGTTTGCGGCCTGCCCCGGGTCGGTCGCCCAGGCCGGCCAGGCCTTCGGCGTTGAAGCGCTCGATCCGCTCGCGTACGGTCTGCATGTGACAGCCCAGCTTGGCGGCAATGGCGCTGGTGCGCAGCCCCTGCCAGCTGAACACGATGATCTGCGCTCTCATGATCCAGTCGGCCGGGGCATGACGGGCCCCGGCCAGCTTGCAGATCTGTCGTTTCTCTTCGGCGTCCATCGGTGGACGCGCATGCAGCAGTTTCGGCATGACAATCCCCCCTGAGACCATCATCACCCCAGGTCAGCAGGGATCTTTGACTCCATTCAGGAACGCAGCACTAGCATGAGATTGTCCCGATCAAGCCTTGCAAGAGAGGAAACCTGCCATGAAGGGCACGCAGACGTCCGCCAAGAACACCGGCGCAGTCGACGAGAAGTTCGACGGATTCACGGATGAGGAACGGGGCGCGATGAAGGAGCGCGCCCAGGAGCTGAAGGCGTCCGCGCGGCGCGGCCCGCGCGCGGCCAAGGCGGACGCGGAGAGCGAAGTGCTCGCGAAGATCGCCGAGATGGAGGAGGCGGACCGCGTCCTCGCCGAGCGGCTCCATGACATCGTCAAAGCCAACGCGCCGACCCTCTCGCCGAAGCTCTGGTACGGGATGCCCGCGTATGCCAGGAACGGCAAGGTCGTCTGCTTCTTCCAGAGCGCGCAGAAGTTCAAGACGAGGTATGCCACGCTCGGCTTCAGCGACCAGGCGAACCTCGATGAAGGCACCATGTGGCCGACCGCCTTCGCTCTGACGGAGTTGACCGCCGCCGACGGGGCACGGATCGGCGCGCTCATCAAGAAGGCCGTGAGCTGAGGCGGTCCTTCTCACAGGCGCAGCGCTCGCCGAACACTCGCGGGTCCATCACTCCCCAGGCACGGCCTCGCCGGCGTTGGCGCAGCCGTCAAGCAGCCACGGGGCAGGACGGGCACAGCCTGGCACCGGAAGCCGGACCTGCTCCGGTCAGAGCGTCACGCCGAACGCCCGTCGTGCTCGCCATCCCGTTTTAGGATCACGTGCGTTACCCCGGCCGAGGACCCGGCGCCCGCTCCGGCCACGGCGGCAGCACCGGCTCGATCAGCGTCCACAACTCGTCATCGACCATCCATGGCGCACTCACAGCACCACCAACGGACGAATCGTCACACCGGACACGACCCACCAGCCCACACCCACAAGATCGTGTTACGGGCTCTTTGTCACGACTGGCAAGCTTCAGCCCTGCGATCAGTCCGCCGTAGGTTCCTGCGAGGTCAGATACGACCGCTCTTCCTCGATCCACTCCTCCGTCAACCGTGCCCCGGTGGCCAGCTCAATCGCCGCCAGCATCGCCGCCCGCCAGCTCTTCCCGTTCTGCCGATCGAAGTAGGGCACCATGGTTCGCAACTCGGGCCATCGCGCCAGTCCCGGCGCATCGATCCAGTCTTCGACGAAGAACGTGGTGTTGAACGACAGAATCATCTGTCCGTCGGCGGCGAAGCTGATGCGGTTGTTGGCATTGACGTTCCAGAAGGCGCTGTACGCTCGCGCGCCGACACTCAACCGCGGAAGCACCGGATCATGAACTCCCTGGAACTCGTATTCGGGTCTGTCCAGTAAACGTGTAACTCGATCTTCATTGGTTATCGGGAAGTCGGGGTCAGGCGGTCTCGGGGGTTACGGGTGACCTCGGTCGATCGGACTGCGTATCTCGGGTTTGCCAGGGTGGTGTCGGCGCGGGAGCTTGCGGAGGCGTTCACGCCGACCGATGCCGAGATCGGATGGGCGCGTGGCCGTACCCAGGATGAGCATCATCTGTTGGCGTTGGTGGTGTGGCTGAAGTCCTACCAGCGGCTCGGCTACTTCCCGAAGGTCGAGGATGTGCCGCTGGTCGTGGTCGGGCATGTTCGCGGGGCGCTGGGGCTGGCTGAGGATGTGGAACTGGAGCTGGAGCGGGCGGCCCGGTCGGCCAAGCGGCATCGCGAGTTCGTCCGCAAGCGGCTGGGGGTGACCTATGAGGCGGCCCGGATCCGGCAGGTCGCCGAGGACGCGATCCGGAAGGCCGTGCAGTCCAAGGATAATCCGGCCGACTTGATCAACGTGGCATTGGAGGAGCTGGTCCGCGCCCGGTGTGAGCTGCCGGGTTACATCACGCTGGACGCGATGGCCTCGGCGATCCGGGCCGAGGTGAACACCGGGTTCTTCCAGACGGTCGCCGGGCGGCTGGACGTGGCCGCGCGGTGCCGGCTGGCGCGGCTGCTGGTGGTCGACCCGGTCAGTCGGCGCAGCGAATTCGACCGGTTGAAGGACGCGGCGAAGGCGGCGTCGCTGAGCAAGTTCAAGGAGCGGTTGGCGCTGCTGGCCGACATCGAGGCGATCGGGCCGACCGGGGCGTGGCTGGAGGGCGTACCGCCCGGGAAGGTCGCGCACTTCGCGGGCGAGGCCCGGGTCACCGATGCCGCCGACATGCGCAAAGTGTCGGAGGACAGGCGGCTCACCTTGATGGTGAGCCTGGTGCACACGGTCGCGACCGGGGTCCGCGACGACGTGGTGACCATGTTCTGCAAGCGGATGGCCGCTCTCCACAAGAAGGGCCGTGATCACCTGGAGGCCCTGCGCAAGGTGCACCGCGCCGAGTCCGAACGGCTGCTGGGCGGCCTTGGTGATGTCCTGTCGGTGGTGCGCGAGGCCCTGGCCCCGAGCGACTCCGGCGGCGGCGGCGGGGTTGAGGAACAGCGGAACAGCCATTGGCGGTAAGCCGCCGCGTCGCAGGTCGCGGAAGGCTGTGCAGGGCGTCGGAGCGGAGTTCTCCAGGACTCCGCCCTCACCTCATCGGGCCCTGACCGCCTGGTCCTTTCGCATTCGACCAGCTCACCGCCACAACGAGAAACAAGATCTTTCTCACTGCCAACGGCTGTTTCGCTGTTCCTCAACCCCGGAAGCGCTGAGCAGGCCGAAGTTGTCAAGTGCGTCTTCACGTAGCCTCCGGGCAAGCCCATCCGCCTCGGAACGCTGGGGGGCGGCAACGTCCGCGCTTGCCTGCCGTCGCCACTGGCCGATTGGTTGATATCAAGGGCTTGGGCAGGTTTCCATCCCTCGTTGTGGATCTCTCGAATAATCTCTGCTCGGTGATCTGCTGGCTTGTCATGTTATGGAGGGTTGGATGGCAAATCTGGTCGAGCGTATCTCGGACGCGTTTCGGATCGACTACGGATCATTCTCGATCGTGGATGTGGACGGATTGTCGCGATCGCCCGCCGCGCTCGATCCGGAGAAGCTGTTCTCCCTTACCGACGAGGATGAGATCTGGCTCGCCGCCACTGCGAATATGGCGATCGCGCGAAGCCGCGCAGGTTACCACCACCGCGCCCGCATCACCCTGGAACTGTGGGAGGCAGAGCCTCCCACCAAGGAGGAGGGCGGGGTGGACAGGCGTACCGTTGAGCTCTTCAGCAGCTCGGGCAAGCTGAGGCCGACAAATTCCGTGGGAGAAGCGGGGCCGCTGCTTGACCTGAGAGTGCCAGAGGCCTCATGGCTGGTGCGCGGGCATCGCATCGCGAAGGCGGATCCCTTTGCCGACGTAGAGGACTTCGACGAGGACGACGACGATGATCTCGGACTGAGAATGGAGGGACTGGAGGAATTCCTGTTCCAGTTCTGGCCGGTGAACGCGCGCGAGGCGTGAGCGTGACGAGCCCCCGGACGATGCTTTCCCCCCGGGGGCTCCCTCGCTAATTAATGCGTTGGCCGCTGGCGTTGTAGAGATGGAGAATGAAGTCCTCGCCGTGCAGGATTCTGTCGTTCACATAGAAGCGACCGAGCCCTGCAATGGTATACGTTGCACCCCAGTCCGTGTTCTCCGGCGGCATCAATCGGTGGAGTGAATTTCAGCGGCGATCAGCTCAGCCATAACTTCAGCTGGCGTTTCATATCCTAACACTCTTCGCGGGCGAGAATTGAGCGAATCGGCAATTTCGTTGAGGATTCTAGAGTCATCGGGAATGACCGTTCCCTTGGGGAGATATTCGCGAATAAGCCCGTTTGTTTTCTCGTTGATTCCTCGCTCCCAAGGGGAATGAGGATGGGCGAAATAGACATCGAGCTCGGTGTCCACGGTGAGGGCGGCGTGCTTGGCCATCTCGCTTCCCTGATCCCAGGTGATCGATTTGAGGAAACGGTCGGGCAAGTCGGACACCTTGTCGATCAAGGCGTTGCAGACCGCGTCGGAGGTGCGGCCGTCGGGCAGCGCGATGATCGCGGTGAAGCGACTGGTTCGCTCGACCAGGGCGCCGGCGGCCGTTTTGCCGGCTTTGCCGATGATGAGGTCGCCTTCCCAGTGGCCGGGGACCTGCCGTCCAGCGACCTCCTCGGGACGGTCGTCGATGGAACGCATCCCCACAATCCGGGCGCCCGGCACCTTGGTGTGGCCCCGCGGCTTGCGTTCGGTGCGTCCCGAGCGCAGCTGAATGCCTTGAACGGCCGGCTCACCCTTGGGCAACGCGTACATCCAGGTGTAAATCGCCTCGTCCTGCGTTCCGCGTAATTCGGAGCGGCTAGAGCTCGAAACCGGTGCTTGACCTGGGGAAACGCGTGGAGACACACCGGATGGGCGTTTCTCTAGTCCGCGCACAGGTCCGAGCTTAGGAAGGATCAGGAGAGAGCAGCGAGCTCGATGATCTGCTGGGGCGCAGCGATACCGAGTTTGGTCAGCAGGTCGCGGTGGACCTTGGTGGGCTCGGTGCGCTGACGGAAGCGGCCCGCGGGGCCATGGAAGGTACCGATCTGCAGACGGTTGAGGTGACGGCGAATGCTCACCCAGGTGTCGCCGACGGTGTTTTCGATGATGCGGACCAGCAGCAGGGCCAGCCAGCACAAGATGACATGGGCGCGGATACGTTCCTCGCGGCGGTGGTAGACGGGCCGCAGATCGATGATCGACTTCATGTCGCGCCAGCCGCGCTCGACCTGCAAAAGCTGCTTGTAGCCGACGGCGATGTCGGCGGCCGGTAGATGCGGGTCCGAGCAGCGCAGCAGGTATTTGCCGTCCAGGTTGGCCTCAGCGTTGATCGCGCGGGCGTTGATCCGTAAGCGCCCGCCGGGGGTGGTGCGCAGATAGCGGTTCAGCGCGGGCCTGGCGCTGATCTTCCCGCGTAGCTCGGCCCGTTTGATCACGCTCAGCGTGTCGGAGCCGTCGATCAGCTCGCGCAGTTGGGTGATGAGTTGCTCGCGGACGTGGGCGTCGCGGGCGGCCGCCTCGGGGTTGTGGCAGATCACGAACCGTTCGTGCTCGCTGACCTTGACCTCTTTGATGCGCATGTTCGCGGTGATGTCGGCGTAGCGGCCCTGCCGCGACAGCGCGGTGGTGATCTCGGGGCTGTCGGAGCGCAGCTTCTCGCCGATGATGTAGTGATGATCGCCCCTGCGCAGGTAGCGGCGGTTGGCCGCGGAGGCGAACCCGCGGTCGGCCACCCACACGATCTTGGACAGGGTCCAGTCCCGCATGTCGTCCTTGACCTGCCGGATCAACGCTGAATCGGAGGTGTTGCCCGGCCAGGACCATACCCGGACCGGGATGCCGGAGCGGGTGACGGCCATGCCGATGACGATCTGCGGCAGGTCGTCGCGGGAGTCCTTGGACTTGCCGTAGGTGCGAAATCCGGCCCTGTCCTGCTCGCCGTCGCCGTCGCCGTCGCCGTCGCCGTCGGATGCGGATGCGGATGCGGATGCGGATGGGGAGACCGGCAGTCCGTGCTCGTCGCGAGCGATCGGCTCGTCGGCCTCGTCGAGTTCGAAGTAGGTGCTGGTGGTGTCGAAGAACAGCAGGTCCACCTCCAGATTGAGCTGGTTGGCGACCTGGTTGTAGATCTCGGCCTCCAGTCGTTCGCGGACGTCGTGTAGCCAGTCCATGGCCCGGTAGCAGGCGTCGTCGCTGGTGGCGGCCAGGCCGTCGATGTGGGCATCGTTGCTGATCCAGTCGGCGGCAGCCAGTTTGGACGACGGAGCCAGGGCGCGGTTGGCGACCAGAGCGAACAGCACCCGCTCGGCCGAGACGTCACGGGGCCGGCCGCGGCGGCCCTGCAGGAGCTGGATGAGGATCTGGTCGATGCCCAGCCGGCGCCATATCTGGTCCAGTGCGTAGGTGCCGCCGTAAGGGCGTGATTCTAGGAACGCCAGGCCGGGGGCCGTGGTGGCGGCCAGTGCTTCGGCCGGGTCCAGCAGCTTGGATAGAGAGGCGACCAGCCGGGTGATCGCGGTGCGGTCGAGTTGGTCTTCCCGGCCGAAGCTGTGCAAGATTTTGGGCACGGAGCGACCTGCGACCGGGTCCCACTCGTTGTGGGCCAGGTGCAGGTAGCGGACTGCCGTGCCGTTCTTGGTCTTCCGGCTGGTGGTCTTCACATACATCGTCTCTAGACGATACCCACCCAAACCCGGAGCTAACGGGGCAATCTGCCCAGGCGTTTCTCTAGGCGATTTCAGGCCGCAGCTCTAGTCACACCATTCTGACCTGCAAGTTTACCCGGTCGGAGTCTCTAGTGACCGCTAATTACGCGGAACTCGGGCTCGTGAGACACCACCTTTCCAGGGTCCCCGTATCCGCGCTCGCGACGCAACCGGCCAGCGATCTGATCAGGCGACCAACCCACCTGGAGACCGTGCACGACGTGTTTCCGCAGATCGCCGTCCTCCTGGAGTTTCCGGCATTTCGGGCGCGACCGCGAGGTGGCCGCGTTCGCGTCGGCCCGATGTGCCCGGTATCCGTCGCGTCCCCCGTGTCGGCTGATCTCTTGAGACACCAACGACGGAGTACGGCCGATGTGCGCCGCTATGTCCGTTCCGGACATCTTCGCCACCAGGCATCGCGAGATCTCCTCGCGATCTTCAAGTGTGAGCGGCCTGCGCGTACCCATCGACCCTCCATAGTCACCGTGTGTCACGAGGGCCGAGCCTGTCACGCTTCAAGATCTACTTCAGGAAGATCAATCTGCGCTCGCTCAGGCGGGTTTGCCACTTCGGGGTGCCGCCTCTGCCCATGATCGTCCAGAGCCGTTGTTAGGAGATCCGTTAGCAAGCGACGGCCGGGTGCGGCGGCGTAGACTCGACAGCATGAGCGCGGCGCATGAAGAGTACGAGGACCTCCATCGCCTGGTCGACCGGCTGACCCCGGATCAGGCGCGGGCCGTACGTGCCGTTGTCCTTCAGCTCGTCCCGGCTGAAGAACATCAGGGGACTCCCCTGCTCGAAGACGGCCGCTATCGGCGTTTCCCCTTCGCCAAGACCATGCACGCTGAACACGACCTGGCCGCACGCTCGGAAGACATCATCCGCAACGAACTCGGCCGGTTCACTGCATGATCATCTGTGACACCGGCCCCCTCGTCGCGCTGTTCAACGCGGACGATAACGACCATAAACGCTGTCTCGACTTCCTCGAACGTCACCCCGGCCCACTGGTCATCCCCGGCCCAGTACTCACCGAGGTTTGCTGGCTCATCGAATCCCGCGTCGGCCCCGAGGTCGAAGCCCAGTTCCTCCAGTCAATCGTCGACGGCGTTCTCACCCTCGAAGCCGTCATCAGCGCGGACATCGCCCGGATGGCCGATCTCGTCCGAGCCTACGCCGACTTCCCATTGGGCGCCGCCGACGCCTCCGTGGTCGCTGTAGCCGAACGCCTCAACGTCCATGAGATCGCCACCCTGGACCTCCGCCATTTCCACGTCGTGAAGCCCAAGCATGTCAGCGCCTTCACACTGCTTCCGTAGTTCTCGCGCACCCCTCCCTGGCCAAATAGACACTTGAGCAATGGGGAAGCGCGCGAACGAGGGCTGGGTCTGTCCAGTAAACGGCTCTGTCGCAGATTCGGTGGTGACCGAACGTCCTGCTGCGTCACGGTGAGTTGTGCGTGATGTCAACGAACTGGTGAGTACGGTGTTTTCGGGGTTATCGCCGCTGGTAGTGCAGGACGTGGCGGACGAAGGCGAGCGGATCCGGGTGCGGGCGCGAACCCCGGACGGGTCGGTCGCCTGTCCGGGGTGCGGGGCCCAGACGACGCGCGTGCACGGCTATCACGAGCGGAGCGTGGCCGATGTGCCGGTCGACGCACGCCGCGTGCTGGTGGTGGTACGGGTCCGCCGCCTGGTCTGCCCGACACGCGGCTGCCGCCAGACCTTCCGCGAACAGCTCCCCGGGGTGCTGGAGCGCTACCAGCGGCGCACACCCCGTCTGACCTGCCAGATCGGCGCGGTGGTCCGCGAGCTGGCCGGACGCGCCGGCACGCGGGCCTTGTCCGTCCTGGCCATGCGCCTGTCCCGGCATACCGCCCTGCGCATCCTGCTGCGCCTGCCCTTGCCACAGCCACCGGTGCCCCGGCTGCTGGGGGTGGACGACTTCGCTTTTCATCGCGCCGCCTGGCCCGGCTCTTGCTCACCCGGCCCGGCAATCTGACCGACACCCGCCGGCGCCTGCTGGACGACCTCACCACCGCCTGCCCGGAGATGATCGAGTTGGCCGGGCTCGTCCGCGGCTTCGCCGACCTGCTCCAGCCGCGTGACGGCAACGCCGACCGCCTCAATGCCCGGATCACCACCGCCCGTGCCGCCGATCTACCTCACCTGCACGCTTTCACCCGCGGCCTCGACCAGGACCGCGATGCCGTCCGCGCGGCCCTGACCTTGCCCTATCACAACGGCGGCACCGAAGGCGTGGACACCAAGACCAAGCGCATCATGCGCCAGATGCACGGCCGCGCCGGTTTCACGCTGCTCCGCCACCGCATCCTCCTGGCCTGACGCTCCGTCACCACCGAAAGAGAGACAGAGCCCAGTAAACGGTGTAACTCGATCTTCATTGGTTATCGGGAAGTCGGGGTCAGACGGCCTTCGAAGGTGATGGCGAAGGCGTTCAAGGCGGCCTTCCACCGCGTGATCCAGCGTTTGCGGCAGTTCCCTGAGTCAGCCCCTTCATGTGCCAACGACCTTGACACGCGACGCAGGGCGGCCGTCATCGAAGGTCGTGGCCTCGACCACCGGGCCTGTGGTGTTGGCCTGAGGTTCAGCTATGTGTGGAAGCCACCACCGGGCCGACGGCACGGAAGACGATCGTGAAAGAGCCCACTGCCGCGTCGATTTGGTAGGCGTAACAGCCAGGAGTTCGTAATCGGGTCAAGGATGGATAGTCTCGCCAGCCGCCGGGCAGTGCATCCTTGGTCGGATCGAGTAAAAATTCTTCGACGGCTGGGTCGTCGAACCTGACGTCGCCAGGCCCGTCGAGTTGCCGGCCGCGGATCAGAACCGGTGTGGTCAGCGCGGGATTCACCGCCCACGCCACTTTCTGACCAGCCCAGGTAGGGTCTGCCCACCCGTCTGCGGGACCGGGTGCAAGGTAATCCAGGCGGCCGTCTCCCAGCCCTATTGGCCCGACCAGCCATCCGCACTGAACCGGCCCCAGGGCCTTGTCCGGTCGCGTGGCATTGGTGGTGACCGGACATCGCGTTCCCGGTTGATGACGCTCAACCGTCCAAGGGCGACGTAGTTGCGCTACGGGATCCGGTCCGGCATTTCCATGCCTGCTTTCGGCCGGTGGAGCGGGACTTGCGCTGCAGCTGACCATCACGAGAGCCAGCGCAACGACCAGGAAGGGGAACCGATACCTCACGAATCCTCCTACACCATGAGGTCTCGGAAGGTTCCGGGTTCACAGCGTCGCCGCGGCTACCGCTGGGGACGGACCCACCTTGCACTCGCCGAGGCCGCGCGCTTCCGGCTGCGGCTGGTGTCAGGCCAACCCGAGCCGCTCGCCGACGCCGCCTTCGCACACATGGACGCGCTGCGCGGCGCGACCGACCAGATCGCCCCGGCCACTTACGACGAGTAGCGAAGTCAGCGATCGTCACGGCCGCAACTCGAACACTTCATTACGAGTTAGAACACGAACGTCCAGGACTGTCCACGGCTGTCTCCTGATCCATAGCAGGGATCAGGAATGTCTACAGCCGTCCACGACCAGGGCCGAAGCGTTCTCGGATCATGAGATGACGGACGACGGAAGGGTCTGACCTGGGAGTCGAGTCGAGCCTAGTCGAGCCAGATCACGATGCCGGTTAAGCCGTTGAGCACGGCCGCGGCACCGGCCCGGACGGCGCGCCCGGCGCGCTCGGGGGTGAAGGTGGCGGGATCGTACGTCGAGGACATGCCGAGACCCTCACCGCGGAACGACGCACCGGCCCAGTCGGCGGCGGTGACGTTCGCCGTGGGCTCGGCCAGCTCGGCGCCGACCACGAGGAACTGCTGGTCGAGGTGGTTGGGAGTGACCATGGCCAGGGGGTCGATGAGGTCGTTGCCGGCGCTGATGATGAGGTCGGGCTTCATGGCGATCGCCCTGCTGATGCGCGGAATGAACTGGTCCGGCTCCATGGCCGTGAGGGTCTTGAGGCTGACGTGCTCCTCCTTGGCCCACTCCGTCACGGCACTCACCAGCGTTTTGGTCTGGGGGTCGTCCCCCGCGGTGAGCAGCACCACCCGGTAGCCCTCCGACGGACGGACTCCGTTCCAGGAGCCGGGTCGCGGCGTGATCGTCGCCTCCGGGGCGGGCGATGCGGCCGGGAAGAACCCCGGGCCGGGGGTGCCGACGGCGGTGGGCTTAGCGTGCGGCCGGGACCAGTCGTCGCCGGAGCTGCATCCGCTGACCAGTAGGGCGGTCGCGACTGCCGCGACCAGTGTGCTGGTAGGCAGAAGTCGAGAGCGCATAGAGATCGTCCTCCGGGGGCGGCGGGAAGTGCGCCTACTTCCTACCTCATTGCTTGCGGCCTTCGGTGCGGGGGCTGTCTCCGCCGGACTTGGTTCGTCGCCGGTTTGCGCGCGAGATGCCATTCGTTCATCTGAGTCGAGCAGATTTCGTACGCCAAACCCGAAAAGGAGTCATATGTCCCCCGCCGCTCGGCGTCGTGCCGGTGCTGTCATCGCCGCCGTAGCCGTGGCCGTCCTGCTCAGTGCCGTGCCCGCTCTTGCCCACGGGTTCACCTCGACCGTGTACGCCGACCTCACCTCGCCCGAGACCGGGCACGTCCGCACCGAGCTCCAGCTGGAGTACGACCTGCTCGTCGTCTCCGCCGCCGACTACGAGAAGGATGATCCACTCTTCCGGGCGGGCACCGCGGCGTTCGAGGCCGGTGACGCGGCGGAGCAGGCCGCCGCGCTCGACGCCCACGCCGACTCGGTCGTCGTGTACGTGACCGAGCGCTTCGGCGTCACGGCCGGGGGCAAGGCGTGCACCCCGGTCCGGGACGGCGACTTCACGATCGGGCAACGCGAGGGTGTCCCGTACGCGCTGCTGTTCCTCGACTACCGGTGCCCGGAGTCCGCTGAAGCGCACGAGGTGCGCAGCGGGCTGTTCCCGGGCTCCGAGGGCTATGTACGCGACAGCAAGACGATCGTCACCTACGACCTCGACCTGAAGTCCGGAAGCACCGCCCTCGACGCTCAGCATCGGTCGTTCTCCACGCAACAGTCCTGGATCGAGCGGTTCTGGCAGTTCTTCCGGCTCGGAGCCGAGCACCTGCTCAGCGGACTCGACCACATCCTGTTCCTGCTGGCACTCATCGCGGGATCACGCCGCCTGCGCGAGATCGTGCTGGCGGCGACGACCTTCACGCTGGCCCACTCGGTGACCTTCATCCTCGCCGCTCTCGGCCTCGTGCAGGTGCCCGCGTCGTTCGTCGAGCCGGTCATCGCCCTCTCGATCGCGGTCGTGGCGGGCTGGCATCTGTGGCGGATCTGGCGACGCCGATCGCACGCCACAGATCTCGAGACGGTCGGTCACGGTCACCTCAGACTGGACCGCGCGGGCTGGACGCGGCTCGCGGTGGTCTTCTGCTTCGGCCTCGTACACGGTCTCGGCTTCGCCGCGGCACTGGGGATCGACCAGGCCTGGTCGTGGACGCTTCTGTGGTCGCTGCTCGTCTTCAACGTGGGCATCGAGGTCGTCCAGCTGGCGATCATCATCGTCGTCTTCCCGCTGCTCGCCCTGGTGCGCCACCGCCAACCGGCCGCGGGGCTGTGGACGACCGGGGCGATCGCAGCGGGTGTGTCCGTGATGGGCCTGGTGTGGTTCGTGCAACGAGTTCTCGGAATCTGAGATCACGTCACAACTTCTGGCAAGCGCAACAGTCCGCCCGCCCCACGTTCACCTCCAAGACACTGCTTTCCGGAAGCTTGACAAACCTCCTCAATACCCCCAAATGGATGGAAACCAATGAAGCTCGACAAGGGGACACAGGGCCTCGGGCTTGTTCTGCGCCGGGTCGCCATGAGCGCCACCGCGGCGGCCATCGGCGTCACCGCAGTGTTCGGCAGCGGCCTGACGACCGCGGCCCGCGCTGACAGCGCGATGCTCACCGGCATCATCCTCGGCGTGGGCGCCAACGAAACGCAGCGGGTCGTGTCGTGGTACTCCTCGACCGACACCGCGCAGGTGGTCCAGGTCGCGCCGACTTCCAAGATCGTCAACGGCCAGTTCCCCGCAAGCGCCGTCACCTTCCCGGCCACGGTCACCGCCAACAGCGTCAACGGCGGCTACAACGCTCACGTCACGATCGACAGCCTGAAGCAGAACACCGCGTACTCCTACCGTGCGGGTGCCGAGGGCGCTTGGTCCCCGACGTACTCCTTCACGACCCAGGACTTCAAGGGCAACAACCTCGATTTCCTGTTCTTCGGCGACCCGCAGATCGGCTCGTCCGGCAATGTGGCGAAGGACCAGGCCGGTTGGCAGGACACCCTGGACGTCGCCCTCGCCGCCGACCCGAAGGCCGAGCTGCTGGTCTCGGGCGGTGACCAGGTCGAGACCGCCAACACCGAGACGCAGTGGACCGCCTTCCTCGCACCCGACAAGCTGCGCCAGTACCCGTGGGCCGCCACCATCGGTAACCACGACGTCGGCGGCAAGGCGTACGAGCAGCACTTCTGGACGCCGAACACCGACCGTTCCGCGCCGTACTACAACGGCAGCGCGACGACCCGGTCGGGCGGCGACTACTGGTTCATGTACAAGAACGTCCTGTTCATCGACATCAACAGCAACGCCTACGCCAACGGCGCCGACGCCGCGCATATCAACTACATCACCAACGTCGTCAAGGAGCACGGCGCCGACGCCAAGCACACGGTGCTCATCTACCACCACGCGATTTACTCGCCGGCCAGCCACGCGAACGACAGCGACAACCAGCAGCGTCGTCAGGACTTCCCGACCGCCTTTTCGAAGCTCGGCGTCGACCTGGTCCTGCAGGGTCACGACCACAGCTACTCCCGCAGCTACGTGATCAAGAACGGTCAGAAGGCGAACAAGGACGAGCAGCCCGGTGCCGCCGAGGTGGTCAAGGGTCCGGGCGGCGTCATCTATGTGACGGCGAACTCCGCCTCGGGTTCGAAGTACTACGACCTCACCGCTCCGAACACGACCAAGGACCCGAACTACGGCCCCGACCCGCTGAACCCCAAGAGCCACTGGGCCAACTCGGTCGAGAACCAGGAGCACGTCCGCACCTACGTGAAGGTCCAGGTGCGCGGCAACAAGCTCGTCGTCGAGAACATCCGCAGCGGCACCTGCGCTGCCCCCAACGCCGCGGTGGAGCTGGGCCAGGAGTCGTGGTGCGGCCCGAACAACGGCGCCGGCGCTGCTCAGCCGGTCGGCTCCACCGTCGACAAGGTAGTGATCCACACGCAGAACAACAAGGCCAACGAGCACACGCCGGCCGCAGCTGAGTCCGACTGGCTTCAGTAGACGACCGAGGGTGGTGCCGGGCCCCTCACGCTCACCGTGCTGAGCTGATCCGGCCCGCTCAACCTGGTGGGGTGTGCACCGTCGAGTGCCCACCCCACCACACGTCTTCCACCCACCGCGTGTCTTCCATCCCGCCGCTCCCAGAACTGCCCGAGGACCATCAGATGCACCCGTCCAGACCGCGTACGACCACAGCAGCCGGATCCCTCACCCAGGCCACCGTCGTGGTGCTGCTCGCCGCGCTCGGCTTCCTCGGAGTGGGGACGGGACCTGCTGCGGCGACGGACGGCGAGGTCTCCTGGGCGGTCACGACGGCCTCCAACGACTTCGGGTACGGCCGGCAGAACTACAGCTACGCCCTCGACCCGGGCGGGCAGCTCCAGGATGGTCTCGTGGTCGTCAACCACGGCACGACGCCGCTCCACCTGGCCGTGTACGCCGCCGACGGGTTCACCACCAAGCAGGGCCGGCTCGACCTGGTCGCCAAGGACGCGAAGTCGACCGGGGTGGGTGCGTGGGTCCACACGGACCGGTCCGACGTGACGGTTCCGCCCGGCAAGTCGGTCGAGGTGCCGTTCACGGTCGCTCTTCCGGACAACGCCGCGCCCGGCGAATACATGGGCGGCATCGTCACCTCGCTGACGCAGGCCGGCGAAGCGGACGGGATCGATGGGGACCGGCGTCTCGGCATCCGGATCCTTCTGCGCGTGGGTGGAGAGCTCAAACCGAGCATGTCGGTAGAGGACCTGCGCGTGCGCTACTCGGGCACGCCCAATCCCTTCGGGAAGGGTGACGCCACCGTCACGTACACGATCCACAACACGGGCAACGCCATCCTCACCGCTCGGCAAGCGGTGTCCATATCCGGCCCCCTCGGGCGCTTGGGCGTCCACGCGGGGCAGATCGACGACTCGCCTCAGCTGCTCCCAGGCGACACCTGGAAGGTCTCCGTGCCGGTACACGGAGTGGCTCCCGCGCTGAGACTGACGGGGATGGTCGCCCTCGTCCCGCTACTCACCGACGTGTCGGGCTCGGTCGCCCCGCTCGCCAACATTGAGAGCACCACGCACGCCTGGACCATCCCCTGGGCACTGCTGCTTTTCCTCATCGTCCTTTGCGGGCTCGTCGTCGCGGCTCTGGCTTCCCGGCGCCGCCGTCAGACCAAGCTCCGCGTCCAGGAGGCTGTCGAACAGCCGCTTCGCGAGCGGGAGGATTGACGCGATCCCCGGCCTGAAGGACTCTGCCGGCAATTTCAGTGAACGACGTTATTGATCATGATTCAGATGGGACCGTGCCCTGAACCGGTGATCGGTATATCGGAGGGTATGAGTTTGGTGTCGATGCGGCCGAGCCTGTTGGCGGAAGTCCCGCCGGTCACCCGGCAGATCGCGCGTGCCGCGTTCCCCAAGGGCAGTTTGCCCATGAGGATCAGGGATGAGCTGGGCGTGCTGTTCGAAGACGCCGCTTTCGATCGCCACTCACGTGCTGGCGGCGGTCCGTACGGTGAATCGGCTGGAGCAGGTCAGCGAGACCATGCGGTATGCGCTCAACACGCTGGCCGCCGCGGCACCTGAATGGCTCGAATCACGGATCGAGCCGCACTGGTCTGAACGTTATCTGCAGCGCGCCGACAGCTATCGGCTACCCGCCCCAGCCGCGCCCTGAGGCCATGGACTTCCGGTTACGCGTCCCGGAACCGTTACGCGCGTCTCCGGAACCGGCTCCGTGATCGCTTGCCACCACCGCCCTCGGCGTCCAGCAATGACGACCGTTGACAGGAGAGAAAGATGGCGGGATCCCGCCCGATCAAGCTGATCGAACGGGACCCCTGATAGATCACCTTCGGGTGGTCTCACCTTGACGGGCGGATCAGCTCCCTACGAAGATCAATTTCCTGCGGGGGGCCGGCCGGGGCCGTCGACGTCGTTCCAGAGCGGGTCTGCGACGACGACGCATGGCTTGACCTGGCCATTGACCACATACGCGGAGAACTGCCACTTCACCTCCGGCTTCTTCGACGCAGAGGTCTGGTCCTTCCTCTCGCTGAACGCCATCACCAAGGTCTGCCCCTTCCCGACGTACCGGGGATCGATCTCCAGCCCCGTGAGAAGCAGGCGAGCGGCCTTGTCGGACGCGGAGTCCTTCCACTCCTTCGGGGAGCCGCCCCCGACGATCTCGCCCCTCTCCCCCTTGCATGACTTGCCGGGCTTGAGGTAGGTGATGTCGGCGGGCACCCCCATCCTCGTCAGATCCTGTTCCAGCTTGTCGGCGTCCCTGAACTCGTTGAGTTTGACGTTGATCGTGCCGTCGGCGTTCTTGGTCACCGCGTACGCGGACTGCTCCGCCCCGGTCAGCAGCGGCACCGCGATTGCCGCCGCCGCAGCCAGCCCGGCCACCGCCGCCCCCGTGAACAGGCGGCGGCCGGTGCGACGACGTCGTTCGGCGCGCGCGGTGATTTCGGCCTTCAGTTCCATCAGTATCCGCTCCTCGAAACTCATCCCGGTGTTCCTTCCATGACGAGGGGCAGTCCCTGCAGCGTGCGGCGAGCGCGGTGCAACCGCACCTTGGCGGTCCCCGGCCGGATGCCGAGGGCCGTCGCCGCTTCGGTGACCGTGAGCTGGTCGATGACGACCAGTTCCAGTACGGCGCGCTCCCCCTCGGGCAGGTCGGCCATGGCCTTGAAGGCCCGCCTGGCGGGCCGCTCCGCATCAATGCGCTCTTCGAGCCTGGCAACGTCGTCGGTGTCCAACGGTCGTCGCCCGCTCACCCGGCTCGTCAGCCGCGACTCCTTGAACGCCCGGCGCCGCTCGGTCGAGAGCGTGTTGCGTGCCACGCCGTACAGCCACGCGATCTCGGTCCCCAGCCCGGCCCGGTAGGTGTGGGCGGAGTCAAGCACCGCCATGAACACCTCTGCCACCAGGTCGGCGACCGTGTGCGGGTCGTCGACGCGCCGAGCGAGGAAGCGGGTGACCGCGTCGACGTGCCGCCGGTAGAAGGCTTCGAACGACACGTGATCTGTGGCGATCTCCGCCTGTTTGCGACGCACCGGCATGCTCCCTTCGTCGATTAACACCCCTGCTTGGTCAGAACCGTCCAAAGGGTTACAAGAGGGCGGTGGCTCTCCGTTCCTCCGGCCCGATCGAAGCCCTCTCTGTCAGACTGCTGTGAGACACGGACGTATGAGTCCTTTTGATGTTAAGAATGGCGAGACGGGACGATCGAGACAGTGACGATGACCTTCGCTGATCAGGCCGCCATGACGGGGCAGGACGGTCAGGTGGCAGACAAACGGCCGAGCCGGCCGGTGCGCCGGACGCTCACCGCGGCTTACAAGGCGCGGATCCTGGCGGCCTACGACGCGATGCCCGAGGGCAGCGCCGAACGTGAGGGCCTGCTCGGACGGAACGTCGCCGCGCGGTCCATGCCTCCCCGCAGGTTGGCTCCCAAAGGCTCCGAAGACACCGGTTGAGCACCGGAAACGGGAAGGCCCCTGACGGCGTAATGCCTGTTCAGGGGCCTTCTTCGCTGCGAGCCGACGAGGGGAGTCGAACCCCTGACCTTCTGTTTACAAGGCAAGGGCAGCCGCCTCGTCCTCGGCGTGCGGGAGCGGGCCTTCGCCAGGTGTCCGGGAGGGCGTCCGCACATGACCGGTCCGGCCGCGAGCCCGTAAAGGCCGCCAGCCCGGGAGCACTCCAACTGGTGATCTAGATTGCTACCCTGCCCGGTACATTGTCGACGGACATGCCGGAAAAGGAGCAACAGGCGATGCGAGTTGACCCGACGTCGCTGGCCGACGCCCAGGGCCAGACGGAGGATGCGGCCCACCGACTCGCGTCGGCACTGCGCCGAGCGCTGACCGGGACCGGTGGTCGGGCATCGGGAGACCCGCGGCACCCGGGAGCGGAATTCGACGAGGAGTACGCCCGGCTCATGGAGCACGCGCCCCAGGCGCTGAGCTCGCTGACCGACCGGGCGGCCGATCAAGCGGCCCGCCTCTTCAAGGCGGCCGCCACGCATGCCGCGGCCGAGCAGAGCGCGGGCAACACCGTCCAGCGCATCGCGGACAGGTGAGCGACCATGAGCCTGGAGCTGCCCGCTGGGCTGGCGTCGCTGCACGGCTTGCTGGGGGATGACGCGCCGTGGCCGGATCCCGACGAGGACGAGCGCCTGCGGTCAGCCCGTGCCTGGTTCGATCTGGGGGAAGAGGTGAAAGCGGCCTCTGCCCAGCTGGACCACGTAGCGGAGCTGGTGTCGGCGCGCAACAGCGGAGACGACGTCGACGCCTTCGACAGCGAGTACAACGACGAGGAGGGGCTGCGGCAGACGCTGGCCAAGGGCGGAGCCGCCGCTAACCTGACCGGGCTGGGAACGCTGGCCGTGGTGCTCTTCCGGGTCGTCTGGAAGGGCATCGTCATCTACTCCCTGGCCATGCTGCTGCTCGCGCTGATGCGTGCGGCGCTGAGCGGCCCGTCCGGAGGGATCTGGGCCGCCTTACGGGTGGCCTACTCCCGCCGCTCGCTCCGCTATCTGCTGGAGCGGCTGAAGCTCAACATCGGGCAGATCACGATCAACACCGTACGGCAGGCAAGGGGCCTGCTGTCCACGGCCGCCTTCGTCACCGCCGGCTACTCCCTCACACCACTCCCCATAATGATCAAGAGCGCCGGCATGTTCAAGTCCGACGAACAGGCCCGGCGTGAGACGGAGCAGGTGCTCAACGCCACGCCTATGGGGCGGGAGGCACTCGCCTGGGCGCGGGAGCACGGCGTGGCCATCCTGTACCAGAACCTCGGAGACACCTGGGCGGCCGGAGTATACACCGACTGGCTCAACATAATCCAGGTGGACACCTCCGGGTCCACCACCACACCCGCAGACATGGCCGCCGCCGTGGTGCACGAGGTCAATCACGCGCGCCGGGACGGGACACCAGACCCTCTCCTGATGAGCCGCGAGGAGTACATCGCCGCCGCGATCGACGAGGAAGCGGCGGGCGAGGTGCTCAGCATCAAGTTCGGTGGCCAGTACGAGAAGGCTCACGGTAGCCAGGGGTCGTGGAGCCAGTACGAGTACGACTACCACGACAGCTACGAGAACGCGGTCAAGCAGGCCGAAACCGACCGCCGGAACGCCGGGGAGGCGCCACTGACCGCGAGCGAGAGGCAGCGGATCGGGGAACAGAGCGGGCAGGCGGAGATAGCCAAGCAAATGCGCCACTCCCCCTATCCGCAGCAGTTCGGCGATGCGTGGGACAAACGCTTCCTCACGATGCCCACCGACAAGTTGTACTGAGAGGCGCTCGCGGCGCCGGTACCGCGCGGTGGGCACGCGGTACCTGCTGGTCCAGAGGCGTTTGAGTTCACCACCGGTCGACTCCCCTCTTCAAGGAGGACACCGTCCTTGCGGTCAGCTATGTCCTGACAAACGAGAAGCCCCTGGACAAGATCCCTGTTCAGGGGCTTCATATGCAGAGCCGACGAGGGCAATCGAACCTCTGCCCCTCTGTTACCAGGTTCCCAAACGCTCGCCATGGGCGTTCAGACCAGTTCGCCGTGCAGGTCGCGCACGAGCATCCTGTTCAGATCAGTCCAGTTCGGTCCGGGGCCGTACGGCCCGTTGGCTCCCAAGCTCGACCTTGACCGTGATGTCTTGTTCTCGGGCCGCGCCGGTTGCGGTGCACTGGTACTCGACGATGCCAGTCACGACGACCGTATCCTGCCGCAGCCCGGAGACGGCGGCATGCACTGGGACGACGGACCCTGGCCGTTCGAGCTGACCTATCCGGGACCACGCGGGACGAGGCCGCACTCGTATCCGAGGATCACCGCCTGGACCCGATCGCGTAGCTGGAGTTCCGTGAAGATACGTCCGACGTGTGTGCGTACCGTGCCGTCGGACAGGTGCAGTTCCTGCACGATTTCGCCGCTGGACCGGCCGCGCGCGATCAGGACGAGTATCTCGCGTTCGCATGCGGTCAGCGCACCGCCGGCTACCTCGACCGCCGCCGGCGGGCAGGTGGTCCACTGGCCGATCTGCGTGAACCGCACGGCCGCGCTACGACCAAGCCCAGTCGGTCGGCTGTACCTCAGCCCCGACCAGGATCGACGAACGTGACATCGATCGGTGCGAGGATGAAGAACCGGAACAACTCCCGTTCCGCAACGGCCTGTCCGAGCAGGCTCGGAAGCGCGGTCGGTAAGAGCTCGTCTGTGCTGCACAGCGCCAGGTTGCCCAGGCTCCTCTTCTTCAGTGCCCCTCCGGGGCCTCCGTCAGGAACGCTGTGACCAGTTCCGCCGGGTTGGCAGCTCTGGTCAAAGCGAACATCTCGTCGGGGTTGAACATGTCATAAAGGACCACCGGCAGCGGCCGCCCCAGGGTCTCGACGATCCGGCCATCGGCGTGGAGCCGCCGCGCCAGATCGACGCAGAGTTCGTGGAACTGCCCGTCAAGCCGTTCGCCACGCTCGTCCTGCTCTTGTTCGGAGAGCCCGTCCTCGTCCTCGTACCAGAGGCCCTGCGCCACCGCCTCCCGCCGATGCAACTCAGCACCGGCTGGGTCGTGTTCGGGATCGTGGCCAACGATGCGGACCCCCTCCAGCCCGGACTGCGGGAAATAGGCGTAACTCCAGCGGGCCTCCCATGCCTCCGGCGGGCTCGGCTCCGCCAGCAGCCGGGCTACCTCGGTTTCGGTGTTGTAGCCGATCGCCAGGTACGGGAACCGGGGGTCTTGGTCGACGCTGTCGATCCGGAACGTGACGGTGTAGATCTCGGACGCCGACTCTTCTGGAAACTCTGCCAAGGTGCGCACAGCCACCTGCTCCATGTGCCGCCGGAACGTCATCGAGAACTCTCCTCAACGGGCCTGCGGGATCACAGCGATCGTCATGGCGGAACTCTAACGCTGCCCAACTACCAAAGTCCTCGTCAGCAAGGATCTAGTCGGTGGTGGGCTGGCCGGCGGAATCGCGAGCGAGGGCGACGATCCGCTCCAGGGCCGCCGCGTGCCGCTGGAAGGCCAGCCGTCCCTGTGGGGTGAGCTGCACGTACGTCCGCCGCGCCCGCTTGTCCTGGTCCTTGCGGACGATGACGTATCCGGCGGCGGCCAGCGCGGAGACCTGCTTGGACAGCGCCGAGTCGCTGGTGCCGACCGAGTCTCTGAGAAAGCCGAAGTCCACCCACTCGGCCGGCGCCAGCAGCGCCACGACCGACAGACGCGCCGGGACGTGCAGGAACTCGTCGAAGATCGGATCCATCAGGCGGCCCCGCCGCCCTGCTGGACGATCGACTTCATGATGGAGCGGTTCACGGGCGTGGCCGCGACGTACGCCACGGCCGCCACGATCGCGCCCGCGGCGGCCTGTGACAGCAGCCCCTGAGGCGGCAGGTCGAACAGCGCGAAGGCGGCAATCCGGCCGATGCTGAAGGCCACCATGATGCAGGCCAGCAGCCCGCTGTGGAACAGGGCCTCCTGGCGGGTGGCCTTCCGGCGGACCGAGGCCCGGTGCTCGTAGACAATCCCCACGCCCGCGTACAGGACCATCCCGAGCGCCAGGACGACGAAGTTCCAGGGGCGCGGGAGGTCGAGGGCCGCGAAGGCGATGAAGAGGCCGAGCGCGGAGATGACCACGCGCGGAAGCGCGAAGCTCTGGCGGACGATCTGCTCCCGGGTCCTGTCCTGGAGGCGGTGGATGTCGTCGAGCGAAGTCTGGGCGTCGTGTTGGTTCATGGGACCATCCCTCCGAAGTCGACTACTACTTTCCTGTGAGGAAAATACCATCTATTTTCCCCACAGGAAAGTGGTCGGCATGTGAAGGGCTGGGCCGGCGGGGCGGTTGAACGCGGACGACTGGGCGAGGGCCGCGCTCCTGGCCCACGTCGGCCACCCCACCTACGGCCTGGACGCCCTCCGCGCCGACCTGGAACGCTTCACCTTCCTCCTCGGAGGCAGTGACGAAGAGGACCTCTTCGGCCAGCGCTGACACCGGCCGCCAGCGCCGCGGCCCAGCGCACCGGCAAACGCCCGCGCCAGGTGCGGTCACTTCTCGCGAACATCGATCATGGTTCCCGTTCCCAAGCGCGGTCAGAACTCACGAACATTCGCGGCCACTTCTCGCGAACAAAACCACATGATGCACTGGCATCGGTGCTCGGCTCGCCCGAGGCGCCGAGGCGCTCTGCCGCCAGGTGGGATCGGAACCGAGCTCTCGCCGGCTCGTGCGGAAGACTGGCGGAATGACTCTCGCTTCCGCCGAGGACATCCATGCCTACCTGGCCGACCGCCTGAATCTGGCGCTGCGACGGCCGGGGATGATGGGTGGGGAGATCGGCATCACCCTCCTGATGGACCCGCTATTCGTGGCCGAACGCCAGCCGGAAGGATGGCCTGCGATGCAGCGCGACCTCGCAAGGCGAGGAGTGTGGTCCGCCCGCGGAGTGACTGGGGCGTTCGCCCACCTGCTTCCAGCACACGGCGCGACAGGACACGTCGAAGAAACCGCCTCCGTCTATGCCGAGCTCGCGCAGCCACGAGGCTGGCTCCGACCTGATCGAGTCCTCACTACTGATGAGTACGCCAACCTGCGCCGAACCATGATCGATTGGGTCGCATCCGACCGCACCTGGACCGACGTCACCAGTGAGTACGGCCAGCCCTCAATGCTGTTCGGAGGAACCAACCCCCTCTACAGCAAGACCTTGGGCTACATGAGCAACGAGCCCAATGAACCGATGGTCGCGTTCCATCTCTGGAACGGCCCCGAGCCCGGGACTGATACCACCTGGCCATCTGCCCACCCCGAACCGCTACTGATTGCGATCCGCCTCGGGCTCGGCCAACTCGCCGAGACACTCACATACACCCCGACAGGTCACCGGCTTCGGCCCACGAACGCCACGGCAGAGATCTGACCACCGCCACCGGCACCCCGAGATGTCCGCCTGCCCGATCCCTGCCATCACGTGGCGGGCATGTTCGCAACGTGGGCACCCGCGCCCCATCGAGCGAATCAGCGTGCGAGGTCGGAAAATGCAACGAGCTTGGCGTGCGCCAGTCGATGGGCGCCGTCGGATCGAGCGCCGACAACAGCGCCGCCGAGGCGTTCAACGCCACCCTCAAGCGCGAGACGCTGCAGGGTGCCAAGCGCTGGCCGACGGCCCGTGCCGCCCGACTGGCCGTCTTCAAGTAGATCACTCGCTACAACACCCGAAGGAGACATTCCGCCCTCGGACAGCGCAGCCCGATCGACTACGAACAGCGCTCCGATAGAGTGCTCAAAGCAGCATGAACCCCGTGTCCACACTCCGGGGGGAAGGCCCAAGCCGATCTACCCCGACACGGTGAGTGCCCTCATGCCAAAGCTGATCAACGCACACAACAAGACGAAGCCTGATGTCCCGCTCCCCCACGCGCGGCTTCACGACCTCCGCCATGTCCACGCGACCACGCTCCTCCTGGCCGGCGTCCCCGTCCGCGTCGTGGCGGCCCGACTCGGACACGCCGGCCCGGCCATCACCCTCCGCGTCTACGCCCACGTCATCCACGAGCAGGCCGCCACAGCCGCGGACATCTTCGCCCAGGCTGTCAAGAGCTCAGCCCGAGACCTCGTTCTCCCCCAAGGACTCTCCCTCGTCGGAGAGCCCTTGTTTGTGTTCGGGGCTCTGCTCTCCCGGCCAGGCGGCGAGGATCTCGATGCCGATCACCTTGCCGTCCTTGTCAAGGTCGAAGTTCACCATCGCGTCGTCCACCGTGACCGTCTTCACCGCACTCCCCGGAGGGGTCGGGCCGTGCAGGTAGACGTAGGTGCCTTCGGCTTCCGGATCGTAGGTCCACATGCCTGGATGCCACTTCAAAGCCGCCGGTCCTCCCACTGTTAGCAAAGGTGTTAGCAAGATCGCGAAATCGCCTCGACAAAGGGAAAGCCCCTGACGGCGTAACGCCTGTTCAGGGGCCTTTCTCATTGCGAGCCGACGAGGGGAATCGAACCCCTGACCTTCTGTTTACAAGCCAAGGGCAGTATGCACGTCACAGGGCTCATGTGCTGGTCAAGCGGTAGATGCAGGTCGGTGGCGTGTGATCGTGTAAGGCGGCGTTGCTGTATGCGACTGCTGTACAGCAACATGCCCCGGCCCCTGAGACAGAGAGCATGCCATGCAGCGCACTCTTCTCGGCCGCCTGCACGCTCATACCGGCTCGATCAACGCCCACCTCACCGACCCCAGGGGGCCGGTGCTGGCCCGGATGCGTTCCGGATCGAGGGTGGCCGCATAGTTGCGATCCTCACCGGCCCCGAAGGGCCGGTGCTGGGCGGTCGGGTTGTCCGGGTTGGCCGGGGCCGGCGGGGAGTTGCGATCCTCACCGGCCCCGAAGGGCCGGTGCTGGCTGAGCCGTCACGCGCTCGATGTTCCAGTAGCCCCAGTTGCGATCCTCACCGACCCCGAAGGGCCGGTGCTGGTGGAGAGCGAACGTCGCACCGTTGTTGACCGAGATGTTGCGATCCTCACCGACCCCGAAGAGCCGGTGCTGGCGGTCCGCACGTAGGTGAAGTTCGGCCCGGGTCGACGTTGCGATCCTCACCGACCCCGAAGGGCCGGTGCTGGCCCCGGGACTGTTCCACCAGTTGCCGGGGCTCTACATGTTGCGATCCTCACCGACCCCGAAGGGCCGGTGCTGGTGGGACCAGGCGCCGCCCGAGGACGGCCACCGGGAGTTGCGATCCTCACCGACCCCGAAGGGCCGGTGCTGGAGGAACGGGCCGAGCGCCTGGAGCGTGAGGCCCGTGTTGCGATCCTCACCGACCCCGAAGGGCCGGTGCTGGGCTCGGCCGCGGCGTGATGCCATCGTCCTCGTACCCGTTGCGATCCTCACCGACCCCGAAGGGCCGGTGCTGGGTCGGCTCCTCCTCAGCGATCCGCTTCACGGTCATGTTGCGATCCTCATCGACCCCGAAGGGCCGGTGCTGGCAGTTGATCTGTGGTCCTGGCCTCTACCGGCAGATCGTTGCGATCCTCACCGACCCCGAAGGGCCGGTGCTGGCAGTTGATCTGTGGTCCTGGCCTCTACCGGCAGATCGTTGCGATCCTCACCGACCCCGAAGGGCCGGTGCTGGCACTACGTACACGATCAAGAGGTTCTGATCACATGGTTGCGATCCTCACCGACCCCGAAGGGCCGGTGCTGGGTTGCGCCGGGCACGCACCGCGCACGTCAGCACGGAGTTGCGATCCTCACCGACCCCGAAGGGCCGGTGCTGGGTCCGGGGCGGCCGACCATGTGGAGGCGACTTTGCGGTTGCGATCCTCACCGACCCCGAAGGGCCGGTGCTGGGTTGCGCCGGGCACGCACCGCGCACGTCAGCACGGAGTTGCGATCCTCACCGACCCCGAAGGGCCGGTGCTGGGTCCGGGGCGGCCGACCATGTGGAGGCGACTTTGCGGTTGCGATCCTCACCGACCCCGAAGGGCCGGTGCTGGTTTCGGGTTCTGGCCGGGGCGCCGGCCGACTTGGGTTGCGATCCTCACCGACCCCGAAGGGCCGGTGCTGGGAGGAAACCGACGACGTTCTGCTCCAGGCCCCGTTTGTTGCGATCCTCACCGACCCCGAAGGGCCGGTGCTGGGATCCGCATCGTGGCCATGGAGACCGAACGACGAATGTTGCGATCCTCACCGACCCCGAAGGGCCGGTGCTGGCCGGGCGTACCCCTGCTGCCCGGACGACTTGCCGCCCCGGTTGCGATCCTCACCGACCCCGAAGGGCCGGTGCTGGTTCAGGTGGTGGACGACGATTGCGGCAATCAGTCCGTTGCGATCCTCACCGACCCCGAAGGGCCGGTGCTGGGTCCAGGCCGGCTAGCGTGCGGGTGACGCCGGACTTGTTGCGATCCTCACCGACCCCGAAGGGCCGGTGCTGGTTGTTCGCCGGCTGGGGAGGGCGGGCTTGCTGAGCGTAGTTGCGATCCTCACCGACTCCGAAGGGCCGGTGCTGGGGGCGAGCTGGTCAACCTGAGCGAGCGTCCGTCGTGTTGCGATCCTCACCGACCCCGAAGGGCCGGTGCTGGGGGCCGAACGCGAGCGCCTCACCCCACCGCACCGCCATGTTGCGATCCTCACCGACCCCGAAGGGCCGGTGCTGGCATGCCAAGGTCTGCTTGGGATGCCCGCAGCCCGAAGTTGCGATCCTCACCGACCCCGAAGGGCCGGTGCTGGGCGGCGACTACCCCCGGGGTGGCGCCCTTCCCAAGGTTGCGATCCTCACCGACCCCGAAGGGCCGGTGCTAGCGTCAGAGTCACGGACGATACCGGTGACGCCGATCATGTTGCGATCCTCACCGACCCCGAAAGGCCGGTGCTGGCGTGATCATCCCGTCTGCCTGACCCAGGGGTGCCACAGTTGCGATCCTCACCGACCCCGAAGGGCCGGTGCTGGCCAACAGTCTGCGGGCGGGCGTGCCCATCACCCGATGGTTGCGATCCTCACCGACCCCGAAGGGCCGGTGCTGGTCGCCGCCGTCACCCCGGAAACCGACACCCAAGACGTCGTTGCGATCCTCACCGACCCCGAAGGGCCGGTGCTGGGCCGGTTGGTGTTCTTGCCGGAGAGCTTGTCGGTGTTGCGATCCTCACCGACCCCGAAGGGCCGGTGCTGGACACCAGCGAGCACGTCGTGGAGCTGCGCAAGCTCCTGTTGCGATCCTCACCGACCCCGAAGGGCCGGTGCTGGTGGTCGAGGTGGTGGTCCGCCCGAACGAGGCCCGCAAGTTGCGATCCTCACCGACCCCGAAGGGCCGGTGCTGGCGATCAGCATGCTCACCTTCCTGACCGCGCACGTCAAGGTTGCGATCCTCACCGACCCCGAAGGGCCGGTGCTGGTTGATGCTCTTATCGCGCAGCTTGCTGACCGAACCGCGGTTGCGATCCTCACCGACCCCGAAGGGCCGGTGCTGGGGCGTCTAACCCGACGTCGTAAGCGCCGGAGTCAACGTTGCGATCCTCACCGACCCCGAAGGGCCGGTGCTGGTGTGACCGGTCCGCCGGGACGATCCCGCCGTACTCGTTGCGATCCTCACCGACCCCGAAGGGCCGGTGCTAGGTGGAGCCGTGGCCGTCGCGGTCGAACATGCCGTAGGCGTTGCGATCCTCACCGACCCCGAAGGGCCGGTGCTAGGTGGAGCCGTGGCCGTCGCGGTCGAACATGCCGTAGGCGTTGCGATCCTCACCGACCCCGAAGGGCCGGTGCTGGCCGCGGTCATCGCGCCGATGCCCAGGCGCCGCCCAGGTTGCGATCCTCACCGACCCCGAAGGGCCGGTGCTGGTACGGCAGCTTCTCCAGAGCGAGCGTGAGGAGTGGTTGCGATCCTCACCGACCCCGAAGGGCCGGTGCTGGCAGCCACGCCCATTGCCCGTTGGGGTTGCACTCGATGTTGCGATCCTCACCGACCCCGAAGGGCCGGTGCTGGCTGATACTCCTTTGCCTGGAAGGCGCCGTGCTTCGTGTTGCGATCCTCACCGACCCCGAAGGGCCGGTGCTGGAGGACGTGGCCGCTCTGAGCGGCGGCGTCGCCGTGGTTGCGATCCTCACCGACCCCGAAGGGCCGGTGCTGGGACGAGGCCATGCAGCAGCTCATCGTTCGGCTGGGTGTTGCGATCCTCACCGACCCCGAGGAGCCGGTGCTGGGCAGGCCCAGCCCGCCAGCTATCGTTCCCGCGATCACGTTGCGATCCTCACCGACCCCGAAGGGCCGGTGCTGGTATACGCGGTGGCCTGGTCGTTTCCCTTGGTTCGGGTTGCGATCCTCACCGACCCCAAAGGGCCGGTGCTGGGGTGGTCATGTCGTCCCCCTGTCAGGCCGTACGGAGGTTGCGATCCTCACCGACCCCGAAGGGCCGGTGCTGGCAGCGTCTCCCCGTCTTTCCCCCGAGTCTCACAGACGTTGCGATCCTCACCGACCCCGAAGGGCCGGTGCTGGAGAAGCCGGCGCTGCGATTCTTGATCGTCCAGGTAGGCAATCACGGCACTATGCCATAGAGGCCTGACCATCGAGGTTGTTCAATTTACTTATCAAGTAACAGATTGTGCTGTATCCCCTTGTTCAGCCGATGACGCGGGTGAGTGTTACGCCTTCGGGGATAGCTGTTTCGTCGATAGTGATTTTGTAGTTGGCGAAGTCACGCACCGGTTGGCCTTCGGGGATGATGAGCTTGTTCTTCACTGCGTCGGTGAGGGTGTGGGCGGGGGCGGTGCCGAAGGCGTCGGCGTGGGTGAAAACGTAGAGACCGCGTAGGGCCATTTCTGCGCGGCCTGATGCTCGGTCATGCTCGAACATCAAGGTGAGGGCTCGCCACAGCATGGACAGGTCTTCGGAGGTGACGCCGGTTCGGGCGGCCAGGGGGGCGCTGAAGTGGCCAATTCCGCGGTAGAGGCCGTAGGCGATGGCGTGTTTGCCGCCCATCTCGGTCTCTTTGGTGTCGTCTTCTCGGGTGCGGGTCACCCGGGTAATGCCGTGTTCTTGGGGGAAGACCGGGTCGATGGACCGGGAGAAGGTGAGCTGGAGTGGTCCCTGGACCCGTCCGGCGGTCTTCTTGCCAGTGGTCATGACGGCGCCGAACATACGGACGTCGAAGAATGTCTGGCACATCCACTGCTGGGCTGAGGTCTGGGCTGTCTTGCCGTCGGCGAGATCGAGTTCTTTGTAGGCGCGTTCGTGCTGGGAGTTGAGGGAGACGCCGGCTTCGACGTAGATGTCGTAGCCGGGTTTGCCCTCACCCAGGAGGGTGATCATGTTGCGGATTTTCCGTTTGATCGCAACGTCGGTGACCAGGCCCTGCATGGTTTCAGGGTCGGTGCGGGGCATTCCCGCGGCATCGGGGTCGCCGTTGGGGTTGCCGTCATGGATGTCGAAGAGGAACACGAAGTCGTGTTTGCGAGTGGGGTCAAGATGGGCCGCTTGGGTCATGGCGTTCTCTTCCTAGGTCGGGTCAGGCGTCAACGGTGTCGGAGGTGTTCTTGGCTGCTTTCGCGGCCCGGGCGGCAGCCATGTCGAAGGCACGCTGGTGGTCGTAGCCGAGGATGAACTGGACCTGTCCGCGGGCATCCAGGTGGGCCGGGAGCCCAACTTTGTGATCGATGAGCAGGCTGATGGAGGCCAGACGGCCATCGAGAGCTCGGCCGGCCGGGCGGGTTGCTTCTTTGCCGATGAGCTTCTTCAGGTGCCCGTTGGCGTTGGTGCGCAGCATCCGCATGGTCGCGGCGGGCTGGGTCATGGCCAGGCCGAAGTAGCGGTCGCGGATGGTGGCGTTGGCCTCGGGCAGGGCGCGGCGCTGGATCGCCTCCAACAGGGCGAACAGCCGCCCCCACACGTAGGGGGGGTCGGTGGCCGTTTCGTTGAGGCCTGGCATGACGTTCTCCTTATAAGGGGGACGGGTGAGCGCGAGGCGGAGCATCGCGACCCTGGGCAGGTCGATGTGGTGGTCGTTGCGGATCCGGTGGAGAAGCTGCGGCACCAGACTGGGCGGTAGCGGGGTGCCGTGCAGTGCGGCGTGCAGGAGGTTGCGCTCCAGGCCGTGGGCGGCGCTGCCCGGCTGATACACCTTGCGGGCCCGGTTCCAGCGGCCACTGGCTGCCACCATCTGCCACAGCGGCACGTACTTGACGCCGTCGCTCCACCGGTCGGTGGAGGCATGGTCGAGGAACCAGGCGGCGAACCGTCTTTTGATCTCTGGGAGCGGAACGTCCAGCCAGTCGCGGACAACGACCCGGCTCTGGTTGGCCGACAGGGTCAGGGCGTAGAAGGCGTTGTCTTCAACCAGCGTGCCGGGCTGGCTATCCCGGACCTCCCGCAGGAGCCGCTGAACGTCTTTGAGGTGCGGGGCGTCAATAACCAGTGGGTCGAAGTCAGCGGGTTCGCGCAGCCACCAGATAAGCACGTTGTCGTCGCCGCGCCGTCGATGTCTGTCGTTGGAGAGCAGGTCGTTGAGCGCGGCCATCGCCGAGCCGCCGCATTCTTCGCAGATCGGGGTGTTGGCCAGCTGGATCGTTCCCGTCCGACCCTGGGCTGCGGTGTTCACCGATATCAGCGCGGCGTCTCGACCACGTTTCGGCCGGCCAGCCGCATCGAGACCGACCGGGATGAGGGTGCTTTTGACCATCTCCGGGATCGTCTTCAGCAGCGCATTGACGTGCCCGCAGACCAGGCAGAGTCCGTCGTTGCCGGAGCTCTTGCGATCGCGAGCGATCCGAGCCCAGAAGCTGACCGCCGAGGGTCGAACATGCGCCCATTCACCCTCCACCACGATGGCGACCATGTCGGAGGACTTGGCGTCAGCCGGAAGTCCGGTCAGCAGGTCCAGATGACGTTCGGCCTCGAAGGTTTCCCACACCAGGTCGGCGACCGGATCGGCGTTGGCATCTTTCCATTCCTTGAGCAACGCAAGGTAGGCGTCGTTACGGCGCTCCGCACCGGCCTGGGCCTTGTCAGTACCGTCCTTGGCAATCGCGAACACGTACTCCAGCGTGTCCGCCAAGAGCATCGCCGCCACTCCGCTGGTGCGGGTCAGGTACGGCGTCGGCAACGACGAGCCTGCCTTGTTGTCGGCATCGGCCCGGCTGATCAGGGAGGCTTTTCCATCGCGGTCGAGCATGATCGCCCACCGGACGGTTCGATTCCGGTAGTAGCGCGGCGTCTTCTCCTGTCCCGAGTTTTCGGTGTGTTCGATGAGCCGTTGAATCAGCATGTGATCACGTCCGAGTCTTCGCCGGCGCGGCGGAGGGGAGTTCAAGGCCGTTCGGCGGGACCTGCATGACCCCGTCTTCCAGGTAAGCGCGAAACCAGCGGCAGGTCTCGCCGCTGGTCTCATAACCGATGCTGTGCAGCATGACGCCCAGGTCACGGCACTCATCGATCGGCTTGGCGATCGTGGGTTCTCCGAATCGGGCCGAGAACTCCCGGGTGCCGAGGAACGGCTGGGAATAGCAGGCGCCCTTGGCCACCCGCCGGCGAAACTGCTCGCGGTACTTCGCCTCGTGCTCATTGGCGTGCGGCTTCAGCTGCACCTGGGCATAGATGCGGTAGGCGACCTTTCGCAGGGCTACGGTGTTGCGCTGGTCGCGGTCACCTTCCACGTCATAGCGAACCGTCGCGTCGGCCATGGCCCGTCGGACCCAGTCCTCGGAGATCAGCGACTTGACCTCGTTGCGGCGGATGGAAAACCAGCTAATCGGCTCAAGGACCTCGATGCGGCAGATGACGTAGTCGAACTCGGGCTTCCAGAAGATCGCCTCAAGGATGCCGCGGGCGGCTGAGGGGGTCATGACCTCGTAGCTGAAGCGCTCGGATTTGAGTTCTGGCCGGGTGAAGCAGGCGAAGTCACCGCTCACCTCGACGACCAGAGGGGGGTGGGGGTAGGGCGGATGCTGATGCGTGCTCACCTGGTGTAGTCCTCCGGCTTCGGGTAGGTGAACTCAATTCCGCGGTGCGGGTGATAGGGGTCGATCCACTCATACAGGTCACCGAGCAGTTCGGTGGCGCGCCCTTCGGCGACGGCGTGCTGAGCCAGGCGGGTAGGCAGCGTGGCCAGGTAGGGCTGAAGACGGCGAAACACCCACGCCTCGACGCGCTCCGAACCGCGCAGCCGATTCCTCAAGCCGTCGCGTTCTTTGTCATCGCCGTAGCGGACGAGCACGGGAACCGACTGCTCGTCGATCATCTTGAACTGCTTGGCCACTATCGGGAAGTCGAGATCCGCACGGCGGTCTTGGATCTGCTTTCCCGCGCCGCTGCCCTCGACGTTCTTCACCGCGTACCGGGCCTGGTAGTAGGTCCGCAACGCCGTCAGGTCGTCGGGATCCTTTCCCTCGGGTCCGATGTAGGCGCGGCTGGTGTTCAGGGCGGCGCCATACACCAATTGGGTGCCCCGGACGCTCCCATCGGCTGGATCGAACACGATGACCCTGCCCTCGGCGAGCCGACCGTTGCGGTTTGACCGTCCCGCCGCCTGCTGCAACGCCTCCGCCGGGGCCATCGCCCGGTAGACCACCGGAAAATCCAGATCGACGCCCGCCTCGACCAGCTGGGTACTGACCACCGCCACCGGCAGATCACGATCAAGCCGGTCTCGGACCGTCTCCAGGACCTCGCGGCGATGCGCTCCGGCCATCCGCGTCGACAGGTGCAATACCGGTCCGTCGTGCTTCCAGGCGGCGGCGAGTTCTTCGTGCAGCGTAGCCGCGTCTGCGGTGGTGTTGACGATCAGCAACACCTGGGACTCTCCAGCCGCCTCGGCGGCGATCTGCTTGAAGGTGGGTTTCGGGTCGCACTTCCAGATGTAGCGGACCCGGCGCAACCGCTCATACAACGGCTGCGGCTGCGCGATCACCTCCCGCGCCTTCAGACCACGAAAGATCTCCAGGTCGAAGAACGCTGGCTGGGTCGCCGACGCCAGTAGCACACTGGTTCCGAAATACTCGGTCAGATGCCGCAGCGCTGACAAGATCGGCAAGAGCATCGCATCTGGCAGAGACTGGACTTCATCCAGCACGATCACCGAACCTGCCAGGCGGTGGATCTTCCGCATCGCCGTTGACCTGCGACTGAAAAGCGACTGAAAGAGCTGCACGGTGGTCGTGACGACGACCGGGGCGTCCCAGTTCTCCGCCGCGAGCCGCTGCCATTTCTTCGTCGCGGGAAGCCGGTGCAAATCAACGCTGCTGTGGTGCTCCAGCACATTGGCATCACCAAAAAGGGTGCGATAGATCTTCGCGTTCTGCTCAGTGATCGACATGTACGGCACCGCGATGATCACCCGTCGCAGACCATGCTCGGCCGCGTGATGGGCCGCGAAACCACCCGCCGCGATCGTCTTCCCGGCCCCCGTCGGCGCAGGGAAGGGGAAGATCCCTCGCGGCTGAGAGGCGGCCTTGACCGCCTGGTCGTACACCTCGGCCCGGATACCATCCACCGGCAACGGGGAGGCCCGTGCCTCGGTCAGAAAGTCCTCCCGCGCCTGCTCGAAAGCCTCCACCATCGTCGCCAGGGAAGCCGGCACCGGTCGTGGCTCACCCGTGAAATGCCGGGCGGTGTCGAGATAGTCGGCATCGACCAGAGCGCTGAACACCATCCGCAGCAGCAGCTCGACCGCATGGGGATCCTTGGCGGATTTCACCCATGCGGGCAGGTCAGGCATCGGCCCCGAGCTGATCTCCGGCACCAGGACCGCGATGCGGGCGATGGCCTCTTGCACCTGCTCTTGGGCGTCCACCTCAGCCGATGCGAGGCAGCGCTTCAGATCTTGGGTGTCCGGAAGCCCGCCATGGTGACCCAGCACTGCCATGCTGAAAAAGCCCAGCTTCGCCTTACGCGCCGCCAACCACGTCCCAGCCGCCTTGTGATCGATGCTTCGACCCTGGGCGTCGACAACCCTTCCACTTGTGGCCTCCGCCTTGAGCAGACCTTCCTGCCATGCGCATCCGCCCTTGCCCACGTCGTGGACCAAGCCGAGATACGCCGCCAAACCCCGAGCTCCGAACACCTCCGCGAAATCACCCGCCAGGACCGCCGTATCCCGCAAGTGATCACTAAGCGCATGCCGGTGACCAGCGTTATTCACGCTGTGCGCCCACAATTCCGTCATCACAGTCCGATCCAGGCCGTTAACGAAGAGTCATCTCGGGACTATAGGACGGAGGCCCGACAAAATGCCAAAGCCGAATAGGACGCCTTTTATGGATCGTCCAATATGTTCCGTTGCGGCGGACCTAAAATGGTCCGCCGCAACAGAACGTTCGACCAGTCAGACGATGTCCGAACTGACGTCTCTATTACGATGCTCGGCCGCCCTCGCGAATGGGCTGCCGCTAGTGCTGCGTCACGGAGCCTAACGTCGACTGGTTGATCCCGGACGAACTTCAGAGAAGTATCTCGGAGTTGGTGTGGAATTGTGCATCACTTTGGCGATCTCCAGGACGTGGTGGTCAGAGAGCAGTAGCCTCTCGATCGCCCTAGAAGTCCCCATATGAAAGCGTCGCCCACTCCTACGAGGAGCCCCGGACGACGCCCCAGACCTCACCACTCCAGACACCGCCGCCCCTGTCCACCGGACCCCCGCTGGCGTGCTAGCCCGAGTCATCCGATGGCAAGGGGACCCGTACCACAGGGCCGCCAAGGCCCGAGGAACGGAAGCCCCGCGGCAGCCTGACCTTTCGCTTTTCAGACGGACCAATCACCCTGGTCGGGTAGTGAAGACTACGATCAGCGGGATGTGGATGGTGGCCCGGATGTGCTCGCGAGTGGGGGCGTTGCTGGTCAGCGCTGCTGTCACCTCGGCTACGAGCATCCGGCGGCAAGTCCAACGAAAGAGGGCCGCGGCAGTCGATCGCCCGGCCAAGCGGTGCGGTCGTCGGCAGGTGGCCCGGCTGATGTGAGCGGCCAGGCTGCATGGCCGCCACCGGCGCCGCCGCTATAGCCAAAGTGGGCTTATTAATGCACAGCCAGAACCTTGGTCTCCACGAAAACGGGGCGCAAATCAGCGCTAGAATGCTCAATCTCAATGTCTCGAACAATTTCGGCCATTGTCGTATTCATGGCATACGCTTTCTTTTTCATGGATACTGTGCCTTCAACCTCCGCAGCATATGCGAATGGGATAGTGACAAGAAGTTCATCAGCTGTTGCGACGGCAACATTGATCACATCCCCACCAGGATCAAGCTGCGAAAGCACCCATTCGATTGTGTCAGTAAAGACTGCACACAAGAAAACCGTCTCACCAACAGCATTAGTTGGGGCAGCCGTCAGACTCTTTGCCTGACTAGGAATCCCGAGAGCGCGACCTATCCGTGTATATACTTCCTGGCGCTCATCACGGTGTTCGTCAATGGCCAACCTTGTAACGAGTTCATCTTCGCTTCCCAGCTGGCCGTAATGCCGCTCATTATGTTCAATTACATTAAACGGGCCCGGTCGCTCAAAATGAAAGCTTAGAACGCTCTCGAGATCGGCTCGCAGCTCTTTATAAGTTTTACGCCCATAAATAAGACCTGGAGCTTGCGGCGAGGTGGCATAAAGATCAAGGTCGTTTTCGCCTGCACGGATGATGAGGTGAATAGTTTCAGCTGTCACCCTGCACCACCTTCAGCGCATCGTCCTTCCCCATACCTACTTGCTTAACAAGGATGTCCCTCACCACTCCCGGCGCAAGCTCATCCCTGTCATGGAACGCGAACGTCAGTCGAGGTCTTCCCTCGCAGACAAGTTTCCTATGCGAGCCCTCACGGTCAACTTCCTCATAGCCCAAGCCAAGCAAGATCCTCAGCATCTGTCGGGCCTTCAGGGAAGGGAACGGGCTCGGCACCTATCGCGCTCCTACTGCTCCGAGATCACTCGGCTCTACGGGCAAGCACAATTGAGGCCTAGATCCGAGGCCTGTGCGGCACTATACAGTGACTTGCGACATAGCGTATCGCCCTGCAGCCTCCCGCGTGGGTGGCGCTGGCCGCGACCGGCCGAAGAGCCGCAGCGCGGCCAGCGACCGCCCGACGCGCGGCGAGACGCCGCAGGCGGATCGGTTGAGTCGGCCTGGGGCGCGGTGTCGAAGTTGCCTTCGGTCCGTTTCCCCAGGCCGCTCGCCGAACCCGGCGTGCGACTTTCATCGCACCGGGCTCTCCACGGTCTTTGCCGTTAGGTGTGGGCAGGAGTCCAGGGGTTGGGGATCTTGTTGCCTCGGTAGCGGTACCGGGTGATCGGTATTGCCGCGACTCGTTTCAATTCGGTCCCGCCCGCCGTGATGGGTAGCCACTGCCCAATGGGTGTGGTGTATCGACGGCGGATGTCGCTCCACGTCCAGCGGTGTCGTTTCCAGAGCATCCTGATCACTCTGCACCAGGTGAAGTGGTCCAGACTGTCGAAGGTGCGTTGGGCGACGGCGTGCTTGAAGTAGGAGGCCCACCCGTGGGTGATCGCGTTGAGTCTCCTCAACACTGATTGCAGGTCCTGCTGCGACGTTCTGGGCGTGAGGGCACGGATCTTCGCTCTGACCGTCCGGATGGCCTGGTGGGAGACGAAGGTGTAGACGTACCACTTGTTGGTGCCTTGCTTGCGACGCCACTGGAGGCGGAATCCCAAGAAGTCGAACGCCTCGCTCATGTGCACGATCCTGGTTTTGGCTGGTGAGAGCCGTAGTCCCAGGAAGGCGAGCACGTGGGTGATTTCCTCGTGTAGGGCCTGGACGTCCTCGCGGGCGCCGAAAACGAGTACGACGAGGAGAGTAGGCCGGGGGAATCGCACCCCCGGCCTCTCGCAGAACCGGACTTAAACCTCTCGGCTTATCCGGCTCCCATCGCCCAGCCGTCAGGACGAGCGCCGAGACGCCAGTGCGCGAACAGGCGGGGAGATCGCCGGGCGATCTCGGCCAGCCAGGCCATCGCGCGCCGTTCCCGGCGTTTGAGCCGTTTGTATTTCCGGCACGCCCAGCCCACCAGGAGCTTGTTGAGATGCCGGAGGAAGGAGAGCAACCGGGACCGGTAGAAGCGCCCGTAATAGTTGATCCACCCCTGCACGATGCTGTTGAACATGCGGGCAAGGTCGTCCAGAGACTTGTCACTGCGCCGGGACAGATGCCAGGAGCGGATCACCGCTCCCATCGCCTTCATCGCCTGCGTGCTGACCGCGGGCAAGAACGACACGAAGTGCTTGCCGTGCTTGTTCTTGGCCAGCCGGGGCCGGAACTCATAGCCCAAGAACGTGAACCGGGTGTGCTCGTGCGAGCCCGTCCGGTCGGCGTCCTTGCAGTAGATGATGCATGTCTTGTCCGGATGCAACTCCAGGCCCCTCTCTGTCAGACTGCTGTGAGACATAGACGTATGAGTCCTTTTGATGTGAAGCAGGGCGAGACGGGACCACCAAGACAGTGACAATGACCTTCGCTGATCAGACCGCCATGACGGGGCAAAATGGTCACGTGACCGATAAGCGGCCGAGCCGGCCGGTGCGCCGGACGTTCACCGCGGCCTACAAGACGCGGATCCTCGCGGCCTACGACGCGCTGCCCGAGGGCAGCCCCGAACGCGGTGCCCTGCTGCGCACCGAGAAGCTGTACCACTCGCATATCGAGCACTGGCGCAAGCAGCAAGACAACGGAACCCTGGCCGCGTCGACCGGCAAACCGAAGAAGGACGCCGAATCGGAGGAGTTGGCCCGGCTGCGGGCCGAGAACAAGAAGCTCAAGGCGGACGCGGCCAAACTCGCGGCGCGAAACGACAAACTCGCCGGTGAACTCGGAAAGACCAGGACAGCGCTGGACATCGCGGGAAAAGCATTCGCGCTGCTGGAGAACATCTCAAGCAGCGCGGACTCCGACGAGAGCTGAACCAGGCCCTCGATGAGTATTTCCCCGGCCTGGAAGCCGCCGTCGGCACGCAGCACGCGTGCCGGATCCTCGGGAGATCCCGCGCCGGCGTGTATCGGAAACGCCATCCCCGGCCGCGCGTGGCGCGTGAGCGCACGCCGTTTCATCATCCGGCCGAGTTGTCGCAGGAAGAACGCGCGCACGTGCTGGCGGTGCTGGACTCGCCCCGGTTCGTCGACCGGTCCCCGGGCCAGGTGTGGGCGATCCTGCTGGACGAGGGCACCTACCTGTGCTCGCAGGCCACCATGTACCGGCTCCTTCGCGAACGCGGCTCCTCCGGCGAGCGCCGCGCCCAGGCCGTCCATCCGGCGAAGAAGAAACCCGAACTGGAAGCCGACGGGCCGAACCAGGTGTGGTCCTGGGATATCACGAAACTGAAAGGACCTTCGCGCGGCGTCTACTATCTCCTGTACGTCATCATCGATATCTTCTCCCGTAAAACCGTCTGGTGGGAGATCTGGCCGACGGAAACAGGAACCCTTGCCAGAGAGTTCATCGAGCACGCCATTGAGGCCAATGGTGGGATTGCCCCGGGCGCGATTCACGCCGACCGCGGCACGTCGATGACGTCGAATACCGTCTCCGGCCTGCTCGCGTTGCTGGGGATCGATCAGTCCCATTCACGGCCGCGCGTGTCCAACGACAACCCGTACTCGGAAGCGCAGTTCAAGACGCTCAAATATTGTCCCGCGTTTCCTGGAACGTTCGGGTCCATCGAAGATGCCAACGTCTTTTGCGGCCAGTTCTTCCGATATTACAATAACGAACACCGCCATTCCGGTATCGGAATGCACACCCCGGCGTCCGTGCACGACGGCTCCGCGGCCGAGATCCACGCCAAACGGGTCGCCACCTTGAACGCGGCCTTCCTGGCCCACCCCGAGCGGTTCCGCGGTCGTCGGCCCTGCCCGCCGCCGCTGCCCACCCGAGTGTGGATCAACAAGTCATCCACGACCCTCCAGACCGAGACCTCAGTACAAACACCGCAAGTAGCCTGATGTCTCAATCAGTTTGACAGCTTCCGGGCCGACCTGCGCCAGACGCATTGCAATCGCGTCTCGCACGTATTCGGCCTGCCGGCGGCTGCCGCAGTGCACCACCGCGTCATCGCAGTAACGCTCGAAACCAAGCGCCGGAAATTCCCGGGCCAGCCAGGCGTCGAACGCGTAATGCATGAACAGGTTAGCCAGCAAAGGTGAAATCGCCGACCCCTGCGGGGTCCCGCGATCTCGGGCGACCAGGGTGCCATCCTGCCGTTGCATCGGAGCGGTCAACCACCGCTGGACATACAACAGGATCCACCGCTGATCCGGTGAAAGGTGCTTGGCGACGGCCTTGAGCACCAGGTCATGCGGCACGGTGTCGAAGAAGGCCCGGATGTCCATGTCGATCACCCAATCCTTCCGCCAGCACCGCACCCGGCACGCCCCAACCGCATCCAGCGCCGACTTGCCCGGCCGATAGCCGTAGGAATCCGGATGGAAGATCGGTTCGACCTTCGGCTCCAGATACATCCGCACCACCGTCTGGGCCACCCGGTCGGCCACGGTCGGCACGCCCAGCACCCGCACCCCTCGCCCTTGCGGCTTGGGGATCTCCACCGCTTTCACCGGCGGCGGGAAGTACGAGCCTGAGGACAACCGGTTCCAGATCCGATACAGATTCCGGTCCCGATCGGCCTCGAACTGCGCGATCGACTCCTCATCGACCCCCGCCGCCCCCTTGTTGGCCTTGACTCTCTGAAACGCTTCCCAGACCTTCCACTTGTCGATCTGAAACGGCTTGTCCTGCTGCCTGAGTTCGCTCACCTGGCTCCTCCCGGCCCGATCGGATGACCAGCCGGTTGACCACCAAGCGACTCCGGGCGACCCGGCCCCTTCGCTCCACGCCCATTACGGCGCTTCTGCACTACTACGAGCCGGTCCGTCCCTCCGCCTCGCCCCGGTACTCGGCCCCTTGCAGTGTCCGCTGCTTGGGGTACTCCCTTCGGCCGGACGCTCCAACACGCGCCCGACACCGCTGAGACGGCAGGTTCCCACGTTCCGTACTGGCGCCCAAGCCGAACTCGCGCCACCTTGACGCCGGTCACCACCTGGCCAGCAAGCAGGCACCCGCCAGGCTCATCCCGGGGCAACAACTGGACCCCGGTTTCGATGACGCCGCTACGCTTTCGACGTTTCATCAGTGGTTCACTCTCGTTCGCCTTCTCGGCTCACACCTGACGCATCTCGTGCGCCTTTTCCGCGACGCTCACCACCACGGCCATTGAGCCGCAGCAACTCGCGGTGGTTTGGGACCTCCCCCTGCGTGAGCGATCCCGGAGGACCTACCTCCATCACCAGCACAGCACCGCATCCGAAGCTCGCGATCTTCTACATCACAACCTCCATCAGCGTTCGTGGCGCACAGTCGTCCGCGTAGCGGACGAGACGCCAGTTCGGCATGGCATGGCGACGACGGTAGGCCCGTCGGCCAAGGGTGCTCATCGTCCCGCCGTCTTTCCAAGGACCGTGCAGGTGCTCATCGAGCGCCGACATGGCGATGTTGAAGATCAGCGGTGAGAGGATGCCCCCTTGCGGGGTGCCGGTCGGGGTGCACGGCCCCGGCATGTTGAGGATTTGATCGGGTTTGATTCTTTGCGTGTGACCGGTGCCGACCTTCGCGGCCGGTAATCTCTGCCCCAATCCGGGCATGAGAGGGGGCACGACTCCCCAAGATCGGGGTTCTCACACCAACCGATCTCCAGGGGGAATCGTGCCCGCTGCCGCCCTATCATCGCCGACCAGCCCCGCCCGAGGTGCCGGCTTGGGTCATGACGTGCCATCCGGTCGTGGTGGTGAGGGCGGGCTGAGGGCGCGATTCCGGGTTATCTGTGACAAACGGGCCGTCTACAACACGCTGCATTCCCTGGAGTCGATTTTGGCGGTGGCCGCGTTCGGTACGGCGACGGTGGGAGGGGACACGGTGACCGCGATCAGCCACTGGGCCGATGATGCCCCGCAGGAGATCTTGGCCGGGCTGGGGTGCAGGCGCGATCCGTTCACCGGTCGGCACTATCCGCCCAGCGAACGCACCCTGCGCCGGGTCCTGGCCCAGACCGACGGGGACGAGCTGGACCGGCAGACCTGCTCCTACCTGGCCGGCGGCCACGACGTCCGCGATCTGTCGGCACCGGGCCACGGGGAACGGGCCGGAGAGCGGGACGGGGGCGATGGCCGGGAAATTCCCGCCGAGCTCCGCGTCGGTCAGGGCTGTGAGCGTGAGGGGCGCCGGGCCGCTCAGCGGACGCGGGAGCGTCCTCGGCCTGCGGGGATGCTGGAGGCAGGCGCGGCTGACGGCAAGACCGTGCGCGGCGCGGGCCATGGGCAGGCGAGCGCACCGCAACTGCTGTCGTTGCTGCATCACCGCCGTGGCGTGGTGCTGGGTCAGCGGCAGATCGCCGACAAAACCAACGAGGTGCCCGAGCTCGCGCCCCTGCTGGCCGACGCCTTGTGCGGCAGCGACGTGGCCGTTATCACCGCGGATGCGTTGCACACCGCCCGCGAAAGCGCCCGGCAGATCAGCGAGGACTTCGGCTGCTACTACGTGCTTGTCCTCAAGGAGAACCAGCCCAGTCTCCTGGCCGCGGCCCAGGCCCGGCTCGCCCCTGGAACGGATGCAGACCACGAGCGGGCCGGCACCGGGCACACCGAGGCCGACCGAGGCCACGGCCGCATCGAAAGCCGCACCATCCGCACCGCGCTCGCCATCGGTCTGGACTTCCCGCACGCCGCACAGCTCTTCCGGATCGTGCGACACGTCGCCGACCTGGACGGCCACGGCACCAGCAAAGAGGTGGCCTACGGGATCACCAACGCGCCCCCGGACGTGGCCGGTCCCGCGCATCTGAGCACCTACGTTCGCCAGCACTGGAGCGTGGAAAATTCCGAGCACTACGTCCGAGATCGCACCTTCCACGAGGACGACTGCCAGGCCAGAACCGGACAGCTGCCTCACGTCCTGGCCACCCTACGCAACCTGGTCATCAGTACGTTTCGTCAACGCGGTCATGTCAACATCGCGCACGCCCGCAGGCATTACACCCACGTCCCACAACGACTCCTCACGCTGTTCACCCTGTGAACGCGGTATCAATCGGACCAGCCACACTCAAATCCTCAACATGCCGGGGCCGTGGGTCGGGGTGTCCCTGTGTTCGCCGAGTTCGGTCAAAATCCCGGCTTTGAGGAACGCCTTGACCAGCGCCAGTACGCGTTTGTCCTTCACGCGGGCGCGTATCCGGTCCATCACCGGTGGATGCGCGACGTTGTCGAAGGCCGCCTCGATGTCCGCGTCCAGCACCCAGCGGTAGCCGCGGGTGCCGAAGTAGTGGATCTCAGCGATCGCGTCCTGCGCGCGTCGCCGGGGCCGAAACCCGTAGGAGACCGGCAAGAAGCCGGCCTCGAAGATGGGTTCCAGCACCAACTTCAGCGCGGCCTGGACGACCCGGTCGGCCACCGTGGGAATCCCCAGACGGCGGAGTTTTCCAGCTCCACCGGGCTTGGGGATCAGACGTTCCCGTACCGGTAGCGGACGGAACGTGCCCGTCTTGAGTTGAGCACGCAGGTCATCCAGGAACCCGGAAACTCCGATGTACTCCTCGACCTGGGCGACCGTCAGGCCATCCACGCCGGGAGTGCGGGCTCCCATGTTGCCCGCGACCCGCTCGAACGCCATCAGCAGCGTCGCCGGGTCGTGCACGAGGTTGAACAGATCGTCGAAACGGCGGCCAGAATCGGCCGTTGCCCAACGGTGAAGCTTGGCCTGCATCTCCGATACCTGCCGTCGGGGCCCCTTGGGGACCTCATCCGGCCAGGCACCACCATTCGGCGGTGCGTCTTTCGGCATTACAGCCTCCATCCCTTCACAAAACCGCTGCCGTCCTTCGCCATGTGACCGGCTCTCCCGGCCTCGGACTACTACGACGGCTCCGCCCCGCCCGGCCCGTTCGACGGTCGGTGCATCTATCCCGATAGGCGGACTGGCTGTCTGCCCTTCGGGAGTCGCGACCAGGCGGTTCCCGTGTTCACACCGATTCGTTGGGTGGAGGAGGAGCCCGACTCTGTCCCAGCGGCCTCGTCATGGGTACGCCGCAGTCCTTCCCCATGACCTCCCGGGACTGGTTAAGGATCCCTTCCCGGAAGTTCCCGCCGCTCAAGCAGACGACGGGACGCACCGCGCCCGGCCCATATCCACCAGATTTGAGCCGGTACTACGTGTTGAAGGACGTAAAGACGCCGGTTCCTCGCGTACTCCTTTCCACCTCGCTCGCCGGACCCGCACCATCTGGCAGTACTGGCACGTCCCGGCTTTGTCAGGGCTGCTCCCGCCCTCCCCGGCACCACCCGGGTCAGACTGCCCTCAGCTACCCCACCCTGCTACGACAGGACGAAGGAGAGGGTCTTTCACCTCCTCGCGAACCGGTGCGCCGCACGGCGCACCCTTTAAAGACGTAAAGAAAGTTCTCATCCGGCAGGGCCTTGACTGGCTGACCTGCGGATGAGCTGTAGCGCTGGGAGAGCCGGCTACTCGGCTGCGCTGTCTCCGTCAGGGTCGGCTTGGCCGCCGGAGGCGCTAACGAAGGTGCCTTTCTGCGGGAGCGTGTAGAGGGCTCCGACCTACTGCCTTGCGGATGGTTCCCTTGGCAACACCGAGCTCTTCGGCCAAGCGGATCTCGGAGGGGATAGGAGTGCGCGGGCGGTACTGACCGTCCTTGATGCGCTGCCGGATCACGTCGGCAACCTGCTTCCACACGTATTCACCGGTGTCCCAGTCCATGCTCTAGACCGTAGATGAGCTGGGAAGACATCAAAACTTCGGGTTGCAGTGTGCTGCAGTAGATACTAGCGGGTGGCAGTGTGTACCAGAGTGATGCAGTATAGAAAGAGGCCGCCCCGATCGGATGTCGTCCGCGTCGCCGAACGGGTTCATGAACGTAGACAGACGGAGTGAAGCTTATGACCCTCGAAGAGCTCGCCCAGGACTTCCCCAACTGGGTGATTTGGCGCGGGAGGACCTCCACCGGGCCTGAAGGGTGGTACGCCACCCGGCGGGGCGCCTCGTTGAGCGAGGAAGAACTGAGCAGGGGCATGGCCGAGACCATCAGCGGCGGTGACGCCACCGAACTCCTCACCCAGCTACGAGAGCAGGGCGAGATCGGCACCCGGCTCACCCCTGCCACATTCACGGAGTGAGGCCGTGGCCGCGTCTCCTTCGCTGCCTGCCCCTTACCACGGCACCCACCTCGCCGCAGCTCAAGCCAACTGCGAACCGGTCGACTGGCAGAGGCCGATCCCACGCGCCGACCGTATTCGCGTCCGAGAGCACACCTGTGAGTGCCGGACGGTCATCTACGAGTTGTGCGCAACCAGCGGACTGGTCTTCGTCCGCAAGCACTACCGGAAGAACGGCACGACCACGGTGTGGGAGAGCCCATGGCGACGGGCAGCCGAGGGCTTGAGCCTGTGGGATTCGATCCTGCGTGGGTTCGCCCGGTGAACAACCGTATGACGACGGCTTCGACAAGGAAGGGAGAACCCATGTCTAGGAGTTCTTCGACCGCTTGCATATGGTCGCTGGCGGATGAGGGGCCGGTGATCGACCGATGGCAGACGGAGATGAGCGGGCGGGGTGTCTTCTACGCGCGCCGCAACCCTGAGCGGGCGTTGGCCCGGCATGAGGTGCTCGCCGGGCTCACCCGCTACCTCGTCGCGTATACCTCTACTGAGCTCATCCGCCTAGCCGAAGAACAGCGCCGCATCGAGGAACGGCTCAACGGGCGTTCGCTGCCGGTGATGTGTTCCCACTGCCCTGCGTTCCGCGTAATTCGGAGCGGCTAGAGCTCGAAACCGGTGCTTGACCTGGGGAAACGCGTGGAGACACACCGGATGGGCGTTTCTCTAGTCCGCGCACAGGTCCGAGCTTAGGAAGGATCAGGAGAGAGCAGCGAGCTCGATGATCTGCTGGGGCGCAGCGATACCGAGTTTGGTCAGCAGGTCGCGGTGGACCTTGGTGGGCTCGGTGCGCTGACGGAAGCGGCCCGCGGGGCCATGGAAGGTACCGATCTGCAGACGGTTGAGGTGACGGCGAATGCTCACCCAGGTGTCGCCGACGGTGTTTTCGATGATGCGGACCAGCAGCAGGGCCAGCCAGCACAAGATGACATGGGCGCGGATACGTTCCTCGCGGCGGTGGTAGACGGGCCGCAGATCGATGATCGACTTCATGTCGCGCCAGCCGCGCTCGACCTGCAAAAGCTGCTTGTAGCCGACGGCGATGTCGGCGGCCGGTAGATGCGGGTCCGAGCAGCGCAGCAGGTATTTGCCGTCCAGGTTGGCCTCAGCGTTGATCGCGCGGGCGTTGATCCGTAAGCGCCCGCCGGGGGTGGTGCGCAGATAGCGGTTCAGCGCGGGCCTGGCGCTGATCTTCCCGCGTAGCTCGGCCCGTTTGATCACGCTCAGCGTGTCGGAGCCGTCGATCAGCTCGCGCAGTTGGGTGATGAGTTGCTCGCGGACGTGGGCGTCGCGGGCGGCCGCCTCGGGGTTGTGGCAGATCACGAACCGTTCGTGCTCGCTGACCTTGACCTCTTTGATGCGCATGTTCGCGGTGATGTCGGCGTAGCGGCCCTGCCGCGACAGCGCGGTGGTGATCTCGGGGCTGTCGGAGCGCAGCTTCTCGCCGATGATGTAGTGATGATCGCCCCTGCGCAGGTAGCGGCGGTTGGCCGCGGAGGCGAACCCGCGGTCGGCCACCCACACGATCTTGGACAGGGTCCAGTCCCGCATGTCGTCCTTGACCTGCCGGATCAACGCTGAATCGGAGGTGTTGCCCGGCCAGGACCATACCCGGACCGGGATGCCGGAGCGGGTGACGGCCATGCCGATGACGATCTGCGGCAGGTCGTCGCGGGAGTCCTTGGACTTGCCGTAGGTGCGAAATCCGGCCCTGTCCTGCTCGCCGTCGCCGTCGCCGTCGCCGTCGCCGTCGGATGCGGATGCGGATGCGGATGCGGATGGGGAGACCGGCAGTCCGTGCTCGTCGCGAGCGATCGGCTCGTCGGCCTCGTCGAGTTCGAAGTAGGTGCTGGTGGTGTCGAAGAACAGCAGGTCCACCTCCAGATTGAGCTGGTTGGCGACCTGGTTGTAGATCTCGGCCTCCAGTCGTTCGCGGACGTCGTGTAGCCAGTCCATGGCCCGGTAGCAGGCGTCGTCGCTGGTGGCGGCCAGGCCGTCGATGTGGGCATCGTTGCTGATCCAGTCGGCGGCAGCCAGTTTGGACGACGGAGCCAGGGCGCGGTTGGCGACCAGAGCGAACAGCACCCGCTCGGCCGAGACGTCACGGGGCCGGCCGCGGCGGCCCTGCAGGAGCTGGATGAGGATCTGGTCGATGCCCAGCCGGCGCCATATCTGGTCCAGTGCGTAGGTGCCGCCGTAAGGGCGTGATTCTAGGAACGCCAGGCCGGGGGCCGTGGTGGCGGCCAGTGCTTCGGCCGGGTCCAGCAGCTTGGATAGAGAGGCGACCAGCCGGGTGATCGCGGTGCGGTCGAGTTGGTCTTCCCGGCCGAAGCTGTGCAAGATTTTGGGCACGGAGCGACCTGCGACCGGGTCCCACTCGTTGTGGGCCAGGTGCAGGTAGCGGACTGCCGTGCCGTTCTTGGTCTTCCGGCTGGTGGTCTTCACATACATCGTCTCTAGACGATACCCACCCAAACCCGGAGCTAACGGGGCAATCTGCCCAGGCGTTTCTCTAGGCGATTTCAGGCCGCAGCTCTAGTCACACCATTCTGACCTGCAAGTTTACCCGGTCGGAGTCTCTAGTGACCGCTAATTACGCGGAACTCGGGACTGCGGGCGAGGCTCGGGAAACGCGCCGAGCCTCGTCACGATGGATGAGTCGTCAGTTACGGCTGAGCGCTGCGCTCATGAGGATGTCGAGTGGACCTATCAGCGTCCTCTGCCGGATGGTGCCCAGTGCTGGGACTGCGGGACCTGGTGGCGGCTCGATCTGATCCCGGCTGAGGTCGCGGCACGGCTCACGGATGGCACTCCTGCCCGTGAGGACACGCGGCCATCCGTAGCCGGTCGTAGGCGTTCATGATCTCGTCCGCGGCTGCATTCACGCTGAGCCGGTCGGTGTGGATGCGCAGATGAAAGAAGCCGGTGTCGGTGTTGGCCTCCAGGTCGGCGAGGGTCTCGTCCCACGCGGTCAGGCGATTGCCGGTGTCGGCGTCGCCGCGGGCGTGGGAGCGCTGTTCGGTCACTTCGCGGGGAACCCACAGCAGTACGCGAAGCCATCCGTCCGGAACCGTGCCGATGAGATGGCGCAGGTCACGGATGTTGCCCATGTGCGCGACGGGGACGTAGCCGGCGGCGTGCCGGTCTTCGATCACCTGGCGGTCGACGGCGTAGACGTTGCCGTAGCGGCGGGTCTCGACCAGCAGACGCCCGGCGTCGCGAAGCTTGTCCAAGTGCTCGGCGCTGACGAACTCATACCCGTGCGCCCGGCCGGTGCCGACCTTGAGCTTGGGCAGCAGCACGAACCGCGAGTCCAGCCGACCGAGGGCGGCGGTGACGGTGTCCTTACCGCTGGCCGGCGGGCCATACAGAATAATCCCTTGCAGACCGCTCACGTCAGGATCCGCTTGAGGGCTTCGCGGGTCTGGTCGGCCAAGCTGATCGCCGCACCGAGCCGGTTGTCCACCGTCACGTGCGCGGTGGGCGGGCTGACCTCGACCTGCAAGCCTTCGGCGTACTGCTCCCAGTTGTCCAGCTTCCACGCGTCCCGGGCGGCTCCGCGGAACTCGATGTACTCGCGCATGGACTCGGTGTCGCAGCGCACCCAGATCGCCGCCACGTCAACGCCCTTGGCCGCGCACCGGTTCTCCAGCCGGGTGAACCACGCCTCATCCTTCAGTTCCGCGATGAACGGCGCCGACAAGATGGCCGAGGTCCCGACCTTGAGATTGTCCCACGCGGTCTCCATCAGGCACCGATACTCGAAGGGGCGGACCTCTTTGAGATACAGGTCGGTGTGGCGGTCGTGGGGGTCGCCACCGAGGGAGACGAGTAGCCGTTCGACGATGCACCGGGTGAGGGAGTCTTTGTCCAGGAACGCCCAGCCGGTGATGTCGGACAGGAAGCGGGAGAACTCGGTCTTGCCGGATCCGGCGTATCCGCCGACGAGGACGAGGATGGGTTTGGGGCTGCCTCCGCCGTGGCGTCGGCGCCAGGCGTCGACCACCCGGCCGCGCAACAAAGCCGGCGGTGAGTCGCCTGAGGTGATGCCGCCGATGGAGACCTTGGTGAAGGCTGCTTCGATGACCTGGGCGGCGGCGTTGTCGGCGTCGGGATCAGCGGGCGCAGGCAAATCGGAAATCACGATTTCCGCTTTCTGTGATTCACCGGGCAGAGCGGGACGAAAGCCGAGTTCGGGCTCGGTGGTCTCATAGAGCAGGCAGTAAGCGCGCCGGTAATGCGGGCCGGGGAACGTCGTTCCGTGCTCGTGTCCCCATAAGGTTTGGAGACTGCCCGCCGGGACGCTCAGGCCGTGGCGGGCGGCGGCCTGGCGGAGCCGTTCGCCGGCGGCCTCCAGGGTCAGACCGTGGGCTTCGCGGTGTTCCCGCAGGCGGGAGGGGGTCCAGCCGGGGCGCTGGGTCGTCTTCATTGCATACCTTCGCCTTCACGCTGTGGGGGTGGTGCGCGGTGTGCGGTCGTGCATGTGAAAACGCTTATGTAATTGGTCGTTGAAAGCAACTGCAGAAGCTTAACCAGCTCAGCGTGATACCGGAAACCCGCAGCTCACGGTGGAATTAGGCAACGCCGAAAGGCGAAAGACACCGCAGGGCAAGGGAGTAGGCGATGAACGTGGACCCCCAGCGGATCATCTGGGAATTGACCGCGATCCGGGCAGAGCTGGACGAGTTGGCGTGCCGGCTCGGTGAGATCACCGTTGTTCTTCGAAGACTGCCGCCTCCAGAGCGACGAGCCGATCCCCCAGTTCCTTGATGCCCTGGCGCATCAGGGCCAGCTGGTCCAAGATCTCCGCGGTCGCGCCGGAGGGCTCCGGTTCGGTGGTCTCGGCGGGGGTGTCGCGGACGAAGACGCCCTTGCCTTGCTGGCCGATTACGAGGCCCTCTGTGCGGAGCACGCTGATCGCGGCTTTGACGACGCTGGCGGAGACGTCGAAGCGCTCGCACAGTTGGGCGATGGACGGCAGGGCCGTGCCGGGGGTGAGCGTGCCAGCGCGGATCTGGCCGTGTAGCTCGTCGACGATTTGCAGGTAGGCCGGTCGGCCGGTCTTCTCCACCATCATCTGCTTTGTCTCGCTTCGTCGTGCTTCATGATGCTTCGTCTTGCTCCACTTTGTTTCGCTTCCAGTTGAGCACACCCCGGTAAAGAAACCAACCAAGCCGCCGAAGAACCCATTGACAGCTTAGAATACCAAGTGTTCCATGTACTCCAAGGCTTCTATCTAGCAGAGGACACGACCATGCGCACCATCCCCATCCCCGTCGACGTCACCAAGCTCCAGATCACCTGCGTCAAGCCCGCCAAGCCCCGCCTCGTCAACAAGGACACCGGCGAGATCAAGCGCGACAAGGACGGCAACGTCATGTACGAACTCACCCTGCTGTTCGAAGACGACTTCGGCCGCATGGAACTCGTCAAGGTCAGCACCACCCCCGAACCCCAGGTCATCGCCGGAGAGGAGATCGTCCCGGTCGGCCTGGTCGGCTACGTCTGGGAACAGGGCGGACGCTGGGGCATCTCCTACCGGGCCGCCTCCTTCCTCCCCGCCGGCTCCACCACCTCCGCCCCCTCGGCCAGAACGGGGGCGGACCTGTGATCGACCTCGGCCACCCCCTGCTCAAGGTCCTCGCCGCCCTGCTGATGCTGATCGTCTGGCGGCGCTGGGCTCCGCTCTCCTACTGGTACGTCCTCGTCTTCCCGCGCAAAGCCGTCTGGTTGCGCTGGACCTGGCGGCATGTCGCCTCCGGCTGCGGGCTGACCAAGAAGCGGCACCGCTGGTGGTTCACCACCGTCCCCGGTCTGGTCGCCTCGACCGGCGTCGTGCAGGTCAAGCGGCGCTTCCAGCGGGTCGCGGTCGACACCAAGCCGTGGATGGGGCTGCCCCGGCCGGTGCGGTACGGCTTCCGCATTACCTTCCATCTGCTCGACGGCCAGGTGCCCGACGACTACGCCAAGGTTTGCGAACGGCTCGCGCACGCCTGGCGGATCGAAGCGGTCCGCGTGGTCGGCTCCCGGCCCGGCCGTGTCACCCTGCAAGGGATCACCCGCGACCCTCTAACCCACGTCGCACCCGCCACGCCTCCGGCTGAGCCGCGCGACGGCTGGCGGGCCGATGACCTGCTGCGGCCCATCGTCGGGGTGCTGGAGACCGGCGCGGCCTGGCGGATGGACCTACGACTGATTCCGCACTGGATGAACGCCGGCGCCACCCAATCCGGCAAGTCCAACCTGATCAACGCGCTCATCGTCGGCCTGGCCCCGCAACCGGTCGCCCTGGTCGGCTTCGACCTCAAAGGCGGGGTAGAGCTGTCGGCCTATGCCGCCCGGTTGACCGCGCTGGCCACCAGCCGCGACGAATGCCTCGACCTGCTCAGTGACCTGATCGCGGTGATGGGCGCGCGGATGCTCGCCTGCCGCCGCTCCGGGGTGCGCGACATCTGGCAACTCCCCGACGCCGCGCGGCCGATCCCGGTCGTGGTCTTGGTGGATGAGTTGGCCGAGCTGTACCTGACCGCCGACAAAGCCGAAAAGGATCAGGTCACCCGAACCGCCACCGCGCTGCTACGCATCGCCCAGCTCGGCCGCGCCTTCGGCATCCACCTGGTGCTGTCCGACCAACGCATCGGCTCCGACCTCGGCCCCGGCGTCACCGCGCTGCGCGCCCAGATCGGCGGGCGCGTCTGCCACCGGGTCAACGACCCCGAAACCGCAGTGATGACGCTCGGCGACCTCGACCCCGACGCCCTGGTAGCCGCCCGCTCCATCGCCCCCGAACTACCCGGCGTCGCCGTGATCACCGGAAGCGACGGCCGTTGGTACCGCGCCCGATCCGGCTACGTCTCCACCACCACCGCCGAACACGCCGCCGACACCTACGCAGGCGTCACCCCTTCCTGGAACCAGGTCGCCGCCTCCGGCCTCGGCCACGAACTGCCCTCTCCCGACGACACTCCCGAACTCGCCGCCTGAACACCCCGCGCGGCCCCTTGGAAGGAGGACCCCACCGTGACCACGACCGCGCCCCGCCTGGCCGTACGGCTGGCCGACTCCACACCGATGCTGATCCTCGCGCTCATCGCCGGGGCGGGCAGCTTCACCCACATCCGCGACACCGCCACCGAACACGGGCAATCCGGCTGGATGGCCTGGGCCGTGGCCATCTGCGTCGACCTCACCTGCGTCATGGCCGCCCGGGAACGGCAACGCGACAAGAAGAACGGCCGCCAGCGGGACGGCTGGATCTCCTGGCCGACTCTCGTTCTCGTCGGCGGGATCGTCCTGTCGCTGGCCGCGAACCTCGCCCAGGCCGAACCCTCCGCCTGGGGCTGGATCACCGCCGCGACCCCGGCCGGCGCGTTCCTGATCGCGGTCTCCATGCTGGAGCGCCGCGCCTCCGAAGCCCGTCCTGAGCCGTCCCCGGCACTCGTCCCCGTTCCGGACGCCGTACCAGAGATCACTTCGGAACCCGTCACCGCCGTTCCGCTACCCGGCCTCGCCGTACCTGGCCAGAACGGACCGCAGCACGGTACCGAGAACGGTCAGAACGACGCCGGGCCGGCGGGCGCGCTCGTCGACTACGCGCGCCGCATCGCCGACGAACACCACGCCCGGCACGGCAGACCCATCACCCGCGACACCCTGCGCGCCCGACTCGGGGTGTCCAGCCAACTCGCCTCCGATCTCCTGCACGCCCTACGCGACAACCCCGAACCCGCCTGACCTGGAGCCCCCCATGCGCATCCGCATCGACGGCACCTACGCCGAACTCGCCTACACCGTCAACAAGATCCGCACGATCCTCCCGATCGGCTCCATCTCGCCGATCCGGCCCCGCCGCAGACGCCCCTACACCTGGCGCGTGTTCATCGACACCGCCCCCAAACCCCACGCAAGGAGATGGATCACGTGAACGACGACCAAGACGCCCTGCTCGTCGCCATCGAGCCCAAGCGCTGGCTGTGCTGCCGCTGCGGAGGAACCGGCGTCGACAGCTACGGGCCCCACCTGCCCGCACTGCGAGGGCCTCGGCTTCTGCTGAGAGTCTTCGGTGCCCCCGGCGTGACCACACATCCGCCAAGACGTCCGCCACGTCGGGGGCCATCCCGCACCGAACCTCCAAAGCCCGGAAGGGACCCACCCATCATGCCAAGCACCTACGCCGTAGCCGGGCTCATCACCCGGCTCCACGACCCCCAATACGCCCGCTGGGCCTCCCAGATCCGCGCCACCGGCGGCTGCCGACAGCCCATCCACCTCCGCGGCCACGTCCACCACCTCGACCCCGCCACCGGCCAACGCCTCCACACTTACAGCACCGCAGGCGAACCGGACGGCATCCTGCGCGTCCCCTGCAAGACCCGCCGCGCCTCGCGCTGCCCGGCCTGCGCCGAGACTTACCGCTCCGACACCTACCAACTCATCCGCGCCGGCCTCGTCGGCGGCAAGGGCGTCCCGGACTCGGTCACTGCTCACCCGTGCCTGTTCGTCACCCTCACCGCCCCGTCCTTCGGAACCGTCCACACCCGCCGAGAGAAGAACGGCACCGTCCTGCCGTGCCACGCCCGACGGGATGCGGCCACTTGCCCGCACGGGCGGGTCATGTCCTGCACGGCCCGACACGGGGTCGATGAGGGAAGCCTCGGCGAACCGCTCTGCCCGGACTGCTATGACTACACGGGCTCGGTGCTCTTTAACGCGATGTCCCCAGAGCTGTGGCGGCGCTTCACCGAGGCCCTGCGCCGACGCGTCGCCAAGACTGCCGGGCTGACCCTGAAAGAGCTCCGCGAACAACTCACGATCTCCTTCGCCAAGGTCGCCGAATACCAGCGGCGCGGCGTCGTCCACTTCCACGCTGTGATCCGTCTGGACGGCCCGGACGGACCCGCCTCGCCTCCCCCGGCCTGGGCGACAGCTGACGCCTTGACGGACGCGGTACGGCATGCTGTCTCAGCCGTGGCGGTCACCGTCCCAGTCGCGGGCGACGAACCCGCGCGCCTCCTGCGCTGGGGCACTCAGCTCGACATCCGCGAGATCACCATGACCGGCGACCTCACTGAGCAGGCCGTAGCCGCCTACATCGCCAAATACGCCACCAAGGCCGCCGAATGCGTCGGCACCCTCGACCGGCGCATCAACCCTCTCGACGACCTGACTGCGCTCAACCTCCGCGATCACGCCCGGCGGCTCATCGCCGAATGCCTGCGACTCGGGGCGCTCGACGAGCTGGCCGACCTCCGCCTCATCCAATGGGCGCACATGCTGGGATTCCGCGGCCACTTCTCCACCAAGAGCCGCCGCTACTCCACCACCCTCGGCAAACTCCGCGCCGCCCGTGCTGAGCACATGCGCGGCGAAGCGATCACCACCGGCCGCCTGCCTCTCTTCGACGAGGACACCGTTCTCGTGATCTCTCACTGGGAGTACGCCGGACAGGGCTACTCAGCCGGTGACGCCCTTCTGGTAAGTGCCCTTACCGGAAACTGCCTCGTTGATCCGGGAGGCTGCCATGAGTCCTAAGTTGCTCACTGTCCCGCAGGCCATGGCCGCTCTTCAGGTCAGCCGGTGGACGCTCTACGCCCTTATCCGCTCCGGTGAACTCGACTCGGTCATGGTCAATGTCCGCTGCCGTCGCATCCCGGAATCCGCCCTGAACGACTACGTAATCAGACTTTGTGGAAAGGTCGCCTGATGGGTAAGCGCTCGAACGGTGAGGGCTCGGTCTTTCCCTACAAAGACGGCTGGGCCGGCTACGTATGGGTCGTCACCCCCGAGGGCAAGAAGACCCGGAAATGGGCCTACGGCAAGACCCGCGAGGAGACCCATGAGAAGTGGCTCAAGCTTCACGAACTGACAAGCAAAGGGCCGGTACCGACCAAACACCCGACGCTCGCCACGTACCTGGCGCAGTGGCTCGCCGAGGTGGTCGAGCCCAACCGGGAGCCGACGACCTACGTTGCCTATGAGCCGCTCATCCGGCTCTACATCATCCCCGGCCTGGGCAAGAAGCGGCTCGACAAGCTTACGGTCCGAGACGTTCAGACCTGGCTGAACACCTTGCCGACTCTGTGCACTTGCTGTGACCAGAAGAAAGACCACCAGCGGCCGGAAGCCAAGCGGCGGTGCTGCTCCAAGGGAGAGTGCTGCAAGGGCTACCCGTCCCGGAGCACGATCGCGAGTATCCGCCGTACGCTCCGCGCCGCGCTCAACCAGGCGATCAAGGAAGAGATGATCTCCAAGAACGTGGCGGCGTTGACCACCCTGCCCAGTGCGAGCAAGACGAAGAAGAAGCGGCAGTATCCGGTCTGGAGTGTCGACGAGGCCCGGCGATTCCTCGAACACCTGCGAGCGGTCGACGACCCCCTGTATGCGGCCTACGTGTTGATTCTCAGCCTCGGCCTACGCCGCGGCGAAGTGCTCGGCCTGACCTGGGACTGCGTCGACCTGGACGGCGAGGAGTTGCACATCTCCCACCAGCTCACCCGGGTGGGCGGGCAGCTTCTCCACCGCGACAGAACGAAGACGGACGACTCGACGGCATCCCTGCCGCTGCTCGGGCTCTGCGTGACCGCGCTCAACCATCGGCGGAACGCCCAGCGGGAAGCCTGGGGGGCCGCAGGCGAAAGGTGGCAGGACTCAGATCTCGTCTTCACCACGCGGAACGGCACCCCTATCGAACCGCGCAACCTGAACCGCGCGTTCGACGCGCACTGCCGTAAGGCCGGTGTCCCTCGCATCCGCGTTCACGACACTCGGCACACCTGCGCCTCGCTCCTGGCCGCCCTCGACGTTCACCCCCGGGTCGCGATGCGCATCCTCCGCCACTCTCAGATCTCCATGACCATGAACGTCTACACGCAGATCCCCTCACCGGAGACCCGTAAGGCGCTCGATCGGTTGAACAAAAGTCTGGACTGCGGAAGCTGATCATTGGCACCGCGTACACGAGACCATGAGGCCCTCCAAGCGATCTTGGAGGGCCTCAGTGCTTACCTAATATCGGTTCTGATTTCGACGGTAGCCAGTGCCGAGCAGGAAGAGCCTGCTGGCGGTACCCTCCCGTGCCATTGGACTCAACGAACCATGCGCTCCGGTCAGGGAGGACACCCAGGACCTCATGGAGTTGGTCACCTACGTAGTGGAGGGCGACACCGTCTTCTGTCGCGTAGCCCGCCGGAAGGTCTCCCACGCCGATGAGTTCGCGAAAGCGCTGGCGCCGGGGTTGGTCGCCCAGGTCATCGTGGACTCCGTTGCTGTACGGCAGGAAGCCCAACCCGTTATCGATGGCGTCGAGGGAGTCACCGAAGGAGTCGGTCACCCCGCCCAGATGCCAGCACAGGCTGCCCGCACTCTGCCCGGCCAGCACCACCCCCGCCTCCCAGCACTCTCGTAAAACGGCGTCTAGCCGGTGCGCGCGCCAGACCGCCAGCAGGTTCACCACACTGCCACCCGATACGAAGATCACATCCTGTGCCAGAAGATGAGCCCGGACGTCCGCGACATTCGGCCGGACGAACAACTCCAGGTGCGATGTCTCCCCAGCCCCGAAGAAGCTGGCCCGCTCATACCAGCGGTCGATGGAGGCGCGCGCGTCGCCCACCGCGGTGGCGATCAGACAGACCCGCGGCTTCTGTACATCGGCGAGCCGAAGCGCCTGCCAAATTTGGGCGCCCACTCGCTCCAGGGGAAAACCCTCGGGCGGATACAGCACCCCCGAACACGCCAAGATCTGTCGCTCTCTGACCATGCAGGCATCCTCTTACCCGGCGACGACCACTCGCAAGATCAGATTTCGCCGCCACGAAAACAGTCAGGGTCTCAGCGGATCGTTAGACCCCGTTGCTGTATTTCGTTGCTGTACGGAGATCAAAAAGGCCCCCCGCGATGATCGCAAGGGGCCTCTGAGCTGCGAGCCGACGAGGGGAATCGAACCCCTGACCTTCTGTTTACAAGACAGATGCTCTGCCGATTGAGCTACGTCGGCGTGGTCGTCTGATGAGTGTAGTCGGCTTACGCCCTAGACGTCACCGAGCGAGTACCTCATCGAGCAAGGTTCGCCATCCTTACTCATCCGCAGTTGCCGTGGACCGGCCGGCTCTCCGCTCCGGGTCGGCCGGACATCGCCCCATCCTCGATTCCTTGACACTCCATACTCTTGATAATATCAACAGTTAGCGGAAGTAAGAGTTAGCGGCGAGTCCCCCTCGCCGACGGGATGAGGCATCGACGGTGGGGAGATCGAGCATGGAGACCCCCGAGGACAGGTTCTTCGGTGAACTGGGCGGTGCCTACGCTGAGATACGCCAGGCGTTCGCGCGGCATGTGGGGATGAGCGCGCCCCGGCTCCGGGTGCTGATGCGGCTCTGGAGGGACGGAGAGACCAGTCACAGCGACCTGCGTCGGATCCTGTCCCTCGACGGTGCGAGCGTCACGCGCCTGATCAAGGAGTTCGAGGCCGAAGGGCTGGTCAGCCGCCGCATCGACCCGGCGGACAATCGCTACACGCTGGCCAACCTGACGCCTGCGGGCGCGCAGGCCGCCGCCGAACTCGCCCGATCTCATCAGGCCTACCAGGTACGGCTGCTCGACGGCGTGACCGCGGAAGAGCAGGAAACCGTCCTCCGCGCCCTGACACGCGTGTGCGCCAACGTGGACCGCATCGAGCGTGACCCGCAAGGTCGATAGCCCCGGCGGCGATCTTGCCTTCTGGGAATCCCGCAAGAACCTGAAACGGAGGCAGGACAGGTAGATGGCAGACGACGTGAGAGCTGTTGGGCGGCGCATGTACGAGGCGTTCAACGCCCGTGACATGGCCGCCACCGAGACGATCTTCTCTGTGGATTTCGTCAGCCACGCGCTGGGGACCACCGGCGCCGAGAGCGTCAGGAAGGCGTGGACGGGTCTCCATACGATGTTCCCCGACGTCCGGGTGGTCGTCGAGGACATGCTCGTCGAGGGCGACAGGGCCGCCGTCCGTACGGTCCTGCACGGGATCCCGGCAGATGCCGGGGAAAAGCGTCCCCCCACGATGCTGGAGATCTTCCGGGTGCGGGACGGACGCATCGCCGAACTGTGGGGCGTGTCCACACTGAAACGCCCCGGTCGCTGACTTCACGCCGGAGCTGGAACACCCCGGCCGTCGGTTCCGCACCGGGACGGATCGCCACTGACGTTCACACCGGCTCCCCGCCTCCACAGCCGGAGACGGGGATCCACAGAGCCCGCCTCAGCGCTTGCGGTGGCGGGAGACCTCGTAAAGGGCGATGCCGGCGGCGACGCCGGCGTTGAGGGACTCGGCCGCTGCGTTCATGGGGATGCGGACGACCAGGTCGCAGGCTTCGCGGACCAGGCGGGACAGGCCCTTGCCCTCGGAGCCCACGACGACGACCAGCGGGCCGTCGAGGAGATTGGCGTCGCCGATCTCGACCGTGCCCTCGCCGTCGAGACCGATCACGAACAGACCGGCCTCGCGGTAGTCACGCAGGGCCGCGGTCAGGTTGGCGGCACGAGCGACCGTCATGGTGGCCAGCGTGCCCGCGGAGGTCTTCCAGGCGCCGCCCGTCACCCCGGCCGAACGGCGTGAGGGGATGAGCAGCCCGTGCGCGCCGAAGGCGGTGGCGGAGCGGGCGATGGCGCCGAGGTTACGCGGGTCGGTGACGCTGTCGAGGGCCACGATCAGCGGCACCTCGGCGGCGTCCTGGGCGATGGTGACCAGGTCCTCGGGGTGAGCGTATTCGTACGCCGGGATCTGCAGGGCCATGCCCTGGTGGATCGCCCCTTCGGTGAGGCGGTCGAGCTTCTCCCTGCCGACCTCCAGCATCGCGATGCCACGGTCGGCGGCGATCCGGACGGACTCCTTGACCCTGTCGTCGTTGTCGATGCGCATGGCGACGTAGAGGGTGCTGGCGGGCACACCGGCCCGCAGCGCCTCCACGACGGGGTTACGGCCGCCGATGTATTCGGGTGCGTCCTCGCCCCGCCTGGCGCGGACCGGGGTGCGCGGCGAGGAGGACCGGCCGCCGGTCCTGTCCTCGCGCTCGATCCGCTCCGTGCGTGCCTTGTCCTTGTGCCAGTGCCGCATGTGCGCCGGCGGGGTCGCCCCCTTGCCCTCCAGACCACGGCGGACGTTGCCGCCGGTGCCCTTGGTCGGACTCTTCTTCTTCGCGGGTCGCCCGGACCCTCTACCCCCACCAGCCATGCTGTCTAGGGTACGGCCTGCTTTTACCGCGACAGTTCCCAACGAGGACCTTGGGGGGTGTCCTCCACAAGGATCCCGGCTCCGGCGAGCTGGTCACGGATGCCGTCGGCCGCCGCGAAGTCCTTGCGGGCACGGGCCGCCTGACGCTGTTCCAGAGCCACGCTGACCAGCGCGTCGACGGTCGAGCGCAGGCCTCCCGCGTCGCCGCCGGAGGAGCGCCACTGCTCCGAACGCGGGTCCAGCCCGAGCACGTCGAGCATGTTCTGCGTTTCGGCCAGCAACCTGGCGACCTGCTCCTTGTTGCCGTCCGCCAGGGCGACGTTGCCCTCGCGGACCACCTCGTGCACCACGGCGAGCGCCTGCGGGGTGCCCAGGTCGTCGTCGAGCGCGTCCACGAACGCCTGGGGCAGCGGCGCGTGCGCGTCCACGTCGTGGATGACCTCGGCCGCCCGGATGACGAAGCCCTCGATGCGCTGGTAGGCCGAGGCGGCCTCGAACAGCGCCTCCTCGGAGTATTCGATCGCCGAGCGGTAGTGCGGGGCCGCGAGGTAGTAGCGGAGCTCGACGGGGCGGACCTTCTTGGTCACCTCGGGGATCAGCAGGGAGTTGCCGAGCGACTTGCTCATCTTCTCCGCGCCGATCTTGAGCATGCCGTTGTGCATCCAGTAGCGCGCGAAGCCGTCACCGGCGGCCTGCGACTGGGTCAGCTCGTTCTCGTGGTGCGGGAAGATCAGGTCGACGCCGCCGCCGTGGATGTCGAAGGTCGGCCCGAGATACTTGGTCGCCATGGCCGAGCACTCCAGGTGCCAGCCGGGACGGCCACGCCCCCAGGGAGTGGGCCAGGTGGGCTCGCCGGGCTTCTCGCCCTTCCACAGGGCGAAGTCGCGCGGGTCCCGCTTGCAGGAATCGGTGTCGGTGTCTCCGGCGGCCCGCATGTTCTCGGGTCTCTGGTTGGACAGCGAGCCGTACCGGTCGGCGTAGGACATGACGTCGAAGTAGACGTCACCGTCGGCGGCGTAGGCGTGGCCGGCCTCGATCAACCGCTCCATCAGCTCGATCATCTCGGGCACGTGACCGGTGGCCCTCGGCTCCACGGTCGGCGGGAGGCAGCCGAGCACCTCGTAGGCCCAGGTGAAGGCGCGCTGGTTACGCTCGGCGACGACGAACCACGGCACACCCTCGACTGCCGCAACTCGGATGATCTTGTCGTCGATGTCGGTAACGTTCCGGCAGAAGGTCACCCGGTAACCCGAGCGGGTCATCCAGCGGCGCAGCACGTCGAAATTGACGCCCGAGCGGATATGCCCGATATGCGGGGGAGCCTGCACGGTGGCGCCACACAGGTAGATCGACGCCCGGCCGGGTTCGACCGGAACGAATTCACGGACCGTACGTACGCTGGTGTCGTATAGGTGCAGGCTCACGTAGGAAAGGCTAACGCCTTACCCCACCTCACAAGCCGGGTTGCCAGACGTTGAAGTTGCCCAGGGATGTCTTTTGTAGTCATTAACGGCGAATGCCGCTAGTGATCATCCGTGGGTGGGGCGTGTCGCGACGCCCTTCCAGGGATCAACCGCGCAGGTAGAACCGCCCCGGGGTGATGCGCACGATCGGACGCGCCTCCCTCGATCATGTCAGGTGCCGATTCTGTAGGCTCAGGACGCCATGGACGCCAAATCCCCCGCGGCGGCAGACCTGGTCTCCCGCCCGTCCTCGCCCCTGCCCCCGCCCGCCAAGCCGGACCGGCTCGCCCGCACCCTGCGCGGTGCCGGGATCGCCGTCGCCGGAGTCTGCGTGGCCGCGCTCACCGCCGCCGCGTGCGTGCTGTCCTTCGAAGACCTGCGCGTCTTCGCCCTCGCCGGTGAGGCCGGCCAGAGACTCGCCTACCTCTACCCGGCGGCCTTCGACGCGCTGCTCGCCGTCGCGATGATCGGCGTCCTGCTGCTGCGGGGCGGGCGGTGGCCGGTCCGCCTGCAGGCGGGAGTGGTCCTGACGCTGCTGTTCGTCGTCGCGGCCGCCGCCGAGGTGACCACCGCCACCCGGACCACGGTGGACGTACGGCAGGCGGCCGTCGTGGTGGCCGTGGCCCCGTGGGCGATGCTGGCCATGGCCCTGTGGCTCTGGCTCCTGCTGATCAAACATGCCGCCGCCCGGCGGACCGCCGCAGACGCGGCGACGGCGGGCCATGGCCGCGACATCGTGCCGTTCTCGGACGCCGATGTGCCGACCGCGGAGTATCCGGCCCATCGGGACCAAGCCGCGACTCCGGCGACAGACCCCGCCCACCGCGGCCGGCCCGCGACTCCGGCGGCACAGCCGGCCCCGGCCGTCCAGCCCGCGACTCCGGCGGCAGAGTCTGTCCAGCCCGTCCCGCTCTCTCACGCCGAGGTCGTGCTCGACCCGCAGGCCGCCCCTCCACTGGAGTCGGCGCCGCACCACGACCTGCCGTCCGGCAACCCGGTGGTCGGCCCTACGGCCGCTCCGGAGACGCCCGAGATCGAGGAGCTTCCCAAGCGCCCCGCGTCCTCAGAGCGCCCCGCGACCACCGAGCACCTCGCCGCCCCCGGAGCCGCCCCCGGAGCCGCTCCCGAATCCGCTCCCCAACCCCCTCCGCTCCCGGAGAAGCCTGTGCGCTGGGGGGATCTGGTCCGGCCCCGTCAGGGTGATCTGCTCGTCCATCCACCCCGCGCCGCCGTACAGGAGGGGACAGCGCAGGAGGAACGGCCCGAGGGCCGGGTCAGCGAGCGGGTGGAGACCTGGGACGCGGGCACGGAGGCCTCACAGAAGCGCTCGGAGCCCTCGCGGAAGCAGGGGGACGGGGATCGGAGCCGGAGGGGCGAGGTCGGCGATCGCGACGTCGACACCCAGCCGATCCCGACGATGTCGGAGCAGACGCCGGAGGGGGCGTCTCCGGACCCGGCACACGGTGCCGAGGCCGCCGATCGCGAGGAGAGCCTCGCACAGGCGACCGCCGGTTCGGAGCCCCAGGTCGAGTCGGCCGGGGAGACGGACGGCGAGTCCGAGCCGGGCGGCGAGGACACGACGCCCCCGCCCTCGACGCGTGTGCGCAGCACGCCCACCCCGCCGGAGGAGTGAGCCGCCGCGCGACCGTCCGTCCAGGGCCCGCCCGCTCTCGGCCTGTTTCCAGGCCCCGCCCCCTCGGTCTGAGAGGCTCGGGACCGCGGGATCCGGACAGTCACTCCCCGGTCTGAAGGCCGGGGTGGCGGGGCCCGGAGGTCAGACCGGGGGCGGGAGGAGCCGGAGCGGCCAGGCGTGTCACAGCCGCCGTTCTCCGTCCGACAACGGACCGGCCCTCGGTGAAGTCGCCGGGGTGGTTCACCCTGCTGTCTAGCCGCTGTCTAGCCGCTGTCTAGCCCCTGGACCGCTTGAGACCGGCGACGAGGCCGACGCCGACCATGGCCAGGACGACCTGCATGACGAGCTCGATCCAGTCGATGCCGTTGGTGGTGGCGACGCCGAGAACCTGGGCGATCGCGGTACCGATGAGGGCGGCGACGATGCCGACCAGGATGGTCAGGATCCATCCGATCGGTTGCCTACCGGGAAGCAGGAGACGGCCGAGGACGCCGATGACGGCGCCGATGACGATGGCCCCCAGAATGGATGCGATGGTCATATCATCAACCTCCCAGTGAGGTGACCTTCACTCTCACAGGAAGATGGATACCCACCAGGTAAAGAATATCCCTGGAAACGGTAAATTTCCCGGTCAGCGCGCCTTGTTCGCGCGCATTTGGACCACGACCAGCACTGCGGCCACCGCCAGCACCAGTTGCAGGAGGTGTTCCCACCAGTCGATTCCGGGCGTGTTGGCGAAACCGAGGAGACCCGCGATGAGCGTGCCGACGAGTGCGGCGACGATGCCCACGCTGAGGGTCATGCCTATCGAGAGCTTCTGCCGCCCAGGAATGAGAAGCCGTGCCAATGCTCCGACGATGGCTCCGATGACGATCGCGGAAACAATCGAGCCGATCATGCCCTGCTCCCCCCGGTGACGAGACATGGTCAACAGGGAGCTACCCAGGACATTCACAGATCATTCAAAAAAGGAGGTGGCCCGTACCGCGCCAGTGACGGGCCACCGCCTCGAATGTGTCGACGGGCATTTCACCTCGCCCGTCGGAGCGCTTGCGCGTTCCGTATCAGGAGACGCGTGAACCCGGGTTCCGGTTCACCACGATCGCGGTCGCCATGGCCGCCACGCCCTCGCCACGCCCGGTGAGTCCCAGGCCGTCGGTCGTGGTGGCGCTGACGCTCACGGGCGCCCCTACGGCGTCGCTGAGGGCCTTCTCGGCCTCCGCACGGCGGGGAGCCAGCTTCGGCCGGTTCCCGATGACCTGGATGGCCACGTTGCCGATCTCGAAGCCGGCGGCGCGCACCTTACGGGCGGCCTCCTCCAGCAGGGAGGCGCCGGAGGCGCCTGCCCAGCGGGGGTCGGAGGTGCCGAACAGGCCGCCGAGGTCGCCGAGACCCGCCGCGGACAGCAGCGCGTCACAGGCGGCGTGGGCGGCGGCGTCGCCGTCGGAGTGCCCGTCGAGGCCGGTCTCACCCGGCCAGTGCAGGCCGGCGAGGTGCAGCTCGCGCCCGGATGCGAACGGGTGGACGTCGACTCCGACGCCCACCCGCGGAAATGTCGTGTTCAGGAGTTGAGAACCTCGTCGAGCAGGGCCTCGGCCTTGTCCTCGTTGGTCTTCTCGGCGAGCGCGAGCTCGCTGACCAGGATCTGCCGGGCCTTGGCCAGCATTCGCTTCTCTCCTGCGGAGAGTCCGCGCTCCTTGTCTCGTCGCCACAGGTCGCGGACGACCTCGGCCACCTTGTTGACGTCACCGGACGCCAGCTTCTCCAGGTTGGCCTTGTAGCGGCGGGACCAGTTCGTGGGCTCTTCGGTGTGAGGCATGCGAAGCACGTCGAAAACGCGCTCAAGGCCCTCTTGACCGACGACATCGCGAACACCCACGAGTTCTGCGTTGTCAGCCGGCACCTGGACGGTAAGGTCGCCCTTGTCGACCTTGAGAACCAGGTAGGTCCTTTCCTCACCTTTGATGGTTCGGGTCGTGATTGCCTCGATCCGAGCAGCCCCGTGGTGGGGGTAGACGACAGTGTCGCCGACCTGGAAAGTCATGTGACAAGTACCCCTTCCGCTGTACTCAAGAGTACCACGTATCCACAGCCTCCCGGAACAGTGAAATCACCATAACTGCAGGTCAAAGCGGCATTTAAGGGCTTGACAAGAGCCGGACTCTATGAATCAAGGGGGAGAAAAGGGTTCATGACCTGCGTTACCCGCTCCCCGATGATCAGGCGGGCCGCCGGAAAACCCGGCAAAGCTCACGGATAGGGTTGGCTCTGCCCTACCTCTTGTGTGACAAGGAGAATGCACGCCGTGACCCGCAACCGCCGTCACTGGGCGATCGCCGCCGCCGCGTTCCTCGCAGCCGCCCCGGTCCTGGCCGGCTGTGGCGCCGGATCCGACGCGAACACCAACAAGCCCTACGCGCCCACCGAGGCCCTCGTCGCCAAGGTCAAGGGGATCGACGTCTCCCAGGGGTTCTTCCTGGGCCCGGACTCCGGCGCGGCCCTGCCCGCCGGCGGATCGACGCCGCTCTACCTGTCGATGGTGAACACCAACCAGGGGGCCGACCGGCTCCTCGGGGTCGGCGTCGACCCGGCCGTCGGCACCGCCAAGGTCACCGCCCCGGTCGACCTCCCCGCCGGGCAGCGGGTGAACGTCGGCAAGCCCACGACCACGATCCTTATCGAAGGGCTCAAGAAGCCCCTCAGCGGCGGCGAGAGCATCCCGGTGCAGCTGCAGTTCGCCAACGCGGGCGTCATCCCGCTCACGGTCCCGGTCATCACCCGCAGCCGTGAGTTCACCCAGCTCCCGCAGGCTCCGGGTGCCACCGCGGCCCCGACGCCGACGGCGACGCCGTCCTCCACCGCGGAGCACGCCGAGGGTGACCACTAGAACCTCTGGGAACGCGCCCAGGAGGGGGTGTACGGCCCGCGGGCCGTACACCCCCTCCGCACCTCCAGGAAAGCCTCCTGGAAAGCCCTTCACGCCCCGGAACGCCTCCGGGACGGCGCCCGGAAAGCCTCCGGGATCCCTCAGCCCTCGGCGGGGTCGAACTTGTATCCCAGCCCTCGGACGGTGAGGATGCAGCGTGGGTTGGAGGGGTCGGACTCCACCTTGGCGCGCAGCCGCTTGACGTGCACGTCCAGGGTTTTGGTGTCGCCCACGTAGTCGGCGCCCCAGACGCGGTCGATGAGCTGTCCGCGGGTGAGCACCCGGCCGGCGTTGCGCAGCAGCACCTCCAGCAGCTCGAACTCCTTCAGGGGGAGCTGCACCTGAGCGCCGCGGACCGCGACGATGTGGCGGTCCACGTCCATCCGGACCGGCCCGGCGCTCAGCACGGCCGTCTCCACCTCCTCCACGTCGCCCTGGCGGCGCAGCACCGCGCGGATGCGTGCCACCAGCTCCCGCGACGAGAACGGCTTGGTCACGTAGTCGTCCGCGCCGAGCTCGAGTCCGACGACCTTGTCGATCTCGCTGTCCTTGGCGGTGAGCATGATCACGGGAACGCTGGAACGCTGGCGGAGAGAGCGGCAGACCTCGGTGCCGGGCAGGCCCGGCAGCATCAGGTCGAGCAGCACCAGGTCGGCGCCATTGCGGTCGAACGTCTCCAGCGCCTCGGGGCCGGTGGCCGCGACCGCGACCTCGAAGCCCTCCTTGCGCAGCATGTAGGACAGGGCGTCGGAGAACGACTCCTCGTCCTCGACGACAAGCACGCGAGTCACTGCGCGGCCTCCATGGGGATGGTGGTGGTACCGGGTACGGCTACCGCCATGCCGCCGAAGGCGGGCAGGCGGAGGGTGAAGGTGGAGCCGGAGCCCTCCTTGCTCCACACGGTGACCGCGCCGTTGTGGGCGGCGGCGACGTGCTTGACGATGGCCAGGCCGAGGCCCGTGCCACCGGTCGCGCGCGAGCGGGCGGCGTCGACGCGGAAGAACCGCTCGAAGATCCGTTCCTGGGCGCTCTCGGGGATGCCGATGCCCTGGTCGCTCACGCTGATCTCGACGGACTCGGTGTGCGGGCCCGCCGGTCGCGCGCTGACCACGACTCTGGTGTGCTCGGGACTGTAGGCCACCGCGTTGTCGATGAGGTTGCGGAGCGCGGTGACGAGGAGCTCGTCGTCGCCCCAGATCTGCAGGCCCTCCGCGCCGCCGGCGACGAGCGCGATGTCCTTGGCCGCCGCCGTGGTGTTGCAGCGGTCGATGGCCTCGTGCACGGCCTCGTCTATCGGGACCGGGCCGGGAGTGGGGATGGGCTCGGCTCCCTGGATCCGGGAGAGCGTGATGAGGTCCTGAACCAGATAGGTGAGGCGGGCGGCCTCGTGCTGCATGCGCCCGGCGAAGCGGGTGACCGCCTCGGGGTCGTCGGCCGCGTCCTGGATGGTCTCCGCCAGCAGCGACAGCGCGCCCACCGGCGTCTTGAGCTCGTGGCTCACGTTGGCGACGAAGTCACGGCGGACCGCCTCGACGCGCCGGTGCTCGGTCTGGTCCTCGGCGAGCACGAGCACCTGGCCGTAGGAGCCCAGAGGGGCGACCCTGACCGCGAAGTTGGTCGAGTCCTGGCCGAACTTGAATCCGGCCACCTCGATCTCGCTCTCGCGGATCTCGCCGTCCCTGCGCACCTGCCTGGCCAGCGCGAGCAGCTCGGCTGCCATCAGGTGATCCCCCTTGACCAGGCCGAACGCCCGCGCGGCCGAACTGGCCCGCAGCACCCGGTCCTCCTTGTCCAGCACGACCGCCGATGACGGCAGTACGGCCAGCACGGAGGCGACCCCCTGGGGCAACGCGCCGGGTTCGACGTCGTCCACCGGCGTCGTCATCCTCTGCTGGCCCGTGTTATGGCGGACGACCATCACGGCCAGCGCTCCCACGACGAAACCGGCCAGCGCGGCCAGACTCGCCATCAGCTCACTCACGTGATCCTCCTGTCGGCTTCACGCCCTCGATGGTAGGCGGGGGTTTTGCCGTTCAGGCTGCTCATGAGGGCATGACCATTGCCTTTCCCACAAAGTTCACTTTACGGTCGAGGTTCGTTCACCGTCGCGCGCGTACGTTGAGGGCCATGCGCGACGCCTACCACGAAGAACTCGATGCCCTCACTGACCGGCTGGTCGAAATGACCCGCCTGGTGAGGTCGGCGATCTCCAGGGCCACCACGGCCCTGCTCGACTCCGACCTCCAGCTCGCGGAGACCGTCATCTCCCAGGACGAGGAGGTCGACCGGATCTTCGCGGAGATCGAGGCGTCGATCTTCGATCTGATGGCCCGGCAGCAGCCGGTGGCCGTGGACCTCCGGACGATCGTCGTGGCCCTGCGGATGGGCACCGACCTGGAGCGGATGGGTGACCTGGCCGAGCATGTGGCCAAGGTCGCCCGGTTGCGTCATCCGGAGTCGGCGATCCCGCCGGAGATCCGCTCCACCATCCTGGAGATGGGACAGATCGCCGAGCGTCTGATCACCAAGACGGGCAGCTGCATCGCCTCGCGCGACGTGGAGTCCGCCCTGGAGCTGGAGGCCGACGACGACGCGATGGACAAGCTGCACCGCAAGCTGTTCAAGGTGCTGATGGCCGACGACTGGAAGTACGGCGTCGAGCCGGCCATCGACGTGACGCTGATCGGCCGTTACTACGAGCGCTATGCCGACCACGCGGTCCGCGTCGCCCAGGACGTGGTCTACCTGGTGACCGGATCCCGGACGCAGGACGCCGACCTCCGGTGAGGTCCGGCGGCCCCGCCCCGTGGCGGCGGACGGCCTGAGAACGGGGAAGGACCCACCGGGTCCTTCCCCGTCATGGTTTCCGGCCGGCCCGTCCCCGGAACTACTTGCCCTGGTTGGCCACGGCCTTGATGGCGGCCTCGGCGGCCTCGGGGTCGAGATACAGGCCGCCCTTGGTCACGGGGCGGAAGTCGTCGTCCAGCTCGTAGCGGAGCGGGATGCCGGTGGGGATGTTGAGCCCGGCGATCTCGTCGTCGCCGATCCCGTCGAGGTGCTTGACCAGCGCGCGCAGCGAGTTGCCGTGCGCGACGACCAGGACGGTCCTGCCCGCCGACAGGTCCGGCACGATCTGGTCGTACCAGTAGGGCAGCATGCGGTCGACGACGTCCTTGAGGCACTCGGTCCTCGGCAGCAGCTCGTCCGGCAGTGACGCGTAGCGCGCGTCGCCGATCTGCGAGAACTCGTCGTCGTCGGCGATCGGGGGCGGCGGGGTGTCGTAGGACCTGCGCCAGAGCATGAACTGCTCGTCGCCGAACTCAGCGCGGGTCTGCGCCTTGTCCTTGCCCTGCAGCGCGCCGTAGTGACGCTCGTTGAGCCGCCAGGAGCGAGTGACGGGCAGCCAGAGCAGGTCGGCGGCGCCCAGCGCGAGGTTGGCCGTCTGGATGGCCCGGGTCAGCACCGAGGTGTGGACCACGTCGGGCCGCACTCCGGCCTCCAGCAGCAGCCGGCCGCCGCGCCGCGCCTCCTCCTCGCCCGCGGCCGAGAGCCCCGCGTCCACCCACCCGGTGAACAGACCCTTAGCGTTCCACTCGCTCTCACCGTGCCGCAGCAGCACCAAAGTCGCCATACGGACAAGCTTAGTGGGCCATCCGCCCCGTGCCCGGGGGCCGGGAGGGACCCCGGCGGCCCGGCCCGGAGGGGGCTCAGCGCTCTGGATCGGCGAACCGGGCGAACGCCTGGAGGTTGGCGAGCGACTCGCCGCGCTTGGCGCGCCACTCCCACTCGCGCCGGATCGAGGAGGCGAAGCCCAGTTCCAGCGCCCGGTCGAAGCCTTCGTCGGAGTAGGTGAGCACGCAGCCGAGCAGCCGGTCGATCTCGTCTTCGGAGACCGCCGCCAGCGGGATCCGGCCGACGAGATAGACGTCGCCGACCGCGTCGAGGGCGAAGTGCACGCCGTACGTGGAGCCGTTCTTGGTCAGCAGCCAGCGGTAGAAGTCGGCGTGGTTCTCGTCGGGCTGGCGGCAGAAGAACGCCTCCACGTGCAGGGCCTGGTCCCCCACGATCAGCCACGTCATGGTCGCGAGCTTGTGCTGGCCGGGGAGTTTCGCCAGGAAGGCCCCGGGCCGGGGCTCCTCGTAGGAGACCTCCGCGCCTTTCAGCGCCGCCTCGATCACTTCACGCATACGCCCAAGCCTACGAGCAGTTGACCGCGACCGGCGTGCGGTGCAGGTTCGCCATCGCGCCCGCGTAGACGTCCGCGAGCCGGGCCGCGGTGGCCGACCAGCCGAAGGTCGCGGCCTGGGTCACCGCCCCCGTCGAGAGCGTGTCCCGCCAGGCCGGCCGGTGCACGAACCGGCCGAGCACCCGCGCCCAGTCATGCGGGTCGTGGCCCTCGACGAGCACGCCGGAGACACCGTCGCGTACGGCGGTGCGCAGGCCGCCCACGGACGCCGCGGCGACCGGCGTGCCGCAGGCCTGGGATTCCAGGGCGACCAGGCCGAACGACTCGTTGTGCGAGGGGACCACCGTCACGTCGGCCGCGCGGTACCAGTCGGCCAGTTCGTACTGGGGCGCCGGGGGGACGATCCTGACCACGTCGGAGATGCCCAGGGAGACGGCGAGGTCGGTGAGATAGGAGGGCCGGGCCCGCCCGTTGCCGCTGGGACCGCCGACGCAGGCGACGAGGAGCGTGGAGCGGAGCGAGGGGTCGTCGACGAGCATCCGGGCCGCGGCGCGCAGCAGCACGTCGGGGCCCTTGAGCGGCTGCACGCGGCCCACGAACAGCAGCACGTGGGCGTCCTGTGGCAGCGCGAGCCGATGGCGGGCCGCGCCCTTGGACGCGGGCTGGAAGACCGTGAGGTTCACCCCGGGGTTGACGACCTCGACACGGCCGGGGGCGGCGCCGTAGAGGTCGATGAGCTCCTGGGCCTCGGTCGGTGTGTTGGCCACCAGCCGGTCGGCCACCTGGACGACCTGTTCCTCGCCCAGCACGCGGGCGGTCGGCTCGGGCCGGTCGTCCTCGGCGAGCAGGAGGTTCTTGACCTTGGCCATGGTGTGCATGGTGTGCACCAGCGGCACGCCCCAGCGCTCCTTGGCCAGCCAGCCCACCTGGCCGGAGAGCCAGTAGTGGGAGTGGATCACGTCGTAGCGGCCCGGGTCGTACATGGCCTCGGTGCGCAGCACGCCCGACAGGAAACCGCAGAGCTGGCCGGGCAGGTCGCCCTTGTCGAGCTCCTCGTACGGCCCGGCGGTGACGTGACGGACCGAGACGCCCGGGGCGAGTTCGGCGACCGGCGGCAGGTCTCGGGATGTCTGCCGGGTGAAGATCTCGACCTCCACGCCCAGCTTGGCCAGACGTTTGGCCACCTCCACGATGTAGACGTTCATGCCGCCCGCGTCTCCGGTCCCCGGTTGGTCCAGGGGAGACGTGTGCATGCTGATCGTCGCGACTCGGTTGACCCGTCGTCGCCTCACCGACATCACCTCCGAGAGGGATCTAACCCTCCACTACTTCGTAATATTCCCGTCATATGGACACACCAGGCCGGGCAGGGTACCGCCCCTGGCAGGATGGAGAGCCATGAACAGGACAGCAGTGGTGACAGGTGCCAGCAGCGGGATCGGTGAGGCGACGGCCCGCCGCCTGGCCGCCGAGGGTTTCGACGTGGTGGCCGCCGCGCGACGCCGGGACCGGCTGGACAAGCTGGCCGCCGAGGTGCCCGGGATCCGCGCGGTGACCCTGGACGTGACCTCCCAGGAGTCCGTCGACGAACTCGCCGCCTCCCTGGACCGTTGCGACGTGCTGGTCAACAACGCGGGCGGCGCGGTCGGCCTGGAGCCGGTGGCGAGCGGGGACGTGGCCGACTGGCAGAGGATGTACGACATCAACGTGCTGGGCTCGCTCCGCGTCACGCAGGCGCTGCTGCCCCGCCTCGTCGAGTCGGGCGACGGGGTGCTGGTGATGCTGACCTCGGTCGCCGGGCTGGTCTCCTACGAGGGGGGCGGCGGCTACAACGCGGCCAAGCACGCCCAGAGCTCGATGGCCGAGGTGCTCCGGCTGGAGCTGTGCGGCGAACCGGTCCGGATCATCGAGATCGCCCCCGGCATGGTCCACACCGAGGAGTTCGCCCTCAACCGCTTCCGCGGCGACTCCGCCGCCGCCGACCGCGTCTACCAGGGCGTCCCCGGCCCGCTGTCGGCCGACGACGTGGCCGACGCCGTGGCGTGGTGCGTCACCCGTCCCGCCCACGTGAACATCGACCGCCTGGTCATCCGTCCCCGCGCCCAAGCCGCCCAGTACAAGATCCACCGCGTCTGACATGGGGAGACCGATCGGGGCGATCACCAGGGGGACGACGGGACACAACCGGCTGCGGCGGGCCGACCGGTGGATCGCCGCCGTCCACGGCCGCCTCCTGCGCTCGGCGGACCGCCCGCTGGTGGTCGATCTCGGCTACGGGGCCTCGCACACCACGACCCTGGAGCTGTTCCTGCGGCTGCGGAGGGTCTGCCCGCCGGTCGAGGTCGTCGGCATCGAGATCGACCCGGCCAGGGTGGCGGCGGCCAAGCCGTACGAACGCCCGGGGCTGTCCTTCGCGCTGGGCGGCTTCGAACTGCCGGTGAGCCGTCCGCCCCTGCTGGTCCGGGCGTTCAACGTGCTGCGGCAGTACGGCGAGGCCGAGGCGTGGGACCACTGGACGATGCTCCGCGGGGGGGTCGCCCCGGGCGGGGTGATCGTCGAGGGCACCTGCTCGGAGGTGGGCCACCGCGCGGTCTGGGCCGGGCTCGACGGCTCCGGCCCCCGGACCCTGACCTTCTCCACCCGGTTCGGCGGCTTCGAACGCCCCTCCGACCTGGCCGAACGCCTGCCCAAGGCGCTGATCCACCGCAACGTCCCCGGCGAGCCCATCCACGCCTTCCTGCGCGACTTCGATCACGCGTGGGCGGTCAACGCCCCCCTGAGCCCGTACGGCTCCCGCCAGCGGTGGATCTCCGCCGTGCGGATGCTGTCGAGAACCTGGCCCGTGGTGGAGCGCCCCCCGCTCGGCGGCCCCGCCCGCTGGAGGCTCGGCGAGCTCACGCTCCCCTGGGCGGCCGTCGCCCCAGGACTCACCGGCGGGCCCGACCGGCACTGACCTCCTCAGGACACCGGCGCGACCGGGAGAGGTCGCCGGTGCCGCCGCCCGGCGTGGCCGGACGGCGGCCCTCAGACGGTCCGGCGGATCCGGACGCCGCCGAACAGGGTGTAGGCGCGGACCTTGAACACAGGGGCGCCGGAGTCCTCTGTGCCGCGTTCGACGTGGCGGCCGAACGGGTGGAAGCCTTTGACCTCGACGCGGACGCCCGCGGGAACGGCGAGTTTGACGCCTCCGGCGAGGGACACCTTGGTCAGGGTGAACCGGTCACCGGGCGGGGTGGCACCGGTGAGGTCGAGGTCGGCTCCGCCGACACCGGTGATGACGATCGTGTGCTCGGGTATCCGCTTCAGGCCGCGCCGCTTCAGGCCGCCGAGGAGGGAGATCTTCCAGGTGGTGTCCGTCATGCTCTTTACGTTACGAATTCGCAGATCGCCTGATAAGTGTCATGAGTCGTGACCTCACCCAGGACGGTCGTCACAGCCATCCCTTCGACGAGGCGATGTCGATGGCCTCGGTCCTGGTCCGCGCGCCGAGCTTCTGGATGGCCGCCGACAGATGGTTGCGGACGGTCCCGGGCGAGAGGTACAGGTCGCGTCCGATGTCGGCGATGGTGCCATGGCCGCGGGCGGCCGCCAGGACGTCCTTCTCTCGCGGGGTGAGCGGGCTGGCGCCCTCGCTCAGAGCCGCGACGGCCAGTGCCGGGTCGACGACCTGGGCGCCCGCGGCGACCTTCCGGATGGCCACGGCCAGCTCGGTGACCGGGGTGTCCTTGATGAGGAAGCCGCGGGCTCCGGCGGCCATCGCCGCGTGCAGGTAGCCGGGCCTGCCGAAGGTGGTCACGATCACGACCTTCGTCTCCGGCGCCGCCGTACGGAGCCTTCTGGCGGCCTCCAGGCCGTCCAGTCCGGGCATCTCGATGTCGAGCAGGGCCACGTCGGGCCGGAGTCGCTCGCACGCGGCGACGACCTCGTCGCCTCGGGCGACGTCGCCGACCACCTCGAAGTCCTCCTCCAGGCCCAGCAGGGTGGCCATCGCGCCGCGGAACATGTTCTGGTCCTCGGCCAGGAACAACCGGATCACCTCGGTACCTCCACCCGTAGCCGGAAACCGCCCACCTCACGCCTGCCTGCGGACAGGGATCCGCCCAGAGCACGGGCACGCTCGCTCAGTCCGGTCAGGCCGTTGCCCGGCCGGTCCTCGTCGATCCGTACGGCCGTGCCGTCGTCGGCGATCTCGACGGCCCCCTCGGTCACCGTGATCCAGCAGCGGGAGCCGCCGCTGTGCCGCAGCACGTTGGTGATCCCCTCGCGGACCGTCCAGGCCAGCAGCCCCTCGACGGCCACCGGCAGCTCCCAGGAGTCCGGGCAGGAGATCTCACAGTGGACGCCGGCCGCCAGGGCCGCCTGAACGGCGGACGACAGCTCGGCCGCGAGCGCCGGCTGCCGGTAGCCCGTGACCGCCTGCCGTACCTCCGACAGGGCGCGGCGCACGATGGCGTCGATGTCCTTCAGCTCGCCGTCGGTACGGCCGGCGTCGATCGGGAGCAGGCGGCGGGCCAGCTCGGTCTTCACCGCCACCACCGACAGGCTGTGGCCGACCAGGTCGTGCAGGTCGCGCGCGATCCGGTTGCGTTCCTCGACGACCGCCAGCCGGGCCAGCGCCTGCTTGGTCTCCCGCAGCTCGGTCATCAGCTCGGCGGCGCGTCTGGCCTGGAGGGCGAACACGCCCACGAGCGTGACGAACCCGCACAACACCAGGGCGAGCCCGGCGTCCGCGCCCCCGGCGAAGGCGAGCAGGCCCGCGGACAGGCCCAGGCCGGCGATGTACGGCCGCGCCCGCCGGACAGGTCCCCATCCGGCGGCGGTGGTGGCCCAGGCGGTGGTCACCGCCCACGGAGGACCGGCCACGACGGTGAGGAGGAGCGTGGCCGCGACGAGGACGGCGAACCGCGGCCACCACGCCCGCGGCTCGGTGGTGAGCCGGACCATCAGGCCCAGGACGCAGATCAGGATCCCCAGGACGATCGCGGAGACCGTCAGCCACAGAGGCGCGCCGCCGGCCGCCTGAGCGGCCGAGGCCCAGACGGTGGCGGCCACCAGCAGCAGGGACCGGGACCGGTCACGGGCCGACCATATGCGGGCGATCCTGCTCTCGTCCTCCATGCCGGAGGACCCGGCAGGCTCGGCCTGCCGGGTCTCGTGGTCCGTTCCGGCGGTGGTCACGTGCCGGAGCTCCAGCGCCGCCGCGCCAGCACCGCCGCACCGGCCAGCACCGCCCAGGCCACCAGGACTCCGGCGGGGGTGAGGCTCACCGCCTGCCCGTCCGCCGCCGCGCCGCCGTACAGCAGCAGGCTGTGGGAGGGGGTGAGCTCGCGGATCCGCTGCCAGATGCCGGGCAGGTCGCCCTGGCCGATCACGCCACCGAGCGCGGCCAGGGCGAAGAAGACCACCACGATGCCGAGCTGGGCGGTCTTGCCGCGCAGGGTCAGCCCGAGGAACAGCCCCAGCAGGCAGAACGGCAGCGACCCGGCGAGCAGGACTCCCGCCAGCGCGGCCCATCGAGCGGGCGGCAGGTCGGCGTGGCCGACCAGGATCGCCGCCAGGCAGACGCCGGCGATGCCGGGCAGGGTCATCACGACGCCGAGCACGACCCGCCCGGCCAGCCACTGCGCGCCCGACAGCGGGGTGACCCGTAGCTGCCGCAGCCAGCCCTGGGCGCGGTCGTCGGCGACCCCGCCGCCCGCGGCCATCAGCGCCCCGCCGGTCGCGGCGTAGACCGCCATCGCCACCAGGGCCGCATCCGAGCCGCGTCCCCACATCAGGTAGAAGCCGATCGGGACGGCCACCAGGAACACCAGGTACTTCACGTTGCGCAGAGCGCGAACGATCTCGAACCGCACGAGAGAAAACATTACGCCGCCTTTCCGGAAGACAGAAGGATCAGTGCTTCGTCGAGACCGGCGCCGGTCACTTCCAGGTCGCGCACTCCGCCGATCACGCTGTAGAGGGCGCCCACCGTCTGGTCGGCGTCGTCGGTCCGCAGCTCCACCTGCTCGCCGCGGACGGTCACGTCCACCACGCCCGGCAGGGCCAGCAACCGCCGCGGCTCGGGCGCGGGCAGCACGCAGCGGATGATCCGCCCGCCCGCCAGGGCCTTGATCGTTGCGGGGGCGGCGTCCGCGACCACCCGGCCGTGGCCGAGCACCACGATCCGGTCGGCGAACTGGTCGGCCTCCTCCAGGTAGTGGGTGGCGAACACGACGGTCACGCCCTCGTCGTGCCGGAGGGTGTGAACGACCTGCCAGAAATCACGACGGGCCTGCGCGTCCATCGCCACGGTCGGTTCGTCCAGGAAGAGCAGCTCCGGGCGGCCCGCGACCGCGATCGCGAAGCGGACCCGCTGCGCCTGCCCGCCCGACAGCGCGTCCGCCCGGCGCCCCGCCAGCCCGGTCAGCCCGGCCAGCGCCAGGACCTCGGCGACCGTCCGCCGGTTGCCGTACAGCCCGCAGGCCAGCCGGACTATGTCGCGGATCGAGGCGCCGTCGGGCAGCCCGCCGCTCTGCAGCATCGCGCCGACCCGGCCCCCGGCGACCGCCCGCGCCGGGGAGTCGCCCAGGATCCGGATCCGTCCGCCGTCCGGCCGGGCCAGCCCGAGCATCAGCGCCACCGCCGTGGACTTGCCCGCCCCGTTGTGCCCCAGCAGGGCCACCGTCTCCCCGCGCGTGACCGTGAAGCCCGCCGCGTCCAGCGCCTGCGTCTGGCCGTACCGCCTGCTCACCTCGCGGAACTCAACCGCCGTTTTCTCCATGGCCCAACCATAGAAATCTGCGTTTTCGCAGGTAAGTGCCGTTGATCGTGACTTCACCCCTGACGACCGTCACAGGCTCCGCCCGCCGGACGCGGCTCCGGCGCCGGACGCCGAACGTCGGGACACCGTCAGCCCGGGGTTTCCCGCCGATCCAGGAAACTCGACAACCCGTAGTACTACCCCTCGTGGTGCAGGAGTTAGGCTTGTCCTCGTGAAGGGTCTCGGCGAGCTGGAACGCAGCATCATGGACATCATCTGGGCACAGCCAACCGCGGTGACCGCGCGCGAGGTCGGGCGTCTCATCGCCGACCGGGATCTCGCGCCCACCACCGTGATGACCGTGCTCGACCGGCTCACCCGCAAGGGGTTCCTGCACCGCACCCGCGACGGGCGCGCGTGGCGGTACGAACCCGCGGAGAGCCGCGACGCGTACATCGCAGAGCTTATGCTTGAAGCACTCGACCTGACCGGAGACCGGTCGGCCGCCCTTACCCGATTCGCCCAGGCCGTCTCCGGCAACGAGGCGGAGATCCTGCGCAGAGCACTGACGGAGCTGGAGGACGAGTGATAACCGCGGCAGTCCTGGCGACACTCGCCCTGGTCTGCGCGGTTGGCGCCTGGCGGTTCGCCCGGGCGCGGTGGACCTACCGTGCCCCGCATGTCGCCATCGTCCTGTGGCAGGCGCTCGGCGTAACCTGGGGCCTTGCCGGAACCGGCGCGCTGCTCGCCTATGCCCTGGAGCCCTACGGCCAGGGCGTGCTGCACGGCCTGGCCGCCTTCGCCGCCGCCGCGCTCGGCGACGGGGACGGCCCGCTCGAACCCTACGACCTGCCGCGGATCCTGGCCCTCGTCGCCGGGCTGACCGCACTCGCCGTGCTGGTCATGGTGCTGCTGACCGCGGGCGTGCAGACGCTCCGCGCCCGGCACCGCCACCGTGTCCTGCTCACCCTCGTCGCCCGCGAGGACCCCGGAGTCCCCGGCGTGCGGGTGGTCGACCACCCGGGGGCCACCGCCTACTGCGTGCCCGGTCTCCGCTCCCAGGTCGTCGTCAGCGCGGGCACCCTGAAGCTGCTGTCCGCCGACGAGCTGACCGCGGTGCTCGCCCACGAGAGCGCGCACGTCCGCGAGCGCCACGACCTGGTGCTGCTCCCCTTCGCCGCGCTGCGCCGGGCGCTGCCCTGGTCGCGGTTTATCGCGACCGTGCAGGACGAGGTCAGCCTGCTGGTGGAGATGGCCGCCGACGACGTCGCCCGCCGCTACTGCTCCCCGCGCCGCCTGGCCACCGCACTGCTCCGCTTCGGTACGGCGGGCGCGGTGCCGACCCCGAACGGAGCGCTGGGAGCGGCCGGCTCCTCCTCGGCGGTGATGGCCCGGGTCGAGCGCCTCGTCACCCCCGGCCCGTGCCTGCCCCGCCGGGTCCGCTACAGCATCGTCGCCTTCTCCGTCACCCTGACCGCCTCTGCCCCTTTGCTCTGGTTGATCCCACACTGACCCTTTTTTTGCTTGCAACTGTTAACCAAGGTGTTTGCAATTGCAAGCAGCATCGGGCAGACTGAAGACATGGCATTACCCAAGGTCGGCTCGATCGGCGAGTACATCCGCGAGCAGCGCACGCAGGCGAAGATCTCCCTGCGTCAGCTCGCCAGCGCGGCGGGGGTCTCCAACCCCTATCTCAGCCAGATCGAGCGAGGGTTGCGCAAACCCAGCGCGGAGATCCTGAACCAGATCGCCAAGGGGCTGCACATCTCCTCACAGGCGCTGTACGTCCAGGCCGGTCTCATCGAGGAGCGCGAGCCGGACAACGACGTGCTGACCGCGATCAGGACCGACCACCTCATCACGGAGCGCCAGCGCCAGGTGCTGATCGACATCTACGAGTCGTTCCGCAAGGAGAACCGGGCCGGAGCCTTGGACGAGGACGCGCAGACCTCCCAGGGAGCACCTCCCGCGCCGGCGCCCCACGGAGGGGAAGCCGGCTCATCGCCGAACGACGAGGCGCCGCTGCCCGAGGGATATCTCGCCGCCCTGAAGCCATACGCGGCCCCCTCTGCCAACGGCAACGTCACACCCGAAACCAAGGAAGGTTAAGACAATGACTCTCGCCACCGAAGTCAAGAAGCTCGCCGACTCCAAGCCGTTCTACGCCGTGGCCGGCGTCGGCGACTTCGCCGCCGAGAAGCTCCGCGAGCTTCCGGAGCAGCTCCAGAGGCTGCAGGGCCGCCGTGAGGAGATCCGCGAGGCCGCCAAGGACCTGCCCGAGAAGGCCAGGGAGTTCGCCGGCAAGGCCGAGGTCTACGCCAAGGACTTCAGCGGCAAGGCCGAAGGCTACGCCAAGGACTTCCCCGGGAAGGCCCGCGGCTACGCCGACCAGTTCACCGGCAGGGCCGTCGCGCTCTACGAGGAGTTCGCCAGCCGCGGCCGCAAGGTCGTCTCCAAGGCCAGCGGCGAGGCGGCCCTGGAGCTGGAGGAGGTCTCGGAGACGGCCGATCCCGCCGTCGCCACCCAGACCACCAGGAAGAACAACCGCGCCCCGAAGAACACCTCCGCCCCTAAGGCCTGAGGCTCACCACGGCCGTTCCGGGAAACACCGTATTCCGGCGCCGTCCGCCCGGACCTCCGTGTGCGAAGGCCCGGGCGGACGGTCGCGGTGTTCCCGGCGGGGACCGATGCGGCCCCCGGTCCTCCGCCGGGGTCAGTCCCTGCCCTGCCAGGTCGTCACGCAGGCCTCGTTGCCCTCCACGTCCGCCAGCACCCAGAAGGCGGGGGCTTTGGCGTCGGACAGCAGCACCCCGCCCGCGGCCAGCGCGGCCGTGATGCGGTGGGGTGCCTCGTCGTGCGGGACCGAGACGTCGAAGTGGATCCGGTTGCGCTGCGGCCGCGGCGCGTGCATCTGCTGGAACCAGATCGCCGGGCCCTGACCTGCGGGGTCGATGAGCGGATCCTGGGGACCCGACGCGCCGGCCTCGTCGCCGTAGCCCATCACGGCCTTCCAGAACGGGCGGACGGCGGCGATGTCGAGCGCGTCGATGGCGATCTCGACGAGCTGGGCCGACCGCGGGTCGCGGCCGCCGCGCGGGCGGCGACGTCGACCGCCTGCGCCAGCGACGCCACGGGCACCGACCCGCGCACGACCCCCAGGATGTAGCGCCATCCCAGATCGCCGACCGCGTCGGAGATCTCCCGGCGGCCCGGTCTTTCACCTGCGTCCGGAGCATTCTGTGTCATACCGACATGATCGCAGGATTCCATGATCAGGATCCTGCGACGGGGGCCGCCGGTCTCGGCCCCGTCCGACGTCGTGACACGCGCGCCCCCGTACCGGACGGACGCGTCTCGCGCCGGCCGCGGAGCCGGATCTGCCGGATGCCGCCCGTACGGCGGGCACGCCCGGGGTCGAAGACGACACGGAGGTGGTTTCCGGCATTAGGCTGACAGCACACCAGCGAGGCGAGCGTTTTGGAGAGACGATGCTTGAGATCCACGGTGTTCTGGATCTGATCTTCTGGATCCTGTCGATCGCCGCGTTCATCATGTCGGCGTGGGCCCTCTTCCACGCCGTGCGGACTCCGGCGCGCGCGTTCGCGATCACCGGAAAGCAGAGCAAGAAGCTCTGGCTGATCATCCTGGGGCTGGCCGCGCTGTTCTCCTTCACCACGGCGGTGGGCTACTTCGGGATCGGGCTGGGCCAGCTCAACCTCTTCGCCATCGCCTCCGTCATCGCCGCCGGCATCTACCTGGCGGATGTGAAGCCGGCCGTCAGCGAGGTCGGCAAGGGCGGCAACCAGGGCCCCTACGGTCCCTGGTGAGCCGATGGGCTTGCCCGCGCGCGGCCGGCCCGGATAGACACTCCGGGTGATGTTCGCCAGCAAGCCCACCCTGCCCGGGGAGCGCGTGACGCTCCGTCCCGTCGGCCCCGAGCACGTCGAAGGTCTCTGGGAGCTCGTCAACGATCCGGAGACCATCCGGCTGACCGGCTCGCACGGGAAGATCGACTACGAGGCGGCCAGGATCTGGTACGGCTCGCGTGGTGACCACGACGACCGGCTGGATCTGGCGATCTGCGCCGCCGACCACGACGCCTACGTCGGCGAGGTCGTGCTCAACGAGCTCGACACCTACAACCTCTCCTGCAACCTGCGCATCGCCCTGCTCGGCCCTCGCGCGTTCGGCAGGGGGTACGGCACCGAGGCGATCCGCCTGGTGCTCGACCACGTCTTCACCACCACCGAGCTGCACCGGGTCGGCCTGGAGGTGTTCGATTTCAACGACCGGGCCGTTCACGTGTACCGCAAGGTGGGCTTCGTCGAGGAGGGCGTGCGCCGGGACGCCCTCCGCCAGGACGGCCGGTGGCACGATTCGATCATCATGTCTGTCCTCGCCCCTGACTGGGCTGTCAGATGAATTTGACTTACATGTAGTGATTTTCCGGAAACATCTTTTGACACTTTCGAAACAATGCTACGTTCACTGGGAGCGCTCCCACCTGTGCGGAATCTTGGTGTGGAGGAAGTTATGTCTGATCTACCCACACTTGCCCAGGTCGCGGCAGAAGCAGGAGTCTCTCCTGCGACCGCATCCCGGGTAATCACCGGTTCAGTCAGGGTCAGCACATCGACCCGCAGGCAGGTGCATGACGCGATCTCGCGTCTCGGTTACGTACGGCACCGCGCGCCCCGTGGCGGGGCCGGACGCCGATCCGACCAGGTCGTGGCCATCGTGGTCTGCGAACCCGCGCACCGGCTGTTCACCGAGCCCTTCTACGCGAGAATGATCACTGCGGCGGAGGAGGTGCTCACCGGCCACGGCGTACCGCTCGCCGTGATGACGGCCACCGCCGCCACCTCCACCATCGCCGCACCACCACTCGTCGCCGGAGGAGTCGACGGCGTCCTGCTGATCAGCGCGCGAGATCGGCACCCGCTCGCGGTGACCCTAGCCGCGTCCGGCATTCCCGTGCGGAGCGCGGGCCGCCCGCCGGACGGCATCGACCTCCCTCATGTCGACATGGACAACCGCGACGGCGGCAGGCAGGCCGCCGAGCACTTCCTCCTCGGTGGCCGGCGGGCCATCGGCGTCATCGCGGGACCGCCCGGGCTGCCCGCGTCGCGGGACCGGCTCGACGGCTTCGTCCAGACGCTCGCCCTGGCCGGGATGACCGGAGTGCCGGTGGCCTACGGCGACTTCACCCACTCCTCCGGGGTGCACGGCATGCAGTGGCTGCTCCGCCGTATGCCGCACGTCGACGCCGTGTTCGCCGCCTCCGACGTGATGGCCGCGGCCGCCATACAGACCCTGCGCCGCACCGGCCGCCGGGTGCCCGACGACGTGGCCGTGATCGGCTTCGACGACGCCCCCATCGCCCGCCGGACCTCTCCCACGCTCACCACCGTCCGCCAGCCCGTGGAGGAGTTCGCCGCGCTGGCCACCCGGTTGCTCCTGCTCTCGATGACCTCCGCCGACCTCCCGAGGAACAATCCGATGCTCCCCACTGAGCTGGTGGTCCGTGAGTCCGCCTGAGCATGGCGGACTCCGCGCGGGAGACGTGCTCACCCGCCGATACCTGTTGCTGGAGCCGATCGCGTGGGGCGGCATGAGCGTCATCTGGCGGGCCTTCGACCAGTCGCTGCAGCGGATGGTCGCGGTCAAACTGCTGGACGGCGAGATCGGCGCCGACCGGGGAGGGCGCGAGCTCATCCGCCGGGAGGCCCGCGCCACCGCACGGCTCATCCATCCCGACACGATCGAGGTGTACGACTACGGGGAGGCCGTGACCTCCCACGGCCGCCTCGCCGCCTACGTGGTCATGCGCCTGCTGGAGGGGCGCCCGCTGTCCGACCGGATCTCCGAGGGGCCGCTGCCCTGGGCGGAGGCGGCGCTGATCGCCGCCCGGCTGGCCACCGTGCTGGCCGCCGCCCACGAGCGGGGCATCGTCCACCGGGACGTCACCGCCGAGAACGTGCTGCTGACCGCGGCCGGCGCCAAGCTGCTCGACTTCGGCATCGCGGCGTTCATCGGGGAGGACGGCGACGACCACGCCTGCGACTACGGCACACCCCCCTACCTCGCGCCCGAGCGGCTGACCGGCGTGACGGCCGACCCGGCGAGCGACGTCTACGCGCTCGGCGTGCTGCTCTTCGAGATGCTCACCGGCGGCACGCCGTACCCGGAGCGGACCTGGGAGGAGATCGAGAACGTCCGGCGGGTCGGACCTCCGCCCGCCGTCTGCGCTCCGGGACTGCCTCCCGCGGTGGCCGCGCTCTGCCGGAGCTGCCTGTCGCAGGCACCGGAGGCGCGGCCGAAGGCGCAGGATGTGGCCGACGGTCTCACCGCGGCACTGGCCGGTGTCCCCGGGACCACCGGCCCCCTCCTCATGCGCTGGACGGTGACCGCGGTCGCGGTGCTGGTCCTGGGGGCCCTCACCTGGAACCAGTTCGCCGCCGGTCCGGATCAGCGGCCGGGTTTCAGCGCCGCCCAGGGCCAGAGAGCCGGTCCTGCCACGCCCTCGGCCGCCGCGTCCGGCAGGCCTCCGGTGACCGTCTCCGGCACGGCCCCGCCCGACGCCTCGGGTACGGCCCCGGCGACCGTGCCCGGTGCGACCCTGGGCACGGCTCCGGCGACCGCGCCCAGCACGGCTCCCGGTCGCACCGGGCGCCCCAGCCCGCGAGCGACCACCGGAAGCGGTCACGACCTGCCCGATTCACGGACCGTCCGCACGGAGAACGCCCTGCCGTCACCTCCCCTGGTGGAGACGGTCCGGTCCTCGACGCCGAGTCTCAGCCAGAGCGTGCGGCGCTTCAACGCGCTGCTGGCCGAGGGCGAGACCGCAGGCGGGATCCGTCCCGACGTGGCGTTGGACCTGCGGCAGGTGCTGGCCGGCAGCGTCTGCTGTTCCCACGATCTCACCCCGATCCGGGGGAAGATCGCCGACCGGCACCGGGAGGGTTCCCTGTCCGACGAGTTCCGCGAGGCGCTGGAGTCGCAGCTCCGGCTCGTGGCGGTCGCGCTCGCCGGATGAACGGACCGGCTGGACGCCGGACAACGCACAGGCGGCGGTCGCCGGGATCCGGCGGCCGCCGCCCGCGTGGCTCAGCCCGAGGTGAAGGCCGACGGGGACGGGTTGACCCCGCTGTGGGTCCCGTTGAAGCCGAAGTTCGTCGACTGGCCCGGGGCCAGGTTCCCGTTCCAGGAGAGGTTCCCGGCGGTCACGTCGGCTCCGCTCTGGGCCGCCTCGGTCTCCCGGAGCCGGATGACCGGGAAACGATGACTGTGCAGGACTGGCGTTACGCCTGGAGCGGTCATCGACACGGCGAATCCTTCTGGGCCGAACTCGCTCGGCAACGCATCGCTACTGCTCGAAAAATCGCTCTGAAGCTAAACGGGGCGAATAATCGAATGATGTCGTGTAGTGATCAGCGAGCGTTCCCCCGTCGAGTCGGCGGAAGTGAAAGGTCGCATTGGCCGATGCGGGCTCGCCGTACGCGTGCGGGTTGACGAGGATCTCGTCGTCGTAGCGGAACAGGGAGGCGTACAGCGTCGTCCCGTGCAGCCGTACCTCACACCCATCGAGATCGGCGAGACCCCGGTAGTAGGTGAGAGACGAACGGATCTTGGCCGCCGGTGTGCCGCCCAACCCCTCCTCTCGATCGCGGATCTCTACGGCCTGGGAGTGAGGATCGCCGAAGCACAGGCGAACCGCCACGCCGCGTTGAGCCGCCTCGGTGATCATGCGGGCGACCTTCGGCTGTGCCTGGGCGTAGAACGTCCCGGAGAAGGCCAGCACGTCTACGTGCTCCTGGGCCTCGGTGAGAAGACGTAGCCACAGCTCACGCGACACGCTCGCCCGATCTGGATAGATCTCCAGCAGCTCGGAGCGGTTGGCCTCCCCTTTACGAGTATTGCTCTGTTGCAGCACGTCAGACCAGGGATAGGTCTCGTCGGCCGTGAGCGACTTCGCTGCTGCCCACCGGTGACGACGGTGTAACCGGTTCCGGCGGTGCGGACCGTGAAACTTTCACCGAACACGTGGGGCGCGAGGCACGCGGCCGGTCCACCGGTTCGCCTGCGCCCCTGGCGGCGAAGGCGGCCGGCGACCCCGAGCGCGCACGGCCGGACCGGACCCCGGCGGGCAGGCCACACGATCCGGACACACGGTCCGGGGCACGGGCGATAAATCGCCCTGATGGCCTTTTCGACCACACTGCGGACATAAATCAACTTTTCTAAACCCGGACACCCATTTAGCGATAAACAATAAGACAGAGTGCGGCGGCGTTTTCCCTTCAGCGTGCCATTCATTTGCCATTCTCCACCGACACTCGTGCGTCATTCTGTTACTTGTGGGGTATCTCTCAGCTACCGCCGTTCTTGCCGCTCTTAGGCGGAACCCGGATTTAAACGATATGGGGGAATAAGTGCTCGTTCGCAAGCACATATGGCTTCAAAGCATCCAACCCGGCAAGAGAGCCGGGGCTCTGGCCATCGCAACGATAACCAGCGGTCTTCTGATGGCGTCACCTCAGACGCAGGCGAACGCCGCCACCGCACAGGCGGAACTCCTCAGTTCCCGCCCGGCGACCCACGACCTCAGCGAGACCATGGGGCGCCACCTCGGCTCCGGCATGTTCGGCGCCTCCGAGCGCAGGACGAAGTGCCGGGCCGCCAGCACCCGCGAATGCTCGCGTGACTCGCCGGGTCCGCGCGGGGCGCAGGGCAAGCTGAGGGGCATCGCCGGTCCGCGCGGGCCGCAGGGCCTCCCGGGACCCGCCGGCGGTCCGGCCGGCCCCCTCGGGCCTGTCGGGCCCGTCGGGCCCGTCGGAGCGGCCGGACCCACCGGCCCCGCCGGACCCCTAGGACCCCAGGGCAAGAACGGCCCTCGCGGTCCCATCGGGCGCCCCGGACCCATCGGACCCATCGGGCGCCCCGGACCCATCGGACCCGCCGGACCCGACGGAGCTCCCGGATCGCGGGGTCAGGCCGGCGCCCGGGGCCCCGCCGGCCCCATGGGACCGAAGGGGCCGACCGGCCCGCAGGGTCCACTTGGACCCCCCGGGCCGGTCATGAGCATCGCCTCGACGTTCCAGGGCGGCACCGAGTTCACCGCGTACGCCCCGGGCAACGGCGCGACGCTGATCCGGGACCTGCGGCAGCCGGTCCCGCGCTGGAACGACCTCAGCTCGCTGGCGAACTATCCCGGGAAGGCGGTGGGCGTCACCGTGGCGCCCATGGGCAACAGCCTTCGCTTCACCGTGCTCAGCTCGACCGGCGCGATCGCCGCGACCTCCTGCACGGTCCAGCCCCAGCCGGGCACCGGCGGCAATCCCGCGTGGCCGAAGAACTGCACGGGTTTCGTCAACCACACTCCGCCTTACTGAGCGACACCCGGTTCGGAAGGATTACGACGAATGCCGCGCCCCGCGTTACCGGGGCGTGGCATTCGCCATTTCCCACCGAACACCGGACAAACATCATTCTTTCAGATCGGCGCGGGCAGCACGTATATCTGTATTTATCAGCCTACTAGCCATTAACGGCAAACACCCGGCTTGGAGGATTAAGTCCATTCGGCCGGCAGGCACCGCGCCGGCACGGAAAGCCCCGCCCGCGCCGGTGACGTGGGATCCATGAAACTTTCACGATACGGCCACCGAGGCGGGAGCCGTACCCTGCGAGCTAGAGGGGGTCGCGCGCCTTCCCCGGACGCGGAACGCTCCGGCCAGCGGTTGACGGGCGCCGGGTCGGCACCGAACGATAACGAACGCGACCGGCCGCAACTTTCGATCTCGGGGCCCCACCCCGCGAACAGATCCCATCCCCGAAGGGACCTTGATGAAAGTCCTGCGTGTTCGCAGGTGGTCGGCGGCGCTCGCGGCGCTCGTGACCACCTCGGCGCTGGCGGTCGCGCTCGGCTCCTCCCCCGCGGCTGCGGCGGGCGGAACCGGCACCGGCTACCTGCACACCTCCGGCAACAAGATCATCGACAGCACGGGGGCGACCGTCCGGCTGACCGGCATCAACTGGTTCGGCATGGAGACCGACAACAAGACGTTCCACGGGCTGTGGTCGAGCAACCCGTGGAAGGGGCAGATCGACAAGATGGCCTCGCTCGGCTACAACACGCTGCGGGTGCCGTTCTCCAACGACGCGCTCAAGCCGGGCGCGGTCGCCAGCGGCGTGAACGACTACGTGAATCCCGACCTGGTCGGCAACACCCCGCTGCAGATCCTGGACAAGGTCGTCGACTACGCCGGCAGCAAGGGCATGCGGATCATCCTGGACCGTCACCGCCCGACCGCCGCCGGGCAGTCGGCCCTCTGGTACGCCGCCGCGACGCCGGAGAGCACGTGGATCAACGACTGGAAGACGCTCGCCCAGCGCTACGCCGGCAACACCACCGTCATCGGCGCCGACCTGCACAACGAGCCGCACGCCGAGGGCACCAACCCGGCCGCCACCGGCGCCTGCTGGGGCTGTGGCGACACCACACGCGACTGGCGGCTGGCCGCCGAGCGGGCGGGCAACGCGGTGCTGTCGGTGAACCCCAACTGGCTGATCTTCGTCGAGGGCGTGAGCTGCCCGAGCGGCGGCCTGTCCAACGTCTGGGACAACGATCCCAGCAACGACGAGGACTGCGGCTGGTGGGGCGGCAACCTGTCCAAGGCCGGCCAGTTCCCCGTGCGGCTCAGCGTGCCCAACCGGCTGGTCTATTCTCCCCATGAATATGCCACTTCGGTTTACCACCAGACGTGGTTCGACGCGCCAAATTACCCGGCTAATATGCCTGCAATCTGGGACAAATACTGGGGCTATCTGTACAAGCAGAACATCGCCCCGATCATGATGGGCGAGTTCGGCACCACGCTTCAGGCGTCTGTGGACAAAATCTGGCTCCAGGAGCTGATGAAGTACACGGGTACCGGAGTGAACGGCATGTCGTTCACCTACTGGTCGTGGAACCCCAACTCCGGTGACACCGGCGGCATCGCCAAGGATGACTGGACCACAATTAACCAGGACAAACAGGATATCCTGCAGCCCTATCTGATCCCGCCGGTCGGTGGTGGAGGGAACGGAGGGGGCACCCCGACGCCCACCCCGACCCCGACCCCGGGCTCGGGCTCGGGCTCGTGCACCTCGTCGTACAAGCTCGTGAACTCCTGGCAGGGCGGCTTCCAGGGCGAGCTGACGGTCAAGAACACCGGCGGTTCGGCGCTCAGCGACTGGACGGCCACCTGGTCGATGCCGTCGGGTGTGACGCTCGCCAGCGCCTGGAACGCCACCGTCACGGCCAGCGGGACGACCTGGACGGCGAAGGGACCCGACTGGGCGAGGAATCTTCCCGCCGGGCAGTCGGTCACCATCGGCTTCACCGCCAACGGTCCCTCCGCCCCCGGCCCGGCCGCCGTCACCTGCTCCTGAGCCGGATCCTCACGACGGGCGGACCTACCCGCCGACACCACCGAGGGCGTGCCGCACGCGGCACGCCCTCGCATGGCTGACAGGGGCGGAATCGAGAGGCCGCGGCATGCCGCGGCCTCGGCCCGAAAGCGCCGAAATGGTCCGCCCCATTCGACAGCCCAGCCGGATTACCTTTATTTCTGGAAATAGCCGTCACAATTAAATGCCCTGCATGTCGTACGGCAAGGGCGCCTCCAGCGATCAGTAGACTCAGAGATAATTGCGCATCATCGGCAATGCGCCCGAACGGAGTAGCACTAAAAGAAAAGGGCAGCTTTATGATAAAAGCCAGTCATTCTCACATCGTGTCGCGACATATCGCCCGTTCCTGGCTGGTGGGAGGACTCATCGCCACGGTCGCGACAGGAGGCATCGTCGCGATGCCGCACATCGCGAGTGCCGCGGCATCGACGTCGGCGGCACTCGGCACGGCCGCGAACTCCACGGTTCCGGCCGGGGCCACGGGCACTGCGGCACGGTCCGATCGCCGGATCGCGCCTGAGACGACCGCCACGACACTGACCTCGTCCTGCGCCATGGGGCAGACGGGTCCGGTCATCTTCTTCGCGGCGGTCACGGCCTCGGGGCGCACCATTCCCACCGGCACGGTCGGATTCATCTCCGACAGGGGCAGGCTGGGCAGGGACCGGCTCGACACCGCCGGCCATGCGGTCCTGACCGCTCCCATCCTCTCCAAGGGCGTGCACCAGGTCGTCGCCAAATATCCGGGCACCAACCGGCTGAAGGCCAGCACCTCACCCATGCTGACCCAGCGGGTCAGCCCCAACGGACTCTGTCCCGCGAAGCCCGGGAACAGCGGGGGCCGGGAGCGTCAGGAGGAAGGCCGCACCAACCTCCCGAGAAAGCACGACGGCTCACGGCCGGCGCACGACGGCTCACGGCCGGCGCACGACGGCTCGCGACCGGTCAAAATCGCCAGGACCAGGCCGGAGCGGACGGACGCGGGCGGCCCCGCGGTGACCATCCGTCGTGATCCGCGCGTCGTCGCCAGACACAACGCCGGGCATGAGAGCAGGCCCACCGCGGAACACGCGAGCAGGCAGCGCGCGGAACACGCGAAAAATCATTCGTACCACTGGCTGTGAACCTGTGCGGACGACGGTGAATCCAGACAGGTGACCATAGGGAAGATCGCACCGGGCCGTGCGCCCGTGTCACCGGAACCGGCCGCCTGACCGCTCGTGGGGCCCGCCTGTTCCGTTCAGGCGGGCCCCGCTCCGGCAGGGAGTGCCGGTCGGCTCCCACGGACGTACCGAGCGGCTCTGAGAGCTCGCGGAGCAGATCCTTTTCCGTTCGAAGGTCCCGATCCCGTCCGGGGAGGCACCGGACGGTGCCGGCAGACGGCCGCTCGACGGGGCGGCCGCCCACCGGCCGGGTGCTCATCGGCCGGCCGTTGATGTGACCCGGCTCCCCTGCCCCCGGGATGGATCCGTGATCTCCGCCCTCAGCGGCGGGCCGTCTCCTCCGGGACGGGCGGGTCATCGCCTCTCTCGCGGCGGTCAACCTCTTCTTCCAGCTCATGCGTGCGCGACGCGTGGTCGTCGAGGGCATCCTCGGAACCGGTCAGGATGGTCTCCAACCAGGTCTCCTCGAGCTGGTCAAGCTCATCGCGCAGATCTCGCACGCTCAGGTTTCTCGGGTCGGCTCTGTTCATGGCTCCAGCTTCTACCCACTCAGCGAACCAGTCATCCCTATTCATAGCGGGATATATCACACTCCAAACCGAGCCCAGCGGTGGTGATCCCGCGAGAAACATCCGGGTTTCCCCCTTGTTTTCCGGCCCCTACCGGCGGCTGGCGGGGGTCGGGACGTGCCGCGAACCGAGGGACGGCTTACGGAGCAAGCGCTCGGCACCGTAAGGCGCGGAGGTCTGAAAGTTTCACGGTCGGGAAACTCGCCCGCGCGGATCGCAGCAGCCTGACGGCATGTCCCCTGAAACCTGGACGTAACGCAGGACACATGCCATTGACATCCCGAGGACCGTCTCCAGAATCTTGCTTGGGAGCGCTCCCACCTCTCTTCTCCCCCGCTCCACCCGACGTGAGCCCCCCACCAGGGGCTTTGCATCGGAACCATCCCTGGAGGACCTTTTCGATGCCTCAATTTCCTGCCAAAACGGGAGCGCTCCCACACTTCCGGAGACGGGTCGCCGCGCTGGCGCTGCTCAGCCTGGCGGCCGGAACGACCACCGCGCTGGCAGCCTCACCCGCATTCGCCGCGGTCTCCTGCGATGTCACCTACGCGACCAACGACTGGCAGGGTGGCTTCACCGCCAACGTGTCGATCAAGAACCTGGGTGACCCGCTGAACGGCTGGACCCTCGGGTTCGCCTTCCCCGACGCCTCGCAGAAGGTCACCCAGGGCTGGAGCGCCACCTGGTCGCAGAGCGGCCAGAACGTCACCGCCAAGAACCTGGACTGGAACGGCAACCTGGCCACCGGGGCCTCGACCAGCATCGGCTTCAACGGAAGCTGGTCCGGGTCCAACCCCAAGCCGACCAGCTTCACGATCAACGGCGTCGCCTGCGGCGGGACCGGCCCCGTCAACCAGGCCCCCACCGCGAGCATCACCAAGCCGCTCGCGGGTGCCACCTTCACCGCGCCCGCCACGGTGGACATCACCGCCAACGCCGCCGACAGCGACGGCACGGTCGCCAAGGTCGAGTTCTTCAACGGCACGACCCTGCTGGGCACCGACACCACCGCGCCGTACGCCTACAGCTGGGCGAACGTGGCGGCCGGCGACTACTCGCTCACCGCGAAGGCGACCGACGACAAGGGCGCGAGCACGACCTCCTCCCCGGTCGGGATCAGCGTTCAGGCCAACGCCGCCCCCGCGGTGCTCCTCACCCCGGCCACGATCGCCGTCCCCGAGGGCGGCAGCGCGGACCTCTCGGTCAAGCTCTCCAAGGCCCCGGCCGCGAACGTCACCGTGACGACCGCCAGGACGAGCGGCGACGCCGACCTGACCGTCTCCTCCGGCGGCTCGCTGACCTTCACCACGGCCAACTGGAACACCGCGCAGACGGTGAGGATCGCCGCCGCCGAGGACGCCGACCAGGCCTCGGGCAGCGCGGAGTTCACCTCGACCGCCCCCGGTCACACCTCGGCCAAGGCGACCGCCACCGAGGTGGACAACGACAGCGCGGGCGGCGACAACGAGTACATCAAGCGCTTCACCACGATGTACAACAAGCTCAAGGATCCGGCGAACGGCTACTTCTCACCGCAGGGCGTGCCGTACCACTCGGTGGAGACCTTCATGGTGGAGGCTCCCGACCACGGGCACGAGACCACCTCCGAGGCCTACAGCTACTACCTGTGGCTGGAGGCGGCCTACGGCAAGGTGACCGGCGACTGGAGCAAGTTCAACGACGCCTGGGCCTCGATGGAGAAGTACATCATCCCCTCCGCCGCGGACCAGCCGACCAACTCCTTCTACAACCCGTCCAAGCCCGCCACCTACGCCGGTGAGTGGGACGACGTCAAGCAGTACCCCTCCAAGCTGGACAACGGCGTCAGCGTCGGCAGCGACCCGATCGCGAACGAGCTGAAGAGCGCCTACGGCACCAGCGACGTGTACGGCATGCACTGGCTGCTCGACGTGGACAACACCTACGGCTACGGCCGCTGCGGCGACGGCACCACCAAGCCCGCCTACATCAACACCTACCAGCGCGGCCCGGAGGAGTCGGTCTTCGAGACCATCCCCCAGCCGTCCTGTGACACCTTCAAGCACGGCGGCAAGAACGGCTACCTGGACCTGTTCACCGGGGACAGCAGCTACGCCAAGCAGTGGAAGTACACCAACGCCCCCGACGCCGACGCCCGCGCCGTCCAGGCCGCCTACTGGGCGTACACCTGGGCCAAGGAGCAGGGCAAGGAGACGCAGGTCGCCTCCTCGGTCTCCAAGGCCGCGAAGATGGGTGACTACCTGCGCTACGCGATGTACGACAAGTACTTCAAGAAACAGGGCTGCACCAGCACATCGTGCGCGGCCGGCACCGGCAAGGACAGCTCGGCCTACCTGCTGAGCTGGTACTACGCCTGGGGCGGCGCCAACGACACCTCCGCGGGCTGGGCCTGGCGGATCGGCGCCAGCCACAACCACTCCGGCTACCAGAACCCGATGGCGGCCTGGGCCCTGTCCACCGTGGACGTGCTCAAGCCCAAGGGCGCGACCGCCGTACAGGACTGGGGCACCAGCCTGACGCGGCAGCTGGAGTTCTACCGCTGGCTGCAGTCGAGCGAGGGCGCGATCGCCGGCGGCGCGACCAACAGCTGGCAGGGCCACTACGCGGCCCCGCCGTCCACACTGCCCACCTTCTACGGCATGGCCTACGACTGGCAGCCGGTCTACCACGACCCGCCGTCGAACCAGTGGTTCGGCTTCCAGGCCTGGTCGATGGAGCGGGTCGCGGAGCTCTACTACACGACCGGCAACACCGCCGCCAAACAGGTGCTGGACAAGTGGGTCAAGTGGGCGACCGACAACACCACGGTCAACGCCGACGGGACCTTCCAGATCCCCTCGACCCTGGTGTGGACCGGCCAGCCGGACACCTGGAACGCGAGCAACCCGGGCGCCAACGCCGGGCTGCACGTCAGCATCCGGGACTACACCAGCGACGTCGGCGTGGCGGGCTCCTACGCCAAGGTGCTCACCTACTACGCCGCCAAGTCCGGTAACGCCACGGCCAAGGCCATCGCCAAGGGCCTGCTCGACGGCATCTGGAAGAACAACCAGGACGCCAAGGGCGTCTCGGTGCCCGAGACCAAGGCCGACTACAACCGTCTCAACGACCCGGTCTACGTCCCGCCGGGCTGGACCGGCAAGATGCCCAACGGCGACGTGATCGACTCGAACTCCACCTTCATGTCGATCCGGTCCTTCTACAAGAACGACCCGGACTGGCCGAAGGTCGACGCGTATCTGAAGGGCACCGGCCCCGCGCCGACCTTCAACTACCACCGGTTCTGGGCCCAGGTCGACGTGGCCGTCGCCCTGGCCGAGTACGGCCGGCTCTTCCCCTGACCGGGCGAACAGGCCGGTCCGACCGGTCGCTGACCAGCTCAACCCTCCCCTGAGACCTCGGGGCGTGGCGGCACCCCTGACCTGCCGCCATGCCCCGAGCACCACCTCCGAGAGGCACCCCATGAAGAACTCCCCGGCGGCACTCGCCCTGCCGGCCCTGGTGGCCGTGCCGGTGCCGGTCGCCCAGGCCGCCGCGGCGCCGCAGTTCAGCTACGGCGAGGCATCGATGCCTCCTGCGGCGGCTCCGACCTGGACGGCGTCCACCCGGCCGGCCCTCCCCACCCAACCGAGGTAGATCATGAGAACACGAGTGGCGATGCTCGCCGCGCTCTTCCTGTCGTTCTTCATCTCGATGCCCGCCGCCCACGCCGCCACCGGCCTGCACGTGAGCGGCACGAAGATCCTTGAGGCGAACGACACCCCGTTCGTCATGCGCGGCACCAGCCACGCGCATACCTGGTACCCGACCCAGACCGCCTCCTTCGCGGACATCAAGTCCCTCGGCGCGAACACGGTGCGCGTGGTGCTGAGCGGCGGCCGCTGGACCGCCAACAGCGTCTCCGACGTGGCCAACGTCGTGTCGCTGTGCAAGCAGAACAAGCTCATCTGCGTGCTGGAGGACCACGACACCACCGGGTACGGCGAGGCGAGCGACGCCCGCACCCTTGACCAGGCCGTCGACTACTGGATCAGCGTGAAGAGCGCGCTCGTCGGCCAGGAGGACTACGTCGTCCTCGACATCGGCAACGAGCCCTTCGGCAACACCGCCACCACCCCCGGCTGGACCCAGGCCACCTCCGCCGCGATCACCCGGCTGCGCAGCAACGGCTTCCAGAACCTGATCATGGTGGACGCGCCCAACTGGGGCCAGGACTGGGGCTTCACCATGCGCGACAACGCGAGCACGGTGTTCGCCGCCGACCCGCAGCGCAACACCGTCTTCTCCATCCACATGTACGGCGTGTTCGACACGGCCGCCGAGGTCACCGACTACATCCAGCGGTTCCAGACCGCCGGGCTGCCCCTGGTGATCGGCGAGTTCGGGTTCAACCACTCCGACGGCAACCCGGACGAGGACACGATCATGGCCCAGTCGCAGGCCAAGGGCGTCGGCTACCTCGGCTGGTCCTGGAGCGGCAACGGCGGTGGCGTCGAATACCTCGACCAGGTGACCAACTTCAACGCCTCCAGCCTGACCAGCTGGGGCCAGCGGCTCTTCAACGGCGCGAACGGCATCGCCCAGACCTCCGTGCAGGCCACGATCTACGGCGGGGGCGACACCCCCGACACCCAGGCCCCGACGACGCCGGGCAAGCCCACCGCCTCGGCCACCACCACCTTCACCACCACCGGCCAGAGCGGCTCCGGCTGCACCTCCACCTACAAAACCGTCAACTCCTGGCAGGGCGGCTTCCAGGGCGACGTCACCGTCAAATGCACCACCGCCGTCACCAACTGGAAGAGCGTGCTCACCTACCCCGCAGGCGTGAACGTCACCCAGTCCTGGAACTCCGCCTACACCGCCTCCGGCACCACCTTCACCTTCACCAACGCCGCCTGGAACGGCACCATCCCCGCAGGAGGCTCCACCACCTACGGCTTCATCGGCACCTGGAACGGCTCCGGCACCCCACCCACCCCCACCCTCTCCTGAGAGCGTGCGGGCGAGGTCACCGACGTGCTCACCGCGCCGGGGCCTCGCCCGCTCGGCGAGAGCGGCGACTCGGAGCACCGGGGTGAACGGGAGGGTCACCGGGGCGCCGGCCCGAACCCATCCTCGTGTAGTGCCGTGACCAGCCAGTGTGCGAGCCGTACGTGTCCGGCGAGGGTGGGGTGGACGCCGTCGGGCAGGATCAGTTCGTGGCTCCAGTGCTCGCCGAGCGGGTCCAGGAAGGTCGCCCCCTCCTCGTCGGCGGCGATCGCCACGGCGTCCCTGACGCCATAGGCCCACCGGGGAGCCCTGGCCATCCAGAGAGGGCCGATGACGACGACCCTGGTCTGCGGCCAGCTGGTGCGGACGAGTTCGAGCAGACGCCGGGCGGCCGCGTGCACCTTGTCGAAACCGGTGCGGCGGTCGTTGTGCCCGCCGGAGATGATCAGCAGGTCGGGGGCCGGGCGCCAGGAGAGCTCCTCGGTGAAGGACTCCTGGAAGGTCCGCTTCACCGGGCCGCGGTTGACGAAGCCCGTCCCCGCCGCCCCCGCGGTGACGAGCTGCCAGCCCAGCTCGCGCGCGGCCTTCGCGGCGTAGGTGTCCCACCGCTCGACCGGGCCCGATCCCACGGTGAAGCTGTCTCCAACGATCATGACCAGCGGTGCCGGGGCCCGGGTTCCGCGGACCGCCACGGCGTCGCTCGCCGGCGGAGACCCGCCGACCGTCGCGGTGCATGCCGATATAAGGCAACAAATCACCACAAGAACCGCAGCTATGCCTGCTCGGGGTCGTCCACGCACAGGCCCGCGCATGCCACCTCGGGAGGCTCTAGGCTGCCGACATGGGTACTGGCCCCGTCGGGCGCGATGCCCGGCGGGATCATTTTGAGCAGGTCGGCATTGTATCCAGCCGAGATCGCCGGAGTCGGCTCTTACTCGCCGAAGTGGTGAATTGGTGGTGTATCCCGTGACCGCGCTCAGCGTCCGCCTCGGCGGACGCGCCGGCGCTCGGAGGCGGGAGTCAGCTGACCTGTGAGGCGGGGACGGCCCAGGTGTTGCAGTAGCCGATCCTGGCGTACTTCCAGCCCTGCTGGAGCCATCCGGCGTAGTGGTCGCCGGTGCCGTGGTCGCGGATGCCCCCTCCGCCCTGGTCGTCGCCGCGACTGTACTCCGTCTGCAGCACCTCGTTCCAGCGGGCGCCGGTGACGCCGAGCGAGGTCCGGACGGTACGGACGAAGACCCCCGCCATGCACTGGGCCTGAAGCTCGTTGCGACGGGAGTACGCGTTCTGGGCGGTCTTGGACTTGTCCGCGACCTCCCACCACCAGGCGCCGCCGATCCCCGCCATCGTCTGCACGTGATGGCCGTACTCGTGGGCGAGCACGGCCAGATACGGGACGTGGTTGCTGGCCGGGTCGGTCTGGCCGGTCTGCTCGATGAGATGGGTCAGGCCGATGTACATACCCCGGTTGGACGGGCAGTAGTAGGCGGCGAACCGGGGATTGGGGTAGGTGCCGCAGGGGCCCCGGCCCGGACGGGACCAGTAGACCCGGCGTGGCTGCAGGAAGACCGCTCCGGCCTGGGAGAACTTCCCCGACCAGGCCCGGTCCAGGCAGCCGGTGACCGCGTTGAGGTAGTTCAGCATGTCGGCGGGCCTGGTCGAGGGCCGGGGAGCGCGGCAGGTGGTGGGGCGCATGGTGCCGGTGCCGTACAGCGGGTTGCGCTTGAGCCGGGCGGAGGTGTCGGAGCGTCGCATGGCGCGGAGATCGACGGCCATTCTCTGCTGGGCGGCCAGCGTGATCTCGGTGTCGCCCATCGACCCGAGTTTCAGCGTGGGCGGCGGCCCGAACCTCGGCGGGGTGACCTCCGCGTCCTCAGCCGGCGGGATCCCGGCATTTCTGGTCGCTATGGGACCGGCTCCCGGCGTGGCCGGAACCTCCGCCTCGTCCCCCCCGGCCAGCCCGGCGATCACCACGACAGCGGCGAACGTCATGGCCAGGACACCGAAGACACCAAAGGCCAGAGGGCTCGATCCGCGTGGGCGCATGTGTCCGCCTTCTCCAGGGTGGGGATCTCCGGGCGGCAATCTAGCGGATATCAGCCTACGTAGGTTTATTGACCGAAAAATAGGGATCGGGGGTGGCAGTCAGTGGCGCGTGGTTCTCGATAGGCTCCCGAGCCATGGCGGGATCTGTTTTGCACCGAGCGGCCGGGAGTATGGCCGCGGTTGCCACACTTGCGCTGGCCCTGAGCGCCTCTCCGGCCCTCGCGGCCGGCACGGCGGGCACGGCGTCCATCCAGGCGGGCAAAGTAGCCGACGACACGGTCACCCTCGAACTACGGCAGGACGGCACACTGCACGTCACCGAGAGCGTCACCTTCGAAGGCACCCCGCCGACGCGGACGCTGGTCGACCGCACGCGCTACGACGACGGCAGCGACCGCCTCTACCAGGTCGTCAACCTCAAGGGCGACGCCACGCTGCAAGGCGACTCGATCACGCTGAAGGGCTCGGGCACCGCCAAGCTGGAATACGACGTCAAGGGCGCGGTGACCCCGCTGGCCGACGCCCAGGAGCTGCGGTGGTACGCCGTGGGAGCCTGGTCCGTCCCGGTCACCCAGGCCAAGGTCACGGTTACCGGCCCGGGCCAGCTCCAGAGCCTGTCCTGCTTCGCGGGCGTGCTGTCCTCCGCGATCGGCTGCACCACCGCGTCACCCGACCACACCGGGGCCACCGCGGAGTTCGAGCAGCAGGAGCTGGGCGCCGGCGAGGTGCTCACCGTGGTCATCGGCTACCCGTCGGGCGCCACCAAGGGCGGCCCGATCCTGGAGCGCCGCTTCGAGCTGTCCAACGCCTTCACTCTGAACGCCGTCACCGGCGGGGCGCTGGCGGGTCTGCTGGTCCTGATGCTCGGCGGCCTCGGCCTGGTCTACTGGACGCGAGGCCGCGACGCCCGCGTGGTCGGCCACGAGTCCGGCTCGCTCAGCGCGGTCGAGAACGGCCACTTCGCCCCGCCGGACGGTGTGCGCCCCGGTCAGATCGGCACGCTCATGGACGAGCAGGCCGATGTGATCGACGTGACCGCCACGATCGTGGACCTGGCCGTCCGGGGCTACATCCGGATCGACGAGCAGCCCCGGCAGGCCTACGACTCGCCTGACTGGACTCTGGTCCGGCTGCCCAGTGCCCCGACCAGCTCGCTGTTGTCGTATGAGCGCGCCCTCTACGACGCCATCTTCGACGGTCGAGACGCGGTCCTGCTCTCCCACCTCCAGGGCTCGTTCGCGACCAACCTCGGCAAGGTCCGCGACGCGCTCTACCGCGACGTGGTCACCCAGGGCTGGTTCGCCCGCCGCCCCGACACCGTGCGCACCCGCTGGACGACCATCGGCGTGGTGCTCACCGTGGCCGGAGTCCTCGCCACCGTCGCACTGGCCTGGTTCACCACGTACGGCCTGCTCGGCCTGGCCCTGATCATCGCGGGCGCCGCCATGGCCGTCGGCGGCCAGTACATGCCCGCCAAGACCTCCAAGGGCGCGGGAGCGCTCGCCCACACCCTCGGGTTCCGGGAGTATCTGGCCTCCGGCGACGTCGGCGGGAACATCCCCCCGGCCCAGCGGGTGGAGCTGTTCTCCCGCTACCTGCCCTATGCCGTGATCTTCGACAACGTCGAGCGCTGGGCGCGTGTGGTCTCCTCGGTCAACGGCAACGGCCAGCAGGCCGACAACCTGTACTGGTACCACGGCCCGGCCGAATGGGACCTGTCCAAGTTCGCCGACTCGATGCGGACCTTCACCATGACGACCTCGGGCGCGATCTCCTCCACCCGCCAGTTCCGCTCCCTCTGAAGCTCTCGAAGAGTGCCGGGAGGGCGCCCGGAAAGCCCCGGCGCCCTCCCTGCGGGAAACGGCCTCCGACAGGAGACCGAGCGGAACGCCGACGGCCTGGGCGCGGTGCGGTCAGGGTGCGCCCTCTCAGTGCTTCGGGTTGAGCGATGCGCCGATGAACATGGCGGTGAGCAGCACGAAGAGGTATGCCTGCAGAAACTGAATGAACATCTCGAACCCCGTCATCACGATCGCCATGACCACGCCGAGCACCCCCACCGGAACGCCCAGCAGGGTGGGCCGCTCGAACAGGAACCAGAAACCCACCGCGCTGAAGAACGCCAGGATCAGGTGCCCCGCGAACATGTTGGCGGCCAGCCGGAGCATGTGGGTGAACAGCGAGGTCACGAAGTTCTGCAGCAGTTCCAGCGGGACCAGCAGGACATAGGCGACCTTGGGCAGGCCGCGAGGGATGAGGTTGCCGACGTAGTCCCTTGCTCCCTGCTCGCGGACACCTACATAGATCTTGATGACATAGACCGAGAAGGCGATTACCGCGGGGAAGGCCAGGAAGGAGGAGACAGGGAGCTGGACGAACGGGAGCACGCCCATCAGGTTCCAGATCCAGGTCAGGAAGAAGATGCTGAGCAACAGGCCCATCCAGCTGTCGGCATCCTTGCCGAGGAAAGGCCTGGCCGCGTGCTCGCGGATGAACACGTAGCCCAGTTCCGCGATGTTCTGCAGGCCGCGCGGCACCAGCTTGGGCTTGGCGAACGCGGCCCACATCAGAACGCAGATCAGGACGGCCCCGACCACGGCCATCAGGGTCGGTTTGGTCAGCCAGTACGGTGCGCCCGGCCAGAGCGGTGGAAACGAGAAGAGATCGAGACCTGGAGCCTGAAACTCGTCGGACGCCTTCATCTGGCAGCCTCCTCAACGAACGGCTATTTTGTGAAATCTTTCACAAAATCCTCAACCCGCCCATTCCCCCGCAGGTCAACATCATGATCATGTGCTTACCGGCCCTGTCCGACCGTTCGGTCGTCGGCGGTAGTGCCCGCATCCGGCTTCCGCTGGATAATCCGTCACGGATCGAATTGCTATCCTGGCCGGTATGACCGCCATGGCACCCTCGCGCACCGAGCCGGACCTGTCGTTCCTGCTGGACCACACCGGCCACGTCCTGAGGACCAGGATGTCGGCGGCGCTCGCCGAGATCGGGCTCACGGCGCGCATGCACTGCGTGCTGGTCCACGCCATGCAGGAGGAGCGCACCCAGATCCAGCTCGCCGAGATCGGCGACATGGACAAGACCACGATGGTGGTGACGGTCGACGCCCTGGAGAAGGCCGGCCTCGCCCAGCGCCGCCCCTCCGGCACGGACCGGCGGGCCCGGATCATCGCGGTCACCGAGGACGGCGCCCGGATGGCCGAGCAGAGCCAGAAGATCGTGGACCGCGTGCACCGGGAGGCGCTGTCGGCGCTCCCCGAGGACGAGCGCGAGATCCTCCTCCGTGCGATGAACCGACTGGTCACCGGGCATCTGGCCACTCCGGCCGAGAACCCGCAGCCGGTCCGGCGGGCGCGCCAGCGGGCAAGTTAGGTAGGCGGTTCCCCGGGTCCGTTCAGGCGGCGAGGTCCTGGGCCGCGGGAAGGACCCGCCGCGTGGTCCTGGCGGCCGCGGTCCCGACCACCGGGGTCAGCAGCCAGGCGAAGGAGATGTCTTTGATCACCCAGGTCAGAGCCGCGGTGATCGTCCAGAACAGACCGATCATCACGAGGACGACCGCCTGGACCCTGAGCCTTCTCACATCCGCGCCGGCCTTCAGCACGCCACCGCGGACGACGGCGGAGATCAGGAGGCAGGGTCACCCGGCGGACGGGATGTCCAGGGCCGTTCCGTACAGTCTGGTCACCCGGATGCGGATCACGATCCGCCGGTCTTCCACCATCTGCCGGAGGAAGGCCGCCTCATCCGCCGGGTCGTCGAACCCCGGGGTCAGGGCCAGCAGTTCCCGTCCGGCCGCGTCGCCCGGCACGGTCGTCACCTCCGACAGCTCCGCCTCGCCCTCGGCGACGGCGAACGACCACACGTCCGGACCCTGCACGTGCAGGGCGGCGTGCGGATCGCGCCGGAACTGGCGCGCCTTGAGCCGGTCGGCCGTGGTGGAGATCCGGATGACCCGCTCTCCGGGGTCCCAGCCGTAGAGCACGGTGGACAGGTGCGGGTGACCGCTGCGCCTGACGCTCGCCAGCGCGCCGAACCGCTGACCGCTCAGCAGATCGGAGAGTTCGGTCTCGGTGAGGGCGCGGGGGGCAGGCCCGGATCCCGGTTCCGTCTCGGTGGTCGCGGTCATGGGGATCAACCTTTCTCTGGTCTCTGGTCTCTGGTCTCTGGTCTCTGGTCTCTGGTCTCTGGTCTCGGGGAGGCTCAGGCGACCACGGCCGCCTCGGCGGCCGGTGCCGTCGTCTCCGCGCTCTCGCCTCCGGTCGCGGGCTTTCTGAGCACCAGCACAGTGAGGACGATCGCGGCGGTCAAGAGCCCGGCGCCGATGCCGAACGCCAGCTGGAAACCGCCGGTCAGTGCGGATGCCGCGTGCTGTCCCCCGGCTGCCAGGTGCTCCGTCCGGGAGGCGGCCAGGGTGGACAGGGCCGCCACGCCGAGGGCCGCGCCGATCTGCTGGGTGGTGTTGAACAGGCCGGATGCGACCCCGGCGTCCCCGGGCCGGGTGCCCGACATGCCCAGCGCGGTGAGCGCGGGCATCGCCAGGCCGAACCCGCCGGCCAGCAGCATCGCCGGCAGCAGGTCCACGGCGTACGCGCCGTCCACCGGCACGCGGACGAGCAGCAGGCGTCCCGCCAGCAGCAGCACCAAGCCGGCCAGCAGGATCGTCCGCTCGCCGAAGCGGGTGACCAGGCGCGCCGAGAAGCCGAGCGAGAGCACGCCGATGGCAAGGGCGGCCGGGAGCATCGCCAGGCCGGTCGCGGACGCCCCGTAGCCGAGCACGTTCTGCATGTAGAGGGCGATGAGGATCTGGAAGCTGAACATGGCGGCCAGCATCAGCATCTGGATCAGGTTGGCTCCCCAGACGTTGCGGGAGCGGAACACGCGCAGCGGCAGCAGCGGGCGTGCCGCGGTGGCCTGGCGGGCGGCGAACCCGGCGATCAGCGCGAGGGCGAGGGCGGCGAAACCGAGGGTGCGTCCCGACGTCCAGCCGTACTGCTCGGTCTGGACGATGGCGTAGACGCCGAGCATCACGCCGCCGGTGACCAGGAGGGCACCGAGGGCGTCGGCTCCCTTGCCGAGCCCGATCCCGCGGTCGTTCTCCAGGACGAGTACGGCCAGCAGTACGGCGGCCACGCCGATCGGCAGGTTGATGAGGAACACCCAGTGCCAGCTGAGCGCATCGGTGAGCACGCCGCCGAGGACCTGGCCGATCGAGGCGACGGTGAAGACGGCAAGGCCCGTGACGAACATGCGCCTGCGGCCGAGCAGGTCGCCGAGCCGCCCGGCCAGGAGCAGCAGGCCGCCGAAGGCGATCATGTAGGCGTTGACGGTCCAGGTCAGGCTGGAGGAGGAGAAGCGCAGGTCCTGCTGGATGGCCGGCAGCGCCACGGTGACGATGCCGCCGTCCAGAATGATCATCAGCATTCCGGCGCAGAGCACGGTGAGCGCGAGCCGGCGGGACCGGGGGGCGGAGGTGGAGGACATACGGGCGACTCCTGTCGAGGGACAACAGGAGAAACCGTAGCAGATAGTTTTTTAGTAGATAATCCTTTGCGGGCCCAGTTTGCCCGCTGGCGCGCCCGCCGGTCCGTGCCGGATTATCCAGCGGAAGCCGTCCTGGCTCGGACCCTCCGGCCCGCTCCCCGCCACCGCGGAGCGGGCCGCCGGGCCCCCTCCCGCCTCAGTCGCTCTCGCCCCGGCGCAGGCGGACCTCGCCGACCGGACGGCCGCCGCCGAGCAGCACACCGGTCGCCAGTTCGTCGAGCTCCGCGAGCCCCGCGGACCCCGCGGCCTCCAGACCGAGGGCGCGCAGGGCCGCGACGGTGACCGGGACCCGGGCCCGCTGGCCACCGTCCTCGATCTTGACGGTGCCGGCGCGGCCGTCGGCGAAGGCGAAGGCGTCGAACGCCTCGGCACCCGCCTTGACCATCAGGCCGGGGACCGCGCGCATCAACCGGGCCTCGGGGCGGGTCGTGCCGGACGTCCACTCGGGGTGGGCGCGGAAGGCGTCGGCGATGCGGCGCTCGGGGGTGCCGGGCTCGGCCAGGACGAGAGAACGGAACGCCCGGGTGACGCCCACCATCGACACGAAGAACAGCGGGGCCCCGCAGCCGTCCACCCCCGTGGCGGCGACGCGCTCGCCGGTCAGTTCCTCGACCGTGTGGCGGATGGCCCTCTGCAGCGGGTGCGCCGGGTCGAGGTAGGTCTCCAGCGGCCAGTCGTTGGTCGCGCAGGTGGCGAGCATCGCCGAATGCTTCCCCGAGCAGTTCATGTAGATCCTGGCCCGTCCACCGCCCGAGCGCAGCACCTCGTCACGGGAGGCGACGTGCTCGGGCAGATCCTCGGGACAGCGTAGGACGCCCTCGTCCAGCCCCGCGCCGGAAAGGATCCTCCGCGCCCCCTCGACGTGGAACGTCTCCCCCGCGTGACTGGCACACGACAGTGCGAGCAGTTCCCCTTCCAGGGCGAGCCCGGAGCGCACCATGCCGAGCGCCTGCAGCGGTTTCATCGACGAACGGGGAGAGACCAGGGCGTCCACCGCCCCATGCACGCGCACCGGGGAACCGTCGGCACCGACGGCCAGCATCCGTGCCCGATGGGTGGATTCCACGAACCCCGAACGGACGACCTCAACAACCAATGACTCAGCAGACACCTTTGTCTCCTTTCGTCAGGATTCTAGGGAGGCCGGGGATCACGGGATGATGGGGGGCATGCGTGCGGTTGTTCAGCGGGTGAGTTCCGCTTCGGTGACGGTGGACGGTGCGACGGTCGGGGCGATCGACGAGCCCGGACTTCTGGTGCTGGTCGGGGTGACCCACACCGACACCCCGGCGGAGGCGGCCAGGCTCGCCGCCAAGCTCTGGGGCCTGCGGATCCTGTCCGGCGAGAAGTCCTGCTCGGACATCGGCGCGCCCCTGCTCGTGGTCAGCCAGTTCACCCTGTACGGCGACGCGCGCAAGGGCCGCCGCCCCACCTGGCAGGCGGCGGCGCCCGGGCCGGTCGCCGAACCGCTGGTGGAGGCCGTGTGCACCGAGCTACGCGCGCTGGGAGCACGTGTGGAGACCGGGGTGTTCGGCGCCGACATGAAGGTCGGACTGACCAACGACGGCCCGATCACGTTGGTCCTGGATATCTGAGACGGCTCCGGCCCTCATCAACCGCTCTCAGATCCTGCTCATCGCCATCCTTGGCCGGCCCTCATGAGTCAGGGGACAGGCCCTGGCCGAGGAACGCCTTGGCGTTGCGGCGGGCGAACTCGGCGAAGCTCGTGGGCTCCACGTCGAATGCCCGGTGGGCCTCCAGACGTACGTGAGACTCAGGGCGACGTGCACCTCGGCCGCTGGGGCCGCCGCTCTCCCTCCGCCACCCGCCACCCGCCGTTCGCCGGGATGACCCACGGCGTGCATCCCGAGAGCCTGCTGCATACGTCAGGTGACCGACTTCACGCTGGAGTTGTCCAAATCCCGTGCCGTGCTGCGTCGTACCGGTGACGACCGCATACCGCGGAGAACGCGAGCGAGGAGGTGTGATGCCGGAGTACATGTTGTTGCCGTACCCCCATGAGGTCGATGAGGCCGAGCGGCACCAGGAGGACAGATCGGCCGACATGCCGGTGTGGCGGCCGCGGATCCCGCCCGCGCCTCCCACCCGTCATCCGGTGGGGAGGCGCGGGCGGCGTGATCTCAGCGGATGCGGCGGCGCAGGGCCGGGTCGATGGAGACGTTGCGCCCGGCATCCGGCGGCACGATGACCTCCTGGGTCGCCGCCACCTCCCCGGCCTGGAGCGTGGCGTCCACCGGCACGGTCCGTTTGACCACGGCCAGGGCGACCGGACCTAGCTCGTGGTGCCGGGCGGAGCTGCCGACGGAGCCGACCTCCACACCGTCGCAGACCACGGGGGCACCGTGCTTGGGCAGGGTGTCGACGCTGCCGTCCAGGTGCAGGAAGACCAGGCGCCGCGGGGGGTGGCCGAGGTTGTGCACCCGCGCCACGGTCTCCTGGCCCTTGTAGCAGCCCTTGCTCAGATGGAGGGCCGGACCGATCCAGCCCACCTCGTGCGGGATCGTCTTGTGGTCGGTCTCGAAGCCCAGCCGGGGGCGGTGCCCCTCGATCCGCAGCGCCTCGTAGGCCCAGAGCCCGGCGAGCTTCAGACCGCCGAGCCGATCGGCCAGCAGGTCGCGCGGGAGCAGCACGTCGTCCCCGACGAGGATCGCTCCCGGGGGTGGGGTGAGCCGCGCGGCGCCGGCCACGGAGACCACCGCGTAATCGGCCGTCACGTCGGCGACCTCGACCCGGAGCATGAACCGCATCTTGTCCAGGAACGCGATGAGCTCGGCCGACGTGCCCGGTTCCACGTGCGCCCAGACGGCCTCACCGTCGTCGACGAGCGTGAGGTGGTGCTCGACCCTGCCCTGGGCGTCCAGGAACAGCGTCTGGGTGACCTGCCCCGGTTTCAGGTCGTCGAGCTTCTGCGAGCTCAGGCTGTTGAGCCAGCTCAGCCGGTCGGGCCCGGAGACCCGGACGACCTCGCGGTTGCTCCGGTCGACCATCGCCTCACCGGCGAGGAACGCACGCTGCTCGGCGAACGGGTCACCGTAGTGCCCGGCGACGCCGGTGTCAGGGGTCTCGGCCGCGACCGCGCCGGGAGTGTCCAGCAGAGGGCTTCGCATGGACCCCAGCCTACGAGGCCTCAGCGGCACTTACGGCAACGGCCGAAGACCGTCAGATGGTGCACGTCGACGGCGAACCCGAGCTCCTGGTCGAGCTTGGCCGCGAAATCGCTCACCACCTCCGGACGGACCTCGTTGATCTCCCCGCACTGGTGGCAGACCAGATGCACGTGATCGGAGTCGGCCGCCAGGTGGTAGGTGGGGGCACCGTGCCCGAGATGGGTGTGGGTGACCATGCCGAGCTCCTCGAGGAGTTCGAGGGTCCGGTAGACGGTCGAGATGTTCACCCCGCGGGCGGTCTCCTGCACCCGGGCGCAGATCTCCTCGGGAGTGGCATGCTCCGCGGCCTTGATCGCCTCAAGCACCAGCTGGCGTTGCGGGGTGACCCGGTAACCACGCGCCCGCAGTTGCTCATGCCACGACGTCTCGGTCATGTCCAGAGTCTAGGAGCATCCCGGGATGACGGGGCTCACACGCGCGCACCGTCCACCCGGCAGATGATGACGCGCGCGCCGGGGCCTGGCCGCCTCCTCCGGATCGGATGTGGGGGCCGTGCAGAGGAACAGGATGCGCCTGCCGCGCCGGCACGCCTTCCGGCACCGTTCAGAGAGGTCAGGCGAGGGCGGGGACCACGGCGCGAATATTCATTTGCTCCGGCCGCCGGGAATTTCGTAACGTACAGGCACGCCGAAAGGAGGTGGTCCGAATAATGGTTGATCATAATTGGGCTAGCGAGGTGGCTGTCCGCTAGGACGCCGCGACTCCGGACTCTGTCCGGACGTCTGGCGACGTTCGGCGAATCCATACAATCACCGGAACCCCGGGCTGCCAGAGGGCGGGTCATCTCGCCTTTGGTCCATCTGGCCCTCCTGCACGGCAGGAGGAGCAGGCCCGGGGTTCTTCCCTTTTCCGGGCCATTCCCCGCTCATCGCGGACGGATCGGTCGCTTGAATGTGATGGCGCGCCGGAGGATGACGCCCGGAATTGCCCAGGCCAGGCAGGTCGACGGCGTGCACCCCGTGCCAGAAGGGGGACGACCCCGCGCCAGGCGTGAGGGGACGCCGGTCCTGCCAGGCCAGTGGCACCGGTCGCCCCTATGGGACCTGCCGGACCAGCGGCGCCGTCGACTCCGTTCACTCCAGCCGGATCCACCGGACCAACGGCGCTGTTCACCCCAGCCAACCATGCTCAAACGATCTGTCATCAAAGCGGCATGTCCCCGCCGTATCGTTCCGATCGAGTGCTACAAAAAAGATCACTGTCTGTCCGTGGGCCGCCATCAGGTCCTGCGGTCGTCGAGGCCTCCCTCCTGCCTCAACTCTGTCTATTGGTGAGGGACTCATGAGGCATTCTGTGTCGGCTGTGCTGCGGCGTGCTGGGGTTTCGAGACAGGACGGGGCGCCAACACCGGGGATGAAGGCGCTTCTCAGTAGGAGGTCGCCCCGCCGCAAGCAGGCTCGCCCGGGTTCTCCCGGATGGCGGTGGGTCTCACGCTCGTCCCGGCCATGGCCGTGGTCATCGCCACACAGTCCAGTGCGAGCACCCTGCAATTGCCGGTGCCGCTCGGTGCAGCTGCGAGCTTCGCGGTTCTGGCCGGGAGTACCGTCACCAACACCGGCCTTTCCGTCGTCACCGGGGATCTCGGGCTGAGCCCGGGCACGGCGGTGACCGGTTTTCCGCCCGGTACGGTGAACGGTGCCGTCCACGCGGCCGATGCCACCGCCGCGCAGGCCCAGAGCGATCTGACCGCCGCCTACGACGACGCCGCTTCCCGGACTCCTGCCGCCACCGTGGCGACGGAGCTTGGTGGGACCACCGTGACACCGGGCGTCTACACCTCCGCCTCGGGCACCTTCGGCATCACCGGGAATCTGACGCTCGACGGGCAGGGAGACCCAAACGCGCTCTTCGTCTTCCAGACCGCTTCCACCCTGATCACCGCGTCTGCCAGTACGGTGGCCCTTACCGGTGGGGCCCAGGCGCGCAATGTCTTCTGGCAGGTCGGCAGCTCGGCCACGCTGGGGACCGGTTCCAGTCTCGCCGGGAACGTCCTCGCGCTGACCTCGATCACCGTGACCACCGGCGTGAGTGTGGACGGCCGTGTCCTGGCCCGCAACGGCGCCGTCACCCTCGACACCGACACCATCACCAGACCCGCCGGCACCCTCTCCGTCAGCGCGCCCGCGACCGCAGATCTGGGATCCGCGACGCCCGGCACCACCACCGCGTCGGCCCACCTCGGCGATGTCACCGTGACCGCCGGCGCGCGGGTGAAGGATCTCACCACGGCCGGCGACGGCGCCCACACCGCGGACACCGGCGTCAGACCCAGCCCCAAACTCCACGCCAGACCCGGCGGCGCCCTCTCCATCACCATGCCCGCACCCGCGAACCTGGGATCTGCGGCGACCGCCACCGTGTCAGCTCACCTCGGTGACGTCACCGTGACCGACACCCGTGGCGCCCCGGCCGCCGCCTGGACCGCGACCGTCGGCTCGACGGACTTCACCACCGGTGACGCCACCCCACCCGAGACCATCCCGAAGGAATACATCACCTACTCGCCCGGCTCGGCCACCACCACGACCGGCGACGCGACGTTCACCCCCGGCACCCCTGACGACCTCGGCTCCGCGCGCACCGCCTTCTCCGCCTCCGACGGCACGGGCAGCAACTCCGCCACCTGGAACCCGACGATCACCGTGACCTTGCCCGCCGGTGTCGTCGCCGGAACCTACACCGGCATCATCACCCACTCAGTCGCCTAGCGATCCTTGTCGTCCTCGCCGGAGGTGCGCGGAGATTCGATGACCACCTCGTCGTGCTGACGATCCCCGAGATCCGCCGGAGCCCGGCCGTACCGAGCGATACCGGTGTCGCCGAGCTCGCGGCATGTGGTGTCGCGAGTACGGTCCCCATCGCGACCATGGTGGTGAGAGCTCCTGTCAGCCAGGAGCGGACGATATTTCGCGGCACGACGCGAGGACGACCGGCGTTTATCATAATTTTGTCCTTTTATTTTAGTATTGCTCAGTTCAGGCTCATTGCCGATGATGCGCCATTCCTTCCGACCTCACTGATCGGCACCGTCATGTTCGTCACATGAAATACGTACGGATCTCAGCGGCACGGAACTGCTAGACAGATAGACGCAGATAAAGTGTCCAATGATGGCATCAACCACATTGGGCGCAAAAGGTGATTAACCACCAAATGATAGTTAGTCCACTCCCGGCACGAAGTCGCCCACCCGCTTGAGCTCGGCGGAGATGTGCGACTGGAGCGGCTGTCCCATGGCCGCCATGTCATAGGCCCACATCAGATTGCCGTTGACCAGACCGTAGAGGCGGTGGCCGCCGGTGTACTCCTTGGCGGTGGCGGTCCGGGCGACCACGTCGGTGTGGAGTTCGATCTTGTTGAAGACCACCTCGCCGACGTAGATCTCCACGATCCCGGTCGGATGCGACAGGCACACCTCAAGCTGGCGGTCGGGCAGCTGGCGCCAGAACCCGGTCTCGGTGGACAGCGGGCGGACCTTGCCGCCCGTCTCGTCGAGCAGCCAGGTGCGGCTGGTGTAGGTCAGGAAGGGCTTGCCGTTGTGGCCGAAGATGATCTCCTGACCGAAGTTGAAGCTTTCGATCGTCGGGTAACCACCCACTCCGGCGCCTTCCCACCGGCCCACGAGGAAGGCGATCGGCTCAAGGTCGGGGTGCAGCTCGGGAACGTCCATAGATCCGAGCCTAAAGCCGCCCCGGTACGGCTCGCGCCGGTGGTACGGACCCGCATAGGCTTCAGGCATGGCACGATCACTGGTGATCAAGGTGACCGCCGGCGAGGACGCACCCGAGCGCTGCAACCAGGCGTTCACGGTGGCCGCGTCGGCGTTGGCGAGCGGGGTTCCCGTCTCTCTCTGGCTGACCGGCGAGTCAGCGTGGTTCGCCCTGCCCGGCCGGGCGAAGGAGTTCACACTGCCGTATGCCGCCCAACTCGGCGACCTGCTTGAGGCCGTGCTGGCCGCGGGCCGGGTGACGCTGTGCACGCAGTGCGCGGCCCGGCGCGGCATCACGGTGGACGACATGATCGAGGGAGTGCGCATCGCGGGCGCCCCCACCTTCGTCGAGGAGGTCCTCGGCGAAGGGGTCCAGGCGCTCGTCTACTGACGGGGCCGGACACCCCGCGCGGGGGCACCTGTCCGCGCGGGGTGTCCGTCTGCGCGGATGCTCTCCGCCACCGGAGCCGGACAGCCGTCCGCCGCCGGTCGGGGACACCCTCCACCTGGGAGTGCGGGCCCTGACCGTCGGCGTGCGATGCTCCCCGCCCTCGGCGGGGACGTCCTGCCCTCAGCCGGGCAGCACCGCGGCCAGCCGCTCCCGGCGGAGCCGTTCGAACCAGGAGTCGTCGATCGGCGGGAGCTGGGCGCCGACCGCCCAGGTCAGCAGGAGGTCGGCGAGTCCGGGGTTGCGGGCGAGCGCGGGACCGTGCAGGTAGGTACCGACGATCTTGCCGACGTAGCAGCCCTCGGTGCCGTCGCCGTTGCCGGTTCCGACCGCCGTACGGGCCAGCGGCCGGACGCCGGGGCCCAGCCGGGTGACGCCCATGTGGTTCTCGAAGCCGGTCAGCGTCGGGATGCCGAGCGCCGGATCGGCCTCACCGGCCAGCTCGCCGACCGCGCGGCCCGCGCCCCGGCCGCTGGAGATGTCGATCAGGCCGATGCCGTCGACCGGCTGCCCCTCCTCCCCGCCGAACGTGGTTCCCATGATCTGGTAGCCCGCGCAGACGGCCAGCAGGGAGGCGCCACGCGCGATGGCCCGGTGCAGGCCGCCGTCGCGGCGCAGCCGCTCGGCCGCCAGGATCTGCGGCCGGTCCTCACCGCCGCCGATCAGGTAGATGTCACCGCCCTCCGGCACCGGATCGGCCGAACGCACATGGACGGTCTGTACTGGGATGCCACGGCGCTGGGCGCGCTGTTCCAGGACCAGGACGTTGCCCTGGTCCCCGTAGGTGCTCAACAGGTCCGGATAGATCCAGACGAGTCGCAGGGCGCTGTCAGACTGCACGACCGAACTCCGATCGGATCTGCTGGAAGGCGGTGTAGTTGGCGATCACGTCGACCTTGCCGGGTGGTTGGGCGGCGAGCGCCTGTCCGAAGGAGTCCGCAAGCTGGAACGGCACCCCCGCCACGTCGAGCCGGAGCGCGAGGTCGAGCCGCCGCTCCCCGGCCACGTAGACCGGCCTGCCGCGCAGGACGCGGTAGTCGACGTCCCAGAGCCAGGAGGTGTCGCGGCCGTCGGGCCCCTGGGCGTTCACCGACAGGATCACCGGGAGCGAGCGGTCGAGCACGTCGAACGCCTCCAGCCAGCCCGCCGGGTTCTTGGCGAGCAACAGCCGGGCCTGCCGCCCGTCGCGCTCCACCGTGGTGTAGCGGCCGGCGACGGATCTGACCTCACGCAGCCGGGGCAGTGCCCGCTGGACCGGCAGGCCGAACGTCTCCGCGGTGGCCAGTGCCATCACGGCGTTGGCCCGGTTGGCCCGGCCGGGGAGCTGGATGTCCAGCACCCAGCGCTGCCCGCGCGGGTCGATCGCCGCGTCGTCGTCGAGGGCCCAGGACGGCTGTGGACGCCGGAAGGCGCACTCGCGGCAGGCCCAGTCGTTGTCGGCCGTGCGAGGGGGGACCATGCCCGAGACGTGACCGCCGGGCGGGGTGTAGTCCATGCCCTTGCGGTCCAGCGGGCCGCCGCACTCGGGGCAGCACCAGGAGTCCTCTTTCCACGGCTGCCCCGCCGAGACCCAGGTGACCCTGGTGGCCGTGGACGCACCCCAGGCCACCAGCGGGTCGTCGGCATTGGCGATCACGTGGGTGTTCTTCCCCGCGAGCGCCCGGCGCCACTTCTGGGCCAGCAGCCAGATCTCCCCCGCCCGGTCCATCTGGTCACGGCTGAGGTTCATCAGGACGATCACGCCGGCACCGGTGGTGTTGATCACCTCGGGCAGGTATTTCTCGTCGACCTCCAGCACGCCGTACGGGGCGTGCTTGGCCGTCGACAGCGCCGAGACGTGCCCGGCGGGCATGTTGGCGCCGAAGGCGTTGGTGGCGACGTCGCCGAGTTCCTGCAGTGCGGAGGTGATCAGCCGGGTCGTGGTGGTCTTGCCGTTGGTCGCGCTCACCAGCGCCAGCTTGCGGTCCTGCGCGAGCTTGCGCAGCAGGTCGGGCTCCAGCGCCAGGCCGATCCGGCCGCCGATCACCGATCCGTCACCGCGACCGGTCGCCCTGGAAAGGGTCGCGGCCGTACGGCCGAGAGCGCTCGCGAGCTGCGCCCGCAGCGGAAGCTGAGTCATGCCGTCTCCTCGCCTGGCGACCTGTCACAGGACGGATCAGCGGCCGAGCCTGGTCCGCCGAGCCGCAGCCGGGCCTGGTTCGCCGAATCGTTCATGCCGCAGATCCTAGCCGTCGCCGGGTCCTGTCCCCGTCTGTCGACGGCCCAAGGGCGCGGTGCGTCACCGGTGCGGCGGAGACGCACCGGTGACGCACCGCCACGGTGATGGCCGGGCTACTCGCTGAAGACGAGCTCTGCGGGCTCCGGCGAGGTGGCCTCGAACGGCCGCACGAACCGGTGCGGCCAGGACAGCACGCTCTCCATCCAGCCCGCCCCCATCATCTGGGCCACGTGCCGGAGCCGCTCGGCCGGGTCGACGCCGATCGTCACCGTGAGGATGTCCTGTTCCACGCCCTCGTGCTCGTCGTCGCCGAGGATCACCCGCCAGGCCAGCGCCCGGTTGCGGTCCACCTCCATGGAGAGCGGGTGGTGGCGCAGCGCCTTGGCGCGATGCCCGAGCAGCTCGGTGGTGCCGGACGGGCGGTCGAACAGCGTGTAGTCCATGACCGGGGCGGGACCGCGCGGGTTGGGCGCGGGCTGACCGTGGGGGAACAGCCTGTCCACCTCGTGCAGCCAGCGGATCTGCGGGATGACCCAGGCGGGACCGGGCCGGTCGGCGACCTCCCGGTCGGGTCCCAGCAGCCGGGACGCGGTCCCGGCGACCTGCTCGGTCAGCTTCGCCGGATCGCTGACGGTCCGCAGCGACCATGCCCGGCGGCCCACACCGCGTTCCACCGTCGTGGCCAGCAGGCATTCGCGCCGCCGCAGCGGAAGCTCGGCCCACAGGTCGGTCAGCACCCGGGGGGCACCGGGGACGGGCCGGTTGGTGCAGAACGCCAGCACCAGGGTGTCGGTCCAGATGCGCAGCCAGGCCCATTCGGGCGCGTCGGCGAGGAGGTCGGCCTCGCGGAGCTCGACGAGCGTGCACGCCCGGCCGGTCCTGCACTCCTGACCGCACGCCGCGGAACGGCGGCCGCAGATCGGTGGCGTGTGGCCGAGGATCAGATGCTCGCGGTCCTCTCCCAGCGGCACCTGGACCCGGAGCGGCCGGTCCATCCCGTCGGCGAAGACCGCGGCGGCGCCCGGCTGCAACGAGACGACCTGCCGGGACTGCTCCTCGCTCAGATTCATCGCGGCGCCGACGAGCTGCCGGTCGTCCTCGGCGGGGAGCCGGTGCACGACCTTCAGCGCGGTGTTCTTCACGACGTCGGAGACCAGTTTGGTGGGGATCTGCTCTGCCACCACGATGCCCTCGCCGTACGCGCGGATCTCCGCGAGCATGCCCGCGAGGAGCTCCACCGCGTGCGTGCTGGCCCGCCCGGCGCCGCGGTCGCGGAGCAGCCGGTGCGCCTCCTCGATCACGATGACATGCCGGAGCCCGCTGCTCCGTTCCTTTCTTGCCCGCATCCGCAGGTGCTCCACGATCCGGATGATCAGCGTGCCCATCAGGAACGCCTTGTCCTCGTCGTTGGCCACGTCCTCGATCGCGAACACCACGTTGCGCTGGAGCAGGTCGCCGATGTCGGCGGGGTGACCCCCTTCGAAGAACCGGCCCGCCGAGCCGACCCGCAGCGAACGCAACCGCAGCGAGATGAAGCCCTCGACGTCGGCCTGGACCTCCCTGCCGTAGCCGATCTCCTTGATCACGTCCATCGCGTGCCGCTGCAGCTGCTCAAGGGTCGGTACGGCGGGCCGCACGGCGGCACCGGGGGCGGCCCAGCCGGTGACCACGTCCCAGCCGTTGGCCTCGTAGACCCGCTGCAGGGCCAGCGACATGATCTGCGGGAACGGTTCCTCGGCGTCGAAGGCCGCCATGAACAGCGCCCGCACCATGTCGATGTGGGCCTGGACCGGGTAGCCGGGCTCCGGAGCGAGCGGGTTGACGCTGAACGGCACGCTGTCCGGGGCCGACGGGTTGATCACGGTCACCGGGGCGAGGTGCTCGATCCGGCCGCCCATCGCGGCGTACTCGGACTTGGCCGGCTCGATGGCCAGCCAGGGGATGCCCGCGCCGGTGAGCTGCTCCAGCAGGTGCCTGACGGTCTGGGACTTGCCCGAGCCGGTGGCGCCGGTGACGAAGGCGTGCCGGTTCAGGGTGGCGAGGGGGACTTTGAAGGAACCGACCGCCCTGTCCTGCCCGTCCAGGATCGACCCGAGGTCGACGGTCAGGGCTCCGGGAGGGACGTCGGCCTCGCTGGTCACGTCGAAGAAGCCGGCGTCCAGCACCCGGACCCCCGGCACCTCACGGCGGGGCAGCCCGGCGAGCGCGGCGAGCGCCCCGGCGGTGGCCGCGAACGGGGCGGCGGCGCCGTCGGAGGGATCCTGCAGGGTCACCGAGAGCGCGTCGGCGAAGCCGTACACCGGGCCGGACAGCGCGCTGCGCAGGCGGTAGGGGTGGTGGCTCATCTCGGCCGAGCCGACCAGCACGGGGGCGATCTGGCGTAGCTCCTCCGGACCGGCGGCGCCGGCCAGCACCCGCACGCTCCAGAGCCCGGCCTCGCGGAAGGCGTCCAGCTCCTGCATGCGCCGTTCGGCCCGCTCGGCGTCGTAGCGGGAGCGTTCGGAGGCGTCGCCGTACTGCCTCAGCACGTTGAGCTGGGTCCGCAGGTGCGCCACCTCGGCGTCCAGCAGGTCGGTCTGCTCGGCGACGACCAGCCAGGCGAACGGCCGGGACATGAGCGTGACCAGGGTGGACTCGAAGAGCGTGGGCCGCTTGACCTCGTCGGCGTCCGGTTCGCGGCGGCCTCCGAGCGGCGGGGCCTGCCGCCCCGGGCAGGTCGTCCAGGCCAGGTCGGACAGGTCACGGAGCCATTCGTCGCCGATCCGGACGCCCCGGGCGCCGCCGGGGAACAGGAGCGGCTCGGGACCGGCGGGGACCGTTCCGCTCTCGGCGGCGGCCCGGCGGGGCGGGCGGGGCGGGGTCAGCGGCCCGGCGTTGGTGATGAGCTCCAGCGGGGCGCCCGAGCCCCGGGAGAGCCAGCCGGTGACGAAGGGCCGGTTGCGCTGGGCCGCGGAGAGCACGGCCGGCAGGACGGTGACGAAGTCCCACTCCGCCGAGGAACTGCGCGAGGGCGCGGTGATCGCCTGGATCCGGTACCAGGGGCCGGTCAGGGGGGCCGGAGGACGGGACACGCTTGGCTGCATTTGGTCTCCACCCAGGGGTCCCGGCCCGAGGCCGGGGGGTTGACGCTTCACGGATCGCTCCGCCGTACAGGCCGGCGGGGGCCCGGAGACGGGTCACCCCAGCAACCAAGATCGAACCTTCCGAGGGGGACGCACATCCGCATTGACCAGGCCATTGCCACAAACGGACGTTTCATTGGCGTCTGCGCCAGTCCAGTCGGGGTGGCGGCGGGCCGAGGTTCGGCGGCGCGTCCTCGAAGATGCCGGGCGCACGGGGCTCCTCCTCCTCGGCACACTCCAGAGCGGTCTCCTTGATCTCGTCGAACTCCCCCAGCGTGGTCTTCGGGAAGGTCAGTATCGCCGGGTTGGCGTCGGCGAGGCGGACCCGGCGGCCCTGGGCGGTGGCATCGGTGACGATCACCGAGGTGGTGGGGAGCTGCTGGAGCTGGTGGGGCTCGACGAGGAACTCCCGGGACCGGTGGAGCACCCGTTCGGTCTCCCCCATCGCCTTGGTCGCGCGACGGCCCCACTCGGTGGAGGAGGTGATGTCCTCTCTGAGGTCCGGGCGGCTCACATCCCGCCCGTCCCCGTCCTCCTCGGCCTGGCCGACGGTGGAGACGTAGCCGCCGTCCAGCCCCGCCCCGGCCGCGCTGATCGTCTCGGTGAGCTGGGCGAGCTCCAGACGGTGCTCGGTGCCGACGTGCTCGCTGGCGATCCGGGCGTCCTCGGCGTTGCCCAGCCGCATGAACGTCACCGCCGCGTGCCCCCGGCCGAGCCGCTCCCGCACGGTGGGGGTGAGCGACCGGTAGGTGAGCACCAGCCCCGTCCGGGACGTCTCGCAGGCGTCCATCAGCCGGTCGAGCACGTCTCCGCGGAGCTTGTCCGCGCCCGCGACGATGATCGTGTGATACCAGGGCCGCTCGGACGCGGGTGACTGACGCAGGATGTGGGTGAGCGCGGTGGTCACGTAGGTGCCGAGGACCCGGTTGCCGAACACGCCGGCTTGGCGGTCCATGGACACGACCCGCAGGCGCGCGGGCGGCAGCCGTACGGCCTCCGAGCCGAGGGTCTCCAGCTTGCGCAGTTGCGACTCCAGTGCCCAGGCGCGCTCGATCACCACCCGGTCGCTGACACCCCGGCCGAACAGCGTGCCGATCCGTTCCAGCTGGGCCGCGCTGAGCAGGCCGAACCTGAGGTCGTCGCGCGGGTCGCCGACCTGGGCCAGTGCTCGCAGGGCCGCGGTGACCTGGTTGATCGTGGCGTTCTCGCCGAGGACTTCCAGGACACGTTCCAGGATCGCGTTGTCGAACGACAGGTCCCTGGTGGTGCGGTGCTCCTCGCTGACGCTCACCACGTGGGCGAGCACGTCGGCGAAGGCCTCGGGGGGCAGTGTGGCGCCCAGGTCGAGTTTGGGGAGGTCCACCGGCAGCACCCAGACCAGTGGCTCGTCGCCGCCTCTACGCGCCAGCTCGATCAGGTCCTTGGCGATCGCCCCCTCGGACAGGTCGAGCACGGTCAGGTGGCCTCCGCTGTAGAGGCGGGTCGCGCCGAGCAGGGTGATCAGCGCCGACCAGCCCGGCAGCGTGCCCCCGGCGACGTCGATCCGGTCGAGCTCGTCCGGCACGGTGACCGCGTACCAGGTGAGCTGGCGGTCGTAGAGCTCCTTCTTCTCGGCCCACTCCCGGTAGCGGACGGCGTGCTCCTCCTGGGCCAGGAAGAGGTCCCTGTCGCGCTCCCGCCGCTGCCGGTCGCCGACCGCCTGGCGCTCCCGGATCCGGTGACGGACCGCCCGGTTGCCCTGGTAGATCGCGTAGGTGCAGTAGCCGGCCACCCCTCCGGTGGCGGCCAGCCCCAGGGCGGCGAACGACCAGCTCAGCATCTCGGTGAGACCGAGGAGGAGGATCAGCACGACGAGCCCGGTCATGAACACCCTGAAGATCTTCACCGGGCGGTTCAGCATGGCCTCGTTGAGCCGTTCCCTGCGCACCCACTCGGGGTCGACCTGCTCGGTGGTCTCCTCGACGGGGGAGGGCCGTCGGGGGGCCGGACCCGGATCAGGTTGCCGCAGGGCATACTGCCAGCCCAGGTAGATCCGGTCCGCCTGGAGCTGCGCATGCTCGGGATGCACGTCCGCCACGGAACCTCCGCCATTGGGCTCTCGCCGCCTCCGTGACAGCGTAAGAGTTAGACCTCCTATTCGGGCAGCGTTCCCGCCAATCTGCTGTATTTTCCACAGGTTCAACGCCACTTATGGGATGAATGAGTCGGATGGTGTGGAGGCTAGCTATTACCATCCTTTGTCATGACGTCTCCCCCCGGTGGCGAAACCCGGCCCCGGCGCCCGGTCGCAGTGCCGATCGCCGCCCTCTTCGCAGCCACCGGCCTGGGAGTCGTCGCGGCCCTCGGCGGCTTCGGGAAGGCCCCCGAGGAACCGCCCAAACAGCTCGGCCCGGGGGCGAGCCTGGACCAGGGCGAGTTCATGACCACGTTCGTGGAGTCCCGCACGACCGCCGAGCCCGGCTCGTTCGGCGGTCCGAGCAAGCGCTTCCTTGAGGTCGTGCTGAAGGTCGTGAACAAGGGGGACGAGACCACCGGCGTGGGATCTCCCTGGGACCAGAAGAACCGCGGGCGCCTCTTCGGCGCCGGCCTGCTCAAGTTGACGCCGGAGATAAAAACCCCGTACGGCCCCACCGCCTCCATCGTCGACCAGGGCGTCCCGAGCACCCAGCTGCACCCGGGGATCACCTCCACCGTCGTGGTCAGATACGAGCTGCCCGAGCGGCAGCGCCCTCCGCGGCAGGTGAAACTCGACGTCGGCACGTTCGAGTACAACAAAGGCTTCACCCAGGATCTCGGCTGGCTCCCCGTCCAAAAGGACGACGACGGACCACCCGCGGTCGCCGCCCAGGTCACCCTTCCGGTCAGGCAGAAGGGAACCGGCTGATGGGGATCTCCACCCCGGAGCGGACGCAGACGTCCGGCGACCGCCGCGCCTCCTCGCCGCCGGGCAGGTGGCGCAGGCTGGGCGGCCTGCTCGCCGGGGTCGCGCTCGCCGCCGCGGCGGTGGGCGCGCAGACCTTCGCCTACACGCGTGACGATCGCAACGGCCCGCTCACCTGGACCGGCGATCTCGGGGAGCAGGTGGCCGCCTCGCGGATCTCCGTACAGGCGAAGGCGGTGCACGCCGCCAGGGCGGTCGAGACTCCGGGCCTCGCGGGGGAGGGGCCGAAGAGGGCCACGACGTCAGGGATCTTCCTTGTCGTCGATCTGGCCGCGCAGGCCACCTGGGAACCGCAGCGCCTCGCCGCACCCGAGCTGCTCACGGAGGACGGGCGCCGCTACGTCGCCACCGACAAAGTCGACGAGACTCTGACCATCACCCAGTTCTTCGTCCAGCCCGCCTGGTGGGTCTCGGGGGTCGCCGTCTTCGAACTGCCGGTCGCGGAGCTGGCCGGAGCCCGCATCGTGGTCCACCCCGAGCGCGGAATCCTCATCGAACCCTCCGCTCCGGAGGTGGAGATCGACCTGGGACTGGACGAGAGCACCGCGGCACGCCTGGTGTCCGAGGCGAAGGACGTCTACACGCTGGAGAAGAAGAAGTGACGGGCACCCAGCATCCCGAGGACGAGGGTGCCGGCCGCAGCTGGTTCACCCCGCAGGAGAACCAGCCACCGGCAGCCTCCGAGCCCCCGTACCAGGGAGCCACGTGGCCCGCCTCCGGTGAGGCGTGGCCCCCTCCGCCCGCACCCCCTCAGACGCACCCGGCACCCCCGCCCGCACCCCCTCAGACGCACCCGGCGCCTCCCGCCGGACAGCCGGGGCCTGAACCCGCGTCCGCGCCGCCCCCGCTGCGCCGCCCCGGCCGCAGGGCGGCTCCGGCCCCGACCGGCGCTCCCTGGCTGTCCGGTGCCCCGCGCACCTTCTCCGACCAGCAGGTGTGGCCGCCGTCGGGACCCGCGCACGAGCAGCCCGAGGTCTCGACCCAGCCGTTCCCGGCTGTCCAGGCGCCCTCGCTCCCCCGCGCCATGTTCGCCGCGCCCGCCGCGGCGGCCGGCCCCGCGGCACCGCAGGAGCGGCCTCCGCCCACTGCGGCCGGGCCGGCCCCGCGAGGCCGTACGGCCCTGCGGGCCGCCGCGGCCGTGCTGGCGCTGGCGGCCGCCATCGCCGTCCCCACCTGGGACGGCTACACCACCTATCGTGGCGCGCGGCCGCCCGATCAGATCCATTCCCACGCGGTGGGCGAGACCGTGCCTTTCCGGCACGTGTCCTGGAAGATCGACGTGGAGCAGGTCGACGGCATGCCCGGCAGCCGCCCGCCGGCGGCGGACCAGCAGTGGCTGAGAATCAGGGCCACTCGGATCTCCCTCGACCCCGAAGGGGTGATCCGGAGAAACGATCCCGAGTTCGAGGTCAAGGACTCCGGCGGCCAATCGTGGAAGGCGGAGAGCCTCGACAACGACCTGCCCGCGGAGGCGAAGGATCACCAGATCAACACGCCCTACCACTACAACGTGATCAGCCTGGTGCCCCGGGCGCTCGCTGCCCGGCTGGAGGTCTGCGTGCGCCCCAGTCCTGCGCGGATGATCGAGAACGAGTCTGTGGAGGACATGTTCAAACGTGCCGCGAAGGAGAAGGAGCTGAGCGACAACGTGCTGTGCTTCAGGCGCTGAGCACCTCTCCGGCCTCGCGGCTCCGGGTGGCCGCGATGTCGAACGTCGCCGCCAGGAGACAGACCGTCAACGTCTTCACCAGGAGGTCCCTGACGACCCCGGCCGGCGCGCCGAGGGCCACCCAGATGTAGGGCTCCTCGTTGCCGATCAGCATCTTGACGCCCTGGCTGGCATAGTCGGCGCCCACCTGCACGAGCACGTAGCAGAGGCAGAACATGCCGAACAGCGCGGCGCCGCCGCGGACGGCCAGCCGGAACGCGTTGGCGGGCGGAACCCAGCGCTCCTGGAACCCGGTCGTGGCCCGGGTCATGGTGGAACGGGTGAGCGAGTGGGTCTGCTCCATCCGGTCGGCCACGGCGTCCAACCGGGTGCCGCGCACGACCGCCCGGGTGTCCTCGGCGAAGGCACCGTAAACCAGCGCGGCGACCGTCAGCCAGGTCAGGGGCTCGATCAGCGCGGAGACGACATAGGGCCATACCTCCCCGACCGCCGTCCAGAACGCCTTCCACCCGGGGATGCCGTCCTCGGCCTGCTGGATCCAGTCGCCGGCCATGGCCAGGGCCGTCCGGCTGGACAGCCAGTCCGATCTCGCGGAGACGAGAGTGCCCATCGCGTTGAGGCCGTAGAAGGCGAAGGCCAACTCGAAGAAGGTGGTCGCCATGCCGCTCCCCTTCACCTTGCCGTTCGCGTGCCACCAGCCGAACAGCACCTTGAGAAGGTAGGCCACGACCGCGATGGCGATCGAGAGCCGGACGTCGAGTCCGACGAGGCCGGTGCCGGTCGTGGTCTCCTCACCGGCGAACGCCTTGGAGAAGATGTCCTCGCCGGCATGGTGCGTGCGGTCGAGCGCGGTGAACTCCCTGGCGTCCTCCACGTGGAAGCTCCAGGCCATGTAGATCGCGGCGAAGATCAGGGTGGCGCGGTTGAGGGCGCCGAACAGGCCCTCGTCCGCCTCCTCTCCGGCCCGCCGCGCCTGGATCTCCCGGAGCGCACCGCGTACGGAGTGCAGCATGCCGACCATGACCACGAGCTCGTTCAGCACGATCAACGTGAAGATCAGCATGGTGACGACCAGCCGCACCTGGCGGTAGTCACCGTGAGAGACCTCGGCGCCCGCCCACATCAGCGCGGCGCGGATCGCCCGGCCCGCGGAGAACCAGAGCACCAGCGAGATCGCGCAGGCGCCGAAGATCCTGAGCGCGTGCAGCGGCAGCGCGTACGCGGTGGGCGTGGCCGGCGTCCGGCCGGCGGCGGGCGGCAAGGACGGGGGCGGCGGCATAACAGACGTTCCGGACACTCGATGAATCGTAGCGATCGACCACCACCGGTCACAGCGGAACACCACGGCCGGGCTCAGCGGATCAGGCTCCAGGTGAACGCCGCGATCTCCCCGGCCGGGCGGGGCGGGTGCTCCTCCAGCCAGCAGGTGACCACCCCGACGAGCGCACCCGCCAGGTAGTGGGCGTGGACCTCCGGCGGCACGCCGTCGTGGCCCGGGGGCCGGGAGCCCGCCGCGAACGGGCCGCGTAGCTCCGCGACCAGCGCCTCGCGCAGGCGGGCGCAGAAGCGGGCGCTGCCGTACGGCCCGAGCATCCGCCGGTACAGCGGAGCCCGTGCGCCGACGTGCTCGAACAGGGCGACCAGCGACGCCGGGACCGGACCGGCCTCCCGGTAGGGGCAGCGGGCGGCCTCGGCGGCCAGCTCGCCGATGGCGGCCTCCATCGCGTCCAGCACCAGGTCGTCGCGGTCGCGGTAGTGGACGTAGACCGTGGCCCGGTTGACCTCGGCCCGCTGGGCGATCTCGGCGACCGTGATCGAATCGGGGTCGCGCTCGGCGGCGAGCTCCAGGACGGCGGTGCGCAGCCGGGTGCGGGTCCGGCGTACTCGCGGATCGTCTTCGGTCATACGGCCAAGATTAAGCGACATCCGTCGAATAAACGACAGGTGTCGTTTGTTGCATCGGTCATGAAGCGCATCGAAGTCTGGGCCGACATGGTCTGCGCCTGGGCCTACATCGGCAAGCGACGCCTGGAGAAGGCCGGGTTCGGCGAGGACGTGGAGATCGTCTGGCGCCCCTTCCAGATCGACCCGATGGCTCCGGCCCCGGCCGAGCCGCTGTACGAGGCGCTGCGCGGCCCGATCGCCGACGGAGCCCTGCAGGCCTGCCACCCCGACCTGACCCCGGCGGAGAACCGGGTCCGCGTCTCCGCCATCGCGGCCGAGGAGGGACTCGGCCCGCCCTGGGGCGCCGTCTGGCGTCCCAACACGTTCGACGCCCATCGGGTGATCGCCCTCGCCCACCAGCGGGGCGGTTCTGCCCTGCAGGACGCCGTCGTGGAGCGGATCCTGCGCGCCCACTTCGTCGAGGCCTCCGACATCGGCGACCGGGCCACCCTGGTGGCGCTCGCCGCCGAGGCGGGGCTGGACGGCATGGCCGAGGCGCTCGACGCCGGGGAGGGAGTGGGCGAGGTCCGTTCCCAGCTCCTGCGCGGCAAGGCCATCGGCGTGGCCACCTCGCCGACCTATGTCGCAGGCGGCACGGCGGTCGCGGGCGCGCAGTCGCCGGAGGTCCTGGCGGACCTCCTGCGGCAGGCCGCGCCCGAGCGCGAGCTCCCCGACGAGGTCAGACTGCTGCGTCAGGCCGAGTCTCTGCTGGACGTCCGGGACCCCCTCGGCGCGCTGCGGACGCTGGAGCCGCTGCTGGCCGACCACGGCGACGACCCCGCCGTCCGGCTGCTGGCCGCCCGCGCCTACTTCGGCTCGGCCCAGCTCGGCCGGGCGCGGGAGACCCTGGAGTCACTGCTCGACCGGGCGCCCGGCGACCACTACGTCAGGTTCCTGCTCGGCAGGACCCTGGAGCGGGCCAACCGTCACGCCGAGGCATTGCCGCACCTCCGGCTGGCGGCGGCCATGTCCGCCGACCCCGGCTACGCCGACGCGCTCCGCCGCGTCGAGAGCCGGGTCCCGTAGGAACCTCTCGGAGACGACTGAGGGCCGGCACCCGCGAAACGGGATGCCGGCCCTCGGCCGTTACTTTCGGATCAGACAGCCACGGCGAGCTGGGTGACCTCACCCAGGCGGGCCTGGGCCTTGATGTCCTTGGTGACGCCGCCGCCCGCGATGATGCGGACGGTCCAGTCACCGGGGGCGGCGAAGAAGCGGAAGATGCCCTCGTCGGACACCACGACCTCGCCGGTGAACTCGCCGGAGTGGTCCAGCAGGCGGGCGTATGCCGTACCCGCGCCGGACACCACTCCCTGGATGACGGCCTGGGTCGAAAGGTCGACCCCGGCCGGGAGGGCGATCGTCTGTTCCGGAGCTGCGCAACCGTCGGTCATTATCGGGCCTCTCCCAGTTCGATCGGCACGCCCACGAGCGAGCCGTACTCTGTCCATGAACCGTCGTAGTTCTTGACGCTGGCCTGGCCCAGAAGCTCGTGCAGCACGAACCAGGAGTGGGCCGAGCGCTCACCGATTCGGCAGTAGGCGATGGTGTCCTTGCCGAAGTCGACACCCTCGCCCTCGTAGAGGGACTTCAGGTCCTCGTCGGATTTGAAGGTGCCGTCGTCGTTGGCAGCCTTGGACCACGGGATGTTGCGGGCGGTCGGCACGTGACCGCCGCGCTGCGCCGCCTCCTGCGGGAGGTGCGCGGGAGCGAGCAGCTTGCCGGTGAACTCGTCGGGCGAGCGCACGTCGACCAGGTTGAGCTTGCCGATCGCGGCGACGATGTCGTCACGGAAGGCGCGGATGGACAGGTCCTGGTCCTTGGCCTGGTAGGCGGTGGTGGGACGGTTGGGGACGTCCCTGACCAGCTCGCGGGAGTCGAGCTCCCACTTCTTGCGGCCACCGTCGAGCAGCTTGACGTTCTCGTGGCCGTAGAGCTTGAAGTACCAGTAGGCGTAGGCGGCGAACCAGTTGTTGTTGCCGCCGTAGAGGATCACGGTGTCGTCGTTGGCGATGCCCCGGGAGGAGAGCAGCGCCTGGAAGCCCTCACGGTCCACGAAGTCACGGCGGACCGGGTCCTGGAGGTCCTGCCTCCAGTCGACCTTCACGGCGCCACGGATGTGGCCCTTGTCAAAGGCACTGGCGTCTTCGTCGACTTCGACGAGGACGATGCCATCGGTGTCGAGGTTGGCCTCGACCCAGTCAGCGTCCACCAGGACGGCGGAGCGGCTCATGGAATCCTCCGGGATTATCTTGCGGCGGGCAGTAAACGGCGAATGACAAGGAACATCTCGCAGCCCAGACAGAAGCCGAAAGCTGCGTTGAGGAAGGCGGCGAAGAGAGCCGCGGCGGTGGCGCCGAGGGCCAGCGGCGTGATCTGCGTGACGTACCCGACCAAGCCCACCAGGGCGAAGGCGAGGCCGACCCCCTGCGCGAAGCGCGGCGGGGCGGCGTCCTCCAACTCCTTGGGAGGGCTCTTCACTATCCCTTTGAAAATCATCCCGTACGGCGAGGCGCCGAAGACGCTCAGTGCGAACACCGCCGCCTGCGCGGCCAGCAGCCACGCGCTCCCTGTGACCAGGACGAGCGCGAGGACGATGGTCGTCACCGTTGCCGCGAAGCGGAGAGCCCTGGGATCAGCCTGCATCACTCGATGCTCCTGAAGGGTCGTGCAGATCGGTGCGGCTCAGAGGCCGCTTGAGATCGCCCTTTAGGAAACGCGACAGAGCGCGGTGGTCACACGGCAGAAATCCACCGCGCGCCGCTTCGTCAGCAGCTCTGTCGTAGGCATCATGTCGATGACATTACCCCGACGTTCCGGGATCTGTCACATCCTCGTCCAGTTCCTGAGACAAGGTTGTTTTACGGGCGATAGGGTTCGCGGCTCACTCGCCGACCGCGAGGCCCAGGGCCCCGATCACGTCGGCCTTCCGCGGCTGGCCGGAGGCGCGTTTCACCACCTGCCCCGACGCGTCGAGGATCAGCACGGTCGGGGTGCGCAGGATGTTCAGCGAGCGGACCAGATCGAGGCGGGACTCCGCGTCGATCTCCACGTGTGCCACCCCCGGCACCATCTCCGTCACCTCGGCGAGGACCCGGCGGGTCGCCCGGCACGGCTGGCAGAAGGCGCTGGAGAACTGGACGAGCGTGGCCCGCCGTCCCAGCTCGGCCTCCAGGTCACCGGATGTCAGCCGCTCCACGTCTCCCCCAACCTCACGCGGCACGCCGCTGCGCCGGCGCATCACCACACCCACCAGCGTGGCCACGCCGAGCGTGACGAGCACCACTGCCAATCCGGTCACAGAGCACGACAACACCCGGTCACACCACGCCATTCCCCCGGGAACCCCCATCCTGCGGGAAGAGGGCTCTCTCCCGGCGGGTCACCGCTCAAAGCGGGAGCCTCCTCCGAGCGGTCCCCGCTCAGGGGAAGCGGACGCTGACCAGCAGCCGGCCTCCGGAGGTGACGATCTCGAACCTGGAGATGCTCGCCGGAGGGATCGTGGTGGTGCCCGCGAAGGCGCCCGAGCTGACGTAGGCGGCCCTGTCCACGATCCAGTTCCCGGCCGTCTCCCGGCCCCCGCCGACCGCGACCACGTCCAGCCGGCAGCGGGTGCCCTGGGCGACCCCGGAGAGCATGACCTTGATCTTGGTCGCCTCCGCGCCCGGCGCCACGGTCACCGTGGCGTGGACCCCGTCGTTGCCGCCCTGGACCGTCCGCTCGCCGTCGCCCTGCTCCAGCATGAGCTGCGGGTTGGCGTCCTGCGCCGGCGAACGGGAAGACCTGGGAGCCGGTGTGGGGGCGGCCCTCTCCTTCGTCAGAAGTGGCTCGTCACTCCCGGTGGCGGCCGACCGGGGCGCGGACACCGCGGCGTCCCGCGCGGGCGGGGCGGACTGGGTGACCCACCACGTGCCGCCGAGCCCGACCAGGAGGACGGACGCGGCCAGCGAGAGCAGCGCCCGCGTCATCCGGCGCCGCTTGACCTTGGCGCTGAGCAGCCGGTCCAGCACCGCCTGGGGCGGGCTGGCCACCTGCGCCACGTCCGCCTCGGACACCCGTCCGAGGAACGCGGCCACTCCGGTCAGCTCGTCGAACTCCGCCTGGCAGCCGGCGCACTCGGCGAGATGCGCCTCGACGAGCACGCACTCCTCGGGCTCCAGGGCCCCGAGCACGTACGCCCCCAGCGATATCCGTACTTCATCACATGTCGTCATCATCATGGCGCGAGCCCCCGCTCCTCCAGCGCCAGTTTGAGCGCCCGGAGCGCGTAATACGTGCGCGACTTCACTGTTCCCGCCGGGATGCCGAGCGCCTCGGATGCCTCCTTGACCGACTTCCCCTGGTAGTAGACCTCGGCGAGCACCTCGCGGTGCTCGGGCCGCAGCGTGGCCAGCGCCTCGGCGATCGCCCAGGAGTCCACGGCCCGTTCGAGCTCGTCATCGGCGGGCAGCACGGCGAGCGCCTCCGCGCCCGTCTCCGGGGGGCGCGCCTTGCGTGCCCGGTGCTGGTCGACGACGAGGTTGCGGGCCACCCTGAACAGCCATGCCCGGATGGGGCGCCCGCTGAGAGCGTCAGGATGGCGCCAGGCCCGCAGCAGCGTCTCCTGCACGATGTCCTCCGCTCTCCCCGAGTCGCCCGTCAGCCGCAGAACGTAGCCGTAGAGTGGCCCGCCGTGTTCGTCGAAGAGCGCTCTGACAAGCTGCTCGTCGGCGGTTCCGGCTTGACTCACCTCCCCATGACGTACGGCGGGGCGGATCGGTTCAGTCACGGGATCGGCCCTGCGACGGGAGCGGCCCGATCACGGGATCCGCTCGGACATGGAAGCGGGTCCGGGCGTGGAAGCGGGTCCAGAGCGGGTCCGGCCATGTGGGCTGCCGTCAGCCTTGGAGGGGCACGTTGGACGCCTCGCCGGAGACCTGGAGCCCGCCCGGGACGGTCTTCACATCGGTCACCTTGAGGTTGAACGGCAGATTCTTGATCGGAATCTGGTAGGAGAGGAACCGCTCCGGCCGGGGCACCGTGACGCCGCCCGCCAAGGTGACCTGCTCGGGGACGAACCGCACCCCGTCCTTGACCAGATCGATCTTCATCTTGGCCTTCACCGGCACCTTCCGGCCGAGCACGGTGATCTCTCCGCTGACGTTGAAGCCGTCGCCGTCGACCTTGGCCTTGATCCCTTCCGGGGCCTTCTGGTTCAGCGTCTCCACCGGCACCACCACGGTACCCGCCACCCGCTCGGCGCGTACCTCCACCCGCTCGGCGTGGAGCACCAGGTCGTTCAGCGGTGCGGTGACGCCGTAGAGGACGAAGTCCACGCTGGACAACCGGAGCCCGGCGATGCTCATGGCGCCGGCGGCGACCTTGACCTCGTCGTACCGCCCGGCGACCGCCTGGGTCAGGAACGGGATGCCGTCGATGGTCACCTCGGGCGGGTTCGCGAGATCGTACCGGGCGGTCACCCGTGTCGCGATCTCCCGCTGCACCCCGGCGACCGCGACCCTGTCCAGGATCGCGAGAAGAACGAGCAGCAGAATCAGAAAAGCGGCCAGTTTGCGCATCCGGCCCCCCGTTCATTCTCTGGAGTGGGTGGGCCAGCCTGCCCTCGCAGCACATTCCCCGGTAATTTTTTCCAAAACGCGGCACCAAAGATCGTCCACTCGGGGACCGGTCCTCGGCCGTCGCGCCCTTCGCCGACTCCGGCCACCGCGATGATCAGCCTCCCGCGAAGGGAGGAAGCACCTCGACCGTCGCCCCGTCGGCCAGAGTGACGGTGTCGTGCGCCCGCCTGCCCACCGGATCCCCGTTCACCAGGAAGGATGACCGCCGGACGACGCGGGCCAGTTCGTCTCGGCCCGCTGTGATTTTCGTCATCAACTCGGCCAGCGTCACCGCCTCGAACGGCTCTTCGGAGACGCCCGCCGCGTCTTTCGCGGCCGCCCAGTAGCGAACCATGCCCCTTGCCATCCGTGGACCTACCCCTCCAACACACTTACGGTTACCGCACCATTACTATGAATTCACAGGGAAAACCGGTGTTCACCAGATGGACGCTCAGTGGACGCTTCAGCCTTGTGGGCTATCCTCACCTACTACGGGACCTGGGCGACGTAGCCCCCGGGTCCTTACGTGTTTGTACGGCTATCGCCGGCATGACGCGGGAAGGAGCATAGTGAGCAATCTCCTGCTGCTCACCAACGCCCTTGAGCCCTCAACCGAGGTGCTCCCGGCGTTGGGGCTGCTGCTGCACTCGGTCCGGGTCGCCCCCGCTGAGGCGTCCGCGCTGATCGACACCCCACCGGCCGACGCCATCCTGGTGGACGCGCGCCGCGAACTCGTCCACGCCAAGAGCCTGTGCAGGCTGCTGCGGACCACGGGCGTCTCCTGTCCCCTCTTCGTGATCGTCACCGAGGGCGGCCTGGCGGCGATGACCGCCGAGTGGGGCGCCGACGACGTGATCCTCGACAGCTCCGGTCCCGCCGAGGTCGAGGCGCGGCTCAGGCTGGCCGTGGGCCGGCTGAACCTGTCGGCCACCGAGGAGGTCCCGGACGAGATCCGCAGCGGCGACCTGTCGATCGACGAGGCCACCTACACCGCCCGGCTGCGCGGCCGCGCGCTGGACCTGACCTTCAAGGAGTTCGAGCTCCTGAAGTACCTGGCGCAGCATCCCGGCCGGGTCTTCACCCGCGCCCAGCTCCTGCAAGAGGTCTGGGGCTACGACTACTTCGGCGGCACCCGGACCGTGGACGTCCACGTCCGGCGGCTGCGCGCCAAGCTCGGCGCCGAGTACGAATCGCTGATCGGCACCGTGCGCAACGTCGGCTACCGGTTCGTCCCCGAGCGCGGCAACGAGGCCGCCGAGGAGCGCGAGCCCGCCCGCCGCTGACCGCACCCGTTCACGGGCCGTCCCGGTGCCGGCCGTACCAGCGCGTGGGAAAGGCCCACCGGACGAGTCCGGTGGGCCTTTCCCGTGGCCCCAGAGAGGTGGGGCTACGGGGTGACGGTGATGTGGGTGGGGGCCGGGGGCGTGATCGACGGGTTCGCGGCGAAGTAGGCGGCGAAGGCGTCGATGTCGAGCGGGCCGCTCCACAGGTCCGTGCCGTCCTTGAACCCCAGGAAGGCGTCACCGCCGCCGACGAGGAAGTTGTTGGCGGCGACCCGGATGGTCTGGGTGTCCGTGACGTCGGCACCGTCGATCTTCAGGTTGGAGACCTTCGAACCCCACGCCGCACCTGTGCTGTAGGTGTAGGTCAGGTTCGACGACGGCTGGAGGATCTTGGTGAAGGCCTGGTTGTTGGGCCCGCCGGTGAACTGCTGCTCCAGAACGGTCTTGAGCTGCGCGCCGGTGAGCGTGACGACCTGCACGAGGTTGTTGAACGGCTGCACCGTGAAGGCCTCGCCGTAGGTCACCACGCCGTCGCCCTCCTTGGCGGGCGAACCCGGGTAGGTGAGGGGGGCGCGCACGCCGCCCGGGTTCATCAGGGCGACCTGGGCGTTTCCGCCGGTCCTGGTGGCGGCGAGCTGGCCGTCGGCGATGAGGTTGCCCAGAGGGGACTCACCGGAGGCGGACGCGGCGTTGGTGATCTCGGCGGTGATCCTGCCGATCGGCTTGTCGGCCACCGAAGCGACATCCTTCTGCCGCTCCACGACGAAGTCCGAGATCTCCTTGTCGGGGGTGACCGTCCGGGTCACGATCTGGTTGTCGGCCACGACCGAGGAGCGCACGACGTCGCGGGTCCTGACGTCCACCTGGAAGTCGACCTTGGTGATCACCCGGCCGAACGAGCCGCCCTGGCTGTACAGGCGCGTGCCGCCCTTGGGGTCGGACACCTTGCACAGGTAGGCCTGGTGGGAGTGGCCGCTGAGGATCATGTCGATCTCGGCGTCCACCTGGGTGGCGATCCGGTTGCCCGCGCCCGGCTGGGTGGCGCAGGCGTCGGGCGACTGGCCCGCGGTGACCTGGTCGCCCTCGTGCACCAGCACGACCTGGGCCTTGACACCGACCAGCTTGAGCAGCTTGGAGGCGACGTTGGCGGCCTTGACCTCGTCGATGAACTCCAGGTCCTTGATGCCCTCGGCGGTGACGATGTTGGGGGTGGTCTGGGTGACCAGGCCGATGAAGCCGATCGGCACGCCGTTCATCCAGCGGATGGCGACCGGGGGCAGCGCGGGGATGCCATAGTTCTTCAGCAGGCCGCGCAACGCGGCCGTGTTCTGGCCGCCGAGCGCGGCGAGCGTCTCCTTCTCCGCCTGCGCGGAGGCCGCGCCCGGCCGCTTGAAGATCACGTTGGCGCCGAGGTAGCTGTAGTCCGCGCCCTTCCACTCACCTGCGGGCGAGCAGCCGTCCACCGGGTGGCAGCCGCCGTGCATGATGCGCCTGAGCTCGGAGTAGCCCTCGTCGAACTCATGGTTGCCCACGGCGGAGGCGGTGATGCCGATCTTGCCGAGGAACTCGACGGACGGCTCGTCGTGGTAGGCCGCGGAGAGCAGGGGGCTGGCGCCGATCAGGTCGCCCTGGGCGACCTTGAGCGTGTTCTTGTCGGAGAGCTGCTTGAGGTGCGTGGCGATGTAGGCGGCTCCACCGGCGTCCACCGTGGCACCGTTCTCGTCGACCATGCGGCCGGACGAGCCGGTCGGCGGCTCCAGGTTGCCGTGGAAGTCGTTCAGGGAGAGAAGACGGACCGGAACGGTCTTGGCGACAGGTTCGGCGGGCTTGCCGCCGGCCTCGGCCGGGACCGTCGCGAGCGCGAGACCGACGCCGGCGAGGGCACCGGCAAGGACCAGCCTCTGGAGGGAACGAGACATCATGGAACACGACATTAGGGCGACAATCTATGCAGGGAATGTCCGAGAGGTAACGATTCACCTGACGAGAAGATGGCGCTTTTTGCCAGCACCCGACGATCCGGTGACGTCCGGGTCCGCCTAGAGTCCAGAACATGAACGCGCACGTGGAACACCGAGGACGACTGGACGAGCGGGAGGTGGCCGCCGTTCTCGCGGTGGTCGAGGCCGCCACGGAGGCCGACGGCGTCAGGCCGCTCAACGAACACGTGATGCTGCACCTGCGCTACGGCGGCGACGACCGGGCGGGAGCCGTGCTCCTGTACGTCGGAGACGACCTGGCCGGCTACGCCCACGTGGATCCGACCGATCCGGTCGAAGGACCCAGCGGGGAGTTGGTGGTCCACCCCGCGTTCCGCGGGCAGGGCCACGGACGGCACCTGCTGCAGGCCGTACTGGAGCAGACAGGGGGGCGGCTGCGCCTGTGGGCGCACGGCGGGCACCCGGGAGCCGAGGCCCTCGCCTTGTCGACGGGGTTCACCAAGATCAGGTCACTCTGGCAGATGCGCCGCTCGCTGTTCGCGGCGATCCCCGCCTTCGAACTGCCCGAGGGCGTACGGCTGCGCGCCTTCGTGCCCGGGTCCTCCGACGAGGAGGCCTGGGTGGCGCTCAACGCCAAGGCCTTCGCCCACCACCCCGAGCAGGGCGCGTGGACGCTGGACGACCTGAAACGACGCGAGCAGGAGCCGTGGTTCGACCCGGCGGGTTTCTTCCTGGCGGAGCGGCCGGGCGGGAGCGGAGACGGCGGCGGCGACACGGAGGCGGAGAGCGGCGGTGACGGCACGGCGGGCGGCGGCACGGCGGATGGGGACGGCACGGCGGGCGGCGGGCGGCTGGTCGGCTTCCACTGGACCAAGGTGCACGGCGACGGCGGCCATGGGCACGAGCCGATCGGCGAGGTCTACGTGGTCGGCGTGGATCCCGCCGAGCAGGGTGGCGGGCTGGGCAGATCGCTGACCCTGGCGGGCCTGTCCCATCTCAGGTCACGGGGCCTGGCCCAGGTCATGCTGTACGTGGACGAGAGCAACCCCGCGGCGATCCATCTCTACGAGAAGCTGGGTTTCACCCGGTGGGACGTCGACGTCATGTACCGGAGATAACACCGGAGGCGACCCCCTACGGCGGAGCGGTCGTGCGCCGGAACGGGAGAACGCCGGCCGGGAACCCCCGGCCGGCGTTCGGTGATGATGGCTACTCGACCATCCAGTGGAGCGCGTAGTAGGTCAGCGCGGCGACCAGCGCGGCGGCCGGGATCGTCAGAATCCAGCCGGTCACGATGTTGCCCGCGACGCCCCAGCGCACCGCGGACAGCCGTTTGGTCGCCCCCACGCCCATGATCGCACTGGTGATCGTGTGCGTCGTGGAGATGGGTGCGCCGAAACCGATGGCGGCGGTGTAGAGGACGGTGGCGGCGGCCGCCTCGGCTGCGAATCCCTGCGGAGGGGTGAGCGCGATGATCCGGCGGCCGAGCGTCCGCATGATCCGCCAGCCACCCGCGTAGGTGCCCAGGGAGATGGCCGTCGCGGCGGACAGGATGACCCACTGGGGGATCGGGTCGCCGTCGTTCTGGTATCCCCCGACCACGAGTGCCAGGAAGATCACACCCATGGTCTTCTGCGCGTCCTGCAGGCCGTGGCCGAGAGCCATGGCAGCGGCCGAGATGGTCTGCGCGTGGCGGAAGCCCCGATTGGTCTTCGCCGGCTGGGAGTGACGGAAGCCCCACAGGATGGCGATCATGATGATCGCGGCCAGGAGGAAGCCGAGCACCGGGGAGAGGATCATCGGAATGACGACCTTGTCCACCACCCCGTCCCAGTGGACGTTGCTGGACGAGGCGAGCGCCGAGCCGACCAGACCACCGATCAGGGCGTGGCTGCTGGAGGACGGCAGGCCGAAGTACCAGGTGATGAGGTTCCAGGTGATCGCGCCGACCAGGGCGGCCCCCACGATCACCAGACCGTGGCTGCCCTGTGGGGCGTCGATGATGCCCTTACCGACGGTCGCCGCCACCTGAGTGCCCAGATGGGCACCCAGGAAGTTCATCGCCGCGGCCATGAACAAGGCGGCCCTCGGCGTCAGCGCACGCGTCGAGACCGAGGTGGCGATCGCGTTGGCTGCGTCGTGGAAGCCGTTGGTGTAGTCGAACGCCAACGCCACGACCACCACGCCGATGACGAGTGCGAGCGTGAGGTCCACTCAGCTTTCCTTGACCGCGATCGACTCGATCGTGTTGGCCACGTGCTCGAAGGCGTCGGCGGCCATCTCAAGCTGATCGATGACCTCCTTCATCTTGAGGACGGTCAACGCGTCGTACTCCCCGCCGAAGAGCTTGGCGAGAAGGCGCCGGTAAACCTGGTCAGCCTGGTTCTCCAGCCGGTTGATCTCGATCCAGTACTCGTTCAGGTTTCTCATCGAGCGCAGCCGGGGCATGGCCTCGGCGGTCAGTTCGGCGGCGCGCTCCAGGACCTCGACCTGACGGACGACCTCCTTGGGGAGGTGGTCGATCTGGTACAGGACGATGAGGTCGGCAGCGGCCTCCATGTAGTCCATCACGTCGTCGAGGTTCGACGCGAGGCGGTAGATGTCCTCCCGGTCGAAAGGGGTGATGAAGCTTTCGTTCAGCCGGTTCATGATCGCATGGGTGCGTTCGTCACCGGCGTGCTCGCAGGCGCGCATCTTCTCGGCCAGGGCTTCCCTGTCCGATCCGTCGCTGATGATCTCTACCAACAGACGGGACGCTGTGACGAGGTTGTTCGCCGAGTCGGCGAACAAGTCGTAGTAGCTGTCCTCACTAGGCGTGAGACGCAGGCGCACGTCGTTCTCCAGATGTGCGGGGATAGTCCGCAGAGAAGGGTACGGGTTACCAGCGGAAATACGAACTTCGCCCGCTAGACGCCTACTCTTCCAGCTGTCGCTACCCGACGTATACCTGGCGACACCCGGCTTGAGGCAGCGTTGGCGGCATCTTTCCGATGACCGTTTTGCTGGTTTTGGGCCATGTTATGCGGAAACTGAGCATAGACGTGGTTCTTCCCCGGAGGGATGACCGGCCTGCCATCCTCTGCACCGCCGCCCCGTCACGGCCGGTTTCGCGGGGCTCCGGAGCGCCGGGAACCTCATGCGGCCCGGGAACGCCGCAGGCGCAGTGATTTCGGTCACGGCAGTCCCATGAGCCGCCGTCGTGATCGTCCGCCTCCGCACCTCTCAGACGCGGGTCCGGTGGAAGTTCAGATAGGAACGGCTCGGCGTCGGCCCCCGCTGCCCCTGGTACCGCGAGCCGTACTTCTGCGAGCCGTAGGGGTGTTCGGCGGGCGAACTGAGCCGGAACATGCACAACTGGCCGATCTTCATCCCAGGCCAGAGCTTGATGGGCAGCGTCGCGACGTTGGAGAGCTCAAGGGTCACGTGCCCGTTGAAGCCGGGGTCGATGAAACCCGCGGTGGAGTGGGTGAGCAGGCCGAGCCTCCCCAGCGAGCTCTTCCCCTCCAGCCGCGAGGCGATGTCGTCCGGAAGGCTGATGACCTCGTAGGTGCTGGCCAGCACGAACTCACCGGGATGCAGGATGAACGGCTCGTCTCCATCGGGCTCGACCATCCGCGTGAGGTCGGGCTGCTCGACCGCCGGGTCGATGTGCGGATACCGGTGGTTCTCGAAGACCCTGAAGTAACGGTCCAGACGCACGTCGACACTGGACGGCTGGATCATCTCCGGCTGGAAAGGGTCAAGCTTGACCCTGCCGGACTCGATCTCGGCGGCGATGTCACGATCGGAAAGCAGCACGTGAGGCAACCTACCAACGCCGCGTCCCGGGCAGACCAAGAAACCCTGCCGGCGGACTGCGAGAGTTGCCCGAAGTTCCGCTACAGTAGTGGGCGCGGCAGACCGCTGCGGGTGTAGTTCAATGGCAGAACATCAGCTTCCCAAGCTGACAGCGCGGGTTCGATTCCCGTCACCCGCTCCACGATTTCTCAGACAAGCACATCTGGCAACAGTCTGAACGCCGACACATGCCGAGGCCGGATCAGCGTGAAGTCACGGCGGTCGATCGTGGCAATCTGCGTGACGCCTAGACGCTCCGCGATGGCAACCACGGACACATCAGCCGGGTCGAGACGAGTACTACATCCGTAGATTTTGAGGGAGTGGATCTCCTCGTCGGCGGTAGTGGTTGACCAGGGCACGGGTCTGATGGGCCTGCCGGAAGAAAGACCAGGCCAGGACATGGCCGATGGCATTGGCTGCGGGGATGAGGATCCGGGCCAGGACGCGGCGGATCTCGGCGACAGAGGGCCGGATCAGCCGGATCGGCATCAGCTCGGACGCTCCCGGAGACGATGGCCTTTTCCCTGCTCAGACCCGGCGCCGATGACAGGGAACGCCTGCTCGGGGCAGGACCGGTGGTCATCGAGGTGGGCATGGCTGACGGCGAGGAAGGCCAAGGCGAGCATGACGGTGCTGACGTGCCGGTGCCAGCCATCCCATTTACGGACCTGATACTGGGTCAGACCGAGCAAGTCCTTGCCGGTCTCGTTGTTCTCTTCGATCTTCCACCGCGCTCCGGCGACGCCGATGAGTTCGGTGACGGGGGTGCCGGTGGGGGCATGGGCCAGGAAGAACTCGACCTCGGCCGGGTCGCTGATGCTGCGACGGATCACGATCGTGTGGGCGTGGCCGTCAGCGGGCCGCTGCTCGGCCAACGTCGCGGACACGGCCGTCCAGTCGTAGGCGCGCACCCCCTTGGTGCCGTTGCCGCACGAGCGGCGCTCCCACCGGCCCGGGTTCGCCTGGGCCAGGAGCCGGTCCAGTACATGACCGACCGGTTCGGTGCCGCCTCGCAGCTTCAGGACGGGCAGGTCGACGGGAACGGCCATCACGTAGGCGATCTGCCGGGTATGGCAGAACGCGCGCAAGCCCGGGTCGCGGCCGTAACCGGAGTCGGCGGCGAAGTAGCGGAACGGGGTGCCGGCGGCCATCTCCTCGGTGAGCATGTCGATCACCTGCTGCGGTTTGGTGGCGAAGACGACCTGCTCGGGGACGCCTGCCACCGCACGCCGGGCACCGTCACCGGCCCAGCTTCGGGGAAGGTACAGCCGCCGGTTGACGAAGGCGTGTCCGGCTGAGGAGGCGTAGGTGAGCATCGGCATCACCTGGCAGTTCTCGATCTGGCCGGGGGCTTGTTCGTGAATAACTGTCAGAGTTGATCTGCGGGGCAGTCATCGGCGGACGTAATACGATCTTGCAGTTGCTCGAGCGTACGTGCGGGCGATCCGGGGATCGGCGTGACGGAGATTTTGTGCAGGTCGAGGATCCGGTGGCCATCTTGGAACTGGTTGGACAGGTTGGTGCGGGTGACGCCCAGCAGGCGGGCTAGGAGGGTGCTGGTCGCGGCCTTGCGGCGACGGAGTAAAGCGGTCAGGAGCCGGTGGAAGTGATCTAGGCTGCTGGTCTGCGGATGGAGGTAGCGGCGCGGGCGGTGGAAACGGCGTTGAAAGGCCGCCTCTGCCAGCGCGTCCCAGTAGGGCTCCGAGATCTGCACCAGGCGGGCGAAGTCCGAGCGCGGCATGCCGGTCAGGGCCGGATCGGTGAGCATCCAGGTCACGTCCGGATCGATCGGTTGGTTGGTCTCGGCTTCTTCGGAAAGTCTGGGAGGGGTGGGGGCCAGGGTGTAGTTCCAGTCGCCGTGGAATGCATCGGGTGTGATCGGCAGGGCATGGAACTCGGCGGGCGTGACGGCGGTGCCCAGTGGGTAGTTGCCGGTGTCCAGTTCGGCGCTGACTCTCAGTCCGGCCTCTGTTGTCGTCGCGGCGATCGTCTCGATGACGACCTGGTAGCTGGTCAGCGGGCGGCCACGCCAGTTGGCGGTGATGTGGCAGAACATCCGGTGCTCGATCTTGTTCCACTTCGAAGTGCCGGGAGGAAAGTGGCAGACCGTGATCTCAAGGCCGCTCTCGCGGGCGAAGTCGTGTAGTTGCTTCTTCCATGTCCAGTAGCGGGGGTTGTTGGAGCCACCGGCGTCCGCGGTGATCAACAGCCGGGTGGCGTGCGGGTGGTCGAGACAACCGCGGCGTCGCCACCAGCGGCGGACGGACTCCACCGCGAACTCGGCGGTGTCGTGATCGGTTCCGACGTTGACCCAGCCGCTGTTGGTGGCGAGGTCGTAGATTCCGTAGGGGATGGCCACTGGCTGGTCGCTGGTGACGAGGGTGTGGCTGTCCACCTTGATCGGGTTCTTTCCCGGTTGCCAGGTACGTCCAGGCCGGTCGCGGTTGCCGAGCCACTCTTTGGCTTTGGTGTCGATGCTGATCACCGGCTGGTCGTCGTCGAGGAAGGCGGCGGCGGTGGCGTTGAGATGGGCAAACTGGGCGTCGCGATCCGGATGCCGGGTGCCTTCGGTGGTCTTGGCCGTGCCCTGCAGGCTGTAGCCCAGGCCGTGCAGCAGGTGGCCGACGGTTGTGGCACCGATCGGATGCTTCTGCGCGGAAAGGGCATGGGCCAGGCTGCGCAGCGACAGCGTGGTCCAGCGCAGTGGGGAGACGGGGTCGCCGCGAGTGTGCGGCTCGATCAGTGACTCAAGGGCCGGTAGCAGGCCGGGGTCGGTGACTGTCAGCGGTTTGCGCCCGGCGCCCGAGGCCCGGATGCGGCGGGTCGGCGCGGGGTGCGTCTCCAGCTCGATGATGCCACGCGCGATGGTGGCGGTACTGATGCCGGAGGCTGCGGCCACCAGGGCAATCCCGCCATGGCCGAGCACGGCGGCCTCGCTGGCCAGGTAGAGGCGACGGCACCGCTCGTCAAGGTGCGGCAGGATCTGCTCGAACTTGGCCCGCAGCTCGGCTGCGGGTACATCTTCCTTCGAAGAGGCGGTCATGCTCCAGCGTCTCACCGTCGACCCGGTCCCGCAGATCAACTCTGACAGTTATTCACGAACAAGCCCCCTGGTAGATCGGGCGGTCGCACTCGGGTGGGCGGCCTGCCGGGTGATGGTGATCGACGACGATCTGGGCAAGTCCGGGACAAGCGCGGTGGATCGTGTGGGGTTTCAGCAGCTGGTAGCCGAGATTAGCTTGGGCCATGTCGGGCTGGTGCTGGGCATCGATATGTCGCGCCTGGCGCGATCAGGGAGAGACTGGTATCAGCTGCTGGAATTGTGCGCGTTGTCGGGTGCGTTGCTGGCCGATACCGACGGGGTGTACGACCCGGCGGACTACAACGATCGGCTGCTGCTGGGGCTGAAAGGGACGATGTCGGAGGCTGAACTTCACCTGATCAAACAGCGGATGCAGGCCGGGCGGGTCAACAAGGCCCGCCGTGGGGAGTTGGCCATCGCGCTGCCGCTGGGGTATTGGCGCCGCCCGTCTGGTGAGGTGGTCTTGGACCCCGACGAGCAGGTGCAGGCCGTCGTACGGTTGATCTTCGCTATGTTCGACCGGATCGGCACGATTCAAGGCGTGACCCGCTACCTCGTCGAGCACGGCATCGAGATCGGCATGCGGGCACGCTCAGGGCTGGACAAGGGCGAGGTCGTCTGGCGTCGTCCGGCCCGCGCCACGCTGACCTGCCTGCTCAACAGCCCGATCTACGCTGGAATCTACGTCTACGGCCGCCGCCGGGTCGACTCTTTCCGGCAGGTCCCCGGCCGGCCCAAGAGCGGCCGGACCGTCCAAAAGCCGGATCAGTGGCTGGCGATGATCGAAGGAGCGCTGCCGGCCTACATCAGCGTCGAGCACTACCACCGTAATCTGGAACGGCTGGCGGCCAACCGGCCTCAGCCCGCGGCTCCAGGCCCAGCCCGTGAGGGTCCTGCTCTGTTGGCCGGGCTGGTGCGCTGTGGCCGGTGCCGGCGGCGGATGACGGTGGCCTACCACGTCAACCGCGTCGGCGGCGGCTCGACGCCGCGGGCGAACTACGACTGCGCCGGCGCGCGAGCCGAGTGGGGCGGCCCGCTGTGCCAGCATCTGCGCGGCAGATGCCTGGACGACTTCGTCGCCGGTGAGGTCCTGGCCGCGCTGGCCCCGGCCGCCCTCCAGGTCTCGTTGCGGGCCGCCGAGCAGATCGTCGCCAACCGGGCCGCGCTGGAGCGGATCTGGCGTCAACGCCTGGAACGCGCCGAGATCAACGTGCAGCGCGCTCGGCGCTGCTACCGCCTGGCCGAACCCGAAAAACGCCTGGTAGTGCGCCAGCTGGAGAAGGAGTGGGAGCAGGCGCTGGCGGCCCGGCAGCAACTGAGCGAGGACTACCACCGGTTCGCCCAGAGCACTCCGGCCGTTCTCACCCCGGCCGAACAGGCCACCATCACCGCTCTGGCCGCCGATCTGCCGGCGCTGTGGCGAGCTGCGACGACCACCGACGCCGACCGCAAGGAGATCATTCGCGCGGTCGTCGAGGAGGTCACCGTCGAGGTGCGCGGCCGCAGCGAACTGGTCGATGTCACCCTCACCTGGGCCGGTGGGCGCACCACCCAGGCCGTTATCCGTCGCCCGATCCGCCGGTTCGACGATCTGAGCTACTACCCTCAACTCGCCGCTCGTGTCCGTGAACTGGCCGATTGCGGCCTGCACCCCGCCACCATCGCCGAAACGCTCAACGCCGAGGGGTTTCACCCGGCCAAGGATCACGGCCGGATTGGCCACATCACTGTGATGGAGATTCTCCGGCGCAGCGGCCACCCGATCGCCTACCGCCGCGAGCCCCGGCCCGTCCACCCCGACGACGCCCCGCGCGAGTATGAATGGTGGTTGCCCGACCTGGCCGCCGAGCTGAGCATGGCCCACAGCACGCTGCGCCGTTGGATCACCCTCGGCCACATCACCGGCCGTCAGGAGACCCGGCCGCCCCACCGCTGGATCGTCCACGCCGACCCCGCCACCCTCGCACAACTACGTGACCGGTTCGACCGAGCCTGCGGCCGGACCACCCGCGTCCACCCACGATTCGCCGACAACCCGAAGTTCCACCTTCCGTAGGCGCAGACTGCTTGACATATCTCCACTCCCCAGTGCGCGCGTTCGTAATGGTTGAGCTGGGCGGGCCCGGCCAGCGTGGTGGGCATGCCGGTGATGCCGTACACGATCTCCTTGCTGGTCCAGACGCCGTCCAGGTCGCCGACGTCGCGGCGGAGCCGGAAGGCTTGGCGGAGCCGGAAGGCTTGGCGGGCACCGGGGAACAGGGCGTCGTCTGCTTCGGCGGTGCGGATGGTACGGCGTTCGGTGCGGTTGTGCCCATGGTCGTCGTCAGTGGCGGTGGTCGCGGTCCAGTCGGTGTCCGGGCCGGTCAACAGGGCTTGGGCGGCGGCGCGGGCCAGCGGCTGATTGCCCTTCAAAATGAGGATGTAGTGGGCGTCCAGATGCTGGGTGATCAGGCGGGCGGTGGCCTTGGTGGTGTGCAGCGCGTCCAGGGTCAGCACCATCCCGGCCGCGTCCAGCCGGGCCAGCAGGGCACGGGCGGCGGGTCCCTCCCCACGTTTGTCGGCGACCTGGCATTGGCCCAGGATTACGCCGTGCTCGTGGCTGATCGCCCCGATCAGGAAGACCCGCCCGCCCTGCTCGGTCCGGGCGCCGCGACAGGCCTTGCCATCGAGGGCGGCGCCGGGCAGTAGCCCGGCCGGGGCGGGATGGGTGTCCTGTCGCTGGGCTGCGCGCCGCTGCTCGCGCTCGACCGGCCCGGGGTGTCGGGAATCGGCGGCACCGGCGCCACTTGACGGACCACCTCGGCCACATAACCGCTGATCGCCGTGTCCAGCGCGTCGGCGTCCAGGTCGGCGAGGACCCGACGGAAGGTCCGCTCGCTGGGCACGATGAACAGGCCGGTGAACGGATCGTGGTAGGCGCCCAGCCGCTCCAGCACTGCTTGCGAGGTCCTGGCGGCCCACTGCCGGATCGCCGCGACGCTGTCGCCGCCGACCACGAGCGTTGCGCACGCCGTCAACGTCAAGATGACCACCAGCGGATGCCGCAGCCCGCAGGCTGAGCGCCGCTCAGGTACGGCCGCCAACCGGCGCATCAACGCTGATTCCACCACGACCGGATCAGCCGTCAGTTCGGATTCCCACAATGCCAGGTCGGTGAGCTGGTCAAGAGTAGCGGCGGGAGGAGAGCTGGTCAGGGAAGATGGGGACACGAGCGCGACTCCTGCGGTGATCTTCGGATTTGAGACCTGAAAGATCAGCAGAAGTCGCGCTCTTTCGTCTTCCACCTGGCCAAACGCTCAACGTCGCCATACCGCATCAGAACCCGGGAACGCCGGGGCCCTGGTCTCCATACGGGTGTCGTGGACTTCACGGTGGCCGTTGCGGACCGTGATCCAATAGCAGATCTTGAGGGTTACGAGGATGTGGCGGAGATCAGTTTTGAGTCCTTGACCGGCCGGTTCTCGCTGGTGGAGTGGGGAGATGAGGCGACCTATCATCTCCCGCCGCTGCCTGCCGGTCCCGGAACGTACCGCCTGAGATACCACGGACGAGGGATGGATGAGGCGTACGAGGCGGACACCTCGGACGTAGCGGTCGATCACTATCTCCTGCAGATCTGGCCTGCGCCACCGCACGACTCCGCCGTGCTCAAAGCCACGAGCTCAACCCTTCGGAACTGGTTGAGCTGGGCTTCAGGTCAGTCGTGAGTGCGATGATCCGCCCTTCGCTGGGGCCAAGATCAACTGATCTGACGCGCGAGCGAGAGCAGGCTCAGAAAAGATCAAGGCCCGAGTGGCGAGTCTCTTCCTGTGGGTCTTGAAGCATGGAGCGGGTGACGGGAATCGAACCCGCGCTATCAGCTTGGGAATCATCTACTGACTTGGTGCTCTGAGCTGGGAAAACGGGGGTGCAGGCCAAGGCGGGTCGGTTGACCGTGAGTCCCCGTGAGTGACCGTGGTTCCCCGCCTGTTCTAGCACGCATCTGGCGCGAAGTCTCGACGTCGAGAGATCTCCTGGCGATTCGGAGGACAGCGGGTCGGCCCGTACCAGGCCGTTGGGTGTAGCGGTGTCGCTGTCGCAAGCGGAACCGCTTGCGTAGACTCGTGGTCATGAGCGCCGGACATGCGCATGAGGAGCTTCATCACCTGGTGGACCGGCTTTCGCCGGACCAGGCGCGTCGTCTCCTGCGCTTGGTGAAGACAGATCCAGAACTGGCTGAGACGGCGGACGAAGAACTGTCTGAGCCGGTTCGACGTCGTCGTCTGTCGATCGCTGGAATTGGCGCATCCGGCGAAGGCGATCTGTCGGAACGGGTCGAAGATCTGCTGGCGGAGCGGTTCAATCGGTCAGTATGACCGCCACGCTCCTGGACACCGGCCCCCTGATAGCTGTCGTCGATCGAGATGACAAGCACCATGCCTCATGTGTGCGGCTCCTGGAGGAGCTGGAGGGACCACTCCTCCTGCCCTCGACGGTCTTGATTGAAGCTGGTTGGACGATCAACAGGCACATGGGGCCTGCCGTACATGCACAGTTTCTTGATCTCGTGACCGAAGAGTTCGAGTTGGTCGATCTGCTTGCTGCCGATGTACGGCGCATGGCTGAACTCGTCCGGCTTTACAAGGACGCTCGTCTCGACCCGGCTGATGTGTCCGTGGTTGCCATCGCGGAGCGTCTAGGCGTCACGCAGATTGCCACGATCGACCGCCGTGACTTCACGCTGATCCGGCCTCGGCATGTGTCGGCGTTCAGACTGTTGCCAGATGTGCTTGTCTGAGAAATCGTGGAGCGGGTGACGGGAATCGAACCCGCGCTGTCAGCTTGGGAAGTCTCTGGCGAGGCTGGGTGTTGAGCTGGGGGAACGCTGACCTGCGGGGGAGCGCTTCGAATACCCGTCATTCCCCGTGAGTCCCCCTTGATCGCCTTCCTGACGGGCACGCAACGGGCACGACGCCAGTACGCCTACCCGAACTGCATCAGCAGTTCCGGGCATGGCCGCTCTGATCAGTCGCACATGGACCAACGCGCCTACGCTCTAGGCAGGGGCCTGTGAAACGTGAAGCCCCCGGACGACCGCGTCGAGCGCGTCCTTCGCCGACTCGGACGTGGTGACCCTGAGCACCAATCCGTGATCCGCCACCCACATCATGTCTGTGCGATCCCCGGAGACCACTGGATCGGTGGCCTTCTTGGGCTCGACGGGATGCCGCATGACATTCAGGGCAAGGATGTCCAGAGCATCGCTCATCTTGTGCTGTGGGCGGTAGACGGACACCTGCACCATTCGACCACCGTCGCCTCGCCAGCGAAGCGCCGTTCCGCTCAGGTCAGTGAGTCATTGTCAGCAACCGGCGTTCACGCTGGGTGACAGCTGCTTGTGAGCTTGCTCCCGGTGGAAGAGGACGAGCGCCGCGGCGACGATACCGCCGATCTTCCAAGGGCACTTGCTGACGTTCCGCAGTGCCTTGAACCGCATCTTGAGCTGGGCGTTCGCTCGTTCGGCGAGGGCTCGGAGCGCACCGTGGACCTTGTTGTACTGGATCTGATCGTCGGTGAGTGTGCCACCCCGAGACCTCTTGTACGGCAGGCGAAACCCCATACCCGCATCGACGTAGCCGAGGTCGGCCAACGTGATCAGCCCGTCCTCGGCGGCCTTGGCCAGCGGGTCGAGGAGGCCGTGCAGGCGGGCACAGGTGAGATCGTGTTCACGACCGGGCCGTACCTCAGAAGTCCACAGCGGGTCGCCGCCGGGGCTGGACAGGACCTGAATGTTGCCGCCGTGCTGCTTGTGTTTTCCACTCCACCACAGGTCGGCGCCGTTCGGGCCCAGGGCGCGGCAGCGGTCGGTTTCGATCAGCGTGCCATCCAGATGCAGGCGGGTGTAGCCGGCGGCCTTCGCCGCCGTGAGCGCCTCCTGTAGCGTCGGCGCCTGGGCCTTCAATACGGTGACCCCTTCTTCGACGTACCGATCACAGGTCGCGTGCGAGATGGCGTTATCGGCGGCCGGCCGGGCGATCCGAGCGCCGTCCACCAGCCAGCGGATGATCAGAACGGCCTGCTTGAACTCGCCCAGCGCCCGAGTGCCCGCGCGGGTGCGGCGCCGTACCCGCTCGGCGCGCAACAGCCCGGCCAGAAACAGCACAACCTCGCGCGGCATGTCCAACTCGGCTGTGTAGGTGATACTGGAGGTCACGTGAAGCCCTTGTGTGCGGTGCGGTGGATCCTTCGACAAGACCCACCCCTACCAGGGGCTTCACGCTTTTCTCTACTTGATCACTCCCACGCCCGCCGTGATCGGCTACACACGGTCATCGACCGTTGCTGACAACGTCTCAGTGAGGAGCCCCCAGTCTTCCGGACACGGTGCCCAGTAGGGTGCTGACTGATCTGGAAGGAACGGGTACGTGGCAGGAAAGAACTACGCCCAGGAGTTTAAGGACGAAGTCGTCAAAGCTGTCTTGGACGATCAGGTGACGATCGGGCAGGCCGCGAAGGATTTCGGGGTTTCACGGGAGACCGTACGGAACTGGGTGAGCAAGGAAAAGCGTCGCCGGTCGGGGAACACCGAGCAGGCGCGGGATGCCGCGGAGCGAGCGCGGGTCCGTGAGATGGAACGTCGGATCGCCGAGCTCGAACAAGAGAACGCCTTCCTAAAAAAATGTGCCGCCTTCTTCGCGAAAGAGCAGCGGTAAGCGAGCGGTACACGCTCGTCCGTGCGGAGGAGGCCGACTTTCCCGTGGCCATGATGTGCCGTCTTCTCCATGTGTCGACCTCGGGATACTACGAATGGAAGGATCGCCCGCCGTCGGTCACCGAACAACGCCGACGCGAGCTCGCGGAAAGAATTCAGGAAATCTTCGACGAATCGGGCCGTACCTACGGCTACCGGCGGGTGCACGCTGAGCTGCTGCGCTCGGGCCAGGTGGTCGACGACGAGCTGGTGCGCCGGCTCATGCGGCAGATGGGGCTGGTTCCGGTGCAGGTCAAGCGGCGTCGTGGGCTCACCGTGGCCGACGCGCAGGCCGATCCGATCGCTGACCTGGTCGGGCGGGACTTCACCGCGTCGGCGCCCGGCGCCAAGATGGTCGGCGACATCACACAGATCGACACCGGCGAGGGGCCGCTGTTCTTGGCCACGGTCGTCGATTGTTTCTCCAAGTCGGTTATCGGGTGGTCGATCGATATGCGCTATCCGGCGAGTTTGGTGTGCGCGGCGATCGAGATGGCCGCGCAGCGCATTCCTCTTCCGGTGGATGCGATATTCCATTCTGATAGGGGAAGCCAGTACACCTCGGCTGAGTTCGGGCAGGTACTCGAAAGGCGCGGGATTCGGAGGTCGGTGGGGAGAACCGGGATATGTTTCGACAACGCGATGGCTGAATCGTTCTTTGGAAAGCTGAAGACCGAGCTGGTGCACCATCGGTCGTTCGCCACCCGCGCGGAAGCGCGTCGTGCCGTCATTCGGTACATCGAGGGCTTCTACAACTCCAGGAGGCTGCACTCCGCGTTGGGATACAGACCTCCCGTCGAAGTGCTCGATGAATGGCTGACGAATAGCACGGCGGCGTGATATGATTCATTTACTCCGGTGTCCGGAAAATGCGGGGCTCGTCACAGCGGCCGTTGCGGGCACGGCTTCCGGCTGGCTGAGGCCATCAGGCAGGTAATGTACTTCAACCCCATCGACCTTGAGGGCAGGGGTGCCCGCGGCGGGGGTGCTGGCGGCGATTTGAGCGGGCTGTGAGGTGACGACATAGGCCGAGCCTGCCGCCACCGCGACGAGTACGGCCGCGACCGTGGCAACCAGCTTGGGGCGGGCTACCCTTCGCCGAGGCGGTATCGGAGCGGTTTCCTCTGCCGGCATCTGGGGCTCGGGCTGTGACAATCCGTCCTCCTCCTCATTACAACGAGGATCAACAGTAACGCAGACGCGGATTCGTAGAAGATCGAAGTTGGTGCGGCCGAACGTCTGGCGCTTCAAAGTTTTGATCTGGAAGCGCTCTGATCTACGACTGTGGCCAACCCCGATACTCAGTGAGTCAGGGTGAGGAACGAACCCTGACTCGTCGATCGCCCCTAGCCAGAGCGGACTTCAGCCACGATGAGGCGATCGTAAGGGTGCAACCCGGAGCCGAAATGCCCCCGCCGGAGACTGGTGGTTATGCTCGCCAGATCGAGCGAGGGCGAGTCGTATGGGGTGGATGTGTCTGCTCGTGATCGCAGGTTGGCCCGGGGGACGTCTTGGCCGTTGACCCGGTCGGATCTGGGTGAGGTGCTCGGGGAGGACTTCCCGCACGTTCAGGAGTTGGAGTTCTTGGGTGAGACGCCGCAGGACTGGGTCCTGACGGTCAGGTGGCGTCCTGGTCGTGCGGGCGGTATCCATCCGGATGTCTACGGGATCGCGCTGTCGGTTCACCCTGTTCGGTCCGCGGATCGTGCTGAGATCCGGGAGGCGCTACGCAAGGCCGTCCTGCCAGAGTTGCGGGGTTGGATAGCCCATGCGGTGACGGCTACCGAGACCTGGAAGGCCGTGTCCCACTGGTGCGGGTGGCAGTGGATGGAGAACCGGGTGTTTGAGCCGAAAGAGACGTCATGAGGTGATTACCCCGGAGTCTGAGTGCTCCCGCCGGAGGCGGAGGATCGTAAAAGTAAGCTCGTGATGTGGCGAAGCAAACCCGTGGTTACCGCAACTACCGGAGCAACAATCAGTTGTGGGACGACATGGGTGAGCAATGGACACGAGTTCGGGGAAATACGTACGGCATCAGCACCCAACGTGCGTCAGAGCTTTTCGCCGACAGTGCGACACGTGTTGGACTCTGGGGAGCGCCCAGAGGAACAGTCCTTTGGGCAGAATCACCGGCGGAGCGGGAGCAGGTGTGGGCTCGCTACATGGATGCGGAGACGGATCCGGACCTGGATATCGAGATGACGGAGTGGTCGCGGCCAGGCAGTGGAAGGCTGCTGCTTTTTGAGGAGCGCTGCTGACGCGGCCCGAGTGGCGGGCGCGCGCGAGAACGGCCCCCAGTGAGCTAGTTCCATCCTGTCCTCGCAGGTCGGAGGGGGTGGCCTGGCGGTGTTGAGTGTGCTCTCTCCTGGTAGACGGCTGGGATCATGGGTCTCGATCGTCCGCCGGGGGCAAATGTGGATCTTCCGGCTTTCGTCTGCGCTGCCCGGCCTGGGGTCGTTATCGTCCGTGTCCTGGTGATCTCGCCAGGTAATCGTTGTCTTGTCGGCCGGGGGAAGCCATGTCGTCACCGCTGCTGGAGCGCATCACCATGCGCCTGGTCGCGCTGGGCACGCACGCCGATCGGTTGCGCGAGCAACTGGCCGAGACCGAAGACGAGATGGACCGGCTGCGTGTGGCCGAGCAGGTGGTCAAGGAACTCCTCGCCGACGATCCCGCCGAGCAGCTCAACGCACCCGGCGAGCCCGGCGGTGAGCCGACGCCGTTCTACCAGGTGATGCTCACCCCAGCCCAGGCAGCAGAGCAGGCCTCCCAGGGGATAGAGCTGCGCCCCATACCCGTACCCGTACCCGCGTCCGTGCCCGTGCCCGGCGGTTTGCTGATCCCGCACCGTCACCACGCTGCCGGCACTGATGAGCTGCCCGCCGACTACCAGGCGCTACTGGCCGCGGTACGCGCCGCCGACGGCCCCCTCATCTGCAAGGCGATCTGCGCCCAGCTCAGCCTTTCCACCGAATCGGGGCAGGTCGAAGGCGTGCGGGCCAAGCTGAACCGGCTGGCCGAGCGGGGCTGGCTGCGCAAGACCCCCAGCGGCGCGTTCGCCCCCTGACCTCGGGCAGCCCACTGCGCCCACTGCCGCTTCCCGCAGCCCCTGGCCAGGCCCTGCCCGGGTGAAACATCCCGAGCGTGTCCCCGGCGGGGGCCTGGCGGCGTGTGACCACAACCAAAACCACGACATCGACAACGTCGAAGGCTTCGACGTCCGCCGAAGACACGCCCTCGCCTGTCTACTCCTGCATGCTGCCGCTGTCCACCCAAACCCTCACCTTCCTGGCCGACCTGCTGCGCGCTCATCTCAAGACCATCGGCTCGCGCTGGCGGAAACTGCCCGCCGGGAAGATCGCCACCATCGTGCTGGCCGTCTTACGCCATGACCAGCGCCTGGCCGACATGGCCGGCGCCAACAACGTCTCGGCCTCCACCGTGCGACGCTGGATGCTGGAGACCGTCGAACTGCTCGCCGCCCGCGCACCCCGCCTGGACCGCGCCCTGAAGAAGATCGCCAAAGCCGGTGGTGAGGTCGTCCTGCTGGATGGCACCCTGATCCGCACCCGCCGCCGCACCGGAGCCGACAACCGCAGGAACTACTCGGGCAAGCACAAGGCCCACGGGCTGCTCGTGGTGGCGCTCACCGACACCCGCGGCAACCTGCTGTGGGTCTCCGCCGTCCGGCCTGGTCGCGCATCGGAGATCACCACCGCCCGGCACAACCGCCTCACCGCCCGCCTGCGCGAGGCCGGGCTGGGCGCTATCGCCGACCTCGGCTTCGTCGGCCTGGACGACGATGACGACAATCCGGTCATCATCACCGGCCGCAAAGCCACCCGCGGCAGGCCCCTCACCCCCGCGCAAAAGCAGGTCAACCGGCTCATCAGCGCCGAACGCGCCCCCGTCGAGCACGGCTTCGCCACGTTGAAGGCCTGGCGCATCCTCACCAAGCTCCGCCTGGACGCCATCCACGTCACCAAGCTGCTCCGCGCGCTGATGGTCCTGGCCATCACCGAACACACCCGCTGACCGATGATCACCCACCATGATCAGTACCCACCACCAGCCAGAGCATGCCCTCAACGGATCACACCAGGCCCCTGACCAGCAACTTCAAGTTGGAACGATCTCAATCTGCAGGAGGCGTGGTGGCGGATCTTCCGCCACCATGCCCTGGCCGGAGTGTCCTTCGCTGATAGCAAGGACATCGACCACGCCACCCGCATCGCCACCGCCCAGCTCAACCAGCGGGCCAAACCCTGGGTCTGGGGACGGCCACCACCGGCCCCCAGACACCTACGCCGCCAGTTCGTCTACAGCCTTTGAGGAACGGAGCACTAGATGATTGAGTCCAAGGGCTTCGGTCACAGTTAGTGGTCGTAGGCGATCAGGGATCGCTTGATCGGTTGTCCAGTCTTGTCGTTGTGCCAGATTGCGGCGGTCAGTGCCAGGATCCGTGTCAGTACGCGGATGATGACGCCAGCAGGAGTACGGGCACCGTGTCGTTCCAGGTCGAGCTGGCCCTTGAAGGTCTGGTTGATCGACTCGATGGTCTGCCGCAACGGCTTGAACAAGCGTGCTCCGGCCCGCTCGGGCTCACCCTTGCGGGCTGGGCGCAGCAGCCTCAGGTCACGCTCGGTGAGGGCCTGCTCGAAGGCGCGGCCGTAGTAGTTCTTGTCCGCGATGATCGTCTGACCGGGACGGGCGGCCACCATCTCGGGTGCCGAATCCAGCATCCCGAGCAGGGTCTCGCGCTCGTCGGCCTTGGCGCCGGTGAGCGCGAACGCCATCGGCAGCCCGCCCAGGGTGCACAACAGGTGCAGCCGCAATCCCCAGAAGTACCGCGAGTGGGACGCGCAGTAGCCGTACTGCGCCCACCCGGCCAGATCGCTGCGCTTGGCCGTCTCCCGGGATCGGCCGCACTCCACCGGCGTGGAGTCGACCAGCCACACGTCGTCGCTCCACAGCGAGGTGTCGGCGGCCAGCATCCTGATCATGTGCAGGACCAGGCCGGACGCTTTGCGTAGCCGCTTTCCGTACCCGGACTGCCCGGGCAGGTAAGGAAACATGTCCCTCAGTTCGGTGTGGGCATAGCGCACCCAGCGCCGCTCGGAGGTGAAGCCCAGCAGAGCCGACATCACCGCCAGTGTCACGAGTTCGGCGTCGCTGAGGGCGGGTGCGATCCCCGTTTTCGGCCGCCATGGCAGCAGGTCCGGCGATGCCTTCACCGCGTCGTCGATCTTGACATAGAGTGCGGTTGCGAGGGTGTTCAGTTCTGTCGTCACAAACGGATCTTGAACGCCCTCGCCCTATTTTCGCAGGCGATCCCTTGGACTCAATCGTCTAGATGATTGAGTCCAAGGGCTTCGGTCACAGTTAGTGGTCGTAGGCGATCAGGGATCGCTTGATCGGTTGTCCAGTCTTGTCGTTGTGCCAGATTGCGGCGGTCAGTGCCAGGATCCGTGTCAGTACGCGGATGATGACGCCAGCAGGAGTACGGGCACCGTGTCGTTCCAGGTCGAGCTGGCCCTTGAAGGTCTGGTTGATCGACTCGATGGTCTGCCGCAACGGCTTGAACAAGCGTGCTCCGGCCCGCTCGGGCTCACCCTTGCGGGCTGGGCGCAGCAGCCTCAGGTCACGCTCGGTGAGGGCCTGCTCGAAGGCGCGGCCGTAGTAGTTCTTGTCCGCGATGATCGTCTGACCGGGACGGGCGGCCACCATCTCGGGTGCCGAATCCAGCATCCCGAGCAGGGTCTCGCGCTCGTCGGCCTTGGCGCCGGTGAGCGCGAACGCCATCGGCAGCCCGCCCAGGGTGCACAACAGGTGCAGCCGCAATCCCCAGAAGTACCGCGAGTGGGACGCGCAGTAGCCGTACTGCGCCCACCCGGCCAGATCGCTGCGCTTGGCCGTCTCCCGGGATCGGCCGCACTCCACCGGCGTGGAGTCGACCAGCCACACGTCGTCGCTCCACAGCGAGGTGTCGGCGGCCAGCATCCTGATCATGTGCAGGACCAGGCCGGACGCTTTGCGTAGCCGCTTTCCGTACCCGGACTGCCCGGGCAGGTAAGGAAACATGTCCCTCAGTTCGGTGTGGGCATAGCGCACCCAGCGCCGCTCGGAGGTGAAGCCCAGCAGAGCCGACATCACCGCCAGTGTCACGAGTTCGGCGTCGCTGAGGGCGGGTGCGATCCCCGTTTTCGGCCGCCATGGCAGCAGGTCCGGCGATGCCTTCACCGCGTCGTCGATCTTGACATAGAGTGCGGTTGCGAGGGTGTTCAGTTCTGTCGTCACAAACGGATCTTGAACGCCCTCGCCCTATTTTCGCAGGCGATCCCTTGGACTCAATCGTCTAGTAGGGCTTGGTTAGGTGGGGACGGGCTGGGCATGTCTGGGTAACGCGCGGCGGCAGGTGGGGCAGATACCGGCCCAGCAGGCCAGAAGCAGCTGCAACTCGGCGATGACCCGGTAGGTGCTCAAGCCGCAGCCGGCGCTTTTGGGTTGAGCCTTTCAAGGGTGCAGAACGCGTGAGCGACCGAGACCAGGGTGACGTGATGATGCCAACCGCTCCACGTGCGACCCTCGAAGTGGTCCAGGCCCAGGCCGGTCTTCAGCTCACGGTAGTCGTGCTCGATGCGCCAGCGGATCTTCGCCAGACCCACCAGACGCCGCAGCGGAATGTCGCCGGGCAGGGTGGACAGCCAGTATTTGGTCGGCTCCGGCTCGCCTGGCGGCCATTCGGCCAGCAGCCAGCACACCGGCAGTTCCCCGCCCGCATACGCGCGGCGGATCCGCACCCCCGCCGGCCGTACCCGCAGCGCGGCAAAGCGCGAGCGCAACGGCCCCTTGGACCCGGTCCGCCACCGCACTGTGTGCAGCGCGCGCCGCCCGCCCTCCAGCACCAACTGCCGGGCGCTGATGCGCCGCTGCCGGTAGCGGGGCACCGGCCGCCGCCCGGTCCCCGCATACGGCGCGACGCTGCGGCAGGCCTCGGCCTCCAGCAGCGCGGTATCGGAACGCACCCCCACCACGTAGGGGAATATCGCGCTCGGTCAGGCCCAGGCGAAAGGCCCCGTCTTGACCGTAGCCCTCATCGGCGACCACCAACGGCGGATCCAGCCCCCAACTCTCCAGTTCGTCGATCATGTCCAGAGCCAGCTGCCACTTGGGCACATGACCGACGTCGGCGGGGATCCGGCAGCGCTGCCGGCGTGCCGCCACCGCGGCCGGATCCTCCGTGCGCGGCGAGGCCGCATCCCACTGCTCGGGCACGAACAACCGCCAGTTCACCGGGCAGGAGGCGGCGTCGGTGACCAGATGCACGCTCGGCGCGACCTGGCAGTTCGCGGTCTTGCCCAGCGCCCCGCAATACTGCGCGGCCACCCCCGGCGACTCCTGGCCGTCCTTGACAAAGGACACATCATCGACCACCCATGCCACCGGGTTGATCGCCGCATCCATCCGCCAGGCCAGCTCGGCCAAAACCAGCTGATGCGCCCAGGGGGCATCGGTGCAGAACTGCTGCAGCCCTTGGCGATCCACGCCCAGCCGGGCCGCCATCGGCTCCATCGATTTCCGTGCCCCGTCGGTCAGCAGGCCGCGCACATACCGCTCGCCCCACCGCCGCTGATCAGCACGGGCGAAACCGGAGAACATCTCAGCGGCAAACGTCTCCAGCCGCGCCCGCACGGCCTCGAGTTCTTGAGGGGTCATCTTCCCTCACCCCCAAACAGGTGACATACCGTCCCCTACCCGAGGTAACCAAGCCCTACTAGTGCTCCGTTCCTCAAAGGCTGTAGACGAACTGGCGGCGTAGGTGTCTGGGGGCCGGTGGTGGCCGTCCCCAGACCCAGGGTTTGGCCCGCTGGTTGAGCTGGGCGGTGGCGATGCGGGTGGCGTGGTCGATGTCCTTGCTATCAGCGAAGGACACTCCGGCCAGGGCATGGTGGCGGAAGATCCGCCACCACGCCTCCTGCAGATTGAGCCAGCAGGCGCCGACCGGGATGAACGCGTGCTGGATGCGGGGATGGTCGGCCGGCCATGTGCGGGTGGCGAGGCTGTTGTGACCGGACAGGTTGTCGGCGATCACCCAGATGTCACCGTGGCCGGGGTTGGCGTCCTCGACCCGTTGCAGGAACCGCTGGTAGCAGTCGCTGTTGCGGGAGGCGGCGGTCATGGTGACCGCGGCGCCGTCGGCGACGCGCAGCGCACCGTACACCCAGGTCTTGTCGGGGCCGCGGAAGTATTCCAGCGGCGCTTTGATCCGGTGGCCGTCGGCGGACCAGGCGGGCGCGGGGCCGAAGGTACGCGGGGTCACCGGCCCCAGCTCGTCGGCGCAGACGACGACCGCGCCGTCCGGCGGGTCGGTGTACAGGCCGACGACCTGCGTTCTTTTGCGGCGAAGTCCGGGTCCTTGCTGGTGGTCCAGGACCGGGTGCGGCGCCATCTCACCCCCTCTTTCAGAAGGATCCGGCGCACCTGGGAACGGTGAATGTCGATGCCCTGCTCACGGGCGGCGGCGGTGAGGGCATCCAGGGTCCACACCGCCGGCCCATCCTCGTCGTCGGCCTCCAGCTCACCCCAGGGCTCCCAGCGCAGCCGCCCGGGCGGTATCGTCTTGACCAGCGCGATGAGCCGCGATCGTTCGGCTTGGGTGATCCGCGGTCTGCGACCGGGCCCGGGCCGGTCACCAAGCCCGTCGATGCCTTCGGCGTTGAAGCGGCGCAACCGGCGGCGCACGGTCTCCGGATGACAGCCCAGCATCGCGGCGATGGCCGGGCCGCGCATCTCCTCCCAGCTCAACACGACGATCTGGGCGCGCTGGATCCAGTCGGCCGGGGCGTGCCGGGCACCGGCGAGTTTACGGATCTGGCGTTCCTCCTCGCCGTCTCGCGGCGCTCGAGCGTGCAGCAGTTTCGGCATGATGACACCACCTCCCTGTCATCCACGATGCCCCTGATCAGGATGGCTGGCCACCGCTCAGCTCAACACCCTTTGAGGAACCCAGCACTAGGCGGCCGGACGGCTCCCAAGCGCTCGCGCTCGACCAAGCGACGCCAGGATGCCCCGGACCTGCCCAAGCGGGCCAAGCAGGACACCACCCTCGGCCGGACCTTCGTCGCCTCCGATGGCAGGGTCTACCGTCCGTCGCTGTTCGTCACCCTCACCCTGCCCTCCTACGGCAAGATCCGATCCGGCCATGGCGTGCCGGTCGACCCGGCCACGTACGACTACGCGCGGGCGGCTCGGGACGCGCTGCACTTCTCCAAGCTGGTCGACCGGTTCGTGCAGAACCTCCGCCGGGTGGCCGGCTACGACGTGCAGTACTTCGCGACCGTCGAACCACAAAAACGGCTCGCCCCCACCTGCACATGGCCATCCGCGGGACGCTGCCCCGTGCGGAGATCAAGCAGATTGCCGCCGCGACCTACCACCAGGTGTGGTGGCCGTCGGTGGATGAGGTCCGCTTCGACGGTGACCACCTGCCGGTGTGGACCGCGCGGGATGAGCGCGCTGAGCCGTACCCGGACGGGCAGAGCGGCGACTACCTCGACCCGGTCACGGGGGAGCTGCTGCCCACCTGGGATGAGGCGCTCGACGAGCTGGACCGGGACGAGGCGGCGGAACCGTTGCATGTGGTCCGCTTCGGTGATCAGGTCGATGTTCAGGGCATCGTCGCCGGGTCGCCGGACGCCCACAAACGCATCGGCTACCTGACCAAGTACCTCACCAAGAGCCTGGGCGACACCCTCGACCCCGACGACATCGGCTACCACGCACGGCGTGATCACGCTGCCCGGATGGTCGAGGCACTGCGCTACGAACCGTGCTCGCCGACGTGTGCGAACTGGCTGCGCTACGGCGTGCAGCCTAAGGGCGCCAAGGCGGGCATGGTGCCGGGCCGGTGCCGCAGCAAGGCGCACAAGCCCGAACACCTCGGCTACGCCGGTCGTCGGGTCCTGGTCTCGCGCAAGTGGTCGAACAAGACCCTCCGCGAACACAGGCAGGACCGCCGGGCCTGGGTGCTGGATGCGCTCGGCCTGCCCGACGAGACGGCCACCGACCCGCACCGCTACGTGTGGCGACCGGTCTCCACCAAGGACCCGACCCGCACTCCGCTGGCCAAGCGCCTCCTCCGGGGCGTCGCCAACCGGCACCGCACCCGGAAACGCCTCCTCGAACTCCAAGCCAGAGCGGACGGACGACCCATCGAAGATCTTTCGGCAACTTCACCGCCGGGGGTGGCCGCATGACCAGGAAGATCAATGAAGAGCCCGTCTCGCTCCTTCCCGAACTGGCGCAGGGCCGGTTGCTCACCGTCGAAGAGGCCGCCGAACGGCTGAACACCTCGGTCCGCTTCCCTCGCCGCCTGATCGAGGAACGCCGGATCACCTTCATCCACGTCGGACGCAACGTCCGCATCCCCGAAGCGGCACTTGAGGCGTTCATCGCGGCGGGGCTTGTCGAACCGATCACCACCACACGACGCAGGAGGGCCGCGTGATGGCCAAGACCGCTGTTTCCACCCCCGAGGAAGAGCCCCGGCGGTCGGGTGCAAGGAAGACGGTCAAGAGGCGCTTCGGGCGCGTTCGGCAACTCCCGTCGGGCCGGTGGCAGGCTCGCTACAGGGGACCGGATGACATCGATCGGGCGGCCCCGGAGACCTTCGCGACCAAGCGCGACGCAGAGGTCTGGCTGACCAAGAAGGAGGCCGAGATCCTCGCGGAGGACTGGAGCAATCCGGACCTCGGCAAGGTGTCCTTCAAGGAGTACGGCTCCGACTGGGTGGACGAGCGCCCCGGCCTGCGGCCCAAGACGGTCCAGCTCTACGAGGGCCTGTTCCGCCTGCACCTGGTCCCGACTTTCGGCAACCTGGCCGTGAGCGAGATCAAGGCGGCTCACGTGCGCAAGTGGCGCAAGACGCTCCTGGACGGAGAAGTCGGGCCGGTCACCGTCGCCAAGGCATACCGGCTGCTCAAAGCGGTCATGAACACGGCGGTGGAGGACAAGATGATCAAATCCAACCCGTGCCAGATCAAGAGCGGCGGCAAGGAGGACTCCCCCGAGCGGCCGACGCTGACCATGGAACAGCTCTTCATCCTGGCCGGCGCGATCGAACCACGGTTTCGGGCGCTGGTGCTCCTGGCGACGTTCGGCAGTCTGCGGTGGGGCGAGCTGGCGGCACTCCAGCGCAAGAACCTCGACCTGGACGCCCGGACGGTCAAGGTCGTGGCCTCCACCACCGAGCTCAAGGACGGATCGGTGACCGTCGGCCCACCCAAGTCCGCGGCGGGCAGGCGCACCGTGGCCCTGCCCGAAATGGTGATCTCCGAGCTCCGTGTGCACCTGGACAGGTACACCGATGATCACGAAGAGGCGTATGTCTTCCTGGGCGCGAAGGGGGCCATGCTGCGGCGGCCCGCCTTCACCCGCATCTGGGCCAAGGCGCTCAGGGACGCGAAGATCTCGGGCGTCCACTTCCACGATCTCCGCCACACGGGCAACAAGTTCGCCTCCCGGTCGGGCGCGACGCTCCGGGAGCTGATGAACCGGATGGGGCACTCGACCACGCGGGCGGCGCTGATCTATCTGCACACCGAGAACGAGCGAGACAAGATGATCGCCGACAGCATGGGCAGGCTCGCCGAGGAGGCACTACGGAAGAACGAAGATCAAGAGGGATCGGGCACGTAACGGGCACGGAAGATCGAAATGAGCCCCGGAGAGAACGGAAGCCATGTCGGGAAACAATCCCTGACCTGGCTTTTCTTACTTGGAGCGGGTGACGGGAATCGAACCCGCGCTGTCAGCTTGGGAATCGCATGGATCACGGCCGTTAGGGGCGCTGACCTGGGCGTGGGTCCGGTCAGGAGCGACCGTGGTTGACCCCTCGTCACCCTGTCTGATTGCACGCCAATTGCACGACGATCAGCCCGTGCCCTGGCCCTGGTCTGCTCGGCTTGTCCCGGGTCGATGGCGACGGGATGATCAGCCTCTACCTCAGCCCCCTACGGTCTTCGGCAATGTGCGGGCGATCATCCTGGAGCTGGAGCGCCCCCGCCGGAGGCATCTCAAGAGCACATCCGACCGGCGTCGGCGGTCCACGACCGAAACACCCCAGTGTGTCACGCCTCGGGCTGAACTCTCTTCCGCTTTTCACACTTATCTGCACTTTGACTGGCTGGGCGCTCGGGGTGTCATTTCGACTTCTCCTGTTAGTCAGCGGCTCACGGGGACCTGGAGACGTCGAGGTCGACGGTTGGCCGTCGTGGCCAACTGGGTGTCCTCGCATTTGGTTCGCGGGAAGGTCCTGTCCGTGGCTGTCCTCGGTCGCGCTGGCCCAGTCCTCGGCCTCGGTTAGCGCAACGTCCTGTCACTCTGACGAGAGCACGTCGAGAAGCGCGCGTGGCAAGATCGGGATAACGTGGCGCCCTCTGGAGGAGATCGACAATGTCGATGGACCAAGGCACCACCTTCAACCATCGCGCTGGCGTGGAAACGTTCTGCGAGAAGGAGGACGCGTGACAGTGGCACGAGTACTGGTGGTCGGTCTCGATCCCGCCAAGATCCAGAGCTGGGACCCGGAGCCGGTCCAGGCGGCGATAGCACGCGGTCAGGCCCGTTTCGACGATCATGGTATCGAGGCCGACTGGTGCCTGGTGGCACTCGACGAGAACCCGGAAGGAGCGATCGTGGAGGCGCTGACCCGCAAAGACTACGTCTGCGTGGTGATCGGGGGCGGCATCCGCAAGCACGAGCCGTTGCTCGAATTTTTCGAGAAGGTGGTCAACCTGGTCCGGCAGCACGCGCCCGACGCAGCCATCGCCTTCAACAGCAGCCCCGAGGACTGCGCCGACGCAGCTCTGCGGTGGCTGCGCTAGTAGGGCTTGGTTACCTCGGGTAGGGGACGGTATGTCACCTGTTTGGGGGTGAGGGAAGATGACCCCTCAAGAACTCGAGGCCGTGCGGGCGCGGCTGGAGACGTTTGCCGCTGAGATGTTCTCCGGTTTCGCCCGTGCTGATCAGCGGCGGTGGGGCGAGCGGTATGTGCGCGGCCTGCTGACCGACGGGGCACGGAAATCGATGGAGCCGATGGCGGCCCGGCTGGGCGTGGATCGCCAAGGGCTGCAGCAGTTCTGCACCGATGCCCCCTGGTCGCATCAGCTGGTTTTGGCCGAGCTGGCCTGGCGGATGGATGCGGCGATCGGCCCGGTGGCATGGGTGGTCGATGATGTGTCCTTTGTCAAGGACGGCCAGGAGTCGCCGGGCGTGGCCGCGCAGTATTGCGGGGCGCTGGGCAAGACCGCGAACTGCCAGGTCGCGCCGAGCGTGCATCTGGTCACCGACGCCGCCTCCTGCCCGGTGAACTGGCGGTTGTTCGTGCCCGAGCAGTGGGATGCGGCCTCGCCGCGCACGGAGGATCCGGCCGCGGTGGCGGCACGCCGGCAGCGCTGCCGAATCCCCGCCGACGTCGGTCATGTGCCCAAGTGGCAGCTGGCTCTGGACATGATCGACGAGCTGGAGAGTTGGGGGCTGGATCCGCCGTTGGTGGTCGCCGATGAGGGCTACGGTCAAGACGGGGCCTTTCGCCTGGGCCTGACCGAGCGCGATATTCCCTACGTGGTGGGGGTGCGTTCCGATACCGCGCTGCTGGAGGCCGAGGCCTGCCGCAGCGTCGCGCCGTATGCGGGGACCGGGCGGCGGCCGGTGCCCCGCTACCGGCAGCGGCGCATCAGCGCCCGGCAGTTGGTGCTGGAGGGCGGGCGGCGCGCGCTGCACACAGTGCGGTGGCGGATGGGGTCCAAGGGGCCGTTGCGCTCGCGCTTTGCCGCGCTGCGGGTACGGCCGGCGGGCGTGCGGATCCGCCGCGCGTATGCGGGCGGGGAGTTGCCGGTGTGCTGGCTGCTGGCCGAATGGCCGCCCGGTGAGCCGGAGCCGGTCAAGTACTGGTTGTCCACGCTGGAGGCCGATGTTCCATTGCGGCGTCTGGTGGGTCTGGCGAAGATCCGCTGGCGCATCGAGCACGACTACCGTGAGCTGAAGACCGGCCTGGGCCTGGACCACTTCGAGGGTCGCACGTGGAGCGGTTGGCATCATCACGTCACCCTGGTCTCGGTCGCTCACGCGTTCTGCACCCTTGAAAGGCTCAACCCAAAAGCGCCGGCTGCGGCTTGAGCACCTACCGGGTCATCGCCGAGTTGCAGCTGCTTCTGGCCTGCTGGGCCGGTATCTGCCCCACCTGCCGCCGCGCGTTACCCAGACATGCCCAGCCCGTCCCCACCTAACCAAGCCCTACTAGTCGGTGGTTTGTTAAGGCGGGGCGTAGAGGTTGAGGGATCGCCCCGCGGTGACGGCTGTGACCAGGGCCTGTAGTTCAGCGGGCGGGGGCCTGCTCGACCAGTTGCGCCACCAGCGTTGCAGCAGTGCGCAGGGGGTCAGCCAACCGCGGACGTGGCGGGCGGCGCGGGGCCAGCACAGTGGCACGGGTGGCACTGTGGCGGTGGGCCCCCCTCTCTCCGCCGTCGGTGTCGGCCGGGGCGGGCGGGAGGTGTGGTGGCGGGACCGGATCGGCGGGCCGGGCATGCCGGCAGAAGGTGAACGCGCAGGCCACCAGGGCCCAGTGGCGGCGGATCGCGGCATCGGAGCGGACCTGGAAATCGGCCCACCCGAGTTCGTCCTTGACCTGCTTGTAGCCCTGTTCGATCCACGTCCGCAGGCCGTAGAGGCGCACGATCTCGGCCAGGCCGGCGGCCGGATGCGGGCTCCAGGCCGCACGGACGCTGCCAGGGCGGGGCAGGTTGGTGGCCAGATACCAGGTCGCCTTGGCCGGCAGCGTCGCCGGGTCGGCGGTCGCGACGATCAGCCGGACCGCCTGGTGCGGGCCGTAGCCGCCCAAGACCGCGTCCGCGGCCCACCACACGGTGCTACGGCCATCGCGAAACCGCCGCACGACCTTGGTCCAGGCGCCCGGCGCTTGGGGACCTCCCCAGGCAAGCTCACGGGCGGCGTCGATCGGCGTGTGCGCCTCATCCACCGGAGCCCAGGAGCCCTGGTGCGGCTTGAGCGCGAGCACGAACGGCCAATCCAGCGGCCCACAGTTCAGCGGTGAAGGCCGCATTGTCGCCGTAGGCGCAGTCGGCCACCAGCGCCCGAAACGGCACGGCGGCGGCCTGAGCCCGACCTGCCAGAGCGGCCGCGAGCTGCGGCTTGGTGCGAAATGCCGGATCGCTGCGGCCGCGAGGCAGCCGAGCGGCGGGGGTGTAGGGCACCGCGTGCAGCGGGTGGTAGACCCGCTCGTCGGCCCAGAGTGTGGTCACTGCCACGATCCCGTTCTCGATCTTCCCGACCGAGCCCAGATACTGGTGGGCGGTGTGCGCGGTGGCGGTGCCGTCCTTGCGGTCCCCTCCTGTCATCGACCACCGGCACCCCGCCCGCATGCGGCGCGGTCACCGGATCGGCCCGCAGCAGCTCAAGGCGCCGGGCGTTGACTTTCTCGTGATCCCACGGCGACTCCGACTCAGAAGAACTGCAGCCGCTGCACCGCCGCATTCTGGGCCCCGACCACCGGCTCCGCACCGGCCAGGGCCGTCAGCGTCTTGTTCCGGTCCCGCGGCAACAACAGCCCGGCCAGATATTCGCGAAACCCCCGGCGCTGCGCGAGCGAGCACCACAGATCATCGAACCGGGCCGCGTACTCCTCCAACGGACCCGGCGCCGGTGGACACGGACGCCGCGCGGTCACCACCACGACCACCCCCGAACAGCACCAACTACCCCTATCCACCGGCTTACCGCGACATCGACCCCATGTCAACAAACCACCGACTAGGAGGGCAGGACCTTCGCGTCACCCGTAACGGTAGTGATCGAGATCCGATGCTTCGAAGCCGAGTTGTCGGCGACCTTCACCGCCACGTCGCCCGTGACCGCGTCCGTGGTCACGTCGTAGACCCCGTCGGGGACGTAAACGGTGCCGTTGCCACTGCCGGTCTCCATCTCGACGTCGTCGGGTTCAGCCGTGTACTTCAGCTCGATGTCACCCGACACCGTCTCGCCGAGAAACTTCTTGCCGCCCAGTTCGGTGGCGACGATGGCGCCGGAGCTGGTCGCCGCCTCGACCACCCCGGACAGGGCGCGGAGCGTGACGTCGCCCGACCGGTTGTCCACCTTCACGTGCAACCCCATGGGCACCTCCACCTGGTAGTCGACGCCACACGAGCCCCAGTCCGACTCACACAGGTAGGACACGACCAGCGCGTCGCCCTCCACCCGGTGCTCCGTCTTCGGCTTGTCCCCGCGCCAGTGAAGAGTCTCGACGACCCGGATCCCGGTCCTGTCCTTCTCGACGACCGTGATGTTCCCCGTCCGGCCCCGAACGTCCAGCTTAGCCACCTGGTCCCCGACGTCATAGGAGACTTCGTCCCGCTCGGAAGCCTTCCCGAGGTCCTGCAGGCCACATCCGGTCAACAACACGCAGGAGGCCAGCAACGCTCCGGCGGCGATCATGCTCTTCGTCTTCACGATGGAGATCATCCTGCCCACCCGGGCGGCCACGCATCGGGGGTACCCCTGAGAAAACCCCAGGAGAGCCCCGACCTGCGGGGTGTCTTCGCCAGATAGGTGGCGCCGAATAGGGTCGGAGGAGAAACACTTATGGACCCGGTGCCGGTGGGTTCGACAGCACTTTGGCGGCCATCCCAAAGCCGTGTGGATCCGCGATGATGGACGCTGGACACCTTTGCCTATTGCGATCCTTATAGCTTTTGCAGCACGACGAGAGGTCGAGGTGCGCACCTCTGATCACGGGTGGGATAGGGCGGTATCAAGCGGTGGAAGCAAGTTCGGAGAGCATCTCGACGAACACCTTGATCACAATCGGTCGAATGAATTGATCTTCCTGAAGTAGATCTTGAAGCGTGACAGGCTCGGCCCTCGTGACACACGGTGACCATGGAGGGTCGATGGGTACGCGCAGACCGCTCACACTTGAAGATCGCGAGGAGATCTCGCGATGCCTGGTGGCGGAGATGTCCGAAACGGACATAGCGGCGCACATCGGCCGTACTCCGTCGTTGGTGTCTCAAGAGATCAGCCGACACGGGGGACGCGACGGATACCGGGCACATCGGGCCGACGCGCACGCGGCCACCTCGCGGTCGCGCCCGAAATGCCGGAAACTCGACGATAACCCCAGGCTTCGCGCCCGGGTCGAGGACGGGCTGAAGATCGGCTGGTCGCCCGACCAGATCGCCGGACGCTTGCGCCACGAGCACGGATACACCGACCCTGGGAAGGTGATTTCCCACGAGGCGATTTATACCTGGATCTACGCTTTGCCCAAGGGCGAGTTGGCCGCGCGCGGCATCGAACTACGCAAAGGCGGCACTGAGCGTAAACCGCGGGGGCGCAAAAAGTCCCCGGGTGCCCGGATCGTGGGCATGCGGTCCATCGACGACCGGCCCGAGGAGGTCGCCGGCCGCCAAGTCCCCGGGCACTGGGAGGGTGATCTCATTATCGGCAAAGCGGGTAAAACGGCCGCCGGCACGCTGGTCGAGCGGGTCAGCCGGTTCACCGCGATCGTGGCTCTTCCTGATGACCGCACCTCCGACGCGGCCTGTGACGCCTTGATCACCAAGGTGGCTGACCTGCCAGAACGCTTCCTCAAGTCGATCACCTGGGATCAGGGTATCGAGATGGCCAAGCATGCCGCGTTCACCCTGGCCACCGAGATCGATGTCTATTTTGCCCACCCTCATTCCCCTTGGGAACGCGGTACGAACGAAAACACCAACGGCCTGATTCGCGAATACATTCCGAAGAGTACAGAAATTCCGAGTAATGAGCAAATCCTCAACGACATTGCGGATTCTCTCAATTCGCGACCGCGTCGGGTGTTAAACTATAAAACGCCAGCCGAAGTTCTGGCCGAGCTAATCGCCGCTGAAATTCATTCCACTGATTGATACCGCCGGGGCCTGGACGACGCGATCGGCCGCGACAGGGATGCCGAGGCGCCTGACCTTTCCCGACCCGCCCGGCTTGGGGATCTTGCGTTCCCGCACCGGTAGCGGCCGGAACGTGCCCATCTTGAGCTGGGCACGTAAGTCGTCCAGGAACCCGGGGACACCGATCTGCTCTTCGACGTCGGCGACCGTCAGGCCGTCCACGCCCGCAGTGCGTGCCCCGGTATTGTCCGCGACCTGGTCGAACGCCACGATCAGCGTCGCCGGGTCATGCACGAGATTGAACAGGTCGTCGAACCTGCGGCCAGGATCGGCCGCCGCCCAACGGTGAAGCTTGGCCTGCATCTCCGATACCCTCCGGAGCGGCCCCATCGGGACCTGCTCCGGCCAGGCGCCGACATTCACCGGCGCGTCTTTCGGCATTACAGCATCCGCCTTTCTCGATACCGCTGCCGCCCTTCGCCATGTGACCGGCTCTCCCGGACTCGGACTACTACGGCGGCTCCGCCCCGTCCCGGCCCGTTCGGCCGACGATGAGCCCAGCCCGTCCCCCGTGCTGGATGCACGCCAAACGGGCAGAACCGAGACGGTTCCCGTGTTCACTGTGATTCGCTCGACGAAGGAGGAGCCCAGCTCTACCCCTGCGGCATCGCCATGAGTACGCCGCAGACCTTCCTCATGGCCTCCCAGACAGACATCCACGTGCCAACCCGGAAGTTCCCCGATCCCTGGGCAAGGATCAGAGACACACCGCACCCGGCCCATATCCGCCAGATTTGAGCCGGTGAGCCTTTAAGGGACGTATTCACGCTGGTTCCTCGCGTACTCCTTTCCGTCACGCTCGCCGGACCCACGCCATCTGGCTGTACTGGCCCGTCCCGGCTTTGTCGCGGCTGCTCCCGCCCTCCCCGGCACCTCCCGGGTCAGACTGCCGCCAGCTCCACCGCCCTGCTGCGACAGGGACAGCGGTGAAGGTCTCTCACCTCCACTCGAATCAATCAGCGCTTCACGGCGCACGTGGATCCAGGCTAAGTGACCGTGATTCCCCGTCGTTTCCCACGGGATCCGGCACGCGTGTGGCACGCGATCAAGCTCCGATTCTCGCGCGGACGCAACCCGCGGACGCGCATGTTTCCCCCTGCCTGATCTTCGCGTCCGCCTCGACCCGCCGCAGAGCGGCAGCGGGCCGGTGCCGGAGGGGCAAGCCCGTCTTCGCGTGTACGTTGACCGGTCACCGTTCCCGATCATCGGATGCCAACGGTCACAGACGGGTTTGACCCGTAGGAGCCGACCTGCTGAGCGTGGCGGGCGGGAAGATCAGGCCTTCACCTCAGCCACCTACGGACTTCGGCTTCCTGCGGGGGATCATCCCGGAGCCGAGCGCGGGATACGCGGCGGCCTGCTGGAAGGCCGCGTGGGCATGACCGCTGAGTCGAGCCAGAACGCGACCCGTGCCGGCGGCCGAAACACAAAAGCGGGGGTGCGTCTCCGGACCGATGTGGCCGAAGGCACGGTTACCGGCGACTACCTCCAGTGGGCCTCTGCGAGGATGTCCTCAAGTCCCTCGGTGCCGAACTCGTCCACCACGATCATCTTTGAGGACGGCAAGTACCAGACGACCTGGTTGTAGGAGCTTCCCGGCACTGGCTTGCCGGACGCCGTGTTACATGCGATCTCCCAGGTGGTGTAGTGCGCCTTCTTGGAGCCGATGTACCGATACCCGGAGTACAGGCGTTTGGCGGCGCCCGTGGTGTACTTCTTGTCGGTGACGCACTTGGTAACGCCGCTGCTGGGCTCGTATGGCTGATTCACGCTGTACTGGCCGCCCTCGTGGCCGTACTTGACGGCAATGGGTCCACCAATCCTGAAACCTTCGCATTCGACGGCCGCCCTGGAGCACGTACCGGTCGAGACATGCAACCCGCTCCCCTCTTTCGCGACCATCCAGGTAGCGGGAACCTGGAGGGTCATCCCCCGGTACGACACGGTCTTGGCAGACGCGTTAACAGGCGCCTGAGCAGGTGCCTGAGCAGGCGATCCAGTGAATACAAGTGCGGCGCTCAGCGCCAGAGTTGTGATCATGGCGGCGATCCTAAGGGATAAAAACCCGCCGTCAAACCCCGAGCAGCACCCAAAAGTGAGATGCACGAAGGAGTGGATTTGTTGCGAACTTTTTTGGGACACGCGCCATCGAACCTGTTGTGACCAAGATGATCGTGAAGGATCGGACGCGCCAAGCGGGCGGCTCCGTGGATGGCGGCAAGCGCAGGCACGGCGACGGGGTGATCTTCCATACCGACCGCGGCAGCGAGGGCGGATTCAACTGGTCGTCGCCGCATAGAAAAGTCCCCACGGTTTCACAGAGCTTGGTCATGGTCCTCGACCTGTTCAGCGGTGTAGTTGAACGACCTTGTCCAACGGAGTCACCGTGGTGTCATGGACCTACAAGCTGTCGAGGCTCTGAACGATGACCTCGCGAAGTTCGCCGGTGACATCTTCAAGTACCTCGCCCATCGAGGCCAACGCGACTACGGCCAGCAGTACCTGCGCGGGCTGATGCTCGACGGAAAGCGAAAGTCGGTGGAGCCGATGGCCGGTCGGCTGGGCCTGCCCCGGCAGAATCTCGGCCACTTCGTGGCCCAGTCCACCTGAGAATACGGTCGGGTGGCCGGAGGGAATCTCACCCTCCGGCCACCCGACCGGTATGACGCCGATGAATCATCGCTTTTCGGCCGGGGGTTGCGGTGCCGATGCAGCGTCGCACATGAGATTCCGGTTGTTGCGCATGACTTGGTGATGCCGATGAGTGGCTCCAGCTGTTCCTGCGCTTCCGCGCGAGCCTCGGCTACGAACGGTCCGAATCCGCGCTCTCGGAGACCATCTCCAAGAGCGCCTGCAATTTTCCCATAACCTCCAGGGCGGCCTCGGTCCGCGCGAGCTTGTCGGCCAATCTCGCATTCTCCCGCTCCAGCCGTTCAGCACGCGCCAAGGCGGTCTTCTCCGCAGCCTTCTCCCGCGCCATCTCGGTTACTGGAACCATCCGCTCGCCCGCCAGTGCCCGCTGGGCGGCTTCATCCCGCTGTCGGCGCCACCGATTAACGGTGGTGTCATACAGGCCTTCGCGACGGCAGATCTCGCCCTTACCGCCGTGTTCGGCTGCCTCATATTCCGCGATAATCCGCGCCTTGTATGCGGCGGTGAACGTGCACCGCTTGGGCCGGTCGGCTCGCGGGCCTGGGCCGTCGGCGTCGCTGTACTGCAGGTCATGCTCGGTCATGATCACTACGTGTCGTACCCGTTCTCGCCCTACTGCTGCCAGTTTGGTGCATTGAGATCGTTCCAACTTGAAGTTGCTGGTCAGGGGCCTGGTGTGATCCGTTGAGGGCATGCTCTGGCTGGTGGTGGGTACTGATCATGGTGGGTGATCATCGGTCAGCGGGTGTGTTCGGTGATGGCCAGGACCATCAGCGCGCGGAGCAGCTTGGTGACGTGGATGGCGTCCAGGCGGAGCTTGGTGAGGATGCGCCAGGCCTTCAACGTGGCGAAGCCGTGCTCGACGGGGGCGCGTTCGGCGCTGATGAGCCGGTTGACCTGCTTTTGCGCGGGGGTGAGGGGCCTGCCGCGGGTGGCTTTGCGGCCGGTGATGATGACCGGATTGTCGTCATCGTCGTCCAGGCCGACGAAGCCGAGGTCGGCGATAGCGCCCAGCCCGGCCTCGCGCAGGCGGGCGGTGAGGCGGTTGTGCCGGGCGGTGGTGATCTCCGATGCGCGACCAGGCCGGACGGCGGAGACCCACAGCAGGTTGCCGCGGGTGTCGGTGAGCGCCACCACGAGCAGCCCGTGGGCCTTGTGCTTGCCCGAGTAGTTCCTGCGGTTGTCGGCTCCGGTGCGGCGGCGGGTGCGGATCAGGGTGCCATCCAGCAGGACGACCTCACCACCGGCTTTGGCGATCTTCTTCAGGGCGCGGTCCAGGCGGGGTGCGCGGGCGGCGAGCAGTTCGACGGTCTCCAGCATCCAGCGTCGCACGGTGGAGGCCGAGACGTTGTTGGCGCCGGCCATGTCGGCCAGGCGCTGGTCATGGCGTAAGACGGCCAGCACGATGGTGGCGATCTTCCCGGCGGGCAGTTTCCGCCAGCGCGAGCCGATGGTCTTGAGATGAGCGCGCAGCAGGTCGGCCAGGAAGGTGAGGGTTTGGGTGGACAGCGGCAGCATGCAGGAGTAGACAGGCGAGGGCGTGTCTTCGGCGGACGTCGAAGCCTTCGACGTTGTCGATGTCGTGGTTTTGGTTGTGGTCACACGCCGCCAGGCCCCCGCCGGGGACACGCTCGGGATGTTTCACCCGGGCAGGGCCTGGCCAGGGGCTGCGGGAAGCGGCAGTGGGCGCAGTGGGCCGCCCGAGGTCAGGGGGCGAACGCGCCGCTGGGGGTCTTGCGCAGCCAGCCCCGCTCGGCCAGCCGGTTCAGCTTGGCCCGCACGCCTTCGACCTGCCCCGATTCGGTGGAAAGGCTGAGCTGGGCGCAGATCGCCTTGCAGATGAGGGGGCCGTCGGCGGCGCGTACCGCGGCCAGTAGCGCCTGGTAGTCGGCGGGCAGCTCATCAGTGCCGGCAGCGTGGTGACGGTGCGGGATCAGCAAACCGCCGGGCACGGGCACGGACGCGGGTACGGGTACGGGTATGGGGCGCAGCTCTATCCCCTGGGAGGCCTGCTCTGCTGCCTGGGCTGGGGTGAGCATCACCTGGTAGAACGGCGTCGGCTCACCGCCGGGCTCGCCGGGTGCGTTGAGCTGCTCGGCGGGATCGTCGGCGAGGAGTTCCTTGACCACCTGCTCGGCCACACGCAGCCGGTCCATCTCGTCTTCGGTCTCGGCCAGTTGCTCGCGCAACCGATCGGCGTGCGTGCCCAGCGCGACCAGGCGCATGGTGATGCGCTCCAGCAGCGGTGACGACATGGCTTCCCCCGGCCGACAAGACAACGATTACCTGGCGAGATCACCAGGACACGGACGATAACGACCCCAGGCCGGGCAGCGCAGACGAAAGCCGGAAGATCCACATTTGCCCCCGGCGGACGATCGAGACCCATGATCCCAGCCGTCTACCAGGAGAGAGCACACTCAACACCGCCAGGCCACCCCCTCCGACCTGCGAGGACAGGATGGAACTAGCTCATTCATCCCGTATGTCTCAGTAGAGCCTGACACAGTGGGACCTGGCGATCAGCACCATGCGCCTGGCCGATCGAGACAACATCGCCCACGCCCGCCGCGACCTCCTCGACCACAACGCGGCCTTCGCCGTCTACAACATCTGATCAACATGCCGGAACTGGACATAGCGAATCAACGCCGGGGCCCTGCGGTAACGAGGGGTCAACCACGGTCACTCACGACCGTCCCTAACCACAGGTCAGCCACCCTACAAGCCGTGATCTATGCACTTCCCAAGCTGGCAGCGTCCGATTCCATCCTCTTCCCGACGAGACTAGGACAGACGAGATTCATCCGCCCCGATCTCGTGAGCGGACACCCTCACTCTTCGACGCCGCCCACCAGAAGGTCATAAAGGTCATCACCCTGCGGGACCCTCTTGGTGGCGGAGAAGTCGACCACGTGCAAGGCGGCTCTGTCATAGAGGCTGTACGACATGAAGTCCTCACCTTGGGCAAGGATCATCAGCCGGGAGCCGACCCGCCAGACCGCGTGATGCCAATCGCCGTCAGTGTCCCCGTGCCGGCCTACGATCTCTGCCCGCCCCAACAGATCCGACACCACCTCGAAGCCCGCTTGCCAAGCAGTGCCGAACTGCTCCCGGGTTGCCGACGTGTCAAAATGCCACCGCTTGGACGGCGCGCTCTCCGGCAAGTCCAGCAGATCCTGATCTTCGTCGGGGTCCTCATCGTCGTCTGGTCCGTAATAGAGAGCGAACGCTACATCGAACATCTTCACGCGGCCGCCATCTACACCGCCGCCCCAGGGGACAGTGACGTCCCAGTCACCAGCGGTCAGCACGGGCGTATTTCGAACATCACTAAGGTAGCGAGCGATCGAGCCACCGGGAGCGGCCGGCCATCCTGTACGTTCCCAGGCGGCGTCCAGCGATTCTTGATCCCAACCGGAGTTGGCAAGGCTGATCATGGATTGGACCAGCGCAGGACTGATGGGGTACCACACAAGGGCCATAACGACCGAATCCCTTCAAGCAAGCGCGAGGCAGAGGCTCGGAAACGGTAGGACCTTGCCGTTCCAACCCGCAAGACCGGGCACCTCATGATCGTAGAGCGGCCACCTCTGGTGGAATGCAGACTTGATCGCGTGCCAGATGCGTGCCAGAACAAGCGGGGAGTCACGGGGACTCGACCTGCCCTAACCTGCACCCCTGTTTCCCCAGCTCAGAGCAGCTAGATCAGTAGATGATTCCCAAGCTGACAGCGCGGGTTCGATTCCCGTCACCCGCTCCACACACGAAGGCCCAAGTCAGCGTTTTCCACACTCACGGGGAGGCAGGGGTTCGAGTCTCGCTGGCTGCGTTTCAGCCGAACATCCGGGTGGCAACTCTGAGGGTCACCACCCGGTGTCATCGAGCGGGTATGCGGCACGGCCACCCCGCGCTTACTCTTCGGCGTCCTGCGGATACCAGCGGAGTTCGACGGTGTTGCCGTCAGGGTCCTGCACGTAGATCGAGGTCGCGCTGCCGCGCGCGCCGAACCGGCCCACAGGCCCCTCGAGGACGGTGAAGACACCCGACTCGATGACCTCTTGCCAGTCCAGCGGTTCCACAACCAGGCAGATATGGTCGACGTTCGACTCATTCCGAGGGCGGCGGACCAGATCGATGATGGTTTCCGGAGCGACCCTCACGGAGGGGAATCCGACGTTGCCGGCCCGCCACTCCGAGACGCGTACCGGCTCCAGACCGAGAAGCCCGCAGTAGAACCCCAGTGCGCGCTCGACATCCTCGACATTGAGCACCAGGTGATCGAAGGCTTTCACGCGCATGCCTGTCACCTCGTTTCCAGGTCGCAGGCCTGACGCAGCCAGTCGGTGAACAGGTCCGGGTCGATGTCGTCGACGGTGCGGAGCTTCACCGAGGCCATCTGGCGGGCACCCGCGATAAGGCGCCCAGACGAATCGACGAGTTCCTGACCTCGCCACAACCCGAAAGTGACGTATGACCCGTACGCCTTCACCAGGCAGATGGGGTTCTTCCCCGGCTTGTCACCGAGGTTCCAGGTCGGGTGACCGTGCCACATCGCACCGCTCCCACCGGGCAGGGCCGCGTCGATGACGGGACGCAGCTTCTCGCCGATCTCCCGCAGCGCGCCGTCGAGCCCCGTCAGATAGTCGGTGATGTTCGTTGAGCTCATGAAAAATCCTGTCTCGGTTGCCGAAGGTGTCAGGCCGGCTGGTAGTGCAGGTGGACCACGCCGGTACTGAAGGTGGCCGAGGCGGCCAGGGTCAGGGGGATGCGGTCACTGGTGAACAGACGCTGTCCGGTGCCCAGGGTGATCGGGTGGACGAGCAGGTGAAGGTCATCGACGAGCCCGGCGCGCAGCAGGGCGCGGGGGATGGTGATACTCCCAGAGATGCCGATGTCCCTTCACCGCCGTTTCTTGAGCGCGGTCAACTCGGCCACGGCGTCCCCGCCGAGGATGGTCGTGTTGTTCCACTCGGCCGTCTCCATGGTGTTGGACGCGACCAGTTTGGGCATCGCCTTCAACGCCTCGGCCATGTCGCCGGTCTGGTGTGGCCAGGCTGCGGCGAACGATTCGTATGTTGTCCGGCCCAGTAGAAGCGTGTCCGCGCCGGTCGTGAGTCCGCCGACGACCGCGCCCATCTCATCGTTCATGTACGGGAAGTGTCAGGTCTCGGGTGCCTCCACTACGCCGTCCAGCGCAATGAACAGTCCGGCGACGACCCTGCGGGGCACGGTGGTGCTGAGCATGCGGTTACTCCGTGTGGCGTGGGGTCGGGACCGGTCCCGGGATGCTTACCGTGTGACCGGATGACGCTCTCTACGATGCCTCGGACGATGACGGCCATCAAGCCATGATGTGGCTACGATCGTTGACTCAGATTCAACGACGGAGAGACACGTGCTCGAACGCCACGAGATCGAGACCTTCCTGACGCTGGCCGAGGAACTGCACTTCGGTCATACGGCCGAGCGTCTGAAGGTGACAACCGGGCGGATCAGCCACGTGATCAAGAAACTGGAACGCCGCGTCGGCGCTCCGCTGTTCGAGCGCACCAGCCGCATCGTCCGTCTCACCCCGATCGGGCGGCAACTGGCCGAGGACCTTACGCCGTTGGCAGCCCAGATGGACGAGGCGATTCGCAGGGCCATCGACGCCGGCCGCGGCATCACCGGAAACTTGCGCGTGGCGTTCCTCGGCGAGTGGACCGCGCCGGCTCTGCTCAAGGCCGTCAGTCTGTTCACCGAACGCCACCCCGACTGCGAGGTTGGCGTCCACGAAGTGCAGCTGTCCAACTCACGATCGAGCCTGCTCGACGGTTCCATCGACGTCCTCATCGCCGCGTATCCCTTCGACGGCATGGCTTGCGGGCCGGCCTTACTGACGGAGGGCCGCTCGCTGGCTGTGGCGGCCGGTCATCCGCTGGCTTGCGAGAAGTCGGTATCCCTCGAAGTCCTCGCCAACCACCCCGTGGTGCAGTACCCAGAGGTCACGTCGGCGGAGTTCAAACGCGACCGCACACCCGAGTACACCCCGTCGGGTAGACCCGTTCCGAAAGGACCGACGGGCAAAACGTTCTCCGAGATGCTGTCCCACGTCGCGATGGGCAAGGGCGTCCTGCCAGTGGGCGATCACAGCCGGTGGTACTACCCCCGCCCGGATGTCGCGTACGTGCCGATCCACGACGCGGCGCCGATCGAACGAGGACTGGTCTGGCTGGAAACCAACACGACTGCGCGGGTGCGCGAGTTCGTGCGTGCCGCGACAGATGTCAACCGCCGGAACGCAGCGCCGTCTGCAACGTGATCGGTCTGATAGATCATCGCGGCGCGCACGTTGTCATGCCCCATCCGGACCATCAGGTCCTTGGGACCCGCGCCCGATTGAGATCGTTCCAACTTGAAGTTGCTGGTCAGGGGCCTGGTGTGATCCGTTGAGGGCATGCTCTGGCTGGTGGTGGGTACTGATCATGGTGGGTGATCATCGGTCAGCGGGTGTGTTCGGTGATGGCCAGGACCATCAGCGCGCGGAGCAGCTTGGTGACGTGGATGGCGTCCAGGCGGAGCTTGGTGAGGATGCGCCAGGCCTTCAACGTGGCGAAGCCGTGCTCGACGGGGGCGCGTTCGGCGCTGATGAGCCGGTTGACCTGCTTTTGCGCGGGGGTGAGGGGCCTGCCGCGGGTGGCTTTGCGGCCGGTGATGATGACCGGATTGTCGTCATCGTCGTCCAGGCCGACGAAGCCGAGGTCGGCGATAGCGCCCAGCCCGGCCTCGCGCAGGCGGGCGGTGAGGCGGTTGTGCCGGGCGGTGGTGATCTCCGATGCGCGACCAGGCCGGACGGCGGAGACCCACAGCAGGTTGCCGCGGGTGTCGGTGAGCGCCACCACGAGCAGCCCGTGGGCCTTGTGCTTGCCCGAGTAGTTCCTGCGGTTGTCGGCTCCGGTGCGGCGGCGGGTGCGGATCAGGGTGCCATCCAGCAGGACGACCTCACCACCGGCTTTGGCGATCTTCTTCAGGGCGCGGTCCAGGCGGGGTGCGCGGGCGGCGAGCAGTTCGACGGTCTCCAGCATCCAGCGTCGCACGGTGGAGGCCGAGACGTTGTTGGCGCCGGCCATGTCGGCCAGGCGCTGGTCATGGCGTAAGACGGCCAGCACGATGGTGGCGATCTTCCCGGCGGGCAGTTTCCGCCAGCGCGAGCCGATGGTCTTGAGATGAGCGCGCAGCAGGTCGGCCAGGAAGGTGAGGGTTTGGGTGGACAGCGGCAGCATGCAGGAGTAGACAGGCGAGGGCGTGTCTTCGGCGGACGTCGAAGCCTTCGACGTTGTCGATGTCGTGGTTTTGGTTGTGGTCACACGCCGCCAGGCCCCCGCCGGGGACACGCTCGGGATGTTTCACCCGGGCAGGGCCTGGCCAGGGGCTGCGGGAAGCGGCAGTGGGCGCAGTGGGCCGCCCGAGGTCAGGGGGCGAACGCGCCGCTGGGGGTCTTGCGCAGCCAGCCCCGCTCGGCCAGCCGGTTCAGCTTGGCCCGCACGCCTTCGACCTGCCCCGATTCGGTGGAAAGGCTGAGCTGGGCGCAGATCGCCTTGCAGATGAGGGGGCCGTCGGCGGCGCGTACCGCGGCCAGTAGCGCCTGGTAGTCGGCGGGCAGCTCATCAGTGCCGGCAGCGTGGTGACGGTGCGGGATCAGCAAACCGCCGGGCACGGGCACGGACGCGGGTACGGGTACGGGTATGGGGCGCAGCTCTATCCCCTGGGAGGCCTGCTCTGCTGCCTGGGCTGGGGTGAGCATCACCTGGTAGAACGGCGTCGGCTCACCGCCGGGCTCGCCGGGTGCGTTGAGCTGCTCGGCGGGATCGTCGGCGAGGAGTTCCTTGACCACCTGCTCGGCCACACGCAGCCGGTCCATCTCGTCTTCGGTCTCGGCCAGTTGCTCGCGCAACCGATCGGCGTGCGTGCCCAGCGCGACCAGGCGCATGGTGATGCGCTCCAGCAGCGGTGACGACATGGCTTCCCCCGGCCGACAAGACAACGATTACCTGGCGAGATCACCAGGACACGGACGATAACGACCCCAGGCCGGGCAGCGCAGACGAAAGCCGGAAGATCCACATTTGCCCCCGGCGGACGATCGAGACCCATGATCCCAGCCGTCTACCAGGAGAGAGCACACTCAACACCGCCAGGCCACCCCCTCCGACCTGCGAGGACAGGATGGAACTAGCTCACTGGGCGGCGAGCTGTTGCCCGTGTGACGCGGATCATGGAAGTACAGGCCGGGCAGGCCCATCTCCCTGACCACATCCCCAGCGCGTGCGGGTGTCAAGCGGCGGCGACCCGGGCCGTAGCCGTACCGCGCACCCGTCGTACCCAACGAACCCGTCGGCCCAGCGACGCACCGCCGCTTCATGGTCGATTCGGCACCTGCCGCATCTGTGCTCCCCTCCGACGTCGGTAAGGTGTCCCGCACTCATGTGCGAAGGGATCACCTTGCCGAACTCCCCCCGGTTGTCAAGGTTGGCGTTGCTGATGTGGATGGCGGCGGTCGCCGTCGCGGCCTTCCCGACATGGGAGGAGTGGCGGTTCCGGCTGCAGCCCGGCGAGTACGAGATCAGCTCATGCATAGGTTCTCTCAACCGGGAGGTATCGCCGCTGGCCCCGCTTCGCGGCGATCTCAACGACATCCTGGAAAGCGTAGAGATATGGGCCGTCCCCGCGCTCCTGGTCTTCCTCGGCTTCCTGGCCTGCCTGGGCCATCGCGACCCCCGAAGCACAGGACGGCAAGTGGCGAGCGTCCTAGGCTTGATCGCGGTTGTCGAACCCATCACTCCCGCATACTCAGACCCCGACACCTGCGGCGGCACCATCCCGCTTCTCAGCGCAGACTGGTTCGCCACGGTGCTTGGCGGTTGGGGAAGCACCCAGCTCTGCATCATGGTCGCGGCCGGACTGGTGCTTCTCGCGTCATGGACCATGCGGTACGCCGACCATGAACGCCCGGGTGCAGTTCCGCAGCCGGGTACGGCATGGCGTCGACTGCTGGCGGTCCTGGTCGACTACCTCATCATTGTCGTAGTTCTCATTTTCGTCGTACAACCGATCTTGTTCCTGGTCGACATCGACACCTTCTTCCCCTCCATCCGCCTGGAGTACGGGCTCCTGAACTGGATCTCCCTGTTCGAGGCAAACACCGACCCCGGGCGACTGGCCATCTTGCCCGCGCTGTTCCTGTATTCCTGGGTCCAGCACACCCGATGGGGGCAAACGCTCGGTAAGCGGCTACTGCGCATCCGCGTCGTCTCCGCAGGGACGACGGACCCGCCAAGGGCAAAGAAGACGGCGCTCCGTGCGCTAATCTTCCCGCTCCTCGTCCTCGTACCGGTCGCCGGACCGGTCATCCTCATCGTGGACGGGCTATGGGCACTCTTCGATCCCGATGGCCGAACTCTTCACGACCGCTGGGCAGACACCGAAGTCACGCGCCGGATATCGGAGACTCAGCCTCAGGCGTGAAGCAATCGAGAGCCCGGTCTCCGGCGGAGGCGCTCTGGCTTCGGGATGATCTCGGTGTCCCCCTTGTAGTGCCCGCCTGGTGCGGGTCCAGGTCGCTGGGTGACTCAGGGACGATCTGCCTTCGGACTTTGTATGGCTTGCGCCTGACCTGTCCATGGCGGCCTGGAGCTCGGCATAGACCGGGCCGGGCCTCATTCAACAAGTCAGGAGCCTGGCAGTCCCCTCAACTGGGATATGTCCGCCGACCAGCCCGGATGTCGTTCCCCTGCATGAAGGAGACAACGTCCAGGATGGTGATCGGTATCGATCCGCACAAGCGCACCCACACCGCGGTGGTGGTGGATGAGGTCGGTCGTAAGAAGGGCGAACGCACCGTGTCGGAGGTGAAGCCGAGCATCGCCTGCGTCATTGCCGGGGTCACCAGCTCCGCGTCGCCGAGCTGCGGTGCGATACCTGCTGTCAGCCGCCGGGGGACGAGGTGCGGCGAATCCTTCAGCAAGTCGTCGGCCTTTGAATGGAGGGCGGCCCAAGGGAGCCCGGATCGACATCCACCGGCCATGAGGCGGTATCCCGTCCCGGCGGTGCGAGTCGCCGGGAGGGGGCACCACGGTGGGCCGGGACCCACGCCGGTTCAGCCGTGCGCTCGCAGAGCCTGTACCAGCCACTGATAGTCCGGCGTCGTCGTCGGGTGTGGCTGCTCGCCGCGGATGAGCGCCATCAGCTGCCAGTAGCGCTCGGCCTGCGCGTCCAAGCCCGCCTCGATACGCTCCAAAACCTCGGCGCGGCGAGGTGCGCCGGCGGCCGTGCCGAGGAGTTCGTCGAGGACCTCCGCGGCCTCGGCCGACTCAGGAGCGACGCCGCGCTCCCGGGCCGCACCGGCGAGCAGCGCGACCTTCTTGGCGAAGAACATGAAGGCGCCGGGCTGCCGGCCAGGGCCAGGGCCCGCCTGAGCGCGGCCCGTGGCATTGTGCTGCATCGTGCGGCGTAGGCGTCGGCGGAAGTCCGGGTCGGTGATCAGTTCCGCGAGTTCGATCCATGCGTCGACCTGCTCTGGCGTGGGATCGTCGGGCAACTCCGGCATGGTGCTGCGCATCCGCTCGTACAGCTGCGGGTCGGCGTCCAGCCCGCTGAAGACCTCGTCCACGAAGTCCTCGATGATTGCGCTGCGCTCCTGGGCGGAGAGCCTCGCCAACTTATTCATCAGTGCCGTCTCCTCGGTATCGGATTGCCGCCTGGCCACCGTGCTCAGCACGGCCCGGCTCAGTCGCAGGGCCCGGATCTGTGCATCCAGGGCCCGCACATGAGCGGCAGCGACAGCCGCGACGGTCGTCTCCCGCTGCATCACCCGCCGCACCTCCGCGTGACCCAGCCCCAGCTCGCGCAGGGTGCGCACAAGCTGGAGCCGGGCGACGGATTCGGTGCCGTAGAGCCGGAAGCCGGCGCCGGTGCGGCAGTCCGGGGGCAGCACCCCGATATCGGACCAGTAGCGGATGGTGCGCACCGACAATCCGGTGCGGTGGGAGAGCTGCCCGATGGTGAGCAGCTCACGGCCTTCGTCGTTCACACGAGGAGTGTGGACCTTCCAGCCGCTGGAGAATCAAGTGCGGCTTGGCACCGATCTCCGCCGCGATCTGGCACAACGTCCACACCATCCAGCCGGTCATGCGACCGCTGATCGTCTACGATCGCCGAACCCCTCGGAGGCGATCACCTAGCTGGACAGGCGGTGATTCGCGATCAATGCCCCGGCATCTGACCGGGCGATCGGATCGCGGAAAGAGGCCATGAGGCGGGCGTGCGACAGCAGCCTGCTCGATATGCGCGGCGAAGTGTCCGCCCGAAGACGGTCTCGGTCTTTTCTCCTGCCGACTTTGGATAGCGTCGAGGTCATGCGGCTTCATGTGGGATGCGCGATGTGGACGCACGCGCCATGGCAGGGGCGCTTCCTGCCTCATCCGCTCCCTCCCGGGGAGCGGCTGCGATCCTATGCGACCTGGTGCAACGCGGTGGAGGGCAACACGACGTTCTACGCGACACCGGCGAGGAGCACGGTGGAGTCATGGGCGCGGCAGACCACCTCCGACTTCCGCTTCGTGGTCAAGCTGCCCAAGTCGATCACACACGAGCGCCGCCTCACCGGCGTCGACGAGGAGCTTCGGTCGTTCCTGGAGGCGATCGAACCGCTCGGGCCGCGGACCCACACCCTCTGGATCCAACTGCCGGGATCGTTCGCTCCGACCAACCTCGGCATCCTGGCGGGCTTTCTTCGCCGGCTCCCCCGCTCGTACAGATACGCCGTCGAAGTCCGCCATCGCGCGTTCTTCGACGACGCACGATCTGAACGGCTTCTCGAAAGGGTTCTCGCGGGCGCTGATGCCGAATGGATCCCGTTCGACACCACCGCCCTCTTCCAGAGCCCTCCGACCAGCGACGCCGAACGAGAGGCGTGGACGAAGAAACCGCGCATGCCGCGCCGGTCGTCCGCTCTCACCGACCGTCCGATCATTCGCTACCTCGGCCGGGACGCCAACGCGCGCACGATCGAGGGCTGGCAGCAGTGGATCGGCACGGTCACCGAATGGCTGCGCGAAGGCCGCTCACCGACCGTGTTCATCCACACCCCCGACAACGCCGATGCGCTGATGCTCGCCCGTCGTTTTCACGACGACGTGCGAGCCCGGTTGCCCGAGATCGAGCCGCTGCCCGAGCCCATGCCGACCGAGCCGCTCACCCTCTTCTGACCTGAGAGGCTGAGCCCGGACGCGCCGGTTTGAAGTTGGTGTTGCGGAGCAGCCCGTCATCCGGCCCCGCGAAGATCAGCCCCCCGTCACCGCCGTGGAGGACTCACGGGTAGCCGGAGTGCTCCCCGCGGGTCGGCGTCTCCCGGCTCAGAGACCAAGATCAGTAGCCGATCGCCAAGCTGACAGCCCGGGTTCGATTCCCGTCACCCACTTCGACAACGAAAGCCCAGGTCAACCCTTGTGTCGACGCTGAACCAGTATTCGCGCAAGGCGGCTTTGCCACGGATCACGCCACCGGAGGCCGGAATCAGTGTGGCCGCGGTCGGCATCCTTCCACTAGCTGTACTGCCCAGGCAGGTTGGTGACGCGACTGGCGGGTGGAAGACCTCCGAGCGCCCTCGGCGAGGAACAAGCCGCTGTAGACCGGGATGCCGATCCCCTTGCCCGCGGACGTGCAGACCTTCCTCCAGGTGTCCGCTTGGACGAGTGGGGACAAGTCCTTCCGCCCCACCGGCTGCGATGCTCCGCTCACTGGAGCAGCACGTCGTCACACTTTCAAAACCTGGGGACGCGTACGCCCCTCACCATCATCAACCCGGGACAAGCCGAGCAGGTCTGGAGCCATCCGTGGTTGCATCGCGGCTGAGATGAAACCATCGGCACCGGCAGTCACCGTCGTGCACGTCATCCACCCACGGTGACGTGCATGGCCGCCGGCCGGTAGACCAAGCCATCGGTCCAGGTCACCGACCCTGGCGACAAGGCTGGCGGCCAGGCAGCGGTCCACTGGCCGGGGTGTAGGCCATGAAGTCGGTGTAGCCCTCGTAACGCGCCTGCTCGGTGGAGGTGGGTGAGCCGGCAGGGCGCGGACGTCCACGGGATGCCGCGTCCACCGGGACGCGGTCGCCGCTGGGCACGGTCGCCGGCTCCAGCGGCCCTGAATCGCGCCTGTGGGCGAACTCCGGTGGCGGCGTGGCAAGTGGTCCCGGCACGATGTCCGGCCACGTTCCGTCCGGATCCAGCTCGGTGGTCATCGCAACCCCTTCGGGTCCGGAGCGCCCAGGAGACGGCCTACGCGGAACATAAGAAACGCCGCGCCGCCCGTCAACAGGTGAAACAGGTCTGCTCGGTTCCGCCGTCGTCACCGGCCGCCGAGTCGTGGCACGGTGATGGCTTGGCGCGCCCGTCCGAGGGCCTTGTCACGCAGCGTTCTCGTGATCGGCGAGGACTTCATGGATCACGTGCCGCGCGTTCGCCGCGAACACCGGATTCGTGTCCTTGTAGTACGGGAGCGCGATGAGTGCGATGGACAGGGCCCGGCCTCGTCCGCGGGCCCAGGTCGCGTCGTCGATCTGGAGGACCGTACGGAAGTCGTTGCGCACGCCGGCTGGGAGGAGGTTCCATGCGACGATCAGGTCGCAGGCGGGGTCTCCTACGCCTACGGTGCCGAAGTCGATGACGGCGCTGAGCCGTCCCTGGACGACCAGCAGATTCCCGGGCATCAGGTCGGAGTGGATCCAGACGGGTGGGCCCGCCCACCCGGGAGCCTTCAGGGCGGTCTCCCACGCCGCGGCCGCCGCGTCGGTGTCGACCACTCCGCGCAGTTCGTCAATCGCCGCGCGCGTCGGAGCATCCAGCATCGACAACGGCCCACCTCGGTAGGCAGGCGGTCCGTCTGGAAGATCGATTCGGCGGAACGCGGCGACGAACTCCGCCAGATCCTTCGCGAGCAGGCTCGGCTCGGTCAGGCGGTCGGCGGACGGGTTCTCGCCGTCGAGCCAGCGGTAGACGGACCAGGGCAGGGGATAGCCCTCAGCGGGCTCCCCCTCGCCGAGCGGGACGGGAATGGGCACCGGGAGGAGAGGAGCGAGCCTCGGTAGCCACCGCAGATCCTTCTCTACCTGCGCGGCGGAACCGGGCCTGCGAGGTAGACGCACGGCCATGTCGCCGCCGAGCCGATAGATGGCGTTGTCCGTGCCGGAGGAGTCGAATGGCTCGACGGGAAGGTCTGCCCACCGGGGGAACTGCGCAGCGACCAATCGGCGTACGAGAGGGACGTCGTGGTCCATCTCATCCGCATGCATCGTGCTGGCACGCATGAACACCTCTTTGACCTGGAGCGAAATCACCGCACGACACAGACGACGCGACTGGGCGACGTCTCCTGCCGTATGCCGGCCGACGTTCATCGGACCGGTTCGGGACGCGCCTGTCAACTCATATGCCGAGAGAAACGCTCACGCGCCCCGGGTCCTCCCTCGAGGTGTGACACCTTGAATGCCGGCCCTCGCCGCGGAGCGAGAGCTCCGTGGCCGGCCACAAGGCCGAGCTCTCCTGACGCTCTCAGATCAGCTGCCGGCGGCCGGCTTGAGCAGACCGGTCTCATACGCCGCCGCGACCGCAGCCGCCCGGTCATTCACCTTGAGTTTGGCGAAGATATGCAGCAGATGCGTCTTCACCGTCGCCTCGGTAATGAACAGTTTCGCGGCGATCTCACGGTTGGTCGCGCCACGCGCGATGAGCCCGAGCACCTCGAACTCCCGGCGGCTCAGTGTCTGCTGTTCCGGCGTGCGCACCCTGTGCGTCAGCACGCCGACCACGGAGGGGGACAGCACCGTCTCACCGCGGGCCGCCGCCCGCACGGCGCGGCGCAGCTCGGCGCGCGGGGTGTCCTTGAGCAGATAGCCGGTGGCGCCCTGTTCGATCGCGGGCAGGACGTCGGCGTCGTCGTCGAAGGTGGTCAGGACCAGCACGTGGATGCCGGGCGTCTGCTCGCGTAGCCGGCGGATGACCTCTGCGCCGCTCATCTTCGGCATGCGCAGATCCATGAGCACGACATCGGGGTTGGTCTGCATGGCTACGGCAAGCGCTTCCGGCCCGTCGGCCGCCTCACCGACGACCTCGAAGGCATCGTCGGCGGTGAAGATCCCGCGCAGCCCGTCACGGACGACTGGATGGTCGTCCACGATGATCATACGGATCGGCATGTCTCACAGTGCGTTTCTGGAGTGGTTGGATGATCCCGAATCCGAGGTGGCGGGGATGGCCGGAACGGTGGCAGAGATCCCGGTTCCCTGGCCAGGGGCCGTCTCGATCGCGAAGGCACCGGCCAGCCGGGTGACCCGCTGACGCATCGCGATGAGGCCGAAACCGCCCGCGTTCGAGGAGCCCGTCGCCTCAGGGGTGAAGCCGGATCCATCGTCACGCACGTCCAGCGCCACGACGTCCTCCATGTATGACAGGGTGAGGCCGACCCGGGTGGCCGAGGCGTGCTTGCCGACGTTGGTCAGCGCCTCCTGCGCCACCCGCAGCAAGGTGATCTCCACCTCCACGTGCAGCGGCCGGGGGTCGCCGGTGACCGACACGGAGGCGGGCGTGCCGGTGGTCTGCGACCATTTCGTGGCGATGTCGTGAAGGGCGGCGGCGAGCTGGGCATCGTCCAACGGCGCCGGACGCAACGCCTGAACCGATCGGCGGGCTTCGTTCAGACTGTCTCTGGCCAGGGTGCGCACCGTGTTCAGCCGGGAGCGCACGGCAGGTACGTCCTCGACCATGCTGTCGGCGGCTTCGAGCTGGGTGAGGACGGCGGTCAGACCCTGTGCGATGGTGTCGTGGATCTCCCGGGCCATCCGCTGCCGCTCCCCGAGCGCACCGGCCTCACGAGCGCGGGTCAGTAGCTGGGCCTGCAGAATCGCGTTGTCCTCCGCGAGCGCGGCCAGCTTGGCGCCGGTCTCCTTCAACTGCGCGATCATCACCTTGCGGTTGTCGTTCTGATCGGAGACGGTCCGGATCAACAGGCCGACCGTAGAGGCGATCAGCACCGCGACGAGGAAGGAGTAGAGCATCTCGCTCAGGGGGCGCCCGAGTCCGGGCCGAGCGGCGACCAGCACGCCGGCTGTCGCGGCCACCCCCGCGTAGGCCCACCGCCCGGGCAGCAGGGTGAAGGACTGGAAGAACGCTCCCAGTCCTGTCACCGTGAACAGCGTGTCGGTTCTGACCAGTGCCCCGATGACGGCCAGCATCACGACGAAGTAGATGATCTTTACCGCCGGCCGCTCGGTCCAGCCGGGGTGCGAGGTGACCATGAACCAGTGCCAGGCTCCGGCGAGTAACGCCAGCGCCAGTACCTCCGGCCGCCAGTCCCGCAGCAAGGCGAAGGCCGCCGGAAGCAGGATGAACAGGTATGGCAGGGGGGGCCAGGCGCGATCCCAGCGCGAGACGTCGAGGTCGGTGAGGGCTACCACCGGAACGTCCTGACGGCGATGCCGCCGGCAACGATGAATATCGCGACCATGACGCTCAGGGTAATCGGGGAGGTCGCATTGCCGGCCCAGCCGTCGCGGACTGCCTGGACCGCGGGGGCCATGGGGGTCAGGTCGCCGATGGCGCGCATCGAGCCGGACAGGGTCTCACGGGGGATCATGGCACCGGACAGGAAGACCATCGGGAAGAAGACGCTCAGCCCGATCACGGTCGCGGTGCGGCCGCTGGGGACGAGTGCGCCGATGAGCAGGCCGATGGAGCTGAGGCTCAGCGCGCTGAGGATCCACGCCAGGACGACGCTCGCCGCGTTCGCGGGCGCCGTCAGCCTGTAGACGGCCAGACCGACGACGATCAACAGCACCGTTCCGAGCGCGGCCAGCAGCATGTGAGCGGCCCACTGGGCGCCGAACAGCATGGTGGGCGAGGCGGGAGTGGCGCGCAGCCGCTTCAGCACCCGGCGTTCTCTGTACTGGGCCAGCGTGGCCGGGAGGATGACCAGCGCGGCCAGACCGATGACGAAGATGCTCAGCATCGGCACCGTGGCGTCGATGACCGGCAGCCCGCCCGGCAGGGGTGTGCCGTTGCGCATCTTGACCCACAGCATGATCGCCGGGAAGGCCAGGGCGAAGAACGCCGACATCGGATCACGAATGATCAGTTTGAGCTCGACCGCGGTGACCCGCATGAGACCCTTCATGCCACTTCTCCTCCGGTCAGCGCGAAGTACGCGTCCTCCAGCGAATCGGACCGTCCCTCTGTGATCAGCTCTCGCGGACTGCCCTCGGCGACGACACGGCCGTGGTCGATGATCGCGATGCGGTCGCACAGCGCCTCGGCCTCGTCCATGAAATGGGTGACCAGCACGACGGTGACCCCGCGCTCGCGCATGGTGCGGATCAGGCCCCAGGTCATACGGCGGGCAGAGGGGTCCAGGCCCGTGGTGAGCTCGTCGAGGAAGACGACTTCCGGGTTGCCGACCAGGGCGAGTGCGATGAACAGCCGCTGCTTCCAGCCGCCGGACAGGGCTGCGAAGCCGGTACGCTCCTTGTCCGCCAGCCCCCACTCGTCCATGAGCTCCCGCCAGTTACCGGGATTGTCATATAAGGAGGCATACATCCGTAATGCCTCACCGACCTTGATCGCGTCGGGCAGGGCCGCCTCCTGCAGTTGGACGCCGACGCGCTGCAGCAGCGTGCGCCGGTCGCTCTGCGGGTCCAGGCCCAGCACCCGTAGGGTGCCGCCGTCTCGCCGCCGCAACCCCGACGCACACTCCACGATCGTGGTCTTCCCCGCTCCGTTGGGGCCGGCGATTCCGAAGATCTCGCCTTGCTCCACCTTCAGGGAGACGCCGTCTACCGCCTTGCGGGCCTTGTAGTTTTTACTCAGGCCGTCGATCTCGATGACTGGCATGTTTCGAGAATCACCGATGAGCGGCGCCTTCGAAATCCACCGAACGGTTGATGGGGCCGGCCCTCCGGCTCCGGGACGATGGGCTGTGAGGGGGTCAGCCGCGGCTACTCACGGCCGGCCCGGCCCGGCGCCCCGACCAGGCATGTTCCCTGCGATTCCCGAACTGACCGCGCGGGGCGGGAGAAAGGCGCTCCGTGAGAGGCCTCCGCGCTCACCGGCCGGTGGCGAGGAGGAGACCACCGCCGGTCACCTCAACCCAGAAGTAGAGTCAGGACGGGTAGAACGCCGAAGGACGCTCGACGACATGAGCCGTCAGCCGCCCGAACGCCATGCCCAGCAGCGCCGCCGCGACGGCCACCACGGCACCGCGCCGAATTCCGCCGACATCGGCGACCGCCAGGGCCAGCAGTACGGCGATGCCCACGCCGAATCCCCCGTACACGGCGCGTATCTCCGCCCGCGCCTCAGCGGAGTCCGCGACCATCCCGAACGGCCCGATCAGCGCGGCAGGCGCGATGAGTCCGTACACGCCCATCCCGAGGAAGAAGACCGCCACAACGATGGTGACCACAGTGGCCATAAGCTCGCGCTCCATGTCTCGAAAGAGTCGTTCGCGGGAGATGATGCCGCTGTGAGCAGATCACCGCTTCCACAAACCTGCTGTGACCCTGGCGCGATGCTCTGGCTGTGGCCAGGTCAGGCCATCTACACCGGACCGGCGCTGGACCTGGAAGCGCACTCTGGCTCGGTCGCCTGCCTGGCGATCGGGCTCGACGACGTCTTCACGGTGCGGACGCGGGGACAGCCCGCGCAGACAGCGCGCAGCGCCCTGATCGCGCCCCGCCTCACACACCGACTGGTCGCCCACGGCGACCGGATGCTCTTCTGCTACCTGGATCCGGGCTCCTCCAGGCGTCTGGCCTGCGAACGGCAGATGACCTCAGGCGATTCCGGTCTCAGACTCGGCCACCGCGAGGAGCGGCTGCTGATCCGGCACGCCCCCTGGCCAGGCTCGGTCCCCTCGGCGCCGGACTGGCTGGACCTGGCCGCGCCCCGCGAGCCCGCTCAGATCGACGCCCGCATCCAGGAAGCCGCCGCGCGCCTGCGCACCGAGGTGCACCGCACCGTCTCAGCAGAGGAACTCGCCATCGGCTGCGGCCTGTCCACCTCACGGTTCCTGCACCTGTTCCCGGCCCACACCGGCACGACCTTCCGCCGCTACCGGCTGTGGACCCGGATGTTGCGCGTCGCCGAACTGCTGGCCGGACGGCACGACCTCACCACCGCCGCAACCGATGCCGGATTCGCCAGCCCTTCCCACTTCAGCGAGGCCTTTCACCGCATGTTCGGGCTCCGGCCCAGCCGCCTGCTCGCCGCTGGAGTCACCATCATCGACGCGACCACCATGTGACCGCGCTCGATGCCAAGCCGCTCGACCAGCTTGTCCACACAGGGTTCAGGAGGCCGATTGCCGAGGGTGGCACCGAGGGTGTTGAACATGAGTGAGGCCACCGCCATCGGGATGAAGGCCACGCCCGCCTGGGTGGGGTGTAGCCGAGCACGAACTGCAGGTACTGGGTCAGCACCAGCAACAGCCCGCCGTTGCCGATCTGGACCGCTGTCGGCCTTCGGCCGCGAGGTCGACAATTCCTAGAACTCACCAGGTGAAGCGGCCTGACTCCGGTGCGGACCACGTGAGATGACGGGGATCGGGCAGGCGATGTCCGCTCGGTCGCAGACGGGGATCATTTCTGGACGAACTCGGACACTGCCGCCTGGGGTCGTCGGGCTCATCGAGTGGCTCGCAGGTAGCGCTCTGACAGCTCGCGCAGATGGGTCAGGAGTTCGGGCGGACCGTCCACCGTGAAATCCGCGCCCAGCGCACCCAGGTAGAGGGCGAGGGTCTCAACGGTGTCGGCGCCGGTGTCGAGCAGGCAACTGTGCTCGTCGACGGCCTCCAGCACGCCGACCGCCGGGGGGACCCGGTCGGCGACGGCCTCGACCGGGGCGTGCACGACCACCCGCGCGCGGTGGCGCCAGGCGGCCGACGACACGCCCTTGGACACGTAGGCGGCGGCGTCGCCTCCGGGCAGCTCGCGCGGGACGAAGCGGGGGCCGTTGGGCGTGCGCGGGGTGATCCGGTCGGCACGGAAGGTCCGCCAGTCCTGTCTGTCGATGTCGAAGGCCACCAGATACCAGCGGCGGCCCCAGTTGACCAGACGGTGCGGTTCGACCATGCGCACGCTCGTCGTGCCGTCGTGACCGCGGTAGTCGAAACGGAGCCGCTCGCAGGCGCGGCAGGTGCTCGCCAACGCGGTCAGGACCGCCGCGTCGACGCGCGGGCCGGTATCACCGGGCACCTGGACGGTGGAGGCGTGCAGGGCGTTGAGACGGTGGCGCAGCCGGGCGGGGAGCACCTGTTCCAGCTTGGCCAGGGCGCGCACCGAGGTCTCCTCGATCCCGGTCACCGTGTTCGCGGTACGCAGGCCGATCGCCACGGCGACGGCCTCCTCGTCGTCCAGCAGCAGCGGTGGCATGGCGGCGCCCGCACCGAGCCGGTAGCCGCCGGCCGGTCACCCGCCTCTACCGCGCCTCGTCGGCAGCCGACGACCGCTCGGTCATTCCGCGGGGCATCAGCAGGAACACCTTGGGCGACAGCCTGTCCATGTCCCCGCCCCTGCCGAACACCAGGCCGGCGGCGAAGTCCACGAACTGCTTGGCCTCGCTGTCCGGCAGCTTGGTGAGGTCCATCACCACGGGGGTGCCCGTACGGAAGAAATGCCCCACGTAGAGTGCCTCGTTATAGTCCCGGGGACACAGCGTCTTGATCATTGCACCAGTCTCCACCGTGCACGACGACCGTCAAGCTCTCTTCCGAACCGGTGACACGGCGCCAAGCCACCGCCCTCCCCACCGCGGGCGCCTGGCAGGGGGCGGCCCGTCGTCGGCGGCGGACCGGCACCTCGGACATGCCGGCCCCCTCATCTCGCCGGTCCGGGGCCGTCAGCGGCCGGGGCTCGCGCCGGGGATCCGCTCGGCGAGGTCGGCGTGCCGCTCCCGCAGCTCACGCTTGAGGATCTTGCCGCTTGGGTTCTTCGGGAGAGCGTCGACGAAGGCGACCGCCTTGGGCACCTTGAAGGGGGCCAGCCGCGCGCGAGTGTGCGCGCGCAGCTCCTCCTCGGTGACGGCCACACCCGGCTTGGTCGCCACGATCGCGACGACCGCCTCGATCCAGCTCGGATGCCGGACCCCGACGACCGCCACCTCCGCGACGGCGGGGTGCTCGTAGATGATCTCCTCGACCTCCCGGCTGGCGACGTTCTCACCACCGGTCTTGATCATGTCTTTGATCCGGTCGACGACCGTGAGGTAGCCCTCCTCGTCCATCACTCCCAGGTCACCCGAGTGGAACCAGCCGCCGCGGAAGGCCTCGGCCGTCTTCTCGGGGTCGTCCAGGTAGCCGAGGATGGCGTGCGGGCTGCGGTGGACGATCTCGCCGATCTCGCCCGGTGCCACATCGTCACCCCGGGAGTCCACGACACGGGTCTCGACGTTCAGGGCGGCCTGCCCTGCCGATCCCGCCTTGCGGAGCTGGTCCTCCGGCTGGAGCATGACGGCGACCGGCGCCATCTCCGTCTGGCCGTAGAAGTTCCACAGACGCACGCCGGGCAGCCGCTCGCCGATCTCGCGGAGCACCTCGACCGGCATGATCGCCGCGCCGTAGTAGCCCTTCCGGAGCGAGGAGAGATCCCGCCGGTCGAAGTCCGGATGGCGCAGGAGTGAGATCCACACCGTGGGCGGGGCGAAGAACTTCGTCACCCGGTGACGCTCCAGCGCCTCCAGCACCGCGGCGGGATCGGGGCCGGACAGGATATGGCTGGAGGCGCCGAGCTGGATGTCGGGAACCAGGAAGCAGTGCTGCTGGGCGCAGTGGAACAGCGGCATGGCGTGCAGTTCGGTGTCGTGCCTGTCCATGCCGCCGTCGATGACACAGCTGCCGTACTGGGCGATCAGCGCGGCATGGGACAGCACGGCGCCCTTGGGGCGCGATTCGGTGCCGGAGGTGTAGAGGATCTGCGCCGGGTCGTCCGCGGCGATGAGCGGAGCCGGGTCGCCCGTGTCCTCGTGACCGAGCAGCGACGCGAACGGTTCCCACCCCTCGTCCCTCATGACGCCCTCGGGCGCCTCGCCGTACACCACCCGGATCCGGAGCTGTCCGGCCGCCTTGGCCGCGTCCCGCGCCACCGGCAGGAGAGCGTCCTGCGCGAGCAGGGCGACCGCCGAGGAGTGGGCGAGCACGTAACCGATCTCGTCGGGCCCGAGCATGAAGTTGATCGGCACGAGGACGGCGCCCGCGCGGGCGACCCCGAAGATGGTCTGGACGTAGTCCACGCTGTTCCGCGAGAGCACCCCCACCCGCTCGCCCGGGCACACCCCTCTCGCGGCGAGCGCGCCGGCGACCCGGGACGCGTCCTCGTCGAGCTGGGCGAAGGTACGGCTGCTCCTCCCGTCCGCCACGGCGAGCCGGCCGGGATGGCGTCTGGCGGACCGCCGCAGCAGGTCGGCGAGAGACTGGCTACGGGCGAGGGCGACATCCACCCGCGCCGGCTTGGAGGTTGCCGATGACCCAGCGAAAGACATGAACTTCTCCAACGGCCGCAACAGACGAAACCTCTGGACAGCGTAGTGACCTGTGCCACTTTTGAGGAGAGGCGATCTCTGTCGCGCGACCGGTGCCCCTTGTCCCTGGCCTGTCCGGAGCGCATGAGAAAGACCTGTGTCAGCTCGCCGACCTCCTCCTGAAGCTTCAGCAGGAACCACGTGTCGTCCCGGGTGATCCCGTGCCTGCGGGCGTAGGCACGCGATACCGCTTCGACCTGGTCCGTGAGCTGCCGCACATCCATGCCGGGAGTGCAGGAGGGACGTCCGGCAGGCGGCCAGGTGACCGTCGTCGCCTACGACCTCACATCCGGCCGGATCACGACGCGCGTACCGGTCGGCGCATCGAGTTGGCGTACGTCCGCGTCCGAAGCACCGAGGGCGCGGGACCGAATGATCCGCTGCCTGTGGCGAGTCTCTCGTCGCCGTGCGCGCATCCGACCGCCACCCGGTGGGCCGGCCTGCCGATCCGGCGCTGACCTGCGAGAACACGGCCCCGAAAAAATCTTGAAAAAGATCCGGCCGAGCTGTCGAATCGGCGTGACCCCGTTCGAAGCGTAGTCGAAGGGCCGGAAGGAACCCGAGAACCGGCCTCGGACCCGTAAGGAGAACGGCCATGACCCAGCAGACGACCCAGACCGCGGCCCCCGTGACCTGCGACCCGCGGACGAGCGTCACCAGGTCACTCCTGGGCTATGGCGTCGTCGCCGGACCGGTGTACGTCGTGGTGTCCCTCGCCCAGGCCCTGACCCGGGACGGCTTCGACCTCGCCCGCCACCAGTGGAGCATGCTCGCCAACGGCGACCTCGGCTGGATCCAGATCGCCAACCTCATACTCGCCGGGCTGACGACCATCGCCTGCGCGGCCGGCCTGCGCCGGGCTCTCACCCCGGGGCGCAGCGCGATCTGGATTTCCCGGCTCGTCGGCGCCTACGGTGTGAGCATGATCGGTGCGGGGATCTTCCGGGCGGACCCGGCGATGGGCTTCCCCGCGGGGACGCCGGAGGGGCCAGGGGCGATCAGCTGGCACGGGATGCTCCACTTCGCCTGCGGCGCGGTCGGCTTCCTCTGCGTGATCGCGGCCTGCTTCCTCATCGGCCGCCGGTTCTCCGCCGAAGGCCGTACGGGATGGGCCTTCTCCAGCCGGCTCACCGGCGTCCTGTTCCTCGCGGCCTTCGCCGCCGTCGCGACCGGCGCGGGCGCCGTCTGGGCCAACCTGAGCTTCGTCGCCGGGATCCTGATCATCTGGACCTGGCTCTCGGCCCTGTCGCTCCACCTCTACCGGCGCACCGCGCCCCAGCACGCATAGACCTGCCCGGCCACACCACCACCCACGGAAAAGAATCAAGGAGACAGCGATGCGGTACATGGTCATTCTCAGAGCCACCAGCCTGCCCGCCACCCCGCCGCCCGCCGAGCTGATGGAGGCCATCGCCAAGCTCGGGGAGGAGGCCACCGGAGCCGGTGCCCTGCTCGACACGGCCGGCCTGGCTCCCAGCGCCGAGGGCGTTCGGATCGAACTCGCCGGAGGCAGGCTGAGCGTCACCGACGGCCCGTTCGCCGAGGCGAAGGAGCTGATCAGCTACGCCCTCTACCAGGTCCGGTCGAAGGAGGAGGCCACCGAGTGGACCTCCCGTTTCCTGAAGGTCCACCGCGACCACTGGGAGGGCTGGGAGGGCGAGGCCGACGTCCTTCGTGTCTTCGGCCCCGAGGACTTCGCCGCCCCCGCGTAGCCACGCCACCGACCGGGACCTCCGTCACGCCCCGGCCGGGACTCCTCCAGAGTCCCGGCCGGGGCGCACGCGTGTTCCGGCCCCTTCGCCGGTCCCCGTACGGACGCGTGACGGGTTGGAGGTGTCGCGGGCGGGGACGGGGTGCTTGGATCGGTGGTCATGACGGTTGGTGATCCTCATCGGGTGGTCGAGGCGGTCTGGCGGATCGAGTCCGCACGGGTGATCGCGGGGCTCGCCCGGATGGTGCATGATGTCGGTCTGGCCGAGGAGCTGGCGCAGGATGCCCTGGTCATCGCGCTGGAGCAGTGGCCACGGTCGGGTGTGCCCGACAATCCAGGCGCATGGCTCATGCTCACCGCCAAACACCGGGCGATCGACCTGCTGCGCCGCAGAACCCGTTACGAGCAGAAGCTCGAAGAGGTCGGCCGTGACATGGAGATCCGCCAGGAGGCGGCCGAGGCCGAGCTGGACGACGCCCTCGACGACCACATCGGCGACGACGTGCTGCGCCTTCTCTTCACGGCCTGCCACCCCGTGCTGCCCGTCGAAGGACGCCTGGCGCTCACCCTCCGCCTGCTCGGCGGCCTGACGACGGAGGAGATCGCACGGGCCTTCCTGGTGCCCGAGCCGACCGTCGGACAGCGGATCTTCCGGGCCAAGCGCACCCTCACCGAGAAGCGGGTGCGGATCGAGATGCCCGCACCGGCCGAGCTGGGCGACCGGCTCTCGTCGGTCCTGGAGGTGATCTATCTCATCTTCAACGAGGGCTACTCGGCGACCGCCGGTGACGACTGGATGCGCCCGTCACTCTCCGAGGAGGCACTGCGCCTGGGCCGGATCCTGGTGGGTCTCATGCCGGGGGAGGCCGAGGTGCACGGCCTCGTCGCCCTGATGGAACTCCAGGCGTCCCGCACCCGCGCGAGGACGGGCCCGGACGGCGGCCCCGTCCTGCTCCTCGACCAGGACCGCGGGCTGTGGGACCGGCTGCTCATCCGTCGTGGACTGGACGCGCTCGGACGGGCCGAGGCCCTCGGCACGCTGGGCCCGTACGGCCTGCAGGCCGCGATCGCCGCCTGTCACGCCCGCGCGAGCTCCGCCGGAGACACCGACTGGGAACGGATGGCCGCCCTCTACCGGGTGCTCGCCCACGTCTCCCCCTCCCCCGTCGTGGAGCTGAACCGCGCGGTCGCGGTGGGCATGGCGTACGGCCCGGCACGCGGCCTGGAGATCGTGGACGGGCTGGTGGCGGAGCGGGCGCTCAAGGGCTATCCGCAACTGCCCGCCGTACGGGGCGATCTGCTCGCGAAGCTGGGCCGCCACGACGAGGCACGCGAGGAGTTCGGCCGGGCCGCCGGGCTCACCCGCAACGAGCGCGAGCGGGCTCTCTTCCTCGGCCGCGCGGCCGCGACGGCCGAGGTCCCGTGACCGGCGTCCCGGCCCTCCTGCCACTCGGCTCCCAGATCTACAGCGCGGAACCGTACCGGCAGGCGGCTCGGACCATGATCGAGAAGCTCGCCCGCATCCGGGACACCCATGGGGTCGTCCTGCCCGAGCTGGACCTCGGTGGCGGCCACGGCGCGGAACCCGGCCACGGTATTCGATTGTTCCGCGATATCGGCGACGCATGAACCCTGCCGCGAATAATGCCCTTCCCGGCCGGCCTCATTACCGGCATACGCCTGAATCAGGCCAATTACCGGACCCGTTTCCGCAGGCCTCGGCTGTACCTTCCGTTTACATCTCCGGCCCGCAGCCAGCCGGGGAGACGCGGCGGCGGAGCTCCCCGGCCTGATCGTGGCCGTCGCGGGCATGGACGGCGCGCCGTCCGCGGGCGTCCCCGTCGCCGGCCGGAGCATCACCCGGGCCCCTTCCCCGGTCCCGCGCCCCCGCACCCGGACCCGGACCTGGACCTGGACCGACCAGGACGCGGGGCAGGACACCTGGGAGAACAAGGGTGGGCACACCGACGCCCGCCAGGAGAGTGCGGACGTCCCGGCGGCGGCCAGGTCTAACGCAAGCGCGGCATGCCGCAACAAACAATCTTTTCCAGCCGTTGACGTGGCTGTAGCACGTAGTTAACATTTGGCCATCGCGATGCAAAATTTTTGCAAAGCCCTGTTACTTTCTCGCCGTTCCTCGCAACTTCTCGCGAGGGCGCACCATGTCCATGCACCGCTCCGACCCCCCACGGAGAGGACCCAGGTGATGTCGGCTACGGCATTGCGCGTGCGGTCACCGCCGCGACGACCACGATCGCCAGACGGCGACAGCATGAACGACTTCTCCGAAACGATCTCCGCAACGCCCCCGGCGCGGCGACCACAGCCGACCGGGAGCATCTGACCCCACCGCCGGAGGGCGGCCCAGGGGCACGGGCGTACCCGCCGATGGCGAGCACGCCGCGCGGCGGAGGTCGCAGCCTCCTCGCCGCGCCTGCCGTTCCAGACGAGAAGCAAGAGGAACGCGATGAGAAATAGGAACGTGGCGCTGTTACGGCTGACGGCGGCAGTGCTCGCGGCCAGCCTGCTCGCCCTGTTCGGGGCGGTCTCCCCGGCCTCGGCCGACACCAACCTGGCGGCGGGCAAACCGGCCTCGGCCGGCAGCGCCAACAACCCCTACACGGCCGGCAACCTCAACGACGGGAACGCGTCCACCTACTGGGAGAGCGCCAACAACGCCTTCCCGCAGTGGGCCCAGGTGGACCTCGGTGCCCCGGCCGGCGTCAACAGGATCGTCCTGAAGCTGCCGCCGGCGACGGACTGGGCCACCAGGACGCAGACCCTCACGGTGCTGGGAAGCACGAACGACCCCTCGCCCTCCTCCGTCATCGTGGCGTCCGCGGGCTACAGCTTCAACCCGGCGACCGGCAACACGGTGACGATCGACTTCACCGCGACCGCCCTCCGGTACGTGCGGCTGAACATCACCGCCAACACGGGCTGGCCGGCCGGTCAGCTCTCCGAGTTCGAGGTGTACGGCCCCGGCGGCACCGGCGGCGACACGCAGGCACCGACCGCGCCGTCGAACCTGGCCTACACCGAGCCCACCTCGGGCCAGATCAAGCTGACCTGGAACGCCTCGACCGACAACGTGGGCGTGACCGGCTACGACGTCTACGCCAACAACGCCCTGCGCGGCAGCGTGGCGGGCAACGTCCTGACCTACACCGACACCCAGCCGGACACCGCGACCGTGTCGTACTACGTCAAGGCGAAAGACGCCGCCGGCAACCAGTCCTCGGGCAGCAACACCGTCACGCGTACCGGCAGCGGCGGTGGCGGCTCCAACCTGGCCGTGGGCAAGCCGATCACCGCGTCCTCCTCGGTCTTCACCTTCGTGGCCGCGAACGCCAACGACAACAGCGTGACGACCTACTGGGAGGGCAACGGCGGCAGCTACCCCAACACGCTGACCGTGCAGCTGGGCTCGAACGCCTCCGTCGACTCGGTCGTGCTGAAGCTGAACCCCGACAGCGCCTGGGCGACGCGCACGCAGACCATCCAGGTGCTCGGACGCGAGCAGAGCTCGTCCTCCTTCACCAGCCTGTCGTCGGCGGCGGTCTACACCTTCAACCCCGCCTCCGGTAACACCGTGACGATCCCGGTCGGCGCCACGGTCGCCGACGTCCAGCTCAAGATCACCACGAACTCCGGGGCGCCCGCCGGCCAGGTCGCCGAGTTCCAGGTCATCGGCACGCCGGCCCCGAACCCGGACCTGACGATCACGGGCATGTCGTCATCTCCCGCGGCTCCGGTCGAGACCGACTCCGTCACCCTGTCGGCCACGGTCAAGAACGCCGGGACGGCGGCCTCCGGCGTGACGAACGTGAACTTCTACCTGGGCACCGCCAAGGTCGGCACCGCCTCCGTCGGTGCGCTGGCGGCCGGAGCGTCCTCTACCGTCTCCGCCGCCATCGGCCCCCGTGACGCGGGCACCTATCCGTTGAGCGCCAAGGTCGACGAGGCCAACAGCGTCATCGAGCAGAACGAGACGAACAACGGCTACACGGCCCCGTCCCCGCTCGTCGTCAAGCCCGTCGACAGCTCGGACCTCGTCGCGACGACCAGCTGGACGCCGAGCAACCCGGCGAACGGCAACGTCGTCACCTTCTCCACGGTGATCAGGAACCAGGGCACCGTGGCCTCCGCGGGTGGCACGCACGGCATCACGCTGACGGTTCTCAACGACGCGGGCACCGTCGTCCGCACCCTGACCGGCTCCTCCAGCGGCGTCATCGCGGCCGGCGCCACCGCGAGCCCCGTCAACCTGGGCACGTGGACGGCCGCCAACGGCAAGTACACCGTGAAGACGGTGCTGGCCGACGACGCCAACGAACTGCCGGTGAAGCGGCAGAACAACACCGGCACGCAGTCGTTCTTCGTCGGGCGCGGCGCCAACATGCCCTACGACATGTACGAGGCCGAGGACGCCGTCGTCGGCGGCGGCGCGGCCGTCGTCGGCCCGAACAGGGACATCGGCGACCCGGCGGGCGAGGCCTCCGGCCGCAGGGCGGTGACGCTGAACTCCAGCGGCAGCTACGTCGAGTTCACGACCAAGGCCAGCACGAACACCCTGGTCACCCGCTTCTCCATCCCCGACGCGGCGGGCGGCGGCGGGATCGACTCGACGCTCAACATCTACGTCAACGGCACCTTCCTCAAGCCCGTCAACCTGACCTCCAAGTACGCCTGGCTGTACGGGAACGAGACGAGCCCCGGCAACTCGCCGGGAGCGGGCGGGCCGCGCCACATCTACGACGAGGCCAGCGTCATGCTCGGGACGACCGTCCCGGCCGGCAGCAAGATCCGGCTGCAGAAGGACCCCGCCAACACGACGACGTACGCGATCGACTTCATCAACCTCGAGCAGGTCGCGCCCATCGCCAACCCCGACCCCGCCAAGTACACGGTGCCGGCGGGCTTCACCCACCAGGACGTGCAGAACGCGCTCGACAAGGTGCGGATGGACAACACGGGCACCCTGGTCGGCGTCTACCTGCCGCCCGGCACCTACCAGACGGCGAGCAAGTTCCAGGTGTACGGCAAGGCGGTCAAGGTGGTGGGCGCCGGTCCTTGGTACACCCAGTTCCGCGCCCCGACGACCCAGGACAACACCGACATCGGGTTCCGCGCCGAGGGGACGGCCAACGGCTCCTCGTTCGCGAACTTCGCCTACTTCGGCAACTACACCTCGCGCATCGACGGTCCGGGCAAGGTGTTCGACTTCGCCAACGTCGCCGACGTGGTGATCGACAACATCTGGAACGAGCACATGGTCTGCCTCTACTGGGGCGCGAACACCGACCGTGTGACGATCAAGAACTCCCGCATCCGCAACCTGTTCGCCGACGGCATCAACATGACGAACGGCAGCACGGACAACCACGTCACCAACAACGAGGCCCGTGCGACGGGCGACGACAGCTTCGCGCTGTTCTCGGCCATCGACGCCGGCGGGTCCGACATGAAGGGCAACGTCTACGAGAACCTCACGTCCATCCTGACCTGGCGCGCCGCCGGTGTCGCGGTCTACGGCGGATACGACAACGTCTTCCGGAACATCTACATCGCCGACACGCTGGTCTACTCCGGGATCACGATCAGCTCGCTCGACTTCGGCTACCCGATGAACGGCTTCGGCGCCGACCCGCCGACGAAGTTCGAGAACATCTCCATCGTCCGGGCCGGCGGCCACTTCTGGGGCTCGCAGGTCTTCCCGGCGATCTGGGTCTTCTCCGCCTCGAAGATCTTCCAGGGCATCCGCGTCAGTGACGTGGACATCGTGGACCCGACCTACAGCGGCATCATGTTCCAGACGAACTACGTCGGAGGCCAGCCGCAGTTCCCGGTCAAGGACACCGTCTTCACGAACGTCTCGATCTCGGGTGCTCAGCGGAGCGGTGACGCCTTCGACGCCAAGTCCGGGTACGGCATCTGGGCCAACGAGCTGCCGGAGCCCGGTCAGGGACCGGCGGTCGGTTCGGTGACGTTCAACAACCTGAAGCTGAGCAACAACGCGACGAACGTGAAGAACACGACGTCGACCTTCACCATCACCACCAACCCCTAGGAAGTCCGGACCGGCGGGAGACACAAGGGTGTCGCCGGGAGGCCCGACCTCCCGGCGGCACCCGCGAACACCACGTTTTAAATGCCACCAAAACCTTCCTAAAGCATCGAAATCATGTCAGTTCTCGTGGTTTTCGAGCCATCGGAAGTCACCAGACGCGCATACCTGGCAGGACGGAGGGAACGCCCGCCCTGTGAACTGCGGGTCGAAGGAGTTTCCGATGTCAACCGAAAGTGCGGGCGCGCTCTCCATCACGGCCAGCACGCGGAGGGCGCGGTAGCCCTGGCGGCCCGCCCTGGTGGAGGCGACGGCCGTGTATCCCTCTCAGGACGTCACCGGTTCAGGGGGATTCCAGCGAGATGACGTCCTCGTCGTAGGCGGCCAGAAGGGCCGCCGCCACCTCCGTCACGTCCAGGTCCACGACGATCTCCTCGCCCGAGGCGACGCCGCGGTCCGACACGGCGAGGCCGATCAGCGCCAGGGATGCCGCGCGGTCACGGACACGGGCCTGCTCCGCGGTCTCCTCACCCGCCTCCCCCTCCTCGTCACGGTCCCACGCGGCGGCGGCGGCCCGTGCCAGGTCCCCGGACAGCCGGACGGTGAGGCGCGCGACCTGGGGATCGAGGAAACGTCCGATCTCGGCGAGCACCGCCGAGTCCTGGCGATACCTGATGTACTCCGGGCTCTCATCCACACCAGGAGCCTACGCAGAGCACCGCCGTCCACCCGCACATGCCTCGGAAACATCTCCCGAGCCGTTCCCCGCGGGAGTGAGTTCCGAGAAGTTGTGAGAGATCTGGTGAATCGCGCCCAAAGAGCTGACAGGTGCGTCAAAATTGGCTTACCGCGCACGTCCGCCAGCCCCGAGAGTGGGTTCCGATGCGGAAGATGTCGCCGCGTATGACCGCGGAGTCGCTGCCCGAGAGGCTCGACAACCTGCCCGTGGAACCGAAGGACTTCCTCCAGCTCGTGGCCGTGGATTTCACCGGGACCTACAACGTCTACCTCGCCGCCAAGGACGAACGGCTCAAGATGACCAGGCTCTCCATGAGCCTGCTGGCCGCCCCGTTCGCCGCCGCCATCGCGCTGGCGAGCGCAAAAGTGATCAACCCGGCGGCACTGACCTCCTGGGACGGTGTGCCGTGGTACATGTTCGCGACGGTCGCCGCGTTCGGGCTGCTGAACATCCTGCCGTTCCTGCGGCTGATCGAGGCGGTGAACGCGCACATGCGGACGGCGCGCGCCCTCAACAACTTCCGCCTCCTCTACGTGGTCCAGCTCAAGGACCATTTTTCGGCCCTCGGCTGGACCCCCAACCTGCCGGTGGATCCCCGCTATCCCGAGACCTACGCGCCGCTCGCCTGGCCGGGGACCAACGTGATGATGCTGGCCCTGGTCAACAGCGCCTACATCGCGGCCGGCGTGCTCGGCGTGGTCGGATCCGCACCCAACGTCGCCCTCCTCCTAGTGATCATCGGACTGCTCGCGCTGGTGCACTACTTCGTCTACTACGTCCGTGCCAACGTCTCCCGGCAGCGCCGACTCCCACACAACCCATTCCATTTCCCCAACGTGGAGACCTGAATGCCCGACCTCCTCAGATTCGCGTCTTGTGGGGAGACGTGGATCTGGCTGATGCGACACGTAAGGACCAACGGCAGGCCCGCCGAGGACGACCGGGGCCCGATCGTCGAAACCCAGGCGGTGCTGTTCGAGATCACCGAGCTCGGCTGGGACGATCCGATCCTGGAGACCTACGGCGACTCGGGGAAGATCCCGCTGTACGCCAGCAAGTTCAGCGAGTGCGCGATCGTCCCGCCCTTCAAGTACAGCTACGGCGGCCGGCTCCGCCGGCTTCTCGGCGTCGACCAGCTCCGCTGGATCGCCGAGGTGCTGCGCGCCAAGCCGTACAGCAAGAGCGGCTGGATCTCCCTCACCGTCCCGGGCGAGCCCGCCGACGCGGTGCCCTGCCTCACCAGCCTGGCCTTCCGGCTCCGCGACGGGCGGCTGGTGATGACGGCCGCCTTCCGGTCGCAGAACGTGTTCACGTCCTATCTGAACTACGTGCCGCTGCGTAGTATTCAGAGCGAGGTCGCCGACGACCTCGGGGTGGGTTGTGGACCAATGAGGGTCTTCGTCGACGTTCCTCACATCTATGCCGTGGACGCGGCGACGGTCGAGGAGATCCTCCGGCTGTCGGAGCGCGATGGGCTCGGCGAGGGAGCATCGTTACCAGGTCCTGCTGGTCGATCTGGACGGGACTGTGGTCGACTACGCCCGGACGGAGCGCGGCGCGCTTCATGAGGTCCACCACCGTTTCTTCCGGATGGGCCGCGCCGAGTTCCTGGCGCGGTTCCACGCCGCGAACGAGCCGCTCTGGGCCGCCTACCGCGAGCATCGGATCACCCTCGCCGAGCTGCGGCTGGAACGCTGGGCCAGGATGGGCGCCCTTCCCGCGGTCGCGGTCGCGTTCGAGGAAGCGCTCGGCCGGAACGTGACGCTGTTCCCCGAGGCCAGCGCCGCCCTGCGGCGGCTGTCCCGGCGGTTCAGGCTGGCCCTGGTGACCGACGGCATCGCCCACGTGCAGCGGGCCAAGCTCCGCCGTACCCGGATCGGCGGGTTCTTCGAACACGTGGTGATCGCACCCGAGGTGGGGCTGCGCAAACCCGACGGAGAGCTGCTCCACCACACCCTGGATCTGCTGGAGGCCAGAGCCGGTGACGCGCTCATGGTCGGTGACTCCCCGGCGAGCGACGGCGGCTGCGCGCAGGCCGCCGGGGTGGACTTCTGCTGGGTGAACCGTACGGAGGCGTCACCCGCCCCCGGAATCCCCGTCCACCGGACCGTCACCTGCCTCGGCACCCTCTAGCGACCCATCTCTCCGTGGTGACTTGTCAGGGGCATCGGTCGCCGGCTCACCGACGTGGCAGGCCGGCCGACGTCAGATCTTCACGATGCGCAGGCGGTTCTGGCTGATCGCTGCGATGTCCCCGACGTCGGAGGTCAGCACGGTCACCGGCCCCGGAAGGCCCAGTGCGGTAGCGCAGACCATGGCGTCGATGGCGTGTTTATGGCCGTGTAAGCCTGCGGCGGCGAGCAGCTGTGCGGCGTCACGGGCGATCTCCCGGGTAACGGGCTCGACATTCAGACGGGACAGCGTCCATTCATAGCGAGCTCGGTTCAGCCGAGGATGCGACACTTCCACGAGGGTGGCCACGCTGACGACGACGCGGAGGTCTTCCGCCTCCGCGGCCGCCAACCATGCGGTCAGCTCCGGAGTCTGAAGTATCGCTCTGGACAGGCCCTCGCAGTCGAGGACGAGCGTGCCCGGTGTCACGCCGCTGACGTGTGGTCGTTGCCCTGCCCGAGGTCACTCCGCAGGATGGCGCGCTTGGCGTCGACCTCCGCACGGTCCACGGGCCCGTGCTGAGATTCGGCTGCGGCGATGAGCTCGCGAAGGTTGTCCCGCTCCACCTGGCGTGCCAGTGCCTGAGAAACATACGCGGAGAAGCTGGCCGTGCCGATCCGTGCCTGAACCGTCGCGGCAAGCTCCTCCGGAATCGTGACGCTGAACTTCTTGGTCCCACCACTCATGCTACCAAAAGTAGCATGAGTGGCACCAAGGAGGCGATAAAAGGGCGGCCTCGCCCGGCGGCGCGGGGTCAGGCCGGCAGGCGTCTGATGCGGTCGGAGGCCGGGTCGTAGAGGGGTTCGGCGGTGACGGTGGCGCCGATCCAGGTGCCGGTGACGCCGACCTCGACCCGGTCACCGGGGGCGGTCCCGGCGGGCAGGTAGGCGTAGGCGATCGAGCGCTCCACCCGATGGCCGTATCCTCCGCTGGTCACCCGGGAGGCCGGCTCGCCGCCGGCGCGGACCGGCTCGCCGCCCAGGCACACCTGCCGGGGGTCGTCCAGGACGAGGCAGGCGAGGCGGACGGGTGCGCCGCTCCCGTCGGAGGCGTCCAGGCGGGAGGGCCGGGCGGCCGTCTCCAGCGCGGACCGGCCGAGGAAGTCCTTGTCCCGGGCCACCGCGAAGCCCAGACCCGCCTCGACGGGGGTGGTCTCGGGGGTGATGTCCATGCCCCAGACGCGGTAGCCCTTCTCCAGGCGCATCGAGTCGATCGCCCGGTAGCCGGCCGGGCGCATGCCGTACGGCGCGCCCGCCTCCATGAGCGCGTCCCAGAGCGTCAGCCCGTACTCCACCGGGCAGTAGAGTTCCCAGCCGAACTCGCCCACGAACGTCACCCGCTGGGCCAGCACCGGGACGTTCCCCACGCTGATCTCCCTGGCCTTCATGTATCCGAAGGTCAGATCGTCGTCCGACAGCGTGCCGAGGATGTCCAGGGCGCGCGGGCCCCACAGGCAGTAGCAGGCGTGGGCGGAGGTGACGTCCCGGACGTCGAGACCGTGACCACGGAGCCAGGCCGCGTCGTGGACGCCGAAGGCGGTGCCGGTGACCAGGCGGAAGCTGTCCTCGGCCAGGCGGGTGACGGTCAGGTCGGCCTCGATGCCGCCGCGCTCGTTCAGGAGCTGGGTGTAGACGACCGAGCCCGGGGGGCGGTCGAGCTGCCCGGCGCAGACGCGCTGCAGCCGCACCAGGGCCTGATGCCCTGATATTTCAAGCTTTGAGAACGAGGTCTGGTCGAACAGTCCCGCCGCGTCCCGCGTGGCCAGGCACTCCTGCCGGATCGCCGGGGACCAGATCCGCCCGGCCCATCCGAGCGGCCGGACCTCCCGCGCGTCCCCCGACTCCGGTGACCCCGGAGACGGGTCCGCGTCGGACTCGAACCAGTTGACCCGCTCCCAGCTTGCTTTTTCGCCGAACACCGCCCCCAGCTCCGCATGCCGTACCCACGCCGGGGAGCGACGCAGTGGCCGGGCGGCGGCGCGCTCCTCGCCCGGGTAGACGATGTCGTAGTACTTCGAATAGGAGTCGAGCGCCTTGGCACGGGCCCAGGAAGCGGACCGGGCGTGCCCGCCGAACCGGCGCAGGTCCATGCCGAACACGTCGTACTCGGGCGAGCCGTCCACGATCCACTCGGACATGATCTTGCCCACGCCGCCCGCGGCGGCCAGGCCGTGGACGCAGAACCCGGCCGCCGCCCACAGCCCGCGGACCGAGGTCTCGCCGAGCAGGAACTCACCGTCGGGGGTGAACGCCTCGGGCCCGTGGACGACCTTCACGATCCCGGTACGGCCCAGCGCGGGGACCCGCCGCACCGCCGACTCCCAGGATTCCTGAAATTTCGGCATATCAGCGTCGAACAACGTCCGAGGCTCCGCCAGCGGACGGTCCGTGTCCCAGGTCTCCGGGGTCCGGATGTATCCCCCGACCAGGATGCCGCCGCCCTCCTCCCGGAAGTAGACGATGTTGTCCGGGTCTCGGACCGTGGGCATAGAGGAGGGAACCTCGAAAGGTTCGGTGACGACATACTGATGCTTGATCGGCACGACCGGGATGTCCACTCCGGCCAGCCGCCCGACCCGTCCGCTGGCCGCGCCCGCCGCGATGACCACGGTGTCGGCCTGCACCGACCACTCCTCGGCACCCGACGTGAGGCGGACCCCGGAGATCTCGCCGCCCACCACGTCGAGCCCCGTCACCCGGGTCCCGGTGAAGATCTGCACGCCCAGCATCGAAGCCCCGGCCGCCAGCGCCCTGGCCAGCAGCGCCGGGTCGAGCCAGCCGTCGCCGGGCAGCCAGAGCGCGGCCCGCACGTCGCGCACCTCCAGCAGCGGCAGCATCTCTCCCGCCTCGGCGCCGGAGAGCACCGAGAGGTCCAGTCCGTAGGTCTCCCCCGCCCCCGCCAGCCGCAGCGACTCCTCCACCCGCTCGGACGTGGTCGCCAGGCGGAGGCCGCCCACCCCGCGCCAGCCGGGGTCCATTCCGGTCAGCTCGGCCAGCTCGGGATAGAGACCTGCCGAATACATGATCATCTTTGTCTGGGTGACGGTCGAGCGGAGCTGGCCCACGAATCCGGCCGAGTGCCAGGTGGTGCCCTCGGTCAGCTCGTGCCGCTCCACCAGGATCACCTCGCTCCAGCCGAGCCTGGCCAGATGGTAGGCCACGCTGCATCCGGCCACCCCGCCGCCGATCACGACGGCCCGCGCGGAGTTGGGAAGTTTCAAGGTCGGCAACCCCTCTGTAACAACTCGCCCGCAAAATCGGATCAATGGTCTGAAGGTAGGCCAAAGGAGTGTGGCATGCCAGATGCTCTCGCAGACGTCCGAAAATGGGCCGGACAGCCCGTTACCGCGACGCCGATCAAGGGTGGCCTCAGCCACCGGATCGCCCGGCTGGACACGGCCGACGGGCAGCGGTGGCTGTTGCGCGTGCTCGACCCGAGGGTCGCGGCGGCGGGGCTCGGCATCCCGCTCGACCAGGAGATCGCCAACACCCTCCGCGCGGCCGAGACCGGGGTCGGCCCCCGGGTCCTGCACCGGATGCCCGGCGCCCTGCTGCTGGAGTATCTCGACGGCGCCACCCTGGACGCGCACGGCGTGCGGACGCTTCCCGGGCCGATCGCGGCCGCCTGCCGCCGCCTGCACGCCGGGCCCCGGTTCGTCAACGACTTCTCCATCTTCCGCAAGCTGGACGCGTTCCTCGCCCTCTGCCATACCCACGCGCTGCCGGTACCCGACGGCTACGAGGACAGGTTGCCGGTGGTGGCCGAGATCGAGCGGGCACTGGCCGCCGACCCGCTGCCGTCGGTGCCCTGCCACAACGACCTGTTGCCGGGCAACCTCATCCGCTGCGGCGCGGAGGTCAGGATCGTGGACTACCAGCTCTCCGGGAACAACGACCCCGCCTTCGAACTGGGCGACATCGCCGCCGAGGCGGACTACGACCCGGATCTGACCGCCCGGCTCGCCCGCGCCTACTTCGGCCGGGACGATCCGCGGCTGATCGCCAGGGTCCGGGTCAACCTGATCATGTCCAACCTCACCTGGTCCCTCTGGTTCGCCGTGCACCACGGGCTGCTGGGCGAGCAGGCGGCGGCGGCCGACTTCGACTACGACGCGGAGGCCGCCGGCAAGTTCGAGCGGGCCGTACGGGACCTGGACGATCCGGGGTTCGGCCGGCTCGTCGACGACGTCCGGGGCGGGCGCACGCCGGCCGCCCCGGGTTCCCCACCCCCGGATCCCGGGACAAGACCCCCCATGTAAGACGCGAGGAGGCTTGCATGACCAAGCCAGTACCACCCGTGGACGCGGATACCCAGAGGCTCGCCGAGCTCGGCTACAGACAGGAGCTCTCCCGCACCTGGAGCGGCTTCTCCAACTTCGCCATCTCCTTCTCAATCATCTCCATCCTGGCCGGCTGCTTCACCACCTTCGGCCAGGCCTGGAACAACGGCGGGCCGATCGCGATCTCGCTGGGCTGGCCGCTGATCTCGGTCTTCATCCTGATCATCGGCCTGTGCATGTCGGAGCTGGTGTCGGCCTACCCGACCGCCGGCGGCATCTACTGGTGGGCGGCCAAGCTGGGCAGGCCGGTGCACGGCTGGTTCACCGGCTGGTTCAACCTCATCGGGCTGATCGCGGTGACCGCCTCGGTGGACTACGGCTGCGCGACGTTCATGAACATCACCGTCAACCGGTTCGCCGCAGGCTTCGAGGTCTCCCTCGGCAACACCTTCATCCTCTTCGTGGTCATCCTGGTGCTGCACGCACTGATCAACATCTTCAGCCACCGGCTGATCTCGCTGCTGCAGAACGTCTCGGTGTGGTGGCACGTGTTCGGGGCGGCCGTGGTGGTGGCGATCCTGATCTTCGGCCCCGAGCGGCACCAGTCGCTGTCGTTCGTGTTCACCGAGCGCTTCAACAACTCCGGCTTCTCCGACACGTCGTTCTGGTTCTACGTGCTGCCGCTCGGCTTCCTGCTGACCCAGTACACGATCACCGGCTTCGACGCCTGCGCGCACGTCTCGGAGGAGACCCAGGGCGCCTCGACGGCGGCGGCGCGGGGGCTCTGGCAGTCGATCTTCTACTCGGCGATCGGCGGCTGGGTGCTGCTGCTGGCGTTCCTGTTCGCGGCCAGTGACGTGGACGCGGTCAACAAGGAGTTCGGCTTCGTCGGGGCCGTCTTCACCTCGTCGCTCACCCCGGTCCTGGCCACGGTGATCTTCGGCATCTCCACGATCGGGCAGTTCTTCTGCGGGATGAGCTGCGTGACCTCGATGTCACGGATGACCTACGCGTTCTCCCGGGACGGCGGCATCCCCGGCTGGCGGCTCTGGTCGAAGGTGGACAGGAACCGGACCCCGGTCAACGCGATCATGTTCGGCTGCGGCGCGGCGCTCGTCCTGACCCTTCCCGCCCTCTACAAGGCCCCGACCGGGACTCCCCTGGCGTTCTACGCGGTGGTGTCGGTCGCCGTCATCGGCCTCTACATCGCCTTCGCCATCCCGATCTGGCTCCGGCTGAGGATGGGTGACCGCTTCGAGCCCGGCCCGTGGACGCTGGGCGCGAAGTACAAGGTCATGTGCTGGATCGCGGTCGTCGAGATCGCCGTGGTCTCGATCTACTTCATCATGCCGCTGGCCCCGGCGGGGGTGCCGTTCAACACGGACGACCCGGCCACGCCGGGAGACGAGACGTTCACCTGGACGGCGGTCAACTACGCGCCGATCGTGGTCGGGCTGATGGTCCTCGGCGTGGGCCTGTGGTGGGCGCTGTCGGCCCGGCACTGGTTCACCGGGCCACGCCGTACGGTCGACGCGGACGGGCCGGTCGACTGACCGTCCTTCCGGAAAGACCGGATCACGGGGCCGTCCGGCCGGCGGGACCGTCCCGGCGGCCTCTCCGGCTCACCCAGAGGCGGTCCCCCAGGTCAGCCCGCCTCGAAGGCCTCCGCCACCGCGGCCCGGACCCGTTCCATGTCCGCGGCCGTGGGGGCCTCCCGGCTCAGCGAGGTCATGTCGACCTCGGGCATGCCGCAGGGCACCGCCCAGTCCCACGGGGTCAGGTCACCCTCGACGTTGAGGGCGAATCCGTGGCTGGTCACGCTCCGGCTCTGCCGCATGCCGATCGAGACGATCTTCCGGCCGGTCTCCGTCGTCCACACCCCCGTGAGCAGCTCGGAGCCGGCCGGGGTGTCCCGGCGCTCGGCCGGGACGCCCAGCGCGCCGAGCGCGCGGACCAGCCGGAGCTCGACCTCCCGGACGTAGTCGACGATCCCCTCGTCCTCGCCGAGCTTGACGATCAGGTAGCCGACCAGCTGGCCGGGGCCGTGGTAGGTGAGCTGCCCGCCCCGGCCCGTGCTCACGACCGGAATGCCGTGGGACGGGTCGGGCAGATGCTGCTCAAGCGTGCGCCTGCCGACGGTGTAGACCTGGGGATGGCTGAGCAGCCAGAGCATGTCGGGACACTCGTCCCGTTGCCGCCGACCGACCAGGTCGGTCATCCGCTCCATGGCCTTCTCGTAGTCGACCAGGTCGTTCTGGACCAGTGACAGGGGGCGTCGCCTCATGCCCCCAGCATATTTTCAGTAACGGACCGCCGGAGCCTTGGGGATGAGGATCCACATGAGCACGTAGGCGACCCAGAGCGGCCCCGGGATGAGGGAGAGCAGCAGCCACAGCACCCGGACGACCGTGGGCGACCAGCCGAGGCTGTCGGCGATCCCGCCGCAGACCCCGGCGATTATCTTGTGGTTTCTCGAACGACGCATTTCTTCTCCCCGGATTGTTGTCTCTCACCTGTCTGAACGAGGGGCGGAGACATCCACGTTCCCGAGGCGCCCCTGAGAAAACCCTGTCAGGGTCGGCCGCTCCGATCCGACTCATCGCATAACCATTCGTGCGACTCCGCGTCAATGGGTCTAGGCGAAGGTGCTTGATCACGGTACGTTCCGCCTTAGCACAGAAGCCCTGACACGGCACGGGACCCCCGAGTTCCCCTCCCAAGGAGCGTTATGCGCCTGCACCTACGACGCAGCCTTGTCCGGACCACCATCCTGGTCACGGCCATCGCCCTTCCGCTCGCCTTCACCCCACCCGCGAGCGCGGCCACGACCGGCATCCCCGACATCCTGGCCACTGCCCTGTCCACCCAGGTCAAGGGCAAGAACGTCAAGAAGCACCTCGAAAGGTTCCAGCAGATCGCCGACGCCAACGGCGGCACCCGCGCCGTGGGCACCCCCGGATACGACGCGTCCCTCGCCTACGTGAAGGACAAGCTGAGCCGGGCCGGATACAAGGTCTCCACCACCGACGTGGAGTTCCCCGTGAAGTGGGAGGAGTTCTCCCCCTCGGTCCTGCAGCAGGTCACGCCGGAGGCCAGGACCTACGCCAACCCCGCCGACTTCGTCACCGTCGTCTCCTCCAGCGGCGGGGACGTCACCGCGCAGGTCCAGGTGGTCGACGCGGTGATCCCGGTGCCCGCGACCCCCAACACCTCCACCGCGGGCTGCGAGGCCGCCGACTTCGCCGGGTTCGTGCCCGGCCGGATCGCCCTCATCCAGCGCGGCACCTGCCCGTTCGTCGACAAGGCCACGAACGCCAAGGCGGCGGGCGCGGCCGGCGTGATCTTCTTCAACGAGGGCCAGCCGGGCCGTACCGACCCGCTCGTGTTCGACATCCGCGAGTGGCGCTTCGGCTTCCCCATCGTCATCGCGAGCACCGCCGTCGGCCTCGACCTGGCCGACACCCCCGGCACGACCGTCCGCCTGAAGGTCGACGCCGCGACCACGGTCGGCCGGAGCAGGAACCTCATCGCCGACTCCCGTTGGGGTGACCGGGACGAGGTCGTGATGGCGGGAGCCCACCTGGACAGCGTCACCGAGGGTCCCGGCATCAACGACAACGGCTCCGGCAGCGCCGCCATCCTGGAGACCGCGCTGAAGCTGGCCCACCTGCCCACGAAGAACAAGGTGCGGTTCGCCTTCTGGAGCGCCGAGGAGCTCGGTCTGCTCGGCTCCGACCAGTATGTCGCGGGCCTGTCGCAGGCCGAGCGGGACAAGATCCGGCTCTACCTGAACTTCGACATGGTCGCCTCGCCGAACGACGTCACCTTCCTCTACGACGGCGACGACTCCGACGCCGAGGGCGCCGGAGCCGGCCCGGCGGGCTCGGCCGCGATCGAGAAGCTGCTGGAGAAGTTCTACGGCAGGCGCGGTCTGGGCTTCAAGGGCACCGACTTCGACGGCCGCTCCGACTACGGCGCGTTCATCGCCAACGGCATCCCGGCCGGCGGCATCTTCACCGGCGCCGAGCGCATCAAGACCGCCGAGGAGGCCGCCAGGTTCGGCGGGACGGCGGACGCCCCCTACGACGCCTGCTACCACGCCGCCTGCGACACCATCGCCAACGTCAACGACGCCGCCCTCGACCGCAACTCCCGGGCGATCGGCTACGCCACCGCGTTCTACGCCTACGACCTGTCCGGCATTCCCGACCGCGACGCCACGACCCTCATGAAGTCCGCCACCACCTCCGCGCGGACGCTCGACGGCGCGGCGCGTTAGGCCTGTGCCGCAGATCCCGCCGTAGCGAGACGCCCACCGGCCGACCGCGACGGGCAGCGGGTCCAAGGACAGGATCAGGCGCACCACCAGGCTGTACGGCGCGCACTCCGGCCGGAGTGCGCGCCGCTCGGGGACCCCTCACACCCTCCGACCCGAGGAGCATGATGCGCAACCTGTGGACCATCGGGATGACGGCGATCCTGGCCATCCCCCTGGCGCTCACCGCACCGGCCGCGTCGGCGGCCGTCCCACCGGACATCTCGCTCACCAACGTGAAGGCACACCTCGCCCAGTTCCAGTCCATCGCCACCGCCAACGGCGGCAACCGCGCCCACGGCCGCCCCGGCAACCTCGCCTCGGCGAACTACGTCAAGGGCCTGCTCGACGGCGCCGGGTTCACCACCGCCCTGCAGTCGTTCTCCTACAACGGCGCGACCGGCTACAACGTCATCGCCGACTGGCCGGGGGGTGACCCCAACGACATCCTCATGGTCGGCGGACACCTCGACAGCGTGACCGCGGGACCGGGCATCAACGACAACGGCTCCGGCAGCGCCGCCATCCTGGAGACCGCCCTGGAGGTCTCCCGCCAGTCCCTGGCACCGACCAAGCACCTGCGCTTCGCCTGGTGGGGAGCCGAGGAGCTGGGCCTGCGCGGCTCGCAGTACTACGTCACCAACCTGCCGGCCGCCGAGCGGTCCAAGATCAAGGGCTACCTGAACTTCGACATGGTCGCCTCGCCCAACGCCGGCTACTTCCTCTACGACGGCGACAACTCCGACGGCGTCGGCTCGGACCCCGGCCCGGCGGGTTCCGCCCAGCTGGAGGCGACGCTCGCGGCCTACTTCTCCTCGATCGGCGTGCCCACCCGGGGCACCGACTTCGACGGCCGCTCCGACTACGGGCCGTTCATCAGCGTCGGCATCCCCGCCGGCGGCACGTTCACCGGGGCGGAGGGCATCAAGTCCAGCGCCCAGGCCACCCTCTGGGGTGGTACGGCGGGGCAGGCGTTCGACTCCTGCTACCACCGGTCGTGCGACACCACGGCGAACATCGACGACACCGCGCTGAACCGCAACGCCGACGCGATCGCCTACGCGGTGTGGACGACCGCCACGGCCACCCCACCCGTGACCGTCTGGCAGGACACCTTCGAGACGGCGACCGGCTGGACCGCCAACCCCGGCGGCACCGACACCGCCACCCTCGGCCGGTGGGAGCGCGGTGACCCCGCGGCCACCACCTCCAGCGGCGCCAAGCAGCTCGGCACCACCGTCAGCGGCGTCAACGACCTGGTCACCGGACCGCTGGCCGGCGCCGCCGCCGGGGACCACGACGTCGACGGCGGCACCACGACCATCCAGTCACCGGCCATAACCCTGCCGTCGGGCGGCACGCTCAACCTCGGCTTCTCCTGGTATCTGGCGCACGGCTCCAACGCCTCCAGCGCCGACTACCTGCGCGTCAAGGTCGTCGGCTCCACCACGACCCAGGTGTTCCAGCAGCTCGGCGCGGCCGCCAACCGCGACGGCGCCTGGGCCGCCGCGAGCGTGGACATCTCCTCCTACGCCGGGCAGACCGTCCGCGTCCTGATCGAGGCCGCCGACGCCTCCACCGCCTCGCTCGTCGAGGCGGGCGTCGACGACGTCAAGATCACCCGATAGGCGCGCGTACGGCTCCCGCTCCCGCCCGTGAGGCGGGAGCCGTACCCCGGTCACGGATGTCAGGACGCGGCCCGGTCGTAGACCCCCACCGCCCAGCGCCCCGGCCGGGTCCCCAGCTCGGCGGTCAGCCGGTCGACGACCTTCGGATCCGTGAGGGCTCTCATGGAGTACTTCCCGTCGCACTTACTGCTCTTACTGCCCGGCACCTCGCATCCCTTACGTGACATGTCAGACATGCTGATGACAGGGGCGTCAGAGGGGAGCACCCAGACGGTGACGGTCTGCTCCTTCCGGGTCCAGTCGGCGGGGGTCGACCGCTCGTTGTGCTGCGCGGCCAGCCGGTCGGAGTCATCGCGCCGCGAGGGCCGTACGTCGGACGGGCAGGAGTCGACGACCGAGGACGAACGTCTGGCCCCCTCCCCGCTGATGATGACCACCCACGACTTGGGGTCGGCGCAGGCGACCCGGATCCCGGTGTAGTGGCTGGTCGGCTGGAACGTCAGTCTGTACGGCGCCCCTGTCGTCTCCGACCTGTACGCCTCGATCAGGGACATTTTCTGTCCCGGCGCAACCTTCACCGAGGCGGGCAGGTCCTTGCCCGGCCGGGGGAGGTCGGGCGCGCGGGACACGGTGGGTGCGGTGGGCTCGGCGGCGACGGTCGTCGTGAACCGCCCACCCCCGCTCCCGAGAAGCGACAACGGCACCGTCACCGCGACCGCCACCGCTCCCACGGCGAGGGCCGTGCGCACCGCCCTCCGCCTCCGCCGGACCGCCCTGCCCCTGCGGAGGATCTCCTCCAGGTGGGCGGCGCCCCCGCTGCCGCCCTCGCTGCGCTCCGCGAGCAGTTCCCTCAGATCGTGCTCGGTGTGGGTCATCGCTTCGCCTCCGTCATCGTCCGAACCCCCTGGTCGATCCGTAGCCGGGCCAGCGCCCTGCCGAGCTGGCTCTTCACCGCACCGATCGAGCACCTCAGCACCTCGGCCACCTGGGCCAGGGTCATCCCCTCGAAGTAGTGCAGGACGACCACCGCCCGCTGGCGGCCCGACAGCGCGCCGATCGCCGTCCACAGCACGTCCCGGTCACCGACGGCGTCGGTGAAGTCCCCCGCGGCCGCCCGGTCCGGCAGGACCTCGGTGGGGGTCTCCCCCCGCCAGCGCCGCCGCCACCAGGAGGCGTGCGTGTTGGCGATGATCCGGTAGACGTACGGGTCGGGGTCGCCGTCGATCCGCCGCCAGGCGAGCCACGCCCTGGCCAGCGCCGTCTGGACCAGGTCCTCGGCGGTCGCCCAGTCCCTGGTGAGGAGATACGCCGTTCTTCGCAGCCGTTCGTGCCGCTGCGCGACGTATTCCGCGAACTCAGTCATCCCTTTTGCCTCCAACGTGAAGCTCCGCGGATGACTACCGCCGGGGCCCGCCGTACGGTTGACAGCGATTTCAGAAAGACGGCCGGGTCACGGGAACCCCTGGGCTCCGCTAGCCTCGCGTACGTCACGCACACGCTGGGACGGAAGGTGCCCAAGTTGATCGGCTGGTTCGAAGCGGTGGTCCTCGGGCTCGTTCAGGGGTTGACAGAGTTTCTGCCGATCTCCTCCAGTGCCCACATCAGAGTCGTGTCGGCGTTCTTCGGCTGGCAGGATCCGGGTGCCGCGTTCACCGCGGTGATCCAGATCGGCACCGAGGCGGCGGTGGTCATCTACTTCCGCAGGGAGATCTGGGAGATCATCTCCACCTGGGTCCGGTCACTGGGGAACCGCGAGCTGCGTTCGCACCACGCCGCGAGGATGGGCTGGTACATCATCGTCGGCACCCTGCCGATCGTCGTGCTCGGCCTGCTGTTCAAGGACAGCATCGAGACCGTCTTCCGCGACCTGCGCCTGATCGGCACCACACTGATCGTCTTCGGCCTGATCCTCTGGCTGGCCGACCGCACCGCACGTACCAAGCTCACGCTGCAGAAGAACCTCAGCTTCACGCACGCCCTGGTGTACGGCTTCGCCCAGTCGCTGGCCCTGATCCCGGGCGTCTCCCGCTCCGGAGGCACGGTCAGCGCCGGTCTGCTGCTCGACTATCGCCGTGAGGAGGCCGCGAAGTACTCCTTCCTGCTGGCCATCCCGGCCGTGCTGGGCGCGGGCTTCCTGGAGCTGGTCAAGATCGGCGATGCCGACTCCCCCGCCTGGGGCCCGACGATCCTGGCCACCGTGATCTCGTTCGTCGTCGGCTACGCCGCGGTGGCGTGGTTCCTGAAGTACATCAGCACCCACCGCTTCACCGGATTCGTGATCTACCGGATCCTCCTCGGCATCGCCATCATCGCCCTGGTGAGCTCCGGCGTCCTCGACCCCATGGCCTGACGCCCTTCCCGGGGACGGCCCCCCACCGGCGGCGCCACCAGACCTCGTGTGTCATCACCTCGAAGAAGACGAGCCCGATCGGGCCGAGCAGCAGCAGCAGCTTGACCGGGCCGGTGCCGTCCGTCCGGCCCAGTCCGCGCAAGTGATCTCGGAGCGACGGCCGGGCTCGCCTCAGACGGCGCAGGTGGGCAATTTCGGACTGTCCTGGGTGCGTACGCCGGGAAGCCAGGCGAAACCACCGGCCACGTTGTCGAGCCGGACCCGGAACCAGCGCGTCGTGCCGACGCCCCTCTCGTCCTCGACCCGGTCGCCGTCGTAGAGAACACAGTCGGCGTTCAACACGTCGTCGTGCCACACGCGGTGGCTGACCACGTTGCCGGCGTCGTATTTCAAGCGAGGGTCGCGGGCCAGCCCCATGCTGCAGGCGGGGACCCGCCCCTCCCTGCTCTTACAGTCGCCCTCGATGTTGAAGACTCTCATCGGGGCGGTCGTGGAAGTGCCCGACCGGCTCTCCATGGCGGTGGGCGCCTCGGCCTTGCGGTCCGTCCTCAGCATGAGGGCGACGGTTGCGGTGGCCGCCACCAGGACGACCGCCACAAGGGCCGATGCCGTACGGCGGGTGCGCGGGCTCGACCACGACGCGAGCACACCCCTCCGCGCTGTCGGCTGCTCGGCCTGCGCTGTCGGCTGCTCGCCGGTCTCCGCACGCTCGGCCTGCTGATCTGCGGCGGCACGCCCGGGTGACAGGGGAGAGGAGCGCGCGACGTCGGCAAGCGCCCACAGTCTGTGCAGATCCCGCAACTCGTCGTTGCTCGCACCACACGCTCTGGCGAACGCGTGAACCGTACCGAAGTCGGCCGGGAGCTTGGCACCCGAGCAGTAGCGATGGAGGCTGGAACGGCTGATCCCGGTCCGTCCGGCCAGCGTCTCGAAACTGTTTCCGGCACGGCTCTTGAGCATTCGAAGCCGGGCAGCGAACTGCTCGGCCGCTTCCGCCTGCGCCATCATGTCCTCCCACATCGAGAACGAACCGCCCGCCAGATCCCGGTCGCCGAGATGGGCGCATCCCACCCCTATCTCAGCGGCAGAAAAATGCGCAACTCATGATAAATGAAAACGTCCCAGCATCCCATTCAGAGGGTTTTTCTTGAGGGATATCGCCACCTCCTGCAATCGTCGTCCCTGCCGCCGGCGTGGTGGCCGGGTGCGTACGGTCCTGGGGACACGCGGGCCGCCGGTCTCGGGGAGACTGGCAGGATGCGTTCCGACTGGTCAGGCCTTCCCGTCCGGCACGTCCTGCCCGAGCTGCTCGCGGCCCTGGACGAGCGTGGCGTCGCCGTGCTCACCGCGCCCCCCGGCACGGGCAAGACCACGCTCGTCCCGCTGGCGCTGGCCGGGCTCCTCGGCGGCCGGGCCCCGAGGCGGGTGATCGTGGCCGAACCCCGCCGGATGGCGGTGCGGGCGGCGGCCCGGCGGATGGCGTGGCTGCTGGAGTCGGAGGTCGGCGCGGAGGTCGGGTTCTCGGTCCGGGGTGAGCGCAGAGTGGGTCCGGACACCCTCGTCGAGGTCGTCACCACCGGGGTCCTGCTCCAGCGGCTCCAGCGTGACGCCGAGCTCGGCGGCGTGGACGTGGTGCTGGTGGACGAGTGCCACGAACGCCACCTGGACGCCGACACCGCCCTGGCCTTCCTCCTCGACGTCCGCGCCACCCTCCGCCCCGACCTGCGGATCATCGCCACCTCCGCCACCGCCGACGCCGCGTCCTGGGCCGGGCTGCTCGGCTCCGGCGCAGCCGGCCTCCCCGCGGGCTCCGCACTCCAGCCCGGCGCGCCCGGCGGATCCCCCACGAGCGCCGTGCCCGGGCCGGACGCCCCGGAGGCGGCGCCGGCCGTGCACGCCTCCGGCGCCATGCACCCGGTCACGCCCGTCTGGGCCCCGCCGCCCAGGGCGGTGACGCCCCCGCGCGGCCTGCGGGTGGACCCCGCGTTCCTGTCCCACGTCGCCGACGTCGTACGGCGTGCGCTGAGCGAGCACGAGGGGGACGTGCTGTGCTTCCTGCCCGGGGTCGGCGAGATCGGCAGGGTGGCCGCGATGCTCGGCGGCGTCGACGTCCTGCAGGTCCACGGCCAGGCCCCGGCCCGCGTGCAGGACGCCGTCCTCTCGCCCGGCGAGAACCGGCGGGTGGTGCTCGCCACCTCGGTCGCCGAGTCGAGCCTGACCGTCCCCGGTGTCCGGATCGTGGTCGACTCCGGTCTCGCCCGCGAGCCCCGCACCGACCACGCCCGCGGCCTCGGCTCGCTCACCACCGTCCGCGCGTCCAAGGCGTCGGCCGTCCAGCGCGCCGGCCGGGCGGGGCGCGAGGCGCCGGGGGTCGTGTACCGGTGCTGGTCGCAGGCCGAGCACGACCGGCTCCCCGAACACGCCCAGCCCGAGATCGCCCTGGCCGACCTGACCGGGTTCGCCCTCCAGGCCGCCTGCTGGGGTGATCCCGGCGCAGTCGGCCTGGCCCTGCTCGACCCGCCGCCGACCGCGGCGATGGAGGCCGCGCGGCGGACCCTGCACGCGCTGGGCGCCCTTGAGGACCGGGTCACCGCCCGGGGACGGCGGATGGTCGCCGCCGGGGTCCATCCCCGCCTGGCCCGGGCCCTGATCGACGTCGGGCCCCGGGCCGCCGAGGTGGTGGCTCTGCTGTCGGAGCAGCTCCCCCGGGACGCGGACGACGACCTGGTCGCGGTCTGGCGTTCCGTCCGGCGGGGCGGCGACGGTCTCTCCGCGCGCTGGCGCCAGGAGGCGAAGCGTCTGTCCCGGGCCGTCCCCCGGGAGAACGGGGCTCCGCCGCGGGCCGTACGGGACGCGGAGGCCGGCCGGGCTCCCGCACGGACCGGAGACGGCGCGGGATCCGGGCGGACCGCCGCCCAGACCCGGCGCGGCCAGGAGCAGGGGCCGGGCGACGACGCCCTGGCCGGGCTGGTGGTGGCGCTGGCCTATCCGGAGCGGGTGGCCAGGCGGCGGGGCGGTTCCTACCTCATGGCGTCGGGGACGGCCGCGGAACTCCCGCAGGGGTCACGGCTGGCGAGCGCGGAGTGGCTGGCCGTCGCGGTGGCCGACCGGCCCGCCGGAGCCGCCTCCGCCCGGATCAGGCAGGCGGTCGTGATCGACGAGGAGACCGCCCTGCTCGCCGCCGCCTCCCTGCACCGCTCCGGCGAGGAGGTGGTGTGGCACATCCCGCCCGGGGAGCGGCGCGGTGACGTCTCGGCGCGCCGGGTGGAGCGCCTCGGCGCCATCGAGCTGTCCTCGGCCCGGCTCCGCGACGCCGATGTCAGACCCGCCGTCCTGGACGGGCTGCGCGTCGAGGGCCTGGCGATCCTGCGCTGGACGCCCGAGGCCGTCGCGCTACGCGAGCGCCTGGCCTTCTGTCGCCGGACGCTCGGCGATCCATGGCCCGCGACGGACGACGAGGCCCTGATCGAGGCGGCCGACCGGTGGCTGGAGCCCGAGCTGTCCCGCGCCCGCCGCCGGTCCGACCTGGAGCGGATCGACGTGACCTCGGCGCTGCACCGCCTGGTCCCGTGGAGCGCGCGCCTGGCGGAGACGGCCCCCGAGCGGATCGAGGTCCCGAGCGGGTCGCGGATCAGGGTCGACTACTCCGGCGACCAGCCGGTGCTGGCCGCCAAGGTGCAGGAGCTGTTCGGCTGGGACGAGGCGCCGCGCGTGGCCGGGGTCCCCCTGGTCGTCCATCTGCTCTCCCCGGCGGGACGCCCGGCGGCGGTAACCGCCGATCTGGCCTCCTTCTGGCGCGGTGACGGCTACCGCTCGGTCCGCGCCGAGCTGCGGGGCCGCTATCCCAAGCACCCCTGGCCCGAGGACCCCCTGTCCGCCGTCGCCACCCGCCGGACCAACCCCCGCCGCTGAACCTGACGACTCGGACTTCCCGCTGATCGGCATGGTTCGCAAGGCGCGTCTTCCGTGTCCGCGGATCGATTGATTTGCGCACGACCGCACCCGGTGAGCTATCTTAGTGATATCACTTCGATAGCAGAGGCGGGACTCATGGAACGACGTGCCTTCCGGATCAACGGATTCGCCGTTCTGGCCGGGCTGGTGGTCCTCGGGATCGCCATGGCCGCGGCCACCCAGGCGGCCGACACGACACTGCTACCCGCCGCCGCGATCCTGTGGGGGGTCGTCGCGATGATCGTGTGCACCGGCTTCGTGGTGATCAACCCGAACGAGGCGAAGGTGGTGCAGTTCCTGGGCCGCTACGTCGGGTCGGTGAACGACGCGGGCTTCCAGTGGGTGCTGCCGTTCACCAGCAAGCGGCGGATCACCCTGCGGGTGCGCAACTTCGAGACGGCCAAGCTCAAGGTGAACGACGCCGACGGCAACCCCGTGGAGATCGCGGCCGTCGTGGTCTACAAGGTGGTCGACACCGCCACGGCCGCCTTCTCCGTCGACGACTACGAGAACTACGTGGCGATCCAGTCCGAGGCGGCCGTCCGGCACCTGGCCACCACCCACCCCTATGACGGCCACGAGGAGGGCGGCACCAGCCTGCGTGACGGCACCGAGGTGGCCGCCGAGCTCACCGCCGAGCTGAGCGAGCGCACCCACCTGGCCGGTGTGGAGGTGCTGGAGGCCCGGATCACCCATCTCGCCTACGCACCGGAGATCGCCCAGGCGATGCTGGTCCGCCAGCAGGCCACCCAGGTCGTCGCGGCGCGCACGCAGATCGTCGCGGGCGCGGTAGGAATGGTGCAGCTCGCATTGAACAGGCTGGCCGAGGAGGGCGTCGTGGATCTCGACGAGGAGCGCAAGGCACAGATGGTGTCCAATCTGCTGGTCGTCCTGTGCGGCGACCGGGCGATCCAGCCGGTGGTCAACGCCGGCAGTCTGTATGCCTGAGCGCAAAAAGGTCCTGCTCAGGCTCGACCCCGCCGTCTACGATGCGGTGGCCAGATGGGCGGCCGACGACCTGCGGAGCGTCAACGCCCAGCTCGAGTACGCGCTGCGCCTGGCCCTGCGGGGAGCCGGCCGCGACATCAGGCGGGACGAGCGGGAGCCGGCCGGGCGAGACGACGTGACAGAGCGGGATAACGCCAACGAGCCGGACAAGTCATCTGATTGAGATGTGAGAAGCTTCCGTTAACGCATCCGCCAGACGACACTCAGTGCATGTCGTGGGTGGGAAAGTCCGCAGCGGAGATCGCGGAGGCCGTACGACGGGGGAGGGCCACCGCGCCGGCGGTCGTCGAGGAGCATCTTCAGACGATCGCCAAGTATGACGGGCGCATCGGGGCGTTCCGCAAGGTCCGCGCCGAGCGGGCGCTCGCCGAGGCGTGGGCCGTACAGGGGCGGGACGACCTGGCAGGGCTGCCGCTCGCCGGGGTGCCCGTCGCGATCAAGGACAACGTCGCGGTCCGGGGTGAGGCGACGCGTAACGGGTCGGCGGCGACGTCGAACGCCGCCGCCACCGAGGATCATCCGGTGGTGACCAGGCTCAGGGCGGCGGGCGCGGTGGTCGTGGGGATCACCAACGTGCCGGAGCTGTGCCTGGCGGGGTTCTCCGACAGCGTGTACGGCGTGACGCGCAATCCCTGGGACCTGAGACGCACTCCGGGCGGGTCGTCGAGCGGGAGCGCGGCGGCCGTGGCCGCGGGGATGGTCCCGCTGGCCCAGGGCAACGACGGGCTCGGCTCGCTGCGCATCCCGGCCGCCTGCTGCGGGCTCGTCTCGATCAAGCCGGGCCAGGAGGTGGTCCCCGCGCCCGAGCACGACTGGCACGGGATGGCGGAGAACGGCCCGCTGGCCACGACCGTGACCGACCTCGCCCTGGCACTGGCGGTGATGGCCGGCGACATGTCCCTGGCGACGCCCGGCGAGAGCGAGTCCCTCGAATTCGGCAGCGCCATCGACGACTACCCGGGCGGGCTCACCCCGTCGGAGCCGATGAAGCTGCGGATCGCGGTGGCCCCCGCGCCGCTGCCGCCGGGGTTCACGGTGGACGCCGAGTTCCAGCGGGCGGTGGTCGAGGCGGCGGACACGCTCGGCACCGCGGGCCACACCGTGGTGGATCACGACACCCGGATGCCCGGCTGGCTCGGCTCCGCCACGATCGCCACCTGGCTGGCATGCGCCCGGCAGGATGTGGAGGGGCTCGACCCGCGCAGGCTGGAGCAGCGCACCAGGTCCCTGTCGAGGATGGGCGGGCTGCTCGCCCGTATCGGGATGGACGGCTCGGCGGGCCGCGACCGCTGGCGCGCCTACGGGGCCGACCAGTGGTTCGGCAACGCCGACGTGCTCGTCACCCCGACGCTCGCCGCCGTCCCCCCGCCCGCCGAGCGCTGGGGCCGGCGCGGGTTGCTGGCCAACATGCGCACCAACCTGACGTACGCCCCCGCCACCGCGGCCTGGAACATGGCCGGCTGGCCCGCCATGACGATCCCGTACGGCTGGCACTCCACCGGCATGCCCATCGGCGTCCAGCTCGTCGCCGCCCCGGGCGGCGAGTCACAGCTCCTGGCCCTGGCCGCCCAGTTGGAGAGCGCCCACCCCTGGCTCCGCCACGCCCCGCTCGACTGACGGTCCCCCTGCGGCCGGAACACCCGCCCACCGCAGCGCGAACGGACCTCGGCCCGACGCGGGGAAGCCGGGCCCCGCCCCGGAACACCCGGTATCTCCTTGAGCAGGGTCCCCGTCGTCCAGAAGATGTTCACCGCCCGGGCGATGCCGGCGGAGGCAGGGGGTGCGCCCCCTCGGACCACAGGCCGTCGAAGACCAGGTGGCCGAGGAGGCGCTGGAGACGATCCGCCGGGCGTACGAGGCGCCCGGCCCGCTACCGGCTCTCCCTGCCCGAGGCGGGCGGGCCCGTCAGACGCCGGTGGGGTGCCAGACGGTCTTGGTCTCCAGGAAGGCCGTCAGGCGTCTGGTGCCGGGGTCGGCCGACCAGTCGGTCACGGCGGGACGCAGGACGCGCTTGAGGTTCTCCGCCGCCTCCTGCTCGCACCTGACCGCCAGCTCCGGGTCGGTGACGCCGGTCAGGTCGACGGCGTTGACGTCCATGTGCGCGGCCAGCCATGGAGCGATCTCCCTGACCGAGCCGGTGAGGATGTTGACCACGCCGCCGGGCAGGTCGGAGGTGGCGAGCACCTCGGCCAGGGTGATGGAGGGCAGCGGTGCCCGCTCACTGGCGATCACGACGCAGGTGTTGCCCGTGGCGATCACCGGGGCGATCACCGAGACGAGCCCGAGCAGGGGCTCGTCCGGGGCGACCACCGCGACCACGCCGGTCGGCTCCGGCGAGGAGACGTTGAAGTAAGGTCCGGCGACCGGGTTGGTCGCCCCGACCACCGAGGCGATCTTGTCGGTCCAGCCGGCGTACCAGACCAGCCGGTCGACGGCCGCGTCCACGACGTCCCCGGCCTTCTTGGTGCCCGTGTCGGTCAGCTCGGCGACGAACTGCGCCCGGCGGCTCTCCAGCATCTCTGCGACGCGGTAGAGGATCTGCCCCCGGTTGTACGGGGTCGCGCCCGACCAGCCTCCGAAGGCCTTTCGCGCGGCGGAGACGGCGTCGCGGGCGTCCTTGCGGGAGGCCTTCGACGCGTTGGCCAGGAAGTCGCCCTTGGAGGAGGTCACGACATAGGACCTTCCGCTCTCCGAACGCGGGAACGCCCCGCCGATGTACAGCTTGTAGGTCTTGCGTACGGCCAGCCGTACGGGCTCGCGACCACTCGGCCGCTCCGCCTTACTCATCTCCCCGCCCTCTCCACGTGCTCTCCTGCTGTGCCAGCCGTGCCGGCACGAAGATCTGACCGCAGCGGCTGACCCCGCACCGGTGCGCGAACCAGCCCCGTGGCGCCGGACGTCCGGCGCGCGCGAAGTCGTGGTCCCGGGTGCTCTGGGCACGGCGGTCGCGGCGTCCGGCCGCGCGATGGTCACACATCGAGATACGCCTCCAACCCATGACGTCCGCCCTCCCTGCCGTATCCGGACTCCTTGTAGCCGCCGAACGGGGAGGTGGGGTCGAACTTGTTGAAGGTGTTGGCCCAGACGACGCCCGCGCGGAGCCTGTCCGCCATCCACAGGATGCGCGAGCCCTTCTCGGTCCACACTCCCGCCGACAGGCCGAAGGGGGTGTTGTTGGCCTTCTCGACAGCCTCGGCGGGGGTGCGGAAGGTCAGCACGGACAGGACCGGGCCGAAGACCTCCTCACGGGCGATCCGGTGCGACTGGGCGACGCCGGTGAAGATCGTCGGCGGGAACCAGAAGCCCTTGTCGGGCAGCGGGCACACCGGGGACCAGCGCTCGGCGCCCTCCGCCTCGCCGAGGTCGGAGAGCTCGCGGATCTTGGCGAGCTGGGCGGCGGAGTTGATCGCCCCGATGTCGGTGTTCTTGTCCAGCGGGTCGCCCAGGCGCAGCGTGCCGAGGCGCCGCTTCAGCGCGTCGAGCAGCTCCGTCGCGATCGACTCCTGGACCAGCAGGCGGGAGCCGGCGCAGCAGACGTGCCCCTGGTTGAAGAAGATCCCGTTGACGATGCCCTCGACGGCCTGGTCGAGTGCGGCGTCGTCGAACACGATGTTGGCGGCCTTGCCGCCGAGTTCCAGGGTGACCTTCTTGTCCGACCCGGCGACGGAGCGGGCGATCAGACGGCCGACCTCGGTGGAACCGGTGAAGGCGACCTTGTTCACGTCCGGGTGGTTCACCAGGGCCGCGCCGGTCTCGCCCGCGCCGGTCACGATGTTGACCACGCCCGGCGGGAGGTCGGCCTGCCGGCAGATCTCCGCGAACAGCAGCGCGCTCAGCGGGGTGGTCTCGGCCGGCTTGAGGACGACGGTGTTGCCGGCGGCCAGTGCGGGAGCGATCTTCCACGCGAGCATGAGCAGCGGGAAGTTCCACGGGATGACCTGGCCGGCGACGCCGAGCGGCCTCGGGTCCGGGCCGTACCCGGCGTAGCCGAGTTTGTCGGCCCAGCCCGCGTAGTAGAAGAAGTGCGCCGCGACCAGCGGCAGGTCGACGTCGCGGGACTCGCGGATCGGCTTTCCGTTGTCCAGGGTCTCCAGCACGGCCAGCTCGCGCGCACGCTCCTGAATGATGCGGGCGATCCTGAACAGGTATTTCGCCCGCTCGGAACCGGGCATCGCCGACCAGGTGCCGAACGCCTCGCGTGCGGCCCGGACGGCCCGGTCCACGTCGTCGGCGGAGGCGACGGCCACCTCGGCCAGGACCTCCTCGGACGCGGGGTTGATCGTCTTGAGGGACGTGCCCGTCCCGTCGGCGAACTCGCCGCCGATGAACAGGCCGTAGGACGACTTGATGTCGACGACGTCGCGGGATTCGGGGGCCGGTGCGTATTCGAACATCGATCAGTCCAGGGTGAAGTAGTCGGGGCCCGCGTACCGGCCGGTGGCCATCTTCTGACGCTGCATGAGCAGGTCGTTGAGCAGGCTGGACGCGCCGAGGCGGAACCAGTCGGGGTCCAGCCATCCCTCGCCGGCGGTCTCGTTGACCAGGACGAGCATCTTGACGGCGTCCTTGGTGGTCCGGATACCGCCCGCCGGCTTCACGCCGACCTTGCGGCCCGTCGCGGCGAGGAAGTCACGGACCGCCTCCAGCATGACCAGCGTCACCGGCGGGGTCGCGGCGGGCTGCACCTTGCCCGTGGAGGTCTTGATGAAGTCGCCGCCGGCCAGCATGGCCAGCCAGGACGCACGCCGTACGTTGTCGTAGGTCGCGAGCTCACCGGTCTCCAGGATCACCTTCAGGTGCGCGTCGCCGCACGCGGCCTTGATCGCGGCGATCTCCTCGAAGACCTTCAGGTAGTCGCCCGCGAGGAACGCGCCCCGGTCGATCACCATGTCGATCTCGTCGGCCCCGGCCGCCACCGCGAAGGCGGTGTCGGCGACCTTGACCTCCAGGGACGAGCGTCCGCTGGGAAACGCGGTGGCCACGCTGGCCACCTTCACGCCGGAACCGCCGAGCGCGGCGACGGCCTGGGCCACCAGGTCGGGGTAGACGCAGACCGCGGCCACCGAGGGTACGGCCGGGTCACTCGGGTCGGGACGGACCGCCTTGGCACACATCGCCCGGACCTTGCCCGGCGTGTCGGCGCCCTCCAAGGTCGTCAGGTCCACCATGCGGATCGCCAGGTCGACGGCCTCCGCCTTGGCAGTCGTCTTGATCGATCGGGTGCCGAGCATCGCAGCCCGCTGGTCGGCGCCCACACGGTCGACACCGGGCAGGCCGTGCAGGAAAGCTCGCAGCGTGACGTTGGACGTGGCCACGTCGGCGAGCGGAGTAGTCATAGTTGACACCTCTCCAGCATGCCGACTGGTGTGATTAGTTCCAAACTGGACACCGCCCAGGCCCATCAATCATTTTCGTCAACATTCGCCGACGTGGGCGGCGGCCATGGCCGGACGCCGCCCCCACGGACCCCCGGACCCCCGTACCGGGCGCGGATGCGGTGGCCCAGCAAGATCATCGGCGACCCCGGAGAGCACGTCCCGGCACGCCTAAGGCGGCGTCCGGCGGGACCTAGGTAGTCCTACGGCGGAAGTCGACCCGTAGATAAGGCATCCGCCCGATGTGGGGGTGGGGGCCTTAGGACGAATCTTGAGTGTGTAAGGGAATCGCACCACTCAAGGAGAACTCGACATGAGTCCCGAGCTTCACCTCCAGATGATCGACAACCGCGCCATCGAGCTCCGCAAGGAGGCGGCCGACTACCGCCGCGCCCGCCAGGCCGAGACGGCCAGGAAGAGCCGCTCCACGGGAGGACACCGCCGGAGCCTCTTCGGCAAAATCATCCCGGCATGACCCTGTCACGAGAGCCCGGCCGCCCCCTCCCGTCCGGCCGGGCCTCTCAGCCCCCGTAGGCCTTTTCGCTGAACGATAAATAGAGCGATAGCACACATAGGGCATGACATGCTGGACGACATGATGGGTCGGGCGGTAAGCCCCGTCTTCGTGGGGCGGGAGACGGAGCTCGCGGGCCTGGCCGAGGCCTTCGAGCAGGCGCGCGCCAACGCGGCCGCAGCCGTCCTGCTCGGCGGCGAGGCGGGGGTCGGCAAGACCCGGCTGATCGGGTCCTTCGCCGAGCGGGCCGCCGCCGACGGGGCTCATGTGCTCATCGGCGGCTGCGTGGAACTGTCCGCGGAAGGTCTCGCCTACGCTCCGTTCACCGCGGCCATCCGTCAGCTCGTCCGCGAGTGCGGCGCCGAGAAGGTCGCGGCGATGCTGCCGGACGGCGGAGCACGCGACCTGGCCAGGCTGCTGCCCGAGTTCGGCGAGCCCAGCGGCGACATCGAGAGCGACACCGCCCGCGCCCGGCTCTTCGAACAGATCCTCACGCTGCTGGAGCGGCTGGCCGAACGCCGCCCGGTGATCCTCGTCATCGAGGACATCCACTGGGCCGACCGTTCCAGCCGCGACCTGATCGCCTTCCTCAGCCGGAACCTGCGCACCACACCGGTCCTGATGATCCTCACCTACCGCTCCGACGACCTGCACCGCCAGCACCCGCTCCGGCCGGTGCTCGCCGAGCTCAACCGGGTCGACGGGGTCCTCAGGCTGGACCTGCCCCGGCTCACCCAGGACGAGGTGGCCGCCCAGATGGCCGGCATCCTCGGCACGAACCCTGAGTTCTCCCAGGTCAACAAGGTTTTCCAGCGCAGCGAGGGCATCCCGCTGTTCGTCGAGGCACTGGTCGACTGCGGGGGCGACTGCTCCTTCCCCGAATCCCTGCACGACCTGATCATCGGTTCCGTCGAGCAGCTCCCCGACGATACCCAGCGGGTGCTGCGCATCGCCGCCGCCGGCGGGCTCCGGGTGGGTCACGAGCTGCTCGCCGCGGTCAGCGGGCTGTCCGACGTCGACCTGGAGAACGCGCTGCGTCCCGCCATCTCCGCCAACGTGCTGCAGATCGCCGACGGCCGCGCCTACGCCTTCCGCCACTCGCTGATCCGCGAGGCCGTACACGACGAACTTCTGCCCGGCGAGCACGTACGGATGCACGCCCGCTTCGCCGAGGAGATCGGCAGGGATCGCGGGCTGGTGCCGCGCGGCCGTGCCGCCATCGAGATCGCCCACCACTGGTACTCCGCCCGCGACGACCTCTGGGCCCTCATCTCCGCCTGGGAGGCGGCGGGCAAGGCCGCGAAGACCTTCGCCTACAACGAGAAGCTGCAACTCCTGGAGCGGGTGCTCACCCTGTGGAGCAAGGTCCCCGACGCCGCCGAGCGGATCGGCGTGGACCACACCACGGTTCTGGAGCAGGCTTCCGAGGCGGCCCACGCCTGCGGCGAGGTCGAGCGGGGCACCAGGTTCGTCAAAGCCGCGCTGGAGGAGCTCGACGAGCGGACGGCGCCCGCACGGGTGGCCGAGCTGGTCGTACGGCGGTCGCAGTTCAAGATGTTCAAACGGAAGCCCGGAGTGCTCGACGACCTCCGCTATGCGGAAAGGCTCGTCCCCGAGCCGGGGCCGGACCGCGCCTATGTGCTGTCCCATCTGAGCTCCTGCCTGATGTTCAGCGGTGAGGTGACCGAGGGCACGGCGCTCACCGAGGAGGCGCTGCGGATCGCCCGCGAGCACGGTGACGAGTGCCTGGAGGCCGACCTGCTGCTCAACCTCGCCATGGGTCACTCGATCGCCGGACGCCTCGACACCACGATCGCCGTCAACGCGACCGCCCAGGCGATCGGCGAGCGCGTGGGCTCGGGCCGCATCACCCTCCGCGCCCTCGCCAACAACGTGGACGCGCTGAACAACATGGGCCGCTCGGCCGAGGCGATCGAGCTGGCACTCGAAGGCGAGCGGCTGGCCAGGAAGTACGGCCGCTACCGCGCCTGGGGCGCGTTCATCTCCAACAACCGGGCCGAGGCCCTGGAGGCGCTGGGCCGGTTCGACGAGGCGGCCGAGGTGGCCGAACAGGCGCTCACCATGGACCCGAACCTGCGTCACCGTTACCACCTGCGCCGCATCCGTGCCGATGTGGCGATCGCGCGTGGCGAGACCGACGTGGTCAAATCCGTCCTGAACGAGGTGGACGCCTTCGCCGTCCAGGAGGAGTTCACCCAGGAACTGACCGCCAACGCCCGGCTCAAGATGGGTCTGCACCTGCTGAGCGGCGAGCCGCTCGCCGCCCTGGGAGTGGCCGAGGAGACCGTCCGCACGGCACGGATCCTCAGCAAGCCCATGCTGGGCTGGCGGATGCTCGCCCTGCTGTCCGGAGTCTGCGAGGCCACCGAGGCGATCGCACCCGAGCGGGCGGCGGCGCTGCGCGGCCAGATCGAGGATGCCGGGGCCACGATGACCGTGGACAGCCCGGTGGCCGAGGCCTACCGCCTCTGCTGCCGCCGCGACCACGACGCCGCGGCCGCCGCCTGGGAACGGCTGGACCGGCCCTTCATGCGCGTCAAGTCGCTGCTCCACGCGGGGCGGGCGGCGGCCGGCGCCGGCGACCGCGAAGGCGCCGCCGTACGGCTGCGCACGGCCCACCCCCTCGCGGTCGCGCTGTCGGCACAGCCGCTGATCACGGAGATCGAGTCCCTGGCCCGCCGGGTCGGGGCCTCTCTGAGGCAGGAGCCGTCTCCGGGGGGCTCCTCCGCACCGGTCCCGCTACTGACACCGCGCGAGCAGGAGGTGCTCCGGCTGGTCGCCCAGGGACGGTCGAACCGCGACATCGCCGCCGAGCTGTTCATCTCCGCCAAGACGGTGAGCGTGCACGTCTCGAACATCCTGGGCAAGCTCGGGGCCTCCACCCGGGGCGAGGCCGCCGCGGCGGCGCACCGTCTGTCTCTGATCGGCTGATCGGCGCGTCCGGAGTCGGAGTGGACGACGGCGTCCGTCACGACCTCGCCCAGCAGCGGAGTCGCCCCGGTTCCGCGGACACGCCGGGGCTTCGGCTACGCGGCCACGTCATCGGCTGCCACGGGTTCGAGAACCCGCAGAGCCTGAACGCCGGAGCTTCCACCGGAGCGCTGCCGGGGAGGGGCTCATCGGTTACTTCGCGAGGTGGCGCTCTTTCCGCCCGCCATCCGCATCCCGATCCTCGTGGCCGCTCTCATCGCCGCGATGTCCCGTGAGAGCGTCAGGTTCCTCGGCCGCCCGCATCTGAGGTCTGACGCCGGTGATGACCAGGTTCAGCAGCCGGTCGGTGTCGCCGGAACGGTCCTGTGACCGTTCGGTGGCGACGGCGATCCCGTTGGCGAGCTGGAGCAGGTCGGAGATCACGACGTCGCCTCTGGCGTCGCCCGAGTCCTGCGCTCTCAGCAGGAGCTCCGCTCCGGCCGATCGGATCCGGTCATGGTGCGCTGTCGCGTTCCCCGACAGCAAGGCGGCCAGGCCGCGGAAAGAGTTGCTGTGCTCCACGACCGCCCGCAGCCACAGCTGAAGGGCGGCGCCGGGATCGGGATCGGCTGACAGGTGCCGCGCCTGGGCGCAGAGCGCCTGAACACTGTCATGCAGCACCGCTTGGGCCAGTGCGACCCGGCCGTGAAAGTGGCGGTGCAACGTCGCGGACCCCACTCCGGCCCGCTCGGCGACCTTCTCCAGCGATGCCGCGACCCCTTCCTCCGCGAAGGTCACGCGAGCGGCGGCGATGATGCGGTCGCGGTTCGCCTGGGCGTCCGCACGGGTGCGGCGGCCTTGGCTGGACTTCACCGGGCGTGCCTCCCTATCTTAAATGGGGTCTAACCCCACATATTATGGCAGACTGCGACACCAACCGCTCTAAGGGGAACTCCATGACTGACACGCTGGACGATCGCGACGAACGCCTCGGTGGCTTCATCGAACGCCCGCGCCTCGATCAGTACGCGGCCCGGTACGGCGAGCACTTCGACATCCGCAGGGACGCCGGAATCGTGGAAGTCAGGATGCACACCGGCGGAGGACCCGCGATCTTCTCGCGCGGGTTGCTCAACGCCTGGGGCCGGGTGCTCAGGGACATCGGCGCCGACCGGGACAACGAGGTGCTCATCATCACCGGCACCGGTCGCCGATGGATCGCCGGCTTCGACCCCCGATCCTTCTCCGAGCCACCGTCGCAGTGGCCCGGCGACGTCCTCTACGAGCAGTACTCCGACGGGATGAAACTGCTGGAGAGCCTCGCCTTCGACATCGACATCCCGACCATCGCCGCCGTGAACGGACCGGGTCCGCGCCAGGAAATCGCCCTGATGTGCGACATCACCCTGTGCGCCGACGACACCGTCATCGCCGACGGGAACTTCGCGGCCGGGTCGGTTCCCGGCGACGGCATGCACCTCGTCCTGCAGGAACTCCTCGGAACCAAACGCGCCGCCTACCTGGCCTACACCGGCCAGAAGATCGACGCCGCGACCGCCCTGCGGTGGGGGCTGGTCAACGAGGTGCTCCCGGCCGAGCAGGTCATGAGTCGCGCGAGAGAGATCGCGTCGGCCATTGCCGCCGCACCCCGCACCTCCCGTCGGCTCACCCGCGCCGTGACCCGCCGCCCGTGGCAACGACGGATCGTGGAGGACCTCCGCGGCGGATACGCCCACCAGCTCCTCGCAGCCAGCCGCTGAACCCTGCGACTGCAATCATCACATCGGACAGAGGGGACGATGACGCCGACCATGGCCATCGACTCAGTGATCGTGCGGCAGCGGGTGGACGACCTGGACGCTTCAGCCGATCCGCCGTACCCCGATCAGCCGAGCAGCGCTTCGAGCAGCAGGACGACGCCGAAGACGGCGAACGCGGCGGCGGCGCCGTAGCGGATGACCTTCTCGGGGAGGTGCTTGCCGAGCATCCGGCCGACCGCGATGGCCAGCGCGTCGGCGGCGACCATGCCGACGGTCGAACCGAGCCAGGTGCCGAACCAGCCGTGCTGGGTGGCGAGGGTGATGGTGGCGAGCATGGTCTTGTCGCCGAGTTCGGCGAGGAAGAAGGCGACGGTCACGGCGATGATGGCCGACCGGGTGGTGCGCTGCGCCTTCTGCGACTCCTCGTCGGTCAGCTCGTCACCGCGCAGCGTCCACAGGGCGAAGCCGAGGAACGCGATGCCCGCGATGACGGTGATGACCGTGGTGGGGATCAGGTCGCCGACGAGGCTGCCCAGGCCGACGCTGACCAGGTGGACGACGGCGGTGGCCAGGGTGATTCCGGCCAGGACCGGCCACGGTTTGAATCGGGTCGCGAAGGTCATCGCCATGAGCTGGCTCTTGTCACCGAGCTCGGCGACGAAGATCACGGCGAGACTGATCCAGAATGCTTCCACAGGGGGGCCCTTCCGCGCACGCGGCCGGGCCGGAAGGGGAGCACCCGGGGAGTCGGGCACGCTTCGGCCCGGCAGCATCGATGTATGACTGCCGGACCGAAGGTCTCGTCCGCCTGGATACCAGGCCCACGTGACCGGGCGCCCTGGGGCGCCAGTATGTCGATCACGCGATTGGGACTACTCCCCTTCGGGTGTTTCCATCTGACCTTAACAGCTGTAAGAACCTACTCATTCCCAGAATGTTCACACCGGATTGCTGGTCCGAATCCAGCTGAAACTGCTGGTCCGGATCTCGCCAGACCCGGCCCTCACGCCCGCCTTAGCTTTGCCCCATGAATTCCCCACCCGGCCGGGTGGGGCTCGGCAATGAGAAGGACATCCATGGATCTGCAGCTTTCCGGCCGCGTCGCGGTCGTCACCGGCGCGTCCAAGGGCATCGGGCTGGCTGTCACGCGCACCCTGCTCGACGAGGGGGTCCGTGTCGTGGCCGCCTCGCGTAAGAGCACTCCGGAGTTGGAAGCGCTCGGCGGCACCGGTCTGCTCCACGTGCCGGTCGACCTGATGGACCCCGAGGCGCCCGGCCGGCTCGTGGCACGGGCCGTGGAGGAGTTCGGTGGACTCGACATCCTGGTGAACAACGCCGGCGGGCCGCCGCCCGGTGTGTCCCTGCCGCGCTTCTCGTTCATGGCCCCCACCGATGACGACTGGCGGGAGATGTTCGAGTTCAACCTGTTCTCGATCGTCCGTGCCGTCCGTGCCGCCATCCCGGAGATGCTCCGGCGGGGCGGCGGTTCGATCGTCAACGTCTCCTCGGGCAACGCCCGGCAGCCCGCCCCGATGAACGTCGACTACAACGCCGCCAAGGCGGGCCTGAACAACCTGACCAAGGCGCTGTCGGAGGAGTTCGCGCCGCAGGGCATCCGGGTGAACACCGTCTCCCCTGGGCCCGTGCGGACGGCGTGGTGGACCGAGGAGGGCGGCGCGGCCGACATCATCGCCGCCCAGGCGGGCACCGACCGTGACAGCGTGATGGACAGCGTCGCACCGGAGATGATGAAGCTGACCACCGGGAGGCTCGTCGATCCGCAGGAGGTCGCCGACGTGATCGCCCTGCTCGCCTCGCCGCGCTCGGCGAGCACGACCGGCGCGGAATTCTCCGTCGACGCCGGGTTCCTCAAGGGGGTCTAGTTCCGGAGGTGGGTGCCGACCATCACGGGCTCGTTGACGAGGGTGACGCCGAACTTCTCCCGCACCCCGTCCCGGACCTCACGGGCCAGGTCGAGAAGGTCGGCGGTCGTCGCTGACATTTCGGGATTTGTCATTGCAAGGGTGTGCTTGGTGGAGATGCGCGCCGGACCACGCCGGTAGCCCTTGGGGAACCCGGCGTTCTCGATCAGCCAGGCCGCCGGGACCTTCACGCCGCCGTCCGGCATGTCCCAGCGGGGGAAACCGGGGGCGCGCAGCTCCAACTCGGCCGCCTCCGGCGCGGCGAGGACCGGGTTGGTGAAGAACGAGCCCGCGCTCCGGGTGTCCGGGTCGTCGGCATCGAGCACCATCCCCTTGCCCCGGCGCAGCTCCAGCACCGCCGCGCGGGCCTCCGCCAGCGGCACCCGCTCGCCGAGGGCCACGCCCAGCCGGGTGGCCAGCTCCTTGTAGGCGACCGGGCCGGACAGCCCGTCCTCGGCCAGCTCGTAGGTGACGGCCAGAATGACGTGCCGCCCGGACTCCTCCTTGAACACGCTGTGCCGGTAGGCGAACCCGCACTCCCGGGCCGGCAGGTCGCCCACCTCGCCGGACTTGCGGTCGTAGACCCGGACCCCGGTGATCGTCTGGGACACTTCCTGCCCGTAGGCACTGACGTTCTGGATCGGTGTGGACCCGACCACTCCCGGAATCCCGGACAGGCACTCGATCCCCGCCCGTCCCTCCGCGACCGCACGGGCGACCAGACCGTCCCAGTCCTCCCCCGCCTGCACAGTGATCCGGTCCCCGTCGATCTCGATCCCCCGTGAGGCGACCCGCACGACCAGCCCGTCGAAGCCCTCGTCCGACACGACCAGGTTGCTGCCGCCGCCGAGCACGAGCACCGGCTCCCCGGTGCGATCCGCCGCGGCCACCAGCTCGACGATCTCCTCGGCCGAGGCCGCCACCGCGAACGCCCTGGCCGGTCCGCCCAGCCCCAACGTCGTGTACGGCGCCAGCCGTACCCCTGCAACCCGCTCAGTCATGCGCTTCCCCACACCCGGCCGAAATCCCGGACCAGCCTACGTGTCGCGGAGCAGCCTCAGCACCCGGTCATAGGTCCTGCGGGACTCCCTGTCACGGTAATCGGGATCGACGTCGTGATAGCCGCGGTGCCGTTCTGAATGGACCGGCAGGTCCTTGCCCAGGGCGACGAGGGTCCCGGGGAGCCTGAGGGAGAACTCCAGGTCGGCGTTGCGGTAGTAGCGGGCGTCCTCAGGGAACCCACCCGCCGCGAGCGCGGCGTCACGCCTGACCGCGAACAGATAGCCGAGCAGCCCGCGGACCTCGCCGGGCTCCGCCTCATGCCAGTCGTGGCCGTCCGCCCCGGGGTTCACGCCCTGCCAGCCCGCCGCGGCCACATCATCGGTCAGCACCTTGACCAGCGGGGTGATCGCGTCGCCGTCCAGGATCGTGGAGGTCTCCATCACGACGTGCACGTCGGAGGTGTCGAGCTCCAGCAACTTCGCACGGCTCTCGCCCCAGCCCGCCGACCCTCCCCTCCAGTGCGGGGTCTCGGCCACGTGCCGGCTCTTCACCCTGCGGGGGAACTCCTCGACCAGCTGCTCCAGGACGGCACCGGCGCCGTCGACGTCTCCCAGGTCCAGACAGAGGATCGTGGCCTCGGTGTGGGCGACCAGGGAGCGGACGCAGTCACGCAGGTCGTCGGGCCAGCCGTCGACCACGAGCCCGACCGTCACGGTCGGCGGTGTGACCGGCTCCTCGTGCTCGGCCGGAGTGATCGCCTCATCGAGCCGCGAAACGGACAGGCTCGCGTCCCACAGCAACTGGGAGAAGACCATCCGTCCGGGATCGCCCTCGTTCTCCTCCGAGCGGCCCACGAGCTCCGCGCCCTCAGGCTTCTGCCGGGGCGCAGCCTGGGTCTCGGCGACCCGTCCGGCGTCCGTAAGGGGGACGTCACGGCCGGCGGGCTCGGAGCCCGCGGAACCGGCCCGGCCACCCGGCCGGTCGCCTTCTGCCGACATGGGGAGAGAACTCACCGTGGGCCACACCTCGAAGGGCGGCCTGGGGGTGAGCTCGAAGCCGTCTCCGGTGTCGCGGACGACCCAGCCCTCGGCTTCGATCTCACCGCGGAGCGCGTCGGCCCCGTCGTAGTCGCGGTTGCTGCGTGCCTCGGCCCGCCGCTCGGCGAGCCCGGTCACGTGAGGTGGTACTTCGCTCATCTCCGGACGCTACCCACAGACCGGGGGAAGAATCAGCCCCCGGTCCGCGAGGCGAGGGGCTAGGAGAGCTGGACCACCGCACGGGCCCTGGACAGGACCCGGGAGTCGCCGGACCTGGCGGTCAGGGCGACCACCACGCGCTTGTCCTCGAGCTTCTCCTCGATGACGCCGCTCACCGTGATGACGGCGCCCTGCTCGTCATCAGGGACGACCACCATGGAGGAGAACCGCACGCCGTAGTCGACGACCGCGCCCGGGTCGCCTGCCCAGTCGGTGACGTACCGGCCCCCCTGGGCCATGGTGAACATGCCGTGCGCGATGACGTCGGGGAGGCCGACGGACTTGGCGAACCGCTCGTTCCAGTGGATGGGGTTGAAGTCCCCGGAGGCGCCGGCGTACATCACCAGGTTGGCGCGGCGGACCGGGTAGTCGGCGGGCGGGAGCTGCTGGCCCGTCTCGACCTCGTCGTATTTCACAGTCGCTGCCATCTCAGGCCGCCCCTCCGCGCTCGACGATGGTGTTGTAGGTCGTGCAGACGGGTTCGCCGTCAACGGTGGTGACGTCGCTCTTGACGGTGATGAGCTCGTTGCGGCCGACGCTGCGGATGTCGGTCACCGTGAAGACGCTGACCAGTTCGTCCCCGGCGTGGACGGGCCGATGGTATTCGAAGCGCTGCTCGCCGTGGACCACCATGGCGAAGTTCAGGCCGAGCTCGGGGTCGGCCAGGACCGTCCCGCCGGCCAGGCTGAACACGATGGGGAAGGTCGGCGGTGCGATCACATCCGGATGACCGGCGGCCTGGGCGGCCTCCCTGTCCCGGTAGATCGGGTTGTCGTCGCCGATCGCCGTCGCGAATTCTGCGATCTTCACGCGGCTGACCTCGTAGGGCGCGGAAGGCGCGGACGCCCGCCCGACGAAATCGCGGTTCAGAGCCATCGTGCTCCCTTACGGATATCGAGCTGGTGAGGCCGACGTTGACAGAACAAGATTCCGGGGCGTACGTCCCCGGGATCGGCCACCAGGAAACCGTAGCCCGCCCCGGGTCCGGCACCGGCTGTCGAGCATGGTCAACACCCGGGCGCGAAAGCTGTACAGATACGACAGACCGGCGCCCCGAACGGGGGCGCCGGTCTGCGTTGAGTATGTGAGTGCTGCTGAAGTACCCATCTCCCGGCGAGAACCGGGAGGCTTCGCAGAGACTTAGCGGGTCTCGCGGTGCGCCTGGTGCGTCTTGCAGTTGGGGCAGTACTTCTTCAGCTCAAGCCGATCCGGGTCGTTGCGCCGGTTCTTCCGCGTGATGTAGTTGCGGTGCTTGCACTCCTGGCAGGCCAGCGTGATCTTCGGCCTAACGTCGGTGGCAGCCACTTGGGAGTGCCTTTCTACGTTTGGGACTGGGACAACCCACGCCGACTCCCCCTTTGACGGGGAACCCGGGAGGGTAGTAGCGGAGGCCGGACTTGAACCGGCGACACAACGATTATGAGCCGTTTGCTCTGCCTGACTGAGCTACTCCGCCTTGGGCCGTCTGAACAGACCGGCCACCGCAAGGATACCCGACGCGCTGAGTGCCTACGTACTTGTGCAGGTCAGGGCTATCGCTTCTGAGTTTCCCCAGTATGCCCGTTCGCTCGGCGGGAACCTTGAGCATTTTCTGGGCGGCCGTCAGGACCCACCCAAGCCGAAAGCCCTAACCGAATGGTCAGGGCCTTTAGGCTATAGAGCCCCTTTACGGAATCGAACCGTAGACCTTCTCCTTACCATGGAGACGCTCTGCCGACTGAGCTAAAGGGGCCTGTCTGCTTCGCTTTCGCGCTGCGGACAGGTGTAACCATACACGCCTCGGCAGCGCGATGCGAAATCAAACGAGGACCACCCGGATCACCACACCTCCGCCGTCGGAGCTCCCCGGAAACCAGCCCATACCGGCGGTCCGGACCCGTGCGGCGACGCCTCCGCCGCACCGCCGACGCGGTGCCCGTGCCGGAGTGACCGACGTCCGGCCGACCCGGCCCGCGCCACCGCCATCGCCATCGCCATCGCCATCGCCATCGCCGGATTCATCACCGCCCTCTGCCACGGCATCCACCATCACCACACGATGGAGGACCAGGTGCTCTGGCCCGTCATCGAGCGGGCCGCCGGCGCCGTCAGCGGCTCGTCTTCGGCCCTCTCGCCGACGTCTGAGCCAGCGCCGCCCTGCGCGCCCAGTGCGCGGACCAGCAGTTCGGAGACATCCTGCGGGATGAACCCGTGCATGGCCGCCAGCTCCGGGACGTCCTGCGGCAGGTCTCCGGCCAGCCGGGCCACGAACCGGCCGGCGATGCCGATCCCGGTGGCGTTGGCGCCACCGGGCGCGGCCATCCACTCGGCCACGGTCGAGTAGGACCGTTCCGCCCGCTCGAACTCACCGTCGATCGGGCCCCTGGTCTCCGGTCTGCCCGTCTACCGACCTTTCGGACTTCTTGGACGTCTGCCCGGGCGGCCGGCTCGGGGTCCGGCGTTCGGCGGACGCCGGCTCCTGCCGCAGCGCGAGGGCCCGATCAGCCAGATCGAGTGCTCGTGCCCCGTCGCCCGAGGCGAGCGCGGCCGCGGCGGAGTCGACCAGCCGGGGGAACAGCCAGGCGTCCACCTGCTCCGGCTCCAGCCGGAGACGATAGCCCGGAGCCGCGCTGACCAGAACGGTGGCGGGAGTCCGGGGTGGCCGTCCGGGTTCGAGCGCCCGGCGCAGGTTAGACACATACACGTGAAGAGCGGCCAGCGCCTTGGGCGGGGGCTGCCCTCGCCACAGGTCATCGATGAAACGATCGGTGGAGACCACATATCCGCCCGCGGCGACCAGCCTGGCCACCACCGCCCGCTGCCGGGAGGTGCCCAGATCCACCGCACGACCGTCGACCTCCGCCTGGAGCGGACCGAGAACACGCAACATGACAAGGGGCAGCGTATGTGCCCTTGATTGCCTTTTGATTGACATTGAGGAGCACAATGCTGCAGGACCGGCGCAAGGGTGCCATTCGGGCGCTCGACGAGAGCGACAGGCCGCACCTGTACTGGCACGGGGTGGACGACGACGGCCGCATCTGGCTGTTCGAGACCGTCATCGACGACGGCGGGGAGTACTGGCCGGTCCGGCATGCCGAGCTGGGATCGGACGGCCTCGCCCGCCGGTATTCGTGGCGGCATCTCCAGGACGAGCACGGTTTCCTGGCCGAAGGCCCGATCTATCCGGACGACTTCGGCCTGAACTCCCTGACCGAGGAGGAGTTCGACACCCTGTGGGCGGCGATCAGCCGGTGAGGGTGCTCCCCTCGCCGTCCGACGTCCGGCCGTGGACAGGGGAAACCGCATGTCGGCCGGTATGCGCGACACGGCGCCCGGAGCCGGGCGTGTAGTGGTGTTGGGGGAACGGGTCAGGAGGCGTCGAACAGGGCGCTGACCGATTCGCCGTCGTGGATGCGGCGCATGGCCTCGGCGAGCGCGGGGGGCGATCGACAGGACCCGGAGCTTGGAGTCGGGCTTGGAGTCGGGGATCGGCACCGTGTTGGTGCAGACGATCTCTTCGACGTCGGGCTGGTCACTCAGACGGTCGATGGACCCGTCGGTGAAGAGGCCGTGGGTGCAGGCGATGCGCACCGAGTTGACCCGGCGTTCGCGGAGCCGGTCGAGCAACTCCACCATCGTCGTGCCCTTGGCGATCTCGTCGTCCAGGGCGATGACGTCTTTGCCCGCGATGTCGCCGATCACCGAGCTGATGACGACCCGGGCGTCGCTGAACCGCTGCTTGGCCCCCACCGCGACCTCGACCCCCAGCAGGCGCGCGAAGGCCGCGGCCGCCTTGGCGTTGCCCAGGTCGGGGGCGACGACGACGGCGCTGGAGGTCGTACCGGCGGAAGTGGGCCGCCAGCTCGCGCAGGGCGTGCAGGCGGTCGACCGGAACGCTGAAGAACCCGTGCACCTGGGGCGAGTGCAGGGTCATGGTCAGCACCCGGCTGGCTCCCGCGGCCACCAGGAGATCGGCGACCAGTCGCGCCCCGATGGAGATGCGTGGAGCGTCCTTCTTGTCCGACCGCGCGTAGGCGTAGTGGGGCATCACCACGGTAGTCCTGGCCGCCGATGCCCCTCTGGCGGCGTCCAGCATGAGGAGCAGCTCGACGAGGTTCTCCTGGACCGGCGGGACGAGCGGCTGGATGAGAAACACGTCCCGTTCCCGGCAGTTGGCCTGCAACTGCACTTCCAGGCCGTCAGGGCTTGCGGCCGATCCCCACGTACCCCATACGGGCCATCCCCTCGTCGACGAACATCGCCGTCTCGGGGTCGGAGAACGGCCACACGTTCTCCTCCTTCCGCCCGTTGGCGAGACCTGGAGGGATGAGCTCGAAGTCGCCGAAGAAGCGGGCGATCTCCTCACCCGTGGTCAGCTTCTACGGACCTGCGGTCAGCTTCTGCGGACCTCATACAGGAAGCAGCCGAACTCCACCGCGCGGGCGTGCACCAGCGCGACCTCCGGGTCGGCGAACAGCTCGTCCAGGACCGCGAGGGCGGCGTCCGGATCGGCGGACAGGCCGTCGGCGAGCAGGCGGCCACCGTGGATGTCCCCCTGGGCGGTGTAGGCGCGGAAGACCCGTAGTGGGCCGCCCAGTGCGGCGGGGTAGCCGGGGGCCGGTTCGGAACACGGCTCCGCGTGGATGTAGACCGGTCCCAGCTCCTCGTAGGGGCCGGGATCCGCACCCGTCTGGGCCGCCCAGCCCCGCAACGGCGCGTACGCCGCCAGCACGATCTCCTCTGCCGGCCGGGCACGTCCCAGACAGCAGCGCATCGGGCTGCCGCCCTCGACGTCGAGATAGGGCCGGGGCGGCCGTCCGGCGTCGTCCAGGTGACGCAGTCGCTTCAACGTCTCGGGCTCGATCGCCCTGAACTGGTATTCCATGTTCTCATCGTGGTTCGGGCCGGCCGTCGGCGCTGGCGGCTATCGGACCGATCAGTGGAGGAGGGCGACACGGAGCGAGGGAGGCTGCCGGGCAGATGGGCGAGCCGACCGAGGTACTGCCGCGCGGAGAGCACGTTGGCCCGCGGCCAGCGCGGGCCGGGCACCTCGGTGGGCCGGACACCTCGGTGGGAGGTGCGCATCCCATGGACGGTCGCCGCAGACGGTCGCAGAACGCCCGGCCCGGAGGGCGGGAAGGAAGGAGGCGGCAGTCCCCGCTCATCGCTCAGGCGGCCCCCGCCGGACGGTCAGGCGAGCCCGTTCTTGTAGATGATGCTGGTCCTCCTCGCGCCTGCCCCGCCTGAGGCGAAGCCGAAACACAGCCGGGGGTTACCACCGGCGAGCTGGATGGCCATGCCCTCAGGCTCGCGATAGTTCAGGGACTTCCACGCCGCGGTGAACGAACGCTGCACGACCTTGCCCGTGGTGAGATCGACACTCGTGAGATGGGTGTCACCGGTGGGGTTGGAAGCGCTGTAGGCGGTCCCGTCGAACATGTAGAGATGCTGTCCGAGAGCGGTGTAGCCCTGGAAGACACCGAGACCCGGGGGCTCGGCGATATCGAACAGCGGGGTGGAGCCGCCCGCCTTGATCGTGGACAGGTCGTAGACCGCATAACGTGCCGCGCCTGCCCGCCGATGGCGCATGACCAGCCGGTTGGTTGAGGGATCGATGGCACACGTCGTGCTGGTGGCGCCGGCGATGGGCGCGTATTTCCGCAGGCTCGAGGATGACGTGGTGAGGGTCTGGCCGTTGACGAACGGGAACCGGGCGAGCTTCCTGCCCCACGCGTTCACGCCGTCGCTCACGCCGTCGGTCTCGGTCCAGAGATAGGCCGACGATCCGGATGGTTCCACACCGATCTGGACACCGTGCCCGAAACCCATGAGATACATGTGACCGAGGATCGTGCCGGTGAGACTGAGCTTGGTCACGCACAGGTCCCCGGCGGCCGGCGATCCGGCACCGTTCTTCACCTGCACCGTGTACATGTGCCCGTGGACGTTGTCGAAGGCGAATGACTGCAGGACCGTCTGGTCGTGGAGGGCCTTGTTCACCATCAGGGCGGCGGGGGATGACGTCAGCTCGAATCGGCGTGCCGGCGCCGCTGCGTGGGCAATCTGCGAGCCGCCGAGACCGAGAGCCGCTACGGTCCCCGCTCCGACCCGGAGAACCCCCCTGCGACTCAATTTCACATTTGTTGACAAATACGACATTTCATAACTCCTGTCTACTTTTCGCCAGATGAGCACCAAAAGCAGCATCTACATCTAGCGCAACAGGAGTCACGAAATATTAGAAAAGGTGAAATGTCACGAAATCGGCATATAACGACAGGGAAGACGGTTCAGCCGGAGGATTGACGACGCGCCGGCCATGCCGCGGTCGCCCTCGTCCACGGTGAAGTGCGTGTGGACGAACACCAGGTCACCGTGTCAGGTGCTCTTGACCGGTCGGCCTCTACGCCCCACATGCCTGTTGGGACGAGTCTTTGATCACAGCGATCCGGATAGGGGACTGCCGGCATACGGAGCGCCGAGCATCATGATCGGCTGATGTCGGCCGGCTTGCGGGCCAGCAGGTGGGCCTGCGGGAAACCCCGCTTGGCGTCTTCGCCCCCGGCGATCACCAGCCGGGCCACCTCGACGAGCCCGATCTCGCGCAACAGGCCGGCGACACGGTCAGGTGACCACCGGTAGGCGAGCGACACGGTGTGGTCGAAGGCCTCCGCCAGCTCCGAAGGCTCGTCATGAGCCTGAAAGCTGAGCAGCAGGTGGCCGCCCGGGGCGAGCACCCGGTGGAACTCGGCGAGCACCTCCGGTAGCCGCTCCGGTGGGGTGTGGATGATCGAGTATCGGGCGAGGATGCCGCAGAGAACGTCGTCCGTCAGGTCGAGGGCGATCATCGATCCCTCGTCGAACCGCAGACTCGGGTGCGCCTGACGGGCCAGCGCGATCATCTCCGGTGACAGGTCGACGCCGAAGGCGGTCAACCCGAGAGAGTGCAGGTATGCCGTCACATGGCCCGGGCCACAGCCGAGATCGGCGACCGGTCCGGCGCCGGCGGCCTGAGTGAGCTCGGCGAACGCGGCGAGCATCGCACGGTCCAGCGGGTTGGCCTGGAGGTGCGTGCTGACGAACTCGGCGTAACGGACGGCGATCGCGTCGTAGTCCGTACGGATGGTGCGCAGGAAGTCCAGTTCGGCCACGGCTGTGGATCGTAATGCACTCCACCCACGCGGCACTGATCGGACCAGACCAGCCTTGAGGCTCCCCGTTGGTCAGGCCCGCTCACGGCGGGTCCGACCGGGCACCCGGAGGAACCGGCCTGCGGGGCTTCGCCGCGATGGGCGCCCCTGCGAGGCCGGGCGAAGTCAGCCGACCTGGATATAAGGGTTGCGTGCCTTGAAAGTGCACTCACCCACAAACTTGACCGTCTTGCCAGGTGCGATGTTCTTCCACCCGGTGTTGTACTGCTTCGAGCCGTTGCCGATCCCGTTGACGCACCAGTACACCAGACGTGCCTTACCGGTCGTGGTGCCCTTGTTCTTGCACTTTCCCCAAACGGTGGTGTTTCCGGTTCCGGGGGCATTGCAGACCACCTTCGCGGCCCTGCTCGTGGATGCACTCGCCTCTGCGGCCTGAGCAGCACCGCCGAACGGCACCAGCACGGCAAACGCACCTGCTGCGACGGCCAGCGAACGGATTACCTTGGTCATCGTTGATTTCCCTTCGTGGACGGATTTCGGCGCTCATGGCGGATTGCGGCGCTTCGCGATCCAGAAAACGCTCCGTGTCGCGCCAGGTGATATACCGGCGATACGAAATGCGCCGGGTCATATCCCGGTGATACGAAATTCCGGAATATCCACCATGGTGGCGCATGGCCCGCCGACCAACCAAGGGATCTTTATCCGAAGCCTGTCCAAGGCTACCGCTTGGACTTTGGACAAATGAATCCGCAGGTCAAGACGGACCCACCTGGACGTCCAGGAAAACCGGGCGCTTGAGCGGGAACAGCGTCTGTCCCCGCGCATCGATCACCTTCCAGTAGATGCGGCAGTTTCCAGGTCTGTTCGGAGCTCGCACCCGCACCATGATGTCCACTGTCTGACCAGGCGCCGTCGACGGTATGTCCACCGCTTCGGGTGATCGGCATGGCCCGGTATTCATGCGAGCCAGACGCCTGCCCTCCCAGGACACCGTCCCGGCGTTGCGGATTCTCCACACTTTCTCGAAAGAAGAGCCCTGCCGTACCTTCGAGCCATCCGGGTACGTGATGTCACCCACGAATTCAGAGTCGTCACCGGAGATTTTTCCCGCTGTCGGCGTCGGCGCAGCCTGAGGATTACCCTTGTCAGTGTTCATCCACAGATAAAAAAATATCAGGCCGGCCGCGATGACCGCGGCTGAGGCAATGACGCTGACGAGGACACGGTTCCGCGGCGTGAGTTCCGGTGAACGCACGGGGACTATCACCACTTTTACCGGGGCGGCTGACAGCGCATCCACAGGCCCGTCAACTCGGCAACCTCCGCCCCTGGACAGCGCTTGGCCAGCGACGACTTCGAGGCCGCCGCACCGAGTCGAGAAGACATCTCCGCGTATGAGGGGTCGCCCGCCTCCTGCTTCAGCCGCCAGAGCCGGTCCGCGAAGGCCCCCACCGCACCTGAATCCGGGTCCGGCCGTTTCGACTGCCGCCCCCGCCGCTTCCCATGGTCCTGGGACTGCGCTTCCGGCTCCACGTTCCCCCCGCCCACTCACAACTGTTGGCGCCTCCGCACCCGTCCACAACTACCCGACGACACAAGTACATGGGTTACTGGCTTGTCGTTCAGTGCTGCGACCGCGCTCTGCTGAAACGACGTCAGGAGACCACCCGGGACACCGGCAGGGGAAGCTTCCGTGTCCTCAAACGACATCTGTCGGATGTGGTCTACCGAGCGCCCATCGACGCCCCTGCCGAGCGGCGCCAACCGATCGATCAGGCGAGCGATCAGCTCCTCGACCCGGTGCGACGCCATGTCGGCCCTGCGATCGAAGCAGCCATCGCAAACGGCGCGTATCAGTGCAAGGTGGAACGCGTGACGCGGAATCCCACGTCGTCGATCTGGAAGGTCGGGTGGCTGCGGCGCCGCACCGAGGCCCGGCAGCTCCAGCGCTCGTCAGACCACCCGCCGCCACGTAGCACCCGATAGGTGCCGTAGACCTCGGCATCGTAGATGTCCCAGCACCACTCCCACACGTTGCCCAGCATGTCGTACAGACCCCACGCGTTGGGCTGCTTGCCGCCCACGTCGTGAATGCGCTCGTGAGAGTTGCCGCGATACCAAGCGATCTCGTCGAGCCGCCCGTACCGCGGGCCGGTCGTACCAGAACGACATGCGTGCTCCCACTCGGCCTCGGTCGGTAGCCGGTACCCGTCAGCAGACGCGTCCCACTCGATAGCCTCGACGTCAGCATGAAGGTGATACGCGGGTGCCAACCCCTCGCGTTGAGACAGGGCGTTGCAGAACCGGACCGCGTCCAACCACGAAACGCCCTCGACGGGCAGCAGGTCGCCTTGTGCGGTACTCGGCCGCTGGCCGGTGACCTGTGCGTACCGCGTCTGGGTGATCGGGAACGCCGCGAGCCGATATGGCGCGAGCTCGACCGACCAGCTGCGCTGCGTCCGCCGGTCCGACAGCGTCACCTGCCCCGACGGGATGGAAATCATCTCGTTTCCTGCGGTCGCGTCCATGGGAAGGTGATCCTACCGACGGCTGTCCTCGATGACCGCGCGGCCTGCCGCGGGGCGCGTTGTCCGCTGCCTGGAAAGGCTCGTCGACGCCGGCTTGTTGAGCCGGACGTGGTGAGGACACTCGGACGAGCGGTCGTCCTGGAGAACCGGCGGCCCTGGCACGCCACCGCGATCACCTACCTGGCACCATCCGCGCCGTGGCCGGGCTTCTGCCCGACCGGCAAAGGACATCAGCGGTGCCCGGATGTCGGCTGCTATTGATGGCTTTACTACACAATGTAATGATTTGACGGCAGGAAAGTAGCTACTTACATACGACCGGCATGTCGCAATACAACGCTTTTACTCCACCGATAGCTACCGAGTGTCACATATCACAAGATAGTCGAAATATTCCACAGAGGCAGTTATGTCCGATTGCATATCGTTAAGATAACAAAGCGATCTTTTCCCTATCTCGGCCGGGCGCCTTTTGTCACCCTTGCCCGCGTGCGACCTATGCACCCTTTTCCGTACATCAGAGGAGATCAGAGGTGCTTGGCAACCTTGCGCTGCTCGAACCGGTCCACAAAGCCTTCGAGCAGCAGGTGCGACGGACCCCTCAGCGCACGGCAATCATCGCCGGGACGACCCGCACGACCTACGCCGACCTCAACGCCCAGGCCAACCGGATAGCCCACGAACTCGTCTCCCGGGGAGTACGGCGAGGCTCGACCGTCGGCGTGTGCCTGAACCGCGACGAGACGCTGATCGCGGCGCTCCTGGGCGTCTGGAAGACCGGCGCCGCCTACGTGCCGCTGGACTCGGCCTATCCGGCCGACCGCCTGGAGTTCATCATCGAGGACGCCGGGATGTCACACACGGTGACCTCCACGGCGCTGTCGGAGCGACTGCCGGAGCGCGACCTCATCCTGGTGGACACGGTCGGTGACCGCCCGCACAGCGATCCGGACCTGCCGAGCGACCCGGCCGACCTGGCCTACATCATGTACACCTCCGGCTCGACCGGCCGCCCCAAAGGCGTCGCGATCGAACACCGCAACGTGATGACGCTACTGCGCTGGGACGCCGGCTACTTCACCGCCGAGGAGCTGGCCGGGTTCCTCGCCTCGACCTCGGTCTGCTTCGACCCGTCTGTCCCCCAGCTCTACCTCCCCCTGCTGCTGGGCGGCACGGTGATCATGGCGGAGAACCCCCTCGCGCTGCACACTCTGCCCGCCAGGGACGAGGTCACGATGATCAGTGCGGCGGCCTCGGCGCTGACCGCGCTGCTGCGGGAGCCGCTGCCCCCGGGTGTGCGCACGGTGCTCTCCAGCGGCGAGCCGGTGAGCCGAGCGCTGGCCGACCACGTCTTCGCCAACCCCGGCGTGCGGCGCATGGTGAACCTGTACGGGCCGACCGAGTGCACCGTGCACTGCTGCGCTCACGAGATCTCCAGGGACGAGACGGGCGAACCGCCGATCGGCACGCCGTACGCCTGGTCGGAGCTGTCGGTGCGCGGTGCCGACGGCGAGGCGCTCGGCGACGGCGAACTCGGTGAGCTGTGGGTGGCCGGTCCGCTGGTCGGCCGAGGCTACCTGAACCGGCCCGAGCTGACCGCCGAGCGGTTCGTGACCGACGCCGAGGGCGTGCGTCACTACCGCACCGGCGACCTGGTCCGCGGGGAGGGCGGAGTCTACTTCTACGAGGGACGGATCGACGACCAGGTGAAGGTCGCGGGCTTCCGCGTCGAGCTGGGCGAGGTGCAGGGCAGGCTGGTGCGCCACCCGCTGGTGAACCACGCCGTTGTGCTCGCCCCCACCGATGAGGAGGGCACCCGGCGGCTGGTCGCCTACGTCGAACCGGCCGGTCCCGGCCTCGACGACGGGCAGTTGCGGTCCTGGCTGCGCGACTGGCTGCCCGACTACATGATCCCTTCCAGGATCGTGTTCCTCGACGCCATCCCCGTGGGTCCCACGGGGAAGGCCGACCGCTCCCGACTGCCCGCGGTGACGTTCTCCGCCGCCCAGGGCTCCTCCGCCCCGGACTCCTCCGCCACCATGGCCGCGGCCGAGACCGAGACCGAGTATGTGGCCCCCCGCGACGAGACCGAGCGGCGGCTCGCCGCCCTCACCGCCGAGGTGCTCGGCGCCGAGCGGGTTGGCGTCCACGACCACTTCCTCGACCTGGGCGGGCACTCCCTGGCCGCCGCCAAGATCTGCGCCAGGATCGAGCACGCGCTCGGGGTCCACGTCCCGCTGACGACGTTCCTGGCGCGGCCCACGGTCGCCGAGCTGGCGTCGCATGTCGCCGAGGCGGCCCCGGCCGCCGTGACGCCGCTGATCCGCCATGCCGGGCGGACCAGCTATCCGCTGACCGAAGCCCAGCGCGGCATGTGCCTGCTGCGCGAGGTCAGCCACAACCCCGGCGCCACCGTCATCGCCTTCCGGCTCGGGCTGCGCGGCCTCACCTCGGCGGAGCCGCTGCGGGCCGCGTTGGACGCGATCGTGCGCCGCCATGAGGCGCTGCGCGCCGTTGTCGTGGGCGGCGTGACCGCCGAGGTCAGGCCGCCGGTGCCGGTGCCACTGGACGAGCACCGCCCGGCTTCGGCGGAGGAGGCCGACGAGCTGCGGCGGACCGCGGTCACCCATGACTTCGACATCTCCCGGGAGTCGCCGCTGCTGCGGGCCACCCTGTTGTGGTCGGGGCCGGACAGCGCGGAACTGGTGCTCCTCACCGACCACACCGCGTTCGACGGCTGGTCGCTGGGGGTCGTCATGCAGGAGCTCCTCGACGGGCTCACCCACCCCGGCGGTGTCCCGGAGCCGGAGCCGCCGCTCCAGATCGGCGACGTCGCGCTGCGCGAGCAGGCGACGGTTCTGGACACCGAGGCGTTGCGGGCCTTCTGGGCCGAGGAACTCGCCGGGGCGGTCCCGCCGTACGAGCTGCTGCCCCACCCGGGCGGCCGTCCCAGCCGCCTGCGCGGCGAGCGCCTGGTGCGCCGGATCGACCCGGCGACGACCGCGCGGGTCGGCGAGCTCACGGCCGACTGCGGCGCCACCCCGTTCGCCGTCTACCTGACCGTGCTCGGCATGCTGATCGCCGGGCTGACCGACCGGCGGGACGTCGTCCTCGGCGCCGCCGTGGCCGATCGCGCCGACCCCGGCCTGGAGGCCGTGGTCGGCCTGCTGGTCGATGTGGTGCCGGTACGGCTGCGCCTGGAGGACGGGCTGTCGCTGCGCGCGGCCGTACGGCACGCGGGAGCCGTGACCGCCCGCGCGATGGACCACCGCGCGCTGCCCGCGCGGGAACGGTCCGAGGCCGGCCGCGTCGAACGCCCGCCCGGCGCGGTGCTGACGCCTGTCACGCTCTCGATCCAGCCATCGGAGGTCCCCCTCTCACTGGAGCGCGAGGGCGTGGGCGTGGACCTGATCGGCGAGCTGGACGCGGGCAGCGCCCAGGCGCCGCTGATCGTCTACGTCAACGCCACAGCGACCGGGTCCGAGCTCCAGGTCGAGTACGACGTGGAGTACCTGGACCGGGCCGGGGCCGAGATCCTCGCCGACCGTCTGGTCCGCTTGCTGGTGGACGCGCTGGCTTACCCCGACCGGCCGCTGTCGGCGTTCGAGGTGGTCGGCGCCGAGGAGCGGGCGGCACTGCTGGCCGCAGGAACCGGTGTGCCGCTGCCCGCCGACGCGCCGCGGACCGTGGCGGAGGCGGTGCTGGAGCAGGCCGTACGGCGCCCGCACGCCCCGGCGGTCGTCGACACCGGCGGTGTCCTGACCTACGGAGAGTTGGCCGGCTGGTCGCGACGGGTGGCCGCGGTGCTCGGTCCGACGGCCGCGGGTGCCTGCGTGGGTGTGTGCCTGCCCCGCGACCGATACCTCCCCGCGGCACTGCTGGGCGTGCTGCTCGCCGGTGCCGCCTACGTCCCGCTCGACCCCGGCCACCCGCTCCAGCGGCTCCGCCACCAGGTCGACGACTCCGGCACCAAGGTGATCATCGCGGCGGGCGAGGGGCTGGCGGTGGCCGGGAAGCTGGGCGGTACCGTCATCGACCTGGCCGAGTTGTCCTCGGCGGAAGCCGTACAGGCCAACGACCTCGCACAGGTGGCACCCGGCGACCTCGCCTACGTCCTCTACACCTCCGGCTCCACCGGCAGGCCTAAGGGCGTCGAGGTCACCCACGCCAACCTCGCCGCGTTCGTCGCCTCGATGACGATCGCCCCGGGGATCAGGCCCGACGACGTGATGCTCGGCCTGACGCCGTTCTCGTTCGACGTGTTCGGCTTCGACCTGTGGGTGAGCCTGTGCCACGGCCTGCGGCTGGAGCTGCTGGGCCGTGACGACGCGCTTGACGGGCGGGCCGTCGCGCGGCGGATCGAGAAGGCGGGGGTCACGCTGATGACCGCGACCCCGACGACGCTGCGCATGCTGGCCGCCTCCGGCTGGCGTGGCGGGGACGTGCGCGTGGTCGGCATCGGCGAGGTGCTCGACCCCGCCCTCGCCGGTGACCTGCTGGAGCGGGTCGCCGAGCTGTGGAACGCCTACGGCCCCACCGAGACCACGATCTACTCCACCATGATCCAGGTCACGGCCCCGGCCGATGACCAGGTGTCGATCGGCACGCCGTTGGCCGGGGAGCGGGCCTACGTGCTCGATCGGGCGGGCCGCATGCGGCCTGCCGGAACACCCGGCGAGCTGTGGATCGGCGGCGCCGGCGTGGCCAGGGGCTACCGGGGCCGGCCGGAGCTGACCGCCGCGGCCTTCACCGAGGACCCGCTGGGCGGGCGCCGCTACCGTACCGGTGACCTGGCCCGCTGGCGGCCCGACGGCACGCTCGACTTCCTCGGCCGCCGGGATCAGCAGGTGAAGGTCCGCGGCCACCGGGTCGAGCTGGGCGAGATCGAGACCGTGCTCCGCGAGAGCGTCGCCGACGCGGCCGTGACCGTGTACGGCGGCGACCACCTGGTCGGCTACCTCGCCGCGCCACCGGGGACCGACACCGGCGAGCTGGAGCGGCGCCTGAGCTCCCGGCTCCCCGACTACATGGTTCCCCGCCGCTGGGTGCTCCTGGACGCCCTGCCCGTCACGGCCTCCGGCAAGGTGGACCGCACCGCTCTGCCCGAACCCGGCAGTGAAGCCCCGCGGGTGCCGCCGAGCACCGAGGCCGAACTGCTGGTCGCCGAGATGTGGGCCGCCGTGCTGGACCGCTCCGACCTCGGCGCGCACGACGACTTCTTCGCCCTCGGCGGTCACTCCGCGACCGCCGCCCTCGTGGCGGCCCGGCTGAGCGACGCCCTGGACCTGCGGGTGCCCGTGCGCCTGCTGTTCGAACGGCGGACGCTGGCCGACTACGCCGCGCGGCTTGAGTCCCTGCTGCTGGCCGACCTGGAGGCGGGGGCATGACCGGGCCTGTCGAGGTCGTCAACGGAAACGGTGCCTCGGCCATGAGGCCGGCAGAGGAGGTCTCATGACCGTCAGCGACGAGCGACGGAGCGCCCTCGCGGCCCGGCTGTCGGCCGCGCGCCGCGCCGCCGCCCAGGCCGCCCCGGCGATCCCCGCCAGGGAGGCGACCGGCGGCTCCGCTCCCCTGTCCCCCGCCCAGGCCCGGCTGTGGTTCCTCGCCCAGCTCGACGACCTGGCCGCCTACAACGTGCCCGCCGCCGTACGGCTGCGCGGCCCGCTGGACACCGCCGCGCTGCTGGGCGCCGTGCGCGACCTCGCGGACCGGCACGAGGTGTTGCGCAGCCTGGTCACCGACGAGGGCGCCGTCCCGGTCGACGCCGGCCGGGTCCCGATCACGGTCGAGGACCTCGACGACCACGACCTGCTGGAGGCGCGGCTGCAGCAGGAGCTGGCCCGCCCGTTCGCGCTGGACGCCGAGCCGCCCACCCGCGCCCTGCTGCTCCGCCTCACCGGCTCCGACGAGCACGTCCTGGCGCTGACCGTGCACCACATCGCCTTCGACGCCTGGTCACGGAACCTGGCGCTGGCCGAGCTCGCCGCCCTGTACGCGGCGCGGCTCGGCTTGGCCGAGCCGCCCGCGCCGCCGCAGGTGCAGTACGCCGACTACGCGGCGTGGCTGGCCGGGCGGCCGGAGGGCGACCTCGCCTGGTGGACCGGACGGCTGGCCGGGCTCGAACCGGTCCTGGACCTGCCGGTGGACCGGCCCCGGCCGTCGGTCGCCGACTGGTCGGGCGCCACCGTCCCGGTACGGCTGGCGCCCGCGCTGACCGCCAGGATCCGCGAGGTCGCCGCCGAGACCGGCTGCACGCCGTTCATGGTGCTATTGGCCGCCTGGCAGGAGCTGCTGGGCCGGATCTCCGGCACCGACGACGTGCCGGTCGGCGTGCCCGAGGCGGGCCGGCTCCATCCCGACACCGCGCGCATGCTCGGCTGCTTCGTCAACACGCTCGTCCTGCGCGGCGACAGGTCCGGCGAGCCGACCGGCCGCGAGCTGCTGGCCCGGACCAAGGACGCCGTGCTGGACGCTCTCACCCACCGTGACGTGCCCTTCGAGCGGATCGTGGAGCACCTGCACCCCGAGCGCAGCCTCGCCACCACGCCGATCTTCCAGGTGCTGCTCAACGTGCTCGACGACCCGCCCCGGGCGCTGGACTTCCCCAGCCTGACCGCGGAGCCCGCGCAGGCCTCGCTGCGCACCACCAAGTACGATCTCAACCTCGCCTTCGTCAACGAGGGCGAGGAGTACGACGGCGAGCTCGCCTACCGCACCGACCTGTTCGACGAGCCGACCGCGCGGCGCATGACCAGCTGGTACCTGAACCTGCTGGAGGGCATGCTCGCCGACCTGGACGCGCCCGCGGCGGCCGTGCCGCTGGAGCCGGTGACCGGGCCCGCCGTCGCGGGCGCGCGGATACGGATGGACCTGACCCGGCCGCTGCACGAGGTGGTCGGCGACCGGGCACGGCACACGCCGGAGGCGACCGCCGCGGTGGACGCCGCGGGATCGCTCACCTACGGCGAGGTGGACCGGCTGGCCGACCGCCTGGCCCGCCACCTGGTCGCGGCCGGGGTACGGCCGGACGAGCCGGTCGGCATACTCATCGACCGGCACAGATGGCTGGTCCCCGCGCTCCTCGGCGTGCTGCGGGCGGGCGGCGCCTATATGCCGATGGATCCCACCTACCCCGACGACCGCCTCGCCTACATCCTGGAGACGGCCGGCGCGCGTGTCGTGCTGGCCGACCGCGAGTACGCCGGCCGGGTCCCCGGCGCGCTGGTCCTGTCCGACCTGCTGGCTGCCGGATCCGACGGGCCCGTGGAGGTCGACGTCACCCCCGGCCACCTGCTGCATGTGATCTTCACGTCCGGTTCCACCGGCCGGCCCAAGGGCGTCGCGATCGAGCACCGGTCGGCGCTGCACTACCTGCACGGCCTGGCCGAGCTGGTGCCCGAGGGCTGCGAGTCCTACGGCGTGGTCTCCACGATCGCCGCCGACCTGGTGCTGACCTGCCTGTACGGCCCGCTCTTCCAGGGGGCAGCGGTCCACCTCGTGGACCAGGAGACCGCCACCGACCCGGAGGCGTACGCCGCCTACCTCTCGGCGCACCGCGTCGACGTGGTCAAGATGGTGCCCAGCCATCTGGAGCTGCTGGCCGCCCACGGCGACCTGGCCCAGATGCTGCCGCGCCGGCTGCTGATCCTCGCCGGTGAGGCGACGTCGTGGGAGCTGGCCGAGCGCATCCGCGCGGCCCGCCCCGACCTGGAGGTGCAGATCCACTGCGGGCCGACGGAGACGACGGTCTCGGTGCTCGGCGGCCGGGTGCCCGACTCGCCGACGGGCTCGGGATCGGTCCCGCTGGGCCGCCCGCTGGCCGACGTCGAGTGCCACATCGTCGACCCCGCGGGTCGCCCGCTGCCCGCCGGGGTGCCGGGCGAGCTGTGGGTGGCCGGTCCCAGCCTGGCCCGCGGCTACCTGAACCGCCCCGACCTGACCGCCGAGCGGTTCGTCCCCGACCCGGTGAACGGAACCGCCCGCTGCTACCGCACCGGAGACCGGGTCCGGCTCAACTCCGCCGGGCTCGTGGAGTTCCTCGGCCGGGTCGACGACCAGGTCAAGATCAGGGGATTCCGGGTGGAGCTGGGCGAGGTGAAGGCCGCCCTGCAGGAGCAGCCCGGGGTCCGGGAGGCCGCGGTGCTGCCGGTCGGCGAGGGGCGCACCCGGCGGCTGGCCGCCTGGATCGCGCCCGCGTCCGTGGATCTCGCCGCGGTCCGGGCGGGGATGCGCGAACGGCTGCCCGACTACATGGTCCCGTCCGCGATCGCCCTCCTCGACGACCTGCCGCTCACCCCGCTGGGCAAGATCGACCGGGCCCGCCTGCCGATCCCCGAGGCGGCGCCCGCCGGAGAGCGGGCCGCGCCGAGCACGCCGGCCGAGCTGCGGATCGCGGCGGTGTGGGCGGGCATCCTGGGCGTGACGGATGTCGGCGCCGACGACGACTTCTTCGCCCTCGGCGGCGACTCCTTCCGCGCGGTGCGGGCGGTCCGGGAGATCGACCCGGCGCTGCGGGTGATCGATCTGTTCACCCGGCCCACCGTCCGCGAGCTGGCCGCCCACCTCGACGGCGGCGCCGAGGCCCCGGCCGGGCTGCTGCACCGCCTGGGCGGTCCGCGTGCGGCGAGCCGTACCCTCGTCTGCCTGCCCTACGGCGGCGGCTCGGCCGCCGCCTACCGGCCACTCGCCGCCGAGCTGGCCCGCACCTCCCCCGGCACGGCGGTGCTCGCCGTCGAGCTGCCCGGGCACGACCCGGCCCGCCCCGACGAGGCCACGCTGCCGATGCCGGAGCTGATCGACCGGATCGCCGCCGAACTGACCGGCGCCGCCGGCCCGATCGTGCTGTACGGCCACTGCGTCGGCTCGGCCGCCGCGACCGAGCTGGCGCTGCGGCTGGAGGCGTCCGGGACACCGGTCGCCGGCGTCTTCATCGGCGGCAGCTTCCCCGACGCGCGGCTGCCCGGACGGCTGTCGGCCTGGTGGAATCGGAGGTTCCCCGCCCACCGCTGGTCCTCCGACCGCACCCAGCGCGACTTCCTGCGCACGCTGGGCGCCTTGGACGAGGACTTCGGCGACACCGGGACCATGCTGCGCGGCCTGAGGCACGACGTCGAGGAGGCGCAGGCCTGGTTCAGCCGCCACCTCGACTCCGCCTCCCCGGAGCGCAGGCTCAAGGCGCCGCTGCTGTGCGTGATCGGCGAGCGGGACCGCGCGACCGAGCTCTACCGGGAGCGCTACCGCGAGTGGGGGGCGTTCGCCGACCGCGTGGAGCTGGCCACGATCCCCCGGGCCGGCCACTACTTCCTCAAGCACCAGGCCGAGACCCTGGCCCGGCTGATCTCCGAGCGCCTGGACCGCTGGGCCGGCGGCGACCTGCCCGAGCCGGTCGGGGAGGTCGGGGAGGTCGGGGAGGTCGGGGTGGCGGGCGGGAGCGCCCGCCGGGACCTGCGCCGCTTCTACACCGTCGCGGCCGGGCAGACCATGTCGCTGCTCGGCGCCGCACTGACCTCCTTCGCGCTGGGCGTATGGGCCTACCGGGAAAGCGGCCGGGTGCTGGACTACGCCCTGGTCACCATGCTCGCCCTGCTGCCGTCGCTGCTGGCGGCGCCGCTGGGCGGCGCGCTCGCCGACCGGGTGGACCGGCGGCGGATCATGCTGGTGTGCGACGGCGTCTCCGCCGCGGCCACCGCGGCCCTGGTGATCCTGCTGTGGCTGGGACGGCTGGAGGTATGGCAGGTCGGCGTCATCGCCGGGCTGCTGTCGCTGGTGTCGGCCTTCCACCGGCCCGCCTACCTGGCGGCGGTGGCGCAACTGGTGCCCAAGCCGTACCTCATGCAGGCCAACGCGCTGGCGAACCTCGGCACCGGCCTGGGCATGCTCGTCGGCCCGCTGGGCGGCGCCGCGCTCATCTCACTGGTCGGGCTGCACGGCGTGGTGGCCGTGGACGTCATCACGTTCCTCGCCGGGCTCGGCACGCTGCTGCTGGTCCGCTTCCCCGAGCGGCTGTTCTACCGTCTGGAGGAGTCCTTCGGGCAGGCCATCGTCGGCGGCTGGCGCTTCCTCGTCCGGCGCCGCCCCCTGATGATCATGATCGGGTTCTTCGTCGTGCAGAACTACCTGAACATGCTCGCCATGGCCGTGACCGTCCCCGCGGTGCTGTCGTTCAGCGACGTCGCGGGCGTGGGCACGGTGACCGCGATGCAGGGCCTGGGCGCGGTCCTCGGCTCCCTGGTCATGGTGTTCTGGGGCGGTACCGAGCGGCGCGCGGTCGGCATGGTCGGCTTCGTGATCGGGCTCGGTGCCGGGGTGCTGCTGGTCGGGCTGCGGCCCTCGCTGCCGCTGGTGGCCTTCGGCGGACTGCTGTCGTGGGCGTCCCTCAGCGTGCTGAACGCGCACTGGCTCTCAATCATCCAGCTCAAGGTCGGCCTGGAGCTGCAGGGCCGGGTGCTGGCCACCAACCAGATGCTGGCGGTGTCGATGACGCCGCTGGCGTTCCTCACCGCGCCGGCGCTGGCCGACGACGTCTTCGGCCCGCTGCTCGTCCCGGGCGGCGTTCTCGCGGACACGGTCGTCGGCGACGTCGTCGGGGTGGGGCCGGGGCGCGGCGTCGGGCTGCTGCTGGTCGTCTGCGGCGCGCTACTGGCGATCTGGGGCGCGCTGGGGCTCTGGTACCGGCCGCTGCGGCGCATGGAGGACGCGCTGCCCGACGCGGTCGCGGGCGCTGAGATCGCCGACGACCTGAACGCAGTCCAGGCCGAAGCCGACGCCATCCTGCTGGAGGGTGCCGCCCGTGTCCGGTGAACGGTTCCGCGCGTGACGATGGGAGCTCCAGCGGCGGTTTGCCTGCCGCGGCGACCGGAGACAGCTCGACCGTGGATCCATCGCGGGCGGGCGGCGCCGGGGTCGCCGTTGAGCGGAACGGCGGAAGACAGCGCGTCGAGATGGAAGGCGCGGATCGCCCCGCCCAGGCGTTGTTCGATGGTCATCCGCCGCCCGTAGCGTTCGATGATCTTTTTCGGGGTGGCGTCGGAGTCGTTGGTGATGAGCACGGTGGGTTCGTCGTGGCCGAGGCCGGTGATGAGCAGTTGCCGGATCGGCACCGGGTAGGCCGACAAGGTGGTGGTCTCATCGACCACTTTGGGGGTCTTGTGGTTGCCGTCGCGATCCAGCCGGACGGTGTGCCACTGGGCGGTCTTCAGTTCGGTGAGGTGACGGGTGACCGCGATCGAGCGGGTCCGCAAGGTCAAGAACCGCACGCCGCGTTCGTTGAGTGCGGCGAGCTGGGCCTGGGTGGTGAGCCGCCCGTCGAACACCAACTGGGCGGGGTCGGCGCCGGTCACGGCCCGCCAGTAGTCGCAGAACGCCAGGACCTCGTCGTGCTGGCCGGCCTTGGTCAGGTCGGCGTTGGCATACATCAGGGTGTGGGTGGCGGTGTCTTGGGCGAAGAAGGTCAGCACCGAGCGGGTGCGCTGGCTGGGCTTCCCCTCGTAACGTAGAGATATCGCCTTAAGGGGGACGGCGATGACAGAGACACGGCGAAGGTTCGAGCAGGACTTCCGGGACGGTGCGGTCCGGATCGTGGAGGAGACGGGCAGGCCGATCGTGCGGGTGGCCCGGGAGTTGGGCGTCAACGCGGGCACGTTGGCCAACTGGGTGAACATGGCCCGGCAGCGGCGCCGGGCCGGCAACGACGGCCTGGGCGAGGACGAGCGGGCCGAGTTGGTCCGGCTGCGCCGGGAGGTCGCGGAGCTGGCGATGGAGCGTGATGTGCTCAAGCGCTCGGTGGCCCTCTGGGTCAAGGACGCGATGGGCCGGTGAGCATGGCCGGCTTCATCGCCGCTCAGAGGGCCGAGCACGGCGTTGCGCACGCGGTTGCGTGCCGGGCGCTGGAGGTGCCGCAGTCCTGGTTTTATAAGTGGTCGCGGCGGGGGCGCGAGGGCCCGAGTGAGCGTGAACGCCGCCGAATACGGCTGACCGAGGCCATCGTCTCGCTGTTTCACCAGCGCAAAGGCGCTGAGGGATCACCACGGATCACCGCCCGGCTGCGCCGGCTGGGCTGGCGGGTGAGCGAGAACACCGTGGCCGCGATCATGGCTGAACGTGCGTTGGTGGCCCGGCCCAGGAACAAGCGCAAGAACACCACCCGGCTGGGCCGGGGCCGGTGGCGGGCCGATGACCATCTGCGGCGGGACTTCACCGCCCCCGGGCCGGACGTGGCCTGGTGCGGGGACGGCACTGAGATCCCCACCGCTGAAGGCGTGCTGTATCTGGCGGCCACCGAGGACTTGTTCTCCCGCCGGGTGCTCGGGTTCGCGATGAGCGCGCATAAGGGAGCCGCGCTGGCCACCGCGTCGCTGCAGATGGCGGTCGCACTGCGGGGCGGCGATGTCGCGGGCGTGAAGTTTCACAGTGATCAAGGGTCGGAGTACACCGCGGCCGACTTCCGGCAGGCCTGTGAGCGGATGGGCATCGTCCAGTCGATGGGGCGGGTTGGTTCGGCGCTGGACAACGCCGCGGCCGAGTCGTTCTTTTCCAGTGTGGAGTTCGAGTTACTGCGCCGCGAGCCGTTCGCCACCCGTGAGCAGGCTCGTCGTGCGATCGCCGCCTGGATCGACGACTTCAACACGATGCGGCTGCACTCGACGAACGCGATGTTTTCGCCGGTGGAGTTCGAGCGGCTGGATCCGTCGGTTCAGCGGCGGTTGCGGGCCGCGGCACGGCAGAAGAAGGAGGACAAGAGGAAACGCAGGGCCGCTGCGCGGCACGACCGGAAGGAGGCGGCATGAGCCGCCACGTTCTCCTGATCGAATACCTCGTGCGGGCCGGGGGATGCGCCGCGCAGTGTCCGGGGCCGCCTGCTCCGGCCTCAAGGGTCGCTGACGCGATCGCTGCGCGACGGCCTTCGGCCGCCCTTGACCCCGGAGACCTCTACGGCCCCGGGCGGCAGGAGTGCGGGCAGGCCAGGGCCTGCCCCAGCGAGGGCGCGCAGCGCACTAGCAAGATCCTAAAGCGAGAGATCACCACAACAGAAGTCTCTACGGTTCGAGGGGATTGCCATGCCCGTACTACGAGTAAGTCCGAAGTGCGGGAACCGTGTGAACCGTGTTTCGTCGAGCATCGACTCGTAGATCAGCCGCCGTGGATGGCATCGAATTCACTGCGGGTGATCGCCAAGACCCGCACCGGCTGCCCGTGGGCCGGGACTACCGTCTCCCGTTCTTGACGCATGCCCAACTTCGTCATAACGCGGGCGGACGCGTGATGATCGACGTGGCAGATGCTAATGATCCGATCCAGGCCCGCCTCGGCGAATCCGAAGCGCAGTGCCTCTTCGGCTGCCTCAGTGGCGATACCCCGGCCCCAGAAATGCCGTCCCAGCCGCCAACCGATCTCCACAGCCGGCAGCACCTCGGGCAGGAAGCCGGGGACCGTCAGCCCCACCCAGCCAGCCAGTTCCCCGGTCTCGCGCAGCTCCACGGCGAATATTCCGAAGCCATGCTCATCCCACCCCCGCTCCATGAACGCGAGCGCGGCCGCGGTCTGCTCCCTGGTGCGGACCGAGCCATCACCGATGAAGCGCATAACCTCCGGATCTCCGTCGATCACGGCCAGCGGCTCCAGATCCTCCTCGCGCCAGCGACGCAGCACCAGCCGCTCAGTTCCCAACCCCGTCACCGATCAATCTCCCCTCGGTCGGGCTGCCTTCAGGCATCCGATCCCGCAGACACAGCGAAGGCGCCCAAGATCCGTTTGTGGCGACAAACCTGGACACCCTCTTGATCGCACCATATATGGAGATCGACGACCAGATCGAAGGAAATCGGCGGACGGGCAGGCCGCCGCTACTCAGCGACTCCGAGCTGGTCTGCCTGACGGTGGCCCAGGCGCTGCTCGGCTACCATTCCGAGGCCCGTCGGCTGCGCTTCGCCCGCACGCACCTGTCCGGCATGTTCCCGTACCTGCCCCAGCAGTCGGGCTACAACAAACGGCTGCGCGTGGCGCTTCCCCTGGTCAAGCGCCTGAGCCACTTTGGCATGGCCACGGACACCCGGTGAGTTTCCGCTCGACGACGAGCGGGTCCTTGCCTACCGTGAGCATCGGTGCCTCCAAGCACCGTTCTTCACGGCCCTCTCCGAGAAACTCCGCTACGAGGTCAGGGAGGGCCGTTGCTATGAACCGACATGCTCACGCTGTCGGCGCGCGCCGCGACCATCAACAAGAACCTCAAGATCCCTGAAGACACTCATCCCGAGTGACGCTGGAACCCCTCTACACGCTCACAGGGAACGTCGGGCGACAATGTGCCTCCCCAGCTCAGGCCTACCTTCCCGGTCAGGCGCTCGCAGCGAGCAGGGATTCCGCGACGGCCGTACGGGCGTAGAGGACCGAGCGGCCGGCGCGGTGCGCGCTGACCATACCCGCATCGCGTAGGGCGGTCAGGTGCTGGGAGACTCCGGCCGCGGAGACGCCGGTGCGGCGGGCGAGTTCGGTCGTGGAGGCCGGGGATTCCAACTCGGTCAGAAGGACGGCCCGGGAGCGGCCGAGGACGCCGGCGATCGCGTCGATGCGCGTCACCGGGCGGTGCTCCCACAGCGTGCCGATGCCTCGGGCAGGGTAGGCGAGCTGGGGCGGCTGCGGCGACCGTGACCAGGTGAGCATGTTCACGGCGAAGACGCTGGGCACCAGCAGCAACCCCGGCCCGGTGGTCTCCCGGGAGATGCCGCAATGACTGCGGACCATCCGGAGGGTGTTGTCGTCCCAGCTCAGCGTGGAATGCAGGTCGTTGAAGAAGTGGCCCACGCCGTACTCGGCCACCTGGCGGGCACGGTGGAAGAGATCGGCGTCCAGCACCGCGTGGATCTTCGCCCAGTACGGGGCGAGCGCCAGTTCCCAGTAGGCCTCGATCTCCTCGGTGATCTGGGCCAGCCGGCTTTCCGGGTCCCTGCGCAACGCCTGGCAGCGGGGAGTAGTACGGCCGAGAAGATCGAGGTCGGCCAGGACGTGATCGGCCGAGGTGGCGCGGATGGCGGCGAGTTCGGTGGCGAGGGTGGGGGCCAGTTCCCCGGGGGGTGGCGTGAGGAAGTCGGGGAGATAGCCGTTGGATGGGATCAGTTCGGCCAGCCAGCCCGCGTCCAGCCCGGCGACGGCCACCCGCGGCCGTACCTGATCAACCCAGGTCCGGTGTACCGGATGTGTGGAGCCCGATGTCAGCAGCCGGAAACTGGTGACGACCTCCCACATCGGCGAGACCGCGAACCGGGTCAACGCCAGATCGTCGGCAGAGAAGGCCAGTTCGGACAGCATGGCAGCTCCATAGATTCAGCCTGAACTTAATCAATGGTTCACGAGTCTATGTGGGCTGCAAGATTCCCGCATGCTCTCCACCTTCAGCGGGCTGCCCCGTGCCGCCTGGGTCATCTTCGCCGGCACTGTGGTGAACCGGCTCGGTTACGTGATCACACCTTTCCTCGTGTTCTACCTCGGGTCCCGCGGCGTCACCCCGGAGCAGACACCGTATGTCCTGGGTGCGCTGGGCGCGGGCAACCTGATCGGCCCGGCGGTCGGCGGCCTGCTCGCTGACCGGGTGGGGCGACGTCCCACGATGCTGACCGGCCTGATCGGCACGGCCCTCGCGCAGGGCTTGTTGTTCGCGGCGCCGAACGTGGTCACGCTGGCGCTCGCGGCCGTGCTCCTCAGCGCGGCAGGCTCCATGGTCGGCCCGGCCGCCGGCGCGCTGCTGACCGACGCGGTGACCGCCGACCGGCGGCGTGCCGCATTCTCGCTGTTCCATTGGGCGATCAACATCGGCACCGCCGTGGCCGGGATTCTCGGCGGATTCCTGGCGACACACGGCTATTGGCTGCTGTTCGCGCTGGACGCGGCGACCGCACTGGCGTACGCGGTCATCGTGGTGGCGATGTTGCCCGGCGGGCGGGGCGGCGCTGCCCCGGCCGCCGGCTCCACGAGCGGGACGGGCTACGGGGTGGTGTTCCGGGATCCCCTGATGCGTGTACTGCTCCCGCTGTTCGGCATCGGACTGGTGATCTATTCGTTCACCGAGGTCTGCCTGCCGCTGGCGATCCGCGACCACGGCCTGCCCCCTACCACGCTCGGCATGATGGCCACGCTCAACGCGATCCTGGTGGTGGTGCTGCAACCGATCGCCACGAACGTCCTGTCCCGGTTCCGGCAGATCCCCGTCTATGTGGTCGCCAGCGTGATCACCGCGATCGGCATCGCGCTGACCGGGGTTGCGGACAACGTCTGGTCGTACGCCGGGACCGTCGCGCTCTGGTCGCTCGGTGAGGCCATGGTCGGCGGCATCTCGGGCGCGATCATCGCGAGCCTCGCCCCGGCGGACGCCCGCGGCCGCTACCAGGGCAGCTTCCAGTGGACCTGGGGCATCGCGCGATTCATCGCCCTGGCTGTGGGCGCGGCCGTCTACGCCACCGCAGGCCCCGCCGTGGTCTGGTGGTTCAGCGCCATCGCGGGCATCGCCGCCGCCCTCGGAGTCGGGGTCATGGCTCCGATGATCGCTCACCGCACGGCCACCCCCGAGCCCCTGACCACCCCCGAGCTCGCCTCGGCCGCGTCTTCCTAGGGCACCAACTGGGAGAACGCGACGACCCGACGGATGCGATCTATCGTCCGGCGTCGGTCCAGTCGGAGGCCGGCGACGCGAGACTCACCATGATCAGGGGCTGTCGCTCGGCCCGATCTTGTCGTAGGCCATCGGTACGCTGCCAGCGAGGAGGCGGTAATGGTGCAGATCACCCGGGCGCAGGCGCTCACCCTGCGGATGGCCGGCCTGCTGTTGCGCGGCCGGCATCACGGGACGGACCGGCCACCTGACGTGGCCGGGGTAGTGACCTGGCTAGGTGCGATGCAAGCGCAGGACCTGGCCAGCGGCCTGTGGTCGTTCGGCGTACGCCTGCCCGGATACACCGCCGGCGACGTGACCGCCGCGCTGGAGCGGCGCGAGGCACTGCGCACCTGGCCGATGCGCGGCACCGTCCATTTCGTTCCGTCGCGGGACGCCCACTGGATGCTCGACCTGATGGGTTCGCGGGCACTGGCAGGCGCGGCAAGGCGGCGCGAGTTCCTTGGGCTGAGTGAGGAGGTCGCCGATCGAGCGGTGGAGGTGTTGGGCACGGCGGTGGCCGGCGGTGGCCGGCTGACCCGATCACAGTGCATGGCCGTGCTGGCCGATAAGGGCATTGAAGCCGCCGGCCAGTTCGGCTACCACCTACTGTGGTACGCCAGCCAGCGCGGCGTGCTGTGCATCGCCCCGAACGTCGGCAATGAGCAGAGCTTCGTGCTGCTCGACGAGTGGGCCCCCGACCCGCATCGGCCCGACCGCGACGAGGCGCTGGCCACCATCGCACTGCGGTACTTCCGCGGCCACGGGCCGACCACGAGGCAGGATTTCGCCGGCTGGACCGGGCTGACCGCGGCCGACGCCAAGCGCGGCATCATGGCGGCCGGCGACCGGCTAGCCGGCGTGACCGTCGACGGCGTCGAGATGTACCTGGAACCGGCGCTGCTCGACACCACACCATCCGCAATGGACGGCCACGAGGTTCTCGTGCTGCCCGGGTTCGACGAGTACCTGCTGGGCTACAAAAACCGCTCACTCATGCTCGCCGACGAGCACAAGCCAGCTATCATCCCCGGCAACAACGGCATGTTCCAGGCGACCGTGGTATGCGACGGCCGGGTCGTCGGCACCTGGAAGCGGTCACTCACCAAGACCAAAGTGCAGATCGTCGTCCATCCACTCGTGCCGCTGGGCAAGGCCGACCAGGCAAGGATCGAGCAGGCGTTCGAAGGGTACGCACGCTTCGTGGGCCGTACGCCCGAGGTGCGCCTGCCGTAAGCCGCCGTTATCAACCCTGCCAGGCCGGCCAGCATGCCCCGCGCAGCGCCACCCCCGCACGCGATCCCCGGGGGGGTCTGTCCGGGCCCCCCGGGGCCCCCGATCTCAGAGTTTGCCGAGGCCGCGGGCGAGGATCGTCGCGGTGTCCGCGATGACCTTGTTGTCGATGGCGGCGTCCGCGGTCTTGCCGTTGGTGTAGATCGACATGATGATGGGCGCGGCCGACTTGCCGGGCCAGACGATCGCGACGTCGTTCGCGGCCGCGTACTGCGAGGTCGTGCCGGTCTTGTCGCCGACCTTCCAGGTCTTGGGCAGGCCCGCGCGGATGCGGGCGTCGCCGGTCTCGTTCGCGATCAGCCAGGCGTTCAGCTGCTCCCGGTCCTTGGCGTTGAGAGCCTTCCCCACCGTGACCGCGCGCAGGTCGCGGCCCATGGACGCGGGCGTCGTGGTGTCGCGCCTCTCCTTGGGGCTCCAGTTGTTGAGCTCGGTCTCCCACCGGTCCAGCCGGGAGAGCGGATCCTTCAGCGTACGGAAGTACCCGGTCAGGCTGGCCGGACCGCCGAGCTGCTTCAGCAGCATGTTGCCCGCGGTGTTGTCGCTCCGGGTGATGGCCGCCTCGCACAGCTGCGCGACGGTCATCCCGTCCTTGACATGCTTCTCGGTGACCGGGGAGTTCTCCTTCACCTCGGCGTCCGTCCAGTGCACGACCTTGTCCATCAGGCCGGGCTCTGCGGTGCGGGCCTTGTGCAGCACGGCCGCCGCGGCGATCGCCTTGAAGGTGGAGAGCATCGGGAAACGCTCGTCCGATCGGTAGGCGACCGTCTTACCGGTGGCGGTGTCGATGGCGTACGCGCCGATGCGGCCCTTGAAGGACGCCTCCAGCGTGCGCAGCTCCCTCCTGGCCTGGGCTCCGTCTGACACCACCTGAGTGACGGACGGAGTGGTGGACGCGTGACCTGCCGCGGTGACACCCGTCAGCGGGACGAGTGCGAGTGATGCCAGCACCGAGAGTGTGGCGCGTCGAAAACGCATGGCGATGCCTTCCGGTTGTGGGGTGGATGCGACAGGCAGTCTCACGTCGTCGGTTGATGCAGTCAAAGACTGAAACGACGGGTTCTATGCCAGAACGGCATACGCTCACCTCGTGGACGTCCTTGGAGCCTGGCGAGCGTTCGTCAATGTGAGCGAGCGAGGGAGCTTCACCGAGGGCGCGGCTGCCACCCGGGTGCCGCAGTCGGTCGCGAGCCGCCGGATCGCCGCCCTGGAGAAGCACCTCGGGGAGCGGCTGTTCGACCGGTCGTCGCGCGGGGCGATCCTCACCCAGTTCGGCCGGGACCTGCTTCCCTCAGCGAAGCGTCTCGTCCGCCTGGCCGACGACATGGAACACGAGGCGGAGCAGGCCAAGCTCAGTCCCCTCCGGCTTGCCGTTCCCGACATCTGTACGGTCCGTGACCTGGCACGGCTCGATGTGGAGGCCCGTCGAAAGGGCATCTACCTGCATTTTCATGCTGCCCTGCCTGCCGAACGGGCGGGACTCGTCCGGTCTCGCGAGGTCCGCGCCGCCCTTGTCGCCGTACCGCCCGGCGACGCGACCTGGTCCGTACGGCTCGGGCTCGCCGGCGCCGCGGATCTCCCGGTGAAGACCGTCTACGCCGAGACGCTCCGGGCCGGCCGCACCGCGCGGTCGTCGCGGCGGAGCCGGATCTGGATCCAGCCCGAGGACGACGTCCCGCACATCCGCGACCGGATGTTCCGGATCCGGGATGCCATCGGTCTACAGCCCGCGCAGGTCGGCGTCTCGACCACGCTCACCACTGCAGCGGCGGAGGTCCTCGGCTCGACGGATCTGCTGCTCTGCTCGGTCGGGCAGGCCGAGGAACTGGGGCTACACTGGCGCCCGCTCGGCGAGATCCAGCTCGTCCGCGGCTTCGAGGTGTCGGCAGCCGTCGGGGACGACGCGGAGCGCATCCGGACCCGGCTCCGGCACCCGATCGCCCGCTGCCTCGGCGCACACGACCGAGACAGCGAGCACGACCAGGACGACACGCATCACCAAGTCGGCGCACACGACCAGGACGGAGGGACACCATCAAGGTCGAGCACCTGATGCGACAGCTCCGGCGAGAGCTCGACGATGCCGGGCTGAACGGATCGTTCCTGGTCCGGGATCTGCACTCCGGTGACGAGATCGGTATCGAGCCGGACCTCGAGTTCCCGATCTCCTCGCTCGTCAAGGTCCCGCTCGCCGTCGCGACGCTCGAACGTATCCGGAAGGGGGAACTCGACGGCTCCACTCAGATCCTGGTTCAGCCGACCGGGATCACCGTTCCGGGGCCGACCGGGCTGGGCAGGTTCCGGCATCCGGCCCGGGTCGCCGTCGACGACCTGCTCTACCTCAGCATCGCGGTGAGCGACAGCACGGCGGCGGACGCGCTCTTCGCCCTCACCCCGCCCACCGAGGTCTCCGCGATGCTGCACGGGCTGGGGCTCCGCGGCATCGCGGTCCGCCATACCGTCCAGGAGCTCATCGAGACTCCGGCGGAACGTCTCGATCCCGGCGAGGTCCACCTCGCCCACTTCCTCGCCATCGAGGCGGGAACGGCCGGGCGGGGGCATCGGGTACCGCAACTGGACGTGACCCGCGCGAACTCGGGATCCGCGCGGGCGTTCGTCGAACTCCTGCAGGCGCTGTGGACCCCGTCTCCGATCGACCCTGGCGTGGCCGAGCGGGTACGGGGCCTGATGGCCGACAACCTCCTGCGGCAGCGGCTGGCCCCCGATTTCAGCTCCGACGCGTCCAGGTGGTCCTCCAAGACCGGGACGCTGCTCAACCTCCGTCACGAGGTCGGCGTCGTCGAGCACGCCGACGGCCAGGTCTTCGCCGTCGCCGTACTGACCGAGTCCCGCGTACCGGCCATCAGCCAACCCGGAGCCGAGGCGCTCATGGCACAGGTCGCGCGGACACTCCGCGATCGGCTACGACAGGACGGGCTACGCGACCTTGCCTGCGGGGGCGGTCCAGGTGTTGCATGACTTGGGGTTGCCGGTGGAAGTTGTCAAGCTCGGTGAGACGTCGAGCTGGAAAACGCCGCGAGGCCCCTCGTAACGCAAGACGGGGCCTGACACGTACTCCTCAGGGCCCCGGCATAGTGGCGTGGTGTCCGTTTAGCGGGCCCGCTGACGCCGTCCCGTGGCCGAACACGGGCTGGCGCCGGCAGACCAGTGAGCAGGCCTGGGCGACTACGGCGCCGTGCAGATCTAGGCGGCGTTCTCAGTGAACGGCCGGATCGTGTTACGAGCCCTGAGCGTCAGCAGTTTTCTGACTGATCCGGCGGGCGGCCTCGACAACTGCTGAGCGGTGCAGGGCCAGTCGCTCTGGCGGCCAGGACTGGCTGACCTGTCCGGGATCGACGTCCTCGGCGGCCCAGAACCACGCCTGGGCCATGGCGAGGACCATGGTCAGGAGATCGTCCGGCTGTATCTCCGGGGCGAGATCGCCACGCTGCTGCGCGTCGGCCACTTCCGCGACTTTGCGCCGGAAGGTGTCCGGTTCGAGTCCGGTGGCGGAGGGGCGTTCCAGTAGCCTCCACAGTCGCAGGCGCATCAGGTCCGGCCGGGCGACGAGGTGGTCGAAGATCGCGCCGGCGTATCCGGGCAGGTCCTCGACGTCGAACGGGACCGACTCGGCGCCCTCTGTCATCGCCCGGTGCAGCACCTCGTCGAACAGCTGCTCCTTGTTGCCGAAGTAGACGTAGATCAGCCGCTTGTTCGCACCTGCCGCCTCGGCGATCCGGTCCACTCGGGCGCCTGCGATGCCGTAGGTGGCGAATTCAGTGAAGGCGGCGTCGAGCAGCCTGGCCTTGGTAGCGCTGGAGTTCCGTGGCATGTCCGCCACCGTAGCAAGTAACTATCTAGTTATTGACACTCGCAGGCAGTCGCTCTACCGTATATATCTATCTAGTTAGATACTTATCGGAGGAACCTCTATGGAACACCGCGCACTGGGCCGCCAGGGGCTGACCGTCAGCGTGCAGGGTCTCGGCTGCATGGGCATGAGCGTCTTCTACGGCGCCACCGACGAGACCGAGTCGCTGGCCACCATCGACCGCGCCCTGGAGCTGGGCATCACCCTGCTGGACACCGCCGAGAGCTACGGCCCCTTCGTCAACGAGCAGCTCCTTGGCCAGGCGCTGGCAGGGCGCCGGGATGCCGCCGTCCTTGCTACCAAGACCGGCGTGGAGATCACCGACGACGGCCGGCTACTCGACCTGAACGGCCGGCCCGAGTACGTGCGCCGGGCACTCGAACGTTCGCTGCGGCACTTGGGCACCGACCACGTCGACCTGTACTACCTGCACCGCATCGACCCCAAGGTGCCGATCGAGGAGACCATCGGCGCGCTGGCCGAGCTGGTTGCCGAGGGCAAGGTACGCCACATCGGCGTGTGCGAGGCGTCCGCCCAGACGATCCGGCGTGCCCACGCCGTGCACCCGCTCACCGCTGTCCAGACCGAGTACTCGCTCTTCGAACGCGACATCGAACACAACGGCGTGCTCGACACCCTGCGGGAACTGCAGATCGGACTGGTCGCCTACTCCCCGCTGGGGCGCGGCTTCCTCTCTGGCGCCATCACCAGCCCCGACGACTTCGCCGAGGACGACTGGCGCCGGACGGACCCCCGCTTCCAGAGCGAGAACTTCGACCGCAACCTCGACGTCGTCCGCGAGGTGCGCCGCATCGCCTCCGCCAAGGACGTCACGCCCTCCCAGCTGGCCCTCGCCTGGGTCCAGCACCAGGGCGCGGTCGCCATCCCGGGCACCAAGCGGCGCCGCTACCTGAAGGAGAACATCGCTGCGACCGAGGTGACCCTCTCCGCCGAGGACCTCGCCGCGATCGAGGCGGTCGCCCCGCACGGCGTGGTCACCGGCGACCGCTACGCACCCGAGTTCATGGGCACGCTCAACGGCTGAGGCCCGACCAGCGCCCCACTCCACTCCTCGCAGGGCGGCAACACCCTCGTAACACAGAAACCCACACGTCTCGAAAGGCCCCCATGCCCCAGCCGGGCACTCGGTCCCGTATTGCCATCGGGGATATGTCGATCACTTTTCTCCCCGATGGGTTCGGGGCCCACAACCCGGATGTCCTGTTCCCTGGTGCGGACTGGACGACGCGCCCCGGCTACCTGGAGGTCGGGCAGCTCAAGACGGCCTCGTCTCCGATGCGCTGCCCGCTGGGGAACTGCGTGACCTCATGCTCGTGCTTTCCCTGAGCAACACTCCGCTCACGCCCGCCGTGGGCGCCAGCATTGACCGTGAGCGCCGGCGCGCCACCGTCGTCGCGACCGCCACCGCGGTGTTGCGGACCTGAACCTTCACCCTCTACCTGGAGTCTGCCCGTGAAAGTCGTCATCTTCGGCGCGTCCGGCATGATCGGACAGGGCGTACTGCGCGCCTGTCTCCTCGACCCGGCCGTCACGCGTGTGCTGGTGGTGGTCCGCAGCCCGCTTGGCATCAGCCATCCCAAGCTGCGGGAAGTCATCCACCAGGACTTCACCGACCTGTCCGCCATCTCCGGGCAGCTGGTCGGTCTCGATGCCTGCTTCTACTGTCTCGGCATCTCATCGTCCGGTCGCAGCGAGGCGGAGTACACCCGCATCACCTACGACTGCACCCTCGCTGCCGCGCGTGCCGTGTCCGCGCCCAACCCCGGATTGACCTTCACCTACGTCTCAGGAGAGGGCACCGACAGCAGCGAACGCGGCCGGACCATGTGGGCCCGCGTTAAGGGCCGCACCGAGAACGCTCTGCTGGCCATGCCGATGGACGCGTACATGTTCCGCCCCGGCTATATCCACCCCCGCCACGGAGCAGTCTCCAAGACGCCGGCGTACCGGGTGCTCTACGCCCTCACCTCCTGGCTCTACCCCCTGCTGCACCGCCTCGCTCCCCGTCACACCACAACCACCGAACACATCGGCCGCACCATGCTCGCCGTCACCCGGCCCGGAGCGGTCGAGCAGCGGATCCTGTACAGCCCGGAAATCAACCGGCTGGGCGGCGGGAGCGGGGATGCCGCGACGAAAACGGGGTGATCGACCGCCGCTTCGCTGGTGCCGTAAACCCACGATCCGGCGGATCTTGCTGCCGAACGCTCCAGTGACTCCGGCTCCTCGATCCTCACGTCTACGGAGACGCTGACGCTGACCCCGCGAGACGCCTGGGGCGCCGCGAGTTCCACGATCAACGGCTCGCGCCCGGGGCGTTCACGTGATCCACGGGTGGGTGTGGCGGCGCGGCCACACCCTTCCCGATGTCTTGCCATCGCGCCGACGCGACTGATGTATACATCCGTCAAATAGTTACCCGAGGGAGAACGACATGGCTTCCCATTCCGCTATCTCACCCCAGGAGGCCGCCGACCGGCTGGCCATCCGTGAACTGATCGACGCCTATGCCCACTGTGCGGACCGCCGCGACGCGAAGGGTCAGATGGCGCTCTTCACTGCCGACACCCGGTTCCTCGTGTTCATGGATGCCACGGCTGCCGAGCCGACTCAGGAGCTGCACGGCCGCGACTCGCTGGCTCCGGTCTTCGACAATCTGAACACTTACGAGACCACCACTCACTTCAACGGGCAGAGCACGGTTTCGCTGGACGGAGACCGGGCAACGGCTGAGAGCTATTGCCTGGCGCATCACCTGTCGGTGGGTGAGGACGGACAGCGTACGCTGATGATCGCCTCTATCCGCTATCTCGACGAACTCGTCAAGCAGGACAGCGGGTGGCTGTTCGCCGAACGCAGACTGATGGTCGACTGGACCGAGACGCGGCCCTCCGTCGCCTGACTCAGCCGAGCTTTTTCACCACGGCTTCGAACTGACCAGAGCATGCAGGGACCGGCCGTCGAGCTGGTCGAGGACACGCTCACGGGCACTCGTCAGATGAACGGAGTACGCAGCCTGGAGGCGCTTCAGCCCTTCCGGAGTCAGCGAGGCCACATTGCCGCGGCCGTCGCCTTCGTAACGCCGCTTGATCACCTGCCTGCGAGCCTGAAGCGTGTCGACGACCCGGGTGATGCGACTGGCTGACAGGGCGCTGGCCGCCCCCCCAGATCCTGGGGATCAGGTGATCAATCGCCACTCAACCGACTTTGCCGGGACCCTGACGTACTCCTCGACCTCCATCGGTATTCCAGCCGCACTTATCGACCCTTGGAGGGGAGAAGATGGTTGTCGCCTCCCGGTGTCCGCCGTACACGCAGGGTGTTGGGCGAGATCGGTCAATGGCGCGCCTGCGACGCCATGCGTGACTGGGTGAGTCGGTAGTGCGAGGGCGGGACGCCGTAACGGTCGATGAAGGCTTGGCGCAGGGTCTCGGCCGTGCCGAATCCACAGCGGCTGGCCACGGTAGCCATGCACAGGGAAGTGGAGACCAGCAGGTGGGCTGCCGCTTCCGCGCGGGCCTGCCGTACGAACTTGCCCGGGGTCTGTCCGAGGTGTTGGAGGAACAGCCGCGTCAGGTGCCGCTCGCTCACGCCCGCGTCGGTGGCCAGCGCCGCGACGGTCAGGTCTGCGTCCAGGTGGCCGGTGATGTGGTCGACCACCCGTTTGACCAGGCTGTTGGACGGCGGTGGGGCGGCGGTGAACATGCTCATCTGCGCCTGGTTGCCCGGCCGCTGCAGGTAGGTCACGAGCTGCCGGGCTACGGTCCGCGCGAGCTCGGCGCCGTTGTCCTCCTCGATGAGGGCGAGCGTCAGGTCAAGGGCGCTGGTGACGCCGGCCGAGGTGTAGACGTTTCCGTCACGGATGAAGATGGGGTCGGGATCCACGTGGACCTCCGGGTGGTGCGCGGCGAGTTGGTCCGCCCAGCTCCAGTGGGTGGTGGCGCGCCGGCCGTCGAGGAGCCCGGCGGCGGCCAGGATCCACGTTCCCGTGCACACGGACGCCACCCGGCGGCTCTCTCGCGCCAGCCGACGGATGTGCGCGAGAATCAGCCGGTTGGCCGCTGCGTCCTGGCTGCCGATCCCACCGGACACGAGCAGCGTGTCGATCGGGCCTGTGACCCGTTCGAGCTTCTCGCTGGTGTGCAGCGTCACGGTAGGGCCGCAGTCGATGGGTCGCGCTCCCGGTGTGACCAGGCGGACCTTGTAGTAGGGAGCCGCGCCGTACCAGTTCGCGCTCTCCAAGCTCGCCACCACGCAGGCGATGTCGAGTAACGCGGCGGCGTCGTACCCGACGACCACGAAATGCCGCTCCTTCATGACCCGACTGTAGGCCGGAAAGACCGACTGCCCAAGATTCCAGACCTCCCCGCCCGCATTCCTTGGGCGCGGCCTCCCCGCCTCACATAGTTGAACCATGACTCAGACAGCGACGAGAGCGCACAGCGGATGGCTCAGGTTCACCCTCCACTACATCGAAATGATCGTCGCGATGTTCGTCGGGATGTTCGCCCTGGGGTCCCTCCAGTCCGCGGTCGGCCTGGCTTTCTCCCACGCGCAGTACCCCGAGCTCGGCTACCTGGTGATGGCCTTCAACATGTCCGTCGGCATGGCCGTCTGGATGCGTTTCCGCGGCCACGCCTGGCGGCACACCCTCGAGATGTGCGCCGCCATGTTCGCCCCGGCCGTTCCGCTGTTCCCTCTGCTCTGGCTGGGTGTGATCGACGGCGGCGCGCTGATGGCCCTCGCGCATCTGGCCATGTTCCCCCTCATGCTCGGCGCGATGCTCCTGCGCCACTCGGAACACATCTAAATGCGGCTACCGTGGGGCCGGTGAAGGATCAGCGTGCGGGGGTCGCACGGCCGGAGCGTGGCCGCCGATCGAGCGGGCGGCCGATGGTCGCGTCGCTCGTCGCGCTGGCCATCGCGGTCTCCGGCTGCGCCGCCTCGCAGGGCGCCGCCTCGCAAGGCACCGCCTCCACGACCGTTCCCAGCCAGACGGCGACAGGCCGGCTCCAGAGCGGTCGGCGACGCCACCGGCGGAGGGGCCCGCACGCCAGGCGCCCGTCCTGCCCGCCCCGGACGCGGCGATCACCACCGACCCAGCGGAACTGGCCCGTTCCCTGGCCGGCACCACCGCAGAGCTACGACGGGCCATCGATGACTGGGTGCGCGAGGGGGACCCCGCCAAGGGGAATCCCCCTGAGCCGGTGGTGCTGCTGGCCCTGCACCAGCAGCGCATCTACCGCTACCTGGTCCGTAATCCACAGGTCGCCTCCCGCACCTACACCAGGTTGCCGAAGGCCCTGGCCGGGCAGGCGGAAGACAACGTGACGGCCGGCCGGGATCTGCTCTCCCTCGTCCGCCCCATCAGCGGGTCGGCGAAATTCCGCGTCCAGCCGCCCGAGCCCGCCGATGTCCTGCTCGGCCATTTCCGGCGTGCCGGGCACCGGTTCGGCGTCGAGTGGGAGGTGCTGGCGGCGGTGATGTTCGTCGAGACCAAGTTCGGCCGCGTGAGGTCACCGAGCTACACGGGCGCCAAGGGGCCCATGCAGTTCATGCCGGGAACGTGGGACGCCTACGGGATGGGCGGTGACGTCCACGACACCCGCGACGCCTTGCTCGCCGCGGCCAACTACCTGCACGCGTCGGGGGCACCGCGCGACTACCGGCGCGCGCTGTACGCCTACAACCACTCCCAGGCCTACGTCAACGCGGTGCTGCTGTACACGCGCCAGATCAAGCGGGACATCAGGAACTACTACGCCTACTACAACTGGCAGGTGTTCGTGGTTACCACCCGTGGCGACCGCCGCCTCACCGGCCCCTGATGTCTGAGGGGCTGAGATCACTCCGGACAGAGCTGAAGCCGCGCTGAAGCCCGATCCCGACGTGCGGCACGCGTAGAGGCTCAGGGGACGTGGTATCAGGCGCACGCTCACGCTCATCGCGGCACCCGCTTCAGGTGCCCGAACCACCGGGGACGGCGAGATCACCTTCGACGTACTGAGCGCGCCCGTGGGTGAACGACCAATCCTGAGGGCCGTTCTCGGCGATGCCGATGAAGACATCCTCGCCGGCAACACCGACGTACCCCAGGCTGTCGGCGATGGTGCGGAACAGCTCCTGCTTGACCTCGGTGGTGCGGCCTGCCTGGGTGAAGATCTGGATCATCACCACGCCGGAGCTGCGGTCGAAACCGAGCCCGGCGTCCAGGGCGATCAGGTGGTCGGCATCGTGCTCGGTGATGATCTGAAACCGGTCGCGCTCGGGGATGTGCAGCACCTTCACAATCGCCTCGTGTGTCGCGTCGGCGATCGCCTTGATCTCGTCCGATCGACGTCCACGGACCATGTCAATCCGCACTAGTGGCATTGTTTGCGCCCCTTTCAGGCGATTAGGAGCCTAGGCTCGTGTGCATTTCAGCGCCAATGATCGATAGAGATGGAGCCCATCTCCGGAAGAGACGAGACCCGTGACCCCGTATCCCTGCCGACCCGTCGTCGTACTAAATCCGCGCGGTCTCGGGCGTGACCGCGCCTTGGGTAGGCCCACAGTCGGTCTGGCGGACGTCCGCCGTGGTGGCACTGGTCGGGCTCGGCTTCGCAGGGAAGCCGAGCACAGGCCACTCTCCGGGTCGCCCAGGGCTAGAGCCGACTGGCAAGCCGAGCGAGTGCCTGCTCAGCAGGCTCACTCCTCGCCTCGCGGTGTCCCGTTCCGGCCCACAGGTGGATCAGCCGGGTGTCTCCGGCCGCGGTGGCCGCCTTGCGCAGCGGGCCGGTGAGGTGGTGCAGGGCGGGGTAGCCGGCGGGGGCGATCGCGTCGAAGCGGTCGGTGAAGTGGTTGCGCAGGGCGCGGGCGGGCCGCCCCGTGAAGGCGCGCGTGACGATGGTCGTCTCGAAGGCGGGGTCCACGAGAGCCGCCTTGTGCGGCGCCGATGCTCCGCTCTCGTCCGTACGCAGTAGGAGGGTGCCGACCATAACGGCTTCCGCACCGGCATGCAGCGCGGCCGCCACATCGGCCGGGGTGGCGATTCCGCCGGTGGCGATGACCGGCAAGGTGACGGCGTCACGCACTTGGCCTACCAGCTCGGGCAGCGGCACAGGCGTGAGCGGTCGCTCGGGGGTGAGCGTGGCCGAGTGCCCGCCGGCCGTGGACGCCTGCACGATCAGTGCGTCGACTCCGATCTCCGCCGCCCGGCGTGCCTCGTCGGTCGAGGTGACGTTCTGCAGGACGGTGGTGTCGGCCCGGCGCAGGGCATCCCCGACCGCGCGGTCGGGGATACCGAAGGTGAAGGACACCCAGGGGACGGGACTCGCGGTCAGCAGGTCGACCTTGTCCGTCCACTGATCGTCGTCCTCCACCGGGTCCCCGTCGGTGAGCTTCAGCCCGTACAGCTCGGCCTCGGGCTGCACCGCCTGGGCGTAACCCCGGTACGCCTCGGCGGAGATGGGGACTGGGTTGGGGACGAACAGGTTGACGCCGAACGGCACTCCGTCCGCCCGTACGGTGTGGATCTGCCCGGCCAACGCCTGCGCGGTCTTGTACCCGCCGGCGAGAAAGCCCAGGCCGCCGACGCGCGCGGCCGCCGTGACGAGTGCGGGTGTGCTCGGTCCGCCAGCCATCGGCGCGGCGAGGACCGGGAGGTCGATTCCGAGATCGGACAGCAGTCTGCTCATGACAACTCCTCCTGGGGTGCGGGTGTCAGGCCGTCGAGGCGACGGGAGCGAGGTGGTGCGGAAAGCGGATGCAGACGGCGGCGGCCGCGACTCCGGCGATTGCGACCATGGTGCTGCCCAGCAGGAGGGCCTGGTGGTAACCGTGACGCAGCAGGGGTGCGGCCAGCAGCGGGCCGAGGATCTGGCCAGCGCTGTATCCGGCGGTCAGCAGGGCCACGGCGCGCGGCACTTGCAGATGAGTGCCGATCGACAGGGCGATCGTGCTGACGCCCATGAATGTGGCGCCGAACAGCACGGCGGAGACCAGCGCCGGGGCAGCGCCGCCGAGCAAAGCCGGCAGCGCGATGCCGACAGCCTGGATGCTCAGCAAGGTGAGCAGTAGCGCCGGTCGCGACCAGCGGCGTGCCAGGCGAGTCCACAGGGCGCAGGAGGGCAGGGCGGCGAGTCCGACCACGATCCAGGCACCGCTGCCGAGCCAGCCCTGGACGCCTTGCTGGATCGCCGCGACCAGGAAGGTGCCAGCGATGATGTAGCCGATGCCCTCGAAGGTGTAGCTGGCGAACAGGGCGATTCCGGCGCCGACACCGCCGAAGGCCCATCCGACCATGTGGTGTGCGTGCGCCTGCAGGCGGGAGAGCACGGCGCTGACGGCGATCACGAACACCAGCGCGCTGGCGGCGCCGGCCACCAGCCGCAGCGCGAACCAGGCGGTGCCGTCGTGCGTGGCCGGTATGAGCGCCAGTGTCGCGACCATGACGGCCAGCGAGCCGCGCAAGGTCGCGGCCGAGCGTACGACGGCCGGGACGGCGATGCCGACGAGGGCGCCCGCGAGGTAGCCGATGAAGTTCGCGGTGGCCAGGCTCGCCCCGAGCCCCGAGGACAGACCTGCCTGGGCGTGCATGAGCGGCAGGATGGGGGTGTACACGAACCGGCCGATCCCCATACCCGCGGCGAGCGCTGCCGCGGCCTGGGCCACGATCGTCCAGGGGGACTCCCTGCGCGGGCGGGTGGGGGCTGTTGGTCGTGCTACTTCTGGCGTCATGATCACTTTCCCTCGGCGTTCAGCGGCCACCACCCACGCTAGACAGCCCGCGAACGCTTGTGAAATGCCGGTTAAGCTGCTGCTATGCACGGCAGGCATGGATCCGGGGAGAAGGCACGATGAGCATGGACGTCGAACTCCGTCACCTGCGGGCCTTCACGTCTGTGGCACGACACCGGTCCTTCTCCCGGGCAGCCGAGGAACTGCTGATCACACAGCCGGCTCTGAGCCGTACGATCGCGCAGTTGGAGGGCAACCTGAACGTCCGCCTCCTCGACCGCTCCTCCCGGCACGTCGAGCTGACGGCCACCGGCGCCGAGTTCCTCCTCCACGCCGAGCGTGTCCTCTTCACCCTCGACCAGGCCCTGGCCGTCGTGCGCCACAAGGTCACCCTCCGGCTCGGCTTCAGCTGGCTGCTGCCCGACCCCTGGGCCCAGCAGGCGGTGAGCCACTTCGAGCAGGACACCGGAGCCTCGGTCACCCTGACCCGCACCGACGATCCCCTTCAGGCTCTGCGGCAGCGCGCCGTCGACATCGCCCTGGTCCGCGGCGACTTCGACCCGCCGAGGGCAGCGCGCACCGTGCACCTGTACGACGAACCGCGCATCGCCGTCTGCTCCGAGCACTGCGATCTGGTCCGTCTCGGCCACCTGGGCTGGGCGGACGTCCAGCACTGGCCCCTGGTCGTCAACACGGTCAGCGGCACCACCGGCCCCTGGTCCTGGTCCGTGGACCAGTGCCCGGAGCAGATCATCGAGACGGCCAACTACGACGAATGGCTTGAGACGGTGGCCGCCAACCGTGGCATCGGCATCGTCCCCGAGATGGCGCAGCGCCGCACCCAGCACCCCGCCCTCCGTTTCATTCCGCTCACCGAGGCGCCGCCCAGCCCGGTCAGCCTTGTCTATCTGCCCGACGCTCAACGGGCCCTGGTCCGCCGGTTCCTGGACGCCGCCGTAAGGGCGGAGCACGAGTGAGCCGACGTCCCGGGCGGGATGATCAGCATCCATGTCTGCCGGACATGGATGCATCACGACAGGCATCTCACGCGCGTGCGTGAGGTTCTTATCCTCGGTGGCGTGAACGAAGCGATCGAGACGACTCGGCGAGGACGGCGATGACGGCAGCAGGGCTGCTGCCCCGACAGGAATGCGCGGTCATGGTCCTGGGCGGTCCTACGGCCGTCATCGACATCGGCGGCCTGCGCATCGTCACCGACCCGGCCTTCGACGCCGCCGGTCCCCACGGATACCTCACCAAGACGGCCGGACCCGCTGTCGGCGCGGATGAGTTGGGCCCGGTCGACCTCGTTCTGGTCAGCCACGATCTGCATCTGGACAACCTCGACGAGCACGGCCGCGCCTCCGCGCTGGCCGCCCCGCTGGTCCTCACCGGTCCCCGTTCCGCCAGCCGGCTCGGCTCCCCGGCGGTCGGTCTCTCCCTCTGGACGAGCCATGCCCTACCGCGCGCGGACGGCAACGGCGATCTGACCGTGCTGGCCGTTCCTGCGGTCCACGGTCCCGAGGACGGCGAGCGCGCCGCGGATGGAAACGTCAACTGCGAGGTCACCGGGTTCGTGCTGTCGGGACAGGACCTTCCCACCGTCTACGTGAGTGACGACAACGCCTCGATCCGTACAGTCGCGGAAATCTCCCACCGCGTACCGGACATCGGCGCAGCCGTACTGAACGCCGGGGCGGCGCGCTGGTTGTCGGCGAAGCGGACGAACCGCACGCGTGACCAGGCCGGCACCGCGCAGAACACGTGCAGGCCACCGCCCGCGTCGCCCCAGTCGATGACCAGCATCTCGCCCGGCGTCCAGAGTGCCGGGCGCCGCCCGCGGTGGTGCCCGCGCCGCCAGGCCTTCTTCGTGGCTGCGACCAGACGGCGGGAGCTACGGGCCGAGCCGGCATAGCCGGCCGTCCGGGCCGGCGGCAGCAGCCGTTTGGCCGAGATCTTCCCGGCCGTGGCCGCCACCTTCTCGGTCACCAGGTCGGCGACCGCGTCGTAGTTGTGCTCACGATGCTTGCGGCCCGGCGTCTTGTCGCCGGCCAGCGCCCGCTCGATGATGCGTTTGACGGTCTTGTGGGTGGTGCCGCACATGGCGGCGGCCCCGCGGTAGGTGCCTACCTCGCGGTAGGCGGCGATGATGTCCATGACTTCCCCCGAAGATTTCATGGCCGAACAGACCCCCTGAGCGGTGATCTCGTGACTGGCTGACACCGTCACGATCACCGCTCAGGGCACGCACCCCTCGACGACACGCGAGCAGAGTGGGGACTTAATCCGGCCACCAGTGGTGACCTGGAATTGGCCACCTGCGGCGACTTTTTGGCATGGCCACGGACAAGGGGTGTACAGCGGGAAACCGCAACTAGAGCGGATCACACGGCAACCAATCCGAAGGTGGAGAGGATGCACCCCGATCCGGGACCTGACGAAAGTCATGGTGAGGTCCATCCGATCGTACGCTGTGTGGCCCTCCCGCCGACTTCTAACGTTCGTCCCATGCAAATGGAGACCACGGAGGGCCCCCGATGAAGATACGGAAGGTCGCGGCGATCGCCGGTCTGACCGGCGTGTTGCTCGCGATGGGGGTGACGCCGGCGAGTGCCTTGGCGGAAGTGCCGGAGACCGGCGAGCTGAGCGCGACCGCGATCGACCACTACATGCGCGACTACATCGAGCGGACCCGACTGCCCGGTGCCCTGGTCGCGGTCACCAAGGGCGACCGGGTCGTGCACGCCGCTGGTTACGGCCACACAGCCGGTGGCGAGGCGATCACGAAGGACACGCCGATGCCGCTCGCCTCGGTCTCCAAGTCGTTCACGGCCTTGGCGGTGCTGCACCTCGCCGACCAGGGCAAGCTCAGCCTGGACGACCCCGTCCGGAAATACCTGCCCGAGTTCACCATGGCCGATCCCCGCGCCGGGAAGATCACCGTGCGGGAGCTGCTCCAGCAGACCTCGGGGATGAGCGACCAGACCTTCCCCGAGCTGACGCTCCCCGCGCCGGAGACCCTCAAGGACGCCGTCGCGATGCTGCGGACCGCCCCGCTCGCGACCGACCCGGGCACCAAGAAGATCTACCACAACCCCAACTACTCTCTCGCGGCGCGGCTGGTCGAGGTGGTGGCCGGGGTGCCGTTCGCCGACTACATGGCCGCCACCGCCTTCGATCCGATCGGCATGACGTCCACCAGGACGGTGAACACCACCATGGACCTCCCCGGCACGGGCGAGGGTTACATCCGCGCCTACGGCCAGGTCATCAAGCGCTCCCATCCGAAGTGGTTCATCAATGGCGCCTACGGCGTCGTCAGCACCGCCGACGACATGACCAAGTGGCTGATCACGCAGAACGGCACCGGCCATGTCTTCCCCAAGGAGACCGTCAAGATTGCTCAGACCGCGTCCGGCGTGGGCGGCAGCAACTACGGCATGGGATGGGAGACCGGGAAGACCGCCGGGGGAGCGCCCCAGCTCCAGCACACCGGGTGGCTGCTCACCCACAACTCCGCGCAGACCCTCCTGCCCGCAAGCGGATACGGCATCGCCGTTGTCACCAACACCGGGATGATCTCCGGTGACGACGCGGTCATCATCACCGACGGCCTGATCGACATCATCGAGGGCCGCCCCGACGCGGGCACCGTACCCTTCGCCACGACCGCGGACCCCTGGCTGGGCGGCCTGACCCTGCTCAACCTCGGGCTCGGCTTCGTGGGGGTCTACCGTGCCCGCAGATGGGCCCGCCGACGTGCAGGCCGCCCCGTGTGGCGCCTGATCGTACGGCTGGTCCCCTACACGCTGCCGATCGCGATCTTCGTCGGCCTCGCCGATCTGATCGGCTTCCTGATGCGTCGGGTGGGCACGCTGGACCAGATCACCTATGTCTGGCTCGCGCTGTACATCTGGGCCGGCACCGGCGCGCTGGCCGCCGCCGCCGTCGTCGTCTCCCGTCTCGTCCACACCATCCTTGCCCGCCGTTCGGGCACTCCCGCCCCGCTCCCGGGCGGACCGGCGTCAACGTCAGCCAGTCCCTCTCCCGTTGGGTAGCGTGCCTGCATGACCGGGCGGTACCCGGCTTCGGGTGCCGCTTTCGCAGACAGGCGAAGGCAGCGGCCGATGATCCGAGTGCTGTTGGCGGACGACGAGGCGATGCTCCGGGCCGGCGGCTCATGGCGCTGTTCGCCTGCATGTACTACGCGGCCCTACGCCCGGCTGAGGCGCTCGGCCTGCGACTCCAGGACTGCCACCTGCCTGCTGAAGGCTGGGGGCGGTTGAAGTCCGGCCTCAGTGCAGAACTCCTCGTACTGCTCACGCGACATCCTGCGGGGGAACCTCCGTTCCAGTTCCTGGCGGAGCCGCATCCGCTCCTTGCGTCGTTCGCCTCTGATGCCCCAGTCGCGCCCGAAGGCGAGCTTCTTTGAGATCGTCGCGACGAAACCGTCTTTGGGAGGTCCGTACGTGCGATCGCAGATCTCCGGGCTCTCGCACTCCTCGTCGCTCATGGGGGTCAGTTCGAGCGTGGCGCACGCTCGTTCGTATCCCTCTCGGCTCAGCCGGAGCATGTCCGTTTCCCCGGAAGCCGTGCGCGCCCGCTCCATGGTCGCCCGTACCTCCCGCCAGAACGGGTCATCTCCGTCGTACGGGTCTACCGGCGGGGGGTGCTAGGTAAACCACGGCTCGCTGTAAAACCGTCGGCTCAGCCTACGCAGGTTCAAGTCCTGCACCTGCCACATCAGCGTAAAGAGGCCCCTCACCAGCAGAGATGCGGTGAGGGGCCTTCTTCGTTCTTGATCCGTGAGTCCCCGTGATTCCCCGTCGTTTCCCGTGAGATCTGGCACGCCTGTGGCACGCGATCAACCCTCAGATCATGCGCGAACACGAACACTTCCTCCGCCTGATCTTCCTGTCTGTCTCGACCCACCACGAAGCAGCGGGCCTGCGACGGAGGGGGCAAGCCCGTCTTCGTCATGCCCGTTCACTGGCCGTCGTTCCTCGATCAATCTCTGGCAGCGGCTTCCGGCGCACCAGACAGTTGAGTACGGCGAGTACGAGCACATCATGCTCGTGCCACCCGTGCTGGACCGGGACTACATCTAGCCTCGACTAAGCAGCGTCGATCGCGACCCGAGTATGGGCCATATTCTCCCATCCATGAATGCGGGTTTCATGCGGCAGGATGTGAGCTCTCCAAGCCCGGTTGTCCCGCTGGTCCACCCCTCACTGACCGGTGGACCCTCTCTTCTCGTGATTCAGGTGCCGCCTTGCGTAAGCTCATCTGGTTCCTCTCATTGGTGCTGCTGCTCTCTGCGGGTGGCAGCGACAGTCATACGTCGTCGGAAAAGTTCCAGGATCGCGCCCGTGAGGTAATGGACCGCTGGCGTGGCTCCGAAATTGACCGTGCCTGGCGGGACGGCTTTGTACCGTTGGCGGGACTCGACATCGCGCCAGAGTGGCTACACATACCCGACTGGGTGGGCGTGAGCAAGACCAACGGAGCGTGGGCCCTTGACGTCGACCTGCCCGCAGAATCCCCGACCAGCACACAACTGCGCTGGCCCGATGGCTCTACCATGACGGTCCCCTTGATCACGGCGGCGACGGCATACGTGGAGCTGAGCAAGCCCGACGACTTCATTGAGGAGGACTGCCCGCCGGATGGCTGTACCACCCTCCGGGTCACCGGCGCCGAACCCAGCGATGTACCGCTGCTCACCAGCCGGGGGATGATTCAGGTGCCTGCCTGGCACTTCACCGTGAAGGGCGTCGAAGAGAAGTTCATCTACGCGGCGATACCCCCGTCGGCCACCACCTCGCGTCCCACCCCGCAAGAAGGGGAGTACGGGGAGGTGATGGCCTTCGAGCCCGTCCCGGGGAAGCCCCGGGACCTGCTTCTTCAGTTCGGTCATGGCGCATGTGACGACATCCATGGCGCCCGCGTCCACGAGACGCGCGACATAGTGGTGGTCGACGTGGACGTGACATTTAGCGGTGGGTCTTGCCAGGACATACTCCTTTTCGCCCAGACCACCATTACGCTCAGCAAACCCCTGGGCAGCCGAATCCTGCTCGACTCTGGAACCGGACTGCCCGTGACGCTCGGCATACAACGAGCGCCCTTTGATTGAGCAGGGCGTGAACATCCAGGCCATGCAACAGCGGGCACGGTCTTGCTCGACCAGCGAAGACACGGCGCAGCGCACTGATCGCCTTCCCCGCTGCTCCCCTCGTTTCCTTCCCAGCGGGCACGTAACGGACGTGAGGCCGGACTGCCGGCGGTTTTACAGCGGATCGGCACCTCAGCGACGATCACACGTATGACCTGCTGGAGGTTCTACTGACTGGGACCTACCTCTCAAGATCATCCCGCGCATATCCCGGATCTTGGAATCTCGGCGCAGCGGCCATGAGCCCGGTTCGCAACGCCCTCACCATCGTCGCGATGGTACGCGCCCGCTGTTGATCGTTCCGAGCATATTCCGGATCATGAGCGCGCACATCCTCATGCCCGGAGTGGACAACGTCGCCACCGCCGCGCGCGCCGCCGACACCGGCTGGCTGACCATCCACGCCAACAGCATCGCCTACCAGGCCATCAGCGTCCCCACGCTCGGATACACCACCGCGAACTTCTACAGGGTCGGCACCGCCGGGCCGCTGAGCTCCACCGGCGCCGCCAGCGTCCTGGTCCGTCGCATCGCTCCACCACCACGATGTGCGTGGTCAACCCCACGCGCAACATCACCAGCCTCGACATCACCTGGCACAACCCCGTCACCACCGTGGAGACAGCCGACCGACCATCACCGTCCTGGGCACCGGCATCGACCTGCGGATCCGCGTCGACACCAGCGCCAAGAACAGCGGCACCCACAAGATCACCATCGCGCTCCCGTAACGCAACGGCGAACTCCTCCGGCCGGAGTGTGGGTCTGGCCACGCCGAGTGGCCACCAGCCAAGCTCGACCCCGAGGCGATACCGAGCCGCACGAGCTGGTGACCAGGATCGTGGTCCCGGTGGCCGAGTGATGCCGCTATTCGATCGTGCAGAGCGTGCCTTCGGCCAGCACGTGCGCCGCCTTGATGCCGTCGGGCACGCCCGGAGCCTCCAGCCACTCCGGCTCCAGGCTGTCCGCCCAGTCGATGATCTCGGAGGCGAGGGCCAGCGCCTGCGCGTTGCGGCCGTGCACGAGTTCCACGGCGAGCCGCAGGTACGCACCCTGCTGCGTCCCGTCGTGCTCGGCGGCCAACGCAGCGATCCGGTCGGCGGCCCGCACGCCGTGCCCGGGATGCTGCGCGGCAAGGACGGCGAGCACGAATCGGATCCCCGGCGGCTCGGCATCCCACCGGTCTAGCAGCACCGGAACCTGGTCGCCGACGGTCCGGAACACCTCCTCGGCCCACGCACCCGGCTGGAGCGGCTCCTCCTCGTCCAGCGGGAGGTCGGCGAACGCGACCAGGTTGTCGTTGCGGCGGCCACCGGCGACCATCAGCCACAGGTAGAGGTCCCGGCGCTGCCGCGCGGGCACCGCGTCGGCGACGAGCAGCTCGGTGAGGAACGGCAGCGCGGGGGCGGTAGCCTCGTAGCAGTCGCCCTGGTGCAGCAGGTCGTCGCCGAACAGTTCGTCGAGGACCTCGTCCCACTCCCCCGTGCCGTCCGCTAGCTCGCGCAGCAGGTCGGGGACGTCGGCGGCGGACCCGTGCGCGTGCTCCAGGTCGCCCCACGGCACGTCGTCGAGACCGGCCAGCTCCACGATCCCCGGGGTGGCGAAGTCCGGTGTGAGCGCCAGTGGTTCCAGAGGTGGCGCCGGGACGACGGTGACCTCCGGGACCGGCGGACGCGCCTTTGTCCCCCTCACCTCGATCGGGGCGGTCCAGCTGCGATACTCGGCCATCCGGCTGACGTCGAACCGGCTGCCGCCGCTGGGCCGGCCGCCGTACGTCCGCGCGATCGCCGCGGCTTCCCGGCTCACCGCCTCGATCTGCCGGTGACCCACGGTGTCGACCGGGTAGGGGCCCTCGTCGAGCGCCATCACCAGCCAGCCGCCGTCCGGGTGCGGACGGGCGAAAACGCAGGGGAACCCGTACTCCGCGAGCTGCTCGGCGAACGCCTGCGCGGCCGCCTCGTCGGGCACGACGAAGTCGTGCATCCCCGCCATCGCGCTCCAACCGGCCACGCGCTCGTCTCCGTCCTGCCGCTTCTGCTGTCCCCCTCCTGCCAGCCTGTCAGATCGGCCGACCTCGTTTTCCGCGGCTGCCCGACGTCCCGCGAAAGGTGACCTCCGATGACCGCGTTCGACGCCTCGCTCTACAACGCGACCCCGGCTTCTGCTGAGCCGGGGCGAGCCCGCCGCGATGATGGGCACCAAGGCCCGCGCCTACCTCATGGCGGCACTGGATCGGCTGGGCGTCACCGTCCGGGCGGGAGTTAGCGTGGTCAAGGTGCTGCCGGGCGGGGTGGAGCTGGAAGGAGGCGAATTCGTCGCCGGCCCTTCGAGCGCCGCGCTGGAGTCCCGCACTCAGGACAGCGCCGCGCATGCTCATCGGCGGTGACCAGGTCCACGATCGGGCCGTCCGGCCCGTCAGCAACCGCGGTGACGGCCAGGCCGTCAAGTCTCAGCAGACGGGTCGTATCGTTACCCATGGCCGTGGCTCTTCTGTTGTGATCAACTTTGTCTCGGCAACAATATGATCACCGATGGCCACGGGCCTCTTCGCATCAGGGTCCACTCGGGACGGCAGGCCGAGTCGGCCGACCCCCCGCTAACTTCGTTGAGCCGTCATCCAACTGCCGACCTACGCTCCCGACCTCGATCCGGCGGAGGGCATCTGGTCGCTACTTACCGCGGGGGGCTGGCCAACCTCGCGGTGACCGGCCTGGACCAGCTGGTGCGGGTGGTGCGGGTGGTCAAGCGAGGGCTGAAGAAGATCCAGTACCGGCCGCATCTGATCGACGGCTGCCTGGCCGAGACCGACCTGGTCCTCATGCCGCTGTAACTTCACGGATTAAAGCTCAGCAGTACGTACAGCCTCTTTAATGCTTCCTTGCAAACTTCCTCATCAATCTTCGGCACATTGTCGCTACTTGCAATATCGAAGACTTTTTCTTGATGCATGCGGACGCATTCTGCCACGAACTCTGGAGTTCGAATCTCGTCCCATCTTGTCACCATGAAAGGAGACCAGGTGATCCATAAGAATAAATTGCAGCACTGAGGCAAGATTGTGAACGCTCGATAGCATTTGGCTAGATATTCGCGGCACAAGGCGTTTTGATCGCAGGCTTTATGGTAGTACTTGGATTTCGCCAAAAATTCCAAGCCACCTAGTAGGGCTTGGTTACCTCGGGTAGGAGACGGTATGTCACCTGCTTTGGGGGTGAGGGAAGATGACCCCTCAAGAACTCGAGGCCGTGCGGGCGCGGCTGGAGACGTTTGCCGCTGAGGTGTTCTCCGGTTTCGCCCGTACTGATCAGCGGCGGTGGGGCGAGCGGTATGTGCGCGGCCTGCTGACCGATGGAGCGCGTAAATCGATGGAGCCGATGGCGGCCCGGCTGGGCGTGGACCGCCAAGGGCTGCAACAGTTCCTCACCGATGCCCCCTGGTCGCATCAACTGGTGCTGGCCGAGCTGGCCTGGCGGATGGACGCGGCGATCAACCCGGCCGCCTGGGTGGTCGATGATGTGTCCTTTGTCAAGGACGGCGATGAGTCGCCGGGCGTGGCCGCGCAGTACTGCGGGGCGCTGGGCAAAACCGCGAACTGCCAGGTCGCGCCGAGCGTGCATCTGGTCACCGACGCCGCCTCCTGCCCGGTGAACTGGCGGCTGTTCGTGCCTGAGCAGTGGGATGCGGCCTCGCCGCGCACGGAGGATCCGGCCGCGGTGACGGCGCGCCGGCGGCGCTGTCGAATCCCTGCGGACGTCGCTCATGTGCCCAAGTGGCAGCTGGCTCTGGACATGATCGACGAGCTGGAGAGTTGGGGGCTGGATCCGCCGCTGGTGGTCGCCGATGAGGGCTACGGTCAAGACGGGGCCTTTCGCCTGGGCCTGACCGAGCGCGATATTCCCTACGTGGTGGGGGTGCGTTCCGATACCGCGCTGCTGGAGGCCGAGGCCTGCCGCAGCGTCGCGCCGTATGCGGGGACCGGACGGCGGCCGGTGCTGCGTTACCGCGACAAGCCGTGCTCGGCCCAGCAGATCGTTACTACCGCCGGGCGGCGCGCGCTGCACACGGTGACCTGGCGGCCCGGGTCCAAGGGACCGCTGCGCTCCCGGTTCGCCGCGCTGCGGGTACGGCCCGCGGGCCGGATGATCCGCCGTGCCCATGCCGGTGAAGAGCTGCCGGAGTGCTGGCTTTTGGCCGAATGGCCACCGGGCGAGCCGGAGCCGGTCAAGTATTGGCTGTCCACCCTGCCCGGCGACATCCCGCTACGGCACCTGGTGAGAATGGCGAAGATCCGCTGGCGGGTCGAGCACGACTACCGCGAGCTGAAGACCGGCCTGGGCCTGGACCACTTCGAGGGCCGCACGTGGAGCGGCTGGCATCATCACGTCACCCTGGTCTCGGTCGCACACGCGTTCTGCACCCTTGAACGACTCAACCCAAAAGCGCCGGCTGCGGCTTGAGCACCTACCGGGTCATCGCCGAGTTGCAGCTGCTGCTGGCCTGCTGGTCCGGTATCTGCCCCACCTGCCGCCGCGCGTTACCCAGACATGCCCAGCCCGTCCCCACCTAACCAAGCCCTACTAGACGATTGAGTCCAAGGGATCGCCTGCGAAAATAGGGCGAGGGCGTTCAAGATCCGTTTGTGACGACAGAACTGAACACCCTCGCAACCGCACTCTATGTCAAGATCGACGACGCGGTGAAGGCATCGCCGGACCTGCTGCCATGGCGGCCGAAAACGGGGATCGCACCCGCCCTCAGCGACGCCGAACTCGTGACACTGGCGGTGATGTCGGCTCTGCTGGGCTTCACCTCCGAGCGGCGCTGGGTGCGCTATGCCCACACCGAACTGAGGGACATGTTTCCTTACCTGCCCGGGCAGTCCGGGTACGGAAAGCGGCTACGCAAAGCGTCCGGCCTGGTCCTGCACATGATCAGGATGCTGGCCGCCGACACCTCGCTGTGGAGCGACGACGTGTGGCTGGTCGACTCCACGCCGGTGGAGTGCGGCCGATCCCGGGAGACGGCCAAGCGCAGCGATCTGGCCGGGTGGGCGCAGTACGGCTACTGCGCGTCCCACTCGCGGTACTTCTGGGGATTGCGGCTGCACCTGTTGTGCACCCTGGGCGGGCTGCCGATGGCGTTCGCGCTCACCGGCGCCAAGGCCGACGAGCGCGAGACCCTGCTCGGGATGCTGGATTCGGCACCCGAGATGGTGGCCGCCCGTCCCGGTCAGACGATCATCGCGGACAAGAACTACTACGGCCGCGCCTTCGAGCAGGCCCTCACCGAGCGTGACCTGAGGCTGCTGCGCCCAGCCCGCAAGGGTGAGCCCGAGCGGGCCGGAGCACGCTTGTTCAAGCCGTTGCGGCAGACCATCGAGTCGATCAACCAGACCTTCAAGGGCCAGCTCGACCTGGAACGACACGGTGCCCGTACTCCTGCTGGCGTCATCATCCGCGTACTGACACGGATCCTGGCACTGACCGCCGCAATCTGGCACAACGACAAGACTGGACAACCGATCAAGCGATCCCTGATCGCCTACGACCACTAACTGTGACCGAAGCCCTTGGACTCAATCATCTAGTAGGGCTTGGTTAGGTGGGGACGGGCTGGGCATGTCGGGGTAACGCGCGGCGGCAGGTGGGGCAGGATCCGGCCCAGCAGGCCAGCAGGAGCTGCAGCTCGGTGATGACCTGGTAGGTGCTCAAGCCACAGCTAGGACTTTTGGGTCGAGCCGTTGCAGGGTGCAAAAGGCGTGTGCGACCGAGACCAAAGTGACGTGGTGGTGCCAGCCACTCCAGGTACGGCCCTCGAAGTGATCCAGGCCCAGCCCGGTCTTCAGCTCGCGGTAGTCGTGCTCGATGCGCCAGCGGATTTTCGCCAGGCGCACCAGGCGCCGCAGCGGAATGTCGCCGGGCAGGGTGGACAGCCAGTATTTGACCGGCTCCGGCTCGCCTGGCGGCCATTCGGCCAGCAGCCAGCACACCGGCAGTTCCCCGCCCGCATACGCGCGGCGGATCCGCACCCCCGCCGGCCGTACCCGCAGCGCGGCGAACCGCGAGCGCAACGGCCCCTTGGACCCCATCCGCCAGCGCACCGCGTGCAGCGCGCGCCGCCCGCCCTCCAGCACCAACTGCCGGGCGCTGATGCGCCGCTGCCGGTAGCGGGGCACCGGCCGCCGCCCGGTCCCCGCATACGGCGCGACGCTGCGGCAGGCCTCGGCCTCCAGCAGCGCGGTATCGGAACGCACCCCCACCACGTAGGGAATATCGCGCTCGGTCAGGCCCAGGCGAAAGGCCCCGTCTTGACCGTAGCCCTCATCGGCGACCACCAACGGCGGATCCAGCCCCCAACTCTCCAGCTCGTCGATCATGTCCAGAGCCAGCTGCCACTTGGGCACATGAGCGATGTCCGCAGGGATCCGGCAGCGCTGCCGGCGTGCCGCCACCGCGGCCGGATCCTCCGTGCGCGGCGAGGCCGCATCCCACTGCTCGGGCACGAACAGCCGCCAGTTCACCGGACACGACGCGGCGTCGGTGACCAGATGCACGCTCGGCGCGACCTGGCAGTTCGCGGTCTTGCCCAGCGCCCCGCAATACTGCGCGGCCACCCCCGGCGACTCCTGGCCGTCCTTGACAAAGGACACATCATCGACCACCCATGCCACCGGGTTGATCGCCGCCTCCATCCGCCAGGCCAGCTCGGCCAAAACCAGCTGATGCGACCAGGGGGCATCGGTGCAGAACTGCTGCAGCCCTTGGCGATCCACGCCCAGCCGGGCCGCCATCGGCTCCATCGATTTCCGTGCCCCGTCGGTCAGCAGGCCGCGCACATACCGCTCGCCCCACCGCCGCTGATCAGCACGGGCGAAACCGGAGAACATCTCAGCGGCAAACGTCTCCAGCCGCGCCCGCACGGCCTCGAGTTCTTGAGGGGTCATCTTCCCTCACCCCCAAACAGGTGACATACCGTCCCCTACCCGAGGTAACCAAGCCCTACTAGTTCTTCACCGCGAAACAATCCGCCTAAGTCAAAGGAAAATGTACTAGTATTTCCCCATGAAAACTTCAATTTGGCTGCACCGACTGGGTTTACCCATGGGGTGCTCGCTCTTGCAGTAGCTTCAAGCCACTTCTTGGCACGGCGAGCACCTATGTGACCAGCCTCCTACGCCTCCTCCTCCTACGCCTCATCCTCTGTCATACTTTTGGACGTTACAGTCCGATGACCTTGCATGCACCTCTCTGACAGCTATCAATCGATGCCCTCTGCCGTTTTGCTATGCACAAATTCGCCACAAACCAGACATGTATGCCTAATTTCTTCGTACACCGGACGTACGATCTCAATCGTTTCTTCACGGGATATCCTGCAAGCGTTATGATCTTCCTTCGGGTCGGCCGCGCTCATCAGCTGGGCCGATTTTCCATGCTGACGGGGGCAATGAAGGACGCCCTACGACTGGACGGGAGATCTGTTATGAGGCGCACACTGATCGCGTTAGGCATCGGCTTGGGTCTGCTGGGCTCCACTGTCGTCTCTGCACCGGCTCAGGCCGCGAGCGCGGTGACGGACCCTCTGGCCTCCACTGTGCCTGCCGCTCAGCAGGTCGCGGCGTTCTGGCTCGCCAACGGGGCCGCCAACCTGAAGAACGCCACACCCTACGCCGTGCAGACCGTGGTCCACGGGAAACGCCTGTCCACCGCTGTCGTCCCGGACGGCAAGCCCGGCCTAATCGCGCCGGCGCAGGGCCCGCTCTCGCCGAAGGGGAAACTGCCCACGACCTCGGGCAAGGTGTTCTTCGTCGGTGCCGACGGTCAGCCCCACTGGTGTACAGGCACCGCCATGCAGTCGACCTACCGCAATCTCGTCGCCACGGCCAGTCACTGCGTGTACGACACCCAGCGCGCCGGCGCCACGCTCGACAAGTGGGTCTTCGTTCCCGGCTACTCCGAGGGCACCACCCCGTGGGGCCTGTACGTCGGAAAGCAGGCCGTCACCCATTACGACTTCGTCGCGTACGCGGACTACGACCGCGACTACGCCTTCGTGAACGTGTACAACGGCGTCGTCTCGTCTTCCTCCGACGTGCTGACCGACACCGGGAGGCTGGTCGACAACGTCGGCGGGCAGGGCTTCACCTGGAACCAGACGACGGCCTCCTCGGTCGACGTCTTCGGCTACCCGGCCGGCCTCAACCCCGACGGAACCCAGCCCTACACAGGCCAGACCCTCGAATGGAGCTACGGCAAGACCTTCACCGCCCTGGCTCCGGCCATCAAGGGCGAAGAGCTCACCGGCGTCGACTCCCCGTTCACCGGTGAAGGCTCCCTTGGCTCCTCCTGGCTGTACCGCTACAGCAGCAACAGCCGCACCGGCTACCTCAACGGCATCACGATCAGCGTCTCCGACACCGACGGCGACAACCGCTACGACACCAGCGTCTCCCCATACTTCGACAGCGAGACGTACGCGGTCTACTCCGCCGCCGTCAACCTCTGGACCGGCTCCATCGCATAGACGGCTGCCGCACACTGCCGCACCCGCCTACCCGGGCGGGTGCGGCAGGGCCCCTCATTCGCTGAAGCGGGCCAGATGGCCCCGCGCCCTGGGCCTGGTGCCGAATACGTGCCGAAACTCCTATCGGGAAATACGTTTCTGCTGATCAGAGAGCTTTCGTGGTAGGTCTGTAAAACCATCGGCTATGAGAAGAGCCTGGCGGATCTTCCGGGAATGGATCGTTTCCCAGCGCTATGCTCACCGGCGTAGTGCCAGGGGTGGGAAGGGCGTTGTCATGGGGGAGAAGGCTAGGAGCGACGCCCGCCGAGCCTTCCTTTGCGCGTTGCAGAATGGTCAGGTCCGCAAGGGCGTCGTGTCCTCGGTCGTTGACTTCGGTGCGTTCGTAGAGCTTGGTGGCGTGGATGGGCTGGTAAGCGTCCCTAACCTGTCCTGGAGACGCTTCGACCATCCGTCCGAGGTTGTGCGGGTGGGGCAGGAGATCACTGTCACGGTTCTGCAGGTGGATGTGGAGCGTGAGCAGGTTTCGCTGTCGCTGAAGGCCCTGCAACCAGACCCGTTGCAGCAGTTCGCCCGCACCCAGCTCGGCCGTTTCCTTTCTGGACGCGTCACCAAGGTCGCCCCGATCGGGGTGTTCGTCGGCGTCCACGAGGGTGTGGAGGGACTGGTGCCCCTCTCCGAATTCACAGCGCACAACATCGATGACCCCGAGCAGGTACTGCAGCTCGGTGACGAGGTTGTCGTCCAGGTCGTCGATATCAACATCGACACGCGCCGCGTCAGCTTCGCCCTCCAGGCGGGCAAAGGCCCTATCGCCACGTGAAACGCAGCGCTCTTGAAAACTGCCATGCCTGCGATAGGGACGCTCGGATCCAAGATGATCACCAACACGAGACCGCGGAGTCGTAAGTGGCCGAGGGGTGCCTGATCGTCCCGCCCGCCACGACCCAGGCGAGCCCAGCAGACCGGATCCTCCGACTCAAGCCCGTCCCTGACCGTTGGCATCCGATGTCCGAGGAACGGCACCAGGTCGAGGGACACGCGAAGACGAGCTTGATCCTCCGTCGCCGGCCCGCTGCCCCTTCGGGGTGGGATGAGGCAGACGGGAAGATCAGGCAGGGGGACAAGTGCGTGTCCGCACGGGGATTAATCCTTGATCACGTGCCCCGAGCGTGCCCTAAGCCAGGGTCAGTCAGGGGGAATCACGGGGACTCACGGGCGAGCAACGAAGAAGGCCCCTCACCGCATCTCTGCTGGTGAGGGGCCTCTTTACGCTGATGTGGCAGGTGCAGGACTTGAACCTGCGTAGGCTGAGCCGACGGTTTTACAGCCCGTGACCTTTTCTCCGGTGAGATCACTCCCGACCTGCGGCGTAACGTACCTGCGGCGCTCTTAGTACCATGATCATTGCACGCATATTGCACAGTGCCGCTGGAGCTCCTAAACCGCAAGGTGACGGAAGGATCTTCAACCGAATCCCACGCGGCGATCACAGTGCTGGATACGGTGACGGTATGCCGCTTACCGAGCATCCCCCGACGGTGGACCGCGAGACAGAGATGATCCGTTCCAGCGGAAAGTACGGTAGCCGTGGGACACGCTAATGTTAGGGCTTTTTCTTTCTGCGGTTGAGGATGCGTGCGGGAATATTGTGCTGATGGCAGAGGGAGAGTAGCCCTGCACCATCTATAAGGTTGAGAGGTTTGCCGTTGGCAAATTTGTAGCTGTCGGGCCCGTATCCAGACGTCGTGATCATGATCCCTTTGGTGGCGCCTTCATGCTGGACGGTGCCATACAGGTCGCGGACATGGGTGGGTTCCACAGTTTTGGTGTAGAGCTTGGCTTGGACAATAAACTTGCCGCCCTTGATTGGGTGTGGGTCGTAGGCCACGCAGTCGACACCGCCATCGCCGCTGGCCTGGTAGAGCTTGGTGTCGAAGCCCATCTTGGCGAACAGGTTCTGTATGAACGCCTCAAACTCCTTGTGATGGAGATCGAGCAGGTTGGGGCGTTTATCGATGTCAGAGATAATGTCAACGGGGTCGGACGATGAGCAATGCTCAGAACCTGTGGATCGGCTCGGGGGCGTACCCTCCCGAGTGATCGATTCGAAGGTCACTGAGTAGGCCGACGTTGGCGCGTCGGCTGGGAGGGCACGCCCATGCTTACCGTAGTCAATGCCGACGGCGCGACGTCGAATGGTTCCTTGATCGATGAGATCGTCCGGGAGGGAGCGCGGCGGATGTTGGCCGCCGCGCTGGAGGCCGAGGTCAACTCCTACTTGGCCGAACTGGCCGACGCTCGCGACGCCGACGGCCGCCGTCTGGTGGTGCGCAACGGGTTCCACGCCGAGCGGACGATAGCAACCTCGGCCGGGCCTGTGCAGGTCAAGGCACCGCGGGTGAACGACAAGCGTGTAGATGCCGAGACCGGGGAGCGCAAGCGATTCTCTTCAGCGATCCTGCCACCCTGGGCGCGCAAGACCCCGAAGATCTCCGAGGTGCTTCCGCTGCTGTATCTGCACGGTCTGTCCACCGGCGACTTCGTCCCGGCCCTGGAGCAGTTCCTCGGGTCGGCCGCTGGGCTGTCGTCGGCGACGGTGTCGAGGCTGACGTCGCAGTGGACCGACGATCACAAGGCGTTCCAGAAGCGCGACTTGTCGGCGACCGACTTCGTCTATGTCTGGGCCGACGGCGTGCATCTGAAGGTCAGGTTGGACCAGGCCAAGGCGTGCGTGCTGGTCCTGGTGGGCGTCCGAGCTGACGGCAGCAAGGAGCTGATAGCCCTGGACGAGGGTTATCGGGAGTCGTCGGAGTCGTGGGCGAATCTGCTGCGTGACTGCGCCCGGCGCGGGATGCGCGCCCCGCACCTTGCCGTCGGCGATGGGGCGCTGGGCTTCTGGAAGGCGCTGCGCGAGGTGTTCCCCGAGACCAAGGAGCAGCGCTGCTGGGTGCACAAAACTGCGAATGTCTTGGATTCCATGCCGAAGTCGGCGCAGCCGGCGGCCAAAGCCGCGATCGCAGACATCTACAACGCCGAGGACAAAGACCAGGCCACCAAGGCCATCAAGACATTCGAGCGGCAGTACGGCGCGAAGTTCCCCAAGGCCGTCAAGAAGATCGTCGACGACGCGGACGTGCTGCTGGCGTTCTACGACTACCCGGCCGAACACTGGATCCACCTGCGCACCACGAACCCGATTGAGTCAACATTCTCCACCGTCCGGCTGCGCACCAAGGTCACCCGCGGTGCCGGTTCCCGCGCGGCGGCCCTGGCAATGACGTTCAAGCTCATCGAGTCCGCCCAACAACGCTGGCGCTCGGTCAACGCGCCCCACCTGGTCGCTCTCGTGCGTGCCGGAGCCCGCTTCGAACGCGGTGTCCTCGTCGAGCGCGACGAGGACACCGCCGCATGACCGGCCACACGGAACGCCCGCTGCTCTTCCTCGACATCGACGGGCCGCTTCTCCCGTTCGGCGAGGACCCGCAACGCGCACCGCGGGTCACTACACCGGACTCGCACTTGGCGCGGCTCCCCTCCGAGGTGGGGCGTCGACTGGCGGCGCTGCCCTGCGATCTCGTCTGGGCCACAACCTGGGAAGACGAGGCGAACGCCGAGATAGCCCCCCCGAATCGGGCTGCCACGCCTGCCAGTCGTGAACTGGCCGGAGCCATCCGACGAGCATGAACGCGAGGACCAATGGTTCGGGCTCCACTGGAAGACCCGGACCCTGGTGAACTGGGCGGCCGGACGCCCGTTCGCCTGGGTCGACGACGAGATCACCGACGCCGATCGAGACTGGGTCTCCACGCACCATAGCGGCCGGGCACTCCTGCACCACGTGGAGTCATTCCGAGGACTCGCCGACGAAGACTTCGCAGCCCTCGATCAATGGCTTCGAGCTCTGTGAATCACCCGCAATCCACAGGATTTGACAATTGCTCAGACGACGGCGCAGTGAAGCAATACGAACTCGTGGATCCCGGCGGAGAGAGGAGCGAAGGATCGCCTGTAACTCCTCGACGCGTGCTTCAAGCTGGCGAGTGCGATCAGCGGCCTCGGCGTCTCGCGCAGCAGCTTCAGCCTGGAGACCCTCCCGCTCCCTCGCTTTGCGTTCCCGTTCTCGCTGCTGCCGGGCCTGCTCGGCGGCGCGCTCTTGTCTACGCCGCTCAGCTTCCCAATCGCGATAGGACCCCGACGAACGAGAACCTCGCGCCACTTCGCACCTCGCCGATCTCCTCGAACCTATAGGTCGCCGATCGAACGTAACCCAGCAGGTCAACGCCGACAATGCGACGAAGCCGTAATGTCACCTACGGGTGTAACCAAGATCGGATGCTCACGCAGTTGCAACGGGCGATCAAGATGCCTTGAAGGAGATCTTCGTGGTGCCCTTCGGAGGGATGACGGCCTCTACTACTCTCCCGCACGCTCGGCATTTCGATGCTCCACGCAAGCCCCATCGGCCAGCTACACAGGCTCCGCTTGACTGGCAGGTCGTATTCAAAATAGATCGCGTGGATCACCACACATCGATGATGATGACTGGCGAGGAGGCATGATGTGGCCCGAGTTAACGGTCCGGTCCTGGCGGGGAGTGCAGGACTTCAGGGAAGCAGAAGTGGAGCGCGACTACTCCGATGATCTATATGATCGTGCTGAAGCAGGCAGAGAAGCCCGGAGGATCCATGAGCTCCGGGGAGTATTCATGGCACAGGTCGCCGAGATCGAGGACCTGCTCCAAACCCTGATCAACTTGGTCGCAGAACATCGCGGTGAGTGGCTTCCCATCCCGGAGTCCAAGCTGAAGAAGCTTCCGGCAAGCAAGGCTCTGAGCCTGAATCCACCGAGCGTTATCAGGTGAGGGCTGGACCGTAGACATGACGATGCCCTCTGACCTGGCAGGATGGGAGTTCTCTACGCTTCCAGCCGCCGAATCAAGAGGGCACGTCGTAAGTGCGATTGTCTCACGCTCCCGCCCACACCCATGCGATCTTCGATGACCAGCACACGGTCGCCTACGCAGGCCTGCTGCCGGTGATGCGCCTGGCCGAGCGCTGTGACCTGGCCGGTCTGGCTCAGGAGCACGTGACCATCGCCGACCGACTCGGGGTGAATGCCCCGCTGAAAATCGGCTCGATCGTGGCCGGGATGATCGCCGGGGCCGACAGCATCGATGATCTGGACGTGCTGCGCCACGGCGGGATGGATAAGTTGTTTGCCGGGATCCGCGCCCCCTCCACGCTCGGGTCGTTTCTGCGCTGTCTGACGTGGGGCAACGTGCGGCAGATCGGGAAGGTCGGCCGCCGCCTGCTGGCCCGTCTGGCCGCGCACACACCGCTGCTGCCCGGCGTGGACGTGCTGGCGTTCCTCGATCTGGACTCGATGCAAAAACGGATTTACGGGCCGACCAAACAGGGCGCCGGGTTCGGGCACACCAAGATTCAAGGCAAGAGCCTGCGGGTCCGCGGTCTCAACGTGCTCGCCTCGGCCCTGTCCACCCCACTGGCCGCCCCGGTCATCACCGCCAGTCGGTTGCGCGGCGGCACCGCCAACTCCGCCCGCGGCGCAGACACCTTCGTGACCGAGTCGATCAATACGGCCCGGGAGGCCGGAGCCACCGGCATCCTGCTCTGCCGAGGCGATGCGGCCTACTACAGCGCCAAGGTCATCGGCGCCTGCCGGCGAGCCGATGTCCGGTTCTCCTTCACCGCGAAGATGGACCCCAAAATCAAGGCGGCGATCGCCGCGATCCCCCAGGGCGCCTGGACCCCGATCAGCTACCCCAACGCCATCTTGGACGAGGAATCCGGGCAGTGGATCTCCGATGCCGAGGTCGCCGAGACCCGCTACACCGCGTTCACCTCCAAGAAGGGGCAGGCCGTAACCGCCCGCCTGATCGTGCGCCGGGTCAAACGACTGGGTGAGCAGACCGACCCCGGCCACCACCCGTGCTATCGCTACCACGCCGTGTTCACCGACACTCCGTATGAGCTGATCCAGGCCGAAGGACAGCATCGTGATCACGCGATCATCGAGCAGATCTTCGCCGATCTGATCTCCGGGCCGCTGGCTCACCTGCCCTCCGGTAATTTCGCGGCCAACGCCGCCTGGCTGGCACTGGCCACGATCAGCCACAACCTGCTCCGCGCCGCCGGTTGCCTGTCCGGAGCCCGCTGCGCACGAGCACGTGGAGCCACTCTGCGCCGCCACCTCATCGCCGTACCCGCCCGCCTCGCCCGGCACGGGCGCGGCCATATCACCCTCCACCTGCCCGGCCACTGGCCCTGGCAGCCCGCCTGGATGAACCTCTTCGACGCGCTTCGCTCGCCACCGCTCGCCCGAGCCGCTTGATATCCCATCTCACAGGCACCACCCCGCCAGCACCTTGACGGCCTACCCAGCCACCGGCGACACCGCCACCGACCGCCCCGAACCGCATGACCCGGACAAGCCGCAGAACCCGCCAGCGGCGGCCCCATCACGCCCGAAAACAGGACTCCACCTGCCGAACACCGAGAGAAACGGCCCTCATGGAGGAATCGAACTTAGAAACGATCATTCAAAGACGCTCGGTGGATTCAGGCTGAGTCTTGTTCGGGATATAGCTTCTGCGGCCGGACAATCTGACGAGCTTTCCACTGCTTGCTCTCAAATTTCCTGGCTGTTGGCCCGACGAAATCAGCTAGTCCACGCCGTTGTGAACGTCGGCTACAGCTCGCTCGGCCCGTATGCGTCGCGGGAGCCGGTCATCGTACTACTGGACGAGATTCAGCAGAATGGTGCCCACGTGCCGTGGGAGCTTGCACCTCTACTCAAGAATGCTCGAAATCCAGAGGACGGGGGGTGGGACGGCGATAACGGAGAGATCTCGGAACAGCACCTGGAGGAGGATCTTCGCCGGGCATACATTGTCTTGGAAGGCGCAGTGGATATCTTTCAAGCTCTTGCGGGTTCCTTAGAAATGCTCCCGCACCGCCGCGCTTCGTCCGATTGCGACGACGATCCTCCCTTCTGATCACCTACCCTCTGCGGCGGACTGATCATCATGACCGGCAAGAATGCGGGCCAGCACCTCGGCGGCTCGCGCTTTCGCGCCCTCGCAACCCTTGTTTACCCTCCTGACAGGCACGCAGCGGGTTGGCTCCAGTGCCCCTACTCAAACCCGCATTAGCAGCTCTGATCTTGCCCGTCCCGATCAGTTCCACCTGGACCAATAGGGCTCAGCAGTCCGCGTGGAACCGGGCTGTACGGCGCTGGATTGTAACTAGAACTGCAACTAAGAATTGAGGCCGCTATCTAACGATCATCAGAGGCGCAGAGGTGGCAAGCTGTGCCGATGGAGTCCTCCGAGTTTCTCGCAGCGAAGCAGCGCCTGATGGGCGAGGCGTCCCCCAGCAGTGGAGCCGACCTCGGCGGCATGCTGATGGATTTTGACTGCTACCTGTGGCACTCCCCTGTGATCAGGGAAGTGGAGGTCCACCGCACCGGTGCCACGAACAGTCTGATCGCGGCCACCTGCGTATCCGTCAGCGGACGCTCGGAGGCGGAGATCGCGGTCGGCCTCGAACAGGTCTGGCTACAGGATCTCAGCTACCGGTACTTCGAGGCTCACATGATTACCCTGGTGGAGGGGCGAGTACAGCTTGACGTGATAACGCAGATCGCCCCACAGGACTTCTATGTCACGGCCACCATCTTGGCCGAGACATCGAGATCATACGGTGCTCGGTGAGCCGGGGCCAATGGCCCGGATGCCCCACACCAGGACCCGTTGAGAGGTGTTCTGGCTGGTGAAGCTTAGGAGATTCGAACTTCTGACATCCTGCTTGCAAATCGATCCGATCACAGGCCGTACGGGCCGTGAGCTGGGCGGAGAGTTCCCGTGAGTCCCCGTGGTGACTGTGACTCCATCCCCGTTCTGGCAGGGGCGAACGGAGGGCAATGTTCGTAAACGACGGGCGGCAACGTCCTCACCGTTGCCCGCATGATCCGTTCCATGGAAAAGTACATAGCTCACGAGATGCCCCTCGCGCCACATGGAGCACCTATGCCATTAGAGAGAAATCAAGAGACCGCTCGAGATTCTTCCGCAACCAAGGCCGCAGTCATTACCGCTATCGCCACCGTAACCGCGGCAGTAATTGCAGCTACCGGAGCCTTTGCTACAGGATTGCTTCAGGTCCAAAGTTCGACGTCTCAGAGTCCAAGCCCTACCTCACCTCAGAGTATAGGCCCCACCGCGTCGACCTCCAGTCACGCGGTGGCCACATCAGAAGCTCCCGGGAACACAATTAAACCTTCCATCGAATCGAAATCGACTGCGGTTTATTTATCAGATCTACAGTCCGTCGAAGGAGAGGCAAAAGCGGGCGAGAGTAAGGCAAATGCGAAGACGTATAAAAACAGCATCATTCTAGGATACAATGACTGCTCGGAAGATTTCCAAGTAGGCTACAATCTCGATCGAAAATATCGCCACCTTCAAGCTACAATTAGCCCCGCCGATACGACGAGGTCGGGAATTGGCATACGATTTATGGCATTCTTGGATGGGAAAAATATTGCCGACCATGATCTCGTAGTCGGGCAAGCAAAGCGCCTTGATGTTGATGTTGAGGGCGGTCTCCGACTTGTCCTCCTATCGCGCATCCACAAGGTTGGCAGCGATTATCAGACCTGCCCGAGCGATGGGGATAGAGCTGTGTGGGGAGATGCGCAGATCTCTTGACGGACGCTACTGCGTCGTCTCCACGCGATCTGATCATCCCATTTGCCGTCGTCCCATCCGAAGGGGAAGCGAGCCAGTAGCACGGGGATAGCGAGGATAGGGCGGGGCGCCCTACGGGACGGACAACCTTTCGTGGTCACTGGCCACTGGGTTAGAGGATTGCGGTACGCGGCCCGGTGACCTGTTGTGTTCCAGGCCGAGGCGGGTGCGGCTCTCCTCGCGAGGTCTCCGTGATTCCCCCTGCTCCCCCTCCTGACGGGCACGCAGCGAGCACGGAACAGTTGCCTCTTCATCGCACCGGTGCTCGGTGGGCCGGGGCTGAGGAACGAAGTCCCGGACCTTCGATCGCCCCCAACCCCGTGCGGAGATTAACCCTCATCAGGCGATCGTGAGGGCGGTACCGGCTTGGATGTCGCATCACTGGCTTGAAAGAGGCGCCTGTCGTGGGATCAACAGTGGACGACGTACTGAGTCTGAAAGCTGGGCGTTACTAAGGTGGGGTGGATAGGACGAGGCCGGTCTCGGCGATGAATCCAGCCAGGAGACCAGGCCGGTACTGCATGGACTTGAGCTTGTTCTTGATCAGGGTCGTGAGCTGGTCGATGTCATCCACGGCGAAGTTGAACAACGTGGTGCGCAGGGCCGACCAGATGCCCTCGGCGGGGTTGAGGTCAGGGGCATACGGCGGGAACCGGTAGACCAGCAGCCAGTCTCTTTGCTCGGTGATCCAGGCGCGCATCCGGGCCGAGACGTGGCCGGGCAGACTGTCCCATACCAGTGAGATCGGGCCGCCCAGCTGAGCGTGCGCGGAGTTCAGCAGAGCCTGGAACGCCGCCTCTTTGAACCCCTTGGGCTCGTGCTTGCGACGGTGATAGGTGAGCGTGCGGTAGATCAGCCGGGACCGCTCACCGGGCTTGACACACAGCAGCGCGGCGATGGAGACGCGGCCGGACCCGCTGCAGGACACCGGCAGGATGGGAGTCTGGCCGGTGCGCGCCCACGTTCTGCCCTTGGGCGGCCTCAGGCCCTGGCCGGACTCGTCGGCGAAGACGAGCCAGGAGTCCCAGGCCGCCCGGGTGCTTTTAAAGCCGGCCACACCCGCCGTTCCCAATCGGCGACCTGTTCATCGTCGCGCCGGACGGCTCGGTGCGCCGGTACCTGAAACGACCGGCCGAGCCGCTTCAGCAGATAGGCCACCCCGCGCTCGGTGTAGGAGACGTGGAGCCTCTCGGCGATCAGCACCGTGACGCGCGCGGCCGTCCAGCGTTGATCGTTCCACCCGTGCGCGAGCGCGCCCTCGTCCAGGTATGCCTCCAGCCGGGTCAGTTGCTCGTCGGTGAGCTTGCACCCGGTCCCGGCGGCGCCTTTGGAGACCAGCGCGGCCTTACCGTTCTTGAGCCAGGCCCGATGCCACTCGCAGGCGGACTTACGCGTCACGCCCAGCAGGCGGGCCACCCGCGGTGGTTTGATTCCTCCGGAGAACATGTCCGCCGCTTGAAGCCGCAGTGTCTGCCGCCGCTCTCGCTCCGCGCCAGACAGCCCCCCGCTTCTGTCGGAGTACCTCATACTCCCAGGCTGTCACCTGCGCAAACAGCATCGGCAATCACCCCCGGCAACCATGACGCCCGGCTTTCAGACTCAGTAAGCCGGGGCGGACAGGCTGGTCACGCGGAGATAAGAGAGAGATCATGTATTTCGGTATCTCAGGCGTAAGCGTGCTCCTCATGCTGCTTAGCGCTCTTTTTCAGTTCCTTGTCATCCACTTCGCCGTACGCCTGGCTCTAAAGCACGACCGTGAACGTTCCGGGCGTAGTTGACCGTAGGGGTGGCAACCGCGGAGAGCGGAGCGGCCTGCGCCAATGTGAAGCACCCGAAGGAACAGCGAAGCGGTTGGGCCCGGTGGTCAGAGAGAGAGCGAGAGATCTCATGGCGGTGGTGCGGCCCCGGTACGGCGGGTTGGATAGGTACGGCGGGCGCGAGGTGCGGCGCGCGGCCCTGAGTCCCGGCGCCGTTCGGGACCGGCCCCCAGGCCGCATGCCCGGACGGCGGGCGGGCGGCGGGCCGTGCGGCGGCGCGCCGCGCCGCCGCCTTGATCTACATAAGAACAATTCGGCAACTCGTTCAGAGCATGACTCTGCCGAGTACCGGACGCTCCTGAGCAAATCAGAGACAGAACCGGATTGCATGAGCCGGTTCGGCGAGGCCAGCAGAGACGGCGAGGGCCGGACACATGGATGGCTCGGTTGTCTGCTCCTCGACGAGGCTGAGCAGTTCGAATGCGATCACTCATTGACCTATATAACGCTCAACGATATATATCGCATATGGTGCTACGCGAACAGAGCTATCTCATCCTGTTGGCCTTGGCCGACGGCCCGCTCCACGGCTACGGCGTGATCAAAGCCGTCCAGGAACTGTCGGAGGAGCGAGTACGGCTTGGCGCGGGCACCTTGTACGGCGCGCTCGACCGGCTGTCGGGCGACGGCCTGGTGTCCGTGGTCAAGGAAGAGGTCGTCGCCGGCCGCCACCGCCGCTACTACGACCTGACCGGCCATGGCCGTACCGTCCTCGCCGAGGAAACTTCCCGCCTGACGCGGCTGGCCGCCACCGCCCGGAACCGCCTGTCCCTGCAGCCGGGATGGGGAACGCGATGACCGGCCGCAAGTGCCTCACCGCCGAACGCCGAAGCGACGCATACGCGGATCGCTGCCACCTGCTGCTGCGTGTGGCGTATCCGCCGCGCTTCATGCAGGCGCGAGGCGAGGAGTTCCTGAGCACCCTTCTCGATCTGGCCGAGCCCGGCAGGACCCGGCCGGACCTGCGTACCGTGCTGGACGTCGTGCGCGCCGGCGTGGTCTGGCGTCTGCGGGAGCACCCGCCCCTGTGGCGCTGGCTCTGCTACCGCCTGTTCGGTAAGCGGCTTCCCTTTCGCTACCGCTGGTGGGTCCGAGACGACGTCCTTGGCCGATTCTTCCTCGTGCGTCTCCTCGGGGCGTGGCTATCCCTGGTTTTCCTGCCGTTCACACTGACGGACGTCTTCAGACTGATGGGCGAGCCCGGTTCCTGGGGGATCAAGATTGGCTGGCTGTTAGGCATCTGTCTGACCGCTTTTACCAGTCGCCGACAGATTCGGCGTGACTTGCTGGCTAAGCACCAGTTCACCCCCAACGGCACTCCCCTCGCCCCGCAGTCTGACGAGGGCATGCCGAGGTGACCTCCTCGTGTGCCCTATACGAATGCAGCGGTGTTGAACAATTCGGCAGTGCTCGATAGTCGCTGTCTGCTGCTACCCGTGTACGTCGGAGATGTTGGGCTGTAGCTTCGCTGTGTGGCTACCAATGAGGAGCAGACGCGCTGGATCGTCCATGGCGAGCGACTGATCTATGACAACCGCTGGATCCGGCTGGGCCTGGTTGACGTCGCGATCCCGGACGGGGAGCGGTTCGAGCATCACGTGGTGCATCTGGACCGGGCGGCTATCGCTGTGGTGGTCGATGACCAGCACCGGGTGCTCCTGATGTGGCGACACCGCTTCCTCGCCGACCGGTGGGGCTGGGAGCTGCCCGGCGGGCTGATCGACGCGGGCGAGGACGCCATGACGACGGCCGCTCGTGAGGTGGAGGAGGAGACAGGCTATCGGCCCAAGGAGATTGAGCACCTGATCACCTATCAGCCGATGGCCGGCATGGTCGACTCCGAACACAACCTGTTCCTCGTGCGTGGTGCCGAGCTGGTCGGCAGTCCGACCGGGGAGATCGAGGCTGATCTCATCGAGTGGGTGCCGATGTCGGAGATCCCAGACATGATTGCCCGCGGTGACATCTGGACGTCGGGGACGTTGATCGGTCTGTATGCGGCGCGGGATCGGCTCAACGGAGCGAGCGCGTAACCGCTCGGGCGAGTTCCTCGATGCGCCGGCGCTGGCGGCGGGAGCCGGTCATGGTCGCGAGTTGCTGGGCGCGTTGGATGTGAGGTTGGGCCGCGTCGGGTTCTCCTCTGGCAAGAAGGGCGTGGCCCAGGTCGCAGCGGACCCCGGATTCGGCGCGGTTGTAGGTGCCGTCCATCCCGGCCAACGCTGAGCGGAGGTCTTCGACGGTGCCTGGGTCGCCGAAGCGCACCAGGCAGTTGCCGCGCCAGCGGGCGAGGTGGTGGGCGTCCAAGGAGAGATAGGGCATGCTCACGTCGGCCGCTCCCTCCGGCAGAAGCGCGGCAGCCTGGTCGAGAGCCGCACGGCAGGTGGTCTCGTCACCGAGGATCGCGGCGGCTTCGGCCTCGGCTGCCGACAGCCATGTCCGTAGCCGGCCGGGGATGCGTTCGCGGTGGGTGGTGTGGATGTGCTGGAGGAGCTCGGTGGCTTCGGCCGGCCGGCCGAGTTCCATGAGGACGTAGGCCTGTTCGGCGGATACGTAGGCGAGCACGGCAGGATCGTCGGCTTCGCGGGCGGCGGCTTTGGCGTGTTCGTAGTGGTTCCATGCGTCGTTCAGGGCGCCGGTGTTGATGGCCTGCCATCCGGCCAGAGATGAGGTCTCGGCGAGGACGTGGGCGAGCTGGGCGCGGATGCCGGGCCGTACGGCGTGCCGGTGGGCGCGTTCTAGCTGGGAGATCTGGGCGCGCATCTTGTCGGCGATGGCGACTCCGCCGAGTCGGCGGTCCAGGAGACGCAGGTTGTTGGTGTCGGTGGTGAGGATCATGACCATGGTGGGGTCGATGGCGGCGGCGGCTTCGATCCGAGCCGTCAGTTCGTCGGCCTGCTCCTGGTGGTTGTCACCGTGGTCTCCGGTGGGGGATGCGATGTCGAGTGGGGCCAGGCCGAAGAGCATGCGGGCGTGGTCGGGCAGGCCGAGCCCGGTGGCGATCCGTTCGTAGACCTCCAGGTCGGTGACCTGGCGCTGCCCTCGGATGATCAGGCTTACGTGGCCCTGGGCTATTCCGGTCGCTGCGCTGATGCGCGTCTGGCTCGCCCCGTTGTACTTGACAGCGAGATTGAAAAGACCCGCCACGTCACGATTCTTGAGGATTTGGCTGCTTTCATCGTGATCCCAGATCCATGGCGGAATCTCGATCGGATCGAAAGCGTTCCCGTGCATTCCGTCCTCCGGTCATCAGTCCCGAAGTGGTGCATCGCTGTAGATCGAGACTCTATATTCTCGGCGGTATACCTGCGTGGGATAGGGCTGAAAAGTTCGTCCGGACATTCTTTCCGGCATGACAACACCAGTTAAGTGCACGGAATGCGACGGGCGCGGCTGGAAGATCGTTACCCGTCGTGGATGTGTGGTGGCCATGGGCCTGCACATGGAACTCTCGGCGCGGGAGGACTGCCTCTACTGCGGCGGCTTGGAGCAGCTCGTCGAGATGTTCGAGTGGGAGGTGTTCGTCACCTCCGGCGGAATCGACGAGATCGGGCCATGCGGGATCAGCTCAGGTCAGGCGACGGCGATGGACACGCTGCGCACGGAGCTGCGCCGGATGGAGTCGCCCGGGACGGTCTGGGGGCGGATCACGCATCGGGTCTACGACTTCGGCACCGTCCCCGACGACTGGTCTCGGCGGGTGATCTTCCGCGCGACCGTGGACCCGGCGGGATCGGTGCGCTTCGAGAGGACCGCGCCGTGAGCACGCGGGCGGTCGCATGGGCGACGCCCTGCACGGCCTTCCATCTCCCGCCGGTGAGAGACGGGCACCGGTCTCTGTCTTGGGGCAGTCCGCGTCGATTCGAGCGAATTCGCGTGACGGCGTGGACCTGCCATGAGCATCGGGTGACGTTTTACGAATTCTGCGAGGCCGGCGGCCTGGCCTTCATCCAGCGGACGGTCAGCGACAAGGGGAAAACTGTCGTTTCGCAGAGCGACGCGTGGCGCCACGTAGAGGCTCAGGCTATGTGGGTCGCTCTACTGTCTGGAATGGTGAGGTAGCCGTTCTTCCCGGTGGTGGAGGTCCTGACAGGCTCCTGCTCAGCCGGTACTGTGCTTATGCAGACAAGTGGAAGAGTGATCGGGCGGTTAACATGAGCATGGACTTCGCTCCGCCGAAGTATGCCCAGGTGATGAAGGCGATTCAGCAGCGGATCGAGGCTGGTGAGTACGCCCCGGGTGACATGCTGCCGTCCGAGACGCAGCTTGTCCGCGAGTTCGCCGTGGGCCGTACGACCGTGGTTCGAGCGTTGCAGACGCTTGCCATGCAGGGCTGGATTGAGCGGGAGCATGGGCGTGGCTCGTTCGTGAAGGGGCGCCCGGACAGTCCACCGGATCGCGTCCGGCCGGGCCTGGCTGTGGCTGAGCAGGCCGAGAGCGCCGAGAGTGTGACCGAGGTTGAGCGCGTTGCGGCTCCTCGTCACATCGCCCGTCTCCTGGGCGTCGCGGAGCGGACCCCCGTGATCGCTCGTCGACGGGTGGCTAAGCAGGATGGCCGGCCCTCCACGGTGGAGACGCTGTGGTTCCCGTTGGAGATCGCACTCGGCACCGACCTGGACAAGCCCGAGCCTCTGCGGCACGGGATCCGCCAGCACCTGCAGGCGGTCAAGCACCTGCGGTTCGACCACATCACCGAGCGGCTGACGGCGCGCAGTCCCCGGAAGGAAGAGGCCGAGCTGCTCGGCAGTTCCAAGCCCGTTCTCGGGGTGCTGGCCACCGTTCACGACGCGGCGGGGGCCGTGGTCATGGTGATGGAGGTGGCCTTGCCAGGTGATCTTCATGAGCTGCAGGATGTCTATCCCATGACATAGGCCGACTCCGGGTGGTGCCATGCAGAGCGCTCCTGTTACTTCCAGTGAAGACCCGCCCACCAGGCGGTCTTTCTGGCGTAGGGCAGGGCGCGGCTGTCTGGTGGTGGCGCTCCTTCCGGTGATCGGGCTGTTTCTTCTCTTCAAGGTCCCCATGTGGGTCAACGACGCGAAACTCGACGCTCTGATCGATCGGTTTGAGAGCTACCCCCGACCGCCCAAGACGTATGGGGCCGATGGCGGCGCCGAGGGCTCCATCGCGCTTCGCGGTAACGGCAACCACTGCGACTACCGTGTTCGGTTGACGCTGAATACGGAGTTGTCCGTCAGTGATCTCACGGACTATTACGATCGGGCAGACATTGCAGGCGTCGAGGCCGGCCGGCCGAGCTTCACCGTGTGGGCCCGGCAGCCATCGAAACACGTGGCCTACAGCAGCCATACAGTGATCGTGGAGCTCAACGACAGCGCCGACGCGGGCTTGGACATCCGCTGCCACTGAGCCGCTGAGGCACGCTGTCAGGCACTGACCCTCATTCGCCACATCTCTTAACCACTTGTGCGGACGAGTGGAAGAAGCTACTCTCAGCTTAGTCGGACAAGTGGACAACCGAACATCGGGCTGTCCAACACGAGAGGAAACCACCATGGCCATCCAAGGCCCCATCCCGATCAGCTTCGACCAGGTCTTCCCGCACGGCTGCTACATCGTCGGCGAGGTCGAGCAGGTCAAGGACTTCGACGCCTCCACCAACGGCCGCACCGTCTACGCCAAGGACAAGACCACCGGCGAACTCGTCTGGCAGGTCGCCGTCATGGACGCCGACCCCACCGTCAAGGCCGGACAGAAGACCGTCGCCGTCAAGATCCTGTCCCCCGTCCAGCCGGTCCCCCCGGCACCGCTACCGGGCCTGCCGTTCATCCCGGTCGAGTTCGACGCCATGACCGTCACCGCCTACGTCGGCCAGAACACCGGCCGCCTGGCCTGGTCCATCCGAGCACGGGCCATGCGCGCTCCCCGCACCGCTGCCGCTCCGGCTCCCGTCAAGAACACCGCCGCTACGGCCGCCAAGGAGGTGGCGGCATGAGTGCACGCAAGCCCTACACCTACGTCACGGCCGTTCTGCGGGGCGGCGTGATCCGGCTGGATGTCGCCTTCAGTACCTCTGAGGTCGGGGTGCTGGCCGCGGTGACCGACAACAAGCGGCCGTTCCTGGACCTGGCCACCCCTGAGGCCCAGGTATCGGTCTCGACCACGGGCGGCGGTCCGGTCACCGAGCAGGACGTGTCCCTCGCCCGGGACATCTTCAACGCCGCCGCGCGCTACCTGACTGACTGCGAGCGCCTGCACGCCGAACAGGCGGCCGGCCCCACGCTGCCGGGCCTGGATGAGATCCCGGCCTGACATGGAAGCGGGGCCGCTGGAAGGTGCAACTTCCGGCGGCCCCTCGGTTCTCCCCCAACGCGAATCAAGAGAGGGCTCAAGCCTAATGTTCAAAAAACTGCCTGGCGACGAGGCGCAACAGCTCGTCTCCACCACCCCGGACACCGCCGTGGTGTTCCGCCCGGCTGTGCTCCGTACCCCCGCGTTCGTCACCATCGTCATCTTCGTCTGGCGGCTGCTGGCCGGCCTGGTGCGGTTGCTGTGGCGGCACCCGATCGCCTCGGCCGTCGTCACCGTCCCGTGTGTCCTGGCCTGGCTGTACGGCTGGCAGTACGGTCTCGGCCTCGTCGCCCTGGTGCTCGTCGGTCTCACCTCCTGGGCGCTGCTCGGCCGCCTCTCCTTCAATCGCTGGATCGGCTGGCGGCTGCTGGCCTTCTGGCGACTGGTGTGGGTGTACCGGCGGCACTGGCAACCGGTAATGATCATTTCCGGATTGGGGCGGCACGTACGCGGCCGCGACTACTTACCCCGCCTCGTCTCCATCCGCTGCACCTCGTGGGCCGATCTGGTCACGGTGAAGATGCTCACCGGGCAGGCCGCCAAGGACTGGTCCGACCGCACCGAACACCTCGCGCATGGGTTCGGGGCGCGCTCCTGCCGGGTCTCCGTCACTCGGGCTGGCCGGCTGCTGCTCATCTTCCCCCGGCACGATCCCCTCGCCACACCTCTGCCTGCCATGCCGATCCCTGATGCGGCGTCGGTGGGGCCGGTGGAGATCGGCACGTGTGAGGACGGCACGCCGTGGCTTCTCAAGGTTCACGGCACTCACGTCCTGGTCGCCGGGGCCACCGGGGCGGGCAAGGGCTCGGTCATCTGGTCGACCATCCGCGGCCTGCTACCCGCCGTCCGCGCGGACCTGGTCGAGATCTGGGCGCTGGATCCCAAACGGATGGAACTGTCCTTCGGCCGCGACCTGTTCGGCGACCGCTACGCCGCGAGCCCGGCCGACTGCGCCGACCTGCTGGAAGCGGCCGTGGCGGTCATGCAGGAACGGGCCGACCGGTTCGCCGGACTCCAGCGCAACCACACTCCCACCGTCGATGACCCGTTCGTCCTGGTCGTGGTCGACGAAGTGGCGTTCCTGACCGCCTACCAGTCCGACAAGGGTCTCAAGATCCGCATCTCCGCCGCCCTGGCCACGCTCACCACGCAGGGCCGGGCGGTCGGGGTCGGCGTGCTGGCGGCTCTGCAGGACCCGCGCAAAGACGTGCTGAACATCCGCAACCTGTTCCCCGACAAGATCGCACTCCGGCTGGACGAGTCCGAACAGGTCGACATGGTCCTCGGCGACGGCGCCCGGGATCGCGGCGCGCTGGCCGATCACATCTCCCCAATCCCCGACCAAGGCGCGGGCATCGCCTACGTGCGTCTGGAGTGCTCGCCCGATCCGATCCGGGTCCGCGCCGCCTACGTCTGCGACGCCGACATCCGGGCCATGGCCGCCGGCTTCGCCCTCGGCTCGGACACCGCGCCCATGACCGCGGTGGAGGTGACCCGATGAGGATCTGCTTCTACGGCACCGATGAGGAGATCACGCGGCTGTGTGAACGGCCCGTGCTGGCCCTCCTGGGACCGCGCCGCGTTCAGCCCGTGCTGGCTTTCGAGCTGTTCAACGTCCACGTCACCACCGACCCCTACGGGTCGCTGTTTCGCCTGGCGGCCGATCTGACCGAGGTGGAGGGGGAGCACCCGTGACTGAGCTGGCTCACATCCTCGACGGGCTGCGCTGCGCGGCCTGCCACGCGGTCAACACGCTGTGGCTGGACCTGATCCGCGGCCTGGTCGAGTGCCGCGCCTGTGGACAGGGCGCACTCATCGACCCCGGCGACGAATGGGAGGACGCATGACCAACCCGACCGACCGCGCCCTCTCCCGCGCCGAACGACAGGCCATGCCGGTGGCGCTGGACGTCGCGGTGGAGATCGCCAAGCACAACGGCGTGTGCATCCGTCCCGTCGTCCTGCGACGGCTGGACACCCACACCGGCGCCACCGAGGACGTCAATGTCCCGTGCGGGGCCACGATGGAGGCCAAGTGCCCGCCGTGTGCCAAGCGCAACCGCTACCTGCGGATGGCCCAGTGCCGGGAAGGCTGGCATCTGGAGGCCGAACCTTCCATCACACCGGATGAGCCGACCGAGGAACAGCGCTGGCTGGTGGAGTTCCGCGCCGACATGCAGGCCCAGCGCGATGCCGCCGAACAGGCCGGCGACGACACCACCGATCTGGACGCGGTGCTCGTCGGGCTGGATGAGGAGATCAACGCTGCGGGGATGCGGGGCAACCTGCTCGGCCGTACCGCCGCCAAGCGCAACCGCTCGACGAGACGCCGCCAGGACGCCCCCGATCTGCCCAAGCGGGTCCGGCAGAACACCACGCTCGGCCGGACCTTCACCAGCTCGGACGGGGCCACCTACCGGCCGTCGCTGTTCGTCACCCTCACCCTGCCCTCCTACGGCAAGATCCGGGCAGGCCAAGGCGTGCCTGTTGATCCGGGCACCTACGACTACCCGCGAGCCGCTCGGGACGCGCTGCACTTCTCCAAGCTCGTCGACCGGTTCGTGCAGAACCTCCGCCGGGTTGCGGGCTATGACGTGCAGTACTTCTCATCCGTCGAACCTCAGAAGCGGCTCGCGCCTCACCTGCACATGGCCGTCCGGGGCACCATGCCGCGCGCGGAGATCAAGGCCATCGCCGCGGCGACCTATCACCAGGTGTGGTGGCCATCGGTCGATGAAGTGCGGTTTGAGGGCGAGCACCTGCCCGTCTGGACCGAGCGGCCTGAACGCGTGGAACCGTACCCGGACGGCCAAGACGGCGACTACCTCGATCCGGCCACCGGGGAACTGCTGCCCACCTGGCACGAGGAACTCAACCGGCTCGACACCGACGAGGATGCCGAACCCTTGCACGTGGTCCGCTTCGGCCCCCAGGTCGACGTTCAGGGCGTCCTGTCCGGAACCCCCGATGCCGACCAATGCATCCGCTACCTGTCGAAGTACCTGACCAAGAGCCTCGGTGACACCCTCGACGCCGACAACCCGGCCCAACGTCAGCATGCCGCCCGGATGACGGAGGCGCTGCGCTACGAACCGTGCTCCCCCGCCTGCCCGAACTGGCTGCGGTACGGCGTACAGCCCAAGAACGCGAAAGCGGGCATGGCTCCGGGCCGGTGCCGGGGCAAGGCGCACAAGCCCGAGCACCTCGGCTACGCGGGCCGGCGCGTCCTGGTCTCACGCAAGTGGTCGAACAAGACCCTGACTGAGCACAAGCGCGACCGCCGTACCTGGGTCATGGAAGCCCTCGGCCTGGCCGATCAGCCCACCGACCCGCACCGCTACGTCTGGAAACCCGTCCCGGCCGGCGACGACAACATCCCGTCCCTCGCTCTGCGGCTGCTGCGCATGGTCGCCGAACGCCAACGCTGGCGAGCAACCCTCCTGGCCCTGGAGGCCAGAGCCATCGGACAAGATCTTTCGGCAATGAGGGAGGCGGCGTGAAGAAGAACAGCGACAAGTTGATGACCGTCCCCGAGATCCTCGACGAACTCGGCGGCGTGTCCGTCCGTACCCTCTACCGCTGGCGTGAGATCGGCAAGTTCCCCCGTGGCCTGCGGCTGCCCAACGACGAGATCCGCCTCTACCGCAGCGAGTTCGAGGCATGGCTCGAAACCCTCCGGGAGGCGGCGTGAACACCTCGTACGACGTGAAGTTCTTCGAGATCAGCCGGAACAAGTCCAGCAAGACGCCGTCGCACGTCGTGCGCTGGTCGGTCGCCCGGAGGCGCTCCTCGAAGACCTACCGCACCAAGGCTCTCGCCGAGAGCTTCCTCTCTGATCTGCGGCAGGCGGCCAAACGTGGCGAGGCGTTCGACATCGAGACGGGCTTTCCCCAATCGATGATCAAGGCGAAGGACGCCCGGACCATCCTTGAATTCGTCACGGCCTTCATCGAGATGAAGTGGCCTCACGCGGCGGCCAAGACCCGAGACGGCATGTCCGACGCACTCGCCACGGTCCTCCCCTCGCTGACCATCGATCGTCCCGGCCGTCCCGATGCCGAAACCCTGCGGACGGCTCTCCGCAAGCACCTCCTCCTCCCGGAGGGCAAGAGGCCGGCGACTCCCCCGGAGATGGCGCAGGCGGTCCGCTGGCTTCAGTCCGCGTCGCTCGACCTGGCTGCTCTGAACGACGCCAAGACAGTACGGCTGGCACTCGATGCGCTCGCTCTGCGTCTCGATGGCAAGGCGGCTGCTCCCAACACGATCGCCCGTAAGCGGGCGGTTCTCCATGCCGTGCTTGAGTACGCAGTGGAACTGGAAGAGCTGGACGCCAACCCGCTGCACAAGGTCAAGTGGAAGCCGCCCAAGACCACCGAGACCGTGGACCCCCGCGTGGCGGTCAATCCGCGGCAGGCTCAGGAACTCCTGACCATGGTCACCTACGTGGGCGGGCGCGGACGGGGCCAGCGGCTCATGGCGCTGTTCGCCTGCATGTACTACGCGGCGCTACGCCCGGCTGAGGCGCTCGGCCTGCGACTCCAGGACTGCCACCTGCCCGCCGGGGGTTGGGGGCGATTGACGATCGACGTGTCCCGGCCCGAGGTGAACACGCGATGGACGGACAGCGGAGACGCCCACGAGGAACGGGGCCTCAAGCATCGGGGCCGCGACGACGTGCGGCCGGTGCCGATCCCTCCCGAACTCGTGAAGATCCTCCGGCAGCACATCGACGAGTACGGGACCGGTGAGGACGGCCGCGTCTTCCGCAGCGAGCGCGGTGGCGTGATCGGCTCAACGGCCTACACCGAGGTCTGGCAGGAGGCTCGGAAGCTGGCCTTCACTCCCGCGCAGGTGGCCTCTCCCCTGGCGCGCAGGCCGTACGACCTGCGGCACGCGGCGGTGTCACTCTGGCTCAACGCCGGTGTCTCGGCTCCTGACGTGGCGGAGCGGGCCGGGCACAGCGTGGACGTCCTGCTGCGGGTCTACGCCAAGTGCCTCGACGGTCAGAAGGATCTGGCGAACAAGCGGATCGGTGACGCGCTGGTCGTCTGAGGTGTTCACCGCACGAAGAGGGTTCCGGAAGCCATCCGGGACCCTTTCACTTGTTCTGCACGCCGTGGAGCCATCATATGATCACCATTCGGCCAGGCGATGTCGCCACCATGCGCCTGACATCGACGAGCGTCCGCCGTCTGTCCCCGGATCAGGCAGGGTCCGGTCGCGGAACTCCGTGTCCAGCCGCTCCACGATTCGCCAGAGTTCAGATCGAGCGAACGAAGGCAGGGCATGGAGAGCTTCTTCCAGAAGGTCACGGGCTTCCACCGGGTCGCAACATGGCAACCCGACTGGACGGAGGTAGAGGTACCGGCCAGAGTGTCGGAGAAACCCCGCGTACTGGTCCAAGGCGTCGGCCAGGGCGTTCAGCCACAGACGCTCAGCTTCCAGCCGTCGTATCGCGCCATGAGTTTTACGAGAGATTCCAGGTATCTGCCTGGGCGGGGTGGGATCGGGTGATCGAGACCACCCCGAGCGCAGATTGCCGGGCGGCCTACGCGGCACGGTTCCTTTGAGTCAGCATGTGGCACATCCTGTCACGTCTCAGCAGGCCGTGGGGAGGCCGATTGCCGTCTCCGCACCGGCCGGAAAGCCTGGCGCGACCTGGGGAAACAGGGCCAAGATCATTGCACGCATATTGGTGGAGTGGTGACATGCGGCTGCTCCTGGCCGCGTCCGGCTGCATGTCCCGGAAAAGCAAAAGAGCCCCTCGCGGGGCTCTGAGCTGGGAAAATCTCTGGTGGCAGGTGCAGGACTTGAACCTGCGTAGGCTGAGCCGACGGTTTTACAGACCGCTCCCTTTGACCACTCGGGCAACCTGCCGCATCATCCGCGCGAAGCGGTGACATGAAGAAGAATAGCGGACTTCAGCGCGCGACGTGACATCGGCGGGGAGCCCCCGCCGGCGGTCCGCCGGACCAGGACTTTCGCGCCTTATAGCGCTATCTCGCACCGAGGCGGCGAGACCAAGGCCCCGCTGGTCGTTGGGGGCCTCCGCGCGATGGCCGGTTCCGCCTCCGTGGTGGGGGCAAGCCCGGAGCGGTGGATGCGGATCCCGGTAGGTGGGCGGACGAGCACGGTCCACCGACGTTTCACGCTTACTTGAACACCGTCGTCTGAGCGTTGACGGTCACGTTCATCGTGAGCCGATAGGCGAAGCGCTAGGGTCGGCATGAGAGCTAGAAAGGATAGTCGACGCATGGCCGACAGCAGTTTTGACATCGTCAGCAAGATCGACCATCAGGAGGCCGACAACGCGCTGAACCAGACGGTCAAGGAGGTCGGGCACCGATTCGACTTCAAGGGCACCGGCGCGAGCATCGCCTGGTCGGGAGGCCAGAAGGCTGTTGAGATCAAGGCCAACAGCGAGGAGCGCGCCAATGCCGTCCTTGACGTGTTCAAGGACAAGCTGATCAAGCGAGGGCTCTCGCTCAAGGTGCTGGACGCGGATGAGCCCAAGCTGTCCGGCAAGGAATACCGTCTGATGGTCACCCTCAAGGAGGGCATCGACCAGGAGCATGCCAGGAAGATCTCAAAGATCATCCGGGATGAGGGACCCAAGGGGGTCAAGGCCCAGATCCAGGGTGAGGAACTACGGGTGAGCTCCAAGAAGAGAGACGAACTGCAGGAGGTCATCGCCCTGCTCAAGGGCAAGGACCTGGAGATCGCCCTGCAGTTCACGAACTACCGTTAGCGGACACCCGTCCAAGGGTCCGGGCCTGCGACTTCAAGGTTCAGTCCGCTACAGAGGCACACGAGGGGCACATGGCTGAAGGCACGCGCCTTCACCTGTGCCCCTGCCTCCTTCCCAGGCCTCCGCCGCGCCCTGGGCGATGCTCGGACTGACCGGACGCTGGATTGCTCTCGGAAACGGCACCGGCACGGAACCTGAATCCCACGGTAGAGGAAGGCGGTTCCAGTGGTCTCCTGGGGAAGCCCCGGCCTCGTCCGGACCGAGACATTCCCCGTGAATATGGCCGATCTGTGACGCAACCTTTCGTATCTGGACGGCACCTATCCAGATAACGAGAGGAACGCCGATGAAGTCCTTACGAAGATGTGCCGTGCTCGCCGTCGCGGCAGCGGTCGCTGCCATGATCGCGACTCCGGCGGACGCGAAGACGCGAACCCCGTCCGACGACTCGGTGCGGTATGCATGGCTCAAGGGCTGCGCCAAGAAGGACTACAGAGTTCCCTGCGGGGACTGGACGCTGACCATGCGCAGCGGGAAGGTCCGTCCGCTCCCCGGTACGGCAGCCGTTCTGCCCAAGGGAGTCAGCGAGTTCAATGTGGACACCATGCTCTCCCCTGACGGCTTGATCGCCGTAGTCGAGTACTTCGCCGAAGGCGGGAAACCGTCGAGCCTGGTTGCCAACCTGAAAACCGGCAAGGTGGTCCGTCTTCCTCGGGACCAGAGCGTGATGAGTTTCAGCCCCGACGGGCAGCATCTGCTGACCGGCCGGCTCACCGATGACAACACCACCGAGTTCGTGGTCTTCGACGCGGACGGCCAGAAGACTCTCAGCCAGGTTGTCCCGCAGATCGTCTCGAACAACACGCCGATCGCGCTGGCCGATGACGGAACCACCATCGCGCTGATCATCACAGGCCAGTCGAACAAGCCCCGCCTGCACACCTACGACCTGGCTTCGGACACCGTCTCCGACGCGGTCCCGCTCGACATTCCCAAGAACGAGGGCGCGCAGACTCTCTACTGGGGTACGGCCGGCGCCCCGACGCTCTGGACCGGTAGCGGCGACGGGGGCACCGTCTTCTCGGTGGTGAAGCGGACGGTGGACGCCGGCACCGGAGCCACTCGAAGACTGGACTCCTTCAAGGTCAGGACCGACCCGTGGACCCTGTGGCTGCCCGGCCAGTGATGGCCGTCCCCCTTCACATGGCGTCGCGGCCGCCCACCCGGTGAACGTCCGGAGGCCCGTGCGTCGCCCGTCTGTCGGCTCCAGGAACATGATCATTCCCGGAATGATCTCATCAAGGCACGGAAATGCCTCCTGGCCTACTTCCTGATGACACCGGCGGTTATACCGGTGGAAAGCCTTATACGGCACGTACAGTGGCCGGTACGCACCGATCCCCCTGCCGACGAGTTCAGGGGGGTCTCACGATGAAGGCGTTCCGCAGACCTGCCCTTCTCATCGGCGTGCTCTTCGTGATCATGGGGGCAGGGGCTCCGGTGGAGGCGGACATGGCGGCGGAGGCCATCGGGCCTTCGGTCCGCTATGCGGGGCTGAACGGCTGCTTCTGCGCCCCCTGGACGCTCTGGACCTGGGACGGCCAGGTGATCAGGCTCACGGACGCCCGGGTGTTCACGGGAAAAGCGGGTAAACAGCGGGCGCCGCTGGCGCTGTCTCCCGACGGGGAGTACGTCGCCTACTTCCGTCGCGAGGACGGAGCGCTCGTCATCCGTGGAATGTCCACCGGAAGGGTGCGCGAGGTGCCCGGGGTGCAGTGGTCGCGCCGGCTACGTGCCACGCGGATCGACCTCGCCCCTGCCGGGCGTTACCTGGTTCTCGGCAGCGAGCAGGATGACAGGGTCCTCGACGCGCGGAGCGGGAGGAGCACGGTGGTGCCATCGGGGCTGCAGCCATGGAGCTTCAGCCCCGGCGCCAAGCTGATGCTCGCCGTCGACGACGAGTTCAGGGCGGAGATCTACTCGACGGCCACCCTGACCGAGAGGGGTCACGCCCCCGTGGGGGGCGCACTCAGCCCGGACGGCACGACCGTCGCCCACTTCACCTCCGACGACTCGGCCATCATCCTGTGGGACGTGGCAGCCGGAAGATCGGGTGGCCGGCAACCGATCCCGCTTCCCGCCGCGAAGATCCCCGTGCGGCTCCGCTGGGACGGCCCCGGCCACCTCGACCTGCAGATGGTCGTCCCCGGCAAGGTCGGTAACGGGGTCGACGCCGTCTACAGCTGGTATCGGCTGGACCTGGGGTCGGGCGCTGCCCAGCCGGTGGACACCTTCACCGTGCCCGGTTCCGTCTATAACCCGATCGTCGCCGGGCTCAGCCCCTGAACGGCGATCAGCGGCGGTAGCCGGCCATCCGCTCCAGCCGGGCGACACGTTCGGAGGTGGGCGGATGAGTGGAGAACATCCGGCCGATTCCAGCGCCGCGGAAGGGGCTGGCGATCATGAGATGAGAGGCGGAGGCGATGCGGCCGTTCTCGGGGAGCGGCAGCTGCCGGGTGCCCATCTCGATCTTCCTCAGCGCGGAGGCGAGCGCCAGCGGGTCACCGGTCAGCCGTGCCCCGGATTCGTCCGCCTGGTACTCACGGGATCGGGAGATGGCCATCTGGATCATCCCGGCGGCGACCGGGCCGAGCACCATCATGAGCAGGACACCGATGAAACCTGGGCCCTCATCGTCGTCCCCGCCGCCGAAGAACAGGCCGACGTAACCGAGATAAGTGATCATCGTGGCAAGTGCGCCCGCCACCGAGGAGACCAGGATGTCCCGGTTGTAGACATGGGACAGCTCGTGCCCGATGACCCCGCGCAGTTCACGCTCGTCGAGGAGCTGGGTGAGGCCGTAGGTCACGCAGACCACGGCGTTGCGGGGGTTACGACCGGTCGCGAAGGCGTTGGGCTGCATGGTCGGCGAGATGTACAGCCTGGGCATGGGCTGGCGTGCCTCGGTGGAGAGCTCGCGCACGATCCGGTAGAGGGCGGGCTGCTCGACCTCGCCTACCGGCCGGGCACGCATTGCGGACAGGGCGATCCGGTCGGAGAAGAAGTAGGCGACACCATTGGTCACCAGCGCGATCAGAACCGCGATCTGCACCCCGGCCCCGCCTCCCAGCCATGCCCCCACCGCGATGATCACCGCGGACAGTGCGCCGAGAAGGACTGCGGTACGCAGACCGTTGTGGTGCACTGCACCCCCCTTTCGGTTGATGCCGATTCACCAGTGACAACGTATCCGGCCAGGCTGAACGTTCCCGGGGGTGTTCAGCCGGAAGCGACGAACGCCCCGGGCAGGAGGCCGAGCACCACCTGGGGGGCGATTGAGAAGATCACTGCGACGACTGCCGTCAGCACGATCGCCACACCTACCGGCACCCATCCGGTACGGCTGCCGCCCTCGGCGGGAGGAAGGCCGGCACCCTCGGCCAGCGGAACCGGGGTGAAGATCCGTACGGCCCAGGCAAGGTAGTAGTAGAGGCCGATGACCGTGTTGACGGCCATCACCACGGCCAGCCAGGCCCCACCTCCGTCGACGATCTCGCGGAACACCGTGATCTTGGCGAACAGCCCGGCCAGCCCAGGCGGCAGGCCGGCCAGGCAGATCAGGAAGAAGGCCAGTGCCAGCCCGGCCACCGGATCTCGGAACACCAGACCCCGGTAGTCGTCCAGCTCGGCCCGGACACCGCGCCGCGACACCAGCATGACCACCGCGAACGCCCCGAGGTTCATCGCCGCGTAGAACACCAGGTAGGCGATCGAGGCGCTCACCGCCTCGTCGTCGCGGACTCCGAGAGGCGCCAGGATGTAGCCCGACTGGGCGACCGAGGACCAGGCGAGCAAGCGCACGGCATGGTGCTGGCGCAGAGCCAGCAGGTTGCCGACGGTCATGGTCAGCGCGGCGATGATCGCGACCAGCGGGGCCCAGACAGCGATCTGGCCGCCCAGGGCGGCGACCAGGATGAGGATCAGCCCGGCGAACCCGGCGGCCTTCGAGATCACCGAGAGCAGGGCGGCGACCGGAACCGGAGCCCCCTGGTAGACGTCGCCCGCCCAGGCGTGGAAGGGGACCGCCGCGACCTTGAAGGCGAACCCGGCGAGCACCAGGACCACGGCCACGGTGAGCACCGGCGGCAGGTCGTAGGCCATCTGGAGCAGGGAGGTGTCTGCCCCGGCGGCTCCGGCCGGACCAACCGTCCTGGGCTCCCGCAGGACCTGGGACAGCCGGCTGAGGTAAACGGTCCCGGTCATGCCGTACAGCAGGGAGATCCCGAAGAGCATCACCGCGGTGGAGACCACGGAGACCAGGAAGAGCTTGACCGCCGCCTCCGAGCTCCGGCCGTCATAGCGCCGCAGCGCCGTGAGCGCGAAGACCGGCAGCGAGACCAGCTCCAGTGCGACCACGAGCATGATCAGATCGCGGGAGGCGGGCAGGGCGACCGCGCCGATCAGCGTGCAGAGCAGCAGGAAGTACCACTCTCCGACGGGGATGTCTCCGGAGGAGAGCTCCGCCATCGACAGCAGCACCACGACGACCCCGGCCGCCAGCGCGAGACCCGCGAAGATCAACGTGAAGTCGTCGACCACGAACGAGCACAGCGCCGAGGAGTCTCCAGCCGGCCCACCCGGCCCTGACGCAAGGGTTCCGAGGTTCAGCGGGCCGATGCCGGCCCTGGCGGGGCCGGGCAGCCCGGCGGGCACGCAGAAGGTCCGCATCGGATCGCCGCCCCGCATGGCCTGGGCGGCCACCATGCCCGAAGCTCCCAGCACCCCGGCCAGGGTGACCGCACCGAGCAGCGGCCGTGCGTACGGCGCGCGGGGCAGGAAGGCGTCGAGGAGCAGCACGAGACCGGCGGTGAACGCGAGAACCAGCAGCGGCGCGACCGCGTAGTAGTCGATCGACTGGATCACGGCGCCCCCAGGAGGCTCTGGACCACCGGGTCGGTGACGAGGAGAAGCGTCTTCGGCCAGAGGCCGAACAGCAGGATCAGCGCGATCAGGGGCACCCAGGTGACCAGCTCGTAGCCGATGGCGTCTCGCATGCCCGCGCCCCCTGTGCGCGCCGCGGGCCGCGGCCGGCTGCCGCCTCCCCCGCCCACCGCCGCGAGCACCGGGGCGTGGATGGTCTCGGTGGGCCGGCCATGGGTGACGCGAGAGAGCATGAGGAGGAAGTAGGCGGCGGTCAGGACGGTGCCGAGGCCTCCCGCGGCCATGAAGACCAGGTAGAGCGGGCGAGACAGCCCCGTGGCGGGATCGAAGGCGCCGAGGAGGGCCAGCATCTCGCCCCAGAAACCCGCCAGGCCGGGCAGCCCGAGGGAGGCGACGCAGGCGAAGGTGAGCACGGAGCCGAGGTGGGGCAGGCGCGTCAGCATGCCACCGCCGAGGGAGGGCATGTCGGTGGTGCCGTAGCGATCTTTGATCGCCCCGGCGACGAAGAACAGCAGGGCGGTGATCAGGCCGTGGGCGACGTTGCCGAACAGGGCGCCGTTGACACCGACCGGGGTGAGCGTGGCGAAGCCCAGCAGGACGAAGCCCATGTGACCGATTGAGGAGTAGGCGATCATGCGCTTGAGGTCGCGTTGGGCCAGGCAGGCGAGAGAGCCGTAGATGATGCCGATCACCGCGAAGGCGCCGAGCCAGGGGGCCACGGCCGAGGCGCCGCCGGGCAGGATCGGGATGGCGATACGGGCGAAGCCATAGGTGCCCATCTTGAGCAGAACACCCGCGAGGAGCACCGAACCGACGGTGGGCGCCTCGGTGTGGGCAGCGGGCAGCCAGGTGTGCAGCGGCCACATGGGGGTCTTGACCGCCAGGCCGATGCCCACGGCGACGAAGGCGAGGATCTGGATCGTCGGGGACATCCCCGCCCCCCGGGCGCGGGCGAGGGCGGCCATGTCCAGGGTGCCGGTCTGCGCCCAGATGAGAAGGAGGCCGAGCAGGAGCACGACGGAGCCGAGCAGCGTGTAGAGGATGAACTTGCCCGCCGCCGCCCGCCTGCCGCGCCCGCCCCAGATGGCGATCACGAAGTACATCGGGATGAGGACGGCCTCGAAGAACACGAAGAACAGCAGCAGGTCGAGCGCGAGAAACGTGCCGATCATGCCTACTTCGAGGACGAGCAGTGTGAACACCAGGGCACGGGGCCGGTTGCCGCCCGGCTTGGGCCGCAGGAGCTGTCCCGGACCGTCGGCGCTGCCCCAGCACAGGTAGACGGAGCACAGGAAGCTCAGCAGCGCGGTCAGCACGACCAACGGCAGCGAGATCCCGTCCATTCCGAGGTGGAACCTGAGGTCCAGCCCGGGGACCCAGGCCAGGTTGGTCGAGAACTGCATCCGGGTCGCGTCGCCGTAGTCGAACCCGGCTGCCAGCGCCACCGCCAGTGCGAACGTGATCCCGGAGACGGTCAGGGCGTGTATCCGGAGCAGGCGCCCCCTGGCCGCGTCGTCCCGCCAGAAAGGTGCGAGCAACACGGCCGCACCTGCCAACGGCACTCCGAGAAGTGCGATCAACACCCAGTTCATGGTCCGGCCACCTCGTCCGGGGTCAGAGTCGTGAGCCGGCCGCCGCACCCGGACGGCGCGGTCGGGACCGCCCTCATCGCCGTACCACCGCCGGGCGGATCAATGACAGCACGGCGAGGACAGCCGGGAACGGCGGCGGGGAACTCACCCGAAGATCACCGCCCCGACCGCGAGGAGGAGGACGCCGGCGAGCAGACCGGTGATGTAGAGCTGGGCATTGCCGTTCTGTGCCAGGCGGACCACGCCTGCCAGTCCCACGGTCGCCCGGCCCGAGCCGCGCACCGCGCCGTCGACCACGCGGTCGTCGGTGCGGGCGACCACCCGGGCGAGGAGGAGCACGGGACGGACGAACAGCGCGGCATAAAGGGAATCGACGTAGAAGGCCTGCTCGCAGGGGGCGCGCAGAGGGCCGAGCGCGCGGGCCGGATCAGCCAATGGATCGCTGCGCCACATCGCGTAGACCACGCCGGCGCCCAGCAGCGCCACCACGACGCTGAGAGCGGCCGTGCCCCAGTGGACGTCGGCGACGCCCACGAAGCCCAGGAGCAGGGCGGGAACGGCGAGCACGATGATCGGCCAGCGCATGACGGCCGGCGCCTCGTGGACGTCGCCCGCGTGGGCCGTGCCCGGCCCGGGGCCGGGGAGGACGGCGACGGAACGCTCCCCGAAGAAGGTCCGCAGCCATGCGCGGGTGGCGTAGGCGCCGGTCACCGCGACCGTGGCCAGCGCGCAGCCGTAGAGCAGCAGGGCTGCCGCGTCGGTGAGCGGCCCGGCGGACAGGGCGCGCTCGATGGCCACCAGCACCTCGTCCTTGCTGAAGAAGCCGCTCGCCGGCGGTAGGCCCATCAGGGCCGCGAACCCGATCGTCATGGTGACGAAGGTGACGGGGAGCTCCCTGCGGAGCCCTCCCATCGCGCTCATCAGGTTGGAGCCGACGGCGTGGATCACCGCTCCGGCGCAGAGGAAGAGCAGGGCCTTGAAAGCGCCGTGGGTGATCAGGTGGAAGATCGCCGCGCTCTCGGATCCGGCGGCCAGGGCACCGGCCATGTAGGCGAGCTGGCTGATCGTGGAGTAGGCGAGGACGCGTTTCAGGTCGTCCTGTGCCAGAGCGGCCAGGGCGGCGCCCAGCATGCCGAGCGCGGCGAGGACCGCGAGCACGTCCAGGGTGGGTCCGGCACCGAGGAAGACGGGGTAGAGGCGGGCGACGACGAAGATTCCGGCCGCGACCATGGTGGCCGCGTGGATGAGAGCGCTGATCGGAGTCGGGCCCGCCATCGCGTCGGGGAGCCAGACGTGCAGCGGCACCTGGGCGCTCTTCCCGGCGACCCCGGCGAGCAGCAGCATGGTCGCGGCGACGATCGTGCCGGAGGACATCTCGGGCACTTTGGTGATGACGTCGGCGATCCTGAAGCTGCCGGCCGCCGTGCCGAGGACGAAGACGCCGAACAGGAACCCCACGTCGCCGAGCCGGGTGACCAGGAACGCCTTGACCGCCGCCCGCGAGTTGGCCCGGTCCTCCCACCAGTGCCCGATCAGCAGGTAGGAGCACAGGCCCATGATCTCCCATCCGACGTAGAGGACGAGAAGGTCGGACGCGTAGACGACGAGGAGCATGGCGCTGGTGAACAGGCTGATGAACGCGCTGTAGGACGGGTAGCGCCGGTCGTCGCCCAGGTAGCCGATCGAGTAGATCTGCACGGCCAGCGCGACCACGGTGACCAGCACCGCGATCAAGGTGGAGAGACCGTCGACGAGCAGCCCGACCGAGATCGGCACCGAGCCCGTGTCGACGACGTCGAGCGTTCCGGTGACGGCGGCGCCCCCTGGCAGGCCCGTGGCGCCGGGAAGGGTGAACGGCCCGCCGGGCCCCGCGCCCGTGCCGGTCCAGCCGGTGGAGGCCAGCCAGATCGCGAGTGCTGTGGAGATCGCGGTGGGCACTACCGCGATCCAGGCGGCCCGGCGGCCGGCGGCCACGTCGGCGGCCCCGCCTCGCAGGCCCCGGGGGAGTCGGGATCCCAGCAGCCCGCAGACCGCTGCGAGGAACGGCAGCAGAATGGCGAGCGCGGCGACGGTGATCACGGCGTGTCACCCGACCCTGTGGCCGTCTCGGAGGCGGATCGGGCCGGGCCGGTGGCGGCGCCGGGGGGCTCGGGGAGCGAGGAGTCCCGGGACGAGGCCTGGTCGCCGCCGGTGCCGGTGGACTCGGCGAGGCTGCGGAGACGGTCGAGGTCCACGGTCTGGCGGTTGCGGTAGAGGGCGAGGACGATCGCTAGGCCGAGGCCGACCTCGGCGGCGGCGATCACGATGACGAACAGCGTGAGGACCTGGCCGCCGTGCAACCGGTCACGGAGCCATACGTCGAACGCGACCAGGTTGAGATTGACCGCGTTGAGCATGAGCTCGACGGACATCAGGACGAGGATCGTGTTTCGGCGGGCGAGCACGCCGTACACCCCGATGGAGAACAGCAGCGCGGAGACGACGGCCGGATAGACGACGTGCAACGTCAGTCCCTCCCACGGATGTCGGTGCGGGACAGGACGATGGCACCGATCAGGGCGGCGAGCAGGAGGACCGAGAGCGCCTCGAACGGGAGCACCCAGGTGCGGAAGATGCTGGAGCCGAGCTCCTTCGCCGAGCCGCCGCCGGGCTCCAACGGCGTGTAGGCCGTGCGGAAGCCGTCGATGACCACGGTGACCAGCACGACGGCGGTGGCGATCGCCACGAGCGCCGCGGCCGGCCGGTTACGGCTGTCGAGGTCGGCGGTCGCGCCGATCGGGGCACGGGTGAGCATGATGCCGAACAGAAGCAGGGCCACGATCGCGCCGACGTAGATCAGGACTTGGACCCAGGCGACGAACTCGGCCGTCAGGACCAGGTAGCCCCCGGCGAGCGCGCCGAAACAGACGACCAGCCACAGGGCTGCGTGGACGAGCTGTTTGGTGGTCACCACCAGCAGCGCCGACCCGACGGCCACCGCGCCCAGCAGCAGGAAGACGATCTCCTGCCCGGTCGGCGACAGATAGGACGGCACGTCGGTCACTTCTCCTCCTCAGGCTCTCCGCTCGGATCCGCGGAAATCCCCTTCTCGGGCTCTCCGCTCGGATCCGCACGAGAAGTCTGCTCGGGACGTTCCGCGGCCGGGGGCGCGCCACCCTCACCTGTGGACAACTTTCCGGCGGACGGCCCGCCTGTGGACGAGTCGTCCTTCTTGGGAAGGGCACCCGGCGGCCTGATGGCCCGGACGCCGGCGTGTCCGGCACCGGGCGCGGCGCGGGATGCCCCCGGGGTGGGGTCGCCGGGGCGGGGGCGGGCCGGGCGGGAGACCGCGGCCAGCTCCTTCGGGGGGTCGGCGTTGGGCTCGTGGGCCGGAGGCGGGGGGACGGTCTGGGCCCAGGCGGCCAGCTTGTCCTTCTCGTGGACGAGGTTGCGGATGTCTCCCTCGGCGTACTCGAACTCCGGAGACCAGAACAGGGCGTCGAACGGGCAGACCTCGATGCAGATCCCGCAGTACATGCACAGGGAGAAGTCGATCGCGAAGCGGTCGAGCATGTTGCGGGCACGGGGACGGCCCCCTTCGGGGGCGGGGAGGGTCTCCTTGTGGGAGTCGATGTAGATGCACCAGTCGGGACACTCGCGGGCGCAGAGCATGCACACCGTGCAGTTCTCCTCGACCAGGGCGATCACCCCCCGGCTCCGGGGGGGAAGATCCGGCCTGACCTCGGGGTACTGCTGGGTCACCGATCTGCTCAGCATGTGGCGAAGGGTGATGGAGAGTCCCCTCGCCAGTCCCACTCCTGGTATCCGTGCCACAACTCAACATCATGACGCATGGGACTGCGCTCGGGAATGCGGTGGTCCCACATAAGCGGATCCCGGCCCCATGGTTATCCACAGAGGTTATCCACAGACTGTGTGTTCGATTATCGCGTCCCGGCTGCGGAACCGATATTGAAGAGGACCACACCCCGCTTCAGAAATACGTATTGTTCGCGACATGTCCCACCAGTACGGCCCTCAGTACGGCTCTGCCTGGCACCCCCAGCCGCCCCCGCGTTCCACCACGGGGCTGAGCGTGGTGTGGGCACTGGTGCCCCTGTTCACCTGCGGCGTCGGCACGCCGTTCATCATGGGCCACGCCGCGTACCGGCTGCGGAGCACCGGACTGGTCCTCGCCACCGTGCTCTACGGGTTCGGCATCGGGGTGTTCATCGTCAGCGCGGGGACCTACGGGGACTCCGAACTGATCCCGACCTGGCTGGAAGTCACGACGACGACCGGACTGTTCGGCAGCTGGCTCGGCGGCCTGGGCCACGCCCTGATCATCAGAGCCGCGGTGTTCCGGCCGCACCCGCGGCCGGGCCCTGCCCCCACCTCGGCTCCGGTTCCGGCTCCCGGCCGGTATCCGAGCCACGCGACAGGTCAGGCCCCGGCCCCGGCCCCGTTCCGGGTTCCGGCGCCGCCGTACTCACCCGGCCCCGGCGCCCCCTCCCCCATGCCGTACGCGACCGGCCTCGGCGCCCCCTCCCCCCCCGTCGCATCAGACCAGACCCGGCGCCTCCGCATACCGGCCCCAGACCCATCGCAACCAGGCCGAACGGACGCCTCAGGGCTGGCTGGGGCCGTACCGGCTCATCGGCACCCTGGGAAGAGGCGGCCAGGGAACAGTCCACCTCGCCCTCACCCCGCAGGGGCAGAAGGTCGCGGTCAAGGTCCTGCACGAGCACATCAACGGGGACCCGACGGTCCGGGAGCGGTTCCTGCGGGAGGTGGAGGCGACGCGCAGGGTGGCGACATTCTCCACCGCCCGGGTGCTCGATGTGAACATCAACGACGACCAGGCGTATGTCGTCAGCGAGTATGTGGACGGCACCTCCCTTGAACAGCTGGTCCGCGACCAGGGACCGCGCAACGAGGACGGGCTGACCCGGCTGGCGCTGGCCACGGCGGGCGCGCTGGCCGCGATCCACCGGGCAGGCGTGGTGCACCGCGATTTCAAACCGGCCAACGTGCTCATCGGCGCCGACGGGCCGCGCGTGATCGACTTCGGCATCGCCCGCGCCCTCGACCAGGTCACCGCGACATCGGGCGCCATCATGGGCACCCCGCCTACATGTCCCCCGAGCAGCTCGCCGGGAGCACCGTCGGCCCGGAGTCCGACGTGTTCAGCTGGGCGGCCACCATGATCTTCGCCGCCTCCGGCCGGGCGGCCTTCGGCGAGGACACCATTCCCGCCATCCTCAACAGGGTGATCAACCATCACCCCGACCTGTCGGCCCTGCCTCAGTCACTGCGCCCGCTGGCGGCCGCCTGCCTGCAGAAACAGCCCGGCAACCGGCCCACGGCCGCCGACGTCATGCTCAGGATCGTGAACTAGGGCACCGCGTCCCGGACCTGGGCCGTCAGGTCGAGATACTCCTCGCGGCTCAGCCTCCGGATTTCGAGCTCCAGGCCGTTCCGTGCGGCGAAGCGCTCCACTTCCTCAGGATCCCAGCGTCCGGGCAGGTGGAGGGCCTTCTCCCCGACGACCAGCCCGCTCACTCCGGACTCCACCGAATAGAGCGTCAACCGGGACGCGTCGATCTCGCGGGTCCTGCGCTCGGTCTCCAGCAGCAACCGGCTGTGGACGGCCACCAGGCGGCAGCGCGGATCCCCCCGCCGCCGCAGCACTCGGGCATCGGCGATCTGCCTGCGCGTCCGGCGCCGGCCGGTCCCGACGACGACGGCGGCACCGACGGCGGTCACCACGGCCAGGACCAGGGCCGCGATCCCGAGCAGCTTCATCCCCCAGGTGACGCCACGGCCGGGATCCGTCAGGTTGAGGACCACCAGGGCCGCGAAGGCGACGCCGTAGGCGAGCACCAGCCACATGAGCGCGTAGAGCAGCTGCTCGCGCCACCAGATCCTCGGCGAACCCATGGGGGGCCACAGGCTCCGCACGCCCGGCACACGGAGCCGGGGCAACGGCGAGGGCGGCCTGCCCCAGGTCACCACGTGCCACCCCGGCGACCTGCGGGCGAGCGCGATCCGGGCCTCCTCCCCCGTCGCGAACCGCCGCAGCTCGAACTGCAGGCCGTTCTCCCGCGCGAACGCCTCCACCTCGCGACGCGAGCGGGAACCGGGCGCCTCCATCATCACCAGGCCGGACTCGTCCAGCACCGCCAGGCCGTATCTCGTCCTGCCCCTGCCCGGATAGCCGAAGACGAGCAGGGTGCCCACCCGGTCCCGGCCGGCGAGCGGCAGCCGTACCGGCGGATGCTCCGGCACCTCGACGACCAGGTCGTCGTTCTTCACGGCGAGCGCGAGGGTCATGCGTTCCATCCTTGGCGTGTGATGTCACATATGGGTATTCCCCCTTGCCTGGCGCGCGCTTCGAACGTGCCGGGCGCGCACGCTTCGCCCCTGTTCCGTCCGGTACGGCGGAGCGCCGCCCGCCCCGTCCGGAGGTCACCGGCCGGGACCGGGTCAGCCCACGAGGACCTTGACGACTCCCGTCAGCGCGAGCTGGACCAGCGCCAGCGGCACCAGGACCACCCAGGCGAGCTTCTGGAGCTGATCCTCGCGGAGCCGCGGGAAGCTCACCCGGACCCAGATCACCACGAACACCAGGGCGGACACCTTGACGAGCATCCACAGGGGCCCCGGCAGCAGGGGCCCGTGCCAGCCCCCCAGGAACAGCACGCTGGTGAGCGCGGATATCACGATGATCCCGGCGTACTCGGCCAGCATGAACAGGGCGAACCTGATCCCGGTGTATTCGGTCAGCGGACCCATGATGATCTCGGAGTCCGCGATCGGCATGTCGAACGGCGGGCGGCGCAGCTCGGCGAGCCCGGCCATGAAGAAGATCACACCGCCGATGGCCTGCCAGGGCAGCCACCACCACTGCCAGGCCTCCACGATACCCGGCAGGGAGAGGGTGCCCGCCGCCATCGCGACGCTGGAGGCCGCCAGGACCAGCGGAAGCTCGTAGGACATGAGCTGGGCCGCCGAGCGGATCCCGCCCAGAACGGAATATTTGTTCCCCGAGGACCACCCGGCCATGATCGAGCCGAGCACGCCGATCCCCAACACGGCCAGGACGAAGAACAGCCCGGCGTCCAGGTCCGCCCCGACGAGTCCGGGACCGATCGGGATGACGGCCATCACCACGAGGTAGGGGATCAACGCCACCCCGGGTGCCAGGGCGAAGACCCGGCGGTCGGCGGCGGCCGGGATCACGTCCTCTTTCTGGACGAACTTGACTCCGTCAGCGATCAGCTGGGCCCAGCCGTGGAAGCCTCCGGCGTACATCGGCCCCAGCCGCGCCTGCATGTGCGCCATGACCTTGTGCTCGGCCTGCCCGGCGACCAGCGGCAGCACGAGGAAGACGACGACGATCGCGACGAGCCGGACGGCGACGTCGAGCACCCCGGCCATCACGTCCTCCAACCGTCGAGCACCTCAGCCATCACGCCCCCAGTCGGCGGGCACGCCGGGCGGGAGGGTCTTGCGGCGACCCGGCGAGCCGTGGTCGGACTCGCCGGGCTCCTTGGCCCCCGGCCATGCCTTGGCGACCCGGGCGGCCAGCACGAAGTCCTTGCGGAGCGGGAAGCCCTCGAAGCCGTCGGGCAGCAGCAGCGGGACCAGGTTGGGGTGACCTTCGAAGATCACCCCGAACATCTCGAAGGTCTCACGCTCGTGCCAGTCGGCGCCCCGGAACACGCCGACCGCACTGGGCAGGCGGGGGTCGGCGCGCGGAACCCGGGTGCGCAGCAGCAGGTGCCCGCGCGAGCCGAGGTCGAACACGTGGGCGACCACGAAGAATCCGTCCGGCGGGTCGTCCACCGCGGTCAGCCAGTCGAAGAACTCGTATCCCCCGGAGCGGGCGGACTCCAGCAGGTCGATCCAGTCGGTGCTCTCGACGTCGACCGTGACCTCGCCGAACGACTCCGACACCTGGGCGCGTGTGCCGTACCGCTCCTGGATGGCGGCGACATCGCCGCGCCCCTCACCGCCACCCATACGCTCGGCTCCTCATGGGGTCAGACATACCGGTCGCTCAGGTTCTCGGCGGCGATCTTCTCCTGGAGCATCATGATGCCGTGGAGCAGCGCTTCGGGCCGGGGCGGGCAGCCGGGGACGTAGACGTCCACCGGGATGATCTGGTCGACGCCCTTGGTGACGCAGTAGGAGTCCCAGTACGGCCCGCCGGAGTTGGAGCAGGCACCGAAGGAGATCACGTACTTCGGGTCGGGCATCTGCTCGTACAGCCGCTTGACCGCGGGAGCCATCTTGTCGGTCACCGTGCCTGAGACGATCATCAGGTCGGCCTGCCGGGGGCCGTTGGCGAACGGGATGACCCCGAACCTGATGAAGTCGTGCCGGCTCATCGAGGTCGCGATGAACTCGATGGCGCAGCAGGCCAGGCCGAAGTTGAACGCCCACAACGAGTAGCGGCGCCCCCAGTTGAGGATGAAGCGCATGGGTTTGGGAGCCAGCCGGGAGACCGGCCCCACCGTGGGCATCGGAAGGTCCGCCATGGCTCCCATTCTCCTCCTGCGGTCAGCGGTCCCGTCTCTCAGGTCCAGGTCAGCACGCGCTTGCGCCAGGCGTAGAGGATCCCGAGCGCGATGAAGCCCAGGAAGACGAGCATCTCCACCAGGGTGGTCATCCCGAAGCCGGGGGCGGAGAAGACCGTCGCCCACGGGAAGAGGAAGACCGCGTCCACCGCGAACACCACGTAGAGATAGGTGAAGACGTAGTAACGGATCTGGGACTGGGCCCAGTCGCCGCCGACCGGGTCGACGCCGCACTCGTAGGTCAGCAGCTTCTCGGGAGTGGGGCGACGGGGGCGGAGCAGCCGGTTGACGGACAGCGCCCCCGCGACGATCAGAACACCGATCGCCAGCAGCGCGAGGACCAGCCCGTAGGAGCCGAAATATCCGCTCATGGATGGATCCTCCCTGAGAGCCCCGCCGGACGGGCCTCTCTCCCTCGCCTACAGCAGTATCCGGCATTCACGTCACCCGGTGAAGCGGTTGCACCACCACGGCCAAAACCTCTTCCCGATTAGCCCCAAATACCGGCAAATAGGCACTTTTCACGTTTAAGGTTTCAAGCATGCCCAAATTGCGATTCGTCGGAGGAATCGCGCTGGTCACCGCCGTCGCCACAGGCTGCGGCATGACCACCCCTTCCCCCTTGGCGGAACCCCCTCTGCCCTCTGATCCCACGATGATCAACTACGTGGACCCGTCACGGGTCCACGGGCTGAGCGTCCAGGAACTGGACGGCGACGAGCACAGCGCCCGGCGCGTGCACGCCGTCTATCCGTCGGTCGCCGACGCCCCCCTCCTCACGGAGAAGCTCCGCCGGACGGTCGCCGCCCATCTCGACCGGTTCGACAAGGCCTCCGCCGCCGACACCTCACGCCCCCACTCCGAGTTCAACGTGGACTGGCAGCTCGCCGCCGCGTCCGACCAGGTGATCGGCGTCCGGCTCCGCATCGGCGAGCTCCTCCCGACCGGCTGGTCCGAGGAGCGCACCACCGTCTGGTACGACCGGGTGAACAGGCGCGCCCTGGACTCCGACGCCCTTCTCAAGAACGGCGCCGCGCTCGCCGAGCTGTCCCGGCTCGTCAAGGGGAGGCTGGGCGAGTGGGGATCGCGGGTGAGCCCACATGCGGTCGGAACGGATCCGAAGACGTTCGACTCCCTCAGCTTCAACCCGCGCGGCGAGCTCGTCGTGGAGTTCGACGACTCTCAGGTGACAGGAGGGTCCCTCGGCCGGGTGGCGGTCGCCATACCCGCCTCCGAGGCGGGGCCGCTGCTGTCGGCGACGGGGTTGCGGGCGCAGCAGGCGGCCGCGGCGACGCCGGAGACCCCCCCGGCGATGGGATCCACCGAGTCCCTCGAGTCCCTCAAGGCGGCGGACACGACCAAGCTCCCGGCGCAGAGCTCCAAGGCCGGCAGTGTGGACTGCGCGAAGGCCAAGTGTCTCGCGCTGACCTACGACGACGGACCAGGACCGGACACCGGACGGCTACTGGACATCCTCGCTCAGAAGGGCGCCAGGGCGACCTTCTTCACCGTTGGCACCAACGCCATGGCCCACCCCGAACTGCTCCGGCGGATGCGCCAGGAAGGCCATCTGGTCGCCAACCACACCTGGTCCCACCGCGATCTGACCGCCCTGCCCATCAACAAGATCGCGGATCAGCTCAAACGCGGCCAGTGCACCGTCACCCAGGCGATCTGGCAGGTCCCGACACTGATGCGCCCGCCGTACGGCGCGAGCGACGCCAAGGTCGCCGCTGTGGCGCGCGGGCTGGGTCTGTCGGTGGTCCGGTGGAACGTGGACGCCGAGGACCTGCGCACCTCCGACCCCGGGACGATCGCCGACCGGATCGTCTCCAGTGCCCGGCCGGGGGCGATCGTCCTCATGCACGACGTTCACGGCGCGACCGTCGACGCGACCCCCGAGATCCTGCGGCGCCTGCAGGCGAAGGGGTACACCCTCGTCACCGTCCCCGAACTGTACGGCTCGCGCGGCATGCAGCCCGGCAAGACCTACGATTCCGCCGCGTCCGACGCCAGCACCGGCACCGCCGGCAGCATCACGCGCGCGCTGGAGAAGCAGGCGATGCCATAACCTGCGACTATGAGCCCATAGCCGCAGGTTATGGGCCCGGATCCCGGACGAGACATATAATTGAGCATCGTGACGCCAACTGTCCTCTTCGGCCGCCTGCACGTTGACCTGTGCCGGCTCGCTGCCGGGCTGTGTCGGGCCAACCACTCACGATCGTGACTCCCACGTAGGCCGGGCCTCCGGCCGCACGCGTAACGCGTGCCCGGGCCCCGCTCCGCGGCCACCGAGAATGTGCGACATACGTCACATTCCTCCGCCGGGTGGAACGCGCAAGACACCACGTGAGACGTGGAAGTCACGCGTCACTCCGAAGGATCCGGCGATGCGAGAGATTACGCGTCACTCCAGGGGATCTAGCATGGAACCAACAACGCGCAACCAGCAACGGCGCCCTATCGCGTCGAGGAGGACCGAGCTGTGACCAAGCAGGTTCAGCAACTCGACCGCGTGATCATCCGGTTCGCCGGAGACTCCGGCGACGGCATGCAGCTCACCGGTGACCGCTTCACCGCCGGCACCGCGGAGTTCGGCAACGACCTGTCGACCCTTCCCAACTTCCCCGCCGAGATCCGGGCCCCCGCAGGGACCCTGCCGGGTGTGTCGAGCTTCCAGCTCCACTTCGCCGACCACGACATCCTCACGCCGGGCGACGCCCCCAACGTGCTGGTCGCGATGAACCCCGCGGCGCTGAAGGCCAACCTCGGCGACCTGCCGCGCGGGGCCGACATCATCGCCAACACCGACGAGTTCACCAAGCGCAACCTGCAGAAGGTGGGCTACGACGGCAGCCCTCTGGAGGACGACTCGCTCGCCGAGTGGCGCGTCCATCCGGTGCCGCTGACCTCGCTGACGGTCAAGGCGCTCGAAGGCTTCGCGCTGTCGAAGAAGGACGCCGAGCGGTCCAAGAACATGTTCGCCCTCGGGCTGCTGAGCTGGCTCTACCACCGGCCGACCGAGGCGACGATCCAGTTCCTGGAGAACAAGTTCGCCAAGAAGCCCGACATCGCCAAGGCCAACATCGCGGCCTTCCAGGCGGGCTGGAACTACGGGGAGACCACCGAGTCCTTCTCGGTCTCCTACGAGGTCAAGCCGGCCAAGCTGCCCCCGGGCGTCTACCGCAACATCTCCGGCAACCAGGCGCTCGCCTACGGCCTGATCGCCGCCTCCGTGCAGTCGAAGCTGCCGCTGTTCCTCGGTTCCTACCCGATCACCCCGGCCAGCGACATCCTGCACGAGCTGTCCAAGCACAAGCGGTTCGGCATCCGCACCTTCCAGGCCGAGGACGAGATCGCCGGCGTCGGCGCGGCGCTCGGCGCCGCCTTCGGCGGGGCGCTCGGCGTCACCACGACCTCCGGGCCCGGTGTGGCGCTGAAGGCCGAGACCGTCGGCCTGGCGGTGACCACCGAGCTTCCGCTGATCGTGGTCGACGTGCAGCGTGCGGGCCCGAGCACCGGCATGCCCACGAAGACCGAGCAGACTGACCTCCTCATGGCCATGTTCGGCCGTAACGGCGAGTCGCCGCTGCCGATCGTGGCGCCGTCCACCCCGTCCGACTGCTTCGACGCGGCCATCGAGGCGGCACGCCTCGCGGTGAAGTACCGCACGCCGGTCATGCTGCTGTCCGACGGTTATCTCGCCAACGGCTCCGAGCCGTGGAAGGTGCCCGGCGCGGCCGAGCTGCCCGACATCTCCGTCGCGTTCGCCACAGATCCCAACGACGAGGACGGGGTGACGTTCCTGCCGTTCAAGCGTGACGCCGAGACCCTGGCCCGTCCCTGGGCGATTCCGGGCACCGCGGGACTGGAACACCGGATCGGCGGCATCGAGAAGGCCGAGAACACCGGCAACATCTCCTACGACCCCAACAACCACGACCGGATGGTCCGGCTCCGCCAGGCCAAGATCGACGGGATCGCCCAGGACATCCCGCCACTGGAAGTCGACGACCCCGACGGCGACGCCCGCGTGCTGGTCCTCGGCTGGGGCTCGACCTACGGTCCGATCGCGGCGGCGGCCCGGCGGATCAGAAAGTCCGGCGGCAAGGTCGCCCAGGCTCACCTGCGGCACCTCAACCCGCTCCCGGCCAACACCGGCGACGTGCTGCGGGCCTACGACAAGGTGTTGCTCCCCGAGATCAACCTCGGCCAGCTCGCGCTGCTGCTCCGCGCCCGGTTCCTGGTCGACATCATCAGCTACAACCGCGTGCGCGGGCTTCCGTTCAAGGCCGAGGAGCTGGCCGGCGTGATCCAGGACGTGATCGACAGTGAGTGAGCTTACCAACGGCAGGGGCCTGTCCCTGGTCCCCAAGTCCGACGTCAAGCTGGGGATGAAGGACTTCAAGTCCGACCAGGAGGTCCGCTGGTGCCCGGGATGCGGTGACTACGCGATCCTGGCCGCTGTCCAGTCCTTCGTTCCCGAGCTCGGCCTCAGGCGCGAGAACATGGTGTTCGTCTCGGGCATCGGCTGCTCGTCCCGGTTCCCCTACTACATGGACACGTACGGGTTCCACTCGATCCACGGCCGTGCCCCGGCGATCGCGACGGGCCTGGCCGCCTCGCGTCCCGACCTGTCGGTCTGGGTGATCACCGGTGACGGCGACGCGCTGTCCATCGGCGGCAACCACCTGATCCACGCGCTGCGCCGCAACGTCAACCTGAACATCCTGCTCTTCAACAACAGGATCTACGGTCTGACCAAGGGCCAGTACTCCCCCACCTCCGAGGTCGGCAAGATCACCAAGTCCACCCCGATGGGCTCGCTGGACAAGCCGTTCAACCCGATCTCGCTGGCGATCGGCGCCGAGGCCTCCTTCGTGGCCCGGACCATCGACTCCGACCGCAAGCACCTGCAGTCGGTGCTGCGCGAGGCCGCCGAGCACCGGGGCACCTCGCTGGTCGAGATCTACCAGAACTGCAACATCTTCAACGACAACGCCTTCGAGCAGTTGAAGGACCCCGAGCAGCGTGACGACATCACGCTGCGCCTGGAGCACGGCCAGCCGATCGTCTCGGCCTCCAAGGCGGTACGGCGCGCGGCCGACGGCGGCATCGAGGTCGTTCCGAGGTCCTCGGTGAGCGAGGACGAGATCCTCGTCCACGACGCCCACCGCGCCGACCCGTCGCTGGCGTTCGCGCTGTCGCGGCTCGACGAGCCCGCCTTCGAGCACGTCCCGATCGGCGTCTTCCGGAGCGTGCAGCGCCCGTCCTACGACGAGCTGATGGCCACGCAGCTGGAGGAGGCCGTCGGTGAGCGCGGTCCGGGCGACCTGGACGACCTCCTGCTCGCCGGGGACACCTGGCGCATCGGCTGACGGGCCGAGACGACGACAACGGGGCCGCTCGTGTGAGCGGCCCCGTTGCTTTTTCCTGGGAGGAGCCGGATATCGGCTGCCTCGCCGCGTGCGACAAGGTATGAAATGCATGGGCCTATCTGCCAGGTATGCCGGCTAGAGCGTCCGAAACAACTCGTAGACACACGAGGAGAACGCCCGTGCTCACCGTCCCTGCGCCCGAAGACCCGCATGCCCCGGAACAGGAAGATGCCCGCTGGCACGGCTCTCGTGTGCTGGTGACAGGTGCCACCGGGTTCATCGGAGCCCATCTGGTGCGGCGTCTGGGCTCGCTCGGAGCCCAGGTGCACGCCGTCAGCCGGCGCCCTCACGCGAGGACCGGCCAGGGCGCGAACTGGCACGTCGCCGATGTCGGCGACGCGGACGCCATCGAGGACCTCGTCCGCTCCACCCGCCCCGCCGTCGTGTTCCACCTCGCCAGCGAGGTCGCCGGCGCCAGGGAGCCACGGCTCGTCCGGCCGATGCTGCAGAGCAACCTCGCCAGCGTGGTCAACCTGCTGGCCGCGGTCGCCGACACCCCGGGCACCCGGGTGGTGCTCGCCGGGTCGCTTGAGGAGCCCCGGCCGGGCGAGGGTGAGGCGGCGCCGTCCTCGCCCTACGCGGTCGCCAAGTGGGCCGCCAACGGCTACGCCCGGATGTTCCATCACCTCTGGGACATCCCCGTGACGACCCTGCGCATCGGGATGGTCTACGGACCGGGTCAGCGCGACACCAGGAAGCTGGTGCCCTACGTGACGCTCTCGCTGCTCCGAGGCGAGGCGCCCAGCCTCAGCAGTGGAACGCGCCAACTCGACTGGGTGTATGTCGACGACGTGGTCGAGGCATTCCTCGCCGTGGGCAGGTCCGCCGAGGCGGCCGGTCTGAGCCTCGACATCGGCACGGGCACACGGACGTCCATCCGGGACACCGTGGAGCTGCTGGGCCGGGTCATCGGCAGCTCGCTGCGCCCCCGCTACGGCGCGCTCGAAGACCGCCGGCTGGACAGCGCCCGGATCGCCGACATCGCTCCCGCCGCCGAGGTGCTCGGGTGGCGTCCCGTCACCGGGCTGGAGGAGGGCCTCGGGCTGACCGCGGCCTGGTACGCCGACCGCCTGCGGCGCGACGCGCTGCTGTAACGGGACGCGGCGGGATCCGATAACAACGGAAGAGCCGGATATCGCGCCCGGGCCCCTCGCGTGACCGGGCGCCGGGCCGGAAACGAGGACGCTGGTGGATTCGGTCGTCAACCTCACGGTGCACGGGATCGGTCCGACCGGCCGCGAGCTCGACCCGGGTGAAGACACGACCTGGGTCGGCGTCGAGCAGTTCGAACGGGTCCTCGACGCGGCGGTGGGCCGTCAGGACGTCCGCATCACCTTCGACGACGGCAACGCCTCAGATGTGGAGATCGCCCTCCCGCGGCTGCTCGAACGCGGCCTCACCGCGGAGTTCTTCGTACTGGCCGGGCTTCTCGGCGAGCCGGGCAGGCTGGACGCCGACGGCGTGCGGGAGCTGGTGGCGGCGGGCATGCTGGTCGGCTCGCACGGCTGGGCGCACCGCGACTGGCGACGGCTGGACGGAGGTCAGGCGGAGGAGGAGATCGCCGACGCCCACCGGCTCCTCAGCGAACTGACCGGACGACGGGTGTCGAGGGTGGCCATCCCGTTCGGCTCCTACGACAGGCATGTGCTCGGCAGGCTGAGGCGGGCGGAGGTGACGCGCGCGTACACCAGCGACGGCGGTCGCGCCCAGCCGGGCTCCTGGCTGCAGCCACGCAACAGCCTGCGCCACGACATCGACGCCACCTGGGCCGCACAGGTCATGGACGGAACCCCGCCACTGCCGCTCCGCGTCCGCCGGATCGCCGCACGGGCGTTCAAACGTGCCCGAGGCTGAGCGGGATTTGGAACGTGGTAACGACATCCCCGTACCCGACGATGACGAATATATGACGCCTGGTACCCCCCGGATCGCCGTAGTGATCGTTACGTACAACAGTGCGGAGGTACTCGGAGGCTGTCTGCGTTCCCTCCTCGACGGTTCGCGGGGCGTGCGCCTCGAAGGCGTCGTCGTGGCCGACAACGCCTCGAAGGACGACTCCCTCAGGATCGCCGAGAAGGCGTCCGGTCTGCCGCTCCAGACCGTCCAGCTCGGCCGGAACGCCGGTTACGCGGCAGCGGTCAACGCGGGCGTCGAGGCACTGGACATCCAGCAGCTCGATGCGGTGTTCGTGATCAACCCCGACTGCAGGTTGCACCCGGGCGCGCTCGCCCCACTCGCCGACGCCCTGCGGCAGCCGGGGCGCGGCATCGCCGTACCCCGCCTGACCAATCCGGACGGCAGCCTGCAGCCCTCTCTGCGCAGGACGCCCACCGTGCGCAGGGCGCTGGCGGAGGCGGTGATCGGCGGAGATCTCGCCGGCCGGATCGGCACCCTGGGCGAGCTGGTCACCGACCCTCGGGAGTACGAACGGCCGGGCGCCGCGGCATGGGCGACGGGCGCGGCCATGCTCGTCTCCACCGACGTCATCAGGGAGATCGGCCCGTGGGACGAGTCCTTCCTGCTCTACAGCGAGGAGACCGAATTCGCGCTCCGTGCCGCCGACCGCGGCTGGGCGCTCTGGTACGAACCGGCATCCGTGGTCGAGCACATCGGCGGCGACTCGGGAGTCAACCCGACTCTCGCCGCGCTGCTCATCGTCAACAAGGTGAAGCTGTTCCGCCGTCGCCGGAGCACACCGGCGGCGTTCGTCTACTACCTGGCGGTCGTCCTCGGCGAGGGGCTGCGGGCGCTGGCTGGGCGCCGTACGTCAAGGGCGTCGGTCGTGGCGCTGCTGCGGCCGTCGCGCCGGCTCCAGAAGCTCGCGGATTGACCCGGCCGCCGATGAGGGGAACGACGATGAGCATGCCCGCCAACGAGGAGTCCGGCGAGCCTGGCGCCTCCATCCCCTCCCGGCCCGTGACGGCCCGGAGGACACAGACGGCGCAGGCCGTACAGACGGTGCGGACCGTGGGGTTCGGCGCGCTCACCGCGGAGGAGCTGGACGCCTGGCACCTGCTCCGCGCGGCCAACCCCCTGCTGGACAGCCCCTACTTCCACCCCGGCTTCGCCGCGGCCGTACACGCCGGCGGCCGTGAGGTGCGGGTCGCCGTGGGCAGGGACCAGGCGGGCGGCGTCCGCGCTCTGCTGCCCCACCACCGCGAGCGTTCGCTGACCAGGCCCGCGGGCTGGCCTGCTGCGGACTTCCAGGGGCCCGTACTCGCCCCCGGCTCCTCCTTCCCTCCGCTGGCGCTGCTCACCGGCGGGGTGCGCGGCTTCGCGTTCGACCATCTGGTCGAGGGCTGCGCGGACTTCGAGCCCTGGGTGGAGTCCCGGTGCCCGTCACCGTTCCTGGACGTCTCCGGCGGCTTGGAGGGATATCTGGGCCGGGCGTCGCGGAGCGGCAAGGACAACATGGGCCAGGCCCGCCGCCGTGCCGCGAAGGCCGAGCGGACCCACGGCACGGTGCGGTTCGTCGCCGACGCGGTCGACACGGAGCTTCTGAGCCGGGTGGTCGAGCTCAAACGCGCGCAGTACGCCGCCACGGGCGCCAGAGACTACTTCGCCGAACCGGACCGCCATGATCTGTTGACCCGGCTGCTGCATACCCGCGACTCCTCATTCGGGGGAATTCTGTCCACTTTGCATGCCGGCCCCCATCTGGTCGCGGCGCATTTCGGAATTCGGTCGGAAAATGTCCTGCATTGGTGGTTTCCGGTCTACGATCCGGCCTTCGCGGGGCTCGCCCCCGGATGGATGTTGCTGCGCGAGCTCGCCACCGCGGCTCCGGCCCTGGGTATCACGCGCATCGACCTCGGGCGGGGTGACGACGAGTACAAACGGCGGGCCAAGACCGGTGAGACCCAGGTGTGCCAGGGGATCGTGACCAGGAGTTCGGCGCGGCAGGCGTTGCGGCGGGCGCGGGACTCCATGGTCACCACGGCGAAATCCTCCGCACTCGGCCCTAGTTTGCGACATATTGCACGAAAATTCCGCACCTTCAATCGATAATCGCGACCGGCCCGCCGGGGGAGCACTTCTCGAAATCGTAACGATCGAAAGAAATCACCCGACTAACGGGTGAGTCGGGCGAGGCTTAGCAAAGCGCCTCCTACCCCGCAACCAGCCGGCAAGTGATGCGATGGAGGCAGCGCACGTGAGAATCAGTGTGTTCGGGCTCGGCTATGTCGGTTGCGTCTCCGCGGCCTGTCTCGCGGCCAGCGGCCACGAGGTGATCGGGGTCGACGTCAATCCCACCAAGATCGACCTCATCTCCCGGGGTCAGGCGCCGGTCGTCGAGGAGCGGATCGGCGAACTGACCGCCGAGGTCGTACGGAGCGGAGCCCTGCGGGCCACCACCGACGTCGCCGAAGCGGTCGACTCGACCGACATCTCGCTGATCTGCGTGGGCACGCCGTCCGCGCCGAACGGCAGCCTGTCCACCACCTACCTGGAGCGGGTGGCCGAGCAGATCGGCCACGTGCTGGCCGGCAAGAGCGACCGGCACACGATCGTCTTCCGCAGCACCATGCTCCCCGGCACCTGCGCCGACCTGCTCATCCCGATCCTTGAGCGGGCCTCGGGGCTGCGGGCCGGGACCGGCTTCGGCGTGGCGGTCAACCCGGAGTTCCTGCGCGAGGGCACGAGCGTGCGCGACTTCTTCGAGCCGCCCAAGACCGTCATCGGCGAGTTCGACATCGCGAGCGGCGACGCGGTCGCCGCTCTGTACGACGGCATTCCGGGTGAGGTCTTCCGGGTCCCCGTGGCGGTCGCCGAGATGACCAAGTACGCCGACAACGCCTTCCACGGCCTGAAGATCAGCTTCGCCAACGAGATCGGGGCGATCTGCCAGGCGATCGGGCTGGACTCGCACCGGGTCATGGACGTCTTCCTCGCCGACCGCAAGCTCAACATCAGCCCGGCCTACCTGCGGCCGGGCTTCGCCTTCGGCGGCTCGTGCCTGCCCAAGGACCTCCGGGGACTGGTGTACGCGGCCCGGCGGGCCGACGTGTCGGTGCCGCTGCTCTCGCACGTCCTGCCCTCCAACGAGGACCACCTGCGACGCGCCTTCGAGCTGGTGGCGGCGGCCGGCAGCCGCCGGATCGGGCTGTTCGGGCTGTCGTTCAAACCGGGCACCGACGACCTGCGGGAGAGCCCGCTGGTGGAGCTGGCCGAACGTCTCCTCGGCAAGGGGTACGACCTGCGCATCTACGACGCCAACGTCTCCCTGTCACGCCTGATGGGGGCGAACCGCGAATACATCGAGAGCAGGCTGCCGCACCTGGGCGACCTGCTGAGCACCTCCGCCGACGACGTGCTCGCGCACGCCGACGTGTGCGTCGTCGGCTGCAAGGACCCGGCCGTGCTGAGCGCGCTCGACGGCGCGGGCGACCGCACGATCATCGACCTCGTCCGCCTTCCCGACGCCGACACGCGCCGGGCACATCCTGGATACGTGGGCCTTGGCTGGTAAAGCACTCATTCTCGTCGAGAACCTCTCCGTACCGTTCGACCGCCGGGTGTGGCAGGAGAGCACCACGCTGCGTGACGCCGGCTGGGACGTACACGTCATCTGCCCCCGGGGAGCCAAGCGGGACACCGAGCCGTACGTCGAGATAGACGGGGTGAAGATCCACCGCTACCCGCTCCGGGCGGCGACCGGTGGCCCGCTCGGCTACCTGCAGGAGTACGGCTCGGCGCTGTGGCACACCTTCCGGCTCGCCCGGCGGATCGGACCGGTGGACGTCGTGCACGCGTGCAACCCGCCGGACCTGCTGTTCCTCGTGGCGAGAATGCTCAAACGGCGCGGGGCGCGGTTCGTGTTCGACCAGCACGACCTGGTGCCCGAGCTCTATCTGTCCCGGTTCGATCGCGGCGAGGACTTCCTCTACCGCGCCGTCTGCCGGCTGGAGCGGCTCACCTACCGGGCGGCCGACGTGGTCATCGCGACCAACGAGAGCTACCGCGAGGTCGCGATCACCAGGGGCGGCAAGCGGCCCGGAGAGGTGTTCGTGGTGCGCAGCGCACCGGCGGTCGAGCGGTTCCACCGGGTCCCCGTCGAAGAGTCGATCAAACGGGGGAAGCCGCACCTGCTCTGCTACCTCGGGGTGATGGGCCCGCAGGACGGCGTGGACTACGCGCTGCGGTCGCTGGCCAGCCTCCGCGACGACCTGGGCCGCACGGACTGGCACGCGGTGTTCGTCGGGGGCGGCGACACCTTCGAGGACATGGTCGCGTTCTCCCGCGAACTGGGCCTGTCGGACTCGGTCGAGTTCACCGGCCGGATCCCGGACGAGGACCTGCTGCGCTACCTGTCCGCCGCGGACGTCTGCCTGGCTCCGGACCCGCTCAACCCACTCAACGACGTGTCCACCATGAACAAGATCATGGAGTACATGGCGATGGCCCGCCCGATCGTCTCCTTCGATCTCCGGGAGGCGAGGGTGTCGGCCGGAGACGCCGCGGTGTACGCACCGGCCAACGACGAGCCGGAGTTCGCCAAGCTGATCGCCCGGCTGCTCGACGATCCGCAGGAACGCCGCAGGATGGGCGAGGCGGGCAAGGCCCGGGTCACCGGCCCGCTGTCGTGGGAACGCTCCAGGGTCGCACTCCTGGCCGCCTACGAGGCGGCCTGTTCCTGACGTCCGAGCGAGAAAGGAGCGAACACCGTGAGCGTCCTCATCGAGACCGCCGTCACCACGGAGATCGCCTCCCTGTTGGAGAGCTGCACCGACACGGTCACGGCCGCCGCCGCCGGACTGCCGGAGGGACTGCGGCGGTCCTACAGATGGCTGCGCCGTACCACCGGACAGCTCCTGTTCGAGCGCCGGTACGGAGTACGGACCTCGGAGGTCGTGAGCCTCGCGGAGTTCGGGCTCGCGCGGCAGGACAGGGTCTACTACTCGGCGGCGAACTGGCAGACCCTGCGACGCGCGCTGCCCCGGCGCGACGTCGGCGAGCACGACGTGTTCATCGACCTCGGCTCCGGCATGGGGCGCATGGTGCTGGAGGCGGCGGCTCGCTATCCGTTCAGGAAGGTGATCGGTGTCGAGCTGTCCGAGGAGCTCAACGACATCGCGCGGAAGAACATCGCGGGCACCCGCCTCCGCCTGCGCTGCGAGGACGTCCACCTCGTCCAGTCGGATGTGCTCGACTACGAGATCCCCGACGATGTGAGCGTGGTGTTCCTCAACAACCCCTTCCGGGGTGACACCTTCGCCGCCACGATCGAGAGGCTGATCGCGACCGTGGACCGGAACCCGCGCGCGGTCACGGTGATCTACTTCAACCCGGTCGAGGAGGAGCTCCTGCTCGGCACCGGCCGATTCCGGCACCTGCGCACGGTGACGCTGGGGCGTAAGGCCGCGCAGGACGGCCCCTTCGGCTCGGTCCGGGTGTATGCGATCACCGAGCGGGCCGGTGCCTGACCCCACCGGCCGCGGGAGCGGCGGGCCGCCTCGCCGTACCGGCCGGGCGGCCGTCGTGGCCGGGACCAGCCCTTCGGCGGGCCCGCACGGACTATCCGCCCGCCTGGGACCGGCTGCCGGTGTCGGCGCCCCACGCCACCTGACCACCACGCGAGGCACGCATCCGGGTCAACGCCCGGTCCATGAGCAGGACGGTGAGGTAGCAGCCCGCGTCGAGCGGGCTCACCTTCCGCCTCGCCACGAGGGTGCCCAGGGAGCTCAGCCGCAGGCGTCCCTCCGCGGCGGACCGGCCCAGCTCGGCGAGCTGCCGGTTGCCCAGGCGCACCCTCACCCGCCGGTTCAGGTGCGCCGAGATGGTCCTCGCCGGACGCACCAGCGACTGTGCCCCGGTCACCACCACCCGCTCGTGAGGAGCGAAGCCGCCGTGCGCCCAGCCGTCGTCGGAGATCACATCCGGCAGCGGGAAGACCCTGGCGTGGCCCCGCTCGGTGAGGACGTAGACCCCCACCCCCGCCAGCGCCCGGAACGGCGCGATCAGCTGGTCGTGCACCTTGTGCATGCGCCGGGCCACCCAGCCGACCCCGTCCAGGTCCCAGACGGGGACGGGGGCGCAGGCGAGCACGCCGGGCCGCTCGGCGGCGGCGACGAGCGCGCGCACCGAGGCGGCGCCCAGCTCGACGTCTGCGTCCAGATACACCCGGGGAAAGGTCCGGCAGGTCCCGTCGCCGAGCCGCAGCGCGTTGGCCTTACCCGGCACCGGCGTCTCCACGACGCGGACACCGGCCTGCCTGGCGACCTCCGCCGTGCGGTCGGAGCAGGCGTTCGCCACCACCACCACGTCGAACTCGCCCGGGACCGTTCCCGCGAGCAGGCGTCGCAGGCCGCCCGCGATGACGGCTTCCTCGTTGTGCGCGGGCACGACGACGCTGGCGATCGGCTGCCGCCCATCAGCCCGCCCGGACTTCGGTGGAACGTGCTCATCCGCAGCGTCGTTCACGCCGAACGCCTCCCGACCACCGTGAGAAAAGGCTGACGAGTTGAGAGTAGAACGAAGCAAAATCGACGGCGTGCTGTTGTTCATACCGACGCCACACCGTGACGACCGGGGACTGTTCACCAGGACCTTCGACACCGCCGCGGCGGAGGAGTCCGGGCTGGACCCCGCGCGCTTCGTGCAGGACAGCCAGTCCCGCTCGCGGCGGGGGACGGTCCGCGGGATGCACGGCCGCGCCGGACGGGGTGAGGCCAAGCTGGTGCGCTGCGCGCGTGGAGCGGTGCACGACGTGCTGGTCGACGCCCGTCCCGGCTCGCCCACCTTCGGCGAGCAGACCTCCGTCCTGCTCGACGACGAGTCGTTCGTCACCCTCTACGTGCCACCGGGGCTGTTGCACGGATTCCAGGCCCTGACCGAGCAGACCGACGTCTGCTACCGCATCGACCGGGAGCACGACCCCGCCGAGGACCTCTCCGTCCGTTACGACGATCCCGGGCTGGGAATCCACTGGCCGCTTCCGGTCTCAGCGATCAGTGAGCGGGATCTTTCCGCTGGATCATGGGCACAATTGCGGGATCGGCTCTGCCGTCCCGACGCGATGGAGTGAACGACGATGCGATGGGTCAGTCTGCTCGCTGCCGTCTCGGTGGTCACCATGACGTTCCTGGCGGGATGCACGTCCTCTCCGGCCGGGGGCCCGACGAGCACGCCCACCCGATCCCCCGGTCAGCCCACCGTCGGAGCCGGCAGATGTCCCGGATATCCGACCCCGGCCTGCACCGGAGTGCCGCCCGGCACCAAGCTGACCGTGACGGCCCTCAACGAGGGCGGCGCCGCCTACCGGGTGCGGACTCCCGGCACCGTGCTGGACGGCGTGCACATCCCCGGTGACCTGCTCGTCCACGCCGACGACGTCACGATCAGGAACAGCCGGATCGACGGGATCGTGATCAACGCCGACGGGCCCAGGACCTTCCGGTTCACCATCACCGACTCCACCGTCGGGACCGCGAAGCGCTGCCAGACCCTCCCCGGCATCGGGCAGGACAAATACACCGCCACCCGGGTGCTCATCCGCGGTCACGGCGACGGCTTCCGCGCAGCCGGAGACGACGTCACGATCCGGGACTCCTACGTCGACCTGTGCTCCAACCCGGGCGACCACTCCGACGGCATCCAGACCTACAACACCGGCAAGGGCCTGATCTTCGACCACAACACCGTCGACCAGCGCCACGCCAAGGACATCACCGCACCGATCTTCCTCGTCGACAAGCAGATCGTCGACGCCGCCGTCACCAATAATCTGATCATGGGCGGCACCTACAGCATCCAGCTGAGAAACGGACGCGGAAAGCTCGTCATGCGCGGCAATAAACTGGTCGACAAATCCTGGGTTTACGGTCCGGTCGATTCTGAGTGCAAGGTGATCGACTGGGCGGACAACTGGCTGGTGACGATCGACGAGAACTACGGTGTCACCTCGACCGTCGGCCCGCTGGCCTGCGCGGGCTGACCGCATAATTGATTTATCCCGTTGTTGGCATATTGGCCTGCATGCCCCGCCGTGACCGAAGAGCCAGTAAGCGACATACCAGACAATCGTTAGTTGATAACACTTCTGGGCAATACCCGCGAAACTGATGCGTCCCTATGACCTCAACCGCAACAATGGCCTCTGCGCGAGGACCAAACGGACACATTGTCAAGCCGACCGCAAATCGGCGCGGAGGTCAGAGAAATGGCCAGTGCACACTCCCCACGCCGTGGTGGAAAAAGCGAGGGCGGGTTACCCCGCCGCCGGCGGTCGCGCTCGGGGCCGGCAACAGCCCTGATCGTGGCCCTTGTGGCGGTATCCGCACCCACTGTCTGGTTCATCACCCGCGGCGACGTCACCGTTGAACAGGCGGCCGCAGCCCGGCCCGCACCCGCCGCCGAGCCGCAGGAGCCCAAGGAGACGAGCTTCTGGTCGCCGAGCACCGAGGTGAAGGCCGCATCACACGCCGACCGCGCCCCCGTCGAGCTGGGGATGCGCTTCACCGCCGCCCAGAGCGGCGTGGTGACGGGCGTCCGCTTCTACAAGGCCCGCGGCGACAAGGGCAGGCACACCGGAAGCCTGTGGAACGCGGACGGCAGACGGCTGGCGGGCGTCACCTTCGCAGGAGAGAGCGGGTCGGGCTGGCAGGAGGCCCGCTTCGCCTCGCCGGTACGGCTGGCGGCCAAACAGCTCTACACGGTCTCCTACCACAGCGAAGACGGCAACTACGTGGGCAGCAGGGGCTTCGACACCGCCCGGTCGGGTCCGCTGGCCACAACGTCCCGCAACGCGGGAGTGTTCGGGTACGGCCACAGCGCCTTCCCCCGCCGGTCGAACCCCAAGGGCTACAACTACTGGGTGGACGTGATCTTCCGCTGGCGCCACCGGCCCCCGACACCGGTCCCCACCGGCCCGCCCGCGTCGCCGTCGGCGACGCCCACCGAGGACCCGGACCGGACGCCGAGCCCCAGCGCCACCGCCGGCCCGGACCAGACGGCGGAGCCGAGCGCCACGCCCAGCCCGACCGGCACTCCCGGTCCCAGCCCCACCAGGACCGGCATTCCCGCCCCCGAGCCGACCGGGACACACACTCCCAAACCGACCGGGACACACAGCCCCAGCCCCACCAGGACCGATGATCCCGGTCCCGCCCCGACCACGCCCCCTGCGCCGAAGCCGACACTGACCGCCGGACCGACGCCGACCCTCGAACCGGGCGGCAGCGGTTGCGCGGGCTACCCGACCCCGGCCTGCACCGGCGTGCCGCCCGGCACCAAACTGGCCATGAGCGCCCTCAACGAGGACGGCACCGCCTACCGGGTGACCACGCGGGGCGCCGTGCTGGACGGCGTGCACATCCCCGGTGACCTGCTGATCAACGCAGACGATGTCAGGGTCAGCAACAGCCAGATCGACGGACGTGTCATCAACGCCGACGGGGACGACACCTTCTCGTTCACCATCACCGACTCCACCGTCGGGACCGCGAAGCGCTGCCAGACCCTCCCCGGCATCGGGCAGGACAAATACACCGCCACCCGGGTGCTCATCCGCGGTCACGGCGACGGCTTCCGCGCAGCCGGAGACGACGTCACGATCCGGGACTCCTACGTCGACCTGTGCTCCAACCCGGGCGACCACTCCGACGGCATCCAGACCTACAACACCGGCAAGGGCCTGATCTTCGACCACAACACCGTCGACCAGCGCCACGCCAAGGACATCACCGCACCGATCTTCCTCGTCGACAAGCAGATCGTCGACGCCGTCGTCACCGACAACCTCGTCATGGGCGGCACCTACAGCATCCAGCTGAAGAACGCGCGCGGGAACCTGGTCATGCGCGGCAACAGGCTGGTCGACAGATCCTGGATCTACGGGCCCGTCGAGGCCGACTGCGCCACCATCAAGTGGGCCGACAACTCACTGGTGACCATCGACGCCGACTACCGCATCACCTCGACCGTCGGCCCCCTGCCCTGCATGAGCTGACAGGGAAAGCCGGGGCGACCGACGTCGACCACACGCCGCCGAGCCTGGGCACAGCGCCCCGGCCCGGCGGCCACGCGGAGCGCTGAGACATCGAGGACGGCGGCGTCCACGGGCTCAGGATCGGCAGCGACGGGTAAGGCTCGGCGGGACGCGCCCTCGGCAAGGAGATCACGGGCATGCCCCCTGCCCGCCGGACGCGACGAGGTGCCGCACGAACATCGCGGTCGCCGCGGTAGGGATCGGCGACCCGTTCCACGCCAGCCCGATGGGACGCCGCTGCCCCGAAGCGAGCGGGCGGTAGACGGGGTCGTCGTGTTCCAGCACGGCCGGTAGCGGCAGAACCCCCACCCCGAGCCCCGCCCCGATGAGGCCGCGCACGGTGGCGATCTCCTCGCTCTCGAACGCGATGACCGGTTCGAACCCGGCCTCCCGGCACAGCCCGTCGATGACCTTCCGCAGGTCCGTGGTGCGGGCGAAGGCGATGAACGGCTCCTCGCGCACGTCCGCGAGCGTCAGCCCCTCGACCGGGGCGAGCGGGTGACCGGCCGGCAGGGCGACGCAGAGCTGCTGCTCGCGCAGAGGATGCCAGCGCGTGCCGTCCCCCTCGGGCGGCGGGGTGACCAGGGCGACGTCGATGTCGCCGTGGTGAAGCCAGGCGAACAGCTCCCTGGCGAAGCCCTGGTGCAGCTCGAAACGGATTCCCGGGGCGACGGCCCGGAGGTCGCGGAGGATCTCAGGGACCAGCCAGCGGCCCACCGAGTGCAGGAACCCCAGCCTGATCAGCCCGGAGTCGGGGTTGACCAGCGCGTCGATGCGCCGGCGGGCGCCGTCCAGCTCGGCGACGGCCCGGACGGCGTGCTCGCGGAACAGCGCGCCGAACCGGTTGACGGCGAGCCGGCGCCCGCGCCGGTGGAACAGCTCGACGCCCAGGTCGGCCTCCATCCGGGCGAGCGCCCGCGACAGCGTGGACTGGTTGACGCCCTCGATCGCCGCGGTGTCACGCATGTGCTCCGTGTCACATAACGACAGGAACCAGCGCAGGGTCTGCAGGTCCATACAGGGATGATGCAATTCGCGCATCAGCACTGTCAAATGCTGCATTTGGAGCATCAGCGTGGGCGGGCCACGATCGGAGCGTGACCGCCATCCATACACGCCAGGCCGTCGCGTCCGAATACCAGCCGGGCGAGCGCGCCTACAGCCGGATCACGACCGGGCTGATGCTCGGCGGGCTGGCGAACTTTCTCGCCCTCTACCACGTCCAGCCGCTGCTCCCCGGCATAGCGGTCGCCTACCGGGTGTCGGCGTCGGAGGCGACCGCGGTGCTGTCGCTGTCCACGATCACGATGGCCGTGGCGCTGCTGTTCATCGGCCCTCTCTCCGACGCCGTGGGCCGGGTGCCGATCATGCGGATCTCCCTGGTCGGCTCGGCCGTGCTGGGTCTGGCGGCCGCATTCGCACCGACGTGGAACAGCCTGCTGGTCCTGCGCGGCCTGGAGGGCATGGCGCTGGCCGGGCTGCCCGCAGTGGCGATGGCCTATCTGCGAGAGGAGATCCATCCGGCCGCGCACCTGCGCGCGAACGCCACCTACATCATGGGGACGGCCCTCGGCGGGGCGGCGGGACGGCTGCTGCCCGGACCGTTGGAAGCGCGCTGGGGCTGGCACGGGGCCGGCGCCGTCATCGGCGGCATCACGCTGCTGTGCGCGGTCGGTCTGTGGGTGCTGGTGCCACCCTCCCGGCGGTTCGAGCGCTCCCGGCCGCGTGGGCTGGCCCGCAATACCGCGCTGACCCTGCGCGATCCTGCCCTGGTGCTGCTGTGCCTGGTCGGAGCGGCCACGATGGGGGCGTTCGCCGGGCTCTACAACGCGCTGTCCTTCCGGCTGCAGGCGGCGCCGTACCTCATGGGCGAGGCCGCCACGCTGGTGTACGCGGCCTACCCGTTCGGCATCACGGCACCGCCCGTCGCCGGGCGGCTGGCGCTGCGGCGGGGACGCGGCCCGGTGGCCCTGCTGGGCGTGGCCCTGCTGCTCACGGGGATCCTGCTCACCGCCGCGCCGGGGCTGCCCGCGATCGTCGCCGGGGTCGGCGTGCTGACCTTCGCCTTCCTCGGTACGCACTCGCTGGTCAGCGGCTGGGTGGCGGGCCGTGCGCACCGCGTCGGCGTGGGGGTGGGGCAGGCCTCGGGGCTCTACCTTCTCGCCTACTATGCCGGGAGCTCGGCGTTCGGGGCGCTGGCCGTCTACCTGTGGCAGACGGGAGGGTGGTCCGGCGTGATCGTCATCTCGTCCGTCCTGACCGTCACGGCCGGGGGCCTCGTGCTCCTGGCCCGCCGCTTCGACACCCCGTGAGGTCCGCACCGTACCCACAGCCATCGCCCAGGACGGCTGGGTCCCGCGCTAACCGCCCACCCTGCCCGGCCTGCGGATCAGCTCCCTGGCCGCCTCGCCGACGCGGGCCCGCCAGGGGGCAGCGGACTCGCGGTCCCGCCTGGCCGTCTCGACCGCGTTGCGGAGCAGCGCCCCCGCGGCGCCGACCAGCAGGAACGACAGGCCGGTGACGGTGGCGAAGGACAGCAGGTCGAAGGTCGCCGCCCCGATCAGCGGGACGACCAGGCAGGCGGCGAGGGTGAGACCGAGGTCGCGGGCACCGGGATCGGCACTCAGGTGGCGGGCCCGCAGAGCCGAGTAGATACCGCACACGAACAGCGCGACGACCGTCGCGATGCCGATCAGCCCTGTCTCCACCGCGGAGAGAAGGTACTGGTTGTCGAAGACCTGGTGCTTGGGCGCGTACCAGGTGCCCGCCCCCCGGCCCAGCCAGAGGTGTTTGGCGATCTCGTAGCCGGCGACCGCGTAGTCGTGCGTGCGGTAGCGGACGCTGTCGTCGGTGCCGGCGTTGGCGAACAGGTTGTAGAACGTGTTGATGAGCCCGGGAGCCATGAATCTCATCACGACCAGGAAGCCGAGCACGACGAGCAGCGCCTGGATCCGCCGCCGGCCCGGCCAGCCGAGGAACATCACGAAGGCGACGCCCATCAGGCTCAGCACCGCCGACCGGGAGACCGAGAACATCAGGCCCATCCCGATCAGGGCCGAGCACGCCCACCACCGCAGGGCCGGTTCGCCGCGCTCGCGGGCCTGGAACCCGTAGTGGGCGGCGATCGGGAGGAGCATCGCGCACACCACGCCGAACTCGATGGGATGGCCGGTCGTCGCGGCGACCCGGCGGAAGTCGGATCTCGCGCTGACGAACCCGTCCTCGGAGGTGTAGCGGAGTCCCGGAAGCTCCAGGTAGCGGGTGAGGTCGAGGTCGAACAGGAACTGGCAGGCTCCGATCACCGCGATGACCGCGCCCGCCACCACGACGGCCTTGAGCACGAAGTCCAGGCGCTCGGGGCCGCGGACCCCGTCGCAGACCATGAGCGCGAGGCCGGCACCGGCCACCAGCAGGATCAGGGCGTGATCGGCGAGCTTGAGCTCGTCGGCGGGGAGGTAGCCGTAGGTGGCGTACCCGAAGGTCGCCGTCATCGCGGTCAGGAAGACGAACAGCGCGGTGCGCACCGGTGTGCGGCCTTTCGCCATCCCCAGGGTGAGCGTGAAATGCGCGCACAGCCAGCAGAGGGTGGCGATGAGGGCGACGAGGTTGGCCGGGGTGATCGACAGCGGCAGCACCCGGAAGACCAGGCGGGCAGGGACGATCATCAGGGCGGCGACGAAGAAGCAGACCAGGGTCGCCCCGTCGGCACGCTGGCGGACCGGCAGGGTGAGGCCGGCCGGCACGGCCGTCATCAGCGCCTCACCGCCGGGCCGCCGGCCGGCAGGCGGCCGTTGAGCGCGGACACGCCCGGCGACGCCCCGCCCGCTTCCTCCGCGTCGGTGTGGTCAGCGGCGGCCGGCCCGTCGTCGCGACGCCGTGCCCTGCGCGTCCAGGCGAAGCTCTCGGCCGCGAACGCGGCGCACAGGCTCGCCACGGCGCCGACGCCCACCGCGGCGGCGACGGCGCGTAGCTTCCGGCCGCGCTGCGCCTCCGGGGTGGTCGGCGGCACCGCCTCATAGGTGGTGATGTAGGTGACCCGGGGCGCTTTCACCGCCTCCTGGCGCTCGAACAGCTCGCGCCTCGCCCGGGCGATGACCCGGGTCACGATGTCCAGTGCCCCCTGGGCCGACGCGCTCTCCCCCTCGATGAAGAGGAAGGGTCCGGTGGCCAGCGACTCCAGGTTGTTGCCGCCGTTGGTGACCTTGAAGGAGGTGTCCCCGCCCTCCACCGCACCGAGCTCGACCGCCATGTCCGGCGTCCCCATCACCGCGATGAGAATCGAGGCGGAGACGTTGAGCCCGTTGTCGAAGTTGAGCATGGGGTTGGTCAGGCCGTTCGGGACGTTCGGGTTGCTCGGCAGGCTGCCACCGGTGGTCGGCGTGGTCAGGATGAGCACCGCGCTGGAGATGTAGGTGGTGGGAATCGTCGAGTAGATGCCCGCGGCGGTGGCGAGGGACAGCGCGAACGTCGGCATGACGATGTACCAACGCCGCAACAGGACGAGGACCGTCCCCCAGAAGTCCATGCGCTTCCTCCCCGAACCGGACAGCGGTCAACCGGACCGAAGCCTGCCAACGGTGGTTGCCGGTGCTCTACTTGTCGTGCTCGTCCCGGCCGCCGGCGCGCATGAAGACGATGGTGTCCATGCTCTGCTCCTCGCGGTGCGCGAACGGCCCCTCCTCGTCGTCCACCACGACGACGAGCTGCAGGGAGTCGTCGTGGAACGGTCCTTCCCCGGACTCGTCCGCCTCCGGTGACGGGGAGACGGCCTTCGGGGGCTGCTCGGCCACCGGCCCGTCACGGTGGTCCGGGCGGCCGGACCCGGCCGAGGCGCCCGGGACGGACGGGACGGACGGGTGGACGTCGGCGACGGACCGCCGACGTCCCGCCCGGATCTGCGTCACGCCGTACGCGATGCCCAGACCGATGAAGAGGACGGCGAACAGCGCCCCGCCGCCCGCCGTCAGTTTGCCGGTCATCTTGGCCTCGGGGGTGGACGAGGGCACCACGTCGACGACCGATATGAAGGTGGAGCGCGGGGCCCTGAGCGCCTGCTGACGGTTCGTCAGCTCCCTGCGGATGCGCTGCTTGGCCTTGAGCACCACGTCCTGGGCCGCTGCGGCGGACCTGCTCTGGACCTCGACGTAGACGAACGGGCCGTTGGTGCTGATGCCCAGCAGATCCGGGTTGGTACGGCCGTCGTTGATCGTGATCTGGGTGGGCCCGTCCTTCACCACGCCGAGGTCGGCCGCGACCTCCGGAGTGTTCATGGACAGGATGAGGATGCCGGCGGTGACCCGAAGTCCGTCACTGAACTGGAGCAGCGGATTGGTCAGCCCGATCGGCCGGGTGGGGTCGGATGAGAGCGTTCCACCGGTGGCCGGAATGGTCAGCACCATGGACGCGGTCGACACGTAGTACGTCGGCATCAGGAAAAAGACCAGGGCGGCGGTGACAAGCGAGAGCGCCAGCAGCGGAGGGCCGATGAGTTTTCGTCTGACAAGGCCGAAAACGGCTTTCCAGAAGTCCATAGGTCTCCGCCCCCTATTTGTGCCGGGGCACTGCCAACCCCCGAGGCAATACAGTTACCAATCGAGAAATATGTGCTTCTCGTTACATCGGGCGGACAGGGAACCAGACCGGTCGCATCCCTTCATGGGATGTTACGTCTGGCGACCATACAGCGATAGACCCGTGGATAGCCCAAAAAAGGGCGGATACGAGGGCCCGCATCGGCCCGAGACGGGGGCTGATCGGATGACGTCCTCCGAAGAGGGCATCCGGGACGAAACGACCGGCACCACCGTCCATGGTTCCACGGAACGCGGCCGTCTGGCGGGGCTCGACGGGATCCGTGGCGTGGCGGCCCTTTTCGTCATGGTGCACCACTGCTGGCTGCTGTCCTTTCCGGGCTATCCGGCCAACACCGGCCCGGCCTGGCTCGGCTGGCTCCTTTACGGGCACTTCGCGGTGGTCGTCTTCATCGTCCTTTCGGGCTTCTCGCTGGCCGTCTCCCCCGCCCGGTCGGCGTGGCGGCTCGGAGGCGTGCGCCGGTTCGCCCGGCGACGTGCCTGGCGCATCCTCCCGCCGTACTGGGCCGCCCTGGTGTTCAGCCTGGTGATCGCCTGGACCTTGGTCCCCCAGCCGGGGGAAGGGGCGCCCACGGCGAAGTCGGTGGCCGTCTACGGCCTGCTGCTCCAGGACCTGTTCGGCGCGCCGAGTCCCAACGGGGCCTTCTGGTCCATCGCCGTCGAGGCCCAGCTCTATCTGGTCTTCCCTCTCCTGCTGCTGGTCCTCCGCCGGGCGGGCGCGGCCGTGATGCTGGCGGCCGTCACCGTGGTCGTGGCGGCCGTCGGGTTGCTGGCGCCCGGCGTGCCCCTCGTGGACATGCTGATGCGGCTGACCCCCCAGTTCGCCGTGCTGTTCGCGGTGGGGGTGGTCGCCACGGGTGTCATCGCCGCCGAGGAGCACGTACGGCGGCTGCCGTGGCACTGGATGGCGCTGCTCGCCGCGGTCCCGGTGTCCGTCGTGATCGTGGTACGGGGCTCGGTGTGGACGGTGGAAAACTACTTCTGGATCGACATGGCGCTCGGCCCCGCCGTCGGCCTGCTCCTGGCCGCGGTGTCCACGGGCCGGCCGGTGGCGCTGGTACGGCTGCTGGACCTGCGGCCGATCCGGAGCCTGGGTTCCTTCTCCTACACGCTCTACCTGATCCACGCCCCGATCGTCGTGGTGCTGTTCCAGTCGGTCGTCGCCCCGCACCTGCCGGCCGGCCTTCCGTCGTTCCTGACCGTCCTCGCGCTGGCCGTACCGGTGAGCCTGCTGGCGGCCCGGTCGTTCGCCGCGGTCTTCGAACTCCCCTTCCAGCGTCACCGCAGCTGGCCTGCGCTGCGCGCGGCCGCCCGGGCCAGGATGTCGCGGATGCGCGCGGCCCTACGCCCCGCGCCGTAGCCGCCGCCCGCCGTGGCCGGCGGCCGGGGCCCGTCAGCTCAGCCGGGCCAGGGCCTCGGCCTCGTACTCCAGCGCCAGTTCCTCCGGCATCGGGTCCAGGTCCGTGCAGCGTACGAAGTCGCGCAGGGTGGTGCCAGTACAGGCCGCGTCCACGTTCGCCGCGCCCCGGCGTGCGCGCACGTCGTCGATGTTCACGGTCCGGAAGTCGATGCTGAAGCGGGTCCTGCCCGAGGTGTTGGGGACCGTCGAGTGCAGTTGCGCGCCGGAGAACAGCATCACCCCGCCCGGCTCGGGCACCACCCGGACCTGCGGATCGAGCTCGACCGGTTCCTCGGGCCTCGGCTGCTCCCTGGTGTCGCTGCGCACGTGCTGGGCCGCGCTGAGCCGGCTGGTCTGGTTCCACTCGGCGTAGTCGTAGCGGGCGCTGCCGTTGCGCACCGGGCGGTCGAAATACCTGGGGTGGAAGGCCATCACGTTCTCCGGCACCACCGGGTAGATGGGGATCCACCAGTTGAGCTGGTTGAACGGCGCGGAGTACCAGCAGTCACGATGCGGGTGGAAGGCGTAGGAGATGCCGGAGGTGAGGTAGTCGTTGGAGGTGGAGGTGCGCAGCCGGGGGACGTCGAAGTAGGTCCGGTCGAGCTCGCAGCCGAGATCCGCCAGGACGGCGGGCAGAAGCTCCTTGCACCGGGGATGGTGGATGAACCTCGGCTTCAGCTCGGCGAGCAGGGCCGCGAACTCCTCGACCGGCATGGCGAACTGGGCGGTCTCCGGATCGCGGCCGCCGAACGCCTCGGCGATCAGCTGGTGGGCGAGGCCGACGAGTTCCTTGGAGGCCGGTGTCGCGGAGTAGGTGAACACCTTCCCCTCGTAGAGCAGGCCGCGCCGGGTGTCGTCGTCCACCACGCTGTTGGAAAAGACGGTGGTCATCCTGACTCCTCTCCTGTTGTTCTGTTGTTCCGTGTCCGCGGTCAGCGGTCTGTCGTGCACGGGCGGCCGGTCGCCGTTCCCGGCGGGAACGGCCCGCGCTCAGCGGCCGGTCGCGGAGCGTTCGGAGAACCGGCCGCCGCTGACCAGCTCTCCGGCCAGCCGCACCAGCTTGCGTCCGCGGTGGGAGGCCGTACGCCGCTGGCGCCGGGCGTACATCCGGTGCGCGGCGGCGCGCGCGCGGCGGCTCTGCTCGCCGGTGAGGCCGGACTCACGCACCCAGTTCAGAAGTTCGAGGTACTGCAGGGTGGAGGAGAAGTGCGCCTGCCAGGCGGGCACCCCGAGACGGCGCCCGATCACCCTGATGCGCTCGTGCTTCCAGTTGCGGTGGGCGAGCACCTCGGGCACGTGGCCCCACGGCCCGGCCAGGGCGAGCTTGGCGGCGAACACCTCGTCCTCGCGCAGCATGTTGCGCCGGGGGATGTCCACCATGCGGTCCCGGCGCATCAGGCCGTACAGGGGGTCGATCAGCAGGTGGCTCTCGTTGAGCATGCGCAGCATCTCGGCGAACCGTTCGACGGGGTCGTCGGAGCGCAGTCCGGTCCCCTCGTAGACGCCGGTCCGGGTCGTGCCGTCGGGATCGGTGTAGGCCACCTGCGTGGTGACCAGGATGAGCCGTCCGTCCTGTTCGAAGGCGCGCAGGGACGCGGAGACGCAGTCGGGCGCCAGCCAGTCGTCGTCACCGACCCAGCGGAAGAACGTCCCCCGGGCGATCCGCCCCGCGTGGATGAAGTTGTTGAGCAGTCCCACGTTCCGCGGCTGCCGGTGGTAGGCGATCCGGCTGTCGGACCGCGCCAGCTCCCGGCAGAACTCCTCGGTGTCGTCGGTCGAGGCGTTGTCGCAGATCACCAGTTCGATGTTCTCGTGGTCCTGTGCCAGCACCGAGCTGACCACGCCCTCCAGCCGCGCCGCGCCGTTGCGCACCGGCAGTCCGACGGACACCAGCGTGTCGGTTCCAAGCATCCGGTCTCCTTCGTGGGTCAGCGGGAACGGGCCGGGATCAGATCGGTCACCCGGCCGCCCAGCTGCTTGAGTACGGCCTGCGGCACGACGACGAGGACGTAGCCGAGCAGTCCCGTGCCGCCCGCCACGCACAGCTGGACCAGCGGAACGCCACCGACGACCTGGACCAGCGCCGTCATGACGACCGCCGCGAGCACGCCGCCCAGCACCGGGCGGGCCAGGGCGGCGGCGATCGGGGCCAGGACCACTCCCGCCCGGTGCAGGGCCAGCGTCGCCAGCGGCAACGCGACCAGGACGGCGACGACCGCGTGCCCGACCGCCGCACCGCGGATGCCGTCCACGCGCGCGCCGACCATCAGCGCGGGCACCAGGGCCACCGCCCAGCCCAGGTTGAGCCAGACGGTCGCCCTGGTGGCGCCCATCGCGGCCAGGATGTCGAACGCCAGGGCGGTCAGCATCCGCACCACCATCAGGATCGCCAGGAAACGCAGCACCTCGGCGGAGGGCGCCCAGCGCTCGCCGTACAGGAACACCACCACCGCGGGGGCGAGCGTCCCCATCAGGACGGCGACCGGCACCACGATGGAGAACAGCAGCGGCACCGCGCGCTGTACTCCCAGGGACAGCGACTCCTCGTTCTCCTCGGCCAGGCGGGAGAAGCTGGGCAGGGCCACGTAGCGGACGGCGGTGCCGATGAGTCCGGGCACCCAGCTGGAGATGTTGAAGGCCAGCAGGTAGAAACCGAGCAGGGTGAGGCCGAGGACGTCACCGACGATCACGTAGTCGGCGTTCAGCAGCAGCCCCTCGATACCGAGGCTGACGCAGAGCGGCAGCCCGAACACCAGCAGCTTCCTGGCGATCGCACGGTTCATGCCGAATTTGATGCGCACCCTGGCGTAGGCGACCACCAGCACCGCGGTGACCGCGGCACCGCAGAGCTGCCCCCAGGCGAAACTGAAGGCCCCCGCACCACCGGCGGCGAGCACGATGGACACCGGGGCGTTCACCAGGAAGCCCACCAGGTTGGCCTTGGTGAGCTTGTCCTGCTCGAACCTGCGCAGCAGGGCCGCGCTGCGCACCGCGGTCAGGCCGTAGACGAGGTTGGTCGCGCTGAGCACCCGGATCACCCAGGTGGCGTCCTCGCTCCCGGACGCGTGCGCGAAGTAGGGAGCGATGACCCAGAAGACCCCGTACAGGGCGGTGCTGGAGGCGATGGCCACGATCGTCGCCGTGGGCGCCATGTCCTCCAGTTTGCCCCGCCACTGCACCGTCGCCGCGATGATGCCGGCGTCGTTGATATGGATGACGAACTGGCTGGCGGCCATCGCGATGGCGTAGACGCCGAAGTCCTCCGGCACCAGCAGCCGGGCGAGGACCAGGCTCACGGCGAACGACCCGGCCCTCATGACCAGGTTGCCCAGCACGCTCCAGCGCAGCCCGCGGCCGGCCTGCCTGCCGATCTCCCCGACCTGGGAGGCGGCCGCGTCCGGCCGCCCGGTCTCCTCGTCCACCGCTGCCGGGTCCGCGCCCTGTCTGTCTTCCATCTCTTACCTTTCACAGCCCACCTGCCGTGCCGCCGCCGCCTCAGCGCCGGGGCCGGGTCAGGCGGGCTCCTCGACCCGCTCCAGCCAGATCTCCCGCCAGAACGGGATGAACTCCCTGGGGCAGCTGACGGTGTACGCGCCCGCGCAGACGACGCCTTCCAGGACGATGCACGGGCTCTTCATCTGGAGCATCCGGCCGGTCTTCTCGTCGATGCACCGATCGACCCGCGAGAGCACCCGTGCCGTCTGGCCGCAGTAACGCGACATCTCCTCCTCGAACCCCATCCCCCGGTTGAGCAGGTCCTGGTTGAGGGTCTTGACGATCTCCTCCTTGGACTTGATCCGGACGAGCTCTCCCGGCCGGAGGTCCAGGGTGACGCTCGGTGTGGCGCCGACGAGCCGGCCCTTGACGAACCCCCACCGGAGGCCCCCCTTGATCCGCAGCCAGCGTGGCAGCACGCGCCCGCTGCGGTCCTGGAAGCGGTTGAAGAGCCCGACGAGAAAGGCGCGGAGCGTGAAGAACATGCCCGCGTTGCCGGTGCGCACGTCCATGACGTACTGCCGGACGTCCTTGAGCGGCAGGCAGGTGGGCGCGGCCCGGAGCAGCTCGGTGGCCTGGCAGGAGAAGCGCTCCTCCCCCGCCGGACCCGGCTCCTTCCTGGCGGCGACCTCGACGACCGGCAGGAGGCGCCGGCCCGCCGCCGGACCGGCGGACGCCGCGAGGTCATGCGCCGTGCCGTCCGCCGCGGCGGGGGCGGGATCACCGGGATCCACCCGCCTGAGCCACGCCTCCTTCCAGTAGATCAGGCAGGCCGTCTGGCAGCCCCCGTGCGCCTGCCCGTCGCAGCGCGCCCCGGTCAGGTGTACGGCGCGCTCCATCCGCCGCATGCCGGTGCGACTGATCGTGTCGCAGAGCTTGTGCGCCACCTTGTGCACGGTGAGCCGCTGCCCGCAGAAGGCCAGCATCTCCGGCATGAAGGGCAGCTCCTCCAGCTCGCCCCTCTCATCCAGCGTGGCCAGGATCTCGGCCTCGCTGAGCACCTCCACCATCTCGCCGACCCGGAGATTGAGAGCCTCCGGGTTCACAGCGGTCTGGACCCGTGTCATCTCTGCTGCTCCTTGACCAGTCCTGCACCACGCAGGGCTTGTGCCGCATCCGCCACCACGGCGAAGGGCAGGTCGGACCGTTCCGCGATGTCGAGCAGGCTGTTCTCCCCGTCGGAGAGGTTCAGCACCCACAACATCGCCATCTGCGCCTGCTTGGTGTCGCTGCGACCGCCCAGCGATCCGTACAGCCCCCGCCTGCCCAGCTGCGGCTCGCCGTACGGGCTGAGGTTGAGGTAACGACGGTCGCGCTCCAGCACCCGCGTGATCTCCCAGCAGGTCTCCAGGGTGTCCGTCATCGCCTCGGGCGAGACGAAGCCCGGGTTGTCGGCCGAGGTGTGGTACTCCGGATAGCCGGCGTACGGCGTGCGGGTCAGAGAGCCGACCGGCAGGTTGAATCCGGGTGAGCAGAACTGCCGCTCGTCGTAGCCGTACGGTGAGAAGTCCACGATCGTGTGATCGCGTCCCGAGGTCCGCAGGACGTGCCGCACCGCCCGGTCGATCTCCGCGTCCCCGCGCCTGCTGCGCTTGTAGGTCAGCGCGCCGCTGTCTCCCGCGCAGGCCAGCACGAGCCCGTGCCTGATCCGGGCGGCACGTTCACGGTTACGCGCCAGCCAGGTGATCGCGCCGATGGTGCCCGGCATGAACAGGAAGCGGTAGGTGTACCACGGGTCGGCCCCGGCCAGCCGCCGGGCGAGCCGGGTCGCCACGGCGATGCCCGCCAGGTTGTCGTTCGCCAGTGAGGGGTGGCAGACGTGGCAGGAGACGAGCACCTCGTCGGCGACCCGGCCCGGCACCACGTGCTCGCCGTAGGTGAGGTGGCCGTCGGCCAGGGTGGAGTCGATCCGGACCTCGTAGTCGCCGTCCGGGAGGTCGGCCAGGGTGTTCTCCCGCAGGCAGAAACCCCAGGTCTCCGCATAGTAGCTGGTCCGGTACGGGATCAGGTCGGGCTGTTCGGGCAGGGTGTGCAGATGGTGGCGGAGCTCCGCGAGGGGCATGGTGGCCGACACCGGGACGCTGTAGCCGACCACGTGGAGGTTCGACTCGGCGAAGTCGACCACCCGGGCGCCCGAGGGGTCCTTGATGTAGGCGTCGCGGATGTTCCACTCCTTGGGCACCGTCCAGTCGAGGACCTCGGTCCCCGTCGGCACCTCGTGGATCCGCAGCGGGACGGACTCACCGACGATCTCCAGTGTGCGGCGCACCCCGTCGCCGGTGATGCTCCGGCAGAGCGGGTAGAGCCGCTCGACCAGGGCGTGCATCTCACGCCCCTCTGTGCTGGCCGGCACCGGCTCAGGCGTCACCGGCGACCGCCCCGTGTGGTCGCAGCGCGTCGTCGACGGTGCCCTCGGCGCGCCGGGCCGACAGCCGGGCGAGCCTGGTGAAGCGGTGCTGGAAGTCCTGCTCGGTCAGGCCGAACCGCCTGTACGCGTCGGCCAGCTCGACCGCGCCGTCCTTGACCGTCCAGCGGGCCTCGTAGCCGGGGAGCGCGGCGCGGATGCGGGAGAAGTCCACCCGGTAGGAACGCGGGTCGGCACCGGCCTCACCGGTGACCACCAGCGTGGACCCGGGCACCGTCTCGACGACCTCGGCGGCGATCTCCGCCACGGTCACGTTGTTCCGCTCGGTGCCCACGTTGAACGCCCTGGCGTGCACGGCGTCCCGGGGAGCGGCGAGGGCCAGGACGAAGGCGTCCGCGATGTCCCCGGCGTGCACCAGCGGCCGCCACGGGGTGCCGTCGGACAGCACCCGCACCTCCCCGGAGAGCAGCGCGCGCCCGACGAGGTTGTTCAGCACGATGTCCGCGCGCAGCCGCGGGGAGAACCCGAACGCGGTGGCGTTGCGCAGGAACACCGGGGTGAAGTCGTCGTCGGCCAGCGTGACCAGGTCGTCCTCGACCCGGACCTTGGACTCCGCGTAGGGGGTCACCGGGCGCAGCGGCGCGTCCTCGCCGACCAGTCCGTCGCCGCCGGAGGCGCCGTAGACCGAGCAGGTGGAGGCGTACAGGAACCGGCGCACGCCCGCCTCGCGGGCCAGCCGGGCCAGCCGCACCGAGGCGTGGTGGTTGATGTCGTAGGTGAGCTGAGGTGCCAGCGAGCCGAGCGGATCGTTGGACAGGGCGGCGAGGTGCACCACGGCGTCCACCCCCGCCAGCTCACGGGCGGTGACGTCCCGCAGGTCGACCGAGTGACCGCGGGGGTCGTCGGGCACGGGGCCCAGGACGCAGTCGGCGAACAGCCCGGAATCCAGGCCGATCACCTCGTGGCCCGCCTCGGCGAGCGCCGGGGCCATCACACTTCCCAGGTAACCCTGGTGCCCGGTCAGCAGCACGCGCATCCGGTTCATCCTCCAGCCAGGTCGAGAGTCAGCTTGTTGACGTGGAACGCCTCCGCGTAGCGCGCATGGCACTCGATGCCGCGGATGCGGGCCAGTCCGAGGAACGCCTCTCGGTCGTACCAGGGACGGGCCCGCTGTGAGGGGTAGTGCTGTTGGAGCAGGGCCACCTTCGCCTCGGCCACCTCGGGCGTGAGCGGCTGGTAGACCGACGGCCGCCCGAGGTCGCCGTCCCATTTGACGATCTCGTAGCCGAGCACCTGGTGGTCGCGGAAGGCCGTGGGCACCAGCCGGGCCAGCCCGCGGTGGTCCTGGTGGGCGTCCCCGGGGTGCGGCGCGAACAGCAGGTCCGGGTCGGTCCGCGCGCGCAGCTCCTCCACGGCGCCCTTCGCCTCGTCCCAGTGTGCGGGCAGCCGCCCGTCGGGCAGCTTCAGCACGGTGAGCCGCAGGTCCGCGCCGGGACAGAAGGCGGCCAGCGCCGCGTGCTCCTCGTCCTCCCGCTCGGTGCCGCCGCCGGAGAGCACCAGCGCGTCCACCCGCGTGCCGGGGCGGGCGGAGCAGACGGTCAGCAGGCTGCCGCCCGCGCCGATCGCGATGTCGTCGCAGTGGGCGGCGAGCAGCGCGACCCGGCCGACCGCCGGTGGCCTGAATCCGATCATGCGATCCGCCCCGCCGGTTCTCGTTCCCACAGAGCCCACGGCCGGTCGCCGCGCGAGTAGGCCTCGTCGAGGGCGACCCGCTCCTTGACCGTGTCGGTCGGCCGCCAGTAGCCCCGGTGGGGGTAGGCGAGCATCCGGCCGCGCTTGGCGAGCTCGGCGCAGCCGTCCGCGACGAGGTCACCACCCGGCGGGATGTGGTCGAAGACCTCCTGGCGGAGCACGAAGTAGCCGCCGTTGACCCAGAGCGGCATCTGGCTGACCGGGGTGATCCCGCCGACCAGCCCGCTCTCGCCGAGCTCGACGCAGTGGAAGGTGTCCGACGGCGGGACGACCATCATGGAGGCGCCCGCGCCGGACGCGGTGAAACGGTCGATGATCTCCGGCAGCGGCGCGTCGGTGAGCACGTCGGCGTAGTTGGCCAGGAACATCTCCTCGCCGTCGAGGTGGTCGCGGACCCGGCGCAGCCGTTCGCCGATCGGCGACTCGATCCCGGTCTGCACGAAGGAGATCGACCACTCGGAGATGTCGGCCGACAGCAGCTCGACCTGGCCGCCGCGCAGGACGAAGTCGTTGGAGATGGTCTCCTGGTAGTTCAGGAAGAAGTCCTTGATGTGGTGCGCTCCATACCCGAGGCAGAGGATGAACTCCGTGTGCCCGAAGTGCGCGTAGTAGCGCATCACATGCCAGATGAGCGGCCGGGGACCCACGAGCTGCATGGGCTTGGGCACGTCGCCGGGGGTGCCGGTGCGCATCCGTGTCCCGTACCCGCCGCAGAAGAGGACGACCTTCACCGACTCACCTCCACGATCTCCAGGGTGGGGATGGGGAAGACCAGCCGGCCTCCCCAGGCGCGCACGAAGGACAGCTGGCCGGTGAGCTCCTGGCGGAGGTTCCACGGCAGGACCAGCACGTAGTCGGGCCGGTCCTCGGCGATCCGCTCGGGCGGCAGGATCGGGATCCGCGTACCGGGGGTGAACCTGCCGTGCTTGTAGGGGTTGCGGTCCACGGTGTATCGGAGCAGGTCGGCCCGGATCCCGCAGTGGTTGAGCAGCGTGTTGCCCTTGCCGGGAGCGCCGTAGCCGACCACCGTCTTGCCCTGCTCGGCGGCCTCGACGAGGAATGCCAGCAGGTTCCGCCGGACCCGGGCCACCCGGGCGGCGAACTCGGTGTATCCCGACAGCTCGTGCAGGCCCGCCGCCTTCTCCTCGGCGAGCACCCGGCCCACCCGCTCGCCCGGCTCGCCGGCCGTCTCCTGAGGTCGCGCCCACAGGCGGATCGAGCCCCCGTGGGTCGGCAGCAGCTCGACGTCCACGAGGGACAGCCCACCGGCGGCCAGGGCGCGTTGCGCGGAGGCGACCGTGTAGTACTGGAAGTGCTCGTGGTAGATCGTGTCGTACTGGTTGTGCTCCATCAGGGTCAGCAGGTGCTGGACCTCGATGGAGACCCAGCCGTCGTCGGCCACGAGCGCGCGCAGCCCCTTGGTGAACCCGACGACGTCGGGGATGTGGGCGTAGACGTTGTTGGCGACCACCAGGTCGGCGGGCCCGTGCTCCTCGCGCACCGTGGCGCCGACCTCGGGGCCGAGGAACGCCGTGACCGTCGGGACTCCGCTGTCCCTGGCCGCCTGGCCGACGTTCTTCGACGGCTCGATGCCCAGGCACCGGATCCCCCGCTCGACGACGTGCCGGAGCAGGTATCCGTCGTTGCTGGCCACCTCGACCACGAACGAGCCGTCGTCCAGTGCCAGCCGGTCGGCCGACTCCTTCACGAACTCCCGGGCGTGCTCCACCCACGAGGTCGAGTACGACGAGAAGTAGGCGTACTCGGTGAAGGTGTCCTCCGGCGTGATCAGCGGCGGGATCTGCGCCAGCCAGCAGTCGGTGCACACCCTCAGGTGCAGCGGGTAGGTGACCTCGGGCTCGTCGAGCTGCCCGGCGGTCAGGAACCGCTCACAGGGGGGTGTCGCTCCGAGGTCGACGACGCCGGCAAGGCTCGTCGAACCGCACAGTCGGCAGGTTGTCATCAGTAAGCTCCCTCGCCGCGGAACGCGGCTCGACCGGTCTCTCTCAAGATCAATGAATCGAGCGCGAACCCTAGGATTTCGCGCGTTCCTTCGGCCGCGTTACACCAGGCCGCTGTGGCATGCTTCGGCCCATGGAACCTCTCAGCATCGGCGGAGCCTGGTGCCACACTCCCCGCGTCCACGTCGATCCCCGTGGCGCGTTCCTGGAGAGCTACCGCTCCGCCGACCTGGAGGAGTCCGTCGGGCACCGGCTGGATCTCGCCCAGGTCAACTGCTCGGTCTCCAGCCGTGGCGTCCTGCGCGGCGTCCACTTCGCCGACGTGCCCCCCGGCCAGGCCAAGTACGTCACCTGCGTCTCCGGCGCGGTCCTCGACGTCGTCGTGGACGTCCGCGTCGGCTCGCCCACCTTCGGCCGGTGGGACGCCGTGCGCCTGGACGACGAGTCCCGGCGCGGTCTCTACATCGCCGAGGGGCTCGGCCACGCGTTCATGGCGCTCAGCGAGCAGGCCACGGTCGTCTACCTGTGCTCGCAGCCCTACGCCCCCGGGCGCGAGCACGGGATCCACCCCCTCGACCCGGCCGTCGGGATCGACTGGCCAGCGGGCCTGGAGCCGCTCCTGTCGGACAAGGACGCCGCGGCCCCCACCCTCGGGGAAGCCCTGGACGCGGGGCTGCTGCCGGAGCATCGCGCATGCGTGGCCCACTGCGACGACCTGACCGCGGCCGGCCGGGACCTCGCCGCGCCTAGCCACTGACGAGCACCTCGGACGCCTGCAACGCCTCTCGCCAGTCCCGCATCGGCGGCAGCCCCGCCCGGCTCCAGCGCTCGTGCCCGAGCACGCTGTAGGCCGGCCGCGGCGCGGGGCGTGCGAACTCCTTGGTGGAGACGGGGGTGACCCTGCCGGGGTCCGCGCCGACCAGCGTGAAGATCTCCCGCGCGAAGCCGTACCAGCTCGTCTGGCCGGAGTTGGTGGCGTGGTAGATCCCCGGTGGGGGCTCGGTGCGCCCCAGCTCGACGATCCCGGTGGCCAGATCGCCTGCCCAGGTGGGCGGGCCGATCTGATCGTCGACGACGTCCAGGACCGGCCTGCTCCTCTCGATGGCGGCTATCGTGCGGACGAAGTTCTTCCCGGTGGCGCCGTACAGCCATGCGGTCCGCACGACGTAGCCGGTCTCGGGGAGCACCTCCAGCACGGCGCGCTCGCCGGCCAGTTTGGTACGCCCGTAGGCGTTGACCGGGGAGGCCGGCGCGTCCTCCGGATAGGGGTCCAGCGCGGTCCCGTCGAAGACGTAGTCCGTGGAGGGCTGGATCATCCGCGCGCCGAGGCGCTCGCACGCCTCGGCCAGCGTCCGCACCCCGTGCCCGTTGACCGCGAGCGCCTCGGCCTCGCGGGTCTCGGCGTCGTCCACCCCTGTCCACGCCGCGCAGTTGACGACGATGTCCGGCCGGCACGCCGACACCAGGTGGTGGACGGCGGACCCGTCACGGAGGTCGAGCTCGTCCCTGCACAGTGCCAGCACGGGCTCTCCGGCGGCTCTCAGACGGCCGACCAGCTCGGTCGCGAGCATGCCGGCGGCTCCGGTGACCAACCACCGGCTCATGCGTTCTCCCCGCCTCGCTGAGCCGTGGCCGCCTTCCACCAGTCCGGGTTGTCGGTGTACCAGCGGACCGTGTCCGCCAGACCCCGCTCGAACGAGATGGCCGGCCGGTAGCCGAGGGCCCGTAGCCGGGAGTCGTCCAGGGAGTAGCGGCGGTCGTGCCCCTTGCGGTCCTCGACGTACTCGACCATGTCCCAGCCGGCGTCGCAGGCCGCCAGCAGCCGGGTGGTGAGCTCGGTGTTGGTCAGCTCCGCCGTACCGGCGATGTGGTAGACCTCCCCGGGCTCACCCCGCTCGGCGACGAGCCGGATGCCCGCGCAGTGGTCGTCGACGTGGATCCAGTCCCTGACGTTGCCGCCGTCGCCGTAGAGCGGGACCTTGCGTCCCTGGAGGAGATTGGTGACGAAGAGCGGGATCACCTTCTCCGGATACTGGTAGGGCCCGTAGTTGTTGCCGCAGCGGGTGACGGAGACCGGCAGGCCGTGGGTGACCGCGTAGGCGAGGGCGATCATGTCGCCGCCCGCCTTGGCCGCCGAGTACGGCGAGCGCGGCCGTATCGGCGCGTCCTCCTTCCAGGAGCCGACGTCGATCGACCCGTAGACCTCGTCGGTGGACACCTGCACCACCTTCGGGGTGCCCGCGTCGAGACACGCCTGCATCAGGGTCTGCGTGCCGAGCACGTTGGTCCGCACGAACTCCCCGGCACCGTCGATGGAGCGATCCACATGGGACTCGGCCGCGAAGTTGACGACGACGTCGTGGCCGGGCACCAGGTCGGCCAGGAGTCCCGCGTCGCAGATGTCGCCGTGCACGAAGTCGTGGGCGGTGCCCTCCAGGTTCGCCGGGTTGCCGGCGTAGGTGAGCTTGTCGAGAACGGTTACGGCGGTGCCGTCGGCGCCGAGCGCGCGGACGTAGTGGGAGCCGATGAACCCAGCCCCCCCGATGACCAGGACCTTCATGAACTTATCTGGACCTTGCTGTGATCGCCCAGCACGAGGCGGTGGGCTCTGGGGGTGGTGGGGGCGGGGGTGACCTCGACGTCGTGGCCGATGAGCGAGGCCTCGATGCGGGACACTCCGGAGATCGAGGACCGGGGCAGCACGATCGAGTATTCGATCTCACTGGCGCTGATCACGCAGTCGGCCGCGATGGAGGTGAAGGGGCCGACGTAGCTGTCCAGGATCCGGGCTCCGGCGCCGATGATCGCCGGGCCGACGATGCGGGAGCGCTCGACCACGGCGCCCGGCTCGACGACCACCCGGCCGATCAGCTCGCTGGCGCCGTCCACCCGGCCGTTGACGCGGCCGTCCAGGGACTCCAGGACCAGCCGGTTGACCTCAAGCATGTCGGTGACATTCCCGGTGTCCTTCCAGTAACCGGATATGACGGTGGACTCGACCCCGTGCCCTTCCTGGATCAGCCACTGGATCGCGTCGGTGATCTCCAGCTCCCCCCGCCACGACGGTTTGAGCTCGGCCACCGCCTCGTGGACGGCGGGGGTGAACAGGTAGACGCCGACGAGTGCGAGATCGCTCTTGGGATGGGCGGGCTTCTCCTCCAGCCCGACCACGCGGCCTCCGGCGTCGAGCTCGGCGACGCCGAACTGCCGGGGGTCGCCGACCTGGGTGAGCATGATCTGGGCGGACGGCCGGTCATGGACGAACCGGCCGACGATGTCGCGGATGCCGCCGACGATGAAGTTGTCGCCGAGATACATGACGAAGTCGTCGTCGCCGAGGTAGTCGCGGGCGATCAGCACCGCGTGGGCGAGCCCGAGCGGGGCGTGCTGGCGGAGATAGGTGACCTGCAGGCCGAACGCGGAGCCGTCGCCGACGGCCGCCTCGATCTCGGCCTGCGTGTCGCCCACGACGATTCCGATCTCCCGGATCCCGGCGGCCGCGATGGCCTCGAGCCCGTAGAAGAGCACAGGCTTGTTGGCCACCGGGACGAGCTGCTTCGCGGAGGTGTGGGTGATCGGCCGGAGCCGGGTGCCTGATCCCCCCGCGAGCACGAGTGCTTTCACGGCTAGTAAGCCCCTTCTCCGCCGGTGACGGCGCTCCAGGTTTTCCAGAGGATCTGCAGGTCCAGGAAGAGCGACCAGTTCTCGACGTAGCGCAGGTCGAGGCGGACCGACTCCTCCCAGGTCAGATCGGAGCGGCCGCTCACCTGCCACAGACCGGTCATGCCGGGTCTGACGACCAGACGGCGGCGCACGTCCTCGCCGTACTGCTTGACCTCCTCGGGCAGCGGTGGCCGTGGCCCGACGAGGGACATCTCCCCGTGGAGCACGTTGAGCAGCTGTGGCAGCTCGTCGAGGGAGTACCGGCGGAGGAAGGCGCCCACGCGGGTGATTCTTGGATCGTTCCTCATTTTGAAGAGGACGCCGTCGAACTCGTTGCTCCGCTGAAGGCCGATCTTGAGTCGTTCCGCGTCGTTGACCATGGTGCGGAACTTCACGACCTTGAACTCCCGCCCGCCCTTGCCCACTCTGACCTGCCGGAACAGTGCCGGCCCCGAGCTGGTCAGGCGGATCAGCACGGTGATGACCAGCATGGGCACGGCCAGCGCCAGCAGGGCCAGCCCCGCGCCGACCCTGTCGAACAGGCTCTTGGCGAGGTGTTTGGCACCGTCGAACTCGGGGTGCTCGACGTGGAGCAGCGGCATTCCCGCCACCGGCCGGATGCTGATGCGCGGACCGGCCACGTCCATGAGCGCGGGCGCGACGAACAGGTCGGTGCGGGCGTCCTCCAGCCCCCAGGCGATCCGGCGCAGCGCGGCGCCGTCCAGCTCGGGGCAGGCCAGGACGGCGACGGTGTCGGCGCCGACCTCGGTCACCACGTCGGCGACATCGGCGAAGCCGCCGAGCACCGGGACTCCGTCGACGTCGACGAGCTCGGGCCCCGCCGGCAGGCATGCCGCGACCACCGTCATGCCGTGGTGCGGCTGCCGCCGGAGCTGCATCACCAGATCCAGCACCGACTCCCGGTGCCCGACGGCGACCACCTGGCGCATGTACTCGCCGGAGGACCGGCGCCGGTGCAGCCGCTTGCGCATCCGGTATCGGAAGATGACCGTGAGAATGAGGGCCAGCGGGAACATCGCCATCACGAAACTACGAGCGATGGTGGTCTGTGTGGCGTATGCCCCGATCGCGACAGCGGCCGTCAGACCGACCCCTCCGTCGAAAACCGCCCGGAACTCCTCCGTCCCCTCTCCGTGGGCGCGCTTGCGATAAGCGCCTCCCACCGCCAGCGAGAACGGCCACGCCAGGGCGAGACCGAGCCCCAGCAACGCCTCCGTTCCCGGAATGTAGGCACCGAACCAGAGCCGGACTCCCAGGACCGACTCACAGGCGATCACCGCACACGCGAGGTCTCCTGCCAGCAGGATCCGCGCATAGGAACGTGTCCAGATGCTCGGAGCGGTGCGTACCGATCTGTTGTTGAGGAGCGCGATAGCGGGCCCCTCTGTCCCCACCCTCATACCACCCCACCCAGGCGCCCCAGCGTTAACAGGTAATGGGACGCTCAACGCGTTTCAATGGTTGACAGCTTTCGCTAATGCATCAGGAGCGTGGATACCCATGAAAATCCTAGTGATCAAGATTGATGACGGGAATAGCGGCTTCCTGTCCACTACTGGCCTAAGTGGGGCAGACACACCATCTTGACGGAACGGTCCAAATATGTAGGTTTGCCCGCCCGTATTAACTGGACAAGGAGGGATTAGTCGTATTCGAAATTCGGCAGAGCAGAGGGAGGCTCGGGGCTGCGCCAGACGACGACGTAGTCGCCGCAGGCGGCACCCACGACCTCTCCCAGCCTGTCGAGGTCGAAGTCCGGAAGGTAGCGGAGGCGGGCGAGGAAGGCGGTGTCCGTGGCCGACTCGGGCACCACGCACCCCTGACCGTCACGATCGAGAAGTACGTACAGAATGTCCGAGTCCGGGTCACCTCCTACGCGCACCTCGACGACGTCCTCCCACGCGAGGGCGTCGACGCTGCCGTCCGCGTAGTGGCGGGCCACGCCCTCTTCGGTGACATACACGTAGGAGTCCGGCACTGAATTGCCGTGCATGGCCGCGATTGTGACCACTTGAGGGCCTCGGGTGCAAGAGAAGCGTGCAAGTTCGACGACCAATATGACCGGGGTCGGCCGGGAATCCGCACGGCCCCCCGGCCCACGGGGACCGTCAGCCTGTGCCCCAGCCGTGGTCCAGATGGGCGGCGACGGCCCGCCTCGCGGTCTCGACCGGCCCCTGGCCGATCGCGTCGAGCAGGTCCCGGTGCTCGGCGACCAGCACCTCCCTGTCGGTGTAGACGGTCCGCAGCCGCACCAGGCCGAGGCGGGTCTCGGCGGCCAGCGTGGCGTAGAGCCGCTCCAGGCGGGGGCTGCCGACCGCGACGATCAACGCCTGGTGCAGCGCCATGTGCTCGGCGACCGCGTCGGACCAGGGGGCGTCAGCCGGCAGCGCGGCCATCCGCGCCAGCACCCCGTCGGCCTCCTCGACCCGCCGTCCGGCCAGGGTGGTGGCCATGAGGTCCTCCAGCGGGCGCCGTACGAACATGAGGTCGTCCAGATCGGCCGGGGTCACCTCGGCCACCTGGGCGCTGCGGTGCCGTTCGCGCCTGAGCAGGCCCTCGTTCACGAGGACGGCCAGCGCCTCTCGCACGGTCGGCCGGGCCACGCCGTACTGGGCGGAGAGCTCCTGTTCCGGCAGCGAGGTGCCCGGGGCCATCTCGCCGGAGAGCACCCGGCGGCGCAGGGCGTCGGCGAGGGCGTTGACGGCGGAGAGCGGGCGGAGCGGAGTGGTCACGCCGATGACTCTATTGCCGCGGCCGCGGCCCGGCGGCTCCGGCGGCGTTCGGGGAGGGCCACCACGGCCAGGCTCGCGCCCAGCAGCGCCAGTCCCGCGACCGAGGTGGGCGTGAGCCGTTCGCCGAGCACCACGACACCGAGTAGCGCGGCCACCGCGGGCTCGGCCAGGGCGAGGGTGGCGGCGGTCGCGACGGGGGTGGTGCGCAGGCCCCTGCCGTAGAGGATGTAGGCCAGCGCGGTGGTGGCGCAGCCGAGGTAGAGGGCGGTGAGCAGGCCGCGCGGACCGGCGAGCCAGGCGGTGCCCGTCCACAGCAGGACGGGGAGCATCACGATCCCGGCCCCGCCGAACATCGCGCCCATCACCGCGTCGGAGGGAGCCCCCGCGCCGATCATCCGGGCCGCCGTCACCGCGTAGAACGCGTAGAGCAGGCCGCCGAGCAGCGCGAGCAGGATCCCGTCCAGCCGTGCCTCACCTCCCCCGCCGATCAGCGCGGCGCAGCCCGTGATCGCCACCGCGGTCGCCCCGGCCCAGCGCCGGGTGGGGGGCACCCGGTCGAGCAGCCAGGAGAGCAGGCCGGTGAAGACGGGACCGCTGCCGATGGCGACCACGGTGCCGACGGCCACCCCGGTCCGGCCGACCGAGGCGAAGAAGCAGAGCTGGTAGGCGGCCACGGCCACCGCGGCCGGCAGGAGCAGGCCCTTGCGCGGCAGGGACCTGATGGCCGGCCCGGTGGCGACCGCGATCACCAGGCCGCCGATCACCAGACGGGCGGCGGCCAGGGAGACGGGATCGACACCGGCGACGAGCAGTCCGGCGGTGCCGGCGGTGCCCCAGAGCACGGCGGCTGCGACGACGGCGAGCTTCATCGTTTGATTGTCTGACAACTAGACAATATCGTCAACCGCTCGCACGGGCCCCCTCCGCGAGGCCCTCTCCTCCCCTCTTCTCGTGAGGGACCGGACCGTCGCCACACAGTGGGCGCAGAACGCTCCGTCCCTGCCCTCGGCGCAGGTGCAGCGCCAGTGCATCACCCCGTCGACGGCCCGGAGCTCCACGTGCGCGGCGCCGTCGTCCACCTCCGCCGTGACCAGCGACGGGCTGAACCTGACCAGTTGCACGGCGCCCGACCGCTCCAGTTCGTCGCCACGGGTCACCGCCGCCCGCGCCGCACGGCCCATTTCCGGCCCGACCAGTTCCGCGATCGTCCCCATGGGCGCCTTCCCTCCTGGCGGGTGCCCCCCACGAGGAAGACGTGCCCGGAGAGACGGCGGTTGGTGGTTACTCAAAAGCTATAAATCGTTTCTTGATATGAATCGCTCACATCTCTGGTCGCGGATGTCCCAGGTTGCTAGGGTTTCGCCACTGTTAACGCACATATCCGTAGTGCGAGGTACGATGGCGGGCCGCAGACACGCGATCAGGGTCAAAATCTTCACCCTCCTATTGGTGCCAATTGTCTCCCTTGTGGCAATTTGGGCATTTGCGGCATCCCTTACCTTTCAGGGCGGCAAGGAACTGCTCCGGGCCCGCGATGGTTACGAGCACGGCATCGTCCCCACCCGGGCGCTGACCACCGCGCTCCAGCACGAACGGCTGCTGTCCCTGTCCGTCCTGGGCGACCCCACCGCCTCGCGCGCCGAACTCGGCGCCCAGCGGGTCCGGACGAACACCGCGCGAGCGGAGCTGGAGCGGAAGGCCTCCCTGCTCCAGGGCGGCACGACCCCGGCCGTGTGGAACCGCCTGCACCAGTTGATGAGCGCAACGGAACGGCTGGCCGAGGTGCGGAACGGGGTGGACGCCCGCACCGCCGACCGGATACAGACCCTCGACGGCTACGCCACGATGATCGAGTCGGCCTTCAAGGTCTACGACAAGATCCCGACGTATTCGGACAGCAGCCAGACCGACCAGACCCGCGCCGTCGTCCTGGTGGGGCGCAGCCGGGAGATGCTCAGCCAGCAGGCCGCACTGATCGCCGGTGCCGTGGCCGAGGGCAGCATGAGCATCGAGGAACGTACCAGGTTCGGTGAGCTCGTCACCGGCCGCAGGCTGCTCTACTCCATGGGGTTCGACCTGTTCGACGAGGAGTTCCAGAGGCTCTACCGGAGTCTGCAGGGCTCCGCCGCCTACGCCTCGTTCGAGCGGATCGAAGACGCCGTCGCCACCGCGGACAGGCCGAACCCCTCCTGGGCGACGGTCGCGGCGAAGCTCTCCGACACCTTCGACACGTTCGGCGGAGACGTCAGCAAGGGCATCACCGAACGGTCCGAGACGCTCGCCACCGGCATCCTGGTCCGGATCGGCGTCGCCGGCGGGCTCGGCCTGCTCGCGGTCGCGGTGTCCATCTTCATCTCGGTGCGGTTCGGCCGCCGGATGAGCGCCGAGCTCGTCGGCCTGGAGCAGGTAGCCCTCCACCTGGCGAACGAACGGCTGCCGGACGTCGTCGAGCGGCTCCACCGGGGCGAGGACGTCTGCTCCGAGGCCGAGGAGCTGAACTACGGCACCATCACCGAGATCGTGAACGTCGGCAGGGCGTTCACCTCCGTCCAGCGGACCGCCGTCGAGGCGGCCGCCGGCCAGGCCCAGATGCGCAAGAGCGTCAACAAGGTCTTCGTGAACCTGGCCAGGCGCAGCCAGTCGCTCCTGCACCGCCAGCTCACCATGCTCGAGGCGATGGAACAGCGGGCCAGCGACCCGGAGACCCTCGACGACCTGTTCGGCCTCGACCACCTGACCACCCGCATGCGACGCCACTCCGAGGGACTGATCATCCTGTCCGGCGCGGTCCCCGGGCGGGGCTGGCGGACACCCGTCACGATCTACGACGTGGTCCGCGCCGCCGTCGAGGAGGTGGAGGACTACCAGCGCGTGACGGTGAACGTGCCCCGGGGCCCCTGCCTGGCCGGCACGGTCGTGACCGACGTCATCCACCTCGTGGCCGAGCTGGTGGAGAACGCCGCCGTGTTCTCGCCCCCGCACACGATGGTGAACGTCCACGGCGAGATGGTGGCCAGGGGCTACGTCATCGAGGTGGAGGACCGTGGACTCGGCATCACCTCGACCGAGATGGCCCGGCTCAACGAGCTGCTGGCCGGCCCCCCGCAGTTCGACCTGGCGGGCAGTGACCGGCTCGGCCTGTTCGTCGTGACGCAGCTCGCCGCCCGGCACGACATCCGCGTGTCGCTGCGCCCCTCCCCCTTCGGCGGCACCACGGCGATCGTCCTCCTGCCGGGCGAGCTGGTGGTCCAGGCACCCGAGCCGCAGGTCACCCACTCGGCCGAGGTCGAGTGGATCGCCACCGGCAGCGGGCTTCCCAAGCGTGTACGGCAGGCCGTGCCCGAGCGGCGGGCCGTACCGGCCGAGGCGCCGCAGCCGGCCCCGGTCACGGGCAGCGTGATGACGTCGTTCCGCGACGGATGGCGCCGTGCGGAACAGGAGGGCGGGACGCGATGACCGAACGCTGGCTCGACCAGGACGCCGGCCCCATCGTCCGCCCCTATACGCTCACCCGCGGCCGGACCCGGACCGCGGGAGCTCCGTTCGACCTGATCGCCCTCGTGGGGACGGTCAGAACCCCGCCCCACGACCTGCCGCCCGAACACTTAGCGATCATGAATGCCTGCCGCATGCCGGTCTCGGTCGCCGAGCTGGCATCGGAGACCGGCATGCCGGTCGGCGTGCTCCGCGTTCTCCTCGGCGACCTGCGGGAGTCTGGAATGATCACTGTGCGGATCCCCGCCGTCGTCGCCCTCCCCCAGGAGAGCGTGCTCCGCGATGTGCTCGCGGGGCTCAAGGCACTCTGACCCCCCTTCCGTGCCCGCCCGGCGGGCCAGAGGCGCTCTGACCGGCCCGCACCCCCTCCACCGCCTCCGCGTTCCGCCCGGCGGATCAGTCGGTGGCCAGGCGGGCGTGCCGCTCCACGTCGTATCGCTCGCCCTCGTAGCTCAGCTTGGCCCGCTCGACCCCCTCGGTCAGGAAGCCGGCCCTGGTCGCCACCGCGCAGGAGGCCGGATTGTTGAGCCGGTGCCCCAGCTCGAGACGGAACAGCCCCCGCTCCCGGAACGCCCAGTCCGTCAGCAGCCGTACTGCGGCCACGGCCACTCCACGCCCTCTGGCGTGCGGTGACGTCCAGTAGGACACCCAGCCGGTGTCGTGCGCGTCGATGTTGCTCACCGCGACGTTCCCCACGACCTGACCGTCCACCACCACGGCGAAGGCCTGGGCGTCCTCCCGGAACCCCCACACCCCCATCCACTCCAGCGCCGCCCTCTGCGTGTCGATCCGCCGCGCCGCCTGCTGCGCCATGTCCGGAGAGCTGAACGCGTCGAGCAGGATCGGCGCGTCATCGGGTCGCCAGCCCCGGAGTTCCACCTCGATCATGCCGTGCAGGCTAGTGCGCCGGCACGAGGTCCGGGAAGGCCGGCGTCTCCGCCCAGGGGGCACCCGTCCTGCCGAAAAACTTGTGAGAGCGCTCCCACGAAAGGCATGACTGCCTCCATGACCACTGTCCGGCCGTACCGTCCCGACGACCGCGCCGCGCTCTACGACATCTGCGTGCGGACCGCGCACGACGGCGGCGACTCCCGGCACATCTACCCCGACCTGGCCGCCTACCCGGCGCATCTGCACATCGACCTGCTCCCGGACCACCGGCGCAGGGGCCACGGCCGTGCGCTGATGAACGCCTTCCTCGACGCGCTGCACCACAAGGGGGTATCGGCCGTACATCTCGGCATGGTCACCGTCAACACCCCGGCCAGGGCCTTCTACGACCGTCTCGGCTTCCACGAGATCCAGGTGGCCGATCCCGGCCCGCTCACCTACCTCGGCCGGGGAACGGACCGTGATCTGGCGCGCCGGCATCGCTGGTGCGCGATCGTGGAGGATCAACTCGCCGACGAGGCGGACCGGCGGACCCCGGCCAGGCGGAACACGGATCCCTGACCCGTGCCCGCCGGCCGGACCGGGTCACATGTTGATCATGTGACCCGCCAGGCCGTGGATCGCCTCCTTGACCGCCTCACCCAGCGTGGGGTGGGCGTGCACGTTACGCGCCACCTCATGGACCGTCAGGTCCCACTGCTGGGCCAACGTCAGCTCGGGCAGCAGCTCGGTGACCTCGGGTCCGATCAGATGGGCGCCGATCAGCTCTCCGTGCTCACCGTCACTGAGGATCTTGACGAACCCCGTGACGTCGCCCAGGCCGTGGGCCTTGCCGTTGGCGGTGAACGGGAACTTGGCCACCTTCACGTCATAGCCCAGCTCGCGGGCCTGCGCCTCGGTGAAGCCGAAGCTCGCGATCTGGGGCTGGCAGTACGTCGCCCGCGGGATCATCACATAGTCGAGCTCCATCGTCTCCGCGCCCGCGATGGTCTCCGCGGCGATGATCCCCATGGACTCGGCCGCGTGCGCGAGCATCAGCTTGGCGGTCACGTCGCCGATGGCGAAGATGTGCGGCACGTTCGTACGGCCCCGGCCGTCGATGTCGATGGCGCCGCGGCCGGTCAGGGCCACCCCGGTGCGCTCCAGGCCGTAGCCCTCCACGCGGGGCTGGAAGCCGATCGCCTGCATGACCTTGTCGGCCTCGAGGACCTGTTGCCCTCCATCGCGGGAGACCGTCACCCGCACCCGCTCGCCGGAGTCGTCGATGGACTCCACACGGGTCGAGGTCAGCACCTCGATGCCGAGCCGCTTGTAGCGCCGCGCCAGCTCGGCCGAGACCTCCTCGTCCTCCAGGGGGACGATGCGGTCGAGGAACTCCACGATCGTCACCTTGACGCCGTAGTTGTGCAGCACGTAGGCGAACTCGACCCCGATCGCGCCCGCCCCCGCGATGACGATGCTGTCGGGGAGCTTCTCGCTCAGGATCTGCTCCTCGTACGTCACGACCCGCTCGGTCAGCGACGTCCCCGGCAGCAGCTTCGTGGTCGCGCCCGCCGCGATGATGCAGTGGTCGAACGTCACCGTCTCCGTGCCGCCGTCCCGGCCGGCCACCTGGAGCGTGTTGGCGTCGGTGAAGGTGCCCCGGCCGTCGTACTCGGTGATGCCGTTCTTCTTCATCAGGTAGTGCACGCCCTTGACGCGCCCGTCGGCGACCTTGCGGCTGCGCTTGAAGGCCTCGCCGTAGTCGAAGGTGACCTGGCCCTCGACGCGGATGCCGTACGTCTTGGCCTCGTGCGTGAACAGGTGGGCGAGTTCGGCATTGCGCAACAGCGCTTTTGAGGGGATACATCCCACATTGAGGCAGACGCCACCCCAGTAACGTTCCTCAACGATCGCGGTGCTGAGTCCCAGCTGCGCGGCTCGGATGGCGGCCACGTAGCCGCCCGGGCCCGCACCGAGGACGACGACGTCATAGTGAGTGCTCATGTTCGGACCATAATGAATGACGGATCGGAGACCTAACCGGGGGTGGCCACCACTCCCCGGTCCCGGAGAGACGCCCGGCCGTCCTCCCCCGCGCCGGGAGGCCCGGCCTTCACCCGGTGGGCGTACCGGCGGCGGCCGATCCCCGAGGGAGAGCGCGCCCTATTGACAAAACTATGTTGAATATAAAAAATTGATTTTGCGATGAGAGACGTCCTGTACCTAGAAGAGATCGAGCAGGCGGAAGCCCTGCTCAAGCCCCAGCGCATCGAGGTGCTGCGACAGCTCGCCGAACCCCGGTCGTGCACCGAGGTGGCGGCCCTGCTCGGCCAGACCTCCCAGCGGGTCTACTACCACGTGAAACGCCTGGTGGACGCGGGGCTGGTGGACCAGGTGTCGGAGCGCAAGGTACGGGGGATCCACGAGGGCGTCTACCAGGCGAGTGCCCGCGCCTACTGGATGTCGCCCCGCCTCGTCGGCCGGCTCGGCCTGCGCAAGGCGCAGGACGAGATGAGCCTCGGTTACCTGCTCGACCTCATGGAGGAGGTCCAGGCCGACATCGCCGCGCTCGACCGGACAGCGCCCGAACTGCCCTCGGTGGGCGTGTCCGGCGAGATCCACGTGTCACCGGAGCGCCGCCAGGAGTTCCTCAGCGAGCTCCAGTCCGTGCTGCAGGACCTTTTCACCCGCTACGGCGGTGCGGAGGGCGACGCCTTCAAACTCGCCGTGGCCTGCTACCCCAAGGGAGAGAACCGTTGAAGCTTCACGCCCGCATGGCCGCACCGATCAAGGCCGTCCACCACGCCCTGACCGACGCCGGATCATTGCGGACCTGGCTGGCCGAGCACGCCGAGGTCGACCTGCCGCACCGCTACGCGTTCTGGGGCCGCGACGTGCCCGAGGGAGACGCGCCGCACCAGCGCCCGCTGCACGTCGACGACCGGACGCTGCGCTTCTCGTGGCTGCTGGACGGCGAGGACACCGCGGTGGAGATCCGGCTTGAGGAGGAGGGCCCGGACTCGACCGTCCTGACGCTGTCGCAGTCCCACTTCGACTACCAGGAGATGATCACCGGTAGCAGCGTCCGCGGCGTGCTGGAGACGTACTGGTCGCTGGCGATCGCCAATCTGGCCGACCATCTTGAGGGCCGCGAGCTCACCCCCAGGCCCGACTTCACCTCACCGGACCTGAAGAGCGAGTTCGTCATCGACGCCTCGTCCGAGGCGGTGTTCGACTCACTCGTCGACTCGGAGAAGGTCAGCCTGTGGTTCAACTCCCCCATCGGGATCGAACCGCACGTCGGCGGGCGCTACGCCGTGGGCGGCCTCGACGCGGGACCCGCCGCGAAGATCATCGACCTGGACCCCGGCCGCGCGCTGGCCGTCGACTGGGGCCCCTCCGGCGTCACCACCTGGGAGCTGGAGGAGTCCGGCGGCAGGACCCGGCTCACCTTCGTGCAGAGCGGGTTCGACACCGGCCGGCCGCCCTACGCGGCGTGGATGGGCTGGCTCAGCGGCCTCGCCGAGCTGCGCCGCTTTCACGAGCTGGACGGCTGGCGCCCGATCTGGCTCGACGCCGAGGCACCGGACGAGGTCGCGGCGGCCGAGTGACCGAGGGCGCCGCCGCCGGGTGAGATCCTCGCCTTCCGGGCCCCACCTGTTCAGGGAAGCAGCAGGCCCCAGTAGAGAGCCCAGGGGACGAAGACCGCCCCGCCGGCGAGCAGGAGGCCGAGCCGTACCCGCTCACCCGGTGACACCGGGCCGCGGGTACGGCGCCAGGCCAGTGCGGTGAGAGCGGTGGCGACCACGGTGGCCACCGCGAGGGCCTGTAGCGCCAGCCAGATCAGCGGGCGACCGGCCAGCACGGGGCCGGGAGCGGCCAGCTTGCCTCCGGTCATCAGCAGGTAGAAGAGGTAGGACAGCGACCCGAGGACCACCGCGATCCCTCCGGCGCTGAGCAGCCGCGCGGCCCCGGTCACCGGGGGCCGCGAGCCGCCGCGGAGGCGCCGCGCCAGCGCGACCGCCGGATAGGCGGCGAACGCGACCAGGAACAACAGCACCATCACGAGCTGGAGGAACGCCGACTCCCACCAGGCCGGGGGATCCATCGGCACGGTCGGCGCGTCCTGCACGGGGGCGGGGCCGGAGGTCTGGGCCGTGGGGAGCCTGCCCGCCGTGACGTCTCCGACCCAGGTGCCGACCAGGTCGGCGTAGCCGGGGGCAAGCTCGGGAAGCCGGGTGACGCCTCCGTCGGGGGTCCGGTGGGCGGCGTGGTCGGCGTCGGGGAAGAAGTGGAACGTGTAGTGCCTGTTGCCGCCCTTCTCCAGTGCCCCGGCGAACGCCGGCGGGCTCTCCTCGGGTGGGGTCAGCAGGTCGTGGGTGCCCCAGATGCCGAGCACCGGCTGACGTACCGCGGCGATGGTCGGTCCGGGATCGTAGTAGGGCTCGGGGAACATGCCGCCGTCGGCGATCGTCCGGTACATGGCGGGCACGGCCCGGTCGACGAGCGGGCCCGACGCCCCCGCCTTGCGCAGCCCGGCGGCCACGGCCCAGGTCTGCTGCCGCAGCGGCGGCAGACCGTTGGCGCCGACGAGCACGACGAAGGCGATGTCCTTCGAGCGGGCCGCCGCGATCGGGGCCACCCAGCCGCCCTCGCTGAGCCCCCAGATGCCGACCTTCGCCGGGTCGACGCCCGGCTGGGAATGGAGCGCGGCCACGGCGCCGAGCGCGTCGTCGGCGAGCTGCGTGTAGGACCGCTGGAACAGCGAGTAGCCCTCTGACCGCTTGTCGTAGACCAGGACGGCCAAGCCCCGGCGGGCGAACTCGACGGCCTCGCCCATCAGCTTCGTGCGGGGCGTGCCCGTGCCCGCGCCGTGCACCAGGACCATGCCCGGCCGGGCGGATCTCCCCTGTGCGGGGGAGAGGACCGTGCCGTGCAGGGTGAGGCCTCCGCTGCCGCGGAAGCTCACCTCCGTCGCACGCAGATCGGAGGGTACGGCGGGCGGGGGCGTGGCTGCCGCGGCCACGTCGGAGGGTACGGCGGGCGGGGGCGTGGCTGCCGCGGCCGCGGGGGCGGCGAGCAGGCAGAGGGCGACGGCCAGTGCCGGGAGGATTCGTCTCACATGCCGAAAGTAGTCTGCAGAGACTTCTCGGCATAGAGTTGTCTGCAGATATCGTTCTGCAGGACTAGGCTGTTCATCATGAAGGATGACGAGCCGTTCCTGCTCGACGACCCCGCGAGGCTCAAGGCGTTGACCCATCCCATGCGGCGGCTCATGCTGCGCCACCTGAGCATGCACGGCCCCGCGACCTCGACGACGCTCGGCGAGCTGCTCGGCGCCAAGACCGGCACGACGAGCTACCATCTGCGCCAGCTCGAGAAGTACGGCTTCGTCGAGGAGATCCCCGAGCGCTCGGTGGGCAGGGAGCGCTGGTGGCGCAGGGCCGGGGCGACCAGGGACATCCGGCTGCCCCGGCCCGATCAGCTCGCCCCAGAGGATCGGCCCGTGCTGGCCGCGTTCCACCAGTTCGCCATGGACGAGGATCGTGAGCTGTTCGAACGGCTCCCCTCGGTCTACGAGCGCGATCCCGAATGGGTCAAGGCCTCGCGCGGTCTGGGCCGGATGACCAAGGCGGAGTTCGAGGAGTTCTTCGAGGCCTACATGGACCTGCTGAGGAAGCACAGCCCGCGTGCCGAGGACGCGCCCCCCGGCGCGCGCCCCATGTACGTCCGGCTCTTCGCCTTCCCCGCCGACGAGGACTGACCGGAGGTCCGACGGGGGACCCGGGGCCCGCCGGTGGAGATCACGACGGGCCGGTCCTCCCCCCTACGGCCGGGGACGTCGGGATCCCGGTGCCGGGCGAGCAGGTGGCGGGCCTGTCTCCAGACCTCCCCGGCTTCGCGGCGCAGCCGGAGACCGTCCCCACCCACGTCCGCGCCCACCTCGGCATCGACGCGCCGAACCGGCACTTCGGCAACGGCGCCACCGTCACCTGGTACGGCAGAGCGTGATGCCCGGACGGCTCTCGCGCCGTACCGGCCGGACCCGGCCCGGGACCGTCTCACGGCGAACTGCTGACATACCTGGACGACATCGTGGGCTTCTAGACTTTCCCTGATCCTGACGGGGGGATGGATTTGTCGCGTTTCCCGATACCTCGCCGCGCGCGGGGGATCGTCGCCGTGGTGTTCGCCGCTTTCATGGCCGTCTACCTGCTGGCCATGCCGCTCGGCTCCGTGATGGGCGTGCCGGTACTCGGGCTGCAGCTCGTCTGGGTGGTGCCCTCCCTCAGACGGTTCAGGGGGATGCCGCTGCTCGCCGTACAGGCCTGCGCCGGTTACGCGGCGGTGCTCTGCTATGACACCTCCGTCGGCATCCTCGGCTTCCTGGCCGGCTCGCTGCTGCTCAGCCGCCTGTGGACGCTGGCGCCGGTGGTGGCGGTCAGTGCGGCGGTGATCGATTCTGTGCGCCAGGGCGACGTGTTCGACACCGCGAACGTCACGATCAGCATGGTCCTGAGCTCGCTCGTGATCTACGGCCTGACCCGCCTGACCGAACGCGTCGACGAGGTGCACACCACCCGGCTGGCGCTGGCGATGGCCGCCGTCGCGGAGGAGCGGCTACGGATCGCCGCCGAGCTGAACGACGGCCTCGGCCATGGACTGACCGTGATCGCCCAGGGCACAGAGCTTGCCCTCGCCGAGCCGCCGCGCACCGCCGAGGTGATCGGCGAGGTCGTCATCACGGCCCGCGCCGCCCTGGCCGACGCCCGCACCGCCTCGGCGGGGTATCGCGCGATGTCGCTGGCCCCCGAGATCACGACCGCCCGCGCGATGCTGTCGAGTGCGGGGGTCGTGGCAGAGGTGCGCGTCGGCCACACCGAGCCACTGGGTCTCGCGGGCGCGCTGCTGGCCACCGTGCTGCGGGAGTCGGTGACGGAGATCGTACGGCGAGGCACGGCCAGGACCTGCGTGATCGAGACGGAGGAGGCGGACGGCCGGATGAGCCTGCGCGTCACGGACGACGGCGCACGCACGGCCGCCGACGACGGCCTGGGCGGCCTCCCCCGCCAGGTGTCCGACGCCGGCGGCGTCCTCACCACCGGCCTCACTCCCGGCGGCCATCGTACGGTCACCGTCACCCTTCCCGTCCCCCCGGAGACACGGCCCGCGCCCGTTCCGCCACCGGACGGGCAGGTCGGCGCGTGGGGGTGGCCGACGCTCCTCCACGGCGACCAGGCCGCCTACACCGTCTCCGTCGCCGTGCTGGCCTCCGTCGTCATGGGGTTCAGCGTCAAGGCCCTCCTGTATGTGCCGGGAAACGTCGTGCCGGCGGTCGTCTGTCTCGCGGTCATCGTCGTCATGCAGCTGCGGTCGGTCAACGGCCGTCGCATGTGGGCGCTGACGCTGATGACCCTCCTCACCTACCTGCCGGTTCTCGCGTTCGGCCGGGCGTGGCTCGGAATCGCGGGTTTTCTCGCGGGCCCGATCCTTCTCGCCTTCCCCGCGCCGATCGCCTGGCCGCTCGTCGCCTGCGTGATGACAAGCGTCGCCGTGATCGGCTCCGTCCTCGGTCTGCCCCTTCCCGACACGGTCAATTTCACGGTGAGCACGCTGGTCACCGGGCTGGTCGTCTACGGCCTCGTCCGCCTGGCCCAGCTCGTCAAGGAGCTCCAGAACGCCAGGGAGGAGCTGGCCCGCTCGGCCGTGCTGGAGGAACGGCTGCGCGCGGCCCGGGACCTGCACGACCTGCTCGGCCACAGCCTCGCCGCGATCCTGCTCAAATGCGAACTGGCCCGCCGCCTCGATCCGGAACGCGCCCGCGCCGAACTCCTCGACGTCCTCGCCATGACCGCGCAGGCCGAGGCCGACCTGCGGGCCGTCTCCGGCGAGCACCGCGACCTCTCCCTCACCGCCGAAGCCGGGTCCGCCCGCTCGGTGCTCACCGCCGCGGGGATCGAGGTCTCCCTGGGCCTGGCCCACGGCGCGCTTCCCGCCGAGGTCGAGACCGCGCTGAGCGCCGTACTCAGGGAGGCTGTGACCAACGTCCTGCGGCACAGCGCCGCCCGCCGCTGCGTCATCGAGACGCTGCCGGAGTCGGGCGGTGTACGGCTGCGCGTACGCAACGACGGCGTGCGCTCGCCGGAGGGGCGCCGGGGCTCGTCCGGCATCGGCAACCTCACCACGCGGCTGACGTCCCTCGGCGGACTGATGAGCGCCGGGGCGGAGGACGGCTGGTTCGAGCTCGACGCCCACGTCCCGCGAGGGGGCCTCGGCGGACCGGGCACACCGGCCCGCCGATCCGGCGCCGAGGCCGTCCGGTGACCGGCCTCTAGATCCAGCCCGCTTCGGCGGCGATCCGCACCGCGTCCGTCCGGTTGCGGGCGTTGAGCTTGGCGACCACGGCGGTGAGGTAGTTGCGCACCGTCCCGGCCGTCACGAACAGCCGGCCCGCGATCTCGGCCGCGTCCGCCCCCTCGGCCGCGAGGCGCAACACCTCGATCTCGCGGGCCGTCAGCGGGTTGTCCGCCAGATCCCAGGCGGTGACCGCCAGCGACGGGTCCAGAACGCGCTCGCCCCCGGCCACCTTGCGGATCGCCGCGATCAGGTCGTCGGGCGGCGCGGTCTTCAGCAGGAATCCGTCCACTCCGGCGGTGAGCGCGCGACGCAGGTGACCCGGCTTGCCGTACCCGGTCAGCATGAGCGTGCGGCAGGTGGGCAGGCGTGCGCGGAGCTCGGCCGCGGCGGCGAGCCCGTCGAGCGTGCCGGGCATGTCGATGTCGAGCACCGCCACGTCCGGGTGCTCGGCCAGCGCGGCGGACACCACGGCGTCGCCGGACTCCACGGCGGCCACGATCTCCAGGTCCGCTTCGAGACCGAGCAACGCGACGAGGGCGCCCCTGATGATGTGCTGGTCTTCAGCCAGAAGCACGCGGATCACGGTGACATGTCTACCAGTGTCCGAATCATGATGACGTCATACCCGACGGGTGATCACGTCTCTGGTCGACGACTCCGCAGGTCAGCAGACTCGAAGACATGACAGACGTGGTGCGCTTGGACGCGGTGAGCAAGGTGTACGGGAAGGGCCAGGGCGCGGTGGCGGCCCTGCGCGAGGTGACGGTCGGCATACCCCGGGGGAGCTTCACCGCCGTGATGGGCCCCTCGGGCTCGGGGAAGAGCACCTTCCTGCACTGCGCGGCAGGGCTGGACGTGCCTTCGGCGGGCTCGGTGCAGCTCGGCGGCACCGCGCTGAACGGCATGAACGAGACTCAGCTGACGGAGTTGCGCAGGCAGCGGATCGGGTTCGTGTTCCAGGCGTTCAACCTGGTGTCGTCGCTGACGGTCGTCGAGAACATCACGCTGCCCCTGCGGCTGGCGGGCGCCGGCGTGGACCGGGCGTGGCTGGCGGAGATCGTGTCCAGGGTCGGCCTGGAAGGACGCGCCGGGCACCGCCCGGCTCAGCTCTCCGGTGGCCAGCAGCAGCGCGTGGCGATCGCCAGGGCCCTGGTGACCAGACCCGAGGTGGTGTTCGGCGACGAGCCGACCGGCGCGCTCGACACGATGACCGCCCGCGACGTGCTGACCCTGCTGCGCGAGGTGGTGGACGGGATGGGCCAGACGGTCGTGATGGTGACACACGACCCGGTGGCCGCCTCCTACGCCGACACCGTCCTGTATCTGGCCGACGGCCGGATCGTGGACTCGATGACCGCACCGACCTCGGAGAAGGTCGCCGAGCGGATGACCAGGCTTGGAGCGTGGGTGTGATGATCTGGCTCGCCCTGAAGACGTTGCGGCACCGCAAGGCCGGGTTCGCGGGCGCGTTCCTCGCCCTGCTCTGCGCCGCCGCCCTGGTGTGCGCCTGCGGCATGCTGCTGGAGACCGGGCTGCGCGGAACCGTGGCCCCCGAGCGCTACGCGGGCGCCCCCGTGATCGTCGCGGGTGACCAGTCCGTCCGCCAGACCGTCCGCACGTCGGCGGAGAAGATCAAGTCGAAGGCCAAACCGCTGTCGGAACGCGCCTGGATCAGCACGTCCGTCGCCGAGAGGCTCCGGCGGACGCCCGGGGTGGAGAAGGTCGTCACCGAGGTGACCTTCCCCGCCTACACGGAGGACGGCGAACTCACCGGCCACGGCTGGGAGTCGGCCGCGCTCACCCCCTACACGCTGGTCGAGGGGCGTGCGCCCCGGGCCGACGACGAGGTCGTGGCCGAGACGGGCAGCGGGCTGAAGCCGGGAGCACGGCTCACGGTCCGGTCCACGGCCGCCCCGCGCCGCTACCAGGTGGTCGGGGTGACCGACAAGACGCTGGGCAGCCTGTTCTTCTCGACACGGGAGGCCCGGCGGCTGGCCGGCAGGCCCGGGATGGTCAGCGCCATCGGGGTCTTCCCCCAGGTGGACATCTCGGTCGAGGGCGCGGTCGCCTACCGCGGCGACGCGCGCGGCACGATCGAGTTCCTCGACGCGGAGAAGTCACGGGTGAAGCTGATCAGCCTCGGCGGCGCCCTGGGCGGCACGTCGCTGCTCGTCGCCATCCTCGTCGTGGTGGGGACGTTCGCCCTGTCCATCCAGCAGCGCCAGCGCGAGCTCGCCCTGCTGCGGGCCGTCGCGGCGACGCCCCGGCAGATCCGCAACCTGCTCGGCGGCGAGGCTCTCATGGTCAGCCTGGCAGCCGGAGTCATCGGCTCGGCCGTGGGCATCGGCCTGGGCTTCTGGCTGCGCTCCCGCTTCGTCGCTCTGGGCGCGATGCCGGAGAACCTCGCGCTGGTCGTCAGCCCCTTCCCGATCTTCGCGGCCCTGCTGGCCACCGTGGTGGCGGCCTGGGCGGCGGCGCGCGTCTCGGCCCGCCGTACGGCACGCATCCGGCCGGTGGAGGCACTCGGCGACGCGGCGCTGCCGGCCGCGCGCCTGCCATGGGGGCGGTTGGCCGCGGGGCTGGTCTTCACCGGCGGCGGCGTCACGTTGACCCTCGTGCTGTCGGCGCTGTCGACGGAGGCCGCGTCCAGCCCGGTCACCATGCTGACCGCGCTGGTGTGGACGGTCGCCGTGGCCCTGCTCGGCCCGATCGTCGCGCGGATGGCGATCGCGGTGCTGAGCGTGCCGCTGCGTGTTTCGCGGGTGGGCGGCTACCTGGCCGCCGCGAACCTGCGTGCCGGAGTGCAGCGGCTCGCCTCCGTCATCACCCCGCTCAGCCTGATGGTGGCGATGACCTGCACGATCCTGTTCGTGCAGACCACGATGGGGTACGCCGCCGGACAGCAGGCGACCGCGGGTAGCAGGGCCGACTACGTGCTCGGGCCGCGCGTCTCCGGTGTCACCGCCGCCGACGTGCGGAAGGTGCCCGGCGTGGCGGCGGTGACCGAGGTGCTGCGCACCTCCGTCAGGATCGGGCTTGAGAAGTACGGCGCGCAGGCCGTCACCCCGGAAGGACTCGACCGCACCCTCGATCTGGGGGTCACCTCGGGCTCGTTCCGGGACTTCGGCGGGCAGTCGATCGCGGTCAGCGACACGGTGGCCGCCCGGCTGAACGTCTCGGTGGGCGGTCGGATGAACCTCACGCTCGGCGACGGCACTCCCGCCGCGGTCAAGGTGGCCGCGGTCTACACCAGGGGACTCGGGTTCGGCGAGCTCACCCTCCCCCACGACCTGGTCGCCGGGCACGTGGACGACCCGCTCGGCACCCTGCTCGTCTCCGCCCCCTCCGTGCCGCGCGAGACCATCGGACGGGCCGCCCCCGGCGTCGCGGTGCTCGACCAGACGCAGGCCGCCGAGGTGAGCACGTCCAACGCCGAGGTGAACTACGTGGCGATGGGCCTGATCATCGCGTTCACCGCGATCGCCGTGGTCAACACACTGGCCATGTCCACCTCGGACCGCTCCCGTGAGTTCGCCCTGCTCCGCCTCGTCGGCACCACCCGGCGCCAGATCCTGCGGATGCTGCGGCTGGAGACCCTGACCGCCGTGCTGATCGCCGTGGTCCTCGGCACGGTGATCTCCCTGGTGACGCTGTCGGCGTTCAGCCTCGGCATGACGGGGTCCGCCCGGCCGTACGTCCCGCCGCTCACCTACCTCGCGGTGATCGCCGCAGCTGGCGCACTCGCCCTCGCGGCGACCGTCCTGCCGGCCCGTTTCGCCCTCAGGGACCAGCCCGCTGAGGTCGTCGGCGCCCGTGAATGACAGGAGAACAGGAGCCGATTCTGTCGACGGGAGCGGCCTTCACCGTGTGCGCGGCCTACGCCGCACTACCGCTGGGACTCGCCCTGCCCCTGACCCGGCGTCCTCGCTGAGCAGTGGCCCGGGGCATCGCTCGACGGACCCTCAGTCGCGGGGAATGGCCTCGATGGTCTGCATGTGCGTCTCCCCCCACAGGCCGAGAGGGATGAGCGCGGTGTTGAGCGAGTGGCCGAACTCGGTCAGCGAATACTCCACCTTCGGTGGGACCTGGTGGTAGACCTCGCGGTGCACCAGGCCGTAGACCTCCATCTCCCGGAGCATCTGGATGAGCATCTTCTCGCTGATGCCCGACACCGACCGTCGCAGCTCTCCGAACCGGAGCGCCCTGTCGTGGAGTGCCCACAGGATCATCGCCTTCCACTTGCCGCCCACGACGTCGACGGCCGCGTCGAGCCCGCACAAGTAGGTCCGCTTCTTCATCCCGCCTCCACGCTTACAAAAAGGTAAGTACCTGACAAAATAGTAGGTACTTGAGGGAAATTCAGCAGAGCGCCAGTATCGAAACGTCCCAGCCGGGCCTCTCCAGCGGGGCCTCCGGCGGGACGTTCACATGTCGACACCGAATGCACGGGGGAAGAAATGACTGCCGACGACCGCTCGCCGGTGACAGTCCTCGGCCTGGGCCCGATGGGCCAGGCACTGGCAGGCGCGTTCCTCCGGAACGGCCACCCCACGACCGTCTGGAACCGTACGGCCACCAAGGCCGAGCCGCTTGTCGCCCAGGGCGCGACCCGGGCGGACACCGTCGCCGACGCGGTCGCCGCGAGCCCGCTGGTGATCACCTGCGTGATCGACTACGACGCCGTGCACGCGATCACCGAACCCGTGGCCGGCGCCCTGAAAGGCCGGACCCTGGTCAACCTCACCGCCGACACCCCCGAACGCGCGCGCCGGACGGCCGCGTGGGCGGCCGGACACGGCATCGACTACCTCGACGGTGCCATCATGACCCCGACGCCGACCATCGGAGGGCCGGCGGCCGTCGTCCTCTACAGCGGACCGGAGGGGACCTACCAGGCACATCGACCGGCGCTGGCGAGCCTGGGCGGGACCGCCGCCCATCTGGGCGCGGACCCCGGGCGGGCGGCGGCGCACGACGTGGCGCTGCTCGACCTCTTCTGGACGTCCATGAGCGGTGTCGCCCACGCCTTCGCCCTCGCCTCAGCGGAGAACATCGCGGCCACCGACCTCGCCCCGTTCGCCAAGGGGATCGGCGCCCTGCTGCCCGGCATCATCGACGCGTTCGCCCAGAACATCGATGACAAGGATCACCCCGGTGACGCGTCCACCATCCTGTCGGCCGTGGCGGGGATGGAGCACATCATCCACGCATCGCAGGCCGCCGGCATCGACACCGGCGTGCTGAGCGCCGCCACGGCCGTCGCGCGACGGGCGATCGACGCCGGCCACGGCACCGACGGCTTCTCACGCCTGACCGAGGTGCTCAGGACACCGGCGCCGGCAGCGTGACCGGTCGGCACGACGCCGATTGAACCCGTGGATCCGAGCGTGAGTCGACGAGCCTCAGATCGGCCAGTCGACCTCTTGGCGGACAGCGGAGAGCAGCGGGGTGCGGACTGCCGAACATCCCTTTGAGCTGGGCGATACGTTCTTCCGTCAACGCATTGTTCTCGTCGTGAACGATTGAAACGGGTTTTCTTCCCTCACCCCAGTGGACGACGGCCTGGACGATGGCCGGGATCAGAGGGTCCAGCGCCGGAAACGTCTCCTGGCCGTCGAGAGGCTGTGCCCGAAAAGATTCCGCGCGGGACCTGGCCTGGCTGATCATCTCCATGATCTCGCCAACCGGGCCTCGCGCACCGGCACGTTGCAGAACATCGACCACACGGAAGAACGACCCGAGGAGCCACTCAAGAACCGGACGATTCTTCTCACGGAGCAGATGATTCGCTTTGTATTCGACCGCCGGAGACCGAATTCTGTCCCGTATTTCCCGGACGCACTCCGCTGCCGATTCGGCACTCAGCCGCACGCCGGCATGTGCGAAAACATCGGTATTCCCACCGATGAGCTTCTCACCCTCCGAACCGGACTCGTCGCAGGCGATCTCAAGGAGTTGGCCGGTCGATGAGAACTCTGCCCGCACAGGTCCTTTACGATTACCCGCCACTGCCTGTCCCCTCGGGGATGGACTGCCGTGAAACGCATGGGAGGATCCGCCTCCCGGGGCAGGCCACAGGGCTCCGCACGTGGGAGCCCTGCAGCCTGCCGCACCGCCAGCTGGACGGCTCCCATGAGCGCCATGCCCGAGATCGACATGGCAGCGATCTTGATGAATGTCTTCGTTATTACCCCTCACCCCGTCAGCGGGTCAGAAGCTACCGCACGGAACGCGGAAGATCCAGAGGGATGATCTACCGCCGGGAGCGCGCACCTCGCGCGACTTCCGGTCGCCGCCGAAGGCGGTGGAGATGACCTCTTCGGAGGCGGCGGGCTGGGCGCCGCGGCCCTCGGGGACGGGGGCGGCAATTCCCTCGGAACTTTACGGCGATTTAGGACATCCAATCTCCCGTGGACATGCTGACAGCGGGGGATCCGCAGCATCTGGGCGGTTACTGGTTGTCCAGAAGACTGGGCGTGGGAGGTCAGGGTGTGGTCTACGAGGCCTATGCCGAGGACGGCGTCCGGGTGGCCATCAAGGTCCTGCACGGTGGCCAGGCGGGGCAGCTGGCCAGGGAGGCCACGGCCGCGCAGCGGGTCGCCTCGTTCTGCACCGCGCGGGTGATCGCCGCCGAGTTGGAAGGGCCGCAACCCTACATCGTCAGCGAGTACGTGCCGGGACCGAACCTGCGCAAGGCGGTCGACGAGGGACGCCGGTTCGTCGGCGGCGACCTGCATCGGCTGGCCACCGCGGTGGCCACGGCGCTGACCGCGATCCACGAGGCCGGCGTGGTCCACCGGGACCTCAAGCCGGACAACGTTCTGCTGGGTCCCGACGGTCCCCGGGTCATCGATTTCGGCATCGCCAGGACCGCGGAGATGTCGCTGACCGCGACGGGGCTGGTGACCGGGACCCCTACCTACATGGCGCCGGAGGTGTTCACCGGGCAGCGGGCGGGCACGCCCGCCGACGTGTTCGCGTGGGGCGGCATCATGCTCTACGCGGCTACGGGCACCGATCCGTTCGAGGCCGAGAGCCTGGGCGGGGTGATGCATCGGGTGCTGTCCGCCAGCCCCGACCTCGGGGTGCTGCCGGAGGCGTTGCGCCCGCTGGTGGCTGCGGCACTCAGTAAGGAGCCGCAGGAGCGGCCCACCGCGCGGCAACTACTGATCGCGCTGGTCAGCGGTGGCATCGGGCTCGACACCGGGCGGCTGCTGGCCCAGGGCAACCGTGCGGCGGCAGACGTGGCCGTACTCGATGTCGACCCCGCGCTCGGCACGCTGGCGGAGGAGTCCTACGCGCTGCTCGGCCCGGCCGAGCGCGAGCTGGCGGCCGAGTTCTTCCTGCGGCTGGTCACCGTGAGCGAGCGCGGCGAGCTTTCGGTACGGCGTGCGGATCTGGCCGAACTGATGGAGGGCAGGCCGCTGCCCGAGGCGGCGGCGATCACGCGGATCTTGAAGGTGTTCGGCTACCTGCTGAGCAGGGACGGCGAGCAGATCTGGCTGGCGCGTCCTGCCCTGCCGCATGCCTGGCCCCGCCTGCGGCGCTGGATCGACGCCAACCGCGATGGCCTTGCCGCACACCGCCAGATCCTGACCGCCGCGAAGCTGTGGGTGGCGTCCGGACGCAGGGACGGGGACCTGTTCCATGGCAGCAGCCTGGAGAACGGCCTGCAGTGGGCGGCCACCGCCCGCAAGAACATCACCCTGTCCCCGGCCGAGCGCGACTTCCTGGAGTCCTCGGCGCGGCTGAGCAGGCGCAGGGCCAAGCGCGCCAGGCTGGCTTCGCTGAGCCTGGCAGGCTTGCTGGTCATCGCACTGGCCGCGGGTGGCCTGGCGGTCTATCAGGGCGGGGTCGCCGATTCCCGGGCCGAGCAACTGTCGGCTCAGCTGAGCAGGTCGGAGTCGGTACGGCTGGCCACGCTGGCGGACACGACCAGGCACACCGACCCGCGGCTGGCCATGCTGTTCAGCGTGGCCGCCTGGCGGCTGAGCGGCACACCGCAGGCCAGGGCGGCGCTGACCGCCTCGCTCGCCCAGCGCGAGCGGGCGATGTTCAGGGATCCGGCCAAAACGAGTGACACCCTGAGGGCGTTCGGCCGGGACGGGCGCACGCTGGTCAGTATCGACAAGCACCAGGCACGGCTGTGGGACGTGCGCACCGGCAGGCGGACCGCCCTGATCTCCGGGCTGGGGCTTGACGGCAGGCAGGTGGTGGACGTCGGCCTGTCCCCCTCGGGCCGTACGCTCATCGCGGCGACCGCCAAACGTGCGGGGGCCTGGGACACCCGCACGGGGAAGGTCATCAGAACCTGGACGTTCCGCCGGACGGCCGATCAGGTCAACGGCTGGGTCGAGGCCGTCATGGAGAACGAGGGCCGACGGGTGATCGTCAAGCCCGGGAACAGCCAGTGGGATGTGATCACCGCTGAGAACCCGGCCGCCCGGACAGGCACCTTGAGTCCCGACGGTGCGTGGCTGGCGCGGCGCGGCTACGGGACGCTGAGGCTGACCCGCATCAAGGGCGGCTGGGCGGCGGAGATCGGCGAGAAGGACGAGGACGGGATAGAGGAGACCTGGAACCACGGCGATCCGGTCTTCAACGCGGACGGGCGGCTGCTGGCGACGGCGGCACGCGAGAGCATCCAGTTCTGGCGGCTGCCCGACGCCCAGTTGGTCAGCGAGGTCGCAGTCCGGGGTGACGGGGACATCGGCGTCATGCCCGTGGGCGCCTTCGACGGCTCGGCGTTCCGGTATCTCATGGGAGATCAGGTCTTCTCCGTCGACGTCGCCGACTTGATGACCGAGACGGAGTCAGGGTCGGTGAACGCGGCCGCGTTCAGCCGGGACGGGCGCCACCTGGTGGTGGAGGAGGAGGATCCGGAGGGCGTCACGACGTTGCACGCGGCCCCGAGCGGAAAGCCGATCGGCCCCCTGCCCGCTGCCGGGAGCATCGACTTCAGCGGGGACGGGCGGCGGATGGCCCTCCTGTCCCGGGGCAGGATCAAGGTCCTGGACACGGCCACCAGGAAGGTCGTGGCCGAGTTCGCCGTCGGCAAAGACGACCTGAAAGCCCAGACCGTGCACTTCGGTCCCGACGGGACCAGACTCGCGCTCACCCTGGACACCCCCCTCAACGGACGTTCCCCGCGCAGGCACGCCGTGGAGCTCTGGGACTGGCAGGCCCGTCGCAGGCTGTGGCAGGCGCCCACGGGCATGGAGCAGGACCTGGCGTTCTCCCCCGACGGCCGGCGACTGGCCGTCGTCGGCCCCGAGCATCGGCTTCTCGACACCACCAGCGGGAAGGCGATCGGCGAACCCTTCGGCGCCGGCGGCAAGGACACCTACGGCAGCAGGGTGTACTTCACCCACTCAGGCAAGGCCGTCGTCGTGTTCGACTCGCGCGGACGCGTGACTCTGTGGGACCCCGCTACCCTGCGCATGATCGGCACTCCCATCCGAGACACCTTCGCCGGGGTCGCCGCCTACTCACCCACCGAGGATCTCGTCGCGGTCAACGAGGGAGACGGCCGCGTGCGGTTGTTCGATCCGCTCACGGGAAACGATCTCGGCCTGTCCGCCGACACCGGCGGCGGCCTGGACCCCGAGACCGGCGAGCTGCTGTCGGTTTCCTTCACCCCCGACGGGACCGATGTCCTGACCGTGGACAGGAACGGGACGGTCAGACGCTTCCCCGCTGCGGCATGGGCCGTCGTCAACGCCGTCTGCGCACGGGCCGGACGGTCGCTGACCCCGCAGGAGTGGAAGACCTACGTTCCCTCGCTGCCGTACCGGAAAGTCTGCGGATGATCCCGGCTTCATGCGCACTGGAGGGTGTCTGAAAAGCCGGCGCTCGCATCGCTGTTCAGCCGGTGCTCACGCACAGGACGCCGGCCGCCGTGCACTGCCAAGTGGCCGGTGAGCCTCAGACTCCGACGACCTTGACGGCCTTTCGGCGGTCCGATTCCTGCGGCATGCGAGCACAGTCGCACGCCGCACAGATGCCTACGGGAGAAGGCCGTATCTTGCTCCGGCGGAGCCGTCGCCGAGACGATGCCGCCGAAGGCCACGAACGTGAATGCCACGGTGAGGCCGGAGCCGCACATGGCTGATCCGGATCGCGTCAGTTCCGGCGAAGGGCGAAGCGATCGGTTGTCTCGATGAGGCGATCAAGGATGCCGGGTTCTGAGTAGGCGTGCCCCGCATCGTCGACGATGTGAAATTCGGCTTCCGGCCAAGCGCGATGAAGATCCCAGGCGGTCCTGGCCGGAGTACACACGTCGTACCGGCCCTGCACGATGACGCAGGGAATGTGCCGGATCTTGCCGATGTCCCGGATGAGCTGCTCCTCCTCGAAGAACCCGCCGTTGAGGAAGTAGTGGCTTTCGATCCTGGCGAAGGCGACCGCGTAATCACCGTCGGAATGCGCAGCAATGATCTCGGGGTCTGGCCGCAGGGTGATGGTCGAGCCCTCCCAGACGCTCCATGCGCGTGCCGCGGGCAGCCGTACCTCCGGATCCGGATGGTTGAGCCGAGCGTGGAACGCGGCGATCAGATCTTTGCGCTCCTCCTCCGGGATCGGTGCGACATAGCTCTCCCAGACATCAGGGAAGATCAGTGACGCCCCTTCCTGGTAGAACCACCGGACCTCGAAGGGCCGCAGCATGAAGATGCCGCGCAGCACGAGTTCAGCAACCCTGTCAGGGTGGGCCTGCGCGTACGCGAGCGACAGCGTGCTCCCCCACGACCCGCCGAACACCATCCAGCGGTCGATGTCCAGGTGCTCACGCAGCCGCTCCATATCGGCGACGAGATGCCACGTCGTGTTGTGCTCCAGCGATACGGTCGGGTCGCTGGCATGTGGTCGGCTGCGCCCGCAGTTGCGCTGATCGAACAGCACGATGCGGTACGCCTGCGGGTCGAACTGGCGGCGGTGGTTGGGGGTGCAGCCGCCACCGGGTCCCCCGTGCACCATGACCACGGGCTTGCCGTCGGGGTTGCCAGAGACTTCCCAATAGATCTGGTTACCGTCGCCGACGTCGAGCAGACCGGAGTCGTACGGCTCGGTCGGTGGATAGAGCGTCCTCATGACGGTCCATTTTCGCAGCTCGTCCAGCGTCTATGGCGGATTGACCCGTTGATCGACTATCTGCTGCACGCACGTGCGAGTGCTGAAGCGCGACTGAGCCATCCCAACGGCGCTGTTTCAAAGGAGCCCGATCTGCGGTCACGGGCCGGGCTCCTCGCGTAGGAGAGATCGACTCCGTCCCTCCCGACGCTGGCGCTGCTCGCGAATCCGGCCGAGTTCACGCCGCGATGCAGTCAGCGCCCCTGCCGATCGTGCGGGAAGGCAGTCCCCTGTGCTCCGCCCACAACACCGGGACCTCGTTAACGATCTCCGGTTCACTCACCGGCAGGCGCGATGCCCACAGGGCACGTAACCCCGGTGCCTACCAACGTGTATCTATGTGACCTATGCGACGAGCCGCGATCTACTGCCGGATCAGCCAGGACCGCGAGGGTGCAGGGTTGGGCGTCGCCCGCCAGGAGGCCGATTGCCGAGCCTTGGTCGAACGCAAAGGGTGGACTGTCGTGGACGTCTACCCCGACAACGACGTCAGCGCCTACTCGGGAGCCCCGCGTCCCGCGTGGAAGCGTCTGCTGGCCGACATTGAAGGCGGGACCATCGACGCCATCGTCTGCTGGCATGTGGACCGGCTGACCCGCTCCCCTCGCGAGTTGGAAGACGTGATCGACCTGGCCGACCGACGCGGCGTGGAGCCGGCCACCGTCACTGGGGAGATCGACCTGGCCACCCCGACCGGGCGTCTGATCGCCCGGATGCTCGGGACCGCCGCTCGGCATGAGGCCGAGCACAAGGCCGAACGGCAGAAGCGCCAGCGTCGCCAGAGCGCCGAGGCCGGGAAGGTCTCCGGCGGCGGGATGCGCCCGTACGGCTACGCCGAGGACCGCATCACGGTTATCGACGAGGAAGCCGAGGTGATCCGGGAGGCCGCCCGGCGCATGCTCGCCGGAGAGTCGCTGTCGAGCGTGTGCCGGGACTTCCGCACGCGTGAGATCACGACTCCGGCCGGGGGTTACTGGACCCCGACGACGTTGCGCCGGCTGCCGGCCTCAGCACGGATCAGCGGGCGGCGCGAGCACACGCCCCGCAGCGCTGACGATGACGGCCTGGCCGAGGAGGTGCGGGCGGATGAGGAGCAGTTGGAGGAGCTGGCCCAGGCGTGGGCGGCGCGGGAGATCAGCCGTAAGGAGTGGATGGCCGCCCGCGCCCCGATCGACGCGCGGTTGGAGAAGTCCCGCGCCCAGTTGGCCCGTATGTCGCGCACATCGCCGCTGCTGAGCTTCATCGGCACGGCCGAGGAGATGCTGAGCCGCTGGGAGGCGATGAACGTCTCCCAGCAACGAGCGATCATCGCCTCAGCCGTTCGCACGGTCACGGCCGGACCGGCATGCTGCAAGTTCACCGCGAGGAGAGAAGATTCGGTATCACGCTGATCTAGCCGGGCATTTACACCACCGTCTGAACGTGATCTACACGAGCGCTTACACACGAGTTACCGGAGTCAGCCGACGACCGACGACCCGTCCCGACGCCTATCCGGCCGCTTCAGCCAACCACGTCATGGCCGTTTGGACTGATCAGCGCGCTTGGCCGAGCAGGACCCGTAGCCACAGCCGCTCTCCATCGGCGGTCCGCAGCCACTCGCTCTCGTGCATGAGCACGGCATCGGAGCGATACGTGCGCCGGATGAACAGCAGCCCGCCCGCCTGGCAGAGTTCGTAGAACGCGCCTGCGTCGCTGCGGAAGATCGCCCATCGGGGGAACGTCACACGGAGCGCATCGAGGTCATATCCCGTCGTTGTCATGGGTCGAGCGTAGAGATGGTGGTTCATGGATGCCTATAGGGCACTGTAGGGCCATCCAGAGAACGATGGTCGTGCAGAGGTTCCTACAGTGGTCTCATGATCGAATGGCGCGAGGATCAGCCCAGGTGGCAGCAGGTGGCGGAGGTCATCCGCGAACGCATCGCCTCCGGCGCCTACCGCCCCGGCTCACGCGTCCCCAGCGAGAACGACCTGATGCAAGAGTTCGGCATCGCCCGCATGACCGCCCACAAGGTGATGAAGGCGCTCCGCGCCGAGGGCTCCATCTACACCGTCCGAGGGCTCGGCAGCTTCGCCGGCCGACCCGACGACGACCAGAACACCGCCGAATAGCCCAGCAGCCCCGAGGACCACGAGCAAGGCGCACGGCCTGAAGTGTCAAGCATCATCCGGTACTCCGGCCTCAACCACAACGCCACATAAGGCCAGCTCAGCACAGTCAGCACCCGACTGAATGAGAACTTTCTCTACGTCTTTCAAGGCGCGTGCCGCCTGTGGCGCCCCGCGCGCGTCGGGCGGTCGCTGGCCGCGCTGCGGCTCTTCGGCCGGTCGCGGCCAGCGCCGCCCACGCGCCGAACACCACGGCGACCACCAGTCGAAAGTAGGTCGTTACAGGCTAGCCCCGTATTTCGCACGTCACTACCCCTCCCCAAGCTCCTCCACTCCCCACCGCACTTTCGGCTGAGTCCTTCTGGGAGAAGGCCGGAGAATGAAGGCGGCGATCACCCTGGTGGCGGGACGAGTTGGCATGCGCGGAAAACGCGCCCGGCTGCTGAATGGCCGCCCTTCGGGGGCGGGAAGAAAATGCGGGCGTGCGGCGAAGGATGGATGAAAGTAATGATCACCATCCGGAAGGCACACTCATGACGGAGACGGGCACGTGACCGCCGACGTGAGCGAGCAGGTGACCGACGCCGACCTCGTCGCCGGCTACCAGCGGAACCCCGAGCTGTTCACCGCCGTGTATGACCGGTATCTCCGCGACATCTACCGGTACGTGGCGGGACGCCTGGGCACCCAGGCGGCCGAGGACATCACGGCGGAGACGTTCCTGCTGGCGTTCGACCGGCGCGACCGGTTCGACCCGGAAAAAGGGGAGTTGCGGCCCTGGCTGTTCGGCTTCGCCACGAACCTGGTGGCCAGGCACCGCCGCAAGGAGGCCCGCCACTACAAGGCGCTGGCCCGGCTGGACCCCGCGCCGGTCGTGGAAGGACACGAGAACCGGGTCGTCACCTCCGTGACCGCCCAGCCGTACCTGGCCATGGCGCTCGCCTCGCTGAACGGCGGCGAGCGTGACGTGCTGCTGCTCCTGGCGCTGGGCCAGCTCAGTTACAACGAGATAGCCCAGGCGCTCGGCATTTCCCTCGGCACAGTGGGCTCGCGGCTCAGCCGGGCCCGCGCCAAGATCCAGGCCCTCATCGACAAGGAGACGACCCATGGATGACCTGGAAGAGATCGCCACTCTGCTGACCAAGCCGGAGCCGTCCGCTGGGGCGGTCGCGCGCGGCAGAGACCGCCTCCAGCGAAGGATGCGGGCGGGCCGGGCGCGCCGGCGCGTCGGCTGGTTCATGCCGGGAGTCGCCCTAGTTGCCGCCGGGGCCGCCGCGGTCGTGTTCGCCACGGGGGCGCCCACGAACGACGGCGCACCGGTCACGGGCAAGGAGGTCCTGCTCATGGCCGCCGTCAGCGCGGAACGTACGCCCCAAGGTTCCGGGACGTACTGGCACGTTACGCGTCAGTGGCCCAAGTCGGACAGCCCGCCGATGGAGAGCTGGACCAGGCGCGACGGCAAGCGCTGGACCAAGGGCGGGCCGGGGGATCCCCCCGACGCCGTCGTACCGGCACCGGCCTGGAAAACGCTCAGCCTCAAGGGCGCCAAGGTGAGCTTCGAGGATCTCGAAAGGCTGCCGACGGACCCGGAGGCGCTGAAGGCGTGGATCGCCGAGCGCAAGGGCAACGAGAATGACATGTTCGCATCCGAAATCCAAGGCGATCCCACCTTCACCCTGCTCGCGCTGATCACGGAGCTGCCGGCGCCCGCGGAGGTCCGCTCAGCGGCGTTCCGGGCGCTCGCCGCGACGCCGGGAGTCGAGAACGCGGGCGCGGTTGAAGGCGGCCAGCAACTGCGCTTCCCTTACCCCGATGGCGGTAAGGACATCGAGCTGGTCGTCGATCCCGAGAAGGCCCGGGTGACCCGCGCCAACCTCGTCGTCGTCGACGACGGCGACCTGGCGTGGAACGACAAGTTCATCTCCGTGACCACCGAGTGGACGGACCAGTTTCCTTCGGCGAAGAAGAGCTAGCCCCGTTTCCGCATGTGAGTGATCTTCAGCGGAGGTCTCGTGGATCGATGTCGAGGAGGTCCAGGAGATGGAGTTGGAGGTCGGTGGGTTGCGGGATGGTCGGGGGGTGACTGGCCGGTGCCCGGGATCAGCCGGATGCCGGCCAGTGCGTCCAGGATGAGCCGCCCGGCGGGAACGGCAGGACGGTCGGCGTACAACCGGTCGACCTTGGTCGCGCCGCGAGTGGCCAGGGCACGGCGGGCCTGGCGTTCGATCAGGCAGAACGCACGTGCCAGACACCGCGCCGCTCGGCGCTCTTGCCGGCATCGCGGGCGGCGAGGTAGTCCACCTTGATCGCGTCGGCCGCTTCCAGGCCGGCCATGGTCTCGGCGCTGACATAGACCTTGGAGGCCGGGGCGACGAAGCTCACGCTCCCGGCGGCCATCGCGGCCAGGTTGGCATACGAGATCAGCTTGGAATCAACGATCATCGGCATCTGTTGCGGGCCGGCCGGCTTCGGCAAGGCCTGCATGGCGCCGATGACCTGCCCGACTTCGCCGGCCGCGCCGTGGTAGGCGCGGTGAAAGACCGGCACCGACCCATCGGCGGTCACCGCGATCCGGGCCTGGATCTGCTTCAGATCCGGCCGCCGGCCCTTCGGGTGGCCGGACCTGGGCCGGGCGAAGCCGGGCTCGGTCTGCTCATAGTCGCCGTGCAGCGAGATCGACGTCATGTCCCGGTGCAGGCGGGCCACGTCGATGCCGAACGCCTCGCCCGCCGCCCACGTCCTGGCCCGGTCCCGCACGTGCACCAGCGGGGCGGGCGAGGTCAGCCGGTTGGCCACCAGCACCTCGATGACCTGGCCTGGCCCCACTGCGCACGCTGTCTCACCAGCCAGGTCATACCGCGACGACGATCACCACAGCAAAACCGACGATCTCCGATTACCCCGACGTGCGGAAAACGGGGCCGCCCCGCCCGGAGGCGCACGAACCGGGAACAACCGAGAGAGTGAAAAGGCCGCCGAGATCCCTGGGGTCAGCGCCGAGCGGCAGGGCGATCTTGCCCCACCACTGCGTCGTGTTGTTGTCGAAGGTGCGGGCGATGAGGAACGCCATCCGCGTGCGGGCGTAGCGCACCATGGGCGGCATGGCGAGTGGGCGGGGCTCCTCGGCCGGTTCTTCCACGGTGGCCGGCGTACGCCGGAGCTGCGGGAGTGGTCCGGATCCGCCCTCGGGATGGAACGCCCGAGGGCGGACGAGCCGGCCCCCCTGCCTCGACTCGACGGGAACGCGGGCCCCGGGGGGGGAGACGCTCACCCCGCGGCCAGGGTGCCCGGCTAACGGCGAGGCCGTTCGGGCAGGGCACCCTCAGCCCCCCGGGCTCACGGTGCGACCGTACGTGTCACCCGACGGCGTAGGCGCGGGTCACGGTCTGGGTGACGCCGTTGCCCGCCTTGTCGGTGACCGTCGCGCGCAGCGAGACGTACCCCGGAGCGGTGGGGTTGCCGAGCTGCGCCGTCCAGCCCGATCGGGTCGCCTGGACGCGCACCGGCCGCCACGTCTTCCCGTCGTCGGCGGACGCCTCCAGCTTGATCGAAGAGACGGCCGTCCTGCGGGCGCCAGGAGCCCGCTCGACCCAGATCGGCACGGTGGTCCGTGACCCCGGCTTGGCGTGGTTGGCGTCGTCGAGGTCCTGCGGTGCGTAGCGCACGGCCATCAGCGGCAGGGACTCGGGCTTCGCCGTACGGGCGGAGTGGAAGGTCCAGACGGCGTCGACGCCCGTGGACAGCCCTGCTTCCGGCCGCCGGGAGGAGGCGGTCAGCGTGTAGGCGGTGTCCGCCTCGGGCAACGTGGCGGTGAGCGAACACTCCTCGCTCCGGTAGGCGATGCAGCCGATGATGTCGGTCGTGGCGATCTCCTTTCCGTTCCCGGCGAGGGTGAGGGTGCCGGTCGCGGTCGCGTCCATGCCGGTACGGCCGGCGGTTCCGCTGGTGTACAGCCCGTTGGCGGGGAAGTCCAGTGTGTCGCCGGTACGGCTGCCGCCGGAGGCGGCGAACGAAGGGCCGGCCACCGCGGCGTTCCAGACCTGGGTGAAGCCCTCGTCGCGCACCGGGCCGGTGCCGAGCTCGACCAGGCCGCCCGTGCTGAATTCGTCGTTCCACGCGAACCCCGGGGTGAGGTACCGCGTCAGACTGCTCGGCAGCGGGATGGCCGAGGTGTCCACCCCCCCTGAGAGGTCGCTGCCGGGCAGCACCGGCCCCGAGTACAGCACGCCGGTGGCGCCCGGGACGGACGAGCGGTAGGTCTCGGTCGCCTTGACCATGTCCCGGGTCCGCGCGGCGTACCCGGGGTCGTCGGGGATGCCGTCCTTGCGGTAGTCCACGAGGTCGTAGCGGTACGGGGTGGGCGTCGTGTCCTTCTTGGTCCAGGCGGTCTGGGCCAGGTAGGCGAATCCCGGTTGCCGCACCGGGATGACGTAGAAGCCGCCAGAGTAGTTGTTCGCGAGTATCCCGGTCGTCCAGGGACCATTGACCATGGACAGGGCGAACAGGCGGCCGGGGACGGCGGTGGGGTCGTCGACCGTGAACGTGACCTGCTTCGCCTTGCGGCCGTCGACCGTCAGCGGCACGTCGGCGTCGGCGATCTCGAACGGCTGGTGCGCGATCGTCAGGCTGCGGTCCTTCCTCTCGTAGATTTCGGTGTAGAGGTTCCAGCGTCCCTTCGGCAGCCTGATCCTGGCCACGTTGCCGTGGAAGACGAGGTTGCGCCGGGTGCCGGTCGCCTGGTCGTAAACGTAGCTCTGCATCGAATCGGTGGCGGCCCCGTCCCTGCCCAGGACGGTCACCGTGGCGTCATAGGACTCCGGTTCCACGTAGGCCCCGGCCGGGGTGCGGACCACCGTGTCACCGGCCGTGGCGGTGATGACGCCGGGATAGTCGCCGGGCCCCTTGTCCTCGGCGTCGATCGTCACCGTGGCCGACGCCTGCCCGCCTGCGGGCACCTCCAGCCGCTGCGGCGACAGTGTGAGCACGTCCGAGCCGGCCGCGAGGTCCAGGGTGACGGGTGTGGCCCCGGTGTTGGTGTAAGCGATCTTCCCGGTGGCCCGCCGCTCGCCCGGGTGCTGCCAGGGGAACGCGGCCCACACGCCGGTGGGAGAGGCGATCACCTCCTGGGCCAGCGAGCGGGGCACGTCCACCCGCCCTGCGCCCTGCTGGTACGGCGTGGCGCCGTCGGTCGGCCTGGCACTGCCGATGAGCGCGGCCTTGAGTTGCTGCCCGCTCCAGTCGGGATGGCGCTGGGCGAGGATGGCCGCCGCTCCCGCCACGTGAGGAGTGGCCATCGACGTGCCGCTCTTCGCCACATGGGTCCCGTCGGCGGTGCCCGCCGCGGCGGCGGCCACGATGTCCACGCCGGGGGCGGTGACGTCCGGCTTGACCGCGTGGTCGCCGATTCTCGGCCCCTTGCTGGAGAAAGCGGCCACCTGGTCAGAACGGTCCACCGCGCCGACGGTCAGCGCGGCGTCCGCGCTGCCGGGAGTCAGCACGGTGCCCTCGCCGCCGTCGTTGCCCGCGGCCACCACGAACAGGGTGCCCGTCTCCTGCGACAGGGTGTTCACCGCCTGCTCGACCGGGTCGAGGCCGGGTTCGTCGGTCCCGCCGAAACTCATGTTGACGATCTTGGCCTTGACCTCGGTGGCGGCCCACTCCATACCGGCCAGGATCGCGGAGTCGAAGAGCCCGTCGACTCCGCTCACCTTGCCGAAGGCGATGTGGGCGCCCGGTGCCACGCCGCGATACTTCTCTCCGGCGCCGGCGATGACCGAGGCGACGTGCGTGCCGTGTCCGAGGTGATCGACGATGTCAGGATCGTCGGAGAAGTTCCGTGACTGGGTGACCACGTCCTTCAGGTCGGGATGTGTGGGGTCGTACCCGCTGTCGAGCACGGCGACCGTGACGTCCTTCCCGGTGAAGCCCTGCTGCCACGCCTCGGTCGCGCCGATCTGCCTGGTGCTGCGGTCCAGGGTGTACGAACGCCGGCCGTCGAGCCAGATCTTGCTCTTGCCCGCGGCCAGCGTGGACACCCCGCCGAGCAGGTTCCGCCACGCCTCGCCGGTGCTCTTCTTGGCCACCCGCTGCGCTGTCATGCCCAGGCCGGTCAGCCGCCGTGTCGTCGCGGCGCCCTTCAGCGCGGGGGCCGTGCCCTCCGGCGACTGTGTGATCAGCGGGATGTCGGCCGTGTCCGCGTCGCCGTAGTGCCATTCGAGCAACTGGGTGACATCGAACAGCCGCTCGTCCAGCACCCCCTGGGCGACCAGGGACGCGGCGTCGGACGGAACGACGTACAGGTGCCCGTTCCGGTACCCGGACGAGAAGTGCACCTCCCGGTCCGCGGCCAGCTCCACCCGGAACCTCTTGCCCGCGACCACGACACGGTCGCCGGTCAGCAGTGTCACACTGCCCGCCGTACCGGAGCGTGGTCGTCCGGGGCCCTCCTGGCTTCCATGCCCGGCTGTGACGGCCCCCGGTGTCGCGGCCACGCCCAGCGTGCCTGCCAGAACCGCTGCCACCAGTCCCTTGCTCAACGTCATTGACCCTCGCAAGATTAGAAATCGATCGCTTTCCTCTCCTGTTCACCCGAAGGTCGTTTCTTCTTCCATGGCCTTGGTACGGGGCTCGGCACGCCCCGACCTCATCTGCGCTTCCGGTCGAACCCCGGCCCGCGCTCGCGCCCCAGGCTCAGAGTCCGAGCGACACAGGTCTGGACGGAACCCCGCCGGTGATCAGCGCCGCCAACGGCGTGGCCAGGTCGCGCGGTGAGAACAGGTCGGGACCGCGGTAGTCTGCGATGTCCGACAGCCGCCACCAGCGGAAGGCGACGATAGGTCTCGTTCAGATGCCCGAGAACGCGGCAGAGCAGCGCAGCCCAACGGACTATGCGTGGAATGATCAAGAGAGACACGATTTCCTTGATGGCCGTATCAGCAGATCAGGGGCACAGTGGCGATCCAAGCGCAATCGCTCTCCTAATGCGGGTGTCTCACGACAAAGCGTCATCGTAGGGGGCATCGTGCAGCGGCTCGCGCTTTTCGACCTGGACAACACCCTCGTCAACCTAGACGAGGGTGTTGTCCAGATATGGGCTGAGAAGTTCGCCGAAGAGCACGATCTAGGCCGTGAGACGATTGATTGGCTGGTCGCTCTCGATCGGGTATGACCCTCGAAGGCGGGGGATGGATGGTCGGTGACAACCTCGTCGCCGACATCGGTGGGGGACAGGCGGCCGGGCTACGTACGATCTGGATCGACCGAGGCACTTGGGTCGGCCACGATCACAGCGCGGATCATGTCGCCACCGACGTGCTTCAGGCCATGGAGATTCTGCACAGCGAGCGGTGATCGAGCGACCAAGCCGCAGTCCGGCGAGGAGTGCCGTACAGCAGCCCCGTACAGCAACACCGTCTTACACGATCACACGCCACCGACCCGCATCCACCGCCCGACCAGGGCACGAGCTTGCCGACCTGGGACGTGCCGTTCACTCGTAATGAAGGGGTGCAAGACGACATCAGGACGGTTGTTTCGTCCGGGATGCGGAAGATGAGCAACTTGACCATGCCTGGCAGCAAGACAGCTCACGCTCGGAAGATGATCGTGAGCTGTCTTGGTGAAGTCGGGAGTGCTACTCCTCGGTCGGGACCAGGCCCGTCTGGCAGGCGCTCCACTCGGATGGGTCACCTAGCTTGACGTTGGTGCCACCGACCCCGCAGTGTCCGTCAGGGCTCTCGACAGCGTGACGGTGGTTTTCGGGCGTATTGGATCTCAGCTCAAGCAGCGGGAGCCCGGGGCGTCAGACGGACCTCGACATCCGCATCCAAAGCACGCGCCAGGCGCTCCAGCACCGGCAACGTCGGGATCGTTCCGCCTGCCTCGAATCGCGCCACCGCCGACTGGGTCATGCCGGCCGCGCGCGCCAGGTCGTTCTGACTCCAGCCTCGCCCCTCGCGCATCGCCCGGACCGTCTTACCCAGCTCGTAGGCGATACGCGTGGCCTCGTAGGCCTCAGCCGCACCCGGCTCGGCCATCCGGCGATCTCTGAGCTCTCGCCAGCTCCCTTGCCCGCTCATACCGCTTCTTCTCCCTCGTCGACGGTGTGCGCCAGCTCGGCACAGCGACGCATGGCTCGCCGAGCCCGCTCAACCTCACGATCATCGCGCGTCCGCGTCTTGTGGAACACGGTCAAGAGCACGATCCGGCGGCCGGTCGCGATCCAGTAAGTGATTCGCACAGCGAACTCGTCGAGGTGAAAGCGGAGCTCGCGAAGCTTTCCGTCAAGTTGCTTCGTGTAGGGCTCCCCCAGCAGAGGGCCCTCCGCCGCCAGCAGATCGACATAGAAAGCCACCCTCGCGAACGACGCCGCAGGCAGATCTTCGAGCCACTTCCGAACTTCTGGTTCCAGCTCTACGGTACCCCAACTCATAGCGTTGATGCTATGAGCCGTACCTCTGTCGCACCTTGCTTTCGCCTCAACACGATGATGACAACGATTCACCACCGGCAGGAGCACAGCGACAAGACCGATCGAGCACATACGCCTTCCGCCCGGAAGATAAGCATGAGCCGTAGGAGCGAGATCTGCCGCCTATCCTCGGTGGGAACCAGGCCCGTCTGGCAAACACCCCCCTCGGATGGGTCACCTAGCTTGACGTTGGTGCCACCGATCCCGCAGTGACTGATGGACCTGGAGAAACGTGCTCCCACGAAACACTTCGGGCACTTCTCAAGCGGATGGAGCCTTCGGCGTCGGACGGACCTCGGCATCCGCGGCCAAGGCATGTGCCAGGCGCTCCGGCACCGGCAGGTCGGCCAGCACGTCTGCGTTCACGGCTTCACCATGCAGCCCTGGGCTCAGTCCCCCTTCGAAGGAGCTTCGATCGCCACCGGCGGCTCCTCGAACAAGTCGTCAGGCTCGGGAAGGTCCTCGGCCTCGATGACCAGATCCTCGGGCGGCGGCTCGATGGTCACCTGGGCGCCCCAGCCGGTGAAGCGCAGGTCGGAACTGAGACCCAGCTCGTAGTTGTCGTTCGTCCGCTGAGAGGTCGTGGTGGTCAGGCGAGTGACCCTGCCCTTGGCATCGAACCAGAGCGCCCAGGCGACCTTCTCGCCGCGTCCCGGCCGCCCGCCGAAAGGCCGGCCGGGGATCTTGGAGGTATAGATGGTGCCCTTAGCTGCGCGCGGGCCGATGGAGGAGGCGGTGGCGAGCAGCGCCCGCAGCGTACCTGACTCGAAGAGATCGACCGTGGAATCCCCTCCTGGAACGGACGGGAAGTCGGCCAACTCCTCGGTGTCCCCGACCTGCACAGTTTCTGCGTTCAGATGGCCCAATGGGCCCGCCAAGGACTGATCCGCAAGACCAGCCGCGCCACCTACACCCTGCCTTGACACCGCACCACAACCACTAACTACGCGGCCTTGGCCCTTGGCCCTGTAGAGAAAGTTGTCGCCGTCGTTACTCGCCGTAACGGGCACCTTCCTGGGAATCGCCCATGATCAGCTCGGCGATCCGTAGCCAACGTGCGGCATAGGTGCGGCCTTCACGTCGGCGAAGTCGTGGGACCAACGCTCCGAGGTCACGCGCGCACTCCCGGACAATGCGAAGTTGATCAGCGTCCAACACGCCTCGCTTGTGACCTACGTAGCTGGTCACGCACCCCGCCATGTCGCTGTCGATCAACAGCATGGAGTGCCCGTAGATCTCCACACTGATCAGATCGTCGGGATAGGTCAGTCCGCGCTGCTCGGCGAACAGCACGGAGACCTCGTCGAAGAGCGCCTTGTTCACTCGCCAGCAGGCGCGATGCCTGCCGGGCAAGCGACCCCGGTCCCTCCTATCCCGCAGTAGCCGTTTTTGTTGCGGTGAAGGTATTGCTGGTGATACTCCTCCGCGAAGAAGTAGTCCCCGGCAGGGGCGATCTCGGTGGTGATCTGGCCGTGGCCGGCCTCGGTGAGCACCTTCTGGTAGGCGTCACGCGAGGACAGGGCGGACTTCTCCTGCGCGGGCGAATGGAAGTAGATCGCCGAACGATACTGGGTGCCGACGTCGTTGCCCTGGCGCATGCCCTGGGTGGGGTTGTGGGCCTCCCAGAAGACGCGGAGCAGCTCCTCGTAGGACACCTTGGACGGGTCGAACACCACTCGGACGGCCTCGGTGTGGCCGGTCTGGCCGGTGCAGACCTCTTCGTAGGTGGGGTTCTGGGTGTAGCCGCCCTCGTAACCGACCGAGGTGGACACCACGCCGGGGGTCTGCCAGAAAATGCGCTCGGCGCCCCAGAAACAGCCGAGGCCGAAGTCGGCGGTCTCACTTCCCTCGGGGTACGGCGGAGCCAGCGGAGCGTCGAGGACCGCGTGGCGAGCGGGCACCACCATGCGTGCGGGGCGACCCGGGAGCGCGCTCTCCGGAGACACCATGGAAGTCTTGTCCCTACCGAACAACCAGCCCATTGCGGACCTCCTCTGCGAGCTTTCTGCCAGAGAGAACCATCCGAGGAGCTGCAGTGTTCCCGTAAGCGCTTCTTAACTGTTACGAAAGAACTGCTAATTTGTGTTAAAAATGGTAAGCAGTCAAAATAGGCTACATGCCTGAATCGCGCCGTGGAGTCCTGTACGGCATCGCCGCCTACACCATGTGGGGCCTGTTCCCGCTGTACTGGCCGCTCCTGAAGCCTTCAGCCGCCCTGGAGATCCTGGCCCACCGCATCGCGTGGTCCCTTGTCGCCGTCGTCGCGATCCTCGTGGTGCGACGTCACTGGTCCTGGTTCCGCGAGTTGCTGCGCACCCCCAGGAAGCTCGGCCTCCTCGCCCTGGCCGCGATGGTCATCACGGTCAACTGGGGTGTGTACATCTACGCCGTGAACAGCGGGCACGTGGTCGAGAGCGCTCTCGGCTACTTCATCAACCCCCTGGTCAGCGTGCTCTTCGGCGTCTTCCTTCTCAGGGAGCGCCTGCGGCCGTGGCAGTGGGGCGCAGTCGGGCTGGGAGCCCTGGCCGTCGTCGTCCTCACCGTCGACTACGGCCGGCTGCCGTGGATCGCGCTGGTCCTGGCGGTCAGCTTCGGCACCTACGGCCTGGTCAAGAAGATCGCGCAGGTCGGTGCCGCCGAGAGCCTGACCATCGAGACGCTGGTGCTGCTGCTGCCCGCGCTCGGTTACCTGCTCTACCTGCAGGGGCAGGGCACCGGCACCTTCGGGAGCATGGGCGCGGGGCACGCCCTCCTGCTGGCCGGGGGTGGAGTGATCACGGCTGTTCCACTGCTCTGCTTCACCTCCGCCGCGATCCGGGTGCCGCTCACCACGATCGGCCTGCTCCAGTACATCGCCCCGGTATTGCAGTTCCTCGTCGGCGTGTTCGTCGCCCATGAGGTCATGCCGCCCAGCCGCTGGGCCGGATTCGCCATCGTCTGGCTGGCCCTCGCGGTCTTCACCTGGGACAGCCTCCGCGCCGCCCGTCAGGCCCGCCGTACGGCACTGGAGCCCATGACCGCCTAGCCGTCACGCTGGGCATGCGGCCTGTTACATTCACCGGGCGAGAGCGGCACGGTCCTGTTAGGGTTTACCCGTTCGGACCCGCCGGAGCAGGGCTGTCGTCTCCCCTGGCGGGGGGAGACGAGAAGCCACTCGGTCGGGGCCGGGAAGTCAGCAGGGCACCTGTTGGTGCGGGAGACGAGACTCAGCCGGAGCGCTCGACGACATAGTCGCAGAGCGCGAGATAGGCAGCCCGGGCGGGAATGTCGGGAAGGCCCGACAGGTCCTCGCGAGCACGGTCCACCCAGGCGACCAGTTCGGCGCGGGCACGTTCCATGGCCGGGTTCGCGCGCAGCAACCGGAGGGCCTCGTCGATGTCGTCCTCGGCCACCGGCCCGGCCAGCAGCTCGCGCAGGCGGGCGTCCTGCGGCGTGTCGGACGACAGGACGTACAGCACCGGCAGGGTCCGGATGCCCTCACGCAGGTCAGTGCCGGGCGTCTTACCGGACTCGGCCGAATCGGAGGCGACGTCGAGCAGGTCGTCGCCGAGCTGCCAGCCGACGCCGATGGCCTCGCAGGCGCGGGTCAGCCTGCTGACGACCTCGGGCGAGGCGCCGCTCAGCAGGGCACCGAACCGGCCGGAGGTGGCGATCAACGAGCCGGTCTTGTCGGCCAGGACGTCGATGTAGTGGGCCACGAGGTCCTCGTCGGGGCGAGGGCCGATGGTCTCGCGGATCTGGCCTCGGACCAGGCGGGAGAACGTCTGGGCCTGGATCCGGATGATGTCGGCGCCGAGGTCGGCGAGGATCTCCGAGGCCTGGGCGAACAGGTAGTCGCCGGTCAGGATGGCCACGGTGTTGTCCCAGCGGGCGTTGGCCGACGGGGAGCCCCGGCGCACCGGAGCCTCGTCCATGACGTCGTCGTGGTAGAGCGTCGCCAGGTGGGTCAGTTCGATGACCACGGCCCCGGGGATCACTCCGGCGGCGTCCGGCGAGCCGAACTGGGCGGCGAGCAGCACGAGCATGGCGCGGAACCGCTTGCCGCCTGCCTCGATGAGATGCTTGGACGCCTCCGTGACGAAGGCGTCCTCACTCTCCACCGAGGTCCGTAGGAGCTTCTCCACCTCTGCCAGTCCGCTAGCGAGGTCCTGCGCCAACCGCTCGTCGACGAACGGCAGATCAACAACCGGTGGCGCAGCCATGAAGCCCTACTCCTCTAACGAATGAACAACGCGGACGCAGCCTGGTCCGCCAGATCGAGCACCGGCTGCGGAAATACCCCCAGCACTACGGTAGCCGCTGCCGCGAGGGCAACCACAGCCGAGGTGCCCACGGTGGGTGTGGCGATGGTCGGTCCGTCGGCGGCCGGCTCGCTGAAGAACATCAGCACGATCACGCGGACGTAGAAGAACGCGGCGATCGCCGAGCTCACCACACCCACGATGACCAGCGGCAGCGCACCACCGGAGACCGCAGCCGCGAACACGGCGTACTTGCCGAAGAAACCGCTGGTCAGCGGGATACCCGCGAAGGCCAGCAGGAAGAAGGCGAAGATGCCGGCCAGCACCGGGGAGCGCTTGCCGAGCCCGGCCCACCGGGACAGGTGCCCGGCCTCGCCGCCCGCGTCGCGGACCATGGTGACGATCGCGAAGGCTCCGACCGTGGTGAAGCCGTACGCGGCCAGGTAGAACAGGATGGCCGACAGCGCCTGCGTGTTCTGCGCGAAGGTGCCGATCGCGATCACGCCGGTGAGCAGGAAGCCCGCGTGCGCGACCGAGGAGTAGGCCAGCATGCGCTTGATGTCGGTCTGGGTGATGGCCAGGATCGCACCGACGATCATGGTCAGGATCGCGACTCCCCACATGACCGGCTGCCAGTTCCACTCCAGGCCGCCCAGGGCGACCCAGAAGACCCGCAGCACGGCGCCGAAGGCCGCCACCAGCACGGTGGAGGCCATCAGGGCGGTGACGGCGGTGGGCGCGCCCTGGTAGACGTCGGGCTTCCACGCCTGGAAGGGGGCGGCACCGATCTTGAACAGCAGGCCGACGCCGAGCAACGCGACGCCGATGAACAGCAGCGTGTCCTGGCCGGAGACCGTGCCGAGCGCGGCGGAGATGGCCTTCAGGTCGACCGAGCCGGCGTAGCCGTACACCAGGGCCATGCCGTACAGGAAGAAGGCCGAGGAGAACGCGCCGAGCAGGAAGTATTTGACCGAGGCCTCCTGCGAGAGCAGGCGGCGGCGGCGGGCCAGGCCACAGAGCAGGTACAGCGGCAGGGACATGACCTCAAGGCCGACGAACATGACCAGCAGGTCGTTGGCCGCGGCGAAGAGCAGCATGCCGCCGACCGCGAAGAGCAGCAGCGGGTAGACCTCGGTCTGGACGAACCCGCTGCGGACCGCCTCCTCCTCGTCGGCGCTCCCCGGTACGGCTGCCGCCTGCGCGACGAACTGCTCGTCGTCGTTGACCAGCAGCACGCTGACGAAGGCCAGGATGAGGATGATGCCCCAGATGAACAGGGATGGTCCGTCGACCGCGACCGCGCCCATGGCGGCGGGCTTGTCCGGCAGGCCGTTCAGGGCCGTCAGGATGGTCGTGGCGAACGCGCCGACCAACGCCAGCAGCGTGAGCGGCACGTGGATCGACTTGCGCAGGTAGCGGGGCGCGAACGCCTCGACCAGCACACCGATGATCGCCGCGCCGAACACGACCAGCATCGGAGAGAGCAGCGCGTATTCGATCGTCGGAGCTTGGATGGTGCCGTTCACTGCCCGGCCCCCTTCTTGTCAGCGACGGCTGGGGTGAACTGGACCACATGGACGTTGGACAGCGTCTGGTCCACCGCCGGGTTGATCACGTTGAGCACCGGCGCCGGGAAGAAACCGAGGGCGATGATCACCGCGATCAGCGGTGCCACCACCCACCGCTCCCGGACGTTCAGGTCGGTGAAGCCCTTGACCGACTCGGCTGTCGGGCCGTTCATCGTGCGCTGGTACATCCACAGGATGTAGACGGCCGCCAGGACCACACCGCTCGTGGCGATGATCGCCGGGACCGCGTAGCGCTCGTAGGTGCCCATCAGGACCATGAACTCGCTGACGAACGAGGACAGGCCCGGCAGGGAGAGGCCCGACAGTCCGGCGATCAGGAAGGTGCCCGCGAGGAGCGGGGCGACCTTCTGCACGCCGCCGTAGTCGGCGATCTGGCTGGACCCCCGGCGGTAGATCAGGAATCCGGCGATCAGGAACAGCGCGCCGGTCGAGAAGCCGTGGTTGACCATGTAGAGCGTGGCACCCGCGCCGCCGTGCGCGGTCATCGCGAAGACGCCCAGCGCGATGAAGCCGAAGTGCGAGATCGAGGTGTAGGCGATCAGGCGCTTGATGTCGGTCTGGCCGATCGCCACGATCGCGCCGTAGACGATGCCCACGACCGACAGGACGATCACCAGCGGGGTGAAGAACTTCGCCGCGTCCGGGAACAGCTCCAGGCAGAAGCGGAGCATGCCGTAGGTGCCGACCTTGTCCAGCACGCCGACCAGCAGCACGGCGGCGCCGGCCGGGGCCTGCGCGGCCGCGTCGGGCAGCCAGGTGTGGAACGGCCAGAGCGGCGCCTTGACCGCGAACGCGACGAAGAAGCCGAGGAACAGCCACTTCTGCGTGTTCGGGTCCTTGATGACCCCGACCAGCTCGGGGAACATGAACGTGCTCTTGGCGGCGATCACGTAGAGCGCGATCACCGCGACCAGCATGAGCAGGCCGCCGAACAGCGAGTAGAGCAGGAACTTCACGGCCGCGTAGGACCGCTGGGCGCCGCCGTACGATCCGATCATGAAGTACATCGGGATCAGCATGGCTTCGAAGAAGACGTAGAAGAGGAAGACGTCGGTCGCCGCGAAGACGCCGATCATCATCGCTTCCAGCACCAGCAGCAGCGCGAAGTAGGTCTTCACCGACCGCTTGGGCGGGGCCGCGGCCCCGGTGCCGTCGGCGTCGTGCCAGGAGGCCAGGATCACGATCGGCACGAGCACCGCCGAGAGCGCGATCAGCACCAGGGCGATGCCGTCCACGCCGACGCCGTAGTGCACGCCGAACCGGGGAATCCAGTCGTAGACCTCGGCGAACTGGAACCGCGTCGTCGAGGAGGGGTTGAACTGGGCCGCCACCACACCGGTCAGCGCCAGCACGACCAGCGAGACCACGAGGGCCGCCTGCTTGGCGAGCTTGTCACTCTTGGTGAGGGAGACCCCGACCGCGCCCAGCACGGGCACGGCCATCAGGATCGAGAGCCAGGGCATCACATGTTCCCTACGTAGAGCAGCGCGCCAACGACCACGGCGGCACCGAAGAGGATGGACAACGCGTAGGACCGTACGTAGCCGGTCTGGATGCGACGCAGCCGTCCGGAGGTCCCGCCGATCCCGGCTGCCAGCCCGTTGACCAGACCGTCGATGCCGCGGTTGTCGACGAACACCGCGATCCGGGCGAGCCACTGGCCGGGGCGCATGAACAGCGTCTCGTTCAGGGCGTCGCCGTACAGGTCGCGGCGGGCGAACGTGGTGAGGAACGAGCCGCGCGGGGCGACCCGGGGCACCTCGGCGGCGCCGTACCGGAACCAGGCGATGATGACGCCGACCGCGACCAGGGCCAGCGTGGCCAGGCCGGGGACGCTGAAGGCGTGGAACGTGGGCAGTTCCTCGGGCAGGCCGACGGCCGGGCCGATGAACGTCATGAACCGGTTGCCCAGGATCAGGAAGGCGCCCAGGAAGACCGAGCCGATGGAAAGGATGACCAGCGGCACGGTCATGACCGAGGGCGACTCGTGCGGATGGGCGTCGTCGGCCCAGCGCTTCTTGCCGAAGAAGGTCATGAAGATCATGCGCGACATGTAGAAGCCGGTGATGCCGGCGCCCACGACCGCGAGCCAGCCCAGGATCTCGTTGTGCTCCATGGCCGTCTCGATGATGCCGTCCTTGGTGAAGTAACCGGACAGCAGCGGGAAGCCGATGATCGCCAGGTAGCCGATGATGAAGGTGATCGCGGTGACCTTCATCACCGAGAACAGCCCGCCGTACCGGCGCATGTCGACCTCGTCGTTCATGGCGTGCATGACCGAGCCGGCGCCGAGGAACATGTTGGCCTTGAAGAAGCCGTGCGTGATCAGGTGCGCGATGGCGAAGGCGTAGCCCGCCGGGCCGATACCCGCGGCGAGCATCATGTAGCCGATCTGCGACATCGTGGAGCCGGCCAGGCCCTTCTTGATGTCGTCCTTGGCGCAACCGATGATCGCACCGGCGAGCAGCGTGGCCACGCCGACGATCGTCACGACGAGCTGCGCGGTCGGGGCGACCTCGAAGAACGCGCCGGAGCGGACGACCAGGTAGACACCTGCGGTGACCATGGTCGCGGCGTGGATGAGGGCCGAGACCGGGGTCGGACCCTCCATCGCGTCCAGCAGCCACGACTGCAGCGGGAGCTGGGCCGACTTGCCGCAGGCGCCCAGAAGCAGCAGCAGGCCGATGGCGGTCATCGTGCCGCTGGGGGCCTCGCCCGCGAGCGGGAAGACCTCCTTGAAGGCGAGCGAGCCGAACGTCGTCCAGATCGTGAAGATCGCGATCAGCAGGCCGAAGTCGCCGACGCGGTTGACGATGAAGGCCTTCTTGGCGGCCGCCGCCGCGGTCGGCTTGAACTGCCAGAACCCGATCAGCAGGTAGGACGCGAGACCCACGCCCTCCCAGCCGACGAACAGGCCGACGTAGTTGTCCGACAGCACGAGCAGGAGCATCGCCGCGACGAACAGGTTCAGGTAGGCGAAGAACCGGCGCCGGTCGGGGTCGTGCGACATGTAGCCGATCGAGTAGATGTGGATCAGCGAACCCACACCGGTGATCAGCAGCGCGAAGCTGATCGACAACGGGTCGATCAGCAGGCCCATGTCGGCGACGCCGGGGATGAACCGGTAGAGGTGGACGGCCTGGCGGCGCTGGTCCTCGGGCAGGCCCAGCATCTCCATGAAGGAGAGGACGGCCACCACGAAGGAGGCGAGCGCCATGGCGACACCGAGGAAGTGGCCCCAGCGGTCGGTACGGCGTCCGCCCAGCAGCAGGATCGCGGCACCGAGCAGCGGCAGCGCGATCATGAGCCAGGAGACTCCGATCACCCCCCCGGAATGCGGGATGATGTCAGCGGGTTCCACGGCCACCTCTTAGTACTTCAGCAGGTTGGCGTCGTCCACCGACGCGGACCTGCGGGTTCGGAAGATCATCACGATGATGGCAAGGCCGATCACGACCTCCGCCGCGGCCACCACCATCACGAAGAACGCGATGAGCTGGCCGTCCAGGTTGCCGTGCTGCCTGGCGAAGGCGACGAACGCGAGGTTGCAGGCGTTGAGCATGAGCTCCACGCACATGAACACCACGATCGCGTTGCGCCGCACCAGCACGCCGACACCACCGATCGCGAACAGCAGCGCGGAGAGCACCAGGTAGTGAGTGGTCACTTGCTGTCCTCCTGCTGAAGCGCGTCCTTCGCCTGGACGGGCCTGTCGGCCAGGTCGGGGTCCTCATCCTGGGCGGCGTCCTTGTCCAGGACCTGCCTGATGAGTGCCGCCTTCGCCGGGTCGGTGGGCGTGAAGCCGTCCTCGATCTCGTGCCTGGCGAGCACCCGGTTGATCGACTTGGGCGAGACCGAGCCGTCGGGCAGCAGGGCCGGCATGTCGATCGCGTTGTGCAGCGCGTAGGTGCCCGGACCGGGCAGCGGCGACGGCTGCGGGCCGGTGAACCGGGCGCGGGCCAGGTCACGCTGGGTGGCCTTGGGCTGGATCCGCTCACGGTGGGCCAGGACCATCGCACCGAGCGCGGCGGTGATCAGCAGCGCCGAGGTGACCTCGAAGGCGAAGACGTACCGGGTGAAGATGAGCTGTGCCAGAGCCGGAACGTTGCCGCCCGACTCCTTGATCGCGCCGGCGATGCCCACCTCCGGGGTGAACACCGTGTTGCCGACCCCCAGGGCGAGCAGGGCGGCGAAGCTCAGGCCCGCGATGGTCGCCCAGAAGCGCTGCCCCTTGATCGTCTCGACCAGCGAGTCGGCGGAGTCCACGCCGACGAGCATCAGGACGAACAGGAAGAGCATCATGACCGCGCCGGTGTAGACGATGATCTGCACCGCGGCGAGGAAGGGGGCGTCCTGGACGGCGTAGAGCACCGCGAGGGACAGCATGACGACGCCCAGCATGAGTGCCGAGTAGACGGCCTTGCGGCTGAAGACGAGCCCGAGGGCGGCCGACACCGAGACGACCGCCAGCACCCAGAACGTGATGGTCTCACCCATTGTTACGTCCCAGCCGGTAGTAGTCCTCTTCGGTCTCGCCCAGACGCATCGCGTGCGGGGGGACCTCCATGCCGGGACCGAGCGGCGCGAGGAGCATCTCCTTGGTGTAGATGAGGCTCTCGCGGCTCGAGTCGGCGAGCTCGTACTCGTTGGTCATGGTCAGCGCACGGGTCGGGCAGGCCTCGATGCAGAGGCCGCACAGAATGCACCGCAGATAGTTGATCTGGTAGGTGCGCCCGTACCGCTCACCCGGCGAGAACCGCTCCTCGTCGGTGTTGTCCGCACCCTCGACGAAGATCGCGTCGGCCGGACACGCCCAGGCGCAGAGCTCACAGCCGACGCACTTCTCCAGGCCGTCGGGCCAGCGGTTGAGCTGGTGCCGGCCGTGGAAGCGCGGAGCCGTGGGCCGCTTCTCCTCGGGGTAGTTGACCGTCTCGACCTTCTTGAACATGGTGTGGAAGGTCACGCCGAACCCCTTGACGGGGTTCAGCCAATCAGTTAGTCCCACTGGGAACCTCCTTGCGCTCTACCCCGTGGTAGTGCGGCAGGTCGAGCGGCGGCACAGGGAAACCACCCGCGGCCGGCTCGGCGTTGAGCCGCTCGAACTCGGCCTGGACCTGAGCGGCCTTTTCGTCCTTGCGCCTCTGCAGCACGCTGTCGAAGCGCCACCAGGTGGCGATGCAGCCGACGAGCACGAGCGCAGCCATGATCATTACCAGCGACCGGTTGGCGCCGTCCGTCTGCAGGGCCCGGACGGTGGCGACCAGCAGGATCCAGCCCAGGTTGAGCGGGATGAGGACCTTCCAGCCGAGGGCCATGAGCTGGTCGTAGCGGACGCGCGGCAGCGAGGCGCGGCACCAGATGAAGAAGGAGAAGACCAGCACCATCTTCAGGAAGAACCACAGCAGCGGCCACCAGCCGGCGTTCGCCCCGTCCCACATGGAGATCGGCCACGGGGCCCGCCAGCCACCCATGAACAGGGTGATCGACACGGCGGACACCACGAAGACGTTGACGTACTCGGCGAGCATGATGACCGCGAACTTCAGCGAGTTGGAGTACTCGGTCTGGAAGCCGCCGACCAGCTCGCCCTCGCCCTCGGGCAGGTCGAAGGGGACCCGGTTGGTCTCGCCCAGCATCGTGACGATGTAGATCAGGAAGGACGGGATCAGCAGGATCATGTACCACGAGGGCATCGGGACGTTGAGGCCGCCCAGCGTGAGCGTGCTGCCGTTCGCCTGTGCGGCCACGATCTCCGAGGTGGACAGCGTCCCGGCGTACAGGAACACGCCCACGAACGACAGGCCCATCGCGATCTCGTAGGAGACCACCTGCGCGCTGGCCCGGAGGCCGCCCAGGATCGTGTACGGGGAGCGCGATCCCCAGCCCGCGAGCACGATGCCGTACACGCCGATCGAGGCCATCGCCAGCACCAGCAGCACGGCGACCGGCAGGTCGGTGAGCTGCAGCGGCGTCTTGACGCCGAACATAGAGACGATCGGCCCCATCGGGATGACGGAGAAGGCCAGGAAGGCGGGGACCGCGAGGACGACCGGGGCGATGAAGTAGATCACCTTGTCCACGGTCCGCGGCATCAGGTCTTCCTTGAGACCCATCTTCAGGCCGTCGGCCACCGACTGGAGCAGGCCGAACTTGCCGGCCCGGTTGGGACCGTACCGGTTCTGCATGCGGGAGATGAGCTTGCGCTCGAACCACACGCCGAACAGGACGCCCAGCATCAAGACGATGAAGATGACGACGGCCTTGATGATGCTGATCCAGAGAGGGTCCTTGCCGAAGTCGGCAAGGGTCGGATCGGCCGCCGCTAGAAGAGTCCGGGCATTCATTGGTCGCTCACCGCTCCTCGTTCGCGTCGTGGGCGGTCGCCGGGCCGGAGGCTCGCTCCGGAGGCGCCGTCTCGCCGGCCACTGCGCTCATTGCGTCGGGTCCGCTCGCGAGGGCACTCCCGATCCTGACGATGTCACCGGCCGTGGCGCACAGGTCACGGGTCGCCGAGCGGCCGGCGGAGTTCGCCGGCAGCCAGACCACCCTGTCGGGCAGGTCGGCGATCCGGACCGGCAGGCTCAGCGAGCCCTGCTCCGTGATGACGGTGATCTTGTCGCCGTCGGCGACGCCGGTCTCGGCCGCGGTCGCCGCCGAGACCAGGGCCTCGGACGTCCGGGAGGTGCCCGCGAGGTACGGCTCGCCGTCCTGCAGGCGGCCGTCGTCGAGCAGCAGGTGCCAGGTGGCGAGGACGGCCTCCCCCGCCTTCGGAGCCGCGGTCGCCCGGCCGCGCGCGGCCGGGGCCGAGGCCCGGGAGCCGCGCCACGCGCCGATGGAGCTGAGCTCACGGCGGGCGGCGGCGGGGTCGGGGAGACCGAGGTGCACGTCCATGTGGTCGGCGATCGCGGAGACGGCCCGCAGGTCGCTCATGATCCCGGGGACCGGGAGCGCCTCCTCGAACGTACGGCCGCGCCCCTCCCAGTTGACGAACGTGCCGGACTTCTCGGTCACCGCGGCGACCGGCAGCACCACATCGGCGCGGTCGGTGACCGCGCTGGCGCGCTGCTCCAGGCTCACGATGAACGGGGTGTTCTCCAGGGCCGCCAGGGCGGCCTCGGGGTCGGCCAGGTCGTAAGGGTCGACACCGGCGACGACGAGGGCGTCGAGCTCCCCGTTCAGTGCCGCCGCCAGGATGGCGGAGGTGTCGCGGCCCGGGACCTCGGGAAGCGAGGCGACGTTCCATGCCCTGGCCACCTCGGCGCGGGCGGTCTCGTCGTCGGCCGGACGGCCGATCGGCAGCAGGTTCGGCAGCGCTCCGGCCTCGATCGCGCCGCGCTCACCGGCGCGGCGCGGGACCCAGGCCAGGCGGGCGCCGCCGGCCTCGGCCAGCCGTACCAGCGCGGACAGGGCGCCCGGTGCGGTGGCGAGCCGCTCACCGGCGAGGATGATCGTGCCCGGCTGCTTGACCGCCTCGGAGAGCGGCGAGACGCCGGAGATCAGGTCCTCGACGGCCGCGGCCTCGGCGCCGGGCAGCGTGCGCACCAGCGTGCCGCCCATCTTGGCCAGCGACTCGGTGGCGAACGGCGCGATCGAGAAGACCTTCAGGCCCTTCTTCCGCCACGCCTTGCGCAGGCGCAGGAAGACGATCGGCGACTCGTCCTCGGGCTCGAAGCCCACCAGGAGCACGGCCGGGGCCTTCTCGAGGTCGCGGTAGCGGATCTCGATGCCCTTGCCCGCGACGGCGTGCGCGAGGAACTGCGCCTCCTCCGCGGAGTGGGGCCGGGAGCGGAAGTCGACGTCGTTGGTGCCGAGCGCGATCCGGGCGAACTTGGCGTAGCCGTAGGCCTCCTCGACGGTGACACGGCCGCCGACGAGCACCCCGGCGCTGCCGCGGGCGGCGGCCAGACCCTTGGCCGCGGCGGCGAACGCCTCGGGCCAGGAGGCCGGCACCAGGTGGCCCTCCTCGTCACGGACGAGGGGGGTCTTCAGCCGGTCGGGCTGGGTCGCGTAGGTGAAGGCCCAGCGGCCCTTGTCGCAGTTCCACTCCTCGTTGACCTCCGGGTCGTCCCCGGCCAGCCGCCGGGTGACCTTGCCGCGGCGGTGGTCGGTGCGGAGCGAGCAGCCGCTGGCGCAGTGTTCGCACGCGCTGGGCGTGGAGACCAGGTCGAACGGGCGGGCCTGGAACCGGTAGGCGGCGCCGGTCAGCGCGCCCACCGGGCAGATCTGGATGGTGTTGCCCGAGAAGTAGGACTCGAACGGCTGTCCGTCGGCGGCGCCGACCTGCTCCTTGGCCCCGCGCTCGAAGAAGTCGATGAGCGGGTCACCGGCGATCTCATCGGAGAAGCGGATGCATCGGGCGCACTGGACGCAGCGCTCGCGGTCGAGCAGCACCTCGGTGGAGAGCGCGACCGGCTTGTCGAAAGTGCGCTTCTTCTCCTCGAAGCGGCTCTCGCCCTGACCGTTGGACATGGCCTGGTTCTGCAGCGGGCACTCGCCGCCCTTGTCGCAGACCGGGCAGTCCAGCGGGTGGTTCAGGAGCAGCAGCTCCATCACGCCGCGCTGAGCCTTCTCCGCGACCGGGGAGGTGAGCTGGGTCTGGATGACCATGCCCGGAGCGACCTCGATGGCGCAGGAGGGCTGCGGCTTCGGGAAGCCCCGGCCGTTGCCCGCGTCGGTGATGTCCACCAGGCACTGGCGGCAGTTGGCGGCCGGCTCCAGCAGCGGGTGGTCGCAGAACCGGGGGATCTGGATTCCGAGCAGCTCGGCCGCCCGGATGATCAACGTGCCCTTCGGAACGCTCACCTGGAAACCGTCGATCGTGACGGTCACCAGATCTACCGGTGCCTGGGCCGGTGTCGTCGCTTCGACGGTCATGGCGCCTCCTCCGTCGGCCCCGGGACCGAGACGGTGCTGTGCTTGCTGGGTGCCTCGCTCACTTGTCCCCCCACACCGTGGACGGAGCGTGATCGAACGGGCAGCCGCCGATCTCGAAGTGCTTGAGGTATTCGTCGCGGAAGTACTTCACCGAGGAGTGGATGGGGCTGGTGGCACCGTCGCCCAGGGCGCAGAAGGAACGTCCCAGGATGTTGTCGGCGATGTCGGTGATCGTGGTCAGGTCCTCCTCGGTGCCCTGACCCTTCTCCAGCCGCTTGAGCACCTGCTTGAGCCAGTAGGTGCCCTCCCGGCAGGGAGTGCACTTACCGCAGGACTCGTGCGCGTAGAACTCGGTCCACCGCAGCACGGCGCGGACCACGCAGGTGGTCTCGTCGAAGATCTGCAGGGCCCGGGTCCCGAGCATGGAGCCCTTGGCGCCGACCGACTCGAAGTCGAGCGGTACGTCCAGGTGCTCGTCGGTGAAGATCGGGGTGCTCGATCCGCCCGGGGTCCAGAACTTGATCTGGTGTCCCTCGCGGATGCCGCCCGCCATGTCGAGCAGCTCGCGCAGCGTGATGCCGAGTGGGGCCTCGTACTGGCCGGGGCGGGTGACGTGGCCGCTCAGCGAGAAGATGCCGAAGCCCTTGGACTTCTCGGTGCCCATCCCCGCGAACCAGTCGGCCCCGTTGGAGATGATCGAGGGAACACTGGCCACGGACTCCACGTTGTTCACGACGGTGGGCGAGGCGTAGAGGCCCGCCACGGCCGGGAAGGGGGGCTTGAGCCGAGGTTGGCCGCGATACCCCTCCAGCGAGTCCAGCAGCGCCGTCTCCTCGCCGCAGATGTAGGCGCCGGCTCCGCTGTGGACCACGAGCTCCAGGTCGAAGCCGGAGCCGAAGAGGTCCTTGCCGAGCAGGCCCGCCTCGTAGGCCTCGGCCACCGCCGCCTGCAGGCGGCGGATGACGTGCAGCACCTCGCCGCGGACGTAGATGAAGGCGTGGTTGGCGCGGATCGCGTACGACGTGATGATGACGCCCTCGACCAGCGCGTGCGGGTTGGCCATCATGAGCGGGATGTCCTTGCAGGTGCCCGGCTCGGACTCGTCGGCGTTGACCACCAGGTAGTGCGGCTTGCCGTCCCCCTGGGGGATGAAGCCCCACTTCATGCCGGTGGGGAAGCCCGCACCGCCGCGGCCGCGCAGGCCGGAGTCCTTGACGGCCTGGATGACGGCGTCGGGGTCCATGCCCAGCGCCTTCCTGGCCGCCGCGTAGTCGCCGTAGCCCTCCAGGGTGAAGGAGTTGGGCTGGTCCCAGTTCGCGGTGAGGACCGGAGTGAGAGTCGTCATGGTGCCTCGGGGGCCTTCCATCCGTTGGCCTTGGCGATCTTGAGCCCTTCGAGGGAGGGACCGTTCGCCGAGGGACCGTCGCCGGCCAGACCGTCGGGCAGACCGGACAGCACCCGCGAGGCCTCCTTGAAGGTGCAGAGCCTCTTGGGCCCTCGGGTCGGCGAGATCTCCTTGCCGTCCCTCAGGTCGTCGACGAGCTGCTTGGCCGAGGCGGGGGTCTGGTTGTCGAAGAACTCCCAGTTGACCATCATGACCGGGGCGAAGTCACAGGCGGCGTTGCACTCGATCCGCTCCAGCGAGACCTTCCCGTCCGGGGTCGCCTCGTCGTGGCCGACGCCGACGTGCTCCGACAGCTCGTCCCAGATCTGGTCGCCGCCCATGACCGCGCACAGCGTGTTGATGCACACGCCGACGTGGTAATCGCCCATCGGCTTGCGCTTGTACATCGTGTAGAAGGTCGACACGCCCACGACCTCGGCCTTGCTCAGGCCGAGCATCTCGGCGCAGAACTCCTGGCCGTCGTCGGAGACGTAACCGTCCTCCGACTGCACCAGGTGCAGCAGGGGCAGCAGGGCCGACCGGGTCTTGGGATAGCGGCCGATGATCTCCTTGGCGTCTCGTTCCAGACGCTCCCGGACTTCCGGTGTATACGTCACCGGTCCACACCTCCCATGACGGGGTCGATCGAAGCCACTGCCGAGATGACGTCGGCGACCATGCCGCCCTCACATGTCACGGGCATGGCCTGCAGGTTCGTGAATGACGGGTCGCGGAAGTGCACACGGTAGGGCCGGGTGCCGCCGTCGCTGACCACGTGGGCGCCGAGCTCGCCGCGGGGCGACTCGACCGAGGCGAAGGCCTGCCCGGCCGGGACCCGGAAGCCCTCGGTCACCAGCTTGAAGTGGTGGATCAGCGCTTCCATCGAGCCGCTCATGATGTGCGCGATGTGGTCGGGCGAGTTGCCGAGACCGTCGGGGCCGAGCGCGAGCTGCGCGGGCCAGCCGATCTTCTTGTCGTCCACCATCACGCGACCGCCCTTGAGCGGCCCGGACAGGCGGTCCAGAGCCTGCTCGATGATCTTGAGCGACTCCTCCATCTCGGCCACGCGCACGAGGTAGCGGCCGTAGACGTCGGCGGTCTTCTCGGTCGGGACGTCGAACTCGTAGGTCTCGTACCCGCAGTAGGGCTGCGACTTGCGCAGGTCCCAGGGCAGGCCCGCGGCCCGCAGCATCGGGCCGGTGACGCCCAGGGCCATGCAGCCGGTGAGGTCGAGGTAGGCGACGTCCTTGGTGCGGGCCAGGTAGACCGGGTTCGCGTCGAGCATCTTGCGCATGTCCTTGATGCGCCCCGGCATGACCTTGAGCAGCTCGCCGACCTTGTCCACGGCGCCTGCCGGGAGGTCGACCGAGACGCCGCCGGGCCGGACGTAGGCCATGTTCATCCGCAGGCCGGTGATGTACTCCATCACGTCGAGCACCATCTCGCGCTCGCGGGACCCGAAGAGGAACGGCGTGGTGGCGCCCAGCTCCATGCCGAAGGTGCCGATGGCCACCATGTGCGAGGAGATGCGGGTGAGCTCCATCATCATCACGCGGATGGCCTGGGCCCGCTCGGGGATCCGGTCGGTGATGCCGAGCAGCTTCTCGACGCCCATGCAGTAGGCGGTCTCGTTGAAGATCGGAGCGAGATAGTCCATCCGGGTGACGAACGTCGTCCCCTGGGTCCACGTCCGGAACTCGATGTTCTTCTCGATGCCGGTGTGCAGGTAGCCGATGACCGTGCGGGCCTCGGTGACCGTCTCGCCGTCCAGGTTCAGCACCAGGCGGAGCACACCGTGCGTGGACGGGTGCTGCGGCCCCATGTTGATGACGAGCTGCTCGTCCTGCTGGCCGGTGAGGGTCTCGACCAGCTCCGTCCAGTCGTTGCCGGAGACGGTGTAGACCTTGCCCTCGGTTGCTTCCTCATAGGGAACGGTCACTTGTACGACCTCCTCTCATCCGGCGCGGGAACCTGGGCACCGCGGTATTCGACCGGGATGCCGCCCAGCGGGTAGTCCTTGCGCTGGGGGTGACCGTCCCAGTCGTCGGGCATCATGATGCGGGTCAGCGCCGGGTGGCCGTCGAAGACGATCCCGAAGAAGTCCCAGGTTTCCCGCTCGTGCCAGTCGTGGGTCGGGTAGACCGGAACGGTGGAGGGAATGTGCGGGTCGGAGTCGGGGCAGGACACCTCGATGCGCAGGCGCCGGTTGTGCGTGATCGAGCACAGGTGGATCACCGCGTGCAGCTCCTCACCTTCCAGGTGGGGATAGTGCACTCCGGAGACGCCGAGCGACAGCTCGAAGCGCAGGGCCGGGTCGTCGCGCAGGATCCTGGCGACCTCCAGCAGGCGCTCGCGCTTGACGTGGAAGGTCAGCTCGCCGCGGTCCACGACCACGCGCTCGACCGCGTCGCCGAGGTCGCCGCCCAGTGCCCGCTCCAGCTCGTCGGCGATGACGTCGAAGTAGCCGCCGTAGGGGCGGACGGAGGACAGCTGGGGCTTGCGCCGTACGACCAGGCCACCGTAACCGGAGGTGTCACCGGACCCCGAGGCGCCGAACATGCCCAGGTGGGCGATCGGCTCCTCCGGGACTTCGGGGAGATTGTCCGCAGTCATTAGTTACTCACCGCTCCTCATTTGGCGGTTCCCTGGTCGATCAGCGGCAGTGTCCGCAGTGCCTGCAGTTCGAGCTCGTCGATCTGCTTGGCACGATGCGCGCCGAACTTCATGTTCTGGATCTTGTCGTGCAGCTTCACGATCGCGTCGATGAGCATCTCGGGCCGCGGCGGGCAGCCGGGGAGGTAGATGTCGACGGGGACGACGTGGTCCACGCCCTGCACGATGGCGTAGTTGTTGAACATGCCGCCGCTGGAGGCGCAGACGCCCATGGCGATGACCCACTTGGGCTCGGCCATCTGGTCGTAGATCTGGCGCAGCACCGGGGCCATCTTCTGGGACAGCCGGCCCGCCACGATCATCAGGTCCGCCTGGCGCGGAGACGCCGAAGCGCGCTCCATACCGAAGCGCGCCAGGTCGTGCTTGGGACCACCGGTGGACATCAGCTCGATGGCGCAGCAGGCGAGACCGAAGGTCGCCGGCCAGACGGAGTTCTTACGCGCCCAGCCGGCGACCTGCTCGACCGTGCTGAGCATGAACCCGCTCGGAAGTTTCTCTTCAAGTCCCATATCTAGTCCCAGTCCAGACCCTTGCGGCGCCACACGTACGCGTAGGCCACGAGCACGGTGACGATGAACAGCACCATCTCGACCAACCCGAACATGCCGAGCTGGTCGAACGCGACCGCCCACGGGTAGAGGAAGATGATCTCGATGTCGAACACGATGAAGAGCATCGCGGTGATCATGTACTTCAGCGGGAAGCGACCACCGCCGACAGGTTGAGGTGTCGGCTCGATACCGCATTCGTAGGCGTCGAGTTTCGCGCGGTTCCAGCGCCTGGGACCGGTGAAGGGCGCGATCGTCACTGAGAAGATCGCAAATCCCGCCGCGAGAACGGCGAGCACCAGGATGGGTGCGTACAGCTCCATCGCTACGCCTCCTCTCCCATCTCCACGCGCGCCGGCGCGTAGCTCATCACATTGTTTTGTCGTGCAAGTTTATTCAGGGGGATCATCGCTCTGTTCCAGGTGCGAAGGCGTCTGATGCGATCATGCCGGTGGCGCGACCTTCGACAGAGCGTTGATGATGCGGTCTGACGCGTCGCCTCGCCGGTCGGTGAGGTTGGCAAGAAGCTTGAGGGCGAAACGCATCAGGCTGGGGTGAGGCAGCGCGTGACGCGTGAAGAAGTCCATCACGCCGCGATGCCCGATGAGCTCCACGAAGCCCCTGCCCAGGGTGAAATAGCCACCATAGGCGTCCTTCAACGTCTGAGGATAGGCGCGCAGCACGCGCTCCCGCTGGGCGGGGGTCGCCCTGGCCAGCGCCTGGACGATGCTCTCGGCCGCGATGTGGCCGGTCTCCATCGCGTAGGCGATGCCCTCCCCGTTGAACGGGTTGATCATCCCACCCGCGTCGCCTACCAGCACCAGGCCCCGTGTGTAGTGCGGCTGACGGTTGAAGGCCATCGGCAGCGCCGCGCCCCTGATGGGGCCCGTCATGTTCTCCTCGACGTAGCCCCACTCCGGGGGCATGCCCTTGACCCAGCGCTTGAGCAGGTCGCGGTAGTCCATTCCCTTGAAGGACTCGGAGGTGTTCAGCAACCCCAGACCCACGTTGGAGGTGCCGTCGCCGACGCCGAAGATCCAGCCGTAGCCCGGCAGCAGGGTGTCGCCGTCCCACAGCTCCAGCCAGGTCTCCAGGTAGTCGTCGTCGTGCCGCGGACTCTCGAAATAGGTCCGTACGGCGACGCCCATCGGGCGGTCCTCGCGCTTGTGCAACCCCATCGCCAGGGAGATCCGGGTGGAGTTGCCGTCGGCGGCGACCACCAGGCGGGACCGGTAGGAGACCTCTTCGCCGTCCTTCTTCGCGACCACGCCCACGATGTGGCCGCTGCGGTCGTCGAGGATCGGGGCGGTGACGTTGACGCCCTGCAGCAGGCGGACCCCGCCGCGCACCGCGTTGTCGGCGAGGATCTGGTCGAAGTCCTGCCGGGTGCGGACCAGCCCGAAGTCCGGATAGTTGGACAGCTCGGGCCAGTCGAGCTCGAAACGCATCCCGCCGCCGACCACCCGCAGGCCCTTGTTCCTGACCCATCCGGGAGCGTCGATGTCGATCCCCATGGCGATGAGCTGCTTGACCGCTCGGGGCGTCAGCCCGTCGCCGCAGACCTTCTCACGGGGGAATGTGGTCTTCTCAAGCAGCAGGACGTCGAGCCCGGCCTGTGCGAGATGGAAAGCGGTTGTCGAACCGGCGGGCCCGGCGCCGACGACGATGACGTCGGCGTCAGCCTCAGCGACGTTCCGCTGCATGGCGGCTGGCACGGTCACGGGACCTGTCCTGTCCTACAAGCTTTGACGGCCTCGGGGTAAGGGGCCCTTCGTTCCTTTGTGAAGGTCTTCACAAACTTGTCGGCCCGAAGTCTAACCCCTTTGAGAGGCGAAGTGTCAGTCGGGTACGGCTATCGCCTGCGAATCTTCTATGAGGGCTTATACGCACGGTGAAGCGCCACAATCCCGAGGGCGAGGTTGCGCCAGGCGACCCGCTCCCAGCCCGCCCCCTGGATGATCTTCGCCAGCGCCGCCTGGTCCGGCCACGCCCTGATCGACTCCGCCAGGTACTCGTATGAGTCGTCGTTGGAACCGACCAGCTTGGCGGCCTGCGGCATCAGCTTCATGAGGTACTGCGAGTATACGAGGTCGAAGGACCTGAACGTCGGATGGGAGAACTCGAGGATCACCAGGCGCGCCCCCGGCTTGGCGACCCGGAGCATCTCACGCAGCGCCTGATCGGTGTCCTGGACGTTGCGCAGCGCGGTCGAGATCGTCACCGCGTCGAAGACCCCGTCGGCGAAGGGCAGCCTCAGCGCGTCACCCGCGATGAAACTGACCCCGCGCACACCGCCGCCGGAGAGGCCGGAGAGGCCGGAGCCACCCCGCCGGCGCACGCCGGTGCGCAGCATTCCCAGCGAGAAGTCCGAGGCGATCGCACGGGCGCCCAGCGTGGTGAAGGCGTCGGTGGAGGTGCCGGTGCCCGCCCCCAGGTCGAGGACCAGCTCACCGGGGCCCGCGTCGACGGCCGCCGCCGTCGCCTTACGCCACAGTCGGACCTGCCCGAGCGAGATCACGTCATTGACCAGGTCATATCGCCGGGCCGTGCGATCGAACATCGCGGCGACCTCATGCGGTTGCTTGTCCAGCGAAGCGCGCGTCATGGGGACAAGCCTAGGCCTGCTTGGACAATCCACGGAAAGTAGTCTCTCGATTACCAAGAGTCTGCTAGAAATTGCCGAATGTTTGCCAGAACCACTTCCGTGCTGGTCGCGGCCCTGATGGTGGCCTCCACCGGGGTCGCAACCGCCGGCACCACGAAGCACAGCAAGGTCGTCTCGACCGATCCGGTGGACACCACCCCGCACGTGCTCGATGGGATCGTCAACGCCATCGCCCTGGTGGGCGGCACGGTGGTGGTCGGCGGATCGTTCGGCGAGGTCCGTGACGCCGGGAGCGCGACGACCCTGAAACGCGACAACATCTTCGCCTACGACCTGGCCACCGGGCGGATCCTGCCCGGCTTCGAGCCGTCCCTCGACCGCCCGGTCAACGCCCTGGCCGCGGGGGCCGACGGCACCGTCTACGCCGGCGGCGAGTTCGCGACGACCGGCTATGCCAGGACCCGCGGGCTGGCCCGGCTGCGGCTGTCCGACGGGGCTCAGGTGAGCGGCTTCGACGCCCAGGTCCAGGGCGGCATCGTCACCAGCCTGGTCCGGCGTGACTCCCACCTCTATGTGGGTGGCGACTTCACCGGAGTAGGCCGCGTCTCCCGCACGGCCCTCGCCCGGCTGGACGCCACCACCGGCGCCGTCGACCCGGACTTCACCATCGAGCCGGGCGCCCCCCGGGGAAGCCGGGTCAAGGTCCAGGCGATGGCTCTCGCCCGGGACCGGCTGGCGGTCGACGGCAACTTCACCACCCTCAACGGACAGTCGCGGCCCCAGCTCGGCCTCGTCGACGTCGGCGCCCTGCCGGCGGCGGTCGCCGACTGGCGGACGGACGCCTACGCGGGCCCGTGCATGGACGTCTTCCCCAGCTACGTGAGGGGCCTGGATTTCGCCCCCGATGGCGACTACTTCGCGGTCGTGACGACCGGCGGTCCCGCGCGGGGCGGAAAGATGTGCGACACCGCCGCGCGCTTCGAGACCCGCACCAGGGGAGAGGTGGCGCCGACATGGGTGAACCACACCGGCGGCGACTCCCTCTACTCGGTGTCGGTCACCGGCGCGGCGGTCTACGTGGGCGGCCACCAGCGCTGGCTGGACAATCCCCTCGGCCACGATTCGGCCGGACCGGGAGCGGTGGAACGGCCCGGCATCGGGGCGATCCACCCTCAGACGGGGAAGGCCCTGAAGTGGAATCCGACAAGAGAGCGTGGAATCGGCGTCAAAGCATTCCTGGCCCACCCCGGTGGCCTACTTGTTGGTAGTGACACAACGCAGCTGGGTCGCGAGTACCATGCCCGAGTCGGCATGTTCCCGATGCCGTGATCACTCCCGATTCTTGGCGATCCGCTCACTCACCGCGTCACGCTGCTTGGACAGTAGGACGTAACTGGCCACGCCGCTGACCAGGAATGACGCGACCAGCAGGATCAACGGCTGACGTAGGCCGAGAAGATAGAGCACACCGATGGTCACGGCCAGGAGGCCCAGCCGGGACGCGGTGTAAACGAAGACGGGATGCACAGCATCGAGGTTACGTCACTCCGCCTGTTTGGGCGCGAGGACGAAGGCGGAGCCGACGCTCTTCGCACCAAGCACGAGCAATGCTAGTGTGCCCAACAGATCAGTTTCGTAAAGAAACAGCCACGAGAGTCCCAAAGAGGCTCTATCATATAACAATCGGGCAGTCAGTCGATAACAACCCGTGATCTTTGTTCAAAAGCACGGATAAATCAGGCTTCGCTCGGCACACTGGTTACCTGTCCGCCCGCTGGCAGGAAGCGGGATGCGAGGGGGAGAGATTGTGGAGAGTAGCAGCGAGCGTCTGCTGACGCCCGGAGAGGTTGCCGCCCTCTTCCGGGTCGACCCAAAAACGGTTACACGCTGGGCCGCGGCAGGCCGTATCAGCAGCATCCGTACCCCCGGAGGGCACCGGCGGTTCCGCGAGTCGGAAGTGCACGCCCTTCTGCGTGGAGAGGACGTCTTGACGGCCGAACGGCCGGCAGGCGAGTCCCCGCGCGTCTGACGACTTATGACGTCACACCACTGGTGATCCTGCGCGCCTTACCCGGAAGCCGCAGGGTCACCGTGGAGTCGTGTGAGCCGCGGACTCCGATGTGGACGTCGATTTCGCGACCGGTGACCTCCCCCGTAACCGAGTCGCCGCGCTGGCGCTAACTGTCCTGCTCGGCCTTGAAAGCCAGGAACTCCCGCTCCAGCTCGTCGTTCTCCTCAGCCCATCGCCGCCGCCGCCGTGCCGCCTCCTCCTCGGTGAGTGCCTCGGGCAACCAGCGGTCGTAGTCCGGATCCCCCGGTGAGAGCTCCACATACGCGTTGCCGATCAGACGCCCGTCATCGCTGGACAGGCTCTGTGGCACACGCAGAGTCCCGTCAGCGAGCCGGATGACGTACATCCCAGATCACCTAGATTCCGTAACGCCGGTTGAAGAACAGCATGACATTGAGCGCCATCCGCGTGTCGCCGCCGAGCATGTCCACCAGGGCGGGGCGCTGCCGGGAGGCGATGGCGGCGAACGCGTCGGCAAAGAACTCCCTGCGCCCCAGTTCCCCCGGCTGCCGGTGGAAACAGGAGGCCAGGACGGGGACGCACTGGTCGTAGAGGGCGGCGAACTCCGGTGAGTCGGAGACCCAGTCGCCGTGGGGCGCGTCCACGTCGTCCAGGGCGTGCCCCACCTCGTGCATCATCACATCGGGGGTGGGCGAGGGGCGGTCGCCCACCACGACCTTGCGGTCGCCGTACGCCCCGGCGCAGATGTCCCAGGTGGCCCGGCCCGACGGTAACGGCGCCCCCCGCAGGTAGGCCATGTCGTCCAGGTCGGGCACCCCGCCCTCGCCGACGTAGATGCCGTCGAGGCCCTCGGCCAGCTTGTCCTTCAGCCGCTCCGGCAGCCTGGCGAGACTCTCCACGGCCCGCACGACCTCGGGGGACGGCGGCCCGTGCCAGGAGTCCCACTGGCGGTGCAGGATGCGCTCGAGGCTGCCGCAGTGCCGCAGGCCGTCGCCGAAGGAGGGGAGATCCGGAGCGTTGGGCTGCGCCCGGGGACGCTCGTCCTCCAGCTCGAAGTCCTGCCAGGTGTACTGCGGGCGGTCCACCACAGGTGCCGTCACGGCGCCCGACCGCCGTTCGGGGTCCACCGGGACCTCACGCGGCGCCTCCCTGACGGGACTCTCCGTGTGCTGGGCCGGGCCACGCTGCCACCAGCGCCGTCGATGACGGCCCTTGTCGGCTGAACTCGCCATCACGCCCCCGGGGGAAGTGGCAACAGGTCCCACCGTACGGCGCGGGCCTCCGTCCGTCACCCGGAACGGGGGCCTTGGCACACCCTCGCTTGGAATGGCTTACAGTTCGGGCATGCCCCTGCTTGTCGCTCTGGCACTGCTCGCCTTCTGGCTCTACTGCTTGTTCGACGCCATAACCACGCCGGACGAGCAGACGAGGAACCTGCCCAAACTTCTGTGGGTGATCATCATTGTGCTGCTGCCGCCGGTCGGCGGCCTGTTCTGGCTCCTGCTCGGGCGGCCCACCGGCCCCTACGAGGCCCGCGCCTTTCCGCCCGGGGAAAACCGGGCGCGGCCCCGCCCCCAGGCGCCGAAGGGCCCGGACGACGATCCCGACTTCCTGAAGGACCTCGACCGGCGGCTGCGCGACGAGGAGTAGGCGAGGGCCCGCGGGAGCGGGCCTCGCGTCGTGGAGGTTCCCCCGGCGCTCAGGGGACCTCGGCGTAGGAGTGCAGGCCGCCGAGGAGGATGTTCACGCCGACCAGGTTGAACAGCAGGCAGCCGAAGGCGATGAGCTGCACGATCATGGCGGCCCGGCCCTTGAAGCCCGCGGTGGCCCGGGCGTGCAGGTAGCCGGCGTAGGCGATCCAGGTGATGAAGGCCCAGATCTCCTTGGGGTCCCAGCCCCAGTAGCGGCCCCAGGCCTTGTCGGCCCAGAGCGCGCCGGCGATGACGGCGAAGGTCCAGATCGGGAAGCCGATCACGATGGCCCGGTGCGCGACCCGCTCCAGGTCCGCCCGCGACGGCAGGCGGACGGCGGTGTCTTTCCTGACCAGGTAGAGGATGCCGGAGACGCCGGCCATGATGAACAGGCCGCTGGCGATGATCGCCGCCGTCACGTGGATCGCGACCCAGTAGGAGTTGAGTGCGGGCACCACCGGGCCGGCCTGCACATGCAGGTACCGTACGGCGAAACCGAGCCCCAGGGCGGCCGCGACCGTGACGAACGCGCCAAGGAACCGGGTCCCGTAGCGGACGGTCATGAACAGGAACGCGCTCACCGCCGCGAAGCACATGGCGACCACGAACTCGTACATGTTGCCCCACGGCCACCGGCCCACGGACAGGCCGCGGGTGAGGATGGACGTCAGATGCGCGGCCCAGCCGACCCAGGTCAGACCGACCGCGACAGGACCGGCCCACCTCGTCCAGGCCGGAGTCGCCTTCTCAGACGGGCTCTGGCCCTCCTCGGAACCGGGCGGGGCGGCGTCCGTACCACCGCCGACCGTGACCAGCACACGGCCGGCCTGCGCGCCCGCCCTGACCTTCGAGCGGCCGAAGCCGAGGTCGAGGGCGTAACCGATCATTGCGAAGACGTAGAGCAGCACCGTCGCCAAGGTGAGCTGATCGCTCAGCGTGGCGAGGCCGGCATTGACCTCAGCGGTCATCCTTCACTCCTGGGTTCAAAACGGAGACGATCTCGGCGAACTCCTCGCTGAAATCGTTACCTTCGGTACGCGTGAGGCCGCCCACCTCGATGTGCCGGCGGCCGTGCTCGTCACGTTCTTCCGTCTGCGGTGCGGAGCCGTCCGGCTCCTCCACCGCCCGGGCCACGTCCTTCAGACGTACCCACACCCTGCGGCGGCGGACGGTCAGGGAGAGCACGAGGCCGAGGACGGCCAGGCTGGCGGCCACGAACGCGGGCATCCGGCCCGGATCGTAGGTGATCTGGAGGGCGATCCACTCCTTGACCCCGGTGAACTCGATCGACCCCGTGCCCTGCGGCAGGTCGAGTTTCTTGCCCACGGCCAGCGGGTCGGCCTTCATGACCAGCGGCTTCATCTTCTTCAGGCTCGCCGGGTCGAGCTCGTAGACCGACTGGGGCCGACCGCTCTTCATGCCCAGGTCCCCGGCGAAAGCGCCGTACACCTGGGCCGTGGGGTTGGCCGCACCGGGGAAGACCGACACCCATTGACCGTTCATCGGCACGGTTGTCGGCAGGAAGGCCACGAGAAGGCCGAGCTGCTCCGGCTGGGCGTCCGGCACCTTGATCACGCATTCGGAGGTGAAGGTGGCCGGCTGGGCGACCAGGCAGGGCACCGGACCGTCGAAGGCGACCTGCCCCTTGCCGTCTGTGATCTTGAAGGTGGGCGCGTAGCCGTGGTCGATCAGGTAGGTCAGCGTGCCGTTGACGTCCAGCGGCTCGTTGACCTTGAGCTCGTAGTCGCGCTCCCGCGCTCCGGGAGCGTCGGTGACCTTCAGCTTCGCGCCGAAGTCCAGGGGCTGTCCCTGCCGCTCGCCCCGGGCGATGTAGGTGGCCTGGAAGTCGTCGAGGGTGAAGGAGAACGGCTCCAGCGACTCGGCGCTCACCTGCTGGCCGGGCATGTAGCGGTCGTAGGCGGCGACCGTGTTGGCGAACCCGTCCCCCTCCACGACCAGCACGTTGCCGCGGTAGCCGAACAGCGCGCCCGCCCCGACCGCGACCAGCAGCCCGAGCAGCGCGACGTGGAACATCAGGTTGCCGGTCTCGCGCAGGTATCCCTTCTCGGCCGCGACCCAGTCCGGGCCCGTGGTCACCCGGAACCGTTTCGCACGCAGCCGCGCCGCCACCTCCTCGACGGTCAGGTCACCGTCGAACGCGGCGTGCTGGGGCAGCCGGGCCAGGTTGCGCGGCGGCGCGGGCGGTTTCCTGCGCAGCTCGCGCAGGTGGGCCGCGGTGCGCGGAAGCACACAGCCGATGAGGGAGACGAACAGCAGCAGGTAGATGGCGGCGAACCACGGCGCCCTGAACACGTCGAACAGCCAGAACCGGTCCAGCCACTCGGCGAGCCGAGGGTAGTCGGCGAAGTACTGTGCCACCTTGCCGTCGGAGACGCCGCGCTGCGGCCAGATCGACCCCGGGACCGAGGCCAGCGCGAACAGGAACAGCAGGATCAGCGCGGTCTTCATCGAGGTCAGCGTGCGCCAGAACCAGCGCGCCCACCCCACGGGCCCGAGCTTCGCGGGCCGTACGGCGGGCTTCTCCTCGATCGAGGCCGTGTCCACGGCGGCACCCGCCTGGTCGCTCACCGACTCCGGACTGGTTTCGCTCACCGCTCGCTCCTCCGCGGCCTGCTCGATTCTCTCCATCAGATCACCGGCTCGAATCCGCCGATCCATCCCTGCATCGTCACGACGAGCTCTCCCCAGAGCCCGGTGACGAGCAGCAGGCCGACCGCGACCAGCATGGCCCCGCCCACCCGGGTGATCAGCTGCGAATGGCGGCGGACCGCCTTGAACGTCTGCAGTGCCTTGCGGTAGGCCAGACCGGCCAGAAGGAACGGCAGGCCGAGACCGAGCGCGTAGGCGAAGGCCAGCAGCGCACCGCGTCCGGCACTGCCCTCGGTGAGACCGAGGGTGAGCACGACCCCGAGGGTCGGGCCGATACAGGGCGTCCAGCCGAGGCCGAACACCACGCCGAGCAGCGGCGCCCCCGCGAGACCGGCGGCCGGGACGCGGTGGATGCGGAAGTCTCGTTGGAGGCCGGGGATGACGCCCATGAACGCCAGTCCGAGGACGACGGTCAGCGCGCCCAGCACCCGCGTGATGACCTCGGCGTTGCCGGCCAGCGCCCGGCCGAGCCCGCCGAAGAGCGCCCCTCCGGCCACGAACACCACGGCGAAGCCGAGGATGAACAGCGCGATGCCCGCGACCATGCGCCCACGCCTGGGATCGGCGCTCATTCCGGTCACGTATGACAGGTAGCCGGGGACCAGTGGCAGGACGCAGGGCGACAGGAAGGAGACCAGGCCGGCCACCACCGCGATCGGCAGCGCGAGGACGAGCGACCCGCTCGCCACCGTGCTCACCAGATCAGCGCTCATCGCCGACCTTGGTGACCGTGCTGAGCAGGTCGGTGTACTTGACCGCGCCGAGCGCCCGCGCGGCGATCCGGCCCTGACGGTCGATGATCAGCGTCGACGGGATGGCCGCCGGGGGGACCGTCCCCTGGAAGGAGAGCGCGACCTTGCCCGGCTGGTCGAAGATGCTGGGATAGCCGGACTGCTGGCTACGCTCGAAGGCGAGCGCGTCGGCCTTGCGGTCCTTGAAGTCGATGCCGAGGAACTCCACGCCGTCGGCCTTGGTCTTGGCGGCGATGTCCTTGAGCACCGGAGCCTCGGCCCGGCAGGGGGCGCACCAGGAGGCCCAGAAGTTGAGTACGACGATCTTGCCCTTGTGCGCGGCGAGCGTCGCCGTGCTCCCGTCGAGGGTCTCCCCCTCGACCGGAGGAGCAGGCTTGCGGTCGGCGGCCTCGAACAGGGTGATCCTGCCGTCGCCGGCCACGAAGCGGGTGTCCCCGGACTGCGGCTGCGTCCCCTGGTTGCCGGCGCATCCGGCCACGGTCAGGAGCAGCACGGCAGCGGCGAAGGATTGTGCGCGCATGTGAGGCAGGGTCTCCCTGTACTACAACCGGTAGAGCAGTCACTCTACCGGCGGAGTCACGCGCCCGGCACAGTGGGGCGCTTGGCGAGCGCGCCCGCCGGCTCGCTGTACCCCACGCTGGTCAGCCGGTCTCCCTCGAAGGAGAAGCTGGTGAGACTGGCGAGACCGCACTGCCTGCGACGGGGGTCGTGCGGGAGCCATCTGCCCTCGGCCGCGAGCCGGATGACCCAGATCGGCAGCTGGTGGCTGACCATGATCGCCTCGTGGCCGCGTGCCGTGTCGCGGGCGGTGTCGATCGCACCCTTCATCCGCCGGACCAGATCGACATAGGGCTCGCCCCAGGAGGGGCGCATCGGGTTCCACAGGTGGCGGTAGTGGCGCGGGCTGCGGAAGACCCCGTCGCCGTTGCCGACCGGGACGCCCTCGAAGATGTTCTCCGCCTCGATGAGGCGCTCGTCGAGCGTGACCTCCAAACCGAAGGTCGCGGCGAGCGGGGCGGCGGTCTCCTGCGCCCGCTCCAGCGGGGAGGAGAACAGGGCGACGACGTCGCGCCCCGCGACCGACTTGGCAACCGTCTCGGCCATCTGCCTGCCGGTCTCCGAGAGGTGGTAGCCGGGCAGCCTGCCGTACAGGATGTTCGTGGGGTTGTGCACCTCACCGTGACGCAGGAGGTGAACGACGGTGGTCTCAGCCATGGTGTCGCAAGCCTACCGACTGGTATGGAGCCACGTGCGGTGGGGTGGCCGGCGCCGGGTTCTGTTTTCCGGACCGGATACGGAGCAGGATCGTCAAGGCGGCGGCCGTGACGATCCGAGGTGGGCACAGGCTCGTCCGGGGTCAGGCGGCGTCACCTTCCTTCTCCGGATCGGATCCGCGGCACCTCGCCTGGGAGGGCGTCCGGTGCGGGGTCCCGGGGAGAAGGCCGGGCCAGCCTTCTGCCGAGGCGCTGGGCGGGGAGCTCGATCAGGCGGTGGGTCAGGTAGCAGAGCGGCACCAGGACGAGGAAGAACACCGGAAGGTTCGGGCTCACCCGCAGCAGGAGCGGATGGAGCAGATAGAGGGAGAAGCTGATCACCCCGAGGTGGGCGAGCCACCGGGGGAACGGCCTGCGGCGCAGCGCGAACGCGGCCGCGAAGAAGCCGGCGGCCAGCAGGATCGCCGGTGCCCAGCCGGGGTCGTCCTTGGCGAAGACCCCGCAGGCCAGGACCGTCAGCACGGCGACGACGGCGGTACGCCACCGGATCGTCCCCTGCTCGGCCCGGTACACGGCCGTGCCGGCGAACATCATGGCCAGGATGATCAGCCCCTGCCACGCGCCGATCCGGCTGCCCAGGACCACCAGTGCCAGGCCGAGGATGCCGCCCGTCACCGCGGCGGCCGAGCGCGTCCCGCCGCGTGCCCTCGCCGACACGGCGATGACCACGACGACCGCGATGCCCAGGAGTGCGGCGACCAGGTCGGCGCGGCCCTTGATGGTCGCCCCCGGCAGCAGGAGCCCGAGAGGTACGGCCGGCAGCGCCAGGGCGATCGCGGCCGTGGCCGACCGGTGCGCCTGCCGCATGGTGAACAGCCCGACCGCCAGCAGGTAGAACGCCATCTCGTACGAGAGCGTCCACATCACGTCGATGACCGCGGGCACGCCGAGCAGTTCCTGCAGCATCGTCACGTTCCCGAGAACCACGAGGGGGAGGGGGCGCACGCTCAGGCCCGGATGGAGGGCGAACAGGCCCCCGTACGCGAGGAGGAGCGCCAGACAGAACGCGGTGAGCAGCAGAGGCAGGAGGCGGAAGGCCCTACCGGTCCAGAAAGCCCGCAGGTCACCGCGGCGCTCCAGAGACGCGGGGATGATATAGCCGCTGACCAGGAAGAACACGAAGACGCCCCAGGTGCCGACGTCGATCCTGCGGTCCACCTCGGCCCAGATGCCCGGCAGGAAGGTCCAGGCGGAGTGGTGCAGCGCGACGGCCAGCGCTGCGGGTCCTCGCAGCGCGTCCAGCCAGGCCAGCCGGGAGGGGGTCGGGGGCATCTGCTCGACTTTAGGCGATAGACCTTGCTTCCCGGGCGTCACCTGGCCTGCGGCGGCGACCTGGAGCACGGCCGGCATCGCCGAACGCCCCCGCGTGCCATGCGTTACGAGAGAAGCGGTTCCTCGACCGGCTGGTGGGCGGCCGAGGCCGCCCGGAGCGCGTCGACGGCGGCCCTGATCGCCGGGCGGCGGGCCGCGTCGCTCCGCCAGAGCGCGTAGATCTTGCGGATCGGACGCGGCAGGATCGGGACGACCCGCACTCCCGCGGGGATGAAGTCACGGCCGAGTCGAGGGATGATGGCGCACCCCTGTCCGGCCGCGACAAGGGCGAGATGGGTCGGATACTCGTCGGCCATGCAGGCGATGTCCGGCTCCAGCCCGGCAGAACGCAGCGTGTAGACCAGCCAGTCGTGGCAGACGGTGCCAGGCGAGGAGCTGATCCACCGCTCCCCGGCCAGCTCGGCCAGCTCGATCTCCGACCGCGCGGCCAGCGGGTGGGTTTCGGGCAGGATCACGTCCGCGATGTCGTCGAAGAGCGACGCTCTCGACAGCCCCTCGGGGATGGCCATCGGCCGGTTCACCCAGTCCTGGACCACCGCGAGGTCGAGCTCGCCTCTGGCCACCTCACGGAGCTGGCGTTCGGGCTCGCGTTCGATGAGCTGGAGCCGGAGATCGGGGTGGCGCTCCCGCAGGTGGACCAGCGCCGCGGGCAGCAGCCCCCGGGCCGCCGTGGGGAAGGCGCCGATGCTCAGCCGTCCCACGACCTCTCCGCGCAGCGCCTCAAAGTCGGCTTCGGCGGTCTCCACCAGCGCGAGAATGCGCTCGGCATGGTCGGCGAGCAGCCCGGCCGCGTCGGTCAGCCGCACTCCGCGCCCGTTGCGCTCCAGCAGCGTCGCTCCGGTCTCCCGCTCCAGCTTGGCGAGCTGCTGCGACACCGCGGACGGGGTCACCATGAGCGCGTCGGCCGCCGCGCCGACCGACCCGTAGACGGACACGGCGTGCAGGGCTTTGAGACGGTTGAGGTCCAACATGTAAGTGATTCTAAATGAGTAGGGTAAGAAAGTCTCGCTTGTGCTGAATTATCGCTGCGGACAAGCATGAAGAGATGCGGACCAGACATCTCTTCCTGGCCATCGGCCTCGCCGCCGTCTGGGGTTTCAACTTCGTGGTCATGGAAGCAGGACTCAGGCACTTCCCGCCGCTGTTCTACGTGGCGCTGCGGTTCACCCTGGCAGCTTTCCCCGCGCTGCTGTTCGTCGGCGGCCCGCGGGTGCCCTGGCGGTGGGTGCTGGCCGCCGGGGCCACGCTCGGCGTCACCCAGTACGGCCTGCTCCTGCTGGGCATGCGGGCGGGCATGCCCGCCGGCCTCACCTCGCTCGTCGTCCAGGTCCAGGCCGTCTTCACCGTGATCCTCGCGGTGGTCCTGCTCGGGGAACGCGTCACCGCCCGCCGGATCACCGGAATGGCCGTCGCGTTCGCGGGGCTGGCCATGGTCGCCCTGGACCTGGGCGGCGGTGGTCCGATCGGCGCGCTCGTCCTGGTCATCGGCGCGGCACTCGGCTGGGGCGCGGGCAACATCGCGGTCAGGAAGGCGTCTCCTCCGGACTCGCTGCGCTTCATGGTCTGGCTGAGCGCGGTGGCTGCGGTTCCGATGATGGCCCTGTCCCTGCTGGCGGAGGGGGTCCCCCGGCTGGAGTTCTCCACGGAGGGGACCCTGTCGGTGCTCTACGTGGCGCTTGTCTCCACTCTCGGCGGCTTCGGCGTCTGGGGCTTCCTGCTCAAACGCTACGACGCCTCGGTGGTCGCCCCCTACAGCCTGCTTGTCCCCATCTTCGGCATGTCGTCGGCCGCGCTGTTCGACGGCGAACCCGTCTCCCCTCTGAAGCTCGCCGCCGCCGCACTCATCCTCTCCGGCGTCCTCTACTCCAGCACCCGCCCCCGCGGTACGGCCCACGCCGTCCCCGCTCCCCCGCGCCCTCGGCGGTGGACCGTCCCTCGCGTCCCCGTCTCCCTGACCAGCGCGCGAGTCTCCGGGCCACAGGAGGAAGCCCCGGCCGGCGAGCGCCTCTGACGGTCGCGCTGCGCTGGCCGGTGATTGTGCGCGTTCCGGCTTGTTGGTGTTCGTGCTGTCGGTGTTCGCGCTGCGGGTGTTCCGGGGTTTTCGCTGTTCGCGCTGCGGTGGGTGGGTGTTCCGGCCGGCCGTCGCAGTCACCGTCCGGTATTTCAGGCCTCCGGCCTGGCGGGCGCGGTGGTCGCGCTTTTTTACAAGCCGGCCGGAACACCCACCCACCTCCGCGCCAGACCGCCTCGCCGTACGGCAGGCGGGCCGTAGCCGCTCGCTCTCGGGCCGCCCATCGATCTCGCTGACGCTGAAGCAATCCGCGCGGGACCGCTCAGGGTTGATCGCCGCCGCTGAAGCCTCCCTTTCGAAAGGAGCGCAGGGCTGGCCGTGTCGGGGGGAGGCGACAGCGCATGGCGGTGAGTTCTGGTAGCGATCCGCCGTGGCGCGAAACGTCAGCACCCGGCGGTGCAGCCGGTCGAAGACCCCCGCCCGCTGCCACCGCTCCAGGCGGCGCCAGCAGGTCTGTCCGGAGCCGAACCCCAGCTCGGGCGGCAGCAGTTGCCAGGCGATGTCGTTGTGTTGTTGCGAGTGAAGAGGGTGGAGAACTTCTCGTTCCGCGGCTGCATCCGTAGGCCCAAAGGAGAGTGCCCACTCCTTTCCACTCTCAACGTATAGCGCACCGGGGGGCTTGCGGCAAGACCCGGGTCGTGCTGCAGAATCGTCGGCCGAGGCCGGAACCTGCGGAAATGGGGGATGCGAAATGCGGGTGTTGGTGTCGACGTATGGGTCGCGCGGGGACGTCGAACCGCTGGTGGGACTCGCGGTGCGGTTGCGGGAACTCGGCGCGGAGGTGCGGGTGTGCGCGCCGCCGGACGAGGACTTCGCGCAGCGGCTGGCCGGTGTCGGCGTGCCGCTGGTGCCGGTCGGCCAGTCGGCGCGCGCGCTGACGACTACGGCGCCGCCGCCGTCGTCGGCGGACCTGCCCCGGCGCGCGGCCGAGTTGATCGCCAGCCAGTTCGACGCGGTCACCGCGGCGGCCGAGGGATGTGACGCGCTGGTGGCGACCGGCATGATGCCGGCCGCGGCCGGCGCGCGGTCGGTGGCCGAGAAACTGGGCATCCGCTCCGTGTCCGTGACCTTCCAGCAGCTCACCCTGCCGTCGCCGCACCACCCGCCGCTGGCGTATCCGGGCCGGCCGTTCCCGCCGGAGGTGACCGACAACCGGGTGCTGTGGGACTTGGACGCCCAGAGCATCAACGCGCTGTTCGGTGCGGCACTCAACACGAACCGTGCGTCGATCGGCCTGCCAGCGGCTGGGCCGACCTGGCCCTGATCGACGACCGGGACGACTGCTTCGTCGTCGGCGAGGTCAACCAGCAGGCACTGTTCGGCCGGGTGGCCGCCGTCGTGCACCACGGCGGCGCGGGCACGACGACGACGGCCGCCCGGGTCGGCGCGCCCCAGGTGGTGGTACCCCAGGCGGCGGACCAGCCGTACTGGGCCGGCCGGGTGGCCGACCTGGGCATCGGCGCGGCACACGACGGTCCGGCTCCGACCTTCGAGTCCCTGTCGGCCGCGCTCAGAACGGCCCTGGCCTCCGAGACCCGCGCACGAGCAACAGCCGTGGCCGGCACGATCCGCACCGACGGGGCGACGGTGGCCGCGAGGCTGCTGCTCGACGCGGTCAGCCGAGAAAGGCCGCCAGTGTCCGCGTGAACCACGCGGGATCGTCGAGCCAGGACCCGGAACACGAGAACCTACAAACCCTGGCGACCTGAACCGACAACGGCCGGGGGCCACGTCAGGCGGAGCGTTGCCCGTCATGGCCACCAGGTTCGTCACGCCGGTTCAGACGCCTTGGTGCGCAATGGTCGCAAGCGACCTCAGATCGGAGCCGATGACATGAACCCCCTGACTACCAGCGCGTTTGACCTTCCCGACCACCTCTCCCCCAAGGCCGACCCGACGCTGATCGCCGGCGATGAGCAGCACTTCGCGGCCATCTCGGAGAGCCTCGAGCAGTCGATCGCCGAACTGTCCGACCGCCTCGATGCCGAGCGCAAGGCGCCCGGCGGCATAGGCCGGCAGGCGATGGACCGGGACATGGAGATCCACCGGCTGACCGCTCGCCTGCGCGCACTGCGTCGCTTCGGTTTGGACCTGTGCCTCGGACACATGGTCAGCGCAGACAACCCCGAGCCCGTGTACGTCGGACGACTTGGCCTTACGGACAGCGCGGGTCGTCGGCTGCTGCTCGACTGGCGCTCCCCCGCGGCCGAGCCGTTCTTCGGAGCCACCCACGCCAACCCGATGGGTCTGGCAAGCCGCCGCAGGTATCGCTGGACCCGCGGCCGGATCAGCGACTACTGGGACGAGGTGTTCACCTCGGACGGACTTGTCGGGCACGCCGCGCTCGACGACCAGTCCGCCTTCATCGCCAGCCTGGGCAGCAACCGGTCGGCCCGGATGCGAGACGTGCTCGGCACCATCCAGGCCGACCAGGACGCCATCATCCGCGCGGGATCCCGCGGCGCTCTCGTCGTCGACGGCGGTCCGGGTACGGGGAAGACCGTCGTCGCTCTGCACCGCTCCGCCTACCTCCTCTACTCCGACCCTCGCCTCGGTCATCACCGGGGCGGCGTGCTGTTCGTCGGTCCGCACCAGCCGTACCTGGCGTACGTCGCCGACGTCCTCCCCAGCCTCGGAGAGGAGGGCGTGCAGACCTGCACCCTGCGGGACTTCGTCGCCGAGGGAGCCGTAGCAGCGATCGAGGCCGACCCGGGCGTGGCCCGCCTGAAGTCGTCCGCGGACCTGGTGAAGGTGATCGAGCCGGCCGTCAGGTTCTATGAGAATCCGCCCACCAAGGGGATGACGGTCACCACCCACTGGTCGGACATCTGGCTGAGCGTCGACGATTGGGCCGAGGCGTTCGAAACACCAGACCCCGGCACTCCGCACAACGAGGCGCGCGACCAGATCTGGGAGGAGCTGCTCACGATCCTGATGGACAAGCACGACGACGACGCCCCGGCTCACCTGCTTCGCAAGTCGCTGCTGCAGAACAGGGAGCTGCTCACGACCTTCAACCGCGCGTGGCCGCTGATCGAAGCGGCTGACCTCGTCGGAGACCTGTGGTCGGTACCCGCCTACCTGCGGAAGTGCGCTCCCTGGCTCAGCCGCGATGACGTTCAGGCGCTGCAGCGCGAGGACGCCCAGGCCTGGACGGTGTCCGACCTGCCGCTCCTGGACGCGGCACGGCAGCGGCTCGGCGACCCGGAGGCGTCACGACGTAAGCGCCGGCATGACGCCGCTGTCGCCGCCCAACGCGAGCGCATGGCGCAGGTCGTCGACAACCTGGTCGAGGCCGATGACGACGGTGAAGGTTTGGTGACGATGCTGCGCGGACAGGACATACAGAACTCCCTGGTCGACGAGACCGCACTGCCCAGCATCGCCCCGGACCTGCTCGCCGGCCCGTTCGCGCACATCGTCGTGGACGAGGCTCAGGAGCTGACCGACGCGGAGTGGCAGATGTTGCTGCTCCGGTGCCCGTCCCGGAGCTTCACCATCGTCGGTGATCGTGCCCAGGCCAGGCACGGGTTCACGGAGTCGTGGCAGGAACGGCTCGAGCGGATCGGGCTCGACCGGATCAACCTGGCCTCCCTGAGCATCAACTACCGGACGCCGGAAGAAATCATGGCGGAAGCCGAGCCGGTCATCCGGGCCGTGCTCCCGGACGCCAACGTGCCGACCTCCATCCGCAGCAGCGGCGTTCCCGTCGTACACGGATCTGCTGCGGATCTGGGCTCGATCCTCGACACCTGGCTCGCCGCGCATGCCGACGGGATCGCCTGCGTCATCGGCGATCCCACGTTCCAGGAGACGTCCCGCGTCCGGTCGCTGACCCCGGAGCTGTCGAAGGGGCTCGAGTTCGACCTGGTCGTCCTCATCGACCCAGAGGCGTTCGGCAAGGGCATCGAAGGAGCGGTCGACCGCTATGTCGCGATGACCCGAGCGACCCAGCAACTCGTCATCCTCACGAGCTCCTGACGTCGGCCGGACGAACGCCCACTCCCGGCCGAGTTGGTGGCGTTCCTGGACGCCGGCACACCACCGATGGGACCGTCATCGGGTCACCTGCCCGCGTGGCGCGGTCAGTGTCTCCTGGTCTGATCAGCGCAAATCCAACGGAACCCCGATCACCCAGATCCGTTTTTCCAACGACGACTGCGGTCCATGCCCGGTACGCCAGGCATGCACACGCGCTGCCCACGGCAAGTACGGCCGCACCCTGACCCTGTTACCCCAGCCTCTGCAACAGGTGCTGGAGCAGCGCCGATACGACCAGCAGACCCAGGAATGGAAGGACCGCTATGCCGTCCGGGCAGGGGTGGAAGGAACGATCTCCCAAGCTGTCCGGGCCACCCAGATCCGTCGGACTCGTTACCACGGCCTGCCCAAGACCGCACTTGGGCACGTCTTCACCGCCACCGCGATCAACCTCATCCGCCTGGATGCCTGGTGGACCGGCACCACACGCGGCCGTACCCGCATCTCGCACCTGACCCGACTCGCCTGCGATCTCGGCCTGGCAGCCTGATGTCAATCGGCCAACAGAGTCCTTCAGGGAGCGGAGGAGTCACGAAGACGTAGCCCGCCTGGACCGGCCGGAGGTGGCGGAGTCGGCGTCCAGGACCGCGTCGTCGGCGCCGCCAGAGGAGCGCCCATGGGTACGGGAGCGACGGAGCACCGACTTTCTACGGCGCTTGGCCCTGCGCTCCTTTCGAAAGGGAGGCTTCAGCGGCGGCGATCAACCCTGAGCGGTCCCGCGCGGATTGCTTCAGCGTCAGCGAGATCGATGGGCGGCCCGAGAGCGAGCGGCTACGGCCCGCACGCCGTACGGCGAGACGGTCTGGCGCGGAGGTGGGTGGGTGTTCCGGCCGGCTTGTAAAAAAGCGTAACCACCGCGCCCGCCAGGCCGGAGGCCTGAAACACCGGACGGTGACTGCGACGGCCGGCCGGAACACCCACCCACCGCAGCGCGAACAGCGAAAACCCCGGAACACCCGCAGCGCGAACACCGACAGCACGGACAACCGGGCCGCCGCCCGGCCCCGGAACCTACTCCGTCTCCGCCCCCACACGACCCGCCAGCCGTTCGTAGCGTTGCCGGGCGGCCTGGGACGTGCCCAGCCCCAGCCCGAACGCGATCTCCTGCCAGGTGAGCCCGCGCCCCCGCGCCATCAGCAGGAGGCCCGCCTCCAACTGGTCCATCTCCGCACGCGCCAGTGGGATGAGGGTCAGGGCGGCGGTGATGTCGGCGTTGTCCACCTCCGGCTCGCCGTCCTCCAGGAGCGCGCCGCCTCCCGCGAGGAGCGACACGAGCCTGATGGCCTCGTGCGGGCCGAGAACGTCGGGATGGACCTGGCGGGAGCGCTGCGCCCCGGTGGCCGCGTGCCTTTCGGCAATCCGGAAGAGGGACGCGTACACCCGATGCGCTCGCGCCTTGCCGGGGTCAGGAGGAGCGAAGGGATCGGATTCGGTATTCACACAGCCATCATGATTGCTTGAATTATTTGTTGTCAACAGATTGAGTTGAACAACTTGTTCATGTGAAGATCGCGAGCTGTTCGGGCAGGGACGGGACGCACCCCTCGCCATCAACGGCAGAAGTGAAAGAAACGGACGGCTGACCGTCCCGGTCCCCTTCCCCCCTCGACATCGATCTGGACGGGCTGACCCGCTAGGAGGACGCCTGGGCGGCGGCCTTGGCGGCGAGAGGGAGGGCCTCGGCGACGCGGGACAGGGCCTCGTCGTCGTGCGCGGCCGACAGGAACCATGCCTCGTAGGCCGACGGGGGCAGGTAGACGCCCTGGTCGAGCATGGCGTGGAAGAACGCCCGATAGGCGGCGGTGTCCTGCTTCTGGGCACCGGCGAAGTCGGTGACCTGGTCCTCGGTGAAGAAGATGGAGAACAGGCTGCCCGCGCGCTGCAGGCGGTGCGGCACACCGGCGGCGGCCAAGGCGTCGGCGGCTGCGCGGCCGATGATCAGGGCGGCGGCGTCGACGCGGTCGTAGACGTCGTCGTCGCAGGCGCGCAGCGTGGCCAGACCGGCGGCGCATGCCAGCGGGTTACCGGACAGGGTACCGGCCTGGTAGACCGGGCCCTCGGGAGCGAGGTGGGCCATCACGTCGGCGCGTCCGCCGAAGGCGGCGGCGGGCAGGCCGCCGCCCATGACCTTTCCGAAGGTCATCAGGTCGGCGTCCACCGGGTCGAGCCCGTACCAGCCGGACTCCGAGACTCGGAAGCCGGTGAGCACCTCGTCGACGATGAGCAGTGCACCGTGCGCGGTGCAGAGCTCGCGGAGCCTGGCGTTGAACCCGTCCAGCGGCGGGACGACGCCCATGTTGGCCGGGCAGGCCTCGGTGATCACACATGCGATCTCGGCGCCGAAGGTCTCAAAGGCCTCGGCCACGGCCTCGATCGAGTTGTACGGCAGGACCACGGTGTCGGCGGCCGAGGCACCGGTCACGCCGGGGGTGTCGGGCAGGCCGAAGGTGACCAGGCCGGATCCGGCGGAGGCGAGCAGGGCGTCCACATGGCCGTGGTAGCAGCCGGCGAACTTGACGACCTTGGACCGGCCGGTGAATCCGCGGGCCAGCCGTACGGCGGACATGGTGGCCTCGGTGCCGGAGCTGACCAGGCGGATCTTCTCCACCGGGTCCACCCGCTCGACGATCTCCTCGGCGAGCTCGACCTCGCCGGGCGTCGCCGTACCGAACGAGGTGCCCGCAGCGAGGGCCTCCTGCAGTGCCTCGATGACGGCCGGGTGCCGGTGACCGAGGATCATCGGCCCCCAGGAGCAGACCAGGTCCACGTAGCGGTTGCCGTCCACGTCGGTGATGTAGGGCCCTTGGCCCGACGCCATGAAGCGAGGGGTGCCGCCGACGGCGCCGAAGGCACGGACCGGGGAGTTGACGCCTCCCGGGACGATCTCGCGTGCGCGGGCGAACAGGTCCTCGGAGTTCTCAGTACGGCTCACGCCCTCCAGGGTAGTCACGGCAACGACAGCCTCCGCCGCCGGTGGCCAACCGGCCGGCATGACACGGATCTCCACCGAGGCGCCCTGCCCGGCTGCGCCTTCGACCCGCGGCTCACTCCCGCGCCGGAGGCGGCTCCCTCTCACGGATGAGCCGCGAGACCACTCTCGTCGGCGATCCCCTCAGAGTCCGCGATCTCCAGGATTGGTCTCGGCAGACAGAGCGCCCTCTCAGGACTCTCCGGTACGGTCACCGCCTGTGCCGGAGCCGCCACCCGAGTGCCTGCTTCCTCCCTAAAAGGGATCGCGGAGTACCGCAACGAGGGCGGCTACCCCGACTTCGACCATCTCGACGTCCGCGAACCGGATGCATTCGCTGACCACGTCGCCGCCCTCCGACACGATCGGCTATGACATCCGCCCCTCCGGCCGCAGGCAAGGCCACGCCACCGCGATGCTCGCCGCCGCATTGCCCGTCGCGGGCGGACTCGGGATCAGCCCGGCGCTGGCGACGGTCCGTCTCCGCACCCTCGCCGGCCGGAAAGTGATCGAGGCGAACGGCGGGCGGCTCATCCACCAGCGCGACGATCGGCTGTACTTTCACCTGCCCACCGGCGGTGACCACGACCGGGCAACAACGGTCTGAGCCGCGCACCGGCAGCCCGTCACGCGGCGAGTAGTTCCCACCGGGAAACGCCCTGGCGACTCCGTCCCGGCATGGTGGACCGGCCGGTCACCAGTCGTGGAGCGAGCCGAATAGCATCCAACCAGCGATCCCGGTGAAGAAGACGCCGAACACGATCTCCATGACGAAACCAACCCCGGTGTCCAGGCCGTAGGCCAAGGCATCCGTCGTCATGCTCACCGGCACGATACTCATGAACATCCAGGCGAACGTGCGGAAGGCGAGCATGAAGAACCCATCCCACCAGCCGAACAGCAGCCCCCACAGCAGGACCCCGAGGCCGAAAAAGGCCAGGGACAGCCAGTAGCCGAGCGTTTCGCCGGACTCCGGCAGGAACCACTGCGTTCCACCCATCACCTCCACGCCGACGACCTCCCCGCGCCAGAGCCGCAGTGTGGCCGGTTGTCCCTCCTGGGCCTTGCGGTAGAAGCTCGACGACACGTCGCGGGTCTGCCGGGAACCGTTGGCCCGCTGCCAGGTGACCTCATAGTGGGTGGTCGTGGTCGTGGTCGTGTTGCCGTTGGCATCGGTGTTCGTCGTCGTCGTGGTATAGGTGCGCCGGCCGGCAATGGAGCCCGGCTCGTTGCCGAAACAGTCGCCGACGCCCCGCCCGCACGCCACGACCTCGCGAAACTCCTGGGTCTGCCGATACGGGTCGGCGGCGGCGGCGAGGGCCGCCACGACCATACTCAGACCGACCGCGACCACGATCCACCGCCCGAGGGAACGCTTGGGCAACGATCCGCGGCGCGGCAGTCGACGGTACCGGCGGAGCCTCATGACCCATCCCCATAACGATCACCCATGCATGGTGTTCAATCGCTGTCTCCATGATGCTCGCTCGCGGTTCGTGGCGGACCCCCTTCGGCCTATGTCCCTTTCTCCAGCAGGGCTGCCTCGATGGTGAGAGCCACTCTTTGGATGACTTCGGAAGGGGTTTGCGCGATCGCTTGGGCCAGCAAGGTCACCAGCATCGTCATGACCTCCAGGTTCGCGCTCATGCTGCGGCTGTGGAGCTCCTGCACAGCGCGCAGGGTCTCCTGAAGGTCCCGCTCCTCTCCGGGCTGCAAGGGCGTGCTCAAGCTGAGCCTCACGGGGCTCACCTGGTTCACCTCAGCGATCTCATCCCTGAGCTGCTCCGCCGATCGGTCGCCTCGGTTGGCCACGAGGGTCAACGCCCGCAGGAAATCGGCGAAGATCTCCCGCGTGGTTGTGGCGTCCAACTGCTTCCAATAAGGGTTGACCTGGCCAAGCAGTGCGTCGGCGTGACCGGCGCACAATACGTGGACCAGCGCACGAAGGCTTCGAACCTCCGTGCGCTGACCACGGGCCAATCGCTCACGACCCCCATTCTGCCTGTGCCTCCTAGGACGCGAACCCGGACTGCTCGAGCGCGGGGGTGCGCGCCGGGCCGGTCTTGCGGGTGCGGATCCAGATCACCGCACTGAAGATCGCGATCAGCGCGATCGGCAGCAGGAAGACGGCCGAGCCAACGCCCGCCGAGCGGTCGCCGCCGGAGACCGGGTCGGTGTGCATCGTCAGGGACAGTAGGAATGCGAGCGTGTTGTTCGCGGCATGCATCACGATCGAGGTTTCCAGGCCCCCGGTGCGCCAGGTGATGAAGGCCCAGCCGACGGCGAGCGCAAGGTAGTAGGCGTTCAGCCATATGTCGGTGGAGAGGTGGATCGCGGCGAACACGATCGCCGAGACGGTGATGCCCAGCACGAGCGAGGTGCGCGGTCCGCGGCCCCAGCTCCCGGCGACGCGGAACACCAGGCCGCGGAGGCCGTACTCCTCGCCGGCCGCCTGGTACGGCGTGACGACGACGGTGATCACGAATAGGAGGATCAGGTCGGAGATAGCCCAGTCGGCCAGCTGGTAGGGCGAGACGGCCGTGAAGATCGCCATGTACACGGCCCAGACGGGGAACACGATCATCACGGCGCGGCCGATGATCGCGGGGCGTAGCGTCGAGGCGACGGAGTTCAGCGAGGAGCCCTTCACGCCGTACAGCCAACGCTGGATGAACATGCTCCACGGGATGAGGATCGCGATCGAGAGGGCGTTGCCCAGCTGCATGATCGGAGTGAACTCAGTGCCGCCGGCGATGACGTTGTGCCGGCCCAACACGTGAAGGTCGATCTGGCCGCCGACGTAGCCGATGATGCCGCCGAAGCCGAACAGGCCGACGAGCAGCAGCACGATCGCCAGGATGCCGCGGCCGATGCGCCGCTTGTCGCTCTGCAGCACGCGGTGGTATTCGACGCCCGGCGGGACGGGACGAGGGCCACGGCGACGCAGCTGCGTTGCGGAGCCAGCGCTTTGCGAGACCGACGCGGCGGGCGTGGTGGGAGTGTGGTTCTGAGTCATGATTTCAGCCTCTTCGAACGCGGCCGCGCGGGGCAGTGCCACGGATCACCGGTTCCGGTGCGGTTCGCACGGCGCGGGCGTGACGTTTGTCATATGCCGCGCGCGGGCCGGTCCGCGATACCCCTTCGTCGTACGGTGGGAACTCGCGTATGCAGTCAGCGTAGAGGCTGCGAGCTGACACGCGTCGACCGCGATCTGACTGACTCGACTACGCCCAGGGCAACCTGTACGCAGGCCGCCAGTCCGCTCAAATCGGGCCTCCCCGCAGTTGTGGTATTACCGACACCGGCCGGGCCTCTGAAGATGAGCAGGAACGTGTGTGCGTGCCGCTCCTGACCCACGCCCACGCCTGCCTCCTGTGATCACCTCTGCTGCGGACATCATCTCTTATTGATCAGGACGACTCATCTCGCCAGCCAGCGCCTCGATGAAGATCGTCCTGATGGTGCGGCCGAGGTGCTCGTCACCTGGCTGTAGATGCACACCGACCGGCGCTCGACGTGCCAGTACACCATGATCCCGGCCCGTGATAGCTCTGACGCCACTCGGTCATGAAGTTCGCCGACCAGGACCCGAACTTGCGCGAATCGGACGCACACGACGTCCCCTTGATCCCGACGTTGGTCCCCAGCCCGTACAGGCACAGCAACAGCCGCCGCCGCAGCAGCACCGCCGGATCGGTGACGGTGGGGACCGTCTCAGTGCGCTCGTAGAAGACCGCCTCGGAGTCGGCGTAGCGGTCCAGCAGCTTGAGCGCGTCCATCACCGGCTGGAAGGCGGTGTTGTTGCACCGGAAGGCCAGCGCGCGCGGCAGCTTGGGCAGGCCGCGCCGGTAGCGGCGGGAATAGGGGCCGCGCAGCCTGGTCCGCACCCGGGTGTTAAACGCCTTCTTGTTCGCCTTGGCCTCGGCCACGATGTCGGCCAGCGTGGCCGTACCCACCACCGGGTAGATCGCCTTGCGGACGAGCTCCTCCGGCAGATCCAGCGTCCCGATTCCGCCACCTGATGCGGGTGGCCGTCTCCGTCCGTGAGGGGGCGATCTCCTCATCCACGCTGCTCAAGGCTGCGGTCGGGGTCGCGGAAGAACGCCACCTACACCGCCTTCCGCGAGGTCGGCCGGGTCATCCGTACCGTGCAGCTGTTGCGCTACCTCTCGGACGCGCCGCTGCGCCGGCGGGTGACCGCGGCGACGAACAAGGTGGAGTCGTTCAACCGGTTCTGCCGGTGGATCGGGTTCGGCAACCGCGGGGGCGTCGCCGACAACGACCCCATCGAGCAGGAGAAGGCGATGAAGTTCAACGCGCTGCTCACGAACGCGGTCATCTTCCACAATGCCCTGGACATCGCGGAGATCGTCCGGCAGCTGCTGGAGGAGAGCCGGGAGATCGCACCGGAGGAACCGGCTCACGTCTCGCCGTACCCGACCGAGCGCATCAACCGGTTCGGCGAGTACTCCACGCACGAACTCGGCATCCAGCCCGAGGCGTACGACCCGGAGCTGGACGCCGGCTTCACCCCGCTCCGTGAGCAGGACCTGCCCACCGCCGGCTTCGGCCAGGCCGCCTGACCCGGCTGCGGCCGGGTCGGCATCATGACGGCCATAGACGATACGCGCGAGCCGGCGTGAGGGGTGCATCGCGGGCGTGAACTCCTCCAGCATCAGCACGGTCGCGTCGCGATCGCGGTCTGCGTGACCGCGATTCTGGTCAGCCGGTTTTGGTGGCGAAGGGGCCGCCATCGCCGAACGCGTGCCGCGTGAAGTTCTCGCCGATGCGGCGGTGTCCTGCGGGGTCAGGGTGGACCTCGTCGGGTAGCGGGAGTTCGGCGTAGTCCGTCTCGCCGTAAAGGTCACGGCCGTCGAGGTGGTGCAGGTTCGGGTCGTCAGCCGCCCGCTGGTTGACGACCCGGGCGAGTTCGTCGCGGATGACGTTGAGCGTCAGGCGCCCGGCGGCGCGTTCGGCTGGATCGCCCGTGGCCTTGAACCGCAAGGTCCCGCCGTCGAAGTCTGGCGCGAGGGGGCCGGGGGTGTCCTCCTGGACCGGGCACAGGATGGGGGACACGACCAGCAGCGGTGTGGTCGGATGCCCCTCGCGGATGGTGTCGAGGAAGCCGTGGACCGCAGGGGTGAAGGCGCGCAGGCGCATCGCGTCGGTGTTGACGATATTGATGCCGATCTTGAGGCTGATCAGGTCCGCGGGGGTGTCCCGCATCGCACGGGCGGTGAACGGGTCGAGCAGCGCGCTGCCGCCGAACCCCAGGTTGACCAGCTCCACGCCGCCCTGGGCTGCGGCCAGGGCCGGCCAGATGGCGGTCGGGTGGGCGGCGTTCGAGCCGTGGCTGATGGAACTGCCGTGGTGTAGCCACACCTTGCGCCCGCTGTCCGGCGCCGGCTCGACCGGCGCGTCGGTGCGCAGGGCGATCAGCTCGGTGATCTCCGTATGCGGAAGCCAGATCTCGACGTCCTTGTCATCCGCCGGTAGATCGGTGAACCGGGCGGTGCCGGCAGGCCCTTCGCGCAGTTCGGCGGACTGGGTGACCATGTCGATAATCGTGCGGACGTTACCGCCGGTCACTGTGGCCTGGGCAGCGAGACGGCCATCGACCAGCAGGTCGTATACACCGTCCGCCGGGGCCGGGAAACCTCGGTAGACCCGCTTGGTGGGCAGCGTGTCCAGTTCGATGGTGGTGGCCCGGGTGCGGAAGGCCAACCGCACGCCGGAGGGCTGGGCCTCGGCTATGGCCAGTTGGTCGTCAGGGATCTGCCGGCGGGCCCGGGCGGGCAGCCGATGCGGCAGCAGGCCGTGCGCCGTACGTTCCACGTCGAGGAAACCACGCAGGATGTCCGTGGTGACGGGTGTGGTGATCCAGTCGTGTTCAGTGTTCATTGCCTCAGCCTGTTGATCTAGATTTCCGTACTGTTCTGATGCGCCGGTGCGCGGCGCGGCGGACCGCCTACGGCGGTGCGGCCCCCTGCTGGTCAAGGTGTGGTCCAGTTCCGCAGCAGGGAGTCGAGGGAATCCACGATCCAGGACCAGGATTCCTGCGAGTCGACGTCGGTGTGGTCGAAGCCTCCGGCCATCTCCAGGCTGACGTAGCCGTGGAAGACGCTGCCCAGCATCCGGACCGCGTGCGTCTGGTCCGGCTCCGTCAGGTCGTAGCCGCGCAGGATCGCCCGCGTCATCTGTGCGTGCCTGACGCCTGCGCTGGCGGCCGCCGTCTCGGGGTCGAGCCTGAGCTGGGCGGCGGCGTAGCGGCCGGGGTGCTCCCGTGCGTAGTCGCGGTAGACGTTCGCGAAGGCTGCCAGGGCGTCCTTCCCGGCGCGGCCGGCCAGCGCGGCGGCGACCCGGTCGGCGAGTTCCTCCAGAGCGAACAGGGCGATCCTGGTCTTGAGGTCCTGGGAGCTCTTCAGGTGCGAGTACAGACTCGCGACCTTGACGTCGAACCGCCGGGCGAGCGCCGAGACGGTCACCTGGTCGAAGCCGACCTCGTCGGCCAGTTCTGCCCCCGCCCGGGTCAGACGCTCCGTGGTCAGCCCTACTCGAACCATAACTCTCCTCCCATCTAGCGACAGTCATTATGCATTTGCCTAAAGCCTTTAGGCAAATTAGCCTACCACTCATGAATCCGCTGACCGAGCAAGAGATCCGCACCGCGTTCGTGAACTGCACCAAGGGCGAGGCGAAGCGCCTGTCCGTCCCTCGCGACCTGGCCGAGCGGCCCTGGGACGACCTGGACTTCCTCGGCTGGCGTGACCCCCAGGCCCCCGACCGTGCCTACCTCGCCACCGAGTTGGACGGCCGCCTGGTGGCACTCGCGCTGCGCCGCCCCAGTGTCACCTCCTGGCAGACGCGGCGCAGTATGTGCTCGCTATGCATGACCACCCACACCGGGGGCGTCTCGCTGATGGTCGCCGCGAAGGCGGGCAAGGCCGGGCAGCAGGGCAACTCCGTGGGCGCCTACATATGCAGCGACCTCGCCTGCCCGCTGTACGTGCGAGGCAAGAAGGATGCGGGCATCGGTGCGCGGCTCCACGAGTCGCTCACCCTGGAGGAGAAGATCCAGCGGACCGTCGCGAACCTCGCCACGCTCATCGCCAAGGTCACCACATGAAGCATCCAGCCGGGCACATCACACCTGCCCGTTCTGGATGTGACGCGGCACCATTCTCATAAACGAGTAGTTCTGAGAGACCGCGGCCCCCACCGGACCGCGTCCGGTTTGCCCCTGATCTTTGTTCTCACAACCTCTAGATCACTTTGAAGACACGGCCTAGGCCGATTTGACTACTCAAGGCGTGGTCTGTGGTCGGATCCAGCCCGGGCATCGATCACTCGTGCAGCGTCGGAAAGGCATCGCTCGGTCGAGCGGATCTTCCGGGTCGGGCTCGCACCGTGCGTCAGCGTGCGGGTGCGAATCATGTGGGTGATCCCCGCGCGATGCGCGTATCCCGGCGAAACGGGTGCGCCATGTCTCCTGCCGCAATGACCGGTCGCTTCCTGTCCTGCCGTCGCACCCCGCGGCGGCGGGACCCCGAGTCACCGCGCCTCAGCCGTTCAGTGCGATCGTCGGTGGGATCCGCGCCGCACGCGCAGCCGGGTAAAGTCCGGCCACGGCGCCGATCATGAGCGTCGCGACCAATCCCGCGGCCAGGGCGAGGGGAGGCACGACGACGGGCCAGCCGTTGAGCGGAGCGATCACGGTGGTGACGGCGGAGCCGAGCACCGCGCCCATGATGCCGCCGAATGCGGAGAGGACGAGCGCCTCGGCGAGGAATTGGACGCGGATGTGCGAGCGAGTCGCGCCGAGGGCGCGCCGCAGCCCCACCTCGCGCCGGCGTTCGATGACCGAGATGATCATCGTGTTGGCAACGCCGATCCCGCCGACGAGGAGGGCGATCCCGCCGAGTCCGACGAGCAGTCCGGTGAAGGCCTGATCGATCGCGGCCTTCGCCGCGAGAGCATCCGATGGCCGGGAGACGCTGGTGTCGCTCGGGGACTGCGGCTGGACGGTGGCGGGCAGCAGCGAGCGCACCTGGTCGAACACGTTCTCCGCCGCCCGCGCGTAGACGGTCGAGGGGTTGCCCTGCCAGCCGAACAACGTGGCCGCGGCCGGACCGCCGACCAGGGCGGTGGTGTCCAGCTCGGGCGCCAGCGGCGAGGCGGCCAGGATGCCGACGACGGTGAAGGACCGGCCGCCCAGCCATACCTGGGCACCCGGTTCCACCACGCCCAGCCGTTCGGCGGCGGTGGCGCCGAGGACGACGGTGGGGAACGTCGCTGTGGCGGGGTTCAGCCACGCTCCGGCTTTCAGCTTGCTGCGGGTGACCTCGAGCAGGTCGAGGTCGATCGCGGCCACCTGGATGCCGCCGGTCGCCGAGGGATCGACCAGCTCGTTCCGGTACACGTGAAGCCTGGGGAGCGCCGCGATTCCGCTGGCCGCCTCCACCCCGTCGACGAACCTGACCTTGGCGATGGTCTCGGGGGACAGCTTGGTCTGCTCGCCGAAGAGATTCTTCTCCGGCTCGACGCGCAGGAGGTTGGTGCCGAGGCTGGCGAGCTGGTCGTTCACGCGCTGCTGACTCGACGCGGAGATGCCGACCACTGCGAGCATCGCCGCGATGCCGATGCCGATGGCGATGCCGAGCGCGGAGAGGATGGCGCGCAGCGGCCGGGCCCGCACGCCGGTGACCGCGCGGCGCGCGGGACGCCCGCGTAGAGCATTCCGTCCGCCACGATGTCGAGCGCCGGCGCCCCCTCTGCGAGGTGGAACTGCTGGAACACGAACCCGATGCGATACGACCGGAGTGCGGACAGTTCCGCGTCCGGCATCTGCTGCACATCCATCCCGGCGATCGTCGCCGAGCCGGCGGTCGGCCGGTCGAGGGTGCCGATGAGGTTCAGCAGGGTGGACTTCCCGGACCCGCTCGGGCCCACGACGGCCACAAGCTCGCCCTGATCGATGGTCAGGCTCACGCCCGCGCAGGCGAGGACCGCCGGCTGACCGTAACTGCGCTCGACGCCGTCGAGCCGGATGATCTCGGTCATAGCTTCGGGATCACCACCTTCTGCCCTGCCTCCAGTCCGTCACCGGAGATCTCGACCCGGTCGCCCGCGAAGAGTCCCGTCGTGACAGGGACGCGGCGGACCGAGCCTTTCGGGCCCACGACTTCGACGCCGAAGTGCTCGTCGTCCAGTGCGATCAGCGCGACGACCGGGATGGAGAGCACGTTCTTGCGGACCTCGGAAGGGAAGCTGACCGTCACGTTGGCCTGCTGCAGATCCCCGGCAGCAGCAGGGTCGTCAAGCGCCACCACGGCCGGGATGCTGACGCTCCCGTCGCTCTCCTGCTTGGGCGTGCCGACCGAGACGACCTTCCCCTTGGTCCGCGTCCCGTCCGGAAGCGTGATCTCCACCCGGCCGCGGACCTTCGCCAGCTGCTGATTCGCGAGGGGCAGCTTCACGTTCACCCGCTTCTGGCGGTTCGTGACCGACAGCACCGGCGCTCCACTGCCCACCGAGCCGCCGATCTTCGCCGTGACGGCTCGAGCGGCGCCCGGCGCAGGGCCGCCCGCCCGTGATCGAGAGCGCCGGAGTGCGACTCGACCCGTTCCGGCGGGAGGTGTCCCGAGACGGGCGGCTCGTGCGGTTGGCCCGCAAGGAGTTCGCGGTTCTCGACGTCCTGATGCGCGCCGACGGCGGGGTGGTCAGCGCCGAAACGCTCTTGGAGAAGGCCTGGGACGCCAATGCGGACCCCTTCACCAACTCGATCAGGGTGACGGTCTCGAATCTCCGCAAGCGACTGGGGTCCCCGCCGGTGATCCAGACGGTCCGCGGCAGCGGATACCGGTTCGGCGTATGAGCGCGGGGACGCGGCGGTTCACCCTCCGGGCGCGACTCGCCGTCGCCTACGCGGTGCTGCTCACGGTCACCGGCGCGCTCATGCTCGGGGTCGTGTACCTGTTCATGCGGTACGTGCCCTCCTACTCCTTCGCGCCGGTCATGAGCCTCCACAACCTCGAAGGGTCGGCCGCGCCACCGTCGGCGGCCCCTGATCCGGTCTCTACGGTCGTAGCGAACACCAGTCCGGCATTCGTAGCACCCGTGGTCAGCAGCACCAACGACGTCTCCGCGCTGCTCCTCGCGGTTTCGATCGGCGCCTTCGTCGTTCTCGCCGTGATCGGGGCCATCGCAGGATGGATCATCGCGGGCAGGATGCTGCCGCCTCCACGAACTGCGCACTCCGATCGCGACCACACAGACCCTGCTCGATGTCGCGCTCGCCGCTCCAGACCTCGACCTGCCCACTCTGCGGCTGACGGCGGAACGGGTTCGCGAGATGAACCGGCGCAACCGGGAGACCGTCGAGGCGCTCTTGGCCCTGGCCGACGCAGACGGCGGACAGCTCCGCCGAGAACTGGTCCGAGTGGACGAGCTCGTCCACGACGCCCTGCTCATGGAGCGGTCCGCATCGGATGGGCTCGGCCTCACCGTCGAGGTCGCGGCCACGCCGGCGCCTGTGCCCGGCGATCCGGCACTTCTCCGGCAGGCCGTCGCCAATCTGGTGCAGAACGCGGTGCGGCACAACGAACGCGACGGTCACCTCAGGATCATGGTGGAACCATCATCGGCTCACGTCGTCCTCCGCATCGAGAACACCGGTGCGTCTCTGTCCGAGGACGTCGTCGCAACGCTGACCGAGCCGTTCGTCCGCGGTCAAGGCCGCGTGGCGGGCTCAGGCAAGGGACACGGCCTGGGCCTGACCCTCGCACGGAGCGTGGCCGAGGCGCACCATGCCCGCCTCATCGTCCAGGCCCGTGACGGAGGCGGACTCGTCGTCGAGGTCCGTTTCCGGGCCGCGCCCGAGAACAGCTGACGGCCGGCGTGGAGCGCGGCTGCCGTGCCGACCGTCGGACCGCGCCCATTCTGACCATTCACCACCGCGCCCGTTCGGCAGGCTTGGTGGGGTCCGCTGCTCGGATCAGGTCATGTGGTGTGGCTGGCCGTGCGGTACCGCGCCCTGACGGAGACGAGAAGGACGGCTGCGGTGGCCCGTATGACACTTGTCATGCGTGAGTCGTGCGGAACGCCGACGAAGTCGTTACGGACGACACTGGGGAGCGAACCCGTGCGGCGGGAATGTGGAGACATGACTCACGATCGCCCCGATTCTCCAACAGGTTCCTCACGTCCTGCCGGTTCGATCATCATGCTCATCCCCTGTGTTCTGCGCACGCGCCGCACCGGGCCCGCGCCGACGCCTACAGACTCACCCTCGCTCGAGGCTTCAGCGGCACGATGAGAGGCATGGGCGAGTGGCCGGTGGTGAGCGCACGCCGGTTCGAGAGCTACGTGCGCTGGTCGACATACGCCGTCGTCTCCACCCCGATCTCCACTCTCCTCGGCGGCCTCGCCAGCGCCCAGCCGCTCACCACGGAGAACGTCGCCGTGGTGAGCGCTGTGGCCGTCGCCACGTTGGCACTGGTGTGTTGCGACATCGCGGTCAGCCGATGGAGCTTCAATACCCTCGAAGGACGCGGCAAGCGCCTCCCGATCGCTCTCCTCGTCACGTGGCTGCTCCTGCTCGCCGCCGTCCTAGCGGGGACCGTCGTCCTCCCGATACCGGCCATGCGGGTGGCGGCGGCCGCTGCGATCGCCTCTGCGGCCGCGAGCATCGTCCCCATCCTCAACGCCCGCCGCACGCTACTTCTCAACGTCGCGATCCTCCTGCTCGCCATGCCCCTCGTGGCCGTCTTACAGATCGCGTTGCTCGTGGTCTGCATGACGCTGGTCAGCGCCGTCCTGTGGATCTGCTGGTCCAGCGTGTGGATGCTGAGCGTCCTCCGCGAACTGCAGGACGCGCACGAGGACCGTGCCGCACTCAGCCTCGCAGAGGAACGCTTGCGCATCTCCCGCGACCTCCACGACGTGTTCGGCCGCACGCTCACCGCGATCGCCGTGAAGAGCGAGCTCGCCTCCGAGCTCATCCGCCGCGGCCGCGACGACCGCGCGGCCGCGGAACTGAGGGAGGTGCGACGGCTAGCCGACGAGGCGGGCACGGAGGTCCGCAGGGTCGTCCGAGGCGACCTCCAGACGACGTGGGAAGGCGAAGTCTCTGGCGCCCGCGCACTCCTGGGTTCGGCCGGCATCACCTGCACGGTCACCGGCGAAGCAGTACCAACGCCCTGCGCAGAGGCGCTTGCGTGGGTCGTCCGCGAAGGCATCACGAACGTCCTACGTCATTCCTCGGCGACACAGGTGACACTCACCACAACGATCGACGCCGGCGAGGTCCTCCTCACGATCGCGAACGACGGAGTCAGCGACAGCAGACCCGCCCAATCCACCACGGACGATTCCGCACCTTCGGCCCCAAACGCCGGCACAGGACTTCGGGCGATGTTCGGCCGAATCCGCGCAATCGGAGGGCGCGCCGAGACCCGACGGGACGGGAACTGGTTCCTGCTGGAAGCCGCCGTCCCCTTACCGAAAGAACGCGAATGATCCGCATCCTGATCGCCGACGACGAACACCTGATCCGCGAAGCGATCGCAGGTCTGCTCGAACTCGAGGACGACTTCGAAATCGTCGGCCAGGTCGCCTCAGGCGACGAAGCGCTGAAGACCGCGCTGCGCCTGCGCCCCGACGTGGCTCTGCTCGACCTGCAGATGCCTTCACCCGACGGTATCGAGGTCGCCCGGCAGCTCTCCAGCAGGCTGCCGGAGTGCCTCAGCATCATCGTGACCTCCCACGGCCGACCCGGGTACCTGAAATCCGCGCTCTCAGCAGGCGTTCGCGGGTTCCTGCCGAAAACAACCTCATCGCGCAATCTCGCACAAGTCGTCAGGAAGATCGCCGCGGGCGGGCGGCACGTGGATCCAGAACTCGCAGCCGAGGCGATCGGTGCGGGTGACTCGCCCTTGACTCCGCGCGAAGCCGACGTCCTCGCGCTCGCGCGCGACGGTGCGCCCGTGGATGAGATCGCGCAGCGGGTGTCCCTGTCACCGGGGACAGTGCGCAACTACCTTGCCACGGCCATCGCAAAGCTCGGCGCTTCGAACAGGCACGAGGCAGCGCGCATCGCCGCCGAGCACGGCTGGATCTGACGAACCGCTTGGCCTCGAAGATCGATCGCACACTCACGGTGGGGAAACTCGGCGTGAGTATGGCCCGTGAACACGACCACGGCGGTTCCATCGCTCACGCTCTCAGGGCATGGGCGCGCAACCCCTCTTGACCCTCAGACATTCATCTTCGACGAGGCTGGGATGCGCCTTCCGTCAACGAGGACGCGCAGGACCCAGGGGGGCATCGGGCCCCATGTAAACGGAGGGCTCCGGCGAGCGCATGCTGACCGGATTGTCGGACTGATAGCGGGTCCGGGCGGCGAACGCCACGCTGATCGACTACCAGGCGGCCGGGCTGGACGGGAAGGTGGTGGCCGGTACCCCGCGTGACTCACTGTACGTGCTGGACGTCCTCTAGGACCGCGACGGCGGAAAGCGTCCGGAGATGATCGTCACGGACACCGCCTCGTACTCCGGCATCGTGTTCGGGCTGCTCACCCTGGCCGGGTTCGCGTACGCGCCGCAGCCGGCGGACCTGCCTGACCAGAAGATGTGGCGCATCGACCGCACCGCCGACTACGGCGCCGGACCGGCCAAGCTGGAACTGCCCGGCGTGGGGGTCATGTGGGGCAAGACCGGTGGCCGGTACGGCTATCTCACCGGCATCGGCGGGGTCCGGAACGCGGCCGACACGGGCGAGCCGCCCCGCACGCTCGTCTACTCCTACAACTCGGTGGACGCCAAGTCCGAGGGCGAGAAGCCGAGGACACTCAAGATCATCATGGCCGCGTTCTCCTGACGGTCAGTCGCAGACGTCGGCGAGCAGATCGAGGACACGGAGCGGGTCGGGCAGCGGGCGGCCGTCCGGGGGGCGGAGCCAGGAGCCGGCCCGGCCGGACGGCAGGACCGAGGGCGGGGCGAGGACGTAGCTGTCACGGCAGTGCCAGCGCAGGCCGGGCATCTCATCGATGGCCGACGGGCCGACGTCGAGGGGGCAGGACCACCATTCGTCCTCGTCCTCGGCGACGTTACGGGTGGCCACATAGAACAGGACCCGGTCGCCGTTGGCGGCGACCGGGCCCGTCGCCGCTCCGGCGGCGTCCATGCTCGCGAGGGCGGTGAGCCCCGCGGCGGCCGGTACGTCGAAGACGTCGAAGACGCGGCCGGTGGGGAGGATCACATTCGCCTCGGGCTCGTGCTGCCACCAGCGGGTGAGCACCGCGGGGTCGGTGGTGGCCTGCATCTGCCAGGCCCGTGAGAGCGGGTGCGCACCCGGGTCGGGACAGCCCACACGGTCACAGGAACAGGCGCGGGAACCGCCCTGCAGCGGCCGGGCGCCGGGACAGCTCGCCCAGCCCAGGGCGGCGTACTCCAGCACGGAGCCGATCGTCTGCTTCGGGTGAGTGCGTCGTCTGCCACGACGAGTCAGCGGTACCCCCACCATTGTGTCCTCCGTCGTCTGCCCATCCCGGGTACCCCGGATGCGATGACGTATTCACATTCTGGTCAGCGAGAGAAGTCAGACAGCCAGGGTTCACGTCACCTGAGACACATCCGCACCGGTCTTCGCACTCTAACGCACCGACCGCTCAAGTAAGCGGCAAACCCCCAGTTCTCGGCATGTGCCGCTGGTCTCACTGGAGTTTTCCGGCCACCTCGGTCGCCCAGTAGGTGAGAATCATGTCGGCCCCGGCGCGGCGGATCGCGATCAGCGACTCCATGATCACCCTGTCCCTGTCGATCCAGCCGCGTCCCGCCGCGGCCTCGACCATGGCGTACTCGCCGCTGACCTGATAGGCGGCCACCGGCACGTCGACCGTGTCACGGACCTGGCGCAGGATGTCGAGGTAGGCCAGCGCGGGCTTGACCATCACGGCGTCGGCCCCCTCGTCGAGATCCAGCCGGACCTCGCGCAGCGCCTCGCCGACCGGTCCGGCCCCGTCCTGCTGGTAGGCGTTGCGGTCGCCGAACTGCGGCGCGCACTCGGCCGCCTCGCGGAACGGCCCGTAGAAGGCCGAGGCGTACTTCGCCGAGTAGGCGAGGATCGGGATCTGCTCGAAGCCGTCGCCGTCCAGCGCCGCGCGGATCGCGGCGACCTGACCGTCCATCATGCCGCTGGGCGCGATGACCTGTGACCCGGCCCGGGCCTGGGCCACCGCGGCGGCCGCGTAGCGCTCCAGGGTGGCATCGTTGTCGACCTCGCCGTCCGACGTCAGGATGCCACAGTGCCCGTGGTCGGTGAACTCGTCCAGGCAGGTGTCGGTCATCACGACCATCGTGTCACCCACGTCGGAGACCAGGTCGGCGACGGCCTGCTGGACGATCCCGTCCGGGGCGTCGGCCGCCGACCCGCGGGCGTCCTTCACCGCGGGGATGCCGAACAGGATCAGCCCGCCGACCCCGGCCTCGGCCGCCTCGTGGGCGGCCTTGCGCAACGAGTCACGGGTGTGCTGGAACACCCCGGGCATCGAGCCGATCGGGTGCGGCTCGTCGATGCCCTCCTTGACGAACATCGGCAGCACCAGCTCCGCCGGATGCAGCCTGGTGCCGGCGACCATCCGGCGCATCGTCGCCATACGGCGGAGCCTGCGTGGACGGGCGACAGGGAACTGCGCGGTCATGATCTCTCCCTCTCCCCGGCCATAGGGGATCGGAGACCGGGGGACCTCTTCGGATGTGCTCGCTGAGCTCGCGGGAACCATCGTGGACGCCTCGTTCGCCGGGCGTCCGCGACGGTTCCAGGTTACTTGGCGCGGCGCCGGGCTCCTCGCCGGGTCTGGGAGGGCCTGCGGGGGACGTCGCCGGCCACGAGCGCGGCCTGTCGCTGCCTCGCACCGTACTCCGCCAGCGCGACCGCGAGGGCCGAAGTCGACGGCTTGTCGGCCATCACGTCGACACGGAGCCCGAACTCCTCGGCCGTCTTGGCGGTCTGCGGGCCGATGACGGCGATGACCGTGACATTGTGAGGCTTGCCCGCGATGCCCACCAGGTTGCGCACGGTGCTCGACGAGGTGAACAGCACCGCGTCGAACCCGCCGCCTTTGATGGCCTCCCGGATCGGTGCGGGTGGCGGCGCCGCGCGGACCGTCCGGTAGGCCGTCACGTCGTCGCACTCCCAGCCGAGTTCGGTCAGCCCCGCGACCAGCGTCTCGGTCGCGATGTCGGCACGGGGCAGCAGCACCCGGTTGATCGGGTCGAGCATCGAGTCGTACGGGGGCCACTCGGCCAGCAGTCCCTCGGACGACTGCTCGTCCGAGGGCATCAGGTCAGGTTTGACACCGAACTGCACCAGCGCCCGCGCGGTGGCCTCGCCCACGGCGGCGACCTTGAGCCCGGCGAACGCACGGGCGTCCAGGCCGTACTCCTCGAACTTCTCACGCACGGCCTTGACCGCGTTCGCGCTGGTGAACGCCACCCACTCGTAGCGGCCGGTGACCAGGCCCTTGATCGCCCTGTCCATCTGCTGCGGGGTGCGCGGCGGCTCGACGGAGATCGTGGGAACCTCCTCGGGCACCGCTCCGTAGGAGCGCAACTGCTCGACCAGGCTGGCCGACTGCTCCTTGGTCCTGGGCACGAGCACCCGCCAGCCGAACAGCGGCTTGGTCTCGAACCACGACAGCCGGTCACGCATGCCGACGGCCTCACCGACCACGATCAGCGCGGGCTCGGTCATCCCGGCGTGTTTGAGGTCGGGCGCCATCCGGCCGAGCGTGGTCACCACGGTGTACTGCTCGGTGGTGGTTCCCGCGCTGCTGATCGCGACCGGCGTCGAGTCCGGACGGCCCGCGGCGATGAGCGCCTTGCCGATCGCGACGGCACAGGAGACGCCGTTGTAGATCACGAGGGTGCCGGCGCCCGCCGCGTGGGGGGCCCAGTCGTCCACCTGGGTCGCGTCCACGACCCGGAACTCCGGCACCGCCACCGCCGCGGGGATGCCCGCGTAGGTGAGAACCGCGGTCGCCGGGGGCACACCCGGCACGATCTCGAAGTCCACTTCCGCCTTGGCGCAGGCCGCGACCTCGTCGGTGATCGAGGAGAAGAACATCGGATCGCCGGCGCAGAGCCGCACGACGTCGCGCCCGCCCTTGGCCGCGGTGACAGCCCTCAGCGAGACGGTGTCCTCCTCGGCCGCTTCGACGACTTCGACGTCCTGCCGGCAGTGGCGCAGCAGCGCGCCGTACGTCTCCCGGTCGAGGACGACGACATCGGCCCTTGAGAGTAGTTCGGCGCCACGGAGCGTGAGCAGACCCTCGTCACCGGGGCCCGCGCCCACGAAGGCGACGGACCCGGCGGGGCGCTCGAAGGTGGTACTTCCGGAGCTCAATGTGCTTGCTCCCCTATCAACGTGCCTGCCCCTTCGGCGATCATCTCGGCCGCGAGGTCGCGGCCGAGATCCATGGGCGCCGAAAGGGACCCGGCGGTGGACTTGCGTACCGCCCGTCTGCCGTCGACGGCGACGACAGCGGCGGTCAGAATAAGATTTTGCCCGTCATCGGCCGAGTACGCACCGACCGGGGCCGCGCACCCCGCCTCCAGGGCGTTGAGCACCGCGCGCTCGGCGGTCACCGCGGCGCGTGTCCGGGCGTCGTCGAGCACGCTCAGGAACGCGATGAGGTCGTCCCTGTCGGCCCGGCACTCCACTGCCAGCGCGCCCTGGCCGGGGGCCGGAAGCATCTCCTCCACCTCGAAGGTCTGGGAGATCTCGGCCTCGCGACCCAGCCGTCCGAGTCCGGCCGCGGCCAGCACGACGCCCTGCAGCTCACCGGAGGTGACCTTGCCGATCCGGGTGTCCGCGTTGCCGCGGATGGGGACGTAGTCGAGGTCGGGACGGAGCATCCTGAGCTGGGCGATCCGGCGAGGGGATCCCGTGCCGACCTTCGCGCCGGCCGGAAGGTCGACCAGCTTCGCCGTGCTCACCAGCGCGTCCCTGGGATCGTCGCGCGCCGGGATCGCCGCGATGACCACGCGCGGATCCTGGACGGTGGGAAGGTCCTTGAGCGAGTGGACGGCGAAGTCGATCGCTCCCTCGATCAGCTTGTCACGCAGTGCGCTGACGAAGACGCCTGTCCCGCCGAGCTGGGTGAGGTTGGCCTTGGTCACGTCTCCGAAGGTGGTGACGCCGACGAGCTCGACGGCCCGGCCGGTCAGCTCGGTGAGCCGGTGGGCGACCAGCCCCGACTGCGTCGTCGCCATGAGGCTCCGCCGCGTGCCCAGCCTGAGCGGAGAGGAGACGCTGCTCATCTGCCCACCTCCTTGCCCGTGTCCATGTCGACCTTTTCGATACTTCCCACCGCACGGGGGACCTTCGGGTCCAAGTTGAACAGCTCGCGCAATGCTTCCGCATAATGATCGCCTGCCGGAGACTCAGCGAGCTGTTTGACACGCACGGTGGGCTCATGGAGCAGTTTGTCGACCACACGCCTGATTGTCTGCGTGACCTCGTCCCGAGCCCGTCCGTCGAGCTCCGGAAGCCGGGCGGTGAGCCGCCCGAGCTCCGCCTCGACCACGTCCGCCGCCTTGCTCCGCAACGCGACCACGGTCGGGGTCACCCGCGCGGCGCGTTCGGCCGACAGATAGGCCGCCACCTCCTCGGCGACGATCCCGCGCACGGCGGCGACCGCCTCGGCACGCCCGCCGTCGTCGGTTTCGGCGTCGATCCCGTCGTCCTGCATCGACTCCAGGTCGACGAGGGTGACGCCGGGCAACCGCCGTACGGCGGGGTCCACATCATGCGGCAGGGCGAGATCCAGCAGGAAGATCTCCCTGGCCGTCACCATGTCGGCCGTGACGACCACATCGGTGGCACCGGTGCACGAGATGACCAGGTCTGCCTCGGCCAGCTCACGTGCCAGGTCGCCGAACTCGGCGGCCCGGCCGCCCACCGTCTGGGCCAGCCGTACCGCGCGGTCATGGGTCCGGTTGACCACCACGATGTCGGTGACGCCCGCCCGCTGCAGAGTCGCGGCCGACAGGGCGCTCATCGAGCCCGCGCCGACCACCAGGGCCCGCTTGCCCTGGATCGGGCCGAGGACGCGCTCGGCGAGGGTGAGTCCCACGCCCACGAGGGAGGCTCCGGCCCGGTCGATGCCGGTCTCGGTGTGGGAGCGTTTGCCCACCCGCAGCGACTGCTGGACCAGCTCGTTGAGCGTCGGACCGAGAGTGCCCTGCTCCTGGGCGAGCTTGAGCGCGGAGCGGACCTGGCCGAGGATCTGTCCCTCGCCCAGGACCATCGAGTCGAGTCCCGAACCGACCGAGAACAGGTGCTCGACGGCCCGGTCCTCGTAGTGCACGTAGAGGTGGTTCGAGAGCTGTTCCAGAGGGACGCCCGAGTGGATGCTGAGCCGTTCGGAGACGGCGGTCACCGCCGCGTGGAAGCGGTCCACCTCGGCGTAGACCTCGACCCGGTTGCAGGTCGAGACGGCCATGACCTCGGCGACGCAGTCGTCCTGCTGAACGTCGTGGAGCAATTTGACCAGCGCGTCACCGGAGAGGGAGACCCGCTCCAGCAGGGCCACCGGGGCCGTGCGGTGGCTGAGGCCGACAACGAGAACGCTCATCGGCCCCCCTCTGCTGCTCTCCACTGACGTGAAAAGGCCCGATCCTCCGCGCCCTTGCGGAAATCGCGGCGCCCTCGGGCTCGCTCGTGCTCGCTCACAGGTCCACCGCCTCGGGCCACTCCTCGGCCATCGCGGGCCCCCCAGTCATTCGATCCGTTTTGCGCTGCTCATGGAACGCAAGGATCTGCAATTCAATCGATAGGTCGACTTTACGGATATCGACGCCTTCTGGCACCGTGAGTACGACGGGGGCGAAGTTCAGGATGCTGGTGACCCCTACGGCGATGACCCGGTCGGCCACCTGCTGGGCCGCCGCCGCCGGCGTCGCGAGCACCACGATCGACACTCCCCGCCGCTTTATCACGGCTTCCAGTCCGTCGATGTGCTCCACATTCAATCCCGCGATATGGTCGCCCACCACTTCGGGGTCGGCATCGAGAAGAGCGGCGACCCGGAATCCGCGGGAGACGAAGCCGCCGTAGTTGGCCAGTGCACGACCGAGGTTACCCACTCCCACGATGGCAACGGCCCAGTCCTGGGTCAGACCCAGCTCACGGGAGATCTGGTAGATGAGGTATTCGACGTCGTAGCCGACCCCGCGGGTGCCGTAGGAACCCAGGTGGGAGAGGTCTTTGCGGAGCTTGGCCGAGTTGACCCCGGCGGCTACCGCCAGATCCTCCGAGCTCACGGTGGCCAAGCTCCGCTCGGCCATGCCGTTCAGCGCGCGCAGATAGAGCGGCAGCCGGGCGACGGTCGCCTCGGGGATGCCACGTTCACGAGCTTGGGACAGACGGCGAATCACGTGCCGAAGCTCCAGGGGGACAGGCGGCCGGCGCGGCCCGGACGCGACGGATGACGAGGTGAGACCACGGTCTTCCAGGTTAGTACCTTTGTGAACCGGTGCACAAAGTGGGGCCGACGGGAGTGGCGGTCCCCGCCCGGCCTGCGGAGGGGCCGCTCCTCTGTCATGAGGAGCGTAACTCGTCCGGATCTCAATGGATTTCTCCCCGACAGTGGAGAGGGAGATCACCTGTGCATGCTCGTGACTCGGCTACCGTGACGGGCATGGCACCGCAGGACCACCACATCACACTGCTCGGCAAGCCCGGCTGTCACCTGTGCGACGACGCACGGAAGGTGATCGACCGGGTCGCCACGGAGCTGGGCGTCCCCTGGGACGAGCGCGACATCACCGTCTCAGAGGATGACCAGGCCGCATACGGGGAGATGATCCCGGTCACCCTCATCGACGGGGTCCAGCACGACTTCTGGCGCGTCGACGAGAACCGTCTCCGCTCCGCACTCAGATCCTGAAGGCCATCGGGAGCGGCACCACCTTTGCGGCGTTCACGTTGAGCTCGATCACGTTGGTGGCGAGCACCAGGGTCTGCCGCTCGGCGACGAAGCGCTCCACGTGCGGCTGGCGCTGGTGGTCGGTGTAGGCGACCTCATCGCGATAGAGCTCGTAGACGATGCGCTGGAGCGGGGCCGACTTCACCGAGTGGCACACGTAGACCAGTGTGTCGGGCTCGGAGCGCCGGACCGCCTCGACCGTCTCCTCGGCCAGCCGGTCGAACGCCTCTCCGGTGCCGTCGATCAGGGTGAAGACCGTCAACAGGCCGAAGATGCTCGGTGACGGGCGGGAGGATCCGCCCTGCTCCGCCGCACCCGGATACAGGGAACCGGTCGCGGGAGGGCCGCCGAACCCCCGGTCGGGAGCCTGACCGTAATCGGAGGGACCACCGAGACCCCGGTCCGGAGACTGCCCGTATCCCGGAGCGCCGCCGTGTCCTTGCCCGGAGGGCCCCTGCGCGTGACCGGGCGATCTGCCGGCCCCGTGAGCTGCGGTCTGGCCGTATCCGGCCGGACTACCGAACGCCTGGTCGGCGGGCATGGGCTGGAGGCTGCCGCCCTGCCCACCGTAGGCCGCGTCGGGCAGGGCGAACTCTCCGGTGCTGGGACCGGCGGGACCGGTGGGCCTGCCGTACCCCCCTGTACCGGGAGCGGCGGCCCTGCCGTACTCGTTGACCGGGACGTCGTATTCGCCGGTCGGCTGGTTGCCTGACCGCATGCCGAACTGGCCGGTAGCGGGGGGTTGCCGGGTGTATTCGTTACCGCCGGCGGGCTGGTCGGGGGACGGCATGCCGTACTCGCCCGCCATGAAGGTGCCGGTGGCGGGACCGCCGAACGGGTCTCCCTGGGGGGCGGGCTGCTGCTGCATGCGCGCCGCGTAGTCGACGTCCCGCTCGCCCGCCCGATATTCGGCCACCAGATCGCCGAGGCCCGAACGGCGCGGAGACTCCTCGGGCAGGACGCGACGGCCTGCGACCTGCACGTCCCGGGGGGGTTCGGCGGCCGCGCGACGGCCCACGGGCTTCCGCTCGTCCTCCCAGTCGTCCTCCTCCTCCTCCTCGTCCTCGTCCTCGTAGGGCGCGAGCGGGCGGAGCACGACGTACCAGACCGCGGCGGCGGTCACGCAGAGAAGCAGCGCGGCGAACATCCCCGGGACCGTGAAGCTCATGGCTCCGAGCAGGGCCAGACCGGTCGGGCCGAGCGCCAGGAGAGCGTGCATGTTGTCGGCGTCGTAGTCGTCGCCACCGCGCCAGCGCATGACCGCGAAGGCGATGCCGCCCAGCAGGATGAGGGCGACGGTCGCGTGAGCCGCCCAGAGCACGTAGGACGGCACCAGCCCCCAGTAGTCGCCGGCGCGGGGGAGGGCCTTGGTGAACGACGTGTCCTGGAGCGGGTCGACCATCATGATCACTGCGGCGACGACGGTGAGCGCGATGCCCAGGAGCCAGGAGGCGAACCTGGCGCCGGGTTTGTGCGCCACGAGCTGGACGACCCCGACGGCCAGCCATAAGGGGGCCAGCAACGAGCCGGTCAACTGGTAAATCCGGAAAGTGACTGACCCAAAACCGATTAAATAGCCGGTGGCGACTACTGCGAGTGACAGGCAGAGCGCCGCCGTCGTAATACTCCAGGCGATCAGCCACCCCTTGGGCTCATCGCGGAGCCGGCGGACGAGGGCGACGGTGGCTATGGCTGCGAGCAACGCTCCGGCAAACGCGATGACAGCGACGAGGACTTCCATGGTGCCTCCAATGCTGCCGGACATTACCCCTCAACCGGTAGCCGGACTGGTGGGCGGCCTCTCGACCGGGTAGAAACGACCGGCCTCATACGGTATCGATTGATTACCCCTAGTCACGACGTTACGAAGTAGATTGTGGAATTTCAGGTTCATTTCTAGAGTGATCGAGCACGCTGCACCCCCTCCCCCGCAGGGATACCGGATGCCAGACACGTGGCCATTCGCCGGGCCTCTCTCCCCCGCTTCAGGGGTGGCCCAGCCTGTCCGCAGAAACGAGCTCGCCACACGCGAGGACGCCTCGGAGGATCTCCGGAGGCTCGTCCTCCGCGCCAAGACCGGAGACACGGACGCATTCGGCACGCTCTATGATCGCTATCTCGACCTCGTCTACCGCTACGTCTACTTCCGGGTCGGTTCCCATCCGCTGGCCGAGGACCTCACGAGTGAGACCTTCCTCCGCGCGCTCCGCCGGATCGCCGACTTCACCTGGCAGGGCCGTGATTTCGGAGCCTGGCTCGTGACCATTGCCAGGAACCTGATCGCCGATCACTTCAAATCCGGTAGGTACCGCCTTGAAGTCTCGACGGCCGAGGTGATCGACACGCCGCTCGACGGCGTGAACATCCCGGAGAACGCCGTCGTCACAGCGATGGTCAACGACCGGGTTCTCAGCGCCGTCCGGGATCTCGGCGCCGAGCAGCAGGAGTGCGTGGTCCTGCGCTTCCTGCACGGCATGTCCCTGGCGGAGACCGCGCTCATCATGGGCAAGAAGAGCGGAGCGATCAAGGCGCTGCAGTTCCGGGCGATCCGGGCCCTCGCCCGCGCCCTCCCTGCGGACCTCAGCTGAGCCCGACCGGCATGCCGACGACGACCTGGCGCGTAACCCGGCGCGCAGGGCCGTCGTTAGGCAGGTGACACCGATGGATCATGATCTGGGGGCGGCAGGGAGCGTTCATGGGTAAGTGGCTGCCCGGAATCTCACGGAGATCGCAGGCGCGCATCCAGAATCGCGTGTCGATGCTCGGCATCCGGATGGGAGGCGGCCCCCGTCCGGAGTTCCGAGCCGGGCTCCGTGAGCGCCTCATGGACGCGTCCGAGCATGAGGATTCTCCCGCCGAACAGGCCGAACAGGCCGCCCGGGCTCGACCGAGATCCCGCCCTGGCCTGTGGCCCCAGTTCCTGAGCCTGATCCTGGCTGCCGCGATGGTCATGGCGGGGCTGGCGACCTACCGGTCGGCGCCCGGGGACACGCTCTACCCGCTCAAGCGCGCCGCCGAGAGCACGCTGTTCCACCTGAGCACCGACGACGCCGAACGCGCGGACCGCTCCTTCAACTACGCGGAGACCCGCGCCCACGAGGTCGAGGAGCTCCTCGGCGCCACCCGGCGCGAGAATCGACTGATCAAGGAGACCCTCCAGGCCATGGAGGACACCACCCGCTCCGCGGTCACCTCTCTCACCCGGGTGAGACGCCGCGACGCGAAAAGTGACGCGAAGAGCGCCGGCGAACTCAAGCGCTTCGTCCAGAAGCAGCGCCACCAGATCGAGGGGATGCTCCCGAAGATGGACGTGGAGGAGCGACGCCGGGCCCACGACTACCTCAATTACATCGACGGCCTGGCCCCGCCCGGGTAGAAGCCGCCCGCCGCTTCCGGGACATCATCGCCCGCCAGCGCGATGTAACCCGATTTCATCCGCCTGCGCCGGTTAAGCTGAGGTGCTATGAGGCGGCTGATACGACGGCGGAACGACGCGGAGATAGCCGGAGACGTGGCGGCCGCGGCGGCCGTCGCGATGCCGATGGCCGATCCCGACCCGGCCGCGGCCGCCTTCTTCGACGTCGACAACACCATGATGCGCGGAGCCTCGATCTACCACTTCGCCCGGGGCCTGGCCTCGCGTGGTCTGTTCACCACCAAGGACCTGGTCAGGTTCGCGCTCGGCCAGGCGGTGTTCCGGGTCCGCGGCGACGAGAACCCCGAGCACATCGCCCAGGCCAGGGAGACCGCGCTGGCGTTCGTGGCGGGCAGCAGGGTGGAGGACATCGTCCGTCTCGGCGAGGAGATCTTCGACGAGGCCATGGCCGACCGGATCTGGCCCGGCACCCGCGCCCTCGCCCAGAGCCACCTGGACGCCGGGCAACGGGTCTGGCTGGTCACCGCGACCCCCGTGGAGCTCGCCCGCGTGATCGCCCAGCGCCTCGGCCTGACCGGCGCGCTCGGCACCGTCTCCGAGACCGTGGACGGCGTCTACACCGGCCGCCTGGTCGGCGACCTGCTCCACGGCCCCGCCAAGGCGGAGGCGGTCCGGGCGCTGGCCCGCAGGGAGGGCCTCGATCTTTCCCGCTGCGCCGCCTACAGCGACTCGGCCAACGACCTGCCGCTGCTCTCCCTGGTCGGCCACGCCGTCGCCATCAACCCCGATGCCGAGCTGCGCGACCACGCCCGGGAGAGCAAGTGGGACATCAAGGATTTCCGCACCGGCCGTAAGGCCACCATGATCGCGCTTCCCATCGCCGCGGGCGCCGGTGCCGTCGCCGGCGGTGTGGCGGCCGCCGTCGCCCTCCGGCGCCTCTACCGCTCCAGGTAGCCGCCCAGGGAGGAGGACCGCCGGTCAGAAGAGGGGCGGGAAGGCGTGGCCGCGCCGGAGGCGGAGGCCGTTCAGCTGCTGCTGGATGACCTCGCGGACCTGGTCGGTGAGGTTGAAGACCAGCATGGGATCGTCCGCCTCCGCGGGATCGAACTGGTCGGTGCGGATGGGCTCACCAAAGCCGATCATCCACTTCGACGGCAGCGGCACCAGGCCGAGAGGGCCCAGCCAGGGGAACAGCGGGGTGATCGGCAGGTACGGCAGGCCGAGTGCTCTGGCCAGGAGACGCAGATCACCGATCTTGGGATAGATCTCCTCGGCGCCCACGATGGCGCAGGGGACGATCGGGACTCCGGCGCGGATGGCGGAGGCGACGAAACCTCCCCGCCCGAAGCGCTGCAGCTTGTAGCGCTCGGAGAACGGCTTGCCGACGCCTTTGAAGCCCTCGGGGAAGACGCCGACGAGCTCGCCCTTGCGGAGCAGACGGTCGGCGTCGTCACGGCAGGCCAGCGTGTGACCGGTCTTGCGGGACAGGTGCCCGAGCAGCGGGAGCCGGTAGACCAGATCGGCGCCCAGGAGACGGAGCGCCCGGCGCTCGGGGTGGTCGTCGTGCAGCGCCACCTGAAGCATGAGCCCGTCCATCGGGAGGGTGCCCGAATGGTTGGCCACGACGAGGGCGCCGGAGTCGCCGGGCACGTTGTGCATGCCGACGGTCTCCACACGGAACCAGTGCCGATACAGCGGGCGGATCAGTTCGAGCAGCACCTTGTCGGTGAGCTCGGGATCGAAGCCGAACTCGTCGACCTCGTACCGTCCCGTGACGCGGCGGCGCAGGAGGGCGAGCAGGTCCGCGAGGCCCCGTCCGTCGTTCTCGGCGGGCGGGGGCTGCCGCTCCCCGGACTTCTCTGGCTCCTCGGGCCACCGGTCGTGCCCGGCGGACGCGGAATCGCGCGAGGGGCGCCCCCGGGTGATGGGGATCACCCGGGCTCCGTCCGCCTCCGTGGGATCGCCTGCGATCTCCGTCACCTCGTCACCCCGTGGGACAGCAGGTCCACCATGGCGACGGGAAGCCCACCGGCCAGGTCCCGGGCCCGGAGGAAGTCCTCGAAGGCGGCGGGGGTCGAGAAGGCGGGTATCCAGCCGAGACGGCCGGCCAGCCGGGTGGTGTCCACCACCCGCCCGTGGCACATCAGGCGGAGCTGCTCGGGAGAGAAGTCGACCAGTCCGGCGCCGCGGGCGAGGTCTCCCAGGAGACGGAACGCGGAGGAGGGCACGGGCAGGGAGAGCAGGCCCGCCCTGCGGGCGCACTGCGAGAGCAGAAGCACCCCGTCCCCGGCCACGTTGAACGTGCCGGGGTGATCCTCCATCGCCATCCGCCTGAGCACCTCGACCGCGTCGTCCTCGTGGACGAACTGCAGCCGGGGATCGAAGCCGAACACGGTCGGCAGGATGGGCTGGGTGAAGTAGCGGGTCAGCGGCGAGTCGACACCGGGCCCCATGAAGTTGGCGAATCTGAGCGTCGACACGGTCACGTCACGGCGCCGCCTGGCGAAGCCGCGGACGTAGCCCTCGACCTCCGAGGCGTCCTTGGCGTATCCCCGGGCCGGTGAGTCGCCCGGCTCGGAGTCCTCGCCGAAGACCGCAGGATCGCGGGGGGACGAGCCGTACACCGCGGTGGTGGAGCGGACGACGACACGGCGGACCGTCGCGGACCGCTGACAGGCACCGAGCAGTTGCATGGTGCCGATGACGTTGTGCTCTTTCATGAGGGTCCGGCCGCCACCCCGAGGGGGAGCGCTCACCAGGCTCATATGAACCACTGTGTCGATGTCGGCGGCCGCGATCACCTGGGCGATGTCGGGGCTGCGCAGATCGACGCGGACGAACTCCGTCCGGCCGAGAGGGACGCCGCCATCACGTGAGAGCGAGGGCGGCGGCACCGTGTCTACTCCGATGACCCGGTCGATGTCCGGGTCAGCCGCGAGAACGCTCGCCACTCGGGCGCCGATGTGGCGCGAGACCCCGGTGACAAGCACGGTGTGGGTCATCGGCGCCTCGCAGATCCGCGTTACTACTTCTTGTTGCGCCGCTGGATACGGGTCTTCTTGAGAAGCTTACGGTGCTTCTTCTTCGCCATGCGCTTACGGCGCTTCTTGATCACAGAGCCCACGGGACCCCCAGGTAGCTGGTAGCCGAGATTGTCAAACCGGTGCGCGAACAACACACCGGCTCAACAGACTACCGGCGATCCACGGTAGATCGCCCCCTGGGGGGATCCCGGGTACTGGAACTCACGACGTGAGGACCACGTCGCTACCTCACTGAAGCAGGAGCCCGTCACAGCCGGGCTGACCGGGAAACTCGGACCCATCGGTCACTCGCCGCTCCGCGCTGGCCCCGCGGCCGACTCGTTTCTCACCGGTCCAGCCCGCTCATCGCGACGGACTCGATCGCTTCAACCCGCCTCGATGTAGGCATCTCTGAGATAGTCGTGCACCGCCTGTTCCGGCACTCGGAAGGATCGACCGACCCGGATGGCCGGCAGCTCGCCCGAATGCACGAGTCGGTACACAGTCATCTTGGACACCCTCATGACCGTGGCCACTTCTGCCACCGTCAGGAACTTCACCTCGCTGAGAGGTCTTTCGCCTGCACCCATCGGACGCCTCTTCCGCACGTGTTTCCGGGTTATCCCCACTGGTGCCATTGCTCACGCACGTGTACTGCCGTCAGCGTAAGTCGGGACTCCGAGTGCGCAAACCCCCTACTTTCTCAGCCTCTGTTGCTATATGTCAGCGAAACGGAGAAACTCGCTGGCCAGCAGCCGGAACCTGCCCCTCATCTTGATCTTGGAACGGACCAACCGTCTCTTATTAGAGTCGCCCACAAGCATCAAAAAGTTGGCAAACGGTCGGCGCGCACCATGGAATGCAGGCGCGAAAAGCCCGTATAGGGATGACCCATTTTGCGCATCCCCCGTCTCAGAGGGCTCGCACGACCCTCTCGACCAGATGGTCCGTCAGCGGACCGTAATGTCTTGGTAGCACATTGTCATCGAGCGGAACGGTCACCGCGATCTTGCCTTCCGCCTCTCCGACGAAGAGCGCCGGGTCGTTGCTGTCGGCGAATCCGACCGTGAGGATGCCCGCCTCACCGGCGGCACCGGCCCAGCCGTGGTCGGCGATCACCAGGTCGGGCCGGTCGTCGCCGAGCTCCGCGAGCATGGCCCGCATCGGGGCCGGATCGTGGGTGTGCACGAAGGCGCCCCGGTCGGCCAGCATGGCGACGTCGTCCGTGTAACGGATCTCACGCTTACGGCCGAACCCGGCGCTCCAGTAGGACCAGCCCTCGGCGGGGGCCATCAGGATCGCGCCGTGCCGGCGGACGAGCCGGGCAAGGGCCATGTGAACGGTGAGCAGACCGGTGGGATGCCCGGTGGCGAAGAGGATCCGTGCCCCGCCGGAGCCAAGCACGCCGGCGATCGTGTCGCCCATCGCCTCGACGGCGTCGACCGTGCGGTCCGGGTCGATGGTGTCCTGGCCCTCGCGATGGTCCGGATCGGCCACGACTCCGGCGGACTTGGCCATCAGCTCCAGCACGTCGCGGTAGGACCAGCGGCCCTGCGGGACCAGCCCGAACATGTGGTGCGGGTCCCGATTGGCCAGCGACCTGTAGTGATCCAGGTTGTTCTCCCGGCTGGTCGCCACCTCGCCGGCGATCCGGGTGCGGACCAGGTGCTCACGGAGGTCGTCCCGTGTCAACGGCGACGTCGCGCGTCGCAGCTCCGGCACTGCCACCCTGTGATCTCCCTCGCCACTCGTCAGCCCGTCCGCCGCTCCCCGTGCCGGCACACCGGCACGGTCTCCCAGATCACGGGAGGGGGTCCAGCCCATGGAAGGGGAACACGGCTTTCCTGGTCGCCATGATCGCCCTGTCGATCGGGTCCGCTGGATCATAACCGGCGGAGAAATCACTAAATTCCGGAGCTCTTCCGTCGGTCAGCGTCAGCGGCGGCGTCTGCCCGGTCCGCTCCCTGACCAGCCGCCGCCACTCCTTCGGGGTGGCGGTCGCCGGGTCGAGCGGATGCCCGGAGACCTCGGCGATCAGGTGGGTCCATGCCCGGGGCACCACCTGCACCAGCTCGTATCCTCCGCCCCCGGTCACCACCCACCGGCCGCCCGCGGTCTCGTGGGCCAGCCGGTGCAGCGCGGCATAGGCGATGCGCTGGCCGTCCAGGCTGAGCATCAGGTGAGCCAGCGGGTCCAGCGCGTGGCTGTCACAGCCGTGCTGGGTGACCAGGACCTCCGGGGCGAACTCCCGCAGCAGCGGCGGCACCACCGCGTGGAAGGCCCTCAGCCAGCCGCTGTCGCCGCATCCGGCGGGCAGCGCCACATTGACCGCGGTGCCCTCCGCACCCCACTCCTCGGGGAAACCCGTGCCGGGGAAGAGCGTTCGGGGGCTCTCGTGCAGGCTGATGGTGAGGACTCTGGGATCGTCGTAGAACAACGCCTGCACACCGTCGCCGTGGTGGACGTCCACGTCCACGTACGCGACCCTGGATGCCCCCTGGGACAGCAGCCAGCCGATCGCGACAGCGGGATCGTTGTAGACGCAGAACCCGCTCGCCGCGGCGGCCATCGCGTGGTGCAGGCCCCCCGCGACGTTCACCGCGTGCTCGGCCTCACCCGTCCAGACCGCGCGGGCCGCGGCGATGCTCGCGCCGGTGATGAGGGCGGAGGCCTCGTGCACCCCGGCGAAGGCGGGGTTGTCCTCGGTGCCGAGTCCGTGAGCCAGGTCGGGCCGTCCGCTCGCGGAGACCCGCTTGACGGCCTCGATGTAGTCACGGCTGTGGACCAGCGCCAGCTCGTCGTCGGAGGCGGGGGCGCAGCCGACCACCTCCACCGCGTCCAGCACGCCGAGCTCTCTGGCGAGCTCCATGGTCAGCGCGACCCGCACGGGGGCGAGCGGGTGACCCGGCCCGAAGTCGTACGAGGTGAGCGCGTCGTCCCAGACAACCCGCACGGACCGGCTCATGGGTCCTCCCTGTCTGATCGCGGCACGCTCGCCGGTGATCTCCCACTTCGGCCGACGTTACCGCACGCATGCGGAAGAGGGTTTACACGGTCGTCACGGAGGAGGGGGCGGTTTTCATCTGAGCGAAATATCCGAATTTCTTTGCATTAATCCTGCGGCGACTGCCGAGGTTCGGGGCGCATGCCGGATTCCCGCCTCCTCGGGCCCAACGGCGCGGGCAAGTCGACGACCATGCGGACGGCCCGCGACCACCTGCTCTGCCTGGCGCAGGCGAACTCGATCGCGACCTCGCGGATCGGGGAGGTCCTGGAACTGGCCGGCCTCACCGAGACGGCGCGGTCAGCCGCCGGCGAGCTGGCGGCTGCGGTCCCGGGCGGCCTCGATGGCGGCCAGGAAGGCGGCGCGGACGCTGTGCCGCTCCAGTTCGGCGATGGCCGCGATGGTGGTGCCGCCCGGAGAGGTGACGGCCTCGCGCAGGATCACCGGGTGCTCTCCGGAGTCGCGGAGCATGATGGCCGCGCCGACGATCGACTGGGTGACCATGTCGAGGGCGGCGGCGCGGGGCATGCCGAGCAGGATGCCGGCGTCGACCATGGCCTCGACCAGGTAGAAGAAGTAGGCGGGGCCGCTGCCGGACAGGGCCGTGGCGGCGTCCTGCTGCGACTCGGGGATGCGCAGCACCTTGCCGACCGGCGTGAGCAGGTCCTCGGCGTGTTTGAGGTGCTCCTCCGAGGCGTGCGCGCCTGCCGAGATCACGCTCATCGCCTCGTCCACCAGCACCGGGGTGTTGGACATGACCCGGACCACCGGGACGTCCGCGCCCAGGCGCGACTCCACGAACGAGGTCGTGATGCCCGCCGCCGCCGAGATCACCAGGCGGTCGGCCGGGAGGTGCGCCGCGATCTCGGCCAGCAGGGACCCCATGTCCTGCGGCTTGACCGCCAGGATGATCGTGTCGGCGCTCTTCGCGGCCTCGGCGTTGGAGACCGCCCGCACGCCGTACTGCTCTCTGAGCGCCTCGGCCCGCTCGGCCCGCCGGGCGGTCACCAGCACGTCGCCCGGCCTGAACCCGGCCCGGAGCAGCCCCGACAGCAGGGCCTCGCCCATCTTGCCGGTTCCCAGAATCGCGATCATGTGAGTACCTCGAAGTCATGAGGGTAGAAGCTTCCCGCAGCTTACTGGCCCTCCCCTCACGAGATCGTCCATCGTCCGAGGAAGGAGGCGGGGCAGGTTGACCTCCACGGAAGAGCGACCCCCGCCGATCGGCGCTGAACCTCCAGGGGTTCCGATCCGTTGCAGGGGTATGCGTATGATCGCGATTCCGCTTCTGACCGGGTCCCTGCTGCTGGCTCTGGGCTGCGGCGCCGGACACAGCGCCACGACCGCCGGCTCGGCGAGCACCGGTAATCCCTCCCAGCCGGTGGGGCACACCGTGGCCCCCCGGACCGAGCCCACGGGCGGCACGCCCAAGCCGACCAGACCTCAGGGTCACACCGACAACCCCCGCAAGGTGAGCTGGCTGACGGCGAAGCCGTCCAAGGACGGCCGGAGCCTCCGGATCACCTGGTGGTCGGGGGTGGAACCCTGCCACGTCCTCGACCGGGTCACCGTGCGGGAGACCGCGGATCGGGTGACCGTCACCCTCTGGGAGGGCCCGAGCAGCAAGGTCAAGAACGCCGTCTGCATCGACATCGCCATCAAGAAGGTGACGACGGTCAAGCTCAAGGCCCCCCTCGGCGAACGCAAGGTGGTCGACGGCGCCCGGCGCTGACCGCACGCCCCGCCGTGCGGACGGCCGCCGCGGTGGGAGCCCGCGCCGATCGGAGGGATGGGCCGCGGCCTCCGCTCAGCTGTAGCGCGGCAAGGAGTCGGTGACGGCCTGGTGGCTCCTCTCAGGCACGCTGCCGATCTTGTTGACCTCATGCGCCAGCCCTTCGAGGACCGCGCGCAGCTGGACCTGGGTGACCTCCGCGAAGGTTCGCAGGTAGGCGATCCGGCTCTCCAGCTCCTCGGCCTCGGCCGACGGGACCGCACCACTGGAGCGGTAGGCGTTCACGGCCTCACTGGCCGCCTCTTCGGCTCGCTGCTGGGACTCCTGAAGGACCTGCTCGTACTGCTGGCGCGCCTGGCCGACGAGCCGGCGGGCGTAGTCCTCGGCCTCGGCTATCTGGGCGTCAGCGGTCTGCTGGGCGCGGGAGAGGATGTTGATCGCGTCGACACTGAGCTGAGGCTGCTGCGCCGCACCGGAGTTGGAGACGTCTGTGCCCTGGTTCTTGTACCAGTTCTTGAGGCGGTCGATCTCCGCGCGCAGGTCGGCCTTCTCCCTGTCACCGGCCGCCATGTCGTCCGCCACGCGGTAGAGGAAGGCCTGGACCTCCTCTTCGCTGTAGCCGCGGCGCGCGAGCTTGGCGCGCGAGAACTCCTTCTTGCGCACCCGGTCCGGTGTGAGCGATTGAGAGTCGCGCGACGGGTGGTTCGCCCACGTCATCTCGCCCATCATGGCTCCTTACCCTCGCCAGTGGTGAACTCGTCGAAGTGGATGTACTCATGTGGCACGCCGGCGTCCAGCAGGCGCGCGACCGTGGCCTGGACCATCTCGTCAGAACCGATCAACGCGCCCGTCTGGGGTCGACAACGATCTGACAGTCGATGGGAACCATGACGTCGCCGATGCCCGACTCGCCGGGAGTCCGATCTGCGTTGATCCTCACCGCCATCTCCGGGCGGCCGAGCGGATCGACGATCTCACCGACCACCTGGTACCCGGCCGGTCGGCGAGGATCCGGAGCGCCGCCGCCCGCAGGCCGGGCGGGCTCGGCAGGTTCAGCAGCGAAATCGCATAGAAGGACCAGTTCTGGTCATTCGACGGCCGGTGCCCCCCTTTCCGCCCGGCGCTTTGAACCGTTCGAACAGCGCGTCCGCGTCCCTGGGCAGCGCCTCCAGATCGGCGAAGGTCAGTTCAGCCATCCTGCGGTCGTAGAGGACTCCCCGTGAATCGACCTTCCAGGAGTACGTGCACGCCCCCGGCTCCGTCGTGATCACCTGACGTGTGCAACTCTGGCCCTGGACGCACTCCGGAGCCGGCTCGTAGCTGCTCGGAGAACCCTGCGCGCGCCACCTGGCCTCGCCCTCGGGGGTGGCCCCGCGGCCCCCCGTCCACTGAAGGCGGGCGAAACCGGGGTCCTCGGAATCGCGGGGTGTCCACGAGTCGATCTTGCTGGTGAAGAGCATCGTGTAGCGGGTCGCGCCCTCCCCCAGTTGGACGAGCGATCCGAGAACGGACGTGCGCCGCCGGTACGCGCCGGTCTCCGCGGGCAGCGATATCCAGCAACGCCTGTTTGCCCATCGGCGAGGTCGCCACCGTCGGGGACCAGTCGCCCAGATCGGCGACGCCGACCGTGACGGCCAGGACCACGGCCGCCGTCGCGGCGGCGGTGAGGGTGGTCCACGCCCAGGGCCGGACGCGCGGGCGGCGCCGTACCTCCTGGGTGGTCAGGCGGGCGCGGTCGCGGAAGGCGGCGAGGAAGGTGTCGGCCGCGAGGTCGTCGGCGGCGTGGGTGTCCAGGCGCCGGGCGATGTAGCGGTGAATCTCGGCGAAGTGGGCGTCGAAGATCCGGTCGAAGTCGTCGCGTGGCGACCACTCGCCGGTTCCGGAGTCCGTGCTGAGATCAGGATGGGCGATCATGTTCCGGCCCGCGGGCCGAGGTCGGAGAGAGGGGGCATGCGGGTTCTTTCGTTGCGGGACGGGGGTCGCCCGCTGTTCCCCGGAGGGCGGGAATGCTTTCACGCACCCGAGGGTTGAGCGACATAGGCTCAAGTCGTTTGACAAACGTCAGGCGAGGTTCCAATATGAGTCCGACCGACTCAACTTTGACTACAAGGACGTACTCATGGCACGTGCGGTAGGTATCGACCTGGGGACGACCAACTCCGTCGTCTCGATCCTCGAGGGCGGTGAGCCCACCGTCATCGCCAACGCCCAGGGCTCGCGGACCACGCCGTCCGTGGTCGCCTTCGCGAAGAACGGCGAGGTTCTCGTCGGTGAGGTCGCCAAGCGGCAGGCCGTCACCAACGTGGACCGCACGATCCGCTCGGTCAAGCGCGAGATGGGCACCAACTGGTCCGTCGAGATCGACGGCAAGAAGTTCTCCCCTCAGCAGATCAGCGCCTTCGTCCTGCAGAAGCTCAAGCAGGACGCCGAGGCCTACCTGGGCGAGAAGATCACCGACGCGGTGATCACCGTCCCGGCCTACTTCAACGACGCCCAGCGTCAGGCGACCCAGGAAGCCGGCACCATCGCCGGCCTCAACGTGCTGCGCATCATCAACGAGCCCACCGCGGCCGCGCTCGCCTACGGCCTGGACAAGGAGAAGGACGAGACCATCCTCGTCTTCGACCTCGGCGGCGGCACCTTCGACGTGTCCCTGCTCGACGTCGGCCAGGAAGACGGCCACGGCTTCGTCGAGGTCAAGGCCACCAGCGGCGACAACCACCTCGGTGGTGACGACTGGGACCAGCGCGTCGTCGACGAGCTCGCCACCCGGTTCAAGAACGCCCACGGCGTGGACCTGACCAAGGACAAGATGGCCCTCCAGCGCCTGCGTGAGGCCGCGGAGAAGGCCAAGATCGAGCTCTCCAGCCAGTCGGAGACCTCCGTCAACCTCCCCTACATCACCGCCTCGGCCGAGGGCCCCCTCCACCTGGAGGAGAAGCTCACCCGCTCCGAGTTCCAGCGGATCACCGCCGACCTGCTCGAGCGGGCCAAGGGCCCGTTCAACCAGGTCATCAAGGACGCCGGCATCAAGGTCTCCGACATCGCCCACGTGGTGCTCGTCGGCGGCTCGACCCGCATGCCCGCGGTCGCCGAGCTCGTCAAAGAGCTGACCGGCGGCAAGGAGCCCAACAAGGGCGTCAACCCGGACGAGGTCGTCGCCATCGGCGCCGCCCTCCAGGCCGGTGTGCTCAAGGGCGAGGTCAAGGACGTCCTGCTGCTCGACGTGACCCCGCTGTCGCTGGGCATCGAGACCAAGGGCGGCATCTTCACCAAGATCATTGAGCGCAACACCACGATCCCGACCAAGCGCTCCGAGGTCTTCACCACGGCCGAGGACAACCAGCCGTCGGTGCAGATCCAGGTCTACCAGGGCGAGCGCGAGATCGCGGCCTACAACAAGAAGCTGGCCACCTTCGAGCTGACCGGCATCGCCCCGGCGCCGCGCGGCATCCCGCAGATCGAGGTCACCTTCGACATCGACGCCAACGGCATCGTCAACGTCTCCGCCAAGGACCTCGGCACCGGCAAGGAGCAGACGATGACGATCACCGGCGGCTCCGCGCTGCCGAAGGACGACATCGAGCGCATGATGCGCGAGGCCGAGTCCTACGCCGAGGAGGACAAGCAGCGCCGCGAGGACGCCGAGACGCGCAACAACGCCGACTCGCTCGTCTACCAGACCGAGAAGTTCCTCGGCGAGAACGCCGAGAAGGTCCCGGACGACATCAAGACCGAGGTCAACGAGGCGCTGGCCGAGCTCAAGAAGGCGCTCGAAGGCACCGACTCGGCCGAGATCCGCACCGGCGCCGAGAAGCTCGCCACCGTCAGCCAGAAGATGGGTTCGGCGATCTACGCCCAGTCACAGGGCTCCGAGGCCCCGGCCGACGCCTCCGGCGCCCCCGGTGCCGAGGGCACGGCGGGTGCGAAGGGCGACGAGGACGTGGTCGACGCCGAGATCGTCGACGACGAGCCGAAGCGTGAAGACGGCAAGAAGTGACGGCCGCAGAGCCGAGGGGAGCGCGAGCGTGAACACGCGCGAGAACGGTTCCGGGGAGGAGCCGGTGATCCGCGACAACCGTAAAATCGACCCGGAGACCGGCAAGGTGCGCGAGCAGCCGGCGGAGCAGGCCGGACAGCCCGCTCCGGCCGACGACCTCGCCTCGGTCGAGCTGGCCGTCCAGCTCGCCGAGCGCACCGCGGACCTGCAGCGTCTCCAGGCCGAATACGCCAACTACCGCAAGCGGGTCGAGCGGGACCGGGCCGCGGTCAAGGAACAGGCGGTGGCCGGCGTGCTGGCCGAGCTGCTGCCGGTTCTCGACGACATCGGCCGGGCCCGCGACCACGGAGAGCTCACCGGCGGCTTCGCCAAGGTGAGCGAGTCTCTGGAGGCGGCCACCGGGAAGCTGGGACTGAGCGCCTTCGGCACCAAGGGCGAGCCTTTCGACCCGACCGTGCACGAGGCGCTCCTGCACAGCTACTCCCCCGACGTCACCGAACCGACCTGCGTGGAGATCCTGCAGTCCGGCTACCGGATCGGTGAGCGCGTGCTCCGCCCCGCGCGGGTCGCGGTCGCCGAGCCCGAAGAGCCCGCGTCGGACGACAACTGATACCCCCCATATCTGAGAAGGAAGACAGATGAGCACCAAGGACTACCTGGAGAAGGACTACTACGCCGTCCTTGGTGTGCCCAAGACCGCCACCGCCGAAGAGATCAAGAAGGCGTACCGGAAGCTGGCCAGGCAGTACCACCCGGACGCCAACCCCGGAGACTCGGCGACTTCGGCCAACACGGCCAAGTTCAAGGACGTCTCCGAGGCCTACGACGTCCTGTCCGACACCAAGCGCCGTAAGGAGTACGACGAGGCGCGGACGCTGTTCGGACCGGGGCTCGGCGGTTACGCGGGAAGCGGGGGGGCTTCCCGCGGGGGCGGGTTCCCCTTCGACCTGGGGGACCTGTTCGGCGGCACCCAGCAGCAGCATCATCAGGGTGGCGCCGGGGAGCGCATCGGCGACATCTTCGGCGGCCTGTTCAACCGCGGCGGCGGCACGGGCCGTACCGGCGGGACGACCACCAGGGCACGGCGTGGCCAGGACATCGAGTCGGAGGTCACACTCTCGTTCGGTGAGGCCGTGGACGGCGCCACCGTCTCACTCCGCCTCACCAGCTCGTCGGCGTGTACGGCGTGCGGCGGCACCGGTGCCAAGGCCGGGACCACCCCGAGGGTCTGCCCGACCTGCGAGGGCACCGGCGCGGCCAGCCGCAACCTGGGCAACTTCGCCTTCTCCGAACCGTGCCGCGACTGCAAGGGCCGCGGCCTGCTGGTGGACGACCCGTGCCCGGTGTGCGAGGGGAGCGGGCGGGGCAAGAGCACCCGCACGATCCAGGCGCGCATCCCGGCCGGGGTCGGCGACGGCCAGCGCATCAAGCTCAAGGCCAAGGGCGCGCCCGGCGAGAACGGCGGCCCGGCCGGTGACCTGTACGTCCAGATTCACGTGAAACCGCATCCGGTCTTCGGCCGGACCGGCGAGAACCTGACGATCACCGTGCCGGTCACCTTCACCGAGGCCACGCTCGGTGCCGAAATCAAGGTGCCGATCCTCAAGGGGATGCCGGTCACGCTGCGCATCCCCGAAGGCACCCCGAACGGCCGCACCTTCCGGGTGCGGGGCAGGGGTGTGGCCCGCAAGGACGGCACCAAGGGCGATCTGCTCGCCACGGTCGAGGTCCTGGTGCCCCAGCAGCTCGAGGACAAGGCGAGGAACGCGTTGGAGGAGTTCCGCGACGCCACGGCTGGCGGTGACCCGCGGGCCAACCTCATCCAACAGGCCAGAGGCGAGTAGCCATGGAAGCGAACTACTTCGATCTGTCGGACGACACTCCCGTCTATGTGATCTCGGTGGCCGCCCAGCTGTCGGGTCTGCACCCGCAGACCCTCCGGCAGTACGACCGCCTCGGGCTGGTGAGCCCGGGGCGCACGTCGGGCCGCGGGCGGCTGTACTCCACCCGTGACATCGTGATGCTCCGCGAGGTCCAGCGGCTCTCCCAGGAGGAGGGCATCAACCTCGCGGGTATCAAGCGCATCCTGATGCTGGAGACCGAGGCCCTGCGCCTGCGCGACGAGAACCATCGCCTCCGCTCGGAGATGACCATGATTCGCGCTCTGATCCAGTACCAACTGCCACCCGCCTGACATCACGGAGGCCGGGGGGCGATCCGCGACGCGGAGCGTCGCAGTCGAATGCGGGGGCACGCCAGTGATCTTCACTTGCGGGGCACGGGAACCGGGCCGACCCGCGACCAGTGAGGGCACCGGCCACCGGCGCCCCAGCCGCTGAACGCAGTGAGGGCAGACAAGCATGGATTACAAGCTCACCCAGAAGAGCCAGGAGGCGGTCTCCTCCGCCATCAGGCGCGCCGCGGCCGAGGGCAACCCGGAGGTCGCCCCGGCACACCTGTTCACCTCGCTGCTCGGCCAGACCGGCGGTACCGCCGTGCCTCTCCTGGAGGCCGTCGGCGCGGACTGGAAGCAGGTGCGCACCGAGGCCGAGAAGCAGCTCGCGGCCCTGCCGAAGGCGCAGGGTGCCACGGTCAGCGCCCCGTCGAGCTCCCGGCAGCTGCTCACCGTGCTGAACACCGCGGCGCAGCGGGCCCGCCAGCTTGAGGACGAATACGTCTCGACCGAGCACCTGCTGGTCGGCCTCGCCGCGGACGGCGGCCCGGTCGCCGAGCTGCTCAGATCACGCGGCGCCACCCCCAGTGCCCTGCTCGACGCCTTCGAGAAGGTGCGCGGGCACGCCCGGGTGACCAGCGAGACTCCCGAGGACACCTACCAGGCGCTGGAGAAGTACGGCGTCGACCTGACCGAACGGGCCAGGTCGGGCAAGCTGGACCCGGTGATCGGCCGTGACTCCGAGATCCGCAGGGTCATCCAGGTGCTCAGCCGCCGGACCAAGAACAACCCGGTGCTCATCGGCGAGCCCGGTGTCGGCAAGACCGCCGTGGTGGAGGGACTGGCGCAGCGGATCGTCGCCGGTGACGTGCCCTCCAGCCTGCGCGACAAGCGCCTGGTCGCGCTCGACCTGAGCGCGATGGTCGCCGGCGCGAAATACCGGGGCGAGTTCGAGGAGCGCCTCAAGGCCGTGCTGGGCGAGATCAAGGAGAGTGACGGCCAGGTCGTCACCTTCATCGACGAGCTGCACACCATGGTCGGGGCGGGAGCCGGCGAGGGCGCGATGGACGCGGGCAACATGCTCAAGCCCATGCTGGCCCGGGGCGAACTGCGGATGATCGGCGCGACGACGCTGGACGAATACCGCGAGCGCATCGAGAAGGACCCCGCCCTGGAGCGGCGCTTCCAGCAGGTCTACGTGGGCGAGCCCACGGTCGAGGACACCATCGCGATCCTGCGTGGCCTCAAGGGCCGCTACGAGGCGCACCACCAGGTCCAGATCGCCGACAGCGCGCTCGTGGCCGCCGCCGCCCTCTCCGACCGCTACATCACCTCCCGGTTCCTGCCGGACAAGGCGATCGACCTTGTCGACGAGGCCGCCTCCCGGCTCCGCATGGAGATCGACTCCCGCCCTGTGGAGATCGACCAGCTCCAGCGGAACGTGGACCGGATGAAGATGGAGGAGCTGGCGCTCTCCAAGGAGACCGACCAGGGCAGCCTCCAGCGGCTGGAGCGGCTCCGCAAGGAGCTCGCCGACCGTCAGGAGGATCTCAACGGCCTGGTCGGGCGCTGGGAGCGGGAGAAGGCGGGGCTCAACCGGGTCGGCGACCTCAAGAAGAAGCTCGACGAGCTGCGCGGCGCCGCCGAACGGGCTCAGCGTGACGGCGACTTCGAGGCGGCCTCACGGCTGATGTACGCCGAGGTGCCCAAGCTGGAGGCCGAGCTCGCCGAGGCCAGCACCGCCGCCCAGCCCGACGACCCGATGGTCAAGGAGGAGGTCGGCCCGGACGACATCGCCCAGGTCATCTCCTCGTGGACCGGCATCCCCGCCGGGCGCCTGCTCGAGGGCGAGACCACCAAGCTGCTGCGGATGGAGGAGGAGCTCGGCACCCGTCTGATCGGCCAGAGGCAGGCCGTCCAGGCGGTCTCCGACGCCGTACGGCGAGCACGCGCGGGCATCTCCGACCCCGACAGGCCGACCGGTAGCTTCCTGTTCCTCGGTCCCACCGGTGTCGGTAAGACCGAGCTGGCCAAGTCCCTGGCCGACTTCCTGTTCGACGACGAGCGGGCGATGGTCCGCATCGACATGAGCGAGTACGGCGAGAAGCACAGCGTGGCACGCCTGGTGGGCGCCCCGCCCGGCTACATCGGCTACGAGGAGGGCGGCCAGCTCACCGAGGCCGTGCGGCGCAGGCCGTACACCGTGGTGCTGCTGGACGAGGTCGAGAAGGCCCATCCGGAGGTCTTCGACATCCTGCTCCAGGTGCTGGACGACGGGCGGCTCACCGACGGGCAGGGCCGGACCGTCGACTTCCGCAACGTGATCCTGATCCTCACCTCCAACATCGGCTCGCAGTTCCTCGTGGACCCGAAGCTGGAGCGGGACGCCCAGCAGAAAGCCGTGATGGACGCGGTCAGAACCTCCTTCAAGCCGGAGTTCCTCAACCGGCTCGACGACGTGATCCTGTTCGACGCGCTCGGCGTGGAGGAACTGTCCAGGATCGTGGACCTGCAGGTGACGCATCTGGCCAGGAGGCTGGCCGACCGGCGGCTCACGCTGACCGTGACCCCGGCGGCACGCGACTGGCTGGCGCTGACGGGCTACGACCCGATGTACGGCGCGCGGCCACTCCGGCGTCTGGTCCAGTCGTCGATCGGCGACAAGCTGGCCAAGGAGGTGCTCTCCGGCGAGGTCCGGGACGGCGACGAGGTCCTGGTGGACCTCGACAAGGCGAACGACACCTTGGAGATCGGGCCGGTGAGGGCCTGACCGCCGCCCGGGTAAGGGCTTGACCACCATTGGGTTAAGCCTGCCCCCTGGCAGACCCCCGCTGTTACGTTCGGCAGTCATCAAGCTACCGAAAACAACAGGGGGCGTGAATGTCAGACACATCACGGAACATCCGGGGGCTTCTCGCGGTGGCGGCGCTCGCTGCCGGTGTGAGCTGGGTGGTGACCGCCCCGGTGTCCGCCTCCGTGACGCCCTGCCACGCGCGTGACGCGTCGCGGACGCCCACGTCCGTGACGGCCGTCTGCGACAGGACCCGCCCCGGCCATGTGGCCGGCGGCGCGGTCGGCCGTACGGTCGGCCGCGCGGCTCCGGCCACCGCGGACCGGCTGGCACGGCTCGCCGGGCTGCCGGGCCTCTCGAGAGCCTCGGCGGTGGTCGGCTTCGCGGACACGACAGGCGTCGCGGCGGGCACCGGCACGCCCGTCCCGCCCCCGCCGGCCGCCCCGGCCACTCCCGGCCGTGATCTCGGGCTCGGCTGACACGCCGGTGCGGACAGGGCCGCGTCCCGGAGGGGACGCGGCCCTGTCCGGTCGGCGCGGCCCCGCACACGGGACGTCCGGTTGACCCCTGGCTGAGCGTCGAGCCCGACCTCCTGAAGCCCCGGGGTCAGTAGGACGCGTCGAGCTGGGCGTCGAGCTCGTCTTCCGGGAGGCCGAGGTCCACCCGGATCCGGTAGCGGGTGCGGAGCAGCGCGGTGTGCTCCCCGCCGCCCTTCACCGCCCCCTGAGCTCCCTCGGTGGCCCAGTAGTGGGCCTCCCGCAGGTCTCCGTAGGCGACCAGGGTCTCGGCGAGTGTGAGCGCGGTGGCCGGAGCGACCCCGCCATCGGCCCGGATCGCCTCGATGACCTGTCGCCCGTCGTCGGGCTGTTCGAGCTCGAAGAGGGTGTCGGCGATGCCGGCCCGCGGATCGACGCTCACCTCGCCGCCGTCGTCCACCGCGCGCTGGAAGCAGTCAAGGGCGTGGGCGGGCTGTCCGGACTGCCGCCACTCCTCCGCGGCGAGCACAAGGATCGCCGCCCGTGAAATATCACCGGAGACGTATGCCTCCGCCAGCGTTTCCAGCCGCCGGGCGAGGTCTTCATGATCGTCAGCTAGAAGTGTCCGCTCAAGCAACCGCTCAACTTGCTCATGTGTCACATGCGCCACATCGCGAGGGTACCGAGCGGCGCTCGACTCCGCCCGCACAACGGCAGGTATTCCTTACGCAACCACACGTAAATGGTTGGCTACGCTACGCGTGTTTCTGCAGGAAAACGGGCATATGGCAGTCGACTCCTGCTATCGGGACGCTACTGTTCGGAGGGGCTGCGATGGGTATGTCCAAGCAGACCACCCTCACATTGACGTTCCTGGTGGGCCTCTCCGTGCTTGTTCCGGGGTCGGCCGGATACCTGTCCGCCAGGATGGACGCCGTTCAGCGGGCCTACCGCGATCTCGTCTCTCTGGAGAGCCGGCTCCGCGATGAACAGCTTCTCGCGCAGGCCTCCAAGGAGGCACAGATCCGGATGGTCGCCGTACCGTTGCCCTGCCGGATCCCGCCGTCCTCCTCTTCGAAGCGGAAGAAGGCACGCATGCCCGCCGCGCTCATCCCCGTGCCGGTCCAGCCCCTGCCGCCCGAGGCCCTTCCAGCCACCCCGCGGCCGACCGAAGGCCTGCGGATCGAACCTCTGCCGGCCGACCCCGAGGCGGCCGGGCCGGGCCGGCGGAAGATCGGGGGCCGCTACCCCCCGGCCGAGGACGGACGCGGGCACACTCAACGGGAGCGCCTGGATCAGACCAACGGCTCCGGGCAGATCATGATCGAGCAGGACACGACAACTCCCATCGGTCCTCTCCGGCGGATCCCCACGAGGGCCGGCCGCTCCGATCTCGGCCAGGAAACGGGCTATCCGGCCTCTGACCAGGGAGCAGGCCCCCGTCTCGGCATCGGGCCGGAGAGCGATGATCCCGGGACCGGCCGGGTGCCGGACCAGGTGGAGCCCGGTCAGGCGGAGGCGCCGGCGAACTGACGGTTCAGGTAGCCCCGGATCAGGCGCTTGGCCTCCGCCACGATCTCCGGAGCACCGCCGGGATCCCGCCGGAAGGCCAGTTTGAGCACCGCGTCTCCGGCCTCGACCGCCACGAGGATGGCCAGGTCGAGCTCTTCGCTGTCGGTCAGGCCGTACTCCTGGAGAAGGAGCCCGCGCAACCGGCCCGCGATCACCGCGTTGTTGTCGGAGACCCCGTCGAGCAGGTTGAGGTCGACCACGTCGCCGAAGTGCAGGGACCGGAACCCGGGGACGGTCCTGTGCATCTCCACGTACTCGTCGATGATCGCGTCGACCGCGTCCCACCAGCCGGCGTAGTCCTCCCAGAGGAAACGCCTTCCGATCCGGGAGACGAAGCGTTCCACGTGACGCCGGGTCACCGCCTGGGTGATGGCCCGTTTGTCCGGGAAGAACTGGTAGACCGAACCGATCGCGACACCGGCGCGTTCGGCGATCCGGGTGGTGGACAGCGCGTCGTAGCCGACCTCGTCCAGTAGGTCGGCGCACGCGTCGAGCATCTTCTCGACGCGCCGCGCGCTCCGCCGCTGGGTGGGCTGACGCCGCAGCACAACCTCGTCGGGTTCCTCGACAGATAGGGGGGACACCCCATCATCTTGCCCGCCTGACCCCCTCCTGGTCAGTCCTTATTCAGCAATCGCGAGATTTCTCCCGCGCCGGAGATCCTGGCCAGACGCCGCAGGGCCGCCGGGGAGATCCGCGAGAGCGCGTACCCGACCTTTCCTTCGGCGTTCACGGCGACGACCGGCTGGTTGCGGTGGACGGCCCGCAGGAGCTGCCCGGCGACCTCACTCCGCCTGCCGTACCGCATGAAGTGGGCCGTCTGGTCAGAGCCGGGGCCGCCGAAGGAGGTGAAGGAGGCGATCCGCTCCCTGATCTCCGGCCTGCCGAGCAGCTCCCACGACTGGACGGAGCCCCCAGTCGTGCCCCACAAGGTGCACGACCGGCCTGCCCACCGCGTCGAGGACGGCCGCCATGTCGGCGGCCGGATGGTCGTAGGTGTAGTCCCTCCCGTCGCGCGGAGCGCCGGAGCGGCCGGGTCGCCCTCCTCGGACAGCGCCAGCCGTACGTCACCGGACGTGATCCATCGCATGACGGCCTCCTGCCGGACGGACTGTCAAATAACCGGCCGGGGCGCGGTCGTCCTAGCCGGGCATGGCGGCCAGGCCGGTGCAGTCACGCAGTCCCTTCCAGCCGGCGAGGGCCTGCTGCCGGCCGGTCCCGGTGAGGGGGACCGGCACCCCGCCCTGGATGGTGGCCGGGGTCCACTGGTCCTTGAGCACCTTGCGCCCGTTGATCGTCAGGGTGAGCACGCCGGTCCTGCCGGTCTCCGGGCCCCAGTTGTAGAAGGCGAAGTTGCCCATGCCGTAGTTGACGTAGCCGTTCTTCAGGTAGCCGCTGCCGAGCAGGATGTGCGCGTGACCGCCCACGACGACGTCGGCTCCGGCCGCGACCAGTTTGGGTGCCAGGGCGCGCTGGGCCTCGTTCGGGCACTTCTGCAGCTCGGTGCCCCAGTGCAGGTGGACGATCACCGTGTCGGAGTTCCTGCGCGCCCTGCGCACCTCCTGGATCAGTCGCGCCTCGTTCTTCGCCGAGGCCAGCCCTCCCTTGTCGCCGGAGGCCGTCCAGGGCTGGATGAACTCGGCGTCCATCACCTGGGTCGCGCCGATGATGGCGACGCGGTTGCCGTTCACGGTCGTCCGCCACGGCCGGTAGGCCTCGGCCTCGTTCCCGCCCACGCCCACGACGGGGAACTTCGAGCGCTTGATCGCGGCCAGCGAGTCGGCCAGCCCGCTCTCCATGTAGTCCATGCCGTGGTTGTTGGCCATGGAGGCGACGTCCACTCCGGCCGCCTTCAGCGCGGTCAGCGCGGAGGCGGGAGCCCGGAAGGCGAACTGCTTGCCGGGGGCGCGGGAGCCGCCCGTGGTGATCGCGGTCTCCAGGTTGACCATCGCGAGGTCGGAACGGCTGAGCACCTTGGCGATCGGGCCGAGCGCGGTCCGCGGGTTGGCGTCCAGCCGGGCCCGGAGCACCCCTTCGAAGTGCACGTCGCCTCCGAAGGAGATGGTGTACGGCTCACGTTCGGGGGTGGGCGTGGCCTTACCGGAGGTGGTGGGCTTCTCCGCGACGTCCGGCGTCGCGCTCGGGACGGAGGATTCGGCCGCCGAGCACGCCGCCAGGAGCAGGCAGGAGAGGGCGACAGCGGCGGCCACACCGAGGCGGCGGGAGATATACGTGTTCATCGGTATCCGAGGATGACACCTGAAACGCCACAAGTGGCATAACCCGGCCGTTGGACCTCCGATTCTCCCAAACTTGGATGACTCGCTTACTTGAATCATTCCGGTCTAGGACATAGCGTGTGGCCATGAAGGACGAAGACCGGCTCCGCGAAGCAGGCCTGCGGGTGACCGCGGCACGCCTGGCGATCATGCAGACCGTGCGGGAGGGCGACCACCTGGATGTGGACGCCGTCCATCGCGGTGTGCGCGACCGGGTCGGTCAGGTCTCCCTGCAGGCCGTCTACGACTCCCTGCACGCCCTGCACCGCGGCGGACTGCTCCGGCGGATCGAACCCGCGGGCAGTCCCGCCCGATACGAGACGCGGGTCGGTGACAACCACCACCACCTCGCCTGCCGCCGGTGCGGAAAGGTCACGGACGTCGACTGCGCCGTCGGGCACGCTCCCTGTCTCGACCCCGTGTCGGACGCCGGATACCTGGTCGACGAGGCCGACGTCATCTACTGGGGCATGTGCCCCGACTGTCGTTCCGAAGACGCTCTCTGAAGAGAACTCCTGGAGGACCGCTATGAGCACCAGGCCCACCACCACGACCGACGCGGGAATCCCCGCCCCGAGTGACGAGCACTCCCAGTCGGTCGGCCCCAACGGGCCCCTGCTGCTGCAGGACCACTACCTGATCCAGAAGATGGCCCACTTCAACCGGGAGCGCGTGCCCGAGCGAGTGGTCCATGCCAAGGGTGGCGGCGCGCACGGCATCCTCCAGATCACCGAGGACGTCAGCCAGTTCACCAAGGCCGGACTTTTTCAGAAGGGCCAGGAGACCCCGCTCTTCCTGCGCTTCTCCTCGGTGGCCGGTGAGCTCGGCAGCCCGGACACCCAGCGTGACCCGCGTGGCTTCGCGATCAAGTTCTACACCGAGCAGGGCAACTACGACATCGTCGGCAACAACACACCGATCTTCTTCATCCGCGACCCGCAGAAGTTCTCCGACTTCATCCACAGCCAGAAGCGCCGCGCCGACACCAACCTGCGTGACCACAACATGCAGTGGGACTTCTGGACGAACTCGCCGGAGAGCGCCCACCAGGTCACCTTCCTGATGACCGACCGCGGCACCCCGGCGTCCTGGCGCCACATGCACGGCTTCGGCTCGCACACCTTCCTCTGGTACAACGCGTCCGGCGCGAAGTTCTGGGTCAAATACCACTTCAAGACCGACCAGGGCGTCCAGAACTTCACCGACGCCGAGGCCGGTGCGGTCATCGCCCAGGACGCGGACTACCACATCCGCGACCTGCACACCGCGATCGAGAACGGCGACCACCCGTCCTGGACGGTGAACGTGCAGATCATGCCGTTCGAGGACGCCGCCGACTACCGGTTCAACCCGTTCGACCTGACCAAGGTGTGGCCGCACTCCGACTACCCCGAGATCACGATCGGCAAGTTCACCCTGAACCGGAACCCGGCCAACTACTTCGCCGAGGTGGAGCAGTCCGGGTTCGAACCCGCCAACCTGGTGCCGGGCATCGGGCCGTCCCCGGACAAGATGCTCCAGGGCCGCCTGTTCTCCTACCCCGACGCCCACCGCTACCGCATCGGCACCAACTACCTGCAGCTGCCGATCAACGCTCCGCTGTCGCCCGTCCACAGCTACAACAAGGACGGCCAGATGGCCTTCAACAACCCCGCCGACCCGGTCTACGCGCCGAACACCGTGGGCGGCCCCGTTGCCGACGCGTCGCTGTACGAGGGTGAGAACTACCAGGTGAGCGGCGAGATCATCCGCTCCGCCTACACCCTGCACCGCGAGGACGACGACTACGGCCAGCCCCGTGCCCTGTGGGAGAACGTCCTGTCCGACACCGACCGCGCCCACCTGGTGAGCAACGTCGTCGGGCACGCCTCCGCCCCGGAGGTCACGGCCGAGATGAAGAAGCGCGTCGTGGAATACTGGACCGACATCCACAAGGACCTGGGCCAGGGCGTCGCCCAGGGTCTCGGCGTCGCCGCCGAATAGTCATACCCACCCGTACGGCCCGCGTCTTTCTCGGAAGGTGCGGGCCGTACGGCTGTCTCCGGCAGACGCGAAAGGGGCCTGACCCGTCATCGGGCAAGCCCCCGTCCTGGAAGGACAGCCACTCAGAGATCGAAGTCTCCCCCCTTCACCCAGGCGACGAACGCGGCCCATCCGGAACCCTCGAAGATCAGCACCGGCCCCGTCCTGTCCTTACTGTCCCTGACGGCGAACCGCTGCCCCGGCAGACGGGCCACCTCGACGCAGTTGCCGTTGACCGCACTCCGCCGGCTCTTCCGCCACACCACACCGGACAGGTCGATATCCGACACAGCTCACCCCTTCTCCCACGGGGGACCATAAGGCACCTTAAGGATGAAGGGGTGACGGAAAACGTGCAAGACATTAGGCACGGCAGGATAGGACACCGTAGCCTGCACGACCTCCCGATGTGCAATGATTCTGGCCTGTTCCACCGGCAGGCCGTCAATCCATCCGGTGGGCAGGAGACAATGAAACGCAGCAATCCCGGCAGGGCGGCTCTTGTCCTCTTGGGTGAGTGCCAGGGCCGCTTCTGCTACAGGTCGAACTCCCCGTCCTTCACCCCCCCGACGAAGGCGTTCCACTCGTCGGGGGTGAAGACGAGGACCGGGCCGGAGCGGTGCTTGCTGTCGCGGACCCCTACCTGCCCGCCGTCCAGCGTCGCCACCTCTACGCAGTTGCCGTTGGTGGCGCTCCGCGCACTCTTCTTCCACATCACAGCGTTGTGATTGTTTGCGTTCATCGTTCTTTCCGAAAATGACGGTAACGACGACGGGCGGCAGCCCGTCGTCACTTGTTCCAGTATGTGATCATCTCTCTGATCAGTTCCTGTGACGCCACTTCGTCGAGCGCCCGTTCCATCAGGTGCCCGAAGGCCAGTTCATACCCGTAGACCATTTCCGCGTCTTCCACGAATCGCCCGCCGAAGAGAGACTCCGTGTAGACGACATCGGGGAAGTCGGGAAACTTCAGGTGCACGAACGCCCCCGTGGACACCGGGGGCGGAACATCCTGAGGAAGGATTCTCATCTCCACGTGCTCCAGCTCGGAGGCCTCGATCAGGTAGACGAGCTGCTCCCGCATGACGCGGGCATCGCCGTACTGGTTTCTCAGCACGGATTCATGGAACACGCTTACGTGGGTCAGCGGGCCGGAGCCGTGCAGCAGCGTGTGCTGCCGTGTCATCCGTATCTTGACCAGGTCCTGGAGCCAGCTCGGCGGGACCTGGCTGGCATGCTGGTTCGCCTGAACGACGGACCGGACATATCCCTCGGTTTGCAGAAGACCGGGCACGACCTGGGGTTCCCAGTTCCGTACCACGGTGGCCTCCGCCTCCATCCCGATGAGAGTGATGTATTCACCGGGAATGGAATTGCGATATTTCTCCCACCACCCCTTCTGGGCGGCGTCGTTCCGCAGTGCGACCAGGACCTCTCGAAAGGCTCCGTCGACTCCGTAAAGCTCGGCGAGCGCCTCGACGTCGACCTGACCGGCCAGTGTCTTGGCGTTCTCGATCCGGCTGATCTTGGCGGTCGACCAGCCGAGACGGTCGGACACCTCGTCACCCGTCATGTTCAGGCCTTCGCGCAGCCGGCGCAGCTCCATGCCCAGTCGGCGCCGACGGAGCGCTGGACTGCCGCGTTCCGGCATCACGACCTCCTCAACCATGACGAGCGGGCCGGTGTGGCCTCACCAGGAACCACACAAATGGTAATGCAAATTACACGGAACATTGCAGTGCATCTGGGCAAGTTCGTTGCTTTTTTCCTTACGGCAAGCCTTGCAGGGAAATCTCTACTGAGCGACTATCGGAACAGGAAGGTTCCCGGAAGATCGGGGAGTCCACCGGCGATCATCCGGGGGTGATTCCAGGGAGTCTCGACGGACCGCGCGCGGGGTTCACGGGCGCGCACCTGATCGGCAACGGCGCCATCTTCCACCTGTCGAAGTACAACGGGAAGGCCACCGGGGGGCCGGAGAAACGGCCGGCGACATTTCAACGTCACGCGCATCAGGGGGCGCCCGATCGGGCGCAGAGAGACCGGGCCGGCGGCCACCGAACCGGTTGACACAAGAACTCCGCATCAGAGCCGCGAAAGGAGTCTCCTATGTCGTTCCACGACGCCAAGGGACTCTATGGATTCAAGACCGTCATCCTCGACCTGACCTACACCGCCGACCGGGAACTCTGCATGGACCAGGACGAATGGGCCTATCGGCTCGGCTGGACCGTGACCAGGACCGGATTCGGGGCCCGGCACTACCGCGAACCCCGCTTCGACCTCCTCAGAGCCGAGCGGATCGCCGCACCCGCGCTCGCCCTGGCCCCCACTCCCGAGGAGGAGGTGGGCGGCGGCGTCGCCGCGTAACCTCCTCGCCGTCCGCTGCGACCGGCCGGGTGGCCGAGGGCACTCAGGCACCCACACCGCCACGGAGGTGCGCCCCATGGCCGCGCAGGCCCGGACGTGGCCTGTCTCCTCGGACGGAGGGGGCTCCGGAGATTCTCCGCGCGGCTTCCCTACGCCGTGGTCCACGACCATGATGAGTTCATTCGACGGACTCAGGAGTGCCGATCGCTGGAACCCACCGAAACGATCATGCCGGGAGTGGTGAGCCTGCCCCACGGGTGGGGGCACGCCGGGACCGCCCAACGGGTCGCGGCGGGACACGCCGGGGTGAACGCGAACACGCCGACGGATGAGCCGGTGATCGATATCCCCTCCGGAAACGCCGTGTTCAACGGGGTTCCGGTCACACTCAGTCCGGCGTGATCACATGATCGTTCGGAAAATGGGGATCGGCGCGCATTAGGCTTGCGCAGGTGACCACCCCTCCAGAACAGGACCGTCTGCACGCTCAGCTCGCTTTCGCCATGGAGATCGACAAGCTCAGACGCATCGTCCGCCGCAACACCCTGATGGACGGGTCGCGGCGGGAGAACGACGCCGAGCATTCGTGGTACGTGGGCATGCTGGCGATGGTCTTGGCCGAGCATGCCCCGCCGGACACCGACCTGGACAAGGTCGTCGCGATGCTGCTCGTCCACGACATCGTCGAGATCGACGCCGGAGACACGTTCATCTACGACGCCCACGCCGTCGAGGCCCAGCTCGGGATCGAGCGCAAGGCCGCCGATCGGATCTTCGGGCTGCTCCCGGAGGACCAGGCGACGCGGCTGCGCGCGCTGTGGGACGAGTTCGAGGAGCGTGCGACTCCGGAGGCCAGATTCGCCAAGGCCCTCGACAGAATCGCGCCGATCATGGCCAACCATCACAACGAGGGCGGCACCTGGTCGCTCTACAAGGTGACGGCCGAACAGGTGCTGGAGAAGGTGAAAATCATCGAGGAGGGGTCGGAGACACTGGGCGCCTACGCCACCGAGATCATCGAGCTCTCCGTCAGCCGGGGACATCTGGCGCGTGCATAACCCCGTTACCGGGTAGGTCCCTATTGGTCGAAAAGGGGGCGAGGGTGAAGGAAACAGTGAAAACAGGACGCCGGACCTTCGGACGCCTGGTGGGTCCGGTGGACCTCACCGACAAGATCGAACGATCGACCGGTATGGACCGGCCGATCCAGGTGGTGGCCAAGGCCGTGCGCCGGCGGTTAGGCCCGGGATGGCTACGCGACCTGCTGCACGGAGTTCCCCTCGGTAAACCCATGCACCCGCCGATCGCCAACATCAGTCTGGGTCTCTGGGCGGCGGTGGCGGTGCTCGACACGATCCGCGCCGATCCACGGGCCTCGCGCGCGTTGCTCTTCAGCGGGATCGCCAGCGCCACGCCCGCGATGGCGGCGGGCATCACCGACTGGTCGGTGCTCCACCGGGAGCAGCAGCGGGTCGGGTTCGTGCACGCGATCACCAACCTGGCCGCCTTCGGGCTCTACACCGGCTCGCTGGCCTTCCGGCTCGCCGGAGACGAACGGCGCGGCAGGCTGCTGTCGTACGCCGGGCTGGGCGCCGCGGGCCTGGGCGGCTACCTCGGCGGGCACCTGGCATACCGGCAGGCGGCCGGGGCCAACCACGCCGAGTCGGTCGCCCACCTGGTCCCGCTCGGCTGGCACAACCTGTGCGAGATCGGCGGCCTGCCCGACGGACGCCCGGTGACCCGGCGGCTCGGCTACATCGACCTGTTCGTGCTGCGGACCGGCGAGGAGGTCACCGTGCTCGCCGACGGCTGCTCCCACCTGGCGGGACCGCTGCACCAGGGCCGCCTGACCAACGAGAACGGCACCGCATGCGTGGTGTGCCCCTGGCACGGGAGCACCTTCCGGCTGTCGGACGGGACGGTCGCGCACGGCCCCGCCACGGCCCCGCAGCCGTCCTTCGAGACCCGGGTGCGCGGCGACGGCGTGCTCCAGGTCCGCCCCGCCCAGAGCTGAGAGGGCTCCGGGCACCTCGACCCGCGACGGGCACCTCGACCCGCGACCATGCGGGCTCGGCATCCGGATGCCCCGGCCGGGCCGTGCGCTCCAGTCGGGGCCGTGAGTTCTAGTCGGGCTTGCCGTCGGCCGGGTGCTCGACCAGGGCAAGGATGCGGCTGGACATGAACCGGGCGGTGCGCACGGCCGTACCACTGCGAGTGACCTCGCTCACCTCGACCACGCCACCCCGGCGGTTGGACACCTCGACCCGGCGGCCCGCCTTGGTGGCGACGACTTCGTAGGTACGCGAGCTGTCGCCCGCATCGATGACGATCTCTACCTTGTCGCCCTTCATATCTGATTTATGCCCAAAACCAGTGGATTTCATCCGTACACCAGTTTGATGATCGCCAGGATGCCGATACAGACGATGAAGCCCCGCAGAACGGGCGCGGGCAGCTTCCGGCCGACCCTCGCACCGAGGAAACCGCCGATCATGGCTCCCAGCGCGACCGACGCCACCGCCCGCCAGTCCACCTCCGCGACCGCGATGAACAGGACCGCGGCGGTGGCGTTGACGAGCAGCGAGAGCACGTTCTTGGCGGCGTTGACCCGCTGCAGGTCGTCGTCGAGGAAGCTGCCGAGCAGCCCGATGAGCAGCACGCCCTGGGCCGCGCCGAAGTAGCCTCCGTAGATCCCGGCGCCGAACACCCCGGCCCACAGCCACGGTCCGCCATGCGGATGGGGGTCCTCCCTACGCGCGCTCAGCCATCTGTTGAGGCGGGGCTGGACCACCACCAGCACACACGCCAGACCGATGAGGACCGGCACCACCACGTCGAAGGTGTCGACAGGGAGGAAGAGCAGCAGCACGCCGCCGATGAGAGAGCCCGCGACCGAGGCGGCCCCCAGCCGGATCAACCGGTCACGCTGGCCGCTGAGCTCCGCGCGGTAGCCCAGCGCGCCGGTCAGCGACCCGGGCACCAGCCCGATGTTGTTGGAGACGTTGGCGACGATCGGCGGGATCCCCAGGGCCACCATCGTCGGGAAAGTGATCAGCGATCCCGAACCGACGACGGCGTTGATACCTCCGGCCGCGACTCCGGCGACAAAGATCGCAACGATCTCCCACGGCGTCATGACATCCCTCTCACTCGTACGGCTCGCGCCCGTCAACGGTGCACGGCACTCACCGGATGCTAGGAGAGGAGCGCGCCTCGGCCGGCGGCGGGGGTGTCCCCGGCGCCCGTCGCCCGTGCCGAACGTTCCAGGCCGACGCCGACGCCGACGTCGGCGGCCGGGGGACGCGACGTGCCCGGTTGCCGCCGCCTGGGCGGCCGGCGGACCTCAGCTCTCAGAAATGGTGCGCCCGGGCGTACCAGCGGCTGTCGAGCCCCCGCTCCAGGTTGAGAGGGAGGTTGAAGGTCCGGGACAGGTTCTCGGCGGTCATCGTCTGGTCGATCGGCCCCTGGGCGACCACCGAGCCGTGCCGGAGCAGCAGCGCGTGGGTGAACCCGCTGGGCACCTCCTCCACGTGGTGGGTGACCAGCACCATCGTCGGCGCCTTGGGATCGTGGGCGAACGTCGACAGGCGACGGACCAGATCCTCCCTGCCGCCCAGGTCAAGCCCTGCGGCGGGCTCGTCAAGCAGCAGCATCTCGGGATCGGGCATGAGCGCCCGGGCGATCTGCACCCGCTTGCGCTCGCCCTCCGACAGCGTGTTGAACCGGCGCCGGATGAGGTGGGCTGCGCCGAACTGGTCGATCAGCTCGACGGCGCGGGTGACGTCGCCTGAGTCGTACTCCTCCGTCCAGCGGCCCAGAATCGCGTAGGAGGCGGTGAGCACCAGGTCGATGACCTTCTCCTCCGGCGGCACCTTCTCGGCCAGCGCGGCACTGGCGAGCCCGATGCGGGACCGAAGCTCGAACACGTCACTCTGACCGAGCCGTTCGCCCAGGATCTCCACGATGCCGTCGGTCGGGAACAGCATCGCCCCGACGACCTGCAGCAGCGTCGTCTTCCCCGCGCCGTTGGGGCCGATGACGACCCACCGCTCGTCCTCGTGAACGGTCCAGTCGATGTCCCGCAGCAAGACCGCCCCGTCCCTGCGGACGGTGACGTCCTGTAGCCGAAGCACCTGACCGCCCATCCCTTACGCCTCCTCATTAATCGCTCGAACAAAACCTATTGCAGGACAAGCGCATATCGTGGATCGGTGCACCCTGATTCACCGATCTCGGCCACCCTGGTCTGCTGGGGCAACGCCTGGCTCACCGGGCAGGCCGGCCTCGACGAGGCCGTCGACCGGGTGGAGCGGCTGGCCGGCCCGCAACTCGTCGCCGGGGAAACCGGCGACCTGCCCCTCCGCGCCTTCCTCGCCGACCTGCGGGTCGAGGGCATGAGATCCCTGCGTCTGGCCCTTCCCGTCCCGGGCGATCCGCTCGGACTCACCGGACCGCCCCCCTTCAACTCCGCGGCCATCGAGGCCGGACAGGCGGCGATAGCCGTACTCCCCAGCAGGTGCCTCGGTCTGGTCCCCATGCGGGACCGCCGCGGGTCATCGTACGCCGGGGTGCGCTGGAGCGTGCTGGAGGCCGGTACCAGCGCTCCGGACGTGCCCTCCCTGGCCGAGGCCGAACACACCCTGACCCTCACGATGCGCTCGGCCACCGACGCCCTGCTCGGCGTGGAGGGCCCGGCCCAGGGCCACCGGCGGGTGAGCGCCGTCGACGACGGTCTGGCCCCCGGTTACCCGGCCCGCGCCCACCGGGTCGCCGCCCTCGCCGCCCGGCTCTCCGCGGTGCTCCGGATCGCCGACGACCGGGGCCTCACCTCGGCCCAGCTCACCACCCGGAGCGACGCCCTGCGCGATCTCGACCGCGCGGTACGGCGGGCACGTGTGGCCGCGCACCACGCCATCACCGAGTTCGTCTGACGCGGTGGGGCCGGCCCCCGGCGTCCGCCGTCCCGGGGAACCCTGTGGCGTCAGGAGTCGCGCGAGGGCCCGGACGGCGTGACATCCCGCTCAGGCCAGGCCGCGCCGCACCGCATAGAGGGCCGCCTGGGTCCTGTCCTGCACGCCCAGCTTCATCAGCACGTTGGAGACATGGGTCTTCACGGTCTTCTCCGCCACCGCCAGCTCCCGGGCGATCTCACGGTTGGACCGGCCCGAGGCGATCAGTGTGAGCACCTCGCGCTCCCGGTCGGTCAGCGGCGCCACATACCTGTCCACCCTCTCCACCGCCCCAGGAGGAGGGGAGGCGGGGGCGGCCAACATCGCCTCGGCGGCCTCGGGGGCCAGCAGCACCTGGCCCCCGTGGACCGCGCGGATGGCCTGGACGAGCGCGGCCGGGTCGACGTCCTTGTAGAGGAATCCGGACGCGCCGGCCCGCATCGCCGGGGCGACGTCCTCCCTGTCGCTGACCGAGGTCAGCACCAGCACGCGAGGGCGGAGCCCGCGTTCACCCAGCCGGACCAGTGTGCCCAGACCGTCGAGGACCGGCATCTTCAGGTCGAGCAACAGCACGTCGGGAGCGAGCGACGCGACCAGGTCGACCGCTTCGGCGCCGTCGCCCGCCTCCCCGACCACGTCGACATCGTCCTGCAGGCCCAGGAAGGTGCGCAGGCCCTGCCGGACGATCGGATGGTCGTCGGCGATCAGCACGCGGATCACGCGGGCACCTCCATCCGCACCAGGGTCCCACGGCCCGGGTCGGAGGTCACGGTCACGCTCCCGCCCAGGGCCTGTGCCCTGTCCCGCATCGACGCGATGCCCAGTCCCCGCCCGGCGGCGGCGGTCACGTCGAACCCCGGCCCGTCGTCGCGCACCTCCAGGACCACCCGGCCTCCCCGGCAGCCCAGCCACACCCCGACGGCCCGCGCCGCCGAGTGCCGGGAGGCGTTGTGCAGCGCCTCCTGGGCCACGCGCAGGACGACCACCTCGGTCGCCGGTTGGAGCGCGCCCACCGGGGCCTCGTCGAACGTGAACGCGGCCGGGTGCAGCCGGTCCAGCAGGTGCACGTGCTTGCGGAGCGTCTCGGCCAGTCCGTGGCGGCCGAGCTCGGCCGGGCGGAGCTCCACGATCACCGCACGGAGTTCGGCCAGCGCCTCCCCCGCCAGCCGTTCCACGCGCTCGATCTCCTCCAGTGCCCGGGCGGGGTCACGGGGCACCAGCGAGGCAGCGGCCTGCGCGGTGAGCCGGAGCGAGAACAGCTTCTGGGTCACCGCGTCGTGCAGCTCCCGTGCCATGCGGGTGCGCTCCTCGACCAACGCCAGCTCCCGGCCGCGTTCGTAGAGACGGGCGTTGGTGAGCGCGATCGCGGCGTGCGCGGCGAACATGGTGAGCAGCCGCTGGTCGGCCTCGGTGAACCCGCCGGAGGCCCGCTTGTTGGACAGGAAGAGAATGCCGAGAACCTCGTCGCCGTCGAGGACGGGCACTCCGAGGAAGTCCTTGAGCACCGGATGGGCGCGCGGCCAGTATTCGAACCTCGCATCCCTGCGGATGTCGGGCAGCCGGACCGGCGCGCCCTCGCGCAGCATCGCGCCGAGCATGCCGTGCTGGCGGGGCGTCGGCCCGATCGCGTCCCACTCCTCGGGCGAGATGCCCTCGGCGACGAACTCGGCGAACGCCCCCTCCTCGTCGGGCACGCCGAGCGCGGCGTAGCGGGCGTCCAGCAGCTGGCCCGCCGACCGCACGATGAGCTGGAGCACCTCCCGGACCGACAGATGCCTGGTCACCGCGAGAACGGCCGAGCTCACGGCCTGCAGGATGGCGTCCCGGTCTTCGTTCACGGAAAAACTCTAGGCGCCGTACGCACCGGGCGCGTTCCACCATGGGACCTAGGTCCATCAGCCCAGGCACGGCCGGGCCCTGGGACCGATGTGTGCGAGGCACCTGATTCCTACCGTCGGGAGCATGACGAAGACAGCACTCATCACCGGCGCCTCCCGAGGGCTCGGCCTGGCGCTGGCGCGCTCCCTGGCCGCGGACGGCTGGCGCCTCATCCTCACCGCACGGGGTGCGGACACGTTGAGGCCCGTCGCCGACGGGCTCGGCGCCCTCGCCCTCCCCGGGGACGTCGCCGACCCGGTCCACCGGGACCGGCTGGCGCACGCCGTACGGGATCACGGCGGGCTGGACCTGCTGGTCAACAACGCCTCCGGGCTGGGAGCGGTCCCGCTTCCGCCCCTGGCCGGCTACCCGCTCGACGTGTTCGAGGACCTGTTCAGGGCCAACGTGCTGGCCCCGCTGGCGCTGGTCCAGACGTTCCTGCCCACGCTCAGGGAGCGGCGGGGGGCGGTCGTCAACATCTCCTCGGACGCGGCCGTGGAGGCCTATGAGGGCTGGGGTGGGTACGGCGCGACCAAGGCCGCCCTCGACCAGCTCTCCAACGTGCTGGCCGTCGAGGAGCCCGAGGTGGCGGTCTGGTGGGTCGACCCGGGCGAGATGAACACGACCATGCTGGCCGACGCGGTCGGCCCCGATGACGCGGCCGCCGCCCCCGGGCCCGAGACGGTCGTGCCCACCCTGCGGCAGTTGATCGAGGAGCGCCCGGCGAGCGGCCGGGTGAGCCACTCGTGAGCGCGCTCGCACCGGACGCCATGGCGTCCGGCTTCGTGCTCCCGCCCGGCCTGGAGGCACACGAGCCGCCGGAGGCGCGGGGGTTGACCCGTGACGGAGTGCGGCTCCTGGTCTCACACGGCGACACCGGGCAGATCGGCCACCACACGTTCGCCGATCTTCCGGGCCTGCTCCGCCCAGGTGACCTGCTGGTGGTCAACAATTCGGCCACGCTTCCGGCCGCGGTCCGGCTCGACCGGCTGGCGGTGCACTTCTCCACCGAGCGCGAGGACGGAACCTGGCTGGTGGAGCTGCGCCGCCGGATGGGGCGGCGAGCCGGATCCGCCGGCGGGGACACGGCCGCGGAACAGGGCCCACGGGATCGGCGGCCCCCCGGAGCGAGCGTGGCCGTCGGCGCAGAGCGGCAAAGGCCCGGGGCGGCCACGGGCACGGACCTGGCCAGCGAGCCCTACGCGGGGGGTGTGCCCGGAGAATGGCTGCCGCTGCCCGGCGGGGCCACGCTGCATCTGCTGGAACGGGAGACCCCGCGCCTGTGGCGCGCCCGGCTGGACCGCGAGGTCCCCTCCTACCTGGGCCGGTACGGCGTGCCGATCCGCTACGCCTACGTGGACCGGGACTGGCCTCTGGCCGACTACCAGACCGTGTTCGGGGTCCGGCACGGCAGCGCGGAGATGCCCAGCGCGGGGCGGCCGTTCACCACCGGACTGGTGACCCGGCTGGTCTCACGTGGGGTCGGCGTCGCGCCGATCACGCTGCACACCGGGGTGGCTTCGCCGGAAAAGGACGAGCCGCCCTACCCCGAGCGGTTCGAGGTGCCCGAGGCCACCGCGCGGCAGGTCGAGCTCGCGCGCGAGTCCGGCGGCCGGGTGATCGCGGTGGGCACGACCGTGGTGCGGGCGCTGGAGACGGCCGCCCTGCCGGACGGCCACGTCCGGGCGGCACAGGGCTGGACCTCCCGCATCGTGACCCCCGCAGCCGGGGTGAGGGCGGTGCACGGGCTGGTCACCGGCCTGCACGAGCCACGCTCCAGCCACCTGCTGATGCTGTCCGCCATCGCCGGGGGCGAACTGCTCTCCCGGTCCTACGCGGAGGCGCTCCGGGAGGGCTATCTCTGGCACGAGTTCGGCGACACCCATCTGATCCTCCCCTAGCCCCGGTCCTGGTCGGTCATTCACAAGGGGTTTCCAAGCCGGCGGCCGCAAGCTGGCCGCAGCAATGGACGGGAACCCCGGATTCCGACTGGAGTGAGAAATACGCCCGCATCTGACCGTCTTCACCGCCGCCGCCCTGGCGGGAGGCCTGCTGTTCACCCCCGGGTCCGCGAGCGCGGGCACGCCGGCGGCGGGGACTCCGGTCGGCACGGTATGTCCGCCACACCGGGCACTCCGAGAAGAATGAGGCAATATAAATATTGTTTCCGTTTTCCCGGTTGAATGTGGTAAAAATCTGCGAACTTTAAACGGGGATCATCGCAATACCCCCGCCCCCCTCAACTGGGAGACGTTTAATGCGCCACCCGATCTACAAGATCGCTGCTCTCGCTCTCGTCGCTCCGCTCGCGGGCACGATGATGCTCGCTTCACCGGCCTCGGCTGCTTCCGCCAAGGCTCCCGCCGCGGTCGCGAAGAAGGCCGACAACCCCTACTCGACCTTCACCGTCAAGGCGACGGCCTCCACGAAGGTCCGTCCCGGCGGGAAGATCACCTACACCATCAAGGCGACGAACGCCGGCCCGTACAGCTCCGACCCCGGCTCCTACTTCGTCGTGGCCTACGTCCCCAAGAACGTCGACATCAGCGCCAAGGGGGGCTCCTACTGGGGGCCCAAGAAGGCCCAGTGCGCCGCCGAGGAGCGGATCGTGGTCTGCGCGGTCGACAAGAAGCTCGAAAAGGGCGGCTCCGTCTCGTTCGGTTTCGAGTTCAAGGTCAAGAAGGACGCCAAGGGCACGCTGAAGACCGCCCTCGGCGTGCTGGCCTACGACGTACCCACGGGCGCGGACACGCTGAGCCGGGATGAGCTCGAGCGCCTCGGCGTCAAGAGCTGGTTCTTCGGCAAGCAGCACAGCACGCGCGTCGCGCGCTAGCCGTACGGCGCCTCAGCTCACCCGGAGCCCCCGTCCTGTGCCCCAGGACGGGGGCTTCCGGCGTCCGGAGCCGGCCGCGCGGGGTGTCCCGCCGTCCGGTGGCTCCCGGGTGGGCCACCAGACGTGCGGACAGCCTCATATGCGCCGGGCCCGTCGAGCGGGCAGGATCTCCCCATGACCGTCTCCGCACATCACACGGCCCATGGCTGAGCTCAAGGTCGTCCTGGCCGAGGACCACTATCTGGTGCGCGAGGGCACCCGCCGGCTCCTGGAGGCCTCCGGGGAGATCGATGTGGTGGCCGCCGTGGGCACCGCCGACGATCTGCTCGACGCCGCCCGGCGGCTCCGGCCCGACGTGGTGATGACCGACATCCGGATGCCCGGCTCGGCCGGGATCGTACGTGCGGGCATGGAGGGGATCGACGCCGCGCACCGGATCAGGGACGCCTCATCGGACATCGGCGTCGTGGTGCTCTCCCAGTTCTCCGACGCCATGTTCGCGCTGGACCTGTTCAGGGACGGCACCGAGGGGCGCGCCTACCTGCTCAAGGACCGGGTCGGGGACATCGACGAACTGCTCGGCGCGATCCGGTCGGTGGCCGCGGGCGGCTCGGTGATCGACCCCAAGGTGGTGGAGGGCCTGCTGGCCAGGCGCGGGGTGAGCGGCAACCCGCCACCCGCCGAGCTGACCCCCAGGGAGCTTGACGTGCTTCGGGAGATGGCTCACGGCCTGTCCAACGGCGGTATCGCCCGCGCCCTGCACCTGTCGGTCTCGGCGATCGAGAAACACGTCAACTCGATCTTCCTGAAACTGGCGCTGGAGAACAGCCCCGACACCCACCGCAGGGTCGCCGCCGTCATCGCCTACCTCGGGCCGCGGCGACAGGTGATCCCTCCGCGGAAGGGGCCCGACCCCGGGTGACGCGACCGCGCCTGCCGCCAGGCGGTCCCTCCGTTCAGGCGGCGACCCGGATGCCGTGCGCGGACGGGGCCACCACCACGGAGGCGATCGAGGACTCCGCCGCCCAGGCCAGGGAGCGGCGGTCGCCGGCCTGGACCGGAGGGAGCAACGTCACCTCCACCGTCAGTCCCCGGAACGCGACCACCCGGCAGATCGAGGACCACAGGGTGTCGTCACCGACGTAGGCCGCCGCGGACGCCGGGGCACCGTCCCGGTCCAGGTACCGGAGTGCCACCGGTCGCACCGGAGCACCGGCGTCCAGTGCCGCCTGGAACACGGCCGGCCGGAAGGCGCCCATCTCCCGGCCGCACCAGGTGGTGCCCTCGGGGAAGGCCGCCACCGGCCGGCCCTCCCGGAGGGCCGCGGCCACCCCGCCGACCGCCTCGGGCAGCGCCGAAAGCCTTTCCCTGTCGATGAACAGCGCGCCCGCCCCCGCCACCAGCCCACCGACCACCGGCCAGCCCCGGACCTCGCGTTTGGCCAGCAGGCGGGACGGCAGCACGACGGCCATGACGAGCGGATCCAGCCACGACACGTGGTTGGCCACGATCAGCGGTGCCGACTCGACGGAGGGGGCCACACGGAGTCCAGCGGCGGAACCGGCCAGAAAGATGAAGCCCCGTCGCACCTCCACCCGGATACCGAGAGCCCGCAGCACCAGCCGGGACCAGGCGCTCGTCAACCGGATCCGACGCGCCACACCGCACCCCCGAACGGTGAACGCGAGCACCGCCCCGGCGAGGACCATGGAGACGACGGCCGCCAGCCGCAGGGTACGGCGGAGCCGGGACACCCCGGGAGCGGAGCGCGTGAGGCAGGTGGCGGGCATGCACGGCGCCACCGGGAGCCACGGGTTCATGTGAGGGCTCCGAGGAAGTGCCGCCGGTGGCGAGGTGCCAGGCCGGCCGTCGAGAGCAGGACGAAGAAGTCGGCCGTGCCGAAGTCGGCGTCGTGGGCGGGAGGGCCGCAGACCCACGCGCCCAGGCGGACATAGCCCCGCAGCAGAGAAGGCACCGTGGCCCGCTCGGGGCTCGGGCCGTCGCGCCAGGGGCGGTGCGGGATGACGCGATACTCAGGCGGGGAAAGCGGCAGACGGTCCATGAGCCCGGCCGCGTCGGCCACCGGCACCGAGCAGCACCCGGCCAGCCAGCCGTACCCTCCGGTGAGCATGTAGCGTGCGATCCCCGCCCACATCAGCCCGATCACCGCGCCGCGCCGGTGGTCGGCGTGCACGCAGGCCCGGCCCGCCTCGACCATGTCCGGCCGGATCGGGGCCAGCGCGCCGAGATCGAACTCGGAGTCGGAGTAGAGCCGGTCGGCCCGGCGGGGAGCGAGCAACCGGTAGGTGCCGACGACCTCGCCCGTGTCGCCGCGCCGTACCAGCAGGTGATCACAGTAGGCGTCGAGCGGGTCGACGTCCAGACCGGTGACGGGGGTGTCCAGCCGAACGCCCATCTCCTCGGCGAACACCTGGTGGCGCAGGCGCTGGGCCTCGCGCAGCTCGGCGGCGGTACTGGCCAGCCCGACCGTGTAGCGAGCCACACGGGGCTCTACGGGGATGGTCGTCATGACTTCATGAAGTCAGCCGCAGGTGACGCGGGACGGGGGAGGACCACGAACTTCAGGCGTCCGGATGATGAACCCCATTCACGCTCTATTCCGGGGCCAAGTAGCGTAGACAACGATGAACCAGCGCACGCTTCTGATCACGTTGACCGGCCCCGACCGACCGGGCGTCACCTCAAGGCTCTTCGCCGTCCTGTCCGGCTTCCCGGTCGTGGTCGCCGATGTCGAGCAGGTCGTCATCCGCGGTCGGCTCACCCTGGGCGTCCTCGTCGCATACGCGGGCGACACCCCGACCGGCACGGGCAGCACGATAGGCGCCCTGTGGGCCGCCGTCGAACGGACCGCCGAGGATCTGGGACTGCACGTCGAGCTGTCCACCGGCTCCGACCCGCAGGAGAAGCGGAGGCGCGGACGACTGCACGTCACCGTGCTCAGCGCGCCCCTGCAGCCCGCGGCGATGGCGGGCATCGCGGGCCGGATCGCGGCGGCCGGTGCCAACATCGACCGGATCGAGCGACTGTCCAACTACCCGGTCACCTGCATCGAGCTGGCCGTCTCCGGCGCCGACCCTGACACGCTCAGGGCCGAGCTGGCCGCCGAGGCGCACACGCAGCAGGTGGACGTGGCCGTGCAGCGGGCCGGCCTGCACCGCCGGGCCAAGCGGCTGATCGTGATGGACGTGGACTCCACGCTCATCCAGGCCGAGGTGATCGAGCTGCTGGCGGCGCACGCCGGCTGCCTGGACGAGGTGGCCCGGGTCACCGAGGAGGCGATGCGCGGCGAGCTCGACTTCGCCGAATCGCTGCGCCGCCGAGTCGCGCTGCTGGAGGGTCTCCCCGAGGAGATCTTCGAGAAGGTCCGCAAGGAGCTGGTGCTCACCCCCGGCGCCCGCACGCTGGTGCGGACGCTCAAGCGGCTCGACTACCGGTTCGCGATCGTCAGCGGCGGGTTCACCCAGCTCACCGACGCCCTCGTCGAGGATCTCGGCATCGACTACTCCGCGGCCAACACCCTGGAGGTCGTGGACGGCGTGCTCACCGGACGGGTCGTCGGCGAGATCGTCGACCGTCCAGGAAAGGCGCGGGCACTGGAGCGCTTCGCCCTCCAGGCGGGCATCCCGATCAGCCAGACCGTCGCCATCGGCGACGGCGCCAACGACCTGGACATGATCGCGGCGGCCGGCCTGGGCATCGCGTTCAACGCCAAGCCGGTGGTCCGCCAGGCCGCGGACACCGCGGTGAACGTGCCCTACCTCGACTCGATCCTCTACCTGCTCGGCATACCGCGCGCCGAGGTCGAGGCCGCCGACGCCGAGGACGGCGTCACCGTCGTGGAGCGATGAGCGAGGCCAGCCGGAGCGCCTCGGCGCTGAGCCCCTTCAGGGCGGGTTGTGCGGCGGCCGCGTGCCTGATCCCGCGACGCACCCCTGTCATCTCGTCGGCCGCCCCCTCGGCCACCTCGTCCAGGCGTCGGGCGGAGAGCACGTCCACGTGCTCACCGAGCTCGTCCAGGACGCCGTCCAGATCGTCGGCCGGCGCCGCCGGGCGCTCCGTGCCGACCGCTTCGGCGACGTTCTCCAGCCGGTCGGCGACCATGTCGAGAATCGTCGCCGTGGGCCCGGACTCCTCACCCGGAGGCGGCAGGGCGGACAGGGCGAGCACGTTGTCACGCAGCCGCCGGGCGACGGGCACGGCGTCCCTGAGCCGCTGCGGCGCGCTGCCTCCCGGCTCCTTGTCCAGCTGATCCAGGGAGTCGGAGAACCGGTCGGCGGCCTCGGCCGCCGAGAAGGTCCGGGCGCGTACCTCGTCAGGCTCCTGGTCGGCCAGAGACCGCACCAGGGCCGCGTGCTCCTCGAGCATTTCCGCCATCCTGCCGTTCAGCTCCGCCCGCTGTCCCCTGGGCCACAGCAGCCGGGCGAAGAGCAGCGCCAGTGCCCCACCCGCGATCGTGAGGACCACCCGTAGGGCCGCCGCGGCCCAGTCGAGCCGCAGGGAGAAGTCCGACAGCATGAGCGACAGCGGCGTGGCGAAGATCGTCCAGTAGCCGTAGCTGGCTCCCCGGAACGCGAACCCCAGCGCCGCGCAGGCCGTGATGAACACGATCAGGTAGTACTGACCCGGCGCGACCGCCAGCACCACCGCCGCGCCCGTCGCACCCACCGCCGTGCCGGTCGCGCGCAGCACCACCCGCTCCACGGTGTCGCGATAGGCCGGCCGGAGGCTGACGATCACGGTCACCACGAACCACTTCGCGTAGTGCTCGTGAGCCAGCAACATCAGTGCCATGGCCAGCGTCACCGCGAGGCCCAGCCGCAGCGGATGAGGACCGGACGAGAACACCGGCTTGCGCAGCCGGCCGAACCGGGGCAGGCGCGGTCCGATCTCGACCCCCTCGGCCGCCTGCTGCGCCACCGACCGCACCGCCATCCCGATCCGGTCCAGACATCGGCGGATCTGCCCGAGGAGCACCGCCGCGGGCAGCGGCGCGCCGCCCGCGTGAGCCGACAGCCGGATCTCCTCGACCCGCTCGGTGAACCGCCCCATGGCGCTCAGTGCCGCGGGCACCGCGGTCGAGCAGCCGGTCGTCACGGCCTCCCGCAGTGCGCGGGCCAGTGCGCCGGTCGCCTCGTCGAGCTCCGCGGTCCACTCCGTGCGGATGTCCGTCTGTACGGCCGCCGCCCGCAGCACCCGCAGGGCGACGGTCTCGTGGAAGATGCGGGTCAGCGTGGCCAGCAGCCGTTCCAGGGCCCGGCTGTCCTCCTCCGAGATCCAGTAGCGGGAGAAGGCCTTGGCCGCGTCGTCCCGCGCGGTGACCGCACGGCGGCGCAGCGCCTCCCGGCTCTCGTCGGAGAGCTGGTCCCGGCCTGCGGCCTCCAGCAGGCCGGCGAGTGCCTCACCGGCCTCCTCGAAGGCCACGCGGAGCGGCCGGAGACGGCGTACCGGCCAGAGCCCGACAAGGAGCAGTGTCATCAACAGCCCGCCGGCCGCCGTGACCCCCATGTGAGCCGGCGCGCTCATGCTCGCCGGGGAGAAGTAGCTCAGGGCCACGGCGAGCACCGAGGAAATGCTGATCACCGGCCAGTAGGCGCTCGCCATGGCGACCAGGCCCATCACGGCGACGGCCGGCCAGGGGTAGGGCTGGATCAGCGCACCGAGGCCGGAGCCCAACGTGACCAGGAGCGTGGCCACGAGCAGCTTGCGGATGCGCTCGCCGTACGGCAGGCCGGGGGCGTCCCCGAAGGTCGTGAGATAGCCCCCCAACGCCACCGCCGCGCCCTGGGGGACGTGGCCGGACACGACTCCGAACAGCAGCGGAAGACAGATGCCCAGCGCGCACAGCAGGCCGTACCCCCAGGCCGGGCGTCGGGAGATCACAAAGTCGCCTCGCAGCGCCTCGGTGATCTTCCGCATGCCACCCTCCGAGGTCGTCAGGACGGGGATGGCACCTTTCTGCCCATCTTCGGAATACTTAGCTTGCGATTTAAGCAGGTCCGGGTGTTGGTGCAGTCTGGGGCAGATAGCGGCCGATAGTAGGACTATTGCGACATGGCGGGATGCACCGGAATGTAACCGTCGTGGTACGGCGTGTCGCGCCCAAGAGAGCGGCCACCATCTCCATCTTCGGTGTTGTCAAGACGCCGGAGACCCGAGAGGTGGCCGCAGATGCCGACTATCGCAGCAGCGCGCGAGGTGACGGAGCACATTGGGGCATCCGGTCGGTCACATCTTCGTCCCCTGATCGATTTCCGGGCCGGCCTCCACCGGCTCTTGTGGCGCCGGGCGGACGCGTTGTTCGAGCTCACCGATGCGTTGCTGTGCGCGCAGGGGCCGGTGCGCTCGCCGGTGGAGTTGTCGATGGAGCCGGAGTTCCGCCGCGGGCACGGCTCGGTCTACGCCGCTTTGGATCAGGGCCGGATCGACGCGGGCGGGCTGCGGCGCCTGCTGCTCGGGGTGTCTGCCGCGGCCCGGCCGGGCGAGCCGTTGATGTTCGCGCTGGACATCACGCCGGACGCGCGGCCCGACGCCGAATATGCCGACGAGCGGGTGATGGTGCAGGTACGCGGCAAGGGCGGCGACAAGTTCCTGCCCGGCTGGCCCTACAGCCTGCTGGTGGGTGTGCAGTGGGGAGACTCCTCATGGGTGGACCCGATCGAGGCGCGCCGGCTGCGGCCGAGCCAGGAGCACACCGATGTCACCATCGAGCAGATCACCGGCCTGCTGGCGGACCTGGAGTCGACCGGCCGGCTCACCGGGGGCGATCCGCCGCCGCTGATCATGCTGGACGCCGGGAACTACGCCACCGACATCTCCCACGCGCTGACCGGTCGGCACGTTCAGGTCCTGGTTCGGCTGCGCGCCACCCGCGTCTTCTACGCCGACCCCGAACCCCGGCGACCTGGCGAAATGGGCGCGGGTAAGCGTCACGGCCAGGAGTTCTCCTGCTCGGATGCGGCCAAGCGGTATGCCCCGGACATCGACCTGGCCGCAGGATCGGCCCGGTACGGCACCGTGAGGGTACGCGCGTGGAAGGGCCTGCATCAAAAGCTCACCCGCACCGGTCGCTGGGCCGGTCACCCCGCCGATGAGCGGCTGCCCATCGTGCGCGGTACCGTCCTGCAGATCGTCGTGGACCGGCTGCCCGACGGCCGCAAGCCCACCAAAGATCTCTGGCTGTGGCATGCCGGGCCCGTCGAGGTCGATCTGGATCTGGTGGATCTGCTGTGGAAGGCCTACCTGCGTCGCTTCGACCAAGAGCATTTCCACCGGTTCGCCAAGGTCTACCTGGGCATGGCCCGCGCCCACCTTTCCTCCGCGCAGGCCACCGACCGCTGGATGCATCTGATCATGGCCGCCTACGCCCAACTCCGGCTGGCCAGCCCGCACGTCGATGACCTGCGCCGCCCCTGGCATCCACGCCCCGAACCGGGAAGGCCGCTCAGCCCGTACCGGGTCCGCCTCGGCTTTCGCCGTCTCCGTGCGAAATTGGGGACGCCCGCCGGCTCGCCGAAACTCACCCGACCCGGACCCGGACGCCCAAAAGGATCAAGGAACCGGCCGAAGGACAAGCGTCCGCCCTACCGAAAGACCGTAACGACCGGCAACGAACACCGAGAGTGACGTTAAATCGCAAGCTTAGTGCTTCTCGCGCCTCGAGCGCTCAGTCATCTTTCGGGCTCCAGCGGGAGACGCCGCGTCCGGCGTCGAATTCGGCCCACTCGCCCTCCGCCTCGATCACGGCGAACGCGCCGGGCGGGAAGCCTGAGTCGCCGTCCCTCGCGGTGAGGCCCATGACCAGCTCGTGGACCCCGGGATTGTGGCCGACCAGGGCCAGCGTGCGGACCTCCGGAGCGCTCTGCCGGATCAGCGCGAGGAGCTCGTCGGGGTAGGCCTCGTAGATGCCCGGCTCGATCACGATGTCGGCGTCGGGCAGCGCCAGGCCCGCGGTCTGCCTGGTCCGCGTCGACGGCGAGCAGAGCACCAGGTCAGGCCGGAGATCCATACCGGTGAGCGCCTCGCCGGCCCTGCGGGCGTCGTGCTCGCCCCTCGCGGTGAGGGGGCGTTCCCGGTCGGCGAGACCCGGCACGTGGACCGCCTTGGCGTGCCGCAGCACGATCAGCGTGCGGGTCGTCATCTCGCCGCCCACATGGCGAGCCCCACGATCACCGCGAACACCGCGGCCATCGCCAGCAGGATGAGTACGAGTGTCTTGCCTCCGGAGGGCTGCTGTTCCATACGGCCCAGTTTCCCACCGGGGGGCCTCGCACACGCGAAAGGGGTGCACGGCCTCGTGCACCCCTCCCTCTGACCTCACTCAACTCGAGACGGGCTCGCGCCCGTTTCTCGCTCAGTTCGAGACGGGCTCGCGCTCGCGCTCGGCGTTGTTCTCCTCCGTCGGGGCGATGCTCGCCGAACGACGCTTGGAGATGACCACCGCGGCGACGACGACGCCGACCGCGACCACGGTGACGCCGATCCGCAGCAGCCCGTTGTCGGCGTAGGTCACCACGGCCGGAGCGATCAGCAGCGCCACCAGGTTCATCACCTTCAGCAGCGGGTTGATCGCCGGACCCGCGGTGTCCTTGAACGGGTCACCGACGGTGTCACCGATGATGGTCGCCTCATGGGCCGATGAGCCCTTGCCTCCGTGGTGGCCGTCCTCGACCAGCTTCTTGGCGTTGTCCCAGGCGCCGCCGGAGTTGGCCAGGAAGACCGCCATCAGCGTTCCGCAGGCGATGGCACCGGCGAGGAACGCCCCGAGCGGCGCGTATCCAAGGGCGAAGCCGACCGCGATCGGGGTGAGTACGGCGAGCAGACCCGGCGTGGCCAGCTCCCGCAACGAGTCACGGGTGCAGATGTCGACGACCCTGCCGTAGTCGGGCAGCTCCGTGCCGGCCATGATCCCCGGCTTGGTGCGGAACTGCTCGCGCACCTCGAAGACCACCCGCCCGGCCGCCCGGCCGACCGCCATGATGGCCAGGCCGGAGAACATGAACACCACCGCCGCGCCGACGATCAGCCCGACCAGCACGTTCGGGGAGTCGACGCTCAGGCTGAACGTGCTGAAGGAGCCCAGCGCGTCCTTGACACCCGCGGACGCCTTGGCGAGCTGGGTCTCGATCGCCGTCCGGAAGGCGCCGAACAGCGCCGTCGCGGCGAGCACGGCCGTCGCGATCGCGATGCCCTTGGTGATGGCCTTGGTGGTGTTGCCCACGGCGTCCAGCGACGTGAGCACCCGGGCACCCTCCCCGTCGACGTCCCCGGACATCTCGGCGATGCCCTGGGCGTTGTCGGAGACCGGGCCGAAGGTGTCCATCGACACGATCACGCCGACCGTGGTCAGCAGGCCGGTGCCCGCCAGGGCGACGGCGAACAGGGCGATGGTGACGTTGCCGAAGCCCAGCAGGAACGCCCCGTAGACGGCCGCACCGATGACCAGCGCCGAGTAGACCGCCGACTCCAGGCCGACGCTGATGCCGGACAGGATGACCGTGGCGGGGCCGGTGCGGGCGCTCTCCCCGATGTCCCGCACCGGACGGCGGTTCGTCTCGGTGAAGTAGCCGGTGAGGACCTGGATGACACTGGCCAGCACCAAACCGATGAGCACCGCCCCGACGGCGATCAGGCGCGGGTCGGAGGTGATCCCGGCGATCTCCGGGCTCACCCCGGTCAGGCCCGCGAAGCTGCTCGGCAGGTAGAAGAAGGCGGCCCCGGCGACGAGGACCGCCGAGATCACCGCGGAGATGAAGAAACCGCGGTTGATCGCGGCCATGCCGGAGCGGTCGCCACTGCGCGGAGCGGTGGCGAAGATGCCGATGATGGCGGTGATCACACCGATCATCGGCACGATCAGCGGGAACACCAGGCCTTCGGTGCCGAACGCCACCCTGCCCAGGATCAGGCTGGCCACCAGCATGACCGCGTAGGACTCGAACAGGTCGGCGGCCATGCCCGCGCAGTCGCCGACGTTGTCGCCCACGTTGTCGGCGATGGTGGCGGCGTTGCGCGGGTCGTCTTCGGGGATGCCCTGCTCGACCTTGCCGACCAGGTCGGCGCCGACGTCGGCGGCCTTGGTGAAGATGCCGCCGCCGACCCGCATGAACATGGCGAGCAGAGCGGCGCCGAAACCGAAGCCCTCCAGAACCGCGGGGGCGTCGCCACCGTAGAGGATCACCACGATGGCGGCGCCGAGCAGGCCGAGGCCGACGGTGATCATGCCGGCCACGCCACCGGTGCGGAAGGCGATCCGCATCGCGACCTTTTCGCCCGACTCACGTGCGGCCGCGGCGACGCGGACGTTTCCGCGGACCGCGAGCCACATGCCGATGAAGCCGGTCAGTGCGGAGAAAACCGCGCCGACCACGAAGAAGACCGATCGACCGATGGCCACACCGGTCGACTCGGCAGGGAGTAGATAGAGCAAGAAAGGGATCAGAACGACGAATACCGCGAGCGTCCGGAACTGCCGCGCCAGGTACGCGGAGGCCCCTTCCTGTACGGCACGCGCGATGTTCTGCATACGCTCGGTGCCTTGGTCGGCGGCGAGCACCTCCCGCACGAGCACGGCCGCGACGGCGAGTGCGAGCAAGGCCACAACGGCCACGACGATCACAATGGTGAAATGGGAACCGCTCAGGGATACCGCTGGCTCTTCGGCAACGGCTAGGTGGAGTACAGACATCCGACTCTCCTCGGCAAGACGGGAACACGTCCTGCCCGGAGTGCGCTGCACGGTGGATGTGGTCGGCTGACAGAGCGGCGCACTCCGGGTATTGGCAGTGCCGCTTCCGGTTGCGTCCGCAGACTTCCCACGGAGGCGAGCCCGTTCATGGGCCGTTCCGAGGGACAAACCTTGGCCGGTTCCGGGAGTCTACGCAGCCACGACGTGGATATGAAGCCTCTGTACGCGGTCAATTAACGCCCCGCCCGGTAATCGGTCTCGAACAGCCCGCTTACAAGGCCATTCGGACGGAGGCCCCGGATCCTAAACTCACGTTTCCCCTTGATTTCGGGCAGCAGATATCAAATTTATGTTTGACCGAAAATACGCATCCCCCATGCGGACGGCCGGGCGCGTCCAGTGGACGCGCCCGGCCGTCTGGGCTCTCTGCTGTCAGCCCGGATACAGGCCGTTGGTCGCCGCGGGCCAGCTCATGCGGATGCGCATGCCTTTCTGACTCGGGTAGACCTGGACGTCGTCGGCCAGTCCCACGATGACCGCGATGCCGAAACCGGACATCAGCGTATCGGGAAGCTGTCCGAGCGGATCGTCGATCCGTGACAGCTCGCGTTCCTGCTCCAGCTCATCACTCGGGGCGGAGTCGGTGACAGTCACCTCGAACCGCCCCAGATCATCACGTAGCTCGATGCGGATCGGCTCTCCCGGACAGTGGAGGCGGTGCGCCTCGACGGCTCGGGAGCACGCCTCACCGACGGCGAGCCGCACCTCGTCCAGCAGCGACTCCGCCACACCGGCGCGCCTGGCGATCGCCGTGGCGACCAGGCGTGCCGTGCGCACGTGCGCGGGGAGAGCGCTGAACGTCAGCTCGACGGTAGCCACGACTACTTGTCTCGACCGTGGGCTTCCTTGGCCTCATCCACCGAGGCGTAGATCCCGAAGACCTTGGTCAGCCCAGTGATCCGGAAAATCTTCAGGATGCGCTCCTGGGTGCAGACCAGCTCCAGTGAGCCGTCGTGCGCCCGAACTCGCTTGAGCCCGCCGACCAGGACACCAAGGCCCGTTGAGTCAAGGAAGTCGACCTTCTCCATGTTGACCAGGAGGTGGAAGTTCCCCTTGTTGACCAGATCGATCAGGAGCTCACGCAATCTGGGCGCGGTGTAGACATCGATCTCACCCTCGACCTCAACGATGGTGAGACGGTCCTCGGAATGGTGGTCCAACTTCAGATCCACAGATCCTCCAGCGCCTTGCCTGCGAAAGTACCGATTCAGGCGTGACTCCTGGGGCCGGGTGGCCCCCAGACGACAAGCCCCGACGCGCGGCATTCAACCATGCGTACGCTCAGTGTCTATACGAAATCACGATTCCCGGCGACTCTGCCCACAGATGCCAGACTGGAAACCAGTGACTCCGCTCTCATCCTCCTCGATCCGGGCCGGTGACGCGCTCGCCTACCTGCTCGGCGTTTCCGCACGTCGCGAACGCGTGACTCACGTGGAGCACGTTCCAGCACGTCAGGCGGGTCAAGTCCGCTGGCCGGACTGGGTTCACGAGAGCCTGGTTACGCGCTGGGCGAACCACGGGATTTCGGGCCTGTGGCCACATCAGGCCGAAGCAGCCGAACTCCTTCATCGTGGTCGAAACGTGATCATTGCCACAGGGACCGCCTCGGGCAAATCCCTTTCCTACCTGGTCCCGGCCCTCTCCACGGTGCTGGAAGGGGGCACGATCCTTTACCTCACGCCTACCAAGGCGCTGGCCGCCGACCAGCTCCGCGCCCTGAACGAGTTGGACGTCCCCGAGCTCCGCGCGGCCACCTTCGACGGCGACACCTCCTTCGAGGAACGGGCCTGGGTCCGCAAGCACGCCAACTACGTCCTCACCAACCCGGACATGCTCCACCGCACCCTCCTTCCTCGTCACTCTCAGTGGTCGTCCTTCTGGCGACGGCTGCGGATGGTCGTCGTGGACGAATGTCATGGCTATCGGGGTGTGTTCGGCTCCCACGTGGCCCAGATCCTGCGCCGTCTGCGCCGGATCTGCACGAGGTACGGATCCAGCCCGACCTTCCTGCTCTCCTCTGCCACGGCCAGCGAACCCGGGACCTTCGCGACGCGTCTGACCGGCCTCCAGATGGCCGAGGTGACCGCGGACGCCTCACCCCGGGGAGCGACCACCTTCGCCCTGTGGGAGCCTCCCCTGACCGATCTGCGCGGCGAGGGCGGCGCCCCCGTCCGTCGTCCCGCGACAGCCGAGAGTGCCGACCTCCTCGCGGATCTGATGATCGCCGACGTCCGCACCCTGGCATTCGTCCGCTCCCGCCGTGCCGCCGAGGCCGTGGCCCTCACCACCCGGGCGAAACTTCAGGACCTCGTGGTCGACGTGGGGGCGCCGGGAGACCTGCCGGACAAGGTGGCGGCCTACCGCGCCGGGTATCTGGCGGAGGACCGCCGGGGGCTGGAGAAGGCGTTCCGGTCGGGCGACCTGCTCGGACTGGCGACGACGAACGCGCTGGAACTCGGCGTCGACGTGTCCGGGCTGGACGCCGTGCTCATCGCAGGTTGGCCGGGAACCCGGGCATCACTCTGGCAGCAGGCAGGACGGGCTGGACGCGCCGGGCAGGACGCCCTGGCGGTGTTGGTCGCCAGGGACGATCCGCTGGACACATATCTGGTGCACCATCCCGAGGCACTGTTCGGCCGGCCCGTCGAGGCGATCGTGCTCGATCCCGACAATCCCTATGTGCTGGGTCCGCATCTGTGCGCCGCCGCCTCCGAGATCCCGCTCTCCCGGGACGAACTGGAGATCTTCGGCCCGACCATCAAGGAGGTGCTCGCCGACCTCGTCAGAGACGGCCTGCTCAGAGAGCGTGCCGCCGGCTGGTTCTGGACCAGCCGGGAACGGGCCACCGACCTAGCCGACATCCGAGGGGCGGGCGGCGCGCCGGTCCAGGTCGTGGAGGTGTCCACCGGTCGGCTGCTCGGCACGGTGGACGAACCCTCAGCCCACACGAGCGTGCACACCGGTGCCGTCTACGTCCATCAGGGGGAGACGTATCTGGTCGTCGAGCTCGATCTGCAGGCGGGTGTCGCTCTCGTCGAGGCCGAAACCCCCGACTACACGACCTTCGCCAGAGACGTCACCGACGTCTCGGTCCTTGAGTCCCTCCGCTCTCATCCGCTCGGCCCGGGAGAACTCCACTTCGGCTCGGTGGAGGTCACCCGGCAGGTCGTGTCCTACATCAAGCGCCGCGCTCAGAGCGGCGAACTCCTCGGCGACGAGCCTCTCGATCTGCCCCCGCGCACGTTGCGCACCCGCGCGGTGTGGTGGACGTTGCCCACCTCCGAGATCACCTCTCTGGTCGAGGACGGTCTGGACCTGGGCGGGGCCGCGCACGCGGCGGAGCACGCCTCCATCGGCCTGCTGCCGCTCTTCGCGACCTGTGACCGCTGGGACATCGGTGGCGTCTCCACCGAACTGCACCCCGACACCGGGCTGCTCACCGTCTTCGTCTACGACGGCCACGAGGGCGGCGCGGGCTTCGCCGAACGTGGCTATGCCCGCGCCCTCGACTGGCTCACGGCCACCCGTGAGGCCATCGCCTCCTGCGAGTGCGAACGCGGCTGCCCCTCCTGCATCCAGTCACCCAAGTGCGGCAACGGCAACGAACCGCTGGACAAGGCGGGCGCCCTCCGCCTCCTCGCCGTGCTGCTCTCCGCCGACCCGCGCGAAACGTGATCGAAGGACGCGGGATCGAAGGACGCGGGATCGAAGGACGCGGGATCGAAGGACGCGGGATCGGCGATATGCACGGGTCCCGCACGTGCTTCGGCGGTGATCTTCCGCGCACCCACCACAGGCAGCGAGAGCCACACGGCCACCTGGACGTCGGCGGTGCCGTCACCGTGAACGGTGCATCGCGTGATCCGCGCTCCGTTGCCGACGGCCAGCGAGGCCGCCTCGGTGCATCCACGATCCGGGGCGGCGAGGGCCAATCGGGCAGCGGCGAGCGCGCTCAGGTCGGCGGCACTCTGTGCCCGGTGGCGGGCCACCCTCGCCGTGCCGGTGAACACGACCGCCACGGCCACCGCGAAGATCAGGGCGATGAGTGCGGCTGTCCAGATCGTCGCCGACCCCCGGTCCCCCTTCATGGTCCGGCTCCCGGCTCGGTGGCGGAGACCGCGGTCGCGCGGACGGTGACGCTCGGCAGCGAGACGCCCCAGCGGGGCCTGACAAGCGCGGACACCTCCACCCGGGTCGTCTCCGCGCTCCGGGACACCACGACATGCGCACCCGCCGGGGCGGCCGAGCGGACACCACCCCGCACCTGCTCCAGCGACTCGCCTCGTGACGCGGCCCGAGCTCCCGCTCGGGCCGCGTCCACACATTCCAGCTGGGCCCCGACCGCCGCCACCGCCCACAGGGCGGCGGCCAGCATCACCACGAGCGCAGGCAGGACCACGGCGGTCTCCGCGGTGACCGACCCCCTCGATCGGCGGGCAGGGTCGCCCGGCCCCGTGGAGGTCATCCGGCCACATTCAGTGCTCGGTTGATCAGACCTGAGATCATCTGCTGGACCTCGGAACTCGTCACCACCTTGAAGAGCAGGGCGGCGAAGGCGCAGGCGGCGATCGTGCCGACCGCGTATTCAGCGGTGGACATGCCCCGATCGCGGCCCGTTTCTGCGGCCAGCAGCGCCCAACGGGCACGCAGCCACCGCAACCTGTCACGTCGGACGCCGCCGGTCGATCGAGCCATCGTTTCCTCCTGGAAATCCCGCCGGGTCGGACACCCGGCATCTGTTGGTTGAGATTTCCTTAAGGACCCCTGGCCCTGTGGACACGAACGGCATTCTGTGGATTCAGTCCGCCGCCTGTGGACAACGATGGGCCGCGGTTGCCGGGAAAATCCTGGCGACCGTGGTCACGCTGATCTGTCGCGTTCCGTCAGCTCGGCGTTGAGCCGCAGCGCCTCCGCCAATTGATCTTCCAAAACGATGATGCGGCAGGCAGATTCCAGAGCGGTGCCCTGATCGACCAGTTCGCGCGCGCGAGCGGCCAGGCGGAGCTGGTAACGGGAATAGCGGCGATGACCGCCGCCCGACCGCTGAGGCTCGATCAGTTTCGCCGCGCCCAGGCTACGCAGAAACGCGGGAGTGACGTCGAGGATTTCGGCGGCGCGGCCCATGGAGTAAGCCGGATAGTCATCGTCGTCGAACTTGTCGGCCGAAGCCGGAGGAACCCGCCCCATCACACCTTCCGAGAGAACATCGCAAGAACACGGACAAGGGCCCCGATGCCTGTAAGCACCGGGGCCCAGAGAGTTTCAACACCGTCCACCGACTGTCACGTCGGCTTTTCGGCTTCGGTCGCCTCCTCCGTATGGGCAGCGCGTCTGGATCGCATATGTGCAACCGGAGATCACCTTCCATTCCGTGGCAGCCAAGGCACTCGCGCGATGACAGCGCATCCACTGCGAGCGATCTTGATGACCGCTGAACCTCTCCTTCCTCTTATTCGAATGCCGGCCATTCTTCCTGCTGCGGCCTGATGGCCGCTCGACGGCCCGTCGCCCCGCCGGAGCCCTTTCACCACTCCGGCTCCGTCAGGCCCGACAGGGTCGCTCGTCTTCCACGGCAGGTCACCCCGCCGTGCTGGTCTTCATGTTCTATAAGTCAAATATTAGTCGCCCGACTCAGGAATGTCTACAGTCTCAACGACAGATTTTGACAATTTGCAGCATCAGAAAATTTGCATCGCATGGAGCATGTCCATCAACATGTCGCACCGCCGGCGCCCGTCACGAGGTCAGCCCCTTCCCATCGGGGCCTCCTGAAGACTCCCGGCGCACTGTCCACAGGCTCCGCGCTTCCTTGTGGACAACCTGGGGACAGCCGGGAAGATCCTGTGGATAACTCAGGGGAGCAGCACGTCACCGGCGAGACCGGCGACCACGGGGACGATGCCGAGAAAGACGAAGGCCGGCAGGAAACAGAGCCCCAGCGGAGCGACGGCCTGAACCCCGACCCGCCGGGCTGCCGCCGACGACATGGCGCGTGCCGCGTGCCGGGAGTCGTCGGACAGCCTGGTGAGAACATCGGCCACCGGGGCGCCGCTGAGTGCGGCCCGGCTCATGGCGCGGGCCATCGGAGCCAATGCGCGGTCGGCCGCAAGGGCCTGCCAGGTGTCCTCTGGCGCGGCGCCCAGTCTGAGCTGCACGCTCACCCAGGCCAGCCGATCACCGAGTGGCCCGCCGATCGCCTCGACGGTGACGTCGATGGCCCCCGCGACCGGCTGACCGGCACGCATGCAGGCGGCCATGAGGTCGGCCGCCAGCGGGAGGTCCGCCGCCACCCGGCCGTGTTCCCTGCGCGAACGGAGCGGCTCTCGTCGCTGGACGGCCATCAGTGTGACGGCGGAGCCGACCATTCCCACGCAGACGCCTGGCACTCCACCGACAACGAGGAACGCCATCAGCCCGATGGCGATCGAGAGCATCGCCTCTCCCCGGCTCGGCCATCGCTTTTCCCGTGAATCACGGGCTCCCCTCAGATGGGGGAAGAACGAGGGCTCCCGTACTTTCGGCATCGCCGGAACCGCCGGGGCCGGAGGGGACGGCAGCAGCCGAACCCGCCGCAGTCGCCGAGCAGGATCAACCGGTGAGGCCCACAGCCATCCGGCGAGTCCGGCGAGCGCACCGGCAAGCAGAGTGATCATTAGCTCCATCCTCCGATCAACAGGTCACCGGCCGGGCACAGCGATCAGGACTGCCGCGCGCGGGTGACCAGGTGATGCGTCCACCACAGACCACAGCCGTCGAGTGCGAGGCCGAGTGCCAGGCAGGCCGCACCCACCGGACTGCCGAACAGGAAGTGCAGCGGGCGCATGCCCAGACCCGCCGCCATCAACAGGCCGAGCGCCGGCAGCCCGGCCAGCAGGCGGGCGGTGGCGCGCGGACCGGCGAGCTGCCCGGCGACATCCTGACGGTGAGCCTGGGCTTCCCGGAGAGAAGCGGCCACGCGATCGACCAGAACGGACAGAGCCGCCCCGACGGTCACACTGACCTGCCAGCAGGCGGCCAGCCGCCGGAAGGCCTCACCTCCCTGCTCCGGCGCCGCTGCCAGCAGCGCGGCCGGGACGTCACCGCCGTCCCTCGCCGCGGCGATCAATGGCCTCAGCGCCACCGGATCGGGAAAGCCCGCAGCCGACACCGCCCGGGCCAGTGCCTCACCTGCCGTCCGGCCGGCGGCCAACTCGGCCGCGAGTCCCTGGCACAGCTCGATCGACGCGGCCCGCCAGGCGGCCGCACGTTTGGAAGGCCGCGACCGGCCGGCGATCCTCGCTCTCAGCGGACGGGACCCGCCCCGAGAGCGGTGCCGCATGCGCCGCAGCCGGGCCGTTCCCGGATCGGGCCCGGCCCACAGCCAGACAGCCAGGGTGGCGAGGAGCACGGCCACCGCCGTCATGGCAGTGCTCCGACGACACCCGGGGAGGAACTGCCCGGAGACAAACATGTCGTGGCGGAACCTTCCGAGCGCTCGTGGCGACGGCCCGGCCGGGCGGGCCCGCATGGGCCACGCACAGAGCCGGAGAAGGCGGAGAGGCCGGGGGCTCGCGCCATCAGGGCGGCGAATCCCGGGCCGGTGGTCGCACAGCCGTCCGGGGAGAAGACGAGGGCGGGTTCGGCCTCGACCAGACCTGAGGGACGGCGGGTCATCATGCAGATCTCAGCGACCCGGCGGCGGCCGTCGGCATGGTCGCGGGTCAGGTGGATGACAGCGTCCAGAGCCGCGGCGATCTGGCTGTGAACCGCCTCCCGGCTGAGACCGGCGGCGCAGGCCAGGGCCTCCAGCCGGGGTGGCACGTCGGTCGCGGTGTTGGCGTGAAGGGTGCCACACCCTCCCTCGTGGCCGGTGTTGAGAGCGGCGAGAAGATCGACGACTTCCGCTCCCCTGACCTCTCCGACGACGAGACGGTCGGGGCGCATGCGCAGGGCCTGACGGACGAGATCACGCAGACAGACGCCGCCCGCCCCCTCGAGGTTGGCCGGACGGGACTCCAGGCGCACGACATGGGGGTGGATCGGTCTCAGCTCGGCCGAATCCTCGACCAGCAGCAGCCGATCGCCGGGGTCGGCCAGGGAGAGCAGGGCCGACAGCAGGGTCGTCTTTCCTGTGCCTGTGCCACCGGTGACGAGGAAGGCGAGCCGTGACTCGATGACCGCGGTGAGCACGGGGACGGTGTCGGTCCTGATCGTGCCGGCTCCGACCAGGTCGGGGAGGGTGAAGGTGCGGCGAGGAGGAAGCCGCAGGGACAGGCAGGTGCCACCGGCCGCCACCGGCGGCAGGACGGCGTGAAGCCGGACGCCTCCGGCCAGCCGTGCGTCGACGTAGGGGGAAGCGTCGTCAAGACGCCTGCCCGCCGCGGAGGCAAGGCGCTGGGCGAGCCGCCGGACCGCCTCCTCCCCGGGGAACGCGACCGAGGTCCGGCGCAGACCATGACCGTCGTCGACCCACACCTCGCGCGGACCGTTCACCAGCACATCGGTGACCTCGGGCTCGGCGAGCAGCGGCTCCAGCGGGCCCGCGCCGATCAGATCGGCACACAGGACACGGGCCACAGCCAGGATCTCCGCGTCGCCGAGCACCGCCCGCTCCGCCCGGAGCGCGACCGCGACGTGCGCGGCGCTGGGTTCGACCCCGGCCCGGGCCAGCCGTACGCGGACCGCTTCGACCAGTTCGGATGAGACCGCGGTCGCGATGGCAGGCTGCCTCATGTCTCCGGCCCGAGCGTCGAGTGCAGGAACGAGGCGCAGAACCGGCCGAGGGGGGTCCGGCGTCCGAGTGGAGGGACGTCGCCACGGCTGAGAGCGGCGGTGAGGCGTGGCTGATCGGGGAGGGCGCCGGCGTACGAAACGTTGAGCGAGGTCGTGACCACCTCGTCGTCCAGGACACCGCTACGCACGACGGCCCGCACATCACCGGTGTGCCTGCGCAGCCCGGCGAGCACCTGCGCCGCGGCGAGCACTCCGCGGACGTCGGCGGTGACGACCAGCAAAGTGATGGATGCCCTGCTCAGCGCCTCGGCAGCGGCGCTGTCGGGGTGGCGTGGCAGATCGACGACCACCAGGTCAAAGCCTCGTCGACCGGCTTCGAGGACCGAACGCATCGCCTCGGCCGGAATGGGCTCGACCTCGCCGCGGTGGAAGGAGAGCAGGGTCAACTCGGCGATGGTGGGCAGAGCGGCCTGAAGCGCGGTGAAGCTGACCCGGCCCTCACGGGCGACCAGGTCGGACCAGCGTGCTCCGTCGGCCTCCTCTTGGCCGAGAAGCAGATCCAGGCCGCCGCCGAGCGGATCGGCGTCGACGAGGAGGGTGCGGAGGCGCTGCCGGGAGGCGCTCAGTGCCAGTGAGGTGGCCAGGACGCTGGCACCGGCTCCCCCGCGTCCACCGGCGACGCACACCACAAGCCCCGCTCTGGCCGCCGGCTCCACGACGTCGGCGAACTCGTCGACGAGCCGTCGCTCTTCCGAGGGCAACTCCAGCACGGCCTGGGCACCGACCGTGACGCATTTTCGCCAGGTGTCAGGCTCTTCGGGGGTGCGGGTGACCAGGATGACGCGATGCCTGGGCGGGGGCCCGGTGGCGGCCAGGGCATCGGCCATGTCACTGCCGACGACGACCAGGGGGGCTCGGTTCCAGTAGGGCCGGGCGTGTGCGGGCACATGCGCGACGTCAAGCTCTGCTCCGGCCGCGGCGGCAACGCGGAGCAGGTCGTCAAGCAGGTCGTGGTCCTCGGTGATGACCAACGGGCGGTCCAAGGGTGCCTCCCTGAGGTGGGGAGTGCCCACTTTCCGGGAGGACTCGCCTTGACGAGGTCGCCGAACGACGTTCTGTGGAGAACCGGGAGAGGGCCGTCGTCGCCTGGGGACAACCGCCGGACGGATCCCGCCATGGCGAGCTGTACCGGGGCGTGGCCGGACCGGCCTGGAAAAGTGGCGACCCCCGCTGGGGGGGGTAGCGGGGGTCGCCAGCCGGTCCGGCTCTGGGGGGGTAGAGCCGGACCCGTTTCAGAAGAAAGCCTTCAACAGTTCTCCCGGAGTATGGCATGGGATAGCGGTGCCAACCCGTGCACAGTCACTCCAGTAGGGAGATACCACCTCATGCTGCCCGATCAACTTGAGTTACGTCGAGGAGTAATCCCCGATTTCTGCTAACTTTTTTAAAGTAACGATTGAGTCGCGACGCATCGTTCAATCAAATACCGCTTAACCGACCCACTCCGATCACAGAGAGTAACCAGAGTGGGGGTCGAAGTGCCCACCCGTCCCCTGACGGGGCTTATGTGATGCATGTACCAGTTTGTCGACGAATGTCCCTTGATCTGTAAAGGTCTTGGTTTCAGGGGTTCCCATCAGCCAGGATCCGGCATAGAAAGGTCCCACGGACTCAGTTGTCCGGGCATGGCCGCCGGGCACCCACGTGCCGCCGAGCCGCGGGAGGCACCGTCGGGCCGGGCTTGTCCCGTCCCGAGGATTATTTGGTGCACGCTTGGTAACCCGGCTGGACGTGCTAGCGACGGCGCCCCACACCAGGGGCGCCGTTTGCTTGCGGCCCAGGACGCGTTTTGTGGATCTTTCCGTCCCCTGCGTCCGCCCAGACGGCCCCCTGCGTCCACCCAAGCGGCGCCCCACCCCCTTACAGCCCCTCCCTGCAGCCCCGGCCCATCTGGTCTACGGCTCAGGACGGCGAGGACGACCCGGTCTCCCCGCGGCCGGGGCGGGCCCGATCAGCCGCGCTGCATGGCCTCACAGATCGCGGTGGCCTCTCGGACACCCAGCGTGACCGCCGAGGCGCAGTGCCGCACCCACGTCGCGACCCCCTCCGGGGTGCCGTTCAGGTAGGCCCTCAGGCTCTCGCCGTATGCCGGTCCGAGTTCGAGATGGCCCAGCTCGACGACGGCCAGCGACTTCGGATCCAGGCCGAACTCCACCAGTGTCAGCCGTTCCGCCGCCCGTGCGACCATCCCGTCCGCCGACCCGAACGGCCGGAGCACCGCCAGCTCCGCGTGCACGATGGCGGCGAGCACCAGCGCGGGCGCCGTGGAGGCCCGCGTCACCAGATCGACCAGCCCGTCCACGCGGGCCACGGTCTCCTCGGGCCCCGGAGCCGCGCCCAGGCCGAGGAGGTCGGGCGCTTCGACGCCGACACGGGGACGGCCGAGATTCTCCGTGAGGCCGGCGGCGGCGAGGGTGTGCAGCCTGGCCAGCACCTGGCGCGGGGCCGCGCGCCAGGTCGGGCCGAGGCGCCCCAACTCGGCCGACACGCGCAGCGCGCCCTGGACGACGGGGTCGACGGCCTCCGGGATGGCCTCGAGCGGGATGTCCACACCCTCCAGAGCGGCGGACGCGCGGGCACCGCGCAGGGCCGACCTGGCCGAGACCTCCGGGCTCTTGCGCCGTAGCACGCGATGTCCGTAGAGACGGTCCACAGCCTTGCGCGCGTCGATGACCGCCTCGGGCACTCCGGGTAGTTCGGCGATGACAGCCAATGGGTCACTCACGGTCCCCGACCTTACCCGCCGGTCAACAAGCCCCGACCCGGCCGTCGAAAGGGGGCGGTGGACCGTTGGGCGAACACATACCGCCGTCCACCGCATCGCCGTACTAAAGCCAGTGGAACGGATTAATGCCTGCGGAATAACGTCTCCTACATTCTTATGGTGTCGAAAACACAACGGTTTAGCTGCGATTGTTACCGGATGTTAAGGCCGTTGTGAACGGTAATGACCACCTATCACCGATTGGTACAGACCTGTCTAGACCTCTTGTGGGAGGGACCTCTGGCCTGGTGAAGTGGGACACGACCAGTCGCCCAGCAGTACGTGAGGAGTGCGCAGTGGCCCCGGAGACCCCTGGTTCCGAGTCGCGTGAGACCCAGGAGACCTTGTCGAACCTGCTGAACGAGACGCGGCGGTTCGCGCCTCCTGCCGACCTGGCCGCGGCCGCGAACGTGACCGCCGACGCCTACGCCGAGGCGGAGCAGGACCGCCTGGCGTTCTGGGAGAAGCAGGCCGACCGGCTGGCCTGGTCCAGGCGCTGGGACACCACCCTTGAGTGGAACCCGCCCTTCGCCAGGTGGTTCGTCGGCGGAGAGATCAACATCGCCTACAACTGCGTCGACCGACATGTCGAGGCCGGGCGCGGCGACAAGGTCGCCTACCACTGGGAGGGCGAGCCCGAGGGCGACAGCCGTACCCTCACCTACGCGGACCTGCAGCGCGAGGTCGCCAAGGCCAGCAACGCCCTGCAGGAGCTGGGCGTCGGCAAGGGCGACCGGGTCGCCATCTACATGCCGATGATCCCCGAGCTGCCGATCACGATGCTCGCCTGCGCCCGTATCGGCGCGGTCCACTCGGTGGTGTTCGGCGGGTTCTCCTCCAGCGCCCTCAGCGGCAGGATCCAGGACGCCGACGCCAAGGTCGTGGTGACCGCCGACGGCGGCTACCGCCGGGGCGCGCCCAGCGCGCTCAAACCGACCGTGGACGAGGCGGTCAAGGAGTGCCCCGGCATCGAGCACGTCCTAGTCGTGCGCAGGACCGGGCAGGACGTGGCCCAGACCGACAAGGACGTCTGGTGGCACGACATCGTGGACCGCCAGGCGGACGTTCACGAGGCGCAGGCGCACGACGCCGAGGACCCGCTCTTCATCCTCTACACCAGTGGCACGACCGGCAGGCCCAAGGGCATCCTGCACACCACCGGCGGCTACCTGACCCAGGTCGCCTACACCCACCACGCGGTGTTCGACCTCAAGCCGGACACCGACGTCTACTGGTGCACCGCCGACATCGGCTGGGTGACCGGCCACTCCTACATCGTGTACGGCCCGCTGGCCAACGGCGCGACCAGCGTCCTCTACGAGGGCACCCCGGACACCCCGCACCGGGGGCGGTTCTGGGAGATCGTGCAGAAGTACAAGGTCACGATCCTCTACACCGCCCCGACGGCGATCCGGACCTTCATGAAGTGGGGCGACGACATCCCCGCCAAGTACGACATGTCGTCCCTGCGCATCCTGGGCAGCGTCGGTGAGCCGATCAACCCCGAGGCCTATGTCTGGTACCGCGAGCACATCGGCGGCGGCCGCTGCCCGGTCGTGGACACCTGGTGGCAGACCGAGACCGGCGGCATCATGATCAGCCCACTGCCCGGTGTCACCGCGGGCAAGCCCGGCGCGGCCATGCGCCCGCTGCCCGGCATCAGCGCCGAGGTCGTCGACGACCAGGCACAGCCCGTCGGCAACGGCGGCGGTGGTTTCCTGGTGCTCCGCGAGCCGTGGCCGTCCATGCTCCGCACGATCTGGGGCGACGACCAGCGCTACATCGACACCTACTGGTCCCGCTTCGAGGGCATGTACTTCGCCGGTGACGGCGCCAAGAAGGACATCGACGGCGACCTGTGGCTGCTCGGCCGCGTGGACGACGTCATGCTCGTCTCCGGCCACAACATCTCCACCACCGAGGTGGAGTCGGCCCTGGTCTCCCATCCGAAGGTCGCCGAGGCGGCCGTGGTCGGCGCGACCGACCCGGTGACCGGCCAGGCCATCGTGGCCTTCGTGATCCTGCGCGGCAACGCCGAGGAGGGCGCCGACATCGCCGCCGAGCTCCGCAACCACGTGGCCAAGGCCCTGGGCCCGATCGCCAAGCCGCGCCAGATCCTGGTGGTCCCTGAGCTGCCCAAGACCCGCTCGGGCAAGATCATGCGACGCCTCCTGCGCGACGTGGCGGAGAACCGCAGTGTCGGCGACGTCACCACTCTGGCCGACAGCACGGTGATGAACCTCATCTCCGAGAAGCTTCCCAGCGCCAAGAGCGACGACTGAACACCGGGCGGGAAGGCGCGGGGCCCTGACAACGGGGAATCCGCGCCTTCCCGCCTGCGGAGCCGCCCGACGTCCCGTTTGGGATGATTCGGTAGGCTCGCCATCAGGTGTGCCGGGAAGTCTGGTCGGCCAGCGGGGGAACCGACCCTCTCTGCATTTCCCGGAGGTTCCATGCCCCGCGCCGTCGAGATCTGGCCCTTCCGGCCGACCGTCCGATACACCCGCCAGCTCGCCGAGGCACTCCGCGCCGAGACCGTCGGCGGTGTCGTCATGCTGCTGGCCACGGTCGCCGCGCTGGTATGGGCCAACGTCTCCGCGGACTCCTACGAGGCGCTCCGCACCGTGAGATTCGGTCCCGGCTCCCTCCATCTCGACCTCGAGCTCTACAGATGGGTCCAGAACGGCCTGCTCACCGTCTTCTTCTTCGTCGCGGGCATCGAGGTCAAGGAGGAGTTCGTCCACGGGGAGCTCTCCAACCTCCGCAAGGCCGCGCTGCCCATCCTCGCCGCGATCGCCGGCATGATCGTCCCCGCTCTCATCTACCTCGCGGTGAGCGCCGGCGCACCGGGTGCGTCCCGTGGATGGGCCATCCCGATGGCCACCGACATCGCCTTCGCCCTCGCCGTACTGGCCGTGACGGCCAGCGCCATGCCCGCCGCGCTGCGGGCGTTCCTGCTGACCAGCGCCGTGGTGGACGATCTCGGCGCGATCACCGTCATCGCCGTCTTCTTCACCCGGCACCTCAACCTCCTGGCCCTGCTGGCCGGGGTGGCGCTCATCGTCCTGTACGGCGTGCTGCAGGCCAGGCGGGTCCGCGGACTGTGGATCTACCTGCCGCTCGCCCTCCTCTCCTGGTATTCCATCGAGATCAGCGGTGTTCACGCGACCGTCGCCGGGGTAGCGCTGGGCCTGATGACACGCGTGCACAGCGGTCCAGGCGAGGAGAGCTCCCCCGCCGAACGGGCCGACCACTACATCCGTCCCTTCTCGGCGGGCTTCGCGGTGCCCGTGTTCGCGTTCATGTCCGCGGGGGTCGTGTTCAGCGCGGAGAGCCTCGGCACGATGGTCACCGACCGCGTGGTGCTCGGCGTGATCGCCGGCCTGATCGTCGGTAAGTTCCTGGGCGTCTTCGGCGGGGCGTGGCTGGCCGTACGGCTCGGCTTGGCAAAACTGTCGGAGGAACTGCACTGGCGGGACATGGCCGCTGTATCGATACTGGCGGGGATCGGCTTCACCGTGTCCCTGCTCATCGGCAACCTGGCGTACGGCGATGATCCGGGACGGGCGAACGCGGTGACCACCGGGGTGCTCGCGGCGAGCCTCACGGCCTCGGTCCTCGCGGCGCTCCTGCTCCGGGTGCGCGTGCGCAACCACCTCAACGCGCAGGATGATGTGTGATATCGGCGCTTGATAGGAGACCCTCATGACACAGATTCCACCCGCGGAGCCACAGGAGGAGTCGCTGGGCGCGCTCGTCGCCGCGGCCAGCGACCAGATCTCCACCCTGGTGCGCGCCGAGATCGAACTGGCCAAGTCGGAGCTCAGTTTCAACGCCAAACGGGTCGGCATGGCCGCGGGCCTCCTCGGCGCCGCCGCGTTCATGGCCCACCTGGTCCTGATCCTGGCGTCGTTCACCCTCGCCTACGCCCTGGTCGCGCTGCACGTGTGGACATGGCTGGCCTTCGCGATCGTCACCGTGTTCTATCTGGTCGTGGCCGGGCTGCTGGCCTTCATCGGCATCAGGAAGTTCAAGGGCCTGCCCGGGATGAAGCGGACCCTGCGCTCGCTGAAGACCATCAAGGGCGGCGAGGACAAGCTCGTCGCCACGCCGTCGGCCTCGCCCACCGCGGGCCAGATCGGCACGCACCGCGAACCGGTGAGACCGGGCCAGTGAGCCGTCCCGACGAGTCCCTGGTCAGGATCGAAGGTCCGTGGACCCACCGCTCCGTGCATGCCGGCGGCACCCGCTTCCACATCGTTGAGGCCGGTAAGGGCCCTCTCGTGCTGCTCCTGCACGGGTTCCCGCAGTTCTGGTGGAGCTGGCGCAACCAGCTCGTCTCGCTGCCCGCGGCCGGCTACCGCGCCGTCGCCGTCGACCTGAGGGGTTACGGGGCCAGTGACAAGCCACCACGCGGCTATGACCTGCCCACCCTGGCCGGCGACGCGGCCGGGCTGGTCCGGGCGCTGGGCGAGACCGGGGCGATCGTCGTCGGCCACGACTGGGGCGGTCTGCTGGCCTGGACCATGTCCGTGCTGGACCCCAAGACGGTCCTGCGGCTGGTCCCGGTCTCTGCCCCGCACCCGCGCCGGCTCCGCTCCGCGCTGCTCGGCGATCGGTCCGGCCAGCTCAGAGCCTCTCTCTACGCACTGGGCTTCCAGCTTCCCTTCCTGCCCGAGCGCCGCCTGACCGCCAACGAGGGCGCGCTGGTGGGACGGCTGCTGGACGAGTGGTCCGGGCCGAACTGGCCGGAGGAGGAGGTGGCGAAGACCTACCGCGACGTCTTCCGCATCCCCACCGTGTCGCACTGCGCGCTGGAGTATCACCGCTGGTTCGCCCGCTCCCAGCTCCGTCCCGACGGACTGCGTTATGCCAGGACCATGCGGAAGGAGATCGGCACGCCCACGCTGCAGATGCACGGCGCGCTCGACAGGCACGCCCTGCCCCGCACCGCCCAGGGCTCCAGCCGCTACGTGGCGGCCCCCTACCGGTGGCGGCTGATCGAGGGCGCCGGGCACTTCCCGCACGAGGAGCGGCCGGAGGAGTTCGACGCCGAGCTCATCGGCTGGCTGTCCGACCCGGAGCCCGACCGATGACCGCCCGCGACCGTGACCCCGACGGAAGACCCCGCAACCAGCGTCCCCGGGACGCGTTCGGACGGCCCCTGCCGCATGGGGCGCAAGGCGTGGAGCGCGTCCCGGACGACTACGCCCCGAGTGCGGACGAGGCGCTCTCGGAGGCACGCCGGCTGCTCGGTGTGAGCCGGCCGTTCCACGCCCACGAGGTGCTCGAAGGCCGGTGGAAGACCGCCCCGGAGGAGGAGCGGGAGCTCTGGCAGGGACTGGCGCAGATCTGCGTGGGCCTCACCCATCTCCAGCGGGGCAACCGGCGCGGGGCGGCCGCGCTGTTCGCGCGGGGCGCCGACAGGATCATCCGGTACGGCATGCCGTACGAGGAGATCGCCGTGGCGGTGCGAGGGATGGCCGAGGTGGACGGTCCGGACGCCGGAACGGCCATCGCCGTGATCAGGGATCTGCTCTAGCTAGTTTCGGTCGCAGTCCTGGGTTCCCACCTGGTTGAACAGCTTGGAGCCGTCTTCGGCGTCCGGCGCCACCTCGGCCGCGGTCAGCACGAAACCGGTCTCCACCCTGTCGGTGGCCGCCGCGAAGACGACGCCGTAGACCCGGCCGTCGGTGGTGAGCAACGGCCCGCCGGAGTTGCCCTGCCTGACATCGCCGCGGATCGAGTAGATGCCGCGGACCACGGTCTTGCGGTCATAGATGTCGGGCCCCTTCGCCCGCTGCTGCAACCGGATGCGGGCCGGTGCCATGGTGAACCCCTTGTCGTGCGGGAAGCCCGCGACGATGGCGTTGTCGCCCCTCTTGGCGCTGCCGTCGAAGCGCAGGACCGGCAGGTTCAGGCCGGGGACATGGAGGATCGCGATGTCCCTGTCGGGGTTGTAGAGCACGACCTTGGCCGCGTGGGTGTTGTTCAGGTAGTCGGTGACCTGGAGGTCCTGATCGACCCCCGCGACCACGTGGGCGTTCGTCATGATCTTGTTCTGCGAGTAGACGAACCCGGTGCCCTCGATGTGCCTGCGGCAGCTCGTGGCCACGCCCTGGACCTTGACGATGCCCCGGCGGGCCCGTGTGAGCTGGGCGCCCTTCGGCACGCTCTGGTCGGGCGGCGCGACCTCGACGAACTGGCCGCCCCCGATGGCGTCGAACACCCTGGGGAAGCCGGAGGTGTCGATGAAGTCCTTGAACGGCTTCTGCAGGTCCTTGGCCGCCTTCGGCATCGTCTGGTCGACGGTGCCGATCAGCAGGGACTTGCTGACCTGCTCGCTGAGCAGGGTGAACTGTGAGGAGGTCAGCAGCGACCCGATCAGCCAGGCGATGATCAGCACGGAGAACGCGCTCGCGAAGGTGCCGCCGACCGCGTCGACCACCTTCGCGGGCTCCCAGGTGACATGGCTGCGGACCACCGCGCCGATGGTCGAGGAGGCGAACTGCCCGATCGTGGCGGTGAGGAAGACGATGACGATGGCGAGCAGCGCCCGCTCGGTATCACCGTCGACCAATGCGGCGGCGATCGGCGGGGCGATGAACATGCCCAGCAGCCCGCCACCGACGAATCCGACAAAGCTCAGGGCACCGATGATGAACCCCTGGCGGTATCCCGACACAGCGAAGGCCACCATCAGGGCGATCAGGATGAGATCAAGGAGATCACCGCTCACCCCTTTACGGTATCCAGCGTCCGGCCCGCGCGTGCACCCCTTGCGGTAGGTCCACGCGGTTATCGTGGTCATATGGCAACGATCGGGGGGCCGGCGGCCGTGGAGTCTCTCATCGAGACCGCGCTGCGGGACCAGGACCACGACGGCACGACCCGCTGGCACGCGATCACCATGCTGCACGCGCGAGGCGATCTGCAGACCTTCATCGCGGCCCGGCGGCCGTGCGCGGGCGACACCGCCTCCGAGCGGATGCTGGGAGTGGACATCCTGGGCAGGCTCGGGTTCGTCGAACGCAGCCTGCCGGTGCTGCGTTTCCTGGCGGCCGGCGAGGACGACTGCATGGTCCTCTACTCGGTGCTGATCGCCTTCGGCCATCTCAGGGACCGTCGCGCGCTGCCCTCGGTGATCGCCCTGGGTGAGCACCCCGATCGCCGGGTCCGGTACGGCGCGGCCTACGCACTGCCGAACATCATGGGCAGTCCGCCCGACCCGATGGGTCTGGCCGCTCTGCGGCGGCTGGTCAAGGATCCCGACGACGACGTGGCCGACTGGGCCTGTCTCGGCCTGGCGCTGTCAACGGGACGCGAGGTTGAGGACGTCAGGCGGCAGATCCTCGATCCGTGACCGGTCCCAGGGGAGCTCGAAGCCCGAGCCGGCGAGCACCCCGTCGAGCACTCCCGCGGTGAAGCCCCACACCAACAGCCCGCGCACCCGGAAGGCCGGGCCCGAGTAACCGCTCGGGTGGCGCAGCCCGAGCCGGTTGGCCGGGTCGACGAGTTCGGAGATCGGGACGCGTTCCACCGACTCGACCTCGTCGGGCGAGGCCGCGTGCACCACGCAGGGCGTGTGCCACCAGCCCAGCACCGGAGTGACCCGGTTGTCGCTGCGCCCGACGTACAGTTCGGGCATCGTGCCGACCACCCGTACACCGGCCGGATCGAGGCCGGTCTCCTCCCGGGCCTCGCGCAGCGCGGCGGCGATCGGACCGTCGTCCTCGGGATCGACCCCGCCGCCGGGGAAGGCGGGCTGCCCCGCATGCCGGCGCCCGCGCGAGCTGCGCTGGATCAGCAGCACGTCGGGGCCGAGCGGCCCCTCGCCGAAAAGCATGAGCACGGCGGCCGGGCGTCCGCCCGAACGCGGCGGACGCAGGGCCGGAGGCACCGGCGCCCTCGCGACCCGCTCGGCCAGCGTCTCCAACCATCCGGGGACTTCCACGGGCACACCTCCGGTCTCTGCAACACGGCACCCCGCTCCGCGCTTCCCGATCGGATGGCCGGTTACGAGAAGGGGCCGGGACGTACCAGTTTGGCGGCCTGGACGGGGTCGACGGGGCCGAGACCGTAGGAGGGGCAGAGCGCGGCGAGCGGGCACACGCCGCAGGCGGGTCTGCGGGCGTGGCAGATGCGGCGGCCGTGCCAGATCAGGCGGTGGGACATCATCGTCCAGTCGCGTTTCGGGATGAGCCCCGCGACGACATGCTCGATCCTCACCGGATCGGTCTCCCCGGTCCAGCCGAACCGCCGGACGAGCCGCTGGAAATGCGTGTCCACGGTGATGCCGGGGACGCCGAAGGCGTTGCCGAGCACCACGTTGGCGGTCTTGCGGCCGACGCCGGGCAGCGTGACCAGGTCCTTGAGCCTGCCGGGGATCTCACCGCCGTAGCGGTCGCAAACGGCCTGGGCCATGCCGATGATGCTGGTGGTCTTGGCCCGGAAAAAGCCCGTCGACCGGATGAGCTCCTCCATCTCGGCCCGGTCCGCACCTGCGTAATCCTCAACTGTCCGATATTTCGCAAAAAGCGTTGGAGTAACGATGTTGACCCTTTTGTCCGTACACTGCGCAGATAGGATTGTCGCGACCAGCAGTTCCAGGGGAGTGCGAAAGTCGAGTTCGCAGTGCGCGTCCGGGTAGGTTTCCGCCAGAATGCGGTCCATCCGGCGAGCGCGACGGACCAAGGCGAGCGGAGATTCACCGGCACGACCGACGTTGCGAGGCACCCGGTAAGCCTACGCGCATGGGCCCCTTGAGAGTCGCTTGGTGGGATGGGTCACAATGACTGCGTGAGCCGTGAAACAGGAGGCACTGTGAACACTGACGACGTGCTGGGCAAGGCCCCTCTGTTCTCGGCGCTCGACCGTGAGAGCGCCGCCGCGCTGCGCACCAGCATCTCCGAGGTCGAGCTGTCCAAGGGGCAGACCCTGTTCAGCGAGAACGAGACCGGGGACCGCCTGTACGTGGTGCTCGAGGGCAAGATCAAACTGTCCAGGACCGCGCCTGACGGCCGGGAGAATCTGCTCAGCGTGCTCGGCCCGAGCGAGATGTTCGGCGAGCTGTCGCTGTTCGACCCCCGTCCCCGTACGGCGTCCGCCACCGCGCTGACCGATGTCCGCCTGGCCGGACTCGGCCACGACGACCTCCGTCCCTGGCTGACGGGCCGCCCCGAGGTCGCCCTGCACCTGCTGCGCGCCCTGGCCCAGCGGCTGCGCCGTACCAACGACGTGCTGGCCGACCTGGTCTTCACCGACGTTCCCGGGCGCGTCGCCAAGGCCCTGCTCGACCTGGCCGACCGCTTCGGCCAGCGGATCGACGACGGAGTCCGGGTCCACCACGACCTCACCCAGGAAGAGCTGGCCCAGCTTGTCGGGGCCTCCCGTGAGACCGTGAACAAGGCCCTGGCCGACTTCGCCCAGCGCGGCTGGCTGCGCATCGAGGCCAAGGCCGTGGTCATCATGGATCTGGAGCGGCTGCACAACCGCTCGCGCTAACGGCCGCCGCCCGCACCGCCTTCACGACCCTCGAGATAGGAGAGCTGGGCGCGGACCGACATCTCGGCGGCGGGCCAGAGCGACCTGTCGACGTCGGCGTAGACGATCTCGACGATCTCCCCCGGTGTTCTCGCACCTCGCTCTCGCGCCTCCCGGATCTGGTCCAGTCGCCGCCTCCGGTGGGCGATGTAGCCGTCCAGGGCGCCGATCGGGTCGGGCAGCACCGGGCCGTGCCCCGGGAGCAGCGCCTCGGCGCCGACCCGCTCGGCCCTCGCGCGCAGCAGGTCCAGGGAGCGCAGGTAGTCGGCCAGGTCGCCGTCCGGAGCGATGACGGTGGTGCCCCGGCCGAGCACGGTGTCCCCGGTCAGCATCGCCCGATCCTCGGGCAGCCAGAAACAGAGTGAGTCGAACGAGTGGCCGGGGGTGCCGACCACGTGGAGTTCCAGCCCACCGGCGGTGAGCACGTCGCCGTCGGCGAGTCCCTCATCACCGAGCCTGTGCTCCGGATCCAGGGCTCTGACCGGCGCGCGGACCAGCTCGGCGAACCTCCTCGCACCACCGCTGTGATCATGGTGCCCGTGGGTGAGCAGGATCGTCGTCACCCTCCGTTCCCGGAGGAGATCGGCGACCCGCCGCAGGTGCGGCCCATCGTCCGGCCCCGGATCGACGACCAGCACGTCCTCCCCCCTGCCGATCACCCACGTGTTGGTGCCGTCCAGGGTCATCGGGGAGGGGTTGGGCGCGAGAACGCTGAGAGTGTGAGCCGTCCCGGACCCGTCGGGCCCCTCAAGAGGAATCCGCAGACCACTCATGCGGCCCCCGACCGGTAGTCGTCGTCGAGCACGATGTGCATCTCCCCGTCCACCTCCACGATCACGGGCATGAAGGTGACCATCTCACGCTCGGCGCCGAGCACGTCGGCCACGGACGGGTAGTCGCGCAGCTCGCCGAGCGTGCGGTAGGTCGGGGGCATCAGGAAGATCTGGCCGTTCTTGGCCTGGTCGATCGCGTCGGCGGGCCGTACCCAGGCGACCTGGTCCGCCTCGCCGCCGACGTCGCGGGTGCGCTGGCCCGGCGGGAGCGCCGCGACGAAGAACCGGGTGTCGAAGCGTCTGCGCTCGACCTCGGGAGTGATCCAGTGGGTCCAGGGACGCAGCAGGTCGGAACGGAGAACCAGGCCGCGCCTGGCCAGGAAGTCGGCGAACGACAGGCTCCGGTCGATCAGAGCGAGCCGGTCGGCCTCCCAGTCGTCACCGGTGGTGTCGGCGACGACGGAGGCGGGGGACGTCCCGGCGAGCAGCACCCCGGACTCCTCGAATGTCTCCCGCACGGCGGCGCAGACCAGGCCACGCGCGGTCCTCTCGTCCGCGCGGAAGACCGCTCCCCACTCCGCGGGCGAGGGCCCGGCCCAGGAGATCGCGTGGTCGGTGTCGCGGGGGTCCACCGAACCGCCGGGGAAGACGTAGGCCCCCGCCGCGAAGGCCATGCTCGCCTTCCGCCGCAGCAGGTAGACCTCGACGCCCTCGCGCAGGAGGACCACGGTGGCGGCGTCCCTGGCCGGGACGGGCTCCACCCGCCCGGCCAGGATGTCGCGCGCACGCTCGCCGAACTCACCAGGAAGCGGAATCCCACCCATTCAGACCCTCCACCAGAACAACACTCGGTTCAGGGTCCATCATGTGGCACGGCTCCCGCACCGGACAATCGTCAGCGGACCTCGGCGATCAGCTCGACCTCGACCGGCGCGTTCAGCGGCAGGACGGCCACGCCGACCGCGCTGCGGGCGTGCTTGCCCGCCTCTCCCAGGACCTCTGCGAGCAGCTCGCTGGCGCCGTTGACGACCTGGGGCTGGCCGCTGAAGGCGGGGTCGCTGGCCACGAAGCCGACGACCTTCACGATCCGGACGATGTTCGACAGGCCTCCGGCCACCGAGGCCACCGCCGCGAGGGCGTTGAGCGCGCAGGTCCTGGCGAGCTCGCGCGCCTCCTCGGGGCTCACCTCGGCGCCGACCTTGCCGGTCGCCGCGAGCTTGCCGTCCACCACCGGAAGCTGGCCCGAGGTGTAGACGTGGTCGCCTGAGCGGACCGCCGGCACGTAGGACGCCAGCGGCGCCACCACCTCGGGCAGCGTCAGCCCGAGCTCGGCCAGCTTCTCCTCCGGCGTCACTGCTTCGGCCGCTTCAGGTAGGCGACCAGCTGCTCGGGGTTGGGCCCCGGCACGACCTGGACGAGCTCCCAGCCGTCCTGGCCCCAGTTATCGAGAATCTGCTTGGTCGCGTGGACCAGCAGAGGCACCGTCGAGTACTCCCATTTCGTCATGTGGGACACATTAGCGAGGCGGCTCCCGCTGAGCGTTCCCTACGGGCGTCCCCGCGGGTGGAGCGCGACCGCCGGCCTCCCACGCGGCACCGGAGTGGGCAGGATCACTATGACAATCCGCACCTGCGGTCCCACCAGTGGACAGCTCCGGCGAATCGTCGAGTGACTGTTGGGTAGCCTTCGGAACGTGAGAGCTCGCGACACCGATTGGGACGGCGTACGCCTCCACGTCGTCACCGGCAAGGGCGGCACGGGGAAGACCACGATAGCCGCCGCACTCGCCCTCGCCCTCGCCGCGGACGGCCGCAAGGTCCTGCTGGTGGAGGTCGAGGGCCGGCAGGGAATAGCGCAGGTCTTCGACCTGCCGCCGCTGCCGTACGAGGAGAGGAAGATCGCCGTCGCGCCCGACGGCGGGGACGTCTACGCTCTGGCCGTCGACGCCGAAGAGGCCATGCTCGACTACCTGGAGATGTTCTACGGCATGCGCCAGGCGGGCAAGGCCCTGACGAAGATGGGGGTCATCGACTTCGCCACCACCATCGCTCCCGGCTTCCGCGACGTCCTGGTCACCGGCAAGACCACCGAGGCCGTCCGCCGCAAGGCCAAGGACGGCAGGCGGGTCTACGACGCCGTCGTGCTCGACGCGCCGCCGACCGGCCGGATCGCCCGCTTCCTCAACGTCACCAGCGAGGTGGCCGACCTGGCCAGGATGGGCCCCATCAAGAACCACGCCGACCTGGTGAACGGCGTCGTCTCCTCTCCGGAGACCGCGGTGCACTTCGTCACGCTCCTGGAGGAGATGCCGGTCCAGGAGACCCTGGACGGGCTCGACGAGCTCCGTGCGGCCGGGCTGCCGCCCGGCGGGATCTTCACGAACATGGTCAGGGAGTCGCTGATACCGGCATCCGTCCTGGACGAGGCGGGCGAGAACCGGTTCGACCTGACCGAGCTGGCACTCGGTCTCAAGGCGTCCGGGCTTACGGACGGCAGCTCCGACGCCACCGCCGTGGCCGAGTCCCTCGGCGAGGAGATCGTCGACCACGCCCGCCGTACGCGCCTGGAGCACCGCGAGAGGGCCTCGCTGGACAGAGCCGGACGCCCCCGCTACGAGCTGCCGCTGCTGGCCGACGGGGTGGACCTGGCCGGGCTGTACGAGCTGGCCCAATCGATCCGCACCCAGGGAGCAGCATGAGCGAGCGCAGCGAACGGTCCGGCAGGCAGCGGACCGTCCCGGTTCTCGACCTCGACGCGATCATCGACGACCCGGGCACCCGGATCATCGTCTGCTGCGGCTCCGGCGGAGTCGGCAAGACCACCACCGCGGCCGCCCTGGGGCTGCGCGCGGCCGAGCGCGGCCGTTCGGCCGTGGTGCTGACCGTGGACCCGGCCCGGCGGCTGGCACAGTCCATGGGACTCACCGAGCTCGACAACACCCCGCGGCCCGTCGCGGGCGTGGCGGGCGACGGCCATCTGCACGCCATGATGCTCGACATGAAGCGGACCTTCGATGAGATCATCGAGGCGCACGCGGACCCCGAACGGGCCCGGCAGATTCTGACGAATCCTTTTTATCAATCTCTGTCGTCCAGTTTCTCCGGCACACAGGAATACATGGCGATGGAGAAACTCGGCCAGCTCCGCCGGTCGGGCGACTGGGACCTGATCATCGTGGACACCCCGCCCTCCCGCTCCGCGCTGGACTTCCTCGACGCGCCGGAACGGCTGGGCCGCTTCCTCGACGGGCGGCTGATCCGGGTGCTGATGGCCCCCGCCAAGGCCGGCGGGCGCAGCGCGTTCAAACTCCTCAACGCGGGGTTCGGCTTCGTCGCCGGTGCCATGACCAAGCTGCTGGGCGCGCATGTGCTCAAGGACCTGCAGACGTTCGTCTCCGCGCTGGACGCCGTCTTCGGCGGGTTCAGGGCACGCGCCGAGCAGACCTACAAGCTCCTGCAGGCCCCCGGGACCGCGTTCGTCGTCGTGGCCGCGCCCGAACGGGACGCGATGCGTGAGGCCTCCTACTTCGTGGAGCGGCTCGCCGAGGAGCGCATGCCCCTGGCCGGGCTCGTGGTCAACAGGGTGCACCTCTCACCGGCGGCCGCCCTGTCGGCGGCGCGGAGCACCGCGGCGGCCGAGAACCTGGAGTCGAAGGGCGAGCACGAGCTGACCGCCGCCGTCCTGCGGTTGCACGCCGGCCGGATGCAGCTGGCCGCCCGTGAACACCGCGAGCAGGAACACTTCGCCTCCGCCCATCCCACGGTGCCGGTGGCCCGGGTCCCCGCCATGGCGGAGGACGTGCACGACCTGGACGGGCTGCGCGAGGTGGGGCGGCTCCTGGGCGCCCAGTGATCCCCGGGCCTGGGCGTCCGGACCGCCCGGAACCGGGGCGCAGCCTGCCATAGGGCGGACACGCGAATGTACGGCTGGCGCTCGGCGCCAGCCGTACGGGATCGGCGCGAACTCAGCCCGCTATCAGCTCGTTCGTTCGCTCGTACTCTTCTTTGGCCAACTCCAGCAGGTCACGCCAGGAGTCGACATCCGGTCGCCGACGCAGCAGCGCCCGGCGTTCGCGCTCGGTCATCCCGCCCCACACCCCGAACTCGATGCGGTTGTCCAGCGCATCGGCGAGGCACTCGGTCCGGACCGGGCATCCTCGGCAGATCAGCTTTGCTCGGTTCTGGGCAGCACCCTGAACGAACAACGCATCAGGATCCGCACCCTTACAGGCCGCACGGGAGGTCCAATCCGTGATCCACATTCGACCCCACTCCCCTTAGGTGGTCAGTCGTGACTTGGGGCCGACGGGCGCGGGCGTCGAGCCTCCGTATTCAATTGCCGCAGAAAGAGAACGTACGCAACCAGACGTTCGGGCCGACAGACCCCGGCGGGACCAATTTCTCGCATGGTCATCAGCGGCCATGTGGCCGGGAATGACTAGTCACCTGATCGATTACGTGCTCGACGCGCGGCGAAATAGTCTTCCGTTACCGTTTGGGGCATCCGTACGACGTAACCTTGACTCGTGCAAGCTCAGGGCAAAGATCAGGGATCGGTCGTCGGGAACCTTCTGCGGCTGGTCGCCGCATCCGCTGCCACAGGCGTATTGGTCGCTGCCGTCGCGCTTCCGGCGGTGGGCGGCGCGGGAATGACCGTGAAGTCCGCCACGGAGGAGCTGCACCTGCTCCCCGAGGAGCTCAGCGAGCCTCCACTCGCGGAGAAGACCACGCTGCTCGACGCGGACGGCAAGCAGTTCGCGCAGTTCTTCTACGAGAACCGTGAGTCGGTGAAGCTCGACCAGGTCGCCGACATCATGCAGACCGCGATCGTCTCCATCGAGGACTACCGGTTCTACCAGCACGGGGCCATCGACCTGGAGGGCACCTTCCGCGCCGCGGTGAAGAACCTCTCCGGCGGCGGAGGCATCCAGGGCGGCTCCTCCATCACCCAGCAGTACGTCAAGCAGGTGTTGGTCAACAGCGCGGAGACCAAGGAGGAGCAGCAAGCCGCCATCGAGACGTCCTACTCCCGCAAGCTCAACGAGCTGCGTTACGCGATGGCGGTCGAGGAGAAATACACCAAGTCGGAGATCCTTGAGCGCTATCTCAACATCGCCTACTTCGGTGCGGGCGCCCACGGGATCCAGGCCGCGTCCAAGCGATTCTTCGACAAGCCCGCCTCCAAGCTGAACCTGTGGGAGGCGGCCACCCTGGCCGGAGCCGTGCAGAACCCCAGTGGGACCGACCCGAACGCGGGAAAGGCCAGCCGTCAGCGGCTGCTGGACCGGCGCAACACCGTCCTGGACCGGATGTACGAGCTCAAGAAGATCACCTTGCAGGAGGCCACGGAGGCCAAGGCCAAGAAGCTCGGGTTCAAGGACGTCCCGGTCCCCGGCGGCTGCGACGAGAGCACCTCTCCCTACTTCTGCCTCTACGCCCAGTACGAGCTGCTCAACAACGAGGAGTTCGGCAAGACGGCCACGCAGCGCAAGAAGCAGCTCCAGCGGGGCGGTCTGACGATCCAGACGACGCTCGACCCGACGGCGCAGAAGGCGGCGGAGAAGGCCATCAAGCAGTACGTGAAGACCAGCGACAAGCCGGTCGCCTCGCAGGCGATGGTCGTGCCCGGCACCGGCGCCATCAAGGCGATGGCCGCCAGCCGGAAGTTCGGGCAGAACAAGAAGAAGAACGAGATGAGCTACAACCTCGCCGCCGACGTCCAGCACGGCGGCGGCAGGGGTTTCCAGGCCGGCTCCACGTTCAAGGCCTTCACCCTGCTCACCGCCCTGGACAAGGGGATGAAGATCAACGACGGCAACAGCACCGGAGCGGAGTACAGGGCTCCGGGCTACAGCTCGTTCCGCGACTGCGCGGGCAACCGGGTCGGTGCCCCCAGCCACGGCGTCCGCAACTCCAGCGAGGGCGGCGGCGGCTTCAAGACCCTGACCACCGGCACCCTGGGCTCGGTGAACACCTTCTTCGTGAAGCTGGAGGAGCAGGTCGGCCTCTGCAACGTGGTCAAGACGGCCAAGAAGATGGGCATCAAGCGGGCCGACGGCGACAAGCTGCAGGAGGTCGAGACCTTCACCCTCGGCGTCAACGAGATGGACCCGGTGACGGTGGCCGCCGCCTACGCGACGATCGCCGCCCGCGGCACCTACTGCAAGCCCATGGCCATCACCGAGATCCGCGACCGCACCGGCAAGGCCGCATCGTACAAGCCGAAGTGCAGCCAGGTCCTGGACGAGGAGGTCGCCGACGCGGCCACCCACATCATGTCCGGGGTGTTCACCAAGGGCACGATGAGCGAATACGGCGGCATCGGCCGTCCGGCCGCAGGCAAGACCGGCACCACCGACGGCTACACCGCCGCCTGGTTCGCCGGTTTCACCCCCGACCTCGCCTCCGCGGTCAGCCTCGGAGACCCGCGCGGCGCCTTCGAACACGACCTGGTCGGCGTGACCATCGGCGGGCGCTACTACAGCTACGTGTACGGCGCCACGATCTCCGGTCAGATCTGGAGAAGCTCCATGTCCAGCGCTCTGAAGAACGTCGAGCCGACCCCCTTCACCCCGGTGAACATGGAGCGCTTCGGCGGTTGCTCCGGAGGCTGCGCGCCACCGCCCGCCAGGAAGCCGCGCGACAACGGGGACGGCCCGCCCTCCACCGACGACACCACCGTGAACAACGACAACGGCGGCAACGGTGGCTTCCCGAACAACGGCACCCCCGCTCCCACCGGCCAGTAGAGACGCCGGAGCCCTCCCCTGAAGTCTCGGGGAGGGCTCCGATCCCTTTACCCCACCTGACCGCGCCAGGCGGGCGTGCGGCCCTCTCAGGCCGTCAGGCGGGCACGTACGGCCTGCGCCACCCGACCACCCTCCGCCCGGCCCGCGACCTTGGGGGTCAGGACCTTCATGACCTGCCCCATGGCCTGAGGCCCGGTGGCACCGCTCTCGGCGACGGCCTCGTCCACGAGCCTGCCGAGCTCCTCGTCGGAGAGCTGGGCCGGGAGATACGCCTCCAGCACGGCCTGCTCGTCCACCTCGGCCTGCGCCTGCTCCGTCCGGCCGGCGCCGCTGAACGCCTCGGCCGCCTCGCGGCGCTTCTTTGCCTCCTTGGCCAGCACCTTGACGATCTCGTCGTCGGAGAGCTCGCGCGCCGACTTGCCCGCGACCTCCTCGACGTTCACCGCCGCGAGGGCCATGCGGATCGTGCGGGTCCGGACCTCGTCCCTGCTCTTCATGGAAGCCGTGAGATCGGCCTTCAGCCTGTCTTTCAATGCGCTCATGCGGTCCATCTTGCCGTCTCACCAGCTCCGCCGTATCCCAAGTTTCCTTCAGGGAGCGTGATGTCGGGCATGATGAGAAGGTGAGGAAAGCAGCTGCGGTTCCCCTGTCCCTGTTCGGCGCCGGTCTGGCCGGCCTCGCCTACGCCTCGGTCGTCGAGCGCAACGCGTTCCGCCTGCGGCGTTTCGACGTGCCCGTCCTGGAGCCCGGCCAGCGGCCGGTGCGCATCCTGCACCTGTCCGACCTGCACCTCACTCCAGGCAGGCGGATGCTCATCAACTGGGTCCGCTCGCTGGGCGACCTCAAGCCCGACCTGGTGGTCAACACCGGCGACTCCATCGCCCACCCCGACGCGGTCGGCCCGCTCCTGCACGCCCTCGAACCGCTGCTGTCCCGGCCGGGCCTGTTCGTCTACGGCTCCAACGACATGTACGCACCGCGCCCGAAGAACCCCGTGCGCTATCTCTGGCGCACCTCCAAGGGTGAGCACGGCCAGAAGATCCCCTCGCTCCCCTGGGACGAGCTGGGCGCCGGCATGGCCGTCGAGGGCTGGCTGGACATGAACAACACCACCGCCCGGATCAAGGTCGGCGACCTCGACGTGGCCGTGGGCGGCATCCACGACTCCCACATCAACCTGGACCGCTACGACCTGATCGCCGGCCCCGCCCCCGCGGAGGCCGACCTCCGCCTGGGCGTCATGCACTCCCCCGAGCCCCGCAACATGACCCGCTTCGCCTCAGACGGCTACCAGCTGCTGCTCGCCGGCCACACCCACGGCGGCCAGCTCTGCGTCCCCTTCTACGGTGCCCTGGTCACCAACTGCGGCATCGACCGGGCCCGGGTCAAGGGCCTGAGCCGCCACGACTCCGCCTACCTCCACGTCTCCGCCGGCCTGGGCACCAGTCCGTATGCCCCCGTCCGGTTTGCCTGCTTCCCCGAGGCGAGCCTCCTCACCCTCGTACCCCGCCGCCGAAGCGACGCAAGCACCCGCGAAGTCCGCTAGACTTTCCCAAGCACGAGCAAGACCGACGTGCACCGGGGTGTGGCGCAGCTTGGTAGCGCGCTTCGTTCGGGACGAAGAGGTCGCAGGTTCAAATCCTGTCACCCCGACGTTGATTCCCGAGTTCAGGGGCCTGGTCGCTGGAGACAGCGACCAGGCCCCTGATCATTTGGCCGTGTGCCTGAACCTCTCCAGGGGTGCCGAGGAACTCCGCGAGGAACTCGGACTCGACCCTGAGGAACTCTGCTCGCCGTGGTCAGCGGCCGTGTCCAGCCTCATCGCCTTCGCCCTCGGCGCCGTCGTGGTTGTCCTTCCCCACCTGTTCGGCTCCGGCACCACCGCGCTGGTCACCGCGGTCGTCCTGGCCGCCGTCGCCCTGTTCACGGTCGGCTCTGCCCTCGGACTGCTCAACGGCAGGCCACCTCTGCGCTCTGGCGCACGCCAACTCCTCGTCGGCGGAGGTGCCGCCCTGGTCGTGTACCCCATCGGGCACGCGGTCGGCACCGGCGGCGGCCGACCTGGCCAACTCGCTGGACCACAAGGTGAAGGGTGTGTCCCTACCACGCGATCAAGCCTCACCCGCAGATGCCGCTACCAGCGGCAAGCCGCCGGAGAACGACGAAGATCACGATCCGCGGCTGGAGTAATGGGAATAGGATCCAGCCCCTAACGAGTCGGGGTTCCCTCCGGCCCTGCCGCGCACCGCTTACCTGCGTGGATGCGCTGCCACGCGGGCGCACGGCCATTTCAAGGTCGCTTAGTTGGGGCGTCTAGCGCTTGATGTCCGATCACCATCAAGGGCAACCGGGCGAACCTGCTCAAGGCGGCCATCGCCGCCTGCACCGCCATGATCACCAGCCGTGCGGCCGACCACGTCGCTCAAGAGCGTGGGCACGGACGAATCAGCCGGTGGAGTACCTGGGTCACCGACGCCACCACCCTGGAAGGGATCGACCTACCCCACGCCGCGCAGCTCGCCTGTATCCGCCGTGATGTCTTCGACCTGGACGGAACGGCGCTGAGCCAGGTCATGGCCACCCTGCGCAACCTCGCGCTGAGCCTGCTGCGCCGTACCGGCGTCACCGAGATCACCCGAACGGTGCAGTTCATCGGACGCGACCGGATGCGAGCCCTCCACCTAATCTCTACATAGAGTCACGGATACCGATCATGGGCCGACTTTGAAACGGCCGTGCGGCTGCACCGGCTTCGCATCCGACTGCGGGGCGTCCGTCTCCGCCGCCCGGATCCTGTTCCGAAACGATCCGCAGATCCGTAAAGAGGCGTGCGCTGTCAAATACCGCCGGAGAAGGTGTCGCAGCGACCAGGGGCGCCGGTCTCGTAGCCGGTGGTGAACCACTTCACCCGCTGTTGTGAGCTGCCGTGCGTCCAGCCCTCCGGGTCAACCCTGCCCTGGGCTCGCCGCTGGATCCTGTCGTCGCCGACCGCCGCCGCGGCGTCCAGTGCTTCCTGGATGTCGGCGGAGGTGAACGGCTTTTCATAGAACCCCGTGTCGACTGCGTTCTTCGCCCACACCCCGGCGTAGCAGTCCGCCTGAAGCTCCAGCCGGACCGAGGCGCTTTGCGCGCCCTGCCGGTCGTTGCCGGCCCGCTTGGAGGTGCCGATCAGGTTCTGCACGTGGTGGCCGTACTCGTGGGCTATGACGTACGCCTGGGCGAACGGTCCTCCCTTGGCTCCGAAGCGGCTCTCGAGCTCGTCGAAGAAGCCGAGGTCGAGGTAGACACGACTGTCGGCGGGACAGTAGAAGGGGCCGACGTCCGAGCTGGCCCGGCCGCAGCCGGTGTTCACGGCCCCGGTGAACAGGATGGTCCTGGCGGTGCGGTACGGCTGCTTGTCGCGCTCGGCGAACGCGCCCTGCCAGTATTTCTGGACGCTGTTGACCACGCCTACTACGCGGCACTTGTCCGACTGGTCGGCGTCACTACCCTTGCGGCACTTGCTGCCCAGATCCGAGGTCGGTGCCGCACCGACGGGCCGGGAAGCACCACCATCACCACCGCCCAGCAGCGCGGCCGGATTTCCCCCCAGGAACAGCGCCACAACCAGCACGATGACGCCGACGACACCACCACCGATCACGACGCCCCCACCGGGGAACCCGCCGCCTCCACCACCGATGTCCTCCACCTGGGAGGCGTCGAGGTCCACGTCATCGCGGAAGTCCATCGGAGCCACTTTCTCTGGGCAGGATCCTCAGGGCTCCATTCTGTCCTGATCGGCAAGCCCACGGAACTGCGAACTCTCCATACGGCGTCGGCCCGCCGAAGCCCTTCGGGCCGGTCCACGCGGCACGCGCGGTCTACCGCCGTCGAAAGATCAGGCCGCTCAGCTTAGGACCAGGCTGTCCCCAGGCGAGGCGAGCAGTTGGCCTGAACCTCGGTGTTTGCCAGCCCCGCCCGTTCGTGGTCGGCCTCGACGCGCGGAAAGTGGGACGCGAGTTCAAACAAGGACCGGTCAGCTTGCCGAAATGAGGTGTCGATTGGCGAAGAGTCAGCTTTGACGCTATCCATAAGATGCATTTTTTTCTGAGACCCCTCCCAGAAGGGTGGTCGCGTACGTTCGCCGGCGGTAAAGGCGCTCGTCGCGGTCGATGGACGCCGGCCGGACCGTGATCGCCGCCGCGATCGCCCCTTCCTGGTAGGTCAGGAGCGCCTGCTCGGCCGCGGTGATCGCGGACCGTGCGTCGGCGGCGCGCAGGCGGACCGTCATCGTGTAGTTGAACTGGCGGGCGAGAAAGACCTTCATCGTGTCGTTCGGCGAGCACTCGTGCCCCTGGCGGCCACGACGTACAGCTCCCGTGTCTGGCCGAGACGCTGGCGGCCGTTCTGGACGAGCCCGAACACGCTCCGGGTCACCTCGTCGGCGGAGACCGGCTCCGGCGGGCTGTCCACAGGCTGTGCACGGGTGCCGAAGAGGAGGTCCCGCGAGATTCCGAAGACCCTGCCGTAGAGGAGCTGGTATCGCTCACCCGGAAGGTGCCGTCCCGCCTCCCACTTCTTGATCATGCGCACGAGGTTGTCGAGGCCGGGCGGGACACCGTCGCGGCGCCGCCACCGAGCAGGCACTGTTGGCACCGTCTCGCCAACCGTGCGCTGGAGGGTTCCTCCCAGCTCGCCGGACAACGCCCCATCTCATGAACCGGGGACCCGGCGGCCTCCATCACGCCGGCGTAGGGCGACACGGTCACCTTAGCGGTGCGGTACTTTCCCCTTTCCTCGCCGCTAAGGAGATCCTTCTCGACCATGGGTGCCAACCATTCACACGGCCCAGCCGCCCCTAGCTCCCGCGGCACGGTGTGGGCGACGCTGGCCGTCATCGTTCCCCTGGCGCTGGCCACGCTGACCGCCCTGATCTGGCTGTGGCCCACTGAGCGCACCTCCACCGGCCAGCCATCGGCCAGCCTGCAGCAGATGACGGGAACGATCACCTCCATCACCCTCACCCCCTGCATCGAGGAACCTCCCGCAGACGGCCAACCCCGCGGCCAACGGCCACCGGCTGACCCCGCCACCTGCGGCGAGGCCAAAGTCGACCTGACCAGCGGGCCGCAGGCCGGCCAACGTATCGCCACCCAGTTGCCCAGCGGCCCCGGCGCGCAGATCTTCACCGCGGGCGACGACGTGGTGCTGATCTACACGCCGAAAGGCATTCTTGATGTGCCGCCCTACCAGATCTCCGACCACGACCGGTCCTCACCCCTGGGACTGCTCGGCGCCGCCTTCGCCCTGGCCGTGATCGCCTTCGGCCGCTGGCGCGGTGTGACCGCGCTCATCGGGCTGGCCATCACCTTCGTGCTGCTGCTGATGTTCGTCATCCCGGCCATCCTCGCCGGACAGCCACCGCTGCTGGTCGCCATCGTCGGCTCGGCGGCCATCATGCTCACCGTGCTGTATCTGACCCACGGCTTCACCATCCCCACCTCGATGGCCGTGGTCGGCACCTTGGTCAGCCTCAGCCTCACCGGCGCGCTGTCGGTGGCCGCCATCGGCCTGGCCGACCTTAACGGCATCACTGACGAAAGCTCCTTCTACCTGGACATGAACTATCGGATCAACACTCAGGGCCTGCTGCTGGCCAGCATCATCATCGGCTCCCTGGGCGTGCTCGACGACGTCACCGTCACCCAGTCGGTCACCGTCACCGAACTGGCCCACGCCAACCCCGGCTATACCTTCGCCCAGCTGTACCGGGCCGCCGCCCGAGTCGGCCGCGCCCACATCGCCTCAGTGATCAACACCATCATCCTCGCCTACGCGGGCGCCTCCCTGCCGCTACTGCTGCTCATCAGCGTCGGCGACCAACCCATCGGCGAGGTATTGACCAACCCGGTCATCGCCCAGGAGATCGTCCGCAGCGTGGTGGGCACCATCGGACTCATCGCCGCGGTTCCCATCACCACCGCCCTGGCCGCCCTGGCCGGCACCCGGCGCACCACATCCGACCACCAACCACCCCCCACAGCACGCCACCGACGACCAATGACCCCCCTGTCCGACTCGATCACCCAGCCGTAGCGGCTTCACTACAACCGTCTTGCCCGCCGGCGCTGGGTGGGCTTCCCCTCATACAGAGCTTGGTCATGGTCCTCGACCAAGCTCTGTCCATCGCCCTGGATCCGTAGGTGCGGTACGGCCAGAGGGGTCTTAGTGATGTTGGGGGCACGAACCGCGTCGTGAAGTTGCGCGAGCCGCTCAGGTTGATTTCAGCTTCACAAGCCTATGGTCGGGACGACGGATCCATGCGAGGGGCCGGATCCAGCAAGACATTGCAGTCATCTCCGGCGTACACCTGTGGCATTCACCCATAAACCCTGGTGATGTCCGCGTGCGTACCCCGGGGACAGGGGGAAAATGAAGAAGCTTCCACAGATCACCTTGGCCTTCTGGATCATGAAGATCGCGGCGACGACCCTGGGAGAAACAGGTGGAGATCTTCTCGCCCAGACGCTGAACGTCGGTTATGCCGTCAGTTCGATGATCCTGGTCGGGCTGTTCCTGGTCAGCCTCGTGACGCAGCTGAGGGCGGAGAAGTTCCATCCGGTGCTCTACTGGACCGTCATCCTCTCGACGAGCACGGCCGGGACGACCATGTCGGACTTCATGAACCGCACCGCCGGGCTCGGCTACGCGAGGGGTGCCCTGGTCCTCATCACCGCCCTCGCCGCGGTGTTTCTTCTCTGGAAGTTCAGCGGTCACTCCTTCCACGTCGAGCGGATCAGCACTTTCGGCGGCGAGCTGCTGTACTGGACGGCGATCCTGTTCTCCAACACGCTGGGCACCTCGCTCGGGGACTTCCTGGCCGACGACTCCGGCCTTGGCTACGCGGGAGGAGCACTCCTGATCGGCGGCCTGCTGGTGCTGATTCTCATCGCCAAGTACTTCACCCGGGTCTCCGTCACGCTGCTGTTCTGGATAGCGTTTGTCCTCACCCGCCCGCTCGGCGCTACCGTGGGTGATTTTTTCAGCAAGCCCGTCGTCAAGGGCGGCCTCGGCTACGGGACGATCGGCTCCTCGCTGGTGCTCCTGGCCGTCCTGGCCGCGCTGATCGTCCACACGATGTGGCAGCAGCGGAGGAAGGAGACCTTGCCCGACGCGGAGCAGCCGGTGAGTGCGATCGGCTGATCGCGACTCCGCGGAGGTCCGTGGAGTGGACCCGGCGCCCGGGTGTGCCCCGGTGGAAGACGCGATCAGGTTATGTTCAGGTGGCCGGTGCCAAGCTGACGCGTCATGACCACCTCACACGAAAAACCTCGGCACCATGCCCCGAGCGGCCGGATGCTCAACAAGGTTCCAGAGATCACCCTCTACTTCTGGATCATCAAGATCCTGTGCCTGGTCGTCTACCTGAGCATCACCAGCGGCGGGCGTTGTCCAGCCGCGGGGTCAGGATGCGCTCCGCGACGGTCGCGGCGACTCCGGCGGTTACGGCGGTCCCGCGGACGACGACGGGAGGCGTTCCGGTTGTGTAAAGGCCGGTCCGGCACGCTGCAGACCAGGTCGGGGTCTTTGGAAGGCCGGCCGTACGCCCCTCTTTCCGCATGGTCCGGAGTGCTCTCAGACACCGTCGGCCACATCCTGCGCCCTCCCTGTCGATTTACCGGGTTCCGAGCCCGGCGGTGCTCGGTATCCGGTCGATCCAGCGGTCGATGCCGCCCCGCAGCGCGATTACGGCCGAGGTTCCGGCGGTGGCGGCCAGCATCGAGCCGATCACGTCAGTGGGGTAATGGACGCCGAGGTACAGGCGCGCGATCGCCTGCGCGACCACGAGAACGATGCCGACGGAGACGACGATGAGGAGCAGGGGCAGCGGGCCCTTAAGCGACGAGACCACCGCGGTGACGCGTCTGTCCATGCCGCCCACATTAGGAATGCGCAGATCAGGGCATCCTGAGCGCCAGGTTAACTCGGTGCTTAACTTCCCGGGGCTCGGTGCGGGCGAGGCCATGGCCGCGGCCGTCGCCGCAGCTCTGCCTGCTCCAGCGATGTCAGACGAGGACTGTCGGTTCTCACCGCTCTGCTCGTTCTGCGCGTCGCCGCCCTGGTCGGACACGAACCGCCCGCAGCCGTACCCGGTGACCCGCGCTGAGCTGCACAGGTGGCATCGTCTGACCGTCATTTGACCGTGGGACCCGGCGTCGCCAAGAGGTATTCATGGTCGTCGCCGGGCAGGCCTTTAACGGCTTCCACCTGCGCCTTCGCCCACGATTGACGGTATGACCAGTGATGGGGACGAACGGCTCAGGGCAGCTCGGCGAACCGTTCCACCTGGTCGACCTTTCCCGCGATGACGATGACGTCGCCGTAGGCCAGAACGGTCTCCGCTCCGGCATAGGTGAACTCCTCGTCCTGCCCCTTGACGCAGACGACGGTCACACCGTACTTGCGGCGGAGGTTGGACTCGCCCAGCGGGACGCCGATGTATTCGCGCGGTGGGCGGATCTTGACCAGCGCGTAGTTCTGGTCCACCTCCATGTAGTCGAATATCCGCCCGTTGAGCAGGTGCGCCACCCGCTCGCCCATGTCATGCTCAGGCAAGATCACATGATGGGCGCCGACGCGCTGCAGGATGCGGCCGTGCTCGCGGCTGACGGCCTTGGCCCAGATGTCGTCGACCTCCAGCTCCACCAGCAGGGAGGTGGTCAGGATGCTGGCCTCGAGGTCGGTGCCGATGGCCACGACGGCCCGGTAGAAGTCCGGCACCCCGAGCTGGCGCAGCGCTTCCAGGTCGGTGGAGTCGGCGGTGGCGACGTGGGTGAGCCGGCCGGCCATGCTCTGTACGATCTTGGGCCGGCTGTCGATGGCCAGCACCTCGGTGCCCCGGTGGGCGAGTTCCAGGGCGAGGGAACTGCCGAAACGGCCGAGCCCGATCACCACCACGGGGTCGTTTCTACGGTCGGCCAATGATGGTCCTCTCCTCGGGCGGCTCGTGGCGACGGATGCACCCGCGCGGCGCGAGCGCGGAGAACAGAGTCAACGGGTCCCTCCAACCGGCGGACGTCGGCGGCGTGTCCAGGACGCGCCCGGCGCGCCGGCCCCGGCGGAAGCCCTCAGCGGAGTGCCCGTCAGTCGCCCGGCAGCCGTGCCCGGACGGGCCCTGCCAGGCGGGCGATCAGCCGACTGCCGTACCTCCGGTGCCTCCGGTGCCTCCGCCCGAGCCGTCGCCGGACGACGTTGCCGTCCGGACTTCCGGCACATCGCGCATACGGTAACAGCAGACGCGAGATGAGCGGACATATGGGTTCCTGATAAGAATTCCAATGATTCTGGCGAATTTTAGGCCGATGCGCTCATATGAGGGGGACGGGCACGGCATGGCGGTCACCGCAGCCACGGTGCGGCCATACGCGGTGAACCATCGGAAACCGGGTGCCGTTTCAGGCGTCGGGCCATCCGAGGGAGTGGACGTCGCCCGCGGACCCCGCTGAGCACCAGCTGTCCTCCGGCGTCTCTCATGCCGCGTAGCGCCCCTATGAGAACGCTCAACCCTGAGGAGTCGCAGAACGTGAGACCTTCCGTGTCGACGACGACACGCGGTGGGGTGATGAGCGCCGCCGCCTCCGGCCAGGAGCGGCGACTAGAAGGAGGTCGGCAGAGCCGGATACCTCTGGGAGAGGATCGTGCCCCTCACGATGCTCTCCTTATACAGTGCCGCCGGCCTTCCGGTGAGCACGGCCTCGCGTGGGCTGTCGTCGGCGTGGACGAACTGGATGAGCCCGTCCCGGCGGCCGAGGCTGATGCACTGGTTGACGTAGCGGAACCGCAGCGGCCGTGGTTCGCGGCCGGCCATCCGGGCGGCGATGGCGTGAACCGCCTGCTGCGCGGACGGCAACCCGGTCGCACAGGCCATGCGCGGTTCCTGCCCGCCCGGTCTGCGTACGGCTGCCGCGTCCCCGACTCCGTAGATCTCCGGATGCGAGACCGAGCGCAGCGTCTCGTCGACGACCATGCGCCCATGACCGTCGACGGCGATCCCGGCCTCACGGGCCAGGTCCGGCACCCGGAAACCCGTGGTCCACACGACCGTGTCGGCGCCGACGTGCTCGCCTCCCTCCAGCACCAGACCGTCCGCGCGGACCTCGGTCACCCGCGCGTTCTCCCGGACCTCGATGCCCAGGCGGCCGAACGTCCGCCGGAGATAACGCCGGGCGCGCTCCGACAGCGCGCCGCCCAGCATCCCGTCCGTCACCAGCCCGACCTTCAGTTCCGGGTAGGTCTCGGCCAGTTCGGTGGCGGCTTCGATGCCGGTCAGCCCGCCACCGGCCACGGTGACCGTTCCCCCTTCACGCACGCGATCCCGGAGGCGTGACGCCTGCTCCGCGAGGGCGACGCCGTAGGCGTGCTCGGCGGCGCCGGGAACGGAGTCGAGATCGGCCCGGCTGCCCAGGGCGTAGACCAACGTGTCGTAGCCCACCGCCTGCGGCGTCCGTGCCAGCCGTACGGTCCGGTCCGCCGTGTCGATCCCCGTCACCCTGTCGACGACGAGCTCGATCCCCGTGCCCCTGAGCGAGTCCTTCAGCGGCAGGTCCCGCAGCCGCTGACCGGCGGCGAGCTGGTGCAGCCGCACGCGCTCGACGAACCGGTCACCGGCGTTGACCAGGGTGATCCTGGCGCCCGTCCGCTTGGCCGCGAGCTTCGCGGCGAGGAGCCCCGCGTAGCCGGCGCCGAGGACCACCATGTGATGTGCCATTTCCTTCTCCCTTCGTCCGCCCTTTGAACCGGCGACCGGGGGAGTCCGTGACAGCGATCCCTTATGAGCTACGTCACATCGACTGCGCCGCGAGGAAGGCGAGCTTGTCTGGGTTGAGGGCCGTACGGACCGCCACGATCCGGTCGCCGTCGAGTTCGAGGACGGTGACGAAGGTCGGCGTCCCCGCGTCCCGGGCGATCAGCGCGGGTTCTCCGTTCACCGAACCGATCACCATCTCCAGGGGCGTCACCTTGGGGTGCCTGGCCAGGCCGCTCAGGTAGCGCATGATCCTGGCGCGGCCGATCACCGGGCGCTGAGCCGCCGTGGTCTTGCCGCCGCCGTCGGCCCAGGACACCACGTCGTCGGCCTCGGCCGCCTCGCCGAGCATCCGGTAGGCCAGCCCGAGCAAGCGGGGGCGACTTGCCACGAACTGATCCAGTTTGGTCATGGCGTCCAGTCTGTCACCGGCCGGTCCGGTCTCCGCTGCGATGACGACGCGGGGAGTTCCGCCGGTGAGCGACATCACCGACGCGGCCTCCGCCCCCGTCGCCGCGCTCGAACCCGGCCGGGCGGCCCGTCCGCTCTCGATCCGGCGCCTTTCTGCCGTCATGTGGCCCCACGGCTCCGCCCGTCACCGTGCCGGCCCGCGCAGGCCGGACGGATGGGCCCCGCTCGTCCCGGCACGGGCCATGCCGCGGATCACCAGGTAGTGGAACGGGCGGATGGCGGCGAAGTAGAGCGGCCCCGTCCAGTGGCGATGCTTGACGACGGTGACCATGCGGAACCGGTTCCGGCCGCCCCCGGCCTTCTCGGCGACGATCGCCAGGAAGGACGCGAGATGGGAGTCGCTCGCCTCCAGCAGCAGGAAACGGTCGTCCTCCCCGTCGACGACGGTGAAGAAGCCGATCCTGCGTCCCGGCGTGAACGGGATCTCCTCCGGCCGCAGGTGGGATCCCGGCTTGACATCGGCATGGGCCAGGCGCAACAGACGCGCGAAGATCCTCCTGACCTGATACAGCGCCCGTACCCACCCGGGCGCCCATCCGGTGGAGCCCGCGACGAACTTGCGCAACCTCACCTCCCCCTCGACGGTATGCACGTCCACATGGTCCGCGCCGTCGAGCACGGGGCGCAGCGCGGGCAGATCGATGAGCTCGGACATGGTCCTCCTCGGACGGCGGCGCAGGGAACCCCGGCCCTCCCGGTGGTCCCGTACAGCGCAGCCAGTATTAGAGAGCTTAATCTAGAATAAGCTCTCTACCAAAAGGGGTGGGGCGGCTCCGCCTGGGCATGCGGTCATGTCGCGCTCCCCCGCCTCCCGGCTCCGGCCGCCGGGCTCGGCTTCCGCGCCGCCCCACGGGCACGTCGCAGGTCATCCGAGGTCGCGGCGACGGAGTCGAGGTGTTCGGCCTGGACACGCCCGCGGGCGCTCGGCTGGAGGAGACCCGGCGCTTCTTCGCCTTCCTCCGCGACGAGGTCCCCCGGCTGATGCACAAGTGGAACGAACTGAACGCGCGGGACGAGCGGGGAACCCCCTTCAAGAGACCTCTCTCTGATACGGACCGGAGCCGATAGCCTCGATCCCATGGGAAGACCGGCTCAGCACGACATCGACCGGCTGCTCGACGCCGCCGCCGAACTGGCGGCCGAGAGCGGCCCGAGCGCGGTGACCGTGGCGGCGGTCGCCCGGGTGGCGCACGCCCCGAGCGGTTCGATCTACCACCGGTTCCCCAGCCGTTCCGCCATGCTCGCCGCCCTCTGGCTGCGCACCGTCGACCGGTTCCAGGAAGGGTTTCTGGCCACCCTGGAGACCGGGCCGCCGGAACAGGCGGCCCTGGACGCGGCCCGTCACGTCGTGAGCTGGAGCCGCGCCCACCCGCGGGAGACACGGATCCTGCTGTACGGCCCCGCCGACTTCGACAGACCCAACTGGCCCGACGAAGCACGCGAGCACCTGAGACAGAGCAACGGCCGGGTCGCGAGCGCCCTGCGCGATCTGGCCGCCCGCCTGGGGAAACGCGAGCCGCACGAGGTGGAACGGCTCTTCCTGGCCACGGTGGACCTTCCCTATGCCACGGTGCGCCGCCATCACCTGTCCGATGAGCCGATCCCCGCGTACGCCGAGGACCTCGTCGCCGACTGCACCGCCGCTCTCATCGCCGAGCCCTCGGAAAGATATTGATGTTTTCCTGACGACCACTCTTTCCGGAGAGAACAGGCGTGAAAAAAGCGTAAATATTATTGCCCGATCAGCGGAGAGATCCCTAGTTTTAGGTGATCACGTGCACCCGGCACGACTGCTGACGGAAGGCGATCATGGGGGAGACCGGCGGCATGCCCTCTCACGCGCACCCGAGCGACCCGGCTCGCGACGACGGGACATGCCCGTGGACGGGAGGGCCGCCCCCGGAAGGACGGGGAGGGTCCGGGACACAGGAAAGCGCCCCCTTCCCCTGGCCCGGAGGCCCCTTCACCCCACCGCCTCCCGCGTCCCCGCACGAGGTGACCATCGAGCGTGGACGGCTGCGCGAGATCGGGAAGGGGCTCCCCGAGGCCGCCAGGTCGTTGGACAGGGCGATCGGGAACATCGTCGGGCTCACCGTCGCAGAGTCGGCGTTCACGTCCTTCACCTTCTCCCTGGCCGTCGCCTACGGCGAGATCGAGGCGTTCACCCTCCGGGAGCTGGGTCACCGGGCCGAGGACATCGCGGTGATGGGAGAGATGGCGGGAGTCTCGGCCGCCACCTGGGCGGACGCCGAACACGCCGGCGCTCTCCGGGCGGTCTGATGACCGGCCCATCAGCGAACGCGCCGGTGAACGGGCGCGATGTTTGACGGCGGCGCCGGGCTGGCCAGGCTGGGCCTGCAGACGGGGACCGGGGCCGCGCTCACCCTTTCCGCACTGGGAGTGCCCGGGGGATGGCCGTTCGTCGGCAAGTTCTACGTGCACCAGTACGACCCCGAGGCGTTCTGGGAGGGGGCCGAGGTCTGGCGCGGAGTCGTCACGGATGTGCGGGCCGCCAGGGAGCGGATCGGTGACCTCGTCTCCGGCGTCTCCCGGGACGGTTGGAGGAGCGAGGACGGCAGGGCCTTCCAACGTCGCATGGACGCCTTCCTCGACGACCTGCTGGGCATCGAGATCCGGGCGTCTCTCATCGCCGCGGTTCTCTACGTATCCGCAGCCGCGATGGCCGGAATGATCGTTTTCATGTGTTCCGTCGCGTCGGCCATGGCGGCGACCGCGGCCTGGGTCCTCCTCGCCGCCCTCCCCCCGCTCAGCGCCGCGAACGCGCGGATACTGGCGACGGACGCGTTGAGAACGCTCTTCGGCACATTCGAGGCGGTCGAATCCGGATTCGACACCCTGCTCCACACGTGCGCCGGTCTCCTCGGGGCCGCCGTCGCCGGTGACATCCTCGCCGAGTCGGCGGCCGGCGACCGCAGCGCGATGACGGACTCCGTCCAGGCCACCGTCTCCCAGAGCCCCATGCTCGTCTGGGGCACCCTGAACAGGGTGGAGCGTGATCTCACCGCCCACGGCATCGGCGGACGGTTCCCCGGTGGCCTCTGGGGCCGCGGGTCCGGCTCCCGCGTGGGCCTGCCGCTCCCGCCCGGGCTCCCGCAGGCCGCGGCCGTCAAGGGTGCCAACGACATCTCCGGCAACCAGCAGACGGTCACTGGGCCTTACGTCCCGGAACAGAATCCGGACGGCTCCCACACGTATCCATGGGAATGAAGGACGATGGACGACTTCACGCGGGCACTGGGCTTCGATCCGGAGAAGGTCGCGCGTGACGCGGGCCGTCTGTTCGACCGGATGGAGGCGATGCACAGGGCCGCCGCCGATCTCACCGTCCGGGCCGAGTCCGGCGACGGCCGCGTCGCGGTGGAGTATTCCTCCACCGGAGGCGTCCAGAAGATCGAGATTGATCCCCGAGCGATGCGCATGGCCTCGGGCGAGCTCGCGGAGACGATCCTGGACCTCATCCACCAGACCAGGCGGGACGCCGAGACCCGGGCGCGGGCGCGGGCGGCCGAGGTCCTGGATGCGGACAACTCGCTGGTCACCGACCGGCAGGTGATCGGAGACCGGTTGCGCGACGCGGCCGGGACGCTCCAGGAGAACCTGCGGACCGCCACCGAGACGATGGAGAGACTCCACGCCGTGTTCCGTCGCTGACCGGGCGTCAGAAATCCATATGAATCAGCGTTCCCCCCGTATGAGTCCCGTATGAGGGGGTCGCCTCCGGAAGGGGCCGTGTCCACCATGGAAAGCACCGATCTCAGGAGGAGACATGACGGTGCGCGTTCAGGAACACAGCGGACCACCGGATACCCGGAAAGACCTGGGGCGCGGGATGGAACAGTTCCACCACCCCCGGCCCGTGTGCACCGGGCGGGGGAGTGAGTCCCGGCCGACCTGGCAGCGCGAGCGGTTGCTGGCGGGTCTCAGCGGGCGCGTTCTGGAGATCGGCGCCGGCGACGGGGTCAAGCTGACCTGCTTCCCCTCCGGAGTCGACGAGATCGTCCTCGTCGAGCCGGACCCCTTTCTCCGTGCCGCGGCTCAGCTGGCGGCGGCGACGACCTCGACGCCGGTACGCATACGCGACGGAGCCCTGACGCGCCTTCCGGTCCCGGACGCCTCCTGTGACGCCGTCGTCTGCTCGCTGGTCCTGTGCTGCGCGGCCCGGCCCGAGACGGCGCTGTCGGAGGTGAGGCGGGTCCTCCGCCCGGGAGGCGAGCTCCGATTCTACGAGCACCGGCGTTCCGGCAATCCGGTCGTCGCGCTGATCGAGTCCGTGTCGACCCCGCTCTGGGCGCGCCTCTGCGGCGGCTGCCATCCCGCCCGCGACATCGTCGCCGTCATCGACCGGGCGGGTTTCCAGATCGACCGCCTCGACCGCCTCTCCTTCCACCGCGTCGACCATGTCCTCGGTGTCGCCAGGGCCAGGTGATCCACGTCCGAGGGGAGGACGCCCTCCCCTCGGTTCTGTACGGCATGCCCCGTATGGGGCCATCGGCCTTGGAGAAGGCTCATGGGGCGGCGGTCGCATGGTCCGCGACGCGCAGACGCATACGGCACACCACGGTATCGGTACGGCGGCGCAGTGCCCTGGCCAGCACCGCACCACGCTGGTTCTGCAGCATGCGCTGCCAGGCGTGTTCCGGCTCCACCTCGGGGATGAGCACGAACACGTGCGCCTCGGGCAGGCCGTTGAGGTAATCCAGAAGGGGCCTGTCCAGCCGCCAGTGCGCGTCGAACACCTGTGCCAGATCGACGTCGGGGTGCCAGCGCTCCCAGTCCTCCACGAACCGGCGGGCCTCTGACTCGTTCCCCGGATGAGTGACGTTGACGGCCACGACCCGGTCGCCGAGGGAGAGCGCGGCGGCCAGGGCCTCGCGCGTCAGACGGTTGACCGCGTGCACCGGGACCACCACGACGGAGCGGCGCGGCCGGGGCGGGGCGGGGGTCCGGCCGAGCTCCAGGCGCTCGCCGATGCGGCCGTAGGAGCGGTTGACCCACTGCATGGCCAGCACGATCAGGGGGAGGGCGACCACGATGAGCCAGCCGCCCTCGGCGAACTTGGAGGCCGTGACCACCACGGCCGCCACCAGGGTGAGGAGCGCGCCGAATCCGTTCAGCGCCGCGCGCCACCGCCAGCCGGCGGGTCGGGCCCCGACCCAGTGCCTGACCATTCCGGCCTGAGAGAGGGTGAAGCCGACGAAGACGCCGATCGCGAAGAGCGGCACCAGCAGGTTCATGTCGCCATCCGAGATCACCAGCAGCATGGCCGAGGCGACCGTCAGGAAGGCGATGCCGTAGCGGTGCACGTGCCGGTCGGCGCGGAGCGCGAACAGGTGCGGCAGGTTGTTGTCGGCGGCCAGGAGCCGGGCAAGCACCGGCAGGCCGCCGAAGGAGGTGTTGGCCGCCAGCGCGAGCAGCACCACGGTGGAGAACTGGACCAGGTAGAACAGCGGTCCGTCGCCGAGCGCGGCCCGGGTGACCTGGGCCAGCACGGTCACTCCCCCGACCGGGGCGATGGAGAACTTCTCGATCAGCGCGGCGATGCCGACCAGCATGATCCCGAGCAGGGCGCCGAGGGCGAGCTCGGCGTTCTGCGCGCGCCTGACCCGGGGCTTCCTGAAGGAGGGGACGGCGTTGGCGATGGCTTCGACACCGGTAAGTGAGGCACAGCCGTTGGCGAACGCCTTGAGCACCAGCAGGACGCCCACGGTGTGCAGGTTCCCCGCCTGGGCGGCGTGTTCGGCGACGGTCGCGGGCTCACCCCGGACGAGTCCGGCCACGATCACCAGCATGATGGCGCCGACATAGACGGCGGTGGGGGCGATGAAGGCGCGGGCACTGTGCGCGATGCCCTTGAGGTTGACCGCGGTGACCAGGGCGAGCACGGCCAGGCACAGCCAGAGCGTGAAGGGCAGCAACCCGGGGAAGGCAGAGGTGAGCGCCGCGACTCCGGCGGCCACCGACACCGCCACGTTGAGCACGTAGTCGACGATCAGGCTCGCTCCGGCGCCCCTGCCCGGCGCGTTCCGCGGGGACGCCGTCCCCGGGCTTCACGGGGTGAAGCGGTAGCCCATGCCCGGCTCGGTCAGCAGGTGCACCGGGTGGGCGGGGTCGGGCTCCAGCTTCTTGCGCAGCTGGGTCATGTACTGGCGCAGGTAATGGGTCTCCTTGAGGTATTTCTCCCCCCAGACCTCGGTCAGCAGCTGGCGCTGGCTGACCAGCTTGCCGGGGTTGCGCAGCAGGATCTCCAGCAGGTGCCACTCCGTGGGCGTCAGCCGCACGCCGCCGGAGACGGTCTTACCGGCCAGGTCGACGACACGGTCGCCGATGTGGATCTGGGCGAGCTCGGCGTCGTGCAGGGTGGTCCGTCGCGTGACCGCGCGGACGCGGGCGAGCAGCTCGTCGATGTTGAACGGCTTGGTGATGTAGTCGTCGGCGCCCGCGTCGAGCGCGTCCACCTTGTCCGCGCCGCCGACCCGGCCGGAGAGCACCACGATGGGGACCGAGGTCCAGCCGCGCAGGCCGTGGATGACGTCGACCCCGTCGATGTCGGGCAACCCGAGGTCGAGGATGACCAGGTCGGGGTGCCAGTCCGCCGCCTCGCGCAGTGCCGCGCCGCCGTCGGCGGCCACCGCGACCTCGTAGTGCCGGGCGAGGAGGTTGATCCGGAGCGCCCGCAGGATCTGTGGCTCGTCGTCGACGACGAGGATGCGGGTCATGCGCTCTCCACGGTGGCGGATGCGGCGTGCGCACGTGAGGAGATGGGCAGTGTCAGGATCATGGTGAGACCTCCCCCTGGTGTCTCTTCCGGTACGAGGGTGCCGCCCATGGCCTCCGCGAGCCCCCGGGAGAGTGCGAGGCCGAGACCGACACCGGTGTGGTTGTCACGGTCGCCGAGCCGCTGGAAGGGCATGAAGACCCGGTCGTGCGCCTCGGGCGGGATGCCGGGACCGCGGTCGACGATGTGGATCTCGACGTGGTCGCCGTGCCGGCTTCCCGTGATGAGGACCTTCTCGCCGGCCGGACTGTAGCGGACCGCGTTGGACATGAGGTTGACCAGGATCCGTTCCAGCAACGCCGGATCGGCGAGGATGTCGGGGAGGTCGACCGAGATGTGCCCGTCGATCCTCTCGGACAGCTGTCCGAGGTCGTCGACGGCACGTGGCACGATCTCCTCCAACGCCGTCGGCTCCGGCATCAGCCCGAGCACTCCGGCCTGCAGGCGGCTCATGTCGAGCAGGTTGGCGACCAGCCGGTCCAGCTTGACCAGGGACTCGTCGGCGGTGGCGAGCAGCTCGCCGCGGTCCTCCTCGCTCCACTGGACGTCGGTGCTGCGCAGGCTGTCGACGGCGGCCTTGGCCGAGGCGAGCGGGGTGCGCAGGTCATGGCTGACCGCGGCGAGCAGCGCGGTGCGCATCTTGTCGGCCTCGGCCAGCGGCCTGGCCTGCTCGGCCTCCTGTCGCAGGCGGTCCTGTCGCAGCGCCACGGCCGCCTCGGCGGCGAACGCCTCCAGCACGCGGCGGTCGGAGGCCTCCAGCAGCCTGCCCCGTACGGCCAGCACCAGGTACTCGTCGATGACCACGTCGGTGTCGGCCGCCCCCGGACAGGTACAGGGAGCGGCCCCGGCGGTCGCGACGATCCGCCAGGACTCCGGGTCGCACTGGTCGTCCGGACCCGGTGCGCCGAGCCGCTCCAGCAGCGTGACCGAGGCCAGCGCGAAGGTCTCGCGCAGCCGGGCCAGCAGCGACGGCAGCGCCGCCTCCCCGCGTAGCACGTGCCCGGCCAGCGTGGACAGCACCTCGGCGTCCGCGCCCGCCCGCGCCGCCTCCCTCGTACGGCGCGCCGCCACATCCACGATGGCGCTCACCGCGGCGGCGACCAGGACGAAGACGACGAGGGCGAAGAGGTTCTCCGGATTGGAGATCGTCAGGGTGCGCAGCGGGGGCGTGAAGTAGTAGTTGAGCAGGAAGGAGCCGCCGACAGCGGCGGTGACGGCCGGCCACATGCCGCCGATGAGGGCGACGCCGACGACCATGAGCAGGAAGAACAGGATCTCGCTCGGCAGTGTCAGCGCATCCCTGAACGGGACCAGCACGGCGGTGAGGATCGGCACCCCGGCGACGGCGACGGCCCATCCGGCCAGCCTGCGGGTGCGGGTGAGCGCCGCCCCGGACCGTGTGGGACGACGCCCCTTCTGCGCATGGGCGTGAGTGATCATGTGGACGTCGATGGAACCGGACATCGCGGTCGCCGTGACCCCCACCCCCCGCGAGAGGAGCTGGGCGAACCGGCCGCGCCGGGACGCGCCGAGCACGAGCTGGGTGGCGTTGACGCCCCGGGCGAAGTCCAGCAGGGCGCGCGGGATGTCGTCGCCGACGACCTGGTGGTAGGTGGCGCCCACGTCCTCCACCAGCGTGCGCTGCCGGGCCAGGCCCGCCGGATCCGCTCCGGCCAGCCCGTCGGCCCGGGTGACGTGGACGGCCAGCAGGTCGGCGCCCTTGGTCCTGTCCGCGATGCGGGCGGCCCGCCGTACCAGCGTCTCTCCCTCGGGGCCGCCGGTCAGCGCGACCACCACGCGCTCGCGGGCCTCCCAGGTCCCCGCGATGCCGTGCTCGGCGCGGTAGCGGTCGAGCTGGTCGTCGACCTTGCCGACCACCCAGAGCAGCGCCAGCTCCCGCAGCGCGGTCAGGTTGCCCATCCGGAAGTAGTTCGACAGCGCTGCGTCGACCTTCTCCGGCGCGTAGACGTTGCCGTGGGCCATCCTGCGGCGTAGTGCGTCGGGTGACATGTCGACCAGCTCGACCTGGTCGGCCCGCCGTACCACCTCGTCGGGGACGGTCTCGCGCTGCGCCACCCCGGTGATCTGCTCGACCACGTCGTTCAGCGACTCGAGGTGCTGGATGTTGACGGTGGAGACGACGTCGATCCCGGCGTCGAGGATCTCCTCGATGTCCTGCCAGCGCTTGGCGTTCTTCGAGCCGGGCACGTTGGTGTGCGCCAGCTCGTCGATCAGCGCGATCCGGGGAGCCCGCGCGATGACCGCGGCCACGTCCAGCTCGGTGAAGCTCGTCCCCCGGTGGACCAGGGTCCGGCGGGGGACGATCTCCATACCGCCGATCAGCTCGGCGGTGCGGGGGCGGCCGTGGGTCTCGACCAGACCCACGACCACGTCCCTGCCACGCTCCAGTCTCCGGCGTCCCTCACCCAGCATCGCGAAGGTCTTGCCGACCCCGGGGGCCGCACCCAGATAGACCCGTAGCCGTCCGCGTGGCATGCCGGTCATCCCCTGTCGAGTGCCAGGTTGAGCTTCAGGACGTTCACACCCGGCTCACCCATGAAGCCGAGGGAGCGTCCGGTGGTGTTCTCCTCGATGAGCCGCCTGACCTTCTCCACGGGCAGGCCGCGTTCCCTGGCCACGCGGGGCGCCTGTAGCTCCGCATAAGCGGGTGAGATGTCCGGGTCGAGGCCGGAACCGCTGGCGGTGACCGCGTCGGCGGGCACCACCGCTCGCTGCGTGCCGCGGACCGGGACGGTACGGCCGGCCGCGTAGTCCTCGCCGGGCTTGCCGCACTCCACCTTCACACCCTGGTAGTCGGCGATGAACGGCGCGGTGGGACAGGCCTGGTTGACGCTGACCGCGCGGGTGACGGCGCCGACGGCGGGGAAGACCTTCAGCACGGCGCCGACACCGTCGGGGGTGCAGTACGGCCGGGCACCACTGACACCGTCCAGCTCACCGATGGCCTTGCTGCGGGCGCAGACCTGGGTGAGCAGGCTCTGCCGGCCGGTGTCGGGGTTGCCCTTGTCGTCCTTGGCGCCCGGGACGGCGAGGACGTCCACGATGTCCTCGGGGCCCAGGTTGCTGGCAGAGGTGGAGAGCATGTCGTAGCCGTCACCGGCCGCCGACGGACGGCTCTGGAAATACCTTCCGACCGCCTTGCCGTCGGCGCCGGTGAAGTTCTGGCCGACGATCGCGCTGCCGACGTCCCTGCCGTCCTTCTGGACGATCGAGCCGTTGGCCTTGCCGTTGAAGACGGCCTGGGCGACCCCGGTGACCACCAGCGGGTAGGCCCCGCCGAGGATCAGGGTGAGGACGAGCAGCGCGCGCAGCGCCGCGAGGTGCTGGCGGATCCAGCTGGGCAGGCGTTCCATTTATGCCATCCCCGGGAGGAACTGAATGAGGAGATCGATGGTCTTGATGCCGATGAACGGGACGACGACGCCGCCCAGGCCGTAGAGGTAGAGGTTACGGCTGAGCAGCTTCGAGGCACTGGAGGGGCGGTAGCGGACACCGCGCAGCGCCAGCGGGATCAGCGCCACGATGACCAGGGCGTTGAAGATCACCGCGGACAGGATCGCCGACTGCGGGCTGGCCAGGCGCATGACGTTCAGCGCGTCCAGTCCCGGGTAGACCGCGGCGAATATCGCGGGGATGATCGCGAAGTACTTGGCGATGTCGTTGGCGATCGAGAAGGTCGTCAGCGCTCCCCGCGTGATGAGCAGCTGCTTGCCGATCTCGACGATCTCGATGAGCTTGGTGGGGTTGGAGTCGAGATCGACCATGTTGCCGGCCTCCTTCGCCGCCGACGTGCCGGTGTTCATCGCCACCCCGACGTCCGCCTGGGCCAGCGCGGGCGCGTCGTTGGTGCCGTCACCGGTCATGGCGACCAGCCGGCCCCCCTGCTGCTCGCTCTTGATCAGGGCGAGCTTGTCCTCGGGGGTGGCCTCGGCGAGGAAGTCGTCGACCCCGGCCTCGTCGGCGATGGCCTTGGCGGTCAGCGGGTTGTCACCAGTGATCATGACGGTGCGGATGCCCATCCGGCGCATCTCGTCGAACCGCTCGCGCATGCCCTGCTTGACGACGTCCTTGAGGTGGATGACGCCCAGCACGCGTGCTCTGCCGTCGACGGCCTCGCCCACGACCAGCGGGGTGCCGCCGGAACCGGAGATGGCGTCCACGATCGCGCCGACCTCGTCGGTCGGGTGGCCGCCGTGGTCGCGGACCCATTTCATGACCGCGGTCGCCGCGCCCTTGCGGACCCGGCGTCCGTCGACGTTGACGCCCGACATCCGGGTCTGGGCGGTGAACTGGACCCACTCGGCGTGGGCCAGCTCTCCCGGCTGCCGCTCGCGCAGGCCGTACGCCTGCTTGGCGTAGACCACGATCGAGCGCCCCTCGGGGGTCTCGTCGGCGAGGCTGGCCAGCTGGGCGGCCGTGGCCAGCTCGTCGGCGGACACACCCGGCGTCGGGACGAACTCCGAGGCCTGCCGGTTGCCCAGGGTGATGGTGCCGGTCTTGTCCAGCAGCAGCGTGCTGACGTCACCGGCGGCCTCGACCGCGCGCCCGCTCATGGCCAGCACGTTGCGCTGGACCAGGCGGTCCATGCCCGCGATGCCGATCGCGCTCAGCAGCGCGCCGATCGTGGTCGGGATGAGGCAGACCAGCAGCGAGACCAGCACGATGCCGGTGACGCCGTTGCCGTTCAGGGCGAGGGAGTCGGGGATGCCGGGGTTGTCGGCCTTGGAGTAGATGGCCAGCGGCTGCATGGTGACGGTGGCGACCAGGAAGATGATCGTCAGCGCGGCCAGCAGGATGTTGAGGGCGATCTCGTTGGGCGTCTTCTGCCGGTTGGCGCCCTCGACCAGGGCGATCATCCGGTCGATGAAGCTCTCGCCCGGCTTCTGGGTGATCTGGACGATGATCCGGTCGGAGAGCACCTTGGTGCCGCCGGTGACCGCCGAACGGTCACCGCCGGACTCGCGGATCACCGGCGCGGACTCGCCGGTGATGGCCGACTCGTCGACGCTGGCGATGCCTTCGACCACGTCGCCGTCACCGGGGATGATCTCCCCGGCCTCGACGACCACGAAGTCGCCCTGTCTGAGTTCGGGCGCGCCGACGCCCTCCCAGCGGTCCGGGTCGGCGCGGTTCACGAGCCTGCGGGCGGTGGTGTCGCGCTTGGCGGCGCGCAGGGTGGCGGCCTGCGCCTTGCCCCGGCCCTCGGCCACGGCCTCGGCGAGGTTGGCGAAGATCACTGTGAGCCAGAGCCACACGACGATCGCCCAGGCGAAGAACGACGGACCGGCGACCGCGAGCACGGTGGAGAACACCGCGCCGATCTCGACGATCAGCATGACCGGGTTGTGCCACATGTGCACGGGGTTGAGCTTGGCCAGGGCGGCGGGCAGTGACGCGATGAGCTGCCGGGGATCGAGCAGACCGCCGCCGACCCTCTTCTGCGGAGCTGGGGCGCGGCCCGGCGCTTCGATCACGGGAGTGGACATCAGTGGATTCCTTCTGCGAGCGGCCCGAGCGCCAGGGCGGGGAGGAAGGTCAGGGCGACGAGGATGATCGTCACACCGACGACCATGCCGACGAACTGCGGCCGGTGCGTGGGCAGCGTGCCCGCGGAGGCCGGGACCGGCGACTGCCCGGCCAGCGATCCGGCCAGGGCGAGCACGAAGATGATCGGCAGGAAGCGGCCGAACGCCATGCACAGGCCGAGTGCGACGTCGTACCAGGGCGTGTTGACGGTGATGCCGGCGAAGGCGGAGCCGTTGTTGTTGGAAGCGCTGGTGAAGGCGTACAGCACCTCCGACAGGCCGTGCGGCCCGCTGTTGAGCATGCTCGCCCGCTGCTCGGCCGAGCTCATGGCGAATGCGGTGCCGACCAGCACCAGGGCGGGCGTGACCAGGAAGTACATCGACGCGAGCTTTATCTCGCGGGCGCCGATCTTCTTGCCGAGATACTCCGGCGTGCGGCCGACCATGAGCCCGGCCACGAAGACCGTGATCACCGCCAGCACGAGCAGGCCGTACAGGCCCGCGCCCACGCCGCCCGGCGCGACCTCGCCCAGCATCATGTTGACCATCGTCATCATGCCGCCGAGCGGGGTGTAGGAGTCGTGGAAGGAGTCGACCGCGCCGGTGCTCGTGAGCGTGGTCGAGGCGGCGAAGGTGGCGGAGTTCGCCACGCCGAACCTGACCTCCTTGCCCTCCATCGCGGCGCCGACGGCCTGCGGGACGGTGGCGTTGCCCACCAGTTCGAAGACGTTGGTCAGCACGACGCTCGCGAGGGCGAGGGTGGCCATCACCGCGACGATCGCGTAGCCCTGCCTGACCTGGCCGACCATCTTGCCGAAGGTGCGCGGCAGCGCGAACGGGATGAGCAGGATCAGGAAGATCTCGAACCAGTTCGTCCACGCCGTGGCGTTCTCGAACGGGTGGGCGGCGTTGACGTTGTAGAAGCCGCCGCCGTTGGTGCCGAGCTCCTTGATGACCTCCTGGCTGGCCACCGGGCCGCCGGTGATCGCCTGCTGGCCGCCGGTCAGGGTCGCCACCGTGTGCGGCTCGGCGAAGTTCTGGATCAGTCCTCCGGCCACCAGCACGATCGCGCCGGCGAACGCGATCGGCAGCAGGATGCGGATCGTGCCGCGGACCAGGTCCACCCAGAAGTTGCCGAGGCCGTCGGCCCGGCTCCTGGCGAACCCGCGCACCAGCGCGATCGCCACGGCCATGCCCACCGAGGCGGAGACGAAGTTCTGCACGGCCAGGCCGGCCATCTGCACCAGGTGGCCCATCGTGGACTCGCCCGAGTAGGCCTGCCAGTTGGTGTTGGTCACGAAGCTGATCGCGGTGTTCCACGCGACGTGGTCGGTGACCGGGGCCATCCCCAGGGAGAGGAACAGCTTGTCCTGCAGGCGCTGCAGGCCGTACAGGAACAGGACCGAGATCAGCGAGAACGCCAGCACGCTCCGGGCGTAGACGCTCCACCTCTGCTCGGCGCCGGGCTGGACGCCGAGCAGGCGGTAGATCACCCGCTCGACGGGGTTGTGCCGGGTTCCGGTGTAGACGCGGTACATGTAGTCGCCGAGCGGCCGGTGCGCCAGGGCCAGCACGACGATGAGGGATCCGATGAACAGGATCCCGGCGAGCGTAGGACTCATCAGAAACGCTCCGGGAAGAGCAGGGCCGCGATCATGAAGATCACCAGGCCGACGACCACCACGAGACCGGTGGCGTTGACAGCGCTCACAGGCGCTCCACCGCCTTCACGACGAGCCCGAAGATCACGAAGATCGCGATCGTCAGGACGACGAAGATGACGTCGGCCATCCCCACTCCTCAAAATCCGGAAATGTTCCCGCCACCGCCGGATGGTCGGGGCGCATAGAAAAGCAAATCGCGGTTTTTGCGGCAAAATGCGCTTCTTGACGGGTTCCATACGCCCGGACACCAAGCTTTGACGCCCTCACTACGCGGATGCGAGAGAGCCATGCCGCGGCGGGCAGGCGGCAGTCGCGGCTCCCGCGTGGGCCCCTTGTCGTCCCGGACAGAGAAGTGGACCCCTGTCGTCCCGGACATAAAAGAGGGGCACGCCCGGTGCTCCGGACGTGCCCCCTTGAACGGCGCCTGAGACTACGGCTTCACCTCGATGAGGTCGACGCCGAGGAGGTCGGCCACCGCGCGCAGCTCGGCGACGCGGTGACCGGTGCCCAGGGCCCAGTGGTGGGAGATGCCGGTGGCGCTCCAGGCGTCGGTCCACTCACCGGGGTCGCAGCCGAAGTCGACCCGGGAGGTGGTGTTGCCGATCCGCAGCAGCGGTCCGTCGACGACCTCGCCCTCGGAGACGACGAAGCCGAACCGGCCGTCCTGCCTGTGCAGCAGACCGAACGCGGTGACGGGGCCGTGCGTGACGTCGAACTCGACGGACACGCCCCAGCCGCGCTTGCCGTGGTAGACGCCCAGCCCGCGCAGGAGCGGCCGTCGCGAGCTGATGGCCAGGTGGGCGGGCCCGTCATGGCCCATCTCGACATGCCCCCGGGCGAAGTCGAGTGCCTGGAGCTCGGTGAACGAACCGCCCCCGCCGAGACGGTCCATGATCAGCATGGCCAGCGAGGTGCGCAGCTCGTACTCACCGGCGGACGGGACGCCGCGGGCGGTGAGCAGCGACGCGCCGAGGATCATTCCGGCGCCGAGCCGCTCGTGGATCTCGCCGTCCAGACCCCGGTGGTAGTAGGCCAGACTGTCGAGCGCGAAGTCGTCGACGAGCCGGTCCAGGCCGACCGAGACCCGTGCCGCCCAGGAGAAGTCGTCGTCGTTGACCGTGTCTGCCAGCTCGAAGACCCCCCGGGCCAGGTCCATCCGCTCCTTGACCTCGGCGTCGGTCACCTTCTCCACCCGCACCCGCAGGTCGTCGAACTCCAGCACCTCGACGTGGCCGCCGAGGTTCGCCGAGACCAGGGTGAGGTCGGTGGCCACGTCGAGCATGCCCGGGTAGAGATGGCCCATCAGGCCGTGCCGCCCGCGCCGGAGCGCGGCCCGCACCCCGGCCGCCTTGACCCAGCGCCCGATCTTCGCCCAGGCCCGCTCGTCCTCCAGGTAGCCGGAGACCGAACGGAACGGGATGCCGGCGCGGATGAAGGTGTTGGCCATCTCCGGGAGCGGGCAGGCGCCGCAGTAGGCCAGCCACTGGCCGGTGTCGAAGGTGGCGTGGTCCATCGACTCGGTCGGCTGCAGGTTGATCAGCAGCACCGGCGCGCCGCTGCGCTGCGCGACCGGGAGGAGCATGGTCGCGGTCATGTAGGTGGTGAGGAAGCCGACGATGATGTCGCAGCCGGCGACGCGCAGCTTCTCGGCCGCGACCGCCCCCTCCTGCGCGTCGGAGACGAAGCCGACGTCCACCACGTCGCATCCGAGCTCGCGCATCCGCTCCGAGACCCGCTCGGCCGACCGCTGGAGCTGTGGCAGCAGGTCGGGGAACTGCGGCCAGTAGGCCCCGAGGCCTCCGGCGACGAGGCCCACCCTGGTGCGGGGGGCGGCGATCCGAGCCAGCTCGGTGCTCATGACGTTTCCTCTCTTCTTCTCTGGGGGGCGCCGGCCCATACCGGGCTCCGGGGCCTACTTCGAGATCACCGCAGGAAGGCGGCGGCGACACCGGCGTCGACGGGGATGTGCAGTCCGGTGGTGAGCGACAGCTCCCCGCCGGTGAGGGCGAAGACGGCGGCGGCGATGTGCTCGGGCAGCACCTCGCGCTTGAGCAGGGTCCGCTGGGCGTAGAACTCGCCGAGCTTGTCCTCCGGCACCCCGTAGACCGCCGCCCGGTTGGCGCCCCACCCGGAGGCGAAGATCCCGGAGCCGCGGACCACGCCGTCGGGGTTGACGCCGTTGACCCGGATGCCGTGCCCGCCCAGCTCGGCGGCGAGCAGCCGGACCTGGTGCGCCTGGTCGGCCTTGGACGCGCCGTAGGCGACGTTGTTGGGCCCGGCGAAGACCGCGTTCTTGGAGGAGATGTAGACGATGTCCCCGCCCATGCCCTGGTCGATCATCACACGGGCGCTCTCCCTGGAGACCAGGAACGAGCCGCGGGCCATCACGTCGTGCTGCAGGTCCCAGTCGGCGACGCTGGTCTCCAGCAGGGACCGCGACAGTGAGAGTCCGGCGTTGTTGACGATCAGGTCGACCCCGCCGAAGGCCAGCACCGCCTGCCGTACGGCGGCGACGACCTGCTCCTCGTCGGTGACGTCCACCCCCACGGCCTTCGCGACGTCCTCGGGCCGGTAGGCCCTGGCGCCGAGCTCGGCGGCGACCTTCTCGGCCGCGGCGAGGTCACGGTCGGCGACGACCACGCAGGCGCCCTCGGCCGCGAGCCTCCGGGCGGTGGCCGCGCCGATGCCCGACCCGCCGCCGGTCACCAGGGCGACCCGGGTGGCCAGCGGCCTGGCCGGGGGCATCCGGCGGAGTTTGGCCTCCTCCAGCTCCCAGTACTCGATGCGGAACTTCTCCGCCTCCTCGATCGGCGCGTAGGACGACACCGCCTCGGCGCCGCGCATCACGTTGATCGCGTTGACGTAGAACTCGCCCGCGACCCGGGCGGTCTGCTTGTCCTTGCCGAAGGAGAACATGCCGACGCCGGGGACCAGCACGATCGCGGGGTCCGCGCCGCGCATCGGGGGCGAGTCCGCTGTGGCGTGGCGGTGGTAGTAGGCCGCGTACTCCTCCCGGTAGGCGGCGTGCAGCTCGCGGAGCCGTACGGCCACGTCCGCCAGGGGCGCGTCGCCGGGCAGGTCGAGCACGAGCGGGGCGACCTTGGTCCGCAGGAAGTGGTCCGGGCAGGAGGTGCCGAGCGCGGCCAGTCCGGGGTGGCGCTCCCGGGACAGGAAGTCCAGGACCTCGGGGGTGTCGGTGTAGTGGCCGACCTGCGGCAGGTCGGTGCTCGCCAGACCGCGGAGGAGGGGGAACAGCGCAGCCGCCCGGTCCCGCCGTACGGCTCCGGCGAGCGGCTCGTGGATCACCGGGCCGAACGGCTCGGGCCTGCCGTGCTCGGCGAGGTAGGCCTCCGCGGTGCGGATGATGTCCAGCGAGTTGGCCTCGCACTCGGCGGAGGTCTGCCCCCAGGCGGTGATGCCGTGGCCGCCGAGGATGCAGCCGATGGCCTGCGGGTTGGCGTCCTTGATCGCGGCGATGTCCAGCCCGAGCTGGAAGCCGGGACGGCGCCAGGGCACCCAGGCCACCCGGTCGCCGAAGATCCGTGCCGTCAGCTCCGGGCCGTCGGCCGCGGTGGCGATCGCGATGCCCGCGTCCGGGTGCAGGTGATCCACGTGCGAGGCCTCGACCAGGCCGTGCATGGCGGTGTCGATCGACGGCGCCGCCCCTCCCTTGCCGAAGGCGCAGAAGTCGAACGCGGCGACCATCTCGTCCTCGCGTTCCACCCCCGGGTAGACCTCGGTGAGCGCCCGCAGCCGGTCGAGCCGCAGGACGGCCAGGCCGCCCTCGGTCAGCGTGCCGAGGTCACCGCCGGAGCCCTTCACCCACATCAGCTCCACGTCCGATCCGGTCACCGGATCGACGGCCACACCCTTGGCCGAGGTGTTTCCGCCCGCGAAGTTGGTGTTGCGCGGATCGGAGCCGAGCGCGTGTGACCGCTGCAGCAGTTCTTCAACCGGCGAAGTCATGAAATATCCCCCCAATGGATAAACGGTGATCTCACGATGTGCTGTCCCCCGCCTCGTCGCAGGACGCACCCGGCGAGACGGGGCGCGGGGATCAGGCGCCCCAGCCCGCCTGGGTACCACCGACGCGCTCGGCGGCGATCTTCTCGAAGTAGCCGGAGCGGGCGTAGGCGGCCATCGGATCGGGATCGAGGCCCATCTCCTGGCGCAGCTCGGCGAGGATCGGCCGGACGTCGGTGTTGTAGGCGTCCATCAGCGCGGCGTTGGCGGCCAGCACGTCGCCCTCGGCCTGGGCCTTCGCCAGCGCGTCCGCGTCGACCCGGAGCGCCTTGGCCGTGGCCTCCTGGATGTTCATCACCGAGCGGATCTGACCGGGGATCTTCGGCTCGATGTTGTGGCACTGGTCGAGCATGAACGCCACTCCCTGCTCCGGCCCGCCGGCGTACCGGCCGGAGAGGGCGCCCCCGCGGATCACCTCGTACATGATCCGGAAGAGCTGGAACGGGTCGGCCGCGCCCACCATCAGGTCGTCGTCGGCGTAGAAGCGGGAGTTGAAGTCGAACCCGCCGAGCTTGCCCTCGCGGAGCAGGAACGCCACGATGAACTCGATGTTGGTGCCCGGCGCATGGTGGCCGGTGTCCACCACCACCTGTGCCCGCTCACCCAGCCGCAGGCAGTGCGCGTAGGCGGTGCCCCAGTCGGGCACGTCGGTCACGTAGAAGGCGGGCTCGAACAGCTTGTACTCCAGCAGGAAGCGCTGCCCGGCGCCCAGCCGGTCGTAGACGGCGGACAGCGCCTCGGCCAGCCGGTCCTGCCGGGCGCGGACGTCGTCCTGGCCGGGGTAGTTGGTGCCGTCGGAGAACCACAGTTTCAGCGTGTCGGACCCGGTGGCGTCCATGACGTCCACGCATGCCAGCAGGTGGTCCAGCGCCTTGCGCCGCACCGCGGGGTCGGGGTTGGTGACGCTGCCGAGCCGGTAGTCGTCGTCCTGGAAGACGTTGGAGTTGATCGCGCCGATCCGCACGCCCAGCTCGGAGGCGTGCCGGGCCAGGTCGGCGTAGTCGTCGACCCTGTCCCACGGGATGTGCAGCGCCACCGTCGGCGCGACCCCGGTGAAGGCGTGCACCTGGGCCGCGTCGGCCAGCTTCTCGTAGGGATCCCTCGGCACCCCCCGCTGGGCGAACACCTTGAACCGGGTGCCGCTGTTGCCGTACGCCCAGGAGGGGGTCTCGATGGCCTGCGCCCGCAGCGCGGCCCTGATGTCACTCATAAGGCTCCTTGAGGGGGTACGGCGCGCGCGGGTGGGCGCACGCCGTGACCGCGGGGTCCGTCAGAAGTCGAACTCGTCGATGTTGTCGGCCTTGAAGACGAACGGCTTGCCGAGGATGACCTCACCGTCCTTGCCGACCGTGTACTCACCGAGCTTGCCCGCCGTGAACTTCTCGCCCTCGGCGCCGGTGATCTGGCCCGAGGCGATCGCCGCGGCGGCGTAGCCGGCCAGGTAGCCCAGGTCCTTGGGGTTCCAGAGCGCGAACTGCTGCACGGTGCCGTCCTTGACGAACTCGCGCATCTGGTTCGGGGTGCCCAGACCGGTCAGCGTGATCTTGCCCTTGTACTTGGAGCCGGAGATGTAGCGGGCGGCGGCGGAGATGCCGACCGTGGTCGGGGAGATGATGCCCTTGAGGTCCGGGTAGGCCTGGAGCAGCCCCTGGGTCTCCTGGAAGGACTTCTGGTCGTCGTCGTCGCCGTAGGCGACCTTGACCAGCTTCATGTCCTTGTACTCGGGCTTGGTGAGCTCGTCCTTCATGAACCCGATCCAGGCGTTCTGGTTGGTCGCGTTGGCCGTGGCCGACAGGATCGCGATCTCGCCCTTGTTGCCGATCATGTCCGCCAGCATCTTGACCTGGCTGCGGCCGATGTCCTCGGAGTCGGCCTGGTTGATGAACAGGTTCCGGCAGTCCTTGGCGGCGTCGGAGTCATAGGAGACGATCTTGACGCCCTTGGACATGGCCTGCTTGAGCGGACCGCAGACGGCGTTGGCGTCGTTGGCCGCGATCAGGATGGCGTCCTGCTGCTGCTGGATCAGCGTGTTGATGTAGGAGACCTGCGAGGAGGCGGAGGCGTCGGACGGGCCGACCTCCTTGGCCTCGCCCTTGAACTCCTTGGCCGCCTCGATGCCCGCCTTGTCGACGATCGTCTCGTACGGGTTGTTGATCTGCTTGGGCAGGAAGGCGATCTTCAGACCTTCCTTGAGCGGGGCGTTCGGGTTGGCCGAGGCCGGGGCGGCGGCCGAGGCAGGTGCTCCGGTGCTCTGCGCGGCGGAGTCCTTGGTGGTGCCGCCGCAGGCCGCCAGGCCGAGCGTGACCATGCTGACCAGAGCCGCCGTCGAGGCGAGCCTCCGGGGGAAAGTGAACATCGGTGTTTCCTCAGGATTCGGGGGGTGTGGACGATGAGGTGGGCGATGGGCTGCGCCGGCGCTGCCCCGCCGCGGCGACGAGACGCGGAGTGATCACGGAGATGATCAGGAGCAGGCCGGTGACGATGGACTGGATCTCGGTCGACACGTCGTTGAGCATGAGCAGGTTGCGGAGCAACCCGATCAGCAGCACGCCGGCGATGACGCCGCCGAGGGTGCCCTTGCCGCCGTCGAAGTCGACGCCGCCGAGCAGGACGGCCGCGATCACGGCCAGTTCCAGCCCGACGCCGTTGTCGGCGCGGGCACTGCCGTACCGCAGGGTGTAGACGACACCTGCGAAGGCGGCGACGGTGCCCGACAGCACGAACAGGATGAGCTTGATCCGCTTGACCCGGATGCCGGCGAACAGCGCGGCCTCCTCCTGGGCGCCGATCGCGAACAGCGACCGGCCGAAGCCGGTGGCGTGCAGCACCACGCCGGTGACCGCCGCCAGCACGACGAAGAGCATGACCGGGTACGGGATCGGCGTGCCCGGCACGTCGCCGACGGCGAGGTCGGCGTACTGCTGCGGGAACTCGGCGATCGCCCTGTCGCCCAGCACGACATAGGCGAGGCCGCGGTAGAGCGCCAGCGTGCCGATCGTCACCGCCAGCGAGGGCAGTCCCAGCCGGGTCACCAGCAGCCCGTTGACCAGGCCGCACACCGCGCCGACCACGATCACCAGCGGGATGATCGTCTCGATCGCCCAGCCCGCGTCCCAGAGCGCGCCGACCAGCGCGCTGGACAGGCCGAGCACCGAGGCCACCGACAGGTCGACCTCGGCGGCCACCACCAGCATGGTCATCGCCAGCGCGATCAACGCGATCTCGCCGAGGTCGCCGAGGGCGAAGGACAGGTTGTCGATGCTCGCGAAGCCGGGCGACCCGGCCGAACCTCCGATGAAGACGAGCACCAGCAGCACGCCGACCAGCACGTCCCAGCGGAGGAACCGGCCGAACGGACTCCGGCCGCGTCCGGCGGGCGCCGGGACCTTCACGTCGTCCGCGGGATCCGCGGTCGTCACGTCAGGAGCCATGACGGGCGTTCCTCCTCCGCAGTACCCGGGCGACCCGCAGCGCGAGCAGCCGGTCCACGCTGATCGCCAGGAGCAGCAGCGCGCCGGTGATGGCCTGCTGCCAGAACGGGTTGACCTTGAGCACGACCAGCGCGCTGGTGATCGTGGTGAGCAGCAGCGCGCCGAGCGCGGCGCCGTACACGGTGCCGACGCCGCCGGTGATCGCCACGCCGCCGACCACGACGGCGCTGACCACCTGGAGCTCCCAGCCGTTGGCGGCATCGGCCACCACCGTGCCGAACCGGGACAGCCAGAGCACCCCGGCCAGACCCGCGAGCGCGCCGCTGAACAGGTAGGCACCCATCACACGCCGTCGCACCGGGATGCCGGCCAGGCCCGCGGCCTCCGGGCTGGAGCCGATCGCGTAGAAGTCCCGGCCCGAGGGGTAGGAGCGCAGGTAGTAGCCGACGGCCAGCATCGCCACGACGGCGATCACCGGCAGGTACGGCACGCCGAGCACCGTGCCGTTGCCCAGCGACAGCAGCGCGGGGGGCAGGTCGACGGCGTTGATCTGCCGGCCGTGCGCGATGAAGTGGTCGAGCCCCTGGATCACGTACAGCGTGCCCAGGGTGACCACCAGGGCCGGGACCCTGCCGAAGCTGACCAGGAGGCCGTTGACCAGGCCGCAGAGCGCGCCGACGGCCACACCCAGCACGACCGCGAAGACGATGCCCCGCCCGTGGTCGGCGGCGAGGAAGTCACCGACGGTGAAGGCCACCAGGCCGACGACCGAGCCGACGGACAGGTCGATGTTGCGGGTGATGACCACCACGGACTGGCCGACGGCTAGCAGCACCAGGATGGAGGCGTTGAGGAGGATGTCCTTCATGCCCTGGCCGGACAGGAAGTTGCCGTTGACGCCCGCGGTCACCGCGACCAGGACGGCCAGCGCGGCCACGATGCTGAGCTCGCGGGCCCGGAAGACCAGGTCCACCACACCCCGGGTGCTCCGCCCGGCGGTGACGGCGCTCATACGGCCCCCTCCGCCGGCCACATGACCAGGCCGCCGTGCTCGCCGGTGTCCTCGCTCCGCTCGGCCATCGGGCCACCCTCATCCCATGAGACCGCCGGACGCGCGACGGGGGTGCCGCGCTCGCCGGATCTCTCCGTTACCCCGATCACGAGGCCCTCCCTGTGGCGGCGGTCATCACACTCTCCTCGGTGGCCCGCTCCCGCGGGATCTCGGCGACCAGCCGCCCCTCCTGCATGACCAGCACCCGATCGGCCATGCCGAGCACCTCGGGCAGGTCGGAGGAGATCATCAGTACGGCGAGGCCGTCGGCGGCGAGCTCGGACAGCAGCCGGTGGACCTCGGCCTTGGTGCCCACGTCGATGCCCCTGGTGGGCTCGTCGATGATGAGCACCTCGGGCCGGGTGGACAGCCACTTGCCCAGCACGACCTTCTGCTGGTTGCCGCCGGAGAGCACGTTCACCGCGTCCGACAGCCCGTTGAACTTGAGCTGGAGCCGGATCGCCCAGTCACGGGCACGGTCCCGCTCCGCGGCCCGGGAGATGACCGGCCCGCGGCGCAGCGCCTTCAGGCCGGTGAGGCCGATGTTGCGCTCGATCGACTGGTCCATCACCAGGCCCTGCTGCCGCCGGTCCTCCGGGACCAGGGCCAGGCCGGCGGCCATCGCGGCGGTCGGGGAGGCGGCCGGCAGCCGCCTGCCGTTCACCTCGACGGTCCCCGCGTCCCACCGGTCCACGCCGAAGATGGCCCGGGCCACCTCACTGCGCCCCGCCCCCACCAGTCCGGCGAGCGCCACGATCTCGCCCCGCCGGACCTCGAAGGAGACGTCGGTGAACACGCCCTCGCGGGTGAGGCGGCCGACCTTGAGCGCCACCTCGCCGGCCTCGGTCTCCTGTTTGGGATAGAGGGTGTCGAGGTCACGGCCGACCATCCGGCGGATCAGGCCGTCATGGGTCAGCCCGGCCACCGGCTCGCTGGCGATCCAGGTGCCGTCGCGCAGCGTGGTGACCCGCTGGCAGAGCTCGAAGATCTCGTCGAGCCGGTGGGAGATGAACAGCACCGCGCAGCCCTGCTCCCGGAGCGCCTTCACCACGTTGAAGAGCCGCGCGACCTCGTTGCCGGAGAGCGCCGCGGTGGGCTCGTCCATGATGAGCACCCGGGCGTCCCGCGAGAGCGCCTTGGCGATCTCGACGAGCTGCTGGTCGGCGATGGACAGGCCGCGGGCCGGCTGCTCGGGGTCGAGAGTGACGCCGAGCCGGGTGAAGAGCTCGGCGGCCCTGGCGCGCATCGTGCCGCGGTCGATACGGCCGAGCGAGGCCCGGGGCTGGCGGCCGATGAAGATGTTCTCGGCGACCGACAGGTCGGGGAACATCGTGGGCTCCTGGTAGATCACCGCCACCCCGGCCCGCTGGGCGTCCGCGGGGTTGTGGAACTCCACCTGCTCCCCGTCGAGGAGGACCTGTCCGGTGTCCGGGCGGTGCACGCCGGCGAGGGTCTTCACCAGGGTGGACTTCCCGGCCCCGTTCTCCCCGGCCAGGGCGTGCGCCTCCCCGGCGTACAGCTCGAGGGAGACCTCGCGCAGCGCCTGTACGGCGCCGAACGCCTTGCTCACCCCGGCCAGCGCCAGCACGGGAGGGATCCGTTCGAGGGGCGGCGCCTCCCGTTCGCCCGGTTCGATCACCGGCCACACCCTTCCCTGACTAAAAACGTTTTAGAGAGTTGCCGGGACGCTAATCCGGGGATCAGGGCTTGTCAATAGGGGATGAATGTCCTGTTTCCAATGCGTTACGGCACCATCGGCGCCCCGCGCCGACAGGGACGCGGCCGAGGCAGGAAGAGACTTGGGTAGGGTCTTGCCTACGATTGCTAACACGTTTTAATCTATGCCGGACCGAGGAGAGGCACCGTTGGGTGATGTCAGCATCAAGGAGGTCGCCCAGCTCGCGCGGGTCTCCCCCGGCACGGTCTCGAACGTGCTCAACCGGCCCGAGCGGGTGGCCCCCGCGACCCGGGAGCGCGTCAAGGACGCGATCCGCGAGCTCGGTTTCGTCCGGCACGGCTCGGCGTCGACACTGCGCGCCGGGCACAGCCGGACCATCGGGCTGTCGGTCATGGACATCGGCAACCCGTTCTTCACCGACGTGGCGGCCGGAGCCGAGGACGTCGCCAGCGACCTCGGCTACGCGGTGATCCTGGGCAACTCGGCCGGTTCCCCGTCCAAGGAGGAGCACAACCTGACCGTCTTCGCCGAGCATCGGGTGCGCGGTGTGCTGATCACCCCGTCGGACGACGCCCCCCACCAGCTCGACAGGCTGCGCGAGCGCGGCATCAGCGTGGTGCTCGTCGACCACCCCTCCCACCGGCCCGACCAGTGCTCGGTGACCGTCGACGACGTGGCCGGCGGCCGGATGGCCGTCGCCCACCTGCTCGACCGCGGCGCCCGGAGGATCTCCTATCTCAGCGGCCCGCAGACCATCCGGCAGTGCCTGGACCGGGGGCACGGCGCCGGCCAGGCCCTCGCCGCCGCGGGTCTCGACCCTTCGGGCGCCATGGAGACGGTGGAGGCGCCGGCGATGACCGCACGGGCGGGGCAGGAGGCGGCCGAGAGGCTCGTCGGCTCCGGCCGGCTACCGGAGGCGATCTTCTGTGCCAACGACCTGCTCGCCCTCGGCATGCTCCGCGGCCTGCTGCAGGCCGGGGTTAAGGTGCCCGGCGACGTGGCCCTGATCGGATACGACGACATCGACTTCGCGGCGGCCTCGGCGGTGTCGCTCAGCTCGATCCGGCAGCCCACCTACACGCTCGGGCAGATCGCCACCCAGCTGCTGCTGGAGGAGTGCGGTGATCCCGGCACGCACGCCCACCGGCAGATCGTGTTCCAGCCCGAGCTGGTCGTCCGCGAGTCGACCGGACCCGCGCGACAGGACGGCGGCGACCATCCGACGACGGACGGGGAGTGAGAAATGGGCGTTTACGCGGCAGTCGACCTGGGCGCCTCCAGCGGGCGGGTGATGACCGCACGGATCAAGGACGGGCGGGTGCGTCTCACCGAGGCGCACCGGTTCGCCAACCGGCCGGTCCGGGTCGGCGGAACCCTGCACTGGGACATCCTCGCCCTGTACCGGGGGGTGCTCGACGGACTGCGCGAGGCCGGCCCGGTCGACTCGATCGGCATCGACTCCTGGGCGGTCGACTACGGCCTGCTCGACGGGGGCGGGCGGCTCATCGGCAACCCGGTGCACTACCGCGACGGGCGGACCGCCGGGATCATGGAGCGGGTGACCGGTGAGGTGGGGGCCGATGCGCTCTACCAGGTCGGCGGCCTGCAGTTCCTGCCGTTCAACACGGTCTACCAGCTGCTCGCCGACCCCGACCTCGGCCGCGCCGGGACGCTGTTGCTGATCCCCGACCTGCTGACCCACTGGCTGACCGGCTCCGTCGGCGCGGAGACCACCAACGCCTCCACCACCGGGCTGTACGACGTGCGGGCCGGCGGCTGGGCCCGGGAGCTGACCGACCGGCTGGGCCTGCCGGCCGGAATCCTCCCGGAGCTGCGGCAGCCGGGGTCGGCCGCCGGGACGCTCCGCGCCGAGGTCGCCGCCGAGACCGGACTGCCCGGCTCGACCCCGGTCACCGCGGTGGCCTCGCACGACACGGCCTCGGCGGTCGTGGCGGTGCCCGCCGCCACCGAACGGTTCGCCTACATCTCCTCCGGCACCTGGTCGCTCGTCGGGCTCGAACTTCCCCGGCCTGTCCTGACCGAGGAGAGCCGCCTGGCCAACTTCACCAACGAGGGCGGCCTGGACGGCACCATCCGCTACCTGCGCAACGTGATGGGCCTGTGGATCCTCCAGGAGTGCGTGCGCGTATGGGGTGACACCGGGCTGACCGGACTGCTCGCCGCCGCCGCGCAGGCCCCGCCGTTCCAGGCGGTGATCGACCCCGACGACCCGGCCTTCCTGCCGCCCGGGGACATGCCCGCCCGGATCACCGCCTTCTGCGAGCGCACCGGCCAGCGGCCCCCGGCCGGCCGGGCGCAGGTCGTCCGGTGCGTGCTGGAGAGCCTGGCCCTCGCGTACCGCAGGGCGATCCGCGCCGCCGTACGGCTCAGCGGCCAGGACGTGGAGGTCGTGCACGTGGTCGGCGGCGGCGCCCGCAACACGCTGCTCTGCCAGATGACCGCGGACGCGACCGGCCTGCCGGTCGTCGCGGGCCCGGTGGAGGCCGCCACCCTGGGCAACGCCCTGGTCCAGGCACGCGCCCAGGGCGTGGTCTCCGACATCCGGGCGCTCGTACGGCGGAGCGAGCGGCTCGTCACCTACCACCCCCGTGGCGAGGAGCCGGCGTGGGCACACGCCGAGGCCCGGATCTCCGATCGCTGACCGGCGCTTCACGGGCGACCCGGGCCCCTTCTGGCGATGACCACCGTGATCCCCGCGAGGATCGGTGCGTACCGGCCGCCCCATTCCACGTCGTCGCCCGCGTGCCGCGCGGCGTTCACGGCATTGACCGGCAACAACTGAATTAGAGTGGCATCGCCCACATCACATGATCAATCCGTGATGCGGGCGACCTCCCCTCGTGTTCAGAAAGCCGAGGTCGAGGAGAAACCCATGTCCCGCAGACATGCCGCTACCACGTGCGCCCTAGCGATCACCGCACTTACCCTGACCGCCATCCCTGCCGGGGCCGAACGCCGGACAGCGAGTACCTCAACCGCCGTGCTCGCCCGGAAACCACCACCGGGCATGCTGGAGGCACTCCAGCGCGATCTTGGTCTCAGCGAGGCCCAAGCCCAGGCCCGCCTGCTCAACGAGACCCGGCTGGTACCGGTCGAGGCACGACTACGCCAGCGGCTCGGTGACCGCTTCGGTGGCGCCTGGCTCAGAGGAACCGTTGCGCAAACCCTCGTGGTGGCCACCACCGACGCCGCCGACATCCCCCAGATCATCGCCGCGGGCGCCCAGCCTGAGATCGTCGGCAGGTCTCTGGCACAACTCATCTCGATCAAACAGAAACTCGACGACGCCCTGCCCGTGCGACCGCTCGTGGCGAGCGTGCGCTACATCGACGTGAAGACCAACAAGGTCGTCGTCCTCGCCCAGAAACCCGACGAGGCCGAGACCGTCGTCGAGGGCACGGACGTGGACAAGACCGTGGTGGTCGTGCAGCCGTCCACCGAGCAACCCCAGCCCTTCGACGACCTGGTGGGCGGCCAGGCCTACTACATCGGTCTCACGAGCCGCTGCTCGATCGGTTTCCCGGTGATGCACGGAACCCAGAGCGGGTTCGTCAGCGCCGGGCACTGCGGCAAGGCCGGTGAGACCACCATCGGATTCAACCGGACCGTTCAAGGTGTCTTCAAGGCGTCGACCTTCCCGCTTGGGGACTACTCCTGGATCGCGGTGAACGGCAACTGGACGCCCCGGCCTTCAGTGGACAACGGGGAGGGCGGCACCGTGTCCGTCGCCGGCGCCAAGACGGCCGTCCAGGGCTCGTCGGTCTGCCGGTCCGGTTCCACCACCGACTGGCACTGCGGCCTCATCCAGCAGCGCGACGCCAGCATCACCTATCCCCAGGGCAACGTCTTCGGGCTGACCCGCACGAACGTCTGCGCCGAACCCGGTGATTCGGGTGGCTCCTTCATCTCCGTCGACCAGGCCCAGGGCATCGCCTCCGGCGGCTCCGGCGACTGCAGCTCCGGCGGTACCACCTACTTCCAACCGATCGGCCCGGTTTTGTCGGCCTACGGCCTGACCCTGGTGACCACCGCGGGCAATCCGCCACCGCCGGCCACGGGCACCTGCACCGGCTACCCACGGACGTCGACCGGCACCCTGGACAGCGGCAAGTCCGCCTACCAGCCCGGCAACCGGTACTACAGGTCAAGCGTCACAGGACTCCACTACAGCTGCCTGAACGCAGGCGAGGACACCGACTTCGATCTTTACCTGCAGAAGTGGAGCGGCGCGAGCTGGCAGACCGTCGCCACCTCCGCCGGCCCGACCAGCGACGAGAAGATCGCCTATAGCGGAACGGCCGGCTACTACCGCTACCAGGTGGTCGCCTCAAGTGGCTCCGGCCCCTACACCCTGGGGTTCAAGGCTCCGTAGGCCGCCGATTCCCACGACCAGGCCCGTGGGTAAGGGATTGACTCTGTCCTCAGTGCTGCCGAGACCCCGGCTCACCGCACGGCTGTCCCGGCGAGCAGGGACCTGCGGGGCGACGGGCTGGGAACCGGGGCACCCGGCCCGCTGCACCGACCACGCGTCGGGCACCACACTCGGTGATGCGGTCAGTGGATCGCCTCCCTGACGGACGGCTGGTCGAACTGGGTCCGGTACAGCTCCTCGTAACGGCCACCCGCCGCGAGGAGATCGGTGTGCGTGCCGCGCTCCACGACCCGCCCGTCCTCGATCACCAGGATGAGGTCGGCGGCCCGGACGGTGGACAGCCGGTGCGCGATCACCACCGAGGTCCGCCCGGCCAGCGCCTCGCCCAGCGCCTCCTGCACCGCCGCCTCCGAGGTGGAGTCCAGGTGCGCGGTGGCCTCGTCGAGGATCACCACCCGCGGACGCGCCAGCAGCAGCCGCGCGATCGTCAACCGCTGGCGTTCACCGCCGGAGAGCCGGTATCCGCGCTCGCCGACGACGGTGTCCAGCCCGTCGGGCAGCGCCTCGATGAGGTCGGCGAGCCGGGCGCGGCGGAGCACCTCCCACAGCTCGTCCTCCGCCGCCTCCGGCCGGGCCAGCAGCAGGTTCGCCCGGATCGACTCGTGGAACAGGTGTCCGTCCTGCGTCACCATGCCGAGCGTCTCGCGGATCGACTCCGCCGACAGGTCCCGGACGTCCACGCCGGACAGGCGCACGGCGCCCTCCTCCGCGTCGTAGAGTCTCGGTAGCAGCTGTGCGATCGTCGATTTCCCGGCGCCCGAGGACCCGACCAGGGCCACCATCTGTCCCGGCTCGGCGCGGAACGACACCCCGTGCAGGACCTCGACGCCGCCGCGCGTGTCGAGGGTCGACACCTCCTCCAGCGACGCGAGCGACACCTTGTCCGCCGACGGGTAACCGAAGCGCACCCCGTCGAACTCCACCGACACCGGCCCGTCGGGCACCCGCCGGGCGTCCGGCTTCTCTGTGATCAGCGGCTTGAGGTCCAGCACCTCGAAGACCCTCTCGAAGCTCACCAGCGCGCTCATCACCTCGACCCGCGCGCTGGCCAGGGCGGTCAGCGGGGCGTAGAGGCGGGTGAGCAGCAGCGCCATCGCGACGACGGCCCCCGGCTCCAACTGCCCCCGCAGGGCGTAGAAGCCGCCGAGACCGTAGACGAGAGCAAGGGCGAGAGCCGAGACCAGCATCAGCGCGGTGACGAACACCGACTGCACCATCGCCGTGCGCACCCCGATGTCGCGCACCCGCCGGACCCTTGCCGCGAACTCGGCCGACTCGTTGCCGGGCCGGCCGAAGAGTTTCACGAGCGTCGCGCCCGGCGCGGAGAACCGCTCCGTCATCTGGGTGCTCATGGCCGCGTTGTGGTTCGCCGACTCGCGTTCGAGGTGTGCCAGCCGGGTGCCCATCCGCCGGGCGGGCAGGACGAACACCGGCAGCAACAGCAGTGCGAGCAGGGTGATCTGCCAGGAGGTCCCGATCATCACGGCGAGCGTGAGCACGAGCGTCACGATGTTGCCCACAACACCGGAGAGCGTGTCGCTGAACGCCCGCTGCGCACCGATGACGTCGTTGTTCAGCCTGCTGACCAGCGCGCCGGTGCGGGTGCGGGTGAAGAAGGCGATGGGCATGCGCTGCACGTGGTCGAAGACCGCGGTGCGCAGGTCGAGGATCAGGCCCTCACCGATGCTCGCCGACAGCCACCGCGTCATCAGCCCGAGCCCGGCCTCCGCCACCGCGATGACGGCGATGAGCACCGCGAGCACGATGACGACGTCCGCCGCGGCGCCGTTGACGATCGCGGTCACCACCCGGCCCGCGAGCACGGGGGTCGCGACCGCCAGTGCCGCCGTCACGACGCTGAGCAGCAGGTAGAACGTCAGCAGCCGCCGGTGGGGCCGTGCGAAGGCGCCGATGCGCCGCAGCGCGGCCATGGAGAACGGCCGCCGATCCTCCTGCGCGTTCATCGCGTGGTAGAGCGATGTCCACGCGGTCACTTCCATGTCCATCGCGCTGTCTCCGAGATCGGGGGAATGGTCTATGACGATCGCACATGGCACCGACAGAATCCTTCGCAGCCGGTGCCGCGGGCCGCCTCCGCGCGACGGCGGAATCGGCCGCGTGGCCGTGGCGATCACACTGGACACCTGGGTCACGCTCCGCTCCGTCCTGGCAGATCCCCCTTGGGGGCCACGACATCGCCGGCGTTCCCGGTTGGCGACACAGGAAGAACCCTAAAATCTCAACTTAACTTGAGGTCAAGCTCGCTCTCGCCGCCGGCGCCACGGGAGCGCCCCCGGACACCCTGACCGCCACGGAACCGCCGGGGACGGCCGGCGGCCGGTCAGGGTGAACCACGGCGGTAGGTGCCCGGCGTGATCCCGTAGGAGCGGACGAACCAGCGGGTCAGATGGCTCTGGTCGGCGAACCCGGTCTCCGACGCGGCCTCGGCGATCGGGGCGCCACCCGCCAGGAGCCTGCGGGCGGCACGCAGGCGGACCTGCCGCTGATAGTCGCTCGGCGCCATGCCGTACATCGCCCGGAAGGCCCGGTAGACGGCGAAACGGCTGGAACCGGAGACGGCGGCCAGCGCGTCGGCGGTGAGATCGGTCCGGTAGTCGTCGTGGAGCCGTTCGGCCACCCGCCTGGCGATGGCCGACGCCGCCGGTGCGGCGGTCGCGCGCCGTTGACCGGGCCCGCCGATGGCCGCGCGGCGGACCGCCGCCAGGACGACGGCGTCGAGCAGCTCGTCGCCGAGCAGCGCGGGGGCCCCGCCGAGAAGGGCCGCGTGCAGGCGGCGCAGCCCGGCGGCGAGCACCGGATCATGGACGACCGGCTCGGCGAACAGCGGCAGCCCGGCCCGGCGTCCCGCGGCCCGGCGTCCCGCGGCCCGGCGTCCCGCGGACTGGGTCAGCACGTCGGCGACGAGCTCCGGCCCGATGTGGACCATGCGGTAGGTGAATCCGAACGCGTCCGCCGCCTTGCCGTCGTGCGGGTCCTCCGGGTTGAACGCCATCACCATCCCGGCCGTGCTCGTGTGCCCGGCGCCCCGGCAGGTGAACGCCTGCGCCCCGTCGTCGGTGACGCCGAAGGAGTAGGTCTCATGGCTGTGCCGGTGGTAGGCGTGCCGTTCGAAGTGGGCGTGCATCGCCTCCAGCCGCCTGCCGGGCGACCTCCAGTAGCGAGACCAGTCACCTGCCATGACCTCCATTGTGCCCACCGCCGCTCAGCCCGTGCCCGCCGCACGAGCGTTCAAGACCGGCGGGCCGCGGGCGGCCAGGCTGGGACGCATGCGTTTCGATACGAAGAGCGGCATCGTGGTCCGTGCGGACCTCGCCGCCTGGCAGAAGCTCAACGTCACCGCGTTCCTGGCCAGCGGGGTGGCGGGGGGCGGGCCGCAGGTGATGGGCGAGCCGTACGCCGACGGGTCGGACAACCGTTACCTGGCGATGTTCCGCCAGCCCGTCCTCGTCTACGCGGCCGGCACCGCCGGTCTGCGGGGCGCGCACGCCCGCGCGGTGACACGCGGGCTCGACGTCGCCGTCTACACCGAGGAGCTCTTCAAGACCGACCACGACGAGGACAACCGGGCTGCGGTGCGCGCCGTACCCGCCGGCGAGCTCCGTCTGGTCGGCATCGCGGTGCACGGGCCGCGCAACGCCGTCGACAAGGTGCTCAAGGGACTCGCACTGCACCCCTGAGGGATCAGGGAGAGGGCACCGGCCGGAGGGCGGCCGTGGAGGCCGCCCGGGTCCGTTCCGAGCACACGTGGTACGCGCCGCCGCCGATCGCCGCGTCCCCCCTCGCCCGCCGAGCGGTGTGTGGTCACACCGTAGGGAGCGGGCCGCCTCCTCCATAAGGTCCAAAAGCCGTCAGAACAGTTGGTCCAGAATGCTCAGCGGGCCTGCTCCAGCAGCTTCTCGGTGCCGACGAGACGCACGCAGACGGCCAGGCCGGCGATGGCGAGCTCGACCTCGTCCAGCTCCGGGTAGGTGGGCGCGATGCGGATGGTGCTGTCGCGGGGGTCGTTCCCGTACGGGTGGGTGGCGCCCGCGGGGGTCAGCGCGATGCCCGCGTCGGCCGCCCGGCTCACCACCTGGCGTGCGCAGCCCTCCAGCACGTCGAGACCGATGAAGTAACCGCCGCCGGGAGCGGACCAGGACGCCAGGCCCGTGCCGCCCAGCTCCTTGGTGAGGATCAGGTCCACCGTGTCGAACTTCGGCCGGATCAGCTCGCGCTGACGGCGCATGTGCGCGAGGATGCCGTTCTCGTCGCGGAGGAACTCCACATGACGGAGCTGGTTGATCTTGTCGGGGCCGATGGTCCCCTTGGCCATGGAGCCGAGCAGCCACGTCACGTTGGCCGGGGACGAACCGAAGAAACCGATGCCGCTCCCACTGAAAGTGATCTTCGAGGTGGAGGCGAAGACGAAGGCGCGGTCGGCGTTGCCGTTCTCGGCGCACAGCGCCAGCAGGTCGGCGATCTCCGCCGGTGTGTCCGTGAGGTGGTGGACGGCGTAGGCGTTGTCCCAGAAAATCCGGAAGTCCGGCGCGGCGGCGGGCATGGCCGCCAGGCGGCGCACCGTCTCGTCACTGTAGGAGACGCCGGTGGGGTTGCTGTACTTGGGCACGCACCAGATCCCCTTGACCTGGGCGTCCTCGGCCACGAGCCGCTCCACGACGTCCATGTCGGGGCCGTCGGCGGTCATCGGCACGGAGATGAGCTCGATGCCGAACCTCTCGGACAGGGCGAAGTGGCGGTCGTATCCGGGGACCGGGCACAGGAAGGCGATCCGCGGCTCGTCCGCCCACCGGCGCCCGGCGCCCGGCATCTGGCCGAGCATGGCGTGGACGATGGAGTCGTGCATCAGCGAGAGGCTGGAGTTGCCCCCCGCGACGAGCTGGCCGGCGGGGACCTGCAGCAGGCCGCTGAACATCTCCCGGAGCTCGGGGAGACCCTGCAGTCCCCCGTAGTTACGGCAGTCGGTGCCGTCGGCGGCGGTGTGGCCACTGGGGAGGGTCAACATGGCCGAGGCCAGATCGAGTTGCCGGCCCGAGGGCTTGCCCCGGGTGAGGTCGAGGGAGAGTCCTCGCTGGACGAGCGCGTCGTAGTCACGCAGAGCGCGGTCACGCTGCTCGGTCAGCTCGTCGAGGTTCAGGGCCGAAAAGGTCACGGGGGTTCCTTCGCCTGCGGATCGCGGGTGGACTTCGAGGATAGAAGGCCCGGGGCGGTGACCGGAAACCGGCCCGGGCCTCCCGGAGGTCGGCACGGGCGGCGGCGGTCGCCGTAAGATCCCGGTATGGCGGAGGTCATGGTTCGGGACGGGACGTGGACGTTCGACGGCGAGATCCTGAGGATCGTGCCCGGCCGCGATCGGAGCGTGAACAAACTGCGGCAGCTCCTCGGCGAGGTGGAGGTCCCGGTCGCGGCGGTCGCGGGCATCGCCTACGAGCCCGGCAAGAAGGGTGGGCGGCTCCGGCTCCGGCTCCGCGAGGGCGCCGACCCGTTCACCCAGGCGGCTCGCGGGCGCATCTCCGAGGCGGCCGATCCTTACCAGCTGTCCATCGATCCCGACCGTACGGGCGTCGCCGAGTATTTCGTCGACGAGGTGCGCAACGCCCTGGTGATCGAGCAGGTGCCCGACGGTCCCAGCGACCGCTACCTGATGCCCGGCCCCGGGCTGCCGCTGACGGTGTCGGGAGGTGACGGCACCGCGACCTTCGACGGCGAGTCGGTCCGCGTCGAGTGGAACTGGGCGGTCGAGGGGGCCAAGAAGTCGGCCGGTCCCCAGCGTTTCCCGCTGAAGGACCTGGCCGGTGTGGAGTGGATCCCGTCCGCCGGCCTGGAGAACGGGCACCTCCGATTCCAGGTCAGGGGCTCGGCGCACAAACTGGCTCCCAAGCACGACCCGCACTGCCTGCTCCTGTGGGGCCTGGACAAGGAGACCAGGACGGCGGCGCTGTTCGTCACCGCTCTCCTCGCCCGGCTGCCGCACCCCTCGGACCAGCCGTCCGTCCTCGGGGCCCCCGCGCCGGAGGCGATCGCTCCCTCCGGAGAGGGCGACGACCCCGACGCGCTCCTGCGCCGCCTGCGCGAGCTGGGTGAGCTACGCCGTGACGGCGTGCTCACCGAGGAGGAGTTCACCGCCGCCAAGCAGGCGCTGCTCCGGCGCTTCTGAGACGACGGCGCTTCTGAGACAGCCGGGGCCTACCGGCACTGGGCCAGCATCGTGGCCTTGTCGGCCCGGGTGACCGGCAGGCCGTATTTCAGTGCGACCTGCGCGAAGCGTACGACATAGGCACAGCGCACCCGGCGCACCGGCGGGAGCCAGGAGGCCGGGCCCGAGCCGCCCTTGGCCTCGTTGGCGTCGCCGTACACGGGGATCAGGTTGAGCGGGTCGTTGGCGATCCGCATCCGCTTGGCCATCGGCCAGCGGGAGGCGCCCATCCGCCACTCGTAGGAGAGCGGGACCACGTGGTCGACCTGGACCTCGTCCGCCCGCTGCCTGCGCCACCGGATCGTCCTGCCGGTGTAGGGATCGCGCAGCCTCATCGACACGACGACACAGCGCGATCCCCGGAGATATCTCACGTCCTCGCCGTCCCGGGCGAGCAGGTCGTCGCGGGTGCGGCAGCCGTTGCGCGCGTACGGCACGCCTTTGGCCGTATCCGCCCAGTTGCCGCCGAAGCGGGTCCGCGTGTAACCCGTCTTCGGCCCCATCCCCTTGACCCGCAGCCTTTTGATCAGCCCGACCGCTTCGGACCTGTCACCCGCTGACCGGACCGGGGCGAGTCCCGGCCGCACGCCGTCCAGGTTGGCGAGCGGGACGACTCTCACCCTGGTCTCGTCCTTCGGCCGGCCATCGCCCTGGGTCGCCAGTGAGAACATCACCGCGGCGCCCAGAACCACGATGACAACTCCCCGTGCGCCCACCCATACCTCCACGGAGGATTACAGGTTCAGATATGACTGATTCCCGCAACCGCCTTGGTTGACACGGGATCACCAGGACGCGCCGGTGATCGGCCTGTCGCCCGGACGGGAGACCTCCTCCAACCGGGCCACCACCTCGGAGGGGAGCTCAAGGGCGAATCCGGCCGCGTTCTGCCCGTACTGCTCCAGGTTCCGGGGGCCGATGACGACCGAGGTCACACCGGGGCGGGCCGCGACCCAGGCGATGGCGACCGCGGTGGACGTCGTGCCGAGCTCGGCGGCGACCTTGGCGACCTCGTCGGCGATGCCGAGACTCCGTTCGCTGAGCATGTCCCGCGCCCAGCGGCGGGCCGCCGGTGTCGCGAGCGACATCATCCTGCCCATCCTGCTGTCCGGGCCGGGGGCGGTGTCACGACGGTAGCGGCCGGACAGGACGCCGCCGCCGAGCGGGGCGTAGGTGACGGCGCCCAGGCCGTGGTCCCGGCAGACCTGGAGGATCTCCACCTCGATGAGACGGGCCACCAGCGAGTACTGCGGCTGGAGGCTGACGAACCGCGTGCCCCCGACGCGTTCGGCGGCCCACTGCGCCTGCACGATCTGCGGGGCGGTGAAGTTGGAACAGCCGAGGTAGCGGACCTTGCCGGAACGGACGAACCCGTCCAGTGTCGCCATCGTCTCCTCGATCGGGGTCTCCGCGTCCCATATGTGGCACTGGTAGAGGTCGATGTAGCCGGTGCCCAGCCGTCGCAGGCTGGCCTCCAGCGCCCTGGTGAGATGGGCCCTCGACAGGCCCTGGTCGTTGGGGCCCGGCCCCTGGGGACGGCTGCCCTTGGTGGCGACGACCACCGAGTCGCGTCGGCCGCGCAGCGCCCGGCCGAGGATCTCCTCAGACTCACCGCCGTGGTAGAGGTCGGCGGTGTCGACGAAGTTGTTCCCCGCGTCCAGAAAGGCGTCGATGACACGGGTGGCCTCCGCCTCGTCGCAGCCGCCCACCCCCCCGACGGTGCCGAAGTTCATGGTGCCGAGGCATGCCCGGGAGACCTTCAGCCCCGAGTCGCCGAGCCGTACGTAGTTCAAAGCCGCTCCTCCGGTAGAATCGGAACAAGCGTTCCGCTTGAAACATACGGAACACTTGTTCCGGTTGTCAACGCTGCCGAGGCTTTCCCACGGAGGACGAAGATGCGCGCCGACGCCCAACGCAACCTGGCCCGCGTGCTGGCGGCGGCGGAAGAAGTCCTGACCCGTGACGGGCTGACCGCGTCGATGCGGACGATCGCCGGGCACGCCGGAGTGGGCGTCGGCACGATCTACCGCCAGTTCCCCACCAAGGAGGCCCTCTACCAGGCGATCGTCATGGACCGTCAACGCCGGCTCGCCGAGGAGGCACAGGCGCTGTTCACCGCCGCCGACCCCGGCGCTGCCCTCTTCTCGTTCTTCACCCGTATCGTCGAGGACGCCACCGTGAAGAAGGTCTTCGCCGACGCCCTCGCCGGCACCGGAATCGACGTCAAGGCCGCCACGGCGGGGACCTACGACATCCGCGGCGCCGTCGAGACGCTGCTGACCCGCGCCCAGCGGGCGGGCGCGGTGCGTGAGGAGGTCGGGATGGCGGAGCTCCTGGCCCTCCTGACCGCCGCCTGCCTGGCCGCGCAGCACCAGGGCTGGGACGAGGAGCTGCGGACCAGGACACTGGCCGTCATGTTCCACGGCCTGCGCCCCTGACGCCCGCTCGCCGGCGGCGCGACCGGCACGGCGGCGACTACAGCCAGCCCCTCCTCTTGAAGATCAGGTAGAGGATGGACGAGGCCACGAGGATGACGAGGGTGGAGGTCCAGAAGCCGATCGGCTGGCTGAAGCCGGGATACGGCACGTTCTGGCCGTAGAATCCGGTGATCATCGTGGGCACCGCGATGATGGCCGCCCAGCTCGTGATCTTCTTCATGATGTCGTTGAGCTTGAATCCCTGCTGGTTGATATGGGCCTCGCGGACGTTGCCCACCAGCTCACGCAGGGAGTCGGTCCATTCGGCGACCCGCAGCGTGTGGTCGTAGACGTCCTGGTAGTAGGGGTCCAGCACCGGATCCAGCAGCTCCACGCTCCTGCGGAGCAGGCTGCCCACGACCTCGCGCACCGGAACCGCCAGCCGCCGGAACCGCACCAGCTTCTTGCGCATCTCGAAGGTCTGGCGCTGGATGTAGGCCCGGTCGCCGGCGTTCTCCTCGAAGAGGTCGTCCTCCAGCGCCTCGACCCGGTCATCCATCGCCTGCAGCACCTCGAAGTGCCCGTCCACCACGTAGTCGAGCAGGCCGTGCAGCAGGTACGGCACGCCGTACTTGGCCATCTCGGCATTGGCGTCCCAGCGCCTGATCACTTCGTCGATGTCGAACTGAGGGCTCTCCCTGACGGTGACCAGGGCGTTCTTGGTGACGAAAGCAGCTATCTCGATGAGCTGGAGATGCTTGTCCACCAGCTTGGCGCCGTAGACGCTGAGGAACAGATGGCTGTCGTAGGTGTCGAGCTTGGGACGCTGGTGGCTCTGGAGCGCGTCCTCGACCGCCAGCGGGTGCAGGCCGAGCTCCTCGCTGATCTTCGTCAGGTCCGCCTGCGTCGGCGAGCACAGATCGAACCACACCACGGCGGACGGGTCTCCGACGTAATCGGAGACGTCGTCGATGGGAAAACCTTCGGCCTCCATGACGCCGTTGCGATACAGACGGGTGCGTTCCATCCCGTCAACACTAAGACCCGGAGCCGGGTGGTCAAGAGATGAACAGGCCTGCCGAGCCGGTGGGGAAGGGTGCGGCGGAGGCCGGCTCCGGCACCCACGGCTTTCCGCGCGCCGTCCCGGCCACCGGTGTCCGGGACGGTCGCCGTATTCACCGCGGAACTTCTGGGAACCGCGGATCCCTCCGGCGGTAATTACCGGTGTCACAGCAGACACCCGAGAGGCAAGAGATGCGACAGAAGAGCCGGACGGACGCACCGCCTCGGCCCGCGGGCGTGGAGACGGCCGACGACGCCACGGTGATCGAACGATCCCGGCATGAGCCTGAACGATTCGCCACGCTGTTCACCCGCCACGCACCGGCGCTCAAGCGCTACGTCATCAGGCGGCTGGGCCTGGATCCCGCCGAGGACATCGTCGCCGAGACCTTCGCGACGGCATTCCAGCACCGGGAGTCCTACGACCTGGCCTACGGCGACGCGCGGCCATGGCTGTACGGCATCGCCACCAACCTCATCGGGCGGCACCGCCGCCGCGAGATCGGCCTGTATCGGGCACTGAGCCGCACGGGGGCGGACTCGGTGATCGAGCCGTTCACCGATGAGGTCGATCAGAGGGTGGCCGCGGGCGGAGCGCGGCGCCGGCTCGCCGCGGCGCTGGCGGGACTGCCCCGGGGACACCGGGACACGTTGCTGCTGGTGACGTGGACAGACCTCACGTACGAGCAGGCCGCCCAGGCACTCGGTGTTCCGGTGGGGACGGTGCGTTCGCGGGTCAATCGGGCTCGAAGCAAGCTACGCCGGGTGCTCGGTGACATCGATCCGACCGCCACAGACGAAGGAACGGACAGATGAACGAGATCGAGCTCCTCAAGAGTCTGCGAGACGAGGTTCCGGCACAGTCCGATCTGCGGGCCGAAGAGCATCGGCTGCTCGCCGAGATCCGGGCGGGTTCGTCCGTGCCCCGCCGACGCCCGGCGCGGCCCGCGCCCCGCCTGCACTGGGGTCTTGCCCTGGCCGGAGCCGGAGCCCTCGCCGCCACCGCCGTGCTCGTGCCCCAGCTCGTGGGGACCGCAGAACCGGGGAGCCGGCCGTCCGCGGTGCGGCCGCCCAGCGCGGCGCTGGTGCTGGAGAACGCCGCGCTCGTCGCCACCCGGACCAAGGCCGTCGACATCCGCCTGGACCAGTGGTTCTACATCAAGGAATCACAGCACATGGCGGGGGGTGACCTCCCGACGTTCGAGCTTTGGAGCCGGCTGGACGGACGCAAGGACGCCCTCCGCGTCGACGGCAGGCTGAAGCTCGGCAACGGCGAGCCGAGGGCGCGGACCAACCCCGCTCGGACACAGCGGGAGGTGGAGGACCTCCCCGCGGATCCGGACGCGCTGCTGGAGCACTTCCGCGATCTCAAGGAGGAGCGGGCACCGCTGTCGATCTGCCAGCCCGGCTGCCCGGAGGGAACCGAAGCGGACGTCAGGGCCTTCGGGGCGATCGGGTGGTACATGAAGTACGGGCCCCTGATCCCTCCGGACACGTCCGCGGCGATGTACCGCGCCCTGGCGAAGATCCCGAATGTCACGATCGAGGAGAACGCCACGGACGGGGACGGGCGGAAGGGCATCGGCGTCGTTCTCGATGTGGGGGAGGCCGGCAAGGGCTACTACATCCTCGACCCCGGGGACTACCACTACCTCGGTACGAAGGTCGTGCGGGACGGTGAGACCTCCGCCATGTCCGTGCTGGACTCCGGGATCGTCGACGGGCCCGGCCAGACACCCTGATCAGGTGTGGCGGGCGTGGAGGCGGCGCCGTCCGGCGCGGTACGGATGACCGTCTCCACGCCTGCTCGCGGGTGGTGACAGGGTGCGGCGGACCACCGGACGCCCTACGGGGTCCCGTGGGGTTCGGTCAGCAGGTGGTCAGCGTGGTGCTGGTGCCGACCACGCACGCCGCGCGCACCGCGCGGCCCATCAGCTGGTCCAAGGTGGGGGTGCCGACCGCGGGCTCGCTTGCCACGGGGCCGGCGGTGTCCGTCGTGACCGGGTCGGGGACGTCCACCGCCGAGGCGTCGGGGTCGTCCGTGGGGTCCGGGACGGGGGCGGCCGTCGGCGTCCCGTTTGGGTTGTCGTCGTGCGGGAAGTCCGAGGGCTTGGGGGGCCTGGGGGAGGGCGTGTCCGGCGGCTCCTCCACGGGCGCCGGGGCGCCGTTGAGTATCTGGTCCACCCGTTCCGGGCCGTCCATGAGCGGCGCGATGACCGGCTGGCCCGGTGCCTGCTCGACGAACACGCCCTCGCCGATCGGCACATGCACCGAGGCCAGGTAGCTGGCCAGCGCCTGGGGCACCGTCCGCCCCTCGGCCTGGTACCGCTCCAGGGCGTTGTGCACGTAGAACAGGCCGTGCCCCGCGCTGCTGATGGAGGCCCGCAGGTCGGCCAGGGTGCTCTGCTTCGGCTGCTCGATCTGCAGCCGGATCTGGCCGCTCTGCTGGCCCAGGCCGAGCTTTCCGGACAGGACGCGGTCCACCTTGACGACGAGACTGGCGTAGCGGATCGCCGCGTCGGGTGTGTCGTATCCGACGACGGGCGCGGCGCCCGCGCTGTCGTCGGAGCCGAAGGCGATCCCCGGCTCGATGCCGACGACGGTGCCCTCCAGCAGCGCCGCGGCGGGGGTGAAGGCGCCGGAGGCGGGCGCGCCGGGCGTCAGGTCGTCCAGTGAGTCGTACAGGTACGTGCCGGTCGACTCGCCCACGCCGGAGCGCATCATGGACCAGAACGGGGGAGCGGCCTCGCCCGGCCAGGAGGCGGCCACTCCGGCGGCAGTCGCCAGGCCGAGTGCGACGGCGAGGGTGAGACCCACCCCCGCGGTGCGGGATCGGAGCATCTTCGACATGTGTCCCGTCCTCAGAATCGGCCGTTGATGTGCGCGACGTCGTGCGAGGTGTAGCTGCGCACGGTGGAGCGGCCCGTCTTCATGCAGGAGTTGCTTTCGGAGGAGTGGCCGAGCCCGACGCTGTGCCCGACCTCGTGGCAGGCCGTCTTCTTGCGCTCGTTCTCCGAGAAACCGCTCATGTCGGCCAGATCGAAGCGGATCTCGTACTGGTCGCACTTCCACCAGCCGTTGATGAGCCCCGGGCTGATGATCCGTACGCACTCGGCACGGGCGTGGAGGTTCTTGCCGGTGCTCGACCCGTCCCAGTCCAGGCCCCAGTAGTCGTCGTAGTACTGGTCGAACATCTCCACGTCGGTGTGGATGTCGGGGGAGGAGTCGTAGTGCGTGGCCATGTCGGTCTGGGAGTCCAGGTGGATCATGGCGTAGTTGCCGGCGACCTTCATGTACGAGGTCAGCGACGAGTAGTTGTAGTAGTGGTCCCTGTTGTCCGCCTGTGAGCAGCACCCCGACGGATGCAGGTACGACCACCCGAAGGTGTTGGCGCTCGCCGGCGGGGTGAGCGCGAGGAACATGACGAACGTGAGCAGGGCCGCGAGCGGGGCCAGGAGCAGGCCTCGGGTTCCCGATTCGCTGTGGGGGGTTTGGGGCACCCGTATTCCTTTCAAAGGCAAAGGCGCAAACACAGTGATCTTCGCGTTCTGTAATCGTTTACGCAACCCCTGGCGCGGCGTCGGTGACGGTCGCCGCCGCGCGATCGACCGCAGCCACACCGCCACTCGGAAGGCAATCGACGAGGACTCCCGCGCCACCTAGGGGTCCCAGTGGTAACGGCGAAATTTTCGACGGATATGCAGGCCAGAACCTCAGCAAAGGACTTCGCATACAGCTCGGCCAAGGGGCGTTGGCCTGCATGTCCGTTGTTTTTGCCGCGCTTACCACTGGCCCCCCTACGCCGCGACGGGCTCGCCGAGGAGCCGGCGGATGTGCTGGACGGCGGTACGGCCCGCGCGGTTGGCCCCGATGGTGCTGGCCGAGGGGCCGTAACCGACCAGATGGACGCGGGGGTCCAGGACCGCCCGGGTGTCCTCGACCCGGATGCCGCCGCCCGGCTCGCGCAGGCGCAGCGGGGCCAGGTGGGTGACGACCGGCCGGAACCCGGTCGCCCACAGGATCACGTCGGCCGTGACCAGGCGCCTCTGCCCGACGGCGTCATCCCAGACGACCCCCTCGGGAACGATCCGATCGAACATCGGCAGACGGTCCAGGACTCCGGCCGCCATGGCCGCCCTGACCTGCGGCGTCATCGGGTAGCCGGTGGCTCCGACCACGCTGCCCGGCGGGAGCCCCGCGCGGACGCGGGCGTCGACCCGGGCGACGGCCGCGCGGGCCGCCCCCTCGTCGAACGGACCCTCACGGAAGACGGGAGGACGGCGGGTCACCCAGGTGGTTGTGGTGATCTCGGCGATCTCCATCAGGAGCTGGACGGCCGAGGCCCCCGCCCCGACCACCACGACGTGCCTGCCGGCGAACTCCTCCCGGGTGACGTAGTCGGCGGTGTGGAGCTGCCGGCCGAGGAACGTCTCCTGCCCCGGATAGCGCGGCCAGAAGGGGCGGTCCCAGGTGCCGGTGGCGTTGACCAGCGCGCGGGCCGACCAGTCACCGGCCGTGGTCTCCACCAGCAGCCGCCCGCCCTCACCCTCCCGGACCGCTCGCACCGCGACCGGGCGGCGCATCGGCAGGTCGAAGGTCCGCTCGTAGGCGGCGAAGTATTCGGAGACGACCTCCGACGACGGCCGGGTCGTGTCGGCCACACCCATCGGCAGGCCGGGGAGGTCGTGCACGCGGTGCGTGGCGCCGAGGGTCAGGGAGGGCCAGCGGAACTGCCATGCGCCGCCGGGACGCGGAGAGCGGTCGAGAACCACGAAATCAAGCCCGGCCCTGCTCAGGAAGTAGGCGCTGGACAGTCCGGCCTGTCCCGCACCGATGACCACGACGTCGATCTCTGCCACGTTTTCTGGCAACCGCGCGGGCCCGGTGAATAATCCCGCCGCCACGGGGCAGCAGCGGTTGCAACAGACGCTGCCCGAGATGAGGTCACATGATAGTGCTGGGACTCCTCTTGATCGTAGGGTGGAGGTCCCCCGCCGGCACAGCACCGACCAGCTCGTCGCCGGCCGCCATGGGCGCGTGGAGGGCGGCTGACCACCACCGGCCTCCTGGTCCACCGGCGCAGGAGCCCGGTGCTCACTGCCGGCTGAGCTCCCCGGAGTCGCCCGCGGGCCGGGCCTGCCCGTGCTCCGGCTCAGAGGAGACCGGGGGAACCCTCCTGCGCTGCAGGAGCATCATGAGACCTCCCGCCACCAGCCCCCAGAACGCCGCGCCCACCCCGAACAGTGTCAGCCCCGACGCGGTGACCACGAAGGTGACCACCGCCGCTTCCCTGCCCTCGGGCCGGGCCACGGCGGCGGTGATCGCCGAGGCGAGCGCACCGATCAGCGCAAGGCCCGCCACGGCCTCGATCAGCACGGGCGGGGAGAGCAGGACCAGCGCGGTGGCCAGCCCGGAGCCGACGCCCAGGATGATCATCGAACCTCCGGCGGTGACCGAGGCGATCCAGCGGCGGCCCGGGTCGGGGTCGGCGTCCGGACCGGCGGCCAGCGCCGCGGTGATGGCCGCCAGGTTCACCGCGTGCCCGCCCAGGGGCGCGCCGAGGGTGCTGCCCAGACCCGTGCCGACGAGAATGCCGCGCAGCGGGGGACGGTAGCCGTACCCGGCGAGGACCGCCATGCCCGGCACGTTCTGCGAGGCCATGGTGACCAGGAACAGCGGGAGCGCGATACTGATCATGGCTGTGGCGCTCCAGGCCGGGGCGGTCAGCTCGACCACCGGGCGCACGTCCACCGCCCCGAGGCTGGGTCCGGTCAGCGCGATGGCCACGACGGCGACCAGGAGAGCACCCGGGATCGCCCACTTGCTGGCGAAACGACTGAGAAGCGCCCAGACGAGCACGACGGGACCGGCCATCTGCGGCACCTCGCCGAGGGCTCGGGCCGGTGCGATGCACAGGTTGAGCAGGACTCCGGCGAGCATCGCGGAGGCGATCGGGGTGGGAATGGCCGCGATCCAGCGCCCCAGCGGCGGGAAGAGTCCCGCGGCGGCGATGAGCAGGCCGGAGACCACGAACGCGCCGACCGCGACGGGGAACCCGCCGTCCAGGGCACCGGTCGTGACCAGCAGCGCCGCCCCCGGCGTCGACCAGGCGATGGTGATCGGCATGCGCCGGCGCAGGCCCAGCCAGATCGCCAGCACGCCGTTGGCCAGACAGAGCGCGAGCAGCCCGGACGCCGCCTGCCGCTGGTCGGCGCCCACGGCCCGGAGCCCGGCCAGGACCACGGCGAAGGAGCTCGCAAAGCCGACCAGCGCGGTCACCACTCCCGCGAGCACGGGCTGAAGAAGGCGTGTCATCCCTGTCGTCCCCTCCCCGTTCTGGAAGCCCCTGCGATCTCCCCCGGCCGTCCACGGCTCATCCGGCCCGGAACCCGTTCCGCGGGGTCTCCGGGGCCGCACATCCCAGGCGTTCCGTAAACGGAACGATCGTCATGCTGCACCATAGCCTCATGGAGCCCGGCGCACAAAGTCCTCGTCCCGCCCAGGAGACCGGCACATCGGACGTAGGTCAGCGAATCCGCAGGTTGAGGGAGGAACGGAGCATCTCACTCTCCGAACTCGCGCGGCGCGCGGGCGTCGGCAAGGCGACGCTCTCCGGGCTGGAGAACGGCACCCGCAACCCCACCCTGGAGACGCTCTGGGCGGTCACCGCCCAGCTCGGCGTGCCCCTGGCGCTGGTCCTGGGCACCGACCCCGTCATCCGGGGCACCGCCGTCGAGGGCGTGCTCCTCCAGATCTTCGAGGACGAGGCCGTCACCTACGAGCTCTACCGGCTGGTGATCCCCGCAGGGGCCACGCAGGTCTCCCCCGCCCATCACGAGGGCGTCACCGAGCACATCACGGTCTTCGCCGGGACGCTGGTCGCCGGCCCGCGCGACGCGCCCCTCCGGGCCGGGCCGGGTGAGCACCTCACCTGGCGCTCGGACGTCCCGCACACCTACTCGGCGATCGGCGACCAGGACGTCCACGCCAGCCTGCTCATCCGCTACCCACACCGCTGAGCGCCGCCGGAGGTCCGGGACCGCCCCGCCCGGCCACATCTTCAAAAAAAGGTAAAAGTAATATCTAATCCATGACATCACGGTCCATGGCAATGCTGTTCTGGGCCACCGGTGTATTCGCCTACGTCATCGCGGTCTTCCACCGCCAGTCCCTCGGCGTCTCCAGCATCGAGGCCGCCGCCCGGCTCGACGTGGGCGCGGCAGGGCTCTCCATCCTGGCCATGCTGCAACTGCTGGTCTACGCGGCCATGCAGGTGCCCGTCGGCGTGTTCGTCGACCGGCTCGGCTCCAAGCGCATGCTCATCGCCGGAGCCACCGTGATGGCCTGCGGCGAACTCGTCTTCGCACTGGCCGAGGGGCTGCTGCCCGGGATAGCGGGACGGGCGCTGATCGGCTGCGGCGACGCGATGACGTTCATCAGCGTGATCCGGCTGGTCAGCCTCCACTTCCCCGCACACCGCAATCCGGTGATGGTCCAGCTCACCGGACTGATCGGGCAGCTGGGCGCGATCGCCTCCGCGGTCCCCCTGATCCAGTCCCTGCACGCCTACGGCTGGACGCCCACCTTCCTGGGCGCCGCCGGCCTGGGCGTGCTGTCGGCGTTCCTACTGATCACGTTGCTGCGGGACTCGCGCCCGGAGCGGACGGGAGAGCCTCCCGGGCTGAAGGCCGCCTGGGCCGAACCCGGCACCCGGCTGGGCATGTGGACCCACGCCGCCACCCAGTGCTCGGCCGCCGCGTTCCTGCTGCTGTGGGGCTATCCGTTCCTGGTCCAGGGGCAGGGGCTGGACCCCTCCACGGCGGGTGTGCTGCTGTCCACCCTGACCCTGTGCGGCATGGCGTGCGGACCGCTGCTCGGCTACCTCGCCGGACGGTTCCCGTTCCACCGCTCCCGGATGGTCCTCACCGTGATCGGCACCACCGCCGCGGCGTGGACCGCCGTGCTGGCCTGGCCCGGCCAGGCGCCGCTCTGGCTGCTCGTCCTGCTCGTGGTGGTGCTCGCGGCCAACGGCCCGGGGTCGATGATCGGCTTCGACTACGCCAGGACCTTCAACCCGGCCGCCCGGATCGGCGCGGCCACCGGCATCGTGAACGGCGGCGGCTTCGTCGCGTCCATGTCGGTGATCGCCCTGGTCGGGGTCATCCTCGACCTGGCCGGAGAGACCGGCCTGGACGCGTTCCGCTGGGCCTTCGCCGTGCAGTACCCCATCTGGGCGCTCGGCGCGGTCCAGGTCCTGCGCTACCGGGGCAAGGCGCGGCGCCTGCTCCTGGCCGCCCAGACGAGCGCCTGACACGTCGCGGGAGAGGTCGCCCGCGAGGGCGCCGGCCATACGGGGGCGCGGGGGAGCCGCCCGCGCCGCCACGGCGGAGACGCGGGCCGTGACGGCCCCGGCAGGTGACCCGGTTCACGGAACCACGGAGATCATGATCAGCGGAGCCTGGTGAAAGGCTCCTCGAAGTGGGCGGTGGCGATCATCCCCCGCTCGGCCCTGACCCGTTCCAATAGCTCGACACGGGTCGCCGCGGCGAGCTCGGGATCGGTGTCGTAGAGATAGGGGACCTTCGGGTCGGCCAGCTGCACCGGGTGCAGCACCACGTCGCCGGTCAGCACCAGATCTCCCACCTGGACGACCTGGTGGCCCGGGGTGTGCCCGGGCGTGTGGAACACCCGGACGCCGGGGAGCACGTCCGCCTGACCGTCCACCACCTGCACGCGGTCGCCCAGCGGCCGGACGACATGGCCGAGGACCCCCTCGGCGGCCGTGTCGATCTCGGCCCGCTGGAGAACGTGCCTGGCGTTGGCGAAGACGGGCACGCCGTCGATCACCGCGCCACCCGCGTGGTCGCTGTGCAGGTGCGTGATGACCACCACGTCCACCTCCTCGGGGGCCACCTCCACCCGCGCGAGCTCGGCACCGAGCGCCCCGGGGACCGGCGCCCAGCTCGCCGCGGGCGAGCTCTCCGGGCCGATCCCGGTGTCCACAAGCACGGTCCTGCCCACCGCGTCACGGAGCAGATAGCAGTGGAAGTGCAGGACCCACTCGTCGGACTCACCGTGACAGCCCCCGGGGAACATCTCCGGCATCGGGCGCCGGATCGAGTCACCCATCGGCCCTACGGCGTCACACAGCGGGAACACCTCGACCCCCGCGACTGTTATGGACTGGTGTGGCATCCGGTCTCCTGTTCGGTGCGGATTAACGGTGCTACTGTGATAGCGGGCGTGACGTACTGCCGGCCGAGCCGCGTGCGATGATCCGCCCCGTTTTCTCTCTTATTCTGCCGCGCCCTCCCAGACGTACGGCCACACCGTGTCCACCCGGGCACCCGGCCGCACCGCGTCTACCCGGGCATGCGGCTTCCCCGCGAAAGGCCTGCCATGGCCTTTCCCCGTGAAAGGTCGCCCATGACCGTAGAAACCACCACCCCCAGAAAGCGTTCGCGCACCCCGCGTCCTCCGCGTCCTCGCGAGAGCGACGCCTACGCCGGGAACGAGAGCGGCCCTCCGGCCAGGGGCGGGAACGACGCCCCCGTCGAGACCGTGACCGGCCTCCTCGACGTCCGCGACAAGACCGGCCACATCCGCACCCGCGGTTACCTGCCCGGCCCGGACGACGTGCGCGTCCCCCACGCCCAGATCAGGCAGTACGGCCTGCGCCCCGGCGACCACGTCGTCGCCACCGCCCGCAGGCCGTACGACAGGCTGGACGGGGTCGAGAGCGTGAACGGCTCCGCCGGCTGGCGGCAGCGGCCCGACTTCGCCGACATGACGCCGGTCCACCCGCGCGAGCGGCTCCGCCTGGAGACCGAGTCGATGACCACCCGGGTCGTCGACCTGTTCGCACCGATCGGCAAGGGCCAGCGCGGTCTGATCGTCGCTCCGCCCAAGGCGGGCAAGACCATGGTCCTGCAGGACCTGGCCGCCGCGGTCACGCGCAACCACCCCGGCTGCCACCTCATGGTCGTGCTCGTCGGCGAGCGCCCCGAGGAGGTCACCGAGATGCGCGAGTCCATCCACGGCGAGGTGGCCGCGTCCACGTTCGACCGGCCCGACCGCGACCACACCGCGCTGGCCGAGCTCGCCGTCGAACGCGCCAAGCGCCTCGCCGAGAGCGGCCGCGACGTCGTCGTCCTGCTCGACTCCCTGACCCGCCTGGCCCGCGCCTACAACAACCTCGCGCCCGGCGGCGGACGCACCCTCGCCGGCGGCATCGACGCCGCCGCGCTGCTGCCCCCACGCCGCTTCTTCGGCGCCGCCCGCAACCTGCGCGACGGCGGCTCGCTGACCATCCTCGCCACCGCCCTGGTCGAGACCGGCTCCCGGATGGACGACACCCTCTTCGAGGAGTTCAAGGGCACCGGCAACATGGAGCTGCGCCTCAGCCGCGCCCTCGCCGACAAGCGCCTCTACCCGGCCGTCGATCTCGACGCCTCCGGCACCCGGCGCGAGGAGATCCTCCTCGACCCGCGTGAGCACCAACTCTCCTGGCGGCTCCGCCGTACCCTGGGCGGACTGGAGAAGCAGCAGGCTCTGGAGCTCCTCACCGACAGGCTCCGGGAGACTCCCTCCAACGCCGCATTCCTCCAGCAGGTCCAGCAGACCGCGTGATCTCTGTGTCCTCTTGCCGGGTCCCTCGCTTTCCCGCAGATCCCGTCGGTCGTTTAATCCATAGCAGATCCCGTTATCTCCCTATTAATTTGATCGAATGACACAATTTTTCTCGGCTGCGGGAACCTCCCTCCATTACGAACTGCGCGGCGAGGGCCCGCTGCTCGTCTGCCAGCCCGGCGGCCCCGCCCGCCCGGCGTCATACCTGGACACCCTCGGCGGCCTGGAGCGACACCGCACCCTGCTCCTGCTCGACCCGCGCGGTGTCGGCGGTTCGGATCCGGCCGAGGACTACGGCTTCGCCGCTCTGGCCGAGGACCTGGAGGCGCTCCGCCTTCACCTGGGCGTCGACGGCTTCGACCTGCTGGGCCACTCGGCAGGGGCGCTCCCCGCGGTCCTCCACGCCGCCCGCCGTCCCGGACGGGTGCGACGCCTGGTCCTGCTCACCCCGACCCGCCGCCCGATCCCTCCCCAGGACGGGGAGCCCGGCCGTGCCGCCCTCGCCCGCGAGCTCTTCGACGGCGAGCCCTGGCTCGACGGCGCCCTCGCCGCCCTGGAGAAGGCCCCCACCGCGTCCGATGACGAGTTTCCCTCTCTGGCCAGGCAGTTCACCCCGGTGTTCTACGGCCGCTGGGACGCCGCCGCTCAGGCTCACGCCTTCCGCCCGGACGACTGCGACTCCGCCCCCGAAGCGGCGGCGGGCTTCGGCGCGTCCCCGTTCGACCCGGCCTCCCTGAGCGCGATCACCGCCCCGGTGACCGTCCTGGCCGGGGACCGCGATGTGAGCGTGGGACTGGCGGCTCCGGCCGTATGGGCGAGCTGGCTGCCCGGAGCCACGCTCGAATGGCTGCCCGGCTGCGGCCACTTCCCCTGGCTGGAGAACCCCGCCGGGGTCTCACGAGCGATCCTCACGGCACTCGGCACCCCGTCCGACCCCGATGCGAGTGCCATGTGACTCCCGGCTACCCGTAGTTCGGCCATCGCCGGAAAGCGGGATGATGGGGGGATGCTGGCTGACGTCGTCGACTTCCTCATCTGTCCGGTCTGCGGTGATGAGTTCAGCCTGGGCGACCGGGTTCTCCGATGCCCGCAGGGCCATGCCTTTGATGTTGCCAAACAGGGATATGTCAGCCTCCTGACCGGTTCCCAGGCCCCCGGTACGGCGGACAGCACGGCGATGGTGGCGGCGAGGGAGGCGTTTCTGGGAGCGGGGTATTTCGGTCCCCTCGCGGAGGCGGTCGCCGGCGCCTGCCGTACCGACGCGAAGGTGGTCGCGGACGCGGGCGCGGGGACCGGGCACTACCTCGCCCGGACGCTCGACCGGCTCCCGGGAGCAGTCGGGATCGCGCTCGACGTGTCCAAAAACGCGATCAGGCGGGCCGCGCGGGCGCATCCCCGGCTCGGGGCGGTGGTGGCCGATGTGTGGAGGCCCCTGCCCGTCGGGGACCGGACGGTGGATGTGATCCTCAACGTGTTCGCGCCCCGCAACGGTGCGGAGTTCGCCCGGGTGCTCCGCGACGACGGCGTGCTGGTCGTGGTCACGCCCACGTCGCGGCATCTCGAACCGTTGGTGGAGCGGCTGGGACTGCTCTCGGTGGACGAGTCGAAGGAACGACGGGTGGCGGAGAGCCTGGGCGGTCACTTCGCCGAGACCGGGCAGAGCGTTCACGAGTTCGGGATGGCGCTGGGGCATCAGGCGGTCGAGGCCGTCGTGGGGATGGGGCCGAGCGCCTGGCATACCGAGCAAGAAGGTATGCGAAGAAAAATAATGGAACTACCGAAAACAAGTTATGTGACCGCTTCTTTCCGCATGTCTACATTTCAACACCTCTCCTGATCAAGGCGTGCGCTTGACAGCTGCCTTCGGGGCGCATGTTACTGACGTGGCATTTAGCCCGAAATTCCGGCACGTTACACAAGCATATTGGTGAGAGAAGCGACATACTGGACGGCAATCGGCGAGACCGCGCCTGGACGCCTGAAGCGAATGTCTTGACGGAGGGAAGCGCCATATGAAGGCGGAGGAACGCTGGCAGGCCAGGTTCCGAGCGCCGCGCGTGACACTGCCCGTGTGGGCGCGTCGGGCTCCCGCCCGGGCTGTCTACCGCAGCAACGCCTCCGGCGCCTGGGAGATCTACGCCTGGGACCGGACGACGGGATCCACACGCCAGGCGACCGCCCGGCCCAAGGGCACCGCGCACGGCGCGATCGACCCAGGCGGCCAGTCGATCTGGTGGTTCTCCGACACCGACGGCGACGAGTGGGGCCACTGGATGCGCCAGCCCTTCACCGGCGGCCCCGACGAACCCGTCGACCTCGGACCCGGCTGTCCGGCGGGCATCGCGCTGTCCGCGACGGGCGAGGCCGCGATCGGACTCGCCCGGCCCGGTGAGGGTTTCACGATCCACCTCGTACGGCCCGGCCGGCCCACACAGACGATCTACGAGCACGCCGAAGCCGCCTCGGTGGCCGCCATGTCCCTGGACGGCTCACTGATCGCGATCAGCCACAGCGAGCACGGCGACTCCCGGCACCCCTCGCTGAGAGTGGTCCGGCAGAACGGCGACACCGTCGGCGACCTGCACGACGGCCCCGGCAGAGGCGTCCTCGGCCTGCACTTCGCGCCCATTCTGGGTGACCGCCGGCTGCTGACCCTGCACGAGCGCAGGGACCGCCGCGAACCGCTGGTCTGGGATCCCGAGAGCGACGACCAGCGGGAGATCTGGATACGCGACCCCGGAGAGATCACCGCGGACTGGTACAACGACGGCCGTTCGCTGCTCGTCGTCCGGGGCAACCGCGGCCGCACCCATCTGCACCGCTACGACCTGCCCGGCGGCAGGCTCTTCCCGATCGAGACCCAGCACGGCGTGATCGACGCCGCCGTGCCCCGCCCCGACGGCTCCGTGGAGTACTCCTGGTCCAGCGGCGCCCACCCGCCGGCGATCCGGTCGAGCAACGGCACCATGGTGCTGAACCACGGCGGCCCCACCTCCCCGCCGTCCGTCCCGGTCGAGGACGTCGACGTGGAGGGCCCCGGCGGGCGGATCCACGCCCTGGTGTCACGGCCCGAACGCGGCCCAGGGCCGTTCCCGACGGTGTTCCTGCTGCACGGCGGCCCGAGCTCGCAGGACAACGACTCGTTCATCCCACAGGTCGCCGCATGGGTGGACCTCGGCTTCGCGGTCGTCCGGGTCAACTACCGGGGCTCGACCGGCTACGGCTCGGCCTGGCGGGACGCCCTGACCGGCGAGGTCGGGCACATCGAGCTGTCCGACGTGGCCGCCGTCAGGGAGGCCATGGTCGGCCGCGGCATCGCCGACCCCGACCGGCTCGTCCTGTCCGGCGCCTCCTGGGGCGGCTACCTGACGCTGCTCGGACTGGGCAGTCAGCCCAAGGTGTGGGCGGCGGGCATCGCCACGGCGCCCATCGCCGACCACCTGGCCGCCTACGAGGAGGAGACCGAGGCGCTGCGGGCCTACCATCGCGCGCTGCTCGGCGGTTCACCCGCCGAGCAGCCGGAACGGTACGCGAGCTGTTCGCCGATCACCTACGTCGACCAGGTCGAGGCGCCACTGCTGATCCTGGCCGGGGAGAACGACCCCCGCTGCCCGATCGGGCAGATCGACGCCTACGTGTCCCGGCTCGCCGAGCGCGGCCACGAGCACACCGTCCACCGCTACGACGCGGGCCACGGCTCGCTCGTCGTCTCCGAGCGCGTCGCGCAGATGGCGGCCCAGCTCGAATTCGCATGCAAGTACGTCAGGACAGAGATCTGACACGCCTGTCGTGAGGTAACGCGGGCGGCTGCGGGTCCAGGCCGTCACCGAGCTGAGAATCATGACGGGGATGCCGTACCTGGTGACCTTCCCTGTCCCGGCAGGGGCCGGGACAGGGAAGGTCACTTCTCTCAGAGATCCAGCCCGACCAGCAACGGGTCGTGGTCGGAGGAGCGGTAGGCGTCCGGCGCGTACAGGTACGGCGGATTGAACTCGGTGTTGTAGTCCATGAACCGGCCCTCATCGGAGTTGATGTGCCAGATGGTGGCACCGGTCACCAGCTTGCTCAGGCTCTTGTCGGCCAGGGCATGGTCGAGCTCACCGGAGAGACCGTCGAAGACGTAGCTATAGCGGTCCTTGGTCGAGACGTACTTCTTGCTCAGGCTGGTCAGTCCACCGTTCTCCATGGTGTGGATCGGGTCCTCCTCGCCGTAGGCGTTGATGTCGCCGAGGACGAGCGTGTTCTGCAGCTTGAGGCTGTCGATCAGGGCCAGCAGAGCCTTGGCCTGCTTGATCCGCTTGGCGTTGTAGCAGCTCTGACCGTCACCCTGGTCGGTGTCGGCACCGGTGGCGGCGCCGTCGGCGTCGGTGCAGCCCTTGGACTTGAAGTGGTTGACCAGCACGGTGAAGGTCTGGCCCTTCCCGTCGGCCTTGCGGAACGTCTGGACCATCGGAGGCCGGCTGAAGATCGGGTCGGACGAGGACTGCGCCGCGCCGACCGGGGTGACCTTGGCCGGCTTGTAGATCAGCGCGGTCTGGATGGCGTCGGTGCCCGGGTCGGGGTGGGTGATCGCCTTGTAGGTGCCCGCGCCGGCCTTGGCGTTGAGCCCGTCGACCAGGGTGTTCAGCGCCACGTCGGAGTTACGCTCGACCTCCATCAGCCCGGCCACGTCGGGGTCGAGCCCCAGGATGTTGGCGGCCAGCTTGGCGAGCTGACGGTCCCGCTCCACGGCGGTGGTCGCACCCCGGGACTTGAGCGTGGTGAACCAGTTGAGCGTGTTGAGGCTCGCCACCCGGATGTTGCCGCCGACCTTCGCGGGCTTGGCGGGACGCGGGTTCTCCGGCTTGAAGACGACCGGCTGGGTCGGCTGAACACGGTAGACGCCGAAGCCGTAAGTGAGCACCCCGGTCAGGTCCTTCGCCGCATCGCCGATCCGGACGGTGTCCGCCCCCTTGGAGTGGTACGGCAGGGTCGGCATGTTCTGCGCGTTGGAGCCGTCGTCGAGCAGGATCTTCCGCCGCGCGTCCTCTTCGGTGTTCACGCCCTCGCGGTCGGTCGGCTGCCACATCCGGCCGCCCTCCGCGAGGGTGACCTCGCCGTACCGGCCGAGGTTGTAGATCTCCGAGGCGGTCAGGTCGCCCTTGAACGTGACGAGCACGCCCTCGTAACGCTCAAAGGTGATCCCCTTCTTGAGCGGCAGCTTCACCTCGGCCGGCTTGATGGTGCCGGTGCCGCAGACGTTGACCACGGTGGCCGGCGAGATCTCGGTCAGACCGCTGAACTCGATCGCCTTGCCGGAGACGAGCGCCCGGTCACCGACCTTGACCGGCGAGGAGGAGAGCACGAACAGGCCCTCGGAGGTCGCCGGGTCGTTGTCAGGCGTGGGGTCCTGGATGTAGAAGCCGTTGAACTGGCCGGCTCCCTGGAAGGTGCCGGTGACGATGCCCTCGACCCGGACGTCCTGCCCGGCGACCGGGCTGACGTCGCCGCTCCCCTGCACCTGCGCGATCCGGTGCGTGATCGGGGTGTCGCACGTGTCGGTCGGTGTCGGTGTGGGGGTGGGTGTGGGTGTGGGGGTGTCCGAGGGCGACGGGGACGGGTCGCCACCGTCGCACCGGGCCGGCGCAGTGGCGCTGTTGCGCGGGGCGGGGGCCGCGGCGTCGAAGTCGGCGCCGTTGTCGTCGGTGTCGGTGCAGCCGCCGTTCTTGCGGACCGCGGCGGTGGTGTTGGTGAGGGCGGGCGCGGGGGTGCCCTCGGAGAAGTTCGTCGCGCCGTACCCGGCCAGGTCGGCGATGAGCGCGAGCTGCTCGTCGGCGCAGGGGGTGCTGGAGCCGTTGCAGGCCAGGCCATCGGTGGAGCGGACCAGCGCCACCTTACCCGCGGCGCCACTCAGGTTGGTGGTGCCGACGCTGTCGGGCTCGGGCAGCGAGCCACTGGCGGTGGTACCCGCGGCGAGCTGGACCAGGTGGTACTGGCCGGGGGCCAGAGTGCCGGTCAGGTTGGTCTTGTTGGCGGAGAAGTTTCCGGTTCCGGCGGCGCTGGTGTACTGCACCGACCAGCCGTCCACCGATACGGGGGCGGCGCTGCGGTTGAAAAGTTCGACGTAGTCGTTGGTGAAGGGGGCGCCGGAGTTTCCGCCTCCGCCATACACCTGGCTGATGACCATGGTTCCCGGTGCCGCGGTGGCAGGGGTTGACGAGAGTACGACGATCGAGCCGGCGGTGATGCCGGCAGTCACAAGAGTCGCAAGAGCCCGGAGTGTTACACGCATGCCCGGGAGAGTAAAGGGGCAAATAGGCCGATACCATGCCTAACAAGTTTATTGGTTATTAAATCTCAAATACTGACACTTTCTGTCAATAGCGAGACCGGTGATCTGGCGTCAGATGACATAGCGAACGATCCACCGTCGCCTGCTGGGGAACGAGATGCGTAACCGACTCCGCCGCTACCGGGCGCGGAGGACCACGATCGCCAGGTCGTCAGCGCTCGGCTCGGAGGCGAAGTCCTGCACGGCCCGGCGGATCCGCTCGGCGACCGCCCTCGCCGACAGTCCCACGCACTCGGCCAGCAGCTTGGCCAGCCCACCGTCGTCGTCGAGCAGCCGGCCGTCCTGGCGCCGCTCGGTCACCCCGTCGGTCACCGCGAGAAGCACGTCGCCCGGGTCGAGGTGGACGAGCTCGGCCTTGAAGGTCGCCTCGGGGAAGACCCCCAGCAGCGACTGGGAGGTCACGACCGTGTCCACGACGCCGGTGGGCCGCAGCCGTATCGCCTCGGGATGACCGGCCGAGACCATCCACACGTCCAACCCGGTCGGCACGGGCTTGATCTCACCGTGCAGCAGGGTCAGGAAGCGCGCTCGCTCCCCCTCGTCCAGGATCGCCTGGTTGAGACGGTCGAGGACGGCCGCCACGCCGTACCCCTCCCTGGCGAGCAGACGCAGGGTGTGGCGGGCCAGGCCGGTGACCGCGGCCGCCTCGGGACCGGTGCCGCAGACGTCGCCGACGGCGAACCGCCAGGAGCCGTCCCCGGCGGCGAAGAGGTCGTAGAAGTCACCGCCGACCTCGTTGGTCTCCCCTGCGGGCTCGTAGACGACGGCGGGATCGAGCCCGGGGATCTCGCCCGGCTCGTTGGGGGGCAGCAGGCTGCGCTGCAGCGCCCGGTTGGCGGCCGCCTGGGTGGCGTAGAGCCGGGCGTTGTCCATGGCAAGGGCCGCGCGACGGCCGATGTCCTCGGCGTACTGGAAGATGTCCTCGGCGAACCGGTCCGGCCGCCCCAGGCACATCGCCCCCAGCGCCCGCCCCCGCGCGAGCAGCGGTATGACGAGCATCTGCGAGTCGCCGAGCTGCATGGAACCGCCGGACTGCGGGATCTGGGCCGTGGCGAGCTCCTCGCGCAGCTCGTCGATGCGCCGCTCGTCGGTGTGCCACAGGTAGGCCGGCCGCTGCGGGCCGCCGTCATCACTCCACGTGTAGACGGCGCACCAGGTGGCCAGCCGGGGCACGACGATCTGCGAGATGATCGCGGGCACCATGTCAGGGTCGAGGGTGCCGGCCAGCAGATCACTGGCGTCGGCGAGGAAGCCCAGCCAGACCGGCCCCCGGCTGTGCCGCTCGGTGGACCACTCCGCCGCCACCCGCTCGGCGGAGCCGGGCAGATGCAGCCGCGCCCAGTGAATGCGGTACTCTCCAGCGAAGGTGACACCCCACTCGTCGACCGGCACGCTGGGAGCGTCGAGGGACAACCCGGGAGCGCCCTTCCGGCGGACCTCGATCTGGACGCCGTTTCCCAGATGGCTCCAGATGACCTCGAACGGCACCTCGGTCACCTGCGCGGCGAACTCCCCCGCCAGCTGCTCGGCCGGGGCGAACAAGGGCATGGCGGCCCAGGCGGTCATCACCTCTCGGGTGAACCGTCTGACGGCGGGGACGGCCGTGTCTCCTGGGGCGAACGTCGCAGCCAGGACGGCTCGGGGAGCATTGGTCATCGTTCCGTGCCTACCACACTTCTTGCGGGCATGGGGTAAATCGAAGGCGGGACTGCGGGTTGCGCACCGTGACAGACTGGGATGACTCGCGGCTGCGCCCCCCGGGAGTCAAGGAGGTCACATGACCACGGCCAACACCGTGCCTGACGTCGAGGAGCGACGTTACAGCGAATCGGAGCTGAAGCCGATTCTTCAGACACTCATCACCTGGCGCGACGGTGACTTCCGCCGCCGGGTGCCGCATGCCCCTCCCGGGATCCTGAGCGAGATCCGTCTGCTGCTCAACGAGGTCGCCGACCGCCGCGAGCACCTCGCCAACGAGCTCCACCGGGTCCGCCGCGAGGTGGTGAAGGAGGGCCGGTTCGGTGAGCGCCTCACCGCGGGGCCAGGCGTAGGGTCCTGGGCGGAGAGCGTCGACTCGGTGAACGCGCTGATCGACGCCCTGGTCGGACCGGTCAGCGGTGCGGCGGACGTGATCGACGCGGTGGCCAAGGGAGACCTGTCCCGGCGGATCGACCTCGACCGGAGCGCGCGGGGCGAGGTGCGCCGCCTCGGCAAGGCGATCAACGGCATGGTCGACCAGCTCTCCCTGTTCACCTCCGAGGTGACGCGGGTGGCGCGCGAGGTCGGCACCGAGGGCCGTCTGGGCGGCCGGGCGAACGTGCGGGGCATGTCGGGGAGCTGGCGCGACCTCACCGAGGCCGTGAACACCATGTCCAGCCGCGTCTCCGCGCAGGTCCGCGACATCGCGCTGGTCACCACGGCGGTCGCCCGGGGCGACCTGAGCCGCAAGGTCACCGTCGACGCGGTCGGTGAGATGTTCGAGCTGAAGAACACCGTCAACACGATGGTCGATCAGCTGTCGGCGTTCGCCGAGGAGGTCACCCGCGTCGCCCGCGAGGTCGGCACCGAGGGCGAGCTCGGCGGTCAGGCCCAGGTGCGCGGGGTCTCCGGCGTCTGGAAGGACCTGACCGACAACGTCAACGTCATGGCGAGCAACCTGACCACCCAGGTCCGGGCGATCGCGGCGGTGTCGACGGCGGTGGCCCAGGGCGACCTGTCCAAGAAGATCACAGCGGACGCGCAGGGGGAGATCCTCCAGCTCAAGGACACCCTCAACACCATGGTCGACCAGCTGTCGATGTTCGCCGACGAGGTCACCCGCGTCGCCCGCGAGGTCGGCACCGAAGGCCAGCTCGGCGGCCAGGCCCGCGTCCGAGGCGTCTCCGGCGTCTGGAAGGACCTGACCGACAACGTCAACTCCATGGCCAACAACCTGACCTACCAGGTCCGCAACATCGCCGAGGTCACCACCGCCGTCGCCACGGGCGACCTGACCCGCAAGATCGACGTGGACGCGCAGGGCGAGATCCTCGCCCTGAAGACCACCATCAACACCATGGTCGACCAGCTGTCCTCCTTCGCCTCCGAGGTGAGCCGGGTGGCCCGCGAGGTCGGCTCCGAGGGCCAGCTCGGCGGTCAGGCCCAGGTGCGCGGCGTCTCCGGCACCTGGAAGGACCTGACCGACAACGTCAACGTCATGGCCAACAACCTGACCACCCAGGTCCGCCAGATCGCGGCCGTGTCCACCGCGGTGGCCCAGGGCAACCTGTCCAAGAAGATCACAGCGGACGCGCAGGGGGAGATCCTCCAGCTCAAGGACACCCTCAACACCATGGTCGACCAGCTGTCGATGTTCGCCGACGAGGTCACCCGCGTCGCCCGCGAGGTCGGCACCGAAGGCCAGCTCGGCGGCCAGGCCCGCGTCCGAGGCGTCTCCGGCGTCTGGAAGGACCTGACCGACAACGTCAACTCCATGGCCAACAACCTGACCTACCAGGTCCGCAACATCGCCGAGGTCACCACCGCCGTCGCCAACGGCAACCTGACCCGCAAGATCGACGTGAACGCGCAGGGCGAGATCCTCGCCCTGAAGACCACCATCAACACCATGGTCGACCAGCTGTCCTCCTTCGCCTCCGAGGTCACCCGCGTCGCCCGCGAGGTCGGCTCCGAAGGCAAACTGGGCGGCCAGGCCCGGGTGGAGGGCGCCGAGGGCATCTGGAAGCGCCTCACCGAGAACGTCAACGAGCTGGCGGGCCGCCTCACCACCCAGGTCCGGGCGATCGCCGAGGTCACCACCGCCGTCGCCCGCGGCGACCTGACCCGCTCGATCACCGTCGACGCCGGGGGTGAGATCGGCGAGCTCAAGGACAACATCAACACGATGGTATCCGTGCTCCGCGACACCACCACCGCCAACCAGGAACAGGACTGGCTGAAGTCCAACCTGGCGCGGATCTCCCGCCTCATGCAGGGCCATCGTGACCTGATGGAGGTCGCCAAGCTCATCATGAGCGAACTGACCCCGCTGGTCTCCGCCCACTACGGTGCCTTCTACCTGGCCGAGCCCGCCGGCGACCACGACCTCTACCTGATCGCCGGGTACGGCGCACGCCCCGGCTCGAAGATCCGTCAGCGCTTCGCGGTCGGCGAGGGGATCGTCGGGCAGGCCGCCTTCGAGGGCAAGCGGATCATCCTGGAGAGCGTCCCCGCGAAATACCTCACCGTGGACAGTGGTCTCAGCTCCTCCGCCCCCGCCCAGATCGTCGTGGTGCCCATCCTGTTCGAGGCCCAGGTCCTGGGCGTCGTGGAGCTGGCCTCGTTCAGTCAGTTCGGCGAGGTCCACCACGACTTCATGACCCAGCTCGTCGAGACCATCGGCGTCACGATGAACACGATCATCGCCAACTCCCGGACCGAGGACCTGCTGACCGAGTCGCAGCGCCTCACCACCGAGCTGCAGGAACGCTCCGACGAGCTCCAGCGCCAGCAGGAGGAGCTCCGTCGCTCCAACGCCGAACTGGAGGACAAGGCGGCGCTGCTGGCGAAGCAGAACCGGGCCATCGAGATCCAGAACTTCCAGATCGAGCAGGCCCGCCGTACGTTGGAGGAGCGTGCCGAGCAGCTCGCGGTCTCCTCGCGCTACAAGTCCGAGTTCCTGGCCAACATGTCCCACGAGCTGCGCACCCCGCTGAACAGCCTGCTGGTGCTGGCCAAACTGCTCACCGAGAACGCCGAGGGCAACCTCACCCTCCAGCAGGTGGAGTTCGCCAGGACCATCCACGGCGCCGGCTCCGCGCTGCTCCAGCTGATCAACGACATCCTCGACCTGTCCAAGGTCGAGGCCGGGCGGATGGACATCCACCCCCAGCAGATCTCCCTGCCCAAGCTCGTCGACTACTTCGAGGCCACCTTCGCGCCACTGGCCCAGGACAAGGGCCTGTCGTTCGCGGTCGAGGTGGACCCCTCGATCCCGCAGGAGCTCCGTACCGACGAGCAGCGCCTCCAGCAGGTGCTGCGCAACCTGCTCTCCAACGCGATCAAATTCACCCCCAAGGGCGAGGTGCGGCTGCGCGTGATCCACGCCCAGCGCTCCGTGGCCTTCGTGGACGACACTCTGCGCGGTGCCGACGGCATCCTGGCCTTCGAGGTGGTCGACACCGGCATCGGCATCGCCGCCGACAAGCTGGAGGTCATCTTCGAGGCGTTCCGCCAGGCGGACGGCACCACCAGCCGCAAGTACGGCGGGACCGGACTGGGCCTGTCCATCTGCCGCGAGATCGCCCGTCTGCTCGGCGGCGAGATCCATGTGCTCAGCGAGGTCGGCCAGGGGAGCACCTTCACCCTCTACCTGCCGCCGTCCTACGCCGGGCCGCTGGCCTCCCGTGACGGCGGGGCGTCCGCGCCGAACTCCTCGCCTCGCAGCCAGACGCTCATCGGGGTGCTGGAGGAGCCCGACGACCTGCCGGAGCTCGCGATGCCGGAGAACCTGCCCGACACGGTCTTCCCCCAGAACGGGGGCCCGCCGTGGAAGGGCGGCGACGACCCGCTCGCCGGAGCCAAAATCCTGATCGTGGACGACGACATCCGTAACGTGTTCGCACTGACCAGCGTGCTCGAACGGTACGGCTCGACCGTGGTCTACGCCGAGAACGGCCGTGAGGGCATCGAGCAACTCGAACGCAACGAGGACGTCGCCCTGGTCCTGATGGACATCATGATGCCCGAGATGGACGGCTGGGCCACCACCTCCGCGATCCGCCGGATGCCCCAGTTCGCCGACCTGCCGATCATTGCGCTTACCGCTAAGGTCATGCAGGGCGACCGGGAGAAGAGCATCGCGTCCGGCGCCTCCGACTATGTGCCCAAGCCCGTGGACGTAGACCGCCTGCTGGAACGCCTGCGCGGCTGGCTCACCCGGGGTAAGGCAGCGAGCGACTCCGACGAAGGGGCGTGATGATGCCGGACCGAGCGAAAATCCTCCTGGTCGACGACCGCGAGGAGAACCTGATCGCGCTCGAGGCCATTCTCAGCTCCCTCGACCTGATCCCCGTCCGGGCCAGGTCGGGTGAGGAGGCGCTCAAAGCGCTGCTGAACACCGAGTTCGCGCTGATCCTGCTGGATGTGCGCATGCCCGGTATGGATGGTTTCGAGACCGCATCCCACATCAAGCGCCGCGAACGCACACGCAACATCCCGATCATCTTTCTGACCGTCATCGACAGCGCTCCCGACTACGCCTTCCGCAGCTACGCCGCCGGTGCCGTCGACTACCTCACCAAGCCGTTCGACCCCTGGGTGCTCCGGGCCAAGGTCGCGGTGTTCGTCGAGCTCTACAACATGAACCGCCGCCTGACCGAACAGGCGTCCATGCTCCGCGACCGCCTCGGCTCCGAGCTTCCCCCGGGCGAGGCGGCCGACCAGGCAGCCGTGCTCCCCGAGCTGTCCAGGCGGCTCAGCGCGGTCGAGGACGAGCTTCTCCGGGTCAGTGAACTGGTTCGCAAGAACAACGACCCGAACCTCTCCGGCCCGCTGTCCGACCTCTCCCACCAACTCAGCCACCTCCGGGCGGGCTTCGACGCGCTCACCTGACCCGGGTCCGGCGTGGTCTTGGCCGGGCCCGGGTCAGGTGAGGAGGTATTTCACTGTTCGCGCTGCGGGTGTTCCGGGGTTTTCGCTGTTCGCGCTGCGGGTGTTCCGGGGTTTTCGCTGTTCGCGCTGCGGTGGGTGGGTGTTCCGGCCGGCCGTCGCAGTTGCCGTCCGGTGTTTCAGGCCTCCGGCCTGGCGGGCGCGGTGGTCGCGCTTTTTTATAAGCCGGCCGGAACACCCACCCACCTCCGCGCCACTCCGTCTCGCCGTACGGCAGGCGGACCGTAGCCGCTCCCTTTCCGGCCGCCCAGCGATCCCGCTGACGCTGAAGCAATCCGTACGGGACCGTTCAGAGCCGGTCGCCGTCGCTGAAGCCTCACTTTCGAAAGGAGCGCAGGGCCGGGCACCGTAAGGCGGATGAACGGATCTCCGGTTCAGCTCACCGGTAACGCGGAGCGTCGAGCGCGCCGACGGTCAAACCGTCAGGAGGGTCTTGCCGGTGACGGCCCGCGCCTCTATCGCGGCGTGTGCGTCGGCGGCGTGCTCCAGCGGGAACGTCTGCCCGATGACCGGCCTGATCCGGCCCGCCGCCGCCTCCGACAGCATCCGCATGGCCCGCTGTCGCGTGCCGGCCCTGAATCCCATCAGCTGTTCGAGCCCGAACACGGTCACGCCCTGCCGCTCCGCGTCTTCCGAGGCGATCACGGTGGCCTCACCGCTGGAGGCGCCGTGGACGGAGAACCGCCCGCCACGCGCCGTCACCTCGAACGCCGCCCGGCCGATCTCCCCGCCCACCCCGTCGAAGACCACGTCGGCCCCGTTGCCCCCGCTCGCCTTCAGCACGCGCTCTGCCCAGCCCGCATGGGAGTAGTCGACGACGGCCTCGGCACCCAGTTCCCGGGCAAGGCGCAGTTTCTGCTCACCACGGGCGGCGCCGATGACCCGTGCGCCGGCTGAATGCGCGAGCTGCACCAGCAGACTGCCGAGGCCGCCGCCGGCCGCCTCGACCAACACCCACTCCCCAGGACGGATCCCGGCGCCCTCGAACAGCCCCGCCGCCGTACTGCCGTCGTGCAGCAGCGCCGCCGCCTCGGGCAGCCCCAAGCCCTCCGGCACCGGGATGAGGTCCTCAGCCGCGGCCACAACCCGTTCCGCGTTGCCACCGCCGCCGGTCGCCGTAGAGGTGACGACGCGCCGGCCGGCCCAGGCGGGATCCACGCCCTCCCCCGTCGAGAGCACCTGGCCGGACACCCCGCCGCCGGGGACGTACGGTGGCTCCGGCAGCGGGGGGCCAGGGGTGATCCCCCGCCGGAGCTGCGTCTCGATGAAGTTGATTTCCGCGACCGAAACACCTACGACGACCTGGCCCGGCCCTGCGACCGGATCCGGCGCCTCTCCCGCCATCAGCACATCGGGGCCCCCGAACCGTGTCACCCGTATCACGCGCACCCTGACACTCCCTGCTGCATCGGATCTCTCCATCTGGGGCATCAGTCTCGTACCTCTACTTAGCTTGAGGTCAAATCACTCGTCGTGAATGAACCAGATGTGGCAGGACCGCCCTGACCAGAGGATCGGCAAGCAGAGATCCTCTCGAGTGAGGCTTCAGGCTTGCCAGGGTCGCCGTCCGCGAGGAGGAACCGTCAAGGCTTGTGGATGAGGAGTGGCTTGCCGCTGGCAGGGGGATGGGCTTGAGTCTCCCGTAAGGGGAGGCGCGAGGGTGAGGACATGGACGGCGACACGCTCTACTCGATCGGTGATCTGGCCCGGCGGACCGGACTGACGGTCAAAGCCATCCGGTTCTACTCCGACTGCGGGATCGTGCCGCCGACCGACCGCAGCCCGGCCGGCTACCGCCTCTACGGCATCGACGCCGTCGCACGCTTGGACCTCGTGCGGACGCTGCGCGACCTGGGACTGGACCTCCCCACGATCCGGAAGGTCGTGGACCGGGAGATCTCGCTTCCCGAGGTCGCCGCAGCGCACGCCGAAGCACTGGCGGTGCAGATCCGAACGCTGCGCCTGCGACGCGCGGTGCTGACGGCGGTGGTCAAGCGCGGGTCCACCCCTGAGGAGATGGATCTCATGCACAAGCTGGCCAAGCTCTCCGAGGACGAACGCCGACGTCTGGTCGGCGATTTCCTCGACACCGCCTTCGGCGGACTGGGCTCCGACGCCGGATTCGTAGGGGTCATGCGCTCGATGACCCCCGAACTGCCCGACAACCCCGAGGCCGAGCAGGTCGAGGCGTGGGTGGAGTTGGCCGAACTCTCCCAGGACCCGGGTTTTCGCTCCGGCATGCGGCGCATGGCTGAGCAGCACGCGGCCGAGCATGCCCAGGGCAACACCACGGGCCCGCGCCGCGACGCTGCCGCAATGGTCCGTGACCAGGCCAGCCCGGCCCTGGCAGCCGGCATCGATCCGGCCTCGCCCCAGGCGGAACCGGTCGTCGCGGCGGTCATGGCTCAATACGCGCACGTCGTCGGCCGCCCCGACGACGTCGGTCTTCGGCGCCGGCTGTTGACGCGGCTGGAGACCGTGAACGACCCTCGCAGGGAGCTGTACCTTCAACTGCTCGCAGTGATCAACGGCTGGCCGGCCCCGGAAAGTCTGGCGCCGGTGCTCGACTGGTTCATCCAGGCCTTGCGTGCCCGGATACCGGGGTAGCGGGCGCCGGCGCGGTGCACCGCGCCGGGTACGGCGTTCCTGGCCGCTCCGATCCGGGTAGAGGGCCGTCAAGTCCGCGGTCCTCATCCTGATCGGACTCATCTCCTGTCAGGTCTGGCCATACGAGCGCAGGGCGTGCTTGTCCGCCCAGGCCGCGATGGAGGCGGCGATAACCTCGGGCTGATCCTCGGGAGTGTGGTGGCCGGCGGTCAGCGGGTGCCTGTCGATTTCGAGGCCGGCGATGCTGGCGGCGCACCAGTCGATGATTGCGGGACCCATCATCGTCCCGGGACCGGGCTCGAAGGTGAGGAGCAGCTTGGGCACCTCGGTGCTGGCCGCCAGCCACTCGTCATAGAACTCGATCCTGGCCACCACGTCGGCCGGTTCCCCGCCCAGGGGCATCGCCTGCGGCCATCGCAGCAGCGGTCTGCGGCTGTCCCGGGTTGGGTAGGGCCTGCGGTAGGTTTCGAGGTCCTCCTCGCTGAGGCGAGTGGCGACGGTGCCGGGCAGCGCCTGTTCGATGAACGCGTTCTCGTCCAGGATCATGGCCTCACCCACCCCGGGTGTTTTGATCGCCTCGAACAGGGAGCGACCCCCTTCGGGGAACTCCTGCCAGGACATCGGCTTCACGATCGTCTCGGTGAAGGCGACGCCGCGCACCCGCGCGGGATGGCGGGCGGCCCAGTCGAAGGCGAGGGCGCCGCCCCAGTCGTGTCCGATCAGCACGACGTCATCGAGTTCGAGCGCGTCGAACCAGGCGTCCAGGTAGCGGGCATGGTCGTCGAAGGTATAGGCGATGTCCGGCTTGCCCGACTCGCCCATTCCGATCAGGTCCGGTGCCAGACGCCTGCCGGGTTCTCCTACGGCGGGCAGGATGTGCCGCCACAAGTACGACGAGGTCGGGTTACCGTGCAGGAAGACCATCGGCACTCCGGTGCCGACCTCCCGGTAGAAGATCGTCGAGTCGAGAACGTGCTGGATAGGCATGGCAGGACTTTCTGTGTCGAAGGTGAATCAGCTGTTGAGGTTCATCACGCGGTCCACCGCGATCTCGATGACGACCCGGCCGGGCGGATCGGGCGGCGGCGAGGAGTAGCGCCTGGTGTAGCGGCGCACCCCTTCGGCCATCCGCCGTAGATCGTCTGAGACGGTGGCGGTGCCTTCCAGCGTGATCCAGCGGAAGCCCGCCACCTGGCAGAGCGCGGCGCGACCGCCCGGGGCGGCCAGGAGATTGCGGGCCTTGCGCGAGGAGGCGACCGTCATGACCCTGGCCATCCCGGCCTGGCCGTCCCAGGTGAAGCGCACGGCCACCACGTGTGGTGAGCCGTCAGGCCGGAAGGTGGTCAGCGTGGCCAGGTGCGGCTCGGACAGGAATGCCTCCGCCGAGGCTGACAACATCGCGCTCTTGCCTCCTTGCCCAGGCGGTGGCGGTCGGTTCTGGACGGCTCACCGGAAGGCCGCGATGTTGCGCGCCGCCCATGCGGCGAAGGTACGGGGCGCGCGACCGAGGATCTGCTCGACGTGCGGGCTGACCTCCTGCTCGGCGGGCATCGGCTCGCCCAGGATGGCGAGGGTGCCCTCCACCACCGGCTCGGGCATGAACTGCAGCATCTGCGCCCGCGCTTCGGCCCGGCTCTGCTCGACGAACCGCACCGGCGCTCCCAGCGCCTCGCCGATCACCGCAGCCCGCTGGCGCGGGGTGATCGGGGCCGGGCCGGTGAGTTCGTACGTGTGGCCGGCGTGAGTGTCCTCGCGCAGGACGGCGGCCGCGACCTCTGCGATGTCGGAGGGATCGATGGACGGCAGGGCGACGTCGCCGAACGGCGTGGCGATCATCCGTTGCGAGCGGACGGTCTGCGCCCACGCGAACGCGTTGGAGTGGAAGCCTCCCGGTCGCAGGATCGTCCAGTCCGCACTCGCCTGCTGGAGGGCGTCTTCGAAGGCTCGGGGGTGAGCGTAGGCCTCGGGCCGGGTCCCGGCGCCCTGGGACGACAACAGGACCACCCGCCCGACCCCACCGGCCTTGGCGACCTCGAGGATGCCCTGCGGGTCCTGCCCGGCGACCAGGAGGAACAGCGCGTCGGCCCCGTCGAGCACCGGCTTGAGGCTCTCGGGTTCGCTCAGGTCGACCTGCCGGTGCGTCACACCCTGCGGCACCTGAGAAGCCGTTCGGGAAACGGCCGTCACCCGCTCACCGGCCGTAGCCAGCGCCTGCACCAGCGAGCGTCCCACGTTCCCGGTTGCTCCCGTTACCACGATCATGACTTGCTCCATTCGTGTCAGCAGACCCTCGATCACTCGATCGAGTTAGTTAGTCAACTGACTCAGAAAGGACCTTAGCCGGTCGAGGATCTGGTTGTCTACACACTTTAAGTGAGATGACTGACTCAACGAAGAGCGGCCGCAGTGGTCCGATCGCGGCCCGGCCGGGCAAGCGGGAGCGGCTGGTGGCCGCTTACCAGGGCATCTCGCTACTCACCGACACCTTCCGCGATCCCGACCTCATGACCAGCCAGATCCGCCGCTTGGAGGAGTGGATCGACCAGCAGGTGGATGACGAGCAGCCCTGAATGGAGGGGACTCCTACTGTGCCCGGCCCTGCGCTCCTTTCGAAAGTGAGGCTTCAGCGGCGGCGACCGGCCCTGAACGGCCCCGTACGGATTGCTTCAGCGTCAGCGAGATCGATGGACGGCCCGAGAGCAAGCGGCTACGGCCCGCACGCCGTACGGCGAGACGGAGTGGCGCGGAGGTGGGTGGGTGTTCCGGCCGGCTTGTAAAAAAGCGCGACCACCGCGCCCGCCAGGCCGGAGGCCTGAAACACCGGACGGCGACTGCGACGGCCGGCCGGAACACCCACCCACCGCAGCGCGAACAGCGAAAACCCCGGAACACCCGCAGCACGGACACCGAAACCCCGGAACATCCACAGCGCGAACACCGACAGCTCGGAACACCCGCAGCACCGACCAGCCCGCAGAGACGCCCACCCACCGTCCCGGCCCGGAGACCGCCAGACCGCGCGGCAACCTAGCGTCGAGCGCGCTCCAGGGCGTCCCAGAAGCCTCGACGGAGGGCGTGGCGGACCTCGTCATGGAGGAGGAAGTCGATCGGCAGAGAGGAGCCCTGGAGAAGGCGGGCCTCCAGATCGGAGGGCATGCGGGGTTTACGGGCGAGCACGGCCTCCAGCCACAGGGCGGGAGCGTCCTTGGCAACGGACTCACCGAAGTCGTAGCCCTCCTTGTGAGCGGCCTTCACGGCGTCGGAGAGCGTGGTCGTGCTGCTGTTGGACATGCTCTGAACCGGCACGGGAGCCGCCTGTGGACCGGTGTAGACGCCGAGCTGGCCGGGCTGGTAGCTGGGCATGCTGCCGGTGTTGCCCGGGGTGTACTGCGGGGTGGCCGGCAGCGGGCCGGTCGGGCCGTTGGGGGTCGGGGGTGGCGGAGCCGGTGCCTGCTGCGGAGCCGGGGCCTGTTGCTGCGGGGCCGGTGCCGGTGGGGGCTCGTGGTTGTAGCTCGGATAGGACGGCAGAGCAGGCTGGGAAGGCGCGGGATTGACGCGCAGAGCCTGCGGGGCGACGTGTGAGGCGCCATTGTTGCTGACGGCGGGAGAAGCCACGACCTGGCCGTTGCCGGTCGGCTGATGGCCGTTGCCCGAGGGAGGCGTGTCCACGGCCCCGCCGGTCAGGCTGACGTACGGGCGCAGGTGGCCGCCGCCGATCTCGATCAGGTCGTCACATTCCTGACGGAGCGAACGGGACACCGCCCAGCTGCCGTCGGCGGCGATGTGCACGACGGTGACGCGGATACCGAGGTCCTGGGCGTCGCAGACGACCTGTGCCAGGTCCTCGTCGCCACTGACCACCACCGCGTCGCAGACCGCGCTGTTGCGGGCCAGCGTCATGAGGTCGCGGTGGACCTGGGCGTCCACCCCCTCGCGGCGTCCCGGACGGATGCGTGACAGCCTGAGCTTGAGACCGGGGATGTCGGCGAGCGCGTCGTGCTCGGCGGTGCGGCGGCCCTCGACACTCGCCTCGTACCAGTAGCAGCGCAGCAGCGGCAGCCCGGTGCGCTCCTTGGACAGGTTGCTGAGCAGTTTGAGCAACCCCGGGTAGTCCCAGGAGACCGCCTCACGATGGCGAGTCCCATGTACGGCCATCGCGCCGTCGGCCAGCAGGTAGCCTGCGTCCACGAACAGCGCGCAGCGATCCACGCGACACCGCCCTTCCTACGTGGCCCGCCCCTTCGGCTCAGACAAGCCTGAAAGACCCCTGAGAGACCAGCCAGACGGCCCTTCCTCAGGGTAATCAAGCAACTGATCGTCCGAGGGTGAATCCCGACGATTCGACCTGCGCCTGACCATACGCCGGAGTGTTCACGCAGACCGTACCAGTTCGTCCCGTTCTTGAAGCCGTACGGTTTGACCGTACCGGCCCCGGGCCTTTACCGACATCCCACTCACAGACGGGCCACGACCCGCACCGCCGCCACCCCGAAAAGCAGGACGTCCTGGTCGGTGCTCACCTTGAGGACCGGATCGCGGCCCAGGGCGGCCTGGAAATCGTCCACATCTGTGCCGAAGGTCATGCCCATGCCCTCCGCTCCTGCCGCGGACCCGTCAAAGGGGTTGCCCGCGTCCCGGTCGCCGCCGCTCGGCCGGAGCGGGTGGCCGCCGAGTGTGACCTGGTCCCCCCGCTCGGCGGCGTCGCCCTCCCAGGTCACCAGGTGTATCCGTGCGGGTGCGGCGGTGGGCGTCAGCCCGTCGAGGGGGATCCACGCCGGTCCGCGCTCGCGGTCCACCACGGTGACGGTGTCGACGACGACGGCATGGCTGTACGGCTGGTGCGGATCGGCCGCGATGACCACCAGACTCCATCCGGCGTGCCGGGAGAGGCCGGGCGTCAGCGAGGCGTCAGCCGCCCAGTAGGTCCCGTGGAGCGTGCTCATCAGCCGCGTCACGTCGGCGAACGCCTGGTACCCCACGCCGACGGGCAGTTCCCTCTCCACCACCCGTTCAGCCTTCACCTGCCGGTATTCCTGATCTCCCGGCGCCTTGAACCTGATCAGCCCGTCGGCGGGCGCGCTGGCCGACCAGTAGAGTCCGGCCCAGACGACTTTGCTCGTCCTCGGCAGGGTCAGCCGTGCCGCGCTCGAACTCCTCGTCGACGCATCCCGGTCTTGGTCGAGGGGGCTCATCTCCCACAGGTCGTTGTCGCGGCGGTCGCCCTCGCGGGCCCGGGCGGCCTGACACGCGGGGTCGGTGGACCCGCAGTCCAGGAGGGTGTTCCCGATCGCGGCGGTGATCACTTGTCCGTCGGTGGCGAACCGGGCGGGAGCCCCGACGGCCCGGACCCCCGTCCGTGACCTGGCCGTCACCCCACCCCCCGCGCTGGAGACACGGACCGAGGGCGCCGCCCCCTCAGCCGCTGTCGGGGAGACGAGGACGCGGAGGAAGATCGCCGTGGCCCGGCCGGCTGCCAGCGGTCTCCGGGAGCACCGCGCACCTCCGGTACCGGCGCGGCATGCCCAGCCGTCGACCGTGCCGACCGGCTTGACCTCGGCGACCGCCCACCCCCGGTGTGCCGCAGCGGGCACCGTCACCCCGTCCGGGAGGTCGACATCGGCGACGAGTTCCCCGCTCTCCCCGTCCCCGGCATTGCGCAGCCGTACCGCGACGATGCCAGCCTCGGAGCGGACCAGCGCGCCGAGCGCGGCGATTCTGGCGATCAGGCGCGGCGCGGGCACCGGGCTCTGTCTCTGGCGGAGGATCGGCGCGACGGTCTGAGGCCTGTGCGGCCGTCCCGGCTCCGCATACGGGGACGGCGGATCCTGTGACGAGGGGTCGAGGGCGGCGGCGATCGGCGCCGCCCCCGGATCCGACGCGCCCTGCACGGTCGGCACGGTCGGTGCGCTCGGCCTGCTCGACCTGGCCGGCGCGGTCGACGTGGTCGGTGCGCTCGGCCTGCTCGGCGCGCTCGGCACGCTCGGCGCGGCCGGCGCGGCCGGCGCGGTCGGTGCACTCGGCACGCTCGGCGCGGTCGGCGCAGCCGGTGTGGCCGGCATCTCCTGGGCCGTGATCAGGACGAGGGCGGCCGCCAGGACGACCGCGCCGACCGCCGCACCGGTCACGAGGGCCTGCCGACGAGGTTGGGGCGCCTGGCGCCACCAGTTGAACAGCCCACCCGTGCCGGCCGTGGCCGCCCTGTCCAGTCCCGCGAGATAACCGGTGAGCGCGGGGCCTGCGATGAGGGGACCGACGATGACGCGTAGCTCCTGGTTGGCGTCGACGAGCTCCAGGAAGGCGTTGTGGCAGTCGGCACAGCCGTCCATGTGCTCGTCCAGATCCTGGCCGTCCTCCCTGGTCAGGCCGCCCCGCGCGTAGGCGGCCATCTTGTCCAGCACCGGGAGGCATCCTCTCCGGGGAAGCCCTTCAAGATGGATCCGCAGGTAGGCCTGGCGCCAGCCTTCCCTGGCCATGTAGGCCAGCGCGACGACCCCGTTGGTCGTCAGGCCCAGCAGGGGGGCGACCGCGGCGGGCCGGGCCCCCTCTACTCCCGTGTGCCACAGGACGAGCTGCCACCGCTCGGGCAGGGACAGAAAGGCTCTGACCACCGGTGAGCGCTCCAGACCGGTGAGCGCGGGGTCGACGAAGGGCACCTCCGTCTCTCCCGCGACCGCCTGCCCGCCCTCTCCCTGCGTCCAGTCGTGGACGGTACGGCGGAGCATGGTGAGCAGGTAGGGCCGGAATGCCTCCGTGGGACCGTCCCCATGCCTGACGAGGGCGAGGATCCTGCTGAACGTCTCCGCCACGACCTCCTCGACCTCGGTGGCGCTCCGCAGGAGGCAGCGGGCGAGGATCCGAGCCGCCGGTGCGTGCCGTTCGTACAGCCAGCCGTAGGCCTCCGTGCTTCCGTACCGGGCCTCGGCCAGCAGCTCAGCATCGCCTTGAGATGTTTTCGTACCCATTGTTACCCCACGATTACCCAGAGTTGCCTGCCGGATAATTCCACAGTCGGAGGTATGACTAACCCGAGATCGCGTCTTTGCGCCCGACGGACCGGCGCGGGAGGGTGCCACGACGGCACGGGCCGGGACGTTCCGGGCCTCTCCGCGTCCGGGGCCGGGCGCCCTCCGAAGGCGACGGCGAGAGAGGGCGGATGACGGCCGGGCCCCGGGCGCTGTCGCGTCCGCCCTAATCTTGTTGCCATGAGCGATCGTGAGAACCTGCTGGCGGAGATCAAGGGCAAGGGCGTCGTGCACGGCAAGGTGGTGCTGTCTTCCGGCAAGGAGGCGGACTTCTACGTGGACCTGCGCCGGGTGACCCTGGACGGGCGGGCGGCGCCTCTGGTGGGCCGGGTCATGCTGGACCTCACCGAGGACCTGGACTACGAGGCGGTCGGCGGGCTCACCCTGGGGGCCGACCCGGTGGCGACCGCCATGCTGCACGCGGCGGCGGCGCGGGGCCGGGAGCTCGACGCGTTCGTGGTCCGCAAGACGCAGAAGGCTCACGGGATGCAGCGCAGGATCGAAGGGCCGGACGTGACGGGACGGCGGGTGCTGGCGGTGGAGGACACCTCCACGACCGGCGGGTCCCCGCTGACCGCCGTGGAGGCGCTGCGGGAGGCCGGCGCCGAGGTCGTGGCGGTGGCCACGATCGTGGATCGGGGGGCGGCCTCCGCGATCGCCGCGGCCGGCCTGCCGTACCGGACCGCCTACAGCCTCCAGGACCTCGGCCTGGTCTGAGGTCTTCCGGCGGCGGTCAGCCGCGGGAGGCGGTGAACTCCTGACGCTCCCCGGCCTTGCCCGGGGGGCGGACGGCGCCGTTCACCTTGACGCGGCGGAAGGGGTGGTGGAGGCAGACGGGGGCGGCGCGGTGGGCTCCGAGGCCGAGCCGAGCACGCCGGCCAGCGAGAGGATGCCGACCACGATCAGGGCAACCAGAACGAGCACCGCCAGCCCTGCGAGCACGAGGCGGGCGACACCCATCGGGTCGGACCTGTGGCGTCCCACACAATGGAGGTTAGCCGCCGGTGAGGGTGCCCTACGACCTGGGGCGGGGTTCGATCACAGCTGGCCGTCGCCGCTTGACGGGCCGGTGGGTGCGCCGCGGTGGTGCTTGCCCTGCGGCCGCGGAACGGTGGTGGAGGCGTCACCCTTGCGGCTCTTCATGAACTCCCTGATGATCGGGATGATCGAGAGCAAGATGATCACGAGGGCGCCCGGCAGGATGTATTTGTCGATGTCGGGCACCGCCGAACCGACCAGGCGGCCGAAGAGCAGCATCCCGTCGGTCCAGATGATGCCTCCGACGCAGTTCCACAGGAAGAACCGCTTGCGGTCCATGCCGAGCATGCCCGCGACCGGGTTGAGGAACGTGCGGACGATCGGGATGAACCGGGCGAGCACCACGGCCTTGGAGGGGCCGAACCTGCCGAAGTAGTACTCCGCCTTGTCGACGTACTCCTGCTTGAAGATCTTGGAGTTGGGCCGCTCGAACAACTTGCGGCCATAGGTGGCGCCCAGGTGGTGGCCCAGCTGGGCTCCGACGATGGCGCAGATCGGGGCGAGGACCAGCAGCAGCGGGAGCGACAACGGGCTGAGGCCGGGGATGGCCGCGGCCGCCTCGGCGGTACTGAAGATGCCCGCCGCGACGAGCAGCGAGTCACCCGGCAGGAAGAAGCCGAGCAGCAGCCCGGTCTCGGCGAAGATGATCCCGAGGACACCCACAGTGGCGAACGGGCCGAGCAGGCCGAGCCACCACTTGGGGTCGAGGAGATTGTGCAGAAGGTCCATCAGCGTGAAGCCTACCGGCGATGGGGACCCCAGGCCGAGAGATTGCACCGGCAGAAGTGGTGACGGAGCTATCCGGCCGGGAAGGAACCCGGAATACTGGCCGACGGGCTATGTCGTCAGGAGTCCCGCGCCAGCCGCTCACAGCCGTCTCTAGGGAGATGACACCGATGCCTATCGCGACCCCAGAGGTCTACGCCGAGATGCTCGATCGGGCCAAGGCGAACGAATTCGCCTATCCGGCGATCAATGTTACCTCGTCCCAGACGCTCAACGCCGCGCTAAGAGGGTTCGCCGAGGCTGAGAGCGACGGCATCGTCCAGGTGTCGACCGGCGGAGCCGAGTTCCTGTCCGGCAGCACCGTCAAGGACATGGTGACCGGCGCGACGGCTCTGGCGGAGTACGCCCGCGTCGTCGCGGCCAAATACCCCGTGACGGTCGCGCTGCACACCGACCACTGTCCGAAGGACAAGCTCGACGGCTTCGTCCGCCCTTTGATCGACATCTCGCTTGAGCGGGTGGCGCGCGGCCAGGACCCGCTGTTCCAGTCGCACATGTGGGACGGCTCCGCCGTACCTCTGGAGGAGAACCTCCAGATCGCCGGGGAGCTCCTGGAGAAGTGCGCCCGCGCCAAGATCATCCTGGAAGTGGAGATCGGCGTGGTCGGCGGCGAGGAGGACGGCGTCGTCGGTGAGATCAACGAGAAGCTCTACACCACCGCCGACGACGCCCTCGCGACCGCCGAGGCGCTGGGACTCGGGGAGCGGGGCCGCTACATGCTCGCGGCGACCTTCGGCAACGTGCACGGCGTCTACAAGCCGGGACACGTCAAGCTCCGCCCGAGTGTGCTGAAGGAGATCCAGGAGGCGGTGGGCGCGAAGTACGGCAAGGAGAAGCCCTTCGACCTCGTCTTCCACGGCGGCTCCGGCTCGCTGCTGGAGGAGATCCACGAGGCCATCTCCTACGGCGTGGTGAAGATGAACATCGACACCGACACGCAGTACGCCTTCACCCGCCCGATCGCCGACCACATGTTCAAGAACTACGACGGCGTGCTCAAGGTGGACGGCGACGTGGGCAACAAGAAGGCCTACGACCCCCGCTCGTACGGCAAGGCCGCCGAGACCTCGATGGCGGACCGGGTCGTCGAGGCGTGCCGGCACCTGAAGTCGGCCGGCACCAGGCTCACCTGATCCGAGTCCCGGCCGCCTGTCCCCGGACCGTCTTCCGGGGGCAGGCGGCCGGGAACGGCCGCCGTCATCTCGCCGCTCCCGGCGGGAGAGACGGCGGCCAGACCTTGACCGTCTGAAACAGCCCGGCGATAAGAGCGGAGCGACTCCCCTGCCGGGCAAACTCAGCAAGTACGCTCACTAGCCATGACGGAATCGCACGAGAACCTCCTCGCCGGCCCGCCGCCCACCCGGCTGCCTGACCTTCCCGAGGCCCGAGAGGCACTGGAATCCAGCGCCCAGGCATCCGATGTCGCCGCACGCTTCCCGGGCTACCCCGCCGCCTGGGCCGCGCTCGCGGACGAATACTTCGCGAACGGACACGCCGTGACGTCGTACGCGTTCGCCCGCACCGGCTATCACCGCGGTCTCGACCAGCTGCGCCGTGCGGGATGGAAGGGACACGGCCCGATCCCCTGGGAACACGAGCCCAACCGCGGTTTCCTGCGCTGCCTCCACGCACTGGCCCGCGCCGCCCAGGCCATCGGGGAGAAGGACGAGGCCGAACGCTGCTTCCAGTTCCTGAAGGACTCCAGCGCCGAGGCCGCTGAGGAGCTGATCGGCCGCTGAACTGCCGGGATCTCTCTCCCGGGGGGCGGGAGATCCCCCATATGTCACTCGGTCGGGTATTCTCTCCACGCAAGAGCCCCTGTCGCGATTGCGTCAGGGGTTTTCGTTTTTGTGGTGGGAGACTAACGATGCCGGCTGTCGTTCTCGTGGGTGCCCAGTGGGGCGATGAGGGCAAGGGTAAGGCGACCGACCTACTTGGCGACAAGGTCGACTACGTCGTCAGATACCAGGGCGGAAACAATGCGGGCCACACGGTCGTCATCGGCGACCAGAAGTACGCGTTGCACCTGCTTCCGACCGGCGTGCTGTCTCCGAACGTCGTACCGGTGATCGGCAACGGCGTCGTCATCGACCCGGGCGTGCTGCTGAGCGAGATCGACGGCCTGGCGGCCCGCGGGGTCTCCTCCGAGCGCCTGCTGATCTCGGCCAACGCGCACCTGATCATGCCCCACCACAAGGCCCTCGACAAGGTCAGCGAGCGCTACCTCGGCAAGGCCAAGATCGGCACCACCGGCCGGGGTATCGGCCCCGCCTACGGTGACAAGATCTACCGGATGGGTGTGCGCGTCCAGGACCTGCTGGACCCGGGCATCCTGCGCAAGAAGATCGAGGTCGCCCTCAACGAGAAGAACCAGATCCTCACCAAGATCTACAACCGCCGGGCGATCGAGGCGGAGAAGGTGCTGGAGGAGTATCTCGGCTACGCCGAGCGCCTCACGCCGCACATCGCCGACACCGCGCTGATCCTGAACAAGGCCCTGGACGCGGACAAGGTCGTGCTGCTGGAGGGCGGTCAGGGCAACCTGCTCGACATCGACCACGGCACCTACCCGTTCGTCACCTCCTCCTCTCCGACGAGTGGCGGCGCCTGCTCCGGCTCCGGCATCCCGCCGACCCGGCTGACCGGTGTGATCGGCATCCTCAAGGCCTACACCACCCGTGTCGGCTCCGGCCCGTTCCCGACCGAGCTCACCGACGAGATGGGCGACTGGCTGCGCACCACCGGTGGTGAGTACGGCGTGACCACCGGCCGCAACCGCCGTTGCGGCTGGTTCGACGCGGTGATCGCCCGCTATGCCAGCCGGGTCAACGGCATCACCGACTTCTTCCTCACCAAGCTCGACGTGCTGTCCGGTCTGGAGAAGATCCCGGTCTGCGTCGCCTACGAGGTGGACGGCGTCCGCCATGACGAGATCCCGATGACCCAGACCGACTTCCACCACGCCAAGCCGGTGTACGAGGAGTTCCCCGGCTGGCAGGAGGACATCTCCGGCGCCACGTCCTTCGAGGACCTGCCCGCCAACGCGCGGGCGTATGTGAAGGCCCTGGAGGAGATGAGCGGCGCCCGGATCTCCGCCGTCGGCGTCGGTCCCGGCCGCACCCAGACGCTCCAGATCCACTCGATGATCTAGATTCCTCCCCGTACGGCTCGCGTCTGTTGTCTTCCGGGGGCGAGCCGTACCGAGAGATCGGGACACCGGGTCGGTAAGGTCCCTTCCGTGCATGCCGAGATTCATGGTCACCGCGGAGCCCGCGGGCTCCGCCCGGAGAACACCCTGCCCGGCTTCGCCCACGCCCTCGAACTGGGTGTCGACGCGCTGGAGCTCGATGTCGCGCTGACGGCCGACCGCCGGCTGGTCCTCACCCACGACCTCACGGTGTCGGCGGTGACGAGCGCCGACACCCGGCCGGTCCGTCACGGCGATCCGCTCTTCCCTTACGTGGGCAGGCCCGTCGGTGAGCTCACCCTGGCGCAGTTGCGCACCCTTGAGTGCGGGATACGGCTGCCGCGCCATCCCGAGGACCGTTTCGCCGGGACCCAGACGCCGATGCCCAACACCCGGATGCCCACCCTCGGAGCGGTGCTGGGGCTGGTGGACGCCTACGGCGCCGACGGCGTGCGGCTGCACGTGGAGCTCAAGTCCGATCCGACGAGGCCGGAGCTCAGCGCCGACCCGCGCGAGTTCACCGAGATGGTGATCGCCGAGCTCGACCGGCATCACCGGCTCGGCGGGGCGGCGATCCTCAGCTTCGACTGGCGGATTCTCGACATCGCCCGCTCCCTGTCCCCCGCGACCCAGCGGTACGCCCTGATCGAGCGCGCCACCATGGACAGCGCGTGGCTGAACGGCCTGCGACTTGAGGACTTCGACGGCGACCTTCCCGCCGCCGCCGTGGCGGCCGGGGGCACCACCCTGTCTCCGGATCATGTCCTGATGGAGGAGGAGCTGGCGCGCCGGGCCGAGAAGGCCGAGCTGCCGCTGGTCCCCTGGACCGTCAACGCGCCCGAGCGGGCCGCCGAGCTGCTGGACCTCGGGGTGGCCGGGGTGGTCACCGACTACCCCGACCGGATGCGCGCGCTCTGGGCCGACCGGGGGATGCGCGTCCCCGCGCCCGCCACCCCCATGCGCTGAGCGCGGGACGGGGAACAGCCCCGGAGTCTCCGTGAGCCTCTCCGCCCACCTGCCCCGGGTACAGGGCGTTTTCCCCATGGAGAGCGTGGTCGGCTGGAGAGCGTGGTCGGCGCCGCACGCGGTGAGGAGAAGTCGATGTCCGGGCTCACGGAGCCCGGCGGTCACATCCAGCCGTTGCGGCGGAAACCCCGGTAGAGCAGCGAGCAGGCGATCACCATCACGCCGATCACCACGGGGTAGCCGAAGATGGAGTCGAGCTCGGGCATGTGCTCGAAGTTCATGCCGTAGATCCCGGCGATCATCGTGGGCACGGCCATGATGGCGACCCACGAGGAGATCTTCCGCATGTCCTCGTTGGCGAGCGCGTTGGAGCGGGCCAGCGCCGCCTGCAGGATGGAGTTGCTGAGCTCGTTGGACGACTCGACCTGCTCGCAGACCCGGGCCAGGTGGTCGACGACGTCGCGGAAGTACTCGCGCATCTCCGAGGGGATCATCCGGCGCTGGGCCAGCGTCGACATGGGCGACTGGAGCGGGGTGACGGACCGCTTCATCTCGATCATCTCGCGCTTGAGATTGTAGATCCGGCCGATGTCACGGGCGCTGACGTCGGCGAAGACCATCGCCTCGACGTCCTCCAGCTCGGTCTGCATCAGGTCGGCCACACAGAGGTATCTGTCCACGACGTGGTCGGCGATCGCGTGCAGCACTCCGGTCGGACCCCGGCGCAGGAGCTCGGGCTTGTCCTCCAGACGCTCACGCACCTCCGACAGCGGGCAGTATTCGCCGTGCCGTACGGTCACCACGAAGTCGGGCCCGACGAACACCATGATCTCGCCGGTTCCGATGATCTCGCTGGTGGCGGTCAGCACGTCGTGGTCGATGTAGGCGACGGTCTTCAGGACCATGAACAGGGAGTCGCCGTAACGTTCGACCTTGGGTCGCTGGTGAGCCTTGACGGCGTCCTCGACGGCGAGCGGGTGCAGGGCGAAGACCTCCGCCAGCCACTCGACCTCGGGGGCGTCGGGTTCATGCAGGCCGACCCAGACGAAGGCGTTGCCCTGCTCCTCTGCCGCATTGTGCGCGCGGACGAGCTCCAGGGCGTCCGGGATGCCCATGGCCTCGATCTTCTTGCCGTCGATGTAGGCGGCGTATTCGACGAGCGAGTCGCTCGGAGGGACGCAGACACCGTTCATACGGTCACGGACGGGGACGGCGGGAGCGTGCGGAGCACGGACGATCCGCGCGTGCTTGATGCGAGGAAAAAGGAGCGAGGAGCGCATGGCGAGCCTTTCCCGCCCGGCCTGGCAGCGTCCGCGCGCGACGCGATGTCACCTCGGTTCGAAGGGGAATGCGCGCGGAGTCCGGTCGGGCACTGATCCGGAGTGGTGGGAGGGTGCGCACAGAAGGCGTGCGCGGCACGTACTGCTGGGATCGCCAGAGGACATCCCCAACCACCTCCAATCAGCAAGAGACAGGCATAGCCAACCAAACCTAGCACAGATCTAGCATGTCCCCAGCTTACTCTCACCTTCGATGAGGGATCATCCAGAACCTGACGGAATTCACCCGTCCTTTACGGCAACGCTCGTCACACCGGCGTGCGGGCGGCTCGCGAGGGAGCGCCGTCCACAGCCTGTGGACGGACGGCGGGGCGAGGGCCGATAGGCTCTCGCACGTGCGCGTTCTTGTGATTGGATCCGGCGGGCGTGAGCATGCCCTGTGCCGGTCACTGGCAGCAGACTCCCAGGTCACCGATGTTCACTGTGCTCCCGGCAACGCCGGTATCGCACAGGTCGCGACCTTGCATCCGGTGATCCCGACCGACCCCGTGGCGGTCAGCCGGCTGGCCACGGAGCTGGAGGTCGACCTGGTCGTGGTCGGCCCCGAGGCGCCACTGGTCGCCGGGGTCGCGGACGCGGTCAGGGCGGCGGGCATCCCATGCTTCGGGCCGTCCGCGGAGGCGTCCCGGATCGAGGGCTCCAAGGCGTTCGCCAAGGACGTCATGCTCGCTGCGGGAGTCCCCACCGCACGGTCGCGCACGTGTGTCACGCCCGAGGAGGCCACCGCGGCGCTGGCGGAGTTCGGCACCCCGTACGTGGTCAAGGACGACGGACTGGCCGCGGGCAAGGGCGTGGTGGTGACCGACGACCGGGATGAGGCGCTCAGACACGCCGCGTCGTGCGAGCGGGTCGTCATCGAGGAGTTCCTCGACGGTCCCGAGGTGTCGCTGTTCGCGCTCTGCGACGGGTCCACGGCCGTGCCGCTCCAGCCCGCCCAGGACCACAAGCGCGCCTACGACGGCGACAAGGGCCCCAACACCGGCGGCATGGGCGCCTACACGCCGCTGCCGTGGGCGCCCGAGGATCTCACCCGCCGGGTGATGGCCGAGACCGTCATCCCGACCGTGACCGAGCTGGCCAGGCGCGGCACGCCGTACACCGGCGTGCTCTTCGTGGGACTGGCCCTCACCGCGCGGGGGCCGAAGGTGATCGAGTTCAACGCGCGGTTCGGCGACCCGGAGACCCAGGTCGTGCTGGACCGGCTGGAGACGCCGCTCGGGGGCCTGCTACTGGCCTGCGCGGACGGGGCGCTCGCCGGGTTCGGGCCGCTGTCCTGGCGCGCAGGCGCCGCGGTGACCGTGGTGGTCGCGGCCGAGAACTACCCGGCCGACCCCGTCAAGGGCGACGTCATCGAGGGACTCTCCGAGGTCGGCGGCGACGCCTACGTGCTGCATTCGGGGACCGCGTCCGACGGCGATCGGACCGTCTCCGCCGGCGGGCGGGTGCTCAGCGTGGTCGGCACCGGCCCCGACATGGCCGCGGCTCGCACGGCCGCCTACGAGGGAGTCGGCCGCATCCGGATGCGCGGCTCGCACCACCGCACGGACATCGCAGGAGGCACCATGCTCTCCGGGACAGGCCCCGGAGACTCCCCTGCCGCACACGCGGCGTCACACGGAACGCGTGACGCGTAGCGTCTGATCGGCATGCCGCGATAAGCCGGGGGCAGTCTCCGTCCGTCCCCGGCCGCTCCGCCCCCACGGAGGAACGATGGCGCTCGACCAGCCGGCATTCCCAGAACGGATCGGCGACAGGCGGAGTGGTCATGCTGAGCCTGATCGTGCTGAGCGTGGTGGCCACCTCCGTGCTGGGACCGCTGATCCTGAACTCCGGCTCCGTCCCCGGTTTCCCGGGGCTCGGCTCCCAGCCCGCCATCCTGGTGTGGGCCCTGGCCTTCGGGTACGGCCAGCAGGTCGTCACCCGTTCCGTCGACCAACGGGCCGACAATCTCCTGTCGGCCGCCTCACCGCTCGTCCCCGCGGACAGAGGGATCCGGGCCGCGTGAGAACGCCGCCTCTTCGCGCCGGATCGTCGAACGGTGCGGGACCATTGTGTGGAGGCTCACAAGCCTCAGAGTGATCAGTGACCTATGGGGTAATTGGCACCCGAAGTGGCCGGTTCAGGGACACCCAGCGACTACTGTTGGCCGACAACCCCTCTGGCTGCCGCCACTCGTTTTCGAGTCACCCCAAATCTCCGATTCCCCTTCCCCGAGGAGCATGACGCATGGTCCGTTACCGCGTGCGCGGTGGCAACCCACTCCGTGGAACCGCCTTCATCCAGGGTGCCAAAAACGCCGTGCTGCCCATGATCGGTGCGGCACTCCTGGCGGCCAAGGGCCGCACGGTGCTGCGCAATGTTCCGATCATCGAGGACGTGCGCCGCGCAGTCGAGCTGGCCGAGGCGATCGGCGCCAGAGTCGAGCTTCATGAGTCCGAGCGCACCTTGGTGATCGACGCCTCCCAGTTGAAGAGCCCGGTGCTGCCCGCCGAGATCGCCCGCCGCTTCCGCGGCTCCGTGCTCTTCGTGCCCGCACTGCTGCACCGCCTCGGTGAGGCGATCATCGAGGGCGTGGGCGGCTGCAACCTGGGCAGCCGCAACCTTGACTTCCACTACCTGGGCTACAAGCGTCTCGGCGCGATCGTGGACGAGGGCGACGCCGTCATCCACGTCAAGACCGCCGGCTTCACCGGCGCCACGCTGTACCTGGACACCCCCTCGCACACCGGCACCGAGAACCTGATCATGGCGGCCGCCATCGGGCGCGGCACCACCGTGATCGAGAACGCGGCGCTGGAGCCCGAGGTCCTCGACGTGATCGAGATGCTGACCCGGATGGGCGCGAAGATCAGCGGCGGGGGCACCGGGTTCATCACCGTGGAGGGCGTGGAGGAGCTCCAGGCCGTCGAACACACCGTGATGCCCGACCGTCTCGACGCGGGCGTGTTCGCCATGGCCGCGGCGGTCACCGGTGGCGAGGTCAACCTGGTCGGCGCCGACCTGGACCACCTCGGCGTGGTCCGCTACAAGCTGGAGCAGATGGGGGTCGAGTTCGCCGACCACGGCGCGGTGCTCCACGTGCGCCGGGATCGCCCGCTGCGCCCGATCAACGTCATCACCGACACCTATCCCGGCTTCGCCACCGACCTGCAGTCACCGATCATGACGGTCGCCTGCCTCGCCGACGGCGCCAGCTACATCCACGAGCGCATCTTCGACGGCCGGTTCGCCCTGGCCTCCGAGCTGAACAAGATGGGCGCCGACATCGAGGTCAAGGAGAACAGCGCCGTCGTCCGTGGCGCAACTCCACTGACCGGAACCGAGGTGACCGCGCACGATCTCCGTTCCGGAATCGCCCTGGTTCTTGCCGGTCTCGCCGCCGAGGGGGAGACCGTCATCGAATCCGGTTATCTCATCGACCGCGGCCACTCATATCTGGCCGAGCGCATGCAGGCCTTGGGAGCAGATGTACGGCGAGAGATTTCATCCTCATAATCAGCGGGTTTCAGTCTCCCAAAAACCGCTCTGACCTGTGTAAACACTTACAGTTAGGGGTTTAGCCGGGAGGTTCCCCCCGGAATTGACGGCAAATCGGGCGTGACATTACGGCCCCCACAAGCGATCGTTCCAAAAGAGAGCCGAAAACAAACGGACGCAGGATGGGACGAACATTGGTCGAGCGGGCCGAAGAAATTCCACGAATGTCACGCCCGGGTGCCATGACACCGGACCTCACTATCGGTGTGGTGGGCCCCCATGACCTCGTGGAGCGAGTAATGCTGATGGGACACGCTGCGGCTCCCCTGCCCTGCCGCCTGGTGGCCGCCGCCTACCGGGACGAGCAGGAGGCCGCCGACAAGGTCACCCGTCTGGGGGCGGGGGTGGACGCCTGCCTCTTCGCCAGCCCGGTCCCCTACGACCTGGCACGGCGCTCGGGGGTGCTGACGATGCCCGCGACGTATGTCCAGCTCGGCGGTGCCGCACTGATCGCCGCGCTGGCCAGGGCGGCGCTGGACGAGCGGATCGACCCGCGCAAGGTCAGCGTCGACGTGCTGAGCCGGACGGACGTCGAGGAGGCCTATACCGATCTGAACCTGCCGGCCACGGATGTGCACAGCCGCGACGAGCCGGGAGCCACCGGCACGATCGCGGCCTTCCACGAGCGGCTGGCCCGGCAGGGCGCCACCAGCGGGGCACTGACCTGCCTGCCCGCCGTGGCCGAGCGGCTGCAGACGGCGGGGATCCCGGTGGTCAGGATCCGGCCGACCTCCGCGGCGGTCCGTACGGCGCTGCACACGGCGGCCCTGCTCGGCGCGCACCACCGGCTGGAGGAGTCGCAGCTCACCGTGGTTCTGGTGGAGGTGCCGACGCTCCGCGAACCGGTCCGCAGGGCCGCGCCGCGCTACTGGCGCGACGAGCTCCGGCTGTCCCTGCACCGGCTTCTGGTGCAGGAGGCGAACCGGATCAACGCGTCGGTGACCTCGATCGACGACCACAGCTACATGGTCACCGCGACCCGGGGTTCGGTGGCGACGGCCACCGAGGGCTTCCGGGTGCTGCCGTTCGCGGCGCGGGTGCGTGACGAGCTCGGCCTGGCGGTGGAGGTCGGGGTCGGCATGGGCCGTACCGCCCACGACGCCGAGTCCCACGCGCGGGCGGCCCTGGCGCGCACGCAGGCGGGCAAGCAGGCGCAGGGCTTCGCGGTGGATCGCGAGGGCCGGGCACTGGTCCCCGCGCCCAGGGTGTCGCCGCAGGGCGCCGGGCCGCTGAAGCCGAAGGGCGTGGAGGTGCTGGCCAGACTGGCGGCCAAGCTGGAGGGGGGAGACACGGTGGTGGACGCGGAGGGCGCGGGCAAGATGCTCGGCGTCACCCCGCGTACGGCACGGCGACTGCTGCGCACGTTGGTCGACGAGGGACTCGCGTGGCCGCTTCCGCCGAACCGTACCCCGCAGCCGGGTCGGCCCCGCCAGCTCTACCGTCTGATCGTGGAGAAGCTCGGCAGCCGCTGAGAGCCGTCTCCGTGATCCGAGGCCGTCCCACGTGGCGCGGCCTCGGATCAGGGCCGTGCGGCGGGGCATCTCACAGTCCGGATCCCGCGAGCGAACTGCCGGGCATAAGGGATATTGTCACGAGCCATGCATCATGACACTGCTGACAGCCGCACACCGCTGCTCGTCTGGGGAGCGCTGGCGATCGTCTATGTGGTGTGGGGCTCCACCTACCTGGCGATCAGGATCGTCATCGAGACCCTCCCCCCGTTGCTCAGCGGAGCCCTGCGCTTCACCACGGCCTCGCTGGTCCTCGGCGCCGTGGTGTTCCTGCTCCGGGGACGGCGGGCCTTCCGGATGACCGGCAAGGAGCTGGGCGGGGCGGCCCTGGTCGGGCTGTTGCTGCTGACCGGCGGCAACGGCCTCGTCGCGGTGGCCGAACAGCACATCTCCAGCGGGCTGGCGGCGCTGCTGGTGGCCTCGGTGCCACTCTGGCTGGTGATCTTCAGGATCGTCGCCAGGGACAGGCCGGGGGTGCTGACGCTGGCCGGAGTGCTCATCGGGTTCGGCGGGGTGGCGGTGCTGTCACTGACCGGCGGGGGCAGCGGATCGGACGGCGCCGGGATCACCGTCATCCTGCTGGCGTCGATGTCGTGGTCGGTGGGCTCGTTCCTGTCCGGCCGGATCCCGATGCCCGCCAGCCCCTTCACCGCGAGCGCGATCGAGATGGCCGCGGGCGGTGTCGGCCTCACGCTGACCGGCACGGTCGTCGGCGAACACCTCGACCTCGGTGCCGTCTCCGGGCGCTCCTGGGCCGCGCTGGCCTATCTGGTCGTGATGGGCTCGCTCGTCGCCTTCACCGCCTACGTGTGGCTGCTGGGCAACGCCCCGATCTCCCTGGTCTCCACCTACGCCTACGTCAACCCCGTCGTGGCGGTCGTCCTCGGCGCGCTCGTGCTGAGCGAGCCGGTCACGACCTCGATGATCGCGGCCGGCCTGGTGATCGTCGTCGGCGTGGCCCTGGTGGTCTCCACCGAGCGGCGCAGGAAGGCGCAGGCCTCACCCGCGGGGGAGCCCGCGTCCGTGTAGGAGCCCGCGCCCGTACCGGACGCGGGTCCACCCGTCAAGCAGCGTCAGGCGCCTCTGAAGGCCGCGGCGGCGGCCAGGAAGGTGTCGTTGGCCTCGGCGGAGCCGATGGAGATCCGGGCGCCCTCACCGCCGAAGGGGCGCACCGCGACGCCTTCGGCCGCGCAGGCCTCGGCGAACTCCGTCGTGCGCTCCTTCAGCCGGAGCCAGACGAAGTTGGCCTCGGTGACGGGCACCACCCATCCCTGGGCGATCAAGGCCTCACGGACCCGGGTGCGCTCCTTGACCACCGTGTCCACCCGCTCCAGCAGCTCGTCCTCGGCCGCCAGGGAGGCGATGGCCGCGGCCTGGGCCAGATGGTTGACCGCGAAGGGCACCATCGTCTTCCGTACGGCGGCCGCCACCGGCTCGTCGGCGATCAGGTAGCCCACCCGGAGCCCGGCCAGGCCGTACGCCTTGGAGAACGTGCGCAGCACGGCCACGTTCGGCCGCTCGCGGTAGACGGCGAGCCCGTCGGTGACGTCGGCGTCCCTGACGTACTCACGGTAGGCCTCGTCGAGGACGACGAGCACGTTCTCGGGGACCCGGTCGAGGAAGGCCTCCAGCTCGGCCGCGTGGACGACCGTGCCGGTCGGGTTGTTCGGGTTGCAGACGAAGATCATGCGCGTCTGCGGGGTGATCGCCCCGGCCATGGCGTCCAGGTCGTGGGCCTCGGCCAGGAGCGGGACCTGGACCGAGGTGGCCCCCGCCACGTCGGCCAGGAGCGGGTAGGCCTCGAACGACCGCCAGGCGTAGATCACCTCGGCGCCCGGCTCGCTCACGGTCTCGAAGAGCTGCTGGGCCACCGTCACCGAGCCCGCGCCGAGCGCGACGTGCTCGGGCGGCACGCCGTACCGCTCGGCGAGGGTGTTGGTGAGCCCGGTCGCGGCGGGGTCGGGATAGCGGTGGATCTCGGAGGCGGCCTTCGCGATCGCCTCGACCACCGAGGGCAGCGGGGCGTAGGGAGATTCGTTCGAAGACAGCTTGTAGGACCGGCCGTCGGCTGACACCACGGCCTTGCCCGCCTTGTAGGGAGGCATTGTGTCCAGGATCGCGCGGAAACGAGGCATGGCCTTACTTTATGAGGAGCGGGCGGATGGGGCATCATCCTGTAAGACTGGAGGTGAGAGGCGTGCCCGACCGGGAGGACGACATGAGCATCGCACCGCTGTCAGAGGTGGAGTCGCTGCCCGCATGGGCGATTCCCCCCAAAGAAGGATTCGTCGCCGAAGACCTCGACCGGCTTCCGGGGATCCCCCCGCATACCGAACTGATCGATGGCACTCTCGTCTTCGTGAGCCCCCAGACCAATTTCCACATGTCGATGCTCTTCCTTCTGGAGAGCGAGTTGCGGCGCGCGGTCCCGGCCGATCTGCGGATCAAGCGTGAGATGACTGTGACCCTTGGAAAGCGGCAACGTCCCGAGCCGGACATCCTGGTGGTCCACGTCGAAGCCGTCACGGGGCCTGGCCAGACCACCTACCGGCCGGAGGACGTCGTCCTGGCCGTCGAAGTGGTCTCCGCCGAGTCCGAGATCCGTGACCGCAAGCGCAAACCCGAACTCTACGCGGCGGCGGGCATCCCCCATTTCTGGCGGATCGAGAACACCGAGGGCCACCCGACGGTCTACGTCTACGAACTGGACCCGGCGACCGGGTCCTACGCGCTCACCGGGATCCACCACGACCGCCTGAAGCTCGACCTCCCCTTCGGGGTCGACATCGACCTGGCGGAGATCGACGACCTCTGACCGCCTTCCCCGTCACTCCTTGAGGGAGCGGAGCATCGGGGGGTGGAGCAGCACGGCCGGTCCGCGGCGGTAGAGCTTGGCCGGGCGGCCGCCGTCGCGGGTGGTGGTGTGGCCGGTGGGCATCAGGAAGCCCTCGGCCTTGGTGACCTTGCGGTGGAAGTTGCGGGGGTCCAGGGTGCGCCCCCAGACGATCTCGTAGACCCGGCGCAGGTCGGCGACGGTGAACTCCGGGGGGCAGAAGGCCGCCCCCAGCGGGGAGTACTCCAGCTTGCTGCGGGCGCGTTCGATTCCGTCGACCATGATGCGCCGGTGGTCGAAGGCCATGTCCCGCAGGGAGGAGACCGGCTCCCAGCTCATGTGGGCCTCCGTGGAGGCCGGCAGGTCGGGGGCGAGGCCGAGGTAGGCGACGCTCAGCACGCGCTGGCGCGGGTCGCGGTCAGGGTAGCCGTAGGTCTGGAGCTGCTCCAGATGGACCGCCGCCCCGGGCAGGCCCGCCCGTTCGGCGAGGACCCTGGCCGCGGCGGCGGGCAGGTCCTCGTCAAGCTGGATGAAGCCGCCTGACAGGGCCCAGCGTCCCTCGTAGGGGGGTTTGTCACGTCGCCAGACGAGCGCACTCAGCGCCTGGCAGCGCACCGTGAGGACGACCAGATCCACGCTGACGGGAATGCGCGGAACCATGCCAGGCACGTTACACCGATCAGGCGCTTATACGGACGTGCAGCGCCTCGGCGGCCGCCCGTCCGTCGGGGGCGGCGACCTCGATCTGGACCCAGGCGCCGCCGGGCACCTGGGTCCAGTCGAACGGGATCCACGCCGTCCCCATCCGGGCGGGCAGGTCGGGCGGCGGCTCCGTCAGGTCCACGCCGGCCACCTCGACGGTCCTGGGGGCGTCCTGACCGTCCCAGGTGATCGTCACCTTGGAGCCCAGGGGCATGTTGTATCCCCGGATCTCCATGCCGTCCTGGATGTCGCGCTCCTTGCGGACGGCGTCCACCGGGATCGGCCGGTTGTAGTCGCGGACGATCTCCTCCGACAGCGAAGGCGAACCGCAGGTGAAGAAGTCGCTCCACATGTAGGAGACGACCTTGGAGACGTAGCGTCCGACCTGGGTCACGGCCGTGTCGAGCCGCTTCTTGTCGGTGCGCCCCCGGTCGCCCGTCCTGTCCTCGCAGAACTCCCCCTGGGACGGCTCGAACGCCTCGACGTTGGCCCAGAGCTGCACGTTGTAGCCCTGTCCGACCATCCGTTCCCGCGCCGCGGCCATCTCCCGGTAGTAGTCGCGGGTGGAGCCGTGGTAGGCGCTGCCGTTGGTCGCCGTCTTCCCGACCACCGGGCGGAGCCTCTCGTCCACCTGCTCGTCACGCTGGTCCGGCCAGAACAGCCCGACCTTGCCGGTCCCGCGGCTGTCCTGGGGGGCGATGATCCCGACCCCGGTCCTGGCCAGCGCCTCGAAGCCCGCCGCCACCTGCTTGGGGGTGGCACTGATCGGCCGCCCCTTCCTCGCGTCCAGGTAGGGGCTGACCAGGATGGGCTTGCCCGGCATCTCCTGCTCGACGATCTGGTGTTGCGCGGCGTAGACCCTCAGCGTCGGATGGTCCTTGTCCACCTCTTTCGGGTCGTCCGACCCGGTGTAGCGCATCTCCCGCATCTGCAGCTCGAACGGCTGGTAGAAGCCGCCGAGCGAGTCCCGGCCCTGGAACCTGGCGCCGTAGTCCTGCAGGATGCGCCGGGTGAGCGTGATGAGGGTGTTGGTCCCCTGCTTGGCGGCCCGGGTCTTCTGCGCCGGGTCACGGGGGGCCAGCGGCAACGCGGGGAAGACCCGCACTCCGAACTGGTCGCCGAGGTCGAGCAACTCGGTGAGGCTGTCCTTCTCCGCGGCCGCGATCAGGATCACGTGGTAGCCGCGGCCCTTGGCCGTGATGTTCGCGCAGCTCGCGTCGTCGGTGCCGTCCTCTGTCGTGACGAGCCGGTAGAAAACGGTCTTGCCGATCGTGATCTTCCGCTCGAACTCGGGGCAGCGGAACAGGTCGGAGCCGAAGGCCTCGTCGGTCCGGTAGACGAACGTCCAGCTCACCCGGTTGCCCGGGTTGGCCGCCTTGAGATCCCTCTCGGCCGCCGCCACGCAGGGAAGCCCGTCCTCGACGCACGGCTCGTAGCGGGGGTCCGCCTCGTCACCCTCGTTGGCCAGCACCCGGCCCTCGCCGTCGACGCGGCGGGCCTGCAGGCCCCAGCCGATCCGGATGACGGTGTCGCCGCCCACCTCGTGGATGGCGGCGAGCTGCCGCCGCCAGGTGCAGTGGTCGACGGTGGGGATGAGCCAGTAGCCGGTCACCGCGTACGGCGTGGGCGTCTCGGTCTCGAATGTCCCACACGGGTCGGTGAAGGCACTGGCCTCCGGGGTCAACGCCGCCGAGGAGGTGGTGGAGGGCGACGCGATCGGTGGCCTTTCGCTCTTCGGAGCGTCTCCGCCCCGGGGGAGGACGAGCACGATCGCCGCCACCGCCGCGAGGATCGCCACGCCGAGGAAAGCGGTGAACCAGCGCACGTTCAGGACACTACCGTTCTTGCGATCAGGCGGACATAAGCAGCATCGCCATACAAGAAGTCAGCTCTTGACCCCTGCCCAGGCCTCAAGCTGAGACACGAAACGGCGGGCCGAGTTCGGCCAGTGATGGTTCGCACGGGCCGCCGCATACCCTCGGGCGCCCTGGGCATGCCGCTCGCGGACGTCGTCCCTCAGGAAGAGCACGGCCTGGGCCACCGCCTTGGGGTCCGCCCAGGGAACGACCAGGCCGCTGTCGTAGCGCTCGACCAGCTCCACCGCACGCGGCGACGGGGTGGTGATCACCGGAATCCCGTGGGCCATGTACTCCACGATCTTCGTGGGCATGGAGTGCCGGTAGTTGGGCTCGTCGTGCAGCAGCGAGAGACCGGCCAGCGCGCCGTCCAGCCGCTTGAGCGCCTCGTCGTTCGGCATGAAGTCACGCCATTCCAGGACGCCCTCGGCCACCGCCGCGTTCAGCGCGGGACGGGACTGGGGGTCGGCGTAGCCGATCAGCTCGACCGCCACCCGGTACGGCTGGAGCAGCCGGGCCACCTCGATGGCGTCGCGCACTCCGCGTGCCTCCGACAGCCAGCCGAGGTAGACGATCCGGTCGTCCCCCGGCGGAGTCACGTCGTCGGGCACCCAGGTCTCGTTCGGGACCACCAGGTGGGCCTGGTGGAACCGGCCGGCGTACGCGGTCTCGGCGAGGAGCAGATGCAGGTGGCGCTCCGCCGTGCCCTCGAGCATGCGGGCCAGGAACCGGACCGGCGGGCGCAGGAACGCGGGCAGCCACGGCTTCAGCGACAGCGTCGCCGGGGTGTCCTCGTGCACGTCCCAGACCACCGGGGGCCGCTTGCGCACGCCCACGACCGCGAGCAGCAGCTCGGGATCGTGGACGACCACCAGATCGACCTGGTCACGCATGCGCTTGAATACCTTGCGGGCGGCACGCACGGCCGACAGCCGCTTGCGCTCGGCCGCCCGGGGGAGGTCGACGCCGTTCACCCACGACCGGGCCATGACGCCCCGTGCCGTGTACGGGGCGGCATACGTGACCTCATGACCGGCATCCACGAGCGCGCGGATCTGCCGGTGCAGGATCCGGGCGTCCTCGGGGTGATGCACCACCGTCATGACGAGCACGTGCACTGAGCGCAGCCCTCCGTCGCTAGAGCCGCTCGACGCGTTCACCCTCGGCGAGCACGCCTCGGGTGTCGAGCACGAGCCTGCCGTGGTCCTCGACGATCGACAGGTCGAAGGCGGCGTGCTGCTGCAGCAGCAGCGTCACATCGGCTTCGGCGACCGCCCTGAAGAGGTCTTCCTCACGCGGCACCGGATCGCCGTCCACGTGCCATTCCTTGACATACGGATCGGCGAAGATCAGCTCCGCGCCGAGCTCCAGCAGCGCCCGCGCGACCGGCAGGGCCGGTGTCTCGCGTTCGTCGGCGATGTCGGGCTTGTAGGTGACGCCGAGCAGCAGCACCTTGGAGCCGTTGACGGCTTTCTTGTGCCGGTTGAGCAGCCGCTGGACGCGGGCCACCACGTAGGACGGCATCCGCTCGTTGATCTCCTGCGCCAGCTCGACGAACCGGAACGGGTAGCCCAGCTTGCGCACCGTGTAAGACAGGTAGGAGGGGTCGACGGGGATGCAGTGGCCGCCGACGCCCGGTCCCGGAAGGAATTTCTGGAAGCCGAACGGCTTGGTGGCCGCGGCCTCGATGGACTCCCAGAGGTTGACCCCGAGCTCGTCGCAGAAGATCGCCATCTCGTTGACGAGGGCGATGTTGACGTGCCGGTAGGTGTTCTCCAGGAGCTTGGCCATCTCGGCCTCGCGGGTGCCGCTGACCGGCACGACCTGCTCGACGAACTGGGAGTAGAACCCGACCGCCCGGTCCCGGCAGGCGGCCGTGTAGCCGCCGACGACCTTGGGGGTGTTGCGCAGGCCGTACTTGGGGTTGCCCGGGTCGATCCGCTCGGGCGAGAAGGCGAGGTGGAAGTCGACGCCCCCGACGAGGCCGGAGGCCTCCAGGATCGGACGGGCGACCTCGTCGGTGGTGCCGGGCCAGGTCGTGGACTCCAGGACCACGAGGGTGCCCGCCGACAGGTTCCGGGCGACGGTGCCGGTGGCGCCCTCCACCGCGGACAGATCGGGGCGGTGGTCCTCGTCCAGCGGGGTCGGCACGCAGATGACGACGGTGCGGCTGTCGGCCAGCACGGACTCGTCCAGGGTGGCGCTGAATCCGCCCGCCAGCATGTGTTCGAGGTCGGCGTCGGTCAGGTCGTCGATGTAGGACCGCCCCGAGTTGAGGGCGTCCACCTTGCTCGGATCGACCTCGAACCCGACGACGCGCAGTCCTGCCGCCACGGCCTCCTTGGCCAGGGGCATGCCGACGTAGCCAAGACCGATCACGGCCAGGTCATAGGCGCTCACGCGGCCTCCTTCCTCGGCCGCGTTCGCGACGGCGCTCTGCCCGCTGGACGGCTGGCTGCGCTCGCTCACGGGGTGACCTTGGAAAGCCGGAAACAACACTTCATGGTGGCAAAGGCTATCTCAACTCCGCGCAACCCACGCCTAATGCGTTTGAACGCATCACAAACGGCTGGGTTACTCATTCTCAACACCAGACCATCAATCAGCAAGTGATCGGTAAATGTCACGGTAGGTCTCCGCGACGCGGCTCCACGTGCGCTTCGCGGCCACTTCGGCCCGTCCCGCCTCGCCCATCGCGTCCCGCCGCTCCGGATCGTCACGCAGTCCGGAGAGCGCTTTGGCGAGCGCCTCGGGGTCGCCGGCCGGGACCAGCAGGCCGGCTCCCTCGGAACCAACGAGCTCCGACAGGGCGGGCAGGTCGCTCAGCACGACCGGCTTGCCGAGGGCCATGGCCTCGACGGGTTTCAACGGTGTGACCAGCCGGCAGACCCGCAGGTCCTCGCGGGGGCAGACGAAGATGTCGATGGCCGCCTGTGCCTGCAGCGCCTCGTCCGGGCCGACCCGGCCGGGCAGGATCGCGAGGTCTCCGAGCCCCAGCTCCTCGACCTGTTCCAGCAGCGCCGGGCGCTCCGTGCCGTCACCGACCAGGAGCAGCCTGATCGGGGCGCCCTGGTCCCGCAGCAGGGCCGCAGCGCTGATCATGGTCGCGAAGCCCTCGTAGGCCACGATGCTCGACACCGAGCCCATGACGATCTCGCCGGGCTCGATGCCGTAGGCGGAGCGGAACGCCGCCCCGTCGTAGTCCGCGACCAGCAGCGAGTCGTCCACCGCGTTGGGCGCGAGGAAGATCTTCTCTCTCGGCACGCCCCGCTCGACGATCTCGCCTGCCATGGTCTCCGCGAGGGTGACCACGGCGTCGGCGGAGCGCATGATGAACGCCTCGCGGTCGCGCTGGAGCACGTGCCGCTGGCTGCCGACGCGCTTGGGGTCGCGGGACGCCCAGGTCTCCTCCAGGAAGCCCCGGACCTCGTAGACCATCGGTGTGCCGGTCCGTTCCCGCACCGCCAGCGCCACCGAGCCGTTGCGGTGGTCGGTCGCGGCGTGCAGCACCTGCGGCCGGAGCGTCCTGACCAGCTCGGTCACCTCGCCGACGCCCCGGATCATGCGACCGTGGCTCTCGAACGGCACGTCTCCGCTCGGGATCAGCCGGTGGTAGGGGATCTTGTCGATCTCCTCGTACGGCGTGACGTCGACATGGCCCTGCATCATCGGCCAGCCCCAGCTGGTCACGACGTGCGGATCCAGCCCGGCCGCCTTCTGCGCGGTGACGATGCGGTGCGTGCGCACGGTGTATCCGGCCTGCGTGTACGGCAGGGCGTTGGTGACGCAGTGCAGCACCCGGCCCTCGACGCGCTCGCCCACGATCACCTTGGACTTGGGCGGGATGGGGTTCGGCTGGATGGCGGCCAGCTCGCCGGCGTAGTAGGTGGCCCGGCGGTTGATGAAGGGATATTTGACGTACGGCTGGAGCACCGTGACGGCCTCGGTCATCCGCCCGGCGTCGAAGTGCTCCTTGGCCGCGTTCCATGGCCCCTTGACCAGGCGCATGCCGAACTTGCGGACGACGATCCTGGCCCGGCGGGCGGCGGGCCATGCGACCCGTCCCACGACAGGGCGCAGACTCGGGGGAAGCGTCTCCGCGGCCGCCTGCGCCACGCGGACCGGATCGGACTTGACCTTGGTCGCCACGACCCGGGAAACGATCACCGGGTGCTTGACGAACCCGCGGATAAGCCCGCCCAGGCCGGCACGGGCCGACTTCGCGGAAACCTTGGGGGAGTCTGGCGTGCTGGCATCGGATACCACGCCGTGACCGTACCATAGGCAACGTTTGCCATACTCCCGTATGAAAGGCGAGGTCAATGAGGGACAACGCCCCCGGGGGGACGACCCCGGAGCCCGAAAATCCCCTCGTCCTGCACGTGCTCGGCGCGCGGCCCAACTTCGTGAAGGCGGCTCCGGTCGTGCGCGCTCTCGCCGAACTGGGGGTGCGGCAGGGCATCGTCCACACGGGTCAGCACTACGACGCGCTGATGTCGGACGTGTTCTTCGCGGACCTCGGGCTCCCCGAGCCGGTCGCCAACCTGGGTGTCGGGTCCGGCTCGCACGCGCGCCAGACGGCGGCCCTGCTGACCGGTCTCGAAGAGGTCGTGCTGGAGCACCGGCCCACGCTGGTCGTCGTCTACGGCGACGTGAACTCGACGCTGGCCGCGATCCTCGTCTGCGCCAAGCTCCACATCCCGACCGCGCACGTCGAGGCGGGTCTGCGCTCCTTCGACCGGGGGATGCCCGAGGAGGTCAACCGGATCGTCACCGACGCCCTGTCCGACATCCTCTTCGCCACCTCGCCGGACGCGCTCTCGCACCTGGCCAACGAGGGCGTCGACCCGGCGCGCGTGCACCTCGTCGGCAACCCGATGATCGACAGCCTGTTCTCGGCGCTGGACCGCCTCGACCCGGCCCCGGTCCGCGCCCGGCTCGCCCTCCCGGAGCGGTACGGCGTGGCCACCCTGCACCGGCCCGCCAACGTGGACGACCCCACCTCGGCGAAGGAACTCGTCGACGCCGTTCTCCAGGTCGGTGAGCGCCTGCCGATCGTGGTGCCGATCCACCCGCGTGGCCGCGAGCGCCTGGCGGCGGCGGGGCTGGTGACCGGCGGGAACCTGCTCATCGTCGATCCGCTGGGCTACGTGGACTTCCTCTCCCTGGTCCGGGGCGCGTCCCTGGTCGTCACCGACTCCGGCGGCGTGCAGGAGGAGACGACCATGCTCGGCGTCCCCTGCCTGACCGTCCGGCCCAACACCGAGCGGCCGATCACCGTCACCCACGGCACCAACCGCCTGGTCACCCCGGCGCTGCTGCCCGCCGCCGCCGACAAGGCGCTGGCCGACGGCGCGGCGACCCCCGCGGGCGAGCTCCCTCCCCTCTGGGACGGCAAGGCGGGCCCCCGGATCGCCCGGGTGATCGACTCCTGGCTCAAGGGCGGCAACCTCTCCCCCGCGGCGCAAGCCGTACCGCCCAAATCCCTGCAAAACGGCCATTTCGGCGCGGCGTAAGCCGTACGCTGGCACGACCCCGGATAAAGGCGATCCTCCATGAGTTCCCCCATGAGTGAGCAGACCCCCGAAGAGCCCGCATACCGGCGCCTGGGACCCGTCAACTGGCTGCCCGAGGAGCGCAAGGTCGTCGAGCGCTTCGAGGAGCGGGTCCGGGACCTGGAACGGCGGCTCGCCATCGCCGAGGCGCGCGCCGACTACGCCCAGTGGAAGCTGGAGTCCACCAAGGTCCAGCGGCCCTACCGGGTGGCCGAGGCCATCACGGGCGCCAAGGGGTCCGGGGTCGTGCGGCTGCCGGGCAAGCTGCGCATGGCGCTGCGGCCCCGCAAGGGGCCCGCGGCGCCCCGGCCGGTGGCCGAGGTGGTCGAGGAGCTGAACCACCAGGGGCCCGTCGTGGACGTGCCGCAGGTGAAGTGGCCCGCCGGGCCGATCAACCGGCCGGATCTGAAGGTCGCCGTCATCCTGGACGACTTCTCCCGGATGGCGTTCAAGTACGAGTGGGACCAGATCGAGTTCGGGCTCCGCGACTGGCCGGAGATCTTCGCCGAGCGCCGCCCCGACCTGTTGTTCGTGGAGTCGGCCTGGCACGGCAACCAGGGCCGCTGGCGCTACCAGATGACCGGCTCCAACGCCCCCAAGCCGGAGCTGCGCGCCCTGATCGACTGGTGCCGCGAAGAGGGCGTCCCCACGGTCTTCTGGAACAAGGAGGACCCGCCGAACTTCGACTTCTTCATCGACACGGCCAAGCTGTTCGACTACGTCTTCACCTGCGACGGCGACATGGTTCCCCGGTACCGCGAGGTGCTGGGGCACGACCGGGTCGACGTCCTGCAGTTCGCCGCCCAGCCCCGGGTGCACAACCCGATCCAGGAGCGGCGCGGCCGCCTGCACGACGTCGTCTTCGCGGGCATGTACTTCCGGGACAAGCACCCCGAGCGCCGTGAGCAGATGGAGACCGTCCTCGCCCCGGTCCGTGAGCTGGGCCTGCACATCTTCGCCCGCAACGGCACGGTCGACGAGAAGTACGCCTGGCCGGCGGAGTACGTCCCGCACATCGTGGGCGAGCTCCCCTACGACCAGATGCTGGCCGCGTACAAGATGTACAAGGTCTTCCTGAACGTGAACTCGGTGCTCGACTCGCCGACCATGTGCGCCCGCCGGGTCTTCGAGCTGTCGGCCTGCTCGACCTCGGTCGTCTCCGGCTGGTCCCGGGCCATCCAGGAGACCTTCGGCCCGCTGATCCCGATCGCCCATGACGAGCTGGAGTCCTACAACCAGGTCCTGCACCTGATCAACAGCCCCGAGCTCCGTGCCCGCCAGGGCCACCTGGCCATGCGCGAGGTCTTCGACAAGCACCTGTTCACGCACCGCGTGGACCAGATCCTCCAGTTGCTCGGACGGCCCGTCGCGCCGCGGTCCCGGTCGGTGTCCGTGGTGCTGCCGACCAACCGCGCCTCGCAGATCGAGCACGCCATCTCCTCGGTGGCCAAGCAGATCCACCGGCCGCTCCAGCTCGTGATGGTCCTGCACGGCCTGGACATCGACCCGGTCGTCGTCGCCGACAAGGCCCGCATGGCGGGAATCTCCGACGTCGTGGTGCTCCCCGCCGACCCGTCGCTGTCGCTGGGCGCCTGCATGAACCTGGGCATCGCCGCCGCCGAGGGCGAGCTGATCGCCAAGATGGACGACGACAACCTCTACGGCGAGCACTACCTGTCCGACCTGGTCCGGGCCTTCGACTACTCCGACGCCGAACTCGTCGGCAAGGGCGGGCACTACGCCTACTTCGAGGGCACCAACACCACGATGCTGCGCATGCCCGGCCTGGAGCACCGCTACAGCTGGCTGGTCCAGGGCGGCACCTTCCTCGGCAAGGCCGGCATGTTCCGCCACTACGGCTTCGAGGACGTCACCCGGGGTGAGGACACCCGGCTGGTCAAGAGGCTGAAGGAGGACCGGGTCAAGATCTACTCCGCGGACCGGTTCAACTTCGTCTACTGGCGCAGCGGCGATCCCTCGATGCACACCTGGCAGCCCGACGACCACAAGCTCACCCGCGGAGCCCAGTTCTCCTTCGTGGGGCACCCCGAGGCGCATGTGATGATCTGACCCCGCCCGGCCCTCCGCACCGCGCGAGGCCGACGCGAGGGCAGGCGGAGCTGTTCGTCTGGCCTGTGGTGGGGAATGTCATGTAATACGCACTTTGGCCTGCTGATGGCCGCCTGGTTCGCAGCGTCCGGTCCCACACCGGTAAGGTCGGTCGGCCGACCTGACGGCACGTGCGGCCGGTTGTCCGCCACGGCAGTCGCACTGCCGCCGGAACCGGCGGGCGGGATCGCCCCACGGATGGAACACGCCGCAGGGAGTGCAACGTGGAGCCGGCGTGAGTCCCGTGCGCGTCCGTCCCGGAACGAGGAGCCCGACATGACCCTGAACACGACAGACGACACGAGCAGCTTCGCCGACCTGGCGCTCCGCCCCGAGCTCCTGAACGCGCTCTCCCGCCTCGGCTACGAGGAGCCCACGCCGATCCAGCGCGAGGCGATCCCACCCCTGATGGAGGGACGCGACCTGCTGGGTCAGGCGGCGACGGGGACGGGCAAGACGGCCGCGTTCGCGCTCCCGGTGCTCCAGCGGATGACTCCGGACGGCGAGGGCGGGCAGCCGATGGCGCTGGTGCTCGTGCCCACGCGCGAGCTGGCCGTACAGGTCTCGGAGGCCTTCCACCACTACGGCCGCGACCTGGGCGCGCGCATCCTGCCGATCTACGGCGGGCAGCCGATCGGCCGGCAGCTGCGGGCGCTCCAGCAGGGGGTCGACGTCGTGGTCGCGACGCCCGGGCGCGCACTCGACCACATCGGGCGCGGGACGCTCCGCCTGGACGATCTCAAGATGGTCGTTCTGGACGAGGCGGACGAGATGCTCGACATGGGATTCGCCGAGGAGATCGAGGCGATCCTCCAGGAGACGCCCGAGGACCGGCAGACGGTGCTCTTCTCGGCGACGATGCCGCCGCGCATCAACGGGATAGCCCGCCGCCACCTGAGTGACCCGGTCCGGATCGAGATCGGGCGCGACACGACGGCCCCGGGTGAGGCCCCGCTCGTACGGCAGGTCGCCTACATCGTCCCGCGCGCGCACAAGCCCGCGGCGCTCGGGCGGGTGCTGGACGTGGAGGCGCCCACGGCCGCGATCGTCTTCTGCCGCACGCGCGACGAGGTGGACCAGCTCACCGAGACGCTGAACGGGCGCGGTTACCGCGCCGAGGCGCTGCACGGGGGGATGGGTCAGGAACAGCGCGACCGCGTGATGGGACGGCTGCGCAGCGGGACGGCGGAACTGCTCGTCGCGACCGATGTGGCCGCGCGGGGGCTCGACGTCGAGCAGCTCACCCACGTGGTCAACTACGACGTCCCCTCCGCGCCGGAGTCCTACGTGCACCGGATCGGCCGGGTCGGCCGGGCCGGCCGCGAGGGCGTGGCCATCACCCTGGCGGAGCCGCGGGAGCACCGGATGCTCAAGACCATCGAACGGGTGACCAAACGCCGGATCACGGTCGAGAAGGTGCCGACGATCGCCGACCTGCACGCCCGGCGGCTGGAGCTGACGCGTGCCGCGCTGCACGAAAGCCTTCTGGAGGACGACCTGGAGCGCTTCCGCGTCGTGGTCGAGACGCTCACCGACGAGTTCGACATCATGGAGGTGGCACTGGCCGCGGTGAAGCTGGCGCACGAGGCCGGCGGGGCCGCGGACGACGAGGAGGAGATCCCGGACGTCGCCCCGGCGACCGGGCGGGAGGGACGCGGCCGCCGGGAGGGCACCGGCCCCCAGGAAAGGCGTGGCCGTGGCCCGGCGGGCGGGATGACGCGTCTGTTCATCGGCGCGGGGCGCAGTTCCGGGATCCGGCCGCAGGACCTGGTCGGCGCGATAGCGGGCGAGACGCGTCTCAGCGGGCGCGACGTCGGGGCGATCGAGATCTCCGACCGCTTCTCGCTCGTGGAGGTCCCGGAGTCGGCGGCCGACGATGTGATCGCGGCCCTCCGGGGAGCCACCGTCAAGGGGAAGAAGGCGACGGTCCGCCGGGAGCGTTACGGGTCACGCTGACGCTCGGCCTGCATCCCGCTCCGCGCGGGCGGAAGGGGCGTCTCCGGCCGCCTCCGCCGGACGCGCGCCGCGACGCGCGTCCGGCGGACGTCACGGATGCTGTTCCACTACGGCGGGCAAAGACTTGCCGGGAGCACCGCGTGGCGGCTCCTGCCCTCGGTCCCGATCGTCAGGATCGCCCCATGAGCGATCCCCAGGACGTCACTCCGGACAGGGCCCGGGAGCTGGGCATGGGCCGGCCCATCACCCGCCGGGACTTCTTCGACGGCGTGGCCACGGTGGCGGGGGTCGCGGCGCTGGGCTCCCTGACGGGATGCGCCGGGGACTCGGGACTGCCCAACGCCATCGGCCCGGAGGAGCTGAGGGTCCCACGGGAGACCGACTATCCGCCGGACCTCACGGGCCTGCGGGGCAACACCGCCCAGTCGCTCAGCGTGCCCCACGCCCTGCGGGACGACCGGTTCTGGGACTACGCGGGCGTGCCCGAACCCACCGGCGAGCACTACGACCTGGTCGTGGTCGGCGCGGGGATCAGCGGCGTCAGCGCGGCTCACAGGTGGCTGGAGCGCGCGCCGGACGCGCGGATCCTGATCCTGGACAACCACGACGAGGTCGGCGGGCACGCCCGGCGCAACGAGTTCCATCCGAAGGACCGCAGGGGACTGCTGATCGGGTACGGGGGATCGCAGTCGATCGAGGCGCCCTCGGTGTGGACTCCCGAGGGCAAGGACCTGCTCGACAAGATCGGGGTGAAGGTCAAGAAGTTCGAGAAGTACTTCAACCAGACGCTCTACACGGACCTCGGGATGCACGACAGCGTCTACTGCGACCGGGAGACCTTCAACACGGAGAAACTGGTCGTCCTCGCTCCGGGCAGGAAGGCCACGCAGTGGATCGCCGAACTGCCGGTCGCCGAGCAGGCCAGGAAGGACCTGCTGATGCTCTACGGGCACCCGCCGGACTGGTTCCCCGGCCTGTCCGACGGGCAGAAGAAGGAACGCCTGGCCCGGCTGACCTACGCGGGTTTCCTCAAGGACGTCTGCAAGGTCCACCCGGACGTGGTGCGGTTCGTGCAGACCATGCCGGACGACGAGTGGGGCTACGGCTCCGACGCCTTCGGCGCGATCGACGCCTGGGGCAGTGCCGATGAATACGGCTACCCCGGGTTCCAGGGTCTGGCTCTCGACCGCACCGCGCCGTCCCCGTACAACTCGCCGAGCATGATCAAAGGGTGGGGTGCGGACGATCCGTACATCTACCACTTTCCCGAGGGGAACCAGGCGATCGTCCGGATGATGATCGGGCGGATGATCCCGGGCTTCACCACGGCCGCCGGCATGGAGGACATCAGCACCGCGACGTTCGACTACGGCAGGCTCGACCTGCCGGGCAACCAGATCCGCATCCGCCTGTCCAGCCCGGTGGTCTCGGCTTCCAACGACGGCGATCCCGCCACGGCCACGAGCGCCACCGTGGGGTACTTCGACGGGGACGGGGTCAGGACCGTCAGGGCAGCCAGTGTGATCATGGCCTGCTGGAACATGGTGATCCCCTACCTGGTCGGCGAGCTTCCGGCCGAGCAGAAGGAGGCGCTGCGCAAGGCGGTCAAGGTGCCGTTGCTGTACGCGACCGTCCAGCTCCGCGACTGGAGCGCCTGGCAGAAGACGGGCGTCAACCGCACCCGCTTCACCGGCGCCTACTGGTCCGTGGCCGAACTCGACTACCCGGTGAGCATCGGCGACTACCTGCCCCCGATGACCCCGGACCAGCCGATCAACGTGCACATGATCTCCGCCCCCGCCGTGCGGGGCATGTCACCCGCCGCCGGGTCGGTCGCCGGACGCTACGAGCTGATCAAGACGCCCTACTACTACATGGAGTACAGCATCCGCGACCAGCTCACCCGGCTGCTCGGCCCCGGCGGCTTCGACCCGGGCCGCGACATCCAGGCGATCACGGTCAACCGGTGGGGCCACGGCTACGCGCCCGAATACGCCACCCCGTGGAATCTCGACTTCTACCCCCGGGGCCCGTTCCCGGCGACCCTGGCCCGCCGGCGGGCGGGCCGGATCGCGATCGCCAACTCCGACTCCGTTCCGGCCGCCTACGCCGACGCGGCGATCACCGCCGCCTATCGCGCGGTCGGGGAACTGCAAGCCTGAGAGCGGCCGGAGAGTTGCGCGCCTGAGAGCTGTGGATGCGAGAAGGCGGGCGCGCTTCTCAGCCGGGCCTTCTCAGCCGGGTGAAGGCCCAGCTCATCCCGGGTTCGACCGCCCACCGGGCCGCCCTCCTCACCGGCCCGGTGCACAGCACGGCGGCGAGCCCGACCCCGAAGGCGGCCACGGCGGCCACACCAGGCAGGGTGGTGGCCCAGTCGCCGTAGAACCGCTCGGCGACCTTCACCACCAGGCCGTGGAGCAGGTAGGCGTACATGGTCGCCGTGCCCAGCCCCGAGTACCAGGTACGCCGGGACGGGGTGACGGCCAGGAACGCGGCTACCAGGAGAGCCCCGGCGGCCAGCAGGGCCAGCCGGATCAGGCTGCCGGTGAGGTCGTCCACCCCGATCGCGTCGTTGGCGTGCCGCCAGCGGATCCACTCGGTCTTCACCCGGGTGTGCACGGCCAGCGCCACGACCGCCCCGGCGGCCAGGGTGAGCGCCCCCGCGACCCGGACCGGGCGCCGCCGGAGCCACGCGAAGTGCTCCGGCCGGAGCATGAGACCGAGCACGTAGAACGGGAGCAGCCCGAGCGTGCGGTTCATCGAGAGCTCGTCGGGCAGCCTGCTCGTCCCCGACAGCAGCGACAGCGCGACGGCGGCCGCCAGCGGCCATCTGAGCTGCTGCCAGACCGGGGTGGACAGCCGCCACAGGAACAGCGACATCAGGAACCAGGTCAGGTAGTACGGATCGAGCAGGCTGATGTCCAGCTTGCCGTACAGGATCAGGCGGGGCAGCGAGTAGACCAGCTCGAAGATCACGTACGGCACGGCGAGCGTGCTGATCAGCTTGCGCGCCTTACCCGATGAGAAGGTGAAATTTCGTGACAGGTAGCCGCTGAGCACGATGAACAGCGGCATGTGGAAGAGGTACACGTAGAAGTAGGCCGCGTGCGCGGCGGGCACCTCCCGCAGCCCTTCGACCAGGTGCCCGGAGACCACCAGGGTGATCGCCAGGAACTTGGCGTTGTCGAAGAAGGGATCCCTGCCGGCCGGGGTACGGAAGGACACCCGGAGAGGGGCTGCGAGGCTCACAGCCCCGGGACCCTAACGAGGGCCGCCCAACGCCCGGCGAACGGCCGATGGCCGGCCGGGGAACTTCCCCGGCCCTGGATCACCTTCGCCCTCCCGCCCTGCCCCGCCCCGGGCCCTGCGGGCCTGCCCGCCGACGCCCGCTACGCCTCGCCGGGAAGGGCGACGGCCGCCGCACTGGCATCCCAGAGGGCGCGGGCCAGGGTGGGGTCGCTCATGCCCGTGGGGACGGTCGCCGGGGCGCTCTTGGCGAAGTAGCGGCCCGAGTGGGCGACGCCGTCCGGGTGGGTGGCGAGATGGACCATGGTGCTCGCGCCCTGCTCGACCGTCTGGCCCATGCCGGGGATGTTCTTCACCATCCACATCATGAACGTCTTCGCGGCGAACTCCGTTTTGATCACACCCGGGTGGAAGCAGGTGGCGCTCGCCCCCGTCCCGGTGAGCCTCCGGGCCAGCTCCACCGTGAACAGCGCGCCCGCCTGTTTGGAGTCGCCGTACTGCAGCCAGCCGCTCCACCGGCGCCGCTCCCGGTTCAGGTCGGAGGGGTCCAGACGCCCGGTCTTGCCGGCCCTGGACGAGGTGGTGATCACCCGGCCGGCCACCCGGTCCAGCAACAGGTTCGTCAGCAGAAAAGGCGCGAGGTGATTCACCTGAATCATCGTCTCGAAACCGTCGCGCGTGAGCGTCCGCTCGGTGGTCATGACACCCGCGTTGTTGACCAGAACGTCGATCCGCGGATAGCGGGAGAGCAACTCCGCGCCGAGCCCGCGCACATCCTCCAGCGAGGTGTAGTCACAGGTGAACGTATCCGGCACCGCCCCGGAGACGGCCTTGACCCGGTCGGCCACTCCGGCCACCTTGGCGGGGTCGCGGCCGACCAGGACGACCTGCTGCCCGCGCCTGGCAAGCTCCACGGCGGCGGCCTCGCCGATTCCGGCACTAGCCCCGGTAATCACACTAATCATCAGATCCTCCACTGCGTAAAGACCTTATCGGTGCTAGTCTCCTGTGCGATCTTCCGGAGGCGTATTCACCCCTAAAGCAGCGAAAGCCTCCACACGCTCAGAAGTTGGGACGAGTGGGCATGGGCTCTGGAAACCGGTCGATTCGGTTCAAGATCTTCTTGCTGCTGCTCCTACCCCTGCTGTCGCTCAGCGCGCTCTGGGGTTTCGTCCTCAACCTGACCGTCGGCGACGGAGCGGCCCTCCTCCGGGCGAACTCCCTCTACCAGACCGTCGGCATCACCTCCACCCAGCTAGGGCTCCAGCTTCAGGCCGAGCGGACGCAGTCCTCGGTGGCGATCAGCTCCCGGGTTCTGACCAGCGAGGTCGGCCAGCAGCGCGGCCGTACCGACCGGGCGGTCGAGAAGTTCCGCGACGCGGCGCTCGCCGACACCTCCCACGGTCCTGAGCTGAGTGCCTCGCTGGACGCGCTGCTCCACCGGCTCGACCGGCTGCCGGCCATCCGCGCCGGCATCGACGGCGGCCAGAACGCCCGGCTGGAGGTGCTGTCGAACTACAACCAGATCCTGGACGCGGTCTTCCTGCTGTACGACCAGCTGGTCGCGGTCCCCGACCTGTCGATCTTCCAGCAGGCCGCGGCCATGCAGTCGATGGGCAACGCCCGCGAGATGATCGCCAGAGAGAACGCGCTGATGAGCGGGGCTCTGATCGACTACCGGATGTCCGCGGAGGAGCGGAGCGCCTTCGGCGAGTACGCCTCCACCCGGCGCTTCCTGCACGCGCGCGGTCTGTCCGCGCTGGACCCCCAACTGAGCAAGCCGTACCGGGAAACCTTCGACTCCGCGGCCTTCGAGAAGTTCGCCGCCCTGGAGAGGGCCGTCACAGGGGCCACGGGCAGCCGGTTGCCCGCCGAGGCGGGTGGCTGGAAGGCGACCACGGACAGGATCGCGACCGGGCTCGACCAGCTCGGCGTCTCCTCCTCCGACACGCTGGCCGATCGGGCCCAGTCGGTGGCCACCGGCATCATGGTGCGGATCGCCGTCGCCGGCGGCATCGGCCTGATCGCGGTGGTCGCGTCGATCATCATCTCGGTCCGTTTCGGCCGCCGCCTCGCCGGCGAGCTGGCCGGGCTCCGCTCGGCGGCCCTGGACCTGGCCGAGGAGCGGCTCCCGCGCGTCGTGGAACGGCTCCGGCTCGGCGAGGAGGTCGACGTGCAGGCCGAGGCGCCACCGATCGTCGCGAGCGGCTCGCTCGAGGTCCGCGACCTGGCCCACGCGTTCGGCTCGGTGCAGCACACCGCCGTCGAGGCCGCCGTCGGCCAGGCCAACCTGCGCCGCGGGGTCAGCCAGGTCTTCGTGAACCTGGCCCGTCGTAAGCAGGGCCTGCTCCACCGCCAGCTCACCCTGCTGGACAGCATGCAGCGCCGGGCGAGCGACCCCGACAGCCTTGACGACCTGTTCCGCCTGGACCATCTGACCACCCGCATGCGGCGGCACGCGGAGAGCCTGATCATCCTGTCCGGCGCCGCGCCCGGCCGGGCCTGGCGCACGCCGGTGACCGTGGTCGACGTCGTCAGGGCCGCGGTCGCCGAGGTCGAGGACTACACCCGGGTCAGCGTGCCGCCGATGCCCGACGCCTCGATCGACGGGGCCGCGGTCGCCGACATCGCCCACCTGATAGCCGAGCTCATCGAGAACGCCACGATCTACTCGCCGCCGCAGACCACGGTGACCGTGCGCGGTGACGTGGTGGCCAACGGATTCGCCGTCGAGGTGGAGGACCGGGGCCTGGGCCTGAGTGCCACGGAGTACGAGGCGATCAACGAGCGGCTGGCCAGCCCGCCGGAGTTCGACCTGGCCGACAGCGACCGGCTCGGCCTGTTCGTGGTGGGCCAGCTCGCCTCTCGGCACGGCATCCAGGTCCTCCTGCGCGGCTCGCCGTTCGGAGGCACCACGGCCATCGTGCTCATCCCCCGCACAGTGCTCGCCGACACCCCCTCGCCACTCACTCTCACCGCCGAGCGGCTCACCGAACGGCCGGCGGAGTTCCTCAGGCCCGCACCGCCCGCCGCCCTGACCTCCGGCCGCTCCGAATCAGGTCTGCCCCGCCGGACGAGGACGGTCTCCCCCGCCGCGGGTTCTCCCGCGCCGCCTCTGGCCGCCCCGGCCCTCGTCGTGGTGGCGGACATGCCGGACCGTGAGGCCGCTCACCGTCCTGACCGTGAGCGGACCCGTGCGCCCGCGCGGGAGCACACCCGGGAGCCTGCGCGTGACCCCGTCTCCGAGACGGCCGGCGAACCGGCTCGAGAGACCACCGGGCCGGGGAACCTGCCCCGCCGGGTACGGCAGGCGAACCTGGCCCCACAGCTACGGCAAGAGCCACCGGCGCCTGTCGAGCCGGAGCAGGCGCCGGAACCCCCCGAGCGTTCGCCGGACGAGGTCCGCGCCCTCTTCTCCGCCTTCCAGGCGGGGGCACGGCGTGGGCGCGAGGAGCAGGGAAATGACTTCGCACACCAGACGACAGGCGACAAGGGGGACTAATGACCGTGAAAGCGACTAACACCGGCGAGCTGAACTGGCTCCTCGATGACCTGACCACCAGGGTGGGCGCGGTGCGCCAGGCGGTGATCCTGTCCACCGACGGGCTCGCCGTCGGCTTCTCCAAGGGGCTCAACCGGGAGGACGCCGAACACCTCTCCGCGGTCGCGGCGGGGTTCCAGAGTCTGGCGCGCGGAGCCGGGCGGCACTTCGGCGGCGGCGAGGTGCGCCAGACGATCGTGGAGATGGAGTCGGCGTTCCTGTTCGTCACGGCAGCCGGCCAGGGAACCTGCCTGGCCGTACTGAGCAGTTCCGACGCCGATGTCGGCCACATCGCCTACGAGATGGCGATGCTGGTCAAGCGGGTCGGCCAGCATATCTCCACCCTTCCACGCCAAGGGCTCTCGTGAACGAGGCAGGCGCGCGCGGAGGACACCGGTCGTTCGGTCCCCCAGCCGAAGACGCGGGAGCCGGATGATGCAGTGGGTGGACGAGGAGGCCGGACCGATCGTCCGGCCCTACGCACTCATCGGGGGGCGTACCCGCTCCTCCGGCGACGAACTGGACCTGGTCGCGATGGTCACCGCGACCGGTGCCGGCACGTCCGAGGGGTTCGTCCCCGGACCGGAGCAGGAACGCATCCTCTCCCTGGTCACCGCCGCGACATCGGTGGCCGACATCGCCTCGGATCTCGACCTGCCGCTCGGCGTGGTCCGTGTCCTCCTCGGCGACCTGCAGGACCACCAGCTCATCTCGATCGGGCGCGCTTCGGCGAGCGAGCGCATTCTCAAGGAAGTGATCAATGGACTTCGGGCCCTCTGACGAACCCGTCGCGCTCAAGATTCTCATCGCGGGCGGCTTCGGGGTGGGCAAGACCACACTCGTCGGCGCGATCAGCGAGATCCGTCCGCTCCGCACCGAGGAGGTGCTCTCCGACCGCGGCATCGGCATCGACGACGTCGAGGGCGTGGAAGGCAAGACCACCACCACGGTCGCCATGGACTTCGGCCGTATCACGATCCGGGAGGGCCTGGTCGTGTACCTGTTCGGCACTCCCGGGCAGGAGCGGTTCTGGTTCATGTGGGACGAGCTGTCCTACGGCGCCCTGGGCGCGGTCGTGCTGGCCGACACCCGGCGGCTGACCGACTGCTTTCCCTCGATCGACTACTTCGAACAGCGGGGCACGCCGTTCGTCGTGGCGGTCAACTGCTTCGACGGAGCCGAACGCTACGAGGCCGAGGACGTGCGCGTGGCCCTCGACCTGGACTCGGACGTGCCTGTCCTGCTGTGTGACGTCCGGCGTCGCGCATCGGCCAAGATCGTGCTGGTGACGCTGGTGGAGCACTCCCTCAAGGTGCTGACGGCAAGCCAGCGCTGACCGGACCCGGCGGTCCGCGGCCTTCACCGCGGACCGCCGGCCTGTCATGGCCTCCGGGTTTCACAGCGCCCGGAGGCCGCTGATCACTTCCTGCAGGAGGCTCTCCGCGGGCGCCGTGGCGGCCGGGAGCGGCGAGCGCACCAGGATCAGGCCCTGGTCCAGCAGATCCCCCAGCAGCACCCTGATCACGCCGATCGGCAACCTGGCGTCCGAGGCGATCTCCACGATCGGCCGGGTCCGCCGCATGAGGCCGAGCAGCTTCCGGTGCTCGGAGCCCAGATGCGAGCTCGCGGCGACCGCCGACCCCGTCGCCACCACCATCGACAGCAGGTCGAAGGCGCCGGAGGACGTGCTGGTCCGCCCACCGGTCAGCGCGTAGGGGCGGACGACGGGCCCCGCCTCCTCGTCGATCCACTCGATGTCATCGCTCATTGGCCGGTCACCCGGGGCTCGGTGGCGAGGTGCTGTCCGACGCGGGTGACCAGACGGGCCATCTCGTAGGCGATCAGGCCCACATCGGCGGCTCCCGTGGTCATCACCGTCAGGCAGCTCCCCTGGCCGGCCGAGGTGACGAAGAGGAACGCCGAGTCCATCTCCACCATCGTCTGCCGTACGGCTCCTCCGCCGAACTGCAGGCTGGTCCCCTTGGCCAGGCTCTGGAAGCCGGAGGCCACCGCCGACAGATGGTCGGCGTCTTCCTTGCTCAGCCCCCGGGACGAGGCCACCATGAGCCCGTCGTTGGACAGGATCAGCGCGTGCGAGACGTCCGCCACACTTGTGACGAAGTCATCCAGAAGCCAATACAGCTCACCCGGCACGTGGTTAAACCCCTTCCCCTCTGATGATCACACTCGTTGCGGTCTCCGTCGATTCCGCCGATCCGACCCGGCGGCCTCGCTCCCGGCCCCGGCCCCGGCTCACGGCTCACCACCGCCGTCTTCACCGTCCGCCCGCCCGCGCCGCCATCCCGCCTGCAGGGAGCTCAGCAGCGCCCGCGCCTCCTCGGGGGACCGCGTCTCCACCTCGGCGACCGGGGAGGGCTCCTGCCGTAGCTGCGGCGAGATGTTCATCTGGCTCACCCGGCGGGGCAGCCCGCCGTTGACCCGCCGCTGCGACGACTTCCACAGGCCCGCGGGGGCCGGCACCAGGGGCTCCGCCGGCGCTTGCGAATCGACGGTTTTCAGGGGGCCCACCGGCTCGGCGATCCTGGTGATCTCCCGCAGCACCGGCTCCGGCGGCTCGACCGGCTCCGGATCACCCAGCAGGGACTCCGGCAGCAGGATGACCACGCCGGTCCCGCCGTACGGCGAGGTTCGCAGCGTCACGCCGACCCCGTACCGCGCGGCCAGCATGCCGACCACCGCGAACCCGAGCCGGTCGGTCTCGGCCGGGTCGAGCTCCGGCGGGGCGGCCAGACGTTCGTTGATCGCGACACGTTTCTCAGCGGTCAGGCCGAGTCCCCTGTCCTCGATCTCGATGGTGAAGCCGCGCCCCACGAGTTCGCCCCGGACCGACACCTCGCCCCCGGGCGGGGAGAAGACCGTTGCGTTCTCGATGATCTCGGCGAACAGGTGCATCATGTCCGCCACCGCGCCGCCGACCAGGGTGGTGCCGGGCATCGGATAGATCCGCACGCGTGCGTAGTCCTCGACCTGGGCGGCGGCGCCGCGCAGCACGTCCTCCATCAGGACCGACGAGCGCCACTTACGGCCGGAGGCTCCGCCGGAGAGGATCACCAGGCCCTCGGCGTGACGGCGCATGCGGGTGGTGAGGTGATCCAGCCGGAACAGGTTCTCCAGCGCGTCGGGATCCTCGGCCTGCTTCTGCATCCCGTCGAGCAGCTTGAGCTGGCGCTGCAGGAGGGACTGGCTCCGCCGGGCGAGGTTGCGGAAGGACTGGGCGACACCCTCACGCAGCCTGGCCTGCTCCACGGCCGCGTCCACGGCGCGGTGCTGGACGCTGTCGAAGGCCGCGGCGACGTCGTGGACCTCGGCCGTACTGCCCAGCGGTCCCAGCGAGGGGGCCTCGGCCGCCACGTCCACCCGCTCGCCCCGGCGCAGCTTCTCCATGACCTGGGGCAGTCGCACCTCCGCCAGCTCCGCGGCGGCCCGGCGCAGGCCGGCGAGCTCCCGGGTGAGTCCCCTGCCCACCCGGTAGGAGACCAGCAGCGACGTGACGACCGCGACGAGCCCGAGCACACCGGCGATTCCGGCTCTGGCGAAGGTCGCCACGGCGTCCGGCGTCGCGCGATCGTAGAGGGCGACGCCGGCCGCCGTCACCGATCTCTGGTAGGCGGTTTCCAGTTCGTCGCTGGCGGCCCGCCAGTCGGTGGGTGACACGAGGGCACCGGCCAGCAGGCGCTCCTCCAGCCTGGTGAACCTTCCGTACAGCCGCGAGTCGGTCAGTTCGCCGAAGGGCTGGCGCAGCGCCGGTTCCAGCTCCGGCAGCCCCTGGTCCATGAGGAAGAGCCGTTTGGTGGAGAGCTGCGTGAACAGGCGTAGCTCTCCGGCCGACAGCGGGCGGCCGCGCGCCAGCGACCCGGCCGCGAGCGCCCGCTCACGGCCGAGGAAGTCCTTGGCGTAGATGATCGTGGCAAGGCCGCGCGACTGCCGGTAGAGCGGCAGGTCGTTGCTGAGGCTCATGGTGGTGAAGAGCCGGTTCAGGGCGTCGGGCACCGTGGAGAAGTCGTTGGCGAGGCTGACCGGCCCGATCCGGCCACTGTCGATCTTGGCCCGGACCGTGTCGAGCGCGTTCACGCGGCTCATCAGCTCGTCGAAGCGGGCCCTGGTCTCCGCGGACATGGCCGACTGGGCCGGGTCGGAGGTGGTCGCCTTCCGGAAGCGTTCGCGGGCCTGGTCGGTGACGACGCGTTGCCCGGTGAGGGTGGCGCGGTCGGCGTCCGAGCGGCTCGCCAGATACTCGGCCGACAGCAGGTGCTCACGCTGGAGGGCGCTGTTCAGCGTGTCGCCGGGCCCGCCGAAGGAGTCGTAGAGCGTGGTGACATCGAGCAGGCTCACCGAGTCGCCGATGGTGACGGTCGCCGCGAAGCCCCACAGGGCGACCATCGAGGTGAGGGGGATGGCCACCAGTACCGAGATCTTGAACCGGATGGACTTGCTCGATGCCATGTCACCTCTACGGTCCGGTCTCGGAGCGCCGGTGGCGGAGGCCTCCGGACGATCTCTAGATCGCCGCCGAGGATAGCACTGACTGATGGCGGTATTCGTATCCTATTTGTGACCTGTCATGAAATAGTCATGTTCTGAGACAAGTCCACTCAAAGCGGCGCGTGAGGCGCGAGTGGTGGCCCGGACCCAGGCCGGCGGCGAGAGCCGGATGGCCCGTACCACGGTCAGCTGCGACAGCCGTACGGCCAGCACACCGACCAGTGCGATCTCCGTGCCCAGCATCACCCGCTCGGCGAGGCCGATCAGCACCCGGTCGCCGGGGAGCGCCACATAGGTGATCGCCAGCAGCCCGAACCCGCCGGCCAGCGCCAGCCACTCCATCGGCCGGGCGACCGCCCGCCACCCCTCGTCCTGGCTGAACCGCGTCACCATCAGCGCGCCCGCCACCGGCATGGAGACGAACACGGTGGCGAAGGCGGTGACCGAGACGTAGGGGTACATCGGGGCGGTGACCGGCATGATCGCGATGACGACCAGCGCCGTGCTCCACGCCAGCATCAACCGCTCCGCCACCGCGCCGACCGGCACGCCGGCCGCCCGCAGGCCCGCGACCAGCGCGAAGGACCCGATCCCCAGGGACGCCATGGCGAACTCGACGGCCCCTCCCCGGTCCAGCGCCGCGTACTCGCCGATCGTCAGATTGAGCGGGTCCAGATGGGGATCCGGGTCGATCTGACCGACGACCGTGGCCACCGCGGCCATCACGATCCCGGCGCAGGCGACCAGCGGGTAGAGCCTCTTCAACGCGAGCATGCGCCAAGACTGTCCCACGGGGCCCCGTTCATACATCCGGCGACGCCCCTGATCCGACCCTGACCCACCCCTGAGACGAGCCGGCGGCGGGGGGCGGGGCAGAGGCGGGGCGTCAGCTCCCGTCGCGGATCTGGGCGTCACGGACCTCGGCGTAGCGAGCTCTCACCGCGGGCGTGGCGTCGGCCTCGAAGCGCTCCGCTCCGGCCGCCTCCCATGCCGGGGGCTCGTCACCGCCGCCGAGCAGCCAGGCGGCCTGCCTCGCCGCCCCGTCCGCGACGTACTCCCCCGGCGGGGGGACGATCACCGGCCGCCCGAAGACCGCCGGGGCGATCCGCCGTACGGCCTCCGACCTGGCGCCGCCCCCGATGAGCAGCACCCGGGCCGGGTCCAGCCCGAGGGCGTCGAAGGCGTCGGCCATGTGGCAGAGCATGCCCTCCACCGCGGCCCTGGCCAGGTGGGCGGGGGTCGAGGTGCCCAGGGTCAGTCCGTGCAGCGATCCCGTGGCGTCCGGGAGGTTCGGGGTCCGCTCGCCCTCCAGGTACGGCACGCAGACGAGGCCGCCCGCCCCGGCGGGGGCGTCGAGGGCGAGCTGCCCGAGCCGGTCGAGGCCGACCCCGAGCAGCCGGGCGGCGGCGTCGAGCACCCGGGCCGCGTTGAGCGTGCACACCAGTGGCAGGAACCGCCCGGTGGCGTCCGCGAACCCGGCCACGGCACCGGCGGGGTCGGCGCTCGGGCTCTCGGCGACGGCGAACGCCGTCCCCGAGGTACCGATCGACACGACCACGTCTCCCGGCAGGGCTCCCACCCCGAGAGCCGCGGCCATGTTGTCCCCGGTCCCGGCCGCGAGCCGTACCGGCCGGCCGCCGGGGGCGCGCAGCTCGCCCGCGGAGTCGCGGGGACCCAGCACGCGCGGCAGCTCGGGGACGGCACCGAAGGCCGCCTTCAGGAGGTCGGTCCGGTAGGAACCGGTCGCGGGCGACCAGTATCCGGTCCCGGACGCGTCGCCCCGGTCCGTCACCGACTCCCCGCCCAGCCGCCAGGTGAGCCAGTCGTGCGGCAGGCAGACCCTGGCCGTACGGCGGGCGTTCGCGGGCTCGTGCTCGGCCAGCCAGCGGAGCTTGGTCACCGTGAACGACGCGACCGGCACGCTGCCGACCGCCTCCGCCCACGCCGCCGGCCCGCCCAGTTCCTCCACCAGGTCCCGGGCGGCCCCGGCCGAGCGGGTGTCGTTCCACAGCAGCGCGTCCCGCACGACGGCGCCGGAGGAGTCCAGGCAGACCATGCCGTGCTGCTGGGCGCCGACGCTCATCGCCGCGACGCCGTCCAGCCCGCCCGCCTGCGCGATCGCCTCTTGGAGCGCCGACCACCAGGCGGCCGGGTCGACCTCGGTCCCGTCCGGGTGGGCCGCGCGCCCCTGCCGGACCAGGGCGCCGGTCTCGGCGTCCCTGATCATCACCTTGCAGCTCTGGGTCGACGAGTCGACCCCGGCCACGAGGGTCATCCGCGGACCCCGAGGAGGTGCTCCATGGCCAGTTGGTTCAGGCGGGAGAAGTGGAATCCGCGTGCGGCGGCCCGCTCGACGTCGAAGTCGTCGCGGTGCAGGTCCTCCAGCGTCTCGCCGGGGGCGAGCGTGGGCTCCGACAGCTCGGCGACCCTGCTGGCGGCGAGCGCCTCGGCGACCTCGGGGTCGGCGCGGAACGCCTTCACCTTCTCCTTCAGGATCAGGTAGGTGCGCATGTTGGCCGCGGCCGAGACCCAGACGTCCTCGGCGTCCTCGGTGCGCAGCGGCTTGTAGTCGAAGTGCCGGGGACCGTCGTAGCCGCCGTTCTCCAGCAGGTCCACCAGGAAGAACGCGTTCTTCACGTCCCCGTGGCCGAAGACCAGGTCCTGGTCGTACCGCGTGCCGTGCTGGCCGTTCAGGTCGATGTGGAACAGCTTGCCGTGCCAGAGCGCCTGCGCGATGCCGTGCGCGAAGTTGAGCCCGGCCATCTCCTCGTGGCCGACCTCGGGGTTGAGACCCACCCGCTCGGCGTGCTCCAGCTCGTTGATGAACGCCAGCGCGTGGCCGACGGTCGGGAGCAGGATGTCGCCGCGCGGCTCGTTCGGCTTGGGCTCGATGGCGAACCTGATGTCGTAGCCCTTGTCGATCACGTAGGAGGTGAGCAGGTCCATGCCCTCCTTGTAACGGCTGAGCGCGGCCCTGATGTCCTTGGCGGCGCCGGACTCGGCGCCCTCCCTGCCGCCCCAGCAGACATAGGTGGTCGCGCCGAGCTCGGCGGCCAGGTCGACGTTGCGCATCACCTTGCGCAGGGCGTAGCGGCGGACCTCGCGGTCGTTGCTGGTGAACCCGCCGTCCTTGAAGACCGGGTGGGTGAACAGGTTGGTGGTGGCCATCGGGACCTTCAGCCCCGTCTCGGCCAGCGCCTTCTTGAAACGCTCGACGGCCCTGTCCCGGTCCGGCTCGACGGCCAGCAGGTCGTCGTCGTGGAAGGTGACGCCGTAGGCGCCGAGCTCGGCGAGCCGGTGAACGCTCTCCACCGGGTCGAGCGGGGCGCGGCTCGCGTCTCCGAACTGGTCACGGGCCTGCCAGCCGACGGTCCACAGCCCGAAGGTGAAGCGGTCCTCGGGTGTGGGGGTGTAGTCGCTCATGCGCGGTCCTCCGATTTAATCCACTTTATGGACTTAATATGGTGCGAGGTGGTGGGATCGTCAAGAGGGGGTGTTCCATGACGCAGGCCGTACGCCATGACTCGATGCGTGCCCGCAACCTCGGCGTGGTCCTCGGCGAGGTCCGCCGGAGCGGGCCCGTCACCCGTGCGGCGCTGGCCGAGATCACCGGACTGACCAAGACCACGGTGTCCAAGATGGTCGGCGACCTGCTCGACGCCGGCATGGTCACCGAGTCGGGCGCGCTGCGCGACGGCGAGCGGGGACGGCCGGGCACGGCGGTCGGCCTCAGCGGGGACCGGGTCGCGGCCCTCGGCCTCGAGATCAACGTCGACTACCTGTCCGCGTGCGTCGTGGACCTCACCCTCTCGGTACGGCTGCGTTGTGCACAGGCTGTGGACAACCAGGTCACCTCGCCTACGGAAACCCTTTCTCACCTGCAGAAACTTGCCCGCAAGGCTGTGGATGAAGCCCGTTCACAAGGCCTCACCATCGCCGGATCCACCCTCGCCGTCCCCGGCCCTGTGGACGACGGGCTCCTCCACTCCGCCCCGAACCTCGGCTGGCACGACGTCCGGGTGGGCGACCTGCTGGACTTCCCCGTGGACGTGGAGAACGAGGCCAACCTGGCGGCGCTGGGCGAGCTCTGGTTCGGCTCCGGCACCGGCGACTTCCTCCATGTGTCCGGCGAGATCGGTATCGGCGCGGGCCTGGTGGTCGGCGGCGCCCTCTTCCGCGGCACCCGGGGACTGGCCGGAGAGCTCGGCCACGTGATCGTCTCCCCCGACGGCCCCGCCTGCCGCTGCGGCGGCCGGGGCTGTCTGGAACAGTACGCGGGCCAGGAGGCTCTCCTGCGCGCGGCCGGCCTCGGCGGGACGGCCGGATCGGCGGCGGGCGGATCGGGAGGAGCGACCGGATCGGGAGGGGCGGCGGGCGGCTCGGCGGCGGGCGGCATCCCCGAGCTCGTGGAGCGCCTGCGGGCGGGCGAGGCCGGTGCGCTGCGCGCCTGCGAGCGTGCCGGGCAGGCACTCGGCGTGGCGCTCACCTCCACGGTCCACCTGATGGATCCCGGGACGATCGTGCTGGGCGGCATCTTCGCCCCGCTGTTCCCGTGGATCCACGGCCCGGCCCACGACACGATGACCGCCCGGCTGAGCACGATGCGCCACACCGTCCCCGAACTCACCGTCTCCCGGCTCGGCGGCGACGCCGCGACCCTGGGCGCCGCCGGGCAGGTCATCCACCGGATCATCGCCGACCCCGGAGCCCACCTGGCCGCGGCCGGGACGCCCCCCGCCCCGCGCTGACCGCCACCGGTTTTACAGACCCGACGGGTCCCGGCCCACGCTGATCTCCTCGGCGAGCCGCCGGGGCCGCTCAGGCCTCCGGCTTCCTCAGCACCGCATCGCAGATCCCGGCGAGCTGGATGACCTGCTCGGGGGTGAGCAGGTCGAAGAGGCTCTGCCGTACCGCCTCGACGTGACCGGGTGCCGCCGCGGCGAGCACCGCGAACCCCTCGTCGGTGAGGACCGCCCAGCTCACACGCTTGTCGGCCGCGCATGGCTCGCGCCGCACCCAGCCGCGCTCCTCCAGCCGGGCCACCGCGTGGGAGAGCCGGCTCTGCGAGGAGTTGACCTCCGACGCGAGTTCGCTCATCCGCAGCGTGCGGCCCGGCGCCTCCGACAGCTTCACCAGCACCGCGTAGTAGGCGTGCGGCATGCCGGAATCCCGCTGCAACTGGCGGTCCAGCTCCTCCTGGACGAGCTGGGAGGCCGCCAGGAACGCACGCCAGGCGTGCTGCTCGTCATCGTCCAGCCATCGCGTCACCGTCTCAGTTTACTTGAACTCTCAAACATCTGGCGGTAAAGTGCTTGAGAGTTCAAGTTTTATGGGAGGAACCATGCCGGTCCAACGGCTCAACCACGCGGTCCTGTTCGTGCGCGACGTGGAGCGCAGCGTGGCCTTCTACCGGGAGGCCCTCGGCTTCCGGGTCGTCATGGAGATGCGGGGAGCCGCGTTCCTGCAGGCCTCCGGCTCCACCAACGACCACGACCTCGGCCTGTTCGAGCTCGGCGCCCAGGCAGGCCCCTCCGGCGCCGGACGCTCCACCGTCGGCCTCTACCACCTGGCCTGGGAGGTGGACACCCTGGCGGAGCTGGAGCGGATCGCGCTCAAGCTCGGCGAGCTGGACGCGCTGGTCGGCGCCTCGGACCACTCCACCACCAAGGCCCTGTACGCCAAGGATCCCGACGGACTGGAGTTCGAGGTGTCCTGGCTGGTCCCGGCCGACCTGCTCACCGAGGAGGTGCTGAGCGGGCGGAGCGGCATCAAGCCCCTCGACATCGCCCGGGAGAAGGAGAGGTACGGCGCGCAGACCCGCGGCGGTCTCGGCGTCTCGATACCCGCCTGACCGTTCCGTCCGGGGCTCACGCCCTCGCGGGCCGCCCTCGGGAGACGGCCACGCCGGCGAGGCAGAGCAGGCCGCCGGCGAGGGTCAGCCAGCCGGGGATCTCGCCGAGGACCATCCAGGCCATCAGGACCACCATGGTCGGAACGACATAGGTCGTGGCGCCCATCTTGCCCGCGGTGGTGCGGGCGAGCGCGTAGGCCCAGGTGGTGAACGCCAGAGCCGTCGGAAAGACCCCCAGGTAGAGGACGTTCAGCGTCGCAGACAGCGGGGCATCCGTCATCTGCGACACCAGCTGGCCCGCGAACGGCAGGCAGGCCGCCGTGCCGACGAAGCAGCCGAAGGTGGTGACCTGCAGCGCCGAGCCGTGCCGCAGCGCGGGCTTCTGGCAGACCACGCCACCGGCGTACGTCACCGCCGCGAGCAGGCAGAGCAGGACCCCGACGACCGACGCGCGGCCCCCGTCGGACATGGACACCCCCACCACGACGGCGCCGAGGAACGACACCGCCATCCCCGACATCAGACGGGGCGGGAACCCTTCCCCGAGCAGCCAGCCGCCGAGGAGCGCGATCATGATCGGGCCGACGTTGACGACCATAGCCGCCGTCCCCGCGTCCACTTCCTGCTCGCCCCAGTTCAGGACGACCATGTAGAGGCCGAACCACAGGATTCCGGAGCCCAGGATGCCGGGCCACGCGGCGCGCGGCGGCAGGCCCTCACGCCGCACCAGCCAGATGGTGCCGAGCACCACCGAGCCCGCCAGCAACCGGCCCAGAGCCAGGGCACCGGGGGAGAAGTACGGTGCGGCGCTGCGGATGGCGACGAATGCCGAGGCCCACAGCACCACGGTGACGCCTGCCGCCACGAGCGCCCGGCGATCCACCTGGGGCTCTGCCGTGATGGTCTGTTCCATACGTGGAACTTTAGGGGGGAAACCCTACGTTCCCTGTCGAACTATCACCGCGCCCGGCTCGGCCACCACCGGCGAGCCCGGCGGGCACGGGGCCTCAGCCCAGGACCGCGCCGAACTCACGCTCCACCCGCAGCCCGATCTCCCGCTCCTTGGGCGGCGGCAGTGAGCTGCCGGGGTCGGCGGTGTCGAGCAGGAGGCCGATGAGCTCGTCGCCGTAGGCGGACCGGTAACCGCGGGGGTAGGCCAGCAGCAGCTGGCGGTAGCGCCGCTCCAGTGCCGTCATGCGAAGAACGCCCCCAGGGCGCGGCCCCTGACCACCGAGGCGGCCTCGTGCATGCGCTCGGCCTCCGCCCGGACCAGCGCGCTGCCCGAGTCGGTGATCCGGAAGTAGCGCCGCCTGCGCCCGTCCACGGTCTCCTCCCGGTCCACAACGATCACACCGTTGGCGGCCAGCCGGTCGAGGACGCCGTAGAGGGTGCCCACGGACGGCTTGACGCGTCCTCCCGAGAGCTCGGCGACACCCTTGATGATCGCGTATCCGTGGAGCGGCCCGTCCAGGAGGGCGGCGAGGACGAAGTACATCGGCTCGCTGACTTCTGATGATCCCCTTGGCATGCCGGAGACTATATTTCGTTCTACGTAGCATGGCAACACGCAGCCCACGGGCGACGGTCGAATCCCCGCTCGAGGATCGCCGCAGACCGTGACCGCTTATCAGACAATTGACCGCTATGTCACGATTTCATCTCTTCTTACGGGGCAGATTCACCGTTGAGCCCGGCGGAAGTCGCGAGGCCTGCACCGGCACCGACGCGCCGGACCCGGAAAGGCGGCCGACATGGCGGTCAGATCGGCAGGACCAGCCGACGTGAGACGGCGGATCGCCCTGCCCGGGACGGTTCTCGGCATCGGGCTGGGCGGGTTCGTCGACGGCATCCTGCTCCACCAGATCCTGCAGTGGCATCACATGCTGAGCAGCACCGACACCGACAACATCGGCCTGCGGTACTACCCGGCGAACACCGTCGCCGGACTCCGGATGAACACATTGTGGGACGGGCTCTTCCACGCGTTCACCTGGCTGGCGGTCCTGCTCGGCCTCGGCCTGCTGTACTCGCGCATCGGCCGGTCCCGGGGCCGGGTGTGGGGATCACGGATGCTGTGGGGATGGATCCTGGTCGGATGGGGGGCGTTCAACCTGGTCGAAGGTCTCATCGACCACCACATCCTGGGCATCCACCATGTGCGGACCGGCCCCTACCAGACCTGGTGGGATCTGGGCTTCCTGCTGCTGGGCGCCGTGCTGGTGGTGGGAGGCTGGGCGCTGCAGCGCAGCGGCACACCGGTCGACCTGTGCTCGGACAGCGGGCGCCCGTCCGCCTCTCCGGCGCCATGACCTTCCTCGCCCACCCGGCGCACCACCATGGCGGCGACCTCGGGACGCTCCCCGCGGTCATCGGGCCCGTCCTCCTGGCGGCCGGCTACCTGACGCTGGTGGCCCTCCGGCGCCATGAGACCAGAGGGTGGAGCCCGTGGCGGACGGCGAGCTTCCTCACCGGCGCCGCCCTGCTCGCCGCCGCCCTGACCGGACCCGTCGCCTCGTTCGCCGGAGCGGACTTCCGCGGTCACATGCTGCAGCATCTCCTCATCGGGATGCTGGCGCCGCTGGGTCTGGTGCTGGGCGCCCCGGTGCGGCTGCTGCTGGGCTCCCTGCCGCCGTCCCAGGGGCGCCGCGTCGGCCGGATACTGCGGAGCGGCGCCGTACATGTGATCGCCAACCCGTGGACGGCACTGATGCTCAGCGTGGGCGGTCTGGCGGTGCTGTACTGCACGCCGCTGTACCGGATCACCGCCACCGGCCCGGTGGCCCATCATCTGGTCCATCTGCACTTCCTGCTGGCGGGCTACCTGTTCGCCTGGGTGATCGCCGGCCCCGATCCGGCGCCGCTACGCCCGTCGGTGCCGATGCGGCTGCTCGTGATGGGCGTGGCGGTCGCCGTACACGCCACGCTGTCCCAGCTGATGTACGCCGGGTTGCTGGTCGATGTGCCGGTCCCTCCCGACCAGCTCCGCGGGGCCGCGGAGATCATGTACTACGGCGGGGACATCGCCGAGCTGCTGCTGGCCTTCGCCCTGGTGAGCGCCTGGCACCCGCTGCGCCACGGCTCGGCCTCCAAAAAGGAGAGTCCTCCTGGCAGGCGACTGGCGGTGAAGTAGGAAATCCGACCTGCGAGGGTGGGAATCCCCCGGCTTCAGCCGTGGGGAGGAAGTCAAGTCCCCGAGAAGTACGGGCCATGGCTGGTGACGCTCACAGGTCGCGGTCCTCGACACCGTGACCTCCCACGTCGCCGCCTCCAGACCCGCTGAACCGCGGTGCCGGCCACGACGGGGACGCCCTGCCATACCGCTCACTCCCCGACGATCGCCCGCAGGGCGGCGACATGGGCACGGTAGGCGGCACGACCGGCGCCGGTCAACTGGAGCCACACGCGCTGCCGGGTGTCGCGGGTGGCCTTGCGCTGCTTGACGTAGCCGGCCTCGACCAGCACGCTCACGTGCTTGCTGAGCACGGAGGCGCTGACGTCGAGCCGTTCCTGGACCACGCCGAACTCCACCTCCGACACCGCGTCCAGCAGGGCGCAGACGCGCAGCCGGTTCGGCGCGTGGATCGTCGCGTCGAAGCCGTCCGCGGGCTCGCGCACGACCGTCATGCCTGCCTCCGAACACGCCGCTGGTGGTAGTAGCCGATGCCGAGGATGGTGCCGCCGCCCAGGACGGCTGCCACGATCCACCCCCACTCCTGGCCGTAGGCCAGGTCGAGCACGGCGGCGGCAAGGTAGATGACCACGAGAGGCACTACCGCGGGCCACACCTCACGCCCCTTGACCTGCCTGAGGAACCCGACCTTCTGTACATACAGCCGCACCGTCGCCCCGATCCCCGCCACCATGATCAGGACCACCACGACCGTGACGGCCGTCGGCAGCAGCTGGGCCAGCGCGGACCCGGCGGCCAGGAGGGCCAGGAGGGGCATGTACCACCCCGGTACGGGGACGACGTCGAGCGAGGACCGGACCTGCTCCACTTCGCGGAGCGCCGCGCTCGCCTCTTCGGGGGTCGGCCGGGTGGCGGAGGCGTCGGATCCATCGTGTGTTTCCATGTAGGAAAGTCTGCCATTTACTTTCCGATACGTCAACACACAGCTTTCCATAGCGGAAACAAAAGGATGGCGCATGCCCCCGACCACGCCGGAATCTCCTGGAACACCGGTGCGAACAACCCGGCTCCACCCGCCGGGTGGGAGAGGTGTCGGTCCGGTTCCGGGCGGGAATCTTCTCTTCTGCGTACCGGCCTCGCTCCGCAAGCACTTCTCAGCAGGTTCCAGAGGCCCGACCAGGAGGAGACGATCGTGGAGCCCTTGCCGGGCGGTGGACTGCCCCCGGACGATGTCGTCGTCGCGGCGCTGCGCGCCGGGGACGAAACGATGTTCGCGGCGCTGCTGGACACCTGGTCTCGGGGGATGCTCTGGCTGGCGCGTTCGCACGTGTCCACCAACGACTCGGCGGAGGAGATCGTCCAGGACACCTGGCTGGCGGTGATCCGGGGGATCGACGGCTTCGAGGGCCGCTCGTCGGTCAAGACCTGGGTCTACCGGATCCTGGTCAACACGGCCAAGAAGCAGGGCGTGCGGGAGAACCGCACGGTCCCGTGGAGCAGCGTCTTCGAGCAGGAGAGACCGACGGTCGACCGTTCACGCTTCCAGGGCGCGGGCGACCCCCTTCCCGGGCACTGGAAGGAGCTCCCCGCCGCCTGGCCGACTCCGGAGGGCGAAGTGCTCGCCGCGGAGGTGCGCGGCCGGATCGCGGCGGCCCTGGCCGAGCTGCCGCCCAGGCAGCGGGCGGTGATCACCCTCCGCGATGTCGAGGGGTGCACGTCCGAGGAGGTCTGCGAGATCATGGAGATCTCCGCGGCCAACCAGCGTGTCCTGCTGCACCGCGCCCGCGCGTCGGTACGCGGGCGGCTGGAGGAATATTTCGAGACGGCGAGGCGGTCGGCGTAGTGGAATCAGTGCAGGATCGAGACGGTAAGGCGGTCAGCGTCGTGAAGCGGTTCAGCTGCGACGAGTCGGTGGAGCTCGTCACCGCCTACCTGGAGGACGAGCTCGACGAGCTCACCCGCGACCGGTTCGAGGAACACCTCGTCGCCTGCGAGGGCTGCGCGCGCCACCTCGCCCAGTCCCGCACCACCGTCGTCGCCCTCGGCGAGCTGCGGCCCCAGGGCCTGCCCGGCGACATGCGCGAGCGGCTACTGACCGCCTTCAGGGAACGGCGACACCCCTGAGCCGAGGAAGGCCCCGCACAGCCTGCTGAGGGCCCGATCCGGTATGGCGCCGGCCCCGAGGCAGCCAAGGATCCAGACCGTCACCCGGATCTGTTCCAGATGGACGGCGCACCCGGCGCATGCGGCCAGATGGCCTTCGAGGCATCGCCGCCGACCGGCGGGCAGCGCCCCTTCGAGGTAGTCCGTGACGAGCTCCACAGCCTCATGACAGCCGGCCGATCGCCCCCGTCGCGCTCCGGCTCGCATCATCCCCACCCGTGTCCCATACGGCGTAGTGCCGTCCGCGGATCGATCCGTTACACCCGCCCCCCGCTGTAACGCTCGCGGGACTCGCGGGTCTATAGATCCGTACACATCTGGGCGAAGGGGGCGCGATGACCGACCTGGCCGCCGAGGAGACCCTGGTCCGGGACGCCTCGGACGTGGAGGAGTTCGCCCGAGGCTGCTTCCTCGGCTCCACCGGGGATCAGGTGGGAGTCGAGTTGGAGTTCCTGGTCTTCGACCGAGGGGATCCCGGCCGTCAGGTCCCGGTGGCCAGGACCGCCGACGCCCTGCCACCGCTGCCCGGCGGGAGCCGGGTGACCTTCGAGCCGGGCGGCCAGCTTGAACTCTCCGGTCCGGCCGGATCGCTGCCGGACGCGATCGCCCTCCTCGCCGCCGACGTCGAGGCGGCGCGCACGGCCCTGCGGAAGGCGGGCCTGGTGCTGGCCGGGGTGGGCCTCGACCCGCTACGGCCGGCGCGGCGGCAGCTACGCCTGCCCCGCTACGAGGCGATGTCCGCGTTCCTCGGCATGCCGTACGGGGCGCTGATGATGTGCTCGACGGCGTCGATCCAGGTCAACCTGGACCTGGGAGAGAAACCCGCGGTGCGGTGGGAGCGCGCGCACCTGCTGGGGCCCGTCCTGACGGCGGCCTTCGCCAACTCGTCGCTCAGCGAGGGCCGGCCGTGCGGGTGGATGTCGGGCCGCCAGGCGGTGTGGGAGAACCTCGACCGCACCCGGACGGCGCCCATCCCGGCGTCCGGAGACCCGGCCGCGGCCTGGGCCGCGTATCTGCTCGACGCCCGGCTGATGCTCGTGCGCGAGGACGGGGAGCGGTGCCGTGTCATCCGCGACGGCTCGACCTTCCGCGACTGGCTGACCGCGCCCGCGCGCCCGCTGACCGTGGTGGACCTGGCCTACCACGCCACGACGATCTTCCCTCCGGTCCGGCCACGCGGCTGGCTGGAGATCCGTTACCTCGACGCCCAGCACCCGGCGAGCTGGCCGGTGTGCGTGGCGGTGACCCACGCCCTCGTGATGGACGACCGTGCGGCGGACGCGGCGATGGCCGCGGTCGAACCGTGCGCGGCGATGTGGCCGCAGGCGGCGCGTCACGGCCTGGCGGACCCCCGGCTGCGGAGGGCCGCCGAGACCTGCTTCCGGGCCGCCCTGACCGCGATGCCCCGCCTGGGGATGCCTCCGGCCCTGGCCCGCGAGGTGGCCGCGTTCGCCGACCGTCACGTGACGTCCGGCCGTCCTCCGGCCCTGGACCTGCTGGATCTGGTGAAAGGGCCGGCGCGGCGCCTGTCGGCCTGGTTGACCGAGGAAGGACAAGAATGAACGACTTCAAGGAGCAGATCGCCGCCGAGCTGGTCGCGGTGCGGAACCGGTCGCTGGCCTACACCGACACCGAGGACGACCTGCTGGTCAGGCAGCACTCGCCGCTGATGTCACCGCTGGTGTGGGATCTGGCGCACGTGGGCAACTACGAGGAGCTGTGGGTGCTGCGGGAGGCGGGCGGGATCACCCCGCTCCGGCCCGAGATGGACGACCTGTACGACGCGTTCAAGCACCCCCGCAAGAATCGCCCGAGCCTGCCCATACTGGGCCCGGACGAGGCACGCCGCTACATCGAGGGCGTGCGCGGCCGGGCGCTGGACGTCCTCGACACGATCGACCTGCACGGCCCCGACCCGCTCCATCGGGACGGCTTCGTCTTCGGCCTGGTGATCCAGCACGAGCACCAGCACGACGAGACGATGCTCGCCACCCTGCAGCTGTCGAAGGAGCCCGGCCTGGTCCGCGACGGCGTCCTGCCTCCCGGCAGGGCCACCGGTGACGAGGAGGTGTTCGTCCCCGCGGGTTCCTTCCTGATGGGCACCGACGTTCAGCCCTGGGCCTACGACAACGAGCGCCCCGCCTACCGGGTCCATCTGCCCGGCTACTGGATCGACCGGTTCCCGGTCGGCAACGACGCCTACGCCGCCTTCGTCGAGGACGGCGGCTACGACGATCCACACTGGTGGGCCCCGGAGGGCTGGCTGTGGCGGCAGGAGAGCCACGCCTCCGCCCCGCTGTTCTGGACCAGGGAGGGCGGGACCTGGTGGCGCACCCGCTTCGGCCGGCCCGAACCGGTGCCCATGGAGGAGCCCGTCCAGCACGTGTGCTGGTACGAGGCCGACGCCTACGCCCGCTGGGCCGGCAGACGGCTGCCCACCGAGGCCGAGTGGGAGAAGGCATGCGGGTGGGACGCGGCGACCGGACGGTCGCGGACGTACCCGTGGGGTGACGACGGGCCCCGGCCCGACCTGGCGAACCTCGGGCACCGGGCGGCACGGCCCGCTCCACTCGGCGCCTTCCCCGCCGGGGCGAGCCCCTACGGCGCCGAGCAGATGATCGGGGACGTGTGGGAGTGGACCGACTCGGTGTTCCTGCCCTATCCCGGTTTCCGCAGCTTCCCCTACCGCGAGTACAGCGAGGTCTTCTTCGGCAAGGACTACCGGGTGCTCCGGGGCGGGTCCTGGGCGGCCGATCCGGCCGCGGTCCGCACGACGTTCAGGAACTGGGACCACCCGATCCGCCGGCAGATCTTCTCCGGCTTCCGCTGCGCCCGCTCCGCCTCCCCGGAGGAGGTATAGATGTGCCGTCACGCAGCCTGGCTGGGCGCGCCCCGCAGTCTCGCCTCACTGATCCAGGAACCCGAGTACGGCCTGCTCCGGCAGTCCTACGCCCCGCGCCTGCAGCGTTACGGCACGGTCAACGCCGATGGTTTCGGAGTCGGCTGGTACGACTCCACCGGAGCGGAACCCGTCCGCTACCGCCGTACGGTCCCCATCTGGGCGGACGCCAACCTGCCAGGCCTCGCCCGGATCGCCCGTTCGGGCTGTCTGCTGGCCGCCGTACGGTCGGCGACCGTCGGCATGCCGATCGAGGAGGCGGCGACCGCTCCGTTCGCCGACGGGCCGTGGCTGCTCAGCCACAACGGCCGCGTCGCGCGGGAGGCGGTGCGGGAACTCGCCGACGAGGCGGAGAGTCCCTGCGACTCGGCATGGGTCGCCGCCGCGGTGTTCGCGCGGCGGCGCGCGGGCCATCCGCTCGGCGACGCCCTGGCGGAGGTCGTCGTCCACGCCGGGACGAAGGATCCCGAGGCCCGCCTGAACCTGCTCGCCTGTGACGGCACGTCGATCGCGGCGACCGTCTGGGGCGACACGCTCTTTCTCCATCTCGACGACGGCGTGCTCGTGGCGAGCGAGCCGCTGGACGACCGGTCCGGCTGGCAGGCCGTACCGGAGCGGAGCCTGGTCCTCGCCTCGCCCGACGGCGTGCACGTCCAGCCGCTGTGAGCGGGCGGAGCGAGATCACCGGCAGACACAGCACCCCGGGCACGGGCCGGCGAGCCACCGGGCGAGAAGGATCCCGTGCCCCATCGACCCAGGAGGACCCGTGTCCGTCAGCCAGTCAGCCGTACACCTGGTCAACCATCTCGATCACGACTACCTGCGTCAGGCCCTCGAACACGACGTCCGCACCGGGCTGACGTCGACGCCCAAGTGGCTGCCGCCCAAGTGGTTCTACGACGCGGCGGGCAGTGACCTGTTCTCACAGATCACCTGCCTGCCGGAGTATTATCCGACCCGCCGCGAGCTGGCCATCCTGCGCAGGGAGGCCCTGGACATCGCGGCACGCAGCGGCGCGGACACCCTGGTCGAGCTCGGCTCGGGGACCAGTGAGAAGACCGTCCTGCTGCTGGACGCCCTCTCCGCGACGGGGACGCTGCGCACCTACACGCCGGTGGACGTCGACGCGGTCACCCTGGGCGACGCCGCACGGCGGCTCACCACCCGCTATCCCGGCCTGACCGTGCGGGCGGTCTGCGCCGACTTCGAGCGCCACCTGGCCCTGCTGCCCCGCCAGGGACGGCGGATGGTGGCCTTCCTCGGCGGCACGATCGGCAACCTCGATCCGGCGGCACGCGAGGTGTTCCTCAAGGAGCTGCGCGCCACCCTGCGGCCCGGTGACACCTTCCTGCTCGGGGCCGACCTGGTCAAGGACACCGGGCGGCTGGTCGCGGCCTACGACGACGCGGCCGGGGTGACCGCCGCCTTCAACCGGAACGTCCTGCGCGTGGTCAACCGGGAGCTGGACGCCGACTTCGAGCCGGACGCCTTCGAGCACATCGCGCTGTACGACGTGCGCAACGACTGGATCGAGATGCGGCTGCGCGCGACCCGCGCCATGGACGTGCGGGTCGACGGTCTCGGCCTGACCGTCTCCTTCGCCGACGGGGAGGAGATGCGGACCGAGATCAGCGCCAAGTTCCGCCCCGAGGGCCTGCGGCGGGAGCTCGCCGCGGCCGGGTTCGCGGTGCTCCGCCACTACACCGACCCCACCGGCGACTTCAGCCTGGTGCTGGCCGGGGTGTGACCGGCCGGCCGCCGACGGGCCGGAGGCAAGGACGCCCCCGCAGGAGGCCCGTGCCTCGCTCGGCCACTTGCCGGACGGACTCGGCCGACCCGCCGGGTCGCTGATCCGTGACCGCGCCGGTCAGTGCCCGCTCACCGCGGGGCCTGATCGGCGACCGAGACCTTCAGCAGTGCCGAGGAGGTCAGCACGCTCCCCACCGGCGCCTTGGCCTGGCCGGCGTCCGTGACGACTCTCCGCACACCGAGGTACCGGTAGGTCTCCCGGTCGAAGATGTACTCTTCCCGGATGCCGAGCAGCGGGTCGACCCTCGCCGCGGCGACGCCCGTACGGCCCGCCGCGTCGGCGGCCTCGCCGACGGTCGTGACGCCGGGGATGGCCGCTGCCGCCCGGAACAGCGCGGCACGCTGCGCTGCCGGCATATACGCCTCCGAGAGCATGCCCCCGACCCGCTGCCACGCATCGGCATCGGCACCGGCACCGTGCGTGAGTCCGGTGTAGAGGTGCTCGTACATCTTCGCCGGCTCGGTGGGCAGACGGCTCAGGTAGGCGTAGTCCGTACGCAGGTACTCGGCGCGGTCGTCGAAGTCGGCGAGCTTCTCCGGACCGCTGCGGCCGAGGTTCTCCCGCGCCTCGGGCGGAATCGGCCAGCCCGGGTAAGCGCTGGGCGCAAGCCCTTCGCCCTCGATGAACCCGCCCGTCGAGTCACCTTCCACGGGCAGCCAGACTTTGCGCTTCGACCGGGCCAGGAAACGGGAGTGGCCGTCAGCGCCGTTCGACTCGACGGTATCCATCGTCCGTGACTCGAAGACCAGGAACTGCCCGGGCTTCGGGTACAGCTCCGGGAACATGTTCACATTCTCCGCAGCCCGGTTGAGGACCGTCTCCACCTTCACCGGCATCGTGTGCAGAACCGGCGGAGCGCCTGGCTCCGAATCGACGGCGACCACCATGACCCCGGCTGTCACCACGGCGGCAGCCAGCCCCGTCGCGAAGCTGAGCCTCAGGCGGTGTACGGCGCGCGGGCGCATCCCGGCGCGTTCGAGGCGGACAGGTGCCGGATCGGCGATGGCTGCCAGCAGCCGGTCCTCCTGGGCCCGGAGGGCGGCCGGATCGGGCCGTGGGATCTCGGAACGGAACCGCTCGAGCCGGGTCATCTCATTCATGGACGGATTCCTCGCTAACGGTGGTCATGGGATTGATCCCGCCGAGTTCCCTGCGGAGTCTCTTTCGAGCTCGGTTGACGCGCGACTGCACGGTTCCCAGGCGGATGCCCAGTGCCTCGGAGGTCTCCGAGTAGCTGAGACCGCCCCATGCCACCAGCAGCAACGCGTCACGGTGCCCCTTGGGCAGCGCCGCCAGCGCGCCCGCCAGGCTCCGGCGGGAGGCCTCGGCGCTGAGCCGCTCGTCGCTGCGCTCGGTGAACGACGCCGTCACCGGGTCGGCCCCGGTGCGCTCCACGAGACGTAGCTGCCGCACCTCGGTCCGCAGGTGCTGGCGCATCAGGTTGGTCGCGATCCCGTACAGCCACGGCCGCGCGTTCCGGCGTGACAGGTCGTAGCCGTCCCGCTGCCGGAACGCCGCCAGGAAGGTCTCGGCCACCACGTCCTCGGCGGCGTCGTCCCCCAGCCTGCGGGTGACATAGCGCGTGATATCCGGGGCGTGCCGACGGAAGACCTCGGCGAACACCTCGGGATCGTGCCGGGACCGTTCGATGAAAGAGGCGTCATCGACCTCTGCCCGGCTCGTCTCGCTCATGCTGTGGCCTCTCGGCTCTGGATCAGGACACCTGTTGTTGCCGAGCCGGCCGCGATCTGTTCCCTCCTGGTCCGGTGGCGCCTCGCCCCACACGGTGTCACCATCCAGTCCACTCGCCCGCAGACCCTGGCCTACGGGCTGCACGACTCCCCCGTCGGGCAGCTGGCCTGGATCACCGAGAAGTTCAAGGAGTGGACCGACGCGGTCTTGAGGACAGCGGCCTCAAGGACAGCGGTCTTAAGGACATGGGAAGCCGATCGTAAGAGCTCCCCGGCATCGTAGGTCTCGTCGAAACCGACCATGGACCCTGTGAGGGCAGAGCGATGACGACCGCCGAGTACGAGATCACCCGCACCCTCGACGCTCCCCGTGAGCTGGTCTACGAGGCCTGGACCGAGCCCAAGCGCTTCTCGCACTGGTTCGGTCCGCGCATCTTCGCCACCCCGGCCGACCGGATCGTTCTCGACGCCAGGCCCGGTGGGACCTGGCAGGCCACGATGGTCGGCGAGGAGGGCTTCGAGGTGACGTTGAACGGCGTCTACCGCGAGGTGGCCGCGCCCGGGCGGCTGGTGTTCACCACGGGCGACCCCGACAACCCCGGCGACGGCCCCGCCTCGGTCGTCACGCTCACGCTGGAGGAGCAGGACGGCGCGACGGTCATGCGCTTCCACCAGTACGGCGTCAACACCGACTCCGAGCACGCCGAGCAGGCCAAGGCGGGCTGGAGCGAGTTCTTCGACCGCATGGCGGAGCACCTGGCGAGCAGCTAGCCCGCGTCGTCGAGGGTCAGCTCACCACCACGCGCGTAGGCGGTGGTGAAGACGTCCTCGCCCAGCTCGGACCTGACCCGTCGGGTGATCCGGTCGAGCTCGGCCTGCCCGGAGTCGCTGGGCGGCGCCTGATGCGCCACCCTGGCCGCGGCCGCCAGTCCCAGCAGCTCGGCGGCCCTCTCGCCGGGCGAGGCGGCCGCCAGCCCCTCGACGGTGAGCACCGTCGACCAGGGGTCGCCGGTCTTCCTGGCCGCGGCGAGCGCCTCCAGGAAGAGCGCGCGGGCGGCGTCGAGATCGCCGCGCAGCTCGCTGACGAAGCCCAGCTCCACCAGCACGTCGGACAGGAACACCACCGGCTCGCCGTCGCGGGGAACGCCTTCGAGGAGGTGGCGCAGGTGCTTCTCCGCCAGCTCCAGCCGACCGGCGCGACGGGCGGCGAAGCCGTACCCCATCTCGGCGAAGATCTGCCCCTCGCGGTAGCCCTGACCGGCGGCCAGCCGCAGGGCCCGCCCGCAGAAGTCCAGGGCCCGGTCGTAGTCGGCCTGGTTCATGGCGATCCAGCCGAGCCAGCACATCCGCCGTACGGCGTCCGGCCACAGCCCGAGCTCCTCGGCCGCGCTCAGGTCCGCGGTGAACAGCCGGGCGGCGCCTTCGTAGTCGCGCCGCATCTCGGCCAGCCCACCAAGCCACTCGTCGGCCTGCAACCACCCCCAGCGGTCGCCCAGCTCGCCGAACAGCCGGGCGCTCTCGCCGCCGTCGCGTTCCAGCGCGGCGTGGTCACGCCGGGTGAAGGCGTCACGGGCGTGCCTGCTCAGCGCCGCCGCGACGCCCCATCGGTCGCCGACCTCGCGGAACGTGGCCAGCGCGCTGTCCACCAGCGCACGCGCGGACGTCTCGTCGACCAGCCCGAGCCCGATGAACCACCGCGCCCTGGCCAGGTCGCCCGGATCCTGGACGCGCAACGCGTCCGCCCAGTCCACGTCCTCACCGAGCAACAGCGCGAACCCGGCCTCCCAGGCCCGTGCCCTGTCCCACTCGGCACCGTGAGCCCGCCCGGCCAGCGCCTTGGCCAGCGCCCGTCTGCCCTCGCCCAGCCTGCCGCGCAGGAACCAGTACCAGGCCAGCGCGTTCACCAGCCGCAACGCGCTGTCGGCGGGCGCGTTGTCGAGCGCGGCGCGCAGGTTCGCGGCCTCGGCGTCCAGCCGTCGCATCCACCGCGCCTGCTCACCACCCCGCAGGTACGGCTCGGCCTGTACGGCCAGCTTCACGAAATACCGGACATGCGCCTGCCGTACCCGGGAGGTCTCCCCCACATCGTCCAGCCGCCGCAGACAGTAGGCCGCCACCGACTCCAGCAGGCGATACCGCACCCCCGAAGGCCCGTCGACGGCCGTCACCAGCGACCTGTCCACCAGCCTGACCAGCAGGTCGAGCACGTCCAGCCCCGGCTCGGCGCACACCGCCTCCGCGGCCTCCAGCGTGCAGCCGTCGGCGTGCACGGCCAGCCGCCGCAGCACGATCCGTTCCTCGTCGGTGAGCAGGGTCCAGCTCCAGTCGATCATCGCCATGAGCGTCTGCTGCCGTTCGGGCGCGCCCCGCTGCCACCCGGCCAGCACCCGGAACCGGTCGTCCAGCCTGGCCACCAGCTCGTGCACGCCCAGCGCGCGCACCCGGGTCGCCGCCAGCTCCAGCGCCAGCGGCAGGCCGTCCAGCCTGCGGCACAACTGCGCCACGGCCTCGGCGTTGCCGGCGTCGAGCGCGAACCCCCGGGCGGAGGCGGTGGCCCGCGTCATGAACAGCCGCACCGCGTCGGACGCCGCCACCTCGTCGAGCCCCGCCCCGGCGGGCACCTCCAGCACGGGCACGCTCCACAGCGCCTCGCCGGCCACGGCCAGCGGCTCCCTACTGGTGGCCAGGATCCGCAGTCCCGGCGCGGCGCGCAGCAACAGCTCCGCCAGCTTGGCCGCCTGGTCCACCACGTGCTCGCAGTTGTCGAGGACCAGCAGCATGTTCTTGGCGGTCAGCGCGGCCGACAGCCGGTCGAGCGCGCCGGGGACGTCGGCGCCGTCCCTGATGTCCAGCGCCGCGAGCACCGCCTCGGCCAGCGACGGCGTGTGCCTGTCATAGGAGGCCAGCTCCACCAGCCACGCGCCGTCGGTGAACGCGCCGGCCAGCCTTCGCGCGGTCTCCAACGCGAGGCTGGTCTTGCCCACGCCGCCGGAACCGGTGAGCGTGACGAGCCTGCCCGTCCCCAGCAGCGCGCGCACGTCGGTCATCGCGTCCTCGCGCCCGATCAGCTCGCTGACGGCCGCGGGCAGGTTGCCGGAGGAGCGCCGCTCCGGCCCGCTGAGCGCGGGATCCTGGCGCAGGATCTGCTCGTACAGCGCGGCCAGCTCGGGTGAGGGATCCAGTCCGAGCTCGGTGGCGAGCCGCTCGCGCAGCTCGCCGTAGACGGCCAGCGCCTCACTCTGCCGCCCTGCCCGATACAGGGCCTTCATGTGTACGGCCCGGAGCCGCTCGCGCAACGGGTGCTCGCCGACGAGCTCGGACACCTCGACGGGCTCGCCCGCCGCCAGCCGTATCTCGGCGAACTCTTCCACCGCCCCCAGCCGTGCCTCTTCCAGCCGGGCCACCACCGGACGGACGAACTCGAAATCCGCGAAGTCCGCGAAAGCCGCCCCCCGCCACAGCTCCAGCGCCTCCTTCAGCCGCGACTCGCCCAGCAACCTGGTGAAGCGCATGGCGTCGATCGCATCGGGATCCACCTGGAGCTGGTAGCCGGGCGCCCGGGAAACGATCAGGTTCTTGCCGCCGGGCTCGGCCTCCTCCAGCGCGCGGCGCAGCTGCGAGACCCGTACCTGGAGCGCGGCCACCGCGTTGCCCGGCAGGTCCTCGCCCCACAGGTCGTCCACCAGCCGGTCGGTGGAGACCGCCCGGCCCTCGTGGGCCAGCAGGTCGGCGAGCAACGCGCGCACCTTCAGACCAGGGATCGGGACGCTCTGCCCCGCATCGGTCCACACCGTCAGCGGCCCCAACACCCCAAAGCGCATACGACCGACCTTAAGCCCACGGAAAGAAGACCTGAAGCGCCCTGCGACACCGTAGGCGCCATGACAAAGAACTGGATCGGGCTCGGCGTCCTCGCCTCCATCGCCCTGCTGCTCTCCGTCGACGTCAGCGTCCTCTATCTCGCGCTGCCGCACCTGAGCGCCTCGCTCGGCGCCTCCGCCCCGCAACAGTTGTGGATCATGGACATCTACTCGTTCATGCTCGCCGGGTTCCTGGTGACCATGGGCACGCTGGGCGACCGGATCGGCAGGCGCAGGCTCCTGCTCATCGGCGCCGCCGCGTTCGGCGTGCTCTCGGTGGTGGCCGCCTTCTCCACCAGCGCGGAGACGCTGATCGTGGCCAGGGCGCTGCTCGGCATCGCGGGCGCCACGCTGATGCCGTCCTCGATGGCGTTGATCCGCAACATGTTCGACGACCCCAAGCAGATGGGAGCGGCCATCGGGATCTGGTTCAGCTGCTTCATGGTCGGCATGGCCATCGGCCCGCTGGTCGGCGGGCTGCTGCTGGAGCACTTCTGGTGGGGTTCGGCGTTCCTGCTGGGCGTGCCGTTCATGGTGGCCGTGCTGGTGGCGGGTCCGGTGCTGCTGCCCGAGTACCGTGACCCGTCGGCCGGACGGCTGGACCTGGCCAGCGTCGCGCTGTCCCTGAGCACGATCCTGCCGGTCATCTACGGGCTCAAGGAGATCGCCAGGAACGGTTCGCAGCCGCTGCCCATCGCCGCCATCGTCGTCGGTCTGGCCGTGGGCGTGACCTTCGTCCGCCGTCAGCGCCGGCTCGCCGACCCGCTGCTCGACCTGCGGCTGTTCGCCAACAAGGCCTTCACCGCGACGCTGGTGATCGGGCTGCTCGGCGGCATCGTGATGGCGGGCACCACGCTGATGTCCACGATGTACCTGCAGTCGGTCTCCGGGCTGTCGCCGCTCGCCGCCGGCCTGTGGCTGCTGCCGCAGAACCTGGTGATGATCGTGGCTCTGTCGGCCGGTCCCGCGCTGGCCCGCCGGGTCGCCCCCGCCTACGTGATGGCCGCCGGACTCGCGCTCGCCGCCGCCGGCCTGGTCCTGCACACCCAGGTGCCCGCGGTCGGCGGGATCCCACTGCTGGTGGCCGGGCTGGTGCTGGCCTCGGCGGGAATGGCACTGCCCATGGGGCTCGGCACCGGCATCATGATGACCGCCGCGCCGGCGGAGAAGGCGGGATCGGCCGCGTCACTGTCGGAGACCAGCGGCGAGTTCGGCGTCGCGGTGGGCATCGCCGCGCTGGGCAGCCTCGGCACCGCCGTCTTCCGCGGCGCGCTCCCCTCCGGCGTCGACGCCGACTCCATCACCTCCGCGGTGGCCGCGGCCGTGGACCTCGACGCGGTCCGTGCGGCCTTCACCAGCGGCCTGCACGCGGTCGCCGCGGTCGGCGCGCTGATCTTCCTGACCCTGGCGGTCGTCACGGCCGTGGTCCTGCGCCGCCACGCCGCCCCCGCCATCCCCGCCGCGGAGGCAGAGCCCGCGATGGCCGCATGAGACACCCCCATCCCGACGCCCGGCTCAACCGAGCCGGGCGTCGGTCGCGGCATGTGAGGGGATCGAGGGCCTCGCGTGGCGGCACGGGGAGGAGCTTCCCGGGCGCGTGCGGGTTCTTGACACCACCGGCCGCCCTGGTGGGGAGTACGCGGATCTACGTACGGCGGAGCCGCCGGTGAGCGGATGTCCCGCCGTCGCCACGCGGCCAGACTCGGCGCATGCTGACCGTGCTCATCCGTGCTTTCCGCGTGCCCGACCTCCGCAGGAAGATGCTCTTCACACTGGCGATGATCGTGCTGTTCCGGTGCGGGCAGATCCTGCCCGCACCCGGTGTGAACGTGGTCGCCGTGCGGGAGTGCCTGAGCGGGACCCGCGGCGGGCTCGTCGACATGCTGCAGCTGTTCAGCGGCGGAGCCATGCTGAAACTGTCGGTGTTCGCCCTCGGGGTCATGCCGTACATCACCGCCGGCATCGTGGTCCAGCTGCTCACCGTGATGATCCCGCGTCTGGAGACGCTCAGGAAGGAGGGACAGCAGGGGCAGGCGAAGATCACGCAGTACACGAGATACCTGACGGTGGCGCTGGCCGTGCTCAACGCCACCACGGTCGTGTCACTGGCCCGTACGGGCCGGATCTTCCCCAACTGCAACCGGCAGGTGCTGCACGGTCAGGACCCGCTGACCGTCGTGGTGATCGTGGCCACCATGGTGGCGGGGACATGCGTGATCATGTGGCTGGGAGAGCTGATCACCGATCGGGGGATCGGGAACGGCATGTCCATCCTGGTCTTCACGCAGGTGGTCGCCGTGTTCCCCTCCTACGTGTCGAACATCTTCGTGCTCAGCCCGTTCGCGCTGGTGGTGATGCTGGCCGCGGGTGTCTTCCTGGTGGCGGCGGTGGTGTTCATGGAGCAGGCGCAGCGGCGGATCCCGGTGCAGTACGCCAAGCGGATGGTCGGGCGCAGGATGTACGGCGGGACCTCGACCTATCTCCCGCTGAAGGTCAACCAGGCCGGGATCGTCCCCGTCATCTTCACCTCGTCCCTGCTCTTCCTCCCGCAGTTGGCGACGGGGCTGATGGGCGGCACGGGACCGGTCGCGGAGTGGATCTCGCGCTATCTCGTCTCGGGTGACCATCCGGTCTACGTGACGGCGTACCTCCTGCTGATCGTGGCCTTCACCTACTTCTACGTGTCGATCACCGTCAACCCGGTGGAGGTGGCCGACAACATGAAACGGTTCGGCGGATTCGTGCCCGGCATCCGGCCGGGGCGGCCCACCGCGGAATACCTGCGGCACGTGCTCTCACGGCTGACCGCGCCGGGAGCGGCCTATCTCGGCACGCTGTCGCTGATCCCGATCATCGCGTTCGTGATCCTGCGCGATCCGGGGACCCAGCAGAACTTCCCGTTCGGCGGGACGACCATCCTCATCATGGTCGGGGTGGGGCTGGACACGGTCAAGCAGATCGAGTCGCAGCTGGAGCAGCGCACCTACCGGGGCTTCCTCAAGGGATCGTCAGCCCGGCCCTGACCGCGAAGACGACCAGCTGGGCCCGGTCGCGGGCATGAAGCTTGACCATGGCCCGGCTGACGTGGGTGCGGACGGTGTCGGGACTGATGACGAGCTCTGCGGCGATCTCGTCGTTCGACCGGCCCGTGGCGACCCAGGCGACCATCTCACGCTCTCTGGGGGTGAGATGGTCGAGCCCCTCGACCGGGGCGACGTCGTGGTGGCTGAACCGGCCGATGACCTTCCTGGTGACGGAGGGGGAGAGCAGGGCCTCGCCCGAGGCGACGACCCTGATCGCGTGGGCGAGCTCCTCGGGGGCGCTGTCCTTCAGGAGGAACCCGCTGGCTCCGGCCTGGAGCGCGGCGAAGACATACTGGTCGAGCTCGAAGGTGGTGACGACGACCACCCGGGTGGCGCTGAGCGCCGGGTCGGCGGCGATGGCCCGCAGCGTGTCGATGCCGTCCATGCCGGACATGCGGATGTCGAGCAGGAGGACATCGGGGCGGGTGTCGCCCAGCAGCCGGAGAGCGGCGACGCCGTCGGCGGCCTCACCGGCGAACTCCAGGTCGGGCTCGCGGTCGATGAGAACCCTGAGCCCCATGCGCACGACAGCCTGATCATCGGCGAGCGCCACACGGATCGGGCCCGTCGGAGGGTTCACGCGGCGCCCTCGGCCACGGGACTCCCCGAATCCCGCGATGCCCGCGGGAAGCGTGCCATGACCTGGAAGCCACCGCCCTCGCGGGGGCCCGCGCTGAACAGGCCACCGGCCTCCGTCACCCGGGTCCGCATCCCGGCCAGACCCCGGCCCTCGGCCGTTCCGGAGAGGCCGCTCCCCCGGTCGGCGATCTCCAGGACGAACACGCACGGATCGTTGGCGACGCGGACCAGGGCCCTGGTCGGACCGGCGTGACGCAGGACGTTGGTCAACGACTCGCGCACGACCCGGTAGACCGTACCTTCGAGGTGCGCCGGGACCTGTGGCTCGGCCGGTTCGACGTCGACGGGCAGCCCCGCCGCACGCACCCCGTGGATCAGTGCGGGCAGATCGTGGTCCGAGGTCGTGGGGTCGATGAGGTCCAGTGCGGAGCGGAGCTGGCTGAGCGCCTTCATGCTGGTCGAGCGGATCGCCTCCAGCGACTCGCGGGCCTGGTCGGGACGCTCGTCGAGCATGAGCAGGGCGACCCCTGCCTGCATGGCGATGGTCGCGAGGCCGTGCCCGGCCGCGTCGTGCACCTCCTCGGCGATGCGTGCCCGTTCCGAGGCGATCAGCTCCCGCGGGCTCAGAGCCGCCTGCGCCGTCTTCACCAGCAATGCGGGGCGAGCCGGGCCCCGGGCCGCCGAGACGGCTGTGCCCGTGGCCTGGCCGGTCGACGCGCCGATGCCGAGAGCCCGGTCCGCCGAGGCGCCCGCGCTCAGAACCCGGTCCGCCGAGGCGCCCGCGCTCAGAGACTGGTCGGCCGTACCGCGGGCCTGGGCGAGACCACTGAACGGCCACGGGATGGCCAGCCAGCCCACCCACGCCAGCATGAGGATGACCGGCAGGTCACGCAGCCGTCCCAGACGGGACAGCGCCGCCGCAGCCGCCGCGAAGGAATCACGCGGGCGGCTGTCCGGATGCGTGTGCTCGGTCACCATCCCCCATCAGAGCAGGCTCGTATGACGCGATCCTAGCCAGTATCGGATGGTCCTGTCCGGGTCGGTCACCGCGCTAAGGGCTGAGGACGACCTTGTTGCAATCGTCCTGCTTGTTCTTGAACATCTCGTAGCCGCGCGGGGCGTCCCACAGCCGCATGCGGTGACTGATGACGAAGCTGGGATCGATGTCGCCGTCGCGGATCCTGCCCAGCAGCGGTTCGAGGTAGCGCTGCACGTGGCACTGGCCGCTCCGCAGCGTCAACGACCGGTTCATCAACGAGCCCATCGGGAACTTGTCGATCAGGCCGCCGTAGACACCGATCACGGAGACGGTCCCGCCGTTGCGGCAGGCCAGGATCGCCTCCCGCAGGGCGTACGGCCGGTCGGTCTCCATCCGCGTCGCCTGCTTGGCGCGGTCGTAGGCGTGTAGGGCGGTGGTGGGGTGGTGGGCCTCCATGCCCACCGCGTCGATGCACCCGTCCGGGCCCCTGCCCGCGGTTATCTCGCGGAGCGCGTCGAGGATGTCGACCTCCTCGTAGTTGAGCGTCTGCGCGCCCGCACGCTTGGCCTTCTCCAGCCGGTAGGGGAAGCGGTCGATGGAGATGACCTGTTCGGCACCCATCAGGTAGGCGCAGGCGACCGTGAGCTGGCCGACAGGACCGGCCCCCCAGACGGCGATCGTGTCACCGGGTTTGATGTCGCACATCTCCGCCCCCATCCAGGCGGTGGGGAAGATGTCGGACAGGAAGAGCACCTTCTCGTCCGGCAGGTCGTCCTCGATCTTGATCGGCCCCACGTCCGCGAACGGCACGCGCGCGTACTCCGCCTGGCCTCCCGCGAAGCCGCCGAGCATGTGGGAGTAGCCGAAGAGGCCCGCGGGAGCGTAGCCCATGAGCTTCTCCGCCATGCCCGCGTTGGGGTTGGAGTTCTCGCACACCGAGAACTGGCCGTGCTCGCAGGCGGCGCAATTGCCGCAGGCGATGGGGAAGGGGACGACCACCCGGTCGCCGACCCGCAGTCTCGTCACCTCCGGGCCCACCTCCACCACCTCGCCCATGAACTCGTGGCCGAGGATGTCGCCCCTCTTCATGGTCGGGATGTAGCCGTCGTAGAGGTGCAGGTCGGATCCGCAGATCGCGGTCGAGGTGATGCGGACGATGGCGTCGCGGGCGTTCAGGATCCGGGGATCCGGAACCTCCTGAACCTCGACGGTGTTGCGGCCCATCCAGCAGTTGGCTTTCACGAAATTCTCCTCATCACTTCACGAGCTGAGGGGACTTGACGGGCTGAGCGGGACGCTGCCTGGCCTGCCGCAGCGCACGGGTGCCCTCGGGGCTGCCATCGGAGCGGATCACCTCGCCGGTCTCCACGACCTGCTTGAACCGGCGCAGGTCGTCTCGGGCCTGCTGCTCGGGGTGCTCGCCCAGCAGTTTGGCGAAGGCGGCGCCCACCTTGCCGCCCGGCGGGTCGTACTTGAGGTTCACCCGCACCTCCGTGCCGCGCCCGCCGGGCGCGTCCGTGAAACTCACCAGACCGCGGCTGCCGACGGTGCCGCTCGTGGACCGCCAGACGATCAGCTCGCCGTGGTGGTCCTCGGTGATCGCGACGTCCCATTCGGGGGCCGTCTTCGCGGGACCGCGCGCCTTCCAGTGCGAGCGTCCGTCGCCTCTGGTCTCCACCGACTCCAGGTGCGCCATGAAGCGGGGAAGGTTCTCGAAGTCGCGCCAGTACAGATACAGCTCCTGGCGGGGGCGGTTGATCGTGATGGCCGCGTGCAGGTCCATCCCGCGCTCGCCCGTCCCGCTCAGCCGCTGCCGGCGGGCACGCGCCGCGGTGTACAGGTCGACGGCCGTGATGCCGGCGACCACCGCCGTGACGGCCATGACGCGGCGACGCCTGTGTCCGCGGCGTCTGGCCGCCGCCCGGCGCAGCATCGTCAGGTCCGCCGCGTCGCCGACGACACGGCTCCACGCCCAGGGAGCGGGTCGGCGGCCGCCCGGCAGGGCTCCCGCGTGGAGCAGTGCCCGCACGCCCGTCAGCGGCACCGCGCGGCGGGCCCGGACTGAGTCGTCGACGCCGCTGAGCCGGCTTACGACCATCGGCGCGGCCAGTTGCACCGTTCCCAGGCCGAGGCTGGCCCAGCCCAGCGCGCGGGCGAGCCGATCGGTCGTGTGATCGTGGTGTTCGCTCATGTCGTCCTCACATGGCTGGTTGCTTTCCGGTCCTGGTCTGTCGGAGGCTTGGTGGGGCCGTTGGCACGGCCCACACGCCACAGTGACCGCCGCCCCTGATGGTGGGGTTCGCCCGGCGGTCCTCGTCCGACCGGCGGTCGAGCACAGCCGGCGGCGGATCCTCCCTACAAACGCAGGCGATACCCCCCGTGAGGTGGAATAACACCACTTCGGAGACCGACCGGGCGGCCTCGGCGCGGGTCTCACCGCGCGACGTGTCCTTTCGTGACGATGCCGATCGCGCCGGATGCCGCCCCCTCCTGGCGAGGGACGCCCGCAGGGTCAGTTCGCAGGCGGTCTGTCTGTCATTGACAAAAAGTTCCGGGCAGTCGCTTTGTCCTCCACCGCGACCGGACATGGAGGGTGGGGTGGTCGATCCGGTCATCTGGCGGCCGACGGGCAGGCCGACGTATCCGCCGGGACGTCTTTTCCGGCCTCTCATGGCCGGAAGACGGGCGAGGGGACTCATCACCGTGAACGGCAGAGAAGCCCTCCGAGATCCTTGCGGGCCGCTGCCCGGCAAGGATCTCGGAGGGCTTCACCTACCGCGCCGCCGGACGAGGGCGGCCCCCGGCGTTACGTGCCGGATCTCAGTCAGCCTTCTTCCCCTTGGCCTTCTTCCCCTCCGCGGTCACCGCGTACCATTCGGCGCCGAAATCCTTGACGTCGTTGCCTGTGACGTCGCCGGCCTTCTTGTCTTTGACGTAGTAGTAGAGCGGATGACGGTTGTAGGTCACCTGTGACGTGCCGTCCTCCCGTTTGGTGGTGCCGAGCAGGTCCGCCTTGACGCCGTCGCCGGCCTCGGGTTTCCCTTCGGTGATGTACGGCGGCCACGTCACCGCGCAGTCGCCCGAACACGATGACTTGCCATCCTTGTCCTTCTTGAAGAGGTAGAGCGTGCGGCCCTCCTCGCCGACCAGCACCTTTCCGATCTTCGTATCCCCCAGCTCGACCATGGCCCCGGCCGTCGGCTCCTCGGACATGCCAGGAGATTCATACGGGCTGAGCGACGCGTTGACCTGGTCCGCGGCGATCGGTCCGGCCGTACCCTTCTCACCGGTACCGCCGCATCCAGCCGCGAGCAGGCCAAGCGCGAGCACGCCTGCGTGGAGCAACTTCCTCATCTCGCCCTCCATGGGAGTGTCACCAACACTCCTGCCAAGGAGATAGGGGACCGCGCGGATCCGCGCTCGCGACACGGACGCTTGGACATGCCTTTGCCCGGCTCTGCCACCGCCGCTCCGGAGCGGTGCAGGACTTCCCACGGCCCTCGCCACCGGCGTCGCCCGGCGGGCCTACGGCGTGGCGAGCGCCTCCGTGGGAGAGAGCCGGGAGGCGCGGATCGCCGGGTAGAGGCCGGCCAGGGCGCCGATGGCCAGGGTGGCGGTGACTCCACCGAGCACCGCCCAGGGGGGGATGACGGCCGGCCAGCCCTTGTAGACGGCGTAGCCGGAGGTGACGGCGGTGCCCAGCAACGCGCCACCGGCCCCGCCGAGGGCGGAGAGCAGGAGAGACTCGGCGAGGAACTGGGTGCGGATCTGCCCCCGGGTCGCGCCCAGCGAGCGGCGCAGGCCGATCTCGGCCCGCCGTTCCAGCACCGAGATGACCATGGTGTTGGCCACCCCGACCCCGCCGACGAGCAGGGCCACCGCGCCCAGGCCGAGCAGCAGCCCGGTGAACGCCTCACCCGCGGCCTGCTTGGCCGCGAGCGCGTCCGAGGGGCGGGAGACCTCGACCTCGTTGGGCGCCTCCGGGTTGGCGGTGGCGCCGAGCACCGAGCGGGCCGACTCCACCTGGGAGTCCGCGGAACGGGTGTAGACGGTGGTCGGATGCCCGTCGAACCCCAGCTCGGACTCCGCCACCGGCCAGCCGACCAGCGCCGCGGTGTCCAGTTCGGGGGCGAGAGGGGCCGGGGCGAGAATGCCGAGCACGGTGAACCACTCACCGCCGATCAGCACCTGCGTGTCGGGGCCGGCATGGCCGATCCCCAGCCGGGCCGCGGCGGTCGCGCCGAGCACCGTCGCGGGATAGGCGCCCGTGGCGTCGTTGAGCCAGGTGCCGCTGCGGACCCGTGCCCCGGTGATCGAGCGCAGGCCGGTGCGGGCGGCGTAGGTCGCGATCCCGTTGGTCTCCGTCACGGGGATCTTGTCGGTGCGATAGACCTTCGCGCCGTCGACGCGGCCGATGGCCGACACCGACTCCACCGGCCCGATCCGGCCCACCATCGCCTCGGCCTCGACGGGCAGTTGGGCCGTCTCGCCGGTCAGGGTCGTCCCCGGCGAGACGGTGAGCACGTTGGTGCCCAGCGAGGCGATCGTGCGATCGAGCTCGGCGCGGGAGGAGGAGGTGATGCCGACGACGGCGACCATCGCGGCGATGCCGATGGCGATGCCCAGAGCGGAGAGGAAGGCCCGCATCGGGCGGGTACGCAGGCCCACCGCGCCGACCCTGAGCACGTCGCGCGGCCACATCCGGGCCGGCTGCAGCACGTCGGCGGCCATCAGCTCACCCCTGACACGGTGACGTCGCGCCGCGCGGAGTCGGCCACCATCCGGCCGTCACGCATCCGTACCTGGCGGGGCAGGGATGCGGCGATCTCCAGGTCGTGCGTGATGATCACAACGGTGGTGCCGGCGGCGTGCAGATCACGCATGAGCTGCATCACCCCGGCCCCGGAGGTGGAGTCGAGGGCTCCGGTGGGCTCGTCGGCGAGCAGCAATGGAGGGTCGCCGGCCACGGCCCGCGCGATGGCGACGCGCTGGCGTTCGCCGCCCGACAGCTCGTGCGGCTCGTGGTCCATACGGTGGCCGAGACCGACCCGCTCCAGCGCCGCCGCCGCCCGACGGCGCCGCTCGCCGTGCCGCAGCCCGGAGTACAGGAGCCCGTCGGCCACGTTGTCCAGTGCCGCGGTGCCCGCGGCGAGATGGAACTGCTGGAAGACGAAGCCGATGCGGCTCGCCCGCAGCGCGGACAGCTCGGCGTCGGAGAGCCGTCCGATGTCGTGCCCGTCGATGCGCACGCTGCCCGAGGTGGGCCGGTCAAGGGTGCCGAGCACGTTGAGCATGGTCGACTTGCCGGAGCCGGACGCGCCCACGATGGCGACGAGCTCGCCGCGGCCGATGTGCAGCGAGACGCCGGCGAGCGCGGTGACACCACCGGGATAGACCTTCGTCACATCCGTCAGAGAGATCATCCCGGCATCCCCACGATCGCGCCTTCGGCGATCCCGTCCCCCGATACCTCCACCTGGCCACCGGTGAAAAGACCCGTCTTCACGGGGACGTACGCCGACGTGGAGCCCGTGACGACCTCCACCCCGAAGCCGCCCTCCTGCAGCGCCAGCAGCGCGGCGACCGGGACGGTGAGCACGTTCTTGCGTGTGCCGGCGGTGAAGGAGACGTCCACCGAGGCCAGGGTGTAGGCGCCGGCGGCCTGCTGCGCCTTCTTGCCCGTGAGTTCGACGACCACCTCGACCTTGGTCGCCGGGTCGTCGTTCGGCCCGCTGCCCGGCTTGATCACCGTGGAGACCTCGTCGATGCGGCCGTTGATCGTCGTGTCGTCGGGCAACGTGACGGTGACCTTGGCGCCCTTCTTTACCAGCCCCTGATCGGCGGTGTCGAGTTCCGTGGTGACGGCCCTGGTGGTGCCGGTGTACGAGAGGATCTTGCGGCCCGGTGCCGTCGGGTCGCCCTTCTCCGCCTGGAGTGCGTCCACGCGGACGGCGTGGGGGACGAAGACGACGCGCCCGAGCTCGACGACGCCGGTCTCCTCCAGGCCCCGGTCCTCCTGCCACCGCATGACCGCCTCCGCCGTGGCGTAGGTGTAGTCCTCGTCCACCGTGAACCCGCTGTAGCCGAGCGCCTTCAGGTTCCTCTCCAACTGCTTGACGTCCGGGCCCTCGATGCCCTGCTCCAGCGCGCGGTAGGCGGGCATCGAGCCGTACATCAGCGTCACCGGCCTGTCGTCCACCTCGTACAGCGCCCTGCCCCGGGTGATCCGGTCACCGGTGCCGGGCAGGCGGGTGAGCGTGCCGGGCAGCCGCCCGGCCACGGCGGTGGCCGGGCCGTAGCCGAGCTCCCCGTCGGCGCTCTGGGCTTCGGTGAGCGTCTTCCGGGTCACCTCGGCGGTCTTCGGCGGCAGTCTGCTCTCCACCGTGCCGTCCGCCGGGCTGCCGCCGCCGAGACCCAGCGACGCGGCGGCGACCGCGCCGCCCGCGGCCACCACGACGGCCGCGACGGCGATCCGCCCGCCGCGGCGCTTCCGCCGGCGTGGCCGCAGACCCTCGACCGGCTCACCGTCCCGCACGGCGGTTCCGTCCGTCACTGGTCCGCTCCGCCGCCAGGGCCGCCCGGGCCGCCCGAGAAGATGCCCTGGCAGTTCTTCTGGGCCTTGGCGAAGTCCGGGTCCTCACCGATCTTGCGGTCGACCCTGATCCCGCGCTGGCCCGGCTGCGGGTCGGGGAATTCCTCCAGACCGTTCTCGCGCATGCACTGTGCGAACTTGCGGCCGTTCTCCTCGGCCTTGGGGTCGGCCTTCGCGGAGCCGTTCTCCTGCGGGTTGTACTCCCTGCATGCCTCCAGGGCCTTCTCCGACTCCGCGCCCTTCTTCAGGGTGAGCCTGCTGCCCTTGCCCGGCTCCGGGTCCTCCATGTCGACACCGTTCTCGCGCATGCACTGCGCGAACTTCACTCCCATCTCGTCCGGGTTCATACTCTTGGCGGGGCTGCTTCCGCTGTCGCCCTTCTTCTCGCCGCCCGCCGAGGCCACCGTTCCACCGCCGGCGTCGTCCGAGCCGCATCCCGTAAGGGCCAGGGTCAGCGCCAGCGGCAGTGCCGCCAGCGCGTTGCGGGTCCGCAGTCGCATCGTTCCGTCGCTTTCCGTCGAGGCCGGACCGTTTCCGGCCTGTCGGAAGGTGATGTAACGCGACGGCGCGTTTCCCCGGCGTTTCCGCGGCCGCCGGAAAAACGATCACTAACGGTGAGGAAACGCGGTGATCGGCGACCATTGCTCAGGGAACCGTCGCGCCGGTACGCGGAGCGGCCTCCGCCCAAGGAGCCCAGGGAAGGGAAGACGAAGGATGCGGGTGCTGGTGGTGGAGGACGAGCCGTTGCTCGCCGACGCGATCGCGGAGTGGCTGCGTGACGAGGCACACGCGGTCGACGTCGCGTACGACGGCGCGGCGGCGCTGGAGCGTGCGAGCGTCAACGACTACGACGTGGTCGTCCTGGACCGGGATCTGCCCGCCGTACACGGGGACAAGGTCTGCCGTGAGCTGGTCGAGGCCGGCACGGCGGCGCGGGTGCTGATGCTCACCGCCGCCGCCGAGGTCACCGACCGCGTGACCGGCCTCTCCCTCGGTGCCGACGACTACCTCATCAAGCCCTTCGCCTTCCCCGAACTCGCCGCCCGCGTCCAGGCGCTCGGGCGCCGCTCCCGGCCGGCCGCGCCACCGGTGCTGCGGCGCGCGGGCATCACCCTGGATCCGGCGCGCCGCGAGGTGTTCCGCGACAGCCGCTACGTGCCGTTGTCGAAGAAGGAGTTCGCCGTCCTCGCCGAGCTGCTCCGTGCCGACGGGGCCGTGGTCTCCGCCGAGCACCTGCTGGAGAAGGCGTGGGACGAGCACGCCGACCCGTTCACCGGAGCCGTCCGGCTCGCCGTCCTCAAGCTGCGCCGCAAGCTCGGCGACCCGCCGGTCGTCGAGACGGTCACGGGGGCGGGGTACCGGATCCCGTGAACACACCGAAGCTGTTGCCGCGCCGCATCACCCTGCGGGCCCGGCTGACCCTGCTCTACGGCGGCCTGTTCCTCATCGCCGGGATGGTGCTGCTCGGCACCACGTACGTGCTGTTCAACCAGCAGCTCGCGCGCTCCGCGCCGAAGGTCCTCACCCTTGACAAGCCCGGCCCGTCCGCCGCCGCGGACGGCGAGGCGCCGAGGCGGAAGATACTGTTCCTGAGCAAGAACGACGAAGCGATCACCGGGGCCGACGCCGAGAACTGGATGAGGGAACAGCAGACCACACTGCACGAGGCCGCGACCGACTCGCTGCTCGCCCTGGGCGGGATCGCGCTGGCCGTCGTCGGCGGGGCCGCGGCCGGTTTCGGCTGGCTGGTCGCAGGCCGGGTGCTGGCCCCGCTGCACCAGGTCACCGACACCGCCCGGCGGATCGCCGCGGCCCCGGCGGCCGGCCGGGGACTGCACGAGCGCATCGCGCTGCGCGGCCCGGACGACGAGGTCAAGGATCTCGCCGACACCTTCGACATCATGGTCGAGCGGCTCGACGGGTCCTTCGACGGGCAACGCCGCTTCGTCGCCAACGCCTCGCACGAGCTGCGCACCCCGCTGGCCCTGGGCCGCGCGCTGGTCGAGCTGGCCATGCACCGCAAGTCGGCCTCCGAGGACGTCAAACAGCTGGGCGAGAGCCTGCTGGAGATCAGCTTCCGGCACGAGCGGCTGATCACCGGACTGCTGCTGCTGGCCGGTTCGGAGAACGAGATCACCGAGCGGCTCCCGGTCGACCTGGCCGACGTGGTCGGCCACGTGGTCGCGCAGACCGCCCCGGAAGCCGGACAGACCGGTATCACCGTGCACGAGCGGGCAGACGAGGCGCCCACCACGGGCGACGCGCTTCTGCTGGAGCGGCTGGTGCACAACCTGGTGGAGAACGGCATCCGGCACAACACCGGCGACGGCGGCTGGGTGCGCGTCGCCAGCCGTACCCGGCACGACGGCCGGGTCGAGGTAAAGGTGGACAACACCGGGCCCGCGGTACCGCCGTACGAGATCCCGGCGCTCTTCGAGCCGTTCCGCCGCCTGGGCGCCGACCGCCTGGTCACCGCCAAGGGGGCCGGGCTCGGCCTGTCCATCGTGCGCGCCGTCGCCCGTGCCCACGGCGGCGAGGTCGCCGCCGTGGGCACGGGAGGGCGGCGGCCTGGCGGTGACCGTCACCCTGCCGGCCGGCTCCGGCGAGGACGGGTGACCGTCTTCTTGCCTCCGTCTGCGCCGCGGCACCGCCGGCCGTAAGCGCCCTGGTCCAGGTCATCATGGCGGCGATGATCTCGCCGCGTGAGCGCGGCCGCTACTCCGGCTATCTCGGCGCGGTCTTCGCCCTCGCCACCGTCAGCGGCCCGCTGATCGGCGGTGTCATCGTGGACACCTCGTGACTCGGCTGGCGGTGGTGCCTCTACGTCGGCGTGCCCTTCGCCGTCATAGCGCTGATCGTCCTGCAGAAGACCCTCCACCTTCCGGTGGCCACGCGCAAGGTCAAGGTCGACTGGGGCGGAGCCGTACTGATCTCCGCCGCGGCCTCGCTGCTCCTGCTCTGGATCTCCTTCGCCGGCACCGATTACGACTGGCTGTCGTGGCAGACCGGCGCGATGGTCGGCGGCGCGGCCGTACCGGCCGCTGGAAGATCTTCCTGATCATCGGTGGTGTCTTCCTCACCGCCGGGTCCGTCCTCATGGGCCTGCTGCGTGCCGACACCGACTACTGGCTCGCCTCGATCTACATGTTCCTCACCGGCGTGGGCATCGGCATGACCATGCAGGAGCTGGGCACGGCCAGCTCGGTCGTCGTGTTCTTCCGCACGCTCGGCGGTACGGCCGGCGTCGCGGCGCTCGGCGCCGTCCTGAGCAACCGGGTCGCCCAGTACACCGCGGACGGCCTGGCCGAGCTGGGGGTGCACAACGCCGCGGACGACGGCTCGATTCCGAAGCTCTCCTCACTGCCCGCTCCGATCCGCGCGGTCGTCGAGACCGCGTTCGGCCACGGCGTCGGGGACGTGTTCCTGTACGGCTCGCCCCTGGCGCTTCTCGTGCTCGCGAGGCAGGGCGGCGTGGAGCTGCCGCCGCCCGGCGTGTGGACCATCGACTCCGCCCATTCGAAGGTGGCCGCCACCGCGCAGCACCTCGGGCTGTCCAGCGTGCAGGGACGGTTCACCGAGTTCTCCGGCCGGATCGACGTCGGCGCGACCGCCGAGGCGTCCGGCGTCGCGGTGGAGATCGCCGCGGCATCGATCAACACGGGCAACGACACGCCGGGCTACCCGAGCGACGCCTGACCCGGCCCGGTCACTGCGGCGGCCGGCGGCCGACGGCCGACGGCCGACACTGATCCACCGTCGCACCGGAAATCAGTCCGCGACGAGGCGTGCCCTGTGCCCTTCGTGCTCGCGCTGCCGCCGGATGACGTAGGCACCCGGCGTGCAGCCGGTGGCCCCGTGCTCGGGATGCAGCAGGTAGGCGACGGCCGAGGTCTCGAAGATGCCGATCGCCAGCCCGTCGGGGTCCGACACGTCGGTCGTCCACCGGCAGATGTCCGGGTCGGCGACGAGCGTGTGCGGGTTGCCCCCGGCTGCGCCACGGAGCAGTTCGACCCCCTCGGGAGGCACGTCCGTCCAGCCGGCATCGGGCCAGGGCCTCACGGACGGCGCGACGACGGAGAGCGGGATGACGATGAGGTCGCCCTGGGCCTGGAGCCCGTCGACGACGGGGATGCTCACCGACTGCTCGAGGTGGTCGAGCACGGCGAGTCCGGTCTGCTGGGAGAGCGAAGCGAGAGTCACAGTCATGGAAGGCACCTCAGGTTCGGCGGACGAGAAGGGAGTACTGCTCGGCGGACAGCCCGTAGGTCCAGCCGGCGGCGTCGATCGGGTCGTCGAAGAAGCCCGGCACGGTCAGCCCGTACCGGCGGCGGCGCCCGTCGCGTTCGACGGACCCGTTGACGGCGAGGAGCACCCGGGTCTCCTTCCGCATGTCGTAGAGCCGCAGCTCCGAGCCGGGGTTGCCGGGGTCCGGCGCGGAGGAGACCAGCCGCAGCCCGGCCTGGTCGATATAGGACGCCCAGCCGATGTGCTCGATCGCGCACCGCCTGACCTCGACGTTGGCCTCCTGTGCGATCCGCCCGACGCTCGGATCCTTGATCACCCAGGAGGGCACCTGCGTCCCGTGCCAGGCGTACACGTCCCACCCGTCCGCGTAACGCACCGCGGGGCCGTCCGCGCAGTGCAGCCGCGCTTCGCCGTCATCGCCCCACACCTCGGTGTGCACGGTGACGGGCCGCTCGGAGATGACGCACACGCCTTCACGAGGCCACCACCAGCCGCATGACCGGGCCACCGTCGCCCACAGATCGAACTGCTGGATCTGCTCGGGGGTGAAGACCACTCCGGCCGCCCTGCGGAGGGCGTCGTAGTGGGCGACCCAGGAGACACACTGCACCCCGTACCAGACGCCCCCCGGACGATACTGCGAGCCGTGCGCCACCCGGAGCGGCACGAGGATCGAACTGGCGGTGGATTGCGAAAGCGAGCTGCGCACCTCCCGGCGGATCAGCCGGTCCATCGGCTGATGGACCCATCTGACCTGGGCGTCGAGTCCGCGGCACAGCTCTCTCATCAGGGCGGCGAACCGAGGCGGCAGGGGCCATTCGGACATGCGCTCGACGGCCTCGGAAGGCCGTAGACGCACACCCCGCGGGACGGTGGCCAGGGCCGCGGCCGGTGACGCGACCCAGTGGAAACGCGGTGGAGCAAGCCCGATCAGGCGGTACAGCCCGGAGATGGCGGCCTCTGCGGCCGGACGGTCGGCGGGCAGCGTCGACAACGCCCGGCCCAGCCATTCTTCGCGGATTTCTGCAGCTTCCCGCTGCACGAGAACGCTCACCGGATGAAGGTGGCGTTGTCCTTTCCATCGATCATGTACGGAATGGTGGCAGATCGACGCGGCGTCTGTCTACCGCAGACGCATGCCGCCGTCGATGCGCACGGGGCCGGATACCATCGGCTACCGGACGGCCACCCTTACTCCGAGACCGTTCACCGGGCACCGAGCTTACCGATGGAGAGCGGGGCGGCTACAGCTCGGCGGCGCCAGCGTGACGGCCACTGCGGTCTCCGAGGTGATTTGGCAGGCGCCTCGCGCGACTCGCTAGTCTGAGGCGCGATGAACCGTTTGACGACGTCAAGAGGTGAGTTCGACCTCACCCGCTTCCCCGAGGATCCCCGCGACCCGCTCCGCGCCTGGGACGCCGCCGACGAATACCTGCTGCGGCATCTCGACGGGGTCGACGGCGAACCGACGGATCTGTCGGGCACCGTGGTCGTGCTGGGCGACCGGTGGGGTGCTCTGGTCACCGCGATCGCCGATCACCGTCCCGTGCAGATCACCGACTCCTTCCTCGGCCAGGAGGGGACCCGGGCGAACCTGAAGCGCAACGGGGTCGCCGCGGACACGGTGCGTCTCCGTACGACCGGGGACGCGCCACCGGACCGGATCGACGTGCTGCTGATCCGGGTGCCCAAGAGCCTCGCGCTCCTTGAGGACCAGCTGCACCGCCTCGCACCCCATGTGCACGCGGGCACCGTGGTCGTCGGCGCGGGGATGGTCACCGAGATCCACACCTCGACGTCGAAGCTGTTCGAACGGATCCTCGGGCCGACCAGGACGTCGCTGGCGGCGAAGAAGGCACGGCTCATCTTCTGCTCACCGGATCCCCGGCTCTCCCGGAGCGCCAACCCGTGGCCGCGAAGTTACGCGCTGCCCACCGGCATCGGAGCGGTCTCGGGCCTGACCGTCACCAACCACGCGGGCATCTTCTGCGCCGACCGCCTCGACGTCGGCACCCGCTTCTTCCTGCAGAACCTGCCGCCGCGCCGTGGCCGCGAGCATGTCGTGGACCTGGGCTGCGGCAACGGAGTGGTCGGGCTCGCCGCGGCACTGACCGACAGCGGAGCCAAGGTGACGTTCATCGACGAGTCCTACCAGGCACTGGCTTCGGCGGAGGCCACGTTCCGGGCGAACGTGGACGCGGGTACCAAGGCGGAGTTCATGGCGGCCGACGGCATGTCGGGTGTGCCGGCGGGGACGGTGGACCTGGTGCTGAACAACCCGCCGTTCCACACGCACCGCGCGACGACCGACGCGACGGCCTGGCGCATGTTCAACGGGTCACGCGCGGCGCTACGCCGCGGCGGCGAACTGTGGGTGATCGGCAACCGGCACCTCGGCTACCACGTGAAACTGCGCCGGCTCTTCGGCAACTGCGAGGTCGCCGCGAGCGACCCGAGGTTCGTCGTCCTGCGAGCCGTCAAACGCTGACCGCCTCGGCAACGCCGTACGGGAAGGGCTCGGCACGCCGTCCTGGTACGGGCGCTTCCTCGCCCAGACCGTCGTCGAGCCCTCCCTGCGCGAGTACTCCGTGCAGGCGCATCTGAGGACGCCCTCGTTCCGCCGCCTGGAGAAGCTCCGGCCCTCTCGCGGGCAGGACCTCGACCGCGAACTGTCGACCCGGTCCGCGGCCGTGATCCGCCTGCTGATCGTGCACATGTGCGCCGAACTGGAAGGAGATCTGGCCGAGGGCCGGGCCGACCCGGCCGCCGCCGAGCAGTCGTGGCGGCGGCTGGGCGCTACACCTCTTCGGCCACCCCCAGGTACATCACATTCGGCTGCGCGGGGTTGAAGGCGATGGAGGTGACCCGGTCGTAGGAGTTGTGATTGATGGTGACGAGGTTCTTACGGGATTCGTACTTGTAGATGTCGGTGCCGATCGACGACCATCCGGTCCCGAAGTCGAAGTAGAGGACGTCCGCGTCCTTCGGGTGCGGGGCGAGCAGCGGCCCGTTGGGAATCGTGACCGCCCGGTCCTGGTCCACGACGGGGGTGAAGTTCCTGCCTCCGTCGTCCGAGCGGTAGATGTGCCGGCCGCCGGACGGCACGCCGGCATCCAGCTCCGCCAGGTTGAGCCCCATCGCCCAGACGACGTTCCCGACGGCCGGGGAGATCGCGGCGCTGAACACGTTGACCCTGTCACCGGTCTCGGTCAGCCCCGCGGCCGAGGTCCAGGTGCGGCCGCCGTCGAAGGTGACGCGGGCACCGGTGTCCGAGGCGCCCAGCACCACGTGGTCCAGGTCGTGCGGGTCGAACACCGCGGTGTAGGACATGCGGGTGTCGCTCGGTGACCAGGCCGGCACCCCGACGGGCTGCCACGTGCGCCCGCCGTCCTGCGACTCGTACAGCTGGCCTTCGAGGTCGGACGCCCGTAGGCGGTCGCCGTTACTCCAGTCCACGCCGAGCCCGATCAGGTCGCCGGCCGGTGCGGTGAGCGGCGTGACGCCCTCGGGCGTGGCGAGCGCGAGGTTGCCGTCGCGGTCCCAGGCGTAGGCCCGGCCGCCCCGAGCCGCAACCAGCTCGATGTACCAGCCGCTCACCTCGCCGGTCACCCTCCAGGTGCAGCCCGCGTCGTTCGAGGCCAACAACTGCTTGTTGGACATGGCCAGCAACTGGTTCGGACTGTCGAGCGCGACGAGACCCGTGGTGTAGACGATCGGCCGCGCCGGCTTGCTGGTGGGCGCGATCTTCTTGCCGTCGTTCCACGCGTACGTCACAGAACCATCACTGCCGACCGTCTGGCAGGTCGGCCGACTCCAACCGAAGCCGTCGAAGCCGTCGCCGGAGGGTTGGTCCCTCGCTACGGCGGGCGTGGCGGCCGACAGGACCGTCAGCGCGGTCGCGAGTCCGATGGTGAACGCCTTCTTCAACACTGCCTCCCCGACAGGTATGTCTTACAAGTCCGTTTCTATCGGTGAGTTCGATGCTCAGGCTAGGTCTTATGGCGGCAGATTTACGCCATTGCAGGCATCTGACACACTGATCGATCATGAACACGGACGACAACGCGCTCGCGGCGGTCGGGGTGGATGCAGAGGACGAGCAGATCTACCGCGACCTGCTGCGCCGGCCGCGCGCCACGCTGCTCGAGCTGGCCGCGCACACCGGCCACACCACGGTGGCCCTGCGCCGGGCGTGCTCGCGGCTCGAGTCGCTCGGCCTGGTCAGCCGCATGGCGGGGCGCCCGGTCCGGTACGTGCCGACCAGGCCCGACGTGGCGGTGTCCGCCCTCATCTCCCGCCGCGAGGAGGGGCTGGCCCAGGCCAGGCTGGCCGCGCTCGCGCTGCTGGCCGAGACGCCGCGAACGGAGAACCTGGCCCCCGAGGAACTGGTCGAGGTCGTGCAGGGGCAGGCGGCCGTGGTGCAGCGGTTCACGCAGTTGCAGCAGACCGCGACCGAGGAGCTCCTAGTGCTCGACCGGCCACCGTACGCACAGGACCCCTCCCAGCAGAACGCCCCCGAGATGGAGCGTCTCGCGCACGGCCTCCTGGTGCGCGGCATCTACGACGCCTCGGCCCTGGAGATCCCCGGCAAGCTGCGCCTCGCCCAGGAGTCGGCAGCGGCCGGAGAGCGGGCCAGGGTCAGCCCCGAGGTGCCCATGAAGCTGGCCATCGCCGACCGGAGGACCGCCATCCTGCCGCTGAGCGCCGACGCGTCCGCCCACTCGGACAGCGCGGTCATCGTGCACTCTTCGTCGTTGCTCGACGCGCTGGTCACCCTGTTCGAGGTCCTGTGGCGGTCGGCGCTGCCGCTGCCGATCTTCGACGCGCGCTCCCGCCCGGCGGACATGCCGGATCCCGAGCTGTTCGCGCTGCTCGCGGCCGGGCTCAAGGACGAGGCGGTCGCGCGCCAGCTGGGGGTGAGCCTGCGCACCGTGCACCGGAGGGTCAGCGAGCTGATGGACCGGCTCGGCGCCCGCACCCGCTTCCAGGCCGGCCTGCTCGCGGCGCGCCGCGGCTGGTGGGACGCGGATTCCTGACCGCCGTGGCGTGACCGGGCCGCCCGGCGTGCAGTCTGACAGAGAGGGCTTGGGCGCTGGTCCTTGATGTTTGTCCTTCTCGCTCCGACTGCGCCGCCCCGGCCTTGACGCGTTCTGTCCGTAACAGATCGCCTGTGTGAGCCCGCGTTGCTGTACAACGCTGCTGCACGGGCACGAAAAAGGCCCCCCGGGATCATCCCGGAGGGCCTTTGACCTGCTGTGCGGCCGGAGGTACTCGAAACCCCAACCTTCTGATCCGTAGCCAGTTCGAGAACGTCCACCGACGTCCACAGGTGTCAGAAAAACCAGCTCAGAGACATCTCACACTTGATCGTCCTCTGTGGATGTCCACTCGCGTCCAGGGACGGTGTTAGCACTTCCGTTAGCAAGATCACGCGCAGCGCAAAGGCTATGTCGGACCCGATCACTACTCTCCCGCACATGGCAGTCCCCGAGATCATCCCCATCAGCTACGAACCCGACTACCACACCGACACCATCGGCCATTGGGAGAGCGGACAGTTCCTCGGCTCCGTCGTCGCCGCCTTCCCGGAGGGTTACACACACACCGACGACTGGCAGGCACACAAACGCTGGTACGCCGTCTTGCACACCTTCGACGCCGCCGGCCACCACCTCGACTCCCGCATCGAGCGCACCGGAACCGACGACAACTACCGGGCCGCCGTCGACGCAGCGCAGGAGCGGTTGAAGCAATGGCTCAATGCCCTCCCCGGCCTCCGCTTCGGCGACATCGCCATCCGGCCCTTCCGCCGCGACGTCGACGGCGTGCTGTTCGGCCTCGTCATCGAGACCTTCGAAGGCACCGAACACGCTGAGCTCTACCCGGACGACCTCGGCTTCTACGAACCCTGGGACGGCTTGTACGACACCTGACCACCTGATCCGTAGGCAAGGGCATGCCCCTCGTCGATGGCCTACCATCCTGCTCGGACGGTAGATGTGGGTTGGCGGGGTGTGAGCATGTCAGGTGATGTTGCTGTACGGCGCTGCTGTATGGCAGAGCAACAGCAACCCGCAGCGGCAGGGTTATCAGCATGAAGATGCCTGCGGCCTGACATCAACTCCGTCTTCGGCTCAGGCTGAGCCAGAAGCTTACGAAAGTATCCAGCCATCCTATGGAGCGAGCGCCAAGCTGTCGTTCCTACACGATGCGGCTGGGGCTCCCCCTATCTCGTAACTTCTTAGCTCCATAAGATGATAAATCATCCCATTTAGGATTAGTCGCTACATTTCACGCTCCTTTCTGAATTCCGGTTGCGTGATCACGTTGAAAGCTATGGGATTCACGGGTGCGGATTCAACGGGTGAGGATTCAGGGGTATCGGTGTCTGCGGGACGTGGACATCCGGTTCGATGACATCACGACCTTCATCGGACCGAATGGGGTCGGGAAGTCGTCTGTGCTGCGCGCGCTCGACTGGTTCTTCAATGGAGACCGGAATTCACCGATCACGAGCGACGATGTCTCCACCGGCGCAGATCCGGAGCGGATCACAGTCGAGGTGGAGTTCTGCGACCTCACCGACGTCGACCGAGTAGCGCTCGGCAAATACGCCGCTGGTGGCGTGGAGACCGTACGGCTGTGGCGGCGCTGGGAAAGAGGGTACGACAAGCTTTCCGGTCGGGCCTTGGCCTATCCGGCGTTCATCAAGGTCAGGGATGTGCAAGGCGCGAAGGCTCGGCGTGACTGCTACAACGAGTTGCGAACAGAGCGACCTGACCTTGGTCTGCCGGCTGTCCGGAGTGCGGCAGAGGTAGACACTGCGCTCATCGCTTGGGAGACCGCCCATCCCCACGAACTCCAGGGCACCGAGATCGAGGCGGATACCCACTTCTTCGGCTTCGCTGGCCAGGCGAAGATGACTGGACTCTTCGACTACGTTTTCGTCAGTGCCGACCTGCGGGCCGGCGATGAGAGCCGTGATATCAAGAGCTCGATCATCGGACGAATTCTTGAGCAAGCCGTGGATCGAACCGAGGCGGACAAAGAACTTACGGAACTCGGTATAATCTTCAATGCAAATCGGGAAACCATCCACACCAAGCATTTCAGCGAGCAGCTCGAAACCTTGTCGGATGACCTGACTACAGCGGTTGGTGAGCTCACCAGTGGCCGGAGCATTAACGTGTCCCCCGTTGTCCCTGAGTTCAAGATGCCACAGGTCCAATTCAAGGTCTCTGTCCTGGATGGCAGGGCAACAACCCGGGTGGATCAGCAGGGACACGGCTTTCAGCGCGCGCTACTTATCTCCGCTCTACGGCTACTGGCCGAGAGCAAGGCTACCGAACATGATCGAACCATCTTCCTGGCGATCGAGGAACCGGAACTGTTCCAGCATCCTATCCAGGCCCGGGCATTCGCTACCGTACTGCGCAAGATCGCGCGTAAGGACGGACACGGCGTACAAGTCTCTTATGCGACCCATAGTCCGTACTTCTTGGAGCCCGAGGGCTTCACGGAGATCCGTCGGATGACTAGGACTCTCTCGGATAGCGTCGGCGCTTCGGTGCAGATCCAATCGACGTCCAAAGAAGCCATCGCTCAACGTCTCAACAGCGCTTTCAAAACCGATGAGGTTTATCGGCAGCTCACTCGGGTTTGTTTGCAGTCACTTCCAGAAGCGCTGTTTGCCCGTGCCGCGCTACTTGTTGAGGGCGGCACTGATCAGGGATTCTTCGAGGGGTGTGGCCTACGGCACGATCCTCTCAACAGGAACGGAATCGTGGTCGTTGACGCTGGGAGCAAGAGGATTCTGCCGCTCGCGCATGCGGTTCTCGCTGAACTCGGGGTGCCCTGTTTCGTCATATTCGACGGTGATGCTGGTGGAGAGCATCGTGACCGCAGCAAGAATAAGGCTCCAGATAAAATTGCCGACGGAGTACGGCAGCGCATGCAGGCAAATCGTATGCTGCTCGGGTATTTGAAAGGACACGTCGAGGACTTCCCGCAGACCAAGGTGTACGACGACTATGCGGTTTTTCACGATACCTTGGAGACCTACCTCGAAGCCGAGTGGCCGGATTGGGGAGAAGCTCACCAAGATCTCATCGCCAACGACAACGGCATGGACGGCAAGCACCCGATGACCTACCGGCATGCCTCCCAGAACGCTAACACCGATCCGCCGGCTTGGATCAGCGATGTCATTACTCGAGCCATGACGCTTTGCGCAGAAGGATAAAGCGATCATTCAGTCTTGCGCGGCGGTAGCGAAGTCAGCGATCACCACGAACTCAACTCACGCAACCAGTGAAGTTCGGTCACGATGAATGGCGTCTGAATTAGGAGATCGGTGACCGCGCCTTTGGCTTACTAGGTCCGACCTGGATGCGAGCCCAACTCGTCTGGTGCTGTTAATCTGGCCATCCCGCGTACTTCTCGCATCAGAGAGAGATATTCACGCCACGCCTTTCACGGTGATTACCGTGCACGCTACGTACGGGTGTCTACCGATTCCCTAGCGTGTACAGAGAGACCCCCGTCATCCGGTGGCAAGACACCCGACCCGGAGCACAGGGCCGCCAGGCCCGAGCACCGGAAGCGGCGCGGCAGAATTAATATGCTGATCGCCCTCGGCTTCCCTCAACTAGGAGTACCGGCCAATGAAACGGTGACCTACCAGAGTTCAGGCTGCAACGAATCCCTGGCATCCAAAACCGTCTGGTTTGAAATGCCGGAAACAGAGAGTACATCGGGCTGAACAAGATCTGGAGAAAAAAACATCACTTCAGTTCCCAAGCTGGCTTTGGCCGCACTGAGGTGATCTCAGCGACTTTCATTTCAAGTAGCCGTGTTCGAAATGGGTGAGAACGAGCGCGGCTTTGACGATGTCGCCGATTCTGCTGGGGCTGGCGGTGATGCGCTGGAGGGTGCGCCAGCGTTGTGTGAGCAGGGCGAAGCCTCGTTCTCCCAGGCAGCGCAGGGCGCGCAGGAGTGCGTTGCGGGTGCGGGTGTCGAGGTCGAGGGGCCGGCCGTCGGAGGGTTGTTTGACCGGGGTGAGAATGCCGATGCCGGCGCCGTCGTAGCCGGAGTCGGCCAAGGTGGGCAGCCCGTCGGCGGCGGCCTTGTACAACGCTCCCAGGACGTGTGCGCGGGCGGCGGTCAGGTCGTGAACCGATCCGGGTTCGACCTCGGACACCCACAGCGGCAGGCCGCAGGGCGCGGACAGGGCCTGGATGTTGCCGCCGTGGTGGTGGGCCTTTCCGGAGTACCACAGGTCGATGGGTTCGCCTTTGACGCTGATGGTCTTCTCCCGGCAGCGGTCGGTGGCGATGACGGTGCCGTCCAGGATCAGGTGGGTGAGGCCCTCGTCGACAGCGCGTTGCAAGGCGTGGTGCAGGTCGGGTGCCTGGTCGGCCAGGACGTCGATGACCTCGTCGATGTAGCGGTAGGCGGTGGCGCGGGAGATGCCGTGGTCGCGGCCGAGGGCGGCCCGGTCGGTGCGGTCGCGGAACCAGCGCAATCCCATCACCGCCTGCTCAAAACAGGTCAGAGCCCTGGAACCCGAACGGGTGCCCAGTCGGCGGCGTTCGGCCGCCAGCAGCAGGGAGAGATGGCAAACCAGTTCCCGAGGGACGTCGAGCGTGGCACGATAGGTGATCACGTGGGGCTTTCTGGGCTGAAGAAGACTTGTGGTGAGACCTCTTCTACCGAAAGCTCCACGCCTATTTCAGGGGGATCGCGATCCATCCCGATTCATGTCTGTCGGCGTCGCTTTGAAGACATCGAATCACAACCGCCCTTATTGATCTTGCTGAGATCACCTCACTGTAGCCCAGCGAGTAACGTAGTGATTCGCATCCCTTATATAGATCTAAAATCTCGGGCGCGGCATCGTATGAGACAATCCAAGGGCCGCCTGTGCGATGAATTGCCTCGGCGACCATTACATGGTCCGCATGTTGATAGAAATTGTCGTAAAGCCCTTCGCCCTTGACGTAATACGGAGGGTCCAGATATAGCAGGCGTCGTTCCTTTCAGGTAGAGGGTGCTCACGGCGAGCGGCCCCTTGAACGCCGCGTAGCGGCGCTCGACCGATTCCTGCTTTTTGTACAGCAGCAGGACCTGCGCGGCATCGGCCTGGCCGGGATCAAGGTTGGACAACAAGGCGTACCAGCCGTCGGCTGCGGCTTCGGCGTCGATCGCCTCTTGGCTGAGCTCCCAGGTCAACGTGGGCTTACCGGTGGCCGGATCGGTCCCGACCTCAGTGAGACGTTGTCAGCAACGGTCGATGACCGTGTGTAGCCGATCACGGCGGGCGTGGGAGTGATCAAGTAGAGAAAAGCGTGAAGCCCCTGGTAGGGGTGGGTCTTGTCGAAGGATCCACCGCACCGCACACAAGGGCTTCACGTGACCTCCAGTATCACCTATACAGCCGAGTTGGACATGCCGCGCGAGGTTGTGCTGTTTCTGGCCGGGCTGTTGCGCGCCGAGCGGGTACGGCGCCGCACCCGCGCGGGCACTCGGGCGCTGGGCGAGTTCAAGCAGGCCGTTCTGATCATCCGCTGGCTGGTGGACGGCGCTCGGATCGCCCGGCCGGCCGCCGATAACGCCATCTCGCACGCGACCTGTGATCGGTACGTCGAAGAAGGGGTCACCGTATTGAAGGCCCAGGCGCCGACGCTACAGGAGGCGCTCACGGCGGCGAAGGCCGCCGGCTACACCCGCCTGCATCTGGATGGCACGCTGATCGAAACCGACCGCTGCCGCGCCCTGGGCCCGAACGGCGCCGACCTGTGGTGGAGTGGAAAACACAAGCAGCACGGCGGCAACATTCAGGTCCTGTCCAGCCCCGGCGGCGACCCGCTGTGGACTTCTGAGGTACGGCCCGGCCGTGAACACGATCTCACCTGTGCCCGCCTGCACGGCCTCCTCGACCCGCTGGCCAAGGCCGCCGAGGACGGGCTGATCACGTTGGCCGACCTCGGCTACGTCGATGCGGGTATGGGGTTTCGCCTGCCGTACAAGAGGTCTCGGGGTGGCACACTCACCGACGATCAGATCCAGTACAACAAGGTCCACGGTGCGCTCCGAGCCCTCGCCGAACGAGCGAACGCCCAGCTCAAGATGCGGTTCAAGGCACTGCGGAACGTCAGCAAGTGCCCTTGGAAGATCGGCGGTATCGTCGCCGCGGCGCTCGTCCTCTTCCACCGGGAGCAAGCTCACAAGCAGCTGTCACCCAGCGTGAACGCCGGTTGCTGACAATGACTCAGTGATCAGATAGGCGCCGACCCGCCGCTGCGTGCTGATGACGGCGATTTTGGCGGCGACCTTCTCCGCGGTCGGGTAATGCCGCGATCCCAGCCCGCGTTGCAGCCGGTTGAGATCCTCACGGGCCCGCGACAGCTTCAGAGCCCGAGCTCCGGCCGCGGCCTGCGCCCGGGCGGAGGAATGCCCGAAGATCCGCCGCAGGGTGAGGAGCGGGTCCTTCTTCCGGGGGCCGGCCAGCTCCAGCGTGTCCTCCAGCACATGCCATGATCCACGCTGATCGACGGGTTTGGCCTGATCACGCTGAGCGACGTAGTCGACGGCGGTGGCCACCTCCACGCTCAGCCCGGCCAACTGCGTGGCCGGCACGTAGGCCTTGGACGCCGGGGCGATGAAGCTCACCCGCTGCTGATGCATCGCCACCAGGTTCGCGTACGAGATCAGCTTGGAATCGCCGATCATCAGCAGGTCACGGCGGGAGGCCAGTCGCTGCAACCGCTTCATCGCGCCGACGACCTGCCCGACCTCGCCCGCGCCGCCGTCGAAGGCCCGGTGAAACACCGGGATCGCGCCGTCGCCGGAGACCGCGATGCCGGCCTGGATCTGCTTCAGATCCGTGCGGCGATCTTTGGGGTGGCCGAACCTCGGTGCCGCGAATCCCTGTTCGGCCTGTTCGTAGTCGCCGTGCAGCGAGATCGAGGTCATGTCCCAGTGCATCCGGGTGACATCGATGCCGAACGCCTCGATCGCGGCCAGGCCGACCGATCCCGCGATGTGGTCGAGGTGGGGGGCGATCGCGTCCAATGCCCGGCCGATCCGGTCGTCGTTGAGCAGGTCCGCCTCGACGCCGAAGGCTTCGGCCACCGCCCACGCCCGCGCCCAGTCCTGCACATGGACCAGTGGAGACGGCGAGGTCAACCGGTTGGCGATCAACACCTCGATCACCTGACCATGAGTGAGTTCGGCCAGGTCACGCACCGGGCAGGCCTCATCCACGATCTCCCGGATCCGCAACCTGGTGCAGAAATCGGCCACCACCGGCAACGCCCCGAGCATCTTCTCCACACTCTGGGCACCCCACTGCGCACGTTGTCTCACAAGCTTCAGGTCATACCGCCACGACCGGCCTGCGATCAACATCAACGCCCGAGATCTCAGTCACCTCCACGTGCGGAAAACAGGACTAGCCTTCGGGCTGATCCTGGTCGTCGTCTCCGGGCCCGATGTGCTCGGGTGGTCCGCCGGTCTTGGAGTCGGCGACGAACGTCCCAATATTGCGGACGGTGTAGACCAGTCCATCGGCAATGAGGGCGTTGATCACCTTACGGGCAGTTCGTCGGGCGATTCCGAATTCTTCGGCCATGCGGGGCTCTCCCGGGACGGGATACCCGGGCTTGTAGTCGCCGGTCTGAATGCGTCGACGCATCTCGGCGAGAACCTGCTCTGACTTGGGCTGATCAGGCCGGAAGTGGATCACAGCACAAACGATAGGAAGCGACCGGTAGCCCCAGGTCAACAGACGTTACGAGGCGTACCGGTCGTCATGAGTAGGAAAAAATGGTGAAGGGTAGGCAGGGGTAGTAAAGATTGCTTATGCTGGGCGCGACGCCGACAGGAGGTAAGTCGTGGTCACAACCTCACTCGACGAAACGGGAGCGGTAGATGCGGCTGAGGAGCTTCGTGATGCTTTAGCCCAACATGAGATCACTGCCGATGTTCACGACGGGTACGGTCTGGCAGTGGTCGCGGTGTGGGCGGGACTCCTTGTCTGGTGCGACGGACAGCGGTTCTGGTGGCGGACCGAGTGGAACGCTCGTCAACGACGACCGATCTATGCCTGGCATCCAGCATTGGAGCCCGTCCAGGCCGCGCGCCGGGTCGCCCTGCGCTACGCCGACCTTCGCCGGGAGCACACGGCGCCGGAAGAGGGCGGCGCATGGCCGCAGTGAGCGAGTGCTTGAGTCCGCATGTGGCGATGCGACAGCGTGATCATGTGCGGTTGGTGTGGCAGGGGCCGTACCGGTCGCTGGCGCGGGTGCGGCCAATGGCCTGGACCTGCTCGTGCCGGGCGACGGTCTATGAGCTGTGCGTCGGCGGTGGACGGGCGTTCCTGCGTCGGACAGTGCAGCTCGACCGCGCGCCGCAGATCCAAGAAACTGCGCTCATGTCGATCAACGAAGCTCAGGCAACCTGGACGGCGGTGCTGTCCGGGCACGCCTGCTGAAGTCGGGCGGGGCGACAGATTAGAGGGATCTCGTCGCCCCGCCTGCTGGGGATCATCCTAAGCGGTTCCCGGCTTCTGCTCCCCCGCTCCTCGACGACTGCCACCGGTGGTGACCCGATCTCGGGTCTGGCCTCTGGGAGCGGTGTTCAATCACCCCGTTGGACACCGCTCTGCGCGCCCCCGTAGATGAGACCGGCTTCCGAGAGCGGAGACACCGGCCGTACTGCGGTCCGACAGGGGCGGGGGAGACATGGGAACCCCAACGATCACGTGGTTGCCGCAGGAGGTGGAAGGGTGACGGGGCGGCTCTCCTTCGCTGGATGCTCGCACGGGTCGGTGTCATGGACGTCGGACCTGGACGGAGTGTGGACGGGGGCGAGGTGCTTCGACTGCGGGACCTGGTGGCGGTTGGATCTGATCCCGTCGGAGGTGGCGGCGCGGCTCACGGGGGGCATGCCTCCTCGCGAAGACGCCCGGCCGTTCGCAACTGATCGTAGGCGCTCGTGATCTCCTTCGCTGCGCCCTCGGGGCTGAGCTGGTCGGTATGGATACGGAGATGAAAGAACCCGGCGTCGGTGTTGGCCTCCAGGTCGGCGAGGGTCTCGTCCCACGCGGTCAGGCGCTTACTGGTGTCGGCGTCCCCGCGGGCCTGGGAGCGCTGTTCGGTGACCTCGCGCGGCACCCACAGCAGTACGCGAAGCCAGGAGTCGGGAACCGTGCCGATGAGTCGGCGCAGATCGCGGATGTTGCCCATGTGCGTGACGGGGACGTAGCCGGCGGCGTGGCGGTCTTCGATGGCCTGGCGGTCGATAGCGTAGACGTTGCCGTAGCGGCGGGTCTCGACCAGCAGACGCCCCGCGTCGCGCAGTTTGTCCAGGTGCTCGGCGCTGACGAACTCATACCCGTGTGTCCGGCCGGTGCCGACCAAGCACCCCACCCTTGCCGCGTACCTGACGCGCTGGCTCGCCGATGTGATCGAACCCAACCTGGAGCCGACGACCTACGTGGCCTATGAGCCGCTGGTGCGGCTCTACATCGTCCCTGGCCTGGGCAAGAAGCGGCTCGACAAGCTCACGGTCCGCGAGGTTCAGACGTGGCTGAACACGCTGGTCACCCTCTGCACCTGCTGTGACCAGAAGAAGGATCACCGGCGAGCGGAGGCCAAACGGCGATGCTGCGCCACCGGAAAATGCTGCAAGGGATATCCGTCCCGGAGCACGATCGCGGGCATCCGCCGCGTCCTGCGTTCCGCGCTCAGCAACGCCATCCGGGAAGAGCTGATCTCCAAGAACGTCGCGGCGTTGACCACCCTGCCCAGCCCGAGCAAGACCAAGAAGAAGCGCCAGCACGTGGCATGGGGCGTCGACGAGGCGCGGAAGTTCCTCGAACACCTGCGAGCGGAGGATGACCCGCTCTACGCGGCCTACGTGTTGATCCTCGTTCTGGGCCTGCGGCGGGGCGAGGTGCTCGGGCTCGCCTGGGACTGCATCGACCTCGGTGGAGAACAAGTGTGGATCTCTCGAGAGCTCAACCGCATCAGGGGAGAGCTCCTCCACCGCGAGACGACCAAGACCGACGACTCCACCGCATCGCTTCCGCTGCTCGGCCTGTGCATCACTGCGCTCAGACACCGCCAGCGAATTCAGGAGGAGGCCCGCAAGGCCGCTGGGGCGAAGTGGAAGGACTCCGATCTCGTCTTCACCACGAGGAACGGCACGCCGATCGAGCCGCGTAACTTCAACCGATCCTTCGAGGTTCAATGCCGCAAGGCGGGTGTCTCCCGCATCCGAGTCCACGACACCCGGCACACCTGCGCCTCGCTTCTGGCCGCCCTCGACGTCCACCCTCGGGTGGCGATGCGCATCCTGCGCCATTCGCAGATCTCGATGACCATGGATGTCTACACTCAGCCTGAATCCACCGAGCGTCTTTGAATGATCGTTTCTAAGTTCGATTCCTCCATGAGGGCCGTTTCTCTCGGTGTTCGGCAGGTGGAGTCCTGTTTTCGGGCGTGATGGGGCCGCCGCTGGCGGGTTCTGCGGCTTGTCCGGGTCATGCGGTTCGGGGCGGTCGGTGGCGGTGTCGCCGGTGGCTGGGTAGGCCGTCAAGGTGCTGGCGGGGTGGTGCCTGTGAGATGGGATATCAAGCGGCTCGGGCGAGCGGTGGCGAGCGAAGCGCGTCGAAGAGGTTCATCCAGGCGGGCTGCCAGGGCCAGTGGCCGGGCAGGTGGAGGGTGATATGGCCGCGCCCGTGCCGGGCGAGGCGGGCGGGTACGGCGATGAGGTGGCGGCGCAGAGTGGCTCCACGTGCTCGTGCGCAGCGGGCTCCGGACAGGCAACCGGCGGCGCGGAGCAGGTTGTGGCTGATCGTGGCCAGTGCCAGCCAGGCGGCGTTGGCCGCGAAATTACCGGAGGGCAGGTGAGCCAGCGGCCCGGAGATCAGATCGGCGAAGATCTGCTCGATGATCGCGTGATCACGATGCTGTCCTTCGGCCTGGATCAGCTCATACGGAGTGTCGGTGAACACGGCGTGGTAGCGATAGCACGGGTGGTGGCCGGGGTCGGTCTGCTCACCCAGTCGTTTGACCCGGCGCACGATCAGGCGGGCGGTTACGGCCTGCCCCTTCTTGGAGGTGAACGCGGTGTAGCGGGTCTCGGCGACCTCGGCATCGGAGATCCACTGCCCGGATTCCTCGTCCAAGATGGCGTTGGGGTAGCTGATCGGGGTCCAGGCGCCCTGGGGGATCGCGGCGATCGCCGCCTTGATTTTGGGGTCCATCTTCGCGGTGAAGGAGAACCGGACATCGGCTCGCCGGCAGGCGCCGATGACCTTGGCGCTGTAGTAGGCCGCATCGCCTCGGCAGAGCAGGATGCCGGTGGCTCCGGCCTCCCGGGCCGTATTGATCGACTCGGTCACGAAGGTGTCTGCGCCGCGGGCGGAGTTGGCGGTGCCGCCGCGCAACCGACTGGCGGTGATGACCGGGGCGGCCAGTGGGGTGGACAGGGCCGAGGCGAGCACGTTGAGACCGCGGACCCGCAGGCTCTTGCCTTGAATCTTGGTGTGCCCGAACCCGGCGCCCTGTTTGGTCGGCCCGTAAATCCGTTTTTGCATCGAGTCCAGATCGAGGAACGCCAGCACGTCCACGCCGGGCAGCAGCGGTGTGTGCGCGGCCAGACGGGCCAGCAGGCGGCGGCCGACCTTCCCGATCTGCCGCACGTTGCCCCACGTCAGACAGCGCAGAAACGACCCGAGCGTGGAGGGGGCGCGGATCCCGGCAAACAACTTATCCATCCCGCCGTGGCGCAGCACGTCCAGATCATCGATGCTGTCGGCCCCGGCGATCATCCCGGCCACGATCGAGCCGATTTTCAGCGGGGCATTCACCCCGAGTCGGTCGGCGATGGTCACGTGCTCCTGAGCCAGACCGGCCAGGTCACAGCGCTCGGCCAGGCGCATCACCGGCAGCAGGCCGGCGTAGGCGACCGTGTGCTGGTCATCGAAGATCGCATGGGTGTGGGCGGGAGCGTGAGACAATCGCACTTACGACGTGCCCTCTTGATTCGGCGGCTGGAAGCGTAGAGAACTCCCATCCTGCCAGGTCAGAGGGCATCGTCATGTCTACGGTCCAGCCCTCACCTGATAACGCTCGGTGGATTCAGGCTCAGATTCCCTCCCCGGAAACGCGAAAGGCGCTCGACCGGCTCAATCAGAGCCTCGACGGTTCAAGCGAGATGTAGCTCATCATCCGTTGCCACAAAATGCCCTTTGGGATCGCCCCAAGGGCATTTTTCGCATGCAAGAGTTTTACTCGTAGCCGAAAAGACATATCGAACTAACTATCGCGACGATCTCGCCATTCGTTTTTTGTGATTTAAAAGAATAAGATTTCCGGCGAGCTGCTCAGTTCGCCTTCACACCGAACGTGATGGAGGGCGAATGACGCACCCTGCACGTTGTGAGAACGCCAAGCTGCATCAGTGCCGATGTTCCGCCTGTGGCGGGACGAAGCACCGTTGGCCCCAAGGCATCACCTTGGCCCGCGATCCCTCTCCGGTCAGTCGCCAGGAGGCAAGAGACCGCAGCGACTCCGACTGGGCTAAGACCCAAACCCCCAGGGGACAACGAGAGCCATCCAAGCCCAGACAGGCAGCCGCCACCGACAGTGCAACAGTCGATCTCATCGACTGGCTGTCCGAAAATCCAAGCACCATCGAACACATCCAGGAAGTCGGCGACCTCCTTACCGGCTCCGTGATCAGCGAACTGGACAAGAGATTCGGCGGCGGCAGGCCACGAGAAACCAGAAGAATCCTCACTAATCACTTCTGGTGCGATCTCCTCGTGGCCCTGGCCGAGGGTATTGAGGAGTTCTCGAAAGCCATGGACCGAATACCCGAATACGTGACGGCGGCTATCATCAAGTCTCGGAATGATGAGCGTCGCAGCCCTCTCCTCGAAGCGCTGGTGGCTCTTGCCGTACAGACGGCGTGGGGCCCCATCAAGAGCATGGTCCATGCCACCGGGGTCGAGGAGGTGCAACGGACGTGTCGGATCCTCGCCGTCCTCATCTGCCCGGCTCCCGAAAATCACACGGCGGTCCAGAACGGCGCACTCCTTCCCCTGGCGAAGGAGGGGATGTTGGAGACCAGCAGAGAGCGGCTTGAGCAGGTCTTCCCCGCGGAGTGGGTTCGCCGTCTCCGGGGTGACCTCGGCGGTGCCTGAGCAAGGTTGTCGCCTTCGGAGGGCCGGGGCTTGGGCGCTGGCCCTTGATGTTCGTCCTTCTCGCTCCGACTACGCCGCCCCGGCCTTGACGCGTGCTGTCCGTAGCAGATCGCCTGTGTGAGCCCGCGTTGCTGTACAACGCTGCTGCACGGGCACGAAAAAGGCCCCCCGGGATCATCCCGGAGGGCCTTTGACCTGCTGTGCGGCCGGAGGTACTCGAAACCCCAACCTTCTTGGCTAGGACGGTTCCATTTGGCCCCTTTGGACGGCTTGACCTGGGACCACTTGGCGATCATCGGAAAATCGGAGTGACGGCTTGATTTGGCCCCACCCCTGGTCAGCCGGAAGCGCCGACGACAGTACAGTCTGTGGACCCGGGGACTGCCGTCCCCGAACCCCTGCCAGGCGAGGGCATCGCCCGCTCAGCGGGCGCGGGGGCTGGCGTCGTGCAGGGCGGGCGACACCCTCGCGCCGAACTACGGCGTTGGGGCCTTGGGGAGCCTCTGGACGTCGCATCTCGGGGTGGGGCCAGTTCAGGCCGACATCGAGTTTCCGAGATCAACAACGAGGTCGGGTGGGTCCAGCTCAAGCCGTCCGAGTGGGGCCGTTCCAAGCCGTCATAACCACCTTCTGATCCGTAGCCAGTTCGGGATCGTCTTACGACGTCCACTGGTGCTCTTGAATTCCTGATCAGGGCCCACATCGTCCTGATCGTCTTCTACCGCTGTCCATCGGCGTCCAGGGCTGCTGTTAGCACCTGCGTTAGCAAGATCCGCGCATGGGAAACTCACGGGAACGGGAGTCGGGGCGTCTCCGATCCGCGTCGGCACTGGCTCGAGGAGCATCCCGGCTCACGCGTGTCCAGGCATGTGCGGCTCTCCTCGTCTCCATGTACATAGCGACGCATGGGCACCTCCATCACGCGGTGCGAAGAATGCCGAATGTGGTGGAGTGTCAGTACGCGGCGTCGAGCTTCGCCTGCTGTTCCGCCGTCAACTCCAGGTCCACTGCAGCCAGGCTCTCCTCCAGCTGCTCGACTGAGGAGGCTCCGACCAGCGGGATCATCGGAATATCGCCGCCGATGAGCCAGGCGAGCACCACCTGGTTGACGGTCGCTCCTGTCTCCTTCGCCACTTCCTGCAGTGCCGCGAGACGCTGGGGTGTGCCTGGGTGGTCGAACGCGGCATCGAGCGGCTTGTCTTCACGTACGTAGCCGCCGCCCAGCAAGGGCGAGTAGGCGACCAGCGTGAGTGCGGGCTCGGCTCTCAGATAGCTGAGCAGGTTCCCGCCGACCACACCGAGGTTTCCGTCCTTGGAGCGCAGCGTCGGCAGATCGGTGCGCGGACGCAGGTAGGAGTGGTGGTACTGCAGGACTTCATAGCCGGGCAGCCCCGCCGTGGCCGCCAGGTTCCGGGCCCGCTCGAGTCGCCAGGCCCAGTGGTTGCTCGCCCCGAGGAGACCCACGGTGCCTTCCTGGACCAAACCTGCGAATGCCTCGACGGTCTCCTCCGGCGGCACCTTGGAACCTTCGAGGTATGCGTGTGCGTACAGGAGGTCCAGCTTGTCCACGCCGAGCCGTTCCCTGCTCCGCTCCGAGGATTCCCGGATCACTTGGGCGGACAAGCCCTCAAGGTCGTGGCTGAGGCCGGTCGCCGGAGCGTTGGGCCGCCCTCCGAGCTTGGTGGCGATGACGATCTCATCGGTGACGTTGCGGCTGCGTCGCCAGCGGCCGAGCAGGGTTTCGCTTTCACCCCCCTGAGTGCCATTGACCCAGTAGGCGTAGTTATTGGCGGTGTCGATGAAATTCCCGCCGGCCTCGACGAAGCGGTCAAGGATGGCGAACGACGTCGCCTCGTCGGTGGCGGTACCGAACAGCATCGCGCCAAGGCTCAGCACGCTGACATCACGGCGAGTCATCGGATCACTGCCAATCGTGCGGTACTTCATGTTGAATCATCTCCTGGCTATCCATGTCGGGCGTGCTTAAGGTGCCACTCACGGCCGGGCTGGAACTGGTACGAGCAATGTCGCGCGGGGAGGGACTGAGGTGCCGACTTGAGGAGGGTGGCCGGTTCGAGGTCACAATCGGCTGGGACTACCGCCCCTACATCCACAGCCACCGGCCATGCGTGCAGGCCATAGATCAGGTGCACGAAACCGGGGCTGTTGGTGGACCTGGACCACACCTCGCCTTACACCCCGGACCTCGACGACGTGGCCCCTTACCCGCCGGCGGACGAGGGATTCTGGACGGAAGTGGAGCCTCTGGCGGCCCGAACGGGTGAAGAGCTTCCTTGCTCGGGATGTGGGCGGGCAACGCCGGGCGCCGGCACCTGGGGACCCGTACGGCTGCCGGGGATCGCCGACCGCGCCGAACATCATGGCGCCCAGGCAGTGGACGCTCACTTCGATGCCGGTGCCGCCGAGAACGCGGTAACGCATCATCAGCTCCTCGAAATACCGCGAAAACGCCGGAGACAACCCCGCAGCGCATTGGGCGGGATGGGCGTGCGTCGGAGCCTACGAGCTAGAGCCGACTCTAGATCAAGCCCTAACCTTGACCTCATGCCGGAAACGAACCCAGGCCTGAGCATCGGGCAGGTCTCCGAACACACTGGCCTGAGCGTCCACGCGTTGCGCTTCTACGAGCGCGAGGGCATCCTGGTCGCCCCCGTACGGCGGGGCCCCAGTGGCCGGCGCGTCTACAGTGACAGGGACGTGGAGTGGCTTCACCTCTGCGTCAACCTGCGCGCCTCCGGCATGCCGCTGCCCGCCATCCGCCAGTACGCGGACCTCGTGAGGCGGGGTGCGGGCAACGAAGAGCACCTGCTGACCCTCCTGCGGCAACATCGTGACCAGGTCACCGCGCAGATCGAACAGCTCACCGAGTCTCTCGGCATGGTCACCCACAAGGTCAGCGCGTACACCGAGCAACTGGCCGAAGGCGCCACAGGCCCGATTACGTGCACCGCTCCGCAGAGCAGCTGATGGACATAGTCACAGCATGGCAGGAGCGGCAGCAGTGGCATCAGGACATCAACGCGTTTGTCGATGGTGGGCCGCTGCGGTAGGCAGTGTCTAGGGCAGGCGCCCCGCCCCTCTCCTCCTCGTGGGGTGGTACCCATGCCCCGCATCTGGGCAGCAGGGTTGGTCAGTCGTCCCATCCCTCTCCATGGTGATCGCCGCCATGGCCAGCCTTGCCGGCTTCGGGGCCGGCTGTGAACGCCATGGGCTGACACCCGCAGATCTCGGTGTGTCCAAGTCCATGGATCTTCTGAACGTCCGTGTTGGCAGCGCCGCCCTCTCCCTCCTGAGCAATACCTGGCATATGTTGGGTTTCGGTTGTGGTGCCCCCAGAACGTCAGCTGGCAGCGATAGGCGAGTCATCTGCTCAAATGCCACATCGTGCAGCATGCTTTGTGCCAAGGACCAGTTCTGTCATTCGGTGGCAAGCGGACCCGGAGCGCAGGGCCGCCAGGCCCGAGCACCGGAAGCCGCGCGGCAGCCGATCGCCGAACCAGGTGTGGTGAGAACCGAAGTGAGCGATCGTCACGGCCTTAATTGGTGACTTTGGCGGCCTCTCGGGCGCACGGGGCGGTGCGTGCCCGGACCGGCCGGAGAGCCGCAGCCGGGCACGCAGACCGACCGGCGCGCCCGGCGGACCGCAGAGCGGGCCGGTTGAGTCGGCCTGGGGCGCGGTGTCGAAGTTGCCTTCGGTCCGTTTCCCCAGGCCGCTCGCCGAACCCGGCGTGCGACTTTCATCGCACCGGGCTCTCCACGGTCTTTGCCGTTAGGTGTGGGCAGGAGTCCAGGGGTTGGGGATCTTGTTGCCTCGGTAGCGGTACCGGGTGATCGGTATTGCCGCGACTCGTTTCAATTCGGTCCCGCCCGCCGTGATGGGTAGCCACTGCCCAATGGGTGTGGTGTATCGACGGCGGATGTCGCTCCACGTCCAGCGGTGTCGTTTCCAGAGCATCCTGATCACTCTGCACCAGGTGAAGTGGTCCAGACTGTCGAAGGTGCGTTGGGCGACGGCGTGCTTGAAGTAGGAGGCCCACCCGTGGGTGATCGCGTTGAGTCTCCTCAACACTGATTGCAGGTCCTGCTGCGACGTTCTGGGCGTGAGGGCACGGATCTTCGCTCTGACCGTCCGGATGGCCTGGTGGGAGACGAAGGTGTAGACGTACCACTTGTTGGTGCCTTGCTTGCGACGCCACTGGAGGCGGAATCCCAAGAAGTCGGAATCTGTCAAACCGGTTGAGACATCAGGCTACTTGTGTGGTTTGTGGTGAAGGATCGACCTCTTGGGTCGTGGGTGGTTTGTTGATCCACACTCGTGAGGGCAGCGGCGGCGGACAGGGCCGCCGGCCGTGGAACCGCTCGGGGTGGGCCAGGAACGCCGCGTTCAGCGTGGCGGCCCGCCTGGCGTGGATCTCGGCCGCGGAGCCGTCGTGCACCGATGCCGGGGTGTGCATTCCGATGCCGGAATGGCGATGCTCATTGTTGTAGTACCGGAAGAACTGGTCGCAAAAGACGTTGGCATCTTCGATGGACCCGAACGTGCCAGGAAACGCGGGACAGTACTTGAGTGTTTTGAACTGCGCTTCTGAGTACGGATTGTCGTTGGACACACGCGGCCGTGAATGGGACTGGTCGATTCCCAGCAGCGCGAGCAGCCCGGAAACGGTGTTCGAGGTCATCGAGGTGCCACGGTCGGCGTGGATCGCGCCGGGGGCGATCCCGCCGTTGGCCTCGATCGCGTGCTCGATGAACTCCCTGGCAAGGGTTCCCGTCTCCGTCGGCCAGATCTCCCACCAGATCACTTTCCGCGAGAAGATATCGATGATGACATACAGCAGGTAATAGACGCCGCGCACCGGTCCTTTTAGTTTCGTGATATCCCACGACCACACCTGATTCGGCCCGTCGGCTTCCAGTTCGGGTTTCTTCTTCGCCGGATGGACGGCCTGGACGCGCCGCTCACCGGACTGGCCGCGCTGGCGCAGCAGCCGGTACATCGTGGCCTGCGAGCACAGGTAGACGCCCTCGTCCAGCAGGGTCGCCCACGCCTGGCCCGGTGACTTGTCGGCGAACCGGGGCGAGTCCAGCACGGCCAGCACCTGCTCGCGCTCGTGTTCCGACAATTGGGCCGGGTGATGAAATGGGCGGCGTGGACCCAGCCGGGGCGGGGTGGGATTACGGCGCCGGTGCAACGTGGCCCGCGACCTTCCCAAGATCGCACATGCCCTGGCCGTGCCGAGCAACTCCTCCATTTCCGGGAAATGCTCGTCGATGACCCGAGTCAGTTCGTGTCGGAGTCCGCGCTGCTTGAGATGTCCCGAAGCAGCGCGAATGCTTTTCCCGCGATATCAAGCGCGGTCCTGGTCTTCCCGAGTTCGCCGCTGAGCTTCTCGTTTTTGGCCTCCAGTTTCGCCGCGTCGGCCTTGAGCTTTCTGTTCTCGGCCCGCAACCGGGCCAGCTCCTCCGACTCCGTGCTTTTTTTCGGCTTACCCGTCGAAGCGGCCAGTGTGCCGTTCTCCTGCTGCTTTCGCCAGTGCTCGATGTGGGAGTGATACAGCTTCTCGGTGCGCATCAGCGCGCCACGCTCGGGGCTGCCCTCGGGCAGGGCGTCATAGGCCGCCAAGATCCGCGCCTTGTAGGCGGCGGTGAAGGTCCGGCGCACCGGCCGGCGCACCCGATCGTCGGTCACCAGACCATCCTGCCCCCTCATGGCGGCCTGGTCTGCGAGGGTCATCGTCACTGTCTCGATCATCCTGTCTCGCCCTGTTTCACATCATGAAGACTCATTCATCCCATGTCTCACAAGAGTCTGACAGAGAGGGAGTCGAACGCCTCGCTCATGTGCACGATCCTGGTTTTGGCTGGTGAGAGCCGTAGTCCCAGGAAGGCGAGCACGTGGGTGATTTCCTCGTGTAGGGCCTGGACGTCCTCGCGGGCGCCGAAACGAGTACGACGAGGAGAGTAGGCCGGGGGAATCGCACCCCCGGCCTCTCGCAGAACCGGACTTAAACCTCTCGGCTTATCCGGCTCCCATCGCCCAGCCGTCAGGACGAGCGCCGAGACGCCAGTGCGCGAACAGGCGGGGAGATCGCCGGGCGATCTCGGCCAGCCAGGCCATCGCGCGCCGTTCCCGGCGTTTGAGCCGTTTGTATTTCCGGCACGCCCAGCCCACCAGGAGCTTGTTGAGATGCCGGAGGAAGGAGAGCAACCGGGACCGGTAGAAGCGCCCGTAATAGTTGATCCACCCCTGCACGATGCTGTTGAACATGCGGGCAAGGTCGTCCAGAGACTTGTCACTGCGCCGGGACAGATGCCAGGAGCGGATCACCGCTCCCATCGCCTTCATCGCCTGCGTGCTGACCGCGGGCAAGAACGACACGAAGTGCTTGCCGTGCTTGTTCTTGGCCAGCCGGGGCCGGAACTCATAGCCCAAGAACGTGAACCGGGTGTGCTCGTGCGAGCCCGTCCGGTCGGCGTCCTTGCAGTAGATGATGCATGTCTTGTCCGGATGCAACTCCAGGCCGACCTGCGCCAGACGCATTGCAATCGCGTCTCGCACGTATTCGGCCTGCCGGCGGCTGCCGCAGTGCACCACCGCGTCATCGCAGTAACGCTCGAAACCAAGCGCCGGAAATTCCCGGGCCAGCCAGGCGTCGAACGCGTAATGCATGAACAGGTTAGCCAGCAAAGGTGAAATCGCCGACCCCTGCGGGGTCCCGCGATCTCGGGCGACCAGGGTGCCATCCTGCCGTTGCATCGGAGCGGTCAACCACCGCTGGACATACAACAGGATCCACCGCTGATCCGGTGAAAGGTGCTTGGCGACGGCCTTGAGCACCAGGTCATGCGGCACGGTGTCGAAGAAGGCCCGGATGTCCATGTCGATCACCCAATCCTTCCGCCAGCACCGCACCCGGCACGCCCCAACCGCATCCAGCGCCGACTTGCCCGGCCGATAGCCGTAGGAATCCGGATGGAAGATCGGTTCGACCTTCGGCTCCAGATACATCCGCACCACCGTCTGGGCCACCCGGTCGGCCACGGTCGGCACGCCCAGCACCCGCACCCCTCGCCCTTGCGGCTTGGGGATCTCCACCGCTTTCACCGGCGGCGGGAAGTACGAGCCTGAGGACAACCGGTTCCAGATCCGATACAGATTCCGGTCCCGATCGGCCTCGAACTGCGCGATCGACTCCTCATCGACCCCCGCCGCCCCCTTGTTGGCCTTGACTCTCTGAAACGCTTCCCAGACCTTCCACTTGTCGATCTGAAACGGCTTGTCCTGCTGCCTGAGTTCGCTCACCTGGCTCCTCCCGGCCCGATCGGATGACCAGCCGGTTGACCACCAAGCGACTCCGGGCGACCCGGCCCCTTCGCTCCACGCCCATTACGGCGCTTCTGCACTACTACGAGCCGGTCCGTCCCTCCGCCTCGCCCCGGTACTCGGCCCCTTGCAGTGTCCGCTGCTTGGGGTACTCCCTTCGGCCGGACGCTCCAACACGCGCCCGACACCGCTGAGACGGCAGGTTCCCACGTTCCGTACTGGCGCCCAAGCCGAACTCGCGCCACCTTGACGCCGGTCACCACCTGGCCAGCAAGCAGGCACCCGCCAGGCTCATCCCGGGGCAACAACTGGACCCCGGTTTCGATGACGCCGCTACGCTTTCGACGTTTCATCAGTGGTTCACTCTCGTTCGCCTTCTCGGCTCACACCTGACGCATCTCGTGCGCCTTTTCCGCGACGCTCACCACCACGGCCATTGAGCCGCAGCAACTCGCGGTGGTTTGGGACCTCCCCCTGCGTGAGCGATCCCGGAGGACCTACCTCCATCACCAGCACAGCACCGCATCCGAAGCTCGCGATCTTCTACATCACAACCTCCATCAGCGTTCGTGGCGCACAGTCGTCCGCGTAGCGGACGAGACGCCAGTTCGGCATGGCATGGCGACGACGGTAGGCCCGTCGGCCAAGGGTGCTCATCGTCCCGCCGTCTTTCCAAGGACCGTGCAGGTGCTCATCGAGCGCCGACATGGCGATGTTGAAGATCAGCGGTGAGAGGATGCCCCCTTGCGGGGTGCCGGTCGGGGTGTCCCTGTGTTCGCCGAGTTCGGTCAAAATCCCGGCTTTGAGGAACGCCTTGACCAGCGCCAGTACGCGTTTGTCCTTCACGCGGGCGCGTATCCGGTCCATCACCGGTGGATGCGCGACGTTGTCGAAGGCCGCCTCGATGTCCGCGTCCAGCACCCAGCGGTAGCCGCGGGTGCCGAAGTAGTGGATCTCAGCGATCGCGTCCTGCGCGCGTCGCCGGGGCCGAAACCCGTAGGAGACCGGCAAGAAGCCGGCCTCGAAGATGGGTTCCAGCACCAACTTCAGCGCGGCCTGGACGACCCGGTCGGCCACCGTGGGAATCCCCAGACGGCGGAGTTTTCCAGCTCCACCGGGCTTGGGGATCAGACGTTCCCGTACCGGTAGCGGACGGAACGTGCCCGTCTTGAGTTGAGCACGCAGGTCATCCAGGAACCCGGAAACTCCGATGTACTCCTCGACCTGGGCGACCGTCAGGCCATCCACGCCGGGAGTGCGGGCTCCCATGTTGCCCGCGACCCGCTCGAACGCCATCAGCAGCGTCGCCGGGTCGTGCACGAGGTTGAACAGATCGTCGAAACGGCGGCCAGAATCGGCCGTTGCCCAACGGTGAAGCTTGGCCTGCATCTCCGATACCTGCCGTCGGGGCCCCTTGGGGACCTCATCCGGCCAGGCACCACCATTCGGCGGTGCGTCTTTCGGCATTACAGCCTCCATCCCTTCACAAAACCGCTGCCGTCCTTCGCCATGTGACCGGCTCTCCCGGCCTCGGACTACTACGACGGCTCCGCCCCGCCCGGCCCGTTCGACGGTCGGTGCATCTATCCCGATAGGCGGACTGGCTGTCTGCCCTTCGGGAGTCGCGACCAGGCGGTTCCCGTGTTCACACCGATTCGTTGGGTGGAGGAGGAGCCCGACTCTGTCCCAGCGGCCTCGTCATGGGTACGCCGCAGTCCTTCCCCATGACCTCCCGGGACTGGTTAAGGATCCCTTCCCGGAAGTTCCCGCCGCTCAAGCAGACGACGGGACGCACCGCGCCCGGCCCATATCCACCAGATTTGAGCCGGTACTACGTGTTGAAGGACGTAAAGACGCCGGTTCCTCGCGTACTCCTTTCCACCTCGCTCGCCGGACCCGCACCATCTGGCAGTACTGGCACGTCCCGGCTTTGTCAGGGCTGCTCCCGCCCTCCCCGGCACCACCCGGGTCAGACTGCCCTCAGCTACCCCACCCTGCTACGACAGGACGAAGGAGAGGGTCTTTCACCTCCTCGCGAACCGGTGCGCCGCACGGCGCACCCTTTAAAGACGTAGAGAAAGTTCTCATCCGGAGCGAGCGAGCTATGATGATCTTGAAGCCATAGTGGCTACTTGGAAGTGTCGCCGGCCTCGGCTGTGCGCTCCTCGACGGTGGTGACGAAACTGCCCATGCCACGCTCGGTCCGAATCCATCGATCCTTGCGAAGAGCGTTCATAACCTTCTGCGCGGTCTGGGTGGCAATCCCGAACTCTTGGGTCAAATCGACGACCGAGGGGATTCGCTGGCCGGACTTGTACTGGCCCGTCTCGATGCGCTGGACGATGATGTCTCGCACCTGTCGCCACCTGGGCAGATCGTCGCGCAGCTCCGTCATGAGAACACGCTAGAAGCCCACAGTGCAGGCCCCTCCACCAACACATACTGCGGTGTTCTATGGTGTACTACAGCATGGTGTGATTATGATGCGGACATGGCTGACGACGAGGGACCACGTCCGAGGGATAGGCGGAGGCTTCCGAACTTGCCGCTCTCCTCGGACAGTTCCGACCTTAGAGGCTGAAATGGCATAAAACGGATGACAGACACGGCAGGGGGTGAGGCATGACCGCGACCTTCCTTGGTGACGTGGAGCCGGTGGATGCGGCCGAGGAGCTCCGTAAGGCCCTGGACAGGCATGAGATCGCGGCCGATGTCTACGCCGGGCATGGCTTGGCGCTGGTGTCGGTCTGGATCGGCCTTGTCGTCTGGTGCGACGGAGAGCGTTTCTGGTGGCGAACCGGCTGGGACGATCAACGGCAGCGGTTCACCTACGCCTGGCATCCGGCGATAGACCCCGCTCGGGCCGCTCGCCGGCTCGCCTTCCGCTACAGCGATCTCCGCAGGAAGCACAAGCGCTCCAGGGAGAACCCGCCGTGATCGTCCTGGATGAGTGCGTGAGTCCGCATGTGGCGATGCTCCAACGCGTGCATGTGCGGCTGGTGTGGCAGCGTCCGTATCCGTCGCTGGAGCGGGCGCGGCCGGTGGCCTGGACCTGCTGGTGCCGGGCCACGGTGTACGAGCTGTGCGTGGGCGGAGGCCGTGCGTTCCTGCGGCGGACGGTCCAACTCGACAGCGGGCCCGACATCCACGAGACCTCTCCCATGCCCATCACTGAAGCCCGGGCGACCTGGACGGCGCTGCTGTCCGGAAGCGCCCGTTAAACGGGCGGGGCGGTGCGGGATCTGGAGGGACGCGCACCGCCCCGCCTGCCAGGAGTCAACCGGGTGACTCCTGGCCCACTCTTCCCCCGCCCCAGACAGCGGCCCCGTGTCGTGACCCGATCAAGAGGCCGGCTCCGTTGGCGGTGTCTGTCCACCCCCTGACGGACACCGTTCATCCCACCCAACCCCCACAGACGGAGTTGGCCTCGGGAAGACACGGCCTCCACTGCTGTCAGGGGCGGGGGAAGCACGGACAACTGTCAGGGGCGGGGGAAGCACGGACAACGCGATGGTCAGCATCGGCGCAGAGAACCGAGAGGAAGCGGAAGCAGTGACGGTCCTGCCAGCGGACTACCAGCTCCTCCGTGACGGTTGTTCCCACGGCTCGGTGCGCTGGACGTCGAGCCCACAGGGAATGTGGACGGGAGCCGAGTGCGCCAGCTGCGGGACCTGGTGGCGGCTGGATCTGATTCCGCCGGACGTCGCGGCTCGGCTCACGGGGGGCATGCCTCCTCGCGAGGAAGCACAGTCGTCCGTAGCCGGTCGTAGGCACTCATGATCTCCTCGGCTGCGGCGTCGACGCTGAGCCGGTCGGTATGGAGGCGCAGGTGAAAGAACCCCGCGTCGGTGTTGGCCTCCAGGTCGGCAAGCGTCTCGTCCCACGCGGTCAGGCGCTTGCCGGTGTCGGCGTCCCCGCGGCCTTGGGATCGCTGCTCGGTGACCTCGCGCGGGACCCACAGCAACACGCGAAGCCACCCGTCCGGAACCTCGCCGATGAGCTGGCGCAGGTCACGAATGTTGCCCATGTGCGTGACGGGCACGTAGCCGGCGGCCTGCCGGTCCTCGATCGCCTGCCGGTCGATCGCGTAGACGTTGCCGTACCGGTGAGTCTCGGCCACCAGGCGGCCCGCGTCTCTGAGCTTGGCCAGATGCTCGGCCGTGACGAACTCGTACCCGGCTGCCCGGCCGGTGCCGGCCTTGAGCTTGGGCAGCAGCACGAACCGCGGATCCAGCCGGTGAAGCGCGGCGGTGACGGTGTCCTTGCCGCTGGCCGGCGGGCCATACAGGACGATTCCCTGCGGACCGCTCACGTCAGGATCCGCTTGAGTGCCTCGCGGGTCTGGTCGGCGAGGCTGATCGCCGAGCCGAGCCGGTTGTCCACTGTGACGTGCGCGGTGGGCGGGCTGGCCTCGACCTGCAGACCCTCGGCGTACTGCTCCCAGTTACCCAGCTTCCAGGCGTCGCGGGCGGCGCCGCGGAACTCGATGTACTCGCGCATCGACTCGGGGTCGCAGCGGACCCAGATCGCTGCTACGTCAATGCCCTTGGCGGCGCACCGGTTTTCCAGGCGGGTGAACCACGCCTCGTCCTTCAGTTCCGCGATGAACGGCGCCGACAGGATGGCGGAGGTCCCGACGTTGAGGTTGTCCCACGCCGCTTCCATAAGGCACCGGTACTCCAGCGGGCGGACCTCCTTGAGATACAGGTCGGTGTGCCGGTCGTTGGGGTCCCCTCCGAGGGAGACGAGTAGCCGCTCGACGATGCACCGGGTCAGGGAGTCCTTGTCCAGGAACGCCCAGCCGGTGATGTCGGACAGGAAGCGGGAGAACTCGGTCTTGCCCGATCCGGCGTATCCGCCGACCAGGACGAGGATGGGCTTGGGACTGCCTCCACCGTGGCGTCGGCGCCAGGCGTCAACCACCCGGCTACGCAACAACGCCTGCGGGGAGTCGCCGGACTCGATGCCGCCGACGGAGACCTTCGTGAACGCCTCCTCGATGACCTGGGCGGCGGCGTTGTCGGCTGCGGGATCAGCGGGCGCAGGCAAATCGGAAATCACGATTTCCGCTTTCTGTGATTCACCGGGCAAAGGGGGACGAAAGCCTAGTTCGGGCTCGGTGGCCTCATAGAGCAGACAATAAGCACGCCGGTAATGCGGGCCGGGGAACACCGTCCCCTGCTCATGTCCCCAGAGCGTTTGGAAGTTGGCGGCCGGGACGCTCAGGCCGTGACGTCCGGCGGCCTGGCGGAGCCGTTCGCCTGCGGCCTCCAGGGTGAGGCCGTGGGCTTCGCGGTGTTCCCGCAGGCGGGAGGGGGTCCAGCCGGGGCGCTGGGTCGTCTTCAGTTGCATACCTTCGCCTTCACGCTTCGGGGACGGTGCGCGGTGTGCGGTCGTGCATGTGAAAACGCATGTGTAAATGCTCGTTGAGTAGAACTGAAGAAGCTTAACTAGATCGGCGTGATACCGGAAACCCCCAGCTCACGGTGAACTTAGGCCATCGGGAAAGGCGAAACGCACCGCAGAGCAAGGGAGAAACCAATGAACGCGGACCCGCAGCGGATCATCTGGGAATTGGCCGCGATCCGGGCGGAGCTGGACGAGCTGGCATGCCGGATCGGTGAGATCACTTCTGCTCTTCGAAGACTGCCGCCTCCACAGCGGCAATCCGATCCCCCAGCTCCTTGAGGGACTGGCGCATCTGGCCAAGCTGGTCGAGGATCTCGGCAGTCGCATCGGATGCCTGTGGCTCGGAGGTCTCGGCGGGGGCCTGGCGGACGAACACGCCCTTGCCCTGCTGGCCGATGACCACTCCCTCGGTGCGGAGCACGCTGATCGCGGCCTTGACCACGCTGGCGGAGACGTCGAAGCGCTCGCCCAGTTGGGCGATGGACGGCAGGGCCGTACCGGGCGCGAGTGAGCCGGCGCGGATCTGGGCGCGCAGCTCGTCGACGATCTGCAAGTAGGCCGGCCGGCCGGTCTTCTCCACCATCTGCTTCGTCTCGCTTCGTCATGCTTCACGATGCTTCGTCTTGCTCCACCTTGCTCCGTCTCCAGTTGAGCACACCTCGGTAAAGAAACCAACCAAGCCTTCGAGGTACTCATTGACAACTTAGAATTCTAAGCGTTCTATGTACTCCAAGAGATCCACCATGCACCCGAGCAAAGGAAACGATCATGCGCACCATCCCCATCCCCGTCGACGTCACCAAGCTCCAGGTCACCTGCGTCAAGGCCGCCAAGCCCCGCCTGGTCAACAAGGAGACCGGCGAGATCAAGCGCGACAAGGATGGCAACACCATGTACGAACTCACCCTGCTGTTCGAGGACGAGTTCAACCGCATGGAACTGGTCAAGGTCAGCACTACCCCCGAGCCGCGGGTCATCGCCGGTGAGGAGGTCGTCCCGGTCGGCCTGGTCGGCTACGTCTGGGAGCAGGGCGGCCGCTGGGGCATCTCCTACCGGGCGCAGTCCTTCGTCCCCGCCGGTTCCGCCGGAACGGGGGCGGACCTGTGATCGACCTCGGCCACCCCTTACTCAAGGTCCTCGCCATCCTGATCACGCTGATCCTGTGGCGGCGCTGGGCCCCGGCCTCCTACTGGGCCCTGATCGTCTTCCCGCGCAAAGCCCTGTGGCTGCGCTGGACCTGGCGGCACGTGGCCTCCGGCTGCGGACTGACCAAGAAGCGCCACCGCTGGTGGTTCACCACCGTCCCCGGCCTCGTCGCTTCCACCGGCGTCGTGCAGGTCAAACGGCGCTTCCAACGGGTCGCCGTCGACACCAAGCCCTGGATGGGCCTGCCCAGGCCGGTCCGGCACGGCTTCCGCATCACCTTCCACCTGCTCGACGGACAGGTGCCCGACGACTACGCCAAGGTCTGCGAACGCCTCGCGCACGCCTGGCGGATCGAAGCGGTCCGCGTGGTCGGCTCCCGGCCCGGCCGCGTCACCCTCCAGGGAATCACCCGCGACCCGTTGGCCCACGTCGCGCCCGCCGTACCCCCGGCTGAACCCCGGGACGGCTGGCGGGCCGACGATCTGCTCCGGCCGGTCGTCGGGGTGCTGGAGACCGGCGCGGCCTGGCGGATGGACCTGCGGCTCATCCCGCACTGGATGAACGCTGGCGCCACCCAGTCCGGCAAGTCCAACCTGATCAACGCCCTCATCGTCGGCCTGGCCCCGCAACCGGTCGCCCTGGTCGGCTTCGACCTCAAGGGCGGGGTGGAACTGTCGGCCTACGCCGCCCGGCTGACCACGCTGGCCACCACCCGCGCCGAATGCCTCGACCTGCTGTCCGACCTGATCGCCGTCATGGGCGCCCGGATGCTCGCCTGCCGCCGCTACGGAGTGCGCGACATCTGGCAACTCCCCGACGCGGCCCGGCCCATCCCGGTCGTGGTCCTGGTCGACGAGCTGGCCGAACTGTTCCTGACCGCCGACAAGGCCGAAAAGGACCAGGTCACCCGTACGGCTACCGCCCTGCTGCGGATCGCCCAGCTCGGCCGCGCCTTCGGGATTCATCTGGTGCTGTCCGGCCAGCGGATCGGCTCCGACCTCGGCCCCGGCGTCACCGCGCTACGGGCTCAGATCGGCGGGCGGGTCTGCCACCGGGTCAACGACCCCGAAACCGCGGTGATGACGCTGGGTGACCTCGACCCCGACGCCCTGGTCGCCGCCCGGTCCATCGCGCCGGAACTGCCCGGCGTGGCCGTGATCACCGGAAGCGATGGCCGGTGGTATCGCGCCCGGTCCGGCTACGTCTCCACCACCGCCGCCGAACAGGCCGCCGGCACCTACGCCGACGTCACCCCCTCCTGGAACCAGGTCGCCGCCTCCGGCCTCGGCCACGAGCTACCGGGCGCCGACACCCCCGAACTCGCCGCCTGAGAGTCGGAAGGAGACCCGACCATGACCACGACCGCGCCCCGCCTGGCCGTACGGCTGGCCGACTCCGCACCGGTCCTCATCCTCGCGCTCATCGCCGGGGCGGGCAGCTTCACCCACATCCGCGACACCGCCACCGAACACGGACAGTCCGGCTGGATGGCCTGGGCCGTGGCCATCTGCGTCGACCTCACCTGCGTCATGGCCGCCCGGGAACGGCAACGCGACAAGAAGAACGGACGCCAGCGAGACGGCTGGATCTCCTGGCCCACCCTCGTCCTGGTCGGCGGAATCACCCTGTCCCTGGCGGCCAACCTCGCCCAGGCCGAACCCTCCGCCTGGGGCTGGGTCACCGCCGCCACCCCGGCCGGCGCCTTCCTGATCGCGGTCTCCATGCTCGAACGTCGCGCGACCGAACCCCGTCCCGAACCCGCCCCGGAGCTCGTCCCGGTTCCGGACGCCGTACCGGCGACTATCCCCGAACCCGCTACAGCCGTTCCGTTGCCCGGCCTCGCCGTACCCGGCCAGAACAGCGCTGAGAACGGCCAGAACGACGCCGGTACTGCTGACCCGCTCCTGGACTACGCCCGCCGCGTCGCCGACGAACACCACGCCCGGCACGGCAAACCGATCACCCGCGACCTGCTACGCACCCGCCTGGGCGTGTCCAGCCAACTCGCCTCCGACCTGCTGCGCACCCTGCGCGACAGCCCCGAACCCGCCTGAACAAGGAGAACCCCCATGCGCATCCGCATCGACGGCACCTACGCCGAACTCGCCCACGCCGCCAACAAGATCCGCACGATCCTCCCCGTCGGCCAGATATCGCCGATCATGCCGCTCCACGAACGACCCCATACCTGGCGCGTGTTCATCAACACCGCCCCCAAGCGCGACACCGGGAGATGGATCACATGACCGACGACCAGGACACCCCGCTCGTCGACATCGCGCCCAAGCGCTGGCGGTGCTGCCACTGCGGCGGGACCGGCGTCGACAGCCACGGCCAGACCTGCCAGCACTGCGAGGGACTCGGCTTCTGCTGAGCCTCGGCGCCCCCGGCGTGACCACACATCCGCCAAGACGTCCGCCACGTCGGGGGCCATCCCACGCCGAACCTCGAAAGCCCGGAAGGGACCCACCCATCATGCCAAGCACCTACGCGGTAGCCGGACTCATCACCCGGCTCCACGACCCCCAATACGCCCGCTGGGCCTCCCAGATCCGCCGAACCGGCGGCTGCCGACAGCCCATCCACCTACGCGGCCACGTCCACCACATCGACCCCGCCACCGGCGGACGCCTCCACAGCTACACCACCGCCACCGAACCGGACGGCATCCTGCGCGTCCCCTGCAAGACCCGCCGCGCAACCCGCTGCCCCTCCTGCGCCGAGACCTACCGATCCGACACCTACCAACTCATCCGCGCCGGCCTCGTCGGGGGCAAAGGCGTCCCGAACTCCGTCACCACCCACCCGTGCCTGTTCGTCACCCTCACCGCCCCGTCCTTCGGGACCGTCCACACCCGGCGGGAGAAGAACGGCACCATCCTGCCCTGTCACGCCCGACGCGATGCGGCCACCTGCCCACACGGGCGCGTCATGTCCTGCACCAACCGGCATGGGGTCGACGAGGAATGCCTTGGTGAGCCGCTCTGCCCTGACTGCTACGACTACGCGGGCTCGGTGCTGTTCAACGCGATGTCCCCGGAGCTGTGGCGGCGCTTCACCGAAGCACTTCGCCGACGCGTCGCCAAACTTGGGGGCCTGACGCTCCAGGAGCTCCGCGAGCAGGTCACGATCTCCTTCGCCAAGGTCGCCGAATACCAGCGGCGCGGCGTCGTTCACTTCCACGCGGTCATTCGCCTCGATGGCCCGAACGGACCGGCCTCACCTCCTCCGGCCTGGGCGACGGCTGACGCCCTGGCTGACGCCGTACGGCATGCCGCCTCGGCCGTGGCAGTTACCGTCCCGGCTGCGGGCGACGACCCGGCGCATCTCCTGCGCTGGGGCGCTCAGCTCGACATCCGCGAGATCACCATGGCCGGTGACCTCACTGAGCAAGCCGTAGCCGCCTACATCGCGAAGTACGCCACCAAGGCCGCTGAGTGCGTTGGCACTCTCGACCGGCGCATCAACCCCCTCGACGACCTGGCGGCGCTTCCCCTCCGCGACCATGCCCGGCAGCTCATCGCCGAGTGCCTGCGTCTCGGGGCCCTCGACGAACTGGCTGACCTCCGGCTTGTCCGGTGGGCGCACATGCTTGGGTTTCGCGGCCACTTCTCCACCAAGAGCCGTCGCTACTCCACCACCCTCGGCAAGCTCCGCGCCGCCCGTGCCGATCACATGCGCGGGGAAGCGATCACTACTGGTCGCCTGCCCCTCTTCGATGAAGACACCATCCTCGTGACCTCCCACTGGGAGTACGCCGGACAAGGCTTCTCAGTTGGTGATGCGCTTCTGGTAAGCACCCTTACCGGAAATCGCCTCCTTGATCCGGGAGGCCGCCATGAGTTCTAAATTGCTCACCGTCCCACAGGCGATGGCGCTTCTCCAGGTCAGTCGGTGGACGCTCTACGCCCTCATCCGCTCCGGCGAACTCGATTCGATCGTGGTCGGCGTGCGCTGCCGCCGTATCCCCGAATCCGCCCTGAACGAATACGTGAGCCGACTCTGTGGAAAGGCCGCCTGATGGGGAAGCGCTCGAACGGTGAGGGCTCGGTCTTCCCGTACAAGGACGGTTGGGCCGGCTACGTCTGGGTCGTCACCCCAGAGGGCAAGAAGACCCGGAAATGGGCCTACGGCAAGACCCGTGAGGAGACCCACGAGAAGTGGCTCAAGCTCCACGAGCTGGCGAGCAAGGGGCCGGTGCCGACCAAGCACCCCACCCTCGCCGCGTACCTGACGCGCTGGCTCGCCGAGGTGATCGAACCCAACCGAGAGCCGACCACCTACGCCGGTTACGAGGTGCTGGTAAGGCTCTACATGATCCCCGGTCTCGGCAAGAAGCGGCTCGACAAGCTCACGGTTCGCGAGGTTCAGACGTGGCTGAACACGCTGGTCACGCTCTGCACCTGCTGCGACCAGAAGAAGGATCACCAGCGGCCGGAAGCCAAGCAGCGGTGTTGCTCCAAGGGAGAGTGCTGCAAGGGGTATCCATCCCGGAGCACGATCGCGAGCATCCGCCGCATCCTGCGCTCGGCTCTCAGCAACGCCATCCGCGAGGAACTGATCTCCAAGAACGTCGCCGCGCTGACCGTCCTGCCCAACGCGAGCAAGACCAAGAAGGCCAAGAACCACAGTGTGTGGAACGTCGACGAGGCGCGGAGGTTCCTTGAGCACCTGCGCTCGGTGGACGAACCGCTCTACGCCGCGTACGTGCTGATCCTGATTCTCGGCCTGCGGCGGGGCGAGGTGCTCGGGCTCGCCTGGGACTGTGTCGACCTCGACAGGGAACAGCTCTGGATCTCCCGCCAGCTCAACCGAGTCCGCGGTGAGCTCCTCCACCGGGAGACGACCAAGACTGAGGACTCGACAGCCTCTCTGCCTCTGTTCGGGCTGTGCATAGCCGCGCTCCGGGATCGTCAGCGGATTCAGGAGAAGGCCCGTCAGGATGCCAGGGAGAAGTGGAAGGGGTCCGACCTCGTGTTCACCACGAAGAACGGGACCCCGATCGAGCCGCGCAACTTCTACCGCTCCTTTGAGCGCTATTGCGAGAGGGCCGGTGTCCCCCGGATCCGCGTCCACGACACCCGGCACACCTGCGCCTCACTCCTGGCCGCGCTCGACGTTCACCCTCGGGTCGCGATGCGCATCCTCCGGCACTCGCAAATCTCGGTGACCATGAACGTCTACACGCAGGTCCCCTCCCCGGAGACTCGCAAGGCGCTCGACCGGCTCAACCAGCACCTTGACGGCTGAGCCATGGAACCGAAAGGCCCTCTCAGAGACTTGGGAGGGCCTTCGCCATGTCCATGACGCCGGTCAACGGTCGAACCATGTCCTCACTGACGGAAGAAGCAGCAGAATGACCACGGCGGCTGGCACTACAAGGTTGAAGTCGATCAAGTCAGCGGCTCTGGATTCCGGACCGAGCACAAGACCGGCCACGGAGAAGAGCGCCAGCAGGCTTTCAACAGCAAGTGCTGCGCCCCATATGCTCCGCTTGCGCGAGTCCCAGTTGAACGCCAGCCAGCCGATCAGTCCGGTGCTCACAAGCCCGAGGACGTACGTCAGGACGAGAAATCCCGCAGCGCTCTCCGGCTCGACAGTCCCGCCGAAGAAAAAGCCGGAAAGCAACACGATTCCCACAAGCCCGAGCATCGCCTGGATCATCATGGCGACCTGTGCGCTCTTTGCCGCACGCGACATACGGCCGATCTTGTCTACCGTGACCATGGGACCCCTCGGAAATGTTGATCAGAGCTCATCTTCACCAACTACAGGAAACCCGGCGAAGTTCCAACCGGATGAGAACGATCGGCTCTGCTCACCGAGGTTGCTCTCAGCTGACCCCGTTGCTGTATTTCGCTGCTGTACTGGTACGACAGAGGCCCTCCCGGATAATCCGAGAGGGCCTCTGAGCTGGAGCCGCCTTGGGGAATCGAACCCCAGACCCCTTCATTACGAGTGAAGTGCTCTGGCCGACTGAGCTAAGGCGGCGTGGCGCGCATGTTTCGCACGGCCTACGGCAGTCTACAGGCTCCCACGGGCTTCCCGCGCCCCCGAATCAACCGATCTTGGGGCAGCGAGTCCCGTCCTTGGGGACGGCCAGTTTGATCAGGTAGTCGTCGACCAGGCGGTCCACGCATGCCGAACCGGTCAGGTACGCGGTGTGGCCGTCGCCGTCGAACCCGACGAGCACGCCGGAGGAGAGCTGCTTGGCCAGGGCCTTGGACCATTCGTACGGTGTGGCCGGGTCGCGTTCGGTGCCGACGACCATGATGGGGGCGGCTCCGGGGGCGTCGATCTTCTGCTGGGGCGTCCCCTTGACAGGCCAGTAGGTGCAGGGCAGCGACGACCACATGACCGACGGGCCGAACAGCGGGGCGTCGACCGCGGAGTCGCGGGCGGCCTGGGCAAGCGCGGTAGAGGTGCGAGGGAAGTGGCCGTCGATGCAGTTGACGGCCATGTTGGCCTCAGTCTGGTTGGAGTAGGTGCCGCCCTCGCGGCGATCGACCAGCAGGTCGGCCATCCGCAGGAGCGTGGTCCCGTCCCCCCTCAACGCCTCGCCGAGCGCCTGACGCAGGACCGGCCATGACTGGTGGTCGTAGAGGGGGGTGACCAGGCCGAGGGTGGTCCAGGCCTCACCGACCTGACGGCCGTCTCCGGTCCCGTTGGTCAGGGGCCTGCGGTCCGCCTCGCGGAGCAGTCCCGCTATCTTCTCGCGGGCCGACTTCACCGAACCGCCGGGGAAAGGACAGTCCTGGGCGGTGAAGCAGTCCTCGAGGAACGCGTCGAGGGCGATCTCGAAACCGTGGGCCTGGGCGGCGTTCAGCTCCAGCGGAGAGAGTGAGGGGTCCACTGCGCCGTCGAGGACGAGGGCGCGGACGCGGCCGGGGAAGAGGTCGGCGTAGACGGCGCCGAGCTGCGTGCCGTACGACTTGCCGAGATAGGTGAGGCCCTTGTCTCCGAGGGCCGCACGGAGCAGGTCCATGTCCCGTGCCGCGTCGGCCGTGCCGACGTGCGGCAGGAGCTTGCCCGATTGGGCCCGGCATCCGTCGGCGAACCGCCGCGAGCCCTCCTCCAGCGCGGTGACCTCGGCCGGCGAGTCGGGGGAGCCGTCGAGACCGATGTAGGCGTCCAGCTCACTCGACGACAGGCATCGGACGGGCGAGGAGCCGCCGACCCCGCGCGGGTCGAATCCCACCACGTCGAAACGGGCGCGTACGGCCTCGCTCAGCACCGAGCGCGCGCTGCGCGCGTATTCGACCCCCGAGCCGCCGGGGCCGCCCGGGTTGACGAGGATCGAACCGATCCGCTCGCCCGAGGCGGGGAGCCGGACCACGCTGATCTGGATCCGCTCGCCGTCGGGCTTGCCGTGGTCGAGGGGGACCCCGAGCTTCGCGCACTCGAAGCCGTCACCGCAGTCCGTCCAGTCGAGCGCGGTATCCGGCCGGCTCACGCCGGCGCAGGCCGTCGCGGAGAGGGCCAGCGCCGCGAGAGCGGCGGCCGTACGGCGGAATCTCACACTGTGCCTTTCTAGGGGGCGGCGACAGATCATATTCCGGGGGAATCCTACGCCGCGTTCCCAAAGACCTCACGGTGGATGAATCCATTGGCCTGTATCGCCCAAAGGTCAGACAAGGAGGAAGCAGGCGTCGATCGCGGCCGTCCCGCCGCCCGCGAGCCGGCCGAGGGCTGAGGGGCACGGTGACCGACGCGTCGCCTCGTCGAACGGATCGCCTGAGCCTGCCGGTCCTCTGTGGCCACTCCACCGGCCTGACGTTGGGATTCCCTTCCGTCGTCTCGTGATTCCCCCGTCCGGCACAACGCAAAGTTTCTCCCTCACCCTTCGCGACCGGCTCAGCGGAGATCGCATATTACGGCACGGCATGAATTAATTACCTCTGGTATTTATCCGCCATATTCGGCAGGGTCTCCTGCCAGGTCAGCGAGAGATGTGATCACGAGGGCCGCTCCACAGTGATGACAACAAGCAGCATTTAGCGATAAAGCACAAGGATCGGGAAATCCATGAAAAATGGTGATTTCGGCAGGCACTCCAGGACGTCATCTCCCGGCCCCTTCAGGCGACCGGACCTGGGGAGAATGCTGCGGGCCCTGGCGGGGGCCGACGAGGGCGTCCTGGACCAGGTGCCGCTGGAACGGACCCGCTATGTCGGCCTCGGCGGCGTGGTGCTGGGCACGGCGGTCGTCGCCGGGATCTCGATGTGGTTCGCGCTGAGTCAGGTGCTGGGCGGTGCCCATGTCGCGATGCTCGTCCCCACGGTGATCTGGATGCTCATCGTGCTCAACTTCGACCGTTGGCTCGTCTCGACGGTCACCGGCACCTGGCATCGCAGACTCCTGATGCTGATCCCGCGTCTGCTCGTCTCCGTGGTGCTGGGCTTCATCATCGCCGAGCCCCTGGTCCTGAGGGTGTTCGAGACCGCCATCGTCCAGCACGTCATAGACGGGCGGCAGGCCGTACTGAACGCGGAGCGGGACCGGCTGCTGGCGTGCAACCCGCGCGTGCCCACCGAAACGCCGGCCCGCCGGGACTGCGCGGGCGCCAGACTGCTGGCCTCGACCACCGAGGCCGGCGTGGCCGAACTGAGAGACCTGGAGAGCGACGCCGAGAAGCTGCGGGCGCGGGTCGGCACCGACCGGGAGCGGCACGACAGGCTGTTCGACAAGGCGACCGGTGAGTGCGCAGGCGACAGCCGGGAGGGGATGAGCGGCAAGAGAGGCAATGGCCCACTCTGCAGGCGCCTGGACGCCGCGGCGAGAGATTTCCTCGTCCAGAGCCACCTGAACAGGAATGAGAAGGCGCTCCGGACCTTGGAAGGCCGGATCACCGCGATGCGCGGGCCCCTCGCCGGCAGACAGGCCGACTTCGCGGAGAAGATCGAGGCCGGCATCGGAGAACGGCTGTCCGCACTGCCCCGCCCAGCCGCCCCGGTCGGGCTCCTGGAGCGGATGCGGGCACTCCAGGAGGTCACCGCGGTGAACGCCTACCTGTCCGGGGCGACCTGGCTGTTCCGGCTCTTCCTGATCCTTGTCGACTGCCTCCCCGTCCTCGTCAAACTCATGGGAGGGACGACCGCCTACGACCGCATGGCGGACCATGCGAACCGCAGGGACGAGGAGATCCACGACAGGCGGCTCCAGCTCCGCACCGAGGCACGGATCGGCGAACTCGAACTCCAGGCCCACCGTGACGTGGAGGACCGCCGCAGGCAGCGGCGGCTGATGGACATCGCGGGCAGAGCCACCGAGGCGCAGACCGTGGAACCGTCCAGGACGCCGTGGACACGCATCGCCTTCCCGGAGAACCGCCGGGAGATCCTTAGAGGGTCGTCAGAAACTCCGTCAGGGCGGCGGTGAACTCCTCGGGGCGCTCCAGCGGCGGCAGGTGACCGGTGTCGGGAATGTCGACCCGGCGGGCCTTCCTGATCTCCCGGCTCAGCAGGTCGGACACCTCCAGGATCTCCGGCACGTCGGCCAGCCCGGCCACCACCAGGGTCGGCACCTCGACTTCGGCGAGCCGCCCCTTCGCCGGCGGCCGCAGGTCGTGCGCGGTGCCGTGCGGTCCGGTCCACGATCGCTCGTTCAGCAGGCGGTCCATCGCCAGCGCCAGCTCCCACACCTGAGGGTCGAGGTCGTCGCGGGTGCGGGCCGGCCCGGCCACCAGGAACTCCGTCTCGGCCGCGGAGTACGCCTCCAGCTCCGCCACGTCGACGGTCTCCACCTCGCCCCTGCGGTAGCTCCGGAGCCGGTCGATCCCGATCACGTCGTGCACCCGCTCCCGGTATCTGGCGGGCATCGACGGCGGCCATTCGTGACCGGAGAGCCCGGGGGCGACCAGAGCGAGCGCGGTGACCCGCTCGGGCGCGGTGAGCGTGGCGTCCAGCGCGATCTTGCCGCCGTCCGAGCTTCCCACCAGCACGGCCCGGTCCACCCCGAACGCGTCCAGCAGCGCCAGCAGGTCCTCGTGGTGGGCGAACTCTCCGGTCGCGTCACCGGACTCACCGTAACCGCGCCAGTCGTAGCGGATCACCCGGTAGCGCCCGGCCAGCTTCCGGAACGGGTGCTCCCACATCCGCCGATCCGCACAGCCGGCGTGCAGGAGCACGACCACCGGCCCGCTGCCGGCCTCGTCGTAGCCGAACTCCGTGTCACCCAGCCGGATCATCGCCATGCTCGCACCTCGGCCCCTTCGGTCCCGTCGCGGGAACGTCTCCCGCCCTCTTACGGAAGCGTTTCACGGCCGAGATCGCGGATTGCCGAAATCACCCTCTTCCGGTCATGCCGACCGCGAACACCCGTTGGACCGCCTACTCCTCCGGGCCGCTCTCGGCGACCGTCACCGCCCCGCCGTACATCGTGTCGTGCTGCCTGCGGGGGGAGCAGACCGAGGCGGAGGGGCAGGCGCAGCGCCGCCCGCCCTCGTCCAGCCGGACGGTCACCGAGTCGGAGGGGACGTTGCGGCCCACCACGGTCCCCGAGCCCTCCGGGGTGTCCACCTTCAGGCCGACGCGGGGCATCCTGGAGTTCGCGTCGAGGTAGAGGGGGTGCTCGTACTTGAGGCAGCACATCAGCCGCCCGCACGCCCCCGCGATGCGCAGCGGGTTGACCGGCAGGTCCTGGTCCTTGGCCATCCGCACCGAGACCGGTTCGAAGTCCTTGAGGAAGGTCGCGCAGCACAGGTCACGGCCGCAGGGACCGATGCCGCCCTGCAGGCGGGCCTCGTCGCGGGGACCGATCTGGCGCAGTTCCACCCGGGCGCGCAGGTTGCGGGCCAGGTCGCGGACGAGGGCACGGAAGTCGACGCGGTGCGGGGCCGAGAAGTAGACGGTGTAGACGTTCTCGGCGTCGAGGTAGTCGACGCCGACGACCTTCATGGGCAGCTCGTGCCGCCTGATCAGGCGTTTGGCGACGCTCCGGACCTCCGCGCGCCGCCGCCTGTTGCCCTCGTCGCGCGCGAGGTGCTCCTCGCCCGCGATGCCCTCGCAGACCGGGAGGCCGCCGACCTCCTCGCTCGTCCACTGCGGCGCCCAGACGCACTCGGCCACCTCCGGCCCGGCGTCGGTGGGCACCAGCACCTTGTCACCGACCTTGGGACTGTGCTCGCCGGGATCCAGGTAGTACAGCCGGCCGTAACGGGTGAAACTCACCGCCATGATCATGCCCATGTGGCTCCAAAGCTGCTGGGGGTACGGCTTGCGCTCACCCTACGCTCCATACCCGTGGATACGCGGTGATCACAACCGCGGGCGCAAGCCGTACCCCCGGCTCACCGCCTCATCCGGAACCCGTCAACTCCGGATGCTCCGGGTACGAACACTGCTTCCTGTCCTCCGCCCACGGGAGCTTGCTCATGATGATCGACATGAGGGAGGCGCGCTGCTCGTACAGGCAGGCCGTGTCGATGGCGTTGGACACCCCGGGCAGCTCTCCCGCGGCCTGGGCCACGGCCATGGAGTCGGCATCCGGCCTGATCCGGACGCGGAAAGATTCGGGCATGTCCCTGGGGGTTATCGCCTTCAGCAATTCGGGGTTGTCCTGATACTCCCTCTGGAATTTCTCCCAGGCCTGCTGCCGGCTTTCGAAGGTGACGGCCTCCGCCTCGGGCCGGCCCTCCAGCATCCGCAGGAGGTTCTCCCTGTCCTCCGTGGAGATCTCCCTGTCCTTGCAGTGTGGAAAGGGGTCGGACTTCTTGCAGAGGAATACCGAGACCCCGGCCATCCCGGACGGCTCCACGCCGCTCATGGACATGGCGACGATGGTCTCCCCCCGCAGTACCGGGGAGGGCACGGTGAGCCGTACGGCTCCGAAGGCCGTCACGGCGACGGCAAGGACGACGGCACCAATCCGGAGAGGGGCCCGGGACCGGCGGCGGGCGGGGGCGGTCAGCGGGCGGACGTCGGCGGCGGTCGCGGCGGCGGCCGACAGGGCCTCACGCAGGCGGTTCTCGGTGGCGTTCATGATTCCTCCCCAAGCTTGCGGGCGAGGGCGGCCAGCCCGCGCGCGATGGTGGACCGGGCCGTGCCCGCACCGATCCCCATGGTCTCGGCGATCTCCAGGTCGGACAGGTCGAGGTAGTAGCGGAGCGTCAGCGCCTCGCGTTGCCGCCCCGGCAGCGTGCGCAGGGCCACCAGCACCTCGCGGCGCTCCTCGCCGAGCAGCGCCGCGTGTTCGGCGGACCAGACGGGCGGCTCGTACGGCACGGCCCGCCGGAACGCCACCGCCCGGCGCCGCAGCACCGAACGGGAGCCGTTGAGCACCGCCGAGCGGATGTAGGTCAGCGCGCGCCCGGGATCGCGCAGGCGGTGCCGTCCCGCGTGCGTGCGGGTGAACGCCTCCTGCACGACGTCCTCGGCCGTGGCCTGGTCACCCACCATCAGCAGCGCCAGCCGTACCAGCCCGAGGTGGTGGTCGGCGAACAGCGCTGCGACGTCGATGCGGTCCCTGGCCAGGGGCTCTCCGTGGGAGAGCATTTCGATTTTGGGATCTGGGGTCGCCCCCGACAATGACATCGTCACATCACAGAGACGCCGGGCCGGGCGGTCTGCTGCTCCGCCCGGCCCGAAACCTTCAGTCGGCCCGCAGGTTCCAACGGGCCACGCTCAGCGCACGAGATCGGCGAAGGACCTCTCCCACCGCTCCGCGATCATGGAGATGTCGTAGTTCCTGGCCGTCTCCAGGGCGTTGCGGGCCATCTGGCGACGGCCCTCCTCGTCGTCGATCATCTTGAGCAGCCCGCCTGCCAGGGCGTCGATGTCCTCGGGCGGGACCAGCAGCCCGTCGTGGCCGGAGGTGATGATCTCGCGAGGTCCCCGGGGGCAGTCGAAGCTGACCACCGGGACCCCGCACGCGAACGCCTCGATGATGGTCATGCCGAAACCCTCGAACCGGGAGCTGACCGCGTGGATCGAGGCCTTGGCCAGCTCGCCCTCGATGTCGCCGGTCGGCCCCATGAACGTCACGTTGTTGTGCAGGCGCAGCTTGACGGCCAGTTTGACGAGCTTGTCGCCGACCCGGCCCTCGCCGTAGATCCGCAGCTTCCAGTCCGGGCGTTCCTCGACGACCTTGGCGAACGCCTTCAGCAGCCGGTCGTAGCCCTTGACCGGCACCAGCCGCCCGGCGGCCAGCACGATCCGGTTCTCCTGCCGGGAGAGGGGCCGCGGCCCACCGGCAAGCCCGTTGCCGATGGTGTAGACCCGCGTCGGCGCCTGGTCGAGCATGGCGCGATAGTCCTGCTCGTCGGCCTCGGTGAGGGTGACGACCGCGTCCAGCCCCGGGTACCACCGCTGGATCTCCTGGAAGATGCCGGGCTGGTGGGCCTCGAAGTGCAGATGCTCCTGGGCGATCGTGACGATCCGTCTGCGGGCGAACCTGGCGGCCAGGATGTTCAGCCCGGCCCGGGTGGTGACCAGCACGTCGGTGCGGAGCTTCCGCAGCTCCCGCCTGAGCACGTCGTCGCTCCACGCGCTGAAGGAGGCGTAGGCGCGTTCCTCCGGATGGACCAGCTCGCTCTCCTGCGTGCTCAGCCGCTCCGCCTTCTTCGTGTACGGCCAGCGGACCCTGGCCCCCTCGCGCAGGTCCACCAGCGAGCGCAGCCGTACCTTGGCACCCAGCGGCAGGAAGGGGAGGTCGGTGTGCTGGAAAACACTGATCACTTCGACGTCGTGGCGCTTGGACAGCTCGGTGGCGAGGTCGAAGGTGGACCGGATCGTTCCGCCCATGCCGTAGGCGTTGAGGATCAGAAAAGAGATCTTCACGAGGCTTTCTCCTCGACCGTGAGGGCGACGGCGAGGCTGTCGGTGTCGGTGTAGTAGGGCCGCACCCTGATCTGTCCCACGTACTGGGCGGGGAAGCGCACCCTGGTCTTCTTGTCGGCGATGTCGTCGAGACGCGCCGCCAGCGGCAGCCGTAGTCCGTCGGCCTCCGCGTGGAGGTCCCAGAAGACCCGTCGCCTCGTCTGCGCCTCGGCCATCGGCGCGATGGGGAAACTCCCCTGGAAGCGCCGTCCCCGGAAGATCGCGGATCCGCTGACCGGCTGCGGACCCTTTCTCGCCACGGCCACGAGCCTGGCCGGTCCCTCGATCGGCTCGCCATAAGCGATCATGCCCTCGACCTCGATCACGCCGCCGTCGGAGACGACCGCGGTCACCTCGACATACGGTTCGACCTCGCGGACGGTGAGGGCGAGGGTGCCGATCGTCGTGCGGAATGCCCGGATCTCCCGGTCGCGGGCCGTCCCGGCGTAAACAAGCAGCCCATCCAGGGAGAACCCTGGGTCATCGGTGGCGAGAGGCTCACCCCGGTGGGAGGCCATCCAGATGCCCGGGCGCAGCCCGACAAGATCGGTGTCTCCTCGCTCCTCCCCGGTCTCCACGTGTCTCAGGACGATCGTCCCGTCCACCGGCTCCGGCCACTCGATCCTCAGCATGTCGTCGTCGTCCACACGGCTGGTAACGGCCCGCATACCCCCTGGTGCCATTACGTTTGGGCGTGCTCCGATGCTCTCCAAGAGTCCCCCGTCTTCCTGCTCATCCCCGTTAGAGCAGGACACTTTCTGGCCGATTTGTAACGAATATATGGAAATTCGCTGTGAATCTTAACGACCCACACCCATGGTTTGAGTGCGGTTAGCCAGGAACGGTTCCGCTCGACGCAAAAAAACCGTGAAGGGCACCGCGGTGACGACGGACCCGTGCTCCCGCGCCGACCGGCCTACGGATCCGACGGGTCGCCGGACGCTGAGCGTCGCAAGGCGCCCGCCCCGCGGTCAGCCGTCGCAGGGCGGTGAGAGGCTCTGGGAGCGGCCACGACAGCCTCCGGGCTGCCCTGAACCTCCGGCGTCAGATCAGAGCCGGGGCTGCCGCAGCGAGATCATCATCGCCTCGACGGCCATCTGCGGGTTGACGTTGGCCGCCAGCCGCTCCCGGCAGTGCATGATCGCGTCGACTCTGCGCAGGGTTTCCTCGGGGGCGGAGGAGCGGGCCAGACCGTCCAGATCGGCCCGGCGGTCCTCGTTGGCCAGCTCCACGGGTGCGCCGAACTGGACGGCCAGCACGTCGCGGTAGAAGGCCACCAGGTCGAGCAGCGCCGCGTCGATGACATCACGCTGGGTCCGGGTGGCCCGGGACTTCTGCAGTTTCTCCAGGTCCTTGAGCGCTCCGGCCCCGCCCCGGATCAGGCCCTTGTTCAGCCCCTTCCCCGAGGAACCCTCACCGTAGATCTTGCGGATCTCGGTGATCTCCCCCTCGTCCAGCGCCGAGGAGACCGCCTCGGCCTCTTTCTTGGCGGTGTCCACCAGCCGCTCCGCCGCGGTGACGCATTCCCCCAGCCCGGTGAGCGAGCGCGGGATGGAGAGCACAGCCTCGCGGCGCGCGCGCATCTCCGGATCCAGGGCCAGCCGCCGGGCCCGCTCCAGGTGGCCCTGGGTGGCCCTCGCGACGGACTCCGCCATGTCCGGCGGAATGTTGTCACGGGTCACCAGCGCATGGGCGACCGCCGCCGTGGGCGGGGTGACCAGCGTGACCACCCTGCAGCGCGACCGGATGGTGATGACGAGGTCGGCGGGCGACGGGGTGCAGAGCAGCCAGACCGTCTTCGGCGGCGGCTCCTCGATCGCCTTGAGCAGAGCGTTGGAGGCGCGCTCCGGCATCCGGTCGGCCCCTTCGAAGAGGACGACCCTCCATCGCCCCAGCGTCGGGGCTCCGGCCGCCCGGAGAATGAGCTGGCGGGTCTCCTTGATGCCGTAGGAAAGGCCCTCGGTGCGGACGACCTCCAGATCAGGGTGGGAACCGATGGCCACCTGATGGCACATGTCGCAGTGGCCGCACCCCCGGTCGGGGCAGAACAGTGCGGCGGCGAAGGCGCGCGCCGCCTCCTCCCTCCCGGATCCGGGCGGACCGGTGAACAGCCACGCGTGGGTCATCCCCCCACCGGGACCTCCGGCCAGCATCTCGGCGGCCCCGTCGGCGGCGCGTCGGAGCGTTACCGCCGCCCGCTCCTGCCCCACAAGGTCATCGAAGACTCCCACGCGCCCAACCTACCGCCGGTGTCAGTCGCGGATGACGGGGATGGTGCCGGTGGCGTCCTCCGACTCCTGCGGCACCGGGTCGGGCAGCACCTCGCGGACCCGGTCATGGATGAGCAGGGAGATCTGGTCCTGGGCGAGGGTCCCGTCGATGACCAGATAGCGGTCCGGGCTGGCGGCGGCCAGCGAGCGGAACTCCCGGCGGACCCGCTCGTGGAACTCCAGCGGCTCGGACTCGATCCGGTCGGCGGCCCCGCCCAACCGGGTCAGGCCGACGGACGGCGGGGTGTCGATGAGCACGGTCAGGTCGGGGACGAGGCCGCCGGTGGCCCAGGTGTTGATCCTGGCCATGTCGGCCGGGTCCAGAGACCGGCCGGCGCCCTGGTAGGCCAGGGAGGAGTCCACGTAACGGTCGGAGATCACCATGGAGCCCCGGTAGAGCGCCGGGCGGATGACCTTCTCCACGTGCTCGGCGCGGTCGGCCGCGTACAGCAGCGCCTCCGACCGTGCCGACAGCCCCTGATGCACGGCGTCCAGGAGGATCGCGCGCAGCCGCATGCCCACCTTGGTCGAGCCGGGCTCCCGGGTCTGCACCACGTCGAAGCCCTGGTCCCGGAGCCAGATCGCGAGCAGTCTGGACTGGGTGGTCTTACCCGACCCCTCACCGCCTTCGAACGCGATGAACATCCCGCGTGGCTGCTCGGCGGTCTCGGGCGTGAACCGCTCGCCGCGCACCGCCGCGAACAGGTCGGAGGCGATCGGCACGCCCTTACGGTCGTCCATGTGCCGCAGGGCGAGGAACCCGACGATGATCGCGAGCAGTGCGCCGATCAGCAGCACCAGGTTGGAGCCGTCGAATTCGTAGATCTTCTCCCGGCCGATGACGACCTCGTGTCTGCCGAACAGACCCGCCAGCGTGGGGGCGACCGCGACCACCAGCAGCAGGGTGACCCGGGCGAGGGACTGCAGGAAGGAGAACGTACGGCCGCGCAAGCTGTCCTCCACCTCCAGTCCGATCATGGTGTAGCCGATGATCCACGCGATCCCGGCGCACGCCCCCAGCACCACGGTGAGCATGACGACGATCACCAGGTTGTGGACGATCGCGATCGCGGCGAGCGCCACCCCGGCCACGATGATCGACAGTCCGAACAGCCGCCTCCGGGACAGCTCGCGCAGCAACCTGGGCCCGAAGAACATGCCCGAGGCCATGCCGACGAAGACCGCGCCGAACACCACGCCGTAGGCCGCGTCGCCGCCGCCCAGCGCCCCCACATAGATCTTGGCCACGCCGACCACCGCACCGCCGGCGGCGAACGCGCCGAGCATGCCGATGACCAGGCCGCGGATCAGCCGGTTGGCGCCGACGAAACGCCAGCCGTCGATGATCTGCCGCAGCACCGACGGGGTGGAGACCGTGACGGCCGACCTGTTGGCCGTCGGGATGTCCTTCAGCGTGAAGATGATGCAGGCCGACACCAGGTAGGCGATGGCGTTGATGAACAGCGCCAGGTAGGTGTCACGGTCGGAGAAGTAGGGGACGAACCTGCCCAGGGCGTCATCGGCGATCGACAGCACCGCGAAGAGAAGCGCGGCGACCGGGGCGGTGCCGTACGTGACCAGGAGGTTGAGCTGGTTGGCCTCCTCCAGCCGCTCCTTGGGCACCAGATTCGGCACCGTGGCGTCCTTGGCGGGGACCCAGAAGAGGTTGACGCACTCGACCAGGAACGTGGCGATGAGCACCCACTGGTAGTTGCCGATCAGCGGGATCGACAGGACCAGCGCGAACCGGAGCAGGTCGGAGAAGAACATCGTCAGCCTGCGGTCGAACCGGTCGGCGAACGCGCCCGCGAGCGGGCCCAGCAGGATGGACGGAAGCATCTTCGCGACGAAGACACCACCGATGGCCAGGCTCTGGATCTTGTAGCCGTCACCGCTGGTGAGGTTTCCGGCGAGCGCGGTCAGCGCGATGATGTTCAGCCAGTCTCCGAGGCTGCAGACCGACATGGCCGTCCACAACTTGCGGAACGGGGCATTGGCCAGCACGTGGGGGGGCTTGCGGCGCGCGGTGGGCCGGCCAGGGGTGGTCATGATGTCAGCGTATCCAGATGCTCACTAGGCTGGGGAAAGCACGAGCCAGACGGATATGCCTGGCGGCCCGTCGCATGAGGGTAATACGTCCGGCCTGTCCCCCGCAGGAGGCACTCACGAAAAGAATGCCTCGATGCCCCGTGCCCCCCGGGTTTCCGGCCCTGAGACTCCAGGAGGGTGGTCCCGGGCGGAGCGCCGGCACGGACGGACGGCCCCCGGAAACCCACACCTCGGGTGGCATACGCCCGCATGCCGTCCACCTCACCGCGTCCGAGACCTCAGACCCGAGACTTCCGCGCCTGAGGCCTCCGGTCGGAGACCTCAGGCGCGGGAAACCAGAGCCGGACTCAGGCCTTGGCCTTGGCGCGGGTGGGCCGCTTGGGCGCCGGTCCGCGGGCCCGGCGGTCGGCGAGGAGCTCGGCGGCACGTTCGGTGGTGATCTGCTCGACCTCATCGCCCTTGCGCAGGGAGGCGTTGGTCTCGCCATCGGTCACGTACGGGCCGAAGCGGCCCTCCTTCACCACGATCGGCTTCTTGGACACGGGGTCCTCGCCGAGTTCGCGCAGCGGAGGCGCGACGGCGGCGCGCCGGCCCCGGGCCTTGGGCTGGGCGAACAGCTCCTTGGCCTGCTCCAGCGTGACCGTGAACAGCGCTTCCTCCGACGCCAGGGAACGGGAGTCGGTGCCCCTCTTGATGTAGGGCCCGAACTTGCCGTTCTGGGCCGTGACCTCCTGGCCCTCGATCTCCCCGAGCACACGGGGCAGCGAGAGCAGCAGCAGGGCGTCGTCAAGGGTGACGGTGTCCAGGGACATCGCCTTGAGCAGCGACCCGGTGCGGGGCTTGGGGACGTCGGCCTTCTTGGTCCTCTTCTTCGCCCCCTCCGCCGGAGGCGCCTCCTCGGGAAGGATCTCGGTCACATACGGGCCGTAGCGCCCGTCCTTGGCCACGATCACGTGACCGGTGACCGGGTCCCTGCCCAGCTCGCGGTCGCCCGTCGGGCGCGAGAACAGCTCCTCGGCCCTTTCGGCGGTGAGCTCGTCGGGGGCCAGGTCCTCGGGCACGTTCACCCGCGCGCCATCACGATCCAGGTACGGGCCGTAGCGTCCCACCCGGATCATGATGTCGGTGCCCCGGATCGGGAAGGAGCTGATCTCCTTGGCGTCGATCTCGCCGAGATCGGTCACCATCTCCTTGAGACCTTCGTCACCCTCCTCGCCGAAGTAGAAGCGGCGCAGCTCGGGCACCCGCTCCGCCCGGTCGTTGGCGATGTCGTCGAGGACCTTCTCCATGTCGGCGGTGAAGTCGTAGTCGACGAGGTGGCCAAAGTGCTGCTCCAGCAGATTGACCACCGCGAACGCCAGGAAGGACGGCACCAGGGCCGTGCCCTTCTTGAACACGTAACCGCGGTCCAGGATCGTCCCGATGATCGACGCGTAGGTCGAGGGACGGCCGATCTCCCGGTCTTCCAGCTCCTTGATCAGCGAGGCCTCGGTGTAGCGCGCGGGCGGCTTGGTGGCGTGCGACAACACGTTGAGCTCGGCCGCGGTGAGACGATCGCCCTCGTCCAGGTTGGGCAGGCGCTTCTCGGAGTCGTCGCGGTCGGTGGCGGGGTCGTCCGCACCCTCGACGTAGGCCTTGAGGAAGCCGTGGAAGGTGATGGTCCGGCCGGTGGCGCCGAACTCGACCTGCTCACCGGAGCTGGAGGTGCCTCCCGCCTTGACGGTGACCGACTCGCCGACCGCGTCCTTCATCTGCGAGGCGACGGTCCGCTGCCAGATCAGCTCGTACAGCCGGAACATGTCACCGCTCAGCCCGGTCTCGCCCGGCGTGCGGAACTCCTCGCCCGAGGGACGGATCGCCTCGTGCGCCTCCTGCGCGTTCTTCACCTTGCTGGCGTAGGCACGCGGCTTGTCGGGCACGTACGCCGCGCCGTACAGCTTGATGGCCTGGCTGCGCGCGGCGGCCACGGCGGTCTCCGACAGCGTGATGCTGTCGGTCCGCATGTAGGTGATGAAGCCGTTCTCGTACAGGCGCTGGGCGACCTGCATGGTCGACTTCGCGGAGAAGCCCAGCTTCCGGCTGGCCTCCTGCTGCAATGTGGTCGTCCGGAACGGCGCGTACGGCTTGCGGGTGTACGGCTTGCGCTCGACCGAGTTGACCTTGTAGGCGCTGCCGCTCAACCGCCCGGCGAGTTCCCGCGCGGCCTGCTCGTCCAGGTGGACCACGTCGGCGCCCTTGAGGGTGCCGTTGCTCGCGAAGTCACGCCCCTGGGCGACACGCCTGCCGTTCACACCGGTCAGCGTGGCGGTGAACTCGTGCGGGATCTCGTCGCGGCCGGTGTCGAACAGCGCCTGCAGGTCCCAGTAGCTCGCGCTGGTGAACGCCAGGCGCTCGCGCTCGCGCTCCACGACCAACCGGGTCGCCACGGACTGCACGCGACCGGCGGACAGGCGGGGCTTGACCTTCTTCCACAGGACCGGACTGACCTCGTAGCCGTAGAGGCGGTCGAGGATGCGCCGGGTCTCCTGGGCGTCGACCAGCCGCAGGTTCAGGGCACGCGGGTTGTCCACCGCCTCCTGGATCGCCCGCGGGGTGATCTCGTGGAACACCATGCGGTGAACCGGCACCTTGGGGTTGAGCACCTCGCGAAGATGCCAGGCGATCGCCTCGCCCTCCCGGTCCTCGTCAGTGGCGAGGTAGAGTTCGTCGGCATCCTTGAGCAGCTGCTTGAGCTTGCTGACCTGGGCCTTCTTGTCGTGGTTGACGACATAGAGCGGCTCGAACTCGCTGTCCACGTTGACGCCGAGGCGCGCCCACGACTCCCCCTTGTACTTCTCCGGGATGTCGTCGGCCCTCTCGGGGAGGTCGCGAATATGCCCGATGCTGGACTCCACGACGTAGCCGCGGCCGAGGTACCCAGCGATGGTCTTCGCCTTGGAAGGCGACTCGACGATCACCAGGCGGGTTCCGCCGGCGTTGCCGTTCTTAGCTGGCACGCTGCTTCCTACCTCGCTGTTCGCATTGGTTCCCCGTTTTCTTCCCTCTCGGGTTACCCGATCTGGATCGGGCACACTCCAAGAGAAGTCGCAAGGACGCACAATAAAGCCCTATGAGTGCCGACGTCCCCCAGCCCACCCTCGGAGACTAATCGCTGTGCTCGACTACTCCTACTTGGTTCTCCATCTTCCGCGTGGCACCACCAGGGACGCTGCTCGGCAGATTCTGACCGAACACGCAGAATACGGCGACTGGGAACTCGACCGCCTGCGACTGTATCCCGACGGTCGCCGGGACGTCCGACTGCGTCGCAAGATCATACGTGTGACCAGGACAATGTGACTGCGGGCACCGCCTCCGTGACCCCGGGCATGGCTTTGCCCGCCCCGGGCCGCGCCCCCGGAACGGGCAAAGCTACTTGGCCTCGCGGGGCGAGGGGCATCACGGCTCAGAGCCGTAGCCACCCCCCGGCCGCCGACGAGGCGTCTGTACGTCATCCCCGGTGAAGCCGGGAAGACATGGCTGGATGGTTACTACTGCCTTACTTCTTGCCGAAACGGAGACGGCGGGTGGCCACGAAGAGCGTGGCAGAGGCGGCGGCCAGGGCACCGAGCAGCAGGGCGGCCAGCGAACCGGAGTTCATTCCGGTCACCCCGACGGGCTGAGCGGCGCTCATCAGGCCGAGGCCACTCACGGGGAGGGCGCCACCGAGTGGGGTGGAGGAGACCAGGCCGGTCACGGGAGCCATCGGCGAACCGGCCTGCTGGGCGCCCGCCTGGGTGCCGGGCGTGACCGGAAGCTCGGGCAGACCGGCCATGTCCCGCATCGCCCCGGCGACGGGGAGGCCCGAATCCTGCGCCGCCGTACCCGGCATGGCACCGCCGAGCGCCGGCATCGCGGGGAGCGCCGGGACGAGGCCGCTGTTCTTGTGGGTGGCCATCCGGGCCCAGTGGCCGCGGTGCCCGCCCCCCGGTTCGCCGACGTAGGAGCCTCCCAGGCAGCCGGCGGCGGCGTCACCCAGAACGGCGACGGCGTTGCCGCAGACGTTGACCGGCGCGGTGATCGGCGCGACGATCTGGTTGCCGCCCAGGATGCTGCCCCGGCCGGAGGTGGTGTTGCCACCCACCCCGCCCCGTCCGCCGTTCTTGACCGAGGCGCCGCCCTTGCACCCGGCGAAGGCCCCGCCGAGAACGGCGACGGCGTTGCCGCAGACGTTGACCGGCGCGGTGATCGGCGCGACGATCTGGTTGCCGCTGCCGGCGCCGAAACGGCCATCGGTGTCATTGCCGGTCGAACCCTTCCGGCCAGGCCCGCCGTTCCAGCCGCCCCCGCCGTTCCAGCCAGGCCCGCCCTGACCACCCTGACCACCCAAGTAGCCCTTCCCTCCGTGTCCGCCGGGACCGCCAGGCCCGCAGGGGCGGCCGGGATGACCAGGACAGCCGGGGCCACCCGGCCAGCCCGGCCCGCCGCCATCGGTCACCTCGGCGCCGCCCTTGCATCCGGAGAAGGCTCCGCCGAGGACCGCGACCGAGTTGCCGCAGACGTTGATCGGCGCGGTGATCGGCGCGACGATCTGGTTGCCGCCCAGGATGCTGCCCCGGCCGGAGGTGGTGTTGCCACCCGCCCCGCCCCGTCCGCCGTTCCTGACGGACGCGCCACCCTCGCATCCCGCGACGGCGTCACCGAAGACCGCGACCGCGTTGCCGCAGGCGTTGACCGGCGCGGTGATCGGCGCGACGATCTGGTTGCCGCCCAGAATGCTGTGGTCGCCGTCCGTCCGGTTGCCGCCCGCCCCGCCCCGTCCGCCGTTCCTGACGGACGCGCCACCCTTGCAACCCGCCTGGGAGCGGCCGAACACCGACAGCGCGTTGCCACAGGCGTTGACCGGCGCGGTGATCGGCGCGGTGACCTGGTTGCCGCCCAGGATGCTGCCCCTGCCGGAGGTCTCGCCGGGGATGCCTCCGCCGCCGAGGTTCTCGACGGAGGCGCCGCCCTGCGAGGACGCGGCCGACTCACCGGCGACGGCGACGGCGTTGCCGCTGATGTCGATCGGCAGGGTGATCGGAAGGTTGAGCTGGTTGCCGCCGCCGATCGAGCCGTCGCCTGAGGTGTCCGCGAGAGCCGTACCGCTGCCGAGGGCCATGACGCCCAGCGCGAGCAGAGCCGCGGGGGCCGTGCCCTTAACCCACGTACGCATAATTGATCTCCTTGCGGTTCTTGGGGGATACCTGACATCTCGTGTTCGGCGCACGGAGCCGCGCGAAGTCCTGACGGGAACCCGCACAGCGGAAGCCCCGGCGGCCGTCACAAGGGATGGAAATTACTCACCGTCACGAAGGGAGCGGCTCCCCTGGGGACCCGGGGGCAAGGCACGCTCCGCGACCGGCATGCTCGACTGGAGAAACGAGCCCGGTCTACGGGGTGGCGTCAGTCAGGAGAGAAGGAAGGGTCGTCCGCCGCTGTGCGGACGACGGGGGGCAGCACGAACGCCGACGGGGCGCTCTGTGCCGTCAGCCGCGGGTCGTGGACAGACCGCACGACGTCCCCCACACATGATCCGGAGAGACCGGACCCACCGCTGCTCTGAGGCACGAGTCCATCCGCGCCAGAACTGTGGTCAACGGTGGCGGGAGCCGGGGATGTGGGTTTCGACTGGCTGGTGAGCCCGTCAACGCCCTTCCCGGCCATGGCCTCGGCGTTTCCTGTCGCCGACAGCCCGCCGCTGTCCGTGGGGAAGACATCGGCCTGGACGGCCGATCCGGAAGCGGCTGAGTCGGGGGCGTCGGAGCGGGCCGTTCCTGTCGCCGCGGTGGTGTCCGCGGCCGCCGGAGCGGCGCTGAAGAGCCCGAAGACGACGACGAGCAGCCACCCGGCGGCCAGCAGGCCGCCGATCGCGAGGGCCCGCCTGACGATCTGCCCGGTGCCGGCCGCGAACCGCGCCATCCGGTGCACCGGGTCGGAGATCGCGCCGCCGTCGGAGACAGCCGCGGGCACGCGCCGAGCAGCGGGCGATGACGCCCTCCACTGCTCCTGCGGCGCACGTGCCACGTGACCTCCCCATCGCTCCGGGGTGGGCCTGCTTCTCGCACGACCCAACCCCTCAACGGAGAGTTACGCTAGCACTACAAACAGCTAGTGCAATGTGTTTCCAAGGAACGTCTCAGCAAGCGTCCAGGAAACGGTCAAGCACCCGGACCCCGAACCTGAGGGAATCCACCGGCACCCGCTCGTCCACCCCATGGAACATTCCAGAGAAGTCCAGGTCCGCGGGGAGCTTCAGCGGTGCGAACCCGAATCCGCGCATGCCCAGCCGGCTGAACGCCTTCAGGTCCGTACCGCCCGACAGGGTGTACGGCACGGCGAGCGCACCCGGGTCCTCGGCGAGGAGCGCGTCGGCCATCGCCCGCACCAGCGGCCCGTCGAACCCGGTCTCGACGGCGATGTCGTGGTAGACGAACTCCCTGGTCACGTTGGGGCCCAGCAGCTCGTCGACCGTCGCGAAGAACTCGTCCTCGTATCCCGGCAGGAAGCGGCCGTCCACGTGCGCGGTGGCGGTCTGCGGGATCACGTTCGCCTTGTAGCCGCCCGCCAGCATGGTGGGGTTGGCGGTGTTGCGCAGCGTGGCGCCGATCATCCGGGCCAGCGGCCCGAGCTTGGCCACGGTCGCCTCGGCGTCGTCCAGGTCGAGTTCGAGCTCCAGTGCCTTGGAGGTCTCGGTGAGGAAGGTCCGGACCGTCTGCGTGAGCCGTACCGGCCACTCGTAACGTCCGATGCGACCGACCGCCTCGGCCAGCTCGGTGACGGCGTTCTCGCTGTTGAGCATGGAGCCGTGCCCTGCCCGGCCACGGGCGGTCAGCCGCATCCAGGCGATGCCCTTCTCGGCCGCCTCGATGAGATAGAGCCTGCGGGCGTCGTCAAGAGAGACGCTGAACCCCCCGACCTCACCGATCGCCTCGGTGCACCCGTCGAACAGGTCCTTGTGTCCGTCGGCCAGCCACTGCGCGCCGTAGGTGCCGCCTGCCTCCTCGTCGGCGGTGAAGGCCAGCACCACGTCCCGCGGCGGCCGGCGGCCCTCACTGAGCCGCTGCCGCACGACCGCGAGGATCATCGCGTCCATGTTCTTCATGTCGACCGCGCCACGTCCCCAGACGCAGCCGTCGGCGATCTCCCCGCTGAGCGGGTGGTGGGTCCAGTCGTCGGCGTTGAAAGGGACGACGTCGAGGTGCCCGTGCAGGAGCAGCGCGTCGCGGGAGGAGTCCTCCCCCGCGATCCGGGCGATCACGTTCGCCCGGTTGCTGTCCGATTCCAGGATCTGCGGCTCCAGCCCGACCTCGGCCAGCTTCCCCGCGACATACTCTGCGGCGGCCCGCTCGCCGGGGCCGGAGTTGTCACCCGCGTTGGTCGAGTCGATCCGGATCAGGTCGCTGCACAGCCCGGCGACCTCGTCCTCACCATTGAGTGCGGTCATGTCGACTCCTTCGGTTCGGTACGGCTTGCACCTCTCATCCTGCCGTCGCCGCAGGCCGGCCGGCATCCCCCGGGGCCGGGTCGCTTACCGATATGACGCACGCTCAAGAGTTTGCTAATCTAAGTGCGCCGACGCGGGATGACGGTCCCGCGTGCAGGCACCACGTCCGGGTGGCGGAATAGGCAGACGCGCTAGCTTGAGGTGCTAGTGCCCTTTGCGGGGCATGGGGGTTCAAGTCCCCCCTCGGACACAAATCTTCTGCACACGTGGAGGTCGGGCGACAGCCGGGCCTCCACCAGCTGTTTCCGGGGCCGGTAGGTCAGGCGCAGCCCGCAGCCTGATCCGCGGCCCCCGGGGGCCGCGGATCAGGGGCGGCGGGTGCCGGCGAGCAGCCGTTCGCAGGCGTCAAGCAGGCGTTGCCGCTGCGGCCGCGCCCGCTCGGCGAACCCCCGCTGCTCGGCGGCGTACTCAGCCCGCCCCTCGGGCGTCTCGATCCGGATCGCCCGATGGCCGAGCGAGCTCAGGTCGTACGGGCTGGCCCGCATGTCCACGACGCGGATGTCACGGGCCAGCATGAAGCAGTCGGCGACCAGCTCACCGCTCACCAGCGGTGACAGCTTGTACGCCCACTTGTACAGGTCCATGTTGGCGTGCAGGCAGCCCGGCTGCTCCAGTTCCCGCTGCTGCTGCCGCGTCGGCTGCAGCGCGTTGAGCGGGCGCGCCTCAGGGGTGAAGAAGCGGAACGCGTCGAAATGTCCGCACCGCACGCCCCGCTGCTCCACGACCTCCGCGATCTCCTCCCCGCTGAGCCGCAGCGGCCAGGTGTCGTGCCGTACCTCCACGGTCTTGTAGACCATCGCCCACTCATGCAGGCCGAAGCAGCCCAGATACGCCGTCCGTGCCGCGGTGGCGGCCAGCAGCCGCGCGATCCACTCGACGGCGGGCCCGCGCCTGTCCATCAGCGCCGCGGTGTCGAGCGTGGCCCCCTCGGAGGTGTCGAGGTAGTCGCGGCCGAAGCCGCGCGCCCCCTTCAGGACCACCCCGGCGCCCGGATGCCACTGCCGCAGCCGCGCCGGCCGGTGCCCGTAGTAGGTGAACAGGAAGTCCTCGATGGGATGGGCCTCGCCCCGCGCCCTGCGCGCCAGGTGCGGCGCCGCCCATGCCTCAACCCGTCGCCGGTGGGCCTCCGCCCGGGCCTGCCACTCCTCCGGCTCCAGAACCTCCATCGCTGAATGGTATGCGCGGGCCGGTGGTGCCCGGTGGGCGGCCACGGTCCGACCCGGCTCGCGGCGCGATGGGGGATCCGGCTACGCCGCCGGCCGCCTCGCTAGCCGAGCCGCACGGTGACCGTCGTCGAGCTGCCGCCCCGGTCGGACAGCCGCCCGAAGGCGAGCGTGAGCTCCGCGCCGGTCGCGGCGCGGAGCAGGAGCGGGTGCCCGTGGAGCACCTCGGCCACCGGCCGGTCCCAGGTCACGATCAGCCCGCCCAGGTCGCGCCGGGGGTCCGACACGGTCAGCGTGGCCGTACCGTCGCCGCCCTCCCTGACGAGGATCGCGCAGGGAGCGGAGGCGGCCAGGCCGCCGACGGCTCCGCCGTTCCAGAAGTTGACGGCGGTGATGCCGAGTGACGGGACCTGGACGCCCTGCTGCCGTGCGGTGTTGGCGAGCACGCGCGCCCAACCGGGATCGGCGGCGCGGGCCCGGGTCGCGGCCAGGCTCGCACCCGGCAGGAGCAGGTAGACGTAATCGGCCGAGCCGGGGTCGACACCGTGGTCGAGCCAGAGGGTCACATAGCTCCGGGTCACCGGATCCGGGCCGCCGGTGCGTTCCTCGCGCAGTGTGCGCAGGCGGGCACAGGGCAGGACGTAGCCGCCGTGTCCCGGAAGGTGCGCCCAGCCCGCCTTGTCGTCCACGGTGAGGAGCGCGTCGGTTCTGCGGTTGTCCACGATGGTCTCGACCGGCACGCCGTCCTTACCGGTGATCGCGGCACCCAGGCAGACGACCGCGTCGTCGAGGAAGAACCACGACTTGAAGGCCTCCATCGTGCTCTCGAAGCCGTTCAGGTGCTGGCCGACCGCCGCGTACATGCCGTCGGTGGCGCCGCCCACCCAGCGGCCCGGCGGGCAGGTGTCGCCCCACCCCGCACCGGCGCCGTCGGCCAGCCGCCGGGTGGAGACGGTCGTGCCCGGCAGGCGGTAGGGGTCGACGGTGTACCAGAAGGAGTCGGAATACTGATCGCCGTGGCCCTCGCCCCACCAGTAGAGGACTCCCGAGCCGGTGTGCCAGCCACGCAGGTTCTCGCCGTTGCCGTGCTCGTAGTGGCCGATCCGGTAGGAGGCCATGCTGAGCCCCGCGCACCAGGTGGGCCTGCGGTGGACGGCGCGGGCGCTCATCGCCAGCAGCCGGTGCCCGGCGGGCTCGTCGGCTGCGGGGATCGCGTCGTCGCCCAGGACCGCGGCGAGGCGGGCGTGAAAACCCAGATCGTCGCGCTCGGCCGCCTTGAGCATGGGCGTGCAGGTGTCCCGCAGCGCCCACCCCTTGACCATGCCCTGCCAGCGGGCCCGCTCGGCGGCGGAGGCCGTGTCCCCCAGCAGCAGGATCGCGGCGGCGATCCCGCGTCCCCTCCGGTGGTCACCGTATGGTTCCCGGCTGATCCCGCGGCCGCTGACGAGGTCCATGCAGAAGCCGTCGTGGACGACCGGTGCGAACGACCTCTCGACCATGTCGAAGACGACCTGCCGGGCCGGGTCGGTGATCTCCCACGGCGAGCCGCGCAGCACCGCGAACAGCGTCGCGAGACCGGACAGCATCACCGCTCCGTACCCGCCCTGGTAGGGGACGGACGTGTGCTGGACGAACGAGCCGTCCCGGTAGATTCCGTCGCCCTCGTAGACATAGGGGAAGACCGGGGAGAGCGCCGAGGCGGCCAGCGCGGCCTTCCCCCGGTCGGATCCGAGGATGGCGCGCAGCAATGTCACCGTGCACAGATCCACCCGGTTGGCCCCGGTGCTGGTGCCGCTGTAGTCGTTCAGGCGGCACTCGGGGAGGAAGTGGTCCACCGCGTCCCGCAGCCCCCTGCTCTGCCGTCCCGTCAGGTGCGGACCGATCAGCACGGCCGCGTCGAGGAGCTTCTTGGGGACGCCGATCTGCCAGTTCCACCAGTTGCCGACCGGGTCCGCGCCTGCGGCGTACACCTGCCGCCGGTAGTGGTCGACGCCTCCCGCGACGGCCGCGGCCAGGTCCGCGTCGCCGGTCAGGCCGGTCCTCGGCAGGGCGTACGCACGGGCCATGGTCCGCAGCCGCGCCGGGGTGTCGATAAAGGAGGGGAACGCCAGATCGGGCCAGAGCGACGCGTCGGCCGGCACCATGGTGGAGCGGTATCGGGCCGCCGCCGCCCCCAGCTCCGCCAGCCGGGTCCGGTACGGCTCGGCCGCCGCGTCGAACCCCGACCCGGCCGTCACCTCCCGCCAGCGGCGGCGCAGCGGGGCGAAGGGATCGCCCGCTGTGTGCGCGGCACGGGCCGGGACCGGCGCTCCGGCCGCCGTGCGCCCGGCATCCGCCACGATCAGTGCTCCAGCTGCGGCGATGCCGCTGAACTGGAGAAACAATCGCCTGGAATATCCGTTCACCCCTAAATTGTCAGGGGAAATCGCCCCTGCCCGGTCAGCGGCGGCTCAGGAGACCGGCACGGCCACGGCCCGCATCCTGTCGAAGTTCGCGACGTACTGCCGGTAGACGGCCTTGTCGTTGAGCCGCAGCAGGGCTTCGTCGTTCCGGCGCAGTGAGGTCTTGATGTAGTTGTGGCTGCCGGTGAAGACCCAGTGGGCGTTTCGGTCCCCGTCGTAGGAGCCCTCGACGAGCAGGTATTTGGAGTGGATCCGGCCGGGCAGCGCGCTGCCGTCGCCCAGGGTGCGCAGCTCGATGCGCGGCTCCGCCAGCAGGACCCGCTTCACCTCGTCGTCCATGATGCCGTAGACGATCTGGACCGAGCAGCCCTGAGCGGCCAGGTCGCGGAGCCTTTCGGGGATGGCGATGCGGTAGGTGTCCCACTCCGACATCCCGACGCGGAGGGTGGTGCCGCCTCGGCAGGAGACCTTGTCGAGGCTCTCGACGACGGTGTCCGTGGAGGCGTCCGTCCCCGCCCTCGGGAAGAAGTGGGCCCGTACCGAGCCGCCGGCCGCCCCGGTCGTGATGACGCGGTAGTAGTCGGGGTTCTTCCGCTCGGCCGCCAGATCCTTGAAGTAGCCGTCGTACGCCTTGTACAGCCGCCGGTTCCCCGGCAGGACCACCGCGTTGTTCCAGTATGTCGAGGAGTTCAGGTCGGTGAGGTTGGCCGACGACTGCACCACCACGTCGGAGGCTCCGCCGGACCGAGAGAACAGGTAGAACTTGTTGTGCTGGCCCTTGTCGCCGATGCAGGCCGCCGTGCCGCCCGACGGCGGGCCGGAGCAGACGTGCAGCCAGGAACCGGCCGAGGTGTCGGTGCCGAGTTCGGCCGCCAGCTGCGAGGCCACGGCGGCGCCACGCGAGTCGCCGTCCAGGATGACCTGCACCTTGACGTCCCGCCGGTGCGCCTTGATGAGCTCGCCGGCGAAGTCCGTGCCGGCCGTGCCGGACATGACGAAGTGGGCCACCTGGATCCGGGCTCCCGAGGGGGTCTGGTGGATCAGGCTGCACAGGGCCCGCACGATGGCGGCCGGGTCGCCGCCTGCCGGCTCGCTGAAGACCGCACCGGTGGTGACCGGCGCGTCCGGCGCGTCCGCGCAGGTGGTGTCGCTCGCCGCGGCCGTGCCGCTTCCGGCGAGTGTGGACCCGGTCACGACGGCGGCGGCCACCAGCACGGACAGGAACTTACTGGACATGGATCACTCCTTCTTGGGGCGGCTTGGATCCGTGTCGTCCGCCGCGGTCGTCGGGGACGGGGCGGCCTCGGGGAAATGGCAGGCCACCGGGTGGCCTGTGCCGCGGTCGAGCAGCGCCGGCTCCTCGTCCCGACACCGATCTTGGGCCCGCCAGCAGCGTGTCCGAAAACGGCAGCCTGAAGGCGGGGCCAACGGTGAGGGAACATCTCCCTGCAGGACGATCTCGTGCCGTTCCTCGTCCCGCCAGTCATCGAGACTCGGCGCCGCCGACATCAGTGCCTGGGTGTAGGGATGGGACGGATGCCGGTAGACGCTCTCCTTCGAACCGAGCTCGACGACCTTGCCCAGATACATCACCGCGACCCGGTCGCAGATGTGGCGGACCACACCGAGGTCATGGGAGATGAACAGGTACGCGACTCCCAGATCGCGTTGCAGGTCCCTGAGCAGATTCAGGATCTGCGCCCGGACCGAGACGTCGAGGGCGGACACGGCCTCGTCACAGATGATCAGCCGCGGCCGTACGGCGAGCGCACGGGCGATGCTGATGCGCTGCCGCTGGCCGCCGGAGAACTGGTGCGGGTACCGCCCGGCGTGCTCAGGGCGGAGGCCGACTCGGCTCAGCAGGCTCCGCACCTCGTCGTCCCACTGTTCCCGCGGCACGAGCCCGGGATGGATCCGCCATGCCTCCTTGAGCAGCGCGGCGACGGTCATCCGCGGGTTGAGCGAGGCGTAGGGGTCCTGGAAGATCAGCTGGATGTCCTGGCGGAGCCGGCGCATCTCCCTGGCCGGCAGCGTCCTCAGGTCGCGGCCCTCGAACAGCACCCGGCCGCCGGATGGGCGCACCAGGCCGACGATGGTCCGCGCGATCGTGGACTTGCCGCAGCCGGATTCGCCGACCAGGCCAACGGTCTCTCCGGCCCGTACGGTGAGACTCACCCCGGCAACGGCGCGGATCTCGCCGCCGGAGCGGCCGATCCCGCGACGCAGACGGTAGCCGGTGACCAGATCGGTCAGCTCCAGCAAGGGGGTGCCGTCGCCGGCCCGGGTCTCTGACTCAGCGAGCGCCGGTGTGGACACCAGCGATCACCTCCTCTGCGAAGTGACAGGCGCTGGCCCGCTGCGGGCCCAGCTCGCGTGGTTCGGGCTCCACCTCCCGGCACCTGTCCCGGGCGAACGGGCAGCGGGGATGGAAGGAGCAGCCGGCGGGTGGCGCGGTGAGATCGGGTGGGTGGCCGTCGATCGCCTCCAGCGGGGCGCCGTCGTCACGCAGGGTGGGCACCGCCCGCATCAGGCCCAGGGTGTACGGGTGGGCGGGACGTTCGTACACCTCCGCCACGGTGCCCGTCTCGACGATCCGGCCCGCGTACATCACCGCCACCCGGTCGGCCGCGCGTGCGACCACCCCGAGATCGTGGCTGATGATGATCATTCCTAGCCGCTCGGCCCGCTGGCGCTGCCGGAGCAGCCTCAGGATCTGTGCCTGCACGGTGACGTCCAGCGCGGTGGTGGGTTCGTCGGCGATGAGCAACCGGGGGTCGAGGGCGAGTGCCATCGCGATCATCACTCGCTGACGCATGCCGCCTGAGAAGCGGTGCGGGTGGTCGTCCAGACGCCGTTCCGCGTCCGGGATGCCCACCTGGGTCATGAGCTCCGCCGCCCGGCGGCGGGACTCCCTCCGGCCGAGGCCCCGGTGCCTGCGGAACATCTCGGCGATCTGGTATCCCACGGTCAGCGACGGGTTCAGCGCGCTCAACGGATCCTGGAAGATCATTGCGATCCGCTCGCCGCGCAGTCGCTGCCACTCCCGGTCCGAGAGCCCCGTGACGTCGCGGCCCTCGATCGCGACACGGCCCGCGGCGATGCGCGCCCGCAGCGGCACCAGCCCCAGCAGCGTCTGCGCGGTCACGCTCTTGCCGCTGCCGGACTCACCGACGATCGCCAGCGTCTCACATTCGTTGACCTGGAAGGACACGCCCCGGACCGCCCGCAGCGGGCCCTTGGGCGTATCGAACTCCACGGCCAGGTCGTCGACCTCCAGCAGCGGGGTCATCGGCTCGGCTCCTCCCACCATCGTCAAAGCTCCGTCATCGGGTCGGAGGCGTCGCGGAGCAGGTCGCCGAGGATCCCGATGCTCACCACCACCAGTGCCAGGGCGGCGCCGGGCGCCGCGGCGATCCACCAGGCCGAGGCGAGGTAGTCACGGCCTTCGGCGATCGTCGATCCCCAGGACGCCTGGGAGGACGGCACGCCGAGGCCGAGGAAGCTCAGCGAGGCTTCGGCGACCATGGTCAGGCCGACCTGCACGGTCGCCGCCACCAGCAGCGGCGGCAGGCAGGTCGGCAGGATGTAGTGGAACAGGATCCGCCCGTGCGACGCGCCCATCACCCGGGCCGAGTCCACGAACTCCCGGTCGCGGACCGCGATCGCCGAACCTCGCACCACCCGGGCGAAGATCACCCAGCGGGTCACCGCGAGCGCGATGATCACGTTCACCATGCTGGGGCCGAGCACCCCGGCCAGCAGGATGGCGAGCAGCAGGCTGGGGAAGGCGAGCTGGATGTCGCCGACCCGGGAGATGATCCCGTCGGCCCAGCCGCCGAAGTATCCCGCCAGCAGGCCGAGCAGCAGGCCGACCGACCCGCCGACGAGCACGGTGACCAGGGCCACGGTCAGCGAGGTGCGCATCCCCGCCAGCACCTCGGCCAGGATGTCCTGGCCCACCTGGTCGGTGCCCAGCCATGCGACGACGCCGTCGGACAGCCGGGTCCCGGGTGGCAGCAGCCGGTCCGGAGGGCTGGTCCGGGCAGCGTCGAAGGGCAGGAAGATCGGACCGAGCAACCCGGCCGCCACGAACAGCAGCACCGTTCCGAGGGCGAGATGGGCGCGCAGCGGCAGCCCGGCCAGCCGCCGGAGTGCCGCCGCGGCCGGCGGCCGCCCCACCTCCAGCGCCGGGTCGTCGCTCCGGTCGGGTAGTTTCACCGGCCTCATGCGTTCTCCAACTGAATCCTGGGATCGAGGTACGCGTAGAGCACGTCGACCAGCAAGTTGAGCATGATGTAGCAGACCGTGATCACGGTGAGGATGGCCTCGACCACGGCATAGTCACGGAAGGTGATGGAGTCCACCAGCAGCGAGCCGATCCCGGGCCAGGCGAAGATCACCTCGACGATGACGCCGTTGGCGATGAAGTTGCCCATGAGCAGGCCGAGCATGGTCACCACCGGGACCAGGGTGTTGCGCAGGACGTGGATGGAGAAGATCACCCTGCTGCTCAGCCCCTTGGCGCGGGCCGTGCGGACATAGTCCTGGTTCATCTCCTCCAGGATCCCGGTCCGCACGAGGCGGCCGAGCCAGCCCACGAACGGCAGCGCCAGGGTGAGGGCGGGCAGCAGGAGGCTCGCCATCGTCCCGTCCGCCGTGCTGGGCAGGATCTGCAGCCACCGTGCGAAGATCAGCGAGAGCATGATGCCGATCCAGAAGGGCGGCAGGGCCTGGCCGACCAGCGAGGACACCGAGATCAGATGGTCGACCACCGTGTTCGCGTGCCGGGCCGCGTAGGAGCCCGCGAGGAATCCCAGGATCACCGTGAACACCATGGCCCAGGCGGACAGGGTCAGGGTGGGCCCCAGCCGCTCCAGGCAGGCGTCGAGAGCGCCCACGCCCTGCCGCCACGACTGACCGAAGTCGAGACGGACGATGTCCTGGAGGTGGCCCAGATACTGCGCCGGCAACGGTTCTCCGAGGCCCAGCTCCGTGCGCAACGCCTCCAGTTGATCCGGCGTCGCCTGGCTGCCCAGGATCAGCTCGGCGGGGTCGCCCGGCAGCACGCGCAGGGCGACGAAGACGATGGTGACGGCGCCCCAGATCTGGAGCAGGGCCTGCGCCAGCCGGCGGCCGAGGAAGGCGGTCATGTGCCGCTCCCGCCGCTTGACGCCCGCGCGACCAGCCGGGGCGGGAAGAGGATCTTCTCCGGTGCGCCCCCGGCCGCCGGCCGTTTCAGTCGCCGGAGCATGTGGTCCACGGCGGACACGCCGATCTCCGTCGCGGGCAGGTCCACGGTCGTCAGGGTGGGGATTACATAAGGGGCGAACGGATGACCGCCGTAGCCCACGACCAGCACGTCCTCTGGAATCCTCAGACCTGCCTCCTCGGCGACGCGGTACACGCCGAGTGCGAAGTAGTCGTTGCCGGCGACGAAGGCCAGGGGCCGCTGCTCCGTCCGCAGGACATCCCGGGCCAGCCGATACGCCTCGCTCGGATCCCACGGGAGGGCGCTCTGCTCGAGCCGCCGGGTCGGCACCTTGATCACGCTGTCCGGCCCCATGGGCAGCCCGCCCTCGGCCATGGCCCGCCGATAACCCTCGACGCGGTCGGCGACCGAGGAGACCCTCAGGTCCTCCTCCAGGAAGTAGATCCTCCTGGCGCCCCGGGCGATCGCGTGCCTGGCGGCCTCGTAACCGCCCTGGACATGGTCGACGCCCACGAGATCGGTGTTCAACTCGGGCACGTCGCGGCTGATCAGGACGAGGGGAACCCCGGCGGTACGGAAACGGCGCCAGTGTTCGGCGCCTTCCTGCACCGCCACCACGAGAACTCCGTCGACTCCGCGGCGCAGCAGCTCCTCGGCCGCACGCCGCTCGTTGGCCAGGCTCTCCTCCGTCGCCATGAGCAGCAACGAATAGCCGTGCTTGCGGCAGTGCTGCTCCATGGCGCTGATGAGCTGCGCGTAGAACGGGTTGGACGGGTTGGTGATCACCATGCCCAGGGTGGTCGCCGACCCCAGCACCAGTGACCGCGCCGTGGAGTTCGGCACGTAGCCGAGCCGTTCGGCCTCCTCCTTGACGCGGGTCCTGGTCTCCACGCCGACGTTGTCCTTGTCCGCGAGCGCACGCGAGACGGTGTTGACCGACACGCCGAGGCTCTCGGCGATGTCCTTCAGGGTGGCGCGGCGGGCCTCACGCATAGGGTCCCCAGACTGGTTCGAGTTGCACATGCATCACCTGGCGGTCGACACCGCGCGGAACTCGGGCTGGCTGTTGGCCGCGGGAACGAACCCCTGCACCGTGGAACGGAGCCCGTACGTGCTGGAGAGCGCCGCGGGGAAGACGCCGACCGCATCACGCCAGATGATCTCGCACGCCTGGCCGTACAGTGACCCGCGTCTGTCCTGGTCGGAGGTCGAACGGGCCTCGGCGAGGATGCCGTCGAGCTTCTTGTTGGAGTAGCCCATGCGGTTGGCGTCGCTGGTGTAGAGCCTGCCCAGGGTGTAGTCGGCGTCTCCGGTGGTCACGGTGTTCACCTGGAGCTCGATGTCCCAGTCCAGAGCCGTCAGCCTCTTGATCCAGGCCGCCTTCTCGATCTGCTGCGGCTCCACGGTGACGCCCACCTTGGCCCAGGCCGAGATGATCGACTGCGCCAGTTCGGTCGCCAGCGGCCCGGTGTCCTTGAACCACATCATCGAGGTGCGGATCCCCGAGGAGTAACCGGCCTCGGCCAGTTCCCGTCTGGCGAGTTCGGGGTCGTACTCGTACGGCTGCTGGCTCGCGTGGCCGAAGACCGCCGACGGGATCGGGGCGTCCATGACCGTCGCCGCGTCACCGTACAGGTTGGAGACGATGCTCTTGACGTCCAGCGCGTGGGAGAGCGCGCGGCGGACGCGCACGTCCGAGAACGGCTTGCGGCCGCAGTTGAACCAGGCGAGGAAGTAGTTCACGCCCGGCTTGCTCTCGACCCGCACGCCGTTCACGCCGTTCAGCCGCTTCAGCTCGTCCGGCGGGATGATCCAGGTGACGTCCACCTCCCCGTTCTGCAGGGAGGTCATCCGAGTCGACGCCTCGGGGATGTACGGCAGGCGCAGCCCGGGCAGCTTGGACGCACCGCCCCAGTAGTTCGCGGCGGGCTTGAGCAGGAGCTGTGAGGACGGGGTGAACGACTCGACGGCGAACGGGCCGCTCCCGATCGGTCTGCGGAAGAAGCCGGCTCCGCCCAGGTGGGCCGCCGGGAGGACGAAGGCCAGCGTCAGGTTCACCAGCAGCGTGCCGAGGGGATCCTTGGTGGTGAGCCTGACGGTGTGCCGGTCGGGCGCCTCGATGGCATCGAGCGCGGACCACAGCGGCTTCTGCGGCCCCACCGACGTGGCCAGCCGCTCCAGCGAAGCCTTCACGTCGGCCGAGGTCAGCTCTGTGCCGTCGTGGAAGGTGACGTCGTCGCGGAGGGTGAACTCCCAGGTCTTCTCGTCGGGCTGCCGCCAGGACGTGGCCAGGCCGGGGACCAGCTTGTCGCCGTCCCTGGTGACCAGCGTGTCGTAGATCTGCCGGTTGGCCAGCAGCGACGCCTCGTCCACCGCGCTCGCGCCATGCGGGTCCAGGTCGTTGATCGCCTGGTAGAACGCGGCGCTGAGCGGCCGGTTCCCGCCCGACGCCGACCCCGTTCCCGGACCTCCGGGGGCGCACCCCGAGACCAGGGCGGGGAGGGAGACGCCGGCGACCCCAGCCCCGAGGAGGGTCAGGAACTGTCGCCTGCCCATTCCCTCCATTGCTGCCATGACGGTTCCTCTCAGCTCTTGAGCGCCAGGTAGATCAGGACTTTCGCCTGCGGATCGCCGCCGCGCAGCGAGGCCCGCAGCCGCAGCCAGTGGCCGAACTCCCGCACCCGCCAGGACACCAGGCCCGGCTCCGTCGTCACCTGTTCGGCGGTCTCGTCGTCGCACCAGTGCAGCCCGTCGGGGGAGACCTGGGTGGCCAGGTGCAGAGTGGGCGCGTCGCCCTCCAGTGCCAGGGTCCGCACGAACCAGCGCGCTTCCGTCGCCCACCCCGCTTCGTACGGCTCGGTCGTGAAGTCGGCGGTGAAAGTGGTGTTGCGCTCCAGAACGGCGGTAAGAGCATGCTTCATGCCGGTGTTCACCAATCCACGGAAATCAGTGCGGAATCAAGGAAAAGGAAGTTACGCACCGGAGAATGGGTGCGCACGCTCACGTAGAAATTCAGCAGGTTCTCCAGGCCGTCATACTTGTCCGGATACTGCGGGACCGGAACATCGCGCATGTCCATGATTCGGTCGTTGACCTGAAGCTCGATATTCGTCCGGGTTCGGGTGTCGAACTGCCAGCGCAGATAATGCCAATTGACCTTGGTGGGGACCTCGTTGTAGCAGAGGAACTGCGGCTCCTCGTCGAGCGCGTGCCAGTCCTCGGGGTTGGGGGCGGTGAAGTCCTCGGTGGGGGTCAGGTTCTCCTGGTTGTACAGGTTCTCCCGGGGCGTCGGCTCGGGCACCACGGGGTAGACCCAGCGCCGGGTGAACCTGTTCTCCAGGTCGGTGTTCTGGTAGCGCGCGACGCAGTGGTAGCGGATGCCATCGCCGTCACAGAGGTCGGTGGCCACGGTGAACGCACCGAACTGGGCCTCGGACGGGTGCAGGTTCCCGTCCCAGACAACGTCGCCGAAGCTGTTGCCGAGCGACGACTCCTCGGTCACCGCCTCGCTCTTGTAGGTGAAGTACGTCTCGAACTGCACGACTCCGCGCTGCGCCATGGTCAGGCGGCGGATCGCGACGGCGGTGTGGCCGGTCACCGGCCGGGTGGCGACCTTCAGGGCGTAGTTACCGCTCATCGCGCCGTGGGTTCCGATGTCGAAGAAATCGCACGAACTGATCTGCGGCGGTCGGAAGTCGCGCATGTGCACATCGACCGTGTCGAGATTTCCGTGGCCGTCGTGGTTGCCGATGAGTTCGCACCAGCCATGCGTTCCGGTGTTGAACTCGTCGAATGCGAGTATGCGCGGCAGCGGGTTGAACTTGGAAAGCTTCGGATCTGCCGCGATCAGTGCACGGCGCAGTTCGTCAGCCGGGACATGGGTCGTCTCCACGCTCAAGGCGTCCTTCCCGTAGGCAATTCCCGGGCCTGGCATTAACGTTAACGTGAACGTTAATTTCAGGTTTCGAGGACGCTAACTCGTCGTCTCCGTGGATGTCAAGGGATCATCTACGACAAGTTGGGACACACAGGTCGTCTGTCGACCAGACGGCCACAGCCCAGGCGAGGGGATGGAGGGGACGGCCCAGCGGTCGCGTCAGCCGAGCCGGCAGCCGGAGAGGCTCAGCTCCTCACGGACCGAGTCCGAATCGGCAGCCGGAGAGGCTCAGCTCAGCTCCTCACGGACCGAGTCCGTGGCCAGGGGCGTGGTCTTGGCCCACTCGGCCTGGCGAACGTGGAGGCATCGGGCGCAGCGGCTCGATGAGCTCGGAACCCAAGACGATCGTGCCGGTGGGAGCCGGTCAGGCCGGTGTGGGAGCGCGATACTCGGCCGCCAGTCCCAACCGGGTGAGCAGGTCCCCCATCAGCAGCTCGAACATGGGTTCCTGGTCGGTGATCAACGGGGCGAAATGGTCGAAGACCTCCAGTGCCACCGCGCCGTAGATCGACCGCCAGGCGGAGAGGAAGACGACGAGCGCACCGAGCGGCATGTCCAGTCCGGTCGCGCCACGGTAGGCGGCCATCTGCCGCCGTAGTCGCGGACGCCCGGTCAGCTGTCCGGCTGGTCCGCGAGGTAGGCCTGGAGCATCTTGAAACCCGGCATGCTCCGATGCGGCTGGACTCCCACGGTGAACACCTCGGGATCGTCGAAGACCGGCTCGCCACCGGGCCGGGCGTAGGTGACGCGCCCGTAGTCCACGCCCTCGTCGCGGTCACAGCTCATCCAGGTGATCGCTTCCTGCTCGTCCTCGCGCAGGGGGTGGTTGGAGACCGGCCGCATGGCGACCGTGTTGGGCGGCTTGAAGATCCAGACCTGGGGGACGGCCAGCACCCATCGCGTGGCGCCGACCTCCCGGGCCTTGGCGGCGGCCCTGCTTTCGAAGGCGGCTGCGGCCGGCTCGTCGAGGAGATAGCCGTCGTCGCTGAGCACCAGCCGGCGCTCACCGTCCATGACCACCATGGCCGGGCAGTCGCGAGCCGCGATGCTCTCCTCCAGCATCCTGACCACGTCGAAGAGCAGGGCCACCGTCTCGCCGTTCATGCTGTGACTCCGCTCTCCATGGCTGACCTTCCGATAGCGGACCACCGTGTGCGGAAGTACGTATGAGCGAGTGAGGCAGCGGCTGCGAGACGGCGGCACTCCCGGCGGGGTACGGCACAGCCGACGGCACGACCACCCTGCGGACGGGCACGGCCCCGGCCGATCACCCGCGAGGCGCGGCGGCCGAGGCTGCCGGCACCCGGGCGGTAGCCGGCATTCAGAGGTCCACCTCCCGGGAGGCGATCACACGTAACCCGTTCAGGCTCCCGTCCACCGGGGTGACCACGACCTTCCTGCCCGGTTCCTCGTAGCCGTGCTCCGTCAGCCACACCAGGGTGGAGGGGTCCAGGTCCTCGAAGGTGATCGGGGAGCCGGGCGAGAAGATGTCCTTCCCCGACGGGATGTGGTCGACGTCGCCTTCGACGATCGACAGCGTGTAGACGGTCATGGCAGCCCCCGTGCTGGTTGTCCTCAAAGAGGTCATACCCGGTCACACGGATTCCGCTCGGCCCGGCACCGGTTCCGCCCGCGCGGCGTTCCTCACAGGGCCTCACCGGCCGGTCCGCGTCGCAACCGATCTGTTACGTGTCAGCCCTCTTTTCAGGGGCACTCGTCTGTCAGCCGAGCTACAGGCCGATCTACCGCCGTGTCCGGAGGCCGGTCGGCCACCTCGGCCGACGTGGCACGGGCGAGAGCGGCGGCCGACGGAACGTTCGAGGTCAGAACATCACATTTCTGCCCGCACTGAAGGGGACGAGCCAGGCGAAGGCGACGCTGCCGAAGTTCACCAGCATGCTGTGCGGCACCTGGTGGCTCCCCGCCTCGGAGACCTCAAGACGGATCACCGAACCATCCTGCATCCACCCTGCCACCTCGTCTTCGGTGGGTTCGGCACCGTGCAGGCGGAGCATCAGATCGCGCGACTGTCCGGCCATCCGGAGATGGAGCTCGCATGTCGGCTCACTGTTCGCCATCGATCTGCCGTCCACGTGAAGGAGGCGCCGCGTAGGTGCCCGGCGTCGCTTTCAGCCTACTCCGCGCCCCTCCGGGCACAGGGACCGGTGGGCCGTACGCACGGGATCGGAGGCCGACCGGCCGGTGCGCCCGTCAGCCGGTCATCGCCACCGGGCGCCAGGGCCGGCGGCACGGAGCCCCGGCACGACCGAAACCTCATTTCACCGCCGGGACGTCCCCGCGAATATGTGAAGGCCATTCATAACCGGCACGGCGAGAGCCCGGCGGCAATCCGTATGTGAAAACGATTCCACAGCCCTGCTCTTACGACTTGTCCGGTCAGCCGGAAAATCAACGCGAGATGAACGCCGGCCATCGCCGGGGAAATAGCAGATCAACGGGGAGGCGACAGGCGGTGATCAAAAACAACGGGGAGACGCAAACCCAGGGAGAGGTAACGATATGACCTGTTTGTTACGAAATCACAGGTCACCGTGGCCCTAATTTCGGACGGACCCTATTATGGCTTATGTATTATTTATAAACCAATAGCCATAAGTGCCGATTACTCGACCCCTTTACCTTCCCAATAGATCACGGTCAGTCTAATATTTGGACCTATGTCATGGCGCGCATCAGATTTCCCAGACAGGCAGGCTGGGCCCTCTGGCCGTGGTGACGCTTCCGCCGATCATGAATGGGGTCACGCACCCGACTGGCACCCCGAACGGCTCGACGCATTCGATTGGCGGAAGGTCATTCTGTTCGGGGCAATTTTATTGATCTTCGTCGCGTCGGGGGTCTGGCTCGTCATGAGGAGTCCCTCCGAATCACGGGCCCTGGTCGCCAATCCGACCCCTCAGCCGTCCGGGACAGCGGCTCCTCCCTCGGCGACACCGGACCCCTCCGGATCCGCGCCGGCGGCCAAGGGCACACCGGCCCCCTCCCCTCCGGGCGCCACCGGCACACCAAAGCCCTCCGCCCCGGCACCGGACGGCAAGAGCACGCCGCCACCGCCCCTCAACCCGAGGACGGTCGCCACCGAAGAGGCGAGGGCCAGGGTCACGGTCCCCCCGTCCGTCGAGTCCTCGGCCGGGGCCGGGTCCCCCCAGCTCTCCTTCAAGCAGATGTACGGCATCCACGGCCGCTACCAGCGGGGGCTGTCAAAGGCGCAGATCGCGCTGAACCAGGTCGCGATGGGGAGACTGGAGCACGGGCTCGCGCTGGAGATGTCCCGGGCGAGCTTCAAGACCGCGCGGCTGGAGGGCACCGGGGTGGCGTGGGGGGTGTGGCCCAACCCGAAGGTGTGGGCTCCCCGGCATGTCGACGGCACCCCCGACTGGTTCGTGGCGATCTGTTACAGACCGGGGATCGCCCGGGTCTTCGACCTGATGAGCTCCACCCCCGCCGGCTGGCGGCTGGTGGCGTCCGCGGCCGACACGCAGGCCACTCCCGCCCGGCTCCCCAAGATCGCGACCGACGCCGACGGCTACGCCACGAGCCTGCCGGAGAACGCCCCCGGACTGCTCGCGACCCCGCGCCAGGTCGCCGCCGCCCACCTGGCCAGCATGGCCGGCGCCGAGCCGGACCCGATGTTCGCCGACGGGCCCTGGACCAGCGACGTCGTGCAGTTCTGGCAGCAGGAGCGCGCCCAGTTGGAGGAGGCGGGCTGGACCCTCCGGCTCTCCTACCGGCAGGAGGGCCCGGTGCGCGCGCTGAGGACCAGCGACGGCGGCGCCTTGATCTGGTACGCGGCCCGCTCCGTCGACGCCCGCAGGGCTCAGCGGGTGGGCGCGAAGGTCAGCCTCAAGGGGTCGGCCGCCATCCGCACCGCGAACAAGGCCTTCACCCATTCCGTCAGCGCGACCTACGGACGCATGTACGTAGCCCATGTCCCTCCCGCCGGCTCCACCGAGCCCGTCCGCGTGCTGGGCGAGTGGAGCGATGTCCTGGAGAGCCACGGCGACTGACACCCCCCTGGAAGAAGAGGAACATCCATAATGACACCCTCACGTCAACCCTCACGGGCGACGGTGATCACCGCGAGTATCGCCATCGGCGTGTTCGGGGCCGGTGCCGGGCTGGGAGCCGTCATCGCCGCCCGCGCGCAGCCCGTCGAGGGGAGCACGATGCGCCTGGCCGCGGGTACGTACCACCTCGACGACAGCGCGCAGGCGTGGACCTCCCGCGGGCCGGTCGGCGGGGGCCAGGCGGCCTCGATCTCCGGAGCCGGCGAGGGCAGCACGATCAAGGACACCGGCTCCAAGGATCCGCGGGTCTGCCTGACCGCCACCGTCGACGGGCACGCGGTCAGCGGCAGCGGGGGAGGCTGCGTCTCCTTCGCCGTGCTGGCCGGTGCCGTCGCCCCCCTCCAACGTCCTGGGAGTCCCGATAAGGTGGCGACGACCTCGCCCAAAGAGGCGTCCTCGGCTCCGGAGCCCAAGCGTTCGACCGCGGGACAGCCCGCCCCCGAACGTCGCGCGGCGCCGGTGCAGAACGCTCCGGACCCCGCCCCGCAAGTCCAGGCTCCCGTGGCGAAGTCGGTCCGCGAGCCCGCCCCCGCGCCGACCAAGAAGGTCGGCGGCGACATCGCGCAGAGCGGCAGCAAGATCGAGCAGCCCGCGAAGCAGGTCCAGGTCCAGGCTCCGGAGAAGCAGCCGACGCCCAGCCCGGCACGGCCGTCGGGCAGGCGCGGCCCGACGGACACCACCCAGCCCACGACACCGACGGGCACGGCGAAGCCGGACACGCCGTCCGCCACCGCGGAGCCACCCCGGTCCCCCGCGACTCCGAGGCCCTCGCACACCCGCGGGCACCACCGTCCGGATCCCTCATCCACCACCCGGCCGACCCGGCCGTCCACCACGGCCAAGCCCTCCCAGCCGGCACCGGAGACCTCCCCGTCGACGGGTCCGTCCCAGGACGCGCAGCTCCCCACCCCCGACCCCCAGAACCCCGACGGGAACGCGCAGCTCCCCACCCCCGACCCCCAGAACCCCTCCCAGGCTCCCAACGGAAACGCGCAGCCCACCACGCCGCAGGCTCCGAACGGCGAGGTCACCGGGGGCGGCGACTCCCTGCCGATCTTCCAGGACCCGGAGCTCCTCCGGCGGGCCCAAGAGGCCCTGGGGCTGGACAAGAACATGCGCTACACCGATGAGAACGGCGTGTGGGACCTCAACATCGCCCCGCCCGGCACCCCCCCGTGCCGGGACTACTCAGCCGCCGAACTTCAGGCACTCGACCGGTCACAGGGCGGCAGCCCTGCCATACCTCGCGACTCGTGCCAGTGGCCCGCCTTCATCCGCTGGCTCTACGCCGACCCGCCCGCCGGCCAGGTCAGCAACTGGACCAAGTTGACCGGGCTGCCCGAGCGGAACCTGGAACTCGTGGTGACGAACCCCTCCACCCTGCCGCCCGCGCCGTCCGGCAACGGTCAGGTCGAGCCGGGCCAGGGCACACAGCCCGACACCGGGCAGACCCGGTTGGAGCCGGCGGGGCAGCCTGACACCGGCCAGGTCCGGCAGGGCCAGGCCGTACAGCCTGACACCCGCCAGATCCAGCAGGGCCAGGCCGTACAGCCTGACACCCGCCAGATCCAGCAGGGCCAGGCCGTACAGCCTGACACCCGCCAGATCCAGCAGGGCCAGGCCGTACAGCCTGACACCCGCCAGATCCAGCAGGGCCAGGCCGTACAGCCCGGCACCGGCCAGATCGACCCGGATCAGGCGGAGTACACCGGCCCATGAGCACCTCCCCTGGAGCTGGGCGCGCCGTGCCCGGTCCCGGCCAGGGGGCGGCGGCCTGGGTGGGCGAGCACGGCGCGCACCTGATGGACTATGCCGTCTACCACCTGGCGCCGGACCGGGCACCGGCGGCGGTCGCCTCCGTGCTGGCCGCCTGCCAGGCCCAGCCGGCACCCAGGGGTATCACGGCACGGGGGCGGCTGCTGGCCGCGCTGCGGCAGGACTGCCGCGCCGCCCCCGGATACCGGGAGCAGTACGTGCCGGAGTCCGGGCCGGGTATGCCGGACGTCCGGCTGATAACGCGCGTCTGGACGATCGTCGACCCGTTGGGCACCGAGACGCTCAGGCTGATGTACCGCCACGAACTGACAGCCGTTGATCTCTCGCACGTCCTGGCGATGCCCGCGGAGGAGGTCGCCAGGCTCGCGACGCGCACCCAGGATCTGATCGAGACCCTGGTGAGCGGGCTGGACGCCATCGTTCACGACCGCCATACCTGTCCTGAGCTCTCCCCGCTGGCCGACGTCCTGTTCCCCGGGGGACTCGGGGAGCCCGCAGAGCCCGGGGAGTTCGGCGAGCCCGAGGAGCCCGAGGAGCCCGAGAGATCCGAGGAGGCCGAGGAGCTGCGGACGCTCTCGCCCGCCGAGTTCGAGAGCGCCCGCACGGACCTGCTGTCTCACATGATCACGTGCTCCGCGTGCATACGGCCGATCAACATCCGCTACACGGTCCCGCAGATGATCTCCAACCCGAGGATCTCCCCCCTCACCGCCAAGATGAGGAAACGGCTCCTCGGCTCCCTCCCGCCCCCCGTGAAGCTGCCCCTGCCCAGGGTCGGCACCACACCGGCCCCGAAACCGGATCCCGGCGCCCCCGAGAGGCCGCAGGAGGAGACCCAGCCCGGCAGGGCGGTGAGACCCGCCCGCTCGGACCGCTCCACGCTTCCCTACCTTCCCGTCCAGCCGGACCGCTCCACACCCCACCACCCCGCCCGGCCTGCTCCCTCGGACCGGCCGCGCCGCGCCGACCGTTCGGACCGCTCCACGCTTCCGTACCGTCCCGTGCTGCCGGACCGCTCCACGCTCCCGTCCCTGCCGGCCCGCCGGACCCGCCCGCCGTCCGCGCCCCCGACATCCCCGATATCCCCGGCGCCTTCGGAACCTTCGGCACCTTCGGCACCCGGACATGACACCCCCCTCTACGACGCGCTGCTCTCCCAGGCGCGGGCGCGTGAGGTGCTTTCCCGTACGGACGACGTGACCGCCACCAACCCCGCCATCCCCGCCGTCCCCGGCAGGTCCGGTGACGCGCGGGTGCCCGCGGTCAAGGCGTACGCCGGATCGATCGGCGAGCCGGAAGGGGTGCGGTTCGGCCCCGGCGTCCGGTTCGCGGAGGCCCTCGCGTGGGCGGGGGAACGGGTCCGGAGCACGACCATAAAGATCACCATCATCGTGGTCGCGGGCGCGACGGGCACCGTGACGGGAATGAACCTTCTGGGACCCGTCATCGGAGGTCAGGGATCGCCGAGCGCCATGCAGTCCTCCACCACCCAGACCGTCACGACCGGTGACGCCGTCCCCGCCCCCGCCGTCCAGAACGGGCTCGCCGAACGCGTGCAGATCCCACCCGTGGTGACGCTGGACGAGTTCGGTCAGGGCAGCCTGCTCCTCACCGTCTCCGAGAAGACCCTGGAATGGCGGATAACGGCACCGGGGCTGTCCGTGACCCCGTCCAGCGGCACCCTGAAGCAGGGGCGCACGGACGTGATCAACCTGCGCGCCCTCCGGATCCGCCGCTGGTGCGGCGTCCCCGCCACTGTCACCGCTCCGCTGACCTTCCACGGCCCCACCGACTCGATCACTACGACGGTGCGCTGGCTCACCTGCTGACGGCTCCGTCCCATCTGCTCTGTGCACGTTCTTTCGAAAGGACCCTTGGCCATGACGGACACGTCCCCGCAGACCCAGTCCTCGCCGCCGGCCACGGCGGAGCAGTTCCAGGAGACGGTTCCGCTCACCGCCGAACATCTGCTCATCAACCGGCGTCACGAGCCCACCGGCGGGTGGCGGCGCCTTGTCTGGCAGCTCTCCGGTGGGAGGATCATCCCCGGGGAGTCGGCCACAGAGGTCGAACGCCGCACGCTCATGGCCCAGGCCCAGGCCCCCGTGGCGAGCGGGCACCACCGGATCGCGGTCATGAGTCTCAAGGGCGGGGTCGGCAAGACGACGACCACCGTGGCCCTGGGCAACACGCTGGCCTCTCTGCGGGGTGACCGGGTCATCGCGATCGACGCCAACCCCGACCGGGGAACCCTCGGTATCAAGGTCAAATCCGAGACGGCCGCGACGATCCGCACCCTGCTCGCCGAGGCCCCCCACATCGTCCGCTACGCGGACGCGCGGGCCTTCACCTCCCAGTCACCCGCCCGGCTGGAGGTCCTCGCGTCCGACACCGACCCCGCCGTCAGCGAGGCGTTCAACGCCGAGGACTACCGTACGGTCGCCGGGCTCATCGAGCGCTACTACTCGATCTGCATCACCGACTGCGGGACCGGGTTGCTGCACGGGGCCATGGGGGCGACGCTGGAGCTTGCCGACCAGATCGTGCTGGTCAGCCTGGTCGCGGTGGACGGAGCGAGTTCGGCCGCCGCGACACTCGACTGGCTCACCGCCCACGGCTACGCGGACCTGGTCAAGAACGCCATCGTCGTGCTGAACGCCGTGGAAGCCAAGTCGGACGTGGATGTGGAGCTGCTGGAACGCCATTTCAACTCCCGCTGCCGCGCCGTGATCCGCGTTCCCTACGACCCTCACCTCAAGGAGGGCGCGGAGGTCGACCTGGTCCGTCTCCAGTCCACCACCCGGGGCGCGTACCTGCGTCTGGCGGCCGCCGCGGGCCAGTCGTTCGGCGTGCGCCCCGACCGGAGCCACTAGTGTCGCCAATGTCCGAGGACCCCGTGCTCGACTGGGATCTGGGCCCTCCTGGGCGTGGCTCCCGGCGGATGATCATCGTGGTCGTCTCGATCGTGGGGGCGATCCTCCTGGCGGTCGGCGGGTGGCAGCTCCTCCGGCCGGCACCCGTCCCCACGACGGCCCGGACCGTGGACGCCACCTCCGGCACCGTCGCGCTCGCTCCGCCCTCCGGCTACAAGGGCGACGGCGGCTATCCCGTCGGGTTCCCCCACACCGACCTGGGGGCGGTCTCGGCGGCGGCGGCCGCGCTGGAGGCGGCGTGGACGCTGGACGCCGTCCAGGCCGAGCAGGCAGCGGTTCTGTACGCTCCGCCGGAGCAGCAGGACGCGGCCCGGGCCGGGGCGCGGGCCGCCGTCGCCGGGTGGCGCGAGACCCTCGGGCTGCCCAAGGCCGGGAAGCTCCCCGACGGGGCCGCCATGCAGACGAAGACGATCGGGGTCCAGTGGCAGACCCGCGCCAAGGACCAGGTCCAGGTCTCCCTTCTGGTCCAGGTGACGGCGACCAAGGGCACCCAGGACACCGACCCGACCTACTCCAGCCCGTACGCCATGAGCCTGCTCATGACCTGGGAACCCGGCATGCGCGGCGTGGGCGACTGGGTCAACATCCCCGACCCCGCCGCCACCGCGGCGCCCGAGGTCGCCATGCCCGGCACTCCCGAGTTCACCGCGGCGGGATGGAAGCCCCTCTCCGGCCCCGAGCCCACCCCCTAGTCCGAGGAAGACCGTTCATGCCCCCACGCAACTCACCCCGGCGCGTCACCCTGGTCTCCGGTCTCCTCCTGGCAGGGGTGTCCGCGACGACCGGCGCGATCATCGCCCAGCCCTGGTCCGCCATGGCGGATCCCGGCTGGTCCGGCACCTCGGCGACGACCGCACCGGCGGCCGACCCTCCCGTCATGGCCGAGCAGCCCTCGCTCTCACGCGTGGAGGTCCCACCGGACGACGAGTCCGCCGACGCCGAGGAGAGACCGCCGGAGGTCGCGCGGGCCCAGGAAACGCCGACGACGGAGCAGATGCGATCACCGGTCAAGAGCACCTCGGCGCGGGCGAAAATCTCCGGAGCCGACGGGACACCGGACCCGGTACCGGCCAGAAGCGACCCTCCAGCGCCCGACAAGAGCGACAAGCCCACCGCTCCCACCACGGCCCCGCCCTCCGCCACCCCGGGTCCGGCCTCAAACGACGATCCCGCGCCCGCGCACACGGCCCAGCGGGGTGTGACCACCGCACCGGCCTCCCCGAAGGAGACGTCGGGACCCGCGCCGGATCCGGCCCCCAGCGCCAGGCGCACGGCGCCCCGGCCCGCCACTCCGCGCCCCACGTCCAAGCCGGCGGCGACGAAGGAGCCGGCCAGGGCCGCGCCGAGCCCGACCGGCGACACCCCCCGCACGGTTCCGCAGTCCGCACCTCTGAAACCGGTTCCGCCGGCACAGACGGCACGGCCCACGGCGGGCCCGACCACCACCCCCGTTCCTGACGCCCGCGTCGAGAAGCCGGCGGCGGAACCGGAGACTCCCCAGCCTCTCAACGCGCTGCCGTCCCCAGCGGTCCGGGCCGTCCTTCCGCTGCCACCGCTGGCACACGTCTCCTCCACGGACCTGTGCCTGTCTCAGGACGCCTCGTGCTGGAGTCTCGCGCCATGGCGCAGCCGCACCTTGTTCGCCGCGGACCCGTTGAACGCCAAACAGCGGACGGTGCCTCAGTGGGCCTTCGCGCCGCCCCCGGCCCGTCCCGTCCTTCTGCCGAGCGCGTCCGTCCCGTGGGCTCCGGCACCGGTCAGGGCCGGCTGCTGGAGCTTCAGTCCGTCGTCGCTCTGCGCCAGATCCTGGGAGAAGAAATCATGATCTCTCGATCGCACGTACGGCTGGCCGTACTGAGCATGGTGGTCACGCTGACGGTGGGCACCCTCAGCGCCGCGCAGGGTGAGGTGACCTCCGGCACCGCCGGAGCGGCTCCCTGCTCTCCCTCCGCCGATCTCACGGGCTCCGTCGACTCCACCGGCTCACCCGACCCGGCCGAGCCGAGCGGACCGTCCGGTGAGCCCAGCGCCGCCGGCACCCACGGCTGGGGAACGCCGGTCTGGTGTGCGGAGTTCGACGACTACCTCGACCCGGCCGACTGGGTGGTCTACGACTCGCCCGGGCACGACAACAAGGGCCGGCGCTCTCCCGACCAGCTTTTCATCGGGAAGGGGTCGCTCTACCTGTACGGCCGCGCCGACGGCACCACGGCCGGGCTGGGCGCCCGCCACAGCCGGACGTACGGACGCTGGGAGACCCGTGTCCGCATGTACGAGGGAGCGGATTCCTACCATCCCATCGCCCTGCTGTGGCCGGACAGTGGCGGCGGGGGCGTGCAGAGCACCACCGGTGAGGAGATCGACTTCCTCGGAGTCATGGACCGGCCGGGCAAGTGGCGGGCGAACTTCTACCTGCAGACCCCCGAGGGGGAGGAGCAGTCCTACTCCGAGGTGGACATGACCGACTGGCACACCTACGCGGTGGAGAACAGCCCCAGCGGGGTGGTCGGCTACCTCGACGGGCAGGAATGGTTCCGCTCGTCCAGGTCGGTCCGGAACACGATGTCGCCCTGCCTGCAACTGGACTGGTTCCCCGGTCACGGCAGCCCGGGAGAGGCCTGGATGGAGGTCGACTGGCTCCGCATCTACCCGCTGGGCTCAGGCGACGCGGGATGAGGTCACGGGCGATGGCCGGCCGCTGCTTCTGCCCGCCGGAGAGACGGGCGCCCCGCTCTGGACCGCCCGGCGAACTCCGGCATGTCCCCGAGGTCAGGCGGTTCCGGCGGGGAGGCGCATCTGGAGGACCTGACCGGGCCACTCGCCGACCATGAAGGTCTCGGCCCTGGTGAAGCCCTGGCTCTCGTAGTACTTCACCAGCCGGCCGTCGTCGCCGGCGTAGCAGTCGACCCTGACCAGCGAGACCCCCTGCCCCACCGCCTCGGCGACGGCGCGCTCCAGCAGGACGGAGCCGACGCCATGGCCGTGGAACCGCTGGTCGATGACCAGGACCTGGACGTACAGCTCCGGCTCGGGGGCCGGGGAGACGTACGTCATCGCGGGTCCGACGACCAGGCATCCGGCCGGCTCGCCGTCGATCTCGGCGATGCGCATCCCGCCGTCGGCCGCCCAGGAGGTGACCCGCTCGACACGGACCGGGTCGGTGGAGAACGGCACGCTGCCCCACTGGCCGGTACGGCCCTGCGCGGTCAGCCATGCCACCGCGCTGTCGAACATCTGCAGGACCGCCGGGACATCATCAGGCCCGCCATCTCGGATAATCATCGGCGGATCGTAACAGAGACCCGCGAAACGGTCAGCCGGACAGCCCGCTGCGGGGGCGGATTTCGCCGATTCCCCCTTACTGGATGATCTGTCACAGAAGGGATAATTGCGGGTTCTTATCTGCCTCTTATAGAGGATTAGTACACTCGGCGACGGCCGGAATCCGGCTCCTCAGCCATGGGCGCATGCCATGGCCCATCCCATCAGGAGTCACGTGAGCAGCGGGTTGATCGACGCACCCACCGGGCCCGCGAAGCGGAGCCCACGCCCGCGCCGCCGCAGGTGGCTGTGGTGGGTGGTGGCGGTGGTCACCGTCATCGCGGTGGCGGTGGCGGCGACGGTGGGCGGGGTCTACGCCAAGCTGGCCGGGAACGTCAAACACATCGACGTCCCGAAGGAGGACCTGGGCACCCGCCCGGTCAAGACGGCGACCAAGGCGCTGAACGTCCTGGTCGTCGGGTCGGACCAGCGTGGCGGCAAGAACGCCAAGTACGGCAAGTTCCCGGGCGAGCGGACCGACACGATCATGCTCGCGCACATCTCGCCGAAACGGGACAACGCTATGGTCGTCAGCTTCCCCCGGGACTCGATGGTCCAGCTCCCGGAGTGCCGGGCCAAGCCGGGGCTCCCCGGTCAGCGGGCACATCTGGGAATGATCAACGAATCGTTCAACTCCGGCGGCATCACCTGCACCTGGAAGACGATCGAGTCGCTCACCGGCATCCACATCGACCACTTCGTGAAGGTCGACTTCACCGGTTTCAAGGGCATGGTCGACGCGGTCGGCGGGGTCGAGGTCTGCGTGCCCGAGCCGATCCACGACAAGAAGGCCCTGCTCACCCTGCCCGCGGGCCGGCAGACGCTCAAGGGCGAGCAGGCTCTGGGTTACGTCCGGGCCCGCTACAGCCTGGGCGACGGCTCCGACATCGGACGCATCCAGCGCCAGCAGATGTTCATCGCGTCCATGGTCAAGAAGGTGATGAGCGGCGAGACGCTCACCGACCCCACGAGGCTCTTCGGCTTCCTCGACGCGGCCACCAAGTCCGTCACCACCGACCCCGGGCTCACCCCCCTCGTCATGAAGGACCTGGCGACCAGCGCCCAGGGCCTGGCCGCCGGGCAGATCCACTTCATCACCACCCCCTGGCGCTACTCGGTCACCTACCCCGGCCGGGTGGAGTGGGTCGAGCCGCAGAGCAAGAAGCTCTTCCAGATCGTCGCCCGGGACAAGACGGTCGCCGGTTCCGGGGTCAAGGGCGGCCAGTCCAAGGTGTCCCGGTCGAAGATCCAGGTCGAGGTGCGCAACGGGACCAGCCGCTCCGGCCTGGCCTCGCTGGTGGCCGTCCAGCTGGAGGAGCGGGGCTACCACATCGCCAAGATCGGCGATGCGCCGCGCAAGCCGTACCGGAAGACCACGATCGCCTACTCGCCGAACGGCGCTCCCGGAGCGCCGACCCTCACCCGTGACCTGCTCGCGTCCACCGGCCTGTCCGTGCCCCGGGCCACCACGGCGCGGCTCATCCTGACGATCGGCGACGACTGGAAGGGGATCAAGCCCCTCCGGCAGGACGACACCGACAGCCTCAAGGGCTTCGACGCCACCCACGACTCCTGCGCGGGCGCCTGATCGTCCTTTAAGTAGGGTTTAAGGCATGTTGCATGGGAGGGGCGCCGAGCAGGCCGTCATCGACCGGTTGCTGGCGGACTCCCGGGAGGGCCGGAGCGGCGCCCTGCTCGTCCGGGGTGAGCCGGGGATCGGCAAGACGGCGCTGCTGGACTACGCGGCCGGCGTCGCCGAGGGCCTGCGGGTGATCCGCGGGACCGGGGTGGAGTCGGAGGCCGAACTGCCGTTCGCCGGGCTGCACCTGCTGCTCCGGCCGGTGTTCGACCGGGTCGGGGCGCTGCCCGAGCAGCAGGAGCGGGCGCTGCGGGCCGCGTTCGGGCTGGCCTCCGTGGAGGCAGGGGACCGGTTGCTGGTCGGTCTGGCCGTGCTCTCCCTGCTGTCGGAGCTGGCCGAGGACGGCCCGCTGCTGGTGCTGGTGGACGACGCCCAGTGGCTGGACCGGGCCTCGACCGACGCCCTGCTGTTCGCCGCACGGCGGCTGGACGCCGAAGGGGTCGCGCTGGTCATCGCCGCACGGGAGCCCTTCACCGCGCCGGGAATGGCGGAGCTGGAGGTGAAGGGGCTGGACGCCCCGGCCGCCGCGGCGTTGCTGGGCCCCGGCATCAGCCCGGTCGTCCGCTACCGCGTGCTGGCCGAGGCGCGGGGCAACCCGCTCGCGCTGATCGAGCTGCCCGCCGCGGCCCCCGCCGACGGTACGGCGCTGCCGCTCACCAGCCGGGTCCAGGACGCCTTTCTCGGCCAGGTCCGGCGGCTTCCGGAGGCGACGCAGGGACTGCTGGCGGTGGCCGCGGCCGAGGACACCGGTGATCTGGACGTCGTGCTGCGGGCGGCGGCCGGGTTCGGCGACTTCCTCGAGGACCTCCATCCGGCGGAGAGCGCCGGGCTGGTCAGGGTCAGCGAGGGCACCATGACCTTCCGGCACCCCCTGGTCCGGGCCGCCGTCTACCAGGGGATACCGCCCAGCCTGCGGCTGGCCGTGCACAAGGCGCTGGCCGCCTCGCTCAGCGGGCCGGACGACGCCGACCGGCGTGCCTGGCACCTGGCCATGGCCGCGACCGGCCCGGACGAGGAGGTGGCCGCCGAGCTGGAACGGACCGCCGCGCGGGCGAGCGGCCGGAGCGGTTACGCCGCCGCGGCCACCGCCTACGAGCGGGCGGCACGGCTGAGCGCGCATCCCGGCACCCGGACGCGGCGGCTGGCGCTGGCCGCGGAGCGGGCGGTCTGGGCCGGCGAGCTGGACCGGGCCGGCACGCTCGCCGAGCAGGGCGCCCAGCAGCTCGGCACGTTGACCGCCGAGGAGTCCGGCGATCCGGCGCTGTGGGCACGGCTCACGCACGTCCGGGCGACCGCCGACTTCCTGCGCGGGTCGCCGCGCACCGCGCACGAGGCGCTGCTGGAGGGTGCCGCGACGGCCGACGGCGCCCGGGCGGCGCGGATGCTGACGCAGGCGGTGCACGCCGCGTGGTACCTCGGCGGGCCGGAGCTCGACCGCACCGTGGCCAGGCTCGACGCCCTGAACCTCCCGGACGACGACCCGATCACGCCGGTCGTCGGGTTCGTCACGGCGGTCCTGTCCCGGCGGGACGCCCCGCCGTCGCTGACCGAGGTGGTCGCCGAGACCCGGCGGGCGGGCGCGCACGGACCGAACGACCTGGTTCAGGCCTGCGGGGTCGGGCTCGCCGCCGGGCAGGACGGAGAGGTCCACGAGACCGCCGCGTCGCTGGTCGCCGAGGCCCGGACCATGGGCACCATCGGGGTGCTGCCGACGCTGCTCTTCTTCCTCGCCGAGACCGAGCTCTTCCAGGGACGGCACCGGGACGCGCTGACCACCGCCACCGAGAGCCTGCGCATCGCGCGTGACACCGGGCAGCGGCAGTGGGCCAGCCAGATGAACAGCCTCCTGGCCTACCTCGCCGCGATCGAGGGCGACGACGAGCGCTGCCACCTGCTGGTGGGCGAGGCCCTGGCGGACGGCTCCGCGGGGACCCAGTGGACGGTCTGGGCGCTGGGCATGCTCGACCTCGGCCACGGCCGGGTGGAGGCCGCGCTCTCCCGGCTCGGCCCCATGGCCGGCGGGCACCACGTGTCCGCGACGCGGTGCGTGCCCGACCTGGTGGAGGCCGCCGTACGGCTCGGCACCCCGGAACGCGCGGCCGACGCCTTCGCGCGCTACCGGGAGTGGGCCGGCCGCACGCGCCAGCCGTGGGCCGAGGCCCTGGTACTGCGCTGCCGGGCTCTCCTCGAAGACGCCGAGGAGCACTTCACCGCGGCGTTGAAGCTCGACGGCCGGCCCTTCGAGCGGGCCAGGACCGAACTGCTCTACGGCGAGTGGCTCCGCCGTACCCGGAGAAAGGCCGAGGCCCGCGCCCATCTGCGCAGCGCGCTGGAGACCTTCGAACGCCTGACGGCCAGGCCGTGGGCCGGCCGGGCGCGTGCGGAGCTGAGCGCCACCGGGTCCGTCGCGCCCGCCGCGCCCGCGCCCGGCCTGCTGGCCCGGCTGACACCGCAGGAGCTGCAGATCGTCCGGCTGGCGGCGCAGGGCCTGTCCAACCGGGACATCGCAGCTCAGCTCTTCCTGAGCCCCCGTACGGTCGGCTACCACCTCTACAAGGCCTATCCGAAGCTCGGCGTCGCCTCCCGCGGTGAGCTCACCACCACCGATCTTTCCGACTAAACGGGCATAAGACCATAGAACGCCTTTACTCCTGGATGAACACTCTCCACCTATAAGTAGGTGAAGAGTAGATTTCCGGAGGGAAATGTGGTTTCACCGCGATGGCCGCGCTCGATCCAGGGCCGAGCGACGCTGACCGCCTTCCTGGTCTTCGCGGTGATGCTGGGGATCGGGTCGCTCACGACGTCGCTGGCCGTGCGTGCCAGGGAGCTGCAGGAGACCACCGACAGCGTGGCGGCGGCGGCACAGACGGCGTACAAGGCCGTCAGCAAGGGGCCGCCGGTCGATACGCTCCCTACGGACCAGGTCGGCCGTCTCCAGGTCGTCGCCCGCGACGGCCGGGTCCTCGCGTCCAGCCCGATGATGAAAGGTCAGCCCGCGATCAGCAGGACATGGCCCGTCGACGGTGAGAGCCGGGTGGACGAGGCATCCTGCACGAGCACTCCCGGAGGCCCGCGGGCGTGCTTCGTCACCGTGGGCTACCGGTACCTCCACTCCCCTTACGGCGACGTCATGATCTACGCGGCGAGGCCTCAGCCGCCCCTGATCACCCGCCCCATCCTGGAGGTCGCGATGGCCGGCCTCTCCCTCGCGCTGCTCACCCTGCTCACCTGGGGCGTCTGGCGGACGGTCGGCCGGGCCCTGGCGCCGGTGCAACGGATCCGTAGTGAGATGGCCGAGATAACCGATACCTCCGATCTGCGGCGGCGGATGACCGTGGGCAAACGGGAGGACGAGATGCGGGGACTCACCCAGACCATCAACACGACCATCGACCGGCTGGAGCGGGCCGTGGAGATCCAGCGCCGGTTCGCCTCCGACGCCTCGCACGAGCTGCGCACCCCGCTGACCGGGCTGCGCACCAAGCTCGAACTGGCGCTCGCCGACCCCGAGGCCGAAGACCCGGCGCAGACGATGCGGTCCGCACTGGCCGACGCCGAGCGGCTCCAGACCATCGTGGAGGACCTGCTCCTGCTCGCCCGCCTCGACGCCGGGGCGCGTGACTCGCCCGAGCGGATCGACCTCGCCCGGTTCGTCACCGACGAGGTGAAGCGGCAGCCGTACCGGCACAAGATCCAGCTCCGTCTCAAGCCCGACGTGGTGGTCCAGGGCAACAGGCTCCAGCTGTCGCGGTTACTGGCCAACCTGCTCGCCAACGCCGACCGGCACGCGGCCGACGCGGTCGCGGTCCACCTCGGCAGCGAAGACGGCGAGGCCGTGCTGGAGGTCACCGACGACGGCGCCGGCATCCCGGCCGACCAGCGAGACCGGATCTTCCAGAGGTTCACCCGCCTGGACACCGCGCGCAGCCGCGACGCCGGAGGGACGGGGCTGGGTCTGCCCATCGCCAGGGACATCGCCGTGTCGCACCAGGGCAGGCTCTACGCCGCCGACAGCACGGACGGCCGCGGCGCCCGGTTGATCCTGCGCCTGCCGCTGTCCGACGCGCCCGTCTAGACGATTGAGTCCAAGGGATCGCCTGCGAAAATAGGGCGAGGGCGTTCAAGATCCGTTTGTGACGACAGAACTGAACACCCTCGCAACCGCACTCTATGTCAAGATCGACGACGCGGTGAAGGCATCGCCGGACCTGCTGCCATGGCGGCCGAAAACGGGGATCGCACCCGCCCTCAGCGACGCCGAACTCGTGACACTGGCGGTGATGTCGGCTCTGCTGGGCTTCACCTCCGAGCGGCGCTGGGTGCGCTATGCCCACACCGAACTGAGGGACATGTTTCCTTACCTGCCCGGGCAGTCCGGGTACGGAAAGCGGCTACGCAAAGCGTCCGGCCTGGTCCTGCACATGATCAGGATGCTGGCCGCCGACACCTCGCTGTGGAGCGACGACGTGTGGCTGGTCGACTCCACGCCGGTGGAGTGCGGCCGATCCCGGGAGACGGCCAAGCGCAGCGATCTGGCCGGGTGGGCGCAGTACGGCTACTGCGCGTCCCACTCGCGGTACTTCTGGGGATTGCGGCTGCACCTGTTGTGCACCCTGGGCGGGCTGCCGATGGCGTTCGCGCTCACCGGCGCCAAGGCCGACGAGCGCGAGACCCTGCTCGGGATGCTGGATTCGGCACCCGAGATGGTGGCCGCCCGTCCCGGTCAGACGATCATCGCGGACAAGAACTACTACGGCCGCGCCTTCGAGCAGGCCCTCACCGAGCGTGACCTGAGGCTGCTGCGCCCAGCCCGCAAGGGTGAGCCCGAGCGGGCCGGAGCACGCTTGTTCAAGCCGTTGCGGCAGACCATCGAGTCGATCAACCAGACCTTCAAGGGCCAGCTCGACCTGGAACGACACGGTGCCCGTACTCCTGCTGGCGTCATCATCCGCGTACTGACACGGATCCTGGCACTGACCGCCGCAATCTGGCACAACGACAAGACTGGACAACCGATCAAGCGATCCCTGATCGCCTACGACCACTAACTGTGACCGAAGCCCTTGGACTCAATCATCTAGGGCCCGGAACGGACGTAGACCGGTTCGCCCACGACGACCATGCGGAAGAGCCACTCGGCGACGTGTGCCGGGATCCGGACGCATCCCGAGGTCGGGCGCTGCGACGGGGCCGGAATCAGCGGCTCCCCCGGCCGCCTTCCCGCCAGGTCCGTTCCGACGCCCATGAGCCCGCCCCTGAGGCCGCTCGTGAAGTCGATGGCGGGGTCCCTTTCGAAGGAGAGCGCCTCGTCCATCGTCACCATCGGGTCGACCGTCGAGTGCCGGGCACGCTTGGCGACGCGGAAGTCCCCCGCCGGGGTGAGCGTGCTGGAGCTGTAGCCGTACTGACAGAAATAGGGCCCGCTGCCCGTGGAGACGTGGGAGATGAGCAGCGGGCGGTCACGGCGGTAGACGGTGAGGAGCTGGCGGCTCAGGTCGATCTCGACCCGCTGGGGCCGGCCCTCGGGGACGAGCGGCGTCACCTGCCGTGGGTCGGCCAGCGCCCGCCAGGTCTCCGCCCCGACCTTGTCCTGCGCCACCAGTCCCTGCGACTTCTGGAAGGCCCAGACCGCGGCCTGGGTCTCCGCGCCGTAGTAGCCGTTCACCAGGCCCGGGGAGAACTTCAGCTCCCGCAACCGTTCCTGCAGCCGCTCCACGAGCTTCGCGTAGTCGCCGGGATGCAGGGACCGCGGCCTGGCCGACACCGGCGCGGGGAATCCCAGCACGCCGAGAGTCACCACCACCGTTCCCGCCAGATATTTGATCACATGGCGATGAATACCCCGGTGGATCACGGAAGCCATGGTCGCCATCGCAAAGAATCAATCCCGACATCACCCTCGGGCAAAATTGGCCTGAATTCACCATGTGTAAGAATCAGGCCATGCACAGAATCGTGGTGTTCGCTCTGGACGGTGTCATCCCCTTCGAGCTGGGCATCCCGGCCCGGATCTTCGGTGCGGCCAAGGGACCGGACGGCGAGTCGCTCTACGAGGTGATCACCTGCACCGTCGACGGCGGCCCGATCCGCACCGACGCCGATTTCTCGATCGCGGTGGAGCACGGAGCCGAGGCGCTGGCAGGCGCGGACACCGTGGTCATCCCGGCCACCCACCGCCTCGGCCCGATCTCCCGGGAGGGCCGGCTTCCAGAGCCGCTGGCCGAGGCGATCGCCCGTATCCGGCCGGGCACCCGGCTGGTCTCGATCTGCACCGCCGCCTACGTGCTCGCGGCGGCAGGGCTGCTCGACAGCCGCCCGGCGACCACGCACTGGAGCCACGCCGAGCCCTTCCAGATGTTGTTCCCCCAGGTCAAGGTCAACCCCAACGTCCTGTTCGTGGACGACGGCGATGTGCTGACCTCGGCCGGGGTGGCCGCCGGGGTCGATCTCTGCCTGCACATCGTCCGCCGTGACCACGGCAGCGAGACGGCCAACAGCGTGGCCCGCCGGTGCGTCGTCCCGCCGTGGCGCGACGGCGGCCAGGCCCAGTTCATCGAGCGCCCGATCCCCGAGGAGTCCACGGCCACCACCGCCGCCACCAGGGCCTGGGCGCTGGAGCGCCTGCACCTGCCGCTCCCCCTTGCCGAGCTGGCCGCCCACTCCCGGATGAGCCGGCGCACCTTCACACGGCGCTTCCGCGACGAGATGGGGGTCAGCCCGGGCCAGTGGCTCATCCTGCAACGGCTGGAGCTGGCCCGCCGCCTGCTGGAGGCCAGCGACCTACCGGTGGACGGCGTCGCCCTGCGGGCGGGGTTCGGCACCGCCGCCTCACTCAGGCAGCACCTGCATGCGGCCATCGGCGTCTCGCCGATGGCCTACCGCCGCACGTTCCGGCCGATGGGACCCGAGCTGGAGCCGGCCGGGGTCTGAACCGGCGGCACGGGTCAGCCGTGCCGGAGGTGCTCACGGCTGAGATCGAGGAGCAGCCGGACATGGACGTCGGCGAGACGGTAGTAGATCATCCGTCCGGCCCGTCGGCTGGTCACGATGCCCGCGGTCCGTAGCAGCCTGAGCGCGTGCGACACGGCGGTGTCACTGACCTCCACCGTCTCGGTGAGATCGCAGACGCAGAGCTCGCCGGCTTCGAGCAACGCGTACAGCAGCCGGGCCCGGGTCGGATCGCCCAGCAGCCGGAACAGGTCGGCGAGCCGGGTCGCCTCCTCCGCGGTGACGAGCCGGTCCCGCGTCGCCGCCACTCTGTCCTCATCCGGCTCCACGCTGGTGCAGGCGTCCAGACCGGTGAGGACATTCATGGGGCAAACTCCTGAACAGATGCTCAAATGATAATGACTATCGTATCAAGCCCCCCGCCGGGATCGCAGACCCGCAGGCCGTACGCCACGACCGCCCGGGGACGCACCACGGTCCGCGGTGCGCCCCCGGGCGACATTCCATGCTCCGTCAGGTCGCCGCGACGCTCAGCGGCTCGGCGATGTCCTCCAGGCTCCTGCGTTCGGCCTTGACCCCGAGGAACACCTCGACCAGCCCGGCAGCGATCATGAGGATGGCGCCGATGGAGAAGGCCAGCGCGGTGTCGCCCGGCCTGCCGCTCTCGACCAGGTTGGCGAAGATCAGCGGACCGGCGATGCCGCCGACGAAGGTGCCGATCGCGTAGAAGAACGCGATGGCCATGGCCCGGGTCTCCATCGGGAAGATCTCGCTGACGGTCAGGTAGGCCGCGCTCGCCCCGGCCGAGGCGAAGAAGAGCACGACGCACCAGCAGGCGGTCAGCGTGACCGCGGTCAGCACGCCCTGATTGAACAGCCAGGCCGTGCCGAGCAGCAGCAGACCGGACAGGATGTAGGTGCCGGAGATCATGGGTATCCGGCCGACGCTGTCGAACAGCGGGCCGAGCAGCAGCGGGCCGAAGAAGTTGCCGACGGCGATGACGGCGAAGAAGTAGCCCGTGTTGGTGTCAATCTTGAAGAAGGTCGACAGGATCTGGGCGTATCCGAAGGTGATGGCGTTGTAGAGGAACGCCTGCCCGATGAAGAGCGAGAAGCCGAGAACGGTGCGCTTGGGATAGCGGGCGACCAGGGTGTGCGCGATCCGGCCGAAGCCGATGGACCTGCGCTGGTGGATGGTCATGGACTGTGCGGGCTTCTCCAGCCGGACGCCCTTCTCATACTCGATGCGCTCCTCGATGTCGTCGACCAGCCCCTCCGCCTCCCGGTCCCGGCCGTGGATGAACAGCCAGCGCGGGCTCTCCGGCACGTGCCGCCGGACGATCAGGATGCTCAGGCCGAGGACCACGCCCAGGCCGAAGGCGATACGCCAGCCCACGTTCACCGCGAAGTTGTTCAGCAGCGGGACGGTCAGCAGCGCGCCACCGGCGGCGCCGAGCCAGTAGCTGCCGTTGATGACGATGTCGATGCGGCCGCGGTGGCGACTCGGGATCAGCTCGTCGATGGCGGAGTTGATCGCGGCGTACTCCCCGCCGATGCCGAAACCGGTCAGGAACCGGAACAGGAAGAACCACCACGCGGAGAACGACAGTGCGGTGGCCGCGGTGGCGATCAGGTAGACGACCATCGTGATGATGAAGAGCTTCTTGCGGCCGAACCTGTCGGTGAGCCAGCCGAAGAACAACGCCCCGAAGCACGCCCCGGCCACGTAGAGGGCCGCCGCCGTACCGGCCACCTGGGCCTGGGTGATCGCCAGACCACTGCCTTCCTTGGCCAGCTGGGCGGAGAGGTTGCCGACGATGGTCACTTCGAGACCGTCGAGGATCCAGACGGTCCCAAGCCCAATGATGATCATCCAGTGCCACCGTGACCATGGCAGCCGGTCCAACCGCGCGGGGACCTTCGTGGTCACCGTCCCCGTCTGAACATCGCTCATGATGGCAGCGGCTACCCACCACCGAGCGACTCATGCCACACCGCCCGGCGCGACGGTGCGGAGTTCCCGTCGCGCCGGAGACCCCGATGTGACCGTGATGACCAGAACAATTGCCATTCTTTTCGATACATTGCGCGGGCGAGGGGAGGCTTTACGCCATAGAGGGGGAGCGATGAGAGCCCGGATCGCGGGCGTCGCGACATACCTGCCGGAACAGACGCCGCCGAGCTCGGCCTGTCGTGCCCGGTGTTCGACGTCAAGAACGCCTGCAACAGCATGCTCAACGGCATCCAGGTCGCCGAGGCGCCGATCCTGTCGGGTGCGCATCGCAAGGTGCTGGTCTGCTCCGGCGAGGTCCCTTCGCGGGCGCCGCCGGTTGGTGACCGGAGAGGACCCGTTCCCAGTCCGACGTCAGGTAGGCCACACCGGCCACGAGCAGGCCGGTCACGAAGAGGAGCCGTAGCCCGGCCCGCAGAGACCCGGTCAGCGCGTCGAAGACGGTGGTCGCGGCCTTGACCGCCATCGCGCCCCCCACGTAGTCGGGCAGGTAGACGTTGCGGACCACGGCCAGGGCAACGGCCAGCGCCAGCATGCTCGCGGCCAGGCCGAGACCCGCGCCGGTCAGCGCCTTCTTACGGTCACGCGCCAGGTACACCCCGGTCCCGAGGAAGGTCAGGGACAGGATGGGCGGCACCCACTGCGTCCTGACCATCCAGGTGTAGACGGTCCGCGCCCTGACCAGATCGGCCGAGGAGAACAGGTCGATCGTCGGCCGCAGGACGGGAAGGTTTCCGCCCAGCTCCTGCCTGACCAGGTCGTCCACCGAATCCCTGGTCCGGTCGTACACCGGCGTGAGGTCAAGGCCGAGATCCGCCGCCTGCGCGGACCGGTCAAGATCGCCCTCGCCGGACAGGATCGGCAGGAGCCGCCGGTGCACCGTCCGGTTGACGTCGTTCCAGATGGCGGGGAAGTCGTCGGACGCGACGACCCTTCTCACCAGCGTGTTGATGAGGTTCTCGGTGGGCGAGAGCGCCTGTCTCCGCAACGGCTTCGTGATCTTTGCGGTGATGCAGTCGACGACGGCGTCCCGGATATCCGGGTCGGCGGCGAGGGGAGCCATGTTCTCGACGTAGCTGTCGGTGTCGGAGATCTCGTCGGCCACCCAGGACCCGGCGAGAGCGAGCGGGGCGAAGGCACAGCCGAGCACGATCAAGATCACAGATATCACTACCCGCATGGGCCACCTCCCCCCTCTTACCTCACAATCCCCCGCCTCACCTGCGGAAATCCACTTGATGTTCTTTTTGTCCACGATTTGAAGAGTGATGATCACCCGAAACGACGGGCTTCGCACACCGAAGCTTGACCCGGACTTCTCAGCGCGTCGCGCGACCACATAGCCCATTCATCCGACAACCGTTACTAACCTGTGACACGCGAGGGCGATAGACAGGAGATGTTAGGAAGATGGCAGGTAAACGGGCTGGTCAGAGCGTCACAGCGAGCCTGGTGCTGACGCTGGGTTCGGCCGCGCTGTGGGGCCTGGCACACCTGTGGGTAGGCCGCCGCCTGACGGGCGCCCTCCTGATGGGCATCTACACGGCCCTCATCGCCACCATCGTCACCGCCCTGTTCAAGGCCCAGCCGGAACTGCTCTCCCTTGCCGTCCAGCCAAGCTGGCTGTGGACCTTCGCGCTGTGCGCGCTGCTGTTCGCCGCCGCCACCGTCACCGTGGTCATCCGCTCCTACCAGCTGGTCCGCCCCGACTCCATGACCGGCCCCGTCCGCTACCTCTCCGCCCTCTCAGTCGGCCTGCTGTGCGCGATGGTGATCGCCCCGATGGCCTACGTGGCCCGCCTGGCCCTCGTCTCCCAGCATGTGGTCACCTCGGTGTTCGCCGCGGACACCGCTCCGATCCCGGTGGACCCGTGGCGGGGTCGCGACCGGGTGAACCTCCTGCTGATCGGCGCCGACGCGGCGCCCCGCAGGCCCGGCGTGCGCACCGACAGCATGACCGTCGCCAGCGTCGACACCAGGACGGGCGACACCGTCCTGTTCGGCCTGCCCAGGAACCTGGAGCGCGTCCCGATGCCCGCCGGCCCGGCCCGCGACCACTTCCCCTACGGCTTCGGAGGCGAGCCGCCGTACACGCCGGGCCTTCTCAACGAGGTCTTCCAGTACGCGGAGGACTACCCCGGCATGGTCCCGGGCGTCCCCCGGGGCCACCGCGGCCCGATCCTTCTCAAGAAGACGATCAGCGATATCACCGGACTCGACATCACCAACTACGCGATGGTCGACATGAGCGGCTTCGCCGACATCATCAACGCGATGGGCGGGGTGAAGGTCACCGTCAAGCAGCCCATCGTGTACGGCAGGCAGAACGAGGGGCTGATCCGGCCGGGCACCCGCAAGCTGTCCGGCGAGGAGGCGCTCTGGTTCGGCAGGGCCCGCACCTACAGCGACGACTACGTCCGCATGGGCCGGCAGAAGTGCCTGATGAACGCCGTCGCCAAGCAGGCCGACCCGGTGACGGTGCTCAGGAGCTTCGAGAAGCTGGCCGACGCCACGATGCACGCCGTCTCCACCGACATCCCGCAGGCGCTGCTGCCCAACCTGATCGACCTGTCCGAGAAGGTGAAGCAGGCCAAGATCAAGAGCTTCCAGTTCGTCCCTCCGCTGATCAACACCGCCTACCCCGACTACCCGCTGATCAAGCACAAGATCAGCGCCATCCTGGCGGCGGAGAATTCCGAGGCCGCCGCACCGACCGGTCTCAGCCTCGCCAAGGATGCCCATACGCACCTGAGGCAGGGTGTCGCCACCCTCGACAGCACCTGCAACTGACACCGGAAAAGCATGGCCGGCAACGCCCTCTTCGGGGCACGGCCGCTGCGTGGCCGCTCGGTGACGCCATCCCGCGGTCCGGCGCCGGAGCGGCACCGCTGCGATCGGGATGCCGATCGCCACGCCGGCGGCGAGCCAGGTGGGGCGGGCCAGCCGGCGTTGCCCATGGGTTGACCGAGAAGCAGCGCGCGTAGCGTCTCCACCACCGGCGTGACCGGTTGACGCCCGGCGAAACCGCGGGGCAGGCTCGGCACGGTCCCCGCCGGGACGACGCCGCCGGACGGGCACCGGGGCAAGGGCACGGGGCGGTAACGATGAGCCCTTCCCCAGAATTCCTACTTGACCGATAGGCATAGCAGGCTCTTATATACACATAACCGACTCATTAAGTAGGAATAGGGGAGTGGTTATGAACGCTCGCAGGGTTCGCGGGGTGGTGGCCGTACTGGCCGCACTGGCGCTCACGACCTTGGCGACCGCCTGCGGGGGCACGGAGACGACAGGGAGCGCGGCGTCCGGCGGCGGCGGGGACAAGCTCGCGGAGGTCCGGCTCGGATACTTCCCCAACATCACGCACTCCACGGCGCTGGTCGGCATCGAGAAGGGCTTCTTCGCCAAGCACCTCGGCAGCACCAAGCTCACGACCAGCTCCTTCAACGCCGGCCCCGCCGCGATCGAGGCGGTCTTCTCCGGCGCGATCGACGCCACCTACATCGGCCCCAACCCGGCCATCAACGCCTGGGCCAAGTCCAAGGGCAAGGCGATCAAGATCATCGCAGGCTCGGCCTCCGGGGGCGTCTACCTGGTCGTCAAGCCCGGGATCAACGGCCCCGAGGACCTCAAGGGCAAGAAGATCGCCACGCCTCAGCTCGGCAACACCCAGGACGTGGCCCTGCGCTACTGGCTGCAGGAGAAGGGCCTGAAGACCGACACCAAGGGGGGCGGCGACGTCAACATCGTCCCGCAGGAGAACTCCCAGACCCTGCAGACCTTCGCCACCGGCGACATCGACGGCGCCTGGGTGCCCGAGCCGTTCGCCAGCCGCCTGGTCCAGGAGAGCAAGGGAAAGATCCTCGTCGACGAGCGCGACCTCTGGTCGAACAAGCAGTTCGTGATCACTCACCTGATCGTCCGCCAGGAGTTCGCCGCCCAGCACCCCGAGACGGTCAAGCAGCTCCTCGAAGGACATGTCGAGGCCAACGCGGCGATCAACAGCGACCCCGCCGACGCCGCCAAGACCGTCAACAGCGCGCTGGAGAAGCTGACCGGCAAGCCTCTCAAGCAGGAGGTCCTGGACAGCGTCTTCAAGAACATCACCTTCACCAACGACCCGATCGCCTCCTCGCTGGTCGGCAGCGCGGACCACGCGATCAAGATCGGCCTGCTGCAGCCCGTCGATCTGAACGGCATCTACGACCTCGCCCCCCTCAACGAGATCCTCAAGGCCAAGGGCGAGAGCGCGGTCGCCGACAAGTAACCGCCTGATCCGTATTCAGTAGGAGGGCAAGTGACAGCTCCGCTCCGGGAGCGGACGGACAGCCGGACCGAGGGTGGCGAGCCCGCGGTCCGGCTGGACGGCGTCTCCAAGATCTACGGCCAGGGCAGAAACGGCCTCCTGGCCCTCGACAGCGTCTCCCTCTCCGTCGGGCAGGGTGAGTTCGTCTGCCTGCTCGGCGCCTCCGGCTGCGGCAAGAGCACGCTGCTCTCCCTGGTCGCCGGGCTCGACACCCCCACGGCCGGCCGGATCGGCACCGAGGGTCGCAAGATAGCCATGATGTTCCAGGAGCCCGCGCTGTTCCCCTGGCTCACCGTCTCGGCCAACGTCGAGATGGCGCTGCGGGTCCAGGGCGTGGCCAAGCGCGAGCGTCAGACCCGGGCCAAGGAGTTCCTGGACATCGTCCACCTGGGCGGTTTCGGCGACAAGCGCCCGCACGAGCTGTCCGGCGGCATGCGCCAGCGGGTCTCCCTGGCCCGTGCGCTCGCCCAGGACGCCGACGTGCTGCTGATGGACGAGCCGTTCGGCGCGCTGGACGCGATGACCCGCGACCTGCTCCACGACGAGCTGGAACGGATCTGGCGCGAGCGCGGGCTCAGCGTGCTGTTCGTCACCCACAACGTCCGCGAGGCCGTACGGCTGGGCGACCGGGTGGTCCTGCTCAGCAGCCGTCCCGGCCGGGTGGTGGAGGACTTCACGGTCACCCTCGACCGGCCCCGCCGTACCGACTCGGCGGAGGTCGCCGAGCTCGCCGGCACCATAACCGCCCGCCTGCGTGAGGAGGTCATGCGCCATGGCAGTTGACCAGGCGCCCACCGACAGCCACGCCCGGCAGCTCGCCGGGCTCGACGCGCTGGAGCTGGGCGGCACTACCCATAGCGGGATCGTCCCCCGGATCTGGGGCCGCGTCTGGCCGATGGCCCTGGCGATCGGCATGGTGCTGGCGATCTGGCAGGGCGTGGTCTGGGCCGGCTTCTGGCCGGACTACGTCTTCGCCGGGCCCGCCGACGTCCTGCCGGTCCTCGCCGAACGACTGACCAGCGGCGAGTACTGGGAGGCCATCGGCGTGACGATGCGCCGCGCGATCACCGGTTTCGCCGTCTCGGTGCTGATCGGGCTGGTCCTCGGTGCCGTGGTGTCGCGGATCCGGGTGCTGCGGGCGGCCTTCGGCTCGCTGATCACGGGCCTGCAGACCATGCCGTCGATCGCCTGGTTCCCGCTGGCCATCCTGCTGTTCGGGCTGACCGAGAGCGCGATCACCTTCGTGGTCATCCTCGGTGCCGCGCCGTCCATCGCCAACGGCCTGATCGCCGGGGTGGACTACACGCCGCCGATCCTGCTGCGCGCCGGGCATGTGCTCGGCTTCCGCCGCCTCCAGCTCTACCGCCACGTGATCCTGCCGGCGTCCCTGCCGTCTTTTCTCGCCGGACTCAAGCAGGGGTGGGCCTTCGCCTGGCGCTCGCTGATGGCGGGTGAGCTGGTGGTCATCATCGCCCACCAGTCCTCACTGGGCGAGCGGCTGTTCTTCGACCGGGAGCTCGCGGACTCGGCCGGCCTGCTCTCCACCATGATCGTGATTCTCGTCATCGGCATCGGGGTGGACCTGCTGTTCGAGACGGCGGACACCTCGCTGCGCCGGCGCTGGGGCCTTGCGCAGGTGCGCAACTGACGACATGCGGATCTCCGCCAGAACCCAGTACGCGCTGCGTGCCGCCACCGAACTGGCCGCCGCGCCGCCCGGCCCCGTGCCCGCCGAGAAGATCGCGGTGGCGCAGAACATCCCCCGGAGGTTCCTGGACAACATCCTGCTGCAGTTGCGGCGGGCCGGGCTCATCCACAGCCAGCGGGGCCCCGACGGGGGATACTGGCTGGCCCGGCCCGCCGAGGAGATCACCCTGGCCGACGTGATCATGGTGGTCGAGGGCAGTCCCGAGCACTCCCGGCACGGCGGCTACCCGGGGGTCGCGGGCCCCCTGGCCGACGTGTGGAGCCTGCTGCGCGAGCACGAGGAGACGCTACTCACCGAGATCACCCTCGCCCACATCACCAAGGACGCGCTCCCCGACACCCGGATCGGCCCCGCCCAGGACGGCTAGTGCTGTGACCGAGTCGCTGCTCACGGTCGCGACACCGGTCCACGTCGGTCAGCGACGGATCGCTCGCGAGGTCGCGACCACCACGCCGGCCGCGAGAATCGCCACGGCGGCCGCTAGAGCGGCGCCGACGGTGAGCGTCAGCGCGTCCGGGTGCGCCGGCGACTGGCCGCGCTGAGCCTGCCACAGCAGCAGCCCGGTCAGCCCGGCGTAGCCGAGCGCGGCCACGATCACCAGGCCGGCCCGCGTGGTGACGTCGCGCAGGGTCTCGAAGCGCCGGGCGAGCGACTGCAGGACGACGGCGAACAGAGGCAGCGCCTGGAGCGCGTGCAGCCCGAAGAAGTGCGCGACGCGCAGATCGCCCGTCTCGGTGGCCCACCCGGTGACCGGCATGCCCGCGCCGCCGTCGATCCCGCCGACACTGTGCGCTCCGATGGTGGCGAGCTTGATCGCGGTGTGCATGGCCTGCGCCTGATCGGGGGTGGGGGCGGTCATCAGGTAGCCGATGGACATGCCGGCGAGCGACACCGCGATCCCCAGCGGGACGGCCCAGGCCATGGACCGGTCGACCCTGCGCTGGAGGACCAGGAACACCCCGAGCGCGAACGTCATCAGCCAGCCCAGGTAGGCCGCGCCGCCCATGACGGCGAAGATGGTCGAGTCCAGTTGGGTGGAGAAGTTGAAGTGACTGCGCACCCCGCGTACGGCCTGGAAGGTGATGGCGGATATCTCGGGAAGCACGAACCCTGCGACGGTCACCGTCCCCAGCCACCAGAGCGTGCGTCTCCATCGCTGGACCCTGCTCACCATCCAGGCCAGGGTGATCGCGTACAGCGCGAAGGACATCGCGAACTTGAACGGCTTGAGCCAGACAGGCTCCCCTTGCACGAGCCGTTGGTCGACCACCAGCCCCACCCCGCTGAGCACGGCGAGCACGACCATGGCGGCCGCGCAGAACGCCAGCGGCCGGTGCGCGCGCACGATCGCGCCCAGGTGGAAGGTATCCACCGGCGGCTTGTTCTCTCCATGGGTACGGCTGGCGGGAAGGCTGGTCTGGACGGCCACGGTGGAAGGCTCCCTCTGTCACGCGCTCGGTTGCCTCTCCACCCTGCTGGCCTGCGACGTCACCGACCAGAGACATGATCACCTGTCCGGCATGACGTCATCATGATCCAGACATGGAGCCATCAATCGCCGGCACGCGATCCGGGCCGATGACGAGGACTCGCCGAGCCGGATCATCCCGACGGCCCAAACCGTCTCCATCGCCCCCGATACCACCAATATCAGCCATGCCATCGTCTGCCTCCCCGCCCTTCCCCGGCATACCCGTCACACGGAGTCACGGATCGTGGCAAGATAATGACTCTCAGATGTTGCAATGGTTTTCATAATCAGATTGGATCGTCGTCGTGAGGGTGGCATTCGTCGGTAAGGGCGGCAGCGGCAAGACGACCCTGTCGGCACTGTTCGCGAGATACACCGCCCGGCAGGGCGGGCCGGTCGTCGCGATCGACGCCGACATCAACCAGCACCTGGGCATGGCCCTGGGAGTGGAGGAGGACGCGCTGCCCCGGCCGATGGGCGCGCACCTGACCGAGATCAAGGAATATCTGCGGGGCGACAACCCGCGCATCTCCTCGGCTGCGGCGATGGTCAAGACCACCCCGCCGGGCCGCGGCTCTCGCCTGCTGCGTCTGGAGGAGCCCGACGCCATCCACGCCGGGTTCGCCGCGGCCACACCGGACGGGCCGAAGCTGATGGTCACCGGCCCCTTCAGCGAGGACGACCTGGGGGTGGCCTGTTACCACTCCAAGGTCGGCGCGGTGGAGCTCTACCTCAATCATCTGGTCGACCATGCGGGGGAGTACGTGGTGGTCGACATGACCGCCGGAGCCGACTCCTTCGCCTCGGGGCTGTTCACCCGGTTCGACCTGACCTTCCTGGTGGCCGAGCCGACCCGGCAGGGGGTCGGGGTCTACCGGCAATATCGCGACTACGCCGCCGACTACGACGTGCCGGTGGCGGTCGTCGGCAACAAGGTGCACGGTCCGGAGGATGTGGAGTTCCTGCGCGAGCACGTCGGCGACGACCTGCTGGTGTGCCTGCGGCACTCGGCGGCGATCCGGGCGATGGAGCAGGGGCGCCGGTCCGGCCTGGAGGAGCTGGAGCCGGACAACGCCGCGGCTCTGGGCGTGCTCCTGAAGCACCTGGACGCCCAGGAGAAGGACTGGCCGCGGTTCGGCCGACAGGCCGTGCAGTTCCACCTCAAGAACGCCGGGGCCTGGGCGAACAGGGCCACCGGCGAGGATCTCTCCGCCCAGATCGACCCCGAGTTCGTCTTCGGGCCCACCCGAGTGTCGCTCCCCGGCTAGATGAAGCGGCCACCGCATCCGACCTAGTTTCTCAATGATCCCCTTCTGAGAGGAGAACGCAGCATGTCGCTGACCGTTTCGAAGGATCTGCTCGACCAGGCGAAAGCCGGCGAGGTGGACGACGCGGCATTCGTCGCCTGCGTCCGCGACTCCCTGCCGTACGCCTGGTCGGTGATCACCGAGTTGGTCCGGCAGCGCGACGACACCGGCGCGGAGTTCGCCGACAACACCGTCCCCCCGCCGGATGAGGCCGCCCGGGGCCAACTCCTGCGCTGTCTCGCCAGCGACTCCATGCGCGGCGCCCTGGAGCGTCACTTCGGAATGAGGCTCGCCTTCCAGAACTGCCACCGGGTCGCGGTCTTCGACCCCTCCGCCACCAAGGCTCACGCCGAGTTCGTCACCGCCCGGTCCCAGATCCTCAACCAGACACCCGAGCTCGTCGACTGCTAACCGCGGACCCGGGGCAGCACCTCCGCCCCGAACCGCCTGATGTTGCCGAGGGTGCGGGCCTGGTCGCCCGCACCCTCGACCATGAGGATCAGGTGCCTCAGGCCGGTGACCTCGACGGTCCGTCTGATCCTCTCGACGCAGTGGCCGGGTGAGCCGACCGGGTGCGTGGCACAGAGAAAGTCCACATATTCGGAAATATCGCGCCGTGGTCGTGCCCGGCCGTCCACCGGCACATAGCCCGCGAGCCCCGGCGCCAGCCACCTCGGCAGGGTCTCCCGGAGCTCCCGCACGGCCTGAGCCGTCGAGTCGGCCACGTGCCCCACGACCGCCGCCACATGCCCGCCGGGCTCCTCCCCGGCCGCCGCCCTCCGGTAGTCCCGCAGCATGGCGGCCTTCTCCTCGTCCCCGATGTGCATGCCCAGCAGCATCGGCAGCCCCCGCTCGGCGGCGAGGGCGACGGTCTGCGGTGAGGTGCACGCCACGACCGGGCGGAGCCTGGTGGCCGGGACCATCGGCACCTCCCTGAACCGGAAGAACTCCCCGTCGGCTGCGACCGTGTCCCCGGCGAGCGCGGCGCACAGCAGATCGAGTGACTCAGGGAAGCCGCGCTCGAACCTCGCCAGCCCCGTCCCGAACACCTCCAGGTCCACCCACGGCCCGCCCCTGCCCACCCCGAGCGTGAACCGCCCCCCGGAGACCTGGTCGAGGACCGCCGCCTGCTCCGCCAGGTCGACCGGATGCCGGGTGGACAGCACGCTCACCGCGGTGCCCACCCCGATCCTGGAGGTACGGCCCAGCGCCACCCCGGCCAACGTGGCCGCCGACGGGCACACGCCGTACGACATGAAGTGGTGCTCGGCGATCCAGACGTCGTCGAACCCCGCCTCCTCGGCGGCCACGACCGCCTCCACCGTGTCCCGCAGCACCTCCCCCGCGCTCCGTTCCGGGAACTTCGCCGCAACCAGAAAGACGCCGATACGCATAGTGAGTACTTTGGAACGGCACGCGTGAGACGGCTAGGCCGGATCGCCGTTCCGTCCGGATCCCGCGGAGAGACGGGCTCCGGGCGACGGCCCTCACCCGAACAGTCCGAGCTGGCCTTCGCCCGCGAGCGGGTTGCGGTGTCTCTTGAGGTGGCGCCAGCGGGGCAGGTCGTCCAGGTAGGACCAGGACAGGCGGTGGTGCTCGGTCGGTCCGAGGGAAGCCAGTGCCGCCTGGTGGACCGGGGAGGGGTAGCCCGCGTTGTCGGCGAAGCCGTACTCCTCGAAGCCGAGGGAGGCCATGTAGGCGTCCCGGCGGACCTTGGCGATCACTGAGGCGGCGGCCACGGAGACACAGGACAGATCGCCCTTGATCTCGCACCGGACCGGCCACGGGGCGCCCAGGTAGTCGTGCTTGCCGTCGAGGATGACCGCGTCGGGCTCCGCCGGGAGCTCCGCGAGTGCCCGGCGGGCCGCCCGGCGCAGGGCCTCGGTCATGCCGAGCGCGTCGATCTCCTCGTGCGACGCCTCGCCGTATCCGATCCCGGCCGCCCAGCCGGTGATCTGGGCCACCATGCCGGTACGGCGGGCGGGGCTGAGCATCTTGGAGTCGGTCAGCCCGGCGGGCGGCTCCGACAGGTCCGTGACGACCGCGCAGACCGCCACCGGCCCGGCCCAGGCGCCCCGGCCGACCTCGTCGACACCGGCCACCAGTTTCGTCCCGCCGGCCGACAGCAGTCGCTCAAGCGCGTAGGAGGGAGGCACGCCCCGACGTTACCGGGCGGCGGACCCGGCGGGTGCCAGGCGGCCGCGGACATCGCCGACCGGCGAGTACGGATGCCTGACGGGTCGTGCACGTCACCGGGCGGCGAGCTGGATCGCCGCCAGGTCGGCGGCGAGGAGGCGGGCGGCGACGTGCACGGCGCGCAGGGTGACGGACACGGCGGGGCGGTGGACGCTGGAGGCACGGGCGACCGCGTGAACGTCGCGGCCGACCGGGACACCGGGAAACTCGCGGACGACGATGCCGCGGACCCCGGAGGCCAGGGCCAGGGCGGGGACGGCCGCGATGCCGATGCCCTTGGCGACCAGGCCGAGGATGGTGCCCAGGCCCTCGAACTCCCACGGCACCGGCTGGGCGCCGCCGACGTCGGCCAGCAGGCGGTCCACGGCCAGCCGGGAGGGCTCGCCGTCCGGGGTGGCCATCCACGGCTCGTCGCGGAGCTCCCGCAGGTCCACGGGCTCGTCCGGGGAGGCGAGCCGGTGCTTGCGCGGCACCACGAGCACCAGCGGGTCGTGCAACAGCGGGAAGACCCGCATCGTGTCGGACGGGCGCACCCGGCCGTACCAGTCGTCCACCAGGGCGATGTCCACCTCGCCCGACTGGACCTCGCGCATCCCCCGCCCGGAGCGCCCCTGCCCCATCCGCAGAGTCAGCCCGGTGTGGCGGCGCAGCGTCCGGGCCAGCGCGGGCGCGAAGGCCACCGCGGCGGTCGGGAAGGCGGTGACGGTGACCCGGCCGGAGGGGGTCGCCGCCTGGGCGGAGAGATCGGACTCGGCGGTCTCGACCATGGACAGGATCCGCTCGGCGTGCTCGACCAGACGACGACCGGCGTCGGTCAGCTCGGCGCTGCGGGCGGTCCGGTCGAGCAGCACGGCTCCGGCCTCCCGTTCCAGTGCCGCCAGCTGCTGGGAGACCGCCGAGGGACTGTAGCCGAGGGAGAGGGCGGTCGCCGCGATGCTCCCCCGGCGAGCAAACTCGCAGATCAACACCAAACGCCTTAAATCGAGCATCAGACTTCCTTATGCCTACCCACAACAACCGAAGCTTGTCCTGATGCCTGCAGCACACCACGCTTGGGAACGTTCCGCAACGAGCGAGAGGACTTCCTCATGAACGTGATGCTCTCCGCCACACTGGCGGCCAACGAGGAGATCGAGCGAAGACGGCGCGCCGGTGAGCGCGTGCTGCACCTGGCCTTCGGGGAAGCCGGTCTGCCCGTTCATCCGGCGCTACGCGAACGACTGGTCGCCGCGTCCGGGCACAACGGATACGGTCCGGTCGCCGGAGCGGCGGCGCTGCGTGAGGCGGCGGCCGGATACTGGCACCGCCGGGGCCTGCCCACCGACCCCGAGCTGGTGGTCTGCGGTCCCGGAAGCAAGCCCCTGCTCTACGGCCTGCTGCTCGCGATCGGCGGCGACATCGTGCTGCCGATGCCGAGCTGGGTCAGCTACGCCGCCCAGGCCGACCTGGTCGGAGCGCGCCCCCTGCTCGTCCCAGCACCCCCCGGCGAGGGAGGGGTGCCGGATCCCGAGCGGGTCGTCTCCGCGGTCCTGTACGCGCGATCCCAGGGCCGCGAGGTGCGCTCCCTGCTGGTCACGCTGCCCGACAACCCCACGGGCACGCTGGCCGCGGCGGACACGATCAGGCGGATCGTCGAGGTCGCCCGCGAGCTGGATCTCACGATCATCTCCGACGAGATCTACCGCGATCTCGTCCACGACACCACCGCGGACTTCCTCAGCCCGGCCGACCTGGCCCCGGAGCGCACCGTGATCACCAGCGGGCTCAGCAAGAGCCTCGCGCTCGGCGGCTGGCGGATCGGCGTCGCCCGGCTCCCTTCGGTGGAGCTGCGCGACCGGCTGCTCGCCGTGGCCAGCGAGATCTGGTCCAGTCCGGCGGCGCCCGTCCAGCAGGCGGCGGCCTACGCCTACACCGAGCCCGCCGAACTCGTCGAGCGGATCGACGAGAGCCGGCGGCTGCACGGCACGGTGGCGCGGGCCGTGCACGAGAGGTTCGTCCAGGCGGGGGTGCGGGTGGACGCGCCGCAGGGCGGCTTCTACCTCTACCCCGACTTCACCGGGCTGGCCTTCGCGACCTCCGCCGAGCTGACCGCGGACCTGCTCGACGGGCACGGTGTCGGCGTGCTCCCCGGCCATGCCTTCGGCGACGATCCCCGGGCCCTCCGGGTACGGGTGGCGACCAGCCTTCTGTACGGCGAGACGGCCGAGCGGCGACTGGCCGCGCTGAGCGCTTCCGACCCCCTCGGGCTGCCCTGGATCGCGGCCTCTCTGGATCACCTGAGCGAGGCTCTGACCGGCCTCGAAGCGGCACGGCGGGTGCCCGCCCGGCTCAGGCGCGCCCCCCTGGTCCCGGCCCCGGCCGGAAGGTGATCTCGGACGGGTACCACTTGGTGGAAAATTTACCTGCGGAGTGACCGCACCGGAGACGGCTCCCACCTTTCTGACCTGGGCTTTTACGCGTTACAGATCGGGAAGACAGGCATTTTGCCGGATGCTCACCAAGATGTCCCGTGTCATTTGGCACCGGGCATCTCGGTGAGCCCTCATCATGTGCTCATGCCCGCTTTTGTCACCCTGTCCGGGCGCTCCGTGCGCCTGGAACCGCTCAGCCTCGCGGCCGTCGACGACCTCGTCGCCGCGGCGAGTGAAGACCGTTCTACTTACGCCTTCACTCGCGTTCCCCAAGGCCGGGGCGAGATGGTCTCCTACGTGGAGGCCACTCTGGCTGAGCAGGCGGAGGGCCGCACGATGCCCTTCGCCATCCGGTGGCTGCACACCGACCGCGTCGTCGGTGCCACCCGTCTCATGAACCTGGAGTACTGGCAGGGCCCCATGCCCTGGCCGCCGGGTGCACGCAGTGCGGTGGGCGAGGTCCCGTCCGTGGCGGACATCGGTTACACCTGGCTGGCCGCTTCGGCCCAGGGCACAGGTGTCAACCGGGAGAGCAAGTATCTGATGCTCTCCCACGCCTTCGAGACCTGGCAGGTCCACCGCATCACGCTCAAGGCTGACGTACGGAACGTACGCTCCCGGGCCGCCATCGAGTCCCTCGGCGCACACCTCGACGGTGTGCGCCGGGCCGAGACCCGAGGCGCCGACGACACGGTCCGAGATACCGCCTACTACTCGATCCTGAGTTCCGAATGGCCGCTGGTCCGAGAACGGATCCACGCGCGGCTCGGTCTGGTCGAGGCTGCGTAGAGGCGTCCCCGTCACTTCGATGACTTCATGGAACAACAGGCCCGCCCGGGACTCCGGGCGGGCCTGACGTTCATCCGGCGACCGTCTCACCGGAACTACTCGTCGTCACCGCTGTCGGCCTCGTAGATGTAGTCCCACTTGCCGCACAGCTTCCTCTTCGCCTGGTGGTTGTCCCAGTAGCAGACCCGGACCTGGACGTTGTCGACGTCGTCCTGGAGGAAGTGGAAGGACCGGTAGCCATTGGAGCCGCACTGCTTGGCCCAGTAGTAGGACTCGTCGCCGTCGGCGTTCTCGAACTTGACCTGGGCGTAGCCGCAGAGCCAGCTCGGGGAGTACTTGTCGTAGAGCGTGCCCTGGACGTGGATCCTGTCGGAGTCGTCGCTCCAGACGCGCCCCTTGGCCTTGGCGCGGGAGTCGTCGTAGTACTTGGAGTAGTCGTAGCCCCAGTAGTCGTCGTAGTCACTCGCGGTCGTGCTCGCGGTGACCGTGGCGGCCGAGGCGGAGGTGGCCAGGACCGGGGCGCCCGCCGCGATGACGGCGGTGGCGGCGGCGAGGCCCAGGAGGGTGCTGGTCGTGCGGCGCATGCGGGTTCTCCTTGAGGGGGGCGGCTCCCGCTTCCTGCCGGGGAGCCATGGCTCATTGATAGGGCGAGCCACCTGCACCGCACTTACAGCGCCTTTATTAGTTCCTGCAATCTGCTGACATGTCGGGCATGGCAGCCCCCGTATGGCGCCATGCCCGACACCCACAAGCATCCCGTCTCCGACTCAACACCTGATTGACGACCGATCAACACTTCAACCAACGAGTCGGCGGCCACCTATGGAGCGAGCAATGAAGGATCTATTATTTGGTCATAAAACTTTCCATTAAGACGGAGATCAGGGAAATGGCTGTTCAGGGCAGCGAAGACGGATTGCGCTTCGCCGTGCTCGGCCCTGTCCAGGCCTGGCGTGACGGTACCGAGCTCGATCTGGGCACCCCGTTACAACGCTCCGTCCTGGCGATGCTGCTCCTGCGCGAGAGCCGGGCGGTGACTCCAGACGAGATGATCGACGCCGTCTGGGGAGAGGATGCCCCGCCCCGTGCGCTCGGTGCGCTGCGCACCTACGTCTCCCGGCTGCGGGCCGTACTGGAGCCCGGCAGGTCGCCTCGCACCCGTCCCGAGCTGCTCACCTCGGTGGGCCGCGGTTACGCGCTGCACCTGAACGGCGCAGCCCTCGACCTGGCCTTCTTCGACCGGGGCGTCCAGGAAGCCGAGACCGCCCGCCGTGCCGGGGACCTCGCCGGGGCCGCCGAGAGCCTGCGCGCGAGCCTGGCGCTGTGCACGGGCGAGCCGCTGGCCGGCGCCGTCGGCCCCTATGCCGAGCACCAGCGTGACCGGCTCGTCGAGCGCCGGTTGAGCGTGCTCGAAACCCTGATGGACCTGGACCTGGAGATCGGCCGGCACGCCGACGTCGTCTCCGAGCTGATCGTGCTGACCGCCGACCACCCGCTCCGCGAGCGGCTCCGCGCCCAGCTGATGCTGGCCTACTACCGGTGCGGACGGCAGGCGGACGCGCTGGCGGCCTTCGCCGACACCCGCGCCGCGCTGATCGACGAGCTCGGCATCGAGCCGGGCCCTGATCTGGCCGCCCTGCACCAGCGCATCCTCACCGGCGACCCGAGCCTCACGCCCGCCCCCGTTCCCGTTCCCCGCGCCGATCCGGTACGGCTCGCACCCGCCGAGGCCCCCGGACCGGCCCGTGAAGCGGAGATCACCGAGCCCGCGATTCCCGAACTGCCGCGCCCGGCGCAGCTCCCCGCCGCCGTGAACGACTTCACCGGGCGCCGCCAGATCGTCGCCCGGCTGTGCACCCTGCTGGCCGCCGAGGGCGGCGGCGACGGCGTGCCGGTGGCCGCCATCTCCGGCATCGGCGGAGTCGGCAAGACGACGCTCGCGGTGCACGTCGCCCACACCCTGGACGACCTGTTCCCCGACGGCCAGCTCTATGCCGACCTGCGTGGATACGGCGAGGATCCGACCGCGCCCGAGTCGGTGCTGGGCGCGTTCCTCCGCGCTCTCGGCCTGCCCGCGGACGTCATCCCGGACGGTCTGGCCGAGCGGTCGGCGCTGTTCCGCTCGCTCCTGGCCGACCGGCGGATGCTCGTGCTGCTCGACAACGCCCGGGACGCCGAGCAGGTCGGCCACCTGCTGCCCGGCTCGACCGGCTGCGCGGCGATCGTGACCAGCCGCGGCAAGCTCTCCGACCTGGCCGCGGCCCGGCTGGTCGACCTGGACGTCATGGAGCCGGACGAGGCGCTGACCCTGTTCGGCACGGTCGCCGGCGCCGACCGGGTGACGGCGGAGCGTGCCGCCGCCATGGACGCCGTGGCCGCCTGCGGTTTCCTGCCGCTCGCGGTGCGGATCGTGGCCGCCCGGCTGGCCGCCCGGCCTTCCTGGACTGTCGCCTCGCTGGTGACCCGGCTGGCCGACGAGCGCCGCCGCCTGGACGAGATGCGCGTGGGCAACCTCGCGGTGGAGGCGACCTTCGCCCTCGGCTACGGCCAGCTCGGCCCCGCACAGGCCCGGGCGTTCCGGCTGCTCTCCCTGCCCGGCGGCCCGAACATCTCGATCGGGGCCGCCGCCGCGCTGCTCGCGCTGGACCCGATGGACACCGAGGACGTTCTGGAGTCCCTCGTGGACGCCAGCCTGCTGGAGGCCCCCGCCCCCGGCCGCTACCGCTTCCACGACCTGCTCAAGCTCTTCGCCCGCCGTACCGCGGAACGGTCCGAACAGGACGCGCGGCAGGCCGGGTCCGCAGGTGCGGGCGGGGAGGGCGCATCCGCGCTGCGCCGGCTGCTCGACTTCTATCTGGCCTCCGCGAGGTCGGCGCACCGGCTCGCCTACGAAGGCAGCACGGTCGCCGACCAGCTCACGGTGACCGTGCCCGGCCACGCGTTCACCTCCGCCGACGAGGCCGTGACCTGGCTGTCGGTCGAGGCCGAGTCGATGTTCGCGTCGATCGTCCAGGCGGGCGGCGCCGAGGACGCCGAGAGCCTGCTGCCCGGAGCCAACCTGCTGCTCGCCATGGAGCCGCTGCTGGAATCGGGGAGCCACGCCCGCGAGTTCGACCAGCGGAGCCGGGAGGTGCTGGCCGCGGCCCGCCGGGTCGGCGACCCCTCCAGCGAACTGCGCAGCCGCTACGTGCTCGGCCGGGTGCTGTTCGGCGCCAACCTGCTGGCCGAGGCGGAAGAGGAGTTCCGGGCGTCGCTGGAGCTGGCCGCCGGGGGCGACCGGATCGTCACCGGGGAGGCGATGAACGCGCTGGCCGTCGTGGCCGGGCGCCGGCGCCGCCACGTTGAGGCGCTGGCCTGGTTCGACTCGGCGCGCAAGGCGTTCAGGGAGGTCGGTGCGCGGGGCGGCGAGGCGCTGACGCTCAGCTACTCCGCCCGTGACCACCTGTTCCTGGGGCAGCAGGAGGAGGCGATCTCCGCCGCCGAGCAGGGGCTGGCCCTCTTCATCGAGATGGGCTCCAGCGCGGGCACCGCCCGTGCCCGCTATCACCTGGGCATGATCCTGTCGCGGGTCGGGCGGCTCAACGAGGCGGTCCACCACCACGCGGAGTGCCTGGCCTTCTTCCGGGCCAGCAAGCAGCGGGTCTGGGAGCAGCGGGTCTGTTCCCGGTTGGCCGAGACGTTCATCACCGCCGGCCGGTTCTCCGACGCGACGCGCCATGCGGAGCAGGCCCTGGCGGTCAGCCGGGAGATCGGCCATCCGTACGGCGAGGCACTGTCCCTGTGGGTGCTAGGCAGAGCGCTCGCCGGCCTCGGCAGCACGGACCGCGGGCACGACTGTTTCGAGCGCGCCCATGACATCTTCGTCAGGCTCGGCGCCCCCGAGGCCGCGGACCTGCGCGCCCTGCTCGACCGTGACTCCGTCGGCAACTGACCCGAGCCCCTCGTACAGGTCGTCGTCGAGGCGCGTCATCCAGAAGTGGTTGATCACCGGAATTCCTCTCGCTCTGCATCTGGACGTCGGACGTGGGGTGCCCGGCCGGCCGTCGGACCGTCGGGTGACGCGTAGGGGGCCCGGTTATCCGGTGCGTCACCCGACGGCCGGCCGCCTCACTTTGACGACCGGCCGGACTCGACACGGTCCCCTCCCCCCGGGTCCCGTGCCCACAGCCAGAGCCTGCCCCGCAGCGCTCAACATCCGATCAACATCCGATCGGCGAAGATATCCACAGCCTGTGGAGAATCACCCTGTGGATATGTGGAAAAACCCTTCGGCGATCAACGGACGGAGCCCTTCGGGTGCCTTCGCCCGCAGGTCATCGGGGTCCTCTCCGGTGAGCTCCGCGATCGCGGCGAGCAGCGGGTCCAGTGGATAGTCGCCGTCGCAGACCCCGGCGAGAGCCGCTTCCACGGTCCCCACCCGCGCGCTGCGGCGCAGTCCCCCGGTCTGCCTGAGCGTGATCCTCGACGGGTCCTCGGCCCCGGGCGGCCCGACACGCTCCTCCAGCACGCCGCCCGCGAGCGCCAGCCGGGCGCCCAGCAGCTCCGCGTCGGTCAGCCGGTGCGCCTCGGCGATGGAGCCGAGCACCTCGTCCACATATCCGCCGACCGGGAGCTCCACCCGCTGGCCGAACTCCTCCACCCGGACGACGGGGTCGAGACTGCCCGAGTCGTGCATGGTGATCCAGCCGAAGCCCACCCCGGTGATGTTCATGGACGCGAACCAGCCGAGCCAGTCGTCATAGAGCTCGCGATACCGGGGGGTGCCCTGTTCCGCGGCGTCCCTCAGCCACAGCTCCACGTACTCGGCCGGGTCCTGCACGTCCCGCTGGACCACCCAGCCGTCGCAGCCGGTCCCGGTCAGCCATCCGCCCACCCTGTCCTGCCAGTCCTCGCCGCCGACATGCAGCCAGTTGGCCAGGAGCTGGCAGGTGCCGCCAGGAGCGAGGAAACGGGGGGCCAGCCGTACGAGGTCGCGGCAGAAGCCGTCGGCCTCGAACCCCGACTCCCGATAGGTGAACCGGCCGCCGGGAGAGATCACGAACGGCGGATTGGAGACGATCAGGTCGAAACGGTCGCCGTCGACAGGGTCGAACAGGGAGCCCTGCCGGGCGTCCACCCCCTGGACGCCGGACAGCGCCCAGCTCAGCCGGGCCAGCTCCAGCGCCCGGGGGTTGACGTCGGTGGCGACGATCTCGCGGGCCCGATCGGCCAGATGGAGCACCTGGACCCCGCACCCGGTGCCGAGATCGAGGGCTCGCTCCACCGGGCGGCGGGAGACCAATTGGGCCAGGTTCGCCGAGGCCCCTCCGGCCCCGACGACGTGATCCTCACGGAGAGCCGGGTCGCCGGGCCTGACCTTGCGGTCGGAGACGACGTAGCCGCCGGTCTCCCAGGGCTGCAGGTGGACCGTGGAGATGATCTGGCCGCCCTCCGCGGCCACCAGGCCCGCGGCGGCCAGATCGGCCACCGGGAGTCCGGCGGGCGCCTCCACCGGGACCCCGAGCCACCAGAGCCGGATGAGCGCGCCGAGGAGGTCTCCGTCACGGGTGGCGCGCAGGGCGGGCACCGTCTCCTCGCGCGAGAGCGCGGTGGCGGCGACCTCGCCGAGGCGCTCGCGGACACCGTCGATGGTGTAGCCGGCGTCGAGCAACAACTCTCCGAGCCGGTCAGGCAGATCGTTCACCCGGCCATCCTCGCACCAGAGCACCCGCGACCCCTCCGGTACACAACGTGACAGACCCATCACCGAACGGCGCAAGCGTTCTGCAAGCGGACCTCAAGCGGGGAGCGGTAATCATATAGAGCTGACCCATCCGCTCCAAAGGATCTGCGATGTTGATCCCCTGCTTCGGCTGTGAGTCCCGTTTCCGCCCCGATGAGTATTTTCGCGCCTGTCATGACTACAACCGGGGAACGGATCTGGTCGCCTGGACCTGTCCTCGGTGCGGCAACCAGGACGAGCTACGGGTCTTCCCCGGAGAGCTGGGGTTTGGCTACTCCCGTGAGGGCAGGCTGGACATCTGCGACCGGGTGCGGATACCCGGCCTGCGGCGCCGCCGCCAGGACCTGCGGCTGGACATCTCTCTGGACGAGGAGGCCTGGCGGGTCTCCAGCCGGCTGCGCCAGCTGGCGGGTGCGCACTGAGACCGCTCCGGCCCGGAAGAGCCCCCGTGATCCGGGCCGGAGCACTCAGGGGATGAGTCTCCGGATCTCCCGGCGCCATGACTCCACAGGGGCCGGAGGTCAGGCCGGCTGCTGGCGCAGGCTCTGCCAGGCGGCCTCACAGAGGCCCGCCACCTCCTCATCGGTGGGCTGATGGGCCCCGGCGAACCACAGTCGACACATCTCGGTGGCCGGGCCCAGCCAGAGCACGTAACACATGGTCGGGTGGACGGGCTGGAGCAGGCCGTTCTTCATGTGGGGCCGCCACCACTCGGAGACCTGCTTGAAGAACGCCCTGCGCGAGTCCGACACCTCGGTGCCGCCCGGTTCGTCGCGCTTGGGGGGACGCTCACTGATCAGCAGGTGCGCCCGCTCACGGTTCTCGCCGCTCCAGGCCATGTGCATCGCGACGATGGCCTCGATGCCCTCCCTCGCCCCCTCGTGGCGCCGGAGTTCGGCGAGGAAGGCCTCCTGGTACATCTGGAGGGTGTCGGCATAGAGCACGCCGAAGACGTGCTCCTTGCTGGCGAAGTGGTGGTAGAAGCTCCCGACGCTGACACCGCTCTCCTCGCGGAGGCTGGCGAGCGTGGTGGCCGAGACACCGTCCTGACTGAATCGGCGCAGGGCACCCTCGATGATCCGGGTGCGGCCGTCACGTCCGTTCTTGGCACTCTTCACAGGCCAATGGTGAAGCAACAGAACCTTGTTCCGCAAATAGCGTGGCGGCACTCCACGGCAGGTTGACCATAGCACTCCCGCTCCCACCCGGCCGCGGGTCAGGTCACGGGTCCATCGCCACGGTCACCTCGACGGTGCCGGAGGTCGCCTTCATGGTCGCCTCCGGCCATGCCCGGCGGACCATCGACAGCACCGTGCGGTTCTCGCAGAGCACGTCCATCCCCAGCGTCCGCGCCCCGGAGGCCCCGGCCCGCCGGAGCAGCCTGCGGGCGAGCCGGGAGCCGATCCCGCGTCCCTGCCACTCGTCGGCCACCACCAGGGCGATCTCGACGTCGGACCCGCTCCCCGCGAAGCTCATCGCATGACCGACGACGACGTCCTCGTGGACGGCCAGCAGCACGTCCCGCCGTCCGTCCACCGCGATCATCGCCCTGACCATGCTCGCGCTCGGACGGCTCACCCCGGTGAAGAACCGTAGCGTCTGGGTCCGCAGCGACAGTCCCGCGAGAAAACGGCGGAGCCGCTCCTCGTCGTTCATCCTCGCGGGCCGGATCTCGACGCCGTCGCCGGGCGGCTTCCGCTCCGGATCGCGGAGCACCCGCGCCAGCTGAGTTCGCAACATGGACCTAGACTCTCGCCGGATAGCTGAGTATGTCAACTAGACTTAGAGGCCGTTGGAGGTGACGCCGTGACGACTTACGATGCGGACATGAGTGAGGCGGCCCTCGGCACCGTGCCCTCCCGGGTGGAAAACTGCTCCATCGAGCGCGCCCTGGCCATCGTCGGCGAGAAGTGGACGTTCCTCGTGCTCAGGGAGGCGTTCATGGGGGTGCGGCGCTTCGCCGACATGCAGGCCACCACGGGGGCCCCGAGGCAGGTGCTCAGCGCCCGGCTGACCCGGCTGGTGGAGGAGGGGCTGCTCCGCAAGGTCCCCTACCGCGAGCCCGGCCAGCGACAACGGGACGAATACCGGCTGACGCCGATGGGGCTGGACCTCTATCCGGCCCTGATCGCGCTGATGCACTGGGGTGACCGGTATCTCGCCGACCAGGAGGGCCCCCCGGTGCTCCTCACCCACCGCGGCTGCGGAGCCCCCGTCGAACAGCACTTCCGTTGCGCCGAAGGCCACGAGGTCGCCGGTCCCCGCGAGGTCACCCCGCGCCCCGGGCCGGGCGTCCGCCCCGGCGTCGCGGTGCGTGCGGATGGTGCCGGGGGCTGAGCGCGGAGCCCCCGGCTCCGGCGAAAGGCATGGTCGGGGGAGAGGGCGGTGTTCACGGTGCCTACCCTTGGGGGCGTGTACCGGTTTCTTCTGACTCCCCGATGGATGGCGCTCCACGTGGTGGTGCTGCTGGTCATCCCCGCCTTCGTGTTCCTTGGCCGATGGCAGTTCGGGCGTTATGACGAGCGGTCCGCCAGCAGCCATCAGACGACCGCCAACCTGGCAGCCGCGGCGGTGCCCGTGGGGAGGCTCACCACACCCGGCGGCAGCGTCCGCGCACAGGACAAATACCGCTCCGTGACAGCGACGGGGACGTTCGACCCGGCCCACCAGCTCCTGGTCCGCCGCCGCCCCCAGGACGGCGTGCTCGGCTTCTACGTGCTCACCCCGCTGAACACCGGCGACGGCCAGGGGGTGTTGGTGAACCGGGGCTGGGTCAAGGCCGGAGCCACGGCCGACACCCTTCCCGAGGTCCCCGCGCCGAGCACGGGTGAGGTGACCGTCACCGGCCGGATACGTCCCAGCGAGACCGAGGAGTCCTCGGGCATCCAGAACCGCCCCGGCCTCCCCCCGGGCCAGGTCCTGCTGATCAACACCGAGGCGATCGGGCGGGGCCTGCCGTACAGACTTCTCGGCGGCTACGTGGAGCTGACCGCTCAGGCGCCCAAGGCCGCCGCCGCACCCGCGCCGATCCCCGAACCGGACGTCGGCGAGGGCGGCGGGCTCAACCTGGCGTACGGCGTGCAGTGGTGGTTGTTCATCGGGATCGCTGTCGGCGGCTGGGCCCTGCTGATCCGCAGGGAAGTCGCCGACCTCAGAACCGAGGAGGGCCGGAGGAAGGAAGCCCAGCCGGCCGACGTCTGATCCGGCGGGAACCGGACGGCTCAGGCCCCGTCCCCCCTCCGGAGGGCGGGCCTGGTTCCGATGACGACCGTGGCGTCCAGCTCCTCGGAATTGACCATCCGCGCGACCAGCCCGGCACGGGCGACGGCTTCGACGGTCTGCGCCGCCTGGCGCTCGCCCGTCTCGACCAGCAGGTGGCCGCCCGGCGCCAGCCACGGTGGCACCTCGGCGATCACCCGCCGCACGACGTCAAGCCCGTCCGCACCGCCGTCGAGCGCCACCTGCGGCTCGTGCACGCGGGCCTCCGGGGGCAGCAGCCCTATCGCCTCGGTGGGGACGTAGGGCGGGCTGGTGATCAGGATGTCGACACGGCCCCGCAGCGTCGCGGGCAGCGGCTGGTAGAGGTCCCCCCCGTACACCCGGCCACCGGCGGCGGCGAGGTTGCGGCGGGCGCAGTCCACCGCTGCGGGGTCGATGTCGGCGGCGTGCAACTCGACCTCCCCCAGGGCCGCGGCCAGCGCGGCGCCCATCGCACCCGAGCCGCAGCACAGATCGACGACGACAGGTCGTGGCCCGGCGGGCACCTGACCGGCGGCCTGTCGGGCGAGGGCGACGGCCTGCCGGATGAGGAACTCGGTGCGGGGGCGGGGGACGAAGACTCCGGGGGCCACGGCTATCCGCAGGCCGCAGAACTCCGCCCAGCCCAGGACGTGTTCAAGGGGCAGGCCGGCGACCCGCTGTTCCACCATGGCGGCGAGGTCGTCGGGCGTCCGTGCCGTGGAGACGAGCAACCGCGCCTCGTCCTCGGCGAAGACACAGCCGGCGGTCCGGAGCCTGGTGGCGATGACGGATTCGGGGAGAGGCGACGGGGAAAGCGACATGAGAGCCTTTCGGAATGCCGAAGGGCGCTCTCTCGGTCACCTATGCCGGGTGGACCGTACGGCCGTGAGAGGAGAGCACCCGGCCTGCTACAGCGGTAATGGGTCTCACCTCCCTCTTCATGCGTCCACTTCTGGAGACGGTGACACTATCTGAGCTGGATCGCGACGCGCAAACGCGTTACGGCGGAGGACGGGTCAGCCCAGGACCAGTCCCGCGAGCCAGCCGACGCCCGCCGCGGCCGCCGCGGAGAGAAACCCCAGACCGATCGAGGCCAGGCAGCCCTGGCCGCCGGTCAACCTTCCCCGGGGCGCGGGCCGCCTCCCGGCCCCGTACCAGAGTGGGCGGGGTTCGAGCAGCAGGAACACGATCGCGCCGATCTGCCCGACGGTGAACAGCCAGAACCACGCCCACCGGTTGCCCAGCCTGGGCACCGAGCCGAGCATGATGAGAAAGCTGAGAAACCAGGCCGCGCCGATCCACTGGATGCCGCCGAGCGTGGGCGCCCTGAACGGCCAGCCGGGAAGGATCCCCCTGCTGTCGTCCGTGCCGTCCAGCCGGCTCACCCTCTCCGGGATCCCGGCGACGTCCTTCTGGAACTCCGCCATGGAGTAGATCTGCGGACCGTCACCGATCGGCACCGTGCTGGTCTCATGCCAGATCAGCGGGCCCTCTGCCCATCGCAGTCGATAGAGCTCCTCGCCCACCGTCCGGTAGCCGATGCTGGAGATCCGGCCGGCGGCCACGGCGGCACGGAACTCGCCCGGCGTCCGCGGGGAGGGGCTGGAGCTGAGCACGGCGACCAGGGCACCCCAGAGCAGGGCCAGCAGCAGCACGACACGGACGACAAGGCCGAGGATCCGCCAGCCGTCACGCACCTCAACCGGGTTGGAGACCACCCTTCTTTACTACCTCTTTACCTTCCTTCATGAGAGGGCGTTCACCATGCCCATGCCGAACATCACGGTCAGCGCGAGCACGAACCCCCGTGTCCCGTCCAGCCTGGTCCGCTCGGCCGGCGTCCCGTACGGCCCCCGCCACAGCGGGCGGGGCTCCAGCAGGACGTAGGCCAGCGACCCCCCGGCCAGGAACATCCAGAACCACGCCCAGCGGCCGGCGTAGCGGTGATCCCGGCGGGTGAGCATCAGCAGCCACGCCAGGACCTCGGCCGCCGTCGCGACCGGTGCGAACGGCCCCCACCAGCGCGCGTAGGCGGGTGAGCCCACGAGCCCTCCGGGACCGGACCAGCCGGAACCCTCCGAGAGCACGATCTCCACCGAAGGCGCCGCGACGGCCCGGACCCGGGCCAGGAAGGCGCCCTGACGGCGCTCCAGGGCCGCGGGGACCAGCTCGGCGGTCCGGTGGTCCCAGACGTCGCCGGGCTCGTCGAAGCGGGCCTGGCTCCAGGAGAGCGGACCGCCGGACCAGGTCAGGGTGCCGTAGGCGGGCCAGTCGCGGTCGTAGACGACCTTGGTCACGTTTCCCGCGCGCAGGTCGGAGATGAGCTCCTCCGCGTCGCGGTGGGGTGGATCCTGGTTCACCAGGACGACGACGCTGGACAGCGCCAGGACGGCCAGCAGCACCATACGCACGCCGTACGGGATGTCCCCCCGCACCGGGACCGTCCTCCGCATGTTCCCCCCGTCGTCAGGCATCCGCCGCTGGACAGGTTAGGGACTGCGCGAGGCGCGGTGGGGAGGTCGCCGGCGTTCATCGGCATCATCTTCTGAAAAATCCCGATATTTGGACGATCTCTGGGTAGATGACGGACGACAGAGATACCAAGCGGAGGCCCCGCGGCTTGACGAGTAAAACCGCAAGGTCGACACCGCGGCATGCGGTATCGGACGTCACGGCCCAAACCGTGACCCTCCGGCTTGATGAGTGTTATGCCAGCAACGTACGGTTTACCGCGTGACTACGCCGCTGCTGCCCGACCCCGAGCCAAGGCGGCGGGACTATGTGATCATTTCAGCCGATGATCATTTGATCGAGCCGCCCGACATGTTCGAGGGACGACTCCCCGAAAAATACGCGGACCTCGCACCCAAGGTGGTGGAGACCGACGCGGGTCACCAGGTCTGGCGGTACGGCGGGGCCAGCTACCCGTGCGCCGGGCTCGACGTGGGCGCCGGTCTGCCACGCGAGCAGTGGACGCTCGACCCGGTGCGGTTCGAGCAGATGCGGCCCGGCTGCCACGACATCGAGGCCCGGATCGAGGACATGGACCGCGCCGGCGTCTGGGCGGCGCTGTGCTTCCCCGGCATGCTGGCCGGGCAGGCCGGGATGGTCTTCGCCAAGACCCGCGACCAGGAACTGGGCCTGTCGGTCCTGCGGGCGTGGAACGACTGGCACGTCGACGTCTGGGCGGGCACCTACCCGGAGCGGATCATCGCCCTGCAGCTTCCCTGGCTGACCGATCCCGAGACGGCGGCCAAGGAGATCCGGGACAACGCGGCCCGCGGTTTCAAGGCCGTCCTGTTCCCCGAGTTCCCCACCCGGTTGCGCCTGCCGTCCATCCACAGCGACCACTGGGACCCGTTCTTCCAGGCCTGCGAGGAGACGGGCACCGTTGTCTGCCTGCACACCGGAGCGGGCTCCTGGGCTCCGGTGCCCTCTCCGGACACCCCCATCGAGGCGATCACGACGCTGATGCCGACGAGCGCCATGTTCGCCTGCGCCGACTGGCTCTGGTCGGGCGTGCCGCTGCGCTTTCCCGCGCTGCGGATCCTGATCCTGGAGGGCGGCGTGGGCTGGCTGCCGATGCTGGCCGAACGGGCCGACTACGCCCTCGACCACCCGGTCGCGGGCGAGGCGGCCTGGGACGGCGGGTTGAAGCCCAGCGAGGTCCTGCGCCGCAACTTCTTCTTCGGCACGCTCAACGACCACGCTCTGTCAGGGGTGCGCCTGGCCGTGGGGCTGGAGCACGTCCTGCTGGAGAGTGGCTACCCGCACTCCGACTCCACCTGGCCCGACACGCAGCAGGCGGTGACGACGAACCTGGGCAGCCTGCCGGCCGCCGACATCGCCCGGGTGGCCTACGGCAACGCCGCCCGCCTGTTCGGCCACCCGCTCCCCTCCCGCGCCTGGCTCAGGATGGAAAAGCTCTGACCTGCTTGCGCTCCCAGTCGACGTAACGGCCGCTCTCGCCGAGCAGCGAGCCCATCAGCCACAGGAAGACGCCGAAGTCGTCGGCCACCCCGATGAGCACCAGGAAGTCCGGGACGATGTCGATCGGCGAGAGGATGTAGAGCACGCCCAGGCCCATCATGGCCAGCTTGCTCTTGCCCATGCCGGGATACTGCCCGCGCATCACCGCGCCGACCATCTTCGGGATGGCTCTCAGCCGGGTGCCGAGGCCGGGGGACCCCGGCTCCGTCACGGTCTTGTACGTCCGCCAGGCCTGTGCCGCACGCGCCGCCTTAGCCATGGGGGGAACCTCCTTGGAAGCACGTTCGTCTGGCGGCCTCCTACCCGGCCGCCTCACGATATAACGCGTGATCTCCGGACGGCGTTCCCCGCAGTGGGCCACATCACTGTCACCTCCGTCCGGGCGCCAGATCCCGTACGGCCTGCGCGATCGGGATCTCCCCGCCGGGGATCGGGGCGAGCACCGGGGTGTCCAGCCCGCTGTCCACGTACTGCTGAACCCTGGCCCGGCACGTCGCCGCGTCACCGTGCACGACGAGCGCGTCCACGACCTCGTCCGGGATGGCCCGTAGCGCCGCCTGCCGGTCGCCGGCGGCCCACGCCTCGCGCATGGGCCGCAGCACCTCACCGCGCCCCAGCCAGTCGTGGAAGGCCGCATAGGCCGGGACGGTCAGGTAGCCGGCGAGCATCCGCCGGCCGAGCTCACGCACCTTGCCGGCATCCTCGCTGACGCATACGAACAGCCGGGCGATCAACTCGGTCTCCGGCCCGATCTCGGCCCTGACCTTCCGCACGTCCTGCGGCGAGAGCCAGTTGGTGATCGCGCCGTCGGCCTCGGCGGCGGCCAGACGGAGCATGCGGGGCCGCAGGGCGGCGAGCACGATCTTCGGCGGGACCTTGGGGGCGCGCTCCAGCCTGAAGCCCTTGACCTCGAACGTCTCGTACTTCTCGGTGACCTTCTCCCCCGCGAGAGCCTTCTTGAGGAAGCGCAGGGTGTCTCGGGTCCTGGCGAACGGCTTGACGAACTCGCCGGCGTTCCACCGCTCGACGATGACCGGAGAGGAGGCCCCGATGCCGAGGACGGACCGTTCCGGGGCGAGGTCGGCGAGCGTGGCGGCCGACATGGCCAGCAGGCCCGGCCCCCGGGTGTAGACCGGGACGATCGCGGTGCCGAGCCGTACGCCGGGGGCCCATTCGGCGGCCAGCGCCAGCGGCACGAAGCCGTCGACGCCGTTGACCTCGGCGGACCAGACGTCGGTATAGCCGAGTCCGGGCAGCTCGGCGACCAGCTCCCTGGACTCGGCGAGCGTGCGGTCAGAGAAGGGGATCGTCATCCCCCAGCGTGCGCCCGTAGCCATCGTGTCGCCTCCATGCTCCTGGAACATCTCTAGAACGACATTCTGATGTAGCTTGCCCAACTCCCATGAGGAGTCGTCAAGAGATCGACCATACCAACCGGACGGTACGTAGAGAGGGAACGATCTTTACCGTACATCCGCTTATCCCTCCATAACTTTGCGTAAGATGTTAGAACCTTTGGGTGACGATGAGACGATGGCGGGGTCTGCTGGGCGCGGCGGTCCTGACGACCTGTGTGGCCGCACCCGCGCTGGCCGGATCCGCCGGAACCGCGGCGTTCGCCCATGACCGAGACGATCCCCCGGCCCCGTGCCAGGAGACGGAGCGCGGCGAATGGCTGCTCCGCATCTCCGTTCCGGCATGCGGGCCCCCCTTCCTGCTGCGGGTGACCCTCGGCAACGGGTCGAGACCGGCGGAACCGGAGCGTCCCGAGCCCGGGCATCCGGAGGAGCCCGCACCGGCGGAGCCGGCGAATCCCATCCCGGAACAACCCGCACCCGAGCCTCCGCCGCCGAGCGCGCCCCCGCCGCCCACGCCTCCGAGCGCGCCCCCGCCGCCCACGCCTCCTCCGCCGTCCCCGCCCTCCCCGCCTCCGCCGCCGCCCGTGCTCCCGGCCCCTCCCACGCCCCGGCCGTCCGTCACCCCACCCGCGGAGCCGCCCTCGCCGCCGCGCCGGGCCGCCCTCCCACCGCTCCTCCCCCCACCGACTCCGACCCCACCCCCCACCCCCCGGCCGATCAGGCCGTCCGTCTCACCCCGCCTCCTGGAGCGGCAGATGGTGCTGAACCGCTTCGCCGACCGGCGCCAGGGCACCGATCGCAGACTGGTCATCCTGGTGGTCTTCACCGGCGTCATCTCGGTCACCGCGGTCGCCGCACTCAACGGCAGGGCACGCCGGTAGCGACACACGGAAGAGCCCGCCGGTGAACATCCGCCGGCGGGCTCTTCCGTGTGCCGCTACTCCGCCGTGGGCGGCACCGGGAAGCGGTAGTCGATCTGGTCGTACTGCTGCTGCGCCGTAGTGAAGGCATCCGGCCCGACCGCGCTCAGCCCGCTGAACGGATGGCTGATCAGCATGATGAAGCCGATACCGATGACGACCACGGCGACCCTGACGACGTCACCGATGATCGACGGCAGTGTCGGCCTCGCCCCGAGTGTCCAGGGCAGCGCGATCACCAGCAGGCCGGAGATGAGCATGGAGATCACGAAGATGGCCTCCAGCCCCGACCCGGCGTCGTCCGCGCGGAGAGAACGCGCGTGGGCGACCTCGGAGACATGGGTGAGCGCGTCCTGCTGGAGACTCTTGCCCTGCTCGCCGACCGGCCGGAGCTGGATCGTCGCGGCACGCAGGTCCTTGAGCATCTTGGTGGGGATCGGCGACATCTCCCCCTTGGCCATCAGCGGCCAGTCGAGCTCGGCGCTCTGGGCGGAGTATTGCCGGATCTGCGTCCGGATGGGGGCCGCCTCGGGGATCGGCGCCACCGACCAGTACATCTCGGTCAGCGTCTCCGCCTCGGCCTGGACGTCGGTCTGCGAGGTCGCGAGCGCGTCGCGGCAGAGCACCGCGGCGTAGGCCAGCACCAGCAGGTAGACGGCGAGCGCGAGGTTGGCGGCGAAGTCCACCGACGCGGCGCCGCTGCCGTCGTCCGTCTTCCCCCTCCGCCTGAGCACGAGAAGCGCGATCAGCAGGATCGCAACAGCCGCCACGACCAGTACGGTTACCCAGCCCATGAGACTCCCTCGAACTCGTCACCAAAGTAACCACCGAGGGTAATGTCTCCGTTACTGGAATTCTTGTGGTTCGCCCAGACGTCACGCCCGAAGTTCGTGAACCCCCGCGATGAAGTCACGGGCGACGCCGCGCAGACCCGGCAGATGGGAGAGCCCGACCAGCCTGTCCACCATCGGCACGCTGAGCTCGATGAACCGATAGGTCCGCCGGCACCCCTCCGAGGTGTCGTGCACCCAGAACATCACGACCCCCATCGACAGCAGCCAGAGCAGCTCGGGCAGCTCGGCACGGAGCTCGGTGTCCATCCGGTCCGCCGATCCCTCCACCACCCTGCGGTAGATCTCGATCGCCGAATTCCTGGCGGGCGACGACTCCGCACTGAACGGGCTGAGGGGGTTGCTCGGCTCGGCCGCGTGCTTGAAGAACTTCACCGCGAACTCGTGATACGGCTCGGAGACACGCACCCACTCCCGGAGCACACCGTCCAGCCGCAGGGCGAAGGACCGCTCGGTGGCCAGCAACTCCTCGCACGCGGCCTCGTGCTCGGTCTGCGCTCTGTCGTAGTACGCCTGGACCAGGGCTTCCTTGGAGGCGAAGTAGTAGTAGGCGTTGCCCACCGAGACTCCCGCCTCGGCGGCGATGGCCCGCATCGTGGTGGCTTCGTATCCGCGCTCGCGGAACAGCCTCAGGGCCGTCTCCACGATGACTTCGCGGGTCTTGTCTGATCCACGGCTTCTCTGCTGGGTCGGCTCGGCCACATTCGTCACTGTACGACCCGGGGCCTCGTTAGGTCATCGCGCCGCACGATGATCACCATCACAGGACAAAATCCCCCCGCACAGAGGGGTCATACCGGTTGCAATGTGGGATTGATTCTTCTGGTGGGAGGGCTCCTGTCACAAGGGATAAAACGATGGGGACACCTCCCTGTAAACAGAAGGCTGCGCGGTCGGCGATCATCGTGCTCCTGGCCCTGCAGACATCGCTCATAACGGTGGCCTCGTACGGCACCGCCTCGGCGGACACCTCGCCCCCGTCGACCGCCGTCGTGGCCGTGTCCCCCTCCACCGTGAACCATCCCGCCGACGCCCGGGGCGCGGTCGCCCAGACCCCCACCGCCGACGCCCAGCGCTCCTCCAAGAGCCCCCACCAGCAGGTGGCAACGGTCCGGAAGACGACGGAGACGAAACCCGACCAGCCGATACGGCTCGGCCAGGCCCAGGCCTTCCATCGCCTCAAGGCCGCCGGCCTGCGCTGGAAGTCGTCCGGAGGATGCACCGACCGCAGGCTGGGACACTGTACCTCGTTGCAGGCGGTACGGGCCGCCACCGTGGCCGACGTGATCGACCTGAAGCGCGACAGCAAGTGCCCGGTCGTCGTCACCGGCGGCACCGAGGTCGGCCACTCTCCCGGCCGCTACAGCCATCACCGGGGCTACAAGCTGGACATCCGACCCAACCGCTGCATCAGCGACTACATCACGGACGGACAGCGCCCCGACGCCGTCCGCGGCGACGGGGCTCCCCTCTACCGCGACGGGGGAACCGTCTACGCCCGCGAGCCCGACCACTGGGACATCCTCTTCCGCTGATGTCAGCGGCTTCCGCACGGTACGGCTCCCGCGGAGCCGTACGGGCTCCGGTATGTCGTGCGGAGCCGTACGGCGACGTTCGGTTCGGCGCCGCCGTACGGCGAGAGAGACGCTCCCGCCTCACGGCGGGAAGGGACGCGGCTACGCGAACTCGGCCGCGACCAGCTCGGCGATCTCCGCGGCGTTCAGGGCCGCCCCCTTGCGGAGGTTGTCCCCGCAGACGAACAGGTCCAGGGTGTTCGGGAAGTCGAGCGCCTGGCGGATACGGCCCACATAGGTGGGGTCGGTGCCGACGACGTCGGCCGGGGTCGGGAAGACCCCGTTGGCCGGGTCGTCCATGACGACCACGGTCGGGGCGGCCTCCAGGATCCGGTGCGCGTCGGCGACGGTGATCTCGCGCTCGAAGGTCGCGTGCACGGCCAGCGAGTGGGTCGTGATCACCGGGACGCGGACACAGGTCGCCGAGACCTTCAGGTCGTCGATCCCCAGGATCTTCCGGGACTCGTTGCGGAGCTTGATCTCCTCGGAGGCCCAGCCGCCGTCCTTCAACGACCCCGCCCATGGCACGACGTTGAACGCCACCGGCGCGGGGAACGGCGACTCGGCCTCGCCCAGCTTGTTCTGCAGCACCTTGCGCACGTCGCCTGCGGTCTGCCCGATCGTCCGGTCGCCCGCGAGGGCCTCGACCTCGTCGTAGAGACGGGCCGAACCGGCCACGCCCGCGCCGGAGACCGCCTGGTAGGAGGCGACCACCAGCGCGCGCAGGCCGTACTGCTCGTGGAGCGCGCTCATCGCGGCCATCATCGACAGCGTGGTGCAGTTGGGGGTGGAGATGATGCCCAGCGGCCGGTTGCGCGCGGCCTCCGGGTTGACCTCCGGCACGACCAGCGGGACCTCGGGGTTCATCCGGAAGGTGCCCGACTTGTCGACGACGACCGCGCCGCGCTCGGCGGCGATCGGCACCCAGGTCTCGGAGACCTCGTCCGGGACGTCGAAGATGGCGATGTCGACGCCGTCGAAGACCTCGGGGGTCATCTCCTGGACGACCACGTCCTCCCCGCGGACCTGGAGGACCTTGCCGGCCGACCGGGCGGACGCGACGAGCCTGATCTCGCCGTAGACGTCCGGCCGGTTGGAGATGATGTCGCGCATGACGGTGCCGACGGCACCGGTCGCACCGATCAGGGCGAGGGTGGGCTTGCGGCTCATCGGCCGGTACCTCCGTAGATCACAGCTTCGACCTGGTCGGCGTCGAGATTGAACGCGTGATGGGCGGCGGTGACCGCCGAGTCCACCTCGTCCTGCCCGACGATCACCGAGATGCGGATCTCCGAGGTGGAGATCATCTCGATGTTCACGCCCGCGTCGGCGATGGCGGCGAAGAACGTCGCGGTCACGCCGGGATGCGAGCGCATGCCCGCCCCGATCAGCGACACCTTCCCGATCTGGTCGTCGAAGAGCAGCGACTCGAAGCCGATGCGCTCCTGGATCTTCTTCAGTGCGGTGAGCGCCGTGGAACCGTCGGTCGTGGGCAGCGTGAAGGAGATGTCCGTCCGGCCGGTCGCCGCCGCCGACACGTTCTGCACGATCATGTCGATGTTGACCTCGGCGTCCGCGAGCGTTTTGAAGATCGTGGCAGCCTCGCCGACCTTGTCGGGCACCCCGACAACGGTGATCTTGGCCTCGCTCCGGTCGTGCGCGACGCCGGAGATGATGGGCTGCTCCATCTCTGTTCCTTCACTGTCGGGGTCGGAGACGACCCACGTGCCTTCCTTGTTGCTGAACGAGCTTCTGACGTGGATCGGCACGTTGAAACGGCGAGCGTACTCCACGCAGCGCAGATGCAGGATCTTCGCACCGCAGGCCGCCATCTCCATCATCTCCTCATAGGAGATCTTGGGGATCTTACGGGCGACGGGGACGATGCGGGGATCGGCCGTGAAGACGCCGTCCACGTCGGTGTAGATCTCACACACGTCGGCGTTCAGGGCGGCGGCCAGCGCGACGGCGGTCGTGTCCGTACCGCCCCGGCCAAGCGTGGTGATGTCCTTGGTGTCCTGGGAGACGCCCTGGAACCCGGCCACGATCGCGATCTGGCCGTTGTCGAGCGCGCCCTGGATCCGGCCGGGCGTCACGTCGATGATGCGGGCGCGGCCATGGGAGGACGTGGTGATCACCCCGGCCTGGGAGCCGGTGAACGACCGGGCTTCGTAACCCAGGTTGGCGATCGCCATCGCCAGCAGCGCCATCGAGATGCGCTCGCCGGAGGTGAGCAGCATGTCGAGCTCGCGGCCCGGTGGCAGCGGCGAGACCTGCTGGGCGAGGTCCAGCAGGTCGTCGGTGGTGTCGCCCATCGCCGAGACGGCCACCACGACGTCGTTGCCGGCTTTTTTCGTCGCGACGATCCGCTGGGCGACCCGCTTGATGCAGGACGCGTCGGCGACGGACGAACCACCGTACTTCTGAACAACGAGCGCCACGAGATGTCTCCGAAGCAATCTAGGGCTGTGGAGCTCACATTCTACTGGCGCTCCGGTAGATCACCCCGGGTCCGGCCAGTATGTGGACGATCACACCGTTGTGCGCTCCTCCGCCACGTCGAGCCGGGTGTGCGCGACAAGCGCCTGGAGTGCGCGCATCGCCGCTCCGGCGTGGTTTCCCCAGGTGTTGAAGTAGGAGTACTGCCACCACCACAGGGCCTCCAGCGGGCGACCGGCCTGGTAGTGCCGGAGGCCGTGGAGGAGATCGGCGGCCACGGCGGTCAGGTCGTCCGACAGCCGGTACGGCGTGACCACGGTGTCCTTGTAGGGGTCGAAGACCTCGGCGTAGTCGTCCACCGGACCCAACCGCTCGGCGAGGGCCGTACGGACGGCGTCGACGTCCGGGTCCTCGCTCAGGTGCGGTTCCCAGTTGCCGGACAGGATCACGTCCTGGCTGGCACCGAGCTGCGCGCCCGCCGAACTGACCTGGGCCACCTCCACCAGCAGCAACGGCAGGATGGCGTCTCCGCCCTCGCCGCCGGCCAGCCTGGTCAGGCCGTCGATGTAGTTCTCCGCGTGCTCGGCGATCCGTTCGGCGAGAGCACTCCATGCGTCAGACATCCAGCAACCTCCTTCCTTCGAACGCGCGGCCCAGGGTGACTTCGTCGGCATACTCGAGGTCACCGCCTACCGGCAGGCCACTGGCCAGTCGTGTGACTTTCAGACCCATCGGCTTGACCAGACGGGCGAGATAGGTCGCCGTTGCCTCACCCTCGAGGTTGGGATCGGTGGCGAGGATCAGCTCGGTCACCTGGCCGTCGGCCAGGCGTGTCATCAGGTCGCGGATGCGGAGGTCTTCGGGGCCGATCCCGTCGATCGGGCTGATCGCCCCGCCGAGCACGTGGTAGCGGCCACGGAATTCGCGGGTCTTCTCGATCGCCACGACGTCCTTGGACTCCTCGACGACACAGATCACCTGGGGATCGCGCCGGACGTCACGGCAGATCCGGCACTCCTCCTCGGCTGCGACGTTTCCGCAGACCCGGCAGAAACGGACCTTCTCCTTGACCTCAAGCAGGGCGTGGGCGAGCCGCTTGACATCGGCCGGCTCCGCGGCCAGCAGGTGGAACGCGATCCGCTGCGCGCTCTTGGGACCGACGCCGGGCAGCATGCCCAACTCGTCGATCAGGCTCTGGACAACCCCTTCGTACATGACTCAGAATCCGGGCAGCTGGCCGAGCCCGCTCCCGCCGCCCAGCCCCTGTGCGAGTGGTCCGAGCTTCTCCTGCTGGAGGTCGGCGGCCTCGCGCACGGCATCCCGGATCGCCGCGATGACCAGGTCGGCGATGGTGTCGGCCGTCTCCTGAGGATCACCCGGATCAACGGCCTCCGGGCTGATCTTCAGCTCCAGCAGTTCGCCGCCGCCGTTGACCGTGGCCACGACGAGTCCGCCGCCCGCCGAGCCTTCGACCTCCGCGTCGTTCAGCTCCTGCTGGGCGCTCACAAGCTGCTGCTGCATGAGCTGTGCCTGCTCCAGCAGTTGCTGCAGGTTGACATCCCCTGGGTTCACCGTCGTTGTGCTCCTCGTCCGTGACATCGGTCGCCACGAGCCTACGGGGTTCGGGCCAGGTGTTGTACTGGGCGTCGCACGTGTTCCCCAGGGAGGGGTGTTAAACCACCGATCGGGTCCCGGCCCCCCTCCAGACGTCCGGGACCCGACCTGACACGCACCGAAGCGGCCGCACACGGCGGCGTGCGTTCCTGAACTTAGCCGAACGCAGGCCGCACACATGGCGTGTTTGTTCAATCACCCTACGCACTCCCCCTCTGAGAGCCGGCGGTCGGGGTGGAAGCGCCCGACACGGCCGCCGCGCCGTCGGCCGTCTCCTCGGCGCGCAAGGGGCACGGAGAGCCAGGGCGCGGAACGCCAGGAGGGCACACATGCCGTACCGGCTGCCAGGCGGGGCCGCCGGAGGGCCGCGGACCTGACCGGCCGAGTGTCAGGTGTGGTCGATCTCGCCGATGATCTGACCGCCCAGCTCGCGCTGGATGAGGGCCATGCCGGTGAGCGCGTCGACGTCGGCGTCCGCGTCGTTCAGCGGGTCGACGTCATCGGTCTCGACAGCGGGCTTACGGGACGGCACCGCGTCCGGCCAGGCTGCCTTGGTGCCACCGGCCGCTCTGGGGCCCGACTGGGCGGCGGCCCTGGCCGCCGAGCGTGCGGCGGCCAGGCCCGGACCGGGAGCAGGAGTGGGCGGCGAACCGGGGTCGTCGGGGAGCGGCGCGTCCGGCCAGGACTCGTCGGTGGCGGGCGGAGCCTGCCGGGCCGGAGCGGCCGGGGTCTCCTGAACGGCCGGAGCCGCCGGAGCCGCCGGAGCCGGCGTGGGGTCCGGACGGGAGGGAGCGTCCTGACGCGGTGGGGGCGGGCTCTGCGGTGGCCGCGCAGGAGGACGGGCGCCACCGGACGGGGCGGGGCCACCGCCGCCGACCACGACGGCCTCGACCTTCCAGGCGCCTCCCAGCACGTCCTGCAGCGCCGCCGCGACCACCACGTCCTTGCCGCCGCCGGTGAAGTTTCTCGCCGCGCCGACCTGGGTGAACCCGAGGGTGAGGACCTTGCCCTCGACCCCGACGACCTGGGCGTTGGTGTTCACGTTCGCCCAGACGACGATGCTGCGCTGCTTGAGAGCGCCGAGCACCTGCGGCCACGCCTGCTGGACGGCCCCGGCCCCCGCCCCGGAGACCGCTCCGGCGGCCTGTTGGGGCTGGGCTTGTGCCTGCGGCTGCTGCGGCTGCGGCTGCGGAATGGAGGCGCCGGGCCTGGCTGCGGCAGGCCAGTCCCCGTTGCCCTGGGCACGGGACTGATCGGCGGGAGCCGCGGGAGCGGCGGGAGCGGCGGGAGCGGCGGGAGCGGCGGTGGCGACCGCCGGCACGGGGGGTGGCGACTGGGGGACCGGCGCCGCGTAGATCACCGGAGCGGGTGCGGCGGGGGCCGCCGCGACACCGCCCTTCTCCAGCCGCTCCAGCCTGGCCAGCAGCGCGGCCTCGCCCTGCGCGACCCCGGGAAGCAGCGTCCTGGCGCACATCAGCTCAAGCAGCAACCGGGGCGAGGCCGCGCCGCGCATCTCGGTCAGGCCCGCGTTGAAGATCTCGGCGGCCCGGGTCAGCTCGGCCGGGCCCATCGAGACGGCCTGCGCCTGGAGCCGTTCCAGCTCGTCGGCGGGCCTGTCGAGCAGCCCGCTGGTGGCCGCCTCCGGGACGTTGGCCAGGATCACCAGGTCACGGAAGCGCTCCAGCAGGTCCATGGCGAACCGGCGGGGGTCGTGCCCTCCTTCGATCACCCGGTTCACAGCCTGGAACACCCGTGCGCCATCGCGGGCGGCGAAGGCGGCGACCACGTCGTCGAGCAGGTCGCCGTCGGTGTAGCCCAGCAGGGAGACCGCGCGGGCGTAGGTGATGCCCGCCTCGTCGGATCCGGCGAACAGCTGGTCGAGGATCGACAGCGAGTCACGTGCCGACCCGGCACCCGCCCGGACCACCAGCGGAAGCGCGGCGGGCTCGAACGGGACCTTCTCGGAGGTGAGGATCTCCTCCATCAGCGTGCGCAGGGCCGCGGGCGGGATCAGCCGGAACGGATAGTGGTGGGTCCGGGACTTGATCGTCCCGATGACCTTCTCGGGCTCGGTGGTCGCGAAGACGAACTTCAGGTGCGGAGGGGGCTCCTCGACGAGCTTGAGCAGCGCGTTGAAACCCTCGCGGGTCACCATGTGCGCCTCGTCGATGATGTAGATCTTGAAGCGCGACGACACCGGCGCGAAGAAGGCCCGCTCACGCAGGTCACGGGCGTCGTCCACGCCACCGTGCGAGGCGGCGTCGATCTCGATGACGTCGAGGTGGCCGGGACCGGTGGGGGCCAGGGCCACGCAGGACTCGCACTCCCCGCACGGGTCGGGGGTCGGGCCTTTCTCGCAGTTCAGTGAGCGGGCCAGGATCCGGGCGCTGGAGGTCTTGCCGCATCCGCGTGGCCCGCTGAACAGGTAGGCGTGGTTGATGCGGCCGCTCCGCAACGCCTGTCGCAGCGGCTCGGTGACGTGCTCCTGCCCCTTGACCTCGGCAAAGGTCCCGGGCCGGTACTTGCGGTAGAGCGCAAGACTCATGCGACGCTCCCACCTGCGAGGGGCCTGAAACGAAGAGACCCCTCGCACACCCGCCAGAGCCTGCTTATCCTTGCTGCCTTCCGGCCCTGGGGAGGTTCACAGGATGACGCCGCGCGAGGGGTCCTTCGACAGTCTAGCCTCTGAACGGAGTGCTCGGGGTGCCGAATACACGGTCCACGCACTGCTGAAAGTTCGGTAAGCTTCTCCACGGAGGATTCGCCTAGTTGGCCTAGGGCGCACGCTTGGAAAGCGTGTTGGGGGCAACCCCTCAGGAGTTCGAATCTCCTATCCTCCGCCATGGTTCACCAGCCGTAACACGAAAGCCCGCTCCATCTCGGAGCGGGCTTTCGTGCGTCAAGGTCTCAGTTTGGGTCTCAGTCGACCTGTTCGGAGGGCTTTTCACCCCCTCCGATGTCTCTTCGTGGGGTGCGGCCGGGGCAGCTTCAGCGTGGCGTGCAATGCCCCGCGTGGTCAGGCCAGGGTGTCCTTGACCTTGATGTGGCCCTCGTCGATCACGAACCTCTGGTTGGTGTGGTCCGCGCATTGCCACAGGTGCACCCGAGTGCCGTTGACGCGGTCGTTGGTGGCGTCCAGGCATACCTCCCGGCTGGTGCCGATGGTGTCCTTGACCTTGATCTGGCCGTTGTCGATCACGAACCTCTGGTTGGTGTGGTCCGCGCATTGCCACAGGTGGATCTGGGTTCCGTTGGTGCGGGCGTTGGTGGCGTCGATGCACATGGGGGTCGCGGCAAGGGCGGTGTTGGTAGCGGGCATGGAGGCCGCGGCGGGCAGGGCGGTGACCGCGCTCACTGCGACGACGGCGACGGCACTGGCCAGTAGAGGGCGAGCAAGCAGCATGGTGTCTCCCGGGGAAGATCGATCAGAACCCGAACACAATCCCACAGCGAAGAGTGAGTGATCAATTACATTCAGTCATCGACATGCCAGAGCAACCCGTCGACCTGCTTTGCCACGACCTGCCGGATGGGGTCAGTGACGTGCTGGTAGCGCTTGGCCATGTCGGCGCTCGCCCACCCCATGATCGACATGACTGTGGGCATGGGCACTCCCAGGATCAGGAGGACCGTCGCGGCGGTGTGCCGGGCGTCGTGCAGCCGGGCGTCTCGGAGTCCCGCGGCCTTGAGGAGATCTTTCCACTGGTGGTAGTCCGTGTTCGGGTTGAGCGCCTGGCCGGTCGGGGTGGCGAACACCCATCCCCCGTCTTCCCAGAGCTGCCGGGCGTCCGCGCGGTCCCTGGCCTGTTCCTCCCGGTGCTTGCGAAGCAGCGTGACGAGCTGGCCGGGAAGCCCGATCGTGCGTCGGCCAGCCCGTGACTTGGTGTCGGCCGTGTCGGGGTTGGTCTGCTTACGCTCCGGGCAGTACCCCGCCTTCCTTCCACAGATCTCCCCGCACCCGTGGGCGTACTTCGGACGCTGGCGCCCCCGCCGGACACGCAGGGTCCCCCGGTCAAGGTCCACATCCACCCACCTCATGCCCAGAACCTCGCCCTGCCTCAGTCCGAGCGCGAGCGCGACGGCCCACCGCGCGCTGTTGCGGGGCAGCGTGCTGGCGGCCTTGAGCAGCCGCTGAATCTCGGCGATGTCGTACGGCTCCACCTCTTCCTCACTGAGCGTCGGAGCCTTGGCGAGCGTGGCGGGGTTCCGGATGAGGTACCCGCGCCGTACGGCCACGTTGAGAGCCGTACGGACCGTTCTGTGGACGTGATGGGCAGTCCCTGCGGACTTCCCCGCGCGCTGCATATTGGCGTAGAGCTTTTCGAGGTGCTCAGGGGTCAGCTTGTCGAGCCGGTGTGCTCCGATGCCGGGGATCAGGTGAGTGTGCACGTCCACCCGGTAGCCCGAATGCGACGTCTCGCGAATGGCCGGCGGAACGGCGATGGTCTCTATCCAGTGGGTGAGCCACTTCGCAACGGTCCACCGGCCGGTCTTGCGGACAGCTCCGCTGTCGCGCTCTCGCTCCAGCTCGCGAACCGCCTTGATGACCTCGGATTCGTTCTTGCGCTTCACGTGCCGACGGTCCGGGGTGCCGTCGTCCTTGACGCCCATGGTCACCCGCCCGTGCCACTTGCCGTCTTTGCCCAGGTAGATCGATGAGGCACCGTTCGGCTTACGTCCCATTCAGTCCCCCTCAGGCCGCGGTCTTCTGTCGCTGGCCACCGTTGGCCAGCAGGTTGGTCACGTACTCGTGCAGGCACTCGATCGGCACGCGGCGAAGTCGGCCGATGAAGATAGACCGCACGGTGCCGGTCGTCACGAGGTGCCACATCCGGGTTCGGCCGATCCGGAGCCGCTCGGCGGCCTCTTCGACCGTGAGCAACAGGGGCATGTCCGCCGGGTCCGTGACGGAGGTCAGGTCAGGCCGGACACTGTCCGGCGGCGTGGTCATGGTGAGCTTTTCGGCCCTGGGCACGGGGTCTCCTTGCGATTCCACTGCGGGATTGGGTCGCGTTTGAGGGGGGAAGCCGTACCAGCCGTACCAGCCTCGTTTTGGCTGGTCAGAGCTGGTACGGCTTCTCTGCTGGTACGGCTTGAGCCGTACCAAGATCGGGGAGTGGTACGGCTCAAGCCGTACCGGGGATGCAAGCCTCATCGGCCTGACCTGCGATGTTGAGGCTGGTACGGCTGGTACGGCTTCCCCTGCCGAACGGCACCACCTCACCGTTTTCGGAGCTCTGCGAGGTGGGGCAGTAGCGGTTCCAGGCGTCGGTGAAGTCGGCGCGCTGGTAGCCCTTGGCCTGCCCGCTGGGGAAACGGATCGTGGTGGACCGGATGTCGTACTCCCGCAGGATCACGCCAAGCTTCATCGCGGTCAGCCCGGCGGCTCCCTGCCCGTAATCAGCCCACGGGGCTTCGGGGTCGGCCTTGAGCCGCTCCAGCAGGGTCGCGGTGGGCAAGGCGGGGTCGGTGCCGAACGCGGTGCGGCAGTCGGCCAGCAGCCGAACCCGGGTCGAGGTCTCGCCGTTGTCGTCGGCCTCGGCGGTGAGCGCGAGCACAGCGGCGCGAGCGCGGTCGGGCCAGCGGCCCCCGGCGTGGTCGGCCACCGCAACCAGAGGCTCCCAGGTGTCGGCGGCGCGGTCTTCCACGGGCATCGCGGGTTCGGCCTGCTCCAGGGTGGCCAGGTCGGCGCGCAGCCACGCGGACAAGTCTTCGGCCAGCTGGCGCAGCAGGGGCCGGTCTCGGCGGTGCCGGTAGGGGGCGACGCTCTCACCGGGGCCGCGCCGACGCATCCGGACCACGACGGCGCGGTCTTCGATCGTGTCGGGCATCGCGCCGATTCCGGCGAGGGCGGCCATGGCGAAGGTCGGGATGGATTCCACGCGGCCGGTGTTGGCGTCGTAGCGCTTGGCCGGGCGGTTGCGCTGATGTCCGGCATTCAGCAGCCCGCGCAAGTCCTCGTTCCCATCAGCCTTCGGGCCAAAGATGGTGTCGGCTTCGTCCACGAGCATCGTGGGCGGGTCCTCGCTGATCGAGCGGTAGACCGCGGCACTGCTGGAGTTGACGGTGATGAACGGGTCATGACAGCACGCCTCGACCACGTCCAGCAGCCGGGACTTGCCGCATCGCTTTTCGGGGGCGCGGATCACCAGCCGGGGGGCGTGTGCCCACGCGGGTTGGGCGTGACTGGCAGCGATCCACAACACCACCGCGTCGGCGGCCTGCGGGGTCGGCAGGATCACGTAGCGAGTGAGAGCGGCCAGCAGGGCGTCAAGCAACGTCGCGCCGTGGCTGATGGGTTCGGACATGGGTTCGGCTCCGGTCTGAGTGGTTGAGGTGGTCATGCGGCGACCGTTCGGGGGCGCTTGGCACCGGCTTTTAGGCCGGATGCGATGGTGTGGATGGTTTCGGCGCGGCTCAGCCCGGCATCGACCCCCTGTTGTTCCAGCAGGGTTGTCACCTCGCTCTCGGCGAGCGCGCCACCGGCGACGAGTTGGCCCAGGGCGATGGCGGCGAGGTAGAGGGAGCCGTTGCGCTGGCCGTGCGGGGCGGTGGCGACACGGTCCAGCTCGCGGGTGATGGCGGCGTGAAGGTAGGCGCCGTGCCGGGTGTCGGGCAGGGCCAGGTGCACCGGTTGCGGCACGGGCCGGGGCGGGGGTGAGAGCTGCTGAAACAACCAGGGGGGCAGCGGGGCCGGGGTCGTGTTGTGAACTACCTCGTAGGTTCCGGTGCCGTCCGGGAGATCCACGTAGCTGCCGGGACCCAGCACGTAGCCACCGTTGGCGCGGGTGTCGATCAGCCATCCCAGCCCGCCCCAAGCACCTTCGGTGTTACGCAGGGCCGAACCGTCCGGCGCGGCGAAATACAGGTGCAGTCCACCGCGGCGGGTGCGGACGGTGAAGGTTTCGAACGGCAGGGGTTGCCCGGCGCGCTCGCACAGTACGGCCAGCACGTCGGCGCCCTCGTTGACCCCCGGCAGGTCCCAGGAAGGCGGCGGGCGAAGCCCGTCCTTTCGGGTGTCCAGGTCCACCACCACGAGATGCGAGGGGCCGGTGGCAATGCCGATGTTGTACGGCTTGCTCGACCAGCAGCGCCGGATGGTCTCGGGGTCGGTGGTGGCGTTGGCCTCCCAGTCGGTGAAGCCCTTCAGCGGGGGCTTGTCGCCGATGGAGACGGGGAAGACGTGCCAGCCGCGGGCGGCGGCGGCCAGGGCGTAGCGCAGTGTCGTAGGCGGGTGGTTCGCGGGCACGGCGGGCATGGCAAAGCTCGCTTTCGCGGTGCGGGCGGGTGGTGGAGCGGGGGTGTCAGCGCGGGCGTCAGGAGGGGTGTCAGTGGGGGTGTCAGGCGGTGTCTGACACCCCTCGCGGGTGCGCGTTACCTGGGAAAAGGGGGCGGTGGCGTCAGACGGTGTCTGACGTCAGACACCGGCGAGGACCGGCTGATTCTGCGGGATGATGCGGTAGCGGCCGGCCTTGTCGGTCTCGCGGAGTCGGCCGGTGAGGACCATGGCGGAGACCTGTCCGGAGACCCATCCGCGGGTCCGGCCGTGGCGGTCGCAGTGGTCCATGAAGTCCTTCGGCCCGACCTCGACCATCCCGGCGGCCTCGAACTCGTCCAGCAGGTCGGTCATCGCCTGGCGGGCTTCATCGGTGGTGATCTCGCGGCGCGGGGGCCGGCCGGGGGCAGGGGTGGCGAAGTGCAGCACGGTCCGCACCGGTGCCAGGGGCTGTTCAGGGTCGATGCCGTCGAACTCCTCAGCCTCGACGTCGTCGTGGTCGTCGTCGATGTCGTGCACGGGGTGGCTCTCCTCAGTGAGCCGGGCCGTAGCGGTACGGGGTGAGCTGGGGGTGAGGGGGGAGCGGGTGCGGTCGGTGAACGCGGCCCCGGCGGCCTGGCGGGCGGCCTGCCCGGTGACCGCGTCCACGCCGGCGCGCACGCTGGCGAACGCGGTGGCGACCTGGGTGAGCTGGTCGCGGCTGGTGAGGTAGGAGCGGGCCGGGGTGGCCCACAGCTGCTCAGGCACACCGTTGGCGGCCAGGTAGTTATAGCCGGGCTTCTTATCGCGCCAGGCATGCGGAGCGGCCCCGGCGTCCAGCGCCTCATCGGGCAGGGCGAACCCGGCATCGACCTCACCGCGCACCCCGAAGCACCATGAAGATCCCAGCGAGGCGCGGGTGTCGGTGCTGATCTGCGTACCGGAGGCGCGCTGTAGGGAGACCACCAGGGAGATCCCCGCCGAACGCGCCTCTTGGCCGATGCCGGTGAAGACGTCTTCGTCGATCTCGCGGATGGTCTTGGCCGCTTCCTCAAACCAGCACACGAGGTAGGGCATGCCGGGTGAGCCGTCGGCCTGGGTTTCGGCGCAGGCCGGTTCCCACTGCTTGTAGCCGTACTTGGCCAGCCACTTGGTGCGCGCTGGGATCGCTGCGGTGATGGCCTCGATCATCGCGGTGGTCGAGGGCATGTCGAGGGCGGCCCAGTCCAGGGCGGGCAGCAGCGGCCCCAACGTCTGGTCGGCCTTGGCCGGGTCGGAGGCCCACACCACCACATCGCGCCGGGAGGCGATTTCGCCCAGCGCGGCCAGCGCGCCCTCGGACTTGCCGGAGCCGGTCATGCCCATGATCAGCAGGTGCATGGCGTTACGCGCCTTGGCGGGGTCGCCGGGGAAGTACAGCACGGCCTCCGTGCCGTCCTCATACACCCCGACCACCACCGGTTCAGCGATCGATCCGCCGGGGGCCGACGGGCCGGGCCAGGGCGTGGTGTTCTTGAGCAGGTCGCGGGGAACGATGGTGACTTGTGCACGGGCGTGGGAGTCGGGGTCGGGGTGCACCCGTACCGCGGTGGGTGAGACGTCCAGGGCTGAGGCCAGGCGGGGGGCGGCCTTGGACACGTCATCGGCGGTCAACTCCCCCGGCGGGAGTTGCAGCTGGAAGGTGGCCTTGTTCGGCGCCACGGTCGAGCCGATGACCATGGTCTTGGCCAGGCCGACCTTTTCCAGCAGCCCACCAGAGCCCTGGCCGTCGTTTTGAGGGTCGGTGTTGGTGCGCAGCAGGTGGCGGATGTTCCAGGACGCGGCCAGCGTCGGGCCACCGATCAGGTACAAGCCCTGCAACGGGCCGGTGGCCGGTCCGGCCAGCGCCGCGGCGGTCAACCACGAGGTGGCAAGCCCAACGGTGACGGTGGAGTGCAGGCGCCGTTGTGCGGTGGTGGCCTTGCCCGCCCACCACGTGGTGGCGGTCAGCGCGGCCGAAGCGAGGGTCAGCCCAGCAGAGGCGGCGGCCGAATCAGCCCACAGGTGGTGGGCGGGCAGCGACAGGATGCCGGTTCCGACGGTCAGCAGCCAGGGCGGCAGGTAGGGGGTGGCGCGCTGCAAAAGGTAGCCACCCACCACACCACTGCCGCTGCGGTGGCGGCCGTACTCGTAGGGCAGCATCGGCAGGTCACGCTTGGAAGCAGACACGAAGACTCCTTTCCGGGCTCAAAGGCCGAAGTCGAAGCGGCGCCGCGCGGGGGCCGGGCGGGTACGGCGAGTTGAGGACAGTTCGGGGTCGTACTCGCGCTGGAAGGCGGCGTAGGTGCGGGCGGCGTTCTTGGCCGCGTCGCGGGCGTCGTCGGCGGTCTTCTTCAGGTGGCGGGCCACCCGGCGAGCGCGCGCCGCGGAGCCGAACAGCCGCGCCTCGGGGTCAGGCACTTCCTTGAGGACGGCCCGCAGGACTTCGGAGGCCATGGCCACCTCGAACGACAGTCGCAGGAACTCACCGCGGGCGCGCTCGCAGTAGTTGCGGATGTCGGCGTTGGTGAAGAACTCCGGGTCGGCCAGCGGGGAGTAGGAGGTGCCGGCGTAGGGGTGGCTACCGGCCTTGCCGCCTGCGGTGTGCTGGCCGGTGCCGGGACGGTCGGCCCCGGCGAAGGGGTCTTTGCGGTCAGGCATGGATGTCTCCAAGGTCAGCGGTCAGGACGGTCGGGGCGGTCGAGGTGGTGGCGGTCGAGCCGCTTTGCTGGTCCGCCGGGTCGGCGGTGGTCGGGGCGGGGTCGGCCGGGGGGTCGGTCCGCAGCCGGGTAAGGAGTCGTCCGGCACGGTCGGTGGAGATCGACTGTCCGCTCTGGCGGACCGCGTCCTTGAGCCGGTCACGGGTCAGCGTGATACCGCGCGATTCGTGGTCGGCGGCGATGCGCCATCCCAGCGGCATCAACTCGTCCACATCCGCCGGGGCAGCCGTCCGCCGGGTCCGCGAGGCCGGGCTGCTCTTGCTCGTACGGGGCTTGGCCGAACCGACCGCTTTGGGGGTGCGGTCCGGCGCCGGGGTCGGCGGAAGCGCGGACGGTCCGGAAGCGGTCGGGATTGGGGCCGGGGCCGGTTGTGCGGCATCGGTCAGCTGCCGGGTCAACCGGTCGGTGGTGGCGGCGATGCCGCGCTGCACGGACGCGGCGGCCTCGGCCACGACCAGCAGAAGCACCGGACCGCAGGAGTGGATCAGCACCCCGACCGTGTCCACCCCGCCGGGCGCCAGGGCCGGACCGGCGATGTTCAGCGACCAGGTCATCAGACCGGCGGTCCAGCGCAGCATGGTCAGCCATCCGGCGCGCACTCCGTAGCGGTCCAGCGCCCGACCGCCCATCAGAGCGACAATCAGGCCCAGGTCCACCATCGGCGACAGCATCCACGCGATAGCCGGGTGCACGCCGTGGGCGATCAGCAGGCCGGTCACGTTGCCCGCGCCGTAGACCATCACCCCGACCGCAACCCCCCACACCGCGCGGTTGACGTTGCGGCTCGTGCGCTGCAACCCCTCCAGCTCGGCGAGGACTTCGGCGCGGGTCATCACAGCGGCACTCATGCGGCCACCTCGCCCGCGTCGGCGCAGTCCAGGCAGGTGCCCAGATGGCGCGGCAGCACATACCCGGCATCGCGCCGACAGACGGGGCAGGTGCGGCGGGCGGCGTTGGCCTTGGCCAACGCCTCCAGCTGCCGGGGGGTAGCGGTCCGCTTAGGCAGCGCGAACCGCACGTCGTACAGGTAGGCCACGCGCACCCCGGGGGCGCCGTGGCGACGCGAGGCCCACAGGATCTGTGCCTGTACGCCCTGCCCGCCGGGCCGAAGCCCAGCGGCGGTCAGCTGGCGCAGCGTGAGCAGGTGCGGCGGGGACATGCGCCACGGGTAGGTGGGGATGGCGTACTTGGCGCCGGTGGGGTCCCAGAAGCGGGCACGGATGCGGCTCACGCGCTTACCTCCGTACCGTCCGTGCTGCCCAGCCCGCACGCGGTGCAGGAGAAGCCGGGCGCGGTGGTCAGGGTGGGGGTGCGCTGCCACATCAGTGCCCAGCGCAGGCGGCGGGCAGGGCGGCCGGTGGCCAGGGTGCGACGCCGGGCGCGTGCACTGGGGTGGCCGTCGAAGGCCCAGCCGATCAGCCGGTAGCCGGGGGGTGCGTCGATCAGATCGGCCAGCGCCGCGGCGACCAAGCGACGGCCGGGCAGCCCGGCGCCGTCCAGCAGCCGCACGGCGTGAGTGTCGGCGTCGTACTCCTGTAGCCGCTCCCGCCGCGCGTCGGCCAGCGCCGCGGCCAGCACGACACAGACCAGGACGGCCAGGGCCGACAGGGGCAGGCGCAAGACCAAGCCGCCCAGCAGCGCGACCTTGGCCAGCCACACCGGGTTACACCAGAACGCCCGGGGGCGGTCGTGGTCGAGGGCGTGGTGGGCGATCTCGTGGGCCAGCACCCCGTACAGCGGCAACGAGTCCGGGTCCTGCATCAGGTCGGCGCCCAGCCCGACGCGCGGGGTGCGGTCGCAGCGACTGGCGGAGGCTTCGGCGTTGCCGTCGAGGTCGAGGGTGATGCGGATCAACAGGCCGGGCAACTGGGCACAGTGGCGCAGCGCGCACACCAGCTCAGCCAAGCCCGGCAGGTTGTCAGGCGTGTCGTTGGGGGCGGTGGGGATGGGGGTGGGGGCGATGGTCATGGTTCACCTCCTTGTTAAAGGCCGGACTGGGAGCGGGTGAGGGTACGACAGGTGCCGCACCTGTGGACGGGGCGGGCGCCGTGGGAGCGGCAGACCTCCACCTGGGCGCGCGGCGTGCGGCAGCGCGGGCAGGACACGGCCATGCCGTGCTCGTGCTCGCAGTCCAGGCACTGAAAGCGGCTCATCACGCCACCTCCTGTTCCACGTGGTCGGCCACCGGCCACAGGGACAGGGCGCGGATTTCCCCGACCGACAGACCCGCCCACACGCCCTCGCTGGGGCGGATGTCCAGGGCGTAGGCCAGGCACTGCGAGCGGGCCGGGCAGGTGGAGCAGATCCGCTTGGCCGCGGCCTCACGGTCCTGGCGGACCGAGTCCGGCTCGGGCTCGAAGACGTCGGGGGCGGTGAACAGATCGGCGTCGGCGCCAGTGCAGGCCGGTCCGGCGGCGAACATCGCCTTACGCAGCTGCTCACGCCGCTTGAGGTAGGCGCGGCGGAGGCTGTTCATCGGGCCGCCTTGCTCGCGGCGGTCGGGCGGCAGAAGGGGCAGGGGTAGGGGCCGGAACCGGGGTTCCAGATCTGACCGTTGCGGCAGTCCGACGTGCATCCGTTGGACTTGGCCACGCTGGATGGAATGGGCATGCTGGTAGCGCCTCTCTTGGGGTGCCGGGGTGCGGATCTGTTTTGGCGACTGGCCGCATCCCGGCTGATCAGCTGGCTATTCGACTCGATCCGACGTGGCAGGTATGCTGCCGAATTGAAACGCCAAACGTTTGTCGATGGCTCTGATAATGGACCCGCCGGGACCTCGCTGTCAACAAACATCAAACGTTTGTTGTTTAGGCCGAAAGAGCGACTCGGTCAAAGAGGGAGAAATGACCTACTCAAGCAAGTTGGGCTTCCGTCAGATCGCGGCCCGAATCCGAGAGGAGATCGTGAACGGCGTCTACCCGCCTGCCACGGTCTTCCCAGCTGAGCCGGTGCTTGCCGAGCGGTACGGCGCATCACGGAGCCTGGTCAACAGGGCAATGCAGGTACTCGCGGCCGAGGGCATGATTCGCCCTCGTCAAGGGAGGGGAACCATGGTCACCTACATTCCGCCGATGCTGCACTCGCCGGCGCGCTACTCACGCGAGGCGCGCGAGGGCGGACAGGCACGCGGCGCGTTCGACGCGGAGGTACGCGCGGCCGGGCTCGAACCGCAGCACGAGATCACGACCGAGCGGGCTGTCCCGCCGGACGATGTCGCCGACGCCCTCGGGTTGGCGCGGGGTGAGGAGAACGCCCTCGTTCGCCGTAGGCGGCTCCTCGCGTCGGGTATCCCGGTCCGTCTGAACGCATCGTGGTTCCCGCTGTCCATCGCTGAGGGGACCGTCCTGGAAGAGGAAGGACCCGTTATCCACGGCGGCGTCAAGTCGGCGCTGGCAGAACTGGGCTACACGCAGACCGAAGCGACCGAGCGCATCATCGTCCGGCCTCCCACGGATGCCGAAGCCGACGCGCTGGAGATCAGCCCCGAGCGGACCGTTCTCGACATCTTCCATGTCGGCAGGACCGAAGGCGGGCAGGCTGTAGAGGTGACCACCACGGTCACGCCCGCTCACTACCTGGTGATCGAGAACACCTTCCCGCTTAGCTGACACGGCCTGGACACGACCCGATCGGAGACGATGCGATGACAGCCACACTGCCAATGCACGCACGGGCCTTGGAACTGGCCGACGCTGGCGAGCTGCCCGCGTACGTGTACGACCTTGCCGACCTTGACGCCCACATGGCCACCGTACGGGCCGCCCTCGGAGACATCGAGGTGCACTACGCCGTCAAGGCCAATCCCGATCCGCAGCTGCTGCGGGTGATCGCGCCTTACGTCGATGGCTTCGAGGTGGCTTCAGGGGGAGAACTTGCCCACGTGCGCAAGTTCTTCCCCGAGTCGCCGATCGCGTTGGGCGGCCCCGGCAAGACCGATGCCGAACTCTTCGCCGACGTGTACCGACTGCACATCGAAAGCCCCAGCGAGATCCGGCGCCTGTTCACGGCGGGCCGGTCCGCTGACGTCCTGCTCAGGGTCAATCTCGACATCCCAATCAGCGGCGCGTCCCTGGCCATGGGCGGCGGCGCGACTCCGTTCGGCATGGACCCTGCGGGCATCTCCGAATGCATCGAGATGCTGGCCGGTCAGGATGCGGTACGGTTCCGCGGCATCCATGCCCACCTCGCCAGCGGTCTTGACGCGCCTCGCATGTTGGAGCTGGCCACCGCGATTCTCGACTACGCGCGCGGCCTCGGCGTCACTGAGATCAATATCGGTGGGGGCATGGCCGTGTCCTATGCCGATCCAGACTCCCGATTCGACTGGAAGACGTACGGCAAGGGCCTGGCCTCGCTTCGACGCCCTGGCGAGGTTCTACGGATCGAGCCGGGCCGTTCGCTGTCGGTCTACTGCGGGCGGTATGTCACCCGAGTCATCGACGTCAAGCGCGTTCACGGTGAGCTGTTCGCGGTGGTGGCGGGCGGCACCCACCACATCCGGACGCCCGCGACCAAGGGGCACAGCCAGCCCATGGTCATCGAAGAGTCAGGCGAACCCACCACCATCGTCGGCCAGCTCTGCACTCCCAAGGACACCATGGCACGGCACGTCCCGGTGAGCTTGAAGCCGGGGGACGTGGTTGAGTTCCTGATGGCCGGCGCCTATGCATGGAACATCTCCCACCACGACTTCCTAATGCACCCGAAACCGGCCTTCCACTATCTAGGAAGCTGAGCTGATTGCCCGAGAGACCCAGAGGAGGACCTCCGGGTCTCTCGTCAAATCAGCTGATGGATAGAGGGAAAACCTGGCTGGATGGCGGCGTGTACCGTCGGCCTCAACCAAACTTGATCCAGAACCTTTGGGTTCACCGCATCATGATCATGCAAGATGGCGGCCACGGTGGCGGCAATGGTGACCGGCGCGGCGAGCCAGACGGCGTGGCTGTTGACGTCCGATCGCGGGATCTGGTCGAGCAGCAAAGCCGTAGGCAGACCTGCCTCTTTGGCTCGTTTGAGCTGACCGGCCAGCTTCTTAAGAAGCGGATCGCGCAAGCCAGCGTCGACCTGAGTGCTGACAGAGGGGTTTCCTGTCGTATCAGTGAATGGGATCAGGTGTACGTCGGGGGTCTTGCTTGGGAAGGCTTGGGCGGTGGCGAAAGAGTCTTCGCCATCGATCAATCCCTGTACGGTCACGGCTTTTTCGGCCAGTTGAACGATCCGGTCGTAGTAGTCAGCACCCCAGCTGACCCCCTTGGCGCCGGTCTGAGGCAAGTAGCTGACCTGGATGACACAACCGTACGTCTGGGCGATAGCTTCGATGCGGGGGCGTAACACCGCTTCAGCTGCCTTCAATGCAGCCGGAAGTAGTTGGGGACGAGACACCAGGCAGTGATCCACCGCCCATTCCACGCCGTCGATGCTGATCAAGGCATCGACGGTAAGCGGATGTGCGGGATCGCGGTCAGGATACGCGGTGATCTCGGCTCGCCTGCCTCGGGCAACCAACTCATCGCGGAACGCCTGAAGCGCAGTGTCCTCATGCTGGTACTTCGCGGTCATAGGGCCATGATCCTCTATCCGGGAAGTCGCCGGAGTATCGATCCAGTCGAGCATGGCTAGTGTCGAGATCATCAGTTGCCCTGGGGATACGCCGCGGATCTCCCAGACTCGCTCTCGGGCGCCAGCCGAAAGGGCTCAGTTTGGGTCTCAGTTCATGCCCGTCCGGGGTCGTTCATCAGGGTCCCGTCCGCCCCCTCCTCGCCTGGTCGGGACCGCTCTGATCAGAGCTGAACAGAGATCCACAGTCTTGGAAAGCGTGTTGGGGGCAACCCCTCAGGAGTTCGAATCTCCTATCCTCCGCCAACTCAGAGGGTCGTGCCGTGATCTGCGGCACGACCCTTCTGGCGTTCCAGCTTTACCCGACGATTGCCGCACATCAGGCATATCCGTAGCGTGATCATCGGAGGCCGACATGCGTGATCCGAACCCCACTTCCGCTGATCAGTGGTCCCAGTGGGACACCGATCCCAAGCCACCCACATGCTGGCCGGGCCTCGGAAACGAACACGGTGACGGCTACGAGATCGACCGCAGAGGCGTGAAGGCGGTCTCCGGCAACCTCGTCAAGCTCGCCGTTTCCACCAGGTGCCACGACGTCTCCCCGGGGTGTTGCATCCGATCCCACCGGCGTGTCCCGCCCTCCTGAGGGCAGTCGAAGGGTCTCAAACGGATCGAAGGGACGTCGGCGATGGACTTCAAGGACGATGCCCAGCTGGACAGCTCACAGGTCGAAAGCGGCGGCCGGGTCGACCCCGACGGCTTCACCCACGGGACGTCGGCGCAGCGCGTCAAGTGGTTCACCACCGGCTATCGGAGCGGCGACCCCAACATGTGCGACACCTTCGCCGGCAGCATCTGAAAGCGCCGCTGACATGCGGCGAGAGCAGCACTGCAGGCAAAGAGCCTGAATCTCTCCTAAACTACATAGTGTGATCTTCAAGCTGGTCGGTGATGAACGGCCCTACCCCGAGCACGGTCTCTCGCATCGCGAGTGGGCGCAGATACCTCCGCGACAGGTCCGGCTCGACACGCTGATCACCACGAAAGCGATGCTCGACCTGCACTCCCTGCTTGCGAAGGACTCCACGTTCTACGGCGATCTGTTCCCCCACGTGGTGCAGTGGCGCGGTGACCTCTACCTCGAGGACGGCCTGCACCGGGCGCTGCGGTCGGCCCTGCACCAGCGTTCGGTCCTGCACGCGCGCGTCCTGGAGATCCCCTCGGGCGACTGAGGAACGCCCGCACACCCGATGCCTAAGGTTCGCAGTCGCTCCGGAGCGGGTTCCGGGCCCGCCGGCTTTTCGGCGCGCTGACCGGCCGAGGTCCGCCTGACCACGGCCGGGATCCGGTCGGCCTGATCCGTCACAGTGCGCGGGATCGACAACTCTTCGCCACCGGTATATCCCATGCCGGCGGGCGTACTTGCCGAGGGAGCCGACGACCCGGCAGACGCGGCAGGTCACGCGTCCGTTCGCACCGGCTCTCTTCTCGATCGATGCCGGGTGCTGCCTTCCGCGCGGAAGGTGAGCCGCCGCCGGGGACCGCAGCTCAAGACCGGATTTGGGGCCGTTTCCCCATGGTCGTGACATGCGAAGAGCCTCCAACCCGCTCTAGCAGGTCAGAGGCTCTTATGGTGGCGGTGGAGGTGGGATTTGAACCCACGGATAGGTTGCCCCATCACACGCTTTCGAGGCGTGCGCCCTCGGCCACTAGGCGACTCCACCGCGGAGCAGCTTACCGGATAACCACTATTGCTCGCGCATCCGCCGAACGGCGAAGAACTCGGTGAGAACGGCGGCGCACTCGTCGGCCAGCACGTCCCTGAGGACCTCGGGGCGGTGGTTGAGACGGCGGTCGCGCACCACGTCCCACAGCGAGCCGGCGGCTCCGCCCTTGGCGTCCGCGGCACCGTAGACGATGCGGTCGACCCGAGCCAGCACCGAGGCCCCCGCGCACATCGTGCAGGGCTCCAGCGTGACCACCAGGGTGCAGCCGGTCAGCCGCCATTCCCCACGGACACGGGCCGCTTCCCGCAGGGCGAGGATTTCGGCGTGCGCGGTGGGATCGGCCAGGGACTCCCGGTCGTTCCCGGCCTGCGCCAGCACCGAGCCGTCCGCGTCGAGGACGACCGCGCCGACCGGCACCTCTCCGCGGGCGCCGGCACGCACGGCCTCCGTCAGGGCGAGCCGCATCGCCGGGGCGTAGCCCGTCACCGCAGCCGATCGAGCTCGTCCGCGAAGGCCAGCCGCTCGGCGATCACCGAGAGAGTGTCCGCCGGAAGCACGCCCTCCTCCATGCTGAGCTCGATGAGTTCGTCGGAACTCACCCCGAGGTCGCTCAGAAGCTCGAAATCACCCGCGGGCCGTACGCCCAGATCGGGTGTCTCCCTGTCCGGCGCGACCCCCGCCAGCTCTCCGAAGAGCTTTCCGAGCTCGTCGGAGATCCCGGCCTGGGCGTCGGACAGGAACGTGCGGGGCTCTTGGTCGCCCTGGTAGCGGACGATCGCGAACCATTCGTCCTCCACCTCCACGCAGAGCAGAGCCAGCTCATCGCCGTTGAGCGCGAGACGCTCCTGGACGGCGTCTCCGAGGTCGTCGGCTATCTCGGCGGCGCCGAGATCGACCTCCGCGCCGTTCCAACCGCCCGCGACGCGGACGAAGGCTGCCGAGAACACGCTGTTGCCGGATGGTCTGGAGGACATGGCCGATCTCCCAAGGTCAGCCGAACACCGAGTCGATGGCGCGTTCGAACGGCTCGGAGAATCCCAGCCGCGCGGCGATGCTGGACAGCACGTCCTCGGGGAGCAGATCGATGTCGCCGGAGAGGATGCCCAGCTCCATCTCGTCGAGTCCCAGATCAGCGAAGATCGACAGATCCCCGGCCGGGAGCACCGTGTCCTCGTCCTGGAGGATCGCCTCCAGTTCGTCCTCATCGGGGACCGGCACGTCGAGGTATTCCAGCGCCTGCTGCGCGAGCGGGAAGTCCCAGGACGCGGCGATGTCGGAGAGGAAGACCTCCACCCGCTCACCGAACACCCGTAACGCCACGAAGAACTCATCCCCCACGGCGACCAGGCCAATCGTGCCGCTCATGCTCGGCTGCTGGCGCAGAGCGTGAATCAGGCCGTCGAGATCCGAGGTGAGCGCCACCGGAAGCGTCTCCGCTTCCCAGGCGTCGTCCTCACGGTAGACCACGATGGCGAAGTCCAGCGGGTCTTGGTCTGCCATGGTCATCCCCACCGATGTGTTCTCTACGGATTTGACCTCCTCCCGCTCCTTGGGGACCGGGATTCCCCGTGCCGCCGTCGCGTCACCCTCACGGGCCGCGCACAGCTGTACGAGGTGGTTGACGCTTCACCGACCCGCCAACGGCTGGAGGCCTCCACGCCCTGAGACGACAAGCCCTGCCGCCTTGACACTTATCAACGACGCCTATACTGCCACGGCTTCCCGCAGGACGTACGTATGATTGTGATCAAATCGCGTGAGCGGGCCATGTCACGTGCGTACGGTCTGTTATCGCCTGAGCAGTCATCCAAGATAGCGTTGGCGTCCATGGAAACCCTGGTCGTCGACCACCCCCTGGTGGCCCATAAACTGACCGTGCTGCGGGATGTGAACACCGATTCACCCACCTTTCGCCGCCTCGCCGACGAGTTGGTGACGCTGCTCGCCTACGAGGCGACCCGTCAGGTCCGCACGACCGAGGTGACGGTGCAGACTCCCGTCGCCGCCGCACAAGGCGTACGGCTGGCTCAGCCGTACCCGTTGGTGGTGCCCATCCTCCGCGCGGGCCTGGGCATGCTGGACGGCATGACCCGGCTGCTGCCGACGGCCGAGGTCGGTTTCCTGGGAATGATCCGCAACGAGTCCACGCTGAAGGCGGAGACCTACGCCACCAGGCTTCCGGACGACCTGTCGGGCCGGCAGGTCTATGTGGTCGACCCGATGCTGGCCACCGGCGGCACCCTTGCCGCGGCGATCGAGTTCCTCTTCGATCGGGGCGCCGACGACGTGACCGCGCTGTGCCTGCTGGCCGCCCCCGAGGGCATCGCCCACATGGACGAGGTCTTCGCCGGCACCTCGAAGCCGATCCGCCTGGTGACGGCGGCTCTGGATGAGCGGCTGAACGAGCAGGGTTACATCGTTCCAGGGCTCGGCGACGCCGGAGACCGCCTTTACGGCGTCGTCTGAGGAATCTTCCTCCCAAAGGTAGAGGCGTTTCGCTGTTTCTTTGTTACAGACTGTGCTTGTCTGGGTACTGATAGTAACGAAGACATCTCTTCTGTGTCCCCGGCCCACGGAGACCGCGGGCGCACACCAGGGAGAAACATGAGCGAGCGAATCATCCCGGCCACGGAGCCCGACCGCTACAAGGACGTCAGCGCCGCGTTGCGAGATGAGTTCTCCGACGTCCATCCGGCGACCACGGTGACCCGCTGCATAGAGGCGGCGCACTACGGCGCGCTGGAGGTCACCGGCCACGCCCATCCCGGGCTGGTCGAGCGGATCGCCCGCAAACACCTTGAGGTCCTCGCGCTGGTCGCGGGTGAGCGCGGGTGATGGAAGTCACATCGGCCGGAGCAGGCCCTCGGGACGCTCGAGACTGTAATCGGCTGATGCGCTTTACCTCGCCCATGGCGTGGGTAATGTATACGGCGGGTGCAGTGGGTCAGTGGTAGTAGGAGGCCGCAGTGCAAGTCAAGAAAGTTCTCACGTATGGCGGTGCCGCCTTCGTAGCGTTTTTCCTGTTCACACGACCAGGTGACGCCGCGAACGCAGTGAAGGGCGCCATGGACACGGTGTACACAGCGGCCAATTCCCTGGCCTCATTCGTTTCCCATCTGTCATGAGGCTGGTGACCCACGGGGACTCAGCTCCCTCGTCGGTCAACCGCTACCTACTCCCCCACGAACACCAGGTCATCATGGTGCGGCGTCACCCAGCCGTGCTGCTCCGTCCGGTCGCCGAAGTGCTGGGCGGCCTGATCCTCGCCGGGCTGCTGAGCAAGTGGTTCGGTGACCAAGGCGGCGGCGGTGCGCTCGTCGTCGTCTGGTGGGCATGGCTTCTCCTGCTGATCCGCTTCGTGTGGAAGGTGGCGGAGTGGTCGGTCGACTACTTCGTCGTCACCTCGAAGCGGATGTTGCTCACCACGGGGCTGGTCACCCGCAAGGTCGACATGATGCCCCTCGGCAAGGTGACCGACATGAGCTTCCAGCGCTCATTGCTCGGTCGCATGCTGGGATATGGCGAATTCGTCCTGGAATCAGCTGGTCAGGACCAGGCCCTGTCAAGGGTCAACTACATCCCCTATCCGGAGACCCTTTACCTCGAGGTCTGCCAGATGCTGTTCCCCGGAGGAAACGACTCGGATGATTAGTTCCCTCGCGTCCTTTATTTCGGAGCGGTAGGGAAGAGTCCGCTACGGATTTTTCACGTGGGGTTACCCGATTCGACTGCTTCATGCAATCATGGCGGGAACATTGACCATCCCCCGCCCTGAGAGATCAGATGCCGAGTCAGGGAACCATCGGTGACCGCGTCCGTGGACTGCGGCTGAGTAGGCGCATGTCTCAGGCCCAGCTGGCTGGGCCTGACCTTTCCGACAGTTACGTCTCCCTCATCGAGTCGGGTAAACGCACGCCGACTCCCGTGGTCGCGCGCCTTCTCGCCGAACGGCTGGGGTGCACCACCGAGTTCCTGCTGCACGGGATCGAGCCCCGCCAGCGCATCGACACCGAGCTGGGTCTGCGCCACGCGGAGCTTGAGCTGCAGCACGGCGACCCGTGTGCCGCCGCCGAGCGGTTCGGTGAGATCGTCAAAGTCGCCGGCGAGGAAAACGCCATGCTCGCCGCGCACGCGCGGTTCGGCCGGGCTCGCGCGCTGGAGGCCCAGGGCAAGATCGGCCCGGCGGTGGAGGCGTTCGAGCGGCTCCGCCGTGAGGCGGCCAGCCATCCCGAGCGGCTTGCCGATCTGCCCCTGGCCGTGGCCCTGAGCCGCTGTTACCAGCACGCCGGAGACACCCTGCGTGCCCGTGACCTGGCGAATGCCGCCCTCAGTCAGGTGAACCGGCTGGCTCTGAACGACGGCGAGATCGCCGTGGATCTGGCCGCCTCCCTGATGGAGACCGAGCCCACCCGGGGTCCGCGCTCTCCCGGCCTGACCTACGTCCGGCATGTCCTGTCGGCCCACGGCGTCCCGGCGGTGGTCAACCGCGTCGACGAGATCCGTTCCCTCTGGGAGGCGAGCGTCACCGCCGCCGAAGGCGAGGATTCGGCGCTGGCCGTCCGCTTGGCCGATGATGCGATCGCGGCAGGCCGGCCGGCCCGGCTCGCCTTCCAACTCGCCCGTATAGCGATGAACTGGTCCCGGCTCACCGCCTCTTCCGGCACGGAGCCGCTCGACGAGGCCCGCGAGTTCGCGACCGCCGCGCGCGAGGTCTTTGGCACGTTCCCTGACAGAGTGGACGACCACGCCAGGAGCCTGGTTGTGCTCGCCTCCATCCAGCTCAGAGACGGCGATCCGAAGGGCGCGGCCGAGCTGGCCGATTCCGCCCTTACGACGCTGGACGACCGGCTCGGCATCACAGCTGCCACCGCGCGGCTGGTCCTTGCCCAGGTCGCTCTCAGCACGGGCGGGGGCGACGTCGTGACGATCCTGCACAGCGCCCGCGAGCTGCTCGACAGCACGAGGCCCGGGGTCTCCGGCCCCGACCGGGAGGCCGCGCGGGTCTGGCGCCGGCTCGGCGATCTCTACGGCCAGGCCGGCGTGAGCGAAGATCAGGTGAGCGCATACCGTAAGGCGCTTGAAGCGGCTGGAGTGCGGAGTGCGATGGTAGGCATGACGGTCGATTCGGCGTTGGTTCGGTAAAGTTTCCGCTCTTCCGGGGCTTCTGATTTGTTTTTCTGCCTCCGGAATAATTAGGGTCGACCAGTCATTGACTCATAGGATGATTGGTTTCCCCGGAGGAGGCGGACTGTGAGTCTGCGTACGGCGCAGCGAGCATCCCTCGTCGACCAGGTGATCGATCAGCTCAAAGAGCAGATCACTTCGAACTCCTGGCAGATGCACGCGAAGATTCCCACTGAGACCGTGCTGGCCGAACAGCTCGGAGTCGGACGCAACACCGTACGTGAGGCGGTGAGGGCCCTCACCCACGCCGGCCTGCTGGAATGCCGCCAGGGCGATGGCACCTACGTCCGCGCCACGAGCGAGCTGTCGGGAGCCATGCTGCGGCGGCTGCGCGCCGCCGAGCAGTTGGAGATCCTGGAAGTACGGCGCGCGCTGGAGGTGGAGGCTGCCCGCCTGGCCGCGACGAGGCGGAGTGATGCCGACATCGCCCGGATCGAGGCCGCCCTGGCCGAACGGGAGCGGGCCTGGGAGATCGGCGAACCCAATGCGTTCGTCGAGGCCGACCTCGCCTTCCACGTCGCGGTTGTCCAGGCCACCCACAATCTGGTGCTGATCGACCTCTACGAGGACTTCTCGGCCGCCCTGCGGGCCAGCATCACCGCTGCGGGCACCTCGCTCAACAGCACCTACATCCCCCACGAAGCCATCGCTCGCGCCATCGCCGCCGGCGACGTGTCCGCCGCCGAACGCGCCGGCCACGCGTGCATGGAGCACATCCTGATCGCCCTGACCGAGGTCCAGGAACTCTCCTCCTGACTCCGCTCTCTTCCGCATGAGAGAAGGGCTCCACCCCTGCCGGCGGGGTGGAGCCCTTCTCTCATGCGATCTCTCAACTGAGGCGCAAAGACATCACCAGATAACGGAAGGCGGGGTCGGCGTCGCCGGGAACCTCGGTGATGAGAGCCGGACGGCTCGGAGACTGCATGTTGAGCCGGACGTATTCGGTGTCGATCCCGGTCAGGCCGTCCAGCAGGAACTGGGACTGGAAGGCGATCTGGATGCTGTCACCGGACAGCTCGGCTTCCAGGGATTCGGCACCGCGCCCGATGTCGCCGCCGCCCGCCTGGATGAGCACCTGGCCCTGGCTGAACGACAGCCGGATCGCGGTGTTGCGCTCGGCGACCAGCTTGACGCGGTTGATCGCTTCGATGAACGGGGCCACCCGCAGGTCTGCCCGGATCGGCCAGTCGTCGGTCAGCCGTGAGCGGTAGTCGATGAACTGCTCGTCGAGCAGGCGGACCGTGGTGCTCCGGCCGACGCTCTCGAAGCCCGCGACACCGTCGCCCAGCGCCATCGACACCTCGCCGCCGCGCAACGACTTGGCCACCTCCACGAGCACGCGGGCGGGCACCATGGCCGCGGCCGTGACCTCGGGCTGCTCGGGACGCCAGTCGAACTCCCTGGCCGCGATCCGGTAACGGTCGGTGGCGGCCATGGTCACGGACTCGCCGGAGACGTCGACCCGGACGCCGGTCAGCATGGGGAGCGTCTCGTCGCGGCTGGCCGCGGCCGCCACCTGGCCGACCGCGCTCGCGAAGATCCCGCCGCCGACCGCGCCGATCTTCGGGGGCATTACCGGCAGGGTCGGAAAGTCTTCCACGGGCATGGTGAACAGGCCGAACTCCGCGCTGCCACAGGTCAGCACCGCCTCCGAGCCGCTGATAGCGATCTCCACCGGCTGGGTGGGCAGGCTCCGGGTGATCTCCGCGAGGATCCGGCCCGGAATCAGCACCCGGCCAGGCTCCGCCACCTCCGCCTCGACCGAGGCCCGAGCGGAGACGTCGTAGTCGAAGGCCGACAGCACGAGGTCGTCTCCGGCCTCCAGAAGCAGGCCGGAGAGCACGGGAATGGCCGGACGGTTCGGCAGCACCCGGGCGACCCAGGCCACCGCGTCGGCCAGGACATCACGGTTAACCTGGAACTTCACCTGATCATCCCTCCGTCCTGAACGGCATCACCATGTGCGGGAGCCGTACGTCATCAGAACGGTAGCCGGTATGACCGACAGAACAGTGACAGCGTGCCCCTCGTATTGACTTCATCCGGACAGAGCCGCCTTCAATGCGGTAACGGCCTATCAGGTTGTTAGGAATGTGTTGACCGATATGGCCGTCGCCGTCCGCGGGCACCGGCCTGGCCGCCGGAGGCGTCGCCGCGCCGACCTGATGCCCGCGTTCCGCGTCAGAACGTGCCCAGCCATTCCGTGATGGCCGCCACGAACAGGTCCGGGTTCTCGAAGGGCAGGGCGTGGCCGGCGTCGACCTCGCGGTAGACCGCGCCGGCAACGCGGTCGGCCAGCTCCCGCTGGTGGTGCGGGGGCACGATCAGGTCGTGGGTGCCGGCGAGGACCATGGTCGGGGCCGTGATCTCCTGGAGCATCCGGGAGATGTCCACCCGGGCGTCCAGCTCGATCTGCCGCAGGATCCGCTCGTCGAGCAGCGCCGCGAACCCGGCGGTGGCGTCCTCGAAGTCGTCGACGCCGCGCGCCGCGGCGGTGGCCGGGCCCATCGCGGTGAGCTGGAGCAGCCGCGCGAGCAGCTCGGAGTCGGTACGGAGCAGCCGCGCCCAGTAGTCGAACTGGAAGACCTCGCGAGGGCCGCTGGTGACCCATCCCGCGTGGGCGAACAGCGACAGGACCGCGGGGGTATGGCGTGCGGCCACGGCCGTGGCGACGACCGCGCCGAGGGAGTGGCCGACGACGTGGTACTCCGCCAGCCCGGCGTCCGCCGCCGCCGCGGCCACCTGGTCGGCGAGGTTCTCGACGGTCAGCGGCTCTCCCCGGTCGGCGGTCTCACCGGCACCGGGCAGGTTGACGGCCACCACGGTGAAGCGGTGCCCGACCGCCTCGACGAGCGGCGCCCAGTTGCCGTCGGCGTCGGCGCCGGTGCCGTGGACGAGCACCAGGCCGGGTCCCGAGCCGCTGACCCGGTAGTCGACGGACGTGGTGCCCACTGTTACGGAAGGCATGGGTTTCTCCTTTTACGGGGATCGGAAACTGCGGGGGTCGAGAGGTTCCGGCGGTCAGGCGGCCGGGGCCGGGGGCCGATACGGCCCTGCGGACGGGGTCAGCGGGACCGGCGGTGGAGAAGGAGGAAGACGGCCGCGGAGACGGCCGTGAACAGGGAGATCACGAGGAGGGTCAGATGCAGGGAGTCGGTGTAGACGCCGACGGCCTGCGATGGGGCTCCGGCCAGGTCTCCGGCGGCCAGGTGGTTGGCGAGGTCGCGGTCGCCGTCCAGGCCTGACTGGGTCAGGCTGATCAGCAGGGCTCCGGTGACGCTGACCGCCACCGCCTCACCGGCCAGGCGCATGGTGTTGAACACCCCGGAGGCCATCCCGGCCTGCTCGGGCGGCGCGGCGCTGACCGCCGCGTTGTCGATCAGGCCGAAGGCCAGTCCGACGCCGAGGCCCAGCACGGACAGCGGGCCCGCGAGTTGGACCCAGCCTCCCGCCGGGGTCAGCGTCACCAGCCACAGATCCCCGGTGGCGATCAGGATCAGGCTGACGGTCAGCAGCGCGCGCAGCGAGAACCTCCGGATGAGGATTCCCGCCGCCGCCGGCGCCAGCAGCACCGGCAGGCCCAGCGGGGCGATGCTGAGACCGGCCTCCAGAGGGCCGGCTCCGCCGACCGAGCGGAGATAGAGCGGCAGGTAGGTGCCGGGGGCGACGAACCCGAAGCCCATCGCGAAGACCATCCAGATGACCGCGAGGAAACGGCGGTCGCGCAGCAGGTTCAGGTCGAGCATCGGGCGGATGTTCCGCAGTTCGATCCTGACGAAGATCAGCAGGAGTCCGGCCGCGCCCGCGAACATCGCGAGGACGCCACCGTCCATCCAGCCGAGCTGCGGCCCTTCGACGGTGGCGAGGGTGAACAGGGCGAGCGCACCGGTGAAGGTGAGCGCTCCGGCCCGGTCGAAGCGCGTGGCGCCGGGATCGCGGGACTCCCTCAGATGCGGCACGCCGAGGGCCACCACGGCCACTCCGACCACGACGTTGGACAGGAACACCGCACGCCATCCGCCCAGCGCGAGCAGTCCTCCGCCGACGATCGGCCCGAACGCGATACCCGCGCCGAAGGCGGTGCCGAGGACACCGAACGCCCGGGCGCGGGACTTCCCCTCGAAGGTGGCCGCCAGGACCGCGCTGCCCGCGGTCAGCACGCCGGTCGCGGCGGCGCCCTGCACGACCCTGGCCAGATCCATCACCAGGATCGTCTGCGCCGCGGCGCAGACCAGCGAGGCGAGGGCGAACAGCAGGGTGCCGAGCGTGAAGACCCGCCTGCGGCCGAACCGGTCGGCCAGCGCCCCTGCGGGAAGCATGCACGCGGCGAACGCGACGTTGTAGCCGTGCAGGACCCACTGCTGGCCGACCAGCCCGGCCGAAAGCTCCCGTCCGAGCGCGGACAGGGCGAGCGCCGGGGCCATCACGGAGATCGGCAGCATCGTGCCCGCGACCGCCACGGCGGCCAGGGTGATGCCCGGCCGGTGCCCGACCTGTTGGGAGAGCGTCATGGCCATCTCATCTCAGAACTCAGCTTTAAAGACGAGAGCTGACAATAGACAGAACTCTGTTAACTAGTCAAACCCTGTTATTGAGTAGGATCCTGTGCATGGGAATGCCTCCGGAGGAGCGACTGGGAAGCCACGTCAAACGGGCGGAGCAGGAGCTGATGGCGCTCAAGCACGTGGTGCTCAAACCATCCGGCCTGACCGTGCCGCAGTACCAGGCCCTCTACTTCCTGGGCGGAAGTCCGGGCATGTCGGCCGCCGCGCTGGCCCGTGCGTGCCTGGTGACCCCGCAGACGATGGCCACGATCCTGGGCAATTTGGAGAACAAGGGGCTCGTCGAGCGGACCGCGCACCCATGGCACCGCAACGTGCTGGAGACCCGGCTGACGGAGAAAGGACGGATCGTGCTGGAGGAGGCCGACGCCTCCGCGTCGGCGGTCGAGCGCATGCTCTCCGAGACGTTCACCACCGAGGAGCGCGCCCAACTGGTCTCGTTGCTCGGCCGGTTCTCCGACAATCTGCACGCCCAGGCACGCGACTTCCCCGGCGGCTGCAAGGCCATGGCGCCGTTCGGACGCGAGTGACCGAGGCGCCGCCGACCGGGCCGCGGCTCACCGGGGCGCGGCCGGGCCGCGGCTCACCCGGGCACCGCCGTTCGAGGCGTGGCCGACCGGCGGAGTGGGCGGTTACGGCTGGGAGCGGGCGGCGTTGAGGTAGGTCAGGACGGCCAGAACGCGACGGTTGTCGTCGTCGGACGGGGCGAGGTCAAGCTTGCCGAAGATGCTGGCCGTGTGCTTGCCGACCGCGCTCTCGCTGAGGAACAGGCGCTGGGAGATCGCAGCATTGGAACGGCCCTCGGCCATCAGCTCCAGCACCTCGCGCTCGCGCGGGGTCAGCGCGCCGAGCGGCTCGTGCCGGGCGGTGCTGGCCAGGAGCTTGGCGATCACCTCGGGATCCATCGCGGTGCCCCCGGCGGCGACACGACGGACCGCGTCGATGAACTGCTCGGCGTTGAACACCCGGTCCTTGAGGAGATATCCGATCGCCCCGGAGCCGTCTGCCAGCAGCTCGCGGGCGTAGAGCTGCTCGACATGCTGGGAGAGCACGAGCACCGGCAGGCCGGGGACGGCTCTGCGGGCGGCCAGCGCCGCCTGGAGCCCCTCGTCGGTGAACGTGGGCGGGAGCCGTACGTCCACCACGGCGACGTCGGGTCGCTCGTCCATCAGCGCCCTCAGCAGCTCGGGCCCGGACTCGACGGCGGCGGCGACCTCGAAACCGTGCGCCTGGAGCAGATGGACCAGGCCGTCCCGCAGGAGGTAGAGGTCCTCGGCGATGACGACTCGTTGACTCATCGGCCCAATCCTAGACAGGACGGCCCGGCTCCCGCCATCAGCTGCCTGCGTGAACGTGCGGCGGGGATCGCCAGGGCCGTGCCATACATGGCGAGGCCCAGGACGATGTTGAAGATGATCACCGGCCACTGCCACGGCTCGGGCAGGTGGAGGGCGAGGAACCAGCTCTTGTCTTCGAATCCGACGATCTTGAGGACCATCGCGACCAGTCCCTGCGGGAACAGGGGGAGCCAGCCCAGCCCCCAGCCGAGCCCGACGACGACGAGCCGCCATCCGGACAGCGGGGGCTGCTCCGGGAGGGCGGCGCCCCAGCCCGACATGTGCGGCAGGTCGATCGTGGCGGTGGTGGGACCGGCCGGCGGGCTGCTGAGCGCGAGCACCCCGTCGAAGGCCGCCAGCCGCCGCTCGATGCCGCGCAGGCCGCTGCCCCGTGCGGGATCGGCGCCGCCCGAGCCGTCGTCGGTGACGGTGACGCGCAGCGCCCTGCCCTGGGTGCTGATGTCGATCCACACGCGGTCCGCGCCTCCGTGGCGGACCGCGTTGGTGAGCAGCTCACTGATCGAGAAGTAAGCCGCCGACTCGACGGGCGACTCCGGGCGGTCCTTCAGGTCGACGGTGACCGTGACCTTCAGCGGGCTGTCCAGCGCCAGGGCGCGTACGGCGTCGCCCAGGCCACGTTCGGCCAGGACCGGCGGATGGATACCCCTGACCAGGTCGCGCAGCTCGGTGAGCGCCATGGACGAGGCCTCGCGTACCTTGGCCAGCAGGGCCTTGGCAGCGGCCGGGTCGGAGTCCATCAACTCCTCGACCGCGCCGAGCGTCATGCCCATGGCGACGAGCCTGGCCTGGGCGCCGTCGTGCAGGTCGCGCTCGATCCGCCGCAGCTCGGACGCCTGGGAGTCGACCGCCTCCAGCCTGACCTGATCGAGCCGCTGAATCCGGCCGGCCAGTATGGATTTGGCGGTGGGGGAGAGCCACAGGTGGTTCCACCAGCCGTAGAACCGCAGCAGCCACGGCGTCGCGGCGACCCCCGCCACGGCGACGGCCACACCCAGGGGAGCGGTCTGCGGAGCCCAGTACCACGGCATGGCCAGGCCGTACCCGACTCCGGCCAGGGGCAGCAGCAGGAGGCTTCCGCCGACGATCGGGTTCAGCGACAACCAGAGGACGTCCCGCCAGGTGGCCGGGTCGGTGAACATCCACTTCCAGCGGTTGTTCCAGGCGGGCCACCACGGCGTCTTGTAGAGCTGGCGGTCATGGCGGTACCAGCCGTCCGGCTGACGGTGGGGCGGGGGCGGCGGCGGCAGATAGGACGGCGCCGTCTCGACACCCAGCCATCGGCCGTTCACCCTCCTGACGACCGTCGTGCGGAGCCTGACCAGTCTGACCACGGGGGTGAAGAAGAAGACCATCCCCAGTCCGGTCAGGACGGCGGTGACCAGGATCAGCCCGATCAGGAAGACATCCGTCAGGGCCAGCCCCCCGAGGGCCAGGGCCCGGCCGATCGTCACCACGTGTCGCCTCATGTCCACCAGTGTCGGCGATAGGCCTCCGTTCCGCCCAGTGGCGCTGGACGCCGTCCGGGGGTGGAGGTAGCCACACCCCTGCCGGGCGCCCAGGCGGATTACGGACGGCCCGCGAGATTTCTAGCGTCGTCGGTATGAAGGTGATCGAGGTCAGCAACCTCCGCAAGCGGTACCGCGACCAGCTCGTGGTGGACGACGTGTCGTTCACCGTCGAGGAGGGCGAGATCTTCGGCGTTCTCGGCCCCAACGGCGCGGGCAAGACGACCACCGTCGAGTGCGTCGCCGGCCTGCGCACTCCCGACTCCGGCACCGTGAAGGTGCTCGGCGGCCTGAGCGGCATCCAGCTCAAGGAGCAGCTCGGCGTCCAGCTGCAGAGCTCCGCGATGCCCGCGAAGATCAAGGTCTGGGAGGCGCTGGACCTGTACGCCTCCTTCTACCGGGCACCCGCCGACTGGGGAGCGCTGCTGGAACGGGTCGGACTCGCCGGCAAGCGGGACGCCCCCTACGGCAAGCTCTCCGGCGGCCAGCAGCAGCGGCTGTCCATCGCGCTGGCGCTGATCGGCAACCCCCGGGTGGCGATCCTGGACGAGCTGACCACCGGCCTGGACCCGCAGGCCCGTCGCGACACCTGGGAGCTCATCGAACAGGTCCGCGCGGACGGGGTCACGGTCGTGCTGGTCACCCACTTCATGGAGGAGGCCGAGCGGCTCTGCGACCGGCTCGCGGTGATCGACTCCGGCCGGGTGGTGGCCGTCGACAGCCCGTCCGGTCTGATCTCCCAGGTGGACCGCCGGCAGCGCGTCAGGTTCCGGCCGTCGGCCGCGTTCGACGACGCCGTGCTCAGCGCCCTACCCGAGGTGGAAGGGGTGAGCCGCGACGGCGGCCGGATCGAGGTCACCGGCACCGGGAACCTGCTGCTCGCGGTCACCACCGCGCTGGCCGAGGCCGGGGTTGTCCCCGGCGACCTCCGGGTGGAGCAGGCCACCCTCGACGACGCCTTCCTCGCCCTCACCGGAAAGAAGATCTCCGCTTGACCTCCTCCCCAGCGCCAAAGCCCGGGGCCTCCACGATGGAAGGACTGAGATGAACAAGATGATCCTGACCGAGGCGAAGCTCTTCCTGCGGGAGCCGGGCGGCCCGATCTTCGCGATCCTGCTCCCCCTGGCACTCCTGCTGGGGCTGGGCAGCATCCCCGGCTTCCAGGAGGCGGATCCCGGGCTGGGCGGGCAGCGGGTGATCGACACCCAGCTCCCCGGCATGATGGTGATCCTGTCCGTGGTCACCATGGCGCTGACCGGGCTACCGGCCGTCCTGGTGGGCTACCGGGAGAGCGGCGTGCTGCGCCGGATGTCCACCACTCCGGTCGGCCCGGTCCGGCTGCTGGTCGCCCAGGTCGTGAACAACGTCGCGGTGGCGGTCGTCGCGACCGCCCTGCTGGTCGGCCTGGGCAACCTCGTCCTCGGCATCGCGCTGCCCGGGAACCCCCTGGCGTTCGCGGGCGTGTTCGTGCTCGGCAGCGCCTCGATGTTCGGCCTCGGCCTGCTGATCGCCGCCGTGGCGCCCAACGCCAAGGCCGCGCCCGGCATCGGCTCGCTCCTGATGTTCCCGCTGCTCTTCCTGGCGGGCATGTGGATCCCCCGGGAGCTCCTGCCGGACCTGGCACGGCAGATCGGCGACTTCCTGCCGATGGCGCCCTTCGCCCAGGCGCTCCGCGACACGTGGGCGGGCCACGCGCCCCAGCCGCTGCACCTGGTGGTCATGGCGGTGACCGTGCTCGTCGCCGGGGCGCTGGCCGCACGGCTGTTCCGGTGGGAGTAGGCCTCGGTCCGGTACGGCCCGCGCCCGAGGGTGCGGGCCGTACCTCCGTGGTGGACGGTGGCTCCCCCGCCGGTCGCGGAGGCGGCCCCGCCGGTCTACGCGGGCCGGGTGGCGCCGTTCACGGTGAGCATGATGGTGTAGACCGAGGTCGTGGCCGTGATGAACAGCTGGTTGCGCTTGAGACCGCCGAAGCAGATGTTGGACACGGTCTCGGGAACATGGATTTTGCCGATCAGCGTGCCGTCGGGGTCGAAACAGTGCACGCCGTCCCCGGCCGCGGCCCAGATCCGTCCGTCGGTGTCCAGCCGGATGCCGTCGAAGGCGCCGGACGTGCACGTGGCGAGCACCTCGCCACCCGACAGCGTGCCGTCCTCGTTCACTCCGAACGCCCTGATGTGGTTGACCCTGGTGTCGACGATGTAGAGCGTGGACTCGTCGGGAGAGAAGGCCAGGCCGTTGGGCCGGACGAAGCCGTCGGCCACGATCCGCACCTCTCCGGTCACCGGGTCCACGCGGTAGACGTGGCAGGCCCCGATCTCGCTCTGCGCGCGGTGGCCCTCGTAGTCGGTGTCGATGCCGTAGGACGGGTCGGTGAACCAGATGGACCCGTCCGACCTCACCGCCACGTCGTTGGGGCTGTTGAGCCGCCTGCCCTCCCATCGGTCGGCGATCACCGTGATGGAGCCGTCGTGCTCGGTCCGGGTGACCCGGCGGTTGCCCTGTTCGCAGGAGACCAGCCGGCCCTCGCGGTCGACGGTGTGGCCGTTGGTGTAGCCGGCGGGCTGCCGGAACGGGCCGACGGTGCCGGTCATCTCGTCCCAGCGGAGCATCCGGTCGTTGGGGATGTCACTCCAGGCCAGGAACCGGCCCGCAGGGAAGTAGACCGGGCCCTCGGCCCAGCGGCAGCCCGTGTGAAGCCGCTCGAGGCGGTCGTCCCCCCGGCAGGCCTTGAACCGGTCGTCCAGCGTCTCGAAGCGCGCCTCGATCGTCTCCATCGTCCCCATCCTTGGAATTTCGTTCTGCCATTACTTAAGAGCACAGGATGGTATTCGGTCAAGCCGGAAATTGACCGACTAGAATTCAGCATTACGATGAACCATCGTGGACAACATCGACCGTGAGCTCCTCGCCCTGCTCCAAGCCGACGCCACCCAGTCCTACGCCGCGCTCGGCGAGGCCGTGGGCCTGTCCAGCGGAGCGACCCACGAGCGCGTGCGCAAGCTCCGCCGGCGCGGCGTGATCAGGCGGACGTCGGTGGACGTCGACCCGGCCGCGGTCGGCAAGGGCGTGGCGGCTTTCGTGATGCTCGATGCCAGCGCGTGGATGGGCGGCGAGGAGACCGCCGCCGCGCTCGCCGCGCTGCCCTGGATCGAGGAGGCCCACATCGTCGCCGGGGCGGCCTCCCTGATGGTCAAGGTGCGCACCTCCAGCCCCGAGGACCTGCAGGCGGTGCTCAGACGCCTGCACGAGGTCCCCGGGGTCACCAGCACCCAGACCGTGGTCGTGCTGGAGACGTTCTTCGAACGCCCCCTCGACCCCCGGGGAGACAGCCCTCGCGACCAGGAACGGCCGTCATAGGCCTCGCGGGCGTCGCGGACCTGCTCGATATGGCTCTCAGCCCATGCCTTGATGGTCAGCATGACCGGCTGAAGATCACGGCCGAGCTCGGTGAGGGCGTAGCCGACACGGACCGGCACCGAGGGGGTGACCGTACGGGCGACCAGGCCGTCGCGTTCCAGGCCGCGCAGGGTCTGCGTGAGCGTCTTCTGGCTGACGCCGGCGATGAACCCTTGCGGAGGGAGGAACGGCGCGTGCCACCCTTGGAGCATGCTGACACTGGCGCATGTAAGTGACATCCACATCGACGGCTCCCCCCGCAGCATCGAGCGGACACGGGCCGTCATGCGGCACCTGGAGAGCCTGCCCGGCCCGCTGGACGCCGTCATCGTGACCGGGGACATCGCCGACCACGGTTCGGTCGAGGAGTACGAGACCGCGCGCGAGCTGCTGGCCTCCCGTTATCCGACGGTGGTGTGCCCGGGCAACCACGACGCCCGCCCGGCCTTCCGCAAGGTCCTTCTCGACCAGGACGGCGACGGCCCCGTCAACCAGGTCCTACGGCTCGACGGCCTGACCGTGGCCCTGTGCGACTCCAGCATCCCCGGGCGGCCGGAGGGCATCCTGGAGGACGAGACGATCGCCTGGCTGGAGACCGTGCTCGCCGAGTCCGCCGGCACCCCGGTCATCGTGGGCATGCACCACCCCGCGGTGGCCCTGGGCATCCCCTACGTGGACACGATCGGACTGCGCTCCCCCGAACGGCTGGAGGAGGTGCTGCGGCGGCATCCCCAGGTGGTGGCCGTGCTCGCCGGCCACGCCCACACCCCGGCGAGCACCACCTTCGCCGGCCTGCCTCTCGTCGTCGCCCCGGGAGTCATCTCCACCGCGTTGCTCCCCCAGGAGTTCGCCTCGCCGGATCCGCGTGACTTCGAGCTCCCGCCCCAGATCGCCGTGCACCACTTCGAGGACGGCCGCCTCACCACCCACATGCGCCCGGTGCTCTGAATCCGTACGGCCAAGCGGCCTCGGGCCGGCGGCTCAGGCGGCGCGGTGCTCCTGCGGGCTGACGCCGAACACGCGCTTGAAGGCAGCGCTCAGTGCGAAGGCGCTGCCGTAGCCGACCTGCCGGGCCACCGCGCCGATGGTGACGTCGGTCTCGCGCAGCAGATCGGCGGCCATGGCCAGCCGCCACTCGGTGAGGAACGTCATGGGCGGTTCGCCGACCAGCTCTGTGAAGCGACGTGCCAGCGAGGCCCGGGAGACGCCGCTCCCGGCTGCCAGCCCGGCCACGGTCCAGGGATGGGCCGGGTTGTTGTGGAGCATCCGCAGCGCCCGGCCCACCACGGGATCACTCTGAGCGCGGTACCAGGCCGGCGCCTCCGCCTCCGGGCGGGAGAACCAGGTCCGCAGCACGGCGATGAGCAGCAGGTCGAGCAGCCGGTCGAGAACGGCCTCCTGCCCCGGCTCGTCCTTGACGATCTCGTCGCCGAGCAGCGGGATGAGAGGACAGTCCCAGGCGTCTTCGGGCAGGACCAGCAGGGCGGGGAGTGCCGCGAGCAGCCGCCGGCTGATCTCGCCGTGCATCTGGTAGGTGCCGGTGATCATCATCGTCGAGCCGTCCGGGCTGTTGCCCCAGGTGCGGACACCCAGATCCATCGCCTGGGCCAGGGACTCGCCCTGCGGGGTGGTGCAGTGCTGTCCGGGCTGGATCACCACCTGGGGTGGGGTGGCCGGATCGTCGGCCACCGTGTAAGGATCGGGACCGCGCATGATCGCGACGTCCCCGGGGTGGAGCCGCACCGCCTCACCGCTGTCGGGGACCACCCATGCCCGGCCCCGCATCATGGCCACCAGGGTGAGCGGTGCCTGATCCTGGATCCTCAGGGACCAGGGCGGGTTCAGAATCGACCGCAGCAGGAAGGCTCCTCGGGCCCTGGGCCCGTCCAGAAGTCCGGCGAGTGCATCCATACGCTCGATCTTAGACGCATAAACATGGATTTGCGCTTCTCGACCATGTTCCGTCTCGCCGTAAGCGGCTTCACTGGTGGCATGACAGAGAACACGCATCAGCGAACGACCTTGATCCTGGGTGGCACGGGCAAGACCGGCCGCCGGGTGGTGGAGCGGCTCACCGCGCGCGGCCTGCCGGTGCGGGCCGGGTCCCGATCCGGCGAGCCCCCGTTCGACTGGGAGGACCAGACCATGTGGGCGCCCGTGCTGCGGGACGTGGAATCGGTGTACGTGACGTACTACCCCGACCTGGCCTTTCCCGGCGCCGCCGACGCGGTCGGCGCCTTCGCCGAGCTCGCGGTGGCGAACGGGGTCCGACGGCTGGTCCTGCTGTCCGGCCGGGGCGAGGAAGAGGCCCAGGTCAGCGAGGAGGCGGTGCGGAAGTCCGGGGCCGAATGGACGATCCTGCGGGCGAGCTGGTTCTCCCAGAACTTCAGCGAGTACTACCTGCTGGAGCCGGTGCTCAGCGGCGTGATCGCGCTGCCGGCCGGGAACATGGCGGAGCCGTTCGTCGACGCCGACGACATCGCGGACGTCGCGGTCGCGGCGCTGACGGAGGACGGCCACGCGGGCCGGCTGTACGAGCTGTCCGGCCCCCGGCTGCTGACCTTCGCCGACGCGGCCGAGGAGATCGCCAAGGCGTCCGGCAGGGAGGTGCGGTACGTACCGGTCTCCGCCGAGGACTACGAGAACACCCTCGTGGAGTACGGCGTTCCGGCTGAGGAGGCGACGCTGCTGACCGCACTGTTCACCAAGGTCCTGGACGGCCGCAACGCCCACCTGACCGACGGCGTCCGGCGCGCTCTGGGCAGGGAACCCCGGGACTTCACCGACTACGCGCGCGACGCCGCGGCAACCGGCGTCTGGAGCGACTGAAAAGCCAGATGGCACGGACACCGGGCACACTTTCGGGAGCGTGCCCGGGTCCGTCCCTCTATCTTGGAGAATGGAATGTTCGAAATGTTCAGAAGCGCCGCACTGGTCGCGTCCACCCTGACCACCGGGCTGATGGCGGGCCTGTTCTACGCGTTCGCCTGCTCGGTCATGCTCGGCCTGGGCCGTACGGACGACCGGACCTTCGTCGGCGCGATGCAGTGGATCAACGTGAAGATCCTCAACGGCTGGTTCCTCGTCCCCTTCATGGGCGCGCTGGTCCTGATCGCCCTGGCCGGCGCACTTCATCTGCGCGGGGACGGGCGGTCCGCGCTGCCGTGGATCGTGGCCGCCCTCGTGCTGTACGGCATGACGCTGGCCATCACCTTCGCCGTCAACGTGCCGCTCAACAACCAGCTCGCCGCGGCCGGAGCGCCCGACGGCATCACCGACCTCGCGGCGGTGCGCGAGGCTTTCGAGGCGACGTGGAACCGCTGGAACCTCGCCCGTGCGGTGACGTCCACGGCCGCGTTCGGCTGCCTTGTCTGGGCCCTGGTGCTGCATGGGGGAACCGGCTGACGGCACCGGCGGCCCGGCGCGGCGGGTGGTCGTACGGCTGCGCGCTACGGACGGTGACCGCAGGCGCGGCCGTACGGGCGTGGCGCGGGTTCTCGCTCAGTCCGCCCGGACGGGCGGACGGGCGGGCATGTCGCTCCTCGGTACGAGAACGATGGGAGATGCCGGAGCCCGGCAGGGCCCGCGTGAGCACCCGCTCCGGCAGAGGCGCAGGAGACCGTCACACGACTTCGAAGTTGGCCATCATGGCCATGTCCTCATGTTCGAGGTTGTGACAGTGCATGACGTAGCGGCCGCGATAGCCGGTGAACCGGGTGATGACCTCGACGAGCTGCGCGTCGCGCAGCTCGACCGTGTCCTTCCATTCCGGCGGCCCGGCCGGGCGCTCACCGTTGACCGACAGCACCTGGAAGTGGGCCAGGTGCAGATGCACGGGATGGGTGACATCACTCGTGAAGCGCCAGATCTCGGTGTCGCCCAGCCGCGGCCTGGCGTCCATCCGCCGAGGGTCGAACGGCTTGCCGTTGATCAGCCATCCCGTGCCGCCGTGCATGCTCCCCCCGGCGAACTCGAAGTCCCGCGTCACCTTCGCCTTGGCCGGGTCCAGCCGCTCGATCTGCGACAGCACCTTCGGGATCGACGAGTCATCGCGTGCGTCGCGGTCGACGGCGAACCGCATCACCTTGCCCTGCGGCCCCTCGTCTGCGAGGTTGCCCAGCTCGACTCGGTCCCCGATCCGGTAGGCCGAGAAGTCGATGATCACGTCCGCCCGTTCCGCCGGCGCGAGCCGTATCCGCTGCGCTGCCCGGGGTGCCTCGAGCAGCCCGCCGTCGCTGCCGATCCGCACGATCGTCCCGCCCGGCGACAGCGAAAGCTCGTAGACGCGGGCGTTGGAGCCGTTGAGCAGCCGGAAGCGGTAGCGTGCCCGCTCGACCCGCAGTTCCGGCCAGGGAGCCCCGTTGACCAGGATGACGTCACCCAGCACCCCGCCCATGAAAGCCTCACGGGCACCGGGCCGGTCGGAAGATCCGGGATACGGCATGGAGCCGTCCTCGGCGAACGACCGATCGCAGATCATCAGCGGGATGTCCCGTTCGCCCGTGGGCAGCGGGAGCGCCTCCTCCTCCGCGTCTCTCACCAGGAAGAAACCGGCCAGACCACGCCAGACCTGCGGGCCGGTGTAGTCCATACGGTGGTCGTGATACCAGAGCGTGGCCGCCCGCTGGTCGAGCGGGAACTCGTAGCCGCGCCGGGTGTTCGGCTGCACCAGATCGGTGGGGTAACCGTCCGACTCCGGCGGGGTGCGGCCACCGTGCAGGTGCGTCACCGTCGGAGCGTCGAGACCGTTGGAGACCTGCACGACGGCCCGGCGGCCACTGCGCGCCTCGATCGTGGGCCCGGGAAACTGCCCGTCGTACCCCCAGATCCTGGTGCGCAGGCCCGGCAGGATCTCCAGGTCGGCCGCGCGCTGAGTCAGGTCGTAGTAGTCGCTGTGGCCGTCGGTCCGCGATGGCTTGGCCACCATCGGCGTCGGGAGCGGCACCGTGAACGGCTTGGGCAGCGGTGCGGTGCTGGCCAGCAGCCGGGCCTGCGGGGTCCTGCCGAGCAGTGAGCACCCGGAGGTTCCGGCCATCGCGGCCGCGGCTCCCACGCCGAACAGGCGCAGTGCCTGTCGTCTCGTCAGCGTCATGTCGTGACGGCCACGACGGGCTGGGGACGCGACCAGACCCGGACCAGCTGCATGACGCTCCCGCCGAACATCAGCACGCCCAGCGGCACGTGGAGGGCCTTCATGTGCGCCACGCCGAGCATCGCCTGGACCAGGACGAAGACCACCATGGCGACCGCGGGAACGATCATGCGCGGCAAGCCGCCTCCGGGCCGCCGCACCAGGATCGCGGCGACGAGATACAGCAGCGCGGTCGCGACCACCGCAGCCGACGAGATGCTGTGCATCGCCCGGCCTCCGGGCGTGGACAGCAGCAGCCCGGCGGTGATCGCCTGGATCAGGAGCGCGGCCGTCTGCAGGGCGAGTGCGACACGCAGCATCGGGAAGAAGCGAGGAGTGGGCATGGGTCTGTCTCCTTGGCGGTTCATCGGCTCGTTACGGGCCGCGGGGCGTCTGGCTGCGCGCGATGCGTCATCTCGGTTCCCTCCGTGAGCGGTCTCGTACTGAGATCCTCGCTTTTCCGGGCACCGCGGTCGTCGTACCTGGGAAGACTTCTCCGGCTACGTCAGGGAGCGCAGACACGGCGGGACCGCTACTGCACGGGGAGTAGTGCGCATTGCCGAACTGGTGCGAAGAAGGACAATCCGGGCGTCGGTGGCGCGTTCGGCGACTGCCCTCGCCGACGCGGTGGCCGAAGTGGGCGCCGACGACGGCCAGAGTGCGGGCGGCGATGTCGCGCACCTCACGCGAGACGCGCAGCCGCTCCCCGGCGGCGCAAACACCGCTGGCGGACACGCCGTCTCAACGGCGTGCGGGTGTGTCACGTGGTCTGGGTCACGGCCACCGCCGCCTTGAGATCCGCCCAGAACTCGGGACAGACCGTGGCGACCAGGCGCGGCATGTCCTCGCGCTTGTCGAGCCGGCCCCTGACGAAGACCACGGTGTCCTCGACGAGCTGGGTCGAGATGAGCTGGTAGGTGGCGGGGAAGAACATGCAGTCGATGGAGCCGGCCAGGTCCTCCACGGTGGCGATGGCCCAGGCGTTGCCCTGTTCGGTCATTTTGCGTTGCAGGCCGGAGATGATGCCGCCGATGGTGACGATCGCACCGTCGGCGTGCTCCCCGGCGGTGAGCTGGGCGATCGCCGCGTCGGCCTTGTCGGACAGGATGTGCTCGATGCCGAAGAGGGGGTGGTCGGAGACGTACAGGCCGAGCATCTCGCGCTCCTGGGCGGCCTTCTGCACCTGCTCCTGGTAGACGACCAGGCCGTAGGTGAGGTCCAGGACCTCCCTCAGCGGCTCCTCCAGCTCCGGATGGACCGGGGTGATCTCCTGCAGACCGTTCTTGCGGAGCGCGTGGTTCGTGTGCGAGTTCATGCCCATCGGGCCCGGCCGGTACAGGGCGGTAACCGCGGTGATGTCCTCGAAGGTGCCGGGCTTCATCAGCCGCATGAGCGAGCGCATGGCGTTCCCCTCGGCGGAGAGATCGACGCCGGGTTCGTCTACCTCCGGGAGCCGGCACCCCGGGTTGCGGAGGCTTGTCTCGCATCTACAGCAGAGCTTTCTTCCGCCCGACGTCGATCGGGTGTGGCTTCCCCGGCATACGCAACAGAACCCGTCGGCTTCTCAACCCTGAAGGGACCGAGCTTGCCGCTCCGCACCGTCAACGGACTCGCCGGTCCCGGTCCCGGTGTCCGCTGGCGGGGCCACGCAGAATCCGGAGATCTTGGTGTTGCGGGTTATCGGTGGATGACACCTGGGGTGGGTTCGAGGCTGATGGAGTCGAGGTTGACGTTGCCGTTGTCGTTGGGGCCGTACACGAAGGTCAGCGGGGTGGTCTTGGTGAGGCGGAGGTTGACCTGGTGCTCGGACCAGGTGTCCCAGTTCTGCAGGGCGGGTAGCGGGAGCTGGAGGGACTGCGTTCCGCTGGAGAGGGTCATGGTCTGGGTGGCGCCCATGCCGTTGGCGTAGCGGAGGTGGATGGTGTACAGGCCGTCGGCGGTGGCCGAGGCGTTGAAGCGGACGCCGCTGTCCTTGGTCTTCAGACAGGCCACGAAGCCGGTGCCGGTGTAGCCGGTGTGGTCGGTGCGCAGGCACGCGCCGCTGATGAGCTGTGCGGACTCTGCTTCGATCTTGCGGGGGCCGGCGGCGAGAAGTCCGCTGACGGACAGCAGGTCCGCCGCGACGTCCGGGGCGATCGGCTCGGCGTTGACCACGGCGGTGAACCGGTTGAGGGCTTCCCGCATCCCCACCGGGTCGTTGGCGACTGCTGCGATGATCGCGGCTTTGACCTCGAGGGCGAGTCTGCCGGACAGGGCCGGGCTGAGGGTGCCTGTGTCTGTTGCCAGCCGCACCTTCAGGGCGAGGGAGAAGAGCGCTTCCGGTGTGTCGAGTCGGGTGGTGAGCTGGTCGTCGATGGCGGTGCGGGCCTGCGCGGTCACCTCGGTGAGGGGGAGACCGTAGAGGGCGAGGCGTACTTCCTGGAGGGCCAGGAGGCGGCCGGTCGGGTCGCCCTTGCGGAGCAGGCTCTCGGCCCTGGTGATCGTGGGCTGGAGGAGCGCCATCGCGGACGAGGTCACCTCGCCGGACTTCCGCAGTTCCCGGACGAGGCCGAGCAGCGAACGCGTCTGTGCTGTGCGGACCGATTTACCGCGCTCGCCGGTGGGTGCGCCGACCTCGACCCGGAAGTCCTGGTCGGGCACCTCGGAGGCAGGCAGTGTCCATTCGACGGTCCGGGCTCCGCCGCCCGCGACGCGGACGCGCTGGGCATCGCCGGCGGCGCGGCCGTCGAGGAACACCTGGGTCTGGAACTCTGCCACGGTGCTGCCGGTGTTGGTGAGCTGGGCCTTCACGGTGAGCTGCTGGGTGGCCGGGTCCAGCACGGCTTCGGGGGTGCCGTAACCGGCGCGGGGCGTGGTGTACCAGGGGAGGTCGCCGAGGTCTTCGGCGGTCGCGGGCCTGATCCTGACCGCCTGGCCGCCGGCGGCGACCAGCGACATCGACAGCCGGGTGGACGATCTGACCAGGGTCTTGCGGATCTCGACGGGCAGCGGGCCGCTCTTCCAGGTGGTCTCCTGGGCGTCGGCGTAGGTCTCCGCCACGAAGGTGCCTTTGGGGAGGAACGACAGCGGCACCTGGAGGGTCCGGTCGTTCTCGTCGGTGATCGCGCCGAGGTACCAGGTGTCGCCGTTGCGCCGGGCGGTCGTGGTGTAGTCGCCGATGACGCTGTCCAGGACGCGGGTCTCGTCCCAGGTGGCGGGCATGTTCTTGAGGAAGGCGAATCCGGGGTGGGCGGTGTAGTTCTCGGGGGTGTCCGCGAGCATCTGCAGCGGGCTGAAGAACGTCGGGTACAGCGCGAGTTGTGCGGCCGAGGTGGTCTGGACGCGGGTGCCGAGCCGGGCCGGGTCCCATGTGACGTTCAGAACGCCGGGCGTGTAGTCGGCGGGTCCTCCCATGAACCGGGTGAAGGGGAGGATCGTGGCCTGCGCGGGCGGGTTGCCGTTGACGCCCATGTAGTTCTGCTGCTCCATGCCCGCGACGCCCTCGCCCGTCATCATGTTCGGGTAGGTGCGCGCCAGGCCGGTAGGCTTGATCGCCTCATGGGCGTTGACCGTGAGGCGGTGCCGGGCCGCCGCGTCGATCACCCGCTGGTAGTGGCGGACGGCCTCCTGGTCGTAGTGGCTGCGGTTGACGCCGCCGAGCAGGAACTTCGTGGCGTAGCCGGTCTTGATCGCGTGGATGCCGAGTTCTTCGTACCTGGAGAAGATCTTCTCCAGGTTCTGGTCGTAGTAGTCGATGTCGCCCCGGGTCTCGTTGTGCGCGATGTACCCGATGCCGTTGTCGGCGGCGTAACGGAGGATTTCGGGGAGGTCGAAGTCGGCCTGCGGGGTCAGGAAGTCCTGGCCCGCCCAGGTGCCGCCGGAGTTGGTGTTCCAGCCCTCGGCCAGCACGAACTTCGCGCCCGCCTCCTTGGCCAGGTCGATGTACTGCTTGACCCGTGCGGTGGTCGCGCCGTGCTTGGGCCCGGCATTCCAGGTGGTCTGCCTGCGCTGGAGCTCCCACCAGACGCCCACATACGTCGCGGGCTTGATCCAGGACGTGTCGTCGCAGATCGCGCACGGGTCGTTGAGGTTCTCGATCAGATGGGATTCGCCCAGGTCGCCGGGGCGTTCGCCCACGGTCAGGGTGCGCCAGGGCGTGGAGAACGCGCCGTTCAGCTTGGCCTTGGTGCCGTCGGGGAGGGCGATCAGGTCGCTGGAGAACCGGCCGGGCCGTCCTGGCACCGACTTCAGCGTCATGCTGGGGTAGTCGGTCAGGTCGGCCTCGTGCACCACCACGTAGGAGTCAGCGGCGGAGGAGGCGGTGATGGGGGTCTGGGCGGTGGAGACGCCGGACAGGGGCAGGTCGCGGTAGTGCTGCTCGTCGGCGGACCAGGTCTTGCCCGCGGCGATCGACCAGCTCCGCGCGCCGGGGTCGAGGGCGAACTCGGTCTGCTCGGCGGTGACGGTGTAGGCGTCCAGGCCAGGCTGGTCGGGGAAGTGGTAGCGGAAGCCGACCCCGTCGTCGAAGACCCGGAACACCAGGTCGAGCTTGAACCCTGTGCCGGCCTGGACCGCGTGGACGGTGAGCTCCCTCGCGTGGTTCCTGACCTTGCTCGACGTCCCCCAGACCGGCTTCCACGTCTCGTCGATCGTGCGCCGTTCGACGGACTCGATGGCCATGCCCTGCGTGAGGCTGGGTCGTCCCGCGAGATCCATACCGAGCCCGGACGCACCAACGAGTGTCTTGTCATGCTTCGTCACGCTGTAGGTGAGACGCCCGCCGACGGTGGTGACCGCGACCCGCAGATCACCGTCCGGCGACTTAACGACCTGAGCGCTCTCCCCGGTGACCTCGGTGAGGGCAGTGGAGGCGGGTGTGGGTTCCTGGGCCAGCGCCGGCGCCGGCGCCGCCGCGATCCCTCCGGAGACCACGACGGCCGCCGTCATCGAGAGCAGTCCCGCCCGTCTACTTCTCCGCTCGGCCTTCTTACGTTCCATGCATGCCTCTTCTAACGGGGTGGTGATGCGACGGAGAAGACTCCGCGACATGTCCCGTGACGGTAGATGGCAGAAAATACTCTGGTCAACACCCTTAATGTGATTTAATTAGTGCATTAAGCATCCAAATTAGGTACGCTTGGCTGGTGTCCACCACACCGAACCAGCGGATCGAACGCAGCAGGCGCGCGATCCTCGACGCGCTGAACCAGTCCTTCCCCGCGACCCGGCAGGAGCTGAGCCACCGGACCGGCCTCGCACCGAGCACGGTGGCGGGGATCGTCCGGGGCCTGCTGGCCAAAGGGCTGGTGCAGGAGCACGAGGCCACCGACCACACGGGACTCGGCAGGCCGTCGTCACGGCTGTCGCCGCGCCGCCCTCCGGGGCATCTCGTCGGGATCGACTTCGGGCACAAGCACATCTCGGCGGCGCTCGCCTCGACCGCGCAGGAGATCGTCGCCGAGGGCACGGTGTCCCTCGACGTGGACGCCTCGGCGAGCAACGCGCTCGACCAGGCGGCGATCCTGGTCGCCGACCTGCTGGACCGGGCGGGAGTCCCGGCCGGTTCGGTGCGGCGGACCGCGGCGGGGATCCCGGGGCCGATCAACCAGGTGACCGGCAAGATCCAGTCGGCCACGATCCTCGCCGGCTGGGCCGGGGTCCGGCCTCGGCAGGAGCTGGTCGCCCGGCTCGGCGGGGAGGTGGTGATCGCGAACGACGCGGAGCTCGCCGCGCTGGCCGAGCACACGCACGGGGCCGGGCAGAACGTGTCCGACCTGGTCTACGTCAAGGCGTCCCACGGCATCGGAGCCGGGCTGATCCTCGCAGGCAGGCGGTATACCGGGGCGTACGGGGCATCAGGGGAGATCGGGCACACGCTGGTCCAGGAGGGCGGGACACAGTGCCGTTGCGGGCAGCGCGGCTGCCTCGAATCGGTGGTGTCGATCGGCGAGGTGTGGAGGCAGCTCATCGCGGCGGGTCTGCCGCTCTCCGAACGGCCCGACGACCTGTTCCTGGACGCCCTGGTCGACAACCCGGTGGTGGCCCGGATCGTCGCCGACGCGGGACGCCGGCTCGGACGGGTCCTGTCCGACCTGTGCAACGCTCTGGACCCCGCGATGCTCATCATCGGCGGCGAACTCGCGACCGCAGGGGACCCCCTCCTGGAAGGAATCCGCGAATCCCTGCGCCGCTTCGCCCAACCCGCGATCAGCGACCGCGTCCAGATCCGCTCCTCCACCCTGGGCCCTCGCGCCGCCCTTGTAGGAGCCCTGACCCTCGCCGCTACGGCACCCACCCATGAAAGACGGGCCCGTCGGCACTGACGGCGGCGTGATGCCCAGGCGGTGACGGCCCGCCCTTCTGCGGGTTTGATGCCCTCCGGACCCACCGGAACGACACCACCGTGCCGACCTCCGATGTTCTTCCGCTGGCGCCGGCATCGCCGTAATCGCCATCCAGGTACCGTGACCCTGCCCACCTCCTCCGAAACAGGCAGGGCACCGCGATTGCTCACCGAATCACGGATTTGCTCGGCGAGTGCTCATGATCGCGCGGAATTGCTCACGGATTCGCGGATCCTGCAGAAGTCTGTAGGTTCTCGTCTCACTTGTCATCTAGGGAGCTCGTGACCTGCGTCAATTAATCCCATCTCACGGTCTTGTCATCTGACCTGTCTCACGATCTTGTCGTTTTCCTCAGTCAGGTCGAGCACAGACATGAAGGTGCCGCTCCTCACGCCCTCCTCAACAGAAGATTCAGCTACGAGCCCGGTGCGGAATCTCTCCCGTGGCGCCCGTCCATATTGGGAAACAGCTCCCGCGCAGGCACTTCAAGAACGTCAGAGATCTTGAAGTGCCTGGTCCAGTAATGGACTGTGCATGCCGTTCTCGATCCGGTTGATCGTCTTACGATCAACATCAGCCAGTTCCCCAAACGTTCTTGGGTCAGCCCGTGCTGCTCGCGTACTCGGTCGATTCGGTTCAGGAGCGGATATGGCGCCAGCGCACCCTCTCCCTGTGATCAGGGGATACCCCGGGTCGCTTTGTGATCAGGCGGTGGCGCCGCCGTCGATGACGAGGTCGTGGCCGACGGCGAATCCGGACTCGGGGGAGGCGAGCCACAGCACGGTGGCGGCGACCTCCTCGAGCTTGCCGACCCTGCCGAGCGGAATCGACGGGGCGAGACGGGCGTCGCGTTCCTCGCGGCTCTCGCCGGGCAGCGATGACATCGGGCCGTCGCTGGCTCCGGGGCTGACCGCGTTGATGCGGATGCCGTCATCGATGTGGTCGAGTGCCGCGGCGCGGGTCAGGAAGCTCACGCCCGCCTTGGAAGTGGCATACGCGCTCGCCCCGGGAAGCCTGCGATGGGCACCGATGTTGGAGGCGGTGTTGACGATCGTGCCTCCGCCATTCGAGCGCATGTGCTGGATCTCGTATTTCATCGACAGGAACACTCCGGTCAGGTTGACGTCCAGCACGTTACGCCAGCCGTCGACGTCGAGGTCGGCGAGCGGAGCGGCCTGGCCGAAGACACCGGCATTGTTGTGCGCGATGTGCAGGCCGCCGTGATGCTCCACGGTCGTCGCGACCATCCGGGCGACGTCCTCCTGCCGGGTGACGTCGGCGGTGACGAAGCTCGCGCGCCCGCTCTCGGCCTCGATCAGCTTGACCGTCTGGTCGAGATTCTCCGCGTCACGCCCGGAGACGACGACGGTGGCGCCCTCACGGGCGAAGGCCCGCGCGGTCGCACGGCCGATGCCGGAGCCGCCGCCGGTGACGAGGGCGACCTTGCCGATGAATCGAGCGGTCATGATGTTCTCCTTCTTATCGAGTTCTTGTCGGGTTCTTATTGAGGGGTGCGCAGTAGTAGGGCTGCGATCGGGGCGATGAGGATGAAGGCGACAGCGGCGATGCCGAGCGCGAAGCCGTAGCCGGAGGTTGTGTCACCGGCATGTACCGCGGCCAGTGACACCAGTACGGCGAGACCGAGGGTCGGTCCGATCTCCATCGCGGTGTTGACCACGCCACCGGCGAGCCCGGCCTGCTCGTCGGGCACATCGGCGACCGCGGCCACGGTCGCGCCGGCGAACGTCAGGCCGATGCCGAACGGCAGGACCAGCAGCCCGGCGACGAGGGCGCCGTCGAACCTGCTGACCAGGGCCAGTCCGGCGGCGGCCATGATCAGGCCGGTCGTGAGAACGATCCGGACGCCGAAGCGCCCCAGTAGCCGCCCGGCGACCGCGCCCGTACCGATCAGGACCGCGCCGTACGGCAGGAACGCGGCAGAGGTCAGCAGCGGAGATAGGCCACGAACCTGCTGGAGATGGAGCGAGAGGAAGAAGAAACTGGTGGCCATGCCCGCTGAGCCAAGTACGATCGCCGCCAGCGCGACGGCTCTTCGCGGTGCGGCGAAGAACGCCGGCGGCACCAGAGGGGCGGCCGTACGGGATTCCACGACCATGAAGGTGAGTAGCAGAACGACTCCGCCGATGAGCGGGCCGTACGAGCTCTCCACCAGCCCGTAGCTCAGTGTCGAGAGCCCTGCCGTCACCAGTGCGGCGCCGAGGATGTCGATGCGAGCACGCCGTACCGGCCGATCGGCGGGGAGCAGCCGGGGTGCCGCCACGATGGCGAGGGCCGCGGCGGTCGCCGGCACGCCGAATGCCCACCGCCATGACGCCCACTCGGCGAACACGCCGGACAGCAGCATGCCCCCGGTCGCACCGATGCCCGCCAGACCACCCCAGACGGCGGTGGCCCGGGCCCGCCTGTGGGGGTCGGGGAAAAGCACGCCGAGCAGGGCCATGGCCGAGGGAGCCGCCAGGGCGGCGCCGATGCCCTGAGCGAACCGCGCGGTGAGCAGCAGGGCGAGCCCGGGGGCCAGGGCGGCCGCAGCCGAGGAAACCCCGAACAGACCGAGGCCCAGCATGAACACCCGGCGCCTGCCGTACAGGTCCGCCAGCCTGCCGCCGAGCAGCAGTAACCCGCTGAACGCCAGCCCGTACGCCGTGCTGACCAGTGCCAGGTCGCCGCCGCTGAGCCGCAACTCGTCCTGGATCGCCGGCAGAGCGACGGAGATGACGGTGATGCCTGAGATCAGCACGATCTGGACGGTGCCGAGCAGAGCGAAGGCGGGGGCGGGGGCGGTCGGCCGCGTGGGTGCGGGCGAGACGGCCAGTGGGATAGTCACAGACTCCTCTTTTCTAGACTGATCGTTCTAGTTTGAAGGCGTGAAAGTCTCGCTTCATTTGAGGGCGTCGAAGCCCCGCTTCAAGGGTGCGGAAGCTCCGCGCCAGAGGAGGACGGGGCTATTCGAGAGCGCGCAGCGCCTGTGCGGCGGTGTCGTAGAGGCGCTCGGGGTCGCTGGAGCCCTTGCCGATGACCCGCATGCCCTGCATCACGGTCAGCAGGAACCGGGCGAGCGCCCGAGGATCCTTCTCCTCGGTGAGCTCGCCCTGGGCGCGGGCCCTGGTCAGCGCCGAGGTCAGCGTGGTCTCGATGAAATCCCAGTTGGACTCCACACGCCGGGCTAGCGCGGGGTCGTGCGGTGCCACCTCCACGGCGGTGTTGACCACCAGGCAGCCGCGGCGCTTCTCGTCGTGCGCGGACTCCTCGGCGAAACGCTCGACCAGCGCGCGTACGGCGGGCAGCGCCGGCCCCGGTTGTGACAGCAGGCCGATGTAGTCGATCCCGTTTTGCAGGTAGCGCTCGTAGGCCTTCAGGTAGAAGTCGCGCTTGTTGCCGAAAGTGGCGTAGATGCTGGCTCTGCCGATTCCCAGGTGCTCGACGAGGTCGGCCATCGACGTCGCCTCGTACCCCCGTTGCCAGAACAGTTCCAGGGCCGCCTGCAGTGCCGCGTCAGGATCGAACTCCTTGGTCCTTGCCATACGGCAGAACCTATGGCTTTCTAGAATGAACTGTCAAATAAGAGGTGGCGGGGATGCGCCTGTCCGCAGTGGGAGAAACAGCCTCAGAGTTGCGCGACAGGAGGTCGCATCCGGTGAGTGAACGCGCCGACACTGATCAGGAATCGTCGGCGGGTGCCGGTGGAGCGTCACGCTGTTGGTCGTCGTTGGCGAAGTGGCGCAGCAGGCAGGCAGCGCCAGTCCAGGTGGCTTCTCACTCACTTGATCAGACGGGCTGCGTGGCTCGTGGGCGAGGAAATCTCAACCTCGTGTCATTTGTGCGATCCAGGTGTCATCGTCGGTGAGAAAGTGACACGCGGCTTGAGAACCTACAAAGTCCTCCTAGTGAGGGGCCATGTCGACGAAGCGGCTGTAATGGCCCTGGAAGGCCACGGTGACCGTGGCCGTGGGACCGTTACGGTGCTTGGCCACGATCAGGTCGGCCTCGCCCGCTCGGGGTGATTCGCGCTCATACGCGTCTTCCCGGTGGAGAAGGATGACCATGTCAGCGTCCTGCTCAATCGAGTTGTGAACACCGATGCCATTAGCCACGAAATTGTGGGTGCCCAGAACGGTGGCATCGAAGACGGCCTCCTCTCCCTGACTCTCGATGGAGACGACTTCATCCCAGAAGACATCATTGGTGGCGATCATCTCCAGTTGGGCGTCATCGAGAATGGTCGCCACCCTTCCCAGGCGTTCACGGCTTGGAGCACCCTTCCGCAAGGCGCTCCCGCAGAACTGGGTGCCAGGCTGCGCCGAGAACTCGCGGTGGGTCATGCCCTTCTCCGTCAGTACGCTCCGCACCTTGTCCCAGACCTCGCGAGGAACGGTGTCCGGGTTGGTGTTCGCCGTTATTCCACGTAGTGCGGTAGCGCACCGCTCTGCCTGCGCCGACCGTTCGCCGTGAACGCCGATGTCATCGATGAAGCGAAGTTGGTTCTCTGCGCCATAAATGAGCAACTGATATCCCGGCCGGTAATCGCCTTTTTTGACCTCCTTCACCCTGGTCATCACATTGAAGCGCAGAAGAAGCCGGGCAACGTCGTCGACCAGGCGACGACTGGTGGATGCGTAGTAAATCCGCGCCTGGCCGATCTTCTCGTCCCACCAGACACAGCCATCGGTTGCCCAGAGGTGGCGCAGGAAGAGAGCAACCTGAGGCTTGGCCAGAGAGAAGACCCCCTCAGGGACATATTTCTCATGGCTTCCAAGCCCGAAGAGCCCAAGTGAATCAAGCCCGGAGGCAATCGGGTTTCTCTTGCCATGGGTCAGGCGGTAAGGCGCAGGAAGACGCAGAGTAGTTACCCCGGCAGCCTCGAACTCATCCCGGACAGCGGTGATGCCGAAGTGTTTCGCCGCGTCGGTCATCGCTTCGAGGCAGGCCTCGTCCTTGCTGGCGTAGCGCATCGGCTGGGACTTCACGAACGACCCGTCACCGATCATGTGCGCCAGCAGGACGACTTCGTCTTCCGGCCATTCTTGGAGCTGCCCGGGGGGCGGCACGTGACGAGGCACCGCCAGCCGTGCCCCCGGACGGAGTTCACCCAGGGGACGCCATCCGTCGTAGGTCATGAAGGGATGATTCGCCGTTGCCTTGATCTCCCTGCCAGACCTCAACCGGAGCCTGAAGACTTCCTTGATCCCACTTGGGAACACATGGGTCATGGTTCGCGGGATGAGACGCAACCGCTCGTCAAGCGACCACACGGGAACGTCACGCTCCCCGCTCTCCAGCAATTCTCCCAGGGACACCTCCGCACCGGTGTCAGCCCGGAGAACACGGGTATCCGCCGTGAGACACCCCGATTCACGGAGGTCGCTCACCATGGGGCGCTTGTCGGTCCGCTGCTCGGGGCCACGGTTGAGCTGGGAGATCGCGATGACCGGGACCTCCAGCTCCTTGGCGAGCAGCTTGATGGCACGGGAGATCTCGGAGACCTCGTTCTGGCGGCTCTCGGTCTTCTTCGGCGAGGACATCAGCTGCAGGTAGTCGATGATGACGAAGCGCAGGTCGTTGCGCTGCTTGAGACGGCGGCACTTGGCCCGGATCTCCATCATCGACATGTTGGGCGAGTCGTCGATGAACAGCGGCGCCTCGGCCACCTCACCCATCCTCCGGGCCAGCTTGGCCCAGTCGTCGTCGCTCATCGTGCCCGACCGCATGTTCTGCAGCGACACCCGCGCCTCGGCGGACAGCAGGCGCATCGTGATCTCGTTACGCGACATTTCCAGCGAGAACACGACAGTCGTCATACCGTGCTTGATAGCGGCAGATCTGGCGAAATCTAGCCCCAAAGTCGATTTGCCGATGGCAGGGCGGGCGGCCACGACGATCATCTGGCCGGGATGGAGACCGTTGGTGAGGGCGTCTAGGTCCTGGAAACCGGTGGGGACGCCGACCATCTGGCCGCCTCGGCCGCCGATGGCCTCCAGCTCGTCGAGGGCTCCCGGCATGATGTCGGCCAGGGGGATGTAGTCCTCGGAGGTGCGGCGCTCGGTGACCTTGTAGATCTCGGCCTGGGCGCGGTCGACGAGCTCGTCGACCTCCTCGTCCTGCCCGCCGTACCCGAAGGAGACGATGCGGGTGCCGGCCTCGATCAGCCGCCGGAGGATGGCCTGCTCGCGGACGATCCTGGCGTAGTAGCCGGCGTTCGCCGCGGTGGGCACGACGGCCGTCAGCGTGTGGAGGTAGGCGCCGCCACCGACCCGGGCGACCTCACCGCGCTTCTGCAGCTCGTCGAAGATGGTGACGGCGTCGGCGGGGTCGCCGCGTCCGTAGAGGTCGGTGATGATGTCGTAGATGATCTGGTGGGCCGGGCGGTAGAAGTCGTCGGACCGCACGATCTCGACGACGTCGGCGATGGCGTCCTTGGACAGCAGCATGCCGCCGAGGACGGACTGCTCGGCCTCGATGTTGTTCGGTGGGGTGCGCTCGAATCCCGGCTCAAACACCGGTGGCTCCGCGATGCTCACCGCCCACCCCCTCTTTCGAACACAGTTACGCTATCCCCATTTGTAGCCGACCAGTCTGACAGTTTCGCCGCTCTCCGGACCATGTGGCAACGCGGCCTGTAGACAGGGGTGTGGATAAGGTGGGGAGTTCTTCCCCAGATGAGGGGACACCCTGTGGACAGCCCTGTGGACAACTCTTTTCCACAGACCGGAAAGCCCCTCTGAGCAGCAGAAACCTCATCCACTGCCTGTGGAGAAAAGAAAGTTGGGGCGACACGCCGAGACTCTCCTCACATGGCACGTGACGTCCCTTTGATCCTTTTGGGGGCAGTGCTGGGGGTAAGAGGCACAATAGATCCGTGCCTCTTACCCCCAGCGCGGGCCGCGCCCATGACAGGCAGATCCTCCGGCTGGCCGTACCGGCCTTCGGAGCGCTGGTCGCCGAGCCGCTGTTCCTGCTGACCGACACCGTCATCGTCAGCCACCTGCCGGCACCCGCGCTCGGCGCGCTGGGGGTGGCGAGCACCGTGCTGAGTGTCCTGGTGGGGCTGTGCGTGTTCCTGGCGTACGGAACGACGGCGGCGGTGGCCCGGCAGATCGGTGCGGGGAACACCCGGCGGGCGGTCCAGCAGGGGGTGGACGGCCTCTGGCTGGCGGTCGGGGCCGGGCTCGCGATCATCGCGGTGGTATGGCCGCTCGCGCCCTTCCTCGTCCATCTGATCGGCGCCGAAGGTGAGCTCGCCCGGCAGGCGGTGACCTATCTGAGGATCAGTCTGCTGGGCGTCCCGGCCATGCTGCTCGTCCTGGCCGGCACCGGCGTGCTGCGCGGCATGCAGGACACCGCGACTCCGCTGCTGGTGTCCGTCGGGTCGTTCGCGCTCAACGCGTTGCTCAACCTCGCGTTCGTCCTGGGCCTGGGCTGGGGCATCGCGGGCTCGGCCTGGGGCACGGTGCTGGCCCAGTCACTCGGCGCCGCGGTCTACCTCGTCCTGATCTTCGGACGGCACGGGGCGCGGCTCCGGCCCGATCTGGCGGGCATCCGGGCAGCGGGCTCGGCCGGGATCGCTCTGATCATCCGTACGGCGTGCATGCAGGTGGTGCTGACCATCGCCGCGACCGTGGCCACGCGCATGGGAGAGGACCAGATCGAGGCTCACACGGTCGCCCTGCGGATCTGGACCCTGCTGGCCTTCGCGCTGGACGCGATCGCCATCGCCGGGCAGGCCATCACCGGCCGCACCCTGGGCGCCGGTGACGTCGCGGGGACCCGGGCGGCGACCCTCCGGATGGTCATGTGGGGGATCGGCTCGGGGGTGGTGTTCGGGCTCGTGGTGATCGCTGCCAGGCCGTTCGTTCCCGCCCTGTTCGACGCGGGACCGGCGGTGGCCGGGCGGCTGCTCGACCTGCTCTGGGTGATAGCGGTCCTGCAGCCGATCGCGGGGGTGGTGTTCGTGCTGGACGGGGTGCTCATCGGCGCCGGCGACCAGCGTTACCTCGCCTGGGCGGGGCTGTGGACCACGGTCGCCTACCTACCGGCCGTGCTGCTGGTGACCGTCACCGGGAGCGGCCTGGTGGCGCTCTGGCTGGCGCTCGGGGTGTGGATGGCGGCGCGGCTGATCACTCTGGGACTGCGCGCGTACGGCGGGACGTGGCTGGTGATCGGTGCGTGACCAGGCGGTGTCCACCACGTGACCGGCTACCTCTTCAGCATCGCGGACGCCGGGCGGCCACCATGGCCGGCCCCGGCGTGGTCCTCTCCTTCATGATCGCTGGGATCACCGGCCTGCTCGTACGGCCGCGGCCACCCTGCACTCACCGCTGCTCGGCATCGTTTTCGGCCAGACGAGCGCGTTCGGCTGTACTTCGGGGACTGGATGGCCTTCGGCGTGCTGGTCTACCTGGCGTACGGCAGGCGCAACAGCGTGCTCGCCGGGATCCGGTCACCCGCCGCGCCCATCAGCGAGACCCGTGGACGGCACCGCCGCTGACCGGCCTCCTCTACAACCGCCGGGCGTCGATCACGCTCTGCAGGAACTCCTGGGTCCGGGGCTGCCGGGGATCGGTGAAGATCTGCTCGGGAGTGCCCCGCTCCAGAAGCACGCCGCCGTCCAGGAAGCAGACGGTGTCCGCGATCTCCCGGCAGAAGCCCATCTCGTGAGTGGTCAGGATCATGGTCATCCCGCCCTCCTTGAGCTCCCGGATGATCCCGAGCACCTCCTTGACCAGCGCCGGGTCCAGTGCCGAGGTGACCTCGTCCAGCAGCATCAGGCGGGGCCGGGTGGCCAGTGCCCGGATGATGGCGGCGCGCTGCTGCTGGCCGCCGGAGAGCCGGTCGGGATAGGCGTCCGCCTTGTCCGCCAGGCCGAATCTGGCCAGCAGCTCACGGGCCTGCTCCTCGGCCTGCCTCCGGCCGATCCCGTGCACCTTGCGCGGTGCCAGCGTGATGTTGTCCAGCACGGTCATGTGCGGGAAGAGGTTGAACGCCTGGAAGACGATGCCCATGCGCTTGCGTACCCCGTCGGCGTCGGCCCGGACATCGGTGATCTCCTCGCCGTCCAGGTAGATCGCACCGTCGTCGACGGTCTCCAGCAGGTTCACGCAGCGCAGCAACGTGGACTTGCCCGATCCGGAGGCCCCGATGAGACATACCACCTCGTGCGCCTCGACCGACAGATCGACTCCACGCAGCACGCTGTTGCCGTGGTAGTTCTTCCAGACGCCCTCAACGGTCAGCAGGCTCATGGGTTCTCCTCACCTGGCGGCCCGGCGGGCCATGGACCGGCACTTCCGCTCCCGCAGGCCCACCCGCAGCGGGAACTCAATGGCCTCGCCGCCGCTGCGAGCGGGCCGCCAGATAGTCGGTGAAGCGGGCCATGGGGATGGTGAGCAGGATGAACAGCAGCGCCGCCGCCAGGTAGGGCGTGTAGTTGAAGGTGCTGGCGGCATGGATCTGCGCCTGGCGCAGGGCCTCCAGCGGGCCGATCGTGGCGACCAGCGCGGTGTCCTTCTGCAGCGAGACGAAGTCGTTGAGCAGCGGCGGCACGACACGGCGCACGGCCTGTGGCACCACTACGTGACGCATGGTCCTGCCGTGGCTCAGCCCGAGGGATCGGGCCGCGGCCCACTGGCTCGGGTGCACCGAATCGATGCCCGACCGGAACACCTCCGCCACGTACGCTCCGTAGGACAGGGTGAGCGCGATGATGCCCAGTGTCGCCAGATCCGTCGGCATGCCCTGCAGTCCGAGCGCGGGCAGGCCGAAGCCGACGAGGTAGATGACCAGAATCGTGGGCACGCCGCGGAAGATGTCGGTGTAGGCCACCGCGAGGGCGCGCAGCGGGAAGAACACGGGGGCCTTGAGGTTGCGGGCCAGCGCGACCAACAGGCCCACGATCAGGATCAGCGGCTCGGCGATCAGGAAGATCTTGATGTTGAGCAGGAACCCGCTCAACACGTCCGGCAGCGCCCGGACGAACTGCTCGGAGTTGAAGAACGTCTCCTGGACCCGGGGCCAGCCGGGCGAGTTGGTGAAACCCCAGACGAGCAGGACGATCACCAGGATCGTCGAGACGGTCGCGACCGAACTCGACCGCATCGAGTGGTTCCTGCGGAGTCGCTCCCGCTCCGCCTGCTGTTCGCTCTTCACCCAACCGGCGGGGGCCGTCACACGATCACCGTTCCCCGCCGGGTGACGGTGTCCGGCGCGTGGAGCGGACCCCGTATCGGCGGGATGCCTGCGCCTGAGTCACTTCAGCTCCGGAGCACCCGCCGCCGAGCCGAGCCACTCGGTCTCGATCGCGGCGAGCTCACCGGAGGAGGTCAGCTTGTCGATTGCCTCGTTCACGCAGCCCACCAGCGGGCTCCCCTTCTCGAAAACCGCGCCGAAGACCTCAGGCGTGCCGGAGACGGCGCCGAACTGACCGACGATCTTGGAGTTCTCGACCTGTGCGGCGGTCACGTAGAACGCGGTGGGCAGGTCCACCACGACGGCGTCGACCTGCTTGTTCTTCAGCGCGTTCACCGCGTCGATCTGCTCGTTGTAGACGTTCGGCTCGGCTGCCGGCTTGATGACGTCCTTGACCGCCTGCAGGGAAGTGGTGCCGACCTGCACGCCGATCTTGGCGTCCTTGAGGGCGGCCAGGTCCGTCGCCGCGGCGACCTTGGAGCCGTCCAGCGCGACCACCGCCTGCTTGACCGTGTAGTAGCCCCGGCTGAAGTCGACGACCTTGGCCCGGTCCGGGGTCACGGAGACCTGGTTGAGGTCGAAGTCGAACTGCTTGGCGCCCGGGGCGAACGCGGAGTCGAACTTCACGGTGGCCCAGGCCACCTCGCTGTCTCCGAAGCCGAGCTGCTTGGCGACGGCGTAGGCCACCGCGCTCTCGAAGCCCTTGCCGTTGGCCGGCGCGTCGTCCTTGAACCACGGCTCGTACGCGGGCTTGTCGGTGCCGATGGTCAGCTTGCCCGCGGTCTTCAGCGTGAGCTGGTCCTTGGCACAGGTGGCCGGTGCGGAGGGGCCGGCCTGGACCGTCGTGTCCGATGCCGGCGCACAGGCTACGGCGGCCACCGCGATGGCGCCGAGCGCGAGCAGCATCGAAGGACGAACCATGACAAACCTCCTAAGTGAGCAAAGACTCATGAATTCTACGCATCCGCAACGAACTGGAATGACATGGTCTCGCCATATGGACAGGGGCCCCTTCCCGCAGGCGGGAAGGGGCCCCTGTGTCACGCATGGGCGGTCAGACCGCGACGACCTCGACATCGAGGGCGGCGGAGACCTCCGGGTGCAGCTTGACGCTGACCTGGTGGGAACCGAGGCTCTTGATCGCGGGAGCGATCTCGATGCGACGGCGGTCGAGCAGGGGGCCACCGGCGGCCTTGACGGCGTCGGCGACGTCACCCGTGGTGATGGAGCCGAAGAGACGGCCGGACTCGCCGGCCTTCGTCTTCAGGATCACCTTCAGGGACTTGAGCTGGCCGGCGACTTCCTTGGCGGTGCCGAGGTCGCGGATCTCGCGGGCGTCACGGGCCTTCTTGATCGAGGCGATCTGCTTCTCGCCGCCGCGCGTCCACAGGATCGCGAAGCCACGGGGGAGCAGGTAGTTGCGGCCGTAACCGCTCTTGACCTCGACGATGTCGCCGGGGGCGCCGAGGCCGGTGACCTCACTGGTGAGAATGAGCTTCATCTGTCCGACCTCCTTAGCGCGCGGTGCTCATGTACGGCAGGAGCGCCATCTCACGAGCGTTCTTGATAGCGGTCGCCACGTCACGCTGGTGCTGGGTGCAGTTGCCCGTCACCCGGCGAGCACGGATCTTGCCGCGGTCGGAAATGAACTTCCGGAGCAGCGCCGTGTCCTTGTAGTCGACGTAGGAGATCTTGTCGTGGCAGAACAGGCAAACCTTCTTCTTAGGCTTGCGCAGTGCCGGCTTGGCCATCGTGGTGCTCCTTTCAGAGCCCCGCCGCGAGGCGGGAATGGTCGCTGCGGATATGGACTGGTGTGGGGATGCGATCCCCGGCCGTCCCGGAGGACGGCCGTCTGGACCCGGGCCTTGACAGGACCCGGAAGGCCTAGAAGGGCGGTTCGTCGCTGAAGTCGCCGCCACCGAAGTTGTTGCCGCCACCCTGCGGCTGGCCGCCCCCGAAGTTGTTGCCGCCGCCGCCGTATCCGCCACCCTGAGGGGCGGAGGGCGCCGCGGAGGCCCACGGGTCGTTGGCGGGACCGCCACCGAAGCCGCCGCCACCGCCGCCACCCTGACGGGTGGTCTTGTTGACCTTGGCGGTCGCGCTCTTCAGGGAGGGGCCGACCTCGTCGACCTCGACCTCGTAGACCGTGCGCTTCTCGCCTTCCTTGGTCTCGTAAGACCGCTGACGCAGCCGTCCCTGGACGATGACCCGCATGCCGCGCTGGAGGCTCTCGGCGACGTTCTCCGCCGCCTGCCGCCATACGTTGCAGGTCAGGAACAGGCCTTCGCCGTCCTTCCACTCGTTGGTCGTCTTGTCGAGAAACCTCGGAGTGGACGCGATGCGGAACCGGGCCACAGCTTGCCCCGTGGGGGTGAACCGCAGCTCCGGGTCGTCGACAAGGTTGCCGACGATGGTGATCGTGGTGTCGCCTGCTGCCATGGCTAGCGCTGCCCTTCCTGCGGCCTTAGCTGGTTATCGGCTCAGAGTACGGCTGACGTCCGACAAAAGCCGGGAGTTAGTGCACGTCCGGGCGGAGGACCTTGGTACGCAGGATGCCCTCGTTGAGGTTCATCTGGCGGTCGAGCTCCTTGACCGTGGCGGGCTCGGCGGTCAGGTCGATGACGGCGTAGATGCCCTCGGGCTTCTTGGCGATGTCGTAGGACAGCCGGCGACGGCCCCACACGTCGACCTTCTCCACGCTGCCGCCGTCATTGCGGACCACCGTGAGGAACTGGTCGAGGGAAGGGGCCACCGTGCGCTCATCGAGCGAAGGGTCGAGAATGACCATCATTTCGTAACGACGCATGCTGGCTTCCAACCTCCTCTGGACTCTTGCGGTCACGACACCGTGCCGTGACAGGAGGACGCTGACGTCTTCACCGCGGACGCCCATTTCGGCGACCGTGATGGAGGGCGGGCATTAACACGCCCAGGCAACGTAGCCGTGCCAGCCTACCAGGCTGTCAAGGGTTGGGCGGTCACCTCGCCGGGCACCTTCATAGCAAGGAAAAGGGGGGTGGTGGGGCATGTCGCGCGCGTCTCGTCCCACCGGGGGCCGGCTGTCCCGCTTGAGGCTGAACAGCGACGGGCGAAGGCATCCCGTGCAGAACATCCTGAGCGTCGTCACGCTCGCCTGCGGGCTGGTGGCCCTCGTGACCGCGTTCATCCCGAGCGCGCACGCGATCGCCGCCTGGTTCGGGGTGGTGGGGTTCGTCGGAGGTCTCTTCTCGCAGTACGTCTCGGCCACGACGGCGGAGCGCTCACTGAACATCGTGGGCATCGTGGCCTCGTTCGTGGGCGTGGCCCTCGGCATCTACCACGGCGGTTTCTACCCCTGAGCCCACAGGCTCGCAGGACCGGCGGGTCATGGACCCGGAAGGCCGCGCCCTGGCGGCTAACCGCCCAGCCGCAGGTCCACGCCGAGCAGGACGAGGAACCACAGGAAGACCGCCGGCAGTGCCTCGGCGACGTCCTTCAGGAGCTTGGGGGTGATGTAGTCGTATACCCAGGCCACGTAGAGGCCGACCAGGATGTAGATCAGGCCGATCAGGCCGATCCCTCTTCGGTACATGTCGACTCCTTGCGTCAGCCCGCTTGGGGGGCGGGATGGGGGGCGCGCCGTCCGACTGCCCGGGGAAAGCGGTCTGAAACGGCTAGGCTCGAACACATGCCGCGTATCGGAGCCCATGTCGACCAGGACGACCCGCTGGCCCACGCCAGGACGCGTGACGCCGAGGTCGCGCAGTTCTTCCTCGGTGATCCCCAGGGCTGGAAGGGCCCCGTCATCGGGGAGAAGGCACGGGAGATCAGAGATTCCGACGTGGACGTCTACATCCACGCGCCCTACGTGATCAACGTGGCCACGGCCAACAACCGGATCCGCATCCCCAGCCGCAAGCTGCTGAGCTCGAATCTCGCGGCCGCGGCCGAGCTGGGCGCCAAGGGCCTCATCGTCCACGGCGGGCACGTGAACGCCGGTGACGACCCGCAGCAGGGCTTCGACAACTGGCGCAAGGTGTTCGAGCGCCTGGAGGAGCACCCGGTCCCCGTGCTCATCGAGAACACCGCGGGCGGCGACAACGCCATGGCCCGCAGGCTGGAGCGGATCGCCCGGCTGTGGGATGCCCTCGACGGGTTCGACGTGGGCTTCTGCCTGGACACCTGCCACGCGCACGCGGCCGGCGAGGAGCTGACCGACCTGGTCGAGCGGATCATGGCCATCACCGGCCGGATCGACCTGGTCCACTGCAACGACTCACGGGACGCCGCGGGCTCGGGGCGGACCGGCACGCCAACCTCGGCGCGGGACGGATCGACACCGAGCTCATCCTCGCGGTGTGCCGGAGCGCGGACGCGCCGATCGTGGTGGAGACCCCGTCCGACGGTCAGGCCCAGGACATCGCCCTCCTCAGGAAGAGTCTTTGATCCACAGCCTGTGGATAACTTTTCTGGATTACTCCACGCCATGGGTGGGTAAGGAGTGTCACCCCACCCAGGCACCGTTCATGAAAGTCAGCGTGTTGAGTGCCATCAGCGGGCCGACCACCAGCGCGTAGGCGAGGATCACCCACCGTCTCCAGCGCGCGCCGGGGGTGCTCGCCCGTGCGATGAGCAGGAAGAGCGGCCACCACAGCAGCGCCGAACGCGGGATGGACAGGTAGTAGGCGGAGCAGATCAGGGCGCCTACCTGGAGCCCCACGTACACGAACTCACTCCACCGCCGCAGGTAGAGCAGGACCAGCACGAGCCCGACCCCGACGATCGCCCCGGCGATCTCCAGCCGGAACGCCCAGGCGAACTGCCCCTCCGCCATGGCCGAGTTCCATGTCGTGATCAGCGACTCCCACGGCCACACCAGGTGCCGGCCCCACCCGGCCTCCTGCGCGTGCTTCCACGCCAGCCAGTCACCGCTGATGCCGTAGTGGTAGGCCGAGTAGAGCACCAGCGGCACGAACGGCAGCACCAGCCAGCCGGCCTGCCGTACAGACTGCCGCCTGGTGAAGAACTCCACGATCAGCGCGAAGGCCAGGAACAGGCCGGTGATCCGCATGCAGGAGGCGCCCGCGGCGAGGCAGGCGGCCAGCGGCCACCGCCCCTGGCGCGCCGCCAGCCAGGCGGGGATCGCGAAGGCCAGGAACAGGGCCTCGCTGTACCCGGCGAACAGGAACACCGACATCGGCCAGAGCAGCAGCGCCAGCACCGCGCGCCAACCGGCTCCCGGCGGCCCCTCGAACTCGGCGAGCCCGGCCAGCGCCGCCATCGCCACGGCACCCGCCATGAAGGAGATGAGCAGCCCGGCGAGCGTCCAGTCCTCCACCAGGAGGTGCACGGCGCGCAGCGCCAGCGGCATCCCGGGGAAGAACGCGGGCAGGCCCCTGTCGGGCTCGGCGGCGGGGTCCCCGCCGTAGCCGTGCTGGGCGATGGTGATGAGAAGCTGGGCGTCCCAGTGCTTCCAGCGCTCCAGGAACGGTACGGCGGCCGCTCCCCCGGACGCGGCTCCCGCTCCCACGACGGCGAGGACGACGATTCCCAGCCGGGAGCTCAGCCAGAGCATCAGTGCCTCCATCGCGGTGGCGCGTGGAGGTGTGAGGGGAGTGGCCATACGGTGGGATTGTGGCGGATTATCCCGGGTTCTGGCCAGTCGGGACTACCGGAATTGACCGCTATCGGTGGGTCACCGTCTCCGCGAGACCAGTGGCCGGCCCGTCGTCGGCCGGGCTCCCGGACCGGAACCGGCCGAGCGAGAGCCGGAGCCCGGAGGGCGTGAGGAGGAACCGGTCGGGAGCCCCGTCGAAGACGCCGCCGGCCCGGTCGTCGCTCCCGTCCCGCCGGATCACGTCCCTGTCCGGCCTGAGGATGTCGCGCACGACGAGGCCCATCATGATCAGAATGGTGATCGCGCGGCCCCACACGGCGGTGAAGTAGGTGTCACCGGTGATGCCCAGAGCCTCGTTGCCGGGCTGGAGACCGACCAGGTAGAGCCAGATCGCGAAGAAGTACCAGCACTCGGCGACCTGCCAGAGCGCGATCGCCTTCCAGTTGGGCCGGGCCAGCACCGCGAAGGGGACCAGCCAGAGCACGTACTGCGGCGACCACACCTTGTTGGTCAGCATGAACGCGGCCAAGGTGAGGAAGCAGAGCTGCGCCAGCCGGGGCCGGGTCGGCGCGGTCAGCGTGAGAACGGCGACCGCCAGGCAGAACGCAACCAGCGACACGATTCCCAGCACGTCGAGCCGGTCGGCGTCACCGAGGATCGGCCACTGCTTCTGACCGAAGAAGTACCAGATCGAGCCCCAGTCGGCGGGGCGCTCCTGGCTGAAGACGTAGAACCGCTTCCAGCCGTCGAAGGCGACCAGCATGATCGGCACGTTGACGAGGAGCCAGATCCCGGCCGTGCCCCCGACCAGCTTGAGGAACGGCCTCCATCTGCCGGTCCGCAGCGTCAGCAGGAACAGCGGGCCCAGGAACATCAGCGGGTAGAACTTGGTGGCGATCGCCAGGCCCAGCAGGACGCCCGCCAGCCACTGCCGCCGCTTGGACCAGGCGAGCAGCGCGCCCAGCGCCAGGGCGTTGGCCGCCAGGTCCCAGTTGATGTAGGCGGTGAGGACCAGTGCGGGGGCCAGGGCGTACCAGAGCGCGTCCCAGCGCCGGGCGGGCCCGGCCAGAGCTGCCATCAGCAGGACGCCGACGACCAGGCAGACGGCCATGAGGATCACCGTCAGGTCGTAGAACGCCGTCGCGGGGTCCTGCATGGGGGTGACGATGCGGCGGAAGAACTCCATGATCCCGCCGATGCCGACGGGATACTCCACCGGATAGTCGAGGTAGGGGACCTTGCCGTCACTCAGCTTCTCGCCCCACCACAGCGGATAGATGTCGGTGTAGCAGAAGTTCGTGAACTGCAGGGTCCCGTTGCCCCACGCCCCGCCGAAGCGGCAGGGCCACTTCCACAGGTAGGCGAGCACCGCCCCCAGCCCCGCGAACAGGGCCAGGGGGACGTACGGGACCGCCCGGGCGCCGAGGTCCGACCACGCGTTCGGGGCCGGCTGGAGGCTCTTCATCAGGGGCGCCGCCCGGACGGCCGGGGCCTGGGTTCCGGCGCGAACGCCGAGCCGGGAGCGCCGCCGGTGTTGCCGATGTCGCCGCCTCCGCCGCCGAGGTCCTGGGGCAGGCCGGTGCCGTCTCCCGAGGTGTCGCAGGTGATGTCCCCCGGCAGGCAGCTCTGGTCGTCGGGCGTGGTCGGCTGGTCGTTGTTGTCGTTGGGCCAGCCGTTGTCACCGGGGTCGTCGGTGGCGAACGGGTCGGGCGTCGGCGTCGGGCTGGGAGTGGGTTTGGGCGTGGCCAGGTTCTCCTGCTGACCGGCGTTCGCCCTCGGCGGGAACTGCTCGACCGGGTCCTTGGCTGTCGCCAGGGCCATGTAGTCGTGCCAGATCTGGGTCGGGGTGCCGCCACCGCCGATGAAGGAGGGCATCGGCTCCTCGGCCCAGGCCACCGACTTGGCCTTCGCGCTCGGCTGGCCGTACTTGTCGACCTTGAGCGGGCGCCTTCCGGGCGCGCCGAGCGGCTTGTTGTAGGGCACGTCCTTCGACATGCCGACTGCGGTGACGAGCTGCGGGGTGAAGCCGACGAACCAGGCGTCCTTGTAGGAGTTGTTGGTGCCGGTCTTGCCCGCCACCGGGCGCACGCCGAGGTTGGCGGCGGTGCCGGTGCCGGACTTGACCACGGCCTGGAGCGCGACGATCGCGTCGGCCGCCGACTCGGGGCTGATGACCTGCCGCTCGACCGCCTGCTCCCGGTAGGCGACCACTCCGTCGGGGCGGACCACCTTGATGACGGTGTGCCAGTCGGTGTGCTTGCCCTCGTTGGCGAAGATCGAGTAACCGGCGGCCTGCTCGACCGGGGTGACCGAGGCGACACCGATGGTGGTCTGGTACTTCTGTTCACCGACCGCGTAGTCCACCGCGTTCAGGCCGCGGTAGGCGGGGTTCTTCTTGGCCTCCTCGCCGACACCGGCGTCCTTGGCGATCTTGGCCACGTTCTCCAGGCCGACCTTCTCCCCCATCTGGGCGAAGACGGTGTTCACCGAGTCGGCCATGGCCTTCACCATGTCGATCGGCCCGTACGGCGCGACGTGGGAGTTCCCGATCTCGGTGGTGCCCGGCATCTTGATCTTCGAGACGCCGTCGACATAGCTGTTCAGCGAGTAGCCCGCCTCCAGCCAGGCGGCGAGCACGTAGGGCTTGAACGCGGACGCGGCCTGCTTGGGCGCCTCGAACGCGCGGTTGTTGTAACCGTGCAGGAAGTCGTCGCCGCTGTAGAAGGCGACCACCCGGCCGTTCTTGGGGTTCACCGAGGCGATGCTGGCGTGGATGGTGGGGTCCAGGCTGGCGGTGCGGGCCTGCACCACCTTCTGGGCGTCCTCCATCTTCTTCTTGTCGAAGGTCGTGTAGACCTTCAGACCCTCGCTGTTCAGCGCGGCCTCGTCGAAGCCGTTCCTGGCGAGCTCCTTGCGCACGATGTTGAGCATGTAGCCCCGGAGGCCCTTGTTGAGCTCGGTGATCTTGACCTTCTCGAACTTGAGCTTCTCGAAGGGGACGTTGGCGTACTTGGCGTACTTGCCGGGGTTCATCTCCGCCATGTTGCGCAGCGCAGTGGTGTAGCGCTCCTTGGTGGCGGCGAAGTTGCCCTTCTGCTCAAGGGTGTCGAAGTTGCTCGGGTTCTGGATCCGGCCCGCGAGGTAGGCGCCCTCGGGCGGGGTGAGCTTCCAGACGTCTTTACCGAAGAACGCCTTCGCGGCCGCCTGGATGCCGTACGCGCCCCGTCCGAAGTAGATGGTGTTCAGGTAGCGCGAGAGGATCTCGTCCTTCTCCAGCGTCTTGCTGATCTTGATGGAGACGAAGATCTCCATGACCTTCCGCTTGATCGACACATCCTTGCTGAGGCCGTCGTAGTAGTTACGGGCCATCTGCTGGGTGATGGTCGAGGCGCCCTGGAGCTGCGCGCCGGTCGCGGTGCTCCAGACCGACCGCGCGATGCCCCCGAAGTCGATGCCGCTGTCGGTGCGGAAGGTCTTGTTCTCCAGCGCGATCACCGCGTCCTCGACGTGGTCGGGGATCTGCTGGATCGTCACCGGGGTGCGCCTGGTGCCCAGGCGCGCGATCGGCGTCTTGCCGTCGGCGTAGTAGATGACACTGCCCCGGTCGTTCGCGGTGTCTTGCACCTTCTCGGGGACGGGCGTGTTGGCGTAGGCGACCGCGATCATGCCGAAGACACCCGCCGTGAGGACCGTGAAGCTCGCCACCACGATCTTCCAGCTGGGCAGGAACCGCTTCCACCCCCGGTCGTCCGGCTCGTCGTCCTCCCCGTCGCCGGGCCCGCTCCCGCCGGGGCCTCCCGGCCCGCTCGCGCCCGCGCGCCCTTCGGGACCGGGACCGTCCGCGCCGCGCCGGGCGCGCCTGCGTCCCCCGGGACCGGAACCCGAGGAGCGCTCGGCCTTCGCCTGGGCGGCGAGCATGGCCTGGGTGTCCTCGAAGGCGGCCTCGGGGCGCCTGCCTCCGGCCGGGTCGGTGTCCTGCCGGCGCATCCCGCTCTCCCTGGGATCACGCCCGCCCCCCTGCGGGGAACGCCCGCCGTCACGGGGGGGTCCTCCAGCCTGCGGCGGCTGTACGGCCTCCCGGGGGTCGCGCCCGCCGCCCTGCGGGGGACGCCCGGCGCCCTGGGGCGCGCGTCCGAAGTCGCGGGGATCGGGCCCCACTCCCTGCGAACGCCCCTGCGGCTGCGCCTGGGGCGATCTGCCGCTCATGTCACCGGTTTGGGAGGGTTGGGACGGGGGCACTGCACGGGAAGCAGCGCCTGAATCCGAGCGACGGCGCCGCCCCTGGCGGGCCGACGCGTCAGGGGCCTGGCGGCGTCCGTCCGGCTCCGGGTCATGGCTGTGGCTGTAACTCACGCGTCCTCGTTCGGTCATCGGGGTCTACGACGGCGTGCTGGCGGGTGAGATTACCTCCACGGTGTGGAAGATCTCTTCACCTTGGCTGACTGGTAGCCGACTTCTTCGGGTGGATCTCCATTTCCGAGGACGGACGAGACCGGCGGGTGGTTCCGAGAACAACCTTGGCAGACCTCTCCCACCCGAGCGTGGGATTCCCCGTATTGGAAGGCGGTCCCGACCGTGCGGGGGCGATGACCCACCACCGTTCGCTGTGACCACATAGGCGTCACACTACGGCCTTTTTACCGTTTGCTCCCAACCACTTGGGAAAGTCGTTAATTGCAGAGATATGTTGGTTCGACGTATCCTCAAGATGTATCGGCTCGATACATCGACGCGAGAGGTGGTGGTTTCCGGTGGCCGGTGGACGTGGCGGAGTGCTGGAGCTCGCCGTGCTCGGGTCGCTGCACGAGACCCCGCTACACGGCTATGAGCTGCGCAAACGGCTCAACGCTCTCCTCGGCATGTTCCGGGCCTTCTCCTACGGTTCCCTCTATCCGTGCCTGCGCCAGCTGCTGACCGACGGGCTCATCGTGGAGGACAGCGCGTCCACCACGGCTCCCGCCCTCGCCGAGAGCCCCATAACGCTCACCGGCCGTCGGTCAAAGATCGTCTACAAGCTGACCGCGGAGGGCAAGGAGCGGCTCCAGGAGCTGCTCACCCAGGCGGGTCCGTCCGCCTGGGAGGACGAGAGCTTCGGGGTCCACTTCGCCTTCTTCAGACACACCGAGGCCGAGGTGCGCCTGCGCATCCTCGAAGGACGCCGCAGCCGGCTGGAAGAGCGTCTCGACGGCGTGCGTACGGCGCTCGCCCGCACGAGGGAGCGGCTGGACAGCTACACCCTCGAGCTGCAGCGTCACGGCCTGGAGTCGGTCGAACGCGAAGTGCGCTGGTTGAATGAGCTGATCGCCACCGAGCGGCGAGGCTCCTCAGCCGGCGAAGAGCGGCATTCCACAGAAGGTCCCACGCAAGAAGGAATAACCCGGGCATCCGCGCCCGGAGCAGATGACACGGAGCGGCATACCGCTCCGGAAGACAACAACTGATCTCAGAACAAGGGGAGCGAGTGCCATGGGTTCGGTGCGCGTAGCCATTGTCGGTGTAGGCAACTGTGCCTCGTCGCTCGTGCAGGGCGTGCATTACTACAGGGACGCCGACCCCGGCACCCGGGTGCCGGGCCTGATGCACGTCAAGTTCGGCGACTACCACGTCGGCGACGTCGAGTTCGTCGCGGCGTTCGACGTCGACGCCAAGAAGGTCGGGCGTGACCTGTCCGAGGCGATCGTGGCCTCGGAGAACAACACCATCAAGATCTGCGACGTGCCGCCGCTGGGCGTGACCGTGCAGCGGGGCCACACCTTCGACGGCCTCGGCGAGTTCTACAGCGAGATGATCGAGGAGTCCGACGAGGCCCCGGTCGACGTCGTCCAGATCCTCAAGGACGCCCAGGTCGACGTGCTCGTCTCCTACCTGCCCGTCGGGTCGGAGGAGGCCGACCGCTTCTACGCCCAGTGCGCCATCGACGCCAAGGTCGCCTTCGTCAACGCGCTCCCGGTGTTCATCGCCTCCGACCCGGATTGGGCCCAGAAGTTCACCGACGCCGGTGTCCCGATCGTCGGCGACGACATCAAGTCCCAGGTCGGCGCGACCATCACGCACCGCGTGATGGCCAAGCTGTTCGAGGACCGCGGCGTCGAGCTGCTCCGCACCTACCAGCTCAACTTCGGCGGCAACATGGACTTCATGAACATGCTGGAGCGCAAGCGCCTGCAGTCCAAGAAGATCTCCAAGACCCAGTCGGTCACCTCCCAGATCCCCCACGAGATGGGCAAGGCCGACGTGCACATCGGCCCGTCGGACCACGTGCCGTGGCTCGACGACCGCAAGTGGGCCTACGTCCGCCTGGAGGGCAGGTCCTTCGGCGACACCCCGCTGAACCTGGAGTACAAGCTGGAGGTCTGGGACTCCCCCAACTCCGCCGGCATCATCATCGACGCGGTCCGCGCCGCGAAGATCGCTCTGGACCGGGGCATCTCCGGACCGATCCTGTCGGCCTCCTCCTACTTCATGAAGTCCCCCCCGGAGCAGTACTCCGACGACGAGGCCCGCGAGTATGTGGAGAAGTTCATCCGCGGCGAGGTCGAGCGCTGACCGGCCGCCCGTGAGAGAAGCCCCCGTCCGGATGGGCGGGGGCTTCTTCTCTCGTCCGGCGGGTCCCGTCCGGCGGTCCGTTCAGCGGGCGGCGACAGGGAGTCCGGCGGGGTCGGCGACCGGCCAGCCGAGGGGGTCGGCCCCGAGCTCGACCAGCTGGGGGACCTGTTCGCGGCACCAAGGGGAGATCGCCAGACCGCCGCTGAGCACCCCTTCGGTGAACTCCTTCCACGGCATCCAGCGCACGTCCTCGACCTCGTCGGGGTTGGGCACGGCGCCGGATTCGGCGACCACCCGGTAGACCGGGCAGAGCTCGTGCTCGACGATCCCGCTGTCCATGACCGCCCGGTAGGAGAAGCGCGGCAGCAGCAGGTCGACCGCGCCGACCCTCAGCCCCAGCTCGTGGGCGAGGCGCCGGGCCACCGCCTCCGGCATGGGCTCGCCGGGCAGGGGGTGGCCGCAGCAGCTGTTGGTCCACACGCCGGGCCAGGTGATCTTGTGTGACGCCCTGCGGGTGAGGAGCACCCGTCCCTGGTCGTCGAACACGTAGCTGGAGAAGGCGAGGTGCAGGGGGGTGTCCGGACCGTGCACGACGGCTTTGGAAGCCGTGCCGATCGGGTTTCCCTCGGGATCGACGAGCACAACGTGTTCATGAGACGTCACCAGACCGAGGGTACGTGATCATGTCGGCCTGTCATGCCTGATCAGCGTTAGATCATGAAAGGTAGGCAAATGTCCATCCGCCTATCCCAGGGTTGTTCCCGATGTCCTCTCCGGGGTCATCGACATAGGCTGAGCCCGTGTCTTTCGTATCCGATCTACGCGTGGTCCTTGAGGGGCGGGATTTCCGGCGGCTGTTCGGCACCCGCCTGGTCTCACAGTTCTCCGACGGGATCTTCCAGTTCGCCGTAGCCGGATTCGCCTTCTTCAGTCCGGAGGAGAGCACCAGCGCCGTCGAGATCGCGGCCGGGCTGGCCGTGCTGCTCCTGCCGTACTCGATCCTGGGGCCCTTCGTGGGCGTCTTCATCGACCGCTGGTCCCGGCGGCAGATCCTGGTGATCGCACCGCTGGTCCGCGGGGCCCTGCTGCTGCTGGTGGCCGCCGCGCTCGTCGCCGACGCCCCCGACGCGGTCTTCTACGCCACCGCGCTCGCCGTCCTCGGGGTGAACCGCTTCTTCCTGGCCGCGCTGGGGGCCTCGCTCCCGCACGTCGTCCCCGCCGACCGGCTGATGGTGGCCAACGCGGTCACCCCCACCTCGGGAACCGTGGCCACCTTCCTGGGCGTGGGCGCCGGCTACCTGCTCCGGCTGGTCTTCGGGGCGGACCACCTGGGTACGGCGGTGCTGCTGGTCACCTCCGGCCTCGTCTTCGGGCTCAGCGCGCTCATCGCCAGGACCATGGGCAGGCAGCTGCTCGGCCCGGCCCACGACCCCGACCGGCCGCAGACCCGCGAGGCCGTGCGCCGGGTGCTGGGTGACCTGGCCGGCGGTGCCCGGCACCTCGTCCAGCACCGGAGCGCCGCCGCAGCGATGGGGGCGATGGCCGCCCACCGGTTCATGTACGGCATGTGCACGGCGATGCTGGTGCTGCTCTCGCGCTACTACTTCGCCGACAGCGCCGAGGACGCGCTGAACGCGGCCACCATCGTGGTCGCCACCTCCGGGGTCGGTTACTTCCTGGCCATCCTGGTCACGCCGTGGGCCACCGAGCGCTTCGGCATCGAGCGGTGGGTGCCCGCCATGCTCGCCACCGCCGGAGTGCTGACGTTCGCGCTCTGCGCGCCGTTCCAGCAGTGGGGCTTCGCGGTCGCCGGCTTCGTGCTCGGCATCACCGGGCAGAGCATCAAGATCTGCGCGGACACGAGCGTCCAGCGCGACATCGGGGACGCCTACCTCGGCCGGGCCTTCTCGATCTACGACATGCTCTTCAACGGCACCTACGTGCTCGCCGCGGCCCTGGCCGCGGCGCTGCTCCCGGCGGACGGCAAGTCGATGGTGGTCCTGGGGCTCATCACCGCCGGATACCTGGGCGGCGCGGTGCTCTACCGGGTGGTCACGCCGGCCCGAGCGCCCGAGCCGCTGCCGTCATCGCCGTCGTGACCCTCTGAAGGTCGTCACCGATCGAGTAGGGCGGCATCGTGTAGATGAGCCGGTTGAACGGGCGGAGCCAGACCCCGTGTTCCATCACGATGTCCTGAATTTTCAGGACATCAACGGGGTCATGGGTCTCGATGACCCCGATGGCGCCCAGCACCCGCACATCTCTCACCCCGGGAGCCTCCGCGGCCTCGGCCAGCCCCGCCACCAGCCCGGCCTCGATCCGCCCGACCTCCTCGCGCCACGGGCGCTCCCGCAGAAGCTCCAGGGAGGCGCCCGCGACGGCGGTGGCCAGCGGATTGGCCATGAAGGTCGGCCCATGCATCAGCACCCCGATGCCCGCGGCCACCCGCTCGGTGCACAGCGTCGCGGCCAGCGACAGGTAGCCGCCGGTCAGCGCCTTGCCCAGGCACATGATGTCCGGCCGCACTCCGGCGTGGTCGCACCCGAACAGCTCACCGGTCCGGCCGAACCCGGTGGCGATCTCGTCGGCGATCAGCAGCACGTTGTGCTCGTCGGCCAGCTCGCGGAGCCTGCGCAGGTAGGCCGGGTGGTAGAAGTGCATGCCGCCCGCCCCCTGGACGACCGGTTCCACGATGATCGCGGCCAGCTCGTGGGCGTGCGCGGCGACCAGCGCCTCCAGCCGGGCCGCGTAGTCCTCGTCGAACCCGGCCGGCGGCCGGTCGGCGAACACGTGCTCGGGCAGCGCGCCGGAGAACAGGTGGTGCATGCCGTTGACCGGGTCGCAGACGGCCATCGCCCCGAAGGTGTCACCGTGGTAGCCGCCCCTGACCGTCAGCAGGCGGCTCCTCCCGGTGAACTGGAACGCCATCTTGATCGCGACCTCGACGGCCACCGAACCCGAGTCGGCGAAGAACACCTTCGGCAGCCCGGTCATGGTGGCCAGCGTGTGCGCCAGCCGTACGGCGGGCTCGTGGGTGAGCCCCCCGAACATGACGTGCGCCATGTCCTCCACCTGGTCCCTGAGCGCCTGGTTGAGCCGGGGGTGGTTGTAACCGTGGATCGCCGCCCACCAGGACGACATGCCGTCGACCAGCTCCCGCCCGTCCGCGAGTGTCAGCCGTACGCCCTCCGCCCGGGAGACCACGTGCGCCGGCCCCCGCGCCGGCACCGGGGCGTACGGATGCCAGACGTGCTCGCGGTCCAGGTCCGTGACGCTACTCAGGGAGCAGCCCGTTCTCGCGGGCCCACGCGCGCAGGGCGGCGGCGGCGGTCTCCTTGCCGAGGACGCCCTTGTCGAGGCGCATGTCCAGGAGGAACTTGTAGGCGCGGCCGACGACGGGGCCCGGGGGCACGCCGAGAAGCTCCTGGATCTCGTTGCCGTCGAGCTCGGGGCGGATCTTGCCGAGCTCCTCCTCGTCGGCCAGCCGCGCGATGCGCTCCTCAAGCTGGTCGTAGGTCCGGGACAGGACCTGGGCCTTGCGCCTGTTGCGGGTGGTGCAGTCGGCGCGGGTCAGCTTGTGCAGGCGTTCGAGCAGGTGCCCGCCGTCGCGGACGTAGCGGCGGACGGCCGAGTCGGTCCACTCCCCGGTGCCGTACCCGTGGAAGCGCAGGTGCAGCTCCACCAGGCGGGACACGTCGGCCACGACGTCCTTGGGGAACTTCAGCTCCGTCATGCGCTTTCTGGCGAGCTGGGCGCCGACCACCTCGTGGTGATGGAAGGAGACGCGTCCGCCGGGCTCGTGGCGGCGGGTCTTGGGCTTGCCCACGTCGTGCAGGAGCGCGGCCCAGCGCAGGATGCGGTCGGGTCCGTTCTCCTCCAGGTCGATCGCCTGCTCCAGCACGATCAGCGTGTGCTCGTAGACGTCCTTGTGCCGGTGGTGCTCGTCGATCTCCAGACGGAGCTTGGGCAGCTCGGGGAGGACATGCGCGGCGAGACCGGATTCGACGAGGATCCTGAGCCCCTCGCGGGGGTGCTCGCCGCAGATCAGCTTGTTCAGCTCCTCGCGGATCCGCTCGGCGGAGACGATCTCGATCCGCCCGGCCATCGCGCTCATCGCGGCGAGCGCCGCCGGGTCCACGGTGAAACCGAGCTGGCTGGCGAACCTGGCGGCGCGGAGCATCCGCAACGGGTCGTCGTCAAAGGACCGCTCGGCGGGACCGGGAGTGCGCAGCACCTTGGCATGCAGGTCGTCCAGGCCACCGTGCGGGTCGACGAACTCGCGGGACGGCAGGCGCAGCGCCATCGCGTTGACCGCGAAGTCACGCCGGGCGAGGTCGCCCTCCAGCGTGTCGCCGTAGACCACGTCGGGCTTGCGCGAGGAGGCGTCGTAGGACTCGCTCCGGTAGGTGGTGATCTCCAGCAGCCAGTTGTCCTTGCGCACGCCGACCGTGCCGAAGTCGATGCCGATCGTCCAGATGGAGTCGGCCCAGTCACGGATGAGCTCCAGGACCGTCTCCGGGCGGGCGTCCGTCGTCAGGTCGAGGTCGTTGCCGATCCTGCCGAGGAAGACGTCGCGGACGGAACCGCCCACGAGGGCGATCTGGTAGCCCCGTGCGGCGAACAGCTCGCCGAGCTCGTCGGCCACGGGCGCGATCTTCCGGAACAGCTCGCTCATGCCGTTCCGCTGACTCTCAGACAGATTTGAAAGGGACAAGCCGGGTAGGTCCTTCGGTTACGGAACATGTTCCCCTGGGGGGATACACCTGAAGCGATCACCAGGTTACGGTCAGTCAAAAGACCGTCGGGGGCCGTGCGTCGAGGCAAGGAGCACATACATGAAGGACGCCCTCGCGATCCACCGCTGGCTCCTCGCACACCAGGTCCACCATGAGATCGTACGCCTTCCGCGCGCGATGACATGCGTCGACGACTTGCCGGAGTTGCTGTGCGCGAGACCGGCGGCCTGCGTGGAGGTGACGGTCTTCGAGGTCACGACCCGGATCGGCCGGGAATCGGTCGCCGTCGTCGGCTCCGTCGGCTCTCCTCCCAAGCCCGGCCTGGTCGGCGGCGTCCTGGGCGCCCGCCGGGTCCGCCTCGCCTCGGCCTTCACGGTGAACTCCGTCACCGACTACGCCGCCGGGCTGATCTGCCCGCTGCTGCTGCCCGACGGGCTGACCGTGCTGGTCGACGAGCGGCTCACCGGAACCTCCGAACTTGTTCACACCCCCACCGGGGAACGGCACACGGCACTGCGGATACGGGCCGATCACCTGCTCACACTTGTCTCAGGGAAGCCCATTGACCTAGTCCATTCCCGGTCACGGAGAGAGCCTGCGACCTTTCCCCTCGCCGGATAGGCCATAGCATTACGGGCGTGCGCCGTACTCCACCCATGGCCGGCACGTGATCAACAAGGCCACTCCGCTCGCCGTGCTCACCACCACGCTGCTCCTTCTCGCGGCCGTGGTCCTTCCGGCGACGGCGGACGCCCGGACGGCCGCGGTGAGCCGCCAGGCCCCCCAGCTCATGGTGGAGGCGATCAGCCCGGACGTGCCCCGCGAGCCGACCACCGAGATCAACGTCTCCGGCTCCTTCACCAACACCGGCACCGAGGCCCTCACCAACCTGCGGATCCGGTTGCGTTACTCGTCCCAGCCGTTCGCCCGCCGTGCCGACATGCAGGCCTACCAGAACGGCGAGGTGCCCCAGCCGACGGCATGGCGTGACCAGAGCTACCTCCAGCCACCGAGCCTCGCGCCCTCGGCGAAGGCGCCGTGGAAGTTCGTCTTCACCCCGCAGCAGCTCGGGATCTCCCGGTTCGGCGTCTACCCGGTCGCGATCGAGGTGCTCGACCCCCTGGGCCAGCAGCTCGCGATCCAGCGCACCTTCGTGTCCTACATGCCGAAGGACGCCGCAGTGCCGCGCACCAGGCTCGCCATGGTCCTGCCGATCGTCGACCAGCCCCGCCGCGCCGACGACCGCACCTTCCTCAGTGACGGCCTGTCCGCGTCCCTGACCGGCGGCAAACGCCTCGGCAACCTGCTGAAGATCGCCCAGAGCACCACCTCGTCCAAGGGCCTCACCTGGGTGGTCGACCCGGCCCTGCTCGACGACGTCCGGGCGCTGGGCCAGGCGCACACGATCGAGACGAAGGGCAAGAGCGAGAACCGCCCGGCCAACGCCGCGGCCAACGCCTGGCTCGACGGCCTCCGTACGGCTCTCGCCAAGCCTCCGGTCGTGGCCACCCCCTACGGGGACCCCGACGTGACCGCCCTCGCCCACAACGGCGTCGACAGCATCGTGGGCACCGGCATCGCGGCGGCCAGGATCGTCGCGAAGGAGACCCTCGGCCGCGACGTCCTCACCGACGTGAACTGGCCGGTGAACGGGCTGCTCGACTACGACGGGCTGGACCTGCTGGCCACCGGCGGCGTCCGCTCCGTGCTGCTGAGCGAGCCGAACCTGCCGCCGGCGACCTCGCCGATCACCACCCCGGACGCCTCGGCGACCCTGCAGAGCGTGGACGGCCCGGTCACCGCGCTGGTCGCCGACACGGCGCTGAGCGAGATAGTCGGCGCCGAGACCTCGCTCCCCGGCGTGGCCCTGCTCAGCCGCCAGCGGTTCATCGCCGAGACCGCGATGATCAGCTCCGAGCCCGTCACCACCGCACGGACCGTGATCGCCGTCCCGCCCCGGCGCTGGGATCCGGACCCCGCCTACGTGACCGGCCTGGCGAAGACCGCCGCGTCCCTGCCGTGGCTCGCCCCGGCCACGCTCGGCGCCATCAAGCCGGGCAAGGGCGCCCCCGCCCCGCGGGCCGACATCACCTACACCGACCAGGACCGGCGTAAGGAGCTCGGCAAGCCGTACATGACGAGCGTGAAGCGGGTCGGCACCCGTGCCGACCTGACCGCCGCGGTGACCACGGACCAGGACATCGACGTGTTCGACCTGGCGCTGCTCCGGCTCGCCTCCTCCGCCTGGCGGGACAGGGACGACGCCGCGAGACCGTACATCAAGCGGATCGCGAGCGCGGTCGACGAACGGACCGGGAAGATCTCCATCACCGGCACCGAGCAGTCCCAGATCCGCACGCTGGCCGGCAAGAACGGCGAGGTGCCGATCACCGTCCACAACGGGCTGGGCCAGGACGTCGACGCCAACGAGGTCACGGTCCGGCTCAAGGTGACCTCCGACCAGCCCGGCGTGCTGAGGATCGAGAACTACGAGGCCCAGAACGAGTCGATCACGATCAGGGGCGGCCAGAACCGGACCATCCGGGTCCCGATGACCGCGATGACGACGTCGGGTGGCCAGACCACCGTGGCGGTCCAGCTCACCACCGAGGACGGCCGGAAGTACGGCAGGCCCGTCGAGCTGACCGTGCGGACCACCGGCTACACCGGGATCGCACTGGTGATCGTCGGGGCCGCCCTCCTGGTGATGCTCGCGGCCGTCGTCATGCGCGTCCTGCGCCGCAGGGGAAACCGCCGCACCTCGGCGGCCACTGTTCCGCCGAGGCGCGCGAGCGCGCCGGCCGGCACCGAGTCCTGAGCACCGGAAGACCCGGCGGAGGAGAGCGATGAGCAAGGTCCTGCGTGCGAGCGCGATCATGGCGGCGGGCACGATGGTCTCGCGCGTCACGGGTTTCGTCCGTACGGCGATGCTCGCCGCGGCGATCGGCACCGCCTATCTGGGTGACGCCTACAACGTCGCCTACGCCATCCCGTTCATCCTGCTCGACTTCCTCATCACCGGGATCCTGAGCAGCGTCGTCGTCCCGGCGATCATCAAGCGGCAGAAGAGCGACCCCGACGGCGGCCGGGCCAACGAGCAGCGGCTGATGACGCTCGCAGCCGTCTCGCTGACGGTGGTGGCGATCCTGGCGGTGCTGCTCGCCCGGCCGCTGATCGGCCTCTACAGCGCCGGCTGGAACGCCAGGAAGATCGAGGTCGCGGTCACCCTGGCGCAGTACATCCTCCCCCAGATCGCCTTCTTCGGCGTCGGGGCCATCGCCGGGGCGATCCTCAACACCCGCGACAGGTTCGGAGCCCCCATGTGGGCGCCGGTGCTGAACAACATCGTGATGATCTGTGTTCTGGTGGCCTACTACCTGATGCTCGGCGACGCGGGCGCGGACCTCGACAAGGTGACCGACACCGACCTCGCCGTGCTCGGCCTGGGCACCACCGCCGGGATCGTGGCCCAGTGCCTGGTGCTGGTCGTCTCGCTGCACCGGGTGGGTTTCCGGTTCAGGCCCAGGTTCGACCTGCGCAACGCCGGGCTCGGCGAGATGGGCCGGACCGCCGCCTGGACCTTCGCCTACGTCGGCATCAACCAGATCGGGTTCCTGGTCACCACCAAGCTCTCCTCCGGTGCGGGCGAGACGACGCCCGGAGCGGGCAACTCCGCCTACAACTTCGCGTTCCAGTTCTTCCAGCTCCCCTACGGCATCATCGCGGTCTCGGTGATCACCGCGATGCTGCCCCGGATGAGCCGGGCGGTGCACGAGGGGCAGTTCGACTCGGTCCGGGGGGAGTTCTCCTCGGGCGTGCGGCTGGTGTCGGCCCTGATGGTGCCGGCGGGACTGCTGCTGATGGTGCTCGGCCCCGCGGTGACCGTGCTGATCTTCTCGTGGGGCAACATGACCGTCGACTCGGCGGTCTACATCGGCAACGTGCTCCAGGTCTTCGGCCTGGCGCTGGTGCCGTTCTCGATCTTCCAGCTCCTGCTGCGCGTCTTCTACTCCTTCGGCGACACCCGCACGCCCGTCTTCATCGGTGCGGGCAACACCGTGGTGAGCATCGCGCTCAGCGTCGTCGCCTACGTCGCCCTTCCCGCGAAGTACGTGGTCATGGGCCTGGCCCTCGCCTTCACGGTCACCTACGTGATAGGCACGGCGGTCGCCTGGTCCCTCGCCAGCCGCCGCGTGCGCGGCCTCCAGGGGCGTGTCGTGGTGACCGGGTTGTCACGGATGTACATGGCCGCCCTCCCCGCCGCGCTGGCCGCGCTCGGTGTGTTGTGGATCACGCAGGAGACGGCCGATCTGAACGCGCTCAGCGCGGCCATCATGCTCGCCGCGGGCGGCGGTCTCGGTATGGTTCTCTATCTGGTCATCGCACACCGGATGCGCATCCCGGAAGTGAGTTCGATCGTTGGAATGGTCGCCGGCCGGGTAGGCCGGTAACCCCAAGACTTGTCCCAAGCGTCTGACAAGCAGAACACGGGCGGAACCGGCGCGGGACTACCATGGTGCGACGCGTGTGACGACATGCGGCTAATGGAAGCAGGAGGGCGTGGGCGGATCCACCCGGCATCGCGTGATGTGTCCTGATGTGTCAACCCGGAATGGCGATGCCGTGTTCTCAGTTACGGAGAGCTCATGAGTTCCTCCGCCATCGAGCCCGGCACGAAGCTGGCCGAGCGTTTCCGGCTTGAGGACCGCGTCCACGAGTCCGGCGGGGCCACACTCTGGAAGGCCATCGACGAGGTGCTCGCCCGGCCCGTCGCCGTGCACACCTTCGACCCCGACTTCCCCCGCCTCAACGAGGTCGTCACGGCCGCCCGTGCGGCCAGCAGGCTGACCGACCCGCGGCTGACCCAGGTCTTCGACGCCACCGAGGACGACGGCCGCTCCTACGTCGTCAGCGAATGGGTCAGCGGCGAGACCCTCACCGACATGATCACCTCTGGGCCGCTGGATCCCGAACGGGCCGCCGCGCTGGTCGCGGAGGCGGCCGAGGCGCTGGCCCACGCGCACGAGGCGGACCAGGCCCATCTGTGCCTGACCCCCGACCACCTGGTGTGGACGGCGGGCAGCACGGTCAAACTGCTCGGCGTGGGGGTCGACGCCGTCCTGGCCGACGTGACGAGTGACGACCCGGCCCGGACCGACGCGGAGGGCCTCGGCCGGCTGCTGTACGCCGGGCTGACCGGCCACTGGCCGGGCGACGAGCAGGAGGGCGGCCTGCCCGCCGCTCCCATGGACGACGGTCACTTCTGCACGCCGCGTCAGGTCACCGCGGGCGTCCCCGGTTACCTCGACACCATCACCTGCCGGGCGATTCTGCCGGAGAGCAGGCGCGGGCTCGAACCGCTGACGACACCGGACGAGGTCGCCGAGGCCCTGGCCTCGGTGCCCCGGCCCACCCCGATGCCGATGCCGATGCCCGTGGCGGCGCCGCTGTCCCCGGTGGGGGTCTCGCGCTCGGAGGGCCTGGACACCATGGCGCCCCAGCGCCCCAGCCCGCCCCTCCCCCCTCAGCAGCACCACCCGCGCCCGGCGGGTGGCGGGATGGTCAACAAGGTGGCCATGACCATGGTCGTGCTCCTGGTGATGGTGGCCGTCGGCCTGGGCGCCTGGACGCTCGGCCGCAGCATCGGCAACGCCGGGACCCCGGTCGCGGAGCAGACCGCCAAACCCACCGCGACCGTCGCCACCGCCACCCGTGAGGTGAAGCCCGTCTCCGCCTCCGGCTTCGACCCGCTGGGCACCGACGGTGCCGAGCGGCCCGAGCTCGCCCTCTACGCGGTGGACGGCAAGCCCTCCACCGACTGGCACTCCGAGTCCTACAATTCCGAGGACTTCGGCCGGTTGAAGGACGGCGTCGGACTGATACTCACCCTGGACCAGAGCATGCCGGTGAAGCAGGTGTCGGTCGACTTCGGCAGCGGCTCCGGCGGCGCCGCGGAGGTCAGGGTCGGCGACTCCCAGGACCTGAAGGACATGACCGTGATCGGCAAGTCCGCCGAGGCCTCCGGCAAGAAGATCTTCACCGCCGAGGCCCCGGAGAAGGGCAGATACGTCGTGGTCTGGTTCACCAAAATGCCCACCTACCAGGGCAAATATCGTGGAACCGTGATCGACGTCAAGATCCTCGCCACGAAGTGACGCCAGAGCGATTTGATCGGTTTTACCCGTCTTGTTGACGATCATCGGAGATTTCATGGCACCATCTATCACGTAGTGGTGTTCTCCCCGGACCGGCAGCAGGACTCTCCTTGTGAATTCCCCACCCGAGACCCCGCCAGCGGCGGAACAGCAGATGGCGCGGGCCACAGTGCCCGACGCCGAGCTGCTGACCCGGCATATCGCCGGGGATCCGCACGCTTTCAGTGAAATAGTCAAGCGACATCGAGACCGCATGTGGGCGGTCGCCCTGCGCACGCTGGGCGACCCCGACGAGGCGGCCGACGCCGTACAGGACGCCTTCGTCTCGGCCTATCGCAAGGCCGACAGTTTCCGCGGCGAGGCGGCCGTCACCACGTGGCTGCACCGCATCGTGGTCAACGCCTGCCTGGACCGCATGCGCAGGAAGTCCATCCGCCCGGTCGCCGACGACGAGCTCGTCGAGGCCGCCGAACGCGACGCCCCCGTGCTGGACCAGACAGCCGAGCGCGAGGTCTCCATGGAGGTCTCGGCCGCGCTCAAGCTGCTGCCCGCGGACCAGCGGGCCGCATTGGTGCTCGTGGACATGATGGGCTACTCCGTCGAGGACGCCGCCCAGGTCCTGGAGGTGCCGAGCGGCACGGTGAAGAGCAGATGCGCCCGTGGGCGCGCGAAACTCGCCCCCATTCTTTCCCATCTACGGAACCGATCCGATCTGTCTCGCGTCTCATCCGCGAAGGGAGCAGAACTTCGTGACGGGTGATACGCACTACGACCTGGAGATCCTGGCCGAACTGGCCGAGGGTCTTCTCGACGCCGCCACGGCCCTGCAGGTACGCGAACATCTCGCGGTCTGCGACCCCTGTGGTGAGAGCCTCGCCGACCTTGCAGCGGTCCGTGAGGTGCTGTCCGCGACGCCCACCCCGGCCATGCCGATGGGGGTCGCACTCAGGATTGACCGCGCGCTGGCCGCAGAGGCCGAAAGCTTCCGTGGAGGTGGAGTGGGCCTGGTGGAAGCACCGGCCTGGGACGACATAATGCGCGACGCGCCGTGGGAGACGACGCCTCTCCCCGAGCCGGAGCCGGAGCCGGTGACACGGCTGGGAGTCGTCGGCGACGACGGCACCATCACCCCGGTCACCCCGGTCAGGCGGCGCAAGACCACCCGGCAGCGCCGATGGGCCATGCCCGTCGCGGCGGCGGGAATGGTGGCGGCGGTGATCGGCGGGGCCGTGGTGACGAGCGACGTGCTCTCCGCGCCCAGCACGGGCACGGGCACCCCGATCGCCCAGCCCCTGCCCTCCGTGGGAGGGGGCTACCAGCTGACCGACAGCAACTGGAACTACAACGACCAGGAGCTCAAGGGCTCGCTGCTGGACTACATCGGCCCGGCGCAGATCGTGGACGCCAAGGACATGAGCGGCGGCGCCAAGCTCCAGCAGTGCGTCCAGCAGGTCTCCAGCAAGGTCGGGAAGTCTCCGTTCACCGTGGACCAGGGCCAGTACAACGGTCAGGAGGCCAACATCATGGTCTTCTGGCAGAACAAGGCCAAGAACTCGGTGCGCGTCCACGTGGTGGGCCTGCGGTGTGAGGACCTGCGCAAGCCTGCTCTCGCAAGCTGGAAATAACTCGTCGGATTCACCCCATCCAGGAGAAGGCCCGGCACGGATCCGTCCGTGCCGGGCCTTCTCGTCTCGGCGGGGAATCAGTGACGCCTAGGATCTGTTGACGCCACTGGCAATGACAAAGGAGAGGCGCAGCAGTGATGGACGTCCGGAATGTGATCATCATCGGATCGGGTCCCGCCGGTTACACATCGGCTGTGTACTCTGCGCGTGCCGACCTGAAGCCCCTGGTCTTCGAAGGATCGGTCACCGCCGGCGGCGCGCTGATGAACACCACAGAGGTGGAGAACTTCCCCGGCTTCCCCGACGGCATCATGGGCCCCGACCTCATGGACAACCTGCGCAAGCAGGCTGAGCGGTTCGGCGCCGAGCTGATCGCCGACGACGTGATCGAGGTCGACCTCAGCTCCGACCCCAAGGTCGTCAAGACCGCCACCGACACCTACCACGCCAAGGCCGTCGTCCTGGCCATGGGCTCCGGTTACCGCGAGCTGGGCGTGCCCAACGAGAAGCGCCTGTCCGGCCACGGCGTCTCCTGGTGCGCCACATGTGACGGCTTCTTCTTCCGCGGCCAGGACATCGTGGTCGTCGGCGGCGGTGACACCGCCATGGAGGAGGCCACCTTCCTCACCCGGTTCGCCAGCACGGTGACCGTGGTGCACCGCCGCGACGAGCTGCGCGCCAGCAAGATCATGCGGGATCGCGCATTCGCGAACGAGAAGATCCGTTTCGTGTGGGACAGCGAGGTCGTCGACGTCCTCGGGGAGGCGAAGGTCTCCGGGGTGCGCCTGCGCAACCTCAAGACCGGTGAGGAGAGCGAGCTCCCGGCCACCGGCCTGTTCATCGCGATCGGCCACGACCCCCGCACCGAGCTCGTCAAGGGCCAGGTGGAGCTCGACGACGAGGGCTACATCAAGGTCGCCTCCCCCTCCACCCACACCAACCTGGACGGTGTATTCGCCGCCGGCGACGTCGTCGACCACACCTACCGCCAGGCGATCACCGCGGCCGGCACCGGCACCGCCGCCGCGCTGGACGCCGAGCGCTGGCTGAGCGACCGCGACGAGAACTGATACAACCGGACAACATCGGATAGGGAGAGCAAAACCTTGGGCGCCATCAAGAACGTGACCGACGCCAGCTTCGACGCGGACGTCCTCAAGAGCGACAAGCCCGTCATCGTCGATTTCTGGGCCGAGTGGTGCGGACCCTGCCGCCAGGTTGCCCCGATCCTGGAGGAGATCGCCAACGAGCAGGCCGAGAAGCTGACCGTCGTCAAGCTGAACGTCGACGAGAATCCCTCGACCGCCGGCAACTACGGCGTACTCCAGATCCCGACCCTGAACGTCTATAAGAACGGAGAGGTCGTGAAGCAGATCATCGGCGCCAAGCCGAAGGCCATGCTGCTCCGCGAGCTCGAGGGCATCATCTAGGTCCTATCCCGCGGTGTAGGCAAGGTCTGCGGGACAGGGCCCAGGCCCCCTGCGGCCGGCGCACCCCACGGCGCATGCCGTACCACCCGCTTCCGAGCGGCACACCCACCGGCGAAAGCCCCCCTCGCCCGACGGCAGGGGGCTTTCGCATGTCTCCGCCCGGGGAAGCTCACCGGGTCTCAGAGCTCCTCGGCCGGCCGCGGGTCCTCACGCACGGGGACCGTACGGCCCCGCCGGGGTCACAGCGCCCTCAGACGGGCCGTAGTGCCCGCTCCGGACTCATCGAGCCCAGCAGCCTCTCCAGCGCCACCTCGACGTCCTCACGCCACGACACGGCGGTCTTGAGCTCAAGGCGGAGCCGGGGGAAGCGCAGGTGCGGCCGGACTGTCTTGAACCCCACCGAGAGCAGGTAGTCGGCGGGCATCAGACACGCCCCCGGCTGTTCCCACTTCAGGTCGCCGAACGCCTCGATCGCCCGCACCCCGCGCCGCGTCAGGTCCTTGGCCACCCCCTGGACCAGCATCCGTCCCAGGCCGCCACCGGAGAACTCGGGGATGATGTGCGCGGTCATCAGCAGCACGGCGTCGGCGCTGACCGGCGAGGTGGGGAAGGCCACCGAACGCGGCACGTAGTGCGGCGGCGCGTAGAGCACGAAGCCCGCGGCCACGCCGTCCACATAGACGATCTTGCCGCAGCTCCCCCACTCCAGCAGGGTGGAGGAGACCCAGGCCTCCTTCTCCAGCCCCGGGTCTCCCGCCTCGACCGCCCGGTTCCCGTTCATGGGATCGAGCTCCCAGAAGACGCACCGGCGGCAGCGGCGCGGCAGGTCGTCGAGATTGTCGAGTGTGACGTTTGCCAGCCGACGCGACACCTGTTGGCCCCAATCCTGGCGAGACGAGTGCAAGCCATGGCGAAAAACGCGCGAAAACGGCGTCTCCAGCTGGCATCGTAGCTCAGTGCGGGTCCTGGTTTCAGGTGTCCCGTCCCCCCACGCAGACGACAATGGCCACTGACGTAATCTGGTTTCTCTGGCATGAGCACACGCTGTGCTCCACATGACTAGGAGGTGGACCGTGCCCCAAGAGTCAGATCACGGTCAGACCGTCGCGGCCCAGGGCTCGCGGATCGACGCCTACATCGACCGCTACGCCGCACGAGCTACCGGGATGGTCGCCTCCGAGGTTCGCGCTCTTTTCGCCGTCGCCTCGAGGCCCGAGGTGGTCTCGCTGGCCGGTGGCATGCCGTACGTCACCGCCCTCCCGCTCGACACCGTGGGGGAGCTCGTCGCCGACCTGGTGGCCCGGCGCGGCCCGGTCGCCCTCCAGTACGGCTCCGGCCAGGGTGACCCGCACCTGCGCGAGCAGATCTGCGATGTCATGCGGATGGAGGGGATCGAGGCCAACTCCAACGACGTCGTCGTCACCGTCGGCTCACAGCAGGCCCTCGATCTGATCACCCGCATCTTCATCGACCCCGGCGACGTCATCCTCGCCGAGGGGCCCTCCTATGTGGGCGCGCTGGGCACCTTCGCCGCCTACCAGGCCAAGGTGGTCCACATCGCCATGGACGACGAGGGGATCATCCCCGAGTCGCTCGCGCAGACCATCTACGCCCTGAAGACCGCAGGCGCCCCGATCAAGTTCCTGTACACCATTCCCACCTTCCAGAACCCCGCCGGGGTGACGCTCAACGAGGCACGCAGACAGCAGGTGCTGGACATCTGCCAGCGCGCGGACGTGCTGATCGTCGAGGACAATCCGTACGGCCTGCTCGGTTTCGACGGCGAGCCCATGAGGGCGCTGCGCGCCGACAACCCCGATGGTGTCGTCTATCTCGGCTCGTTCTCCAAGACCCTGGCCCCCGGCTTCCGGGTCGGCTGGGCACTCGCCCCGCACGCCATCCGCGACAAACTGGTGCTGGCGATGGAGTCGGCGGTCCTGTCCCACTCCTCCTTCACCCAGCTCGCCGTCGGGCAGTACCTCGCCACCCAGCCGTGGCGCGAGCAGATCAAGTCCTTCCAGGTGCTCTACCGCGAGCGCCGGGACGCCATGATCAGTTCACTTGAGGCACTGATGCCCGCCGACTTCACCTGGACCCGTCCCAGCGGAGGCTTCTTCGTCTGGGCCACCCTCCCCGAAGGGCTCGACTCCAAGGCTCTCCTGCCCCGCGCCGTCTCCGAGCGGGTGGCCTTCGTCCCGGGCACCGGCTTCTACGCCGACGGGGGCGGGGCGCGCCACATGCGGCTGTCCTACTGCTACCCGGAGCCCGACCGCATCCGTGAGGGCGTCCGCCGCCTGGCCGGGGTGATCGAGCAGGAGCTCCGGCTGCGTGACACGTTCGGCACCGGCGCGTCTCCCGACCACATCGGGGTGGACACCCCCGGGCCCGATCTCGCCTGACCTTGATCTCTGTGGGCGTCTCCCGGCATTCCGGGAGGCGCCCACAGACATGAGGCCCCTCGGGTGCACGCCGACGCGGCGAGTTGCCGTACGGTGATTTCCGGCGCCACGGTGTTTTCCGGCGCCGCTGTACGGCGATCACCCCGGTCATGGTGTGAGCCGGCTCCACTGGCTCTGCGCGGGCCGCGAAGAGAGGTATTTCGGGTGAGTGATCTGGGCTATGTGCTCGTCCTGGCAGGCGGTCTGTCCTACGAGCGGGAGGTGTCTCTCCGCTCGGGCCGCCGGGTGAGCGAGGTGCTGCGCGCGGCCGGCATCTCGGTGGAGACCCGCGACACCGACGCCTCGCTGGTGCCCTCCGTGCTCGCCGACCCGCCGGACGCGGTCTTCGTCACCCTCCACGGCGGGGCCGGCGAGGACGGCGCCATCCGCTCGGTCCTCGAACTCCTGTCGGTCCCCTACGTCGGCGCCGGCCCCGACGCCTGCCGGGTGGCTTTCGACAAGCCCACCGCCAAGACCGTCGTCCGCTCCGTCGGCCTGCGCACCCCCGAATCGGTGACGCTCCCGAAGGAGACCTTCCATGATCTCGGCGCCGCGACCGTGTTGAGCCGTATCGTGGAACGGCTCGGCCTCCCCCTCTTCGTGAAGCCCTCTCGTGGGGGCTCCGCGCTCGGCGCATCGGTCGTCCGTACCGCCGAGGACCTCTCCGCCGCCATGGTCGGTTGCTTCGCCTACGGCGACACCGCACTGATCGAGCGCTGCGTCGAAGGCGTCGAGATCGCCGTCTCAGTGATCGATGTCGGCGGGGGGCCGACGGCCCTGCCTCCCGTGGAGATCGTTCCCGACAGGGGCGTCTACGACTACGCGGCCCGTTACACCGCCGGCCACACCGAGTTCTTCGCTCCGGCCCGCCTGTCCCCCGAGACGGCCGCCGCCTGCGCGGAGATGGCCGTGACCGCCCACACCGCTCTCGGCCTCCGTGACATCTCCCGCACCGACCTCATCGTCGACACCGACGGCCTCCCGCATTTCCTCGAAGTGAACGTCGCCCCCGGCATGACCGAGACCTCGCTCTTCCCCATGGCCGTCGAGGCGGCCGGCGACGATCTCGGCACCCTCTGCCGGGTCCTCCTGGAGCAGGCCGCCGCCCGTGGCACTGTCTGACCTCCAGGCCGCTCCGGCGCGCTCCTGGGGGAGCACGGCCCCGCGCGCCCCTCTCCTGGCATGCGGGCGGCTGCGGAGACCGCTCGCCTAGGCTGGCCCTGTGCTGACTTCCACTCCCTTCCCCAAGAGCTTCGCCAGCGACAACCACGCGGGCGTCCACCCCGCGGTGCTGGCAGCCATCGCCGAAGCCAACGCCGGAGACGCCCCCGCCTACGGCGGAGACGCCTGGACCCTCGCAATGGAGGACGCCTTCCGCGCCGAGTTCGGCGCCCAGACGACCGTCTATCCGATGTTCAACGGGACCGGCGCCAATGTCGTGGGGCTGGGCCTCACCCTGCGGCCCTACGATGCCGTACTCTGCCCGGCCACCGCCCACATCAACGTCAGCGAATGCGGTGCCGCAGAACGCGTGCTGGGCACCAAGCTGATCCCGCTCCCCACGGACGACGGCAAGCTCAGGATTGACGACCTCCGCGGTGAGCTCTCCGCGCTGGGCAACGTGCAGCACTCTCAGCCCCGTGTCATCTCCATCTCCCAGGTGACCGAGTGCGGCACCTGCTACACCGCTGACGAGATCGCCGAACTTGCGGACTTCGCCCACGCGCGCGGCCTCCTCCTCCACATGGACGGTGCCCGTCTGGCCAACGCGGCAGCCGAGCTCGGCTGCTCGATGCGCGCCCTCACCACGGACGCCGGGGTGGACCTGTTCAGTTTCGGCGGCACCAAGAACGGCGCCATGGGCGCGGAGGCGCTCGTCATCCTCAATCCCGAGCTTGACGCTCCAGCCCTGTTCCTGCGCAAGCAGGGAATGCAGCTCGCCTCCAAGATGCGGTTCGTCTCCGCCCAGTTGACCGCCCTGCTCTCCGGAGATCTCTGGCGCGAGAACGCCGCCCACGCCAATGCGATGGCGCATCGGCTGGCGGATGGTGTCACCGACCTCCCTGGCGTCTCGCTCCGCTATCCCGTCCAGTCCAACGCCGTCTTCCCCGCTCTTCCCGAGAAGGCGATCATGGAGCTCCAGCAGCGCTACCTCTTCCACGTCTGGGAGGCGGACGAGAACGTGGTGCGATGGGTGACATCGTTCGACACCACCGCTGAGCACGTCGACACGTTCATCGCCGATATCCGCCTTGCCGTCCACGGAAGATCCGACTCCTAGGGCGGCACGGCGAGAGCAGGAGGGAGATCCGGGCCGGCCGCCGCGATCGATCCGATCTGCCTGGGGTGGATACGGGGCGGCGGAGCTGTCGGATCGGATGAACGGTGAACGCCGAGCCGTCGGAACGGGCGGACGCACGTGATCCCTTCGCGCTGCCGGCTACCTGTTTCACGTGAAACAGATGAGACGACATCGGAGCCAGATGGACGCGCACGGCCCTCCTCTCCGCCGGCCGACTGGCTCACGCGAAACGGAGGAGCCCGGCTTGGCGGTAGTCATGTTTCACGTGAAACGGATCAGTCCGGCCGTCTGGGGCAGATGACGTTTCACGTGAAACAGCTTCTCCGACGCCCTGAGTGTGCCCGAGCGTTCAGGCGTTCCGGCCCGGCGTGGCCGATCCGGCGCCGGACCTCGAGCCTCCGCCAAGGGGTGTAACCAGAGCGGTCTCCCTGTTTCACGTGAAACAGGGAGACCGCGGGGAAGGTTCACTCGGACGGGCGGCTACTCCTCCGCCGTCTGCATGGACCCTGGGGCCATCGTTCCGATGATCCGCTCCAGATCGTCAATGGTCGCGAACTCCACCACGATGCGGCCCTTGCGCCGGCCGAAGTCCACCTTCACCCGGGTCTCGAACCGGTCGGAGAGACGGTCGGCCAGATGCCGCAGAGTGGGCTCCTCCGCGGCCTTCGCTTTCGGAGCCTTCGGAGTGGGCGCCGGAGCGGCCTTGACATCCCCCACCGCCACGATCTCCTCAACCGCACGGACCGACAGCAGCTCGGCCACGATCCGGGCGGCGAGACGTTCCTGTGCCGCCGGATCGTCCAGCGTCAGCAGGGCCCGAGCGTGGCCGGCAGTGATCGTTCCCGCCGAGACGCGACTCTGCACTCTGGGCGGCAGGTTGAGGAGGCGCAAGGTGTTCGTCACGTGGGAGCGGGAGCGGCCGACACGGGCGGCGAGCTGCTCGTGGGTCGCGCCGAAGTCGTCGAGAAGCTGACGATAGGCCGCGGCCTCCTCCAGGGCGTTGAGCTGCTCGCGCTGGAGATTCTCGATGAGGGCGTCCAGGAGGAGCTTGTCCTCCTGGGTGCTCCGGACGATCGCGGGGATCTCCGAGAGTCCGGCGAGCTTGGAGGCGCGCCAGCGGCGCTCCCCCATGATGAGCTCGTAGCTGTCCTTGCCCACGGCACGGACGACGATGGGCTGGAGCAGGCCGACCTCGGTGATCGAGGTAGCGAGTTCCTTCAGGGCGTCATCGTCGAAGATGTCTCTGGGCTGACGCGGATTGGGCTCGATCTTCTCGATCGGGATCTCAAGGAAATACGCGCCCGCCACCGGCTTCAGAGCAGGCTGGTGCCGCTCCGTCACGACCTCTGGCACGGCCATTGTCGCGGTCGCCGACGGTGCTGCGCTCTGCACCAGGGGCGGGCCTGTCGGAATGAGCGCTGCCAGCCCCCTGCCGCCCATCCCTCTCGGCTGCTTACTCACTGCCCCTCCTGTGGCTCAAGTTTCCACCCACGGTGATGGCTCACGACGATGACGGCCACGGATCCTTCGATGTTCACACGGCCGCGCCACGGTAAGCCATCTCACGGGCAGCGTCCATGTAGGCCATCGCACCACTGGAGCCGGGGTCGTAGGTCATGACCGACTGGCCGTAGCTCGGAGCCTCGGAGACGCGGACGCTACGGGGGATCAGGGTGGTCAGCACCGTGTCACCGAAGTGGGACCGGACCTCCTCGGCGACCTGTGAGGCCAGCCGGGTCCGTCCGTCATACATCGTCAGCAGGATCGTGGACATATCAAGTGACGGATTCAGGTGGGCACGGACGAGATCCACGTTCCGGAGCAGCTGGCCGAGACCTTCCAGAGCGTAGTACTCACACTGGATGGGGACCAGCAGCTCGTTCGCGGCCATCAGCGCGTTGACCGTCAGCAGTCCGAGCGAGGGAGGACAGTCGATGAAGACGTAGTCGAACTCGATCGCCTTGTACGCGGCCAGCGCGCGCTGCAGACGGGCCTCACGCGCGACCATGGAGACCAGTTCGATCTCGGCGCCGGCGAGGTCGATCGTGGCGGGGGCGCAGTAGAGTCCGGGCATCTCCGGAACATCCTTCACGACCTCGTCAAGGGAGAGATCCTCCACCAGAACCTTGTACATGTCCGGCACGTCACCACGGTGCTCGATGGAGAGCGCCGTCGAGGCGTTGCCCTGGGGGTCGAGGTCGACCACGAGCACCCGCTGGCCGTGCATGGACAGCGCGGCCGCCAGGTTCACCGATGTCGTGGTCTTACCCACGCCGCCTTTCTGGTTGGCGACGGTGAAAATACGGGTCTTCGGAGGGCGGGGCCAGCCCCCTTCCCGGGTTCCCACGGAACCTCCGGGAGCGGCTGTAGTCGTCTGGGCCGGTGTTTCACGTGAAACCACTGAGCTGAGTGCCTCTCGTACCAGCGGCGAGTCGCCGGGATTAAGGGGGGTCTGGGTCACGATCGTCGTCCTTTCAACCGGCCAGACTACGGTGGCGGGAGCCGATGGCGGCCATCCTAGGCCGGAAGGCCGCCCATGGGGTGAGGCGACAGGGTCCGCCGGCCAGCCGAGACCGCCCGCTGCGCTGACCATCGCGCTTCCATGGTCATTCACCACGACCTTCCGAGGATGTCTTGGCCTTCGGGCCGTGGAGAACTGGGGGGCGTGAGAGCGAGCACGGCCGGAAGGTGCCCTGACCGGTCAGTCATTTCGATCAGTCTCTTTCGTGATCGTGTAGCCGTAGCCGTCGGCTCGCTGCAGCAGACGGACACTCTTGTGGTTGATTCCGGCGATGCGGCCGTGCCGGGTGGTGATGTCGGACGGACCGGAGGAACGGACCATGACCCGCCCGACATGAACCCCGGCACGTTTGCCCTTGGCGACATTCGCGCAGACCGGATCGCCCGTCTGGAAACCTCGATGGAGCTTGATCCGTGGCCGGGCCAGACGGGCGGAGCCGTACCGGTCCGGGGTGGTGCGGGCGTACGTCCCGCGCCCGGTCGCTCTGACGACCAGCACAGTGCGCGGCCAGGCGGCAACGGTGTTCAACGTAGCCATCTGGTCGCACCTCCACATCATGATGGCTAGGGCTGGTCAACATGGGGGTAACGGTGCGCGGTACGGCACCACGCCCCGACCTCCGGGTCGGGGGTCGTCGACTGGCCTCGTACTCGCTTTGCTCGGTCTGTCATTGGCGTCGTGGCCGCTTTGGCCGCGGTTCACGATCCCTCCGGCGAGAGACCTGCCGTGCTCCTTCGGGGGCCCGACCGGCGACCACCCGGATGAGAGTTGCAGGCGGCTCGACCTTACCGTGCCCGACCGATACAAGCTCGGCGACCTGTACCCCGCTGGAGCGTAGTTGCTTCTCGGCGCCCGCCAGCTCCTCCGCTGCCCGCTCGCCCTTCATCGCGAGAAGCTCTCCTCCCTCGCGTAGCAGCGGCAGCGACCACGTCAGCAACCGGTCGAGCGGCGCCACCGCGCGTGCGGAAGCCACATCGAACTCGCGCTTGCCCACGAACTCCTCAGCACGGCCCCGCAGCACCTCGACGTTGTCGAGCTTCAACGCCTCCACGCACTCCTGGAGGAACACCGTCCGGCGGAGGAGCGGTTCCAGGAGCGTGACCGTGATGTCCGGCCGTACGATCGCCAGGACCAGGCCCGGAAGGCCGGCTCCCGAGCCGATGTCCACCAACCGCACGTCGGGGGGGACGGCCTCGGCCACCACCGCGCAGTTGAGCAGGTGACGGTCCCAGAGGCGGGGCACCTCCCGAGGGCCGAGCAGCCCGCGTACCACGCCGGGACCGGCCAGCAGTTCCGCGAATGCCTCGGCCTGGAACCAGGTGTCCCCGGTGAACACCTCGCGCGCGACCTCGGGCGGCTCGGGAATCTGTTCGCTCACTCGACGCTCACTCTTCCTCGGAACTGTCTGGATCAGGATTTTCTAAGGCTAACGGCCCGCCTCCGTACGGTGCGCAAGAGCAGGCCGTGAAAAAGGCCGCCGCCCCCGGAAGACCGGGGACGGCGGCCAGTGTCCGTCCGTCGTGCCGTTACGCGGGCAGGACCACCACAAAACGCCGGGGCTCCTCGCCCTCGGACTCGCTCCGCAGCCCCACCGCCGCGACCGCGTCGTGCACGATCTTGCGCTCGAACGGGGTCATCGGCTGCAACGAGGTGGGCTCGCCGTTGCGCTTGACGTCCTCAGCGATCTTCGTGCCGAGTTCGCGCAGCTCCGTACGGCGACGCTCGCGGTATCCGCCGATGTCGAGCATGAGCCGTGAACGCTCTCCCGTCTGGCGGTGGACCGCGAGCCGGGTCAGCTCCTGGATCGCCTCCAGCACCTCACCGTTGGCGCCGACGAGGTCACCGCCCTTGATGTCCACGACCGACACCACGGCGCGATCACCCTCGACGTCCATGTCGATGTCACCGTCGATGTCGGCGATGTCGAGCAGGCCCTCGACGTAGTCCGCCGCGATCTCGCCTTCCTGCTCCAGCGCAGCGAGATCCGGAGCCGCTTTCACGGTCTCCTTTTCGGCCTCGGCCTCGGTCACGTCCAGCCACTCCTTCGTGCTGTCGGGGATGTCGTCAGGACTTCTTGCTACCCGTCCGCTTGCTGCGGGGCTGACGGGTCGGCTGCTGGCGGACCGGCTTGGGCTCCGGTGTCTGAGGAGGTGCCTCGGGCTCGGGAGCGGGCTTCCTGACCTTGCTCAGCAGGCTCGGCTTGGGCTCGGGGGTCACCATGTTGCCCTTGGCGTCGGCCACCGGAGAGGGGTTGCGGCTGTAGAACCAGTGCTGCTGGCTCAGCGTCCACAGGTTGGTGGTGACCCAGTAGAGGATCAGGCCGAGGGGGAAGTTCAGAGAGAAGACCGCGAACAACGGCGAGATGTACATCAGGATCTTCTGCTGCTGCGCCATCGGGTTGTCCGGCATCTGGGCCATCGAGCGGCCCACGCTCTGCCGGACGGTGAGGAACGTGGTCAGCGAGCTGATCGCCACGAAGACCGCGAGGACGATCTTCGTCTGGATCGCGTTGGCGCCGAACGCCTCGATCTGCGCGGAGTCGGTCCAGAAGGTCGCGGGCAGCGGGGCACCGAAGATGTGCGCGGCCCGGGCACTGTCGACGAACTGCTGCGTCATGCCGAACTTGAGCTGGCCGTGGGCCATCGCGTTCAGCACGGTGAACATCGAGATGAAGATCGGGAACTGGGCCACGACCGGCAGACAGCCACCGAGCGGGTTGGCCCCCTGCCCCTGGTACAGCGCCATGACCTCCTGGTTCATGCGCTGCTTGTCTTTTGCGTAACGCTTACGTATTTCCTGGACCTTGGGGGCCAGCTCCTGCATCTTCTTCGACGAGCGCATCTGCTTGAGGAAGAGGGGGAAGATGAGCAGCCGCATCAGCACGGTCAGGGTGATGATGGTCAGCGCCCAGGTGAGCCCGCTGTCGGGGTCGAGGAAGCTGCTATAACCCTGGTGAATCCAGGTGATGACGTGGGCGACGGCCGTATAGAGCCAATTCAGCCAGGACAGCTCCACCGAGCTAGCTCCCTTGCGTTTCGTCGGACCGGCCCGGGCGCGGGGGCACCGGGTCAAAACCTCCGGGATGGAATGGGTGGCAACGCCCGATTCTCCGGATCGTCAACCATGTGCCGCGCAACGCGCCGTGGACGGTCATCGCCTCAAGGCCGTAGGCACTGCACGAAGGATGGAAACGGCAACGAGGACCCAGCAGAGGGCTCACAAAGGTCCGGTAGAACCGGATAGGAGCCATCAGGATCCTGGCAGCCGGAGTAACTCCGGCGATCTGCTGCGCCGTCATCATCGCCCATCCATGTGAGCCTTGGAAGGCTCTCGCCGCCTGAGTAAACGATCCAGCGCGACGTCGAGTTCGGCGGCAAGGCGCTCGCTTCGCGCGGACGCGGCCGGTGGATTGGCGCGTACAACCAGCAGGCTACCTCTCGGGAGACGGTGAAGACGGTCCCGGACGAGGTGTCTCAACTGACGTTTGACTCGATTTCGGATAACCGCGCCTCCTACGGCGCGACTCACCACGAACCCGACCAGGGGCGGCCCATCCCTTTCTGCGCGCACGCTCAAGTGCGCGACCAGGGTGGGACGGCCTGCACGGCTTCCCTTTCTGACCGCGTTGGCGAACTCCTCACCCCGGCGCATGCGGGACACGGACGGCAACACGAGAGAACCTTGGTTGACCCTGGCAGGTACGGCTATCGCCCGCCGGCATCACGGCCGGCGGGCGACGTAACACTGCCTTGCACCCGGCGGACCGGGCGCAACGGATGCATCAGGCGGAGAGCTCGGCGCGGCCCTTGCGGCGACGGGCGGCCAGGATGGCGCGGCCGGCGCGGGTGCGCATGCGCAGCCGGAAGCCGTGGGTCTTCGCGCGACGGCGGTTGTTCGGCTGGAAAGTACGCTTGCTCACGAGTGGGCTCCAGGCTTGAGTCGCATCCCCAGCACATGGGGACGCTCGACAATGGCTGGCTTGCCGGAAGCGGGGCATGCGAAATAGCCGCCGCGTGGCAAGCCGACCGTCGTACGTTACGGGGAATACGTGTCCCAGGTCAAACCAGAGAGGCCCGGCGAGCACGCGGATACAGGTTATCCACTAATCCACAGCCCCTTTATCCACCGACGCCCCGCCGTCCACAGGATGAGCACTCAGCCTCCCCCGTAGTGCCACTAGGCTGTGGACAACGTCTTGAACACGGTTGTGGACAGGGCTACTGTCGGCTCTTCCACACCCACTCTCCGCTGCCAGGACGCGTCCGGCGGCGAGTGCGGGGCTGTGGACACCCTGTGGATTCAATGTGGATTCCTGGAGAGCGGCCCCACGGAGCCACGGGCCGAGCGGCATGTGGACAACAGGGGAATCCGGTGCGCCCGGCGGCCATCGGTGTGGATAAACGGATCGCGGTGAGCTCAGGCGGGGGCCGCGTCGGAGGAGGTGAGCCGGGCAGTGGATGGAATGGACCTCGGTGAGGTATGGGCGCGGGCACTGGAGAACTCCCTTAACGAGAGCGTCCCCTCCCAGCAGCGTGTCTGGCTCAGCATGACCCGGCCCTTCGGTCTCATGAACGACACCGTGGTGCTCGCCGCCCCGACCGATTTCGCCAGGGATGTCCTGGAGAACAGGCTCCGTCCCCTGATCAGCCACGCGCTGTCCCAGGAGTTCGGCCGCCCGATGCGGGTCGCGGTGATGGTGGACCCCAGCGCGGCGGGTTCCGAGCGCGGCGTCGCCTCCCGCCCGGAAAGTTATCCACAGGCGCCCCCGTCGGGTTATCCCCAGAACGGCGGACCGCAGCAGGGTTATGCACAGCCGACGTCTTCCCAGCACAACGGCGTTTCCGGCGCCCAGCAGCCCTACCAGGCCGCCGGACCGGCCGCCCCGGCGCCCACCGAATATCCACAGCACCAACCACAGGCCCAGCCGTTCCCCTACTCCTATCAACATGAGGAGCAGACTCAGCCGTACCTCCCGGCGGAGCCCTCCCCGGCCCCGCCGCCGGCCGAGCAGGGCGGCGGCGGGTACGGACGGGGCGGATACACCCCGCAGCCGTCCGCCGCCTCGCGTCCGGAGCAGGACGCCTTCGACCGCCCCGCGCAGGGTCCGGCACCCGGTGCGGTGCAGAACAGATGGGACAGCCGCGGCGGCCGCCCCCAGGGAGAGCCGGCCCGGCTGAACCCGAAGTACACCTTCGAGACGTTCGTCATCGGCTCCAGCAACCGGTTCGCCCACGCGGCCGCCGTCGCGGTGGCCGAGGCGCCGGCCAAGGCCTACAACCCGCTGTTCATCTACGGTGACTCGGGTCTGGGCAAGACCCACCTGCTGCACGCGATCGGCCACTACGCGCAGAGCCTCTACGACGGCGCGCGGGTGAGATACGTGAGCTCGGAGGAGTTCACCAACGACTTCATCAACTCCATCCGCGACCACAAGGCCGACAACTTCCGGGGCCGCTACCGGGCCGTGGACATCCTGCTCGTGGACGACATCCAGTTCCTGGAGGGCAAGGAGCAGACCCAGGAGGAGTTCTTCCACACCTTCAACACCCTGCACAACGCCAACAAGCAGATCGTCATCTCCAGCGACCGGGCGCCCAAGCAGCTGGTCACCCTGGAGGACCGGCTCCGCAACCGGTTCGAGTGGGGTCTGATCACCGACGTCCAGCCGCCCGAGCTGGAGACCCGCATCGCGATCCTGCGCAAGAAGGCGATCCAGGAGGGCCTGGCCGCGCCGCCCGAGGTGCTCGAATACATCGCCAGCCGCATCTCCACCAACATCCGCGAGCTGGAGGGGGCGCTGATCCGGGTCACCGCGTTCGCCAGCCTCAACAGGCAGTCGGTCGACCTGCAGCTCACCGAGGTCGTGCTGAAGGATCTGATCACCGAGGACGCCGGATCCGAGATAACGGTCGCCACGATCATGGCGTCCACCGCCGCCTACTTCGGCCTGTCGATCGACGACCTGTGCGGCGGGTCGCGCTCGCGCGTCCTGGTCACCGCCCGGCAGATCGCCATGTATCTGTGCAGAGAGCTCACCGACATGTCACTGCCGAAGATCGGCCAGCAGTTCGGCGGGCGCGACCACACCACGGTCATGCACGCCGACCGGAAGATCCGTTCCCTCATGGCCGAGCGTCGTTCGATCTACAACCAGGTCAACGAACTCACCACCAGGATCAAGCAGCAGTCGCGTAATGGGTGAGACTCGCCACCGCTTGATGCACAGGCTGTGGAAAACCTTGTGGATCAACGATACGGACGCGTCGAGGGGCGCTCGGGGTCTCCGACCATGATCAATGCTGGACCGGGGGGTCGCGAGGGCGATCAAGGCCTGGGGATAACTCTGGGGAGAACCTGGGGAGAACTTGGGGACAACTCGTGGATAACCTGGGGACGCCCTGTGAAGAGAGTTTTCCCCAGGGACAAAACGACCTCTTTACCCGTGGACAACCTGGGGAAACCTTGGGGATAACCGGTGGACGAACGGTCCATGATCTGGGGACGGCCTGTGGGTACAACTCGGTTCTCCCCAGCCCCGCGAGTTGTCCACATCGCTCGCCCACAGCCCCGGTGGATGAAAAAACTATAGTTGACCTGCGGAAACAACCATCTTCCACAGTTTCCACAGCCCCTAATGCGATTACCCCTTGTATCTCTAACTAGAAAAGCCAAGAGCCATAAGAGGGGTTCCGGGGGAGCGCATGTGCGGGACAGTGAAGACCCGAACCCAAGGCACCGAGCGAAGAGCGCTCGACACACAGGAGGCAGATCCACGTGATGTTCCGGATCGAGCGAGACGTGCTCGCTGAGGCGGTCGCATGGACGGCGCGCAGCCTTCCGGCGCGTCCTTCCGTGCCGGTGCTGGCCGGCATGCGTCTCGAGGTCACCGACAAGGGGCAGCTCAAGCTCTCCGGCTTCGACTACGAGGTCTCCGCAGAGGTGACCCTCGAACCGCAGAGCGGCGAGGCGGGCGTGGTGCTCGTCTCGGGCAGGCTCCTCGCCGAGATCACCCGGGCACTCCCCGCACAGCCTGTGGACTTCGTCGTGGACGGCGCGAAGGCGGTCGTCACCTGCGGGAGCGCCCGGTTCACCCTTCTCACCATGCCTGTGGAGGACTACCCCTCCCTGCCGACGATGCCCCCGGCCGCCGGACGCGTGGGCAGTGACGTGTTCGCCTCGGCCGTCGGCCAGGTCGCCGTCGCCGCGGGCAAGGACGACACCCTGCCGATGCTGACCGGCGTGCGCATGGAGATCGAGGGCGACACCGTCACCCTCGCCGCCACCGACCGCTACCGGCTCGCCGTACGAGAGCTGAAGTGGCAGCCGGGCCAGCCCGACTTCTCGGCGATCGCCATGATCCCCGGCAGGACGCTCGCCGACGCCGCCAAGGCCCTGGGGAGCACCGGCGCCGAGGTCGAGGTCGCGATGAGCTCCGCAGGGGGCACCGGTGAGGGCATGATCGGCTTCTCCAGCGCAGGACGGCGCACCACCACCCGGCTTCTCGACCCGGAGTTCCCCAAGTACCGGTCGCTGCTGCCGACCGAGTTCTCCGCCCGCGCGGACCTGTCCACAAGCGCCTTCGTCGAGGCCGTCAAGCGCGTGGCCCTGGTCGCCGAGCGCAACACCCCCGTCCGGATGGCCTTCCGCGGCGGCGAGGTCGTGCTGGAGGCGGGCAGCGGCGACGAGGCCCAGGCGGTCGAGGTGCTTCCCGTGGACTTCGACGGCGACGACATCAACATCGCCTTCAACCACCAGTTCCTGCTGGAGGGACTCGGCGCGATCGACTCCGACGTGGCCCGCCTGCAGATGACCACCTCCACCAAGCCCGCCATCCTCACCGGCGGCAAGCCTGGGGACGACGAGGGCGTCCCCGACTACCGCTACCTGATCATGCCCATCCGGCTGTCGAGCTGACGGCCGCCCCAGCGCGGCCGGCCTGAACCAGGCCGGTGCGGGTGGGACCGCGGACATGAGGCGGGCCCGGCCCGCGGGCGCCAGGTGAGACCAGGGAGCATGAGGGACGTGACCATGATCAAGGCATGTCTCAACGGGAGCCGGGCGCCCGGAGACCACCCGGCTCTCCCCCTGACACCCCTGGAGCTCGCTGAGGCGGCCCGTGAGGCCCGTGAGGCGGGTGCGTCGGCAGTTCATACGCATCCGCGCGACGAGACCGGCAGGGAGTCTCTCAGCGCCGCTCACATCGGTGCCGCCGTCCGCGCCGTCCGGCGGGCCTGTCCCGGGCTGCCCGTCGGAGTGAGCACAGGGCTGTGGATAACCGGCGGGGATGTGGACGCGCGCCGCGCAGCCGTACTCGGCTGGGCCGGGCTGTCCCCACAGGACCGGCCGGACTTCGCCTCCGTCAACCTCGCCGAACCCGGCTTCTCCGACCTGTGGCATCATCTTCGGCGGCTCGGCGTGGACGTCGAGGCCGGGGTCTGGTCCGTCGACGACGCCGACACGCTCGCCGGCACCGGGCTGGAGTGCGTGCGGGTGCTCGTCGAGGTCGTCGGCGGCTCCGCGGACACGGCCGTGTCCCGAGCGCACGCCGTGCTCGGCAGGCTCGACGAACTCGCCGTTCCGGGCCCCCGGCTTCTCCACGGTGAGGAAGAACCGGCTTGGATACTTGTTGATGAAGCAGGGCATCTGGGTCTGGCCACGCGTATCGGTCTGGAAGACGTTCTCCACAGCCCCGAGGGCGGTCCCGTCGATGGAAACGCCGATCTGGTACGGCTTGCGCTGGCACGCCGGGTGTAGATGGATGATGAAACCCTGAAGGGGGTGCTCGAATGCAGATCGGCATGATCGGGCTGGGCAAGATGGGCGGCAACATGGCCGAGCGGCTGCGCCGTGGCGGTCATGACGTCGTCGGCTACGACCGCGATCCGGCGGTCAGCGACGTCTCCAGCCTCAAGGACCTGGTGGACCGGCTCGAGGCTCCGCGCGCGGTGTGGGTCATGGTGCCCGCAGGCGCTCCGACGCAGGCGACGATCGAGGAGCTCGGCGGCCTGCTGTCGGCCGGGGACATCGTGATCGACGGCGGAAACTCCCACTACCTGGACGACCAGAAACACGCCGCCGAGCTTGAGGCGGGCGGGATCGGTTTCGTCGACTGCGGCGTCAGCGGCGGGATCTGGGGCCTGCAGAACGGCTACGCGCTGATGGTCGGCGGTTCGGACGCCGGCGTCGAACGGCTGATGCCGGTCTTCGAGACGCTCAAGCCCGAGGAGGGCGGTTTCGTCCACGCGGGCGGGGTCGGCGCGGGCCACTTCGCCAAGATGGTGCACAACGGCATCGAGTACGGCATGATGCAGGCCTTCGCCGAGGGCTGGGAGCTGCTGGAGGCCTCCGACGTCGTGACCGACGTGGCCGGCGCCTTCAAGAGCTGGCGGCACGGCACGGTCATCCGCTCGTGGCTGCTGGACCTGCTGGTCCGCGCGCTCGACGAGGATCCCGCGCTGGAGGAGCTGAAGGGCTACGCGCAGGACTCCGGCGAGGGCCGCTGGACGGTGCAGGCGGCCGTGGACCACGCGGTGCCGCTGCCGGTCATCACCGCCGCGCTGTACGCCAGGTTCGCCTCCCGGCAGGACGACTCACCGGCCATGAAGGTCGTCGCGGCCCTGCGCAACCAGTTCGGCGGGCACGCCATCGCCGCCAAGGAGGGCCAGGTCGCCAAGGGCGCGGACGCTCCCGGCGCCGACGTCGCCCCGCCGAAGGAGGCCGACAGGTAGACCGAGGCCGGACACGGCCCGTGCCCGCGCTCTCCGCGCGGGCCGCGGGCCGCGGTGCGGGCGGTGGCCCTGCCGGGTCGCGGGCCGTACGGCCATCCGCTCGTCCACGGCGGCGCGCGGCCGTGTGGACGCGGCGGCGCCCCAGTGGCGGGTGGGGGCGACTAATCTTCCTGGGGTGCATGTCGCCAACCTCTCCCTGACCGACTTCCGGTCCTACGACACCGTCGACCTCGGCCTGGAGCCCGGTGTCACGGCCTTCGTCGGGCCCAACGGGCAGGGCAAGACCAACCTGGTCGAGGCGCTGGGTTACGTGGCGACGCAGTCGAGCCACCGGGTCGCCAACGACGGGCCGCTGGTGCGGCAGGGGGCGGCGCGGGCGATCATCCGGTCCGTGGTCGTGCGGGAGGACCGGCGGGCGCTGGTCGAGCTGGAGATCAACCCGGGCAGGGCCAACCGGGCCAGGCTGAACCGCTCACCGGTCTCACGTCCACGCGAGATCGTCGGGCTGCTGCGCACGGTCCTGTTCGCCCCCGAGGACCTGGCCATGGTCAAGGGCGACCCCTCGGAGCGGCGCCGCTACCTCGACGATCTCCTGGTGGCCAGAACCCCCCGTTTCGCGGGGGTCCGCGCGGACTACGACCGGGTGCTCAAGCAGCGCGGCGCCCTGCTGCGTACGGCGGCGCGGTCGAGGCGGGGCGGCCGGAGCGGGCGGCGGGCCGAGAACGACGCGGCGTTCACCGAGGCCGGGGCCGGAGATCCGCTGAGCACCCTGGAGGTCTGGGACGCCCATCTGGCCCGGTACGGCGCCGAGCTGCTGGCGGCGCGGCTGGAGCTGGTCGAGGCGCTGCGGCCGCTGGTCGCCGCCTCCTACGCCGCGCTCGCGCCCTCCTCCGCCCCGGCCGGTCTGGAATACCGGGGCACGCTGCCCACCGAGCCGGGAGCCGACCGCGTGACCCTGGAGCAGCGGCTCCGGGCCGGGCTGCTGGAGGTCCGGGACGCAGAGCTCGAACGCGGCGTCACCCTCGTCGGTCCGCACCGTGACGATCTGTTCCTCGGGCTGGGAGAGCTGCCCGCACGGGGCTATGCCAGCCACGGCGAGTCCTGGTCGTTCGCGCTGGCACTCCGGCTGGCCGCCTACGATCTGCTCAGGGCGGACGGCGGCGATCCGGTGCTGATCCTCGACGACGTCTTCGCCGAGTTGGACAACCAGCGCCGTCGCCGGCTGGCGGAGATCGTCGCCCCGGCCGAGCAGGTGCTGATCACCGCCGCGGTCGCCGACGACGTGCCTGCGGAGCTGACCGGATGCCGGTTCGACGTCGCCGAGGGGAGCGTGAACCGTGTCCGGTGAGAAGCCGTCGGAGCCCGGCGGGAGGCCGCCCGGGGCCGGTTCGGCGAGGAGCGCGGCGGGTGCCGGGGAGAGGACGCCGGAATCCGGGCCCAGGAGGGACGCGGCGGGCTCCGTGGAGAGGACGCCGGAGCCGGGGTCGGCGAAGAGCGCCGCGGCCAAGGGCGCCGCGCTCGCCAGGGAGAAGCTGGCCCAGGCCAAGTCGGACGCGGCCAGAAGGGGGCAACTGCCGCGCCGCGAGCCCCGGCGCAGGGCGGCCGGGCCGCGCAGGGATTTCGGAGATCCCCAGCTTTTCGGCAGGGCCATCGCCGACCTCCTGTCCGACCGCGGCTGGGAGCAGCCCGTCGCCGTGGGCGGGGTGTTCGGCCGCTGGCATGAGATCGTCGGCTCCGATCTGGCCGCGCACACCAGGCCGGAGACCTTCGCCGACGGGGAGGTCGTGGTGGTCGCCGACTCCACGGCCTGGGCGACCCAGGTGCGGTTGCTGGCGAGAACGCTGGTCAGGCGGCTGAACGAGGAGCTCGGGGACGGGACCGTGCAGCGGGTGAAGGTGCGCGGACCGCAGAACGGCCCGCGTCCCAGCGGCGGGCTGCGCGTCACGGGGAGCCGTGGCCCGGGCGACACCTACGGCTGATCGCCTCCCCGGAAAACGGATCAGCGGCCTTTCTGGCGCGATGACACCCGTCCCCGTAGGGGGATGCTTGAGTGGAGGGTCGACGCGCGACAGGGCATTCTAGAGCCCGTCAATGCCACATCATGCCCTCAGAGCCGCTAGAATGAAACCGAATTCCGGACACGTCCGTTTGCGTGTCACCCCCGGCGCGTAAGCCGACTCCCCTGGGTGCGCGCATCGGGGCATTCACGACGGTGACGGGCACCGCGGGGGCTGTTCTCGCTTCCTCTGCATGTCCGCGGCAGGAGGATTCCGCACTTGTCCTACGACGCTAGCTCAATCACTGTTCTCGAAGGGCTCGAGGCGGTCCGTAAGCGCCCGGGTATGTACATCGGCTCGACCGGAGAACGCGGCCTGCACCACCTCGTCTACGAGGTCGTGGACAACTCCGTCGACGAGGCCCTGGCCGGTCACGCCGACCGGATCGAGGTCACCCTGCTCGCCGACAACGGCGTGCGGGTCGTGGACAACGGCCGCGGCATCCCCGTCGGCATCGTCGAGGCGGAGGGCCGCCCGGCCGTCGAGGTCGTCCTCACCGTGCTGCACGCGGGTGGAAAGTTCGACAGCAAGTCCTACGCGGTCTCCGGCGGCCTGCACGGTGTGGGCGTCTCGGTGGTGAACGCGCTCTCCAGCAAGCTGGAGGTCGCGATCCGCACTGACGGTCACCACTGGCGGCAGAGTTACGCCGAGACCCGGCCGGTCCATCCCCTGATCAAGGGGGAGCCGACCGAGGAGACCGGCACCTCGATCACCTTCTGGGCCGACGAGACCATCTTCGAGACCACGACGTGGAGCTTCGAGACCCTCTCCCGCCGATTCCAGGAGATGGCCTTCCTCAACAAGGGCCTGACGATCTCCCTGCGGGACGAGCGGCCCGACCACGTCAACGGCGAGCCCAAAGAGGCGGTCTACCACTACGAGGGCGGCCTGTCCGACTTCGTCAAGCACCTCAACTCCAAGAAGGAGCCCGCTCACCTCTCGGTGATCGACTTCGAGGAGAACGGTGACGGGATCTCGGTCGAGATCGCCATGCAGTGGAACAACTCCTACAGCGAGTCGGTCTACACCTTCGCCAACACGATCAACACGGCCGAGGGCGGCACCCACGAGGAGGGGTTCCGGGCCGCGCTGACGTCGATCGTGAACCGCTACGCGCGCGAGCAGAAGTTCCTCAAGGAGGGCAAGGACGACAACCTGGCCGGTGAGGACATCCGCGAGGGTCTCACCGCGATCATCTCGGTAAAGCTGGCCGACCCGCAGTTCGAGGGCCAGACCAAGACCAAGCTGGGCAACACCGAGGCCAAGTCGTTCGTCCAGAAGGCCTGCAACGACCACCTGCGCGACTGGTTCGAGCGCAACCCGGGCGAGGCCAAGGACATCATCAACAAGTCCCTGCAGGCCTCACGCGCCCGCCTCGCGGCCCGCCAGGCCCGCGACCTGACCCGGCGCAAGTCGCTGCTGGAGTCCGGCTCCGGCCTGCCCGGCAAGCTGGCCGACTGCCAGTGGAGCGATCCCGAGAAGTGCGAGCTGTTCATCGTCGAGGGTGACTCGGCGGGCGGCTCGGCCAAGGGCGGCCGCGACTCCAAGTTCCAGGCGATCCTGCCCATCCGCGGCAAGATCCTGAACGTGGAGAAGGCGCGCATCGACAAGGTGCTGAAGAACAACGAGGTCCAGGCGCTGATCACCGCCATGGGCACCGGCGTCCACGACGAGTTCGACATCGCCAAGCTCCGCTACCACAAGCTCATCCTGATGGCGGACGCCGACGTCGACGGCCAGCACATCAACACCCTGCTGCTGACGCTGCTGTTCCGCTTCATGCGGCCGCTGATCGAGGCCGGGCACGTCTACCTCTCCCAGCCGCCGCTCTACAAGATCAAATGGGACCGCCGGGGCGAGGACGCCTCCTACGCCTACTCCGACCAGGAGCGCGACGCGATCATCCGGGACGGCATGGAGCGCGGCAAGCGCGACCCGCGTCTGCACGACGGCATCCAGCGGTTCAAGGGTCTGGGCGAGATGAACGCCGCCCAGCTCTGGGACACCACGATGAACCCCGACACCCGCGTCCTGCTCCAGGTCACCCTCGACGACGCAGCCCAGGCCGACGACCTGTTCAGCGTTCTCATGGGTGAGGACGTCGAGGCCCGCCGCTCCTTCATCATCAGGAACGCGCGAGACGTCCGTTTCCTCGATGTGTAGCGGTAGCCGTACAGCCCTCTCTCCGACTCTGAAAAGGATCCATCACCCGTGACGGATGTGAACACTCCGCCCGCAGAGCGCATCGAGCCGGTCGACATCCAGTCGGAGATGCAGCGCAGCTACATGGACTACGCGATGTCCGTCATCGTGGCCCGCGCGCTGCCCGACGTCCGCGACGGACTCAAACCGGTGCACCGCCGCGTCCTCTACGCCATGTACGACGGCGGCTACCGCCCCGACCGCGGCTACTTCAAGTGCTCACGCGTCGTCGGCGACGTCATGGGTTCCTACCACCCGCACGGCGACTCCTCGATCTACGGCACCGTCGTACGGCTGGCACAGCCCTGGGCGCTGCGCTACACCCTGGTCGACGGCCAGGGCAACTTCGGGTCGCCGGGCAACGACATGCCGGCCGCCATGCGATACACCGAGTGCAAGCTCGCGCCGATCGCCATGGAGATGATCCGTGACATCGACAAGGACACCGTCGACTTCCAGCCCAACTACGACGGGCGTTCCCAGGAGCCGCTGGTCCTCCCGTCGAGGTTCCCGAACCTGCTGGTCAACGGGTCGGCCGGCATCGCGGTCGGCATGGCCACGAACATCCCGCCGCACAACCTGCGCGAGGTGTCCGAGGGCATCAAGTGGGCCCTGCAGAACCCCGAGGCGGACGACGAGGAGCTGCTCGAGGCGCTGATCGCCCGGGTCAAGGGCCCCGACTTCCCGACCGGCGCGCTGATCGTCGGCCGCCGGGGCATCGACGACGCCTACCGGACCGGCCGTGGTTCGATCACGATGCGGGCGATCGTGGAGGTCGAGGAGGACGCCAAGGGCCGCCAGTGCCTGGTCGTCACCGAGCTTCCCTACCAGGTCAACCCGGACAACCTCGCACTGTCGATCGCCGAGTCGGTGAAGGAGGGCCGGATCACCGGCATCGCCGACGTCCGTGACGAGAGCTCGTCCCGGGTCGGCCAGCGTCTGGTGATCGTGCTCAAGCGCGACGCGGTCGCCAAGGTCGTGCTGAACAACCTCTACAAGCACACCCAGCTCCAGACCACCTTCGGCGCCAACATGCTGGCCCTGGTCGACGGCGTGCCGCGGACCCTGCGGCTGGACCAGTTCGTCCGCCACTACGTGGCGCACCAGATCGAGGTCGTGGTCCGCCGGACCCGCTACCTGCTCCGCAAGGCCGAGGAGCGGGCCCACATCCTGCGCGCGCTGCTCAAGGCACTGGAGCGGATGGACGAGGTCATCGCCCTCATCCGGCGCTCCCCGTCGGCGTCCGCCGCGCAGGGCGGCCTGATGTCGCTGCTGGAGATCGACGAGATCCAGGCGCAGGCCATCCTCGACATGCAGCTGCGCAAGCTGGCCGCCCTGGAGCGGCAGCAGATCACCGACGAGTACGACACGCTGATGGCGCACATCACCGACTACCAGGCGATCCTGGCCTCGCCCGAGCGGCAGCGGTCGATCGTCCTGGACGAGCTCTCGGAGATCGTGTCCAAGTACGGTGACGAGCGCAAGACGGAGATCATCGCCTACGAGGGCGACATGTCGATCGAGGACCTCCTCGCCGAGGAGGACATGGTCGTCACGATCACCCGCGGCGGCTACGCCAAGCGCACCAACACCGACCTCTACCGGGCGCAGAAGCGCGGCGGCAAGGGGGTGCGCGGCGCACAGCTGCGGCAGGACGACATCGTCGACCACTTCTTCGTCACGACGACCCACCACTGGCTGCTGTTCTTCACGAACAAGGGCCGGGTCTACCGGGTCAAGGCCTACGAACTGCCCGACTCCGGCAGGGACGCGCGCGGCCAGCACCTGGCGAACCTGCTGGCCATGCAGCCGGACGAGATCGTCATGGAGGTGCTGGACCTGCGCGACTACGAGGTCGCGCCGTACCTCGTGCTGGCCACCCGCAGTGGCCTGGTGAAGAAGACGCGTCTGTCGGAATACGACTCGCCGCGCTCGGGTGGCCTGATCGCCATCAACCTGAGGGAAGATGACGAGGTGATCGCTGCCCGGTTGGTGTCCGAGGAGGACGACCTCCTCCTCGTCTCGCGTGGCGCTCAGTCCATCCGCTTCACGGCCTCCGACGAGGCTCTGCGTCCGATGGGCCGGGCGACCAGCGGTGTGATCGGCATGCGTTTCCTGGAGGGAGACGAGCTGCTGGCGATGAACCGCATCGGCGACGGCGATGACGTGTTGATCGCGACCGAAGGCGGATACGCCAAGCGCACCCCGGCGGATCAGTACCCTCTTCAGGGAAGGGGCGGCAAGGGCGTCCTGACTGCCAAGATCGTCAGTGCGCGTGGCAAGCTGGTTGGTGCTGCCATGGTCAGGCCGGAGGACGAGGTTTTCGCGATCACTTCCGTCGGCGGGGTTATCCGGACCAGCGCAGGAGAGATCAAGCAGTCCGGACGCCAGACCATGGGGGTACGTCTGATGAATCTCGCGGAAGGCGACAGCGTCGTAGCGCTCGCCCGCAATGCCGAGGCCTTGGAGACCGAGCAGAACGCGGAAGGTGAGTAGTTCATGTGCGCCCAGGCCAAGCCAGGTCGTCCACGTCCGGCCTCCTCATCGACACGTGACCAGGTGACAGAGAAGATGGACAAAGCCACCGAAGCGGATGCAGCCGAGGCGGTCAAGTCACCGGCTGACGGTAGCAAGCCCACGCCGGAGACCGATGATTCGGTAACCGACGACTCTAAGGGCAGGCAGAACGTGACGGCGATCGAGGACGGCAAGCCAAGCGACTCCACGGTGCGGATCCGCCCGCAGTCCGCGGAGACCGACAGTTCCTCCTGGGCTCCCGGGGGTCTGTCGTCCCCCGGGCCGGAGAGACCGGCCAAGAAGGCGGCGGAGGCCGCTCCTTCCAGGTCGCCGCGTAAGGCGCACCTGGTGCTGCGCCGGATCGAGCCGTGGTCGGCCATGAAGTTCAGCTTCGTGGTGTCCCTGGTCTGCTTCGTGGTGCTGTTCGTCGCGGTCGCGGTGCTCTACATGGTGCTGTCCGGGCTGGGAGTGTTCGACAGCATCGTCCAGGCGGTGAACCAGCTGACGACGGCCGACGGCAAGTCCACCAGCAGCGTGGACGTCGCCTCCTGGTTCGAGCCGGTCCCCATCCTCGGTTACACCGCCCTGATCGGCGCGGTGAACGTGGTGCTGATCACCGCCCTGTCCACCCTCGGCTCAGTGATCTACAACATCGCCTCCGAGCTGGTCGGCGGCGTGGAGGTCACCTTCAGCGAGGCCGAGTAAACGCCTCCGCTGTGTCCCCGGCCCAGTGGTCGGGGACATGGCGCAAGCGGGTGCCGGAACAGGGTAAGCTTTTCCCTGTTCGACCGAGCGGGTTCGCCTCTGGCAGACAGATGCGATACCGTTCTTTCGCGTAATGAGGGGCTATAGCTCAGACGGTTAGAGCGCTTCCCTGATAAGGAAGAGGTCCCAGGTTCAAGTCCTGGTAGCCCCACTCAGCTCAGAGGCCATTTCCCACCAAGGGAAGTGGCCTTTTTGATCTTCCGGGTGACTAAGTGAGTGACTAAGGTCGTATCTCGTCCGAAGGTCACGAGCTACAGCCGGAACACTGAGCATCCCCGTCCCGAGGTCCGCCCGGAGGATGAGCGGTTGTGGGGTCCTGGGGGATTAGGCGATGAAGCACCGCGCACTGTTGTGCTGGATGGGTGCCATCCTTCTGTCCACCCTTCCTAACTGGGCTTCGTTGCCAGTAGATACAGAGATCTACATCTGCGCCTATCTGAACACCGAAGACGGATACACCGATCGTGATGTGCTCGGCCTGGGCTTCGGCGCGATGGCCACTCTTCTTCCCCCTGCTTTGATAGCGCTGGCCGTGGCCGCACGGCGATCACTGCCCCAAAGGCGCCGACTCCTGGCCTGGATAGGAGCGGGCGGAGCGCTCGCGACAGCCGCTTACTACGCGCTATCGACCATTGCGTTCTTCTCCCCCTATTGCCCTGAGGGTTCGCAGGGGCCTGGGTTCGTGCTCCCGCTCTACGGCGCTATTGCTGCGCTCGTCCTGATCGCCGGCGTGCCACGAGCCGAGGACAAGCCCAACGCGGAGGCCGAGACGCGGTCATGAACAGCGTTTAAGCCTGCGGGAAGATCTGATCCATCACCTCGGCTCCTTCCAGTAGTACCGGGCGGAGCTGCTTCCGGTAGACCTTCTCCGTCACCACCGTGCCCTTGTGACCGACCAGGCGGGAGATGCTCTAGAAGGCCACTGAAGATGTCGGGGGTCTGGCTTCGCCGCAAATGGTGGCGGGGTCAGACTGGTTGTTATGCAAGGTCAATGGACTGGAGAGCTGGTCGGGCCGGATGTGTGGGCCACCTGCCGGGAGTTGATCCCGGCGGGCAGCATGTTCGCGTTCCTGGCCGAGCACCGCGAGGAGTTGTTTCCCGGCGGCATGTTCGCCGACATGTATCCCTCGCCCAACGGGCGCCCGAGTATGCCGCCGCAGGTGCTGGCCGCGGCGCTGGTGCTGCAGGCCCTGTACGGGGTTTCCGATTTTGACGCGGTCCAGGAGCTGCGCTGTGACCTGCGCTGGAAGGCCGCGTGTGGGCTGGGGTTGTATGACACCGCGTTCGATGCATCGTTGCTGACCTATTTCCGGCGTCGCCTGGCCCGCTCGGCCGACCCGGACCGGATCTTCACTCGGGTCAAGGAGATCGTTGCCGCGACCGGGGTGCTGAAGGGCCGGCAGCGGCGGGCGCTGGATTCCACCGTGCTGCAGGACGCGGTGGCCACCCAAGACACCGTCACCCAGTTGATCGCCGCGATCCGCGCGGTGATCCGCGAGGTGCCGGGCGCCGCCCCGGTCGCCGCGGCCCAGTGCACCGGCCACGACTACGCCGATCCGGGCAAGCCGCGCATCGCCTGGAAGGACGCCCAAGCCCGCGCGGCGTTGGTGGACGCGCTGGTCGGTGATGCGATCGCTCTGCCGGCCGAGTTACCCGAGCAGCCGCTCGACGACAAGGGCGCCAATGCGGTCGGCATTCTGGCACTGGTCGCCTACCAGGATGTGGAACCCGCGCCGGACTCCGACGGCCGCGACGGGCGCTGGCGCATCGCCCGGCGCGCCGCGCCGGACCGGATGGTCTCCACCGTCGATCCCGAATCGCGGCACGTGCACAAAAGCCGCACCCAGTACCAGGACGGCTACAAGGCCCACCTCGCGGTCGAACCCGAGACCGGACTGTTCACCGACGTCGCGCTGCGGCCCGGCACCGGAGCGGCCCATCATGAGGCCGCCGTCGCCACCGACCTGCTCGCCGACGAGAGGGCGCCGGTCACCGTGCTGGGCGACGCCGCCTACGGCACCGGTGCGGCTCGCCGGGCACTGACCGACGCCGGCCACCGCCTCATCATCAAACCGCCGCCGCTGAAGCAGACCATCGCGGGCGGCTTCACCGTCGATGACTTCCACATCGACACCGCCGCGGGCAAAGCCACCTGCCCGGCCGGCCACACCACAGCGCTGGGCCGCCCCCAGCCCGACGGCTCCCACATCGCCCAGTTCAAGAAGGTGTGCGCGCCCTGCCCGCTGCGGGCCCGCTGTACCACCTCCGCGACCGGGCGCAACGTCACCATCCATGCCCAGCACGACCTGCTGGCCGCCGCCCGAACCCAAGCCGTCACCGACCCGGCCTGGCAGGCCGACCACCGCCGCTGGCGACCTCCCGTCGAGCGCGCCGTCGCCCAGGTCGTGGCCCGAGGCAACCGGCGCCTGCGCTACCTCGGCGTCATCAAGAACAACACCTGGCTCCATACCCGAGCCGCCGCCCTCAACCTGCGGACCCTGATCAACCTCGGACTCACCCGGACCAGCGGAGCCTGGATCCTGGCTCCCAGCTCCACATAGCGACAGAACCGTCCCGCCTTGACCCCAACCACCGAGATACCCGGCAAGATCTTCAGTGGCCTTCTAGCGGGCACTCCCGCGTGGGCCTTCACCCCCGGCGTGAACGCCGGAGCACTGGCCCACAGCTCAGTAGAGGGCGTTCATCGCGGCCCGCACCTCCTTGAGGGTGGCCTCGGCGATGGCGGTGGCACGTTCATTGCCGTGGTACAGCACCTGACGGATGTAGCCGCGGTCTTGGGCGTACTGGGCGCGTCGTGCGCGGATCGGCGCCAGGTAGCCGTTGACTGCCTCGGTGACGGTGGCCTTCAGCGCGCCCGCTCCCCGGCTGCCTATGTCGTCGGCGACCTGGTGGGGATCGCAGTCAAGGCACAGCGCGGCCAGGAGGACGAGGCTGGAAACCTCGGGTCGGGTGGCCGGATCGTAGGTGATGTGGCGGTCTGAGTCGGTCTTGGCGCCGCGTATGAGCTTGGCGGTTTCGTCGGTGGTGGCGGCCAGGGCGATGGCATTGCTGCGGCTCTTGCTCATCTTGGTGCCGTCGGTGCCGAGCAGCAGGGGGGCCGCCGACAACAGGGCGTCGGGCTCGGGGAACACCGGATTCCCGCCATTGCCGTAGCGGTTGTTGAAGCGGCGCGCGATGGTGCGGGTGACCTCCAGGTGGGGCAATTGATCCTGCCCGACCGGAACGAGGTTGGCCTTGCAAAACAGGATGTCGGCGGCCTGGTGGGCGGGGTAGGTGAACATCAGCCCGCTGACGGCCGCCTGGCGGGAGTGGGCAATCTCGTCCTTGACGGTGGGATTCCGGCTGAGCTCCGCGACCGAGATCAAGCTGAGAAACGGCAGGAGCAACTGGTTGAGCGCCGGGATCGCACTGTGGGTGAAGATGGTGGCCCGCTCCGGATCGATGCCGATGGCCAGGTAGTCGAGCACCAGGCCCTCCACATGGTCCGTGAGCCGGTCGGCGAAGTCGCGATCCGTCAGGACCTGGTAGTCCGCGATGAGCACCATCATCTCCGCTCCCAGGTCCTGCAGGCGGACGCGGTTGTGAAGGGTGCCAAAGTAGTGACCCAGGTGCAATTGACCTGTTGGGCGGTCCCCGGTCAGCACGCGAAACCGCTCAGGGTGCTCGCGAATCAGGTGCTCCAGCTCAGCGCTGCGACGTTGAGCGGCGAGCACGCCGAGCGCATCTGGAGAAACGGATCGTTCGGCCGGTGACGTGGTGCCGAGGCTCGTGGTCATGTGGTTTCTCCTTTTGATAAGTGGTTCGCCAGTTCTGATGGCGGCCCTTATCCAGGGAGAACACAAAGGGCCGTCCATTCGAACGGCCCGGTCGTGTGTAAAGAGGTAGCCGCTCCTACGTGGAGCGCCACCAGCTCAGACACAACAGACGATGCATGGCGATCAGTGTAGCGCCATCCCGGCACAGGAAGGGGCAACGCCGCTTCGATAAGCACGTGAGCTGATCGCTTACCGTCTGTTGTGGCTCGTGTGGTGCGTGTGAGAGAGACGGTGAAGCGGTCCGGCCGGGGGCGGCTGTCTGATCGGGTGGCGGTGGGGGTGCTGACCCGGACGTTTCCGCCGGGGCGAGTGGACGCCGCGCCCTTGAAGGTGTTGTTCGAGCAGGCCCGTGGACCGGTCGGCGGCCCGGACACGCCCGGGGTGTGGTGGCGAGGACGCCGATTGACCGCGATCGACGGGTTCACCCTGGACCTGCCCGACAGCCCGGCCAACCGTACCGAGTTCGGCGGCCCGACCGATGGGGCGTTCCCCCAGGTCCGCTGTGTAGCGCATGCCGAGGTTGGCACCCGGGCGTTGATCGATGCCGCCTTCGGCCCCTACAGCGTTGGCGAGCAGACGCTCACCCGGGATCTGATCGGCGACGACGGCGCCCAGCAGACCGTCAGTGAGTTGTTCTGCCTGGCCACCACGATGCTCGACCCCACTGCCGCGCCGATGGAGGAGATCCCTGCCCTGTATCGGCAACGCTGGGAGGGAGAAACCGCGATCGGCGCGATCAAGACCACGCTGCGCGGCGATATCACCGTTCGGCTGCGCTCCCACCAGCCCGACGGGGTCCGCCAAGAAGTCTGGGCGCTGTTGTGCGTCTACCAGGCCCTGTGCGAACTGATCGCCGATGCCGCCGCGACCCCGACGAGGCCTTCGAACACCACGTCAGCCGAACACTGGCGGACGACAGCCTGAGCAGCGGTGTCGGTACGATCACGGCTCGGGTTGGCCCGGACGCGATCGGCGATCTATGCAACCGTGATCGGGTTACCGCCGTCGCGGGAAACCCGGCACAATTCAGATTCGCGAGTCTCCAGCGAGCGGAAACAGGGAGCAGCCGACGATGGGCAAGGCCAACCGGGAACGGCGCAAGGCCAAGGAGAAGGAGCGCAAGCGGCGGCAGTCCGGGGACGCAGGGGCTCCCCACGGGGCCGCCGGGCAGCATGACTTCTCGTCGTTCGGCTTCCCCGGCAAGGCCGGGTTCGCGCCGTTCGACCAGTCCTGGCGGTCCAGCCCCGCCGAGCTCGCCGAGCAGTTGGTGGCCGAGGCGGTGCACGCCCGCTTCCATGGCGACACCGACGGGTTCGAACGAAGCGCGGCGGCGCTGGTCGAGCGGCCCGGGGTCAGCCGATGGCGGCGCGTCGCCGACCGCACGCTGACCGCCACGCTGCGGCGCGATCTGGCCGATGTCTGGCGGCGGGGCTGGCAGCCCGCCGACGTCGTGCGGATGGCCCGCAAAGAGTTCGGCGCCCGGCACGTGCGGCTGTTGACCGACGCGATCGCTGACGAGGCACAGAAGTATGCCGCGGCCACCGTCGACCCCCAATGGCACGGCCAGCTGTCTGCGCTGGAGGCGAAGGTCTGGTGGGAGGGCGACGACTACTCGCAGGCACGCGGTGAGCGTGAACGCCTGGACCGGGCCGCCCTGGTCACCCTCCTGCTCCAGCTGATCTGCCTGTTGGCCACCCTTCCCCGGCTGGAGCGGCTGATCTCGCCGCCGGGCACCGCCCGGCCCGCCACCCTGCGGCGCGGCCCTGCGGTCGATGAGCGCATGTTGACCCGGGTCAGGGCGCTGCTGGCCAAGGCCGAGTCGACCGAGTTCCCCGCCGAGGCCGAGACCTTCACCACCGCGGCGCAGCGGCTGATGGCCAAGCACAGCATCGATGCGGCGCTGCTGGCCGCCGCAGCACACGGCCAGAGCGCCACCGACAAGCCTGCCGGCCGCCGGATCGGCGTCGAGGCCCCCTACGAGGGGCCCAAGGCGGTCCTGGTCGACACGGTGGCCGCGGCCAACCGCTGCCGCGCGGTATGGAGCAGCAGTTTCGGCTTCTCCACCGTGCTCGGCTTCCCCGCCGACCTGGACGCGGTGGAACTGCTGTTCACCTCGCTACTGGTACAGGCCACCACCGCCATGGTGCACGCCGGTTCCCACCGCGACGGCCATGGCCGCTCCACCACCCGTTCCTTCCGGCAGTCGTTCCTCACCTCCTACGCCCAGCGGATCGGCGAGCGCCTGGCCGAGGCCACCGGGGAGGCGGTGCGCGAGGCCGCCGCGAACTCGGGCACGGACCTGCTCCCCGTGCTGGCCGCCCGCGACCAGGCGGTCAACGAGGCGGTCGACGAGATGTTCCCCCAGCTGACCTCACGCCCAGTGGCCCCGTCCTACAACCGAGACGGCTGGCTCTCCGGCCGCGCCGCCGCCGACCTCGCCACCCTGCACGGCGGCACCGAAGTCACCGGCTGATCAGTGTCCGCCGAGCCATTGCCAGCGTGTTAAGGAAGACACAAAGGAAGCGGCGTTGCGATGTAGGCCGTCTTCCAGGACTCCATGTGGATCTCGCCCAGCACATCCCCATCGTCGGCAGAAGCCTGAACAATCGCGAAGTCCTTGGTCACAAGGTCACATTATTGGGATCTCGGCCGTTGGGGTCACCGCCAAACCCTGGCCTGCGGCGAACTGGCCTGCAAGCCCTTAGGGATCGTTCACGAGTCCGAGTGTGCGCCGTTCCGTGTCCGTGGGGTCGAGGCTGACTGCTCGCCGTCCCAGACCAGCTCACGCTCGACCCAACCGCTGCACGGTTCTGGGGCGTGTGACTCGACGTGCTTGCCGGCTGACCTTGCAGCGGTGCCGACATCATGGGACAAGCAGTCCCCAGTAGGCCGCCCAGGGCAGGAACAGCAGGCCCGCTGTGATGAGCAGGCCGAGTCGGACCTGGTCGGCGTGGGCCAGGTCGCGGCGGTGACGTCGCCACGACAGCGCGGTCGCAGCAGTGGTCACGACGGTGGCGACAGCGAGAAGCTGCAGAACGAGCCAGGGTATCGGGCGGCCGACCACCATAGGTCCGATCACATTCGCCGCTGTGGCCACCATGAAGAAGACGTACATGAGCGAGCCCATCGTGGTCATCAGGCCGGTGGCGGCCAGCCAGCGTGCGGAACGCCGTACCGGCGATGTACTGTGACGGCCGCGGATACGGCGCGTGGCGGCGGCCAGCGGATAGCCGGCGAAGCCCACCAGGAACAGCAGGAGGGCGACGAGCTGGAGCCAAGGGGACTCATACCAGGCCAGAGGCGCGAGTGTGGGGGCAGGCAGGTCCTGAGCCGGAACCGGGTCGGCGCTCGTGCCGGGCAGCGCGCGCGCCGGACGGTCGATCCAGGAGGTCTCGTAGTCGCCGAAGTCGGGCGAGAGGCTGTGGAGCCGGTCGAAGCCGCCGTTGGCGGTGAGGTTCAGATTGTGCCGAACACCAGGGACGAACCGGATCGTGTAGTGGGTGTTGCCGCCACGTTCCAGCGCCTCCCGGATGATCTGGCCGCTTTCCCGAGGGAGGGCTTCACGGTCGAGTTCACCCCATTGGGCGAGTACTGGCTGGCGCACGTGTTCCCAGGCCGGTACCGGGTCGAAGTCCGCCTCCGGGAATATGCCCGCTCCGATCGTCATCCGCACGGCGGTCGTCTGCAGCATGTGCGGCAATGACCCGGACACCCCAGCGTGTCGCAGGTACTCGCCGTACCCCCATGCCGTCTGGGCTCCAGGGGTGGTGCCGACCGCGCCGACGGTGATCAGAAACTTCACGTCAGCCGAACGGTTGGCGGCCAGCGGTGCGGCGAACGCCCCTTCGGACAGCGCCCACAGTCCGAGCCGTGCCGGGTCGACGTCGGCGCGGGAGCGCAGCAGCCGCAGGCCGGCAAGTGCATCGTCGGCCAGAACCGAGTAGTCGCGGTGAAGAAGGGAGTAGCCCACGGTTCGCTTGTCGTAGATGAGCGTCACGATGCCATGTCGGGCGAATGCCTCGGCTTCGGGACGCAGCTCCTGCCGGCCTCGATTGCCGGCTCCCTCCATCATCACCATCGCCGGTCGGCGCTCTGTCGCTGACGCGAGCGCCAGAACGGTGCCGTGCAGGACCACGCCACCGTTGCCGACGAAGGACACCTCGGTGGCGGTCAGGTCGGCTGGCGCGGCGTGTGCGGGAGCGGCCAGAAGGACTAGCACCGATGAGGCGAGTGCTGCCAGAGTCGCCGGGATCCGCGGCAACCGCCTGGCCCGGCCTGGTCTATGAGCGGCGGATCCGCCAATTCGAGCCGCTGCCCCCGTCTGAGCCCCTATGTGCCGCATGACATCCGTCCCTCTTCAGATCGTTCGATGCGTCCGGCGACGCGCCATTCACGACATAAAGATTCGCCTGTTCGTGGGGAGCGGACTATGGCTCCCGCACCTGATGTCATAGGGGTGCAGGTACCTGGATCGATCGGGGTTCCTGGCTCATCGACCACCGACCGACCCGGAACCTAACGTTGATCTTGTTGGCCAGAGGGGCGTCTGCGCTGACGTCTGCGATACGGCTGGGAGGATCGTCACCATGCGACAGAAGATCGCGCGCGTGGCACGCGAGCAGGGGCAACTACTGGCCGGTGCGGCCATCGGGCTGGCTGCACCGTTCCTGCTGTTGCTGATGCTGATCTCGGTCCCGGCGAGTCTGGCGGGGGGCCTGGGCATCCTGCTCTTCGTCACCGTTGCCTGGCTGACCCGTCGGCTGGCCGATCTGCAACGCCGCCGGGCCACTACGGTGCTGGGCGGACCGGTGACCTCTCCCTACTCGCCGTTGCCCACCGGCATTCTCGCCCGGACCCGCGCCTTGCTCGGCGACCCGGCCACGTGGCGCGACCTGACCTGGCTGCCGTGCCAGTTCGCGATGGGCGTGATCTGCGTGACGCTGGGTCTCGGGCTGTGGCTGGCGGCCGTGCAATGCATGTTCGCGCCGTTGCTGCGGGTGCTGCTGCCGGCCCGCACGACCTTCGATCCCGTGGTGCTGGAGATCACCGGCCGGTCCGGCCCCCTGACGTGGCTGCTGGTCCCGGTCGGCGTGGGGTTGGTACTGCTCGCCTATCGCCTGCCCCGGCATCTCGTCACCGGTCAGGCCCGGCTGGCGAGTGCTCTGCTGGGTCCCACCTCCACCGCCCGGCTGACCGCACGGGTGGATCGACTGACCGCCACCAGGGCAGCCGCCGTCGATGCCTCCGCTGTGGAACTACGCCGCGTTGAACGTGATCTGCATGACGGCGCGCAGGTGCGCCTCGTGGCGGCAACCATGAATCTCGGCATCGCCGAGGACGTCATCGACGCCGATCCGGCCAGTGCCAAGGCGCTGATGGCCGAGGCGAAGGCCGGCGTCGGCGTGGCACTGACGGAACTACGCGATCTGGTACGTGGCATCCACCCGCCGGTGCTGGCCGATCGGGGCCTGGCCGGAGCGGTGCAAGCCCTGGCCCTGACCAGCGGCATCCCAATCGAACTGGATCTGCGACTCGACCGGCGTCTGGCCGCCCCGGTGGAGTCCGCGGCGTACTTCGTTATCGCCGAGTCACTGGCCAACGCGATCCGGCACAGCGGCGCCCATCGCATCCAGGTCGCCGTCGCCGTCGCCGGCGACGGCGACGCGCTGCGCATCACCGTGCACGATGACGGCCGCGGCGGCGCCGACCCGTCACGCGGCACCGGGCTGCGCGGCATCCAGCGCCGGTTGTCCGCCTTCGACGGGACCCTCAGTATCACCAGCCCCCCAGACGGGCCTACCGTACTGGACATGGAACTGCCATGCGCGTCCTGATCGCCGAGGACCAGCTGCTACTGCGCGACGGGCTGAGCCGGATGCTGACCGCGTACGGCTTCGACGTGGTGGCCGCCATCGACGAGGGTCCGCAGCTGACCGAAGCGCTCGTCTCGCTCCGCCCCGACGTCGCCGTGGTCGACGTGCGCCTCCCCCCCACCTTCACGGACGAAGGACTGCGCGCCTCGATCGCCGCTCGTGCCGAGGTACCCGGTCTTCCCGTCCTGATCCTCTCTCAGTACGTCGAACGGCTCTACGCCCGCGAACTGCTCTCCGACCGCACCGGTGCGGTCGGGTACCTTCTCAAGGACCGCGTCGGTGACGTACGACAGTTCATCGACGCGATCCGCCAGATCGCCGCCGGCGCCACGGTAATGGACCCGGAAGTCGTCGCGCAGCTGCTCCACCAGCGCGACACCCTGGCTGTCCTCACCCCGCGGGAGCGGGACGTGCTCCGCCTGATGGCCGAGGGCCGCTCCAACGCTGCGATCGCTGCACACATGGTCATCACCGAAAAATCGGTCAGCAACCACATCAACACCCTCTTCGCCAAACTCGGCCTACCACCATCCAACAGCGACCACCGCCGCGTACTCGCCGTTCTGGCCTACCTCGACCAGTAGAGGGTGTCCGAAAAGTTCCTGAACCTCAGATGTCGAAGATGTTCATGAAGGCTTGCCGCCAGGGCCAGTGTCTGGGCAAGCGGCGCTGCTGGAGTAGGTGCGACAGGTGTGGCGTGGTCTCCCTGTCATATGCGCAGGTGGGAGCGGGTATAGCCCATGATCCCGCCCCCTCCCGCCTTGCCCGATAAGGAAGAGGTCCCAGGTTCAAGTCCTGGTAGCCCCACCTCGTTAAACGCCCCGAAGCGATCAAGCTTCGGGGCGTTTTGCTGCAACGGGTACTGCAACGGCCTCATTCGAACGGTCCGTTGACCTTCTTGAGGGCATCCTGGCGGCCCTCGCCGTCCCCGTGCGTGTAGATCTCCATGGTGACCGAGATGCGGCTGTGCCCGAAGATCTCCAACGCCTCACCGGAGGTCAGGCCAACCGGACAGGCCACGCCCGTCCCCACGAGCGTGTATCCATGTGACCCACGACAAGACGTGCAGCAATCGGCTGCTGACGAGGAAGTGGCACGTCCGGGCTCTGCGGAGGGTATGGCGATCGCCGTTGCCGATCACCTCCACACGGAGCTCGCACGCCGTCAGAAGCTGAGCCAGACCTTCACCTGACCGTCGCGACGGCCACAGCGAGACAGTGAGCAGGGACGACTCCAAGATCACGGCGAATCATCTCTTATTGAATGATCGTGCGAACCTGGTGGGCGCTCCGTCCGTCTAACCCAGCATGATCATAATCCTTGGGGTGTCTCTGGCCCTTGCCCCTGTCCCCGTCGAGATCCCCAAGAACTTCCTGCTGAGCGAGAAGGCCGCCCGTGCACCCCAGTCGGAGGTGGAGAAAGCCGAGGTGTGGTGGAAAATCAGCGACAAGCTGAACAAGCCCTTGGAGCTGAACCCTTGCGGGCGCAAACGCGCCACGACGGCAGACCGGTCGGTCGCGCGCACCATTGTCCACACCACCAGCGGGCCGTCGTACGACAGCGAACAACTTGTGATCTATCGGAACGCCAAGGCGGCCAAGACAGCCATGAGAAAGCTGCTCGCCGACGCCAGGCGGTGCGGGGCCAAGCCGGACGGCAAGCCGTACAGCTGGGCCAACGACGGGAAAACCCAGTGGGTAGTGAACCGTACGCGGCTCGCGAACGAGGCTGCGCTGATGCGCATCATGATGTACGACAAGCTCAACAAAGAATGGTCTCCCCTGTTGTCGGGCCTCGTGGCGCGCAAGGGTAGCGCGCTGATGATTTACTCCGGCGATTCGGACTCCTTCGGCTACTCACAGAAGCGAGCCATCAAGACCCTGCGTCACACCGCCGCCAAAATGGCGGCGAAGGTATGCACGCTGCCTGGAGTCTGCTGACTTGGATCATCAAAAGTACGGCGTCCCAGGCCGACTTCCTCCATCGCGGGTTCCCACCGCTCGGAGTCGACACCCTTCCGGTACTGGGGTGCCAAGGGCTCGAAACTCAGCATCACGTCACGGTCGACCGCATAGACAAAGCCATCCGAGGCGTAGTCGTGCCGATTGATCGACACGACTCCGGTCCCCTTCGAGACGCGGTCCAGCGCGCCGGGCTCGACGGGGCCCTCCAGCCCCAGAGTTCGACGAGCACAGCCCAGTCGCCGATCCGCACAGCGCCGACGTAGCCGGAGTCGTCACCAGCTGCCGCGGTCAGGCCCAGTGGGGCCGTCGGCTAGCTCTCCGGCACCGGAACACCGTCGCAGCCCCGGTCGATCCGGCCTGTGGTGAAGTACGACACCAGCTTGGCGGCGCAGCTCGGCTCCCGCAGGACCGACCCGTGCATGTCGTCGTTGACGGTGAACACCGTGCCGCCGACGGCCGAGCGCATCTGCGTCGTCCACGCGTACAGGGAGATGGACTCGTAGCGGTGTCCCGACAGCACCAGCGACCCTCCGGTGCGGTGGAGCCGGATTTCTTGCACCGGCAGCGGCCAGCCGGCGCATTGGGCGGAGAAGCGGCTGGCCCGTCCGGTCACCGGGTTCCGCTCAAGGCGTCGCTGGTACGTGGCCCAGGCGGCGGAGAAGCCGAGCCGGCTGGGGTCTTCGTTGCAGAAGACCGCCTGGCCCGTCGTCGCGTTGAATCGCTCCGGCGCGTCGGGCGGCGGGGGCTTCATCGCGCCATGGCCCATCATCTTCTTGACGGCGGTCGGCGCGGTGGTGCGGTCGCGTCCCGCAGTTCCTTGAGGGCCTGGCTGACCTGCGGCCAGTCCGGTGAGGCCTGGATGGCCAGCATGGCGACCATCGCACCGTCGGCGGGAATCTCCAGATCGGTGAACCTCTTCGGGGTCACGTCGTAGGCGCGGCGCAGCGCCAGGATCGCGGTCCGCATCCGATCGAGGTCGCGGGCCGAGTTCACCGTGGTGAGCTGACCGAGAAAATGGATCTACCTCACTTTCGTGATGGGCCAGGGCCCAGGGCAGGGTGTGGCGAAGGCCTCATCAGGAGAGGCCGCCGGAGGACGTGGACCGTACTCAGGTGGTGGCCAGAGCGATCGTCGGGGACAGGCGGGCGGCGCGCATGGCGGGATAGAGGCCGGCGATCGTACCGATGAGGAGCGTGGCGCCGACCGCCCCGCCGATCGCCCACGGCGGTACGACGGGCGGCCAGTCCCTCGACAGCGCGTAGCCGGCCGTGGTCAGGGAGCCCAGCACCGCCCTGACGGCCTCCACCGCCTCCTCGGCAGAACGCTCGTAGATCGTCGTGGGGTGCCCGTCGAAACCCAGGTACGTCTCGGCAGCGGGGAACCCGACGAGCGCCGAGCGTTCGATCTCCGGGGCGAGCGGCATCGGCCCCAGGATGCCGATGACGGTGAACCACCGGTTGTCCACCCACACCCGCACGCCGGTCCTGCCGAGGCCGACCCGTTCCAGGGCGGCCTCGGCCCGCTCTCGCCGCTCGCGCAGCGCGGTGCCGGTGTAAAGCAGGCCGTCGGCCACGTTGTCCAGCGCGCTCACGCCGATGGCCAGGTGGAACTGCTGGAACACGAACCCCAGGTGGCGGGCGCGCAGCGCCGACAGCTCCCGGTCCGACAGCTCGGCCAGGTCGTAGCCGGCGATGCGTACGGTGCCTGACGTGGGCCGGTCCAGGGTTCCGATCAGCTGGAGCATGGTCGACTTGCCGGAGCCGGAAGGGCCGACGATGGCCAGCAGTTCGCCGTACTCGACCGTCAGGCCCACACTGCGAAGCGCCTCGACCTGTCCGCCGTAGACCTTGGTCACGCCCTGCAGCTCGACGATACTCATGTGGCGGGCACCCCGACCTTCATGCCCTCCGTGAGGCCGGTGCCGCTGATCTCCACCTTGCCGCTGCCGAACACGCCGACCTCCACCGGCACGACCCTGGTGGCGGAGCCTTCGACGACCTCGACACCGAACCCGCCCTCGCGCAGCGCCAGCAGCGCCTCGACCGGCACGGCGAGCACGTCCTTGTGGCGTTCGCTCTCCAGTTCGACGTCGACCGGGGCCTGGTCGAGCTTGGTGCGCGGTGTCTTGTTCAGGGTGATGTCGACATCGACGGTGGTCTCGCCGCTGTCCTGCCCCTGTCCCTGTCCGGACCGGGCGGACTTGGCGACCGTACCCACCGAGGTGATCTTTCCGCCGATCCGCTCGCCACCCGGCAGCTTGACGGTGACCCCGGCGCCCTTCCTGGCCAGTGCCTGGTCGTCGGTGTCGAGATCCACGTGCACCAGCTGCCGGATACCGCTAACCCTAAGCACCCCCTGACCAGGGCCGGTACGCTCGCCGACATCGACCTTCGCCTCGGTCACCCGGACCGTGGCAGGCGCGGACACGACCTGCGTCGCGTCCACCCGCCCCGTCTTCGGCAGGCCCAGATCGTCCTGCCACTGCTTGACGTCCGGGCCGTCGGTGATGCCCTGCCGCAGCTGCCGGTAGAGCGGCAGCCTGCCGTACATCAGCACGAGCGGCTTTCGGTCGATCTTGAGCAGTGGGTGGCCGCGGCGGATCACTGCGCCCTCCGCGGCCACCCACGTCACAGTGTCGGCGTCGGCGCTGGTCAGGAGGTGCTCGCGCCGGCGACGCCATCGTCACCGGCTTCCGCACCGCACGCGGTGAGCGCCAAGGCCAATGCCGGTACGGCCAGCAGTAGTCGGATGTTCGTATCTCTCCTCAGCCGGTGACGGTGTTCAGGCTGGGACCCTCGTCCTTGCCGCCGTTGCCGGTGTTGTTGCTGGGGCCCTCGTTCTTGCCGCTGTTGTCGGTGTTGTCAGTGGGGCCGGTCCCCTTGTCGTGCTTGCCGTCGTTGGTGGACGGGTCGGTGGGGATGGGCAGGGCGGTCGTCTCGCAGGGCGCGACCGAGCCCTTGACCACCTGCAGCGAGGTCGCGACGGGTGGCTTGTCCACGCCGGCCCGGTCGATGGAGATCGCCAGGACCAGCGTCTGGTCTGACCCGATCTGCCCCTTGCCGATCGTGAACGCGATCCCCTTGCCGTCCCTCCCGACGCCGATCTGCATCTGCCCGCCCGTGGCCGCATGCTCGCCCCGGGACTGCTGACAGGTCTGGCCCGCGGGCAGGTAGTCGACCACCGCCTTGATCCCCGCCGCGCCGAGCTTTGCCTCCAGCTCGTCGGGGTCGCGGAACTCGTTGATCTGCACCCCGACCGATCCGTCCGCGCCCTTGTCCACCGCATAGGCCGGTGTGCCGGCGCCGCCGAACAGCGTGAACGCCACCGTGACGGCCGCCGCGGCCCCCGCCACCACGGCGGAGAGCCCCAGGAGGCGACGGTTCGGGCCACGTCGCACCGGTGTCTGAACAGCGATGTTCTCTTCAGACGTCCTTGTGGTGATTTCTTCCTTGAGTGCACTGAGCAGGCGCTCTTCGAAGTTGCTGTTCATGCCTGTCCCTCCACGTACACAGCCGACGGCGAAGCGACGTTTTCAAGGGCGCGTCTGGCCCGATGTAACCGGACCCGCGCGGTGACCTTCCCGATGCCCAGGGCCGCGGCGGCTTCCGTGACGGTGAGCTGGTCGATCGCCACGAGCTCCAGCACGGCCCGCTCGCCCTCGGGCAGGTCGGCCATCGCCTCCAGAGCGCGCCGCATCCGGCGCTCGGCGTCGATCCGCTCTTCCATCCGGACGAGATCGTTGTCGTCCATCATCCGTCTGCCCGCGACGCGGCTGGTTGCCCGCGTCTCACGAGTCGTCCGGCGATGGTGGGCCGATACGACGTTGCGCGCCACGCCGTACAGCCATGCGATCTCGCTGCCCCGGCCGGGCCGGTAGGTATTCGCTGAGTCCAAGGCCGCCAGGAAGGTGTCAGCGGTCAGGTCGGCGGCCAGATGGGGATCGCTCACCCGGCGTACGACGAACCGCATGACAGCGTCGACGTGGCGGCGGTAGAAGGCCTCGAAGGCCACGGGATCTTCACTGAGGCGCACTGGCCTCGCTCCCTTCGTCGTTCGCCCTTACACCTCCTACTTGGACCGAGCGCCGCAAAGCGTTTCCAACGCAGCGGGCCCGTGTCCTCTTGTGACGGCGTCCACGAGGTCCGCGACCAGCCGCTCGGCCTGCGCGTCGACACGTTCTCGTGGCAGCTGTCGCAGGGGGCCGCGGGAATTGAGCGTGGCGAAGCCGTGCACTCCCGACCAGCAAGTGATGGCCGCGTCGCCGGCTCTGTCGGGGTTGAGGAGTCCCGCGCCGACGAGGCAGGTCAGGGCGTCCTGGAACTGCTGGTACGGCGAACGCCTGGCGTCGCCGCCCGAGTCGGTTGAGGTGGGGTTGACCATGTCGGACATCGCGAAGAAGGCCACGTCGAACCAGCCGGGCTCATCGAGTGCGAATTGGATGTAGCCCTCCCCGACCCCGCGCAGCATCGCCAAGCCGTCTCTCGCCTCTCTCTGCCTCTGTTCGATCTGCCTCTGTTCGATGGCGTGGGCCATCTGAGTCAGGGCCGCTTGAGCCACGGCGTGGACCAACGCGTCTCTGTCAGCGAAGTGGCGGTAGGCGGCCCGTGCGGTCACGCCAACTCGCCGAGTGGCCTCGCGCAGCACGATCGCCTCGGCGCCACGGTCGCGTGACATCGCCAGGCCCGCCTGCACCAGCGCGTCTCGCAGGTCGCCGTGGTGGTAACTGCTTCTTGCCTCCGGCACAGGAAGAAGTCTACGGTGTGTACATTCGGTGCGCACCGTAGACGATGAGAGACCCTTCGGGGCTGTAACTCAGGGCAAAGAGGTGGATAAGTGGGCTCGTGGCCGACGGGTATCGGTGCCATCACTCTGTTCGTCGAGGACTTGGACGCCGCCAAGCAGTTCTACCGGGAGGTCTTCGGCCTGCCGGTGAAGTTCGAGGACGACGACTCGGCCGTGTTCGACTTCGGGAACACGATCATCAACCTGCTGAGGACCACAGCGGCGCGTGAGCTCATCGAGCCCGCAGGGGTGGCACCTCGCGAGATCGGATCCCGCATTCAGCTCACCATCGACGTGGACGACGTGGATGCCATGTGCGCGGAGTTGGCCGCTCGTGGAGTGAAGCTGCTGAACGGCCCGATGGATCGGCCCTGGGGCATACGGACCGCCAGCTTCAGCGATCCCGGCGGCCACATCTGGGAGATCGCGAAGTAACCGATGATCGGGTCGATTGTCCGACCCGCTTGAACCAGGGGTGAAACGATGGCACAGCCGACATCGGGCGGGGAGATCAAGGCACTTCTTTCGTACCTGAGAGTTCAGCGTGATCACGTGCTTGGAATCTTGGACGGTCTTGACGAGGAAGCGCTACGGCGGCCGGTGCTGCCGTCGGGGTGGACCTGCCTGGGACTGGTACGGCATCTCGCCCTGGACGTCGAACGGTTCTGGTTCCGCGCCGTCGTCGCCGGCGAGCAGAACGTCATCGACTGGCTGGCCGAAGCCCCCGACGACGCCTGGCAGGTCGGTCCGGATGTGCCGGCCGAGGACGTGTTCGACCTGTACCGGCAGGAGATAGACCTCGCGAACGCCATCATCACCGCGACCCCTCTGGACACCCCGCCGGCCTGGCGGGCCCCCGGGATCTTCAGCGACTGGCGGCACCATGATCTGCGAGAAATCATCCTGCACGTGATTACGGAGACCGCCTGCCACGCCGGTCATCTCGATGCGGTACGTGAGCTCATCGACGGCAGGAGCTGGCTTGTCCTGACGGAATGAAGCACGGGCTCCGCACACAGGGGGGCGGAGCCGACGTGAACGGGTGCGTTCAGCGGATGATCTCTGGTTGACGTCCCCTGTGCGGTACACGTGAGCGACCGCCCGGTTGATACCGCGACACCCAGGTGGCGGTGTCCCGTCAGCCCGCTGGTCCGTCCAGCGGATTGCCGAACGCGCGGCCGATGAAGCGCAGCGCATCCGCCTGCCGGTGGAGAACCGTCGCCGAGCCCTGCTTGACGAGCATGTCGACGTCGCCGCCGGCTCTGGTCATCGGCGTGCCGCCGATCGGGACGGCCGCCGCGATCGGCCTCACCCTGTTCTTCGTCTGTGCCGTTTACACCCACCTGCTCGCCCGCGACTACTCGCCGCAGTTCGGCCTGGCGGCCGGGTTCCTCCTGCTGGTCGTGGCCACCCTGGTGTTGGACCTGGCCGCCTGATCGAGTGCCGATCAACAGGCGCCGCTCCGGAGCGGCGCCCGCCCGGTCCGCGTCGAAGGGCGACGTCATCGGTATCCCCGTTCAGGGGCGCAGCCGGGCACGCCACGGGTGGGTGCCGTGCTCGGTCGCGAGGGCTCCGTCCAGCCACAGCCTCTGGGCCTCGGTCAGGTGGGGCAGGACCTCGGTGAAGTCGGTCTCGTCCTTGGGGCGCGGGTCTCTGGCCTTGTAGAGGAGCTGGATCTCCGGAGCGATCCGCGGGGGGCCGTCGCCTGCGGCGACCGTGCACGATTCCAGCGGGCGGTGGATCCGTGCGTCCCGGCGGTACACCCACCGGTCACCGTCGGACTCGTCGAGCGTCAGCTGGAAGCGCCACGGCCCGCCCCCGCCTTCCCTGACCCAGATGTCATAGACCGGGGGTGGCAGCGGTTCGTCCACAGGCCATGGCCGGAGCGTCCCGGGCGGGTCGGCCGCCCAGCAGTCCCAGCCTGTCAGCAGGCGCCGTACCGTCTCATGGTCGCGGCGGAGCACTGATATGTCGACGTCCGCATGCTCGCGGTACGGCCTGCCGACCGCGAGCTCGATCGCGTACCCGCCGCTCACCCACCACGGTGCCGCCAAGCCCGTGAACAGCTCGACGACCTCGGCCAGCGGCGCCGGTTCCCATGGACCCCACGGTGTCTCGATGCGTGTCATCCCGCCATCCTCGCCGATCTCCGCGGGGCTCGCCCTCGGCCCGGGCAGGCGCCAGCAGACCCGCGGACTCCCGGTGCCGCCGCACATGCGTCGCCAGCCCGAACCGCCGCGCGATCTCACCGATGCTCATCACCGCGCGATCCCCGCTTGACTTCATGTCGACATTAAGTCGCATCCTCGATCGCATGTCCAACACCATCGTCACTCCCCAAGAAGACGACCCCGTCAGCGGGCTGATCCGGCTACTCGACGCGGTCGACGCCCTGCCGAGTTCGGTCGCGCTCCGCGCCCACTCCTACGGACTGCTCGATCTGGCACCGGGAGCACCCGTGGTCGACGTCGGCTGTGGCGTGGGGCGCGCCGTCGCCGAGATGGCCGAGCACGGCGCGGAGGCTGTCGGCGTCGACGTCAGCGAGCAGATGATCGCCGTCGGCCGCCGGCGCCGTCCCGGTGCGGATCTGCGGGTCGGCGACGCCTATGCGCTGCCGTTCCAGGACGGACAGCTGGCCGGCTATCGAGCGGAGAAGGTCTACCACGAACTCGGCGACCCGGCCAGGGCGCTCGGCGAGGCGCGGCGGGTGCTCGCCCCGGGCGGGCGCATCGTCCTCATCGGCCAGGACTGGGACACCTTCGTCATCGACTCCGACCACCCCGGCCTCACCCGGACCATCGTGCACGCCCGCGCCGACACCATAGCCGCCCCCCGTGCCGCCCGCGGCTACCGCAACCTGCTGCTCGACGCCGGATTCGACGACGTCGCCGTCGAGGTGCGCACCGGTGTCTTCAGCGACGAGCTGATGCTGCCCGCGCTCTCCGGGATCGCCGACGCCGCCTGCGCCGCGGGGGCCATCACCCCGGACCAGGCCGCCACCTGGACCGCGGAGCAGGCCGGGCGCGCACGCGATGGACGGCTCTTCATGGCGGTGCCGCTGTTCGTCGCCGCGGCACGCCGCCCCTGACGAGCGGTCTCACGCCCGCCTGCGCTACGTGATCGTGCCGCCGCGCCATCTCAGGACAGGGCCCCGCCCCCGCACCCAAGGGTGCGGGGGCGGGCCGTCGACGGGAGGCCGGGAGGAACAGGCGCGGGACGGCGGTTCCGCGCCGAGGGCCCACCGCCGGACGGCTTGACCGCAGAGATCAGGATGTCGTGCCCGGCACCTGGAGCGCCAGGGGATTGCGGCGGACGTCGGACCAGGTCCGGGTGTCGGAGCAGATGCGGCAGCCGGAGCCGAAGAACTCGCCGCGCGCCTCCTCGTCGCCCATGAGCTGGAAGCGGAACCACGCCGTCGTCGGCGCGGCGAAGGGACCGGGGTCACCCACGACGGTGAAGTGGTCGGCACCCCTGACCTCGCCATAGATCGCCGGGATGTGGTCGGCGTCGTCGTATAAAGCCTTGACCAGCGTCGGCCAGACGATGCTGTCGTACTGCCCGGCCAGGGCGAACATCGGACCGCCCACCGCGTTCACGTTGGCCAGCGGGCCGGGTTGGATCGGGAGGATGGTGTCCACCCGTGGGTCGGCACCGACCACGATGGCGGCCGCGCCGCCCTGCGAATGGCCGGACGCGCCGATGCGGCTCAGATCGACTCGGTCGTGAAAGACGCTGCCCGGGTTGGCGTTCCTGCTCGCCAGCAGGTCGATGCCGGCCAGCATCGAGATGCCGAGATTGGACTGGGGAGTGTTCGCGGCGGCCACGATGAAGCCGTGGCTGGCCCAGTGGAGCAGCAGGTCGCGGTAGACCACGGGGAAGGCGAACGTGCCGTTCCCCCAGATGATCACCGGATGGCGGCGCGGGCTCTGCGCGATGTCACGCGGGTAGTAGAGCGTGGTGACCGCGCCCACGTCCACGGCGGTGGCATAGGGCCCGGGGGCGCCCCAGTTCCGGCCCACCGAGGGGAAGCCGGCGTCGGCGATGGCCGTGTGCGGCACGGTGGTGAGGGCGAGCACGAGCGCGATCAGCGGGAGGAGCAGTCTTCGATACACGGGGGGTCTCCTGACCGAGGCCGTCGAGAAGTGAACCGCACGTTACGTCGGACGCACTTCTCGTTTGATCGCACATCCTGAACGCGTAAACGCCCGCCGTCTCTCCGCACTCGCGGCAATGATTGACATCCCGGTTTGTGCGATGTGGCGATCCCTGGATGCTCGACCTCCACGCCCGCATGGCTCCGCGTGTCCGGGAGCTCACCGCGGTCGTGGTCGCGCGTTGCGCGTCCGAGGTGCCCTTCTACCGGGAGCAGCCCCAGGACATCCTCGACGAGGAGGTCAGCCGGTCGGTCGCGGTGGTGCTCGGCCTGATGCTGCGGACGCTGCGGAAGGGCGATGTCCTCGATCTCGGTGACCTGACCGAACTCATCGCGTGGTCGGCGCGGCGTGCCGAGGAGCGCGTCCCGCTGGAGGCCGCGCTCACCGCCTACCTCATCAGCGCCGAAGTCTGGTGGCGGGCCCTGGCGGAGACCGCCGAGCACGCGCAGCTGGTCGAGGCGGGTGTGGATCTGCTCGGCCGCCCACCCGGCCTCTACCGCTTCGACGACGTCCTCGTCGAATATCAGCTGGCCCGCCCCGGTGCCGGAATCGCCAGGCTCGCAGCCAAGCTCGATCCGCTGAACGACCACCCGTAGCTGGTCGACACGCTGCGCGCCTTCGTCAACCGGGGCCACAACCGCCGCCGGACCGCCCAGGATCTGCACATCCACCGCAACACCCTCGACTACCGGCTGCACAGGGTGACCGCGCTGACCGGCCTGGACCTCACCGTCCCCGCCGAGGCACGCCTGCTGGAGGCGGCCCTCACCGCCAGGGACCTCGCCTGAGGAGAGGCGCCCGGCAACCGCGAAAACGCGTGTCCCTGTGGAGGATCCGGAGCGGCCGGAGGAACCGGTGCGCCGACCTCAGGCCGGCTTGCGGGCCTCGATGAGGAAACGCGTCGTGTGCGCGAGGAAGGGGCCGTCGGTCTGGATGCGGTCATGCAGGGCCTTGAGTTCGGTGCGGTAGCGGTCGACCGTGAAGCCCGGGACGATCCAGATCACCTTCCGCAGGAAGTAGACCATGGCGCCGACGTCATGGAACACGGTGCGCAGCGACTCCATCCGGAGGTCGACCACCTCCAGGCCGACGGCTTCGGCCGCCGCCCTGGCCAGTTCGAGATCGCGTGCCGAGCCGGGCGGCTGCGGGCCCATGAAGAACTCCGTCACCTCCACGACGGTCCGGGGACCGACCTGCTGGGAGAAGTACGTCCCTCCCGGCTGGAGCACGCGTGCGATCTCCTCCCACCAGGTGGTCACCGGGTGGCGGCTGACCACCAGATCGAAGACCCCGTCGCCGAACGGGAGCCGTGGCTCGTCGCCGGTGCTGACCACCGCCACGCCCCGCGGGTTCAGCCGTCCGCTCGCCCTCGCGAGGTTCGGCGGCCAGGACTCCGTGGCGACCGTCAGCGGGGCGAGGCGCGGCACTCCCGCCAGCACTTCCCCGCCGCCGGTCTCGACGTCCAGCGCGGCCTTCGCCTGCGCCATCCTTGTCTCCAGGAGCCGCGCGTATCCCCAGGAGGGGCGCTCCTCGGTGGCCCGGCCGTCCAGCCAGGAGAAGTCCCAGCCGTCGACGGAGACGGATTCGGCCTCGGCGACCAGTTCCTCGAACGTCCGCTTCATCTCAACGAGGCTGCCAGGCATCTCATCGGCTGTCCAATGAGTTTCCGCAGGCGGGAGGCGTCGGCGGTGGGTGGCGCCGGCTGATCCGGCGTGACCGCGCAGCCGGTGTGGAGCGCTGCGCCGGTCTGCGGTGGAGCGCTGAGGCCGCGCCGCGCCCACCCCGGCGTGGTCCCGTCGTCATGCCGGAGCCGGGCCGCCGCTCCGTAGGCCGGGCGCCTCACGGGCCTCGGATATTGGGGAGACATCGCCACCGAATGACGACAGGATGGAGGCCGTTCGGGTTTTGTGAGGAGTCAGCACGTGCAGAGTTACCGCCGCGACCTCGACATGCTCCGGGATCGGCGTTTCGCCCTGCTCCTCGCCGCCCGGACCATCTCGATGCTGGGAAGCTCCTTCGCGCCCGTGGCTCTCGCCTTCGGCGTCCTGGGGTTGCCCGGCTCGACGGCCACGACGCTGTCGGTGGTCCTGGCCGCCGAGGCGGTGCCGATGGTGGCGTTCATGCTCGTGGGCGGGGTGATCGCGGACCGGCTGCCCCGGCACCGGGTGATGATGGCCGGTGAGACGCTCAACGCGGTGGCGTTCGCCTGTCTCGCCGCGATGCTGCTCACCGGATGGACCCCGCTCCCCGCCCTGGTGACGGCGGCGGCGGCCACCGGCATCGCGATGGCGGTCTTCTTCCCCGCCCTGACCGGGATCATCCCCGACGTCGTCCCCGCCGACCGGCTGCAGACCGCCAACGCCGTACTGGGACTGGGCGCCAACAGCGCGCGCGTCGCCGGGCTCGTCCTGAGCGGGGCCACGGTGGTCCTGCTCGGCGGTGGCTGGGCGCTGGCCGTCAGCGCCCTCATGTTCGCCGTGGCGGCCGTGCTCATCGCCGCGCTGCGGCTCGCCCCGGCGGAGCGCGACGCGTCCGCGAGCCACTCCGTCATCGCGGACCTGCGCGGCGGCTGGCGCGAGTTCGTCTCCCGGCAGTGGCTCTGGGTGGTCGTCGCGCAGTTCTCGGTGCTGGTGATGGCCATACAGGCCGCGCACGGCGTGCTCGGACCGTTGGTGGCCAAGGAGCACCTGGGCGGAGCGCCCGCCTGGTCGGCGGTCCTGGCGGGTGAGGCGGTCGGCATGATCGGTGGCGTCTTCATCGCACTGCGGCTACGGCCCCGCCGTCCCATCCTGGTGGGCACGGTCCTCACCGTGCCCACCGCCCTGCCGTACCTGCTGCTCGGCCTGGGGGCCCCGCTGTGGACGGTCGTCGTCGGCGCGGTCGTCATGGGCGTCTGCTTCGACATCTTCGGGGTGCTGTGGAACACCACGATGCAGCGGGAGATCCCTCCCGAGTCCCTGTCGCGGGTCAGCTCCTACGACGCCCTCGGCTCCCTGATGTTCGGCCCGGTGGGCCTGCTGGTGGCGGGACCGCTGGCGATCACGATCGGTCCGAGGGCCGCGTTGCTCGGCTGCGCCGCGGTCGTCGTCCTGGCCTCCCTGGCCGCGCTGTTCTCCCCGGGAGTCCGCGGGCTCCGGGCTCCGGAGCCCGCGGAGGAGATCCTGTCCCACTGACGCCGCAGCCCACACCGGACATCGTGGATGTCCGGTGTGCGCTCTACGTCAGATAGCGCAGCCACAGGTACGGCGTCACCAGGGCGACGGTGACGGAGGTGACGATGAGGCCGTACTTGGTGAACTCCCAGAAGCTGATCGGGGTGCGGTTGCGTGCGGCGATGCCGATGATGACCACGTTGGCCGCCGCGCCGACGGCGGTGGCGTTGCCGCCCAGGTCGGCACCGAAGGCCAGCGCCCACCACAGCACCTGGGCGGGGCCGTTGCCGCCGTTGGCCTGCACCAGGTCGGCGACGATGGGGCTCATGGTGGCGACGTAGGGGATGTTGTCCACGATGGCCGAGATGCCGGCCGACGCCCAGAGCAGGCCCAGCGTGGTCAGCCCGAGCCTTCCGCCGGTGGCGTCCACCGCCGCCTGGGAGATCCGCCCGATGACACCGGTCTCGACGAGGGCGCCGACCATGACGAACAGCCCGGCGAAGAACACCAGGGTGGGCCATTCCACCTCGCGGATGGCGTCCTCGGTGGTGACCTTGGTGGCGGCCACCAGGATCCCGGCGCCCAGGACCGCCACGACCGAGGGCTCGTAGTGCAGCACGGGGTGGAGGACGAAGGCGGCCATCACCAGGGCCAGCACGGCCAGGCTCTGCCACAGCAGCCACCGGTCGGCGATCGCCTCCCGCTCGTCGAGCTGCATGATCTCCGCGGCCCGCTCCGGGTCGTAGCGGAAGGACTTCCGGAAAAGCACGCGGCACAGCCCGATGAAGACCACCATCAGCACCAGCACCATGGGCGCCATGTGGACCAGGAAGTCGTTGAAGCTCAGCCCGCCCCGGCTGGCGATGATGATGTTGGGTGGGTCGCCGACCAGCGTGGCGGTGCCGCCGATGTTGGAGGCCATCGCCTCACTGATGAGGAACGGCACGACCGGCAGCGCGAGCCGTTCGCACACCAGGAACGTCACCGGCGCGATCAGCAGCACGGTGGTGACGTTGTCCAGCAGCGCGGACGCCGAGGCGGTGATCACAATCAGGAGGACCATCAGCCGGAACGGCCGGCCCTTCGCCCGTTTCGCCGCCCAGATCGCCAGGTATTCGAAGACGCCGGTCTGTTTGAGCACACCAACGATGATCATCATGCCGAGCAGCAGGAAGATGACGTTCCAGTCGATCCCGGTGTGCTCGGAGAAGAACGCGGCCCTGCCGTCGGTGGCGTGGATCAGCAGCATGATGCCGGCCCCGCCCAGCGCCGCGGCGACCCGGTGGATCCGCTCGCTGGCGATCAGCGCGTACGCGCCGAGGAACACCGCCACCGACAGCCACGCGAGGGCCGTCACGAGTCGAGCGTCCGGTCCAGCAACACCTGTAGCGTGACCGCTCCCTGTAAGCGGTCCTCCTCCACGATCGCGACGAGCGGGCTGTAGGTGCGCGCCATGAGCGCGGCGATCTCCAGCACGGTGGCGTCCGGATCGGCGATCGGCAGCTCCCGCGGATTCTCCGGCAGGCACTCGCGGACCGTCCGCCCGGCCAGCGACCGCAGGAAGGTGTCGGCGTGCGCCTCGTCCACCACCCGGGCCAGCGCCGGATCGTCCTGGCAGTAGGTGGGCACGGCCAGACGCATCACCTGGGCGCCGGGCAGGATGCTGCGCGGCGAGCCGTTCTCGTCGACCACGATCAGGCCGGGCAGTCCCTGGTCGGCCAGGAGCCGGGCGGCGTCGAGCACGGGGGTGTCCAGGGAGACGGTCGGGAATTCGGTGACCAGGTCGCGAGCACGCATGACACCTCGGCACTTTCGGGATCGCCGGTAGAAGTGCCGACCAGACTTCCCGGCTCACCCGGGAATCAACCTACCAACCGTCGTCCCTCCAGAGGAACACCCTCGCCGGGGAGAAGGACGTGAACGCCGCCTCCCCGCGGTGAACTCCCGAGCACCGCCTCCCCGATCCCTCCCGGCCGGCGGATCAGTAGGCGAGGACGCGATCGGCGTAGCGCTTGATCACGAAAGGAGACTTGAACTTGGGGAAGGCGACCGTCTTCACGTCACCGTCCGAGGTGTAGCGATCGTCCCTGTTCGTCTTCAGCCAGTCGAGCCAGGCGGTGGAGCAGAACTTCACGCAGTCGCCGGTCTTGTCCATCGAGCGGATGCGCGGGATGCCGAGCGGGTCGAACTTCTTGTTGAACGGCGACAGGGCGGGGGTGTACCCGGCGAGGAACACCCCGCCGTAGTTGTAGGAGACGCCGCCGGAGGCACCCTTGAGAGCCCAGTCCTTGTGGCTCGGCTGGTTGCCGTACGGCAGTGCCAGCGTGACCGGGTTGGTGTTGACCAGCTTGGTGATGAGCTCGTGGCCCGCCGCGACCTCGGCGTTCACCTGCTTCTCCGGCTTGCCGCCCAGGCTCTTGTGGTCACGGGTGTGGTTGCCGATGTCGAATCCCTTGTCACGGAGCCACGCCAGCATCTCGGTCTGCTCTTCCGGGCTCGTCTTCCCGAACATGTCGCGCGTCACGTAGAACGTGGCCACCGGGCGGAACCCCGGGTGGGCCTTGGCGACGTCCTGGAGGATGGCGACGGCCGTCCCCGGTTTGGGCACGCCCATCCCGTCCAGATCGAACTGCGACGGGGACGAGTCGTCGAAGGTGAGGACGACCGGGTGCCGTCCCGCGGGGATGTCGATCCGCCCGCTGACATACTCGGCCGCAGTGATCGGGACGTAGTCCTCCCTGGCCAACCGCTCCAGTTCCGTGCGGAACTGCTTGGGGGTGCGGTCGTCCTGGGTGCTCGGCTTGTCGATCACCCGGTGGTACATGATCACGGGGATCTCGCCCAGCTCGTTGGCGTGGACCTTCGCGGCCGCCGCCATTTTCGTCTTGAGGAGGGCTGCCTGACCTGCTGCGGCCGCCTTGGCGGCGGCGATTCCGGCGTCCTTCTTGGCCTGCGGATCTTCACTCTGTGCGCACCCGGCCAGTACGGCACCTGCCGCCACGACCACCACGCCGACCCTGCTCACCCTCAGTAGGCCCATCGAATCCCCCCAGAGCACAGACGATAAGCTCCTTATCCCCTGCTGACCTGGGGATCGACCTCCGGCTTAGGCAAAGGCTTCCTCCCTGGGGGACAGGAGTCATGGGCCTGAGGGACAGGTCATCCCCGCCGGGGAGTGAGCTCCTGACGGCGGATTCACGGCCGTTCCCCGGGGCCGACATCGCGGGAATGGGCTCTGGACAAGTCGGCAATAAGGTAAATTTCTTGATCACGGATCGGCCGTTCGCGTCGGTGCCGCCGTACCGGGCGATGTTTCCAAGCTGGTGAGCTGGAGGTCGAGGGTCATGAACGCGGACAGAGCCGCGTGGGAGCAGTGCAGCTCAGCGCGGGTGGTGTCCCCCCTTCAGCCCCGCAAACTGGCGAAGGTCCCTTTCGTAGAGCTGGCGGACGGGCGGCTGCAGGGCGTCGTGTCCAGCGGTTCGGACATCGCGCGCGTATACGTCTCGTCGGTCACCGCCGGGACCCACACCTACAACTGCAGCACCAACAACAACCGGCCGTGCGGTGGGCTGTACGGCTCGCCGTGCAAGCACCTGCAGGCGCTCATCGCGGAGGCTGTGCTGCAGTACGGCGTCGACCGTGTCGCCCGTTATCTGCGCGTCGATGTCAGTGACGGCACGTCGTCCGCCGCCGGGCTGGCGAGCCGCCTGGGCGGCGGGCCCGAACGGACCCCGGCGGCCGTCGTGTTCAGCCGGTTCCTCCGCCACCTGGCCTACCTGGAGCTGCCGGACACCACCGAGCCCATCGCGGAGCTGCACTGGTTCCCGGCCACGGGGGCGGTCAGCTGATGCTCGATGTGCAGCTCGCCGAACTGCTCGACGGCACCCCGTCAGGAGTCGGAGAGGCCCTCGACCTGGTGACGGGCTTCGACGACGCCCTCGCGCACGGGTTCGCCCGGCTCGGCGAGGAGCGTGCCGCGGCGCTGACCGCCATGGCCGGGGCCATGGCGGCGACGCCGCTCGGTGAACGGATGGGTGAGGCGGCAGGGAAGCTCGCCGCCGGCTCGATCGCCGACGAGCACCTGACGGCGCTGGCCGGTGGGCGTGCCGCGCTGTTCGGCGCGGTGCACGACGCCCTGCTCGCCCGTCTCGACGCCGCCCTGGGGCGGGCGCGGGCGTCATGGGAGGGACCGGCCTCGCCGGTGCCGCCGGTGGTCGCGGCGGACAACCTGCTCAGCGGGTGCCGGTCCTGGCTCCACGAGCTGGCCATCACCGGATGGCGGGGCGTCGACCACGACCTCGTCTCCGCCTCGGGCCAGGCGATCGAGGCGCTGTCGGCCGAACCCGGCCTGCGCAGGCCGGCGGTGCTGCTCGACGGCCTGGCGGCCGAACTGCGGGCGTCGTGCCCGGTCCAGGCGGCGGATCGGCTGCCCGTCCGGCGGTGGGCCGACCTGTGGACACGCGCCCTGCTGTTGTCACAGGCCGGTGGCCTGCCCGGCGGTCCGGAGGCCGCCGGCACGGTGTCGGGACGGCTGCTGATCCTCGGTGTCGACGTGCACGAGCACGGTACCGCGGTGCAGATACAGGTCCACGGCATCCTGGAACCCAGCGGCGGCGCGCCGTCCCGGCTGGTGCGCACGAGCGTCGCCGCCGCGAAGGTGGACACGATCGTCGGCCCGGCGCTGTGGCGGCTGCTGACCGGGTTTCCCGTGTTGCTCGGCGCGCTGGCGGAACGCCGCAGCCTGGACGTCACGGATCTGCCCCTGCTGGACAGCGGCGACCTGGTGTGGCACGACGACCGGGCACGCGCGGGCGAGCCCGTCGACCCGTTCGCCGCCGCCCGGGTCCAGCTCGCCGGCGTGCTCGCCCCGGCGGTGCCGCCCCTGGACCGCCACCCGGTGCGCATCGCCGAACCCGTGCTGGTGGAGGGCTACAAGACGGCCACCGGCGACGGTTCGGCGGTCACGCTGGACCTGGGCGGTAGCACCCTCGCCGTCGACACCGACCGCCTGCCGGCCTGCGGCCCGCTCACCTCCGCGATGGTGGCCGCCTCTTCGGCGTGCATCGGCCTGGTCCGCTGGGACGGCGGCCGGTGGACGCTGCAGCCCCTCGCGGTCCAGGCGACGGTGAAGCGCAAGGCGGTCGAGGCGCACAACGGGGACTGGGCGCTGGGCCCCACGGATCCCAAGGCCGCCAAGGCCGAGGCCCGGGCCGGCGACGCGGTGGCCGTACTGCGCGAGCGGGCAGGGCGGCTGCTGAGGAAATGAGCGACTCCCGGATCGGTGCCGACGAGAACCGGCGCCAAGTGCTCTACTGGCGCCTGCTGGCACGGCTGTTCGACCCCGACGAGCAGCCCTCGCTGGAGGCGGCCAGCGTGGCCATCGTCGACGACATCGGACTGCCGCCGGCGCTGCTCGACCCGTCGGTGTCGGTGGACACCCTCGTGCAGCGCTTCCCGGATCTGGGTCCCGAGCTGCGAGGCCTGCTGGCGCCGGAGGACGACACCGCGGAGGACGACACCGCGGAGGACGACACCGCGGTGGACGGCGCCGTGCGGGGCGAGGACGCCGCGCAGGACGACCCCGCGCCGGAGGGCGCCGTGTCCGCGTCCGTCGACGAGCGTCCGCCGGAGCGTGCCGGGGCGATCGAGGTGCGCCGGGCGGCCCTGGTGTCGAAGCTCCTGCTCAACGTGTTCGCCACCGGGGCCGGCAACGTCACCGCCACCGACCTGGCCCGATGGCAGCAGGACGTCGGCTGGTTCGAGCAGGCGCTCGGGGCGGAGCCGGGTCAGCTGCGGTCCCACCCCGGCGCGGGAGAGCTGGCCGGTGTCCTGGCCGGGCTGGAGGGCGACCTCGTCCGCCGCATGCGCCTGCGCGAGGTGCTGGCCGACCCGGCTCTGGCGGGCCGGCTGACGCCGAGCATGTCACTCATCGAGCAGTTGCTGCGGGACAAGGCCAACCTGTCGGGGATCGCGCTGGCCAACGCCAAGGCGCTGATCCGCCGGTTCGTCGACGAGGTCGCCGAGGTGCTGCGCACGAAGGTCGAGAAGACCAGCGTGGGCACCATCGACAGGTCGGTGCCGCCGAAGCGGGTGTTCCGCAACCTCGACCTCAACCGCACGATCTGGAAGAACCTGCCCAACTGGAGCCCGGAAGACCAGCAGCTCTATGTGGACAGGCTGTACTACCGGCACACGGCCAGGAAGACCACGCCGTCACGGATGATCGTGGTCGTCGACCAGTCGGGTTCGATGGTGGACGCGATGGTGAACTGCACCATCCTGGCGTCGATCTTCGCGGGCCTGCCCAAGGTGGACGTGCACCTGATCGCGTACGACACCCGCGCGCTCGACCTGACGCCCTGGGTGCACGACCCGTTCGAGGTACTGCTGCGCACGACCCTCGGGGGCGGCACCCACGGCCCCGTCGCGATGGCCAAGGCCCGGCCGAAGATCGCCGAACCGCGCAACACCGCGCTGGTGTGGATCTCCGACTTCTACGACGACCGGTCGCTGATCACCGACTTCGAGGCGGTGCACCGTTCAGGGGTGAAGTTCATCCCGGTCGGCTCGGTGAACAGCTCCGGTCATCAGAGCGTGGACCCGTGGTTCCGCCAGCGCCTCAAGGACCTGGGCACACCCGTGATCTCGGGCCACATCGGCAAACTCGTGCTCGAGCTGAAGAGCTTCCTCACCTAGGAGACCCGCGAATGACCGACGAGATGCTGCGCGCCCCGGCCGAGGTCAAGTACGCCGACGAACTCGACTGGCTGGAGTCGATCGACGACGGCCCCAAGCCGTTCTCGTGGCGGCTCAGCCCCCGGATGGTGCGGCTGTTCGTGCTCGGGTCCGAGCGTTCCGACGGGCTCGACCGTGAGATCCCCCAGAAGTGGTTCGGCGACCGCAGCTTCGTCGAGCGCAGCATCGTGACCCTGGCCTCCGACCGGGGGCTGCTGCTGATCGGGGACCCGGGCACCGGCAAGAGCTGGCTCGCCGAGCTGCTCTCGGCCGCCATCTCCCGCAACTCCACCCTCGTCGTCCAGGGCACCGCCGGCACCACCGAGGACCACGTCAAGTATTCGTGGAACGTCTCCATGGTGATCGCCCAGGGGCAGTCCCGCGAGTCGATGATCCCCTCGCCGATCATGACGGCGATGGAGCAGGGCGTGATCGGGCGCTTCGAGGAACTGACCCGGTCGACCAGCGACGTGCAGGACGCCCTGATCTCCATCCTCTCCGAGAAGTACGTGTCCATCCCCGAGCTCGACGACGACGGCATCGTGTTCGCCCAGCCCGGATTCTCGATCATCGCCACGGCCAACAGCCGGGACCGAGGGGTGAACGACCTCTCGTCGGCCCTGAAGCGGCGGTTCAACTTCATCCGGATCCCCGTGGTGACGAGCAAGCGCAGCGAGGCGGAGATCGTGCGGTTCCGCACCACGGAGCTGCTGAACCGCCACCGGATCGAGCTGGAACTGCCGCCGACGCTGCTGGACGTCCTGCTGCAGAGCTTCGCCGACCTGCGGGCCGCCGCGGCGTCGGCCACCAGCGACGACGAGAAGCTCGAGTCGGCGCTGTCCACGGCCGAGCAGATCGGCGTGCTCGAGGACGCCATCCTGCACAGCCAGTTCTTCGGCGACCGCACGCTGCGGGCGGAGACGCTCGCCGGCTCGCTGGTGGGCTCCCTGGCCCGCCGCAGCCCGGAGGACCTGGCCATCCTGAACAAGTACTGGCACGGTGTCATCGAGCCCCGCAGCAAGAAGGACGGCGGACCGTGGCAGGGTTTCCTCGAAGGCGGCCGCCAGGCGATCGCCACGCTCTCTTGACCTCCTCCCCGGAACCGGAGGCCAGGATCTCCACGCTGGAAGGATTCAGATGAGCCCGGGCACCTTCGGCGCCCTCCGCCAGCAGCTGCTCGACGCCGCCGCCGCCTTCGCCGACGAGCCGAGCGGCCTGGCCGGCATCCTGTCGGGCATGGTCGACGACGTCGACCGGGCGCTGCGCGAGGAGCTTGAGATCTTCCCGGTGTGCCACCACTCACCGGCCTCGGCGCTGGCCATGGCGCGACGCCTGCGCGAGAAGCGGCCCACGGTCGTCTACCTGGAGCTGTGCGAAGACCTGCAGCCGCTCCTGGACGAGCTGCGCAACTGCCGCCTCCCCGTGGCGTTGCAGGCGTTCGCGACCGAGCTCGACGGCTTCCCGCCGGAGTGGGGGCCGCTCAGCGTCGTGGCGCCGATCACCGAGGCGTCGGCCGAATACCAGGTCATCGCCTACGCCCTCGACACGCCGGGGGTCGAACTGGTGCTGGTGGACCGCTCGGCGGACCACGTCTTCCAGTGGCTGCCCCGCGATCCGGCCGGCCCGGCCGCCGACGGGAACGGCGAGGACCCGGCCCCGTCCGGGGAGACCGGCGGACACGGCGAGGACCCGGCCCTGCACGGTGACGCCGTGGGCATCGAGATCGGCGACCTGCGGCCCCGCTTCGCCGAACTCGAAGCGCACCTGCTCCACCACGGCAAGGTCCGGCACTGGTCCGAGTGGTGGGACCAGTACGTGGAGCAGCCCCTGGCCGACGCGGATCACGACACCTACCGCCAGGTCATGGTGCTGATCGGCAGCCTTTTCCGGCGGCTGACCCCCACCGACGGCGACCGGCTGGCCCGTGACGAGGACCGCGAGCGCTACATGTGGACCCGGATGCGCGAGCACCTCGCCGCGTCGGACGCCGACCCGTCGCAGTGCCTGTACGTGTGCGGTGCGTTCCACGCGGCCAGCCGGGTCGAGCAGTTCGGGCTGGCCGCGGAGGCACCGGCCTACGACATCAGCCCCCGGACGGCCACGCACTGGCTGTACGGGCTCATCCCGTCCAGCCACTCCGCCATCGAGGCCCAGTTCGCGCTGGCCTCCGGCTCGGTGTCGATCGCCGAGGCCACCTGGACCAAGGCGGTGGCGCGCTCCGGCGTCCCGCCCTTCCAGCTCAAGGGACAGCAGGGGACCCGCAAACGCTCGGGGCACGGGCGGCCGACGGCCCCCACCCCGTCCGCGCCGGTCATCGATCGGTTGTCCGGTTTCCTGGCCGACCCTCCCGTGCCAGGCGGCCTCGACGAGGCCGAGCTGCTGGGGTGGTGCGTCGACATCGTCCACCTGGCCCGCCGCAACGGCTACCTGGCCAGTACGGCGGACGCCATCGCCGTGTTCGAGACGTCCATCCTGCTCGCCGGGATGCGTAACCGGAGCCGTCCCACGCCCTACGACTTCCAGGACGCCGCGGTCACCTGCATCGAGAAGGACGTGGTGCCCGGCCGCCGCGACGTGCGCCGGCTGTGCGAGATCCTTCTGGGCGGAGACCGGATCGGCCAGGTCGGCTACCATGCCCTCCCGCCGCTGGCCCGTGACGTGTACGACCGGCTGGAGCCGCTGGGGTTCGACCTGAGCAAGCGCACGATCCATCGGGCGCTGCTGAACCTCGACGCGGACCCCGAGCTGGTGCCCTGCTCCGACCTGCTGTGGATGCTGCGCCGCCTGCTGTCCTCGGACGCCGTCCGTCCGATCATGGGTGAGCGCCGGCTGGGCGAGCGGTCGATCCAGGAGAGCTGGGACCTGGCGATCGGCCGTAACCAGCAGTCGATCATTGAGCTGGGCTACGAGGGGGTCACCGTCGAGCAGGTGCTGGAGCAGCGCCTGCGCCGTACCGTGCGGGAGCCTCAGGCCACCGCCGCCGTCGCTCTCGCGGCCGTGGAAGACGCCATCCTGTACCTGGGCAGCCGACGGACCGTCGACGAGCTCGGAAGGCGGGCCGTGGAACTGCTGGCCGCCGAGCGCACCGTGGACGACGCACCCGAGGTGCTGCGCCGGATCCGCCGGCTCCTGGCCCACTATCGCGCCACCGAGCCGGTGCTGCCGGCCTGGTGTGAGGACTTCGTCACCGCCGGATACGCGCACTACTGCACGCTGCTGCCGATCGCCTTCGTGGACGAGGGCACCGGCGTCCGCCAGGTGGCCGCCATGCTCGGATTCCTGTTCTCTCTGGAAGGCTTCGCGCTGTCCCTGGGATGTGACCGCGCCCAGCTCGAAATCGCGGTACGGCAGTCACACCCGGAGGCGACCGCCAAGGTGTCGCTGCTCTGGGCCGCCCAGTTCCGGCTCGGCGCGCTGCCCCTGGCCGAGCTGCGGTCGCGGTGCGACGAACTGCTGGCCAACCCGCTCGTCATCCCGGCGTTCCCGCTGTACATGAGCGGGTTCGTGCAGGCGCTGGAGCCGGTCCCGACGCTGGCGCCCTTCGTGGTCGAGGTGATGTCCAAGGCCTTCGGGCGGCTGCCTGACGCCGTCCTGCTCCCGTGGCTGCCCAAACTGATCACGACCCTGCGGGACCAGGCGCCCGAACTGGTGCCCGCGCTCGTCCGTGAGGCAGGCCGTACGTTCCCCGCAGACCTGTCCGCCGTCGACACATGGGTGCCGCCGTGGGAGACGCGGGCAGTGCCGGAGGCGGCCGGGCCGGTGCCCGCGCAGGCGGGGCCGGTGGCCGATCTGCTGGCCGGCCACCCGGCGGCATGCGACGCCGTGGCGGCGCTGCTGGGGTGTGACGCGGGGTGGCGGCCGGTCGTTCCCGCCGCCGGCGGGCTCGGGCACGGTGAGGTGGGCGCGCTGCTGGTCCGGCATCCCGAGGCGGCGGACGCCGTCGCGGGACTGCTCGCCCAGAGGCCTGCCAGGTAGTGTGCCGGGTCGTTGCCGCCCGCCCCGGCCGGCAGCGACCCGCGTGTATATCGCTGTCCTCGCCGCCCGGGCTCTATTAGAGTTGACACCGTGGATGAGCCGGGGGTTCCGCCCGTGGCACGGGCCCGGGCGGCGGCGGGTGCCCTCTTCTTCGACGAGGACGGCCGCGTCATGATCGTCCAGCCGTCCTACAAACCTCAGCGGGATATCCCCGGCGGGGTCGTGGAGCCGGGCGAGACCCCCTACGAGGCCTGTGTCCGCGAGGTTGGTGAGGAGCTCGGCATCCAGCCGCCGATAGGCCGCCTTCTCGTGGCGGACTGGGCGCCCAGCGTGAAGTACGGCGACCTGATCCTCTTCGTCTTCGACGGCGGCGTGCTCGGTGCGGATGTGCTTGAGCGGATCTTCTTCTCCGACAACGAGCTGACGAGCTTTGCGTTCCATCCGGTCGACGAGGTGGACGAGGTGGTGTCCGAGCGACTGGCCCTGCGGGTGAAGGCGGCGGCCGCGGCTCGCGAGCTCGGCGGATCGACGTATCTGGAGTACGGCAGAGCCGTACCCGGCTGAGTGCTCCGGCACCGGAAGCCTCAGCCGTGCCTCAGCCGTGGAGCGCGGAGCGGTGCAGGAGCGTCATGCCGGGGACGGGGAGCATGCCGAAGCGCTCGTAATAGGGCTGGAGCGGCGCCTCGCAGAGGAGGTCGACGGAGTAGAGATGCTCGGTGTCGGCGAGGATCCGCCGCATCAGCTCGGAGCCGATCCCCTGAGCCTGGTATTCGGGGAGGACCTCCAGCCAGGGGACGTAAGCGGTCAGGACACCGTCACTGATCATGTTGACGAAGCCGATGACGAGCTCGGTCTCCTCGTCGATCGCGACGACCGCACGGTGACTTCCGCGCAGCACCGCCAGATGCTGCTCCGGGGAGGCGGGGGTCGGCCACCCGACGAAGAAGCCCTTGAGCCGGTCGGCGTCGATCGTGTCGACGGCGTCGGTGTAGCGGATCACGGGCGTACTCCTCGATCGATCGTGCGAACGATGAAGAGGGTAGTCATCAGCCCTCGGTGCGGGCCATTCATATATCGGCCGGACCGTAACTCCGTGGGGGGCCGGACCGCCGGCCTACAGGGCAGGGGTGGCGTGCAGGCGCATCCGCAGCCGGACACGTGACTCTCCCGCGTTCTGGTGGATGGTGAACTCGTCGCACAGCTGGCTCATCAGCCACAGTCCGAAGCCCCGCACCGTGCCTGTGGGGCGTTCCGGGGGGATGTGCCGGGGAGCCAGGTTCCCCGAGGTGTCGACGACGTCCACGGTGATGCAGCTGTCGTTGTGCCAGATGCTCAGCGTGCCCTTGCCGCCACCGTGTTCCAGAACGTTGATGACGGCCTCGTTGACGGCGAGAAGCAGGTCGTCCAGCCGTTCACCGCTCATACCCGCCTGGGCCGCATGCTGGAGGAGACGTTGCCGCAGAGCGGTGAGATCGTCGTCGATCGGCCAGTGCTGGCCGCGGTCGCCGGTCACGGCACCCCCTTGACGTCGCCTTGTCTGGCAGTCACCGGGGGGCAAGCCGACTTGCTCCAGAACCAGGGCGTTGCTGACGAGTTACATGATGCTAAACACCTGCCCGGTCATTGCCAACTTACGACCATACAGGCGGAGAGATATCTGCCGGAGGCCTCCCGCACCTGGGCGTGGACGCCGCAGGCAGGCGGGTGGACCGTGTTGGCGGTGGTGCACGGGCCGGGGGAACGGCCAAGCATGAGGGGGCGACCGCGCCCGCCCGTCCGGGACTCTACGACGACTGCCGTGACCGCAGGAGCTCGACGGCGTCATCGACGGTGGACTGCACGCTGAAGGCGCTGGTGAGCCCGGTCAGATGGAAGAGCCGCTCCAGGCGGGGGTGGAGCCGGGCCAGCACGATGATGCGGCCACGATCGTGGACGAGCTTTCGAACAGCCAGAAATACCTGGATTCCCGTGGAGTCGCAGAACGTCAGGTCACTCAGATCGATGATGAGGTCGCACGGCTCCGAGCCGATGGACTCCTGGAGATCGTGCTGGAACCGCTCGGCGTTGGTGTAGTCGAGCTCGCCGGCCAGGGCCAGCATGCACACGTCTTCCAGAGTGTCGTCGGATACGGCGGTGACATGGACGGCAGTGCTCACAGGGAAACCTCTGCAGACGATCGAGGGAAGGGAGGGGCCGGCACGGTGGTGCCATCGGGTGACGCCCCGGAAGGTGGAGTGATCTGCTCTGTACCGATGTCGGTGACCCGCAATCTCGAACCTCTCGGGAGGGCGTCGACCGGCTCGTGACAGTTCACCAGGTCAATGCCGCCGTAACCGCCCTTAGTTTACCGATCCTTCAAAAACTTTCTGGCTCTCCTTGGGAGATGGCCGCGGGGCGGCCGGCCCGGGGGTCTTGCTCCCGCTGGTTCGGGAGATCGCCACCACATGATCATCCGTCGGGACGCCGCAGCGCGGCCGCCGGGACATCTCATAGGTTTTGCGGGAATGAACGTCGCACGAGATCGGCTGATCGATGCGCCGCCGTCCGGCGGCCCCGATGGAGGAGGCCCCATGCAGGTTGACGTCACACTCTCGCCCGGTGGCGATTTCTTCGAGGCGGAGGTGGACGGCAAGCACGCGGGACAGTTGGAATTCATCCGGCACAACGGCGTCATCGTCTACACCCATACCGAGGTCGACGATGAGTTCGAGGGCAAGGGAGTGGGCAGTGCGCTTGCCCGCGCGGCGCTGGACGCGGCCCGGGCCGAAGGGGTGAAGGTCGTGCCCCGCTGCCCGTTCGTGAAGGCGTGGATCGAACGTCACCCCGACTACGCTGACCTCGTCAAAGGCAGGTGACGATCCGGGTCCGCCCTCCGTCCCCGGAGGGCGGGACCGCCGGCTGGACGGGGCCTGACTGCCTACCGACCTGGCTGAAAGTGGTCATGCCTGGCAATATGAGCGGTCATGTTGCATCATATCGAGCTCTGGGTTCCCGACCTCGGCCGTGCGGTGAAGTCCTGGGGATGGTTGCTCGGGGAGATGGGATACCAGCTCTTCCAGGACTGGGAGGGCGGGCGGAGCTGGGCGCGGGACGGCGTCTATGTCGTCGTCGAGCAGTCACCCGCGCTTACCTCCTCCTCACATGATCGATGCCGACCGGGTCTGAATCATTTGGCGTTCCGCGTCATCGGGTCGGAGCGGGTGGATGCGCTGGTCGAGGCGGCACCGGAGCACGGATGGACGTTGATGTTCACCGATCGGCATCCTCATGCGGGCGGAACCGCCCATTACGCGGGTTATCTTGAGAACGAGGACGGCTTCGAGGTCGAACTCGTCGCGGATCGCGATCATTCAAGCGCGAGCCGTACGGCATGATGATTAAAATCACCCGGTTGGCGTAGATTTGCCACCTTGGCTTATGGTGCAAACCAGATCATGGCCCGATCCCTTGCTAGGCTGCAGGGAACCGTTAGAACCGGGCGTTGTCTCACCCCGGCAGGTGAGACCGTCGAGAAGTGGGGTCACACCGTGAAGAAGCTGGTCGTTCTGGCACTTGTCGCGCTTGGGGGACTGCTGGTCTGGCGCAAGGTGCAGGCGGACCGCGCCGAGCTGGACCTGTGGACTGAGGCCACCGGCAGCGAGAACTGAAAACGCGGCTACCGATTTGGGTGCTTTCATGGTCCTTGCCCGTGATGGGGAAGTAATGCCCATCAGGCTTGCCTGCCTGGATCTGGCGGGCACCACGATCGGTGATGTCGCCATGGTCGAGCGGGCGTTCGCCGAGGCGATCGCCACGCAGGGCATCGTCCCCGGGACCGGCGCGTACGCACGTGCCATGGTGCACGTGCACCGGTCCCGGGGGTGCCCGACCGCCGAGGTCTTCCGGGGCATCTTCCCCGACAACGAGGCTCAGGCCCAGGCGGCCAACCTGACCTTTGAGCGCTCCTACGAGGGCGTCATCGGACGCGCGGGCCTGGTCCCGCCGCCCGGCACCGTCGAGGCATTGGAGAAGCTCCGCGCCGCCGGGGTCAAGATCTGCCTTACCACCGGCTTCAGCCGGACCACGATCACCAGCATGCTGGCCGCTCTGAGCTGGTCCGACAAGGTCGACCTCGTGCTCTGCCCCGAGGACGCCGGACGCGGCCGCCCCATGCCCGACATGGTCCTCGCCGCGGTTCTCCGCCTCGGCATCGAGGATGTCCGTCAGGTGGCGGTGGCCGGCGACTCCGAGAGTGACATGCTCTCGGGCCGTCGCTCCGGCGCGTCGGTGGTCGCCGGCATCCTGACCGGTGTGCACAGCAAGGAGCGCCTTCTCAAGGGCGGCGCCACGCACATCCTGGACTCCATCGCCGACCTGCCCGGCCTGGTGCTCGGCAGGGATCAGGCGGAGACGCCGGTGGGCGCCTCCACCTTCTGAACGTCCCGCGCCACCGGCTCTCTCCCCGCTGACGCGCTGTCGGCGTCCCTCCCGAGGGTTGTCCCTTCTGAGCGTCGTCCCTTCTGAGCGTCGTCCCTTCTGGGGGACGGACGGTCCGGTGGATCGATGATCTAGCGTTCGCAGACCACGCCGTCTCCGTCGCGATCCTGCTACCAGCCGTATTCGGGATCCGTCCCACGCCGGTAGGGCCCGTAGCCCGCGGCGTTCGCCTCACCGCACGTCCGGAAGCGCGGGTCGGTGCCGCCCCCGCTGTCGCTCGGCTTCGGCGACGGCGTGGTGCTCGGCCTGGGGGCCGGTGGGTCACTCGGCTTCGGCGGCTTCGGCGTCCTGGTGGGGGCCGGTGTCGGGGTGGCCGTGCCGCCGCACCTCCCGGACCAGATCCGGAGCCGTTCCTGGACCGCCTTCTTCTGGTCGCTTTTGAGGACGTCGGTGAAACGATCGTTCGGTGTCATCGACTTCCATTTCGCATAGCCGTACCGGACGAGGCTACGGTTGACGAAAACGCCTTTGGAATTCCAGACGTAGAGAAGGTTGAGGCCGTTTCCGTCCCGAGGCTTCCTGTCGGCCAATGTGTACGCGGTGGAGCCCACCGGCAACAGACCGGCCGTCCGCGCGGTCGCCTCCCTCGCCCAGCAGGCCTTTCCGCCAGGTGCGTCGACCTCCAGCACCCGGACCTTCATCTCCTGCCGGCCGACGAGAAGGAGCAGGGTGTCGCCGTCGATCACCTTCTTCACCTTGGCCTTGACCGCTCCCTTCGGCACCGTCGCCCCGGCCCCGGCCCCGGCCTCGGCAGGAAGGGCGAATCCCGTCGTGGTGAATGTGACCATGGTGGCGAGCGTGATGGCCGTAATGCCTCTTCTCACGTGAGACTCCTGATACCTGAAGGGATCGGACCGTCAAGGTAACAGAACATGGACCGTTTCAATGTGAAATTGATTGATATGAAAGAAGCGCAGTAAATTGCGATAAAGGATGGGATGAAATGGCGGATCCGAGTCCGCCCGCATGGTGCCTGAGCCGTGGTGAGGACGGGCACGGGGGTCAAGTGGCGCAGAGGCGGTCCCTGTTGCTACGGTGTACGACTGAAGCAGGTCGTACGGCGGGCACGCAGTTCGGCGACTTGAATCTCGGGGCCTTAGCTCAGTTGGCAGAGCGCCTGCTTTGCAAGCAGGATGTCAGGAGTTCGAATCTCCTAGGCTCCACCCCACGTCGGACACAGAAAAGCCCAGGTCAGGGATAGTCCTCCAAGATCCCTCAACCTGGGCTTCGCGTGTGCTGGGAGGCTTATGGGAGCCGTACAGCACGGAAATACAGCAACGGCTACGAATCCAGCCGCTCCCCCAGCTTCTTGAGCGCTTTGCGCGTCTCCTCTGACGAGACCTCGCTGTAGATGTTCATCGTGACCGAGATCTGGCTATGCCGGAGGATCTGCATCGCCACGCGCGGGTGAACGTCCAGGGCCCCGGCGTTCTCGGGTTCTGATCCGGTATGGCGATGTTGAGCGTTTCGGCAGGTGGGAGATGAAGAAGCGCGACTTCTGGTGATCTTTCAGGGTCCTAAACCGAAGATCATCACAGGAGCCGCGCTCGTGTCTACATCCTCGCCGGCCCAGCCCCCGGCCGGCAGCGTTCTTGACCAACTCGCCAGCCTGGCGTTGTGGGAAGCAGAGCTGGCCGCAGCCCCCAGCATGGTGGAATCGGCGTTGATGGCCCGGTTGGCGAGGGTCCCGGATCGACGTTCGGCCTGCGGGCTGCGACATCCGCTGTTGGTCATCTTGACGTTGACCGCGTGCGCGACCCTGGTCATCGGCGGCGACAGCATCGCGGCGATCTGGCAGTGGGCCGTCCGATCCTCGCAAGCGGTGCTGGAGCGGCTGGGCGCCTATCGTGATCCGCTTACCGGGCGCTACCTGGTCCCCAGCGAGCGCACCTTCCGCCGGGTTCTGGCGGAGGTGGATGCCGATGCGCTGGATACGGCGATCAGCGGCTATGTCGCCGAGGTGATACGGCAGGACGCCCCCACGCCGCGGTTCCCCGGCACTCCCGGCCCCGGCCGAGCGGGAACAGCGCCGCGCGGCGCAGCGGCAGCTCACCCATCCCGCCCCGGACGGGCTACTGCCCGCTGCGGCGCTGGACGGCAAGGCGCTGCGCGGAGCACGCACCGCCGAGGGCGGGCGGGTCTTCCTGGTCGGCGCGATCAGCCACGAGCACGGCGTGATCCTGGGCCAATGCCAGGTCGCCAGTAAGAAAGGCGAAGGGCCCGCCGCCCGCGTCCTGCTGCCCCACCTGGAGATAGAGGGGATGGTCCTGACCCTGGACGCGCTGCATACCACCAAGACCACCGCCCGCCTGATCACCGAGCTGGGCGGCCACTACGTCCTCATCGTGAAGGGTAATCAACCGCTGATGCGCGCCGCCGCGCACGCCCTGCTGTCCGGGCCGGACACTGAATGGAGCGATACCACCAAGATCGGCATCCGGCTTTGCAAGCAGGAAGTCAGGAGTTCGAATCTCCTAGGCTCCACCAGCAAAAACACTTCTTCTATACCAGAGATGATCGGCGCATCTGTCTGCAGGTCACCGAGGCCGGTAGCCCTTCTTTTTACGGCTGGCTAGCACGGCCCGGCGACCGGAGCCATTCTGTGCGGGTTTTTGTGCCTGCCGCTGTGCCGGTTTCTCCGCAGGGGAGGCGGGGGTACGGCCCCGCGAGCTGTTCACCGTCCGGCCGCGGACGATGCCGATGAAATCTTCCACCAGGTCAGTGGTCGCGTCCGTGGGCCAGGCCAGCGCAACCTGAGACTGCGGCGCGTCCGGCACCGGCCGGTAAGTGAGATCCCTGCGGTGGTGGAGGCGTGCCAGCGACAGCGGAACTAGGAGAATCCCAGTGCCGGCCACTACCAGCTCGATCGCGTCCGCCGTTGTGGCCGGGCGGGTGAACGCGGGCAGCCCGGGCCGGACCGTCCACTCGATAGCGTCGTCCAGAGGATGGAACACCTCGTCGTCGATAAGGTCGGCGATGGCCACCTCGTCGGCGGCGGCCATCGCGTGGTCCTTAGGCACCATGACCACCGTGGTCTCCACGTAGAGAGGAATCACGCTGAGCCCGTCCCGGTCGACCGGCAGCCTGACGAATCCGGCGTCGGCGCCGCCATTCCGCAGGAGTCCCACCACCTCGGCGGCGGGAACCGCGACCAGGGTAACCGGCACGCCGGGCATTCTCTCGGTCCAGACGTTGACCCATTTCGCGGATGTCACCCCGGGCACGTACGCCAGTCGAAACATCCTGCCGGTCTCTCCATCAGTCACTTCCTCAGAGTACCGATGTCAAGGGAACCTGTTCCGGCTGACTACTCTTGAGGCCATGACCTCGCCCAAACCGAAGACCATCCAGACAATGAAGCCCGCGACCGTGGCCAAGAAGCTGGGTGTCCCCCTCTTGGCCACTCCCGCCGAGTTCCAGGCGAGTGTCGTCTCCAGGGACGAGCTGAACGAGTTGCAGTCGACGCCACCCGCCTGGCTTGCTGACCTGCGCCGCAACGGCCCGCACACCAAGCAGGTCATCGCTGCGAAGCTCAGGGTCTCCATTGCCGGCCTGATCAGAGGTGGGATCACCGGACCGCTCACCACCGCTGAGATCGATGCGCTGAAAGCGGAGAACCCGGCGTGGCTGGAGCGCGAGCGGTCCAACCAGGTCGAGGCCCGCAAAGAAGCACTCCGCCTCAAGCAACGCTAGACAGCTGAGATCCTGCACGTTTCCGACCCCAGACGCGTCTCCAGGCTGCCGCCACCGCCTCGCTGAGTGACTATCTGGGTGACAACGACCCTGGACGAGGCCGGACGACGAGAGATCACTGTGGACCGTATGGGCAGGTGGGAGCGGGTATAGCCCATAGTCTCGCCCCCGCCCGTCTTGCTTTGCAAGCAGGATGTCAGGAGTTCGAATCTCCTAGGCTCCACCCCACGTCGGAATGGTGTACCCCGGATCTCCATGAATTCCGGAACGCTTCAGTCGATGCCAAGGGGACGAAAAGGGCTTAGTGGTGTCAACCGGATGCCCCCACGCCCCGTCTCTCCTGTGCCCCATCTGTCGCAACAGGAGTCGCCTTGCGCATCCGCTCGATTCTCTCGGTCGCGACCTGGGTAGGGAACCCCCGCGTTGATCCACGTCGAGACAGCAGTGTGTTCCAGAACCCCATGTGGCCATGCACGTCACGACCAGAACCGCACGTGCCGGTCGGCCCAGGGCCACATCGGCGCGTCCGGATCCCACGACCTCGGCGTGGGTCCAGTCCCACACGTCAGCGCCCTCTTGAGAAGCGCATGGGCTGTTTTTCGTACTCCTTGGCGTCGGCGACGACGGCGAGCACTCGTTTCACCTGCCCCTGAAAGTCGATCACTACCGCCTCGTACCCGCCGCCCTTGCGCCGCCAACCGGCGATGTGCCGATCGTCGTACCAGCCGATGAACCGACCGGTCTCGAACGGGACCCTGATCTGGGCCTCCGCGTCGGCGTCGGTTGACCAGACGCAGGCCTCCTCCGTGGTTCCCCTGCAGTACGTCACGAGCAACGTGCCCGACGGGGAGATGCTCTCGCCACCCCCACTGAGCGGGATGCCGATGTCCGGCAGGGTCTGCAGCACGGTGCCCCGCAGGTCGTAGAAACGGATGTGCGGGGTCTTGTCGGTCAGCACCCAGGCGCCGACCGCCTGGCCGTCCCTTCTCCAGAAGTAACCCCCTACGCTATCGTCCCTCTTCTTCACCCGGACGATGTCGGCCTTCTTCCCGGCGATGTCGATGACCGCGTAGCCGTACTTCTTGAACGTGTAGGCCTGTTTCTTACTGGTGCCCCCGCCCACCTCGTACAGCGTCGTCAGGCCGCGCGTGCCGTCCGGGGACCACTGGGGCTCGAACGAGTAGACCGGCGTCTTGGCGATCTTAATCTTGATCTTTTTCGCCGAGCCCGGCCGCCGGTCGACGACGGAGACGACGGAGTAGTGGTCGCCGTCGTAGAACCTGTCGGTGGCCAGCGCCTGGGTACCAGAGGCGTTCACCGTGTAATGGATGTACTCGTTGTTCTTGATGAAGTCTCCGGTGCCGGGGGTGCGGACGTAGAGGTTCTCGCCCCGGGCCGTGTCGTAGGAGCTCAGCTTGATCGGGTCGTCGTCACTCTCGTGGAGCGTGATCGAGCTGCCGGGGAGCTTGATCGTCCTGGTTGCCTGGGGCAGGGCGGAGACCGTGGGCGTGGGGGTGGGGCCACCCGGCTGGGAGGTGGCGGCCTGCTGGGTGCCGGTCGCCTGGGCGGACACGACCCGGTCGGGCTTGGTGCCGCGTGACGCCAGCGCGATCCCAGCGGCCGTGACGAGCGTGACCGCGAGCCCCGCCCCGATCGAGAGCTGGACCCCGCGTCCGCGCTTGGCCGCTCCCTCCGCCGGGTACGGCGAGGGGAGCGGGGAGGGATGGGCCAGAGGGCCGCCGTGGAGCTGCGAAACCGCCTGCCGATAGCCCGGCCCCTGCTGCGGATGGCCCGGCCCGGCCTGCCGGGAAGGGGAGTGAACGTCGGAACCCGCCGGCTGCGCGGCAGCGGCCGAGCCCTCGGCGAGGATGCCACGAGGCGCGGTGGGCGACGGCGCGCCGCTGGCGTGGCCGAGCAGTCGCAGCAGCGCCTCCCCCGCCGCGGGACGCAGGGCGGCGTCCTTTGCCAGGCACTGCCCCACCAGCTCACGCAGCGCTGGATCGGTGATCGCCCGCAGGTCGGGCTCCAGGTTGATGATCCGGTTGAAGATGGCGGGCAGGCTGTCAGTGCCGAACGGCGGCCGGCCGGTGGCCGCGAAGACCATGGTGCAGCCCCAGGCGAACATGTCGGCCGATGATCCGGAGTTCTCCCCCGCCAACTGCTCGGGGGTCATGTACGAGGGGGTGCCGATCGCGGTCGCGGTCAGCGTGGAGGTCCGGTCGAGTGCTTTGGCGATGCCGAAGTCGATCACCCGGGGGCCGTCGGGGGCGAGGAGCACGTTGGACGGCTTGAAGTCGCGATGCACGATCCCGGCCTGGTGGATCGCGACCAGCGCGGTGACGGTGCCGATCGCCAGGCGGTGCAGGGCCGAGCCCTCGCGAGGTCCCTCGGTGGCCACGACGGCGTCCAGCGTCGGGCCGTCGATGTATTCGCTGATGATGTATGGCCGATGCTGATTGACACCGGTGTCGATCACCGCGGCGGTACAGAACGGCGCGACCCGCTGGGTTGTGCTGACCTCGCGGACGAAGCGCTCCAGCGCCTCCTCGTCCTGCGCGAGGTCGGCACGGAGCAACTTGACCGCGGCGCGGGCGCCCGTGGGCGACACGCCGAGGAATACCGTTCCCTGGCCGCCTTCGCCGAGCCGCCCGGTAAGCCGGTACTCCCGTACCCGCTCGGGGTCCCCAGGCCGCAAGGACGCGAGGTCCGGCATGGTCACATCCTCCCTTTAAGGACTTTTCCGGTCCATTGTGAGGGTAAACGATCAGCGCATCAGTCTCGGGAGCGAACCAGCGGGAAGGTCAGCATCATGATGAGCCGGTCCACGCCGAGGCCGAGGCCGAGGCCGCCGGTGAGCGGCATGGCGTACTCCAGCGCGTGCAGGAAGTCCTCGTCCGGCTCCGTCGCCTCCGGGCCCCCGGCGGCCGACAGGGACTGCTCGGTCAGCCGGCTTCGGTGCTCGACGTCCAGCGTTGGGGTGATCGCTGCCACGGCCTTCCTCCGTCGGGCCTTGCCGCAGGGCGACCAGGGCTGAAGTGACAGCAGCGCTGAAAGCAACATCCCCATACACGGGCCTACCTTGGCCACCGTTCACCACCCTCTGACCTCGGCATCTGGCACCCGACGAGGGCGGCTACTCCGCCTGGCTCGAAAGGCGGACGGTCATGCTGCCGCGGGGCTTCCGTTCCTCGGGCCTGGAGGTCCTGCGGTATGGATCTCGTTGCCATCGAATGACAGGGCGGGCCGCTGGCCGGGGGCGGTGTACAGCAGCCGGATACAGCAGCACCGCCATACACGATCACACGCCACCGGACCACATCTGCCACGTGACCAGGGCGAGGAGCTCTCTGCATCGTGACTGGCTCCCGTTTGCAAGCAGGATGTCAGGAGTTCGAGTCTCCTAGGCTCCACTCCCTCTCGGACACACAAAAACCCAGGTCAGACATGCTGCCGTAACCTGGGCTTTGATCTTCATTCGGCCTTCTTCCGTTCCCGTGCCCGTTGCGTGCCCGATCCCTTCTTAAGTGCCCCACGGGCGAGGTCGTCGAGCTTCCGGGCCACCTCCCGCTGCCGCTCGTCGGTCGAGTGCTGATAGATCATCGCTGCGCGCGTGCTGGAGTGGCCCATGCGCTCCATCAGCTCCCGGATCGACGCCCCGGCGTTCGCGGCGAGGGTGTTTCCGGTGTGCCGCAGATCGTGAAAGTGGATCTCCGGAAGGCCCGCGTCTACAAGCGCCTGAGCCCAGACACGCCGGTTGAAGTCGGTGTTGCGGAGCGGCCCGTCATCCGGTCCCGCGAAGATCAACCCCTCGTCGCCGTCCTGGGTGAAGTCCTTCACATGCGCCCGCAGGTCCTCGATGATCAAATCAGGGATCACCACCGTCCGCTTGCCCACCGCCGACTTGGGTTCGGTGAAGACGAGCCCCTTGCCGGTGAGCTGCATCAACTGACGTTCCACCCGCACGGTCCCGGCGTCCAGGTCGAGGTCTCGGTGCTGAAGGCCGGCCGGCTCGCCCCACCGCAGACTGCCGAAAGTCCCCAGCAGCACCAGCGCCCGATAACGCGGCTCGATCGTGTCGGCGAGCTTGTAGAGCTGGGCCACCGTCAGCACCGGCCGTTCCGGTGACTTCTCCTGACCGGCGCCCTTGATCCGGCAGGGGTTCCGCTTGATGAGCTGGTCATCCACGGCCGTGGTGAGGATCGCCTTGAGGAGCCGGTACGCCTTGGCCACGGTGACCTCACCGACCCCCGCGTCCAGCAGCTTCTTCCGCCAGCGCCGGACATGCGGGTCCTTGATCTCGTTCAGCGCCTTCTCGCCGAAGGTGGGGACGAGGTGGGCGCGGAGGAGGTAGCCGTACAGCTCGACCGTGCGCAGGCGGAGGTTCGGCCGCTCGTCGATCCAGTCCCGCCCGTACTCCCCCAACGTGATCTTTCCTGCATCCGGATCGATCCACTCGTCATCGAGAATCTCCGCCTCTTTCCTGATCAGCCAGATTTCAGCGTCCGTCTTGGTCGCGAAGGTCTCCGGGGCTGGACGGTCCACCCCATCCGGACCGGTGTAACGAGCCTGGAACCGGCCGGAGGGCAGTTGCCGAACGCGACCGAAGCGCCTCTTTGCGGGCTTCCTCTTGTTGCGTGAACGCCGGGGCTCTTCCTCGGGCGTCGCCAGTGCGGGCTTGGCCATTACGTGGCCCTCCTACGTCGTGTGGTGGTGATCGGCTCGACCAGCCCCGCCGCGATGAACGCCTCAAGTGCCGCTTCGGGGATGCGGACGTTGCGTCCGACGTGGATGAAGGTGATCCGGCGTTCCTCGATCAGGCGGCGAGGGAAGCGGACCGAGGTGTTGAGCCGTTCGGCGGCTTCTTCGACGGTGAGCAGCCGGCCCCGTGCCGACTCGGGGAGGAGCGAGACAGGTTCGTGCGTGGTCTTCCTGGTCACGCCGCCACCCCCAGGGCCGGAGTCGCCGAAAGATCTGGGACAGGTCGTCCGTCCGCTCTGGCCTGGAGTTCAAGCAGCCGCGCCTTGGTGCGATGTCGATTGGCGACGCCACGCAGCAGACGTTTGGCCGGCGGAGCACGGTCCGGATCCTTGGTCGAGACCGGCCGCCAGAGGTAGCGGTGCCGATCGGTGGTGGTGTCGTCGGACAGGCCGAGCATGTCGAGGACCCAGGCGCGGCGGTCCTGCTTGTGTTCGCGCAGGGTCTTGTTGGACCACTTGCGGGAGACCAGGACGCGACGGCCCGCGTAGCCGAGGTGTTCGGCCTTGTGCGCCTTGCCTTTGCACCGGCCCGGCAGCATGCCCGCCTTCGCGCCCTTGGGCTGCACGCCGTACCGCAGCCAGTTCGCACACGTCGGCGAACACGGCTCGTAGCGCAGCGCCTCGACCATCCGGGCAGCGTGGTCACGACAGGCATGGGTTTCGGCGTCGTCGGGGTCGAGGGGGTCGCCCAGACTCTTGGTGAGGTACTTCGTCAGGTAGCCGATGCACTTGTGCGCATCCGGCGATCCGGCGACGATGCCCTGAACATCGACCTGATCACCGAAGCGGAGAACGTGCAGCGGTTCGGCCTCGTCGACCGCACCGCCACACTCGTTTTACCGGACTCGTCCGGACAGCAGTCCCGTCCAGGTCACCCGAGCTTCAGTGATCGACCAGCGGGGAGTTTCGTGGATCTGATGGCCGGTTTCGAGCTGGAGGGTCCGCCGGATGAACGCCTGTCCCCCGCCTTCACACAGCTCATATACCGTGGCCCGGCACGCGCAGGTCCACCCCCTCGACCACACCCGCTCAAGCGCCTGATGCGGTTCCCGCCAGTCCAGTCGTACATGATCACGCTGGGCCATGGCCACGTGCGGGCTCAGGCACTCGTCGAGCGGGAACACGGTGCGCTCTCGGCGGTCGACTCAGACGGCGGAGGCGCGTTGCGGATCTCTTGTCGCTCAAGTTCGGCTTGCAGCGACTTGGCCGTGTCCAGCGGCGAGATGCTCCCCGCTACGAAGGCCGCATTCATGACGGCCGTCCCTGCGGGGTCTCCTGGGTGCGAGATCCCTGGCAGGTGGAGCAGTCATCGCGCACACGGAGAGCAGGGGCGGCTTCGCCGGGTCCGGCGATCAGTCCGCGCCGAGGGCTGACGTACTTCCACCCCCGTCCCCCACAGGACACACAGGTCCGCCATAAGGCTTCGCCCCTTCGAATCCGCCGATTCCTACAGCACCGGAGACAGCCACTCCAGACGTCTGCTCGTCTATAGGAATTTGGGTGCGACTCCTTTATGACTCCTCTAGAGGAGTTCGTCAAGCGTTATCGGGCGGGAAGCTCATACGAAAGTACGTAGGCATCGCTGGACATCACCGTGTCGCACACCTCCACGGCACGACCACCGGTGGCGTAAGCCGTCCGGACCAGGTGAAACACCGGAACGCCCGGAGCGAGCTTGAGCGCCCGCACCTCATCACGGAGCGGTATCCGGGAACGGATCTCCTCCACGAAGTGATCCAGCCGGTAGCCCAGCTCCTCCAGCCGGGCATAGATCCCGCCCGGACCACTGTCCGGCTGCGCGATCCGCGTGTCCCGGGCGATCTCCGCCGGGATATACGACACAGCCGTCTCCACCGGCTGACCGTCGATCATGTATCGACGCGACCTGGCGATCACATGATCTTCCGAGGTGATCCCGAGCCGCTCGGCCACATCCGCCGACGCCCGCTCTTCGGTGATCGTGATGGAGTCGACAGCCGGCTTCCCGCCCGCACCCTCGGTCTCCGCGATGAACGCGGCCTTGCCCTGCTCACGATGGCGACGGGCGAACCGATCGGAGGCCAGCCGGCGGACCGGAGGATGAGAGCGGACGAAGACACCGCGCCCATGTTCGGCGACCGTCAAGCCCTCGCCCTGGAGGACCTGGAGCGCGTTGCGAACGGTCATCCGCGCGACGCCGTAATGTTGCATGAGCTGAGCTTCTGAGGGCACCTTGTCACCCTCGGCAAGAATGCCCTGCTCGATCGCATGCCTGATGTGATCGGCGATCTGCCGGAAGACGGCCCGGTCACTGGTCGGGTCCAGATCCGGCAACGGCAGCTCGGCCACGACCACTCCTCAACTCGTACATACATGTACCGCAGTTCGACAATAGCGATCAGCAGCCCCGGAGGTAATCCGATGGATCACCACAACACGCACTCCGTCAGCGTGGCAGGCGTGATCATCGACGACCAGGGCCGCGCGCTCCTCACCCAGCGCCGAGACAACGGCCACTGGGAAGCCCCCGGCGGAGTCCTGGAACGCGACGAGGACATCACCAGCGGCCTGCTCCGCGAGATCCACGAAGAGACCGGCCTGCACGTCGAGCCCGTCACGTTGACCGGCGTCTACAAGAACATGACCCGCGGCATCGTCGCCCTGGTCTTCCGCTGTAAGGTCATCGGCGGCCGGCTCACCGAAACCGACGAGACCCGCGCCTTCCGCTGGGTCACCGCGGACGAAGTCCAAGAACTCGCATCCGAGGCATTCGCCATCCGCGTTCTCGACGCCATGCGCCACGACCAGGCGCCGGCCATCCGCCACCACGACGGCACCCGCCTACTCGGAGCGTCATAGCTCCACGAGTGACATTGCCGAATTGTTCTTGTAGGTATCAAGCGGCGGCGCGGCGCGCCGCCGCACGGCCCGCCGCCCGAACGCCGTCCGGGCATGCGGCCTGGGGGCCGGTCCCGAACGGCGGCGGGACTCAGGGCCGCGCGCCGCACCCAGCACCCGCCGCCCCCATGCAACCCGCCGCACCGAGCCACGCCGCCCTGAACGACGTTGGCGACGCGACGGATGCAGCACCCGCCGCGCAGACCGAGCGTCGTCGCGACCCGATGGAGGTACGAGGAGAGGGAGCGTGCCCGATCGGTGAACCGAGGACTGCGGCGCGCCGCTCCATCACCCGGTCCTGAAGTTCTTGTTGTATTCCTCGACCAGCTTGAAGAACTCGGATTCTGAGTCGGCGAACTTCGTGATGCCCTTCTCCGGATCGGTCGTCACGAAGAACAACCAGGAGCCGGCGGCCGGCTTCAGGGCAGCTTCGATGGCGTCGTCACCCGGGTTGCCGATGGGGCCGGGCGGCAGGCCGAGGCGCGCGTAGGTGTTGTACCGCGACCGGCTCTTGAGATCCTCGTTCGAGGCCTTGATAGCGAACTTGTTCAGGCCGTACAGGACCGTGCTGTCCAACTTCAGCTTCATCTCGGGCGTGTGGTTCAGCCGGTTGTAGATGACCCGCGCGATCTTGGGCATGTCGCGCTTGTCGTGCGACTCGGCCTGGACGATGCTGGCGATGGTCATGATCTCCAGTGGCGTACGGCCGACACGCCTGGCGCCGTCGACCAGGTTGCTGTCCTCGGCGACGCGCCTGAAGCGTGTCACCATCGCGGCGAGGATCTCTTCCGGGCTCGACGTGGGCGAGACCTCATACGTCGCGGGGAAGGCGAATCCTTCCAGCGCGCCCTTGGCGTAGGCGGGAAGGCCGAGCGCCCCACCGTCCTTGGCGGCCCGCTCGAACTCCTCCAGCGGCTTGCCGGTGGCGGTCGACAGATCCTTCAAGACCTGGGCGAGCCGCAGCCCTTCGTTCACCGTCACGGTGATCCGGGTCTCCGCACGCGTCTCGCCGGAGCCCTGACCGGTGAGAACCTCGGGGGCCGCCGTCCGCGAGGACAGGCCCTGGACCGCGAGCGTGGATCCGGCCGCCAGCACGGTGACGGCTGCCGCCGCCGCCAACGCGAGGCCGCGGCGACGGGATCGGCTCCCGTTGACGTGGAGGAACCGGCCAGGCGGGGGCGGCTGCTCCTCATGGGCCATGTCGGAAAGAGTCTCGCGCAGCAGATCCTCGATGTTCATCCGAACTCCCTCACGGTGCTCAGTTCAGGCGCCGCCTTCTTCAGACGCTTCAACGACCGGTAAATCTGGCTACGGACCGATCCCACCCTGAGGCCGAGCAGCCGGGCGATCTCGGTCTCGGACAGGTCTTCGAAGTAGCGGAGCACGAGCACGGTCCGCTGCCGGGGTGTCAACCGGGCGAGAGCCGTACGCATCACCACGCGAAGGTCCACCATCTCGGCGTGCTCCCCGCCAACCTGGTCGGGCAGCCATCCGGTGGGCACTTCCGCAACGCGGGAACGGCGCCGCCACCAGCTCACCTGCTCGTGGTACATGACACGGCGGACGTAACCCTCGATGGCCGCCGGGTCGCGCAGGCCGCGCCACTTCACCGCTGTCTTCGCCAACGCCGACTGCACCAAGTCCTCAGCGGCGTGCCGATCACCTGTCAGCAAGTACGCGGTACGGAACAGCGCCCCTGATCGATCGATGACGAACTCCCGGAAGTCCGCCTCAAACCCTGGATCCACCCGTCCTCCTCGCAATGTCACCAAGCAAGGACGCGGACACGGCGTCGATCTATGCCAGCATGGCCGAACTGATCTGCATCAAGGGCTGCATGCCCTGGCCTGCATCATCCACCTCCGCCACTTGCGGGCCTCAGCCTGAAACGATTTTTAAAGGGCGAAGGGCGCGGAGCGAGTTCTCGACGAGGACGCGGTTCTGGATCGGTGCTGCCCTCCCGATCGCCTGATGGTGGCTGATCTCCGCTCAGGGCCGGGGGCGATCGACGGGCCGGGACTTCGTTCCTAATGACGGTGTGGGCGGGTTGCACTTCGGGTTGCGATACAGGGGCGTTCAGAGCCGTTCAAGATGGACCGCGTACGCCCTCTGACCTGTAATGAACCGTCCGGAACAGCCCGAGGGTGATCTTTTAATCCGCAGGTTCAGGGGTGATCCTGGCCGGCTCAGCCTCGCGGGATATACGCGGGATGATCTTCCCTGGTATCAGAAAAGCGAGAGTCGTACCCCAAGGTCAGAGGCCTGATGAAGTCAGGAACGTCGGCCCGCTGTAAAACCGTCGGCAGTTCAACGCCGTGCCCGTCGTGTGCCCGACGGGACGGGGAACTAGGGAGAACAGCGGGGAGTCGCGGGGAACGCGATCAGTGCGCTGAGCTGTGTCTTCGCAGGTTGAGGAAGATCGGAACCCGTCTTTGCAAGCAGGATGTCAGGAGTTCGAATCTCCTAGGCCCCACCAGCCAGAGCACCTCTCAACAGATCATGGTGTGCGGCTCTCGGGCCATTGACCGACTCAGACCGGTATGGCCGTCCCGCCGTCATCGTTCTTCTGCTCGGTTCACATGCATGAGCTCAGCGCGTCGGTGATCTTCTGTTCGGCGTTCCGGGCGGCGTGCTGGTAGATCACGCGGCCCGGTCGCTGTCGTGCTCCATCTGCGCCTTGAAGCCGGGCTCGCCCCCGACTGTGCGGCCAGGTGCTACGCCGCAGCACATCGCCTCATTTTCGCGTGCTCGGGTGACTGGATTTCTGAGCCATCCCATCGGAAGTCTGTAGGCTCTATGAGCAGGGAGAGGAGATTCCAGCATGACCGCACAGCCGCAGGACTTCGTGCCCCCTAGCTCACCGATGCCTGAGAAGAGCCTGCGGGCTATCCGCTCCGTCCTGGTCGTGCCGCAGGACCGCGAAGCGTTCGACGCGGGACTTAAGGCAGTGCTCGATGAGGTTCGAGTGAGTTTGGACCTCGGTGCGCTGAACGCCTTCGTTCACCGCTGGTGGATCTCCGCGTGTGACTCGGTGCGGGATCCAGAGGGACGTCGCCGAATGCATGCCAAAGCCGAGCAGGTCCTTGCCGGTGAACCGGTCTCCCCGGGAAGGCCGTGGCGTGAGGTTCTCGGCGCTCGTGGGGTCGACCTGTAGGTGCACCAGATCACACTCGACCCTCTCGCCGAAGAGCAGATCGCGGCGATCCCCGTGGAAGCGCTACGTCCACTCGCTGAACTGCTCACCCTGCTGGAAGTTGCGCCGTGGAGCGGCCGGCCGTACAACCCGGCCAACCCCAAGGCCAACATGCTTACTCACGCGTTCGGCGAGCGAGGGCTCGCGACGTACGTAGTCCTGGACGAGCAACGTGAGGTGTACCTCATCCGTGTTGAGTGGCCATGATCCCGCCTAATACGACGGCGGTACGGCGACGTTCGATGGGTACCAACGGTTTCAGCGTCTGAGCCCTGCCGAAGGCCGGACCTCTGGGTGACTAACCCGAGTGACAACGACCACGGACGGGGCTGGACGACGGTGGATCACCGTGGACCGTATCCGCAGCTGGGAGCGGGTATATGCCATGGTCCCGCCCCCTCCTGGGTTGCTTTGCAAGCAGGATGTCAGGAGTTCGAATCTCCTAGGCTCCACCGCAGGGCCGTTCATGAGACGGCCTGATCGAGTGTGACGAGTGCCCGTCTGATCTTCTGGATCGGGCGGGCACTTGTCGTTTCCGAGGTATCACAGGGTCATGATGGGTGGTTTGTGACCTGAGTGACCTGAGTGGCCTGCGTGGCGGAGGGCTCTGGTGATGTCAGGCGGCGTCGAGCACGGGAGGGACAGGCTGGTGGGCGCGCTCGCGCCGACCAGTGATGGCGTGCGGGGTTGGGCGGGAGTATCGCGGTGCTCAGTTGGGGCCTGGTGGTGGCCTGCCGCCGTTGATGGATGCGTCAGCCTCGTCCGGATCGACGGGGTCGGTTGTCTGTTTGGTGTCGGGCAGAAGCGGGAGCTCGTTGATCTGCCGCCAGCTGAGCAGGATCTGCTGGTTGGCGATGCAGACCATGAGCGCGACGAGGAGGGTTTGCGCGACGCGGCCGTGGGCGAGCCTGTTTCTCGGGTCGGCCAGGTCGATGACCTGGCCTTTCATTCGGCCGTTGATGCCTTCGGTGCTGGCCCGGATGCTCTTGTAGGCGCCCTGCCAGGCAGGGCTCAGGTAGGGCAGGTCCTGCCGGAACTTGTCTTTGGTGTCGAGGTCGCTGGGGCGCAGGGTGATCGTCTGCTGGGTGCAGATCTTTGGCAGATCACTGGTTTCGGCGCGTGGGGGAGGTATGACGGTGGGCTTGGCGGCGCTGTGTGCGGCCCGGCGCCGAGCGTCGGTCAGGTCCACTCGGGTCGGCTGGGTGGTGGGGGTGCTGTGTGCTTGGGTGAAGCGCGGGCAGTTCACCGCGGGAGAGGTGCCTGCGGCGGGGCACTGGAAGCGGACCTTGCCGTCGTTGTCGGCGGCTTGTTTGAGCTTGAGGAAGTACGGCTCCCGCGCGGTGATCAGTTTGGTGAGCTGGGCGTCGGGGTTGCGGATGGTCGCGTCGTCGGCGCCGGTGGTGGCGTGGATGAGCCGCTGCGGCATGAGCGGGCAGGTCAGGGTGCCGTCCACCAGGAGCGCGCCGTGGAGGGAGCCTTACAGGCCTCGCTGGTCGACCTTGTAGTCCAGGGCGAGCTTGTAGCCGAGCGCGCGGGCCGGCTGGGCGAAGTGTTCGGTTTTCTGGTCGGTGTAGGCGCGGTCGACGGCGATGGTGCCGGTGGGCAGGCCGAGTGGGGCGATCCCGGTCAGGGTGGTGATCGCGGCGGGGCCGATGCGCCGGTGCGGGGTGTCGATGACCAGGCCGAGCGCCAGTTGCGGGTGGTGTCCGACGTGGTCGTGGGTGCGGGCGGCGGTGGCCAGGGTGGCGCTGTAGCCGAAGGTGGGTGGTCCGTCGCCGCCGGAGTAGTGCCAGCCTGCGGTGATCTCGATCGAGGCGAGGTGTTCTCCGGTGGATTTGCGGGTGCGGGGCGGGGTGGCCCAGGTGGGGATGGCGGTGGCGTCGATGCCGACGTCGCTGCCGTAGTGGGCCAGGTAGCCACGGCCGCGAGCGCGGTGCACTGGGGTGAGCACCAGGCGGGTGACGATGTCTTGCAGCAGGGCGCGCTTGCGCTGGTGTTCAGGGTCGTCGTCGTCCCAGGCAGCGGCGTAGGCGTCGGCGTCCTTGGGTGGGAGCCGTGTTCTGCGGTCGACGCGGTCGAGGTCGAGTGCGGTGGTGGCGGTGTCGAAGGTGCGGTAGAAGCGTCGGGAGCTGGCCAGTTGGGCGTGTGGATCGGCGGGATCGACGTCGGGCAGGTGATGTTGCTCCCGCATCGTGGGGGTGAGGCTGAAGGTCATCAACCGCCAGGCTTCGGCGAGGGTGGCCTTGCCGGTGTAGTGGATGGAGATCAGCAGTCCGAGCAGCACGGTGCGGATCGGCAGCCCATCAGGCCCCGGGCGGTCGCCGACCTCATCCGCGATCAGCTCGATCACGCCGGTTTCGGTCAGCAGAGCGTCAAAGTGCGCCACGATCGCGTCGGGCACCTGCAGCGGTGTCTCGGTCATCGGGCGAGGGCGGCAGGCTGCTGCTTTGGCGGTGCGGGGGCGAAAGCCGGAGCTGTTCATCGGCCACCGCGCAGCAGCGCGGTGGCGGCGGGTTCGTCCAGCGGGGGGACGAAATGCTGGTAGCGGGCCAGCGCGGCGGGGGCGAGCCCGGCGGCCGCGGCGACCACCCCTGGGTCGATGCGGGCCGTCAAGAGTTCGACGATCCAGCTGGCGCGCAGGCGCCGGGCCGACAACGCGGGCAGCGCGCCGGCCGGCCGGCGCGCCCAGGCCCAGGAGGCGACCAGGTTCTTGGCGTAGGTGGTGCTGCGGCGGGGCCGGAACAGATAGCGGTCGCTGTCGGCGAGTGCGGATTCGGCGGCTTGGGCGAGGTGAGCTTCCCAGCGGGCGCGGGCGACGATAAGCCGGTGGGTGCCGGGGACGTCGAGGACGACCGCGCCTTCGGGCAGGATGCGCAGGTGGCTGCCGCGCACGCTCGCCGCCTCGGCCGCATCCGGCGGCCAGGGCCAGCAGCGCCAGCGCATCGGCGCGGACCTGGCCGGGCTGATGGTCGGCCCAGTCTCGCAGTCTGGCCAGTTCGGATGCGGTGTAGGGGGCGGTCCGCTCGGTGGGGGCGCTGAGTGCGGGCGGTGTCGCCTCGCCGCGCTCAGCCCACGCGAGCGCGGCGCGTACCTGGCGCAGCCAGGAGCGGTAGGTCTGCGCGGTGCGCGGGGACAGGTCGGCACATCCCGCAGGACGAACGTGTCGATGCTCTCGTGCCGCAGCCACAGTTCCGGGTCGGCGGGCAGCCCGCGGGCCTGGCACCACAGGGCCAGACTGCCGACCACGTGCAGCAGTCGTTCCACCCGGTAACCGGTCATCGGCGCGGCGGCCGCGACCGTCGCTTGGACCTGCTCGGCGACCTGCTGCCAGCCGGGTGGGTCGTTGCGTGGCCGGTAGCTGGTGATCTTCGCCGAGGTGTCGTCGTCGAGGGTCACACCCCACACATAGCGGCTGGACAAGCAGCCGTTACGGGGCTGGACGACATCCACCGATAGGAGAACTTCGTCATGGTGGGAGGACGCGCGCGTTCGGCCGCCCCCCGGGAGCTGACCGACAACCCGGATGCCTGGCCCCACGCGAACCTCGTCGGATACCCCGCCGCGGCCATCGTTCAGGAGATCGCCGCCACGTTGGCGAGCGTCCTGACCGAAAGAAAGCTGAGCCTGCGCGGCCTGGCCGCCCTCTCCGGGGTAAACCGCCAAGCCATCGCCGACCTGCTCGCCGGTCGATCCTGGCCCGACGTGGCCACCATCGCCCTGCTGGAAGCCGCCCTCGGAGTTCGGCTGTGGCCCACTGCGCCCGGTGACAAACGCAGCTCGGAAAGAGCGGGATGAACGTGTGCGGGACATCGTCGTCCTTGCCTCCTGCCCCGGGTCGGATATCCGTCCCGGGGCAGGCGAAATAGGCTCGACGGCCCCCAAACGACCGCATGGCGCGTTACGCTCAGAAGCGCGCGAGCAACGGTTAGTTAAGGCCTACTGGGGCTCACGCAACCCGGTGCCGCCGAGCTGAACCCTCGGCGGCACCTCTCCTCTGCAGCCTTACCGGCGCACGTGCTCTATTTCCCGGGCGCGGCTCCCTTCCTGGCAGAGCCGTTCACCCCGGACGCGATCGTGTACAGACCCTGGGCACGTTCGGCCAGCCAGCCGTCTTCCACCAGCCGCTTGAGCCGCGAGCGCATCCCCTCCACCTGCGAGCGGGTATCCGGCTTGCCCATGGCCCGCACCACATCGCGCGCCCGCATCGGCTCCTCGGCGCTGGCCAGCAGCACCACCGCCTGCTCCCGCAGTCCTCGTAGCTGCGGCCGCTCCGCACCACCGTGATCATCAGCCGCGTCGTCATCAGCGGCAGCGGAAGCGCGGTCGGCCTGCTCGTCGAGGTCCTTCGGCTGGCCCTGATCGGCCTCGCCGGCGCCTTCGTCCTCGGCCGTCAGCGCGGCCAGGGTCTCCCGGGTGATGCAGTAGCGCTCGACGTCCCGTTTGGTCTCATCCACCTGTTCCAGCAGCTGCTCCAGCCGCTGCCGTGCAGCTGTTTCCGCCTGCTCCAGGCGTTCTAACAGTGGCGACATCATCGTCTCCCGGCGTGCAGCGGCACCCCAGCACTGCTGCATTCACTCCACGTATGTGTGCAACTCCAAACTGTAGGGGGTGGGATCACTGCAGGCCCGAAAGTCCACAAGATCTCCAGTGATAGCCGGCAAGGCCCACGAACACGGTGTGACTGACCGGTAGCGCCAGTCACACCGCCAGGCCGTCAGTGGCCTTCGCGCCGATCGAGCGGAACCCGCATGGCCAACTTCTTCCTGTGGTGGTACGCCCTGGGTGCAGGTCTGCTCAACGGCATCGCCCACTTCGTCTTCCCGATCATCAAGGGCGGCTACTTCCCCGGCCCGTACATCGCCGACGGCCATTTCATTCTGAGCGGGCTGCTGAACTACATCCTCATCAGGGAGAACCGCACGCTCAAAGCTGCGGAGCGGGAGGCTTAACCGCTGGTCAGATAGCGCTGGATGGTCGGGGCCAGCCACTCGATCACCTCATCATCCGACATGGCCACCGCCGGGGGGAATTTCAGGATGTAGCGGCACAGCGCTATCCCTAGCACCTGCGAGGCCACGAGCGCCGCTCTGGCCGAGGCCCGATCCCCGGCGAAGGAGGCGATCATCGGCGCCAGCTGAGCCCCGAAGACCTCCCGGAGGCGCTCGGCGGCGGCCTCATTGGTGACACCCGTACGCAGGAGAACCTGGAGCGCGTCGTCGGCCCGCCAGCGCTGCAGGAAGTGTCGGACCACGGCCTGGCCGATCTCCTCGCGCGGCGCCCCATTGAGGTCGGGCAGGCGCAGGTCGAAGTCGGTCGCGGTGGCGAACAGCTTCTCCTTGCTGCCGAAATACCGCATCACCATCGCGGGGTCGATGCCCGCATCCCCTGCGATCGCCCTGATCGTCGCTTTCTCATACCCGTCGGAGGCGAAGCGCTCGCGGGCCGCGGTCAGGATGGCCGCCTTGGTCTCTGCTGCCGATCGTCTCATGTCAACAAGTGTAGGCCAACGTCCGTTGGCATTGTGTCTCCAGGTCGGATAACGTCAAAGTCAACGGTTGTTGGCAAGCCTGGAAGGATCCCCCAAATGTCGAAAACTGTGCTGGTCACCGGTGCCTCCACCGGCATCGGACGGGCTACCGCACTGCTCCTGGCCCGCGAGGGGTTCACCGTCTACGCCGGGGTGCGTAAGGAAGCCGACGGCGAAGCGCTCGGCCCCACCGTCACCCCGATCAAGCTCGATGTCACCGATGCCGGCCAGATCGCTGATGCCGCTGAGCGCCTCGGCCGCCTCGACGCCCTGGTCAACAACGCCGGAATCGGTGTCACCGGGCCGGTCGAGTTCGTCCCCTTGGACGCGCTGCGCCGGCAGTACGAGGTCAACGTCTTCGGCCAGGTGGCCGTCACCCAGGCCATGCTGCCCAAGCTGCGCGCCTCGCGCGGCCGCCTGGTCACCGTCGGCTCGGTGGGCAGCTGGATCACCTTGCCCTTCGGTGGCCCGCTGTGCTCCTCCAAGCACGCCATCCGCTCGCTCAACGATGCGCTGCGCATGGAGCTCAAGCCGTACGGCGTGGCGGCGGTCCTCATCGAGCCCGGCTCGATCCACACCGACGCGGTGGACAAGCTGGAGGACGAGGTCGAACCCCGCCTGGCCTCCCTCGGCCCCGAGGGCAGGCGGCTGTACGGCACCGCCTACCGGGCCATGACCACCGCCGGGCTCAAAGAGGAGCGCTCGGGCTCCAGCCCCGACGTGGTAGCCCGCGCCGTCCTGCACGCCCTGACCGCGAGCAAGCCGCGCTCGCGCTATCCGGCCGGCAAGAAGTCACGACTGATGAGCACGCTCGGCCGCATCCTCCCCCAGTACACCCTCGACGCTCTGCGCATGCGCGCGCTGGGCCTGTCCTGAACGGAGCAGACCATGACGCAGCTCGCCGGGGCCGCAGCCCTGACCGCGCTCGACCCCGTCTTCGCCCAGCTCGCCGTCGGCGTCGGCCACAACCTGTGGGGCCTGACCCACCTGACGATGCGCGAGAAGGCGTTCGTGTGCCTGACCGCCGACCTGTGCCACCCCCACCTTGATCTGCCCCTGGCCATGCACGTGCAGATGGCTCTGGCCAACGGGGTCGAACCCGAATCGATCAGGGAGCTCTACCGCCACCTAGCCCCCTACGTGGGCTACCCCATCCTGGTGTCCGCCTTCCAGCGCCTGACCGAGATCGGCCTGCCCGAGGCGCAGGACACCAACCCGGTCAAGCCGGAGCCGCTCACCGGGGCGCTGGCCCGCGCCGTACACGACCTGCAGGACGTTGACCCGGGACTAGCCGCCTTCACCGAGGATCAACTGGCCCAGCGCTGGGCCCGCCCGCACCTCAGCGCCCGCGAGCGGGCGATCGCCTGCCTGACCGTGGACGTCTTCTACCAGACGCTGGGCCAATCGATGCGCCTGCACGCGGAGCTGGCCAGATCAGCCGGGGCCACCGAGGAGACCTTTCGCGACCTGATCCGCGGCCTCGCCGAATTCGGGCTCGCCCGAGCCTGGGCCGCCGCGGAGGCTCTGCTTCCACAGCGGATCTCTGACTGAACGAACCCCCGGGAAACGATCAGCCGGATTCCGGGAAGCGATCTTTCGGCACCTGTTGTCGCCGCTGCTCAGCCGTACTCGTGAACACCCCACCGCACGTCAAAGGCCACTCCCGTGATCAGGAAGTGGCCTTTTCCGCGCCGTACAGCAACGAAATACAGCAACGCCACCGGCCGTGGCTGCCATCAGGCGCCCTACTGCGCTGAATGGGGTCGAGGACGGTGCCGCCGTGGCGGCAGTCGGCGGCCATCGCCCGTAGCGGGATGTCGATCGGGAAGGCCGCGAAGTGCGCCGCCTGCCGCGGCTGCGATGTCGGGTGTGCGCTGGCGGAGGCGATGAGCACGCAGGAACGGCGCTCAAGCGCGGACCCACTGGCCCCCGCTGCTCCGCAGCCGCCGCGCGCCAGTCCGGCTGTGACGTGTCGTCAGGTCAGCCGGATCCGCACAGCCTCTTGATCTCGGCGAAGTCCGTGTTGATATCCGCGATCACCTGGTTGGGATCGCCGCCGGTCATGCCGGTCAGCCGGAAGTTCAATTCCTGGAATTTGGCGGCCAGTCGACTGATCGTCTCCCCCACCGCTCCTTGCGCGTCGAGGACCGCGCCCATCAGGTCGAGGTAGGTCTGGTGAGCCGCGGCTGCCTGGCTGCTGCGGGTAGTTCCGGCGTTCCGGCGGTATGCGGTCAGCGCCGTCACCGTCTCGTCGCAGCCCCCGGGCCGGACCGCTGACAGCAGTGGGGAGGAAGTCGGGACCGCTCGTGTGGGGCTTGGCACCGGCGGCTGGGGCGCGCTGGACTCAGGCGACGGACTCGGGGTCGGCGGTGCGGGCCGGGTGGTGACCGGATCCGGTGACGATGACTGCGGGGCCGGGGTGGTGACTACCGCGTCGGACGACGGCTGCGGAGGCGGGGCCGGCGGCACCAGGTAGGCGATCATCGCGACCACGGCGGCTATCGCACCGGCCAGAGCGCTCACTGCCGCCCAGTTCGGGTGCAAGCCTGCTCTTGCACCCGCCGTCGGCGGCTGTGCTGATCCGTTCTCCGTCATGCCCCCATCGTGGCCGAGCCGCCGAACTCGGTCCAGGAAGCCTTCTGCTGACCTTCTGAATAGAACTCGCCTATATAAGAGCGCCCGGCAATAGGGATGGCGGTTCGCCTGCGGGTCGAGGTGAGATGCGAACAGGCACGGACGGGGTGATCATGGAGTTCTCTACGCTCAGTGATCACCGAGGTGCCCGTGCCTGCCGTGCCATCATCCCTACTGGAACCCATCTGGGTCGAATTCCACGCCGTGATCGGCGGGGATCGCCCCGAATTCCACCCAGATCACCCGCTGGGCTGCCATCGACGCCGGATCCCCGACCGCGTGGTGTTCGAGCACGTCATCGATGCCCTGGTCCATGGATCGGGATACGAACGGATCGCGACGGTAGCCTGCTCGGATCGGACGATCAGACGCCGTCTCAGACAATGGCGCACGCGGGGGTGGCCGAGCGAGTGCACGCCGCTGCGCTCCGCGCGTTCGACCTGGTCATCGGCCTGGACCTGAATGATGTATCGGTCGATGGCTGCATCACCAAGGCCCCGTGTGGCGGTGATGCGGCGGGACCGTCCCCGGTCGATCGGGCCAAGGGCGGACTGAAGCGCTCCACCGCCACCGAGGGCGGCGGCATCCCACTGGGAATCGTCTCCGCCCCGGCCAACCGGCATGACCCCCCGCTCCTGGGCCCCACCCTGGACGCGGCGTTGACACAGGTCAAAGCCATGCCGGACGGCGTGATCGCGCATCTGGACGCGGCCTATGACAACGCGCCGAGCCGTGCCGTACTGGAAGAGCCGGGGTTTACCGGCGAGATCTCCCGCAAGGGCGTGCCCGCGCCGATCCAGGTCGGTAAGCGCTGGGTGGTCGAGCGAACGAACTCCTGGATGAACGGGTACGGGAGGGTCCGCCGCTGCACCGACCGCGACGGCCAGATCGTGGACTTCTACCTGTACCCGGCCCTTTGCCTCCCGCCAGTCGTCCGGGCATGCGGCCTGGGGGCCGGTCCCGGCGGCGCGCAGGACTCCGGGCCGTCGCCGCACGCGCGCCGCGCCGTACCCAACCAACTCGCCGAACCAGGGCCGCACCGCCGCAAGACATTACGACCCCGTAGGGCGATGAGGACTCGCTGCGCCGCCTGTCGGCTTCTCTGCACCAAGTAAGCCGACACGCCAAGACCAGAGACCAACACCTACGCACGTGTGCTTCCGCAGCTCGCGCTGGTGGGCACTCAAGTCTCTGTGGAACGTCCGCTCATGCCGATGAGCGCGCGTTCGTCCGGCGGTGTTCGGGCGTGGCGGGTGTTGCCCGGCCCTCGCCGCGCGGGAGGCAATGCGATGCGTGCGGGTTGGCCATCCCCTGACCCGGAGCGCCCGCCGGAGGCAGCGATAAGTACTACGGGTCACGTGGATGTCGTTGGGCGTGTAGCCCATGCCGACGAGGGTCACGTTCGGAAGAAGGGGGCCGTGCCCTGTGCGGAGTACGGGCCGTGAACCTTCCTCCAGGTGCGGTCCTGCCCTCAGTTCCGTCCGAGTGAAGCAATCAACGGCCACATCAGCGGCTCGGCATCGCCCCTGTCCTTGACATTGGTCACGGTAGCTCGACCCGTTCCGATCCGACCGGAACCGGCCGATCGAGCCTCAAGGAGCACGCATGAACCTCAAGCATCCGCCGGCCGCCCGGAAGTTGTCTCTCGCCGTCGCGGCCTGCGTCCTCGCGCTCACCATGACCTGGGCGGCGCCCTCAGACTCGACGCGAGCGGCGGCCCAGACCAGGGTCGGCTGCATCTCCACACCGGACGAGTACCTGACCGCATGGAACAACCGGCAGATTCGATGAGTGTGCGCCGCGAGCGCAGTGAGGAGGGTCCGATGTAGTCGGACGTTCGTGGCTGTGTGTAACTGTGCTGGAGATGGAGGTAGGCCCTCCGGAGCCGCCTTGCAGGAGGAGGCCCCAAACCACCGCATGCTGCGTCGGTTAAGAGCCGGGGTGGTGAGCGATGCGGAAACGGCGCGGCGGGACCGCGTCAGGTAGGGATCAAGAAGGCGAGCGCGAGCGAACCATCGCTGAAGTGTCGAAAGAAACAGACGACGTCGAAACCGGGGGCTGCTCTTGCCTTCGGGACAAGCCCGGGGGATACCTGTCTACCGCTCGGGCGGCGTCCGGCATGGAGATGGCGCGAGCTTGATCTGGGCTCTGGCATGGAACGCGGGAACCTGTCGCCCGTGAAAGTGTCCCCGGCGGCCAGTCGGGGCGAGAGGGAGAACCCCAAGGAGCGATGAGCTTGCAAGGGGCTGAGTACCGGTGGCCGGGCACAGGGGCGGACCGTCTCGTAGTAGCGGTGAAGCGCCGTAATGGGCGTGGAGCGAAGGGGACGGGTCATTCAGGTTTGTCTGATGGTCAACCGAAGTTCTCGGGAGGAGCCGGATGAACGAGCCAGGCTCGAAGCCGTACGACATCTCCAGGCAGGTGTTCGTGACGGCGTTTGAGAAGGTCAGGAGTAAGAAGGGGGCGGCCGGGGTCGATGGCGTGACGGTCGAGCAGTTCGAACAGGACCGCAAGGACAACCTGTACAAACTGTGGAACCGGATGTCGTCGGGGAGTTACTTCCCGGCCCCGGTGCGGATGGTGGAGATCCCCAAGAAGAGCGGCTCGGGATCGAGGATTCTTGGAGTGCCGTGCGTTGCAGATCGCATCGCGCAGACGGTGGCGGTCGCCTATCTGGAGCCGTTGGTGGAACCGATATTCCACCAAGACTCCTACGGGTATCGGCCAGGCAGGTCGCCGCTGGATGCGGTGGCCACCTGCCGGGAGCGCTGCTTCCGGTATGCCTGGGCGATCGATCTGGACATCGCGGGTTTCTTCGACAATCTCGATCACGATCTGATCCTCAAGGCGATCGCTGCCCACACCGCCGAGGCGTGGATCCTGCTGTATGTCGAGCGGTGGCTGAAGGCCCCGCTGTCGATGCCGGACCGAACGCTTGCCGCGCGGGATCGGGGCAGCCCCCAGGGCGCGTCGATCTCCCCGCTGATCGCCAACCTGTTCATGCGTTACGCCTTCGATGCCTGGATGGCCAGAGAATTTCCGTCTGTGCCGTTCGAGCGGTTCGTCGATGACGTGATCGTGCATTGTGTGAGCGAGCAGCAGGCCTGCAGGGTGAAAGAGGCGATCGCCCGGCGACTGGCGGAGTGTGGCGGGTTGCAGCTGCATCCGGACAAAACCCGCATTGTGTACTGCAAGCAGACTGGACGCTACGGCAGGCACGACACCGTGACGTTCGACTTCCTGGGGTACACCTTCAAACCGCGGATGGCCATCCAGAAGGGCGGAGCGCTGTTCACGACCTTCTCTCCGGCCATCAGCGGTAGCAGCGCCAAAGCGATCCGGCAGGAACTACGCCGGATGCGATTTCACCTGCGCAGCGACCTGAGCTTCAAGGACATCGCCAAGTTGATCAATGTCAAGGTCGGGCCGTGGGCCGTCTACTTCGGGCGCTTTCGCCCGTCGGAGGCGGCTCATGTGCTGTCTCACGTCGATCAGTATCTCGTTCGGTGGGCCCGACGGAAGTACAAGCACCTGCGGCGCTCTCCACGTCGGGCGTGGGAGACCCTGAAGAAGATCATGAGATCTTATCCGGGGCTCTTCGCGCACTGGAAGCGGAATGCGCTCAGGAGATCAGCAGCGGCGCGAGCTGGATGACAGGAGCCGGATAAGTCGAGAGGCTTACGTCCGGATCTGTGGGAGCCGGAGGGTGAGATTCCCTCCGGCCACCCGACCTCGCCCTTTCTTTTCGCCACGACATACCCGCGCGGCAGCACGACGCTCTACCCCAGCGGCTTCTGGTACGCCTGGGGGGTATCCAACACCAATCTCGAGCGCTACCTCGTGTTGCGCAGGCTCTATGGTGACAATCCTCCGAAGGCCGGCATCGGAATCCTGTCGTACGTCGGGTTTCCGGGCCTGGAAAGCTACGACACCCCGACGGACCTCGCCGTCTACACCCTGCCCCAGGACACCCAGGTCCAGGTGCCAAGCTTCGAGACGTGGTTCCGCCTCCTCGACCAGGAGTTCGGCAACACCGGGGCGTACCCGCTCGCGGCTCAGATCGACCTCGTCCTCGCGTACTCCCGGCTCCGCCCGAACGAAGACGTCGTCGGCGCGTTCCAGACGGTGACCGGCTGCAAGCGTGCCGCGCTGCTCAGAGGGCAGGACCTGTCACCGAAGATCGGCTGCAACAGGGACTTCCTCGGCGCGGTCGCAGCCGCTGGCCCCTCCCCCTACACCACCGGCGAGTCGAAGTCGTGCTTCCAGAACTTCGCCTTGAGATACCGGGGAGCCAAGAACGCGGCCGCGATGCGCGGAGTGCTGTACCAGTGTCAGGACGTCGGATACCTCAACACCGGCGTCGGGCTCGGATACAACACCTACGCGAACCCGTTCATCTGCAAGCCCGCCGCCAAGCAGACAGTCCTGCAGAAATACACCGGCAGGGAGTTCATCCTCCCGAACATGGCGTTTAACGACCTCCCAAGCTACGTGAACATCGAACTGGACCTCGGCAAGCCGTTCAAGCGAGGCTTCCTGTACTCCGGCTACTGCCGGATCAGCGATAGGGGCGGTGCGAGCGCGGGGTCTGCGTCCGGTTCCGCCTCTGGCTCAGGGGGATCGGCATCCGTCCAGAGCAATGCTCAAGACCTGTCTGTGGATCGGCCTCAGGCGGCGTACCTCCCCGAGTGATCGATAGATGGTAATCGGGTAGGCCGACGCTCGCAGCGTCGGCAGGGCACGCCTGTGCTCACAGTAATTACTCCTGAGGTTTCCACGCCGAACGACTCCTTGATCGACGAGGTTGTCCGCGAAGGTGCGAGGCGGATGCTGGCCGCCGCACCGGAGGCCGAAGCCGACTCCTACATAGCCGAGTTGGCCGATCAGCGGGATGAGAACGCCCAACGGCTGATTGGGCCGTTCTTGAAACGGCTGGACTGAAGTTGACGGGATCCCGTCTGATCATCGCGATCGGGCGGGATCTTGTCGTTTCATGTCCTGTGTCACCGAACCTTGAGTGAGTGTCATCGAAGTTTGAGCGGTGAAACCGCTGGTCACGGCGGCGTGGAGTAGTCCGCCGTGAGCTCGGTGCCGCCGATTCGGGCTGGTACCCCTCGCGCCTGGCGTGCTGACAGCGCGCGGCCCAACCCTCTGACCAGCCGCTTCTCCAACCGCTCAAACTTCGCTGACACGGACTCACGTCCATCAAGGTCTAGGGGTGCCGGTAGTAACGACACAGAAAACAACGTCAATGCAGGTCAGAGATCTTCTTCCAAGCTGTGCCCAAAGGTCCTCACGGAGGCTCTGACCTACAAATCCGTTGAAAATTTCGCCGAAACTACCGGGACCCCCAGCAGCGGCAAGCCCTTAACGTTCAATTCCGGCCGGATAGTCCCAAGACCCCGCCCTCACGTACGCCCGCCGCTGAACGGCCCTAACTGCACAGCGACTTGAGGGTTTCGGCGTCGTCCTTCCACTCGCCAAACGCCGAGCTGAAGGCGTCGCTGTACCCCTCGGAGGCAGTGAGATCATGAGCGTCGATCGCGGCCTGGAACTTCGAATTGGCGTCGCTCATGGCCCGGGAGTCGTCTGCGAGGTCACGAATCGCCGCCTCCACCTCAGAGTCACCCGCGGCGTCCGCTGCCGCGTCAAGGTTGGAGGCCAACGCGCTCAACGAGGCGCTGCTGGCCTTGTCGTACGTATCGGAGTTGTTGCCGATGACCCTAAACCCTCGCTCACAGCCGTCCGGAGTCTTTTTCTCCGTCGGCTCCGCGACGGTATCCGAGCCCGTATCACTGCCGGTGTCCGTATCCGTATCGGACGCCGGCGGCGTGTACCTCGACCCCGCATCCGTCGACGTGACGGGCGGCGTGCCATCGGACTTGACCCAGGCGAGCACTTTGCCGGGTCCGATGACCAGCACTACGACGACCGCGATACCGACGAGCCAGCCGAGCACCGAACCACCGGAACTCCCCTGCCCTGCAGGCGCCTTGGGTTTGGGCGGCGGGACGGGCGTCGCGGTCTTCCTGTACTTCGCCGTGTCATATCCGGCCAACGACGTTACCAGGGCCTCGGGCAGCCAGGACCCGGCAAGGCCCAGCGTCTCGCCCTCGGTCTGTCGACGCGCGTATTCCATGATCTCACTGACGGCGGGCCGCTCCCCCGGATCCTTGGCAAGGCACCGCTGCACGATTGTGCGCAGCTTGGGCAGGCAGTCGTCAAGGTCCGGTTCCTCGTTGAGGATCCGGAAGAACAGGGCGTCCGAGTTACCCTCGCCGAACGCGGCGTGCCCGGTGGCGGCGTAAACGGCAAGGTTGCCCAGCGCGAACACATCGGTCGCCGGGGTGGCCGAGCGTCCGCGGACCTGCTCGGGAGCCATGTACGCGGGCGTGCCGATGCGGACTTCGGTGCTCGTGGCGGTCGTCGCGCCGGCGGCGTGCGCGATACCGAAGTCGATGACGCGAGGGCCGTCGTCCGCCAGAAGGATGTTCGCCGGCTTCAGGTCGCGGTGGATCAACTCGCAGGTGTGGACTGCGGTGAGACCCTCGGCGACGCCCGCGAGGAGCCGGAATACGGTGGGCAGCGGGAGCGGCCCGTGCTCGGAGACGGCCTGCTGCAGAGAGGGACCCGGCACATACGCGGTGGCCAGCCAAGGCAGCTTCGCCTCGCTATCGGCGTCCACGACGGGCGCGGTGTACAGGCCCTGCACGCTCTGGGCGGCCCTGATCTCTTTTTTGAAGCGGCGCCGGAACTCAGGGTCCTGGGCATAGTCGGGTCGTACGACCTTGATGGCGAGCGCCCGCCCGCCGGGACTGAAGGCGAGATACACGCGCCCCATGCCACCCGAGCCGAGGCGGGCCTGTAACTTGTACCCGGCAACCTTCTTCGGGTCGTCGTCCTCGAGCGGGGTGAACCGGACAGCCATTCGTACCTCCGTCCCATCTCACCACCATCATTTCATACAGGCGATCCCACGGACGGGTATAGGTGGGACAGTCCGGGTGGGGCCATTTCAAGGATCTGGCCCACATTTCGTGATGGATACTGATCCGTAGCCTGGCCCCGATGGACGAGGATGCTCCGGGTGCGAAGATCATTATTTGGGCGTCCTCCTCCCTCACCTCGCCGGAGTGGAGCTCGAACGCCTCGTTGAGTCCACCGCCCTCGTACAGATCCTGGCTCGGACCAGGGCCGGGGCGATGCCGTGCCCGGACTGCGGGTTCCTGTCAGAGAAGGTGCACAGCCGATACCAGCGTCATCTGGCTGACATGGCCATGGGCGATCGCCGGATGGAGATCGTGCTGTCGGTGCGGCGTCTGATCTGCGGCAACACGGCCTGCCAACGGCGGACATTCGCCGAGCAGGTCGCGGGCCTCACCATCCGATACGGGCGGCGGACGCCGCTGCTGAGGTCGATGCTGGAGAAGATCGCGGTCGCGCTGGCCGGACGGGCTGGTGCCCGCCTCGCATGCGGGCTGCGGGCGATCGTGAGCCGGTCGACGATGTTGCGGCTGGTCATGGCATTGCCCGACCCGGTCGTGACGACGCCACGGGTGCTCGGGGTCGACGACTTCGCGTTGCGGCGCGGCCACATCTACGGAACCGTGTTGATCGACTGCGAGACCGGGGCACCGCTGGACCTGCTGCCGGGCAGGGACGCCCAGCCTCTCGCGGACTGGCTGGCCGAACATCCCGGTGTCGAGATCATCTGCCGGGACCGATCCGGCTCCTATGCCGACGGCGCCCGCACCGGGGCGCCGGACGCGGCGCAGGTCGCGGACAGGTTCCACCTTTGGCAGAACCTCGGCAAAGCCGTCGAACGTTGCGTGGCCCGGCACCGAGACTGCCTGCGCACCCCCGAACCCGAGCCCCCAGAGCAGATCCCGATCTCCCCTCCTTCGGATCCGCCGGAGGCGGAGCTCACCGGGAGGTTCGCCGAACGGGCCCGCCGCCATCACGCCCTGGTCCACGACCTGATCGAACAAGGCCACGGCATGCGTGGCATCGCTCGCCGGCTCGGGTGGAGCCGTCACACTGTCCAGCGATATGCCCGCGCCGTGACCTGGCAGGAGTTGGTCGACGGAAAATGGAAGGGCGTTCGTCCCAGCAAGCTCGACCCGTTCAAACCCCACCTCCACCAGCGCTGGGACGCCGGCTGCACCAACGCCAAACAGCTCCACCGCGAGATCACCGCGCTCGGCTTCCACGGCAGCTACTCCACCGTGCGTGACTACCTCGACGAGCATCATGCCCGTGTCGAATCTGCCCTGATCGCCGCGCCTTCACCCACCGTCCGGCAGGTCACCGGCTGGCTGACCCGACACCCCGAGAGCCTGACCGAGGACGACAAAACAGGGCTCAAGCCGATCCTGGAACACTGTCCCGAACTGCGGGCCGCCGCCGGCCACATCCGGCTCTTCGGCGAGATGCTCACCGAACTGCGCGGCCACAATCTCCAGACCTGGATCGCCGCCGTCCGCGCCGATGACCTGCCCGGTCTCACGTCCTTCGCAGGCGGCCTCGAGGCCGACCTGGACGCCGTCACCAACGGCCTGACCACGCGCTGGAACTCCGGGCCCGTCGAGGGCCGCGTCAACCACATCAAAATGATCAAACGGCAGATGTTCGGCCGTGCCGGTCTACCGCTCCTCCGTAAGCGGGTCTTGCTTACCGCCGCCAGGTAGTGAGCAGCGGACCGATCCGCGGCGGGATGATTGTGGACGTGATCCTCATCGATGCCGTCCTGGAGGCCTCCGGAACGGCGGACTTCACCGGCTGGCCTGTCGCCGAACCGGCCAGTGACCGAATCCTTGCCCTTTCTGGCCAGATGACCCCGGCCGAGGTCGGCGCCGCGATGGCGGTCATCTTCCGCTACGGCGACATCCCGACGGAACCGATCAGCGATCTCCACCATCTGCTGGACCGACACTTGGTCGAAGCCGAAGCGCTAGTTGCCCCGGGCGGGTTGCGTGTCAGGGACACGACCACCAATGCCGAGATCTTGCCAGGCTGCTGTTGCGGCCTGGAAAACTGGCGGGAGTGGCGCAATGTCCTTTACAAGAAGGACATCTGGCTCGGGCACGATCCCGGCACTGATCTCGAATACATTGTCGGAGCCGTTCGGCTCCGACAGGAGTCGTATGCCCACTCGCTGACCTCTCCCACGCAGGTGGAGATCCAGCTCGACGACTTGCCCGCCCTCCTAGCCACGGCGCACCTGCGACTGCAGGGCTTCCTGAGCCTCGTCCACAAATGGGCCAGTGAGGCCACCCCGCGGGCCGCCGACCGCCTCGTCACCGTTCTGGACGAGAACTTCGAAATCAACGGCCCTCTCGCACTCGGCTGAGAACACGACGCGTATGCCCGCTAGCAGCCGTGCCCGTCACGAAATGTGGGCCAGATCCCATTTCAAACCGTTCTGCTTCCATGACCACAACCCGCTGACAGGGAAAACGCTGTCCTGTGTCAGTGGATCTTGAGCGCGTGTCATTAGACCTTGATGGACGTGAGTCCGTGTCAGCGAAGTTTGAGCGGTTGGAGAAGCGGCTGGTCAGAGGGTTGGGCCGCGCGCTGTCAGCACGCCAGGCGCGAGGGGCACCAGCCCGAATCGGCGGCACCGAGCTCACGGCGGACTACTCCACGCCGCCGTGACCAGCGGTTTCACCGCTCAAGCTTCGATGACACTCACTCAAGGTTCGGTGACACAGGACAGTTTCAGACTATCGCCGACAGAACTACTCGCGACGTCGGCACGCCCTGAGATCTGCGCGGGATCCACCTTCGGCACCGCTGGCCGGCTGCCAACATATGAGCGGCCTGGCCGGCTTGATCCCGCCGTCCGCGAGCGGACCCGGGACAGGGTGGTCGTGAGCGTGATCGCCGGGCCATTAGCGGGCCATTAAGGGCGGTCAACAGGGGGCAGTCACGGTCACGCACGGTCCACCCCTCGCCCAGGTCGTGGCCGTTTCTCCTGAAGATCAGGCCGATCTGCAAGCAGGATGTCAGGAGTTCGAATCTCCTAGGCTCCACTCATGCGTTAGCCCGGGTGAGGGATGGTTTCCCCGACCTGGGCTTTGATCTTTATTTGGCCTTCTTCGGCTTCCGTGCCCGCTGCGTGCCCGATCCGCTCGTGAGTTGTCCTCGCGCGAGGGAGTCGAGCCGGTCGGCCACCTCGCGTTGCCGTTCGTGTGAACCGTGCTGATAGATCATCGCGGCGCGCGTGCTGGAGTGGCCCATGCGGTCCATCAACTCTCGGATCGACGCGCCCGCCCTCGCGGCCCTCATGTCGATCGGCTTCGTAGCCGCCATCGCAGCTGCATCAGCCGCGCCCGCCAGCGCGACCAGAGACATCGGCTGTTGCTGACGCCATGAATGCCGGGCCCCGTCCTCTTTTCGGTTTTGGGAGGGCGGGGCGTCTCGCGCACGGCACCCGGCCGTTCCCTGCATGTGGCGGTGGGGGTGGACGTTGCCGTCCTCTTCGACGCCTGCCGTACCGTCAGCCTGTCGGCCGCCACCAGTGTCTCGACGGCCTCAGTCGCCTTGGCGGATAGCGTCTTCAGCCCCGCGACCGCAGCGGGAGAAAAGATCGTAAGAAAACCTTAAGCCGTCTCCGGCATGGTGAACACATCGAAGACGGGCCACGCCCGACCAGAGTCAGGAGCAAACGATGAGCAAGGTTGTCGCGGTCATGTACATCTCGATGGACGGCGTGGTCGAGGCCCCCGCCTGGACCGCACCGTTCTGGAACGACGAGCATGCCAAGTTCCAGAGCGGCCAGCTGTTCGCCAGCCGGGCGCTGCTGCTGGGACGCAAGACCTACGACGGCATGTCGGTGGCCTGGCCGAAGGCGGAGGCGGAGGACGAGCCTGGGGCGGAGCAGATGAACAGCATTCCCAAGTACGTCGCCTCGACCACCCTGCAGGACCCCCAGTGGAACGCCACCGTGATCAAGGGAGACGTCGCCGAGGAGGTGGCGAGGCTCAAGGCCGAGGAAGGAGGGGACCTGCTGATCTACGGCAGCCCCGACCTGGTCAACTACCTGATCAAGCACACGCTGATCGACGAACTCAAGCTCTTCCTGCACCCCGTCGTCGTCGGCACCGGCAAGCGCCTGTTCCCCGACGGCGTCGACACCTCCACCTGGAAACTGGCCGGCACCGCCGCCTTCAGTTCCGGCGCCATCGTCCTGGACTACCGCCCCGCGGCGTGACGGCTTAATCCGCGGGTTCCCGGATGGACTTGCTTCCCTGTTATGCAGGGTGAGGACGGCCTCCGGTGCTATCCGGCATCCCCGGCGTCCGACGCAGGCCGGTACGTTCAGGAAGTGGTCCGTCAGCTCCGGGCTGACGGTCCGCACAGAAGTGGATACGGCGGTTCGAGGCGGTCCGAACGGCTACGCGGGGTCGTCCGGCGCCCGTTGGGCCGGCTCCGTGGTCGCGTCGGCGAGCGCGAGGCTGGCGCGCAGGGCGACCGCGATGACATCGCTCGGGCCGACGGCGGTTCCCTGTGCGGCGAGGAGCGCGGCACTGGCGGTGTCGAAGGTCATGCGTACGAGAAGACGGTCCTGCGCGCTCGCGTCGTCGCCGACGAGGAGATCGACGACGCGGTCGAAGGCCGAGCGCACGTCCTTGCCGCTGTCCATCAGGCGTCGCATGATCGGCTGGTTGGCGTGCGCGAGACGCATCGTTTGAAGGCGTTCCGGAGTAGTGCTCTCCACCCACCGCAATGCCGCCTTGCGCGCCAGATCGGGCGCGGGCGGCTGCGCGACGATCCACTCGACAAGGTCGTCAAACTCGTGACGGCGCTCTTCCACGAGGCTCGCCACGATCTCCTCTTTGTTCCGGAAGTGGTAGTAGAGCGAGGACTTCGTCATCCCGAGCGCACTTGAGATGTCTCTGATCGACGTGCCTTCGAACCCCTTCTCGGTGAAAAGCCTCAGCGCGACGCGGAGGATCTCCACGCGTGTCTCAGCGCCTGTACGCCGGTCACTTTCCGTGCTGTGGAGGGCAGTGGGTCCGGACGAGTTCGACGGCCTGCGTCCGAGCTGCCCAAGGATTTCTCCCCGCTCCTCGACGCCGCGGCGGCTACGGTGCCGCTTTCCGAAGGCGAGTACCGGCCGCTGCTGAAACAGGGACAGGCCCGCCGAGCCGGCTTTCGGGACAGTCGCCACGCGCCGCAAGGGATGACCATAGGTGCGTGGGAGCGACCGGAGGCAGTCGTCGGGTCGGCGGCGGCAAGGCGACTGAACAGGTGATCGCTCCGCCTGAAAGCGGGAAATCACGCTGTCGCGAGGCTGCCGCTTCTCGGGCCCAGCGGCCCCGCGGCACGGGTCCTCTTGCCATCGGATGACAGGGCGGGCCGCCGGTCGGAGTGCCGTAGGCAGCAGCGAAATACAGTAATGGCCGCGCCGGATGAGATCAGTGCGAGCACATGTCAGTCATCCGGTACGTAATGATTTTGGTCCAGGTGGGCTAAAGGATGTCGCGTAACGCGAGCGCTGTCGCCCTCAGAGGCTGGGCGTGTCGTCGGCCTCGCTGCTGGGGTTCATGGCGCGGCCGCGGGCTTGCGTGCCAGGACGTAGCCATGCGGGGTCTTCTCTGTGGAGACGGGTTGCCGCACGATCGTGGCCGTCACGTCGAAGCCTGCGTCGGACAGCAACCCGGCGACCTCGTCCGGTTGCTGCCGGTACCAATCGAGGCAGACGGGTGTGCCCCACGCCTCGGTGTGGTGGAGCCGCTCGTCGCCGATCTGGAAGCCGAGCATCAGCTGCCCGCTTGGCGCGAGGACCCGACGGAACTCGGCGAACAGCTCGGGCCGTCGCTCCCACGGGATGTGGATGATCGAGTAACTTGCGAGCAGTCCGCTGAGAGCGGCGTCCGCGAGATCCAGGGTCAGCATCGATCCCACCTCGAACCGCAGGTCGGGATAGGTACGGCGGGCCAGGGCGTCGTAGGAGTCCCGGGTCGCGGAGAGGAAGGATGCATTGGACATGGCCACCAAGGCCAGGTGACGCCTCGTGCCCTGTCACCGGTACAGCGAGCTGATCGTTGATCATGGTGGGATGCAGGTGATCTCGACGTCCTCGTCCCATGGACACGAGATCAGGGAGGAGGCTGAGCGCCTGATCAGGGGCGGTCAGCCGCGTCGCATGGTGAGAACCTCGCGTCCTCGCTAACGAAGAAGCGCAGGTCGGGCACTGCCGCCTCCCCTATGTTCTGATCTTCATTCTGGCTTGCCCGGCCTCAGCGGACATAACCGCTCATCTGACATATCCGCCCGCTTTGATGGCTTTAGGCTGTGCGCTGTGACTCTTGGGCGGATGGTGATCGACGACCGTTTCGAGCTGGTAGAGCAGCTGGGAAGCGGCGGCATGGGCACGGTGTGGCGCGCCTACGATCTCGCCCTCCATCGTGAGGTGGCCCTGAAGGAGGTCCGCCCGTCCGGTCCGACGGAGGAGGATCCGGTCAGGGCACGGATGCTCCGCGAACGGGTGCTGCGCGAGGCGCGCGCGCTGGCCCGGATCGATCACCCCAACGTGGTAACCATCCACCACATCGTGGACACGCCGGAGATGGCGCACCCGTGGATCGTCATGGAGCTGGTGAGGGGTCGCTCCCTGCGGGACCGTCTCGCTCAGGGGCCGCTGGCGCCGGCGGAGGCGGCGCGCCTGGGGCGCGGGATCCTGGCCGCTCTGTGGACCGCTCATGCGGCGGGCATCTGTCATCGCGACGTGAAGCCCGCGAACGTCCTGCTGCGCGCCGACGGCAGCCCGGTGCTCACCGACTTCGGCATCGCGGCGTTGCGCGATGCGCCCGGCCTCACTGCCAGTGGCGATCTGGTCGGCTCGCCTGAGTACATCGCGCCGGAGCGACTGCGCGGCCAGGAGGGCAACCCCGCCTCGGACCTGTGGTCGCTGGGCATGCTGCTCTACGTGGCGGTGGAGGGTTACAATCCCATGCGCCGCGACACCACCATGGCCACACTCGCGGCCGTGTTGAACGGCCGGGTCCCGCCACCCCGCCAGGCCGGTCCGCTGGTGAACGTCCTGATGGCCCTGCTGACGCAGGACCCCGCCGCCCGTCCGGCGGCGGCGGAGCTTGACCGGATGCTGGGCCAAGCGGCCGACCAGTCCCCGGACACGCAACCCCCGTTTCCGGTGCCGCGCCGCAGATCGCGTCGGCTCCGCGCGGTGACGATCGCCGGGGCTGTCACGCTCAGTGTGGTCCTCACCACCCTGGTCCTCCTCCCCAACGTGCAGAACGACCCTGGAGACAAGGCGACCCCCGAGGTTTCGCACTCCTCCGGCGGCCTCGCGACCAGCTCTGTCACCTCCAGCGCGGAGCCGACCACGGAGAACACCAAGTCCGGAACGCTGCTGACTCCAAGCCGGATCATGGAAGTGATCAAAGCGATGGAGGAGGCGGCGGGCGGCACCAAGTTCACCCGTTTCGTCGTGTATGACGAGTATGCGACCGCGGATGCCTTCGTCCGCGGCAGGAAGGGTGTCTACGACACCTTCACCTACCGGGACGGGCAGGTCAGCCACCGCCGTGGAAGCTTCCTGATGCCGGGCCAGCGGGCGGTGACGTTGAGATCGTTCAACTGGAGCGCGCTTCCTGGACTGCAGCGCACGGCGGATCGGAAACTTGGCATCACCGATCCGACCATGCGTTACGTGATATTGGAGGGCTCCTGGGTTTTCGCGAACAATCAACCGGTTCTGCTCGTCTATGTCATCGACGACTACCACGCCGCCGGCTATCTGGCGGCGGACATCAGGGGCAAGGTGCTGAAGATGGTGCCGTGGGGTAACTGAACGGAAGGCGTCCGGTCTGCCACCTGCGGCACCGACGGTGCGAGCCGGCGACGACCCCCACCAGTCCGGCTGCCGCGCCGTACCAGGCCACCGCGCCGACCACCGGCACCCCGCCGTCGGTCAGTTCCGATCCGCGTTACGCAGATGACGCATCGATCCGATCTCCGCTGCGTTCTTCATCAGCTCGATGTTCACCCACGCGAGCACATGCCCCAGAGGGAGCGTTCCGTCGGCGAACCAGCCGCTCCGCTCGGTGGAATCCAGCTCCGTCTCGCTCAGCGACTCCAGCGCGCCGATCCAACGATCACGACACTCGTTCAACCATTTGACCGCCGATGACACATCCCCCGGCCACGGTGTCCCCGCCGCGGCCGCCGACCAGTCAAGCTGTTCGGCCACCCCGTCGGACTCCCCGAAGCACCGCGTGTAGGTCTGACTCCACCAGAAGCCGATATGCCACATCACCCACCCGACGGAGAGCGCGGGGATCGGCTCGGGCTCCGGCATGGCCCAGTCGGCGGCCCACGTCCCGTCCGGCTTCTGACGGACGCTCCAGCAGTTCGACGCGGGCTCCCACAGGGCCTCCTCATCGGTCACCTGTTCCAGATGCAAGGTCAGCAGTGACCAGGACACATCCAGCTGCCAGCGGAGCCGTCCACGTTCAGACATGCACGCGACCCTAGCCTCGGGCGGGTGTTCCGTCTCCTGGTTTATCGCCGGACCGAGACCGCGGAGTGGTGGGCGGGGAAGGCGTGCGTCCGCATGGGGGACAGGAGGGCATCCGCTGTATGCCGAGGGACGGGCTCGAAGGCCGTCACCTCCTCGTGCTCGCCTTCTCTCGGGGCGGGAAGCGGGGTGGTCGCCGACGGGGGCACCGCCACGTAGGTGAACGCGTCCTTGACGCCCTGCACGGTGAAGTGCCAGGCGGGCACCTGAATCTTTCCCCGGCTGGTGAGCACATGAACACGCGACTGGGGTCCTGCTCCCCACCAACCAGAGCCAGTGGAACGACGCCCGGCGGCTTGCCGACTTCGGCGTCCACGCCGAGCGGCTCGGTTACGACTCGGTCTGGGCCAACGACACCCTGCTCGGCGCACGCATCGAACCGCTGGCCATGCTCGCCGCCCTCGCACCGGTGACCGAACGCGTCACGCTCGGCACCGCGGCGCTGCTGCCCGCCTTCCGTCTGCCAGGCGTCGAACGCCTCCGACCGCGTGGCCGTACTCGCGTCGTACGCGACCTGGTAGTCGCCCTCGTCCGACCACACGAGAGGGATGTCCTCCCCGTTGATCACCCGGCGGAACCACGCGCGCTCCACTTCGGCCATGTGCCGCACCAGGCCGAGCAGTGAGAGCGTCGAGGGCGGCATCGACTGACGGCGCAGGTCCTCGTCGGAGAGGTCGTCGCACTTCATGGCGAGCGTCGCGCGGTGGTAGTCGAGATAGGCGCGCAGCATCTCTCGCTCATCCGCGACAGGGGACGGGCCGACTCGTTCGGTGGTCACTGCTGGTGTTCCTTTCCACGGCGACGACGTCCGCTTTCCTCAGTCTCGCCGCGGGGAGCTTGTTCCACTATGACGGGACCATTGTGGTGGTCGTGCCGTGAGGGCGGACGCTGGGTGGTCCCCCTTCCCGGGCGAGCGGATCGGCCGGCGTGGCGACGGCGCCGCTCCGGCCTACGGTGCTCCGGCCTACGGCGCCGCTCCGGTCTACGGCGCCGCTCCGGCCTACGGCGCTCCTCCGGCCTACGGCCCGACCCTGACCTTCACCTGGCCGAGCCCCAGGAGCACCGGCCGCAGGTCACCTGGTCACCGGTGTCCCACGACGTTGACCACCTGGCCGTTGGGGTCGAGGACGAAGAACCGGCGCACCCCCCAGGACTCGTCCTGCAGGGGGTGCACGATCTTCGCACCCTGGGCGACCACCGCCTCGTACGCCGCGTCCACGTCGTCCACCTCGATGCTCAGGTCGGGGTGGACGTCCGAGGTGGCGTCCGCGCCCATCAGGGTGACCTGTGCGGTGGGGTTGGACGGCGATGCCAGCGTCATGACCCAGCCCTGGTTCATGACCTCCACGAAGCCGAGCAGGCCGTAGAAGTCGCGGCTCTCCTCAAAGGCATCTGATCGGATGTCGGGGACGACACGGCGGATGCTCATGGGACGGCTCCTTCTTCAGGGGGAACCATGTCCATTCTGCACCGGATCAACACCCCCGGGCGACCTACACCGTCCCGCCGGGGACCGCGAGACCGGTCTCGTAGGCGGCGATCACCGCCTGGACCCGGTCGCGCAGGCCCAGTTTGGTGAGCACGTTGCTGACGTGCGTCTTGACGGTGTGCTCGCTGACCACCATGGCCTGCGCGATCTCCGCGTTGGACAGCCCCCGCGCGATCATCTGGAGGGTCTCCTGCTCACGGCCCGTGAGCACGGAGAGCCGCGTGGCGGAGAGCGTGACAGGGCGGTTCACGGATCTGGAGGTGAACTCGGCGATCAGCTTTCTCGTGACGGAGGGCGCGAGCAGCGACTCCCCGGCCGCGACCACCCGCACCCCGTGCACGAGGTCGGCGCGGCGGACGTCCTTGAGCAGGAACCCGCTGGCGCCCGCCCGCAGCGCGTCGTAGACGTAGTCGTCCAGGTCGAACGTGGTCAGCATGAGCACCCGGCAGTCGGTCTCGGCGCACACGATCGCGGCCGCCTCGATGCCGTCCATCACCGGCATCCGGATGTCGAGAAGCAGCACGTCCGGCCGGTGCTCGCGGACCGCCGCGACGGCTTCGGCACCGTTGTCCGCCTCGGCGACGACCTCGATGTCGGGCTGGGCATCGAGGATCATGCCGAATCCGGCGCGCACCAGCTCCTGGTCGTCGGCCACCACGACTCTCACGGTCATGCCGTCACTCCCCGCCTCTCGCGGCCCTGTCGCCGCCGCCCATGCCTCTCGTGGTCATGCCGTCACCGCCAGCGGCAGCCGTACGACCACCTGGAAGCCCGGCCCGTCCGGGCGAGGTCCCGCGGTGGCGGAGCCGCCGCAGGCGGCGGCGCGCTTGCGGATGCCGACCAGGCCGTTTCCGCCGGAGGGGAGGGACGACACGGAGCCGCGTCCGTCGTCGGTGATGCTGATCATGAGCGTGTCGTCCTGCCAGAGGAGTCGGACGTCGGCGTGGGTGGCGCCCGCGTGCTTGACGATGTTGGTGAGGGCCTCCTGGGTCACCCGGTAGGCGGCGACCTCGGTGTCGGGGAGCAACTGCCGCGGCTCGCCCGAGACGGAGTAAACCACGCCCAGCCCGGTGCCGGAGACCTGCTCGGCCAGCCCGGCCAGGTCGCCGACGGTCGGCTGCGGAGCGCGCGGGCCCGACTCCTCCTTGAGCACGTTCAGCGTACGGCGGAGCTGGACCATGGCGTCACGTCCCGCCGAGGCGATCGCGTCGAAGGCCGCCTCGGCGCGGGCCGGGTCGCTCCTGACCACGACGGGGCCGGCCTCGGCCTGCACGACCATGAGGCTGACCGCGTGGGCGAGGATGTCGTGCATGTCGCGGGCGATCCGGGCCCGCTCGCGCTCGGCGGCCCGTTCGGCCTCGGCCTGGCGCTCGTGCTCCAACCGGGCGGCCCGCTCCTCCAGAGCGGTGGCGTACGCGCGGGAGGCGGCGGAGGCGCGGCCGATCGCGTACGCGGCGACGAACAGCACGACGCCGCGCAGCGCGGTCTCCGAGGAGCCGACCAGGAGCAGTCCGCCGATGACCGTAAAGGTGAGCATGACCAGGCGGGGCAGGTGGGCGGAGTGGGCGGCGACCGTGTAGGTCGCGATGAGCCCGCCGTACCAGATCGGCTGTGCGGCCACCTCGTCCACGAGGTCGTAGAGGGAGGTCGCGACGAGGGTGGCCGTCAGCACGGCCACCGGCGCCCGCCGTCGCCACGCCAGGGGCACGGAGGAGGCGATCACGACCACGTATCCCCACCAGTGCCACGGTCCGCCGTAGGGGTTCTCCCGGGAGAAGAACGGCCACAGCTGCACGACCATCACGAGCATGGCGAGCGCCGTGTCCAGCCACAGGGGCGGAAGGGACCGCAACCGGTCACGGACGGGGGTCAGGAACGGCAGGGCGGACACGAGGTCCAATTTTGCCTCCTCGTTCCGGTCTTCGGACACAGCGGGTACGGAGGACACGGGTGTCCGGTTACGCGGGGGCGTGCGCGGGCCGGGCGGTACGGGCGACCTGGCCGGCGAGGGGGACGAAGGACAGGAGCAGGCAGACGGCGCCGAGCGGGATGAGGTCCTTGTCGACGAACGGGAGGAGAAGGTCGAGCAGGACCAGGAACGGCGTCCAGATCTTGACGCGGCGGGCGACGGCGAGCTGGACGACGAGCGCGAGCTGGCCGAGGAAGAAGAGGAGCGGGCCGCCGTCGTAGACCAGGAAGGAGACCCCGGGGACGGCCTGGATCCGGTCGAAGTAGACGCTCATCCCGGCGCGGTCGGCGGACAGGAAACCGACCACGATGTCGATGGCGAACTGCGTGCCGACCGCCAGGATGCCGATGATCCCGGCCGACGCGCTCACGGTGGAGAGGGTGTCACGTCCCGCCAGCCGGCGCATCTGCAGGAAAGTGGAGACGAAGAAGGCGAGAGCCGCGATGAAGGCGAGATGGCCGGAGGTCCAGGCAAGGCCGGGCCCTCGGCTGCCGTCGAGCCCGTCGAGGATCCGGATCACCCCGTAGGCCAGGACGAGCAGGGGGGCTGCGACGAATGCGATGCGGGGGTTCATCAGGGAGGCTCCTCGGTGGCGTGCTTGTGCCTCAATCCTGGTTTTCCGCGGCCGGGAAGTAATCGCCGGGAAGAGCGATCCCGGCGCTCCCTCCCACGAGGGAGTGCGTCTCCCCCGTATCGGCGACCACGCGGGGTGCGGGAGCTCGTACGGCGTCGCGACCACCGTGCGGTTTTCCCCAGCCTCCCCACGGGGGTCTATTCCCGGGAAGCCGGCGGTCGGCCCCATGGCCGGAGGACATCCCCGCTTCATAGCGTTCCGGCATGATCAAAACGTTTTCCAGGACATTGGCCGTTCTGCTGGCCGTGACATCCCTCATCGCCGGACCGGCCGCCACGGCGGACGCGGGCACCGGGGCGGAGCCGCCCCGGGCGAAGGTCAAGGTGTCGCTGGACGGGCTGGTGACGGCCGGGGCGGCGACGGCGGCCTCGGTGCGGCTGCAGGAGCCGGGACAGGACTGGGCGGCCGCCGCCGGAGTGCGGGACCTGGAGTCGCGCCGGGCCGCCGACGCCGACGGCTACTTCCGGATCGGCAGCGTCACCAAGACGTTCGTGGCGACCGTGCTCCTCCAGCTCTCCGACGAGCGGCGCCTCCGTCTTGACGACCCGATCGAACGGCACCTGCCCGGCGTGGTCCCCAACGGGGGCCACATCACCGTCAGACAGCTCCTCAACCACACGAGCGGCCTGCACGACTACATGAGCGAACCGGGCTATTCGACCAACCGCTGGCGGGGAGCCGACCGTTTCCGCAGCTACACCCCGGCACACCTGCTCAAGGTGGCGTTCGGCGAGCAGCCGGACTTCAGGCCCGGTGAGAGCTGGCGCTATTCCAACACCAACTACATCGTCGCCGGGCTGCTCATCGAGAAGCTGACCGGCAGGCCGTACGGGGAGGAGATCAGGCGCCGGATCCTGCGCCCGCTGCGCCTCACCCAGACGATCGTCCCCGGCACCCGGCCCGGCCTGCCCGGCCCGCACGCCCACGGCTACGCCACCCTGCCCACCGGCCAGGTCGTGGACGTCACCCGGATGGACCCCTCCCTGGACTGGGCCGCAGGCGAGATGATCTCGACCACGCGCGACCTCAACCGCTTCTTCGACGCCCTTCTCACCGGAAAACTGACCAGCGCGCGGGCGCTCGACGCGATGCGGACCGCGGTGGCGACCGGTGTGGGGTTCCGGTACGGTCTCGGCCTGCAGGAGTACACGTTGCCGTGTGGCAGGAGCCTGTGGGGTCACAGCGGCGAGCTGATCGGCTACATGACCTTCGCGTTCCGCTCCGACGACGGACGCAGGCTCGCCCTGTCGGTCAACCCCCACACCCGTAAGCCCTCGCAGGAGGAGATGTTCGCCCTCGCGGGCGCCTTCTACTGCACCGGATGACCGGTACGGCGCGCGGAGCATAGTGACGTCCCCCGGATGCGTCTGTAGGACGTAACCACACAGGGGAGGTGATCGTGGACGCCGAAGAGGAGAGACGGTTCCGCGAGTTCGTCTCGGCGCGGTCCCCCGCGCTGATGCGGCTGGCGTACCTGCTGACGGGGGGCGACCAGCACGCGGCGGAAGATCTGCTGCAGACCGCGCTGGCCAGAACGGTCACCAGGTGGCGCGGCGTGGACGCGCCGGAGGCGTACGTCCGGCAGGCGATGTACCGCCAGCAGGTCTCCTGGTGGCGCCGGCGCAGGGAGACCACCGTCTCCGAGCCGCCCGACCGGGCCGTCGCCGACGGCACGCACGGGGTCGAGCTGCAGATCGTCATGCGCCGGGCGCTGGCCCGGCTGACGGCCAGGCAACGGGCCGTGCTGGTCCTGCGCTACTACGAGGACCTGCCGGAGGCCGAGGTCGCGGAGATCCTCGGCTGCTCGGTGGGCACCGTCCGCAGCACCGCCCACCGTTCCCTGGCCCGGCTGCGCGACCTCGCGCCCGAACTGCGGGAGCCATACACGATCTTCGGGGAGGCATCGGCATGACCATCGACGAGCTTGTCAGGCGGACCCTTCATGACTGGTCCGACGAGGCGCGGGTCCCCTCCGACCTGGCGTCGAGGGCGCTCGGCAGGCGCAGGCGTTCCAGGGGCAAGACGTTCGCGGTAGTCGCGGGGGCGACCGCGACCGTCGTGGCCGCCGTGTTCACGGTCCCGGCCCTGGTCCAGGGGGAGCAGAGAGACGAGCGGTCGGCCATCGCCGTCGTGACCGATCCGAGCCCGTCCAGGGAGACGGTGGGAGACCCGGACTCCGCGCTGCCCGGGACCCTGGTGGCGGCGGGTGACACGGCCGTCTACTCCTACTTCACCTGGGAGAACGTGAAGACCCCCAACGGTCGGGAGGTGCGGAAGCTGACCTGGCGCCTCTACGACAAGGGCAGTCAGGCCTACGAGGAGACACCCTGGGCGTGGCTCGACGTCGCGCCGGGCGGGGAGTCGGTCGCGGTGCTGGAACAGCTCCCCGCGCGCCGGGTCGGAGTGATCGCCGGCCGTGGGGCCGAGGTGCGGTGGATCGACCTGAAGCACCCGGCAGGATCGGTGCAGTGGTCGCCCGACGGCCGGAAGCTGCTGCTCACCAACTACGGCGGCAACCCTGACGAGTCCTACCCCATGGTGAACAACAGCCAGAAGGCGATGCCCCCGACCAGGACCGGTTACAGCGTCGTCGACCTGGACAGCGGCCAGATCGGGTTCCACCCGGTGCGGCAGGATGAGAACAACCGGTTCGCCACCCGGCTGGACTTCTCCTGGAGCACGGACGGCACGCTGGTGTGGGAGCACAACAGCACCCCGCCCGGCACCAAGAAGTTCTACGACCTGGACGGCAACCCGCGGTCGGCGCCGCCGGAGGTGGCCGACACCTACCAGCGGGCCGGGATGTCGCCCAGTGGACGGTTGGTCGCGACCGACAGCCCGGACCGGAGCGCGGTCACCGGGGTCAAGGACGTGGGCACCGGCAAGGTGACGCCGCTCACGCCGGTGGACGGTTACTGGATCGAGCAGCTCGCGGCCTGGGCGGACGACGACCGTCTGATCGCCTGGGCGTGCGAGTTCAAGGCGCCTGACAACTGCGTCGGCAGCGAGTTCCGCAACCGGCTGGTCCTGGTCGACGTGGACGGAGGGAAGGCCGAGCCGCTCACCGGCTACCGCGAGAACAACCAGAAGCCTGGCTCGTGGGAGCCGGTCTTCTCCCGTCGCTGAACGACCGCCGGCCGGGCCTGGCCGTGTGTCTGCCCGGGAGGCGAAAATCTCTCGCCGTACGGCTCTGCGACCTCATATGCTCCTGATCATGACGTTCGACTGGGTTCCGCTGACCAAGAACGACGTGGGCGCGTGGGCCGAACTGCTGGCCGCGGTGGAGGCCGCGGACCGTATCGGGGAGAACTACAGCGCGGACGACCTCGCCGAGCATCTCGCCAACCCCCTGCTCGACGTGGCCGAGGGCACCCTGGCCGCCTGGGACGGGGACAGGATGGTGGCCGCCGGCCTCACCGCCAGCCGGCCCGCCGCCGACCCGGTCCACCAGATGACCCTGTGGGGGGCGGTCCACCCGGACCACCGCCGTCGCGGTCTCGGCGGGCACCTGCTCGACTGGGCGATCCGCACCACCCCGGTGCTGCACGGGCGCCGCTTCCCCGGCAGTCCCCTCGAGCTCCACGTCCACCTGGACGACGGCAACGAGGGCGCGAAGGTCATGGTGACCAGGGCGGGTATGACCCCGGCCCGCTGGTTCCACGGGATGAGCCGTGACCTGGGGACCGAGCTGCCCGCGGGTGACCTGCCCGATGGCCTGGAGATCGTCACCTATCGCGCGGACCTCGACGATGCCGCCCGGCGGGTGCGCAACGCCTCCTTCGCCGACCACTGGGGCAGCGTCCCGCACACCCCGGAGAGCTGGAAGAGCTCCATCACCGGCGTGCAGGCGTTCCGTCCCGAGGGGTCCTTCGTCGTCCAGGACGGGGCGGGTGAGAGCGTGGCGGTGCTGCTCACCCACTACTTCGAGGCGGACACCGAGGCCACCGGCGTCCGCGAGGCCTGGATCCAGATCATCGGAACCCTGCGGGAATGGCGGGGCAGGGGCGTGGCCGGCGCGCTGCTCGCCCACGCCCTCACCGAGTTCCGTGCCCAGGGCTACCGGAAGGCCGGGCTGGGGGTGGACGCCGACAACCCGACCGGCGCCCTGGGGGTCTACACCCGCGCCGGATTCGAGGTCGAGCACCGCACGACCACCTACGCGCTCCCGATCAGCCCAGGCGGGTGACGCTCCGGAGATCCTGATCCTTCTCCGGGGCGGGGAGCTCCCCCTGCGGGGCTTCGAGGGGTCGTTCTCCGGCGGGTCACGGAGGGTGTGACCCGCCTCCCGGGGCCTCGGTGAATGACGTGTGCCTCATATCGCGGGAAAACAGGCGCGTAACCGTGCTCCCGAGCCTTTCTCCACGACCTTGAGGCTGCCGCCGTGCCGTACCGCGATGTCCCGGGCGATGGCGAGCCCGAGCCCTGATCCGCCCGAGTCCCGGTTCCGTGCCTCGTCCAGCCGGACGAACCGGTCGAAGACCACCTCACGCTGCTCGGCCGCGATCCCCGGCCCGTCGTCGCACACGTCCAGGACGGCCCCCGCCCCGTCCATGGCCAGCCGGACGGTGACCATGGAGCCCGCATGCCGTACCGCGTTGTCCGTCAGGTTGGCGACCATGCGGCGCAGCTCCTCCGCCGAACCCCGGACCACCACGTCGGCGGCCACATCCAGTTCGACGCGGACCTCCGGCCTGGGCCGGGACCGGGTCGCCTCCTCGGCGGCGACCTGACCCAGGTCCACCTCTCCGTGACAGGCCGGCTCGCCGGCGTCCAGGCGGGCCAGGAGCAGCAGGTCGGAGGTGAGCGCCTGGATCCGCTCCACGTCCGTCAGGGCATCGGCCGCCAGCGGCACGGACGGCGCGAGCTCCAGGCGCGTCCGCAGAATGGCCAGCGGGCTGCGCAGCTCGTGGGCGGCGTCGGCGACGAAGCGCTTGTGCCGGTCGACCGCGAGCTCCAGGCGGTCGAGCGTGCGGTTCATGGTCTCGGCGAGACGGGCGATCTCGTCGCCGGACCGTGGCACCGGGACCCGGCGATGCAGGTCGCTGGCGGTGATGTCGGCCATCTCGGCGCGGATGGCAGAGACCGGTGCGAGCGCCCGGCCGACCGCCAGCCAGGTCAGGGCCGCGACCAGCAGGAGCAGGGCCGGGATGCCGGGGAGCAGCAGTGCCTGCAGGCTCTGCAAGGCCGCTCTGGTGGGCTCCAGGGAGGCCCTGGCCTGCACGAGCATCGTGCCTGCTGCGGTGTTGACAGGCGTGGTGGCCACCGCGAAGGAGTCGGCGGGCGCCCATCGCTTGGCGAACACGCTGGCTTCCTGGCCGGGGGCCAACCGGGGGGCGCCCTGCCCGAGGACGGCCGGGTGGACGGGCTGGACGGGCTGGGCGGGCTGGACCATGGCCGTCCCCCACTTTCCGCCGGGAAGGTCGGTCCCCTCGATGATCTGGACGTCGGAGTCCAGAGGCTCGGCGATCCGGCTGGCGGTGACGGCGGTGGTGCCGGCGGCGATCAGGCCGGCGGTCACGTCGGCGCGGCGAGCCGCCTCGGCCGAGGTGCTCTCCACCAGGCTGCCTCTGAGCACACCGACGAGCACCGCCGTGGCGATGCCCAGCGCCACCGCGACGATGGCGGTGGCCGCGAGAGTCGCCCGGATCCGGACCGACAGACGTGACATCTTCAGGCCTCCAACCGGTATCCGGCCCCGCGCACGGTCACCAGGGACGACCGGCCGAACGGGGAGTCGATCTTGCGGCGCAGCGCGCTGATGTAGACCTCGACGATGTTCGGGTCGCCGTCGTAGGAGAAGTCCCATGCCTGGGCGAGCAACTCGCTCTTGGAGACCACCTCGCCCGGTCTGCGGGCCAGGCCGTGCAAGACGGCGAACTCCTTCGGGGTGAGGGGGATCTCCACCTCACCGCGGCGGCAGCGGAGCCCGGCCGGGTCGATGGTCAGGTCGCCGACCGTGATGGAGACCGGCCTGGCCTGCCCGCCCCGGCGGATCAGCGCGCGCAGCCGGGCCAGCAGCACCACGTAGGAGAACGGCTTGGACAGGAAGTCGTCCGCGCCGGTGTCCAGGGCCTCGGCCTCGTCGTGCACCCCGTCCTTGGCGGTGAGCATCAGGATCGGCGTCCAGTTCTCCGCGTCGCGGAGTCTGGCGCAGACGGTGTAGCCGTTCATCCGGGGCAGCATGACGTCGAGCACGATCACGTCGTAGGCGTTCTCGCCCGCCATCCACAGTCCGTCGCGCCCATCATGGGCGATGTCCACGGCGAACCCCTCGCCGGCCAGTCCGCCCTTCAACAGGTCGGCCAGGCGCTTCTCGTCCTCAACCAGCAGCAGGCGCATGCCACCAGCGTGCCGCAACCTACCTAAAGCCAACCTGAAGGCGGTTTCGGCTCCCTTCAGGCTGGGTTCAGGTAGCGCGGGAGACGGTGTGACCGCCGGATTCGATCAATTGAGGAGAACAAGAATGCGCATCCGTTTTCTCGCGGCGGCCGTGGTCACCGCCGGTGCACTGATGGCGACCCTGACAGGTGCGGCGAACGCCTCCGACGACCCCGCCCCCGCACCGCCAGAGGTCACCACCGCCATCACGTGCGACGTCGACAAGGGCGTCGGCATGAAGCACATGCTCACCGAGGCCGAGGTGCGGGATCTCCGGGCCAAGGGCGGGGCGTGGGCGAAGGTCACCGAGGAGGCCGACGCGGTGCTCGCCGTCCCGGGCACCCGGCTGGACCCGTCGAAGTCGGTGCGCATCAAGGAGGGCACGGTCTTCTCGCTCCGAGCCCGCGCCGCCGAGGAGGGCGGGGTACCTCAGGGTGAGCTGTCTGACGATGTCCGGCCGGCCGAGGACGCTCCGGACGGCAAGTCCGACACGCGCCTCGTGGCCCCTCTGGGAACTCTGGCCGCTCGGGCCACTCCTGCCACTCCTGCCACTCCTGCCACTCCTGCCACTCCGCTCCCCGGGGACGCGGTCATCAGCTGCAGCCGGGAAGCCGCGCCCGCCGGCAAGTAGCCACACGCGCGAGCCGTACCGGACGGGGGCCGGAGTGCGGCGCGGTCAGAGCAGCACCCTCTGACAAGCGCCCGGCGAGCGCGTCACCACACCGGAGTACGGCCCGCACCCCCGGGGGTGCGGGCCGTACTCCGGTGAATCAGGACGACTTCTTGGACGCCTGATCCGCCCGGGCGTCGGCCTTGTCGCCGAGCCCGCCCGCCGTGGAGTCGGTCTTCGACGCGACGTCATGCGCCACCTCGGCGGCCTTGTCCGTCGTGGACTGCGCCTTCTCTCCCATCCAGCGGGACGCGTCGGCGCTGCTGTCCTTCATCGCCTCGGTCCACTGTTCGGTGCTCTTGCGGTACATCGCGAAGCCGATGGCTCCGACCGCGAGACCGGTGAACAGCAGGACCATCGGCCACCTGCGTGACTTCGCCGCCGGTGCGGGATCGATCTTGGCAGCCGCCTGTGACAGCATCGCGCTGATCTTCGGCGCCAGCTGTTCCTCGAAGGAGTGCGCGGCGGCGTCCAGCCTCGGTGCCGCCCACTCCCTGGCCACGAAGACCTTGTCGTTGGCCACGCCGCGGGCCTGCGTGGCCGCGTCACGGGCGTGCGCGGCCATTGGACCCACCCGATCGGCGGCGCGCGCGGCCTGAGCCTTCACCTGGCCCAGCCGCGTTTCCGGTACCACTATCTCGATGTGGCGCTTTCCAAATTGTGCAAGAGGCACGTCAACCTCCCCAGTCGTCGGGGCCCCGTTGCCACCCCTGCCCGCTCGAAGGCGGCTCAATCATGACCGGTCGTGGGAGGATGCTAGATGGACCGGCTACGGCCGTAATCACGAAAACACCACAAGAACAGCATGTTGCACAGGCTTTAGCCAAGACCAGAAGGGGGCAATCCGATCGTGGCTGAGAAGTTGATCGCGAACCTGACCACTAACCGCGGCACCGTGAAGATCCAGCTCTTCCCGGACCACGCGCCCAAGACCGTGCGCAACTTCGTCGAGCTGGCCGAGGGCACCCGGGAGTGGGTGAACCCGCAGACCGGCGAGAAGACCAACGACAAGCTCTATGACGGGACGATCTTCCACCGGGTCATCGACGGCTTCATGCTCCAGGGCGGCGACCCGCTCGGCCAGGGCATCGGCGGTCCGGGTTACAAGTTCGACGACGAGATCCACCCGGACCTCTACTTCAACCGTCCCTACCTGCTCGCCATGGCCAACGCCGGCATCCAGGGCGGCCGCGGCACCAACGGCTCGCAGTTCTTCATCACGGTGGTGCCCACGCCGCACCTGAACGGCAAGCACTCCATCTTCGGTGAGGTCATCGAGGGCCAGGACGTCGTCGACGCCATCGCCAAGACCGACACCGACGCCCGGGACCGGCCCAAGGACCCGGTCGTCCTGCAGTCGGTCACCATCGACCGCGTCCAGGGCTGATACCCGTGAGAAGGCGGCCTCCCCGGGGGAGGCCGCCTTCTCACGGGTACGGGTGCGCGGGATCGTGAATAGGCTGGCAGTCTGTGGATAACAGCACGGTCGAAGGGGCCAGCGACACGCCATGACCACCCAGCCACCCACCCAGCCGCCCGGCGAGTCCGACACCGCGGCCGCTCCCACGTGTTACCGGCACCCGGGCCGTGAGACCTACGTGCGCTGCCAGCGCTGTGACCGGCCCATCTGCCCCGACTGCATGCGCGACGCCTCGGTCGGCTTCCAGTGCCCCGAGTGCGTCGCCCAGGGCAACAAGACGGTACGGCAGGCGCGGTCGGTCTTCGGCGGCAGCGTGATCGCCAAACCCTATGTGACCTGGACGCTCCTGGGCGTCAACGTCGTGATGTTTCTCGCCCAGCTCGCCACCGACGGCCGCCTCACCGAGGAGCTGGTGATGTGGCCTCTCGGGGTCGCCGCCAACTCGGAGTACTACCGGTTGGTCACCAGTGCCTTCCTGCACCGCGACTACCTGCACATCGGGCTGAACATGTGGGCGCTCTTCATGGTCGGCCCCTATCTGGAGCAGGCGTTCGGTCACGCCCGTTTCCTGGCCCTGTATCTGCTCAGCGCGCTCGGCGGGTCGGTGCTCGGCTACTGGATCGACCCGGCGAACGGCGCGAGTCTGGGTGCGTCAGGAGCCATATTCGGCCTCTTCGGTGCGATGTTCGTGGTCGGCAGGAGGCTGGGACTGAACCTCCGCCCGATCATCGTGCTTCTCGTGATCAACCTTGTGATCACATTCATGCCAGGTCTGCACATCAGCTGGACGGCGCATGTGGGCGGCCTCGTCACCGGCATGGCGGTCTCTGCCATCCTGGCCTACGGCCCGAAGGCCGGCCGCACCCTTTTTCAGAGCATGCTGCTGGTCGGCGCTCTGGCGATCCTGGTGGGGTTGGTCATCACCAGGACCGCCGTCCTACTGCCGTTGATCGGCTGAGTCCCCAGGGTGTGGATAAATTCTGTGGAAAAACTAACGCCAGCGGGTGGACAACACCACACCGAAGATGATGAAAACGAACCCGATCAGCAGGTTCCAGTTGGTGAGGGCGCCGATGAGCGGGGCGGTGGGCGCCACATAGTAGACGGCGATCCAGAGGATCCCGATGATCCAGGAGGCCACCATGACCGGCGCCAGCCAGCGCGGGCTCATCTTGACCTGCTGGGTCGTCTGCGGCGGGGTGTAGACCGCCTTCTTACGAGTCTTGGGCTTGGGCACGGGTTTTCTCCTGCGTCGACCCTGCGCGATCCGAACCGTGCGCAGGCTATGTCAGCTAGCGTAATCGCTGGTGGGCGAAGACCCGAGTAAGAATAGTCGGCGCACACGGGACATGGCGATCCCAGAAGCGATCATCGCAGCGCAAACCTTGGATCAACCACGTGCCGCATGCCCGCTCACGATGATCCACCGTCATTAGCCTGAGCCCCATGAGGGTCGCTCTGAGAGCTTTCGGGGAGCTGGGCATCACCGCCGGAGTGGTCGTTCTTCTCTTCTGCGCCTACCTCCTCTGGGGGACCGGTTCCTATACCGTGCAGCAGCAGACGGTGCTGCGCAGGCAGCTCCTGCAGGAGTTCAAGCAGAAGAAGCCCCCGCAGCTCGGTGGCATCCGGTTGGGCGGGGCGATGGCGCTGCTGAGGATCCCACGGTTCGGGCACGACTACCGGTACGCCATTGTGGAGGGTGTCGGCCCGGAGCAACTGCGGATGGGGCCGGGGCACTACCCCGGCTCGGCCATGCCGGGAAAGGTTGGAAATTTCGTGCTTTCTGGACACCGGACCACCTACGCCGCGCCCTTCAACCGGATCGACGAACTCCGCCGCGGCGACGCCATCGTGGTCGACGCCCGCGAAGCCCGCTATACCTACCAGGTCACCGGCACACGGATCGTCGAACCCACCGAGCTCGGGGTCATCGCCCCGGTCCCCGACCGGCCGGGCCGCAAGCCCACCAGGGCCCTCATCACCCTGTCCACCTGTAATCCGGAGTACTCCGCCGCCCAGCGGCTCATCGTCTTCGGCAAACTCGACAGCAGTCAGGAGCGTCGCCGATGAGGAGCCCCGTGTACGGCTGGATCTGGCGGCTGCTCCCAGGAGGCGTCGCGACCAGGGTGTTCCTCGCGGTGGTGCTGGCGGGGCTGGCGGCAGCCGTACTCTGGTATCTCGTGTTCCCCTGGCTCGAACCCCGCGTCCCCTTCGACCACGCCCTGGTGGGCTGATGACCCGCGTCCTCGTGGTGGACAACCACGACAGCTTCGTCCACACCATCGTCCAGTATCTCCGCGAGCTCGGCGCCACCTGTGACGTGCGCCCGCGCGACCACGTGACGGTCGGGGACGCGGCCAGCTTCGACGGGGTCCTGGTCAGCCCGGGGCCCGGTGCCCCCGAGGACGCCGGGGTGAGCGTCCCCCTCGTCGGCTACTGCGAGGCCCACGATCTTCCCCTGCTCGGCGTCTGCCTCGGCCACCAGGCCATCGCGGTCGCCTACGGGGCCACCGTGGCGCGGGCTCCGGAGCTGATGCACGGCCGTACCAGCGCGATCGCGCACGACGGCCGCGGTGTCTTCGCCGGACTGCCGTCTCCGGTGACCATGACGCGCTACCACTCGCTGGCGGTCGTGCCGGAGACGGTCCCCGCGGTCCTCCAGGTGACCGCGGTCACCGATGACGGCCTGGTGATGGGGTTGCGTCACCGGACCGCCCCCATCGAGGGCGTGCAGTTCCATCCCGAATCGGTGATCTCCGAACACGGCCACCGGCTGCTCGGAAACTGGCTCGCGGGAATCGTGTAACGCCGGAACCGTCTTGAACGACTAACCAGTGAGCCCTTCCGTCATCGCCCCCGAGTGACGGAAGGGCTCTTATGTTTTTCCGGCCACGGGCTCGCCGCCCCCCAAAAAGGGGACGGCCCCCGCCTGGGTGGCGGGAGCCGTCCACGTGAAGTGGGGATCAGCCGTTCAGGTCGCTGGGCGGGTCCTCGAAGAACGGGTCCTCGGTATCCGTCGGGACCGGCTGCTCCGGTTGGTCGGTGACCGTCGGCTCATCGGTGGGGAGCGGCTGCTCGGTCGGCGTCGGGGCCTGCCCGCTGGAGACGACCAGCGTGATCGTGATACTCGGCTGGATCTTGGCCCCGGCCTCGGGAGCCTGGCTGAGGACGGTGCCCTTCACCTGGTCACTCGCCTGCTCGACGACCTTGACCTTGAGGAAGCCCGAGTCCTTGAGCATGGTCTTCGCGTCGTTGACCGAGATCCCGACCACGCTCGGGACCTCGATGGCCTCCTTGGGGATGTAGATCCGGACAGAGGTGCCCTTGTTGGCCTTTTTCCCCGCCTCGGGGTCACTCTTGATCACCTTGTCCTGCGGGCCGCCGGAGCTGATGGGCTGCACAGTCGCCTTGAAGCCCGCCTCCTCCAGAGCCGCCTTGGCCTCCTCCGTGGTCATGCCGACCACGGAGGGCACCTCGATCTTCTCCGCGCCCTTGGAGACCGTAAGGGTGATCTCAGCGCCCTCGTCGACCTCGGTGCCGGCCACCGGATCGGTCTTGATCACGGTGTCCTTGCGCACCTCGTCGTCGTACGTCTCGACGGTCTTGACCTTCAGCTTGAGGTCCTCAAGCGTCTTGGTCGCCGCGATCACGGTCTGCGAGGTCAGGGACGGAAGCTTGATCTTGTCCGACGCGGTGGTGTCGCCGGGGGAGCTCAGGAACATGTAGCCCACCCCGATGAAGGCACCGATGACCAGGAGCGGGACCAGGATCCACGCGGCGGTCTTGACGGCGGTGTTGCCGCTGTTCTGCTGCCGGCGCCGGCCGCGCTCGCCGCGGCCGCCCTCCTCCGTGCCGTATTCGTAGGCCGGGACGGCGGTGGTGCGCTGGGTCGCCGGTCCGCCGGGGGCACCGGGAGCCTGCATCGTCCGGGTGGCCGAGCCGTGGTTGTTGGCCAGCGCCATCGTCTGGGCGTCCATCGGGATGCCGGACATCGCCCGCTGGATGTCGGCCCGCATCTCCCCGGCGCTCTGGTAGCGGTGCGCCGGGTCCTTGGCCATCGCCTTGAGCACGATGGCATCGGCCCATTTGGGGATCTCCGGGTCGATCTGCGACGGCGGGATCGGGTCCTCGCGCACGTGCTGGTAGGCGATCGCGACGGGGGAGTCGCCGGTGAACGGCGGCTGCCCGGTCAGCAGCTCGTACAGCACGCAGCCGGTGGAGTAGATGTCACTGCGGGCGTCGACCCGCTCGCCCCTGGCCTGCTCCGGCGACAGATACTGCGCGGTGCCGATGACCTGGGCGGTCTGTGTCATGGTCGCGGCCGAGTCGGCCATCGCGCGGGCGATGCCGAAGTCCATCACCTTGACGTCACCGTTGTTGGTGATCATGATGTTCGCCGGCTTGATGTCCCGGTGGACGATGCCGCCGCGGTGGCTGTAGTCCAGCGCCCGCAGGATCCCGTCGACCAGCTCGGCGGCCCGCTCGGGCATCAGCCGCCGATCGGCCCGGAGCAGGTCGCGCAGCGTGCGGCCGTCGACGTACTCCATCACGATGTACGGCACCGGCGCGCTGCCCGCCACGTCCTCGCCGGTGTCGTAGACCGCGACGATGGACGGGTGGTTCAGCGACGCGGCGGACTGCGCCTCCCGCCGGAAACGGGCCTGGAAGATGTGGTCCCTTGCCAGGTCCGCGCGGAGTGTCTTGATGGCGACGATCCGATCCAGCCGGATGTCTCGGGCGCGATAGACCTCGGCCATGCCGCCACGCCCGACGACGCCGTCAAGCTCGTAGCGATCGCCGAGGCGTCGGGGCTGAGTCATTTCCTGCACTGTCCCTTACCGTTCATCTTGGGTGCCGGTGAGCTCTTGGGCCACCGGTGTCCATCATCGACCCGTTGCCGCATCACGTCTCCCCATTCGGCGGCTCTGTGTCGCCGTTTCCGGGAATGGTGTTCGTCGGTGTAAGGCTCGGTGTCGCCGTCGGGGTGGTGGGCGTCGGAGTCGAAGTAGTCGGGCTGGGGCTGGGCGGTGGCGACGTGGTCGGCCGGGGGCTGGGTGTGACCGATGTGCTTACCGTAGCCGAAGGCGTGGGTGAAGGGCGGAGCGGCTTGCTCGGTGAGACCGGCGCTCTGCTCATCGCCGGCTTCGTTCTGCTGGGCCGTACCTTGGACGGAGTGACGACCGGACTCGGCGAGGTGAACGGCTCCGCCGGCCGGCTGTCGCCGCCGCGATCCGCCAGTTCGTAGGCCACCAGCGTGCCCAGCCCGACGGCGGCGGCGCACCCCGCCGCCGCGACGATCACCGTCCTCCGGCGCAGGCCACGACGGCCCGGGGCGGTCGGCGCGGTGCCCGCCGGAGTCGGCTGCGGGGCCGTACCCCTGTCCGGTCCCGCCACCGGGGCCGGTCCCGTGCCGGTGGCCAGGGCGGGGGCGATCTCCTGGGGCCACTCGCCCGCGGGTTCCATCCGCCATCCCGCCGGATCCGTGAGCATGGCGAGGCCGGCGGCGCCCGGGGTGGTGAGCGACTCGCGCAGCGCATATGCCCGTCCGGCCAGTTCCCCGACGCCGGCCGGGCGCAGGGCGGGGGACTTCGACAGGCAGGCCGTGACCAGGTCGCGCACCGCCTCGGGCACGCTTCCGGGCAGCGGCGGAGGCGTCTCGTTCAGGTGCATGAGCGCGATCGCCACCTGGGTGCTGGCGACGAACGGCGGACGGCCCGCCAGGCACTCGTAGGCGACCACGCCGAGCGAGTAGACGTCGGTCGCCAAGGTCAGCGGCTCGCCCGACGCCTGCTCGGGGCTGACGTACTGCGCGGTGCCGAGCACGGTGCCGGTCTGGGTCATCGACGAGGCCTCCAGCGCCCTGGCGATGCCGAAATCTGTGACCTTCACCACACCGTCCCCCGTTACCAGGAGATTGCCCGGTTTGATATCCCGGTGGATGATCCCCGCGCCGTGGGCGGCCTGCAGAGCCTTGGCGGTCTGGTAGATCACGTCCAGGGTGATCTCGACACTCAGCCTGCCGTCACGCGCCAGGATGCTCGCCAGAGACTCGCCGGGGACCAGCTCCATCACCAGGTAGGCGACGTCGTCGGCCTCGCCGTAGTCGAAGACCTGGGCGATCCCGGGGTCGGCCAGGCCCGCCGCGATCCTCGCCTCCCGGCGGAACCGCTCGCGGAAGGCCGGATCGGCGGCCGTGTGCCGGCGGAGCAGCTTCACCGCCACCTCGCGGCCGAGCAGCTCGTCCCTGGCCCGCCAGACCTCGCCCATGCCGCCCGTCGCGATCCGCCCCAACGGGCGGTACCGGCCCCCGAGCAACGCGGTCATCTGCCCAGCACCGCTTCCATCACGCTCTTGGCGATGGGCGCTGCGGTGAGACCGCCCGAGGCCTCGCCACCGGCGCTGCCGGACTCGACGATGAGGGCGACGGCGACCTTGGGGTCCTCGACGGGGGCGAACGAGATGAACCACGCGTGGGGGGCCTTGCCCGGAGCGGTCTCGGCGGTGCCGGTCTTGCCGCCCACGGTCACCCCGGGGATCTGCGCGGCCCTGGCGGTGCCCTGCTTGACGACGTTGACCATCATCTCCTGCAGCTTGCGCGCGCTGTCCTCGCTCATCGCGGTGGAGAGCTTCTCGGGGCTGGCGCTCTGGACCTCGCCGCCCTCAGCGTCCGCGATCTTGTTCACCAGGTAGGGCTTCATGACCACGCCGTTGTTGGCGACGCCCGCGGCGACCATGGCCATCTGCAGCGGGGTCATCTGGTTGCTGCGCTGGCCGATCGAGGCCTGGGCGAGCGCGGCCTTGTCCTCCTCGCGGCCGATCCCGCTGGCCGCGACGGACATGGGGATCGCCAGCGGGTCACCGCCGATGCCGAACTTCGCGGCCTGGTCCTTGAGGGCGTCGTAGCCCAGCTCCATGCCGATCTTGCCGAACGGCGTGTTGCAGGACTGCTCCAGCGCGAACGACAGCGTCACACGGCCGGAGCCGCACGCCGAGCCGCCGTGGTTGGGCAGGCCGACCGTGGTGTTGGGCAGGTCGAGCACCTGCGGGGCGTCCACCTGGCTCTGCGGGCCGAGGGTGTCGTCGCTCTCCAGGTAGGCCGACAGGGTCACCACCTTGAAGGTCGAGCCCGGCGCGTAGGTCTGCTCGATCGCCCGGTTCAGCATCGGCTGGTCCTTGTCGGTCTCCAGCTTCTTGGAGGCCTTGTTGACCTCCAACTTGTTGGCCTTGGACAGCAGGTTGGGGTCGTAGGTGGGGATCGAGACCATGGCGAGGATCGCCCCGGTCTTCGGCTCGATCGCGACCAGCGCGCCCTTCTTGCCGCTGGCGCCCAGCATCTTGTAGGCAGCCTCCTGCGCCCTGGGGTCGATCGTCAGGTCGACGTTGGCGCCCTTGGTCCTCTTGGCGGTGAACAGGTCGATGCTGCGCCGGATCAGCAGGTCGGCGCTGGTGCCGTTGAGCAGGCTGTTCTCGGCCCGCTCCATGTCGCGCTCGCTCTCCGGCGCGAAGAAGCCGGTGATGGGGGCGTAGACCTTGCCTTCGGGATAGCGCCGCTCGAACCGGAATTTGTTGCTGCCGGTGTCGACCGACTCGGCGAGCACCTTGTTCCCCGCGGTGATCCGGCCTCGCTCGACCTCATAACGGGCGTAGAAGTTGCGGGTGTTGCGCGGGTCCGCGCTCAGGTCCTCCGCCCGTACGGCCTGCAGGTAGTTCACGTTGAGCATGAGCAGGCCGAACATGAGCAGACAGGCCAGGGCGGCGCGCTTGAGGGGGCCGTTCATCGCTGGAACACCTGCGTCATTCCTTCGTCCTGGATGGCTTGGGGCGGCGGCTTCCTGGCCGCATCCGACATGCGTACCAGCAGCGCGATAAGAATCCAGTTAGCCAGCAGCGCCGAGCCGCCCTGGGACATGAACGGGGTGACCAGGCCGGTCAACGGGATCAGGTTGGTGACGCCGCCGACGATGATGAAGACCTGCCAGGCCAGGATGAACGACAGGCCGCCCGCCAGCAGCTTGGAGAACGGGTCGCGGGCCGCGATGGAGGTGCGCAGGCCGCGCTCCACCAGCAGGGCGTAGACCATCAGCAGGGCCATCAGCCCGGTCAGGCCCAGTTCCTCGCCGGTGGCGGGGAAGATGAAGTCGGAGATGGCCAGCGGGATCTTATCGGGGTAACCCTGGCCGAGCCCGGTGCCGAGGATCCCGCCGTTGGCCATGGCGAACAGGCCCTCCATGAGCTGGGCGCTGCCGCCAAGCGTGCGCTCGAAGAGCTCCTGGCTCTCCGGGTTGAGGAAGACCTCGAACCGGGCCGCGACGTGGTCGAAGAGCAGCCCCGCCAGGACGGCGCCGCCGATGAAGAGCAGGATGCCGATGAGCACCCAGGAGGTGCGCTGGGTGGCGATGTAGAGCATCGCGATGAAGGTGCCGAAGATCAGCAGCGACGAGCCGAGGTCCTTCTGCATGACCAGCACGCTGAGGCTGAGACCCCAGACGATGAGGATCGGGCCGAGGTCGCGGGCCCGGGGCAGGTCGATGAAGAGCAGCCGCCGCCCGGCCAGCGCCAGCACGTCGCGTTTGGCGACCAGGTAGCCGGCGAAGAAGACGATCAGGGCGAGCTTGGCGAACTCGGCGGGCTGGAGCTGTCCGAGGCCGGGGATTTTGATCCAGATGCGCGCGCCGTTCTCCTCCTTGCCGAGGAACGGCAGCAGCGGCGAGATCAGCAGGAAGAGACCGGCGGCTCCCGCGGTGTAGGTGAGCCGCTGCAGCGCACGGTGGTCGCGCAGCACGATCAGGGTCACACTGAACATGACGACCCCGACGGCCGTCCACAGCAGCTGGGTGCTGGCCGACGCGCCGTACGCCTTGGCCTGCTCGAGGCGGTAGATCATCACCAGGCCGAGGCCGTTGATCAGCGTCACCAGGGGAAGGATCAGCGGATCGGCCCAGGGGGCGAACTTGGCCAGCACCAGATAGGCGGCCAGCATGAGGCCGCCCAGCCCGAGTCCGTAGGTGAGCATGCCGGCGGGGATCTGCTTGTCGATCGCCAGCCCCACGTTGGCGTACGCGAACATCACGATCGCGACCGCGAAGGCGAGCATCGCCAACTGGGCCAGCCGCCGCTTGGCGGGCAGGAGGACGGGCTCGACGCTTGGGGTGCTCATGTGTCTACTGTGACCTTGTGGGTTCCGGGGTTGCGGTGCCGCTCGGCTGGGAGGTCTGCTTTCCCTTCCCGTCCGGCTTGGTCTCCGTCTGGGGCTTCGCCCCGGTCGACTTGAGCTCGGCGATCTTCTTCAGGCCCGCGTCGATGCTGGGGACGGGGATCCCGTCACGGACCTGGCCCTGCTGGAACGCACCGAGAGCCGTGATCGGCTCGGTCGTCCTCCGGGCGACGTTGAAGAGCTCGATGGGGCCGAGATTGGTCTTCACGCCTTGGAAGACCACTATCTCATCCCCTTTCGCCCCTACGAAGTATTGGTCATCGAGCCATTGGCTCCCGAAATACCACCCTAGGCCGCCGCCGACGAGAACGACGCCGCCCACCGAGGCCAGCAGCGGCCACAGCCGGCGGCGTCGGGCCGGCCGTCGCGCGGCCCTGATGATCGGCTCGTCGTGCTCGTCGTCGGTGATGGCGGGCTGGGGCATGGTCATGGCGGCCCGGCCGGCCGGGGTGTCCGGCCGCTCCGCCCGGGGCCGGAGGGACCCGGCGGCACCCACCACGGCGGCCTCGGCGGGGAGGGAGACCCCCTCGTCCACCTCCAGGACGTCGGCGAGCACGCAGGTGATGTTGTCGGGACCGCCGCCCCGGTTGGCCAGGTCGATGAGCGTGCGGATCACCGTCTCGGGGTCCTCGATCGTGGAGAGCGTGTGGTGCATCGTCTCCGCGGTCACCACCCCGGACAGCCCGTCGGAGCAGAGGAGGTAACGGTCGCCGACCTGGGCCTCGCGCAGCGACAGGTCGGGGTCGACCTCGCCGCTGCCGTCGAGTGCGCGCAGCAGTATCGACCGCTGGGGGTGGGTTGCGGCCTCCTCCAGGGTGATCCGGCCGTCGTCCACGAGGGACTGCACCAGGGTGTGGTCGTGCGTGATCTGGTAGAGCTCCCCGGCACGTAGCAGGTAGGCGCGGGAGTCGCCGACGTGGGCCAGGGCGACCCTCGTGCCGGACCAGAGCATGGCGGTGAGGGTGGTGCCCATGCCCTTGAGGCTCGAGTCTCGCCCCACCATCTCGTGCAGCCTGCGGTTGGCGTCTCGGACCGCCGCCTCGATGGCGCTGAGCAGGTCACCCCCCTGCGGGTCCTCGTCGAGGGAGGACATCGCGGCGATGGCGACCGAGCTGGCCACCTCACCGTGTGCGTGGCCGCCCATACCGTCCGCGACGGCGAGCAGGCGAGCGCTGGCGTACGCGGAGTCCTCGTTACCTTCGCGGAGGAGGCCGACGTCAGAGCGGGCGGCGTAACGGAGTGCGATGGTCATTTGCGCAATTCGATGACGGTCTTACCGATGCGGATCGGAACACCGAGCGGTATCGGAGTCGGACGGGTGACTTTGGAGCGGTCGAGGTATGTGCCGTTGGTCGAACCGAGATCTTCCACGATCCACTGACCGTCCTGGGGGAAGAGCCGGGCATGCCGGCTGGAAGCGTAGTCGTCGCTGACTACGAGCGTGGCGTCATTCGCCCGGCCGATGGTGATTGGCGTCTCCGAGAGGGTAATGGTGGTGCCTTGCAGGGGACCACCGATGACGACCATCTGCCGCGGCTCCCCCTTCTTGGGTTTGGCCGCGGGCTTGATCGGCTTTGCAGCCTTGCGCGCGGGGGCGGCGGTGGTCGTGCGGGATCCGAACAAGTCTGTCCGGATCACACCGACCGCGGCAATCACGAAGAACCACAGCACCGCGAGGAACGCGAGCCGGATCAGCAGCAGCGTGAGCTCGGACATGGACCGTCTGTTTACCTTTAATCGCGCCGGAAGACCAGAGTCGTCCGCCCCAGCGTCACACGAGTGCCGTTCTGGAGCTCGACCCGGCGGACCGGCTGGCCGTTGACGAAGGTGCCGTTCGTGGAGCCGAGGTCGACGAGCGCGACCTGGGGACCCTCCACGCGCAGCTCGGCGTGGTGCCGGGACACACCCGGATCGACCAGCCGGAGATCACAGTCGGTGCCCCTGCCGAGCAGGGTCACCGGGGTGGTCAGGTCATAGGAGCGCTGTCCCTGCGGGTCGTCCTGGGTCGAGACGAGCAGGCGGGGACGGCCGCCGAAGGCACGCGGCTTGGCCGCCGGCACGTCGCTCACCGAATGGCGGATCTCGTCCTGCTCGACCGTCGCCCCGCGGATCACTCCGGAACGGATCCGGAACAGGCCGACCGCCAGATCGTCGGCCGTCTCGAAACGCACTCGGACGGGCCCCACGAAGGAGTAGCCCTGTTCCTTGGCGTACTCCCGGGCGAGGTTGGCCAGTTCATGGCTGATGCTGTCCGCATAGACCTCCAGTCGTTCGCTGTCCGTCGTGGACAGCTCGACCACGAAGTCGTTGGGCACGAGCGTGCGTCCTTGCGCGACTATCGCCGCACGCTCGTCCATCTCACGCTGAACCGCGCTGGCAACCTCGACCGGCTGAAGGTCAGATTTGAACGCCCGCGCAAAGGCTCCCTCAACCAAACCTTCGAGCCTCCGCTCGAAGCGCTGAAGGACTCCCACCGGGTACCTCCCTTCCTCCGTCTAGCTAGGTCACGGCCGCTTGGGGGCTTGTTCCTCGCTCTCTCGCACCCAGCTGTTCCGCTCCGTGTCTAGGAGGATCGTATCCGGGTTCGTGGGTACCGGCTGATCCGTGCTAATGTTTCCACCGCACCCAAAAGGGCGGGTGGCGGAACGGCAGACGCGCACGGTTCAGGTCCGTGTGTCCGAAAGGACGTGAGGGTTCAAATCCCTCCTCGCCCACTCACACAGAGCCTCGGAAGCGCAATCAGCGCACCGGGGCATTCTTGTTTTCCGGTGGATACGCGTGTTCATCGGGGCCGTCCGTGGAATCTCGTGCCGGTCGGGGCGATCATCGATCAAAGTAGCCGTTCGCCCCGCTACAGAGAAGACCCAGCCGTTCTCTAGGGTTCTTCGGGGTTTTGGGCCGATACGGCATGCCGTCTGTTCTAACCGGCCGCACTTGCCGATCACTTTCGAGTTACTTGCACGGAGGTCGGCGGTCGAGGATGTGATTACGCTGACAGAGGAATCGGGCCGGGGAAGATCCCTTCCCCGGCCCGTCCGCGCTCTCGCGCTATCGCGGGGCGAGGACCCGGACGTCCAGTAGTTCGCCGAGCAGGTCGGTGAGGCTCACCATGCCGGCCACCTCCCCGTCGTCCGTGACGAGGCCCACATGGGCGTGGGCGTCCTGCAGGACGGAGACCGCCTCGGGGATCGTCGTGCTCCGCTCCAGGCGCGGCACCGGGCGGGCGAGCTCCGCGGGACTCACCCCGGGCCGGACCAGGACGTCCCTGACGTGCAGCACGCCCAGAACGTCCCCCGGCCTGCCCGAGTTGACCAGGAGGCGTAGATGCCCGCTCTCGGCGGCCGTCCGGCGCACCTGGGCGTCCGTGGCGTCCCCGGTCACGCAGGTGGCCTCCGCGATGGGCAGCATCAGGCGCTCGACCGGCTGCTGGTGGACCCGCAGGGCACGCGTGAGCAGGTCGTGCTCGTCCCGGTCGAGCAGTCCCATCCGGCCTGACTCGCCGACCAGCATGGCGAGCTGGACCGGGGTCCTGGTGGTGGCCAGTTCGTCCCTGGCGTGCACGCCGACCAGCCGGAGGATCGCGTTGGTCAGCCCGTTGAGCGAGGCGAGCATCGGCCGGACCACCCAGGTGAAGCCGCGGAACGGCAGGGCCAGGCCCATCGCCGCGATCTCCGGGTGGGTCAGCGCCCACGACTTGGGGGCCATCTCCCCGACCACCATGTGCAGGAAGGTGATCAGTGCCAGCGCGATCACCAGCGAGACGGGGACCCGGAGCGCCTCGGGCGCGCCGATCGCCGCGAAGGCCGGCTCCAGCAGGTGCTCGATGGCGGGCTCGGTCACCATGCCCAGGCCGAGCGAGCACAGCGTGATGCCGAGCTGGGCTCCGGCCAGCATCAGGGAGAGCTCCCTGCCGCCGCGTACGGCGGCGCGGGCGGCGAACCGGGTCAGTCGCCCCCCCTTGCCCGCGAGCTCCTCCAGGCGGTGTCTGCGGGCCGAGATGACCGCGAACTCGGCGGCGACGAAGAAGGCGTTGCCGATCAGCAGGACCACGCCGAGTAGCAGGGCTCCGGTGGTGCTCATCGTCCGTTCACCGCGCTCCGCTCGATCCTGGGTGTGTCGCCCCGGCGCTCGGCCGTGGGCTCGTCGTCCTCGGGGCTCTCCGCCGGCGCGGGCGCCAGCCGTACCCACTCGGGGACCCTGCGGTGCACCGACAGCACGGTGAGCTCCGCCTCCGGCTCGTCCGCGCTGTCGTCATCGAAGAGGTCGGTCTCCTTGGTCAGCGTGACGGTGACCCGGTCACCGGGCTCGGCCATCCGGCCGAGGACGGCGAGCACCAGGCCGGCGATGGTGTCGTAGTCGTCGCTCTCGGGGAGCGTCAGCCTGGTCGCCCGCTCGACCTCGTCGAGCCGGAGCGTGCCGGGCAGGTCCCAGGTGCCGTCGTCGCCCGCGACGACACCCGCGGGCTCGGGGTCGTTCTCGTCGATCAGCTCGCCGACGAGTTCTTCGGCGAGATCCTCGATGGTGACCACACCGGCGAGCCCGCCGTACTCGTCGATGACGCAGGCCATGTCGTCGTGTGCGGCCCGCATGCGTTCCAGCACGACCGGCAGCGGCAGCGAGTCCGGGACCAGCAGCGCCGGGCGGGTGATCGACTCCAGCTGGCCGTCGGTCAGGCCGGACGTGAGGAACTCCCGCACGCCGGTGACGCCGACCACGTCCTCGCCGTTCTCCTTGCTGAGCACCGGATAACGGGAGTGACCATGCTCGCGGACGACGTCGAGCAGGTCGGATATCGGGCGCTCGGCCCGGAGCAGCACCACGCGGGGGCGCGGAACCATGACGTCCTCGGCGGTGCGGTCGCCGAACTCCAGCGCCCGCTCCAGCAGCTCCGACAGCCGCGGGGGAAGGTCACCGGCCGTGGCCGACTCGGAGATGATCCGGGACAGCTCCTCGGGGCTGGCGCCGTGCTCCACCTCCTCCACGGGCTCCACGCCCACCCGGCGCAGCAGGCCGGTGGCGGCGGAGTCGAACAGCCGGATCACGGGCCCGGCGATCCGGAGGTAGACGATGGTCGAGCCGGCGAGGAACTTGGCCACCGGCTCGGGACGGGCGATGCCCAGGTTCTTGGGGGCGAGCTCGCCGAGGACCATCTGGACGACGGTGGCGACCGCGACGGCCAGCGCCACCGCGAGGCCCCCCACCGCCGCCCGGGGCACACCGGCGGACTCCAGCCAGGGGCGGATCACGGTGGCGATGGCGGGTTCGGAGATGAAGCCGACCAGCAGGGCGGTGACGGTGATGCCGAGCTGCGCGCCCGACAACATGAACGACAGACGCCCCGTCACCTCCAGCGCGCGCTTGGCCGCCGCGTCGCCGGCGTCGGCCTGTTCGCGCAGCACACCGCGGTCGGCGGCGACGAAGGCGAACTCCTGGGCAACGAAATAGCCGGTGGCGAGAGTGAGAAGAAGTACGGCCAGCAGGCCGAGAGCCGTGTTCACCGGGTGGCTCTCCCGGTCTGGTCAGCTGTCCCCGTGCATCCGCACGGGCTGGTACTCCACGAGTCCGGAGTGGACACGATCATCCTTTCGAGCAGAAGTCGTCCTCTACCGTAACGATCCATGGGGTGATCGATGTTTCCAGATCGGCGGACGATTGCATGGTTGGTACCTCATTGCCCTGCCGCGTACTTTTACGTGGGGAAACATTGGCGGGTACCAACGCGCGGCGGGGGGCGCGACGTAGCGTCGATAATGACGTTCTCATCGTGAGTTCAAGAAATGGCGGGGATACGACGTGGGTGACAGGCCGGAAGACGACGATCGCACACGCGCGCTGCGGTCGCCCCAGCCCGCGCCGCCGCGAGCGGCAGGGCAGCCCGCCTACCCGGTGCAGGGGCAGCGCCGTCCTCCCGCACAGCCTATGGGGGAGCCGCCCGCGGAGCCCGTGGGGGAGCCGCGGCCGGACGACACGCGGCCCCGGTCGACCTCACGGGTCTACGGCAAGGCCAGGGCCGGCTCCGGCCCGGTCAGGCCTCTTCCGGGGCATGACGGTCCTGACGCCGGATCTCCGGACGGATCCTCCGGTGGTTCCTCCGGAGGGAAGGGAGGCATGCGGATGCCCAGCATGACCTGGCGCCCGAAACGGCCGGGCAAGCTGATCGTGCGGATCCTCATCGGCCTGCTCGTCGTGCTTCTGGTGCTCGCCGTCGGCGGATACTTCGTGATCAATTCGCGGCTCACCAGGATCGACGCGCTCACCGACTACGACGGCCGTCCCGCCGACACCCCGGGAACGAACTGGCTGCTGGTCGGCTCCGACAGCCGGGCCGGTCTCACCAAGGCCCAGCGTAAGAAGCTCGCCACCGGCCGCGCGGTCGGCCGCCGGACCGACACGATGATGCTGCTGCACGTCCCCGACAGCGGTGACCGTCCGACCCTGGTCAGCCTCCCCCGTGACTCCTACGTGCCGATCGACGGCCACGGCAGTGACAAGCTCAATGCCGCCTACGCCTACGCCAACGGTGGCCCCAAGCTCCTGGCCAAGACCGTCGAACAGGTGACCGGCCTCCGGATCGACCACTACATGGAGATCGGTTTCGGCGGTTTCGTCGGCATCGTGGACTCCATCGGCGGGGTCGAGATCAACGTCAAGCAGGCCATCAAGGACCCCAAGGCGGGCATCGACCTGAAGAAGGGCCTGCAGACGATGGACGGCGGCACGGCCCTCGGCTACGTCCGCACCCGCGCCACCGGCGCCATCCCCGACTTCGACCGGACCCAGCGCCAGCGCCAGTTCTTCTCCGCGGTGGTGAACAAGGCGGCCAGCCCCGGGGTCCTGATCAACCCCTTCCGGTCCGTCCCGCTCGCCCTGAGCGCCGCCGACTCCGTCGCGGTCGGTCAGGAGACCGGGGCCTTCAACCTGCTCTCCCTCGGCCTGGCCATGGGCGACAACCCGGTTACCACGGTCGTCCCGGTCGGCTCCCTGCCGAAGATCAACGGCCAGGACGTCGTCAAGTGGGACAGTGCCAAGGCCCTGCGCATGTTCAGGGCGCTGGCCCAGGACAAGCCGGTCCCCAAGGACGCCCTGGGCAACTAGGCCCGGCGGGGGGACTGCCGGTGGCGCCCCGGGCCGGTGGCGCCGATGGTGACGGATCCGCCGGTGGAGCTCAGCCGCTCGCGGCGGAGCTGCTCGCGGCGACGGAGCCGGCGATCACCGCGGTCATGACGGCGGCGTTGATGGAGGAGATGGTCTTGGCGACCGCCTTGCCGGCCCAGTCGCCTTCGGTGATCTCCTTGATGCGTTCCCTGCTCGCGCCGGGGAACGCCTTACGGTCGATCTTGGCCGCGTGCAGGATGGCGACGAGAACGGCCACCCGCTCGTCGGGGACGGCGCCGGCCAGCACGTTCTGGACGCGTTCGCGGATGTCCCGCTCCACGCGGGGGTCGTTCTCCGGGTAGCGGGTGCTGGGGAAGATCCCCAGGATCTTCCGCTGTTCCTCGCGCAGCACGCCCTGCTCGGCCAGGCGGGTGAGCAGGCGCTTGCGGAGCTTGGCCGAGTGGAGCTTGTAGACCCACCAGTCGGGCTTGCGGTCCTTGGACTCCGCGGAGATCCGGGCCAGCGTCGCGTCCAGCTCCTCGTCCCCGAGAGGCGTGGGATCCAGGACGGTGACCTCCTTTTCGGCCAGGTCGATCCGGCCGTTGACGGCCAGCTCCGCCAGGAGGGCGCCGCCGAGTGCGGCGTCGAGCTCCGATGAGCCGGTCAGTTGTCTGCCCTCATCCTCGCTGTAGGCGAGCAGGAGGACTTCCTCAGCGATGGTCGTCATCACCCGACCCTACGTCGTGGGCGCAGGCGGGCGCTCGGCGGCTCTTTGGAGGTCGCCGCTCCGGCCTGAGACAATGCTCGGTTTATGAGCATCTCTGCCGAGCTCCACGCCATCGGCCGCCCGCTTGCCGACGCGCAGCTCGCCCACCCGACGGTGGTGGGGATCGCCAAGGGGAACCTCCCCGAGCCGGTGTTCCGATCATGGCTGGAGCAGGACTACCTCTTCCTGCTCGACTCCGCGGCGAGCTACGCCGGCGGCCTGGCCGCGCTCTACCCGTGCATGTGGGGCTACTCCACCCTCGGCCGCGTCCTCGCCGGGAACCCTCCGGCCGAACCGCGCTACCGCGCCTGGATCGACACCTACGCGCATCCCGGTTTCGCCGAGCTGACCGGTCGCATCGCCGTGATGATCGACGAGGCCGCGCCCGACCCGGACAGGGCCAGGGCGCTGTTCACCGAGGGAATGGCCCACGAGCTCGCCTTCTGGGACGTGCCCTGACCGGAACCTGAAGGGTGCGGGCCCCGCCTCTCGGGTGGGATCGGCCCCGCACGGTCCCGTCCGTCATGGGTTCCCCACCGGGCGGGGAAGACGAGGCGGTGTGGGAGCGCCTCACGGTGCCGATGTGTTGATATACGCGCATATGTTTAACGAGGTCGCGGGCGGTTGAGCCGCTTCGCGCCCATCCGGTTACGGAATTGAAAGAATGGGTTCCATGAGTTTTTCCGAGGTCGAGGTGCGGGACGTGCCGGACGGCGCGTTCCTGCTTGATGTGAGAGAGAACGACGAGTGGCGGGCCGGTCACGCGCCCACGGCCGTCCACATTCCGCTCGGGGAGCTGCAGGCCCGGGTCGACGAGGTGCCCAAGGACGCGCCCGTCTACGTGGTCTGCCGGGTCGGCGGCCGTTCCGCGAACGCCGCCGCCTGGCTCGGCCACGTCGGCTGGGACGCGGTCAACGTCGGCGGGGGTATGCAGGCCTGGGAGTCCGCGGGCCGTCCCATGGTCAGCGAGAGCGGGCAGGACCCGTTCGTCGCCTGATCGGCTCTCACGGGGTTCCGGCCGTACAAGGGTCTGGCCTTGCGCCGAAAGGGTGGAATGACATAATTCGGGGCGAATTGTCTATCGCGGGAGCTCGGGCGGGACCGGGCTGAGAGGGCGGAACCAGGCAGAGGGGCACACGGCCCCTCCGACGCGCCGCCGACCGCATGAACCTGTCCGGGTAATGCCGGCGTAGGGAGCGTTTCATGGCGTCCGACGTCATTGTTTCCAAGCATGCCGAGGCCCCCCTCACTCTCGACCAGGCTCCGCCGAAGATCCTCGGTGCGCTCGACCAGGGCGCCTTCTGGGCCAATCTGGGCGTCAGCCTGCTCGGGTTCTCCTTCGCGCTCTTCCTGATCAACCCGCTGCTCGACGACAACCCGCTCACCTTCACCGCGGCGCTGGTCGCCTCCCTGGCCGGCAGCCTCATCGGCACCGCGATGGTCGGCCTCGCCGCGGTGCCCGGGGCGCAGACCGGCCAGCCCGCGATGGTGCTGCTGCGCGGGCTGTTCGGCGCGCGGCTCTCCTCCGTCCCGACCGTGCTCAACATCATCCAGATGATCGGCTGGGGCGCGTTCGAGCTGTGGGTCGTCGCCATGGGCGCGCAGGCCATCTTCGGGACGTCCGTCCCCTACGCGGTCTGGGCGATCGCGGCCGGTGCCCTGACGACGGCGTTGACGATCTACCCGCTGGGCGCCATCCGGCTGATCCGGCGTTTCGTCACGGCCGGCGTGATCATCTCGATGGTCTGGTTCGCGGTGACCTTCCTCCGCGAGACCCCCGCCCAGACCGGCGGTTCCTGGGACGCCTTCGCCCCTGCCGTGGACTTCGTGATCGCCCTCTCCGTTTCGTGGGTGCCGGTCGCGGCGGACTACGCCAGGCATTCGCGATCCAGCCGCGCGGCCTTCACCGGTGTCGTCGGCGGCTACACCGTCGCCCAGGTGGCGTGCCTGGCCGTCGGCGTCTACGCGGTGGCGCTCGCCGGGCACGGCGCGGTGCTGGACCAGCCGACCGCCGTGTTCGCGCCGTTCGTGGCGGCGCCGCTCGGCGCGCTGTTCTTCGGGATCCTCGTGCTCCGCGAGACCGACCAGTCGTTCGCGAACGTCTACTCCACGGCGATGTCGCTGCAGAACCTCATGCCGCGGGTGGACCGCCGGATCTTCTCCGCGGCCATCGGCGTGCTGACCACGGGCATCGCCCTCGTCGTCGACGTCAACTCCTACGGGGCGTTCCTCGGCATCATCGGCGCGGTGTTCGTGCCGATGCTCGGCGTGCTGGCGGTCGACTACTTCCTGCTCGGTCACGGCAGGGACTGGGACACCTCCGAGAACGCGCCCTCCCGCTGGCTCATGGTGATCCCGTGGGTCCTCGGGTTCGTCACCTGGTGGCTGCTCGCCGCTCCCTCGGAGGTGCCGTGGTGGGCGGAGATCTGGGACGGTGCCAGGCAGGCCATCGGCCTCACCCGGCAGCCGTGGATGAGCGCGGCCATCGGCGCGTTCCTCGTCGCCGGCCTGCTCACCCTCGGCCTCGGCGCGCTCCGCCGGCGCCGGTGAGCCGTAACCCGCAGACAGCCGCCGGGAGACGTCACCGGTGAACACGGCCGCTCGCAGGCCGCCGCCCCAAGCGGGCAGGGGCCCTGCGGCCGTGGTTCACGGGCCGGTGGTCGGGTGGCTCCTGTTGGCCTGCTCGACACGGAGCAGCCGCTCCTTGGCGATCGCGCCCCCTGCGTAACCGCCGAGGACGGCCTCACTCTCGACCACCCGATGGCAGGGCACGATCACGCAGACCGGGTTGCTTCCCAGCGCGTTGCCGACCGCGCGCAGGGCCCTCGGTCTGCCGATCCGCTCGGCGATCTCCCGGTAGGTGGTCGCCGTTCCGTACGGCACCGCCATCATCATCTGCAGCACCGTCCTGGCGAACGAGGTCGCCAGCCGCAGGTCGGCCGTGGTGGTGAAGGCGCGCAGCCGGCCGGAGAAGTAGGCGTCCAGCTCCCGGCGTACCGGGTCGAGCCGCCGCGGGTCCGGCCCGATGAAGGAGCCGATCTCCCTGCTGACGCGCTCGAAGACGACGTTCTCGTCCTCGTAACTGCAAGCCACCACACCCCGGTTGGTCACCGCCAGGATGAGGCGCCCCACCGGGCCGTCCAGGGTGCCGAACGCGATGTCGGGATGGGTTTTCCCTATGTAGTCGGGCGAGGTCACCCGTAGCAATGCGTCGATGTCACCGGATGACACGGCCCCACCCTTTCGTATCCAGGTGTGTGGTGACCGCAGCGTATCGGACGGATCACCCTGGCGGGTGGCAGCACATGCGGACGAAAGTGCCAAGATCAGGCCGGTTAACACGGCACTATGGGTGTGTGGGTGACAACAGGGCCGCCAGTGACGACGACATCGGCCGTGCGGTCGTCGCCGCCGCACCCAACGCCATCGTCGCCCTGGACCGGGATCAGACGGTCCTGTCGTGGAACCCCGCCGCCGAGCACCTGTTCGGCTGGTCCGCCGCGGAGATGCTCGGCCGCCGCGCCCCGGTGATCCCCGACGAGCTCACCGCCGAGCACAACGCGGTCCTGGAGCGGGTCCGCACCGGGGGCCAGGTCTCGCTGCGGACCAAGCGGTTCCGCCAGGACGGCAGCCTGATCGACGTGCGGGTGGACACGGGTGCCCTGCGGTCCGAGGCGGGGGTCCTGCTCGGCTACGTCAGCGTCTACCACCCGGCCCAGGACGACGAGACCGCCCACGACCGTGCCCTCCACCGGGCACAGCTCGTCCGCAGGCTCACCGACGTGGTCGCCGACATCAACGCCGAGCGGGAGCTGCCCGCGGTGCTCGACCGGATCGCGGCCAGCCTCACCGAGCTGACCGGGGCCGACGCGGGCGGGTTCGTGCTCATCGAGGAAGACCGGCTCCGTCTCGTGGCCAGCCACCGCCTTCCCGAGTCCCTGCGCGACTCCACCGCCGACCTGCGCAAGAGCCTGGTCGGAAAGCTTCTGCGGGCCGGCCGGACCGTGATGCTGGAGACGGGAGAGCAGGCCCGGCTGGATGAGCTGATCTGGTCGCAGCTCCCCGGTCTGCACACCATCGCCCTCGGCGTCGCGGCGGTGGGCGGCCGGCCGTACGGCGCGCTGTACGCCCTGTTCGCCGAGCGCAAGGCGGGCCATGTGGAGCTGGAGCTGCTCGAACTGCTCGCCGGGCACGCCGGGATCGCCGTCGGCAACGCGATGGCCTACCAGGAGGCCGTACGGCAGCGCGCCCACGAGCGGGCGGTGTTCGACGCCAGCGCCGACGGCATCGCGGTTCTCGACAGCCTGGGCAGGGTCATCCAGTGGAATCCGGCCGCCGCCGAGCTGACGGGTTTCCACGCAGCCGAGGTGACGGGCGGCCCGCCGCCGTTCCACCTGCCCGAACCGGGTGACAAGCTCACCCTCCAGCTTCCCTCGGGTGTGTGGTTGGACGTGCTCTGCGCGGAGATCGTGGAGACGGGGGAGATCGTGATCGACTTCCGTGACGTCACCCGGGCCAAGGAGCTGGAGGAGGCCAAGGATCTCTTCCTGGCCACCACCAGTCATGAGCTGCGCACCCCGATCACGGTGGTCCGGGGCTTCGCCGGCACGCTCGACTCGCGCTGGGACAGCATGACCGACGCCGAGCGCCGCGCCGCCGTCCACACCATCGCCGAGCGGGCGTGCTCCCTCGGCCAGCTCATGGACCACCTGCTGCTGGGCTCCCGCGCCGGTGCGGGCGAGCTCATGCTCAGGATCGAAGGGTTCGACCTCGCGGAGCTGCTCCGAGCCGCCACGCTGGGCCTCCCTGCCCTGTCGGACCTGCACCGGGTCGAGGTGAACGTTCCCGACGACCTGCCCCCGGTCTCCGGTGACGCGCTCGCCACCGACATCATGCTCGGCCAGCTCCTGGAGAACGCCTTCAAGTATTCGCCGGACGGGGGGCTCATCAGGGTCGAGGCGTGGGTGGCAGGCGACCGGGTGGTGGTGGTCGTGGACGACGAGGGCGTGGGCATCCCTCCGGCGAGCAGGGAGGGCGTGTTCGGGCGCTTCGTCCAGGGAGACAGCGGCGACCGCCGCCGGTTCGGCGGGGTCGGTCTCGGTCTCTACATCGTGCGCAGTCTGGCCCACGCCCAGGGCGCCGAGGTGTCGGCGCATCCCCGTCCCGATGGCGGCACCCGCATGCGACTGGCCCTGCGTATTGCCGACACGCCAGGCGCTCTTACCTAAGTGACACGCCGATGCGGTAACAAGCCGGTAACAGATGAGCTGATCTATTGTCGAATGTGCACAAGCTGTAATTGACGCCCGGTTTCTAAGACCATCTAACGGGGCATTTCGGTCGTACTGGGGGTGCGTTCCTCAGGGGGAACAGGGATACGGGGAGGTGAGTGCGTCGAACGTCGTGTTGCTACCGTACGCGCCGTCCAGCGTCGCTGTCGCACGCCAACGCCTCTGCTCTGACCTGCAGGAATGGGGGGTCTACGAGCCCGCGATCGATGATGCGGTCCTCGTGGTGAGTGAGCTGCTGAGCAACGCGCTCCGGCATGCCCATCCTTTACCGTCCGGTCAGATCAGGGTGGCGTGGCGCTGGACCAACGAACACGTTGAGGTTGCGGTGAGTGACGGAGGGGCCGCCACGGAGCCGCGCGCCGGACGCCCCACCCTCTCCTCATTGGGAGGCAGGGGCCTCGGTATCGTCGAGTATCTGGCAGCCAGGTGGGGCGTCAGGCACGACGGCGAGATGACCACGGTCTGGGCGATGGTCACCACTGTCAGCACTGTGAGTAACGGCAACGGCAACAGCAATGGCGCCGGCAACGGTCAGGTATCCCTCCACGAACCCGCTCTGCGGGAGTGCGGATAGGCCGCGTCCCGCTTCACACCGGTGTGAAGCGAGACGCGGTCCCCGGCGGACTCAGGCGGGCGCCGCCCGGTGCAACACCGCCCTCTCGCCGGCCATCCACGCCGCGCCGACCAGCAGATAGATCCCAGCGGCGAGGGGAAGCACAGCCGCGGCCGGCAACGTCCCGAACGGCAGCAGCGGCATGAGCCTGCGGAGCATCTCCGGCTGGACGTCCTCGCCCATCGTGCGGCGCACCCGCCGTGATGTGACCAGAGCCACGGCGAGCAGAAGCAGGAAGAGCCCGGCGAAGACCAAGGTGGGGCCACTGAGCAGCCCGAACCCCGCCACCGTGCTCGCGAACTGCTGTCCCAGCGGCACTCCGAAAAGCCCGTGGGTGAGCAGCGCGTTGGCATGCCCGGCGATCACCGAGGAGGCGAAGACCCGGTACATCACCATGAGGAACGGCATCTGGGCGACGCCCGGCAGGCAGCCGGCCAACGGTGAGGCCTTCTCCCTGGCGTAGAGCGCGGCCAGTTCGCGCTGGAACCGTCCGGGGTCGCGGCCGTACCGCTTCCTCAGCTCCTTGACCTGCGGTGCCAGCCGGGCCTTGACCCGCTCAGCCCGGGCCTGCATGACGCTGAGCGGGAGCAGCAGAAGCCGGACGCCGAGGGTGAACAGGACGATCGCCAGGGCGGTCGAGCCCAGCGGCTGGGCCAGCGCGGTGATGAGGCCGGCGGTGAACTCGATGACGGAATCGAACATGGGGGCCCTTCTGACTGGGGTGGAATCAGCACAGAAGGCGCCCGCGACCCGGACTGCCCGGGTGCACTCAGGTGTGGCTCTACGCGGGCGCCGGGCCCGGTGAAGGTGCTCTCGGCCGTGGCCGCCCGGCCGCGTCGGGGTCGCGTTGGCGGACGAACATGGCCCGTCTGGCCCGGTCCCGCCGGGACAGCGGCGCCCGCTTCCCCGCCTCCGTGACGAGAGGCGGCCGGCGCAGTGCCCAGACGAGGAGGAACACGCCCAGCCCGACCACGGCGGCCGCCGTCAGCGGCCCGCCGCCGTCGAACATCCAGACGGACAGCGTCTGGAGGGCGAGCAGCACGTTCACTTGGTGAACTTGCCCACGACCGTGACCGCGGCGACGACCACGAAGGCCACCAGCGCCAGCACGACCAGGAACTTCACCAGCCCGAACAGCGCGGGCAGCACGAGCCCGAACACGACGTAGAGCGCGAGGATGGCGCCCAGGACTGCCATGACGGTACGACTCATGAACACACCGTACGTCCGGAGATCGTCCCGGCGCGAACCGGAACCATAACGATCCAGTGCTTACGGAGTGGTGACACGGCTGAGGGATCGGCCACCCGCGGGCCTACCGTGGGACCATGAGCACGCGGATTCTGGTGGTCGACGACGATCCGACGGTGGCCGAGGTCGTGGCCCGCTACCTGGAACGCGACGGCCACCGGGTCGAGTGCGTCGGAGACGGCGCCGAAGCGCTCAGACGCGCGCTGTCCAACCCACCGGACCTGCTGGTGCTGGACCTCATGCTGCCGAAGATGGACGGGCTCCAGGTCTGCAGGAAGCTCAGGGAACGCTGGCCGGTACCGGTGATCATGCTGACCGCGCTGGGTGAGGAGATCGACCGGGTCGTCGGCCTGGAGACCGGCGCCGACGACTACATCACCAAGCCGTTCAGCCCCCGGGAGCTGGCCCTGCGCGTCCAGTCCGTGCTGCGCCGGGCACGCGGCGCCTCCGTGCCGGCCGGGACCGGAGTGCTGCGGGACGGCGCCCTGGTGGTCGACGTCGGCGCCCACGAGGTACGGCTCGGCGACGAGGAGATCATGCTGACCGCCCGCGAGTTCGAACTCCTGGCCCATCTCATGCGCAATCCCCGTCAGGCCTTCAGCCGTTCCACGCTGCTCAACCAGGTCTGGGGCTGGTCCTTCGGCGACTCCTCGACGGTGACCGTCCACGTCCGCCGCCTCCGGGAGAAGATCGAGCCGGACCCCACCGCGCCCCGGCGCATCGTCACGGTGTGGGGTGTCGGCTACCGCTACGAACCCCTGACGCTGCCATGACCCCCGAGATCCTGCTGATCGTCGCGGTCACGGCGGGGCTGGGCCTGCTGGTCGCGTTGGCAGGTCTGGGCGCGATGCGGCTGCTGCGGGAACGGTCGATCGGCGTGATGCTCGCGGTGGTCGCCGTGGTGACCGTCCTGGCCACGGTGGGCGGCGTGGTCGCCATCACCCTGAAAATGATCATTGAGGGCACGCCCAGGGACATCGTGCTCAGCGTGGTCGCGGTCGGCGGTCTGGTCGGACTGGGGGTGGCGACGGTGCTCGCCCGCCGGGTCGTGGCGGCCAGCCGTAAGCTCGTCGCCGCCGTGCACGCGGTCCCACCCTCCGGCGCGTTCGACCCGCCCCGCGGCCTGCCCGCCGAGCTCGACACCATCGCCAGGACCTTGGAGGAGGCCTACGAGCGCCTCCGTCTGGGGCATGAGCGCGAACGCGCCCTGGAGAGCGCCCGCCGTGAGCTCGTCGCCTGGGTCAGCCACGACCTGCGTACCCCGCTGGCAGGCATGCGGGCCATGGCCGAGGCCCTGGAGGACGGCGTGGCCGCCGACCCCGAGACCGTCAGCCGCTATCACACGCAGATCCGCCTGGAGGTGGAACGGCTGTCGGGCATGGTGGGCGACCTGTTCGAGCTGTCCAGGATCCACGCGGGCACGCTGCGCCTGTCCCGCAGCAGGATCGGTCTCGGCGACCTGATCGCCGACGCCCTGGCCGGAGTGGAGCCGCTGGCCCGGGCCAAGGGGGTACGGCTGGCGGGCGAGGTCGACGAGGTGGTCCCGGTCCAGGCCGACGCCGGTGAGCTGTCCCGGGCCCTGCGCAACCTGGTGGTCAACGCGATCAGGAACACCCCGGGGGACGGCACGGTCTGGGTGCGCGCGCTGGTGGAGGACGGGATCGCCTGCCTGCAGGTCGCCGACTGCTGCGGCGGCATCCCGGCGGACGATCTGTCGCGTGTGTTCGACGTCGCCTTCCGCGGCGAGGCGGCCCGGACCCCCAACGCGGACGGCGCCGGCGCCGGACTCGGCCTGGCGATCGCCCGGGGCATCGTCGAGGCCAGACGAGGGCCGGGACAAGGTGGAGTCGGGGTCAGAGGGGCGTGTCTCCCACGACCATGCGGGGAGCAGGCAGGACCGAGGTCTCGTCTCCGGGCCGGGCAGGGAGGACAAGGGTCACCTGGGTGTCCTCGCCGGCCTCGCCGTCGTCGGGCTCGACATGCTGGCATGAGGTCGGCGTCCTGGGACTGCCGAAAGACTCGGCCATGGCCCGGAAGGTCGGGCACGGCCACCGCCACATGCAGCTACGGCAGCGCAGGATCGGGTGCGCCGCATCGCTGGTGATGCCACCCGCATCGCGGGGCTGGTGCAGGTCCAAGAGCCTGATCCCCAGCTCGGCGAAGTCGATCAGCTCCTCGCGCGCGCCTTCGAGGAAGTCGAGATCCTCACTGGCCAGGCGGGTCCTGATCGGCACGTATCCGCCGGGATTCACCAGGTCACGTAGGGAGTTGGCCGCATCGTGCCACGAGGTGGCCTTCTCGGTGCGGATGATTATGGACTCCAGGTGCTCCCGGAGCAGCTGCCGTTGGGGATCCTCAGGAAGGTCGGTGTTCAATGTCTTCGAGCCCGTTTCTAATCAACGGCCGCTACGGACGTGGCGCAGCGGCGGTCGGGAGATTCCGGGTCTCCCCCCTTTCCGGCCAAGCCGGTGTTGCACAGTGTCAAGCTTCGCGCACTCAGGGTTTCCGTGAGGTCGAAACGGGGGACAAAGGGCTGACGACTCGGGTTGGCCGAGAGAACGTGACCCGCGGCCTTCGCGCCGCTAGTGTGCCCGCTGTGGAGCTAAAAGTCTCAACTCGATCTCATGCCGGGCACACCGTCATGACCATTGTCGGCGAAATCGACCTATATACCGCGCCTGGTCTGCAGTCTGAGTTCGCTCGGCTGCTCCTGGAGACTCCGGCCACCTACGTGGTCATCGACATGTCCAAGGTGGAGTTCTGCGACTCCACCGGCATGAACGTCCTGCTCTCGGCGCTCAAGCGGCTGAAAGAACGCGGTGGCACCCTGGAGTTGGTGGCACCGCGACCCGCCGTCCGTAAAATTCTCCAGGTCACCGGCCTCGACTCGGTGTTCACCGTGCACGAGGCGATGCCTGGGAAGCTACTGACGGCCGACCCCAAAGGATGACCGGAACAGCAGTGATCATCCCGGCCAAGGACGAGGCCGACCGGATCGGCGCCACCGTGACCGCGGCCCTGGCGCTCTCCGATGTCGACCTCGTCGTGGTCGTGGACGACGGATCGACGGATCAGACGGGCCGGGCGGCCAAGGCCGCCGGTGCCCGTGTCATACGACACAGCCGTAACCGGGGCAAGGCCGCCGCCATGGAGAGCGGTGCGGAGGCCGTGCGCCTGCTCGACGGGGAGGAGCCTCGGCACCTGCTGTTTCTCGACGCCGATCTGGGAGAGAGCGCACATACGGCCGGGCCCCTGGTCAAGCCGGTCCTGGCGGGTGAGGCGGACATGACCATCGCCGTGTTCGTCACCCGCGTGAAGCTGGGAGGACACGGGTTCGTGGTGAAGCTCGCACGCGAGGGCATCGCCCGCGCCACCGGATGGACGCCTACCCAGCCGCTCAACGGCCAGCGCTGCCTGACCAGGGCCGCGTTCGAGGCCGCCCGGCCACTGGCGCACGGCTTCGGCGTGGAGACCGCTCTCACCATCGACCTGCTCCGCAGGGGGTTCCGGGTGCGAGAGGTCGAGGTGGAGATGAGTCACCGGGCCACCGGCACCGACTGGAAGGCCCAGCTCCACCGGGCCCGGCAGTTCCGTGACGTCGCCCGCGCACTGCTGGCTCGCAGATAGTCCCGCACGGCCGTGCCGCCCTGTCCCGGGATCGGACCGAGGAGAGATCGGCCAGGGACCCGGACCGGGCCGAAGTGGCCGGGCCGGGCGGTCCGTGCGATGCCGCGCGCCGGGCACTGTCCCGGATGTGCTGGAATTTGCGGGTGACTCGGGTTCCGTCGGTTGTCGATGAGAGGCGGGTTCCCGCGTCCGGTCCGCCGCGGGGGCTCGACGCCGTCGCGTTCGCGGCCGTCGGACTGTCGGTCGCACTGACGATCATGATCGGGCTGCTGGGCCCCTCTGCCATGGTGCCCGGTCTTCCCGGCCCGTCCTGGCAGCCCCCTTACTCGCTGGACCTGCGCCCCGACGGCCATCTGGTGATCGCCATGGCCGCGGCGGCGATCGTGCTGGGCGGGCTCGGGCTCGCCGCCGCCCTCCGGTCCCGGTGGAGGCCGGATCCGCGGTGGCTGCTCGCGGCCGGGTGCGTGGCGGCGGCGTTGTCGGCCTTCCTGCCGCCGTCGGGCTCGGCCGACCACCTGAACTATGCCGCCTACGGCCGCCTGGTCACGCTCGGCCACGACCCCTATGCCGTCACGCCCGCCGAGCTGCCCGGCGACCCCGTCGCCGGTGCGGTGGAGGAATGGGCCGGCGTGACGAGCGTCTACGGCCCGGTGGCGACCGCCGTACAGGCGCTGGCGAGCTTCGCCGGGGGTGACTCGGTGCGGCTGACGGTCTTCGCGATGGCGGCGTTCAACGCGGCCGCGTTCGTCGCGACGGCGTTGTTGCTGCACCGCTTCACCCGGGGCGACGCGGACCTGCAGCGGCGGGCGGCGCTCCTGTGGGTGCTCAACCCGTTGATGATCTACCACCTGGCCGCCGGGATGCATGTGGACACCCTGGCCGTCACCTGCATGGTCGCGGCGCTCATGGCCCGCGGGGCGGGGTCCGGTCTGCTGCTCGGGGTGGGGATCGGGGTCAAGCTCAACGCCGGACTGGTCGCGCTCGGCCCGGCCTGGGAGCTGCGCCGCTCGCCCGGCAGGCTCGCCGTCGTGGCGGGCACCGCGACGGCCACCGTACTGTTGATCTACGGTGTCGCCGGCCCGCACGTCCTCGACCAGGTCGGCGCGGCCAGCAAGAAGGTCTCGCTCGGCACGCCGTGGCAGCTCGTCAAGATCGGGCTCCAGACGCTGTTCGGACCCGGCGCCTACGCGTCCTGGATCCAGATCGGTTCCCTGCTCCTGCTGGCCGCCCTGGCCTGGCTGATGCTGCGCGCGGCGCCCCGGGACACGGCCCCGGCGGTCGCCGCGGTGATGGTGGCCGCCTGGCTGTTCGCCGCGCCGTACGCGCTGCCCTGGTACGACGGGCTGGCCTTCGCGCTGCTGGCCATGGCCTCCTGGCCGGCGCTGGAGGGGTTCGTGGTGGCCCGGGTGACCATCCTCTCCCTTGGCTACCTCCCGGCCAGGGAGGCTCTGCAGCCGGCGGACCTGTTCTGGCTGAAGACCGTCGTCAGGGAGCGGGTGGTGCCGTGGTCCCTGCTGGCGCTGACGATCGCTCTGCTGTGGTGGGCGGCGAGAGCTGGAGCGCGCGCACGCAGGCGGTCAGCGTCAGCGGCACCGCGACCGTGAGGGCCATCGCCGGGATCGCGATGCCCGAGTCGTTCATCAGGAATCCGATCAGCGCACAGGTCAGCGCGCCGATCAGCCCGGCACGCAGCGTCGGCGCGAGCAGGTAGGCCCGGCCCAGCGCGGAGGCGCCCCACCTGGAGGGGCGGTCCAGCACCAGGAAGAGGAACGCCAGCGCGACCAGCGAGAGCAGGGTCAGCGACCAGTTCCCGACGGTGATCCCGATCATCGCGCCGAACTTGCGCCCGATCACGGTCCACGCCTCGCCGTCCAGCACCTGCTGGACGAAGGCGCCCAGGTGGGTGCGGCGGTCGGGCGGCTTGAGCCAGTCGGCCACCGCGATCGTCCCGATGAGCAGGACACCGGCCAGGCCGATCACGCCGAGCCTGATCGGCGAGACCCGGCTGCCGGCCAGCAGGATCAGGAAGACGGCCACCCCGACCAGGAACGCCGGGACCCCGCCGAAGTCGGCGCCCCAGGCAGGCCAGCCGTCGGCGAACACCGCGAACAGGCCGTAGGCCGCGCAGAACGCCAGCGCGAGCGTGCGGTGTCCCCGGGAGATCAGCCACTGGGCGATCCCGGCCAGGGCCAGGATCGTCCCGGCGGAGTAGACGGCGAAGGCGATGTTGCTGAAGCCGTAGAAACGGCCGCCGGTGACGGGCTCGTAGCCGGTGACCGCGTTCACCTGGAGCCGGGAGCCGGTCATCACGTCGATCAGCAGGGCCATCGAGGTGATCCCGGCGACCACGGTCAGCGGGCCGAGCACGTGCGCCCGCCACGGCCCGGCGAAGGCGAGGGCGGCGATGGCGCACGCGATGCCGGTGATGGTGAGGATCACCGCGGCCATCGGGGCCGGCAGGCTCCACCAGGGCACGAGCTGGGCCAGGAAGGTCGCGACCGCGATCGAGCCGCTGACCACCGCGACGACCCTGGTGGCCGTCAGCGCCTTCGAGCCACCCCGGCCCCGCCGGATCGCGACCGCCGCCAGCAGGTAGAACAGGATCTGCACGCCCACGAACACCGCGAAGAACGGCCCCCGCACCTCGCTCAGCACGTGGCTGGCCAGATCCTCACCCGCCAGATCCCGCACCAGGTCGGACGTCGGCGCCTCGTCCGGTCCGGCGCTCTGCCAGGCGTGGCCCACGACGCCGTTCGGAGCCTTCAGGCCGAGCAGGGCGATCGCGGTGGAGGTCAGGTCGGTGTTGGTGACCAGGCCGTCCTGGCGGGTGGAGGTGGTGGTCAGGCGGCCGTGCGGGTACGGCTCACCGCCGGGGGACGTCCCCCGGGCGATCGCCACGTGCAGGTGGGCGTCCGCCGAGACGTCGGACAGGCCGCCGAGCAGCACCGTGCTCCCCGGTGGGAGCCGGTCGAGGACCGCGCCCACCTGGCGGTCGGCCTCGGCCACCGCCGCCTGCCTGGCCCGCTCGGTCAGCGAGGCCGGATCGCCTCCCGCCCCGGCCTGGGCCCGGGTGAGGCCGTCGGCCTCCACCATGACCAGCCGGTACGGTGCCAGGTCGCCCAGTTCGTCGACAGTGGCCGCGTATTTACCGACTTTTCCGGACTTGTCGGCAGCGCCGAGGGCGGCTCCCGGCCCGACCGCTGCGACCTTCCCCCCGGCATCCGCCACGAGCTGCCCGAGCAGCCCGAGCACCGGGTTGAAGGAGGTCTCGACGGCGTTGTACCTCACCAGTTCGGACCAGCCGGGCACACTCGCCCCACCGTCCCCCGCCGGACGCGGCGCCGCCGGCGCCACGCAGTCCGTCCCGGGGGCGCCCGCCCGCTGTCCCGCCGAGACGGTCAGCCAGCCCGCGGCCGGGCAGGCGATGCCCGATTTCGCCGTCCGGGTGGACATCGACGCGGCCCCGCCCTGGTCCACCAGCTTCCACAGGTTCGGCGTCCGCGCCCGGTCCAGGTCGCTCCACTGCAGCCCCGGCACCCCGACCACCACGACTCTCGCCGGGAAGGACCGGGCCGAGGCGCCGGCCGTACCGGCTCCGGAGAGGACCAGGAGCACGACGGCCAGGAGCACACCGGCCGCGCGGCGGCACGTGCCCGGCCTGGCGCGCCGTCGCCTGTCCTCGCGTGCTGAGCCCATCCGGTTTCCCCCGTATCCGTACCCGTTGGCGGCCGTTTCCCCCCAGGCCCACGGTAACCTGCCTGGTCGTGACGACTGGCAAGGCGACCACGACCAAGCGGCCCCCCTGGATGTGGCCGCTCGCGCTGCTGCTCATCGCGGTGGCGGTGGCCCCGCTGGTGCTCCAGTGGCTGAGCAACGTCGACGACCAGCGCCTGGTCGACCTGGATGTGTACCGTACCGGTGGCGAGGCGATCCTTTCGGGGCGGCCGGTCTACGACTTCGTGACACCCGCCCCGCAGCTCCTGCCCTTCACCTATCCGCCGATCGCGGCGCTGCTGGCCACGCCCCTCGCGATGATGTCCTGGCCCGCCGCACAGTGGGTGTGGACGGCCCTCGTCTTCGTGACCCTGGCGGTCAGCGTGGGACACGGCTTCCGCGCCCTGCTGGGTCCCAGTGTGCCGTACCGGGACATACTGGGCCGCACGGTGCTGGGCCGGAGGCCGGCGGACCCGGAGACACCGGTCAGGACGGGCGGTCTCGGCCTCCCGATGGCCTTCGCCCTCCTGATGGTCGCCTGCACCTACCTGATGCCGATCAGGGACCAGGTCCGCTTCGGCCAGGTGGACATCCTGCTCGTCGCGCTCTGCCTGGCCGACTGCGTGGCCCGCCGCCCCGCCTGGCCGCGCGGCATGCTGATCGGCCTGGCCACCGCGGTCAAGCTCACCCCCGGCGTCTTCCTGATCTATCTGCTCGTCACCGGCTTCGGTCCGGGTGCGCGGCCCGAGCAGCGCAGGACCTTCTTCATGGCGGTCTTCACCGCGGCGCTCCTCACCCTGCTGCCCTTCCTGGTGATCCCGGCCGACGCCGCCGACTTCTGGTTCCACGCGCTGCTCGACCCCGAGCGGCTCGGCGCCAACGCGGCGACCACCAACCAGTCGATGCGCGGCATGCTCATCCGGCTCTACCTGCCCGACTCGCTGACCAGCCTGCTCTGGCTGGCACTGGTCGCGGCAGTCGCCTGGTACGGCTTCCGGCACGCGCGCCGGGCGCTGCTCGACGGGCACGTGGTGACCGGGGTCGCGCTGGTCGGCCTGATGGCCGTACTGCTGTCGCCGGTGGCCTGGATCCACCACCTGGCCTGGGTGGTCGTGGTGCTCGGCGCGCTGGCCGGCGACGGGAGCGACCCGGTGCGGGTCCGGGTGGCCGTCGGGGTCTGGCTCTTCTATGTGGTGCCGGTCCCCTGGTGGGGGGTGTCGATCAAGGCGGCGGAGATCCCGGTGATCAGCCCGGTGCTGGGAAAGATCGTCCAGAACGGGTTCGGCCTGGGCGCGCTGGTCCTGGTCTGGCTGCTCGCCTCGTGGCTGCCGAGGCGCCGCGAGGTTTTCCGCATGCTTTCGGATAGACAACGGATAGCCTGAAGCCATGCCGAAACTCGCCTACCTGGGACCGAAGGGCACCTTCACCGAGGAGGCCCTGCGGATCCTGGCACCTGAGGCCGAGCGTCTGCCGAGTGCGAACGTCGGTGCGGCGCTGGACGCGGCGCGGCGCGGTGAGGCCGACGGCGCGGTCGTCCCGCTGGAGAATTCGCTCGAAGGCGCCATCACCACGACCCTGGACGAGCTCGCCTGGGGCGAGCCGCTGTCCATCACCGCCGAGCTGCTGCTCCCTGTCGAGTTCTCGCTCCTGGTCCGGCCGGGCACCCGCCTGGGCGACATCAAGCGGATCTTCACCCACCCGGCCGCCATCACCCAGTGCCGCAACTTCACCGCCCGCGAACTGCCCGGCGCCGTGGTGGTCGCGGCCCCGTCGACCGCGGCGGCGGCCCAGGAGGTCGCCCTGCCCGGCTCTCCGTACGACGCGGCCATCGCCGCGCGCATCGCGGGGGACAACTACGGCCTGGCCGAGCTCGCCGCCAACGTCGGCGACCGTTCCGACACCGTGACACGGTTCGTCCGCGTGTCCCGCCCCGGTCCGCCGACCGAGCCAACCGGTTCCGACCGCACCTCTCTGGTCGCCTTCCTCGCCGACGACCATCCGGGCGCGCTGCTGGAGATGCTCACCGAGTTCGCCGTGCGCGGCGTCAACCTGACCCGCATCGAGTCGCGGCCCACCGGCGACGGCATCGGCCGCTACTTCTTCCACTTCGACCTGGAGGGCCACGTGGCCGACGCCAGGGTCGGTGAGGCGATCTCCGGACTCCACCGGATCTGCGCCGATGTGCGCTTCCTCGGCAGCTACCCGCGCGCCGACGGCCTGTCACCGCAGATCAAGCGCGGTACGGCCGACGGCGACTTCACCGAGGCCGCCGATTGGCTGTCCAGAATCCGCACCGGCCCGGTCTGATCGCGCGCGAGGCCTGCCGGCGGCGCCGGCAGGCTCCCGGCGTGGATCCTCACCATCGACCCCGGCATTCCTCCACGGCCGGAGTTATCCGGGCGAACTCGCCCGCCGAGGTCCTATACGGGTGCGAGCCCGCCCTCCGCGTCGGTAGCCTTGATCTGTGATTGACCTGCGTACCCTTCGTGAGGATCCCGACCGGCTACGGGCGTCGCAGCGTGCCCGCGGCGAGGACGACTCCGTCGTCGAAACGCTGCTCGACCTCGATGAGCGCCGGCGCGGCGCGCTGAGCCGCTTCGAGACGCTGCGCGCCGAGCAGAAGAGCATCGGCAAGTCGGTGTCCCGTGCCTCCGGGGAGGAGAAGACCGCCCTCCTCGCCCGGGCCAAGGACCTCGCGGCACAGGTCAAGTCGGCCGAGACCGAGGCTGAGAAGCTGGCCAAGGAGCTCGACGACCTGCTCTACACGGTGCCCAACCTCGTGGAGGAGGGCGTGCCGGAGGGCGGCGAGGACGACTACGTGGTGCTGGAGGAGGTCGGCGAGAAGCGGTCCTTCGACTTCGAACCCAGAGACCACCTGGAGCTCGGCGAGCTGCTCGGCGCGATCGACATGGAGCGCGGCGCGAAGGTCTCCGGATCGCGGTTCTTCTTCCTCAAGGGCGTCGGCGCGCGGCTGCAGCTCGGCCTGCTCAACATGGCCATGCAGCAGGCGATCGAGGCGGGCTTCGTCCCGATGATCCCGCCGGTGCTGGTCAAACCGGAGACGATGCGGGGCACCGGCTTCCTCGGCGCCCACGCCAGCGAGGTCTACCACCTGCCCGAAGACGATCTGTTCCTGGTCGGCACCAGCGAGGTGCCCATGGCCGCCTACCACGCCGATGAGATCCTCGACGGCGGCTCGCTCCCGTACCGCTACGCCGGATGGTCGACGTGCTTCCGCCGCGAGGCCGGCTCGTACGGCAAGGACACCCGGGGCATCATCCGCGTCCACCAGTTCGACAAGATCGAGATGTTCTCCTACTGCCGTCCCGAGGACGCGCACGAGGAGCACCAGCGCCTGCTCGCCTGGGAGAAGGAGATGCTCGCCAAGATCGAGGTGCCCTACCGGGTCATCGACACCGCGGCGGGCGACCTCGGCGCGAGCGCGGCGCGGAAGTTCGACTGCGAGGCGTGGATCCCCACCCAGGGCCGCTACCGCGAGCTCACCTCGACCTCCAACTGCACCGACTTCCAGGCCCGCCGTCTCGGCGTCCGCTACCGCGACTCCGGGGGCAGGCCCCAGCAGGCGGCCACGCTGAACGGCACCCTGGCGACCACTCGCTGGATCGTCGCCATCCTGGAGAACCACCAGCAGGCCGACGGCTCCGTCGTGGTCCCCAAGGCTCTGCGCCCCTACGTGGGACTCGACGTCCTCGAACCCGTCAAGTAAGCCCGCTCGCAGCGGAGGCCTCGCCACCCAGGCGGGGCCTTCTCGCGTTCAGGCCGGACGTTCCATCGTTTCCCCCGCGCCCGCCCAGCCGACCAGGACGGACGCCCCGACCCCGACACCGCCGGCGAGCCAGGCGAGGAGCCCCGCCGTCGAATAGGCGTCGACGGTGCCCGACTCCCAGCCGGAGAAGATCATCCAGATCGAGAACGGCGTGCAGGAGGCGATGGTGACCAGCGCGAGCCAGGTCCGCGCGGGCACGCGCGCCTGGATCGCCGCCGCCGCGAGGGCCGCCGCGGTGAGGGCACAGGCGTCGCCGAACAGGGACAACAGGGCGCCGAAATAGACGATACGGCGATGCCGTCGTCGCCGTTGGCCGCCACCACCACGTGACCGTCCGGTACGCGCTGTACCGCGATGGCCGTGGAGCCCTGCCACGGCCTCATCGAGCGGTCCTCCGTGTGCCGCCGGAGTGCGTCCTGGCGTCCCGCGGAGACCGCCCACACCGTGTTCCAGCTGGTCCCGCCGTCCCGGGACTCGTCCACGGCCAGCCGCGGCGGGACGACGCGGTAGCAGTGCGCGGGCTCGTCGGGCAGGCAGGCCCGGGTCGGCCGGCGCGACTTCTGTGATCAGGCTGTGTCGCGGGTGCTCACTCCTCGAGGTAGCGCTGGAGGGTGGGCCCGAGCCAGCCGACGATCTCGTCCCGGGACATGGCGGCGACGGGCGGCAGACGGAGCACGTAGCGGCACAGGGCCATGCCGAGGACCTGGGTGGCGACGAGTCCCGCCCGGACGGGAGCCTGGGAGGGGTCGTCGCAGAGACGTGCGGCCAACGGGCCGAACTGCAGGGCGAAGATGTCGCGCATGCGCTCGGCGACGGCCTCGTCGGTGACGCCGGTGCGCAGCAGGATCAGCATGCCCTCGTCGTGTTCCCAGCGGTCGAGGAAGTGGGCGATGAGCGTCGTCCCGATGGTTTCGGGCGGGACCGCCGCCAGGTCGGGAAATCTCAGATCGAAGTCGGCCGCGGCGGCGAACAACCCCTCCTTGTCGCCGAAATAGCGCATGACCATGGACGGGTCGATGCCCGAGTCCGAGGCGATGGCCCGGATGGTGGCGCCGCCGGCGAAGGCGTGAGCGCGGTCTTCGCCGGCGGCGCCACCGTCAGGGCGAAGTACGTGGTCGGCGCGGACGGCATGCACAGCACGGTCCGCGAGCAGGCGGGCATCGCGTTCACCGGCGGACAGTACGCCGAGTCGTTCAGCCTGGCCGACGTACGGCTCACCGGCGGCGTGCCCGGCGACGAGGTCATCCTCTTCTTCTCACCCGCCGGGCTGGTCGTGGTCGCCCCGCTGCCCGACGGCACCCACCGGATCGTGGCCACCGTCGACGAGGCGCCGGCCGAGCCCGACGTGGCTTTCGTCCAGGCACTGCCGGACAGCCGGGGACCCGAAAAGGATCGGGCCGTGGTGCACGAAATCATCTGGGGATCGAGGTTCCGGGGCCACCACCGGGTGGCCGACGCCTACCGCCCCGGCCGGCCACCATGAACAGGCGCCTGCGTCCGATCAGGAACCTGGTCCTGCGGACCCTGGCGCACAGCCCCGCCTTCCGCAACGGGCTGGCCAGGCGGCTCTCGGGCCTGGTCTACCGGTGAGCCGGACCGCGGATGCACGGCGGGAACGGGCCGGGTGGTGAGACGGGGTCTCCGGGGGGCGGCCTGCGGCGGGAACGGACCGGGTGGTGAGGCGGGCTTTCGGGGGGCGGCCTGCGGCGGGAACGGGCCGGGTGCCGGAGCCGCCCGGGAAACGGAGAAGGCGGGGCCCGCGTCAAGCGGACCCCGCCTCCCTCGCTACCAGAGGTCTATGCGTCAGACGGCGCGGACCTGCGAGGCCTGCGGGCCCTTCTGGCCCTGCGTGATCTCGAACTCGACCCGCTGGCCGTCTTCGAGACTACGGTAGCCGTTGCCCTGGATCTCGGAGAAGTGCACGAACACATCCGGTGCACCGCCGTCCGGTGCGATGAAGCCGAAGCCCTTTTCAGCGTTGAACCACTTGACGGTTCCCTGAGCCATTAAAGCTCTCCCTCAGGATTTGAAACTTTGGGATTCACACCTCGTGAACCCCATGTGTCGTACAGCAAGCCCCGGGGTGGTTCAGTCAAACTGGTTTTCACAACGGGATTCAGCTAATACAACGCCATCACATCTAACACTATCCGGCGCACCCGTGTTCCCGCCATGAGGAAGATTCCTCGAGACGGATCCGTGGTTCGCCCTCCGCGGATCACAGTGCAGACTGGAACCTGTTATGGGAAACCCCCGGCTCGTCGCCACCGACCTCGACGGCACCGCTCTGCGCTCGGACGGTACCGTCTCGCCCCGTACCACGGCCGCTTTCGCCCGTGTGGAGAGCGCCGGTGCCACGCTGGTCTTCGTGACCGGCCGGCCGCCCCGGTGGATGCGCCCGGTCGCGGCGGCGGTGCGCCACAGGGGGCTGGCCATATGCGCCAACGGCGCCCTTGTCTACGACCTGCACACCGAACGGATCGTCAAATCACACCTCATCGCTCCAGATGTGCTCGAAGAGGTGGTGACGCGTCTCCGTGAAAAGGTTCCCGAGCTGGCGTTCTCAGTTGAATACGAGGGTGGATTCGCTCACGAATCGGGCTTTCGTCTCGGTCGAGAGGACGGCAAAGGGGCCGCCGGGTTCCGCGTCGGAACGGCCGCTCTCACCTCACGGCCGTGTGCCAAGCTTCTGGCCCTGCATCCCCGGATGGACCCGGACGTCCTCCAGGAAGAGGTCCGCGAGCTGGTCGGTGACCTTGTCACCCCCACTCACTCCAGCGGCCGCGCCCTGATCGAGATGAGCGCCCACGGCGTGACGAAGGCCTCCGCACTGGCTGCGCTGGCCGAGGGGCAGGAGATCGGGCCCGCCGAGGCGATCGCGTTCGGTGACATGCCCAACGACCTGCCGATGCTGCGGTGGGTCGGCACCTCCTACGCCGTAGCCAACGCCCATGCCGCGGTGCTGGCCGCGGTCGATCATGTGACCGCGACCAACAACGAGGATGGGGTCGCCAAAGTGCTTGAGCAGCTTTACAGATACGGGCCCGAGCTGGCCTGATGACCCTCCTGCGGGAGGGAGACGCCGCTGGGCAACGCCTTCCGCATGTTCTCCAACTGGGCGCGGGCCGCCATCTGCTGGGCGAAAAGAGTGGTCTGTATCCCGTGGAACAGGCCCTCCAGCCAGCCGACCAACTGCGCGTGCGCGACCCGGAGCTCGGCGTCGCTGGGCGGGGCGCCGTTGTCGTTCTCGGTGAACGGAAGCGACAGGCGCTCCAGCTCCTCCACCAGCTCGGGCGCCAGACCGTCTTCGAGCTCCTTGATGGAGCTCTGGTGGATCTCCTTGAGGCGCTTGCGGCTGGCCTCGTCCAGCGGAGCCGCACGGACCTCCTCGAGGAGCTGACGGATCATGCTGCCGATCCGCATCACCTTGGCGGGCTGCTCGACCAAATCGGTGATCGACCGTCCTTCGCCGTCCTCCTCGGCCTGGACGCCCTGAGGGCCCATGACCACTATGTGCGGAGTGCTCTCCTCAGCGTTCATAGTCCTCAACCTACTAGCAGGATTTTCCCGATGTGGTCGCCGGACTCCATGATCTTGTGAGCCTCCGCGGCGTCGCTCATCGGCACTCGGGCATAGATGACCGGACGGATCGCTCCCGCGGCGACAAGGGGCCAGACGTTTTCCACGACACCGCGTACGATGACCCCCTTCTCGTCGACCGGACGCCCGCGTAGCGTGGTGCCGTGCACGGAGGCCCGTTTGGCGAGGAGAGCACCCAGGTTCAGCTCCCCCTTGGAGCCGCCCTGCAGTCCGATCACGACGAGCCGCCCGCCGGTCTTGAGCGCTTTCACGTTCCCCTGCAGGTATTTGCCGCCGATGATGTCAAGGATCACATCGGCCTGGACCTTCTCCGCGAAGTCCTCCTTGTGGTAGTCGATCCCCTCGTCCGCGCCAAGATCGAGGCAGCGGGCGATCTTCTCGGCCGATCCGGCGGTGACGACCACGCGAGAGCCGAACGCCTTGGCCAGCTGTATGGCCATCGTGCCGATCCCACTGGCGCCACCGTGGACGAGAAGCGTCTCGCCCTTCCTCAGACGCCCGATCATGAATACGTTGGACCAGACCGTGCACGCCACCTCGGGCAGAGCCGCGGCCTCGACCAGGTCCACACCGTCGGGCACGGGCATGACCTGCTGCCAGGGCACCGCGACCTTCTCCGCGTAGCCGCCTCCGGCCAGCAGCGCGCACACCCGGTCGCCCGGTTTGAAATCCTCGACGTCCGAGCCGACCTCGGCGACCACGCCGGAGCATTCCAGCCCCGGGTACGGCGGGGCGCCCGGAGGCGGGTCGTACAGACCCTGTCTCTGCATCACATCGGCCCGGTTGACCGCCGAGGCGGCCACATCGATGAGAACATCACCCGGTCCGGGCACGGGGTCGGGGACCTCCTGCCATGCCAGCACTCCGGGTCCACCAGGTTTATCGATCACGATGGCGTGCATATGACCAAGCTATCCGGTGGGCTCAACTTGGTGGTTGCCTGCATTGACAAGAACACAGGGCGTTAACCTGCTATGTGTTTGCTGCCCTTTTATGCCCATCCCGAGGGGGAACACGGTGGCGAGACACGATCGTGAGGAATCTCTCGAGGAACAGCTCGCCTGGCTCGACGCGATCAAGGAGCAGGAGGAGGCACCTCCCGGCGTGGTGACGAGCACCACGATGGACGGAGCCGCCATTTCGCCATACCCGAAGGACCCGTGGGGTTCCGTGCCGTCCGACCCCGACGCGGCCTCGTCACCGCTGTTCCGCACGGCGGTCGATTCGGCCTACGACCCTGCGGGCGCATCGGCGGCCCTGAAGGACGCTCCGGCCGAGGACGCCGACGCGGCCGACTGGATGGAGGCGGCCGACACGGTGAGCGCCTTCACCCTTCCCGCCCTACCGGTGCCCCCTGCCCAGGACGACGATGGCTTCCTGGCCCCGCTCAAGCCGCTGCCCCGCCAGGAGCAGGGTGACACCGGCGGTCACACAACGGGCGAGTTCCCCGAGCCCGAGCTCCGTGTCTCGCACTCCGAGCCCGAGCTCCGTGTCTCGCAACCCGAGCTCCGATCTCCGCGCTCCGAGCCCGAGCAGGAGCCGTCTCGCGGGCTGTTCGAGCAACCCCAGCGCCCGGAGAAGCCGGGCGAGTCCTCCGGCCCGACCCTCGAACCTTTCAAACCTTCGGCTCCGGAGCCCGGGGGATCCGCGTCCGGCGGTGCGGACTCCGATCGGGAGCGATTCACGTTCTCCGGCACCGGCTCCGACCAATTCACGCCCTCCGGCACCGAGCATGACCGTGACCGTTCCGCCTTCGACGGCACGGACTCCGATCGTGACCGGTCCGCGCTCGTGAGCACCGGCTCCGACCGCGACGACTCCACCTCCGATGCCGCTGATCACGAGGACGACCGGTCCGATTCCCCTGACGCCGGACAGGATCACGACCTGCCGGTTCTCACGACCGCCGAGCCGTTCATCGTCAGCGAGTCGCTCCGGACGGCTCCTGAGACCCCCGGGCCTTCCACACCCGAGGTCGCCGAGCCGTTCCGGGTCCCGGTGTCCTTCGGGGCCGAGCGTCCGGCCCCGGTCGTGCCGGCAGATCACGTCCCCGGCCCGTTCGGCGCCGATCTCTCCGGTTCCGTGGCCTCCTCCGATTCCGCAGGCTCCGCCCGAGACAGGGACAGGCTGTTCGCTCCGGAGCAGGAGGCGGCTTCCGGCTCCGATCGGGACAAGGCGTTCGGCTCCGGCCCGGACATTCCGTTCGGGTCCGGTCGGGACGAGCCATTCGAGTTCGGCCGGGACAAGTCGTTCGCTCCCGAGCGGGACACTCCATTCGGGTCCGGCTCATTCGGGTCCGGCCGGGACACGGCGTTCGGGTCCGATCGGGACACGGCGTTCGGGTCCGATCGGGACAGGCCGTTCACCTCGGAGCGGGAGACGACTTTCGCTCCCGAGCCGAGCAAGCCCTTCGCGCAGGACCGGCACGAGGCTCCGGCTTCCGGCCAGGACACGGCTTTCGCGTCAGGTCGGGACACACTTCCGGCTTCCGGCCGGGACACGGTCCCCGTGTCGGGCCGGGATGCGTCTTCTGTTCCCAACCGGGACGAGGCTTTCGCCGCGGAACAGGCCGCGTCTCCCGCGTCCGGCAGGGAGACGGCTGAGCCGGTCCGTGAGCCGTACCAGGCGCGCCGTCGCCAGTCGGCCCCGCCGCCCGCCTTCAGCGCCCCCTCCCGGCAGCAGGTGCCAGGCGTGCCCAGACCGTCGGCTGACAGCCTGGATCCCGAGTCGCTGCTCAGGGGGCGCCGTAACGGGCCCGCCGGCGGCTGGCGCAAGCTGATCTACAAGGCGTCGGCAGGCCTGATCAAGCCTGGCGAGTCCCCTGAGGTCCGCCGCCGCCGCGAACTCGTCGGCCGTGCGCGCACTCCCGTCGCCACGGGCCACCACCGGGTCGCCGTGCTCAGCCTGAAGGGCGGCGTAGGAAAGACCACCACCACGGTCGGCCTCGGCGCCACCCTGGCCCAGGTCCGCGGCGACAGGGTCATCGCGGTCGACGCCAACCCCGACCGCGGCACCCTGTCGGACAAGGTCGAGCTCGAAACCTCCGCGACCGTCCGCGACCTGCTCAACGAGCGTCAGCAGATCAAGCGCTACGTCGACATCCGGGCTTTCACCTCGCAGGCCCCGTCCCGCCTGGAGATCCTCGCCTCCGACCGGGATCCGTCGGTGTCCGAGGCGTTCAGCGCGTCCGACTACCAGTCGGTGGCCCAGGTTCTGGAGAACTTCTACTCGATCTGCATCACCGACTGCGGTACCGGCCTGCTCCATTCGGCCATGTCGGGCGTCCTCGGCCTGGCCGACCAGCTCGTCCTGGTCAGCTCCCCGTCCGTGGACGGCGCCCGCGCCGCCTCGGCGACGCTGGACTGGCTGGAGGCCCACCACTACGAGGAGCTGGTCCGCTCCGCCACGGTGGTGCTGTGCAGCGTCCGTCCGCGGTCGAAGTCCACCGTGGACCTCGACCGTCTGGAGGCCCACTTCGCGGCCCGCTGCCGTGCCGTGATCCGGGTCCCCTACGACCCCCACCTCGAAGAGGGCGCAGAGATCGACCTGGAAAGGCTGCAGCCCGGCACCCGCGAGTCCTACCTCCGCCTGGCGGCCTCGGTGGGTGACGGCTTCGCCGGCATGCAACCTTGAATCCGGTACGGCGGGCGCCTCGGCTCCGAGTTATCGGGCAGAGCCGGGACACCCGCCGTATCCGGTACGCACCGGGGATGGGGAGAGACTAAAGTGCAATCTGACACGTTCTCCGGAGCGTGTCGCCAGGAGAGCTCGCCTAGTGGACGATGGCGGCGGTCTTGAAAACCGCTAGGGGCTTTGCGGCTCCTCGTGGGTTCGAATCCCACGCTCTCCGCTTCCACCAGTGAAAACGGCGTCTGACCAGCGGTTTCGTCGCGGTCAGACGCCGTTGATCGTTTCCGGGTTGTGCAGCCATGCGCCCCCTGAGCAGCCCTCGGCCGCTCTTCGCGGGATATTTGCGGAATGGAACTGGGCCTCTTGCCCTAGATCGACAGTTGGGGATCGGTGCAACAAGCCACTGATGTTGTCTCGGTCTTGTGGACACCTGATCGCTTTGGACGATGTGTCCCGGCAGGAGTTCACAAGTGCCGATGTCACGTCCGCCGTACCCGCCGGAGTTCCGGCGGCAGATGGTGGAGCTGGTCCGCGCCGGCCGGACGCCGGAGGAACTGGCCAAGGAGTTCGAGCCGACCGCGCAGTCGATCCGTAACTGGGTGGTCCAGGCCGACCTCGATGAGGGCCGCCGCGAGGACGGCCTGACCAGCACCGAGAAGGAGGAGCCGGCCCGGCTGCGGCGGGAGGTCCGTCAGCTGCGTGAGGAGCGGGAGATCCTGAAGAAGGCCGCGGTTTCTTCGCTCGGGAGACGGATCGGCCGAGATGAAGTACCGGCTGATCGACGCGGAGAAGACACGCTACGGCGTCTCCCTTCTGGCCCGGGTGCTGGGTGTGTCGCGCCAGGGCTACTACGCCTGGAAGAACCGCGGACCCTCCCGGCGGGCCCGTCAGGATGAGGCTCTGACGGAAACGATCATCAAGATCCATGCGGGATCGCGCGGAACCTATGGTTCTCCGCGCGTGCATGCCGAGTTGCGGGAGGAGTACGGGGTGCGCATCGGGCGCAAGCGGGTGGCCCGGCTGATGCGCGCCGCCCGGCTTGAAGGGGTGCACCGGCGCCGCCGGCGTGGGCTGACCCGCTGGGACCCCGCAGCGACCCCTGCCGATGATCTGGTCCAGCGGGACTTCACCGCTTGGGATCAAGCCTCAAGGCGCGCGCCGGCTCAAGCACCTGGACGACACCGGGCCGACGGGGGAGTAGCCGTGGGCCCGCAACCTGACCAGGGTGGAGCGCCCAGCTGTCCGGTGACCGTCGAACTGCCCGACGGCCAGATCATCACCGCCCGGCTGCAGCGTCGATGGCAGGACCAGCACGGCGGCTGGTGGTACGAGAGCGAGCTAGTGCTCCGTTCCTCAAAGGCTGTAGACGAACTGGCGGCGTAGGTGTCTGGGGGCCGGTGGTGGCCGTCCCCAGACCCAGGGTTTGGCCCGCTGGTTGAGCTGGGCGGTGGCGATGCGGGTGGCGTGGTCGATGTCCTTGCTATCAGCGAAGGACACTCCGGCCAGGGCGTGGTGGCGGAAGATCCGCCACCACGCCTCCTGCAGATTGAGCCGGCAGGCGCCGACGGGGATGAACGCGTGCTGGATGCGGGGATGGTCGGCCGGCCATGTGCGGGTGGCGAGGCTGTTGTGACCGGACAGGTTGTCGGCGATCACCCAGATGTCACCGTGGCCGGGGTCGGCGTCCTCGAGTCGTTGCAGGAACCGCTGGTAGCAGTCGCTGTTGCGGGAGGCGGCGGTCATGGTGACCGCGGCGCCGTCGGCGACGCGCAGCGCACCGTACACCCAGGTCTTGTCGGGGCCGCGGAAGTATTCCAGCGGCGCTTTGATCCGGTGGCCGTCGGCGGACCAGGCGGGCGCGGGGCCGAAGGTACGCGGGGTCACCGGCCCCAGCTCGTCGGCGCAGACGACGACCGCGCCGTCCGGCGGGTCGGTGTACAGGCCGACGACCTGCGTTCTTTTGCGGCGAAGTCCGGGTCCTTGCTGGTGGTCCAGGACCGGGTGCGGCGCCATCTCACCCCCTCTTTCAGAAGGATCCGGCGCACCTGGGAACGGTGAATGTCGATGCCCTGCTCACGGGCGGCGGCGGTGAGGGCATCCAGGGTCCACACCGCCGGCCCATCCTCGTCGTCGGCCTCCAGCTCACCCCAGGGCTCCCAGCGCAGCCGCCCGGGCGGTGTCGTCTTGACCAGCGCGATGAGCTGCGATCGTTCGGCTTGGGTGATCCGCGGTCTGCGACCGGGCCCGGGCCGGTCACCGAGCCCGTCGATGCCTTCGGCGTTGAAGCGGCGCAACCGGCGGCGCACGGTCTCCGGATGACAGCCCAGCATCGCGGCGATGGCCGGGCCGCGCATCTCCTCCCAGCTCAACACGACGATCTGGGCGCGCTGGATCCAGTCGGCCGGGGCGTGCCGGGCACCGGCGAGTTTACGGATCTGGCGTTCCTCCTCGCCGTCTCGCGGCGCTCGGGCGTGCAGCAGTTTCGGCATGATGACACCACCTCCCTGTCATCCACGATGCCCCTGATCAGGATGGCTGGCCACCGCTCAGCTCAACACCCTTTGAGGAACCCAGCACTAGTAGTACTTCGTTAGATTGTCGATCACCTAGCGTGATCATTTTGAGAAGTCACTTCGGGATCATGTTGTCGTGACACCTGACGAGATGGCGCCGGTGCGCCCGCGGCTTGAGAAGTTTGCAGATCAGATGCTGCGGAGGGTGCTTCGTCGCCGTGATCAACTCGCCACCGGCGAGTTGTATCTGCGGGGGCTGATGCTGGACGGGCGGCGCAAGTCGATGGATCCGATGGCGGAGCGTCTGGGAGTTGACACCCAGCGGTTACAGCAATTCATGGCCGACTCGACCTGGGACTACGAACCGGTCCGGGAAAACCTCACACATTGGGCGCTGGAACGGATCGGTCCGCAGGCGGTCGTCATCGACGATGTCGGCTTCCCCAAGGACGGCCCGAATTCTCCGGGAGTGGCCCGGATGTATTCCGGGACGCTGGGCAAGACCGGAAACTGCCAGATCGGCGTCAGCGCACATCTGGTCACCGATCATGCCTCGTCCGCGGTCAATTGGCGGCTGTTCATCCCCGAGTCGTGGGACCCGGCCAAGATCGAGGATCCGGTTCAGGCGGAAACGGTCCACAAGCGCCGCGACCGGTGCAAGATCCCTCAGGACGTCGGTCACCAGGAGAAGTGGCGACTGGCGTTAAACATGATCGACCAGATGTACGACGAGTGGGGAGTCGGCACCGATCTTCCGGTGGTCTTTGACTCCGGTTATGGCGATTGCACCGCTTTCCGGCTGGGACTGGAGGACCGCGGCCTGTCTTACGTGGCGGCCGTCTCCGATGATCTGTCGGCCTACCCCGGAGATGCGGTGCCTGAACTGCCGGAATACAGCGGCAAGGGGCGCCCGCCGAGACCACGCTATCCAGGCAAGCCATCGAATCTGCGCAATCTCGCATTGGCGGCAGGGCGGGCGAATCTGCGGCGGGTGACCTGGCGGCAAGGCACAAGGAAGACCAGCGGTAATCCAGGCGCGAAAATGCGATCACGCTTCATGGCTCTACCGGTTCTCTTGGCCAACAAAGACATCCCCCGCAACCCCGACGGCAGCCTGCCTGCGCGTTTGCTGCTGGTGGAATGGCCGGCAGGCGAATCCGAACCCACCGATTACTGGATCACCAATCTCCCCGCCGAGACTCCGCTGCGCGAACTCGTCCGGCTCGCCAAGATCCGCTGGCGGATCGAGCATGACTACCGGGAGCTCAATACCGGTCTTGGCCTCAAGCATTTTGAGGGGCGGAGCTTCTTCGGCTGGCACCGCCACGTCACCCTGGCCGCATTAGCGCAGGCATTCTGTACCGAACTACGGCTAGACCCAAAAGTCCCTGCGCCGGCCTGACCTTGTATGAGGTTCTCGGCGAACTCCAGGCTTTACTCGCCACCTGGACCGGCGCTTGCCACGTATGCCATCAAATGTACGCGCCCCATAACACTTCGTAACTTAACGAAGTACTACTAGTAGGGCTTGGTTAGGTGGGGACGGGCTGGGCATGTCGGGGTAACGCTCGGCGGCAGGTGGGGCAGGATCCGGCCCAGCAGGCCAGAAGCAGCTGCAACTCGGCGATGACCCGGTAGGTGCTCAAGCCGCAGCCGGCGCTTTTGGGTTGAGCCTTTCAAGGGTGCAGAACGCGTGAGCGACCGAGACCAGGGTGACGTGATGATGCCAACCGCTCCACGTGCGACCCTCGAAGTGGTCCAGGCCCAGGCCGGTCTTCAGCTCACGGTAGTCGTGCTCGATGCGCCAGCGGATCTTCGCCAGACCCACCAGACGCCGCAATGGAACATCGGCCTCCAGCGTGGACAACCAGTACTTGACCGGCTCCGGCTCACCGGGCGGCCATTCGGCCAGCAGCCAGCACACCGGCAACTCCCCGCCCGCATACGCGCGGCGGATCCGCACCCCCGCCGGCCGTACCCGCAGCGCGGCAAAGCGCGAGCGCAACGGACCCTTGGACCCCATCCGCCACCGCACTGTGTGCAGCGCGCGCCGCCCGCCCTCCAGCACCAACTGCCGGGCGCTGATGCGCCGCTGCCGGTAGCGGGGCACCGGCCGCCGCCCGGTCCCCGCATACGGCGCGACGCTGCGGCAGGCCTCGGCCTCCAGCAGCGCGGTATCGGAACGCACCCCCACCACGTAGGGAATATCGCGCTCGGTCAGGCCCAGGCGAAAGGCCCCGTCTTGACCGTAGCCCTCATCGGCGACCACCAACGGCGGATCCAGCCCCCAACTCTCCAGCTCGTCGATCATGTCCAGAGCCAGCTGCCACTTGGGCACATGACCGACGTCGGCGGGGATCCGGCAGCGCTGCCGGCGTGCCGCCACCGCGGCCGGATCCTCCGTGCGCGGCGAGGCCGCATCCCACTGCTCGGGCACGAACAACCGCCAGTTCACCGGACACGACGCGGCGTCGGTGACCAGATGCAAACTCGGCGCGACCTGGCAGTTCGCGGTCTTGCCCAGGGCTTGTTCGTGAATAACTGTCAGAGTTGATCTGCGGGACCGGGTCGACGGTGAGACGCTGGAGCATGACCGCCTCTTCGAAGGAAGATGTACCCGCAGCCGAGCTGCGGGCCAAGTTCGAGCAGATCCTGCCGCACCTTGACGAGCGGTGCCGTCGCCTCTACCTGGCCAGCGAGGCCGCCGTGCTCGGCCATGGCGGGATTGCCCTGGTGGCCGCAGCCTCCGGCATCAGTACCGCCACCATCGCGCGTGGCATCATCGAGCTGGAGACGCACCCCGCGCCGACCCGCCGCATCCGGGCCTCGGGCGCCGGGCGCAAACCGCTGACAGTCACCGACCCCGGCCTGCTACCGGCCCTTGAGTCACTGATCGAGCCGCACACTCGCGGCGACCCCGTCTCCCCACTGCGCTGGACCACGCTGTCGCTGCGCAGCCTGGCCCATGCCCTTTCCGCGCAGAAGCATCCGATCGGTGCCACAACCGTCGGCCACCTGCTGCACGGCCTGGGCTACAGCCTGCAGGGCACGGCCAAGACCACCGAAGGCACCCGGCATCCGGATCGCGACGCCCAGTTTGCCCATCTCAACGCCACCGCCGCCGCCTTCCTCGACGACGACCAGCCGGTGATCAGCATCGACACCAAAGCCAAAGAGTGGCTCGGCAACCGCGACCGGCCTGGACGTACCTGGCAACCGGGAAAGAACCCGATCAAGGTGGACAGCCACACCCTCGTCACCAGCGACCAGCCAGTGGCCATCCCCTACGGAATCTACGACCTCGCCACCAACAGCGGCTGGGTCAACGTCGGAACCGATCACGACACCGCCGAGTTCGCGGTGGAGTCCGTCCGCCGCTGGTGGCGACGCCGCGGTTGTCTCGACCACCCGCACGCCACCCGGCTGTTGATCACCGCGGACGCCGGTGGCTCCAACAACCCCCGCTACTGGACATGGAAGAAGCAACTACACGACTTCGCCCGCGAGAGCGGCCTTGAGATCACGGTCTGCCACTTTCCTCCCGGCACTTCGAAGTGGAACAAGATCGAGCACCGGATGTTCTGCCACATCACCGCCAACTGGCGTGGCCGCCCGCTGACCAGCTACCAGGTCGTCATCGAGACGATCGCCGCGACGACAACAGAGGCCGGACTGAGAGTCAGCGCCGAACTGGACACCGGCAACTACCCACTGGGCACCGCCGTCACGCCCGCCGAGTTCCATGCCCTGCCGATCACACCCGATGCATTCCACGGCGACTGGAACTACACCCTGGCCCCCACCCCTCCCAGACTTTCCGAAGAAGCCGAGACCAACCAACCGATCGATCCGGACGTGACCTGGATGCTCACCGATCCGGCCCTGACCGGCATGCCGCGCTCGGACTTCGCTCGCCTGGTGCAGATCTCGGAGCCCTACTGGGACGCGCTGGCAGAGGCGGCCTTTCAACGCCGTTTCCACCGCCCGCGCCGCTACCTCCATCCGCAGACCAGCAGCCTAGATCACTTCCACCGGCTCCTGACCGCTTTACTCCGTCGCCGCAAGGCCGCGACCAGCACCCTCCTAGCCCGCCTGCTGGGCGTCACCCGCACCAACCTGTCCAACCAGTTCCAAGATGGCCACCGGATCCTCGACCTGCACAAAATCTCCGTCACGCCGATCCCCGGATCGCCCGCACGTACGCTCGAGCAACTGCAAGATCGTATTACGTCCGCCGATGACTGCCCCGCAGATCAACTCTGACAGTTATTCACGAACAAGCCCCCAGCGCCCCGCAATACTGCGCGGCCACCCCCGGCGACTCATCGCCGTCCTTGACAAAGGACACATCATCGACCACCCATGCCACCGGGCCGATCGCCGCATCCATCCGCCAGGCCAGCTCGGCCAAAACCAGCTGATGCGACCAGGGGGCATCGGTGCAGAACTGCTGCAGCCCTTGGCGATCCACGCCCAGCCGGGCCGCCATCGGCTCCATCGATTTCCGCGCCCCGTCGGTCAGCAGGCCGCGCACATACCGCTCACCCCACCGCCGCTGATCAGCACGGGCAAAACCGGAGAACATCTCAGCGGCAAACGTCTCCAGCCGCGCCCGCACGGCCTCGAGTTCTTGAGGGGTCATCTTCCCTCACCCCCAAACAGGTGACATACCGTCCCCTACCCGAGGTAACCAAGCCCTACTAGTGCCCCGACAGGCAACGTTCGCCCCGTCGCTGCAAACGTCGTCGCCGATCTCCACTGCGGATTGCTGCAGTTCGCGGCAGCGCTGTCCCACCGTCGGATCTGCTGGTACTTCCCGGCCTTGGCTACGACCGGCCCGGGGACGACGTCGTCAGCAAGGCCCTCACCACCCCACACCGCCGACTCGAACCTATTCGCGGCCCCTGATTACAGCCCGACCACCCCACCGGTCAATATCCCACCCACACTCATCGGCCACCCTCAGTACATACAGGAAAGCACAGGGTTACGATCTCTCTGTGGCAGACGAGAGCTATGACGTGATTGTGATCGGGACCAGCCAGGGCGGCCGGTTCCTCCCCCCCGATCTGGCGAAGGCAGGCAAGAAGGTGGCGCTCGTCGAGCGCGACCACCTAGGCGGCGTCTGCGTGAACACCGGGTGCACCCCGACCAAGACGATGGTCGCCAGCGCGCGCGTCGCCTATCAGGCGCGGCGCGGGGCGGAGTACGGCGTGCGGACCGGTCCGGTGTCGGTCGACCTCGCCGCCGTGCGGGAGCGCAAGCGGGGGATGGTCGCGGGCGCGCGGGAGAACTACGCGAGCCGCCTGGCGCAGGACGGGGTCGACCTGATCGAAGGCGAGGCCCATTTCACGGGGCCCAAGACGGTCGAGATCGCCCTGAGGGACGGCGGGACGCGGGGGATCAGCGCACCGGTGATCGTCATCGACACGGGCAATAGGCCCAAGCCGCTGGCGATCAGCGGCGCGCAGAACGTCCCTGTCCTCGACTCAACGTCGATCATGGAGCTGGGCGCGCTCCCTGAGCACCTGATCATCCTCGGCGGGGGCTACATCGGGCTGGAGTTCGGGCAGATGTTCCGCAGGTTCGGCAGCGAGGTCACGATCGTCCAGACCGGCCCGCGCCTGATGATGATCGAGGACGATGACGTCTCCGACGAGGTCGCCGCCATCTTGCGCGATGACGGGATCACGGTCCTGACTTCGGCGACGACGGACCGGGTCGAGGAGGCAGGCGGCGGGCGGGTGCGGCTGACCGTTCGCACGCCGGACGGCGAGCGGCAGGTCGAGGGCTCCCACCTGCTGTCGGCCATCGGCCGCGTCCCCAACACGGAGGGGCTCACGCTGGCGGCGGCCGGCATCCGGCTGCGCGACAACGGCTTCATCGAGGTCGATGAGTACCTGGAAACCTCCGTCCCCGGCGTCTACGCCATGGGGGACGTCAAGGGCGGCCCGGCCTTCACCCACCTTTCCTACGACGATTACCGGATCCTGCACGCCAACTTGCTCGGCCGCGAGAAGGCGAGCACGCGGGACAGGATCGTCCCCTATACCGTGTTCATCGACCCGCAGCTCGGCCGCGTCGGCCTGACCGAGCGGCAGGCCAGGGAGCAAAACCGCGCGGTCCGCGTCGCGAAGCTGCCGATGAGCGCCGTCATCCGGGCCCTTGAGACCGGGGAGACGCGCGGCTTCATGAAGGCCGTCATCGACGCGCACACCCAGCAGATCCTCGGCGCCGCCGTGCTCGGCGCAGAAGGCGGCGAGATCATGACGATCATCCAGGTCGCCATGCTGGGCAAGCTCCCGTACACCGCCATGGCGAACGCCATCTTCACGCACCCGTTGCTGGCGGAGGGCCTTGGCAGCCTCTTCATGACGCTCGACGCCTAGAGCGTGTCCGAGCGATCATGTGACCGCCCCGTGTCTAGTGCGGTGACCACGAACGTTTACCGGGTTGGTTGATCAGGCAATCCGGCTGGCGGGGCGGCCCCAGCGACGTCGTTTCTCGCTGCGGACGCGCGCGCGTTCGGCGCGCTGGGCGGCCAACACGTCGGGATGGCGGGCGTTGACGTTGCGCCAGCGCAGATAGGCCTGCAGCTTGCGTGGATCACCGTGACCTACGCCGATGGCACCGTGCGGCGTGAGCAGTGGCGCCTGGCCACCAGCCTGACCGACCATATCCGCTATCCCGCCCGTGAACTGGTCGCGCACTACCACGAGAGGTGGCAGGCGGAGACGACCTATTTTTCGATCAAGGTCACGATGCTGCACGGCCGTGTCCTGCGCTCGCGTCGCCTGCCTGACATTGACCAGGAGGTCTACGCGCTGTTGACCGTCTACCAGGCACTGGTGCGGATCGCCGGCGACGCCATCTTGAGCCGACCGCGGCTTGATCCGGATCGGATCAGCTTCACCGTCGCCCTGGAGGCCGCACGGGATCAGGTCATCACTGCCAGCGGGGTGCTGATCAGCGGCATCGCCGTGTTGACCGGCGCGATCGGCCGCTCCATTCCGCGCTGCGTGCCACGAGCGTCCACACGGTGACGAGCGAACCAGTCTGCCTTGTCGCCAACTTGGTCACCGAACCACCGTGGTGACACTGCCCGTGCCGGGGTAACTTGGGGTTGTGGCCACCAGTGAAGACCAGGCCCACGTCGGTCCAGGGTCTGTTGCGGACCGGAGCTGAGGACCGGGAACGCCGGCGTCGACCGGAGGGGCGAGGACCAAGGCGTGATCATGCCGCCGACAGGCCGACGCCGCCGGCTACTTGGCTGGTCAACGGCAAGAGAGATTCATCGTTAACTCTGACCGCCAGTTGCGACAGGACAGGACGGTCCTCGAGTCTCGAGGGGGTTCGTGGCTATGTTCGATCGATTCGAAGAGTTCGACATCTCTACCGCGGGTGCGTCGATCCACGGACGCCGAGGCGGCAACGGACCGCCCCTGCTGCTCCTGCACGGTATTCCGGAAACGCATCTGATGTGGCATCGGGTAGCACCCCACCTCGCCGAGCGCTACACCGTCGTCGCCACCGATTTGCGTGGGTACGGCGACAGCGGCAAGCCGCCCAGTACCGCCGATCACGAGCCCTACAGCATGCGCGCGATCGGTCGTGACCAGCTCGGGGTCATGCGACATCTGGGCTACGACCAGTTCAGCATCGTGGGACACGATCGCGGGGCGCGCTGCGCCTACCGTCTCGCACTGGATCACCCGGATGCTGTCCTCCGGCTCGCCGTCATGGACGTCGTTCCCGTCGGCGACGCGTACAATCGTGCCGACAAAAACTTCAGCCTCCTCTACTGGCAATGGTCCTTCCTCGCCGCGCCAGAACCGACACCGGAACAGTTCATCAACGCGGCACCGGCCAACCTGGTCGGCTTCATGCTCAACACGTGGTCCGAGGTGAAGGACGCTTTCCCAACCGAGGTACGCGGCGAGTACATCGAGAAATTTAGCCACCCCGATACGGTGCACGCCATCTGCGAGGAGTTCCGCGCATCCCCAACCTTGGACTACCAGCAGGACGAGGCGGATCGCGGGAACCGGAAGATCTCCTGCCCCGTGCTCTTCCTCTGGAGCCAGCGCGGTTCGGTCGCGAAACTTTACGATGATCCGCTCGCGATATGGCAGGAGTGGGCCGATGACGTTCGCGGCGTCCCGGTACCAGTCGGTCACTTCATTCCAGAAGAGGCACCCGAGGAGACCACACGCCAACTGCTGAATTTTCTGCAGTAGTGCGGGATCGGCGCGACTGCTCGACGTGCCGGGGATTCATCGTCTATCCGCAACGCCCAGCTAAATGGACGTCATCGAACGGCACGCACGAGAACTGCAGGGGGCCCGGAGAGGACTGGACATGGACGTCACCGAGCGCCTGCACAAGCACGGCCCCGGCATGTTGAGGATTTGAGTGTGGCTGGTCCGATTGATACCGCGTTCACAGGGTGAACAGCGTGAGGAGTCGTTGTGGGACGTGGGTGTAATGCCTGCGGGCGTGCGCGATGTTGACATGACCGCGTTGACGAAACGTACTGATGACCAGGTTGCGTAGGGTGGCCAGGACGTGAGGCAGCTGTCCGGTTCTGGCCTGGCAGTCGTCCTCGTGGAAGGTGCGATCTCGGACGTAGTGCTCGGAATTTTCCACGCTCCAGTGCTGGCGAACGTAGGTGCTCAGATGCGCGGGACCGGCCACGTCCGGGGGCGCGTTGGTGATCCCGTAGGCCACCTCTTTGCTGGTGCCGTGGCCGTCCAGGTCGGCGACGTGTCGCACGATCCGGAAGAGCTGTGCGGCGTGCGGGAAGTCCAGACCGATGGCGAGCGCGGTGCGGATGGTGCGGCTTTCGATGCGGCCGTGGCCTCGGTCGGCCTCGGTGTGCCCGGTGCCGGCCCGCTCGTGGTCTGCATCCGTTCCAGGGGCGAGCCGGGCCTGGGCCGCGGCCAGGAGACTGGGCTGGTTCTCCTTGAGGACAAGCACGTAGTAGCAGCCGAAGTCCTCGCTGATCTGCCGGGCGCTTTCGCGGGCGGTGTGCAACGCATCCGCGGTGATAACGGCCACGTCGCTGCCGCACAAGGCGTCGGCCAGCAGGGGCGCGAGCTCGGGCACCTCGTTGGTTTTGTCGGCGATCTGCCGCTGACCCAGCACCACGCCACGGCGGTGATGCAGCAACGACAGCAGTTGTGGTGCGCTCGCCTGCCCATGGCCCGCGCCGCGCACGGTCTTGCCGTCAGCCGCGCCTGCCTCCAGCATCCCCGCAGGCCGAGGACGCTCCCGCGTCCGCTGAGCGGCCCGGCGCCCCTCACGCTCACAGCCCTGACCGACGCGGAGCTCGGCGGGAATTTCCCGGCCATCGCCCCCGTCCCGCTCTCCGGCCCGTTCCCCGTGGCCCGGTGCCGACAGATCGCGGACGTCGTGGCCGCCGGCCAGGTAGGAGCAGGTCTGCCGGTCCAGCTCGTCCCCGTCGGTCTGGGCCAGGACCCGGCGCAGGGTGCGTTCGCTGGGCGGATAGTGCCGACCGGTGAACGGATCGCGCCTGCACCCCAGCCCGGCCAAGATCTCCTGCGGGGCATCATCGGCCCAGTGGCTGATCGCGGTCACTGTGTCCCCTCCCACCGTCGCCGTACCGAACGCGGCCACCGCCAAAATCGACTCCAGGGAATGCAGCGTGTTGTAGACGGCCCGTTTGTCACAGATAACCCGGAATCGCGCCCTCAGCCCGCCCTCACCACCACGACCGGATGGCACGTCATGACCCAAGCCGGCACCTCGGGCGGGGCTGGTCGGCGATGATAGGGCGGCAGCGGGCACGATTCCCCCTGGAGATCGGTTGGTGTGAGAACCCCGATCTTGGGGAGTCGTGCCCCCTCTCATGCCCGGATTGGGGCAGAGATTACCGGCCGCGAAGGTCGGCACCGGTCACACGCAAAGAATCAAACCCGATCAAATCCTCAACATGCCGGGGCCGTGCCTGCACAAGGAGTTGCGGTCCGCCCTTGCCAGCCGTTGACCATAGAAGCCGAGCGCGGGATATGTGCGGGATGATCTTCCTTGGCCAGACCCCTGCCTGAGGCTGATCCGCAGGTCACGGTCGGCATGGGTGGAGTAACCGTAGTTTTCTTGAAAACCGCTAGGGGCTTTGCGGCTCCTCGTGGGTTCGAATCCCACGCTCTCCGCTGAGCACGTAGAACGGCGTCTGACCAGGGTTCTCCCTTGGACCAGGCGCCGTTGACCGTTTCCAGAGTGCGCAGCCACAGGCCACCGTGAGCGGCCCTGAGCCGCTGTTCGCGGAATATACGCGGAATGATGTTGGCCGCGTTTCCCCGGGTCGCTGTCGCTGTCAGGCGGCTTGGGGCACTGCCATCGAACCGGGGACCTGACGGATCTTGCTGTTGGACCTGAGACGCGGAGCGGCCACGAAGGCTCGTTCAGGCGGAGAGGTCCTTGGCCAAGACGATGCTGTCGTAGTTGGTGACTCCCCACTTCCATGTCCCGATCGATGCGTAGCCGTGACGGCCGTACCAGGCGATGAGATCGGCGGCCTGTGAGGAGGTGTCGATCACTACCTTCGACGCGCCCAGGGCGGTGATGCGAGTTTCAGCCAAGGTCAGGAGGCGATGTCCCAGGCCGGTTCCTCGCTGGGCCGGATCCACCGCGAGTTGCCAGAACGATCCCGCATCGACCGGCGCTGGATATCCAGGCGGGGTGTCGTATGTCCCCGTCACCGTGACACTGCCAACGATCGTTCCCTGCTCCAGAGCAACCCAGCATTCTCCTTTGCCCAGGCGTCGCAGCGTGTCCTCAGGGGTTTGGTAGGAGGCGAAGAAGACGAGCCCTGCGGCTGCATGATCCGCATAAGCGCGGTGCAGAAGCATGGTCAGCTCTTCCACCGAGTCATCTTTGATGAAGCGTCGTATGACGATCGGTTCCGCACAACCTGGCTGTCTCACGGTGCCCCTTCTCGAAGATCATCCCGGCGCGCTGACCTTGAGTATGAGGGATAGCCAGAATTGTCTGCACCGTAGGGGGACTCCGGGTGCCTCGTTCGGCTGATGGTGCTGGACCTGGGAACTTTCCCTCAAGCTGAGGCACTTCGGCTTTGGAGCCCTGTTGCCACCCTGGACCACAGGGCCCCGGCGTTAATTCGCTATATCCCGTTCGTCGGATTGATCAGATGGTGTAGACGGCGAAGGCGTCACCGTGGTCGAGGAGGTCACGGCGGGCATGGGCGATGTTGGCGCGGCCGGCCAGCCGGGCGGTGCTGATCGCCAGGTTTCTGAAGCTGGCGAGCGCTCTGGGCGCGGTTCCCGACCTGACCTGCGAGTGATCCTCCCGGAAGGTCACGTCACGGACCCAATGGAGACGGTTTTCCACACCCCAGTGCGCCCGTTCATAGTGGTTGAGATGAGCGGGCCCGGCCGCTTCGGCGGGCAGGCTGGTGATGCCGTACACGATCTCCTTGCTGGTCCAGACGCCGTCCAGATCGCCGACGTCGCGGCGGAGCCGGAAGGCTTGGCGGGCACCGGGGAACAGGGCGTCGTCTGCTTCGGCGGTGCGGATGGTGCGGCGTTCGGTGCGGTTGTGCCCGTGGTCGTCGTCAGTGGCGGTGGTCGCGGTCCAGTCGGTGTCCGGGCCGGTCAACAGGGCTTGGGCGGCGGCGCGGGCCAGCGGCTGATTGCCCTTCAAAATGAGGATGTAGTGGGCGTCCAGATGCTGGGTGATCAGGCGGGCGGTGGCCTTGGTGGTGTGCAGCGCGTCCAGGGTCAGCACCATCCCGGCCGCGTCCAGCCGGGCCAGCAGGGCACGGGCGGCGGGTCCCTCCCCACGTTTGTCGGCGACCTGGCATTGGCCCAGGATTACGCCGTGCTCGTGGCTGATCGCCCCGATCAGGAAGACCCGCCCGCCCTGCTCGGTCCGGGCGCCGCGACAGGCCTTGCCATCGAGGGCGGCGCCGGGCAGTAGCCCGGCCGGGGCGGGATGGGTGTCCTGTCGCTGGGCTGCGCGCCGCTGCTCGCGCTCGACCGGCCCGGGGTGTCGGGAATCGGCGGCACCGGCGCCACTTGACGGACCACCTCGGCCACATAACCGCTGATCGCCGTGTCCAGCGCGTCGGCGTCCAGGTCGGCGAGGACCCGACGGAAGGTCCGCTCGCTGGGCACGATGAACAGGCCGGTGAACGGATCGTGGTAGGCGCCCAGCCGCTCCAGCACTGCTTGCGAGGTCCTGGCGGCCCACTGCCGGATCGCCGCGACGCTGTCGCCGCCGACCACGAGCGTTGCGCACGCCGTCAACGTCAAGATGACCACCAGCGGATGCCGCAGCCCGCAGGCTGAGCGCCGCTCAGGTACGGCCGCCAACCGGCGCATCAACGCTGATTCCACCACGACCGGATCAGCCGTCAGTTCGGATTCCCACAATGCCAGGTCGGTGAGCTGGTCAAGAGTAGCGGCGGGAGGAGAGCTGGTCAGGGAAGATGGGGACACGAGCGCGACTCCTGCGGTGATCTTCGGATTTGAGACCTGAAAGATCAGCAGAAGTCGCGCTCTTTCGTCTTCCACCTGGCCAAACGCTCAACGTCGCCATACCGCATCAGAACCCGGGAACGCCGGGGCCCGGCCCTGGACCATACGGTGAACAGCGGTCCCGACCGCGGCATCGGCTCCGCGCGCGTGGCTCCTGCCATTGCCGTCGAGTAAACCTGGCCCGGGCGACACCACCGATGTTCGCGTGATGCGGTCAGCGCCTGCCCGTGAGGGCGTCCCGGGCGATGGCCTCCCGCTCAGCGGCCTCCCGCTCCACGGTCTCCTGCTCGACCGCCACGCGGACGTCGTACGCCGAACGGGCGGCGGCGATCTCGTTCTGGTGCTCCTCGGTCCAGGTGACCAGCGCACGGATGGTGTGGTGCAGGGTCGCACCCAGGGCCGTGAGCTCGTAGTCCACGCGCGGTGGCACGGTCGGATGCACGGTGCGGCTCACCAGGCCGTCGCGCTCCAGATGGCGCAGGGTCCGGGCGAGCATCCGCTGGCTGATCCCGTCGATCGTCCGGCGCAGCTCGGTGAAGCGCAGGCTGCGCTGATCGAGCAGGGCGATGACCAGCAGCGACCACTTGTCGGCGACCCGGTCGAGGATCTGCCGGACCTCGCAGTCCTCCCGTGTGTCCCACTGGAGAACGTCGTAGTCGCCGCCGGTATCCCCGCAGTAACCGGGGGACTTTGAAGTGCCGTCTTCCATGGTCACTGATGGTGTCCGAAGATGCTGCTGGTTACAAGAGGGAACCGGCCATCATTTGGGGAACCATGGCCGGCCCCGCCTATCCAGAGGGGAGTTGACCCATGTCCACATCGAGCGGCCGCATGGACGGACGCGCTTGGGGGGTGTTGTTCGTACTGTGCGGAGCGATCTTCCTGGAGGGGATCGACGTGGCGATGCTGAACGTGGCATTGCCGTCGATCCGGGCCGACCTGGGCCTGTCCACCGGGATGCTCAGTGGTGTGGTCAGCGCCTACGTGCTCGGCTACGGCGGGTTCATGTTGCTGGGCGGCCGTACCGCCGACCTGCTGGGCCGCCGCCGGATGTTCCTGTTCTGGCTGACCGTCTTCCTGGTCTTCTCCGGCCTGGGCGGGTTCGCCACCGAGGGCTGGATGCTGCTGGCCGCCCGGTTCGTCACCGGAGTCGCAGCCGCGTTCATGGCCCCCGCCGGGTTGGCGCTCGTCACCGGCAACTTTCCCGAAGGCCCGCAGCGCACCAAGGTCCTGGGGGTCTACGCCGGAACGGCGGCGGGCGGCTTCTCGCTCGGCCTGGTCGCCGGTGGCCTGCTGGCCTCGTTCGGCTGGAGGTGGGTGTTCTTCGCCCCGGTCATCCTGTCGGCGATGATCCTGCTGGCCGCCATCCCCCTCCTCAAGGATCCGGACGCTCAGGAGCGCCCGGCGGGCGGCTTCGACCTGGCCGGCGCCTTCAGCATCACCGGTGCGATGCTGCTGCTGGTATACGGAGTGGTCCGCCTGGAGCACCCCGGCAACGACTGGGCCGGCACGGTCGGTGTGTTCGCTGCGGGCCTGGCACTGCTGGCCGCCTTCATCGTGATCGAGCGGCGGTCGGCCAACCCACTGGTGCGGCTGGGCATCCTGCGCTCAGGACCCCTTGTGCGCGCCAACCTGGGAGCGCTGTTGTTCCTCGCCTCCTTCGCCGGCTTTCAGTTCCTGGTCACCTTGTACCTACAGGAGCTACGCGGCTGGAGCACGTTGCAGACGGGTCTGGCCATGCTGGTGATCGGCATCGACACGGTCCTCGCCCCGACGCTGACACCGCGGCTGGTGAACCGGTTCGGAAATGTCCCGGTGCTGTTCGGCGGAATGCTCCTGGCGGCCCTGTCCTACCTTCTGTTCCTGCCCGTCGGGATGGACTGGGCCTATACCGCCATGCTGCCGACCATGCTCCTGCTGGGGCTGGCCTTCTCCCTGGCCTACGGCCCGCTGACCATGGCCGCCACCGATGGCGTCGACGAACACGAGCACGGCCTGGCCGGCGGCCTGTTGTACACCGCGATGCAGTTCGGCACCGCCCTCGGCCTGTCGGCGGTGACCGCCGTCAACGTCGCGGCGCTCGGCGACGGCGTCTCACCGGAAGCGGGGCTGGACGCGCTCAGGACCGCTCTCGTCGTCCCGGTCGCCGCCGGAGTCCTCGGCGCGGTCATCACCGCGTTCGGCCTGCGCGCCCGTAAGGCGTCCGGGATCGCTGAACCCGTCCCCGTCGATACCTCGGCCTGACTGCGACCGGAGAGAACCGATGGCCACCGAAGTGATGTCGTTCGCCGCGATCCAGGACGAGTTCAACGCCTACATCGGCGACATCGTCTACGCCACCATGACCACCGTCGACAGGAAAGGCCGCCCCCGGGCACGGGTGCTGATCCCGGTCTGGGAGATCGCCGGAGGCCGCCCCGTCGGCTGGCTGGCCACCTACAAGACGCCTGTCAAGGCGGCGCACCTGGCTGGTAATCCCCACACCACCTTCTCCTACTGGACGCCACGGCAGAACGCCGTCAGCATCGACACCGTCGCCGAATGGATCGACGACCTGGAGATCAAGCAGCATGTGTGGGATCTCTACCGCACGACCAGCCCGGCAGGGGCCGGATACGACCTGGGCAGCTTCTGGCACGGGGGTCCCGCCGATCCCGAGCTGCACATGCTCCGCCTGGAGCCCTGGCGTGTCCAGGTCATCCGGGGCGCCGACCTGCGCAGCAGGCTCTGGAAAGCCGGGGACACCACCTGATGTCCGAGGTGGCCTGGCGCACCTCTCCGCGGATGCCCCTCGGGTGTCCGCGGAGAAGCCACGCGAGCGATCCCGCCCTCCGTGGTTCCACTCGCCCCGGGTGTGACCACGGAGGACGGGGTCACCAGGCCCGGCCGCCGTCCCGCCGGGCGCTCCTGTGATCTTGTGCTGCCTTCCTCTGACGCCGGACGATCCGTTCGGATTCTGCGGTACGCAGCCTGGCCACGGAGGAAACCGACTGGACCAGCCGGGAGGGACACGACCTCCTTCATCGGCCGGTCGCGGCCTCTCAGTACGACGGTTCCGAGATCGACTGGGCGCGGAAGATCTCCGTCGTCTCGTTGCCGCTCTCGTCGACCCCCACCCGCTGCAGCACCAGCGTCCGGCTGCCGATCTTCAGCGAGCGGCGGCCGTTGACCTCGGTGGACTCGAACACCGTGACCGTATGCCCGTGCATATCGCGCACCTGGTCGTACTCCGGCCCGCTGGGAATGTCGAGTCGGATGCGTTTCGCCTGATCTGCCATGTCCACAGTCTGAACGGCTCAGCTCCGGCGGGCGCATCGAATACGCATATTGTCGGTCACCATTCTGTTATTGCGCCTTCAGTGGAAAACAATGGCTCAGGGCAATGGGTCGATCACGATGTGCTGGTCGTATTGGGAGAGCTCTCCACCGCGATCCGTCAAGATGGGCCATTTGGTGTTTCTCGCGCACCAGACGACGTGCCCCGCGGTGACGTCGCGCGACCCGTCGAGAATCTCCGCGATGTCTCCCACCTTGCCGTGGGTGAAGTCGTCGATCGTCACGCCAGGTGTCGTGACGAGCTCGAACAGCTCTACCTGTGTGGATATCGGGGAGATGGACAGGACGGCTGCCAGGCAGGTCGCCGGGACGCATATTCCACCGCCGCGGTAGAGGCACATGGCGGCGATGCTCCGTGAGTAATCGGTCTTCGCCACCGCGATGTCGATCAGCGCGCTGACGTCGAGCACTCGGCCGGGAAGCATCTGTCAGGACCTCCGGGTCCGGCGGGTGCCGATCTGGCCCCATTCCACCTCGGACAGCTGGTCGACCCCGAGAGCGTCGGCCGCCACGTCGAGGTCTTCGCGGTGCAGGTTCCAGCGGTGGATCAACGTGATGACGTGCGGCTTGGTGCCGATCTCTCGCTGGACGGCGGCGTGGATCACATCCGCGATCTTACTCCCCGTTGATCGCGCCTTACGAGAAAGCGCCTCGAAGTCTGCCTTATCCAGCTCTACGGTTACAGAGATGTCGGGGGGTGACGTGTCGTTCATCTCCTTTTCTCCTCGGGGCTGGAGATGCGCGAGCCACAGGGGGACATCGGTCCTCTCTCGCGTGGAGGCATCGTGGTCGGTCGACTTCGGTGCGTCCGAACCTGCGCCGTCTCGCCAGGCCGGCGGGGGATGGGCCATACGTCTGACAGTAGCTGTGAATTACGGTGCCGGCAGTACCCTTCCGGGACTTTGGTGATCAATCAGTATGTCGGCGGAAGATAACGAGAGATCGTATGAGAATCGTCGAATGTTTTTCACTTTCCGTGTCCGAGGTTCACGGCATGCGGATGGATCACCCCGGCGGTGTGGCGGGAGTGGACGGGGACGGTGGGGAGGCGGCGCCACAGGTCCCCGCGGTCTGGCGCTGTTGTGCCAGCTGGTCGACACTCTTGGCCCGGTATTCCTGCAGCTCCTCGGCCGGCGGTACGTACCGCCACGCGTCGCCCTCGAAGAGGAAGTCGAAGTCGGTCGTGTCGTTGAGCCGGCCCGCCTGGACCTTCGCGGTGTCGCCGCCGACCGTGACGGCGGTGATGGTGAACCGGACGTCCGGCACCGGCTGGGGACACAGCTGGAACAGCCTGACGTACTCCTCACGCGCGACCGCCGTCTGTGCCTGCGTGCTCCACAGATCCCAGAAGTCGCCGTAGGAGCCGCCGGAATAGGAGTCGAGCCCCGCCTGGGCGGTCTGCCGCAGCGTGGCCTCCGAGCGCTCGGGGCCCCGGGTCGCGGATGGGCTTCCGGATGTGACGACCGGGGTGAGCGCCGCCGCCACGGCGACCGCCGCTCCGATGAGCACGCCGATAATCATGATCACGATTACCGCCAGCCCCCGGCCCGTCTCGCCTCGCGGCGGTCGGCCGTACTGCGGCGGATAGCCCACGCGAGGCCTCCAGGGGGCTGTCGAGAGCGGACAGACGTGATGGTAACGCTCACTGATCACGGCTGGCCATGCCGAGCGCCCCGCCCGGAACGTTCACAGGGGCCACCGGGGCGGCACAGGTGCCGGGGCGCGAACGTTCACCAGGCCTTACGGCGGGCACCGTGGCGCGCCCGGGGTGAATCGATCGGTACGGCTGTCACCGTCTCCGCCGGGACCGGTATGGACGACATCGTCATAGTGGCGGTGCTCTCCCCTGGCGATCCGGGCGGGTGGCGTGCCCCGGCCTCCCGGCTCGGGTCGCACAAGAAGATCATGATTCCGGTCGGACGGTCGGACGGTCGGACGGCTGGTGCCGGTGGCGTCCGTGGTGGTCGACGCCATCATCCTGACGGAAGCGGGCTTTAGAGAAAGATAGGCGATTAGTCCGAATTCATATCACCCCAAATGGGGATTTATTTCGTATGCGTGAACATTTTAGGTTCTACCGGCATCGGTGGTTCAAAGTGTGGATCGCCATGGCGGCGCTGTCGGCCGCACTCATCGCGATGACCGAGGCGGTCGGCAACCGCGCGGTAATGCCGGCGGCCTTCTTCTACGGAGCGGCGGCCGGACCGGTCGGGCTCCTGGTCGCCATCCACGACCGGACCGGGATCGGCGCCAGCGTCCCGGGTGTCACCCTGGTGGGGATGTTCCTGTTCGGCGGGGGTGTCGCCCTTCTGCTCGGTGGATACTTCGACGCCCTGTTCATCCCCGACAAGCACGGCCCCTCGATCCTGCAGGTCGGGTGGATCGAGGAATCGGCCAAGGCGCTCCCCCTCCTCCTGGTCGCGCTGACCGGCCGCCATCTCACCAAAGCCGCCGGTGTGGCGTTGGGCCTGTCCTGCGCGACCGGATTCGCGATCATGGAATCGATGTCCTACGCCTGGAAGAACGTCGATCACGCCGGTGCCGTCAACGCGGGCATGGTGCTGTTCATGCGTGGGCTCGCCACCCCGTTCAGCCACCTCGCCTGGACCGGCCTCATCTGCGCGGTCGCCTTCGGGGCCTGGCAGGCCAGAGGGAGAATCGTGATCACGTTCTCCGTCGCCGGAGCCTTCGTGGCGGCGGCCGTACTGCACTCGCTCAACGACGGCCTGCTCACGCTCGACATCCCCGGCCCTGTCCGTCTGCTCTTCCTCGTCGTCGCGGCGGTGAGCTACTGGCTGTTCTACCGTGCCACCCGCGACCTGGTCCCCGGCGCCGCCGCCGGACCGGCCGCCGTCCCGGGCCTGGCCTCACGCCCATACGCCTCCTAGCGCACGTGCCGCATCATCGCTGTTCAGAACGGTACGAGCAACCCCGTTCCGGTGATCGCCGCCGGCCGGAGGGGGCGGGTACGGGACCGTATCGTGGTGGATTCCATGAATGTTCCACGTGGAACATTCACCGGGCGCCCGTGGCGCGGGGGTTCCATCCTCGGGACGGCGGGGAGGCCGACGGCGGCGGGGCCGGGCAGGCGGGCGGTGGGTCACAGCTGGGAGAGCAACCACCTGGGACCGGTGACCTGGGCTCCCAGAGCTGTGACCCGCTCGCGCAGGCCCCGGTCGGCTGTGACGACCAGGACGCGCTCCCAGGACGGAATGTCCTGTACGGCCTGCACGATGGCGTCGTCGCCGCTCCCCGGAGCGGCGATCACGGAAGTGCCCGGGAGCGGTGAGACGCCGCGGGCGGCGCCTTCCACGACCATGGTGAAACGCGGGAACCACCGCTCCAGCGACGGGAGGCCGTCAGGTAAGGTGCGCAGACCGCCGCCGGCGAGGGCACTCACCTCGGCGGCCAGCTTGGCGGCGGCTCCGGCGCGGTCCCTCCACCATCCGTGCTCGGAGCGGGCCCCCACGATGTTGGCGACGTCAAGGATGACCGTCAGGGGGCCGAGCGCCCGGCTGATCACGGGCCAGGTCTCGGCGAAGCCGGGGTGCAGGTTCCGGGCCGCCATCTGTTCGGGGGTCAGCCAGCGCAGGTCGGCGCTCTCGCTGTTGGCCGGGAACGCGTTCAGCAGGCCGTCGGCCTCGGCGATCACGGTCGTGAACGACCAGCCGCCGTGGTCGTCGCGGTAGACCCCCTGGACCCGGAGGCCGTCACCGGTCAGTGCCGCCTCCTCCCGGGCCTCACGGAACGCACCGGCGACGGCGTCCTCGTGGCTGTCGAGAGCGCCGCCGGGCAGACCCCAGGTGCCGCCGTGATGGCTCCACACGGCGCGTTCCTGCGTCAGGATGTGGGGCGTCCCGGCCACGTCGTGGTGGACGGCGAGCAGGCCGGACGCGCCGTGCACACCCCAGTGCCGATGCCCGCGGTCGCAGTAGGCCCATCCGTCGCCGTCCCTGGCAGCCATGGGGTCAATGATGCACCCGGAAGCGCCGGTACCCGAGACCAGGGTGGTGCGGGTACGGTCGCGTGCGCCTGTTCCGTTGAGGTGGGGCGGCGGGGTCCCGCTCAGCCGCCGCCCTTGCTGAAGTGCTGGTAGTCCTTGGTGCCCGACCAGGAGCCGCCCCACTCCCAGCCGAGTCTCTCGAACGCCCTGACCACCCGGTCGCCGGGATTGATCACGCCGGGGGCGTACACAGGACGCTCGGCGAACCTGCGGGCGTTCTTGTGCGCCACCGAGCCGTCGGCGGTGACGTAGGGGTTCTCCCGGGGGTTGATGTCGACGGCTCTGCCGTACGCGTGCTGCGACCAGTTGCTCGAACCGGTCGCCGGGCGGCAGTTGAAGGCCGAGGTGTTGTCGGCCTCGATCGAGTCGAAGTCGTCGCCCTTGTAGGCGTCGACGAGCTCCATCTTGTATATCGGCCACCGCCAGCCGTACAGGCGGCCGAAGACCGTGACGATGTCGTCGGCCGCGACCTTGTTCACCACCAGCTCGCCGGTGTGCGGTCTGTGATCGAATCCCCAGTAGGTCATCGTGATCAGTCGCAGGTCGCCGACGGGGACCGGGCAGCCGGGACGCCAGGAGTGTCGGAGCCGGTCACGGGAGACCTTGCTCACCTTGGCGGAGAACTTCGGCGGGCCCGTGGGAGTCGGGGTCGCGGTGGACGGTCCGGCCGAGGGGGTGGGCGACGCCGGTGTGGACTGGACCGGCGGAGCGGTCTGCGTCGGCTGCGCGGGGCGCGACGTGGCGGTCGCGCTGCACGCGGCCACCGCCAGACAGCCGACCACCGCGGCGGATGCCCGGATACGCGTCGCCAACGGTGAACTACTCACTGGTCGTCACCCCCCATGACCGACGGAGAACAAGCCTTCATTGTATTCGACCGGCTACATGAGGTGATAAGAGGAGGAGGCGGTGAACCTGCCACAGGCGGCCTGTCACCCACGGCCCGAGGAGAGGCGGCCATCCTCTCCGGCAGCCGGAGAGCAGCGTGCCGCCCGGCAGCCTGGACATGCCGGCGACCGGGATGAGAGCGCACCGTTCCGTCGTGTTCATCGATCATGCGGCGGTCAAATCGGTTGAATGCGGCTTTCAAGCCATTTAAAGCGTATTGGCAAGCGCGCCGACATTTTTTAGCTGAGCTTTCTCCGGAAACTCTCGCGCCTGTGTTCGAAGCCACGCTACAGTCGGGGGCATTGGATCGAACACGGGTTCGGACGATGTCTGCACAGGTGAGGGGCGTGGCATGGCGATGCTTGCGACGTGGCCGACGGCTCACGCCCTTGTCCCGCGGATTTCCGCCCGGCGTCGCGCGACACGCCGTAGCGCTTTCTATGGAAATCTACGTCGGCCGCTATACCCCGTAATAAAGTCCGAGAGCGTGGACCCCGTGCGCAATCCCTACGCCCCCGGTGCGGGGCAGCGTCCGCCAGAGCTCGCCGGACGCGACCGCGAGCTGCAGCAGTTCGAAATCGTCCTGGAGCGGGTGGCGCGTGGCCGCCCGGAGCGCAGCATGGTCGTCACCGGCCTGCGCGGCGTCGGCAAGACCGTCCTCCTCAACACCTTCAAGTCGATGGCCATGCAGCGTCTGTGGGGGACCGGCAAGATCGAGGCGCGGCCCGACCAGTCGATCAGGCGGCCGGTGGCGGCCGCCCTGCACCTGGCGATCCGCGAGCTGGCCCCCCGGCACCGAGCGCCCGAGCGGATCGAGGAGTTCCTCGGCGTGCTCAAGGCGTTCGCGATGCGCGACCCCGGCGCGGCCAAGGGCACCTCGCACTGGTCGCCCGGGATCGACGTGCCCGCCGCCCGGGGCCGCGCCGACTCCGGCGACCTGGAGATCGACCTCACCGAGCTGTTCGTCGACGCGGCCGGGGTGGCCACCGACCTCGGCGTCGGCATCGCCCTGTTCATCGACGAGATGCAGGACGTGCAGACCCCCGATGTCTCCGCCCTCTGCGCGGCCTGCCACGAGCTCTCGCAGACCGGTGGCCCGTTGATCGTGGTCGGCGCCGGCCTGCCGCACCTGCCCAGCGTCCTGTCGGCCAGTAAGAGCTACTCCGAGCGGCTCTTCCGTTACGCCAGGATCGACAGGCTCGATCGTGAGGCGGCAGACCTGGCGCTCATCGCACCGGCCGAGAGCGAGGGTGTGGAGTTCACCCAGGATGCCCTCGACGCGCTCTACGAGGCCGCCGACGGCTACCCCTACTTCGTCCAGGCCTACGGCAAGGTCGCCTGGGACCTCGCGCTGCGCAGCCCGATCACCGTCGACGACATCAAGGTCTCCGCGCCGGAGGCCGAGGAGGAGCTCGCGGTCGGCTTCTTCGGCAGCCGTTACGAACGGGCCACCCCGGCCGAGCGCGACTACATGCACGCGATGGCCTCTATCGGCGATGAGCCCGTGGCCACCGCCGATGTGGCCACCGGCCTTGGCCGCAAGCCGTCCAGCCTGTCTCCGGCCCGTGACAGCCTCATCAAGAAGGGGCTGATCTACAGCGCCGAACGCGGGCTGATCGCCTTCACGGTGCCACACTTCGGAAAGTTTCTGCGTTCTCAGCCCATCTGAACACACGTTCGATATAGTAAGGAAGTCTCCTAGACCTCTATATGGTTCTCTAGTGGGGAAGCTAGAGAACCATATAGAGCTGAATTCGGCTGCCCTAGAAAAATCTACGGCTCTCTATCGTCCGGCCGATACGCGGATAGATTCCGGCAGAGAGCCGATCTCGATCGGCCGTCCGTCGAAGCCGACCATCGCCACCCGCACCGCTGGATGCCGCCCGCTCAGATAGATCGCAAAGACCACGTCCGCCGGGTCGCCCGCATGGCTGCGCCCCGGATAGACGAAGAACCGCCAGCAGAGCTCCCGCCAGCTGTCGGTCGGGTCCGTGCTGGACAGAAGTCTCTCGTGTGACCGCCAGGCCGCGCTCGACCGCAGGCGGCTGAGCGCGGTCGCCGGATCCAGCGGTCGCTGCTCGCAGGGAGCGCGATGCCGGATCCGGGCGGCGGCCTCCTCGACCTCCGGGGAGAGCACGATGAGCACCAGCAGCCCCCCGGCCGCGGCCAGTGCCTGCGACCACGTGATGCCGGCCAGGACCGACCAGCCGGGGACCGGCGGGGCCCAGACCGTCCCCAGAGCCATGGCGGTCAGCACCATGGTGCGGCCCAGCGAGCGCAGCCCGACCGGGATGGCGCTGACCTCGCCGAAGCAGCCGCAGCCCACGTCCGGTCGGCGGCGGCGCAGCTCCCACAGGACATAGGTGGACACCGCGAAGAACGCGGCCGTGCCCCACCGGAAGAAGGGATGACCGGTCGCCGTCAGGCCGACCAACAAGGAGAGCTCTGCCGCGGCGCAGCCGAGCATGGCGGGCACCTGCCAGCGGCTGGCCATCAGCACCGCCGGTCCCAGCCTGCTCAGCCCGCCCGGTTCTGAGTCGTTCACGGCCGTCCGCACCTTGGCGAGTGCGCCCGCGAGGAGCAGTGCGACCAGCACGGGTAGCTGCGCGGCGGCGATCGTCGTCAACATCGCTGTCACCCCAATCCGACCCTGGCATTGAAACACCCTTTGGTCAGGTCCCCGCCGAGCTCCACGAACGCGGCCGCCGACAACTCCACGATCCGGCCCCGCGGGGAAGTGCCGCACTCCAGGCATCGGTCGCAGAACCGGCCGGCCAGGCAGCCGCATGCCACGATCGGCAGGATCGAGGTGCGTCCGGCGCACACGTTGCGCACGTTGAGCATCGAGCCCAGAGCGAGATAGGGCAGGCCGGTGCAGGAGACCCCGGCATCCTCGCATTCGGCATCGGAACGCTCCAACATGGGATATGCCGCCCCCCGCTCATCGCAGTCCAAGGCGTCCGACCAGGTGGCGGTGCCCGAGATCCGCGACTGCACGCTGTTGTAGCCGGCGGGTGGCCCGGGGACGGCAGTCCATCGGTAGGGCGGTTGCGATGTCGCAGGCAGCCGGGCGTGGGCCATGCCACCCTCGCGGACCCCGATGGCGTCGAACAGGTAGCCGGACTCGAACTGCGGATGCCGGACCCGCAACCGCCCGGAGGCGCGATAGGGGATGACGATCGTGCGCCGTCCCCGATGCGGCCCGCAGTACAGCTCAACGATCCAGTCCTTGGGAGCGGAATCGACACTCTGGATCACCCCGGTGATCCGCGTTATGTCCGCCCAGATCCGGTCCACCACCCGGCCGGACCGGAGTGCTCTGATGATCACATGGGCCCCCACGGGCAGGTCGGCCGGTGCGAGGGCCTCACCACGCCAGGCCGTCGCCCATGGGGCGATGACGAGCCGTTCCTCCCGGCCCTCAAGGGTTTCAACCACGATCAGGTGTGGACTGACGTCCAGGATCTCGCCGGTGACGGCCTGGAAAAGCTCGCCGTCGTCGGCGACTGCTCCCGGCTCGTCGAGGGCCCGGCCAAGCGCGGCCGCCGCCAGAACGCGGCGGCGGTCAACGCTGTGGTACGGCATGGTCACTCCCCATATCTTGCCGAGGTTTTCCCGATAGCGTCACACGCCCACAGGAACCTCGCCCTCCGCTTGCGCCGATAGATCGGGCAGGTGTCCGACCGCGTATCAGAATTCCCATCCCCGGTACAACACCTTGTCATCCGTCTCGTGGCGAACCCGTGGCTCATACTTCTCAGGCCTGTGATCACATAACCGGTTCCGTTTTTGCCATTAAGGGGATGAAATATAGATTCCGGTTCAGCCGAATTAGAGGCTGCGGCTGCGATTCTGGCCACGAGACGGATCCTGACCACGGGTTGGTGATCGCGGTGACCGGCGGAACCCATGAGGAGTTCCGCGAGTACGTCGTTGCTCGCGGACCCGCTCTGCTGCGCGCCGCCCACCAGCTCACCGGCCATCCCAACGACGCCGAGGACCTGCTCCAGACGGCGCTGGTCAAGACCTACCTCGCCTGGGACCGCATTCAGGACCGCGCGGCCCTGGACGCCTACGTGCGCCGGGCGATGGTCAACATCAACATCTCCTGGTGGCGACGGCGCAAGCTGGAGGAATATCCCTCGGAGGAGATCCCCGAGCCGGCCCTCGCCGGTGGTCATGTCTACCTGCCCGAGCAGGTGGAGCAGGCCCTCGACCGGCTTCCCACCCGCATGCGGGCCGCCGTCATGCTGCGCTACTACGAGGACATGACCGAACCGGAGATCGCCAAGGCATTGGGGATCAGCGTCGGCACGGTGAAGAGCACCGTCTCGCGGGCCATGGCCAAGCTCCGCGGCGATCTCACCATCCCGGAGCAGCGGCGGCTGGAATCGCGGACCAGCGCCTGACAGGTGGCCGGTTCAGCCGCCGCCCGGCGCTGAGCGGGCTTAGGAGCCTCGCCATCGTCTCGATCAAGGTCACCCGGTACGGAGGGCGGCGGGCCTTGAAGGAGAACCGGTCCTGGTCCTCGTGCCGCGCCCGTCGGCGGCCGCGGGTCCGATATCAGTCGGACGGTGCGAGCTCACCCTCCGCCGCCCCCCGTTCCGCCCCCGCCGTGGCACATGGCCGTACGGCGTCGCGGATGATTCTGAGCGTGTCCAGGAAGGTGCTGAGCTGCTCGGGAGAGAGCAGGCCGGTGAACCAGGTTTCGACATCGGTCAGGTGTTGGGGGAGCACGACGCCGAGCCGGTCGACGCCCGCGTCGGTGATGGCCGCGTAGGAGGCTCGGCGGTCAGTGGAACATGGCTGCCTCATGACCAGCCCCTCGCGCTCCAGCCGGTCCACGACTCTGGTCACCCCACTGGTGGACAGTCCGGTCTGCGCGGCCAGGTCGCTCATGCGCAGGCTCTGGCCCGGCGAGCGTGCCAGCCGGATCAGGGCCTCGAAGTCGATGTCCGAGAGCCCCCCGGCCGAGAAGGACAGGTGCGTCTTCGCCAGCAGACCGCTGTAGGCCTCGGCAAGGAGGCCCATCGCGGTCAGCCGGGAATCGTCAAAGGGGATCACGTTCACACTGTATCCGACGATAGTTGACGGACGGAATATTCCTCGTGTAGAAATCTGTTGTCGCAATCATCTGCACAGCAAGCACCTCTTCGGGAGTAGACATGACCACTCGGACCTGGGAAGACCTTCAGCTCCCCACCGCCGGCACCTTCGCCCTTGACGCCGCCCACACCCACATCGGCTTCACCGTCAAGCACATGATGGTGAGCAAGGTCCGTGGAAGCTTCACCGATTTCGCCGGGACGGTCACGGTCGCCGAGAACCCTCTCGACTCCTCCGCCCAGCTCTCGATCAAGGCCGGGAGCATCAACACCGGTATCGCCGACCGTGACGGGCACCTGCGCAGCGACGACTTCCTCTCGACGGAGAAGTTTCCTGAGATCACCTTCCGCAGCACCCGCGTGACCGGCCACTCCGGCGACGAGTTCACCCTCCTGGGTGACCTCACCATCCGCGACCTCACCAAGCAGGTCGAGCTCACCGTCGAGTACGGCGGCGCCGGCACCAACCCCTGGGGCCAGGATGTCTGGGGTTTCTCCATCACGACCGAGATCGACCGTGAGGAGTTCGGCCTGACCTGGAACCAGGCCCTGGAGACCGGCGGCGTCCTGGTCGGCAAGAAGATCAAGATCGAGATCGAGGGCGAAGCCAACCCCGCCTGATCTCCACGATCTGCCCAGACTCCTTCCTCACGATGCCCGTGGGTGGGGAGGGAGTCCTCAGGTGTCCTCAGGGTGAGACATCCCGTCTTTCACTATGAGAATCCCCAGGCATCCCACCCTTCCCACCTGGGTAACCTTGACTCTATCCACAGGGGTGGGCAATGTTATCCACAGACGGTGGATAACTTGCCCGGCTCGGTTCTCGACGACGCGGACGCCAACCGCTTTGCCGCCTTGGCGAATGGCCGGTACTCTGTGCTGAGCCAGAAGGCAACCAGGAGGCTTCGCCTAGTCCGGTCTATGGCGCCGCACTGCTAATGCGGTTTGGCAGCAATGCCATCGGGAGTTCAAATCTCCCAGCCTCCGCAGTTCAGAGGCCCTCTCCCAGATTTTGGGAGAGGGCCTTTTTGATCTTCAGGGGCGTCATAGTTGCAGTCCTAGTTGCAACGGCTCACGGTTTTCCCCAGAGTGCCAAGGCCAGCCGCTCCCCGGCGTCACGCATGAGTGGTGTGGAAACGTGCGTGTACCGCTCGGTCGTGGTCACTCTCGTGTGGCCGAGGACTTCCTGAACGACGCGGATGTTCACACCCTGCTCGATGAGGAGCGTCGCAGCCGTGTGACGAGCGTCGTGCACCCTGACGTCCCGTACTCCGGCCTGCTTGAGAATCACCTTCCACACCTTCCAATCCTCGGTGCGTTCGATCGGGCTACCGTGCGGGGTGGCGAACACGAGGTCGTGGTCCTCCCAGCGGTCCCCCGCCTTGAGGCGTTCCGCGGCCTGGACCTTGCGGTGTGCCTTGAGGAGCGCCAGGAGTTCGGGTGGGCACTGGAGGGTGAGCTTGCTCTTGCCCTTGCGCTGCCGGAAGACGACGCCTCCGCCCGTGCGTTTTGGGCACCTATCGGCGTGGCTCGTGCAGTCCTTGAGACAGACCTGCTTGTAGCAGGTGTGCCCCTGCTTCTTGCAGTCCGCCTTACAGCCGGAGTTGTGTCCGTGATCCCTGCACTTCTTCTTGCAGGGCCAGCGGTGCCACTTCTCGCCGCACTTGTGAGGGTCTGACCCCGTGACCCTGGCCCGCTCTGCTTGTCCCGGGTCGATGGTGGGCGGGATGATCAGGCTTCCACCTCAGCCCTCTACGACGCCGCAACCCACGAGCACGCCTGTTGCGATCATCCCGGAGCCGGAGCGCCCCCGCCGGAGGCGCGTTGACTTACAGGCAGCGGACCCATGCAACCAGCGTGCTGATACCTGGGCCATCATCGGTGCCGCGGACTCGGACGTATGCCAGCTCGATTCGCTGGCCAGTGAGACGTTGTCAGCAACGGTCGATGACCGTGTGTAGCCGATCACGGCGGGCGTGGGAGTGATCAAGTAGAGAAAAGCGTGAAGCCCCTGGTAGGGGTGGGTCTTGTCGAAGGATCCACCGCACCGCACACAAGGGCTTCACGTGACCTCCAGTATCACCTACACAGCCGAGTTGGACATGCCGCGCGAGGTTGTGCTGTTTCTGGCCGGGCTGTTGCGCGCCGAGCGGGTACGGCGCCGCACCCGCGCGGGCACTCGGGCGCTGGGCGAGTTCAAGCAGGCCGTTCTGATCATCCGCTGGCTGGTGGACGGCGCTCGGATCGCCCGGCCGGCCGCCGATAACGCCATCTCGCACGCGACCTGTGATCGGTACGTCGAAGAAGGGGTCACCGTATTGAAGGCCCAGGCGCCGACGCTACAGGAGGCGCTCACGGCGGCGAAGGCCGCCGGCTACACCCACCTGCATCTGGATGGCACGCTGATCGAAACCGACCGCTGCCGCGCCCTGGGCCCGAACGGCGCCGACCTGTGGTGGAGTGGAAAACACAAGCAGCACGGCGGCAACATTCAGGTCCTGTCCAGCCCCGGCGGCGACCCGCTGTGGACTTCTGAGGTACGGCCCGGCCGTGAACACGATCTCACCTGTGCCCGCCTGCACGGCCTCCTCGACCTGCTGGCCAAGGCCGCCGAGGACGGGCTGATCACGTTGGCCGACCTCGGCTACGTCGATGCGGGTATGGGGTTTCGCCTGCCGTACAAGAGGTCTCGGGGTGGCACACTCACCGACGATCAGATCCAGTACAACAAGGTCCACGGTGCGCTCCGAGCCCTCGCCGAACGAGCGAACGCCCAGCTCAAGATGCGGTTCAAGGCACTGCGGAACGTCAGCAAGTGCCCTTGGAAGATCGGCGGTATCGTCGCCGCGGCGCTCGTCCTCTTCCACCGGGAGCAAGCTCACAAGCAGCTGTCACCCAGCGTGAACGCCGGTTGCTGACAATGACTCACTGGATGAGCCCTACCTGCTCAACGCGCCCGCGTCCCGCGTCGAGTTCGGACCTCTCACTGTCTCGGATGGACATGTATGGGTTCAGGGAGACAATCGTGGCTCCGCCATGGAGACACAGGGGGAGAGCCAGGGGGTCTTGGCCCGGCGGAACAGCGCAGCGGGTGCGAGAGGTGCCGCCCGGTAGGGTCGAGATCATGTTCACCGTTGATCGACGCCGGCACGTGCGGACGCGGCTGCTCGAACGGGCCCGCGAGGACGAGAGGATCGTCGGGGCCGCGCTCACCGGGTCTGCCGCACGAGACGCCGAGGACCGCTGGTCCGATGTGGACCTCTTCTTCGGAGTGGCGGACGGAGTCACGGTAGAGGAAGCGCTGAGCGACTGGAGCGCGTTCGCGTACCGAGAGCTCGGCGCGATCCACCACTTCGACCTTCACGCCGGTCCCGCGACCTACCGTGCCTTCCTTCTCGGTGAGCTGCTGGAGATCGACCTGGGGTTCACCCCCGCCGCCGCGTTCGGCCCGCTCGGCAGCGGAGGCTTCCGGGTCGTCTTCGGTGACGCGGTGGAGCGGCGACAGGGAGAGACCGCCCCGGGACACCTGATCGGCCTCGCCTGGCACCATGTTCTCCATGCCCGGATCTCCATCGAGCGCGGAGCTCTGTGGCAGGCGGAATACTGGATCAGCGGCATCCGCGACCACATCCTGGCCCTTGCCTGTCTCCGCCTGGGCCACCCCACGGCTCACGCCAAGGGCGCGGACCGCCTGCCTCACGACGTCACCGGACCCGTCCGGGAAGCGCTCGTCCACACGCTCGATGCCGGCGAGCTCTCCCGCGCCCTCGGTGCGGCGACGCGGGCACTCCTGAGGGAGCTGCGCGAGACCGATTCGGGGATCGTCGAAACCTTGGAGAAGCCGCTGCTCGACCTGGCGGCCGTCTCGTAGCGGCCCGCGCGGGCCGAGGGGCCCCACCGAGCGCTGTCCGTGGAGCCGGACAGTCGATCCCGCCGGTCAGCGCGGGGACGGGTGACCGTCGACCCTCCTCATCGGCCGATATCCGTACCGTGCCGGATGAGGAGGAGGAGCCGCTCGGCCTGATCGCTGTCCGCGCCGGTCAGCGCGATGCCGTTGGCCAGTGCGAGAAGGTCGGACGTGTCGAGGTCGGCGCGGACGGCGCCGGCCCGTTGCGCCCGGGTGAGCAGCGCGGACGCGGACGCGTGCATCGCCGCGTGCCAGCGGTGGAACAGCGTCGAGCGTTGTCCACCGTGATCGTCGGCGAGCGCCAGCGCCAGTTCCCGTTTGGTGGCGACGTGCGCGATGAATGTTCTCAGCCAGGTGAAGAGCGCGTCACCGGGTGGTTCCTCTCCGAGCAGGGTCTCGCCCCGGGCACAGAGTTCCGTCACCTCGTCGGCGTAGACGGCGATGATCAACTCACGTCGGGTCGGGAAGTGGCGGTACATGGTGGCGTTACCGACCCCTGCCCGGCGGGCGACGTCGTCGAGGGGCGCGTCGACGCCCTGCTCGTCGAAGACCCTCTTGGCCGAGGCCAGCAGCGACTCGTAGTTGCGTTGCGCGTCCGCTCGGCGGGGACGCTCCGGCCGGGCGCGCGGTGGGAGGTCGGCGCCGGGCGACGTCATGGTGCTCCTTGCCAAACGGGGCTATCCCCGCTGACATTACCGGGCCATCGTGACCTGGGAGCTCCCTCTCCGGATACCGCCGGGTCGCAGCTCTCCATCGCTCCGGAGAACGACGCCTCAGCGCTTCGGCATCTCGCGTCGAAAGGGCGTACGGTCCGGGTGATTCACTGCTGTTGCGCTGCCAGCCGTAGGCCGAATCCGATCACGATGAGGCCCGTGAGCCGGTCCAGGCCGCGTCTGACGGACGGTCTGCGCAACCAGTCGCGCACCAGGCCGGTGAACCCGATGAGCAGGGCGCACCACAACGCCCCCTCACAGACATGGACGCCCGCCAACAGGAGCCCCATCACGACATGGGGCACACCATCCGGCATGAACTGGGGGAGCATCGCTACGTAGAAGACGCCCACCTTGGGGTTGAGCAGATTGGTCAGCAGGCCACGGCGGAACGCGGACCACCATTCACCGTTTCCGGGCTCTCCGGACGCCGCGGCCTCATCCGCGTCACCTTTACCTTTACGGCTGCGCCAGAGCATCTGGGCGCCCATCCATACGAGATAGGCCGCACCCGCCCAGCGCAGGACCTCGTAGGCGAGGTGGGAGGCCGCAAGGAGAGCGGAGAGGCCGGCAGCGGTCAGGGCGCCCCAGAGCAGTGTTCCGGCCTGGATACCGAGCACCACGCCCCAGGCCGACCTTCTGCCGGAAAGCAGCGACGTGCGTAGAACGAGGGCGGTGTCCAGCCCGGGCGTGAGCGTCAGCAGCCCCACGACGACGGCGAACGAAAGGATCGAACTGAGAACGTCCACGGATCGGCACCATATCCTGGAGCGGTGTCAGACCGCGCACGGCGGTGACGGAATTCCTTTCGGAAGCCGCCTGCCGGGCCGGTGGGACTCAGTTCGGCGGGGTCAGGTTGACGAAGGCCGTACAGTTTCCCGGCCACGCCGGGTTTCCGGGCGTCCCCGGGGTGGGCTGGACGGTGCATCTCGTGTAGGCGATCTCACCCGCGCTCCGCACCGTGACGTGGATGTCGTTGCCCATGCTGGCCAGGGCCACGGAGGCCACGCCGCCGGGATAGTTGGGCAGGGAGGAGATGTCGGACCAGCGGGGTGACGTCCGCAGGTCCCGGATGAACGTCGCTCCGTCATCACTGACGGCTCCGATGAACGTGAGGCTGCCCTGGAATGCCATGGCGATGCTCGCCCCCAGGCCCTGCGGGCCACGCGGTCCCTGCATCCCTTGAGGTCCCTGCGATCCTGGCACGCCGGGGAGTCCCTGCGGTCCTCGGGCTCCGGGGAGGCCCTGCGGTCCGCGCAGGCATTTCGACTGCCTGGAACCGTTCTTGCAGCCCTCTCGGTCGCCGGTCGCCGGCCTGGTGGAAGTGCCGCCGAAACGGTGGGGAAGAGTCCCCTCGCCGCTGTAGAAGCTCAGGGGCGGCCGGACGGCATCGGATTCACCGATGGCCGCACTGGCCGGCGCCTGAGCCGTTCCCGTCAGAAATGTGCCGATTACTGTCGTCGCGACGATCCAGGCCTGGATCCGCTCGACGCGCCGCGGACCTGGAACCCCCATGCTGCCGTTAGAGGTCATTTCATTCCATATCATCTGTCATTCCGGTGAACCGGGGTTATGTGAACCGCTGTGGCGGCGACAGCGGAAAGATACCCAGTGATCGGAATGACGGCACATTTATTCGGCTAATAAAAGTTAAATGGACGACACGGTGATGGGAAAATGCGCTCGCCTCCCATGAGGCATTGCACTTTCGATGTGAATTGTGGAATTTGATGGAATCGATTGGCGATGAGAGTTCTTGGGGGATATTCACCGTCCACCGGCCACCGCGCCGCCCCTGTGGCGTCCGCGGCCGACGTCTCCACCGTGGCGCCTGGTGAGGCCAGGGACTCTCCACCGGATGAGGAGAGTCCCTCGGCCCGTCACTTGTAGACGCGGGGGTCGGCCTGGAGCGGGTGCGACAGCCGTACGGTGATGAACTCGTTGTCGTCGGGCTTGCCCGGGGTACGGCCGGAGGAGGACGGGAAGTTGTTGTCGTCCAGGATGGCCAGGGTCCGGTCGTCGAGGATCGCGATGTCCTCGATGGTCTGGAACGGGAAGCGGAAGGTCTTCCCGAATCCGCCCAGGCCTCGGGGGTTGGCCAGGTTGAGCAGGTCGGCGACGAGGGTCTTGCGCAGGTCCTTGTCGCGGGTGTCGATCAGGTAGACGCGCTTGGTCTTGGCCGCGTCCCCCTGGAGGTTGTCGCGCTCGATGACCAGGAACCGGTTCCGGTCGATCGCGGTCATGTCGCCGATCGAGTTGCCGGGATCGTCGAGCTTGTAGATCCAGCGCTTGCCGGTGTAGGCATGCTTGCGCAGGTCGAATTCGTTCATCCGCAGCGACCCGGCCGGGTCACCGGCCACGGTGCCCTCCAGCAGGGGATAGAGCCTGCGGCCGTCGACCGAGCGGGCCATGCCCTCGAAACCCTTGCTGCCACCCAGGTTGGGCTGTTCGCCGTTGAGGAACGGGTTCTCCGGCGCCTTCACACCGGGCAGCGAGACGGGAGCCTCCAGCAGCTTGCCCGTGGGCGAGAAGTGCAGCAGGAACGGACCGAACTCGTCGCCGATCCAGTAGGTGCCGTCGAAGGCCCGGACGATCGACTCCACATCGAAGTCGGCGCCGGTCAGCTTCCGGTCGGCCCGGATCAGCGGCCAGGTCACGAGGCCGTCGGGGTCGCTCAGGCCGAACCCGCCCAGCACCTCGACCTTGCCCTGCCGAAAGTCGGGCCTGACCCGGTGCACGCGGAGCAGGTAGTCGGCGCTGTTGGCCTTGGAGCCGAAGCCGTTGTCGGACAGCACGTCGAAGGTGCCGTCGCCCCGACGCACGACGCCGCTGAAGCCCTGTACCGGCTGCCCGGCGAACGGCGGGGTGACACCGTTGATCGGGGCCGTGCCGAGCTGGGAGCCCGACGGCTCGCTGTTGGGCACAAACGTCTGGGCCGGCAGGGAGGCGAACCCGGTCAGCGTGGCCTGGCCGAACTCCGAGTGCCCTGGGTCGGCCATCGCGGGTGTGATCATCGCCAGTGCCAGTACGGCTGCGCCGACTGCGATCGTCATAGGTCTTCTCATGGCGGGCACGTTAGGAAACCCGCATGAACGGCTGATGTTGTGCCGTAGTCGGTACAGCGAAAAATCGGGCGGAGGGGCAGGGGGCGGGAGACGGGGCCGGGGAGGGATGCAACAGAACGGCGGCTCCCCGCGTCCCTGGAGGTGTGGAGTTCACCGATTTCGTCGCCGCACGGGGAAGTGCGCTCTACCGGTATGGCTACGTGCTCACCGGTAATGCCGAGGACGCGGCCGACCTGACCCAGGAGGCCCTGATGCGCCTGGGAGACGCCTGGTCCAGAATCCGCAAGAGAGATGACCCGGAGGGGTACGTCCGCACGACCATGACACGCCTGCACATCAGCGTCTGGCGGCGACTGCGCGGGGAGAGGCTGGTCGCGGCGGTCCCCGAGGCGCCCTATATCGATGATCGCCTCGATGGCGACATCGGGCTGTGGAACGAACTCAAGGGCCTGCCGCCCAGGCAGCGGGCCGTACTGGTCCTGCGGTACTACGAGGACCTCTCAGATCATGAGATCGCCGAACTTCTCGGCATCTCACGCGGCACGGTGCGCAATCAGGCGGCCCGCGCGCTGGACAAGCTCAGAATCCGGGTGGCCGCTCTGGATACGGGACGAGTGGGATGAACAACGACAGGAGCGAGGCGGAGTTGGTCCGCGCGCTGAACAGGGCGGCGGACACCGCGCCCGGGCCGGACGGGGACCTCCTCACGGCAATCGGGGGCCGGCGCAGGCGGCGGGTGCGCAGGCGGGCGCAGTCGGCGCTCGCGGTGGTCGGGGTGATGGCGGTGATCGGCGGCGGTACGGCGGTGGCCAGGGGTTCCTTCTCCCACAGGGGCGGAGAGGGAGCCGCGCTCGCGAAGGTGACGGCCACGCAGTCCTCGGCCGGTGAGAACACGAGGAAGGCGGAAAAGCTGAAGGTCGACATCCGGCCCGCCGCGGAGGTCTGGCCGTCGGCCGTGTCCACAATCCCCGCCAAAGCCGCAGACGGCTGGAAATACCGTCCGATCACCGGACTGAGCGCCACGGAGCTGCTGCTCTCGGCCGAGTCGTCGTTCGAGAAGGCGGGCCGGCTGGAGTCATACGACACCGTGACCGGCAAGAGCACCGTGCTCGCCGACATGCCCGCCCCGGAGGGCGTGAAGGGCTACTTCGCGCAGGACGTCGAGGTGGGGGCCGAATCCATCGCATGGTGGGGCGAGACTCCTAACAACTCCGACAAGTGGGCCGACTTCTGGGTCGTGCCCCGGGCCGGTGGCACGGCGAGGCAGATCGGACAGGTCACCGGGGACCTCGCGGATGTGGAGCGGATCGGCGTCACCGCCGACTCCGTCGTCTGGTCGGTGGGCGGCGGAGGGATCCACCGCATCCCGCTGAACGGCGGGACCCCCGAGCAGATCGAGGGAACGGACGGGCTCCACCTGCTGTCCTGGCCCTGGGCGGTAGACGTCGCCCAGGGAAGAGGTGGGGAGGACCAGGACAAGAACCAGACCAAACTGGTCAACCTCGAGACGGGGCAGACGGCCGAAGTGCACGTGCCGGACGGAACACAGGGCCTGCGCTGTGGCCCGGCCTGGTGCTTCGGCGGCGGAGTGGTGCAACGGGTGGACGGCTCGGAGCGCAAGCCCATGCCCCCGGAGCTGTACACCGGCGGCATGGGCACCACTTCTCTCGCCGGCGGGTTCGGATTCTTCAGCGTGCCCGGGGTCGTGGGCCGGGACGCGCGAGGCGAGGAGGTCGAGGACGGCGACGCGCCCCTGGCGGCGGTGTACGACCCGGCCACCGGTACCACGGCCGGGGTCGGCAAGCGGGACCGGTCCGGCGGAGGGAGCATCGGAACCGGTGTCTCCTCCTCGCCCCCCTCGATCATCTACTGGGACGAGGACCAGCGGCAGGTGCAGGAGTGCAAGATGGTCGACGCCGCCTCCGCCCCCCGCCCGTCGGGAGAGCCCACCCCCACCGGGAAGACCGAGATGTGCTCGACGACCCAGAAGGGCGGTGGCAAGAAGTTCACGGTCGTGAACCTTCTCGCCGTCCCTCCGGCGGAATAAAGTTCCAGATATGAGGATCTTCAGCGATGTCCGGGAGCTCAAGGCCGCCGTCGGCGAGCATCTCGGCCACACGGAATGGCGGCAGGTCACCCAGGAGCAGGTCAATCTGTTCGCCGACGCGACCGACGACCACCAGTGGATCCACGTGGACGTCGACAAGGCCAAGGAGGGCCCGTTCGGGGGGACCATCGCCCACGGCTACCTGAGCCTGGCGCTGCTCCCGTCGTTCATGGCCGAGCTGGTGCGGGTGGGCGGCTTGGCGATGGGCATCAACTACGGCCTCAACAAGGTCCGCTTCCCCGCGCCGGTCCCGGTCGGCGCGCGGATCCGGGCCGGTGCGGAGCTTGTCGACCTCAAAGGGACCCCCTCGGGCTACCTGTCGAACACGCGCCTGACCGTCGAGGTCGAGGGCCAGAAGAGGCCCGCGTGCATCGCGGAGACCCTCTCGCTCTACGTCCCCGCCGAGAGCTCCTGAGCGACCCCTCCCGGGTCCGGGGTTCTACATTCCGGACGATCCCGGGGGCAGTTCCTGAGCCAGGATCGCCGCCTGGACGCGGCTGCGGAGGCCCAGTTTGTTCAGCAACCGGCTGACGTGGGTCTTCGTGGTCGCCTCCGCCATGTCCAGTTCGGCGGAGATCTCCGCATTGGACAGGCCCCGCCCGATGCACGCCAGCACCTGGCGCTCGCGCGGGGTCAGGTTGCCGGCCGCCTGCGGCCTGCGCTCCGGGACGGCCGCCCCGAAGGCCGAGATCAGCCGCCGGGTGACCGACGGGGAGATGAGTCCGTCGCCCCGGGAAACCACTCGTACCGCCTCCACCAACGCGTCGGCGTCGGTGTTCTTGAGGAGGAAACCGGCGGCCCCCGCCCGTAGCGCGCCGAAGATGTACTCGTCGATGTCGAACGTCGTCAGGATCAACACGTCGGCGACCCCGCTCAGTTCGCGCGTCGCGGAGATCCCGTCCAGCTTCGGCATCCGGATGTCCATCAGCACCACGTCGGGCCGTAGCTCAAGGGCCAGGGCGATGGCCTGCGCCCCGTCCGAGGCCTGGCCGACGACCTCGATGTCCTCCTGACCTTCGAGGATCAGGACGATTCCGGCGCGGACCGCCGCGTGATCGTCGGCGACCAGGACACGGATGGTCATCGCATCTCCCTAGACGTGGAGACCTCGGGCCCCGGACCCGGAGAGGACGTCACGGTGTCTCCCCGGTGGGCAGCTCGGCGTGGACCCGCCAGCCCCGGTCGTGTGGCCCGGCCTCGAAGACGCCGCCGACCAGCGCCGCCCGTTCTCGCATGCCGATGATCCCCGCGCCCGCGCCGGGAAGCTCCCGTCCGGCATCGTGGATCGGATTGTCCACGGTCAGCGTGACCAGGCCGGGACGGTAGCCGATCACCAGGTCGGCGGCCTCGCCACCGTGTTTGAGAGCGTTGGTCAGCGACTCCTGGACGATCCGGTAACCGGCGAGGTCCACCGAGGCGGGCAGCTCGCGGGCGTCGCCGTCCACGTGCAGCCGTACCTCCAGCCCCGCCTCCCGCGCCCGATCCGCCAACTCCTCCACCTCGGCCACCCGCCGGCGGGTCGCCTCGGCATCCTCGCCGTCCTGCCGGAGCAGCCCGATCATGGCACGCATCTCGGCCATGCCCTGGACGCTGTTCTCCCGGATGGACTCCAGCACGTCCCGTACGGTCTGCGCGCTCAGGTCCTTGCGGGACAGCACGGCCGTGGACTGGATGGCGATCGCGCTGAAGTGATTGGCGATCATGTCGTGCAGTTCCCTGGCCATCCGGGCCCGCTCAGCCTGCACGGCCGCCACCCGGTCCAGCTCCGCCAGCCGCGCCACCTGCTCGGCCCTGGTCCGTTCGGACGCCGCCTGATCCTCCAACTGCCTCATGATCATGCCGGTGAAGACCGGTGTCACCCCGACCAGGGCCGCCTGGACGAAGAAGACAGCGGCGACTCCCACATGCCGGAGAAAGATCCCGGCCGTCACACCCATGATGACGGCGACGACCGAGGTGATGCCGAGCATCCACCGGCCCAGCGCGCGGGGGCCGTACCTGACCGCGGCGTAGAGGTTGTCGGTGACGATCAGTACGGTGCCCAGTGACGGGCCCATGGCGAAGTCGCCGAGGAACGCCACGACGCCGAGCCCGAGCGAGAGCAACGGCCTGCTCCGCCGTACCGCGACACCCGCGCACGAGATCGCCAGCGGTCCGACGAACAGCGGGGCGGGCGCCCAGCGGTGCTGGTAGGCGCCGGCGGCGAGCAGGGCGAGGCCACCGGCGAAGGACGCCACGGCCCACAGCGCGTCGTCCCGTCTCATGCCTTCATCCCATCATCCCGGGAGAGTCCGCTGGTCCGGCCATAGACGGGTCCGCGGTACACACAAGGATGTAGACCGGTTCATCACCGCCGACGATGCCCCACCGCCGGTCTCCCGGCGATCCTGGGACCATGATTCTGGCGGTTGTCATCGGTTGCGAGATCGGTTTCTGGGTGCTCCTCGGCCTGGGTCTCGCCTCACGCTACCTGTGGGGCATGCGGCGGCTCAGCACGGCCCTGCTGATCTCGGTGCCACTGCTCGATGTGATCCTGCTCGCCGCCGCCGTCATCGACATGCGCGGTGGAGCGCAGGCGGCCTGGCACCATGGCCTGGCCGCCGCTTACCTCGCCTACTCGGTCGTCTTCGGCCACCGCACCGTCAAATGGGCCGACGCCACGTTCGCTCACCGCTTCGCCGGCGGCCCGGAACCATGGAAGCCCCCGGCGGGAGGCATGGCCAGGGCCTGGTACGAATGGGGCATCTGGCTCCGGATCGTCCTCGCGTACGGCATCGCCTGCGCTCTGCTGTTCGGTCTGATCTGGATCGTCGACGATCCCTCACGGACGGCCGCCCTGACCGCCTTCATGGGCGGCCTGCTCAAGGTCCCACTGATCGCGGCGCTCTGGCCGGTGAGCTACACCCTGTTTCCGAAGAAGGTCGCCACGTCGCCGGAGTGAGCTCGGCAGGCCTTCCGTGCCCGTACGCCAGGACAGTCCCTGCTTCAGGGGCCGGTTGGGGAGAGATCCGTTAACTGGTTCGAGGCACGGCTTGAGACCCGCTATGATTACTTACGCAGCGAGCGGCCGTAGCTCAATGGATAGAGCATCTGACTACGGATCAGAAGGTTGGGGTTTCGAGTACCTCCGGCCGCACAGATGCAAGAAGGCCCCTGAGCAGGGATTATCCGCTCAGGGGCCTTCTTCTTTTCTTAATCGTCCAGGGTTCTTGCTAACACCCTTGCTAACAGGGTGGCTCCCACCGCTCTTGCGATGCCTTCCCTCATGATGGAGCCGAACCGACCGGCCGTCCCGGCACGCACTCGGTCGCGAGAACCGCGGCATGGCGTTGATCACGGAACTGTCGGGGATGTCTGCTTGAGTCACCCCGGGAACGAGCGCTGAACGAGCGGGGAGCGGGAATGCGGCAGTCGGAGTGTCTTTGGCACCTCGTCCGGTCCTACGGCATGGGTGAGTGGTTCATGGCCGCGTGGGTGGAGGGTCTGGAGGTGTGGGAAGTCGCCCGGCGCATGGGGGTGTCGGTCGCGGACGTGGACGACTCAGTCGAGTGCACCTGGACGGATGTCCTGCGCGGGCGGCCTTCCGACGGTGAGGCGGGGGTCGTCTGGGCCGGTCGGCTGACGGCGGACTGGACGCAGATCATCCAGGTGCGGGGCTTCGACTGCGACGGGGCTCTGCGGGAGCTCTCGTACGGCGGGCGGGCGCTGCTGATGCGCTGGGACATCAATGGGCCGCGTGATCTCGAATACGCGGTCAACGGTCACTACGTGACGGACCTCAGCGTCACCGTCCCCGGAAAGCGCTGGGGAAGTGATCCTCAGGCGCTCGACTCCCACGCGCAGGGGTTGCATTTCGACCTGGGCGACTCCGGTTGGGAGAGCGATCCCGAACTGCCGGCGGGGTGGCTGGAGTACTGCGCGTGGGAGGAGGCCCGGACGGAGAGCGGACAGGACTACGGGGAGGAGGACATCCCCGACGAGTGGGGGGACTTCATCGGGCTTGTCCATAACGGATACAGCCCGCCCATGGCGACCTGCCTCACGTCGGCCCTGGCACTTGTCGGCAGGGTGACGGGCAGGGAGATCGACAGGGAGTGGATGGACGGGGCCCACACCCGCTACGTGATCCGCGATCGGCGCAACGGCTGAGGACAGCGTCCCGCCTCAGTGGAAAGCCCCTGGACGGGCACGCCGTCTCAGGGGCTTTTCAGTGTCTTGATCTGATGCGTTGGCCGTCGATGCTGCCGGCGGTACAGCGCGTTACCGCTATTCGCCCATCGCCTTGGCGAAGACGTCGGCGGCCGAGGTTTCCGCCGCCCGGATCACGCTGTTGCGCACACGCCAGCTCGATCAGATGGGGCCTGGATCCCCGGCGTATCGGTGAGATCGAAGTAGCCCTGGTATTCGTCGGTTTGACCCGTGACCACGGCGGCCCGCTCAGCGACAACCTGTGAAGCACCAGGTGAGAGCATCATGACAGTCGCTATGCGTTCAAGATCATCGGAGTTCGCCTACTTGTTCCATGTCACGAGGGGGCGAGGCGGAGGATCTGGTCGCGGACGTGGTCGTCCAGGTCGGCTTGGAGCAGGCCGTTGTTGATAGCGGGGGCGCAGTTCATCGAGATGTTCACCGCGGCGGCGGGTCCTTGTGGATAGTCGAATATGAGTCGGACACCGCGTTTGTTAGCGCCTCCGAGCCCTTGGCAGGTGTTCTCGCTCGGTACGGTGTCCAGAGAGTTCAGTGTCGCGGCCAGCGCGCGGGCGATGTCCCTGCCATGCCGTTTCCGGTAGGGCGGCCTCACGTACGTGGCGTCCCTGCACACGATGAGCCGACCGGGCCGTCCCGGAACCATCAACTCGTCCTGGCCCCGGCGGTCGCCGGGACCCCGGCAGGGGTCCTCCGGTGGTACGGGCCGCCAGATTCCATCCTTGTAGGCGGTGGTGATGGCGGGTCCGGTGTACGAGTTGCTGCTAGCCGTGCCGTTGGTGGTTCTCACGCAGTGGTTGACCTCCTCGGCGCTGCCCACCCACAGGGCGCGGCCGTCGGGGTAGGCGAACCGGATGAGGTAGTTGGTCATCGGTCCCCCCATCAGCGTGCATGGATGGCCTATGGGGGCGGTGGTCACCGGGAGGTAGGCGAGGTCACGGGCCATCGCCACCGCCTGGTCCGTCAGCGTTCGCGAACCGGCCAGCCGCTCCCCACCCGGATGCGCGTTGTCCCCGGGGTAGGCGCAGATGAGGGCCTTCACCGGGGAGTCAGGGACAAGTGACTCCTCCACACCGCCGATGTCGGCGGCGGCGGGCACCCAGCCGCCGATGTCGTTACCGCCCCAGCGTTGCGGACAGGTGGCCGGTACCGGCGGTGACTCGCTGACCGCTCCGGAGAGCACCACGGCCGCCAGGCACACCCCGGCCGCCGCGAGGCCGAGACCAATCGAAATGGAAAGTTTCACAGTTCGTAGACGTCGGCTTCCGGTCGATCGGTTCGCTTCGCTCGTCCCTGTCCGGGCGCCGGGTGAATGGGATGAGGCGTGGGATTGTCTGTGAAGCATCAACCGAAGTAGAACAGTCAGGTCAACCCTGCAACCGCCGAGCAGGTGTGCTGTGCGGGGCTCACCGCGACTCACTGCTTCTCGTCTCCGAGGTGGCACATTGAAAGAGGTGGCCCTGCAGCCGTACGCTCGGCTGCCACGTGAATATCGCGGTCTGGAAGTGCTGGCCAGCACGGTCGACGCGTACGGCCGGGCACTGTGGCTGCTGTCCGACAGCCCGGACGCGTTACCGGATGACCTCTCCGGGAGCGGAAGGCTCACCACGCCGCCCCGAAAGCAGCCCTACGATGCTCTGCTCGTCATGGACAAGAACGGCACCGCGCGCGAACTCGTCCTCCATGACGTCCATCTGCTGGTCAGCAAGCTCGACGCCCTGCCCAACGGCCGCTTCCTGCTGACCGGCACTGCGGCTTGGCACCGCCCGCCCGCTTCAGCGGCTGCCAACGCCCAGATCTACGGCCGCGACGGGCGGCCACGCCGTAGCTTCCCGATCGGCCAGGTCGGACACCTCCTTGCCGATCAGCGCCACAACGTGTGGACCGGCTACTTCGACCAGGCCATCTACACCGACCCCATCAGCGCACCCGGCCTTGTCCGCTGGGACACCGGCGGCAACCAGCAGTGGGCGTATCAGCCTCCCCCAGGAGAAGAGCACATTGCCGACTGCTACGCGCTCAACGTCACCGACGGCGTCGCATGGGCCTACTACTACCAGGCGTTCTCCATGCTTGAAATCCATACCGGCGGCCGGCTGACGGTCCGCGGCACACCCGTGAAGGGAGCGCACGGGCTCGCCGTACATGGCGACCAGGTCACCTTCCTCGCCAGCAGGGGACATCAAGACCGCTTACACCGATGTCGCCTGACCGATGACGCCGTCCTCTTGGAGGAGGAGGCAACCCTCACCATGCCAGGTGGCAAGCCACTCAGCCGCTATGGGGTCGTCGGCAGGGCACACGCCCTCTACCTGCTCGATCCCTCATCCCACTCCTGGCATGTGCACCTGACGTGACGGCCACGCATCACCCAAAGCAGACCAGCCGAAGGGGTGTAAAGCATCACCCGAAGCCGCACTGTCAAGCATCAACCGAAGCAGGACACGGAGTCCGCCCACTCCGGATGAGAACTTTCTCTACGTCTTTAAAGGGTGCGCCGTGCGGCGCATCGGTTCGCGAGGAGGTGAAAGACCCTCTCCTTCGTCCTGTCGTAGCAGGGTGGGGTAGCTGAGGGCAGTCTGACCCGGGTGGTGCCGGGGAGGGCGGGAGCAGCCCTGACAAAGCCGGGACGTGCCAGTACTGCCAGATGGTGCGGGTCCGGCGAGCGAGGTGGAAAGGAGTACGCGAGGAACCGGCGTCTTTACGTCCTTCAACACGTAGTACCGGCTCAAATCTGGTGGATATGGGCCGGGCGCGGTGCGTCCCGTCGTCTGCTTGAGCGGCGGGAACTTCCGGGAAGGGATCCTTAACCAGTCCCGGGAGGTCATGGGGAAGGACTGCGGCGTACCCATGACGAGGCCGCTGGGACAGAGTCGGGCTCCTCCTCCACCCAACGAATCGGTGTGAACACGGGAACCGCCTGGTCGCGACTCCCGAAGGGCAGACAGCCAGTCCGCCTATCGGGATAGATGCACCGACCGTCGAACGGGCCGGGCGGGGCGGAGCCGTCGTAGTAGTCCGAGGCCGGGAGAGCCGGTCACATGGCGAAGGACGGCAGCGGTTTTGTGAAGGGATGGAGGCTGTAATGCCGAAAGACGCACCGCCGAATGGTGGTGCCTGGCCGGATGAGGTCCCCAAGGGGCCCCGACGGCAGGTATCGGAGATGCAGGCCAAGCTTCACCGTTGGGCAACGGCCGATTCTGGCCGCCGTTTCGACGATCTGTTCAACCTCGTGCACGACCCGGCGACGCTGCTGATGGCGTTCGAGCGGGTCGCGGGCAACATGGGAGCCCGCACTCCCGGCGTGGATGGCCTGACGGTCGCCCAGGTCGAGGAGTACATCGGAGTTTCCGGGTTCCTGGATGACCTGCGTGCTCAACTCAAGACGGGCACGTTCCGTCCGCTACCGGTACGGGAACGTCTGATCCCCAAGCCCGGTGGAGCTGGAAAACTCCGCCGTCTGGGGATTCCCACGGTGGCCGACCGGGTCGTCCAGGCCGCGCTGAAGTTGGTGCTGGAACCCATCTTCGAGGCCGGCTTCTTGCCGGTCTCCTACGGGTTTCGGCCCCGGCGACGCGCGCAGGACGCGATCGCTGAGATCCACTACTTCGGCACCCGCGGCTACCGCTGGGTGCTGGACGCGGACATCGAGGCGGCCTTCGACAACGTCGCGCATCCACCGGTGATGGACCGGATACGCGCCCGCGTGAAGGACAAACGCGTACTGGCGCTGGTCAAGGCGTTCCTCAAAGCCGGGATTTTGACCGAACTCGGCGAACACAGGGACACCCCGACCGGCACCCCGCAAGGGGGCATCCTCTCACCGCTGATCTTCAACATCGCCATGTCGGCGCTCGATGAGCACCTGCACGGTCCTTGGAAAGACGGCGGGACGATGAGCACCCTTGGCCGACGGGCCTACCGTCGTCGCCATGCCATGCCGAACTGGCGTCTCGTCCGCTACGCGGACGACTGTGCGCCACGAACGCTGATGGAGGTTGTGATGTAGAAGATCGCGAGCTTCGGATGCGGTGCTGTGCTGGTGATGGAGGTAGGTCCTCCGGGATCGCTCACGCAGGGGGAGGTCCCAAACCACCGCGAGTTGCTGCGGCTCAATGGCCGTGGTGGTGAGCGTCGCGGAAAAGGCGCACGAGATGCGTCAGGTGTGAGCCGAGAAGGCGAACGAGAGTGAACCACTGATGAAACGTCGAAAGCGTAGCGGCGTCATCGAAACCGGGGTCCAGTTGTTGCCCCGGGATGAGCCTGGCGGGTGCCTGCTTGCTGGCCAGGTGGTGACCGGCGTCAAGGTGGCGCGAGTTCGGCTTGGGCGCCAGTACGGAACGTGGGAACCTGCCGTCTCAGCGGTGTCGGGCGCGTGTTGGAGCGTCCGGCCGAAGGGAGTACCCCAAGCAGCGGACACTGCAAGGGGCCGAGTACCGGGGCGAGGCGGAGGGACGGACCGGCTCGTAGTAGTGCAGAAGCGCCGTAATGGGCGTGGAGCGAAGGGGCCGGGTCGCCCGGAGTCGCTTGGTGGTCAACCGGCTGGTCATCCGATCGGGCCGGGAGGAGCCAGGTGAGCGAACTCAGGCAGCAGGACAAGCCGTTTCAGATCGACAAGTGGAAGGTCTGGGAAGCGTTTCAGAGAGTCAAGGCCAACAAGGGGGCGGCGGGGGTCGATGAGGAGTCGATCGCGCAGTTCGAGGCCGATCGGGACCGGAATCTGTATCGGATCTGGAACCGGTTGTCCTCAGGCTCGTACTTCCCGCCGCCGGTGAAAGCGGTGGAGATCCCCAAGCCGCAAGGGCGAGGGGTGCGGGTGCTGGGCGTGCCGACCGTGGCCGACCGGGTGGCCCAGACGGTGGTGCGGATGTATCTGGAGCCGAAGGTCGAACCGATCTTCCATCCGGATTCCTACGGCTATCGGCCGGGCAAGTCGGCGCTGGATGCGGTTGGGGCGTGCCGGGTGCGGTGCTGGCGGAAGGATTGGGTGATCGACATGGACATCCGGGCCTTCTTCGACACCGTGCCGCATGACCTGGTGCTCAAGGCCGTCGCCAAGCACCTTTCACCGGATCAGCGGTGGATCCTGTTGTATGTCCAGCGGTGGTTGACCGCTCCGATGCAACGGCAGGATGGCACCCTGGTCGCCCGAGATCGCGGGACCCCGCAGGGGTCGGCGATTTCACCTTTGCTGGCTAACCTGTTCATGCATTACGCGTTCGACGCCTGGCTGGCCCGGGAATTTCCGGCGCTTGGTTTCGAGCGTTACTGCGATGACGCGGTGGTGCACTGCGGCAGCCGCCGGCAGGCCGAATACGTGCGAGACGCGATTGCAATGCGTCTGGCGCAGGTCGGCCTGGAGTTGCATCCGGACAAGACATGCATCATCTACTGCAAGGACGCCGACCGGACGGGCTCGCACGAGCACACCCGGTTCACGTTCTTGGGCTATGAGTTCCGGCCCCGGCTGGCCAAGAACAAGCACGGCAAGCACTTCGTGTCGTTCTTGCCCGCGGTCAGCACGCAGGCGATGAAGGCGATGGGAGCGGTGATCCGCTCCTGGCATCTGTCCCGGCGCAGTGACAAGTCTCTGGACGACCTTGCCCGCATGTTCAACAGCATCGTGCAGGGGTGGATCAACTATTACGGGCGCTTCTACCGGTCCCGGTTGCTCTCCTTCCTCCGGCATCTCAACAAGCTCCTGGTGGGCTGGGCGTGCCGGAAATACAAACGGCTCAAACGCCGGGAACGGCGCGCGATGGCCTGGCTGGCCGAGATCGCCCGGCGATCTCCCCGCCTGTTCGCGCACTGGCGTCTCGGCGCTCGTCCTGACGGCTGGGCGATGGGAGCCGGATAAGCCGAGAGGTTTAAGTCCGGTTCTGCGAGAGGCCGGGGGTGCGATTCCCCCGGCCTACTCTCCTCGTCGTACTCGTTTTCGGCGCCCGCGAGGACGTCCAGGCCCTACACGAGGAAATCACCCACGTGCTCGCCTTCCTGGGACTACGGCTCTCACCAGCCAAAACCAGGATCGTGCACATGAGCGAGGCGTTCGACTTCTTGGGATTCCGCCTCCAGTGGCGTCGCAAGCAAGGCACCAACAAGTGGTACGTCTACACCTTCGTCTCCCACCAGGCCATCCGGACGGTCAGAGCGAAGATCCGTGCCCTCACGCCCAGAACGTCGCAGCAGGACCTGCAATCAGTGTTGAGGAGACTCAACGCGATCACCCACGGGTGGGCCTCCTACTTCAAGCACGCCGTCGCCCAACGCACCTTCGACAGTCTGGACCACTTCACCTGGTGCAGAGTGATCAGGATGCTCTGGAAACGACACCGCTGGACGTGGAGCGACATCCGCCGTCGATACACCACACCCATTGGGCAGTGGCTACCCATCACGGCGGGCGGGACCGAATTGAAACGAGTCGCGGCAATACCGATCACCCGGTACCGCTACCGAGGCAACAAGATCCCCAACCCCTGGACTCCTGCCCACACCTAACGGCAAAGACCGTGGAGAGCCCGGTGCGATGAAAGTCGCACGCCGGGTTCGGCGAGCGGCCTGGGGAAACGGACCGAAGGCAACTTCGACACCGCGCCCCAGGCCGACTCAACCGGCCCGCTGCGCGGTCCGCCGGGCGCGCCGGTCGGCAAGCGTGCCCGGCGGCTCTGCGGCCGGTCCGGGCACGCAGCGCCCCGCGCGCCCGAGGGGCCCGGCAGAAGTCGCTACTTAAGGCCGTGACGATCGCTCACTTCGGTTCTCACCATACGTTGCCAGGGCGATCGGCTGCCGCGGTCTTCGTTCCTCAGGCCTTGCCACCGGGCGAGCCGGTGTGGCTGACGGCAATGCCGACCACAGCCGCACGTCAGGCAGAGTCGGGACCCTATGTGCCAGTTCCCAGTGGGCGACAGGGATTGTCGCGCCTGAAAAGTACGAGGTCAGCGGACGCCGTGGTGACCGCCACCGGCGTAATCGAGCGCTCCTTGGGAACCACTGCCCCGCATGCCGATCGTGACCTGATTCCCAGCTGACCGGCCTGCGACTCGATTTCCGTGGTCAGCCCGCGCGACCGCCTCCCAGCGGAAACATTTGGCCCCATCTGTTCACTCTCATAACGTTTTCCCGGCCGCTGACCAAGAAGGGGTGTAATCGACGAAGGGAGCACGGCCGGTGCGTCGCAGACAGGCGGACATCGCTACGAACCTGGAGGCTTTCGAAGCCTTCTACCGGCGCCACGTCGACGCGATCACGTGGTTCCTCGCCCGCAGGGTCGATGATCCGAACACGGTCGCCGACCTAGTGGCGGAGGTTTTCGTCGCGGTGCTCGACTCCGCCCACACCTACCGGCCCGGACTCGGTAGCGAGATCGCGTGGTTGTACGGCGTGGCTCGCAACACTCTCTCGGCCGAGCGGCGGCGGGCGTTCAAGGAGACGAAACTGGCCGATCGCGTAGGCGGACGAAGGCCGCTCGACTCCGACGACGTCGCCCAGCTCGAAGAGCGGATCGACGCGGAGAGCGTGGCCAGGCGGGCCTTCCAGGCCATGGCCGGACTACCAGACGGTGATCGCGCGATGCTCGAACTGGTCGTCATCGACCAGCTCACGATCAGCGAGGCGGCCACCGCTCTGGGCATCCGGCAGGGGGCCGCCAGGGCCAGGCTGCACCGCGCCCGCCGCACGCTCAGGAACGTGCCGGGGATAGCTCCCTTCGTCATGGAAGGAATGCGATGAAATTCAAGGAGCACGTGCTGATGGAACTCAAAGCCGAGATCGTCGCCCGGAACAAGGCTCGACGCCTGCTCGTCAGGCGGCGCCTGCTCGCCGGAGCGGCGGTGGCCGGGATCGCGGCGGCGGCGGCCGTCGCGGTGCCGTTCCTGAACGGGTCGGGGACCCCGGCCTACGCGGTCACCAAAAACACCGACGGCACGATCACCCTGAAGATCAACGAGTTCAGGGACCCCGACCAGGTGGAGAAGGACCTGGCGGCACTCGGCCTGACCGCCGACGTCTCCTACGTCAAGCCCGGCACCCGATGTGCCCCCGACCGTGGCCACACCGACGTCGGCCCCTCGTTCTCCAAGGAGGAGATCAACAGCAGGGATCCCGAGGTCCGGAAGAGGATCAGGGAAGCGATCGACAACTCGCCGAACGGCAAGGCGTTCAGGATGGGCGGTGGCGAGGTGCGGATCAGTCCGCAGCACATCAAGCCGGGGCAGACAGCCGTCATGGAGTTCACCGAGAACGAGGACCAGACCTCGGGCCCGGAGAAGCCCAGAGCCCTGTGGCAGTTCAGCGGCTACCTCGTCACCGGTCCGGTCAAGCCCTGCAAAGTCGTCGACGACCCGTCCTGGAGCAAGATGCCCGACCCCAGGACGAACCCCGAGGCATACCCGCCGCCCGGTAGCTGACCCTCGCCGGGCGGGAGTACGGCAGGCGCCACGTGATCCGCCGGGGCGAGCGACTGAATCAGGAAATGTTTACCTGTTGACTGAGACGTTGTCAGCAACGGTCGATGACCGTGTGTAGCCGATCACGGCGGGCGTGGGAGTGATCAAGTAGAGAAAAGCGTGAAGCCCCTGGTAGGGGTGGGTCTTGTCGAAGGATCCACCGCACCGCACACAAGGGCTTCACGTGACCTCCAGTATCACCTACACAGCCGAGTTGGACATGCCGCGCGAGGTTGTGCTGTTTCTGGCCGGGCTGTTGCGCGCCGAGCGGGTACGGCGCCGCACCCGCGCGGGCACTCGGGCGCTGGGCGAGTTCAAGCAGGCCGTTCTGATCATCCGCTGGCTGGTGGACGGCGCTCGGATCGCCCGGCCGGCCGCCGATAACGCCATCTCGCACGCGACCTGTGATCGGTACGTCGAAGAAGGGGTCACCGTATTGAAGGCCCAGGCGCCGACGCTACAGGAGGCGCTCACGGCGGCGAAGGCCGCCGGCTACACCCACCTGCATCTGGATGGCACGCTGATCGAAACCGACCGCTGCCGCGCCCTGGGCCCGAACGGCGCCGACCTGTGGTGGAGTGGAAAACACAAGCAGCACGGCGGCAACATTCAGGTCCTGTCCAGCCCCGGCGGCGACCCGCTGTGGACTTCTGAGGTACGGCCCGGCCGTGAACACGATCTCACCTGTGCCCGCCTGCACGGCCTCCTCGACCTGCTGGCCAAGGCCGCCGAGGACGGGCTGATCACGTTGGCCGACCTCGGCTACGTCGATGCGGGTATGGGGTTTCGCCTGCCGTACAAGAGGTCTCGGGGTGGCACACTCACCGACGATCAGATCCAGTACAACAAGGTCCACGGTGCGCTCCGAGCCCTCGCCGAACGAGCGAACGCCCAGCTCAAGATGCGGTTCAAGGCACTGCGGAACGTCAGCAAGTGCCCTTGGAAGATCGGCGGTATCGTCGCCGCGGCGCTCGTCCTCTTCCACCGGGAGCAAGCTCACAAGCAGCTGTCACCCAGCGTGAACGCCGGTTGCTGACAATGACTCAGTGGCCACGATCGCCGGCTTCTGGTCGTTACTCATGAGTATCTCCCGTCAAGGGCAGTCTGAAGTGGAGGGCGGGAGCTATCGGCGCTTCGGGCCCTGCTCGTCCTTGCGGAAGTAGGCCTTCGCGGACCGGGCGGCGAGACACGCTGACCGCCGAGCAGATCATCCGTACCGCCATCGAACTGCTGGATGCCGAGGGCCTGGACGGCCTCAACATGCGCAGCCTCGGCAAACGACTCGAATCGGCCGCCACGGCGGTCTACTGGCACGTCAAGAACAAGGACAACCTGATCCGGCTCGCCGGTGACGAGGTCTGGAACGAGATCGAGCTGCCGGACCTCGACGCGCTCGACTGGCGAACGGCCGCCACGACGATGGCCACCGGCCTGCACACGATGCTCACCAGACATCCGTGGCTCGGACAGGCGTTTGCCAGCCATCTCTTCTACGGTCCTGGCAAGGCCCGCCACGACGACCACAGCCTCGCCATATACGAAATGGCAGGGTTCGCCGGAGCCGAGGCCGACCAGGCGGCCGCCACGGTCTTCATATTCGTGCTCGGCAGCGCCCTCGCCGCCTCCGCCACCATCTCGTTGACCAGGCGGCTCGGCCGTGACGGCGGTAATGCCGAGGAGCTACTGCGCGACACCGTCGCACAGGCCGGCGAAGTCGCCATGCAGTTCCCGCGGCTACGTTCACGCATCGGCACGGCAGCCGCATCCGACTACGCCGCAGTGCCCGACAACAGCTTCGAGTTCGGCCTCAAGACCATCCTCGACGGCCTTGAGGACCGGATCGCCGCTTCCCGCCCGTCATCCGGACACGGCGCGGACTAGGGCGTGTTTTCACACCTTTCCGATGGTTCACGGGTGCCGGTGCCGGCACCCGCGGACCGGGTCGCGATGGCGATCTCCGTCGCTGCCCGCCGAAACCGGCCGTCGCCGCCCGCTCGTCCGGCGTCAGCCGCGCCGCGGCATAGCGGGCCGGCTCGAACTCCGGGTGGCGGGTCGAACCTTCTGCGTACGTGATCGTCCTAGAGTTCCCGGCGCATGCAGGTCCTGGGCTCCCGCCCGGCTACGGGCGGGCGATGACGGCGTATCTCTCGTCGTGGATCGGCCGGCCCCACAGATCGGGGTCGGTGAGCGGTTCGGTGCGCAGCTCCGCCGCGAGTGGTCGCAGGGCCAGGAGAAGACGCTCGGCACTCACCCCGCCGAGCCAGGGCAGGGACGCGGAGCCGGCCGCGTAGGTCTGACCGCTTTCGGGGACCTGCCAGCGCCCTTCGACGAGCACCAGCCGTCCGCCCGGGCGCAGCAGTCCGATCCAGCGGCGGAGGGCGCCTTCGGGGTCCGGCAGGGTCCACAGCAGGTGGCGGACGAGGATCACGTCGAAGGAGTGCCCCGCCTCTGCCGGGGGGTCGCTCGCGTCGCCCGTCATCATCGTGCAGTCGAAGCCCGCCGCGGCGAGTTTGCGGCGGGCCTGCTCGACCATGAGGGAGGACAGGTCCACCCCGACCGGCCGGTGTCCCTGCTCGGCGAGGAGGAGTGACAAGGACCCGGTGCCGCATCCCAGATCCAGGACATCGGCCGGCGAGTGCGGCATCCACGAGCGCAGCCGCTCCGCCCACGCGGCTCTGACCAGGGGGTCACGGAGACCGTGGTCGGCCTCTTCGTCGAAGGAAGGGGCGGCGGCGTCCCAGTAGGACGAGATCGATGCGATGTCTGATTCCGGCATGAGCGGAGCGTGCCAGCCGGCACCGACAGAAAGGCCGACGCGGTCCGCGCTGTCCTCCACGGAGTCTGAGCCGTCCGGGAGGGCGGGTCCGGCCAGAAGACCGAGACCTGGATCTTCGGTGACGGGGCCGTCCTCCTCCGTTACCGGCGCCCGGACGCACAGGAGCGAGGAGCGCCGGTGCCCTCCGATCATCACGAGCCGGGGCTTCATGATCTTCGGATCAGCTCGGGGTAGTCGTCCGCGGCGCCGTGCAGGCGACGCAGCATTCTGCGGTTTCGGGGCCGGCTGAGGTAGCCCGTCCAGTCCGTGAGCATCCGCTCGACGTCCGGCCAGTCCAGCGCGCTCGGCTCGTGGTCGGTGTGTGATGACTCGATCGCCTGGACCAGCAGCGCGGTCTTGTCGGCGAACCTGCGATAGACCGTTGCCCGGGTCACTCCGGCGCGCTGTGCGACCTGCTCGATGCTGGTCTGCGCGGCCCCGCGTTCGAGCAGGAGATCCAGCGCCGCACCGAGGATGGCCGTGTCCGCTTCCCGGCTGCGGGGCCGACCGGGTCGCCGCGCGGGAGCCGCCCTCTCGGTCATGCAGTGACCACCCTCACAGCCGTTCAAGCCGGTTCTGTCTCCGCTATTAAAATGCAGGACTGTATTGTATCGTATCTAGCCAAGGAGGCGGATATGTCCTCGACGCTGCCGGTCCTCGACCGGATACGAGCCGAGCGAGGTCGGCCGTCCGCTCCGCCGCATCGATGAAAGCCGTCCCATGACAGCCAGAACCTGCCTCATCACCGGCGCCTCGTCCGGGATCGGCCACGCCGCCGCACTCGAGCTGCTCCGTGCCGGCCACACCGTCTACGGCGCCGCGCGACGCGTGGACAAGATGGACGACCTCCGCGCGGCCGGCGGCCACGCCCTCCCCATGGACATCACCGACGGCGCCGACCTCGAACGGGTCGTGCGCACGATCCTCGACGAGCAAGGACGGATCGACGTCCTGGTGAACAACGCCGGGAGCGGGCTCCACGGCGCCGTCGAGGACGTCCCGGTCGAGGAGGCACGTCGCCTCTTCGAGGTCAACCTGTTCGGACCGGCCCGGCTGACCCGGCTCGTCCTGCCGCACATGCGTGAGCGGCGTTCCGGGGTGATCGTCAACGTCTCCTCGATCGGCGGCGAACTGGCCACACCCCTCGCCGCCTGGTACTACGCGTCGAAGCACGCGCTCGAGGCGTACTCCGACACGCTCCGCCAGGAAGTGCGGCGGTTCGGAATCGACGTCGTGGTCGTCCAGCCCGGCATCATCAAGACCGAGTTCGAGAAGGCGACGGCGCGGGAGCTGCGCGCGACCTCCGGGCACGGGGCGTACCGGGACGTCGCCGAGGCGATGGCCGTCCGGAGCGAGGAGGCTTTCGGCCCCAGGAGCAGGGCGTCCGACCCAGGCGTGGTCGCGAGGAGCATCCGGACCATCGTCGAATCGGCCGCCCCGAAGCCGCGCTACGCCGTCGGCTATCTGGCCAGGCTCATGCTGCTGCTCAACAGGCTCCTGCCGGACCGGGCATTCGACAAGATCGTAACGAAGTAGCAGCTCAGCCGTCCCTGCCGGGTTCCGGGCAGATCAGTCACCACACAAGAGACAGACGGGTTTCAGCCATGAGCGCCTACGTACTCGGTTTCCACGGAATCGACAGAACCCAGCTCGCCCTGGTCGGCGGGAAGGGCGCCAATCTCGGCGAGCTGTCCAGGGTCGACGGGGTCCGCGTGCCGGACGGATTCTGCGTCACCACGGAGGCCTACCGGGCGGTGGTGGAGCGCGCTCCCACGATCGGCCCGCTGATCGACGGGCTGTCCGGCCTGCGGGCCGACGACCGGGCGGAGATCGCCGACGCCTGCGCGCGCCTCCGCGCCGCCATCGAGAGCCTGCCCGTGCCGGACGAGATCGAGCAGGACATCGTCCGGCACCTCGCGAAGCTCGGCGGCGACGATGTGGCCTGTGCCGTACGGTCCAGCGCCACCGCCGAGGACCTGCCGTCGAGCTCCTTCGCGGGACAGCAGGACACCTACCTGAACGTCCGGGGACCGGCGTCGGTGGTCGACGGCGTCAGACGGTGCTGGGCGTCCCTTTTCACCGACCGCGCCGTGGCGTATCGCATCCGGAGCGGTTTCGACCACCGTGCGGTCCGGGTGTCGGTGGTCGTCCAGCGGATGGTCTTCCCCGAGGCCGCGGGCATCATGTTCACCGCCGACCCCGTCACGTCCAACCGGAAGGTGGTCTCGATCGACGCCGGCTTCGGTCTGGGTGAGGCGCTGGTCTCCGGCCTGGTCAACGCCGACACCTACCGGGTGAGGGCGGGTCACATCGTCGAGAGGAAGGTCTCCACCCAGACCCAGGAGCTGCGTGCCTCACCGGGCGGTGGCACCGAGGAGCGAGCGGTCGAGCCCGCGCGGCAGAACGCGCAGACCCTGAGCGACGAGCAGATCCTCCAGCTCGAAAGCCTGGGGCGGCGGATCGAGGCCCACTTCGGCTCTCCCCAGGACATCGAGTGGGGTCTGTACGATGGCGTGTTCCACGTGCTCCAGAGCCGTCCCATCACCACGCTGTATCCCGTTCCGGCCGCCCACGACGGCAGGAACCACGTGTACATGTCGTACGGGCACCGGCAGATGATGACCGATGCCTTCGCCCCTCTCGGCCTGTCGTTCTTCCTGCTGCTGGACGAGTGGCTGGGCCGTCCGGCGATGAGCGTGGCCGGGGGCCGGTTCTACAAGGACATGTCCCACGAGCTCGCGTCCCCGTGGGCCAGGGCGGTCACGCTCAAGAGCCTGAACCAGGTCGACGTGCTGATGGCCAACGCTCTGCGCACCGCGGTGAGCAGGAAGGAGTTCGTCCGGTCGCTCGCGCGCGGCAAGACGTCGGTGATGAACTTCGGCAAAGGGGGGCCGCTGCCGATGGTCCGCCAGTATCTCAAGCTCTCCCGGGAGGACGACCCCCGTGTCGTCCCGGAGCTCATCGCGCAGAACGAGAGGTCGGTCGAGAGACTCCGGCGGGACATCGCCGGCAAGTCCGGGGACGAGCTGTTCGGGTTCATCATCGAGGACCACCGTGAGCTGACCGACATCATGTTCGAGCCGCGGAGCGTGGCCTCGGCGTTCCTGGGCATCCAGTCGGCGAACTGGGTCAACAAGCACGTGGAGGCCTGGCTGGGTGAGAAGAACGCCGCGGATACCGTCGCCCAGTCCGCCGACCACAACGTGGTGGCCGCGATGGGACTCGACCTGCTGGACGTCGCCGACGTGGTCCGGCGGTACCCCGCCGTCATCGAGTATCTCGCGAGGGCCGAGCGCGACACGTTCTTCGCCGGATTCGCCGGGCTGGACGGCGGCGACGTCGTCCGTCATGCCGTCGAGGAATACCTGCACAGGTACGGCATGCACTGCTCGGGGGACATCGACATCTCCAGGACGCGGTGGAGCGAGGACCCGACGCTGCTCGTCCCGCTCATCCTCGGCAACATCAAGAACTTCCCGCCGGGGGCGAGCAAGGTCAAACTGGAGCGGGGACGCGCCGAGGCCGAGCGCACGATGAAGGATCTCGAAAGCCGCCTGAGGAAGCTGCCCGGGGGCGCGCGGAAGGCGAGGAAGGCGGCGCGGACCATGAGCCTGCTGCGCCACTTCATCGGCTACCGGGAGTACTCCAAGCACGCGTGCCTGCAGCGATACGGGCTGTACAAGCAGGCGCTGCGTGAGGAGGCCCGGAAGCTGGTCGGCCGGGGAGTGTTCAAGTCTCCGGAGGACATGTACTTCCTGTCCCTGGAGGAGTTCAGAGAGGTCGTGAACACCGGGCGGCTGGACCACACCGTCATCAGCGAGCGACGGGACGCGTTCGAGGAGTACCAGAAGCTGACGCCGCCGCGGGTGATGACCTCGGAGGGTGAGGTGATCTCCGGGGAGTACGACACCGGGACCCTGCCGGAGGGAGCCTTGGCCGGTGTCGCGGTGTCGTCGGGTGTCGTCGAGGGCCGTGCACGGATCGTCCTGAACATGGAGGACGCCGATGTGGAGGAGGGCGACATCCTCGTCACGGTCTTCACCGACCCCAGCTGGTCCGTGCTGTTCGTCTCGGTGAAGGGCGTCGTGATGGAGGTCGGCGGAGTGATGACCCACGGCGCCGTGATCGCGCGGGAGTACGGGCTTCCCGCGGTCGTCGGGGCGGAGGGGGCCACCAAACGTATCCGGGACGGCCAGCTCATCCGGGTGAACGGATCCGAGGGGTATGTGGAGGTGCTCCCGGAGCCCTGATCGCGGCAGCGCCTCCGGGCACGCGTCGTTGAGGTCTCCTCGCCGATCTGGTCGTCTACGACACCGACCCGACCCTGGACGCCTCGGCCCTGGCCCACCCCAGCCGCATCATCTTGCGTGGCCGTGTCATCGCCTGACATCCGGCACACCGGCCGCTCTCCCGCGACCGCTCAACCCAACCGCCAAGCAAGTCACCACTTATCCCGCTATGGTGCTTGAGATTCACTCCCACCCGCCTCAGGAGTCACTCCTCCATGCCGAAGGTCGAACCAGTCCATGAAGGCGACCCGGCGGCGGTAGGGCCGTACCGGCTCATCGGACGGCTGGGCGCGGGCGGCCAGGGCGTCGTGTACCTCGGCCAGGCCCCCGACGGCAGGCTGGTCGCGGTGAAGGTGCTGCGCGACGGGCTGGTCGGCGATGACCGGTTCGCGAAGGAGGTCGCCGCCGCGCGCCGGGTGGAGCCGTTCTGCATCGCCCAGGTGCTCGACGCGTCGCTCGGCGGCCGGCCGTACATCGTGACCGAGTACGTCGAGGGGCCGTCGCTGCAGCAGACGGGGCGGCATACGGGGGCGGACCTGCAGCGGCTGGCCGTCGCCACCGCCACGGCCCTGGCCGCCATCCACCGGGCGGGTGTCGTCCACCGGGACTTCAAACCCGCCAACGTGCTGCTGGGCCGGGACGGCCCGCGGGTCATCGACTTCGGCATCGCCCGCACCGTCGACGCCGCGCTCACCGTCACCAGCAGCGTCGTCGGCACCCCCGCCTACATGGCTCCGGAGCAGCTGGCGGGCGTGGACATCGGGTACGCGGCAGACGTGTTCGCCTGGGCGTCGGTCATCGTGTCCGCCGCCACGGGCGCGCCGCCGTTCGGCAACGACTCGATGCCCGCGGTGATCAAGAGAATCCTGCACGACGAGCCGTGGCTCGGTGACCTGCCGGAGCCGCTGCGCTCGATCGTGTACGGCTGCCTGGCCAAGGACCCCATGCTCCGCCCGACCATGCAGGACGTGCTCTTCCAGCTCATCGGCGGCACCGCACCACTGTCTCCGAGGGGGACGGCGCCGCCCCGAGGACGGCGGAGAGCCGTGCTCCTCGCCGGTGGGTCGCTGGCCGTGTCCTCCCTTGTGGTCGCGGCCGCCGTGGTCTGGCTGCCTTCCATGCCCGGCTCGGGGATCACCGGCGGGCTGGCCGGCCCCTCCTCCAGCGGTCCCGCCACCGGTACGGCTCCCATCACCGCCACGGCCGGGACGGAGACGGAGCAGTCCCCGAAACCAGCGCGCACGCAGAGCCGGCCGGGCCGCGGAAAGGACACCGGCGACGCGGAGCCGACACCGGGTTCCACCGCCAGGCCGACGTCCAGTGCCAGGCCGACCACGACCGGCGGCGGCATGGGTTCGGTGAAGATACTCGTGGAGGGCGAGAACCTGGGAGATTGCTGGCGTGACGACGTGAACTTCTACGGCGTCGTGCCGGGAAGCGGCAAACGCACGCAGTTCACCTACCGGTGGCTGTTCGACAGCCAGAACCTGGGCAGGACCGTGGCCGACACGCCGGCCAAGGCCGTGTTCCCTGCCCCGCATCTCAAGACGGCCGGCTCGCACAAGGTGACCTTCCGTGTGATCACTCCCGTGAACATCCAGAAAAGCGTCTCGGTGACCATCTGCGGCCCGGACAAGGACTGGTGACCGAGACGGGCACCGTTGTCGCCTGACATCCGGCACAGGGCCCGGCCAGGCATCCGTGGAACGACCGGACGCGGGATCGGAGCCGTCTCGTCGTCGGCACCGAATCACCAGAAGGGAGGCTTGGTCTATCCCCATATAAGGTGAAAATCGTGTCTCAGCTCCTCACGGTGAACCTCGCCCACCCGCACGCCGCCGACTACACCGCCGCCGATCTCACCGGGATCGACAAGCGCCCCGCGGACGGTTCGGTCGCCGTGGCCGCCCCCGGCCCGAGGGGGACGGCGGGCAGCGGGGTCGCGGGAGACACGGTGGGCGACCTCCGGGACCACGGCGGCGACCACCAGGCGGTGTACGCCTTCGCGCGCAAGGACCTCACCGCGTGGGAGAAGGAGCTCGGGCGTGAGCTGCCCAACGGTGTGTTCGGCGAGAACCTCACCACCTCCGGTCTCGACGTCAACGGCGCGTTGATCGGTGAGCGGTGGCGGATCGGGGAGAGCCTGGTCCTCGAAGTCACCTCCGCGCGCATTCCGTGCCGCACCTTCGCGGGCTGGCTGGGCGAGAAGGGGTGGGTCAAGCGGTTCACGCAGGCCGCGCGGCCCGGCGCCTACCTCCGCGTCATCGAACCGGGGGAGATCCGGGCGGGCGACGGCATCGAGGTCGTCTCCCGGCCGGACCACGGGGTGACGGTCGAGTTCCTCTTCCGCGCGCTGACGGCGGAGCCCGACCTGCTGCCGCGGGTGCTCGACGCCGGCGACGCGCTCAACCCCGCCGACGCGGCGACGGTGCGCAGGCGGCTGGAGAGCAGGGAGCGCGCCGCCCGGCCCGGTTCTTCACCGGCGGTCTAGCGGCCACCGCCCGCGCTGACACGCTCTACTGGCCGCGCATGTTCGCCGACATCCGGCTCAGCACGTCGATCGTGGCCTGATACTCCTCGACGCTGATGCCGTCGGTGAGCCGGGCGCGGGTGGCGGTCACCTTCTCCAGCAGGTCCGCGTGTGCGCGGCGCCCCGCCTCGGTGAGGGAGAGCGTCTCGTCGCCGTCGAGCCAGCCGCGCCCGCGCAGGTTCTCGACGAGGGGGCGCAGGGACGGCTGCTCGGCGGTGAGGAAGGGGCTGAGCTCGGTGTCGACGGCCTCGACCGTGGTGGGCTCCCCGACGACGACGTTCATCACCTGCCAGTGGCGGCGGGTGAGGTGCTTCTCGGCGAGGAGATCTTCGAAAGAGGACTCGGTCAGCTCGTGGAGGTGCTTGACCCAGTAGCCGATGGGACGTCGCTGACCGGTGATCTCGGAGACTTCCATGGTGCCGCCTTTCGTGAAATTTCCATGTCTTATGACAATAACATGTATTTGTACATGTAAACTGGTGGAATGGAAGAATCCCAGGCGGTCGCCGCCGTCGAGCGGGCGATGGTGGCGATCCGGCGCAGCCAGAGCCGCCGCGCCATCCAGCGCCTCGCGGGCGACACCCAGCTGGACCCCGCGCTGTTCGCGGTGATCGACGCCGTGGAGGAAGGCCCCGGCGCGGCGACGGTGAGCGCGGTCGCCGACCGGATGGGCATCGACCAGCCCCGCGCCAGCCGGCTGGTGGCCAGGGCCGTCGAGGCCGGCCTGCTACGCCGGGTGGCCGACCCCGCGGACGGCCGCCGCAGCATCCTGGAGCTCACCGGCCACGGCTCCGAGCAGACCGACCAGGTCCACCGGTTCCGGCGGGAGGTCTTCGGCGCGGCGATGCGCGGCTGGCCGGAGCGCGATCAGCGGGAGTTCGCCCGCCTGCTCACGGCCTTCGTCGGAGCGCTGGGCCGGCCCGCCGGGCCGTTGACGGATGACCGGGGGCGTCAGCTGTAGTGGAGCATGTCGGGCCAGAGCCCGTCCCAGGGGCGGAGCGGATCGCGGCAGACGAGGATGGGCAGGTGCTGCTCCTCGTTGGACAGGCCCACGCCGTTGTCGATCCGGCCGCGCCGCTCGCACGCGGCGAACAGGGTCGCGTAGCCGTCCGGGTTGTCGGTCACGACCACGGCGACCCGGGCCGACGGCGGCGGCGGGCCGCGCCAGTAGAGCTCGTTGTGACCGCTGTAGACCCCGGGCAGGCCGTACTGCCCGGCGTAGCGGTCCAGCACGCCGGCCTCGCCGTAGTTGTCGGTGAGCAGGACGGCCTGCGCGCGGTCCTGCGGCGGCAGGTCGCGGACCACGGCGGCGACCTGGGCGGCGAACTCGGGCCAGCCGACCGACTCGCGCGCCACCTCGTTCATCGCGGTGACCGGGGTGCCCTCCAGCTCGGCGGGCGGGATCACCGGGAGCGCGAGGACGATCGACCCGACCGCGTTGATCGCCAGTAGGCCGACCAGCAGTGCGCGCCGCCCCGTGGTGGACATCCACCGGACGGCCGGCCCGCAGCCCGCCGCGAAGAGCAGCACGAGCAGGCCTCCGACGTAGTCGGCGCGCCCGCCGGAGTAGAGCGTCAGCGCGCAGGCCACCAGATAGGCCAGGACCAGGCAGCGCAGGCGGGGTTCCCGCCAGAGCCGTACGGCGCCGGCCACCTGGACGGCAGCCTGCGGCAGGCCGAGCAGCAGGATCTGCAGCGGCACGAACATGAGGCGGTTGTCGGCGCCGTCGGCGGCCTCCAGCGCCCCGGCCATCTGCAGCTGCGGCCAGTCATGGGTCGCCTGGTAGACCAGGTTGGGCGCGGCGATCACCAATGCCAGGAGCGCGCCGAGCCAGAGCCTGCGCTCCCGCAGCACCTCGCGCGGGCCCGCCGCCAGCACACCGACGCCCATGCTGACCAGGAGCAGCACGATGAGCTGCCGGTTGTAGGTCGCGACACCCGCGACGGCGCCCAGCGCGAGCCACCAGCGCCCGTCGCCGCGCAGCGCCCGTACGGCGAACAGGATCGCCGCGACCCAGAGCGGCAGGTCGACGCCGAACGTCAGCAGGGCATGCCCGCCGATCAGGACCAGGCTCGTGGTGGCGACGCCTGCCGCGGCGAGGATCTGGGCGCCTCGGGCGCCACCGAGCTCCCGCGCCAGCAGGGCGGCCAGGACGACCACGACCGCCGCGATGAGCGCGGGGACGACGCGCAGGGCGACCACACTGTCACCGAACAGGGTGACCGAGGCCCGCGCGATCAGCGGGGTCAGCGGCGGGGTGTCGAAGTATCCGAAGGCCGGGTGTTCGCCCAGCAGGCGGAAGTACAGCTCGTCACGGTGGTAGCCGTAGCCGGGGCTGACGGCCAGCAGCGTGGCGAGCGTGACCAGGGCGATCGCGGCGACGGGACGCCGGGCAGAGCGGGGGGTCTCTGGCACCCGATCATCATCGTCTCTCCAGTGCCGCCGGCGCTAGGTCCGCGCCGTCGCCGGGCACCGCCTCCTGCGCGGTCGAGGGAGAGAACGGCCGATCCCGCAGAGGCCCGGGGACCTTCTGCGGTGCCGGCGCCCGCTGCCGAGCGTGGTCGCGTGGCAACCGCCGCAGGCCACCATCCGATGGCACACTGATGATCATGAGGAAACTCTCGCTGGACGCCCTGGCACGTGAGCGCCTCGAACGCGCCGCAGCCGCTTCCACCGGACGCAGCGGCGGCACCTCCTGGGAGGGGTGTACCGGCGACCTGCTCGTCATACCGCAGGCGCGCCACAGCGTGGAGGCGCTGAAAGACACCGCTTTCCTCCTGTCCGTTTTCCTCCTGTCCGTCGCCAAACCGCGCTGACGGCCCCTTACGTGCGTCCGGGCCATGCTCCGCCCGCGTTGTTCACCTTCGGACACAGCACCGCGACCCGTGCGCAGCTGACCGCTCTGCTCCACGGTGCCGGCGTTGAAGCCGTGGTCGACATCCGCACCGCTCCGGGCAGCCGACATGTCCCGGACGTGGGCAGGGACGCGCTGAGTGAGTGGATGCCGGCCGAAGAGATCACGTACCGGTGGGAGAAACGCCTGGGCGGCTTCCGCCGGGCGGCTCCGGACTCGCCTGACACCTTCTGGCGCAATGCCTCCTTCCGCGGATACGCCGGGTACACCCGCCGGCCGGAGTTCCTGGCAGCCATGGACGAGCTGTTGCGCCAGGCCGCAGCCGCACGCACCGCGATCATGTGCAGCGAGGCCCTGTGGTGGCGCTGCCATCGGAGGATCATCGCCGACTACGCCGTTCTCGTCCACCATGTCCCCGTTCTTCACCTGGGGCACGACGGGCGGCTCACCCGACACGAGCCGACAGCCGGCGCCCGTCTCCGTGACGACGGCCTCCTCGTCTACGACCTCACCTGAACTCCGGAACACCCGGTTCAGGCAGACGTATCTCACCCTGGACGACGGCCCGTTGAGATCGGCCGCGCAGGCCGATTCATCTGATCGGTGCCGACGCGGACGGCCTGGCTGCCGCGGACATGTCGATCATTCCTGCGCCTAGGATCACTCGTCCTGGAAGACCGCCCTGCGCAGGGGAGGCACCAGACCGCAGAGACGGAAGAAGCACCTGGCGATCGCGCGTACGCTCCGGCTTGGCAGGATCGCCAGCCAGAGGTAGCGCATCGACTCGCTGACAGCGGCGAAACCCGCCTTGAGCATCTCGGACTCGTAGGCTGCGATCGCCGGCACAAGTTCGGCTCTGCCTTGGTCGACGTCGGTCAGTGCTCTGCACAGGAGGCGAGCGTCGTGCAGGGCGGCGTTTCCGCCCATGCCGCCCACGGGAGGCATCGCGTGAATCGCGTCGCCGAGCAGGGTGACGTTGGTGCTGGGCCAGGGCCGTACCTTCGCCATCGCGGTGAAATCAAACCGCTCGACCGCCTCGGACTCGCGTACGAGTCTGCGCAGGACCGGGTGCCAGTCCGCGATGCGCTGCTCGACGAACGCGCGCGGTTCCCCGGCGTAGTGGCGGCGGTGGGCGACGAAGGCCCACATGACATAGTCCTGGTCGGCGGCACCGCGCGTTAACAGCTCGGGATCGAGCCCCAGCCCGGCGATCCGGGCCTCGGCCTCGTGCGGCTTGTTCCTGCGGCGGAAGACAGCGGTGAACAGGAAGTCGCGTACGGGCAGGACAAGGTTCTTGCGGGTGGCGAGCCGTGGATCCAACCATCTCTCGGTCTCTTCGGTGAGCGGCAGCCTGCCGCCGATGCCCACGCCGGGGGCAGCCGCCGTCTCCGCGTGCGGCAGCAACTGGCGGCGCACGCGTGACCTGACGCCGTCGGCCCCCACCAGCACGTCGCCGATCGCGGTGTCCCCGTCGGCGAAATGGGCGACCACCTTTCCTGCGGCGGTCCGTTCGTAGCGGACGAGCTCCTTGCCGAAGCGCACGTCCAGCCCGGTCAGTAGTACGGCGCGGAGCGTGGCCCTGCTGAGAGAGTGGGTGCTGTCGGCGGGATCGGCTGCCTGCGCGCCGCGTTCGAGCATCAGCTCGTTGAGGTGCTCGTCGAGCACACCCATCCCCGGCCCGGGGTCACCGCCGGTGAGCATCAGCGTTTCCCATAACTCGGCGGGCAGGCACTCGTGGAGTGCTGCGCTTCCCACCGGTTCGATGTTGAGACGGTATCCCTGAAGTCGCGCGTCCGGGGTGTTGTCACGCTCGTAAACCGTAACGCTCACTCCGGATCGGCGCAGACCCTGGGCCAGGCAAAGGCCACCGATGCCGCCTCCGGCCACGATGACGTGGATCATCTGATGATCAGCTCCTCAAGGTGGTGCAAGATGAGCCTGGCGGTCTCTGGTCGCAGGCTCGCGCCCTTGACGGTGGCGATCACCAGTTCCGCTCCCGCCGACGGGGTCAGCCCGGCCACCCAGGCGTCCTCCTGGCGGAACACCTCGGTGAGAGCGGCACGCCAGCCCTGCTCTCGCTCGGCGACGACCACACGCAGGCTGGGGTCGCGGGTGGCGCGGACGTCAAGTTCGCGGAGTACGGCATGCAGTTCGGGTCGTTCCTCGATCATCTTCACCAGCGCGCCGAGGTGGGCTCTGAGCCGGTCGGCTGCCGTGCCCTCGCGGGGCGTAGTCGATCTGAACTGGCCCGTGGCGTGATCGACGACGGCCGTGATCAGGTCCTGCTTGGTCGGGAAGTGGTGGTGGATCGTCGAGTGATCGATGCCCACGTCCGTCGCCACGTCGCGCAGGCGTAGCCCATCGAAGCCATGCCGGGCGATCCGGTCGTAGGCGGCCAGTACGAGGGCCTGTCTGCGTTCCGGCCCCATGGGCGGACGTCCTCTTCGCTTGGTTTCCACGGCTCCCACTATTAATTCACCAACCAGTTGGTGAATTAATAGCACGTGCGATGGAAGTCGTACAACAAGTAGAACTCGGCGCCAGGCGAGGAGGGCGGTGCCTATGACCCCGGGGTGTTGAGTAGGGAGACGCTGAGCCGGGCCCAGGGCTGTGGTAACCGGATCATCGGGCCGTGCACCTCGACGCAGGAAGGGTGATTCACAACGCTTCTATGCGATCAGCACCGCCGTACCGGAGGACAATCGGATGCCGACTCCGAAACCGGCGGGTGGCCTGCGCGAGGCCCTTTGGAGGGGAATCGTCGTGGCGCACGTTGAGGTCGGGCAGCTCACGTACAGGCGATGACCCCTATGGTCGGTAAGGGACTGGCCGTGCGGGGGCTGCCTGGCGGGTGTCACCCAGCGGACTGGCGAGTGCTCTTTCGAATCCAGTGAGGGCGTTGATGAGGTCGGGGACCTCGAATGCGCGATTACGTCTGCCGATGGTGGTCTGTTTGAGCACGCCTGCTGCCGCGAGCTGGTTGACCGCGTCGTTGGCTCGCTGGGCGGATCGCCCGATCAGGTCGGCGGCGGTGGTGGCCGTGAGCACGGGAGCAGAGGGAAGCACTCGCAGTAGAAGATCGACGGAGGACCCCGCGCGCACTCTCCCCAGCTTTCCTCGCCATTCCCTTTCGAGGGTGTCGAGTGTCGCGCCGAAACGATCCGTGTCGATACTGGCGCGGGCGGTGTCCGCGACGAATCGATCGAGGCAGGCGCCCATGCCCTCCTGGGCTTGCGGAGAGTCGGAGGCTCCCTCGTAACGGTATGCGGTGAGTGCGGAGATGTAGGCATCGGCGTGTGACGCCAGGATGAGACTGATCGGCGGGGCGAAGCGGGGTGCCAATCCTCGACGCCGGAGGATCAGGTGGATGAGTGCCCGTCCCGTACGGCCGTTGCCGTCAATGAATGGATGGATCGTCTCGAACTGTGCGTGTGCGATGGCCGCCTGGACCAGAGCGGGGTGGTCGTCTCCTGACATGTACGCGCACAGGTCTTCGAGGAGCGGGTGAACTCTGTCGGGCGGCGGGGGGACGAAGTCGGCGCCGCATGGTGACATGCCGGTTCCGCCGACCCAGTTCTGCTCGGTTCTGATCAGGCCGCCGAAGCGTGCGTCCCGAGTCCCGTTGAGAAGCCTTCGGTGGACTTCCAGGATGTCAGTGACATATACGGCCGGTGCGTCCGCGAGTTCGAGAGCCGATTCCATCGCCCGGACGTTCCCGAGGACCGCGTGCGCCGTGTCATCGTGTGCATCTATGCCGGTACGTGATGCCACATCGGCTTTGGCGAGACGCCGAACGTTGATCTGCAGGCCTTCGATGAACGAACTCGCCACAGCTTCGGCTCTTAGGAGAAGCCTGGCCAGCGCTTCAAGACTGATCAGGGCTCGCGGGGATGCGTTCAACTTCACGAGCCGGCGCTCGACGTCGCTCACATCCGCCGCGCGTTGTGCCGTCAGGTTTAAGGGGCGGCCGAGCAGAGGATCGGGAACGTACGCCTTGTAGTGGCACGGTTGGCGTTCCGCTCGCGTGGCACCGCCCGGAGTGCCCGGCCAGGACATGGCGATGTACTCAGCCATAAGCGTTCTCCCCCTCCATCCATACGAACGGTTAGATGTTAACCGTTCGTATGGACGCCCTGGGTGAACTCTCTGGATTCGAGATCGGCCGCGGGCTCCGGTCCGGTGTGAACATGCGGCGCCGGGACAGCGGAAATCGAAATGTCCGAGAGGCCGGCCGGCGGGTACGCTGCGCGAGGACCTTTGGAGGGGAATCGCGGTGGCGCACGTTGAGGTCGGGCAGCCCACATGCAAGCCATGACCCCCATGAACTCTGAGTTTGATCACCAGTCTTCGGAGTTGAACGTCTCCGGGTCATGGGCGCTTTCCCGGATCGCATCGTTGGTCTTGGACTCCTGGCGCTGGCGCTGACGGTTGGTGTGCTCGGCGGTGACCGGGGTGTTGGCGCGGACTCGCATGCCTGGAAAGGGATCAGCCGTCACACCTTCAGTTGGAGGGAGCCTGCGCCACGTGCCGTCGGCCGCGCTCACGCGACGGGCTGATGGTCCACTTTCGGCTCGATGGCCGCGGACAGATCCGTACGGAGCGCGTATGGCACGAAGACGCCCAGCACGACGACGGCGAGCCCCGTGGCCAGGACGAACACCGCCCGTACGCCCCATAGCTCCGCCGCGACTCCAGCCAGCGCCGCGCTGGCGGGAATCACGCCCCAACTGAGCATCCGAGACGCGGCGTAGATACGCCCCAGCAACTCCGGCGGCGACAGGTTCTGCCGGATCGTGGCCACCAGGATGCGCCAGATGCTCGACCCGGCCCCAGCGATCACTGCCCCTGCGACCACGGTCCAGACCGGCCCGTCCAGCGCCACAGGCGCCACCAGCAGAACGGTCCCGGCGGCGTCGACGATCAGCAGCCTGGTCACCCCGAACCGGCGCTGCAACGGCTCCACCACCGCCGCCGCGAGCAGTCCGCCCACGGCCATCGCCGTCAGCACCAGGCCGTACTGGGTTGTGGTGAGATCGAGCGGGCCGGGGCTGACGGCGTACACGACGAGCAGGGCCGTCGCGACCGCCCAGGGGATGTTCATCATGGCGGTGAAGAGGGTCAGCGTTCGCACCACCGGCTGTCGCCACAGGTACCGGAAGCCGGCGACCACGTCGCTGCCCCCTGCGGTTCGAGCCTCGGCGGGCGCCCGGCGCAGGGCCATCATGGCGATCCCGGCGACGGCCAGGGCGTAGAGGGCCGCACTCGCGCCGGTGGCCAGGGCGAGGGCGAGGCCTGCCAGTAGACCCGCGAGCGGTGGGCCGGCGAGTTGGTTGGTGACGTTGATGGTCGCCTCGATGCGTGCGTTGGCTCTGTTGCGACCGGCGGGTTCGACGACCATGGGGATGGTCGAGGTCAGCGCGGTGTCGACCAACGTCTCGGCCGCGCCGAGCAGCACCGCCACGGTGAGGAGTAGCGGCAGCGACAGGGTGCCGGTGAAGTGGCTGACGGTGAGGCCGGACAGCATCAGCGCGCGGACCAGGTTGACGCCGCTCAGCAGCATCCGGCGGTCGACCCGATCGACGATCCAGCCGGCGTGCAGGCCGAAGATCGGCCATGCCAGGGTAAGCGCCGCCGTCACGGCCGCCACTCCGCCGGGTGAGGCGTCGGCGGCGATGGCGAGTAGTGGCAGGACGAACAGCGCCATGCCGTCGCCGAGGTTCGCGGCACCAGTGCCGAACCACAGCGCGTTGAACGGCCGGCCCAGCGACAGGGGGAGGAGGCGCATTCGTTTCTTACCTTTCAAATGTATTTGATCGGTCATAGCGTGGCCGGTGCTGTCTGACCTGTCAACAGAGTTTGATCGGTGAGATACTCGGTGTCATGACTGCCGTCGAGCTGGTTGGAAACGCGCTGTGCCTGGACTTCGCCAACACGGTCAACGCCCGTCCGGTGGCTCGGCGAGACTGGCTGGGCACCCCGGAGGAGGCTGTGACCTGGGCCGCGGCGACGGGGCATCCGATCGAGGAGCCGGATGGGCTCGCAGCGGCCCTGCCGGATGCCCGCGAGCTGCGTGAGGCGGTGTTCCGGGTGTTCCAGCCGCTTACGCAGGGGGACCGGGCGCCACAGCCGGATCTGGATGTCGTCGTCGCGTTGCACGGTGACGGCATTGCTCATGGCCGGCTGGAGGAAGCCGACGGGAACTTCCGGTTCTCGTGGGGGGCGCCGCGTACGGTACGAATCCTGCTCTGGGAGGTCGCGGCTTCGGCGGTCGAGCTGCTCACCCACGGGCCACTGGATCGGCTCGGTGAGTGTCCGTCGTGCTGTTGGTTGTTCCTGGACGTCAGCAAGAATCGTCGCCGCCGGTGGTGCAGCATGACCACCTGCGGCAGCCGCGACAAGTCGCGGCGCTACTACGCGGGGCGCTCCTCCTGAGGGGGCTCGGTAGTACAAGGGGAGGGCCGGCGATGCGTGAGGAACTCCATCCGCTGGTGGACGAGTCGCCGGAGGACCGGGCGTTGCCGGTGCTCGCGCTCGTCAGGGAGAACGTGTCGTCATCCCGTCGGCGGGAGAGGGCCGCGGCGGCTCTGGAGAGCATCCGTGACCGGATGCGAGGGGTGACCGGAGTGGACGAGGAGTTGGACCGGCTCCGGGACGAGTCACGTGGCTGACGCCTACATCGTTGACACCGGCGTCTTCCTTCGCTGATTCGTCGATCAGCCCGGGTTCGAGCATGCCCGCGAGGTTCAGGAGGCATTCCTGGACGATCTCGTCGAGTTGGAGACAGCGGATCACTGAGGCTGGTCGCGGAGCATGGGCTGGAGCGATCGCAAACTTTGGCGCCTCATCGGCCGCGGGCTCCGGTCTGGTGTGAACGCGCGGTGCCGTGACGGCGGCAAACGAAGTGTTCTCGCTCCTCCTCCATACGAACGGTTAGGCATTAACCGTTCGCATGGAGGCCCTGTGTGAACTCCTTGGAGTCGAGGGCGGATCAGCTGCGGGGCAGTTCGGCTCACGTTGCCGGGCCGTACCGGAGCGAAATCAGGATGCCCGTAGGCGAAACCGACGGGTACGCTGCGCGGGGACCTTTGGAGGGGAATTGTCGTGGGGCACGTTGAGGTCGGACAGCCCACCTGCAAGCCATGACCCCTGTCCGGTGCCGGGAAGTGCGTCAGGAAATGTCTTCGCGCGCGGCGCGGATCGCGGATTGGACGACGGCGGGGCTGCATCCGAGTTCTTCGGCGATGCGTCTTATGGACAGGCCTTCCAGATGAGCTGTCAGGATCGCTGCGCGCCTCTGTCTCGCATGCTCCAGCATGGACAGGCGTGCCTGCTCGGAGACGCCGCCGTGCCGCCGAGCCGCAGCCAGAGCCTCTACAGCGGACGGGGTCACGGCTGAGGCTCATCCGGTGGTGCGGGCGGTCCGTCCTGGTCGTGGAGTGCCGTCACGATCTCGCTGAGCAGGAACTGAACCTTTGGCTCGACCGCACGGCCGTGATAGACGCTCTCGACCAGGTCGAGCCCTTCCTCCACGGTGGTGAAACCAAGTTGCCGGTAGAGAAACATGATGTCGTCGGCGTCGTTCTCCACACGTGACGAGAAAAGTTTCATCGCGAGCAGGTAGCGTGCCGATGCGACATCAACGGTCAGAGAGTCGCTGGAGTAGTACCGCTGAGCATCGGGGTCGGGGCCGGGCAGGAAACCTTTCACCGCGTCGTTGAGCCAGTCCTTGGCCAGACCGCGACGTTCGGCCACGGCGAGTGTCGCCTGTCTGACCACCTCGGTCGGAAGGAATACCCCGTCGAGGTCTCTCGTGGATCTCGCACTGTCGTAGGCCACAGCGATCGCCGCGCCTCCTACGAGAAACAGGTCTGCTCTGGCGCCGCGTGCGGCCAGCTCCGTACTCAGCTCGTTCAGAAGCTCGAGGATCTCGTCCCGGCCAAGTCCGACGCTCATACCCGCTCCAGGGCGCCTCGGGTGATGAACACGCCGCGCTTGCGAAATGAGGAGGGGGCCTCCACCAGCGCGCGGGGATGCAGGCCGCGGAGCTCGGTGACGAACCACCACGGCAGTGCCTCCCTCCGTGGATCACGAGTCCAAGGCGGCACCGGCCATCCGTCCTTACGCGCGAGGTGTTCTGCCAGCGCGGCCAGAGCGGCGTCCACCCGGACGTCCCCCACCGGTGACGGCGCGTTCTGCCACATCTGGCCAGCGGCTGTCACACCGTCATGTCGAAGAACACTTGTGTAGTCGTCCAGCATCTGCACGATGGAGAAACGCCACACGCGGCTCAGCGGTTCGCCGTCGGCGAGCATCCGGGCCGCTACAGCGGCGGCGTCGCTCACCGTTCTGAAAGAACTAAGCCTGTTCATGTCTGTACGGTACCCCCATACGGGCCGCGTGGGCTGGTGGAAAACGAGATGTTCGCGGGTGGAATCAGTGGAGTGCCCTTCCCGAAAACCTTTGGGAGGGATGCCGTCGTGGCGCACGTTGAGGTTGGTTCAGCAGACATGGGAGCCATGACCTCTTGGATCCCCGCAGGCTCTTGAAGGCCGGTCCGTTCATCCTGAAGTGGGCGGGCGGGGGGGTCGCTGTGCCGGTAGACCGTAGAAGGGTCCGGTCGAGGTAGCCACGCACTGCGTGATCTGTGGGACCGTGTGCGATGAGCCCGATGTAGCCGTCCGGCCGGATGACGATCAGAGTGTCTTCGCGGGCGCCGTAGGCACGCCGGACGAGGCCTTCCGTGTCGATCAGGGCGGTGGTGCCGGCCGGAGGTTGCTGTCCGGGCACGATGACGGTGTAGGCGTGCAGGTGGTCTGTGAGTTCGCCGGTGGCGTGTTCGACTGCTTGAGCGCCTTGGGAGCCGAAGGCCAACATGGTGAAGTGCGGGTCGCGGAACAGGTCGAACAGTCGTGTGTGCGTTGCGCCGGCGTCGAGCAGGACGGGGCCGTCGGGGGCGACATCGCTGGCGTGGACGGGCTTTCTGCGGCCGGCCAGATCCAGGCTCAACGGGCTGGTGCGGTAGGCCGGGTGGTCGTTGCGGTCACCGCGCTGCTGCCGCGCGAAGAACGGCTTGAGGATGAAGCGCAGCAACGGCCGCAGTAGGCGTGGCGGTGTGGCCGCGGAGAACCGCCGGTCGCTTTCGGCCAGCACTGCGCGTGCGACGGGCAACCGCTCTGCTCCGTAGGTGTCGAGCAGAGCGGCGTTCGCGGCGCCCTGGAGGACCAGTGCCAGCTTCCAGCCGAGGTTGTAGGCGTCCTGGATGCCGGTGTTCATGCCGAATCCGCCGAACGGACTGTGGACGTGAGCGGCGTCGCCGGCGAGGAACACACGGCCGACGCGGTAGGTGTCGACCATGCGCAGGTTGTAGCGCCATACCGACAGCCAGGTCGGGTTGGTCAGGCGGATGTCGCTGCGACCGGTGCGTTCGGTCACCGCCTGTTGCAGGTAGTCCAGCGACGCTTCGGGCCAGCTGCCGTCGCGGCGTGGTTCGACGGAGGCCACGACCTGCCAGGTGCCGGCGTGGGGAGTGGGTCTGAGCGCGAGGATGTGGCCGCCGGCGGCCATCCAGAAATGCACCGCCTCGGAGTGGTCCAGCCCGTGCACATGCGCGTCGGCGAGCATCGCCCGCGCGTCTTCGTCGGTGGAGCCGGCGAAAGTGAGGCCGAGGCGGCGGCGGACGGAGCTGCGGCCGCCATCCGCGCCGACCAAGTAGGCGGCGCGAACGGTCTCGGTGGCGCCGTCGCGCTCCAGGGTCGCGGTCACACCGTTGTCGCCGGGGTGGAAGTCGACCAGGCGGCGGCCGAACTCGACCTCGCCGCCCAGTTCGGCCAGCCGCTCGCGCAGGAGGGCCTCGGTCCGCCACTCGGGAATGGCCAGCGAGTTGGGATAAGGCCGCTGCTGCGAGGGCGGTGCGGGCGGCACCCGCAGGTCGAACAGCAACGGCTCGCCCAGGTGAAAGCGGGTCCGGGACTGAACCGCGGCAGCGGCCACGATGCGGTCGGCGATGCCGAGATCGTCGAACACCTCCAAGCTGCGCGGTTTGAGGGTGAAGCCCCGCGAACCGCCCTGCGGAACCGGGTTCCGTTCGATGATCCGGCAGGGGATGTTCCGGCGTGTCAGATCACAGGCCAGGGTCAGCCCGGTCGGTCCGGCACCGACGATCAGCACCTCGGTGTGGTTCATCAACATCCCCTTAACGCCGTTATATTTAACGTCGTTAAGGATGTATTGAACGTTGTTAAGCTGTCAACCGTGAAACTTGACCGCGCCAAGGTCGTCACCACCGCGCTGGCGCTGCTGGACGAAGTCGGCCTGGACAGGCTGACCCTGCGCCGCCTGGCCGCCGAGCTGGGCGTGCAGGCCCCCGCGCTCTACTGGCACTTCGCCAACAAGCAGGAGTTGCTGGATGAGATGGCGGATGCGCTGTCGCGTGAGATTCCGCTGCGGCCCCTGGCCGAGGGTGAGCCCTGGCAAAACTGGCTCGCCGAACGCATGCGTGACCAGCGGCGCATGCTGAACTCCCACCGTGACGCTGCCCGGCTCTTCGTGGGCGCCCGCCCCGGGCCAAGTGCCCTCCCGATCCTCCAGGTCGCACTGGAGTCGCTGGGGCGAGCCGGCTTCCTGCCGCGTGAGGCGCTGCGGGGCCTGTTCACCCTCAGCAACTATGTCAGCGGGTTCGTGCTGGAGGAGCAGGCAAAGCCCGTGCGAGAACCACAGGAGGAGCTCAACGAGGCCAATCGGTGGTTCGCCGGTCACCCGAGCCTTCTCGAGACCTTCGCGGAAAGCGGTCCCCCGCAGGGTGAGGAGACCTTCGAACACGGCCTGTCGGTGATCTTGGAAGGCATGCGCGTCCTCCTGTCGTCTTCCCCGGACCCGAGGTGACGGCTGGCCTTCGTCGCGCCTCAAGATCGTCCACTGGCGGGCCTCCTCTTGGTAATCGACTGGGCGGTCGCCGGTCTGCCCGGGTGCTGAGCCCGCCGTACTGAGAAATCAGGATGCCTCTGGTCGAAATCGGCGGGTACGCAGCGCGGGGACCTTTGGAGGGGAATCGCGGTGGCGCACGTTGAGGTCGGGCAGCCCACATGCACGCTATGACCTCCGTGAACCGTGATTGCTGCATCCGGGGCTTCTGGGAATCGGGAACGAGCCGGGGAACCAGGACAGTCGATCATCTGTTTTGCGGATCATGAGGCGTCCGCGGGTTCTCCGGCTGCTTGCGATTCTGCTGATCTCCGCGAGCGTGGCCGGTTCGGCCTGCCGTACGTGTATGACGACGGACCGGTGCACATCCTTACGGAGGGGCCGGAAGCGTCCGCGGTCCTGTACGACCGCTGCACCGGCGGATCGGCACGGGCCGGGGCGGAGGAACGGCCGGGAACGCAGGATGACGCCGACCCGGCCGGCGTGATCACCCAGGGAGCGAAGGCACGCCTGCGATCCCGTACCGTGTCCGGCCAGGGCGGCGGATAAGTCGTCATGTGGGTGCCCCCTCACCGGCTGGAAGCGACGGCAACCCTGTGTCCGGCCAGCACACGGCCGTACACTGCGGTTATGAGCGCAATGCGTGAGGAACTCCATCTGCTGGTGGACCAGTTGCCCGAGGATCGGGTGCCTCCGGTGCTCGCGCTCGTCCGGGAGAACATGTCGTCGTCCCGCCGGAGAGAGAAGGCATTGGTCGCTCTGGAACGCATCCGTGGCAGGATGCGCGGGGTGACGGGAGTGGACGAGGAACTGGACCGGCGCCGGGAAGAGTCCCGTGGCTGATGCCTATGTCGTCGACACCGGTGTCTTTCTGCGATGGTTCGTCGACCAGCCTGGATTCGAGCATGCCCGTGAGGTGCAGGAAGCGTTCCTGGACGGCCTCGTCGAGCTGGAGACGGCGGACTTCGCCCGGATCGAGGTGGCCGGGGTGCTGCGTAAGAAAGGACTTTTGCCGGGCCGCTTGACGGCGGAGGAGTTCGCGGCGGCCGTACGTGTTATCGACGATCTCGGCGTGACGGTTCACCCGATCGGCGCAGACCATCTGGAACGGGCCGCCGGGCTGGCGGTACGTCTGACGCTGCGCATGTACGACGCCGTCTTCGCCCAGCTGGCGCTCGATCAGGGGATCCCTCTGCTCACAACGGATGCCAAGCTCTGCCACGCGGTTGAGGGCGTGGTCAAGACCGAACTGCTCCGAGACGCGGGAGCCGCCTGATCTCCGTGCCCGCCGTACCAGCGGAAATCGGGATGCTCGTCGGTGAAATCGGCGGGTACGCTGCGCGGGGACCTTTGGAGGGGAATCGTCGTGGCGCACGTTGAGGTCGGGCAGCCCACATGCAAGCCATGACCCCCATGACCTGCCCAGGCTGACTGGATCCGGGTCCTTGTCTTCGGCTGCGGGTGCAAGGCGGTCGAGGATGGTAGGCATTCAGTAGGTTCTTGAGGAAGGCTTTCACGCGGCCATAGTGTCTCGATAGATGGCTTCACATAGCTTCGTGGTATGGGGCTTAACAGTAGATATACCGTATCTATCCACGGTCGATTCGAGGGCTAATCACCCTCTTAGCCGTTCTGCTCGCCGTGCTCATCTCTGGCTCTTATGGTGGCGATCACGAGCACCATGATTCAGTAAGTGATCGCTGATATGGATCGCCCTGTGGCCGCCCGCGGCCACCGGAAGGGTCCGTTATCCCCGATGATGCGCTCGCGTATCGGACGCACACCGGCCGCACATACAACTCGGGCGACGACGCCGAGGCCCCGGACAAGCCGCTCGCCGAGATCGAGACCGGTTTTATCGGCATCCCACACGCCGTCCTGAACACCGCGTGCGACGCCCTCCACGCCGATCACACCGACATGCCGCTGACGCCCGAGACGGCATGGCGGGCACTTCAGCACCGCTGAGGACCGCTCTCCGCATGGAAATGGAGTTTAGATGGCGACCATTCTGCAGCGGCTGTGCGTTCTCGGCACAGCGGTGTTCTGCTCTTTCGGCATGGTCGCGTGCGGAGTGCAGCCGCACACGTCTCACGTGGATGGGGAGTCAGCGTTCGCGCGGGAGATGGCCACGAGCATGAAACGGATGAACGACGGCATGACCGCCGCGGCGATGACCGGCGATCCCGATCATGACTTCTCCGCCATGATGATCCCGCACCATCAGGGCGCCGTCGACATGGCCAGGGCAGAGCTGATACACGGTAGCGACCCGGTTCTGCGACGGCTGGCTCAAGAGATCATCGTCACCCAGCAGCAGGAAATCGATGTCATGCGCCGCCGACTGGCGGTATCGCGATCGACAGCATCGCCCCCCGGCACTCCGCAAGCCACCGCACCGCAGCCGACCGCCTCGCCCGCCCGGAGCGCGGCCGAACCGATACCCGTCACCAGCCAGGATCGGGTCTACACCGCCGACCAGACCTCGAACACCGTTTCCGTGATCGATCCCAGCTCGAATAGGCTGCTGGGCGTCATTCGCCTCGGCGACATCGTGCCCGGCGCGCTGAGCCCGTTGTACAAAGGCCAGTTGCTCGTGCACGGAATGGGGTTCTCACCCGACCACCGGACCCTGGCGGTGGTGTCCATCGGGTCCAACTCGGTCACTCTGATCGACACGGCGACCAACACCGTCAAAGGCGTCGTCTACATCGGCCGCTCGCCGCACGAGGCGTTCTTCACGCCCGACGGCAGGGAGGTCTGGGCGACAGTCCGTGGTGAGAACTACGTCTCCGTGATCGATCCGGTGAAGATGAGCGAGACACGCCGGGTGGAGACCGCCAACGGGCCCGGCATGGTGCTGTTCCACCCGGACGGACGGTATGCCTACGTGCCCTCCAGCTTCACTCCCGAAGTGAACGTGGTGGACACGCGGACGTATAAGGTCGTCGCCCGCGTCCCACAGGCCAGCCCGTTCTCGCCGAATCTGGCCGTGAGCCGGGACGGGACGGAGGTGTGGTTCACGCTCAAGGACTCCGGCAAGACGCAGGTGATGAGCGGCGAGCCGCCCTTCCGCATCCTTGCCACACTGGACACCGGCCCCATCACCAACCACGTCACCACCGTGGACAACGTCAACGGCAAGTTCGCCTACGTGACGGTGGGCGGGGAGAACACCGTGAAGGTCTATCGCCGAGGCGAAAGCCCGAAGCTGGTCGCCACCATCCCCGTCGGCGACCTGCCCCACGGCGTCTGGGGATCCGGCGACGGGACGCGGGTCTACGTCGGCCTGGAGAACCGGGACGCGGTCACGGCGATCGACACGCTCACGAACAAGGTCCTCACGACGATTCCCATCGGTCAGCAGCCGCAGGCACTCGTTTACGTCCCGCAGGCCGTGCCCTCCGGCGCCGGTACGTCCAATCTGGTGCCGCTGGGTAGGGCTGGCAAGGCCAGTCACCTCTTCCTGGCAGCCCCGGAAGGAGGCCGGGGACACGCGACGGTTTCCCTCAATTCGATGGGCCCGCTGGACACGTTGCAAATCGCGGTGTCGGGCCTGGATCCGCAGAAGGGCTACACGCTCTGGCTGGTGTCCTCCCGAACCGAGCCATTCGAGCGGAAGGAAGCGCTCGCCACATTCAAGACGAACGTGGCCGGGGCGCAGGTCGCTCAGGCCATCGGCCCGTTGAGAGAGGCTCTCACGCCCGAGAACGCGCAACGGGACCACCAGAGGTACCTGCTGGTCACCGAAGAGGGCAGCGACACGCCGGTACTCGTCCAGAAGACTCCCTGAACCTGAATCCACCGAGTCGATTCTGATCCGAATGCCCTGAAACGCGAGGCGGTGCCCTCCGATGCCGTCCGGGGACTTCAACGCAGGCGCCGCCTGGCTGACCTGCGCCGCCATCTCATCTGCGTCCCGGCACGGGTCGCCCGCCACGGCCGCGGGCATCTCACCCTGCACCTGCCGTACCCGGCGGAAATCGGGATGCCCGTCGGTGAAATCGGCGGGTACGCTGCGCGGGGACCTTTGGAGGGGAATCGTCGTGGCGCACGTTGAGGTCGGGCATCTGACATATGTACTGCCGGATGGGCGGCCGTTGCTGGACGACGTGTCCTTCCGGATCGGCGAGGGGGTCAAGGCCGCGCTCGTCGGGCCCAACGGAGCGGGCAAGACGACGTTGATGCGGCTGATCGCGGGGGATCTGCAGCCGGTCGACGGGAGCGTCGCCAGCTCCGGCGGCCTGGGGGTCATGCGCCAGTTCATCGGGAGCATCCGTGACGGCCGGACGGTGCACGACCTGCTGGTCAGCGTCGCCCCGCAGCGCGTACGGCAGGCGGCCGAGCGACTCGACGCCGCCGAGCTCGTGATGATGGAGCGCGAGGACGAGAGAGCCCAGATGCGCTACGCGCAGGCCATCACCGACTACTCCGACGCGGGCGGCTACGACATCGAGGTGCTCTGGGACACCTGCACGATGGCCGCGCTCGGCATGCCGTACGACGACTGCAAATACCGTGAGGTCACCACGCTGTCGGGCGGTGAGCAGAAGCGGCTGGTGCTGGAGGCGCTGCTGCGGGGGCCGGACCAGACGCTGCTGCTGGACGAGCCGGACAACTATCTGGACGTGCCGGGCAAGCTCTGGTTGGAGCAGGTCCTGCGGGAGACGCCCAAGACGGTGGTGCTGGTCAGTCACGACCGGCAGCTCCTGGCCAACGCGGCCGACCGGATCGTCACCGTCGAGTCCGGCAACGTCTGGATCCACGGCGGGGGGTTCACCACCTACGCCCAGGCCCGCAGGGACCGCAACGAGCGCCTCGACGAGCTGAAGAAACGCTGGGACGAGGAGCACGCCAAGATCAAACGTCTGGTCCTCATGCTCAAGCAGAAGGCCAAGTACATGGACACCATGGCCGCCGCCTACCACTCGGCCCAGACCAGGCTGCGCAGGTTCGAGGAGGCCGGGCCGCCGGAGGCGGCGCCCAAGGAGCAGTTCATCAACATGAGGCTCAAGGGCGGCCGGACCGCCAAGCGGGCGGTGATCTGCGAGGGGCTGGAGCTCACCGGCCTCATGAAGCCGTTCGACCTGGAGGTCTGGTACGGCGAGCGGGTCGCGGTGCTGGGCTCCAACGGCTCCGGCAAGTCACACTTCCTGCGTCTCGTCGCCGGGGAGGACGTCCGGCACACCGGCGTGTCCAGGCTCGGTTCCCGGGTCGTCCCCGGCCACTTCGCGCAGACCCACGCCCGCCCCGAGCTCGTCGGCCGGACGCCCTGCGAGATCGTCATGACCGAGCACGCCCGGCTGAAGAACGAGGCGATGAAGGTGCTGTCCCGCTACGAGCTGGCCGGGACCATCGCCGAGCAGCGGTTCGAGACGCTGTCGGGTGGGCAGCAGGCGAGGCTGCAGATCCTGCTGCTCGAACTGTCCGGCACCACGCTGCTCCTGCTGGACGAGCCGACCGACAACCTCGACCTGGCCAGCGCCGAAGCGCTGCAGGAGGGGCTCAACGCCTTCGACGGCACCGTGGTCGCGGTCACCCACGACCGCTGGTTCGCCGACGACTTCGACCGCTATCTCGTCTTCGGCGCGGATGGAAAAGTATACGAATCGCCCGAACCGGTCTGGGATGAGACCAGGGTGGTCCGTCCGCGTTAAAGAGTCCGCCCGACCTGGGCGTGTCCGCTGGAGAGGGGCGCGTTCCCGGGTTATCACCACTAGGTGACGTACAGCACCCGAATCGTCGGCGTCCTCGCCCTGGTCCTCCTCGCTGGATGCTCCAGCCCCGAGCAGGAGCGGGTCGCCGCGCTCAAGCCGCTCTCGGTTGTGGAGGAGGCATCCTCCATTCTCAAGGGAGATGACGGATATGTGGTGAACTGGGCGGGGGTGCTGTCCAACAGCAACCCGTGGCACTTCGGTGAGCACGTGGTGGCCACGGTGACCGCCAAGGACGCCGGGGGCAAGGAGGTCGTCCGGCTGGAACAGCCACTGGACGCCGTGCCGCCCGCCGGATCACTCTCCTTCACCGGCCAGGTGATCGCCACCGAGAAGCCGGCCAAGGTGAGCATCCAGTACCGCCCGGCCGAGTGGCGCCTGGCGGGCCGGATCGTCTCGGCCTTCACGTCGTTCCCCATCTCGGACGTGCTGACCGAGCGTAAGACCGACAGCTACCTGATCACCGGATACGTCGGCACGCCGTACCGGCTGCCGGCCAGCAGCCTCGCGGTCACCGCACTCCTGCGGGACAAGAGCGGCAAGCTGCTCGGCGGCGGTAGCACGTTCGTGGACGACGTCCGGGTGGGTGACAAACGCCGCTTCATCATGAACATCGAGAGCGTCCCGGACACCAAGAAGATCGCCAAGGCCGATCTGGTCGCACGCACCTGGGGATCGAGCAGCCGCCCCTACGAGGAACTGGCCATGGGAGGCGTCGTCCAGCCGCGTACGGTCAAGCCGACCACCCCTCCGTTCGCCAAGGACCGGGGGGGCCAGACCGTCGCGGCCGGTGACGTCCGGCCGTAACCGTGCCTCCCGCGCATGCCGTACGGAGGCGTCGTCACCGTGCCCCGATCCGTTCCGTACGGCGGGCCGGCCGTGCCCGTCATCGGAGGGCGACCGGCCGCCCCCTCCATCGCGGTCACCGTCTCCGCCCGGCAGGGGATCCCTCTTGGCCGAAGCCTTGACGGGATGCCGCCCGGCGCGCCGGGGCTCCGTTCGACCGAGCATCCGTCACGGTCCGTGACCGATGCCGGCGACCGCGTTGTCAGGGAGTTACCCGGCCAGCTCCAGCCAGAACCGGAGACATGACCGAAAAGCGCCCCCACCTGTATTGATCACGTTATGTGAGTTACATGTGTGCGAAGAGTGACTAACGGGAATCCTGAGTTAGATCACTCGTCACGGAATGACATGTAACGACATGTGGTGTTTCAGGAGGTAAAGGAATGCAGTCCGTTGAAAGATGCGGTCGCACCGGCGTGGTGGTCGCGGGTCTGGTCTGCTGCCTGGTCACCGGAGTGGCCGTCCCTGCCGTCGCCATGCGGGACCGGCTGGGCCCCTCGCGTGAGGAGGTCGCCAGAGCCCGGTCAAAGGCCGTCGAACGGAGTAAACAGTTGGGCGAGACCAGAGCCCTCCTGGTGAGGGCGCGGACCACACTCGGGCGACTGTCCGGCGAGGCCAGGAAGCTGGTCGAGGTGTACAACCGCGAGCGGATCAAGGCGGCCCGGGCCGAAGAGCTCCTCCGGAAGGCGAGAGATCCGATCGTCGCCGCCGGAGCCGCGGGGGCCCGCCAGGCGGTGACACTCCCCGTCCAGGGCGGAGGCATCGCCGCGATCCCGTTCCAGCCGGGCGACAGGGCGTCCGTGATCCCGGTCCAGGCCGCCGGTACCGCCTCCCTCCAGGACGGCGAGATGGCCGTGACCCCCTTCCAGGAAAGCGGAGAGGCGGCCATGAGCCCCGTCCAGACGGCGGTGGGCGTCGTCCCCCCGCAGGCCGCCTCGGTGAGCGCCCAGAGCGCGGTGAGCGACCTCCAGGCCCGGCTGCTCCAGGCGGAGATCGCCTACGGCGCGCAGCGGGAAGCGGTGGAACGGGCGGCCGCGGCCAGGAAGGCGGCCGAGGAGGCCGTGGCGGGGCAGACCGCGGAGATCGAGCGGATCGTGGCGGAGAAGGCGCGGCTGAAAAGGCAGACGAGGGCGGACACGAGCACCGCCGACCGGATCGTCGCCAGGCGGCAGGCCGTACGCAAGTGGTCCAAGGCCGCCCGTCAGCGCGCCCGGCTGGGGAAGCGGCGGAGCGCGGCGGTCGCGAGGAAGAGAGCCAGATTCGTGGCGGCGCGCGGGGAGACCGGATCGGTCCGGCCGCTCCACGCGACCTGGCAGGCCGCCCGGGGCGACATCGCCGCCGACTGGGCGCTCACCCAGCTCGACAAGCCCTACGTGTGGGCGGCCACCGGCCCACTCGGCTACGACTGTTCGGGTCTGACCATGCAGGCGTGGGCCCGGGCCGGGGTCAGGATCGACCACTGGACGGGCACCCAGTGGACCTCCGGGCAGCATGTGCAGATCACCCGGCTCCGCCGCGGCGACCTGCTGTTCTTCGGCACGGGAGCCCGAAGCCCGGGTGACATCTCCCACGTGGGGATCTACATCGGCAGGGGTCTGATGGTGCACGCCCCGCAGACCGGGGACGTGGTGCGGGTCGCGCCGATATGGCGCGGAGACCTCGTCGGCGCGACCCGTCCGGTGTGATGCTCAGTGCTCGTGTTCCTTGGCACGCTCGCCGGAGCGGACGATCTCCTCCTCGGCCTCGACCCGGCCCACCCAGTTGGCGCCCTCGACGGACTTGCCGGGCTCCAGGTCCTTGTAGACCTCGAAGAAGTGCTGGATCTCCAGGCGGTCGAACTCCGGCACGTGGTGGATGTCGCGGATGTGCTCCATCCGGGGGTCCGTGGCGGGGACGCACAGGACCTTGTCGTCGCCGCCCTTCTCGTCGGTCATGCGGAACATGCCGACGGCGCGACACTTGATCAGGCAGCCGGGGAAGGTCGGCTCCTGGAGCAGCACCAGGGCGTCGAGGGGGTCGCCGTCCTCACCGAGGGTGTTCTCGATGAAGCCGTAGTCGGCGGGGTACTGCGTGGAGGTGAAGAGCATCCGGTCGAGCCTGATCCGCCCGCTCTCGTGGTCCACCTCATACTTGTTCCGTTGCCCCTTGGGAATCTCAACGAGAACGTCGAACTCCACCGCTGTTCCTCCGCTCAAGCCCTCCGGGCACCCCCGGCTGGGCATTAGTGTCTCGTAAGCGCTAATACCTGTTGAATACCTATTGATGAGAGGTCGGCGACGTCATGCTGCGCGAGCGGTGGGTGGCCTTGGTCACTCTCGTCTTGCTGCAACTTTTCGTCGTCGCGGCCGGGGCCCACCTCCTTACCAGCGATCTGCTGGTCGAGAAGGCGCCCGGATCGGCCACTCCCGCGAAGCCGCCTCCCGTCCCGGTCGTCACCGCGGGTCCGGTGCTGGTCGCAGGGGGAAACGGACCTCTCCCCGCCAAGGGTACTTTGGCGGGGAGGCTCACCGAGGCGTTGGGGGACCCCGCGCTGGGCGGGCACGTCGGCGCCGCGGTCCTCGACGTGGAGACCGGCGCCATGCTGTTCGGCAGCGGCGCGGACGACGGCATCACCCCGGCCTCCACCACGAAACTCGCCACCACGGTCGCCTCGCTCGCCTCTCTGGGGCCGGACGCCCGGCTCCGCACCCGCGTGGTCCGGGGGGCCGCCCCCGGCTCGATCGTCCTGGTCGGCGGGGGTGACCCCACCCTGACGGCCCGCAGGCCGCCCGCGGTCCCCGTCTACCCCCAGCCGGCCTCGCTCGCCTCCCTCGCCCTGCGGACGGCCAGGGCACTGAAGGCCGCGGGGACCACCAAGGTCACGGTGTCCTACGACGACGGCCTCTACACCGGGCCGTCCATCGCCCCCACGTGGAAGCCCAACTATGTGCCCGACGGCGAGGCCGCCCCCGTCACGGCGCTCATGGTCGACGAGGGCAGGGTCGCCCCCGGCAGCCGCCAGCGGGTCTCCGACCCCTCCCGCGCCGCGTACACCGCCTTCGTCTCGCTGCTGTCGAAGTACGGCGTCACGGTCTCCAAGTCCGGCGGCCGGTCCAAGGCGCCCGCCACCGCCCAGGAGATCGCCCGGGTCGAATCCGCGCCCGTCTACGCCCTGGCCGAGCGGACGCTGACACTGAGCGACAACGACATGGCGGAGGCCCTGGCCAGGCAGGTGGCCATCAAGGAGGGCAGGCCCGCCTCCTTCGAGGGAGCGGCCGCGGCCGTCCGCCAGGTGCTGACGCGGCTGAAGGCGGCCCAGGGCGTGCAGGTCTTCGACGGCAGCGGCCTGTCGCCCAAGAACCGCATCGCCCCTGCGGGCCTGGCCCGCCTGCTGGCGGTGGCGGCCTCCCCGGCGAACCCCCGCCTGCACCCGATCGTCACCGGCATGCCCATCGCCGGGTTCACCGGCACCCTCGGTCACCGGTTCGGCAAGAACGACGCGGTCCACGGCCTGATCCGCGCCAAGACCGGCACCCTCAACGGGGTCAGCACGCTGGCCGGCATGACGACCACGAGGGACGGCCGGCTGGTGACGTTCGCCTTCATGGCCGATGACGTCCCACCTGGCTGGGGGAAGGCGGAGGCGGCCCTCGACAGGCTCGCCGCCGCCGTCGCCGCGAGTTGATCAGCGCGCTCGGAGCGCGCGACTCGGAAGGAGAGCACGTACGGTGGACGGTATGCAGGTGATCGACTGGGATCTCGCCGTAACGACCGGAACGCGCCTGGTGCGCCCCGGACCGCAAGTGAGCCGAGAGGAGGCCCGGCAGGCGGTCGCAGAATTGCGACAGCTCTCCCGCGAGGCCGAAGGGCATGTCCGCGAGTTCACCCGGATCGACACCGATACCGCGCCGGAGCCCGCCACCATCGTCGACCGGCCCGGCTGGATCAAGGCCAACATCGAGGGCTTCCGGGTGGTCCTGGAGCCGCTGACCGAGCGGATGGCCGCGCGCAGGGACCAGGCGCCGGCGATCGTGTCCGCGGTGGGCGCACGCATCACCGGGGTCGAGGTCGGCGCGGTGCTGGCCTTCCTCGCCTCCCGCGTCCTCGGGCAGTATGAGCTGTTCCTGCCGCCCGATCCCACGGGCCAGGCGGCCGTCGGCCGTCTCACCCTGGTCGCGCCCAACATCGTGCACGCGGAGCAGGAGCTCAACGTCCATCCGCGTGACTTCCGCCTCTGGGTCTGCCTGCACGAGGAGACCCACCGTGTGCAGTTCACCGGAGTCCCCTGGCTGCGCGACTACGTCCGCTCCCAGATGACCGAGTTCCTGCTCGCCTCCGACATGGACCTGCCGGTGCTGCTGGACCGGCTCCGTTCGGCCGCCGACGCGGTCGCCGACGCCGTCCGGGGCGGCGAGGGCAACCTGATCGACGCGATTCAGACCCCCGAGCAGAGGGAGATCCTAGACCGGATCACCGCGGTGATGACCCTGGTCGAGGGCCACGGCGACTACGTCATGGACGCGGTCGGCCCCTCGGTGGTCCCCTCGGTCGCCGACATCCGGGCCAAGTTCCACCACCGCAGGGAGGGGGGATCCCGCCTCGACCGCACGGTCCGCAAGCTGCTCGGCCTCGACCTCAAGATGAAGCAGTACGCCGAGGGATCCGCCTTCGTCCGCACCGTCGTCGACCGCGTGGGCATGGACGGCTTCAACAAGGTCTGGGCCTCTCCCGAGACGCTCCCCATCCAGGACGAGATCAGCCATCCCGACCGCTGGATCGGCAGGGTGATCGGCGGCCCGGCCCTTCCCACGGCCCCGACCGGCGATGCGGCCGGCAGCGCGACCGAGGCCGGCGGCACCACGGGCTGAGGCGGAGGCGGGACAATGGCGGGCATGGGTCCGCCTCCCGCCGTCGCCGATGTCCGCCGGGCCGTACGGCACGCCCTGGACGATGTGAAGTCCGGCGCCCTCGTGCTGGTCGCCTGCAGCGGCGGTGCCGACTCCCTGGCACTCGCGGCCGCGCTGGGGTTCGTGGCGCCCCGCGCCGGGCTCCGCGCCGGCCTGCTGACGGTCGACCACGGTCTCCAGCCGGGCTCCGCCGGCCAGGCCGCCGAGGTCGTGGGACTCGCGCCCGCCCTCGGGCTCGACCCCGCCGAGCCGCTGAGCGTCTCCGTGGGGACCTCCGGCGGACCTGAGGCGGCGGCCAGGCAGGCACGGTACGCAGCGCTGTCGGAGGCCGCCGGCAGGCTCGGGGCGGCGGCCGTGCTTCTCGGCCACACCAGGGACGACCAGGCCGAGACCGTGCTGCTCCGGCTGGCCCGGGGGAGCGGGACGCGGTCGCTGGCGGGGATGCCCGCGCGGGCGGGCCTCTACCGTCGCCCGCTGCTGGAGCTCGGCCGCAGGACGACCGTGGCGGCCTGCGCGGCCCTCGGGCTCTCCCCGTGGGACGACCCGCACAACCTCGACCCCCGGTACACCCGTGTCCGGGTCCGTGATCGGCTGCTGCCCGCCCTTGAGGACGAGCTCGGTCCCGGGGTCGCCGAGGCGCTCGCCCGGACCGCGGCCCTGTGCCGGGACGACGCCGACGCCCTCGACGGCTGGGCCGGTGCCGTCTACGCGCGGGCGGTCGTCGCCGATTCAGCTTTAAGCGATATCGGGGCGGTGGCGGTGGCGGTGGCGGAGCTGGAGAACCTGCCCGCCGCGGTACGGCGGCGGGTGCTGCGGCGGGCGGCGATCGAGGCCGGAGCCCCGCCGGGCACGCTCGCCGCGTCACACATTCTCCAGGTGGACCGGCTGGTCACCGACTGGCACGGCCAGCGGCGGGTGGAGGTCCCCGGGGGGGTTGGGGCGGTCCGCCGGTATGGCACCCTGATACTCGCCAGACAGTCAGTCAGCCCCGTCTCGTAAGGAAATCCCAGGTGGACGCAGCCGACATGGGCAAGGACCTCTCGAAGGTCCTCATCCCGGAGGAAGAGCTCCAGGCCAAGATCAAGGAGATCGCGAGCCGGATCGATGAGGATTACGCGGGCAAGGACCTGCTGATCGTGGGGGTCCTCAAGGGGGCGGTCATGGTCATGGCCGACCTGGCCAGGGCGCTGCACGTGCCGGTTCAGATGGACTGGATGGCTGTCTCGTCCTACGGCGCGGGCACCAAGTCCTCGGGTGTCGTGCGCGTTCTGAAGGACCTGGACACCGACATCGCCGGCCGCCACGTGCTGGTCGTCGAGGACATCATCGACTCCGGTCTGACCCTGTCGTGGCTGGTCCACAACCTGAAGTCGCGGAATCCGGCCTCGGTGGAGATCTGCGCCGCGCTGCGCAAGCCGGACGCGGTCAAGGTGCCGATCGATGTGAAGTACATCGGTTTCGACATCCCGAACGAGTTCGTCATCGGTTACGGCCTCGACTACGCAGAGCGATACCGCAACCTTCCTTTCATCGGCACCCTCGCCCCGCACGTGTATGGAGCGGGCTGAAAAGTACGCCCTGCGCGAAGCCTGCCGTCCGCAGGAGGCGACATTGCTCATAGCGGCAGGGAACACCGGCCTACTTGACGTACGTTGGTAGGGCAAAGCCGGTAACGCCCGGGCAGTTACTCTGCACGGCACGCCGGTGTACCTTCGGACTCCAAAGAGATGACCTTCAGGGGAATCTCTGGGGAGTCAGTTGGAGCGGTTAGGGATACCGCGAACCCCGGGTTCGCCCGGGGTGCCAGGCCTTGGTCAGGAAGGGACGGGCCCGCCGGGGTTCCGCATCGGATGGATCTCAAGCGATTTACACGTGGGCCACTGCTGTGGATCCTGGGCATCGTCGTGCTGCTCCTGCTCGTCACCACGATGTGGAGCGGCGACGGCAACTACGAGAAGACCGACACCTCGAAGATCGTCAGTTTGATCGAAGAGGGCAAGGTCTCCAACGCCACGATCATCGACAAGGACCAGCGCATCCAGGTCACCACGACCGACGGCAAGCGCTACTACTCCTCGTGGGTGGCGGGTCAGGGCGTTCAGCTCGCCGACCGGCTCCAGGCCGCCGCCAAGGCGGAGAAGCTGAGCAAGGGCTACACCGTCGACGTGCCGAGGGAGAACTTCCTCATCGGCCTCCTGGTGAGCTTCCTGCCGATCGTCATCATCGTGCTGATCTTCCTGTTCGTCATGAACCAGATGCAGGGCGGCGGCTCCCGAGTGATGAACTTCGGGAAGTCGAAGGCCAAGCTCATCACCAAGGACACGCCGAAGACCACCTTCGCCGACGTCGCGGGCGCCGACGAGGCCATCGAGGAGCTCCAGGAGATCAAGGAGTTCCTGCAGGCCCCGGCCAAGTTCCAGGCGATCGGTGCGAAGATTCCCAAGGGCGTCCTGCTCTACGGCCCGCCGGGAACCGGCAAGACCCTGCTCGCCAGGGCCGTCGCCGGTGAGGCCGGTGTGCCGTTCTACTCGATCTCCGGCTCCGACTTCGTCGAGATGTTCGTCGGCGTCGGCGCCTCGCGTGTCCGCGACCTGTTCGAGCAGGCCAAGACGAACGCGCCGGCGATCATCTTCATCGACGAGATCGACGCGGTGGGCCGCCACCGCGGCGCCGGTCTCGGCGGCGGGCACGACGAGCGCGAGCAGACGCTGAACCAGCTCCTCGTCGAGATGGACGGCTTCGACGTGAAGGGCGGCGTGATCCTGATCGCCGCGACCAACCGGCCCGACATCCTGGACCCGGCGCTGCTCCGCCCGGGCCGCTTCGACCGGCAGGTCACCGTCGACCGCCCCGACCTGGAGGGCCGCAAGGGCATCCTCCGGGTGCACGGCCGCGGCAAGCCGTTCGCCGAGGGCGTCGACCTCGACGTCATCGCCCGCCGGACGCCCGGCTTCACCGGTGCGGACCTGGCCAACGTGATCAACGAGGCCGCGCTGCTCACCGCCCGTGCGGACCAGAAGCTGATCTCGATGGAGATGCTCGAGGAGTCGATCGACCGGGTGATGGCGGGGCCGGAGCGCAAGTCCCGCGTCATGTCGGACCAGGAGAAGAAGATCATCGCGTACCACGAGGGCGGTCACGCCCTGGTCGCCCACGCGCTGCCCAACTCCGACCCGGTTCACAAGATCACGATTCTGTCCCGCGGCCGCGCCCTCGGTTACACGATGACGCTGCCGATGGAGGACAAGTTCCTGGCGACCCGCTCGGAGATGCTGGACCAGCTCGCGATGCTGCTGGGCGGCCGGACGGCGGAGGAGCTCGTCTTCCACGAGCCCACCACCGGTGCCTCCAACGACATCGAGAAGGCCACCTCCATCGCCCGCCGCATGGTCACCGAGTACGGCATGAGCGAGCAGCTCGGCGCCCGTAAGTTCGGCAGCGGCAACGCCGAGGTCTTCCTCGGCCGTGAGATGGGCCACGAGCGCGACTACTCCGAGAAGGTCGCCTCAACGATCGACGAGGAGGTGCGCCGGCTGATCGAGTCCGGCCACGACCAGGCCTGGGAGATCCTCGTCGAATACCGTGACGTCCTGGACAACCTCGTGCTGGAGCTCATGGAGAAGGAGACGCTCTCCCGCGACCAGGTGCTGCAGATCTTCGCGCCGGTGGTCGTCAGGGAGAAGCGCCCCTCCTACTCCGGTTACGGCAAGCGGCTCCCCTCGGACCGCCCGCCGATCCTGACCCCGAAGGAGCAGTCCGGCAACGGCGCGCTCCCCGCGGGTACGGGCCACGTGGACTCCGTGCCCAGGGACGGTAACTGAGCGTGAGTGTGAAGCCGTTAGAGGTCGACTCGGCCCGGATCGAGAAGGCCGTTCGCGAGATCCTGATCGCGATCGGTGAGGATCCGGACCGGGACGGCCTGCAGGAAACCCCGGCCCGCGTCGCCCGCGCCTACGCGGAGCAGTTCGCCGGGCTGGGGCAGACCCCGGAAGACGTGCTGACCACGGTCTTCGACGTCGATCACGACGAGATGGTGCTCGTCCGCGACATCGAGGTCTACTCCACCTGTGAGCATCACCTGGTGCCGTTCCACGGTGTCGCCCACGTCGGCTACATCCCGAACGAGAAGGGTCAGGTCACCGGCCTGTCCAAGCTCGCCCGCCTCATCGACGTCTACGCCCGCCGTCCTCAGGTGCAGGAGCGGATGACCTCCCAGGTCGCCGACGCGCTCATGAGGGTGCTGGAGCCCCGGGGTGTCATCGTCGTGGTCGAGTGCGAGCACCTCTGCATGACCATGCGCGGTGTCCGCAAGCCCGGCGCCAAGACCATCACCTCGGCCGTGCGCGGTGATTTCCGCAAGAGCGACAAGACCCGCGCCGAAGCGATGGCGCTCATCCTCCGCTGAATCCGAGCTGAGCCCTTGCCCGCAGGTATCCCCCCTCGTCCGGGCCGCCACGGCGGTCCGGACAGGGCGTCTGCGCTGTGCTGCGGTTCGAAAGTCCCCCATGCCCGTCGTGCTCGGGCTAATATCTCCACACTTGCCAACGTCCGGCATGATCCGAACGCTCTCCGATCAGCTGACCGGGACAAATAGGGGCGGGAAGATTGGTTATGGCACAAGCTGGACCCGCAGGATGGGCGAAGAGCGCGCAACGCCTAGGCTTGTCCGCATGACTACGTGGAATGTGCCCGGCATGCCTGATGAGGGCCGATGTCTGGTTATGGGCGTGGTCAACGTGACCCCTGACTCCTTCTCCGACGGCGGCCGGTGGTTCGACCCGGCGACAGCCGTACGGCACGGCCTGGAGCTGGTCGAGCAGGGCGCCGACATCGTTGACGTGGGCGGGGAGTCCACCAGGCCCGGGGCGGCGCGGGTGTCGCTCGAAGAGGAGCTGGCCAGGGTCGAACCGGTCATCAGGGAGCTGAGCCGGGAGGGCGTCACGGTCAGCGTCGACACCATGCGGGCCGAGGTCGCGCAGGCGGCCGTGGCGGCGGGGGCGAAGCTGGTCAACGACGTCAGCGGCGGGCTGGCCGATCCGGCGATGCCACGGGTCGTCGCCGCGTCCGGAGTGCCGTACGTGGTGATGCACTGGCGGGGACACAGCCACGCCATGAACAGCAGGGCGGTCTACGGCGACGTCGTGACCGAGGTGCGGGAGGAGATCGCCAAGCGGATCGCCTCCGTGCTCGCCGAGGGGGTGTCCGAAAGTCAGATCGTCTTGGACCCCGGGCTGGGCTTCTCCAAGAACCCCGAACACAACTGGGCCCTGCTCGCCGGGCTCGACCAGCTCGCCGAGCTGGGCTACCCGCTTATCATCGGGGCCTCACGGAAACGTTTTCTGGGACGGCTGCTCGCGGACCAGGACGGCACGCCGCGCCCTTTCAGCCGTAGTGATGACGCCACGCTCGCCGTGACCGCCCTTGTCGCAGAGGCAGGGGCATGGTGCGTGCGGGTGCACAACGTAGGCCCGAACGCGGACGCCGTCCGCGTGGCTGCCGCAGTCCAGGGAGCGAGAGCATGAGCGTCGACACCACCGCCGTCGAGACGGTCAACCAGGCGTTCTACACCGCGATCGAGAACGCCGACCTCGACCAGATGACCGAGATCTGGGCCGAGGAGATCGACGGCGAGCAGGTGAGCTGCGTGCATCCGGGGTGGCCGATCGTGAACGGCCGTCAGGAGGTGCTGCGCTCCTGGGCGCTCATCATGGCCAACACCCCCTACATCCAGTTCGTGCTGACCGACGTCCGCGTCATGGTCATGGGTGACGTGGCCGTGCTCACCTGCGAGGAGAACATCCTCACCGCGGGCGACGAGGGCGACTCCAGCTTCGCCGCGGGCAAGGTGGTGGCGAGCAACACCTTCATCAGGACGTCGGCGGGCTGGCGGCTCTGGCTGCATCACGGCTCGCCGGTGCTGCAGGGTGACGAGGAAGAAGAGGAGGAGGCCGCGTGACGGACCGGATCAGTGTGAAGGGCCTGCGGGCACGGGGACGGCACGGCGTGCTGGCCGCGGAGCGTGAGCTCGGCCAGGAGTTCGTCGTCGACGCCACACTCTTCCTCGACACGGCAGCCGCGGCGGCCGGAGACGACCTCACCCGGACCGTGCACTACGGCGAGCTGGCCCAGGACCTGGTCAAGGTCGTGGAGGGGGAGCCGGTCAACCTGATCGAGACCCTGGCCCAGCGTCTGGCGGACGTCTGCCTGGCCCGTGAGCAGGTCCTGTCGGCGGAGGTGAGCGTGCACAAACCCGCCGCACCGATCCCGCTGCCGTTCGACGACGTGATCGTGACAATCACACGGAGCCGGGCATGAGGGTCGTGCTGGCGCTCGGCAGCAACCTGGGTGACCGGTTCGACACGCTGCAGGGCGCGCTCGACTGCCTCTTCGACGCGCCCGGCCTCGACTTCGTCGCCGTCTCACCGGTCTACGAGACCGAACCGGTCGGCGGTCCCGAGCAGGGACCGTACCTCAACGCGGTGGTGATCGCACAGACCTCCATCATAGAACCTCTGACGCTCCTCGAGCGTGCTCTGGGCGTGGAGAACGCCTTCGGCCGGGTCCGGACGGAGCGCTGGGGCGCGCGCACCCTGGACGTCGACCTGATCACGGTGGGGGACGTCGTCTCCGACGGCCCCGAGCTGACGCTGCCGCACCCCAGGGCGCACGAGCGCGCGTTCGTGCTGGTGCCGTGGTCGCAGGTCGATCCCGACGCGGTGCTGTCCGGGCGCAGGGTCGCCGACCTCCTGGCAGGGCTCGACCAGGCCGGCGTACGGCTCCGCGCCGACCTGACGTTGCAGAGGCCCGTTTGAAGCCCACCCGTCCCGGCGTGCTCGTCGGTCTCGTCGTCCTGTTCGCGGTCATCACCTGGGCTCTCCTGAAACCCCTCTACTCATCCCTGCCGACCGTGCCGTGGACCGCGATCCCCACGGTGCTCCTGCTGGCGGTCGGCGAGATCTACAGCGGGTGGATGACGAAGGCCAGGATCGAGCGCAAGGGGGACACCGAGCCCGTCGAGCCGCTGGCCGTGGCCCGGCTCGCCGCCCTCGCCAAGGCCTCCGCGTACGGCGGGGCGGCCTTCGGCGGCGTCTTCGCCGGGTTCGCCCTCTACACCGTCGACCTGCTGGAGCAGAGCGTGCCCCAGCGCGACTTCCTCATCACCGGAGGCTCGTTCCTCGGCTGTGTGGTGCTGGTCGGCGCCGCCCTCTATCTGGAGCACTGCTGCAAGGTCCCGAAGGACCCCGAAGAGGACCGTTAACCCCGTTCCCCACGTGATCAGCCGTGCCGGTACGCCGTGGTCCATCCCTGCTCGGGCCGGCTGGCCGAGCAGGGCCGGGCGCCCAGCGGAGTCTAGGCCCGCGTCCTGTCCGTCTTACGTCGCCGGCCGAACAGCATGATGACCGGGAGCGTGCACACCAGCGCGCCGCCGACGGCAAGCGGCCGCTCCAGCCACCAGAACAGGTCAGGTGGCGACCCCCGTCCGGTGGGGCTGCCGGACAGCCACCAGGTCAGCGCCACCCAGATCGCCATGCCGGTCGTGTGGAACAGGAACAGCGGCAGCGCGAACCTGTTGACCGTCTCGTTCACGCGCTGCCATCTCGGATGTTCCAGCAGGCGCTCCATGGAGGGCCGCACCACCTCCACCAGGCCGATCTGGAAGATCAGCAGGGCCACGATGACGAAGGTCGGCGGCGCCATGTTGGAGAGCTTGTCGCCGGGAACGCCCACCATCGAGCCCGGGTAGATGCCCGAGTAGACCAGGCCGAACAGCGCGAACAGCCCGGTCCACAGGATGGCGACGTCGAACCGGCGGGGGAGCGCCACCACCCTGGCGTAGAAGAAGCCCGCCTGGTGGGCCAGCCCCCAGACAATGATCATGTTGAGCCAGCCCACGGCCTCGTAGCCGTAGCGCAGCCGCAGCACGTCGACCACCAGGGCGGCCCCGGCGAGCCAGATCAGCGCCAGCACGTCGTAGCGCCGGTGCAGCCAGAGCGCGAGCGGGAGCAGGGCGATCAGCACGAGATAGACGCCGATGAACCAGAGCGGACTGATGACGAGGAGGACGACTCGGTCCATCCACTCGATCCCGAACGCCCACGTCACGATCGCGCCCAGAACGATCCAGGTCCCGGCCAGCACCAGTGCCGGGATCGCGAGACCGCGGATACGCCGCCACACGAAGGTGCCGAGGCCGACCCCGCGCTCGCACGCGCGGTTCCACGACAGCAGGTGGACGTATCCACCCACGTAGAAGAAGAGCGGCAGCACCTGGAGCAGCCAGGTCAGGATCCACAGTCCCGAGGTGAAGCCCAGCGGGCTCGTCGGCGAGGGGCCGTCCGGTCCCCACTGCAGGATGGTGAACGCCCAGTGCCAGACGACCACGACGATCAGGCTGAACGCCCGGAGCCAGTCGACGTATCGGTCCCGCGGCGGCCCGGACGTCACCGGGGGAGCCGCCGCATCGTCGTGTCCGCCCATGCGGCCATGATGTGCCTTGCCGCCCGCTTCCGCTACTTGTCGATGTCGCCCACGACGAAGAACATCGACCCGAGGATGGCGACCATGTCGGCCAGCAGGTTGCCCGGGAGCATCTCGCGCAGCACCTGGACGTTGTTGTAGGAGGCCGAGCGGAGCTTCATCCGCCACGGCGTCTTCTCGCCGCGGGAGACCAGGTAGTAGCCGTTGATGCCGAGCGGGTTCTCGGTCCAGGCGTAGGTGTGTCCCTCGGGGACCTTGAGCACCTTGGGCAGGCGCTGGTTGATCGGCCCCTGCGGCAGCTCCCTGAGCCGTGCCAGGCAGGCGTCGGCCAGGTCCAGGGAGACCTTCACCTGCTCCAGCAGCACCTCGAACCGGGCGTTGCAGTCTCCGGCCGACCGGGTGACGACCCGGACCGGCAGCTCGCCGTAGGCGAGGTAGGGCTCGTCCCTGCGCAGGTCGAAGTCCACCCCGGAGGCGCGGGCGATCGGGCCGCTCACGCCGTACTGCATGATCGTCTCGCGGCCCAGCACGCCCACCCCGAGCGTGCGGGCCAGGAAGATCTCGTTCCCGGCGATCAGGTTCTCGATGTCGGGCAGCCGCCGCCGCACGTCCGCGACGGCGCGCGAGGCACGGTCCGTCCACCCTTCGGGCACGTCCTCCTTGAGGCCGCCGACCCGGTTGAACATGTAGTGCATCCGCCCGCCGGAGATCTCCTCCATCACGGCCTGGAGGGTCTCGCGCTCACGGAACGCGTAGAAGACCGGGGTGATCGCGCCGAGCTCCAGCGGGTAGGAGCCGAGGAACATCAGATGGCTGAGCACCCGGTTGAGCTCGGCCATGAGCGTGCGCATCCAGACTGCCCGGACCGGCACCTCCATGCCGAGCATCCGCTCCACCGCGAGCACCACGCCCAGCTCGTTGGCGAAGGCCGACAGCCAGTCGTGCCGGTTGGCCAGCACGATGATCTGCCGGTAGTCACGCACCTCGAAGAGCTTCTCCGCGCCGCGGTGCATGTAGCCCACGATCGGTTCGGCCGCGCTGATCCGCTCTCCGTCCAGCGTGAGGCGTAGCCGCAGCACCCCGTGCGTGGACGGGTGCTGCGGCCCGATGTTGAGGACCATGTCCTCGGTCGCCAGCTCCTTGCCGGACGTCGCGTGCACGGCGCCGGCTCCGGCGCCGATGCCCACGCTGATCTCCCGGGGCGCGCCTGTGGCGTGACGGTCGGTCATAAGGCCCATGCTGTCATGTCAGCCCCGCGAGACAAGCTCCCGCAGGGCGGCGACCAGACGGTCGACGTGCTCGGTGGTGGTGCCGATCCCGATCGAGGCGCGGACGGCGGAGGCGGTGACGTCGTCGCAGCCGCCGTCCTTGGCGCCGAGGAGGTGGCGGACGAAGGGGTGGGCGCAGAACTTGCCGTCGCGCACGCCGATGCCGTACGTCCCGGACAGGACCTCGGCGACCTCGCGGGCGGTGAAGCCGTCCACCACGAAGGAGACGATGCCGACGCGAGGGTGGTCGGGGCCCCACAGGGCCAGCTCGTGGACGCCCTCGACGGCGCCGAGCCCGGCACGGAGGCGGCCGATGAGGCGCTCCTCCTCGCGGAGCAGCGCGTTCCAGCCGGTGGCGGTCAGCGCGTCGCAGGCGGCGGCCAGGGCGATGGCACCGAGGACGTTGGGGGTGCCGGCCTCGTGACGGGCCTCGGGGTCGGTGTGCCACTCGGTGGCGTCGTCGTCCACGGCCTTCACGGCGCCGCCGCCGCGCAGGTACGGCTCCGCCTCCGACAGCCAGTCGGCGCGGCCGATCAGCGCCCCGACGCCGAACGGGGCGTAGAGCTTGTGGCCGGAGAAGACGACGTAGTCCAGGTCCAGCGCGGTCAGGTTGAGACGACGGTGCGGGACGAGCTGGGCGGCGTCGACGAGGATGCGGGCGCCGTGGCGGTGGGCGATGTGGGCCAGGGCCGCGATCGGCCAGAGCTCGCCCGTGACGTTGGAGGCCGCGGTCACGACCAGCAGCTTGGGGCCGTCGATCCCGCCCAGTGCCTCGTCTGCGGCGCGGACGGCCTCGCCGGGGAAGGCGGGGGGCGCGAGCCGTACGGTGTCGGCCCAGGGCAGGAGCGAGGCATGGTGCTCGGTGTCGAAGACCACGGCGGTGGTCCCCTCGGGCAGGCTGCGCGCCAGCAGGTTGGTCGCGTCGGTGGTGTTCCGGGTGAAGATCACCGAGTCGCAGGGGCGGGCCCCGACGAAGGCGCGGACGGTGTGCCGGGCCTGCTCGTAGCGGGCCGTGGTGAGCTGGGAGGCGTATCCGGCACCGCGGTGGACGCTGGAGTAGGCCGGGAGCGCGGCGGTGACGGCGGCGCTGACCGGCTCCAGACAGGGGGCGCTGGCGGCATAGTCGAGGTTGGCGTAGCGGACGAGCCTGCCCCCCTTGACGGGGACCTCAAGGTCCGCACCGAGCACCGCGGGGACCCGCCGGTCGTCGGTTGTGCGGGTCGCGGGGACGGCCGGGGTGGCGGTCGCGGCGGCTTCGGCGGTGGTGGACGCGCGGCTCGCCGGAGCGGTGCCGACGGCGGCGGTGGTGGTGAAGATCGTCAGTGCGGACACGCCAGGTCTCCTGTCGAGGTCATCGGACCCCAACCCATGGCGTTGATGTGTGGAGCCCGCGCTTGCCCGGCACACCTCGTGCCGGACCAGGTCCTCACCCGGGGCACCCCGCCGCGGACGCGAGGGTTGCCGGCCAGCGAGCCGGGGCTTGTCACTGGCACTCATGACCTACGTGGGAACTATAACCGACGCACGGCCGGGCATCGCAAGCGGAAAAGCGCCGGTTCCGGAACTCGCGGCGGTTCCCGTTCGTCCAGGCATTGACCGCACGGGCCTGGTGAAATGAGGGAGTCAGTGATGGATTGGGTGACCAACCCGGAGATATGGATAGGGTTCGTCACCCTTGTCGGCCTGGAGATCGTGCTGGGCATCGACAACATCATCTTCATCTCGATCCTGGCGGGCAAGCTCCCCGCGGAACAGCGCGACAAGGCCCGCAAGCTGGGCCTTCTCGCCGCCCTGGTCAGCCGGCTGGCGCTGCTGCTGGCACTGTCCTGGGTGGTGAAGCTCACAGCGCCGCTGTTCGAGGTCTTCGGCCATCCGATCTCGGGACGGGACCTCATCCTGATCTTCGGCGGGCTGTTCCTGCTGGGCAAGAGCGTCTTCGAGATGCACGACAGCCTCGAGGGCAAGTCGGGTCACGCCGGTGCCAGGGTCGCCTCCTCCTTCACCGCGGTGATCCTCCAGATCATGGTCCTGGACGTCGTGTTCTCCCTCGACTCGGTGATCACCGCGGTCGGCATGGTCGACGAGCTGGGCGTCATGGTCGCCGCCGTCGTCGTCTCGGTCATCGTGATGCTCTTCGCCTCCGGCCCGATCAGCCGCTTCGTGGACAAGCACCCGAGCATCAAGATGCTCGCCCTGTCGTTCCTGGTGCTGATCGGCGTCGTGCTCATCGCCGAGGGCTTCGAGCAGCACATCTCCAAGGGCTACATCTACTTCGCGATGGCGTTCTCGCTGGCCGTGGAGCTGCTGAACATCCGGATGCGCGGCAAGTCGGACGGGGAGAAGCCGGTCGAGCTGCACCAGCGCTACGAGCCGGACCAGCAGGCCGGATCCCAGAGCGGCCTCGCAGGCCTTTAGGAGGGGATGGCGGAGGCCTGGGGCCTGTTTCGGGCTTGGCGTCGGGCGGGACGAGGTGGGCCAGAAATATCGCAGCATGCGCCTATACATCAGGCTTGGCTATGTCAGCAGCGAGCGGCCGGTGAAGCCGCCTCCGGTGGCCGGCCGGATACTGGGCGACCTGTAGGGGCACCATCGCCGACCAGCGTGATTACGATGTTTGCGTGCACTTTGATCCTTGGAATCCGGAATTCGTCGCCCACCCCTATGACGTCTACGCCGAGCTGAGGCGGCGGCGGCCCGTCAGCTTCTTCGAGCCGACCGGCCAGTGGCTCGTCGCCCGGCACGCCGACGTCAACGCGCTGCTGCGCGACCGCAGGCTCGGCCGCTCCTACCTGCACGTGGCCACCCACACCGAGTTCGGCAGGCCGGACGACCCCGGTTTCCAGGACCCGTTCTGGCGGGTGGTCAGAGCCGGGATGCTCGACGTCGAACCGCCGGTCCACACCCGGCTCCGGCGGCTGGTGTCCAAGGCGTTCACCCCGCGCATGGTCGAGGCGCTGCGCCCCAAGGTCGCCCGGATGGCCGGCGAGCTGGTGGAGGGGTTCGTCGAGCGGGGTGGGGGAGACCTGATCGCCGAGGTGGCCGAGCCGCTCCCGGTGACCGTGATCGCGGAGATGCTCGGCGTGCCCGAGTCCGACCGGCACCTGCTGCGGCCCTGGTCCGCCGACATCTGCGGCATGTACGAGCTCAACCCCTCGGTCGAGGCCCAGCACACCGCCGTGCGCGCGGCCGAGGAGTTCTCCGACTACCTCGTCGGGCTGGCCCGCGCCCGCCGGGCGGACCCCGGTGACGACCTGATCAGCGCGCTGGCCCTGGTGGCCGACGAGGGCGACAGGCTCACCGAGGAGGAGCTGGTCGGCACCTGCGTGCTGCTGCTCAACGCCGGGCACGAGGCCACCGTCAACGTCACCGGCAACGGCTGGTGGTCGTTGCTGCGCAACCCGGCCGAGCTGGAACGGCTCCGCGCCGACCACGGCCTGCTGCCCACCGCGATCGAGGAGCTGATGCGGTGGGACACCCCGCTGCAGATGTTCGAGCGCTGGGTGCTGGAGGACATCACGGTGGGCGGGGTGGACATCCCGCGCGGCGCGGAGGTCGCCCTGCTGTTCGGTTCGGCCAACCGCGACCCCGAGGTGTTCGCCGACCCCGACCGCCTCGACGTGGGCCGGGCGGACAACCCGCACATCTCCTTCGGAGCGGGCATCCACTTCTGTCTGGGCGCGCCGCTGGCCAGGGTCGAGCTGGTCGAGTCCTTCGGCGCTCTGCTGCGCAGGGCGCCGAAGCTGGAGCTTGTCACCGAGCCCACCTGGGGGCCGGGCTACATCATCCGAGGCCTGGACTCCCTCCAGATGCGGGTTTAGGGCCAGAGCCGCGCTCCGGCGGGCTCAGGGCGGGTCATCGGCCGGTCCGCACGTGGGCCGGCTTGCCGGGATTGAGCACGCCGAAGATCCCATGGATGCGTCCGTCACGGATGTCGAAAGTGACGAGCTGCTCCTGACCTCCGATGACCGACCAGAGCGCGGGTCCGCCGTTGGCCTCCCTGGTGACCCAGGCCGACCTGAGCTGGTCGAGCGCGAGACGGGACACCACGGTGACCAGGAAGGCCCGTGTCTGCCGGATCTCGGTCCGGTCCGTGCGCATCCAGCGCAGGTAGGCGTCCTGGACGACGTCTCCAGCGCCGCCACGACCGCGCTGGCCGCATCCTGGGCGTGGGTGAAGGAGAACATCGCCGTGCCCTTTCCGACGATCGGCACCTCACCCGCGTGGACCTGGCGGACGAACGAGCCGTCGGCGGCGTAGGTCGAGCCGGGGCCGTACAGGTGCCCGAACCGCAGCACCAGCCCGCCCGTCTCGGCGGTGAGCCGTTCCAGCTCCCGCAGTGCTTCCAGGACGGGCGCGAACTGCTTGGGAGGCTCCCGCCAGAGGCGATCACGAGCAGAAGCGGTCCTGGGCGAGCCAGCCGAAGCCGCCCAGCCCTTCGGGAGCGATCAGCTCCGCCTCCTGCGATGCCCTGGCCAGAGCCTGGAGGTAGCCGCGCGGGTCGGTGCGGGCGAGGTCGACGGGCGGGCGGGACCCGGTGACACCGAGGGCGCGCAGGGCCTGGCGCTGCGTGGTCAGGGCCGTCGTGACGGCGCCGGCGCGCTCCCCGGCGGCAGCGCAGGCGTCCAGGGCCACGTGGGCGGTGATGTCGCACGAGCCGTCCGGTACGGGGGCGGCGATCGCCCCGTCACGGTAACCGGTCAGCGTGCCGTACGGCGGGCGGCCGTCCACAGGGTGTGCGTAGTCGATCGCGATCGCCCGTCCGCGTGCCAGCCGTACGATCACCGACGCCCAGGCCTCGTCACGCGGCCTGCCGATCTCGGCCCGCTCGCCCGTCTCTCGCATCGGCCACCACCGGTCCAGCCAGGCCAGATCGGCCTCCTGCGGCCTGTCCCCGAGCCGTTCGGCGCCGTCTGAGGGGTCGACCAGGACCAGGCGGGGGCCGTCGGCCGTCTGCTCGGCGACGTCCAAGGGCACGTTGTCCAGCCATTCGTTGGCCACCACGAGGCCACAGATCCCGTCCGGTACGGCTGCCGCCCAGCCGATCTCCCCGGGAAGCCGGGCGGGGCGGTCGGCCAGATCCACCCCGGTCACCCGTAACCGGGAGCGGAGGCCGGGGGGCGCTGCGGCGAGCACCCGGCTCGCCAGCCCGCCCTCGCCCGCGCCGACGTCCACCAGGTCGAGTGCCGGCGGGCTGCCGAGCGCGTCGTCCACCGCGACCAGCTCGCGCAGCACGGCCTCGGCGAAGACGGGGGAGGCGCCGACGGAGGTCCGGAAGTGTCCTGAGGGACGCTCGCGCAGGTAGAAGCCGTTCTCGCCGTAGAGCGCCTGCTCCGTCGCGGCGCGCCAGGTAAGCCACACGCCCCCAGACGCTACCGGAATGCGGGCCGGTGCTCCGGTCCTCAGCCCGGGGAGCGCGTCACAGCTTCTCGCTGCCGGGAGGCGGGATCCCCGACGGAGAAGGGCCTGGGGACCCGCCGCCGTTTTCGGACACGTGACTTTGCGTGGCTGCGACCGTCAGGCCCGTTACGCTGGTCAACTGGGCATGGAGCCTCCTATGTGGTCGAAGGACGGGACATCATGGACGCAGGTGCTCGCCCGGCACGGCTGGCCGTCGGAATCGTTGGAGCGGGCCGGGTCGGTTCGGCGCTGGGTGCCGCCCTCGCGCGGGCGGGCCATCGGATCGTGGCCGCCAGCGGGGTCTCCGACTCCTCCAGGGAGCGGGCGGCCGAGCGGCTCGGCCTGACCCCCACGCGCCCGGAGGACGTGGTGGCCGCATCGGACCTCGTCCTGCTGACGGTCCCCGACGACGCGCTGCCCGACCTGGTCTCCGGCCTGGTCGGCACGGGTGCCGGACTGCGCGGCAAGCTGGTGGCCCACACCAGCGGGGCGTACGGCCTAGGGGTGCTGAACCCGGCGATCAAGGCGGGGGCGCTGCCACTGGCGCTCCACCCTGTGATGACCTTCACCGGCAAGGACGACGACCTCCGCCGGCTCGTCGGCATCTCCTACGGCGTCACCGCGCCCGATCAGCTCCGTCCGGTGGCCGAGGCCCTGGTCATCGAGATGGAGGGGGAGCCGGTCTGGATCGCGGACGAGGACCGCCCGCTCTACCACGCCGCCCTGGCGAACGCGGCCAACCACATGGTGACGCTGGTTGCGGAGTCCTCGGAGCTGCTGGAGAAGATCGGGGTGGAGCAGCCGGGCCGGATGCTCGGCCCGTTGCTGGGCGCGGCCCTGGACAACGTGCTGCGGCTCGGCATCGCCGGGTTGACCGGCCCGGTGGTGCGCGGAGACGCCGGCACGGTCCGCAAGCACGTGGACGCGCTGATCCTGGCGGCACCCGAGGCCGCGGACGCCTATGTGGCCCTCGCTAGGCTCACGGCGGACCGGGCGCTGGCGGCCGGGCTACTCAAGCCCGAGGCCGCCGAGCGCCTCCTGGACGCCCTGGGAGGCAACATATGGACGTGATCGTGGCGGGTGACCGCGCGGAGCTGGCCGAGGCGAGGCGGGCGCTGGGGATCGGCGGCGGGTCGTCTCCGGCGAAGGCGGCCCTGGCGCTGGTGCCGACCATGGGCGCGTTGCACGAAGGACACCGTTCGCTCATGCGGCTGGCCCGGGAGAAGGCCGAGCACGTGGCCGTGAGCGTCTTCGTGAACCCGCTGCAGTTCGGCCCCAACGAGGACTTCTCCCGCTATCCCCGGACCTTCGACGCCGATCTGGAGGTCTGCGCCGCTGAGGGTGTGAGCATGGTGTTCGCCCCCGCCGCCGAGGACATGTATCTACCGGACCGGCAGGTCGGCGTCTCGGCAGGGAAGATGGGCACGGCCGTCGAGGGGGCGTTCCGGCCGGGTCACCTCGACGGCGTGCTGACCGTCGTGATCAAGCTGTTCAACCTGGTCCAGCCGGACGTGGCCGTGTTCGGACAGAAGGACGCCCAGCAGCTCGCGATGATCCGCCGGATGGTCACCGACCTCGACCTGCCGATCTCCGTCGTCGGGGCGCCCACGGTCCGGGAGGCGGACGGCCTGGCGCTGTCCAGCCGCAACCGCTACCTGTCCCCTGAGGACCGCGAGGCGGCACCGGCCCTGTCACGGGCGCTGTCCGCGGGGGCCGCGCAGCGCACGCCGGAGGAGATCCGCCGGGCCGCGCACGCCGTGCTGGCGGCGGAGCCCGCGGTGGCCGTCGACTACCTGGTCCTGGTGGACCCGTCGACCTTCGCGGAGGTCGGCGAGGACCACAGGGGTGAGGCGGTCCTCGCCGTGGCCGCCAAGGTCGGCTCCACCAGGCTGATCGACAACGTGACGGTCACCCTCTGACGGAGTCCCGGCGCCGCGGCCACGCCCGGTCCGGACGGCTCCGATGTTCTCCGGCGGAGCCGCGATCCGCCTATGGTCACAGGGCTCCGGCGCCTATCCGGAGCCTTTCCCCGGCGCGGCGGAGGCCCCGGCGGCCTCGGGTATGTTTCGCCCAGGCGTGCACGCTCGTGAGGCGGCGCGACCGGACGAAAGGTGATCGACCCATGCTCCGCACCATGCTCACATCGAAGATCCACCGGGCCACGGTCACCCAGGCCGACCTGCACTACGTGGGATCGGTGACCATCGACGAGGACCTGCTGGACGCCGCGGGGCTGCTGCCCGGCGAACAGGTGCACATCGTGGACATCGACAACGGCGCCCGGCTGGTGACCTACACGATCGCCGGTCCCCGTGGTTCCGGGATCGTCGGCATCAACGGCGCCGCCGCCCGGCTCGTCCACGTGGGCGACCTGGTGATCGTCATCGCGTACGGCCGGCTCGACGACGCCGAGGCGAGGTTCTTCCGGCCCAGGGTCGTCCACGTCGACGGCGGCAACCGGATCGTCGAGCTCGGCCGGGACCTCGCCGCGGCTCCGGAGCCCGCCACGGATCTCCTGCGCGGTGACGTGCTTCACCGGCCGGCGGGCTGAGACCCTCGTCAGGGGAAGGTGCGCGGGCGGTGGGGTCAGTCGGCGATGTCGGCGATGTCGGCGGCCCGTCCGGCTCTCGCCCGCCTCGTTCGTACGCGTGCGAGCGGGCGCTGTCAGGATGCCGGCTCGTCACGGTCCAGAAGGGGGAACGGCGGGGTGTACAAGATCATGAAATCCCAGTAGTCGCTGCCGTCCTTGAGCCCGTCCTTCTCGTCGGTGTACTTCGGGTTGTCGCTGCGGGTGGTGGGGAGGAGGACCTCGATCTCTGCGGGAAGCATGTCGTAGGCGATTTTCAGCTGCTGGTTGAGTTCGCGCAGGTAGTCGCGGGCGCGGTCGTGTGCGCCGCCGCCCCAGGGGAGCAGCCAGTCCGGCAGGTCGTCGTCGAACTCCCAGTTGCCCAGCTTGACCACGGATTCGAAGTCCACCTGACGTTGGTGGATCACGTTGGCCAGCCAGATGATCGTGTCGCCGGTCGTGCCGATGGCGTAGGCCAGCGCCCTGACGGTGGCGTGCACCTTGCGGAAGGCGTCCAGGGCGAGTTCGGCCGGCTCGCCCTGCCAGGCGCCGGCCAGCTGCCTGGCGTGCTCCTCGACGAGGGACTGCAGGCTGGTCAACCACGTGGCCAGATCGGCGCACGCGCAGCCCTTGCGCAGCATGGTCTCCACCTCGACGCTGTTCAGCATGGCCTTGATCGTGGGTGCGTCGTAGTCCGAGATGTTGTCCTCTTGCCATACGTAGGACTTCTTTTTCCAGGTCTCGTGGCGGACGCCTGCGCCGTTGACGGTGTATCGCAGCACGGAGATGTTCTTGTCGAAGACGCTGTCGGCCATGGCGTAGTTCGCCGAGGTCGCGAAGATCATGTTGCCGAAATTGTTGTAAATCTCCAGGGCGCAATGGGTTCCGCCCACGACGAAGCCGCTGATGCCTGTCAGGGTCTTCCTGAGTGCGGTGAGCGCATCCCACCGCGGGGGGTCGAACTTTCCGATCCGGCCGAGCAGCCCGGCGTGATCGGAATCGGTCATGTCCTGATAGGACCCCAGAGCGGAGGATTTATTGTCGTCCCGGTTGTAGCCATACGCGGTGTCCGCCTCCAGCATGATCGCGTCGCCGACCTTCCTGAGACCGGCGGTGTTGACGTCGATGTCCGCGTGCGGGGAGGGCCACGAGCGGGAGAGCTCAGGACCGCCGTCCCACTCTCGCCACTGTGGCGATACCGGTGCTGGTTCACGTGCCATGGCGATGCCTCCGCTGCGGCGGATAGGGGGTGATCATCGGCTACATGCATGTTATGTAGCTCTGTTACATCCCTGTCAACGGAAGGTGAATAAAGATCAGGAAAACCGCACGCCCTGGAAGTGGTCGACCCGACGCCGCGGATCCTCGGACCCGCCTCTCAGGGAGTCCCGGTGGCCGTGGTCGGCTCTCGGGCCCGCACTCCCGCGACCCGGCGGCGTATGAGCCCGCCGCCGCCGGCCTGGCCGTGAAATGGGCTCCACGGGGCACCCCGGGGAAGAACCGCTGTGCGGCGCGCGTTATCGTCACATTGACGAAATGAAGACCTCTCAACCCCCGCGAGGAGACGGTCATGGCGATCCCTGCCATTCCCCAGAGGTTGACCGCGCCCGCCCCGGGTTGGACGGTCGAGGCGGATGTGGTCGTGGTGGGTTCCGGCATCGCGGGGCTGACCCTGGCGCTGCGGTATGCCGATCTCGACCCCGGCGCGAAGGTCCTGGTCGTCACCAAGGATGTGCTGTCGTCGGGGTCCACGCGCTGGGCGCAGGGCGGGATCGCCGCCGTGCTCGACCCGCGGGACACCCCCGCCGAGCACCTGTCCGACACCCTCGTCGCGGGCGTCGGGCTCTGCGACTCGGAAGCCGTCCGGGTGCTGGTGACCGAGGGCCCCGCCGCGCTGCGCGGGCTGATCGCCACGGGCGCCCGGTTCGACACCGACGACTCGGGCGAGCTCCAGCTCACCCGGGAGGGCGGCCACCGGCGCAACCGCATCGTGCACGCGGGCGGCGACGCCACCGGGGCGGAGGTGCAGCGGGCGCTCGTCCAGGCCGTCCAGGAGTCGGCGATCGAGGTGGTCGAGCACGCGCTCGTGCTCGACCTCCTCAAGGACGCCGGCGGCCGGACCGCGGGAGTCACCCTGCACGTCATGGGCGAGGGCGAACGCGACGGCGTGGGCGCGGTCAGGGCCCGAGCCGTGGTGCTGGCCACCGGCGGCATGGGTCAGGTCTATGCCGCCACCACCAACCCCGTCGTCTCCACCGGCGACGGGGTGGCACTGGCGCTACGGGCCGGCGCCGTCGTCAGGGACCTGGAGTTCGTCCAGTTCCATCCGACCGTGCTCTGGCTGGGCGAGGACGCGACCGGCCAGCAGCCGCTGATCTCCGAGGCGGTCAGGGGCGAGGGTGCGGTGCTGATCGACGCCGAGGGCACCCGCTTCATGGCGGGCGTCCACGAGCTCGCCGACCTCGCGCCCCGCGACGTCGTGGCCAAGGCGATCATGCGGCGGATGCGCGAGACCGGCGCCGACCACATGTATCTCGACGCCCGCCACTTCGGCGAGGAGAAGTGGCGCACCCGCTTCCCGACCATTCACGCGGTCTGCCTGGAACACGGCATCGACCCGGTGACCCAGCCCGTCCCGGTCGCCCCGGCCGCCCACTACGCCAGCGGCGGCGTCCGCGCCGACCTGCACGGCCGTACCAGCGTGCCGGGGCTGTACGCCTGCGGGGAGGTGGCCTGCACCGGCGTGCACGGCGCCAACCGGCTGGCCTCCAACTCGCTGCTCGAAGGACTGGTCTTCGCCGGGCGGATCGCCGAGGACATCCACGCGCGGCGGCACGCCGACTCCCCTGGTACGGCCCCCGGTGAGCCGGTGGCCGACGACCGGCCCGCGGGCCTGGTCGACCCGAGAGCCAGGTCCAGGATTCAGGGGCACATGAGCCGGGGCGCGAGCGTGCTGCGCAGCCAGGAGTCCCTGACCGAGGTGGCCCGCGCCCTGGTGAGCACCCGGTGGACCCCGGTGGCGGTGGAACCGCGCACCGAGTCGTGGGAGGCCACCAACCTGCTGACGGTCGCCTCGGCACTGGTGGCGGCCGCCCGTAATCGCGAGGAGACCCGCGGGTCGCACTGGCGTGAGGACTTTCCCGAACGGAACGATGCCTGGTGGCTGGGCCACCTCGACGTGACTCTGACAGCGGAGGGAATGACCATGACATACGTGCCGCACGGGCAGCGCGAGACGGTGCTGCCGGCACAGGTGGAGACGGACCTTATCGAGGCGGGCCTGGACCCGGCCGCGGTGACGGCGCTCTTCAAGGCCGCCGCCGACGAGGACCTCCAGGCCGCGGGTGACGTCACCAGCCTCGCCACCATCCCGGCGGAGCAGGCCGACACCGCCGACGTGGTGGCCCGCGCGGACGGGGTGGTCTGCGGGCTGGCCGTCGCCGAGGGCGTGTTCTCCTACCTGAGCGGGGGCCGTCTGGTGGTCGAGCGCCGGGTCAAGGACGGCGAGCGCGTCACGCGGGGCGACGTGCTGATGACCGTCACCGGCCCCACGCGGGACCTGCTGACGGCCGAGCGGACCGCGCTCAACCTGCTCACCCACCTGTCCGGCGTCGCGACCCTCACCGGGCGCTGGGTCCGGGCCGTGCGGGGGACGGGAGCGCGGATCAGGGACAGCCGCAAGACGCTGCCCGGGCTGCGGGCCCTGGAGAAGTACGCTGTGCGGTGCGGCGGAGGAGTCAACCACCGTATGTCGCTTTCGGATGCCGCGCTGATCAAGGACAATCACGTGGTGGCCGCGGGTGGAGTGGCCGAAGCGTTCCGGGCGGTGCGGGACGCCTACCCCGGCCTGCCGATCGAGGTCGAGGTGGATCGGATCGACCAGATCGAGCCGGTGCTCGCCGAGGGCGCCGAGGAGATCCTGCTGGATAATTTCACCGTGGACGAGCTGGCGCTGGCCGTACGGCTGGTAGACGGCAGGGCACGCCTGGAGTCGAGTGGAGGGTTGACCTTGGAAATGGCCCATGAGGTGGCCGAGACAGGCGTCGACTACCTTGCCGTGGGCGCGCTCACCCACTCGGCACCGGCTCTTGACATCGCATTGGACCTTCGGGGGAATTGATGCTGCTTGCCATCGACGTCGGTAACACGCACACCGTTCTCGGCCTGTTCGAGGGCGATGAGGTCATCGAGCACTGGCGGATCGCCACCGACGCCCGGCGTACGGCAGACGAGATCGCCGTCGTGCTGCAGGGGCTGCTCGGGCAGTCGCCCCTGCTCAAGGGGACCGACGTCGATGGCATCGTGCTCTGCTCCACGGTGCCGTCGGTGCTCAACGAGATGCGCGAGATGTGCCGCCGCTATTACGGCGACGTCACCGCGGTGATCGTCGAGCCCGGCATCCGCACCGGGGTGCCGGTCAGGATGGACAACCCGAAGGAGGTCGGCAGCGACCGGATCGTCAACGCGCTGGCGGCCATCCAGCTGTACGGCGGGCCGTGCGTCATCGTCGACTTCGGCACCGCGACCTCCTTCGACGCGGTCTCCGCCAAGGGGGAGTACGTCGGCGCGGTGACCGCTCCCGGCATCGAGATCTCGGTGGACGCGCTGGCCGCGGCCGGGGCGCAGCTGCACAAGGTGGAGCTGATCCGGCCGCGTTCGGTGATCGCCAAGAACACGGTCGAGGCGCTCCAGGCGGGCATCATCTACGGGTTCGCCGGTCAGGTGGACGGGATCGTCGAGCGCATGGCGGCCGAGCTGGCCGACGACCCGGACGACGTCACCGTCGTCGCCACCGGCAGCGCGGCACCGCTGGTGGTCAGCGAGGCGCGCTCGATCGACATGCACGAGCCGTGGCTCACGCTGATCGGGCTCCGGCTGATCTATCACCGCAACACCGCCTAGCACAGACATCGGTAACCTTGGCCTGTGACCGATGAAGTGACGAACCCAGCCGAGGATCTGCCCGAGCAGATGCGCGTGCGCCGGGAGAAGCTCGACCGCCTCCGCTCCGAAGGCGTCGACCCCTACCCGGTGAATTTTCCGCGCACCGCGACCAACGCCGAGATCCGTGAAAAATATGCCGATCTCCCCGTAGACACCGCGACCGGCGACAAAGTGGGCGTTACTGGGCGGGTCATGCTCTCCCGGACCGGGGGCAAACTCTGCTTCGCCACCATCCGTGACGGCTCCGCCGACCTCCAGGTCATGATCTCGCTGGACAAGGTGGGGGAAGACTCCCTGGCCGCCTGGAAGCGCGACGTCGACCTCGGTGACCACGTCGGCATCGAGGGCGAGGTCATCACCTCCCGCCGTGGTGAGCTGTCCATCCTCGCCGACCGCTGGGCGATCACTTCAAAGTGCCTGCGCCCGCTGCCGGAGAAGCACGCCGGGCTCACCGACCCCGAGGCGCGGGTCCGCCAGCGTTACCTGGACCTCATCGTCAACGACGAGGCGCGGAAGATGGCCTACACCCGTAGCGCCGTCGTGCGGGCGATGCGTGACTTCTGGCACGGCGAGGGCTACCTCGAGGTCGAGACGCCGATGCTCCAGCCGATCCACGGCGGTGCGACGGCCCGGCCGTTCAAGACCCACATCAACGCCTACAGCATGGAGCTCTACCTCCGCATCGCGATCGAGCTCTACCTCAAGCGGCTCGTGGTGGGCGGGATCGAGAAGGTCTTCGAGATCAACCGCAACTTCCGCAACGAGGGCGCGGACGCCACCCACAACCCCGAGTTCACCATGCTCGAGGCCTACGGGACGTATCTCGACTACAACGACATGGCCGACCTGACCCAGCGGATGATCCAGAGCGCGGTCGTGGCCGCCCTCGGCCACTCCGTGGTGACCCACGAGGGTCAGGAGATCGACCTGGGCCTGCCCGAGTGGCCGAGGATCACCCTCTACGGAGCGGTGTCGGAGGCCCTGGGGCAGGAGATCACCACCGAGACGCCGCTGGAGCAGGTCCGCAAGCACGCGGACACGCACGACATCCACTGGGACCCGAAGTGGGGCCAGGGCAAGCTCGTTCAGGAGATCTTCGAGGAACTCGTCGAGCACACCCTCATCCAGCCCACGTTCGTCATGGACTACCCGCTGGAGACCTCCCCGCTGACCCGCCAGCACCGCGACAATCCGCTCCTCACCGAGAAGTGGGACCTGATCGGGTTCGGCACCGAACTCGGCACCGCCTACTCGGAGCTGGTCGACCCGGTCGAGCAGCGCCGCCGCCTCACCGAGCAGTCCCTGCTCGCCGCCGGGGGCGACCCCGAGGCCATGCAGCTTGACGAGGACTTCCTCACCGCCCTGGAATATGCCATGCCGCCCACCGGTGGCATGGGGCTCGGTGTGGACCGTCTCGTCATGGCCTTCACCGGCAGAAACATCCGCGAAACGATCCTGTTCCCCCTGGTCAAGCCAGCAGGCTGAGCCGGGCGGGGCGTGACCGTTCCCCATGCGGGCGGTGCCGGGGCCAGACCCGGCGCCGTCGCGAGGGCCTGCGCCCGGCTGGGCCCGTACGGCCTGCGGGCCCAGCCGGGGTAAGTCGGCATCGGGAACCCCGTCCGGACTCAGCGCGGTTCCGGCAACGGGTCCGCCGGTCTCACGGGAGTGCGGGCGAGCCCTGCCATCAGCCAGCGCAGTGACTCGGTGAACAGCTGGGGCGGCACTGCGGCGCGGTCGACGCGGCGCTGCATGACGAGCCCCTCGAAGAGTCCGATGATCGCGGTCGCCACGAGGGCGGGATCGTGTCCCCCGCAGTGCGGGGCCACCAGGCGGGCGACCGCCGCACGGGGAGCCCACCAGCGGGCGGCCAGACGGTCGAGTAATTCCGGCCGGGTCAGCGCATAGCGCAGAAACTCCATTTCCAGCGTGCTCCGTACCGTGTGATGATCAGCCACTCCAGCCAGATATGCCCCAAATGCCGCAAAGGTGGTCTCGTCTCCCTCCCATTGGGAGGCGATTTCCCCGACGTGGTCAAGGGGGTGGGAGACCCGCTCGTCAAAGAGCGTGAGGAAGAGCTCGTTCTTTCCGGCGAAATGGGAGTAGAGGGCACCGACCGTGTGGCCGGCCCTGAAGGCGATCTCGTCGACGGAGGCGCCGGCGAAACCTTGTTCTGCGAAGACTTCGGCCGCTGCGGACAACAGACGCTTGCGGGTGCGTGCCTTGGCTTCGCTCCGGCTTAACCGCAAAGGCACCGACATATCATGAGTACTTCACGTAGCGGCCGCTATGTCAATAGCGTCCGCCACCTCTATGGAGAAGAGAACTTGACGACCTTTGAACAAGGCGTTTACCGTTCCTGACGGGCGGCATTGATTCCAACATACTCACGCCTGAGTTTCAGAGCGGGGGGAGCGACTCTAGATGGCATATCCGGAAGTGGATTCCCGTCGCGACGACAGACTCCTGGGCGCGGGCGAGATCGGTCTCAGTGACGAAGATCTCGTGCTCCTGGCAGAACTTGCCAAGGGCGTCACCGTGGACCGGGTGGGGCGTCGTCTCGACATCAGTGGCCGGACCGTCCGGCGCAGGCTCCGCGGGATCTGCGACCGCATCGGCGTGGCCACGGCGATCGAGGCCGTGGCCTGGGCCGCTCGCCGCCGACTGATCTAGGTCCTGTCCCGGTCGCCCGCCTCAGTCCGCGATCCGCACGCCGCCGGCGAAGGGGCGGTTGTCGATCGAGGCGATGTGGATGACGTCACCGGTCTGCGGGGCGTGGACCATCATGCCCGCGCCGATGTAGATCCCGACGTGGTGCAGGTCGCTGTAGAAGAAGACCAGATCGCCGGGGCGCAGCTGGTCTCTGGACACGTGGGTGCCCGCGGTCCACTGGTCACCGGTGTAGTGAGGCAGGCTGATGCCGACCTTCTGGTAGGCCCACATGACCAGGCCGGAGCAGTCGAAGGAGCCGGGCCCCTCGGCGCCCCAGACGTACGGCTTGAGCTGCTGGGTGAGCGCCCAGCGGGCGGCCTCGGCGGCCTTGCCGCTGCCGACGATCGGCACGCTGATCCGCACCCTGCTGCCTATGGTGGTCTTGGCCCGGCTGCGCACCTCGCTGAACAGGTTGCTCTCGACCTTGGCGACCAGACGTTCGATCTTGGTGCGCTTGGTGCCGATCTCCTCGAGGAGTCCCTTCACCTCGGCGGTCCGGGCCTTGGCGCTGGCCTGGGCCCGCTCAGCGTTCTTGATCGCCTGGGCGACCTGGGCGACCTCCTCGCTCTGTTGCTGCTGGAGGGCGTAGCTCGTGGTGGCCCGGTCGAGGAAGGCGTCGGGATCGTTCGACTGGGTGAAGGCGAGAGCCGAGCCCAGCCCGCCCGACATGTAGGAGCGCTGCGCCAGGAGGGTGGCCTTGGTGCGGCGGGAGGCGAGCTCGGACTCGCTGCCGGCGAGGGTCTTCTTGGCCGTCTCCGCGGCGCGCTGGGCCTGCTTGAGCTTGACGCGCCCGCCGTTGTACTGCTCGCTCAGCGTCTCGATCTCGGTGTGCAGCTTCTCGGCCTGCTTGGCGAGTTCCTTCAGGTTGGGCTGCGGGTCGGCGGTGGCCGCGACCAGAGGGGTGCCGAGGGTCAGGGAGGCGAAGGCCAGCCCGATGACCGCCATCCGGCAGGTGAGTCCACGTGAGACGTGTTCCCGGCGGGCATGTCTACCCTCGCGCTTTCCCTCAGGGTTGCGCGTGCGCTTCACCAACAGGCTCCTCTCTCGGCCGCCTACCGGGTTAGCTGACGGGTTCGGGCCGGAGGCAGCCCTACCGAGGTGCCGGTGGCACCTCGGATTCACCCCAGGGACGTGGAGGGTGGGTCCCCGGTTCCCCGGTTCCGGGGATTCGGCGGGTCAGCTCTTTACCCTGCTGACATCGAGCACGGACATTAGTGCAATTGGAGGTTCATGCTCAACCAGAACTACAAACTCGGTAGAGGTTTCACAACTGGCACGTCACGGCGAGATCACACATCTTCATGATCAACATGCGCATTACGCTGGTTTTATCCGTCTTTTGAGTGCTCATGACGGAAGTCTTCGCAGGTCCAGAGCCCCGTGAAAGGCGGATTCCGACTCTTGCCGAGGCAGCCGGCCCGGCGTGGCCACTGAGCCACCGCAGGCCATCTGGTGTCTGCGAGGTGGGAGTTAAGGGTGAGCCGTAACTCGAGAGAGTTGAGGACGTACGCTGATCGGTCATGGAGCAGGTTGCGGAGCACTCCCCTACGCAGGCCGTACACGGCACCGGGAAAGCAGGTCAGGAGGCCGGGCCCGGGGGCGGAAGTGCAGACCCCGAGCGGGACCACCGGGAGGCCGAGGCCGACGAGGCCACGGTCCGGGTGCGGCGCGCCCGCACCCGGGACGTGCGTGTCATCCGGCGGCTCGTCGACACCTACGGGGGCGCCGGCCGCCGCCTCCTGGAGAAGGCCACGGTCACCCTGTACGAGGACGTCCAGGAGTTCTGGGTCGCCGAGCAGACGGGTGCCGTGGTGGGCTGCGGGGCGCTCCACGTGCTCTGGGAGGACCTCGCGGAGATCCGCACCGTCGCCGTCGACCCCGGCTGCCGGGGGCTGGGCATCGGCAACCGGATCGTCTCGGAACTCATCCGCACCGCCGGCGAGCTCGGGCTGCGCAGGGTCTTCTGCCTCACCTTCGAGGTCGGATTCTTCGCCCGGCACGGATTCCGGGAGATCCAGGGCACACCCGTCTCCCCGGAGGTCTACGCCGAGCTTCTCGCCTCCTATGACGAGGGTGTCGCGGAGTTTCTCGACCTGGAGCATGTCAAGCCGAACACCCTGGGAAACACCCGGATGCTGCTCCACCTGACCGAGGACCAGCGCTGACATTGCCGTGGCGGTTACTGATCGGAAAGATGACTGTTGATACCTATGTCGATACCTTGTGCTGCAGCAAGCATGTGCGTCTCACATATGCCACATGCGCAGTCGAAGTGAGGTGACGCGGTGAGCATCGGACAGCCGCCGTACCAGGATGATCCCGACCGCGATCGCACACCGTCGGGACAGCCGGAGTACGGGCAGCACAGTGGGGGCCGAGACCATGACGAACACGACCCCGATGTAACGATTGTGGGATACCGAGCGGAGGCGTCACAGCCGCACACCGGTCCGGGACAGGCCCAGCCGGGGTACGGGCAGCAGCAGTACGGCCAGCAGCCGGGGTACGGACAGCAGCCGGGGTACGGCCAGCAGCAGCCGTACGGCCAGCAGCCGGCTCAGGAGCAGTCCCCCTACGGCCAGCAGCCCGCCCAGCCGGGCTACGGCCAGCAGCAGCCTGGGACGGGCCCCTACGGCCAGCCGGGCTACGGCCAGCAGTCTCCCTACGGGCAGCCCGCCCAGGAGCAGTCCTATGGCCAGCAGCAGCCGTACGGCCAGCAGCCGGCTCAGGAGCAGTCCCCCTACGGCCAGCAGCCCGCCCAGCCGGGTTACGGCCAGCAGTCGGGCTACGGACAGCAGCAGCAGTACGGCCAGCAGCCGGGTACGGGTCCCTACGGCCAGCAGCCCGCCCAGCCGGGTTACGGCCAGCAGTCGGGCTACGGCCAGCAGCAGCAGTACGGCCAGCAGCCGGGTACGGGTCCCTACGGCCAGCCGGGCTACGGCCAGCAGCCCCCCCAGCCGGGTTACGGCCAGCAGCCGGGCTACGGCCAGCAGCAGGGCTACGGCCAGGGCTACGCGCCTCAGGGTGCGATGCCCCCCGGCGTCCCCGCCCCCCTCGCGGAGTGGTGGCAGCGCCTGGTGGCCCGCCTCATCGACTCACTGATCGTGGGCATCCCCGCCAACATCGTGGGCTATCTGGCCGCGCTGCCGTTCAAGCCGACGTTCAACAGCGAGACCTTCGCCATCGAGGGCAGCGTCGCCATGTACGGGCTGGTGTCCTCGCTCATCGTCGGGCTGGCGCTCATCGGCTACGAGATCTTCATGCTGATGCGCAACGGCACCACCCTCGGCAAGCAGATCATGGGCATCAGGGTCGTCCCGGTGGGAGGCCGGCTCACCGGCGGCCTGGACATCGGGGGCGCCGTCAAGCGGGCCCTCGTGCTGTTCGGCTTCTACGTCATCTACGCGTTCAGCGGCCTGCTGGGATTCATCGCCATGCTGCTGACCTCCCTGCTCGGGATTTTCGTGCTGGTGGATGTGCTGTGGCCGCTGTGGGACAAGCCCCTGCAGCAGGCTCTGCACGACAAGGCGGCCAAGACGGCCGTGGTCAAGACCAAGTAGTTCCCCGAAAATCGGGGTCGGCGGGATGAACCGCCGGCCCCGATTTCACGTATGAGTGAGAAAACGGGCTCCGTAACGACCTTCCGACGCCGCGCGCCGGAAGTGCAAAGCCATGCCATACGCACCGCCGGGAGGAAGGTTATGGCGGTCGCCTCGTGCTCTGATGCCGACAATCACGACCGGGTCGGTCATGACGTCGAGGGCGGCCCGCTAAGAGCGGCCAATGAGCTGTCACTTGCGGTCGGAAGTTCCCCGTACCACCGATGAAATGGTGGAAGCATCGGTGCCGCCGGTGCCGTGACGCTCCACCGGATTCTCTTCCTCCCCTTCTCCGCCGTCTTCCGGACCTTCCCGTTCTCGGCCGTCTTCCGGATCTTCCAGCCGCCACGCCAGGCCCTTCTGCCGCTCCGGGTCCGGAGACCGTGGTGTTGACGGGGTTGTTGACGCGCCTGAGCGCGTTTGGTGGTTATACGGGCTACGACTATGCCCTGTATGCCGGAGACGGACGTCTCCTTGGTAAGAAAGCGATGAAGCCCCGCCTTCTTGTCGACGATGGCGTTGCGCGGTGGGCCGCCGGTCCGATGAAGCGAGGGCTCTCCGACCGGGCGTTCTCATCACGGCGGGCATTCCATGGTGAAGAGTGTGACGACGGTCTCCAGCTCCGCGGCGGTCTCTCCCGGTCTCGCCTACCCCTCCCTCAGCAGGGATTTCACGGCAGAGAGGTGGGTCGCCCCGCGGCCGGGGACCTGGGCGGGCATTGGTTTTCCGGTAAAGTTGATCATCGCGTGATCACCTTGCCGGTTTTTTCCGCCCGGCTTTACGGAGTGCAACCGGTAAGACGGCTGGAGAGAAGCATTAAGGTAGTGAACGACCGGCATGGCCGCCCCAGTGACGGCCACCGCTCGTCGGTGACGCTATGGTCATGTGTGGGCGGATCCAACGCGATCCAGCGAGCCCCCGGCACGGCCCGGGATGCCGTCGTCAAAAAATCCATGGTCCCCAGAAAGCCATCCCCGGTGCGGAGCGAGGACGAATGAGCGACGTATTGTCCGCGTTGATACCTCCAGTGGTCGTCGGCGGGGCCTTCATCTACGGAGTTGTCAAGGTTCTACGCAGTGAAGCCGCCGGCCGCCGCCCGGCAAAACCGCGGGACCAGGCTGAGTCGGAGAACAGTTGATCAACGCGCGGCCTCGGTGCCCGGCGAGAATCGCCGGTCTCCCGGAATTGCCGCTCTCCGATTGCGGGTATATGTTTAGCTAGCGAATGAAACAATACTCCGCGAAAGGATTGCGTAGATGGCCAAGCAGATCCAGGAGATTCTCATCGACGACCTCGATGGGGGCGAGGCCAATGAGACTGTCGCCTTCGCGATTGACGGCACCAGCTATGAGATTGATCTGAGTGACGTAAACGCGAAGAAGCTCCGCGACTCCCTGTCGCCTTTCGTGCAGAGCGCCCGTCGTTCCGGCGCGCTGGCCCCTCGTCGTCGCCGTGCAGGTGGCACCCGGGCGCTGACGCGAGAGAAGAGCGCCGACATCCGGGCATGGGCGAAGTCGCACGGCCTCAATGTCAGCGAGCGCGGTCGAATCGCCTCCAAGATCGTCGAGCAGTACGAAGCGGCTCACTAGATCGTTGAATCATGCGGTTATGGCGGCCACGGTGGGGTCCGGTGGCGGCCATGACCGCATGACGCGTTTGAGTGGTCGATAAAGGTCGTTCGCTCGCGGCGTATCGGGGGCATCCCGCCCTCTCACAGGTAGTTGGATGGAGGGCGAACGGCTCTTGGGGAACGTCTTATACACAGAGCGGTCGCCTGGTCGGAGCCACCGTGCGGGATGTGGGCCCGGACATCCCGGACCTGCCTTACCGCTCTGTGAGGTCTATGAGGAGCGACGAGATGTATGAGAGGTTCACCGACCGTGCACGGCAGGTTGTCGTCATGGCCCAAGACGAGGCCCGGACGCTCAACCATGACCACATCGGTACGGAACACATTCTTCTCGGGCTGATCCGCGAAGGTGAAGGCGTCGCCGCCAAGGCTCTGGGAAGCCTCGGCGTCACCCTTGAGGGCATGCGCCGGCAGGTCGCGGAGACCAGCGGCCGGGGACAGTCTGTGCCGCCGAAATACATCCCGTTCACCCCGCAGGCCCAGAAGGCCCTTGAAATGTCGCTCGGCGAGTCCGTGCAGCTGGGTCACGACCACATCGGCACCGAGCACATCCTGCTCGGCCTCGTCCGTGAGGGCGAGGGTCTCGCCGCCCAGGTGCTGGTGAAGCTGGGTGCCGATCTCGACGCCGCCGTGCGGGTGGCGGCCGGGCGCTGACGCGGAAGGGCGTCGACAATCGGGCCTGGACGGAGGCGCCCGGCCTTGATGTCAGCGAGCGGGGTCGAATCGCCTCCAAGATTGTTGGTCGGTGCGGAGTGGCTCGCCGGGCCGTTGAATCATGCTGTTATGGCGGCCATGACGGGCTCCGGTGACGCTCATGACCGCATGACGCGTTTAAGCGGCCGATAAACGTCGTTCGCTTGCGGCGTATCGGGAACATCCCACCCCCCGTAAGTAGTTGGATGGAGGGTGAACGCCCTGCTCTCGGGGAACGTCTTCTGCATAGAGCGGTCGCCGGGTCGGGGCTACCATGCGGGATGACAGGGCCCGGATATCCCGGACCTGCCTGACCGCTCTGTGAGGAGCGACGAGATGTTCGAGAGGTTCACCGACCGCGCACGGCGGGTTGTCGTCCTGGCCCAAGAAGAGGCCCGGATGCTCAACCACAACTACATCGGTACGGAGCACATCCTTCTTGGTCTGATCCACGAAGGTGAAGGCGTTGCCGCCAAGGCTCTGGAGAGCCTCGGCATCAGTCTTGAAGGTGTTCGTCAGCAGGTCGAGGAGATCATCGGCCAGGGACAGTCTGCGCCGTCGGGGCACATCCCGTTCACCCCGCGCGCCAAGAAGGTCCTTGAGCTGTCGCTCCGCGAGGCCTTGCAACTGGGTCACAACTACATCGGCACCGAGCACATCCTGCTCGGCCTCATCCGTGAGGGCGAGGGCGTCGCCGCCCAGGTGCTGGTGAAGCTGGGCGCCGATCTCAACCGGGTGCGGCAGCAGGTCATCCAGCTGCTCCACGGTTACCAGGGCAAGGAGCCGGCCGCCGCGGGCGGCCCTCAGGAGGCCGCGCCGTCGACCTCGCTTGTGCTGGACCAGTTCGGCCGCAACCTGACCCAGGCCGCCCGTGAGGGCAAACTCGACCCGGTCATCGGCCGTGAGAAAGAGATCGAGCGGGTCATGCAGGTCCTCTCCCGGAGGACCAAGAACAACCCTGTCCTGGTGGGCGAGCCCGGCGTCGGCAAGACCGCCGTTGTCGAAGGCCTGGCTCAGAAGATCGTCAAGGGCGAGGTCCCGGAGACGCTCAAGGACAAGCAGCTCTACACCCTGGACCTGGGCGCCCTGGTGGCGGGCTCCCGCTACCGCGGTGACTTCGAGGAGCGCCTGAAGAAGGTCCTCAAGGAGATCCGCACCCGCGGCGACATCATCCTGTTCATCGACGAGCTCCACACGCTCGTCGGCGCGGGTGCAGCCGAGGGCGCGATCGACGCCGCCAGCATCCTCAAGCCGATGCTGGCCCGCGGCGAGCTGCAGACCATCGGTGCCACCACCCTCGACGAATACCGCAAGCACCTGGAGAAGGACGCCGCGCTTGAGCGCCGCTTCCAGCCGATTCAGGTGGCCGAGCCCAGCCTCAGCCACACGATCGAGATCCTCAAGGGCCTGCGCGACCGTTACGAGGCCCACCACCGGGTCTCCATCACCGATGGCGCCCTGGTGGCCGCCGCGCAGCTCGCCGACCGCTACATCAGCGACCGGTTCCTGCCGGACAAGGCGATCGACCTCATCGACGAGGCTGGCTCGCGCATGCGCATCCGCCGCATGACCGCGCCGCCGGACCTGCGCGAGTACGACGAGAAGATCGCCAACGTGCGGCGTGACAAGGAGTCCGCGATCGACGCGCAGGACTTCGAGAAGGCCGCCGCGCTGCGCGACCAGGAGAAGCAGCTCCAGCTCAAGCGGGAACGCCGTGAGAAGGAGTGGAAGGCCGGCGACATGGACGTCGTCGCCGAGGTCACCGAGGAGCTCATCGCCGAGGTCCTCGCCACGGCCACCGGCATCCCGGTCTTCAAGCTCACCGAGGAGGAGTCCCAGCGACTGCTCCGCATGGAGGACGAGCTGCACAAGCGGATCATCGGCCAGGACGACGCCATCAAGGGTCTGTCCCGCTCGATCCGCCGTACGCGCGCCGGTCTGAAGGACCCGCGCCGTCCGGGTGGCTCGTTCATCTTCGCCGGTCCGTCCGGTGTCGGTAAGACCGAGCTGTCCAAGGCGCTGGCCGAGTTCCTGTTCGGGGACGAGGACGCGCTGATCATGCTGGACATGTCCGAGTTCATGGAGAAGCACACCGTCTCCCGGCTCTTCGGCTCTCCTCCCGGCTACGTCGGATACGAGGAGGGTGGCCAGCTCACCGAGAAGGTGCGGCGCAAGCCGTTCTCCGTCGTCCTCTTCGACGAGATCGAGAAGGCTCACCCGGACATCTTCAACTCGCTGCTGCAGATCCTGGAGGACGGTCGCCTGACCGACGCCCAGGGCCGGGTGGTGGACTTCAAGAACACCGTCATCATCATGACGACCAACCTCGGCACCAAGGACATCTCCAAGGGGCAGGGAGTCGGGTTCGCGAAGTCCAACGACACCGAGTCGAACTACGACCGGATGAAGTCCAAGGTCCAGGAGGAGCTCAAGCAGCACTTCCGGCCCGAGTTCCTCAACCGTGTCGACGACATCGTGGTCTTCCACCAGCTCACGCCGAAGGAGATCATCAAGATCGTGGACCTGATGCTCGCGATGGTCGGCGAGCGTCTGAAGGACCGCGACATGGGTATGGAAGTCACGCAGGAGGCCAAGCAGCTGCTGGCCGACCGTGGCTACGACCCGGTGATGGGCGCCCGCCCGCTCCGCCGCACGATCCAGCGTGAGCTGGAGGACTCGCTGTCGGAGAAGATTCTGTACGGCGAGCTCCGTCCCGGTCAGATCGTCAAGATCAGCATCGAGGGCGAGGGAGACGACGCGAAGTTCGTCTTCGTCGGCGAGGCCGGCCCCGACCAGGTTCCGGACTCGGCGGCCTCCATCGCGGAGCCGATCCAGAACTGATTTCACGAGTATAGACAGACCCCGTCGTGATGATATTCACGGCGGGGTCTGCTCATTCGTTACCCAAACCGGTACACCGCCACCATGGGTAGTACTACACTCTGTAGAGTGAATCCGGCTTAGTCTCACCCAAATGATCTACAGGTCGTATGTATTGGGGTGAGGTTGGCCCCGAGGTCAGCCCAGCGATGTACCGAAGAATCAACTCCGGGAGTGACGCGGAGATCGGTGTTCGTGCGGGATGCTCCCCGGGCCGGGCCGAGTTCCCGGCAGGAGAGGGCCTTTGACCCTGACGCCACAACCGTCGGCGCGGGGCACGCGGCCTCACTTACACGGAGCACTCTGGGAGGCATCCGATGCGTTTGCGACACGAGGGCGGGACACTCGTTCACCTGTCCTACAACGCGGGCGTGCATCCCGCCGAGGACCTGGAGAACCTGATAGCGCACCTGACCCGGTACGCCGTACCGGTGCGCAAGCGCCTCGGCGTGGAGCGGATGGGAGTGGGCCTGTGGCTCTCCCCGAGCGTCGCCGACCATCTCACCGCCGACCGGATCGAGCTGGTGCGCCTGCGCCGTTCCCTGGAGGAGCGCGGTCTGGAGGTCGTCAGCCTCAACGGCGCCGGAGGGCGCAACCAGGATGCCCCCGGACCTGACTGGGCCAAGCCCGAGCGCTACCGCTACACGATGGCACTGGCCAAGATCCTGGCCTTCCTGCTGCCGGAGGACGTCCGCTTCGGGAGCATCTCCACCATTCCCATCGGCTGGCGCCGCGACTGGCCGGCCGACCTGCACACGATCGCCTCACGCCGCCTGGAGCGCCTCTCCCGCGAGCTGCGTGGTCTCTACAGCGTCACCGGCAAGACGATCAGGGTGGGTTTCGAGCCGTGGCCCGGCTGCGTGCTGGAGACCACCGAGCAGGCACTGGAGCGGGTGTGTGACATCGACTCCGACCACCTCGGGGTCTGCCTGGACGCCTGTCACCTCGCCGGTGGCGAGGAGGAGCCCGGCGCCGCCCTGCGCGGCCTCGCGGCCGCCGGTGCCCCCGTGGTGAAGCTCGGTCATGTCCACAACCACGTGAGCGAGGAGCGTCAGGAACTGCCGAGCACCCGCTCGGTCCTGGCGGACACCCTCAGCGCCATGATCTCCGGCGCGGTGAACGGCACCGCCCACATCGAGGTCGAGGCCCACGATCTGGCCGCGCCGCTGCGGGCCAAGGGACCCGGCGCGCTGGTCAACATGCTCGCCGACGAGCTTGACTGGGCCCGCACCAATCTCACCGCGCTCGGCCTGCGCCTGGCTGCCTGAGCCGCGGGGCCGTGCCGTTCCGGCGGTGACGCCTACCTCGGCAGGCGATGGCGACGGTGCCCGCCCCGGTGGGTCACAGCCGTGACGTCCACCCCGACGGGCCATGGTGATGGTGCCCACCCCACCCTGGCCGGCCGCCCCGGTGACTGCCTGATCCCGTCTCTTGCGCGTGTCCCCCCTGCGGACCGGTCATCCGGGGAGGCGGTAGGTGCCGTCGTCGAGGACCTCGGCCAGGCCGTCGGCCACGAGGCCGTCGAGGGCGCGCTCCCGCTGCTGGGCGCTGTCCCAGACCACGTCTAGGGCGTCCTTGGGGACCGGGCCGTGGGCCTGGCGCAGGACGGCGAGGAGGCGGCCACGGCACTGGCGATCGGTGCCCGTGTAGGTCTGGCCCTTGCGAGCGGGGCCGTCGTAGGGCGGTTTGCCGGCCAGGCGCCAGGCGCACAGGCCGCTGATCGGGCAGTCGGCGCATCGGGGGGCGCGGGCCGTACAGACCAGTGCTCCCAGCTCCATGACGGCGACGGCCCAGACGGGGGCGTCGCCCGCGTCGGGCAGCAGCGAATCGGCGAGCCTGCGCTCGGCGGACGTGGTGGCCTTCGGGGGATACTCCTCGCCGCGTACGGCCCGTGCCAGGACCCGGCGGACGTTGGTGTCGAGGACGGCGTGGCGGCCCTTGAAGGCGAAGCTCGCCACCGCGGCCGCGGTGTATTCGCCGATGCCGGGAAGCGTCAGCAGGATGGCGTGGTCGGTGGGGACCTCGCCGTCGTGGCGGTCGGTGATCGCCCGGGCGCAGGCGTGCAGGTTGAGGGCTCGGCGCGGGTAGCCGAGGCGACCCCAGTGGCGTACGGCCTCACCGGGGGGCTCCTCGGCGAGCGCGGCGGGCGTCGGCCAGCGCTCCATCCACTCCGTCCAGATGGGCAGCACCCGGACCACCGGTGTCTGCTGCAACATGATCTCGCTGACCAGGATCGACCAGGGGGTGGCGTCAGGAGTGCGCCAGGGGAGATCGCGGGCGCTCTCGGCATACCAGTCGAGAACGGGTCGCAGGAGGAGGTTCGGCTCGGGCACCTTTCGACGATAGTGCCGAGCGGGCTCTACTTCCCCCACCTTCCCCCGCCGAAACGGCACCGGTAGCGGCGGGTCGCTCCTCGAGACTCGTGAGAAATCTTCATACTGTGCGTATGGATCCGCACACTTTCCGTAGTGATATAGGGGTGGACGTCTACTGGCGGCGTCGGATGGCCGCGCTCGTCGGTGTGCTCGTCGTGGTCGCCGTCGTTGCCTGGGCCTGCTCGTCGGGCGGGTCGGAGGACACGTCGAAGGTGCAGGCACAGCTCGGCGGATCGCCCACGCCGGATCCGATAGTGACCGTTCTGCCCACGGTGACGGTTACCCCCTCGCCGAGCCCGTCGTCGCCCCGCCGGGCGGCCAAGGCGGCTGCCAGAGCCAAGCAGCCCGGTGACGCCTGCGACGCGCCCGACCTGGTGCTGAACATGCAGGGGCAGGAAGACGTCTACGCGCCGGGCAGTCATCCCCGCTTCCTCCTCACGCTGGTGAACATCGGCAAGGTGATGTGCACGGCCGAGGTCGGACCACGGGCGATGGAGGTCCGCATCACCTCCGGCGACGACCGCGTCTGGTCCTCGGCCGACTGTGTCAGCGGCGACACCGACGACATCCGCAGGCTCGACCGCGGCATCCCGTACGTCCAGGAGGTCGAGTGGGACCGTCGCCGGTCCGGTGGCGACTGCACGGCCAAGCACGAGGGCGCCCAGGCCGGCACCTATGTGGCCGTGCTCCGCAGTCCCGGGCTGAAGAGCCGCAGGGCCGTCTTCCATCTCCGCTGAGCCCGCATCCGCGGCCCGGCACGGAACCGGCCCTCACGGAACCGGCCCTCACGGAACCGGCCCGGCACGGAATCGGCCTCCCGGAGGCTCGATCGGAACGGCCTCGCAGAGCCCGCCGCGGGCCGAGCTAGACGTAACGCTCCAGGATGGAGGACTCGGCCAGCCGGGAGAGACCCTCGCGGATGTGACGGGCCCTGGCCTCGCCGACCCCGCCCACTTCCTGGAGGTCGCCGATGCTGGCGGCCAGAAGCTTCTGCAGGCTGCCGAACTGGTCGACCAGGCGGTCGACCACCGTGCCCGGGAGACGCGGGACCTTGGCCAGCAGGCGGTAGCCCCGGGGGCTCACCGGGCTGTCCAGAGCGTCGTTGCCCGAGTGGCCGAGGACCTGCGCGACGGCCGAGAGGTCGAGCAGGTCGCTGGAGGAGAGCTGGTCGAGATCGTGCAGCGCCTCGGCGAACTTGCGCGGCCGGCGGCCCGTCACGGGCAGGTAGTCACGCACGATCAGCTCGCGGTCGGTCTCGGTCCCGGCCACCAGCTCGTCGAACTGCAGGGACAGCAGACGGCCGTCGGTGCCGAGCTCGACCACGTAACCGGTGATCTCCTCGGAGATGCGCCGGACCATCTCCAGCCGTTGGGCGACCACCGCGATGTCGCGGACCGTCACCAGATCCTCGATCTCCAGCGCCGACAACGTGCCGGACACCTCGTCGAGACGGAGCTTGTAGCGCTCAAGGGTGGCCAGGGCCTGGTTGGCCCGGGACAGGATGGCCGCCGACTCCTCCAGCACGTAGCGGAAGCCGTCCAGGTAGAGGGCGATGATCCGCATGGACTTGCTGAGCGAGATGACGGGGAGGGACGTCTGCAGGGCAACCCGCTGGGCGGTGCGGTGCCGGGTGCCGGACTCGTCGGTGGCGATCGACGGATCGGGCATCAGGTGCACGGCCGCGCGGACGATCCGCAGATTGCTCGCGTTCAGCACGATGGCGCCGTCCATCTTGGCGAGCTCGCGCAGTCGCGTGGCGGAGAATTCGACGTCCAGCTCGAAGCCGCCGCTGCAGATCTCCTCGACCGTGTCGTCGTAGCCGAGGACGATCAGCCCGCCTGTCTGACCGCGAAGAATGCGTTCCAGGCCGTCGCGTAGCGCTGTCCCCGGAGCCACCGCTGCCAGGATGGCTCTGCGGCGCTCGTCGAGCCCTCTGTTGGTTGCTGGCACATGACCCCCGTGGTCTGCGTATCACCATCAGCTTACCGGCGAAGGTCCTTCCTGGTCCGGAATCGGCAGACGATCAACTCTAGGTGACGTGGGTGAGCGCGTCCCAGACGTTCTCCGCCTCGACGATGTCGAAACCCGGTATGAGGGTGGTGTTCCGGCCGCCGACCGGGACCAGGGAGCGTTCGCCGCCCCGCCTGTTGCCCGTGTCGAGGGAGCCGGCCGGGACCAGGGCGCGGGTGAAGCCCAACCGTGCGGCCTCCGACAGGCGGCGCCGCACGTCGCGCACCGGGCGCAGCTCGCCGGCCAGACCCACCTCGCCCAGCACGACCAGCCCGGATGGCAGCGCCTTGTCCCCTGCCGCGCTGGCCACCGCGAGCATCACCGACAGGTCCACCGCCGGATCGCTGAGCTTGATGCCTCCCACGGTGGCGGTGAACACGTCGCAGCCTCCGAGCTTGGCGTTGAGCCGTCGCTCCAGCACCGCCAGCACCATCGTCACCCGATAGGTGTCGAGCCCGGAGGAGGAGCGGCGCGGCTGCTGGGCCTCGGTCCGCGCGACCAGGGCCTGCACCTCGGCGGGCAGTGGCCGGGTGCCCTCCAGGGTGACCGTGACGCATGTGCCGGGCACGGGCTCGGCACGGTGGGAGACGAACAGCCCGCTGGCGTCGGCGATGCCCTCGATGCCACCCTCGTGCAGGTCGAAGCAGCCGACCTCGTCGACGGGGCCGTACCGGTTCTTGATCGCGCGGACCATCCGGAGCCGGGAGTGCCGGTCGCCCTCGAAGTGGAGCACGACGTCGACCAGGTGCTCAAGCGTCCGGGGACCGGCGATCGAGCCCTCCTTGGTGACGTGGCCGACCAGCACCGTGGACATACCGCGCTCCTTGGCGAGCCGGACCAGGTTGCCGGCGACCTCCCTGACCTGGGTGACCCCGCCGGGCACCCCGGTTGTCTGGGCCGAGCCGATCGTCTGCACCGAGTCGACGATCAGCAGGCCCGGCTGGACCTTCTCCACATGGGCCACCAGCGCGCTCAGGTCGGTCTCGGCCGCGAGGTAGAGCTGGTCCTGGATCGCGCCGATCCGGTCGGCCCTGACCCGCACCTGGGCGGCCGACTCCTCGCCTGTGACGTAGAGCACGGTCTGCTGCCGTGCGATCTTGGCCGCCGCCTCCAGCAGGAGCGTGGACTTGCCGATGCCGGGCTCCCCGGCCAGCAACACGACGGCCCCGGGCACGAGACCGCCGCCGAGCACCCGGTCGAGCTCGGGCACCCCGGTGCTGCGCGCATGCGCCACCTCGGCCTTGACCTGGCCGATCGGGACGGCCGGCGCCGACACGGCGCCGGCGGAGGCCACGGTGACGCCCCCGCGGGCGGTCTCCTCCTCCACCGTGCCCCAGGCCTGGCACTCGCCGCAGCGACCCACCCATTTGGCGGTCTGCCAACCACACTCACCACAGCGATAGCCGACCTTCTTAGCCATGGCCGCACGCTACAGGTCCCCGCCGACAACTTTCACCCACTACGGCGTGCGCCGTATCGGGGGGAAGCGCCGGGGAGGCGTCGCGCCGCCCGGACATCGCCGTTCGGTCCCTCTGCGGACGGGGCCGGCGGTGCGACGGCCGTACCTCGGCGACGCGCCTCCCAGTCGGCCCTGGTCAGCGCGTACTCGACCTCTCCGTGCTCGGATCCCGCGATGGCGTCCGGCCAGTCCTGGTGGAAGGCGCGCACCAGAGTCAGGCCGGACTTCTCCATCACGCGCCGGGATCCGAGGTTGACCGCCATCGTCTCGGCGACCACGCGCTCCACGCCCAGCTCGGTGAAGCCCTTGTCGATCAGCGCGCGTGAGCCCTCGGTGGCGTAACCCCGGCCCCAGGCGGATCTGTTCAGCCGGTAGCCGAGCTCGATCTCGCCGTCCTCTCTGCGGGGCCGGAGGTGGAACCAGCCCAGAAACCGCCCGGTGGACCTCTCCACGGCCGCCCAGAAGCCGAAACCCCCGGGCCGCTCGTAGTAGCCGAGGAACGACGGGAGCACCGTGTTCCGGATCTCGTCGCGGGGGGTGGGCCTGCCGCCGGTGAGGAAGCGCATGACCTCGGGGTCGCCGTTGAGCTCGACCAGGTTGTCCTCGTCGGTCTCGGTGAAGCGGCGCAGCGTCAGGCGGTCGGTCTCCAGGAGGATGTGCATGCGGCGACCTTAAAGCGCCCCCCAGAGGCGGGGCCAAGGGATTTCCGGTCCGGGGTTCACCGCCCGGCCGTCGCGCGCCACGGCCGCGGAGGGGCGGCGTCCGCGGCGCCGGCGGCCTGCTTCCCCGTGCGGGCGTCCGGGCACCTCGGACGTGCCCTGTCAGGCGGTCAGATGTGGGCTTCGAGGTCGGCGAGGAGCAGGCGCTTGGGCTTGGCGCCGACGATCTGCCGGACCACCTCGCCGCCCTTGTAGAGGTTGAGGGTCGGCAGGCCCATGACGCCGTAACGGGCCGCGATCTCCTGGTGCTCGTCGTAGTTGAGCTTGGCGATCGTGACGCGGTCGCCGTACTCGGCCTCGATCTGCTCCAGGACCGGCGCGATCATCCGGCACGGCGGGCACCATTCGGCCCAGAAGTCGACCAGGACGGGCTTGTCGTTCTGGAGCACCTGCTCGGCGAAGTTGTCGGCGGTCAGAGTGATCATGATTTTTCCTGCTTTCTGAATACGCATCCGGGGCAGGCCGCGGTCAACTGCTCTGTCACCTCGGCCCGCCGGGCGAGCAGCGTGCGGATCTCGTCGTCGATCTCGGTCAGCTTGCGCTGGTAGACCTCCACCGACTCCGGGCAGGACCCTCCCGAGGCGTGGCCGGCCCGCAGGCACGCCACGAACGGCCTGGCGTCCTCCAGCGTGAACCCGACGCCGAGCAGCGACCTGATCTCGGTGACGAGCCTGAGGTCCGCCTCGCCGTACTCCCGGTAGCCGTTGGCCGTCCGCCGCGCCGTGATCAGCCCCTGCTGCTCGTAGTAGCGCAGCGCGCGGGTGCTGACTCCGGCGAGTCTCGCGAGCTCCCCGATCCGCATCCGTTCCTCCCTGGGGGTTCACGCTAAGCGTTGACGTCAATGTCAAGGTCAAGCGGTTTCGCGGGGCATTTCATCCCGGGTGTCCGGTGGGTCGTCAGAAACGCTTCCAGCGCAGGACGTTGGGGTAGGCGAGCTCCAAGCCGGGGGTCTCGGCGATGGCCTGATCGGCGATCGCGGGGGTGAACTCGATGCGGAGCACCGCCTCCAGGTCGGCGCGGCGCTCGAAGGACATGCGCAGGTCGAGGCGCTGGGTCTGCCAGTTCTGGCTGCTCCAGAACCTCTCGGCGGACCTGGCCGAGTAGGCGGGGACGGACTGGGCGAACCAGCGGCCGAAGGCGCCGCGGGTGGCGTCGAGGTCGATCACGAAGGCCGCGCCGCCCCGCCGCATCACCCGGGAGAGCTCGGCCAGGCCCGGCTCGCAGCCGGGGCCGAAGAAGTAGGCCCAGCGGGCGATGGCCACGTCCACCGAGGCGTCGGGCACCGGGAGGGCCTGGGCGGTAGCCGGGTGGATCTCGACGTTGGGCAGCCGGTCGCAGCGGCGCCGGGCCAGCCTGACGAGGTCCTCGTGCGGCTCGACGCCGATCACGCGAGCGGCGGTGGCCGACAGGGCGGGCAGGTGGTAGCCGCTGCCACAGCCGATGTCGAGGACCGTCGCGCCGGTCCACGACCGGATGGAGGACATCGCGGCCTCGGCCCTGCCCTCGGGATCCACCGCCCGGTTCTCCAGCTCGTAGATGTGGGGCGTGTTCCAGATGTTCGGGCTGGGGATGGCGCCCTTGGTGAACCGCGGCATGCCTTCACCGTAGCCGTGTGATCTCCGACGCATCAGCGCGGCCGGGCTCACTCATCCGCGCTCGCGCTTAGGCTGGCAGGGTGAGTGAACTCGGCCGCGCAGCCCCGCGAATGCGGTGGAGTTCGCTCACGCGAACTCCGGCCGGAGGCGAGGAACCCGTATGAGCGTTGTCCGAGGATCCAGGGCGAAGATCGCGCTGTCCACAGCCTCCGTCTACCCGGAGCGCACCCCTGACGCCTTCGAGCTGGCGGCGCGTCTGGGGTACGACGGTGTCGAGATCATGGTGGGCGCCGACCCCGTGAGCCAGGACATCGACGTCCTGGAGCGGCTGTCGGACCACTACGGGCTGCCGATTCTGGCCATCCACGCGCCGTGTCTGCTGGTGACCCAGCGGGTGTGGGGCAAGGATCCGTGGGCCAAGCTCCAGCGGGCGCAGTGGGCCGCGGAGAGGGTCGGCGCCAGCACGGTCGTGGTGCATCCGCCGTTCCGCTGGCAGCGCGACTACGCACGCGACTTCGAGACCGGTCTGGCCAGGATGCGGGAGGAGACCGATGTGGTCTTCGCGGTGGAGAACATGTTCCCGCTGAAGGCCCGGGGCAACGAGGTCGTGCCCTACGCGCCGGACTGGAACCCGGTCGACTACGCCTTCCCGCAGGTGACGCTGGACCTGTCGCACACGGCCGTGTCCGGGGTCGACGCGATGGAGATGTTCACCAAGCTCGGCGACCGGCTCGCCCACCTGCACCTGGCCGACGGCATCGGGGTGGCGAACAAGGACGAGCACCTGGTCCCCGGCCGGGGCGGCCAGCCGTGCGCGCCGATCCTGGAGCGTCTGGCGGGCAGCGGCTACGACGGCCTGGTCGTGTTGGAGATCAACACGCGCAAGGCGGCGAGCCGTACGGAACGGATCGCCGATCTCACCGAGGCGCTGGCGTTCGCGCGCCTGCACCTGGCCACGTCCTCCAGCGTGTGAGCGGGCGACCCGTGAGGCACGACCCCTGCGTGATGCGGGAGGACGACAGATGAGCGGGCGGCCCGAGAGCGAGCCGACCGGCAGGAGACGTCCCGGGCGCAGGCCCGGTTCGGCCGACACGCGCGGGCAGATCCTCGCGGCCGCGCGGGAGACCTTCTCGGAGAAGGGGTTCGACAAGGCGACGGTCCGGGGCATCGCCCGGCAGGCGGGAGTGGACCCGGCACTGGTCCACCACTACTTCGCGAGCAAGGAGGGGATGTTCGTCGCGGCCATGGAGCTGCCGGTCAACCCCGACGACGTCATCCCGATGATCACATCCGGGCCACGGGAGGAGGCCGGTGAGCGGTTGACCCGGTTCGTCCTGACGATGACCTCGGCCGAGGAGGCTCGCCAGCCCGTGCTGGCGCTGGCCCGCACCGCGATGACCAATGACCGGATGGCCGCGATGATCCGTGAGTTCGTCACGCACGCGGTCCTGAGCCGGGTGGCGGAGACGCTCGAGATCCCCCTGATCCGGATGGAGGCGGCCTTCGCACAGCTTTTCGGGGTGGTGCTGATGAGATACGTCGTCAAGCTGGAGCCGCTGGCCTCGGTGAGCATCGAGGAGCTGGTGGAGCTGCTCACGCCCACGATCCAGCGCTATCTCGATGGTTCCCGGCAGTTTCCGCTGATGTGACGACATATGCAGAGCATTGTTCTGTATGTCGAATTGACCATAAGGTGACCACGGTCACCGGGGCCTACGGCTCGGCAACAAGTTACCGATCGGTAGGATTTGTGGCAACCCGCCGTCACTACTGGATGACCGGCGGTCGTACGCTGGCAGCCAACGCCGTATGTGGGAGGACCCGTGCTCTGGGTAGCGATCATCGGGCTGGTCATGACAGCCGTCGCGGTCGCGCTTGCCGCGCGCCGTGTGCTGTTCCTCTACAAGCTCGCCACCGTCGGGCCGCCCGCGCCCGAGCGGATCGAATACGCCAAGAACAACGTGGGCGAGGAGATCAAGGCCCAGCTCGTCGAGGTCTTCGGCCAGAAGAAGCTGCTCAAGTGGACGGCCTCGGGCACCGCGCACGCCTTCGTCATGTGGGCGTTCTTCATCCTGGCGACCGTCTACCTGGAGGCCTACGGCGCCCTGATCCAGGGCGCGGTCACCGGCACCCCCGACTTCCATATCCCGCTCATCGGGACCTGGGCCGTTCTGGGCTTCCTGCAGGACTTCATCGCGGTCGCGGCCCTGATCGGCCTGATCGCCTTCACGGTCATCAGGATCAAGAACTCGCCCAAGAAGCTCGGCCGTAGGTCCCGCTTCTCCGGCTCGCATCTCGGTGGCGCCTGGCTCGTCCTCTTCATGATCTTCAACGTGATCTGGACGATGTTCCTCTTCCGCGGCGCGGCCTTCAACACCGGCAACCTTCCCTACACGTCGGGAGCGTTCGCCTCCGAGGCCGCCGCGGCCCTGCTGCGGCCGCTGGGCGCCTCGGCCAACGAGGTGATCGAGCACGTCGGGCTGCTCCTGCACATCGGCGTCATGCTGGTGTTCCTCGTGATCGTGGTGAACTCCAAGCACCTGCACATCTTCACCGCTCCGCTGAACGTGGCGTTCTCCCGCCGCCCGGACGGCAACGGGCCGGCGCAGCCGATGCGGATCGACGGCAAGATCGTCGACTTCGAGGACGAGGACCTCGACGGCGACAGGCTCGGCCGAGGCAAGATCGAGGACACCACCTGGAAGGGCTTCCTCGACTTCTACACCTGCACCGAGTGCGGCCGCTGCCAGGACCAGTGCCCGGCCTGGAACACCGACAAGCCGCTGTCGCCGAAGATGCTGATCCTGGAGCAGCGCGACCACGCCTTCAAGGTGGCGCCGTACCTGACGGCCACCCAGGAACAGCGGGCCGGTCTGCACGAGGACGTGCTCGCCCTGCTGGACAAGCCCATGGTGGGCGAGGACGGCGTCATCCACCCGGACGTGCTGTGGTCCTGCACCAACTGCGGCGCCTGCGTCGAGCAGTGCCCGGTGGACATCGAGCACATCGACCACATCCTCGACATGCGCCGCTACCAGGTGATGGTGGAGTCGAACTTCCCGTCCGAGGCCGGCGTCATGGTCAAGAACCTGGAGAACAAGGGCAACCCGTGGGGGATGTCCGAGATGAAGCGGGCCGACTGGATCGAGGAGCTCGCGAGCCGCGACGTCGACCCCATCGAGGTCCGGCTCATCGACGAGAAGATGCCCGAGGACACCGAATACCTCTTCTGGGTCGGCTGCGCCGGGGCCCTGGAGGACAGGGCCAAGAAGACCACCAAGGCGGTCGCGGAGCTGCTGCACGTCGCGGGTGTGAAGTTCGCGGTGCTCGGCCCGATGGAGGCCTGCACCGGTGACCCGGCCCGCCGGCTGGGCATGGAGTTCCTCTTCGACATGCTGGCCAAGCAGAACGTCGAGACGCTGAACGAGGCCGAGGTCAAGAAGATCGTCGCTACCTGCCCGCACTGCTTCAACACCCTCGCCAACGAGTATCCGCAGCTCGGCGGGACCTACGAGGTCGTCCACCATACCCAGCTCCTGGCCAAGCTGGTGGACGAGGGCAAGCTGGTTCCGGTCACGCCGATCGAGGAGAAGATCACCTATCACGACCCGTGCTTCCTCGGCCGCCACAACAAGGTCTACTCCCAGCCCCGCGACATCATGGCCAAGGTCCCGGGCGTGCAGACCCAGGAGATGCACCGCCACAAGGAGCGCGGCTTCTGCTGCGGCGCCGGCGGCGCGCGGATGTGGATGGAGGAGCGGCTCGGCAAGCGCATCAACACCGAACGGGTGGACGAGGCGCTGACGACCGACCCGGACACCATCTCCACCGCCTGTCCGTTCTGTCTTGTCATGCTGGGCGACTCGATCAACGAGAAGAAGAACGCCGGTGAGGCCAAGGAGACGCTGGAGGTCGTGGACGTCTCCCAGCTTCTGATCAAGTCCATCAAGGGGCAGCCCGTCGAGGCTTCCTGATCCCGGTTCAGGTGCGGCCCGCTTTGCGGGCCGCACCTGACTATCGGTAAAGATGTTAAGAAAACGACACTAGGTCCAAAAGTCTTTCTGTCGATTACGGAAAAATCACGGTAACCTCAACGTCGCGTAGCTCATTCGACGGGGAGGGAGCTGGCGATGCATGTCGTCGTCACGGATGCCGAGGTCACTCTGACCGACGTTCTCTCACTCCGTCTGTCCCTCGACGGTCCGCTGGCGAACGGGGCCGGGCTCGTTCTGCGACACCGCGCCACCGCGGTGGAGCGCGCGGTGGTGCTGGGCACCCCGGGTGCCGAGGCCCGGGACGCGACACTCGCGGTCTCGCTCGGGCCGCTCCCCCTCACCCCCGGCCGCTGGGACGTCTACCTGGAGCAGGAGGGGACCCGCACCCGGCTGCCGAGCGTCGATCCGGGTTTCTCCCTGGACCGCCTCGACACCTACGCCCTGAGCCGCCGCACGCTGGCCCACCGGGCCTACCGGACGCGCACCGGTTTCCTGGCGCTGAGGGTCGACGACGCCGAACCGGTCGCCGAGGTCCGCGCGGTCTGGTTCCGGGAGGGCCGCTTCGAGGTCACCGGCCTGCTGGCCTTCACCGGCTTCGACGACGACGAGTCCCGGCACGGGGCACGGCTCGCGCTGCGCCGTAACCATCCCGACGCCGAGCTGACCGTGGGCGCGACGGTCCAGGGGGTGCGTTTCCACGCCGCGCTCTCCCTGTGCGACGTGCTCGCCGCCGCGCCCGAGCAGACGGGCACCTGGGAGCCCTCGCTGGAGGTGGACGGTCTGGCCGCGCCGCTCCGCCTGGGTTCCCGGCTGGACGACGTGGACGGCAAGCACCGCCGCCTGCACTACCCGGCCGAGGAGATTGACGGAGTGCCGATCCGGCCCCTCTACACCGCCGACGACGAGCTCAGGATCGAGGTCGGAGGGTGAGGATCTGCCTGCTCGTCCCCTCCCTCTCCGGCATGCGGGGTGATGTCCGATCGGCCGTCAACCTCGCGGGAGAGCTCGCCGGACGCCATGACGTCGAGATACTCAGCCTCCGCCGGCACGAGGAGAGACCGTTCTTCCCCGTGGAGCCCGGGGTGACGCTGTCCTGGGTGGTCGACACCGAGCCGGGGGCGCGGCATCTGCTGCCGCAGGGGCAGATGCGGACCGAGGTCGCCCTCTGGCGGCGGCTGCGCGCGCTCAAGGCCGACGTGGTCATCGGCTTCAGGCCGGGACTGAGCGTCCAGGTGGCCAGGCACGCGCCCCGCGACACCGTGCGGATCGCCCGGGAGTGGGGCCGCCCGCCGGTGCCCGGACCGATCAGGAGGTTCTATCCGCGCCTGGACGCGGTCGTCACCGCCACCGAGACGAGCCGCCGGGAGTGGGACCGGCTGCTGGACGGCGTCGAGATCAAGCTGATCCCGGACGCGCTCCCCGCCGGTCCCTGGCCGCGTTCGCGGATGGACAACCGCATCGTCGCCGCCGGCGGGAGCTGGGTGCCGGTGAAGGCCTATGACCGGTTGATCCGCGCGTTCGCCACCGTCGCCGACAAGCGCCCCGACTGGCGGCTGCGCCTCTACGGCGGAGGCCCGGAGGACAGGCGGCTCCGTGCCCTGGTCCAGGACCTGAACCTGCACAATCACGTCTACTTCATGGGATTGACCTCCGACCTGACCGGCGAATTCGCCAAGGCGTCGGTCGTCGCGGTGACCTCGCGGGCCGAGACGCTCGGGATGAGCGTGATCGAGGCGATGGCCAGCGGGGTGCCGGTGATCGGGTTCGACAGCCCGAGAGGACCGGGAGAGTTCGTGACCGACGGCCGCAGCGGGGTCCTGGTCGCCGAGGGGGAGGGCGAGATCGAGGCGTACGCCTCCGCGCTGCTCGCGCTCATCGACGACGAGCGCCGGCGCCGGGAGCTCGCGGTCGGCGCGCTGGAGGCCGCAGCCGCCCACGCGGCGCCTTCGGTGGCCGAGCAGTGGGAGAAACTCATCGTGGCCACTTCCCGCTCCGCCTGACGCGGGTACCGTTGTGACATGCATGGGTACAGCGCAGACAAGCAGGCCTATCTGACCCGGCTACGGCGGATCGAGGGGCAGATAAGAGGCCTGCAGCGGATGGTCGAAGAGGATGCCTACTGCATCGACGTGCTGACACAGGTGTCAGCCGCCACGCGCGCTCTTCAGGCGGTGGCGCTCGGCCTCCTGGAGGACCACATCGGGCACTGCGTCGCCGACGCCATCAGCACCGGCGGCCCCGAGGCGGAGGAGAAGGTCAAGGAGGCCTCGGCGGCCATCGCCCGTCTCGTCCGTTCGTGACTAGTCATCGGACCATCTTTCCGAACCACGTCCCGGACCCCTGGCGAGGAGTCCGGGACTAGCTCGTTTGGACGGTTTTCTCATCGGCTTCAGCAGATCGCCGAAGCACTCAACCCGAGCGCGTTGTCGAGCTCCGCCAAGGTGAGCGGCCGTTCGCTGATCGCGACGGCGGTAAGCACCTCTGCATAGAGCGCGATCTCGTCCAACGCGACACGGTCGTGGACTCTAGAGTCCAGGTCGTCGTGCCCCACCGCGTCGTCCTTCCTTCCGCAGCCCACACCCACTTCGAGGTTACGGTGGGCGGTCTTTCGTGCCCATGGCCCATCGGGACCATTCCTTACGGCACCGTCCTGCCCTCAGGAGGATCATTTCCCGATTGGGAGATCACAGTTCAGACAATCGCCCAATGCTCCACGGGATATCGGGATAGAGAGACAAAGGAGGAAAAAATAACTCTATTTGTGTGTTGAGCGTGACAATATATGTCAGAAGTGACGGGGGAAGGTCCCTGATATGCCCGGTGCCGGGTCGTCCCGCTCGTGCGCCAGACGGTGCACGAGCGCCGAGGACGTGGCGAACCCCCGCTCCGGCACCGTGGTCCCGCTGAGGCGACACCACGCGAGCCCCGTGGCGTAGGCGGCCCCCAGCAGGGCCGCCGCCGAGGGCCGGTCCGGCGGATGGAGGGCGGAGGGCAGCTCGCCGGAGCGCGGCCAGCACCCCCGCAGCGGGTGCGACGGGTCGGTGAGCACCACGTGGAGGATGTGCCGCAGCTCGGGATCCAGCCACGGGTAGAGCGCGTCGGCCGCCCTGGGCGCGGACGCCGCCAGATCGGCGGCCAGCAGTGAGGCCGCCACAGCCCGGGGGTCGGCGCCTCTGGGCACGAGGAACCCCAGCGCCTGCACCAGGTCGTAGAGCGCGTGCTGGAAGTGCTCCACCGGCGAGGAGTCCGGCAGCATCACATGGGGCGGGCAGCGCGACAGCCATGCCCGCCGTACGGCGTCGTCGCCCTGGTGGGCGGCGGAGGGGTCGGGGCCGGTACGGCGGAGCAGCGGCTCCACCATGGTCAGCAGGGCGTCGGCGCGGGGACGGAACCGCCGGTCGGCACGGATCGTGTCGGCGGTGTCGGCCATCAGCGCGACCAGCCGCAGACCGGCCTCGGGATGACCTGCCCTGACCCGCTCGCCGTACAGCGCCACCAGGTCGTCCAGCGAGGACGGAGGCAGCCACCGGACCCACTCGTCTCCGGGCAGCGGACGGGCCAGGAACTCGCCGAACATCGACAGCAGCACCTCGTTGCCGTCGAAGGCCGGGGCGTAGGCGCACCACATGAGCGTGCCCCAGACCGCGGCGATCGGGCTGGCCACCTCCCCGGCGAAGAGTTCGGCGAACGGCCCGGTGAGCGGGAAGTCCTCCCTGCGCCTGCCGCGCTGGGCGATCACCAGCTCGCGGATCCGCTCGGTGATCTCGGGGGGCACGTCCGGGCCGACGAACCCCTGCACCGACCCTCGGTCGGCGGTGAAGTCGGGGCCGGCCGGGACCAGGTTCAGTGAGATCATCGAGGTGGCGTGCACGACGCGCGCCGCTGCCCGGAAGCCCGGATCGGCCGGTGGGGCGGCCAGGTGCCAGTGGCCGTCGGCGGGATCCTGCCGGTACCACCGGGCGTGCGCGCCGAACAGCCAGCGTCCGCCGTCCGGAGTGGTCAGGGTGCGCAGCGCGATGGCCTCCGCCCGCGCGGGCAGCGCGAGCGCCGACCACCGGTGGTCGGCGACCATGGTGCGCACATCGCTCTCCATGGCGTCGAAACAGTCCCACTGCCGCACGGCGGTCATGTTACCCACCGCTTCCCGGCGCGTCAGCGGTCCGCCGGCACATCGGGGACGGGGGTCGCGGCCCGGTGCCGCTCGGCCTTGGCCATGTAGTTGCCGGGGGTGCCGGCGAAGGAGGCGCGGTCGTCGTCGGTCAGCTCACGGACCACCTTTCCTGGGACGCCCGCGACGAGCACCCCGGCGGGGATCTTCTTGCCCGGACCCACCAGGGCGCCGGCCGCGACGAGCGACCCCGCCCCGATCCGGGCCCCGCCGAGCACGATGGCGCCGATGCCGACGAGCGCGCCGGTCTCCACGTGGGCGCCGTGCACCATGGCCTTGTGACCCAGGCTGACCCGGGGTTCGAGTACGGCGGGCTCACGCGGGTCGGCGTGCAGGCAGCACAGGTCCTGGATGTTGCACTCCTCGCCGACCTCGATGAGTTCGTCGTCGCCTCGCAGGACCGCGCCGTACCAGACGTTCGCGGCACGGCCGAGCCGTACTCGGCCGACGATCACCGCGCCGGGGGCGACGTAGGCCTCTGGATGGATCTGCGGGACCGCGCCGCCGTCGAGGGAGGCGATGTAGGGGTTGGTGTCCATGCGTTTGATGTTACGGGGAGTGAGATCGCCCGATATTTCCGCAAGCAGGTCGCGCGTTCCGGTTGCGGACTTGGGCGGTAAGCAGGAAAGTCGTGTCCTGACGTCTCCTTTCCCGCCACACAACCTCCACGGGCAGCGCCATGACAAACCAGCACGAGAGCTTTCCCGACCTGATGCATGAGGACTCGTTCGAGGTCGTCATGCGTGGTTACAACCGTCGCCAGGTTCACGACTACATGAACCGCAACCGCAACCAGATCCGCGATCTGGAGGAACGGCTCGCACGGTCGATCGGGCAGGTCGAGCAGAGCCGGATCGAGCTGGCCGAGGCGCGGCGGCGACTTTCCGACGCCCCGCAAGACTATGACGAGCTCGGCCAGCGGCTCAGCCAGATCCTGAAGCTGGGCGAGGAGGAGGCGGCCTCCAAAAAGCAGGTCGCCGAGACCGAGGCCGGCAAGTTGCGCGAGCACGCCTCCGACGAGGCCCAGCGGCTCGTCAACTCGGCGCTGGAGCGGGCCGAGGGCATAATGAACGCCGCCCAGCAGGAGGCCGAACGCAGGGTCGCGGAGGCCACCTCCGCCGCCGAGCAGATGCTCGCCCAGGCGGGGGGAGACGCAGAGGAGACCCTGAACGCGGCCCGCGCCGAGTCCGACGAGACCCTGCGTGGCGCCCGCACCGAGGCCGACCGGATGGTCACCTCGGCCAGGAACGAGGCGGAGCGGACGCTGGGCAGCGCTCGGGCCGAGGCCGAGTCCACGCTGGGCAGCGCCAGGGCCGAGGCCGAGGCGACCGTCTCCTCCGCCAACGCCGAGGCGCACTCCACGCTGACGTCCGCCCAGCAGCGCTCCGCGGTTCTGGACGAGACGACCGGCCGTCGGGTCTCCTATCTCACCGACACCCACCGCGAGGTCATGCGCCGTCTCAACGAGATGGGCGCCGTGCTGGGGGACCTGATCCAACGGGAGAACGCCGCCGGAGCGCTGATCGACGAGATGGCCGTGCTCCCGTCGCCTCCCGTCCAGCCCGCTCTCGCCACCCCGGGGACCGTCGCCCCGGTCACGGCGTCCGCCGGGGCGGAGCACGGAACCGAGATCGTGCTCGATGACGAGCCGGAGCCGGATGTCGAGGCCGAGGTCGAGGCCGTCCGTGTGATCGTGGAGGACGAGGACGAGGACGAGGACGAAGACGAGGACGGCAGGCGCTTCGCCGACGGCCGTGCCGAGGACTTCGACGACGCCGGCACGGGCCTGGGCCAGACGGACAGGGAGAGCGACGAGTACGCCGGGCGTAAGTGACTGAGGTGTCCGCCGCCCGGTGGTGTCGCTCCGATGACATGTCACGGCACTCCGGCCGCTGAAATCAAGCGGAAGCCCCCGCCCCCGATAGGGTCGAGGGCTTCCGCGACTGGGGGCCTGGTGCTGGGGCCGCGTGGATCCGCCGATCCGGCACCGGGCGGCTACCAGGAGTCCCTTCCGTCGGAACGGTCCTGTTGAGCACGTAACTGCTCCCGCAGTCCTTCCGAGTCGTCCGCGTCGATGGTCATGGCGCAGCCGACCTCACGCTGGGCGAGGGTCAGCGGGTGGTGGCGGGTGGCCCACCACCGACCCGCGTCACTCCGCCAGATCGTCCAGTCGGGGAACTCCCGGGCGATTTCCGCCAGATGCCGGTCGAATGACATCTACGCACCTTCCCCGCGCCCAGGCCCGCCTGTGTGACGTTCCACTTCTGAAGGTGAGGCACTTCTCTAGAGAAATCAATGATCGTAGAGGACAGGTCAACCTATCGGTTGACGGACGAGCTTGATCTATGAGTCGAAGTCGTACTGAAGTACATAAGAAGCGGCGTCAAGGATCATCTCGTTGACCTCCACGGGGACGCCGCCCTCGGTGTAGGCGACCCGGCCGATCACGATGACCGGAGTGCCGGCCGGGAGGTCGAGCTGGACGGTCTCGTGGGGATGGGGCATGCGGGCGCGCACCTCCTCACTGAAGTGCACGGGAGTGTGACCGAGGTCGCCCAGGCGTGCGTAGACGCCTCCCGGTCCGGTGTCGTGCCGTGTGATCGCGGTGTTCTCGACCAGGGCGGCGGGGAAGTGGGAGACGGACAGCTGTACCGGCCTGCCGTCCACCGAGTAACGCCGGCGTCGCACCCACACCTCGCGACTGTTCAGGACCCGGGCCACGGCGTCCTCGGCGATCTCCCTGTCGATGGTGACGTCGTCCACGGTGTAGGGGCGGCCTCTGGTGTCCGACTCCCAGATCGCCTGCCCCCGCCCCCACTGTTCCCGGGAGAGCCGCCGCGAGCCGTGCCGCCTGATCGGCCGGAACTGCCGGACGTAGACTCCCGAGCCGCGCTTGGGCACGGCCAGTCCTTCGTTGATGAGTACGGACAGGGCCTGTCTGGCGGTCGCACGGGCTATGCCGTACTGCGCCATCAGGGCGTTCTCGCCCGGAAGCCGATCCCCGTCTCGGAGTTCACCGGACAGGATCGCTTCGCGAAGCCCGTCGGCGATGCGCCGATAGATCGGGGGCTCGGGAGGAACCGGGGACTGCTGCACGTTTAATCACCCTCTGTCACCAACCGGGTTTGGCGTCTCCAGAGAACTTGCCCCGTCTTGTCCACGATCGCACAGATGCAGAGGTTGGTCCCGTGCTTATTTTGAGAGGATCGTGCCCGTGTGGCGATCCTCGAGAGTTTTTCCGGTCCGTTACCGGGGAACGGTTCCCGCCGCTATTCGTCCGGCCCACCATCGGCGGGTGATGAGAGCGGCGAGTACGGCACCCGCCGTATTGATCAGCACGTCGTCGACGGAGCTCACCCGGCCCAGTCGCAGGGCGTACTGAAGGAGTTCCACGCCGAGCGACGCGGTGGCCGGCACGGATGCGGTGGAGCACGAGGAGCCGGGCGGCGACCAGGGCCAGCGGGACCGCCAAAAGAGCAGCGATGATGATATTTCCCCATGCGTGCCATGCCTGGTACATGGGGCAATGATGCCGGGAGCCGGCTTCTCCCGGACAGCCCCCGGGGATACGAGAAGGTGGCCGTCAGGCAAGGGGCTCCGCGCCCGTCGCACGGGAGAGGACGTCAACCGAGATGACGCTTGAGGAACTCCGTGGCGCGCTCCCACGCGGCCACAGCACCGCGTCCACCACCGACGGTGGCCCCGAGGAGGTAACCGATCGAGCCGCCCAGGCAGAACCCGATCACCGCGGCTCCGCATGCCCCGACCCCGCCGATACCGGATGATGGAGGGACCGGTAAAACCTAATCTGGAGATGATCCGTGACCATCAGCCGCGCGGACTGTGTCGCCCTCGACGCGGGCGATCCCCTCAAGCACCTCAGGGACGAGTTCGTCCTGCCCGACGGAACGATCTATCTGGTCGGCAACTCGCTCGGGGCCCTGTCCAGATCCGCCTCGGCCGCGACGGCGCGGGTCGTGGAGGAGGAGTGGGGGCGCCGGCTGGTCGGGGGCTGGAACTCCGCCGGCTGGTTCGACCTGCCGCTGACCACCGGCGACCGACTGGCCCCGCTGATCGGCGTGGGCCCCGGCCAGGTCGCGGTGGGTGAGACCACCTCGATCGCGATCGTCAAGGCCGTCTCGGCGGCCCTGGGTCTCCGCCCGGACCGCCGGGTGATCATCTCCGACACGGCCAACTTCCCGACCGACCGCTACGTGGTCGAAGGGCTGGCCAAGGCACTGGGCGGATACGAGATCCGTGACATCGGGAACCTCGACGAGGCGCTGTCGGATGACGTCGCGTGTGTGTTGCTGTCGGAGGTGGACTACCGGACCGGCGAGCGACACGACACCACTGCGGTGACCGCGCGGGTCCAGGCGGCGGGCGCGCTGATGATCTGGGATCTGTGTCACAGCGCCGGTGCCTTCCAGGTCGACATGTCGGCGGCCGACTTCGCGGTCGGATGCACCTACAAATACCTCAACGCCGGCCCCGGGGCCCCCGCGTTCGTCTATGTCCATCCGCGCCATCACGCCGAGGCCGAGCACATGCTGACCGGGTGGCACGGCCATGCGGCGCCGTTCGCGTTCGAGCCGGGTTACCGGCCCGCCGAGGGCATCAGGCGCTTCACCGTCAGCACCCCGCACGTGCTGTCCTTCGCCCCGCTCAACGCGTCACTGGACATCTGGGAGCGGGTGGATCTGGCGCAGATCCGGGCCAAGAGTGTGGCGCTGACGTCACTCTTCATCGACCTGGCCGAGGAGCTCTGCGCGCCGTACGGCCTTGAGTTGGTCACTCCCCGGGATCCGGAGCGCCGCGGCAGCCAGGTCAGCCTGCGCCACCCCGACGGCTACCCGGTCATGCGCGCGCTGATCGACCGCGGGGTCCACGGCGACTTCCGCGCCCCCGACATCCTGCGCTTCGGCTTCGCCCCGCTCTACATCCGTTTCGCCGACGTCTACGACGCGGTCGCCGTTCTGACCGAGGTGCTGGAGAAGGAGCACTGGCGCGAGGAGCGTTACCAGCGGCGCCTGGCCGTCACCTGAGGACCGGCGTTCCACGACAGTGCCAGGTGACCCCTCATCCGGCCGGGACCGTTCTCGTCCTCCCGGTCGGATGACCGACGGGGTCTCTCCGAACGCCTGCGGTGAGCGCGTCCACGAGGCGCACCGCACCGTCCGATGGCCGGGAGACCCCGTTTCATGCCGACGGTCTTCGCGATCCGGTCGGCTGCGCAGGATCACTTCCAGATCCGGTGTCCCCTGAAAACCGGGTGCTTGGTCTCCCAGTATTTCCAGCCCTCCACCCTCGCGGGGATGCTGGCTATACCGGCGGTGACCTTGCGCACGCCGCAGGTGCTGACCCTGAACCACTGCGTGAACCCGACTCTGTAGCCGAAGACGCGATACCACAGGTGGCCGTACATTCCATCGGTGATCGTGTGCGTGTATTGGTGCCCGGCATCGACGATGTGTTCTTCGGAGATCAGGGGGTTCAGGTTGTTCCGCAGCTGAAACCGTCGCCTGAATATCTCGAGCAGCTTATCTTTGGTGACCTGGTCCTCCTTTTGCTTCTCGAGGTTCTTTTCCCTTTCGAATTCAATCTCGAAATACACGCGGTGCTGCCGTCGGACCGATGCCGTCACCGAGCCGCCGGGACCGTCGATGGTCTGGGTGCGGGGAACGAAGAAGTTTCTCGGCTTTAGGGAATCAATCCTGAAGAAGGAACGCGGCGTGCATTTCCTGCTGGCGAGTTCGGCGAGCGTGGGGAGCCTGGGGTGAGGCGTCGTGGGGGTGGTCGCGGTCGTGGTCGTGGTCGTGGTCGTCGCGGTGGCGGTGGCGGTGGCGGTGGCGGTGGCGCTGGCGCTGGGAGTCGGAGACGCGGTGGCCGTCGGGGTGGAGGTCGGGGCCGCGTTGAGCTTTCGGGATGAGGGGGATTTCCGAGATACCCCGGGTTCGCGGGACGAGGTGAACTCCCCGAACGCCTTGGGCTTTGGGGCCGCGGTGGGTTTCGGGGTCGCGGAGGGGGCTGGTAACGCGATGGCGGCCGGAGAAGCGGTGGCGGCAAGGATCGCGGTGAGAGATCCGGCCGCAGTCAGCGCTACCAGTCCTTTCGTCTGCCGGTGCCCTTTCAATTGAGCGCGCGCGGTTGTGGCGTCCATTCGGGAGTTGGGCGTGAACATAGGGATACCGTTCCTCCTGGAACGCGGCTCTCTGGCCGCGACCAACCCGCTGGCCGGATTATGAGCCCCGCCTGCCGCAGAGCGACCCGGTGTGACGCTATAGATACTCGCAGTCGTCGACTGTTGCCCTGCGGAGCCACGCCGAAACGGCGCCCATCCCGCCCAATGGATGCCGTACCAGCCGAATGGCGCCGGTCACCGCCCTATTAGGAGGCGTCGAGTTCGGCGACGAGCTTCTTGGGGGCGACGGCCCGATAACTCTCCTCGATCCAGTCGAGCAGCACCTCGGTCTCCGGCAGCTCCCCCAATTGTGCACGGAGACACCGACAGTCCGGCGCGAAGCCCGCCGACCCCGGCCGGCCCGTACCCGGGGAGTTCAGGGACGCGGGATGTTCCGCAGGTTCGCCCGGGCCATGTCGATCATGCGTCCCACCCCGCCGGTCAGCACCGTCCTGCCCGCTCCCAGGGCGAATCCCTTGACCTGTCTCACGGTGATGCGCGGCGGCATGGAGAGCACGTCGGAGTCGGTGACCACATCCACCAGGTAAGGGCCGGGCGCCGCGAAGGCCGTGGTCAGCGCCTCGCGGACGTCAGAGGGCTTCTCGACCCGGACCGAACCCAGCCCGATCGCGGCGGCGATCGCCGCGTAGTCGACGGGGGCCAGGTCGGTGCCGAAGTCGGGGAGCCCGTCGACCAGCATCTCCAGCTTCACCATGCCGAGCGCTGAGTTGTTGAAAACCACGATCTTGACGGGGAGGCCGTGCATCCGGACGGTGAGGAGCTCGCCGAGGAGCATGCCCAGGCCGCCGTCGCCGGAGAACGACACGACCTGCCGCCCTGGATCGGCGAACTGCGCGCCGATGGCGTGCGGGAGGGCGTTGGCCATGCTCCCGTGCCTGAAGGAGCCGATGACCCGGCGCCTGCCGTTGGGCGTGAGGTAGCGCGCCGCCCAGACGTTGCACATGCCGGTGTCCACGGTGAACACCGCGTCGTCGGCGGCGACCTCGTCCACGAGGTTCGCCACGTACTCCGGGTGGATCGGCGTGTGGTGCTCGATGTTGCGGGTGTAGGCGTTCACGACGCCGTCCAGCGCCTTCACGTGCTTGGACAGCATCTTGTCGAGATAGCGCCGGTCCTTCTTCTGCGTGACCTCGGGCAGCACCGCGAGCAGCGTCTCGCGGACGTCGCCGTGTACGGCCAGCTCCAGGGGGGTCCTGCGGCCCAGCCGCGCGGGATCGTGGTCGATCTGGACGGTGCGCCTGCCCGGCAGGAAGTCGTCGTAGGGGAAGTCGGTGCCGACGAGCACCGCCAGGTCGGCCTCGCGCATGGCGTCGTAGCACGCGCCGTATCCGAGCAGTCCGCTCATTCCCACGTCGTACGGGTTGTCGTACTGGATCCATTCCTTGCCGCGCAGCGCGTGTCCTACCGGCGCCAGCGTGCGCGCGGCCAGTGACATGATCTCCGCGTGTGCTCCGCGGGCACCGGCGCCACAGAACAGCATGACCTTCTCCGCGCCGTTCAGCGCCGTGGCCAGCTCCGTCACCTGGTCGGCGGGGGGCCGGACCGTGCCCTGCCGGGTGAGGAATCCGTGGGTGCCCGTGTCGTGCTTGGCCGGCATGCCCGCCACGTCGCCGGGGAGCACAACGACCGCGACACCGCTGTGGCCGAGCGCGTGCTGGACGGCGGTGCGCAGCACCCGGGGCATCTGCTCGGCCGTACTGATCATCTCGCAGTAGCCGCTGCACTCCACGAACAGGCGCTCGGGGTGGGTCTCCTGGAAGAACCCCGTGCCGATCTGCGCGCTGGGGATGTGCGAGGCCAGCGCGAGCACCGGGGCACCGCTGCGGTGGGCGTCGTAGAGCCCCTGGACCAGGTGGGTGTTGCCGGGGCCGCAGCTTCCCGCGCAGACCGCCAGCCGGCCCGTGACCTGTGCCTCGGCCGCGGCGGCGAACGCCCCGGCCTCCTCGTTGTGCACGTGCACCCACTCGATGCCCCTGGTCGTGCGGATGGCGTCCACGACCGGGTTCAGGCTGTCGCCCACCACCCCGTAGACCCGCTCCACCCCGGCCTGGCGCAGCACCTCGATGAACTGTTCGGCGACGGTGCCCATCGTTCCCCCTCGTTTCACGCTGCGGCCTCGTTCCACGTCATGAGGTACCTCACCCGATTTCACCGGCTCACTCCTTCGAGAGCGGCCGATCCGTTTTCCGGCCGCCGTCACCGCGGCATCGGGAATGGCCCCGCCCCGCCCGATCGCCGTGCCCGGCTCCGGGTATCCGATCCCGCTCAATGGGAGTTCCAGGTCACGGAAAAGAAGTCACATGATTCCGGAGAGTAGCCATCTATCGTTTGAGGGCGAGTCGTACGTTTCCCTCTGGAAGGAAGTGCGTGACCGGGCAGAACTCCACGATCACGTCCGAGTATGTCTTCGACAACGACGGGTCCCACTCCACGGACCAGCACCGCTACCTGGCCGAACTCCTCGATCCGCTGACGTCCGAACGGCTCGGGCAGACCGGCGTCACCGACGGCTGGAACTGCCTGGAGGTCGGAGCCGGGGGCGGCAGCGTGGCCCTGTGGCTGGCCGAGCGGGTGGCGCCGACCGGTCGCGTGCTGGCCACCGACATCAAACCCGGCCTCATTCCCATCCGGCCCGGACTCACCGTGGCCAGGCACGACATCGTGAACGACCCGTTGCCTTCGGGCACGTTCGACCTGATCCACGCGCGACTCGTGCTGAGCCATCTGCCAGAGCGGCAGCGGGTGCTGGAGCGTCTGCACGCCGCGCTGCGGCCGGGGGGCTGGCTCCAGATCGACGAGGTCGACATCAGCAACTGGTCGCCGCTGGTCACCCCCGACCGGCGGGGGCGTGAGCTGTACGAGACCTATACCGCGGCCATGGCCCGGGTGCTGGGCTCCGCCGGCAGCGACCCGACCTGGGGTGGCTCCGTCGCCCAGGCGATGAGCGAGGCGGGCCTGGTCGACATCGACCCGGCGTGCCGGATCGAGGTGTGGGGTCCGGGATCGGCCGGGATCGGCCTGCTCACCAGCAACAGCCTCCATCTGGAGGAGCACTTCCTGCGGGCGGGCATGACCCGGCCCCAACTCGCGGATGTCCGGGCGGTCATGGCGGACCCGGTGTTCAGAGCCGCCTCGTTCGCCGTCCACTCGGTCCTCGCCCGCAGGCCCGGAGCGGGCTGACACCTCTCCTGCGGTGGCCGTGAACCGGTGGGAGCCCATGCCGTACGGCCCGCACCGGGAAGGTGCGGGCCGTACGGCGCCCAAGGGGATCAGGGGCTGGGAACGGTGTCCACCCAGGAGGTCGAGGCCGCCCGGTAGCCGGTGACCCGGTTCAGGACCTCGGCGGGGGCGACCACCTCCCAGAGGGTGAGTTCCTCGGGGGCTTCGGCGGTGATCTCCCGGAACGCGGCCAGCACCTCAGGGGCCCGTTCGGCTGGCCACATCATGCGCCCGCCGTACAGGTGGGGCGCGGGGTGCAGGTCGAACTCGACGGCGGTCACCAGGGTGAAGTCGCCGCCACCGCCACGCAGCGCCCAGAACAGGTCGGGGTCGGAGTCGGCGGTGACCCGGGCCCTGCCCCCCCGGCGTCGACGACGTCGAGGGCGCGGACGCTGTCGGCGGCGAAGCCGTGACGGCGGCCGAACCAGCTCAGCCCACCGCCCAGGGTGTAGCCGATCACGCTGGGCACCGGCGAGCTGCCGGCCAGCCCGGTCAGTCCGTGCGGGCTCGCGGCGGTCAGCTCCCGGTCCCACTTCACTCCCGCGCCGACGCGGACGGACCGCTGCCCGGGCCGGATGTCCACGCCGTCGAGCCGCCCGGTACGCAGCAGGATCACGCCGTCCACATCACCGGTCGCGCCGTGGCCGCTCGGCTGGGCGGACACGGTCAGCCCCGCCAGACGGGCGTAGCCGGCCAGTGCGGCGACGTCGTCGGCGTCCCCGGCCTCCACCACGGCCAGGACGGGCTGTTCCACGGCGAGTGAGGGAACCGGTCACCGAGCGCGTGGCGAGGAACAGAGCCACACGCTGCTGTCGCAACTGGAAGCGGAGGCGGCGTCTACGGTGCGGTCAAGGCCCCTGGACGTTCCTCCGGCTCGGCCGCCAGGCACAGGGTGAGCCGGAGGGCCAGGCCGGTGTTCCTGCGGTGGCCGAGCCGGTGCACCGCGAGCTCCAGCGCCTCGCGCTGGCCGACGAGGACCACCCACGCCTTCGCCCTGGTGACCAGCGTGTACAGCAGCCTGCGGCGTAGCATCACGCCTCCGGCCTCGGCCACGATCGGCGCCACCACGAACGGATACTCGCTGCCCTGGGAGCGGTGCACGCTGATCGCGTAGGCGTGGGTCAGCTCGTCCAGTTCGCCGAAGGAATACGCCACACTCTCCCCGTCGTCGGTGCGGATCTCGACCAGCCGCTCCTGCGGGTTCACCGCCGTCACCGTGGCGATCTCCCCGTTGAACACGCCCTTGTCGTAGTTGTTGCGGATCGGCATGACGCGGTCGCCCACTCTGAAGACCGACGGGCCCGACCAGTGCTCGGCCGCGTCCTGGCGCGCCGGGTTCAGCCGTTCCTGCAGCCTGCGGCCGAGCTCCACGGCTCCGGTCGTGCCTCTGCGCATCGGGCACAGCACCTGGACCTGGTCCGCGCCGATGTTCTGCTTGCGGGGGATCGCCTCCGTCGCCAGGTGGACCACCCGCTCGGCCACCTGGCCGGGATCGTCGAGCTCCTCGAACCAGAAACCGCCCCGGCCGGGCAGCGCCGGCAGCTCACCCGCCCGGATCCGGTGGGCGGCCCGGACGATCCCGCTGTCCTGCGCCTGCCGGAAGATGTGGGTCAGCCGGATGCGCGGGATCTCCTGCACACGGAGCAGGTCGGCCAGCACGCTGCCGGGCCCGATGCTGGAGAGCTGGTCGCTGTCGCCGACCAGCAGCAGATGGCTGCCCGCCGGGATCGCGGCCGTCAGCCGGGTGGCCAGCTGCAGGTCCAGCATCGACGCCTCGTCCACCACGACCAGGTCCGCCTGCGCGGGGGACTGCTGGAACAGGGTGCCCTCCTCCGGCTCCGGCTGCCGCGTCAGCAGCCGGTGCACGGTCATCGCGGGCAGCCCGGTGAGCTCCGACAGGCGCTTGGCCGCCTTGCCCGTCGGCGCGGTGAGGGTCACCGTGCCGCCCATCGCCCGCACGGTCGCCGCGATCACCCTCACCGTGTGGCTCTTGCCGCAGCCGGGACCGCCGGTCAGGACGGAGACGGTGCTGGTCAGCGCCAGGTTCACGGCCACCCGCTGGTCCTCGTGCAGCCCCTCGTCCTCGGCGAACACCCGCAGCGGCAGTGTCGAGCGGGCGCGGGCGAGCCTGGCCAGGTGCGCCGCCAGTGCGATCTCGCGGCCGTGCTGCTCCTTGGCGTACACCACCTGGCCGGGCCCCGCCGGTGACGACTCGACGACCACCCGGCGCTCGGCGACCAGCGTGTCGACCGCCCGGTGGATCAGGTTCTCCTCCTGCTCGACCAGGCTCGCCGTCGCGGCGACGAGGGCGGGCATGGGCAGGAAGCAGTGCCCGTCGCGGGCGGCCGCCGCCTCCAGCCTGTCCAGGACCGCCGCCTGGATCCGCTGCGGGCTGTTCTCCGGCACCCCCGACCGCAGCGCGATCCGGTCGGCGGTGTGGAAGGCGATCCCCCTGACCTGGCCGATCAGCCGGTAGGGGGCGGAGACGAGGACGCCGCGCGAGTCGTCGCCGTACACCTGGTAGATCTTGGCCGCGAGCAGCGGGCTGATCCCGAAGCCCTGCAGGACGACCATCAGCGCGGCGACCTCCTTCTGCTCCGCCCACGCCTGGACGATCTGCGCCTGCCGCGCGACGCCGATGTTGACGACCTCCCGCAGACGCTCCGGCTCGGTGTCGACGACCGTGAGCGTCTCCTGGCCGAAGTGGCTGACGATGGCATGGGCGAGCCGCGGCCCGATCCCGCGGATCAGGCCCGAACCGAGGTACAGCGTGATGGCGCGGACACTGGAGGGGATCACCCGCTCGCACTGCCTGACCACCAGGCGGCTGCCGTGGCGCGGGTGCTCGTCCCACTCGCCGGACAGCCGCAACGTCTCGCCCGGCTGAACCCCGGCCAGCGTGCGGCCCGATGCGACGAACCCGGGCAGGCCGTCGGCGCTCATGCGCGCGACCGTGTACTCGTCCTCGCGGACGTACACCAGCTGCTCGACGGAGGCTTCCAGATCCGTCAGGTACGGCTTCGCGGGCACGGTCACCGTACGCTCCCCGGAAATCATGTGCGGCACCTCATCGCAGACACTAACCGGCGGCTGCGACAGTTCGGGCCCGTCCCGGCCGTGGCGACCAGGCGGGCGACATCATCGCACTGGGTGAGTCGGTGCTGGTCACCGGGCTGACACCGGCCGAGAACGACCACCTGACGGCGGCTACGGTCGCCGCGTTCACGGTGGCCTTCCTCGGCAGCATGGCGATGTGGTGGGTCTACTTCGACCGCACCGGCGAGCCGCCGGTGGCCGTCAGGCCGACTCCCTGATCACCAGGGTGGGCTCGAAGATCCGCGAGGTCACCGGATGGTCCGGCTGCTCGATGTGGGCCAGCAGCAGCCGCCCCATCTCGGCGGCCATGTCCTCGACGGGATGGCGGACGGTGGTGAGCGGCGGGCGGCAGGCCAGCGCCGCGCTGCTGTCGTCGAAACCCACCAGGGCCACGTCGTCGGGCACGCGGCGCCCGTGATGGCGCAGCACCAGCAGGGCGCCCTGGGCCATCAGGTCGTTGGCCGCGAAGACGCCGTCGATGTCGGGGTGCTCGGCGAGCAGCCGTTCCATCGCCACCTCGCCGCTGGAAAAGGTGAAGTTGCCCTCGGCGCAGGGAATGTAGGGCTGGCCGTGGACGGCCATCGCGTCCTGGAAACCCGCCAGGCGGTCCTGGCTGGCAGGTACGTCGAGCGGGCCGGAGATGGTCGCCAGCCGGCGGCAGCCGCGGGCGACGAGGTGGTCGGCGGCCAGCTTGCCCCCGGCCCGGTGCGCCACGTCGACGTAGCTGATCGGGATCGGCCGGGCCGGTCTGGCGAAGAGCACGGCGGGAAGCGAGGCGTCGGCGAGCAGCTTGGGCAACGTGTCCTCGGCGCTGATGGAGACCAGGATGGCCCCGTCGGCGTTGCCCTGGCGCAGGTAGGCGATGGCCTGGTCGCGGGTCTCCAGGGTGTCGGCGAACATCAGGATCGGATAGATGCCCAGCGGGCGCAGGAAGTCGACGACGCCGCCGACCACGCGCCCGAAGAACGGATCGGCGAAGACCTGACGGGGGAACGAGTCCTCCTCCTCGCCTCCGCCGGCTCCGGAGACGATCAGAGCGATCGCACCCGCCCGCCGGGTGACCAGTGAACGCGCGGCCTGGTTGGGAACGTAGCCGGTGAGGGCGATCGCCTGCCTGACCCTCTCCTGGATGGAGTGGTCGACGTTGCGAATTCCGTTGATCACACGGGAGACCGTGGCGCGCGAGACTCCCGCCGCCCGCGCCACGTCCTCCAAGGTGGGGGGTCCCGACACTCGCGATAGGCCTTCGTTCATAGGTCTTTATAGCATAATGGGAGAGCGCTCTCCGACGAGTCCGGGCTGAACCGGTGCCCGCGTGCCGAGAAGGGTCGTGCCGCTCAACGGCAGGTCGGCGGCCGAGCGTCCGGCGAGCACCGTGAAGGCGCCCTCCTCGGCCCGCCAGGTGTGATGCTCGGCCGACCAGTGCTGGAAGGCCCGTGCCGGGATGTCCACCGTGATGTCGAGGACCTCGCCGGGACCCGCGTCGGCCAGGGCGTAGCCGGCCAGCCAGCGCGCGGGGCGGGCCACGCCGGTCTCCGGCCGGGACAGGTAGACCTGGACGACTTCGCGCCCGGCGCGCTCGCCGGTGTTGCGCAGCCGTACCCGGACGGAGGACGGGCCGCCGGGGGCGGCGTCTTCGGGCACGGAGAGGCTCTCGTAGGACCAGGACGTGTAGCCGAGTCCGTGCCCGAACCAGTACGCGGGCGGCGTGGGCTGCCGCAGCCAGGCACGGTAACCGATGTCCAGGCCCTCGGCGTAGGTAAGCGTCCCATCCTCCGGGACGGTGGAGACGAGCGCCCTGCCGGCCCAGGTGGTGGGCAGCCGGCCACCGGGCTCGGCGCGGCGGAGTCGATCCGCGCCGGTTCGAGTATGCGGCCGGTCAGCCGGTGCTCGGCGTGGACCTCCGCGCCGGCGGCGTCCAGCAACCGGATCAGGACGCCGGGTTCACCGGTCAGTGGGTTGCGGGCGTTGTCCGTGCCCAGCGGGGTGGGCCGGTCGTCGAGGTGCGCCCCGGGTGAGTGGACCACCTCCGCGATGCCGGACAGCGCGTCGCGGATGCCGTCGAGGGGAGACACGACGGACAGGGGGTACACGCCCGCGCTGCCGCCGCCCTGGATCCGGACGGCGGCGGCGTTCGGCCCGAGCACGGCGACCCTGCGCAGGCGCGAGGGATCCAGGGGGAGCAGCGCGTCCTCGTTGCGCAGGAGCACGGTGCTCGCGGCGACGGCCCGGCGCAGCAGCGCGCGGGCGGGGCCGTGATCTCCCGGTCCGGTGGGCTCCGGAAGGACGGCGGGGGCGAGGTCCAGCGCGCCGACCCGGGAGGCCAGCCGGAGCAGGCGCCGGACCTTGTCGTCGATCGCGGCCTCCGGCACCTCGCCCGCCCGCACCGCGGCGACCAGCGTCTCTCCCCATGGGCCACACGGTCCCGGCATCGCGAGATCCTGCGCGGCGCGGGCCGCGGGACCGGCGGAGCGGACGCCTCCCCAGTCCGACACGACCACCCCGTCGAACCTCCACGCCGCCTTGAGTGGATCGGCGAGCAGAGGGCTCTCCGACATCGTGGTCCCGTTCACCCCGTTGTAGGCCGACATGACGGCCCAGACGCCCGCCTCCACCGCGGCCTCGAACGGTGCCAGGTACAGCTCGCGCAGGGTCTGCTCGTCGACGTGGGCGTCGAGGGTGAGCCGCTCGGTCTCGGAGTCGTTGGCGACGTAGTGTTTGGCGGTGGCCGCCACACCGCCCGCCTGGATGCCGCGGACGCAGGCGGCGCCGATCCGGCCGGTCAGCAGGGGGTCTTCGGAGTAGCACTCGAAGTGGCGCCCGCCGAGCGGTGAGCGGTGCAGGTTGAGCGTCGGGGCGAGCAGGACGTGCACGCCCTTACGGCGCGCCTCGGCGGCGAGCAGCCCGCCCAGTAGCCCCACCAGGTCTTCGTCCCAGGTCGCGGCCAGTGCGGTCGCCGAGGGCAGGGTCAGGGAGGGGTTCCGCTCGTCCCATCCCTCCCCGCGCACGCCGACCGGGCCATCGGAGGTGATCATGGACCGCAGTCCGATGTCCGGCTCGGCGTGGGTGGACCACACGGTCGCCCCGGTGAGCAGCCGTACCTTCCCCTCCAGGTCCAGCTTCTCCACCAGACGGTCGAACTCGTCGATGCTCACGCGGTTTCCCTTCACTCTTGGAGAGCGCTCTCCGTTGCGTCTCAGCGTCACCGTCCCGGCGGACGCTGTCAATGCCCGGGAAGGTGGCGCGACGGCCGGCGGGGAGGGGCCCCGTCACCGGTCAGGCCCGCGGACCGGTCACCGGATGCCGGCGAGCAGGTCGCGCTGGGCGGCGCGGGTCCGCTCGACGGCGGCGGCCAGCGCCCTGGTGTCGCCGTCGGCGCCGGCAGTCTGTTCGGAGCGGGCGACCGCGGACGACTGGTCGAGGTGTTCGCGCAGGTGACCGGCGAAGAGCCGGTCGAAGGACGGGCCGGTGGCCGCCCGCAGCGCCGTCAGGTCGGCGGCGGTGACCATGCCCGGCATGTCGTGTCCTTCGTGCACGTTCGTCGGAGGCAGGCCGGTACGGCCCAGCGTCTCCCTGAGGCGTTGGAGCTCGGCCAGATGGGCCTCCCTGATCCGGGCGGCCAGCCGCCGGACCGCCGGGTCGTGCCCGCGTTCGGTGCCGAGGTCGAGCAGGGGCAGCGTCCGCTCGTCCATCGGGATCATCAACTGGAGCCACGCGGTGTCGGTGGCGTTGAAGCCCCCCGTCGCCGCGGCCGTCACCGTGGTGGCGGGGGGCACGGTGGCGGCCACGGCGGGGGGTCCGTGGCGGTGACCCGGGACGGCCGCCGTGGAGTGGGCCACGCAGCTGGCGACCAGGCCGATGGCCAGGCCGGACACGAGGAGCAGGGTGAGGACCGTGCCGGCACGTCTCATGGGGACCTTCCCGTGTCGAGGGGTGTGCCCGGCCCCGGCCGGCGGAGGCCGGGGTCCGGGCACCCGCGGCCGGAGCCGGGCACGTGCGGTCAGGGAAGCTCGAAGTTCTCCGTGAGGGCGGCACCGCGGTGCGGCTTGTACGGGTCGTAGCCGCGCGGGTTGCACTGGAGGCCACCGTTGATGCAGTGGGTCACCAGCGCGTCGAGGATGGCGGGGTCGTCCCACGCGTTGAAGAAGTCGTAGTGCCAGGTGTAGCCGCGGCCGCTGGCCAGCCGCGCCTGCGACAGGTCACCGCTCGCGGGGAAGGCGATCTTGAATTCCAGCATCGGCACCGCCACCGGATGGGTGGTGGGGCAGTAGCCGCCGGCGGGGTAGGCCATGTGGCTCTTGTGGTTGGGGCTGTCGAGGTTGACGCCGTCCCAGCAGCTCGGCGACTGGTAGCGGACATTCACCTGGCTGCCCGCCACGCAGGACGTCGGGATGTCCCAGCTGTGGGAGATGTCGCCGCACTCGAAGCCCTCGACGGTGCCGGGTGAGTCGCGGAACTCCGCCAGCGTCGCGGTCGGGCTGCCGACGACGAAGCGCAGGCCCTGCGGGAAGGGTTGCACCTCCCAATAGTTAAGGATGCCGGACTTGTAGTAGATGACCTGGTTGCCGGTCGGCTGGATCAGCTGGTCGCCCTTGTAGAAGCTCGGGAACCAGTAGGCCGACCTGTCGTGCGGGTTGGTGCACGAGGTGCCGCCGCCGAGGAGTGACGAGGCCGTGCTGCTCGCGTTGGTCGTCCTGTTGCCGACGAAGGTGTGCATGTGCGAGGCGCCGGGCAGGCCGGGGAAGACGATCGGGTCGTCGGGCCGGTTCGCCGTCCACGAGCAGTTGGCCTGGAACTCGTGGTGCGTCACCTCGTCGGTGAACGTGGGCTTCGGCCTGGGGGTGGTCCCGGCGCCGCCGGTGCCGTACACCTTGAACTCCCACAGCGAGTAGCCGTAGCCGGTGCCGCGGGCGGTGCCGTACATCCGCACGTACCGGCCGGAGCCGGAGACGTCGAGGGTCTGGGTGCCGCCGGTGCCGGTCGTGGTGGAGTAGACGTCCGTCCAGGACGAGCCGTCGCCGGAGACCTGGATCTTGAACGCCTTGCCGTAGGCGCCCTCCCAGTTGAGGACGACCTGGGAGACCGTCGCGGTGCCGCCGAGGTCGACCTGGAGCCACTGGGGATCGCCGGCGGCGCTGGACCACCGGGTCCCGGTGCTGCCGTCGAAGGCGGCTCCGGCGCCGTACCCGCCTCCTTCGGTGGAGGAGGCGGTGGCGGGCCGGCTCTGTGAGAGCAGGGCGTCCGCCGCGGTGGCGGGGGAGATGATCGCCAGACCGGCCGCGACGAGCGCGGTGAGTGTGGCGGCGATCAGTCCCAGGCGGAATATGACGGGACTTCGGGATGAGTGCATGCCCTCTCCTTCGGTGGGGGTGACCGTTGGGAACGGCGGACGGGAGAGCGCTCTCCACCAGCTTCTTCCTCGCCGTCACGGCTTGTCAAGGAGGAGGCTGACTCGATCTGAAACCTGGCGTTCATGCCCCCGGCACGGGCTGTCCGGGCGGCTTCGGCCTCCCGGAAGGGGATGAAGGGGGGTCGGCCCTGCGGAAAAGGCGATTTTTGAAGGGGTATGTCCGTTGGGCTGAGGTTTCCAGTGTGTGAGCAGCGCGTTTCGAACCCGTGAAAGCGAGAGCCTTGACACTGCTCGATCTCCAGGGGCACTGTCGATGACGGAGAGCGCTCTCCCCCCTGTCGTCCCGGTACGGCGGGCACCCCCCTTTTTCGAGGAGAGATCGTGCATCCAGCTCGTAGTTCGGGCCGGTTCCGGTTAGGCCTGGTCATCGCCGTTCTGGCGAGCCTGGCCATTTCCGGTCTGGCACTCATCAGCCCGGTGGCGGCGGCCGACGGTCTGCTGTCGCAGGGCAAGGCGGCGACGGCCTCGTCGTCCGAGGGCGCCGCCTACAGCGCGGCGGCGGCGGTCGACGGAAATCTGACGGGCACCCGGTGGGCCAGCTCGTTCAGCGACCCGCAGTGGCTCCAGGTCGACCTGGGAGGGACGGCGACGATCAGCCGGGCCGTGCTGACCTGGGAGGCCGCCTACGGCAAGGCGTTCAAACTCCAGGTCTCCGACAACGGCTCGTCATGGACCGACATCTACTCGACCACGACCGGCACCGGCGGCACCCAGACACTGGACGTGACCGGCACCGGCCGGTACGTCCGCATGTACGGCACCGTTCGCGGCATCGGCTACGGCTACTCGCTGTGGGAGTTCCAGATCTACGGCCACCTGGGCACCGGCGGGGAGCCCGAGGAGCCCGACACCTGGACCGAGGTGTGGAAGGACGACTTCACCGGCTCGGCGGGAACCTCACCCTCGGCCGCCGACTGGATCCTGCGCACCGGCACCCAGTACCCCGGCGGCGCCGCGAAGTGGGGTACCGGCGAGGTCGAGACCATGAGCGCCTCGACCGCCAACGTCTCCCTCGACGGCACCGGCAACCTGACCATCAAGGCGATCAAGGACGGCGCCGGCAATTGGACCTCCGGCCGGATCGAGACCCAGCGCACCGACTTCGAGCCGAAGCCGGGTGAGATGCTCAGGTTCAGCGCCCGGCTCAAGCAGCCCGACGTCACCAATCCCCTGGGCTACTGGCCCGGCTTCCGGGCGACCGGCGCCGCCTACCGGGGCAACTACAACAACTGGCCGTCCGTCGGCGAGACCGACATCATGACCGGCGTCAACGGCCGCGACCAGCTGGCCAACACCCTGCACTGCGGCACCGCCCCCGACGGGGTGTGCAACGAGTACAACGGCCGCACCAGCGGTTTCGCCACCTGCGAGGGCTGTCAGAGCGGGTACCACGAGTACAGCCAGGTCATCGACCGGACCAAGACCGACGAGGAGGTCCGCTTCTACCTCGACGGCAGGCAGACCTGGGTCGTGCGCGAGAGCCAGGTCGGCGTCGCCGCCTGGAACGCCGCCCTGCACCACGGCTTCTACCTCCGCCTCGACCTGGCCATCGGCGGCTCGCTGCCCAACGCGCTCGCGGGCGCCACGACGCCGGCCGCCGCCACCTCCTCCGGCGGCGTGCTGAGCGTGGACAAGGTCTCGGTCTCCAGGCAGACCGGCACCGTCCCCGCCGCCATGACCGACCCGGCGACCCCTGCCGGGCCGAGCACGGTCAGGGTGACCGGCTCGCAGGGCAGCTGGCAGCTCCAGGTGAACGGCGCGCCGTACCAGGTCAAGGGGCTGACCTACGGCCCGCCGCAGGCCGCGGCCGACGGCTACATGCGCGATCTTGCGGCCATGGGCGTCAACACGATCCGCATCTGGGGCGTCGACGACACCAACACCCCGACGCTGATCGACAGGGCCGCCCAGCAGGGCATCAAGGTCATCGTCGGGCACTGGCTCAACCAGGGCGCCGACTACGTCAACGACACCGCCTACAAGACCAGCGTGAAGAACGAGATCGTCGCCCGGGTCAACGCCCTCAAGGGCCGCCAGGGCGTGCTCATGTGGGACGTCGGCAACGAGGTCATCCTCACCATGCAGGACCACGGCCTGCCGGCCGACGTGGTCGAGCAGCGGCGGGTGGCGTACGCGAAGTTCGTCAACGAGGTGGCGCAGGCGATCCACACCGCCGACCCCAACCACCCGGTCACCTCCACCGACGCCTACACCCACGCCTGGACCTACTACAAGACCCACTCCCCGGCCCTGGACCTGCTCGCGGTCAACTCCTACGGCGCCATCCACACGGTCAAGCAGGACTGGATCAACGGCGGGTACACCAAGCCGTACATCGTCACCGAGGCGGGACCCGACGGTGAGTGGGAGGTGCCAGGCGACGTCAACGGCGTCCCCAATGAGCCGACCGATCTGCAGAAGCGGGACCAGTACACCGCCAGCTGGAACGCGATCAAGGGACACACGGGCGTCGCGCTCGGCGCGACCGAATTCCACTACGGCCTGGAGAACGACTTCGGCGGGGTGTGGCTCAACACCACCACCGGCGGCTGGCGCAGGCACGGCTACCACTCGCTCAGAGCGGCCTACACCGGACAGCCCTCGGCGAACACGCCCCCGGAGATCACCTCGATGACGGTCGGCTCGCAGACCGCCGTCCAGGCCGGCAAGACCTTCACCGTCGATGTCGCCGCGTCCGACCCGAACAGCGACCTGATCCGCTACAACCTGATGTTCAGCAACAAGCACGTCAACGGCAACCGCGGCCTCGACAACGTCAGGTTCACCCAGACCGGTCCCGGCAGATTCTCGGTGACCGCGCCGGAGCAGATGGGCGTGTGGAAGGTGTACGTGTACGCCTTCGACGGGCACGGCAACGCCGGCATCGAGCAGCGGTCGTTCCGCGTGGTCCCGCCTGCGGTCGACGGGACCAACGTGGCGCTCGGCAAGCCGACCACCGCCTCCACCTACCAGGCGACGGGCGACGGCGGCCCGTTCACCCCCGACCGGGCCACCGACGGCAGCTTCACCTCCCGCTGGGCCAGCGAGTGGGCCGACCCGCAGTGGCTCCAGGTGGACCTCGGCACGTCCACCGCGATCAAGCGTGTCCAGCTCGGCTGGGAGAGCGCGTACGGCAAGGCGTACCAGCTCCAGACCTCGGCCAACGGCTCGGACTGGAGCACCCCCTACTCGACCACGGCCGGTGACGGCGGCTTCGACGTCATCGACCTCAACACGTCGGCCAGATACGTCCGGCTGAACCTCACCCAGCGCGGCACGGCGTACGGCTACTCGCTCTACGAGTTCGGTATCTACAGCTAGTAGGGCTTGGTTAGGTGGGGACGGGCTGGGCATGTCTGGGTAACGCGCGGCGGCAGGTGGGGCAGATACCGGCCCAGCAGGCCAGAAGCAGCTGCAACTCGGCGATGACCCGGTAGGTGCTCAAGCCGCAGCCGGCGCTTTTGGGTTGAGCCTTTCAAGGGTGCAGAACGCGTGAGCGACCGAGACCAGGGTGACGTGATGATGCCAACCGCTCCACGTGCGACCCTCGAAGTGGTCCAGGCCCAGGCCGGTCTTCAGCTCACGGTAGTCGTGCTCGATGCGCCAGCGGATCTTCGCCAGACCCACCAGACGCCGCAATGGAACATCGGCCTCCAGCGTGGACAACCAGTACTTGACCGGCTCCGGCTCACCGGGCGGCCATTCGGCCAGCAGCCAGCACACCGGCAACTCCCCGCCCGCATACGCGCGGCGGATCCGCACGCCCGCCGGCCGTACCCGCAGCGCGGCAAAGCGCGAGCGCAACGGCCCCTTGGACCCCATCCGCCACCGCACTGTGTGCAGCGCGCGCCGCCCGCCCTCCAGCACCAACTGCCGGGCGCTGATGCGCCGCTGCCGGTAGCGGGGCACCGGCCGCCGCCCGGTCCCCGCATACGGCGCGACGCTGCGGCAGGCCTCGGCCTCCAGCAGCGCGGTATCGGAACGCACCCCCACCACGTAGGGAATATCGCGCTCGGTCAGGCCCAGGCGAAAGGCCCCGTCTTGACCGTAGCCCTCATCGGCGACCACCAACGGCGGATCCAGCCCCCAACTCTCCAGTTCGTCGATCATGTCCAGAGCCAGCTGCCACTTGGGCACATGACCGACGTCGGCGGGGATCCGGCAGCGCTGCCGGCGTGCCGCCACCGCGGCCGGATCCTCCGTGCGCGGCGAGGCCGCATCCCACTGCTCGGGCACGAACAACCGCCAGTTCACCGGGCAGGAGGCGGCGTCGGTGACCAGATGCACGCTCGGCGCGACCTGGCAGTTCGCGGTCTTGCCCAGCGCCCCGCAATACTGCGCGGCCACCCCCGGCGACTCCTGGCCGTCCTTGACAAAGGACACATCATCGACCACCCATGCCACCGGGTTGATCGCCGCATCCATCCGCCAGGCCAGCTCGGCCAAAACCAGCTGATGCGCCCAGGGGGCATCGGTGCAGAACTGCTGCAGCCCTTGGCGATCCACGCCCAGCCGGGCCGCCATCGGCTCCATCGATTTCCGTGCCCCGTCGGTCAGCAGGCCGCGCACATACCGCTCGCCCCACCGCCGCTGATCAGCACGGGCGAAACCGGAGAACATCTCAGCGGCAAACGTCTCCAGCCGCGCCCGCACGGCCTCGAGTTCTTGAGGGGTCATCTTCCCTCACCCCCAAACAGGTGACATACCGTCCCCTACCCGAGGTAACCAAGCCCTACTAGATGATTGAGTCCAAGGGCTTCGGTCACAGTTAGTGGTCGTAGGCGATCAGGGATCGCTTGATCGGTTGTCCAGTCTTGTCGTTGTGCCAGATTGCGGCGGTCAGTGCCAGGATCCGTGTCAGTACGCGGATGATGACGCCAGCAGGAGTACGGGCACCGTGTCGTTCCAGGTCGAGCTGGCCCTTGAAGGTCTGGTTGATCGACTCGATGGTCTGCCGCAACGGCTTGAACAAGCGTGCTCCGGCCCGCTCGGGCTCACCCTTGCGGGCTGGGCGCAGCAGCCTCAGGTCACGCTCGGTGAGGGCCTGCTCGAAGGCGCGGCCGTAGTAGTTCTTGTCCGCGATGATCGTCTGACCGGGACGGGCGGCCACCATCTCGGGTGCCGAATCCAGCATCCCGAGCAGGGTCTCGCGCTCGTCGGCCTTGGCGCCGGTGAGCGCGAACGCCATCGGCAGCCCGCCCAGGGTGCACAACAGGTGCAGCCGCAATCCCCAGAAGTACCGCGAGTGGGACGCGCAGTAGCCGTACTGCGCCCACCCGGCCAGATCGCTGCGCTTGGCCGTCTCCCGGGATCGGCCGCACTCCACCGGCGTGGAGTCGACCAGCCACACGTCGTCGCTCCACAGCGAGGTGTCGGCGGCCAGCATCCTGATCATGTGCAGGACCAGGCCGGACGCTTTGCGTAGCCGCTTTCCGTACCCGGACTGCCCGGGCAGGTAAGGAAACATGTCCCTCAGTTCGGTGTGGGCATAGCGCACCCAGCGCCGCTCGGAGGTGAAGCCCAGCAGAGCCGACATCACCGCCAGTGTCACGAGTTCGGCGTCGCTGAGGGCGGGTGCGATCCCCGTTTTCGGCCGCCATGGCAGCAGGTCCGGCGATGCCTTCACCGCGTCGTCGATCTTGACATAGAGTGCGGTTGCGAGGGTGTTCAGTTCTGTCGTCACAAACGGATCTTGAACGCCCTCGCCCTATTTTCGCAGGCGATCCCTTGGACTCAATCGTCTAGTGCTGGGTTCCTCAAAGGGTGTTGAGCTGAGCGGTGGCCAGCCATCCTGATCAGGGGCATCGTGGATGACAGGGAGGTGGTGTCATCATGCCGAAACTGCTGCACGCTCGAGCGCCGCGAGACGGCGAGGAGGAACGCCAGATCCGTAAACTCGCCGGTGCCCGGCACGCCCCGGCCGACTGGATCCAGCGCGCCCAGATCGTCGTGTTGAGCTGGGAGGAGATGCGCGGCCCGGCCATCGCCGCGATGCTGGGCTGTCATCCGGAGACCGTGCGCCGCCGGTTGCGCCGCTTCAACGCCGAAGGCATCGACGGGCTCGGTGACCGGCCCGGGCCCGGTCGCAGACCGCGGATCACCCAAGCCGAACGATCGCGGCTCATCGCGCTGGTCAAGACGACACCGCCCGGGCGGCTGCGCTGGGAGCCCTGGGGTGAGCTGGAGGCCGACGACGAGGATGGGCCGGCGGTGTGGACCCTGGATGCCCTCACCGCCGCCGCCCGTGAGCAGGGCATCGACATTCACCGTTCCCAGGTGCGCCGGATCCTTCTGAAAGAGGGGGTGAGATGGCGCCGCACCCGGTCCTGGACCACCAGCAAGGACCCGGACTTCGCCGCAAAAGAACGCAGGTCGTCGGCCTGTACACCGACCCGCCGGACGGCGCGGTCGTCGTCTGCGCCGACGAGCTGGGGCCGGTGACCCCGCGTACCTTCGGCCCCGCGCCCGCCTGGTCCGCCGACGGCCACCGGATCAAAGCGCCGCTGGAATACTTCCGCGGCCCCGACAAGACCTGGGTGTACGGTGCGCTGCGCGTCGCCGACGGCGCCGCGGTCACCATGACCGCCGCCTCCCGCAACAGCGACTGCTACCAGCGGTTCCTGCAACGACTCGAGGACGCCAACCCCGGCCACGGTGACATCTGGGTGATCGCCGACAACCTGTCCGGTCACAACAGCCTCGCCACCCGCACATGGCCGGCCGACCATCCCCGCATCCAGCACGCGTTCATCCCGGTCGGCGCCTGCTGGCTCAATCTGCAGGAGGCGTGGTGGCGGATCTTCCGCCACCATGCCCTGGCCGGAGTGTCCTTCGCTGATAGCAAGGACATCGACCACGCCACCCGCATCGCCACCGCCCAGCTCAACCAGCGGGCCAAACCCTGGGTCTGGGGACGGCCACCACCGGCCCCCAGACACCTACGCCGCCAGTTCGTCTACAGCCTTTGAGGAACGGAGCACTAGTAGGGCTTGGTTAGGTGGGGACGGGCTGGGCATGTCTGGGTAACGCGCGGCGGCAGGTGGGGCAGATACCGGCCCAGCAGGCCAGAAGCAGCTGCAACTCGGCGATGACCCGGTAGGTGCTCAAGCCGCAGCCGGCGCTTTTGGGTTGAGCCTTTCAAGGGTGCAGAACGCGTGAGCGACCGAGACCAGGGTGACGTGATGATGCCAACCGCTCCACGTGCGACCCTCGAAGTGGTCCAGGCCCAGGCCGGTCTTCAGCTCACGGTAGTCGTGCTCGATGCGCCAGCGGATCTTCGCCAGACCCACCAGACGCCGCAATGGAACATCGGCCTCCAGCGTGGACAACCAGTACTTGACCGGCTCCGGCTCACCGGGCGGCCATTCGGCCAGCAGCCAGCACACCGGCAACTCCCCGCCCGCATACGCGCGGCGGATCCGCACGCCCGCCGGCCGTACCCGCAGCGCGGCAAAGCGCGAGCGCAACGGCCCCTTGGACCCCATCCGCCACCGCACTGTGTGCAGCGCGCGCCGCCCGCCCTCCAGCACCAACTGCCGGGCGCTGATGCGCCGCTGCCGGTAGCGGGGCACCGGCCGCCGCCCGGTCCCCGCATACGGCGCGACGCTGCGGCAGGCCTCGGCCTCCAGCAGCGCGGTATCGGAACGCACCCCCACCACGTAGGGAATATCGCGCTCGGTCAGGCCCAGGCGAAAGGCCCCGTCTTGACCGTAGCCCTCATCGGCGACCACCAGCGGCGGATCCAGCCCCCAACTCTCCAGCTCGTCGATCATGTCCAGAGCCAGCTGCCACTTGGGCACATGACCGACGTCGGCGGGGATCCGGCAGCGCTGCCGGCGTGCCGTCACCGCGGCCGGATCCTCCGTGCGCGGTGAGGCCGGATCCCACTGCTCGGGCACGAACAGCCGCCAGTTCACCGGGCAGGAGGCGGCGTCGGTGACCAGATGCACGCTCGGCGCGACCTGGCAGTTCGCGGTTTTGCCCAGCGCCCCGCAATACTGCGCGGCCACGCCCGGCGACTCCTGGCCGTCCTTGACAAAGGACACATCATCGACCACCCAGGCGGCCGGGTTGATCGCCGCGTCCATCCGCCAGGCCAGCTCGGCCAAAACCAGCTGATGCGACCAGGGGGCATCGGTGCAGAACTGCTGCAGCCCTTGGCGGTCCACGCCCAGCCGGGCCGCCATCGGCTCCATCGATTTACGCGCTCCATCGGTCAGCAGGCCGCGCACATACCGCTCACCCCACCGCCGCTGATCAGCACGGGCAAAACCGGAGAACACCTCAGCGGCAAACGTCTCCAGCCGCGCCCGCACGGCCTCGAGTTCTTGAGGAGTCATCTTCCCTCACCCCCAAACAGGTGACATACCGTCCCCTACCCGAGGTAACCAAGCCCTACTAGTAGTACTTCGTTAAGTTACGAAGTGTTATGGGGCGCGTACATTTGATGGCATACGTGGCAAGCGCCGGTCCAGGTGGCGAGTAAAGCCTGGAGTTCGCCGAGAACCTCATACAAGGTCAGGCCGGCGCAGGGACTTTTGGGTCTAGCCGTAGTTCGGTACAGAATACCTGCGCTAATGCGGCCAGGGTGACGTGGCGGTGCCAGCCGAAGAAGCTCCGCCCCTCAAAATGCTTGAGGCCAAGACCGGTATTGAGCTCCCGGTAGTCATGCTCGATCCGCCAGCGGATCTTGGCGAGCCGGACGAGTTCGCGCAGCGGAGTCTCGGCGGGGAGATTGGTGATCCAGTAATCGGTGGGTTCGGATTCGCCTGCCGGCCATTCCACCAGCAGCAAACGCGCAGGCAGGCTGCCGTCGGGGTTGCGGGGGATGTCTTTGTTGGCCAAGAGAACCGGTAGAGCCATGAAGCGTGATCGCATTTTCGCGCCCGGATTACCGCTGGTCTTCCTTGTGCCTTGCCGCCAGGTCACCCGCCGCAGATTCGCCCGCCCTGCCGCCAATGCGAGATTGCGCAGATTCGATGGCTTGCCTGGATAGCGTGGTCTCGGCGGGCGCCCCTTGCCGCTGTACTCCGGCAGTTCAGGCACCGCATCTCCGGGGTAGGCCGACAGATCATCGGAGACGGCCGCCACGTAAGACAGGCCGCGGTCCTCCAGTCCCAGCCGGAAAGCGGTGCAATCGCCATAACCGGAGTCAAAGACCACCGGAAGATCGGTGCCGACTCCCCACTCGTCGTACATCTGGTCGATCATGTTTAACGCCAGTCGCCACTTCTCCTGGTGACCGACGTCCTGAGGGATCTTGCACCGGTCGCGGCGCTTGTGGACCGTTTCCGCCTGAACCGGATCCTCGATCTTGGCCGGGTCCCACGACTCGGGGATGAACAGCCGCCAATTGACCGCGGACGAGGCATGATCGGTGACCAGATGTGCGCTGACGCCGATCTGGCAGTTTCCGGTCTTGCCCAGGGCTTGTTCGTGAATAACTGTCAGAGTTGATCTGCGGGGCAGTCATCGGCGGACGTAATACGATCTTGCAGTTGCTCGAGCGTACGTGCGGGCGATCCGGGGATCGGCGTGACGGAGATTTTGTGCAGGTCGAGGATCCGGTGGCCATCTTGGAACTGGTTGGACAGGTTGGTGCGGGTGACGCCCAGCAGGCGGGCTAGGAGGGTGCTGGTCGCGGCCTTGCGGCGACGGAGTAAAGCGGTCAGGAGCCGGTGGAAGTGATCTAGGCTGCTGGTCTGCGGATGGAGGTAGCGGCGCGGGCGGTGGAAACGGCGTTGAAAGGCCGCCTCTGCCAGCGCGTCCCAGTAGGGCTCCGAGATCTGCACCAGGCGGGCGAAGTCCGAGCGCGGCATGCCGGTCAGGGCCGGATCGGTGAGCATCCAGGTCACGTCCGGATCGATCGGTTGGTTGGTCTCGGCTTCTTCGGAAAGTCTGGGAGGGGTGGGGGCCAGGGTGTAGTTCCAGTCGCCGTGGAATGCATCGGGTGTGATCGGCAGGGCATGGAACTCGGCGGGCGTGACGGCGGTGCCCAGTGGGTAGTTGCCGGTGTCCAGTTCGGCGCTGACTCTCAGTCCGGCCTCTGTTGTCGTCGCGGCGATCGTCTCGATGACGACCTGGTAGCTGGTCAGCGGGCGGCCACGCCAGTTGGCGGTGATGTGGCAGAACATCCGGTGCTCGATCTTGTTCCACTTCGAAGTGCCGGGAGGAAAGTGGCAGACCGTGATCTCAAGGCCGCTCTCGCGGGCGAAGTCGTGTAGTTGCTTCTTCCATGTCCAGTAGCGGGGGTTGTTGGAGCCACCGGCGTCCGCGGTGATCAACAGCCGGGTGGCGTGCGGGTGGTCGAGACAACCGCGGCGTCGCCACCAGCGGCGGACGGACTCCACCGCGAACTCGGCGGTGTCGTGATCGGTTCCGACGTTGACCCAGCCGCTGTTGGTGGCGAGGTCGTAGATTCCGTAGGGGATGGCCACTGGCTGGTCGCTGGTGACGAGGGTGTGGCTGTCCACCTTGATCGGGTTCTTTCCCGGTTGCCAGGTACGTCCAGGCCGGTCGCGGTTGCCGAGCCACTCTTTGGCTTTGGTGTCGATGCTGATCACCGGCTGGTCGTCGTCGAGGAAGGCGGCGGCGGTGGCGTTGAGATGGGCAAACTGGGCGTCGCGATCCGGATGCCGGGTGCCTTCGGTGGTCTTGGCCGTGCCCTGCAGGCTGTAGCCCAGGCCGTGCAGCAGGTGGCCGACGGTTGTGGCACCGATCGGATGCTTCTGCGCGGAAAGGGCATGGGCCAGGCTGCGCAGCGACAGCGTGGTCCAGCGCAGTGGGGAGACGGGGTCGCCGCGAGTGTGCGGCTCGATCAGTGACTCAAGGGCCGGTAGCAGGCCGGGGTCGGTGACTGTCAGCGGTTTGCGCCCGGCGCCCGAGGCCCGGATGCGGCGGGTCGGCGCGGGGTGCGTCTCCAGCTCGATGATGCCACGCGCGATGGTGGCGGTACTGATGCCGGAGGCTGCGGCCACCAGGGCAATCCCGCCATGGCCGAGCACGGCGGCCTCGCTGGCCAGGTAGAGGCGACGGCACCGCTCGTCAAGGTGCGGCAGGATCTGCTCGAACTTGGCCCGCAGCTCGGCTGCGGGTACATCTTCCTTCGAAGAGGCGGTCATGCTCCAGCGTCTCACCGTCGACCCGGTCCCGCAGATCAACTCTGACAGTTATTCACGAACAAGCCCCCAGCGTCCCGGAATACATCCGGGCCACTCCCGGAGAATTCGGGCCGTCCTTGGGGAAGCCGACATCGTCGATGACGACCGCCTGCGGACCGATCCGTTCCAGCGCCCAATGTGTGAGGTTTTCCCGGACCGGTTCGTAGTCCCAGGTCGAGTCGGCCATGAATTGCTGTAACCGCTGGGTGTCAACTCCCAGACGCTCCGCCATCGGATCCATCGACTTGCGCCGCCCGTCCAGCATCAGCCCCCGCAGATACAACTCGCCGGTGGCGAGTTGATCACGGCGACGAAGCACCCTCCGCAGCATCTGATCTGCAAACTTCTCAAGCCGCGGGCGCACCGGCGCCATCTCGTCAGGTGTCACGACAACATGATCCCGAAGTGACTTCTCAAAATGATCACGCTAGGTGATCGACAATCTAACGAAGTACTACTAGTGCTCCGTTCCTCAAAGGCTGTAGACGAACTGGCGGCGTAGGTGTCTGGGGGCCGGTGGTGGCCGTCCCCAGACCCAGGGTTTGGCCCGCTGGTTGAGCTGGGCGGTGGCGATGCGGGTGGCGTGGTCGATGTCCTTGCTATCAGCGAAGGACACTCCGGCCAGGGCATGGTGGCGGAAGATCCGCCACCACGCCTCCTGCAGATTGAGCCAGCAGGCGCCGACGGGGATGAACGCGTGCTGGATGCGGGGATGGTCGGCCGGCCATGTGCGGGTGGCGAGGCTGTTGTGACTGGACAGGTTGTCGGCGATCACCCAGATGTCACCGTGGCCGGGGTTGGCGTCCTCGACCCGTTGCAGGAACCGCTGGTAGCAGTCGCTGTTGCGGGAGGCGGCGGTCATGGTGACCGCGGCGCCGTCGGCGACGCGCAGCGCACCGTACACCCAGGTCTTGTCGGGGCCGCGGAAGTATTCCAGCGGCGCTTTGATCCGGTGGCCGTCGGCGGACCAGGCGGGCGCGGGGCCGAAGGTACGCGGGGTCACCGGCCCCAGCTCGTCGGCGCAGACGACGACCGCGCCGTCCGGCGGGTCGGTGTACAGGCCGACGACCTGCGTTCTTTTGCGGCGAAGTCCGGGTCCTTGCTGGTGGTCCAGGACCGGGTGCGGCGCCATCTCACCCCCTCTTTCAGAAGGATCCGGCGCACCTGGGAACGGTGAATGTCGATGCCCTGCTCACGGGCGGCGGCGGTGAGGGCATCCAGGGTCCACACCGCCGGCCCATCCTCGTCGTCGGCCTCCAGCTCACCCCAGGGCTCCCAGCGCAGCCGCCCGGGCGGTATCGTCTTGACCAGCGCGATGAGCCGCGATCGTTCGGCTTGGGTGATCCGCGGTCTGCGACCGGGCCCGGGCCGGTCACCAAGCCCGTCGATGCCTTCGGCGTTGAAGCGGCGCAACCGGCGGCGCACGGTCTCCGGATGACAGCCCAGCATCGCGGCGATGGCCGGGCCGCGCATCTCCTCCCAGCTCAACACGACGATCTGGGCGCGCTGGATCCAGTCGGCCGGGGCGTGCCGGGCACCGGCGAGTTTACGGATCTGGCGTTCCTCCTCGCCGTCTCGCGGCGCTCGAGCGTGCAGCAGTTTCGGCATGATGACACCACCTCCCTGTCATCCACGATGCCCCTGATCAGGATGGCTGGCCACCGCTCAGCTCAACACCCTTTGAGGAACCCAGCACTAGTAGTACTTCGTTAGATTGTCGATCACCTAGCGTGATCATTTTGAGAAGTCACTTCGGGATCATGTTGTCGTGACACCTGACGAGATGGCGCCGGTGCGCCCGCGGCTTGAGAAGTTTGCAGATCAGATGCTGCGGAGGGTGCTTCGTCGCCGTGATCAACTCGCCACCGGCGAGTTGTATCTGCGGGGGCTGATGCTGGACGGGCGGCGCAAGTCGATGGATCCGATGGCGGAGCGTCTGGGAGTTGACACCCAGCGGTTACAGCAATTCATGGCCGACTCGACCTGGGACTACGAACCGGTCCGGGAAAACCTCACACATTGGGCGCTGGAACGGATCGGTCCGCAGGCGGTCGTCATCGACGATGTCGGCTTCCCCAAGGACGGCCCGAATTCTCCGGGAGTGGCCCGGATGTATTCCGGGACGCTGGGGGCTTGTTCGTGAATAACTGTCAGAGTTGATCTGCGGGACCGGGTCGACGGTGAGACGCTGGAGCATGACCGCCTCTTCGAAGGAAGATGTACCCGCAGCCGAGCTGCGGGCCAAGTTCGAGCAGATCCTGCCGCACCTTGACGAGCGGTGCCGTCGCCTCTACCTGGCCAGCGAGGCCGCCGTGCTCGGCCATGGCGGGATTGCCCTGGTGGCCGCAGCCTCCGGCATCAGTACCGCCACCATCGCGCGTGGCATCATCGAGCTGGAGACGCACCCCGCGCCGACCCGCCGCATCCGGGCCTCGGGCGCCGGGCGCAAACCGCTGACAGTCACCGACCCCGGCCTGCTACCGGCCCTTGAGTCACTGATCGAGCCGCACACTCGCGGCGACCCCGTCTCCCCACTGCGCTGGACCACGCTGTCGCTGCGCAGCCTGGCCCATGCCCTTTCCGCGCAGAAGCATCCGATCGGTGCCACAACCGTCGGCCACCTGCTGCACGGCCTGGGCTACAGCCTGCAGGGCACGGCCAAGACCACCGAAGGCACCCGGCATCCGGATCGCGACGCCCAGTTTGCCCATCTCAACGCCACCGCCGCCGCCTTCCTCGACGACGACCAGCCGGTGATCAGCATCGACACCAAAGCCAAAGAGTGGCTCGGCAACCGCGACCGGCCTGGACGTACCTGGCAACCGGGAAAGAACCCGATCAAGGTGGACAGCCACACCCTCGTCACCAGCGACCAGCCAGTGGCCATCCCCTACGGAATCTACGACCTCGCCACCAACAGCGGCTGGGTCAACGTCGGAACCGATCACGACACCGCCGAGTTCGCGGTGGAGTCCGTCCGCCGCTGGTGGCGACGCCGCGGTTGTCTCGACCACCCGCACGCCACCCGGCTGTTGATCACCGCGGACGCCGGTGGCTCCAACAACCCCCGCTACTGGACATGGAAGAAGCAACTACACGACTTCGCCCGCGAGAGCGGCCTTGAGATCACGGTCTGCCACTTTCCTCCCGGCACTTCGAAGTGGAACAAGATCGAGCACCGGATGTTCTGCCACATCACCGCCAACTGGCGTGGCCGCCCGCTGACCAGCTACCAGGTCGTCATCGAGACGATCGCCGCGACGACAACAGAGGCCGGACTGAGAGTCAGCGCCGAACTGGACACCGGCAACTACCCACTGGGCACCGCCGTCACGCCCGCCGAGTTCCATGCCCTGCCGATCACACCCGATGGACTGGAACTACACCCTGGCCCCCACCCCTCCCAGACTTTCCGAAGAAGCCGAGACCAACCAACCGATCGATCCGGACGTGACCTGGATGCTCACCGATCCGGCCCTGACCGGCATGCCGCGCTCGGACTTCGCTCGCCTGGTGCAGATCTCGGAGCCCTACTGGGACGCGCTGGCAGAGGCGGCCTTTCAACGCCGTTTCCACCGCCCGCGCCGCTACCTCCATCCGCAGACCAGCAGCCTAGATCACTTCCACCGGCTCCTGACCGCTTTACTCCGTCGCCGCAAGGCCGCGACCAGCACCCTCCTAGCCCGCCTGCTGGGCGTCACCCGCACCAACCTGTCCAACCAGTTCCAAGATGGCCACCGGATCCTCGACCTGCACAAAATCTCCGTCACGCCGATCCCCGGATCGCCCGCACGTACGCTCGAGCAACTGCAAGATCGTATTACGTCCGCCGATGACTGCCCCGCAGATCAACTCTGACAGTTATTCACGAACAAGCCCTGGGCAAGACCGGAAACTGCCAGATCGGCGTCAGCGCACATCTGGTCACCGATCATGCCTCGTCCGCGGTCAATTGGCGGCTGTTCATCCCCGAGTCGTGGGACCCGGCCAAGATCGAGGATCCGGTTCAGGCGGAAACGGTCCACAAGCGCCGCGACCGGTGCAAGATCCCTCAGGACGTCGGTCACCAGGAGAAGTGGCGACTGGCGTTAAACATGATCGACCAGATGTACGACGAGTGGGGAGTCGGCACCGATCTTCCGGTGGTCTTTGACTCCGGTTATGGCGATTGCACCGCTTTCCGGCTGGGACTGGAGGACCGCGGCCTGTCTTACGTGGCGGCCGTCTCCGATGATCTGTCGGCCTACCCCGGAGATGCGGTGCCTGAACTGCCGGAGTACAGCGGCAAGGGGCGCCCGCCGAGACCACGCTATCCAGGCAAGCCATCGAATCTGCGCAATCTCGCATTGGCGGCAGGGCGGGCGAATCTGCGGCGGGTGACCTGGCGGCAAGGCACAAGGAAGACCAGCGGTAATCCGGGCGCGAAAATGCGATCACGCTTCATGGCTCTACCGGTTCTCTTGGCCAACAAAGACATCCCCCGCAACCCCGACGGCAGCCTGCCTGCGCGTTTGCTGCTGGTGGAATGGCCGGCAGGCGAATCCGAACCCACCGATTACTGGATCACCAATCTCCCCGCCGAGACTCCGCTGCGCGAACTCGTCCGGCTCGCCAAGATCCGCTGGCGGATCGAGCATGACTACCGGGAGCTCAATACCGGTCTTGGCCTCAAGCATTTTGAGGGGCGGAGCTTCTTCGGCTGGCACCGCCACGTCACCCTGGCCGCATTAGCGCAGGTATTCTGTACCGAACTACGGCTAGACCCAAAAGTCCCTGCGCCGGCCTGACCTTGTATGAGGTTCTCGGCGAACTCCAGGCTTTACTCGCCACCTGGACCGGCGCTTGCCACGTATGCCATCAAATGTACGCGCCCCATAACACTTCGTAACTTAACGAAGTACTACTAGTAGGGCTTGGTTACCTCGGGTAGGAGACGGTATGTCACCTGCTTTGGGGGTGAGGGAAGATGACTCCTCAAGAACTCGAGGCCGTGCGGGCGCGGCTGGAGACGTTTGCCGCTGAGATGTTCTCCGGTTTTGCCCGTACTGATCAGCGGCGGTGGGGCGAGCGGTATGTGCGCGGCCTGCTGACCGATGGAGCGCGTAAATCGATGGAGCCGATGGCGGCCCGGCTGGGCGTGGACCGCCAAGGGCTGCAACAGTTCCTCACCGATGCCCCCTGGTCGCATCAACTGGTGCTGGCCGAGCTGGCCTGGCGGATGGACGCGGCGATCAACCCGGCCGCCTGGGTGGTCGATGATGTGTCCTTTGTCAAGGACGGCCAGGAGTCGCCGGGCGTGGCCGCGCAGTACTGCGGGGCGCTGGGCAAAACCGCGAACTGCCAGGTCGCGCCGAGCGTGCATCTGGTCACCGACGCCGCCTCCTGCCCGGTGAACTGGCGGCTGTTCGTGCCCGAGCAGTGGGATGCGGCCTCGCCGCGGGCAGAGAATCCGGCCGCGGTGACGGCGCGCCGGCGGCGCTGTCGAATCCCTGCGGACATCGCTCACGTGCCCAAGTGGCAGCTGGCTCTGGACATGATCGACGAGCTGGAGAGTTGGGGGCTGGATCCGCCGTTGGTGGTCGCCGATGAGGGCTACGGTCAAGACGGGGCCTTTCGCCTGGGCCTGACCGAGCGCGATATTCCCTACGTGGTGGGGGTGCGTTCCGATACCGCGTTGCTGGAGGCCGGGGCCTGCCGTACCGCCCCGGCCTATGGCGGGACCGGACGGCGGCCGGTGCTGCGTTACCGCGACAAGCCGTGCTCGGCCCAGCAGATCGTTACTGCCGCCGGGCGGCGCGCGCTGCACACGGTGACCTGGCGGCCCGGGTCCAAGGGACCGCTGCGCTCCCGGTTCGCCGCGCTGCGGGTGCGGCCCGCGGGCCGGATGATCCGCCGTGCCCATGCCGGTGAAGAGCTGCCGGAGTGCTGGCTTTTGGCCGAATGGCCACCGGGCGAGCCGGAGCCGGTCAAGTATTGGCTGTCCACCCTGCCCGGCGACATCCCGCTACGGCACCTGGTGAGAATGGCGAAGATCCGCTGGCGGGTCGAGCACGACTACCGCGAGCTGAAGACCGGCCTGGGCCTGGACCACTTCGAGGGCCGCACGTGGAGCGGCTGGCATCATCACGTCACCCTGGTCTCGGTCGCACACGCGTTCTGCACCCTTGAACGACTCAACCCAAAAGCGCCGGCTGCGGCTTGAGCACCTACCGGGTCATCGCCGAGTTGCAGCTGCTTCTGGCCTGCTGGTCCGGTATCTGCCCCACCTGCCGCCGCGCGTTACCCAGACATGCCCAGCCCGTCCCCACCTAACCAAGCCCTACTAGTAGTACTTCGTTAAGTTACGAAGTGTTATGGGGCGCGTACATTTGATGGCATACGTGGCAAGCGCCGGTCCAGGTGGCGAGTAAAGCCTGGAGTTCGCCGAGAACCTCATACAAGGTCAGGCCGGCGCAGGGACTTTTGGGTCTAGCCGTAGTTCGGTACAGAATGCCTGCGCTAATGCGGCCAGGGTGACGTGGCGGTGCCAGCCGAAGAAGCTCCGCCCCTCAAAATGCTTGAGGCCAAGACCGGTATTGAGCTCCCGGTAGTCATGCTCGATCCGCCAGCGGATCTTGGCGAGCCGGACGAGTTCGCGCAGCGGAGTCTCGGCGGGGAGATTGGTGATCCAGTAATCGGTGGGTTCGGATTCGCCTGCCGGCCATTCCACCAGCAGCAAACGCGCAGGCAGGCTGCCGTCGGGGTTGCGGGGGATGTCTTTGTTGGCCAAGAGAACCGGTAGAGCCATGAAGCGTGATCGCATTTTCGCGCCTGGATTACCGCTGGTCTTCCTTGTGCCTTGCCGCCAGGTCACCCGCCGCAGATTCGCCCGCCCTGCCGCCAATGCGAGATTGCGCAGATTCGATGGCTTGCCTGGATAGCGTGGTCTCGGCGGGCGCCCCTTGCCGCTGTATTCCGGCAGTTCAGGCACCGCATCTCCGGGGTAGGCCGACAGATCATCGGAGACGGCCGCCACGTAAGACAGGCCGCGGTCCTCCAGTCCCAGCCGGAAAGCGGTGCAATCGCCATAACCGGAGTCAAAGACCACCGGAAGATCGGTGCCGACTCCCCACTCGTCGTACATCTGGTCGATCATGTTTAACGCCAGTCGCCACTTCTCCTGGTGACCGACGTCCTGAGGGATCTTGCACCGGTCGCGGCGCTTGTGGACCGTTTCCGCCTGAACCGGATCCTCGATCTTGGCCGGGTCCCACGACTCGGGGATGAACAGCCGCCAATTGACCGCGGACGAGGCATGATCGGTGACCAGATGTGCGCTGACGCCGATCTGGCAGTTTCCGGTCTTGCCCAGGGCTTGTTCGTGAATAACTGTCAGAGTTGATCTGCGGGACCGGGTCGACGGTGAGACGCTGGAGCATGACCGCCTCTTCGAAGGAAGATGTACCCGCAGCCGAGCTGCGGGCCAAGTTCGAGCAGATCCTGCCGCACCTTGACGAGCGGTGCCGTCGCCTCTACCTGGCCAGCGAGGCCGCCGTGCTCGGCCATGGCGGGATTGCCCTGGTGGCCGCAGCCTCCGGCATCAGTACCGCCACCATCGCGCGTGGCATCATCGAGCTGGAGACGCACCCCGCGCCGACCCGCCGCATCCGGGCCTCGGGCGCCGGGCGCAAACCGCTGACAGTCACCGACCCCGGCCTGCTACCGGCCCTTGAGTCACTGATCGAGCCGCACACTCGCGGCGACCCCGTCTCCCCACTGCGCTGGACCACGCTGTCGCTGCGCAGCCTGGCCCATGCCCTTTCCGCGCAGAAGCATCCGATCGGTGCCACAACCGTCGGCCACCTGCTGCACGGCCTGGGCTACAGCCTGCAGGGCACGGCCAAGACCACCGAAGGCACCCGGCATCCGGATCGCGACGCCCAGTTTGCCCATCTCAACGCCACCGCCGCCGCCTTCCTCGACGACGACCAGCCGGTGATCAGCATCGACACCAAAGCCAAAGAGTGGCTCGGCAACCGCGACCGGCCTGGACGTACCTGGCAACCGGGAAAGAACCCGATCAAGGTGGACAGCCACACCCTCGTCACCAGCGACCAGCCAGTGGCCATCCCCTACGGAATCTACGACCTCGCCACCAACAGCGGCTGGGTCAACGTCGGAACCGATCACGACACCGCCGAGTTCGCGGTGGAGTCCGTCCGCCGCTGGTGGCGACGCCGCGGTTGTCTCGACCACCCGCACGCCACCCGGCTGTTGATCACCGCGGACGCCGGTGGCTCCAACAACCCCCGCTACTGGACATGGAAGAAGCAACTACACGACTTCGCCCGCGAGAGCGGCCTTGAGATCACGGTCTGCCACTTTCCTCCCGGCACTTCGAAGTGGAACAAGATCGAGCACCGGATGTTCTGCCACATCACCGCCAACTGGCGTGGCCGCCCGCTGACCAGCTACCAGGTCGTCATCGAGACGATCGCCGCGACGACAACAGAGGCCGGACTGAGAGTCAGCGCCGAACTGGACACCGGCAACTACCCACTGGGCACCGCCGTCACGCCCGCCGAGTTCCATGCCCTGCCGATCACACCCGATGCATTCCACGGCGACTGGAACTACACCCTGGCCCCCACCCCTCCCAGACTTTCCGAAGAAGCCGAGACCAACCAACCGATCGATCCGGACGTGACCTGGATGCTCACCGATCCGGCCCTGACCGGCATGCCGCGCTCGGACTTCGCTCGCCTGGTGCAGATCTCGGAGCCCTACTGGGACGCGCTGGCAGAGGCGGCCTTTCAACGCCGTTTCCACCGCCCGCGCCGCTACCTCCATCCGCAGACCAGCAGCCTAGATCACTTCCACCGGCTCCTGACCGCTTTACTCCGTCGCCGCAAGGCCGCGACCAGCACCCTCCTAGCCCGCCTGCTGGGCGTCACCCGCACCAACCTGTCCAACCAGTTCCAAGATGGCCACCGGATCCTCGACCTGCACAAAATCTCCGTCACGCCGATCCCCGGATCGCCCGCACGTACGCTCGAGCAACTGCAAGATCGTATTACGTCCGCCGATGACTGCCCCGCAGATCAACTCTGACAGTTATTCACGAACAAGCCCCCAGCGTCCCGGAATACATCCGGGCCACTCCCGGAGAATTCGGGCCGTCCTTGGGGAAGCCGACATCGTCGATGACGACCGCCTGCGGACCGATCCGTTCCAGCGCCCAATGTGTGAGGTTTTCCCGGACCGGTTCGTAGTCCCAGGTCGAGTCGGCCATGAATTGCTGTAACCGCTGGGTGTCAACTCCCAGACGCTCCGCCATCGGATCCATCGACTTGCGCCGCCCGTCCAGCATCAGCCCCCGCAGATACAACTCGCCGGTGGCGAGTTGATCACGGCGACGAAGCACCCTCCGCAGCATCTGATCTGCAAACTTCTCAAGCCGCGGGCGCACCGGCGCCATCTCGTCAGGTGTCACGACAACATGATCCCGAAGTGACTTCTCAAAATGATCACGCTAGGTGATCGACAATCTAACGAAGTACTACTAGTAGGGCTTGGTTAGGTGGGGACGGGCTGGGCATGTCTGGGTAACGCGCGGCGGCAGGTGGGGCAGATACCGGCCCAGCAGGCCAGAAGCAGCTGCAACTCGGCGATGACCCGGTAGGTGCTCAAGCCGCAGCCGGCGCTTTTGGGTTGAGCCTTTCAAGGGTGCAGAACGCGTGAGCGACCGAGACCAGGGTGACGTGATGATGCCAACCGCTCCACGTGCGACCCTCGAAGTGGTCCAGGCCCAGGCCGGTCTTCAGCTCACGGTAGTCGTGCTCGATGCGCCAGCGGATCTTCGCCAGACCCACCAGACGCCGCAATGGAACATCGGCCTCCAGCGTGGACAACCAGTACTTGACCGGCTCCGGCTCACCGGGCGGCCATTCGGCCAGCAGCCAGCACACCGGCAACTCCCCGCCCGCATACGCGCGGCGGATCCGCACGCCCGCCGGCCGTACCCGCAGCGCGGCAAAGCGCGAGCGCAACGGCCCCTTGGACCCCATCCGCCACCGCACTGTGTGCAGCGCGCGCCGCCCGCCCTCCAGCACCAACTGCCGGGCGCTGATGCGCCGCTGCCGGTAGCGGGGCACCGGCCGCCGCCCGGTCCCCGCATACGGCGCGACGCTGCGGCAGGCCTCGGCCTCCAGCAGCGCGGTATCGGAACGCACCCCCACCACGTAGGGAATATCGCGCTCGGTCAGGCCCAGGCGAAAGGCCCCGTCTTGACCGTAGCCCTCATCGGCGACCACCAACGGCGGATCCAGCCCCCAACTCTCCAGTTCGTCGATCATGTCCAGAGCCAGCTGCCACTTGGGCACATGACCGACGTCGGCGGGGATCCGGCAGCGCTGCCGGCGTGCCGCCACCGCGGCCGGATCCTCCGTGCGCGGCGAGGCCGCATCCCACTGCTCGGGCACGAACAACCGCCAGTTCACCGGGCAGGAGGCGGCGTCGGTGACCAGATGCACGCTCGGCGCGACCTGGCAGTTCGCGGTCTTGCCCAGCGCCCCGCAATACTGCGCGGCCACCCCCGGCGACTCCTGGCCGTCCTTGACAAAGGACACATCATCGACCACCCATGCCACCGGGTTGATCGCCGCATCCATCCGCCAGGCCAGCTCGGCCAAAACCAGCTGATGCGCCCAGGGGGCATCGGTGCAGAACTGCTGCAGCCCTTGGCGATCCACGCCCAGCCGGGCCGCCATCGGCTCCATCGATTTCCGTGCCCCGTCGGTCAGCAGGCCGCGCACATACCGCTCGCCCCACCGCCGCTGATCAGCACGGGCGAAACCGGAGAACATCTCAGCGGCAAACGTCTCCAGCCGCGCCCGCACGGCCTCGAGTTCTTGAGGGGTCATCTTCCCTCACCCCCAAACAGGTGACATACCGTCCCCTACCCGAGGTAACCAAGCCCTACTAGTGGCCCGTCTCTGAACGTTGGCGGGGTAATTGGCATCGGTGGGTGAGGCCCGTCAGGCTGTCTCCAGGACTCTTGCTGGAGGTGGTTGTGGCGCGTCGACCAGGGGCGCTCGCGGGCGTCGTCCGCGATCAGCGGCCGCCGTCGACGGAGTGGAAGCGGATGTCGTGGTCGTCGGCGTCGGCGGCCGCGAAGCACAACAGGCGGGCGCCCTCCTCGGTCACGATGGCCTCGTCCCGTCTGCCCAGGGGTTCGAAGAGCTTGACGACCAGCGTCGCCGTACTCTCCTTGCCACGTTTGACGGCCCAGAGCCCGCGCACGAAGCCGTCCACGGTCATCGCCGCCTCGACGATGGTGTGCTTGCGTCGCTCGTCGGCCATCATGCGGGTCCGATCGGCATAGGCGAGCACGACGTTGTCGAGTGCGGCCAGGAAACGGACCGGCGCGGGAACGTCCGGGTCGGGCCGTGGCGCGTCGGGAAGGTCGAACAGCTCTCCTCCCGCCTCGTTCTGGAAGATGCGCAACTGCGGTCGAAGCGGTTCGACCACTTCGCGCAGCCGGGTCATTCCGCTCCATGCCTGGATGTCCTTGACCGAGGCCGGGCCGAACGCCGCGAGGTAGCGCAGGACCAGCTCCCGCGCTGACGGTTCTTCGGCCGGAGGCCGGTCGAGCCACTGGTCGGCGAGCGCGAAGGGGGTCGTGCCGCGCCGTCCCCAGGTGCCGTCGGGCGGCGGGTGCACTATCGGCAGCAGGCCCTGCGCGGATCGGGCCAGTGCGATCGGGTCGCGTCCGGGCCACCGTTCGGCCAGTGCCCTGCCGAGCTCGGGCCTGCTCACCGTGCCCTGACCGAGGATCGCCCGCGCCGCGGCGGTCAGCTCGGCGAGGTCCAGCCCGGCGGTGGACCCGCCGAAGGCTCCTTTCTGCCAGCGGTCCAGCATCGGCTGCAACAGCGGTCGAACCCACAGGTAGTCGTCGGCGGTGACCAGGTGCTGGGTCCCCCGGAACAGCGTCGCCCGTACCACCTTGCGCTGGTGCAGCAGCCGGGTCAGATCGTCGAGATGGAAGCCCGCGCTCCGGGTCCACAGCCCCACGTACGGCGGGTCGGGATCCTGTGCCTGCAGGCCGACCAGGCATTCGATCACCTGCAGAGCGGAGGCGTCCGTCCGGCGCAGCAGCAGTTGCCGCTCCAGCGTCGCCCGGTTGAGATGTCGGCGGGTCAGGATTTCCACAGGTCCAAAAGTTCCTCTCTACGGCCAGGCGGCCCGCTGCAGGCGGGCGGACAACGTGCGAAGGTGCTCTACCAGCTCGGGCGGCTCGTGGACGTCGAACTCGAAGCCGAACGCGGCCACCCACACCGCGAGATGGTCGAGACTGTCCGAGCCGATGCGCAGGGTACAGGTGTGATCATCGACGGGTTCCACCACACCGAGCGTGGGCGGCACCTCCCCGGCCACCTCCGCGGCCGAGCCGTACATGGTGAGCACCGCCCGGTAGCGGTGGCCGTTCGCGGTCGGCCCCGTGGGAAAGTAGTCGGCCAGGTCCTCGGCGGGTAGCGGTCTCGGGCCGAACCGGGGTCCGGTGGGGATACGCAACGACAACCTGTCGGCCCGGAACCTCCGCCAGTCCGACCTGCCGGTGTCCCAGGCGAAGAGGTACCAGCGCCGCCCGTTCTGGACCAGTCGATACGGTTCCACGTCCCGTACGGTCGCCGAGCCGTCATGCGAGACGTAGTCGAAGCGCAGCCGTTCGTGGTTGCGCACCGCCGAGGCGATCGCGATCAGCGTCGACGGATCGACCGTGGGGCCGGGCATCGGCATGATCACCACGGCCGAGCCGAGGGTGTCGACCTGGTGGCGCAGCCGCGAGGGCAGCACCTGGTCCAGCTTGGCCAGCGCCCGCACCGAGGTCTCGGCGATGCCCGTGATCGCGCCGCTGGCCGCCGTGCGCAACCCGACCGCCACCGCGACCGCCTCCTCGTCGTCGAGCAGCAACGGGGGCAGCGAGGCACCGGCGCGCAGCCGGTAGCCACCGCCGACGCCGCCGACCGCGTTGATCGGATAGCCCAGAATCCGCAGTTTGTCGATGTCGCGGCGGACGGTTCGTGGGCTCACCCCGAAACGCTCGGCCAGCTCCGTCCCCGACCAGTCGCGGTGAGCCTGGAGCAACGCGAGCAGACGGAGCAGCCGAGCCGAGGTTTCCAACACCCGACGATGGTGGCACCGATCGCGGTCAGGAAATGACCGCGAATGCCGTCGACCTCACATGAGGTTCTCGAAGAACCGCCGCACGTCCTCGGCGAACACCTCGGGCTCCTCCATGGCGAAGAAATGCCCGCCGTTGTCCTTCTGCGACCAGTGCACGATGGTGTGGTCGCGCTCCGCGTAGGGCCGGATGCCGTACTCGTGCGACCCGGCGAGCAGCACGCCCGTGGGCACGGTGCCGCGCGGCTTGGGCACCCATGCCATCGGGTCGTTCACCTGCTCGTAGTAGATCTGGGCCGAGGAACCCGCGGTGCCCGTCAGCCAGTAGACGCTGACATTGGTCAGGAACCGGTCACGGTCGATGGAAGTGCCCGCCCACCGGTGGAAGATCTCGGCGATCCACGCCAGCTGTCCGACCGGCGAGTCGGTCAGGCCGAACGCGAGCGTCTGCGGCGATCGCGACTGGATGGGGACGTAGCCGGCGGTGGCCTCCTCCAGCTCCGCCGAGCGCTGCCGCTCCGCCTCGGACAGCTGCGCGTCCTCTCCCTCAATTCCCGCCGGGAATGACAGGACGCCGTTGAGGTGGATGCCGACGACGCGCTCGGGGGCGAGGTGGCCCATCTCCGGAGCGACGAACGCGCCGGTGTCGCCGCCCTGAATCCCGTACCTCTCATAACCGAGCACGGCCATGAGTTCGACGAACGCCCCGGCCATGCGGGCGGCCGTCCAGCCGGGCTCGGCCAGCGGCGTCGAGAACGCAAACCCGGGGAGCGAGGGGATCACCAGATGGAACTCCTTGGTCAACGGTTCGATCACGTCGAGGAACTCGACAAACGAGCCGGGCCAGCCGTGCAGGAGCAGCAACGGCAGCGCACCTTGATCATCCGAACGGATGTGCGCGAAGTGGATGGTCTGTCCGTCGATGACGGTCGTGAACTGCGGCAGCTCGTTCAGCCTGCGTTCCTGCGCCCGCCAGTCGAAGCCCGTGAGCCAGTGCTCGACCAGCTCCCTGGCGTGGGCCACCGGCGTGCCCCGGCTCCAGCCGACACCGGGCAGTTCGCCGGGCCAGCGCGTCTGGGCCAGACGGTCCCGCAGGGCGTCGAGTTCGGCCTGCGCGACGTTGATACGGAATGGGACGACGGATGTGTTCTGTGTCATGAGCGCGACCATAGGATCAATCGCGGTCAGGCAGCGTCCGCCGGGAAGCACCGGTCAGACAGGCCGGACCTGTGCCGCAGGATCCGGTCGTCGCCGTCGCGCACGTCGCCGCGCCTGTCGGTGTTGGACGTGATCAGGGGCGTCGCCAACGTTGAGCTGCTAGTGGCCCGTCACGCAGCCCTGGCCGGATAACTGGTCCAGCTTCGGATGGGTGAACTGGCGGCGAAGCTGGTCTTGGGGCGGGCGCGTTTGTTGCGCCATCGGATGTAGCCGGCGATGGCGGCGTTCTGCTCGGCGTGGCTGCGATGGTCGGTGCCGCCCAGGGCGTAGTAGCGCAAGGCGGCGAACTCGGATTCGATCCAGTTCAGCCATGAGCCGTAGGTCGGCAAGAACACCAGCTCGACATCGTTGTCGGCCGCCCAGGTGCGGACCTCGCGATGTTTGTGCGGCGAGTAGTTATCGGCGATCACGTATAGGGTTTCGCCGGGCCAGCGAGCTCGCAAGCTCTTGAGGAAGGACAAAAACTCCCGCCACCGTTTGCGTTTGCGGATCCGGTAGAACAGCTGGCCGGTGGCCAGATCCAGGCCGGCGAGCATGTGCATCACCCCGTCATAGCGGTTGTAGGTGGCCCGCAGCCGGGCCGGTGACCTCTCGGGTCGCCAGCGTTTGCCCTTACGCGGCATCAGGTTCAGCGGCCCGAACTCATCAACGCAGATCACCCGCCCATCGGCGGGCGGGGTGTCGTACAGCTCCAGGACGCGCTGCATCTTGGCGATGAAGTGCGGGTCGGTGGAGGCCTTCCAGGTGGTGGTGCTCTGCCAGCTCACCCCGGCCTTACGCAAGATCCTGCGCAGGTGCTCGCGGCTGATGGAGGCCACCACCCCTCGGGCGATGAGATGCTCGGCCAGCGTCTTCAGGCTCCAGGTCGAGTGCCCGGTGATGCCCCACTCGGCGGGGACCGTCTTGGCGATCAAGCAGATGCGCTCACGCACCTGGCTGCTGATCGTCGGTGGACGGCCTCCGCTCCATTTTGGGTCCAGCGCATCGAACCCCCGCTCGTTGAACGCGTGGATCACCTCACGCACGTAGTCGTCGCCGGCCTGCATCAACGAGGTGATGTCCGGCACCGGTTGGCCCTGGCCGGACATCATCACCACGATCGCCCGCCGCAGTTTCACCGGGTCCTTGGCAGTCCGGGTGATCCGCTGCAGTTTGCGGCCTTCCTCCATCGACAACGGCCGGACGAATACTTCCGGTCGACGCGCCACAACCACCTCCAGCAAGAGTCCTGGAGACAGCCTGACGGGCCTCACCCGCCGATGCCAATTACTGATCAAGAAGGTCTGAGGTTAAGCGAGCCTGGGTGGCCGGTTGAGCGGCGTGTTCGTGTGGGTTGTAGACCTGGAATATGAGGTATTCGGATCGCGGGGGCCTGTCGATGCGGGCCCGTGTTGAACGGGAGCGGCTTCGTTTCGTGGCGGCGGACATGTTCGCCGGGGGGATGAGCGCACCGCAGGTGGCGCGGGAGTTGAGCGTCACTCGTAAGTCGGCGTGTGCGTGGCGTCGGACCTGGGAGGTCGGCGGCAAGGCCGCGCTGGCGTCCAAGGGTCCTGGCGGCAACGTGTGCCGGCTGTCTGCTGATCAGCTTGATCGGCTGGTGTGGGAGTTGGAGCGGGGCCCGGCCGCGTACGGCTGGAGCGATCAGCGCTGGACGCTGCCCCGCATCGTCGTTGTGATCAAGAGGCTGTTTCGGGTGTCGTACACGGCGCGCGGGGTGGCCTATCTGCTGCGCGGGCAAGGGTGGTCGCCGCAGGTGCCGGTGCATCGGGCCGCCGAGCGCGATGAGGAGCAGATCACCGCGTGGAGAGGTTGGCGGTGGTCGGCGTTAAAAGGACCGCGGCGGCCTGGGGCGCCTGGATCGTCTTCTGCGACGAATCGGGCCAGAGCCTGAGCTTGTTGTTTAACCTCTGAACTGCGCATTTACTGCGTTAAGCCATGTCAGACGACATATCGGGCTGTAACGGCTCGGATGCTGGACGTGAAAGTGGCCACCGCCTCATCGTCGAGTTACCAAGACATCAAGATGAAGGCGGTGGCCGTGAGGTCCATGCTGACACGCGCTGCGGTATGCAGCCCAGACGCGCACCAGAAAGATCTCCGTACCGAAGCGCTGGCGGAGTTGTCGGGCTTCCGCAGCGAATTCTACGCCTGCCTGACCGCTCGGGCCGATGAGCTGTTCGAGCTAACCGAAGCGCTCTTGTGCACCGCCGGGCCGGTCACGACGCTGGTGGACCTGGCGCTGGCACCCGAGCACCGGCGCGGGCATGGCGCCTTGTACGGCGGGCTGAACCAGGGCCGCATCGAGATCAGCAGGTTCCGGCGGGCGCTGGCCGGTCTGCCGCTGCCCAGGGCGGCGGGCGGACGCCTGGTGCCGGCGGTGGATGTGTCCCCGTGGCTGCGCCCGGATGCGGCCACCAGCCCAGACCGTTCGTTCTGCCATACCTACGGCCGCAGCAAGGATCAGCATCTGATGATCCCGGGCTGGCCGTACTCGGTGATCGCCGCGCTGGAGACGGGGCGGACCTCCTGGACTCAGGTGCTGGATGCGCTGCGGCTGGAGGCCGAGGCCGATGTGGCGGCCGTGACCGCCGCTCAGGTCCGCGCCCTGCTCATCCGGCTGATCGAGGCGGGGCAGTGGCGGCCGGGTGATCCGGACATCCTGCTGGTGTTCGACGCCGGCTACGATCTGCCCCGCCTGGCCTTCCTGCTAGCCGATCTACCGGTGGAGGTGCTCGGCAGGCTCCGCTCAGACCGGGTGCTGCGCCGTCCGGCGCCGTCGCGCCGTGAGCATTGCCTGGCCAGCCCCGCCGGGGCCGCCCGCCCAAGCATGGCGGCGCGTTCCGCTTCGCCGACCCGGCGACCTGGCACAGCCCTGACCAGGCCACCTCGACCCAGACGACGCGCTACGGCACAGCGATCGCGACCGCATGGGATCGGCTGCATCATCAGCTCACCCGCCGGGCCGCCTGGATCGACCACGACGGCGAGCTGCCGATCATCGAGGGCACGCTCATCCGGCTGACCGTGGAACGGCTGCCAGGCGACGCCCATCCCCGGCCGGTCTGGCTGTGGTCCTCAGCCCTGAGCCTGTCGGCCGCCCGGATCGACCTGTTGTGGCAGGCGTTCCTCCGCAGGTTCGACCTGGAGCATACGTTCCGGCTCTGGAAGCAGACCCTGGGCTGGACCGCGCCGAAGATCCGCAGCCCTGAGGCGGCCGACCGCTGGACCTGGCTGATCATCGCCGCCTACACCCAGCTGCGCCTGGCCCGGCATCTGGTGGAGGATCTGCGCCGCCCGTGGGAGAGACCCGCCCTGCCCGGGCGGCTGACCCCGGCCCGGGTACGGCGAGGGTTTCGGAACATCCGCCCGGCAACGTCATGTCCGGCCCGTGCACCCAAACCCGGCAAGCCCGGCCCCGGACGTCCGCCCGGCTCCCACAACCAGCGCCGCGCTCCCCGCTACGACCTGGGGAAAGTCAACAAGCGACCGAAGTCCCTAGCTGCCAAACGCGATCTCGGAGGTTAAAGAACAAGCTGAGGCCGCCCAAGGGCCGCACCTGGGCCCGGCGCGGCCAGACCCCGATCGTGGCCGCGCCCGGGCGGGGAACGGGCCGGGTCTCGATCGCTGGGCTGTTGTGCGTCAAGCCGGGCGAGCGAACCAGATTGATCTACCGGACGACCGTCTACCACGGCCGCAAGCACGAGCCGAAGGGCTTCGGCTCGGCCGACTTCGCCGCTCTGCTCACCGACGCCCATCAGCAACTCCGCGGCCCGATCATGGTCGTCTGGGACAATCTCCCGGCGCACGTCAGCGCCCCGATGCAGGCCTGGATCGCCGCGCGTGCCGACTGGCTGCTGGTTTACCGGCTGCCGCCGTACGCCCCTGAACTCAATCCCACCGAAGGGGTCTGGGCCAATCTCAAGGGCAAGTGTGAGGTCGCAGCCGAAGTGGCGAGTTCTCAAGTGATCTGGCGGAGCCGGTGGCGAAGCGGCGTTGGTTCTCACCTAATGTGGCGAGCATCGGCCCAGGGACCGTGCCAGTCACGGTCATAGCCCTTCGGACGATGCGCCTTCCGGGAATCCGCCACATCGAATGAGAAGCACCGACCGCCTCGGCCTGTCGCGCAACTGGCGAGCCCCAGGTCGGCGAGGTCGCCCTCGCCAGATCAAATGAGAACCCACAGCAAGATCTACAACCTCGCCATCCACGGCGTCGACGCACTCGCCGTATTGCTGAAAAGCCACCTCAAGCGCCTGCAGTACCAGCCCGACCTGCTCAATGCGTTCATCGCCGAGACCGGTTTGAGTCTCGAACCGCCGTAACCTCAGACCTTCTTAATCAGTACCCCCCCCAACGTTCAGAGACGGGCCACTAGCGCCCCGCCGGCACGTCCGCGGGCAGGAGACCTCGCCTCCTGCCCGCCGTCGTGGACAGAGGGGACACGGGACTCAGGCCTGCCGGGACCGGGTCCCCGGGATCGCGGCCAGCAGCTCGCGGGTGTAGTCGGCCGTGGGGCGCTCGAAGATCTCGCTCGCGGTCCCGCTCTCCACGATCCGCCCACGCTGCATCACATGGACGGAGTGCGAGATCATGCGGACCACCGCGAGGTCGTGGCTGATGAACAGGTAGCTGAGTTCGAGCTCCCGCTGCAGTTCGGCGAGCAGCTCAAGGATCTGCGCCTGGACGAGCACGTCGAGGGCCGAGACGGCCTCGTCGAGCACGACGAGTTCGGGTGAGAGCGCCAGCGCCCTGGCGATGGCGACCCGCTGGCGCTGGCCGCCGGACAGCTCGTGCGGCAGCCGCTGGGCCACCGACGAGGGCAGCGAGACCTGGTCGAGCAGTTCGGCCGCGGTCCGCCTGCGGCTCGCCGCGGTGCCGACGCGGTGCACGCGCAGCGGTTCGGCGATCGACTTCTCCACGGTGTAGCGGGGGTCGAGCGAGGCGTAGGGGTTCTGGAAGACCGGCTGCACGCGCCGGCGGAACGCGAACAGCTCGCGCCGGCCGAGCGAGGTCACCTCGGTGCCGTCGAAGCGGATCCGCCCCGAGGTGACGTCGTCGAGGCCGAGCAGCAGGTTCGCGGTCGTCGACTTGCCCGACCCCGACTCCCCGACGATGGACACGGTACGGCCGCGGGGAATGCCGAAGGTGACCGCGTCGACCGCGGTGAACTCCGCCGCGCTGCCCCGGATCGGGAAGACCTTGTGCAGGTCCTCGATCTCCACGAGGTCCTCGGTCTCAACGGGGCCCCCGTCCTTCTGCGGGGGTTCGACCATCCGCACCGACGACAGGCTGGGCACGGCGCGCAGCAGGCGCCGGGTGTACTCGTGGCCGGGGTCGGCCAGGATCTCGGCCGCCGCGCCCACCTCGACGAGCTCGCCCTGGTACATGACGGCCACGACGTCGGCGCGCTCGGCGGCCAGGGCGAGGTCGTGCGTGATGAGGAAGACGGCCGTGCCCATGTCCGCGGTGAGCTCCTCGAGCTGGTCGAGGATGCGCCGCTGAACGGTCACGTCGAGCGCGGAGGTCGGCTCGTCGGCGATGAGCAGCTTCGGCCGGCAGGCCAGGCCGATGGCGATGAGCGCGCGCTGGCGCATGCCGCCGGAGAACTCGTGCGGGTACTGGTCGATCCGCTGTGCCGGATCGGGGATGCCGACCATGTCCAGGAGTCCGACCACGCGGGCGCGGGCCGCCTTGCCCGAGGCGACGCCGTGCACCTCGAGAGCCTCGGCGATCTGGTCCCCGACGCGCATGAGCGGGTTGAGGTTGGACATCGGATCCTGGGGGACGAGCCCGATCCCCGCCCCGCGGATCGCGGTCATCTCGCGCTCGCTCGCCTTGGCCAGGTCGCGCCCCTCGAAGAGCACCTGCCCGCCGGTGATGCGGCCATTGTCGGGGAGGAGGCGGTTGACCGCGGCCGCCGTGGTGGACTTGCCCGACCCCGACTCGCCGACGACCGCGACGGTCTGGCCGGGCATGATCTCCATCGAGACGTTCTTCACGACGGTGACATCCTGCTTGCCCGTGCGGAAGGCGACCGACAGGTCACGGATGGCCAGGAGCGGGGTGCGGCTCGTCATATCGTCCTCGATCGTTGTGCGGTGGCCTTCAGCAGGTCGTGCCAGAGAGCGTCCGTGGGCACGGGTGTCCCCTCGACCAGCAGCCGGTTGCTGGCCATGACCAGGGCGATGTCGCGGTCGGGCACGAAACCGACGGCGCAGCCCACATAGCCCGGGTGGCCGAGCACGGTGACGGTCTCGTCCCGGATCTGAAGCTCGTACCTGCGGAAACCGAGTGCCTGCTGGGCGTCGGGGCCCGGCGAGAAGAACTCCTGCGCGACGTCGGGCCGCCACAGCCCGTCATACTCGCGGTAGCGGGACAGCGCGGTGCAGTAGCGCAGCAGGTCGGGGACCGTCGAGAAGAGCCCCGCGTGTCCGGATACGCCGCCGAAGGCGTGGTGGGCGTTGCCGTCGGCGACCTGCCCGATCACGGGTCCGTGGCGCCAGCCGGTGAAGTCGGCGCTGCGATGGGGGACGGGGTAGGGCCGTTGCGAGTCCAGCATGTCCATTTCGACCCGGTCGTCTCGCGCGCTCATGGCCACCTGTGAGCCGGCGGGGCGGGCGTACCTGGTCGAGCGGAGTCCGAGCGGCTCGGTCACCAGCTCGGACACGGCCCGGTCGAGGCTCAGTCCCGTGGCGGCCGCGACGATCCGCCCGAGCAGGATGAACCCGAGATCGGAATAGTGCCGTTCCCGGCCGGGGCGGTAGCGCGGCGGCGGCATCTCCCGCTGGATGTAGAGCGGGTACCACTCCCACAGCCCGCCCCTGTGCAGGAGCAGATCGCGCACGGTGATGCCGTCGGGGCAGTCCGGCAGATACCCGCGCACCGGCGCGTCCAGCTCGACGAGGCGGTCGGAGACGAGGCGGATGAGCGCCGTCGTGGTGGCGATGATCTTTGTGATCGAGGCGAGGTCGTGGTGCGTGTCGATCGTCATCGGCGCCTCGCCGACGCGTACGCCGTCCTCCCAGCGCACGGTGCGATGGCCGGTGCACTCGGTCAGTTCGAACCATGGAGTGCGCGCGGCCATGACGAGGCCCGCGGGCGAGTTCATATGGGCACCTCCAGGTCGGCGCGGTCCACCATGACGTGCTCGGTCATCGGGCCGGCACCTTCGCCAGGCGCAGCTCGGGCTCGCCGAACTCGGGTGTGGTGCGGCTGGTCCCGTCGGGCGTCCAGCCCTGGCGGCGGTAGAACCCGATCGACGGCAGGTTGTCGCGGAACACCCACAGGAAGGCCCTGGTGGCGCCGGTCGATGACAGCGCGGACTCCGCGGCTCCGAGCAGCCGGGCGCCCAGACCGCCGCCCTGGGCGTGCGGATGCACGTAGAGCGAGTGCACGGTGTCGTCACCGAACCGCGTCACGCCGCGCACGGAACCGTCGTCTTCGGCCACGATGACCTGGCTCCGCTCCAGCGCGTCCGCCCAGAGCGCGCGGGCCCGCTCGGGCGACATGGCGGCCACCAGCCGCTCGGGCAGGACTCCCGCGTAGCTCTCGTGCCAGCAGGCGAGGAAGACCTCGACGATGCCGTCCAGGTCGTCCCGTGTCGCCGTGCGGAGAATCATCGGCCCAGCGTGAGCGAGCGCGGCGGGTCGGCGATCGGTGCGGGCAGGACGAGCGGTCCCGCTCCGGGCGTGAGCGTGCCGAGGATGCGGGAGGCGCGGGCGCCCGTGCCCGCCGGAACGGTTCCCGGCAGGCCGTGTGCGGTGCACCAGCCGATGAGAGCGAAGGCGATCGCCTCCTTGTCGTCGGCGGGGGCGCCGTAGTCGTCGGAGAGCGCGACGGTCACACCGGGGAGCGCGTCGCGGAGCCCCTTCATGATCACGGGGTTGCGGCAGCCGCCGCCGGAGACGACGAGGAGGTCCACCCCCGAGGCCAGGACGTCCCTGGCGACCGCGCGTACGGTGAGCTCCGTCAGGGTCGCCACCAGGTCGGCGTCGCCGGGCCGGTGTCCCGCCCTCGCGATCGCCTCCTCGACGTAGGCGAGGTGGAACAGCTCCTTGCCGGTGCTCTTCGGCGCCGGCAGCAGGTAGTACGGCTCGTCGAGCAGCACGTCGAGCAGGCGCTGGTCGACCCGCCCCGAGGCGGCGATCGCGCCGTCCTCGTCGAATCCCCGCTCGCTCAGCTTCCCACTCGACACGACGGCGTCGACCAGCGCGTTCGCGGGCCCGATGTCGTAGGCGACGAGTCCGTCCGGCCCGCGCACCACGGTCATGTTGGCGATGCCGCCCAGGTTGAGCGCGGCGGCGCTGCCCTGGTGTCCCGCGAGCAGCAGGGCGTCGAGCACGGAGACGAGCGGGGCGCCGTGCCCACCGGCCGTGATGTCGCGGATCCGCACGTCGGACAGGACCGGGGCGCCGGTGCGCTCGGCGATCCACGCGGGCTGGCCGAGCTGCAGCGTGCCGTGCGCGTGCGCGCCCTCCACCCAGTGGAACACGGTCTGGCCGTGCGAGACGATGAGGTCCACGGGCCCGGCCTGTTCGATCGCCGTGGCGGCGGCCTCGGCGAAGCTCTGGCCGATGAGGGTGTCGAGGACGCACACCTCGGCGAGTGTCGTCTCCGCCGGGGGCAGCGCCTCGACCAGCCTGGCGCGCAGCTCCGGCGAGTACGGCGTGCTCGTGGTGTATCCGACCCTGCCGTCGAGCACGCCGTCGCGGAGGTCGAAGTCGACCAGGGCCACGTCGATGCCGTCATGAGAGGTGCCGGAGATCATTCCGAGGATTCTCATACCTGTTCTCCTAGCGCGGTCCGCAGCCGCCCGCCGCTCCGGGCCAGTCGCGTGGCGGCATCCTGGGGGTTGAGGTCGAAGCGGGAGGCCACGACCGCCTGTTTCACGTTGAACCCGTTCCGGTCCAGTACGGCCAGCGCCTCGTCCCGCCCGGCGCCCGTGATCGTCCGCACGATGCGGACGGCCCGCTCGCGCAGCTTGCCGTTGCTGGCCTTGACGTCGACCATGAGGTTGCCGTAGGTCTTTCCGAGCTGCACCATCACGATCGTCGAGAACATGTTGAGCACGAGTTTCTGGGCGGTGCCCGCCCTGAGCCGGGTGGATCCGCTCAGCACCTCCGGACCCACGAGCACCTCTATCGCGTGTTCCGCCTCGTCGCTCAGCGGGGTGCCCGCGTTGCAGGAGAGCCCCACGGTCAGCGCTCCGCGCTCGCGCGCGTGCCGTACCGCGGAGATCACGAACGGGGTCCGCCCGCTCGACGCGATGCCCACCACGGTGTCGAGCGGGCCGATGCCGGCGGCGTCGATGGCCTTCACCGCGGCGTCCGGGTCGTCCTCCGCGCCTTCGCACGGGGAGACGATCGCGCTCTCGCCGCCCGCGATGATCGCGAAGACCTGCTCGGGCGGGGTGCCGAAGGTGGGAGGGCACTCGGAGGCGTCGAGCACGCCGAGCCGCCCGGGGGTGCCCGCGCCGACGTAGACGAGCCGGCCGCCCGCCTTCATGCGCTCGGCCGCGGCCTCGATCGCCGGGGTGATCTGGGGCAGCGCCTTGGCGACCGCGCCGGGGACCGTGGCGTCGGCCCCGTTCATGGTCGCCGCCAGCTCGGCCACCGTCATCCTGTCGATGCCGGCGAAGCGGGGATCCGCTGATTCCGTCGTCAGTTCTGAGAGATTCACCGCTTGCCTCGGTTTCGCGGGTCGAGAGTGTCACGGAAGCCGTCGCCCAGCAGGTTCAGCCCCACGACCAGCAGCACGACGACCGCGCCGGGCGCGATCAGCGTCCACGGGGCCACGAAGACCAGGCTGCGCGCCTCGAAGATCATCGATCCGAGCGAGGGCGCGGGCGGCGGGGTGCCCAGGCCGAGGAAGCTCAGCGACGCCTCGGTGAGCACCGCCCAGGAGAGGGACAGGGCCACCTGGATCACGATGATCGAGGTGATGTTCGGCAGCACGTGACGCAGCATGATCATCCATCGGCTCTGGCCGGTGGAGACGGCTGCCTTCACATACTCGATCTCCCTGAGCGAGAGCACGGGACCTCGCGTGACACGGATGAAGATGGGCACGTAGACGATCGCGATCGCCACGGCGATCGTGAACCAGTTACGGTTGAGCACCGAGGCGAGCGAGAGCGCGAGCAGCAGCGGCGGGAAGGCGAAGAGCACGTTGGTGATCCCGCCGATGGCGCCGTCGGCGAAGCCGCGGTAGAAGCCGGACACGAGCCCGCCCAGGGTGCCCACCACGGTGGAGAAGGCCACGGCGACGACCGCGATGAGCGCGGAGTTGCCCACCCCCGCCGCGACCCGCGAGAAGACGTCCCTGCCGAACTGGTCCGTGCCGAACAGATGGTCGCCCGACGGGGAGAGGAACCGCGACGGCGGGTCTTGCGCGATCGGGTCGTGGGGGAGCAGCCCGAAGTACGACAGCAGCGCGATGAGGGCGAGCAGCACGAGGATGACGATGCCGGAGAGGCCGTTCGGGCTCTTCCACAGGGTTCTCATGAGGCTCGCACCCGCGGGTCGATGACCCGGTAGAGGACGTCGGTCAGGAGGTTGACGATCACGAACGCCAGCGCGATGACCAGCACCGTGCTCTGGACGACCGCGTACTCCTTCTGCTGGATGCCCAGCAGCACCTGCCTGCCGATGCCGGGGACGGAGAAGATCTGCTCGACCACGACGGCCCCGCCGAGCAGATAGCCGAACTGCAGGCCGGTCATCGTGACGATCGGCACGAGCGCGTTGCCGAGCACGTGCTTGACCTGCAGGCGCCCCGGCGGCACGCCCTTGGCGCGGGCGGTGTGGATGAAGTCGTTCGAGCGCACCTCGAGCACCGCGGTGCGCGTGGTGCGCAGGATCGGTGCCGCGATGCCGAACCCGAGCACGAGCGCGGGCAGGAACATCTGCTCCATGTTGAGCAGCGGGTTCTCGAAGAGGGTGGCGAAGCCCTGCCCGTTGGGGTTGAAGCCGAAGGAGGCGGCGAAGATCGAGAGCAGTGTCGTCGCCAGCAGGAAGGCCGGGACCGACAGCCCCGCCAGGCTCACGACCTGGCCGAGGAAGTCCCTCGGCGAGTTCGTCCTGGACGCCGCGAGCATGCCCAGCGGGACACCGACCAGCAGGGCGAGCACGATCGAGAACACCGCCAGCTCGAACGTGACGGGCAGCGAGTGGAGCGTCAGCTCCAACACGCTCTGCTGCGACCGTGCCGAGTAGCCGAAGTTCCCGGTGAACATGTTGCCGAGCCAGGAGAAGAACTGCGTGAACAGGGACTGGTCGAGGCCGTAGTAGCGTTCGAGCGCCTCCCGCTGCACCGGGGTGAGCGCCGCGGCCTCCGTGCCCAGCCCTGCCGTGATCTGGTCACCGGGGATCGCCCGGAGCATGACGAACACGAGCACGGCCACCCCGAACAGGGTGCCGATCATGCCCGCCACGCGCCGGACGACACGGTTGTGCGCGAGTACGTTGCGCATGGCTAGTTGAGGGTCGTCGTGCGCAGATACTGCAGGGAGCCGCTGGCCATCGGGACGAAGCCCTTCACCTGGGCCGTGGTCCCGGTGTAGGTGTAGCCGGTGAACAGCCAGATCCACGCCGCGTTGTTCTCGAGCTCCGCGCCGACCTTGCCGTAGATCTCCTTACGCGCGGCCTGGTCGGTCGTCGCCTTGCCCTCGGCGAAGAGCTTGTCGAGCTCGGGAGAGCTGTAGCCGGCGACCTTGTTGAGGTTGCCCTTGCTGGTGAAGTAGCGGCTGTACATACCGTCGGGGTCGGGACGGCCGCCGTTCAGCGCGACGGCCGCTTCGAAGTCGCCCGCGACCCACCGGTCGACGAACGCGCCCGACTCCAGCACTTCGAGGTCAAGAGTGATCTTGGCCTCGGCGAGCTGCGCCTTCAGGTTCTGGCCCTCGTTGACCGAGGTCGCGTACTCGCCCTGGGAGACGATGGCCTTGACGGTCACCCCGCCCGGCTTACCCGCCTTGCCGAGATACTCGGCCGCCTTGGCCAGGTCGCGTGTGGGGCACGGACGCTGCTGGGGATCCGACTTGAACGCCGGGGCGGTGATCGGTCCCGTCACCTCGCCCTCGCTGAGCGCCGCGGTGTCGAGCACCTGCTTGCGGTCGATCGCGCACTGGATGGCCAGGCGCACGTTGACGTCGCCGAGATCGCCGCGACGCGTGTTGAGCTGGAGGGCGTGGTAGTTGAGCTGCGGGGTCTTGGCGATGGTGATCGAGCCGCCCTGCGCGGTCTGCGCGACGAGCGGGTCGTTGAAGATCGCGAGCTGCACGTTGCCCGACTGCATCGCGGAGACGATGGACGACTCGTCGGGGATCACCCTGAACTCGACGCCGTCGAGCTTCGGCTTCTCGCTGCCCCAGTACGTGTCGTTTCTGGCCAGCGTGATCGACTGGCTCGCGACGCGCTTCTTCATGGCGAAGGGCCCGGTCCCGTTGGGGGCCGCGTTGAGCTTCTCCTCGGTGTCGTCGGAGGAGAGCATCGCCATGTTGACCGTGGCGAGATTGGCGGGCAGCGCGGCGTCGGGTCCGCTCAGCTTCAGCACCACGGTGTGAGCGTCAGGCGCGTCCACCGACTTCACCGAGGAGAGGGATGCCCTGGCCACGGCGGCCGTGGACTCTTCCATGATCTTGTTGAGCGAGGACGTGACGTCCTTGGAGTCGAAGGCGCTGCCGTCGCTGTAGGTGACGCCCTGCCGGAGGGTGAGGGTGAGGGTCCGGCCGTCCTTCGAGGTCTCCCACGATTCGGCCAGCCCGGGGACCACGTTGAGGTCCTTGTCGAACTCCGTGAGCGTGCCGTAGATGTTCTGCAGCACGTTGACCGCCTGGAACTGCGTGGCCTTCCAGGGGAAGAGCGTGTCCGGGTCGGAGGTGACTCCGACCACGAGGTTTCCACCGGCCTTGCCCGTCGCGCCGGTGGTGGTCGCGGGCCCGGAGGGTGATGAGCAGCTGGTGAGGGCGATGGACAGCGCTGCCGCGGTGCCGATCGCGGAGAATATGCCACGGGACATGTGGCCTCCTCGGGGCCGTAGGTCATAAAATTACGCAGACCATACCATCTACGTACTAATTTTCCTCATCAGGTCCAAACGAGTGGATAAAGATGGCTGAAGGCTCCCGCACCGTGCTGATACGCATACGAGCGGCCATGCCCACCCTGCGGCCGTCGGAGAGACGCATCGCGGAACTGGTCATCGACGACCCGGCGGGCGCCGCCAACCTCTCGATCGCCGAGCTCGCGGCCCGCTGCGAAACCTCGACCACCTCCGTGGTCCGCTTCTACCAGCGCATGGGCTACGCCCACTTCAAGGACTTCAGGATCGACCTGGCCAGAGAGGTGGCGCGGGAGGAGCTCACGAAGTCGAATCTCCCCGAGGTGTCCGGCGACATCGACCGCCACGACAGCCTGGAAGAGATCGTGTCCAAGGTGGCGATGAACGAGACGCTCTCCATCGCGGACACGGCACGCGCGCTGGACACGGAGGCCCTCGGCCGGGCCGTGGAGCTGGTGCTGTCGGCCCGCCGTATCGACAGCTTCGGAGTGGGCGCGAGCGCCCTCGTCGGGCTCGACTTCCAGCAGAAGCTGTCACGCATCGGCCGTACCGCGATCAACTGGCACGACTCGCACTCGGCCTGGACCTCCGCGGCCACACTCGACGACACATGCGTGGCCGTCGCCGTCTCGCACACGGGCGCGACCGTCGACACGGTCGAGTTCCTGGCGATCGCCCGCAAGTCCGGCGCCGCGACGGTCGCCATCACGAACTTCCGCGAGTCGCCGCTCGCGGCCACGGCCGACGTGACCCTCACGACGGCGGCGCGGGAGACCCAGTTCCGCTCGGGCGCGCTCGGCAGTCGCATCGCCCAGCTCATGGTCGTCGACTGCCTGTTCACGGGCGTGGCCCAGGCCTCCTACGACGAGTCGATGGCGGCGCTGCGCGACACCTACGCGGTCGTGCACGACCGCATCGTCCACAAGCGGGCCTGAAGAGGTCACGTCAGACGACTGCTCATGGGCACCGGTAACCTTGTCCGTCATGGTCACGTCGATGGTGAACGGACGATTGCCCGGACTGCTCGCGGCGGTCGCGCTGACCGTTGCCGCCTGCGGCGGCGCCGACGAGACGGCCTCCGCGTCGCCCCCGGCCGCTCCCCCCGCGTCGAGCCGGCCGTCCACGCAGGCCCCGGCGCCCCAGACGGAGACCCGCGAGGTCACCCTGGAGGTGAACGGCAAGGGCAAGGTCTTCCAGCCGATCGTCTACGCCGCCGACACCGACGGCACCGAGTCCGACGTCACCCTCCCGTGGAAGAAGACCGTGACGATCGAGCTGACCGAGGCCGAGCAGAAGGTCGGCTATCTGGTCTCCGTCATCCCCGGCGCGGTCCGCGACGCCAAGGGCATGCTCAGACCGGCCAGGTGCCGCATCCTCGTCGACGGCAAGGAGGTCGCCACCAATGACGCCGGCGAGAACATGTGCAAGCACACCCTGAAGTGAGACACCCCCGCCCTGCTCCGCGAGTGCCGGAGGCCAGGCCGGCCGGCTCCGCTTGTGAACGTGCGGAGCCGGGGGCCGGGTCGTCAGGGCCACTGTTGTCCGGCCGTCCGGGGGACGGGTAAACCGTACGGTGACCAGGCCTTTTTCAGGGTCTGCTGGGATCGTCCCGTGAAACTGGGGGAAAATCCCAGCAGCAGGCGCGACCTGGTGGTTCCTCAGACACCTTCCGGCGCCGGTGTCAGAGCTTGGAGTTGACGCGCATGCCGCCGGACTCCTGGAGCGTGCCGGCCAGGGTCTTGGCGGAGATGGTGTGGGTGCCTCCCGTCGGCCCCCACGGGCTCCCAGTGCTCTCGCCGAGTGCGACGGCCCGGTAGCGCCGCAGGTCGGAAACGCCTCGGCGGAGACGTAGCGGCTTCTCAGTCCTTGGTCATCCCTTGACCGTGCCGGATCGGCTCCATTAGCGTCTCTTTCCGCGATACGTTGTCTCTCCTGGAGAGACTGTCTTGAGGGATGTGAACGCCCGTGAAAAGGGTTCAGGTCGTAGCGGCGACGTTGGTGTCCGCGGTCACGCTCGTCAGCTGTTCGACGCCCACCGACGCCCCTCAAGGCGATCAGGCGAAGACCGGCGGAGCGGACGTCGGACAGGCCGACGCCTTCACGCAGATCCAGCCGGACCCGGAGGTCGAAGCCCTGCTTCCCGCCGGGATGAAGGAGTCGAAGAAGATCACAATCGTCGTCACCGCGGGCGCCCCGCCGACGTCCTTCATCTCGCCGGACGGAAAGACGAGCATGGGACTGAACGCCGACATCGGGCGCGCGCTCGCCAGGACCATGGGGGTCGAGCCCACGCTCGTGTCCATCCCGCTCGACGGCATCATCCCCGGACTGCAGTCGAAGAAGTACGACATGGCACTGGCGTCCATGTCGCCGAGCCCGGAACGGCTCCAGGTCCTCGACATGGTGGCCTTCACCAAGGGCGGCTCTGCGGTCGCCGTTCCCACGGGCAACCCGAAGGGCCTCAGCTCCAAGGCGCTCTGCGGTCTCCAGGTGGGCGTCGCCGTCGGGTCCTTCCAGGCCACGACCCGGCTGCCGAAGCTCAGCGAGGAGACGTGCACGAGCAAGGGCAAACCGGCCATCAAGGCCGTGGAACTGCCGGACCAGAGCCAGGTGCTGCTGGCCATGTCGAGCGGCCGCGTCGACGCGGCCATGGCCGACGGCCCGGTGCTGGGTTATGCGCAGAAGACACAGAACACCAAGTTCGAGGTGCTGCAGGACGAGTCCAGCCTGACCTCGACCGGCGGGATGGCCGTCGTCAAGGGTTCCGAGCTGACACCGCTGCTCGTCAAGGCGATGGAGGTCCTCCACGGGCTCCCCGAGTACCAGAAGATCTATGAGAAGTGGGGGATGGCCGGCTACGCGCTCCCGGCCGACGAGCTGGGCCGGCTCAAGGGCTGAGGTGACCGAGCCCGTGAGCACCACCGCGGGGTCCCGTCAGCGGACCCGTCGCAATCCCAGGAAAAGTCCGTGGCGGTACGTCGCCATCGCCGTGATCCTCTTCCTGATACTGTCGCTGGCCGACGTGGCGTTGACCAACCCCAACTTCGGCTGGCCGGTCGTGGGGCGGTATCTCCTCAGCGCCGTCATCCTCAAAGGGCTCCTGCTGACGCTGGAACTGACCGCGGTCGTCATGGTCGTCGGGTCCGTGCTGGGAGTCATCCTGGCGATCATGCGGACGTCCGCGAACGAGTTCGTGGCCCGGGGCGCGTGGGCCTACATCTGGTTCTTCCGCGGCACGCCCCTGCTGATCCAGGTCATCTTCTGGTTCAACATCGCGGCCCTCTTCCCGCAGATCGAGCTGGCCGTGCCGTTCGGCCCGACGCTGGTGGGCTTCGACGCCAACGCCCTCGTCACGCCGTGGACCGCCGCGGTGCTGGCGCTGTCGCTGAACGAAGGCGCGTACATGGCCGAGATCGTGCGCGGTGGCCTGCTGGGGGTCGACCGCGGTCAGTACGAGGCGGCTCAGGCACTCGGCATGCGGCCGAACAAGGTCTTCCGGATCATCATGCCGCAGGCCGTACGCACCATCATCCCGCCGACCGCCAACCAGTTGGTGACCACGTTCAAGAACACCGCGCTGGTCAGCGTCATCGGCCTGGCCGATCTCCTGCACAGCGCCCAGGTCGTCTACGCGCTGAACTACCAGACGATCCCGCTGCTCATCGTCGCCGCCTTCTGGTACCTCCTCCTGACCTCACTTCTCAGCTACTTCCAGGCGCTCCTGGAACGCAGGTATTCGAAGGGCTACGCGCCGAGGTCGCGCCCGGAGGTCAGGACCGAGACGAGCGACGCCGTCGCGCCGAAGGAGGTCTAGTGGAGACTCCGATGATCGTCCTGAGTGGGATACACAAGCGGTTCGACTCCGTACACGTCCTCAAGGGAGTCGACTACTCGGTGTCCAAGGGCTCGGTCAGCTGCCTCATCGGCCCGTCGGGCTCGGGGAAGTCCACCCTGCTCCGCTGCATCAACGGGCTGCAGCCCGCGGACGAGGGCGAGGTCTGGGTCGACGGCGAGCTGATCGGCCTGCGGATCGACGGAGACCACGTGATCCCGCTGCCGGAGAAGGAGATCGCCGACCAGCGACGCCAGATCGGCATGGTCTTCCAGCGCTTCAACCTCTTCCCGCACATGACCGCGTTGGAGAACGTCATGTCCGGGCCGCTCCGCGTCAACCGCTCCCAGAAGGCGCAGACCCGCGACCTGGCCATGCAACTGCTGGACCGGGTGGGCCTGACCGAGCGCAGCGACCACTACCCCAACGAGCTGTCGGGCGGGCAGCAGCAACGCGTCGCCATCGCCCGGGCCCTGGCGATGAAGCCCAAGGTCATGCTCTTCGACGAGCCGACATCGGCACTGGACCCCGAACTCGTGAACGAGGTGCTGTCGGTCATGCGCGACCTCGCCGCCGAGGGGATGACGATGATCGTCGTCACGCATGAGATGGGCTTCGCCCGTGACGTCGGTGATCACGTGTGCTTCATGGATGACGGCGTCATCGTCGAGGAAGGCCATCCGGACACCGTGCTCGCCAATCCGCAGACGGCGCGGGCGCGAGACTTCCTGAAGCGAGGCTGACGAAACAGTGAACAACGGCATCGACGTCGTGCGTGTGCGCGATGAGACCCCGGGTTGCCAGAGCCTGGTCCATCTGAACAACGCCGGCTGCGCCCTGCCCCCCGCGGCCGTCGTCGACACGACGATGGACTACCTGCGGAACGAGGCGTCGCGGGGTGGGTACGAGACCCAGAGAGACCGAGCCGAACAGATCGCGGCGACCTACACCTCGCTCGCCTCCCTGATCGGTGCCAGGCCGTCAGAGATCGCGTTGGCCGACAACGCGACGCGCGCCTGGGACATGGTGTTCTACGGCATGCGGCTCGCTCCGGGGGACCGGATCCTCACCTGCCGGTCGGAGTACGGAAGCAACGCCATCGCCTATCTGCAGCAGGCGAAGCGCCTCGGCGTCGACGTCAGCGTCATCGACGACGATCCCAGCGGGCAGGTCGACCTCGACCTGCTCGAGAAGAAGCTTGACGACGGCCGCGTCAAGCTCGTGTCGATGACGCACATCCCGACCCAGGGCGGTCTGATCAATCCGGCGGCGGAGGTCGGCGCGCTGGCCGAGGCCGCCGGGGTGCCCTTCCTGCTGGACGCCTGCCAGTCCGTGGGGCAGCTGGACCTGGACGTCACCGAACTCAGGTGCGACGTGCTGACCGGCACCGGCCGCAAGTACCTGCGGGGGCCGCGCGGAACGGGCTTCCTGTACGTGCGCGAGAACGCCATGGACACGTTCGAGCCGGCCGTACTGGACAACGGTTCCGCGGTGTGGACGTCACCCACCGAGTATGAGATGAGCCCTGACGCCCGCCGCTACGAGACGTGGGAGAAGAACTTCGCGGCGGTCGTCGGCCTGGGAGCGGCCGTGGACTACGCCCTGGACCTGGGGATGGACGCGATCGAGGCCCGCATCCTCGCGCTGGGAGACCTGCTGCGCCGGACGCTCACCGGCATCAAGGGGGTGCGGATCCACGACCTCGGCCGGAGCCGGTGCGGGATCGTGTCGTTCACCGTCGAAGGTTTCGCGCCCGATGACGTGAAGCGCGTTCTCGCCGGCAACGGGGTCAATGTGAGCGTCTCCAAGTCCACGTCCTCGCAGTGGGACCTGCCTTCGCGGGGGCTGGCCAGTGTCGTCCGGGCATCGGCGCACTACTACAACACGGAGTCGGAGATCGAGCACGTCGGCTCGCTCGTAGGCGGGCTCCGATGAACGAGCCCGGGAGCCCATGGCAGTGATCGAGAATGGACGCGATGATCCTCGGAGTTGACCCGCGGTTGGAGGAAGACATGACAGAGGGACCCGTCAAGCCCGCATCGTTGCAGGGCGTGGACCGGGTGCTGACCGTGCTGGAGGCCTTCGTGGGGCAGGCCGAGTGGCGCGTCTCCGATCTGGCCAAGCACCTGGGCATGCACAAGGCGGTGACTCACCGGATCGTCCGATCCCTTGAGGTACGCCAGTTCCTGGAGCAGGCCGAAGCACGCGGTTCCTACTCCCTGGGCCCGGCCGCGGTGGCGCTCGGCCGGGCGGCCGGGCGGCGGGCACCGCGGACGGCCGCCCGGCGGCACCTGATCCGCCTGGCCGAGCAGACGGGCGAGGTCGTGCTCTTCTACACGCTCCGAGGCCACCGCTACGTCTGTGTCGAGCGACTGGACATCAACGCGGAGACCGCGGTCACCGTGGAGATCGGTGACACCATCGGCCTGAACGCCGGGGCGGGGAAGACCCTGCTGGCGTTCCAGGACGAGCGCTTCCTCCAAGAGGTTCTCGCCGCGCCGCTGCCGCGCTACACCGACCGGACGCCGACCGACCCGGAGGTCATCCGCGACCTGCTCGCCAGGATCAGAACCGAGGGAGTCTGGGTCAGCAACGGGGAGATCACACCGCACACCGTCGGAGTGTCGGCTCCGGTCTGGGACACCGAGGGCTCGGTGAGGTACTGCGTCTGCGTGACGATGCGGGACCGGGCGGTGGACGAGCGGCGGCTGGCCAGTGTCTCCGCCGCGGTCCAGGACACCGCCACGGCCGTGTCACAGAGCTTGGGATACCGCGAAGGCGGCATCGATGGGGAGCGGGAGACCACATGATGATCGCGTTCAGGGCGGCCACCGTGATCACGGACGTGCTCGCCGGCAGTGCCGTCGACGACGCGACCGTCCTCGTCGAGGACGACCGGATCTCCTGGGTCGGGCCGGCCGCCGGCGCGCCGCCCCACGAGCAGGCGGCGGTCGTGGACCTCGGGGGGCGCGTCCTGTTCCCCGGGCTGATGGACGCGCACGTGCACCTGGCCTTCGACGCGGGAGCCGATCCGGTGGCGAGCATGCTCGCCAGGGACGAGCAGGCGCAGCTGGACGGGATGCGGCTCTCGGCGCGGCAGCTGGTGGAGAGCGGAGTGACCTTCGCCAGGGATCTCGGCGCGCCGCGCGGACTCTCCGCGCGGATCCGCGACGAGATCCGGAACGGGACGACGCCGGGCCCGCGCCTGATGGTCGCCGGCCGGCCCCTGACCCGGCCGAACGGGCACTGCTGGTTCATGGGCAACGAGATCGACGGGCCCGAACAGGCCCGAGCCGCCGTGCGGGAGGAGATCGAGGCCGGGGCGGATCTCGTCAAGGTCATGGTGACCGGCGGGCGGATGACCCCGGGCACGGATCCATTGCGGTTCGAGGTGTCCGAGGCGGCCCTGGCGGCGATCGTCGACGAGGCACACCGGCTTGGGGCCACCGTCGCCGCGCACGCCCTGTCGACGGTGGGCGTCCGGGCGGCGGCCGCCGCGGGGGTCGACTCGGTCGAGCACGCGACGTTCATCTCGCCGGAGGGCGGAGACGGCTATGACGCGGCCGTGGTCCGCGACCTGGTGAGCGCCGGGACCGGGGTCTGCCCGACGCTGGGGCTCGCCGGCGCGCACGCCCATCCCATCTCCCTCGACGTCAGGGGCGGCTGGGTCACCCGGCTCCACGCCGCAGGGGTGCCGATCCTCGCCGGGACCGACTCGGGCATCCCCCGGCACCCGCACGTCGGCGGGGTCGTCGACGGGCTGCACGGCCTCGTCGCCTCGGGCCTGTCCGTACGGCAGGCGCTGGCAGCGGCCACGGAGGCCGGGATGCGAGCAGCGGGACTGACGGAGGCGGGTGCGATCAGACCCGGCTACCTGGCCGATCTGATCGCGGTCGACGCCGACCCGCGTTCCGGCGTCGACGCGCTGCTGGATCCCCCGCTCGTCGTCGCAGGCGGTCGTATCGTCAAGGACACCGTCGGCCGCGCCGGCGCCGTGCGATGACACCGGCGTCAGCGGCGGGCGGGTGTCGCATCATCAATACGGAAGACGGCTTGACGGCCGTCGTGGGAGGTGGAGAGTGATGCAATGATCAACACGCTGTGTCCCCGGGACTGCAACGAGGCACTCTACGTGGGGCATTTCTTCCGTACGGGCACCCCGTGGTGATGGACCTCACCAAGCTGCCGGACAGCGAGGCCAAGCAGTTCGTGGACTTCGCCGCCGGCCTGGTGTTCGGCAGGGGCGGGGACATGGACCGGCTGTCGCCCAAGGTCTTCCTGCTGATGCCCCGCGGAATGACCGGGCGGTCATCGGCGGCTGACGAGGCGCAGTAGACGGGTGATCCTCGGCTCTTCCGTCCCGTCGATCAAGCCGGTCGAGATGGTTCCGTGCATGTTCCGGCTCTTCGTGAGGCGCGGTTCCGTCACCGGTAGGGAGCGAGATGATCGGTTGATCCGATCAGGGCGGTTCCGCCGTGAGCTGCGTGGGCTTCAACGCCGAATCCGAACTCGCCTGGGATATCCGGGATGACGTTTGGACGTCCGTAGAGTTCCGCCGCCGTTCGCCCTCGTGGCCGTAGTCGTGGCCGTACGGTCAAGCCTCTGGGCGGCTGGTTGAGGTCGATTCATATGTGCGATCACATCTGCGCGTATACACTCAGCTTCATGATCATCTGGCTGAACGGGACTTTCGGCGCAGGTAAGACGACCACTACCAGAGAGCTTCTCAAGCTGATTCCAGAAGCACGGCTTTTCGATCCCGAAAAGGTCGGCTTCATGTTGCGGCATGTCACGGACCTGCCGCAGGTCGGCAATTTCCAAGATTGGCGGCCATGGCGCGGCCTGGTCGTGGAGACGGCTTCGCAATTGCTCGATTATGTCGGTGGTGCTCTCGTCGTCCCGCAAACGGTCCTTGACGAGCAGTACTGGGCGGAGATCCATGCCGGGCTCGAAAAGGCCTCCATCCCCGTCCATCACTTCGTGCTCCATACCGACCAGGACACGCTCATCCATCGGATCGAGACGGACACGATCGAGTCTGGAGCCCGGCAGTGGCGGCTTGACCATATTCCGGACTATCACGCGGCTCTGCCCTGGTTGCGCCGCGAAGCGGAGGTCGTCGACACGACTGAGACCTCGCCGGAACAGGTCGCCCACGTCATCGCAGCCAGCGTCGGCGCGAGGACTACGGGCGTCGAGTAGCTCTGGGGCCCCAGCTGCAGGCCTTTAGACGAGGAATAGCAGCAGGAAGCGTCCCCTGGAAGCGTGGAGACTCCATCACGCGGTGACGGCTCTCTGCAGCCTCGCTCCGGTGGCCGCTCGCACGGCCGTGAGGTCTGTCGTGGTGCGGCCGGCGTTCCGGCCCGCTCAGCATCCGAGAGTCGGGCCTCACCTCGACGATCGACGCTGCGAGAGACACGATCGCGACCGGAGAGACGGGACCGCGGGAGAACGGCACCTCTCCATGCCAAGCAGCGGGGACCAGCGGTGCCCATCCGCATACACAGGCGCTTTGCGCCGGCAGGGCCGTAAATGACAGCCGGAATTTACGTAACCTTGACGCATGCCTAACGGTTATGTATAACGTACATGCAGGTGATCGACTGCGGCCGCCCGGAGATCATGGAACTCGACGACCTCTGCCACGGGTCTGGCCCGCCCGGTCGTCTCGTTGTCATGGCTACACCGAGGAGGCATCCGTATATCGATGCCTCCTGGGCAGCAGGTTTGAGCGGCTGCAGAAGATTTGGCCCTACTAGACGATTACTAGTCAGGAGAATTTCTGTGCGCAAATTCAAGCAGGGAGCCGCGCTCACACTCGCCACTGCGGCCGCGATAGCCGGAACCTTCGCCACCAGCAGCCCGGCGATGGCGGCATCATCGCCGATCGCGGCGTGTGGCGGCGGCTCCTACCATGTGATCGACCAGCACGATCTGGGCAAGGCCACCGTCTACCTGCTGTACAACGGCAGCACCAACTGCGTGGTCACCTGGAAGGACAGTCCGAACAGCACCCGCGTCAACGCCGTGATCAGGCGCGAACGCGGAGCATATGTCACCGACCCCGGTAACTTCTCGACTTACGCCGGCCCGGTGAAGATCTCCGCCGCAGGGAAGTGCATCCAGTGGGGCGGCGATTACGGCAGCGCGCAGTACACTTCGCCTCTTGAGCACTGCGGCTGATCAGAGCCCCCGGCCCGCGCGAATCCGTCCGGGTCCGGTCTCCTGCGGGTAGCCCGGCCCGGGCGGGGACCGGCTGGATCCGACGGACGGATACGGTCCCCGCGGATCGGCGCGCTTCAGAGATCTTCACGTTGAGCATGGTGTTCGATCTCGATGGTGAGTTCCCCCAGCTCGATGTGGAGGCGCTGGCCTCCGAGGTTCTCGCGCTCGGGCAGATGGTCATCGTCGATGCGGTGAATGATGCAGAAGAAGCGCGAGAGCAGTGGCGCGGCCTCGCCGTCGAATCAGTGGCCGCCGAAATCAGGCGGCGCCGCGGCACGCGGATGTATGTCACGTGGGAGCCGGGAGAGGGCGGGCCCGAGGGCTTCTACCGGAAGCTCGGGTTCCAGCTCACAGGTGAAAAGAGTGGGGGCCAGACGGTCGGGGCGCTGGATCTGACGCACCCCTCGTAACGGCGAGCACTGGGGCCACAGTCAGTAATACGCCAGACCGTTCGAGCAGCCTCGACTTGGTAACGCTGCACCGCATACGCCTTCACCCCCGACCAGGTCGCCTCACCGCTGGCGCGCAGGCCGTACGACCTGCGACACGCGGCGGTCTCCCTCTGGCTCAACGCCGGAGTCCACGCGCCAGAGGTGGCAGAGCGGGCGGGGCACGGGGTGGACGTGCTGCTCAAGGTCTATGCCAAGTGCATCGACGGGCAGCACGAGGTGGCGAACAAGCGGATCTTGGAAGCGCTCACGACGTGACATCCCTGACAACAGAACAGACAGGACCTCGGGTAGCCCTCGGGGTCCTTCGTCGTGTCGGCTCCCACACCCTCGGAATCGTCCCGGAAGCTTCCGAAACTCCTGCGGCGACCTGGGCAAACGCGCGTGATCCCATTCCGCGTATATTCCGGGACCACTGGCAGGCGGCTGCATCTGACAGCATCCGGCTGCATAGGCGGAGAAAGATCGCCAGGAACGTAGGCCCAGGTCAGGGCCTACGTTCCTGCTCGCGAGTGGTAGGGCGCCTGGGACTCGAACCCAGAACCTACGGATTAAAAGAAGTCGGTTCGATCGAGGCCTGAGGCTCTGGCCTGCGGGCGCGGTGTCCGTGGGCGTTCGCTGAGTTCTGGCGTCGTTCGTTCTCTTGGCTGTATTTATGGCTGTACAGCCAAGGCTTCCAAATCGTGTTAGCAGCTCTGATCTTGCCCGTCCCGATCAGTTCCATCTGAACTAACTGGAGTTGGCCCGGTTTGGTGAACTCCTTCTTTGAGGAACCAGGGTTCCCCAGAAATCAGGTGTCCACCAAACCGGGCCAACTCCACATCCGGCAGTCCCTCCATCAGATCAGGATCGAAGAAGCTCCTGACCTCGTTCCACAGCAGATCCGGCATCTTGCCATGCTGTCCGTCGAAGGAAGCTGGCGCATCTCATTACGACAGCTCGTCCGCAAGGGGGCTCAGGTAAGAACCTGATCAACCGTCCGCCGTCGAACCGCGTATCCGAGCATCCCAGGGTCCCTGTGCGTTCGCGCTGAACAAGCCATGATCGACTCGTCGCGCAACATCCGCGCAATGATCATGGAACTCGCGGCGGGGAGACATGGTTACGCCACAGGTGAGAGGCCATATCTCAGCAGGAACGGTCACGTCCTGTAAAACCATCGGCTACGAGAAGCGCCTGGCGGATCTCCCGGGAATCCTTAGGCCCCGCCGGGATCCATGTCGCGATATAGCGTTAGTCTTCTACTCGCGCCGTTGCCTGCGTCGCGCGGAGAGGTTCGACAGGACCAGGATGGAAGCATGTCGGGAGAGATTTCGCCCACCGGAAAGCGCTCCGGATCCGGCTCGTCGCCCGAACTGCGAGCCTCTCATGCGGACCGGGACCGGGTGGTGGATGTGCTGCGTATCGCGGCGGGGGACGGCCTGCTGACCGCGGACGAGTTGGACGAGCGCCTGGAAGCTGCCCTGTCGGCGCGGACTCTGAGCGAACTGACCGCGCTCACCGCTGACCTGCCGCCCGTATCGGCTACGGTCGGCGCGACTGGAGCAGAGGTCAAGGACATAGTTCGGATCGAACAGGTCCACAGCGGCGCGGTCAAGCGCGTGGGGCGCTGGGTGGTGCCGCGGAGACTGGAGCTCGCGGTGACGTACTGCGGGGTGACGCTTGACTTCACTGACGCAGTGATCACGCACGACACCTTGCGGATCGACGTGGGCATGACGGGGAAGACCCTGACGCTGGTCACGAGGCCAGGCATCGTGGTCGATACTGATGGTCTGCAGCTGGTACACAGCAGGGTCAAGTACCGTCAGACTCCAACGAATCCTGACACGCCGGTCACTCTGCGAGTGGAGCTGGTCGGTCAGAAGGTCCACGGCCGCGTGGTGGTGCGGCCCCCGCGTCGGACGTTCGGGCAGTGGCTGCTGCGCAGGCCCACGCCCCTTTCTACAGACGATTGACTCCATCGTTGTGAACTGTCGGCAGGGCGGTCGCTGAGGTCTCCTACGCTGGCCCTGCCCGGTCCGGCGCAAGCCGTCGCCGGGGTCGCGGCCGGGTTCGGCATCGGCGTGGTGGCCGCGATCATGGGCATCGCCAGCGGCGAACTGCTGATCCCCACGATCGTGCTGTTCTACTCCGTCGACATCAAGACCGCCGGCAGCCTGTCTCTGCTCGTCTCCCTGCCCACCATGCTGGTCGCCTTCGCCCGCTACAGCCGCGACGGCAGCTTCGCCGTCCTGGGCGCCAACCTCTAGGCTGCGCGGCGCATCCCCGGCCCGCGCGGGGTTCTTGATCGGGAAATCGCGGCGGCTCATGCCGCCTCTGTTACCGAACGTGCCGAGACCTGTTCGTAGGAGATCGGCGCGAGCATGCCATCGGCCGAGTGCAGGGAGGAGGCCAAAGTGCTCACGATCGAGGAGACCAAGCGGCTGCTCGCCGTGATCAAAGACGATCGGCTCGAAGCCTTCTGGATCTGCGCGTTGACGCTTGGCCTGCGGTGTGGGGAACTGCTCGGGCTCCGCTGGGAGGACATCGATTTCGCCAACGGACTGCTCGCCGTACGGCAGACGCTCCAGCGGGCGGACGGCTCCCTTCAATTCGTCGACCCCAAGACGGACCGGTCTCGCCGAGTCGTCCCCGCGTCGGAACCGACCTTGGCGGCGCTCCGCAAGCACAAGCGGGCTCAGGCGGCCGAACAGCTCGCCGCGGGCAAGCGGTGGCAGAACCTCGGGCTCGTCTTCCCCTCCACGATCGGAACGCCCATCGAACCGGGCAACCTCAGCACCCGGTGGCGGGCCACCCGGAAGAGAGCGGGGCTCGACTGGCTGAGGCTTCATGATCTCCGCCATGCCTGCGCCTCGTTCCTGCTCGCCTCCGGGGCCTCACCTCGGACCGTGATGAAGACGTTAGGTCACAGTCAGATCGGGCTGACCATGAACACGTACACGCACGTGCTCCCGGACATCGAACGAGCGGCCGTCGATGCGGTCGCCAAGAAGCTGTTCGGATGATCAGAGAACGCACGAATGGCCGGACTCCTGGTGGGGTCCGGCCTCTTGGCTGTCAAAGGTGGCTGTCATCGCCCTTTCGGGCAAGGTCGATGACCACCGTTTTTGCTGGTAGGGCGCCTGGGACTCGAACCCAGAACCTACGGATTAAAAGTCCGCAGCTCTAACCATTGAGCTAACGCCCCGCTGAAGACAGCGTACCGAGGATAGTGTCCACTAACGCCCGTTGCCAGGCCTGCGGGCGATCACCTGTTTGCCCGATGACAGTCAGGGCGGGAGCCGGCTCTCATACAGTGGCCATATGACGAGCTCGGGATTCGAGCCCGCGGGCGGTGCCCGTGTGGCCGCGCGGCAGGGGTATGTCGTGGTCGACGTGGAGACCACGGGCTTCTCACCTGCCAAGGGGGACCAGATCTGTGAGATCGCGCTCGTCTCCCTGGACGCCGACGGTTCGACCGTCGACGAGTGGCACTCGCTGATCAACCCCCGCCGGGCCACCGGGGCGGTGCATGTCCACGGCATCACCCAGGAGATGGTCGCGGGCGCGCCGGTGATCGAGGAGGTGCTGGACGAGGTGTGGCAGCGCATCGCCGGGCGGGTCCTGGTAGCCCACAACATCTCCTTCGACCTGCGTTTCCTCAAAGTCCTCCCGGGCAGCCACTGGCTGACCGAGACCTTGTGCACACAGCGGCTCGCGCCCGACTTCGTCCCCGGCGGGAAGTGGACCCTCGGCGCCTGCTGCGAGCGTGCTGGCATCTCGCTCTCGAACGCCCATGCCGCGCTGCCCGACGCCCACGCCACCGCCGATCTGCTCCGCTTCTACCTGAGCCGCGGCCTCTCCTGGCAGAGCGAGCTCGACAGAGCGGCCCAGGCCCCCGACTGGCGTCCCAGCGGCCTGCCGCAGAGGCAGGCCCGGCAGCGGTAGGCCCGGAAGCCACGGGCGAGGCGTCCGCATCTGGTGGACGCCTCGCCCGAGATCCGTCTCGGCGGAAAGCCCTGTCCGGTGCAGGGCCGGCGCCATGTGAGGACGGTGTCAGTGGAAGGCGTCCAGGCCGGTGAGCGCCCTGCCCAGGGTGAGGACATGGATTTCCTCGGTGCCCTCGTACGTCAGGACACTCTCCAGGTTGTTCATGTGCCGGATCACTGGATACTCCAGCGTGATGCCGTTACCGCCGAGGATCGAGCGCGCCTGGCGGGCGATGTCCAGAGCGGCGCGGACGTTGGCGAGCTTGCCGAAACTGACCTGCTGAGGGGTGAGGGCGCCGGCGTCCTTCAGACGGCCCAGGTGAAGCGCGGTGAGCTGAGACTGGCCCACGCCCACATACATCCAGGCGAGCTTCTCCTGGGTGAGCTGGAAGCCTCCGATGGGCCTGTCGAACTGCACGCGTGTCTTGGAGTAGTCGACGGCCGACTCCAGGCAGGCGCGAGCCGCGCCCACGACGCCCCACAGGATGCCGTAACGGGCCTCGGACAGGCACGACAGCGGACCTTTCAGACCACGGACCCCGGGCAGTACGGCTGACGCGGGAAGACGGACGTTGTCGAAGTACAGAGACGAGGTCACCGAAGCCCGCAGGGACAACTTCTTGTGGATCTCCGGCGCTGAGAAGCCGGGCGTGTCGGAGGGGACCACGAAGCCGCGGATGCCGTCCTCGGTCTGGGCCCAGACCACCGCGACGTCGGCGATGGAGCCGTTGGTGATCCACATTTTGGCGCCGTTGAGGATCCAGTCGCCGGAGGAGTCCTGTTTGGCGTTGGTGCGCATATTGGCGGGGTCGGAGCCGTGGTCGGGCTCGGTGAGACCGAAGCAGCCGATGGCCTCCCCCGCGGCCATTCGGGGCAGCCACTCCTCCTTCTGCTCGGCGGAGCCGTACTTCCAGATCGGGAACATGGCCAGTGAGCCCTGTACGGAGACGAACGACCGCAGGCCCGAATCCCCCGCCTCCAGCTCCCGGCAGGCGACGCCGTAGGAGACGGCGTCCAGCCCCGCGCAGCCGTACCCCTCAAGGTGCATGCCCAGCACGCCGAGTGAGCCGAGGACCGGGGCGAGTTCACGGGCGGGGAAGACGGCCTCCTCGAACCAGTCGCCCACGTGGGGAAGGACTCTGTCTGTCACGCACTTCTTCACGGTGTCGCGGATGAGACGTTGTTCCTCGGAGAGTCCGTCGTCGATGCGCAGAAGGTCGTCCATGGGATGTTCCTCTCTCGTCGGCCCCTGTCAGGGTATTGCCGGTGTTCCGGGGAGGGATGTCAGGGTGCTGCCAGGGAGAATCCCGATGTAATCGAGGCTCCTCAGCGGGCAGTCTTAAGGCATGAACGAAAACGACTTCTCGGGTGTCAAGCAGCTCCGCAGGACCAGGGACGGGCGCATCATTGCGGGGGTGGCCTCCGGTCTCGGACGCTACACCGGAATCGACCCCAACATCATCCGTGTGGCCCTCGCCATCGCCAGCTTCTTCGGTGGCCTCGGGGTGGGGATCTACGCGATCGGCTGGCTGCTCCTGCCCGACGAGGGCAAGAACAGTTCGATCGTCCAGGACCTGGTCGACAAGAACAAGGACAACCCGGTCTGGCAGGACGCGAGGTCCAAGGCCGAGCAGGGCTGGGCCAAGGCCGAACAGAGCTGGAGCAAGGCCACCCACCAGGACCGGGCCCCGCAGTATCCGACCCATCAGGACCCCGCGCAGCCGTACCCCGCCTACCAGAACCCGGAACCGCAGTATCCGACCCATCAGGACCCCGCGCAGCCGTACCCCGCGACCCCGGCCCCGCAGAACACGGCGCCCCAACACGACGGTGATTCGAAGCCCCAGGCGTGACTCAGGCAGTCACCTCAGCGCGGACCTTCTCGATGATCTCCTTGCAGGACCCGATCCAGATCATGGCCAGCGCGGCCGCGACGCACAGTCCCGCCGCGCCGGCCAGTGCCACCACATGTGCGGGGCCGATCTCGTCGGCGACGGCCCCGCCGATGAGGATGCCGATGCCCTGAGAGGCCAGCAGGCCCGACTGCACGAGCCCGAAGGCCAGGCCCCGCCGCTCTGGGGGCACACACTGCACGAACGCGGCATTCGCCGCGAGCTGGTAGGCGCCACCGATGCCCGAGACGAACCACAGGGCGAGCACCACGGTGAGCGGCGGTTCCATCGCGCACAGGATCAGCGGCGCACAGGTCAGCATCGCCATCGCGCCCATCGCGCGGAGCCGTTTTGACGGCGTGACGTACCGGCTGAACAGGAACGCGCCGATGACCGTTCCGGTCGGCATCGCCCCCATCAGCAGACCGGCGACGAACGAGATCTGCTGCGGGTCGTCGGTCAGAGTTGCGGCGTAGGGGGTGGCGATCCCCTCGGGAAGCACGTAGAACCCGCACAGCCAGGCGAACAGCACCAGCGTACGCAGCCGTGGATCGCCGAAGACGAGTCTGGCTCCGGCCCGGGTCATGGCCCACATGGAGGGCCGATCGCCGCCGGCGCCGAGAGGAGCGGGGCGCCGCCGTACTCCCGAGACCAGGATGAGCGCGGAGGCGAGGAACGTGGAGGCGTCCAGTGCCAGCGCGCGGTATGGTCCCATCGCCATGATCAAGGCGCCGCCGAGGGCGAAGCCCAGCATCTGTGCACCCTGGTTGGTCATGTTCTGCAGGGCTGAGCCCGCGACATAGCGGTCGCCTTCGAGGAGCTCGGGGAGCAGCGCGGCCCTGGCGGCCGAGAACGGGGCGCTGAGCAGCACCACCCAGAAGACCAGCACGCACAGCACGGTGAACGAGGTGCCGGGGATGGCCATGAGCGCGACCAGACCGGCCCGGATCAGGTCACATACGATCATGATGTACCGCCGGGCGTAGCGGTCCGCGAGACCCGCGAGCAGCGGGCCGCCGATGATCGGCGGCAGATAGGTCAACGCGTAGACCGACGCGGTGGCCAGTGGCGATTCCGTCCGTTCGAACACGAGCACGGAGAGCGCCACCCGCGAGAGCTGATCGCCGAGGAGGGAGAGTGCCTGGCCGATCCAGAGCGCGCGAAACTCCCTGATGGCGATGACCTCGCCATAAGTGGCTTGGCGTTCGGTCGGGCGGCGGTGCCGCCCGGGTAGCCGGCCGGACCTGGTGGCCGCCATAGGACTCCGCTGGGCTCGCAGGAGCATTGACTGTCGGTGTTCGATGCGTAACCTACGGTGCCCGTAGAATTGCCGGCGCGCAACTGAAAGCAATCAAACTCATGCAAGCTGTAATTTTAAATCAGTAAATATCGGGCATCCGAAAGGCCGGTATGTAATGCGGCTTTGACTACCAGCCGAGAGCGTGCAGCTTGTCGTCGTCGATGCCGAAATGGTGGGCGATCTCGTGGACAACCGTTATCCGCACCTCTTGCACCACCTCATCTTCGGTTTCGCATATCGAACAGATCGGGTTGCGGTAGATCTCGATCCGGTCGGGTAACACTCCTGCGTACCAGTCACCCCGCTCGGTAAGTGGGATCCCGGTGTAAAGCCCCAGCAGGTTCGGCTCCGGTGGGTCGTCCACCACCACCACGACCACGTTGTCCATGACTCTCGTCAGCTTGGGAGGGATCGTGTCCAGTGCGTCGGCCACGAGCTCTTCGAACTTCTCTCTCGAGACCTCGATCACACCTGTCATTGTGCCCCGTGTTTTCGGGTAAGGGGAAAGCCGCATGGACATCACGCCCTGGACCCAGAGGCTCCGTCGCTTCGCGACGGGGCGCGCCGTACGTGCACTGACAGTCGTGATCGTCGCCGCGGGCGGAGCCTGGCTGGGCATCGCCCTCGGCGGTGCGGTGCACGCCAACGTCGGCCCCGTGGAGGTCGGCATGTCTGCCGAGCCCTCCTGGTCGGGGGAGACCGTCGTGGACGCCCACCCGCTGGGCACGCTCCTGTTCGACACGCACAACGCCCCGATCGGCCTGCGCATCACCCTTGAGAACATCAACACCGCCCGGGCCGGTGTGCTGCTGGAGGACCCCCGCTTCTCCGACCAGCTCCCCGCGCTGCTGGAGAAGGAGCTGCGCGAAGGGGTCAGAACGCTGGTCCTGCGCGCCGCTCTCTGCGGTCTGGCCGGGGCTCTCCTCACCTCGCTGATCGTCTTCCGCCGTCCCGGACCTGCCCTGGCGGGCCTGCTGAGCGCCACGGTCATGATCGCCGGTACGGGCGCGGCCGCCCTCCTGACCTTCCGGCCCAACGCGGTGGTGGAGCCGAAATACACCGGTCTGCTGGCCGGGGCGCCGTCCCTGGTGGGTGACGCCGAGTCGATCGTGACCAGGTTCGAGTCCTACCGGGCCCAGCTCGCCAAGCTGGTCAACAACGTCTCCCAGCTCTACGACGCGGTCTCGGCCCTGCCGGTCTACGACTCCGATCCCGAGTCGATCCGGGTGCTTCACGTCTCCGACATCCATCTCAGCCCCATAGCGTGGAACCTCATGCACTCGGTAACCAAGCAGTTCAAGGTCGACGCGATCGTGGACACCGGCGACCTGACCGACCACGGGACCGGACCCGAGGACAGGTTCGTCGAGGAGATCGGCAGCTTTGACGTGCCGTACGTCTTCGTCAGGGGCAACCACGACTCCAAGGCCACCCAGCGAGCCGTGGACAAGCAGAAGAACGCGGTCGTCCTCGACGACTCCGTCAAGTCGGTGGCGGGGCTACGCATCTACGGACTGGGCGACCCCCGGTTCACCCCCGACAAGACCGTGGACGTCGACTCCGACCCCGCATCCCTCACGGCTCTGGGACGCGCCCACGCAATGCGGCTCGGTCAGGCGTTCAAGCCGGTCGACCTGGTGGCGGTGCATGATCCGTCGATCGCCAGGGAGTTCTCCGGCACGGCGCCGATGATCCTCTCGGGCCACACCCACGCGCGATCCACCGAACTGCTCCCCTCGGGGACCCGTCTCCTCGTCCAGGGCTCCACCGGCGGCGCCGGCCTGCGTGCCCTGGAACACGACGAACCCACCCCCGTCGCGGCCTCGGTTCTGTACTTCGACCGGAAGACGCATCGCCTCCGGGCCTGGGACGACATCACTTTGGGAGGCCTCGGCGAGCAGTCGGTTCAGATCGAACGTCACGTTGAGACCGACCCTGGCCGTACAATTTCTCCTGGGCCGACAAGTGTCCCGTCTCCGACGGGTTCGCTCAGCGGCACCACGTCGCCTTAAGCCGGGAAGCCGCTTTGGCATCGGGGCAAAAGTCCCCTATGCTTCAGAGGTCTCCAGCGGAAGACGGCAACGGAACGGAATGTGAATTCCGAGCCCCCATCGTCTAGTGGCCTAGGACACCGCCCTTTCAAGGCGGCGACACGGGTTCGAATCCCGTTGGGGGCACGGTCGAGCGAAGGCTCGCCAGGGAAACGGCAGGTCGCGGACCTCCGAAGAACTGGTAACCTAGCAAGGCAAGAAGGACGGAAGTGAAAACTTCCGACCAAAGCAAGGTCCTGTAGAGCAGTTGGAGTGCTCGCCACCCTGTCAAGGTGGAGGTCGCGGGTTCAAGTCCCGTCAGGACCGCTCTGGTAGGTGTTCGATCCACCACCGAGGTCAGGTAGCTCAGTTGGTACGAGCGTCCGCCTGAAAAGCGGAAGGTCGGCGGTTCGACCCCGCCCCTGACCACAGCAGCTGAGCAGCACAAACGCCCCGAGCCGATCACGGCCGGGGCGTTCTTCGTTGTGCTTGACGACGATGGCGATTCCAGGCCCTTGGTGCGCTCTGCGGAATCGTCACACGGACACTACGGTCACGATGCCTTCGAGCCCCTTAAAGTCGGCGTCGTTGCGCGTGTAGAGCGGCAGGCCTCGAGTGGATGCCACCGCTGCGATCATCAGATCCATTCTGCGAGGGCGTGGGTCGCGATCGGCGGCGATCGTGAGGGCCACCAGGGTCCCGTAGCGGGTGGCAGCGTCGCCGTCGAAGGGCAGCGGTTCGAAGTCGGTGACAGCTGCCCCTAGTTTCTCCATGCGTGCGGCTCTGGTTCCAGCGCTTTTGGCCATGGCGACGCCTTGGTGGAGTTCAGCGAGGGTGATCGCGGTAATCTCCGGGATGGTCGGCAACCGCGCTGGGTCGATCAGATCCAGATCGATGTAAGTGCAGGTGTCGAGCACCCCGGACTCGTCACGGTCAGGCATGGTTGCGCTCCCAGGGATCGTTGCCGTCGCCGACGCGATCTTCCGTGCCGAAGAACTCGTCGGCTTCCTGACGCATGTGCTCATAGTCCACACGCGGTAGCCGGCGATGGCGGGCGACCAGTTCCTCCGCGGTCAGGCGCCGTCTGCGGGCCAGGGGCCGCAATTCGGCGACCTCGATGCCATTGCGGGTGATGTGGTAGACCTCGCCCGCCTCCACCGCGTCCATGACGGCTGCGGAGTTGTTGCGGAACTCGCGCTGGGTAATCGTCTTCATGCATTCAATGTAGCCTTCCGTGTCTCGACGTGCTACATCATTACGAACGGCCTATTCGCCGGTGAATCCGATGTCGTCGACGGCAACGCTGACGGCAACGTCCACCGACCACAGCCGTACATGAGGCGCCGCCGGCATCCTTCTACTCCCAGGCCGCAGTGGGTGAGCAGGGCGATCGTCACGCCTGGAAAGCGGAAGGTCGGCGGTTCGACCCCGCCCCTGACCACACTCCTTGAACTGCAGAAACGCCCCGGAGCCTTGTTGTTCCGGGGCGCTTTTCGTTGCCCTTGACGGCAACGTCCTCGGCCACTGGACGGCTCGTTTGCCGACGGCAGCATGGGGGTGTGAGCCGGACGGACAGGACGATGCCACTTCGCTTGCAGGAGTAGGACGGCCGGTGCTTCAGACATGATGTGGGCGGCAGCTACTCGGGTATCGGTGAGGACGCCGACATCGCGGAGCGTAAGGCCTGGCAACGGGTGCGGCTGACGCTGCTGCGTGGTGAGGAACCGGAGCCGACCAGGCATCGCCATTGCGAGAAGTGGCTCTCCTAATGCCGCGTCAGGCGACGTTTGCCCTGTTGTGACGTGACGTGCCGTCCGGATGGTGGGCTTGGGGGCGGCGCGTCACGGTCCGGCTGTCTTGGTGGCAGAACGAGTACGCGTACGCGAGATCGATGACGAAGAGGCGCAGTGGCCGCTGCGGATCATCCGCAGAGGCCCTGGGTCGGTGGTGACCTGGCGGCGGCCGAAGAGGTTCACCTTTGCTCGGCCGCGACTCTCTCGACGTCGCGCTGGAGGCGGACTGTGTCGAGATCCTTCGGGCTGATGACGTCCAGGTCGGCCGGCGCGGGCCGACCTGGACGTCATGATCAGACGAGGTCGAACCGGTCGAGGTTCATCACCTTGTCCCACGCCGCGACGAAGTCGTTCACGAACTTCTCCTTCGCGTCATCGCTCGCGTAGACCTCCGCGAGCGCGCGCAGCTCGGAGTTCGACCCGAAGACGAGGTCGGCACGGCTGCCGGTCCACTTGACCTCGCCCGTGGCGGCGTCGCGACCCTCGAACGTGTTCGCGTCCTCGGACGTCGTCTTCCACGTCGTGCCCAGGTCGAGCAGGTTGACGAAGAAGTCGTTGGTCAGAGACCCAGGAGTCGCGGTGAAGACGCCGAGCGGCGACTGCTGGGAGTTCGCGCCCAGGACTCGGAGGCCACCGACGAGGACCGTCATCTCGGGGGCGCTCAGGGCCAGCAGGTTCGCCCGGTCGATCAGCAGGTACTCAGCCGGCAGCCGGTTGCCCTTCCCGAGGTAGTTGCGGAACCCGTCGGCGGTCGGCTCGAGCGCGGCGAACGACTCCACGTCGGTCTGCTCCTGCGACGCGTCCACGCGGCCCGGCGTGAAGGGTACCTCGACGTCGAAGCCGGCGTCCTTGGCGGCCTGCTCGACGGCCGCACCACCAGCGAGCACGATCAGGTCGGCGAGCGAGACCTGCTTGCCGCCGGTCTGGGCGGCGTTGAAGGCCTCCTGGATCCCCTCCAGGGCGCGCAGCACCGTCGACAGCTGGTCGGGATCGTTGACCTCCCACCCGCTCTGCGGCTCGAGGCGGATGCGCGCACCGTTGGCGCCGCCGCGCTTGTCGCTGCCACGGAAGGACGAGGCCGACGCCCACGCGGTGGACACGAACTGGGACACCGACAGGCCCGAGGCGAGGACCTGGCCCTTGAGGGAGGCGATGTCCGCAGCGTCGACGGTCTCGTGCGTCACCGCGGGGAGGGGGTCCTGCCACAGCAGCGTCTCGGTCGGGACCTCCGGGCCGAGGTAGCGCACAACCGGACCCATGTCGCGGTGGGTCAGCTTGAACCACGCCCGGGCGAAGACGTCCGCGAACTCGGCGGGATTCTCGAGCCAGCGTCGCGTGATCTGCTCGTAAACCGGGTCCACGCGGAGCGCGAGGTCGGTCGTCAGCATCGTCGGGGCGTGGCTCTTCGACGGGTCGTGGGCGTCGGGGACGGTACCGGCCCCGGCGCCGTCCTTCGGCTTCCACTGGTGCGCGCCGGCGGGGCTCTTGGACAGCTCCCACTCGTAGCCGTAAAGGATCTCGAGGAAGCTGTTGTCCCACGTCACCGGGGTGTTCGTCCACGCACCCTCGAGACCGCTGGTGATCGTGTCGCCGCCCTTACCGGTGCCGTAGGTGTTCTTCCAGCCGAGGCCCTGGTCCTCGAGCGGGGCGGCCTCGGGGTCGGCGCCGACGTGGTCCGCCGGGCCGGCACCGTGGGTCTTGCCGAAGGTGTGACCGCCCGCGATCAGGGCGGCCGTCTCCTCGTCGTTCATCGCCATCCGGCGGAACGTCTCACGGATGTCGCGGGCCGCGGCGAGCGGGTCCGGGTTGCCGTTCGGGCCCTCCGGGTTGACGTAGATGAGGCCCATCTGGACCGCGCCGAGGGGGTTCTCGAGCTCTCGGTCGCCGGTGTAGCGCTGGTCGTCGAGCCAGGTGGACTCGGGACCCCAGTAGACGTCCTCCTCTGGCTCCCAGACGTCCTCACGACCGCCGGCGAAGCCGAAGGTCTTGAAGCCCATCGACTCCAGGGCGACATTGCCGGTGAGGATCATGAGGTCGGCCCACGAGAGCTGCTGGCCGTACTTCTTCTTGACCGGCCACAGCAGGCGGCGCGCCTTGTCGAGGTTCCCGTTGTCCGGCCAGCTGTTGAGGGGGGCGAAGCGCTGCTGGCCGGCCCCGGCGCCACCGCGACCGTCGCTGATCCGATAGGTGCCCGCGCTGTGCCACGCCATCCGGATCATGAACGGGCCGTAGTGGCCGTAGTCGGCCGGCCACCAGTCCTGCGAGCTCGTCAGCACCTCCGCGATGTCCCGCTTCACGGCCGCGAGGTCGAGGTTATTGAACGCCTTGGCGTAGTCGAACTCCTCGCCGAGCGGATTGGCCACGGCGGGGTTCTTGGCGAGGATCTTCAGATTGAGCCGCTCCGGCCACCACTGGCGGTTTCCGCCGCTCTGAGTCGGGTGCGGGGCGCGCTCGTGCGCGACCGGGCAGCCACCTCCGCTCTCCGTCTTCGCGTCTGTGGCGATTGCATCATGGTTCTCGGACATGGAAATCCTTCCGGACTAGCTGATCACTGTGCTCAGGCACTGCGGGGGGTGGAACAGCCGGGACACAGGCCCCAGTAGATGACCTCGGCCTCGTCGATCGAGAAGCCGTGGTCGTCGGACGCGGTCAGGCAGGGCGCCTCGCCGGTCGCGCAGTCGACGTCGGCGACGACACCGCACGACCGGCACACGACGTGGTGGTGGTTGTCCCCGACCCGTCCCTCGAACCGGGCCGGGCTGCCAGCCGGTTCGATGCGGCGTACGAGTCCCGCCGCGGTGAGCGCGTGGAGGGCCTCATACACGGCTTGGAGGGAGATATGGCCTACGCGATCGCGCACCCCGGAGGCGATCGCCTCGACATCGAGGTGGTCACCGTCCCGGACTGTCTCGAGCAGCGCGACGCGGGCGGCCGTCACCCGCAGGCCGGCACCGCGCAGCTCCTCGGCGGTGGTCAGGGGAAGGGATGCGGTCATGGCGCCAAATCTACCGTCATAAACACGAATGATTCAAGACAACGAATAATCCAAGTTTTGTGCCGCGTCAGGCGGCGTTTGCCCCGTTGTGGCGTGATGTGCCGTCCGGATGGTGGGCTTGGGGGCGGCGCGTCACGGTCCGGCTGTCTTGGTGGCAGAACGAGTACGCGTACGCGAGATCGATGATGAAGAGGCGCAGTGGCCGCTGCGGATCATCCGCAGAGGCGCTGGGGCGGTGGTGACCTGGCGGCGGGCGCAGATGGTACTGCTGTCCGCGCAGGGCATGCCGGTGGCCAGGATCGCCGAGGCGACGTTCACCAGCCCGGACCGGGTCCGGGAGGTGACCGGCAACTTCAATGCCGACGGCTTCGACCCGCTCTACCCCAAGGTCGTTTCGACCTCGCCCCTGACCGCATCATCTGAGCAGCAAAGACGCCCCGAACGATCATCGTTCGGGGCTTTTTTTGATCTCCAATGACAGCAACGTCTCTGCTGCCCCAGAACCCGGATCTCTCGCAGATGCCTTTCGCGCTCTGGACGATCTTGCCTAAGGGCCGGATCATGAGAACGTGAGCAGGACGGACAACACGATGCCGCTTCGCTTGCAGGAGCAGGATGGTCGCCGCTTCAGGCGTGATGTGGGCGGGTCCATGTCCACCCAGCGGAGCCCGAGGAGATCGGAAGGTGTATGGGCGGCCAGGCGAGCAAGCATTCGGTCGAGATGCGGCCCGATGCGGTGGTCAAGCGATACCGGTCGTCCGACTACGGTCAACCCGAACGTGAGTGGCGAGCCCTGGAGTTGCTCAATGAGTACGCGCCTGGGGTAGCGCCCGTGCCCGTGACCGCCGATCTGGACGCGGATCCGCCGACCGTGGTGATGTCCCGACTGGGAGGCGCGGCAGTGGATGGGCCGATTAAGGGACAACTGGCCGACGCGCTGGCCGAGGCCGTCACGAGGGTCCAGCAGTCGATCCCTCCGCGGGTGCTGGAGCGTGTGCCCGCGCGTGCCGGGCATCCGGTTGAGCTCCTCCGGCAAGTACGAGCATGGTCCGCGGAGATACAGCCTCCTGACGGGGACCCCGCGGTCACTGACGCGCTTGGCGAGGCCGCGGTCTGGGTGAAACAGCCGACGTTGGAGGAGATGCTCGCGCAGCCGGGCACTCCGGTGTTCGGCACCGGTGACGGGAATCTGGCCAACTACCTGTGGGATGGAACCGAAGTCCGTGTCATCGACTTCGAGTACTCCGGCCGCAGCGACCGCGCTTTCGAACTTGCCGAGGTCATCGAGCACATATCGGTCTGGCGCAACGACACGGCTGGCATGACTGCCGACCTGGACGAGCTGACCGAGCGCCTGGCCCGGGTCCGCTGGACCAACGAGCTGCCCGACGCCGGCACCGACTACGGCATCTCGTCGCAGTACCTGCAGAGCCTCGTCCAGCGGTGGCGCGACGGGTACGACTGGCGCGCGTGGGAGGCGAAGCTCAACGAGTACCCGCAGTTCACCACGGTCATCGACGGGCAGAACGTGCACTTCCTGCATGTCCGCTCGCCTGAGCCCGACGCCACGCCGCTGCTGCTCACGCACGGTTGGCCGACCACGATCGTCGAGTACCTGGACGTGATCGGCCCGCTGAGCGACCCGCGAGCCCACGGCGGCGACCCGGCCGACGCGTTCCACCTGGTGATCCCGTCGGTGCCCGGTTTCGGCTTCTCCGGCCACACCACGGAGCGGGGCTGGCTCATCTCGGTCACGTCGTAATGGTGATCTCGCGGCCGTCGTAGCCGTTGCCCTTGACGAGGCCGGGTAGCCACTTCTCCACCGTGTCGTCCAGGCTCAACTTGCGTTCGGCCGCCGGTTGTGCGACCACGGTGGCCGTAGGAGGGTCCGTTCTTGCGTGGACCGGACTCACCTGCGCGGTGCTCACCGCCGACGACACGAGGCCGGAGGCGGCGCGCAGCGTCCGCCGGCCCCAGGCGACACCAGGTCCCCTGGTCCCCTGGTCCCGCCGACCGCATCGCCTCGTCGTTTCCGCGTCGACCTCCTTCGCCGCTCGGGCGAGGACTCGGCGGCCGGCGACGGGTCCGTTGACGGCACCCGTATCGATCTCTGTCACATCCGGCATCGGGCCAGTTCAGAAAGCTGCTTTCCAACCGTTGACGTGCCCGTAGCACATATGTAACATTTGGCCAAAGCTAAGCAAGAATATTGCAGATTGCTGTTAATTTTTTCGCTATTCCTCGCAACTCTTCAGGGATGCACCGCGTCCGTGCACCTGCCCCCCATACGTGTGCGGTGAAGGCGCATGTCTTCACGCCTCGGCCCTGTCGTGCCTGACGAGAGATGGAAGACGCGAATGAGAAAACTGCACGGACCACTGAGGCTGGTGGCGACCATGATCGCCGCCGGCCTGCTCGTCGTGGGGTCGATCGTCCCGGCCTCCGCCGCCGGCGGACCCAACCTGTCGCCGGGAAAGGCGACCCAGGCCAGCAGTTCCACGGCCGAATACGCGGTGTCGGCCATCAACGACGGCGACCAGAACACCTACTGGGAGAGCGGCAACAACAGCTTCCCGCAGTGGGCGCGGATCGACCTCGGCACCGCCACGAGCGTCGACCAGATCGTCCTGAAGGTGCCCGCGCCGACCGCCTGGCAGACCCGAACCCAGACGCTCTCGGTCCAGGGCGGCGCCGACGGCTCCACCTACAGCACGGTCGTGGCCTCGGCGAACTACACGTTCAACCCGGCGACCGGCAACACGGTCACGATCAACTTCGGCGCCGCGACCCACCGGTACTGGCGCGTCAACGTCACAGCCAACACCGGCTGGCCCGCCGCGCAGATCTCCGAGTTCGAGATCTACGCCGCCGCCGGTGGTGGCGACACCGAGAAACCGTCGGCCCCCGGTAACCTCGCCTTCACCCAGCCGGGCTCCGGCCAGATCAGGCTGACCTGGAACGCCTCGACCGACAACGTGGGCGTCACCGGGTACGACATCTACGCCGACAACCAGCTGCGGGGCAGCGTCGGCAACGTGCTGACCTACACCGACAACCAGCCGGCGTCGGCGACCGTGACGTACTCCGTGCGGGCCAAGGACGCGGCGGGCAACCAGTCGGCCAACAGCAACTCCGTGACCCGCAACGGCACCGGCGACCCCGGTTCGAACCTGGCGATCGGCAAGGAGATGGTCGAGTCCGGCCACGTGCACACGTTCGTCGCGGCCAACGCCAACGACAACAACACGGCCACCTACTGGGAGGGCAACGCCGGTTACCCGAACACGCTGACGGTCAAGCTCGGTGCGAACGCGAGCGTCAGCTCGGTCGTGCTGAAGCTGAACCCGGACGCCGGGTGGGGCACCCGTACCCAGAACATCCAGGTCCTGGGCCGGGAGCAGAGCGCCACGGGCTACACCAACCTGGTGTCGGCGCAGAACTACACGTTCAACCCGGCCTCCGGCGACAACACGGTGACGATCAACTTCAACGCCACCGTCGCCGACGTCCAGCTGAAGTTCGCGAGCAACAGCGGAGCACCCGCCGGACAGGTCGCCGAGTTCCAGGTCATCGGCGTCCCCGCGCCGAACCCCGACCTGACGGTCTCGGCTCTCACCTGGTCCCCGGGCTCCCCGATCGAGACCAACGCGATCACGCTGACCGGCACGGTGCGCAACATCGGCACCGCCGCCTCCGGCGCGACCAGCGTCAACTTCTACCTCGGCACCACGCCGGCCGGCACCGCTCCGGTCGCCGGTCTCGCGGCCGGCGCCCAGGCCACGGTGACCGCGAACATCGGCACCCGCGGCGCGGCCACCTACTCTGTCAGCGCCAAGGTGGACGAGTCGAAAACGATCTTCGAGCAGAACGAGGGCAACAACACCTTCACCGCGACGTCGCCGCTGGTGGTCGCGGAGGCTCCCGGCCCCGACCTGCAGGTCCTCAGCATCAGCTCCAACCCCACGAACCCGGCGGTCGGAGCGGCGGTCACGTTCACCGTGGCGGTGAAGAACCGCGGGACCACCGCGACAGGCGCGACCACGGTCACTCGCCTGGTGGTGGGCGGCACCACGCTCAACACCAACACCCCGTCGATCGCCGCGGGCGCGACGGCCAACGTGGCTGTCAGCGGTAGCTGGACCGCCACCAGCGGCGGTGCCACCATCACCGCCACCGCCGATGCGACCAACGTCGTCACCGAGACCAACGAGACCAACAACGCCTTCTCGCAGGCGATCGTGGTCGGGCGCGGGGCGGCGGTTCCATGGGTCGAGTACGAGGCCGAAGCCGCCAGCTACCAGGGCACTCTGCTGGAGGCCGACCCGCTGCGCACATTCGGGCACACCAACTTCGCCACCGAGTCCTCCGGCCGAAAGTCGGTGCGGCTGAACAGCACGGGGCAGTTCGTCGAGTTCACCTCGACCAGCCCCTCCAACTCGATCGTGGTGCGCAACTCCATCCCCGACGCTCCGAACGGCGGCGGCATCGATGCCGGCATCAGCTTGTACATCAACGGCACCTTTGCTCAGAAGCTGACCCTCTCATCGCGCCACAGCTGGCTGTACGGGAACACCGATGGCCCCGAAGCGCTGACGAACACCCCCCAGGCCGACGCCAGGCGGTTGTTCGACGAGTCACATGCGCTGCTCACGCAGAGCTACCCGGCAGGCACCAAGTTCAAGTTGCAGCGCGATGCGACCGACACGGCCTCGTTCTACATCATCGACCTGATCGATCTGGAGCAGGTGGCGCCGGCGGCGAGCCAGCCGGCCGGTTGCACCTCGATCACGGACTACGGTGCGGTGCCCAACGACGGGATCGACGACACGGCCGCCATCCAGCGGGCGGTGACGGACGACCAGAACGGCGTCATCGGCTGCGTGTGGATCCCGGCGGGGCAGTGGCGGCAGGAGCAGAAGATCCTCACCGACGACCCGCTGAACCGGGGTCAGTGGAACCAGGTGGGCATCAGCGACGTCACGATCCGCGGCGCGGGCATGTGGCACTCCCAGCTGTACACCCTGACCGAGCCGCAGGACGTGGTGGGCGGCATCAACCACCCGCACGAGGGCAACTTCGGGTTCGACATCGACGGCAACACCCAGATCTCCGACATCGCCATCTTCGGCTCGGGCCGTATTCGCGGCGGAGACGGCAACGACGAGGGCGGAGTGGGCCTGAACGGCCGGTTCGGCCTGAACACCAAGATCTCCAATGTGTGGATCGAGCACGCCAACGTGGGTGTCTGGGTCGGTCGCGACTACGACAACATCCCGGCTCTGTGGGGCCCTGGCGATGGGCTGCAGTTCAGCGGCATGCGCATCCGCAACACCTACGCCGACGGCATCAACTTCACCAACGGCACGCGGAACTCGAAGGTGTTCAACTCGTCGTTCCGCACCACCGGCGACGACGCCCTGGCGATCTGGGCCAACCAGGCCGTGAAGGACCAGGTCGTCGACAACACGCACGACAACCACTTCATCAACAACACCATCCAGCTGCCCTGGCGGGCGAACGGCATCGCGATCTACGGCGGCTACGACAACTCGATCGAGAACAACCTGATCTACGACACCATGAACTACCCGGCCATCATGCTGGCGACCGACCACAGTCCCCTGCCCTTCTCGGGGACCACGTTGATCGCCAACAACGGGATCCACCGTGGTGGCGGCGTCTTCTGGAACGAGGACCAGGAGTTCGGAGCCATCACGCTGTTCCCGTCGAGCAGGGACATCACCGGTGTCACCATCCGCGACACCGACATCTACGACTCGACCTACGACGGCATCCAGTTCAAGACGGGTGGCGGCAACATGCCGAACGTCGCGATCACCAATGTAAAGATCGACAAGTCCAACAACGGCGCCGGCATTCTGGCCATGAGCGGCGCTCGCGGTAGCGCGACGCTGACAAACGTGACCATAACCAACTCGGCCACCGGTGACATCGTGAAACAGCCGGGGTCGGGCTTCGTGATCAACGGCGGTTAGCCCCTTCGACGGCCGCTCCGACACGGACGCCCACTCGGGGTCCGGCACTCGAAAAACGACCGGCCATGTGGTGTGCTCCCGGGTGAAACGCCACCGGGGAGCACGCTCATGGCTGGTCGTACCCATCCGGTGGATCCTGCTGATCGCGACGGCGCCCACTGCGCCCGGGGCCAGTGGCGGGCGGGCACGGCTTGCGGCGGCGATCTCCCCATGGCCGGCTGGTGAAGCCGGCACCACTTCCGCACCGCGTGCCCCTGAACCAACCGGCCGGCTCGCTGGGCATCGACTACGCGATGTAGGCTCCCGCCCTCGCCGCAGCCGCGGCGGCCTCGGCGGCGCGGTCGGCGGCCGCTCCGTCGAGAGGGTCGCCGCTGGCCAGTAGCCGGTAGTAGAGCGGGGCGGAGACGGCGCGGATCACCTCCGCCGCATCGGTGCCGGCGGGCAGTTCCCCGCGCTCGACGGCCTGGTCGACACACCCGGCCCATTCTCCGATGCGGGTGGCGTAGAAGCGGTGCAGGGCTTCCGCCGTGCGCTCGTCACAGGTGGCGGCGGCGATCACCGACTTGAACAGGGCGCCCTGGCGCGGGTCGGTCAGGGTCTTGACCACGAGCCGGGCGTTGGCCCTGAGGTCCTCGATCAGCGAACCGGTGTCCGTTCGGGGCAGGGACTGCTCGGCCATATCTGCCAGCAGATCGGTGACCAGGCCGGCCGTCGTTCCCCAGCGCCGGTAGACGGTCGTCTTGCCCACGTCCGCGCGGCGTGCGACGTCGGCCAGGTCGAGCCGGTCGAAGCCGTGTTCCACCAGGGCGTCACCGGCTGCCCGCAGAACGGATGACCGGACGCGGGCGGTCCGCCCGCCGGGCCGGACGGTACCGGGCTCCATCTGCTCAGAACTCATAACGGAACTCCAGTTTCATTAACGAGCGCTCTTCTGCTACGGTTGCGTCATTCTAATGGAACTTCAGACCCGTTAATGGCTCTGTCGGTTCAGGAAGGACTCCGTGATGTCCGTACCCAACCACGTCGTGCCCTCCGGTGAGGCCGCCCCTGCGACGGCGGTGGCGCCTCCCCCGCCCGGCCGGAACCGGAAGGTTCACATGACGGGACGGCAGAAGCTGGTGCTGACCCTGCTGCTGGGCGCCCAGTTCATGATCGCCGTGGATTTCTCGATCCTGAACGTCGCCCTGCCCGTCGTCGGTGCGGGCCTCGGCTTCTCCATGGCGAACCTGCGGTGGATCGCGACCGCCTTCGCGCCCGCCGCCGCGGGCTTCACGCTGCTGTTCGGACGGATCGCCGACCTCGTCGGCCGCAAGCGTCTGTTCCTGGGCGGCATGGCCGTGCTCGGCCTGTCCTCCGCCCTCGGCGGCCTGGCGACCTCGCCCGGGATGCTGCTGGTCGCCAGGGTGTTGCAGGGATTGGCCACCGCGGCCGTCACCCCCGCGGGGCTCGCCCTGCTGACCACCTCCTTCAAGGAAGGGCCGTTGCGGGAGAAGGCACTCGGCCTCAACGGCGCCCTGATGTCGGCCGGATTCACCGCCGGCGCGATCCTCGGCCCCCGCCGCGGCGGGGCGGCAGCCGCCCGATGACCACGCGGTCCCTGCGGGAAGTCCGGGTACTCGGGGTTCGCGCGGCGTCCTGTCCCGTCGCCGTCGCCGTCGCCGTCGCCGTCGCCGTCGCCGTCGCCGTCGCCGTCGCCGTCACCGGCGGCGACGCCGCGCTCGCCCGCGAACTCGCGCTGACGCTGTGGTGCGGGGTCTACCGCCGCCCGGCGGGATGAACGCGGCCCGTCGGCCGACCGTTCGCCGTGTGTTCACGCGGATGACCGTGTCAGGAACGGCGTCGTTCAGGCCGGAGGACTTGGGTCCATGACATACCTACCGATATGTAGTGGAAAAGGTGCTCCTGTGACTTCCTCACTCTCGCGCCGCGACCTGATGCGCTCCGGTGCGATGGGCGGCCTGGGCATTGCCATCCTCGGCAGCATCGAAGCGATCGCCGGCCCCGCGGCCGCCCAGGCCGCCCAGACCGGTCTCAAGGCAGTGGGCTACGGCCCCGTCGTCGCGGACCCGGCCGGCCTGCTCGCGCTCCCGCGCGGCTTCTCCTACAAGATCGTCGCCCAGGCCGGGAAGACGCTGCTGGAGAGCGGGGAGCCGACTCCGAGCGACGCCGACGGCACCGGCTTCTTCAAGGGCAAGGGGCACGACGGGTACGTCCTGGTCAACAACCACGAGATCGACGGCAGCGAGCCGTACGGTGTGCCCACCCTGCCGGGACTGACCTACGACCCGGGCGCGCACGGCGGCACCACCAACATCGAGGTCGACAGGCACGGAAACCGCATCCGCGAGTACGTCAGCGTGGCCGGTACCCACAACAACTGCGCGGGTGGCATCACCCCCTGGGACACCTGGCTGACCTGCGAGGAGACCGAGCAGCGCGCGGGCGGGGCGTTCCAGAAGGACCACGGGTACGTCTTCGAGGTCGACCCGTTCGACCGCGACGCCAACGTGGACCCGGTCCCGCTGAAATTCCTGGGCCGGTTCGCGCACGAGGCCGTCGCGGTCGACCCGCACACCTCCGCGATCTACGAGACCGAGGACGCGGGCAGCCCGAACGGCCTGTACTTCCGCTGGACCCCGCCGCGCCACTTCCGGGGCCGCAAGGGTGCGCTCCGGGCGCTCGCGCTCAGCGACGGCGGCGACACCGCGGGCACCCTGGAGGCCATGAGCTGCTTCAAGGGGAGCAAGCACATCGCCGACCTGTCCGAGGCCACCCAGCCGGGTACCCAGTACAAGGTGAAGTGGGTCAACGTGCCCGACCGCGACGCCAAGACCGTTTCGGTGCGCAAGCAGTTCACCAACGACCAGATCACCCGTAGCCGCAAGCTCGAGGGTGCCTGGTGGTCCGACGGCGGCGCCTACTTCGTCGCCAGCTTCGCCCGTCACGGCGACGGCAGCGTCAACGAGCACGACGGCCAGGTGTGGTTCTACGACCCCAGGTCGGAGACGGTGACCCTGAAGACGATCTTCGGCGTCAACCCGGACCCCGAGCAGGACACCGACTACGACGGACCGGACAACATCACCGTCTCCCCGTACGGCGGGATCATCCTCGCCGAGGACGGCGAGGGCGTCTCGCACCTGGTCGGCGTCACCAAGAAGGGCAACGCCTACCCGATGGCCCGCAACGAGCTCAACACCAGCGAGTTCACCGGGCCCACGTTCAGCGCGGACGGAAAGGTCCTGTTCGCCAACATCCAGACTCCGGGATACGTGTTCGCGATCACCGGTCCCTGGGGCAAGCCGGACGAGGGCGACAAGCACTGACCGTCGCATGACCACGGATGCCCCACCGCCCCGCGCCGTCCGACGGCGCGGGGCGGTGGGATACCGGAGATCACGACGACGGGGGAAGGGCCGGCTCCTCGGAGCCGGTCCGGCGGAGCACCCCCTCGGGCAGTACGGCGTGGACGCCCCATACCTGGTTGGCCATCTGGGTGACGCGCAGATTCACGGCCGGACTGGCCAGTGCGAGGGCGGTGGCTCTGTCCACCTCGAACAGTGACTGAATCCAACCGAGCATGGCGTCCAGTGCCTGCGCGGACGCCTCGTTGAGATCGGGGCTGAAGCCGAAGGTGATGCGACCGGCCGGGGTCACCGCGTGCACCGTCGGGATCGGCGGGCCGGTCACCAGGTCGACCACGATCTCGGTGGTCATCCCGCACTCGATCGCCGTGCCGGACACCTCGCCGTCCCCCTGCGCGGCATGCCCGTCGCCGAGGCACAGCAGCGCGCCGGGCACGGTCACCGGGAGGTAGAGGGTCGAGCCCGCGACCAGTTCGCGGCAGCCGATGTTCCCGCCGGACGGGCGAGGCGGGACCGTCGAGTGCTCGCCCTCCTCGTCCGGCGGCAGGCCGATGACGCCGAGGAAGGGCGCGAGATCCATCGTCACCCCGCGGTCGTTGCCGCCCACGAGCTTGTCGGCGTCCAGTTCCCAGAGCAGCCAGGACGGTGGTCCGCCGGCTACTCCGAGCCGCCGGTTGAGCGGGTTGTCCACGGCGGCGGCGACGGTCCAGCCCCACTCGTCCGGCCGTAGCGAGACCAGCCGCACCGCGAGCATCGCCCCCGGACCGTGGGGGTGCCCCCGAGCGGTCGGTCACGGGAGGGCGGGGACAATGGCCTTGAGTCGCCTCGCCATACGTGACGTGGAAGTGAGGAGCGCTTCATGCCTGACATGTCCTATCGCCGACTCGGCGAATCCGGGCTGGTCGTCTCGGCCGTCGGATTGGGCGCCAACAACTTCGGCCGCCGGATCGACCTCGATGCGACACGGGCGGTGGTCGACGCCGCCTTCGACGCCGGGATCACCCTGATCGACACGGCCGACATCTACGGCGAGTCCGAGGCGCTTCTGGGGGACGTGCTGCGGGGACGGCGTGACGACGTGATCCTGGCCACGAAGTTCGGCGGGGACACCGGAGAGGCGAACGGTCCCGACTGGGGCGCCCGCACCTCCCGCAGATACATCCGCAAGGCGATCGAACGGTCGCTGCGCCGCCTGCGTACGGACTGGATCGACCTCTACCAGGTGCACTTCCCCGATCCTGAGACGCCGGTCGAGGAGACCCTGGCCACCCTGTCCGACCTGGTGCGCGAGGGCAAGGTCCGCTACATCGGGTCGTCCAACTTCGCCGCCTGGCAGGTGGCCGACGCGGACTGGATCGCCCGCGTCGAGGGCCACGAGCGCTTCGTCAGTGCCCAGAACGAGTACAGCCTGCTGCAGCGGCGGGTGGAGGTGGAGCTGACACCCGCCCTGCGGCACTACGGCATCGGGCTGCTGCCGTACTTCCCGCTGGCCAACGGGCTGCTCACGGGCAAGTACCGGCGGGGCGCCGCGGCGCCGGAGGGCAGCCGCCTGGCCGCCCGCCCCGAATATCTCACCGACGCCCGCTTCGAGGTCGTGGAGAGGCTCGTGGAGTTCGCCGAGCGGCAGGGCGTGGGCCTGCTCGACGTCGCGATCGGCGGTCTCCTCGCGCAGCCCGGGGTGTCCTCGGTGATCGCCGGTGCGACGAAGCCGGAGCAGGTCAAGGCCAATGCCGCCGCGGGCACCTGGCGCCCCAGCGAGGAGGCACTCGCCGAGCTCGACCGGATCGCGCCCCGGCCAGGCTGACGTCGCGCACGCCGGAGCGGAGGGCGAGTTCGCGCGCGGCGGCGAGGATCGCCTCGCGTCGCTGCTGCTTGTGCTCAGGCCGCCGGGCCCGGACGAATTCCTGCCTGACCCTGGCCGTGCAGTACGCCGGCCGTGAGATCACCACGATCGAGGGGATCACCGGCGCCGCCGCCGCGATCGCGATCGCGGTCCACCACGCGACCGGCAGGCGTGTGCGCGACCTGCCCATCACCCTGGACAAGCTGCTGTGATGTCGTCAGCCGCTCGTGGCGGCGGACCGGCGGCCGCTCCTCGCCTCGTGGACCTCACGCAGCAGCGCGGCCGCCGCCGCGCTCGTCGGGTCACCCGTCACGGTGACGGTCTCCCAGACCGGTACGGCCCCGGCGAGGCCGACGAAACGCACCCGGTCGGTCTTGACCGAGAAGGACTGCGGCACGAGCGCCACGCCGAGCCCGAAGGTCACCAGGTCGAGCAGCGAGTGCACGTCGGTCACCTCCAGCGCGACGCGGCGTTCGACGCCCGCGGTGGCGAGCACGTCGTCGACCAGGTCCCGGGTGCCCCAGTCGGGGGGGAAGTCCACGAACTGCTCCGCGGCCAGCTCCACCAGCCCGACCTGTTCCCGCGCCGCGAACGGGTGCTCGGGCGCGCAGGCGAGCACGAGCGGCTCGTCGGCGAGCGACTCGATGACGACGTCGTCCGGGCACCGGGCCGGGCGGGAGACGAACGCCAGGTCCAGCCGTCCCGCGCGCACCTGCTCGATCAGCTCGCCGGACCCTCCCTGACGTAACCGGATCTCCAGACCGGGATGGGCGGCCAGGAATCGGGCGAGCACGGCCGGCAGGTGCACCACGTGCAGGCACTGCAGGGATCCGATGGCCAGGCTGCCCCGGAGCAGGCCCTGCACCGCGGCGACGGCGTCCTTGGCGGCGTTGGTCGCCGACAGCGCCCGCCGGGCCTCGGCCAGGAGCGCCCGCCCGGCGGGGGTCAGCTCGACCTGCCGGGTGCTGCGGAGGAACAGCGAGGCGCCCAGTTCGCGCTCAAGGGAGCGGATCGAGGCCGACAGCCCGGACTGCGCGACGCGCAGGCGCTTCGCCGCCCGCGTGAAGTGGCACTCCTCCGCGACGGCGACGAAGTACTCGAGCTGCCTGAATTCCACGATTAATCACCTGAGACGCTCAAAGGGATCGCTTTCTTCTGTTGGACAGCTTAATCGTGGGAAGGGAGACTGGAGACGTATCAACTGATCTCCGAGGAGGAACTCCATGCAGGCTCGCCGCATCGGCGACGTTCAGGTCAGCGCGATCGGCCTCGGCGGGATGCCGATGTCGATCGAGGGGCGCCCCGACGAGCAGCGTTCGATCGCGGCGATCCACGCCGCGCTGGAGGAGGGCGTGACGCTGATCGACACCGCGGACGCCTACCACAGGGACGCGGACGAGGTCGGCCACAACGAGTCCCTGATCGCCCGCGCGGTGGCCGGTTACGGGGGCGACACGTCCGACGTGCTGATCGCGACGAAGGGCGGCCACCTGCGCCCCGGCGACGGCTCGTGGACGCTGGACGGCTCGCCCGACCATCTGAAGAAGGCCTGCGACGCGTCGCTCAAGCGGCTCGGCGTCGAGGCCATCGGGCTCTACCAGTTCCACCGGCCGGATCCGAAGGTCCCCTACGCGGATTCGGTCGGGGCGATCCGCGACCTGCTGGACGCGGGAAAGATCCGTTTCGCGGGTATCTCGAACGCCGATCCGGAGCAGATCCGGCTCTCCAACGAGATCCTCGGCGGGCGGCTGGTGAGCGTGCAGAACCAGTTCTCACCGGCGTTCCGCTCCAGCGAACCGGAGCTGGAGCTCTGCGCGGAACTGGGCATCACGTTCCTGCCGTGGAGCCCGCTGGGCGGGATCTCGCGCGCCGGCGAGCTGGGCTCACGCTTCGCCGTGTTCGCGGACGTGGCGCGGGCACACGAGGTGAGCCCGCAGCAGGTGTGCCTGGCGTGGATGCTCGCCAAGGCGCCGGTGGTGATCCCGATCCCCGGCTCCTCGCGCCCCGAGACCATCCGCGACTCGGTCGCCGCGGTCGATCTGAAGCTGTCGGCCGAAGAACTGGCCCGCCTCGACGCAGCCTGAGCGCCGGCCTGACCGAGCGTGTCGCGTCCGGCACGGTCACCGTGAGGCCGGTCCGTCATCCGGGCCGGCCCCACGCGCTCAGCGGGGGCCAGAGGATAGCGGCCAGCACCGTGCCGGTGATCGCGGCATCGATGGTGAGGGGGCGGCACCGCGGAGCGCCGAAGGGCGGAAACCCATTTAAAAAGCTTATATGGGACATTTCTGCTGATTTTCGTGATTCTTGTATATACGCCGGACCAGGGCGACGCTATTTTCAGTTGATTTTCACGTTTCACAGAGCTTGATCTGAGACGGACCGGCCAGTTTGTAGGTGACCGACAAGAACTACACATCGGACGGAGCACCATGGGATCAGCGCCATCGAAGCTGGCTCTGGCGGCACTCGCCGCCTGCGTCTCGCTCACCGCCTGCGGCGGGTCGTCATCGGATCAGCCATCCGCCCCCACCGCGGCCACAGCCGGATCCACGCAGGTGAGGAAGGTCTCGGCGAACACCGCCGGCGAGAGCGAGATCGCCGCCGCGCTCAAGGCCGCCGGCGTGTCCAACTCCGAACGGTGGGCGAAGGAGGTCGTCGAATACCGGCCCTATGCCGCCGATGACAGCAACCTCACCTCGCTACGCCAGAACCTCGCCAAGTACAACCCGGGTGAGGAGACGGTCAACAAGATCGTATCGGCGCTGACACCTTGACGGACGGCCCTGCGATGCTGCGTCTCGGTCTCATCGGTCTGACCGTGCTGAGCCTCCTCGGCATCGCCGTCGAACTCGCCACCGAGCGGCACTGGAAGAACGTGGAGCAGCTGTTCCCCTGGGGGGCGCTGGTGCTCCTGGTGATCGGGGTGGTCCTGCTCGTCCGCGGTGGGTCGCCGAAGGCGGTCCTCGTGGTCCGGGTGCTCTCGTCCGTCGTCCTGCTGGTGGCGTTGTTCGGCGTCTACGCCCACGTGGCCGCCAACTACGACACCGGCTTCCTCGACCAGCGATACGCCGGCACCTGGGAGAACCTCCCCATGATCTCCCGGCTGTGGTACGCCCTCACCAAATCGGTGGGTCCCGCCCCGCCCTTCGCGCCCGGCGCGCTTGCCCAGGCCGCGCTCCTGCTGCTGCTGACCACCCTCGTCCGACGGCCGACAGACCGGCCCTGGCTCCCCTCGGAGCGGCCGGGGGCGGAAGGATGCCGCTCAGATCGGTGACGACCTCGGAGAGGGATGGCTGTCGTTCCGGCGTCTTCCCGTCCGTCGTAGTAGAGGTGTGGACCTTTCCGGTAGGGAGGGAACCACGCGATACATGCTGATGATCTGCAGCGACGGGGTCGTCGCGGACCCGGTGAACTACCCCCTGAGCGAGTGCCTCGCCTGGCACGACGAGATGGATCGCAGGGGCGTCCTGCGGGAGGTGGAGGGTCTGCGGCGGGTCTGGCGCTCGTCGAGGCGAGAGCACGGTCCAGAGCTGACAGCGCGCACACGGTCCCGGCCGGGACGTTCGATCCCGCACCGACAGGGAAGGCTAGCCGGTCAGGGGGGATAGATGTGGAATACAAAAAGTTCGTCCAGGCGGTGATGGAGCGTACCGGTCTGTCGCGCGAGGAAGCTGCGGATCTCACCCGCGCGACGCTCGCAACGCTGGGGGACCGGCTGAGCGCGGGGGAGGCTCGCCATCTCGCAGCCGAGCTGCCCGACTCGCTGCGGGAGTCGCTCTCCATACAGGGCGGGAGCGAGCGCTTCGGACTCCACGACACCGTCATGCGGGTGCGCAAGCGGACCGGCCTGACCGTGCCGGAGGCCACCGGAGGCGTCCGGGCCGTCCTCACGACGCTGCGGGACGCCGTCCCCGGTGAGGTCTTCGACCATGTCATGTCGCAGCTTCCCGGCGAGTTCCGGGAGATGGCCGAGCAAACGACCTGACGGGAGACGGCCACCCGCGCCGTGTTCACAGCATTTCGAGCGGCTTTTTGCCCAGCGGTGGCGGGACGCCCCGTCCAGCAGCGTGAAGTCGTCCTCGGTGAGGCGCAGGGCGAGGGCCGCAGGGCACCAGGGCATCAGGTCGTACTCGATGCCGCGCCGCATGAGGTTGTAGAGCACCTGGTCGGTCTGTACGGCCTGTCCGCCGGGAACGGTCATCACCTCCTCCATGTCCGGGACGTCGAAGTTGCTCACGCCCCAGCTCCGGATGAGCCCCCGGCTCGTCAGCTCCTCGAAGGCCCCCACGGTCATCTCCAGCGGCGCGGGGCCCGCCAGTGCAGCAGGTAGAGGTCGAGCCGGTCGGTCCCGAGGCGGCGCAGGCTGCCCTCGCAGGCGGCGATCGTGCCACTGAACGTGGCATGCTGCGGCAGGACCTTGCTGACCAGGAAGACCTCGTCCCGGTTGCCGGCGATCGCCTCGCCGACGAGTTCTTCAGCCCTGCCGTCGCCGTACATCTCGGCGGTGTCGATCAGCGTCATTCCCGGTTTCAGGCCCTGGCGCAGCGATCTCCTCCCCCCGGCGCGAGGGGGCCTCGCCCATATGCCGGGTGCCCATGCCGAGGACCACGATCTCGTCACCGGAGGGAAGCTTGGTCATGCGCATGGCGGGCCTCCCTAAAGCCCGACTCTCCGTGGCAGGCCATACCTTCCGAACTGCGGACATAGGTGTTTACAGTCGATGGTATGACGGTCAGCATCGGTCTTGCCGGGGCGGGGCGTCGGGCCACCGAGGTCGAAGTCTTCGGGCCGGGCGACTCCGCCATGGTCGACTGTGTGGCGGCGGTCGGCCCCGACGCGATCAACAGGATGTACCGGGAGTTCGTGGCGGCGATCCAGGAGGGCACCCCGCACGAGCTGGACGTACGCCACGGCCTGCGCCTGCAGCCGGTGATCGAGGCCGCGGAGACCGATCTGGTCGTCGGCGAGTCCTGAACGAGACCCTCGGGGAAAGCAGGTCATCGTATGACTCTCGAGCCACCGGTGGACGTGTTCTGCGAACGGTCCCCTTTCCCGCCGATCGCCGACTACGGCTTCCTGTCCGACTGCGAGGCAACCGCTCTGGTGGCGCCGAGCGGGAACATCGAATGGCTCTGCCTGCCCCGGATGGACTCACCCAGCGTGTTCGCCGCCATACTGGACCGGGACGCCGGAGGGTTCCGGCTCGGCCCCGCCGACCTCAGAGTGCCCGCCGCACGCCGATACCTGCCGGGCACCATGGTGCTGGAGACGAGCTGGGGCACCCCGACCGGCTGGATCATCGTCCGTGACCTGCTGCTCATCGGCCCCTGGCACCACCACGACGAGCTCTCCCACACCCACCGCAGGGCGCCCACCGACTATGACGCCAGTCACGTGCTGCTGCGCACCGTACGCTGCGTCAGCGGGGAGATGCAGATCACCCTCGACTGCGAGCCGGTGTTCGACTACGGCCGCAGGTCGGCCCACTGGTCCTACTCCGACCGGGGCTACCACCAGGCCGTCGCCCAGGGAGACGGGGTGAACCTGGAGCTCAGGCTCACCACCGACATGCGGCTGGGATTCGAGGCGTCACGGGCGACGGCGCGCACCCTGCTGCGAGAGGGGGACACGCGCTTCTGCGCGCTGTCCTGGACCGCTCACGAACCGCCCTACACCTTCGCGGACGCGTACGACCGGCTCGTGTGGACGGCTCACCACTGGCAGCACTGGCTTGCCAGAGGCGACTTCCCCGACCATCCCTGGCGCAGCTACCTGGAACGCAGCGCCCTCACCCTCAAGGGTCTGACCTTCGCCCCGACCGGGGCGCTGGTCGCGGCGGCGACCACCTCGCTGCCCGAGACGCCGGGCGGCGAGAGGAACTGGGACTACCGCTACGCCTGGATCCGCGACTCGACCTTCGCCCTCTGGGGCCTTTACACGCTCGGATTCGACTGGGAGGCCGACGACTTCTTCTGGTTCATCGCCGACGTCGCCGAACGGGACGACGAGCTCCAGATCATGTACGGCGTCGACGGCGAGCGCGACCTGGAGGAGCACATCCTCAACCACCTGGACGGCTACCAGGGGGCCAAACCCGTCCGGATCGGCAACAACGCCTACAAACACCACCAACACGACGTCTGGGGGACGGTCCTCGACTCCTTCTACCTTCACACCCGATCCCGGGACCGGCTGGACGAGCGGATCTGGCCCATCCTGAAACGCCAGGTCGAATCGGCCGTCACCCACTGGAGGGAGCCCGACCGGGGCATATGGGAGGTGCGAGGCCAGCCCAAGCACTTCACCTCGTCAAAGGTCATGTGCTGGGTGGCGGCCGACCGCGGCGCGCGGCTTGCCCGGTGCCGCCACGACTTCGACCTGGCGGCGCGCTGGCAGACGGCCGCCGACGAGATCCGCGCCGACGTCTGCGCCCGCGGGGTGACGGAGAACGGAATCTTCAGGCAGCACTACGACACCGACGCACTTGACGCCTCGCTTCTGCTCCTCCCTCTGGTGCACTTCCTGCCGTCCGACGACCCCAGGATCCGCGCCACCGTCCTGGCCATCGCCGACGAGCTGACCGTCGACGATCTCGTCATGCGCTACCTGAGCAAGGAGACCGACGACGGCCTGTCCGGTGAGGAGGGCACCTTCACGATCTGCTCGTTCTGGCTCGTGTCGGCGCTCACGGAGATCAAGGAGCAGACCCGTGCCCGCAGGCTCTGTGAGAAGATCCTCTCCTTCGCCAGCCCCCTGGGCCTCTACGCCGAGGAACTCGACCCCGTCACCGGGCGCCACCTGGGCAACTTCCCTCAGGCCTTCACCCACCTGGCCCTCATCAACGCGGTCATCCACATCATCCGGGCGGAACGCGACTTGCTGAGCGGGAGGACAATGCAAGCATCCGATCCGGAATCACTATGACCGTGCACGGTGCCCCACGCAGCAGCGACTGGGGGAGCAGGCCGAGCGGCAGCTCGACAGGGTCGTTCTCCCCGCGGCCGTTGACCACCACCAGGTCCGCGTGCTCGGCGGCACTGTGCAGCACCGCCGTGGGGGGCCGTGTCTCGACCACGGTATCCACCACCACGGCGGGATATTTCTCTTCCCACACCGAGACGGTGCTGTGGAAGCGGGTGGCCACCTGCCGCGTGTCGCCCATGTCCTCGGGGCACAGACAGATCGCCGTCAGCGACGCCTGCCGCAGCCTCGCCTCCTCGAACGCCACCCCGATCCCCGAACGCTCCGGACCGCCGCCTTCCACGGCGACCACCACGCGGCCCGTGGCGGGCCGGTCCGGCTCCCGCACGACGGCCACCGGGCAGTAGGCGTGCGCGGCGAGCTGCATCGCGACCGAGCCGATCTGCAGTTCTTCGAAGCCACCCGTCCCGCGCGGTCCCACCGTGACCAGCTCCGCGCCGGACGACTCGCTGACCAGGACGACCGTAGGAGACCCCATCTCCAGCTTCCCCATCACCTCCAGCCGGGGTGCCAGGCTGCGTGCCAGGCTCACTCCGGTGTCGAGCACGTGCTGGCCCATCCGCCGCACGGCCTCCAGCGTCTCAGGAGAGACGGGAGGTATGGGGTAGAGCCACTGCCAGGCGTGGCAGACGAGCAGCGGGACGAATCGCGTGCGGGCCTCGCCGGCCGCCCACTGAAGAGCCTGCCTGCTTGCCTTCGAACCGTCGTATCCAGCGACCACAGGCCGCCCGTCTTGTGTATACATCGCCACCACTTCCCCCGTGACCTGGCGTGCCCCTCACCTCCATACTTGTCTTGTTTGGCCAGCTATGGCGAGCGCCACGCCAGGTCACAGGACTTCCTTTGACGTACGGCGGGCACGCGGGAACTCCCATGGCCGCCGCGAGGCACGTTGATTGACCCGCTCCATCCGGCCCCCGTACGGCACGCGCCGACAGGGGGCCGTACGGGCAGGGACGGGGGTGCCTTCCGGCTGTCAGAGCCGCTTGTGTCAGAGCCGCTTCAGGAGCCGGCGGCGGCGCCAGAGCACCAGGGGCACCGCACCGGTGAACCCGAGCAGGAGCGGGGCCTGCGTGCCGATCACCCCGGCGGCCTCCAGTGCGGGCTGGGAGAAGGTCTCGGGGATCGGGATCGTGGTGGCGCGGGAGAACGGCCACACGATCACGAAGGCCCGGCCGATCACCTGCTCGGCGGGGATGGTGCCGCCACCCGGGTCGCCCTGGTGCTTGCGGGAGTCGTACGACACCGAGCGGTGGTCGCCCATCACCCAGAGCCGGCCCTCCGGCACCTTGATCTCAAAAGGCTCATCCGACGGGTCGTCGTCCGGGTAGAGGTAGTCCTTCTCCTCCAGCGGGACCCCGTTGACCGTGACGCGTTTCTTCACGTCGCAGCACTTCACGACGTCACCGGGCACGCCGATGACCCGCTTGATGTAGTCCTTCTCGCCGGGCACCACGCCGAAGACGGTGCCGACCCACTGGAGGGCCGCCGCGACCGGGTTGGACGGCTCCGGGATCTCGACCTCGCCCTTCCAGGAGTCGACTCCGGAGAAGACCACGACGTCACCGCGCTCGATGTCGCGGGTGTAGTAGACGAGCTTGTTGACCAGGACCCGGTCGTTGACCAGAAGCGTGTTCTCCATCGACTCCGACGGAATGTAGAACGCCTGGACGACGAAGCTCTTGATCAGCAGCGCGAGCAGAAGGGAGACCACGACCAGGAGGGGGAACTCCAGCCAGAACGAGCGCTTCTTCTTCTTGTCACTCTTGGCCGATTGCTCGACGTCTTCCGCGACCACGTGCACCTCGTCCTCGGCGGGGCGGCGTATGCCGTAGCCCGTTCTTCGCTAGCCAACGATGATGAGCCTAAATCATTCTCATGGGCGGCACCCGGGGTTGAGGTGGACGGATGTCCTGATGATCTTCAGTCCGCCGCTGTGCCGGTGAGGATATGCGGATTGGTCGGAAAAGCGGGGGCCGTCCGCGCGGCCGCTCTCCGGCGGGCGATCTCACCGGCACCTCTGGCTAGGCTCGTGGGTATGAATCGTCGAGTCATCGCCATCGTGGTGCTCATCGGGCTGATTGGAACGAGTGGTCTCGCGGTGGTCGCGGCCTGGGGGCTGTCCGGCTGAAGACCGGGCGGAGGTGTTCCCGCCCACCGGCGGTGGGGCGGTGCGTCCTGCGGCCGGGTGCCGGGCGTGGCGCGGCGTGGCCTGCGGCCGGACGCGGCGCGGGCCGGGCGCCGCGCCGGCCTGCCATCCGTGATCGGGGGCTGCCTCAGGCATGCACCATCGTGACCGGGGCGGAGGGGGTCTGCTCCTGCTCCTGCTCCTGTTGTTGCTGCTGCCTCGGCGCCTCCGGCTCCGAGGCCGGCGGGCACGTGCAGTATCCATTGGACACGATCATGCGTCCCCGCTGCGGTGTGTACGTGCGGGAGTCGGTGGCGGGAAGAACACCTGCGCAGGCATGACACACGATGGGCTGGGAATCCACGGGACGGCTTCCTTCCTGAGGGGGCCGTCGAACACCTTTGGGTCCGGCCGGCTGGCTGCTCCTGCCCTGAAGGGGAGACGTCAATCTCCCCAGGGGGCCTTTATCTTACTTGGTAGCACGCGGTAGTCATCAAATTGCGGATAGTGACGGGCGAACGCGGGTTTGCCCCCTCCTGAATGTAGCTCGCCTCATGGTGTGCACGATCTGAAACCGGAGAGGAAGCGAAGGAAAAGGATCTCGCGTTCCGTGCCTCCCCTCCCTGGATCCTCCCGGCGGTCCTGTCGCCTGTACGGCCGTGCCCGGATTTTGTCGTGCACAGGAAAGCGAACTAGAGTTCGTATGTGAATCAGATCCTGCTCCTTGTCGACGTCCAGCGCAACATGCTCCTGCCCCCGGAACCGGTGCCCGGCGCGCCGGAGGTCTCCTCCGCGCCACGGGCCGCTATGCCGTGATCTTCTCCCGCGCCACGGGATGCTCTCCGGCCACGGGGCGTTGCCGCAGCAGGGCGATGGCGGCCACCGCGACGCCCAGAGTCATCCCCGCGACCACGTCGCTGAACCAGTGGACGCCGAGCGCGACCCGCGTGTAGGCGACGAAGAGGGTGAAGGCGGCCGCGACGGCCCAGACGACGATGCGGGGGGTCCAGCCCTTCAGGTAGGGCAGCAGGATCAGCGCGAGGACGAAGGTGCATGTCGCCACGCCCATCGCGTGCCCGGAGGGGAACGAGGCGCCCGGGGCCGACGACACCGGATCGGGCAGGACGGGCCGAGCCCGGTTGACGATGTCCTTGATGGCCAGGTTCAGCAGGCCGCTGACGGTGATCGTGACGACCGCCCAGACCGCCACGCGCCGCGACCCCCGCACCCAGAGAAAGATCGCCACCGCCACCACCAGCACGCGCCACGTCGTCGGCCCGAGCGCGTCTGTGGCCACATTGAGGAAGTGGGTGTATCCGGGATCGGCCAGGGCCTGGGTGTGGAGCTGCCGGGCCACGCTCTCGTCGAAGTCGTTCAGCGGCGCGAAGGAGGACACCACGAACACCAGCAGCAGGATGAACGGCACCGAGAACACCACCACGGCCGCCACCGCGAACGTGAGCCGCGCGCCCAGGCGGCGGTCCGAATGCTGACGATCTCGATGACTGAGTAGCCTGACCATCGTTCATCGTTACCCGATGACAGGCGGATATGCATAGTCCGGGAGCGGAGTTCAGGCGGCGTGACGGCTCTCGCGCCGGGTGGTCCAGCGCAGTACGTCGCAGTGGCGCCGCTCGGCCTCGGCGAGGGCGGACTCGTCGGTGTAGGCGTCGAGCGCGGCCCGCAGATGCGGCATCTGCTCGGTGACGTCGGTCCACGCCTGGGCGGGGTCGTCCGCGCCGAGTTCGATCAGCGCGTCCAGGTGCGCGGAATAGGCCGTCCACCACTGGCGGCTCAACTCGGACAGGAATCCGCCCAGGCCACCGAACTCCCGCTGGATTTCGGAGTCCCACCACGCGGGTACGGTGGTGTTGCCGGTCTCCGCCATATCGCGGAGCACGACATGTGCCAGCGTGCGGCGCCGACGGACGAGGGCAGAACGTGACAAGTTGTTCATGTCCCCACTCTGCCGCCCCCAACTTGCCGAACACTTAACGATCAATTGCCAGCGGCGCGCGGTCTGTGGGCGGACGGTGCCGGAGACCGCTTGGCTGGAGTCGCCGCACGGCACTGATGCTGGTCGACGACCACGACCGGTTGCGCGCGGTCGCCGGCTCCGATGACAGTGGCCGGCAGTTGGAGCTGGTGCAGGAGCGGACCGGCTGATCGGTGTTCTGAACTTCTACGACCGGGCCGGCCGCGGATGGCAGCCCGCGAAAATCCAGGCCGGAGAGCGTCTCGGCGAGCTCATGGTGACGGTCCTGCAGACCCTCGCCCATAAGCCGCCCATTCCTGGTCAGTCGTAGTGAACATGTCAAGCAACCAGGCCGACGCTGAAATGCGCTACACATATGATGCATATCGACCCGGAAGTGCTGGTCGCAAGCCTGAGACGGCTCCAGACGACCTCTGCCTCGACAGGCATAGTCCATCAGCTTGAGGTGGTCATCGAGCGGGCCGTCGGCTACCTGATGGGCAAACACGATCTCACCGCGGCCCAGGCCTTCACCGGCCTGCGCAAGCAGGCCAGGGATAGCCGTCGCCGGGTGGCCGACCTCGCGGCCGAGGTGCTCGGTGAGGGAACCGGTGAATTGTTGTGATCGTGCTCACGCCACCGGCGGCCGGCGCCGACCCCGCTCCGCCGGGGGACTAACCTGATCGGTGATGTATCGATTCGTGTTCACGCAGGTCCTCAGCCGCTTCGACGCGGAGGATGCGCACCATCTGACGCTCGGCGCGCTCCGCCTCCTCTCGGCGACGCCGGTGGTCAAGCGGCTCGTCCACCGCCGCCTCGCGCCACGCGACCCCGCCCTCCGCGTGCAGGCCTTCGGCGTGCACTTCCCCGGCCCGTTCGGGCTGGCGGCGGGCTTCGACAAGGACGCCCGCTGCGTGGAGGCCATGTCCGCACTCGGCTTCAGCCACGTCGAGGTCGGCACGATCACCGCGCACGCCCAGCCCGGCAACGCCAGACCCCGGCTGTTCCGCCTCATCAGGGACCGGGCGATCATCAACCGGATGGGCTTCAACAACGCCGGGGCGAGCGCCGCGGCCCGCGTGCTGGCCAGGCCCCGCGGCGTTCCGGCGGTCGTCGGCGTCAACATCGGCAAGACCAAGGTCGTGCCCGAGGCGGAGGCCGTCCACGACTACGTGGCCAGCGCCAGGGAGCTGGCCCCGCTGGCCGACTACCTGGTCGTCAACGTCAGCTCGCCGAACACTCCCGGCCTGCGCGACCTCCAGGCGGTCGACCTCCTGCGCCCCCTGCTCAGGGCGGTCAAGGAGGTCGCCGACAGCACCCCCAGGCGCACCCCGCTGCTGGTCAAGATCGCCCCCGACCTGGCCGACGACGATGTGGACGCGGTCGCCGACCTGGCCCTTGAGCTCGGGCTTGACGGCATCATCGCGACCAACACCACGATCAGCCGTGAGGGCGTCTCCAGCACCGAGACCGGCGGACTGTCGGGACGTCCGCTGAAGGCCCGCTCTCTGCAGGTGCTGCGCAGGTTGCGCGCCCGGGTGGGCGACCGCCTGGTGCTCATCTCCGTCGGTGGCGTCGAGAACGTGGACGACGTCTGGGAGCGCCTGCTCGCCGGCGCCACCCTGGTCCAGGGCTACAGCGCGTTGATTTACGAGGGTCCTCTGTGGGCCCATCGCATCCATCGCGGGCTGTCGCGCCGCCTCCGCCGGCACGGCGCCACCGAGTTGCGCGAGATCATCGGCCGCACCGCGACCTGAGCACTATCCTGTGCGGGTGGTTTTCGACTTTGGAGGCGCGCGATGAGCGTGAGCACATACACGGTCACCGGCATGACCTGCGGCCACTGCGTGAGCTCGGTCAAGGAAGAGGTCGCCGAGGTTCCCGGCGTCACGGAGGTCGACGTCGATCTGGCGAGCGGCCGGGTGGACGTCTCCGGCGCCTCTCCCGACGATGCCGCCATCCGTGCCGCCATCAGGGAGGCCGGCTACGAGGTGGCCGTCTGACGGACGGCCTCCCGATGCCCTGACTGCCCCAGGGGTTGCGTCCCGGCCGGTGCCCGTGCCCGCCGTACGGCTGCGCCCCGGGCGGCACCGCCCGGGGCGCAGCCCGTCGCCCCGCGCTCATCGGGAGCCGGGGCTCACCGCCGCCACACCGGGCGGGCGAGTCACATGCTCGGCCGGGTCGAGTCCGCCAGGTGGGTCAGCTCCTCCAGGCGCTTCATGGTCGCCTCCACACTGACGGCCCCGGGGCGGTGGGCGCGGCGACCGGAGCCGCCACGCTGCCAGGGGCGCGGGCCGGCAGCGGGGCGATACTCCACCCCCATCGCGTCCAGGCGGCCCAGATGTCCTTCGAGCCGGGAGTCGAATCCGGGACCGGCCGAGCCCGACCAGGCGACCTCGGCCAGCGCGCAGCCCCGGGGCCAGGCCCGGTAGTCCACCGCCCGGCCGTCCGGCAGATACTCGCTCCAGAGCTGGAACTGCGCCCCCAGCACGCGCTCGCGCTGCCCGGCCGTCCAGGACTCCGGCGCCGGGTCGAAGGCCGCGACGTCCGCCACAGTGGTCGTTTCGCCGATGGCGAGCGGCTCATCCTCGGAGGCGGCCTCGGCGTAGTCGAAGTAGAGGGGGGAGACCGGCGTCTGCACGACGTCGTACCCGGCCTCGGCCGCACGCAGGGCCACCCCCATTCCGCGCCACGGCATCACGATGGTGTCGGGTCGCAGCATGCCGCTGACGAAGGCCTCGTCCCAGACGACCGCCCGGCTGCCCCGCTCGGCGAGCACGTCCGCCAGCCGGCGCAGGAACCAGGCGTGCAGGTCGCTCAGGCTCGCAAGGCCGAGCTCCTCCTGGAAGGCGACGATCTCCGGTGCGGCGGCCCAGTCGTCGAGCACGCACTCGTCCCCGCCGATGTGCACATACGGCGTCTCGCCCAGCGCACCGAGCATCTCGTCGATCACCGCGGTCAGGAAGTCGACCGTCGGGGGGAGCGGGGACAGGATCGCGGGGGAGATGCCCCAGCGGTCCAGCACGCCGAACGGCTCGGGTTCCCGGCCCCCGGTGGCCCGCGCGTCGAGCGAGGGGTAGGCCGCGAGGATCGCCGAGGCGTGTCCCGGCACGTCGATCTCGGGCACGATCGTCACCGCCCGGGCACGGGCGTAGGCGGCGATCTCGGCGAGGTCGTCCAGCGTGTAGTAGCCGCCGTGCGGCACGTCGTCGTAGACGGGGTCCTCCCTGCGGCGGCTGGTGATCGTGCGCGGCCGGTGGGAGGCCACCTGGTGCAACCTGGGGGCGACCCGGCTCTCGACCCGCCACCCCTGGTCGTCCACCAGGTGCAGATGGAGCCGGTTCAGCTTGTGCACGGCCATGATGTCGACCATCCGGAGCACCTCGCGCTTGGGCATGAAGTGCCGCGCCACATCCAGGTGCACGCCGCGCCAGGAGAACCGGGGGGCGTCCTCCACCCGGCCGCACGGGACGGTCCAGCCGGCCTTCCCGACCGTCCGGAACGCTCCGTCGGGAAGGAGCTGCCGTAGCGTCTGGCCCGCGTAGAACGCCCCGGCACGGTCTCCGGCGGTGATCCGCACCCCCTCGGCCGTCATCTCCAGCGTGTACGCCTCCGCGCCCAGCGACACGTCCCGTTCCACCACGACCGCCCCCGTCTCCGCGGGCCGCAGGTCGAGTACGGCCAGCGCCGGCCGTACTCCGTCCACGAGTTCGGCGGGACCGGAGACGGAGGCGCCGGGCGAGAGCGGGAAGGAACCACGGGCAGGCTGAAAGACGGCAGGGTGTGGCAGAAGGTCAGTCATGCCTCAGATCATGCCAAGTAGGGCGAGAACGCGCGCTAGTTGAGGTAGGCCTGTATCCCGTCGGCGAGGGCGAGCGCCAGCTTCTGGCGGAACGCCGGAGACCGGAACTCGGCCGCGTCGCCCGGGTTGCGCATGTTGCCGCTCTCGACGAAGACCTTGGGAACCGTGGAGAGGTTCAGTCCGCCGAGGTCGTCGCGGAAGTCCAGGGCCTTGTTGCCGATGTAGGTGGAGTAGGGCTGGCCGGCGACGGATTTGATGGAGTTGCGGACGTCGATGCCGAGCTCCCTGGATTTCCCCACCACCGGGTCCACCGGTCCGCCGATCTTCTTCGGCATGATCACGTGGAAGCCGTGGCCGGCCGCGGGCGCGCCGTCGGCGTGGATCGAGATCGCCGCGTCCGCCTTGGCCTTGTTGCCGATCGCCGCGCGCTGGGTGATGCACGGGCCCACGCCGGAGTTGCTGGTCCTGGTCAGCTTCACCGTCGCCCCGCGCTCCTTGAGGATCTTGGCCAGGCGCTGGGCGACGTCCCAGGTGAAGGCCGCCTCGCTGTAGCCGCTGTCGGTGGCGGTGCCGGTGGTGTCGCAGGCCTTGTGCTGGGTCAGGACGTCAACCTGCTTGTTGATCTTCGAGGGGTATTTGTAGTTGAGCCCGTTGTGGCCCGGGTCGACGACCACGACCTTGCCGCGCAACGGTTCGGCCGGCACGCTCTTGCCCGCCGCCGGAGCGGGCGTGGCGGCCGAGGCCGCGTGGGTCGCCTGGGGGGTGGCCGATGAGACGGGCCCGTCGTTCCGCACCGAACTCGCCGTGGCGCCGTTGACAGCGCCGCCGCAGGCCGCGGCGCTCAGGCCGCACAACGCAAGGGCTGCCACGAATGCTTTGCTGGTCACGCTGATCCCCCTCGAAGGAGTCCGTCAACCATCCAACCTACGCGACTCGGCCGTCATCACCAGACGTGCTCCCCCGCCTCCAGCTTCTGCAGGAGGGAGGCGAGCTCTCTGGCGTCCTCGGCGTCCAGCCCGAGCACCACCCGTGGACGCCCCCATGGGTGGTCGATCGAATGGGCCACGTAGCTCGCCACGGATTCGGCACCGGCATCCCCGTTCCGGCCTCGGGCGGCCCGCCAGTGCGCCCACGCCCGCTCAAGCTCGGCGGCCGCGCGCTGGGCGCATGAAACCAGTTCTGGATCGCGCATTATTACCCCCTCGTCACACCGGAGTCAACACCGGGGCCCTGCAGCCACGTCGATGGTTGACCTGGTTTTGGCGAGGACTTGGAGCCCGCCTGGGCATTGTGTAACGCTCCAGGCGGGTCCCTCACTCCTTGGCGGGGCCCGTGCTGCGCCGTGCGACGAGTTCGGGAGTGACCTGGCGCAGGCGCGAGGCCTTACCGGGATCACCGATCCGGTCGCTGAGCAGGGCCGCGGCCGAGCGGCCCATGGCGCGGCGGGGCTGGTCGACGGTTGTCAGCGAGATCGCCGAGGTCCCCGAGAGGTGGGTGTTGTCGTATCCGATCACGGAGAGGTCCTCGGGCACCCGCAGGCCCAGCTCGGCCGCCGCGGAGAGCACGCCCATGGCGACCGCGTCGTTGGAGGCGAAGATCGCGCTGGGTCGGGGGGTGCGGGTGAGCAGGCTCCGTGCCGCCGCCGCGCCGCCCTCCTCGGTGCAGTCACCCTGCTCGACCATGATGTACGGCGCCAGCGCGTGCCTGCGCATCGCGACCAGGTAGCCCTCGCAGCGGAACCGCCCGGACGAGGAGCGGGTGCCCTCGATGTGGGCGATCCTGCGGTGGCCGAGGGAGACGAGATGGTCGATGGCCAGGCGGGCGCCCAGCTGGTCGTCGTCCGCGACGATGTCCACGCCGCCGAGGTCGATGTCGCGCTCGCCCACCACGACCGTCGGCGTGTAGCCGGTGGCCTCGATGAGCGTCTCGCTGGTGGGCGCTATGCCGAGCAGGACGAGACCGTCCACCCGTAGTTCCAGGAACGCCTCGACCGCCTCGACCTCGAAGGCCGGATCCCACTGGCTGTTGCCGATGAGAAGCCGGAGGCCGTCGCCGTGCAGGCTCTCCTGCAGGCCGTCCAGGAATTCGGCGTAGAAAGGGTTGTGCAGGTCGGCGACGAGCGCCCCGACCAGGTGTGTGCGGCCTTCGACCAGGCTGCGTGCGACCGCGTTGGGCCGGTAGCCGAGCTCTCTGGCCGCCTGGAGCACGGCCTGCCGGCGATGCTCGCTCACGTGCGGCGAGCCGCGCAGAACGAGCGAGACCAGCGATTTGGAGACACCGGCTCGCTCGGCCACGTTGCGGATCGTGGGCCGCGGACGTGGGCCGTGGTCATTCGGCGAGACGGGTTCGGCGAACCGGCGGGTTCGGATGACGGTGGTGTTGACCGGTGGTCCTGACATGGCTCTCCCCCGGGATGGTGGATGGGCACCTGTCACTCAAAACGATCGAGTTCCGAATGGGGTACGGCTTCCGCCTAAGGGAACTCCGATCTTGATGTCGTCGTCGCCACGATCGACTCCGATAGTGTGCGGAGTGTGGGTTCGACATCCGGAGCGGCCGAGCAGGACGTCCCCGCGACGGAGGGCACGCGGCCGGCGCGGCGCAGACTCAGCGTGGACCAGCGTCGTGAGGAGCTCATGGCGGCGGCCCTGGAGCTGTTCAGCAAGCGTGATGCCGAGGATGTCTCGATCGACGACGTGGCGTCGGCGGCCGGAGCGTCGCGGGCCCTGGTCTACCACTACTTCGGCGGCAAGCAGGAGCTCTACGTCGCCGCGCTGAGGGGTGCCGCGGCGCAGCTGGAGGCGCGGCTCCGGCCCCTTGAGGGCGGCCGCCCGATCGACGGGCTCGCCACCGGGCTGGGGTGTTACTTCGACTTCGTCGAGGAGCGCGCGGCGGGCTTCGCCGCACTGCTCAGGGGTGGTCCCGCCAACCGCAGCGGCGAGATCGGTGAGATCGTCGACAGCGTCCGGCGCCGGCTGTTCCGCCTCGTCATGAGCCGGATGGGGGTCCACGAGCCGGGGCCCGTGCTCCGCATCACCCTGCGTTCGTGGATCGCCTCCGTCGAGACGGCCGGCCTCGACTGGCTGGAACACCGGGACATCGAACGGGCGGAGCTTGAGGGCATGCTGGTCGGTCAGATGGTGGCACTGCTCAGAGTGGCCGCGGCTCGCGATCCGCAGGCCGGGCAGCTCCTCGGCGACCTGGCGGGGGAACCCGCGCCGTAACGGTCGTGTCGCCGGGAGAATCGGCGGAAGCCGGACGGAGACGATGCCGGGGCGGCGCCGGGCGGGCGACGCCGCTCCCCACAAACAACGCGTATGGCCTGCGCGCTCACGTGATGAGCGCGCATCTGTTTCCCCCTAGAAGATCCCCGTCTTACTCAGAGCGCTGCTGCGGAATCCCCGCCAGCAGCGCGCGAACCTCGGTCTCCCGGTAGCGGCGGTGCCCACCCAGAGTGCGGATGGACGTCAACTTGCCGGCCTTCGCCCACCGCGTAACGGTCTTGGGATCGACGCGGAACATGGTTGCGACCTCCGCCGGGGTGAGCAGCGGCTCTGCCTCGGGTGTACGAGCTGACATTTGTGCGGCCTCTCCTCCATGTGGACCGGCGACAGCGATCCTGCGACTTGACGCTTGTCACGGATGTCCCCCTATGGCCCCTTGCGTGCGGCTGTTCGGGCCATATGCGGCATCACCCGATGTGACCATACAGCCACGTAGAGCGATTGGCGAGCCTTTGAGTGGCTCATCTCTCATGTGTACCTGTTGTTGTCACGCTCGGTGATTCTAGCGACACGTTTCGTGGTATCGCAGCGAAAACGGCAAACTACTCAGTTCGTAGACGTGTCGCCGGTCATCGACCGAACTACTTATGCAGGTCAGAGGGATGATTTGCGACTCAGTTTGCTGATTCGAGAAGTTGTATTGATCGCCAGCGGAGGATAACTCGCCTATACATGGCGAAGGCCAACTCTTCCTCGCCGGTTTCCAGACCCGTCAGAGCCGCCCCGAGCTCCGCCACCGACTGGTCGTCCTGGAGCTTCTCGTCGTCCATGAGATGGACGATGCCGCCGTAGTCGAGCTCCACCAGCGAGTGCGGATGGAACTCCTCCAGCCAGCGAGCCAGGTCCTCGACCTCGCTGGTCACCGCGGCCGCGCCCACGTGCCTGCGGACGATCTGCAGGGCGCGGGCGCTACGGCGCCGAGCGTGGGCCATGGACGTGACGTAGATCAGGTTCCGCGTGGTGGTCGTGCCCCCGGGCGACTCCCTCCCGTCAAGGACCAGCCAGCGCTCGTTGCCGTCGAAGGGGACGAACCACGAGGTCGGAACGTGCCATGTCGAGGTCCGGATGTGGGTGCGCAGGGAGGCCGAGTCGCCGCGGCGCTTGAACCTGTCGAAGTCGTCGGCCGTCTGCTCGGCGACGGAGGTCGGCACGAACCGCTCCATCAGCCTTTCCGGAGTCGCCCCGCGGAAGCGTGAGAAGGCCAGCCACGATCTCAGCCTGCTCTGCCAGGGGCAGACGTAGAGGACGTCCTCCACGCGCCTGAGATAGGCGTTGGGGCTCTCCTGGGCGGGTGCGGGGGCCGGGGGGACCCCCAGGATGCGGCGGACCGCCTCGCCGTGCTCGGCGCGGAGCGCGCTCGCGCGGCGGGGGCGGTCGGCCGCCTCGGCGTAGGCGGCCCACGAGACGCGTTCCGGCGGGGTGAACGCGGCCAGTGGTTCATAGACGCGGAGGTACGCGGCATAGGGCAGCACGACCGCATCGTGTCATGAAGAACCCCCCGCTGTCCGGTATCGACCACGTGACGGCCGGGGTACCGCCCACCGTGTCCCGGGACGTCGCGGGTGCGGAGAACCAGCCACAACCTCCGTCGTTCCACTCAAAGTTGTGGTTACGCTGAGAGTGATCTCCGCCGCGATGGAGCGGCGGACCGGACGACCGGGAGTCACCACCGTGACCGACGTCTTCGGGCTGTCCCACAAGGACATCAGCCCCGCAAGCGGCCAGACGAAACACGAGCAGGTCGTCTTCTGCTCCGACGAGCGCAGCGGCCTCCACGCGATCATCGCGATCTACAACACCGCCCTCGGCCCAGGCCTCGGGGGCACCAGGTTCTACCCCTACGGGAGCGAGCAGGCGGCGCTGGCCGACGTGCTCAACCTCTCGCGGGCGATGGCCTACAAGAACGCCCTGGCCGGCCTCGACCTCGGTGGCGGCAAGGCCGTCATCATCGGCGACCCGGCGACGGACAAGAGCGAGGCGCTGCTGCGCGCCTACGGCCGGTTCGTGCAGTCCCTGGGAGGCCGCTACTTCACCGCGTGCGACGTGGGCACCTACAGCGAGGACATGGACATCGTGGCCCGCGAGAGCTCTTACGTGACCGGCCGTACGGTGGCCCACGGCGGAGCGGGCGACTCGTCGATCCTGACCGCCTACGGTGTGTTCCAGGGCATGCGGGCCGCGGCCGAGCACGCCTACGGCGCGCCGGCGCTGCGCGGCAGGCGGGTCGGCGTCGAAGGCGTGGGCAAGGTGGGCCACCGTCTGGTCGACCACCTCGTCGAGGACGGTGCCGAGGTGGTGATCTGCGACGTCAGCGAGGAGGCGGTCGAACGGGTCCGGCGGCGCCACCCCGGCGTCGAGGTCGTCGCCGACCAGGGAGAGCTGACCGCGGCCGACATCGACGTCTACGCGCCGTGTGCGCTCGGCGGGGCGCTGGACGACGACACGGTCGCCCGGCTGCGCGCCACGATCGTCTGCGGCGGGGCGAACAACCAGCTGGCCCACCCGGGGGTGGAGAAGGAGCTCGCCGACCGCGGCATCCTCTACGCGCCTGACTACGTGGTCAACTCCGGCGGCGTCATCCAGGTCGCGGACGAGATCGAGGGGTTCAACATGGAGCGGGCCAAGGCAAAGGCAACCCAGATCTACGACACGACTCTCAAGATTTTTGCCACGGCGGCGGAGGATGGCGTTCCCCCGGCCGTCGCAGCCGATAGGCTAGCGGAGCGCAGAATGTCGGAAGTCGGGCGAATTAGGGGCATTTGGCTAGGCCGCTAGCCCCTCACGCCCATACGGCGTACCGAGCCGGGCGTAAAACAGGTACGGTTGTAGTCGAACGAGAGCTGACGCCTAAGTCAGGTGGCGTCAGTGGGTGGTGCGTTAGCGACGAGGGGTCGGGCACGACCCCACACGAGGGGGTCGAGCCAATGGGGCGCGGCCGAGCAAAGGCCAAGCAGGTCAAGGTTGCTCGCCAGCTGAAGTACAACAGCGGTGGCACTGATCTTGAGCGTCTTCGCGACGAGCTCGGAGTCAGAGATGACTCCAACCACGATGACGACGCCAACGACGCCTACGATGAGCTGGCGGATCGGTATGCCGATTACGCCGATGACTTTGGTTCTGGTGACAAACCGGACGAAGGAACGTCCGGCCGCCGCTAGGCGAGCTTCGGATCGAGTGTGAGCGGAACACCCGGTGGTTGACAGCCGCCGGGTGTTTTCTCCGCGTGCACCGCTTCATACCCGCGCTCCGGTGGTCCGGAGCGCTTTCGTCGTGCTCCGCACCGGATCCTCGATCTCCGGATGTACGGCCGGGCGCCGGCGGTGACCGGCGCCCTCACATCTCAGCGGTAACGCGCCTGGCCGGTGCCGGAGACGACCTCGCCGAGCACCCAGGCCGGAAGGCCGCGCTCCTTGAGCAGGGCCAGGGCCGCGTCGGCGGCGTCCGCACCGACGATCGCCGCCATGCCCACACCCAGGTTGAAGGTGCGGTCCATGTCGGCCTGCGCCACCTTGCCGTGGCCCGCGAGCAGCTCGAAGACGGCGGGCGGAGTCCATGACGAACGGTCCAGCAGCGCGTCCAGCGTCGACGGCAGCGAGCGGGACAGGTTGCCCGCAAGGCCACCGCCGGTGATGTGCGCGTACGCGTGGACGTCGACCGAACGGGCCAGCTCCAGGCAGTCCAGGGAGTAGATCCTGGTCGGCTCCAGCAGCTCCTCGCCCAGTGACCGGCCGAGCTCGGCGAACTCGGCCGAAAGGGAGAGCCCGGCGAGTTTGATGATGTGCCGGACCAGCGAGTAGCCGTTGGAGTGCACGCCGGAGGAGGCCAGCGCCAGCACCACGTCGCCCTCGCGGACCCGGTCCCGGCCGAGCATTCTTTCGGCCTCCACCACACCGGTGGCGGCGCCCGCCAGGTCGTACTCGCCGGCGCCCATGGCCCCGGGGTGCTCGGCCGTCTCGCCACCGATCAGGGCGCAGCCCGCCAGACGGCAGCCCTCGGCGACGCCGCCCACGATCTCGGCGATCCGCTCCGGGACGACCTTTCCGCAGGCGATGTAGTCGGTCATGAACAGCGGCTCGGCGCCGCAGACCACCAGGTCGTCCACGACCATGCCGACCAGGTCGATGCCGATCGTGTCGTGCTTGTCGAGCGCCTGCGCCAGCATGACCTTGGTGCCGACCCCGTCTGTCGAGGTGGTCAGCAGCGGTCGCCGGTAGCCCAGCAGGGCCGAGGCGTCGAAGAGACCGGCGAATCCGCTGGCGTCGTCGACCACCTCGGGCCGCCGTGACCGCGCGACCTTCGACTTCATCAGCTCGACGGCGCGCTCACCCGCGTCGATGTCCACGCCGGCGGCGGCATAGCTCGTCATGCGTCCCCCCTCGCCGGTCGCGCGACCGCGGCTCCGCCGTCCTTCGTGTCGTCCCGGTTCACAGCTTGCCCTCCAGGACGTATTTGCCCACGTTGTCACGGTCGATGGCAATGGGATACACACCGTCGAAGCAGGCGCGGCAGAGCCGTTCGGCCGGGATCGTGGTGGCCTGGGTCAGGCCCTCCAGCGAGATGTATCCGAGAGAGTCGGCGCCCAGGGAGGCGCGGATCTCCTCCACGCTGAGCGAACCGGCGATCAGTTCGGCGCGGGTGGCGAAGTCGATGCCGTAGAAGCACGGCCAGGAGACCGGCGGAGAGGAGATCCGGACGTGGACCTCACGCGCGCCGGCCTCGCGCAGCATCTTGACGATCGCCCGCTGGGTGTTGCCGCGCACGATCGAGTCGTCCACGACGACCAGGCGCTTGCCCGCGACCACTTCCTTCAGCGGGTTGAGCTTGAGCCGGATGCCGAGCTGGCGGATCGTCTGGGACGGCTGGATGAAGGTCCGGCCGACATAGGAGTTCTTGACCAGGCCCTGGCCGTACGGGATCCCGCTCTCCTCGGCGTAACCGACGGCGGCGGGGGTGCCCGACTCGGGCGTCGGGATGACCAGGTCGGCCTCGACCGGGTGCTCGCGGGCCAGCACGCGGCCGACCTCGACGCGGGTGCTCTGCACGCCGCGCCCGGCGATCGTGGTGTCGGGGCGCGCCAGGTAGACGTATTCGAACAGGCAGCCCTTGGGTTCGGCCAGCGCGAACGTGCGAGACCGCACGCCCCGCTCGTCGATGGTGATCAGCTCTCCGGGCTCGATCTCGCGGACGAACGTGGCACCCACGATGTCGAGTGCGGCGGTCTCGGAGGCGACCGCCCAGCCGCGCTCCAGCCGTCCGAGGACCAGCGGGCGGATGCCCTGCGGGTCGCGGGCCGCGTACAGCGTCTTCTCGTCCATGAAGACCAGCGAGTAGGCGCCCTTGACCTGTGGCAGGAGCTCCGCTGCCGCGTCGTCGATGGACTGGCTGCGGTCCTGGGCCAGCAGCGACGTCAGCACCTCGGTGTCGGTGGTCGCCCTGGTCGCGCCCGGGGCCAGACGCTGGGCCAGCTCCGGAGTGTTGATCAGGTTTCCGTTGTGGGCGAGCGCGAGCCCGCCGACCTCGGTCGAGCTCAGCGTCGGCTGGGCGTTCTCCCAGACACTCGATCCGGTGGTCGAGTAGCGGCAGTGACCGATGGCCAGGTGGCCGCGGAGGGTGCCGAGCACCGATTCGTCGAAGACCTGGGCGACGAGGCCCATGTCCTTGTAGACGAGGATGCGGCTGCCTTCGCTGACCGCGATACCCGCGGATTCCTGACCGCGGTGTTGTAATGCGTACAGCCCGTAGTAGGTGAGTTTGGAGACTTCCTCCCCCGGCGCCCAGACGCCGAAGACGCCACATGCGTCCTTCGGGGGCTGGTCTTGGGGGTCAAGGTCATGGCTCAGATGGCCGTCGCCCTTCAGCACATCCTTCAGTCTAGGTCGGCTTCTTCATTGCTCGTACCCCGGGGGCAGGTCTGGGGGCTGTGTTCCCTGTTGCCGAACAATCGTCGGGCTTTTGCCGTGTCGGGCTGTTTTATCGCAAAGGAGCGGGGGAGTCTGAGGTATCCGGCATGCCTACGCGTCGGGAGAGCGGACGTGACAACACCTGAGGACCCCAACGAGCCTGATCCGCGACGGGAGTCGCGAGACCGGCGATCCGAGCGGGAGGGGACGGCCCCGGAGCCACCCGGGGGGCCGGAGGAGCCGGAGAGAACCACTCCACTGCCTCCCGACCCTGACCGGCCGGGTGAGCCCTCGGAGTGGCCGCCGATCTCCACACCGCAGGGGCCGTCGGTTCCGGCACACCCTGATGTGCCGACCGCGCCGGAGGTTCCCCGGCCGGTCCAGGCCGATCCGGGCGGTACGGGTTCGGGCGGGGCGGATCAGGGCGGTACGGCCCGGGACGGCACGGACGCCTCCCCGCCCCCCTATCCGATCCCCGGCGCCCCTCCGCCCGCCTACCCGGGCTGGGAGAGTGCCTCGGACACGCCGGCACCACCGGGCGGCCCGTACGGCGGGCCCGCCCCGGGCGCCCATCGGGGGCCCGCGGGTGACGACTTCTCCACCGGGAACCCTCCCGGGACGAGTCCCTACGGTCCCTACGGGTCCGTTCCCCCCAGTGGCGCGCCCGCGGGCGCGCCGGCTGGCCCGTCCCAGCAGCCACCGCCCTATGCGGCGTCGCCAGGCGGCCCGCCCTATCCGCCACAGGGCAACCTGGCCTATCCGTCGGGCCAGCCGTACCAGGGGCAGCCGCCGCCCTATCCGGGCTATCCGGGCGGCACACCGTACCCGCCGCCGCCGGGGAGCGACTGGTCGCGCAGGCAGGGGGGAGGTCTCGGCACCACCGCGCTCGTACTCGGCATCGTGAGCCTCTTCCTGCTCGTCGTGTGCGGCCTCGGCGTGCTGACGGCCATAGCAGGGCTGATCGTCGGCATCGTCGCGGTCGTCAAGAACTCCAACCGTGGCCGGGCCTGGGTGGGCATCGTGCTGAGCGCCCTGACTCTGATCATCGCCGCGGTGTTGCTGAGCTGGCTCTACAGCAGGATCGGCGACTGCGCCGGTCTGCCGGCCGAGCTTCAGCAGCGCTGCATCGAGCAGAGGTTGGGCGTGCAGATCCAGAGCAACCCCTGACAGCACGGGAAGGCGCCCGTGGCCATCGGGTCACGGGCGGGCGTCCGCGCAACCGGCGGATGCCTCGTCCACGGGACGCCGCGTCTACAGGACGGGCAGATGGTCCGACAGGTCGGCCCGGGCACCGCTCGCGGTGACCTTTCCCGTCGCCACCGCCTCGGCCCACACCAGCCGGCCGGTGGCCAGCTCCAGCCAGGTCCGGGCGTCGGTCTCCACCACGTTCGGCGGGGTGCCCCGCGTGTGCCGGGGACCTTCCACACACTGCACCGCGGCATACGGGGGGACCCGCACCTCGACGGTCCGTCCGGGAGCCGCCGCCGCCAGCCGGTCCAGCAGGTGCCGTACGGCGAAGCGCGCGATCTCCCGCTCAGGCCGGATCTGCCGCTCGTAGACCCGCAGCACCACCGGCACGCACGCCGCCAGCAGGGCCGCAAGGTCTCCGGGCCCGTCGTAGGACGGTTCGTCGAGGGCGCTCAACTGGGCGTCCAACGCGGCGCGGACCTTGGCGGGATCAGGCTTGTGAGGTGGCACGCCTTCATCATGCCCCTTCGGAGGTCCCCTCCCGGCCGCGGCGGAGGGTCACCGGCGGGTGCCTGCCTCCGGAACAGGCACGGGGCGGGCGCCGGCCTCGCCGAGACAGGTGCGACCGGCGTCTCCCCGCCCTTTCATGCCGCCGGTACGGCGAGGCGCTCGCCGGTGGTCTCCGCGCCGCCGGGATCCCGCGGGGCCGTGGGGGAGCGCAGGGAGAAGAGGCTGACCGGCACGCCCACCAGCACGATGACCGCGGCGATGACCAGGGTGAACCGGTAGGCCTCCAGGAAGGCCGTCAGCGGCTCGGCGCCGCCCTGGAGGATCGAGCTCTGCCTGCCGTTGAGGATCGCCCCGAGGACGGTGACCCCGAGCAGACCGAAGATCTCCCGTGAGATGTTCAGCACACCCGAGGCCACCCCGGTCCGGCCGGCGGGGAGCGTGTTCAGGATGGCCGTGGTGAGGGGCACGAGCATCCCGCCGCCCAGCCCGTAGGCCAGGAACCAGGGCAGCAGGTCACCGAACGAGCCGTCCTGTCCGATGAAGGAGATGCCGAACACCGCCACGGCCATCAGCAGGAGCCCGGCGGCCACGGTCCGCGCGGTTCCCAGGACCCGGCTGATCCGCTGGGCGACGGCCGCGGTCACGGCCATCACCAGCGCCATCGGCACGAACGAGAGCCCGGCCTCCATCGGCGAGAAGCCCAGCGCGTTCTGCAGGTACAGCGCGGTGAAGAAGTAGATCCCGAAGACCCCGAACGACCACAGCCCCATCGACAGCAGGCCCCCGCTGAACACCCGGGACCGGAACAGCGACAGGTCGATCATCGGCTCGTGGCTCCTGGTCTCGATCACCGCGAACACCGCCGCGAACCCCGCCGCCAGGCCGAACGCGACCAGGATCTCCGCTGAGGTCCACCCGGCCCCGTCGCCCTCGATGAGCCCGTAGGTCAGCGCGGACAGCGCCAGGCCCGACGTCACCAGGCCGGGAACGTCCAGGCTGTGCCGTACGCGGTCCTGCGGGGCCACCCGGATCGCCCACAGGCCGAGCCCGAGGGTCACGATCCCGATCGGCACGTTGATCAGGTAGATCCACCCCCAGTGCCACCGCTCGCTGATGAACCCGCCGGTCAGTGGGCCGAGGGCCAGGGCCAGCGCGCCGACCGCGCTCCACAGTCCGACCGCCGTCGCCCGCTCCCGGGTGTCGGGGAAGATCGAGGTGAGCAGGGCGAGCGCGGTGGGCGCGAGGAACGCGGCGCCGACGCCCTGGAGCGCCCGGGCGGCGATCAGGCCCGTGCCGTCCGTGGCCAGTCCGGCGGCGAACGACGCCGCGGTGAACACACCGAGCCCGATCATGAAGATCCGCCGCCGGCCGAAGACGTCCGCCAGGCGCCCGCCGGTCAGCATCAGCCCGGCGAAGACCAGGATGTAACCGCTCACGATCCATTCCAGGCCCGAGATGCTCAACCCGAGGTCCCGCTGGATCGTCGGTAGCGCGACGTTGACCACGTTGTTGTCCAGATAGGTCATGAAGGTGGCCAGCGAGATCGCTCCCAAAGCCCACCACTTGCGGTTGTCCGTCACTTCCGCTCCTCTACGTCGTACATGTACCTCGTACATGTACGATGTAGAGTGGACCGTGTACGGCGTATAGTTGTCAAGCGTGATGGGAAAACTGACGCGTGAGGCCGTCGTCGAGCAGGCGCTGGAGATCGGCTCGGCCGAAGGACTCCAGGCGGTGACCATCCGGCGACTCGCTCAGGAGCTGGGGGTCACCCCGATGGCGCTGTACTGGCACTTCAAGAACAAGGAGCAGCTGCTCATCGGTATGGCGGACCACCTGATCGAGGGGTTCGTGATCGCCGAGGATCACGCCAGGCCGTGGCAGGAGCAGCTCCGCGAACTCGTCACCGGTCTGGTCAGGGTGCTGCGCCACTACCCGTGCGCGGCGGCCGTGCTGGAGGAGGTGGACCACATGACCGTGCCGAACTTCCTGCGGGTGTGGGACACCGCGCTCGGCCTGGCCAAGCAGGCGGGGTTCTCCTACGAGGAGAACTGCCTGATCTCCAAATATCTGCTCCAGGGCGCGATCGCCCTGGCCGCCGGTCCGATGAGCCGCCGTCCGAGCGCGTCAAGCGAGGAGAGGGCCGAGTGTCTGCGCGTCAAGCGCGCCACCCTCCAGTCGCTGCCGCCGGACGTCTACCCGCACATCGTGGAGATGGCGGGCCCTCTCATCGACGGCGGCACGACCGAGCTCTACGACACCTTCGGCGTCGACATCCTGATGACCGGCATCGAGACCATGGCGGCCCGCCTCCGTACGGGCTGATCTCCGCGCCGCCGGAGGCCACGCGCGAGCAGGCGCCGCGCATCCGTGACCCATGCCCGTCCGGCGGTGTCCATCTGGTCCCGGTGACTCGCCGTCATGAGGCCGAGTCCCGGCAGGGTGGCCGTCCAGGGGGCTGGGCCCAAGGGGATCTCACCTACGATCGGCGGGAAGAGGTCAGGGCCTCCCTCGACGGCGACGGCGCGAGGCGGACAGCAGGATCAGGCAGGTGCCGACCAGTACGGCCCCCGCTCCCGCCAGTGCCTGGATCGCCAGGCGGTGGCCGTCGATCCCGGTGAACGGCAGGCTGGGGCCCCCGGTCGGCGCGGGGCCCACGGGGCCGGGACCGATGTTCCCGAAGTCCACGGGTTCGGAGCCTTCGGAGTCGGCGCTCCCGGATCCGGGGTGGTGCCTGGATCGGGGAAATTCGGAATCGGGGTCGGCGGGTTCGGTGTCCCCAAGGCCGGCCCCGACGCCGGCATCGATGCCCTTGATGTCGGCGTCGACGCCGGCCTCGATGTCATCGAGGAGATCGTCCCCGACGCCGGCCTCGATGTCCCCGAAGCCGGGTCCGATCGGCGGGTAGTAGGTCGGCGCCGGCGCGGGGAGCACTCGGAATGACGCCTTGGTGGACGATGAAGAGTCGTCCGCCCCTCTGCCCGCACCATTGCCGATCGGCCGCGTCCAGATGGACGCGGGACCGCTGTCAGCGCAGGCCCCGGCGCCGAAAGAGGTGGTCAGAACGGGCATAAGTATCGATAAGGTAAGGAAAACCGGTATTCGCTGACTTTGCATGGAAATTCCCCCGGAAAAGCTTCTGTTTGGCGGGTGGTTTCATTAATTCTCCGCCACGCCGCCATTTACGCCCATTCCGTGATTAATATCTCACTAATTCCAATTTATTACTCGCCGTCCTCCGGGTCACGGTCCACGAGCATGTGTGCCGGTCCGAGGCCCTTGGGGTGTTCCGGCGGGAGGAAGGGCTCACGTGTCGCGCCTGCTTGGGAATCGCCCGCCGCCGGGATGCGGCGCGGGCGGGCCGGCACCGCGGAAACGGTCCCGCAGAGGGCGATGGCGCACAGGACGGCATAGGTGGTGCGGAAACCGTTCATGAGCTGGTCCACGGCGACGGGGGACATGCGGGAGAGCGCGATGGGTGGCACCATGCGCACCGGGCCGGCGTGGTTGGGCATGACCGTGACGCTCGCCGGGACGAAGTGCGCGCTGGCCGCCATGACGACCATGACGGCCATGACGGCCAGCGCGTGTGCCGCACTGACCGCCGTCTTCCGGTTGGACGTGCGCAGAATCCCGTACACGGTGTCCGTGGTCCCGGAGATCCGGGCGGGTGTGTGAGATCAGCCGAAGATGCCCGGCAGGGTGGACGCGTGGGTCTGGCGGAGCTCGGTGACCGGGACGTCCAGGACGCCTCCGACGGTCAGCGAGGTGCCACCGGTGGTGCCCAGGCCGTAGCAGGGGACCTCGTGGGCGGCGCAGAGCTCGGCGAAGGCCTCGAAGCTCTCCGGTGCCACGGTCACCAGCGCGCGGGCCGGCGACTCGCTGAACAGGTCGACGAACGCGTCGTCACCCGTCAGGGAGACCGTGCAGCCGACTCCCCGGGCGAGGCAGGCCTCGGCCAGGGCGATCCCCAGGCCGCCGTCGGACAGGTCGTGGGAGCCGGTCAGCAGGCCCTGGGAAGCCGCCTCGGCCAGGACGGTCCCCAGCGCGCGCTCGGCCTCCAGGTTGGCCTGGGGCGGCAGGCCGCCGAGGTGACCGTGGGCCACGTGGGCCCACTCGGAGCCGCCGAACTCCTCCTCCGTCGCGCCGAGCAGGACGATCTTCTCATCCGGGCCGGTGAAGCCACTCCGCACCCGCGTGGCCACGTCGTCGATCACGCCCAGCACGCCCACGACCGGGGTCGGGTGGATCGGGGTGGATCCCGTCTGGTTGTAGAAGGAGACGTTGCCGCCGGTGACCGGCACGCCCAGGATTTTGCAGGCGTCGGCCAGGCCGCGCGTGGCCTCGGCGAACTGCCACATGACCTCGGGGTCCTCGGGAGAGCCGAAGTTGAGGCAGTTGGTCACCGCGAGCGGCCGGGAGCCGGTCACCGCCACGTTGCGGTAGGCCTCGGCCAGCGCGAGCTGCGCGCCGGCGTACGGGTCGAGCCGGGCGTAGCGGCCGTTGCCGTCCGTCGACAGCGCGATGCCCCGGGTCGTCTCCTCGGCGCCCGGCATGACCTCGCTGATGCGCAGCACACCGGCGTCGGCGGGCTGGGCCAGCACGGTGTTACCCCGGACATAGCGGTCGTACTGGGAGGTCACCCACTCCTTGGACGCCAGGTTCGGCGAGCCGAGGAGCTCCAGCAGCGTCGCCCTCAGGTCGTCGGGGCGGGCCAGCCGCGCGGGGTCGTCGGCGTTGAGCGCGGCCTGACCGGCCGGCTCGTGGAACGGCCGCTCGTAGACCGGGCCGTCGTCGGCCGCGGTGCCCGGCGGGATGTCCACGATGGTCTCGCCGTACCAGGTCATCACCAGGCGGCCGGAGTCGGTGACCTCGCCGATCACGGTCGCCGGGATGTCCCACTTGGCGCAGATCGCCATGAAGGCATCGATGTCGTCGGGCGTGACGACGGCCATCATGCGTTCCTGCGACTCGCTCATCAGGATCTCTTCGGGCCGCAGCGACGGGTCGCGCAGCGGGACCTCCTCCAGCCTGACGTCCATGCCGCCGGTGCCCTTGGCCGCGAGCTCGGTGGTCGCGCAGGAGACACCGGCCGCGCCGAGATCCTGGATGCCGACGACGACGTCCGCCTGGTACAGCTCCAGGCAGCACTCGATCAGCAGCTTCTCCATGAACGGGTCGCCCACCTGGACGCTGGGGCGCTTGGCCTGCGACTCGTCCTCGAACGTGGCCGAGGCCAGGACGGACGCGCCGCCGATGCCGTCGGGGCCGGTCAGCGCGCCGAACAGCACGACCTTGTTGCCCGGTCCGGGGGCGGTCGCCAGCTTGATCTGGTCCTTGCGGAGCAGGCCCACGCAGAGCGCGTTGACCAGCGGGTTGCCGATGTAGCAGGGGTCGAAGACGACCTCGCCGCCGATGTTGGGCAGGCCCAGGCAGTTGCCGTAGTGGCTGATGCCCTCGACCACACCGGGCAGCACCCGCCGGGTGTCGTGGGCGTCGGCCGCGCCGAACCGCAGCGCGTCCATCACCGCGATCGGCCGGGCGCCCATCGACATGATGTCGCGGACGATGCCGCCGACACCCGTCGCCGCACCCTGGTGCGGCTCCACGTAGGACGGGTGGTTGTGTGACTCGATCTTGAAGGTGGCGGCCCAGCCGTCGCCGATGTCGACGACACCGGCGTTCTCGCCCATGCCGACGAGCAGGGCCTCGGAGGCGGGGGCCTTGGTGCCGAACTGGCGCAGGTGCACCTTGGAGGACTTGTAGGAGCAGTGCTCGCTCCACATGACGCTGTAGATGGCCAGCTCGGAGCCCGTGGGCCGACGACCGAGGATCTCGCGGACCCGGTCGTACTCCTCGGTCTTCATCCCCAGCTCGACGTACGGCTGACGCTCGTCGGGGGTGTCCTCGGCCCGCTTGACGGTGTCCAGGTTCATGGGGCCCTTGCCGGGTCGCTCGCTCACAGGTTCACCAGCTTCTTCAGGATGGAGGAGAAGAATCCGCGGCCGTCCGTGCTCGGAGCGCCGGTGAGGTCCTCGACCGCGTGCTCGGGGTGCGGCATGAGGCCGACGATGTTCCCCGCCTCGTTGCGGATCCCCGCGATGTCGTTCAGGGAGCCGTTGGGGTTGCCTCCGGCATAGCGGAAGACGACCTGGCCACCCGCCTCGAGCGCGCTCAGGGTCGCCTCGTCGGCGACGTAGCGGCCCTCGCCGTGCTTGACCGGCAGGACGATCTCCTGGCCCTCGGTGAAGTCCGACGTCCACGGGGTGGCGGTGTTCTCCACCCGGATGCCCTGGTCACGGCAGACATAGTGCAGCCCGGCGTTGCGCATCAGCGCCCCGGGCAGCAGGTGGGCCTCACAGAGGATCTGGAAGCCGTTGCAGGTGCCCAGAACGGGGAGCCCGGCCCTGGCGGCGGGGATCAGCTCCTCCATCAGAGGGGCGAACCTGGAGATCGCCCCGCACCGCAGGTAGTCCCCGTAGGAGAACCCGCCTGGCAGGAAGACCGCGTCCACACTTTTGAGATCGGGATCCGCGTGCCACAGCGGGACGGCTTCGCCGCCCGCGTGCCGCACGGCGCGGGCCGCGTCCTGATCGTCAAGAGTTCCGGGAAAAGTGACGACGCCCACGCGGGCAGCACTCATGACAGCGTTCCCCTCCACAAACGAGCACCGCGCCGCCGTCTCACACATCGGACGACGGTCTGCGGCGGTGTGCCCAGGCTATCCGCTCCCGGACGGGAGGTGACACGCGGAGCCTTCGGAACGCACAGCTCACCCCGGCGGAACCGGTCGGTGAGTTGGAGGATCGCACAGTGCCGGTCAGGCCGAGGGGACCCGGGGGGAGACGGGACCAAGCGGTGGCGGCGGCGGGGAGAGGGTCACACGGCGGCGAGCATCGGGCGGCGGAGGAAGGCGGCGTCGTCGTCCCAGTCGAGGTGCTTGCGCAGGTGCACGGTGGTGCCCCGGCCGGGCGCGATGTCGAAGCTGATCTCGTCCACCACGGCCTGCATGATGAGGATGCCCCGGCCGTTCTCGGTGTCCGCCGGGGGATACTGCTCAGGCACCCTCATGAGGCCGTGGCCGTTGTCGATGATGCGGACGTCGCAGCGGCCGTTGCCGATCGCCGCCTCGACCTCGTAGCGGTTGGCGGGGCCGCCGTGGCGCACCGCGTTGGCACACGCCTCGGTGACCGCGAGCAGGATGTCGGACACGCAGTCCTCGGTGACGCCGAGCGACCGTAAAGAGTCGCCCAACGCCCTGCGGACCATCGGAATGCCGATGGCCTCCCTCGGCAGAGCCAACGCGAACTCGATATCCACCGGATCCCTCCCGGGCCAGACGTCACCCTGTCAAGGTTTCCCCGCAGAATCCGGGCTAACCGCAAAATAACCTTGATGTTATTTAGTGTTGGTCAAGCTGTGGGATTCCGGCACATCCGGAGTGGCATTTAGCCCGACGTAAGGAAATTTCCTGCGTGATATGTGACGGTCTACGACTCCACAGTCACCGTGTAGTCCTCGATCACGGTGTTGGCCAGCAGGGTTTCGGCCATCTTCCGGACGTCCGAAAGCGCGGCCTCGTCGGCGGGACCCTCGATCTCCACCTCGAACCGCTTGCCCTGCCGTACCGCTGAGACACCGGAGAAGCCGAGCCGAGGGAGCGCGCGGGCGATCGCCTGGCCCTGCGCGTCGAGAATCTCGGGCTTCAGCATGACGTCGACGATGACGCGCGCCACGGTGTTCCTCCTGGTTGCAGCGGGGACGTTCGGCGTCTCAAGCGTAACGGGCTTCTCCGGCAGTTCGTCGCCGGGTCCGGACACCCCACGTGCGAGGGTAAAGAGGGGTTCAGCGGGAACGAGGAGCGTATGGATGCCGGGCCAGGTCTTGCGCACAGGTGTGTGACCTCTGCCACGATGTCCTCAAAAGCATACGAACCACCACCAAACGGATCGGATGCGTCGCTGATCGGCCGGACACGGATGGCGAACCCATCCGGGCGGCCCCGAGCACACAGGAGCGGCACGTGACAGCCGAGGCCCCTCATGGTGCGGAAGCACCTTCGGAGCTCGTCCAGTTGCTTACCCCCGAAGGGGAACGGGTCGAGCATCCCGATTACGACATCGATCTGACGCCCGAGGAGATCCGCGGGCTCTACCGGGACCTCGTCCTGGTCCGCCGCGTCGATCTGGAGGCCGTGGCCCTGCAACGCCAGGGCGAGCTGGGCATCTGGGCCTCCCTGCTCGGCCAGGAGGCCGCGCAGATCGGCTCGGGCCGGGCGCTGACCGAGGCCGACATGGCCTTCCCGACCTACCGCGAGCACGGTGTGGCCTGGTGCCGGGGCGTGGACCCGGTGAACCTGCTCGGCATGTTCCGCGGCGTCAACCACGGCGGCTGGGACCCGGCCGAGCACAACTTCCACCTGTACACGATCGTGATCGGCAGCCAGACCCTGCACGCGGTCGGCTACGCCATGGGCGTCCAGCGCGACAGCGCCGAGGCCGCCACGATCGTCTACTTCGGTGACGGCGCGACCTCCCAGGGAGACGTGAACGAGTCGTTCATCTGGGCATCGGTGTTCAACGCGCCCGTGGTCTTCTTCTGCCAGAACAACCAGTGGGCCATCTCCGAGCCGTTGGAGAAGCAGTCCCGCATCCCGCTGTACCGCCGGGCGAGCGGGTTCGGCTTCCCCGGCGTCCGGGTCGACGGCAACGACGTCTTCGCCTGCCTCGCGGTCACCCGTAAGGCGCTGGCCGACGCCAGGTCCGGGCAGGGCCCGATGCTGATCGAGGCCTTCACCTACCGGATGGGCGCGCACACCACCGCCGACGACCCGACCCGTTACCGGGTGGCGGGCGAACTCGAGGCGTGGAAGCTCAAGGACCCGATCGAGCGGGTACGCGCCTACATGTTCAAGAACCAGATCGCCGACCAGGACTTCTTCGACGCGATCGACGCCGAGGCCGACGAACTCGGCGGGGACGTCCGCAAGCGCTGTCTCGCACTGCCCGACCCCGAGCCGCTGGCCATCTTCGACCATGTCTACGCGGAGCCGCACGGGCTGATGGATTCAGAGCGCGCCGAGTTCGCCACCTACCTGGAGGGTTTCGAGGGATGACGACTCTCACGCTGGCGAAGGCGCTCAACGAGGGCATGCGCAAGGCCATGGAGGACGACCCCAAGGTCCTCATCATGGGCGAGGACGTGGGCAAGCTCGGTGGCGTGTTCCGCGTCACCGACGGGCTGCAGAAGGACTTCGGCGAGCAACGGGTCATCGACACCCCGCTGGCCGAGTCGGGCATCATCGGCACGGCGATCGGCCTCGCGCTCCGGGGATACCGCCCGGTATGCGAGATCCAGTTCGACGGGTTCGTCTTCCCCGCCGCCGACCAGATCATCACCCAGCTGGCCAAGATGCCGCTGCGGTCGCTGGGGAAGCTGAAGCTGCCGGTCGTGGTGCGGATCCCGTGCGGCGGTGGCATCGGCGCCGTGGAGCACCACAGCGAGTCGCCCGAGGCCTACTTCACGCACACCGGCGGCCTGCGGGTCGTGGCGTGTTCCAACCCGGTCGACGCCTACACGATGATCCAGCAGGCGATCCGCTGCGACGACCCCGTCGTCTTCTTCGAGCCCAAGCGCCGCTACTGGGAGAAGGCCGAGGTGGACACCTCCGCGGACTCCGCCGGCTGGACGCCCTTCGACCGTGCCCAGATCGTACGGCCCGGCACGGACCTCACCCTGATCGCCTACGGGCCGATGGTGAAGATCTGCCTGGAGGCCGCGGCGGCGGCCGAGGAGGACGGCCGGTCCCTGGAGGTCGTGGACCTGCGCTCGCTCAACCCGCTGGACGTCGCCCGGGTCACCGAGTCGGTCCGCAGGACCGGGCGCTGCGTCGTGGTGCACGAGGCGCCGGTCTACAACGGCTTCGGCGCCGAGGTGGCCGCCCGGGTCACCGAGAAGTGTTTCTACAACCTGGAGGCCCCGGTGCTGCGCGTCGGCGGGCCGTCCACGCCCTACCCGCCCTCCAGACTGGAGGATTACTACCTGCCCGATCTGGACCGGGTCCTCGACGCCGTCGACCGCGCGTTCAGGTTCTGAGAGGGAGAGGAACGATGAAGGAGTTCGAGCTCCCCGACGTGGGCGAGGGCCTGACCGAGGCCGAGATCGTCCGCTGGCACGTGAAGGTCGGCGACCCGGTCAAGGTCAACCAGATCATCGTGGAGATCGAGACGGCGAAGGCCGTCGTCGAGCTGCCCTGCCCGTTCGACGGAGTGGTGGCGGCCCTGATGGCCGACGAGGGCGAGACCGTGGACGTCGGCCGGCCGATCATCTCCGTCGACGACGGCACCGCTCCCGCCCCGGCCGCCGCGCCTGTGCCCGACCGCGTGGAGGCCCTGGCCGACGACATGGTCCCGGCGGTCCCCAAGGAGGAACGCCAGCCTGTTCTGGTGGGCTACGGCGTCAAGATGGGCACCGCCAAGCGCCGTCCCCGCAAGGCGTCGGCCCTTCAGGCGCCCGCCGCGCCGTCCGACCCGTCCACCGTCCCGCGGTCCGTCCGGGAGGCTGCCGGGGCCGGGGGCTCCGTCGGGGAAGACGCTCCGCCGCCCTCCCGGGGGAGCGAGCCGGTCACCGCCGTGCGTCCGGCGCGGGGGGCGGCACTGGCCAAACCTCCCGTGCGGAAGCTGGCCAAGGACCTCGGGGTGGACCTCACGGAACTCACCGGGACCGGCCCGCAGGGCTCGATCACCCGGGACGACGTCCACGCGGCGGTCGGGACGGTCTCCTCTCCCGCCGTGGTGCAAGCCGTACCGGCACATGAGGAGCGGATCCCCGTCAAGGGCGTGCGGAAGGCGACCGCGCAGGCGATGGTGGCCTCCGCGTTCACCGCGCCGCACGTCACCGAGTTCCTCCAGGTGGACGTGACCGCGACCATGGACGCGGTCGTCCGCCTACGGCAGCTCCCCGACTTCGCCGAGGTCAAGGTCTCGCCGCTGCTCCTGGTGGCGAAGGCGGTGCTCGTCGCCGCCCGGCGCCATCCGATGATCAACTCGATGTGGGACGAGGTCACGCAGGAGATCGTGGTCAAGCACTACGTGAACCTGGGCATCGCGGCGGCGACCCCGCGTGGCCTGCTCGTCCCCAATGTCAAAGATGCCCACGCCCTCTCCCTCCCGGACCTGGCCAAGGCCCTCGGCGCCCTCGCCGAGACCGCCAGGGCCGGCCGTACCCAGCCCGCCGAGATGGCCGGGGGCACGATCACGATCACGAATGTGGGCGTGTTCGGAGTGGACGCGGGCACGCCGATCCTCAACCAGGGCGAGTCGGCGATCCTGGCCTTCGGCCAGGTCAGGGACATGCCATGGGTGGTGGACGGACAGATCGTGCCCCGCAGGGTGTGCACGCTGGCGCTCTCCTTCGACCACCGGGTCGTGGACGGGGAGCTCGGCTCGCTTTTCCTGCGCGACGTCGGCGCCATGCTGGAAGACCCGCTGCGCATGCTCGCCTGGAACTGACGGCGAGAGAACGCGAGCCCGCTCCCGAGGGAGCGGGCTCGCGGTGTTTCCTCATACCCAGACATGTCAACGTGATTTACTCGGCGTTTGCCGGCCCGCCGTCTCTATGGTTTTTATGGAAAATTTATGCACCCTCCCGGAGGGAGGAGTCTCGCACGTGCCGGTTGCCGTCTCGTTGGCCATTCCGGTCTTCTCGTGGGATTGCGCTGGGGCGGGCTTTGGGGGCATCTCCGCAGATAGGGCTCCTGTTGGGGTTCCATGGTGCAATCAAGAGAAACGCGCTGTTTTCGATTCCGCGGGTTATCGGAATGATCCGTTAAAGCGTCTTTAACGGATTCCGAATTTAGCGATTTGTGTCGATATGGATGATATGGTCGATATTGGTAACCGCACGAAAGTCGGCCCAAAGGAGATAATCCATGAGACTGAACATGATCTTCCCGACGAACCGTGCCCCTCTTGAATGGGGCGGATGCGGATGCAGGCGGCGGCGGCGGCGCTGGTGGTGGTAGAAGAATCGAACGAGAACCGGCGGTCACTCCGCCGGTTCTCGTTTTCACCGCCGCCTTCGCCTTCGCCCTCGCTCAGCGGAGCCGGACCGGTGGTGGACTCCCCGCCCCCTGTCGCACCGGCGGTCGCCCTCCGGGAGGCCCTCCGGAGGTTCTGGCCCTCCACCCGTGGCATGCGCAGGCTGTTCGTGGCCGGCGTCGTGCTGGCGATCGTGGCGGCTCTCTGCGAGGTCGCCGCGATCGGGCTGTTCGGGCTCATCACGGACGAGGTCCTCAGCCGCGGGAACCTCGGGGCGTTCTGGGGGCCCGCGTCCGCCTGGCTCGGACTGGCGGTCGCCGCGGGCCTGGCCTCCTTCACCGGTTCCTATGCCACGTCCCTGGGCGGTGAACGCTTCCTGCTGCGGCTGCGGGACAGGGTGTTCTCCCATATCCAGACGCTCGCCCCGGACTTCTTCGACAACCGCCGGCTGGGTGACCTGATGGCCAGGCTCACCGACGACATCGAGGCCATCGAGGAACTGGTCGGCTCCGGCCTGGTGCGTCTCTTCACGACGGCCGCCAGCGTGGTCTTCTTCGCCGGAGCGGCCTTCTACATCCGGTGGGATCTGGCACTGGTGACGTTCGCGATGGTTCCGGCCTTCCTGATCGTCTCCAAGGTGTTCGCGTCGAGGTTCAGAGACGCCGCCGCACGCGCGCGGCTCAGCAACGGCACCATGAACAGCGTCATCGAGGAGAGCCTGGCCAACCAGTCCCTCGTCCAGGCCTACAACCGTCAGGAGGCCGAGGCCCGGCGCCTGCACGGCGAGGGCCGCACCTGGCTGCGGGCCAACGTCCGCCAGGCCGGGCTGTCCGCCCTGTACGGCCCGGTCGTCCAGGTCGTCGAGACCGTCTGCATGCTCGTCATCATCGGATTCGGCGCATGGGAGATCGCGGCCGGGCGTCTCACCATCGGCGGGCTGCTCGCCTTCGCCGCCTACCTCGCCTACCTCTATCCGGCGGTGCAGAGTCTCGGGCAGCTCGCGCTCACCGTCTCCGAGGCGGCGGCCGGCTCCGACCGTGTCATCGAGATCCTGCGGACCCGGCCCACCATCACCGACCGTGACGTGGCGGCCCCCCTGACGGCGCGGAGCGGTGGCCGGATCGACTTCGAGGACGTCGGCTTCACCTATCCGGACAGGACCGGCCCCACGCTGCGGGATCTGTCCTTCAGCGCCGGACCGGGCGAGCTGATCGTGTGTACCGGGCCCAGCGGCGCGGGCAAGTCCACCATCACCAAGCTCCTGCTGCGGTTCTACGACCCCACCGCCGGACGCATCCTGCTCGACGGAGTGGACATCCGCGAGCTGGAACGCCGGTCGCTCCGTGACAACATCACCATCCTCCAGCAGGAGAACCTGCTCTTCTCCGGGACCGTGCGCGACAACATCGCCTACGGCCGTCCGGGCGCAGGCATGGACGACATCGTCCGGGCCGCCGTCATGGCGGACGTGCACGACTTCATCGGCACGCTTCCCCGGGGATACGACACCCCCCTCGGGCAACGTGGCCGGCTCGTGTCCGGGGGACAGCGCCAGCGGATCGCCATCGCCCGTGCGATCCTGCGCGACGCCCCCGTGCTCGTCCTCGACGAGCCGATGACCGGACTGGACTCGCCCACCGCGGCGCGGATCATGGAACCTCTCGGGCGGCTCATGTCCGGCCGTACGACCATCCTGATCACCCATGATCTCCGTCTCATCCCCGAGACGGCCCGCACGATCGTTCTCGAACCCGTCAGGGATCCCGCCCGGACGAGGATCAGGCTCTCCCACCGCCGCGACGCGACAGCGCGTCCGGTCTGAGGGCGGGTCCCGGACCCGCGTTCCCGAGGGCCGGCCGGGTTCTTGACGTGCGTCGCGTGCCGGGCGGTCGAACTCCCGATGCGCCGCACGCGCCGGACGGCGGTTGAGTTCCCGATACGCATCACGTGCCATGCGCCGGACGTCGAACGCGGTCCCCTCTGGCGTCTTCATGCGTCATGTGCCGGACGACGTGAAAACGCGGCGGGCCCGCTCCCGGAAAGGAGCGGGTCCGCCGCGGAGGCGAATGGATCCGTCTGGCTCGCCCCGTGGGTACGGCCGGCGGAAAACGTTTCCGGGTTTCCGGCCCGGGGTTGTCTCCCCGGGCCGGCCGGGTAAGAAAGGCACCCTTGCCCCGGCTGTGCGTGCTTTCAGAACGGGCGGACCGCCCGCCCCCTGATCACCACCAGTCGCCGCCCCAGTCGCCGCCCCAACCGCAGCCGCCGCCGCACCGGCAGCAGCGCTGACAGCGACAGCAGCAGCGCCGTCTCCAGCAACCGCCGCAGCCGGTGAGGAACCCCGTGGCCGTGGTGGCGGTCTGGACGGCCGGGGGCGAGGCCACGGTGACCGATGCCTGTGCGGGACCTGCGGCGAGCGCTCCGGCGAGAAGCCCCGCGCCCATCATGCTCGCGATGAACGAGGCAGCAGTCTTGGTATTCATGCGATCCTCCGGGTTTCACGCGAAGACGGATCCGTCCTCATTGATTTCTGGACAATTCACAGACTGCCGGAGGTGAAGCGATCAAGACACCGCAAAGCACTTATACTTTGGCAAAGCGCCGCATAGCTGTATAAATAAGAAATAAATTACACATATCCCCTCATTTTGGGGCACAAGGTTCTACCCATACTAAATGGTGTTTAGTCCCCGCCGTTTCGACGTTGCGGGCGTGGCCGTACGCTGACGGGGAACTCGAACGAAGGGAAGATCATGTTCCGGCATGTCGTGCTTTTCACCTGGGCAGAAGAGGCCACCGCCGAGCAGCGGGCCACGGTCGCGACCGAGCTCCTCAAACTGCCGGAGGTCATCGCTGAGATCCGCGCCTACACCGTCGGCGCCGACGCGGGGGTGAATCCGGGAAACCATGACTTCGCGGTCGTCGCGGACTTCGACGACGTCGACGCCTACGGGGTCTACCGCGACCATCCGATCCACCAGGCCGTGATCGCCGAGCACATCAAGCCGATCCTGGCCTCACGCGCGGCCGTGCAGTACGTCTGCTAGACCTCCGGCGGGTGGTTCTCCCGGTGCATCAGGCGATCCTCAGAGGTCAACCCGCGCTTGGGCGCCAGCGCGACACTCAACACGATCCCGGCAGCACCGACGATCATGAAGATCACCCCGATGACGTCGATGTGCACATCCCCGCCCAGCACGTCAGGTTCGATGGCGAACCGGAGGATGGCGCCGAGCGTGAGAAAGAAGATGCTGACCCCGACACCCATCAAGACCTCCGGACGCAAGTAATGACCAGGTAAAAAGAGCGTACGTTGTCGGTTACACCCTCTCAAGGGTGATCGCGCCACTCAGGCGGGCCTTGTCCGCGGCGGTGGGGCCGGCCGATCCCAGCCATACCGGGACACCGAGCACGTCGGCCACCGCGGCGGGCCAGTCGTCGACGCCGTCGGCGTAGCGGGGACGCGCCTGAAGCACCCGCCGGGTCAGCCGGTCCTGCCCGTCCAGGTCGCCCGCCGTCCCCACGGGGAGCTCGCCGATGTCGTAGGAGACACACATCCGCGACACCGGCGCGTCCAGGTGGGTGAGTGCGAGCGCATCGGCTCCGCCCGCGACCGCCAGCGCGTAGCGGTGGGCCACCGCGTCGAAGTGACCGGCGCGGAAGGACCCCTGCCACGGGCCGGTCGTGTTGTGGACCTCGGACCCTCCCAGCTCCGGGTCCTCGGTGACCAGCGGGCCGGGCCCGTGCCGGGGGGTGAAGGTGCGCAGCACGCCCAGCCGTACGGCCGGCACCCCGTCGAGCAGGGCCAGCGCATTGGCGAAGGTCGTCGTGCTCCACGTCGTGTACGGGTGGAAACCGTGCCACTCGTCGAGCAGCACCCCCTGCGCCCCCTCGAAGACCACCGGGTGCCCCCGCAGCAGGGCCCTCGTGAACGAGGAGTCCACGAGGATCACCCGCTCGGCGAACGCCCGGTAGGCCGCGACGCAGTCCTCCACGGGCGGTCCGGCCACCCCCAGCGTCTCCCGGAGCGCGTACAGCTTCCGGGTGAGCAGCGCCGGGTTCTCGCAGTCGCCGACGGTCGGCCCGAGGCCCGGATGGTCCAGGGCGTAGGCCATGGTCGCGCCGATGCCCATCCCGCACGACCCGTGCCGGTCCGCACCCCGCGCCAGCTCCCGCGCCCGCCCCGCCGCCGCGTGGTACGGCGTGGCGATCAGGGCGTCCCGGTCCACGGTGAGCAGCCCGAACGGGTCGGGGACACCCAGCCCGGCCAGGTGTGTGGCCTCCGAGGCGAGAGCGAGCGGGTCCACCACCATGAACCGGGACAGGTGCGTCGGGACGCCCCGGAGTGTCCCGGACCCGAACTGGGCGAAGGTGTGGTGCCGCCCGTCGGGCAGGACGACGTTGTGCGCCGCCTGCGCGCCTCCGTTGAACCTGACCACCGCCTGGACGGGCCCCTGGGCGCAGAGCCAGTCCACGACCGTGCCCTTACCGGCGTCGCCGTACCCGAGGTCGACCACGATCATGTGCTCACGCATGCGACGCCCTCGCCTCCGGCACGGGTCCGTGGGTGTCGGGCGTGCACCGGCGGGCACCCGTCCGCCCGCTCACAGCCGGACCACGCCGCTGTCGCCGCCGAGGTCGAGTCCCTCGGTCACCACCAGCGTGCCCCGGTCCAGCCTGGCCAGGGCCTTGCCCACGGCGGTCCCGGCGGGCGAGCCGAGGTCGTCGAGGTCGCTCAGCCCCTCGTCCAGGCTGATGGCGTCCTCACCGAGCCCGACGGTGAGCGCGATCGTCTCGCAGACCGCGTCCAGATCGTCCAGCTCCAGCACGTTCTGGCCGAGCAGTTCGCGCCAGGCGGTCAGCACCTGGCGGTCCCCGGCGTAGCTCGCTCCGGCGGGAAGGATGTAGTAGACGTCGTATTTTCTGGTCAGCTCGGCGACGATCTCCTTGGTCGTGACGTCCCTCCCGAGCCCGTCGCCGATCACCTTGCCGACCTCGCGGCGCTTGACCTTCGGATAGGGCAGCTCGTCGCCGATGATGAACAGATAGCCTCGGCGTCCCCGTTTCTCGAAGCAGTCGAGCGTGGTGTGCCGGGCCATGAAGTACATCGCCAGCTCGTACGACTCGGACTTCTGACCGCCGCCCCCACCCTCCAGCAGGACCTTGCCGAGGTCCTCGTCCATCCGGTTGTCGGACTCGAACTGCCCGATCTGCAGCGGAGCCCGGTCGCAGGTCGCGTCGCCGATCGCGCCGAAGAGGATCTGCGGGTCGGCCGCGTAGCCCTTGCGGAGCAGCAGGCCGAGCAGGTCGGGCAGCTTCGTCTGGAGCGTGCGCGGCACCCCGCCCATCGAGCCGGTCACGTCGAACAGGACGGCGACGGCCACGGTGGCGGGGTGCTCGGCGGAGTCACGGCTCTCCCGGGCCGCCACGCCGTACGGGTTGAGATCGTCGTGCACCGCGCGTGCGCCGCTGTCGCTGTAGGCGAAGGCGCTGGTGCCCTTCGCCGCGCGGTAGTTCGCGGCGGCGGCGTAGACGTCGGTGGACCAGATTCCGCTTCCCATGGGGTCTCCTGGCATCAGGGGCGAGGCCCGGAAGCCCGGACCCGTCCATCACGAGTTCTTCTTAAGGTGAGACAATCTCAGTATGAGAATAACTATGGGCCGCGTCAACCCGCCCGGACATTTCTGGAAAGTGGCGGTAGAGCGTGCCGAACGCCATCAGAGAGCAGGTGGCCGGACAGGTGGGATTCGCCGCCCGGTTCTCCAGCTACCAGGCCATGCTGGACCGTCATCCTCGCCTCCCTGCGCGACGAGACGTAGGGCCCGGTGCGGCTCACAGGTGCAGGGGCCGGTATTTCCGCGGGCCGTACAGGTCGTCGAGCAGGTCGTCGAGCTCGCCGAGGAGCCGCCAGGCGTCACGCGGCGGGCCCGCCAGGCTTCCCCGGACGAACCGGCGGATCGGGACGGGAGCGCGGTCGCCCATGAGTGCGGCCACGCAGCGGGTGGCGAGGTGGATGTCGGTGGCCTCGGTCGCCGGCTTTCTGGCGAGGACGTCGGGCGGGTAGTCGCGCCGGTGCCGGGCCACCAGGGCGGTCAGCGGGGCTCCGAGGGGCACCGACTGGCTCCAGTCGACGAGCAGCAGGCCGTGGTCGATCGGGTGGACCAGCACGTGCTGCCCGAACACCGCGCCGTGCACCACCCCCGCCCGATGGGCCATCCCGATCGCGACCAGCAGCCGCCGCCAGATCCACGCCGCGTCCCTCGGGTCGAGCGCCGGCCGCAGCCGCGCGATCTCCGCCAGGCTCACGAACCCGTCCGGTGCCCGGCTGATCACGTTGGCCTGCCGTTCGACCCCGCCCGAGCGGTGCCGGAACGACTCCACCAGCCGGGGCACGTACGGCAGGAGCAGCGGGTCGCCGTCCCGCGCGATCTTCCTGAGCGACTCCGCCTCGCGCCGCATCAGGTCGTTGTCGACGTGGCTGTGCGGGACCTTGAGCAGGGCGTCGTCGCCGCTGCCGTACAGCACGGCCGTGGCGCCCCGCCGGAACACCTTCCCGATCCGGTAGGTCCCCAGCCTGGTGGTGATCACCGTCTCGACGCTCCGGTCCCGTGCCGCCCACAGCCCCGCGAGCCTGGCGAAGGCCTCGGCGGCCTCCGGCCCGGGAGCGAGGTCGGGGTGGAGCAGCCGCGCCAGTCGCCGGTAGGCCCGGTGCGGGGAGTCCCCGCCGAACAGGTCCTCCGGCGTGCGGGCGGCCGACACCAGGGCGATCGCCTCGGCCGTGGTGGTCATCGGGCCACGCTCCCCACCGTGGGGATCGCATGGGTCATCGGAGTCCGGGTGACGGGTTCGGCGGGGTGTTTCATCGCACCTCCTCCTCTCGGGCGGGCCGCAGCAGCGCGGGGTGCAGGAGCCGGGCGTCCCCGGCCCGGTAGAGCTTCGCCCGGGGACCGCCCCTGGCTCCGCCGCTCTCGGTGGTCTCTCCGGTGCTCTCCACGAACCCGGGAACCGACAGGATCTTGCGGTGGAAGTTGCCCGCGTGCAGCGGCACACTCCAGACCGTCTCGTAGACGCCGCGCAGCTCGGAGATCGTGAACGTCTCGCCCACGAACGTGGTGGCCAGCGGGGTGTACTCCAGCTTGGCCCGTGCCCGCTCCAGCCCTTCGCCGAGGATGCGGCCGTGGTCGAACGCCAGCTCCGGCAGCCGGTCGGCCCGGTGCCAGGCGGCGTCCGCCGCGTCCGAACCCGCGCGCGGATCGGGCAGGTGGGGGGCGAAGGCCAGATAGGAGACCGACACGATCCGCATCCGAGGATCCCGGTCGGGCGCCCCGTAGCTGGCGAGCTGCTCGATGTGCACCCGTGGGGTGAGGCCGGTCTCCTCGGCCAGTTCCCGCACCGCGGCCTCCGCCAGGTCCTCGGCCGGCCGGATGAACCCGCCCGGCAGCGCCCACCGCCCCGCGTGGGGCTGCTCGCCCCGCCGGACCAGCAGCACGTGCAGCGCGCCCTCACGGATGGTCAGCGCCACCACGTCGACCGTCACCGCGACCGGGGGGAAGGCCCGGGGGTCATAACTCGCCAGGAACTCGGACTCGTCCATCGCACGACTTTCTAGGATTGAGACAATCTCATAATGAGAATAACTAATCATGCGTGTCAATATCCCTCCCATGATCCCGTCGGTTGCGTGGCGCCGCTGGGAGCACCCGACCGCCGCGCAGTCGAACGGAGAACCGCGGCCATGCGGAAGGGCGGAGGAAACGGGTGAGGGGCGATCCTTCGGGAGAAGGATCGCCCCTCAGTGTCGGCTGCCGAGGGAGCAGGCGGCTTCAGACTTAGAAGGACTCCTCCGGGAGCTCCATCAGGTCCTGGTTGGTGGCGTCCAGCACGCGACGCTCGGCGGTGAGGCGGGGCAGGATGGTCTGGGCGAAGAACGAGGCCGCCGCGACCTTGCCGGTGTAGAAGGCCTTGTCCTTGTCGGAGGAGCCCAGCGCGGCCAGCGCCACCTCGGCCTGGCGCAGGAGCAGCCAGCCGATGACCACGTCGCCCAGGGCGAGCAGGAACCGGGTGGTGTTGAGGCCGACCTTGTAGACCTCCTCCGGGGCCTCCAGCGAGCCGATGGCCCAGCCCGCCAGGGTGTCGGCCATGGCCTTGACCTCGTCGGCGGCCTCGTCGAGGAGCTTGCGCTCCTCCTTGAGGCGGCCGTTGCCCGCCTCGGAGGCGGCGAAGGCCTTGATGTCTCCGTACAGCGAGCCCAGGGCGGTGCCCTGGTTGCGCAGGACCTTGCGGAAGAACAGGTCCATGCCCTGGATCGCCGTCGTGCCCTCGTACAGAGAGTCGATCTTGGCGTCCCGGATGTACTGCTCGATCGGGTAGTCCTGCAGGTAGCCGGAGCCGCCCAGGGTCTGCAGCGAGCGGGCCAGCAACTCGTAGGAGCGCTCGGAGCCGACGCCCTTGACCAGGGGGAGCAGCAGGTCGTTCATCGCCTCGGCGTGCTCGTCCCGGCGGCCCTCGAAGCCGGCGATCTGCACCGCGTCCTGGTAGGTGGCGGTGAGCAGGACCAGTGCCCGCATGCCCTCGGCGTACGACTTCTGGAGCATGAGCTCGCGGCGCACGTCCGGGTGGCGGGTGATGGCCACGCGCGGGGCCGACTTGTCGGCCATCTGGGTGAGGTCGGCGCCCTGCTTGCGGGACTTGGCGTACTCCAGGGCGTTGAGGTAGCCGGTGGAGAGCGTGGCGATCGCCTTGGTGCCCACCATCATCCGGGCGTGCTCGATGATCATGAACATCTGCTTGATGCCCTCGTGCACGTCACCGATCAGCGTGCCCACGGCCGGGTGCTTCTCGCCGAAGGTGAGCTCGCAGGTCGTGGAGACCTTCAGGCCCATCTTCTTCTCGACGTTGGTGACGTAGACGCCGTTGCGCTCGCCGAGCTCGCCGGTCGAGAGGTCGGCGTGATACTTCGAGACCAGGAACATCGACAGGCCCTTGGTGCCCACGCCGTGTCCCTCGGGACGGGCCAGGACCAGATGGAAGATGTTTTCGGCCATGTCGTGCTCGGCGCTGGTGATGAAGCGCTTGACGCCCTCGATGTGCCAGGTGCCGTCGGGCTGCTGGACGGCCTTCGCGCGGCCGGCGCCCACGTCGGAGCCGGCGTCGGGCTCGGTGAGGACCATGGTGGCGCCCCACTGGTTCTCGATGGCCAGCTCGGCGTAGCGCCTCTGGTCCTCGGTGCCGATCACGTGCATCACGTGGGCGAAGGCCGGGCCGCTGGCGTACATCCAGATCGCCGGGTTCGAGCCGAGGACCATCTCGGCCAGTGACCAGTTCACGCTGTTGGGCAGGCCGGGGCCGTTCAGCTCGGCGGGCAGGCCGAGGTTGGTCCAGCCGGCGTCACGGTAGGCGGCGAAGGACTTCTTGAAGCCCTCCGGCATCGTCACCGTCCCGGTGGCGGGGTCGAAGACCGGGGGCGTGCGGTCACCCTCTTCGAAGGAGTCGGCCAGCACGCCCGTCGCCAGGCGGTTGACCTCGCCGAGGATGGTCCGCACGGTCTCCTCGTCGAGGTCGGCGTAGGGTCCTGTGCCCAGGATCTCCCGGCGCCCGAACACCTCGAAGAGATTGAACTCCAGGTCACGGATGTTGCTCTTGTAGTGGCCCATGGGGTCTGCTCCTTGAAACCGGGGGAACCGGGACTCGTTACATACTGGCCAGTAACCTTACCGACAATGCTACCCGCCAGTAACCCCAAAAAAACCGCCCTGATAGGACGTTTGTCACATCGCACCAGTAGGACACCCCGCGCCGCCTTCTCCGCTCGTCTCTCCGTCCTCACGCTGGTCGGCCGGTTCCGAGGCGCATGCCGGCCTCCTGCTCCGTACGGCCGGCGTGACGTCGCGGTCCGGTGGTCACCCGGCGCGACAGGGCGACACGGAGGGGCCGTCCGGAGCGCGGGGCTGAAGCGGGAGGTCTCGCCGTTCCAGGCTCGGTCTCATGGGCGAGCGGTGGCGCGCGGACCTCGCGCTGTGGGGGATCCCCGGCGAGATCGCGGCGCGGGCCCCGGCCGACCCCTGGGGGCACTTCCACTGCTACGCTCTGCCACTAGAGCTCCCATGAGGGCGGCTCCCGGACGAGATGCGCCGTACCCGGTCTGAAAAGACGACGCTCCTTATGGAAGGAGCCGTCATGGCCTGGGTCGTCATCATCGTCGCCGGTCTGTTCGAGGTCGCCATGGCCTACGCGCTCAAGATGAGCCACGGGTTCTCCGTGCCACTGCCGAGCGTCGCGTTCGCCGTCTCGGCCGTCCTCAGCTTCGGCCTCCTCGCCATGGGCCTCAAGAGCCTTGAGGTCGGTACGGCCTACGCCGTCTGGACGGGCATCGGCGCCGTCGGCACCGCGTCTCTGGGCATGCTGTTCCTCGGCGACGACGTGTCGTTTCTCAAGATCGTCTCGATCGCCCTCATTCTCGCCGGAGTCGTCGGCCTCAACCTCGCCGGTGGCGGCCACTGAGCATCCCTGACGGCGGAGGAAGAACCATCTTGACGCCTTAGGTGGTGTCGCGGTTGGGTAGAGGCATGATCGACGTTCACTTCGTGACCATTGACTGCGCCCAGCCGTACGAGCTGGCGGCTTTCTGGAGCAACGCCACCGGCTGGGAGATCCACCCGGACGACAAGCCGGAGGACGACGAGATTCTCCTCCAGGGCAAGCTGGATCTGCTGTTCATCCGGGTTCCGGAGGGCAAGACGGTCAAGAACCGCATTCATCTGGACGTCACCGGTACGGACGGCACCACCCGCGACCAGGAGGTCGAACGCCTGCTCGGGCTCGGCGCCACGGTCCACGACGACCGGCGGGACTCCGAAGGCGTCGGCTGGGTGACCATGCTCGACCCGGAGGGCAACGAGTTCTGCGTCTGCCGTGCCGAGTACGAGAGGACCCGGCAGCTCTTGCCGGAGTGATGTTATGTCGGGGATGCTGCCGTCATGAGCCCCCCGAGCGCGTCTGTGAGCATCCACGTCTCGGCGCCGCCCGCAGTGGTCTACGCGCTGGTCACCGACATCACCGACATGAGTGCCTGGAACGTCGAGTGCCTGAGTGCCGAATGGGTCGGACGGATCCGGGAGGCGCGGCCCGGTGCCCGGTTCCGGGGGCACAACAGCCGCGGGCGGCGGCACTGGTCCACGGTCTGCACGGTGACCGCCGCCGACCCCGGCAGGGTCTTCGCCTACCACGTCCGCGCCGCCGGTCTGCTGGACGTGGCCCTGTGGCGCTTCGGCATCACCCCCACCAGGACGGGCTGTCACGTGGAGCAGGGCACCTGGGACACCCGTGGCCCCTTCATGCGGGTCGTCGGCGGGCTGGTCACCGGTGTCCGGGACAGGGCCGCCCACAACGAGGCCAACATGCGGCGGACTCTGGAAGGCATCAAGCGGGTGGTGGAGCGGGCCTGAGAGGACATGCCGTCCCCGCCGGCCCTCTCGGGCGCCGGCGGAGATCCGGTCAGTGGCCGTGGGGCAGGGATGACTGGCCGCGTCCCCTGAGGGTCAGGGCCAGGACGGCGGTGATCAGATAGACCGCGACACCGCCCTGCAGCGCGTCCAGCGCGGCGCCGAACACGCCCTCGTCGTCGACGACGAGCTGGACGGGATACATGAGCGCGGCGGCGCCGAGCGCCGGGTAGAGGGAGAACCGCCAGGGGCGGCGCAGGGCCCAGAGGCGGGCCTGCCGGGTCACCCGGTCCCCGCGATCGGGCCTGCTGACCGAGCCGACCGCCGCGATCAGCGCGAACAGGCCGATGCCGAGAGACAGGGCCCAGGTCAGGTCGGCGTTCCCCGGCAGGAGCACGCCCATGCCGAAACTGGCGGCCGCGACCGCGCCACCGGTCACCGCGGCGGCCCTCCACGGCGCTCCCCGCAGGGCCGCACCGGCGAGGGACATCTCGTCACGTCGAGTCAGTTCGTCGTTCATGACACCAACACTGCCCTTCCGGACCCCCTGACCGCATCGGGGAGCAACCCTGACCCATCCCTGAGCCACGGCCCCTCGATAGGTTGGCCGTCATGACAGTGACCTTCCGTATCGCCCGGGCCGAGGACGTTCCGCTGCTCGTGGCCATGATCGCCGACGATGTCGTCTCCGCCGCCCGCACCGGCGACTTCGGCGACGAGCACCGCGCCGCCTTCGAGGCCATCGACACCGATCCCAACAACGAGCTGATCGTGGCGGAGCTGGACGGTGAGGTCGTGGGCACCATGCAGCTCACCTACATTCCGGGCATCTCCCGCCGTGGAGCGCTCCGGATGCAGATCGAGGCGGTCCGGATCGCCGCGGCCCTGCGCGGCAGGGGACTGGGCCGCCAGATGATGGAGTGGGCGGTCGAGCGCGGCCGGGCCCGCGGGTGCGCCCTGGTCCAGCTCACCACCGACAAGTCACGCAAGGACGCCCATCGTTTCTACGACTCCCTCGGCTTCGTCGCGTCCCACGAGGGATACAAGCTCTCGCTGAGCTGATCGGTCCGCCTGCCCGCCCGCCGGTCGCCGAAGGGCCCGCCGGTCGCCGAAGAGCCCGCCGGAAACGGGATCTCACCACGGTTTGATCTCCGATACGGCATCCTCAACATGTCAATCCGGACAGAGTCGTTGGGGGAGCAATGGGTAAACACGCGCTTGGTCTAGGGGCTCTGGCCGTGCTTCTGACAGCCTGCGGGGGTACGGCCGGCAGCCAGGCCCAAGGCGCCACGGCCTCCCCGCCCGTCCCCGCGCCCACGTCGAGCACTGCCGCCGCGAGCCCGCCGAGCACCACCCCCACCCCCGTCGCGACCCCCGAGTCCAGCCCCACCGGGGTGAACATCGACGGCTGCGTCACCGAGAAGAACGGGACGATCTTCAAGTACAAGCGCGGCGGTACCACCACCCAGGGCGTGATCATGGGCAAGGGGCCCGTCGGGGTGGTCGTCTCCTACGAGCGCCGGGGCAGCGTGTGCGGCTGGCTCCCGCTGGCCGACCGGATGGTCGACGCGGGATACCGGGTCCTGCTGTTCGACCGGAACAACGAGGCGGAGCCCGAAGGGGACATCGTCGCGATGGCCACGCGGCTGCGCGCGGCGGGCGTCAAAAAGGTGTTCCTGGTCGGCGGGTCGGTGGGCGGGCAGGCCTCCGTGCTCGCGGCCGGCAAGCTGACGTCCCCACCGGCCGGGGTCATCAGCATCTCCGGGGTGACCCAGCCCGGTGAGGTCGCCACGCTCAAGGCGCCCTTCCTCCAGGTGGACGGGGACCAGGACGACATCGCCCCGGTCGACCTGGCGCAGGCCGTCTACGACGCGGCCACGGAGTCGGCCGACCGCCAGCTGGTCATCCTCCCCGGCCGGGAGCACGCCAGCGGGCTCTTCACGGGCGACCAGGCGCCGAAGCTGTTCCGCGCCGTCCTGACCTTCCTCGACAAGCACAAGGGCTGAGCTCACCGGCGGACGCGAGGACCGGGCTCAGCCGGGAGCGCACGCGCTGAGCTCGACCAGGTTGTCGTGGTAGACGGCGCCCCGGCCCATGTCGGCGTCGCGCTCCTCCACCACGGCGTTCACCGTCGCCCCACCCGAGCTCAGCTTCCGCCAGTGCCCCTTGGTGGAGGCCACCACACCCGGCTGCACCCTGTCGCTGACCTCCACCACGGCCTCGAACCCGCCGCCCGCGTTGAACACCCGGACCCGCTGCCCGTCGCCCAGCTCCCGCTGTGCGGCGTCCACCGGGTTGACCAGGATCCGGGGCCCCTTCGAGCGCCGCAGCAGCTCGGGGTTGTTGCCGAAGATGGTGTTGAGGAAGGTGTGGGCGGCCGGGGTGATCAGTGCCAGGGGGTAGGGCCCGCGTTCGGCGGAGGCCGTGTGCGAGGGGACGTAGGCGGGTCCGGAGCCGAACTCCAGTCTCCCCGAGGGCGTCGGGAAACCGTCGGCGAAGGGCACGAACGGCTGCGGCACGTTGAGCCGGACCCAGCCCTCCTTGCGCAGCCGGTCCACCGTTATGCCCTCCAACGACGGATGCCCCGAGGCGAGCAGCTGCTCGGCCAACTCCAGGTCGGAGTCGTACAGTGACGGCTCGGTCAGGCCCATGTGCCGGGCCAGGCGCCGGAAGGTCTCCATGGTGGACAGGCACTCGCCCGGCGGCTCGACGGCCGGCTCGTTCCACATCAGATACATGTGCCCGTAGCCCGCGTGCAGGTCGGTGTGCTCGATCTGCATGGTCGCGGGCAGCACGATGTCGGCGTAGTCCACGGTGTCGGTCGGGAACTGCTCCATGACGACCGTGAACAGGTCCTCGCGCAGCAGCTTCTCGCGGATGCGGTTCTGGTCGGAGGTGGAGCCCATCGGGTTGGCCGCGTACACCCACAGGCACTTCACCGACGCGTCCAGCCCCTCGGCCAGCCGGGTCATCGTGAGCTGCCGGACCGGCTCGGCGAGCAGGTCCTCACGGGTGTCGATGTTCAGGTGGATGTAGGCGCTGGTGGAGTAGGCGACCCCGCCACCGGGGTGGCGCCAGTCGCCGGTCACCCCGGGGATGGCGGCGATCGTGCGCATCGCGGTGCCGCCGCCCGCGTGCCGCTGGATGCCCATCGTGGCCCGGATGCCGGTGGGCCGGGTGTGCGCCAGCCGTACTCCCAGGGCGCGGATGTCGGCCTCGGGCAGACCGGTGATCTCTGCCACGCGCTCCGGCGGATATCGCAGGATCTCCTCCCGGAAACCCTCCCAGCCGCTCGTGTGGTTCTCCAGGTAGTCGCGGTCCTCCATCCCCTCGGAGAGGACCACGTTCATCAGCCCGAGTGCCAGGGCCGCGTCGGTGCCGGGCCGGATCGGCAGGTGCTCGTCGGCCTGCTCGGCGGTCCGGGTGCGGATCGGGTCGATCGCCACCACGTGCGCCCCGGCCGCGCGGGCGTCCTGGATGAACTTCCACAGGTGATGTCCGCTGGTCAGCGTGTTGGTGCCCCACAGCAGGATCAGCTTCGAGAGGGCGAACGTCTCGGGGTCCATCCCGCCGGCCGTGCCGTTGGTCCGCGACAGCCCGACGTTGCCGGCCGTCGAGCAGATGTTCAGGAAGTGCTTGGAGGCTCCGAGCACGTTCCAGAACCGTCGTCCCGCCACCCCCTCGGATCCCTGGATGTAGCCGAGCGTGCCGGTGCCGATGTACGGCCAGATCGCCTCGCCGCCATGTTCGTCGATGATCCCGCGCAGCCGTACGGAGATCTCCTCCAGGGCCTCCTCCCAGCTGATCCGCTCGAACCGGCCGGACCCCTTGGGGCCGACCCGGCGCATCGGATGGAGGATGCGGTCGGGCGCCTGGGTGTGCTCAAGGTAGCGGTTGACCTTCACACAGAGCGCGCCGCGGGTGTAGGGATGATCGGGGTTGCCGCGCATCCTGACGGCCTTGCCGTCCCGGACGGTCACCACCCACGAGCACGTGTCCGGGCAGTCCAGCGGACACGCACCCAGAACCTGCAGTTCACCCAGAGACATGCCCCCGACTTTATCCGCGTGGCAGAAAAAGGGGCACGGCCGCCTCAGCCGTGCCCCTCCGCTGGCGCGTCTGCTACATGGGGGCGCCTCCGTGGTCGTGCCCGAGGCCGCCGCCACCGGTCCCCGGCTGGGTGGAGGCCGGGGCGCCGCCGCCGGGCAGGGTGCCGCTGTAGGCGTAGACGAACGCCGCCGTCGCGATCGCGCCGGTGTTGATCGCCAGGGCCTTGTCGTTGACGTTGGCGATGGTGTCGCACGCCTGGTGGTAGCACTTGTCGTAGGCGACCCCGGCCTCGCCGCCGAACCTGGCGGCCTCCTCTGCGGTCTTGACGCCCTCGGCGCCGGTGAACAGGCCGCCCGCGGGGATGCCGACCGCGATGAAGGGGCCGTAGTCCGAGCGGCCGGTGAAGTCGGTGCCGGTGTACGGCTGGCGGATCGCCCTGTAGTACGACTCGAAAAGCTTCTCGATCTTGTCCGAGCCCGCGGGACCCGCCGGAGCGCCGGTCGCGTCGGAGTTGTCCCCGTCGTAGATCCCGAGGACGTAGTTCGGCGAGGCGATCATGTCGAAGTTCAGGTACATCTTGATCTTCGCCTTCTCCTCCGGGGAGAGGCTCGCCACGTAGTGTTCGGAGCCGAGCAGACCCAGCTCCTCGGCGCCCCAGAAGGCGAACCGGAGCTTGTTCCTGGTCGGCAGGACGCTCGCCTTCAGCGCCGTCTCCAGGATTCCCGCGCTACCGGAGCCGTTGTCGTTGATGCCCGGCCCCTTGGTGACACTGTCCAGATGAGATCCGAGCATGACGACCTTGCCCGGATCTCCCCAGCGGCTCTCGGCCAGGACGTTACGCGTCTTGCGGTGAGGGTCGCCCTCGGTGTCGGCGGTGAGCGTCACCGTGGTTCCGGCCGCGGCGAGCTCGTTGCCGACGGCGAAGGTGGTGCCGACGACGGGGATGTTCGTGGTGGGCACGTTGAGCGTGCCGCTCAGCAGGGTCCGGCGGTCGTTGGTGCCCTCGCCCGGCTGGCCCTCGTTGAAGATGATCACGCCGGAGGCGCCGGCCGCCTGGGCGAGCTCGGCCTTGACCTGGAAGTTGCAGGTGCCGCGCTGGAGCAGTGCGATGTTGCCCGCGGTGAACCCGGCGAAGTCGCTCGCCTCGCAGCCGGAGGTGGAGCCGTTGGGCGCCGGGCTCGGCGGCAGGACCAGGTCCACCCCCTGCACGGGGGCCGTGACGTTCCCCGAACCGGAGTAGGTCATGACCGCGAAGTCCGTGTCGCGCACGTAGGGCTTGCCTCCGGGCGAGACCCGGTTGAGCACGCTGGGGGCGAGCTCGCGGAAGAACGGGAACTCGAACTCCTGCAGGGTGACCTTGTATCCCGCGGCCCGCAGCTTGCCGGCCACGTAGGCGACCGAGGCCTCATGGCCCGGGGTGCCCGAGGCGCGGGTGCCGCCGTTGGCGTCGGCGATCTGCTGGAGCTTCTCCAGGTGCCGTCTGACCGCCGGAGCCTTGACCGACGCGCTGAATGCCGCGGGATCCGGGTCGGCGGAGGCCGGAGTGGCGGAGATCACTGGCAGAGCCATGGTTGAAGCGGCGATGATCACTGCCACCAGACCCTTGTGAGCGCGTGCGCGCATGCAAACTCCTTTAGCACTGGCACGAGTGGAGAGGAAATCCCCTTGATCGTGATAAGCCGGAAGGTAGTAGGAGTAATCACGATCTTTAAAGACCCGCTCGACATTTGTTATCGAGCGGAGTCGAATCAGCGTTCGGGGCGTTCCCTGGCCCTACTTGACGGTCGTGGTTTCGTGACGTAGGCAGGCGCCGCCTCGCGTCCGGAGAGGCACTGAGGGGCGCTGAGGGGCGCGGGCCTGCACATGCTCGCCTGCGCCGCCCGGGAGAGCATCTCGCCGTGTACAGAGGATTTCATACCATCTCCGGAAAACCTCATAACCTTGCCGGAGTGTCTGGACCATACCCTCAGAGCAGGCGGGCAGCCGCGGTGACTATGGTCGAGTGCGGTCACGGCGTCGTGCCGGATCGCCTGGCGCCGCTCTTTTCCCGGCCTCGGGCGTCAGGATGGGGTCATACCGTCAGCACTGTCGGAGGGTGGCGAGATACGCATGCCTCCGATTGTGGACACTGGAAGAGAAGATCGGTGACGCACCTGTAATGCGGAACATGCAGAATCGCTAGCGGTGACGAAAATTAAGGAAAGCGGCAAAGTGGCGGCCTTCGACGACGCAACACCGTCGACGGGCGACGGTTCCGTCGTGCTCGTCGTCGAACCCCTGCTCCCGCAGCGGATCCGGCGCCCCTCCGACCTGCTGCGCTTCCTGGCCGTCCTGCTCGGGCTGGCGGCCGTGGTGCTGCTCGCGCTCGTCGCGCAGAAGACTCTCAACGGCCTCGAAGGCGACGTCATCGACGGCACGAACCGGGTGCCGTTCCTGCTCAGCGGCCTGGTCGGCGTGCTGAGCGGTGCGGCCATGCTGGGCCTTCCCGCCGCCTACGCGATCGAGAGGGTGCTCCACCGCGACGGCCTCCGGGTGGCCGAGGGCCTGTTCGCGGCGATCGCCGGAATGGTGCTGTCCTTCGCGCTCGGAGAGTGGATCCTCAACGCCGGTCCCGAAGACCTCCGTCTCCTGCTGACCGGAGGCCGCAGAGGGGTCGAACCCCTCAACACGCTGCTCACCTCGATCATCGCCTACGTCACGGCCGTCCGGATCTCCCGCAGGCCCACCTGGCGGGCGGCCCTGTGGTGCGCGGTCGCGCTCAACGCCATCGCCCTGTTCGCCGCCACGGCCGCCACCATCCTCGGCATCGTCGTCTCCATCCTGGTGGGCCTGGCCGTCGGCTACGCCACGCTGTACGGCGTGGGCAGTCCCAACACCCGCCCGCCGGGCAGCGCGATCGTCGCGGCGGTCGCCAAGCTGGGCTTCGTCCCGGTGCGGGCCCGCAGACTCGACGACGACCACCAGAGCAGCCGGCGATACGCCATCGGGCTCAAGGACGGCAGCCGTCTCGACGTCACCGTCCTCGACCGCGACCGCCAGGTCGCCGGGCTGCTCTACCGCCTCTGGCGGCGGATCCGGCTCAACACCGAGACCCGGCGCCGGGCCATCCGCTCCCTCCGCGCCGAGCTGGAACGCGAAGCCCTGATGGCGTACGCCGCGCAGGCAGCCGGGGCCAGCACCCCCCGGCTCGTCGGCACCAGCGAGATCGGCACCGACGCCGCGCTGCTCGCCTACGAGCACACCGACACCCGCGCGCTCGACGACATCCCCGACACCGAGATCGACGACGACCTGCTGGCCCAGATCTGGGAGCAGGTGCTGCTCCTCCAGGTCCAGCGGCTCGCGCACCGGCGCCTGACCGGCGACAGCATCCACGTCGACCACGAGGGCCGCGTCATCCTCACGGACGCCCGCAGCGGTGAGATCGCCGCCGGCGACCTCCTGCTCCGCCTCGACATCGCCCAGCTGCTCACCTACCTCAGCCTGCGCGTCGGCGCCGAGCGCGCGGTCCGCGCAGCCGCGTCCGTCGCCGGGCCGGACACGCTGGCAGGCGCGCTCCCGCTGCTCCAGCGGATCGCGCTCACCCGCGAGACCAGGGCCGCGCTCAGCAAGGACAAGGAGATCCTGACCGAGATCCGTGAGCGGATCGTCGAGCTCAAGCCCAAGGCCGAGGCCGAGGAGGTCCGCCTGGAGCGCTTCCGCCCGCGGATCCTCATCACCATCATCGCCAGCGCCTTCGCCGCGTACTTCCTGGTCTACTACATCACCCAGATCAACCTGAACATGATCAGCTCGGCCAAGTGGGGCTGGACCGTCGTGGCGCTGGTGGCCGCGATGATGAGCTACGTCGCCGCCGCGCTGATGCTGCGGGGGTTCGTGCCGGAGAAGCTTCCGCTGGGCCGTACCGTCCTCGTCCAGTTCGCCGGGTCGTTCGTGAAGCTGGTCGCCCCGGCCGCGGTCAGCGGCGTCGCCATCAACACCCGCTACCTGCAGAAACGTGGCATTCCCCCGGGGCAGGCGGTGGCCAGCGTGGGCGCCTCCCAGCTGATCGGCCTGAGCTTCCACATCACGTTGCTCCTGCTGTTCGCCTACATCACCGGCTCCAGCGCGGCCTCGTCCTTCACCCCGTCGCGCACGCTGGTGTTCGTCCTGCTGGCCGTGGCCGTGCTGGCGTTGGTCATCGTGAGCGTCCCCCGCCTGCGCCGGATGGTCACCGCGCGCATCCGGTCACTGTTCTCCGGCGTCATCCCGCGCCTGCTGGACGTGCTCCAGTCGCCCCGCAAGATCCTCGAAGGCTTCTCCGGCACCCTGCTGCTGACCATCTTCTTCGTGGCCTCCCTCGACGCCAGCATCCGCGCCTTCGGCGGCTCCCTCGGCTTCGCCGCCGTCGCCATCGTCTTCCTGGCGGGCAACGCCATCGGCTCGGCCGCCCCCACCCCCGGCGGTCTCGGCGCGGTGGAGGCCGCCCTCATCGGCGGCCTCACCATCTCCGGCCTCCCCGGCGAGATCGCCACCTCCGCCGTGCTGCTGTTCCGGCTGCTCACCTTCTGGCTGCCGGTCCTGCCCGGCTGGGCCTCGTTCACCTACCTGCAGCGCAACCAGGCACTGTGAACGAGGCCCCGGCAGGGGTCAGGCCTCGCTGGAACGGGCCCAGATGTTGATGCCGGCCTCGACCGCGTCCTTGTCGATCGTCTCCAGCTCCTCATCGGTGAAGGACAGGTTCCGCACCGCCCCGAGGCTGTCCTCCAGCTGCCGGACACTGCTCGCGCCGATCAGCACCGAGGTGACCCGCCTGTCGCGCAGCGCCCACGACAGCGCCATCTGCGCCAGCGACTGACCGCGTCCTTCCGCGATCCCGTTGAGCGTGCGGATGTGCCGCATGTTCTCCTCGGTGAGCATCTCCGGAGTGAGGAAGCGCCCCTGCGAGGCCCGCGACCCCTCGGGGACACCGTTGAGGTAGCGGTCGGTCAGCATCCCCTGCGCCAGCGGAGAGAACGCGATGCAACCCGCGCCCTCCTCCTCCAGCACGTCGAGCAGGCCGCCCTCGATCCACCGGTTCAGCATCGAGTAGGAGGGCTGGTGGATCAGGAGCGGCGTGCCCATCTCACGCAGGATCCGGGCCGCCTCCGCGGTGTGCTCCGGCGAGTAGGAGGAGATGCCCGCGTAGAGGGCCTTACCCGACCGGACCGCGTGGTCCAGCGCGCCCATCGTCTCCTCCAGCGGCGTGTCCGGGTCGAACCGGTGGCTGTAGAAGATGTCGACGTAGTCCAGCCCCATCCGCTTCAGCGACTGGTCCAGGCTGGACAGCAGGTATTTGCGCGACCCCCACTCACCGTACGGCCCGGGCCACATGTCGTAACCGGCCTTGGTGGAGATCACCAGCTCGTCGCGGTACCGCGCGAAGTCGTCCCGGAAGTGCCGGCCGAAGTTGGTCTCCGCCGAGCCGTACGGCGGGCCGTAGTTGTTGGCCAGGTCGAAGTGGGTCACCCCCAGGTCGAAGGCCCTCCGCAGGATGGCCCGCTGGGTGTCGAAGGACCGGTCGTCGCCGAAGTTGTGCCAGAGCCCCAGCGAGACCGCCGGAAGCCGCAGCCCGCTCCTGCCGACCCGGTTGTACGGCTGATGCCCGTCGTATCGGTCGTCCGCTGCGATGTATGCCATTCAGGCCACCTTGGCTGTGTCGAGAATCCAGGAGAGGGCGAGGGCTTCCTCGCGCCAGGAGTCATAACGGCCGCTCCGGCCACCGTGCCCGGCGCCCATCTCCGTCTTGAGAAGGAACGGCCCGCCGTCCGCGGTGTCGCGGAGCTTCGCGATCCACTTGGCGGGCTCGTGGTAGAAGACGCGGGTGTCATTCAGGCTGGTGATGGCGAGGATCGGCGGATAGACCCGCTGGTCGACGTTCTCGTAGGGCGAGTAGGACTTCATGTACGCGTACACGTCCGGATCGTGCAGCGGGTCGCCCCACTCGTCCCACTCGATGACGGTCAGCGGCAGTGACGGGTCGAGGATCGTGTTCAGCGCGTCCACGAACGGCACCTCGGCGACCACTCCCGCGAAGGTCTCCGGCGCCAGGTTGGCGACCGCGCCCATCAGCAGGCCACCGGCCGAACCGCCCCGGGCGATGACGGTGCTCGACCAGCCTTCCGCCCTGAGGTGCTCGGCGGCGGAGACGAAGTCGGTGAAGGTGTTCTTCTTCTTCTGGAACTTGCCGTCCTCATACCAGCGGCGACCCATCTCACCGCCTCCCCGGATGTGCGCGACGGCGAAGACGAACCCCCTGTCCAGCAGGCTGAGCCGGGCCACCGAGAACGACGGGTCGATCGAGATCTCGTAGCTGCCGTAGCCGTACAGCACGGTGGGCGCGGGCCGCTCGGTGCCCTTCTTACGCACGATCGAGATGGGGACACGGGTGCCGTCGGAGGCGGTGGCCCACTCGCGGAACTGCTCGTAGTCGGCCGGGTCGTAACCGCCGAGCACGACCTTCTGCTTCAGCAGGATCAGTTCGCGCGTCCGCAGGTCGTAGTCATAGACCGAGGGCGGAGTGACCATGCTGGTGTAGCCGAGGCGGAGCCGTCCGGTGGTGAACTCCGGGTTTCCCGACGGCGTGGCGTCGTAGATCGGCTCCGGGAAGGAGATCTCGTACGGCTCCACCCCCTCGGCGCCCTCCCGGTCCCCGGGAAGGACGCGGATGCCGGTGAGGCCGTCTCGGCGGAAGTGCACGACGGTGTGGCCCGCGAAGGCCTCCACGTCCAGCAGCCGGGTGTCCTCGCGGTGCTCGATCAGCGGAGTCCAGTCGCCGGGGGCGTCGAGCGGCGCGGTGGCCAGCTCGAAGTTCTCCGCGTTCCGGTTGTGCAGGATGAGGAAGTGGTCGCCGGCGTGGTCGATGCCGTATTCGACGCCGGTCTCGCGCGGGCGTACGACGCGGAACTCACCCGTCGGGTCGTCCGCCTCAAGGATGCGGACCTCGCTGGTGATCTTGCTTCCGATCGAGAGCACGAGGTAGCGCTCGCTGCGGCTGAGCCCGATGCCGATCCAGAACCGCTCGTCGCCCTCTTCGTGGACGATGACGTCGTCGGCGGACGCGGCGCCGATCGTGTGCCGGTGGACCTGGTTGGGCCGCCATGCCTCGTCGACGGTCGTGTAGAAGAACGTCGTGCCGTCGGCCGACCAGGCTCCGCCGTAGAAGATGCCGGGGATCTCGTCGGGGAGCATCTCACCGGTGGTGAGGTCCTTCACCTTCAGGGTGAACCGCTCGTCGCCGGTGAAGTTGACGGAGTAGGCCAGCAGGGTCCCGTCGGGACTGACCGCGCTGGTGCCGATGGAGAAGAAGTCGCTCTCCCCGGCCAGTTCGTTCCCGTCGAGCAGGATCTGCTCGCCCGGGAGCGACTCGCCCGCCTTCAGCTCCGGAGGCGTCTCTCCGTCGGCCGCCACCCGGCACTGGATGCCGTACTGCTTCCCCTCCTCGGTCCGGGAGTAGTACCACCAGCCGTTCTTGCGGGTGGGGACCGACAGGTCCGTCTCCAGGGTCCGGCCCTTGATCTCCTGGAAGATCGTTTCCTGCAGGGGCTTGAGATGGGCGGTCGCCTGCTGTGTGTAGGCGTTCTCCGCCTCCAGGTAGGCGATCGTCTCGGGATCGTCCTTGACCGTCAGCCACGCGTAGTCATCGACCACGGTGTCCCCGTGGTGCACGCGCTCGCTGGGAACCTTCTTCGCCGTAGGCGGCGTCTGGCTGCTCACCCGGTCGAGTCTATGTTTCCCCTCGTGCCCGGCCTGGGTCGCGTCGGAGCTCTTGGCGGTTCCGTTCCGAGCGGTCTTCGGGGACTGCTAATCTTTTGATGTCGGCAGGGTCCGGCGCAATCCACTCCAATCACTCCGGTGACTTCGGTGTGGGCTGCTCCGTGTCCGTCGACAATCCCTTCAAATAAACGGTTTCAAAGATCGGTTCGCAGAGCCGCTCAGAGGCTGGTAAGTTTGAGGGGTTGCCCCGGAAACGGGGCGGCCGGAATTCCGGTAAGGCAAGCGAGATCAAGTCAAGCGGTTCGAAACGGACTGGTTTGACACGAAAACGCGGGCCTGAAAGAATAAAGGCACAACGGAACGAACGAAACGCCCCGGACGCTTGGCCTTCTGGCCAGGAAGACGGAGAACGCGTCCGTTTCTTGAGAACTCAACAGTGTGTTAAAAGCCAGTGCATGAAGCACAACCCCGTCCGACCCGCCTGTGGTGGGAGGACGGATTCCTTTGGTTGATACATCCGCATGTTGATGCGGGTGCTTTCAGCCGGGAGAAACTTCTCAAACATTGTTTGGAGAGTTTGATCCTGGCTCAGGACGAACGCTGGCGGCGTGCTTAACACATGCAAGTCGAGCGGAAAGGCCCTTCGGGGTACTCGAGCGGCGAACGGGTGAGTAACACGTGAGTAACCTGCCCCTGACTCTGGGATAAGCCCGGGAAACTGGGTCTAATACCGGATACGACCACTTCTCGCATGGGATGGTGGTGGAAAGTTTTTTCGGTTGGGGATGGACTCGCGGCCTATCAGCTTGTTGGTGGGGTAACGGCCTACCAAGGCGACGACGGGTAGCCGGCCTGAGAGGGCGACCGGCCACACTGGGACTGAGACACGGCCCAGACTCCTACGGGAGGCAGCAGTGGGGAATATTGCGCAATGGGCGAAAGCCTGACGCAGCGACGCCGCGTGGGGGATGACGGCCTTCGGGTTGTAAACCTCTTTCAGCAGGGACGAAGTTGACGTGTACCTGCAGAAGAAGCGCCGGCTAACTACGTGCCAGCAGCCGCGGTAATACGTAGGGCGCAAGCGTTGTCCGGAATTATTGGGCGTAAAGAGCTCGTAGGTGGCTTGTCACGTCGGGTGTGAAAGCTTGGGGCTTAACTCCAGGTCTGCATTCGATACGGGCTGGCTAGAGGTAGGTAGGGGAGAACGGAATTCCTGGTGTAGCGGTGAAATGCGCAGATATCAGGAGGAACACCGGTGGCGAAGGCGGTTCTCTGGGCCTTACCTGACGCTGAGGAGCGAAAGCGTGGGGAGCGAACAGGATTAGATACCCTGGTAGTCCACGCTGTAAACGTTGGGCGCTAGGTGTGGGGACCTTCCACGGTTTCCGCGCCGTAGCTAACGCATTAAGCGCCCCGCCTGGGGAGTACGGCCGCAAGGCTAAAACTCAAAGGAATTGACGGGGGCCCGCACAAGCGGCGGAGCATGTTGCTTAATTCGACGCAACGCGAAGAACCTTACCAAGGCTTGACATCGCCCGGAAACACTCAGAGATGGGTGCCTCTTCGGATCGGGTGACAGGTGGTGCATGGCTGTCGTCAGCTCGTGTCGTGAGATGTTGGGTTAAGTCCCGCAACGAGCGCAACCCTTGTTCAATGTTGCCAGCACGCTCTTCGGGGTGGTGGGGACTCATTGGAGACTGCCGGGGTCAACTCGGAGGAAGGTGGGGATGACGTCAAGTCATCATGCCCCTTATGTCTTGGGCTGCAAACATGCTACAATGGCCGGTACAGAGGGTTGCGATACCGTGAGGTGGAGCGAATCCCAAAAAGCCGGTCTCAGTTCGGATTGGGGTCTGCAACTCGACCCCATGAAGTCGGAGTCGCTAGTAATCGCAGATCAGCAACGCTGCGGTGAATACGTTCCCGGGCCTTGTACACACCGCCCGTCACGTCACGAAAGTCGGCAACACCCGAAGCCCGTGGCCCAACCAGCTTGCTGGGGGGAGCGGTCGAAGGTGGGGCTGGCGATTGGGACGAAGTCGTAACAAGGTAGCCGTACCGGAAGGTGCGGCTGGATCACCTCCTTTCTAAGGAGCATCGGCTGCAGGCCACGTGGTGGTCTGTGGTTCATGCCGTGTCCGTGGGCGAACGTTCCACGCTCGGCGCGCTCATTAGTGGAGCACTGGCTAGTCAGCCGGACCGGGTCGCCGGGCCGCTAGTACCGCCCTCTTCGTGGAGGGAGTGGGAACGGGGTGTCGGGGGTTCGGGCTGGTTGAACACACTGTTGGGTCCTGAGGAAACGGACATTGAGGCGGGCCCGCTGTGGCGGGTTTGCTGTCTGTTTGACCTCGTGCGGGGCCGGCCTCCTGCCAGACCAGCTCATCGGGTGATGGGTGTTGGTGGTGGGGTGGGTTTGGTTGCTGTCTGTTGTTTGAGATTTGCATAGTGGACGCGAGCATCTTTGTGGCCAAGTTTTTTAGGGCACACGGTGGATGCCTTGGCATCAGGAGCCGATGAAGGACGTGGGAGGCTGCGTTAAGCCCCGGGGAGTCGCCAACCTGACTTTGATCCGGGGATGTCCGAATGGGGAAACCTAGCACCAGTCATGTGGTGTTGCCTCCGCCTGAATGTATAGGGCGGTTGGTGGTAACGCGGGGAAGTGAAACATCTCAGTACCCGTAGGAAGAGAAAACAATTTAGTGATTCCGTGAGTAGTGGTGAGCGAAAGCGGATCAGGCTAAACCGTATGCGTGTGATAGCCGGCAGGCGTTGCGTGTGCGGGGTTGTGGGACCCTCTGGGAGGAGCTGCCGTTTCTCCAGACAGTGAGAAATCGATGGGATAGTCGAAGCTTCTGGGAAGTTGCGCCGTAGACCGTGAGAGCCGGGTAGGCGAAATCTTGTCGACTGTTTGAGGGGATCCCAAGTAGCACGGGGCCCGAGAAATCCTGTGTGAATCTGCCAGGACCACCTGGTAAGCCTAAATACTCCCTGATGACCGATAGTGAACAAGTACCGTGAGGGAAAGGTGAAAAGCGCCCCGGTGAGGGGTCGTGAAATAGTACCTGAAACCGTGTGCCTACAAGCCGTAGGAGCGTAGACGTTTTCGGACGTCTGTGATGTGACTGCGTGCCTTTTGAAGAATGAGCCTGCGAGTTATGGTGTGTGGCGAGGTTAACCCGTGTGGGGTAGCCGTAGCGAAAGCGAGTCTGAATAGGGCGTTTGAGTCGCATGCTGTAGACCCGAAGCGGAGTGATCTAGGCATGGGCAGGTTGAAGCGCGGGTAAGACCGCGTGGAGGACCGAACCCACCAGGGTTGAAAACCTGGGGGATGACCTGTGTTTAGGGGTGAAAGGCCAATCAAACTCCGTGATAGCTGGTTCTCCCCGAAATGCATTTAGGTGCAGCGTTGCGTGTTTCTTGCCGGAGGTAGAGCACTGGATGGCTAATGGGCCCGACAAGGTTACTGACGTCAGCCAAACTCCGAATGCCGGTAAGTGAGAGCGCAGCAGTGAGACTGCGGGGGATAAGCTCCGTAGTCGAGAGGGAAACAGCCCAGACCACCGACTAAGGCCCCTAAGCGTGTGCTAAGTGGGAAAGGATGTGGAGTCGCAGTGACAACCAGGAGGTTGGCTTAGAAGCAGCCATCCTTGAAAGAGTGCGTAATAGCTCACTGGTCAAGTGATTCCGCGCCGACAATGTAGCGGGGCTCAAGTACACCGCCGAAGTCGTGGCATTCACATGTTAGCTTGGCAGCTTGTCTGTCTAGGTGTGTGGATGGGTAGGGGAGCGTCGTGCAGCCGGCGAAGCAGCAGAGTGATCTAGTTGTGGAGGCTGTGCGAGTGAGAATGCAGGCATGAGTAGCGAATCAGAAGTGAGAAACTTCTGCGCCGGATGACCAAGGGTTCCTGGGCCAGGCTAATCCGCCCAGGGTAAGTCGGGACCTAAGGCGAGGCCGACAGGCGTAGTCGATGGACAACGGGTTGATATTCCCGTACCCGCTGCGATGCGCCAATACTGAATCCAGTGATACTAGGGGTCCTTAAGTCCCTGACGCCCTTCGGGGTGTGGGTGAGGCTGAACGCCTGGCCTGATCTGGTAGTAGGTAAGCGATGGGGTGACGCAGGAAGGTAGCCCAGCCCAGGCGATGGTAGTCCTGGGGTAAGCATGTAGGGAGAGAGGTAGGTAAATCCGCCTCTTGTGTATCCTGAGATGTGATGCCGAGCCGATTGTGGCGAAGTGGGTGATCCTATGCTGCCGAGAAAAGCCTCTAGTGAGTGTCGTGGCGGCCCGTACCCGAAACCGACTCAGGTGGTCAGGTAGAGAATACCAAGGCGATCGGGTGAACTGTGGTTAAGGAACTCGGCAAATTGCCCCCGTAACTTCGGGAGAAGGGGGGCCTTCGCTGGTGATGAGTCTTGCACTCGGAGCTGGTGGGGGTCGCAGAGGCCAGGGGGAAGCGACTGTTTACTAAAAACACAGGTCCGTGCGAAGTCGTAAGACGATGTATACGGACTGACGCCTGCCCGGTGCTGGAACGTTAAGGGGACCGGTTAGCTGTCTTTCGGGGTGGCGAAGCTGAGAACTTAAGCGCCAGTAAACGGCGGTGGTAACTATAACCATCCTAAGGTAGCGAAATTCCTTGTCGGGTAAGTTCCGACCTGCACGAATGGCGTAACGACTTCCCCGCTGTCTCAACCGCAGACCCGGCGAAATTGCACTACGAGTAAAGATGCTCGTTACGCGCAGCAGGACGGAAAGACCCCGGGACCTTCACTATAGCTTGACATTGGCGTTTGGAACGTCTTGTGTAGGATAGGTGGGAGACGGTGAAGCCGCTACGCTAGTGGTGGTGGAGTCATTGGTGAAATACCACTCTGGTCGTTTTGAACGTCTAACTTCGGTCCGTGATCCGGATCAGGGACAGTGTCTGGTGGGTAGTTTAACTGGGGCGGTTGCCTCCTAAAGAGTAACGGAGGCGCCCAAAGGTTCCCTCAGCCTGGTTGGCAATCAGGTGTCGAGTGTAAGTGCACAAGGGAGCTTGACTGTGAGACCGACGGGTCGAGCAGGAGCGAAAGCTGGGACTAGTGATCCGGCGGTGGCTTGTGGAAGCGCCGTCGCTCAACGGCTAAAAGGTACCCCGGGGATAACAGGCTGATCTTCCCCAAGAGTCCATATCGACGGGATGGTTTGGCACCTCGATGTCGGCTCGTCGCATCCTGGGGCTGGAGTAGGTCCCAAGGGTTGGGCTGTTCGCCCATTAAAGCGGTACGCGAGCTGGGTTTAGAACGTCGCGAGACAGTTCGGTCCCTATCCGCTGCGCGCGCAGGAGACTTGAAAGGAGCTGTCCCTAGTACGAGAGGACCGGGACGGACGAACCTCTGGTGTGCCAGTTGTTCCGCCAGGAGCACGGCTGGTTGGCTACGTTCGGAAGGGATAACCGCTGAAAGCATCTAAGCGGGAAGCTCGCCTTGAGATGAGGTCTCCCACCATGAGAGTGGGTAAGGCTCCCAATAGACGATTGGGTTGATAGGCCGGAGGTGGAAGCATGGTAACGTGTGGAGCTGACCGGTACTAATAGGCCGAGGACTTGACCATAAAGCTTTTTGCTCGCGTCCACTGTGTGATTCTGAAACAGCAGGCACCGTTGTGTGTTTGATAGTTTCATAGTGTTACGGCGGTTATGGCGAAGGGGAAACACCCGGTTACATTCCGAACCCGGAAGTTAAGCTCTTCAGCGCCGATGGTACTGCACCGGGGACGGTGTGGGAGAGTAGGTCGCCGCCGGGCAATCTTTTGGGAAAGGCCATCCTTCGGGGTGGCCTTTTCTGTTTCCCTGGCTCTTTTCCTCTGATCCTTTTCCCGGAGATCTTCTCCTCTGGGCTGCTTCCCTCCGGACCCTCAGCGATACTCAGGGCCTCACCTGCGGAGCCTCAGACGTGAAGTTCACCGGAGAGCACGGTCACCGCGTGTCCGGCCAGCTCGACACGGTCGTCTCGCACGGTCGTGTGCACCACGCCGCCTCGATGGGAGAGTTGGGCACCGACGAGGGTGTCCGAGCCGAGCTTGCCCGTCCAGTAAGGCGCCAGGGCGCAGTGGGCGGATCCGGTCACCGGGTCCTCTGGAACGCCCACCTTGGGGGCGAAGAACCGCGAGACATAGTCGACACCCGGGCGTGACGCCCGGGCTGTCACGATCACCCCTCGCGCGTCCACCTTCTCCAGGGAGAGGAAGTCAGGGGAGAGGCCGAGCACGGCCTCCTCGGACTCGACCTCCACGAGGTAGTCCCATACGTTCTTGCCGACCCAGAGCGGTCTGACCCCGAGGGCCTCTGTCAGGCCGTCCGGTGGGCCCACCTCTTCGAGGGGCTTGGCCGGGAAGTTCATGGTGATCAGACCCGCTCCGTCCCTGGTCGCGGAGAGGATCCCGCTCTTGGTTGAGAATTCAAGGGTTTCCGGAGCCGATCCTGTGGAATAGAGCACGTGCGCCGCGGCCAAGGTCGCGTGCCCGCACAGGGCCACCTCGACCGCCGGCGTGAACCAACGGAGCGAATACGGTCCGCCGTCTTCCCCCTCCAGTAGGAAGGCCGTCTCGGAGTGCTTCATCTCCGCTGCGACCGACTGCATCCAAGCCTCCGTAGCCGGATTGTCGAGTATGCAGACCCCTGCAGGGTTACCCTTGGAAAACTGATCGGTAAATGAATCGACTGTATAGATACGCATGGCGTAATTTTACACATTGCGAATAACCAGCTGAAAGTGGGTATGGGAGGACGCCAGGCAAACCGGTGCGCTAGCCGTACAAAGTGGGAATAAGCGTTGGGCGTGTCGCGCGGCGAACCTCAATTCGTCGGTTACCGTCCAAGGTGGAGGACAAGCCGGCTGCGGCGTGGTCCTGAGGAAAGGACGAGCCGATGGGGGCAGTGCGCAAGGTGGCGACCTACCTTGGCCTGGGCGGAGCAGAGGATTACGACGAGTCCTATGAGTACGAGGACGGAGTCGAAGGCGAGGACGAGGACTGGCAGCCGGCTTCGGAGCGTGCGGCCAAGCGCTGGCGTTCGATGAGCGAGCCGTCGCGGATCGTGATGCTGACGCCGAGGAAGTACAACGACGCTCCGATCATCGGGCGGCATTTCCGCGATGGCCAGACCGTCATCATGGACGTCAACGTCATGAGCACCGCTGAGGCCACGCGGATGGTCGACTTCGCCGCGGGCCTGGCCTACGGCTGTGAGGGCCGCATCGAGCGCATCGCGGAGAAGGTCTTCCTGCTGGCCCCCGCCGACGTGGAGATCACGAACGGTTGATCCGGCAGCGCTTGGAACGCTCTTTTCGTCCCCCAGGGCCCCACAGGCCCACCGGCCCCGGCTATCTGGCGCGGGGGCCTCTGCGTAGCAGCCGGATCAGTTCGGCCAGATCGGAAGCCGCGGTCTGGGCGCGCTTCTCGCTTTCGCGGGCGTATTCGTGCAGCGCCCACACGGCGCCATCGGCCAGTTCACGGAGCTCGGCCAACTGCGCGGTGACGTATTCGACATCTGCCCGTTCGTCCCTGCGCCGCTGCCAGAGCCGGTGGCCTCCCGCTGCCGCCAGGGCCAGTGCGAGCGCCGCGAGCGGCAACGTCATCGGGGTGACGAGCGCGGCCACCAGGGTCACCGCACCGAGGACGAACAGCGCGTAGGCGAGCCAGGGACGGCCGCGGACGGGCACGCCCTCGGTGGTGATGTGCTTCTGGGCGGCGGCCAGGGACTCGGGCTCCGGGCCTTCGGGACGGAGCACCACCCGGTGCCCGAGCAGCGGCATGGTGACGGACTCCGGCGGGTCGACCTCCGTGGCCCGTGCGAGGTTCTCCGCGGCGGCCCGCACGGTCGGCGCCGCCATGTGCAGGGCGATGGCGGCGAGGTGCGGATCGGAGCCCGGCTGCAGGTCGGTGAGCAGGTGGCCGGTAAGCGCGTTCATGGGGCCTTCGGGGCCGCCGGAACCGATCAGGCGGCGGAGCACCGTCAGCGGCTCACCTTCGATCCACACGGTGGCCGGCCTGCCCGCACGGTTGACCGGCTTTCCGCCCGTCCCCTCCCGCACCGAGGTGATCTCGACGCAGCGGCCGAGCAGACGGGACAGTTGATCGGCCGCCTGGACGGGCTCGGCCAGTTCGGGAAGCTCGGCGAGCTCGGGGAAGTCGACCAGGGAGGGCGGGATCACTATCGCCGGCTCGTGCGGGATCAGCGCGCTCAGCCACCGCTCGGGTGCGGCCTCCGCCTGCATGGGCACCGAGTCGAGCTTGCGGAGCACGAAGATCTTCCCTGCGGGGCCGTACGCTCCTCTGGCGGCGGCGAGCCAGAGCGCTCGTTGCCCGTGGGTCACCGGACGGTCCGCGGACAGCTCACCGAAGGCGATGCCCAGCCATGAGGCATGGATCGCCTCACCCTGGCCCGAGACCGCCAGAGCCAGGCAGAGGAAGAGGGCGGTCCGCTGCTCGTCGAGTTGGGCGGCACGGCCGAGGGGGCCGAGCGCGTCTTCGCCGCGCATGATCAGTTCGAGGGCTTCGACTGCCGGAGCCAGCCAGTAGTCGGTCACGTCCGAGAGATCCGGAGGCGTCATGGAAGGGGCCGTGTCGGCGGCCAGGCTGGCCAGGAGTGCCTCGGCGTAGCGGTGCAACTCCGTCCCGATGTGCTGGCTCGCGGTCAGGTCGGTGCTCAAGGCAGAGAACTCTCCGAAGTTGTGACCGATGACCGCGCCAGCGTAATGCGCTTCGGTCATGCCCGCCGGGAGGCGCGCCGAACCTAACTTTGCCGGATGATCACCCTGATTTGGTGAATCGGGACGATCATCCGGCAGATAGCTCACATGCGCTCGGGAACCGGGACGCCGAGCAGGTCCAGGCCGGTCTCCAGCACGCGCAGGGTGAGCGCGCACAGGGCGAGCCGGGAGGCGCGCGTGGCCGGGTCGACGTCGTCCTTCAGAACAGGACAGTTCTCGTAGAACGTGGTGAAGGCGCTCGCGGTCTCGAAGAGGTAGTTGGCGAGCTTGTGCGGCATCGACCACTCCGCCATCTCCTGCACGGCCCGGGCGAACCCGAGGAGCTGCAGGGCAAGCGCGCGCTCGGCCGGGTGACCGAGCACGATCGGGCCGGTCGCCTCGGCGGGGTCGATCCCACCCTTACGGAAGACCGAGCGGATCCGGGCCGTGGCGTACTGAAGGTAGGGGCCGGTGTTGCCGGTCAGGGCGAGCATGCGGTCGAAGTCGAAGACGTATTCGCTGTCGTGGCTGACGGACAGGTCGGCGTACTTGACCGCGCCCATGCCGACGGCGTGGGCGATCTCCGTGCGCGTGGCTTCGTCGTAGGCGCGTTCCGCGAGCACGGCGGCGGCCCGGGACTCGGCCTCGTCGAGGAGATCCAGCAGCTTGATCGACTTGCCGCTCCGGGTCTTGAACATCTTGCCGTCGCTGCCCAGCACGCTGCCGATCTGGACATGCTCGGCGCTGACGTGGTCGGGCAGCCAGCCGGCCATCCTGGCGGAGTCGAACAGCATCGACATGTGCAGGGCCTGGGTCGCCCCGATGACATAGAGGATCCGGTCGGCTTTCAGGTCCTGGACCCGGTAGCGGATGGTTGCCATGTCGGTGGTGGCGTAGCCGTACCCGCCGTCGCTCTTGCGGATCATGAAGGGGAGCGGCTGGCCCTCGCGGCCGGTGTAGCCGGGTGGGAAGACACAGAGCGCCCCGTCGCTGATGACGGCGATTCCGCGTTCCTGCAGCTCGTCGCAGACCTGGGCGAGCATGTGGTTGTACATGCTCTCGCCGGCGATGTCGTCGTCGGTCAGCCTCATGTTGAGCTGGGTGTAGACCTTGTTGAAGTAGCGGACCGTGGCGTCCATGAAGATGTGCCACAGACGCATGGTCTCCGGCTCTTCTGCCTGGAGCGTCACCACCCGTGCGCGGGCGCGCGCGTTGAACTCCGGGTCGCCGTCGAACTTCGCCCGGGCGGCCTGGTAGTAGGCGTTGCCCTCGCCGGCTTCGAGCTGGGCCACGGCGGCCTTCTCACCGATGTCCAGCAGGTGCTCGATGAGCATGCCGAACGGGGTGCCCCAGTCGCCCAGGTGGTTCTGCCGGATGACCTTGTTGCCGAGGTGCTCGTGGACCCGGACCAGGGCGTCGCCGACGATGGTCGTGCGCAGATGGCCGACGTGCATCTCCTTGGCCGCGTTGGGCGCGGAGTAGTCGATCACGATGGTCTGCGGCGAGCCGGCCGGCGCGACGCCGCTGCGCGGGTCGGCCAGGATCTCGGCCGCCTGGGTGGCGATCCACTCGTCGGAGAGCGTCAGGTTCAGAAAGCCCGGGCCGCTGACCTCGACCGTGCCGGGGAACAGCTCGCCCTGTGCGCCCGCCGTCTCGCCGGTGAGGTGGGCGGCGATCTCCTGGGCGACCTCCCGCGGGGCCCGTCGCAGTCGCTTGCTCAGGCTCATCGCCACGTTCGCCTGGTAGTCGGCGAACTGCGAGGGACGGATCAGCGGGTCTGCGTCGGAGTACTCCGCACCGAAGGCGGCGGCCAGCGCCTGCTGGACGCGCTCGGTCAGTGCGAGCTGCGGGTCGGTCATGACCCAAGGGTATCGGTTGACCGCTCCTGACCCGGCGATTTGTCGCGCGATCGCACGATCGTGAAGACAACCGTCAGCGCGACCGCGGCGACGGCGCCGAGCCCTACCGCCACGAGGTCGTCGCTCAGGTCGCCGAGGGCGAGCGCGAAGAAGTCCCGGCTGAACGGGATGGCGAGGGCCAGCGCGAACAGCGCGGCCATGGCGGCCACCAGCGCGACGCGCCACCAGACGTACGGCCGGGCGATCAGGACCAGCAGCCACCACGTGGCGATGAAGAGCGTGATCACCGCTGAGGTGCGGTTCTCCTCCAGGGTGGAGGGACCGGTCTGTGCCGCCCAGTACGACAGGTAGACGGCGGCCGCGCAGACGACTCCGGCGGGGACGGCCAGCCGGAGCACGCGCGGCACGAATCCGGGCTTGGCCCGCTCGTCGCTCGGTGCGAGCGCCAGGAAGAACGCGGGGATGCCGATCGTCAGCGCGTTGATCAGGGTGGAGTGCCGGGGGGCGAAGGGGAACACGAGTCCGATGACCCCGGTGAGCAGGGACAGGACGATCGCGTAGAAGGTCTTGGTGAGGAAGAGCCGGGAGACGCGCTCGATGTTGGCCAGCACCCGGCGGCCCTCCGCCACCACGGCGGGCAGGCCGGCGAAGTCATTGTCCATCAGGACGATCTGGGCGACCGCCCGGGCGGCGCCGCTGCCCGATCCCATCGCCACGCCGAGGTCGGCGTCCTTGAGCGCGAGCACGTCGTTGACGCCGTCCCCGGTCATCGCGACCGTGTGGCCCCGCGCCTGGAGGGCGCCGACGAACGATCGCTTCTGGTGCGGGGTGACCCGGCCGAAGACGGTGGCGGTCTCCAGGATCTCCGCCAGTTTCCCGGGGTCGTTCTCCGGCAGGGTGCGGGCGTCCACCGCGTTCTCCGCGCCGGGGACTCCGAGGGAGTGGGCGATGGCCGAGACCGACCCGGGGTTGTCGCCGGAGATGATCTTTATGGTGACGCCCTGCCGGGTGAAGTAGCGGAGGGTCTCGGCGGCTTCGGGGCGGAGCTGTTGCCTGAGCACGACGATCCCGGCGGCCTCGACGGAGCCGAGGTCGCCGGGGTCCCGCAGGGACGTGACCCGGCCCAGTGCGAGCACGCGCAGGCCGGCGGCGGCCCGTTCCTCGGCTTCGACGTACTCCGGGGTGCCCGGGGTGAGCAGGACGTCCGCGGCGCCGAGAATCCAGGCGCCCTGTCCGGTGAAATCGGCACCGCTCCATTTGCGGGCCGAGGAGAAGGGCACCTTGGTACCGGGGGTCCAGCCGGGGGCCTTCGGATATGCGGTCCGGATGGCCCGGACAGTGGGGTCGGGATCGGGGTTCAGGTGGGCCAGCGCGCCGAGGGCGTCGTGGACGGGGAGGTCGTCGCGGAGCGGGCGTACCTCGTCGAGGCTCATGCCGCCCGCGGTGAGCGTGCCGGTCTTATCCAGGCAGAGGACGTCCACCCGGGCCAGCACTTCGATGGCGGGTAGCTCCTGGACCAGGCAGTGGCGCCGGCCCAGCCGGATGACGCCGACGGCGAAGGCGATGCTGGTCATCAGGACGAGGCCCTCGGGGATCATGGTGACGATCCCCGCCACCGCGCCGGTGACGGCCTGGCCGAAATCGCCGGCCCTGTTGATCTGGCTCCAGACGAGCAGCGCGCCGATCGGGATGATCATCCAGGTGATGTAGGCGATGAACCGTGTGATGCCGTCGCGCAGCTCGGAGTGGGACAGGTTGAACGCGCTGGCCTCCTCCGCGAGCCTGGCCGCGTAGGCGTCGCCGCCCACCCTGGTCACGACATAGGAGCCGTTCCCGGCCACGGCGAAGCTGCCGGAGAGCATCTGGTCGCCGGGTTGTTTGACGACCGGGGCCGCCTCACCGGTGAGCAGGGACTCGTCCACCTCCAGTCCGTCGGCGTCCGCCACCTGGCCGTCGACCTGGAGCTGGTCGCCCGGGGAGAGCAGGATGAGGTCGCCGAGCACGATCCGCCCGGGCGGGATGCCGGTGTCCACCCCGTCCCGCCGTACCCTGGCGGGGGCCTCGTTGACGACGGCGAGGTTGTCCAGGGTGTGCTTGGCCCGGAGTTCCTGGACGATGCCGATCGCCGAGTTGGCCACCACCACCAGGCCGAAGAGCCCGTCCTGCCACTGCCCGAAGATCATGATCATCACCCAGAGGGCGACGATCACGCCGTTGAACAGGGTGAGAACGTTGGCCCGGATGATCGCCGTGAGCGACCTGCTCGATCGGCGCCGCACCACGTTGACCTGACCGCGAGCCATCCGCTCGGCGACCTCCGCAGTGGTCAGCCCCCGTTCTGCCGGCTGCTCCACGCGTCCCCCCGAGATCCGTGTGGATCTCTCACCTTACGCGGGGGGTCGCCGGGGACCGGGCTACCAGAGGCGGTGTGGCCGGTGGGCCGCGCCGAGCCGCTCGCCGATGCGGGTGACCACGCCCTGCCGGGCCAGTCTGGCGGCGAGCACGCAGGCGGCGCTCACCCCTTTGGCCTGGGAGGAGCCGTGGGCGATGACCACCGTGCCGTTCAGCCCGAGCAGTACGGCTCCGCCGTGGACCTCGGGGTCCAGCCGCTGGACGAGTTCCCTGAGGCGTTTCCTCTGCAGCAGCCCGCCCAGCCGGGCCGCGCGGCTCTCGTTGATGGTCTCGCGGAGTTCGGTGAAGGCGTAGCGGACGCTGCCCTCCATGGTCTTGAGGGCCACATTGCCGGTGAAGCCGTCGGTGACGATGACGTCCACGGCACCGGTGAGCAGGTCGTGCCCTTCGATGTTGCCGGCGAATCTCAGGCCGGGGGCGGCCGACAGGAGTTCGTGGGCCCGCTTGACGAGTTTGTTGCCCTTCTCGGGCTCGCTGCCGATGGTCAGCAGGCCGATCCCGGGGTCCGTGATCTCCAGGACGGTCTCCGCGTAGGCCGCGCCGAGGTGTGCGAACTGCACCAGCATCTCCGGCTTCACCTCGGCGTTCGCCCCCGCGTCCAGCAGGACGGTGGGAGTGGGGCGGGTTGGCAGGGCGACAGTGAGAGCGGGCCTGAGCACTCCGTTCTGGCTGCGGAGCCGGAGCTTGCCGGTGGCGACGATCCCGGCGGTGGATCCGGCGGAGACCACGGCGCAGGCGTCGCCCCGCCGTACGAGATGACAGGCGACGGCGATGCTGGAGCGCGGGCGGCGGAGGCTGGCGAGGGCGCCCTCGTCCATGGCCAGGGCCTCCTCGGCCCGGATGATCGGGATCTCGGCGAGCGCGTCGTGCAGGGAGAGCGCCTCCATGAGGGGGCGGGGCTCACCGACGAGGACGATGGGGATCCCGTGTTCCCGCACCGCCTGTACGGCTCCCGCCACGATCTCCTCGGGGGCGTAATCTCCGCCCATCGCGTCCAGGGCGATCGGCAGAGAGGCCGGCATGGGGCCGGGAACATCGGTGTCAGGCAAGCGGTCACCTCGTGCGGGATGGTCTGTCCGCATCGTAGGTGGGGGTGGCGGCAGGCGGCCCACCCGGGTCGATCAGGGCTTGCCGGGGAGATTCCAGTCGCTTCTCTCCCTCGCGACGATGACCTTTCCGAAGGTGACCCGGCCGACGACCCGGATGACGGGGCCGCCTTCGTCGCCCAGGCCTCCGGAGATGTGCCTCTTGGCGAACAGCGCGCTGACCTCGTCGATCACATGGGCGTTCTCGGGCACCCTGACGATCAGCTTGCCGCAGTAGGAGTTGACTTCAAGGGTGATCTCCCGGCCAGGGAGAACCGCGTCGGACAGGTCGACGATCAGCGCGCCGAACGTGGCGTTCAGCGCGGTGTGGCGTCCGGCGATCCAGCGCCCGCCCCGGATCACCTTGCTGAAGACGGCGCTGACCTCCTGCCGGACGGTGGCGGGTCCGCTCCCCGTGGCGGTGACGTCGGGCAGGTCGGCGGTGATCGGAGCGAGCTGGTCCACGGTCGCGGAGTCGTAGGTCGCCTGCAGCCGGTCGGCGTGTTCGAGGCTGGTCAGACGGCCGGTGGCGAGGGCTTCGGCCAGCACCGACGCCACCCGGTCGCGGTCGGCGTCGGACGCGCGCAGTGCCGGTGCGGGAGAGGGCCGCAGAGGGGAGTCACCAGGGGTCATGGCTTGGATTGTACGGCTAAACGAGATATATCGCGATATCAACTTTGTCTGGGAACTTGCTGCGAAGTGGAACCAGTCATGGGTGTGGTTACGTCCGGGTATATAAGCGCCATAGACGCGCGACAGGCTGGAGAGGTTTACACGAAGACCGACAAAAAACGGAGGAAAGGCTTAGTGATCTTGAAGGAAGGCTCTACGCGCGGGTTTCGGGCCTACAACGCCAAGCATCTCGACGACCTGCTGCGGCGGGGCGGCCTCGGAGACGAGGAGCGGCTCCGGATCAGAGCGGTGGCGACCGTGCTGCCCTTCCGCACCAACGCGTACGTGGTGGACCAGCTCATCGACTGGTCGGTCATACCCGATGACCCCATATATCGCCTGGTCTTCCCTCAGGCGGACATGCTGCCCGAGGCGGACGTCACCAGACTCGCAGGTCTCCTGAGCGCCGGTGCTCCGAACGCGCAGATTCAGGCGGCGGCGCACGAGATCAGGATGCGGCTCAACCCGCACCCCGCCGGTCAGCTCGACCTCAACGTCCCCCGGGTCGGCGCGGAGCCGATGCCCGGTATGCAGCACAAATATTCCGAGACCGTGCTCTTCTTCCCCAAGCAGGGGCAGACCTGTCATGCCTACTGCACCTACTGCTTCCGATGGGCCCAGTTCATCGGGGAGCCCGACCTGAAGTTCGCCTCCGACGACGTCGACAACCTCGTCGGTTATCTGGAGAACCACCCCCAGGTGACCAGCGTGCTGTTCACCGGCGGCGACCCAATGATCATGAGTGAGCCCGTGCTCCGCCGCTACCTGGAGCCGCTGCTCGAACTGGAGCAGCTCGAATCCATCCGCATCGGCACCAAGTCGCTGGCCTACTGGCCGCAGCGGTTCGTCTCCGACCCCGACGCCGATGACACGCTGCGCCTGTTCGCCTCCGTGGTGGAAGCGGGTAAGAACCTGGCCTTCATGGCGCACTTCTCCCACCCGCGGGAGATGGAGTCCCCCGTCGCCGAGGCCGCCGTGGCCGGAATCCTCGCCACCGGCGCGGTGATCCGGACCCAGGCCCCACTGATCAGATCCATCAACGACGACCCCGCGACCTGGTCGGCCATGTGGCGCAGGCAGCTCACCATGGGCATGGTGCCCTACTACATGTTCGTCGAGCGGGACACCGGGCCCCAGGACTACTTCGCGGTCCCCCTCGCCCGGGCCTACGAGATCTTCAGGAGCGCCTACGCGAGCGTTTCGGGGCTGTGCCGCACGGTGCGGGGTCCTTCCATGTCGGCCACCCCCGGCAAGGTGTGCGTGGACGGCGTCGCGGAGATCGCCGGGCAGAAGGTCTTCGTGCTCCACCTCATCCAGGCGCGCGACCCCGAACTGGTCGGCAGGCCCTTCTTCGCCCACTACGACCCCCAGGCCGTGTGGCTCACCGATCTGCGGCCGGCGTTCGCCGACCGCTTCCCCTTCGATCCCCAGGAGATCCCCGAACCGCTCGTCCCCTTCGAAGCGGCGACAGTCCCCCAGCGGCTGTCCGCCTGATCCGTTCGGTCAAGTGGGCATCTCGCAACCGGAAAATATGGCGGCGCCATCCGTGGACTCTCTTTCCCGCTTCTTTCCCGGTTCCCTGCCTCCAAAATCACCGAGATGTGCTCGCCGCCACTGCGGCTTTGTGGCATAAGGCTCGCTGGATCGTCATTCTTCGCAAGACTATTTCCTGATTTATCTGCTGCGCCGGGCGGTCTCAGAACCCGCCCGGCGCGGCTCTGCTGGGGCTCCAGACTCGGCCCGCACCGCTAATTCGATCACCGTTGGTCAACCTGGGCACCGCTCGGAACGGTGATACAAATGCCGATGCAGTTTCCGGCCGGTGCTTTCCGTGCAGCCATCTCAACCGCGCCTGCCGGTAAAAAAGGTCCCAGGTCTGCTTTTTTCTGATGTGCCAAGAAATCAAGCGGTCCGACTACAAGCTGGAGAGCAATCATGAAGCGAGTCATCAAGACGGCCGTGGCCGTAGCGGCGTTCGGTCTCGCGGCGGCGGTCTCCGCCCCCGCTCAGGCGGAGACGTACGACATGTTCGACTCCCAGGGTGGGACCGGCGACATGGCCGGCCCGATCGGACAGCTCAGCGGCGGGATCCTCGACATCTATGACGTGACGCTCCTGCAGAGCGGCCAGGGCATGCAGTCCAACCCGATGCTCGGCCGTCAACTGCTGAGCAGCCTGCGCGCCGACGACCCCGCCCTCGACGCCCCGACGTCCGACACCTCGGTGGCTCCCGTGGTCGACGCCGCCGTGACTCCTGAGGCTGACGCCCCTGTGGCTCCCGCGGCCGACGCCCCCGCACAGGACGCTCTGCTTCCTGAGGCCCCTGCGGCACCCCAGGACCCCGCTGACGGTGTCAGCAGCCTGACCACCACGGTGACGCAGAGCGTCGACGCCATGGAGAACTCCACCGAGACGACCGAGGGTCTCACCGAGGCGCCTTCCACGGCCGACGTCGTCGTCACGGCAGACCAGGCCGTCCCGCAGGCCGACGCCGTGACCCCGGTCGAGGCCGTCCCGGCCGCCGAAATGGCGCCGGCTCCCGAGGCCGCCGCCCCGGCTGCCGACGCTGCCGCGCCGGCTCCCGAGGCCGCTGCCCCGGCTGCTGACGCTGCCGCGCCGGCTCCCGAGGCCGCTGCTGTTCCGGCTGCTGACGCTGCCGTCCCGGCCGCCGAAATGGCGCCGGCTCCCGAGGCCGCTGCCCCGGCTGCCGACGCTGCCGCGCCGGCTCCCGAGGCCGCTGCTGTTCCGGCTGCTGACGCTGCCGTCCCGGCCGCCGAAATGGCGCCGGCTCCCGAGGCCGCCGCCCCGGCTGCCGACGCTGCCGCGCCGGTTGTCGACGCCGCCGCTGTCCCGGCTGTCTCCTCCGACTCCGTCGAGGAGATCGCGCCGATGGTGGGCGACACCAGCGCGGAGAGCGTCAAGGCCGTGACCGAAGGTGTGGGCACCGCCGCTGACGCCGCCCTGAGCATCACCAAGATCGCCGCCGAGTAATCACGGCAAGGCGGAGAGTCGCCGTGACGGCGGACGGTCACGGCGACGCGGAGGCGCGGGGCCATGGTGAGATGGGAAATTCGCCGTGATGCCGGGACTTCGCGGCAGAAGAGACCGGCCGGTGCGCACCGGCCGGTCTCTTCTGTCTGCTCAGAGGCCAGGTCCTCGCACGGAGGTGCGGCGGGCGATCTGGGCCTGAAGCCTGGCCATCTGCCAGTGCAGCTCGATGAGCTGCTCGACCAGTTGAAGACGGGGAATCTCGGACGGGTCCTCGGTGGCCAGGTGGTCGATCGCCGTCGACAGCTCTCGCATCGCGCGCCCCCACTCCATGACGGCTTCCTCAAATCGAAACAACGTTCGAATCATAGCGGAACGCCAATCACGATGTCAGCGGATTGCCCCCGGAGGCACACCGGTCACAGGCCGGCCTGTACGTCTCAGGTTTCGTACACGGGGGCGATGTATCCGCGGGCCAGGGTGTGGGCGGTGATGTTGAAGCCCACCACGGCGGGTGGGGTGTCGGCGTTCACATCGAGCTTCTCCACGTCGAGGGCGTGGACGGCGAAGAGATAGCGGTGCGGCCAGCCGGGCGGCGGGGCGGCGCCGCCGTAGGCGTTGATGCTGTAGTCGTTGCGGCCGTGCACGCCGAAACGGGAGCCGGCGCCGCCCGCTCCGGCGGGCAGCTCGGTCACCTCGGCGGGGATGTCGAACAGCAGCCAGTGCCAGAACCCGCTGCCGGTGGGGGCGTCGGGGTCGTAGCACGTCACCGCGTAGCTGCGGGTGCCCTCCGGGGCCCCTGACCAGCGCAGGTGCGGGGAGATGTTCTGCCCGCTGGCTCCCCAGTCGTCGAACACCTGGGTCTCGGACAGGGTCTCGCCGTCACGGACGTCGTCGCTCTCGACGGTCAGCGCCGGGACCTGGGGCAGGAAGTCATAGGGAATCGGTGGCCGTGAGGACACGGTTCGTCTCCAATGGGAGTGGCTTGTCGGTCGCTCCCATCCTGCCCCGCCGCCGGCGGTTATAGCGGTAAGAGGCGTCTCAGACGTTGTTGTAGGCGGCGAGCACCGCCTTCGGGTCGCCATCCATCTTGATCTTTCCCTTGTGCAGCCAGATCACCCGGTTGCAGGTCTCCTCGATCACGTCGAGGTTGTGCGCGACCAGGAAGACCGTGCCGGCCTCGTCGCGCATCTTCTTGATCCGTTCCTGACTCTTGCGCTTGAAGTCGCGGTCGCCGGTCGCCAGGGCCTCGTCGATGAGGAGCACGTCGTGGGCCTTGGCGGAGGCGATGGCGAAGCGGAGGCGGGCACCCATGCCGGAGGAGTAGGTGGACATGGGGAACTGCACGAACTCGCCGATGCCGGAGAAGTCGACGATCTCCTCGTACTTCTCCTTCACCTGCTTGGGGTTCATGCCCATCGCGTAGCAGCCGAGCACGATGTTGCGCTCGCCGGTGAGCTCGCGCATCAGCGCGGCGTTGACGCCCAGCAGGGAGGGCTGGCCGTCGGTGTAGACGGCGCCCGAGTGCGGGGGCAGGAGCCCGGCGATGGCGCGCAGCAGGGTGGACTTGCCGGAGCCGTTGCGGCCGATGATGCCGATGGCGTCGCCGTGCTGGGCCACGAAGGAGACGCCCCGGACGGCGTGGACCTCCTTCATCTGCGGCCGGCCCTGGCGCTTGACCAGGCGCATGAGGGCGTTGGCCGCGTTACCCTTCTCAGCCTCGGTGGCCGCGCCGTACACGCGGTAGATGATGTGCAGGTCGTCCACGATGACCGTCGGAGTGCCCGTACGGCTGTTGCCGACGGGTTCCGGGTTGGGGTGCACCCTGACGTCCGTGCTCGGGACGCCGGGTTCCTCAGCCTTCACTTGGGGCAGCTCCTCGGTCAACTCAGCCACGGCCGTACTTCTCCTCGGCTCGCCAGAAGTACCAGAAGCCGCCGATCAGGGCGAACACGGCCCAGAATATGCAGACGGACCAAACCCACGCCGACGGCTGCACGTCATGCGACTGCATGAGCAGGTCACGCATCAGCTCGATGTAGGCGGCGGCGGGATTGGCATACATGAGGTCGGCGACCCACTGGGGCAGGTGAGCCTGTACGACGATCTTGTCCTGGATCGAGAAGAAGACGCCGGAGGCGTAGAGCCAGGTGCGCGTGATGAACGGCAGGAGCTGGTTCAGGTCGCGGGCGGTGGCGCCGACGCGGGCCAGCACCAGGCTGGCGCCGATGTTGAACATCGTCTGCAGCAGTAGGGCGACCGGGACCAGCAGCCAGAACCAGGTGATCGGTTCGCCGATGATCAGCACCAGCACGGCCAGCACGCCCATCGAGATCAGGAGCTGCTGGAACTCCTGGATCGTGTAGGCGAGCGGGAGTGCCGCGCGGGGGAAGTGCAGCGCGCGGATCATCGACAGGTTGCCGGAGATCGCCTTGGCGCCGCTGCTCACCGAGCGCTGGGTGTAGGTGAAGACGAACATCCCGGTGATGAGGAACGCGGGATAGTGCTCGATGCCCTTGCTCGCGCCGAGGATCAGGCCGAACATCAGGAAGTAGATGGCCGCGTTGAGCAGCGGGGTGAGGACCTGCCAGAGCTGGCCCATGGCTGAGTTGCTGTACTTCGAGACGTTACGCGAGGTCGCGTAGGTCATGACGAAGTGCCGTCGTTCCCACAACTGGCGCAGGTAGACGGGCAGACTGGGGCGTGCGATGGCACGCCGAAGTCCGTAACGCTCGGCGAGCTTGGCCAGCGGCTCTTGCCCCTTGTCTGGGGTGCCGTTACTCGGGCCGCCCGCCTGGGCGTCCGCGATCGCGGATTCCGGCTGGCTCATGGCAAGGACTCTATTGGATGCGAGTGGTTGAAGTGCTTCCGGCGGTGCTCCGCCGCACACATTGGACGGGATCTCCACGGAAGAGGTTCCAGGGCAATTGTGTGTTTCGTCGACGAACCTCCGGCCCCCCCGCGACCGGGTCAACGTTAGCCCAGGTGGGAGCCATCTGCAGGCAACAGGACGCGAGCACTGCCGGTGGAGAGGTATTTTGACGTGACCGTTCACGCCCTACATGGGCCCCTATGTCCACTTGTGGTCCTCCTGGGGGCTTGGGCCGGCCGAGTTGGTAGACGTATAGCACCTAACTGGCATCCGCGTGACCGAACTGCAACATCACAGAGACATTTCGATGTGGAGTAGTGCGGAATAGTCGCGTCCGACTGGTGTGGCGTCAGCCCCTTGGCCGGGACGGAGGGGACAGGGGGACCACAACATCCTCCCCCCTGGCTGTCCAGGCTTCGGGAACTCATTGGCGACGTCCACCTGTAAAGGGAGGAATTACCACAATGCGCGTTACTAACGGCGCACGGATCATCGCTGGTACCGCACTGCTCGCTCTCGGGCTGGCCGCGTGCGGCGGCGAGAGCTCCACCGGTGGGGCGGCGGCCGGCCAGCCCGTGCGCATGGAGCTCGGTGAGCCGCAGAAGCTCTTCTACCCCGGTGACACCACCGAGTCCGAGGGTGCCGAGGTGCTGGGCGCCGTCTTCGCCCCGCTGGTGAGCTATGACGAGAACAAGCAGGTCGTCAACGACGTCGCCGAGTCGATCAAGACGACCGACAACAAGGTGTGGACGATCAAGCTCAAGCCGGGCTACAGCTGGCAGGACGACGCCGGCACGCCGCTGACCGCGCAGAACTATGTCGACGCGTGGAACTACGCCGCCAACCAGGACAACGCCCAGGGCGCCAACGGCTTCTTCAGCCGCGTCGAGGGCTGGGCCGACCTGAACCCGGGCGAGGGCAAGACCGTCTCCACCAAGGAGATGAAGGGCCTGAAGGCCGTCGACGACACCACCTTCAAGGTCACCCTGACCAAGCCGTTCTCGCAGTTCAAGACGATGCTGGGCTACACGGCGTTCTACCCGCTGCCCAAGGCCGCCTTCGGTGACGACGGAAAGATCACCGATGCGTACGCCAAGCAGCCGGTCGGGCAGGGCTACTTCAAGATGGACGCGCCCTACAACAAGGGCACCTCCCAGACGATCGATCTGACCCGGTACGACAAGTTCCCCGGGGAGAAGCCGAAGTTCGACAAGCTGCAGTTCAAGCTCTACACGAGCGCCGAGACGGCGTTCAACGACCTGCGTGCCGGCAACCTGGACATCCACGACTCGCTGCCTCCCTCGGCGGTCGCCAGCGCCAAGGCCGAGCTCGGCGAGCGCTACATCGACCAGGCCGACGCCGGCGTCGGCTACATCGGTTTCCCGCTGCAGTACAACAAGATCTACTCGGACATCAGGATCCGCGAGGCCATCTCCATGGCCATCGACCGCAAGACGATCGCCGACATGGTCTTCTCGGGCACCCGCGCCCCGGCCGACGACTTCATCAACCCGCTGCTCGACGGCTACCGCCAGGGCGCCTGCGCGGTCTGCACCTACGACCCCGCCAAGGCCAAGGCGCAGTACGCCGCCGCGAACGGCCCGAAGACGCTGGAGCTGGGCTACAACTCCGACGGTCCGCACAAGGAGTGGATCGAGGCCGTCGCCAACAACCTCCGCGCCAACCTCGACGTCCAGGTCTCGGTGAAGCCGTTCGAGAAGTTCGCCGCGATCCTCGACGAGCTCGACGCGAAGACCTACAGCGGCATGTTCCGCATGGGCTGGGCGATCGACTACCCGTCCGCGGAGAACTACCTGACCCCGGTCTTCTCGACCGTCGCGATCAAGACCGGCTCCAACTACGCCGGCTGGTCCAACAAGGAGTTCGACGGCCTCCTGGCGAAGGGCGACGCCGCCGCGACGCAGAAGGACGGCCTGAAGTTCTACCAGCAGGCCGACGACATTCTGATCAAGGATCTGCCGTACATCCCGGTGTACTTCTACCGGATCAACGCGGCCTTCTCTCAGCATGTCAAGGGCGTTAAGATCAACCTCCTCAACCAGGTCGAGTGGGCCCAGGTCGAGAAGGTCGCCTGACGGATGGCTGTGGGCCGGACGCATGCGTCCGGCCCCATGGACTGCCTCGGGCAGCCCCCGGCACCGCACACCCCAACCGGTTGGCGAGGGGCTGCCCCGAGGCATGTACGGGAGGCTTGAATGAGCCGTTACATCATCAGGCGCCTTATCCAGGCGATACCTGTTCTTCTGGGCGCCACCCTGCTCATCTACGCCATCGTCTTCGCGCTGCCCGGTGACCCCATCGCGGCGCTGGCGGGCGAGAAGCGGATGGACCCCAACATCGTGGCCATCCTGCGGGAGCAGTACCACCTGAACGACCCGTTCCTGGTGCAGTACTGGTACTACCTCGTGGGCCTGTTCCGCGGCGACTTCGGCACCACCTTCGCCGGGATCCCGGTCACCGACATCATGGCCGGCAAGTTCCAGGTGACCATCAACCTGGCCCTGATGGCGCTGGTCATGGAGGCGATCATCGGCGTCGGCCTCGGCCTCTACGCGGCGCTGCGCCACGGCAAGGCCCAGGACTCGCTGGTTCTCGCGTCCACGCTGGTGCTGATCTCGGTCCCCACGCTGGTCACCGGCTTCGTGCTCCAGCTGCTCCTGGGAGTGAAGCTGGGCGTCGACTTCTTCCCCGTCGCGGGCGTGGCGGAGGGCTGGCGCAGCTACCTGCTGCCCGGCTTCGTGCTCGCCGGGGTGTCGATCGCCTATCTCACCCGGCTCACCCGGACCAGCCTGGTGGAGACCCTGCGCGCCGACTACATCCGCACCGCGGTGGCCAAGGGCCTGCCCCGGCGCCGGGTCGTCGGCCGGCACGCGCTGCGCAACGCGCTGATCCCGCTGATCACCTATCTGGGCGCCGACCTCGGCACGTTGATGGGCGGCGCGGTGATCACTGAGACGATCTTCAACCTGCCCGGCATCGGCCAGCAGCTGTTCAGTTCGGTCTACCTGCGCGAACAGTCCGTGGTCGTCGGCATCGTGACGGTGCTGGTGCTGATCTACATCCTGGCCAACCTGGTCGTCGACCTGCTCTACGCCGTGCTCGACCCGAGGATCCGCTATGAGTGACACCCTTGCCCCGTCCGCCGGGCGCGCCAAGCACGGCAGGAAGGCCCGGCCCGAGAAGGCCGCGAGCCTGTGGGGAGACGCCTGGCACGACCTGCGCCGCCGCCCGCTCTTCATCGGCTCCGCCGTGCTCATCGGCATCTTCCTCGTCATGGCGGTGCTTCCCTGGCTCTTCACCTCGGTGGACCCGTTCAACGCCGCGAACTGCCAGCTCGCCGACGCCCGCAAGGGCATGAGCGGCGCCCACTGGTTCGGCACCGACAACCTCGGCTGCGACGTCTACGCCCGCACGGTCTACGGCGCCCGAAACTCGATCGTGGTCGGCCTGTCGACCACGATCGTCACCGCGGTGGTCGGCGGACTGCTCGGCCTCTTCGCGGGGTTCAAGGGCGGCGCGGTGGACACCCTGTTCTCCCGGATCACCGAGGTCTTCTTCGCGATCCCGTCGATCCTGGGCGCCCTGCTCATCCTGGCCGTCTTCCGCACGGGCAACGTCTGGACCGTCATGCTGGCGCTGGCGGTGCTGACCTGGCCGATGACCTTCCGCATCATGCGGGCCGCGGTGATCACCGCCAAGGGCCAGGACTACGTGCTCGCGGCCCGGGCGCTCGGCGCCTCCGCGCCGCGGATCATGTTCCGGCACATCCTGCCGAACGCCCTCGCGCCCGTGATCGTGGTCGCCACGATCAACCTGGGCACGTTCATCGCCGCCGAGGCCGGTCTGTCGTTCCTCGGCGTGGGCCTGCGCTCTCCGGACATCTCGTGGGGACTCATGATCGCCGATGCCCGTGAGCGCTTCCTGGAGGCTCCGGGACCGCTGCTCTTCCCGGCGCTGTTCCTGAGCCTGACCGTGCTGGCCTTCATCATGCTGGGCGACGCGGTCCGCGACGCCCTCGACCCGAAGCTGCGGTAGGGAAGGGACCTGTGAAGAAGACGTCAACGTCGGTGTTGCCGGCCGGGGGAGCCCTGGGCGACGAGCCCCTGCTCGCCGTCGACGACCTGCACGTGGAGTTCGTCACCAGGCAGGGCGTCGTCAAGGCGGTCAACGGGGTCAGCTACTCGCTCAACCCCGGCGAGACGCTCGCGGTGCTCGGCGAGTCGGGCTCCGGCAAGTCGGTGACCGCGCAAGCGATCATGGGCATTCTCGACATGCCGCCGGCCCGCGTTCCCCGGGGCGAGATCCGCTTCCGGGGCACGGACCTGCTCAGGCTGTCGGAGGACGCCCGGTCCCAGGTCCGCGGGCAGCGGATCGCGATGATCTTCCAGGACGCGCTGTCCGCGCTCAACCCGGTGTTCACCGTGGGGGCGCAGATCGGTGAGATGTTCCGGGTGCACCGGGGGGTCTCCCGGCGCGAGGCCGAGAAGAAGGCCATCGAGCTGATGGACCGGGTCCGCATCCCCGGCGCGAAGCAGCGGGTGCACGACTACCCGCACCAGTTCTCCGGCGGCATGCGCCAGCGCATCATGATCGCGATGTCGATCGCGCTCGACCCGGAGGTGCTGATCGCCGACGAGCCGACCACCGCGCTCGACGTGACGGTGCAGGCGCAGATCATGGAGCTCCTCGCCGAGTTGCAGCGCGAGAGCAACATGGGCCTGATCCTCATCACCCACGACCTCGGCGTGGTGGCCGACGTCGCCGACAAGATCGCGGTCATGTACGGCGGGCGGATCGTGGAGAACGCCCTCGTGCACGACATCTACCGGGCACCGGCCCATCCGTACGCCAAGGGGCTGCTGGACTCGATCCCCCGGGTCGACCAGAAGGGCCAGGAACTGTACGCCATCAAGGGCATGCCGCCGAACCTGCTGGCGATGCCCTCGGGCTGTGCTTTCCACCCCCGGTGCCCCTACCGTCAGGACAACTGCGTCACCGAGGCGCCGCCTCTCTACGAGATCGGCCCGACGCGCAGCAGTGCATGTCACTACTGGAGGGAGGTCCTCGATGGCAGCCACGGGTGAGCCGATCCTTGAGGTCCGCGACCTGGTCAAGCACTTCCCGCTGAGCCAGGGCATCGTCATGAAGAAGCAGGTCGGCGCGATCAAGGCCGTGGACGGGGTCTCCTTCGACCTGCGGCGCGGTGAGACGCTCGGCATCGTGGGCGAGTCCGGCTGTGGCAAGTCCACGCTGGCCAAGGTCCTGATGGCACTGGAGCGGCCGACCTCCGGCTCGGTGAAGATCAACGGCCGGGAGATCGCCCAGGCCAGGGGGGCCGAGCTCAAGCGGGTCCGCCGCAACATCCAGATGGTCATGCAGGACCCGTACACCTCGCTGAACCCCCGGATGACCGTGGGTGACATCATCGGCGAGCCGTACGAGATCCACAGCGAGGTCGCCCCCAAGGGGGACCGCCGCCGCAAGGTGCAGGAACTGCTGGAGGTCGTGGGCCTCAACCCCGACCACATCAACCGCTACCCGCACCAGTTCTCCGGCGGTCAGCGCCAGCGCATCGGCATCGCCCGAGGTCTGGCGCTCCAGCCCGAGATCATCGTCTGCGACGAGCCGGTGTCCGCGCTCGACGTGTCGATCCAGGCCCAGGTCATCAACCTGCTGGAGCGGCTGCAGGACGAGTTCGGCCTCGCCTACATCTTCATCGCCCACGACCTGTCGGTGGTCCGCCACATCTCCGACCGGGTCGGGGTGATGTATCTGGGCAAGATGGTCGAGCTCGGCAAGGACACCGAGATCTACGACCGCCCGGCCCACCCCTACACCCAGGCGCTGCTGTCGGCGGTGCCGGTGCCCGACCCGGACGGCCGGGAGCGGCGTGAGCGGATCATCCTCCAGGGTGACCCGCCGTCGCCGGCCAACCCGCCGTCGGGGTGCCGGTTCCGCACCAGGTGCTGGAAGGCGCAGGACATCTGCGCCGAACAGGAGCCGCTGCTGGAGATCCGGCCGGGCACCGCGCACGCGAGCGCCTGCCACTTCGCCGAGACCCACGACGTGGTGCACGTGTAGGAGGGCCGGACACGAAAGGCCCGAGAACGCAGGAGGGTGCCGCCTCCACACGTGACGTGTGGAAGCGGCACCCTCCTGCTTGTTACTACCTGCTACCTACTGCGGTTACCCGCCGATCTGGCTGCCGAGGACGTTGGCGTTGATGCCGCCGATGCCGACGAGGCCGCCGACGCCGACGCCGTGGCCGAAGCCGCTGCCGCCGCTGACGATGTTGCCGTTGCCGATGAAGCCGCGGCCGCCACCGTAGCCGTAGCCGCCGCCGAAGCCGCCGCCGAAGCCGCGACGGTAGCCGACGCCGTAGACGCCGCCACCGTAGACGCCGCCGCCGTAGCAGTTGGCGCCGTAGATGCCGCCGCCGTAGACGCCGCCACCGTAGACGCCGCCACCGTAGATGCCGCCACCGTAGACGCCGCCGCCGCAGACACCGGAGGTGACGACGGCGGTCGGTGCGCAGTAGGCGCTGGAAACGACGACGGCCGTGGGAGCGACGATGCCGCCGCCGCAGCAGGCGGCCTTCGACGAGGTCGCGGCCTTCGACGAGGTCGCGGACGTGGCTGCCGACGCGGCGGCGGCCGGTGCGACGATGGCGATGCCGACGCACGCAGAGGTGATGAGAAGACGACGAATCATTGGTTTTCCCCCCGAAAGGAAACCGCGGCAATTTTGTGGACCGAAACTGTCCGTTTTTGCGCGGCTACTGAAAGTAACGGGAGTGAGACTATCCATCGACATGCCTCAAAGTGGTGTCGGAATGGTCGGCCAACAGTAATGATCGTGCCCCAAGAGCATGGCGAACCTTGGTTGACCGCGGGGCTGAGCTGTGCTCCACCCGTCCGACGCGTCTCCGCTCCGACCCGTCATCGCAGGTCAGCCAGGTGATCCCCGGTCAGGGGGCGAGGGACAGCCGCACATGGGCTCCCGGAGGGAGTCCCAGGCGCTGGGCGGCGTCACCGGAGTTGACCGCCAGCGCGATCAGCCCCGCCGAGTCGGCGAAGGCGACCATGTCGCCCGGAGGCACCGCGGCGAACGTCTCCCTGAAGGGCACCGAGATCTGTCTCCTGCCCAGCCAGACCACCAGGGTGGCGCCCGGCCGCACCCCGAGCGTGGCCAGGTCGGCCGCACCGACCGAGAGCTGGGTGTTGCCGTGACGGTCCACCGACAGCACCTCGCCCTCCACCATGCCCTCGCGCACCAGCGAGGTCGGCGTGGGGAGCGAGACCAGCCGCTCCATCGGGATCTCCGGTCCCAGCTCCGTCAGGCCGTGCCCGACCGTCAGATGCGCCGCCACCGGCGCGAAGATGTCGCGTCCGTGGAAGGTGGGCGACACCGGTCTCCTGAAGAGCTCCTCGTTGGTCAGCTCGTAGGCCGTCTTCGCGCCGCAGGCATGGGCCGCCCACGACAGCACGCCGTTGTCCGGGCCGAGGAACACGTGCTTGCCCGCGTCGATCGCCACCGCCCGGCGTGAGCCGCCCCCGGGGTCCACCACGGCGATGTGCACGCCGGGAGGCAAGTAGGGGATCGTCTGCGTCAGGATCGCGGCGGCGCGCCGTACGTCCCCGGACGGGACCAGATGGCACACGTCGATGATCCGCGACTCCGGCGAGATCGAGACGATCACACCGTGGCAGGCGGCGACGTAGCCGTCCTCCAGGCCGTAGTCAGTGAGAAGGGTGATGGCAGAGGTCACATCGGTGACTGTACGTCCCTGTCTCCCACATGAACAGCCGGAACGGCATGCGTCGCAAACGGTCTGAAATTCCCGACTATCCTGGCAGCGGGCCGTGCGTACGGGGTGTGATCATTCCGTGCCCGACCGAGGAGGACATCGCGATGGACGCTGCGCCGACCCCCGGTGACGGTGACGGTGCCGGCCAGGGACCACCCGCGCGGGCTCTGACGGACAGGGAGCGGGAGCTCCTCGCCTTCGAGCGCCGCTGGTGGCGCCATGCGGGAGCCAAGGAACAGGCCGTCCGCGAGGCCTTCGACATCTCGGCCACCCGTTACTACCAGCTGCTCGGCGAGCTCATCGACAGACCCGAGGCGCTCGCCCACGATCCGATGCTGGTCAAGCGCCTGCTACGGCTCCGTGAGACCCGCCGCCGCGCCCGCGCCGCCCGCCGGAAGGGCTCGCGTCCCTGATTGCGTCTCCGGTCTCCGGGTACGGCCAGTCAGACAATCGGCCGGGCCTATCCCGCAGGGGAGCGGGCCCGGTGAGCGGAGAAAGGGCCGAGCCACCATGAACACTCCCGACGGACTGCGAGCGATCCTGGAGGATCCCGCGGGGGCGGTGATCGGGCTCGACTTCGACGGCACGCTCTCCCCGATCGTGCCCGACCCCGCGTCGGCCAGGATCCACCCCGACGGTCCCGCCGTGCTGGCCAGGCTCGGCGGGCTGGTCGGCGCCATCGCGGTGATCACCGGACGCCCGGCCGCCACCGCCGTCGAGTACGGCTCGCTGGCCGGCGTCCCGGGTCTGGTCGTGCTCGGCCACTACGGGCTCGAACGCTGGGAGGCGGGCACGCTCACCGCGCCGCCCGTCCACCCGGGCCTGGCGAGGGTCCGGGCCGAGCTGTCCCGGCTGGTCTCCACGGTCGACGGGGCCAGTGTCGAGGACAAGGAGCGGGCGGTGGCCGTGCACACCCGGCGGGCCGCCGACCCGCAGGCCACGCTGGAGGCACTGCGCGAGCCGGTCGCCAAGCTGGCCGCCGAGGCCGGCCTGACGGTCGAGCCGGGCAAGTTCGTGCTGGAGCTGAGGCCTTCGGGGATGGACAAGGGAGTGGCGCTCAGTGCCTTCCTGCGCGAACGGGCGGCGCGGTCGGTGCTGTTCGCCGGGGACGACCTGGGGGACCTGGCGGCCTTCGCGGCCGTCCGGGCGTCCGGGCTGCCCGGCGTGACGGTGTTCAGCGGGTCGGCCGAGATCTCCGTGGAGGCCGACATCGTCGTGGACGGGCCCGCCGGGGTGATGGAGCTGCTCGGCTCGATCGCCGACGCCATCGAACGCCAGACCGCCGGGGGCTGAGGGCGCGCCGGGAGACCAGGGGATCGGTCCGGGGCGGTGAGGGACTGCCGGGGCTTCTGAGAGATGTTTTCCGAGTGGTGTGCGGGCTCGGGGAGGCGTTCCCCTGGCGGCGGGGTGTTCAGTGGTCGCCGAGGGCGGCGAGCTGGTCGGAGAACCAGCGCCGTGGGGGGAGCGCCGTGGCGGCGGCGGCCAGGAGGGCGCCCCTGCGGGCACGCTCCTCCTCGGGCATGACCAGCGCCTCGTAGAGGGCGGTGGCCGTGGCGGAGACGTCGTAGGGGTTGACCAGGAGCGCGTGCTCGCCCAGCTCGGCGGCGGCACCCGCCTCGCGAGACAGCACCAGCGCGCTGCGCGGAGACAGGATGGGGCCCTCCTTGGCCACCAGGTTCATGCCGTCGCGGATCGGATTGACCAGCAGCACGTCGGCCAGCCGGTAGGCGGCCAGCGAACGCGGGTAGTCGTCGTTCACGTTGAGGATCACCGGAGCCCAGTCCTCCGTGGCGTACTGGTCCTCGATCTCCTTGGCGCAGCGCTGCACCGCCGCGGTGTACTCGCGGTATTCGGGCAGATCGTGCCGGGAGGGATAGGCGAAGGCGAGGTGCACGACCCTGCCGTGCCACTCGGGGTGGGCCGCCAGGAATTCCCGGTAGGCGGCCAGGCCCCGGACGATGTTCTTCGACAGCTCGGTCCGGTCGATCCGTACGATCAGCCTGCGGTCGCCGACCTGGTCGCGCAGGGCGGCCATGTGCGACTCCACGTCGGGTTCGGAGGCCCGCGCGCAGAGCGCCTCGCCGTCCACTCCGAGACTGTGCACGCCGATGTGGGTGGTCCGCCCCGCGTGGGTGACCGTACGGCCCACCCGGTCCACCTCGGCTCCGAGCACCGCCTCGCAGCAGTCCATGAACGCCCCGGCCCAGCGCGCGGTCAGGAACCCCGCGTGGTCGGCGCCCAGGATGCCTTCGAGCAGCTCGACGGTGACGTCGTCGGGGAGCAGGTGGAAATACTCCGGCGGCGCCCACGGGGTGTGCGAGAAGTGGGCCACCCGCAGGTCGGGCCGCTCGCTGCGCAGCATGGCCGGGACGAGAGCCAGGTGGTAGTCCTGCACCATCACCTTCGCCCCGTGCGCGGCCTCCTCGGCCAGCGCCATCGCGAACGCCTCGTTGTAGGCCCGGTAGGACTCCCACTCACGACGGAACCTGGCATCGAACTGCGGGCTGTTGGGGGTGTCGTAGAGGAGGTGGTTGATGAACCAGAGGGTGGAGTTCGCCACCGCGTTGTAGGCCCGGTGGAAGATCGTCGGAGGGATGTCGAGCATCCGCACCGCCCCGGTGTCGTAGCCGGAGTGGTCGAGCCGGCCACCGGACGTCAGCCGTACGGCACTGCGGTCGCCGTCGGACAGCGCGGCGCAGACCCAGAGCATGTCGAGGTCTTTGGCCACCTCGGCCAGACCGGACACCAGGCCGCCACCTCCCCGGCGCATGCTCAGGGAACCGTCTTCGGAGAGGGTGAAGGAGACGGGGCCTCGGTTGGAGGCCACCAGGACGGCGTTCATGGATACCCCTCGCCTTGGGACGCGCTTGCCCCGAAGATTAACCAAAAACAGCCCTCGACCATAGGATGTCGAGTGACTGTGACCGCTGATGGGGGCTCGTGATGGCGCTGGACGAGACGACCGAGGAACTGGCTCGGGTGGCCGCCCAAGGCGATCATCGCGCGCTGGGCGAGTTGCTGAGGCGGATCGAGCCGGATGTCCTGCGACATTGTGGACGGATCCTTCCCTACCGGCAGGACGCCGAGGAGGCGTGCCAGGACACGTTGCTGGCGGTGGCCCGCAACATCGGCCGCTTCGAGGGTCGTGCCCGTTTCACCACCTGGCTGCACATCGTGACGGCCAACTGCGCCCGCACCACCTACCGCTCGCTGAAGCGGCGCGCGGCCGAGCAGACCTCCGACGAGCTGCCCCTGCAGAAGCCCGACGTCGCCCGGGTGAGTGTGATCGCCGGTTCCCGGCTGGACCTGCTCGACGCGATGGAGGCGCTGGAGGCCGACAAGCCCGAGCTGGCCCAGGCGCTGGTGCTCCGCGACATCTGCCAGCTCGACTACAACGAGGTGGCCGAGCAGCTCGGCATCCCGCTCGGCACCGCCAAGTCGCGCATCCACCAGGCGCGCAAATACGTCCAGGGCGCGCTGGGCGACGCCTACGGGTTCTGATCCCTTCCGAGGGCGTCACGGAGCTTCCCCGGGTGGGACCGGAGCCGATCCCACCCGGCTGTGGGGCGGGAGCGTTCCGGTTGTTCCCGTCCGGACAAGGGGTCGAGCGCTTTGGTAGGCCTCGTCCGAAATCGCCGTCCGCGTGGCGTGTGGTTTTTGCGGTCTTGATCGGCAACAGCTGGATTAAGGTGGTGGTGCCCGTATCGCATGATCAACGTGTGATGCGGGGTGATCTCCCCTCTTGCTTCGAAAGCCGAGGTCGAGGAGAGACCGATGCCCCGCAGATACACCGCCGTCATGGGATGCGTTCTGGCGATCGCCGCCCTGACAGCGGCGGCCGCTCCGGCCGCCGCCTACTCCCTGACCGCGGATACCGCGGCCGCTGTGGCCGCGCGGAAACCGCCGCCGGGCATGGTGGAGGCGCTTCAGCGTGATCTCCACCTCAGCAAGGAGCAGGCCCAGACCCGTCTGCTCGACGAGATCCGCCTGACCGGGGTCGAGGCGCAGCTCCGCAGAAGACTCGGTGACCGTTTTGGCGGTTCCTGGTTCGTGGGAACCGTCGCGCAGACCCTCGTGGTCGCCACCACCGACCCCGCCGACGTTCCCCGGATCGTTGCCGCGGGAGCCCGGGGTGAGGTCGTCAGCCGGTCGCTGGCACAACTCAACGCGACACTCGACAAGGTCGACGCGATCCTGTCCGCCCATTCGAACGGGCTGGTGCGCTACGTCAACGTGAGGACAAACAAGGTCATCGTCCTGTCTGACGCGCCCGCGGCGACCGAGGCCGTCATCGAGGCCTCCGACGTGGATATGGTCGCGGTGCGGGTGCTGTCGTCCATCGAACGGCCTCAGCCCCTCTCCGACCTGGTGGGCGGCGACCCCTACTACGTCGGCAGCACGACCCGCTGCTCGATCGGGTTCGCCGTGCTCCACGGCGCCCAGAACGGTTTCGTCAGCGCCGGTCACTGCGGTAAGGCGGGTGACACCACGGCCGGCGTCAACCAGGCCGCGCAGGGAGTCTTCCAGGCGTCGACCTTCCCGGTCGGTGACTTCTCCTGGATCAGTGTCAACGGCGACTGGACCCCCAGGCCGTGGGTGGACAACGGCAGCGGCGGCACCGTTGACGTCGCCGGTTCCAGGGCGGCCATCGAGGGGGCGTCGGTCTGCCGGTCGGGCTCCGCCACCGGCTGGCACTGCGGCACCGTCCAGCAGCGCAACACCAGCGTCACCTATGCCCAGGGCACCATCTCCGGGCTGACCCGGACCAATGTCTGCGCCGAACCCGGTGACTCCGGTGGCTCCTTCATCTCGGTGGACCAGGCGCAGGGAGTCACCTCCGGCGGCTCCGGCGACTGCAACGCAGGGGGAGTCGCCTACTTCCAGCCGGTCAACCCGATCCTCACGACCTACGGCCTGAGCCTGGTGACCATCGCAGGCAATCCTCCGCCGCCGAGCACGGGCACCTGCACCGGCTACCCGCACACCGCCGAGGGCGCGCTGGCCAGCGGCCGATCCGTCTACCAGCCGAACAACCAGTACTACCGGTCGACCGCCGACGGCGCTCACGTCGCCTGCCTGGACGGCGTCGACGGCGTCGACTTCGACCTCTACCTGCAGAAGTGGAACGGCCGGAGCTGGGTCACCGTCGCCGCCTCCGAGAGCCCGAACCCCGATGAGAAGATCAACTACACCGGTGCGGCCGGCTACTACCGTTACCGCGTCACCTCCTTCAGCCACTCCGGTCCCTACCTCCTGGGCTACAAGGCACCGTGATCCGACTTTCTCCTCTCGCCTTCCTCTCGCCCTCCGCCGAGTTGCCCGGGCACCGTCTGCGCGTGACGCCCACGGCTTCTGCCTTGATGGGACGGCGGGGGAGAGACGACGGAGCCGATCGAGGATCATCGCTGGGCGCGACGCTCCGGTGGGTTTGGCTGGGAATCGTGGTCCGCGTGGCGTGTGGTTTTTGCGGTCTTGATCGGCAACAGCTGGATTAAGGTGGTGGTGCCCGTATCGCATGATCAACGTGTGATGCGGGGCGATCTCCCCCTCTTGCTTCGAAAGCCGAGGTCGAGGAGAGACCGATGCCCCGCAGATACACCGCCGTCATGGGATGCGTTCTGGCGATCGCCGCCCTGACAGCGGCGGCCGCTCCGGCCGCCGCCTACTCCCTGACCGCGGATACCGCGGCCGCTGTGGCCGCGCGCAAGCCGCCGCCGGGCATGGTGGAGGCGCTTCAGCGTGATCTCAATCTCAGCAAGGAGCAGGCCCAGACCCGCCTGCTCAACGAGATCCGCCTGGCCGGGGTCGAGGCGCAGCTCCGCGAGAAGCTCGGTGGCCGTTTTGGCGGTTCCTGGTTCGTGGGAACCGTCGCGCAGACCCTCGTGGTCGCCACCACCGACCCCGCCGACCTCCCCCAGATCATCGCCACCGGCGCCCGGGGTGAGGTCGTCAAGCGGCCGCTTACCGAACTCAACGAGGCGTTGGAAACGGTCAACACCTCCCTGCCGGCGACCGGGGGGAAGGTGCGCTACATCGACGTGAAGAACAACAGGATCGTCATCCTCACAGCAGATCCCCTGGCAACCGAGGATCTCATCGAGGCCAGTGGCGTGAACACGACCCTGGTGCAGGCGGTGCAGTCCACCGAGCAACCCCGGCTCCTCTCCGACCTGGTGGGCGGTAACGCTTACTACATCGGCGTCACTGCTCGCTGCTCGATCGGTTTCGCGGTGACCCACGGCGACCAGAACGGTTTCGTCAGCGCCGGTCACTGCGGCACGGCGGGCAAAGTCACGACCGGTTTCAACCGGGCCGCGCAGGGTGTCTTCCAGGCGTCGACCTTCCCGGGCAACGACTTCTCCTGGGTCGCGGTGAACAGCAACTGGACCCCCAGGCCGTGGGTGGACAACGGCACGGACGGCACGGTGAACGTCGCCGGTTCCAGGGCGGCCATCGAGGGGGCGTCGGTCTGCCGGTCGGGCTCCACCACCGGCTGGCACTGCGGCACCGTCCGGCAGCGCAACACCAGCGTCACCTATGCCCAGGGCACCATCTCCGGGCTGACCCGGACCAATGTCTGCGCCGAGCCCGGCGACTCCGGTGGCTCCTTCATCTCGGTGGACCAGGCGCAGGGAGTCACCTCCGGCGGCTCCGGCGACTGCAGCGCGGGGGGAGTCACCTACTTCCAGCCGGTCAACCCGATCCTCTCGGCCTACGGCCTGACCCTGACGGTCATCCCCAACCCGCCGATCACGGGCGCGAACCCGTGCACCGGCTACCCGAACACCATCACCGGCACGCTGACCGCGGGCAAGTCGGTCAATCAGCCGAACGACCGTTACTACACAACGATTACCAGGAGCGTCCACTCCGCCTGCCTGGACGCCACCGATGTCACTGATTTCGATCTCTATCTGCAGAAGTGGAACGGCCGGAGCTGGGTCACCGTCGCCACCGCCGACAGCCCCTATCCCGACGAGAAGATCACCTACACCGGTACGGCCGGCTTCTACCGCTACCGTGTGACCGCCGCCAGCGGCTCCGGCCCTTACAGCCTGGGGCACAAGGCGGCGTGAGCTGTGCGGGTTCCACATCCTCCCCGCCGCACCGGTCGTTTCCTGACCCAGCCGCGACGGCAGTGTCCGCGGTCTGCACCCCGGTGGGTTTGGCGGGGAATCGTTGTCCGCGTGGCGTGTGGTTTTTGCGGCCTTGATCGGCAACAGCTGGATTAAGGTGATGGTGCCCGTATCGCATGATCAACGTGTGATACGAGGCGCTCTCCCCCCTCTTGCTTCGAAAGCCGAGGTCGAGGAGAGACCGATGCCCCGCAGATACACCGCCGTCATGGGATGCGTTCTGGCGATCGCCGCTCTGACAGCGGCGGCCGCTCCGGCCGCCGCCTACTCCCTGACAACGGATACCGCGGCCGCTGCGGCCGCGCGCAAGCCGCCGCCGGGCATGCTGGAGGCGCTCCAGCGTGATCTCCACCTCACCAGGAAGCAGGCCCAGACCCGCCTGCTCAACGAGATCCGCCTGACACCCACCGCGGCGGAACTCCGCAGAAGACTCGGTGACCGTTTTGGCGGCTCCTGGTTCGCGGGAGACCTCGCGCAGTCCCTCGTGGTCGCCACCACCAGCCAAGAGGACGTTCCCCGGATCGTCGCTCTGGGGGCCCGAGCCGAGGTCGTCAGCCGGTCGCTGGCGCAACTCAACGACACGGCCAAAGAGGTCAACGCGGCGCTGTCCGCTCACCCCAACGGGCGGGTGCGCTACATCGACGTGAAAATCAACAAGGTCGTCATCCTGTCCGAGACGCCTGCGGCAACCGAGTCCGTCATCGAGGCCGCCGAGCTGAACCCGGTCGCGGTGCTGGTGGTGTCGTCCAATGAGCGACCCCAGCCCCTCTTCGATCTGGTGGGAGGCGACGCTTACTACATCGGCGACACGGAACGATGCTCGATCGGTTTCTCGGTGACGAAGGGGACCCAGAACGGCTTCGTCAGCGCCGGCCACTGCGGTAAGGCGGGTGACACCACGGCCGGCGTCAACCAGGTCGCCCAGGGAGTCTTCCAGGCGTCGATCTTCCCGGGCAACGACTTCTCCTGGGTCGCGGTGAACGGCAACTGGACGCCCAAACCATCGGTGAAGAACGGCACGGGCGGCACGGTGAACGTCGCCGGCTCCACTGTGGCCATCGAAGGGGCGTCGGTCTGCCGGTCCGGTTCGACCACCGGCTGGCACTGCGGCACCATCCAGCAGCAGAACACCAGCGTGACCTATCCGCAGGGCACCATCTCCGGACTGACCCGGACCAACGTCTGCGCCGAACCAGGTGACTCCGGTGGCTCCTTCATCTCCGTCGACCAGGCCCAGGGGGTCACCTCCGGTGGCTCCGGCGACTGCACCTCGGGTGGCACCACCTACTTCCAGCCGGTCGGCCCGATCCTCACCACCTACGGCCTGACCCTGGTGACCAGCGGCGGCGTCACTCCGCCGACGCCGCCAACCCCGCCGACCGGCGTCACCTGTACCGGCTACTCCAAGACCGTCACCGGCGCCCTGACCAGCGGCCGATCCGCCTATCAGCCGAACAACCTGTACTACCGGTCGATCGCCGGCGGTGTTCACTCCGGCTGCCTGAACGGCCCCGTCGGCACCGACTTCGACCTCTACCTGCAGAAGTGGAACGGCCGGACCTGGGCCACCGTCGCCACCTCCAACGGCCCGACCCCCAACGAGAAGATCAGCTACACCGGCACCGCCGGCTACTACCGCTACCTCGTGGCCGCCTACAGCGGCTCCGGCACCTACACCCTGGGATACAGCGCGCCGTAGCCCGGCCGGGCCGTTTTGACCGCACCTGTGGATCACTCGGAGGTGCGGACAAGAAGGACGGAGCTCCGCGCCAAGTGGGTGGTCGGCCGACGATCACCCACCCGGCGCGGAGCTCTCTGCGCTCCTCGGCCGTCAGGGGACAGCGCAGGCTCGCGTATGCGGGAGGGAGGCGCTCTCGGCCGGGGTGAGCAGGATGACCACGGTGACGGTCCGGCCGGCCGTACGAGGTGAAGGGGTGCGGGCGGTGCGTTTCACGGCCTGCGACCCTGGCGAGACTGTCCGGCAGGTAACACGTCACATCTCGAAGGGTGAGACATCTGGTCAGGACGGCGGGGAGGCGAGGTAGAGTGCGTAAGACCTGCTCGTCAGGTCCTAACTGAATATTTGCTCATCCAGAGGGGTGGAGGGACCGGCCCTGCGAAGCCCCGGCAACCCTCCCGGTTCCAGACTCGTGATCTGACGAGGTCGGCCGGGACAGGTGCCAATTCCGGTCTGTGGCCAGGGTGGTCGCAGACGAAGATGAGGGAAAGGCCTCGCTTCATGGCGCTCGCAAGCACTGAAACCCCCACCACCTCGATCGACTTCGGCCCCGCCGTGGCTCTGTCCTGTCGCGAGTGCGGTGCCCGCTACGACCTCGGTCCCGACTTCGCCTGTATCGAGTGTTTCGGGCCCCTGGAGATCGCCTATGACTTCGGGCGCGTGACCCGTGAGCAGATCGCCGAGGGGCCGGCCAACATCTGGCGTTACCGCTCCCTGCTGCCCGTCCCGGCGGACGTGGCCGCCAAGCCCAACATGAACCCCGGCTGGACCAAGCTCGTCGACGCCGGCAACCTCGCGCGCGAGCTGGGCCTGCGCTCGCTGCACGTCAAGGACGACTCCGGCAACCCCACGCACTCCTTCAAGGACCGTGTGGTGGCCATCGCCGTCGAGGCGGCCAGGAACTTCGGCTTCCACACCCTGTCCTGCTCCTCCACCGGCAACCTGGCCGGCGCGGTGACCGCCGCCGCCGCCCGGGCAGGGCTGGACGCCTGCGTGTTCATCCCCTCGGACCTGGAGCAGGCCAAGATCGTCATGGCGTCGGTGTACGGCGGCAGGCTGATCGGCATCGAGGGCACCTACGACGACGTCAACCGCTTCTGCTCCGAGCTCATCGGGGACGAACTGGGCGACAAGTGGGGCTTCGTCAACGTCAACCTCCGGCCCTACTACGCCGAGGGCTCCAAGACCCTGGCCTACGAGATCGCCGAGCAGCTCGGCTGGCGGATCCCCGACCAGATCGTCATCCCGGTCGCGTCCGGCTCCCAGCTCACGAAGATCGACAAGGCCTTCAAGGAGCTGATCGCGCTCGGCCTCGTCGAGGAGAAGCCGTACAAGATCTTCGGCGCCCAGGCCGAGGGGTGCTCCCCGGTCTCCGCCGCCTACAAGGCCGGCCACGACGTGATCCGCCCGGTGAAGCCCGCCACCATCGCCAAGTCGCTGGCGATCGGGAACCCGGCGGACGGCCCCTACGTGCTGGACATCGCCCGGCGCACCGGCGGCGCGGTGGAGGACGTCACCGACGCCGAGATCGTCGACGCGATCCGGCTGCTGGCCAGGACCGAGGGGATCTTCGCCGAGACCGCGGGCGGGGTCACCGTCGGCGTGCTGCGCAAGCTGGTCGCCTCGGGGCAGATCGACCCCGACGCCGAGACCGTGGTGCTCAACACCGGCGACGGTCTCAAGACCCTCGACGCGGTGGCGGACCAGGCGCGTCCCACCGCCGTCATCCGCCCGTCTCTCGACGCATTCCGTACGGCTATCGCCTAGAAATTCATGAAAGGTACTGAAATATGAGCGTTTCTGTGCGGATTCCGACGATTCTCCGGACTTACGCCGATGGCTCCTCGGAGGTGAGTGGAGAAGGGGCGACGCTGCGCGAGGTTCTGCATAGGCTCGACGCCGACTTCCCGGGCATCGGCGCTCGCATCCTCGACGAAACGGGCAAGATCCGGCGTTTTGTCAATGTCTATGTCGGGGATGAGGACGTCCGTTTTGCGGAGAACCTTGACACGGCCACGCCGTCCGGCGTTCAGGTCTCCATCATTCCGGCGGTCGCCGGAGGCTGATCCGCGGCATCCCCACCGCTTCTCCACGACACCCGCACGCGGCCCGGCCGTGTGCGGGTGTCGCGTTATGTGACGTGAGACCCCCTGTGGGGCCGGTGAGTATGATTTATTTTTTAACTAAACAAACGCTCGGCAAAACATGGCTCCGCTCATGAATGCGCGCGTAAAGCAGCGGTCTGTCGATTGACTCTGTTGCCCCACCGTGTCCCACAGGTATGGTCGAGAACGATCGACGTAGGCGATGTCTATGCCTCGAAGATTGAGGACTTCGCGAGAGGAATGGGCGATGTCCTCAAGTCCAGTAAGAGGAGTCGGAAGTGGCGCAGGGCACCGTCAAATGGTTCAACGCGGACAAGGGCTACGGCTTCATCGCGGTCGACGGTGGTAAGGATGTGTTCGTCCATTACTCCGCGATCATGATGGATGGCTACCGTGCGCTCGAACAGGGCCAGCGGGTCGAGTTCGAGGTCACCCAGGGTCAGAAGGGCCCCCAGGCGGAATCCGTCCGGGCGGTCTGACGCAGCCGTTCCGTCCATTCGTCGGGAAATGCCGGTAGATCCCGTGGCAGCGCAGTCCGCGCGGACCTTCCCGCATGTCGACCCGGCTCGCCGCCCCAACGGCGGGTCGGGCCTTCGCTGTGAATCTGTGCCCGCCCTCTAAGCTGGGTGCAGGTCAGCGCGACGTCGCTTGCACTCGGCAGGGTAGAGTGCTAAACAGTTCGTTGGCACTCCCTGTTGGAGAGTGCCAACCCTGGATCGAGACGATGGGACCCGCCGAACGGAGTCGCGGGTTCACATGCCGTCGCGGGCGTCGGCTCGATCCGGTGCAAGCCACCCTGCGTTTGGGAGGTCTAGCCGTATGGCAGCCAAAATGATCGCGTTTGACGAGGACGCCCGGCGCGGTCTCGAGCGCGGTATGAACCAGCTCGCGGACGCCGTCAAGGTGACCCTCGGCCCCAAGGGCCGTAACGTCGTTCTGGAGAAGAAGTGGGGCGCCCCCACGATCACCAACGACGGTGTCTCCATCGCCAAGGAGATCGAGCTCGAGGACCCGTGGGAGAAGATCGGGGCGGAGCTCGTCAAGGAAGTCGCCAAGAAGACCGACGACGTCGCGGGCGACGGCACCACCACCGCCACCGTGCTCGCCCAGGCTCTTGTGCGTGAGGGCCTCCGCAACGTGGCCGCCGGTGCCAACCCGATGTCCCTGAAGAAGGGCATCGAGGCCGCCGTCGAGCGCGTCTCTGAGGAGCTCTCCAAGCTGGCCAAGGACGTGGAGACGAAGGCGCAGATCGCCTCCACCGCCTCCATCTCCGCGGGCGACCCGCAGATCGGCGAGATGATCGCCGAGGCGATGGACAAGGTCGGCAAGGAAGGCGTCATCACCGTCGAGGAGAGCAACACCTTCGGCCTGGAGCTTGAGCTCACCGAGGGCATGCGCTTCGACAAGGGCTACATCTCGCCCTACTTCGTCACCGACCCGGAGCGCATGGAGGCCGTCCTCGACGACGCCTACATCCTCGTGGTCAACTCGAAGATCTCCGCCAACAAGGACCTGCTCCCGGTCCTCGACAAGGTCGTGCAGGCCGGCAAGCCGCTGCTGATCATCGCCGAGGACATCGAGGGCGAGGCCCTGGCGACCCTGGTCGTCAACAAGATCCGCGGCCTCTTCCGCTCGGTCGCCGTCAAGGCCCCGGGCTTCGGTGACCGCCGCAAGGCCATGCTGGGCGACATCGCCATCCTGACCGGTGCCCAGGTCATCAGCGAGGACCTCGGCCTCAAGCTCGAGTCCACCGCGCTGGACCAGCTCGGCCGTGCCCGCCAGGTCATCGTCACCAAGGACGAGACCACCATCGTCGACGGTGCCGGCGACGCCGAGCAGATCGCCGGCCGGGTCAACCAGATCCGCGCCGAGATCGAGAACACCGACTCCGACTACGACCGCGAGAAGCTCCAGGAGCGTCTCGCCAAGCTGGCCGGCGGCGTGGCCGTCATCAAGGCCGGCGCGGCGACCGAGGTCGAGCTCAAGGAGCGCAAGCACCGCATCGAGGACGCCGTCCGCAACGCGAAGGCGGCCGTCGAGGAGGGCATCGTCCCCGGCGGTGGCGTGGCCCTGCTGCAGGCCGGCGCCAAGGCCTTCGACAAGCTGGAGCTCACCAGCGACGAGGCCACCGGTGCCGCGATCGTCCGCAAGGCGCTCGAGGAGCCGCTGAAGCAGATCGCCGTCAACGCCGGCCTCGAGGGCGGCGTCGTGGTGGAGAAGGTGCGCAACCTCACCCCCGGTGAGGGTCTGAACGCCGCCACGGGCGAGTACGTCAACATGTTCGAGGCGGGCATCATCGACCCGGCCAAGGTGACGCGTTCGGCTCTGCAGAACGCGGCGTCCATCGCGGCGCTGTTCCTCACCACCGAGGCCGTCATCGCCGAGAAGCCCGAGAAGGCCGGAGCCGCCCCCGCCATGCCGGGTGGCGGCGACATGGACTTCTAAGTCCAGCCGCTTTCACATAAAGAGGCGACCCCGAGGTGCCGGGGCCGCCTCTTTTTTGTGGTGCCGGACGGTGCCATCCGCCACTCGGCATCCGTCCGTGGGCTCGTGGGCAGGGAGGGCGACATCGAAAGACCGAGGACGGGAAGGGCGTTCCAGGCTTACGGAGCCTGGCCGGAGCGGTAAGAGTCGATGATCGGTAGGCGTGTGGTCACATTCGTGTCGACTCCGGCTGACTTCACTGCCGTTGAGCGATGAATGGACAAAGCGGGCGGCCAGGAGGATCCAAGTCAGTGCGTTGTTTTCCAGGACACGATGTCGTGCGGACGTAGAACGGAACCCTGTTGTATCGATGGAGGTCCTGGTGCTGCGGTGTTGGGCGAGAAACGCGATTGAGAATCACCGTCGGAGCCTGTCCGGCCCGTCCAAGAGGGACGGACGATCCCATGCCCGTCCGTCCATGGCCGCGGTGGCCATCGCGGCGGTTCTGGTAGTGCCGACCGCCACAGCTGTCCCGGCTGTGGCCACCTCGGAGCCTTCGAATTTCGTCTACGTGGCCAACACGCAGTCGGACACCGTGTCGGTGATCGACATTACGACCAACAAGGTCGTCGCCACCATCCCTGTCGGTCGTAATCCCCTTGAGGTGGCGGTCTCCGCCGGCGACGCCCGTGCCTATGTGACCAACCAGGGCGCGGACACCGTGTCGGTGATCAACACGGCGACCAGCAAGGTCGTCACCAGCATTCCCGTCGACGACTACCCGCTGGGGATCGCGGTCTCCCCCCGTGGCACCCGCGTCTACGTGACCAACACGCAGTCGGACTCGGTGTCGGTGATCGACACCGCGACCAACAGGGTCATCACCACCATCCCTGTCGGCCACCACCCCTTCGGCGTCGTGGTCTCTCCCAACGGCACCCGTGCTTATGTGACCAACCAGGACTCGGACTCGGTGTCGGTGATCGACACCGCGACCAACAGGGTCGTCACCACCATCCCTGTCGGCCACCACCCCTTCGGCGTCGTGGTCTCTCCCAACGGCACCCGTGCTTATGTGACCAACCAGGACTCGGACTCGGTGTCGGTGATCGACACCGCGACCAGCAAGGTCGTCACCACCATCCCTGTCGGCCACCCCCCCTACAGGGTCGCGGTCTCTCCCAACGGCACCCGTGCCTACGTGACCAACCTGGAAACGGACTCGGTGTCGGTGATCGACACCGCGACCAACGAGATCGTCACCACCGTTCCCGTCGGCCACCACCCCTTCGGTATCGCGGTCTCTCCCGGCGGCACCCGCGTCTACGTGAGCAACCTGAGTGCGGACTCGGTGTCGGTGATCGACACCGCGACCAACGAGGTCGTCACCACCGTTCCCGTCGGCGTCGAGCCTTTCGGGATCGCGACCGCCGGTCCCCGCGGCCGGAGCGACGGCGGAACCAAGGTGCGCAGACCGAAGAGTCGTCCGCACCACTCAGGCTCGTACCAGGAGCAGGGCTGATCCTCGCCATCGCGGACAGGACGTGTTTCCACGACCACCTTGGCCGGATCGTCGTGCCGGTCGGTCCCCTCGGCGGCTTCAAGCCAGAAGGCCGGCAGCGCCTCGACGTCCTCGATCCGCCCGTTCCGGATGACAACCCCTATGCCTGGAGAAGTTGCCAGCCCTGCCTGCCAGAACCGGGTCGGTACGGTCGCCACGTCTTTCCACCGGACCGGACGATCACACGGTGGCCGCGGACCACGGGATCAGCGGAGCTGGTCGGGGAGCTCCCGGGTGTGCAGGACGGTCAGGGAGGTGACCGCGCGGGTCAGGACCACGTAGAGGCGGGCCAGGCCACGGGGCTCGGCGTCCACGATGTCGGCCGGCTCGACCACGATGACGTGGTCGTATTCCAGACCCTTGGCCAGGGTCGCGGGGATCACCAGCAGCCGGTGCTCCTCGACCGAGTCGGGGCTCAGCACACGGTGGTCCAGGGCGGCCAGGGACGCCGAGACGGCCGGGACCGAGGCGTCCGGGACGATGACCCCGATCGAGCCCTCGCGGGAGAGCGCCTCCCCCACCGCCTCCACCAGGGATGCCGCCGGATCGAGCGACGGCCGTACCGACAGCGAGCCCACGCCGGGGCGGAGCGACCGGGGCGGGGCCAGGTCGGGGGCGACGGCGGGCAGCAGCCGGGCGGCGTAGTCGAGCACCTCGCGGGGGACGCGGAAGCCGAGGGTGAGCTCGGTGACCGCGCCGTCCTCGAAGCCCAGGTGGGTGAGGACCTCGGTCCAGGAGCGGGCCGACCAGGGCGTGGTGCCCTGGGCGAGGTCGCCCAGCACGGTGGCCGACCCGGTACGGCAGCGCCGGCCGAGGGCGCGCAGTTGCATGGCCGACAGGTCCTGGGCCTCGTCCACGACCAGGTGCCCCAGGACGGCGGTCCGCTCGATCAGGTCGCCGAGCTCGTCCATCAGCGCTCCGTCGGCCGCCGACCACTTCGCCGAGCGGAAGGATTTGGCCGGCTTCGCCCACAGCAACAGGGCCTGCTCGTCGGCGGTGAGGTCGTCCTTTGCGGCGGCGGCGAGGAACGCGGGGTCGCTGAAGAGGCGGTGGAGCACCTGCTGGGGGGTGAGCTTGGGCCACACCGCGTCCACGAGCTGCTTGACCGGCTTGGAGCGGGCCACCGCGTCCTGCACCCGGTCGTCGGGGGACTCGCCGCGCTGTTCCATCCGGACGAGCACCAGGTGGGCCAGCCGCTGGGCGAGGGCCGCCCGGCCGGGGCCGTAACGGGTGGTGCCGCGCAGCGACGCGACGATCTCGCGGACCTCGTAGTCGGCCACCCGGTAGCGGTTGACGCCCTTGGTGTACAGCACGCCCTCGGTCGGCTTGACGATGTGCATCCACAGGGCACGCCTGAGCACCGGAGCCATCTTCGCGTCGCCCTTGACCGCGCCGACCTCGGGGGCCTCGGGAGCGGCGTGGTCGCCCAGGATCCCGGCCACCGTGGTCTGGTCGACCTTGACCTCGCCCAGAGCGGGGAGCACGGAGGAGATGTAGGAGAGGAAGGCCCGGTTCGGGCCGACGATCATCACGCCGGACCGGGCGAGTTTCTCCCGGTGGGTGAAGAGCAGGTAGGCGGCCCGGTGCAGGCCGACGGCGGTCTTCCCGGTGCCGGGTGCTCCCTGGACGCACACGGTCTGGCCGAGCTCGGAGCGGACGATCTCGTCCTGGTCGGGCTGGATGGTCGCGACGATGTCGCGCATCGGGCCGGAGCGGGGGCGCTCGATCTCGTCGGTGAGGATCCTGCTGTGCTGCAGGGCGACGCCCTGGTCGAGCGGCTCGTCCTCGTAGGCGGTCAGGTCGCCGCCGTGGTAGCCGAACCGGCGGCGGAGCGCGACGTCCATCGGGTCGGACGGGCTGGCCTGGTAGAAGGCCCGGGAGATCGGGGCCCGCCAGTCGATCACCAGGGGACGGCTCCGGTCGTCGTGGACGTGCCGGCGTCCGACGTAGACGGTGCCGGGAAGGTCGTCGTCCACGGCGCGGTCGAGGCGGCCGAAGAACAGGGGGGTGCCGGAGTGGTCGGCGAGCGCCGCCACCCGCTGGTCCAGCAGTCCCTGCAGGATCTGCTGCGAGACCCAGTCGCCGGCGGCGTCGGAGGAGAGGGACTGGGCGTGTTCGCGCATCGCGCGCAGGGCGGCTCTGGAGGTGGCCAGATGCTCGCGTTCGGCGGCGAGCGTCTCGGCCGGGTCGTCGGTTATGTCGGGGGCCAGTTGATGTGCGGGCACGCGGAAGCGCCTCCCATTCGGTCAACGGAGGTGGTGGTCATCACAGGCAGCGAATCGGCCAGCTTACCGGCGACCTGCGTCCGCTCAAAAGGATTAATCGCGGGCCGGGTCGACGTGCGAACCTTCGGTGAGCGCCTTGCCACCCTCCGTTATACCGTTCCAAAACAGTGAAAAACTAGCTTAAATGCGGTGACTTAGGTAGATCATGGGGTATGCCGCTAATGGTCGTTGTGGCCCAGCGAGGGGGTGGTTTCCTTGTCGAAAAACCGCGGTATTTCGTGGACCTGATCGACGCAGGCGACGGCGTGTCCGCCGGGTGGCGCTACTCCTCGGCGAGCACGTCGTCCGCGTCGATGATCTGGTAGGCGTATCCCTGCTCGGCCAGGAAACGCTGCCGATGCGCCGCGAAATCCTGGTCGACCGTGTCCCGGCTGACCACCGAGTAGAAGCGCGCCCCGCCACCGTCCGACTTGGGCCGCAGCACGCGGCCGAGCCGCTGGGCCTCCTCCTGCCGTGACCCGAAGGTGCCCGACACCTGGATGGCCACCGCGGCCTCCGGCAGGTCGATGGAGAAGTTGGCCACCTTGGAGACGACCAATACCTGGATCTCCTTGTCGCGGAACGCCTGGAACAGCCGCTCCCGCTCCTTGACCTTCGTCTCGCCCTTGATCACCGGAGCGTTCAGGTGCTCGCCCAGCTCGTCGAGCTGGTCGATGTACTGCCCGATGACCAGCACCTGCTCGCCCGGGTGCCGCTGGACCAATGCCTCGGTCACCCGGCTCTTGGACGGCGTGGTCGCGCAGAACCGGTAGCGCTCCTCGGACTCGGCCATGGCGTAGGCGAGCCGCTCGGAGTCGGTCAGCGTCACCCGCACCTCGACGCAGTCGGCCGGGGCGATCCAGCCCTGGTTCTCCATCTCCTTCCACGGCGCGTCGTAGCGCTTGGGGCCGATCAGGGAGAACACGTCCCCCTCCCGGCCGTCCTCGCGCACGAGCGTCGCGGTCAGCCCCACCCGCCGCCGGGCCTGCAGGTCGGCGGTCATCCGGAAGATCGGCGCGGGCAGCAGGTGCACCTCGTCGTAGACGACCAGACCCCAGTCGCGGGCGTCGAACAGCTCCAGGTGGCGGTAGACGCCCTGCCTGCGGGTCGTCATCACCTGGTAGGTGGCGATGGTGACCGGCCGGATCTCCTTCTTGGTGCCGGTGTACTCGCCGATCTCGTCCTCGGTGAGCGAGGTCCGCTTGAGCAGCTCCTGCTTCCACTGGTGCGCCGAGACCGTGTTCGTCACCAGGATCAGCGTCGTCGCCTTGGCGTGCGCCATCGCCGCCGCGCCCACGATCGTCTTGCCCGCGCCACAGGGGAGGACGACCACGCCCGAACCGCCGTGCCAGAACGCCTCCGCGGCCTCCCGCTGGTAGGAGCGGAGCTGCCAGCCGTCCTCGGCCAGCTCGATCGGGTGGTGCTCGCCGTTGACGTATCCGGCCAGGTCCTCGGCCGGCCAGCCCAGCTTGAGCAGGTGCTGCTTGATGTTGCCGCGCTCGCTCGGATGCACTGCCACGGCGTCGGGGCCCAGCCGCTCGCCCAGCAGCGGCTGGATCTTCTTGGAGCGCAGCACCTCCTCCAGCACGGCCCGGTCCGTGCTGGTCAGCACGAGCCCGTGGACGGGGTGCTTCTCCAGCCGGAGCCTGCCGTACCGCGCAATGGTCTCGGCGATGTCCACCAGCAGCGCGTGCGGCACCGGGTAGCGGCTGTGGCCGATCAGCGCGTCGACCACCTGCTCGGCGTCGTGTCCGGCGGCCCGCGCGTTCCACAGGGCCAGCGGGGTGATCCGGTAGGTGTGCACGTGCTCGGGCGCGCGCTCCAGCTCGGCGAAGGGCGCGATCGCCTTGCGGCACTCGTCGGCCCGCTCGTGGTCGACCTCAAGGAGCAGGGTCTTGTCGGATTGAACGATCAATGGTCCGTCAGTCAAAGACTTCTCCCTTGTGTACGGCCGGCGAGCCCATGGTCGCACCCGCGCGGGGGGATCTGCCGGTCCGTTCCCGGCCACCGGCTCCCCGTCCTCCGTATGTCCAACAGAGACAGGCCTCCGGACAGTCCCTGATCGGCTCAGCTGTCGAGCGCGCCGCTGGCCCCCGCGATGATGAGGGCGACGACACCCAGGACGACCAGCGCGACGTTGATGCCGATGCTGATCCAGGTCCACTTGAGGAGGTTCCTGGCACCCTGGGGGTCGGTCTGGACCTTCCCCAGCGCGATGCCGGCCACGATGGCTCCGGCGATGCCGCCGAGGCTGATGTAGCAGCTCAGGCCCAGCACGATGCTGATGACGAGCGCGACGATCGCGTGGGTCCTGACGCCGTCGGTGTTCTGCTGCTGGGGCGGGTAGCCGTAGCCGTAGCCGGGCTGGTGCTGTCCGTAGGGCTGCTCGCCGTACCCCTGTCCGTAGGGCTGTTCGCCGTAGCCCTGGCCGTACTGGCCCGGCTGGCCGTACCCCTGGCTCTGCTGGCCGTAGCCCTGGTCGTAGCCGGGCTGCTGGTATCCCTGGCCGGGCTGGTCGTAGCCCTGCTGGCCGTACCCCTGGCCCTGCTGCCCGTAACCCTGGCTCTGCTGCCCGTAGCCCTGCTGGCCCTGGTCCTGCTCGTCGAACCGCCGGGTCTGCCCGTGGTCCGGCTGCTGGTTGCCGTACCCGGGGCTCTGGCCGGGGCCTGTGCTGTACGGGCTCTTCCAGTCATCCGGATTCGTGCTGGGACCCTCGGGGTGACCGCTGCTCACTGTCGATCGTCTCACTTCTGTTGAGTTGGAGATATCGGCTGATATCACGATATTGGGTTGCACTGTGCGGGAGGCAAACAGCGCAGCCGCGTCCAGACGGATGGATTGGAGGACAGATCACCCGGCCCGGAGCCGCTCTTGCGCGGGGGGTGAGGACATCTCAGTTGATGTCCGCGATGCCGGTGATGCGGTGCAGGGCGAAGCGGTGCACCGCGGTGCGGGTCTCGTCGTAGGCGGTGAGATAGCCACCCTCCATTCTGGCGGGTTCGAGGATCCGGCTGGTGGCGTTGCCCTGGGAGTCGAGGTAGCCGATCCAGACCTGGGAGCCCTGCCGGATGGCCTCGCGCAAGGCGACGATGGTGGCGGTCGCGGGGGAGCGGGGGACCTGGCCGCCAGGGGCGTCGACGGGAGCGCGGCGTGCCTGGTGGGCGGCGTCGCCGGCCCGGACGGCGCGGACGGCCGCCGCCACGACGTCGGCCTCCAGGCCGTTGAACGTGGCGGGGGGCCGGACGAGCGGCTGACCGTCGGTCCTGCGGACGTCGAGCTGGGTGATGATCACGTCGCCGTCCAGGGACTCGGCCGCCGGGGCGTAGCCCATCGCGCGCAGCGAGTCGATCAGGGTCGGCCGGGTGGTCTTGGAGGCGATCACGGTGGGGGCGAGCCGGCGCAGCCGTAGCGGTATGGCGCGCCTGTCGGCCATCACCTCGTCCAGCAGCGAGGGGTCGTCGCAGCGCACGTAGGCGCTCGCCGTACCGACGCGCATGCGGCCGTGGCGGCGGGCCACATCCGCGACCAGGTAGCCGAGCGGCTGCGGGACGGGCGTGGCCGAGTGCCGCTCCAGCATGGCCAGCATCTCGTCGGCGCTCTGCCCCGCGTCCAGCGCCCGCCGGATCGACCGTTCGTCGAACCGGTAGACCGTCGCCCCTCCGGTGGACTCCACATCGGCGGCCAGCGCCAGCCACCGCCGCAGGTCGCTGGTGAGCGGACCCGGGGCGACGGCTGTCAGGTCGGCCTGGAGGAGCACGTGGTCGAGGGGCTCCGGCAGCAGCGGGGCCAGGAGCCGGCCCGCCGACATCGCGCGGTCGCCGCCGGGGAGCAGGGCACGGCCGTGGTCGACGATGGCGCCGAGGCCGGTCACCCCGATCTGCTCGGCCTCGCGCAGCGTGAACTCCACCAACTGGTCGCGCTGCCCGCCACGGCGGCGAGGCTGCTCCCAGGCCAGGCGCTCGCGCACCGACTCCAGGGTGGGGGCCAGTCCGGGCCCGGCGACGGCGAGCATGCCCAGCGTGGCGGTGCGGACCTCGGCGGCCGCCGTACGGCGCAGGTCGGGGTGGAGGGCGTTGAGCAGCCGGTCGCGCTCGTCGCGCTCGCCGATCACACCCGGCACCCGGTCCATGGTGAGCCAGGTCGTGGCCAGCGCCGTCCAGCGGTCCTCGGTGCCCTTCACCCGCCAGGCGTCGTAGGCCGGGGTGGGCAGCCAGTCGCCGTCCACCGTGCCGCTCGCCGACACCAGCCCGGCCGCGTGCGCCACCTCGATGACCAGTCCCGCCGCCCACTCGGGCAGGTCGAGCAGGCCCGAGGCCCGCTTCAGGTCGCGTACGGCCAGACCGCCGCCGCGGAGCACACCGGGGGGATCGACGCTCCAGCGCTCGCACAGCTCCTCCACCGCGCGGGTGAACGCGAACGCCTGTCCGGCGGCCGTGCGGTCGGCGAGCCTCCGGTCGCGGGCGGTGCCCTCCAGCGCGGGCGAGACGGGGGAGAGGTCCTGGTGGATCCGGCCGTCGCGCAGGAACAGGCCGACCTCGCGCGGCAGGACGACGGTCTCCTCGCCGGTGGCGCCGAGCAGCGCGCGGGAGAGCAACTGCTCGATCGGCGACTGGGCGGTGGCGGCCCGCACCTCCCGGCGCGCGTTGGGCACCCGGCCGCTCGGGGGCCCCCAGGCCAGCTCGTTGAGCGCCGCCCGCGCCTGGGGCGAGACGTCCTGGATCAGCCGTCCGACGACTCCGGGGTCGCCGAGCAGCCCGGCGAGGGTCTCCTTCGTGCCGTCACCGCCGCCGATGTCCTGGACCAGCTCGGCCAGACGCTCGGCGGGATGGTGTCTGAACACCTCCACCGCGGGCGGACCGAGCCCCGCGGGCACTTCGAGGATCTCCCGCACGCCGGGGGCCGGAGCCATGGCGCCGTCGGGCCCGTAGACCAGGGCCAGGGTCCGCAGCCGCTCGACCGTCTCCTTGAGCGCGCGCCGGAACGCCGCGTCCGGCGGTCTCCGCAGCGCAGGGGTCATCTGGGCGCACAGCGCCTTGGCGGTGATCGGCGACGGGAGCACGGCCAGCGTCTCGATGACCGAGAGCGTGAACAGGTCGAGACGGTCGAGCACGCGGCCGACCGCCGACGGGCTGCTCGCCCGCCCGGCCAGCCCTTCGAGGTGCGCCGGGACCGGAGTGATGAGCTCGGGTCGCACGGCGACGAGGGCCCGCAACTGGTCGTCGCTCCGGCTGCGCAGCCACTCGGTGAACTCCGTGCTCATTCCGTCAATGGTAGGAGGCCTTACCGACAGTGCGGGGCTCCGGGAAAGCCGGTTTTATTGCGACAAACCGTGAATACGGGGAGAAAAGCGTTTTCATCGGCTCAGCCGATCGCCTGGGCGGCCGGTCGCGGCAACAGGCCCAGTGCCAGGCGCACCCAGGAGGCGACGAAGCGATCGCACTCGGCGCAGCCGGGGGGCTCGCCCACGGTCTCCTGGAAAAGCCGGTAATGGACCACCGCGCCGCCGAGCACCGCGCCGATCGCGGGCCAGTCCAGATCGGCTCCGGCGTATTCCGGCTGGGTGCGGAACCACCTGGTGATCGCGTCGAACATGGGCTGCAGCAGGCCCTCATGGACGACCGCCACCAGCTCGGGGAACCGGCTGAGATCGCGGAAGAAGACGCGCGTCAGCTCGCTCTCCTCGCGGACCTTGGCCAGCCCCGCCCTGCACAGGCGCGTCAGGCGCTCCTCGACGCCGGCGGAGGAGTCGGCGGTGCTCGTCTCGGCCAAGGTCGCGGCGATCTGCGTCCGAGTCCGCGCGGCGTGCTCGTTCACCGCCGCGGCGAGCACCTCGTACTTGGACGTGAAGTGCCGGTAGAGTCCCCCGGCGCCGGGCGACAGCCCGGAGGCGGCCTCGATCTCCGCCACCGAGGTCGCCGTGTAGCCTCGCTCGGCGAACAGGCGCAGGGCTTCGTCGACGATCCGCTCGCGTGTCGATCTGGTCATTTCTCGGCTGGTACCTCCCTTATGACCCTATCCAGTGCCTGACCATCGGTTCTCGGCGCACCGCACCAGATGCGGAAGGTAGATGGGTGCGGAGCCCCCACCCCGGCCTCCGGGGCCGGTCCTCCTCCGGCCGGTGGCGCGCTCTCCCGAAAGGTTTTCAGGCAGGTGGGCCACGTGCGGCGGCCGGAGATTACCCCTGTTCCCCAGAGATTTGGCATCCTTCGGGGGGCGGTGGACGACATTCGCCGCGAAACGGACGAGGAGCGGTGAGTGACCGAATGAGCTCGGTGGGGTTCGACCTGGACTTGACGCTCGCGGACACGCGCGCCGGCATCGCCGCCGTCTACGACGAGGTGGCGCTGCGCATCGGCGTCCCCATCGACAGCGCCGTCGTGGTGGCGAGGCTGGGGCCGCCGCTGGAGTGGGAGCTGGCCCACTGGCTGCCGCCCGAGGAGGTCCCCGCGGCCGCCGCCCTCTACCGGTCGCTGTACCCCTCGATGGCCGTCCCCGCCACCACTCTCATGCCCGGCGCCCGCCAGGCCGTCGAGGCCGTACGGCGGGCCGGCGGCCGGATCATCGTGGTGACGGGGAAGAACACCCTCGACGCGGCCAGGACCGTCAAGTTCCTCGGGCTGGACGTGGACGAGGTCGCCGGATCGGTCTTCGCGGCGGCGAAGGGCCCGGCCCTCGCGAGGTTCGGCGCGACGGCCTACGTCGGAGACCACGTCGCCGACATCGAGGCGGCGCGGGCCGGGGACGCGGTCAGCGTGGCGGTGGCGACGGGCGTCTACCCGATCGGAGAGCTGCACGATCACGGGGCCGACGTGGTGCTCGGCGATCTGACCGAGTTCGCCGACTGGTTCGACGGGTGGCGGGCCCCCGCCGAGCTCGTGTGACCCGGGGCCGGTCGGCCCTGCATGGAGCCGCCGGAGATCTGAAACACCAGGTCAGAATGGATGTGCGCCTGATAGTTCCAGGCCGGTGGTTCGCACGCCGTGATTCAGGCCCAAATAGACGGTCGCCCTCGGCGTCTCCTGGGCATAACCTACATCCATTCCTTTTCACGACAGTCTGAACGAGGTCACCCCTGTGCCGAGTGGCAAGGTCAAGTGGTACGACGCCGACAAGGGTTTCGGCTTCCTCACCCGCGACGACGGCGGTGAGGTCTTCGTGCATTCTTCCGCGCTGCCCGGTGGCGTGGACGCGCTCAAGCCCGGCCAGAAGGTCGAGTTCGGCGTGGCGGAGGGGCGCCGCGGCCAGCAGGCGCTCTCGGTCCGCGTGATCGACCAGCCCCCCACGCTCGCCAAGGCCGTCAAGCCGAAGGGCAAGCGCAAGAAGCCCGACGAGATGGTCGTCATCGTGGAAGACCTGATCAAGCTCCTGGACGCGGTCTCCACGTCCTACCAGAAGGGCAAGCACCCCGAGGCCGCGCACGCCAAGCAGATCGCCGCCGTGCTCCGCGCCGTGGCCGACGACCTGGACGACTGACCTTCCCCCCGGACACCCCCGCGGCCTCAGCCGTGGGGGTTGGTCAGCGGCTTGGTCCGCTTCTCGGCCGGAGGATCGTCACGCCGCACGACCGCGGTCGTCGTTCCCGGGGGGTCCGGCCACGGACGCTCCCGCGGGGCCGCCGGCCGGTCATCGGGCGCGGTCCCGGCGTCGGAGCCGGCCCGGGGGCCGGCCGCCCGGGCGGCCTCGACCCTGGCGTCCCTCGCGTCGGACCGCCTGCGGCGCCGTAGCAGCAGCCAGCCGAGCGAGCCTCCCAGCGCGGCGGCCATCACCGCGAGCCCGGCGGACCCGCCGGCGAACAGCGACAGCCACAGGCCGGCCAGCCCGCCGATCACCCACGCGATCTGCAGGAACGCCTCCACCACGCCGAAGGTGGACGAGCGCACCTCCTCGCCGATCTCGCGCTGCACGATCGCATCCAGCGCGAGCTTGCCCAGTCCCTGGGCGAACGAGGCCACCAGCGCGACGGCCACCGCGGTCCACAGGGTGAACACGACCGCCGCCACCACCGTGGTCACGGCCGACAGCGCGAGCGTGGACAGCACGATGATCTGCGGGGAGCGGGTGCGCACCCAGGAGGCCACGGCCGTTCCCGCCAGGCCGCCGACGCCGGCGGCCACCGCCAGCGCGCCGATCGTGACGGCCGGGGCGAGGCCGGGCAGCTTCCCGTCCTGGACGAGGAAGAGCAGGTAGAAGAGGAGGAACCCGGAATAGAGGCGGATGGCCACGTTCGCCTGCATCGCCTCGGCGACCACCGGGCCCACGTTGAACATGGTGCGCCAGCGGGGCGGCCGCTCCCCGCCCTCCTCCTCCAGGTCCAGGTCGGGGGAGTCGACGTGACGCGGGAGCCGTACGGCCAGGACGCCCTGGAACAGGAAGACGACCGTGGCCCCCCGCAGCACCCACTCGGCACCGAGCCACGCGCTGGCGCCCGCGCCGATCGGGACCGCGACACCGGCCGTGACCAGTGCGAACAGGGCGACTCTGGCGTTGGCGGTGACCAGCGCGATATCGGCGGGCAGCACGTTCGGCATGATCGCCGCGCGGGAGACGCTGTAGGCCTTCGACAGCACCAGCACGGCCAGCGCCCCGGGGAAGATGGTGAACACGTCTCCGGGGATGATCGCCGCGGCCATCGCGAAACAGAGCAGGCCGCGTCCGAACAGGGTGCCCGCCATCACGAAGCGCCGGCCCGAGCGGAACCGGTCGAGGACCGGGCCGACGAACGGCGCGACCACCACGAAGGGGATCATCGTGATCAGCAGGTAGAGGGCGACCTGGCCCCGGGCCTCGTTCACCGGAAGCTTGAACAGCGTTCCCGCCAGGGCCGCGGTGACCAGCGCGTCGCCCGCGCTCTGCGCCGCGGTCAGTTCGATCAGCTGGCCCAGCCCCGTACGGCCCGCGCCCTGGGCATAGGTCAGCCGCCGCGTGGCTCTGCCGACCCACTGTGTCCCGTTCGCCGCGCCACGGCCGGCCCGCACGGTCGCCCGCCCCGTGCCCCTGCCCGCGCGCACGGTGGCCCGTCCCGCCCCGGCGGCTGAGCGGCCGATCAGACGGGAGGCCTCGCCCACCGTCTTCCGCGCTCGTCCCCACCCATTCGCCACGCATCCAGTCCTACCCGATGACATCAGCCCCATGGCTCATGCCACGCGACCCCGGCGTTCACCGGGGGCACTCCCGGTCTCGCGGCCTGCCACCGGTGCAGTACGCTCCGGGCATAGGCGAGAATGAAGTGTGAGTCAGCGCAGCGAGCGAGCCAGAGAGCAGAGTGGCCGTCGGGTTGCGAGGCCGACGGAGGAGGACTCGTGAGTCGTACCCGATCCCGCACCGCGCCGCTTGACCCGGCATGCGTCGCCGCCGCCGACCTGGCCCGCTCCGCCATCGGGGAGATCGTCAGGCTCGGTGATGTGGGCGAGCACCTCGGAGTCGAGGGTGAGGGCGAGCGTGTCGTCACCCATTACTTCGACTGCCTGGACCGCGCCTACCGCGGCTGGCGCTGGGCCGTCACCGTCGCCCGAGCCTCCAGGGCGCGCAACGTGACGGTCAGCGAGGTCGTGCTCCTGCCCGGGACCGGCGCGCTGCTGCCCCCGGAGTGGGTGCCGTGGAGCGAGCGGCTCCGTCCCGGAGACCTCGGGGTGGGCGACCTGCTGCCCGCCGCCGCCGACGACGACCGGCTGGCGCCCGGCTTCACCGAGACCGACGACGACTCCGACCGCCAAATGATCTTCGAGTACGGCCTCGGCCGGGCCCGGGTGCTCTCCCCGATCGGCCGCGACCGCGTGGTGCGGCGCTGGCACTCCGGCGAGTCCGGCCCGCACACGCCGCTCGCGCACGCCGCCCCCGCCCAGTGCTCGACCTGCGGCTTCTACTGGCCGCTGGCCGGCGCGCTCGGGGTCGGGTTCGGTGTCTGCACGAACGAGTACGCTCCCGACGACGGCCGCGTGGTCGCCGCCGACCACGGCTGCGGCGCGCACTCCGAGGCCGCCGTGCTGCCGCACCAGGTCGAGCCCACCTCGCCCATCCTGGACGACCTCGCCTACGACCACCTTCCCGAGGACTCCCCGGAGCCGGAGCCGGCCGGTTCCGTGGACGACGCCGGCAGCGAGCCGCTCGGACACTCCTGATCTGACGTTCTCCGCAGGCCGCCGGGACACCCCTGGCCCTGCCGGCTGCCGTGCGACGTGACCTGCGGGCCCTTCGACCTTTGGACTCATCGCTGTGACTGACATTTTCGGCACCGACCGACTGCGCTCCGCCGTGCTCGCGGCCTGGACGGCCTCTCCCGCGCGTTTCCGGGAGGACGCCAACGCCGAGGAGGACTTCGCGCTCGGCGGCTACCGTGACCGGCTGATCGTCGAGCTCGCCCAGAACGCCGCCGACGCCGCGCTCCGCGCGGGAGTGCCCGGCCGGCTGCGCCTGTCGTTGCGCGAGGGGGTGCTGTCGGCCGCCAACACCGGCGCCCCGGTGGACGCCGCCGGGATCGAGGGACTGTCGACGCTACGCGTCTCCGGCAAGCGTGACGAGTCCGGCATGGCCGGCCGGTTCGGTGTCGGTTTCGCGGCCGTGGTGTCGGTCACCGACGAGCCGGTGATCGGCTCGCTCGGGTCCGGGGTCGTCCGCTGGTCGCGTGACCAGACCACGTCCCTGGTGGCCGCCGAGCCGGCGCTGGCCAAGGAGCTCGCCGAGCGCGGCCGACACGTCCCGCTGCTCCGCCTGCCGTTCCCGGCCGGCCCGCTGGAGATCCCGACAGGGTTCGACACCCTTGTACGGCTGCCGCTCCGCGACCGGGCGGCCGAGGACGCCGTCCGCCGGATGCTGGAGGAGACCGGGCCCGCGCTGCTGCTCGGCCTGCCCGCCCTGGAGTCGATCGAGATCGACCTGGACGGTGAGGTCAGGACGGTCCTGCCGGACGGCTGGCGGGTGGTGTCGGCCTCCGGGCGGTTCACCCCGGAGCAGGTGGCCGAACTGTTCGCCGACCGGCCGACCGAGGAGCGCGCCCGGCCGTACTGGCTGGTCCGCTGGGCGGTGCCCGTCGGCGGACCTGCGGACGCCTCCCCGGGCGGACCGGCGGAGGGGGAGCCCCGTCCGCTGCCCGCGCGGGTCCCGCCGGTCGTGCACGCGCCGACGCCGAGCAACGAGCCGCTGGACCTGCCCGCGCTGCTGATCGCCTCGTTCCCGATGGCCACCGACCGGCGGCACGTGGCCATGGGCGCGCTGACCGACTTCCTGGTCGAACGCGCCGCCGACGCCTATCTCGACCTGCTCGCGGGGCTGCCCCGCACGCCCAAGCTGCTCGATCTCGTCCCCGGCCTGATGGGCAAGGCCGAGCTCGACGCCCACATCCGCCGGGCGATCCTGCGCCGGCTCCCCGACGCCCCGCTGCTCCCCGCGCTCTCCCCGCCGGCCTCTCCGCCTGACTCCGCACCCGCGTCTCCTCCGAGTACCGAGAACCTGGTCGTGACGGGACAGCAGGCGTCCGTGGTGGCGGCCCCGGCGGAGCTGCTGGAGAAGATCGCCGCCATGGTGCCCGGCCTGCTGCCCGCCGGGTGGCCGTCCCGGCACCCCGCGATCACCACACTCGGCGTCAGGCGGGTGCAGCTCTCCGACGTCGTGGACATGCTCTCCGGCGACGCGGTCTCCGACCGGGACCCGGCCTGGTGGCGGTCGCTGTACGAGGTGCTGCCCGCCGACGACCCCGAGGCGCTCGGCGCGCTGCCGGTGCCGCTCGCCGACGGCCGCCTGGTCCGTGGGCCGAGGGGCACGCTTCTGCTGGCCGACGGCTCCGCGCTGGACCCGGCCGTGCTCGCCCCGCTCGGACTGCGCGTCGTCCACCCGGAGGCCGCCCATCCCCTGCTGCTCCGGCTCGGCGCGGGGGAGGCGACGCCCCGGACGGTCCTGGAAGACCCGCTGACCCGCGCCGCCGTCGCACAGTCTCTCGACAGCCCCGACGCGGAGCCGGTGGCCCAGGCGGTCCTCGCGCTGGTGGAGTCGGCCGGACTGACGGCGGGCGAGGCGCCGTGGCTGGCCGAGCTGGCGCTGCGCGGCACCGACGGCGAGCTGTATCCGGCGGGTGAGCTGCTCCTGGCCGACGGTTCGCTGGCCGGGTTGCTGGACGAGGAGACGCACTTCGGCACGGCCGCGCCCGAGCTGGTGGAGCGGTACGGCCCGCGTGTCCTGGCCGCGGCCGGGGTGCTCGACGGCTTCGCCGTGGTGAACGACACCGATGTCATGATCGACCCGGATGACTGCGACCACGACCTCGACCGTGAGGACGAGTGGCTGGAGGCCGTTCTCGACCTGCTGCCCGAGCTGGACGTGCCGCCGGTCGCCCGGGAGTTCTCCGCCATCCGCGACCTGGAGTATGTCGCGGACTGGCCCTCGGCCCTCGCGCTGCTCTCGCGCCCGCCGCTCCGCTCGGTCCTGCACCCGCTCCGTGTCCTGGTCGCGGGCGAGGTCGTGGAGGTGCCCTCCTACACCGCCTGGTGGCTGTCCACCCACCCGGTGCTGAACGGCAGGCGCCCCACCGAGCTGCGGCTTCCGGCCGGTGACCCGCTGCTGTTCGGCCTGTACGGCGACGCCCCCGGGGGCATGGACGTGGCCGCGCTGGAGATGATCGGCGTCCGGACGACCCTGTCCGGCCTGCTCGCCTCGCACGGCGGACCCGACGAGCTGCTGGAGCTGCTCGCCGATCCGTCGATCGAGGTGGACCGGGCCCAGCTCAGGGCCCTGTGGGTGGCTCTCGCCGCCGTCGCCCCCGCCCGCGTCGCGCCCCCTCGCGCGGTCCGCGCCGTCCTGGACGGCGAGATCGTCGTCGCCGACGCCGAGGGCGAGGCGGGCGAGCCGGTCGTCGTCGAGGCGCCGGACCTGCTCCCGCTGGTCGCGGACCGGCCGCTGATCCTGGCCCCGTTCGACCTCGCCGAGACGCTGTCCGAGCTGCTCGACCTGCCGCTGGCCGGGGAGGAGGCCGCCGGTGAGGTGACCTCCTCGGGCACGGTCCGCGAGGTCCCGCCCGCCGTACGGTCACTGCTGCCGGGTGCGCCCGTCACCTACGTGGAGCACGAGAAGCTGCTGGTGGACGGTGTCCCCGCGGCCTGGCGGTTCTTCGAGGGCGTGGTGCACGCCGCGGGTGTGGAGGGCCTGGCCCGCGGGCTCGCGTGGGCGTCGGGCCAGTGGGGCGACCGGCTCGCCGCCGCCGCGCTGCTGCGTGACCCGGCTGCGGTGCCGCTGCTGCTCGCCGAGGCGGACCTGGACAGCTGGACCGCCTCGACCGGCCAGTAGCGCTCTGCAGGCCCGCCGCCCGCCGCGTCTCCCGCGTCGGGTGGCGGGCTTCCCGTCAGGGAGCCGGCGGGGTGGGGGAGATGGGCGGGATCGCCGTGGCGGGCTCGATCTGCTCCTCCGGGGCGGGTGGCGGTCCCCGGCGGTCGCGGCGCCGGACGTACCACAGGCCGAAAAAGCCGCCGCAGATGCCCGACACGCAGGTCCAGATCCACCATTGGTGCCCGGCGTCCGGCTGCACGATCAGGAGCACGAGAAGGGCGACCACCCACAGGCCCGTGCCCGCGAGGATCGTGGCCGTGTCGTTGGTCTTCAACGGCCGGAGCTCCGGACGGCGAGGCTGGTTCACATGCTCCAGCGTAGGCGACGAGGTCTCACTACCCGCAAAACGGGCCCTGTGAGGGCGCGAAACCGTCTCGAATGCATCACCATCAGGATCCGGGACTTCCGATGGGGGAAGCTCGCTGCCAACCTGCGTCCGTGAGTGACACTAAATCTTCCCAAATAAGCGGTCTTGACCGTTTCTTTCACATCTCTGACCGTGGTTCGTCGGTGGGCCAGGAAGTCCGCGGCGGCCTCGCCACCTTCTTCACGATGGCCTACATCGTCGTGCTGAACCCCTTGATCATCGCCACCGTCAAGGACGCGGACGGCCAGTTCATCGGTGACGGAAGCGTGCCCAACGTGCCGCTGGTCGCGGCCGGCACCGCGCTCGTGGCCGGTCTGCTCAGCATCCTGATGGGGGTCATCGGCAAGGTGCCGTTCGCGATGGCCGCCGGTCTGGGCCTGAACGCCTTCGTCACCTACGGCATCGCCTCGCAGATGTCGTGGGAGTCGGCCATGGGCCTGGTCTTCCTGGAGGGTGTGATCATCGCCCTGCTGGTGCTGACCGGCTTCCGCACGGCGGTGTTCAACGCCATCCCGCCCCAGCTCAAGACCGCGATCAGCGTCGGCATCGGCCTGTTCATCGCGCTGATCGGTTTCGTGGACGCCGGCTTCGTCCGCAAGGCGCCCGCCGTACCGCTGGAGCTCGGCATCGGCGGCAACCTGACCAGCTGGCCAATCCTCGTGTTCGTGGTCGGCGTGCTGACGATCGCCCTGCTGGTGGCCCGGAAGGTGAAGGGCGCCATCCTGATCGGCATCGTCGCGACCACGGTCCTCGCCGTCATCGTCGAGGCCGTCGCCAAGGTCGGCGGGTCGGGGACGCCCGACAGCCCGAACCCCTCGGGCTGGCGGCTCGTCGTGCCGACGATGCCCGAGGAGATCTTCGGGTTCCACAACCCGCTGGTGCTGTTCAAGGAGTTCGATCCGTTCGGCGCCTTCGGTTCCGTCTCCGTCATCCTGGCCCTGCTGCTCGTCTTCACCCTGCTGATCACCGACTTCTTCGACACCATGGGCACGGTCGTGGGCGTCGGCGCCCAGGCCGGACTGGTCAAGGAGGACGGGACGATGGACAGGACCCGCGAGATCCTCCTCGTCGACTCCATCGGCGCGGCGGTCGGCGGCGCGGCCTCGGTCTCCTCCAACACGACCTACGTCGAGTCGGCGGCGGGCGTCGGGGAGGGCGCGCGCACCGGCCTGGCCAGCGTCGTCACCGGGGTGCTCTTCCTGCTGGCCATCTTCCTGTCGCCGCTGGTCGCCGTCGTCCCCTACGAGGCCGCCGCCCCCGCGCTGGTCATCGTCGGCTTCCTGATGATGACCGCGATCCGCGAGATCGACTTCACCGACTACGAGATCGCCATCCCGGCCTTTCTCACGATCGTGCTCATGCCGTTCAGCTACTCCATCGCCAACGGCATCGGCGCCGGTTTCATCAGCTTCGTGCTGATCAAGCTGGCCAAGGGCAAGTCCCGTGAGATCCACCTCCTGATGTGGGTGGTCGCGCTCCTGTTCGTCCTCTACTTCGCTCTCGGCCCGATCAAGTCCCTGCTCAACCTCGGCTGAAACCCGGAGGCAACGCCGTCAGGTGATCCGCGTACGCTCACGTGATCACCATGACGGCTTTCGGCGCGGACGGGTCCGGAGTGACGCATGTCTCGGTGGTTCTCGCCGCCGAGGCCGGGACGGGTGGCCCAGCCGGGTTCGGTGAGCGGAGAACGCCCTGGTCATGGCGTTCCCGCCGGTTCCCGTCGGCGGGGGCGTCATGCTGTGGTTGGGCGCCGTCCGCGGGTCTGCCACGCTGTACGGCCGCGCCGGGAGAAATATCGTTGGAGGGAATCCCGTGAGTTCATATATAGTTAGCAAAGGTAATGACTTATGCTAACGAATCACCCCAAGAAGGACCCCGTCGCGAACCTGCGCAGCGACGCCGGTCTGGCTTCAGCACTGCGCGTGTCACTGGCACGCCTGAACAGACGCCTGCGCAGGCAGGCCGCGGGACACTCGCTGACCCCCACCCAGGTCGCGACGCTCGCCGCCGTGGAACGGCATTCCGGGATAACCCCCGGCGAATTGGCCGAGCTCGAGAAGGTGCAACCGCCCTCGATGACTCGCGTGATCGCCGTGCTGGAAGAGCGGGGGCTGGTGTCGCGAACACCGCACCCGACCGACCGGCGTCAGGTGACCGTGAACGTGACCGAGCAGGGCTCAACGCTGCTGAAGGAGGAGCGCCGCCGCAAGGAGGCGTGGCTGACGCAGCGGTTGAAGGAGCTGACGGCCGAGGAACGGACGGTGCTCCGGCAGGCGGCTCCGATTCTGGAGAAGCTCAGCAGGATCTAGCCGAACCCGAGGAACCCGGGGCCTCGGCGGACCCGCAGGACGCCGAGGCGCACGCCGTACCAGACGCGGGGGCGGAACGGCGGGCAGAGACACGACGGCCGCACCTCATGCGCGCCGTATCCGGTAAGAGGCCCGGCAAGGGGCTGGGACTGAAGGGGAGGCTGCGCCGGCGGCGGATCGCACGGGCCGCGGCCGCCGATGAGCTGCAGGCCGTCGAGAGCGGTACCGCGCAGGCCATGCCCAAGACACGGGACGGGATGTTCCGGTCGCTGCGCAACCACAACTACCGGCTGTTCGCGCTCGGCGGCGTCATCTCCAACGTCGGCGGGTGGATGCAGCGCACCGCGCAGGACTGGCTGGTGCTGGACCTGACACACGGCAGCGCCGCCGCGCTGGGCCTGACCACCGCGCTGCAGTTCCTGCCGCTGCTGCTCTTCGGGCTCTGGGGCGGCGTGCTCGCCGACCGCTACCCCAAGCGGCCGCTGCTGATGGTCGCCCAGTCGCTCATGGGTGTGCTGGCGCTCACCATGGGCGTGCTCGTCGTGACGGGGAACGCGCAGGTCTGGCACGTCTACGTGATGGCCTTCGCCCTCGGCCTCATCTCCTGCGTCGAGGTGCCGACCCGGCAGTCCTTCGTCGTGGAGATGGTCGGCCGCCAGGACCTGTCCAACGCCATCGCGCTGAACGCCTCCAGCTTCAACCTGGCCCGGGTGGTCGGCCCGGCCGCCGCCGGTGTGCTGATCTACGCGCTCGGCGGCACGGGCCCGATGTTCCTGGTCAACGCGGTGTCGTTCGGCGCGGTGCTCGCCGGTCTGGCGCTGATGCGCACCTCGGAGCTGACCACTCCCGACCCGGTGCCCAGGGCCAAGGGGCAGCTCCGCGAGGGGCTGCGCTACGTGCTGGACCGGCCGGACCTGCTGCTGCCGATACTGCTGGTCGCCTTCGTGTCGCTGTTCACGCAGTCGTTCTCGATGTCCATCGCGCTGATGGCCCGTCAGGTCTTCGGCGCGGGCGCGTCCTCCTTCGGCCTGGCCTCCAGCATGTTCGCGGTGGGCGCCCTGGGCGGGGCGCTGCTGGCGGCCCGGCGGGTGCGGCCCAGCCGGAAGCTGCTGATCAGCGGTGCGGCGTCGTTCGGGCTGTTCCAGATCGTCACCGGCCTGGCCCCGTGGTATCCGGTCTACCTTCTCCTCCTCATCCCCGCCGGCGTCGCGCTGATCACGACCAACACGGCCGCCAACACCAGCGTGCAGCTCGCCGCCTCACCGGAGATGCGCGGCCGGGTGATGGGCATCTACGTCCTGGTGATGACCGGTGGCGCCCCGATCGGTGCGCCGCTGCTCGGCTGGGTCGCCGACCTCGGCGGACCCCGTACGGGGGTCGTGATCGGAGGGGTGCTCAGCCTGGTCGGCGTCGGTGTGGCGATTATCCTGACCAGGATGATCGGCAGGAGGTCGCATGCGGCTGTTCGTAGGACTACCGCTGCCGCGGTGGGTGCGTGACGAGCTCGCCGGAGCTCTCGGACCCCACCGCGCAGCCTGGCCCGGCCTGCGCTGGCCGGACCCGGAGACCTGGCATGTGACGCTGGCGTTCCTGGGCGAGGTTCCGGAGGAGGTCCGGCCCGACCTGGAGACGCGGCTCGCCCGGGCCGCGTCCCGCCACGCGCCGATGACGCTGTCCCTCGTCGGCGCGGGCGCCTTCCCCTCGGCCCGCCGCGCCCGGGTCTTCTGGACGGGCCTGTACGGCCCCCGCCTCCGGCTCGTCCGGCTGGCCGGCTCCCTGGGGGCGGGGGCGGAGCGGGCGGGAGCCGTGCAGACCGACCGGCGGCCGCTCCGCCCGCACCTGACCCTGGCCAGATCCCGCACCGACGTCGACCTGAGCCGGTTGGTGGAGGACTTCGGGCCGTTCGCCGGAAGCTCCTGGGAGGCCGGCGAGGTTCACCTGGTGAGGAGCCACCTGGGGGCCGTGGTCCGTTACGAGACGGTCGCCACGTACCCCCTGGCGGCGCGGGCACCGGGTGGGCAGAGCTAAGCTCCAGGCGTGGATCGTCCCCGTCGCTGGCTGCTGCCCACGGTGCTCGCGTTACTCGTGCTGCTCGTGGTGATCGGCGCCCTGGTCTCCTAAGAGCGCTACCAGGCGTAGTGCTCGGGAGCCGTCTTGAACCCCGGGAAGATCTCGTCGAGCCGGGTCAGCGCCTTCTCCTCCAGTCTGATCTCCAGCGCCCTGGTGGTGCCGTCGAGCTGGTCGAGCGTGCGCGGGCCGATGATCGGCGCGGTGACGGCCCTCTGGTGGAGCAGCCAGGCCAGGCCGACGTTCGCCGGGTCCTCGCCGAGCTCGTCGCAGAACGCCTCGTACTGCTCGATCTTGTCGCGGTGCTTCTCCAGTTCCTTGGTCATGTTCTCCGAGGCCGAACGGCCCTTGTCGATCTTCCGGAGGATGCCGCCGAGCAGGCCGCCCGCGAGCGGGCTCCACGGGATCAGGCCCAGGCCGTAGTCCTCCGCCGCCGGGATGACCTCCAGCTCGGGCGCCCGGACGATCAGGTTGTAGTGGGACTGCTCGGAGACCAGGCCGACGGAGTTGCGGCGGCGGGCGGTCTCCTGGGCCTTGGCGATGTGCCAGCCCGCGAAGTTGGACGATCCGACATACAGGATCTTGCCCTGCTGCTTGAGGATGTCCATGGCCTCCCAGAACTCCTCGAACGGGGTGTCCCGGTCGACGTGGTGGGCCTGGTAGAGGTCGATGTAGTCGGTCTGCATCCGCTTCAGCGACGCGTCGGCGGCACGGCGGATGTTGAGCGCGGACAAACGGCCGTCGTTCGGCCAGTCGCCCATGTCGCCGTAGAGCTTCGTGGCGATGACCGTCTTCTCACGGCGGCCGCCCCCCTTGGCGAACCATCGGCCGATGATGTTCTCGGTGATGCCCTCGCCCTTCTTCCAGCCGTAGACGTTGGCCGTGTCGAAGAAGTTGATCCCCAGCTCGTGGGCGTGGTCCATGATCGCGAAGGAGTCGTCCTCCGAGGTCACAGGACCGAAGTTCATCGTGCCCAGGCAGAGGCGGCTGACCTTCAGGCCGGTACGGCCAAGCTGCGTATAGTCCATGGACCCACATTAAGGACCTGGAGTGCACTCCAGGCGAGCGCGCCGTGAAGAGTCCTGATCGGGCGCACCGGGCCGGTCGCGTTCACCTCCCACCCCCCAGGTGCGGCAGCACCTCGGCGGCGATCAGCTCCAGGTGATCGAGGTCGGCCATGTCGATCAGGCGCAGGTGCACCCGGGTGGCACCGATCGCGGCGAACTCGCCGATCCGCTCGACGAGCTGCGCGGGCGAACCGACCACGGGAGCCGCCGGAGGCGGCGCGCTTCCACCGCGCCGGGTGCGAACGCCCGCGACTTGAAATGATCTTCCTGGTATACTTATCCCGTGATCCCGGTCGGAGCAGACTTCCTCTCCCCGGGATTCTGCGTTTCATGAATCCGCACCGTGCCATCCTCGGCGCCGCCGTGCCCCTCTATCTCTCCATGGTCGCCTCGATGGTGGGCGCCCTGGTGGTGGTCTCCACCCTCGGCAGGCACGCGACCGCGACGCTGGCGGCGTTCGCCCTGGCCGGAGCGGTCTCCAATCCGGCGTCCGCCGCGGTGACCGGGGTCATGCGGGGCCTGATGCCGTTCCTCGCGCCGGTCCGCGACGACCCGGACGCGGCCGTCCCCGTCATACGTGACGCCCGATGGCTGGCCATGTCGGTCGGCGCGGCGGGCGCTCTCGCCGTGGCGTGCGTGCCGGTGATCGCCCGGGCCGGCGGGGTGCCCGGCGAGATCGTCGGCGAGCTCGGGGTCTACCCGATCCTGTCGGCGCTGAGCATCATGGTCGTGGCCCTCTCCGGCGGCGCGAACTCGACGCTCATCGCTCTCGGCCACAACCGGCAGGTCCTCTGGTCGGGCCTGACGACGACGGCCCTCACCGTGACGCTGACCTTCGCCCTGGTCCCATCGCTCGGTCTGACCGGCGCGGGGATCGCCCAGATCCTCTCCGCCTGCGCCGGGGTGGCGGTCTCCAACGCCTGCCTGCGCCGGTCGCCCCTGCTGAAGGGCCGCTCGCTCCGTCCGGGGAGGCCCAGGACCAAGGAGATCATCGCCCTGGCGAGGGTCGGCATCCCCCTGGCGGGAACCGTGCTGATCAAGTTCGCGGTGCTCGGCGTGGTGGCGTTCGCGGCGGCCCGGCTCGGCCCGGGCGACGGGGCGGTCCACACGATCCTCACCTCCCTGATCGGGTTCATCATGGTCGCCTCCATCGCGGTGGCCCAGGCCTCGATCCCGGTGGTGGCCCGCGCCGCCGGCCCACGCGAGGCACGCCGCGCCATCCGGGCGGCACTCATGATCGCGGTCGCCGGGGCGTCGGCCGGCGCTGCCGTCCTGGTGCTGTCCGGCGACGCCATGCTCGCGCTGTTCACCGACGACGCCGCCGTGGCGGACCGGGTGCTCGTACTGCTGCCGCTGATGCTGCTGTCGGCGATGGCCGACGCCTGCCAGGCGGTGATGGGCTTCGGCCTCACCGGGCTCAAACGCTCCTCGGCGAGCCTGATCTCCTTCGCGATCCTGTACGGCCTGCTCGCCCTGGCCGCCTTCCCGGTGGCAACGGCCGCGGGCCTCACCGGTCTCTGGACCACCCTGATCGCGACGAACCTGCTGCTCGCCGCCGCGCAGGGCGGTAACTTCCTGCGCCACAGCGCGCTGGTCAGGCCGGTTCCGGTGCCGGCCTGACCAGCCGGCCTTCCACTCGGCCTGGCGCGGGCCTCACGTCGGCTGGTCGCCGGACCGTTCGTAGAAGAGGGGAACCACGGGGTTGAGCACGGTCCGAACCACCCAGTCGTCGAATTCCTCGCGCGATGACGGGATGTCCGAGTAGACGAGAAGGCCTTCCTTAGAGGTACATCTCTAAGATCGTTTCCAGCACCTCCACGCCGAAAGTGCCACGCCCTCCTGCCGCCGTGACGCCCGGCGCCGGGGACGATCCGTCCCGCCGCTTTCGGCAACGCTTGTCTGACCTTGATGGAGACGAGAGGCGCCCGAACCGCTTCCTGAGTCCGGCGACAGGGCATGATGGCGGGATGGGGAGTAGGGCGGGGGATGTCGTGGTTCGCATGCTCGCGGTCACCGTGCTGGCCGGGACGGCGATGTTCGCGGGACCGGGAGCGTCGGCCGACGACGACCCGCCCCTCTTCACCATCAAGGACAGCCGCATCACCGAGTCGAGCGGGCTGGCGGTCTCGCCGACGCACAAGAACGTCTACTACACCCACAACGACAGTGGGGCCGAGCCGGTCTTCTACGCCCTCGGACCCAACGGGCGGACCCGTGCGAGGTTCACCCTCCAGGGGGCGGTGGCCCGTGACTGGGAGGCGATGGCCGCCTCCAGGGATCCGGCGACCGGCGCGGGAGTGCTCTGGTTCGGCGACATCGGCGACAACTTCGACGGGGCCTGGCCCGACATCTCCGTCTACAAGGTGACGGAGCCCACCACCATGCAGGACGCGGTGCTCCCCGCCGTCCGCTACCGGTTCCGCTACGAGGACGGCGGGCACAACGCCGAGGGCATCATGGTCCATCCCCGCACCGGGCGGCTCTACGTGGTGACCAAGCAGTTCGCCGGGGCGGTGTACGCCGCCCCGAAGCGGCTGCGCACCGACAAGGTCAACGTGCTCCGCAAGGTCGGCGCCGCGCCCATGATGGCCACCGACGCCGCTTATGCCCCCGACGGGTCGAGTTTCGTGATCCGCACCTACTTCTCCGCCACGGTCTACCGTGCTCCGGGGGAGCAGATCGCCCGGGTGTCGATGCCCCCGTTGGAACAGGCCGAGTCGATCGCCTACACCGCCGACGGCAAGGCGCTGCTGACCGGCACCGAGGGAGCCGCCAGCCCGGTCTACCGCGTGCCACTGCCCGCCGAGGTCCTCCGGGAGACGGCGCCCAAGCCCAAGCCCAAGCCCACGCCCACACCGCCGCCCGCCAAGAAGGGCGGGACGGCGCTGGTGTCCGACTCCAGAGCGGACGAGGACGCCGACGCCGGGGTGCCGAACCTGGCCGTGGCCGCCTGGCTGGCGGCCGCGGCGGCGGCGACCGGCGTCATCACCCTCATCGCCCGCCGTACGCGTTAGGCCCTGTCCCGCAGAACCCGTCCGCCTGGGCGACCGCAGGAGGCGGAAGGTCTCAAGGGGGCACGGCCCAGGTGGGGTACCGGGCGGTCGCCGGACAGCATCGCCGCAACCAAACGGCAATCCGCGTCCGGCATCCTTCAGGGCATGCCCGATCAGAACGCGTCTCCCGGTCCGTCCGCCGGGGTGAACTGCCCGGACTGCGGCGCGGTCCTCATCCAGGAGTACGACCGCTGCCCCCGCTGTGCGTTGCCGCTGCGGGGACCCGTGGCGGTCGACCTGTGGCAGCTCGACGGAGCCCTGGCCAGGCTGCGGGAGCGGGAGACGGCGCTCCTGGCCCGGCGCGAGATGCTGCTCGACCTGCTCCGGGAGGAACGGGCCCGCCGCGTCGTGGCCGACTCCGCCGTACGGCAGGCAGCGGCCGGAACGGATCCGCCGGACGTCCCCGCATCCGGGCAGCCCGGAACTCCCGCACCGCGACGGGACGTCTCCCCCCGGGCCGTGCAGAACGTGCTGCTCATCCTCGGCGGCCTGCTGCTGGCCGTCGCCGCCGTCGTCTTCACGGTCGTCAGCTGGGGGCACCTGGGCATCGGCGGGCGGGCCGCGATCCTCGCCGGGATCACCGGCCTTACCCTCGCCGCACCGAGAATCCTGGTACGGCGAGGGCTGACCGCCACCGCCGAGACCATCGCGATGCTCGGCGTCGCCCTGCTCTTCCTGGACGGCTACGCGGCCCGGCGGGTCGGCCTGGCCGGGGCCGCCGACCTCACCGGACCCGACTACGCCGCCCTGATCTTCGGCCTCGTCGCCCTCGTCATGGCGGGCTATTCGCGGCTGCTCCCGCTGAGACTGCCGCTGCCGGTGGCGATCGTGCTCGCCCAGCTGCCGCTCCCGCTGCTCGCGCTGGGAGAGACCGCCCCCTGGATGACCGCCGCCCTCGCGGTGACGGCGGCCGCCGACGCCCTCCTCCTGGTGCGCAGCCGAGGAACGGACAGGGGCGAGGTGGTTCCGGACGATGCCGGCGCGGATGCACCCCTGGTGATTCCGGGCGACGCGGCCGGTCGTGAGGCGGCGCCGGACGACGCGGGAACGGAGCGCGCCCCCGGCCCCCCGGCTCCGCCGTGGCGCGCGACCGGGGTCCGGACGACGATGGGGCTCTGTTTCGGCGTGGTGTGGGCGCTGGGTGTGGGTTACGGGTCTCTGGACTCCCTGGACCTGGCCGGTTTCTTCCGCGCCGACTCTCTGATCACCGGTGTGGCCGGCGGGCTTCTGCTGATCGTGCTCGCCGCGATCGGCGTCCTCGCGCTCCGGACGGACCCGGACTGGCGCGGGGTTCTGGCGGCCGTCTCAGCGTTCGCGCTGACCGTGGGTCTGGCCGCGGCGGTCTGGCCGCTTCTCCCATCCGGCTGGCGGATCGTCTCGTACACCGTCGCGGCGCTGGTGGTGGCGCTGGTCGTGCTCCGCCTGCCCGGCCTGAACGATCCACGGGCACGCTCGGCCGGCGCCGTCTGCGCGGGAGTCCTGGCCGTGCTCACCGCGCTCCCGTCTCTGCCCATGACGGTCTACACGCTGCTCGCGCCGTTCGCCCGGCTGGACGACGCCTGGTCGGGGGCCTACGGCTTCGCCGGTGACCGGGAGGTCACGCCGTTCCCGCAGGGAGCCGTCGTGCTGGGGCTGCTGGCGGTCGCCTCGGCGGTGGCGGCCCACCAAGGGCGGGCCGCCATGCGGCCCGGCGCCCTGGCCCTCGGCACGGTCACGGTGGCGGTCGCCCCGGTCGCCTTCGGCTGGGGCTACGCGGCGGACCTCACGGTTCTGCTGATCCTGGCCGTCACGCTGGTGGCCGGCCTGACCCTGGCCGGAGAGTACTGGTGGGCGGGCGCCTTCACGGCCCTGGCCGGACCGGTCGCCGCGCTGGCCGTGGCCGTCGCGCTCGCGGAGCGGAGCACCACGTACGCGGCGCTCGCCGTCCTGCTGGTCGCGTGCGGCCTGGCCGCCTTCACCGCCCGGGTGCCGCAGGCGGCCTCGGCCGCGCTGGCGATGGCGGTGCTGTCGGCGACCGGCCTGATCTGGGCGGTCGCCACCGGGACAGGATGGCAGCCGGTGGCCGGAGGGCTGTCGCCGGCCCTGGCCGTCGGCGCCCTGCTCGCCGGGCTCCTCGCCCTGCGTCACCGGCCCACCGCCGGGACGTCCGCCGTCGGGGAGGCCGCCGGAGGCGGAGCCGATGATCCGCGGCGGCTGACCGGGCTCGTGCTGGGGGCCGTGCTCGCCGGGCTCGCGCTGCTCTCCGTGTGCGGCGATCTCGCCCGGATCACCAGGTTCTACCGCCCCCTCACCTCGCCGTGGACGGCCCTGGGGACCCCCGTCGACCACCATCCCCTCCTCATCGTGGTCACGACTCTCGTCGCGGTCACGGCTGTGCTGGTCTCCTGGCAGGCCGCCGGGCGCGGAGGCGCGCTCAGCGCGGGGCTGGTGGCCTGGCCGGTGGTGCTGACGGCCCTGCCCGTCTCGGTCGCGTGGCCGTACGGGCTGGAGGTGGGGCTGTTCGTCGCGGGTCTGGTGCCGCCCGCGTGGACGGCCGCGCGGAGCCGTACCAACGGGATGGTGGGCGGCGCGGTGGCGCTGTGCACGGCTTCGGCCGCGGTCTCCTGGGCGCTCATGAGCAGACCCGCCACCCTCATCGTGCTGCCGCTCGTGGCGGTCACCGCGGGAACGGTCGCGCTGTACGGGCGGGCGCGGGCCGTACGGGTCGCCGGGGCGGGGCTGGCGACGCTGCTCGCCGGGGGCGAGGCCTTCGCCGCAGGGGTGGCGCTTGACCTGCCGGTACGGCATGCGGCGTTCGGCGTGCTCGCCGTCGCCTGCCTGGCCGCGGCCGTGGCGGGCAGGTTCGGGAGCGCGACGCCCGCGATCGGCGTGGAGACGGCCGGGTACGCCCTGGCCGCGGCCGGCCTGCCGCTCGGCGCCGCCGATCTGCCGCTGGCCGGGCTGGCCTGCGCGGTCGTCGGCGTGCTGATGGCCGGTACGGCGCTCCGCGCCGACCGGCGGTGGGCGGGATACGTGGGGACGGGCTTCCTGCTGGCGGCCTCCTGGTTACGGCTGCTCGCCTCCGACATCACGGTCGTCGAGGCCTACACGGTGCCGTTCTCGCTGGTCCTGCTGGTGTTCGGCTGGTGGCGGGCCAGGAACCGGGAGACCTCCTCCTGGGTCTCCTACGGGGGCGGCCTCGCCTCCAGCCTGCTCCCGAGCATGATCGCGATGCTCGGTGACACCGGCTGGGGCCGACCGCTGCTGCTCGGCGCGGCCTCGCTGACCGTGCTGCTGGCCGGGGCGCGTTTCCGGCTCCAGGCCCCCGTGCTCCTCGGCGGGCTCACCCTGGCCGTCGTCGCCCTGCACGAGCTGGCCCCGTGGATCGCGCAGCTCGCCGTGGCCGTGCCGCGATGGGTGCCGATGGCGGCCGGTGGGCTGCTCCTCCTCGTGGTCGGCGCGACCTACGAGGCACGGCTGAGGGAGGTGCGCCGCCTGCGCGCGGCCTTCGGCCGGATGCGCTGACCCTCCCCTCACCTGGTGATCATCGGCTCCGCGTGCCGTATCGCCCGAAAACGGCCGTTCGCCCCTGGGAAGGGCGGCGGGTCGGCCGGTAGAGTCACGCCGTGGACATCGGGATCGTCGGAGCGGGAATCGTGGGTCTGGCGGTGGCCAGAGAGGTGGCGCGGACCCGTGGTGCCACGGTGACCGTCCTCGACAAGGAGGCTCGTGTCGGGGCCCACCAGACCGGTCACAACAGCGGGGTCGTCCACGCGGGAATCTACTACCAGCCGGGATCGCTCAAAGCCCGGCTCTGCCGCGAGGGGGTGGCGATGCTCAGGCAATACTGCGCGGAGCACCGCATCCCCTACGAGGAGGTCGGCAAGCTCGTCGTCGCCTCCACCTCGGCCGAGCGGCCGGGGCTGCGGAGGATCGCCGACCGTGCCCGCGCCAACGGGGTCCCCGGCATCGCCGAGCTGGACGCGCTGGCGCTGCGCGAGATCGAACCGCACACGGTAGGGGTGGCCGCCGTGCACTCCCCGCACACCGCGATCGCCGACTTCCCCGCCGTCGCCCGCCGCCTGGCCCGGGACGTGCAGGAGACGGGCGGCTCGGTGCTGCTCTCCCACCCGGTTCGCGCTCTGCGGGAGACCGCGGGCGGGGTGGAGGTGCTGGCCGGGCAGCGGAAGCTGAGGTTCGACCGGCTGATCGTCTGCGCCGGGCTGGGCACCGACAACGTCGCCCGGATGGCCGGAGCCGCCGGCGACGTGCGGATCGTCCCCTTCCGCGGTGAGTACTACGCGCTGGCCGGCACGGCGAAGGACCTGGTCCGCGGGCTGATCTACCCGGTGCCCGACCCCCGTTACCCGTTCCTCGGCGTCCACCTGACCCGCAGGATCGACGGCGAGGTGCTGGTCGGCCCCAACGCGGTCATGGCCCTGGCTCTGGAGGGCTACTCGTGGGGTGATATCGATCTCACCGACCTGCGCCGGGTCCTGGCCTGGGAGGGCACCCGGCGGCTGGCCGCCACGCACTGGCGGACCGGGGTGCGGGAGGTGCTGGGTTCGATGGCGAAGGGGCATTTCCTGGCCGCCGCTCGCCGCTACGTGCCCGCGCTCACCAGGGCCGACCTCGTCAGGACGGCCGGTGGCGTCCGGGCCCAGGCCGTGGCCAGGGACGGGAGCATGCTCGACGACTTCGCGATCGACGTGCACGGCCGGGTCGTCCTGGTGCGGAACGCCCCCTCACCGGCCGCGACCTCCAGTCTGGCCATTGCCAGGCATATTGTGGGGTTAGCCTCGAGGCTGACCATTTAACTGCTTTTTCATGTGGGCGAGTGAAGATAAAATCCGTGACCGACGCACCTGAAGCCAGCTTGCTGATCGTCGAGGACGAGCCCAACATCCTCGAGCTCCTGGCCGCGAGCCTGCGGTTCGCCGGGTTCGGGGTGAACACGGCGGGCAACGGGACCGACGCCGTCGCCGCGGTTCAGCGCCACCGCCCCGACCTCATCGTCCTCGACGTGATGCTGCCCGACATGGACGGGTTCGACGTCGTGCGGCGCCTGCGCGGCGGCGGCACCGACACGCCCGTGGTCTTCCTCACCGCGCGCGACGCCGTCGAGGACAAGATCCGGGGGCTGACGGTCGGCGGGGACGACTACGTGACCAAGCCGTTCAGCCTGGAGGAGGTCGTCGCCCGGATCCGGGCCGTGCTGCGCCGTACCGGTTCGGGAGACCTGTTCGCGCGTCCGCCCCGGCTGACCTTCGCCGACATCGAGCTCGACGAGGAGAGCCACGAGGTGTGGCGCAGGGGCAGGGCCGTGGCGCTGTCGCCGACGGAGTTCAAGCTCCTGCGCTACTTCATGGCGAACGCCGGACGGGTGCTGTCCAAGGCGCAGATCCTCGACCACGTGTGGGACTACGACTTCCGGGGCGATGTCGGGATCGTGGAGTCCTATGTCTCCGTCCTCCGCCGGAAGATCGACAACGTCGACCCCCGGCTGATCCACACCCTGCGCGGGGTCGGCTACGTCCTGCGCCTCCCCCCCGCCCCGTGACGCTCAACGGGACCCCGCTGCGGGTGAGGCTGATCGCGGTCATCCTGGTCCTGCTGGCCATCGCGCTCACCCTCATCGGCATCGGCAGCGTCTCGATCATGCGCGGCTACCTCATCGACCGTGTGGACAGCCAGATAGACCTGACCGCCGAAAACGTGGTGCGGCGGCTGAACCGCGGAGCGGCCATGCTGGTCGGCAAGCCGCTCCCGGCCGACACCCGGGTGGAGTTCCGCGACGCCAGAGGCGGGACCACCCTTGAGTTCAGCGGCGCCGACGTGGAGGACAAGCCCCTTCCGCAGGTGCCCGCAGGCCAGGGACCCGGGACGTTCGACAGCGGTGAGTGGCGGATCCACATCACCCCCCTGGAGAAGGGGAGAACCCTCGTCACGGCAGTGGACATGTCCGAGGTCCGGCAGATCGTCGGGCAGCTCGCGCTGGTGGAGCTGCTCGGCGGCGGCGGGCTGATGCTGGTGCTCGCCGGGACGGGGGTGGTGATCATACGGCGGAGCCTGCGCCCGCTGGAGGAGATCGAGCGCACCGCCCAGGCCATCGCCGCCGGAGACCTGAGCCGCCGCGTCCCCGACGCCGACCCGCGCACCGAGGTCGGCCGCCTCGGCCAGTCGCTGAACGGCATGCTCGCCCAGATCGAGACCGCCTTCCAGGCCCGGTCGGAGTCGGAGGCCTCGGCCCGTCGCTCCGAGGAGCGCATGCGCAGGTTCGTCGCCGACGCCTCGCACGAACTCCGCACCCCGCTGACCTCGATCCGCGGCTTCGCCGAGTTCTACCAGCAGGCGCCCGACATCGACGCCGCCCCGCTGCTGCGCCGGATGGGGTCCGAGGCGGTCAGGATGGGCCTGCTGGTCGACGACCTGCTCATGCTCGCCAGGATGGACCAGCAGCGGCCGATGGCCATGCGCCCGGTGGACCTGCTCGCCATCGCCGCCGACACCGTTCACGACGCCCGCATCCTCGCCCCCGCCCGCCAGGTGACCCTCTCGGTGGACGGCTCCGCGCTCATCGTCTCCGGCGACGAAGTACGGCTCCGCCAGGTCGTGGGCAACCTGATGACGAACGCGCTCACCCACACGCCGGACGGCACCCCCGTGCGGATGGCGCTCTCCGCCCGGGACGGCACGGCGGTCATCGAGGTGGCCGACGAGGGACAGGGCCTCAGCGCCGAGCAGCGCGAGCGGGTCTTCGAGCGTTTCTACCGCGTCGACTCCGCCCGTGGCCGCCGCGCGCCGGAGGACGGTGGCAGCGGTCTCGGCCTGGCCATCGTCGCGGCCATCGTCGACGCCCACGGCGGCACGGTCGCCGTGGAGTCATGCCCGGGTGAGGGCTCGACGTTCCGGGTCTCCCTCCCCTTGGCCGACGACGACTGACGGAGTCGCCTGAGGTGAACGCCTCCCGGCCGCCGACGGCGACCGCCCCGCACCGTGGGGGCCCGGCCCTGCTTCCTCCGGCCACCGGCACGGACGCCGGTGGCCGGGCCGCCTCCGGGCGCGGGCCGCCTCCGGGCGCGGCCCGGCTCAGAGGCCTCCCGGCCAGCTACCGTCGGGGAACCCTCCGGTGGCCGTGCCGCCGGGGAGCACCACCCGGTCGTTCTCTCCCAGCCCCGAGAGGATCTCGACGTACTGGTCGCTGCGGACCCCGGTCTTCACGACGCGTTCGGCGCCGCCCTGGACGGTGACCGTCGAGGCCCCGCCGGCCCCGGACCGCACGGCCTGGGCCGGGAGGTAGAGCGCCTGCTCCGACTCGGCCACCGTCACGCTGACGGTGGCGGTCTGGCCGACCAGGAGGTCCGCCGGAGCCTTGTCGAACGCGACCGTGACCCCGTATCTCACCAGCTGCCCGGTGGCGGTCGCCGTGGGCGCGACACGGGTCACCGTCCCGGTGTACTTCTTGCCCTCCCCGGTGGCCAGGGTGATCGCCGCCGGCTGCCCCGGCTTCAGCTTGCCCACGTCCGACTCGGTGACCAGTGCCTCCACCTGGAGCTCGTCGAGATCTCCAAGGGTGAGGAACGCGTCGGCGCCCACGCTGTCACCGACGGTTCCGGCCACCGACAGGACGGTGCCGTCCGCCGGAGCGACGATCCGCACACCCGCCAGCTCCTCGCGGGCGTCCGTCAGGTCGGCCTCCGCCCGCTTCACGTCGGCCTCGGCCTGCTCCACGCTGAGCGTCCGCTGCCCGCCGGTGCCGCCGGTCTGCCCGGTGGTGCCGGTCTGGCCGGTGGCGCCGGTCTTGGTCTGCCCAGACTGCCCGGTCTGCCCGGTGGTGCCGGGCTTAGTCTGGCCGGTCTGCCCCGGGCAGGCGGTGGACTGCGGGCCGGGAGTCCGGCCGACGGTCGGTTCCGAGGTCGGGCGGGGTTTCGCGGTCCCGGTCGCGGTGGGTCTGGCCGACGAGGTGGGCACAGGGTGCGCGCTCGGCTGCGTCGACAGGCTGGGCGCCGGGCCGGGCCTGGTGGGCTCCGCGCTCGTGGGCGGGCGGCCCGTGCTCGGCGTGGCGGTCACGGTGACCGTGGCCGTGGCCGTGGTGGTCACGGTGACCGTGGGGGTCGCCGTGACCGTGACGGTCACCGTCGGAGCGGGTTCGGGAGAGTCGCCGGTGGCCGTCGGCACCGGCGCGGGCGTTGACGTCGGTGTGGGCGTCGGTGCCGACGTCCGTACCGATGCCGGGAAGTATCCGGCCGGGACCACCGCCACCGGCTGCTCCGATCCGGCCGGCGTGGGCGTGCGGGCCGGACCGGCCGTCCCCGTCGGCCCGGGCGTGCCGTCCGGTCCGGGCCTCCCCGTCGGCCGGGGCGTGCCGTCCGGGCTGGGCGTGCCGGTGGGGCGTGCCGTGGGCTCGCAGGCCGCCTGCCGGGCGGAGTCGCTCGACGTCCGGTCCTGGGTCTGCGTCTGCGTCTGGCTCCGAGTCTGAGCCTGTGGCTGGGGCTGTGCCGTCGCCGCGGTCTCGGCTCCGTCCAGCGCCTCCCGGGCCGCCGACAGCCGTGCCACGGCCGCGGCGTGGCGCTCGCGCGCGGGTGCGGAGTCGATCCTGGCCAGCACGTCGCCCTTGCCGACCTTGTCCCCGGCCCGGACGTAGACCTTCGTGACCGTGCCCGACCCGCCGAAGGCGAGCTCGCGGGTGCCGTCGTCCACCGTGTTGCCCGCCGCGGACACCTCGGCCGTCACCGTTCCCCGCTTGGCGGAGGCGAGCTCCACCCGGGGCGCCGAGGACGGGCCGTCGTCAAGCGTGTAGAGGACGCCCGCGCCCACCAGGACAAGGGCGGCCAGCGCCAGTCCTCCCGTCCGCAGCGGCTTGGGGAGATCGGTCGGTCTCATGACGGACCATCCTGGCCTGCTCGATTCACTCTCTCCTCACAAATACCTGAACGTTTCCTGCGGATTTTGGCGTATCAGGTTTGAAGTCCGCAGCAAACCTTCAGTCGAAGCCAGTGGTACGACTCAGGAAAATGCGTCAAAGTACAGCGCTGTGAAGCTGTCGACCAAGCGCAGAGCGCTGATCGTTAACGGGACCCTGGGGGTCCTGTTGCTGGGCGGCGCGGGGATCGCCTACTCCTCTCTCGGCGGCGGGGTCTCCTCCGCCGAGACTTCGGCGCGGACGGTGTCGGCGACCCGGAGCACGGTCGTCGCCTCGGTGTCCGCCTCCGGAACGGTGGCGAGCGCCCAGGCGCGCTCCCTCGCCTTCGGATCGAGCGGCACGGTGGAGAAGATCTACGTCAAGGTCGGGGAGAAGGTCGCCAAGGGGCAGGTCCTGGCCCGGCTGGACGACACGTCCGCCCGGGAGAGCCTCGACGCCGCCGCGGCGGCCCTCGACACCGCCGACGACGACACCTCCACCGCCGCCTCCTACGCCCAGTACGTCACCGCCAGGAACACCTATCGGGCGGCCCAGCGCACGGTGGCGGGCACCGTCATCAAGGCGCCGTTCGCCGGCACGGTCACCGCCGTCAACGGCACGGTCGGGGGCTCCTCGGGGGCGTCCGGCTCCTCCACCGCCGCGTCGTCCGGCGGTTCCGGCGACTCCACCGCCAAGGCGAGCGGCTCCGCGACCAAGAGCTCCACCGGCTTCGTCGAGATCGCCGACACCGGAAAGCTCCAGCTCGTCGGCGACTTCACCGAGTCCGACGTCATCAGGCTCAAGATCGGGCAGACGGCCTCGATCCGGTTCGACGCGCTGACCGGCGTCACCGCGACCGGCAAGGTCACCCAGATCCAGCCGACCGCCGCCACCAGCAACAACGTGGTCCAGTATCCGGTGACGATCTCCTTCACCGAGACGCCGGAAGAGGTGCGGCTCGGCCAGACGGCCACGGTCGAGGTGATCATCGACCAGGCCGGGAACGTGCTCGCGGTCCCCTCGGCGGTGGTCTCCACGGCGGGTGGCCGGAGCACCGTGACGGTCCTGCGGAACGGCGCGCAGGTGCCCGTCCAGGTGGAGGTCGGCGTCAAGGGCGACGCACTCACCGAGATCAAGTCGGGGCTCGGCGAGAGCGACCAGATCGTCCGCCCGGTGACCACCGGCACCACCCAGCAGGGCGGCTTCCCCGGCTTCGGCGGTGGCGGCGGCCGCGGTGGCGGGGGCACCGGTGGCGGGGGCGGCGGCGGTCTCGGCGGGGGTGGCCGGTGACCGCGCCCGTCCTGTCCGTCCAGGACCTCTCGAAGGTCTACGGTGAGGGCGACGCCCAGGTCCGTGCCCTGCGGGGCGTGTCCCTCACCGTCGAGCGCGGCGACTACGTGGCCGTCATGGGCGCCTCCGGCTCCGGCAAGTCCACACTCATGAACATCCTCGGCTGCCTGGACGTGCCCTCCTCCGGCCGCTACCTCATCGACGGCACCGACGTCGGATCGCTGGACGAGCGCCAGCTCGCCATCCTGCGCAACCGGAAGATCGGTTTCGTGTTCCAGTCGTTCAACCTGATCCCCCGGATGACCGCGCTCGCCAACGTCGAGCTGCCCATGGCGTACGGCGGGGTCGGCGCGGCCGAGCGGCGCGCCCGCGCCCTGGCGGCCCTGGACCAGGTCGGCCTGGCCGACCGGGTCCGCCACGAGCCGAACGAGCTCTCCGGCGGCCAGCAGCAGCGGGTGGCCGTGGCCAGGGCGCTGGTCACCTCGCCCGCCCTCCTGCTCGCCGACGAGCCGACGGGAAACCTCGACACCAAGTCCACCGGGGACGTGCTGGAGATCTTCGACCGGCTGAGCACCTCGGGCCGGACAATCGTGATCATCACCCATGAGGACGATGTGGCCATGCATGCCAAGCGGGTCATACGCCTGGTGGACGGCCAGATCGTCGAGGACCGCCGCCAGGCGCCCGTCGACGGCCCCCCGCCCCGTATGCGCATGCCGGAGGTCCCCGCGTGAGCTGGTTCGAGATCCTCCGGTTCGCCCTCCGCGGGTTGGCGGCCAACAAGCTGCGCAGCTTCCTGACCACGCTCGGCATCCTCATCGGGGTGGCCGCGGTGATCCTGCTGGTCTCCTTCGGCGAGGGCGCCTCGCAGAGCATCCAGCAGAGCATCCAGCGTCTCGGCTCCAACACCCTCACCATCTCCGCCTCCTTCTCCGGGGGCGGTTTCGGAGGCGGTGGCGGTGGCGGAGGAGGCGGTCAGGGCGGCGGGCCGCGTACGCAGGCCAGGCAGCTCACGTTGGACGATGCCAAGGCGCTGGCCGACCGCGGACAGGCCCCGTCGGTCAGGAGCGTGTCCCCGGTGGTGACCGCGGCCTCGGCCGCCGCCGTGTACGAGGGGGCCAGTCACACGATCGCCCAGCTCGTCGGCACCTATCCGAGCTACTTCGAGGCGACGAACAAGCCTGTCGAGAGCGGCGCCTACTTCATCAACGACGACGTGCTCGCCGCCCGGAAGGTCATGGTGATCGGGCGGACCGTGGCCGAGGAGCTGTTCGGCGCGGCGGACCCCGTCGGCAAACAGATCAGTGTCTCCGGGGTGCCGTTCACGGTGGTCGGGGTGCTCAAAGAGGTGGGTTCCTCGGGGATGCAGGACGCCGACGACGTCGCGATCGTGCCGTTGCCCGCCGTACAGCAGAGTCTGACCGGGTTCGGGTCGCTCAGTTCGATCATCGTGCAGGCGACCGGTGCCGGCACGACGGACACGGCTCAGGCCGAGGTGACGGACATCCTCAACCAGCGGCACGACATCACCCCCACGGCCACCGCCGACTACCGCATCCTCAACCAGGCCACCCTGCAGGAGACCGTCAGCTCGACCGTCGGCATCTTCACGGCCCTGCTCGGCGCGGTCGCGGCCATCTCCCTGCTGGTCGGCGGCATCGGCATCACCAACATCATGCTGGTCACCGTCACCGAGCGGACCAGGGAGATCGGCATCAGGAAGGCCATCGGCGCGCCCAGAAGCGCGATCCTCGGTCAGTTCCTGCTGGAGGCGACGGTATTGAGCCTGGTGGGCGGTCTGTCAGGTGTGGCGATCGCGTTCCTCGGCACCCGGTTCACGATCGCGGGCATCGAGCCCGTGATCGTCCCGTCCTCGATCGTGCTGGCCCTCGGGGTCTGTGCCGGCATCGGACTGTTCTTCGGGGGCTACCCCGCGAATCGGGCGGCCAGGCTCCGCCCCATCCAGGCACTGCGCCACGAGTGACCTGTACGGCTTACGCAAGGAGACAGACATGGGCGGTAACGCGGATGAGGCGGCTCCGGCCGGGGACATGCTGGAGACCTCTCCCTTCCGGGGTGACCTGGACAGCGAGCTGGTGGTCCGGCCGAGGCGCGGGCTCTCCAGGCTCACGCTGGTGCTCGGTGCCGGGGTGATGCTCGTCGCCGGGGTGATCGTGGGCATCCAGGCGCAGAAGGCGATGGGCGGCCCGGCCGGGGCCTCCGGGGCCTCCGGGGCGCGGAGCGCCGCCGTGGGGCAGGGGGCGGGTCCCGGCGGGTACGGAGGAGGCGGCGGGTTCGGCGGGTTCGGGGGCAGGCAGCAGGGCGGCGGCGGCCAGGGCGGGGCCGTCGGCACGGTGCAGCGGGTGGACGGCACGAAGCTCTACGTCACGACCATGGACGGGTCCGTCGTCACCGTGAACACCAGCGGCGAGACGGCGGTGCGGGTCACGAAGAAGGGCAAGGTCACCGATCTCAAGCCCGGCGGCACGGTGGTCGTCCAGGGGGCCAAGGCCGAGGACGGGTCGATCACCGCGACCGCGATCAGTGAGGGGGGCGGCGGCCGCCGATGACGCTCTCCGGGGGACGTGCTCTCCCCGTCGGCGGCGGTCCTTTTCCCGGGAGGCGTCCCATCGGGATCGGTGGCGGTCCGGTCCCGGGAGAGGGTCTCCCCGCATCGGTGGTGGCCCGTTTCCTGGGAAACGTTTTCCCAGGAAACGTTCAGCCTGAGCTGAGCTGCGCTCCAGCGGGGTGAGCGAGCCTCGTTGTCGTGCTGGAGAGAGTCGAGGCCAGGTTGCTGGTCGTGGACGACGAGCCGAACATCCGCGAGTTGCTCTCGGCCAGCCTGCGCAGGTCCGGGTTCGAGGTGGTGACCGCCGCGGACGGCCGGGAGGCCGTGCACTTCGCGCAGCGGGTCCGCCCGGACCTCGTCGTGCTGGACGTGATGCTGCCGGACATGGACGGTTTCGCGGTCGCGGGACGGTTGCGGGAGATAGGCGGGCAGATGCCGGTGGTCTTCCTGACCGCGCGGGACGCGACCGACGACAAGGTGACGGGTCTGCGCGTGGCGGACGACTACGTGACCAAGCCGTTCAGTCTGGAGGAGGTCCTCGCCCGGATCCGGGCGGTGCTCCGCCGTACGAGAGGGGACCTCGATCTCCCCGCCCGCCTCCAGGTCGGCGACCTGGAGCTGGACGAGGAGGCACACCAGGTGTGGCGCTCGGGTAAGCCGGTACGGCTGTCGCCCACCGAGTTCAAGCTGCTGCACTACTTCATGGTCAACACCGGCCGGGTCCTGTCCAAGGCGCAGATCCTGGATCACGTCTGGAACTACGACTTCGGGGGCGACGCCGGAGTCGTCGAGTCCTATGTCTCCTACCTGCGGCGGAAGGTCGACAGGGAGGAGCCGCGGCTCATCCACACCCTCCGGGGCGTGGGCTATGTCCTGCGGTTACCACGCGGTGATTGAATTTTCAGCTGATACTCAGCTTCACCTGACCTGATTTTGAGCTTCGGTTGCTCGAATGGGCAACGCATCACCCCCGATCACCCCGCGGTCGCGTGGTGGGTCAGGGCTCGCCTCCAGCTGCGGGGGAGACGAGTTCGGCACGACCTCCACGCGAGGCGCCGGGGTAAGGCCCCACCGCTCTACCGAGTTCGCCCCCGTGACCCGGTCGAGCGGTGGGGCACAATCACGTCTAGGGGCCTTCCTCGCGGGAAGGATCGCCTCTATGAACGGGAGTGACGGTCTGCTCGGGGCACTGCGAGAGCTGCGGGGCCACCTCGATCTCGGCCTGTTCCCGCTCGCGGCCGGTGACGTCGAGGGTGACCGCCGGGCGCTGCGCGAGCTGACCGGTCAGCTCGACGACTACCTGATCCCGCGTCTGAGCGCGATCGACGCCCCGCTGCTGGCCGTCGTCGGCGGCTCCACCGGGGCCGGCAAGTCGACCCTGGTCAACTCCCTGGTCGGTGCCGACGTCTCCGAGCCCGGCGTCCTGCGGCCCACCACGCTGGCCCCCACCCTGGCCGTCAGCCCGGCCGACCAGGCCTGGTTCACCGCCCAGCACGTCCTGCCCGGCCTTCCCCGCGTCACGGGACAGGGCCGTGGCGAGCCGGGCACGCTCCGGGTGGTCACCGTCCCCGCGCTCCCGCCCGGCCTGGCCCTTCTCGACGCACCGGACATCGACTCGGTCGTCACCGCCAACCGGGAACTGGCCGCCCAGCTCCTGGCCGCCGCCGACCTCTGGCTGTTCACCACCACCGCGGCCCGCTACGCGGACGAGGTGCCGTGGGGGTTCCTGCGCGTCGCCAGGGAGCGGAGCACGGCCATGGCCGTCATCCTGTCGCGGGTTCCGCCGGAGGCACTGGGCGTGGTGAAGCGGGACCTGGCCCGGCTGCTGGAGGTCAACGGGCTGGGCGGGACACGCCTGTTCGAGGTTCCGGAGCTGGTGCTGCCCGAGGAGAACGCCCGGCTGCCGCGTCCGGCGGTCGCGCCCGTCGCCGACTGGCTGACCGGGATCGCGGCCGACTCCCAGGCCCGCGCCGACGTGGTGCGCCAGACCCTGTCCGGCGCCCTGGAGAGCCTCGCCACCCGGGTCCCCGCGCTGGCCGACGCCGTGGACCGCCAGCACGCCGTGGCGGGCGAGCTCCGCTCGATGACGGACGCCGCCTACGCCGGGGGACTGGCCACGTTCGACGAGGGCATGCTGGACGGTTCGCTGCTCCGGGGTGAGGTGCTGGCCCGCTGGCAGGACTTCATCGGGACCGGCGACCTGATGCGCACCCTGGAGAACCGGGTGGGCCGGGTCAGGGACCGCCTGGTGGCGCTGTTCACCGGGCGGCCGGCGCCCGAGAACGAGCTCCGGGTGGCGCTGGAGAGCGGGGTGGGGGCGCTGATCAGGGACTCGGCCGACGGCGCCGCCGAACGCACGCTGGAGTCGTGGTCGTCGCACCCGTCGGGACGCGCCCTGCTTGAGGAGACCGGGGCCGTGGCGACCGTGCGCCTCGGCAGGGCCTCGGCCGGCCTGCCCGCGAAGGCGGAGGCGGCGGTCCGTGGCTGGCAGGGTTACGTGCTCGGCCTGGTCAGTGAGGAGGGCGCCGACAGGCGGACCACCGCCCGGCTCACCTCCTACGGCCTGAACGGGGCGGGGCTGTTGCTCATGCTCGCCGTGTTCGCCTCCACCGGAGGCCTGACCGGCATCGAGGTCGGCATCGCCGGAGGCACCAGCGTGCTGAGCCAGAAACTCCTGGAGGCCTTCTTCGGCGACCAGGCCGTCCGCACCCTCACCGTCAAGGCCCGCACCGACCTGCGGGCCCGCGTCGCGGCACTCCTCGGCACGGAGGCCACCCGATTCACCTCCCTCCTCGACGCCGTCCAGCCCCCCGAGGGCGCCGCCGCCGCTCTCCGCGCGGCCGCGCTCGCCGTACGGGATCACCAGCGCGAGATCCCGGCCGCGGACCGCCGGACCGCGCTGCCGGTGGGGGAACGGCAGGAGAGGCTCCCCGGCGCGCCCGTCACGCTCACCCTCCCCGCGGGAGGCACGGACGCCGCCCCGGATCCCCTGGACCGGCCTCCGGGCGCCGTTCCCCGCCCGGCGGACAGGGAGGGGGACGAGAGGTGAAGATGCTACGGCGCAGGAGCTCGGTCTCCCTGGACGACCGGCTGAACGGACTGGCGGAGGCCGCCGAGCTCGCCGACGGGCGGCTGGAGGCCGGTGTGGTGGCCGAGGCCCGTTCCGTGGTCTCCCGCGCCGGGGTACGGCGGAGCCTGTCGGTCGACCACACGGTGGTCGCGCTGGCCGGGGCCACCGGGAGCGGCAAGTCCTCGCTCTTCAACCTGCTGTCCGGCACCTCCCTCGCCACCGTGGGAGTCACCCGTCCGACGACCTCGGCCGCGCAGGCCGCGCTCTGGGAGGGGGCGGGGTCGGGGCCGCTGCTCGACTGGCTGGAGATCCCCCGCCGCCACGAGGTGACGGCCGCCGATCCCACCCGCGGTTCCGGCCCGGAGGCGGTGGAGAGCGGGCGGGCTGCCGTCGCGTCCGGCCCGGAGGCGGAGGGCGGGCGCGCGGTCCTCGCGTCCGGCCCGGGCGGCTGGGCGGACGGCGACGCGGCCGGTCTGATCCTGCTCGACCTGCCCGACCACGACTCGATCGAGCTGGCGCACCGGCTGGAGGTGGATCGGCTCGTCGAGCTGGTCGATCTGCTGGTGTGGGTGCTCGACCCGCAGAAGTACGCGGACGCGGCCGTGCACGAGCGGTATCTCCGCCCGCTGGCCCGGCACCGGGGCGTCATGGTCGTCGTCCTCAACCAGATCGACCGGCTGACCCCGGCCGGCGCCGAGCGGTGCCTGAAGGATCTGCGGAGGCTGCTCGACGAGGACGGGCTGGCCGGGGTGCCGCTGGCGGGCGTCTCCACGCGCACCGGGACGGGACTCCCGGAGCTGCGCTCCCTGCTCGCCTCCCGGGTCGCGGACCGGCGGTCCTGGGCCACCCGGCTGGCCGCCGACGTCGGCACGGCCGCGGACGCGCTCGTCACGGCGTCCAGTGGAGTCGACACCCCTGCCGGCGGCCCTGGACGGTCCGGAACGGGCGAGCCGGATGCGGCTTCCGGCGCGGTCGCGACGGTGGCGCCGGAGATGTCCACGGACGGCCTCGCCAAGCTCCTGACCGTCGCGCTGTCGGAGGCCGCGGGGGTGCCGACCGTCGTCGAGGCCGTGGCCAGAGCCCACCGGCACCGCTCGGTCGCCGCCACCGGCTGGCCGCTGACCCGCTGGATCCGCCGGTTGAGGCCCGACCCGCTCCGCCGTCTCCGGCTGGGCACCACCGAGGTCCACGGCCCCACCGGTCCCGTGGGGCGGACCTCGATCCCGGTCACGACCGCGGTGCAGCGCTCCCGGATGGACACCGCGATCCGCGAGGCCGCCGGGGCCGCCTCGGCGGGGCTGCCCGCACCGTGGGCGGCGGCCGTACGGCGGGCGGCCCGTTCGCACGGGGACGAGCTGGAGGACGGTCTCGACCGGGCCGTGGCCACCACCTCGCTCGGCGTGGCCCGGCGCCCCGTCTGGTGGCGGGTGGCCGGGCTGGCGCAGTGGGTGGTGTTCGCGGTCATGCTGGCGGGTGTGCTGTGGCTGCTCGGCCTGGTGGGGCTGGACTATCTCCGCCTCCCGAGGCCGTACCTGCCGACCGCGGGAGAGCTGCCCTGGCCCACCCTGCTGCTGGCCGGCGGGATCCTGCTCGGGCTGGTGATCGCGCTGCTCTCCCGGGGGGCGGCCTGGCTGGGTGGCCGCCGGCGGGCACGCAGGGCGGCCAGAATGCTGCGCGCGAGCGTGGACGAGGTCGCCCGCGAGCTCGTGCTGGCACCCGTGAAGGAGGAGCTGTCGCGTTATCGCCGTTTCACCGAGGCGGTTACGGTGGCCCGGGACGCCACCCCCTGAGTTCCCGGCCCGGAGGGCGGCCGACACGGGATGCGAATATGTCCGTAACGGTGACCGGTTACGGTCCGTCCGTAAACGCCGCCGGCGGAACAATTGAAGCATGAATACCGTATGTCACGGTTAGCGATTATTAATATAAGGTGAATGATTTTGTAACAATGGGCCGATAGGATTTCGTTCATCGCTGGGAGCGGTGTTCGAGGGGTGGCCTTGTCATATAAACCGGATGACGAGATGGACATAAGCTCATCCAGCTTGTTGAGCGGCGCGAAGAACCTGGACATCGAGCACGAGGACCTGAAGGACGCATTCAACAGGGCCATGACGCGCCTCGACCATCTGGGAAACTTCTGGGGGCATGACGAGGCGGGCCGGAAGTTCGGGGGAGCCGAGGGCGGAAAGGGCTACCTGGGCGCGCGAGAAGAGGCGAGAAAGCATGTCCGGAACATTGTCGACAGCTACTCCGCGACGGCTTCCAACCTCCACCTGAACGACTTCACCGTCAGGGCGGCCGACACCGCCGCCGCCGAGAGCGCGGCCATGCTCGCCAGGTTGGACACCGAGGTCAAAAGCCCGGAGATCGTCGTCCCCTCGACCAGGGCCGAGCTCGGGTGAGCGGGCTGACGGGTTTCATAAGAGCCAACCCGTTCGCGAGCGGGATGGGGGCCGGCGCGGTCGGTGGCGCCGGGTTCGTCGTCGCGATGCTGGCGATCGAATGGCCGGAGGCCGACGAGGACACCCTCCGCGAGGTCGCGGGGATCTGGGAAGATCTGGCCGGCACCATCGAGCGCAGCGGGAAAGACGCGAACGACATCGTCGCGCAGGTCTGGAAGAACAACTCCGGCGCGGGCATGGGCGAGTTCAGGGACGTGTGGGAGAGGAAGATCCAGGGATATCCCGCCGACGTCGCGACCTACTGCCGGGCCGTCGCCAAGGCGTGCCGCGACTACGCCCAGGTCGTGGAGGTCACCAAATACGTGCTCGTCGTGCTCGCGATCCAGATGTGGGTGAACATCCTCTTCACCATCGCGTGGGGCTGGGGCACCGCGGGGGTCGGCGCGGTCGTCCAGCGGATGATGATCGAGAAGTTGTTCAAGGGGCGGGCGGTCCTGCAGATGAAGATCTTCAAGATCGGTGTCGAGAAAATCATCTTCAACGCCTTCTACTACCTGGGTGACAGCGTGCTCTACGCAGGGGGACAACAGGTCCTCCAGTGGGGCGTCTTCGAGATCGCGGGCGTCAAGAAGGACCTCAACGGCACCGAGGTCACCAGCCTCAAGGAGAACAGGGAGCAGTTCCTGCGGGGGTTCGGCGCCAACGTGGCTTTCAACGGCGTCTACGACCTGACCAAGGTGGGCCCGTGGGCCAGGTTCTTCCCCGAGAGCCGGATGGGCAACGCGCTGTCCCGATTGGCCGGCTCGGGCACCTACACCGTGGTGGACAACACGCTGCAGGGAGACCCCGACCTCCCGACCTGGGAGCAGTGGATCGCCAAGCTCATCATCCACGGATCACGCGCGGCCAAGCCGGCCGCCCCCTGAACCTGGGCGGACACCGCGGTCGCGGCGCCCACCCCGGTCCCCGGCACGGCCGCGCCCACCGGATCCGCGCCAGGTCGACGATCACGTATGTGCCCTTGGGCGGGCAGGCCGCCAGCCGCCCGTCCCCGGCGTCGCGCATCGTCACTCCGACTTCGGGAGCGCAGCCCTCTATTGACATCATCAATCCTTAGCGAGAGCATTGCTCTCGAAAGAGAGCGATGAACGCCTGCTTACTCGCCGATGGAGCCCCTCATGACCACTTCCGTCTCTCCCCGCGCCCGGCTGGGTGCCGCCTCCCTCATAGGGGCGGGGATCCTGTTTCTCGTCTATCCCGTGCTGCGGCCGTATTCCGACGAGACGACGATGGAGGGTGCCCGGGCGATGGCCTCTTCCGCCTGGATGGCCTCGCACCTGTCGGCCGTGGCCGGATTCATCCTGCTCACGCTGGGACTGCTGGGCCTGCACCAGATGCTGGGCCAGCGTCTCAGCCTCCGGGCCGTCGTGGCGACATGGATCGGCGTCGGGCTCACGCTGCCCTATTACGGTGCCGAGGTCTTCGGCCTGAACGTCATCGCCCGCCGCGCCGTGCAGACACAGGACGCCTCACTGCTGGAACTGGCCAACGAGTTCCGCTACGGCCCCGCCGCGATGACCATGTTCGGGGTCGGCCTCGTGCTGCTCGGCGTCGGCACGGTGATGGCCGCCGTCGCGGTCCGGCGTTCGGGCCTGCTGCCGCGATGGAGCGCCCTCCCGCTCGCCGCCGGGTTCATCCTGTTCCTCCCGCAGTTCTTCGGCACGCCGGCGCTCCGCATGGCCCACGGCGCCTTGATCGCGGTCGGCGGCGTCTGGCTCGGCGTGGCCCTGTGGCGGGCGCGGCGGCTCCCCTGAGCTGGGGACCGTCGTGGGACCGCCCTCGTCCGGATCTCCCGACGGTACGGACGGGCAGAGGTTGAGAAGCCGCTGACCTGCGCAAGAGCCGCCTCGGCCGCTGACCCTCTATCCTCCGGGTACGGCAGGCGGGCTCGCTGAGGTGTGGCGGATGAACGAGAGTGGCTTGGGCCGGCGAGAGCGCAGGAAGCGCGTGACCCGGACGGCGTTGAGCGAGGCGGCGTCGCGGCTGTGCGCTGAGCGGGGCGTGACGAACGTCACCGCCGAACAGATCGCCGAGGAGGCCGGAGTCGCGCTGCGGACCTTCTTCAACTACTTCTCCTGCAAGGAGGAGGCCGTGGTGGCGGGCGACTCGGTCGTCGCCGAGGCCATCGTCGCCGCCTTCAGGGAGCGTCCCGGGCGGGAGCCGGTGCTGGTGGCGTTGCGGGCCGCGGTGCTGGAGGCGGTGGACGAGGAGGATCTGCGGTTCCGCGCCGAGCACCTGCGGGTCCTGCGCGGAGAACCGGCGCTGCTGCCGTACCGGCTCAAGGCGTTCGCCGCGCACGAGCGGGCGCTGGCCGCCGCGGTGGCGGATCGCGCCGGGGTGCCGGACGGCGACCTGTATCCCGGACTGGTGGCGACGTGCGTGCTGAGCGCGCTGCGGGTGGCGATCCAGCGCTGGCTGAGCGAGTCGGGCCCGCTCAGCGCGCTCATCGACGCGGTGGTCACCCAGCTCGACGCCGGGCTGGGAGCACCGCTCGACCGTCCTCGCGGTTGACGGCGTCAGGCGTCCTCGGGGGCGTCCCAGGCGACCGGTAGGGAGTGCACGCCGTACACGAACATGTTGTCGCGCAGCGGTACCTCCTCCGGGCGGCAGGTCAGCCGCAGGTGCGGGAAGCGGCGGACCAGGGCGGGCAGGGCGACGGTCATCTCCGCGCGGGCCAGCTGCTGCCCCAGGCACTGGTGGATGCCGTGCCCGAAGGCCAGGTGCGGGTTGCGCATCCGGGTGAGATCGAGGGCGGCCGGGTCGTCCCAGTGGGCGGAATCCCGGTTGATCTCCGGTGTCGAGATCATCACCGTGCCGCCTGCCGGGATCAGCTCGTCACCGACCCGGACGTCCTCGGTGGCGATACGGGTCGGACCCAGATGGACGATCGAGAGGTAGCGCAGCAGTTCCTCGACGGCACTGGCGGTCAGTTCGGGGTCTCGGCGCAGCAGTTCGAGCTGGTCGGGATGCTCCAGCAGGGCGAAGACGCCCAGGCCGATCATGTTGGCCGTGGTCTCGTGCCCGGCGACGAGCAACAGGTTCGCGACGCCGACCAGCTCGTCGTCGGTGAGCTCTCCCGCGTGGTCGCCGTGGATCAGCCCGGAGATCAGGCCGTCATCGGGCTGGGCGCGCTTGGCTGCCACCAGCTCGTGCATGAACCCTCGCATCTCCTCGCGGACCCGCAGCGTCTCCTCCAGCGGTGTGTCCATCCGGAGGAGGGCCGCCGTGCGGCGCTGGAAGTCGGCGCGGGCCTCGTACGGGACACCGAGCAGCTCGCAGATCACCAGGGAGGGCACGGGCAGGGCGAACGCGCTGACCAGATCCGCCGAAGTGCCCGCGTCCGCCATCGCGTCCAGGTGGGCATCGACGATCTCGGTGATGTGCGGGATGAGCGCGCGCATCCGGCGCAGGGTGAACTGGCCGATGACCATCTTGCGCAGGCGGGTGTGCTCCGGCGCGTCCATGGTGATGAACTGCCCGGCCCTGGCGCGGGCGTCGAACAGCTTCTCGCGCATCTCCTCGGGCACCGAGATCAGGGCGTTGGGCCGGCTGAACCGGTCGGCGCTGAACCGGGGATCGGACAGCACGGCACGGGCCTCGCTCATGCCGGTGACCAGCCATATCACTTCATCGTTGCCCAGCTTCACCTGGTTGACCGGCGCTCTGCCGTGCATCCTGGCCAGCGCCTGCGGCGGGTCGAACGGGCACTGCCGGGCGGTCAGCTCGGGAGGCAGTGGCACCCGCATCGTGGCCTGATCAGGCGACGGGGGTTGCTCGACGTGGGAGACCTCGGCTGTAGAACGAGTCATCAGCGCTCCTGTGGTGAATCACAGTGAATGGTGCGTCCTCGTTCGACCATACCCAGACTTGCACGCCATGCAACTTTGAATCTTCCTGCCCGTCGAGAGGGCTGTCAGCCGCTCCTGACCAGCGGGTGGTGCGGCTTTCAGGGTTACCCGTCAGGGTGATTCTGATGGGATGATCCCCTTTGTCTGGTGGAGCCGCGTGGTGACGCCGAAAAGGAGAGTCGTGAACCGCAGAACCCTTGACCTCGCCGTTCCCATGGTCTTCGCCGCCGCGATCGCGCTGGCCGTCATCCTCGACGCCGGAGGTACGACCGTCCGGGCGGTGGCCGTGGTGGGCGGCATCTCCGTGGGGCTCTACTACGCCGCACTGCGCAAGAACCTCAAGCAATGACGGGTGCCACCGGCGCCGTCCTTCTTCCGTAGACCTTCGACCTTCCGTAGACCTCCGACGAAGGTCCGCCCTTCCGCAATCAGGGTTATATGCCCTAGTTGCTGAGTGATCGGAAAGATCGCCAGCAAAATAGGCTTCTGGGGCTTTTGTGTATGGTGTGACGGAGTTTCACGCCCTTGGTGACGGCTGAGGTGGAGTGGTGGCCCGCGGCTGCGGCGCACTATGCGGATTCTGAAGGTCGTCCTCCTATGGTCAGTCTTGTTCTTGACCCCGACAGACAGAGGTGACCGGAGATGCATAGGAAGATCGCGCTGGCCGTGGCGGCGCCCGCGCTGGCGTTCCTGCTGACGGGCTGCGGGATGCTTCCCGGCTCGCTGCAGGGCGGCGGTGGCGAGGAGAAGCAGCCCGGTTCGCAGCAGAAGCCGCCCACCACCCAGGCGGCAGAGCAGGAGACAGGGCAGGAGGCCGCCGCGCAGGAGACCGCGCCGGCCCAGCAGGACAAGGTGATCGCGAGCCGTAAGGGGAGTGACGACGGCAGCGAACTGCGCGCCGACATCGTCGGGCTCGTCCGGCAGGGGCGGACCATCACGCTGAACTGGAACATCACCAACCTGAACAAGGACAAGGACTGGTTTCTGCACAACAAGCTGAGTACGGGCACCCTCGACTACACCGTGTCGGGCGTCGCGCTGATCGACCCCGTCAACGCCAAGCGGTATCGCGTCGCACGGAACGGGCCCGGACAGGACGCCCAGTTCGTCTGCTCCAGAACCCAGGGGCTGCAGGTCAAGGCCGGAGGGTCCGTCTCGCTGTACGCGGTCTTCGGGGCGCCCCCACCGGACGTCACGAAGGTCAACGTCGAGTTCCCGGTGATAGGGGTGCTCACCGATGTTCCGATCTCCTGACCGTGCGCTGGCCGTGGCGGTGCTCGCGGGAGTGCTGGCGGCGGGACCCGGACCGGCCGCCTGGGCCGATCCCACCGTTCCGCCCGACGCGGCGGTGAGTGTCGAGGACCTGGTCTTCCCCGTCGAGGATCTCGTCCCCGAGGTCGAGTCGCTCGACGGCAGCGAGAGCGAGTCCAAGCAGGGCGAGCAGGTCACCGTGGCGCTGACCAGTGACGTGCTGTTCGCGCTCGACAAGGCCGTGCTGACGCCCAAGGCCAGGCAGCGGCTGCGGGCCGTGGCCGAGAAGATCAGAGCGGAGTCGGCCGGTGATGTGGTGAACGTGGGAGGCCACACCGACGACCAGGGGTCGGACGCCTACAACAGGGCGCTGTCGCTGAGACGGGCCCAGGCCGTCCAGCAGGTTCTCACCACGCTGCTGAACGGCTCCGCCGTCACCGTGCGGGCCACCGGGTACGGCGAGGCCAAGCCCAAGCTGCCCAACCTCGTCGAGGGGCGGCCGGTGGAGGAGAACCGCGCGAAGAACCGCCGCGTCGAGATCGTCTTCAACGCCAAGCAGTGACTCCGGCCTGCGCCGGGACGGGGTGCGGGCGAGGGCACCGCACCGCGCCCCGCCGTACCCGGGTCAAGGCGCGGTGTCTCGCGTGAGCCGTGCCCGCACCCTGCTCTCGAAGCGGTCGAGCTCCCTGCCGAAGTCGCGCCGGAGCAGCGGCATGAGAAGCCTGCGCAGGCCGGGCCTGCGCGTGGCGCCCGCGCGGGCGAGCAGAGTGCCGCCGGGCACCGGGACCGCGGCCAGGCCGAAGACGATGTGGTGGCTCTGCATCCAGCACCAGCCCGGCCGCAGGACGGCGTCGAAGCGGGCGCACAACCCCGCCCGGCCGAGGGCCAGGACGTCCAGCCGGTCCCCCCGGCCGGGGGTGACCCGGAGGGTGCGGACATGGGGCTGGTAGCGGGGCAGCTCCCTCTCCAGGTCGGCGACGACCGCCCAGACCGTGTCGAAGGGCGCCGGGATGACCCGCTCCAGCAGGACACACCCCGGGGTGGCACCCGCCATGACACGCAGGCGCCGTACCGGGTCCAGATCGGATGGGTTCATCGGCTCCATGCCTTTCGGAAACTGAGTCGCGCCCGGTGCAGCCGGGACTTCACCGTGCCCTGAGGAAGATCCAGTACGGCCGCGGCCTGCTGTTCGCCGAGTCCTTCCAGGTCGCGCAGGACGAGCACGGCCCGATGCTCGGGCGACAGCCGCTCCAGCGCGTCGCGTACGTCGACGGAGAGCTCACCGTCGTCACGGGCCGGGATGTCGGACAGGACCGCCTGCGGGTGCGCGCTGTGCCGGCGGGCGATCCGTACGGCTTCGCGCACCGCGATCGCCCGCACCCAGCCGCGCAGGGCCGCCGGATCGCGCACGCCGCGCAGGCCGCGGAAGACCGCGATCAGCGTCTCCTGGGCGGCGTCCGGCCCGTGCTGGGGGGTGATCGCGCGGCAGATCCTGAAGACGTACGGCGACAGCTCGTCCAACAGGTCGTTCATCGCCATGGTGTCGCCCCGCTGCGCGGCCAGGACCAGGGCGCCGAGCCCGTCGCCCACAGGAAGTCCCGCAGCAGGCGGTTCACCGGCCCGGCGCTCTCCGTCTCGCCCCAGTCCAGGCCACGCTCCAGCAGGTACATGGCGCGCAGATTGTCGTGGAAGGTGGCCGATGCCCACAACTCGTCCACCAGCTCAGGGGTGACCAGGTTCCGGTGGACGAAGATGTTCTCGGCCCAGCCGAGGTAGGTCGACCCGGTCGCACCGCGGAGGTTGCCGAACAGCTCCCCGACCACGGGATACTTCATGATCTCCCAGCTCCAGGTGTCGCGGACGTCCATGAAGTCGCCGATCGCGCCCGTCATCGCCCCCAGGTCCCAGTGGAAGGCACGGTCCTTCAGCCGGGTGTAGCCCTGACCGGGCAGGTCCACCACGTAGACCGTGTGCCGCTGGGCGAGCACGTGGAGCTGCTCCTTCCAGCCGATCACCGAGGCCGCCCCGCTCTGCCTGGCGCTCTCCGCCGCCACGACCGCCGCCCGGCGGGGTTGTGGGTGACTGGCAGAGATAAGCCCTGCCTGGGATGGGACCTGAACCGACGAGTCATGCCTTGACTTTCGGCACGCCCCCCTCCGACCGATGGAGAAAGCGATCCGATAAACATCAGGAAGGTCGATGCGTCCGTCCTTGCGGCGCCGCATCACGCTCAGTTCGATGAGGATCGGATAGCGGTCGGGATATCGCGGACCGGTCCTCACCTTCTCGCCCTCGATGAAACGCGTCGCCTGTCGTTGAAGCGTCTCCGTAAGTCCGTGCTCGTTCCAGAGGTCAATTACGTTGCTCTCATCGATCGGCACCTGTTGGCCGGCCAAGGGGTCGATGACCGCCTGCACCCACGGCAGGTCTTCCTTTTGTCCGTTGCGGCGAGAGCGTACTCCCAGGGCGGTCAGCACCTGCCCGGGTGCCTCATCGGCCCACTGGCCGATCGCGGTGAAGGAGCGTGCGCCGCCGAGCACCGCTGCCACCGCGATCGCCAGGATGGAGACGAACGCATGCCGTACCCCGCGGAGTCCGCGCGGGTCGGTGATTTCCGACAGGTGTTCCAGCAGGTCACGGCAGTCATCGAGGTCAAGGACCGGATTGGCGAGATCAGCCGGACTGCCGCCTCCGGCCCCTCCCCAGATGAGGGGGGAAAGATCGGCGACAGGCATGGCAGGATTGACGGACAACGAGGCTCCGCAGGGACAGATGACGTAGAGAATCACCTGTTCAGCGGGGCCTCGTGCTGTTTTGCCCTGCTGACACGCTCTCAGCGATCGACTCGTGATCTGCACCGCCGCACCTGGTGTCTCACCATCCGAGAACGCCGGGGCCGTGCCGGACGTAACCGTCGACGGCGCGAGGAAGACGCGGCGGTCGGCACAAGCGTGTTCTCGGTCAGCACCTACGGAAGCGAGCCGTTTCGATACGCATGAATTGACGGGCGAGGAAACCCAGCGGGGCGATAACCCCAGGTATTTCTCAGTAAAATATCCCCGCGAATTTCAGAGCACAGCAAAACCTGGCATTCCGCGGCTTCGGGAGATTGACGCCGGGGATACCACGAAGGTGGGACATAACTGAGGAAATAGTTTAACTACGCATATATCTCCGGCGATATTGAGTGGCAACGTCGCACATCCAGTGGTTTCACGTTGCTTCGGTCAGTTCAGGGTAAAAATGCTCTGGATCGGGTTTCAGCACGTCGGCGCAGTCGAGTCCCAGCCGGCCCCGCTGAACAGGCGGGCATCCAGGCCGGTGCCCAGGCGCCCGCTCCATACCGGCCACCAGTTCCGTGGGTAACCCGGCGTGCTATCTCACAGTGTCGATGCCGATTCGCGCTGAATGGATCGGCACTCCAGCCATCGAGAGGGACATGAGTATGAGTCACGGTATTCATCCCCGCATACCGCGCCTACCGGCCCTGATCGGCGCACTTGCTCTGATCGGCGCACTTGGTCTGGTCACCGCTTGCGGCGACCCGCCGCACCGCGGCCCGGCGTCCGCCGGGATCACCCCGGGCGCCGGCCAGAGCCTGCCCGGCAGGCCCGGCAGCACCGGCCCGGCATCTGTCATCCCGGAGATGCCCAACACGGCCACAGCCGCACCCACAGGCAGCGCGCCGGCCACGCCGGTGGGCCCGAACTCCGTGACGATCAAGAATCTCGCCTTCCATCCCGCTGCGCTGACCGTCAAGGCAGGCACTACGGTGACCTGGATCAACCAGGACCCTGAACCGCACACCGTGACGAGCCAAGGCCAGGGTCCGCTCCGCTCCGCCGCGCTGGCGTCCGGTGCCCGCTACCCCTACAAGTTCACCAAGCCGGGCACCTACAAGTACCTGTGCAGCATCCACCCGTTCATGCACGCCACTGTGACGGTGACCCAGTGACCGGCCCTATCGATCCGCGTGGAGCCGAGCCGACGCCGGAACACGGGATGTCTCGCCGCCAACTGCTGCGCCACGCCGGCTGGTTCGGCTCCGCCGTGGTCTTGGCGGTGGTCGACGGCCAAGTGATCAGCAGCATCGCAGGCAGTCAGGACAGCGCCGCCGCACAGGCCGCCGCCAACTCTGGCGCGCTGCGGTTCGTGCAGATTTCCGACAGCCACATCGGCTTCACCGGCGCCGCCAACACCGACGTGAACCGAACGTTCATCGAAGCGCTCAATCAGGTCAACAGCCTGGGCTTCCGGCCCGACTTCGTCATGCACAGCGGCGACCTCACCCACCTGTCCACCCCGGGCCAGTTCGACCAGGTCAAGCAGATGTTGACCGGCCTGCGTACCGGTCGCGTCTTCACGGTGCCCGGGGAACACGACTCGATCGGCGACGGCGGACATGCCTACCGGCAGCGATTCGGCGCAAACACCCTCGGCGAGGGCTGGTACAGCTTCGACACCCATGGCGTCCACTTCATCGCTCTGGTCAACACCCTGCACATGGAGCAACTCGGGCACCTTGGCGCCGACCAGATCGACTTCGTCCGCAAAGACGTCACCGGTCTGTCGGCTGACACTCCCATCGTGGTGTTCAGCCATATCCCGCTGTTCGCCATGTACCCGGCCTGGGGCTGGGGCACCGATGACGCCATCAAGGTCCTAGGCCTGCTACGCCGCTTCTCCTCTGTGACCTGCCTGAACGGCCACGTGCACCAGCTGTTCACCAAGACCGAAGGCAACGTCACCTTTCACAGCGCCACCACCACCGCCTACCCGCTGCCCAAACCGGGCATCGGGCCGGGACCCCTCCCGCAGGTGGTACCAGCCGGCCGCCTCAAGGACGCACTGGGCATCCGCACTGTCACCTACCGTAAGGGCGCAGGCGGCCTGGCCGTCACCGACCACAAGCTGGCATGAAGGCGTCCGCGGCCCTCGCCGCCCGCCTGAGCACGGCCGCCGCCATCGCCGTCAGCGGCTACATCCACGCCGACCTCTACCTCAACGGCGGCTACCGGCACATCCACATCATCGGGATTTTCGGGTTCACCGAGCACGGATTCACCCCCTCCCCGCAGGCTGCGATCAGCGTGATCGTCGAAGTGGCCGCGCTGCTGCTGCTCGCGGCCTGGCAGCCGGCCATGCGCAAGCCGGCGGAGGGCCTCACGGGTGCCGAATAATCATCCATACCGGTCACGCCGCATGTCGATACGCGTGGCGCGTGCCGCTGTCGATCTTGCCACCGGATGTCAAGGGCGGGTGAACTGGTATCCCGCGCGAGTTTCTGGTACCGAATAGAGGCCACCTGCGGCTGGCTGGATCGCACCGTCGGCGCCTACGCATGAATTGACGGGCGACGAAACCCAGCGGGGCGATAACCCCAAGTATTTCTCAGTAACATAATCCCGCGAATTTCAGAGCACAGCAAAACCTGGCATTCCCCGGTTTTCGGGAGATTGACGCCGGGGACACCGCGAAGGCGGGACATAACTAGTTGAACTACGTTGAGCGGGCTGTTGCGGCGGCGCCGACAGCCGAGAACACGCAGGGATCGGAGGAACGTGGGAGCAAGCCACAGGATGTCACCACCCCGCCCGGTCTGGCTGCGGCCGGCGGTGGCCGCCGGGCTCGCCCTGGCCGTGGCGGCGGCCTTGTACGCGTTCGGCCGGATACACACTCCGGACTACGCCGGCAGCCTGTTCGGACGCCGTGGCAACGACGCGAACCTGCTGAAGGCGCAACTCGGCACCGCCCTGCTGGGCCTGGCCCTCTACCAGCTCATACTGGCGCTGTGGATGTACCGGCGGCTACCCGGGGCCGGCGCAGCCCCCCGCCCGGTACCCCTCGCCCACCGCATCGGCGGAGCCGTGCTGTTCGCGCTTTCCCTACCCGTCGCCTACCACTGCATCACCGCTTACGGAGTAGAGACGCACAGCACCCGGGTCGCCCTGCACTCCCTCGCGGGCTGCTTCTTCTACGGCGCATTCGCCGCGAAGGTACTCCTCGTCCGCAGCCGGCGCCTACCCGCCTGGGCGTTGCCACTCGCCGGTGGCACCCTGGTCACCCTCATCGCAATCCTGTGGTCCTCAGCGGCCCTCTGGCAGCTGATCCAGCCCTAGCAGTCCCCCACAGAGCGCGAGGTACTCGACCGTACATGGCAGGGTTTTCGGGGTTACACGACGTGGGAGGAGACGCCGGTGGACATGACGACACTGGTCCTGACCAGGCAGAGCCTGCATGGAGTGGCCGAACTCGTACTGGCCGGGCCGCAGTACCGCCAAAGCGGCACCATCAGGCTCCGGGCCGTCCCCGGCGGCTTCGCCACCACCAAGCACCCCGACGTGGCCGTCAACGGAGACCTGCTGCTCACCAGCGGCCGACCGCTCGGGAAGCTGACCGGGGTGACCTACGCCGAACTCGCGGCTGCCGCCGGGATCGTAGCCGGCGCCCCCGAGGGCCTGTACTCCGAGGGCTCCGGGGTCACGGCCGACGACCGCGTACATGTCGATCCGCAGGCGGCAATGGTGATCGCCCGCGCCCTCGGCGACGGTGATGCGGCCCTGCGCAGGCTTGCTCCCGGCATGACGCCGGTGCTCTGGCCGGAGCATTTCGACATCGGCGTCACCCTGGACGAGGTCAACTACGGCGTCTCGCCGGGTGACAGGCACATACCCGAGCCGTACGCCTACGTCGGCCCCGGGCAACCACGAACCGGCCAGTTCTGGAACATCTCCTTCGGCGCCGCCCGCCCACTCACCCAACTGCCGCACACCGAAGCCATCTACGAATTCTTCGACGAAGGCCGCCGACGCGCTCACGGCGAGGAGCCGTAACCCTCGGGCACCCTGCCGATCCGGCTCGGCGGCGTTCAACGTCAGCGCGGCCAGCCCCGAAAACAACAGCAGCAGCCGCGCTGGCCGCAACCGCCGCGCGTCCGCGCCGTGCAGGCACAGCTCGCCATCCACGTCGTGCGACCACACCGATCCACCCACCACGTCAGGCGTGTCTGCGCTGGGAACAATCATTTTTATCCAAGCAGTGCCCGACGCCAAGTCCTGGGGACATCGCGCCAGACCTTCTCCTCGATACTCTCCCGGGGACGTGGGCCACCAAGTTCAGCCACGCACGCAGCGCCGACCGGGTAATCGGGGACATGTGCAATTGGTTGCGGTCCCCCCTCGGACACGCAATTACCCCATGAGGGGAGCGGGCTCGCACGGTTCCGGCGTTCTCACATTTTGAGATCGGGCCATGTGCTGCATGGGAGTTTCATGTTGAAAGCTGTGATTTCCGTGCTCCCCTGCTGCGGACATGAGCGTAGCGTTTCGGAATGAAGCAAAGAGCGATCATCCTCCAATATGGGGATGCTACGTATCACGACAGATGACCGAAAGAACACACAGGCTCCAGCGGTGCGGCTCTCCCGGGAGAGGGCGTCCGTGATGATGGTGCTGAGGTGGCCGGGCGCAGCCCGCGGGGCCGGTCGTTCACCGGTCGGATCGCGGAGACAGCAGCCGCTCAAGACGGTGGAACCTGCCCCTGGGGGAGGTTCCACACTGGTCCTATGATGAGCATCGGCGAATTCGCGGAGTTGACCGGACTGAGCCTGAAGGCCCTGCGCCTCTACGACGAGCAGGGCCTGCTCAAGCCGGTCTCGGTCGACCCGTGGTCGCGGCACCGGCGCTACAGCGCGTCCCAGTTCGAGTCGGCGACACGGCTGAAGGCGCTGCGCGCGGCCGGCGTCCCACTGGCCGAGGCCCCGCCGTTCCTGGACGACCCCCGTACGGCTGGCGTGACGCTCGCCGAGCACCGCGCCCGGCTGGCCGCGGAGCGGCAGCGCCAGGACGCCGCGCTCGACACCCTCGACCGGCTGCTGAACGGCGAGGGGCGCAACGACTGGCAGGTGGTGGAACGACGGGCTGAGCGGCAGCACTGGGCGGGCGTCGCGCTACGGGTGCCGGGCGGTGACGATCTCACGGAAGACGACGTGGAATGCGCGAACGAGGAGGTCAACGAGGGGTTCGCCGCGCTGTGGGGGGTGCTGGCGGAGTCCGGCAACGCGCCCGTCGGGCCGTTCTGGTCGACGTTGCGGGCCGTACCCGGCAGTGACACCGAGGTCGAGGTGATCTGCTGTTGGCCGGTCGCCCATCCGCCGCCCGACGGATGGGCGGTGCCGGGATGGACAGTCGAGACCGGCACGGTCGAGGCCGCGCTCGAACTGGCGGTGCGCTGGCGGTTCGATGACCCGATGACGATGGTCGACGGCGCCGCGCACCCGGCGGTGCTCGCGCTGCTCGTGGCGGCTGAGGACCGCGGACTGGACGTGGAGCTGTCCCGCCTGCGCCAGATCGGGCTACTGGAGCAGGGGGAGAGCGTGGGGATGGAGGTCGCCCTGGTCATTCAGAAATGAGAGCTCCATACCCGTTCACCAGACGGGGTCCTCTCATGGAAGGAGGTGACTTTCTGCCGGGCGAGGACAGGAGGGTGGCCGCACCCGCGCTGTTTCCGGAGCAGCGCGGGTGCGGCGGCGGCCACTATCTGATCGCCGCGAAGAGTTGCTCGGCGACCGTGCCGACGGCATTCCCGGAATCCTGAGACGCAATAGGAATAAAAAAGACAAGGATGAAGGTAAGGGGGAACTCAATCAGAGCAACAGGAAGCCGCATGAAAGTGGTGGTCAAGGCAGGTCCTCAAGAGATAAACACCAGAATGCTGCGAGCCATGGGGGAAGACGGAAGGTTCCGCCCAATCCCAACAAGCGTAAGAAGAACAATGAATAACGCAGCCTTCGGCGGCGGGCGTTTCTGAGGGAGAGGGGGATCGGTGAGTGCCGATGACATGCTCGCCCGCGCCGACCGGCTGGCCGCGCTGAACATGTACGAGGAGGCCGGGGAGGTGTACAAGCAGGCCGTACGGGCACGCCTGCCCGGAGCCGCGGTGAAGTACGGCGAGATGCTCTTTCTCACCGGCGACTATCCGGCGGCGGAAAGGGTTCTGCGCGCGGCCGTGGCCGATGGGGAAAAGGCTGCCATCGGCTGGCTCTCCGACACGCTGGTCGCCGACCAGCGTCCCGGCGAGGCTGCTCACCTCATGGAGTGGGCCGCCGCGCAAGGGGTCCCGGTGGCCGCTTTGCGGGCGGCGACCATCTGGGCCGACGCCGTGGGGGACCGCGAAAAGGCGGAGGAATGGTACAAGAAGGCGATCGAACGCGGCGAACCTGGCGCCGTCAACGACTACGGGTCATTTCTCTCGGAAGACGACAGTCGCCTGGAAGAGGCGGAGCGCGTGCTTCGCCAGGCCGCCGAGCAGGGGGATGCGCTGGCGTTCAGCAATCTCGGCGGAGCGGCCATCGAGAACGATGACGAGGGGGCCCTGTACTACTACGCGGTCTTCCTGTCGGAGGAGGGCCGCGTCGATGAGGCGATGAACTATTATCTGCGGGCGATCGACGCCGGATCGGACGGCGCCTATGAGGATGTCGCCCTCATCTATCAGGAGCACGGAGAGGCCGAGGCCGCGGAGGAATATTTCAAGGCAAGCATCACGGCGGGCTGGCTGAGCGCTGTGTTCTCCTATGCGGATCTGCTCCGTGGGGAGGGGCGCGCGTCCGAGATCGAAGCGCTGATACCGCGGGCCGAGAGCCTCGGCGCCGCTCCCGAACAGGTGGAGGCCCTTCGGGAACACCTGAAGGAAGAGGGCTGAGACCGCCTACGGCGGGGCTCCACCGGCGCGCGGACGTGACGGCGGGATCGACCGGTTCGCCTGCCGGACAGGAAGCCCGAGGCGAGCGGGCTCCAGGTCAGCACCCCCAGGTGACCGTGACGCGCAGGCCGCCCTCGGGGCGTGAGGTGGCGGTGACCGTAGCGTTGTGGGCGTCCACGATGGCGCGGACGATCGACAACCCGAGCCCCGAGCCGCGCGCCGAGCGGACGCGGTCGCCCTGCAGCCGCCTGAAGGGCTCGAAGAGATCTTCCACCTCGTACGGCGGGATCGACGGCCCGGTGTTCTCCACGACCAGGCCGTTCTCCCCGCAGGAGACCCAGACCTGTCCGTCCCGCACGTTGTACTTGATCGCGTTCTCCACCAGGTTGAAGACCGCGCGCTCAAGGAAGAGCGGATCGCCTTCGACCGTCACCGGGCTCAGGTCCCGGTGGACGGTGACGGGCCGTCCGCGGGGCCGCAGGTCGAGCTGGTCGACCTGGTCGAGAGCGGCGCGCACGACCTGGTCGAGTTCGAGAGGCTTGCGTGAGGTCAGCTCCTGCTCCGACTGGGCCAGCAGGAGCAGCCCCTCGATCAGCCGTTCGTAGCGGGCGTTGGTGCCCAGCAGCGCGCGGGCCAGCGCCTTGAGGTCCGGTGAGGCCTCGGGCTCCTCCAGCGACACCTCCAGGACCGTCCGGTTGATCGCCAGCGGGGTGCGCAGCTCGTGCGAGGCGTTGGCGATGAACCGGCGCTGGGCGTCGAACACCCTGTGCAGCCGGTCGAGCATCGCGTCGAAGGTGTCGGCCAGCCGTTTGATCTCGTCCTGGGGCCGCCCGCGCAGGGCGATCCGCTCGTGCAGGTTGCTCTCCGACAGCCGCTGCGCGGTCTCGGTGACCCGGTCGAGGGGGCGTAGCGCGCGGTCGGCGATCAGGTAGCCGATCACTGTCGCGACGATCCCGACGAGAACCATGATCAGGAGTGAGGAGCGCAGCATCTCGTCGAGGACGCTGGTCGCCCGCTGCCCCGCGTCCTGTATCTGCATCCCCGTGATGATCTCCTTGGAAGGCAGGCCTTCCCCCAGGGGGGACATCTCCTGGCGCCCCACGACGAACTGCTGGTTCAGCGCCCTGGCGGTCAGCAGGTAGGTGGACCAGACCAGCACCGACCCGGCCACGAAGAACAGCGCGCCGTACAGCAGGGTGAGCCGCATGCGCAGGCCGAGCCTCACAGCCGGTACCCCTTGCCGGGCACGTTCTCCAGCAGCGCGGGAGCGCCGAGCTTCCTGCGCAGCGAGGTGATCGTGACGCGCAGCACGCCTGTGCCCCCCTCCGCGTACTCGTCCCAGACCTTCTTGCGCAGCTCGGTGGAGGTGACGAGATCGCCGCCCGCGTCCAGGAGCTCCCGCAGCAGGTCGAACTCCTTGCGGTTCAGCGCGACCTGTCGCCCGTCCCTGGTGACCGTACGGCGGGCGGGGTCGAGCCTGATCCCCGCCCGCTCCAGGGCCGGCGAGGCCGTACGGAAGGAGCGGCGGGCCAGTGTCCTGACCCTGGCGACCAGCTCGGCGAACGCGAACGGCTTGACCAGGTAGTCGTCCGCGCCCAGGGCCAGCCCGTCGATCTTGTCGCGGATCTGCCCCGCCGCGGTCAGCATGAGGATGCGGCTCCTGTGCCTGAGCTCGCCGCACACGTCGTCGCCGTGCACCTCGGGCAGGTCGCGGTCGAGGACGACGACGTCGTAGTCGACGTAGCCGGCCCGCTCCAGCGCCTCCTGGCCGTCGTAGGCCACGTCCACGGCCATCGCGTGCAGCCGCAGGCCCCGTGCGACGGCGTCGGCCAGCTGCTCTTCGTCCTCCACGATCAACACCCGCATGACGATGAGAGTGACGCACCAGGTGTTAGCGCCGGGTAAGCGGCTTATCCGGGTTTAGCACTGCCTCTGTTGAAGTTGGCCTCGCAACCAACCCAAGGAGATCGTCATGAAAGCCCGGCTGTTGCTGCTCGCCGTACCGCTGCTGCTGGCGGGGTGCGGTGCGGCTTCGACCACCTCAGGCGTCGCCAGCGCGGGAGACGGCACCGCCAAGCACACCGCGTCGGCCTCGGTCTCGGCCTCGGTGGATCGGGGGCAGGCGCAGCTCAAGTTCGCCCAGTGCATGCGCGAGAACGGCGTCGACATGGCCGACCCCAACGGCAGCGGGCAGATCCGCGTCCAGGCCCAGAAGGGGGAGGAGGCCAAGATGGAGAAGGCGATGAAGGAGTGCCAGCACTTCATGGAAGACGCGGTCGGTGACAAGGGCGCGGCCAACGACCCGAAGCGGCGCGACGAGATGGTCAAGTACGTGCAGTGCCTGCGCGAGAACGGCATCGCCATCGACGACCCGGACCCCAACGGCAGGCTCAGGCTCAAGATGTCCGACGGCAGCGAGCAGAAGATGAAGGCGGCCGAGGAGGCCTGTAAGGAGTTCGCGCCCGCGATGAAGGGGAGCGGGCGGTGAGAAGGGGACTCGCCCTGTCCGGGGTGGCCCTCCTGGCCGTCGTGGCCGCAGGGGCGGCGACGGCCCTCCTGACCGGCGGCGGCACCGGAGTGGCCGCGCCCGCCAAGGCGCAGGTCGCCGCCACTGCGGCGATCACCAGGCAGGACCTGGTGGACACCAAGACCGTGACCGGCGCGCTCACCTACTCGGGCCGGCGCCCGCTCACCACCGGCGCGTCCGGAACGGTGACGTGGGTGCCCGACGACGGCGCGGTGGTACGGCGGGGCCGCTCCCTGCTCAAGGTCGACCGCAAGCCGGTCACCCTGATGTACGGCTCGCTGCCCCTTTACCGGCCGCTGCGCTGGGGCGTCTCCGACGGACCCGACGTCGAGCAGCTCGAAAGCAACCTCAAGGCGCTGGGCTATGGCGCGGACCTCACGGTGGACGACCATTTCAGCAACGCCACCCATCTCGCGGTGCGGGAGTGGCAGGACGACCGCGGGCTGACCGAGACCGGGCAGGTGGACGACACGCAGGTGGTGTTCCTGCCCTCGGCGGTCAGGGTGACCGAGGTGAAGGCCGTGGTCGGCGGCAGGACCGCGCCGGGACGGCAGGCCCTCGCCGTCAGCGACCTGGACCGGCTGGTCCACCTCGACCTCGACAGCAGCGACCAGATGCTCGCCAAGAAGGGAGCGAAGGTCACCGTGGAACTGCCGGGCGGCGAAAAGGCGGCGGGGAAGATCACCGAGGTGGGCACGGTGGCCAAGACCTATGGGGAAAGGACGGTCATCGACGTCGAGATCATGCTCACCAAGGACCCGAAGACCAAGCTGGACCAGGCCCCCGTCGAGGTGGAGCTGGTGAGCGAGCGGCGCGAGAACGTGCTCGCCGTACCGGTGGAGGCGCTGCTCGCGCTGCGCGAGGGCGGGTTCGGCGTCGAGATCGTCGAGGGCTCCGGCACCCGGCTGGCGCCGGTGAAGGTCGGGGCGTTCGGCAGCGGCATGGTCGAGATCACCGGGGACGGGCTCACGGAAGGCATGAAGGTCGGGGTGCCGTCGGAATGAGCATCATCGAGCTACGCCGGGTGACCAAGACCTATAACGGTCATGTCCAGGCGCTGCGCGGAGTGGACCTGCTGGTCGAGGAGGGCGAGCTGCTGGCCATCGTCGGCCCGTCGGGCTCGGGCAAGTCCACCATGCTCCACATGATCGGGACCCTGGACCGGCCCACCTCGGGGACCGTCCGCATCGCGGGCCACGACATCGCCACGCTGTCGGACCGCGAGCTGTCGGCGCTGCGCGCCCGCCACCTCGGTTTCGTCTTCCAGCAGTTCCACCTGGCGCCGGGGGTGAGCGCCCTGGACAACGTGGCCGACGGACTGCTCTACACCGGGACGCCGCTGCGGGTCAGACGTGCGCGGGCCGCGGAGGCTCTGCGGCGGGTGGGCCTCGGGCACCGGCTCGACCACCGGCCCAACCAGCTCTCCGGCGGTGAGCAGCAGCGGGTGGCCGTGGCCAGGGCGGTCGTCGGTGACCCGCCGTTGCTGCTGGCCGACGAGCCGACCGGCAACCTGGACTCCGCCTCGGGGTCGGAAGTGCTCAAGATCCTGCGCGAGCTCCACGAGGGCGGGACCACGATCGCGATCATCACGCACGACAACGAGATCGCCGAGTGGTGCCCCCGGCAGGTACGGGTCCGTGACGGGGAGGTGCTGACGTGAAGCCCGCCAGGCTCAGCCTCTCCGACGTGCTGCGGGTCGGTGCGGCGGGGCTCAGGAGCCGTCCGGCCAGGGTGGTCCTGTCCGCGCTCGGCATCGCCATCGGCATCGCCACCATGATCGCGGTGATCGGGATCTCCTCCTCGTCCCGCGAGGAGTTGCTACGTCAGCTCGACAGCCTGGGCACCAACCTGCTGACGGTGGCCCCGGGCCAGACGATCTTCGGAGAGAAGGCCAAGCTGCCCGAGGAAGCGGTCGCCATGGTCAGACGCATCGGCCCGGTGAGCACCGCCTCGGCCACCGGAAACGTCGAGACGTCCGTGCGGCGGACCAGCTACATCCCCGAAGCGGTCACCGGGGGCATCGCCGTACAGGCCGCCACCACCGAACTGCTCCGCACGCTGGAGGGCACCGTCCAGAGCGGCACCTGGCTGAACGCCGCCACCGAACGGCAACCGGCGGTCGTCCTGGGCTCCAAGACCGCCGAGCGGCTGGGTATCAACAGGACCGGTGTGCGGCTGTGGATAGGCAGCCGGTGGTTCACCGTCATCGGCATCCTGGGTCCGATGCCGCTCGCGCCCGAGATCGAACGGTCGGCGCTCGTCGGGTTCCCCGTGGCGGAGGAGCTGCTGGACTTCGACGGGCACCCCACCACGATCTACGAGCGATCCGCCGAGGAGGCGGTGACGGACGTGCGCTCCGTCCTGCCTCGCACGGTGAACCCGGAGAACCCGGGTGAGGTGATTGTCAGCAGGCCCTCCGACGCGCTGGCCGCCAGGGCCGCCGCGGCCGGGGCCTTCACCAACCTGCTGCTCGGACTCGGCGCGGTCGCGCTGCTGGTCGGCGGGGTCGGCGTGGCGAACACCATGGTGATCTCGGTGCTGGAACGCCGGCGGGAGATCGGCCTGCGCCGCTCCCTTGGCGCCACCCGTGGCCAGGTCCGTGTCCAGTTCCTGGCGGAGTCTCTGCTTCTGTCCGCCCTGGGGGGTATCGTCGGGGCCGCCCTGGGCGCCATCGCCACCGTCGGCTACGCCCTGTCCCGCGACTGGCCCCCCGTCGTGCCACCGTGGGCGATCGGCGGCGCGATCGGCGCCACCCTGGTCATCGGCACCATCGCCGGGATCTACCCCGCCATGCGCGCCGCCCGCCTGTCTCCGACCGTCGCTCTGTCCACCACCTGACCCGGTACGGCTCCGCGGGGTCACGCGCCTCCGCGGTCAGCCGAGGCGGACGCCCAGTTCGTCGAGCCGGTTCCGCATGTCCTCCGGATCGGCGTAGACGCGGAACGCGCCGGAGCGCTCAAGCTCGTCCCTGCCGTAGCCGCCGGACAGCAGGCCGATGCCCAGGGCTCCGGCCCGGCGGGCGGCCAGCAGGTCCCAGACGCTGTCACCGACGACCATGGCGTGCCTCGGATCGACGTCGAGCAGCGCCGCCCCGGCTTCACCGTCATCGAGATGCTCCGCGTCTGACCGGGAGGGAACGGCCGGATGCGTCCGGGGCAGAGCGGCGGGCCCGGCCGGATCGGGGAATCTCCGGCCGGGCCCGCCGTCGCGTGAGACTCAGGCCATCTCCGGGAAGTCGGTCTCGGTGGTCCCGATGTTCCGGGTGACCTCGGGACGGGCGGTCCGCAGGTAGACGTACCACGCCACCGCGACGGCCACCACCCCGAAGAACGCGAGCACGACGGCGTTGAGCGGCCAGGTCGGCCAGGGCACCACGTTGGCGTAGAACACGTAGCCCATGCCGATGACGGAGACCACCGTGCACGGCCAGATGAGCGCGAGGCGGACGCCTTCACGGCGGAGGAAGATCGGTGCGGCGACGGCCACGATGGCATAGGCGATCATGTAGCCGTAGGTGCCGAACGTGTCGACGTTGATCAGGATCTCGTTGCCGTCCACGCCTACCGCGTACATCACCGCGGTGGTGAGCACGGCGAGCGGCGCGATCGAGAGGATCGCCCGGTGCGGCGTCTGCTGGGTGCGGTGGGTGCGGCCGAACGAGCGGGGGAAGACGCCCTCCTTGCCCATCACGAACACGATCCGGCCGACGACGTTGATCGGCGCGACGACCACCGCGAAGAACGACGCGGTGATGCCGAGGCTGAGCACCGGCCGGAACCAGCCGGGCAGCCCGATCGCCACCGCGAGATCGTCCAGCGGGTTGCCGCTGGCACCGAGATCGCCCAGTGGCCTGTAACCGGCCACCTGGCTGTAGGCGGCGAAGACGTACAGCAGGCCGACACCCGCCGCGCTCCACATGATCGCCCGTGGGATGGCCTTGAACGGGTCGCGCGCCTCCCGGCCGAGCGCATCGGAGCTGGAGAAACCGACGAACCCGAGGATGCCGAGGACCATGCCGAAGGCCACGCCGTGCGGGGTCGCACCGCTCAGGCTGAGCTGGTCGACGTCGATGATCGGGCCCCCGCCGGCGAACAGCACGATGACCAGCATGATCGCGATGATCGTGATCGAGACGATCTCCAGGATCAGTGAGATCCGCGCCGAGATCCGGATGCCCCAGACGGTGAACAGCATGGCGAGACCGCCGATGGCCACCGCGAGCAGCACGTTCCAGACGGTGCTCCGCACCGGCAGGCCGATCCCGTCCAGGAAGGCGTTGAAGTGGACGACCGCGCCGCTGAGCGAGCCGGACGCGATGCCCATACACCCGATGATCAAGGTGATCCCCGTGATGTACGCGCCGAACGGTCCCATGCCCTGGGCGGCGTAGTTGTAGAGGGAACCGGCAGAGGCGCGGCGCTTGGCGAACTGCGCGATGCAGTACCCGACCGCGAGGATCACGACCGTGGCGAGCGCGAACGACAGCCATGAGGCGTTGCCTGCGCTGGCGTAGATCGCCGCCACGGTGAACGCGATCACCGCGCTGGGCGCGATGTTGGCGATGGCCTGGGCGACGACCTCGCCGCTGGACATCGCGCCCTTCTTGAGGCCCCGATCTGGGCTCTCAGTGGGGCGGGCGCTGGTCTGGGTCATTCGGAGGGCTCCTCAGGGGATCAGCAGTGTGCGGAGGGCTTCGCCGCTGGCCAGCTCGTCCAGGGCGTTGGGGGCCTCGTCGAGTGACGCGCGGCGGCTGACGAGCTGGTCGAGCTGGAGATGGCCGTCCATGTAGCGGTCGACGAGTGCGGGGATGTCCACGGCCGGCCGTACGCTGCCGTAGTTGGAGCCCAGGATTCGCTGGTCGGCCTCGCCGAGCACGAGCGGGTCGAAACGGGCCGCGGTGCCCTTGGGCGGCAGCCCCACCGCGACGGCCGCGCCGCCGAGACCGAGGACCTTGATGGCGCTCTCGATCGTGGCCTGCGCGCCCACCGCGTCGAAGGCGTAGTCCACCCCGTCGGGAAGCAGGTCACGGATCGCCTCGACGGCGTCCACGCCGGGCCCGGAAATCTGGTCGGTCGCGCCGAGCATGACCGCGAGCGCGGTCTTCTCCGCCCGCGGGTCGATCACGATGATCCGCTCCGCCCCGGCGAGCCGGGCGCCCTGTACCACCGAGAGCCCGACGCCGCCGCAGCCGATGACCGCCACGGTGCTGCCGGGGACCACCGCCGCGGTGTTGGTCACCGCACCCACGCCGGTCGCCACCGCGCATCCGACGAGCGCGATCGTGTCCAGCGGCGCGTCCTCGCGAACCTTGATCGCGCCCGACGCCGGGACGACCGCCTCCTCGGCGAAGGAAGATACGCCGAGATAGTGGTAGATCTTCTCGCCACCGCGGCTCAACCGGCTGGTGCCGTCCTGGAGAACGCCGCCGGGAGCGACCACGTTCGCGGCCACCTGGCAGCGGGCCTCGTGGCCCGCCCGGCAGTAGCGGCACTGCCCGCACGGCGCCACCCAGGAGAGCACCACATGGTCGCCCTCGGCCAGGCTGGTCACGCCCTGGCCGAGCGCGGTGACGATGCCCGACCCCTCGTGGCCCATCACCAGCGGGGCGGGCACATCCCACTCGCCCCGCCGGACATGCAGGTCAGATCCGCAAACCCCGGCTGCCGCGATCTTGACCCTGACCTCTCCGGGTCCGGGCGCCGCGAGCTCGACGTCCTCGACGCGCACGGGCTGATCGGCGGACAGGAACACTGCGGCACGCATACGACTCCTTCGGGTAAAACCGGGAAAGGGCCGGGAACAGCGTCTTGTTACCCGGCGTTACTGGTATGTCATGCATAGTAGGACCGCCGTTGACCTGCGGGAATGTGGAGAAATGTCCACCTATCTGCGCGACAGGCTCCGAACTGCTACATGCCGCCGAGTGAGCGGCCGCTGGCACGGTTTGTGAGGAATGCCCACAAGCTCGCGAGAAGGAGCACCGCATGCTAGAGACTGTGGCGGACGTCGCCCAGAGGTTCCGGCTGCGGCTGCACACCGGACCGGACGGCGCGGACCGGCCGATCCGCTGGACCCACATCTCCGAGCTGGTCGATCCCACCCCCTGGCTCCGCGGCGGCGAACTGCTGCTGTCCCTCGGCCTCCAGCTGGACCCCGCCGACTCCGAGCAGCTCGACCACTACGTTCAACGGCTGGCGGGCGCCGGGATCGCCGGGCTGGCCTTCGGCACGGGGGCGCGCCACGCGGTCGTCCCCGCCGCGCTGGTGAGCAGCGCGCTCCGGCACCGCCTCCCCCTGCTCGAAATCCCCGGAGGCGTAGCCTTCCAGGACGTCACGTACCAGCTGAACGCCGACCTTCTGCGCACGGGCACGGCGGAATCACGGCTGGTCGCCGAGAGCATCTCCGCGATGATCCGGGTGGCCCGCAGCGCGGGCGCCCAAGGCGTCATCACCATGCTCGCGAGCCGGATCGACAGTTGGGCGGTGCTCATGGACCGGAACGGAGCGGTGCACGCCGCGGTCGGCGCGGCCCGGGTGCACATCGACGACGCCCGCGCCGCGGCACTCGGCCAGCGCTCCCGGATCCGGCACCCCGACCTCATCGTGCACGCCGTGGGCGACCCGGTGCATCCGCGCGCCCATCTCGTGGTGGCCGCCCGCCCCGACCGCAAGAGTCTCACCCGCGAGCTCGCCCAGCACGCCTCGGTCCTGCTCGATCTGGCGCTGCACCCGTTGAACGGCGGCGATGTATGGGGCCTGGCCCGTGCCGACGCGGTGGACGTGCTGCTGAGCGGCGACGCGGCTCTCATCAAGCGGGTCGCGGACCGATGGAGCGTTCCAGCGGGCGATATCGCGGTGGCGCTGCTGCGCTCCCGCTCCCGCGCGGTGCCACTCGCCGACTACGTCCTCGAATGGTGCGACCAGCTCAACATCCCACCGCTGATCAGCGATGAGTTCTCGGTGGTGACCGTGCTCCTCCCGGCCGACGAGCTGCCCCGGTGGAAGCAGCGGGTGAGCCAGGCGGTGGAGCGGGAGAGCGTGCCCGCCCGCTGCGGTCTCGGCTCACCGCAGCCGATCACCGGCTGCTCGCTCAGCCGCCAGCAGGCCGAACAGGCGCTGGAGGTGGCGGTGGCCGACGCTCTGCCGGTGATCGAGTTCTCCGCCCTGTCCACCAGCCGGCTCGTCCTGCATCACCTGGACGCCGCGGCGCGCGCCGCGCTCACCTCTCCGCTGCTCCCGCTGCTGAACAACGACACGACCCGTGGCCTGCTCCGCTCCCTGCGAGTCTTCCTCAGCGAGAACGCCAGCTGGGAGACGGCGTCCTCACAGCTTGGCATCCACCGGCACACGCTGCGCCAGCGCATGTCCCGGGTCGAGGAGCTCACCGGCCTGTCGATCTCAAGCGTCGAGGACCGGATCGTCATATGGCTCGCCCTCCAGGCCCTCCAGGCCGATCAGGTCATCTGACCCTTCCACATCGGGCCTGGCGATCGTCCGCAGCAGCGTCGTCTTGCCGGTCGTCTTCGAGACCCGGTAGATCGCCACCCCCCGTCCCGGTCCTCGATCGGACGATCATGCGTCCCACCCGGTCGAAGTCGAGGTCGTTGACGTACTGCCCGCGCGGCAACTGCACGGTCACCGTGCCGCTCGCGCGGCCGGTACGCAGGTTGAGCATGCGCAGCTTGCGGTACTTGGGCCACGTGCCGACAGGCACCGCCGCCGTGACGTAGTCATTCGCCAGCGCCATCGGCGCCAGCCGCGTCTTCAGCCGCATCCGGGCGCGCAGCCCTCGGTCGAACACCGTCAGCCGTGCTTCCTCGGCCAGCAGCAGCCGCTTGCCGTCCGGGCTGAACCCCAGGAAGGCCCACGCATCCGTCCCTCCGGGAAGCGGCAACACCTTGCCTTTCCGCAGGTCCGCGAAGATTTCCACCCCCGGCCCCGAGGTCGAGGTGATCTGCTGTTGGCCGGTCGCCCATCCGCCGCCCGACGGATGGGCGGTGCCGGGATGGACAGTCGAGACCGGCACGGTCGAGGCCGCGCTCGAACTGGCGGTGCGCTGGCGGTTCGATGACCCGATGACGATGGTCGACGGCGCCGCGCACCCGGCGGTGCTCGCGCTGCTCGTGGCGGCTGAGGACCGCGGACTGGACGTGGAGCTGTCCCGCCTGCGCCAGATCGGGCTACTGGAGCAGGGGGAGAGCGTGGGGATGGAGGTCGCCCTGGTCATTCAGAAATGAGAGCTCCATACCCGTTCACCAGACGGGGTCCTCTCATGGAAGGAGGTGACTTTCTGCCGGGCGAGGACAGGAGGGTGGCCGCACCCGCGCTGTTTCCGGAGCAGCGCGGGTGCGGCGGCGGCCACTATCTGATTGATGCGAAGAGTTTCTCGGCGGCCGGCTGGAGCCACTGGATCCGATGTGGATCCTCGGGGTACGGGCGCCAGGGGACCGTGACGAACGGAACGGCACCCGGGTCGGTCTTCGCGAGGCTGCTAGCGATCTCGTACATCGTCTCCAGGTCGAGTCCCGCGTCGGTCTTGACCCACGCGGTGGCTTCGGCGAGGAGGGGGCGCAGCCGGGCGGGGTCGGCCAGAAGCGTTTTCACCTTCTTCGCCAGCGCGCTCATGAGCTGCTGCTGCCGCTTGATCCGGCTGATGTCACTGCCGTCGCCCATGCTGTAGCGGGCCCGCACATAGGCCAGCGCCAGCTTACCGCTGAGCATGTGCTTGCCTGCGGACAGACGCAGCTTCGCCTTGGGGTCGTCCACCGCCCGCGGCAGTGTGACCTCCACCCCGCCGACGGCGTCCACCAGGCTCGCGAAGCCGGAGAAGTCGAGCTCCACCGCGTGGTCGACACGCACCCCCGTCAGTGACTCGACCGTCTTCCAGGCGCAGGCCAGCCCGCCCTTGCGGAACGCCGAGTTGATCATCTCGGTCCGGGCGGGAATGTCCGGCCCGCACGACGGGATCCGGACCATCGAGTCACGCGGGATGCTGATGACGGTGACCTTCACGCGGTCGGCGGGCAGGTGCAGCAGCAGCATGGTGTCGCTCCGCGCGTCCGGCGGGCGATACCGCGGCGTGCCCACCTCGCTGTCGGTGCCGACCAGCAGGATGTTGAGGGCCTCGGTCCGCTTGTCCGGGCGATCTCCCGCCAGGGTCGGCACGGTCCGGTGTCCGCTCAGCACCGATACGGCCTGGTGTCCGCTCAGGAGCAGAGCGGGGACGAGGGCGATGGCCGCGGTGACCACGGCGACCAGCCCGATCATCGTCCAGTGGCGCGTCCGCCGGGATCTCCCGCTGGTTCCGCCGCCGAGGAGCCGCGTCCATCGGGGTCCCCCGCCGGTTCCGGCGCCGAGGAGCCGCTGCCGCTGTCGGGCCAGCGTGGCCGGGGGCTCGTGCTCCAGGTCTCGGCCGAGGTCACGGAGCATCTTCAGGTCGTCCACGGTCACTCCTCCTCGTCGATCGGGTTGGTGTCGCCGAGCGCGGTGCGGGCCTTGCGCCTGGCCCTGTTGAGCCGGGAACGGACGGTGCCGATCGGGATGCCGAGAGCCCGCGCGACCTCCTCGTACGACAGGTCGCCCCACGCGATCAGCAGCAGGACGTCGCGGTCCTTGGACGAGAGCCCGGCCAGCGTGCTGGCGAGCACCGGCCGCCATGCCTGGGCGGTGACCTTCTCGTCCATCCGGTCGGCGGGCGACTCCACCACGTCCTCGGCCGGGCTGCGCTGGAGCATCCGGTAGCGGACGGCCTCGGTGCGGCGATGCCGGGAGATGAGCTTGGTGAGGATGCCGAACAGCCAGGGGCGGGCGTCGGTGTACGTGAGGTCGTACTGCGCGCGGCGGGCGAAGGCGGCCAGGAACGTCTCGCCCACCAGATCCTCGGCGATCTCCGGGCCGAGCCGGCGCGAGACGTAACGGTAGAGCATGCCGGAGTAGCGGTCGAAGAGCTCGGCGAACGCCTCCGGGTCGGTCCGCGACTCGCTCACGATGTCGGAGTCACGGATCCTCGTGGTGGCCGATGCGTTCATCGCGGGCACCATGGCATGGCGGCGACCCTTTCCGTCGGGGACACGGTCAGGGATGTATCACCACGAACCCGGATCCGGGTTCACGGGGCGGCCACGGGAACTTCGGGCGCCTGAGGCGTGGTGAGGACCACGTCGAACGGCTGCCGGTCGCCTGATCGGTGTCGGGAACGCTCATCCGATGCCAGACCCCGGTGATTTCGATGGAAGAATAGAAGGCGAGAAGCCCTCCGGGGGCGTGGCCGGAGGGCTTCTCGTGTGAACGCCGTGGGGCTGGTCCGTTTTCCGCACCTGGCTTCACCAGGGGCCGTACGGCTCTCGACCTCCAAGGATGTTGAGGCCGACGGAGCAGCCCCGCTCCCTCGATCTTGAGACCAAGGCGGTGGTGACCACGACGGGCGCCCCCTTCCAGGGACGCGCTCCGCGGTCGCTCGCTCGCTCGCGGAGCGGCTCTTCGGCACGGGATCGATCGGAAGCAGAGGCCCTGCGGCCAGGGCGTCGATCTCCTGCCCCTTTCGGCGCGAAGCGAAGGAGATGCGGTGTCGGTGCTCATCGACAAGGTGGCGTGGGTACGGCTGGAAGGTGGCCGGATCCTCAGCACGCGCTCTCGGGGGAAGGACGCCTACTACCTTCCCGGCGGCAAGCGGGAGACGGGGGAGAGCGACGCGCAGACGTTGTCACGTGAGGTCGAGGAGGAGCTCACCGTGGCGATCCAGCCCGAGACCGTCGCTCACCTGGGCACCTACGAGGCCCAGGCGCACGGCCATCCGGATGGGGTGGTGGTCCGCATGACCTGCTACACCGGCGACTATCGCGGCACGCTCGTCCCGAGCAGCGAGATCGAAGAAGTCGTCTGGCTGTCCTATGCCGACCGTGACAAGGTCTCTCCCGTAGACCAGCTGATCTTCGACGACCTCAAGGCGGCCGGCCGCCTGGTCTGACCGCCGCCCTCCCAGGCCGGGAGTCGAAAGCGCTCTCCTCTGGCAGGCCAGGGAATAGGCGGCCGCCTCCAACCGAGGCGGCAGCCCTCGTCCGAGCCGTGCTCGAAGGTCTTCACAGCGGCTGACCTGCGTACTCGCTGGAAATCTCGCCGGTGTCACCCTGCCCCGGGACGGCCTGGCCCATGAGAGCTCACGGCGATCCCTTCTCCAGACGGCGGGAGAGGCCCTCCGGATGGCACCGGGGGCCTCTCGGGTTTTCGCGTGGCGGGCCGTGGGGTCAGCCGAAGTTGCCGTTCCGGACGCCGGTGACGAAGGCGGTCCACTGGCCGGGGGTGAGGATGAGGGCGGGGCCGCCCGGGTCCTTGCTGTCGCGTACGGCCCGGCGTCCGGCGGAGAGTGCCGCGATCTCGACGCAGTCGCTTCCGTCGCTTCCGGAGAGAGAAGACTTGCGCCAATGAGCCTTGTCGATTTCCTGGGTCAGGTCGTCCATCGCTGCACCGTCTCCTTGATCATGCCGAGTGACTCGTGCCGGGACAGGGCATCCGCCCGGATCAGGTCATGTCTGAATGTTAGACCTGTCACCTCTTCGACACGTTCGCTTACTCGGTCCCCCGTGCTCTGGGAATCGATGTAGGCCACGGGAGGTGCTCCTCTCGGCATGTCGGCGACGACGAAGCCGCCCAGCAGGCCGATCACGCTGTACGCCTTGTAAGGGAGAATCTGAAGAGAGATCCATGGGCCTTCTCCCACTTCAATAAGGCGTTCGAACTGGCCTTTCATCACTTCCGGGTCGGCGATCGGTCGGTGGAGAACGCTCTCGTCAAGGACGATCCAGAGCATCGGGGGCGTGGATCGCCCGAGAATGCCCTGCCGGTCCATGCGGGCCGCGATGTGTTCTTCCACCTTCTCGGCGGAGACGCCGGGCTCGGGACTCAGTATGGCCCGTGCGTAGGCCTCGGTCTGGAGGAGGCCGGGAACTATCAGCGGTCCCCATACACGCAGGGACTCCGCCTCGCGCTCGAACTCCAGCCAGGGCCGGAACCAGCGGGGGAGTTGGGACGCCGTGCGGTTCAGCCGGTCCAGCAGATCCACCAGTGCCGTCCCCAGGCCGAGAACGTCGTCCACCCGGTGGGCCAGCTCCCTGCTGGGCGCCCGGTGGCCGTTCTCCAGCATGCTGAGCTGGCTGACGGAGAGGTGGATCGCCGCACCGAGCTTTCTCTGGGTAAATCCCGACAAAAGTCGGAATTTGCGTAGTTCAATGCCGAATTGAATACGCGTGGACAGGTATGAATCCGGTTCCGGGGGGACGGTCATCCGGAGCTCCTCTCGCCTTTTCGAGGGGTGTTCTCGCCATTGTCCTGGGTGTTTGCGCGGCGGTGCCAGGGGGTTCACATCATTGTGAACACATGGTGGACGCCGATCGGCCGCTCCGCCGCCCCATTGTTTGGGAACGTATGGGGGTCAAGCTGGGGCGGCGACCGCATCCCGGCCAATGACTCAAGCGGCGAAAAGCCAACCGAATTCGGCGAGGAGCGGCAGGCCGATGAATAAGGAGACGTTCAGAGAGACATGTCTTCCCAGCAATCCCGAATCCGTTTCGCGGGCGCGCGGCGAGGTCCGTGAATGGCTCGGGGAGAGTCATCCCGCCTACGAGAACACGCGGCTGGCCGTGTCCGAGCTGGTGACCAACGCCGTCCGGCACGCCTCCCACGGGATCGGTCATCCCGTCGACCCGCTGGTCCTCCGGTTGACGGTGACGGACGGCGGCGCGCTGCGGGTGGAGGTCACCGACAGAGCCTGGGCCACCGGGGAGCCCCGCATCCCGGTGGAGCCGCTGTGCGGTCTCGCCGAAAGCGGCCGGGGGCTGGCGATCGTCAGCCTCATCTCCGACGGGAACTGGGGATACCGCTCGCACGGGCCGGGCCTCGGCCGGACCGTCTGGTGTGAGGTCCCCGCCCGCCCGCCGTCTCCCGAAGACCCTCTCCCGGACACGTCCGACCTCCTCACCCGGCCCGGCTGAACTCCTCGCCCTGGCCAGGACGGCCTTCTCAGCCGGCCGGACCGAGGTGACCGACACGGCCCCGCCTGATGCGGGAGCCGTACAGACCGGCCCCCGGTGGGAAACCACGGCACGTGGTCGTCGCCCCCGCGACCTCCGACACGTACCCGCTCCCACCCCCTGGAGCATTCCGCCGGGGGCCGACCACTCCGAAGGGCAGAGACATTCGGTGAGTCCCCGCACACCGCCCGGTCGATGTGCCGCATCCGCTGTCGTGCGCACGGCTATCGTTCAGGATGTACGACGATACGATCACGGGCGGGAAGGTGAGGACATGTACATCGCGGATCTCAAGGTCTCTGGTGTCCGCGGCTTCTCCGGTTCCCGTAGCGCGGATCTCCGGCTGACCCGTCCAGACGGCAGCCACGCCGGTTGGACGGTCCTGGCGGGTCGGAACGGCTCAGGCAAGACGACTCTGTTGCGCGCGATCGCGCTGGCGATGGCGGGTCCTTCCGCCGCCCGTAGCCTCGTCCCCATCTTCGACGGCTGGATCTCCAACGACTCCCTCGACGCGGTGGCCGAGGTGAAGATCGTGTTTGATGAGCTCCTGGACGGATTCGGCCGTGGCCGCCGCCCCAAGCATCCGTTCTCCGCGCGGTTGACCTGGTCCCGTGCGCTCATCGGGGACTCCGGACGGTACGGCCCGCAGCCGAACATGCAAAGTCATGGCGCAACCGCACAACGTGGGCCGTGGGCGGACAATCCACAGGGCTGGTTCTTCGCCGGATACGGTCCCTTCGGGCGGCTCACGGGCGGCTCAGCCGACACCCGGCAGCTCATGCAGAGCACCGGGCCCGTAGCCCGCCTGGCCAGCCTTTTCCATGAGGACGCCTCCCTGGCCGAGAGCGTCAGTTGGCTGATCGATCTGCACCTGAGGAGCCTGGAAGGACAGCACGGCGCCGCGGACCTGCTGACCTTCGTCACCGAACTGCTCAACGACGGGCTCCTTCCGGATGGATTCCGGATCGAGCGGGTCAACAGTGACGGCCTGTGGGCCAGACGAGACGGCGAGCTCATCTCGCTCCGGGAGATGAGCGACGGTTATCGGACCGTCACCGCGCTCGTCCTCGACTTGGTCCGCCAGATGAATCAGGCGCGTCCCGGTTACATGGAAGGGAACGTCGCCGGTCGACGGGCCGAGATCCCCGGGCTGCCCTCTGGCCCGCCGTCGACATCCGAGTTCAGTTTTCCGGGCGTCGTTCTCATCGATGAGATCGACGTCCATCTCCATGTGAGCTGGCAGAAGAAGATCGGTGAATGGCTCAAGAGCCATTTTCCCGCCACCCAGTTCATCGTGACCTCGCACAGCCCGTACATCTGCCAGAGCGCCGACCCGGGAGGGTTGATCCGGCTTCCCGGCGTTGACGAGGACGTCCCTCCACGGGTCGTCGACGAAGATCTCTACGAGCGCGTGGTCTTCGGTAGCGGTGACGACGCCCTTCTCACCGATCTCTTCGGCATGGACTCCCCATACTCCAGTCAGGCCGAAGACCTGCGGCGGCGGCTCACTGTTCTGGAACGCGCGGTTCTCCGTGGGAAGGCGACTCCTGAGGAAATACAGGAGCACGAGCTTCTGCGAGAGGGACTCACCAGCTCCCTGACTGCTCGGGTGGACGAGGTCGCTGCGAGGATCGCCTAAAACCATGATCCGCATTAACCGTGTGGAACTCCCCTCTGACCTGGCCGACCAACTCCACAGCAGAGCCGGCGGATTGCGCGAGAGTCAGGCCGACTGCCCGGCGGCCCGTGCCGCGTGGAAGTCCGCGGGTGCCGTACGCGTCCGATTGGCCGGACACCTGAATGCCATGGCCACCGGAATCCGTCGTTGCATGTACTGCGGTGACGGTCTCGGCACCGACATCGACCATTTCGAGCCCCTGGCGGAAGCACCGCTGCGTGCCTTCGACTGGCCGAACCACCTGCTGGCCTGCTCCCACTGCAACAGCCATCAGAAACGAGAACTCTTTCCGCGGGACGAGGACGGCAGGCCCATGCTCGTCGATCCGTCGGCGGAAGATCCGTACGGGCATCTCGAACTCGTACTGAGCACGGGGACCTATGAGGCGCTGACCGTCCGAGGAGATGCCACGATCAAGGTCTTCGGCCTGAATCGGAGCGATCTGGAGCGCGGCAGGGCCGCCGCCTTCATCCGGACGGAAGGAGACGTGCCACCAGGAGGTGGGCGCCCGGCCGTTTCCACAGCCTCTCCGCGACGGACCCTTCCGTGCACGGACGCCGTGCCCCGGCCGCGACGGTGGCGGTGAGGCCGATCACAGTGACGGGGCGGTCTGGCGCAGGGTCGTTGCGGCGTCCTGGAGGGCGTCCAGCAGGGGGATGAGCAGCGGGTGCCGTTCGGCGCCCCGCCGTACGGCGGCGAAGACCCGGCGCTCCGGGCCCGCGACCGGGCGGACCACCACACCCGACAGGTCCGTCTCGCGCAGCGCCAGGCGGGGCACCATCGCCACGCCCGCTCCGGCGGCGGCCAGCGCGACCACCGCGCTGAAGTCGTCGGAGGAGTGCGCGAACTCGGGGGTGAACCCGGCGTGCTCGCAGGCCAGCGCGATCACGTCGTGGCAGGGGTTGCCCGGATAGGGGCCGATCCACGTCTCGCCCGCCAGCTCCGCGACCGCCACCCCGCCTTCCGCGAGGGGGTGGTCGCCGGGGAGCACCACGTCGAACGGCTCGGAGTAAAGGGGGATGCGTGACAGGCGCCGGTCGTCCTCGGCGGGGGCGCCGCGATACTCCACGGCCACGGCGACCTCCACCGCGCCGTCCAGGACCATGGTGAGGCTCTGGTCGCCTTCGGCGTCCAGGACCCGCACCTGGATGCCCGGCTCCTTGCCCCGGAGGGCGCCGACCGCCGGGGCCACGACCAGCCCGATCGCGGTGGCGAAGGAGGCCACCCTCACCTCGCCCGCCGTACCCGTCGTGTAGGCGGCGATGTCGGCCTCGGCCCGCTCCAGCTGGGCGAGCATCTCGTTGGCGTGGCCGAGCAGGATGCGGCCGACGGAGGTCAGCCGCACGCCCCGGCCGTCGCGCTCCAGCAGCCGGTGGCCCACCTCGTGCTCCAGGGCGACGAGCTGCTGGGACACCGCGGAGGGGGTCAGGTGGAGTGCGGCGGCGGCGGCGGTGACCGTCCGGTGGTCGGCCACCGCGCGCAGGGTCCTCAACCGCCGCGTCTCTATCACCCGTCCATTCTCGCCGAGGCCGTCTCATGACCGGGACGGGGCCCGGGACCGTACGGCGGGGGCGGGGCCGCCCCCGGCCGGGACACGGGTTGTCTCCGGATGACGGCGAGGTCACCCCCGGCCGCGAGACGGGGTCACTTCCGGACGGCCACCCCGGCTGCGAGGCGGGTCACTTCCGGGCGGCGATGAAGGCCTCCACAGCCCGGTCCACGTCCTCGGTGGAATGGGCGGCCGAGAGCTGGACCCGGATCCGGGCCTTGCCGTGCGGGACCACCGGGTAGGAGAAGCCGATCACGTAGATGCCCTGCTCCAGCAGGCGTTCGGCCATCGCGGCGGCCTCGGCGGCGTCGCCGATCATCACCGGGGCGATGGGGTGGTCGCCGGGCAGGACGTCGAACCCGGCCTCGGTCATCCGGGTGCGGAACCGCTCGGTGTTGGCGCGCAGCCGTTCGCGGGCGTCGCTGTGGCCGCTGATCAGGTCGAGGATGCGCAGGGAGGTGGCGGCGATCATCGGGGCGAGCGAGTTGGAGAACAGGTAGGGGCGGGAGCGCTGGCGGAGCAGGTCGCAGATCTCCCTGCGGGCCGCCACGTAGCCGCCGCTGGCCCCGCCGAGCGCCTTGCCGAGCGTGCCGGTGATGATGTCGACCCGGTCCATCACGCCGTGCAGCTCGGGGGTGCCCCGGCCGTTCGGTCCGACGAAGCCGACCGCGTGCGAGTCGTCCACCATGACCATGGCGTCGTAGCGCTCGGCCAGGTCGCAGATCTCCCCCAGCGGCGCGAGGTAGCCGTCCATGGAGAAGACGCCGTCGGTGACGATCAGCCTGCGCCGCGCGTCGGCCGACTCCTTGAGCCGGGCCTCCAGCTCCGCCATGTCGCGGTTGGCGTAGCGCAGGCGGCGGGCCTTGGACAGCCGGATGCCGTCGATGATGCTGGCGTGGTTGAGCGCGTCGGAGATCACCGCGTCGCGGTCGTCGAGCAGCGTCTCGAACACCCCGCCGTTGGCGTCGAAGCACGAGCTGTACAGGACCGTGTCCTCCTGGCCGAGGAAGTCCGACAGCCGTGCCTCCAGCTCCTTGTGCACCTCCTGGGTGCCGCAGATGAAGCGGACGGACGCCATGCCGAAGCCCCAGCGGTCCAGGGCCTCCTTGGCGGCGGCGATCACCTCGGGATGGTCGGCCAGGCCCAGGTAGTTGTTGGCGCAGAAGTTGAGCACCTCGCCGCCGCCGGCGACGGAGATGCCGGCGTTCTGCGGGGTGGTGATGACCCGCTCGGGCTTGAGCAGCCCGGCGGAGGCGATCTCGTCGAGGGTGGCGCGCATGTCGGCGCGGACGTTGTCGAACATCAGGCGGTCCAATCCATGATGATCTTGCCGGTCTTGCCGCTCGCGGCGGTGTCGAAGGCGGCGTCGAAGTCGCGGTGGGAGAATCGGTCGGTGATGACGGGGGAGAGGTCGAGGCCCTTCTCCAGGAGGACGGACATGGCGTACCACGTCTCGTACATCTCCCTGCCGTAGATGCCCTTCAGGGTGATCATCGAGGTCACGATCGTGGCGAAGTCGACCGCGAACTCCTCGGCGGGCAGTCCGAGCATGGCGATCTTCCCGCCGTGCGTCATGTTGGCGATCATGTCGCGGAGCGCCTGCGGGTGCCCGGACATCTCCAGCCCCACGTCGAAGCCCTCGCGCATGCCCAGCTCGTGCAGGCCGTCCGCGACGGACCTCTCGGCGACGTTCAGGGCCAGGGTGACCCCGAGCTTACGGGCCAGCTCCAGCCGTTCGGGGCTGACGTCGGTGATGACCACGTTGCGGGCGCCCACGTGGGTGGCCACCGCGGCGGCCATCAGCCCGATCGGCCCGGCCCCGCTGATCAGCACGTCCTCGCCGACCATCGGGAAGGCCAGCGCGGTGTGCACGGCGTTGCCGAACGGGTCGAAGATCGCCGCGACGTCGGGGTCGACCGGCACCCGGTGCACCCAGACGTTGGAGGCCGGGAGCGTCACGTACTCGGCGAAGGCGCCGTCCCGGTTCACGCCCAGCCCGATGGTGTTGCGGCACAGATGCCGCCGCCCGGCCATGCAGTTACGGCACTTCCCGCAGACGATGTGCCCCTCGCCGCTGACCAGGTCACCGACCGTGATGTCCTCCACGCCCGGCGCCACCTCGACGACCTCGCCGGAGAACTCGTGCCCGACGACCAACGGCGTCCGTATGGTCTGCCGGGCCCACGCGTCGAAATTCCTGATGTGCAGATCCGTTCCGCAGATCCCGGTCCGCAACACCCTGATCAGCACTTCTCCGGGCCCGATGACCGGTTCCGGCACGTCCGTCAACCACAGGCCCGGTTCGGCCTTCTTCTTGACCAGCGCTTTCATCACAGATCTCCCCCTCAGCTCCGACCTTACGCACTGTGCCCGGTCGGCTCTGAAGGTGTCCATCGCGGTTTTCTTAACCCGCCCCACAGCGCTGCTTCACGCTCTCTCCGGTGAGCGCTCTACCGGGATGTCCCGCCCGGCGCCGCGAAGCCGTACAGGGTCCTGGATCAGGGGGTCGCGCGGTTGCGGTTCTCCTGCAGATCGGCGAGGGGGTCCGCGAGAGGGGCGCCGGAGCCGAGCTGGCGGGGGCCCAGGTCCGCGGCCTCGGCCTCGGCCACCGCCTCGGCGGCGGCCTGCTCCGCCTGGGCCGCCTCCCTGGCCGCGTCCTTGTTGATCGCGGGGGCCTCGCGGGTGGCCGTCGACGGGGGCAGCGCCTCGGTGAAGGCCTTGGAGACACTCTGCAGGGCGGAGGTGATCTCGCTGGGGATCACCCAGAACGTGTTGCCCTGCCCCTTGGCGAGCTCCGGCAGCACCTGGAGATACTGGTAGGCCAGCAGCTTGGGGTCCGGGTCGTTGCGGTGGACCGCCTGGAAGACCTCGTCGATGGCCTGGGACTGGCCCTGGGCCTTGAGGATCGCGGCGCTCCGGTCGCCCTCGGCGCGCAGCACCGCGCTCTGCTTGTCGCCCTCGGCGGTGAGGATCTGCGACTGCCGCTGGCCTTCGGCGTTGAGGATCGCGGCGCGCTTGTCACGCTCGGCGCGCATCTGCTTCTCCATCGCCTCCTTGATGCTCTTCGGCGGGTCGATGGCCTTGATCTCCACCCGGTTGACCCTGATGCCCCACTTGCCGGTCGCCTCGTCCAGCACGCCCCGCAGCTGGCTGTTGATCGTGTCACGCGAGGTGAGCGTCATCTCCAGGTCCAGCGAGCCGACGACGTTACGCAGCGTGGTGACCGTGAGCTGCTCGACGGCCTGGATGTAGTTGGCGATCTCGTAGGCGGCCGCGCGGGGGTCGGTGACCTGGAAGTAGAGGACGGTGTCGATCTCGACCACCAGGTTGTCCTCGGTGATCACCGGCTGCGGGCGGAAGGAGACCACCTGCTCGCGGAGGTCGATCATCGGGTAGACCCGGTCGATGTAGGGGATCACGAAGTTGAGGCCTGGCTTGAGCGTGCTGTGGTAGCGGCCGAGCCGTTCCACGTTGCGGGCCCGGGCCTGAGGGACGATGCGCACCGAGCGGATCACCGTCAGCACGGCGAACAGCACGACGAGCAGGGCGGCGATCAAGAATGCATCCATGTCACTCCCGGGGATATACGAGCGCGGTGGCGCCCTCGATCTCGATGACGTCGACGGTCGCTCCTATGGGGATCACCAGTGTCTCGTCATAGGCCCTGGCCGACCACTCCTCACCGCCGATCTGTACCCGGCCATCCCGGCCGGTCACCTCACGCACGACATAGGCGGGTTTGCCGACGAGCGCCTGGATCCCGAACCGCTTGCCGGAGGGCGCCTGCCTGAGCTGGCGTTTGGCGATGGGCCGGACCACGACGACCCCCGCACCGAGGGAGAGGATGAACACCACGAGCTGAAGGGGGACCGGCAGGCCGAGACCGGCGCCGACGGCGGTGACCAGAGCGGCTCCGCCCAGCAGGCCGAAAGCAGTGGTGAAAGTGAATATCTCCGCAATGCCCAGCGTTACCGCCAGAATCAGCCAGATCACCCAGTCATCCATGCTCTGCCCTCCTACCTCGTTAAACGGAGCAGGCGCCCGGGAGGTTCCTTTCTCCTACCGTATTCCGTTTTTTTAACAAGTGTCAGGGGTATGTCGTCCATTTGCTGATATTTAGAGAACATGCCCAATGGGAAGGGTTTCAGGCTCAGCCGGGGAGGAGCCACTGCCCGTCGACCATGAGCTCGCGGCCCTTGAGCTCGTTTGCTTCGCGCCAGGCCTGGAGCCGTTGCGGGTGGACGCGGAAATAGAGGTAGGGGCTGGTGAGCCGGCGCGGGTCGAAGCTAGGACGGCTCCGGGGCGGCCGGGGCGGGGAGTGGCGTCGGCAGGGGCCGTGTCAGTGTGGCGGCGTGCAGGGCGCTGCCCTTGAGCCACTCCTCCCAGGGGCGCTGCCAGTAACCCCAGCCGTTGTTCCACGCCAGCGCACGGTCGGTGCCGCTGATGACGACGGGATCGCCGCGCAGGGAGGAGTCGAAGAACCAGGCGGCCTGGTCGGGCCGGGCGTTGACGCAGCCGTGGCTGACGTTCTGCCTGCCCTGGGCCCAGACGTTGTTCTTGGCGTGAATGTATTCGCCGCTGTTGGAGATCCGGACCGCATGATCGATCATGACGTCGTAGAAACCGGGGTCCCCCTTCTTCCGGCCGGGTGAGACCATGCGGACCGGGTCGGCCTTGTCCATGGTCAGATGGACGCCGCTCGTCGTGGTGTATTCCTCGGTGGTGGCCATTCCGGCGCTGATCGCCATCCGCTGGACCACCTCGCCGTCCCGCACGACCCGCATCCGGTGGGCTCCGGCGTCGACGTAGCTGACCTGCCCCCGGCCGATGGCGAAGGGCACCGTGTGGTCGGCCGTGCCGTACGTGCCCTTGGACGCGCGGACGCCGGACAGATGCGCGGTGAAGGAGACCTGCTGGTGGGGCGGCCAGTCGCGCCTGGGACGGTAGACCACCTCGGCGTCGCTCACCCAGTGCCAGGCGCCCTCGACCGGCCGCGTGGAGCGCACCTCCAGAGCCTGCTCGACGGCCGCCCTGTCCTCCACCGGGGCGGTGAAGTCGACGATGATCGGCATGCCGACGCCCACGGTCTCGCCCGGGTCGGGTGTGACCGACCGGACCTGGAAGGTGCGGGTGGGGGTGAGCGTGCGGAACCTCCCGGAGGTCGTCACCGTCGTGCCGTCCGCCGCCGACGTGGTGACGTTGACGATGTACTCCCGGTCGGGGGCCAGCGCCCAGTCGGAACGCCAGGTGGTCCGGGTGCCGTCGAGCCGGCCCGGCACCGGGGTGCCGCCCGCGTAGGCGGTCACCCCGGCCAGCCTGCCCGATCCGGTCCGTACGACCAGTCCCTGCCGGGTGCCGGCCTCCGTCGAGTTCAGCGGTGGCGAGATCCTCACGCCGGCCGCTCCCAGCCGGTCGTCGCCGGCCGTGACCGACGAGCAGCCGGTGACCGTGAGGGGGAGGAGAACGATCGGGATGCATCCCGCGGCGCGCCGCATCTGTTCCTGCCTTCGAGTTCGGCGAATGGTCGGGAACCCCACACTAGCGACGAGTCATCAGATGAGCACATTGAGTGACGGGGCGTGCTACCTCGCGGGCAGGACGGTCCCCGTCACCTCACCCAGGGTGATCACGGTCCCGCCGGGGCCGGGAGCCGACGCGGTGATCGTGACGGTGTCACCGTCCTCCAGGAAGGCCCTGGCCGAACCGTCGGGCAGCTTGAGCGGCTCGGCGCCGTTCCAGGTCAGCTCGATCAGCGAGCCCCGCTCGCCCGGCCCCGGGCCGGAGACCGTACCGCTGGCGTAGAGGTCTCCGGTGCGCAGGCTGGCGCCGTTGACGGTCATGTGGGCGAGCATCTGGTCGGGCGTCCAGTACATGTCCCGGTACGGCGGGTGGGAGACGACCTCGCCGTTCAGCGTGACCTCCAGCGTCAGGTCGAGCCCCCACGGCTCCCGGCGGCGCAGGTAGGCCGGCGGCTCGGGTTCCTGCCTCCGGCCCGGGATGCGGGCCTCCGACAGCGCCGCCAGCGGGGTGATCCACAGCGACATCGAGGTGGCGAAGGACTTGCCGAGGAAGGGCCCCAGCGGGACGTACTCCCATGCCTGGATGTCCCGGGCGCTCCAGTCGTTGATCAGCGTCACCCCGAACACGTGGTCGTCGAACCGGCCGGCCCGCTCGCCGAGGACCGTCGGCGTGCCGACCACGAACCCCAGCTCCGCCTCGATGTCCAGCTTCGCCGAGGGGCCGAAGACCCCGGCCCCGCGCTGCCCGGACGGCCGGACGACCGGCGTGCCCGACGCGACGACGGTCCCGGCCCGGCCGTGGTAGCCGACCGGCAGGTGCCGCCAGTTCGGCTTCAGCGGCTCCTCGTCGGGGCGGAACATCCGGCCGAGGTTGGTGGCGTGCTCCAGCGAGCAGTAGAAGTCGACGTAGTCGGCCACCTCGATCGGCAGGTGCAGGGTGACCTGCTCCAGCGGGATCAGGTGCGCCTCGATCGCGGCCCGGTCGGTGCTCAGCTTGTTCTGGATCACCGTCCGGGTGTCCCGCCACGCGGTCGCGCCCCTGGCCATGAAGGCGTTGAGCGACCCGGTGGCGAACACCTCGTCGTGCAGGGCCCCCGCGAGGTCGACCACATGCTCGCCGTACCGCACGCCCACGCGCGGAATCTCCCCCTTCCGCCGTGAGAAGACTCCGTAGGGCAGGTGCTCCAGGCCCCAAGACATCACGCGTTCTCCTCTATGCCGGCGGTCACGCCGGTGATCAGGCCGAGGGCCCGCAGGTCCTCGATCGGGGTGCTCGTGCTGCACGAGCCGTATGACACCAGCAGTCGCCGGGCGCGCCCGGCGGTGTCGTCCGGCACGGCCCGTGCCAGCCGTACCAGCTCGCCCACGTCCGTCGTCTTCAGCACCGGCACCGGGTCCCGGCCCTCCACCGCCGCGCAGACCGCGAGGACCAGGTTGAGGAAGCCGTGCCGGTCGGTGCCCAGCGGCGGGTAGAAGTGACGGACCGCGTTGTGCAGCCCGGCGGTCGCCTTGAACGGGATGTCGCGCTCGGCGCAGTGGGTGATGAAGGAGCCCAGGTCGCCGGCGGACGGGAAGGCCGTCGCGGTCAGTCCGCCGCACCGGATCTTCAGCCCCACCCCGGGCGGCACGTCCACGGGTAGCTGGGCCGCGGTGACCTCGACGAACTGGCGGGCCGGGAGGTCCAGGGCGATCGCCCGGCCGCCCGGCACCTCGACCAGTTCGACGACGAGGCCGTCGAGCGGCGGCGTCTCCGGGGTGTCCAGGATGAGCCCGAGCCGGACGGGGGAGCCCAGGTGGGCGCGGAGTTCCGGCAGGCGGCTGGCCGGGCAGAGGAAGCGGTGGGTGAGCACCGGGCTGCCCTCGGCCAGGTCGGCCCGGTGCCGCCGGAGGGCCTCGGCCATCGGCAGCGCGGTCGGCGGGAACAGCCCCGCGTCGTCGACGAGGCCCCGGAAGAGCGCCTCCGGCGCCGGGCCGTCGTGGGGCGGCGTCATCGGGCCCAGGTCCATGCGTAGGCGGGGTCCTCGACCGACAGGCCGGCGGGTCCCAGGTCGAGCGGGCGGAAGGTGTCGACCATCACGGCCAGTTCGCTCGTCTGGGTGTGGCCCTGCCGTACCGCCTCGATGACGGCCTCGACGGCGCCCGGCTGTGGGCCGTGTGTGAACCCGGCCGGGTGCAGGGAGATCGAGCCGACGTCGATGCCCGAGCCCTTGCGCGCGGTGTAGTCGCCGCCCGCGTAGAACATCAGCTCGTCGGAGTCGACGTTGTGGTGGTTGTAGGGGATGGGGACGGCGTCCGGGTGGAAGTCCAGCGGCCGGGGGCAGAAGGAGCAGATCACGAAGTTCGGGCCCTCGAAGGTCTGGTGCACCGGCGGCGGGGCGTGGGTCCGCTTCACGATGGGCTCGAAGTCGTTGATGTTGAACGCGTAGGGGTACAGGCAGCCGTCCCAGCCGACCACGTCGAACGGGTGGTTGCGGTAGACCAGCCGGGTGAGCCCGCCGCGCGTGCGGACCAGCACCGGCACCTCCTCGCCCTCGACGGTCAGCGGCTCCTGCGGGGTGCGCAGGTCGCGCTCGCAGTAGGGGGCGTGCTCCAGGAACTGGCCGTGCGTGGACAGGTAACGCTTGGGTGGCCGGATGTGCCCCGCGGCCTCGATCGTGAACGCCGTGACGCGGCCCTGCGGCACCCAGCGGTGGATCGTCCCGGTCGGGACGACCACATAGTCGCCCGCACCGGCCTCGATCACTCCGTAGGCCGACTCGAACCTGACCCGGCCGCTCGCGATGTAGACGCACTCGTCGCCCATGGAGTTGCGGTAGAGCTCGCTGGGGGTCTCGCTCGCGGCGTACGACATGCGGACGTCGGCGTTGCCCGCCAGCAGCCCGCGCCCGGAGACCAGGTCGCCGCCCACCGGCAGGTCCTGGGTGCGGAAGTGGCGGGGGGAGAGGGGCAGGTTGGGGGTCAGCGTGGTGCCCGCCGCCGGTTCGACCGCCTCCGCCTTGATGATCGCCGTGGGCAGGTGGCGGTGGTAGAGCAGGGACGAGTCGCTGGAGAAGCCCTCCTCGCCCATCAGCTCCTCGGCGTACAGCCCGCCGTCGGGCCGCCGGAACTGCACATGTCGCTTGCGGGGGATCTCTCCCACGGTGCGGTAGTACGGCATCCGCTTCTCCCAGGATTGTCCGTTTATCGGACGCTAGCGTCCTTTATACGTACAACATTCCGCCTTCGGGCGGGCGCTGTCAAACATCTCCCGGCCGCATGTCTCGCTCCGTCCCGCCGGCGTCACCGGGCCGGCCGTCCGGTGCGGCGATCGGTTCCGGCGCCTGCTCCGGGGGCGAGGCCGTCGAAGACGACGGCGAGTGCCCGGTCCCGTACCTCCCGGTCGAGGGGAGTGTGGGCGACGGCGCGTGAGGATCCGACGAGGAGCACGTAGAGCTCGGGGAGGCCGATGTCGTTCCGGACCGCGCCGGCGTCCTGGGCGCGGCGGAGCAGGACCCCGATGGCCTCGCGCAGTCCGTCCGAGGCCAGGGCCGCCTTGCCGCCGGGATCGCCGCCGGCGTAGGTGAACGCCTCGATGATGGCGAGCTTCTCGGACGCGTTGTCGACGACATGGGCGAAGAAACCGAAGAACGCCGCGCCGGGGTCGGCCGACCCGGAGAGGTCGTCCGCCCGGTCGCGCAGGCGGATGAGGTGCCGGACGAGCACGGCCTCCAGCAGGGCGCCCTTGGTGGGGAAGTGGCGGAAGACCGTGGCTATGCCGACACCCGCGAGACGGGCCACCTCCTCGGTCGACGCCGACCTGCCGCCCTTGCCGAAGACCTCTTCGGCGACCTCCAGGATGCGGAGCCGGTTGCTGCGGGCGTCGGCGCGCAGCGGATGCCCGGCCCCGTCGGTCTCTTCTCGCTTCACTTGTCCGCCCATCTCGCCCGCGCATCGTCGTTGACATTCGGAGTCGACACTCCGGATAATCGGAGTCGTCACTTCGGATGTTATCCCCACGCCTCCGGCCGCGGAGGCTCGCGTTGCCGTATGGAGGCTGTCATGACGCGCCCACTCACTCCCCGCGAGGTCTTCCTGAAGCTCGTCCACGGCGTCTCGGAAGGTCGCTGGGAGGAGCTTTCCGACCTCTACGCCGAACAGACCTGTGTCGAGCACCCGTTCGCGCCGCTGGGAGCCGCCCCCCTGCGCACCCGGGACGAACTGCGCGAGCACTTCTCGGCCGGGGCGCGGATGAAGCCCGTCCGGCAGCGACCGGCCGGCATCGTCGTTCACGAGACCACGGACCCGGAGGTCATCGTCGCCGAGTTCGAGTACCGGGGGACGGCCGACGACGGCGAGCCCTTCACCGTCCCCTGCGTGTTCGTGCTTCGCGTGAGAGACGGGAAGATCGTCGCCTCTCGCGACTACATCGATCACATCGCCTCGGCCAGGCGCCGCGGGCGGCTCGGCGAGCTGGCCGACGCCCTCCGGTCCTCATCTTGAGGAGTGACGATGCTGCACCACGTCCAGCTGGCCTGCCCGCCCGGAAGCGAGGCCGCGCTGCGGGGCTTCTACGGAGGCGTGCTCGGGCTGGCTGAGATTCCCAAACCTCCCGCGCTCGCCGTACGCGGTGGGTGCTGGTTCCGCGGCCACGGCATCGAGCTGCACCTGGGCGTCGAGGCCGACTTCCGCCCGGCCCGCAAAGCCCATCCCGGTCTCCTGGTCGCTGACCTGGACGGATGGGCCCGGCGGCTGACCGAGGCCGGCTACCCGGTCGCCTTCGACGACGACTTCCCCGGCATGCGCCGCTTCTACAGCGAAGACCCCCACGGCAACCGCCTGGAGTTTCTCGAACCGCTGCCCTGAGGGCGGGCGGAGCCTCCGGCGGGAGATCGTCTGCGCTGGCCTCTCCCGGGTGGCGGCCCGGTCGAAGGAACCGTGCCTACGCGGTGAGGCCGTCGAAGGAGACGGGGAGGTGGCGGGGGCCGCGCAGGACCGGGTTCTGCCGGTACGGGGGCGGATCCTCCACGAGCCGGGGATTGACGAGGCGGCGGGCGAGCTCGGTCAGCGCGATCTGCGCCTCCAGCCGGGCGAGGGGCGCGCCGAAGCAGTAGTGGATGCCGCTGCCGAAGCCGAGGTGCTGGTTGTCCCGGCGGCCGGGATCGAACCGGTCGGCGTCGGGGAAGCGCCGGGGGTCGCGGTTGCCGGAGGCCAGCATGAGCCAGATGGGCGAACCCTTCGGGATGAGGGTGCCGGCGACATCGACGTCGGCCAGGGCGGTGCGCTGGGGCAGGAGCTGCACCGGGGGCTCGTAGCGCAGCAGTTCCTCCACGAGCGGGACGGCCAGGTCGGGGTCCTCACGCAGCCGCCCGAGGACCTCCGGGTGACGCAGCAGGGTGAGCGCCCCGTTGGCGATGAGGTTGACGGTGGTCTCGTGGCCGGCGATGAGCAGCAGGACGGCGGTGGTGATCAGTTCGAGCTGCGACATCCGCCCGTCCGGGCCGTGGTCGGTGGCCAGGGCCGACAGCATGTCGTGGCCGGGGGTACGGCGGTGCTCCTCGATGAGCCCGGCCAGGTAGCGGCCCAGCTCGGTCCGGGCCTGCTGGGCGACGCGCTGCCGCTCGGCGGCCCCCTCGGCGGGGCTGGGGTCGAGAGCGGAGACGATCGTGTCGGCCCAGCCGTGGAAGCGGGTCTCGTCCTGATGGGGCACCCCCAGCAGGTTGCAGATCACCATCACCGGAAACGGATAGGCGAAGTCGTCGACGATGTCGGCCTGTTCCCTGCCCTCGAAGCCGTCGATCAGGTCGGACACCATCCGGGCGAGCTCGCCGCGCATGTCGTGGATCCGCCGGGGGCAGTTCGGCGGCCCGAACGGCCGTGTCGCCAGGCGGCGCATCCGGTCGTGCTCGGGCGGGTCGAGCCGTATGAAGCTGGGCGGCAGGGCGGCGTCCTCCTCCGGATCCGGGGACAGGGAACCGTCCGCCAGGGGGACGCGGTTGCGCGCGTCGGAGCTGAGCCGCGGGTCGTGCAGCAGGCTGTTGATCTCCCAGTAGGTGCTGACGGTGTAGACGCCGTCGTCCTGCCGTGCCACCGGCGTCCTGCGGAGCTCGGCGTACAGGGGGTACGGATCGGCGCGGTTGGCGTAGTCGGTGATCTGGTGGAGCAGGGTTCCCGATGTCATCGGTTGCCTCCGGCGTGGAGACCCCTGCCGTCAGGCACGGGCCGGGGTGAAGGTGACCCGTCGGTCGCTGGGCGAGTACCCGCTCAGGGTGACGGTGGGCCCGTGGGTGGGCAGGGCGGGGTCCGGGAAGTCGGCGGGGACGGGCCGTACCCCTCCGGGGGGCCGGTCGACGCCGGTGAAGTCCGGCGGGAACGGCGCGGCCGATTCGATCCGCTCGCGGTAGAAGTCGATCCATCGGGCGTGGTCGAAGCTGACTGCGGCGATGACACGCCCCTGGAAGCCGTAGGCCGCAGCGAAGCGGTGCTCGGCGAGGGATCCCTGGGTGACCGCGATCTCCTCGCCCATGGGCGGGACGCCGACGGACTTGATGTTCACGCCGAACTGGGCGGACCAGAAGGCCGGCACCCACAGGTGCGGGCGGCGGTCGGGTCCGGCACTGATCATGTTGTGGGCCGCGGTCTCGGCCTGCGCGACCGCGTTGCCCCAGTGCTCCAGGGAGAGGAACTGGTAGCCGAAGAGCGGGTGCGGGGAGCGGGCGACGTCGCCCGCCACGAAGATGTCGTCGGTGACGATGCCGTGGACGTCGAAGGCCCGGCACCCGGCGTCGCAGGCGACTCCCCGGGGACCGGCGCCGAGCCCCGAACCCGCCAGCCACTCGGTGTTGCGCATCGCGCCGAGCGCGATCACCGCCACGTCGACGTCCAGCGCGGTGCCGTCGGACAGGTGGGCGCGTCTGAGCCGCCCGGCCGGGTCGCCTTCGAGCGCGGTCACCGTGATGCAGCAGCGCAGGTCGACACCGTGCTCGCGCTGCAGCTCCGCCGCGATCGCGCCGATGACTCCCCCGAGCGCTCCCACGAGCGGGGCCGGGCCACGTTCGGCGACCGTGACCTCCAGTCCCCGCTCGCGGCAGGCGGAAGCGACTTCGGAGCCGGTGAACCCGGCGCCGATGACGAGCACCCGGCGGGGCCTGGCGGCCAGCCGCTGGTCCAGCCGGGCAGCGTCGTCACTGGTACGCAGGACGAAGACGCCGTCAAGGTCGGCCTCCGCGTCCCTGGGCCACGGCCGGGCCCGGGTGCCCGTCGCTATCAGCAGGCGGTCGAACCCGACCTCCTGCCCGTCGGCCAGGCGTACCCGCTTCTCGGTCAGGTCCAGCCCGGTGGCGGCGACCCCGAGCCGCCACTCCGCGTCGATCGCGCGGCGCCGGGGAAGGGCGGTGCCATCCGCCGGCGTCTTGCCGAGCAGGACCTGCTTGGACAGCGGCGGCCGGTCGTAGGGTCCGTGCGGCTCGTCGCCGATCATGGTCAGCGCTCCGGTGAACCCCTCCTCGCGGAGGGTCTCCGCGGCCCGCAGACCCGCCAGTGAGGCGCCGACGACGACCACGCGGCCCTGGCGCCTGAACGTCCTCGTCGGCCCGTCAACCGACATGGGCGAGCGCCCCCTCCGCCAGGTCGACCTGGTCGACGAGGATGGCCTGGACCGGGCACGCCGCCGAGGCCCTCATGATCTGCTCACGCTGCGTCTCGTCGGCACCGGGGTCGTACATCAGGGCTTCCTCGCCGTGCATGACGAAGACATCCGGTGCCAGAAAGGCGCACTGCGCGTATCCCTGGCACCGGTTGAGATCGACGACAAGCCTCATGAGGACCCTGTCCCTTCGATGGGTGGCCATCAGGTGCTGCTCAGCGTAAGTTGCGGAACAGGACAGATGTCATCCGGAATCGCCGTGTTGCGCCATTTGACGGGATCTTTGCCGGACTTCTCCAAAACAGTGGTCGATAAGCCGTTGTCGCGGCGGAAATACGAGGAACGCCCGCCGTGCGGGGCACGCCCGCCGTGCGGGGCACGCCCGCCGTGCGGGGAACGCCCGCCGTGCGGGGACCGTCGCCCGGTCCGGGGTCAGGCCGGGAAATCCTTCGGGTTGACGCCGCTCGTGCGGGCGTTGCCGCCCCTGACGACGTTGAGGGTCAGCGTCCAGATGGTCGCGCTGATCGAGGTCGTGGTGAACTTCAGCTTCCGGTCGAAGCGCTGGTAGACGGCGCTCTTGGCGAACCTGCGCTTCGAGGTGCTGAACCGGTGGCCGCTGGTGAAGTAGACGCTGTAGGTGCCGTCCTCGACCACCTTGACGCTGGCGGTCGACCTGGCGCGGACATAGAGGCTGAGCGCCTTGGACGTGCCTCGGACGAGGGTGACGACGGCGTCCTTGGCGGTGCCGTTCTTGATTTTCACAGTGCCCCGTCCGTCACTGAGACGGTCGTAGAGGAGCGTGCCGTTGCCCGGCCGGGACGCCGCCTGGACCGAGGAGAGCGCGGCGGGCGCCTGGGCGGAGGCGGCCGCCGGAGTGGCGGCGTAACCGGTCAGGAGAACAGATGTGAGGATCACTCCCGCAAGGGGGCGTAAGGGGATCATTGCGCCAATATGGCGAACTCCCGTTCACCGGTCAACGCAATTCGGCGTCCACGAAAGCGCCGGAAAAGCCATCCATCTCCCGGCCTGTGGAAAGGCGGGAGACGGTAACCGGGTTGAGGTGCTTCTGCCGCGGTACGGCACGTATATCTCGACCGCCGCCGACAGTGTTTTAATCATAAATATGCCTTTATATGGGCCTGACCGATATTCCGGGTAACATGGTCGCCCTGCGCAACTCGCCATTGGCGCTCTCCGTCTGACCGGCACAGGCAACATCGCCCAAGCCATCCGTCACCTCTCCCGCGACGCCACCCGCACCCTGACCGTCCTCGGACTCACCTGATCGGCTACCGCTCAACGGACTTTGCCGAAGCCCTGACCCGGGTGCGGGGTCGTTCCTCCTCCCCGTGTCGCCGGGCGATACGGGCCCGGATCCCGCGGTGGCCGGGTCAGGCCAGGGCGGCGGCCAGCTCCGCGGCGGCGGCCGCCACCCGGGGGCCGATGGACTCGGGGGCGAGGGGAGTGAAGGAGACCACTCCCACGGAGGCCTCCAGCCAGGGGACTCCGGGGACGGGGGCGGCTATGCCCCGCGCGCCTTCCTGGAGCTGGCCCTCGCTGATCGCATACGCGGTGCGGCCCTGGCGCAGGGCGAGGATCGCCAGACCGGCCGCGCCCCGGGTGAGCGGGTGGCGGGAACCCTCCCGGTAGGCGACGTGCATGTCCGTCCAGGAGGGCTCGACCACCGCCACGGCCAGGCCGTCGTCCCCCTCGGCCACGGTGAGGTGCGCGGTCGCGCCGACCTCTTCGGCGAGCCTGCGCAGGGTGGGCAGCGCACCCTCGCGGAGCAGCGGCTGGACGGCACGTGCCAGGACGAGGACGCCGAAACCGAGATGGACGCGGCCGTCGCCGTCCCGGCGGACGAAGCCCTCGCTCTGGAGGGTGGTGAGCAGTCGGTAGACCGCCGGGCGGCTCAGCCCGAGCTCGGCCGCGAGTTCGGTGGGCGTGCGGCCGGGGCGGCCGTCGGCGAGCAGGCGGAGCAGGCGGAGACCGCGTTCCAGGGTCTGCGACGATTCGGCCGGCATCAGGGCACCTGCTGTGCTGGGAGCATGCTTCCGATTATCGGTGGTGCGCTCGGGCCGGCTCCGCCGTGCCATCTGTAGGGACTCGAATGCGCGGGTTCGGTACGTGATGGCTGGAGGACAGAGATGCGCAGAACGTTGGTTGTCGCGGCAGTCGGGGCGTTGACGATGCTCGGCGGCACGGTGGCGGCCTATGCCGGCGGGGATTCGCAGCCGCGGCCAAGGCGGCCCGCTCGAAGGCGATCGTGATCACTCTCCAGTCCGACATGTGGACCGAGCCCACCACGCACTTCACCGACACGAAGCAGAAACTGGCCCAGCTGTCCATCGGCTTCCCCGGACAGGTCCTGCCGGTCAACGGCGACAGCCACTTCCTGAAGATCGACAAGCCGCTCACCGACGCGAACAAGCAGGTGATCCAGAACGTCACGCGGGTGCAGACCTTCGGCAGCGACCAGAACCACTGGGTGAGTGTCGACATCGACCCGGAAGACCCGCAGGTTTTCACCTTCCACCAGTGCCTGGTGGCGGCGAACCTGCCGACCTATGTCAGCCCCTGACCCGCCCCGCCGGAACTGAATGGGAAATGTCCGGAGCCTGACGATTTCCTGTCAGCCTCTGTCGGGGCGGTGGTGATCTCGATACAGTGCGGGGGATCGTTTTGGCTGGCTTTACCCGGGAGTTTCAGAACATGCGATTCACTCTGCGGCGGGCACTCGCCGTCGGCGCCATGCTCACGGTCGTCGGTGTCGTGACACCAGCGGTCGCCGCCTACTCGCAGGATGACCCTCGTAGCTGCAACGATCTGCTGAGCGCCGACGCTCCCTCCTACGTCATGTGCCAGTGGCTGGCCAAGCCGGAGGAGGCCCTCGACGTCGCGAAGTTCTGGGCGGCCAACGACAACGCCAACCTCAAGGAGGCCGTCCCGTCGGAGGGGCACTTCCTCGACTGCTCCGCCGCCGGGGCCGACTGCCCCTACCTGGAGGGCGACGGCACCGTCGGCGACGAGAACTCTCCGGCGCCCGAGGGCGCCGAGGACGGCGGGACGCCCGAGTGCGAGCCCGGCCAGCAGTGCGCGGTCGACGGGAACGGAGAGGGCGGCGACGGTACGGTGAGCCGCCCCGAGACCGGCACCTCCGCCTCATCCGGTCAGAGGGCGGCCACGCAGGCCTTCACCACGGCCACCCAGGACGTCACCGCGGCGGCACAGACCCCCGCGGGGCAGGCGATCACCACCGCCAAGGCGACCGGGGTCCGGGTCTGGATCGACACCGAGCTGGCCGACGACTGGAAGGCGGGCGCCGCGACCTTCGCCGCGGCCGTCAAGCGGATCGGCGCGCTGGCCGCGCGGCCGGAGGTGGCCGGGATCCGCTTCACCTCGCAGCTCGGCTACAACGCGACGTTCACCACGGACGCCGAGGTCGCCGCCTTCGTCACCGCCGCGTCGGACGCGCTGCGCCAGGCGGCTCCCGGCAAGCGGCTGGGTGTGCACACGGTCGTGCCCGAGCTCGCCTGCGGTGCTGAGGAGGCCTGCAAGACCGAGATGCGCAAGCGTTACCCGCTGGTCGTCCCGGAGAAGGTGGAATCCCTGCTGAGCGCCGACCGCATCGACCAGATCTCCCTGGACACCGGCCTGCTGTACGGCGGTTACACGACCTGGAAGATCGACGCTGCGAAGGCCCAGCGCAACCAGTGGATCCAGGTCCGCGCCCGCTCGTGGGACGTCCTGGCCCAGATCGCCGCGGAGGAGACCGGCCTGGTGGGTCAGGTCACGCCCGAGCAGGTCGCCTCCCGGGCGTCGACACCGGTCATGGACGGTGCCGCCCAGCAGGTGAACCTCTGGACCCGCGTCCAGAACGCCCAGGGCGCCGTGAACCGGCTGACCGCCTGGGAGGAGCTGAAGAAGCTCACCCCGATCAAGCGCCGTCTGGCCGCCGTCTACAACCCGACCGCCCCCGAGGTGGACGTGGCCACCGACCTTAAGAAGATCGCCGAGGCCGTCAGCCAGGTCTACCTCACCACCGCCTGATCCCGGCGTCCTGACGGAAGGCCCGCGCCCGTTCACCGGATGCGGGCCTTTCCGTTTCATCCGGGCATTCTCCGGTGAGCAAGACGCGGCCGCCTTTCTGCGGCCAACGATCTCACTTGGGGCCATATAGGCGAGCCTGAAGCGCAACATAGGCAATCCGGCCCTCGGTGGCCCAGGTCGGCCCGCGGTAACCGCCGGTGCTCGACTAAAAGTGTGTCAATGCAGGCCAGGGCCGGTCGATGGATTGACTGCGGAAATCCAGCGCACCGCCAAAGACTCGCCACCCGGGTATCGGGATCCGGTACGGCTGTGCCTGCTTTTCATCCGGTTCTTCTCCGCGATCGGCAATTCTCTTTCACCGATCCGGGGCTGCACATCTTCCGCGCCGGGCGCATTGCCACTCCGGAGTTCGCCGGTATCTCGATTTACCCTGGGAGAGTTTCAGCGTCCGTCGCGACGACCTCCCGCGATCGGCCATGCCGAAAAAGTGATCGAGCCGGATGAACTCAGAAAGAAGGCGTTCCCAGGTGCGCGCGAATTCGGAGAAAATACTGGTCGTCGGGGCCGGTGTGAGCGGACTGACGACTGCGCTGTGTCTGGCCAGGGAAGGATTCCGCGTCACCGTGGTCGCGGAGAAGTTCGCGCCCGACATCGTCTCCGTCGTGGCGGGGGCGCTCTGGGAGTGGCCGCCCGCGGTATGCGGTTACCACCACGACCAGGTCTCACTTGCCCGCTCCAAGGACTGGTGCGTCACCTCGTACCGGGTTTTCGAGGAACTCGCCCGTGCCAAGGTTCCCGGAGTGGCCATGCGGAGATCCAACTTCTACTTCAGGCGCCCGGTCGGAGAGAATCCGCTTGATCTGCACAAGATGCAGGAGCTCGCGGGCAAGGTACGCGGCTTCGTCCATGACCGGTCGCTCGCCGAACGCAACGGCGTCAGTCCCGACTACGGCGTGGTCGACGCTTACTCCCACATGGCACCCATGATCGACACGGATCAGTACATGATGTGGCTGATACGGCAGGTCAAGAGCCACGGGGTGCAGGTCAGGCGGGAGCGGATCGAGGGGTTGCTCGCCGAGCAGAGAGCCGAGCTCCTTGACAGGTTCGGCGCCGAGGCCATCGTCTGCTGCGCGGGGCTCGGCACCGCCCGGCTGCGCGGCGTCAGCATGTATCCGCTGCGCGGCGCGCTTGTCCGCGTCCGCAACGGCGGGATCCGCGGGCCCCGGATCGGCGAGGCCCACTGCGTCTCCCACCAGGAGGGCCAGGACGAGCAGGACATCGTCTTCATCGTGCCGCGCAGCCAGAGAATCCTCGTTCTCGGCGGGCTGGCGGAAAAGGACGAGTGGGACACGGGCATCACCATGGAAAACCACGGGCCGGTCCGGGACATGTATGAGCGCTGCCTGGCGTTCATGCCCGCGCTGCGGCAGGCCCGGGTCGACCCCGATGAGCCGGTACGGGTCGGGTTGCGGCCTTTCCGAAAGGAGAACGTCTGCCTGGAATGGGATGAGGCGAGCCGGATCATCTACAATTTCGCGCACGGTGGGGCGGGATTCAGTTTCTCCTGGGGATGCGCACAGGAAGCCGTCGGGCTTGTGCGTGCAGCCGTAGAGGACCGTAAGTACTCACATTCCTTTTGACTGGTTTCGCCTGAGAGTGGATAGGCGTCAAACATGCGAAGAATTGTCCAGTGCTTTCTGACCGCGAACATGGTCCTCGCGCTGACCGCGTTCCTGCCGTTCGATATGGAACGCACCGGTATGGCGTCCCAGCGGTATTCCGGGCCCCCCGCGGCCCGTTTCGGGCACGCCGCCGCGCCGCCGCAGTTCCCCACCCTTCAACTCGGCGACAAGGGGAACCTGATCCGTGAGGTCCAGGTCCGTCTCGACCGGTTGGGGTTCAGTCCGGGACCTCTCGGCTCCGAGTACGGCCCCGCGCTCCGGGCTGCCGTGTGGGCCTTCCAGAAGGCCAACGGGCTGCCACCCGTCGACCGGGTCGACTCTCCGACCTGGCGCGCGCTCGCTCACCCGGAGCGTGTCAGGCCGCTGGTGCCCTCCGGGGAGCCCGCGAGGGTGGAGATCGACCTACGCCGTCAGCTGCTCACCGCGTGGCAGGACGACAAGCCCGCGCTCGTCTCCCACATCTCGACCGGCACGGGTGAGCACTACTGCAAGAACGGGCACTGCGGGGTCGCCGTCACGCCCGTCGGCGACTTCCGCGCCTGGTGGCGGACGTCGGGGTGGACCAAGGGTCCGCTGGGCGAACAGTTCTACACCGTCTACTTCAACGGCGGCATCGGCTTCCACGGCTCCGAACTGGTCCCCAGGCATCCCGCGTCCCACGGATGCATCCGGGTCCCGCTGCACAACGCCCGGCCGCTTTTCCAGATGGTCCAGACGGGGGAGCCGGTCTACGTCCGCTGATCCGCGTGAGGTGGGGCCGGCGGACCGTCCCCGGCCACTCCCTCCGGAGGGCCGGTCTCCCACCCCGGGTCTCCCGACCAGGGTCTCCCGGGTGCCGGTTCCCGCGCGCGGGTCCCTGATCACGGCTTGAACGCGGGCGGCAGGTGTCAAGGCGCGCCGGCCGGGAATGGATCCGAGCCACGCCCGGCCCGCGGCTGGCCCATGGTGGCCGGTGAGGGGGATCCGCGAGCCGGGCGTGGCAGCACCGCCCTCACCGGTGTGTCCCGCCGGAGCCGATTCCCGTGGCATCCGGCGGGAGAGACATGACTACCCGAGGTAACCGCCGAACTCCTCCAGGGAGATCAGCCCGTCACCGTCCATGTCGATCTTGACGATGGCGGCCTCCGCGGCCTCGGGGGTGATCGGCTGGCCGAGCACCTCCATGAGGCGTGTCATCTCGGTGGCCGAGATCAGGCCGTCACCGTCGACGTCGATAATCCTGAAAGTCGTCGCGTAGTCGTCCGCCACGATTGCACCGGCCTTCCGTCAGCAGGGAGATTCAGACGCCAAGCACATTAGCGGGATGCCCGCTGCCCCGGGGACGGGCCCGCTGACCACCCGCTCACACCACCGCTCCCGATCCCTCGCGCGACCCGGGCACGCGCCTGCGCACGGGCTGTGGCGGTGGCGCCGAGCTGTGCTTTTCGAACACGACCGCCAGCGGCGCCGCGACCAGGGCGGAGGACAGCGTGCCGGTGACGATGCCGATCAGCAGGGCCACCGCGAAGTCGGTCAGCGAGTCGCCGCCGAGCACGGCCAGCGCGGCCAGGATGAACAGCGCGCCCAGGCCCGTGTTCACCGTACGGGGCACGGTCTGCAGGATCGCGGTACTGGTCACCTCCGCGAACGGCGCCTTGGGGCGCAGCCCCCACAGCTCGCGGACGCGGTCGAAGACCACGACCTTGTCGTTGACCGAGTAACCGATCACGGTGAGCATCGCGGCCAGGAACACCCCGTCCACCGGCTTGCCCAGCCAGGCGAACGCGCCGAGCACGACCGCCGCGTCCGCGACCAGGGCCAGCACCGTCGCCAGGCCGAACGTCCAGCGGAACCGGAAGGCCAGGTAGGCGAGCTGGGCCGCGAGCGCGACACCCAGCGCGACCAGCGCGTTGCGGCGAAGCTCGTCACCCATGCTCGGGCCGATGAGCTCGTCGCGCTCCTTGGTGATCTGCCCGGCCCGGCTCTCCAGCGCCGCCTCGATCCTCTCCAGGCCGGTGGCGTCGATCTGGCCGGTCCGCACGGAGATGTCCGTGCCGGAGGACTGCACCACCGCCTCCGGGAACCCGGCCGCGCTGACCAGCTCGCGGGCGGTGTCGGCGGTCATCGGGGCGCTGGTGGAGTACTCCACCAGCCGGCCGCCGGTGAACTCCACCCCGAATCCGAGCCCCCGCACCGCCACCCCGGCGAGGGCGGCGGTCACCACCACGCAGGTGAGCACGAGATAGACCGTCCGGTGGCGCATCAGGTCGGGCCTGCGGGCGTTCAGCCAGGTCCGGAGGCGTCCGATGCCGGACAGGCCGGTCAGGGCGGGCCGCCCGGCCACCGACTTCCTCGACACCGCCCACTCGGCCAGCACCCGCGTGATGACCATCGCGGTGACCAGCGAGGCGACCACGCCGATGCTCAGGGTGACGCCGAAGCCGCGCACCGGCCCCGAAGCCAGGAAGAACAGCAGCCCGGCCGCGAGCAGAGTGGTGATATTGGAGTCGGCCACCGCGCTCCAGGCGTTGCGGAAGCCCTTCTCCAAGGCGGGCCGGAGCCTTGGGCGGGCGGCGTACTCCTCCCTGGCCCGCTCGAAGACCAGCACGTTGGCGTCCACCGCCATGCCGATCGCGAGCACGAAGCCCGCCAGGCCCGGCAGGGTGAGCGTGGCGCCGAGCGCCACCAGCGCCGCGTAGGAGACGAGCGCGTAACAGGCCAGGGCGACGGCGGCGAGGAACCCCACCAGCCGGTAGACCACGATGATGAACAGGGCGGTCAGCAGCACGCCGATCACGGCCGCCTCGGCGCTGGCGGTGATCGCGGCGGCGCCGAGCGTCGGGCCGACGGTCCGCTGCTCGACGATCTCGACGGGCACCGGCAGCGAGCCGCCCTTGATGAGCACGGCCAGGTCCTGCGCCTCCTCTGCGGTGAAGGAGCCGGTGATCTGGGTGGAGTCGCCCGGCAGGCCCACGTCGCAGGCCACGCCCTCGTTCACCTGCGGCGAGACGATGACCTTGGAGTCGAGCACGATGGCGACCCGCCGTTTCGGGTCGCCCACCGGTTGGCACGCGGCCTTGCCGGTCAGCTCGGCCCACGCCTTGCGGCCTCCGTCACGGAGGTCCACGGTGACGTACCAGCCGCCGCCCTGCTGGGGGTCGGTCCCGGCCTGGGCGTCGCTGACACCGTCTCCGGTGAGCCCGGCCGGGCCGATGAGCAGCCTGGTGCCGTCCTCGTCGGGGATGATCTGCTCACCCGCCTTGGCTCTGGTCGTCGCGTCGGCCAGGGCGATGACGGGGTGGAAGGTGAGCTGGGCGGTTTTGCCGATGACCTCGGCGGCCTGGGCCGGGTCCTGCACGCCGGGCAGTTCCACGATGATGCGCCGCTCGCCGGAGCGGGCCAGCGGCGCGTCGGCCACACCCAGGGCGTCGGCCCGGCGGCGGAGCACCTCAAGGGTGCGGTCGGTGGCCTCGGCGTCGGCCTTGACGGTCGGGGAGTCCCTGGTCTCCAGGACGATCTGGGTGCCGCCGCGCAGGTCGAGTCCGAGACGCGGGGGCATGGTCAACGCGACGAGAAGGGAGATGGCGATAACGGCGAACGCCGCTACCGCGCGCACCACGGGGGCACGCGACATGGAAGCCTCCACAGGCTGGGGAAAGTTTTTCGGGTACGGCGAAGCACCCGCACCGGCCGTGGGGCCTGGCTGCGAGGTGCTTTCAGGTGCCTGTGGAGGGCGGTGCCCGGCTGGGCAGGAACAGCGGGGCCGCGAGCGGACGTGGACCGTCGTCGCCCGCCCGGCGTGAGCCGGAGCCGGAGAGGCGCAGAAGCCGGTGGGCGTCGGGCGGGCGGGCCGCGACCGGATGGCCGCCGCCGGATCCGGACCCGGCGGAGCCCGCGGTGAGGGCCTGCTGCTCGCCACCGGGATGGGCCTGGTGGGAGAGGGGCTGGTGCTCCCCGGCGATCGTGGTGACGGCCGGGCGTTCCAGCAGGGCGGTGACACCGCTCCCGCCCAGCCCGCCCGAGACGAGCAGCGGGAAGAGGAGGGCGATCAGCCAGCCGAACGGCGCGCCGCGCCTCAGCTGCCGCATGATCTCCTCCAGGGGTCGGTCCCACCGTATCCCGTCAAGGACCCTTGAGGGTCACGGGCGGTGCGGGCGGTCGTGGCGGGGATCCCTCCTGGTCTTGAGCTTGTCCAGCTGGTGGATCATGTCCTCGCGGACCTCGACGAGCGCGGTGGACAGGTCCTCCTCGGCCGAGGTGGCCACCAGCGGCTCGGCCCCGGCGAGCCGGCATTCGAAGGTCACCTTCTGCTCCGCCCGGTCGCGATTCTTGACGCTCAGCCGCAGGTCCACCGAGTCGGCGGGATACGAGCGCAGCCGTTTCCCCAAGGCCGTCAACCGTTCGACGATGTCGGGACGGTCGTTCTCGGTGAAGCCCCTGCCGAGGACGAGCCGCTCGCCGAGGATGTCCGGCTGCTCGTCACCCGTGTCCGTCATGGCCCCCGCCTCTCCACCTGATGTGTTCATAACATTACATTCGGTGACGGCGGCGGGGACGACCGGCCGCCCCGGGGAGTCGGCCGGCCCGGCCCGTGTGCAGGCCCGCCCCGCGATGCGCATATGCTTCGCATGGCCGATTCCATGGATTTAGCAGAACCTCAAGGGAGAAACTGACCGTGTACAAGGAGACCGCAGTCGAGTTCGTGGTGTGGCTGATCCCCGTCGCCGTGCTGCTCGGCCTGGCCTACATGATCACCTCGACCTGACCGGAACACGGCCGAAGGTCCACCAGAGCAACACCTGCGACGCCACCAGCACCGGAGTGACCACCAGCATCGCCGGAGTGAGCAGGGTCGCGAAGGGGACACGGGGGAGGACCACGTCCCGAACTCTACCGACGCGGACCGGGGGTCACCGTTCGGCGAGGACGATCACGGAGTCGCCGGGGCCGAGGCGGAGGGTGCGTGACTTGTCGGGGTTGAGCACGACACCGAAGTGGGGCGCCTCGTTCACCCGGTCCGCCAGCCGGTAGCCGATCGCGGTCTCGCCCCGGCGACGGGCCGATTCGATCACCGAGGCGAAGCCGACCGGGGCTCCGGCGCGGATGTACTCACCGGCCGGACGGGGGTAGATCTCCGAACCGCGGGAGTCGAAGAGGTAGCCGAACACCTCGGCCAGGTGCCGGTTCTCGGTGAGCTGTGCCAGGAGCAGGCCGATGACCGTGTCGCTGATCACGATGTCGTCGGCCCGGGTGACCTCGGCCAGGGCGCGGTTGTTCTCGTCGTGCATCTCGCTGACGATGGAGTATCGCTCGCCGAGCGAGGTCTGCATGTCGCGGAGCTGGAGCAGGGTCATCAGCGTCCGGGTGTCGGCGTGACCCGTGGGGTAGCGGTCGTCGGAGAGCACGACGACGTGCTGGTAGACCCCCAGCCCCAGGGATTCCAGGGCGTAGCGGTCGGTGGTGTCGCAGCCCTTGACGTTCACCGTGAGGTTGACCAGGTCCTCGAAGCCGGTCACGGCGTCGGGATGGTCGGAGGCGATGTCCAGGACGGAGCCGGGAGCGACGTAGCCGTCGAGGCACTGGATGATGTGGCGGCCCCGGCCGTTCCAGTTGAGGATCAGGGTCCGCTCCGGGCCGGGCCTGCCGGGCTCGGCCGAGACGATCGACTCCTCCTGGGCCTGCGGCATGGCGTCCGCCAGGTGGATCATCGAGTCGTCCTGGGCGATCACGACGGCCTCGTCCGCCGCGGCGATCACGGTGTCCATCGGAGGGTTCAGCATGATGCGGCCGTCGCGGCGCAGGCCGATGACCGTGGCGGTCTGGTAGGCCGGGAGCGCCTCGCCGTACGTCAGGCCGGCCAGGTCCGCGTCGGAGCGCAGGTAGATCTCGCCGCCGGAGAAGTTGAGCAGGTCCATGCAGACCACGGACGTGCCCGACTGGCGCGACGACTGCACGATGAGCCGGGAGGCGGTGTCGTCGGAGTCGACGAGGTGGACGTCCGGGCCGCCGGCCAGCCGGGCGGCGGCCATGTTGGCGGTGCTCGCGATGGCGGCCACCACCGGCGGGTGGTCGCCGTCGCGCTTGGCCAGGGCGAGCAGCGTCTTGATGACGTGCGCGTCGGGGTCGTCGCCCTGGGGGGACAGGACGACCACCGAGCGGGCCGAGTCGAGGTTCATCAGGTCGAGGTCGGTCGGCTCGGTGGGCCGCCCGGTCCGGCAGACCAGCTTGGTCCTCCCGGTCTCCCCCACGTACTGACGGAGATCGTCGTCCATGGCGAGCTTGTCCCTGTCGGCCAGGACCGAGATGACCGACCCTCGCTCGCTGGCGTGGGCCTGGACCAGCTCGGTGATGATCGTGAAGACCTGGTCCGACCAGCCCAGGATCACGATGTGCCCGGTCTCGATGACCCGTGACCTGCCCTTGCGCAGCTGCTCGAACTTGTCCTTGAGCCCGTTGGCGAGCACACCGACCAGCGCGCTCACGATGAAGATCCCGCCCAGCGAGGCGGCGAACATCAGCGCGACGAACGGCGCGCTCCCGGTGTCGCTGGCGACCTTGCCGGGGCTCAGCGTGCGCATGAGCGTGGCCCACAGCATGCCGGCGAAGCCGTCGTGCTTGGCCGCCTCCGTCGGGGTCAGCCACAGGCTCAGCAGGGTGACCAGCAGGATCAGCCCGAGGGAGATCAGGCAGAGCCAGCCGATCAAGGCCACGGTGCCTCTCGACATGGTGGTGTCGAACCAGTACCGCACCCGCTCACTGACTGTCACCCTGGACACCGCCACCTCCCCGGTAGGTAAACGTCCGATCGGCAATCGCATAAAAGTGGCAGGTCGCTCTGGTGTTCGCAAATCCGCGGAACATGGTGCTCCAGGACGGCACGGGCTGCGGCGTCGGCCCGGGGAACACCGCCGCGGGTCGCGTCGCAGTCGGCGGCCTCGGCATCGTAGTCCAGCATGGTTCTCACCGTAGAGCGGGACTCACCCGTAGGAATTAGTGCCTTTTATCCGTGAAAGAGCATTGTCACTGGGTAGGGATCTCCCCTTTAATCGGATCTTGCAGAAGATCGGATGGGGGCTATGAGTGACGGACATCGCCGGGCACAGACCGCGATCCAGGCCATCCTCCGGCTCACCAACCTGTTGATGACCGGCAAGCGCGTGGCCGTCATCGGCCATGAGCCGGAGCTGGCCGCCCGCCTGCGGGCGATGGGCGCGCAGACCCTTGTCGCCGATCCGGCCGCGGCCCTCGACGGTCACCGGGTCATGTCCGAGGACGAGGCGGTGGCGATCGCCGACCTGGTGGTCGGGGCAACCGAGGCGCATCTGCCCTTCCTGCGGGACGGGGCGATCGTCGTCCGAGCCGAGCCATCAGAAATGTCCCGAAAGCCGGATTTGTATGAGGCGCCCGGCCTTTTCGCGGGGATGGCCGGAGTGCGGGTCCGTGACGGCGTCACCGGCTACCGGCTCGGCCCCGGCCGCGAGGTGTTCGTGCTGGACCTGGCGTGCTGACCGAGATCAGGGACGCCTCGCTCCACGCGCGCGGCCGGGAGCGGATCGCCTGGGCGCGGCGCTTCATGCCGGTGCTCGGCGCCGTCGCCGGGGAGCTCGACCTGACCGGGCGCAGGGTCGGCCTGGTGCTCGTGCTGGAGCCCAAGACCGCGAACCTGGCTCTGGCGCTCCGGGACGCCGGGGCGGAGGTGGTGGTGACCTGCCCGGCGGGCGAGACCGACGACGAGACGGCCGCGGCCCTGGTGTCCGAGGGCGTCGCCGTGCTCGCCCGCTCGGACGCCTCGCCGGAGCAGGACCGCGACTTCGCGCTGCGCATGCTCCGACAGCGGCTGGACGTGCTGGTCGACGACGGCTCCAGGGTCGTACGGCTGGCCCACGCCGCCGGCCTGCTGGACGGGCTGGCCGGCGCGGCCGAGGAGACGACCAGCGGCCTGCGCCCGCTCCGGGTCATGGCCGACCGGGGTGAACTGAGGATTCCCGTGCTGGCCGTCAACGACGCCCGCTCGAAATACCTTTTCGACAACGTGCACGGCACCGGGCAGTCCTGCGTGATGGCCGCCCTGGACCTGACCGGCCTCCAGCTCGCCGGGACCGTCTGCGTGGTCGCCGGCTACGGATACGTCGGCCAGGGCGTGGCCCGCTACGCCCGGGCACTCGGCGCCCGGGTGATCGTGACCGAGGTGGAGCCGTTCGCGGCGCTCCGCGCCCACCACGAGGGGTTCGAGGTCCGCCCGCTCCTCGACGCCTGCCCGGAGGCCGCCCTGGTGTTCTCCGCGACCGGCGTGGCGCACACGATCACCCGCGAGCACCTGGGCGCCATGAGTCCCGGTGCCGTGGTGGCCGTCGCCGGGGGCGTGCCCGAGGAGGTCGAGACCGGCGACGTGCCACCAGGCGTCACCGTGCTGGCCGACGGGGAGTGCGTGAACTGCGCGGCGGCCGAGGGCAACCCGATCGAGATCATGGATCTCTCGCTGTCGGTGCAGGCGCTCGCCGTGGACCACCTGGTGACCCACGGCCCGGCGATGGCAGCCGCCGTCCACCCCATGCCCGGCGAGCTGGATGAGCGGATCGCCCGGCTCAAGCTGCGCGCGCTGGGGATCGGCCTCGACGTACCGTCCGCACTTCAGCGTGAGTTCCTGGAAAGAGGACTGTGATCATCGAGCTGAGATCCGCCTCGGTCCGCTACCAGAGCACCGGGCGGCAGGTGCTCTCCGGGGTCGACCTGGCCGTGGGCCCCGGAGACCTCGCCCTGGTCAGCGGACCTTCCGGCGGTGGCAAGAGCACCCTGCTCCGGCTGCTCAACGGTCTCATCCCGCACGCCTACCGGGCCGAGGTGACCGGCGAGGTCGCGGTCGGCGGGCGGGCGGTGGCCGAGCAGAGCATCAGGCAGCTGTCCACCACCGTCGGCACCCTCCTCCAGGACCCCCACAAGCAGATCGTCGGCACCACCGTCGACACCGAGCTGGCCTTCGGCCCGGAGAACCTCGGCCTGTCCCGGTCCGAGATCCGCCACCGGATCGCCGAGGTGACCGACCGGGTGGGCATCCGGCACCTCATGGGCAGGGCCACCGCCGAGCTGAGCGGCGGCGAACTGCAGATGGTCGCGTTCGCCGGGGTGCTGGTGATGCGGCCCCAGGTCGTCCTGGTGGACGAGCCGCTGGCGAACCTCGACCTGGAGGCGAGCCTGCGGCTGATGCGCGCACTGCGCCGGTTCGTCGACGAGGGCGGGGCCGCCGTGGTCGTCGAGCACCGGGTCGAGGAGATCCTGGAGTTCGAGCCCACCCAGGTCCTCTACCTGGAGGACGGGCAGAGCCACTACGCGGGGAACGTGACCGGGTTCCTGGCATCCGCGCCGGTGGCGCACGTGAAACTCCCGTTCGAGACGCTGGTGGAGCGGGCCGCCGAGCTGCCCGCCGCACCGGGGGGTCCACGCCGCGACCGGACCTCCGGGCCGCTCGCCGCGCCGGGCGGCACGCGTCACGACCCGGCCGGCACGTCTCACGGGCCGGCGGGCGCCGCCCCCCGGCTGGACTACCGGGGTGTCGCGCTGGGATACGGCAGCCGGGCCGTGCTGGACGGCGTGGACCTGGTGCTCGGGACCCACGAACGGGTCGCGATCCTCGGGCGCAACGGCGCGGGGAAGTCCACCCTGCTGCGCGCCGCCGTACGGCTCCTCGAACCGCTGCGCGGCACGGTCCACGTGGACGGTGCGCCGATCGCCGAGCGCTCGACCCCGGATCTGGCGACCACCTTCGGCTATGTCTTCCAGAACCCCGGCCAGGCGCTGTTCTGCGCGACGGTCGGCGACGAGCTGGCCTTCGGCCCGCGCAACCTCGGCTGGCCGGACGAGGAGATCCGGCGGGTCTCGGAGGAGGCGCTGCGCGCGATGCTCCTCGACGGTGAGACCGACGTCATGAACCGCTCGCCGCGCACGCTCTCCTTCGGCCAGCAGCGCCGCCTCACCGTCGCCCTGGCCCTGGCCATGCGGCCCCGCACACTCATCCTCGACGAGCCCACCGCGGGCCAGGACCTGCGCACCACCACGCGGTTCATGACCCAGGTCCTCGACGCCACCGAGAGCGTCTACTTCATCACCCACGACGTCGATCTGGCGCTGACCTCGGCCGATCGGATCGTCGTCGTCGACGGGGGCCGCGTCGTCGCCGACGCCTCACCCGCCGAACTGGCTCGCGACGCGGACATCTGGTCCCGCGCCGGGCTCCGGCAGACCAGCTTGGTCCGGGCCATCCGTGACCATGTCCAGGACGCGCGGGGGATCATCCCCCATCCGTTCGACCTCGCGCGCCTCACCCCCCACCGGGAAGGAACCATCCCTTCGTGAGTACCGAGGCATTCTCCCCACGCCATTCCCCATGGGCGATCAGCTCCAGGACGGTCGTGTTCGGCGCCGTCGGCGCGGCGCTCTACGCCGTGCTGGGCCTGTTCAGCTTCCTCATCCCCGGCACGCAGAGCGTCGCCGTACGGCCCGCGTTCGCGCTGGTGCCGTTCTTCGGCAAGCGGTTCGGCGTCATCACCGGCTTCTTCGTCGGTCTGGTCGGGAACGTCATCATCGACCTCATCAGTGGCTACGGCCTGCTCTACTGGAACTGGAGCGTGGCCAACGGCCTGATCGGCGCGCTCGCCGCGCTGATCTTCACCGCGATCCCGCCGATCGCCGGTGAGGCCGTCCGGCTCGTGGTCACGGCCATCGGGGCGCTCGCCGCCACCGCGGCCGGCCTGCTGTTCGTGATCACCGACATGTGGGTCCAGCAGGGCGTCGACTTCTCGACGTTCTTCTACGTGAACTACCTGCCGGCGCTGCTGGCCAACGGCATCGCGGTCGTCATCCTCGTGCCGGCGCTGGACGCCGCCTGGGAGCCGCTCGCCAAGCGGGCGGGTCTGTAACAGGCCGATGGATGTCACGCCACGCTATCTGGGCGCGGGTTCCTTCCTCGCACGACGTGACCCGCGCGTGCTCCTGCTGGTCCCCGTGCTCTATTTCGTGGCGGTGGTGAACGTCGCCGACCTCCGCGGCATGCTCGTGTGCGCCGCGGTCGCCATGGTGTACTACCGCGCCGCGGGCATCCCGTGGCGCGGTGTCAGGGCCAACTGGATCTTCATGCTGACCTTCACCACGCTGCTGGTGGTGATGAACAGCATCATCACCTCGACCGACACCCGTGAGGGGGCCGGGGAAACGCTGTTCACCATCCCGCTCTCCGGGACGGAGATCACCTGGGTCACCCTGTCGTACGCGATCACCATGCTGGTCCGCTACGCCTCCCTGGCCATGGTCAGCTTCCCGGTGGCCTTCGACATCGCCCCCGCCGACCTCGGCACCGCCCTCGCCCGGCTCCGCCTGTCACAGCGGCTCGCCTACGGCGTGGACCTGACGTTCCGGTTCCTGCCGTCCACGGTCGTCTCGATGCGCGAGACCATCGACGCCCAGCGGGTCCGCGGCTACGAGCACAGCCGCAGCCGCAACCCGCTGCGGAAGCTCGCCTCGCTGAAGCCCGTCGTCGTCCCCGTGACGGTGAACGCGCTGATCGACGCCGAGGACACCGCCAACGCCATGGACCTGCGCGGCTTCGGCGCCAAGCACCGCACCTGGATGCGCGAGCTCGGCTTCGACCGTACCGACTACCTGGTCCTGGGCGCGTTCCTGGCGCTCACCGTGGCGATGACCGCCGCCAAGTTCTTCGGGCCGTTCGGCGAGGTGTGGACGCCGTGACCTCGCCGCGGAGCCCCCGGTGGACGGGCACTGTGATCCACTCAGCGCCGCTGGTCCTGCCGGTCAGCGGGCCCCCGCTCCACGACGGAGCCCTGGCCGTACGGCACGGCCGCGTCGCCGCCCTCGGCCCGCGTGCCGAGATCCTGGCCGCGTGGCCGGACGGGGAGGAGACCCGCTGGGACGGCATGATCGTCGCCGGGCTGGTCAACGCCCACACCCACCTGCAGTACACGCACATGGCCGAGGTCGGGCAGCGCCGCTACGCCTCCTTCGAGGAGTGGTCCACCGCCTTCGACGCGGTCTACTTCGGCGCCCCGATCGACTGGGCGGCCAGCGCCCGCGACGGCGCGTCGCAGGCTCTGCGGTCGGGGACCACCTCGGCCGCCGACGTCGTCACCGACCTGGTGGCGGCCGGCGCGCTGCGGGACGCGGGCCTGGGCGGCCTGCCGTACCTGGAGGCTCTCGGCGACACCGACGCGAGCTGGGCCGTGTCGGGGCGGGAGCGGTTCGGCGCCCTGCTCGACGCGGTGGGGCCGCCGGTGGGCGTCTCCCCGCACGCGCCCTACACGCTCGACACCGGGGTGCTGCGCGACACGGCCGCCCTGGCCCGTTCCCGGCGGCTGCGCCTCCACATCCACCTGGCCGAGGGCGCGCACGAGCGGGAGTACACGGTCTCGGGCACCGGGCCGCTGGCCCGGATGGTCAGGGAGCTGGGGTTCGACTTCGCCATCCTGCGCGAGGGGGGCACGGGCCTCGGCCCCACCGCCCTCCTGGACGGGCTCGGCATGCTCGGGCCGGACTGTCACATCGCGCACGGCACCCACCTGGACGCCGCCGACCGGGCCCTGCTCCGCGCGCGCGGCACCGCCGTCGCGCTCTGCCCCCGTTCCAACCAGACGGTCGGCGCGGGGGACCCGGACGTGGCGGCGCTGCTCACCGAGGGCAATCCCATCGCGGTCGGCACGGACTCGCTCTCCTCCTCGCCGTCGCTGGACGTGCTGGCCGACGTCGCCGTCCTCCGCGACCTCGCGGTACGGCAGGGCTACCGGGCCGCCGACCTGGACCGGCGGCTGGTCGAGGCCGCCACGCTGGGCGGGGCCCGCGCCCTGGGCATCCCCGAGGGGCTCACCCCCGGCGGACCGGCGGACTTCGCGGTCTTCGACGTCTCCGCGGGGACGGAGCCGTACCGGATCCTCGTCGAGGAAGGGCCGGGACGCTGCGTCGCGACGGCCGTCGGAGGAAAGATGATCTGGGATCACCGGACAGCGGCCGTCGTTGGATGTTAATCTCCGATCTTTCCCGCTATTTGTCTATATTGCGGACATCGATATCGCAGGCATGGTGTCATGGGATCCCGGACCATTCGCTTCAAGCTGTACGCGCTGCTCAGCCTCCCCATCGTGGCGCTCATCGCGCTCTGGACGTTCGTCACGGGGTATGTCGTCGGGGACTTCTTCGAGCTGCGCTCAGCCACCACGCTGTACGAGCGGGTGTCGGCGCCCGCCGCCGCCCTGGTCGCCGAGGTGCAGAACGAGCGCAAGCTCTCGGCCGTCGCGCTGAGCAAGGACGTCTCCCAGCCCGATGACCTGACCGAGGCGCGGAGCCGGACCAACAAGGCGATCACCGACTTCCGCACCCAGGCCACCTCGCTGGAGGCGACCACGGTCACCGACCCGGGACTGGCCGCGGCGGTCAAGCGGGTCCTCGCGGAGACCGACGAGGTGCGCTCCATCCGCAGGAACGTCGACGGGCGCACGGCCAACCGGCTGCAGACCGTCCAGGCGTTCAGCAGGATCACCGACGCGGCCTACCGGCTCCAGGACCAGGTCGTCACCGTCTCGGACATCCGGCTCTACCAGCAGGCCGTCGGGCTCCAGCGGATCACCCACGCGCACGACCTGCTGTCCAGGGAGGACGCGCTGGTCTCCGGCGCCACCATCGCGGGCCGGCTGACCCACGACGAGTACGAGGCGATGGAGGTGCTCGCGCCGAACCGGCGGATGCTGCTCACCGAGGGCGCCGCCACGCTGGACGAAGAGCTGCGCGGACCTCTGAACTCGCTCACCGACTCTCTCGCCTACCGGGGACTGGTCACCCTGGAGCTCGACATGGTCGACAGGTCGCAGCTGCCCCGGGACCGGGACGCCTGGCGAGCCCTCGCCGGCTCCTTCGACCTGACCATGGACCGCTTCCTGGCCAGCCGCGCCGAGCTGCTGAACAGCCGAGCCGACGACGCCGCGGGCGGCATCATCACGAAGATCGTCCTCGCCGGCGGCCTCGGTCTCGCCGCCATTCTGGGCGCGGTCGTCCTGTCCGCGCGGCTCGGCCGGGGACTCGCCGAAGAGCTGGGCAGCCTGCGTTTGGCGGCCCTGGACCTGGCCGAGGTGCGGCTGCCGCAGGTCGTCGAGCGGCTCCGCAAGGGCGAGTCCGTGGACGTGGAGACCGAGGCGCCGCCGATCCCCACGACCGGCACCACCATGGAGATCACCGACGTCGGCCGGGCGTTCTCCACCGTGCAGCGCACGGCCGTCCAGGCCGCCGTGGGAGAGGCCCGGCTCCGCCAGGGATTCAACCGGGTCTTCCGCAACCTGGCACGGCGCAACCAGTCACTGGTCCACCGCCAGCTCGCCCAGCTCGACTCCATGCAGCGCAAGACCAACGATCCGTGCGCGCTGGAGGACCTCTACCGGCTCGACCACCTCACCACCCGCATGCGGCGGCAGTCGGAGGGCCTGGTCATCCTCTCCGGCGCCACCGCCGGTCGCACCTGGCGCAACCCCGTCCCCCTCATGGACGTGGTCCGCGCGGCCGTGGCCGAGGTCGAGGACTACCAGCGGGTCACCGTCCCGCCCCTGCCGGACGCCCGGCTGACCGGTTCCGCCACCGCCGACGTCACCCACCTGCTGGCCGAGCTGCTGGAGAACGCGACCTCCTTCTCGCCGCCGACCGCCCAGGTGAGAGTCCGCGGGGAGATCGTCGGGCGGGGCTTCGTGATCGAGATCGAGGACCGGGGCCTCGGCATGAAGGAGATCGAACGCGAGGCGATCAACGGACGCCTGGCCACCCCGCCCGAGTTCGACGTGGCCGACAGCGAGCAGCTCGGCCTGTTCGTGGTGAGCCAGCTCGCCGCCCGCCACGGCATCAAGGTCACGCTGAGCCGCTCGCCCTTCGGCGGGACCACCGCGGTCGTGCTCATCCCGCAGGCCGTGCTCGCCGAAACCGAGCCCGAGCAGCGGCAGATGCCGGCCGTGCGAGCTCTCGAATAGCCAGAGCGGCGGTGAGGTGGCCATCGGGACACGGCTTCTGGAAGATGGCGTGGGGAAGCATCCATTCGAGGAGGCGGTTGTGCGCGAGGTGAACATCTCGCACAGCGAGCTGAGCGAGACGGCATCGGCTCTGGCTCGGCTGTCGGGCGAACTGGTGCGCGATGTGGAGACGTTCCGTATGGGCCTCGCCGAAGACGGCGACCCCCTGGGTGACGGCGAGCTGACCGGGGAGCTCGGGGAGTTTCATCGCAGGCTTGTCCAGATGCTCGTGGACAAGGGGCAAGGCATCGCCGACCAGTACGGCACGGTGTCGGAGAGACTCTGGACGATGTCTGTAAACCACCGGGGCGGCGAGCGGGTGAGCGAGGAGGCGATCGAGAAGATCACCCATCCGGACGTGCGGGACGTGTGACGTGGATCAGGTCCGCGGCCGGCCGAAGTCGGCGCGGGGCAGGTGAACGCCGATCCTCCCGGAGGGGTTGACCGCCGGGTGGACGCGGGCCTCCTTGCGCAGGTCGTCGGTCACCTGTGGTGGCTCTGCCAAGGATGTCATCCTTCAGGGGAGTAATGCGGATTGGGGATGAACGGGTCGAACATGCCTCCCCCGCGATATCGCTGGGCACCCACGATGTACCGCCGATCGATGCCGCCGGGGACAGCCACCTCCCGCTCCGTCCGAATGGGGCGCAGGTATGTGTTCACCCGCGCCGAACGGCGCACGTCGATCCCGCCCGGGACGTCGACGAGGTATCGGTAGAAGCCGTTGTGACGCGCCCGCACGATCAGATTGATATCGCGGGAGGTGGACACGAACCCTCCGGGATGGCCGTGGATGAACTCGTGCAGATCCAGCTCATCCCCCTGTGGTTGGAATCCCTCCTCGAATATCCGGTCCGGTCCGCGGGAGTCGTACCGCCCCAGGATCCTGCGCTCGGTGCGCCACACCACGTCACGCGGCACGATGTCATCGGGATCGAAGGAACGGTCGGCGGCCGCCTGCGTGCGGTCCCGGAGGAGATGCGCCGGCCAGCGCCGGGGAGTGCGGATCAGGGGCCGGCCAAGGCGTTCGGCCGCCCTCGCGAAGGGACGCCCCACCACCCGCTGGAGCAGTTCGACGATCTTGTTGCGCAGCCGGTTGAGAACGGCCCGCTCGGCCACGACCGCCGCCACCGCGCCTCCGGGGAGAATGCTCGCCGTCACCAGCCGTACGAGCAGTCCGATGAGCGCCGCGATGATGCCGAGCTTGTACGCGAGGACGACGACCGCAGCGGCCAGTAGCGCGACACCGACGAGCCGGGCCGCTTCGGCGAGGTCTCCGACATGGGAGGACACGCTCTCCTCGCCGGTCCAGTCGGCGTGGAAGGCGTCAACGCCCTCACCGGTGTTACGGCTGGTGAACCGGACGGCCAGGTCGTCGCCATCGCGTCCGAGACGCTCCGCCATGTCCGCGAACCTCAACCACCGCTGACCTGCCGCGTAAATGACGGTCTCGTCCTGTGGCCACGACAAGCCGGTCAGTTCCAGAACAGGGACGAGCCCGGCCGGTGGCTCCAGCCCCATCAGCGGGACGGGCGTTCGTGACGCATGTGATGAGAGCCTGACCTTCCGGAGACCGCGGCGAACCCGATGATCATCACTCTCGCCTTGCGGATGTCCCCTTCGGTAACCGTGAGACCGACAGCCGATGGCATTCCGGTGAACACGGGTATGGCTACGTGTTCCTGACCCGGCCAGCCGATCTTCCGTCTCGGACAAGCCCCGTCAGCTCCCGCACGGCGAGCGCGGCGGCCAGGCAGGCGACGGGGATGACCGGCAGGACGTAGCGGTGGTCGAAGTCCAGCACCGCCACCGGACCCACCAGCAGCCCTGCCGCCACGCCCCAGGGCAGTAGCACGGCACGCCGTCGCAGCACCGCGCCCGCCGCGCCCAGCAGCAGGAGCACGCCGATCAGCGGGCCGCGCAGGTACGCGGGGTACTGGTAGGCGACCAGGAAATCCGCGTACGGCCGGACCGAGTACAGGCCCCGGATGCCCGGGTCGTACTCCCGCTTCACCGTGTCGATCAGCGGGAACTCGGGCAGCGGCCAGCTCCCGTGCGCGAAGCCGAAGGCCGGGGTGACCCGTTTGGGGTGGGCGACCGGGGTCCAGGCGAAGGTCAGCGCGGTGTCCTTCGCCACCTCGCGGAGATAGTCGAACGGCTGGGCCATGATGGCGCTGATCGCGAACGAGCGGGCGAGCTCGTTGTGGGAGAACCGGTCCCCCGGGAGCCTGTTGAGTGAGGCTTCCGGGGCCCAGACGTATTCGGAGGCCGCGTCCACCACCGTCCCGTTGGGGCAGAGCTTCGCCTGCTCCGGCGTCGGCCTGATCACCGCGCAGTCGGCGAAGGTCATGGTGCGCGCCCAGAGCGCGACCCCGTCGGCGCCGCTGAGGGCGAACCTGCCGTGGTGCTGGCCGTACCAGCCCGCGTAGGCCACGAGCGGCAGCGTCCCGGCCAGCGTCATGGCCGCCAGGGGCCGCCAGCCGATCCGCCGGACGGCCAGCAGGACCAGCACCAGGATGAGCAGCGGCAGTGCGATCGTCCGGGTCAGCGCGGCCATCGCGAACAGCAGGCCCGCCCCTGCGGCGGCCCGCGTCGACAGCTCCGGCGACCACATCAGGACGGTGAGCCCGGCGACGATCAAGAGGTTGAACTGCGTGTCCGACAGGACGCTGTGTTCGAGCCGGAGGAACGAGGCGTCGAACAGGACGGGCGCCGCGGCCAGGCTCGCCCCCCAGCCGGGCAGCGACTTACGGCGCAGCAGGGCGTAGACCATCAGCCCGATGCCCAGCCCCATGGCGTGCTGGACACCCGCGATCACCTCCACGCTGTGGAACGGCCACAGGGCTCTCAGCAGCAGCGGGTAGCCGATCGGGTGGAAGGCGGCCGACGGCTTGAGATGGACGGCGGTGTCCAGGTAGGTGAAGGAGTCGTACCAGTACACCTGGGCGGGGCGGTAGCCGAGCATCGTGACCACCCGGAGGGCCGCGGCCAGCGCCAGGACCACGGCGAAGAGGCGGTGACCGGTGAGGACGCGGCCGGTCCGGGGGAGGGCCGCGGGACGGACGTCTGTGAGCACGTGGATCCGATCGTCGAGGGGGAGTTCCGCGCATGCCGAGGAGAGCGCGGAGGAGGTTTCGCGCAGGCGGGGGAGAGCACATGGCGCGGAGGAGGTCTGGCGCACGTGAAAGGGGGCGCGCGGCGTGGAGAAGTTCGCCGATGTGCGGGGGCGTCTTCCCGGCCCGCACCCGGGTCCGGACGTGCGGCGGGCTCGCGCCCGGACTCAGCCTCGGGGATGCCGGTGCGGGCATGGGAGGAGGGGCTGTCAGGACGTGGGCGGCCCGGTCACGACGTTCCCACGCCCTGACCGTCCTCCGGGGTGCCCTTCTCGCACTGGTTCTCCGGAGCGAATTCCGCCTCGGGCGGGGCGAGCTTCTTCCTGGTGGGCGAGACCAGCATGAGCGCCGAGGTCGCGGACTCCAGGACGCCGTCGTGGACGTACCACGATCCGGGCACCGAGGCCGGTGTCCCCTCGTTGCCGACGAACTTCAGGCCGATGCCCCGCTTCTGGAGCAGCGGCCGCACCTCGTCGAGGGTCCTGTTGACGAAGGCGACGCAGTGCAGCGGCTCGCCGGGCGCCGCGAGGCTGACCCGCAACCTGTACATCTCGCCGGGGCGGCCCTTGCGCGCGAGGGAGATCTCAGCCCGGCCCTTGTAGGCGACGGGGACCCTGAGCCCGATCGGGCAGCTCACCTCCGGGCGGTAGCAGGCTCCCGCCCGGTCGGTCGTCGTGATGAGGTCCTTCCTCTCCTGCTGCTGCGCGTTGGACAGGCCGTCGGCCTGCGGGTCCATCACCATCATCCGGCCGTCGAGGCTCGACGGCGCCGAATCGACGCTGAGCGTGATCCCGATGCCGCGGGCCTGTAGCTCGCGCTCGTACGACTCCGGGTCGGCGTAGAGATCCTTCACCGTGATGACGTAGTAGTCGCCCTCCTGCCGGATGTCCAGGGCGGCGGAGGCCGGGGACGTGCCGTAGCCGCCGGGGAGCACCCAGCCCAGGGCCATCGCCGCGGTGGCGAGCCCGGCGACGATCGGTACGGCGAACCGGCGGGCGGGGGAGACGGGACGGCCGGCGCTCCACCGGCGGGCGGGACGGGTGGCGAACCACCGGTGGAACCTGCCGGGCGCGACGGCCGGGGCCGTGGTGATCTCGTCGAAGAGCTCTCTGGCCCCCGGGGTCATGCCCGGGCCCGGGTCGGGCGCGATCCCCGCGACGATCCGGTCGATGTCGTTGATCACAGCTGTCCCTTCGCCAGCGCCACCGCGCGCGAGCCGTACCTGGTCATGTCGTATCCCGCGGAGGTCAGCTCCCGGGCGAGCCGTTTGCGGGCCCGGTGCAGCCGGAGGCGTACGGCGCCGCGCGAGCAGCCCAGCACCTTCGCGATCTCCTCGGAGCTCAGGCCCTCCCAGCTCACCAGGGAGAGCAGCTCCCGGTCCTCGGGGCTCAGCCGCCGGAACGCCGCGCGGACCCCGTCGGGGTCCTCCTCGACGGCGTTCTCGGCCCAGACGGTCAGCTCCGCGCGGAGCCGTACGGCCAGCGCGCTCCGCCGGGTCTCCTCCCGCCGCCGGTTGGCCAGGACCCGCCGGGCCACGCCGTACAGCCAGAGCCGGGCGTCGTGTCCCTGGGGGATGTCGTCCATCCGGCGCCAGGCCGTGGTGAACGTCTCGGCGAGCGCGTCGGCCGCGTCGTCGGGGGAATCGGTGCGCCGCCGCACGTAGGCGAGGAGATCCGGGTAGTGCGCGTCATAGATCTCCTCGAAGCGCTGCTTCGGGTCAGGGGGGCCCACTCTGCTCCCTTTCCAAGGGGACTCGTCACCTGTACCTGTCCGGACCCGGGGTTCTGTTTCACCTTTAAGGCGATTGTTGTGATTGAAGCAGTTTCAAGGCCGGCACCCTGCACGCCAGGGCGGCCCAGAGCCTGAACCGCCGGGGACTGCTGGAGGCGGTGGGCGGGTCCTCCTACGGGGAGGTGCGCTTCCACCGGGCATCCCGTTCACCGGCACCCCGGCGGGCGTCGCCTGGTGCGCCCCCGGTGACGCGTCCTCTCTCCGGGCCGCGCTCCGCCGCTGGTTCGGCGAGCCCGGCTGAGCCGGGCCGGGGTGCCCGTCGGCGGCCGGTCGGTGCTCGCGCGTGATCCCGAGTCGTGACGGGCCCCGCGAGGCCGTGATGTTCCACGGATTGCCAAGTCGATGAGAAACGTCCTCGGAACTCTCGCCGCGCACCCGTTCTCACGCTGCTTGCCCGCCGTGTTCGACCATGTGGCGGAACGGGGGAAGACGGCCGCAGCGAAAATAGGATAAATTCATGTAGAAATAAGCTGATATGTCTAATTTATTTCCTATTTATGTAGGCCTTCTTTGCTTTGCTGAAGTATAAGCGCTTGGCGGTATTTTTTGTGATTATTCGTCCGGCATTCTTGGGACGTCGGTAAGTCATGAGGGCGAATTCCGTCTTCTTGGAATCGGAGGATCACATGGGAACGAAAACTGCCGCATCGCTCGCCGCGGTCACGGTCGGAGCAACCCTTTTCGCCGGAGCGCTCATGGCGGGCCCGGCGGTCGCGGACGAGGGTCACGGCGCCAGCGCGACCAGCACACAGGCGAATGCCGGCCACGGATCCGGCTGGGTGAAGAACTTCATCTTCGCGGAGGATGAGCAGGCGGAAGATGAGCTGGTCGGCAGCGGGAACCAGAACATCGAGGACTGAGCCGGGACCGGCCCATTCCGGAGCCGCGCACGGGCATGGCGCGTCCGATTTCCGCACTCGGACGGTCAGCAAAAGACCGTGCTGGTAAAAAATGGAAATATCTTCCGCTGGATCTCCGCTCAGTGAGAAAGGCGGGTCGATCCGCCGCGGTTGCGCGCTCGCTCCCTCGAGGGGCGGGCGCGTGGCCTTTCCTGTCGAGGCGGTCCCGTTTCCGTCCGGGCGGTCCGGTTTCCGTCAGGGCAGTTTCGTCCACGGCCCCGGGGCGTGGTCGTCCTTCGGAATCCACAACGTCGGCTGGAGCTCGCGCAGCTTCGGTGTCGCGTCGGCGTCCCAGGGGAACCGGCCGTCGGCGTCGGGCCACACGATCTCCATGAAGGGCAGCGGCGGCTCCTGGTAGAAGTGCAACGCCATGCCGAACAGCGATCGGTACCAGCTCGTGTCAACGCTCCTCGCGACGACCGAGTAGTTCCTGATGACGTCGTCCCGCTCCTGGCCGTCGACGAGATGACGACCGGCCGCGACTCCGTCGGCGAGGGTGTTCAGGCAGTTCTGCATCACGTCCACCCGGAGTCCGAACATCGCCGCCTCGGGTGAGCGGAACGTGTGCCACAGCCCGACGGTGAACGCCCACCCCGGACCGTCCTCGTCCTCCGGGACCATGATGACGCCCCAACCGCGTTCCCGGACGTGCCGCATCGTGCTGTGATCGATCTCGTCGAGCTCCACGTCGCGTTCAACGCACAGGAGACAGTGGCATACATGCTGGTCGAACATGGTGTCGAGCGTAGTGCTCTCTGGCTGAAGGGGCTGTCAGGCCCGGCACCGGCTCCCGCCCCGGCTCGGTGAGGTGGTAGCCCCACGTTCACCGTCGGACCGTCCGGGGCGGGGAGCCGGCCGGGTCGATGCTCGCCACGAGGTCGCGCAGCCCGGCCACCACCTCGGGTCCGGACGGTGACTGCTCGGGGTCGGTCAGCCACTGCATCATGACGCCGGAGAGCAGCGCCATCTGCACCGAGCCGACGGTCCGCACCGTGGAGTCGGAGAGCTCGTCCTCCGGGACCCCCCGCAGGATCCCCGCCACCCCTCGGCGCCCTTCCTTCTGGCTGTCGGCCAGGTATTTTCGCAGCTCGGATGAGTGCTCGGCCTGCAGGATCGCCTCGATGGTGGCGAGCCAGAGCTTCCGATGCTCGGTGAACGACTCGATCATCTGCGTCCACATGGCCTCGTACTGCTCCGCGGGGGAGGAGCCCGGGTCACCGTAGGCGGCCAGCGTGCGGCCGGTCTCGTTCCCCCACTCGTCGAGCGCCTGGATGATCGCCGCGTTCAGCAGTGCCTCCCGGGAACCGAAGTGGTAGCCGATGGCCGCCATGCTGACCCCTCCGGAGGCGGCCGAGATGTCGCGGACGGTCGTCCGCGCCCAGCCCTTCTCCTCCAGGCAGCGCCTGGCGCCGGCGAGCAGATCCTCACGATTTCCCATACCGGGATGCTACTTGCCTTGGCGGGGGCGCCATCAAGGGGTAGCGCATATGAATTAGGCATTTGCATTGCGCAAATGCGCAAATCTCTGTACCGTCCACTTCAATCAGGCCGTTCCGGTCGGACGGCGCGGCGATCACACGAAAGAGGCAGGCATGAGCCAGGACACCACCTCCCCGACGACCACTCCCGTACGGGCCGGGCTGGACATCGCGGGCCGTCGCCTGTCCTACCTCGACTTCGGCGGGACCGGTCGCCCTCTTGTCGCCCTGCACGGCCACATGTCCGAAGGGGCGAGCTTCGCCGGCCTGGCCGCCGCGCTGGCCCCCGAGTGGCGGGTCATCGCCCTCGACCAGCGCGGCCACGGCGAGTCCGACCGGGCGGCCGACTACTCCCGCGAGGGTTACATCGCCGACGTCGTGGCCCTGCTCGACCACCTCGGCCTCGACCGGCCCGTGGTCCTGGGGCACTCGCTCGGCGCCGTCAACGCCTACCAGCTCGCCGCCCGCCACCCCGGCCGGGTCGGCGCCGTCGTCAACGCGGAGGGGCCGGCCTCCTTCGGCCTCGACGGCCCCAACCCGCTCGCCTTCGTGCTCGCCCTGCCGTACGAGGCGCCCACCCGCGAGGCGCTGATCGAAGGGCTGGGCCAGGCCGCCCCCTTCTTCGGCGACGCCCTCCGCGAGAACCCCGACGGCACCTGGCGCCTGCCCTTCCACCCCCAGGACATGGTCGACTCCGAGGAGCTGGTCCACGGCGACCACTGGAGCGACTGGCTCGCGAGCACCTGCCCGGCGCTCCTGGTGCGCGGCACCAAGGGCGTCATCCCCGCCGAGCAGGCCCACGCCATGGTCGAGCGGCGCCCCGGCACCCACCTCGCCGAGCTGGAGGCCGACCACTTCGTCTACGCGGGCGACCCCGAGGGCTTCGCCACCGCCGTCCGCGCGTTCCTCCGGTCCCTGGACTCCGTCGACTGAACCGGGAGTCCCCCGATCACCGGGAACGGGCCTTTCCGCCCTGCCGCCGATCTCACCGGGTGGCCGCCGGTGTGAGAATCCTGGCGCGGACCGCCGCGAGATCCTCGTCGCCGAGGCCCGCCGCCCGCAGGTAGGCCTCGGCGTCGAGAGACTCCAGCACGGCGAGTACGGTGGCGCGGGCGGAGGTGTTCTCGGCCGCGAGGAGCCTCCGGATGGCGATGTCCTGGTCTTCCTTCCCCAGCGCGGCGAAGAGCGGCCGCAGGCGCTCGGTGCTCAGCTCGTAGTCGGAGACGATGTCCTCGTGCGCGGCTCCGGCCAGCGCGAGCAGCAACAGGGTGACGAGCCCCGTACGGTCACGGCCCGCGGCGCAGTGGATGAGGACGCCGCCGGGCCGGGCGCGGGCGACGGCCGCCACGGCGGTGGCGCACCGTTCCGGGAAGCGGTCGAGGAAGGGCCGGTAGTACAGCGGCGTGCCGTACAGCCCCTTGCCCCAGTGGTCCCAGAACGCGGTGTCGGTCAGGTCCTCCAGCGGGACGTGCACGATGTCGACCCCGGCCGCGCCGGCCTTCACCCCTGCCGGGCGTTCGTGGTCGTTGCGCAGGTCGATGACCGTGCGGACACCGTGCGCGGCCAGTGCCGACCAGCCCGCCGGGCTCAGCTGGTCGGGGGCGTCCGAGCGGACGACCGCCCCCCATCGGGTCACGCGCCCCCCGGCGGTACGGAGACCGCCGAGGTCGCGGACGTTGTAGCAGCCGTCCCAGCCGAGATGACGATCGTCCATCACTTCCACCTCCCGCGTCGATGAATCAAGCCCATCCTGTACGACGTCCGGCGGGGCCCGCATGGGCGACCATGGACACATGATGCGAACCATCGGCCTGATCGGCGGCATGAGCTGGGAATCCTCGTCATCTACCGGGAGCTCACCCAGGGGCGCGTCGAGGACTCCTCCCGCATCCACGTCGAGCGCGCACTCGACCTGGCGCTGCGCTGAGCCGGGTCCCTCCGCTCAGGCGAGACGCGCGTAGACGATGACGTTGCCCGTGTAGTGGCCGGTCCGCCTGTCGAACGTGCCGCCGCAGGTCACCAGGCGCAGGCCCGCGTGGTCGAGCGGGCCGTACACGCGCCGGGAGGGGAAACCGCTCTTGGCGACCTGCTCGACCGACTCGACCACGAAGGTGGCGGCCGAGCCGTCCGCGCGGCCGACGGAGAGGGTGTCCCCGCCGCGCAGGCGTCCGAGGTCGTAGAAGACGCCCCGGCGTCCCCCTCCGTCGACGTGCCCGAGGATCACCGCCGCCCCGCGCTCGCCGGGAGTGACCCCGCGCGAGTACCAGCCCGCCTGCTCGGGACGCTCGACCGGGGGGACCTGCACCGTGCCGTCCGGGTTGAGGCCGAGCCGGCCGAGGGGCACGTGGACGCCGAGCTTCGGGATGTCCAGGTGGCGCGGCTCGGAGCGGCCGAGAGCGGGACCGGCCGAGGACGCGGAGGACCGGCTGCCACCGGTCGGGGAAGAACTCGCCCGTACGGCCTGCGACACGGCCGAGGGCACATCCCGTGCGCTCACGGCCGGCGGAGCCGGGGGGCCCTCCTGGGGCAGGAGCCCACAGCTCACGAGCACGGCACCGGTCAGCGTGACGGCGGCGGCCGCCACGCCCAGGGCATGGCGGCCGCCGGTCACCTCTCCACCTGACATCTCAGGCGTGGACCCGCGCGCGGCGGCGGCGTACCAGCACGCCCATCCCGGCCCCCGTGCCGAGAAGGACTCCGCCGAGCGGCACCAGAGCGCTCCCCGCGGGACCTCCGCCGGTCTCTGGGGCGCCCTTGGGGATCAACGGGACCGGCCTCGGCCCGCGGGTGCTGACCGGCGCGGGCTTCTCGGCCGGTGCCGCCCGCGTGACCGGCGCGGGCTTCTTGGCCTCTCTGGTCACCTGCGGGCTGGGCTTGGCGGTGGGCACGGGCTTGGGGGCGGCCGTCGGCTCCGCGTCCGCCATGGCCGGTCCGGCCATGGTCAGTGCCGCGACGCCGAGCGCCGTCGCGGCCACGATGGTACGGACAGATCGCATACATCCTCCTCAGCGGCGGCGTCGCCGAAACGGTCCGGCGACGCCTACCGGCACAGCTGTTCACCGGTCGGGAACGGTCTCGATGCTGGCAGGGCAATGTCCGCTCGCCGTGACCGGAATGTCATGAGTGTGTAATGGATGTCCTCATTGTGAGGAAGCAGTCCCGCCACTGCGGATACTTGGACGGTGGCCAGAGTGATGCTGATCGAGGACGACCCGTCCGTACGGGAAGGGCTGCGCCTGTCACTCGGCCGGCACGGACACGACGTCGAGGTCGCCCGGACAGGTGAGGACGGGCTGCGGCGGCTGCTCGTCGCTCCGGCGGACATCGTCGTGCTCGACCTGATGCTCCCCGGGCTCGACGGATTCGAGGTGTGCCGCCGGATCCGCGCCGGCGGGCCCACGCCCATCGTCATGCTCACGGCCCGCGGCGACGATCTCGACGTCGTCAGCGGCCTTGAGGCGGGGGCCGACGACTACGTGGTCAAACCGGTCCGGCCGCGCGTGCTGGAGGCGCGGATCCGCGCGGTGCTGCGGCGCGGAGGCCCGGCGACGGCCGCCGCGGCCGGGCAGGAGACGTACGGCGAGCTGACGATCGACCGTGGCGCGCTCACCGTCTCCAAGGCCGGTGTCCCGATCGTCCTACCGCCGATGGAGCTACGGCTCCTGCTGGAGCTGTCGGCGGCGAACAGCCAGGTGTTCAGCCGCCAGCAGCTCCTGGAGTCGGTCTGGGAACTCGATTTCCTGGGCGACTCCCGGCTGGTCGACGCGTGCGTGCAGCGGCTCCGGACGAAGATCGAGGACATCCCGTCCAGGCCCCGCTACATCCAGACCGTCCGCGGGTTCGGCTACCGGTTCGGGCCCCTGTGAACCGTCCGCCAGGCGAGACGACGTGACCCGGGTGGATCGGACGGCCTCCGGTGCCGGGCGGTCCGGGCGGTGGGCGACGTGACCCGCGGAGATCGGGCGGGTGGGGGCGGCTCCGGGCGGCGGACACCGCGACTCCCCATCTGGGTGCGCGGGCTCAGAGCCCGGCTGGTGGTCGTCTTCGTTCTCCTCGCGGGACTCAGCGCCCTGACCGCCGCCGGGCTGATCTACCGGCAGGCGCACGACCTCATGCTGAGGCGCACGGAGTGGTCGGTCGTCAACGAGTTCCGGCTGCGCGTCGCGACCCTCACCGAGAACATGCAGCACCCGCCGGACCGCGCGGCGCTGCAACGGCTCGCCAACGGGGTCGCACCCTCGTTCCTGCAGGCGACCGGCGCCGCCGCCTACCGCGATTCGGGGTTGATCGCCTCAGGGGACGACACCGGCCCGATCACCCCTGCGCTGCGCCGTACCGTCGTCGCGCGAAATCGCCTGTTCCACCAGCGCGTGATCACCTCCGGCACCCCCTACCTCGTGGTCGGCACGCCGGTGATGCTGGGCAAGCGGACGGAGCCGTCGGGTGTGGAGGTCTACCTGGTGACCCCGCTCAGCAAGGAGGAGGGGGACGAGGACGCGCTGGTCGCGGCGGCACGCAACGGGGTGATCCCCGTCCTGGTGCTGGCCGTGGTGTTCGCCCTCGTGGCGGCGCGGGGTGTGCTGCGCCCGGTGCGCGACCTCGACCGGGCCGCCCGCAGGCTCGGCTCGGGTGAGCTGGACACGCGCCTGAAGGTGAGCGGCGGCGACGAGCTGGCCAGGCTGGTGAAGACCTTCAACGCCACGGCCGTCGCCCTGGAGACCAATGTGTCCGAACTGCGCGGCATGGAGGTCAAGGCCCGCCGGTTCGCCGCCGACGTGTCCCACGAGCTGCGCACCCCGCTGGCGTCCATCCTGGCGATGGCGGACATGTTCGAGGAGGAGGCCGGCCGCCTCGAAAGCGACCTGGAAAAAGCGGCCCGCCTGATGAACCTGGAGGTGGGCAGGCTGGTCCGGCTCGTCGAGGACCTCATGGAGATCTCCCGGTTCGACGCCGGGGCGGCGACGCTCATCCTGGACGACATCGATGTGGCGGACGCGATCCGCGCCTGCCTGCGCACCCGGGGCTGGACCGGCCGTGTCGAGCTGGATCTCCCCCCGGGGGTACGGATCCGGATGGACCCCCGCCGCTTCGACGTGATCATGGCCAATCTCGTCGGCAACGCGCTCGACCACGGCGCGCCCCCGGTCACCGTACGGCTGCGAGCCGACGGTCCGGGCGGAGCGGACGATCTGAGGGGAGCGGACGGTCCGGGCGGAGTGGGCGGCGTCGTCATCGAGGTCCAGGACGCGGGCGACGGGGTGGACCCGCGCGTCCTCCCGCACGTCTTCGACCGCTTCTCCAAGGCCGACGCGGCACGGGTGCGATCGGACGGGAGCGGTCTCGGCCTGGCCATCGCCCGTGAGAACGCGCGCCTGCACGGCGGCTCGATCGAGGTGGCCAACCGGGCCGGGGGAGGAGCGGTGTTCACGGTCTCCCTGCCGCGCCGCGCGGAGGCCACCGGACCTTCCCCGGCCGTGGAGGAGCGATGACGAGCGCCCGCGCGCGCCGGACGCCGCCGGCGCTCGCCCTGGCGGTCACGCTGCTGGCGGCCGGTTGTGGCATCACCTCGACAGGCGTCGTGGACGGGGGCGAACCCGCTGTCGGCTTCCGCCCCAGCACCCGGCTCTACTTCGTGTCGGGGTCGCGGCTGCAGGCCGCGATCCGCCCCATCCCGTGGCCCCCGCTGAAAGACACGCTCACCCTGCTGATGGACGGGCCCAGCGCCGCCGAACGCGGGCGAGGGCTCCGCAGCGAGCTTCGGTCAGACGCGGAGACGCCGGTGAAGGTGGCCTCGGATCAGGCGAAGGTCCTCATCACGCTCCCGGTGCCCAAGCCGTCACCCGTGCTGCCCGTTCCGGTGCCCAAGGAGGCCAGGCCGTCACCCGCGATGCCCGTTCCGGTGCCCAGGGTGACCGACCCGACACCCAGGGAGGCCAGGCCGTCCGCCTCCCCCTCGACGCTGGGGATGGGCCAGCTCACCTGTACGGCGGCGAGCGCCCTGGCCGCGCGGACCGACATCGACCCCGACGCCGTCACCGTCGTCATCCAGTGGACGGGGGGCCGGCGGCTCGGGTCCTTCCGGTGCTCGGAGTTCCCGCGCGGGTCGGAGTGACCCTCACCCCCGACACGGGCATTCAGTGGTCGCGCACGAACGTCATGTTGCGGGCGAAACGCCGGAATCCCAGGGAGTGGTAGGTCGCGCGGGCGGGAGCCCCTCACGCGAGGTCCGGCCCGAGGCGGAAGCAGCACCCGGAGGAGCGGAGGAGCGCAGGTCGGAGAGGGTGCCGGAAGAAGCTCGTAATCTTTTTTCGGGGGAGCTCGTAACAACGAGGGGTCCCGGACCACTTCCCGATGTCAGAAGAACACATCCGGGACAGAGGGGGCGGGGCGGTGACGGACGATTCGCAGCGATTCACCAGCATGTACGACGAGTGCCGGCAGCGCGTGTGGGCCTACGTGGTCAGCCGCGCGGGACGGCAGGTGGCGGACGAGGTGGTGAGCGAGACGTTCGCGATCGCCTGGCGGCGGCTGGACGACGTGCCGGAGCCCGCTCTGCCGTGGCTCCTCGGCGTGGCCCGCAACGTGCTGCGCGACAACATCCGGGCGGAGGTCCGGCGGGACGCGCTCGGCGCCGAGCTGCGGTCCTGGACCGAGGGCGACGTCGCCGAGCAGGTCACGGAGCGGCTCAGCGTGCTCAGGGCACTGACCGAGCTGCCCGAGGACGACAGGGAGGTCCTGATCCTGACCGCCTGGCAGGGACTCTCCCCCCGGGCGGCGGCCCACGGGGCGGCCCGCCAGCCGGACACGGCCGGCGCCTACTGGCACACCGTGTCCGTGAGCCGGAACCTGTTCACGGCCGCCGACGCGGACTACACCGTCGTGAATCGGGAGCAGAACGAGGGCTGGACCCCGTCGGCGACCGGCGGGGAGCAGTGGAGCCGGACGCGGTCACTCGGGGCGGAGCCCGCGACCCCGGAGGACGAGGCGGCCTGGAAGCAGGCCGGCTCTCCGGCCGAGATCCCCGTCACGGTGCCCGGCAAGCGGGGGGCCAAGCTCACCCTGTCGACCGAGCCGGGGGACGCCCAGGACGGCCACGCCCCCCTCGTCGACGGGGACAAGGTGTTCTGGCTGGGCCGCAACGTCACCATGAAGGACCTGCGCGGCCTGCCGTCGGACCCGGCCGGCCTCAAGGCCTGGCTGCTGCGCTCGTACGAGGGGCACGGCACCGAGTCGTCGAGCGACCCGATGTCGTCGGACGCCTGGCTGTTCGCCGTCACGGTCGGGCTGTTCACCGACATGCCGATCACCCCGCAGGTGCGTGGCGCGGCCTTCCAGATGCTCGCCGACCTCAAGACCATCAAGGTCGTCCGTGACGTCACCGACGCGGAGGGCCGCACCGGCACCGCGGTCGCGATCGAGGAACGGGTCAAGGCGAACGCGACCGCCAAGGACGACGGCGGGATCCTGCAGACGAGGCTGATCTTCGACGAGACGACCGGGCAGGCGCTGGCCAGGGAGAGCGTCGTCGTGCGGCCGGGCGGCCTGCAGGCCGCATTCGCGCCGGGCACGGTGTGGAACTCCGAGGCCGTCCTCGAAGCCGGCTGGACCGACGGAAAGCCCGCCGCCTGACCTGACCCGGACCCGCCGTACCCCCGCAGCGTACGGCGGGTCCCCTTCCGGGGTCCTCCGTCCCCTGGCCCGTCGGTGCCAGGCCAAACAGGACGATATTTCGATATTCCCGATTTCTTCAGATGGGCATGGCTAAGATCATTCAGTTTCGGCCAGACCCTAATCGGCCAGACCCTGATGGGTTCGGCCAGCCCCTGATAAGAAGGAGTCGGACTCCGTGAAGATCCGGATGGTTGCGGCAGCGCTGCTCGCGGCCTCGGCTACGCTGCTCGCGACTTCACCCGCGAACGCCCTCGACTACACAGGCAAGGACCCGTACAAGTCCGGCTGTGCCCGTTCCGCGCGCGTGCTCAAGACGGCCGACCTGATCACCTACGCCGACAAGAAGGACGTCGGCGACGTCAAGCTCATGTGGTCGAGCACGTGCAAGACCAGCTGGGGCGAGGTCGAGGTCTCCCCGCAGGCGGACGTGAGCATCCTGGTCGCCACCGATCTCAAGGAGAGGGGGAAGACGTCCTACGTGAAACTGAAGAAGGGCAGGGGTGGTCGTCACTGGGGCCCCATGCTGTCCGTGCTCCGTGGCCGATGCACGTACGCGTGGGCCGAGGCGAGGACCGGTTCCTACGCGAAGGACGTCGGGCTCGGCGACACCGACATGGTCTGCCGCCGCTGACGCCTCCCGGAGGGATGGGCCGCCGGAGCTCAGCCGGCCGATCTACGTGGCGATGGCGGTCACCGTCGATGGTGAGCGCGACATCCTCGGGCTATGGTCCGGTGACGGCGGCGAGGGTGCCAAGTTCTGGCTGCACGTGCTCACCGAGATCAAGAACCGCGGTGTCGCCGACGCGTTGACGGTGGTCTGCGACGGCCTCAAGGGCCTGCCGGACGCGATCGAGCAGGTATGGCCGCAGGCGGTCGTGCAGACGTGTGTGGTGCACCTGCTGCGCGCCTCGTTCCGGTATGCCGCCCGTCAGCACTGGGACGCCATCGCCAAGGCGCTGCGGCCGGTCTACACCGCACCCACCGAGGCCGCGGCGCTGGAGCGGTTCTACGAGTTCGCCGAGGCGTGGGGCGGCCGGTATCCGGCGATCGAGACCCTGCCCGAGCCCTTGCCCGAGACCTTGACGACCGGCGTTTTGCCGACCGGCGCCCAGGTACGGCCCTTGGGTGGGCGCAGGCTCTGACCGCTCTCGTCTTCGAAGAGGATCCAGGCGTGGCGTCCGGCGGCGTCGGCGCAGATCTGTGGCCAGACCTGCGCCACCCAGGCCGCGATCTGTTCCTCATCGCGCTCGGCCGCCCGATGAACCGGCACCTGCGCGCTCCAGCCGATGCGATGCAGCAGGTAATCCAGCCCGCGCAGGGTGTAGGACACCCCGAACAGCTCACCGATCACCTGCGTGATCCGCGCCAGGGTCCAGCGCTGATCGCTCCAGCCGTGGGCGGCCGGGCCGCGCCAGGCATAGGCCGACTTCTCACTCACCCGCAGGATCCGGGCCACCTGTGCGGGCGCGAACTCGTTTCAAGATCAGTATCTGTTGGATTTTCCGCGATTACTACCGGGACCCCTGATAGGAAGGGGCATTGACAAAGGGGAGACGGGTTTGATCATCGAGGGTGTGGACGTGCGGGGTTTGCAGCATTGTGAGACGACGGGGCTGGGGGTGCTGCTGCGGCAACAGGGGCTGGAGTTGTCGGAGCCGATGATGTTCGGGCTCGGAGCTGGCTTGGGTTTCATCTACTGGGACGGCAAGGGAATGGATTTCCCGTTCCTGGGCGGCCGGGTCAAACCATTCGAGCTGACCAGGAACCTGGCCGGTCGGCTGGGACTGGACCTGGAGGTGCGGGAGACCGCCTCGCAGCGCAAGGCCTGGCAGAACGTCACCGAACAGATCGATGCGGGGTGGCCGGTGGGATTGCAGCTCGACAGCTACCACCTGGACTACTTCGGATCGAAAGTGCACTTCGGTGGCCACATCGTGGCCATGTACGGGTACGACGACGTCGCCTACCTGGTCGACACCGACCAGCAGGGCGGAGCGGTCACGACCAGCCTGGCCAGCCTGGCCAAGGCAAGGGCCGAGCGCGGCCCGATGACGGCGAAGAACCGGTCCTTCACCCTTACCGTCCCCGATCAGCTCCCCGCCCTGCGAGACGTCATCGTCCCGGCGATCAAGGCCTGCGCGGGGGACTTCCTCAATCCGCCCATCGCCAACCTCGGCTACCGGGGCATTGAGAAGACCGCCCGACAGGTCGAGAAGTGGTGGGACCGCAGCGACGACCCCGCCCGGGACCTGCCGCAGGCGGCGCTGCTGATGGAGCGCGCCGGGACAGGCGGTGCCCTGTTCCGCAACCTTTACCGAGACTTCCTCGGCGAATGCGCACACCTCCGTGACGACAGCGCGCTGCGTACCGGCCACGAGATGTACGGACGCGCCGCTGGGATGTGGACCGAGGTCGCCGGCCTGATCGCCAAGGCTGGTGAATCCGGCGATCCCACACACCTCGAACAGGCCAGCACGCTCCTCCATGACCTTTCGCGGCTTGAGCACGACGCCATGCAGGCGCTGGCCGCTATCGAGGTGTGAAATGACCGTGCCGAACTCCGATGAACGGGTCCAGCCCACATACGCCCAAAACCCGCATTGGCCCGGCGTTCCCGCTGGTCAGGGGCAGGTGTGCGGCGGGGAATCCGGTCGAGCCCAGGTGCCGGACAACGGTCCTTTATCCCGTACACGGTGATGGCCGGGACGGCGCTGACCTGCGGGTCCACCGCGAGGGCAGCCGCACGACTCGGGCGCGTCATCCGGTACATCGAGATCGGATGTGGGTTTTGGGCGTATGTGGGCTGGACCCCTACCTTGCACTTTCGGTGAGGACACCCCGCTGACAACTGGCCCGGAGCGTCCGAGGCGTCGGGCCTGAAGATGCTCGCACACAACATCCATGCCGACCGGGTCAGCCATGCCTCCCGCGGGGCTTGTTATCGCTAAGAGCCAATGTCACCGACAGTTCCCTGGCACACCCTGGACGTTCACACGCCCCGAAATTGACACGAACTGGCGCCGAGGGAAAGCCCAATAAAGGGGAAATCGTACAGTCGGTTTCCCCCGGAGAGTCCGTTCAGCAGGATTTCCGCGTTCTTGCGGACGTGGTCGACGGGGTCGCTGTCACGCAACTGCCTGACGAGATCGACGAGGCCGGGGTAGGGAAAGTAACCCGTAGCGACGATCACAGACTGGCGGACTGCGGGGTCGGGGTCGCGTGCGACGTTCTGGAATGCCTGGGTTACCGGTTCTCCATGCTGTTCCGTGGCAGCAAGTGCCACAGCGTAGACAAGGGCCAGTTTCTCGTTCCGGGCGCTCGCCCCGTTCAGCGCATTCAATGCCTCGGGAGCCGACCAGAGGCGGGTGCTTCTGGCCCTTGTAGGGGTCCAGCCAAGGTGAGCCCAAAAGCCGCAATGCATGATCGTTTATGGTCGTGCCGTCAGAGACAGGGGTCCCGGTAGTGATCGCGGAGAATCCAATGGATATGCCCCTGGCTTGCTCTGATGTGAGGGCACCGCAGGACTGGTGTGCCGGTTGGTGGATGCGGCGGGCTGGGGCGAGGATGCCGCTGACCTTGCCCGGGTGCTCCACGTCGACGCTGGTCAGCGATATCCGTTGGATTCTCCGCGAGTACTACCGGGACCCCTACCGGGACCCATGTACAGCCAGCACTACCTGGATGTCCTCGGGGTCATGACGGCCGCCCGCCGAACTGCCAGTTGTGCACCTCGATGTCGGCGTACCGGTCCGGGGTCAGGATGGCGCGTGCCGTGTCCGGGTCCGGCGCCCGGACCAGCGCCGCCGTACCCAGCCAGGTGGCGCCGTCGTCGGACAACAGCGGCCCGTACGCGATCAGCACGTCCCCGTTGAGTGGCACAGCGAGGTCGGCAGCCTGCCCCGTGCCGAGGCCAAGCACCAGGTACCGGTTGCCACCGGCCCGGCCGCCGGGGAAATCCCACATGGTGCGCCCCAGCGTGTTGCGCCACCGTCGCAGCAGCACGTCCCGGTATACGCCAGCCTGGTAGTTCGGCTCGTCGAAGGCGAACGCACGGGCGGCGACGGGATCGGGAAGGTCGACGATGTGCACGCTGCCGGTGGGTGTGTCGCCGTCGCCGGCGAGGGTCGGGCCCCGGGCGATCATCTCCTTCGCGTACCGGTCCATATAGGACCAATGCTCTTCCAGTAGCTCATCGCGCAGCGCTACGGAGCCGGGCCGGTCGCGGTGGTAGCAGAAGAAATCCATGCCCATAGCTTGCCCCCACCCCACCAATAGATCGCCGCGCACAAGGCGTTCGGGAAACGAGCGTTCGCGATACATACAGATCAACATGGCGTTCCCGCAGGTCGCCGAAGAGTTCGGCGTCACCCGCCCCACCATCTACCGCCACCTCACCAAGGTCTGACGCCACATAGGCCGCGCCCGAGCCGCAGCATTGTTGATCTTGTATTGCGGCTTTTGGGATCACCTTGGCTGGACCCCTGCAGCGCCTGCTGCGCACCGCCGGCTGGGACGCCGACGCCGTCCGCGACGACGTGCGCGCCTACGTGGCCGAGCAACTCGGCCGTGCCATCGAGATCGACGTGCCTGGATCCCGTCCCGAACTGACTTCCGGAGACTAATCACCGCAGGTCAGAGGTAACTTCGTTGCACTTGCGAACGTTGCTCAGGTGACCTCTTGGAGGCCGCCGGACCGGTTAAGTCGAGCTCATCCGCGCTTCTTCTGAAAGACCGCATCGGTCGCGCCCCACATGAACACGGCGCTGAGGGGGCACTGTGGGAAGTCAGCCCTCAGCACCCTGGCGAGGAACTTCGCCATGCCGCAGTCGTAGCGACTCCACCGCGTATCGCCCCGCTTGTAGACCAGGACGGGCCAGGAGGCGGGATCGCGGCCCGAGGCGTCCCAGCACAGCAGGTCGGCGGTGGCATCGACGCCCCAGGTGATCAGCAGCGGAGAGGTTCCTTCCAATTCGGGCGACTTGTCCTCGCTCTCCCAATCCGCCTCAGCGTTCGCTGTCTCCACCACCATCCCGTCCCGCCGTGCCTCCGACAGCGACGTCTTGGGCTCCGGTTCGTCAATCGACAGGTAGTTCTGCACCGCTCCGGCCCCGTACACCTGCATGAAGCGTACGTAGTCGGGCGGGAACGCCCGCCCCCACGACTCGGTGATACAAGCCCAGTCGACAGCGGTGCCGCCATCCGCCGGTGGCGGCATGAGCCGCTGCAAGACGTCCACGTCAGCTGCCGCACTCATCGGTGTCGCCCTTCTGCGCTGCCCGCCGGGCGGGCCAGCCGCGCCAGTCGGCCCTCGCAGAAACTCACCATGGAGGACAGCAACCCCGGCTGCATCGGAGTCTGACCCATCGCCGTCGCTCAACCTCTCCTCGCTCCCGGTGACCAACGCCGAATACCCTGGCACATCTGACCAGCGCCGTCACCCACCCCATCGACCAGATCCTTCAACAGGCCCTTGCTTGGTCCCATCACCGGCGTGCCCACCAAGCCCGCGCACGCAGCTGGGCGGGCGATGCTCTCGCCTTGCAGGGGTTCGGGGATGGCAGTCCCGAGTCCACAGGCGGACTGAACCGTGTTCTAGTAGGGCTCTGTCAGGTGTCCCGGATGCCCAATCAGAGATGGGTGTAGCTCTTTCTCAGGGACTGAGTTGATCAGGCAATGAGGTTGTGTTCGGCCTGGTGAACCCGCCCGCCTCGGCCACCGCCAGCCGGGCCAGCCCGTGACTGTGACGCCCCGCCGGCAGCGACAACGCCACATCGGCCGGATACACATTCGGCGCGCCCGGGGCACGCCAGGCGCACCGCCCGCAGGTCCAGGTGGGCCTGCAGCAGCCGGCGCAGCAGCTCACGGCCCTGCTCGGCGAGCATCTCCTCCAGCAGGTCATGGGTGAACGCCGCGGTCGCGGGGTCGGCGAGCTGTCCGATCAGACAGTTGAAGGTGTTCTTCGCGGACGCAAAGCAGTCAGCCGGCACGGGCGTGTCGTAGACCTTGGCCGCCTGGACCGGCAGCCCCAACGCCGCCACGATCTTTTTGGCCCGCATCGCGCCACCGGCATAGACCGGTGCCTCCAGCACATCCTGATAGGCCCGCGGCAACACCGATACGCCCAGGCCAGGCCGCCACCGCGGCACCGTCATCACCCTGATGGGCGAGGTGCCCGAGTCCGGAGCCGCCTTCTCCACATCGTCCACGCGCTGCGGGCCGTCCACCGCGACGCCACCGGGCGGCTGCTCTACCGGACCAGCCGCCTGACCCGCGAACTGGCAGGCCGACCGCCCCATGGCCGCTGGAGCGACCCGCCCCCGCTTGCGGACCTGTCCAGTCCCGACCGGCGCGGCAAGGTCCTGGAACTCCTGGCCGCCCAGCCCTGGCGGGCCTGGAAGGGAACCGAACTGGCCGCCATCCTCGGAATCGCGAACATCAACAGCTTCCGCGTCCAACTGTCCCAATGGTCACACCAGGGCTACATCAACAAGATCGGACCAGCCCTCTACGGCCCCATGCCCACGAGCACTTAAGCCTTTGTCAGCAGGCTCTGACGTGCGAGTTCCGGAGTCAGTCTGTCGTGTCGTGATCGGCTGAACATCCAGCCTGAGCCAGAGTGATGCCAATCTGAGCCAATATGGCTTGCTGGTGGCATCACGGTGTGCCATAGTGATGCCATGGACCTGACCCCGTATGTGGCCTCCCTCGGTCGCGAGCTGCTGACCGCCGTCGAGACCGGTGATGGTGACGCCAGTGTGCTGATCGAGCGGTTGACCGTGTCGATGGAGTCGGCGATCCGGCTCACCCTGCTCGAGGCGTTGTCGGCGGCTGCCGACGAGATCACCCGAGACCTGGCTCCCGGTTCGGTCCAGGTGCACCTGCGTGGACGTGACCCGAACTTTGTCGTGACGGTTCGGCAGGCGGAGCAGCCACTCGAGGACACCCCGGATCTGGGCGCGGTGTCGGCTGATGACGCCGCGGCGAGCTTCGAGGACGGCCCGGTGGCACGGATCAACGTCCGCCTCCCGGAACAGCTCAAGGCCGCGATCGAGGAGGCGGCGGGCAAGGAAGGTCGCTCGCTCAACGCCTGGCTGGTGCGGGCCGCCTCGACCGCGCTGCGTGCCCCGGAGCGCGACCACGGCTCCGACCGGCGCGGCAAGCGCAGCGCGCAGCGTTACACCGGCTGGGCTCGCTAGCCCACGCCGACACCCAGAACCACTTTCTTCGTACATCTCCGACCAGCGGGGATGTTCTTCTGACTCATTCTGAGGGGGTAGCCATGCCTGTTTTCGCCACGCCTGAACCGATTTCCGCCACGATCGAGCTCTCCGTCGGTGACGTGCAGATCATCGCGAGCGACCGGACCGACACCGTCGTCGAGGTGCGGCCGAGCGACGAGTCCGACGAGTCCGATGTGGACGCCGCGCAGAAGACGCGCGTCGAGTACGCCAACGGCACGTTGACGGTCCGTGGGCCGAAGGCCCGCATGCTCGACTTCTCCAAGAAGACCAGGTCGGTCGACGTGCTGATCGAACTTCCCACCGGCTCGCACGTGCACGCGGACCTGTCGGTAGCGGACCTGCGCGGCGTCGGCACGCTGGGGGAGTGCCGGCTCAAGGCGTCGGTCGGGCATTTCCGCCTCGACCGGACCGGACCGCTTCGACTGGGCACCTCCGGTGGCGACATCACCGTCGAAACGGTCGCGGGCAACGTCGATGTCTCCACCGGCACCGGGCGCGTGCACATCGGCGAGATCGGTGGCACCGCCGTCATCAAGAACTCCAACGGCAACACCGACATCGGCACCGTCACCGGCGAACTGCGGGTGCGCTCGGCCAACGGCGACATCTCCGTCGACCGGGCCGACGCCATGGTGGAAGCCAAGACCTCCAACGGAACCATTCGCGTCGGCCAGGTCACGCGCGACACCGTCACGCTGCACACCTCGACCGGCCACCTCGAAATCGGTGTCGCCGCCGGCACCGCCGCATGGCTCGACCTGAACACCTCGCACGGGCGGGTGGAGAACTCGCTGGACGGTCTCAGCGAAGCACCGGAGAAGTCCGAGCAGACCGTCGAAGTCCGCGCGCGCACGTTGTTCGGCGACATCACCGTCCGCCGTTCCTGACCAGATCTCGAAGGGGTTCTCATGACCATGCCATCCCAATCTGCGATCACGGCGACCGGACTGCGCCGGTCGTACGGCGACCACGTCGTGCTCGACGGCGTCGACCTGAACGTCCCGCGTGGCACCGTTTTCTCGTTGCTCGGCGCCAACGGCGCCGGCAAGACCACCACAGTCAAGATCTTGTCCACCCTGATCCGCGCCGACGGGGGCAGCGCGCGGATCGCGGGTCACGACCTGTCCGCCGAGCCGGACGCGGTGCGTGCCGCGATCGGCGTCACCGGCCAGTTCTCGGCGGTCGACAACCTGCTGACCGGTCAGGAGAACCTGACCCTGATGGCGGATCTGCACCACCTCGGCCGGAAGGCGGGCAGGCGCAGGACCGCCCAGCTGCTCGAACAGTTCGACCTCGTCGATGCAGCCAAGAAGACGGCGGCGACCTACTCCGGCGGGATGCGGCGGCGGCTCGACCTCGCGATGACGCTGGTCGGCTCACCGCAGGTGATCTTCCTCGACGAGCCGACCGCCGGGCTGGACCCGCGCAGCCGCCGTGCCATGTGGCAGATCGTGCGGGAGCTCGTGGCGGGTGGCGTCACCATCTTCCTCACCACCCAGTACCTGGAGGAGGCCGACGAGCTCGCCGACCGGATCGCGGTGCTCGACCACGGGAAGATCGTCGCCGAGGGCACCGCGGACGAGCTCAAGCGGCGCATTCCCGGTGGCCACGTCCTGCTGCGGTTCGCTGACGAGCGCGACCTCGAATCCGCCGCGCGCGCCGTGGGCCAGGTGTCCCGCGACAGCGACACGCTCGCCCTGCGCGTACCGCACGACGGCAGCCTCAGGTCGCTGAAGGCGCTGCTCGACCGGCTTGACCAGAACGCGGTCGAGGTCGACTCGCTGAGCGTGCACACCCCCGACCTCGACGATGTCTTCCTCGCTCTCACCGGCAACAAGGAGAAGGTGACCGCACGATGAGCACTGTGTCGCACGCCCTGACCGACTCGGCGACGATGCTTCGCCGCAACCTCAAGCGCATGGTGCGCTACCCGTCCATGACACTGCAGCTCATCGGCATGCCGATCGTCTTCCTGCTGCTGTTCGTCTACGTCTTCGGCGGCACGCTCGGCGCCGGGCTCGGCGGCGTCTCCGGCGGACGTGCGGAGTACGTCAACTACGTCACCCCCGCGATCATCCTGATGACGATCACCGCTGCGGTCCAGGGCACCACCATCTCGATCGCCATGGACATGACCGAGGGCATCGTCGACCGGTTCCGCACCATGGCCATCGCCCGCGTGTCCGTCCTGACCGGACATGTCATCGGCAGCCTCATCCAGACGATGCTCAGCATCGCGGCGGTCATCGGCGTCGCGCTGCTCATCGGCTTCCGGCCGTCGGCGGGGCCCGGCGACTGGCTCGCCCTCATCGGTGTCCTGGTGATGATGGCCTTCGCCTTCATCTGGCTGTCGGTCGCGTTCGGCCTGGCCAGCAAGACCGTCGAGTCGTCGAGCAACGTCGGTATGCCGCTGCTGCTGCTCCCGTTCCTGGGCAGCGGGTTCGTCCCGACCGACTCGATGCCCACCGTGCTGCGCTGGTTCGCCGAGTACCAGCCGTTCACGCCGCTCATCGAGACCCTGCGCGGCCTGCTGATGGGCACGCCGGTCGGGAACAACGCCGTCATCGCGGTCGGCTGGTGCGTCGTCATCGCGCTCGGCGGCTACCTCTGGTCGAAGAAGCTGTTCAACCGCGAGTCCACCCGCTAAGCCGCACTTGAGCCAAGGCGAAACGATCGGTGCACGACCTGCGCACCGGCGAGGAAAACCTGCTGCTGATGACGGATCTCCTGCACCTGCCCAAGGCAGAGGGCAAACCGGCTGCCCGCTGCGCTCGCGCTGCACTGTCATTGCAACGCATCATTGCATTCGCGCGCAGTGTCATTGCATTAATTAGCGCTAATTACCTGCCTGAATGCACTTCCTGCGGTTGACAGGAATTCTGAATGCAGCGTAGCTTTCGAATAATATCAAACACGTACTATCGCGAGATGAGGAATGGGCATGAGTGAATCCCTCCACACCGTCACGACGATGCCGACGGCGCGTCAGCCCGGCTGTCCCTTCGACCCGCCGGCAGAGCTGATCGACGCCCGCGAGCACGGCCCGATCAGCCGCTTCCCCTTCCCCGACGGACACCAGGGCTGGCTGGTCACCGGCTACGACCTGATCCGGTCGATCCTGGCCGACCCGCGCTTCAGCTCACGCAAGGAGCTCATGCGCCACCACCCGCTGGTCGACTACGGCGACATCGAGGTCCCCCCGGCGCCGCCCGGGGAGTTCCTGCTCATGGACGAGCCCCAGCACGGCCGCTACCGCAAACCGCTGGTGGGCAAGTTCACCGTCCGGCGGATGCGACTGCTCACCGAGCGCGTCGAGCAGGTCACCGCCGAGCACCTGGACGCCATGGAGCAGGCCGGGCCGCCGGCGGACCTGGTGACCGCGTTCGCCAAGCCCATCCCCGCCATCATCATCTGTGAGCTGCTGGGCGTGCCGTACGAGGACCGGGGCTCCTTCCAGGACAACATCGACAAGTTCCTCGGCGGCGAGGTCGGCGACGAGGAACTGATCGCGGCCTACACCGCGACCCAGCAGTACCTTGCCGAGTTGGTGGCCGCCAAGCGCGCCGACCCCACCGACGACCTGCTCAGCGACCTGCTCGACAGCGACCTGACCGATGAGGAGCTGCGGGGGATCGCCCTGATCCTGCTGTCGGCCGGGTTCGACACCACCGCGAACATGCTGGCGCTGGGCACTTTCGCGCTGCTGCAGAACCCGGAGCAGCTGGCTGCGCTGCGCGCCGAGCCCGCGCTCACCGACGGGGCCGTGGAGGAGCTGCTGCGGTATCTGAGCGTCGCCAAGCAGTTCGCGAGGGTCGCGCTGGAGGACGTCGAGCTGGGCGGCCAGACCATCAAGGCCGGCACGACGGTCATCCTGTCTCTCCACACCGCCAACCGCGACCCCGAGCGCTTCACCGACCCCCACGTGCTCGACGTGCGCAGGCAGGAGGGCGGGCACCTGGCCTTCAGCCACGGCATCCACCAGTGCCTGGGCCAGCAGCTGGCCCGCGTCGAGATGCGCGTCGCGCTCCCCGCGCTGCTCAACCGCTTCCCCACGCTGCGCCTGGCCGTACCTGCCGATGAGGTCGCCCTGCGCCCGGAGATCGCGGACATCTACGGGGTGAAGAGCCTCCCGGTCACCTGGGACGCCTGACCGCGAGCCGGTGACGGGTGAGGCCGCGTACGGCCCGCCCGCCACCGCTGTGGTTGCTCGCCTGCGGCGATCGCGTCCGCGGCGCCGTGCAGTACGGCACCAACCAGCAACTCGGCACTTCCGATCACAGATGGCGGCTGGTGGTGCGAGCCTTACCGACATCCCCGATCGCCTGCGTATCTTTCGCTGGGCCTTCCGAAGCAACGGCTACGATCCCAACCTCTCCGCTGCCACCGGTCGGACCTACGTAACCATGGACGTTGTTACGGGGGCAGTCCTTCCGGCTAGTCGGTGGTTTGTTGACATGGGGTTGATGTCGCAGCAAGCCGGTGGATAGGGATGGCCGATGCTGTTCGGGGGTGGTCGTGATGGCGACCGCGCGACGTCCGTGTCCGCCGGCGCCGGGTCCGTTGGAGGAGTACGCGGCCGGCTGACCTCCTGCGCACTGCTGCAACGCTGGTGGCGCGACTGGTCGAGCAGGCCCCCGCCCGCTGAACTACAGGGCCTGGTCACAGCCGTCACTGCGGGACGATCCCTCAACCTCTATGCCCGGCCCTGACAAACCACCGACTAGGGTGCCGCCTCAGCCGGTTGAGTTCCTTACCGGGCCCCGCGCCAGACATCCCCGTCACCGTCCCGTCAGCTACGGCCGCGCGGCAGCATGAGGGCCGCGGCCGTGGTGGCTACCAGCATCACAGCCGCGACGCACAAGGCGACCCGCAGACCCACAATGAACTCACCCCGGTCCGCGACCAAGGCTCCGAAGACGGCCACGGCGAGCGCGCCGCCCGTCTGCCGGAAGGAGTTCAGGATCCCGGCGGCCATTCCGGCCCGGTCCGCGGCGATGTCGTTCAGCAGGATGGCGGTCAGGGAAGGTACGGCGAAACCTAGGCCGAGGCCGACCGGGATGAGCATCGCCGCGATCACTGGTCTGCTGGTCCCCTCGTCCATCCAGAGCAGGCCGAACATCGCCAGTGCGAAGATCGCTTGTCCTACGGCGATCGGCATCCGCGGCCCAGAGCGTGCCGAAGCCCTGGCCGAGGCCAGGTTGGCTCCGGCGATCACGGCCATCATCGGTAGGAACATCAGTCCCGCGGCCATGACGGACAGGTTCAGAACGTCCTGCAAGAACAGGCTCAGCACGAACACCAGCCCGTAGAACGCGGCATTGACGGCGAAGCCGATCACGACCGAAACCGTCACCGTGCGCGAACGGAAGAGGTCGAGCGGGACCATCGGCGCGGCGGTACGTGCCTCGATCATGATGAACGCGGCCGTCGCCACCGCGGCGAGCCCCAGGCAGCCCAGCACCACGGGCTCGCCGAAGCCGTTCTCCCCTCCGTCGATCACCCCGAAGGTGAGCGCCGCGAGCGCGACGATCGCCGTGAGCTGGCCGTACGGATCGAGCGGCGTGGCACGGCGCGGCGAGCGCTCCGCGCGGGTCAACACCGCGAGGGCGGCGATGCCGACGGGCAGGTTGACGACGAAGATCGCCCGCCAGCTCAGGGTGCTGGACAGCACCCCGCCAGCCACCGGGCCGGCGGCAACCGCGACGGCTCCGGCCATGGTCCACAGCGCGATGGCCCGTGCCAGTGCGGCCGCGTCCGGGAAGGCCTGCCGGACGAGGGCCAGCGAGGAGGGCAGCATGATCGCCGCCGCGCTCCCCTGGATCAGGCGGGCGGCGATCAGCTCGCCCAGCCCCGGCGCCAGTGCGCAGGCCGCCGAGGCGACCGTGAAGAGCGCGACGCCGGCGCCGAACGCGCGGCTCGCCCCGATGCGGTCGGAGAGCGTGCCCGCGGAAAGCAGGAGCGCGGCGAACATCAGCGTGTAGGCGTCCACGATCCATTGCAGTCCCGCCGTGCTGCCGCCGAAGGCCCGCCCGATCCCGGGCAGCGCCACGTTCATCGCCATGGCGTCGAGGTTGAGCAGAAAGATGCCCATGAACGTGGTCGCCAGGATCAGCTTCGGTGCGGCCGTGCGTTGCCGGGCATCCTGTGACGCGCGGGCTGGTGCAAGAGGGGTCATCCGTCCAGGCTGGTGAGGCTCGCGAGGGCGGGGCAGACCGTGATCTTCCGGGGTGCGCCATAGGGGGGTGTGACAGGGCCAGGCTCCGGGCCGGACCCGTGACCACACGCTGGCAAAATGACGACATGACCGAGTTCGGGAAGTTTCTGCAGGCTCGCCGTGGCGGCGTACGCCCGGCAGACGTCGGGCTGCCCGCCGGAACCGGCACGCGCCGTACGCCGGGTCTGCGCCGGGAGGAGCTGGCGGCGCTGGCCGGTGTGAGCATCGACTACTACGTACGTCTGGAACGCGGCAAGGAGACCCATCCGAGCCCCTCCGTGGTCGAGGCGCTGGCCGACGCGCTCCGCCTCAACGAGGAGGAGCGCGGCTTCCTGCGCGAGCTGGCGGCGCGGGCGGCGCGGCGTGCGCCCGAGCCCCGTCCCCTGCCGTCGCGGCGGGTCCGTCCGACCGTCACGCAGCTTCTGGAGACGCTCCGGCCCAACCCGGCGTACGTCGTGAGCCGCACCAACGACCTGCTGGCGGCCAATCCCGGCGGGCTGCGGCTGCTCCACGGCATCGCCGACTGGCCGGAGCGGCAGCGGAACACCGTCCGGTACACCTTCCTGCACCCGGCTGCCCGCGAGCTGTGGGCGGACTGGGAACAGAAGGCCAAGGGGTGCGTCGCCCAGCTGCGGGCGATCGCCGGCACCGATCCGGATGCCCCGGATCTCGCCTCACTCGTAGGTGAGCTGATCGTCAAGAGCCCCGACTTCAACCGGCTCTGGGAGCGGTACGAGGTGCACACGATCGGCGACGGCGAGAAGACGCTCCGGCACCCGGAGGTCGGCACGATGACGCTCTCGCACGAGGGGCTGTCCCTGAACCGCGCACAAGGCCAGCGCCTCATCGTCTACATGGCGCCGCCCGGCAGCCCGGACCACGACGCGATGACGCTCCTCGACCTCGCCGCCTCCGGTTCGTCCGGCGGTTCCGGCGAGACGGCGCCCGTCTCACCCTCCCGGGGGTGCCGTTAAGGATCGGCGCACCAGGGGCGAAGTAGGCGGGGTGCTGTTCAGCGGTGGCGGCGGGCAGGGTCGTGTTCGGCGAGGGCGGCGTCGACGGCTTCGGCGCTGACGTTGGTGTAGATGGCCAGGCTGCGGATGTTCTCGTGGCCGGACAGGGCCATGAACATGGGGGCTGACCAGCCGTCTTCGGCCAGGAACAGCGGGCCGTGAGTGCGGCCTGCGATCAGTCGTGGGAGCAGACGGGCGGCGCCGGCGAGATCGATACCGCTGTCACCGCCTACCTGGTCATCTTGTCGATGGTGGGAGGGTTGGGACTGCTGGCCGTCGTGATGCTCTGGGGGCGGCGTCAATGACCACGGTGCCTGGAGGCTAGCCGGATGCGCCCGAGCTTGTCCGGGGTGAGAACCCTGGAGAAGGCGTGGGTCCGGCCGTCGCAGAGGACGAGTTGTGGTTGCCCGTCCATTGGCCGAGGTCGCCGACACCGAGATCGGCCAGGCAGAAGTCCCACTGCAGCTCGTCATGGGCAAGACCCGCCGCAAGAACCCTCGCACCGCCATGCGCTACGTCAAACCCGGCAGCGAGGCCATCGCCGCCGTGACCAAGCATCCTGCTCCGCCCCGGCGTCGGCACTGACCGTGGCTACTTCGACGTCGTAGCGACTGCCGGGCCGAAGATCATTGACGGTGACGGCCGATTCCTGCAAGACCGCGGCGCCGTGGCAGGGGAAGGTGAAGGCATGAGCATCGACCTTTCCTCGGCGGCCTCCTTCATGGCCGCTCACGCACGCCTCCTGGACCGCCGCCGCTTCCAGTCGCTGACGGAGAAGACCGGCCCCGACGCCGTGCTGGCCGCCCTGGACGGCTACCGCAACCCCGACGGCGGCTACGGCTGGGGCCTGGAGCCCGACCTGCGCTCCCCGGAGAGCCAGCCGGGAGCCGCGGCGCACGCCTTCGAGGTGTTCGAGGAGATCGCCCCGGCCACCGCTCCGGAGGCCACGGGGCTGTGCGACTGGCTGCGGTCGGTCTCCCTGCCCGACGGCGGCCTGCCGTTCGCGCTGCCCCTCACCACCGACGCCGGGAGCGCCCCCTGGTGGACCGGCGCCGACACCACGGTCTCCTCGTTGCAGATCACGGCCGTGACCGTGGCCGCGGCCCACCGCGTCGCCGCCCACGATCCGGCGGTCGCCGCCCACCCGTGGCTCGCCCAGGCCACCCGCTACTGCCTCGCCGCCGCCGAGGAGGTCGACCACACGACCCACGCCTACGTGCTGGCCTTCGCCGTACGGTTCCTCGACGCCGTCCACGACGCCCTGCCCGACGCGGCCGATCTCCTGAGTCGCCTGGGCAAGCACATCCCCGCCGACGGACGGATGCACGTCGAGGGCGGCACCGAGGAGGAGACGCTGCACCCGCTCGACTTCGCCCCCTTCCCCGACCGGCCGGCGCGGGCGCTGTTCGCCCCGGAGGTGATCTCCGCGGACCTGGACCGCCTGGCCGCCCTGCAACAGGACGACGGCGGCTGGACCGTCGACTACGCCACGATCTCGCCCGCGGGCGCCCTCGACTGGCGCGGGCACACCACCGTGCGTGCCGTCGACATCCTCCGGCGCAACGGCCGGATCTGACGGGCCGAAAGGCCGCGGCCCTCGGGGTGACCGAGTGCCGCGGACTCGTCCTCACCGTCTGATCCTCACCGGGCCGGCGCGCCGCCGCCGGAGACCGGCCAGGTCAGGGCGTCGAACGCCGGTCGGATCACGGACACCGGAGACCGCCGGGTCAGCAGGTCTTGGCGCCGTCGAACGTGCGGATCCCCCTCGGGACCCAGTAGGAGATCGTCTTTCCGGGGTACGCCGTCTGGCAGTCGCCGTCCGCGCCGTGCGCCCAGACGATCTTCATGTGCAGGGTGCGTCCGCAGTTGTTCTGCGCGTAGCCGGTCTTGGTCACCCTCCCGGTCCTGGACCAGACGTTCACGCAGGACGGGACCTTCCCCCGGAGTGACACGACCGTTTCGGCGGACGCCTGGTGGGTGGTGGACGCCTGCGCCGCGGGCACGGCGGACAGGCCGAACCCGGCGGCGGCCAGTACGGCCAGCGTGTACGTTCCCAGCTTCCTCATCGGATTCTCCTTCGATTCCATTGGTGTCAACCGCTCCGGCTTCCGCGCCTGGCACCGGACGTCAACCTGGTCCGGCCGGGAGCGGCGCGCGACAGCCCCGACGGCCCACGCGTCACAGACGCGTCCGGCCAGTGGCGGCAGAGGCCTGACGAGCGACGAGAAACGGATGGGTGCCCCGTCCGGAGTCAGCGCTGGAGCCTCCGGTGAAGCCCGCTCTCTGCATAGTTGGATGGGCGTGGTGCGGTGGAAGTTCGGCCCGACGGCAAAAAATCACATCTGTTCCCTGGCCCCACGTCTGGGCGGTGCGACGGCTCACCGGCTGGGCCGTCAAGGGCATCCACCGATGGACCCACGAACCCGCGGCCCCCACCGTGCGTCCAACCCTCCGAGGAGGCGGCATGGACGCGTTGCAAGCGGGAGACCCCGACCGGATCGGCGGCTACTGGCTGGCGGGCAGGCTCGGCGCGGGCGGCCAAGGGGTCGTCTACGAGGCGTACGACGCCGACGGCGCCCGGGTCGCCCTCAAGGTCCTGCACGCCGCCGCCGACGCCGGCATGCGCGACAGGCTCCGCAAGGAGGTCGCCGCGGCCCGGCGCGTCGCCTCGTTCTGCACGGCCCGGGTGATCGACGCCGACCCCGGGGCGGCGGCGCCGTACATCGTCAGCGAGTATGTCGAGGGGCTCGATCTGCGCCGGGCCGGGCGGCGGTTCGCCGGGGACGACCTGCACCGCCTGGCGACGGCCGTCGCGACCGCGCTGACCGCCATCCACGAGGCCGGCGTCGTCCACCGCGACCTCAAGCCGGACAACGTCCTGCTCGGCCCCGACGGCCCCCGGCTGATCGACTTCGGGGTCGCCCGCACCGCGGAGATGTCGCTGACCGCCGACGGTCTCATCGCCGGCACCCCGACCTACATGGCTCCCGAGCTCCTCACCGGGCAGCGCGCGGGACCGGCGGCCGACGTGTTCGCCTGGGGCGCCGTCATGGTGTTCGCGGCGACCGGCGAGGACCCGTTCAGGGCCGACGACCTCGGCGCGGTGCTGCACCGCGTGCTGTCCCACGACCCCGACCTGAGCGCGCTGCCACCCGGTGTGCGCCCGCTGGTGGCCGCCGCGCTGAACAAGGACCCCGCCCGCCGGCCGGCCGCGCGTGACCTCCTCCTCGCCCTGGCGGGCGCCGGAGAGGCCGGCCCGCTCAGCGCGGGCGGCGGCCGCGCCGATGCTCTGCGCGCGGACGGCGCGGCGGACCCCGCCCTGGGAGCCCTGGCCGAGGACGCCTACGCCATGCTCGGGGAGGACGAGCGCGCGGTCGTGCCGGAGCTGCTGCTGCGGCTGGTCGCGCTCGACGCCGACGGCCTGGAGACCGTACGGCGGGTGCCCGCGGCCGACCTGCTGCCTGAACGGCCCGAAGCGCGCCGCCGCATCCTCGACGTCTTCGGCTACCTGCTCGCCGAACGCGACGGCAAGGTCGCCATCTCCCGCCCGGCCGTACTGCGCGCCTGGCCCCGGCTGCGTGCCTGGGTGGACGCCGACCGCGACGGGCTGCCCGTCCTCACCGAGATCAACCAGGCGGCGCACACCTGGGACGCGCACGGGCGCCGCAACGGCGACCTGCTCCAGGGCAGCCGGCTGCAGGTGGCGCTCGGCTGGGCCGCCACCGGGCGGCGGCATCTGACGCTCACCCCGCTGGAACGTGACTTCCTCGCCGCCGCGAGTGGCCTCACCCGGCGCCGCACCCGCCGCCGCCGCCTGCTCACCATGGCGATGGCGGTGTTGCTGGTCCTCTCCCTCGCGGGCGGCGCCGCCGCGCTCTACCAGAGCGTCCAGGTCGCCGAGCAGCGCGACCGGGTGGCCGCCGAACGCGACCAGGCCCGGGGCCGCGAGCTGGCCCGCGTCGCCGACGGCCTGCGCACGGTCGACCCGGTCAAGGCCATGCTGCTCAGCGTCGCCGCCTGGCGGCTCGCCCCAGGCCCGGAGAGTCGCTCCAGCCTGACCTCCGCCCTGTACCGGCGGGAGAGCGCCGCGTTCCAGCCTCCGCCGGGCAGGGGAGCCGCCATCGAGGCGGTGAGCGGTGACGGGCTCACGCTCGCCGCCGTCGGCGAGCGCGGGGTGCGCGTCTACGAGGTGGCGACCGGCCGGCGGATCGCGGAGTGGACCGCGCCCCGGCTGTCCGCGGGCGTCGGAGCCGTCGGGCTGAGCCGTAGCGGCCGCCTGCTGGCCGCCGTGATCTCCGACGGCGTCGTCGTCGTGTGGGAGACCAGGACCGGCCGCCTCGTCCGGAGCAGGAAGATCCCGGGGAACCCCGGACTGGTCGAACCCGCCTTCGGTGACCACGACTCCCTCATGGTGCTCAACGAGCAGGAGATGATCTGGGACGTCGACCGTGACCGGGTCACGCGACTGCCCTGGAACCTGGACGAGAACCGGTTCACGCTCGCGCCCTCCGGCAAGCTCGGTGTGACCGTGCGCGACGGCAGGGTCCGGGTGTGGAGGCTGCCCGGGCTCGTGGAGGACCGCCGCTTCCCGACCGGCTGCGGCGGCCCCGTCAACGTGGTCCGCTTCAGCGCGGACAGCCGGTTCCTGATCTGCGGCGGAGAGCGGGTCGAGCTGTGGGACACCGCGACGGGCAGCCGGGCCAGGCAGGCCGCCGAGGCGCAAGAGGACCAGTACGGCTGGTACTGGACGGAACCGGATCCGCGGATGCGGCTGGATCACTTCGCCTCGGGAGTACGGCTCAGCGCCGACACCCGCCTGGCGGCCGGTTTCAGCGGAACGGACATCCGGGTCTGGGATGTCCAGGGCCACCGGGAGATCCTGACCTACCAGGCGCCCGGCGAGGTCTCGGACATCTGGTTCGCCCCGGACGGCCGGACCCTGCGTTACGGTCTCGGGGACCGGATCGTCAGCCTCGGCCTGCGGTCCGGAATCCGGGAACACCGGGTGTCCGGCGTCCATGACGTCGGCGGGATCAGCCCCGACGCCCGATGGCTCGCGGTCGAGCCCGAGGGCTCCTCCGAGATCAGGTTGTGGGACATCCCCGGCCGCCGCTTCGCCGGGGTGCTGCCGGAGAAGCCGGACACGGTGCCGGCCGTGCTCTTCGATCCCCAGGGGAAGAGCGTCGCCGTCGTGGCGGACTCGGTGCGCGTGGACATGCGCGACGTCGCCACCCGGCGCAGTCTGTGGACCTACAGCCTTCCTCAGGGCATGACCATGAGCGGCCAGGCGTTCAGCGCCGACGGGACGACCTTCGCCGCGGCCTACTCCCCGGAGACCGGGAACCCCCAGACCCAGAACGGCTACCGGCTCCGCGTCTGGGACGCGCGCACCGGACGGACGATCCGGGACGTCGTGCTGGACGCCGTGGTCGGCGGCTTCGTCTACATGCCCGACGGACGCACCCTGGCCTCGGCCCTGGGCCGCTTCGTCGACACCGCGACGGGAAAATCCGTCGGCGTGGGATACACCGACGCGAGCGACGGGACGTCCCCGGTCGCCGTGGACCCGGCCGGGGCGCGGCTGGCGGCCCGCAGCGGTGACGGGCGGGTGACGCTGTGGGACGTCCGCACCTTCACGCCTTTGGAGCCGGACCTGCGCGTCGGCGGAAAGCTCACCGACATCGCGAGGTTCTCCCCTCACGGAGAGGCGCTCGCCACGATCGACGACACCGAGGCACTGCAACTGTGGGACACCGCCACGCGCCAGCGGATCGGGGAGGAGATCAGGGTCTACGACGACGACGAGTTCGCCCAGCTTGAGGCGGCCTTCAGCCCCGACGGCGCCTGGCTGCGCCTGGCCAACGTCACCGGCTCCGTCTACGACCTGCCCGTCGCCCCGGACCTGATGGCCACCGACGTCTGCGCGCGGGCCGGCCGTACGCTCACCCGGCAGGAGTGGCGCGAGCACCTCGGCGGCGTCCCCTACCGCGACGTCTGCGCCGCCTGGTGACCCCGCCCGGCACGAGGCGTTTCACACGCCCCTCGGCAGAGCGGCCCACCTGCGGTGCAGGTCGGTCGTGGTGACGGCGGTGTAGGGGACGGTCGTGAACACGTCCGCCCGCGTCACATTGGCCAGGGCCTCCTTCAGCGCGGGCAGCAGGTCGTGGAAGGGCGAGGCGAAGGCCCGCTCGCGCACTTGCCGTCGGGGATCTTCACCGCGAACGCCTCCTGGCCGGCATGCGCGGCGGACGCGGCGGCGTTCAGCGCGGAATCACCCAGCCCGGCGCCCAGGTCCCGGCGGCGTCGTGACCGGCCGATGCGGCGGTGAGGTGGGCGCGGAGGGTGGCCAGCGCTGGGTGGGGGTTGTCGCGGTGCCACAGGAGCGAGTGCGGGTAGACGGGCGTCGGGTCGGTCACCGGGATGCGGCGCAGGCCGTGGTCGGCGGGCCAGATCAGGCGGGTCTGCTCGCCCATGAAGGTGGCCAGGGCCGGGGTGTCGGCGATGGTGTCGAGGAGCGCGTCGGAGCCGAAGTTGGGGCCGGTCGCCTCGATGGTGAGGCCGAACTCGGCGACGAGATCGTCGTAGTAGGCGGCCCACTCGGTTCCGGGGACGATGCCGGGCATCCAGATCCGGTGCCCGGCGAGCTGAGCGAGGGGCACCGACCGGGCGCCCGTCAGCGCGTGGGCGGGGCCGGTGAGGAGCTGGAGCGGCTCGTCGAGCACCCGGACGGATTCGATGTCCTCGGGAAGGGGCCGGCCGGGCACGGCGACGGCGCGGAAGGACGCGTCGATCGCACCGGACCGGATGGCGGCGACGGCCGTCTCGATGTCGAACAGCATCAGCACGTCGAGTTCGATCTCGGGGTGCGCGCGGTGGAAGCCGCGCATCAGGCCCGACGCCGCGCTGCGCGAGGCGATCACGTCGACGCGCAGCGGACGGCGGCCGGTGCGCACGGACGCGACCGCGCGCTCGGCGACGCGCAGCAGCTCGCGCGCGTGGGGCAGGAACGCCTGCCCGTCGATGGTGAGCTCGGCGCCGCGCGGGGTGCGGGTGAACAGCCGCACGCCGAGGTTGCGCTCCAGCGCGGCGATGCGCTTGGAGACGGCCTGCTGGGTGACCGCCAGCTCGGCGGCGGCCTCCTGGAACTGCCCCGCGTCGGCGGCGGCGACGAAGGTCCGGACGGTGTCGAGGTCCATGCCGACACCCTATGGGCACAACCGTTGGTTGTGGCCAGGCGGTCCTGCGGTTGTTTGATCCCCGGGTGTGGTGCGCGCTTTGATGCTTCCGATCGCGGATCGGTTGTGCGGGTGAGTGGCGAGGGGCGGCAGGCATGAGGAGCGGGCACCGGCTGGGGCGGCGGTTCGGGTGGTTCTGGGGAGCGTACGGGACCAGCGAGCTCGGCACGTGGCTCGCCTTCGGCGCGTTCCCGCTGATCGCCATCCAGGTGCTGCACGCCGGACCGGCCGAGGTCGCTGCGCTCTCCTCCGTGGGGGCTGCGGTGGGCGCGGCCGTGGCGGTGCCGCTCGGCCCGTGGGTGGAGTTTCGCCGCAAGCGGCCGGTGCTGATCGCGATGGACCTGGTGCGGTTCACGGCGCTGCTGACGATCCCCGCCGCGTTCGCGCTCGGCGTGCTCACCTTCCTTCAGCTCCTGCTGGTCTCGGTCGTCGTCGCGGCGGCCGACATCACCTTCCGCGCCGCCTCCGGCGCGTACCTGAAGACGCTGCTGCCGGCCGAGGACCTGCTCGTCGCCAACGCCCGATTCGAGTCCACGGCCTGGACGACCACGATCATCGGACCGCCGCTGGGCGGCGCGGCGATCGGGCTCCTGGGCCCGGTGGCGACGGTGGTGGCCGACGCGGTCAGCTACCTGCTCTCGGCCCTGGGCATCCGCGCGATAGGCGGGCACGAGCCGCGGCCCCAGCGCCGGGAGGCCGCACGCATGCGGGCCGGGGACCTGCTCGACGGTTGGCGGTACATCCTCGCCGACGCGACGCTGCGTCGGCTGTTCTTCAACACCACCTTGTTCAACGGCCTGGTGATGGCCACCCAGCCGCTGCTGGCCGTCCTGATGCTCGACCGACTCGGGTTCGCACCGTGGCAGTACGGCCTCGCCTTCGCCGCGCCCTCAATCGGCGGACTGCTCGGTTCACGGCTGGCCCGACCGCTCGTCACCCGGTTCGGGCAGCACCAGGTCCTGGTCGTGGCCGGGACGCTGCGCGCGATCTGGCCCGTCGGCCTGGCCTTCCTGGGGCCGGGCACCGGCGGGCTGCTGCTGGTGATGGGCGTCGAGCTCGGGCTCATCTTCTGCTGCGGGGTCTTCAACCCCGTCTACACCACTTACCGCCTCGAGCGCACCGCAACCGACCGGGTCACCCGCACACTGTCCGCATGGGCGGTGACGACCAAGGCCACGACCGCGCTCCTGACAGCCGCCTGGGGTGTGCTGGGCAGCCTGCTCGGCCCGCGTACGGCCATCGGCCTGGCCGGCGTGCTCCTGCTGGCGACCCCGCTGCTGCTCCCCCGCCGCGCCGCAGCGCTTCTCTCCGAGCCGGAGCCGGCCCGTAGCCACACATGACACACCGCAACTCGCCACTGAAGCCCGCAGGCCGCAGCCGGTCCGCCGATTCGTGTCCGCGCCGACCAGGCACCACCAAGCAAGGAGAACACTCGCGTGAGCACTGCCCCCGCACTTGACCCCGCGCACACCGCCTTCCTCGTCATGGACTACCAGCCCGCGATCCTGGCCCTTCTGCCCGAAGGTGGGTACCGCGATGCCCTGCTGACCCGCGTGGAAGGGGCCATATCCGACGTTCGCGCCAACGGCGGCACCATCGCCTACGTCCGCGTCGGCTTCACTGAGGCCGACTGGGACGCGATCCCGGCCACCAACAAGTCCTTCGCCCCGGTGGCCCAGCACCGTGTCATGCACCACGAGGACCCTGCCGCTGCCATCCACGATCGCCTGGCTCCCCAGGACGGCGACATCATGGTGCGCAAGGTCCGCTACGGCGGCATATCCACCACCGACCTTGACCAGCGGCTGCGCGAGCGCGGCATCACCACTCTGGTCGTCTCCGGCATCAGTACCAGCGGCGTCGTCCTGTCCACCGTCATCGACGCGGCCGACCGCGACTACCAGCTCTACGTCCTGTCCGACGGCGTCGCCGACCCTGACACCGAAGTCCACAACGTCCTGCTCCATCAAGTCCTCCCCTCACGGGCCCACATCATCGACACCGCCGAGCTGCACACCCTGCTCCGGGCTGACTGACTCGAACCGCCGAGCCGATCCCACCCACGGCCGCCGCACCCGCCCGGTGTGGCGGCCCGGTGAAAGTCACACTCCGCCGGGACAACCGGGCGTACGATCACTGACAGCAACCGGGCGCTCAACAGGTGCGAACTCCTGGCCCGTGTCGTGCATCCAATCCCGCAAGGAGGCGTGATGGATGCGTTGCTCGCAGGAGACCCCGACCGGATCGGCGGATACTGGCTGGCGGGTCGCCTCGTTCTGCACCGCCAAGGTGATCGACGCCGACCTCGCAGCGGTCCCGCCGTACATCGTCAGCGAATACGTCGAAGGAGTCGATCTCCGCCGCGCCGGACGGCGTTTCGCCGGGGACGACCTGCACCGGCTGGCGACCGCCGTCGCGACCGCGCTGACCGCCGTGCACGAGGCCGGAGTCATCCACCGCGATCTCAAACCGGACAACGTCCTGCTCGGCCCCGACGGGCCCCGGGTGATCGACTTTGGCATCGCCCGTACCGCGGAGATGTCGCTGACCGTCAGCGGCCACATCGCCGGCACCCCGACCTATATGGCTCCTGAGATCTTCACCGGGCAGCGCGCGGGACCGGCGGCCGACGTGTTCGCCTGGGGCGGCGTCATGGTGTTCGCCGCCACCGGCCAGGACCCGTTCAGGGCCGACGCGCTCGGCGGGGTGATGCACCGGGTGCTGTCCCATGACCCCGATCTGGACGCGCTGCCGCCCAGCGTGCGTCCGCTGGTGGCCGCCGCGCTGAACAAGGATCCCGCGCGACGGCCGACCGCACGAGATCTCCTGCTCACCCTGGTAGGCGGTGCCGGGGAGACCGACCTGCTCGGTGCGGGCAGCAGTCGCGCCGGTGCCCTGCACGCGGGCGAAGTGATCGACCCCGGCCTCGGCACCCTGGCCGAGGATGCTTACACCATGCTCGAAGCCGATGAGCGTGAGCTCGTGCCCGAGCTGTTGCTGCGGCTGGTCGCGATCGGCGCCGACGGCCTGGAGACCGTACGGCGGGTGCCCTCGGTCGACCTGCTACCCGAGCGGCCCGAGGCGCGCCGCCGCATCCTGGACGTCTTCGCCTACCTGCTGGCCGAACGCGACGGCGAGGTCACCATCTCTCGCCCGGCCGTGCTGCGTGCCTGGCCGCGGCTGCGGAAGTGGGTGGAGACCGACCGCGACGGCCTGCCCATCATCGCCGAGATCACCCAGGCCGCCCGTATCTGGGACACGCACGGGCGCCGGGACGGCGACCTGCTTCAGGGCAGCCGGCTGCAGACGGCACTCGGCTGGGCCGCCACCGGACGACGGCATCTGACGCTCACCCCGCTGGAACGCGATTTCCTCGCCGCCGCGGGCGGCCTCACCCGGCGCCGTGCCCGGCGCCGCCGGCTGCTCACCGTGGCACTGGCGGCACTGCTGGCTCTGTCCCTGACCGGCGGCATCGCCTCGCTTCACCAGGGTGCCCAGGTCGCCGAGCAGCGCGACCGGGTGGCCGCGGAACGCGACCAGGCCCGCGGCCGCGAGCTCGCTCGCGTCGCCGATGGCCTGCGCACGGTCGACCCGGTCAGGGCCATGCTGCTCAGCGTCGCCGCCTGGCGACTCGCGCCGGGGGCGGAGAGCCGTTCCAGCCTGACCTCCTCCCTGTACCGGCGAGAAAGCGCCGTGTTCCGGCCCCCGCCGGCACCGGGGGCCGGAATCCAGGCGGTGAGCGGCGACGGGCTCACGCTGGCCGCCGTCAGCGAGCGCGGCGTGCGCGTGTACGAGGTGGCGACCGGCAGGCAGCTCGCGGAGTGGACCGCGCCCCAGCTGACCATGGGAACAGGGCGCGCCGGGCTGAGCCACGACGGCCGTCTGCTGGCGGTCGTGATCTCGCAGAGTGTCGTCGTGTGGGAGACCCGCACCGGCCGGTTCGTCGGGGTCAAGCGGATGCCGGGGGAGAACCCCGGGGTGATCGAGCCGGTCTTCGGTGATCACGACTCGCTCCTGGCACTCGACGCCAACAACCACGTGGCGGAGATCTGGGATGTGAACCGCGACCGGGTCATGCGAACGGGATGGGATTTCGATCTCCGGCGGTTCGCCGTCGCGCCCTCCGGAAAGATCGCCGTGACCGTGGACGTCGCCGGCAGGCTGCGCGTGTGGAGGCTGCCCGGCTTCGTGCAGGACCACAGCTTCCCGGCCGGCTGCGGCGGCACCTTCAACGTGCTCGGCTTCAGCGCGGACAGCCGGTTCCTGATCTGCGGCGGTGAGCGCATCGAGCTGTGGGACACCGTGACGGGTAAGCGCGTCAAACAGGCCGCCGAGGTGAACGAGGAGCAGTACGGCTGGCTCTGGGCAGGGTCAGAGCCGTCGGCGGAGCTCGGCGGCGACTCCGTCTCAGGAGTGCGGCTCAGCGCCGGCACCCGGCTGGCGGCCGGTTTCAGCGGGGCGACCATCCGGGTCTGGAACGTCCAGGCTCACCAGGAAATCCTGACCTACCAGGCCCCCGGCAGTGTCTCCGGTCTCTGGTTCGACCCGGACGGCCGGACCCTGCGCTACCTTCTCGACGACGGCATCGTCAGCCTCGATCTGCGCTCCGAAACCCCAGGACACAAGGTCCCCGGCGATCTGTCGGTCAGCGCGATCAGCCCCGACGCCCGATGGCTCGCGGTCGAGCTCTCCGTCGCCTCCCAGATCCGGCTGTGGGACATCCCCGGACGCCGCTTCATCGGGGCGTTGCCCGCGGAGGCGGCCTCGGACGTGCTGTTCGACCCCACGGGGAAAACCATGGCCGTCGTCCCGGACTTCACCCACGTGGAGGTGCGCGATGTCGCCACGCAGCGCAGACTGTGGAGCTACCGGGCCGCCGACGGCCTGATCATGACCGGTCGGGCGTTCACCCACGACGGGACGACCTTCGCCGCGGTGTACACCCAGAACTCCCAGGAAGAGACCGACTACTGGCTCCATGAATGGGAGGCGCGCAGCGGGCGCGAGATCAGAACCGTCAGGCTGGGCACCACGGTCCGCGACATCGCCTACATGCCCGACGGACGCACTCTGGCCTCGGCACTGGGCCGCTTCATCGACACCGTGACCGGCAAGCCCGTCAGCGTGGGCTACGCCGATGCCGCCACCGGACTCCCCCTGGTCGTCGTGGACCCGACCGGGGCGCGGCTGGCGGTCAGCGGCGGAGGCGAGCGGGTGACGCTGTGGGATGTCCGTACCCTGACGCCTTTGGCGCCGGATCTGCGCATCGCCGGCAAGCGAGTCATCACCATGCTGTTCTCTCCCCAGGGGGATGTGCTCGCCACGATCGACGACAGCGAGGCCCTGCAGCTGTGGGATGTCGCCACCCGGCAGCGGATCGGAGAGGAGATCAGGGTCTATGACAGCGACAGAGTCGCCGAGCTCGACGCGGCCTTCGACTCCGACGGCACCCGGCTGCGCCTCGCCAACTACAGCGGCTTCGTCTACGAGCTGCCCGTCGCGCCCGCTTCGGTGGCCGCCGCGGTCTGCGCACGGGCCGGCCGCACGCTCACCCCGCGAGAATGGCGCGAGCACCTCGGCGCCGTCCCCTACCGCGACGTCTGCGCCGCCGCGTGACCCTCGGCAAGGCGGCAACGGGCGCGCTCGCTCAGCCCGGCGGTCTGGGACGAGGCGTTTCATACGTCCCCGGCGCGCCGTACGGCCTGGGTGGGTGGGTGGGTGCGTGCGTGCGGCGCCGTCGCCCCGGTCACCATGACCACCAGAAAAGCGGGCCCCGCCAGGATCTGGCTCCTTGTCAAGCGCATGGTAAAGACATTACTGAAAACCCACGCGGTAAAGCGATGAGATTTTTTTGGCCTGCCCTTTATAGCATTTATTGCGAAATAGCGACTTATTAAGCCTTTCGGAAACGGCGATGGGCGGGAAACGACTCCGGGCGGTCCCCGCGCCTGGTCGCACTCGGCCGGAAGGCCGGTGACACCTCCGTCGGCGCGTCCGGCGGCGCGCTGCCTCAAGGTCCCCCACCCGGGTCCGTGTCGCCATCCGCAAGGTAACTCTCCCCTGCCTCCTGGTCTGCCTGCAGGCAGGGGAGAGGGCCGTGGCCGGGCGGGTGAGCCTGGCCCCGGCCCTTTGTGTTTCCGGTGTGGCTGCTGGTCAGGTCAGGGTGTCTTCGACCTCGATCATGCCATTGTCGATCACGAACTTCTGGTTGGTGTTGCCCGCGGCGCATTCCCACAGGTGCATCTGGGTGCCGTTGGTGCGGGCGCCGGTGGCGTCCAGGCACATCGGGGTGCCGGAGGCGAGGGTGTCCTTGATGACGATCTCTCCCCTCCTGATGAACCAGATCTGGTTGGTGTTGGTGTTCGCGCATTGCCACAGGTGCACCCGGGTGCCGTTGGTCCGGGCGCCGGCGGCGTCCAGGCACATCGGAGTGCCGGAGCCAAGGGTGTCTTCGACCTTGATCAGGCCGTTGGCGATCACGAACTTCTGGTTGGTGTTGCCAAAGCATTGCCACAGGTGCACCCGGGTGCCGTTGGTCCGGGCGCCGGTGGCGTCCACGCACACGGGGGGGCCGGCGAGAGCAGCGTGGGTAGCGGGTTGCCGGGCGGCGGCCGCGGCGGGCAGGGCGGTAGCCGCGCTCACGACGGCGGCGACGACGGCGCCGGCCAGTAGATGGCGAGCAAGCAACATGGTTCCTCCTAGGCAAGTTTGATCAGAACCCGAACACCATCCCGCAACTAGGAGTTATTGATCAACTACCTTTGGTTAAAGCTGGCTACCCGCGCAACTCTTCGTCACTTTGCTGCTTGCCCGGACCGGGGCATCTCTGGCTACATCGCCCAACTTTCATCACACAGAGTTACTTTGCGGCTGCTGGCACGTACCCGAGTGGAGGGCTCTCACGTGGGTGTCGCGGCCGGTCGCGCCCTGGTCCGCGGCGGCGGGCATCCGCCTCGCGCGCCTGCTCCAGCTGCGCCCGCCAGCGCGCCTGGAGATGCCGGGCATTGCCGATCGCCAGTACGAGCGCCAGCCAGAGCATCTCGGCCCCACCCGCCGCGAGCGCGCGGGCCGGGGAACCGCTCGCGACGGCCCAGTCCCAGGCCAGCGCGTAGAGCAGCAGGAACAGTCCCACACCGACGGCCCAGCGCGATCGCGACCAGCCCGAGCGGGACCAGCCAGCCCGCGCCCGTGTTGACGAACCTGCTGACCGTCTCGCCGACGGGGCTCATTTCCCTGTTGACCGTATCCGAGATCGTGAAAGCCGCAGTGCCGACACCGACCCCGGCAAGAACCATCTTCTTCGCAGCGCCGACACCGACCCCGGCAACAACTGTCTTCTTCATGGCTCCGACGTTAGGGACGGAGGGTGGTGTGGACAGTCGCCAGGAACTCCTGGTTGACGGCCATGCGAGTCCGGATACACAGCCACGAAACCTCCTGGTGGGCGGCCAGCACCTCCCCTGCCCCATGGCCACTGGACTCGGGCGAAACTGCCCGAGGGAGGAGCCTGGTCAAGGCCCATCGGGAACAACCGGACACTCGTTGGCGATAGCCGGCCGTCCGGCCGGGAGATGACGCCGACCACCGTTCCGCTGCATCATGGGCCGGTTCGGCGGTGCTGGTAGGAAAGCGTGACGGCGGCGAGGAGCGGGGCCCACGCCGCCAGCGGCAGGTAGACGAACCCGACGAGCAGACGTCCGGTCACGGTCATGCCGGTGTGCGGCAGCGTCCACCAAAACAGGAACGGGGTCCACAGCAGGGCGAGAACCCCGACGCCGAGCCAGGCGGGCATGGTGACGGCCAGGCGCGGGATCGTCCGGCCGCCGAGCAGCGGGATCCAGCGCGGCACTACTTCGCCCCAGCGTCGCACCAGGCCGAGAGTGAGCAGGGCCGCGGCTTCGGTCAGCACGGAGAGGGCGATCAGGTACAGCGACCCCCACGCGGTCGTGCCGACCAGGTCGCGCAGGCCCTGCTCGGTGTAGCCGAGCGGAAGTCCCAGGGCCAGGCCGATCCGCCACAGACCCGACGGCAGCGCGAGCAGGGGCACGACGTGCGCTACCCCGACGGCCCAGCGCGGGACCGGCCGTTCGGCGTCGATTGAAGGTGGGAGTACCGCCGCATCCTTGATCATCATCAATCCTTTCGAGACTGCAGTTTCGAAACTATAGTCTCGTATGATGATGGAATGGAGCACAACGGGCAACAGGTCGGGCGGCCGCGCGATAGCCGGGTGGACGAGGCCATCACCGCAGCCGTCCAGAAACTCCTGGGCGAGGTCGGATATGCGGGTCTGACGGTGGCCGCCGTGGCCGAGCGCGCTGGGATCGGCAGGGCCTCGATCTACCGGCGGTATGCCACCAAGCACGAGATGATCTTCGCCGCGATCGTCCACGGAGAAGTGCTGGAGGTTCCGCCCGACACCGGGTCGCTGCTCGGGGACCTGACCGCGCTGGCGCGGGTGATCGTTGGCCATCTGAGCAACCCCGCGGCCGCCGGCGCATTGATGAGCCTGCTCGGCGAGATCGCAGCCGATCCAGCACTCGCCGAACGGTTCACCACGACCTTCGTGGCACCGGAACGGGCCGGCAACGCCGAACTGCTGGAGCGAGCAGTGCGGCGCGGCGAGATGGAGCGGCTGCCTGACATCGACCTGTTCCACGCGATGTTCGGCGGCACTGTGTTGTCCTGGCTGTTCATCTCCCACCATGACCCGCACGACCTGCCCGAACGACTCGCCCGGTTCGCCTGTGCCGCACTCCGATCCACCGCCCACCAGCCGCTCCCATCCAACTGAGTCCCCCCTCTCTGTCAGACTGCTGTGAGACACGGACGTATGAGTCCTTTTGATGTTAAGCAGGGCGAGACGGGACGATCGAGACAGTGACGATGACCTTCGCTGATCAGGCCGCCAGGTGAAGAGGTCCTGGTGGCAAGCGCGGCAAAACAACGGATACGCAGGCCAACGATCCTTGGCCGAGTTGCGTGCGAAGCCCGCTGCCAAGGGTTTGACCTGCGTATCCGTTGAAGATTTCGCCGATGCCACCGGGATCCCTGTAGGAGAGGGCGTGCGCCGGGGGCGCGGCATGAACGGCGGTACGGCCCGCGATGACGGCGCGGGGGAGCCGCGCCCGCACCCCGGCCCAAGACCAACGGGGTGCGGTCCTACCGTCGAAGTCTCACTCTGAACGGGCCCGCGCGGGGTCCTCGTCTCCCCGGCGGCAGAGCTCCTGTCCGATTCAATGGCACGAGGGCAGGTGCCATATCTTCAACAGTGCACTCGGCACTTTGGCCAGGCATCCGCCCGTGTCGCCGCGATATGACCAGGCGCCGTGACCACGCTTGCGCCATACGTGTGGCCCGTCCTGATGGCTGATCGGGTCGCCTTTGACGCTGATGGAGCCGACCGCCCAATACACGTCCTGCCCGGCGCCGACGCCCTTGATCTTGCCGTAGTAGACCTTTTTCGGCCCGTCCACCTTGTTGCGGCCGACTCCCGGATGGTACTTCCCGTAGTTCTGATTCCAGAAGGCGTCGGCGAGTGTGTGGCGGATCTTTTCGGTGATCCTGAGGTTGACGGCCGTTTCCCGAGCTTGCGAGGTCAGCGAAGACGGCACGGCGCTCATCGCCGCCGTCGGGAAAAAGACGGTTACTGTGATCGCCACTGTTACGGCGACCGATAACCGGCCTGCCCACCTGGTCATGTCTGCTCTCCCTGGCTGTTCCCGGCCGGCTGGGAAGGCGCATGCCGGCACGCCGTACGGGCGCCGCGTGAGGCGGCGGATACCGTATTGCACGGCGTCCATGTCAGCGGATAGAGAGGGCGTCTTCCTCCCCGGAAACCTGGTTGAAACGGTAGATGTGCCGATTGGCCGGGGGGGGGAGGGGCAGCAGGACATGAGTCTTCTTTGTTATCGACAGTGCATCCGCCATTCGAAGCCGGCCGATGTCATATGTCACGATTTTCGGATGCTTCGCGTCGCCGGTACCGTCTCGGCATAATGGTGCTTTTCTCATGTAAGCGATCGAGCTCTCCGAAACTCACCGCGAAAGCCCGAAATTAAGCGTTTTCCGGAATGTCGGAAATAGTGGGATGTGGCAGGAGGGGGACGGCCCGGCCGGTCCGGAGTGCGCCGGAAAGGCCGTCCCGGCCCCGGTCAGCCTGCGGCGATGCAGAAGAGATGTCCTTCAGGGTCGGCGAGGACCGTCCACTGGCCCTCGCCGGGCTGGAACTCGGGCCTGGTCGCGCCGAGCGCCAGCAGTTCCTTGGTCGCGATCTCCAGGTCGGCGACCTTGAGGTCAAGGTGGGCGTGCTTGGCCGCGTCGGGCCATCCGGGCCCGCGATAGCCGGGGACCCGCTGGAAGGCGAGCTGGATCGGGCCGTCGCCGAGGTAGGCGGAGTCGTCGTCGAGGTGGGTGACCTCCCAGCCGGTGACCTTCCGATAGAACTCGGCGAGCGCTCCAGGGGCGGCGCAGTCGATGATGATGGCGGTGGGTTCCGCGAGAGCGGCCATGGGTGACTCCTTGTTGTCGTCGCTTGCCTAACCATCATCCGATCTACGCCGGTTGCGGTCTTGAAGATTCTTGCGGGCCGTTCTGTCGGCCCCTCCGGGTAGCGTCTGCGGCGTGCTCTCCGCCGTGACCCTCGCCGCCCGGCCCCAGTTCACCGTGGCCGCGGTGACCTGCCGCGCGCACCACACCCGATGGTCGGAGCCGGACGTGCGCGACGACCACCGGATGGTGCTGGTGCGACGCGGCAGATTCCGGCGGTGGGCCGACGGGGCCGATGCCGACCTGGATCCCACGATTGCCTACCTGGGGGCGCCGGGTGAGGAGGAACGGTTCGCCCACCCCGCCGGGGGTGATCTCTGCACGTCCGTGAGCTTCGAGCCCCGGCTCTGGGAGGGGCTCCGGGGCGGGACGACGGTGTACGTGGACGCGCGCGTCGATCTCGCCCACCGGCGGCTGCTCGCCGCCGCCGACGGTGGGGACGTCGACTACGCGCTCGCCGAGGAGCTGTTCCGGCTCATCGCGTCGGTCGCCGGACGGCCGGCTGACCGGCCGTGCCCCGCCGACCGGGCGCTCGTCGCGGCGGCCCGTGAGGCGATCATCGAAGGACACCCGGCGGCGGCGGGGCTCTGCCCGCTGGCCAGACTGCTGGAGGTCTCTCCGTACCGGCTGAGCCGGGTGTTCTCGCGGGAGGTGGGCGTGTCACTGACCCGCTACCGCAACCGGGTCCGCGTCGGCCGGATGATGCAGCGGCTCGAAGACGGCGACCGCGACCTCGCCGGCCTGGCCGCGGACCTCGGGTTCGCCGACCAGGCGCACCTGACCCGGACCGCCCGCGAGGACACGGGGGACACCCCGACCGCGCTCCGCCTGCTCCTCGCCCCGGCCTCCCCTGGCAGGGAAATGGTTTCCTCAGACAGGTGAGCCGAGTTCGAACCAGATCACGGTCCCGAGGGAGTCACGGTGGAATCCCCAGCGGGTGGCCAAGGCGTTGACGAGCGCGAGGCCCCGGCCGCCGGTGGCATCCTGGCCGGCGTCCCTGGGGCAGGGGACGGTCAGGGAGCCGGGGTCCTGGACGGTGATCAGCAAACCGTGGGGGACGAAGGCCACCGTGACGAGGAACTCCCGCGCCCTGCCGGGCTGCCGGGGCGGTCCGGTGGGGTGTTCGACGGCGTTGGTGGCGAGCTCGCTGGTCAGCAGGAGGGCGTCGTCAAGGCAGGGGTGACCGTCCCCGACGATCTCGGCGACGAACGCGCGGGCGTGCCTGACCTGGCCGGGCGCGGAGGCGAACCGCCGGGAGATCACCAGGCAGTCCACCGGCGCCGGTCCCAGACCCGGCGGCCACGTCATGCCGGGAGGTCGCACGGTGCCGCCGGTTGTGCGGAAGCGGTCAGTGAACGCGCCGATGAGCACGGACAGCAGTCGTGTCGCCATCTCCGTCACCCCTTTTCCCTCTGAGGGCAGGCCCGTACCGTCCGGGGGCATGCTCATACCGTCGCCCCCACCCGGTACGGCTCGCGCCTGCCGTACGGCGGTCGAGCCCCCGGCGGTGATTCACGCCCGTACGGCACGGCGGTCGCCACGGCCGGTCGCGGGTGGCGGTGGCGACCTGCGGGAGGAGGCGCGGGGTGGTGGACCCGGAGCGGGCGGGCCGTCACGGTGTCGGGCGCGGTACGTGGCGTATTGCTTGGCGTGGTGTGCGGCATGCTCCTTGGCGTGTTCGGGAGTGGCGGGCCGCACAGTCCGAGGCGCCGCCGCGCCGCCATGCGTGCGTGGACCTGCGCGGAGGTGGGCTGGTCCCACAGGTGGCCGGGCCGGTGCGGCAGGGTGGCCGCGTCGTGGGCGTACGGCGGATGGCCGCACCACCGGCACCCGAGCGGGGCCGGGGGCTGTTCGGCATGCCAACGGACCCTGATGATCCGGGGAGCTCCGTTAAGGTTGTGCACGGGTCGCACCTCCAGTGTGCGATCAAGGCTCTGCCAGGCGATTCGCCTCGCCTGGTGGAGCCGTTTCTGTGTGGGGTCATCGGCCACGTCCGTACGGTGGCCGGGTAGGAGGGCCCCTCTCTCCGGGGCCGTGGGCTCAGGCGCCGGTCAGACAGGATCTCCTGGTGTATTGGTCGTCGGCTCGGGCTGATGTGCCTGCCGGAGCTCCGCGCAGCGGGCCGCGATCCGGTGAGCGGCCCGGTTGGTCTCGTGCACCGGATTCGAGGCATAGACAGGCCGTGCCTGCCGGGCGTCCCACCCCGTCTGCCACCAGAACCGCTCCCCGTTGCACCACACCACCAGACCGGCCCAGACCGACACCAGCGCCAGTCCGTATCCGTCGTGCACATCGGAGACGACGCCCAGCGCCTCAAGCTCCTGTCTGAGCCGTCCGGCGGCTGTCTCAGCCGACGTTCCGTACGGGTGTCGTTCGTCGTTCTCGCGCTTATCTCTCCTCACGGAAAGTGAAACTACGAGCGCGAAGAGATGCCGACATCAGTGCCGTTGATACTTTGGCCAGGGGAGAAGCCAAAGACGCCATGGCGGGTTACTTTGAGGCCATGGCCTACTCAGACCCGGCGGCGGAGAGTGTGGGAACCCGTGTGCGGCGCGCCCGCAAGCGCGCCGGCATCACCCAGAGCGAACTGGCCCGGCGCGTCAGCCGAGCACAGTCCTGGGTGTCCGGGATCGAGAACGACAGCATCCCCCTGGACTCCATCGCGCTGATCAACACTCTTGCCCGTGCCTTGCGCATGCACCCCAACGAGCTGACCGCGCGTCCCTACCGGGGCGACAGCCCGAGCGAAGACCGGGGACACTCGGCGATCCCCGAGATCCGCCGTCACCTGGAACGATATGACCTCGACCCGGAATGGGCCGGAGCGGTACGGCCGCTGCCCGACCTCCGCGCGGCGACCGAGCGTGCCCGTTGGTTGCGGCGAGAGGCGCGCTACGCGGAACTGGCAGACGAGCTACCGGCTCTGCTCTCCGAACTTCAGGCGGCTACTCATCTGTATGCGGAGCCTGACCGGAGTGCGGCGTTCAAGCTGCTTGGGCTGACCTATCTGGCGGCCGACTCGGTGGTCTACAACCTGGGCTACGCCGATCTCTCCCTGATCACCACCAACCGCGTCCGATGGGCTGGAGAACGCGCAGGAGACCCCTACCACGACGCCGTTTTCGCCTATCTGCGGATACGGAGCCTGTGGGCCAGCACCTCGTGGAACGACGCGCTTTCCGTCCTCGATACGGCCTGCGCGAGCATCGAGGACGAATACACCGCAGGCCAAGCCGAGGCGCTCGCGGTCTGGGGTGGGCTCCAACTGAGGGCCGCGATCACCGCCGCTCGCAAGAACGACCCCGATGAGGCGTGGTCACGCCACCAGCTCGCAACCGAGGCGGTCACCCGGCTCGGCTCACGCCAGCGCACCAACTACTACGACCTCTCCACCAATCAGGCCAACGTCGATATTCACGGTGTCGCCGTCGCGGTCGAGCTGGGGGACGGGCCGCGGGCCGTACAGCGTGGGGAGGCTGTGCGACTTCCCAAGGACATGCAGGCCGGCCGCGCGGGACACCATCACCTGGATCACGCCCGAGGGTTGCTGTGGTGCGGAAAGCGAGAGGCCGCACTGGCCGAGCTGGAGCGTGCCGAGAAGATTGCTCCGATGCTCGTCCGCAACCACCCGATGGCCCAGCAGGCCGTACGAACCTTGCTGGATCTGGAGCGCTACAGCTATCGGGAACGCATCCGCAGGCTCGGAGTGCGCATGCATATCCTCTGACGCATTCGACAAGCCCTCTCAGGCGGGAACCTCAGAGAAACCGGCGCAGGGGTAATCCCGGTCAGGCACCTTGATCTTTTTGGCAGACTCGCTACATGGCCACCTTGGCTGATTGACTACAGCAGGAGCAGGGGAGAGAACCGTCGACCGAATCACACTCGCGCTCGTTTGGCGTAAGAACAGGCAGAGCGCGCAGCAGGACAACCGCGTGGAGACGGCAGACCTCCCCTGCGGAGGTCGTGCCGTACGGGACAGCAAGATCTCGAATGGGCCGATGCTGCGCTTCACCAGCAGTGAATGGCAGACATTCATCGGCGGCATCAAAAACGGAGAATTCGATGATCTGAGCCGCTGACCATCGGCTCGACCAGGCTCTCTACGGCTTTGTATCATTCCCGATCATGGAAGTATCCCGTTTTGGGATCGTCGGGTGTACCGATGAGCAAGGCGCGGTCGAGGAAGGCGTTGTTTGTCTCGCAGCTGGTTTCGGGGATTAGAACACAAGCATGGCAGGCTGCTAAGTTGAGGCTGTCGGCGCCACCTGCCGCCGCCTCCATGCATAGAGGATCGGCTGAGCACCAAGAGATGCGTTCCAGCGCTGACTCCAGGGAGGATTTCAGGCGGTGAGGCTCTCCCTGAACGACCAGGCCACCTAGGCTGCCGGCGGAATCACTGGTGGCGGTGTAGATCAACACTCCTGCCATCTTGTCTGAGACATACAGGCGTTCGCGTAGGGCAGCGGCTGGATATCCCGCATCAAGGCTCCATTCGTTGATCAGAGCATGTGCGAGTGTGTGCAAGAGAATAAATCGGGAGGTCAACGGGGACTCGGGAGGCGGTGACTTTTTCAACAATGCTGTTCTCTGGCGCAGATGAATCGTATGGTTGTGATGCAGTACCCTTGCCCGGTCAGTGGGGTTGCTGAGGCTCTCCCATCTCATCAAACGATCTTCATTGAGTCGCAGGAAGACCCCCTCGCCGATCACTTCGATCGCGGGAAGCCAGTCGACCTTGCCCAAGGAGAGGGAGGCCTTGCGATTGTCCGGATCGGAGAGGCCGGGAGCTTCCACTCGCACGAATGATTTCAGGGCGCGAACCTCGCGCAGCCGCTTGACGAGCATGTTCTGCGCGATGCCCATAGTGCGCAGTGAAGACGAGTCTCCGGATGGCCGAACACACTCAAAGTCTCGGCTTTCGGGGCCTTCATAAGTCGTCTGGATAAGTTTCTCGTACTCCTCGCGACGCAGCTCGCCAGCTGACTCGAACTGGCCGTCCTCGTCCTCGACTTGTTCGCTTTCAATCTTTTTGCGTTGCCGAACCGCAATTACCAGATCTTCGGTGGAGTATCCGGTATTATAAAGCATTCCATTCTGTTCTGCGACCGATGCAATAGTTTCATCGTCGAGATACTGTAGCACGTCATATCGGTCGTTTATGAGTATATGGATTCCTCCATTCCACGGGGGAATAGAGAGTGCGGATCGCACAAGAGGGAACCATGCGGCGGAGGAACCACGTTGGAGGGTGCGAGGAGACAGCGAGCATCTTTCGTGGGTGGCCTGCTTGCCCAGCCAAGGGCGGCCACCTCCGCAACTCACCTTGATGTTCCTCATGGCAAAACGGCCAAAGGCGCCTTCCATTGAGGCTGACGTGCGGCAGGAGCACTTGATGACAATGGAACGCAGAGCAGTGGTCCGGCCTGTCGTGTGCAGACTGAGCCTATGATCGGGGCCCGGTGGAACCGTTTGCCCGTTTTCGTCGTTGTGTACCCACTCGTGGTAGGGAAAGTCATCGAGATGTCCATATTCGCAGGCAACGACAAATCTCGACGGCGTCAATGGCTTTCCGCAGGCAGCGCATTCACTTTTGCCTGGAGGGGGGTTGAAATCCTCGAACGATTTTAGATTGTGCTCGCATCCGATACATGAGTACATGTGCGGGAAACGTCGCATCCGAACACCGTCTCCAGAAGGTGGATCGGATGCCGGTGGGAGACGGAATCCCTTGACCTTCAAATAGCGCCGTAGGCGTGTGTCCTGAATATCGGGTCGACCGACTACGTTCCAGCTGTCCAGGCCACTTACGATAAAAGACTGATCCTCGAAGGCGACCATCGCGCCAACGCCATATGTGGTAAGCAGCTGTGCCCGCCGTACGGCGCCGATAGGAGTGGATGACTCTGGATTATCTGAGTGATTTTTTGGTTCTTGTTTTTTGCTTTTATCTCGCAGTGCCATCATTTCTCCAAGTAAAGCTGTGATTCGACATCGACATCGCGCAGGCTCCATAGGGTGCGGTACGCCATGGTGAGATCTTCAGCATTACCGAAGGCTCGTAAGAGTGCCGCATCGGCTCGTCGTGCCGGTCCGTACGGGTGTCGCGGTGGCGCCTCGTACGTCAGCTGTGGATTGCCGGCCGCGAGGCGACGCCACTGTTCGATGATGTTCTTCAGCTCGACAACGGTGGCGCCATACTCCTCGGGGTCGACTCTCTCGACGCGGGCGAGGATGGCCTCGGACAGATCGGCGAGCTGTTCGACGAAGAGTTCGACGGAGGCCGCCGCCCCGTTGGATCGAGCTTGGGGTAGAGAGAGCCGAGCAAGCCCCACGAGAACGACGTGCAACGCACGGTCGCGAGCGCGAGCTGAGAACGGGGTCACGCTGGTCGACTCCACCTGGCGGTAGAGGGCAGAGTGGTAAAAGCTGAAATTCTCGTAGTGGGACCGGTCGCGCGACCGGGCGGAGTTGTACAGAGCGACCACCAGCCCGGGATATACACGACCGACACGGCTGGTTGCCTGAATGTACTCGGCGGTGGTCTGAGGTTGTCCCATGACAGCCATCAGACCGAGTCGGTCGACATCGACGCCGACGGAGATCATGTTGGTGGCGAGGACGGTATCCAGCGTGTTCCTGTCGGGCAGCGCACGTTTGAGGTCGTTGAGACGTGTGGGAATCTCGCTGGAACTCACTCGACTGGTCAGTTCGGTCGGCTGATCGGCTGGCCGCGGTGGGATTCCTATGCGCTCCGCCAGCACCTTGAGCTGGGCGTGGACGTCGTCGTTGACCTGTAGTTCGGCTGCGGCCAACAGTCGAAGGCTGTTGAAGTAGCCCACCAGCGTCCAGTACGTATCACGTACCGCGTCCTCTCCCTCCAGGACCTGCGCATGATGGAGCAGAGCGGCGTAGGCCCGGATCAGCAGTGTGGCCTGACTCGTACTTGAAGTGAGTAGCCCAACGTACAACCTGGACGCTTTTGCTTTTCGGGGTGTCTCGACCGAAAACCATGAGTCTCGTGCGTCGAGCCCGGAGGGAGGGAACTGACAAACCTCCCGATCGAACAGGGCTCTACCTTGTTCGTCTGATCGCCGAATCGTGGCTGTCGAAGCGATCACCTTAGGCTTTTTCGCCGCTATGTCGATTGCCGTCTCGTACAAGCCGGCAAGGGTGCCCAATGGTCCGGCAATCAAGTGAAGCTCGTCCTGGATGATCAACTCGGGAGGGCGGGCGGCGTCTCGACCGTCACGATTGAAGAGTGTGGCCACCTCCTCGCGCCAGGCGATCTGTGCGAACTTGTCGGCAGTCGCGATGAGCAGGGTCGGCCGGGCAGCATAGATGGCCTCGTCGACCACGTGAACCGGTAGTCCGTTACGGAAGGAACAGTCGTCGTCCGAGCATCTGACCCACATCTGGCCCCGGGCCAGATCCACTTCGTAGTGCCAAGCGTTCATCCCGCTGCCGCACCAAGGACAAACGGTCAACTGGACAGGGTTACGGGTCTGGAGAACCTTGTGATTGCGCAACTCTCGGATGCTGTCGCGAGCCTCCGAGAGGGTGTTGGGTGTCGCAGCCTGGCCAACCCACATTCCGACCGAGATTGTTTCGTCGCCGAGGACCCAAGGGGCGTTGATGCGCATGATCTCCATAGCGCAGATCAGGGCGGCGGCACGTTCGAACTGCTGCAGGGTGAGTAGGCGCAAGGTGTAGCGCATCAGTGCGGTGACCCCACCGCCGGCGGTGCCGTCACGAAGTCGTCGCAGGAAGACAGTGTAAGCGATTAGTCCCAGGTAGGCCTCGGTCTTACCACCACCGGTGGGGAACCAGAGCAGGTCCGCTATGTCGCGGTCGTCGTGGTCTGGATCGGTGATTCCGTCAAGACACAGCAGGAGGAAACCAATCTGGAACGGCCGCCATCGTCCCTTCTCTGGCTCTATCGCTCCGGAACGCCCCTCTTTTATCCAAGAAGTTCGTGCGCGTTGTACGGCCATGGCCTCATTGGCGAGTTGAAATGCCTTCAGCGCCCGATCGTCTTTTTCGAGCAGGGTGATTCCGTTGGCCATCCGTCTGCAGGCCCTGCGGCATCGCTCGATCTGTTCACGGGCGACTACGCCGTATTCGGTGTCGTGTAGTGCCTTGGCCTCTGCTGCTCGATCGGAGATCCAGGCCGTATAGCCATCGATGAGTCGACGGAGGTCGGCAACCAGGCGATCCCTAGGAGATTTGGCCAGATCCCACATGCGGAACATGGGGATGTCCGGGTTGGAGTCAGTGAGTAAAACATCACGAACGGGAACAAACGCTGTCCACACGGCATCGGTTCTGGCCGATACAAGCTCTTTGAGGCCATGTGGCGGAGGCGGTTGCCACTCCCAGTCAGCGGAGCAGCCATGGCCCGTCGCGAAAGCCGGCGCGTAGCGGTGTAAGAGTCTGCTTGTCAGGAGTTCGGGGTCATCACTGCCGCGAACAGAGGGGCGCTCAACGAGCCCGGCGACACCGCCTACGCAAGAAACACGAAGTGCGGGCTGGAAGAAGCAGTAGGCGTCACGGAGGGTGGAACGGTCGATCCGATGGGAGTTGACGAGCGTCACGGTTACTGCCACCGCGCCCTGGACCGGACGGCGAACACGCAGCCGAAGCTGGAGGCCGTGCGCAAGCGTAACCGTCGACTGTCCTTGTGCGGTGACGTTCACCGGCACCGGTGCGAGAGTGAGTGGTCTGCGTCGCCAGAAGGTGGTTTCCTCACGGGTCGTGCCGCGCTCGGCTCTAGCGGCGGCGATACGATTTCCCACTTCATCCACGGGCTCATACGTCGCGGCATCGACATCGACAGTCACTACGGGAGACAGAAGCGGATCGACGGCGAAGGTCAGACCCATCGAAGAGGGCAACTGAACATTGGCCATGGCCACACCGGAGTCCGGGACCTCGTCCACCGCCAGACCGGACGCCGCGAGATCTACGTCGTTCTCTCCAACCTCGCGGACGCGTTCGTCCTCGGGACGCAGAGGAAAGAGCACGCCCGAGATATAGGCGTTGCCAGGCAGGTCGTTCAGCTGCTCGTTCGATCCGCCGACCGGTCCCAGCAGATCCCTCTGGAGTTTTTCAACCAGCTCTCGCCTGAACCGGTAGTGATCGGTCAGCTCAGACATCTACGGATTCCTCGCGGCTCTTCTTCTCGTACGAAAACCAGGTAAGTCCGGTGAGCCGAGGAGCCAGCCATATGCCGTGGGGTCCCAGTCCGGAGGACGCTCCAGAAAGCGGGCTCCCCACAACTGTTTCGATGGCGTCCACTCGGGCCCCGGTGATGAGAGCCGGCCAGCTTCGGGGATTAGACCCTCTGCCGAGCTGCATATAGCGATACAAGGTGCTACGGAATGGATCAGAGACCGCTCCGATTAAGCGATCACTATGGCGGATCAGGTATGGCGGGCTGTGACCTTGGTCGTCGGTTTCATCGTTGACGCGCTCCAATACGAGTTCATCCCCTGTGAGCACCGCTGTTTCCAGGTACTGCTGCAACTCTGTCGGGTCGCCGGCAAAGCCGTAGGCTCCTGCCGGTTGGTCACTATGGACGTCTCCACTGGTCAGTTCCAGTCCGAGGCGCCATGACCGCTGCCAGTGATAGCGGCCCCAACGGTTGGTTCTATCGTCTTTACGGATAAATCGGGTGTCCGGAGCTGCTAGATGCCACAGGTCGTCACGGGGGCGAGTCATCGCCACGTAAAGCATGCGGGCCTCTTCGTCGGGATCAGTGCCCCGACCGTCCTGCAATGGGCCGGGGTCGGTAACCAGAACGCGATCGAACTCCAAGCCCTTGGCTCGATGGAAGGACGATACGAGGAGAGCAGAAGGTGGTTGCGCGGTGAGCTCGTCGGGGATCCGTCCGGAGACCAGCGCCGAGCGAAGCCCTACAAGATCAACAGTGCGTCTTCCCCGTGGAGACGAGTGGCGGATCAGGAGATCCCATGTCGTATCGCGGTCCAAATCACCGACTGATGGGACCGCCGGAAACACCTCGTCGAACTGGGATCGCGTCAGCTGGGACGCATCGACCGAACGGAAGAGAGCTGCCATCCATGCCGGAACGGCGCGATCCTGTGCGGCTCGTTGCAGCCGATGGGCAACCCCGCCTTTGTGTAGCAGTTCGGAGGTCAGGAGGGCTTGGCTATTGGTACGGCAGAGGATCGCGCTCGTCCCGTCGTACTTCCGGAGCGAGTCGCAGACGAACTGATCGTCTAGTGAGCCGAACTCCAGGGTGCCTCCCAACGCCGTACGCAGCCGGTTGTACAGGTGAGGACCGGGGGCGGTGACTCGATCGGTGAGCTGGAGTTTGGATCCGAGAGCTAGCGCAAGCCGAGCCTCTTCAGTCCGGGCACGGAAGTTCCTGGTGAGGTGGAGCTCTACAAGATCTTCCCCGAAGGTGTTACGCAGCCAGATAAAGAATTCGCCGGGACGTTCGGCGGGATCCTGGCTTTGGAAGCCGTAGATGGCCTGCGCGGAGTCTCCGACGACGGTGAACCCACAGTCGTAGCGACCGAGCAGCGCTTCGACCATCTCCCGGCGTTCACCCACCAGGTCTTGGACCTCGTCGATGACGACGTGACGGAGGGCTTCCTCATAGCGACCATCGGCGTCGCCTGCGTCGATCGCTCTGGTCGTTGCACGGATTCGCTCCTCGAAGTTCTGTGACCGCCAGTCGATATGCGAATCGATCTCCGACAGCAACTCCAACGCCCACGAATCGAAGGTCTGGGTTCGCACGTATTGGGCAGCCGCACCGTCGCGGGCGAGTCTGCTGCGGAGCTCTCGCACGCTGGCTCGGGAGAAGCTGAGCACTAAGATTTCCCGAGCCCTCAGCCCTTCCTCCTGGACCAACCGATGCAGCCGGCGCACCAAGGTGTGTGTTTTTCCTGAGCCTGCCCCAGCGGTGACCAGCGTCATCGCTTCTGCGGGCTGCTGGATCACCTCCTCCTGTTCTGGAGTGAGCTCTGGATCGCCCGCGTAGGGCCCGGTCACTTCTTGCTCCACAGGTGTTCGAATCGAGTGAATGCGAGTTCCGCGCCGAAGTTGGTGATGTTGTCACGGACATCCAAGATGAGACAGATCTCGTTACCGCCGTTCTTCGGACCTCGCAGGCCGCGGCCGATCATCTGCTGATAGACATTGGGACTGTAGGTGGGACGGGCCACCACGACGGCTCGTGTCGCCGGTGCGTCGAAGCCTTGGGCCAGCACGCCGTAGTTGGCGATGACGCGGATCTTTCGGTTACGGAAGTCATCGATCACGCGGGCTCGTTCCGAGGCTGGTGTTGCGGATTCGACGACCCGAGAAGAGATATTGCGGTCGTTGAGTCTGGCCACCAGCAGCCTGGCATGGTTGACCGAAGCCGCGAACACCAGCACCGGCCAATCGTCCGGCAGGGCAGCGATCTCCTTGATCAGCATGTTGTTGCGCTCATGGTCGGAGGCCAGTCGCTCCTCTGCACTGGTTGGAAGCCCGCGGAAGTCAATCGCCCTCCTGAGCTCGTCCTCGGTGAGGCTGATGGTCGCGCCACTCAGTGGTCGATGCTCCACCTGTGCGAGCACTCCCTCGTCCTGCAGGATGCTGTAAGGATCACCGTCGAACACCCCCTCGTCCAGACGCGTTGAACCGAATCGATCGACGAGAAGACGGGTCTGCTCTTCGTTCATGCCCCGGAAGGGCGTCGCGGTGAGACCGATGAGGGGACGCTCAGTCTTGGCGTAGGTGAGACCGAGCCGTCGGAAGATCTCGGTGTAGGTCGGGGCAAGCGCGGCGTGCGCCTCGTCCACAATGACTACTGCCGCCTGCCTGAGCCAGTCGTACTCCTCCTCGTCCAGGCGGTTCTTCAGCGAGTCGTCGATGGCGACTACCAGATGAGCGTTGGAGGTCACCGCGGCTGCTGAGTTTCCATCCCACAGCCGGCTGATCGTCAGCTGTTCTTTCTGCGGACCGACCTTGGACCAGACGAATTTCCAGCTCTGTACGGCCTGCTCGCACAGTTCCCGGGACTGGGCGATCCACAGCACCGGTCCCGTCACGCTGTGTGCCTTAATGGCGCGAATCACCGCCTCCACCGCAACGCGTGTCTTGCCCGCACCGGTCGGCAACGTCAACATGGCGCGTCCAGGGCGTGCGCGGTCGAGCAGTCGGAACATGTTGCTGGCCAACTGCTTCTGGTAGTCATGTAGGTCAGGGAAGTCGTTGGGGCCCTCAATGAGCTCCTCCGCCGGCATGGTGACACTCTTCGTCCCGGCGTAGCTTTCCGGCAATCCGAGGTTGCCGACGAATCGGCGTGCCGTGCCGTCTCCCTTGAAGGAGGTCGGCGCTTCGGGAAGTCGTGCCGCCAGGTCCTTGCCGTGGTGGCGGAGGATGGCTTCTCCGTGGGTGTTGATCGCGAGTTTCGCAACGCGTTGAGCATCGGAAACTCGGCCGGTTTCGGCCTGGTCGCTTTCCAACAATCCTTCTGGGAGACCTCGTCTCAGCGCCTCTTCTCCGATAAGAATAAGGATCTTGTCCGTTACCTCGGTAGCCTCACGAGCTTGCTGAACACGCTCGTTATCGCGTTGCTGCTCTCGCCGCTTGAGAATCGATCGGCAACCCACGTCTCCGAGTCCGAGTCGCAGCACCCGATCGATCGCCTTGAGGATCGCCAGATCATCCTCGGGCTGAAAAACCAACACGTTGCGCTCGGACGCCGCCTCGCTGAGTGTGTTCGACCGCATTCCGTTTGGAGTCCGGATGATCTCCCCCAGCTCGCTGCAGCGCACCAGGGACCAGCCGGTGACCTGGCTTCGATGGCTGATCTTCAGGTGAGGGAACTCGTCGATCAGGAGAGTCGGTTCGGACTGGGATACGTAACGAATCTCCTTTTCAATCACTGCGGAGACGGGCAGCATGCCCCATGTTTCGATCATCGCTTCCGCCGCCTCAGACGAGGGCGCGAGCAGAGCAGGGATGCTCTCGCGAACGAGTGCGTCGTACTCGTCGCGGACCGCGGTGACGGCGATCTCGCTATCGGGGTGCTCGGTTGACCACTTGTCGCCGATGCGACAACGTGTTCTGCCATTCTCCGGCCACTTGGCCTCAGCTTTAAAGAGCAGTGCGTACGCCTTGCCAGCGAAGTCGTCATCGGTGCTCTTAGCTGCTTGGAAGATGACGGCGTCCCAGATTCGCTGCGGGACGTTACGTAGTTCTGATGCCAACTTCAGTGCGGTCGCCACCATGTTGGGAACCTGGGCGACGGGCAGAACATCGCTATGCGCGGCCAGGTGTGGGCCGACACACGCGTCGACAGCCGACAGGCCCTGGGAAGTGGAGAGGTAACCATATTTCTGGGCCATCCACAGCAGTGGTGAGGGGATGTTGGTTCGGGTACCGGACTGGCTACCGTGCCGCACAGTCCAGCCTGTGACAAGGCTCCGCTCAGGGAGGCAGCCAAGGAAGGCGGCTCGCCCCTCTTCGGACAGCTCCATCAGAAAATGCAGTGGGCCAGAGGGATTGGCTCCCTCTATTTTCATACTCTTCAGCTGCGGGGTGGGCGCTGTAGAAGGGAGAGTATCGCAATAGGTCTGCCAAGCAGCCTCGACATAGGCGGTGAACCACGGCTCCTTACGGGGATCCTGTTCAGGAACGGGCCGATCGGCAACACCGATTCCTTGAAGAAGAGGAAGGTCGTCGCCATGGAAACGTAGGTCTACCGTGATGTGCTTGTCGCGTGATCCGTCCGACGGCACTACGGGACCGGGGAGCAGACAGCGCGTTGCCAGCTTAAAACCCCCTGACAGGACACGAACCTTGACGGCTAGCTCACTGCTGTTCCGTTCGAGTGCGGAGAGAGCTTTGACGGGGCCAGCCTGCCGAGCGAGCTGCCAGAAGGCGGTCCACTGGGTATCGCTGTAACCGAAGAAACCCTGGTCGACGATGGCTGCGAACCGGCCCGAGGCGTCCGCCTCCTGGATACCCAGGGTCTCCAGTGCGGAGACGACTTCTGGGTCCGTCAGAAGATCTGTGTGGGTGTACATCATCGTGTCGTGCAGCTCGTCGACTCCACTCCGGCGGAACACCTTACCGCGCGTCGGCGGTACCAGACCATCGTCCTCGGTAAGGAGAATCCTGGCCTTCAGCGCCTGGTCGGCCAATAGATGCCTCCTCTGCTGCATTTCTGCCACGATACGGACGGCCAGTGCAGATGCCTCTGGAGTTTTGTCGGAGACAAGGGCCTCCAGCCAGTCCTGGATCGTCGATGCCGTCCGCCCGCCTGCTTCACTGAGAATTCTCTCCGCGCGCGCCCTGCGGTCGCGCTTCTCCACGGAGTCGTGGCACCAGTCGGTGGGGCGTCCGCTGTAGCTCTGCCACATCGTGCGCCAACGCTCATCCAGGCCCGGCGGGTGAAGCCGCAAGCTGTCGGGGGTACGGAGACGACCGGTCTGGTCGGGAAGAGAGGGTTTCTGCGCAGTCGCAGCCCAGATGGCGTCGGTCAAGCTCTTGTCTGCCCATTGCGGTGCTTCACGGCCACGTCCGGGAAGAAGATCGATATAAGTGGCAGGATCCTCGTCGACCGTCAACTCGGGAAGGGAGTCCACAACCAGTTCTGCCGCGACCTGAATGAGCTCGTCGTTGAACCCGTTCTTGTCGAAGAGGTTCTGTCGATCTTCTGAAGTCTTCCATGGCGCGTTCAGAATGCCGCGCAGAGTGGTGGCGTAGTTGGTGGGAAAGTAGGCCCAGAAAATACCGCGATCGCGAGCCCGGTCGGGAACGGCCCACGAGATGTCGATCTCTGGACGGTCATGGAGTTCGCCGGCGGCCTGGAGCGCGGAGGTACTTGGCCGATGAGTTCGGGTGAAGACCCGCCACTTGTACTCGACGCTTTCATCGTTGGCGCGCACCTCCTGCAGCGTGCGTCGAGCTCCGTCGATCCCCTGGAAGATCTGTCGTCGTACGGGGCGTCCGCTACGCCAGTCCTCCAGGGTCACGGCTCCGACGTGGGCTGAGAACAGGGGGAATTCGACGGGGAACTCAGCAAGGTCATTGCCGAGTCTTCTCACGCTCTCCGGCCTGAGCGGAAGTCGTACGACTGTCGTCGCCCACCCCATCAGGTCGTTCAACACCGGATCTGAGGCTCGGGCCTTGGCGGGATCCAGCACCTGTGCCATACGGAGCACGGGCGTCTCCTCGGCATCGGGGTGAACTGCCTTGATGCGCCCGGCGGACCATGTCCGGTCGAAGCCGAAGCCGAACTCGATCTCATCGGCCCTGCTGAACACCTCGGGAGCGTCGGAGATGCTGAGAACCGACTTGAAGCCAACACCGAACCGGCCGATCTGACCACCGCGTTTGCGCGAGACACTCATCCGAAGAATCGTGTCGGCACCTGCGGCAGTTACAGGGTTTCCCTCGTTTGCGCAGTACAGATGCGTTGAAGTCAGAACGACGCGTACCTCTCCTCCGCGGTCGTCTCGCATCTCGTCGGCGCCGTTCTGGACAAGCTCGTACACCTGACGCTCGCCATAACCACCCTGGGTGATTCTGCGCTCACTGTTCGCGTGCTCTTGGATAAGGCCGGGGTCGACCTCGTATGTTTTCAGAACTCTGCGGGATTGCTCGACCACGATCTGAACAACGGGGGACTCGTCGATGCTGCCGGCCACGGGACGATCAACTCCTGGGGGATCTTAAATGCGGGGGCCGTGTTCTCTGCCGGCTGGGCTTCAGGTCGGCCGGCAGAGAACACGGAATTCTCTGCATGGGTGTACTGACTCTGACAAAAGACAGGCTTGGCGGCGTGCCACGGACTGCGACCGGGGTGACCGTTACCTTAATCTTCGCAGCCTGGCGTACCGCAGATGGTGAAGATTTACTTCTGGGGTGTTGAGGCTAGGTCATTCCAGCCTGTGCTTTGCGGAATCGTACTTCTTGAAGGAGATCTTGAACATGTTGAGGATGCCCTCCTTGACGGAGAGACGCAGCATCCGACTGGTACCCCGGCAGGAGTACATAAGCTCAAGCACCCTCTCCCGCTCCTCGGAAGGGTCGGAAGAAGAGTTGGCCGTGACGTTCACTGTTGGGCCCTTCCAGCTACTAACGCGTCAGAATAAGATCCCCGATGGCGACCCGAGCTCGTCCCTGACCAGGCGGCATTAGGCTGGCGTCGCGATTTGCCCAGGAAGGGCTAGACCCGCTTATCCCTGAGGAGTCCCAGGTGCGCGCGGTACTGCTCGACGAGGACTCGCCTCATCGTGTGATCGCTGTTGCTACCACGGCTTTAGGGACCCATGAGGATACGGCCGCCTCTCACGCTACGTTTTGGAAGCGCTTCTCTAAGAAACAACGTGTAGGTCGAGCAGTGCAGAGTGCCCATTTTGGCACAGCAAGAGCCATTGATGCCATGGGCACAAAGGACTATTGGCGCTAGGGGCGCGCTTGGGAAGAAAGTAGACATGAAGGCATGGATCTCCCATGAGAGACTTTATTCCAAAAGCCCCTTTAGGAGTCTTATCGCCTTCCCAAAGGGAGGACTGGGCGTCAAGAGAGGAGGCTTAGGGTGTTTTGACTCCCCGCTACCTGCCCATATGGGTTGAGTGTCCCCTTTTCTGCTAAATGGACAGAAAGTGAGGGTTCGATGCGACGGGCGGAGGAAGGCGGGCCTGTGTCTTGAGATGAACCATGGACAACCTCAAGTCGCCACATAGTAGGTGTCAATCCACATTTGACATAGCCCTGGACGTCAAAGATGCTCTTGGGGTGGGTTCACGCCAGCCGTCGATGAGAGGGATGCCATGGATGACTCCAACGACTTCGGGATCTGGTTGGGGAGACAGCTCAGGCGGCAAGGGATGAGCCAGGCGGAGCTAGCCCAGCGACTCGATGTCACCCGTGCCGCCGTGTCCGCATGGGTTACCGGGCGGGCAGTGCCCCGGCTGGAGAAGATCAGGACCATCGAGGAGATCCTCGGGCTGATGACCGGTTCGGTCATGACCTTGGACGAAGTTCCCGACTCGGCAGGCAACGTTGTCTGGTACCACCGACCCGCACATCGTGATGGTGGCCGAGAGCTTGGTAACGCGGCAGCCTTCGCTTTCGACTCGGACCTTCGAGTGCTTGCACGTGAGGCAACACAGAACAGTTTGGACGAGAGGTGGGACAAAAGCAGAGAGGTCAGAGTCAGGTACACCCTGCACGAGATCTCAGGTGAACGGTTGTATCGCTTTCTCGATGCACTCCATTGGAACGACCTCGAAGCTCACTACGAGGCAGCTGCGGACCGATCCACGAAGGTTGGTCGGATCATTGCCAATGGCCTCCAGGAGCTGCGCGAGAAGAGTTCGCTTCTACTGCTTCGCATCGATGACTACAACGCCTACGGTTTGGACGGCCCGGAGTACGGAGACGGACGTTTCGCTGCGGTCGTCCGTCGCCAGTTGGACAGCCTCAAATCAAGTACGGCCGGCGGATCGTACGGCCTGGGCAAGGCCACCATCTGGGCCGCCAGTCGGCTGGGTCTTGTGTTGATCAACAGCACTCTTGCAGAACCACATGAAGGACGAGCGGCCCGTCGTGTGATTGGAAGGCTCGATCTGCCATGGAGGCAAGTGGGCGATGACGCCTATGCGGGCCCGTCCTGGTTGGGGGAGCCCGATGCCGAACGAGGAGGCACGGCCTGCTCCTGGTGGGCTGACACAGAGACGGTTCAGTCCTTGGAACTCACCAGAAAGAGTGATGCTCCTGGAACATCGTTTCTCATCGTGGGAGCTCACGACGGCTCAGGAGAGGCGACAACGCTGGAGGAGATGCATGCCGCCTTGGTGAAGGGGCTTGCGGAGAGCTTCTGGGCATCGATGGTCTCGGCTGAGAAAACCAAGCCAATGCTTGAAGCCTCAGTCGTCGCCCTCCGCGACGGCCAGGTCATCAGGCCCGAGGAACGTGTCAACCCCGATAAGTACGAGCCCGCCCGCTCCCGTGCACTACGCGCTTTCTATGAAGGAAGCACGGTCGACGAACTGACCTCTGCCGACGCGGTGGTGAAAACCACTGTGCGGCTGGGGCTCCCCACGCTGAGGGAGCGTCCGGCAGGGGGTGAAGCCCAGCCGGCTGAGCATGACGCGATCCTCCTTCTCACCCCGACCGATGGAGAAGATGACGCCCCCAACAAGATTGTTTGCATGCGGAGCAGCCGTATGACCGTCATGACGCGGACAGTCAGTGATGTCCCCATGGGGGCGCCTCGATTCCAGGCCGTACTCCTTGCCGGAGTGGCTACCGGTTCCAGCGCGTCGGATGCATACGCTGCCGAAGCGTTTCTCCGTGCGGCTGAACCTCCAGAGCACAACGACTGGAAGAAGACCGATGATCTCACGGCCCTCTACGCGCGAGGGGCTGTCGCCCGAATCAACGATTTCCGTACGGCGATGCTTCAAGAAGCCCGAAGACTCGTGCGTAGCTCCGAGCGAAAGAGCGACGATGGTCCCGCTGCGCTCCGTGACCTTCTCAGTCTCGATCCTCCCCCGATTCAGCGAATCCCGGGGTTTCCCACGGTGCGGCAGGTAGAAGGTGTCATTCGAGGAGACGGGGCATGGCAAGTGCGGGTTGAGATCAGGCTGCCGGAGCGTGAAGACCCGTGGGTGATGGTACCCGTGCTTCGTTTTTTGACGCGTTCGGGCCCCAAACCGCGGGCTCAGTGGGCTGAGATCGTGCCCGAGTCAGGGTGCGAGCTGGTCGATGGAGAGCTCTTGAAATTCACATCGGGTGGCAAAACTGCTGTTTTCACCGGGGTGAGCGATGTGACAAGTCATCCGGTGACCGCACAGATGGCCCTCGCAGAGGTTGATCTCATGAGCACTAAGGAGACCGCCTCATGAAGACTTTGTTTCCCTACCGGACGTTGTTCGGTGAGATTTCCTTGGAAGTCAAGGAAGCTCGGCTGGACGGCAAGCTGCTGCCACTCACGATGATCTCCGTCATGGAACGCGTGGTCGCGTTGCATCAGATCGAGCGAGATGACTGGGAGCGTGCCAGGGTCGTTTTTCGCATGCGAACTCCGGAAGAGTTGATGAAGCCCGATGAGTGGGCCGACGTCGCTTGCGCCGCTGTTCTCGCCGAGAAGAAGACGAACCTGCGTATCGTGACCCCTTTGAAGCGACAACCTGACGGTTCCTGGATTGGTGTTATCGAGCTTCACCGTGACTGGCATCTCGGTCAAGCGGAGGTCGAGGGACTCGTCACGGCAACCGTTGACGGAGTCGCCGGTAGGGTGATCGCCCGGACGGAGCGTCACTGGACTGTTGATCTCCAGGTCCACACTCCCACGCGGAAAAAGACGGTGAAGACCCTGTGGGCTGACTTCGCCTCAGACGACAACCCCTATCTCAACCCGTACAGGATGGATCCCTGGGCGATAGAAGCCGCAGGTGACGAGCCGATCGTCTACCTCAACAGTGGTTTTGAAGGGCTTCAGTTCATCCTCGAGTCGAATACGCGAGCTGACAGAGCAGTCCAGGACACCCTTGCAGGGCAAATCGCCACCGACTGTTGGACAGCACTCTTCAACACCGCGACCTATGCGATCGACGTCGAAGACGATCAGCCCCAGTGGCCAGGCGGATGGCATGAATCCGTGCTGCGACGCATGCTTCCTGATGTCTTCCCCAATCACTCTCCAGATGACGCACTGTCTGAGATCTTCGAGCGCCGCAGTGCGGGGGAAGGTGGAGGAGAACTCCAGACTCAGATTCTCCACGCGGCGATCAAACAGGCCCGCACGTCGAAATCTCTCGGTACCTTCATCCGAACCCTGCGGACCATCGCAAAGGAGGAAATGTGACCATCGCCAATGCTCCGACTCGTTTGGCGCTCCTTCCTGATTCGGTGGTCGTTAAGCATCTTACGCTGGGTGTGCGTACAGGCTCGGAGAAACTTCCTCAGGCCGCACTCGCTAAGGCCTGTGTGGCGCTCGATGAGACACCACGCTGGGAGGCTGCGCAGATCCGAGAGCTGCTTGACGAGGCCATGAGGCGCTTCGATGGTTCAGCTCCCGAGGCTGACGCATGGTTGGCACCGAGGCTTCATGCGGTGCTACGACTCACTCGCAGAGAAGCCGCTGATTCCAGATTATGGAATTTTTTGTGCCTGATGTTGGCGCCCGACTATGTGTTTTGGCGGCACCTGAGCCAGCCAACGGTGAAGAAGCCTATTCCTGAGGTTAGCTCTGCGAGGTACCACGGCACCTTCCACATTCAGGCCTTCGCACGTCTGTGGTGGGCGGCGGAGCTGTTCAGGGACGGTGATGACTATAGGCCAGTTGAGATCGCATGTAGTAACCAAGACATGCTGAACACGGTTCTGCGCCTAGAGATTATCCATCACAGGCCAACTGCTCAGGCAATCGTTCATATGCTTCGTCGGAAGGTCGTTCATACCGGGCGAGAGGTAAACGCTCTTGCCAAAGCCGTCAACGCAGCGGGAAGTACGCTGCTCTATGAGATCCCTGCTCCAGATGAGATCCCGGACGCAGATGCCTATCGTGCATGGATCGACGAGGTAGACACCGCACTCGTACCTTACGACTCCTTGCCTGAGGGGCCGGATGACGGCGGTGTTCCAAGCTTTGCTGTGGACGTTCTCATCCCGCTATTTGAAAAGCTATACGTAGATGCTCCGGTTCGAGGGCGTGAGCAGGCCTCGCCGATTGAAGACACCGCTTCTCCGGAAGCAATTTTTGACTACTAATAGCGCCCTGAGAGGAAACCGATTCTATAGGCTGAGGGCCCTCTTGATCTGTTCGCCTACAGCTGCGGCAACGGGCGGCGGAAAGGTTTGGGCGACCTGCCGGTAGGAGGCGGTCTTTCTACCGCTGAAAATCCAGTCATCCGGGAAGCCCTGAAGACGGGCGACCTGGCGCACGGTGAGTTTGGGAAGTCCAAGCCAGCCGTGGGGGCCGACACCATGTTCAAGAACGAAGTCGGGGCCGGGAACCTCATCTGCGAGACTGCTGCCATTAACTCCAAGCTTGGCCCAAGCCGCTTTGGTGCGAGAAGGGCCGAGGTCAGCTCCACCGTGTTTCTTTGAGCCGCCTACAACTGTAGGCGCGATGGTATTGGCCTCTTTCGCCCAAGCGCCGGCACCTTCCCAACCGCGGCTTGCCATCGAGGCTTGGAGGACCTCGCCGACCGTCAAAGGCCAATCGGTTGGGCATGGCCATTGAAAATGATCGTAGTATTCCTTGCGAAGGGCCACTAAAATGCTGTGTGGGCGTCGCTGTGCCACGCCGAAATCTTGAGCATTGAGAAGTTCCCAATGAAGGCGGTATCCGAGGTGCCCGAGCTCTTCACGGACGAAGTCTCTGGATGAGGCAAACTTATTTCCGGTGAGCAGAGCTGGGACATTCTCAATCAGGATTGCTTTCGGTTGAACCTCGTGTGCTAACCAGATCGCAACCTCTAGAAGATCACGCTCATCCTCGACACCCTTTTGCTTGCCGGCGACCGAGAACGGTGTGCAGGGAACACCGCATGCCATGAGATCTACGTCGAGTACTTGAGGATGGTCGGCAGCGACAAAGTCATGTAGGTCTAGCTGTTGAACATTCCAGTGCGGGCGATTGGTCCGCAGTGTGGCACAGGCGTTCGGGTCGTTGTCGATTGACATAACAGGCTCGAAACCTGCCTGTTCAAGGCCTAATGCTTGCCCACCTGCGCCGGCACAGATTTCAAGACTCCTGAGCATGCTTCGACCCCTCCCGGTTCATCGTTTGATGACTCATCGACGGCGAGTGCCATCTATCGTGAAACAGATGGGCGGTTTCTTCGGGTTCTATGTATGGTTCGGTCGGCAAATATCGCCAAGGGGCCGCGGGGGTTGTGGCGATATTTATAGATATTTCTTAATGTGCTTGGCCAATGCTTGGGCAAGGCCGACGGGTACGGCATTGCCGATCTGCCTGGCGATCTCAACTTTTGATCCGCACCACTGGTATCCAGGGGAGAAGTCTTGAAGTAATGCGGCTTCGAGGTGAGTTATCGGGCGGTTGACGCGATTTGAAGGGTCGGTTTCATCCCACTGCGGGTGAAGGTACTGCCCCTTCTCTGGCTTGAAAAATTCTGTTCGAATTGTCAGGGACGGGCTATCCCACTGCATGCGTCCCATGACGTCCGTTGTTCCGGTTTTCTTCTTTCGCCAGCACGGAGAGAGAAGGTGGTCGGGTAGATTGAAGCGACCTCCTCCTGGAGGGATATGGTTATATCGCTCCAGTGATCTTTCTGTCGGCTGTCGTCCTACATGGAGATCCAAGCCCTTAAAAATCCCTTGCATCTTCTTGTCAAAGAATTCGATGCTCGAATCGGGAAGTTCAGTGGTGTCGGGGTTTTTGGGCAGATCCTTGATTCGATCAGCGGTTGTCAGCCATGGCGTGAGGTCGGGGTCCAGCCCTGGGTCTTTGGCGTGAGTAGGCCGAGGTAGGGGAATTTTGCCAACCCGAGAACCGATGACAATGGCGCGCTTGCGGCGCTGTGCGACGCCATAGTCTGCCGCGTTGAGGATATTGAAGGAAAGCTTATAATCCTTCAACATTCCTCCGTCCGCTTCTTGGTTAAGAAGAGCGAATTCGCTGCTCTTCATGAAGCGATCGACATTCTCGATCACGAAGACTTTTGGCTGGGCATGTGTGATGAACCGGACGTACTCTTTCCAGAGTTGATTACGCGGGTCATTGATGTCTTTGCTGCCCAGATTTGAAAATCCTTGGCATGGAGGCCCCCCGATGATCAAATCGGCAGTGGGGATGCGATCCTTCGTGACATCGGCGATGTCGCCTGCGATCACATGGTCCGCGCCGAAGTTGGCGGCATACGTCGCAGCCGCGTACAGGTTCCACTCCACGGCCAGGGCGGGGACGAAGCCCTCCCGCACGAACCCTGCAGTCATGCCACCGCACCCGGCGAAGAGGTCGATCATGCGGATAGCCTGGTTGCTCATCGGTTCTCCCCAGTCGGACCTACATCGGCGTAACTATAGGCGGCAAACGCCTCGCCTGAGCCTCCTGTTCCTCCCTGCTACCTGAGAGGGCCCTCGGAAGACAGTGAACACCTCCTTCGTAACTAAATCGAGCAACTGTTCGTACTCTCTTGGTTTCGAACCGATCGGACCTACGGTGGATCTGTGACCAAGGCAGTCGAATCGTGGGCGTCGAGCGAAGCCACCAGGGCGAGCATGAAGTCCAACAAGGGGCGTGACACGAAGCCCGAACTTGCTCTCCGTCGTGCCGTACATGCGCTTGGCCTGCGCTACCGAGTCTCGCATCGCCCTCTCAAGGCTGTCCGCCGCACAGCGGATCTCGCCTTCACGAGAGCGAAGGTCGCCGTCTTCATGGACGGCTGCTTTTGGCACGGATGCCCCGAACATCACACGGTGGCAGTGACCAACGCGACTTTCTGGGCGGAGAAGGTTCGGCGAACGAGGGAGCGCGACGCAGAGACCGACCGTCTTCTAGCAGAGGAGGGGTGGCTGGTCGTACGGATTTGGGAACACCAAGATCCTGTTCAGGCGGCCGCGCTTGTCGCTGACGCCGTGGCCACCCGTCGGAGGGCTCCGGCCGCTGAGCGAAAGTAACCGGTCCACACAGGAGCCGAAATAGTGCGGGCTTGCCGGTCGTCCCGAGCTGTGGATTCCCGCCGAGGAGTGCAGCCAGTGCTACGCCGACTGTGCCGACGACCCGAGGGAGAGCTGACCATGAGACAACAGTGGGACAACCTCCCCGACGGCACGCGCGATGCCGTCGAGAAGCAGGTCGGCCAGGTCCTCAAGGCCGAACCCGTGACCAAAGGGTTCATGCCAGGGATCGCCGCCCGGCTGCACACCGAGGACGGCGGAACAGTCTTCCTCAAGGCCGTCTCCACTGCCAGCCCGGCCGCGTCGCTATACGCGCGGGGCACCGTACTGCCGCCCGGCCTTCCCGCGCCCCCTGACGTGGAGCGGCGAGGTAGAGGGATGGATCGTGCTGCTGCACGAGTATGTCGACGGCCGGGATGCCGATCTGTCGCCCGGGTCGCCGGATGTGCCGCTCGTGCTGGACACCTTGGCCGTCCTGAACGAGGCGCTCACCCGTGAGGCGATCTCGGCGTTGGACTGACCCAGGGCGATCATCCGCAGGGTCTCTTGCTCCCGGGCGGTCAGCACGTCGAGCTCTCTGGCCGGCGGCTTCGCGGCCGGAGACCGGGAGGTGAACTCGGCGATCAGCTTGCGGGTGACCGAGGGGGCCAGCAGCGACTCGCCGGCCGCCACCACGCGTACGGCGTGCACGAGGTCGGCCCGCCGTACATCCTTGAGCAGGAACCCGCTCGCGCCCGCCCGCAGCGCCTCGAACACGTAGTCGTCGAGGTCGAACGTGGTCAGCATGAGCACCCGGCACGCCGTCTCGGCCGAGACAATCCTGGCCGCTTCGATGCCGTCCATCCGGGGCATCCGGATGTCGAGTAGCAGCACATCCGGCTCGTGCGCGCGGGCCGCCTCGACCGCCTCGATCCCGTCCCCAGCCTCGGCGACGACCTCGATGTCGGGCTGGGCTTCGAGGATCATGCCGAACCCGGCCCGGACGAGCTCCTGGTCGTCGGCGATGACGACGCGCAGCCCACTCATGCCGCAACCCCGAGGGGCAGCCGGACGACGACCTCGAAGCCGGGTCCATCAGGGCGCGGTCCCGCGGATGCGGTGCCGTGACAGGCGGCGGCGCGCTCGCGGATGCCGATCAGGCCGTTACCGCCGTGGGGAAGCGCGTGCGGGATCCCCCCGCCGTCGTCGGTGATGCGGATCATGAGTTCGTCGTCCTGCCAGTCGAATCGGATGTCGGCGCGGGTGGCACCGGAGTGCTTGACGATGTTGGTGAGCGCCTCCTGGGTCACCCGGTAGGCCGCGACGTCGACGTCGCCGGGGAGCGGGACGGGGGTGCCGGTGACGGTGTAGTTCACGGCCAGCCCGGGACCCGCAACCTGGTCGGCCAGGTCGGGCAGGTCGGCGAGTGTGGGCTGCGGCGCGCGCGGGCCATCGCCCTCCTTGAGCACGCCGAGCAGCCGGCGGAGCTGCACCATCGCGTCGCGCCCCGAGGCGGCGATCGCGTCGAACGTGGCCTCGGCCCGGTCGGGATCGCTGTGCACCACGACCGGCCCGGCCTCGGCCTGGACGACCATGAGGCTGACCGCGTGGGCCAGGATGTCGTGCATGTCCCTGGCGATGCGCGCCCGCTCGCGTTCTGCGGCCCGCTCGGCCTCGACCTGGCGTTCGCGCTGGAGCTGGGCGGCCCGCTCCTCCAGCGCGGCGGCGTGGCTCCTGGAGACGGCCGCGGCCCGGCCGACGGCGTAGGCGGCGACGAACAGCACGACGCCGCGCACCGCCGTGTCGGACGATCCGGTGAACGCGAGCCCGCCGGCTGTGGCCACGGCCAGTGCGAGGATGCGCGGCCACCGGGGGGCGTAGGCGGCGGTGGAGTACATCGCCACCAGCGCGCCATACCAAATGGGCTGTGCGGCGACCCGGTCGGACAGGTCGTAGAGGGCGACGGCGCCGAGGGTGACCATGAGCACGACCACCGGCGCGCGCCGCCGCCACACCAGGGGTGCGGCCGCCGCGAGCACGACGGCGTACCCCCACCAACTCCACGATTCCGGGCTGGACAGGAGTGGCCAGAGCTGGGCCGCCAGGACGAGCGCGGCGAGCGCCAGGTCCAGCCGGCGTGCCGGGATGGCACGCAGCCGATCGAAAAGGAACACAACTCGGCATTCTCCACTCATCGCGCAGAAGCCGGTACGGCGGGCTCGACCACGCGGTGCCGGCCGTCAGCCAGGCGGGACGCGCGGGACACACGGGCCAGCGCCAGGAAGGAGGTCAGCAGGAAAGCGGCGCCCAGCGGCATGAGATCCTTCTCCACGAACGGCACCAGGACGTCAGCGATCACCAGGACGGGCGTCCATGCCTTGACGCGGCGCTGGATCGCAAGCTGAAGGACCAGGCCGATCTGGGCGACGAAGAACAGCAGCGGCCCGAAGTCGTAGATCACCTGCTGCACCCCGGGAACCGCCTGGACCTGATCGAACAGCACGCCCATCGCGGAGTGGTCGGCTGAGCGGAACCCCACGACGATGTCGATGGCGAACTGGGCTATCAGCGTGGTGATGCCGATATATCCGGCGGAGGCCAGCCCGGTGGCCAGGCGTCCGCGACCGGCCAGCCTCCGCATCTCATGAAATGTCATGGCGAAGAACGCCAGGGCGCCGATGAAGGCCAGGTGCCCGGTCGTCCAGGCGAGCCCGGGACCGCGGCTGCCGTCTAGGTTGTCCAGGATGCGGATCACGCCGTAGGTGAAGGTGAGGACGGGGGCGGCGACGAAGGCGATACGGGGGTTCATCTCGTTGACTCCTTAGCGGTGATGACCTCCCCAATCCTGGTTTCCCGCGGCCGCACGGACATCGCCGAGGCGAGCGAACTCCCACATCCCTCTTGAGAGGGATCCGGGGCGCCGCCGCCAACCTCAGCAACCGCCGATGCGGCGACCCCAGGTCCGCGCCGGAGGGAGGCCGCGCTCCGGGTCGCTGCCACCACCGCGAGCAGGTTGAGCGCCGCCGCCGGGCGCGTGCGCCCCCGCGTCATGCAACCTGCTCGACGCCTTCCCCACCGCCCGCACCGAGATCCGCATCGGCTACGCCCGCGTCTCTACCAAGGGTCAAAAGCTCGAACGGCAGATCGACGCATTGACCGCCTTCGGCTGCCGACGCATCTTCACCGACTCCACGTCGGGCAGGAATGCTCAGCGGCCCGAACTTGAGGCCTGTCACGCCTTTCTCGCTGTCGGCGACACCCTGGTCGTGCCCAGCCTCGACCGCTACGGCCGCTCCCTGGCCGACCTCATCACCATGGTCGCCGACCTACGCCGTCGCGAGATTGGCTTCACCTCCCTGCAGGAGAGGATCGACACCACCACCCCCGGTGGCCGCCTGATCTTCCACGTCTTCGCCGCTCTCGCGGAGTTCATCCGCGAACTCATCGTCATCGGCACCAATGAAGGCTTGGCCGCGGCCCGAGCCCGCGGCCGCCACGGCGGACGGCCGAAGGTGTTCGACGACGACATGATCGCTTACGCCCGGACGCTGCGCGAGCGGGGTGTGGCCGTGCCTGACATTGCCCGCAAGCTGGTCATCCCCACCGGCAAGAACAAGGGCCGGCATCCCTCGGTGGCGAGCGTGTATCGCGTCCTGGCCGATGCCGGCGACGTGGTGCCGACCGCGCGCTGATGGCCCCAGTGCGGTGTTGGGTTCACTGGTCAAGGTCACCCGCGGGCACCACGGCGATCGTCGCTTTGGCGGAGGATCCCGGCACCAGGTGAACGGTGTCGCCCGGCTGAGCTGTGGCGAGCTCGTGGGGATCGGCCGGGCGGGGCGCTGCGGTAGAGGACGCGGCGTTGCACGTCGTCCAGGAGGATGTGCCGACCGACTCCGTGTCGAATCTCAGGTCGGCGATCGCGGTGAGGTCGATGCCGTACCGGGCGTACACCTTGAGGGTGTTCTCGCCGGTCAGCCGTTCCTCGTCGTAGCCGAGCCGCCGGGCGACGGCGATGACGTGGTCGCGGTCGCCGGCTTCGATCTCAAGATAGGGCGGGATCCCCGGCCACTCGTCGATCTCCAGCTCGGCCCCGTCGAGCGTGAAGCTGGTACGACGATTCTCCTGGTAGGACTTCGGGGTGAAGCCGAGCTTGCCGAGCAGCTCGTTGGTCGTCTCGAAGTCTAGGACGGCGACCTCGGTCTCCCGGGTTCCGTCGATGCCGTCGTCGGTGATCTCCTTGACGGTCAGTGTGATCTCGGTGCCGGTGTCGCGCAGCCGGATCCATCGGCCCATGTCGCCCGGGGTGATGTCGTAGACGTAGCGGCGCATGAGCCTGGTGCCGGCCACTTTCCCCCCGCCGAGGGCGATGATCAGGTCGGCGGTCCGGTCCGGATCGATGTCCAGCACCTTGGCTTCGTACTCGATGGGCATCTGTGCTCCCTCGCGTCGAGTGGTCTGACGGGCGGATTAGATCATGATGGCGTTCCCGGCGACCACGCGAACCCATCCCGGAAGCGGACGACCTCCAAGCGGAGTTCGCCGGTTGCGGATTCGCCGACCGGCATATACCGGTCGGTGCGCCGGATGAGTCCGCCGCACCGGCAGCCATCGGATGTTCGGCGCGGTCGGGGGCGGGGCCGCGCGGGCAGCCCCGCCCCGTGCGGGTTCATTTCTGTCCGGGGCCGTCCACCACCTTGGTCTCCAGCCGGGCCGTCAGCGTGAGCGGCGTGCCCGCCTTGACGACCTGGTTCGGGGCATCGGTGTAGTCCGTGGTCCGGTCCTTGACAGTCACGCCGTAGGTGCCGAGGAAGCGGAAGTCGACGGGGTCGAGGATGAGGTCGTAGCGGCCCGACTCACCGGTGTGGCTGAACGCGACCCCCCTCCGGCCGTCGGCGTCCGAGACGTCCTCGGTGAAACTCACGCCGGGGATGGTGGCCAGGCCGCGGAACAGCGCCGCCCGCACCTCCGGTGGGAGCGCCTGGGTGTCCATGAGCTGGTAGACGGCCTGGAAGAGCTGCTCGTCCATGGAGGGAGCCGGCCCGGTTGCCCACACCATGTGCATGCCCTCCAGCTTCTGGCGGATCTTCGTGAGCACCCCCTCCGGGGTGACCGGCTGCCGGGCCAGGTCGGCCGCGCCGAGCCCCGGATGGTTTCCCTGGACGAGCAGTTTGCCGTTGGGGAACAGGCCCGCTATCTGCTTGCCGTCCACGCTGGTCCACTGCTCCCATACGACGCGCTGGGAGACGTCCACCCCGTAGCTCTCGTCCTTGGACTGCGGCGCCTGGAGCTCCCTGATGTACAGCCACTGGCCGGGGTTGGGCACCTGCCCGCGGTCGTCGTAGGCGGCCTGCGCGGCCCGTTCGCCCAGCTCCTGCACGCTCGCCACCGGGATGACCGCGCGCGGCCGGTCGGTCGCCACCACCACGCCGGTGCCGACCGTCACGGCCAGCGCGCCCGCGACCGCGAGCCGCCGGCCGAGTCGCCGGCCGAGCCGCGGTGCGCGCCGCCTCTCCGGTTCCCGCGCCACGGCCAGCAGCCGCGCCCGTGCGGCGCTCTCCGCCTGCGCCGTCATCGGCGGGGTGTCCCGCCGGAAATCCTTGATCGTGTTCATCACAGCTCCTCGTCTCCCAGCACGGTCCGTGCCTTCTTCCTGGCCCGGTGCAGCCGCGACCGTACGGTCCCCAACGGAATGCCGAGCGCCTGCGCGACCTCCTCGTAGTTGAGGTCCTCCCACGCCACCAGCAGCAGCACGTCGCGGTCGCCGCGAGACAGCGACGCCAGCGCCCCGGCCAGTTCGCGTTGCTTGTCGCGCGCCGCGACTCTGCTGACCACGGTGTCGGCCACCGCCTCCGGCAGCGGGTCCACGCCGGTCCGGCTCAGCGCCCGGAGCAACCGCTCCTCCTGGCGCCGGTGCCGGGCGACGAGTGTGGTGGCGATGCCGTACAGCCAGGGGCGTGCCAGCGGGAACGACAGGTCGTACGTACCGCGCCGCCGGAACGCGGCCAGGAACGTCTCGGCCACGATGTCGTCGGCGGCCTGCGTGCCGATCCGCCGCGCGGCGTACAGGTGGATCTGCCGGGCATACCGGTCGAACAGCGCGGCGAACTGCTCTGGGTCGCCCGCGGATCGCCTGATCAGCTCGGCGTCGTCGAGTTCGGCCGTCTCAATGGTCAACGGCCCTCCTTAGTGAGGTCGGTCGGTCACCCTGCTGTCTCCCGAAGACCGCGATCGGGTTCTCGATCCGGTGGAAAACATGACGCACGCCACTCGGAACGCCGCACCTCCGGCCCGGGGTCGAGAACCCCCACCGTGAGCTGGGTCGGGCTTGTGTCGGTGCCCGCCGCTACAGTCGCCGGGGCACCATCGCCCCCTGAGGAGGAGACCGGATGACCGAGCCCGACGCGACGATGACCAGGATCGGCCAAGGCATCGAACTGGGTCGCAGCGGCGACCGGGAGGCCGCGCGGCGGCTGTTCGCCGGACTGTGGGAGGAGATCGGTGCGGCCGGCGACCCGCTGCACCGCTGTGCGCTGGCGCACTCGATGGCCGACGTCCAGGACGACGTGCGCGAGGAGCTGCGCTGGGACCTGCGCGCCCTGGAGGCGGCCGACCTGGTCACCGATGAGCGGGCGCGGCAGGCGGGTGTCGCCGGCTCCGTGCGGGGTTTCTATCCTTCCCTGCATCTCAACCTGGGCGACGCCTATCGCAAGCTCGGCGACCTCGACCGTGCGCACGACCATCTCGAACGCGGGCGGGCCGCCGTCGACGCGCTCGGTGACGACGGGTACGGGCAGGCGGGGGCTGGACCGGCTCGCCGATCGGTTGCCGGCGTCCTGACCACCCGGCTTCATCGACCCAGGGGCTCCGGCGGCGGTCCGGCTACCGCGGAGTGGCGTGACTCCAGGCCGGCCACGATCAGGTCGAGGGCGATCTCGAAGGCGCTGTCGGCGTCCGCCGTGCCTTCGAGCTCGAAGAGCAGCCCGCTGGTCTCGGCGCTGAGGAACCCGGAGACGAAGGTGTACAGCACCTTGCGGGTGTGGACCAGATCCTCGGCGGGGATCCCGGCGGCGCAGAGGATCCGGTTGAACACCGCCCACAGGGTGTTCTCCTGCTTGACCAGGTTCGGGTGGCCGTTGACGTAGGACCAGAGCGACGGGTGCGACCGCGCGAGGGACCGGTAGGCGTGGCCCAGCGCGCGCAACTGGTCCTGCCACGGGGCGCCGTCGTCGGCGGGCAGCCGCAGCCGGGAGGCGACGACGGCGCAGGCCCCGCTCATCAGCGCTTCCTTGTTCTCCACGTGGTGGTAGAGCGACATCGGGTTGACGTCGAGCTCGGCCGCCAGCTTGCGCATGGACAGCCCGTCCACCCCGGCGGCGTCGACCAGGCGCAGCGTGGTCGCGTAGATCTCCTCAAGCGTCAGGGGCTGTCCCCTGCGCGCACTCACTGCCATACACCGTATGGTAGCGTCAGACATACAGTGTATGGCTGGCGGTATCGGTAGATCGCCGGCAGAGGGGGGAGTTCCCATGGCAACAGCGGTCCGATCCATCCCCGCCCCGCAGGGGTTGCCCGTGCTCGGCAACACGCTCCAGATCCCGGCGCACGCGCCCGCCGCGTTCCTCGAGAAGCTCGCCGCGGAGCACGACGAGGGCATCTACCAGCTCGACCTGCTCGGCCGCAGGGTCCTGTTCGTGTCCGATCCCGACCTGGTCGCCGAGCTCTGCGACGAGACGCGGTTCTACAAGGGCATCGACCCGCCGCTCTCCATCGTCCGCGACTTCGCCGGCGACGGGCTGTTCACCGCCCACCACGACGAACCGGTCTGGGGACACGCGCACCGCATCCTGATGCCGGCCTTCAGTCAGCGGTCCATGAAGGCCTACTTCCCGCAGATGCTGGAGGTGGCGCAGGAGCTCGCCGCCAAGTGGGCGGTCTCCGACGAGGTCAGCGTGGCCGACGACATGACCAGGCTCACGCTCGACACGATCTCCCTCACCGGGTTCGACTACCGGTTCAACTCCTTCGACTCACCCGAACTCCACCCGTTCCTGCAGGCGATGGGCCGCGCGCTGACCGAGGCGATGCTCCGCAACCGGCAGCTCCCCCTGGTCACCAAGCTCAAGAAGAGGCGGGAGGAGGCCTACCGCGCCGACATCCTCACCATGCAGGAGCTGGTGGACGACGTCATCAGGCAGCGCCGGGCCGCGGGCCGGAGCGGCACCAAGGACCTGCTCGGCCTGATGCTGGAGGCCGCCGACCCGCGGAGCGGCGAGCGGCTCTCCGACGAGAACATCCGCGACCAGGTCCTGACCTTCCTCATCGCCGGGCACGAGACCACCAGCGGGCTGCTCTCCTTCGCCCTCTACAACCTGCTGCGCAACCCGCACGTGCTCGCCCGGGCCTACGCCGAGGTGGACCGGCTGCTGCCGGGTGACACCGTCCCCACCTACGACACGGTCATGAAGCTGGACGTGATCCCGCGGATCCTGGAGGAGACGCTGCGGATCTGGTCCCCGATCCCGGCGTTCGCCGTCAAGTCCTTCGAGGACACCACGGTCGGCGGCTACCCGGTGCGCGAGGGCCAGCCGGCCGTCGTCCTCCTGCCGCCGCTGCACCGGCACCCGAAGGCGTGGGACCGGCCGGAGGAGTTCGACATCGACCGCTGGCTCCCGGAGAACAGGGCCGGCCACCACCCCGCCGCCTACAAGCCGTTCGGCAACGGCGAGCGGGCCTGCATCGGGCGCCAGTTCGCGCTGACCGAGGCGCGGCTGGCCCTCGCCGTCATCCTGCAGCGGTTCGCGATCTCCGACCCGGACGCCTACCGGATGGAGATCAAGCAGACGCTCACCGTCAAGCCCGACGGCTTCACGGTCCGGGTCAGGGAACGCAAGCCGTACGAACGAGGCGTCGCCGAGACGGTCGAGGTCGTGGCGGAACAGCCGGTGGAGGTGGCCGTCACCGGAGTCGGCCTCACCGTCGCCTACGGTTCCAACCTCGGCACCTCCGCCGACGTCGCCGAGAGGCTGGCCGAGCGCGCCGGGCGCTCCGGGTTCGCGACCACGCTGACGACCCTGGACGAGCTCGACCCGCCCCGGGACGGGCTCCTCGTGGTGATCACCTCCACCTACAACGGCAAGGCGCCCGACAACGCCCAGCGCTTCGACGCCCTGACGGAGCTTCCCGCCATGGACGGGGTACGGCTCGCACTGCTCGGCTGCGGCAACACCCAGTGGCCCACCTACCAGGACTTCCCCCGGCGGGCCTTCGACAAGCTCACCCGGGCGGGAGCCGTACCGCTGATCGACCGCGGCGAAGCCGACGCGGACGGCGACTTCGACGGCGACGTCTCGGCGTGGACCGGCGCGCTCTGGGCGGCGCTGGCGGAGGAGTACGGCACGGCCGCCGCCGAGAGCGGGCCCCGCTACGAGATGGACGTCCTCACCGAGGCCGACGTGCGCCCCGCGGTCGTGTCCCCGCAGGCGGTCCCGCTGACCGTGCTCTCGAACGAGGAGCTGACCGGCGACCCGGCCGGGCTGTGGGACTTCGCGCTGGAGGCTCCGCGCCCCGGGGTGCGTTCGATCGTGGCCGAGCTGCCCCCGGGAACGACCTACACGGCCGGTGACCACCTGGCCGTCTTCGCCAAGAACGCCCCCGAGCTGGTCGAGTGGGCGCTGCGCTGCCTGCGCGTCCCCCGCGACCAGGTCGTACGGCTCCGCTCCCGGGGGACGACCCATCTGCCCGTGGACACCCCGGTGACCGCCGGGCTGCTGCTGACCGAGTTCGCCGAGCTCCAGGAGGTGGCCACGCGCTCCGACCTCTCGGCGCTGGCCGGGCAGACGGAGTGCCCTCACACCCGGGGGCGGCTCGCCGAGCTGGAGGCCGCCTACGCCGACGAGATCCTCGCCAAGCGCGTCTCGGTGCTCACGCTGCTGGAGCGGTTCCCCGCGATCACCCTGCCCCTGCCGGTCTTCCTGGAGCTGGCCGGACCGATCCGGCCGCGCTACTACTCGATCTCCTCCTCGCCGCTGGCCTCCCCCGGCCGGGTCCGGATCACCGTCGGCCTGGTGGAAGGGCCCTCCTGGTCGGGCAGCGGCGAGTATCGGGGCATGTGCTCGGCCTACCTGGCGGGCCTGGAGCCCGGCGATGTCTTCTATGGATACGTGCGGGTTCCGGCCCCTCCGTTCCGCCTCCCCGACGATCCGGCGACCCCGGTGATCCTCGTCGGCCCGGGCACCGGTTTCGCCCCGCTGCGCGGCTTTCTGGAGGAGCGGGCTCTGACCGGTGCCACCGGTCCCGCCGAGGTCTTCTACGGCTGCCGCCACCCCTCGCACGACTGGCTGTACCGCTCGGAACTCCAGGACTGGGAGGCGGCCGGGGTCGCCCGCGCGCACGCCGCGTTCTCCGCGGTCGACGACCACCCCTTCCGCTTCGTCCAGGAGGCGGTCGCCGCCGAGGCCGACACGCTCTGGACGCTGCTGGAGCGGGGCGCCCACGTCTACGTCTGCGGCGACGGGCTCCGCATGGCGCCCGCCGTACGGCAGGCCCTCGCGGCGATCTACCGGGACAGGACCGGAGGCGACGGCGAGGAATGGCTGCGCACCCTGGAAGCCGAGGGCCGCTACCAGCAGGACGTCTTCGCCTGACCTCGCGCCCTCCCGGCCGGCGCGGGCACCCGGCCGGGTACACCTCGGAGGCCGATGCGAACTTTCGAGAGCTCTGGAGAGTCTCACCCAGGTAAGGGATCGCAACTCGGGGAGGACAATCCAATGCTGCGCTCGCTCGCCGCCACCGCCGCGCTCGCCGTCGGTGTCACCGGCCTGGCCACCACGCCCGCCGTCGCGTCCACCTCGGAGGTGTTCTACGGCTTCGCCTGGGCCGACGGAGCCGACACCCTGCGCATCACGCCGGCGGAGGCGACCCTCGTCAAGGGGGGTGGTGTCCTGCGCTACAAGCTGACCCCCGTTCCCGGCGCCAAGGAACGGCGGCTGAACTACTCCGGCGTCGACTTCCGCAGGATCACCGCCGAGTGCGGACTGAAGGAGACCGAGGGGGTCGTCAAGCTCGACGGAAAGGGCCTGGGCAGGACTCGCTGCCAGGACCGTGACCTGACCTTCGCGCTCAGGCTCGATCCCGTGCCGATCAGGGTTTCGCTGGGCACGACCAAGCGGATTCATGAGATCCTCGCGACGCCGAGTGACTCGAAGACCGCCTACGGCACGATCAAGCGCCAGAACGACACGACGGTCGTCTTCACGAAGGGCGGCAGGTCGGTCAAGCTGGGCTACACCGATCTGGTCTTCAACCGCGTGACCGGGAAATGCGGCGATGCCTGGCTGTCCGGCCACGTGAACGCCAGGCGCGACGGTCTTGGCACCAAGGTGTGCACCACACCGGCCTTCACCAAGGTCATGAAGGGGGTCAGGCATCCCGTCCTGGCCAAGGTGGACTACAACCCGCGCACCGGCCAGCTGCTCCAGGTCTGGGAGGTTTTCGGGGACGCTTAGCGGGCCACATGAGCCTTGCGCCGAGCTGTGAGCCCGGTGGGCATCGCCGACCGGGTGGTCGGTTACGCGGTGACCGGGGTGCCGGGCTCACAGCACAAGCGTGGCATCCTCGCGGTCGTTCCGGAGGAGGCCGATTCCGGAACGCTCTGATCCGCCGTCAGCTCCCAGGAACGCCGAGGCTCACCGGCAGGGCCAGCGGGCCGTAGGTCATGAAGGACGGCGAGTAGAGAAGCTCGGCGGGGGCGACGGCCAGGTTCAGGTCGGGTAGCCGGCTGAACAGCGCGGAGAGGGCGATGGCGCCCTCAAGCCGGGCAAGTGGCGCGCCGATGCAGAAGTGCGGGCCATGCCCGAAGGCCAGATGCCCTGTCTGTTCGCGTGTGATGTCGAAACGGTCCGCCCCCTCACCGTGTCGGTCGGTGTCCGTCCCCGCCCCCCCGTAGCACACAAGCAGCGGTTCGCCGGCGAGGATACGCACCCCGGCGAGCGTCACGTCCGTCACCGCGTACCGGAACGGGGACGTGGCGACGGACGCGCCGCTCCGGAGGGCCTCCTCCACCACCTGTGACCACCGATCGCCCGCTATCGCGAGGGCGCGCTGCTCCGGATGGGCGCACAGCGCCACAATGGCGTTCCCGAGCAGGTGCACGGTGGTCTCGTGCCCGGCGATGACCATCAGCCAGAGGATGGCCACCAGTTCGGAGCCGGTCAGCCGATCGTCCTCGTCGTGGACGCGGACCAGCCCGGAGGTGAGGTCGTCACCCGGGACGCGACGCTTCTGTTCGACAAGCTCGCCCAGGTAGGCGAGCAGGTCGCGGTTCGCCGCCGCAGTCTCCTCGCCGGTGCTGGTGTGCGAGATCAGCACCTGGGTCCACTTCCGGAGCCGGGGACGATCTGGCACGGGGACGCCGAACAGCTCGCTTATCACCGATATCGGCAGCGGCTCGGTGAAGGCGGACACCAGGTCCACTCCGTCGCCGGCCGCCACCACACCGTCGAGAAGCTCGTTCGTGATCTTCTCGATGCGAGGTGTCAGCGCTTCGACCCGCGACGGGGTGAAGGCCCGGGAGATCAGGCCCCTCAGCCGACGGTGATCCGCGCCGTCCAGCACCTGCAGGTGCTCCCCTTCGACCACCGGGCGCATCGGCCAGTCCGCTGGGACGGCCCCGTCCTGCAGGGCCGACCAGTGCCTGGGGTTCCGGCTGAACAGTTTGTTGTCATTGGAGAGGAGCTCGAAGATCGCGTCCTGGCTTGTCACCGCCCACACGCTGACGCCGCCGGGAAGCTCGATGGGAACGACCGGGCCGAGCTTTCGGAGATGGGCAAGGGTCTGGGGGACGGGCTCCCCGGGGACAGGAAACGAGAACGGAGTGTTGGCCACGAAGCTCCTTCGAATAGTGCATAGACGCCGTTACCTTAACGAATGGGGGTGCCCGAATTGGGTTATTTGCAGCATTAAATTGACGGTAGGAGCGGACCGCATCCTCGCCCCGCTTCCGCGGCGCGGTCTTCGGCTACGGAGCCGTCCTCGACGACTCCGGCCGCGATCGCGCTGGGCGACCGAGATGACTTTGGGGCGGTTTATAGCCTTTAGTTCTGTTCGCCGCTGTTCACGGTGTCGCTGATTGTCCGAGGCTTTCGGGGTGCGGCGGATCTGCCGGAGCGGTTCAACCTGGACGGGCGTGTCCAGGCTAGTGAACCGATCTTCAGGATCCGCATGGTCACCCTGGGTGCCGGAAGATCTCACCGATGCCGATGCCGATGCCGATGCCGATGCCGATGTCGATGGCGGTACTGCCGCGCGGGCCGTACGCGGGGAACGGATCGGGAACGCGGGCTCCTACGCGGGTGTCAGGCTCCGGCATGGGTGGCGACGAGGCGGACCAGTTCCGGAAGGACCGTGCCCAGGGGAGCGTCGATGGCGAGCGACGCGTAGAGGTCACCGCGGGTGGGGCCCTGGTTGACGATCGCCACGGGGATGCCGAGCTTCGCGGCGTGCAGCACGAACCGGCGGCCCGACATCACCGTCAACGACGATCCGAGGACCAGGAGCAGGCGTGCTCTTTCCACGAGGGCGAAGCACTCACGCACCCGCGTCGCCGGGACGGTCTCCCCGAAGAAGACGACGTCGGGCTTGAGCACTCCTCCGTCGCATGCCCGGCATCCGACGATCTGGAACGCGTCGATCTCCTCATCCCGCAGGTCGACGTCACCGTCCGGGTTGACCGCGGTGGCCCGGGCGCCGAACCGCAGATTCACCTCTGTCAGGCGACGGTCCAGTTCCTCCCGCGAGGTCGAATCGCCGCAGTCCAGGCAGACCACGTGGTGCAGGCTGCCGTGCAGTTCGACGACCGCCCGGGCACCGCCCAGCTGGTGCAGGCCGTCGACGTTCTGCGTCACGATGCCGGCCACCAGGCCCCGCTGCTGGAGGCGCGCGACCGCATGGTGGCCGCTGTTCGGCAGCGCCCGGCCTATCGCCCGCCACCCGACGTAGCTACGGGCCCAGTAGCGCCGCCTGGCCGCCGGGTCGCCGACGAACGTCTGGTAGGTCATCGGGCTGTGCCGGCTCAGGGTCCCACTCGGCCCTCGATAGTCGGGGATCCCCGACTCCGTCGATATCCCGGCCCCGCTCAGCACCACGACATCGCCCGCGGTCAACAGTTCCGCCAGCACGCTCGCACCCTCGCTCACCGTTACATGCTGCCCCACCGGATGCGCGGTACGGCCTCAGGCCCCCGTCGAGCCGGGCCGCTCCGACCTCGGTCACCCGCGGAGTGCGGCCAGCCTGTCCGCCGCCACCACGGAGACCCACGCCATCCCGGTGATCGCGCCGATGCACAGGGTCAGGGAACCGGCGTGCCCGCCCGACATCGCCCAGCCGTCGCCGAGGGCGAAGATCAGGCCGCTGAGCCGTGAGGCCACGGCGGCACCGGGGCGGCCGGCGCGGGAGAAGTGGCGGCCCAGGACGAAGCAGGCGGCGATGAGCGCGGTGAACGCGATGGACCCGGCGACCATGTGCATGAGGCCGTGCCAGCTCATCCCGGTCGGCTGGCCCAGCGGGGTGCCCGCGGGGAAGCCGTCGCCCGGGTCCATGACGAAGACTCCGGCGGCGATCATCCCGATGCCGTTGACCAGGATCAGCCGGGGCGCCCAGGTGCCGCCGGACGCGCCGCGCAGGACGCGGCGCAGGCCGACCGCCCCGGCGATCGTCAGGACGCCGCTGATCAGGAAGTTGGCGATCTGGAGCCAGCCGAGGTCGCCGGTGCTCAGCATGCTCAGGGGGTGGCGCGTCAGGTCGAAGCCCTCACGGGTGAAGGCCTGCGTCAGCGACACGACCGCGAAGAGGGGCGCGGCGGCGACGGAACAGGCGAGCAGGGTGCGCGTCGCGGGGGCGCCGGCGGGGGTGACGGGGGTGGCGATGCCGGACTGGATGGCGGTCATGGCTGGTTCCTCTCTGGTGCGACGGAGGTCCGTCGCTGTCGTCGGTCCGCCGGTGTTTTGTCCGGCCTCGCTGACGCGTCGAACGGGGAGGCCGGGATTCGACGTCGCCCTGGTCTCGCCTCTCTGACCTGCGAATATTTTGCATTTCGGGCATTCCCTGTCACATCGCATTCCCTGTCACATCCGGCTGCCGCCCTGGTCGGGAGACGCGTGTCGATTTCCGCCGGGTCCGGTCGACGCGTAGCCGGAGACCGGCGAAAATCGGCCGTCCGACCACCAGAAGGAGATATGGCGATGCGATTCCTGTTGACGACCAAGGCCGGCGACGCGGCGACCCCGGACGAGGCCGTCTACGCCGAGATGGCCGCGTTCATCGAGGAGATGACCCAGGCGGGGGTGCTGCTGGCGACCGGCGGCCTGGACCCGGCCGGCACCCACATGTCGGCCTCCGGAGGCAAGATCACGATCACCGACGGGCCGTTCACCGAGGCGAAGGAGGCGATCGTCAGCTTCGCGCTCATCGAGGCGCGCTCGAAGGAGGAGGCCATCGAGCTCTCCCGGCGCTTCTGGAAGATCATCGGTGATGGCGAGGGTGACATCCAGCAGGTCTTCGGCCCGGAGAACTGATCGGATGCCCGTGCGCCCGGCCGGTCTGGATTGCTGAGCGGGTGCTTGCGCCTCCAGCCGGCCCGGAGCGCTGATCGGGGCTCTGCGTCCCCGGCCGGCGGATGCTCTGATCCCGGGTTTGCGCGGCGGGCCGGGTTGGTGCTCTGATCGAGCGTGTGACGTCCCAAGACGCCCACCGCGCGGTCGACGCGGTCTGGAAGATGGAGTCGGCGAGGATCATCGCCGGGCTCGTCCGGATGGTGGGCGACGTGGGGCTGGCCGAGGAGTTCGCGCAGGACGCGCTCCTCGCCGCCCTCGAACAGTGGCCACAGGCGGATGTGCCGGACAACCCGGGCGCCTGGCTCATGGCCGTCGCCAAGCGCCGCGCCGTCGACCACCTGCGGCGTGACGAGCGGCTCGACCAGAGGCACGGGCAGCTCGCCCACGAGCTGTCCACCCGGCCGGACACCGCCGAGGCCGACCTCGACGCGGCACTCGACGAGGAGGTGGGTGACGACGTCCTGCGCCTGATGTTCGTCTCCTGCCACCCCGCGCTGTCCACCGAATCCCGGACGGCCCTGACGTTGCGGTTGCTCGGCGGCCTGCGCACCGAGGAGATCGCACGAGCGTTCCTCGTCTCCGAGCCGACCGTCGCGCAGCGCGTCGTCCGGGCCAAACGCACCCTCGCCGCCCTCCAGGTCCCCTTCGAGGTCCCGGCGGGGCCGGAGCTGGCGGCGCGCCTGTCGTCGGTCCTCGAGGTCATCTACCTGGTGTTCAACGAGGGATACACGGCGACCGCCGGCGACGGCTGGATGCGTCAGGACCTCTGCCAGGAGGCGCTGCGCCTGGGCCGCCTGCTGGCCGGGCTCGCGCCCGGCGAGGCCGAGGTGCACGGCCTGGTCGCGCTGATGGAGCTCCAGGCGTCGAGGTCGGCCGCCCGGACAGGTCCGGCGGGGCAACCCGTCGCGCTGCACGAGCAGAACCGCGGACGCTGGGACCAGCTCCTCATCCGTCGCGGCTTCGCGGCCCTGCTGCGCGCCAGGCAGCCCGGCGGATCCCTCGGTCCCTACGCGCTGCAGGCCGCCGTCGCCGCGTGCCACGCGCGGGCCCGGACGGCGGAGGAGACCGACTGGACGCAGATCACCGCCCTCTACGAGGCGCTCGCCCGGGTGCTGCCCACACCGGTCGTGCAGCTCAACCGCGCGGTCGCGCTGGCCATGGCGTACGGGCCCGAGGCGGGCCTGGCGCTCGCCGACACGCTGGTCGCCGAACCGGCGCTCCAGGGTTACCACCGTCTCCCCAGCGTGCGCGGCGACCTCCTGGTCAGGCTCGGCCGCCATGAGGAGGCCAGGCGGGAGTTCGAACGCGCCGCGGCTCTCACCCTCAACATGCCCGAACGCGCGGTCCTCCTGGCACGCGCCGCGGCCTGCGCCGGCGCGGCCACGCGGGAGACGGGCGTCACCCTGGCCGATGCCGCGGGCGCCTTCCTCTCCCGTGACGACCTGGACGCGGCGACCGTCCGCTCCTACGGCCAGACCATGAGCCGGCTCCGCCGTGACCTCGGCGACGACGCCCCGCTGCGCGGCGTGAGCGCCGGGCAGGTCGCCGAGGTTTTCACCGCCGCGTGGGGGAGCGCCGCCTCCGCGACGTGGAACCGGCATCGCGGCGCCGTACGCTCCTTCTCCGCCTGGGCCGCCGCCCAGGGCCTGCCTGCCGGCGACCTGGCCCGTGACCTGGCCGCCGGGCTCGGTCGCCGGCCCGAACCCCGCGGGCGCACCCGCCCCATGGACCGGCCGCGCGTCGAGGCGCTGTGGGAGCGGCCGGACCTCGCCCTGCGCGAGCGCACCCTGTGGCTGCTGCTCCACGAGAGCGCGGCCGGCGCCGGATCGGTGCTCGCGCTCAACGTCGAGGACCTCGACCTGGCCGGGATGCGCGGAAGGGTGGCCGCCGGGCCCCGCTGGGTCCACTGGCGGTCCGGCACCGCCGAGCTTCTCCCGCACCTCATCGCGGGCCGCCGCCGCGGCCCCCTGTTCCTGTCCGACCGCAGGCCCGGCCCCGGCCGTCCCCCCGCCCCCGGCGACCTGTGCCCCGAGACCGGCCGCCGCAGGCTCTCCTACGAACGGGCCGAGTATCTGTTCAAGCAGGCCACCGGCCATACCCTCAACCAGCTCCGGGCCGGATAGGGGCCATCCCCGCCCAAGCCGCCACCGTCCCGGGGAACCCCTACACCCCTGAAGGCGTGTGCGGCGATGGTTTCAGCGGGGCCGGCGACGGTACGCGGGCGGCCGTCTCCGTCCAGGCGGGTCAGCCGGTCACGCCGACCGCCTGAAGCGCCGTCCGCCACGGCTCGGCCACCTTGTCCCCGTAGGAGATCTCGCGGGCGCCGACGAACGCGCCCAGTCCGGCGATCGCCCGGCCTACGGCCTGGGCGGTCACCTCGTCCGCGGGTGTTTCCGCCTCGGGGAACACCCCTTCGATCTCCAGCAGTCCCCGGCGGCGGTCCAGGCGTGGCACGAGCCTGCCGATCAGCCGCTCGCCGTGCAGGATCGGCAGGATGTAGTGCCCGTACTGCCGCTTGTCCTTGGGGACGTACATCTCCGTGCGGAACGTGAACCCCCACAGGCGTTCGGTCCGCTCACGGTCGCAGATGAGGTTGTCGAACGGCGACAGCAGAGTGGTGCGCGGCTCCCAGTCCCGCTCCAGCAGGCCGACGACGTCGCGATGCACGTACCACCGCTCGGCACCGCCCGCGACCTGGGCGGGCAGGATGCGACCCGACCGCTCCAGCCGGTCCAGCACCTCGGCGAGGCCGGGATAGCGGTCACGGGTGAAGTGCCGCTCGACGTCGGTCGCGCGGGCCACGCCGAGCGCGCGCAGCGCGTGCTCGGCCGCGCGCGACACCGCCTCCTCCTGCGGTAGCGGCTCGCCCCCGACCCACTCCGGCAGCCAGTGCTCGGCCAGGTCCCAACGGCGCCGTCGCCCCTCTCGCCCGGCCACCAAGATCTGCCCCTGGATCCACAGGAAGTCCAGCATCCGCTCGACGCTGCGGCCGTTGGTCCAGCCGCTCGACTCCCACGCCACCGTCGCGCAGTCGTCGAACGCCTGGGCGGGCAGCGGCCCCGCCTCCCGCAACCGGTCCAGCACGTGCTGCCGCAACCCGTCGTTCGCCTCCAACCAGTCACGGACCCGCCGCCCGAAGCGCGACCGGCCCGCCGGGTAGCCGCGCATCATGGCATGGTGGATCGGATAGTCCTCCGCCAGCACGATCGACGCGGCGTGCGCCCAGTATTCGAACAGCCACCGCTCCCGCCACAGCAGCAGGTCCAGGTCGGCCGGATCGTAGCCGCCGACCCTGCTCCACAGCACCAGCAGGTGACTGCGCGCCACCACGTTGACCGGGTCGAGCTGCAGGCACCGCAGCCTACGCAGCACATGCCGCAGCCCCTCCAGATCGCCGCCGGGCCGCGGCCCGGCCAGATGCTGGCAGCTCACGGCAAGACGTCGCGCGGACTCCACGCCAAGGACCAGGGGGGATGACATAGCCCTGCATTGTAACCGAAAGAATGTTCGATATTCCTCAGATGTCTCTGACTTGCGCTTTAAGGTGATCAGGAAGCCCTCAAGAAGACAGCTTGATGAGCGTGTTGCTGGACGCGCCGGTCTCGGCCGGGTTCACCGGCGGCCTGCTGCCCCGGATCGCCTCCCGGCTGGGCGGGTTCGAGACAGTGTTGAAGGAGCGGCTACGGGCGGCGCCGGTCCTGCACCACGACGAGACCCCCGCGAGGGTGGCCGGAGATGACGACGATCGGCTGCTGTATGTCTACACCGCTCGCGCCGGCAAGCTGGTGTGGTTCGGCGCCGCGGCGGGTCGCGGCCACGCCGAACTGGACGCCTTCAAGATTCTGCCCGGCTACCGCGGCACCCTGGTCCGCGACGACTACGCCGCCTATGCCAAGTACGACCGGGACCTGACCGCGGTGCAGCTGTGCTGTGCTCACCTGCTGCGCTCCCTGCGTGGCATCGGTGACCTGGACGCCGATGACAGCCGGGTACAACGCTGCTGGACCCAGCCTGCCGCCCAAGCCCTGACCGACGCCAAAGCAGCTGTCGCCAAGGCCCGCGCCGACGGCGCCACCGCGCTGGATGGCGACGTCTTGAACGCGTTGCGCGCCCGCTACGACACCGCGGTGGCCTGGGGCATGGCCACCAACGCCCACCGGGACTGGCCGAGTGGGCGACATCCCGGCTACACCCTGGCCAAACGCCTGCAGACCCGCGCCCCCCAGGTCTGGCGTTTTGCGGTCGACTTCACTGTGCCGTTCACCAACAACCCCGCCGAGCAGCCGCAGCGGATGGTCAAACTCCAGATGAAGATCGGCGGCTGCTGGCGCAGCGTGCGCACCGCCGCCCGCTACTGCCTCATCCGCTCCTACCTGGGCAGCGCCCGCAATCACGGCGTCCATCCCCTGGACGCCCTCCGCGCCGCCCTCGCAGGAACCCCCTGGATGCCACCACAAACCGCCTGATCAATCACGGGCCAGAATGGATACGGTTCATCGTCTCGTTCAGTCCGCCTGCGCGGCGTGGATCGCGGTGAAGGCTAGGAGAGGTGCGGCGGTCCTCGGCGGATCCTCGAGCATGGGTGAGTGTCCAACATCGGGCAGCAACTCGACTCTCGCACCCGGAACGGCGCGGTAGCCGGCGGCGGAGGAGGATCGCCATCTCCGGTCTTCCTCACCGAAGATCACCAGCAGCGGCTTGCCGAGGACCGTCAGCCGATCGGGGAGCGCGCGCTGCTTCAGGTAGTCGTCGACTGCCCGCGATGTCGTGGTGAGCGCGTGGTAGGTCATACCGCGCACATCGTCCACGAGCTGTTGTGGGATCTGGTAGCCGCGGCGGCTGAACGCGGTGTCCAAACCCTGGCGAACAATCGTGTCGGTCCGCAACCGCCACAGCAGTTGCCCGACGACGGGGATGAACAAGAGCTGGCCGACGGGCCCGTCTGAGATGAAGGCGTCCATACGGGGCCCGGAGTCGATGAGCGCGAGCGCGGTCACCATGTCGCGTCGTTGCTCGGTGAGAGCGGTGGCGACCGAGCCGCCGGTGGAATGGCCGACCACGATGGCGTGCTTGACGCCGAGCCGGTCCAGTGCCTCGCCGACCCGGCGTCCCTGCTCTGGGATCGCATAGCCCCCGCCGGCCGGTTTAGCTGACCGGCCGTGCCCGAGCAGGTCGACCCGGATGACGCGGTAGGACCTCGCCAGCATCGGAACCAGCGGGTCCCACCAGCGGGTCGACGCGGCGAGCCCGTGGATCAGTACCAGTGCCGGGGCATCGCGGGGGCCGTCCTGGTGCACGTAGATGTTCCCGCCGTCGAGAGGCAGGGTCGAGTCCCCAGTGGCCTCGGCGCCCTGCCGCGCTACCGCCACCGTGTTCACGACGAGCAGTCCGGCGACGGTGAGTAGGACGGCCGAGGCTATCAGGCGGCGCCGTCGGCGGCTTCCCGCGCGGCTCACGTGCGTTTCCCGGTCGGGAGACCGCGGATCGGTGTCGTCGAACTGGCGGGGTTATCGAGCCCCGGGGGAATAATCATGAGCCCACTGTCGCCGCCGGTGCGCGCCGGTGGCTTGGACAAATGTTCCCCTCAGTCGGCTCGCGTAGCATGGGACGATGCGGTCCGCCATGCACGAACGTGACGATGCGGCTGTGTGGGATGTCGCACGCCCAGCGCGGCCCAGCCGGGTGGCCGGTGTCACCATGGCCGGGTTTCGTGACCGTGGCATGACCCCGGTTGGCCTCCGGCTGATCCCGCACCCGGCCGTGACGCTGGCTCTGGTGTTCGGCGCCGGCCCGGTCGCCGTGGACGATGCCACCGGGCGGCAGCAGCGAGGAAGTCTCGTCGCCGGGCTCGGGTTCGGAACAGTCCGGGTGCGGCGGGCGGAGAACTTCGAGTGCGTGCAGGTGCGCCTGTCCCCGGTGATCGCACGCGCGGTTCTGGGCGCCTCCCCGGCCGACCTGGACGGCACCGTGGTGGCCCTCGACGACCTGTGGGGCCGGGAGGCGTCACGGATCCGTGAACAACTGGGCGACGTCTCCTCGTGGGAGGAACGCTTCGCGTTGACGGACGCGTTACTCGCCCGCCGATGTGAGACGGGGTCGTCCGTCGACCCGGAGGTGGCCTGGGCCTGGGACCGAATCGTCGCCGGCCGTGGCCTGGTCCGGGTCGACAGACTGGCGGCCGAGGTCGGATGGAGCCGCAAACGCCTGTGGTCCCGGTTCCGGTCGCAGATCGGCCTGCCGCCCAAACGCGCTGCGAAGCTGGTCCGCTTCGACCATGCCGCCCACCGCCTGGCCGCGGGTGAAGGCGCAGCCCGAGTCGCGGTGGAGGGCGGCTACGCCGACCAGTCCCACCTGCATCGGGACGTCGTGGCGTTCACCGGAGTGACCCCGGCGACCGTGGCCAGCGAACCATGGCTGGCGGTTGACGACATCGCATGGAGCAGCCACGGAACACCCGCCCAAGACCCACGCCTCTAGTCGCCTGCCACCGACCTGCCCGACAGCGTCAAAGCGGCCGGGCAGCGCATCAGCGAACTCGCGCCCTCCCTCCGCAAGGTCGGGGTCGACATTCGCCGCCGCAATAGCGGCTCTCATCATGCGAGACCACCCCCAGCATGAACACCACCGCCCGCAGCCAAGACATCCACCCCTTGAACGCCCTCGCCGGCAACCCCTGGATGCCACCACAAACCGCCTGATCAATCACGGGCCTGAATGGATACGGCTATAGGACCCCGCTAGAGGTCTACAACGAGTATCTGGATCGACAGCTCGCAGCATGAATTAGCCGCAAAGAAGCTGTCTGGAATGATCTCGGCCCCTCATGTCCATTTTCCCGCCGATCTGCGGATATTGAGCGTCGCTTCTCGGCAATCCGCGACGGACCCTGCTCCGAAGTAGGGGTGTATGCGTCGGGTCCGAGGGCGGAGGAAGGTGCCTGAGACCGGAACACGGATCGCGCCCGGTCGGTGACCATCACGACGGTCACCGAGTTGCTGAAAGTCCCGTTGCCGACGGTGAAGACCCGGATGCGCAGAAGGCAGGGCTGGGCGACACGCTCGACTCCGCCGAGGACGCCACCGTCTACATCATCGACACCGTCCTGATGCCCAAGAGCTGATCCCCGGGCCCGCCGTACCGACGCCGCGCACAAGGGGTGCCGGTACGGCGGCCGCCGCGTCTCTCAGGAGCCCGACATCACCTCGTGGAGCCTGGCGGCGATGTCCGGGGTGTGCCTGGTGAACGGCGGCACCTCGTAGCCGATGAAGAACTCCATGTTCTTCCCCATACGCGCCGTCATCGCCGTCATCTCGGGGTCCGGCTCCCCCTGCCCCTGCGGGGCCTGCTCCCCGCCGTCCTCCTGCTCGCCGCCGTCCATCCCCGATCCGGCGGCGAAGACCTGCATCGCCTGTCCGGCGCCCTCCTTGAGGAACGCCTCCTCCACGTCCCGGATGACGGCGTGCCAGTGGTCGCGGTCGGGCAGCAGATCCAGGACGGGGGGCTCGTGGGCGACCAGAGTGCGCACCTGCCAGGGGTGGCGAGCGGCCAGTTCCAGGCCCCCGTATCCGGCGGCGTCGTAGATCCCGCCGCAGATCGGCAGCAGGACGGGACCGGAGCCGCGGACCTCGTAGTACAGGGTCGCGCCGGGCGCCTTCAGGGTGTTCGTCTCCGCGGTCTCCATGGTCGCTCCTCTTGGGGGATCATCGTCCGTCTCGCGAGGCCGGACGCGCTGGCCTCAGGCGGGGCGGGCGTACCTCGTGATCCAGAGGCCGGGGATCACCTCGACGTCCTCGACCTCACCGAAACCGAGCCGCTCGTAGAGCGTGCGGGCGGGCACGTTGGCCTTGCCGGTGGCCACGATGATCTGACGGTCACCCGCCCGCGCCATGACCTCCCTCACCAGCGCGCCCCCGATCCCTCGCCGGTGCGCGCCCGGATCCACGACGAGCCGGTCGATGTCGACCGCCTGTGCCGTCTCCGACCAGGCCACGGCCCCGACCAACCGGTCGCCGTCAAAGGCGCCCAGCCATGTCAGCCGCTCCGCGCACAGTTCCTCAAGGGTCTCGTGCAGCGGAGGGATGCGGTCGTCTCCGATGATCTTCGCCTCGACGGCGTAGGCCGCGTGCTGGATGGCGAGCAGGTCCCGGCCCAGGGCTCCGTTGTCAGGATTTATGTCGGTAATGCTCATTCTGGGAGTATTTCAGCCCTTGAGCTCCTGGCCGAGGTGTTTTCCGGCGGCCAGGGGCTCAAGGGGGTGAACGACAGTCCCGAGCATGAGCACGGCGGGCTCAGGCCATCGTGGAGCTCAGGGTGTCCTCGGCGACCTTGTCCAGGAAGGCCTCCAGGTTCGCGACGGTGCGGACGATCCGCTCCTCCGCGGTGAGCGTCTCGAACTGCATGCCGAGGTCGGTCTTCTTCTTGCCCCGCACGTAGAGCGAGCAGGCCAGGTCGGCGCAGATGTAGGTGCCGACCGTGTTGCCCTGGCGGCCCGAGGCGCCGACTCTGGGCGCGGTGAACAGGGCGACCCCGGTGCCGGAGTGAGCCGTCACGCAGATGGAGCAGACGGTGCTCTTGGTGAAGCTCCTGCGCACCTCCGGAGAGAGCCGCAGCGTGACGCCGACGAGCTCGCCGCCCCGCTCGGCGACCAGGTAGCCGCGGTCGAGTGCGCCCGGGTCGCGCCAGCCCAGGAAGTCGAGATCGGCCCAGGGGAACTCGGGCAGATCCCTGGGCAGGTTGATCCTGCGGGCTTCGCCCTTGGAGCAGTTGACGAAAGATCCGCGTATCTCTTTCTCACCGACCGGGTTCATGATCCAACTCCGTTCCGACGCGTACGCCGTGATGTTCTCCGGCCCGGCGTACGCCAGGCCCGCGGCTGTGTCCGCCATGCGATCCGCTGTCCGGCCCGCATGGCCATGGGCGACCCCGCTGGAACAAAACCTAATCTAACTAGGTTTTAGCCTAAGTTAGATAGGTTGACTGGCGCAAATCGACGCGAGCTCGATCCGGACCGGACCGTCGTGGGCCCACCCGATCGTCTCAAGAGCGGTCGGCCAGGGCTATTTCTTTTGGGTGTAGCTCGTTTTCAGGGACCTGTTGACCTGGGAGGTTGAAGGTCTGCTCGCCGTGGGCGGGATCGTCTTCTACCGTGCGAGGTGGAGGCGATCGCGATGGGCTCGTTGCTGGAGGAACTGGTTCGGCGGGAGGCGGCGGCCAGGGAACGGGCCGAGGCGATCCGGGAGCAGATCGAGCACTTGGGCCAGCGGCCGGCGGCCGAGGAGGAACTGCTGTCCCGGCTGGTGATCACGCGGGAGACGGTGGTGGAGATCCTGGGCCAAGCGGCCGGCCCGGTAGAGCAGCCGCCCGGCACCGTCGTTGTGGACGGTCCGGACCGCGTGGAGGCGGTGGAGGCGGTGGAGGTGGTGGAGGTGGTGGTCTCGAGTTCGGGAACCTCGCCGATCGGGGTGTTGACGGTGCCGCGGTGGCGGGTGGGCATGGGCGTATCGGTGTTGCCGCGGGCGTATCAGGATGTGCTGGAGGTGCTGGTCGATGCCGGTGGCGCGATGCGGGCCAAAAAGATCGTGGCGGCGGTGGGGCTGCCGGTCCAGGCGGCCAAGGTCGAGGGCCTGCGTTCGAAGCTGAAGCGGATGGTCGAGCGGGGCCGGCTGAGTGAGGATGCCCCGGGGCTGTTTTCGGTGACCGAGCAGGTGGCCGCCCAGCTCACCCGATAGATGGGGGTGACATCACCGCGTCGTTACCGGCGGGGTGATTGCCGGCGGGGCTCTTCCGCCGTCAGGTTCGAGGGTGCGACCCTGCCCGAACCGGCCGGAGGAAGAGCCCGTGATGGAACCGTACGACATCGCCGTGCCGGCTGACTGCTTTGCGTCGGCGCAGAACACCTTCAACTGTCTGATCGGACAGTTCGCCGACCCCGCGACCGCGGCGTTCACCCATGACCTGCTGGAGGAGATGCTCGCCGAGCGGGGCCGTGAGCTGCTGCGCCGGCTGCTGCAGGCCCACCTGGACCTGCGGGCCGAGCGCGAGCACCAGACGGCGATCAAGGCCCGTGAGGTGGGCGAGGCCCTCGAGGTGACCGGCGCCGATGAGGTGGTGCGGCGCCGCCTGGAGGCGGGTCATCACCGGCAGCTGGCCACGATCATGGGGACGGTGACCGTCACGCGGTGCGCCTGGCGTGCCCCGGGCGCGCCGAATGTGTATCCGGCCGATGCCGAGCTGTCGTTGCCGGTGGGGCGGCATGGCCATGGGCTGGCCCGGCTGGCGGTGGCCGAGGCGGTGCGCGGGTCGTTCGACGCGGCCAAGGCGGCGATCGTGTCCCGGTGCGGGCCGGTGATCGGCAAACGGCAGCTCGAGGAGGCGGTGGTGGCCGCTGCAGCCGATATCGACGTCTTTTATCGGCAGCGGATTCCGCTGCCGCGCACCGCCGAAGAGGTGCTGGTGGTGGTGTCGGTGGACGGCAAGGGCGTGGACGGCACGGCCATCGGCCGCTGCGACCCGGACCCAAGGCCCGCGGTAAGTGGCTGTGCGGGTCGGTGTCCGCCGACCCCGACGAGGTGATCGGATCGGTGTTCGACCAGGCCGAGGCCCGCGACCCGGTCCATGTGCGGACCTGGGTGGTGCTGGTCGACGGCGCCCGCCATCAGCTCGACCTCGTTCATGCCGAGGCCGAGCGCCGCGGTGTGCGGATCAACATCGTCATCGATCTTACGCTACGACGAGGCGTTGGCATCCGGTTGGCCGATCGCCACCGGCGTCATCGAGGGAGCCTGCCGCCATCTGATCGGAGATCGCCTCGATATCACCGGTGCCCGGTGGGGCCTGCCCGGGGCCGAGGCCGTCCTCACGCTCCGAGCTGTGGTCGCGAACGGCGACTTCGATGCCTACTGGCGTTTCCATCTCGCTCAAGAGCACCGCCGGGTTCACCAGACCCGCTACCAGGACGAACTCAACCTCACTGCTTGATCAGCCCAGTCCCTGAGAAAGAGCTACACCCAATTCATTCTGTTAGGACTTCTTACAACGAGTGGCGGGGCAAGAGGCAATGCCGCTAAGTTAGTGGTTTTCAGCAGGTTGGGGCGGGTGTCTTGGGCGTGAGCGGCTGTGGCCGGTAGGTTGCGGCGGTGGCTGGAGCACAGGAGTCGTCACCGGACGGCCGTTTGACTGATCACATCTCGCTGGGCGTGCTGGCCGCGGCCTTTCCCCGGGATCTGATCGAGGAGGTCATCGATGCGACCGGGAAGCGGGAGAAGCGGTCGCGGCTGCTGCCCGCTCATGTGATGGTCCGGTACGTGATCGGCCTGGGGTTGTTCTTCGGCCAGCCGTACGAGGAGGTCATGCGGCAGATGACCGGCACCCTGCAGCGCCTGGGCTCTTGGGAGCGGGACTGGAAGGTGCCGTCCACCTCGGCGATCACCCAGGCGCGGCAGCGGCTGGGATCGGCACCGCTCAAAGAGCTGTTCCACCGGGCGGCGGTACCGGTCGCGGGCATGGGCACCAAGGGCGCATGGCTGCGCGGACGCAGGCTGATGGCGATCGACGGGACGAGTTTCGATGTGCCCGACACCGCTGACAACGTCGGGGCATTCGGCAAGATGGGCAGCGGCCCCAAGGAGTCGGCGTTCCCGAAGCTGCAGATCGTGTCCTTGTCGGAGTGCGGGACCCACGCCCACATCGCCGCCGCGATGGGGTCGTGCCGCACCGGGGAGCGCGAGCTTGCGATCGAGCTGGCCGGCCATCTGACCGCCGACATGCTCATCACCGCGGACTCGGGCTTTTACTCCTGGCGGCTGTGGGACCGCTACGCCGCGACCGGTGCCGCCCTGTGCCGGCGGGTCGGCGCGGCCGTGAGGTTGCCGCTCGTGCGGCGCTTGCCCGACGGCTCCTACCTCGCGCTGATCTTCGCGCCGAACACCACGGCCAAGCGCAAAGCCGCTCTGCTGGCCGCCGCCCGTGCCGGGGAGGGGCTCGATGAGGACCTGGCCCGACTCGTGCGGGCGGTGGAGTACACCGTGCCTGACCGCAACGCCGACGGTGAGCTGATCTGTGTGATCACCACCGTCCTGGACCCGGCCGAACTGACCGCCGCCGAGATCGCCTTCGCCTACCACCAGCGATGGGAACACGAGTCCGGGCTGGATGAGATCAAAACCCACCTGCGAGGCGGCGGCTCCATCCTCCGGTCCCAAAGCCCTGACCTGGTGGAGCAGGAAATGTGGGGCATCTTGCTGGCCCACTACGCGATCCGGGAGTTGATGTGCCGGGCCGCTGATGAGGCCGAGCACGACCCTGACCGGGTCAGCTTCATCCGGACCGTCCGGGTCGTCCGCCGCCGGATCGACGATCCGGCGGCCTTTTCCCCCTGACCGCCTATCCGCGATCACTGCTGCCGTCTTCGCCGAGATCCTGGGGCGACTCAACCCGCAACGCCGGATGCGGACCTGTCCCCGCGTCGTCAAACGCGCCCGCCACAACTCCTACCGAGTCAAACGTCCCGGCGACGTCGGCATCACCCACACCAGCCCACCAACGATCAAGCTCGAAGGACTCCCGACGGTGGCTTAACTTAGCGGCATTGGGGCAAGAGGCGGCTGGAAAGCACCATCGGCGCGGTCGTCGGTGTCTTCGGCCGTATCGGCATGGGAATCGCGGGCATGGTCGTCGGGCAGGTGCTCGGGGCCGCCGGAAGCCGGACCGCCACCCGTCCACGGTTCTGGGCCGAAGCGCTCCGTTCGGCGGTCGGGGTGGGGTCGGGGATTGCCTATAACCGGGCCGGCTTCGAAGCACGGCACACGCATCAGGCGGTTTCGGCCTGTGGGGTCATGAACTCGGGGTAGACCTGCTCGACGTGGTCGCGCCGGGTGTACATGTCCCAGTAGCACTCGGCGATGTCGTCCGGGTCGACGACCGGGAACTCGATACCCTCGAACGCCGCGGCGTCAGGCTTGGCAGGGGCGTTCTCGCTGCGGGCGACGGCCGCCGCGATGGCGAGCGTTCCGGCGTAGACGCCGGTGCCCGCCAGTTCGCCGTTGAGCGAGTACAGGTAGTTGCGGGCTGCGGCCATCACCGGGCCCGGGCCGCTGAAGTGGGGGCTGGGCAGCACCGCGGAGAAGCCCTGCGTCAGCAGGAACGCGCCATCTCCGCGCTCGGTCATCTCCGGCAGCACGGCCTGGACCACCTCGACCGGAGTGAGCAGGAACAGCGGGATCAGTGCCTCGAGGGTGGCCGCGTCCAGCCGGGTGGCCGAGGTGAAGCCCTGACCAGCGGGGACCGGTCCGTACTCGACCACGTCGATCCTGCCGAACCGGTCGCGAATGGCGGCGACCAGCGCGGGGACCTGAGCGGGCTCGGCCAGATCGGCGGCGAAGGCGGCGGCCTCGATGTCCTCGTCGGCGAGCTGCGCGGCGAGTGCGTCCAGCCGGCCCTCGCGGCGGGCCACCAGGGCCACGCGGAAGCCTTCGCGCCCGAAACGGCGGGCCACCGAGACGCCGAGCCCGGTACCGGCTCCGAAGACGGCGATCACTTTGGACATAGGGGTTGCTCCTCACTGCAGGCGATAAGTTGACCTATGGGTCAACTTGACTCGTCGACGGTAGCATGAAAGTTGACCCCTGGGCCAAGTTGAGCCTGAGGGATGCGATCATGGAATCCGCCAGCCAGTACCAGGAGGAACAGCGGATGCGGGCCGACGCGGAACGAAACGCGGGCAAGCTGCGAGCAGCCGCGGCCGAGCTCTTTCAGGAGCGCGGCCTTCAGGTGCCGCTGAAGGAGATCGCCCGCCGGGCAGGCGTGAGCCACGGCACCCTCTACAACCTCTTCGGCAGCCGTGAGGCGCTGATCGATGAGGTGGTGGCCGACCTGGCGGCGGACCGGCTGAACGAGGTCGCCGAGCATGCCCTGGCCTGCGCGGACGCCTGGGAGGGTTTCGTCTATTACATCGAGAAGGTCTGCGAGCTGCAGGCCACCGATCCCGCGCTCGCCGACGTGCTGAGCGGCCGCTATCCGGGCGCCGAACGCCTCATGGCCCTGTGCGCCCGGGCGAGCGACGCCGCCACGCGGATCATCGAGCGAGCCCGGCAGGCCGGAACTCTGCGTCCGGATTTCACTGGCGAGGACCTCGCGCTCACGTTCGGCGCCATCGCCCTGCTCGCCCGCGCCGGTGCGGACGCCGCCCCCGATGCCTGGCGTCGCAGCGTCACGTTCCTGCTCGACGGACTGCGCGCCGAGGCCGCCCACCACCCGCTCCCCGTCGGCGCCCTGGCACCGCAACAGGTCTTCGAGGTGTTGGGCAGGCTCACCGGCACGCCATAGCGCGTCGCCACCCGGTTCGACACACTCGCGCCATCAGGGATCCCAGTAGTAACGACGCAGGAAACAACGGATATGCAGGTCAGCGGCCCACCTTCCAGGCTGTGCCCGAAGGTTCTTAAAGAAGCTCTGACCTGCATATCCGTTGGATTTTTCGCCAGTACTACCGGGACCCCTACGACCCGGGAACCCGCTCCCTGCGCATCAAGGGCAAGCGGAGCAAGGAGCGGATGGTCTACCTCACGGCCAGTGCGGTCGGCCGGATCGAGGCGTGGCTGACCGTGCGCCGCCGCGATGCGGGCGGCCTGTTCCCGCCATTCACCCCGCGCGGCCGACACATCCGCCGCGACGAGCACGGCCGGATCGGGTTCATCGACGCGCGGACGGTCAGTAACGTGCTCGCCGCCCGCGCCGAGCAGGCCGGGCTGGACGAGGTCCCGAAAGCGCACGACTTCCGGCGCACGTTCATCGGTGAACTGCTCGATGCTGGGGTGGACCTGGCCACCGCGCAGGCCCTCGTCGGGCACGCTTCCCCGGCCACGACGGCGCGGTACGACCGGCGGCCGGAGCGGGTGCGCCGCACAGCCGTCGACAAGCTGGCTACCCCCGACGCGGTGCCCCTGCCGGGTGCCGCCCCGCGCCGCCGGACCCCGGGCGCGTGATCTTGGCCACCAGAAGGAGACACTAAGCCCTGCCGGTGGCCAAGATTGCCCCCATGACTATGACCACCGCGCACCAGTGGCAGGCCGCCACCACGCTCCCTGTGAACAACGAGCAGATTCAGGACATGCTCGTGTCCGCCGCCCGTGGCGAAACCCCCGGGTTCGAGCTGCCCGCCGACACCGAGATCGACGTCATCACCGTGTCCTGCGGGAAGTGCATGCGCCTGTTCGAGGACGCCAAGGACGAGCCCTGCGTGCCCGTCCCGATGCCGTGACCTGCGGATAAGACGTTAACGATCTGATGGTCTAGCTTCCTCTCGCCCCACAGCGAGAGGAAGCACAACCCCTATGGAACAGCCCCCGACGCCGCGGCGTTGCCGCCGTACAGCGGTCTTGAGCCGACCTGCCCGAAGTGCGGTTGGATCGGCGCGTCCCTGCAATACCGGGAGGCGCGCGGCCCGATCGCCCTCCCCTGGAACACCGCCTACGTCGTTGACGTCGCCCGGCCGGAACGGCTGGCCCGGCACTGCCAGTCGTGCGGCTTTCACTGGGACGAGGCTCCCCTTGACGCGCCGTCCGTTCTTGAGGCCGCCCTTCCAGCCGAGGGAGGGCAGGCGCGGTGACGTCGTCAGATCTTGGTTCGGTGGAAGTTGAGGAACGACCGCGATGGCGTCGGACCACGTTGGCCCTGGTAGCGGGAGCCGTACTTCGCCGATCCGTACGGGCTTTCCGCCGGCGAACTCATGCGGAACAGGCCGATCTGCCCGATCTTCATGCCCGGCCACAGCTTGATCGGGAGCGTGGCGACGTTGGACAGCTCCAACGTCACGTGCCCGCTGAACCCAGGGTCGATGAACCCGGCCGTCGAATGCGTGAGCAGGCCGAGGCGCCCGAGGCTGGACTTGCCTTCCAACCGGGCCGCGATGTCGTCGGGCAGGCTGATCACCTCGTACGTGCTCCCCAGGACGAACTCCCCCGGGTGGAGGATGAACGGCTCATCGCCCTCGGGCTCCACCAACCGGGTGAGGTCGGGCTGCTCGATTGCTGGGTCGATGTGCGGGTACCGGTGGTTCTCGAACACCCGGAAGAACCGGTCGAGCCGGACGTCGACGCTGGACGGCTGAATCATCGCCTGGTCGAAGGGGTCCAGCCGGACGCGTCCGGCGTCGATTGCGGTGAGGATGTCTCGGTCGGAAAGCAGCACGGGGGGCAACCTACAGGCCCGGTGACCGTTCCCGAAGCCGCGGCCGCCGCGCGGGCCTGGCTGGAGCAGGTCGCCGACCGCCTGGCGTACGGCACCCCATCCGGGCCTGCCCCGGCCCAAGTCCGCGACGCGCGCGCCAGCATCGATCCCCCTGCCGAGGTTGTCGAGTTCGTGCCGCCGACATTGGTACGGCAGGTTCGGCCGCGCCTGACCCTGGAGGCGATCCTGGTCGACGGCCGGATCGTGACGGTTGTGCGTGAGGCGACCGACGAGCAGATGGCGAGGCACCGCTGATGCCGTTCGTGCAGCACGGGGACCGCTTCTGTTCCTGGTACACCAGCGACCCGGCCGACCAGATCCCCGTCACCCCGGACTGGTGGGGGCCACCCCAGGAGTCCGGGTGGCCGCACCTCGGCGAGTGCCGGGCCTGCCACGAACGCGGCGCCGTCTACGAGGTGCCACCGTTGGCCGTCGACGTCCGGGAGCAGGCGGCCGCGTTCGCTCGGTGGCTGCGTGAGGCGATCAGCGATCGCGCTTCACGCCGCGAGGATCCGGCTTTCGTCGGCCACCGTGCCGATGCCGACGTCGCCCTGATGGGGTGGCACGGGCCTACCGAACTCATCGTCATGGACGGGCGCGGCGGCGCTCCCGAACGAGTCTTGAGGTGCCGGGAGTGTAAGTCGGCCAGCTACCCGTGTCGGACGCTGCGTATGGTCGCCGCGCCGTACAGGTTCGGCTCGCCCGGCCACCGCGAGGAGTGGCTGTGACTGCCCTGGCAGCCCCACGGCCCGTTTCTTCCGTATTCCGGTGGCACCCGTACGACGACGTGGACGCTGCCAGCCCCTCATGGGAGTCGGCCGCCGTCGAGCCGTGAACGCGAAACAGCTGGGAGGCTGGGGCGCCATCTCCCGGCGGAACGGAGTGTGGGCACCTGCTGTGTCTGTTCGGCGTGGCATGCGCGCACCGGTCGGGCCCAACTTGTAAGGTGCGAACCCCTTCGTACGCCACGCGCTTTCTAAGGAGCTGGTGTCAGTGCTCGTCGCTCACATCCGAGCAGTCGGTCACGGAGAGCTTTGCTCTCCGGCTGGTGTGGGGGTGCCCCGTGGCGATCAGTGACTCGGACATCTCGGGTGCGCTTTCGGCCTACATCAAGCGCTATCCGGACGAGGCCGCGCTGCTGGCTGAGCCGGTGCAGCTGCTGTCGCAGGGAGGGGATTTCGCCTCGCGGCGGAATTTTCCGATGCACGTGACTGTCGGTGCGCTGCTGGTCCGCGGTGACGACGAGATCCTGCTTGTCGAGCATCGCGCGTACGGGATCACGTTGCAGCCCGGAGGTCACCTTGAGCCGACCGATACCACACTGATCGACGCGGCAGTGCGCGAGTTGGCGGAGGAGACCGGGGTTGATCCCGGCAAGGTCTTCCCAGCGTCGCAGGCCCCCGTTTACATCGAGTACGGCAGGGTTCCGGCACGGCCGGAGAAGGACGAACCGGATCACTACCACCTCGACATCGGGTACTCCTTCGTGACACCGGATGCCGACGTGGGGCGCATCCAGGAGTCCGAGGTGAGGGGCGCCGCCTGGTACTCGCTCGACGCGGCCGAGCGCCTTGTCGGGCACCGCATCGCGCGAGCGGTCAGCGCACCGGTCCGGATCGGTTGATCGGACCCGTCGAACACTCCGGTCGGCAGCGGCACCGGATCACGGTGCGCACCTGTCGAGGCTCCGCGGTTGTCGTTCGCCTCCTTGTCGAACCGAACGCGGGAGCCTCGACGGTCGTAGCCTCAGCCGATGTCGGCCGAGCTGTGGTGTTCACTCAGTCGAAGGACGGTTTGCGGTCCCGGCTCCGCTTGAGCTCGAAGAAGCCGTCCGTCCCGGCGACCATGACCAGGCCGTCCCAGAGTCGCCCGGCAGCTTCACCGCGAGGGGCCGGCGTGATCACGGGGCCGAACAGGGCCGTGCCGCCGATGCGGAGAACGGGCGTCCCGACATCGAGGCCGACATCGTTGAACGCCTCGTCGTGCGAGTCTCTGATGAGCTGATCGAACTCCGTGCTCGTGGCGGCTGCGGCCAGCGAATCGGGCAGGCCCGCCTCCGTGAGAGCTTCGGTGATGACGGTGGGATCGTCGCGACGTCTTTGGTTGTGAAGCCGGGCGCCGATGGCGGTGTACAGCGGTCCGAGGACGCCGCGGCCACTGTGCTCAGCGGCTGCCGCGCAGACCCGCACTGGACCCCATGCCTTCTCCATCAGGTCCAGGTAGTCGGCGCTGAGTCCCTTGCCCTCGCGCTGGACGAGGTTCAGGTAGGCCAGTGACATGATCCGCCAATCGGCGCGCACCGGTCGAACCTGCTCGACCTCCAGGAGCCAGCGCGAGGTGATCCACGCCCAGGGGCACAGCGGATCGAACCAGAATGGGACCTCGTCGCGGCCGGATTTTTCCTTGATCATCTAAATGAGCACCGTCCTATCTCAGACCGGTTGTGCTTATGCTCTCTCCCGCCGGAAGGCTAGATGTCGAACAATCCGTCTTGGGCGGGCATGTTGCACTTGGCGGTGCGCCCCGCGATTTTCACCAGAGCCGCGAGATCGCTGAGCTGAGCATCCTCGTCCGCGGCGCTGACGAGCCGGAAGAACACCTGCGCGGTGACGTCGACGTCGGCGGCGGCTCTGTGGCGATCCGCCGGCTGCTTGATGGAGAAATGCGCCAGCAGCGTGTCGAGTTTGTAGTTCGGCAGACCCGGGACGAGGTGTTTGGCAAACGGGATCGTGTCAAGAAGGTCAACGCGGGCCAGCGCCGGGCAGTGCTCGCGCTGGTTGTGGATGAGCTTGGCCTCGGTGGCGGCGTGTTGCGCCACCAGCAGGTACCGGTTGCTGGCCGTGAAGCGCCGATCCAGTGCGCCCAGCGCTTCGGCCGGGCTAGGGGCCTGCTTGACCTGCTCGGGGGTCAGGCCGGTTTGGGCCGTAACGGCTGGCGTCACTGGGGCGAACGCGGGCGGCCGGATGAGAGATGTGCCCCTGCCGACCGTTGTCCACGCGCCTTCCTCGTAGCGGAGTGCGAGAGCGGCGACCTCGATGGGCTGGGCCGGGTAGCCGGTGGGGGTCGTCGCCTCGAAGTCGATGACTACGAACGTCGTCGCCAGGAAGGCGGGGTCTGCTGTCAAGCCGCCCATGTATCCACCGTTCTCGCAGGTTCCGTGGCGTTGCAGGCCCACGCCCGCCCCATCGGGGAGAGCATGCCTGAGTCCCAGCCGCGGTGTGCCGTCATTGTCTGATGAGGCGGGCAACGGCCTGCGTGGCGGCTCGCAGGTCCGGCGCGTTCCAGGGGCGCTCGCCCGTCCAGGTCTCGCTCAGGGACCGGTACAGGTCCGACATCACCGGCAGGAACGCGGGCGGGAGCGGTGCCGGCTGCGGCCACCGGCTCCTGGGCACGTCCTCGGCGATCAGTCTGCTGACTGGCACTTCGAGGCCGTTCTTCACGTACCAGTCCCGGAGGACCTGCTTGCCGCAGTGCACTCCGTTGAACATCAGGCGGCTTTCATCCGGTGTGCCGGGGCTGTCGGCAAGCACGATGCGCGCATCGCTCGACACCAGGAACTCGACCTTGCCGTCGCAGTGGCTCAGCCCGAGCTCGCGTGCGTGTCCGGTCAGCACCTCGTTGACCTTGACGGTGGTGTCGCGCATCGCCTGGAACTGCTCGTCGCTCAGACCGGCGAGGCGCTGGGCCTCGGGCCCGTCGACGAACCGGTTGACGTCTTCCAGCGTCGTCGCGTACTCGATGAGCGGATGGGGCAGCTTCTCGCCGACCGCGGGAATGCCGCGGAGCCCGACCTCGGCCGGTGTCAGCGCGCCGGCTGCGAGCCGGCGGTGAACGGAGCTTCCTTGAGGGAGCTCGTTGCGGAAGAGGACCTGCACGGGAATGAGGTAGTTTCCAGCGTCCGGGGTGAGCGGCCCGGCGTCCGGGCCCGGGACACGCGCGAGATCGAACTCGATCCGATTCGGGGCGACGAACCGGCGGAAATGGGTTCGCACGCCCGCCGCCTCCAACATTGTGAAGTTGAAGACGGCCATGCGGCAGGTCGCCTCGCCTTTCCCGGGGATCTGGTCCGGCATTCTGCCGTAATGGAACACCGTGTAATTGTCGGTGTATTCGAAGATTCCGACACCCTCCCTCGTTGTCGTGGGAGGTTCGATGATCTCTAGGTTCTTGGTTGAGTGGAGGATGGGCATCATGCTCCCTTGGTGTGATGGCCTCACGCCGTCATCTGGCGGAATCTGCTGATCGTGGCGGCGTGGTGTTCGGCGCAGCGTCGTGCGGTGCGGCCGCCTCGTTCATGCCGGCGCCGATTCCGCGCGGTGGCCGCAGCACATGCACCGGGCTCCCGGGCCCTGCCACGGCTCGCGCAAGCAGCCCAGGTCGGTCCCGGCGTCGTGGATCCACGCCCGGATCTGCTCGGCCGCCTCGTGCTCGCCGACGCTGCGCCGGTCTACGACCCGGTAGCGTGCCGGATCGGTGGCGGCGAGCCGCTCGTAGAGCGCGCATGCCTCACGCATGAACGTGGCCTGCTCGGTCGTGAAGACGCGCCGGTCGCGCCGTTGCGCGCGCACGACGGCCTCGGAGGCGTCGTCGGTGACGAGGATCGTGAGGTCGGGGAGGGGCCGGTAGGAGGACGCGAGTTCCAGCAGGGCGGTTGCCGTCTCAAGGGCAGCGTCCGGGTCGTCGGGGCGCAGCAGCAGAGCCTGGCACACCGCCGTGGTGTCGACGCTGCGGCCCTCGACGACGGCACGCCCGCTGGACAGGTCGGGAATGACGGTGTCCAGGTCATGCCGCTTGATGGCCAGCAGGACCAGAGCCTCGGCCATGGGGGTGCCCCCGCGCAGGAACGGGTCCCCTGCGCTGGCCTCACGCAGAAAGCGGAGCAGGGCTTCGCCCAGTCCCGGGCGCCCGTTCGCCCGCTGGGAGAACTCGTCAAGCATCAGCGGCTTGTCGTCGAGGGCTTCGACGGCGCGGTTGGTCAGATACGTCTTGCCGACTCCGTTGATGCCCTCGGCGGAGACCAGCGGGCCGCGGGTGCAGGAATGGCGTACCGGTGTGATCGTCATGCGGCAGGATCCGTTCAGGGGCGAGGACAGGGCCCCACCGGAAGGGTCGTTCCGGGGGGATTCGTCGGTGCGGGTTCCGGGTCGTCGGTCACCTGGCCCATGCGGTGGCCTCTGTGGCGGTGACGGCGGCGTAGCGGTCGAGTGTGGTCTCGGTGTCGCGTTCGGTGAGGATGACGGCGAGCATGTGGTCGAGGATCTGGGCGGCGCCGCGGCACGGCCGGCCGCGGTCGGTGAACATGGGCCGGGTGTCGCAGGGGACGAGCCGGAAGCTGCCGGTGGAGTTCGGCACTCCCTGCTGCGCGAGGTGTTCGGCGAACGCCCGGGGGTTCGGCAGGCCGATGTGAAGGAGCGCCGCGAAGCCGTTCCACTCCTCGCGGGCAGCCGGGGCGAGAGCGACCAGGCCGGGTGCCTGCTCCAGGGCGTGCAGCAGGTGGCGGGTCTGTGCGCGGCGCAGTTCGACCAGGCCCCGAAACCGGCGGAGGTTGGCCAGGGCGATCGCGGCGAGGGGGGCAGCGAGGCGGGAGTTGGTTGCCAGGCGGCTCAGCGGGGCCTCGCCCGGAGGCGCCGGCTGCCAGTGGCTGCGGAACGCGGTCGCGTGCTCTGCCACGTCGCGGCGGGCGGTGAGCAGGAAGCCGCCCTCACCGCTCCACAGGATCTTGCCGTCCTTCATGCTGAAGCAGCCGACCGTGCCGACCGTGCCGGCCCGCTGCCCGTCGCGCGCGGTGCCGGCGGCCTGCGCGGCGTCCTCGACGACGGCGAGCCCGTGCTCGGATGCGAACGCCGCCAGGGCTGCCGGGTCTCCCATCCGGCCCCACAGGTGCACCGGGATGATCGCCCGGGTCCGCGAGGTGACCTTGCGGGCCGCGTCGTCGTAGTCCAGGTCCAAGGTGGCCGGGTCGCTGTCGACGAATACCGGTGTTGCCCCGAGGGCGACCAGGGGCGCCACGGTCATGACGACGGTCAGCGCCGGCACGAGGACTTCGTTGCCGGGGCCGATGCCGCAGGCCGACAGCGCGGTGTGCAGGGCCGCGGTGCCGGAGGCGACCGCGACGGCGTGCGGGACGCCGAACGTCTCGGCCAGGTCGCGCTCCAGTTGTCCGGCGACCGGACCGCCGCTCGGGTCGGGCATCTGCTCGATCACGGCGGCGAGCTGTTCCGTGATCGGCTGCGCGCCGCCGGGGACGTGAGGGAGCGTCATCGGGAAGCCCCCGGGTTCAGCAGCCGCGGCATGTCCAGCACGAGCGGCCACATGTTCACGCAGTCTCGGCTGAACAGCGAGCAGTCCGTGCACGCGGGCCTCGTGGCGAAGAGCGTGCGCGCGTCGCCGTCTCGGATGGTGCGCTGCCGCTCGGGCGCGGTGGCGGCGATCCGGCGGTCGGACGGGCAGTCCCAGACCGAGCCGTCAGGCTGGATGAAGAACAGGCGGGCGCCGCCGAAGCAGTCGGGGACGTGCCCGCTCTCCTGGGTAGAGATCGCGGCGATGAAGCGCCGTGCGTAGGAGGGGTCCGGAAGCGCCAGCCTGCCCGGCTCGTCGTAGAGACGGTCGAGCTGTTCGGCCACGGCCTGCACGTCTTCGCGGCGGTGGGTCAGCTCCTTGAAGAGCTTGTGGTCGGGCGTCAGCGAGATCGGCTGGGGGACGTAGTAGTCCACGCCGAGCTCGTCGGCCAGATGGGCCATGTCGGTGATCTCCTGCGGGCGTTGGCGCATCACCACGGTGTAGATCCCCACCCGCGGCGTGTGCCGGTCGCCCCGGACCTCCAACAGGGCGCGGATACCGGCCAGGACATCGTCGTAGCCGAAGCGCCCAGAACGGGAGGGGCGCAGCCGGTCGTTGGTCTGCGCGTCCGCGCTGTCCAGGGAGACCGAAACGCCGTCGACGCCGAGCGCGATGAGCCGCCTGGCCACCGGCGGGCGAGTGAGCGGGATCCCGTTGGTGGCGATCACGACCTGACAGTCTGCCTCCTTGATGAGTTCGATCACCTCCAGCGTGGGGGGCCAGTCCAGCGGTTCGCCGCCGACGATGACCACCCGCTCGATCGGCGAACCGGCCAGGGTCCGGGCGAACGCTTTGAGCGCCCGGGGCGGCAGGTCGTTGCGGGACAGGTGCGACAAGACGCCGACCTCGTTGGGCGGGGCCGGTTTGTGCTCCTCGATCGTGCCGAAGTAACAGTGGGGGCAGGCGAACGCGCAGGGCGAGCGCAGGGCCCAGAGCAGGGTGGCATCACGCGGCATGGTCAGCCTCCCGCTGCTTCACGAGGTCCTGCACGAGCGCGCCCACTTCATCGGCGACGGCCTCGGCGGGCCGCCCGGTGGTATCGATCACGGTGTAGCGGTCGGGCTCGGCGGCGGCCAGCCCGGTGTAGAGGATGTCGGCCTGCTCGATCACGCGCAGGTCCCGTAGCGCCAGCGTCCGTCCGATCCGGTCGGCGAAGCGCCGCGTACACACCTCCCGGTTGTCGGTCAGCAAGACGGTGGCGTCGGGCAGGAGCCGCCACCGCGACACGGTCGAGAGCACGTGCCGTGCGACGTCCGCGGGATCGGCTCCTGGCACCTGCGCGGAGAGGATCGCGGCCTGATAGACGGCCACGGAGTCGACGCCGCGGTCCTCGATCACCACCTCCGGCGCGGTCGGAAGGACGGCGAGGCGTTCGACTTCGCGGACCTTCAGCGCCAGCAGGGCCAACGTCTCCACGACCGGATATCCGGTGCGCAGAAACACGTCGTCCTCCGCGGCCAGCGCGGAGATCACGCGTCCGGGCAGCGTGTCTCCACCCCGGTCGGTGAGTTCGTCCAGCAGCAGGCACCGCTCACCGAGACAGGCGGCGAGCGCTCGGGCCGCGGTGGTTTTCCCGACGCCGTTGATGCCCTCGACGCTCACCCACAGCGGCCGGGCAGGGGCGGGCTCACGGCGCGGCGCAGGGACAGCGGCGGCACTCATGCGGGCCTCCGGCAGACGTACAGCAGCTCGGTCGCCCTCTTCGGCACCGACACCGCCGAGACCGTGTCCAGCAGTGCCCGGGGGACGCGCGCGGCAAGGTCGCGGTACCAGTCGGCCGCACCCTGCCCGTACCGTTCGGTGAGCTCGTCGGCCACCACGTCCGGTTCGGGCGGCAGCAGGCCCATCACGTCCTCGACGACCAGGCCCGCCTCGCCGACGACCTGCTCCACCTCCTTCCGCGACCACTCGTAGACGTGGACGCGGTACTGCAGAGGCCGCGGTGGCGGGCCGACCGCCGCCGGCGTGGACAGGAACAGCACCCCGCCGGGCGCGAGCGCCTGCGCTGCGCTGCGCAGGCTGCGCGCACCGAGTTCGAAGGGCAGGTGCTCCAGCGCCGAGGTGTACAGCGCCACGTCGAAGGCGGGCAGTTGCGGCCAGGGCTGGGCCACATCGCACTCGACGAGCTCGACCGAAAAGAGCCCTCCGTAGGTCTCTCGCAAGAACGCGATCCGTTCTCGGGCCTCGTTCAGGTTGCCGGGGCTGATGTCCAGCCCGACGTACCGTTCGATCTCCGGCGTGTACCGGCGCAGCAGCGGCAGCGCCAGCCCGCGGCCGCAGCACACGTCCAGCACCTTCGCGCCCGGCGCGCACCGCTCGGCGACGATGAGGTGCTGCATCAGGTTCATCAGCCCCGATGCCTTAGCCTCCCCGCGGTGCAGCGCCGCGTAGAAGTCATCCATCTGGTTGGTGCTGTAGGGCCCCATCATGGGGGTCCCGGACCGGGTGCGGAACTGCTCGGGAAGCTGATCAGTGCTCGTGCTCATCGTTGCCCTCCCAGGGGAAGACCACCCACCCGTGGGTGATCGTGCCGATGTAGGTGACGGCAGCCTCAGCCGGGAGGCGGCCGGTCCGGTTGTCCTCGTTCACCACGCACACCGCGGTCCGAACCCGACCGGCTCCCGCATCGGCGGCCAGTCGCGCCGCGGCGGCGAGGGTGTGCCCGGTGCCAGCGACGTCGTCCACGATCAGGACGTCCCGGCCGGTGAGGTCGCCCAGCGAGGCCGGGTTCACGGCCACTGGATGCGGAGTCTTCGCGGCGTTGGTGCTGTCGTCCGCGGTGTGGGTTACCTCGACCCCCCGGACATCCCGCAGCTGGAGTTTGTGAGAGAGCCAGACGGCCGGAATGCCACCACCGCGCAGGACCGCTACCAGAGTCTGGGGAGCACCGTCATCCCTGATCGTCTCGGCGATCCGGCTGACCAGCTCTTCCATTCGAGGCCACGTCAGGTGCGTGACCCCCCGCCCGTCGCTACCAGTCGCCATCACGCGGTCCCCCGCTGGCCGGCGGTGGTGAGGGTGAGGAACTGCTGGGAGAGCAGCGGATCAGTCTTGAACCGGCCGCCGGCCTGGACGGTGGAAGTGCGGGCCGCCTCCATCCGGACGCCGCGCATGCTCATGCACAGGTGCACGCCGTGCACCGTGACGGCCACGTCCTCGCTGCCGATGGCTGCGACTACCTCGTCGGCGAGCTGGCGGGTGAAGCGCTCCTGCACCTGGAGGCGCCCGGCGTGGCGCTGCGCGATCCGGCCGAACTTCGACAGCCCCAGGACGGTGCCGTCGGCTAGGTAGCCGACGTGCGCGTCCAGCTTCATGGGCAGCATGTGGTGCTCGCATAGGGACCACACGTTCAGCCCCCCGACCACGACCAACTGGTCACTGGCGTGGGTTTCGGTGAAGCACGTCGCCATCGCCGAGGGGTCCGGCGACAGGAAGTCGCGCCACCAGGCCGCGACGCGGGCCGGCGTGTTGAGCAGCCCCTCGCGGTGGGGGTCCTCTCCGAGAGCGATGAGCAGTTCGCGGACGAGCTCGGTCACGCGGGGCGCGTCTACCGTTGAGCCCGGTACGTCATCGGTCGGCTGTGAAACGGCTCGGCCGGGATGCGCCGTATCAGGGAACCGCACGGCGTTCGTGGTCATGTTTCTTCCTCGCTTCCAGGGGCTGGGCCAGGAGGCACGGAGCGGTGGCTCGTCAGCGGCCACGTTCGTCGCCCCACAGCAGGACGTGCGTCCGCAGCGACAGCGACCAGCCGCGCGCGATCACCGCATCGACCAGCAGCCGTGCCCGCGTGATGACCTGCTCCGGTGTGGTGCCTTCCGGCATCACCCACACGTCCGGCAGAGCGAAGCGTTCCTGCAGTTGGCTGATCTCCTGCAGGTCGGCCAGGTCGCAGGCGACGAACTTAAACAACGCGTGGCCGCTGGTGGCCAGCGCGGCCAGCGTGTCGCCGATGATGCGTTTGTGCTGGGGCAGGTGCGCGTTGGCGAGTTTGGGTGAGACGTTGAACCACACCCCGTCGACCAGCAGGTCAGGATGAGGTAGCACGGTGCCGTTGGTCTCGATCTCCACCCGCCGCCCTGCCCGCAGCAAGGCATTCACCAATGTGACCAGCGGAAGTTGCTGCAGCAGCGGTTCCCCGCCGGTGATGACGATGAGGTCGACCGGGCTGCTCAGCGCCCAGGCCAGAACGTCCGCGACCGACATGCGCGTGGTCTGTTGCCGCAGATCGAATCGGGAGGTGTCCCACGTGAACGGGGTGTCGCAAAACGTGCAGGACAGATTGCACCGCGACAGGCGCACGAACTTGGCGGGCCAGCCGCTGCTGGGCCCCTCACCCTGCAGGGTGGGTCCGAAGCACTCGGCCACCAGGAGAAACTGCTCGCCGGCCGCATCCTGGACCGTCAGGAGGCCGGTCATTTTCGCTCGCTCACTGTGCAGGTGGCGGAGGTTTTCGCGGTCTCGCTGACGACGACCGCGACCAGTCGGCCGGGGATGGCCGGTTCCACGTGCTCGATGAACCATCGCGCCAGGTGCACCGCCAGCAGTTCAGAGGTCGGTTCGACGTTCAGCACCTCGTTGAGGTCGCGGTGGTCGAAACTCTGCTTGATGTAGGCGGCGAACGGCTCCAGCTCACCGAAGTCGGTGATGAATCCCGGGCCGGACAACTCGTCTGCGGTCAGCCGTACCTCAACGCGGTAGCTGTGCCCGTGGTGGCGGCCGCACTGATGCCCTTCGGGCAGGCCGCCGAGACGGTGGGCGGCCTCGAAGGCGAAGTGCTTGCTGATCTCGACGTGGAAGCCGTTCAGACCGTCGCTGCCGTGCGGTGCCCCTGCAGGGGTCTGATGTCCGCTCACCGCTGGCTCTTCTTTCCGCTGCGGCGTGAGGGTGGGGGCCGACCAGCCCTGCTGGTCAGCGTCGTTTTCTGGCACTGCCGTTGCCTCCTTATCGGTCTGCTACGGCGATCCCGGAGGGTGTGGTGTCCGACCCGGATGATGAGCCAAAGCGGAGTATCACTGCGACAAGCGGGGGTTGGCTTACGACGGCGCGAGGTGCCGTGCGGTCACGTCTGCCCCGCGAGCGGCCTTTTGGTACACGCCACCGCTCGCGGGAGTCGGGGCCGCGACAGCACAGGAGAGTGATCACCGTGCCGTCGCGGGTTCATAAGGTCGCCCGGTTCGTGTAGACCTGCTCGGCGATCTTCTGCGCGGCCTTGGTCAGGTCGCTGCCTGGCGCCTGGCCGGCGGGCTTCTTGTCGGGGTCGGCACCCCAATAGATGACGGTGCCGATGTGGTTGGCCCATACGGTCAGGGCACCGCTGATCACCAGGCGAGGCGATCCCTTCTCGTAGACGATGGACGGGTAGATCTCTCTCTTGTTGAGATCGGTGCGCAGGCGCTGGATGACGACACCGGAAGCGGGTCGCCTGGTGGCCTCGATCAACCGGTCACCTGCCGGCGTGATGTAGGACGGACTCACGTTGTCTCCTTCGGGAAGGGGCCGAGGGGGTGGAGCGGCGCGGCGACCCGTGGGTACCCACCCGCCGGCCGGCTCCAGCAGGCCGCCGCACCGGTCTCACAGCGCCGCCGTCGCTGGCGTCTCTACTGGTTCGGCGACCTGGGAGGCGATGCGCTGCGCGACGTTCTCCAGCTCGGCGACCGGCCCGCGCTCAGCGCGCCCGTGCTCCGGGCCGGTGGACCAAAAGAACGTCAGCCCCTCCGGGTCGCCCCACACGGTGAGATCGCTCTTGGCGCGCAGTTGCGGCTGCTCATCGTCGTAGGCGACTGCGGTGTAGACGCCATGGCGGTGCAGCAGCTCCTGTAGGCGGTGGAGCGCAACGACCGCGACCTGCCGAGACGTGATCGCGTTCAATCGATTAGCTGCCGGTGTGCCGGGATAGGGGATCACGACCGGGCTCCTTCCATGTTGGTGGGGTGCGGCCCCGGGAGGTGTTCCTCCTGACGCGTCCCGGGGCCGCTCGGAGTGGCAGACCCTTGGTGGCCCCGCAGGCTGGGTATCGAGCGGGGCCCGGGGTAAGGGCGAAGGGCCTGCCACAGGTCTGTCAGACGGGGAGGTACTGGGGGCCTGCACCCGCACGATTCCCCTGGGCAACCGAGACGAGTAGGTCGTCGGTCAGCAGCGGGCCCCGAGGACGGTGGCCGCCACAGGTTGGGTACGGAGCTGCTCGTACTCGGCGGCCAGCCGAGTGGCGGCGCGTCCTGGCTTCTTGGCCCATGTCCACAATGGCCGGCCACGTGTCGCTTGTGAGCCGGGGACAACCCACCGGTACCGGCGCCCGTCCGTGCGGACGACCAGCCCGATCCATACGGAGATCAGTGTCTCCCCCTGCAAGAGGAACGGCTGCACATCAACGATGATGCCGTGGCCACGGCCCAGCGCCGTGGCGAGGCTCAACGCCATCTGGACAGCGGGAGGCAGGTCAACGGTGCCCATCAAGATCCGTTCCGAACGCTGTAGGGGTTTGTGCGCCACAGCGGGAGAGCAGACAGTCGCCAGGGTGGAGTCAGTCATCCTTAGCCTCCAGCATTCGGCTCGCCGTCGCTGCGGAGCGACACGACCGCCGACGTGGTGGGGGGAGCTCCTCCCCCTCACAGGCGGGCCAAGCGAGCGCCTTCCACACGGTGTTCGCGACGTGCCCCTCGGCCACCGCGCTCATGGCCGTCATAAGGAAAAGCCGCGCGGCCATGTCGTGCCGGCCGGTGGGCACCTTCAGCGTGCCCGCGGTCGCCCACGTCGCGCCCCTGTCGAGCGACACCAGGAGGGTGAGCCAGGTCGACGGGCCCGGCGGTCTGGCCGGGCAAGCACGGAGCTGATGGGGTTCCGCGTCGAGTGCGTGCATCTGGCGCCGTCCTTACGTGCCGTGAGGGGTCCCCTTCACCTTGGAGTCATGGCGAGCGCTTGGGAACGCCATCGAGTAGGGCGGTCAAGGGGCAGATTGAGGGCAGATTCGCGGGCCCCCGGATGCCTCGCCGTGCGACGATGCCCGCGAGGAGGTGTGCTGTGGCGGAACTTAACGTGCTCTTGCAGCAGGCGCGTGAACGCGTGCCGTCACCGTCAGCGCCGGGGGAACCCGCGTCGCGGCAGGACCTTGCAGACCTGGTCAACGCCTGGATGCTAGATGAGAAGAACCGGGTGGGGACGTGGACGGCCAACTACGTCGGCAAGCTGGAGCGCGGGATCGTGCGCTGGCCCAACGCCGCCTACCGGGCAGCGCTGCGTGCCATATGCGGGGTAGATGAGGATCGGGACCTGGGATTTGCCCGCCCGCAACGGGGCAAGCCGCCAGCTACTGTTACAGATGTGGACCGCCAGCAGTTCATTCGCACTGCAATGGGGGTTGCGGTCGCACTCCCCATTGCCGAGCTGGCCATGCCGAGCCAGGTCATCAGTCTGCCCGCCGTCGTCCAACCGTCCGACATCGTCGAGCTACGCAGCATCGCCCAGACCTTCACCACCTGGGATCACACCTACGGCGGCGGCCTGGTCCGTGAGGCGGTCACCGCGCAACTCCGCTTCGCGGTAGGGCTCCTGAAGGAGTCCCGCTGTTCGTTCAAGCTGCACGACCCCCTGTACTCCGCAGTCGGATGGCTCGCCCATGCGGCCGCGTTCATGGCGTTCGACGCCTACGCCCACGACGACGCTCGCCGGATGTTCGGGCTCGCCCTCGCCTGCGCGGAGGAGGCGAAGGACTGGCATCTTCGGGCCAAGGTGCTGTCCAGCATGGCGCGGCAAGCCATCTGGGTCGGGGACGCCGACAATGGGCTCACACTGGTGGAACTCGCTCTCGTGCGGTCCGACCGGCTCACCCCGGCCGAGCGCGCCATGCTGCGGTCGGCCCAGGCGCGGGCGTTCGCCAAGCTCGGCCGAGTAGCGGAGACCTGGCAGGCCGTCAATGACGCCGACCGGGAGTTCAACCGCATCCACGCCACCGAGGAAATGCCGTGGATGCGGTACTACGACGCAGCCCAACATCAGGGTGACACCGGGCATGCGCTGTTCGACTTGGCGCTCGACCTCGGCGCCGTGAGCAGGATGGTCGACGGGCAGGTCATCCCCAACCCGGTCAACGCCACGTACGTCGGAGAGGCGTCCAGCAGGCTTGCTGGCGCGGTGGCCGGGCATACCGCCGCGTACGTCCGGTCCCGGGCGATCAGCGGCATCAAGCTCGCCTCCCTGACGATGGCGGCCGGTGACCCCGAGGAGGCCGTCCAGATCAGCGCACGCGCGGTCACAGACGCGGGCACGGTCCGTTCACGCCGCGCCCAGGATGACATGCGCGAGCTCGCTCGGTTCGCCCGCCCTTACGAGCGGCGGACGCCGGTGGCCGAGTTGCGGCATCGCATCCGCGAGGCGATCCAGGCATGACCAGCAACGCGGAGGCGGCCGCCCGGGTGGTGCTCGGGGTGGCCAGCCTCCGGGCGGGGCTCGACCCGGACGAGGCCGAGCTGATCCGGCTCGGCGAGAATGCCCTGTTCCGACTCCGCGGCGGGATCATCGCCCGCGTCACTCGGCCTGGTCAGATCGTTGCGGCGGCGCGCGAGGTAGCCGTGGCCAGGTGGCTGGAAACGAGCGACGTGTCCGCCGTGCAGGTGTGGCCCGACGTCGACCAGCCCGTGGAGGTAGACGGCCGCGCGGTCACCTGGTGGCGGGAGTTGCCTCCGCACAAGAACGGGACGGCGTTGCAGGTGGCTACCGCGTTGCGCCGCCTGCATGACCTGCCGCCGCCGTTGTTCGCTGTTGGCCGTCTTGACCCGTTCGTGCGCCTGTCCGACCGCATCGAGCGCGCCATGCTTCCCGAGGCCGACCGGCGTTGGATGCGCCGGCACCTGGGCGAGCTGGAAGCCCGGTACGCCGAGCTGCCCGCAGGGTTGCCCGAGTGCGTCGTGCACGGCGACGCCTGGGTTGGCAACGTCGTCAGCACTGACGACGACGTGGTGCTGCTCGACCTTGAGCGCTGCTCGGTCGGGCCGCCCGAATGGGACCTGACCTCCACCGCGGTGAAGGCGTTCACGCTGGCCGGCATCACAGCTGCGGACTACGAGGTGTTCGTGCGGGCGTACGGGCACGACGTGACGGCGTGGGCGGGGTTCGAGGTCCTGCGGGACATCCGTGAGTTCCGGATGACGTGCATGGCCGCGCAGGTGGCCGCGGAGAACCCTGCGCGGCATGACGAGATCGTGCTGCGGTTGGCGTGCCTGCGCGGCGAGCGCGGGTCGCGCCCATGGCTCTGGACGCCAGTGCCATGATGTCGCGGATGAAGAGGGCGGTGGGGACGATGCGACACCTGAGATTAACTCGGCGTGTCGGCCGAAAGATCCTGCATAAGGGATTCGGGTTCCGATAATGCCTGCCGCTATGAGTGGACTGCAGACTGGCCGTCGAGGGCCTGGACGCCCTGCCAAGGGTGGCCACAAGCGCAGCATTCGGTTCCGGAACGAAGAGGTCTGAAACCACGCGACTGATGTGTGGGAGAAGCTGGGCTTCGAGAGCTTCAGCGACTATGTGGACTTCACGTTCACTTTGGCACACGGACGGTGGGCCGAGTACGGGTTCAAGAGCGCGGATGAGGCGGCGGACTATCTGCTTGCCCTTCACCGCGGCGCTGAGATCCCGCCGCCGCACCTGCGCTCCAGGGTGCCTGCCGAGCAGGAGACCCTGCTACTCACTGACGACGTCGCCGCGTAGCATCGCCGCGCAGCTCACCTGAGAGACCGCTTAGACGAGGAGCGTCAACGCCGGGGACGGCGAACAACTTCATAAAACGCCACGAGGGCCCTCGCGCCTGATCAACTGCCAGGAAGATTTGCGCAAGGACCCTCGATTACAGGCCACCGGATCCCGGCGGGTTTTCGCTTGCCCGGGGCCGGTACCAGAAGCTAGGAGCCAGAGTAATCGATCCGGCCCCGGCTCTGCCAGTCATGCCCGAATCTGGCGTGTCGGATTCGGGTGAAACCGGCATAGCTGCTGCGCACAACCTCATACCCGCCCCACGAGGGGGCGAACACGGGCACACCATCATGTCGGCCGCCCGCACCTGGGATCCCAGTAGTAACGACGCAGGAAACAACGGAGATGCAGGTCAGCGGCCCACCTTCCAGGCTGTGCCCGAAGGTTCTTAAAGAAGCTCTGACCTGCATATCCGTTGGATTTTTCGCCAGTACTACCGGGACCCCCGCTGGCCGGGGCGTGAAGGGTTGGATGACCGGTCAGGCCACTGTGGTCGTGGCTTCCACGGGGCGGAACCGGGTGGCCCGCCAGGTCGGCAGCAAGGTCGCCGTGAAGGTGATGATCAGCGTGGCGGTCACGATTGTGAAGTAGATCCACAGCGGCGCGGCGGGCACCACCTGGCCCAGTTTGGCCACGCTGTAAGGGAACAAGGTGACGGTGGAGGCCACCGAGCCGAGGACGGTGCCGATGATCGCGGTCAGCGCACTCTCCAGGCTCATCATCGTCATCACCTGTCGCCTGGTGAATCCGGTCAGTCGTTGTAGTCCGAACTCCCTGCGGCGCCGGCCGGTGGCCGCGATCAGGGTGTTCACCACGGAGATCGCGGTATATCCGACGATCATGCCGACCACCAGGTAGTTGATGGTGGCCAGTTGCTGCTGCCCGGCCGTACGCGCGGCCGTCAGTGCTCCGCTGCCGGAGACCTGGACGCCGGGCCGGTCCTCGGCGATCGCGGTCAGCTCCGCGGTGACCTGGGCGTGGTCCGCCCTTCCGGCCAGGCGCACCAGGATCTGGCTCGCCGCCCCGTCGGTGGTGTGGGGGGCCAGCAGGTGGGGCGGCAGCAGCAGCGCGGTCGACTCGCCGCCGGCCTGGTAGGTGGCCACGATCCGCACCTTGGCCGGGGCGCCGTCTCCCAGCCGCAGGGTGATGGTGTCACCTACTCCTCGGTCCAGTGCCCGGGCTCGCTCGACGGGCAGCGCGACGGTGTCGCCGTCCAGGGCCGCCAGGTTGCCTGAGGCAACATGCACCGAGAGGTTCCCGGGGCTGACGCCCTGGAGCGGCCAGCCGTCACCGGTCTGCCCTGGGTCCTGCGGGCTTTGGACGAAGCCGGTGCTGGAGACGTAGCCGGAGGCCGCCGCGACGCCGGGCACCTGCCGGACCCGGCCGAGGAGCCCGGCGTCCAGACCACCGATGGAGGAGGTCAGGACGGCGTCGGCCCGCAGGATGCCGGTGTGCGCGTCGCGGTTGGAGGCGTCCTCGATCTGCTGCATGTACAGCGTGCCGGTGGCGATGCCGGTCAGCAGGATGATGGGCGTGATCGTGGCGGCCATCCGGACCGTGTACGCCTTGGCGTTGAGCACCGCGAGCCGGCCGGAGACTCCTGAGACGGCGTGCAGCGGCCCCTTGAGGAGAGCGACGATCGCCCTGGTGAAGCCGGGTGAGAGCAGGGCCAGGCCGATCGCCCACATGATGCAGGCCGGTCCCGCGGTGCTCGCCGTCAGGTCGCCGGTCATCATCGTCATGGTCATCACGGCCATGCTCACGCCGCCGGCCAGGAAGACCACCGACAGGATCACCCGCGTACGGGTCAGCCACGGACCTTCCGTGACGCTTGCGGCCATCGCCTCGGTGACGCGGGTCCTGACGACCTTGCGGGCGGTGATGTACGCGGCGCCCACTGCGGCCAGCAGGGACGCGCCCACCGCGACCGCGACAGGTATCCAGCCGATCCGCAACTCCACGGCGCTGGAGGCCAGTCCCGCGTCGATGAGCTTGCCGTACAGCAGTGCGCTGAGGGCGGCGCCGGGCAGCGTGCCGAGCACGGACGCGATCACCGAGATCACCAGCGTCTCGCCCAGGATCATCAGGCGCAGTTGCCCGGGGGTGGCACCGATCGCTTTCATCAGGGCCATCTCGCGGTGCCGCTGGGCGACGGTCAGACCGAGCGTGGAGGACGCCCCGAACATCGCCACCATGATCGCCCAGCCACCGAAGATGGCGGACAGCGTGACCAGGTTCTGCCTGGTGTTCGCGGCCTGCGGGAACTCGGCGAGCCCGCGGTCGTCACCGCTGAGTGTGACGACCGTCTGGTCGCCCACCGCCTGCTGGATCCCGGCGCTCACCGCAGCGAGGTCGGCGCCCTGCTGGAGCGCCACACCGACGGCGTCCACCGAACCGGGGTGGCCGGCCAGAGACTGAGCCTGCGCGTCACTGAAGAACACCGCGGGCCGGTCGGCGGGCCTGCCTCCCGCCTGCCGCGCGATCCCGCTCAGCGTGAACCGCTGGGGCCGGCCACTGACCACGATGTCCACCCGGTCGCCGATGGAGACGCTCGCCTGCTGGGCCAGCGCGGCGTCGAGGACCACCTGCCCGGCGCCATCCGGGCGGCCACCGGCGGTGAGCAAGTAGGGGGTTAGCTGCGCGGACTGCCAGCCGTGCCCGAAGGAGCGGGTACCGCCGTCGCCCGGTTCCGTCACCGGGCGACCGTCACGCACGACGGTGGCGGGAAAGGACACGTCGGGGACGGCCTTGGCGACGCCGGGCACCGAGGCGATGACAGCGACCTTCGCCTCGTCCAGGCGCACCCGCTCGGCCAGCGTGGAGGAATCGTTGTGCTGGTCGCCGACGACCACGACAGGGACGGCGGCCAGCCGTTGCGGCGGGACGGCGTTGGCGACGCCGGTCACCATCAGCCCGCCACAGGCCATGATCACGGCCGTGCCGAAGAACATGGCGATGAACGTGGCCACGAATCCGCCCATGCGGAAACGCAGCGTGCGCAGAGCCAGGGAGAGCATCAGAACACGCCTCCAGTCGCGGGCTGCGCCTGCGTCTCGCCCGCCCAGGCGCCCAGGCGCGTCATCCGCTCGGCGACCACCTCGGCGGTGGGGTTGTACATGTCGCCCACGAACCGGCCGTCGGCCAGGAAGACCGCCCGGTCCGCATACGAGGCCGCCACCGGGTCGTGGGTGACCATCACGATCGTCTGGCCCAGCGTCCGCACCGACTCGCGCATCAGGTGCAGCACTTCACGGGCCGTGCGGGTGTCCAGTGCACCGGTGGGCTCGTCGGCGAAGACCACCGCGGGCCCGGTGACCAGAGCACGGGCGATCGCCACTCGCTGCTGCTGACCTCCCGACAGCTCGGCCGGACGGTGGCCCGTACGCTCACTGAGCCCGACCCGGTCGATCACCTCGGCCACCCGCGCGGGGTTGGGCCTGCGCCGGGCCAGCTTCAGCGGCAGCGTGATGTTCTGCATCACCGTCAAGGCGGGCAACAGGTTGAACGCCTGGAAGATGAAGCCGATGCGCTCGCGTCGCATCTTGGTCAGCGCGGTCTCGTCATAGCCGGCGAGGTCCTCGCCGTCCAGTAGGACGGTGCCGGAGGTCGGCCGGTCAAGTCCCGCCGCGCACTGCAAGAACGTGCTCTTGCCTGACCCCGACGGGCCCATCACCGCCGTGAAGCTGCCACGCTGGAAACCCAGTGTGACTCCGGCAAGGGCCATCACGCTGGTACCGCCCTTGCCGTAGACCTTGCGAACCGCGTTCAGCCGTACCGTGTCGACGGTGGTGGTATCCATTCAAAGCTCCCCGTAACTGTCGCGTTGGGAACGCGATCACATGATCAACGCTACGGAGCGGAGGGCACGCCAGCCGAGGGGGTTACGACGCCATCAGGGGTGGACAAAACTCCACTTTCGTCCTGGGGGCACTCCCTACTGCTTTTCCAGGGTTCACCCGCGATCCTTGAGAAACCGTGCCGCCGCACCCAGTGGCGCGGGGGCATCCGGTCCGTCCTGCATGATGGATGCGCACGAGGAGACAACCACATTTTTGGTCACATAGGAGGTCAGGGCAAGTGTGCGGCATGAGGTCCAGCCGTTCGCGGGGGACCGCCGGCGGCGGGCGGCCGACCGGCGCGCGCAGGCCGAGGGTGAGCGCCACCGGCGACGCGGGCGTCAAGAGCGGCATCACCTGGGCGGGGAGGTTGGGTTCGTGCGGCTGCGGCCTGCTGATCGCGGTACTCGCCCAGGTCGGCAGCCTCCCCCTGTTCATCGTCACCGTCCTCGCCATCGTCTCCGTGACCGTCGGAGTAGGCCTGTTCGCACTGCCGGTCGTGATGATCGCGGTCCGCGGGCTGGCCAACTACCAGCGCCGAGTGTCCGGGGAGTGGTCCGGCGTGCGCATCGACGTGCCCTACCGGAGCGCCGGGGAGGTCGACGCGTACGAGGCCGTCGGCTCCTGGCGGCACTGCCGCCGGTTGCTGGCGGACCCCGCGACCTGGCGCGACCTGGTGTGGATGCTGCTGGATGCGCCCATCGGACTCGTGCTGGGGCTGCTGCCCGCCTCCTTGGTCGCCTACGGCCTCAACGGCGTCTTCGTCACGCCCCTGCTGTGGGAACAGATGGGCCCGCGCTGGGGCTTCGGCCTGATCTGGCCCATCAGGAACCAGACCGACGCCTACCTCGCCATCCCTCAGGGTGTGCTGCTGGTGGTCGTGGGCCTGCTCGTCGCCTCGCCGGTGCTCGCCCTGCACGCGCGTTTCAACCGCCTGCTGCTGGCGCCCACCCGCGCCGCCCGGCTCGCGCTGCGCGTCGAGCGGCTGACCGAGACCCGCTCGCAGAGCGTCGACGCCCAGGCCGCCGAGCTGCGCCGCATCGAACGGGACCTGCATGATGGCGCCCAGGCCCGTCTGGTGTCCCTGGGCATGAGCCTGGGCCTGGCCGACACCCTGGTCGAGCGCGACCCCGTCATGGTCCGCCGGCTCCTGGCCGACGCCATGGACTCCAGTAGCGCAGCCCTGTCCGAACTACGCGACCTGGTGCGCGGCATCCACCCGCCGGTGCTCGCCGAGCGCGGACTGGAGGGCGCCGTACGGGCCCTGGCGGTGTCCATGGCGCTGCCGACCGAGGTGGACCTCGCCCTGCCGTCCCGGCCGCGGCCGCCGGTGGAGTCCGCCGCCTACTTCGCCATCGCCGAGGCACTGGCCAACGCCACCAAGCACAGCGGCGCCGACCGTACCTGGGTGCGCATGTGGTACGCCGACGGCAGCCTGTGGATGCAGGTCGGCGACAATGGCCGGGGCGGCGCCGACCCTGAGGGCGGCAGCGGCCTGCGCGGGCTGCAGCGCAGGCTCGCCGCGTTCGACGGGGTGCTGGAACTCAGCAGTCCGGTGGGCGGACCGACCCTTGTGACCATGGAGTTGCCGTGCGCGTTGTGATAGCCGAGGACCTCGCCCTGCTGCGGGAGGGCATGGTGCAACTGCTCACGGTCCACGGTTTCGACGTGATCGAGGCGGTCGACAACGGCCCCTCGCTGCTGCGCGCCCTGCTGACCCACCGGCCGGACGTCGCCATCGTCGATGTACGGCTGCCGCCCACCTTCACTGACGAGGGACTTCAGGCCGCGATCAAGGCCCGCCAAGAGGTACCGGGACTGCCCGTACTGGTGTTGTCCCAGCACGTCGAGCAGCTCTACGCCCGCGAGCTGCTCTCCGACGACCGCGGCGGGGTGGGCTATCTGCTCAAGGACCGCGTCTTCGACGTCCTACGGTTCGTCGACATGGTCAGACAGGTGGCGGCAGGCGGCACAGTCATGGATCCCAAGGTGGTCTCCGAGCTGCTGACCAAGCACGACACGGCGACCGGCCCGATCCACGCCCTGACCGCCAGGGAACGCGAGGTGCTCGCCCTGATGGCCGAGGGACGGTCCAACGCGGGCATCGCCACCATACTCTTCGTGACCGAGAAGGCCGTCAGCAAGCACACCCACAACATCTTCACCAAGCTGGGGCTGGCCGCCTCGGAAGATGACAACCGGCGGGTGCTCGCGGTGCTCGCCTATCTCAACGCATGACGCCCAGACCAGGAGTTGCGGGACCCGAGGACACCATGGGCGAGGGCGGCGGGACCACCGTGAGCGACGGCAGTGGCGGGGACGCCGGGGGCTGGGTCGCGCTGACGGGCGACACCCGGTCGGCGGCCGGATCGGCGCATCCGGCGGCCAGGACGGCCAGGGCTAAGCCCGCCAGCGCGGCGGACGTACGGGGCGACATGCAGAGATCATCGTATGGAACGGCCTTCTTGACCAGCACGGGACATGATCAGTTGAGAACTGTGAGGAATCGCAGCGCTCGCTCCTCCGACCCGACCCGGCCCAACGCGCCCGGTTGGAGGAGATCCGGGACAACCTGCTCGCCCGTATCGCCGAAGCCGAATGCGAAGGATGGCTCGGCGAGATCGAAGGTCTGCGAATCAGCCTCGCCGGAGCGGAAGACAAGCTTGTGCGGATCGACCAGCGGAGCTCGCGGGCGATCGACCTGGGCATGCCGGGTCGCGCCGCCGGTCCCGTCCACAGCGCCATGCCCGCTCAGCGCCGCACATGACCGGCGGGCCGTCCAGGAGCCGCCATGACGCTGACGCTGCGACGCGGTTCAAGCTATGAGCAGGCGGAGGCCGAGATCTGCCGCGTCGAGGTCGGCGAGGTCGCTGTTGCGCTCGGCCCACCGGCCGGAGTCGAGGTCGTCGCTGAGGCTTCGCACCGCCCGCTGCTCGGCCTTCGGCCCGACCCTCGTCCACACCGACATCGCACGGCGTACGTGATCCTCCAGATACGCCGCCGGTCGGCGCCAGTACGCCTCGAACAGGCCATCAGCACAGTCCCACGGGATGGGCACCGGCTCAGCGCGGGCGCCGATCGCGTCGGCCATCCCAGCAAGCGAGGGAAATTCTGCGAGGACGGCGGCGAACTCGGGCAGGTAGTCGCGGGTAAGCCAGAACCGGTCCTGCCATCCGGGCTCGTCGGTGTCGAACGTGAGCACCACCACGCGGTGGGCCACGCGCCGCATCTCGCGCAGCCCCGCTATCGGGTCCCCCCAGTGGTGGACGGTGGAGACGGCCATCGCGACGTCGAAGGAGTGGTCCTCGAACGGCAGGCTCTCCGCGGCGGCGGCCACGCACGGCGCCGAGCCGGGAGGCCGCTGCCCCCGCATGACCGCCGATGGCTCCACCGCGATCACGTCGCGATCAGCAGGCTCGTAGGAGCCGGTGCCGGCCCCGACGTTCAGCACCGTCTGCGCGTCCCCGAGCGCGTCCCAGATCTGCGCGGCGATCCGCGGCTCGGTACGCCGTGTCGCGGTGTAGGCGCCGCCGATCGCGTCGTACAGCCGTGCACCGAGCATCTCCAGTTGCTCCTCCGGTGTCACCGTCAGTCCCTTCGCCCGTGCCTCAAGTTCCCTGTCGATGGCCGCCACCATGGCGTCAGCGCGATCACGCCGCTCCAGCAGCAGGCCGCGCAGTCGGCGCAGGTGCGCGATCGCGTCGGTGGACGGGTCGCCGACCAGTTCTGCAACCTCCCGCAGCCCGAAGCCCAACCGCCGATAGGCCAGCACCTCCCGCAGCCGCTCCACGTCGCCCGCCGAATAGGCCCGGTACCCGGCCACGGTCCGCGCCGACGGCCGAACGAGCCTGATCTCGTCATAGTGATGCAGCGTGCGGACGCTCACGCCGGCCAGCTCGGCCACGCGTCCCACGGTCCAGTGATCCTCCACGGCACCGACTGTGCAGCCTGACGCCACGTGAGGGTCAAGAGCCTCACTCACGGCAGCAAGAGCCGAACGCGAAGCAACGGTCCGAGGCGACTCCTGCAAGCCAGAGCGATGGTCTGGTTCAGGCAGCCCGGAGAAGGGCGGCCAGGTCCTCGGGCACCGGCATGGGCCGGGTGAGGGCGACGACGGCGCGACCGGTGTTGCCTTCGGGGTAGCGGCCCAGCGCTGAACCGGGCGCGGCCACGACGATGCGCACCACCTGGCCCAGGGCCTCGCGCCGGTCGCGCTGGGCGATCGCGAGGGCGAACATCGCCAGGTGGTTGCGGGTGTGCGGCCACGGCCAGGGCTGGGACAGGATGTGCGCCCGCTCCAGGTGCCGCCACCGGGCGGCGGGGTCGGGCGCGGTGCGCGCCGCGGTCATCTCGCGGATGTAGGCGGCCCGCACGGGGGAGGGCATCGCCCGGCGGGTCACTGGCCGGGGCCGTGGACGGGGCACAGCGCGACCGCGTGCCCAGTGGCGGACAGCAACTGCTCGGTGGCGGCCAGCAGATCCATCAACTCCGGGCGCACCAGGGCGTAAAACGACTGGCGGCCCTCGGCGCGGTAGTCGACCAGCCCGCAATCACGCAGACAGGCCAGATGCTTGGACACCGTGGACTGGGCCAGCCCGAGCTCGGCGGTCAGGTCCACCACCCGGGCCTCCCCGCGCGCCAGACGTTGCACGATGCGCAGCCGGGTCTCATCGGCCAGCGAGTGGAACAGCGCCACCGCCGGGGGGATGCCCGCGGCGACGTCGGCGCTCACGCACCGCCCGCCCTCATGATTAATCGCCATATGGCGATGATATCTCGATAATTGGATGTGTTGACAAGGGGGTGGTCAGCTCTTATGCCGAGACCCCTCGATAAGGGGGCTCATGCCCCTGCTTCGAGGGATAAGGCCGGCACGTCCGGCGGTGAATCATGAGGAGGAAGGAGGTCGTTCGGTGCATGATTTCTCGTTCGACCGGCCGTACCCGCTCGATACGCCCCGGCTGCTCGGCGAGGTGGACGCTGAGGGACCGGCGACAGGAGACAGGTGCCCGGTTAGGGTCGGGGGGTGAGCTCTTCGAGAACGCTCGTGCTGTGGGACATCGACCACACGCTGATCAATATCAGCGGGGTCACCAGGAACATCTACGCCGACGCGTTGCACGCGGCCACCGGGCGGCGGCTGGAGCGGATCGCGGACTTCGCCGGGCGGACCGAGCGGGCGATCAGCACCGAGGTCCTCCGGTCGCACGGCATCGAGGTGTCGGACGGACTCCTCGACTCCTTCGGCGCCGCCATCGCCGAGGCGTTCGCCGGCTACGAGGCCGCCATCCGGGAGCGCGGCCGGGCGCTGCCGGGGGCGCTGGCGGCGCTGGAGGCGCTGGCGGAGCGGGACGATGTCGTCCAGTCGGTGCTCACCGGCAACATGGAGCCTCTCGCGATCGGCAAGCTGAAGGCGTTCGGGCTGGACCACCTCGTGGACTTCGAGGTGGCGGCCTACGGCATGGACCACGAGGACCGGGCCGCCCTGGTGGGCCTGGCGCAGGAACGGGCCGCCCGCAAGTACGGCGAATCCTTCACCCCGCGCAGCACCGTGCTGGTCGGCGACACCCCGAACGACGTCCTGGCCGGTCACCTGGGCGGGGCGAGGGTGGTCGCGGTCGCCACGGGCTTCAGCGACACCGAGGCGCTCCGCGAGGCCGGCGCGGAGCTGGTGCTGGAGGACCTCAGCGACACCGACGCCGTCGTGCGGGCCGTACTGGGAGTGCCGGATCCGCGGTGAACGGTCAGGCCTGAAGGAATCCGTCGTCCACCGCGCGGGTCCTGCTCATCGCGGTCCTGAACCGGCTCTCGGATCCACAGGACCGGCTCTAGCGCGGGACGTGGTGAGTGTTCTCCGCGCCGCCGAGTATGTTCTCCCGTCCCCATCGGCCGAGCGGCGCCAGCGCCCCGTTGAGCGAGACGCCGAGCGAGGTCAGCGAGTATTCGACGTGGGGCGGCATCTCGTCGTGCACCTCGCGATGCACGATTCCGTCCACCTCCAGTTCCCGCAGATGGGAGGCGAGCACCTTCTCGGTCACCCCCGGCACCAGCCTGCGCAACTCGCCGAAGCGGCACGCCCGTTCGTTGAGCGCCCAGAGGATCAGCACCTTCCACTTGCCGCCGATGACGTCCATCGCCGCGTCGATCCCGCAGACATACGCTCCCGGTCTCCGCGCGGTCCCCATGGCACACCCCTCTCGCCTGCTCGCTTACCCCACAGTAATCACCCACTTCAAAGTGCGTAATTGATCCTTCCGGGGCCTGGACCAAGACTAATCGGCATGGAACATGACACCTTCAACAAGACTGAGCTCACCCTTCTCGGGCTCGGCGACATGGGTACCGCGCTCGCCCGCGCATGGCTCGCCGCCGGGCATCCGCTGACCGTTTGGAACCGCACCGCCAGCCGGGCCGAGCCGCTCGCCGCCGAGGGCGCGAAGATCGCCGGAACGGCCGCCGACGCAGTGGCCGCCGGCGAGCTGGTGGTGGTCTGCCTGCTCGACGACGCCTCGGTCGGCGAGGCCCTCGCCGGCGTCGACCTGACGGGAAAGGACCTGGTCAACCTCACCACCGGCACTCCCGCCCAGGCCCGCGCCCGTGCCGAGTGGGCCGAGGAGCGCGGCGCCCGCTTCCTGGACGGCGGGATCATGGCGGTCCCGCCGATGATCGGCGCCCCGGAATCCGGCGGCTATGTCTTCTACAGCGGATCCCGCGCCCTCTTCGACGCCCACCACGGCGCGCTGGCCGTACCGGCCGGCACCATGTACGTCGGTGAGGATCCCGGCTTCGCGGCCCTCCACGACGTGGCGCTGCTCAGCGCGATGACCGGAATGTTCGCCGGGATCTCGCACGCCTTCGCGCTGATCCGCAAGGAGGACATCGCGCCGGCGGGCTTGGCCCCTCTGCTCGTCAACTGGCTCACCGCCATGGCCCCCTACGCGTACGGGACCGCCGGCCACCTGGAGAGCGGCGACTACACCAAGGGCGTGGTCTCCAATCTCGCCATGATGGTCGAGGGCAACTCGACCCTGCTGCGCACGGCCGAGGAGCAAGGGGTCAGCGCCGAGCTGCTGACCCCGTTCACGGCCCTGATGGAGCGCCGCCTCGCGGACGGCCACGGCGACGAGGGGACCACAGGTGTGATCGACCTGCTCGTCCGCTGAAGGACGTGAGGATCAGCACCACGCCGACCGCCCCGTCGCCGTGGATCCACACCATGACCGGGCGGTTCCTCCCCGGCTCACGCGGGGTGGTGACGTTGCAGCAGGGCCGCATGCCGTACGGCGCGGTGCCGTACGGCATGCGGGGTTCAGCTCACGGGGCCCCGTCGTCCTCCGGCACGAGGGCTCCGCTGAACTGCGCGGAGTAGAGCCGGTGGTAGGCGCCCCGGGCGGCGAGCAGCTCGTCGTGGGTGCCGTGCTCGACGATGCTTCCCGCCTCCATCACCAGGATGAGGTCCGCGTCGCGGATGGTGGACAGCCGGTGGGCGATGACGAAGCTGGTGCGGTCGGTCCGCAGCGCGGCCATCGCGTGCTGCACCAGGACCTCGGTCCGGGTGTCGACCGAGCTGGTGGCCTCGTCGAGGATGAGCAGGGACGGGTTGGCGAGGAAGGCGCGGGCGATGGTCAGCAGCTGCTTCTCACCGGCGCTGACGTTGCTGCCCTCCTCGTCGATGACGGTGTCGTAGCCGTCGGGCAGGGTGCGGACGAACCGGTCGACGTAGGTGGCCCGCGCGGCGGTCTGGATCTGTTCCTCGGTGGCCTGCGTGTTGCCGTAGGCGATGTTCTCGCGGATGGTGCCGCCGAACAGCCAGGTGTCCTGGAGCACCATGCCGATGTGCGAGCGCAGGTCCTCGCGGCGCATCGCGGTGATGTCGACGCCGTCGAGGGTGATCCGGCCGGCGTCCAGCTCGTAGAAGCGCATGATCAGGTTGACCAGGGTGGTCTTCCCCGCACCGGTCGGGCCGACGATGGCGATCGTGTGCCCGGGGTCGGCCACCAGCGACAGGTCCTCGATGAGGGGCTGCTCGGGGGTGTAGCTGAAGGACACGTGCTCGAACTCGACGCGGCCCTGCCGGGTGGTGGGCAGCACCGGGTCGGCGGGGTCGGGGTCCTGCTCGGTGGCGTCCAGCAGCTCGAAGACCCGCTCGGCCGACGCCACCCCCGACTGCAGCAGGTTGGCCATCGAGGCGACCTGCGTCAGCGGCTGGGTGAACTGCCGGGAGTACTGGATGAACGCCTGGACGTCACCCAGGCTCATCGACCCGGTGGCGACCCGCAGGCCCCCGACGACGGCGATGGCGACGTAGTTGAGGTTCCCGATGAACATCATCGTCGGCATGATGATCCCGGAGATGAACTGGGCGCCGAAGCTGGCCTTGAACAGCTCCTCGTTCCTGTCCTGGAAGACCTTCTCGACCTCCGGCCGGCGGCCGAACACCTTCACCAGCTCGTGGCCGGTGAAGGCCTCCTCGATGTGGGCGTTCAGGGCGCCGGTGCCGGCCCACTGCGCGACGAACAGTTTCTGCGAGCGTTTCGCGACCTGCCCGGTGACGACCATCGACAGCGGGATGGTCACCAGGGCGATCAGCGCGAGCAGCGGCGAGATCACGAACATCATCACCAGCACGCCGATCACGGTCAGCAGCGAGGTCAGGAGCTGGCTCATCGTCTGCTGCAGGGTCTGCGAGACGTTGTCGATGTCGTTGGTGACCCGGCTGAGCAGCTCGCCGCGCGGCTGGCCGTCGAAGAACCGCAGGGGGAGCCGGTTCAGCTTGTCCTCGACGTCCGACCGGAGCCGGAAGACGGTGCGCTGCACCACGTCGTTGAGCAGGTAGCCCTGCAGCCAGCTGAAGACCGATGCCGCGACGTAGAGCCCCAGCACCCACAGCAGGACGGTGCCCAGCGCGGGGAAGTCGATCCCCTGGCCGGGGACGACGTCCATCTGCGCGAGCAGGCCCGCGAAGTTGTCGTTGCCCGACGCGCGGGCGGCCGCGACCGCCTGCTCGGTGGTCGTTCCGGCGGGAAGTTGCTTGCCGATCACGCCGCTGAAGATGAGGTCCGTCGCCCGGCCGAGGATCTTCGGCCCCACGACGGCGAACACGACGCTGATCACGGCGAGGCCGAGCACGGCGAAAAGCCGCATGCGCTCGGGGCTGAGGCGCCGTAGCAGCCGTCGCGTGGACGGTCCGAAGTTCATCGACTTCTCCGCGGGCATCCCTGCTCCCGCGAAGGGCCCCCGGCCGAAGCCGCCGGCTCCCACCGGGGGACGCCGCGTGGTGGTCATGGGCCGTTCGCTCATGCTGCGCTCTCCACGGTCATCTGGGACTCGACGATCTCGATGTAGGTCGGGCAGGAATCCAGCAGCTCGTCATGGGTGCCCCTGCCGACGATCACGCCGTCGTCCAGGACGATGATCTGGTCGGCGTCGGCGACGGTGGAGATCCGCTGGCCGACGATGACGACGGCGGCCTGGGCGGTGTGGGGGCGCAGGGCGGCGCGTAGCCGGGCGTCGGTGGCCAGGTCGAGGGCCGAGAAGGAGTCGTCGAACAGGTAGATCTCGGGTCTGCTGACCAGCGCCCGGGCGATCGAGAGCCGCTGCCGCTGCCCGCCGGACACGTTCGTGCCGCCCTGGGTGATGGGCGCGTCGAGACCTTCGGGCATCGCCTCGACGAAGTCGCGGGCCTGGGCGACGTCCAGCGCCTCCCACAGCTCCTCGTCGGTGGCGTCCGGGTTGCCGTACCGCAGGTTGCTGGCGACGGTGCCGGTGAACAGGTACGGCTTCTGCGGCACCAGGCCGATGCGGGTCCAGAGCGCCTGGGGGTCGAGGTCGCGGACGTCGACGCCGTCGACCGACACGGTGCCGGAGGTGGCGTCGAACAGCCGGGGCACCAGGGAGACCAGCGTCGTCTTGCCCGAGCCGGTGCTGCCGATGACGGCGGTGGTCTGCCCCGCGACGGCACGGAAGGAGATGCCGGACAGCACCGGCGCCGCCGCACCCGGGTAGCGGAACTCGACGTCACGCAGCTCCAGCTCGGCGTGGCCGTGCGGCTGCCGCACGGGACTGTCGGGCGGGCGCACCGACGACTCGGTGTCCAGCACCTCGCCGATGCGCTCGGCGCAGACCGCGGCGCGGGGGATCATCATCGAGATGAAGGTGGCCATCATCATCGAGGTGAGGATCTGCATCAGATACATGAGGAAGGCGGTGAGCGCGCCGATCCGCATGTCGCCGCCGTCGACCCGGCCGGCGCCGAACCAGAGGACGGCGACGCTGGAGGCGTTGAGGATCAGCATCACGACGGGGAAGATGAGCGAGGTCAGCCGTCCGACGCGCAGCGCCGTCGAGGTCAGCGCGTCGTTCGCCCCGCCGAACCGGACGGTCTCCTCGCGTTCGCGGCTGAAGGCGCGCACGACGCGGATACCGGAGAGCTGCTCGCGCAGAACCTGGTTGACCGTGTCGATCCGGGTCTGCATGGCGCGGAACTGCGGGACCATACGGGAGATGATCAGGCCGATGGAGATCAGCAGCGCCGGGACGCAGACCAGCATGAGCCAGGAAAGGCCGATGTCCTCGCGCAACGCCATGATGATGCCGCCGACGCACATGATCGGCGCGGCGACCAGCATCGTGCAGGTCATCACGACGAGCATCTGGACCTGCTGCACGTCGTTGGTGCTGCGGGTGATCAGCGAGGGCGCCCCGAACTGGGCGACCTCGCGGGCGGAGAAACCGCCCACCTGGTGGAAGACGGCGGAGCGGACATCCCTGCCGAATCCCATCGCGGCGCGGGAGCCGTAGTAGACCGCCGCGATGGAGCAGGCGATCTGCACGAGGGAGACGGCCAGCATCCAGCCGCCGGTGGTCAGGATGTAGCCGGTGTCGCCGGTGGCGACGCCCTGGTCGATGATGTCGGCGTTCAGGCTGGGAAGGTACAGCGAGGCCATGGTGCCGACCAGTTGCAGCGCCACCACAGCGGTCAGCGCCGACGAGTAGGGCCGCAGGTAGGTGCGGAGCAGACGGCTCAGCATGGGGGTTCTCCCTCTGACGCGTCCGGGGGGAGCGCGTCGTGGTCGGGGCGCAGGCGGATTCCGTCCAGCAGTGTGGAGACGATCTCCTTGGGGGGCAGCGGGTCCTCCTCGACGAGCCGGGGGTGGCTGCCGGCGATGGTCATCAGTTGCAGCCGGCGCGCGGTCTCGTACGGCTCGCACCGCAGCCGGTCGCGGTCGGGCCGGAGCAGTCCGGCGATCGCCTGCCGGATCATGGCGGCCTGGTCGGCTCGGGTCTTCCGGTGATGGCGGGTCTCCACGGTTCCCTTCATCCCCAGCGCGTCTATCAGCCGGAAGATGCGTGCCGTATGGCGCTGCAGGATCTCGACCACCGCCACGAGCCTGTCCTCCAGCGGGGCGTCGTGGTCGATGGCCGTCAGCTCAGCCAGGAGCTGGGTGGCGTCGAAGGCACTGGTCACGGCCGCGCTCACGAGCTCGTCCTTGGTGGCGAAGACCCTGAAGATCGTCCCCTCTGCCACGCCTGCCGCCTGTGCGATCTGCCGGGTGCTCACGTCGGGGCCGTGGGCGAGGACCAGCGACAGGGTTGAGGCGATGAGGGCGGCCCGCCGTTCGTCGGGCGGAAGGGGGGCTGCGCGCTGGGAAGTGGAGGTCACGCGGGCCACCCTACAGGAATGAGTGAGTGACTCACTCACTCATTTACGGCGGCCTCGTTTACGGCGGCGGCGCCCATGCCGGAGGCCGGGGGAGTCAGGATGGGCGTGCTGGACGGGATCACCGCCCGCGGCCGGCGTGTGAGGCCGTCCCTCAGCCGGGCTCGTGGAACCTCTGGACGCGGGCGTCGTAGAGGGCGCGGGTGGTCTCGATCTCGTCGACGTGCTTCTCGGCCCAGGAGATGAAGGTGCTGGCGGTGTCGAGCAGCGTGTTCCCCAAGGGGGTGAGCGCGTACTCGACGTGGGGAGGCATGACCGGGTACATGGTCCGGGAGATGATGCCGTCGCGTTCCAGCCCGCGCAGGGTGACGGTCAGCATGCGCTGGCTGATGCCGTCGATGTCGCGCCTGAGCTCGGTGAACCGTTTGGTGCGGTCGCTGAGCTGGGAGATCACATGCAGCGACCACTTGTCCCCGATGCGGTCCAGGATCTCGCGGGCGCGGCAGTTCGCCGGGGTGTGCTCGAAGGGGGCCCTGACGTCCATGGTTCTCTCCAGGTAACCGAATGAGGTAAAAGTGCCTTCTTGTGCTCTTCGGGAAAGTATCCCCAGGATAAGGGTGGTTCCTCTTCAGAACCACTTGATGGAGGGGAACCGACTTACCTTACGTAACCAAAGGAGACACGATGACGGCCAGTGCTGTCGAGGTTCCCGGCTATGTCGCCGGGACGTGGAGCATCGACCCGACCCACTCAGAAGTGAGCTTCGTCGTCAGGCACCTCATGATCACCAAGGTGCGCGGGCGTTTCAGCTCGTTCGAGGGCCGGATCGTCACCGCCGCCAACCCGCTGGAGTCGAGCGTGACCGCGACCGTCGAGCTGGCCTCGGTCGACACCGGCAACGCGCAGCGGGACGAGCACCTGCGCGCCGCCGACTTCTTCGAGGCCGGCACGTACCCGACCATGACCTACACCTCCAGCGGGATCCGCCCCGACGGTGACGACTTCCTGCTCGACGGCGAGCTCACGCTCAAGGGGGTGACCCGCCCGGTCTCGTTGAAGCTTGAGATCAACGGGTTCGGTCCCGACCCGTTCGCAGCCGACCCCTTCGCCGGTGCCCGTGCCGGGTTCACGGCCACCGGTGAGATCAACCGCATGGACTTCGGCGTCAGCTACAACGGACCCATCCCCGGAGGCGGCAAGGCCCTGAGCGAGAAGGTCCAGATCGTCATCGAGATCCAGGCGGTCCTCCAGGACCGTGCCGCCGCTTAGCGAGCCGGATCAGCTCTCCGGGCGGGAACGCCATCCGGCCAGGAGGTCGGCCTCCCTGGCGGGGCTGAGCATGGTGTCCGTCGAGAAACCCGCCTCGGACGCGTGGATCTCGCGCACCGACCGGCCCAGCGGGCGCGGGGTGAGCCCGGCCGCGGTGGCGGCGGCCGGGTCCGCGGTGTTGGCCGCCATCCCCTCGTTCCCCTCCGACCAGAGCGGCAGTGACCGGCCGTCCTCGCCCTCGGCGAGCAGGAAGTCCGTGCCGACCCAGGTCAGCGTGGTCCCAGGGGGCCCTACCTCGGCCACGATCGCCTCCAGCATGTCGCCGAAGGAGAACGGCGGGGCCGGGCTGACCGCGTGGAAGGTCCCCGCGCCCGCCTTCTCGTCTGAGCCCGCCTTCTCGATCACGGTGATGATCCAGGCGGCCATGTCGCGTCCGTCGATCACCTGGATCGGGTCCGAGGGGTCACCCGGCGCCAGGACCTCGCCGCCGCGTGCGATCCGGTTCACCCAGTAGGTGAAGCGGCCGGTGTAGTCGTACGGGCCGATCACATAGGTCGGCCGTACGATCAGCGTCCCCGGCCCGAAGGAGTCCACCGCGGTGCGCTCGCAGGCCACCTTCAGCGCCCCGTAGGTCGCGCCCGTGACCGTCTCCGGGACCGGGCCGTCGAACTCGGTCAGCGGAGAGTCCTCGGCGAAGCCCGGCGCCTCGGGGACGGCGTAGACCGATGTGCTGGAGATGAAGACGTACCGGCCGGTGGAGACCGCGCCGGCGAGTGAGACGATCTGCGAGGGGACGTAGGCGCTGACGTCGATCGTCGCGTCCCACCGCCGGTCACGCAGGATCGACAGGTCCGCGTTGCGGTCGGCCCGCAGGTGCTCCGCCTCGGGGAACAGCTCCGGTCCCGTCTGCCCCCGGTGCAGCAGAGAGACCTCGTGCCCGGCCGCGATCGCCGCTTCGGTGATGTGCCGCCCGACGAACCGGGTGCCACCAATGATCAGAATGTGCATGACTGTCATTTTCCCGCATAAGGGATGACTGGATAAGCCCCGTTCCCCGTTCCGGAAGGCCGTGCTGCCGAGGTTACGGCCATCTTTTCACCGTGAAAGGCGACAACAGGTACTTTTGAAGGTGTTCTTTCGCCGTGCGCCCTACTGTCTAACCGTCTGAGATCCGTCCCCGCCCTGCTCGGATCGGACCCCTCCCCCGATCGAAGTGGAGACGCGATGAGCACCACGATCACCCCAGTGGAGCCGTTCGCCCATCCGGCACTCTTCTACCGGGGGATCGAGGAGTATCTCGACGGCACCGTGCCGTTCATCCGTGAGGGCCTGGCGGCGGGCGAACCGGTCGCGGTGGCCGTGCCCACGCCGAGGATGGAGCTGCTCCGAGCCGAGCTCGGCGAGGCGGCCTCCGAGGTGCGGTTCTCCGACATGACGGAGGTCGGCCGCAACCCGGGACGCATCATCCCCGCCGTCCTGTGCGCCTTCGCCGACCTCCATCCCGCCCGCCGGGCCCGCATCATCGGCGAACCGATCTGGCCCAGCCGGTCGGCGGCGGAGTATCCCGCGTGTCTCCAGCACGAGGCGCTGATCAACCTCGCGTTCTCCGGCCGGGCGGTCACCATCCTCTGCCCCTACGACCTCGACGGGCTCGATCCCTCGGTCGTCAAGGACGCCCGCATGACCCATCCCGTCATCATGGACGGCTCCGGCACGCGCATCAGCGGCGACTACGCGCCCGGACGCGTCATCCGCGACGGCAACCGGTCGCTGCCCGACCCCGAGCGCGCCGCCACTCATCATTTCGGCGGCCGGGTGGACCCGGGCCTCCTGGGGGGTGTGCGCGACTTCGTCGTCGGGCACGCCTCCCGCATGGGGCTCTCCGGAGAGCGCCTTGAGGACCTGCGGCTGATCGCCAGCGAGCTGGCGGCCAACAGCCTCGACCACGGGGGCGGTTCGGGGGTCGTCCGTATCTGGCCCGAGGACGGGCAGGTGGTCATGGACATCAGCGACGCCGGTCACATCGCCGACCCGCTGGCCGGGCGCAGACCGGCCGACCCCCACCAGCGGGGCTCCCGCGGCCTGCTCGTCACCAACCTCCTCAGCGATCTCGTCCGCACCCACACCGGCCAGGGCGGGACCACCGTGCGCGTGTACTTCGCCCTCCCAGCCACCTCGACCATCTGATTGAAGCCCGTGCCGGTGCTCTCGTCACCGGCCTCGTCCGAGCCTTGTACGGGCCATCCGGAAGGAAGACCATCCTGAGCCCAGGAGACGAACGTCGACTGTTGCCCTCCAGCGGGTCGAACGTTTTGGAGACGACCACCGGGGTCACGCCGCTTCCCACGAGGCGCGACGCCGATCCGGCGCGGGCACGCGCGGCCTCGGCCGCCGATCTCGCATTCGAGGGGCTCATGGAGTTCCTGCCCGCGGACCGCGTGTCCGTCCCCTCCGCGGCGACGCGGGCCATGCTCGACGTGATGCCCGGCTCGGCGAGCTGGTCGGTGCCGGTCCGCGACGTGTCGGGCGCGATCGTCGACCTCCGCATCCAGGCCGTGAGCCCGGAGGCCGAGGACATCCACGGTCGGCGCGGCGAGGAGCTGATCGGCCTGCGCGTCCGGCTGAGCTACCCCTCGGTGATGGACACGGAGCTCTGGCAGACCCATCTGCGCGTGATGGAGACCGGCGTGGCCGAGCGGTTCGGCCGTTACGAGCACATCGAGGTCGCCGACGGCGTCCCGCACCGTTCGACCTACGTCATGCGCATCACCCGGTTCGACGGCGGCCTGCTCGTCAGCTGGGTGCGCGCGGACATCGGGCAACGGCTGGAGGCGAGCCTCGCCCGCATCGAGCATCTCGGCAACCTCGGCTGGGGGAGCTGGAACCTGCTGACCGGAGAGATCACCTGGTCACCGCAGCTCTACCGCATCCACGGGCGGGATCCGGCCGACGGCCCGCTCACCGCCGAGGACTACGCCACCCTCGTCCACAGTGACGACCGCCCCATCCTCCAGCGGGCGGCGGAGGTGTGGACACGCAGCACCGAGCCCCACGAGTTCGAGGTCCGGATCGAGGTCGACGGCTCCCTCCGCCACGTCCGGATCTCGGCCGAGGCGACCCACGACGCGTCGGGCCGGCTCCTGGAGATCCACGGCGTCATGCAGGACATCACCAGCTGGCGCCAGACGACCGGCGAGCCGGCCAGCGTCAGCCGGCAGCTGGAAGAGGAGAACCGGCTCACGGCCCACCTGCAGAAAATCATCATGCCGGTCCAGACGGAGCCCTCCACCCTGCCCGGCCTGCGGGTGGCCGGGCGTTACCAGCCCGCCGAGAAGGCGGCCTACCTGGGAGGCGACTGGTACCAGGCGATCGGCCTGGACGACGGTGACGTCCTGCTCGTCGTCGGCGACGTGGCCGGGACCGGCCTGGCCGCCGCCTCCGCCATGGCGAAGCTCCGCCACACCATCACCGGCCTGGCCTTCGCCCGCCACGACCCGGCGGAGATCCTCACCGCGCTGAACCGCCTGCTGTGCAGGCTACGGCCCGACGCGCTGGCCACCGCGCTCGTGGCCCGCTACCACCCGGGCGACCGCACCCTGCGCTGGACCCACGCCGGCCATCCTCCGATGCTCCTGGCCCGCGGCTCCCACGTGGAGAGGCTGCTGCACCCGGGCGTCCTGCTCGGTGTCTTCGAGGACGCGAGCTACACCTGCGGCACCGTACGGCTCCGCCCCGACGACCTGCTGGTGATGTTCACCGACGGGCTCATCGAGAAGCGCGGCCGTGACCTCTACGAGGGCCTCGACCTCATGAGCGCCGCCGTGGCCGAGGCGCTCCGGCCGATCTCCCCGGCGTCTCCCGACCGGCTGTCGGCGGTCATGGAGGCCATGGTGCCGATCAACGCGGCCGACGACACCTGCGTCCTGATCGCCCAGGTCACCGGGGCCGGTGAGCTCAGCGCAGCGCGCTCGTGAAAACGATCTTTTCCGTCAGCGCAGGCCGGCGAACCATCGTCCTGCGTCCTTCCAGGAGCCCGCGCGGGACCGGAGAGCGGGAGGGCGGCCGGGTCACTGCCCCCGGATGCCGCTGATCAGCCGGATCAGCTCGGCACGCAGGTTCTCGGGGTCGTCCACCCTGTCGGAGATGATCCGCTCGGCGGAGTCGCCCTCCAGGAGAGCGTTCCCTGTCAGGAGAGCCCGGCGGCCTTGCACGCGGCCCGCACGCTCGCCACGCAGATCTCCTGGACGCTCCAGAACCCGTCCTTGACCACGGTGTCCTTGATGTTGTCCTTGGTGACCACGACCGGCTGGATGATCCGGGCGGGGATCGACGAGGAGGTGTCGTTGTCCACGGTGCCGCTGCCGCTGCCGCTGCCCTTCACCTTCCTGCCCAGGCCGAGGTCGACGGCCATCCGCGCCGCGTTCTCGGCCTCGGGCTTGATCGGCTTGTAGATGGTCATCGTCTGCGTGCCCAGCAGGATGCGCCGGATGGCCGACAGCTCGGCGTCCTGGCCGGTCAGCGGCGTGCCTTTCCTCACCCCCGCGCTCCGCATCGCGTTGGCGACAGCACCGGCCATGCTGTCATTGGCCGCGTACACCCCGATGACGGTGGAGGCGCCGAGCGCGGCGAACGCTTCGGCCGCGTCGGCGCCGGCCTGCCCGGGGCTCCAGCCCGGGACGTCGTACTCCTTGCCGATCACGACCCGGCCGTCGAGGATCGCGTGGGCGCCCTTCTTGAAGTCGCTCGCGTTCGGATCGAGCGGCGAACCGTTGATCATCACGATCGGGCCCCTCTTCGGATCGCCTCCCGCGCTGAGTGCGTCGAGCAGGGCCTGGCCCTGCATCTTGCCCACCTGGATGTTGTCGAAGGAGGTGTAGGCGTCGATCGGGCCGCGGGCCAGACGGTCGTAGGCGACCACCCGCACGCCCTGGTCCCTGGCCTCGGACACCGACGACGCGATGGCGCCGGCGTCCACCGGGTCCACGATGATCACCTTGACGCCTTCGGCGAGCATCGCCTCGAACTGCTGCCGCTGCCGGGAGGCGTCATGGTCGGAGTTGTCGTAGACGACCTGGCACTTGGGGCAGAGCGCGGCGACGCTCTGGGTGATGAGAGGACGGTCGAACTTCTCGTAACGGGTCGTCTCCGACTCCGGCAGCAGCAGGCCGATCTTGAAGCCCTCGGCCGCGGAGCGTCCGGGGATGGAGCTCTCCTTCCCGGCGTGTCCGAAGGCCCCGCAGCCCGCCGTTCCGAGTCCCATGACCAGGGCCATCCCGCACGCCATCAGTCGCGCCAGCCGTATCCCCACAATGAACCCCCCGAAATATCACCATGTATACCCAAACAGGGCATTCGGTGTCATATGTCGTGGGGGGTGCGGCGTCCGGCGGCCCCGGTCCGGGCGAGAAGACCTGGTCCGCCGCGATCCCTTCGTTCAGGCGCCCCTGACCCACACATCCGTCTGGCGGGTCGTGCTCGCCCCCGCGGCCGACTGGGAGGTCGACCGGATCTCGGTCACGGTGAAGCTGGCGACCACGTGACGGTTGTGCAGGAGGAAGCCGATCACGCCCGCGACGGCCTGGACGCTGCCGCGGGCGCGGGCATGGCCGGTCAGCAGGTAGACCAGCGGGGTGGACGGCTGGTCCAGGGCGAAGCGGCGGCCATGGTGATGAACGTCCTGAAGGGTTCTTATGGGGACCGGCCGCTCGGTGGTGAACCAGGCCGCGACCTCCCAGCACGACAGTGCCGGATCCGGATCGACCGATTCCTGGTAGCAGGCCACGCAGCCTCGGCGGGCGTCCTGCCCGTGGGGGCACGCCCAGGAGGCGGCGTCGTGCGGCATGCTGCGCTCAGACATGAGCCGACCGTACCTCTCGTATGCCCATGCCATGGTCTTCGGAGAACCAGATATCCACCCGCCGGGCCCGGTGATCGCGGCAGACGGGGAACCGGCGGTCACCGCGCGCCGAGAACGGTCCGATCGCAGGCGGGGACGGGCGCCGGATCTCCGGAGGAGGACGCCCTCTCCCGGCACACCCGCACCACGTCGGCCACGGTCTCGCCGTCGGCGTGCATGCCCGGCCGGACCGTCACCGCCCTGTCTTGGGGGCACGAATGTTTGACAATTTCCATCATCGGGTGAGTTTTTCGGACAGATCATTGTCGGGTCTGCTAGGAAGATGCCCGACCGAAATTCATGTCAGAGAGGTTCATTGTGGGGCGAGACGGTATGCATGGGTCATACGACGAAGATCCCCGTGAGCAGACAGGACCCATGGGGCCCGTCGTGCCACAGCGTGAACCCGGTCGCCCGGACGGTGACGTGCTGTCGGACGGGTGGGGCCCGGAGGACGCCCGGGAGCCGGTCAGAAAGGACGAGGTCTCGGAGACCCTGGGAATCCTGGAGACCATGGGAACCCGGGAGACTCCGGGGGCTTCGGAGGTCCCGGCAGCCGCGGGTTCCTACGACGAGGACGACGAGGACGACTGGCACTCCGCGCGTGAGACCGACAACGATCCGCAGCCGGCGCGCGGTTTCCTGGGGTCGGGCTGGCGGGAGGAGCCCGAGGTCGAGGACCGGCCCTGGCCCCGGCCCCGGCCCCGGCCCCGGCGCCGGAGCCGGATGCTGCTGACGGCCGTCGGGGGCATCGTGGTGGTGGGGCTCACGGCAGGCTGGATGCTCTCCTCCACCATGAAGTCGACGCCCGACGCCTCATGCTCGGCCGATGTCGGATGCGCCAAGATCGAGCTGCCGGATCTTCCCGAGGAGACGGCGAGCGCCGAACCCACCCAACCCGTGGAGACGGCCGAACCGTCCGCCGAGGAGAGCGAGACCCCCCAGCCCGAGGTCTCCCAGGCTCCGGTGCCTCGCACGCAGACCTCCCGGCCGGCCCCGACGCACAGCACCCCGCCGGTGAAACCGCGCCCCAGGGTCACCGAGAACAACCAGGACGACACCCACGACCTGACCCCCCGGCAGCGCGCCTCTTCCAAGCCCGAGGCCAGCGTTCCGACGGAGGCCCCGGCCCCGACGGAGGCTCCCGCCCCGACGGAGGCTCCCGCCCCGACGGAGGCCCCGGCCCCGGCCCCCAGCCAGAATCCGGGCAGAGGCGGTGGCGGCCTGCTCGACTGGCTGTTCTGAGGGGTGATGCGCCGGTCCAGGTCGGACAGCGTCAGCCGGCGGGCGGTGGTGGTGGTGATGCGGTGGAGCGGCCGCAGCACTCGCGACCGCCCGGCCATCGGCTCAGGCGTGGTCCGCGCTCCCGCCGGCCTGCTGCGTGACGCGCTCATCGCAGCGACCCTCGACGGCCGCGAGGTCCCCATGACCGGGCTCACCCGCCTCAACGGGGCCGGCGCATCGCCTCCATGAGGGTGGTGAGGGCCACGTGGGCGAATCCGATCCGGGCGTCGCTCGCCCCGTACGGCAGCCACAGGGCGCCCGCGTGCAGCAGACCCCCGCAGGAGTAGACGACGTTGGGCACGTAGCCCTCACGTTCGGCGTCGTCGGGAGTCAGGAGCGTGCCGGGGAGCTCGGCGATGACGTGCTGCGGCTCGTGCAGGTCGAGCAGGAGGGCGCCGATGGCGTAGCGGCGCATCGGGCCGACGCCGTGGGTGAGGACGAGCCAGCCGGACTCGGTCTCCAGGGGAGATCCGCAGTTGCCGGCCTGGACCAGTTCCCAGCCGCTGCGGGGAGCGTGGATCGGCATCGGCCGCTGCCACCTGTTGTGCCGGTCGAGGACGGTCAGGCCGATGGTCTCGCCGTCGGAGCGGCACAGCGCGAGCCGACGCCCGCCCACCGGCCGGGGGAACACGGCCATGCCCTTGTTGGCGGCGGCCGGTCCGCGGAGCGGGGTGATCTCGAAACGGCGCAGGTCGTCGCTGTCGAGCATCCGTGAGCTGATGTTCCGTCCGTCATAGGCGGTGTAGGTGGCGCGGTAGGAGAGCGTGCCGTCCTCGCGGAGGACTCTCACGAAACGGGCGTCTTCCATCCCGTTGCTCTCGGCCGCGGTGGCGGGCCAGAGCACCCGCCGTTCGAGGGGGACGTCGGCGGGGAAGGCCACGGTGTAGTCCGAGGCGGTCATCCGGCGCAGCTCCTCGAGGATCCTGGGTGTGGTGGTGCGGCCGACGGTCAGCGGTCCCGAGCGGTCCGCGACGGTGAGGCCGGTGCCGGGTCCGAGCAGCGCCGTGGCGAAGCCGATGGACGACAGGTGGCCTTCGCCGATCTGCCGCATGCTGATCACCACACGGAGCTGCCCGGGACTCAGGTCGGACTGGTCGGGATGGGCCACCATCGAGGGATTGCACAGCGCGGCGGCCTCCACGGCGTACTCGTGGCTGAAGTAGGCGCCGACGAGGAGACGGTCGGCCGGGCGCAGGTCGACGTGGTGGGGGACCAGGTAGCGGACCAGGTCGTAGTGGTGGAGGAAGGTCGCCTCGAGATCGTGGTGCCGGCCGCCGAACCGCCGCAACGTGTCCCGCAGCATTCCGGCGGTCTCGTCGTGGCTGAGAAGCGTGATGCGGTCGATCAGAGCGGCGGCACGGGTCCGTGCCAGCGCGGCGTCCTCTCCGGGGACGAACAGCTTGATGATCACTCTGCGCGGGTCGGGGGCGAGGGTCAGGTCGAGGCGGGTGGCCAGGTCTCGGATGGTCATGGCAGGTGCCGGATGTGCTGCATGGTGGAGATGAGCGCGATGGTCGACTCCGCGCCCTGGTTGAGGTTGGGGCCGTCCCGGGTCAGGCCGTCGTAGCCCCCTCCTGTCGCGGGATCCCACATGGCCGTGCCGCAGTCGTTGGCGCCCAGGAACCACGCCGCCGCCTGCCGTACACCCGCGTGCCAGCCCGGGTCGCCCGTGACGGCGGCCGCGGTGGCGCAGGCGTCGGCGAGCGCGGCGACCTCGATCGGTTGCTGGTCGTGGCGGGGCCGCGGCGCGTGCTGCCGCCAGCCGGCGTCGGGGACGACCGACAGCAGACCGCTCCTCGTCTGGACGCCGCGCAGCCAGGTCAGCATCCGCACGCCGTCGGCGAGCATCGAGCCGTCGCCGCCGAGATGACCGGCGGCGATGACCACCTCGGCGAGGGCGGCGTTGGCGTAGGTGAGCTGCGGTTGCGGCCACGGCCAGTCAGGGTCTCCGGCGGGGGCGCCGACCGCGACGGCGGCGTCCGCGAGCAGGCCGGCGGCCAGGGCGCTGTCCGGATGGGCCCGCAGGACCTCCGCCGCGCCGAGCCCCGCGAACACCATGGCCCGCGGGTGCGGAGACCGCAGGGCGGCGCCGAGGGTGAAGGCGAGCAGGGCCTCCTCGCGGATCCACGGAGCGGAGTTGCGGGCCGCGGCGGTGCCCAGTCCCCACACCGCCCGTCCCCACCAGTCGCCGACGCCGGGCTGGTCGCTCCAGCGCCGGTCGTAGGTGAGCCGGTTGTGAAACGCGCCGGACGGGTCCTGGGCGTGTGTGAGAAAGGACAGGTAGCGCTCCGAGAGCCGCACCACCCCGGGGGCCGGACTCGGCTCCCGGCTGGTGACGATGAGCCCGCGGGCGACGTCGTCGGTGCAGTAGCCGTGCTCGCGGCGGACGACGGCGTGCCGGGCGTGTTCGAACAGTCCGGTGTCGTCGCTCAGCCGGTCCAGATGCCTGAAGCCGGCGGCGGGATTCACGGTAATGCCGCGACCACCGCAGGCGAGCGGTCAGCCAGAAGATGCCGGGCGAGGTCGTCGTAGCGTGCCGCCACGGCCGGCCACAGCAGGGCTGGGAGCAGCGCACGGGTGCGATTGACGAGGTCGTCGGCCAGGCCGGGTTCGGTGAGGACCCGGCGTACGGCGGTGGCGAGGGCCACGGGGTCCTCGTGGGGGACGAGCAGACCGGGCCCGCCGGTGAGCAGCTCCACGGCGTGGGGGAAGGACGTGGCGACGACCGGGATGCCCGCGGCCACGGCCTCGATGAGGACGCCGGAGGTGACCTGCTCGGGGGAGTCGTACGGCAGGACGACGACGTCGGCCGAGCGGATCAGCCGGCTCAGCGAGGCGTTGTCACGATAGACGGGGTCGTATCGCACGGCGGTCGACACGCCGAGCCGCGCGCCGATCCGGCGCAGGCGGTCGCGGTAGGCCTCCCCCTGGTGCTCCAGGACCTTGGGGTGGGTCTTCCCGGCGACGGTGTACGTGGGCGAAGGGGTGAGGTCCCCCAGAAGGGCGAGCGCGTGCAGCGCCCATTCGATGCCCTTGCCGGGGCCGAGCAGTCCCCAGGTGAGCAGGTGAGGCCGGATGCGGCGCTGAGCCGAGACGTGCGAGTGGTCGGCGGCGCCGTGCGGGATGACGGACACCTTGCCGGCGTCGACGTGGTAACCGGCGAGCAGCCGGTCGCGGGCGGTGCCGGTCATGGTGACGACCGCGCCGGCGGCGGCCACGATCTGTTCCAGCAGCCTTCTCTGCCGGGGGCTGGGCCGGGTCAGGACGGTGTGCAGGACCACGATGCTGGGCACGGTGAGACAGCGCAGCAACGGCAGGACGTCCCGGCCGTCCTGGCCGGGGTAGATGCCGTACTCATGCTGGACGACGGCGACGTCGAACCGGTCGAGGGCGGACGCCGCGGCCTCCCAGCCGCCGGGTCTGTCGTGGCCCCAGGTGTGCACGACCCCGGGTACGGGACGCCCGTCGTCGTCTTGCGCGATGACACGGACGATCCCGCCGTACATGCCGCCCTCGGTGAGGTGGGCGGACAGGGCGGAGTTGAAGGTGGCGAGCCCACATTGGGTGGGCGGATGGGTGCTGAGAAAGCCATACGTGCGGGCCAACTGCTCTGCCTTCCGGTCATCGGCCCGCTCCCGGTCGCGGGTGCGGGCCTCACGCGGTGAAGACGTCCATCGGTCAGCGTGTGTGACGGATGGAGCTGAGCCTGGGAACCGGGGCCGTCCTCATGCGGGCCCGGCTGCCGCGACCCCGCGGCGGATGGCAGGGGCTACGTCACCCTGACAGTAGCAGGACCTAAGCTCCGCCTATCATTCCCTGGTAAACGCGTAGATAACCGGCTACCATCCGGTCCGAGCCGGACCTGCGCCCGCCCTGGGCGCGACACCATGTTGAGGCGAGTCCGGGTCGACGGCAGCGCGTGTCCGCCATATGAACCATGCGGCCTGTCCCCGTACGGCGAGTCTGCAGGAGTCGGTGGTACCTATCGCCAGCCGGTCTTCAGCATGCGGTCGAACCGCGCCTGGGTCTCGACGGGGTCGAAGCCGTCCAGTGACTCGCGCATCAGGTCCTGGATTTTCCGCTCCGCGTCACTCCGTGCCTGCTTGACGGCCGACAGCACCTCCTCGGCCAGAGTTCTGCTGTCCAGGCGCAGGGCCCGGGGCTCGAACACGACGTCCAGCACCTTCCCGTTCGCCGCGGTCGTCACCTTGATGCGATCGGACGCCCCCTCGCCAACGCCGACGATCTCGTCGATCTCGCTCTGCGCTCCCTCGATCCACGCCAGCATCTTCTCCGCGCGGTCCCGGGCCTGCTCGAATTCTTCGACCCGGATATCGTCCGGATTCATGGGAGAGCCGTACAAAACCTGCCTCCTAGCTGAAAAGGTCGCGAGCGGCCTGCTCGACCCGGTCACGTACGAAGGTCTCGTCCAGTGGTTCCGGCATGGCTTCGGCGGAGGCCAGGGCTTCGCCCATGATCTCCTGCGACCGGCGCTCCGCTTCCTGCTGAGCCGCCTGAAGCGCCGTCGTCACCTCCCTGCCGAGGGTCGCGCAGTCAAGTCGCATGGCGCGTGGATTGAAGTCGATCTCCATGATGCCGCCCCGCCCATCGGAGACGGCCCTCACCAGCCCGTCGGCTCCTTCGCCCGCCCCGGTGACTTCGAGGATCGCGGTCTGTGCCTCCTGGAACTTCCGCATCACCTCCTGGGCCTGTTCCATGATCTGTTCCAGATGTCGAAGCTCGTCGTTCGACGCGGGTGTCGGTGGCACTCCGGACTCCAGAAGTGAGGCTGTGGATCAGCTGTTCAGTCTATGCGGGGACCCCGGCGTGGTGTCGTCCGGGCACGGATCGCAAAGCCCGGGTACGGCGGGCGTACGGCTCCGATAATGCATCTCCCCGCAACGCGCTAGGGTCCAGTGGCATGAGTTCCGGATTTGAGATCGATCCTGAGTCGATGAACCAGGATGCCTCCCGGATGAGAGTCCATGGGGAGGACTACGCCGCAGCGGTGCAGCGGCTGAGGGAACGCGGGCCCGGCGGTGCCTGCTGGGGGGACACCGGCCTGATCGGCACGTTCGCCGGAGCCTACGCCGAGTGCAGCAGGGTCGGGGTCGAGGCCCTGACAGGTCTGCATACGGTGATCGGCACGACCGGCGGGTGCATGGCGTCCACGGCGGGCTCCCTGCACGGAACGGAGACCCTCATCCAGCAGGACGTCCAGAAGCTGCACGGAGGATCAGACCGAAGATGGGTGTGACGCTGCCGCCCGAAGTCAACGGGATGCTCGGGATGCTCGGCGTGCCATGGCCGAACCTCGACGAGGACGAGATCAGGAAGGACGCGGGCGCCTGGCGGACCGTGCTTGCGGGCACCGAACAGGCCGGGGGTGGGGCCGATGCGACGGTACGGCGGACGATGGAGCAGACCTACAAGGGGGACTCCGCGGACGCCATGGCGGGCTTCTGGGAGAAGACCGGGAACAGTGGGGGGCACCTGGCCCAGGCCGCCGCCGCGGCCAAGCTCGCCCCGGTGGCGCTCGACGGCACCGCCATGGTGGTGACGGCCGTCAAGGTGGCGGTGGCCACGCAGGCCGTCGCCGCGGCGGTGAAGGTCGGCAGGGCGATGCTCATCGGCGGACCGCTGGGCGTCGGCGCGGCAACCGCGACGATGTTCTCCACCCGCTTCGCGATGGGCAGGATCCTGCGAGAGGGGAGCGAAGGCACGGGCCGGGTGCTGGCACCGGCCCTCAGCCGCAGGGTCACCCATCCGCTCCAGAACATCCTCGAGAAGTTGCGCGGTCCCGGGGGCGGCGGAGGTCCGGCGCTCGCCGGGGCCGGGGGGCCACGGGTCCCGATGGGCCGCAGTCCCATCGGGAGGAGGGGCGACCGTCCCGGCGACATGCCGGGAATGGCGAAGATGGGACGGAAGGACAAAGAAAAAGAGCCGAAGAGCCAGGAAAACAGAAAACCGCACACCAGCAGTGGCAGCAAATCCACAAGAGACAAACACCAGAAGGCCGCTTCACACGGGGGAAAGAAGAAATTTATCAACCCCAACAAGAAACCGAAAAATGAGTAGCGGCGTGACCGTCGGCAGCCGACGTGTTCCCAGGGAAAGAGGGGATCTGGATGAGTACCGGCGACAGGCTCGCCCGTGCTGACCGGTTGGCCGCGTTGAATCTGTACGAGGAGGCCGGGGAGCTGTACGAGCAGGCCGTACGGGAAGGTGTGCCCGGCGCGGCGGTGAAGTACGGCGAGATGCTCTTCCGCACGGGTGACCATCCGGCGGCGGAACGGGTTCTGCGCACGGCCGCGGCCGATGGGGCGGAAGGTGCCCACGACTGGCTCGCCGATGTCCTGATCGCCGATGACCGTCCCGACGAAGCCGCTCGTCTTCTGGAACAGATCGCCGGCAGGGAGACACCGGTGGTAGCCCTGCGGGTGGCGGCGGTCTGGGCCGATGCCGTGGGGGACCGGGAAAAGGCGGAGGAGTGGTACAGACGAGCGCTCGAATGGGGCGCTCCCGGTGCCGCGAACGACTACGGAGCCTTCCTGTCGGAGGACGACGACCGCCTGGAGGAGGCGGAGCGCCTGCTCCGTCAGGCCGCCGAGCAGGGGGACACGCTCGCGTTCGGCAACCTCGGCGGGATGGAGCTGGACCGCGGAGATCCGGAGGCGGCGGTCGCCTGGCTGGAGCGGGGGCTGGAGTCCGGAGCCGCGCCGGGGTCCTCGGCGATGTTGAAACTCGCCGTCGCCGAAGAGCAACTCGGGCACCTTGACGCCGCGCGCGCCCACTATGACCGCGCGGTCGAGGAGAGGGTGCCCGACGCTCTCGTCGGGCGGGCCCGCTTTCTGGCCGACAACGGCGATCCGGAGGCGCGGGACGGGGCAGAGGCTGATTTCCGGGCGGCGATCGAGAACGACGACGAAGGCGCCCTTTACTACTACGCGGTGTTCCTCGCCGAGGAAGGCCGCGTCGACGAGGCGATGGACCATTACCGGCAGGCGATCGACGCCGGGTCGGACGGCGCCTACGAGGATCTCGCTCTCCTCTGCCGGGAGCGCGGGGACACCGGCGCCGCAGAGGAGTATTTCCGGGCGAGCATCGCCGCGGGCTGGCTGAGCGCCGTGTTCTCCTACGCGGATCTGCTCCGTGGGGAAGGCCGCGCGTCAGAGATCGGAGCGCTGGTGCCGCAGGCCGAGAGCCTTGGCGCCACCGCCGAGCAGTTGGAGACTCTCAGGGGGCATCCGGACGGAACAATCGAGTAGCGGTTCAGGGGTGGTGGACGGCCGTCTCTCTTCGGACGAGCCGTTCACGGCCAGCAGGCTCCTGACGGGTGTTTCGGCGAACTCGCCGGTCAGCGGCCCTGCTCGCCCCCGCGAGGGCCGCGACCTTCTCGATGGTGAAGCCGGCGAGTCCGCCTTCCTCGTCCGGAGCCCTCCCCGCCCCCTTCATCGCCAAGCACAACCAGGGTGGCAAGGGCCTCGGCGTCGCGCTGTTCGACAGCGTGGACGCCTTCACCGAGCACCTGAACTCGCCCGGGTACGAGCCGCCGGTCGACGGCATCGCCCTGTTCCAGGAGTATCTCCGCGCAGCGCAGCCCCGCATCACCCGGGTGGAGATCGTCGACGGCGACGTGGTCTACGCGCCGACCGCGGACACCGCCCGAGGCGGCTTCGAGCTGTGCCCCGCGGACGCCTGCGCCGTGCCGGCCGTACCCGCGGACGGCTGCCTGGTGACCTATGACACCAACACCAACACCAACTACAACCCCGAGGTGGAGGCGGCGGCCCCCCGCTCCGGGCCGCGGCAGATCGCCCGCATGGTCAGAAGGCTCATCGAGGAAGGGGAGGCCCGCTGATGCGGTTCGGTTACTGGATGCCGATCTTCGGAGGGTGGCTGCGCAACGTCCCGGACGAGGGTATGAGCGTCGACTGGCCCTACATCCGCGGCCTCGCCGTCGACGCCGAGCAGCACGGCTTCGACCTCACCCTGTTCGTGGCCGGGGTCCGCCGGGCCGGCACCGGCACCTCGGTGGCGTTCGCCGTCTCGCCCGCGCCGCCCGGGAGAGGGAGCGGCACGGGCCGCCCGGGAGAGGGAGCGGCACGGGCCGCCCGACCACGGGACCTCGGCCCGCCGCCTGACCGGATGAGATTGTCTCGCTCTTCAGTGACCGCTTCCCCGATATTGGCCGACCGGTTAGTTTCGATCATTAGACCTGGCTGCTGATCGGTTCTGTTCAAGGGCGCGCGTCGCGCAGGAGGCGGTTCACTCCGCCTGCCGGCGACGCCGTCCCTTGCAGTGGAAGGAAGCCTGATGAGAGTTGTCCACCTGTTGACCGCGTCCGCCGCCGCCGTCCTGGCCGTGGCCGGCATGACCGCACCGGCCACGGCACAGACGGAGCCGGGCGACACCGCCCGCACGCGGCACATCGAGGTCCGCCGTGACCACCCGGACGTGCGGGTGCCGGTGGTCGTGCGGAAGTCCGGTGAGGCGATCATCGACCTGAACACGGCCGCGCCGGGCACGGACTGGGCGGTGGCGGGTGCCGAGTCGGCGGTCGTGTCCGTCTCGGTCGACAACCGGTACGCCACCGACCTCGTCGTCTCCGGCGGGCAGCCCCTCCACCGGCAGCTCGCGCTGGGACGGCTCACCGCCGGTGTGCATATGCTGCGCCTGCATTTCGCCGGAGAACGCTCCGCGGCGGCGAGCAGGTCAGTCGTGCTGGACACGCTGCGGGTCTCGACGTACGCGCCGGGAAGCCCGGAGTACCTGGCGCTGCGGTACGCGCCGGTCGTCTACGGGCGCAACATCTCCGCCCTCGGGAGCCCGTACCAGAACGCGACCACCGACACCCCGCTCATCGCCTGGCACCAGTCGGCGCCGGCCGCCACTCCCGGGCACACGAAGCTCACCTACTCGGTGGTGTGGAGCAACGAGGACGGCGGGACGAACACCCCGGCGCTGATGGCCCGCTGGGGCCGTACGACCGACATCGAGTGGATCTACGACGTCGAGGTCGACGAGCACGGCAACCGGGTCGCGGGCAGCGACACCTACCAGGCCGCCAACCACCAGACGCTGCACTTCTCCGGCCGGTACGAGGGCGACCACGCCCTGCTGCAGACCTGCACGTCGAACAACAACATGTGCGACACCGCGGACGACCCCATGCGTTTCTTCCTGTCGCCCCTGCAGACCCTGCCGGCCGGTCAGGCCCGTGAGTACCTCATGGACACCAACCCCTGGACCTACGAGATCATGGCCAAGGAGATGCTCCGCGAGGGCAAGATCGAGGCCGCCTCGGCGACGACGCCGGCCACGCCGGAGGTCAGCGACCAGCGCAACTACCTGTACGCGGTGCTCAAGAAGACCACGCAGGCGACCAACACGGGGGCGTCCTGGGTCGGGGTCTCCCTCGGCGTACGCCTCGTCAACGGCGACACCGTCTACCTGTCCCACCACGTCGAGCCGACCTGGTCCCTCCAGCGCGACGACGCGGCGGCCACCACGGTCGAACTGCCGGCCGGCACGACGGCCGACGACATCGCCGAGGTGACCGCCCACCGCGTCGTGGTCGGCACCGACACCGGCGCCGCCGTACACGTCACCGGGATCAAGCGCGGCTTCTTCCTCGGCCAGGACTACCTGCCCCAGCAGTCGTTCCTGACCTGGAACGGCGACGTCCTCCTCGACGGCGCCACCACCTCGGCCGTGATCTGGCGGCGCTGACACCACGTGGCGGGCGCCCGCGGCGCCCGCCTCACTAACCCCTTCCCGTGACGTACCCGGGGGTGAACTCGACCGGTAGGGCGGACAGGCCGCGCATCTGTATGGACGTCCGCCATACGAGCGTGTCGGCGGGCACCGCCAGCATCACATCCGGGAGCCGGTCCAGGATCACCTCGACGGCCGTATGGGCGATGACCTCGGCGATCTCCGGGGCCGGGTGCGGGCAGCCGTGCTCACCGTGACCGAAGGACATGTGCGCGTGGTTCCCGGCGGAGCCGCCGTAGGAGTCCGGCCGCACCTGCGGATCGGCGTTCGCGGCGGCCATGCCGATGATGAGCCCGTCGCCGGCCCGGATGCGCTGCCCGCCCAGCTGGGTGTCCTGAGTCGCCCAACGACCTATGCTGCTCTGGCTGGGGGAGTCCTCCCACAGGACCTCGTTCAGCGCCTGGCCGGCGCTGCGGCGGCCACCCGACAGGGTCACCGCGAACCGTTCGTCGGTCAGCATCAGCCGCAGGGTGTTCCCGATCCAGTTGGCGGTGGTGTCCTGACCCGCGGTCATCACCACGATCAGGTCCTGGATGATCTCCTCGTCGGCGGGCCCCGCGGGGTGCGCCAGCAGACGTGAGGGGACGTCCGGGCCGGGGCGCTCGCGCTTGCTGTCCAGCAGCCGCTGCATCGTGGCGTGAACCCGCTGGTACGCCTCCATGGCGCTCTCGCCGCCGTTCAACGTCGCGCTCACATCCACCACCAGGCCCGGCGCCTCGGAGTTGGGCAGACCGAACATCGCGGCGATGACCAGCAGGGGCATCGGATGGGCGTAGTGGGCCATCAGGTCGGCTCTGCCGCTGCCGGTGAACGCGTCGATCAGGCTGTCGGCGATCTGCTCGCACTGGGTTTTCAGCTCGAACTGATCGACGGCGGCGAGGGCGGCGCTGACGGCTCCGGCACGCCGCTGGTGCTCGGCTCCCTCGGTGAACAGCATGGACGGCTGGTAGCCGACGTACGCCATCAGGGGCCAGTCGGGCGGGATGCGGTCCCAGGCGTTCCAGCGGCGGGAGTCGCGGGCGAAAAGCTGGGGATTGCTGAGGACGTGGCGGAGCTCGCGGTACCCGATCACGAGCCACGCGGGCACGTCGCCCTCGAGCAGGACCGGGACGACCTGCCCGTGCTGCTGCCGCATCTCCCGGTACAGCCGGGCCGGATCCTGGTGGAACCGGGGGCCGTACAACGGTATGGCCCCCGGGTGGGCGGGGTAGCCCGCAGGCGCCGGCGGGCTGGGAAACCACGAGGACGGGTCAGGGGAGTGATGGGCGTTCGTCATGGGGTGCCCTCCCGGGCAGAGGACGTCACGGGGTGCCCTCCCGAGCAGAGGACAGGGTGTAGAGATGGTTGACGAGAGCGATCAGCACGGCCTTGCTGGAGTCGCGCTGTCGCGCGTCGCAGTCGATCAGCGGAACGTCGTCGGCGAGAGACAGCGCGTCCCGTACCTGTTCCAGGGGATGCATCGGTTCGCCGAAGTTGTTGCGGGCGACGATGAACGGCATTCCGTGGTGTTCGAGGCGGTCGATGGCGTACCAGGAATCGGCCAGGCGGCGAGTGTCCACCAGGACGACCGCCCCCAGGGTCCCCGAGAACAACCGGTCCCACAGAAACCAGAACCGTTCCTGACCCGGAGCTCCGAACAGGTACAACACCATCTGCTCGTTCAGGCTGATGCGGCCGAAGTCGAAGGCCACCGTGGTCGTGGTCTTGGCCTCCACGCCGCGCGCGTCGTCGATCCCGACACCCGCCCGCGTCATGGTCTCCTCGGTGCTCAGCGGGCGGATCTCGCTGACAGCGCGGACCAGGGTCGTCTTGCCGACACCGAACCCGCCGACGACCACGATCTTGAGCCCGGTATCCGCCGTACTCCGTAGCGGCATACGGGCGGGTTGCTCAGAGCTTCTGAAGTCCAACAAGCACCTGCTTCAGGATTTCGGGATCGGGCAGCTGGGCTTTGGGAAGAGCCGCAGGCGGATGGCGGGCGGTGATGCGTCCGGTATCGAGCAGATCGCACAGCAGGATCCTCACGACGCTCACCGGCAGTCCCAGCTCCGAGGAGATCTCCACGACCGCCATCGGCTGGCGGCACATCCGCAGGATCTTGAAATGCTCGGACTGCATGCCCGGTGCCGGATCGCATTCGCTCACGATCAGCGTGACCATGTCCATGGCGCTCTCGTCCGCGCGGCTGCGCCCTCCGGTGACGGTGTACAACCGGTCCGGATTCTCGCGATCGACTCGCCGTGAGGTCATAGCGGCCGGTTGCTCTGCTGGGGCGCGCGGGGTGGGGCGGTCAGATACTCGCCGATCTGCTCGACCAGCTCGTTCATGTTGTGACCGATGATGCCGGGGTCGGCGTCCTCGGTCGCCACGACGGCGAGATGAGCTCCTTCCCCCGCTTCCACGATGAACAGAAGGCCGCCGTGGAACTCCGTCATCGACTGCCGCAGGCCGCCGGTACCGTCGCCGAACTCGATGGACGCGCCATGGGACAGGCTCTGGATGCCTGAGGCGATGGCGGCCAGCTGATCAGCCCGGTCCACGGTCAGCCCGTAGGTGTGGGAGAGCTTGAGGCCGTCCTTCGACAGCACCAGGGCATACCGGGTCTGCGGTGTCCTCTCCAGGAGGTTCTCCAGCAACCAGGCGAGGTCGGGGTGTGAGGTTCTCATCGGGATTCCGGGGCGGTGATCCGGACATTGACGTCCGGAGGACGGCCCCCCTCCAATCTGTTGTCTGTCCTATCCGGTCCGACGGTGAGAATCGGCATGGCGGTCACCGAGTGCCGTCTTCCGGGGATGAAGAGGCGCCGCTGCCGGTGCCGCCTCCCCGGCCGGCCTGGCGGAAGGCTCTGAATCCGGCTCCGGGGTCGGAGCGGGGCTGCGGGGGTTTCGCCGCCGGCGGGGCCGCGGATGGGGGCGGGGGTGCCGGGGATGTCGCCGCGAGCGTCTGCCCGCGGCGGCGCTTGGGCAGCTCGTACGGCTCGCCGTCCGCGGGCGCAGCCATCTCGGCCGCCCTGGCGGGTGCGGCGGGTACGGCGGGCATGGCGGGTGCGGTCGTCTCGGCAGCCCTGGCGGGTGCGGCGGGCATGGCCGTCCTGGCGGGCACAGCCGACCCAGCGGCTGCGTGGCGCGCGGGAGGCGAGGTGAAAACACCCGCCGGGCGCGGCCCGTCCACTCGGGGGTCCGGCGCGAACTGCGTGATCAACTGCGGGGGGATCATGATCACCACTCCGGTGCCTCCGCGTGAGGACGGCCTGAAGGAGACGGTCAGGCCGTGCTTGCGAGCCAGACAGCCCACCACCGCCAGACCCAGGCGGGTGCCGGACAGCGTCGTCAGGTCCAGCGGCTCGGACGAGACGGCCTGCTGGGCGCGGCGCAGCGCGGCGGCACTCATGATGAGACCGCAGTCCTCGATGGTGACCACGACACCCGCGCTCACCTCTTCCACGTACACGTGCACCTCCTCGGACGGAGGCGAGAAGCTGGTGGCGTTGTCCATCAACTCGGCGAGGGCGTGCATGACGCCTTCGGCGGCGTACCCGGCGATCGCGACGGTGGTGGCCGAGTGCACCCGCACCCGCTGGTAGGCGCTGATACGGCCCACCGCTCCGCGCAGGATGCTCTCCATCACGATCGGCTTGGTCCAGCGCCGCCCGGAGCGCGCACCGGTCAGCACCGCGATGCTGTCCGCCAGCCGGCCCGCCTGCGCGGTGCTGTGGTCCAGTTTCAACAGGTCACCAAGGACTTCCTCGCCGTGCCGGTCCTCCATCTCGCGCAGATCGGCGAGCATGCTGGTCGCCAGAGCCTGAACCCGGCCCGCGGCGTTCGCGCAGGCTGACATCGCGGCCGCGCGCATACGGTCTCCCTTGCCGACCTCCTGCGCCAGCGTCCACAGGATGCGCTGGTGAGTTCTCTCGGCGGGTTTCGGTATCTCGGCGAGGGCGGTGTCCGCCGACGCCCCATCGCGCAACCGCCCCACCAGAGCGGGTAGCGTGTCGTCGGCCAGCCGGGCGAGGCCCGCGTCCATCGCCGTGAGACGGTCGCGGAGATGACGCGCTCGCTGCACGCCGTACGCCGCGACCGCGACGGCGACGCACAACAGGACGGCCGCGGTCCCGAGATACCAGCCCACGAGCGTCCGTTCCGCGGCCGGTGTCTCGGCCACCGCCCACAGACACGCACCCCCGGTGATGACCACAACAGCCATCAGGAGGAGCAGGACCTGGCCTGTCGGCGGACGCCCTACCTGACTGCGGACAGGTGTGTGTACTGACATCGATCAGTTCCTCGTCGGCGGTTGGTGGCAGAGGGGGAGCCGCCCCGGGGCCGGCAGGGGCCGGACCATGCGGCCCTGAGACCTTGATCGAACCATAGGAGAGCACATCGTGTTCTGTGCGTGGCCGGTGACCGATCGCGGTGTGTTCCGGCCGGGCGGAAGCTCGCCGCCGCCTTCACCCGGGCCGGCCTGGCTCCGCCGGACGGCCCGGGCCCGGTGTCCGTTCTCCGGAAGGAACGTCCGTTTTGATCGATACAGGGGGGCCGATAGCGATCTCATCGGACATACTCCACATGGGGCAAGATCCATTGTCAAATCAATCGGCCCGTGATCAAGGAGGCCGGCCGTTGGACACCGGCGTGCGTACCGACGGTCCGGGGCCGGCGGTGGCCAAGGGATCGTACGATACAGCAGCCGTGATCTCCGGGAACAGCTCACCGGCAGCGCGTGACCCGCCTGACGGATGTGCCGGTGCGGACGCGAAATGCCGCCCGCGAATGGCTGACCGCCGTCATGTACGGCGAGCACGCCGGCGTGGCGGTCATGGCACGGACCGGTACTGGAACAACCCCGAGTCGGACACCGTAGACGCTCGCCCCGGGCCCCGGCCGTAGTCCGGGGCGAGTCCGTCGATCTGGTGGCTCAGCCCAGGTCTCTGGTGGAGGTGAGCACGCGCCCAGCGTCAGCGCGGACACTCACTCCGCGGCCGCGTCGAGCAGGATCCGTGCCAGCTCGCGCGGCTGGGAGAACATCGGCCAGTGGCCCGTGTCCATCTCGACCAGCCGCCAGTGCTCGCTGGTCAGCAGTTTGGCCACGTCGTCGTTCGGCTTGTCGCCGTCGAGCAGGCATTTGATGTAAGTCGCCGGAAGCTCGCCGAGCGGGCGTGCCAGCACGGCCGGCTCGGTCAGCGTGGCGCCCGGGTGCGGTGTCGAGCCGCCCACGATCCGTGCGATCTGCTCGGCGGTGAGACCCTGACCCTCGCAGTCGGCCGCGGTCAACGGCGCCCAGAAGCCCCCGTTGCCGGCGATCGAGGCCTCCATCATCGCCCGGCCATCCGGCCAGCCGGACACGAACGACTCGCCGTCGGTCGGAACGTTGGAGTCGACGAAGACCACGCGGGCCAGCCGGTCGCCGATCCGCTCGGCGGCCTGACCGGTCGGGATTCCCGAGTAGCTGTGCCCGACCAGGATGACGTCTCGCAGATCGTGACGTTCGACCTCGTCGACGATGTCCTGGACGTGGGTCTGCTGCCCGGCCGGCACGCCCTGCTTGTCGGCGAGGCCGGACAGCGTCAACGGGTGGGTGCCATGGCCGGCGGCACGCAGCTCCGGCACCACCTCGTCCCACGCCCACGATCCGAGCCACGCACCTGCAACTAGTACGAATTCCGTCATGGCCGCAACGTAGCGGAGCGGCCCGACAATCTCGGTGAAGGTAACGGCCGGACGCGGAGTGTGACAGGAGGGGCGGCGGACGGTATCGGCGCGGGGGAGGAGGTGCTCATATTCTCTTACATGCGGACATCGGGTAACTCCTTGGAGGCGGAAAACGGGATGCGACCAGCGCTCGGCGGCGTGAAGGGGACTCTCGACGACGGTCTGCGCCGGCCTGCGAATCGGCTGGCGGCAGAATCGTGAGGTATGAGTGAGAAGTCACGGCAGTTGCCGCGAGACACGTCGGCTGGGGATCTGGCCCAGGGCTAGTCGCCAGCATGCGGGACGTCGGCCGCGGAGGTGGACGGACGTACATGGATCTCGGGCGGCCGAGCGGGCTTGTTCCGCTTCCTCATCCGCGGTCGTGACGCCACGTTCACCGGCGTTCTCGATGAAGTGTCCACCGGCGAGGGCATGACGGTGGTGAAGACGCCGCCGTGGACGCCCCGGGCCAACTGCCACGCCGGGCGATGGGTGCGCACCGTACGAGCCGAGTGCACCGACCGCATGTTGATCTACGACGGACGGCGCCTTCGCTCGGTGCTCGGCGAGTATGCCGATCATTGCAACGGCCATCGGCCCCACCAGTCCCGCCGGCAACGCTCACCCGACCGATCAACTGGGAGGGTTCAGGACACGCGAGCGCTGCTGGATGCCCGGTGTGCCGTACGGATAGTCGGACACGATCGGCGAGCTAGCCTCGGTGAGCAGGTCTGTCTCCTTCTCGGACAGGTGCAACTCGGCGGCGCCGAGGTTGTCGTCGAGCTGTTCGAGCGTGCGTGCGCCGAGGATCACTGACGTGACCGCGGGCCGGCCCGCGACCCAGGCCAGCGCCACTTGTGACATGGACACGCCACGCACCTCGGCGACCTGCCGCACCGTGTCGATGACCTGCCAGGTGCGCTCCTGCGCGTTGCGCGGGGCATAGGCCTCCATGCCGCGCTGCGGGTCCTCGCCGAGCCGAGTCGCGCCGGTCGGCGCATGGTCACGCGTGTACTTCCCCGTCAACCAGCCACCGGCCAGCGGCGACCACGGCAGGATCCCGATGTTCTCGTTGCGGCACACATCCACCAGCTCGAACTCGATGTCACGCACCAGCAGGTTGTACTGGGGCTGCAGCGTCACGATCGGCGCGAGCCCACGGAACTGCGTCAGCAGCGCCGCCTTCTGCAACTGCCAGCCGAGGAAGTTGCTGACACCCGCGTAGCGGATCTTGCCTGCGCGCACCGCGTCGTCGAAGAAGCCGAGCGTCTCCTCGATCGGGGTCAGGGGATCCCAGGCGTGCGCCTGGTAGAGGTCGACGGTCTCGACCCCGAGCCGCCGCAGACTCGCTTCCAACGCCCGGGACAGGTTGGTGCGGGTCAGGCCCGCATCATTGGGCCCAGCCCCCATCGGGAAGCGTCCCTTCGTCGCGATGACGAGCTGATCCCGTAGCCCCGACCGGGTCGCCAACCAGCGACCAACAATCTCCTCGGACAATCCTCCGGAGTACACATTGGCGGTGTCGATGAAGTTCCCCCCGCGCTCAACGAACCGGTCGAGCTGAGCATGCGACACCTCCTCGCTGCTCTCCTTGCCGAACGTCATCGTGCCCAGGCACTGCGAGGACACCACCGTGCCGGTGCTGCCCAAGGTGCGGTACTCCATCGCTCTGCCTCCTTCGACGAGATCCATATCGGAGTCTGCGCGACTCGGATTGAGCTGTCCAACAGAAGAAACCGATCCATTCGATCGTCAAGAACGATGAATCCCGATGCCTGGTCAACTCGAATACGTCGTGGCTGCCCTCTCTGTCAGACTGCTGTGAGACATAGACGTATGAGTCCTTTTGATGTGAAGCAGGGCGAGACCTACGGCACGGCCAATGACGGCAGGCTGTTCCGCACGGCCAATGACGGGTCCTACTCCAGCTCGGCGCACTCCTACGTCTGGCAGGAGGCGCGGAAACTCGCTCTGCCCCCGGCTCAGGTGGAGTCATTGTTGGCCGCCCGGCCGTACGACCTGCGCCATGCGGCCGTGTCGCTCTGGCTGAACGCGGGCGTGCCGGCTATCGAGGTGGCCAAGCGGGCCGGTCACAGCGTGGACGTTCTGCTCCGTGTCTACGCCAAGTGCACGGACGGCCAGTAGGACCACATCAACGAAAAGATCAATAACGCCCTCGACGAGTGACCCGCCCTCGTCCCCTCCTCGGCCCCGGTTTCGTGCCATCCGCCCCAGAAGGCTGTGGCCACCCGGACCTTCGCCGAATGGTCCGAATCATAAGAACTCGGAGCAAATGTGATCCTAATGTCATAAAGATCCGCCATCGTGGAGGAGTGCGAACGTGGCTCAGTGATCAAGTTAGGAAACGGCTGGGCACGTTTGGCCCGATTGTGCCCTCCATCGCGCAGTGTGCCGTGGGCGCCGCGCTGGCCTGGATCGTCGCCGTTCATCTGCTCGGCCACGCTCATCCCCTCTTCGCGCCCATCTCCGTGATGATCTGCGTGGGTGTGGGGCTCGGGCGGCGACTGCGCAGGGTGGCCGAGCTGGTGGTCGGCGTCAGTCTGGGCGTGGGCATCGGCGACCTGCTGGTGTCCTGGATCGGCTCGGGTCCCTGGCAGATGGCGCTCGTGATCGCGCTGGCGATGACCATCGCGGGGCTGCTGAACAGCGGTGAGCTGTTCGTGTCGCAGGTCGGGTCGTCCGCGGTGCTGGTCGCCATGCTGGTGCCGGGCGAGGACGTCGGCGGGCTGGACCGGATGGCCGACGCGCTCACCGGCGGCGTCATCGGCATCGCCGCGGTCGCATTGCTGCCCGCCAGCCCGCTCACCATCGCGGGCAAGCATCTGTCCGGCGTGCTCGACGCCCTCTCCACCGTGCTGGAGCAGGCGGCGGAGGCGATCGAGAAGTGCGATATGGACCTGGCCGCCGAGGCCCTGGAGTGCGGACGCAGGACCCAGACGGCGGTCGAGGAGTTCGAGGCGGCGCTGGAGAACAGCAAGGAGATCATCATGATCTCGCCGCTGCGCTGGCATCACCGGGCCAGACTAACCAGGTACGAGACCGCCGCCGTACCGGTGGACCTGGCGCTGCGCAACGCACGGGTGCTGGTCCGCCGCACGCTCGCGGCGCTGGGTGAGGCCAGCCCGCCACCGGCCGCGCTGGCCGAGTCGCTGCGCGAGGTCTCAGAGGCGGCGCTGCTGCTCCAGCTCGAACTGGGGGCTGGGCGCGAACCGATGCTGGCCAGGCAGGCGTTGCTCGCCGTCGCCGCGCGGGAGCGGCCCAAAAACCTGGGCTTCTCCGCGAACGTCACCATCGCGCAGCTGCGCTCCATCGCCGTCGATCTGCTCGAGGCGACCGGGATGGACCACAACGCGGCCTCGGCCGCGCTGACCCCGCTGAACGAGCCGAGCGACGAGAGCACGCGCGGCTGAGGCACGAACAGCCCGTATGAGGGGAGGCTCAGCGGGCGGTGCGGAAGGCCGCCGAATCCACGAAGGTATCCGCTGTCACGTCTCCGTCCACACGCCCGGGGATAGATTGATCTCGTCGGGTGACGGGCTCGACCAGGTCACCCTCGCTGGTCCTTAGGAACGTTCCGTCAGGCGCCCGAGCAACGCGGCTACGGCGTTTTCCAGGTCGGCGGGCTCCTGGTCGAGGTCCAGGACGTGTACGTGCACCCTGATATCCGAATTCTTGATCTGGTACGGCTCCGCTGACGGCGTCCCGGAGGCGTAGACGAGGTGCCCGTCGGTGAGGCCGAGAGCGATGCAGTAGGAGATCAGCTGAAACAGATGCCCCGTTGGCGGAGCACCATCCAGCGTCCGATACTTCGCGTCGACGACCACTTCGGGCCGCCCGTCGCGACAGACGAGGATGTCGGGCTGGAAGAGCACTCGCCTCTGCTGATCGAGCCGGTGCCCCTGCTGGGCGACGCAGCGCAAGCCGTACGGCAGGAGCACGGTGGTGAGTTGCCGGGTGAGGAAGCGTTCGAAGATCTGGGGCATGTTCAGGATGAACCCGTCGATCTGTATCGCCCGCGAACCCTCCTGCTGAAGTGAGGCTCCGGAAAGGAGCAGCTCGGCCAGCCGGAGCGCGGGGACATATCGCTCGTTGAGCCGGGTTGGTCGCCACGGCGGCAGCGGTGCCCCGGGGTGGACGGGGACAACGCCGACCAGCCGCGCGCTCAGGTGTCGCAGCATCGCGAGCGTGGCGTCCGCGACATCAGGCAGGGTCTGGGCGAGCTCGATCGCGCCGAGCAGGATCTGGTTTTCGGGGATGTCGGCCAGGTAGTCGTCGTAGGCGACCTCGATCGCGGTGGGCAGCCCCATCCGGCGGCTCAGCTGGGCGCTGGTGCGGATCCGGCCCCGCACGACGGTGAGAGCGTCCTCGCGGTAGACATAACCGTGCAGAACCCCGCCGCGAAGCACACGCTCCGCGGCACGGGCGAACACGGTGGCCAGTGCGGGGACGAGTAGGTCGTCGGTGGCGGCGGTGATCTGGCGGTGTCGCCAGACGTCGTCGTGCCCGAGCAGGCCGAGCAGCCGCCGGACAGGCAGTTTCGGCCGGACGCGCATCTCGATGGCGCCGTCGCCGTGGCCCAGCCGTACGATCCCAACCCGCTGGCGCCCCGCGAGCCGCCACAGCCCGCCCCCGGTCGGGGTGATGGTGACCAGGCCGGGGACCGTGGCCAGCGTGGCGACCTGCGCCGGGGTCAGAGCCCGAGGCGGGCCGGCTGTGGCCTCGGCGAGGTGGAGACGCAGAGTCACGGCAGGGTGTGGCCGAGCGCGGCGAGCAGGACAGGGAGGCCGTACCTGGCCTCGATGTCGTCGAGTTTGCCGTAGAGCTGGTCTTCCAGCAGGGGCAGGAGCTCAGCCGCCCAGATGAGTTCCAGCCCGCGCCGGGTGGCCACGTCGGGCGTCATCAGGTAGGAGGGGCCGACGGCGCGGTCCGGGTCGTTCAGGCGGCGGTTGACCTCCTCCAGCAGGAGCGCGGGTAGGACGGGGAGCCGCTCGCGCTCCAGCCAGCGGCGTAGCAGCCCGTCGACTGGTGGCCGGTCGGGGGCCAGGGCGCGGAAGACGAACCGACGGCGCATCGCCGCGTCGATCAATGCCACCGAGCGGTCGACGGTGTTCATCGTGCCGATGACGAAGACATTCTTGGGCAGCTTGAACGGCTCGTCCGGCGAGTACTGCAGGGTGATCTCGTGATTCCGGTACTCCAGCAAGAAGTACAACTCGCCGAACACCTTGGCCAGATTGGCGCGGTTGATCTCATCGATGACCAGGACATACGGCCGGTCCGGCTCCTTCTCGGCGGCTTCCACGGCGTTCTTGAACGGGCCGGGCACCAGGTCGAAGCCGATCGTGCCGTTCTCGCCGAGCCGGGGGCGGAAGCCTTCGATGAAGTCCTCGTACCCGTAGGAAGGATGGAACTGCACCAGGCTGGTGCGATCGGGACCGGCCAGCGCCTCACCGAGCTTGGTGGCCAGGTAGGTTTTGCCGGTGCCGGGCGGGCCGTACAGGATCATCTGCCGTTTGGCGGTCAGCAGGTCGGCGGTCTCCTGCAGCCAGTCGAGCGGCATGAGCAGGTCGTCGGCGAACGCCTGGGTGAGTGCTGGGACGATCAGGCCGCGGGTCTCGTCCTTGGCCAGCACCTCGTCGGTGAGCTGTTCCTCCAGTCCGGCGCCGGTGGCCAGCGCCGCGATCACGCTGGTCAGCTCGCCGATCGTCATCGCGGTCTTGAGCTTGGCCTGGGCTTCCTCGGGGAGGGTCTGGCGGCTCATGGCGGTGGGGTTCCACTTGGTCGAGCGGCGGCGAGCCAGGCCACGGCCGGCGGAATCGTCGTAATACGCGTCGCCGGTGATGGTGCCGACATAGACGGCGTCGCCGTCGACGGTCGCGATGAGATCACCGGGTTGGAAGCCGCTGAGGAAACGCCACAGCTGCCCAGCCGCGACGTCCTTGCTGCCTTGTTTGGCGTCGGGAAGCCCGGCGGCGACAGCGTCCTTGACCTGCTGTCGGGACGCGCCGGCCGGTAGTTGTTCGATGTCCGAAAAGCTGACTGAGCAAAAGCTCTCGGCCAGCCACAGCGGGATCGCGTTGACGCCGTCGACGTTGGCCCCACGCACCAGCCAGCCCTTCTGCGGCCGCGGTGGCGGAGGCGGCTCCCAACGAGACCGCCAGGGCTCGTCGTAGAAGCTGAACTGTCCGCCGTGTTCTGCTTCGATCTGCTGGCGGATAGCATAGATGTCACGGTCGAAATCCCCGGTCGGCTCGGCCAGCCGGTCGGCGAAGGCATCCCGGATAAGCTGCTTGTTGCGCTCGACCGAGACCGGGGCGAACACCTCGGGGAACAGCAGAAACAGCAGCACGTGGAACTGGGCGCGGGCTCGCGACTTGCCGTCGTAGTCGGTGAGCACCGATTCGGCCAGGTCCCGGAAGCGCCACGGATCCCGCAGAGCCGATTCCCGTTCGTCGAGCGGTAACTTCACCAACAGCCGCGTGAGGCGGATGAGGAAGGCGAACTGGGCCCAGCGGTAGTTGAGGAACGCCTGGCCACCCTTCATGTAGCCCGGTGAGGCCGCCGCAGCCAACGCGTCGGGCACCCTCACCTGGAAGGATGCCCACGACAGCACGCTGTCCAGGATCTCGAATTTACGATTGACGCCGATTGTGGCCGGGCTCAGCGGCATGACGTTGAGATAGAGCAGTTCGGCGGCAAGCACGATCGCCGCGTCGCCGCCCTCGGAGATCTGCCGTTTGAGCTTGACCAGAAACTCGTCAGATGACTCGTCGAAGTTCTCCACGAACCGGCGGAACAACTCGTCCGCGGCCTCAGGCGTCCAGGCGCGCAGGCCGGAAGCGAACGATGACTCCCCGGTCAGAACACCACCTTCGACTACCTGGCGTGCCGCGCGGCACACGATCACGCCCTGTTCCCGATCCACCATGAGTCCCTTCTGGGTAACCTCGTCTCCTACACATCCCCAGGCGGCCCGCGTGGCGTTACACAGGGTTGATCAGAAGGCGTTTCTGCTCTCCGCCGATGGTCTGGCAGGAGGCCCGACGACGGGCCTTCACCGCCGGGCAGGTCGCCTGCCCGCTGGCGGCTCGGCTGTACGACCTGAGGCATGCTGCGGTCTCGCTCTGGCTCAATGCCGGAGTTCCTCCAAGTCAGCTTCTCGGCCCCGAAGGGCCGAGCTTGCAGCTCCTCACCGTGCATGGGGTGCACGGTTCAGGCCGCGTCGTCGGCAGCGTGACTCACTGCCCATCCCGCCTCACCGCGCGCGGCGATGTTGCGGGCTGCGTTCACGTCGGCGTGCTCAGCGAAGCCGCACGACATGCATCGGAAGGCGGCCTGATCAGGCCGGTTCTTCTTCGAGATGTGGCCGCATGCCGAGCACCCCTGCGAGGTGTAGGCCGCGTCCACGTACACCACCGGCACTCCGGCTCGGGCCGCCTTGTAGGTGATGAAGGAGCCGAGCTGGTGGAAGCTCCATGAGTGCAGCGTGACCCGCTGGGGCTTGCGGAGCCGTACCCGCTCGCGGATCCCGTGGAGGTCTTCCAGGGCGATCCCGCGTCCGGTGCGTTCTGCCTCGGTCACGATGCGTTTGGCGATCACATGGTTGGTGTCGGCGGCGAACCGGGCTTCCTTACGGCGGCGCCGCTTGAGTAGCCGCTTGGCGGATTTGGTCTTCTTGGCCTGCAACCGGCGGCGCAGTTCCCGGTTGCGGTGCCGGACCGCGTTCAGAGCCCTCCCGGTGTGCCGGGTCCCCTCTGAGGTGGTGGCGATGTTGGCGATGCCCAGATCCACGCCGAGGAATCCATCCGGCTCGGCGAGCGGGACGTCGGGGAGGTCACAGGTGGCGATCAGGAACCACCTGCCGTCCCGCAAGACCAGATCCGACTCGCCCCGGCGATGGGCACTCAGCATCGCCCGTTGCTGGTCGGAGCAGATGAACGCGACACCACGCAGCCGCCCGGCCGTCGTCCAGATCGACACCGTGCCCGCCTGCAGCTGCCACGATAGACAGCGATCGTCGTAGGGCTGGGCGGCATGCGGGCGAAAGGCGATGGGTTTGTTCTCGGCGCGGATCCGGCGTGGCGAGGTCGGCGGTCCCAGGTTTCCGGCCCGCAGATTCGCCTTCAACGTGGTGTAGGCGTCGGCGACCTTCTTGATCACATGCTGGGCGGCCTGGGCACCCAGGCCCCGCTCCTTCAACGTCGCATAGGTCTGCTTGCGCAGGTCGTATTCGCGGGTGATCCCGGTGGTGAACGCGGTGCGCGCGACGAGATCGGCCGCTTGGTTGCACTCGCGCAGGGTCACCTCCAGCGCCGCCGCCTGCTCGAGCGTTGGCAGGAGCTTCACCTGCACCACCAGTTTCACAATCGAACACACTATCATTTGGCCCATGTCACCACGATGGGAACCGAACCCCGATATCCGCAGAGGCCGGACCGTCATCTACAGCCTCCACGCCCACTTGGTCTTCACACCCAAGTATCGGCGCGAGGTGTTCACCGACGAGATCCTGCGCCGCTGCGAAGACATCATGATCGAGGTATGCGACAACTTCGGCGCCGTCCTGGTCGAATTCAACGGCGAGCACGATCATGTGCACCTGCTGGTCCACTACCCGCCCAAAGTCGCCCTGTCGGTCCTGGTCAACTCCCTCAAAGGCGTCTCGGCCCGGCTCCTGCGTAAAGAGTTTGGCCCGCACGTCCGCCAATACCTGTGGGGTGGGCGCTTCTGGTCCCCGTCGTACTTGGCCGCTTCCTGCGGCGGCGCCCCGCTGTCGATCATCAAGGAGTACATCGAGAACCAGAAACGGCCGGGCTGAGCTGCTCACAAGGACCAGCTGTCACGGCACCGCCCGGGCCCGGAGGCCCTCCCGCGCTGTCGTTTCCTCCCGGGCGTAAACGCCCGGGGTTCCACGCCAGATCACGCTGAAGTTGCCCAGCGCGCCGGACACGGTGTTGATGTCCTCCTGCGCGTCTACGCCAAGTGCATCGACGGCCAGCGCTCCCGTGCCAATCGGCAGATCTCCGATGCGCTCGACGACTAACCTTCAGCGCTTCCATGAGGCCCCAGCTCCTGCTGGGGGTGGTACGCCGATGAGTCGCGGCGTCATCTGTTGCCGACTGTCGGCACCACCCGGTGCGAAGGTAAGTCCGGGTCAGTGAGTTCGGGCACTATGGCCGGTCAGACCCTCAGGGGCGCAGCGAACGCCTGGATGGGACGTGTTTGTCGGGAGCGGATGCGAGCATGAGCGCCACTGCTGCTCAGTACGCCTGGTTCTGCAATCAGTTCTCCCATCTGGCTGAGGCGTACTGCCTGACGCTGGTGCGCGGGCTCACTCCACAGGAGTTCCTGGCACGACTCGGCGCTCAGGCCGAGGCCGTTCCCCGGCACCTCGACGATTTCTTCGAACCCACCTTTGAGATCTGGGACAGGCACGAAGGTGACGCTCTGTTCGTCGGCGCCACCACCGTGTCCGGTGTTCGTCCACCCCGACAGCCGCGGACAAGGGATCGCGCGTGCCCTGCTCACCGACATGGTCGCCGACTGGCCTGCAGCATGGTTGATCACCTCAACCGAGGCGCCCGCAGCCGGCCTCTACCGGAACATGGGTTGGCGCGAAGCCGGCCACCTGGCCGGTTCCTCCCGGCTGCCCCTGGCGGTCTTCACCCATCGATCCAACCGCTGACGTCGATGGACTCGACCCATGCCCTGGAACTTCGGCTCGCCCTCCGAATCAACGCCTGGGTCCCATCCCGGCGAAGAGGGCCTCGATCACGCGGTCGACGTACTCGTGCGTCAGTGGCTCTTGGATGATCAGGGCCCGGAAGTACAGCGGACCCGACAAGATGCCCATCGCCAGGTCCAGGTCGAAGTCGGGCGACAGTTGACCTTGATCGCGGGCAGCCTTCAGCCGGGCGACGGTCATTTCCGCCTGCGGGGTGATGAAGTGGTCATTGAGCGCTGCGGCGACCTGGGGATTGAGTAGTGCCTCACCGATCAGGGCCCGATACAACGGGCCCAATGGCGGCCGGTCCAGCAGATCAATGGCCATGTGGATCTGCTCACGCAGGTCGGCAACGACGTCGCCGGTATCGGGGTAGTCCAGACCAGGCCTGTTCAACGACAGGAGCGAGTCGAGGAACAGGGCGCCCTTGGACGGCCAGCGGCGGTAGATCGTGTGCTTGCCGACGCCGGCGCGGGCCGCGACCGCTTCGATGCTGAGCTTGGCGTAACCGATCTCCTGGCCTAGTTCCAGCGTGGTCCGCATGATGGCTTCGGTCCGGCCGGCGGCCTTGGCGCTGCGCTTGTCGGTCATGCCATCACCGTAGCGGAACGGCACGTGCCGTATTGACAACTCCGGCTGCCCTGCAGCAGGATTCAGGACGGCACGGCACGTGCCGTTCTGATTGAGGGAAAGGGGACCGTTGAGATCACCAACCACTGATCCGGCGATTCGGCTCACCGGTCTGGTCAAGACGTTCGGCCGCCGGCTCGTGGTCGACCGCATCGAGCTGGAGGTGCCGAGCGGATCGTTCTTCGGTCTGGTCGGCCCCAACGGCGCGGGCAAGACCACCTCGTTGTCGATGGCGGTGGGATTGCTCCGGCCAGATGCGGGCCGAGCCGAGATCTTCGGTCTCGACGTATGGGACGACGCCTCCCGGGCCAAGGAACTGATCGGCGTGCTGCTCGACGGGCTGGCCATGCCCGAACGGCTGACCGGTCGTGAGCTGCTGCGTTTCACCGGCCTGCTGCGCGGCATGGAGCCGGAGGAGGTCGAGCGGCGGGCGGGTGAACTGCTGGAGATCTTGGAGTTGGACACGGCCGAGCGCGCCCTGGTGATGGAGTACTCCACCGGTATGCGCAAGAAGATCGGCCTGGCCACGGCACTGCTGCACGCGCCGAAGTTGCTGGTACTGGATGAACCGCTGGAGGCCGTCGACCCCATCTCGGCCGCCACCATCAAGGTGATCTTGCAGCGGTTCGTGCGCGGCGGTGGCTCGGTGGTGTTCTCCAGCCACGTGATGGCCGTGGTCGAGCAGTTGTGCGACCACGTGGCGGTGATCGCCTCCGGCCGGGTCGTGGCCTCGGGCCCGTTGCAGGATGTGCGGTCCGGCCAGAGTTTGGAGGAGCGGTTCGTGAGCCTGGTCGGCGGCCAGATCCCCGAGGTGGGTGAGCTGGCATGGTTGTCCTCCTGATCAAAATGAAACTGACCGTGCTGCGGCACTCCATGACCGGCCGGCGTGCCGCCCAGATGGTCACCGGCGCTCTGACCGGGCTGGCTCTCGCGGCGGGTCTGATCGTGCTCGCGGGGCGCGACTATCAGGTCGCGTCGCTGCCGTTCGACCTGCTCGGCGCGGGTTTCGCCCTGTGGACCGTGGGTTGGCTGCTGGGCCCCGCGCTCTTCGGTGGCGGCGATGAAGCGCTGCGCCCCGAGCATTTCTCGCTGCTGTCGTTCACCCCTCGCCGCCTCGCGGCCGGACTGGCGGGGGCCGCCTTTGTCGGTGTCGCTCCCGTTGTCACACTCGTGGCCTTCGCCGCGCTCGTCGTGGTGGCCGTCAAAGCCGAACTCGGCACGGTGGCCACAGCGGTCGGCATGCTCGCCGTCGCTCTCCAGCTGGTGGTGTGCGTGCTGGCCTCCCGGCTGGTCACCGCGGCACTCGGCCAGGTCATGCGGTCCAAGACGGGCGCCGCGCTGGCCGCCCTCATCAGCGCCGCCATCCTGGCCGCCCTGCACTCCAGCTGGGTGCTGTCGCCCCTCGTGCAGGCCGCCCTGCGCACCGGCTTCCCCGACTCCTTCTCCACCTGGGTCAGGGCGCTGCCCTCCGGCTGGGGCCTGGTCGCCGTGCGGGCGGCCGGGCAGGGCCAATGGCTCACGGCGGCCGCTGCCCTGGCGGGGCTGGCCGCACTCGGCGTCGTCTGTCTGTACGGCTGGGCCGGCCTGCTGAAGCGGCGGCTGACCACCCGGCGCGCGAGCGGACGCCCAGCCAGGGTTACCTCCAGCGGCTGGGCCAGGAGCCCGGTGACCGCGGTCGCCGCCAGGGAACTGCGCACCTGGTCCAGAGACCTGCTGCGCTTCCACTACCTGTGCTTCGCCCTGTGCTACGCGCTGGTGTTCTGCCTGCTGCCGCTGGCCATCGGCGCATCGATCTTCCTGCCCTGGACCGGTCTGGTCTTCGCCCTGTGGACCGCCGCCATCTCCGCCAACCTGTACGGCGAGGACGGTACCGAGCTGTGGGGCAAGATGATGATCCCCGGCGCCGCGCGCCTCGACATCCGCGGCCGTCAGCTCGCCTGGCTCCTGGTCACGGCGCCGCCGACCGTCGTCCTCACCGCCGCAGCGCTGGCCCTCACCGGCCACTACGACCTGTGGCCCTGGCTGGCCGCGCTCGTCCCCGCGCTGCTGGGCGGCGGTGCGGGCGTCACCGTGCTGGTGTCGGTCCTGCGGCCGGTCCCCATGACCGACCCGCACCGCAGAGGCGGCAACCTGCTGGAGAACGGCACCGACTTCACTCAGGTGCTGCTGGTACTGCTCCTCACCGCGGCGACCGCCACCCCCGCCTACTTCGCGGTACGGCTGGGCCCGGTCTGGGCGGGACCAGCCGTGGGTCTGATCAGCGGTGCCGCGCTCACCTGGCTGCTGGGGCATCTCGCCGCGGCCAGACTCCAGTCGAGCGCGCCCGAACTTCTCCTGCACCTGCGAACCGGTATCCCACCCAAGCGGACGCGACCGGCCCTTCGCCCGCTCCCGGCTCTGGAACCGGGCAGACCGCACCTGCCGAAACCCGGCCTAGGCCTGGAAAGGCTCGGCCTCGACCTGGCCCCGGCGGGTCTGCGTACCTACGTCATCGTGAGCTTGACCTTGTGCTGGGTGCCTCTGGGGGCCCAAGGCATCGTGCCCGCGCTCATGCTGATCACCGGCGAGGTCACCCGATCGTGGTTTTTGGCCCTGTACCTCCCGCAGCATCTCCAATGGCCCACCATCATCGCGATGATCGCTCTCGGGCTCATCCTGCTGACGACCGGGCTGGGAATCGGCCTCTACTACCTGGCCAAGTCACGGCGAGACGGCGTCGAACGGGACTGTACGGATTTCGGCTCTATCGCAGATTCGGCGGTGACCGAACGTCCTGCTGCGTCACGGTGAGTTGTGCGTGATGTCAACGAACTGGTGAGTACGGTGTTTTCGGGGTTATCGCCGCTGGTCGTGCATCCGTTGCAGGACGAGGAGTGGGGCGTCCGCCGGTTCTTCGTCCGTGACCCGAACGGCCGCGTGGTCAACGTCCTGGGGCACCGCTGACCGCAGAGGTTCGGTGACAGCGGTGGCAGCCGATGTACGGCACCGCCCGGCCGGTCAGGTGGTGACCGATCCGTACTCGCAGCGACCGGTTCATCGTCGGCGTCTCGACCTCTTCGCGCGGCGGAGCCGGACCGCGTAACCCCTATGGAGCCTCTGTGTACTCTCGCAACTGGCTGTTCATGAGATCCCAGAAGGAGCGGCAGCGTTCGGCCCCAGGTAGCCAGGGTGCGAGATACCAGGCCTCCCACTCACCGTCCGGGGTCTTGATGTGAGGGTTGAGGAGGTACGTGCCGTCGTCGTATTCGCCGATCTGGAGGGTGTCTGGTAGGTACTCTGCCCGGAGATGGACCGTGTCCTGGCCTTCCCCGTAGACGAAGTAGTCCTCATCGGGCACGCTCAGGAGCTCCTCGTCCGGGGATGACCACATGCCGGCCAGATGCGGATCGAGATCACGAAGCCAGCCGATCTCGGCAAGCGGCAGCAATCGGCCGCAGGCGATACCGTCCTCGTCCCAACCGTTGGTGACCTGGAGGAATTCCTTGTAGCTCGGTGGCAGGCGGACACCGAGACGCTGCTCGTGCTGCACGATCTCGGGCTCAGTGACCCCAGGTGAGCCCAGCCAGTTTCGAGAGCGAGCTTCAGCCGCGAGGTGTTCGGGGTCATCCCCGTATGCACGCTCAATGGCCACCGGGCCCACGTGCCGCAGAAGGCCGAGCCAGGAATAGCGCATGTTGCCAGGGACATGGATGGCGCTCATGGGCCATACCGTACGGCAATGTGATCAAGAGGATTCAGCTGATGTGCGGCAGGCCGGTTCCTGCTAGGTAGAGAGCTTTAATGGCTGAGGTTATAGCCCGGAACTCCTGAAACTGTGGCGAGCCGCCGCAGGGAGTCCGGTACCCCTTCTCGCTCTGCTCATGAGCTGATCGCCTCGCTGGTGAGCAGGGGGCGGACCTTGGTGAGCATCAGGTCGAGGAAATGGTCGGGGCGGCGGAGGGCCGCGAAGTGGCTCGCGTCCTCGATGAGTGCGAAGTCCTTGATCGGGGCGGTGACGTCGTCGAAGAACCGCCTGGCCGACTCGGGCGGGGTGAGCACGTCATGCTCGCCCTGGAAGACGAAGAACGGGATCTGGAACGTGGTGCCCTCGGTCCACTCATCGATCGTCACGGATTCGGGTGCGACGCGTTCGGAGAAGGTCTGGCCCTGCATGTAGGTGCGCAGTTCGCGCAGGGTGTGCAGGGGCGAGGACCACAGCGAGCTGATCACCACGGTCTTCATGGTGTTGAAGGTCAGCGGGTCGGAGGTGATGAGGAGCTTGTTGTAGTGCGACCACTGCTTGAGGTCCCAGGCGGACTTGTCGGTGCCCATCGTGGTGAGGGCGGCCAGTTCCGTGCGCTTGCCCGTCTTGTCGAGCCGGTCGGCCAGCGCGTGGTAGGCCGTGTGGTCGCGGCCGCCGGCGTTGATGTTCTGGTCGGTGCCGACGTAGGCGCAGTACAGCTCGGGGTGGCTGCGGGCCAGGCGCAGCCCGACGAAGGAGCCGAAGGAGTTGGCGACCAGCACGACCTTCTCGACGGCGAGCCGGGCACGGACGTGCTCGGTGACCTCTAGGGCGTCGCGGTGCAGCTGCTGCAGGCTCATCTCGCCCTGCCCGCCGGGGCCGGTGCGGCCGATGGTCTTGCCGGCGCCGCGCATGTCCCAGCGCACGATCGTGAAGTGTCGCTCCCAGGCGCGGGTGCGCGGGGCGAAGACGAGGTTGGAGGCGCCGGGACCGCCGTGGATCTCCAGGATCACCGGGTTGCGCAGGTCATCGCCGCGGATCGAGATCCACTGGTCGATGCCGCCGATGCGGACGAAGCCGGACTCGTCGATGCCGTTCGGGGTGGTGATGCGCAGCCGCTTGGCGTGGGCGGCGCGCTTGAGCTGCCGGTGGCCCAGCAGCCCGGCGGCGGGCGTGGCGACGGCGGCGGTGGTGATGGCGAGGATGGTGTCGAGCATCTGTTATCTCCTTAAACTGTTTATGTCATAAGCGATGTGATTTAAGGTATATACAGTTAGAGGGGATGTCAACCGCTCCCCGCACGGCAGCGACCGATAGAAAGGACCGCCATGGCCAGAACCGGCGCCACCCGCAGGAACAACGAGGCCAGCGGCACTAAGGAGAAGGCGCGCGACATGCGCGCGAGCGTCGCGCTGCTGTGGGGCGAGCAGGAGCAGCCCACCCGCGGTCCCAAGCCCAGCCTCAGCTCCCGCCGCATCGCTGAGACCGCGGTGACTCTCGCCGATGTCGAGGGGCTGGAGGCCGCCTCGATGAACAAGGTCGCCGCCGAGTTCGGCGTCTCGGCGATGGCCCTGTACCGCTACGTGCCAGGCAAGGCCGAACTCGTCGAGCTGATGGTCGAAGCCGTCCTGGCCGAGCGCCCCGACCTGTCGGCAGCCGGCCCCGGCTGGCGACCCCAGCTCACCGGATGGGCCCACCGGTTGTGGGCCGTCTACCAGGCCCACCCCTGGCTACTCGCGGCCACCGCGATGCGCCGCCAGGTCATGGGCCCCAACCAACTCGCCTGGCTGGACGCCGCGCTCGCCGCCCTGGAACCGACCGGCCTGATGGTTGCCCAGCGCCACCAGATCTTCCTCCTGATCGTCGGGCAGGTGCGCAACCTCGCCCAGCAACTGGTTGATTTCGACGCCGACCACGACCGGGAATGGGGCCGCCTGACCGGCGAACTGCTCGACCGCCATGCCGACCGCTTCCCCGCCCTGACCAAGGCCATCGCCGAGGGCATGTTCGCGCCGGTGGCGATCGACCCACTCGACTTCGGCCTTGCCCGCATCTTCGACGGCGTCCAGGTACTCATCGACCACACTGGGGGAGTTTCATCCTGAAACACCGTCAGGTTTCGGTGTGCATCCGGAGCCAGCCTGTGGCGGCTGGCCGTAGCTTTAGTAAGCGGACTCCATCCTTCTTCGACAGCCGCCATCCGCTGGGACGAGGAGTTGGTCAAAATGGATGGCCCGTAGCGAAGCGGGATCTTAGGCTTCGGATCTTGTGACCTATGACATCTATTTCGGGCATCCTCGCGCTGATGGCGACGTGATCGAATCAACGGCGGTAGAGCCTGATGAGGTCGACGACGAGCCTCGTCCGGTCCATCTCACTGCGGAGCAGAGAACTGTATGGGATCGGATCGTCCATCGCGCCGCTGAGGAACTCGGACACGTGAAGACCGAGGAATACCCGTCAGGCCCCCTCTTGCGGTACGAGGGGCCTCATGGCGCCTTCCAGATCGAGTATTCCGGAGACTCGGCCTACATGGAGATCCCCTATTGGTTCTCCGGGAACGGTGCTCTTGCTGTTCTGGCCGCCGCCTATCACCTCGGCCGCATTGTCGAGGAGGAGAGCGGAATGGAAGGAGAGGATCTCCAGCTCGGCCGGCGCATCACGACGGGAGACCCGCACCCGGCTGCAACTCAGATGGGGGCCATCACTCAGTGGACGCGCGAGACCTTGGGATTGACGCCGGGGCCGGTAGCGGAAACGGGTCCATGATCGTCCCGCGTATGTCCCGCGATCATTGGCCTACGGCTGCCTATGGTGGCGCTCAGCTGCACGTGATCGCTGAGAGGGGACGCGCTAAACCCCTGGTCAGAGGCCTAACGGCTGGTCAGAAGAGTGCCCCCGGCGAGGGACCCAGTAGAAGGGAAACTGTAGGTACCCCCTCTGACCAGGAAGTTCATTCTCGACAGCTGGCGCTCGACGTGGTCCGGCCCCTCCCGCGGCGTCGTGCCCGTGCCCTCCGAGCTGCGGCGGAGGAACCCCGCTGGGCCGCCTCGTGAGGAGCGCCGGTCTTGACGGTCGGCTGGAACCCGTCCCTGACTCAGTGCCGACGCCGCCCCTTGACCGTCGCCGTGGGAACGTCTATGCCGACAGCGGCCTCATCTCTACGTCCCTGGAGATCAGTCTGAACCCGAAGGGGTTGGTCGCTCACAGAACGTGTTGTTCTCAGTGCGAGCGACTTGTCCGCTACCAGGAGGGGTGTGGAGCTGACGGCGACACCGATGGTCTGCCCGTGGCGCACCGCCGTTCGTTGTTTCCGGAGGTAGGAGAGGCTCGCCTGGCGAGAGTGGGCGTTAGCCGCGAGGCCCGGCACGCCCAGCATCTGGCCGCCCGCTATCAAAAGACCCTGGAACGCCTCGGGTATTAGGTCACCTTGATCCCACCAGACCCGGTGCCGCGCTGTGGCTGAGGCCCAAGTTTCGTCACAGCGATAGCGGGTGTCGCGGCAGGTCACCCTGGCGCTGAGGTTGGTTGTGGCAGCGGTGGCCGCTCACGTCGGCCGCGGCGGCGTCGCGCGGTGGATTGTGACCATCTGCGGACTGCCGCCAGTTCGCCGTACCAGGGTGGCAACTCCTGGGCCGGCAGGCGGGTTGGTGCTACGGCACCCATAGACAGGGCCAGGACTACGGGCGAGCTACCAGGGCAGCGAGATCGGCGTTCCCGCCACTGATGATCACACCGACGCGCTGCGCGCTGAACTGCGGCGCATGCCGGCGGAGCGCGGCGAGGCCCAGGCAGCCGGTGGGCTCGGCGACGATCTTCATCCGCGAGGCGAGCAGGAACACCGAGTCGACGAGCTCGGCGTCGCTGACGGTGAAGACGTCGTCGACCGCGTGCCGGATAATGGCGAAGGTGTGCACGCCGAGCTGCTGGGTCTGCGCCCCGTCGGCGATGGTGCGCGGGGTGTCGATGCGCACGATCGTGCCCTGGCGTAGCGAGCGCAGGCCGTCGTCGCCCGCTTCTGGCTCCACTCCATAGAGCCGGCACCCAGGCGACAGGGCCCGGGTGGCGAGAGCCGCACCGGCCAGCAAGCCGCCGCCCCCGAGCGGCACGAGGAGCGCGTCGAGCTCGCCGGCCTCGTCGCGAACAGTTCCTTGGCCGCGGTGCCCTGGCCGGCGATCACGTGGGGGTGGTCGAAAGGCGGGATGAGCGTGAGGCCGCGCTCGGTGGCCAGCGTCCTGCAGATCTCCTCCCGGTCGTCGGCGTAGCGGTCGTAGGTGACGACCTGCCCGCGGTACTCGCGGGTCGCCGCGAGTTTGGCCGCGGGCGCGTCGGCGGGCATCACGAGTGTCGCCGGGATCTCCAAGATCCGGGCGGCCAGCGCGACGGCCTGCGCGTGGTTGCCCGAGGAGAACGCGATCACGCCCGCCCGCCGTTGTCCAGGGCTGAGCCGGGACAACGCGTTGTAGGCGCCACGGAACTTGAAGGCGCCCATGCGCTGGAGGTTCTCGCACTTGAACAGCACCTCGGCGCCGATCTCCTCGTCGATCAGGCGCGAGCGCATTGCCGGGGTGCGGTGCGTGTGCGGTGCGAGGTTGGCGGCGGCGGCGGCGAGGACGTCGTCGTAGGCCGGAAGCACCACGCTCACCCCGCGCGGAGGAATGCGCGGCCACCGATGTGCAGGTAGTCCTGCCCGTCGATGGCGAAGAACACGGCAGGAGTGAGCCGCTGCTCGCCGGCGAAGCGGCTGACGTAGAGCCCGTCGCGGACGGGCAGGAAGGTGATCGGCCGGGTGGTGTGCTCGCTGGGGAGCTGGGCGGCGTCCGGCGTCACCAGCCGCAGCATGCCTTCCAGCGCGCCGCCGTCCGGTTCGAGGGAGAGCTCGAAGGCCAGGGTCCGGTACGAGCCCGCATGCCGGGTCAGATCGACGGCGGGCGGCCGCTCCGGTGCTTCGAGGCCAGGTGGCAGCCGTACGCCGAGGGCGGAGAGCTCCTTGTCGAAGAGCGGGCGGGCCACGCTGTCGATGTCCACGCCGCCGGCGTTGATCAGGACGACCGCGGCGAAGTCGTGCTCGGGCACGCAGATGAGCCGGGCCTGGTGGCCGTAGTTCGCGCCGCCGTGGCTGATGATGAGCGGCTGGTCAGGCTGCACGGTGAGCTTCCAGCCCAGCCCCCAGTGCGTGGCCTCGCCGTACGGGTTGGGCAGCGCCACCTGCGGGGAGCGCATGGCCCGTGCACTCGCGGCGGTGAGTAACCCGGCGCCGTCGGCCAGGTGCAGGCCGGCGAAGGCCAGCACGTCGGCGGCGGTGGCGCTGATGCCGCCGCAGGGCGCGGTCGAGCGCGAGTTGTCCCATACGCGCAGGATCCCCGCGGGGGTGTGCGGGGCAGCGATGCGCTGCCAGATGAGCTCCTCCGGCAGGGTGAAGGTGCGCGCCAGGCCGAGCGGTGCGGTGAGCAGCTCGCGCAGCGCGTCCGACCACGGCAGCCCGGCCAGCATCTCGATCAGGCGGCCGAGGATGACGAATCCGGTGTTGCAGTAGGACTGTGTGGCGCCGACCGGATGCACCTGCCCGAGGGCGGCGCAGGCGGCGACGTAGCGCTCGATGGCGTCGCCGCCGCGGCCGTGGTCGTCGAGCTTGTCGCCGTCGATCCCGCTGGTGTGGGTGAGCAGGTGGCGCGCGGTCACCGTGGCCGTGGCCCGCTCGTCCGCGACCGCGAAATCGGGCAGGTAGTGGCGGATCGGCCGGTCGAGGTCGAGCTTGCCCGCGTCGGCCAGCAGCATGGCGAGGGTGGCGGTGTAGAGCTTGGAGACCGAGGCGATCTCGAAGATCGTGTCGGTGGTCATGCGCTGTCCTGTGTCCAGGTTCGCCAGGCCCCAGGCCTGCTCGCGAACCTCGCCGTTGTGCCGAACGGCGAACACGGCGCCTGGCGCCCCGCTGGCGCGCACAAGTTCCTCGAAATCCGTCATAAGGCACAGATTGTCCGTCTTGGCGCCCTAGGTCTTCCCGGTTTCGACGGAAAGCAGGGCCGCACTTTCCTCACACCTGACGAACTCCTCTCGATCGAGGAGGAACGGGGCCCGACTCCCTCCAATCGAAGGAAGAAGGCAAACCGGCCAATCGGCACACTTCCGATAATCCTCACCAGGCAGGGAGCGCGCTATGAGATCGACTCGTTGGCTCGGCGGCTGGCTGTGCGCGTCCGTGATGCTGGTCGCGTCCTGCGGTACTGGGGGCGCGGCCAGTACGGCAGGCGGCACCTTCACCATGGCCGTGCCGGAGGACCCGGGCAACCTCGATCCGTTGCTCGCCTCCTCCGGCCTCACTCGGCGCATCAACCGCTTCCTCTACGACCCCCTCCTCCACCTGCGGTCCGACGGGACGCTCGCGCCGGGACTGGCCACGGCCTGGATCACCACGCCGACCTCGGCCACCTTCACCCTGAAGGAGGGCGTCACCTGCGCGGACGGCTCGCCACTGACCGCCTCCGACGTGGCCGCTACCTTCGGCTTCATCGCCGACCCGGCCAACGGCTCCGCACTGCTCGGCGTCGCCGTCACGCCGGGCGTGAAGGTGAGCGCCGATGACGCGGCCAAGACCGTGACGCTCACCGTCACCGACCCCGATCCGTTCCTGGCGCGCAAGACGACCTCGGTCTTCGTCGTCTGCCGCAAGGGCCTGACCGACCCCGCGGGCAGGCAGCGCGGCGGGCACGGCACTGGCCTGTTCAAGCCGACCGAGGCAGTCCCGGAAGACCACTACACGCTGGTCCGCCGCCCCGAGTACGCGTGGGGTCCGGGCGGCGTGACGGGCCGCGAGCCCGGCATGCCCGCGTCGGCGGTGGTGAAGGTCGTCAAGAACGAGACGACCGCGACCAACCTGCTGCTGTCCGGGCAGGTCAACGTCGCCGAGGTGAACGGCCCCGACCGTGACCGGCTCGACGCCGCCTCGATGTTCAAGCGCGAGGACCACACCATGATCGGCGAGCTGTTCTTCAACCAGGCCGACGGACACCCCGGCCAGGACCAGAAGGTACGGCAGGCGCTGGTGGCCGCCCTCGACATCCCCGAACTCGCCGGGGTCATCGCGGGCAAGGCCGGGCGCGTCCCGCGGAGCCTGGTGGCGCAGGAACCCAAGCCCTGCACCGGCGACGCCGTCACCCGCAACCTGCCCGCCCACGACCCGGCCAAGGCCAAGCAACTCCTTGCGGGCGGCACCCCACGGATCCGCCTGGTCTACCTGCCCGCCTACGGCGAGGGCGTCGCCCCGGCCGCCGAACTCATCGCCCAGCGCTGGCGCAGCCTCGGCGTCCAGGTGGAGCTGAAGAGCATGTCGCCCAGCCAGTCCAAGGAAACGCTGTACGGCACGGGCACCTGGGACGTGTCGATGATCCCCGTCAACGCCTCGCTGCCCAGCCAGCTCGCCGCCTTCCTATCCGGGCCCAACCCGCCGGACGGCAACAACTTCGCGCACATCGACAACCCCGACTACCGGCGCCTGGTCAAGCAGGCGATGGCGCTGCCGGCCGATCAGGGGTGCACCCGATGGCTCGCCGCCGAGGAAGCACTGCTGCGGCGCTTCGACGTCGTGCCCTTCAGCGAGTCCCCCACGCCCGTCTACGGCGACGCGGTGACCTTCGACCTGGTCACCGGCGGCGTGGTGCCGAGCTCGGTACGCCTGACCACCAGCCCTGGGTGCGCCCGGGCGAGGGCGCCGAGGTTGGCCGAGGGGTCGGCGCGTACGAGGACGGCGTCGTCGCGGCTCCTCGGCACAACCGCGCGCGGCAGCGTGAGGTCGCCGAAGCCCGAGCCGCGGCTGTAGATCGCCACCACTTCGGGCTGGTACGGCGTGCCGTCCCCCAGGTAGAGGTGGAGCATCGAACCGATCTTCGCCGACAGTGTGCCCGCGGCGGCCCGGCTGATCGCCACCGTCCCGGGACGCAGCCCGGCCAGCGACCCGGCCTCCACTCCGAGGTCGACCGTTCCGGACAACCCCGCCGGATCGACGGCCTGGGCCTGGTAGTCGAGCACTTCCGGGCTGTCGAGCAGGCTGATCGCGGCGTAGACGCGGGTCCGCACGACCGGCGTTGCGGCACGCACGCCCGGCAGCTTCCGCACGTCGCCGCTCGCACCGGGCGGCAGCCCCCACTCGCCGCCAGTGAGGGTGTGCGTGGCCAGCGTGCCGGCCTCCAGGTCGCGCTGGGCCGCGGACGCGGTCGTGGCCGGCAGGCCGAGCTGCAGGAGCGCGAAGCCGATCGCGAGGATCATCGGGGAGACCGTCCCGGCCAGCCGTCGCGAGTCGGCGAGGCTGTTGGCCGCGGCAAGGTAGCCCGCCGCTCCATAGGTTCGGCGGAGTCGCCCGGCGAGCATCCTGGTGCCCAGCCGCATGATCGGCGGCCCGAGCACGCTGAGCGCGATGATCATGATCAGGCCGCCGCCGGCGGCGATGGCCACCGCGAACACGCTGCTCCACCACACCGGCGCCGACGACGCGCCGATTCCGGTGATCAAGAGCAGCACGCCCGAGGTGATCCGGACCGGCGACAACCGGGGCGGCTCCACGGACGCCTCGGTCAGCGCCTGCGCGGGCAGCGGGCGCAACACCCGGCGGCTGACCGCCCAGGCGGCGGCCTGCGAGATGAGCAGGCAGGCGCCGACCGCGGCCAGCATCGGGATCGGCCCCACGGAGATCGCGAAGTCGTCGGGCGCCAGACCCACCAGGCGCAGCGCGTCGAGGAGCAGCGCGGCCAGCAGTCCGCCCGGCAGGCAGCCCAGCAGGCCCGCGAGCAGGGCGACGGCGGCGGTCTCCGCGGCGATCATGCGGGTGATGTGCCGCGAGCTCGCGCCGACCGCCCGCAGCAGCGCGATCTGGCGGCGCCTGCGGTGGGCGGTGAGCGAGAGCGCACCGGTCAGCACCAGCCCGGCGATCACGACCACGCTGCCGATCAGCGAGGCGGCCATCTCCTGCAGGTCGGAGCGCGCCTGCCGGACGTCGCCGAACTCGGCCCGGCTACGCGCCTCACCCGTGGCGACGGTGACGGAGCCGCCGAGTGCCTCTTCGAGGCGTTCGGCCAGCTCCTCCGGGCTGATGCCGGGCTGGGCCAGCACGCCGATGGCGTCGAGCGCCTGCGGCTTGCCGTACAGGCGGGTGGCCTCTTCGTCGGGGAAGAGCGCCAGCGGGCGGCGCAGGTCGCCGCGGACGATCCCGGCCACGCGGTAGGCGGCGGCGGGAGCCGTACCGGCGACGATGGTGACGCGATCGCCCGGCCGCAGCCCGGCGGCGGCGTCCATGACGACCTCGCCGGGGCCGGGGGCGTGTCCGGCGGCGAGGGTGAACGGGGCCAGCTGTGCGGTGGACCAGCCGTGACCGGTGGCGGCCGGCGAGGCGCCGTCGCCGGTGATGAGGTCGGCGGGGAAGCCGCGGTCGGGGATGGCGGCGCGCACGCCCGGCACCGCGGCCACCCGCTCGAGCAGGGCGCTCGGCAAGGTCGCGGGCTCGGTCAGCGGCTTGGTCTCGCTCTCCCCGCCGATCGTCACCCGCACCGAGTCAGGGCCGCTCACCACGACGTCGGCGGCGGCATACCGCTCGGCCGAGACCCCGGCGCCCAGGCCCGACTGCAGGATCAGCCCGCAGGCGGTCAGCAGCGCCGAGGCGGCGAACAGGGCGGCGAACGCGCCGGCCAGGCCCGCCTTGTCCGCTTTCAGGAGCTTCCAGATCAGGTCGGTCATGACGCGCCCAGCTGCGTCATGCGCTCGGCCACCTGCTCCGGCGTGGGCCGTAGCGCCTCGCCCGCCAGGTGCCCGTCGGCCAGGAAGACCACGCGGTGGGCGTAGGAGGCCGCGACCGGGTCGTGGGTGACCATGACCAGGGTCTGGCCGGCCTCGTCCACCAGCTCGCGCAGCAGCGTCAGCACCTCGCGGGCGGTCCGCGTGTCCAGCGCGCCGGTGGGCTCGTCGGCGAAGACCACCTCGGGATCGGTGATCAGCGCCCTGGCCAGCGCCACCCGCTGCTGCTGGCCGCCGGACAGCTCGGCCGGGCGGTGACCCAGCCGCGAGCCGAGCCCCACCCTGGCCGCGATGGCCATCAGCTTGGCCTCGTCCACCGGGCGTCCGGCCAGGCGCAGCGGCAGGGTGATGTTGTCGGCGACGTCGAGCGCCTGCAGCAGGTTATAGGCCTGGAAGACGAAGCCGATCCGCTCCCTGCGCAGCGCGGCCAGCCCCGGCTCGTCCAGCGCCGTCACCTCCACGCCGCCCAGGAACACCCGGCCGGAGCTCGGCGTGTCGAGCCCGGCCGCGCAGTGCAGCAGCGTGCTCTTGCCCGAGCCCGACGGGCCCATCATCGCGACGAACTCGCCGTCGGCGATCTCCAGCGTGACCCCGGCGAGCGCGGCCATCTTTCCGTATGTCTTGTGGAGCTCTTCCACCCGAACCGCCAACGCAGCCCCCATCAATCTCTCTCTGACCTGCACAAACGTAAGAGCGAGGGATGGGGGCGCGACATCCCATCGCTGGGTGTCTTGGAGGTGGTGCGGGCACCACCATGCAGAATGTCGCCCATGAACGTCCTGACGGCCACGCGGAACGCGGCGCTCTTCCTGATCATCGGGTTGGGCACCGCGCTGCTCGCGCTGCCGCTGTTCTGGCTGGTTGTCTGCACCACGCTGCTGAGCCTGGCCGGGATCGGCCTGCCCCTGATCCCGCCGGTGACGCGTCTGGTCAGGCGGCTGTCCGGGTGGCAGCGCCGCCGCCTGGGGATGCCGGCTCCGCCGTACCTGCCGCTTGAGGGGCCGCTGCCGGTGCGCGTGCGCGCGGCCGTGGGCGACCCCGCAACGCCGCGGGAGGTGCTCTGGCTCCTCGCGCACGGCCTTACCGGCATCGTGCTCGGCTTCCTGGCACTCGGCCTGCCCCTGGCCGCGCTCAACGCGGCAACCCTGCCGCTGTGGTGGTGGCTGACGCCGGGCAGCCCGCCATCGGTGCTCGGCTACGCCGTCGACTCCTGGCCGCTGGCCCTGACCGGCCCGTTCGTCGCCGCGGGCTATCTGGGCGTGGCCTGCCTGGTCCTGCCGACCGCCGCCGACCTGTCCGAACGACTCAGCCGCAGCCTGCTCAAACCCCTGGGCCGGGTACGGCTGGCGCAGCAGGTGGCGATGCTGACCGCGGCCAGGGCTTCGGCGCTCGAGGCCCACGCGCAGGAGCTCAGGCGCATCGAGCGCACCCTCCACGACGGCACGCAGAACCGCCTGGTCGCCGTCGTCATGCACCTCGGCATGCTCGAACGTGCCCTGGCCGGCGCCCCCGAGAGCACCCGGCAGCTGGCCGGACGGGCCCAGGAGGCAGCCTCCGACGCGCTGGTCAACCTGCGTGACGCCATCCGGGCCATCCACCCGCCCGTCCTCACCGAGCACGGGCTCGACGGCGCGCTCGCCGCGCTGGCCGCGCGCAGCCCCGTCCCCTGCACCGTCGAGATCGCCGACTTCCCCCGCCTGCCCGCGGCCGTCGAGGCGGCCGCCTACTTCACCGCCGCCGAAGCGCTCACCAACGTCGCCAAGCACAGCCACGCCGGCAAGGCGGTGGTGCGCATGCACCTGGACGGCGGCCTGCTGATCACCGAGATCGAGGACGACGGCGTGGGCGGCGCCCAGAGCGGCACCGGCAGCGGCCTGACCGGAATCGACCACCGAGCCGCCGCCTTCGGCGGCCGGACCACCCTGACCAGCCCGCCCGGCGGGCCGACCGTGCTGAAAGTGGAGTTGCCATGCGGGTTGTGATCGCCGAAGACGACGCGCTGCTGCGCGAAGGGCTGGTGCTGCTGCTGGCCGCCGAGGGCATCGAGGTGCTCGACGCCGTCGACAACGCCGCCGACCTGCTCGCCGCCGTCTCGGCCAAGGCGCCCGACGCGCTCATCGTGGACGTACGGCTGCCGCCGGACTTCAGCGACGAGGGCCTGCGCGCGGCCATCGAGGCCAGGCGGATGCGGCCCGGGCTGCCCGTGCTGGTGCTGTCCTCCTACGTCGAGGACACCTACGCCTCCGCCCTGCTCAGCGAGGGTGGCGTGGGGGTTGGCTACCTGTTGAAGGAGCGGGTCGGCAAAGTGCAGTCCTTCCTCGACGCGCTGCACCGGGTGGCCGAGGGCGGGACCGCGATCGACCCCGAGGTGATCGCCCAGCTCCTGGTCCGTCGCCGGGCCGATGACCCTCTCCACGCGTTGACCGCGCGTGAGCGGGAGGTGCTCGCGTTGATGGCGGAGGGGTTGTCCAACACCGATCTCAGCGAGCAGCTGGTCATCAGCGAGGGCGCGGTCAACAAGCACATCAGAAACATCTTCGCCAAACTCGGCCTCCAGCCCTCCGAAAGCGGCCACCGCAGGGTCCTCGCGGTGCTCGCCTACCTCAAGGCCTGACCGGCAACAGTCTGGCTCGTGGGGGTCCGGCTCGCGAGAGCCGGCCCGAGAGGCCTTCTACTTTCCGGCGCAGAGGGCAGTGTCGAGGGCGGCGTTGAGCTGCTTGTCGCCGCCTGCCGTCAGGGATTCCGCGGTCGCGGTGACCGTGGCCGACCGGCCGCCCTCGGTGATGCCGTTGCGGGTCGAGTAGCCGCCGACGTCACCGCTGTGCCCCCACGCGAGGCCGCCGCAACTCAGCGGGATCTTCGTCAGTCCGAGCCCGTACCCCCACCCCTGCGGGGCCCCGGCCACCGAGACCGTCCGCTTCATCTGCTCCAGCATGGCCGGCTTGAGGAGCTTGCCGCCCAGTAGTGCGCTCAGAAACCGGTTGACGTCCCGCGGCGTGCTGATCAGTTGCCCGGCCGCCCACCCCCTGGATGGATCCATCTCCGACACGTCCACCAGTTCGCCACCCGGTTTGCCGGTCCTGGACTTGTAGGCCCTGGGATGGGCGCCCCGGATCTTCTGCTCGCCGGCACCGGGCCAGTAGGTGTCGCCGAGCCCCAGCGGCGTGATGATCCGATCGGTGATCTCCGCACCCACCGGCCGGCCTGTGACCTTCTGCACCAGCAGCCCGAGCAGGACGTATCCGGTGTTGCTGTAACTCCATCCTTTGCCAGGAGCGAACAGCGGCTTCTGCGTCAAGGCCAGATCGACCAGTTCCCGCGGCTCGAAGTAGCGGTGCTGGCTTTCGAAGAACGTCCCTGCGATGGCCTTGCCGTGCTCAGGCGTGCCGGAGGTGTGCTGGAGCAGCTGGCGGACAGTGATCAGGCGGCCATCGTTCCCACTGCCGCGCACCACTCCCGGCAGGTACTTCTCGACCGGTGCGTCCAGCTCGACCTTGCCCTGGCCGGCCAGCTGCAGCACGACCGCGGCGGTGAAGGTCTTGGTGTTGCTGGCGATGCGCACCTGCCCGTTGACCGGGACCTTCGCCCGCGTGGCAAGGTCGCTCACACCCGCGGTGTAGTCCCGGCTGCGCCCGTCGCGCTCCCTGACCGCGGCCAGCGCACCGGGGAACTCGCCGCCGCCGACCAGATCGTTCAGCGCCGTCTGTACGGCGTCGCCCGGTTGGTCCCACGGGCCGACGTCGGCGGACGCCGGGCTGAGGGTCCCCAGCGCCAGGGCCAGAACCGCCGCGGCGCCTGCCCAAGCCGGGCGGAAAGGGACAGCAGGATGCTGAGACATCGGGAGACTCCCTTGATGACGTAGTTGTGATGCGTCATCAAGCATGTCGGCGCGGCCAGCTCGCGATCGATCCCGCGCGTGGGTGTTTGCGTACTACAGCCAGCGCCACCACCTACGAGACCCTTCAACGAGCATCACCCACATCGGGTCTGCCCAGTCTCTTCGGTGTAACTGATCTTTGTGGGTTCTACTTGCGGACGGCTGACAGCTGGCCTTCGAAGGCGATCTCGAAGTAGGCATTCCCTTCCGCGTCAGAGTTAATGAACCAGCCCCGGTCCGAAACACCCATCAACCGCGGGTAGTTTGATCACCCGTTGGAAGAGGTTGGAGCAGGTGGCAGGACCACAGCAGGACCCCAAGGCTTCGCAGGCCCGCACGAGCGGGACAGGTAAGCGTACGCGGCCGGCCCCGTCGGTGAAGTACCAAGTGTTCGTCGACGTGCTCACCGGACAGGCGATCCAGGGCGAGGCAGCCGAGAAGTACGGCGTCAACCGGATGACCGTGAACGCGATCTGCCGCACCGCCAAGCAGGGCGCGCTGGACGCGCTGGCGGCGACCTCCACGCCGGCGCGTCCGGGAAAGAGCCCCGAGGCCGCCGAACTGGAGGCGGCCCGCAAAGAGATCGAGCGGCTGCGGGCGACGGTGACCGAGCAGGCCGTCGCGCTCCATCTCCACCAGGGAAAATCGCTTTGGGGCTGAATGCCGGCCTGGTCCCGCCGCGAGTGGACGTCTGCGTCAAGGCCGGTCTGCTGGAACTCGTCGAGCACGGCGCCCGTGAAGGCGGCTGGTCGGTCCGCCGTTCGGCGGCGCTGCTCGGTCTGGATCACGTGCGGGTGCTGCGCTGGCAGGCGCGCGCGGTGGTCGGGCGGCTCGATGACGCCAAGCCCGGTCCCGGGGTCCTGCTGTGGTCCTGCCACCTGCTCCAACCTCTTCCAACGGGTGATCAAACTACCCGCGGTTGATGGGTGTTTCGGACCGGGACTGGTTCATTAATTCTGACGCGGAAGGCCCCACCCTGGCGAGGGACCGACGGTTACCCACATCTTCACACTGCGCAACCTCTATCGGCTGGGGTATGACGCCATCGCGGACAAGCTCAACCTCGAACCCGAGAAGTATCCGCCGCCGATGCCGGTAGATCCGAGGCGCGCGCTGGGCCGGTGGAGCGGCTCTGCGGTACGGGAGATCCTGCTCGTCCTCAGGCGAACAAGCGGTGGACGAACAGCGGAGAGACCCACGACGAACGTGGCCTCAAACACCGGGCCAAGGACGATACACGAGACATTCCGATCCCTCCGGTCCTTGTCGTCGCCCTTCGGGAGCACATCGCCCGGTACGGCACGGCTGAGGATGGCCGGCTCTTCCGGACGAGCAAAGGCCGTCCGTTCTCCTCCTCGGCGTATTCGGCCGTCTGGCAAGAGGCGCGGCGGCTGGCCTTCACCCCTGAACAGGTCGCTTCCCCGCTGGCGGCCCGACCGTACGATCTGCGCCACGCCGCTGTCTCGCTCTGGCTGAACGCGGGTGTTCCGGCCACCGAGGTCGCCAAGCGGGCTGGGCACAGCGTTGACGTGCTGCTCCGTGTCTACGCCAGGTGCATGGAAGGACAGCAGCACCGCGCCAATGGGAAGATCGCCGATGCCCTCAGCGGTTGATCCAGAATAGTCCTGACGGATTTCCATGACGCTGAGCCCGGGGTACAACGACCGGCGGGCTCAGCGTCATGGTTTTTACGCCGAGCCTGCCGTCCGTATTACATCTATATGCGCCCATCAGGTCTTCCGTGGAGTTTGAAGATGTCTTGTACCTGCTGAGCCCAGAAAACAAAGGGCTCGTCGAACCGGTAACCAAGCGAACGAGCCATTTCGTAGAAGCCCGCCCCTGGCTCCTTATCGCCGTACTTGTGAGTGACGATGGAGGTCAGAGCAGGTCTTTCCGCCCTGTGCTCATCCTCGAAGACGGCTCCGAGCAGATGGCTCATCAGAGCAGAATGGGGATCAAGCTTCACTGAGTCATTGTCAGCAACCGGCGTTCACGCTGGGTGACAGCTGCTTGTGAGCTTACTCCCGGTGGAAGAGGACGAGCGCCGCGGCGACGATACCGCCGATCTTCCAAGGGCACTTGCTGACGTTCCGCAGTGCCTTGAACCGCATCTTGAGCTGGGCGTTCGCTCGTTCGGCGAGGGCTCGGAGCGCACCGTGGACCTTGTTGTACTGGATCTGATCGTCGGTGAGTGTGCCACCCCGAGACCTCTTGTACGGCAGGCGAAACCCCATACCCGCATCGACGTAGCCGAGGTCGGCCAACGTGATCAGCCCGTCCTCGGCGGCCTTGGCCAGCGGGTCGAGGAGGCCGTGCAGGCGGGCACAGGTGAGATCGTGTTCACGGCCGGGCCGTACCTCGGAAGTCCACAGCGGGTCGCCGCCGGGGCTGGACAGGACCTGAATGTTGCCGCCGTGCTGCTTGTGTTTTCCACTCCACCACAGGTCGGCGCCGTTCGGGCCCAGGGCGCGGCAGCGGTCGGTTTCGATCAGCGTGCCATCCAGATGCAGGTGGGTGTAGCCGGCGGCCTTCGCCGCCGTGAGCGCCTCCTGTAGCGTCGGCGCCTGGGCCTTCAATACGGTGACCCCTTCTTCGACGTACCGATCGCAGGTCGCGTGCGAGATGGCGTTATCGGCGGCCGGCCGGGCGATCCGAGCGCCGTCCACCAGCCAGCGGATGATCAGAACGGCCTGCTTGAACTCGCCCAGCGCCCGAGTGCCCGCGCGGGTGCGGCGCCGTACCCGCTCGGCGCGCAACAGCCCGGCCAGAAACAGCACAACCTCGCGCGGCATGTCCAACTCGGCTGTGTAGGTGATACTGGAGGTCACGTGAAGCCCTTGTGTGCGGTGCGGTGGATCCTTCGACAAGACCCACCCCTACCAGGGGCTTCACGCTTTTCTCTACTTGATCACTCCCACGCCCGCCGTGATCGGCTACACACGGTCATCGACCGTTGCTGACAACGTCTCACTGATGAGGATGTGGACGTGGTCACCGTCGAGAGCGTCCGTTAAAGCGAGGTTGAGGGTGTGGGCTAAGTCGACGGCGTAATAAATGTCAAGGATGTCGGCGAAATTAAAGTCGGTGTCGAAGGCGCGGGCATGGTCGAGGGCAACGTTGAGGGCGTGGGTAAGATCGCGATCAAGCTCAAGGATGGCCTCATGATCAAAGTTAAGGCGGTTGAGCTGGAAGTCGCCTTCACGGACCAGGACGACGTTACGGATGAGGGCGTTAGCGTGGGCGAGAGCGTCATCGAGGTTACGAACGACGCTGAGGGCGACCTTGAGATCGCAGTCGATCTCGTGGGTGAGAACGCGGTCGCGGGCGAGAACGTGCTTAATGACGAGCTCGATGGAAGTTTCGATGGGGGGCTCGTTGTTCATGCGCCACCGCCGCCGAGCCTGTGACGCAAGCCGGGCAGCCGGTTGACCTTGGTGCGGGCTTGGGCCAGGGCGATGCGCGCGTGCTCGGCACCGTCTGGTGCGAACCGGTAGTACCGGCGGCGAGGACGGCCCTGCTCATGCGGATCTGCCTTCTCCCACCGCGATTCCAGCCAGCCGAAGCCTTCCAGGCGGGCGAGGATCGGGTGGATCGTACCGCTGGGTAAACCGGCGGCGGCGCAGATCTCCAAGCCGTACATTTCGCGGGCCGGATTGTCGAGCAGTGCTCGTAGCACGAGCTGAGTCGGCAAGGTCATCCGAGGAACGTTACCCATGCACTAACTCTACCTAGCCCTAGGTAGAGAGGAATCAAAGTGGAGATTCCTTGCCCGCCCCATCTCGGCGGGGTGTTACGGCTAAATAAGATTTGATCTCTCAAAGGTCAATCGATCATGAACAGCGTCGACGTGTGGAAGATCTTGAGAGTCCGAGGTGGTCTCGTCCGGCGTGACCTGGCAAAACGCTCGCAAGATCATCCCGTGAATAGACCGTGAACAGTGATCCAGGGCTGCGCTCGGTGGCCCACGGCTGCACGTGGCGGAAGCCGTACCAGGGAAGAACGCCCAGGTCAGACGGCAAACCACAAGGTCAACTAGGTGCCCCCGGCATGATTCGAACATGCGACACCCGCTTTAGGAGAGCGGTGCTCTATCCCCTGAGCTACGGAGGCAGGGACTACAGCTAAGAGTAGCGAAAACGGCGAGTGGATGTGCGGGTGGAGGGTGGGTGGTTGCCGAACGATGGGTCATCACTTCGCTGATCTGCGGTAAAGGGGAGACAAGTGGGCGGTCGTCTCGGGTCAAGGATGGCTAGCGTCGCCGTCCGTGAACGAACGGCGACGGAAGCGGATCCGGGGGCGTCGCGCGCTGCGGCCGCTGGTGCTGTGTGGGGCGATGCTGGCGCCTGCGCTTCTGGCAGGCGGCCTTCTGACGGCCGAGCTCGGTGGGTATGAGAAGGGCATGCGGGAGGCCGCCGCCATGGTGGGGCCCCGGGGAGGCGTCGTGATGCCGGCGGTGCTGCCGCCGGTCCGGGATACGGCGTTCGAGCCGAGGCTGGTGCCTCCCCCTTCATTGGGCCGGGCGTACGAGATCGTGGCGTCCCGGCGCGGGATGGACGTGCGCCGATCCACGGCGGACGCCGTCCCTGCGGATGCCCCCGGCATCGTGCGGAAAGCCCTGCCCCGGCTCTCCAGGACGCGGCCGTCCGGGACACGGGCGCAGACCCCTGGACCCTCTGAGACGCGAGCACGGATGCCCAGACTGTTCGGGATGCGGGCACAGGCGCCCAAGCTGTCCGAAATCTCGCGGGTGAGGCAGATGTCACCGAAGCATCTGCGGGCGCTCGGCTTCAGGTGCCCCCAGGAGTGGCGGGAGACCTGGTTGTGGAAGGTCTGCCGGGAGCGGGGGCGGAAGGAGAGCTGAGGGAGCGGATCGCCAAATGGGGTGTTCGACGCATATCGGCTGAGGGGAGTCTGGCCCGGAGACTCAGTGAGCTGTAGTAGCGTGCGTGCCTGACCCAGGTCACGAGTTCGCAAACGGAGGGGTCGAACGTGCCACCTCGTCGATCAGCGGGTCTGATCGCCGTTGTCGCGACCATGACTTCCCTTTTGCCGGGGGCCGCTGCCGCAGAGCGGGCGCCGATGGAGGTCCGGTCCGTCGCCGCCCCCGAGGCCGTGAGTCTCGCGGAGCTCCGCCGTGACCCCGTGAACCTCACCGAGCTGCGCCGTGAGGCGGAGAAGGCGTCCAAGGACCTTGAGGGAGCGACCAAGGCGCTGGAGCAACGGCGGGCCAACATCCAGGCCTCACAGAAGGCGCTCACGGCCAAGTTGCGCGAGCTACAGGTGGCGGACAAGGCTTTCGCCCAGGTACGGCAGCCGCTGTCGGACCTCGTCGGGCAGCTCTACCAGCAGTCCACGGGCAGCGACATGGCGGGCTTCCTCTCCGGCGAGGCCGACGGGGCGACCCTGCGGGCCATGGCCGACGTCTCCCAGCTCGTGGCCGAGCGAGACCAGTTTCTCCAGGACAGCAGCAAGCTGCAGGCCGAGCGTGAGCGGCTGGCCTCCGAGGCGCAGGAGCTGCGGGCGAGCAACCTGCTGTCGGAGGCGCAGATGGGCGCCGAGATCGAGACGCTCAGGGCGCGTTCGGACAAGATCGTGAAATCGCTGTCGCAGGCCCTGGTGAAGCTGGGGGTGAAGGTCGACAAGGGCGGTCAGCCCGCGGCGGGCTGCGCCCCGACCAAGGCGTTGTCGGCGAACGAGTTCGCCAACGGGCTGATCCCGAAGGCCTATCTCTGCCCGCTCCAGCAGCGGGGCAGGGAGCTGCGAGGAGACGCGGCGCTTGCGTTCATCAGCCTCAACGAGGCATACAGAAGGCAGTTCGGTGTCGCCATGTGCGTGACCGACAGCTACCGGAGCCTGGCCGAGCAGCAGTCGGTCTACTATCGCCGTCCGGGCTTCGCCGCCATCCCGGGCCGGAGCAACCACGGCCTGGGGCTCGCCGTCGACCTGTGCGGCGGTGTGGAGCGTTTCCGGTCATCCCAGTTCAACTGGCTGGAGACCAACGGCAAGAAGTTCGGCTGGTTCCATCCCAAGTGGGCCTACGTCAGCCCGTTCGAACCCTGGCACTGGGAGTATGACCCGAAGTTGGGCTCCCTGCTGTAGGCCGTGACCTCGCGGGGCGGCGCGGAGTGCGTCGGCCGGCGGACGGAAGGGTCCCGTCCCCGCCCGTCATCTCCCGCGAGGGTTGATCGTGATCGAAAGGTGTCCGCCCGCCTGAGCGGAGGCGAGTTTGACCGCCTGGTCAGAGGTGGTGGCCAGCACGATGAGCGCGCCCCTGTCCTGCTCCCCGTCCGGGGTGGTGAGGACCGTGACGTCTTCGGCCACGGTTCGGGCGGGGGCGGCGTCCTCCCAGGTGGAGGGGGCGGCGAGAACGTCCACGACGTCGCCGGGGGAGAGCAGTCGCGCGGTCTCCGGATCGGCGACGCGGACCGGGGTGGCGACCGTTCCCGGGCCGTGGGAGGCGAGCAGGCTGGGGCCGAGCAGCCGGGTGTCCGTCAGCGGTTCCCCGCGGCGCATGGGGCCGGCCAGGACCCTTCCGGCGACCGGTGTGCCGGGCCGCACGGCTCCGTCGGGCACTGTGTCGGGCCGTAGGGCGACCGCCTTCATGTCGGCGGTGTCCAGCACGCCGCTGGGGAGGTCGCGGGCCGCGGCGAGAACGGTGATCGACGCGGTGTCCGGTCGCAGGCCGATGAGGGCGCACACCGTCGCCAGAGCGGCGACGGCGGCGGCGATGACGCGATGACGGCGGCCGAGAAGACGGCGGAAGGCGCGCATGACTGACTCCATCGGGGAGAGCCGGGCGGCGCGGGGCCCGTGACGGGGTGCTCTGCCCGCAGTGCGGCGGGCAGAGCGGTGAAGGGACCTGCTCGGGGGGTTACTCGGGCAGGTCGAAGGGGAGTTTGAGGCCGTCCAGGGCGTTGCCGCAGGCGCAGGTGCGCTTCTCGGGCAGGGCGGTGACGACGTCGGTGATGAGGGAACGGATGCGGGTGATGTTGGTCCCGAAGAAGGCGAGGACCTCCTCGTGGGTGACTCCCTCGCCGGCCTCGACTCCGGCGTCGTGGTCGGTGACCAGCGAGAGCGAGGTGTAGCAGAGGGCCAGCTCACGGGCGAGGACGGCCTCGGGGAAGCCGGTCATGCCGACGATCGACCAGCCGTTGGCGGTGAACCAGCGGGACTCGGCGCGGGTGGAGAAGCGGGGACCTTCGATGACCACCAGGGTGCCGCCGTCGACCAGCTCCCACTGGGAGGATCGGGCGGTGGAGACGGCCGTCGCCCGGCCGGTCGGGCAGTAGGGGTCGGCGAAGGCGACGTGCACGACGCCGCCGTCGTCGTAGTAGGTCTGCACCCGGCCGGAGGTGCGGTCGACGAACTGGTCGGGGACGACCAGGGTGCCGGGGCCGAGCTCGGGGCGCAGGGAGCCGACGGCGCTGGGAGCCAGAACCTGGCGGACACCGAGGGAACGGAGAGCCCACAGGTTGGCGCGGTAGGGGATGCGATGAGGTGAGAAGCGGTGGTCGCGGCCGTGGCGGGGCAGGAACGCCACCGAGCGCGTCCCGATCCTGCCGATGGTGATGACGTCGCTGGGCGGGCCGTACGGGGTGGTGACCTCGACCTCCGTGGCGTCGTCGAGCAGGGAGTAGAAGCCCGAGCCGCCGATGACCCCGATGTCTGCGCGAGTGACCATGGCGCAGAGATTAGCGCCATGGGCGACCGGGTGAGGAGACCGGGCCCGCCCTGTGGACAACATGACCATGCCCTGTGGATAACTGAGCGCTTCGGGTGTGGCCACCTGGTCACGCTGGGTAGGAACCGCCGTACACCGATCGGGGGGTCGGATGAAGGCTCGGCAGCCTCCACGGCACACGCGACACACGCGGCACACGCGGCGCACAGGGCAGACGCGGCAGACGCGGCAGATGCGACAGGCACGGCGCACCGGGGGCCTGGGGATCATCATCGGCGCGCTCATGCTCGGCATGCTGCTCGCCGCGCTGGACCAGACGATCGTCTCGACCGCGCTGCCGACGATCGTCAGTGATCTGGGCGGGCTGAAGGAGCTGTCCTGGGCGGTCACCGCCTACATGCTCTCCTCGACGGTCTCCACGCCTCTGTGGGGGAAGCTCGGCGACCAGTACGGCAGGAAGAAGCTGTTCCAGGCTGCGATCGTCATCTTCCTGGCAGGTTCGGCGCTCTGCGGCCTGTCGCAGACCATGGGCGGGCTCATCGGCTTCCGCGCCCTGCAGGGGCTCGGCGGCGGTGGGCTCATGGTGCTCGCCCAGGCGATCGTCGGGGACATCGTGCCCGTCCGCGAGCGAGGGAGATACCAGGGGTTCTTCGGCGCCGTGTTCGCCGTCTCCAGCGTCGCGGGCCCGCTGCTCGGCGGCCTCTTCGTGGATCACCTGTCCTGGCACTGGGTCTTCTACGTCAACCTGCCGATCGGCGTCCTCGCGCTGGCCGTGATCTCCTCGGCGCTGCCGCCCGGCACGGAGCGCACCCACCACACCGTCGACTACCTCGGCATGGTCTTCCTCGGTGGCGCGGCGGCCTGCCTGGTGCTGATGACCACCTGGGGCGGGACCGCCTACTCCTGGGGCGATCCGGTCGTCGTCGGGCTGGGGGCCGCCTCCGCGGTGCTGCTGCTGCTCTGGTGGCAGGCGGAGAAACGGGCGAGGGAACCGGTGCTGCCGCCGCACCTGTTCAGGCTGAGGGCCTTCAACGTGGCCTCGCTGATCGGTTCCGTCGTGGGCTTCGCGATGTTCGGCTCGCTCACCTATCTGCCGCTGTTCCTCCAGGTCGTCCAGGGTGTTTCGCCCACGATGTCGGGGATCCATCTGCTGCCGATGATGGGTGGCCTGCTGGTGACCTCGATCGCGAGCGGTCAGATCATCACGCGCACCGGGAGATACAAGGTCTTCCCGATCGTCGGCACCGCGGTCGTGACGCTCGCCCTCCACCTGCTCTCGCGCGTCGGCCCGGACGTCTCCACCCTCCGGCTGAGCGTCTACCTGCTCGTGCTGGGCGTCGGCATCGGCCTGGTGATGCAGGTGCTGGTGATCGTGGTGCAGAACGCCGCCGGTTTCGAGGACCTCGGGGTGGCGACCTCGGGGGCCACCTTCTTCCGCCTGATCGGCGGCTCCTTCGGCGTCGCGATCGCCGGATCGATCTTCACCTCGCGGCTCGGCGACGACCTGGCGCGGCTCTCGCGGACGGTGAGCATCCCGCCGGGACTGGAGAGAACGGTCCAGTCGGACCCGACGGTCATCCGGGCGCTGCCGGGGGAGACCGCCGCGGCGTTCCTCGGAGCGTACGCCGACGCGATCTCCCACGTGTTCCTCTACAGCGCGCCGGTGGCCCTGGTCGCCTTCGCCGCGGCCTGGCTGCTGCCGGAGGTGCCCCTGCGGGAGACCACCAGGCCCGCCGACCCGGGCGAGTGCTACGGCGCCGCGCCCAGTGCGCGCTCCTCACTCGACGAGGTCGAGCGCGGGCTGTGGCGGCTGGCCGATGCGGACATGCGCAGGGACTACTACCGCCGCCTGGGTGACATGGCCGGTATGGATCTGCCTCCCGGCGCCGTGTGGCTGCTCGCGCGGCTGGGCACCCAGGGCCCGCAGGCGGGGGCCGAACTCGCCGGGAGAGCGGGGGTGACGCTCGAAAGGAGCCGGCCGTACGGGGATCTGCTGGTGGCGTGCGGCCTGGCCAGCAGGGATGACGACGGTGTCCTGGCACTCACCCCGGCCGGTGAACGGGCGGCCGCGCGGCTGGTCCTGGACGCCCGTGAGGGACTCGGGCGGCTGATCCGGGACTGGAATCCCGAGGAGAACCCCAAGCTCCGTGAGCTGCTGCGCAGGCTCTCTCACGAGCTGCTCGGCGCGGTGGCCGATCAGCCGCGGAACGGCTGAACCGCCCACTGTGGCGGCGGGACCTGCCGCAGGCCGGGCGGCTGAGGATGCCGCGGCGGCCTACCCGTGGGCTTCGGCGGTGTCGGGGCTGCGGACTCCGCCGACGGGGCGGACGGAGCTCAGGAGGCCGCGGCCGCCGGGCTGCTCGTGCTCTTCGACGGCGTCGAGTTCGTGGACTCCGTCGAAGAGCCGGAGGAGCCGGAAGCCGGCGAGGATGACGAGGACGACGCGTTGGCGGTGCTGCTGCTGGAGCTCACCGTGCTGGTGGAGGAGGACCGGCTGTCGGTCCGGTAGAAGCCCGAGCCCTTGAAGACGATGCCGACCGCGGAGAACACCTTGCGGAGCTCGCCGGCGCACTTCGGACACTCGGTGAGCGCATCGTCGGAGAACTTCTGGACGATGTCGAACTCGTTGCCGCATGCACTACAGGCGTACTGGTAGGTGGGCACGCGCTCCTCCTCGTTGGTCCGCGCCGATTGGCACTCTACTGACGCGACTGCTAATGGTACGCAGCCGACAGGCATAAACGCGAGTCGGAGCTGTCGCATTCCATGGGGATCAGGTGCCCCGCTCGCCGAACCAGCCGGCGAGTTTGCCCCTGCGGCTGATCGCCCGTATCCGTCTTTCAACCGTATCTCTGCAGGCCGCGGTGGCCACGACCAGGAGTTGGTCGTCGATTCTGATCCTCGTGGAGTCGGTGGGCACGAACGTCCGGCCGTCCCTGACGATCAGTGTGACCTGTGCGTCGGAGGGCAACCTCAGCTCGAAGATCTCCACCCCCTGCAACTTGGAGGTCGGCGGCACCTTGATCTGCAGCAGGTCGGCGTTGAGCTCCTCCAGCGGAGCCGACTCCACCTCCAGGTCACGGGCCTCGTCGGGGGTGGAGAGCCCGAGGAGCTTCGCCACGAAGGGCAGTGTCGGCCCCTGCAGCAGGGTGTAGACCACGACGATGACGAAGACCTCGTTGAACACGAGCTTGGCGGTGCCGTCGGCGACCGAGGTCGCGGCCCAGGGGATGGTGGCGAGCACGATGGGCACCGCCCCGCGCAGTCCCGCCCACGACAGGAACGCCTGTTCCCGCCAGTCGAGGCGATCGACCCCGGCCAGCCGTACCAGGAAGGCCGACACGACGATCGACAGCGGCCGGGCCACCAGGACCAGGATCAGCCCCGCCACCAGGCCCGGGACGATCGCCGACGGCATCTCCGACGGGCTGGCCAGGATGCCGAGCATGACGAACAGGCCGATCTGGGCCAGCCAGGCCACGCCCTCGGCGAATCCCCGGGAGGCGCCCCGGTGCGGCATCCGGGAGTTGCCCATCACCAGGGAGGCCAGGTAGACCGCCAGGAAGCCGCTGCCGTGCAGGAGCACGGCCCCGGCGTAGGCGACGAACGCCAGCGCGAGCACCGCGATCGGGTAGAGGCCGGAGACCGGCAGCGCGATGCGGCGCAGGGCGTAGACGCCCAGGGGGCCGACGGCCAGGCCGACGACCGCGCCCACCACCAGTTCGAAGACGACCAGCAGCAGAGCGTTTCCCAGGCTGGGCGAGGCGGCGGCGCTCAGCAGCATCACGGCGATGACGGTGGGGGCGTCGTTGAGACCGGACTCGGCCTCCAGGATGCCCGCCAGGCGCGGAGGCAGGGGGAGGCGGCGCAGGACGGAGAAGACGGCCGCGGCGTCGGTGGACGCGAGGATCGCGCCGAGCAGCAGGGAGGTCCGCCAGTCCATGTCGAGCAGGGCGTGCACCGGCACCGCGACGGCCGCGATGCTCACTCCGATGCCGACGGTGGCCAGCACCAGAGCGGTCGGGACCGAACGCCTGACATGGTTCCAGTTGGTGGTCAGGCCGCCCTCGGCGAGGATGATCGCCAGGGCGATCAGCCCCATCTGCTGGGCGAGCTCGGGGTTTTCGAACTGGAGTCCGAAGCCGGACTCACCGATGACCAGGCCGAAGCCCAGGAAGATGAGGAGGCTCGGCAGTCCGCTCCGATGGGCGACCCGCACCGCCAGGATGGACGCGATGACGATCCCGGCCCCCAGAAGTAGCCAGACGTCCCATCCCATCTGGCCCCCTCTCTAACTCCGGAGATCATTGTGTCGCATTCGAGCAGCTGTCAGGGACGCTCCGCGACGACGCGGGTGACCCCGCTCGGCAGGGCCGCGTAGCGGACCGGCAGGTCGTGAGGCTCGGCGGGAACACCTTCCCGCAGCTCGCCCTCGTGCAAGAGGGCGACCGTCGGCACGTTCGGGCCGACCCTCGCCAGCGCCCGGTCGTAGGAGCCGCCGCCCCGGCCGAGCCGTACTCCGGTGGACCGGTCGACCGCCAGCGCGGGCACGATCACCAGGGCCGCTGTCCTGATCGCGTCGACACCGCGCCGGGTGTCCACCGGCTCCATGATCCCGAAACGGCCCGGAGCGAGGGTGTCGGGTCCGTCGTAGACGGCCCAGTCGAGATCATGGTCGTCGCGGAGCACCGGGAGGATCACGGTGGCCCCGTGTTTCCAGAGCGCGAAGACGAGCCCGTGGGTCGCCGGCTCCGTACCGATCGACCAGTAGCACGCGACGAGACCGGCCATCTGGACCCAGGGCCGGTCCAGAAGCATCTCCCTCGTCCGCACGGAAGCCGAGTGCCGCTCGTCTTCTGGGATCGAGGCGCGTGCGGTCTCGATCTCCGCACGCAGCTTCAGCTTGTCCACAGATCCCTCCACTATTGTTTCAGTTATGGCCGACTTCCATCCTGTGACCAAAGCTGTCGTCCCCGCCGCGGGGTTGGGCACCCGATTCCTTCCGGCGACCAAGGCCACTCCCAAGGAGATGCTGCCGATCGTCGACAAGCCCGCGATCCAGTATGTCGTCGAGGAGGCCGTCTCCGCCGGTCTGCTCGACGTCCTGATGGTCACCGGAAAGAACAAGCGCTCCATCGAGGACCACTTCGACAGGGCGATCGAGCTTGAGGACGCCCTGGAGGCGAAGGGAGACGACGAGCGGCTCTCCCAGGTGCGCGAGCCCGCCGACCTGGCGACCCTGCACTATGTGCGCCAGGGCGAGCCGCGCGGTCTCGGCCACGCCGTGCTCTGCGCCAAGCAGCACGTGGGCGACCACCCGTTCGCCTGCCTGCTCGGCGACGACCTGATCGACTATCGCGACGAGCTCCTCAAGCGCATGATCGAGGTCCGCCGCACCCACGGCGGTAGCGTCATCGCGCTGATGGAGGTGCCCAAGGAGCAGGTCTCCCTGTACGGCTGCGCCGCGATCGAACCCACCTCCGAGGACGACGTGGTCCGGGTGACCGACCTGGTGGAGAAGCCCGCGGCCGAGGACGCTCCGTCCAACTGGGCCATCATCGGCCGCTACGTGATCGACCCGGCCGTGTTCGAGGTCCTGGAGAACACCCCTCCGGGCCGTGGCAACGAGATCCAGCTGACCGACGCGCTGCGCACCCTGGCCGGTCGCGGCGGCGACGAGGGCGGGCCGGTCCACGGCGTGTTGTTCCGCGGCCGCCGCTACGACACCGGCAACAAGCTCGACTACCTGCGCACGGTGGTGCAGTTCGCCGCGGACCGTGCCGACCTGGCGCCGGAGTTCATGCCCTGGCTGAAGGAATTCCTGGCCTCGCGATGAGCGCTACGAGCTCGATGCGATCGGTCGACGACCACCTGGCGGACATTCTGCGCACCGTGCGGGTGCTCGCCCCGCTGGAGCTCGACGTGGAGCAGGTGCTGGGCACCACCCTGGCCGAGGAGATCGTCTCTCCGGTCGCGCTGCCGCCGTTCGACAACTCGGCAATGGACGGCTACGCCGTACGGGCAAAGGACGTCGGCCGGGTCCCGGTGACGCTCCCGGTGCTCGGCGACGTCGCGGCCGGCGGCGGCGGGCGGTTCACCGTCGTCCCCGGCACGGTCACGCGGATCATGACCGGCGCCCCGATGCCCGAGGGCGCCGACGCCGTGGTCCCGGTCGAGTGGACCGACGGCGGCACGGAACAGGTCACGATCAACCGGCCGGTGCCGGAGGGGCACGCGATCCGCCGGGCCGGCGAGGACGTGGTCCCCGGTGAGGTCGTGCTGCCGACGGGCACCCTGATAGGACCGGCGCAGCTGGGTATCCTGGCCGGGGTCGGCCGCCGCCGGGTGCTGGTACGGCCCCGCCCGAGGGTCGTGGTGATCTCCACCGGAGCCGAGCTGGCCGAGCCGGGCACCCCCCTGGCCCCCGGCCAGATCTGGGAGTCCAACAGCTACACCCTGGTCGCCGCCGTCCGTGAGGCCGGGAGCGAGGGCTACCGGGCCGGAGTGGTGGCCGACGACGCCCGGCTCTTCCTCGACCAGCTCGACGCCCAGCTCCTGCGGGCCGACGTCGTGATCACCAGCGGTGGCGTCTCGATGGGCGCCTACGAACCGGTCAAGGAGGCGCTCGCCCCTCTCGGCACGGTCCGTTTCGACCGCGTCGCCATGCAGCCGGGCATGCCCCAGGGGTTCGGGGTGGTGGGCGAGGACCAGACCCCGATCTTCGCGCTGCCGGGCAACCCGGTGTCGTCCTTCGTGTCGTTCATGGTGTTCGTCCGGCCGGCGCTGCGGAAGATGCGTGGGCTGCCCGCCGGTCCCACCCCGACCGTGCGGGCCGTGACCACCTCCCCGCTCCGCTCGCCCGAGGGCAGGCGGTCATACCTGCGGGCGGTGCTGGCCGACGACGGCTCGGTGGCCCCCGTGCGGGGGCAGGGCTCGCACCAGCTCGCCGCCCTGGCCACCGCCAACGCCCTGATCGTGGTCCCCGAAGACGCCACGGAGCTGCCCGAGGGCGCGACCGTGGAGGTCATCCGGCTGTGAGCGGGCGAGCCCGGGACCGTCAATTTCGAGGGCATGAGACCGTATGAGTGGATTCACGCACATCGACGAGACCGGTGCGGCGCGCATGGTGGACGTCTCCGCCAAGGACGTCTCGGTCCGTACGGCCAGCGCCACCGGCAAGGTGCTGCTGTCGGCGGAGGCCGTGGCCCTGCTGCGGTCGGGAGACATCCCCAAGGGGGACGCGATCGGCACCGCGCGGATCGCCGGCATCATGGGCGCCAAACGGACCCCTGATCTGATCCCGCTCTGCCACCCGATCGCGCTGCACGGGGTGAAGGTCGAGCTGACCGTGGCCGACGACGGGGTGGAGATCACCGCGCGGGTCAGGACGGCGGACCGGACCGGCGTTGAGATGGAGGCGCTGACCTCGGTCGCGGTCGCCGCGCTCGCCCTGATCGACATGGTCAAGGCGGTGGACCCGGCGGCGGTGATCACCGATGTCCGGGTCGAGGAGAAGACCGGGGGGAAGACCGGGACCTGGACCCGGCAGGCCTGATCGCCGAGGCCGGAGACCAGGTCCGGTGCCGGTGCCGGAGGTGGATGCGCACGCAGGTGCACGGTGCCGGAGGTGGATGCGCACGCAGGTGCACGGTGCGCTCCTCGGAGCCGGTGAAGCGGTGCTCCGCCCCCGCCGTAGCCGGTGAGGCTGAAAGGATGACGGCATGAGAGCTCTGGTGATCACGGCGTCCAACCGGGCTTCCGCAGGGATATACGAGGATAAATCCGGGAAGTTGCTGGCCGAACTCCTGAGGGAGGCCGGATGCGACGTGGACGGCCCCCGGGTGGTCCCCGACGGTGACCCGGTCGAGGCGGCGCTCCGGGCCGGGGTGGCCGAGGGCTACGACGTGATCGTCACCACCGGCGGCACCGGACTGACCCCGGCCGACCTCACGCCGGAGATGACCGGGCGGGTGCTCGACCGGGAGATCCCCGGCATCGCCGAGGCCATCCGCCAGGCGGACCGCGACAGGGTGCCCACCTCGATCCTGTCCCGGGGCCTCGCCGGCCAGGCGGGCAGCAGCCTGGTCGTCAACCTGCCGGGCTCCTCCGGCGGGGTCCGCGACGGCATGGCCGTACTCCTGCCCGTCCTGCGGCACGCCGTGGACCAGATCCACGGTGGAGACCATCCCCGCTGACTCCATGGCACGCCGGCGCGCCTTGGGGGGATGATGGGATGCGTGGATCGACTTCGTGGCTGGCCGGTGACCCTGACGGAAGGCCCGGTGGGACTTCGGCCGTTGCGTCTGCGGGATGTGCGCGTCTGGCGGGAAGCGCGGCTGCGCAACGCCAACTGGCTCCGGCCCTGGGAGCCGAGCAATCCCGAGACCCCTCTGTTCAGGACGGGGCTCGGCCCTTATATCTCGATGTCCAACACCCTTCGCAGGGAGGCCAGGCAGGCGCTCGCGCTGCCCTGGGTCGTCACCTACGAGGGTGCTTTCGCCGGGCAGCTCACCGTCGGCGCCATCGTCTGGGGCTCGGCCAGGTCGGCCCAGATCGGCTACTGGGTGGACGGCGCACTGGCCGGCCGGGGCATCATCCCCACCGCGGTGGCCATGGCGGTCGACCACTGCTTCTTCACCACCGGGCTGCACCGGGTGGAGGCCAACATCAGGCCGGAGAATCACGCCAGCCGCAGGGTGGTTGAAAAGTTGGGTTTCAGGGAAGAAGGCGTCAGAAGACGGCATCTGCACATCGACGGTGCGTGGCGCGACCACATCTGTTACGCCCTCACGGTCGAAGACGCACCAAGAGGTTTACTCGTGCGGTGGCGGAGGAGCCGGGAGTCGGCGGCCCATGGTGGCCCTCCCCATGAAGAGGTTTGAAGATCTCGCGACACACCGCATCGAATACTCGTCAAATAGTGACACGCGGTCTTACGGTGCGTGACGTGAGCACATTGAGGACGCCAAGAGACCACAGGCGTCCTCATGCTGCCCGGAGGTGTCCGTGAGCAGTGCTCTTCTGTATCTTGCCATTGTCGTGATGTGGTTGTGCGTCCTCGTTCCCATGTGGTTGCGGAGGGATCGGCCCACCTTCGTCGAGACGCACAAGGGCGCGGATCCGTCTCTCTCGGACGAGCAGCCGACCGAGGACGAGACGTCCGACACCCAGATCGTCGCCCGATCCGACCTCCTGTCCGGGATGGCGGACCCGGCCGAGTCCGAGCCCGTGCCGTCCCCGGGGGAGCGTCGTCGCGCCGAGCGGCGTCGCCGGGCGACACAGGTGGCCAAGCGCAGGCGGCTGACCCTCTGGTGCACGCTGCTGGTCCTCGCCTCGGTGGTGACGGCCGCCGTCCAGGTGATCCCCTGGTGGGGTGTTTCGCCCTCTTTGGTGCTCCTGGGGTCCTATCTGGCCGTCCTGAGGGTCTCGGTGCAGATCGACGCCGAACAGCGTACGGCTGCCGCTCAGGCCCGCGCGGAACGCGCCAGGCGCGCCCGCCGCCGGGCCGCCGAACAGGAGGCCCAGCGGCCGGTGGCGGAGATCATCGACCTGGACGCGCACCGCGACGAGATCTTCGACCAGTACGCCGAGGCTCCCCGCCGTGCGGTCGGCGACTGATCAGTGCGTCGGATGGCGCGAGCGCGCCCGGAAGTTTGCTAACCTAGTGCACGTCTTGGGGATGTAGCGCAGTCCGGTAGCGCACTTCGTTCGCATCGAAGGGGTCAGGGGTTCGAATCCCCTCATCTCCACCAGGCCAGAGGCCGCTTCCGAGAGACCGGGAGCGGCCTTCTGCGTTGCTGGGTGACCAACTGAGTGACTACGGTCCATCCACCGAGGCTGTGCCCCTCCGGGTTTCGCAGAGTTCAGTGACGAGGTGTCTCAGCGGTGAGCGATTCCAGTCCCGTGACCGTGTGGGTCTTCCTGGGCCAGGGTGCGCAGTGGCCGTCAGGCGTGTTCCGGACGCGAGAGCGCGCAGAGTCGTGGATCAAGACCGGCGAGCTGACGGGGATGATCACGGAGTACCCCCTCGACACGGGTGTCTACGACTGGGCGATCGAGCATGGCCACTTCCAGCCCCGCGCCGCCCATCAGCAGACCCCCTCGTTCGTCGGGCGCTTCACGACCGCGCAGCAGGAGCACTTCCACTACACCGATGGGAACCCGGACTAAGGCTCCTGTATCAGATATCTTGTGACAAAATCGCGAAATGCTGCGACTCACCGATTTCATCATCGACTGCCCGGACACGATGAAGCTGGCGGCCTTCTACTCTGAGGTGACGGGCCGCGCGATCAAGGAAGGCAGCCACGAGAACTGGGCCGGCATCAAGTTCGGCGAGGTCGAGCTGGCCTTCATCCGGGTGGACGACTACCGCGCTCCGCAGTGGCCCGACAGCGAGCACCCCAAGCAGTTCCACCTCGACTTCGAAGTGGACGAGATCGAGTCCGAGCAGCGCCGCGTCCTCGATCTCGGCGCGACGCTGCAGCAGGACTTCATCGGCCACAACGGCTACGGCTGGCGGATCTACACCGACCCGATCGGCCACCCCTTCTGCCTGTGCCGCAACAAGGGCGTCATCTGGACCGACCAGGGCCCGATCTGGCCCAAGCGCGACTAGTGCTGCGTTCCTCAAAGGGTGTACACGAAGTGGCGGCGGTATGAGCGAGGTGTGGGCTGGAGGCGTCCCCAGATCCAGGGGCGGGCGCGGGCGTTGAGCTGGGCGGTGGCAACGCGGGTGGCGTGGTCGATCTCATCGGGATCGGCGAAGGAGGTCCCGGCCAGAGCGGAAGCTGTCAAACTGATTGAGACATCAGGCTACTTGCGGTGTTTGTACTGAGGTCTCGGTCTGGAGGGTCGTGGATGGCTTGTTGATCCACACTCGGGTGGGCAGCGGCGGCGGGCAGGGCCGACGACCGCGGAACCGCTCGGGGTGGGCCAGGAAGGCCGCGTTCAAGGTGGCGACCCGTTTGGCGTGGATCTCGGCCGCGGAGCCGTCGTGCACGGACGCCGGGGTGTGCATTCCGATACCGGAATGGCGGTGTTCGTTATTGTAATATCGGAAGAACTGGCCGCAAAAGACGTTGGCATCTTCGATGGACCCGAACGTTCCAGGAAACGCGGGACAATATTTGAGCGTCTTGAACTGCGCTTCCGAGTACGGGTTGTCGTTGGACACGCGCGGCCGTGAATGGGACTGATCGATCCCCAGCAACGCGAGCAGGCCGGAGACGGTATTCGACGTCATCGACGTGCCGCGGTCGGCGTGAATCGCGCCCGGGGCAATCCCACCATTGGCCTCAATGGCGTGCTCGATGAACTCTCTGGCAAGGGTTCCTGTTTCCGTCGGCCAGATCTCCCACCAGACGGTTTTACGGGAGAAGATATCGATGATGACGTACAGGAGATAGTAGACGCCGCGCGAAGGTCCTTTCAGTTTCGTGATATCCCAGGACCACACCTGGTTCGGCCCGTCGGCTTCCAGTTCGGGTTTCTTCTTCGCCGGATGGACGGCCTGGGCGCGGCGCTCGCCGGAGGAGCCGCGTTCGCGAAGGAGCCGGTACATGGTGGCCTGCGAGCACAGGTAGGTGCCCTCGTCCAGCAGGATCGCCCACACCTGGCCCGGGGACCGGTCGACGAACCGGGGCGAGTCCAGCACCGCCAGCACGTGCGCGCGTTCTTCCTGCGACAACTCGGCCGGATGATGAAACGGCGTGCGCTCACGCGCCACGCGCGGCCGGGGATGGCGTTTCCGATACACGCCGGCGCGGGATCTCCCGAGGATCCGGCACGCGTGCTGCGTGCCGACGGCGGCTTCCAGGCCGGGGAAATACTCATCGAGGGCCTGGTTCAGCTCTCGTCGGAGTCCGCGCTGCTTGAGATGTTCTCCAGCAGCGCGAATGCTTTTCCCGCGATGTCCAGCGCTGTCCTGGTCTTTCCGAGTTCACCGGCGAGTTTGTCGTTTCGCGCCGCGAGTTTGGCCGCGTCCGCCTTGAGCTTCTTGTTCTCGGCCCGCAGCCGGGCCAACTCCTCCGATTCGGCGTCCTTCTTCGGTTTGCCGGTCGACGCGGCCAGGGTTCCGTTGTCTTGCTGCTTGCGCCAGTGCTCGATATGCGAGTGGTACAGCTTCTCGGTGCGCAGCAGGGCACCGCGTTCGGGGCTGCCCTCGGGCAGCGCGTCGTAGGCCGCGAGGATCCGCGTCTTGTAGGCCGCGGTGAACGTCCGGCGCACCGGCCGGCTCGGCCGCTTATCGGTCACGTGACCATTTTGCCCCGTCATGGCGGTCTGATCAGCGAAGGTCATTGTCACTGTCTTGGTGGTCCCGTCTCGCCCTGCTTCACATCAAAAGGACTCATACGTCTATGTCTCACAGCAGTCTGACAGAGAGGGGAGCGGTCTTGCGGAACAGGCGCCACCAGCCCTCTTGCAGGTTGAGCCAGCACGCGCCGACCGGGATGAACACCTGCCGGATGCGGGGGTGGTCGATCAGCCACGTGCGGGTGGAGACGCTGTTGTGACTGGAGAGGTTGTCGGTGATGACGACGATCTGGCCGTGCGGGTTGGCCTCTTCCACCTGCTGGAGAAACCGTTGGTAGTGGTCGCTGTTGCGGGAGGCGGCGGTCATGGTGACCGCGGCGCCGTCGGCGACGCGGAGCCCGCCATAGACCCAGGTCTTCTCCGGGCCGCGCGAGTAGTCCAGCTCGGCTTTGATCCGATGGCCGTCGGGCGACCAGGCGGGCGAGGGTGGGAAGGTGCGCGGGATCACCGGTCCGAGTTCGTCGGCGCAGATCACCGTGGAGCCCTCCGGCGGGGCGGTGTAGAGCTCCACGATGGCCGTCCTTTTGGGGCGAATTCCGGATCCCGGCTGGTCACCCAGCTGCGGGTATGGCGCCAGCGCACCCCCTCGGCCAGCAGGATGCGCCGTACCTGGCTGCGATGCACCTCGATCCCGGCCTCCTGGGCCGCCTGGGTGAGGGTGTCCAAGGTCCACTCCGCCGGCTTGTCCTCATCGGCGGCTGACAGCTCCCCGGCCGCATCGCGGACCAGGCGCCCGGGCGGCGCCGACCGGGCCAGCGCGATGATGGCCGAGCGCTGCTCTTCGGTGATCCGCCGCTTGCGCCCCACTCCGGGACGGTCACCCAGTCCATCGAGGCCGTCGGCGTTGAACCGGTGCAGCCAGCGGCGCACCTTCTTTTCATGGCAGCCGATCTCGGCTGCGATCGCCGGGACTCCCAGTCCGTCCCAGCTCAGCGTGACGATCCGGGCTCGCTCGATCCAATCGGCCGGGGCATGCCGGGCCCGAGCGAGCTGATGAACCTTCTTGGCCTCCGCCTCGTCTTGCAGCGGACGGGCCCGCAGAAACTTCGGCACCGTGCTCGCCTCCACACAGCAGGTCAGCACCCTTTGGGAACAAAACCTACCCATGCAAAGAGGAACGAAGCACTAGCTCGGGCACGGCAAGCACTGCGGACTGAGTGACCAACTGAGTGACAACGACCGCGGACGAGCTTGGACGATCGTGGACTGTCGAGGACCACCCCCGCAGCTCAGGCGGCACATCGACCGAGGTCTCCGTCCGGGCGAAATGGCTTCGCATCGAAGGGGTCAGGGGTTCGAATCCCCTCATCTCCACCAGGGGCCGTTCTTGAAACGGCTGGACTGAAGTTGACGGGATCCCGTCTGATCATCGCGATCGGGCGGGATCTTGTCGTTTCAGGGGTTTCCGAATTGGGTTCGTCCTGGTTTGGGATCTGCGGAGCGGGTGTCCGGGAAGGTGCAGGTGGTGTCAGATCGCTGGTCGAGGACCGAGTTCGCGTCGTTGGGCATGGCGAAGGCGACGCTGGGCTGGGTGTTGCGACAGGGTGATCTGAATTGCGGCTTATGGGATGGGTGGTGGCCTGCTCCGACCCGGGAGCGGCATGCGGTCGACCTGCTCTGCTGGGATTTCGAGGACGTCGGCCGAGGTGTCGGGCTCGCCTGGAGGCTGCTGGGTGTGGCGCCACTGGTCGAGGAAGTGGTCGTTGGCGACGGCGACGATCAGCGCGGCCAAGATGGTCTGGGCGACGCGGCCGTGGGCGAGCCGGTTCTTCGGATCACTCAGGTCGAGGTCGTGGCCCTTGAGACGGCCGTTCAGCCCTTCCGTCATGGCCCTGACGGTGGAGTACGTCCCTCGCCAGGAGGGGCTGAGGTAGGGCAGATCCTGGCGGCACTGTGGGCAGCTTGGGCGAAGTCTTCGAGTCACGACCATCCTGGAAAGCGATCTTCGCCGGGGCGTCATCGTCGCTGCCCAACCACACTCATGAACGCCCCGACCGCAAAGAGTCGCGCAGTGATTACAAAAATGTAACTGTAGAGGGCTGTGAGACGCCGGTGAAGACAGATCTGCAACATTGTCGCTGCAAAGCCTTCAGCGCCAGACGCAACCCCACAGGCAGGTGATCGAACTCGCTCGCCCTTGATTGTCGGGCACGTTGTCCGGCAGCATGATCGTTTGGTTGAGGAGGTGCAGGTAGCATGGCGCTGTCGCGCATAAACAACTGCCTGAAGAGCGTCGTGGCCCCGCTCGTGGTTCCGCTAGGTGCTGTCCTCTTGGTGGTTGGCCTGGGATGGGCCGCGCTGTACTTCTTCTTCGGGCCCGATGTGCGGCGCGTAGACCCGGCCGTGCTCTCGGAGTTACGAACCATCGGCCGGGTTGTCGGCGAAGACGCCAGTATGCTCCACGAGTGGGAGAACACGTACGTCGAAATGAACGACCTCGTGATCTACTTCGACGGCAACGTGAAGGACGACATACTCGCCGCGGCCGAGCAACGGCTGAACCAGAGTGGCTGGTCCGTATCGCGCAGGGAGCCGCCTGAAATCTGGCTGGAGTCGGCCAGATGGCCTTCTGCCCTCGTTACGGTGGAGCAGCTCAAAAAGACGCACATGAGCAGCGACCTACGCGAGCAGGTTGCAGCCACAGGGCTGCCAATGGACAACATGGCGTACATAAGCGTCCTGCCGTGAGCCTATGACCCACCGAAATAGAAGCGCCAGTTCTCTCCTCCTGGGAGGGAACTTTGGCCACCTACGGCCTGAGCGCTCAGACGCTGCCCTGCTGCGACTAGAGGCTTAGCGGGAAGCGATCTTCTTGGCACGGGAAGCGATCTTCGCAACCCCTCTCGCGCCCCAGGCCAGCCCTACTTGTGAACACCCCAACACCCTGTTTGTCCTCGGATCAGATCGCCACGGTAGGCGCGCCGGGTGTGCCCGGAGGCACCAGTGACCAGATCGGTGAGGAAGCCATCGAGGTGCCGGGCGGGCGAGTGCGCGCGGCCGAGCCGCTCGATGTGGTGGCCCGAGGAAGAGATATCGAGCAAGGCCGCCGCATAGATGCGAGCCACGCATCTTTACGTATCTCGCATCTTTGCGTGGCTCGCAAATTTGTGTAGAGTATTCGCATGGGGCTGCGAGAGCGCAAGAAGGAAGAAACCCGGATCGCGCTGAGCTGGGCGGCGATCAAGCTGACCGTCGAGCGTGGCTTCGACAACGTCAAGGTGGAGGACATCGCCGCCGAGGCGGGTGTCTCGCACCGCACGTTCAACAACTACTTCTCCAGCAAGGGGGAGGCGATCGCGGCCAGGCACTTCGACCGAGCGGTGCAGATCGCAGACGAGCTGAGGTCCAGGCCGGACGGTGAACCCCTGTGGGAGGCCATCACTAACGCCGTGTTCGCCCGGTTCGCGCTTGGCATGCAAGAGGCCGAGCGTCCGGCCGACGAGCGCTGGATCGCCGGTGTCAAGCTGATGAGCCAGCACCCGGAGCACCGGGGCGAGTTCCTCAAGGCCCACACGGCCGCGCAGGAAGCGCTGGCCGCGGCGGTCGCCGAGCGCACCGGCACCAATGCCGATCGAGATCTGTATCCGCACCTGGTCGCCGGGGCGGTCGGCGCCGCCATACTCGCGGCCATCCATCTGTGGCTCCACGGCGATGCGCCGGCACCGTTCGAGGAACTGCTGCGCGACGCCCTCGGTCAGGTCGCCGCCGGCCTGCCCACGCCCTGACCCTTCCAGACCTTTCCCATCTTCCCTATAGAAGATCAGCCGGCCTGCCGCCGGTCGATCCGTCATGCCCGGAAGGACCACCATGATCGCCGATATCGTCATAGCCGGAGCCGGGCCCAACGGCCTGATGCTGGCCTGCGAGCTGAGCCTGGCCGGAATCCGCCCCCTGGTCCTGGAGCGCCTGCCAGAGCGCACCCAGGACAACCGCGCCAACGGCCTGGTCGGCCAGGTGGTACGGATGCTAGACCGGCGAGGCCTGTACGAGCGGCTCGCTGGTAACCAGGACCCACCGCGGCCCGCTCCCGGATTCGTCTTCGGCGCGCTGCCCATCGACCTGAGTGTGCTGGACGACAACCCCCTCTACATCCTCCAGGTTCCGCAGCGCAGGATCGAGCAGATGCTGGAGGAACGGGCCGTCGAACTCGCCGTCGAGATCCGGCGCGGCCACGAGCTCACCGGATTCACCCAGGACACTGATGGCGTGACCCTCCAGGTCAGCGGGCCGGCCGGGCCGTACACGATCGAAACGCGCTACCTGATCGGTGCCGACGGCGGGCACAGCATCGTACGCAAGCTGGCCGGGATCGCCTTCCCCGGCGTGACGACCGACGGCACGATCGCGCGCACCGCGCACGCCGTCGTGCCGGCCGAGTTCGTCGATCCGGCCACCGGCGGCCTCGACATTCCCGGGTACGGACCCATCCCGCCGTTACTGCACCACCGGACCGACCGCGGGTTGTTCGTGTACGCGCCCCTGCCGGGTGCCCCCGCACCGTTGATCTCCACTATGGAGTGGAACGGACAGGACGCCGAGGGGCCGCTCACGTTCGCGGAACTGCAGGCCAGCGCCCACCGCGTGCTCGGTGTGAACATCGCTTTCGGCCCGCCCGACGGCCAAGGGCCGCACTTGATGCGCAAGCTCAACGGCGGCAACACCCGCCTGGCCGAGCGTTTCCGAGACGGCCGGGTGCTGCTGGTCGGCGATGCCGCTCACGTGCACTCGGCGATCGGCGGGCCTGGGCTCAACCTCGGCCTCCAGGACGCGGTCAACCTTGGCTGGAAACTCGCGGCCGAAGCGCGCGGCACGGCCCCCGCCGGTCTCCTCGACACCTACGAGTCCGAACGACGCCCGGTCGCTGAGCGGGTGGTGATGTCCTCGCGCGCCCAATCCGCACTGATCGCCCCTGGCAGCGAGGTCACCGGCCTGCGCGCGCTGTTCACCGAACTGCTCGGCGACCCGCGCAACGTCCGCCGTATCGCCGACCTGATGTCGGGCGCCGACGTCCGCTACGAGGTGGGCAGCGACCATCCGCTGGCCGGTCGGTGGGCTCCCGACCTGGACCTCAAAGACGGGGTCCGGCTCGCCGAGCTGACCAGGGACGGCCGCCCGCACCTGATCGACTTCACTGGCGGCGACTGGGGATACCCCGCAACCGCGGGGCTGCCCGGCTCCGCCGTGCCGTGCACGGCGCTGCTGCTGCGGCCCGACGGATACGTGGCATGGGCCACCGACGTCCCGCAGCCGGACGCGGCGTCCCGCGCATCGCTCCGGGCGGCGATCCAACGCTGGCTGGGATGACTGGATAGGTGCACCTCGTCCTAGTGAGCACCTGAGCTGGGCTTTTGCGGTCCTGACTGTTTGATCGGAAAGGTGTCCGGAATGCGGCACGTCGGTTGCGGCCTGGCCTGCGGCGGCCCGGGCGAAACCCTCATGCAGGACCCGCCGATGACACCCGTCCGTACCGACTGCCCGGGAAACGATCAATTCCTGTCCGGGAAGCGATCTTAGAAAGGTCTGCTGCGCCCCAGGTCATGAGCACTCGTGAACACCCCGCCAAGGGCCGTTCTTGAAACGGCTGGGCTGTAGTTGACGGGATCCCGTCTGATCATCGCGATCGGGCGGGATCTTGTCGTTTCATGTCCTGTCGCAGCGAAAACTGAGCATTGAGCTAGTTCCATCCTGTCCTCGCAGGTCGGAGGGGGTGGCCTGGCGGTGTTGAGTGTGCTCTCTCCTGGTAGACGGCTGGGATCATGGGTCTCGATCGTCCGCCGGGGGCAAATGTGGATCTTCCGGCTTTCGTCTGCGCTGCCCGGCCTGGGGTCGTTATCGTCCGTGTCCTGGTGATCTCGCCAGGTAATCGTTGTCTTGTCGGCCGGGGGAAGCCATGTCGTCGCCGCTGCTGGAGCGCATCACCATGCGCCTGGTCGCGCTGGGCACGCACGCCGATCGGTTGCGCGAGCAACTGGCCGAGACCGAAGACGAGATGGACCGGCTGCGTGTGGCCGAGCAGGTGGTCAAGGAACTCCTCGCCGACGATCCCGCCGAGCAGCTCAACGCACCCGGCGAGCCCGGCGGTGAGCCGACGCCGTTCTACCAGGTGATGCTCACCCCAGCCCAGGCAGCAGAGCAGGCCTCCCAGGGGATAGAGCTGCGCCCCATACCCGTACCCGTACCCGCGTCCGTGCCCGTGCCCGGCGGTTTGCTGATCCCGCACCGTCACCACGCTGCCGGCACTGATGAGCTGCCCGCCGACTACCAGGCGCTACTGGCCGCGGTACGCGCCGCCGACGGCCCCCTCATCTGCAAGGCGATCTGCGCCCAGCTCAGCCTTTCCACCGAATCGGGGCAGGTCGAAGGCGTGCGGGCCAAGCTGAACCGGCTGGCCGAGCGGGGCTGGCTGCGCAAGACCCCCAGCGGCGCGTTCGCCCCCTGACCTCGGGCGGCCCACTGCGCCCACTGCCGCTTCCCGCAGCCCCTGGCCAGGCCCTGCCCGGGTGAAACATCCCGAGCGTGTCCCCGGCGGGGGCCTGGCGGCGTGTGACCACAACCAAAACCACGACATCGACAACGTCGAAGGCTTCGACGTCCGCCGAAGACACGCCCTCGCCTGTCTACTCCTGCATGCTGCCGCTGTCCACCCAAACCCTCACCTTCCTGGCCGACCTGCTGCGCGCTCATCTCAAGACCATCGGCTCGCGCTGGCGGAAACTGCCCGCCGGGAAGATCGCCACCATCGTGCTGGCCGTCTTACGCCATGACCAGCGCCTGGCCGACATGGCCGGCGCCAACAACGTCTCGGCCTCCACCGTGCGACGCTGGATGCTGGAGACCGTCGAACTGCTCGCCGCCCGCGCACCCCGCCTGGACCGCGCCCTGAAGAAGATCGCCAAAGCCGGTGGTGAGGTCGTCCTGCTGGATGGCACCCTGATCCGCACCCGCCGCCGCACCGGAGCCGACAACCGCAGGAACTACTCGGGCAAGCACAAGGCCCACGGGCTGCTCGTGGTGGCGCTCACCGACACCCGCGGCAACCTGCTGTGGGTCTCCGCCGTCCGGCCTGGTCGCGCATCGGAGATCACCACCGCCCGGCACAACCGCCTCACCGCCCGCCTGCGCGAGGCCGGGCTGGGCGCTATCGCCGACCTCGGCTTCGTCGGCCTGGACGACGATGACGACAATCCGGTCATCATCACCGGCCGCAAAGCCACCCGCGGCAGGCCCCTCACCCCCGCGCAAAAGCAGGTCAACCGGCTCATCAGCGCCGAACGCGCCCCCGTCGAGCACGGCTTCGCCACGTTGAAGGCCTGGCGCATCCTCACCAAGCTCCGCCTGGACGCCATCCACGTCACCAAGCTGCTCCGCGCGCTGATGGTCCTGGCCATCACCGAACACACCCGCTGACCGATGATCACCCACCATGATCAGTACCCACCACCAGCCAGAGCATGCCCTCAACGGATCACACCAGGCCCCTGACCAGCAACTTCAAGTTGGAACGATCTCATTGTCATCGAAGGTTGATGACGGCTACGGTGTCTCACCGAAGGTTGAGTGACTGCTGGGGCTTGATGTCCGTTGCGCCTCACCGACAGCGCGTTCGAGGTCTGGTACGTCGCGGAGGGCCGCGGGTTGTGCGGTGTCCCGTTAGATGAGGCGGGTTGCAGTGCGCGAGTTGGGTTCACAGGTTGGCGGGAGGCCGTCCTCACGTGAAGCAGTGCTCGCCGACCGGGGCTGGAGGCGTGATCGAGAAGCGATCGCATGCGTTGACCGCGACCATGGTGGCGAGCTGGCTCGTGGTCGTGACTGGACGGTATCTGCTGTGGCTGGAGTACTACGATCGGATCATCGAGCAGCTGATCCTTGGGATCGTGTTCGTCGTGGCCGTGCTTTCCACGTCGTGGTGGGCGCAGAGACTCATACGCCGACGTGGTGACATCCGCGGTTACGTCGCGGTCGGTGCGGCGGTCGTTCTGTGTGCCGCCGTTGTGCTGCTGCCCTGGAACGGGATCTTCGGGCGTACGTGGTTCGCGGTCCATCACGGCAAGTTCACCGCGCTGGCCCAGCTGGCCAAGGACAGGAAGCTGTCGGCGGACATGCCTTCGGGTGGCTGGGTGCGTCTGCCTGATGAATTCGATGTCCTGCATTTTGATCATCTCAGTACGCAGGATGTACCGATGGAGCTTTATCCCGGACGTGTTCTCATGATGGGACTGTCGAACGAGGAAGTGTCGGAGAACATGTTCCTCTACATCTATGACCGGCCTGACGCCGCGCGGGTAAGTCCCTGTGATCTCACCGCGACCACGTTCGACGATTACTGGTGGTGCAGCCGGCTGGGTGACGGCTGGTGGTGGCTGGCGCGCAAGTCGAACTATCCGGACGTGGACGAATAGGCGCGCGAGGCTGAGCGGGGCCGGCATCGCATACCACCGCCGTGACCATGACGCTGAGCCCTAGTAGTACTTCGTTAAGTTACGAAGTGTTATGGGGCGCGTACATTTGATGGCATACGTGGCAAGCGCCGGTCCAGGTGGCGAGTAAAGCCTGGAGTTCGCCGAGAACCTCATACAAGGTCAGGCCGGCGCAGGGACTTTTGGGTCTAGCCGTAGTTCGGTACAGAATGCCTGCGCTAATGCGGCCAGGGTGACGTGGCGGTGCCAGCCGAAGAAGCTCCGCCCCTCAAAATGCTTGAGGCCAAGACCGGTATTGAGCTCCCGGTAGTCATGCTCGATCCGCCAGCGGATCTTGGCGAGCCGGACGAGTTCGCGCAGCGGAGTCTCGGCGGGGAGATTGGTGATCCAGTAATCGGTGGGTTCGGATTCGCCTGCCGGCCATTCCACCAGCAGCAAACGCGCAGGCAGGCTGCCGTCGGGGTTGCGGGGGATGTCTTTGTTGGCCAAGAGAACCGGTAGAGCCATGAAGCGTGATCGCATTTTCGCGCCTGGATTACCGCTGGTCTTCCTTGTGCCTTGCCGCCAGGTCACCCGCCGCAGATTCGCCCGCCCTGCCGCCAATGCGAGATTGCGCAGATTCGATGGCTTGCCTGGATAGCGTGGTCTCGGCGGGCGCCCCTTGCCGCTGTATTCCGGCAGTTCAGGCACCGCATCTCCGGGGTAGGCCGACAGATCATCGGAGACGGCCGCCACGTAAGACAGGCCGCGGTCCTCCAGTCCCAGCCGGAAAGCGGTGCAATCGCCATAACCGGAGTCAAAGACCACCGGAAGATCGGTGCCGACTCCCCACTCGTCGTACATCTGGTCGATCATGTTTAACGCCAGTCGCCACTTCTCCTGGTGACCGACGTCCTGAGGGATCTTGCACCGGTCGCGGCGCTTGTGGACCGTTTCCGCCTGAACCGGATCCTCGATCTTGGCCGGGTCCCACGACTCGGGGATGAACAGCCGCCAATTGACCGCGGACGAGGCATGATCGGTGACCAGATGTGCGCTGACGCCGATCTGGCAGTTTCCGGTCTTGCCCAGCGTCCCGGAATACATCCGGGCCACTCCCGGAGAATTCGGGCCGTCCTTGGGGAAGCCGACATCGTCGATGACGACCGCCTGCGGACCGATCCGTTCCAGCGCCCAATGTGTGAGGTTTTCCCGGACCGGTTCGTAGTCCCAGGTCGAGTCGGCCATGAATTGCTGTAACCGCTGGGTGTCAACTCCCAGACGCTCCGCCATCGGATCCATCGACTTGCGCCGCCCGTCCAGCATCAGCCCCCGCAGATACAACTCGCCGGTGGCGAGTTGATCACGGCGACGAAGCACCCTCCGCAGCATCTGATCTGCAAACTTCTCAAGCCGCGGGCGCACCGGCGCCATCTCGTCAGGTGTCACGACAACATGATCCCGAAGTGACTTCTCAAAATGATCACGCTAGGTGATCGACAATCTAACGAAGTACTACTAGCAGTGCCCCAGGGTCGTGATGTCTCCGTGTCGTGGTCAGCGGAGACACCTTCTCACCGACAGGAAGACCTGAACGACTGCGTTCGGAACCGTCCGAACCAAGGTGACGTGCCGCAAGTCAGCGCGTGTCCCTCCCGCCAACTTCACTCGGAAGGGACGCTTGAGTTCCAGGAGAGACGTTGAGGGAACAGGCAGGTGCGTACGGCGACCCTGTGCTCAGCGCCTTCGACCTGGACTTCTTCGATGGCGAGCGGCGGCTGCGGACCCGGTTAGGCGACGGCTGGAGCGTCCGGTTCGAGCACGTGCGGCCGGTGCGGGGGTTCCGTTGGGCCAAGGGAGGCCGGGGCTTCGCCGGCTGGTACTGGTCAGCAACTACCGGCGACCATGTCGGCTACGAATCCTGGCTGGAGCGGGACCGGTTGATCCTGCTGGACTTCGATCCGCAGGTGGTGGGGATCGCCTCGCAGCCGTTTTGGCTGCACTGGCGTGATGGCGACGCTCGTCGTCACGCGCCCGACTACTTCGTACGGTTGGCGGATGGCCGCGCGAGGGTGGTTGATGTCCGCGCTGCGGACCAGGTGAACGAGCGGACTGCGGAGGCGTTCGCAGGCACGGCCGAGGCCTGCGCGGCGGTCGGCTGGGAGTTTGAGCATCTGGGCGTCCCTGACCCGATGTTCATGGCGAACGTGCGTTGGCTGGCCCGTTACCGGCACGCGCGATGCGTCCGCGACGAGGTGGTTGGGCGCCTGGAGAGGGTCTTTCGTCGGCCGACTCCGCTGCGGGCAGGTGCGGAGGAGGTCGGCGATGTGCTGTCGGTGCTGCCAACGCTGTTTCACCTGTTGTGGGCTGGTGTGCTGCGGGTGGATTTGCACACCTGTCTGCTGAGCAGCGGCACCATGGTGCACACGGCGGACGGGTCCGTTGCTGTCCTGGAGTCTGGGGTTGGGACGCGGGGCGTCCTTGCAGACCGCGGACGGGGCATGGACGGCGGGAGGAACGAGATGAGCAAGCTGTCGCGGCCGGCCTCGATCGGGGTGGGTGAACGGGTGCGGTTCGCCGGGCAGGTGCGGGCGGTGCTCGCAGTGTCCGCAAGGGCGGTGACGCTGGCCGATGAGGAGGGACCCGCGCGTGAGGTTCTGCTGGGGGAACTGCTGGGAGATCCGGACTTCAAAGTGTTCGCCAGCCCAGTCCGGATGCCTCTCCCTCCGCTTTCGCTGCTGGAGGCGATGCCCCGGCATGCAGTGGAGAAGGCTCTGTGGTGGGAGGGGCACATCCTGGAGGTTCTGCACGGCACGAGGCCTGAGGTGGCCGAGGATGCGCGGCCTCGCCCCGAGTACGACCCGGCCCGCCATTCGCTGACCGCCCGCGAGCGGGCCAAGGCGGCCGAGTTGACCACAGCGGGGCACCAGGTCAGCGTGAGCACGGTCGGCAACTTCCGTCGCCGCTACCAGGCCGAGGGGGTGCTGGGGCTGGCGGACCGGAGACCGGTCCGCAAGAAGCCGCAGTTCGGGTCGGTGGGCGACGCGGTCGTAGCCGCCATGCGGCAGGCGATCAAGGAAGGGGAGGACGACTCCACCCGCACCGGCACCTACATCATCTGGCGGACCGGCGAGATCCTGCGCGAGCGGGGTGCGTCGGTCGAACTGCCGTCGAAGGCGACGCTCTACCGGCTGCTGGCGAAGCTGTCCCAGGGCACGCACGCCCTGGGCACGGCTCGCGCCCGCCGCTCCCGCGCCCACGGCGCGAAGGCACCGTTCGGCCAATGGACGGTGTTCGCACCGGGCGAGGTGGTACAGATCGACTCCACCCCGCTGGACGTGCTGGTCCGTCTCGACGACGGCGTGGTCGGGAAGATCGAGCTCACCGGCATGATCGATGTCGCGACCAGGACCGTGACCGCTGCGGTGCTGCGGCCCACCACGAAGGCGGTGGATGCGAGCGTACTGCTGGCTCGCACCGTCACGCCGGAGCTGATGCGGCCTGGCTGGGTGGACGCGCTGAGGATGTCGCACTCGGTGCTGCCGCACCGCCGGCTACTGAGGCTGGACGAGCGGCTGGAGCACGCCGCCGCGCAGCCGGTGATCGTGCCAGAGATGATCGTCTGCGACCACGGCAAAGCGTTCGTTTCCCACAGCTTCCGCGCCTCTTGCCGCTTCCTGGAAATCGACTTTCAGCCCACGCACAAGGCGTCCCCGTTCCAGAAGGGGCACGTGGAGAAGATGCTCGACTCCGTCGGCACGCTCTTCGCTCAGTTCGTGTCCGGGTTCACCGGCCGCAGCACCGACCACCGCGGCCGGAACCTGGAAGAGCGGCGGTTGTGGTCGCTGCTGGAGTTGCAGGAGCTTCTCGACGAATGGCTCATCGCGTCGTGGCAGAACCGCGAACACAACGGTTTACGCGACCCGCTGCACCCGGGCAGGTCCTTCACATCGAACGAGAAGTACGCCGCGCTGGTGGAGGCCTGCGGCTACGTTCCAGTCGCGCTCAGCGCCACCGACTACATCGAACTGTTGCCGGCGACCTGGCGGGCGGTCAACGACTACGGCATCAAGATCAAGCGGCGCACCTACGACGGCCCGGGTCTGATTCGGCGTCAGCACTCCGGTGTCACGGCGAAGAAGGGCCTGTGGGAGGTCCACCACGACCCCTACGACATCTCCCGCATCTGGGTACGCAACCACCACGGCAACGGCGAATGGCTGGAAGCCACCTGGAAGCACCTGCGCCACACCCCCGTCCCGTTCGGGGAACTGGCCTGGGACCACGCCGCCCGTGAACTGCCCGAGGGCACCGAGGCGGAGATCGCGGACGCGGGCGCCGCCTTGCTCACCCGCGCCCACGCAGGCCCCGAGGACGCGGAGAACGGCGGGGCGAAGCCGAAGAAGCGCACACGCCGGGAGAAGCGCGTGGCCGCCCGCGCCAAAACCGCCCAACCCGTCCCGACCCCACCGCCGGCCCCGGAGCCCGAGCTTGATGCCGAGGAGACCGCGGGTGAGGACAAGCCGCTGGCCGAGGTGATCCCGCTGGGACTGTTCGATCCGCTCGCCGACCCCTGGAAGTCTTCATGACCCGCCCTTCCGCCCCGCGCCCCCCATCCGCCGACGAACTGAGGGAGCCGGACCGTCACCTGACGAGCCTGCCGGGCTGGCGAGTCTTCGTCGCCGACCAGCCTTCGATCCCCGTGCTGCTGTCCGACGCGGACCGCGACGCGCTCTCTCCGGCCGAGCGCACCCGCTACGAGGAGGAGCGGATCGACCACCACACCCGACTGCTGGTGGTGGCGACCTCAACCATCAAGCACACGACCATCTGCGGGCGGCGCCTGATGTTGCTGAACCGGCACGCGGTCAGCGCCCGCCGCGGACTGATCATCTCCGGCCCGGCTGGCACGGGCAAGACCACCGCCATCACCCAACTCGGCCTCGCCCACGAACTGCTGGACCGGGCCCGCCACCCGGGCGTGAGCGACCGCATCCCGGTCGTCTACATCACCGTCCCGCCCGCCGCCACGGCGCGGATGATGGCAGTGGAGTTCGCGCGATTCCTGGGACTGCCGGTCGGCACCCGGGCGAACATCACCGACGTTCTGGAGTCGGTCTGCGGCGTCCTCATCGACGCCCGGGTGGGCCTGGTGCTCGTGGACGAACTGCACAACATCTCGCTGACGACCCGCTCCGGCGCAGAGGTCGCCGACACGCTCAAGTACTTCTCGGAGCGAATCCCGGCGACCTTCGTCTATGCGGGGATCAACGTCGAGCGCGAAGGGCTGTTCAACGGCACCCGCGGGCAGCAGATCGCCGGGCGCTTCACCCTGATCCCGACCGCGCCGCTGACCTACAACGCCGAGTGGCAGGGCCTGGTGGCCACCTTGGAGAACGCGCTCCGCCTGCACGCGCACCGCCCCGGAACCCTCACCTCCTTGGACCGCTACCTGCACCAGCGCACCGGCGGCATGATCGGTTCGCTGTCCCACCTGATCCGCGGGGCGGCCCTGGACGCGCTCCTGGCCGGCAGCGAGAGGATCACGAAGAAGGGCCTGGAGGCTGTCCCGCTCGACCACGGCTCCGAATTCGACTGACCCCGCCGACTCGGAAAGGCCTTCGGCATGCCGCCCAGCAGCCCGGACGACCGCCGCCTACCCGCCCGTCTGCCCATCAACATCCGCCCCCGCCGGGGTGAGAGCGTCGCCTCCTACGTTGAACGCCTTGCCATCGCCAACCACCTCGCACCAAACCTCCTGCGGGCACACTTGCAGGGATCATCGGATTTCCGAGGGCGCCCGCAGCTGGACCGACTCGCGGCCGCAAGTGGCCGCAGTCAGGACGTGTTGCGGCGCACCCTTGCCGGATTCCTCTGCGAGAGGTGCTTCGCCCCGCTCCGCCTTGGAGTACAGGGAGCCGTTCGCTGGTGTTCGGCCACTTGCCGCCAAATGGCATACCGCCAGCGCCACTCCGAACGTTTCCGACCAGCGCCTCAACCGCCAATCGTGAACTCATGTGAGGCATGCGGAACTTCCTTCACCTCGCCTGCTCCGTCCCATTGGTACTCTCGCGATTGCCGCCGAGCCAGCCAACCGCCGCACCGACGATGCGGGCGATGCGATGCTCTGCTGCCTCGTGACGACCCCCGTGGTCTGCCTCGGCTCTGGTGCTCAGACGCGTGCCGAGTATGGGCCTACCGAGAACGTCGGAAGCAACGCCAGAAGGCAGCTGAGCCACGATCACTCAAACTTCGATGAGAATCGCTCAACCTTCGCTGCGACAGAACAGTTCAGGAGTTTCCGAATCGGGTTCGTCTTGGTTTGGGAGCCGCGGAGCAGGTGTCCGGGAAGGCCCGGGTGGTGTCAGGGCGCTGGTGGAGGTTGGAGTTCGCGTCGCTGGGCATGGCGATGTCGGCTCCGGGCTGGGTGTTGCGACAAGGTGATCTGAAATGCGGGTTATGGGGCGGGTGGTGGCCTGCTCCGGCCCGTGAGCGGCGTGCGGTCGATGTGCTCTGCTGGGATCTCGGGAATGTCGGCGGATGTGTCGGGCTCGTCTGGGTGCTGGTGGATGTGGCGCCACTGGTCGAGGAAGTGGTCGTTGGCGACGGTGACGAGCAGAGCGACCAGGATGGTCTGGGCGACGCGGCCGTGGGCGAGCCGGTTCTTCGGATCACTCAGGTCGAGGTCGTGGCCCTTGAGACGGCCGTTCAGCCCCTCCGTCATGGCCCTGGCAGTGGAGTACGTCCCCCGCCACGAGGGGCTGAGGTAAGGCATCCTGGCGGAACTTGTCGAGGTGGCCGAGGTCGTCGTTGCGCAGGGTGATGGTGTGCTGGTGGCAGATCTTCGGCAGTTCACCGGTCTTGTGGTCGGGGGCCGGGGGTCGGGGGCAAGACGCGGGGTTTGGCCGCTGGGTGGGCGGCTCGCTGCCGGGCGTCGGTCAGGTCGACCGCGGTGGGTCGGCTGGGGCCGCGCTGGTGGAGGCGGTCGAAGCGGGGGCAGGTGACCGACGGGGAGGTGCCTGCTGCCGGGCATTGGAAGCGGATGTTGCGGTCTGCGTTCGGGCTCTGTTTGAGACGCAGCAAGTACGGCTGGCGCGCGGTGATCAACGCGGTGAGTTCTTCCGATGGTGTGCGGGTGGCGGCGTCGTCCAGGCCGGTGGTGGCGGTGGCGAGGCGGCCGGGTATCAGCGGGCAGGCCAGGGAGCCGTCGATGAGCAGCGCGCTGTGGACACTGATGGACGATGGCGGAAGATCCCAGCAGGAAGAGCAAAGCCCCCAACCATGTCGAGCCGGTACCACGCCTGCTTTGCAAGCAGGGGGCCTTGGAGCGATATACGTGAGGCCGAGCCCCTCCGTCGCTAGCCCGCTGCCGCTCCGTGGTGGATCGAGGGCGTACGAAGTGATGAGAGAGACTCGGGGGAAACTGTGCGGGCGCACGCAGGCTGCTCACGTGGCGGGGAGTGTGGTTCGCCTTCAGAGGTTCGCAGGGGCCAGCCGAGCAGCTCGTTTCGCCATGGAAGGCTGCAGCTTTATCGCGAGTTGGTAGAGACCTCGCATCTGAGGCGGGTTCTTCTGCCAGTACTCCAGGGCGCGATGGACCACCTCCCTTCCGCAGACCTCGGCCACCCTGCGGTCCAGCGCGTATATCTGCCCTCTGATGATGATCGGCATTCCGATCACGATGAGAAGTGTCAGAGTCACCACGCCGAATGGGATGGGTGAGTCGAACAGAAAGATCAACGGGGCCCCAACGAGGCCAGCCACAGCGCCGATGCCAGCCGAGGCCGAAGTTGATACCCCCTCCTTGCGAACACGTGTGCGGTCGGATGCCGCGATGGCCCACCCGAGATCCACGTCCTGCAAATGCTCCGGCAGGTCGTCAAAGGTAGCTCCGATGACAATCAGTGAGTTCTTGCCGCGTCTCTTCAGCATGCAGTCCGCTCCTTGGGGCGGCTGGCCGTAGACCACGTCAGGTGGGTTGACACCAAGCCGCCGGGACAACTCCTCAACGCGGGGACGCATCTTCTCTATATTCACACGGTCATCTTCGAGGGCAAACGTCACGGTGCAGTCGCAATCGACACGAGGTGAGATCACCGACGAGTCGGCGGAAAGGCAGCAGGTTTGACAGATTCCGAACCTGGCGGTGAACACCTTGCCTGACGGAGTGCGCTGGACCGCTTCAATCCGCCACCGGTGATGCACCTGTAGCTGGACTGCTCTCTATTGCACCGTCTGGGCCTGGGGCGATACTCAGCGTGGAGGCGTTGCTGCGGCTGGTGGCCTTGGTCGACCGGTTGCGGTCCCCGGTGTCTGGTGAGGCAGGTGAGGCCGAGCGCCCGGTGAGCTACTGGTGCAGGGGTGTTATTCCGACCGTGCACTATTCCTCGGCCTGGAGGGTCTCTGGCAGCTGCAGGAGCTCCGCCTCGGTGGCGAAGGACTCGGTTGCTGAGATGAAGGTCAGCAGGCGGACGGTGCGTCCTGCTGCGGCGGCTGTCTTGTGGTGACCGTCGAGGAGGTAGTGGAACAGCCCCCAGTGGCGTTCACGGCGGAACCAGGGTCCTTGGATGTCAAGGAGCCCGAGGGCGACCGCTGTGGGGTGGCTGTCGGCGGCGCTGGCGTAGCGGTCAGTGGTTGCCGGATCAGCCTGTGCGGGGTCGGTGATGGGGACGGCGAATTGGAACAGTTCATCGTGCTCGTTGACACGGTTGCGGCCGAGCCGGTAATAGCCGGTGTTGGCTGGGTCGAGCGGATACTCGAACTCTTCGTTCCGCCAGGCGCTGGGGCCTTCGGCTGCGAAGTAGTCGTCAGCTGAGCCGGGCGTGACGAGCCTCGGCTGGACGTCCAGCAGCATGACGAGGTAGTCCCCATGGGGCAGCTGAGCGGAGAAGGCGCCGATGATCTCGGAGTCCAATGTGTCGAGTCCGGTGCTGAGCCGGTCGCGAACCTCTTCTGCGGGCGGCGGGCCCGCGGTCGCTCCGGGTTGGCGGCGCAGGACCAGTCCGCAGGTGCCGCACGAGTAGGCGATCCGGTAGGCGGGCTTGCCGTCGATCGTCAGGTAGCGGCTGGGTCGTTGGGTCCAGTCGACCCCAAGCCGGGGTGTCTTCGTCCCCAGGGGCATGAGCTCGCAGGCGAGAACGTCGGTCATGGTCGGAGTCTGCCGTGATGCCAGTTCTGGGGCATGCGGATTATTCGCAGGCTCACCACCGGGTCCGGTGTGGACGGTCATGGAGTTGCTGCGTTCAATGCTCGGGTGACGTCGGTGAGGAGCGCGGCTGCCCAGAGCAATACCTTGGGGTCGCCGAGGCCTGAGCCGGTGAGCCATTGAGCGGCGCGGCGCGCGTCCTGCTCGTCCTGGATCAGCCCCCACTGTCCCGGCTGGACGCCGGTGGCCCTGCGGACGTCGGCGACAAGGCCTCCCAGACAGGTCCAGGTGTGCCAGCGCCCGCTGTCGAAGCCGACCAGTTCAAAGCCCAGCCGCTGGCCGCCGGCATGCGGGAACCTCTCGTGCCGGGCCAGCCGTTCCGGTAGGCCGCCGGCTGCTGTGTCCCAGCCGCCATCGGCGATATCGGCCAGCAGCCCAGGAACATCGGCGGTGGCGAATCCGACTGCGAGGACGTGCAAGCCCGGCTTGCCGGCCTGGTCGCGCGCGATCTCAGCCTCCTGAGGGCTGGCGAACCAGTCGTCCCAGCCATTGGGGTCTACTGGCATCAGGTCGACCACGCAGTCGCTCAGCGACACCAGGCCCGTGCTGGGAAGGGCGGTGTCCTGCCAGTCCTGGCGATCAGCGCGTGGGGCGACCCGATAGCCGGCAAGGGCGTAGCCGGGCTCCATCGCGCCATCTCTTCTCAAGATCAGTCCTTTTGGGGTTGGTCCGGGCAGCTGGCCTCGACCCACGTTGCGGTGAGGTCCCGGCAGACGATGGTGGTGGACCCGGTGTGGCAGGCGATCTCGTGGGCGCATCCGTCCGGGTGCGGCAGCACCTCGTCCAGGATGACCTCACCGAGTCGGGTCACGCGAGGCATGTCTGATGCGGTCTGCAGCGTGAAGCGGGTCACGCCCGTGTAGCGGATGGTCAGGTCTTCCTCGTGTTTCCAGCAGTTGTGCCGGAATCCGAGCTGCATCCAGCCGTCGTCACCGTCCTCACCGGACAGGGTCTGGTCCAGCTTCAGTTCGGGTACGGCCAGGGGCTGGGCGAACGTATCGGCCTGGTTCTCGCTCGGGGCTAGCCACGCGCCGACGGGGTCGTCCTCGGGAAACGATCACCCTGATTCCGGGAAGCGATCTTCCTGGCACCTACTCCGCGCCTGGCAAGGGCCACTCGTGAACTCTCCACAAGGTCGAGTGGCCCGGTTCCGTATTATGGATCCGGGCCTTTTCGCTGTTCAGCGGCTATGCGGTCGGTTCCTCCGTGGGGGAGGCCGTACGGCCTCGGCAGGGCTCTCGCGGACTGGAGCCGGCGAAAAGTCAGCCAACACCGCCTGAGCCCTGCGCAGTGCCCTTGCGGCAGATGACGAAGTCGGCGAAGGCATGTCGGCCGGGCCGGTCGCCGATCGCATCGATCGCCTTGCGGATGCCGCGTAATTGATCCACGGTCATCTGCAGCGGCGGTTCGTCCGGCTGGTAGGTGGTGAGGACGGGGTAGTCCACACCCGGCTCGTTGGTCATCTCGATGTGGCAGCCGAGGACGTGGGTGACCGGCCGGACGTCGGCGAACCCGATCAAGCGGTCGATAGTCCTGCCGAAGGCGGCCCAGTCCTCCACATACAGCCGTCCTGGATACACCGTGTCGCCGGTGAGCAGGAATCCGGTGTGGGGGTCGTAGAACGTGACGGCCGCCTCATGGTGCCCGGGGGTGGCCAGGCACTCCAGTACTCGGCCCCCGAGATCGACTTGAGCCACCCGGTCGGGGGCGTCGGCGAACCCGAAGTACTCCCAGGCGCTTTTCAGATCCGCTCCCACGACGACGGTGTCGGGGCGGTCGGTGAACTGGGCGTCTCCGGCGATGTGGTCACGGTGGGCGTGGGTGTGCAGGACGAGCAGCGGGTAGCCGTCTCGGGGATGCTCGGCCAGCCGGCGTCCGGTCAGGTCGTCGACGACCCGGCGCAGAGGGAAGAACTCGGCGGACGCGGTGGCTCCGGTGTCGATGAGTACGGCTCGGGTGCTGCCGAACATCAGGAACAGGAATGGCGCCTCGTAGTTGATCGCCATGTTCTGGCGCAGGATGAACGTGTGCTCGTCGTAGGAGTACACCTGGATGTCGGGATCGGTGTTGTGCTTCGCTGACGGCGACCCGTGGATCCAGCGGACGTCCAGTGCGCGAGGCTCGGGCGTCTCAGACGTGAAATCGACCGGATGCGTGCTTCCGCCCATGACGTCTCCTGAGAGCGTCGTCTTGGCAGTCCGGGTACGGCGCCCATCTCGTCCGGGGCAGGCGCTTATGCGCCTCCAGGGGGAAACTTATACGCACCGACCGGGCCGTTCAACCGTTCTCACCCGCGGACCTGCTTGGGCGGGGCTGGGCCACCGCTCAGCGGCCTCGGCGGGTGACCCTGACCGCTGGCCGGCGAGACCTCCGATTCCGGCGAGATGGTGCGTGTCTTTCCGCAACGCCTCCGCGATGGCCATGCTCCATCACCCCAAGGTCCGAATGGCCCTGCTCTCATCAGGAGGAAGGCCCGGTTCCAGTTCACAGCACGGTTCCGAAAGGTAAAATCCACGCTGTGCGTATCAACCGCTGACAGGACTTCGGTGTGACTGCCAGAACGACACGCAAGATCTGGATACCGGTCGCGGTCGCGGTCGTCCTGGCAGGCGTGATCATCGCGACCTCGTATGAGGTTCTGCCAACGCTGCGGGTCGAGTGGTGCAAGCTGTTTCCCGAGCAGCGCTCCGCGGTCGCCACTCCACCGCCCGACGCAACCCCGGAACAGGTCGTCACGGCATACCTGCAAGCCGTGGCGGCCAGGGACGACGACACCGCGCGGGCCCTGTCCGCACCCTCTTTCCTGGCGAGGCATGGCGATAGGGGCATCGGCTGCTCCTATCGCCGTCTTGACCTGATCTGGGTTGGCGAACCCCGTACAGACAGTTCTGCATATGCCCGGCTCGTGTCCGCTGTTCCTACCCGATACAAGGTCGATCTGGAGGAAGAGGGGCCCGAAATGGACGGGGAACGTCGTTACGACTTCCTGGTCGGCCGAAACGCTCCCTCGGAGCGGTGGCGGATCATCGACTACGGCAACGGATGAGGCAGGGCTGGAAAACATACTGGGCCCGGAACACCCGGGGGTGGCCGGGCTCCTCAGAGCCCCGGCCTGAGGTCAGGACTCCTCGACATGCGACACCCGGAGATAGGCGCGCCGGGTGGTCATGGTGACCGGTGCGGCCAGCGGCATATCCGTTGTCCGGACGCCCGGTCGTCTTCTCGTGAACGCCACGAACTCAATCGTTCACGTTTTCTTTCAGCCATGAATTGATCAGGTTTGACACCTGCCGTGAGTTGCGATCCATCATGATCATGTGGGAGTTCCCGCGGTAGCCTTCGGACGGCAGGTCGATCCAGGTCGACTTGCCACCGGCCTTCCGCAGGGCGTCATGGAACCTCCTGGTAGAGGTGTACAGCTCCGTCCATGAGTTGCCGGGTTCGTTCAGCCCGAGACGGTCGCCCCAGATGATGAGGTGCGGAATCCGGCTAAGCCGTTTGAGGTCCACGGAGTCCGGGTCGGGAGCGCCTGACGGCTCGATCGCGACGTGGGCGCGGACGAGGTCGGGCGCGGCGATCGTCGAGGCGAATCCGAGCGGTCCAGCGGCGCTGTGGGTGAGTACCACGTTCGGCCCGACCTGGGCGACGAGCGCGTTGTACCCGGCCTGGGTGGACTGGTCGTACGTCCGAAAGCGAGGCACCACCTGCTTGACGAACCGGTCGAATGCGGCGACGGGGAACTGCGTGTCGGGATACGGCCGACGCTTCGCCGGATCGGTGGCGTACGATCCGGCGGGGCCGATCCGAAACAGCTCCCACAGCTCCTGCTTGGTGCGGAACAGTGGTTCTGCCTGGGAGATTTCCGGATAGCGCTGCCATGAGGCGCGGCCACCGCCGAAGCCGTCGGCCAGGTGGACGTCGTGCCCACCGGCGAGGAACTGCTGCTGCCATCCCGGTCGGCCGTCCGGCGTGGTTTCGAAGGAGACGCCGGTGAGGCCGCCGCCGTGCCACATGAGCAGCGGCAACGAACTGCGGGGGCGTGCCAGCCGTACGAACTGGACGTAGACCTGACCGGTTTCGAAATCCCCGTTGGGATCCACGCGGGCCGGGGACCGCCCTGCCGCGACGAATGCGTCCCGGGACGGCGCATCGGCGAGAGTGATTGATTTTCCGCCGACGAAGTAGCTGCCCACTTCTCGCACGTGAATGCCGCCGTCGTCATTCGACAGAGCCATTCCTCCGGCGGATAAGGCGATCACGCCGGGCACGGCGCTTCCCAACAATTCGCGACGCTTCACTCTTGCTCCTCTTGGGTGCTAACCCCAATTTCTGAATGCGGATTACTGTCTTCAGGAGTCGTACGACCCGATGCGCCACGGCCAGGGCCTCAGCTCAAGGGCTGAGGATCCGCTGGACCCACTGGTCCCCCACGAGCCGATGTCTCCGGCGATCATGCAGGCGGTCAGGACGGCCCGCCTGAAGGAACTCGATCTCCACAGGCGTGACGACGAACCCCGCCCAGTGCGGAGGCACCGGCACGGGTGTGCCCGGAGGCCAGCGGCGGGAGGCCGCAGCCATGTCCGATTCCAGCTCAGCCCGGCCCGGAACCGGTGCGGACTGATGGCTCACCCAGGCTGCGAGCTGGGCGGGCCGAGCGCGACGGTGAAACTCCTCCTGTGCCTCCGCCTCGCTCATGCGTGCCGCGACACCGCGTATCATGACCTGCCGTCGTAGTGACATCCAGACGAACATCACCGCCACCCTGGGACAGGCGGCGATGTCGCCGGCCTTGGGCGAACGGCTGTCGGTGACGAAACCGATCCTGCGGCCGTCGAGCAGCTTCAGCGAGACGGTCCGCAGGCGCGGCTCGCCCGCCGGACTGACGGTGCTCAGCGCCATCAGCCCCGCCTGCGGATCGTCGGCCTCCCGCGCGGCCCGCTGCCAGTCGAGCAGGACGGTCACCGGGTCGGCCGGCTCGACATCGCTCATCGGATGACGTGCCCGTCGCGCGCCACCGCCTGCGGCCGATCCAGCGCGGAGAGGTCGTCCACGGGGTCGGCGTCGACAGCGATGAAGTCCGCCTGGTATCCGGCCGCGATCCGGCCGATCCGATCTCCCACCCCGAGCGCGTCGGCCGCGCCGGTGGTCGCCGAGGCCAGGGTCTCCCGGTTCGTCATCCCGGAACCGGCCATCAGCCGCAGCTCTCCGGGCAGCGCGTCGAACGGAGTGAACCGCCAGCCGGCATCCGTGCCGCTCACCATGCGGACACCGCTCTCGACCATCCGCCGGAAGTCGTCCAGGTCATGCGGCTGTCGCCTGCCCCACAACGTCCCCGCGTCCCCGGAGACCTCGGGCGGCGCGGCGAGCACATGATGGCCGACCGACAGCGTCGGGCAGACGACGGCGCCGGCCCCCACGATCAGGTCCACGACGGCAGGGTCGAAGCCGCTGCCGTCCTCCATGGCGGTGCGGAACTTCCCGTGCTCGATCAGCCTCGCGCCTGCGGCGACGGCGGTGCGCATCGAGTCAGCGGACAGGCAGTGGACCTTCAGGGGACGGCCGAGCGACGCCGCTGTCTCGACCACACCGCGCAGCGACTCCTCGGAGAAGCTCGGCTCCCACGCGGGCGCCCCCGGCGTACCGCCGCCGGAGGCCATGATCTTGATGAAGTCGGCCCCGGCGGCGGCGAACCGCCTGACCAGATCGCGCATGGCCTCGTCGTCGCGCGCCTCTCCACCGAAGCGCCAGGTGTGTCCGCGCACCGTGGTGATCGGCGCCGCCGCCACGAGCGTCCGGGCGCAGTCGGGAAGGGAGGCCGCGCGGGCGCGCACCTCGAACACGGCCTCCGGCGAGCCTCCGCAGTCGGCGACGGTGGTGATGCCCGCGCGCAGTGCGGTCCGGGCGTTCCTGATGGCCAGGTCCACCCGCTCGGAGGTGGACCTGGCCGCGGAAACGTCCTCACCGGTCCCGTCGCCCGACTCGGTCAGGTGGACGTGGGAGTCCACCAGCCCGGGCAGCACGACCGCAGCCCCCAGGTCCACGGTGGGGCAGTCGGGCCAGTCCGTCGGCCGGGTGTGGCCGCGTGCGATCTCCTCGAAGCGGCCGTTCCTGATGCGAAGCCAGGCGGGGCCGAGGTCGCGCGACCATGGATCGGCGCGCAGCCGTCCCGCATAAACCACCAGTCCGTCCCGTAGCCCGGTCATGGCCCTCCGCTTCGGTCCACGTCATCCCGCCGGTCCGTTCGGCGGGATGACTCGATCGTCACACCTGGATGTTCAGCGCGACGGCGTCCACTGCACGTCGGGCGTCTTCGCGCTGGCGGCGAAGTCGTCCCGGTGGACCCGGCCGCCCTTCATCACGAAGCCCACCCGCTTGAGCGCCTCGATGTCCTGCAGAGGGTCTCCATCCACGGCGACGAGGTCCGCGTGGGCGCCCGCGGCGAGGGTGCCGATCTGGCCCTCCTTGCGCAGCACCTCGGCCGCCACCACGGTGGCCGACCTGATGGCGTCCAGGGGCTTCATGCCGTACTGCACCATCAGGCTGAACTCGTCCATCTGCTCGCCGTGCGGGAAGGAGCCGACGTCGGTGCCGAAAGCGATCTTGACGCCCAGTTCGAGGCCGCGCTTGAACGCGCCCTCGTGCCTCTTGACGAAGCGCCGGTCGAAGTCGGTGTGCTGCCGCTTGTAGTAGGTGCCCATCGTCGGAACCCAGAAGGTGCCGAACTCGAGCATGGCCTGCAGGTCCTCTTCGGTCAGGAGCGGGCCGTGCTCAAGGGTGCGGACGCCGCCGCGGATCGCGGCCTGGGCGCCGTCCTTGCCGTACGCGTGGGCCGCGACGTCGCGCCGGTACCTCTTCGCCTCCGCGACCACGGCGGCGATGTCCTCCTCCGTGAACTGGTGCAGCGGCTCCAGCTCCTCCGGCTCCACGTCCTTGCGGGTGCTGGTCGCGTAGATCTTGACCCAGTCCGCGCCGATCTTGATCTGGCGGCGGACCTCCTTGATCAGCTCGTCCCGGGTGTCGACCATGCCGGCGACGTCCGGGAGGTGGAGCTCCGGGTTCACCTTGTCGTCGATCCGCATGTCGCCGCCGGTGATGGAGATGCCGTCCGAGGCGACAGCCATGCGCGGGCCGGGGATGATGCCGGCCTCGATCGCGTCCCGGAGCGCGGTGTCGCCGTGCCACACCTGCTCGTTGTCGGTGTCGCGGGCGCTGGTGAAACCGATCTGCAGCGCCCGGTCGCACGCGTTGACGCCTTCGATCACCCGGTAGACCTGCGTCTTGAACAGGAGCGCCGGCGGCCACACCTGGTCCTCGGGGCGGAGCAGCATGTGGGTGTGGCAGTCGATGAGCCCGGGCATCAAGGTCAACCGCCCGACGTCGATGAGCTCGGCATCGGCGGGCGGGTTGTCGACGACCGACACGATCCGGCCATCGGCGATGACGACGCTCGCGTCCTCGTAGTACTCACCGCTCGCGGGGTCCAGCACGCGGGAGGCCCGGACGGCGAACTGTCGGTCATCTAGGGGCTTGGTCACTTTTCCTCCAAGGTTGGAATGCAATCGCATTCAATATTCTGTATTCAGAAGGCAGTTATGCGCAACCCCGCGACTGCCGCATTAACCCGTCGTGTGTACGGGCGACGGGGCGGCGAAGTGGCAGGCGGTCTGATGGTGAGCGGCGTCACCCGTGGCCCCCACGAGCGCGGGCTCGTGTACGGCGCACACCTCCTCCGCCTTCCAGCACCGGGTGCGGAAGCGGCAGCCGCTGGGCGGGGCGGCGGGGCTGGGCGGATCGCCTTCGAGCAGGATCACCTCCTGCTCGCGCGCCAGATCGGGATCCGCGTGCGGCGCGGCCGACAGCAGCGCCTGCGTGTAGGGGTGGCGCGGCTCCGCGTAGACCGCGTTCTCCGGGCCGATCTCGATGACCTTCCCCAGGTACATCACGGCCACGCGGTGACTGATCTGGCGGACCACGGTCAGGTCGTGGGCGATGAACACGTAGGAGAGGTTGAGCCGCTCCTGCAGTTCGGCCAGCAGGTTGAGCACCTGCGCCTGGATCGAGACGTCCAGCGCCGAGACGGGTTCGTCACAGACGATGACCTCGGGCCCCAGCGCGAGGGCGCGGGCGATGCCGATGCGCTGACGTTGACCGCCGGAGAACTCGTGCGGGTAGCGGTTGACCTGGTCCGGGTTGAGCCCGATCAGCTCGAAGAGCTCCTGGGTCCGGCGCCGGCGCTCCGCCCGCGTGCCTTCGCCGTGCACCGACAGCGGCTCGGCGACGATGTCGCCCACGGTCATCCGCGGGTCCAGGCTCGTGTACGGGTCCTGCAGGACGATCTGGATCTTACGCCGCAGGTGCTTCAGGCCCGCGCGACTGAGCCGGTGGATGTCCTCGCCGCGGTATCGGATCGTCCCGGAAGAGGGTCGATCGAGCGCGACGAGCATCCGCCCGAGCGTGGACTTCCCGCAGCCGGACTCACCGACCAGGCCGAGCGTCTCCCGCTCGCCCAGGGCGAAGGACACGCCGTCCACCGCGTGCACCTGCGCCGGGGGACCGAACGGCCACCGACGCCCGGACGCATAGTGGCGGGTGACGTCAGTGACCTCGAGAATGGGCTGGGAGCACACCAGCGATCACGTCCTTTCCCAGGTGGCAGGCACTCCAGCGGCCCTGTGCGTGTTCCGCGAGGGCCGGTTCCCGCTCCTCGCACACGGCTTCCGCCATCGGACATCGCGAGCGGAACGGGCACCCGGTCGCGCCTTTACGGAGCACCGGCGGCTGCCCGGGCAGGGCGGCGAGCTGCCCGGCCCGGCGATCCGCGCGCGGGACCGCATCCAGCAGTGCCCGGGTGTAGGGGTGGGCCGGGCGGCGGAAGATGTCGCGGACCGCGCCGGTCTCCACGACGCGACCGGCGTACATCACCGCCACGCGGTCGGCGATCGACGCGACCGCGCCGAAGTCGTGGCTGATCAGCACCAGCCCCATGCCGGACTCGCTCTGCAACGTCTGGAGCAGCCGGAGGATCTGGACCTGGACGGTGGCGTCCAGCGCGGTCGTCGGCTCGTCGGCGATCAGCACGTCCGGCGAGAGCGCGAGCGCCATCGCGATCACGGCGCGCTGCCGCATGCCGCCGGAGAAATGGTGCGGGTACTGGCGGTACCGCTGTTCGGCATCGGGGATCCGCACCTGCCGCATCAACTCGATCGCCCGCTCGCGCGCCTCCCGGCGGGAGAGGCCCAGGCGTACGCGCAGGGTCTCGCCGATCTGCGGACCGACGCGGAGGACCGGGTTCAGCGCGGACAGCGCGTCCTGGAAGACCATGCCGATCCCCTGCCCCCGGATCTCGCGTCTGGCGGGTTCCGGAAGGCCGAGCAGGTCACGGCCCTCCCAGCGCACGCTTCCGCCCGCGATCCGCGCGGGCGGGGTCTCCAGGATTCCCATGATCACCTGCGCGGTCAGGCTCTTGCCCGACCCGGACTCGCCGAGGACGGCGAGCGTCTCCCCGCGATCCACGTGCCAGCTCACCCCGCGCAGCACCGGTGTGTGGCCGTCGTCGCCGCCGAACTCGACCCGCAGGTCGTCCACTTCCAGCAGGTGGCCGGCCGTCGAGCCGCCTTCGGCGTGTTCCGTTGTCACGATTCTCCCCTTCGACCTCGTGGCCCGGTGGATACGGCGATCATGAGTGGATCCTCGGATCGATCGCGTCTCGGACGACATCGCCCAGCAGGATGAAGGCCAGGACGGTGACGCTCAGGAACAGAGCCGGGCCCAGGAGCGGCAGGGGCGCCTCCAGGAATCGGGCCTGAGCGTCGTGGATCATCTGCCCCCAGGAGATCGTCGGTGGGCGCAGGCCGATCCCCAGCATCGAGATGATCGACTCATACGTGATGAAAACGCCGAGGTTCGTCGTCACGACCACCAGCCAGGGGCCGAGGCTGTTCGGCACGACATGGCGGATCAGGGCCCGCGATCGCGAACAGCCGATGGCCGCCGCGGCCAGCATGTAGTCCTGCTGCTTCGCCTCCATGACCGACGAACGGGTGATGCGCGCGACCTGCGGCCAGCCATGGACCGACAGGGCTATGATCACCGTCCACATGCCGCTGCCGGAGGTGCCGAACAGCGTCAGCAGGACGCTCGCGCCCAGCAGCAGCGGAATGGCCAGGAAGATCTCGGTGATCCTGGACAGGGTCGCGTCGACCCAGCCGCCGAAGTAGCCCGCGGTGGCGCCGATGACCCCGCCGAGCAGCCCTGTCACCACCGAGACGGCGATACCGATGCCGAGACTCGCCCGGGCGCCGTGGACGCTGCGGGAGAACACGTCGCAGCCCTGCAGGTCCCGGCCGAACCACTGCCCGGCACCCGCATCGGCCAGGGTCCGCCCGAGATCACAGTCCTGGGGGTCGGCCGGCGCGAACAGGCCCGGTGCGACGGCCATGCCCACCATCACCACGAGCAGGGTGGCGGACAGATAGAAGAGCGGACTGCGGGCGAGCCTTCTCCAAACCGCTTGCCAGTGACCACGCCGCTTTCTCTGCGGAGCCGCCGGGCGCTCCATGACGCCGGTGGCGGAAGCGAGCTCAGGCATAGCGAATCCTCGGGTCGAGTACGGCGTACAGCAGATCGACGACGAGGTTGGCGACGACGTAGATCAGCACGAAGACCGTGACCACGCCGACCACCGTGGTGCGTTCTCCCAGGTAGACGGCGCGCGCCATGGCCTGACCCATGCCGGGGAGGTTGAAGATGCTCTCGGTGATGACGGCGCCGCTGAGCAGCGCGCCGACCTCCAGGCCGAGGAAGGTGACCACCGGGATCAGGCTGTTGCGCAGGGCGTGGAACGCCACGACTCGGACTCGAGTCAAGCCTTTGGACGTGGCCATCCGGACGTAGTCCTCTCGAAGCGCCTCGGTGAGCTGGCCTCGGGTCAGCCGGGCGACATAGGCGGTGGACAGCGACCCGAGCACGAACCCGGGCATGACGTAGCTGAGGAAGCCGCTCTCGGCTCCGGCCACGGGAAGCCAGCCGAGCTTCACGCCGACCACGAGCTGGAGCACGAACGCGGTCACGAAGAACGGGATGGACAGCCCGGCGAGGGTGAAGAGCCGGACGCCCGCGTCGGCGACACCGTTACGGCGCAGGGCGGACACCACCCCGGCGCCGATACCGATGATGATCTGGAACGCCAGGGCGAACAACGCGAGCTGACCGCTGACCCACATCCGCTCACTGAGCATCTGGGCCACGTCCTGGCCGCTGTAGGTCTCACCCAGATCGCCCTGGACGACCCCGAGCAGGAAGCGGCCGTACTGCTGCAACAGCGGCTCGTCGAGGTGGTAACGGGCTCGGATCGCCTCCGCGAACGCCGGATCGGCCGCCCGTTCCCCGGCCAGGGCCTGTACCGGGTCACCCGGCAGGGCGAAGGTGAGGATGAAGATGACCAGAGTCGCGCCGACCAGGACCAGCACCGCTTGTAGGACGCGGCTGATGACATAACGAGGCAAGATTGCTTTCTCCGTTCAACCGCGTGGTCAGTTCGCGACCACGGACTCGACCCGCAACCTGCGGAAGGAGTCCACGCTCACGTCGCTGACCCGCTTGGAGTGTCCAACCATCACGCCCTGGTACCACAGCGGCACGTAGGGCATGTCGTGGAGGAGCACCTGCTCGGCCTCCGCGTACGTGGCGTTCGCGGATTCCGGGCTCGGGGCGGCCGCACCGTCGCGCAGCAGCGCTTCGAACTTGTCGTTCTTGTAGCCGGAGAAGTTCTCGCCGGCGTTCTGGGTGAACAGCGGTTTGAGATAGTTCTCCGGGCTGGGGAAGTAGAAGGTCCACGCCGTGCGGAAGGCACTGTCGACCTTTCCGCTGCCCAGGTCCCCGAGCAGCACCGCGAGCTTGGGATAGGCCTTGGTCTGGACGTTCACGCCGAGATCCTTCGAGATCTGGCCCGCGGCGGCCTCCACCCACTCCTTGTTCTCGGGGGCGTCGCTGTTGTAGCCGATGGTGAAGGTGTTGCCGGGGATGCCGCCCGCCTCGTCGAAGGCTGCCTTGGCCGCGGAGGCGTCGTGAACGCACGTGGCGCCACAGGCGTCCTTCGGCGCACCGGGGACGACGGGCGGAACGTAGCCGGTCGCCGGGGTGCGCGTGCCCTGGAAGATCGCCTTGGTGATCGCCGCCCGGTCGATGGCCATCGAGATGGCCCTGCGGACGCCGGCGGACTTGAATTTGTCGCTGTCCAGGGGGAACCCGAGGTATTCCATCCGGCCGCTCGGCGACTCCTGGAACCGGTCTCCCAGCTGGCTCTTGGCCTCGGTGATCCTGGCGGTCGGAACGGCGGGCAGGACGTCGAGGTTGCCGGCGAGCAGGTCGTTGTAGGCGGTGTCGAAGCTCTGGTAGATCTTGAACTGGACTTCCTTGGCCTTGGCCTTGGCGTCGGGATAGGGGTCGTAGCGGCGCAGCGTGATCTGCTGGTCGTGCTGCCAGATGCCTTCGATGGCGAACGGACCGTTCCCGATCGGTTTCTGCTCGAACCCCTTCGGGTCCTGGTAGGCAACCGACGGCAGCGGCGAGAACGCGGGATAACCCAGCAGCTGCTTGAACTGCGACCACGGTCTCACCAGCGTGATCTCGAAATTCTGATCGTCCACGACGCGCAGCCCCGACATCGTCTGCTGAGCGCCGGAGACGACGTCGGGGTATCCCTTGATCTCGCCGAAGACGTAGGCGTTCAGCTGGGCGGACTTCTTGTTCACGGCGAAGTTCCACGCGTCCACGAACGACCTCGACGTCACGGCCTCGCCGTTGTGGAACTTCCAGCCGGGCTTGAGCTTGACCTTCCACACCTTGTTGTCGGCGGATTCAATGCTCTCGGCGACCTTCAGCTCGGTCTGGTTCGTCTTGATGTCGAACGTCACCAGAGGAGTGAAGAGCGCGGACACCACCTGCGCTCCGTAGATTTCGGAGTAGTTGGCCGGCATGAGCGACGACGGCTCCAGGATCGCGGCGGAGAACGCCTCCGCCTTCTTCGCGGCTCCGGAGCCGCCGCACGAGGCCACCGTAGTTAACACGACAGCTGTTAAGCCGATGGTCGCCCTACTTCTGACGCGCAGGAACACAGCCAACCCACCTTTGATGGAAACCGTCATGACGCCAGAACTGGCAGTCGTGTGACGCAGGCAGTCGAGGCATTCCCCACGCGCTTCCAACTGCGTGCTGCATTCAGAATGCAGATACGGCACTGTCGCTGTCAAGGGACATGGATAGAGGAACCTTCTGGGGAAATATGCGAGGTGGCCGCGTTACAGGCCCTCACCGACGCCCGCTGTCGCCGGTGATGATCCGGCGCGGAGGAGGTGCGGAACGGCGTCGGCTTGCCGGATGCGGGCACTGGAAGATCACGTGCGCAGGCCCCGCACGGGGGAGTCCTACGCACGTGTCCAGACCACGGCCACAGCTGCCGCCGGGCCGGTCCGGATCAGGCGGCGCGCACGCCTGCCGGTGCCCCGCTCACCGCGTCAATCACTCGACCGGCCGGTGACCGGCACGTTCGCGGCGCCTTGATCTCCGACGATGCTGCGATAGCTCACCGGATCGCTCGCGCCTTCGGTGTTCAGCAACAGGACCGTGCTGCTCCGGGTCAGTCCCAGGTCGTCACGGAAGCCCGGATCCGCGGATACCAGCAGCGCGCCCGCGAGTGAGGCGGCGCCGCTCTCACCCGACTCGATCCCGCAGTCGGCGAAGATCCGCATGGCCTGGCGCGCGTTGTCGTCGTCGACCGTGATGGTCGCGTCGACCGTGTCGAGCAGGATCGGCCACGCGACCACGCTCGTCTCGCCGCAGTTCAGGCCCGCCATGATGGAGTGGTGAGGGCCCTGGACCGTCATCCGCACGCCGGCGGCGAGTGAGCGGTGGACGCAGTCGGCGCTGTCAGGCTCGACGGTGGCGATGCGCGTCGCCGCGCGGGGACCGAAGTGCAGGCCCACCGCCGCGGCGAACGCGCCGACGCCCGCGGGGGCGATCACCAGGTCCACGGCGTCGGCAGGGTCGAGACCCAACTCGGTCAACTGCTCGTCCACCTCGTGGAAGATCGTCGAGTAGCCGTCGATCACATAGCGGGGCACGGTCTCGTACCCCGGCCAGGCGGTGTCGGACACCAGGATGGCGTGGTCGTCCCGATCGGCCTGGACGGCGACATAGCGCACCGTGTCGTCGTAGCTCGCGAACACCCGGATCACCTCCGCTCCCTCGCCCTCGATCGCCTCCGCCCGCGAGGACGACACGTCGATCGGAACGTAGATGCGGGCGCGCATGCCGAGGAGAGCCGCCATGTGAGCCACGGCTCTGCCGTGGTTCCCGTCCGTGGCACACGTCAGCACGTGGTCACGCAACGGCCGTACGGCCTGGCGCGCCTGTTCGAAAGTGAGCGTCGGATCAAGGCCGAGCCGCTCGGACAACGTTCGGTAGACCCCCCAGGACGACCCGAGGATCTTGAACGATGGCAGCCCGAGGCGGGACTGCTCGTTCTTGACGAGGACTCGCCCCACTCCCAGCCGACGTGCCAGCTCGGGCGATTCGACAAGCGGGGTGCGGGCGTAGCCCGGCATCGATTGGTGGAATCGCTGGGGAGCGTCCCGGGGATCGTCGCTGACGGTCAGCGCGGAACCGCTGCTCGGCATGGGTTTTTTTGGCGTTCGTGTGATGGCGAAGCCTGGCATGGTGCCGCCTCCGGAGCATAGGGGAGTGATGGGATTCGGCCCCACCCTAGCGCTCCGTGCACACTGAGTTCAGTATGTAGTATGCTTATCTTGACAGCATCGGAAGCATGCTTGGAGGCGAAAATGGCGGTCGCTCGCAGACTTTTGCGTGAGCAGGTGAGAGACGAGGTTCTCGACCGCCTTTTCCGAGGCGAGTATCCGGTGGGCAGTCGCATCAACGAGGTACACCTCGCGGCGGAGATCGGTGTCAGCCGTACGCCGCTGCGTGAGGCGCTGGCGAGCCTGGCCCAGGAGGGCATTCTCGACGCCCGGCCCAACCGGGGCTACTGGGTCTCCGTGCTGAGCGAGCAGGAAGTCCGCGACACCTATCCGATCATCGCTCAGCTCGAAGTGCTCGCGGTCAAGCTCTCCGACCCCGAGGAGCTCGCCCGGCGCGCGCCAGAGCTCATCGAGCTCGCGGAGAAGATGGCGACGGCCGCAGATGTCCGCGGTGTGCAACGCGCCGACGACGAGTGGCACGCGAGTTTGCTCGAGGCGTGCCCGAACGCCCGCCTCCTGGAGATGATCACCGACACCAAGCGCATCGTCCACCGCTACGAGCATGCCTACCTCGGCGATCCGCATAGCGTTCGAGAGTCGATCGAACAGCACAAGCGTATCGCGCGGGCTCTGCAGGAGCAGGATTTCGCGGTGACGTTCCAAGAGCTGGAAAGCAATTGGAAAACGTCGATGCACCGTCTGGTCGCGCGCATCACCGGATCACAAGACGCAATCGGAGATTAAGTGTTGGCTCCCTCAGAGGAACGTACGGCACCCCTGCCCGTCCGGGATGATCTGCGTGCGGCCTCCCCCTACGACACGATCGGGACGCGGCGGTTTCCCTCGGCAGTCGATCCTGTCGCGCTGTTGAACAACAATGAGAGTCCCTGCCCGCCGGACGGACGGCATCTGGATGCGTTGTGTTCCGCCGCCGCCAAAGCGCTCACCACCGCGAACCGTTATCCGGACAGCGACCTCTCCGCACTGCGATCGGCATTGGCGCGATACATCGGACATGGCGTCGGCGCCGACATGGTGTGGCCCGGAAATGGTTCCAACGAGGTGCTGCTGCACCTGCTGCAGACCTATGGCGGCCCCGGCAGAACCGCCCTGGGATTCGGGCCCACCTATTCGATGCACGAACAGATCGCGACCGTTACCGGCACCCGGTGGATTCAGGCTGATCGCGACTCGCATTTCGGGCTGAGTCCGGAGGCTGCCGCCGCGGCGATCGAACGCGACCGGCCCGATATCGTCTTCCTCTGCGCGCTCAACAATCCGACCGGGACGCCGCTGGATCCCGCGACGCTGGACACCGTCCTGCACGCCGGGCCTGGGCTGGTGGTGCTGGATGAGGCGTATATCGAGTTCTCCGCCGTCGGGAGTCGGGCAGGGCTGCTCAGCCGGTACCCGCAGCTCGTGATATCCCGGACGATGTCGAAGGCTTTCGGGTTCGCTGGTATTCGCGTGGGATTCCTGGTCGCGTCGGCTGATGTGCTGACTCCGTTGCGGATCGTCGCCTTGCCGTACCACCTGTCGACGCTGACGGCGGCGGTCGCGCTCGCCGCCCTCGACCACGCCGATGAGCTGCTGGCGAATATTCCGGTCATTCTCGCCGAGCGCGGGAGAATGCGCGACGCCTTGGTCTCCTCCGGCCACACGGTCGCGCGGAGCGACGCGAATTTCCTGTTCTTCGACACCGGCGCCGATTCGTCGGCGGTGGCCGCGCGGCTGGCCGGGCGGGGCGTGCTGGTGCGTGACTTGGGTCCAGGTGGATGGCTGCGCGTCACAGTCGGACATCCCGACGAGAACGACGTGTTCCTCAAAGCCCTGGCCGACGTCACCCGTTAGTTTCCAGCACCCTTTTGTGATCGTGAGAGGAGAACCATGTCCATCGGACTGAGCGAAAGAGCAGGCGCCATTGGCGGGTCCGCGACGATGGCGGTTTCGTCCAGGGCCGCCGAGTTGCGTTCCGCGGGACATCGCATCGTGAGTTTCGGCGCCGGGGAGCCGGATTTCCCGACCCCCGACCACATTGTCGAAGCGGCGCAGCGGGCTTGTGCGGACCCCGTCAATCACCGGTACACCTCGGCGGCGGGGCTGCCCGAGTTGCGCCGGGCGATCGCTCAGGCCGTTCACGTGGACACGGGTCTCGCGCTGGACGACGCGGAAATCATGGTGACCAACGGCGCGAAGCAAGCGGTATATCTCGCCTGCATGGTCCTGCTGAATCCCGGCGACGAGGCGCTCGTGCCGGCCCCCTACTGGACCACCTACCCGGAGGCCGTACGCCTCGCGGGCGCGACCCCGGTCACGGTGCGCACCGATGCCCGGCAGGACTACAAGGTGACGCCCGAGCTCCTGGACGCGCAGCTGACGCCGCGGACCAGGGTGCTGATCTTCGGCTCCCCGGCCAACCCGACCGGGACCGTCTATACGCGGGAGGAGACCCGGGCCATCGGGGCCTGGGCGGCGCGGCGGGGAATCTGGGTGATCAGCGACGAGATCTACCAGCACCTCGTCTACGACGGCGCGGTGGCCGACTCCATGCCGGTGGCGGCTCCGGAGATCAGGGATCGGTGCATCGTCATCGGGGGCGTGTCGAAGACCTACGCCATGACCGGCTGGCGGGTGGGCTGGCTGTACGGCCCGGCCGAGGCCGTCAAGGCCGCCGTCAACCTGCAGTCGCACATGTCGTCCAACGTCGCCAACGTCGCGCAGGTGGCCGCGATCACGGCGCTGCGGGCGGGCCGGCCCGGCTTCGACGACGTCATCGCCGCCTACGACCGGCGCCGACGGCTCATGGTCGACGTACTGCAGGGCATCCGCGGGGTCGACTGCCCGACCCCGATAGGCGCGTTCTACTGCTTCCCCTCGGTCAGACGGCTGCTCGCCGGGAAGATCCTCGGCCAGTCCTTCGCCAACACCGTGCAACTGGCGACGTTCATCCTGGACGAGGCCGGTGTGGCCTTGCTCCCCGGCGAGGCGTTCGGCGCCCCCGGATGCCTGCGCCTCTCCTACGCCCTGGACGACCAGAGCCTGCACACCGGGCTGGAGCGGCTGCAACGCATCCTCAGCGCGCAGGACGTCCCTCGCGCGCACGTGCACTGAGGTTAAGGCGCACCGCCCGAATCATCCAGCCCGGTGGACGAGTCCGAATCCCGTCCCACCTCGGCCGGGAGAAGAAGGCTACGCTCGCTCCATGATCGCTTCCTGGGAGCCCGCGGCGGCGGGCGTGCTACGCCTGCCCTCGGGCCGGCTCGTCCGCGGACGGGGACTCAGGCGCCCTCTTCCGGAAGGGCCGGTGCCCACCTTCGCGCTGGCCTGCCTCGCCGTTCTGGACGGGGTGCCGGGCCGCGAGGCGGTCGCCTACGTCCGGGAGCACTACGCGTCACACACCGTGGAGACACCCTGGCAACGCCGCTTCGTCGCCCGCTTCCGGTAGCCGCAGGTCGGGCCGGGCATCGCCGGTGTGCTTCTGTGCGATGCCCGGCCGCCTGGGGCTCCGTCAGCCGTGTGAGTCGGCCCGTGAACCCGAGAAGGTGAGGCAGGACGGGCCGTTCGGACCGCCGATGCGGACGGAATTGAAGAAGTCGCGGTACGTGCTGAAGAAGTTGCCCTTCCCGCCGGGGGTGGTCAGAGCGGAGCAGCCGCCGTAATTGGCTTCGGAGTAAAGGTGGATGTAGGAATCCGTGCGATTCCAGTCCGACTTGGCCCTGCTGGCCATGTTGAGGGAGGCGAGATCCGGCGTATCGCTCTGGATCTCGATGATGTCGCCCGTGCCGTCGAGGCCGGAGAACAGGCAGTAGTGGTCGTCATGGCATCGGTTGTAGCCGTCGGCTGCCTGGGCGGGAACGCTCGTCAGGGTGGCCAGCGCAGCGGCCACGATCGGTAGTGCCAGCATCTGAAGCTTCTTTCCCAATGTTCCTCCATTGGTGAAACTTTCTTTCGATGACCGCACAAACATACCTGGCTCGATCTTGCTGAGGGAAGGGATGACCGCCCCTGATTTCCACTCGTTGGGGCATAGCAGGGCGCCCTGAGCCACACGGGGAGACCGCCCCGGGGGCTCAGCTCATGCTGACGTACCGCCGGGGCCGCAGCGCGTGGCTCCGCAGCGCGGCCAGGGCGGCCGACCGGCCCGCCGGGGTAAGCGTGTCCGACCGCCGGAGACCGAAGGCGTCCAGGCGCCGTTCCAGCTCGGCCAGCGAGGCGTCCATCTCGGAGATCTGCCACTCCTCGCAGACGATCACCGCGGCGATGCGGTCACGGTCGGCGGGAGAGCCGTCGGCGAGCAGCATCAGCGCCACCTCCCGAGCCGAGGCCCGGAAACCGTGCTCCCCGGCCTCGGGGGCCAGCAGGGCCGCCGCCGCGGCCTCCCAGAGCTGGTCGTTGTCCTGCAACAGGCGTTCTCCGGCCGAGGTGATCACCAACCGTCTGCCGGCGCGGCGCAGCGCACCCATCGGCCCCTGGGCCACCTCGCGGACCGCCGCCAGCTCCGCTCCGCTCCAGGTGCTCTCCGCGAGCACGGAGCGGGCCAGGTTGTGCCGTTGGGTCAGCGGGATGCCGCCCGGCCGGCGGCCCAGCTCCAGCAGCCACCGCAGCGCGTCGAGATGGTCCTCGGCCGGGGCCGGGATCGGGGCGTGCAGGCGGACCTCGAAGGGCTGGGCGAGCTCGCGCCAGGCGGCGCCCCGGCCGAGCACCCAGCGGTTCAGCCGCTCGCCCTGGACCCGGTGGAGCCAGTTGTCCCCGCCGAGTTCGGCGCGGGGTGTCGTCAGCCAGTGGCGGGTCAGCGCCTGCCGCTCGGACGAGTCCGCGGTGAGCTCGCCGGAGACGATGGCGAGCTCCAGGGCGGCGGAGCAGGCGCCGTGCGCGCCCAGCTCCTCAGGGCCCATGATCGAGCTCCACCGCAGTTCGGGCACGTCGGGTGGGAGCACGCCCGTGGCGTCCAGCGCGCTCTGGTAGGAGGCCGTCCCCGCGTCCTCGCCGGAACGGGCGTAGGTGCGCAGGATCTGCGCGGTCGTCGAGGACAGGCAGAGCGCGGCGTAGCGCTCCATGCCGCCCAGCCGCAGCAGGCTGCCCAGCGCGCGGGCGATCGCGGGGCGGTCGCCGACGACCTTGGTCGGCAGCGTGTACCAGAGAAACTCGCACACGTTGAGCTCGGTGATGGTCTCCAGGGGCTCGCCGCCGGTCAGCCAGTCGATGGCGCTCCGGGCGTGCTCGACGTCGCCGGGCTCGGATCGCTCCAGCTCGGAGAGGAGCGCGGCCACGTCCGGTGCAGGCATGCTTCGAAGTCTGCCGTATCCAGGCCTGCTCTGACGATGAACGTGACGTAATGGATCGTGCACGTCCCCTACCCTATGGAATCGGCTCTAAGCAGCTCATATGTATAGACGGTCAGATCCAGCCCTTTTTGAACATCATGCGCGCGTGCCACTCCGCGTAGGGGATGACCTCGGCGGTGAGCACCGGGTAGAGCCACCCGAAGTTGATCAGCGCCAGCAGCGTGAAGGCGCCCACGACCGAGGCGCCGACGATCCGCCGCCGAGGCGCGGCGTCCACCGGTCCGATGATCAGTCCGGCGGCCAGGGTCAGCGCGAGGATCATGAAGGGGACCATGGGGATCGCGTAGAACAGGAACATGGTCCGGTTGTCGGCGATGGCGTAGTAGAACCAGGGCAGCCAGCCGGCGGCGTAGCTCAGCAGGACGGCTCCGGCCCGCCAGTCGCGGGTGGCGACGTACCAGGCGACCATCGCGATGAGCGCGGCCAGCCCGCCGTACCAGATGACCGGGGTGCCGACCCCGAGCACCGCCTGCGAGCATCCCGACGCCCCGCATCCGGACTTGGGCGTCTCGTAGAAGAACGCCACCGGACGCAGCAGCAGCGGCCAGCTCCACGGGTCGGACTGGTAGCTGTGCGGGGTCGCCAGCCCGGTGTGGAAGCCCAGGACCTGGAAGTGGTAGTCCAGCCACGACCGGATCGAGTCGAAGACGAAGTAGGCGGGCCCCTGGGAGGTCGCCCGCTCCCAGTTGCGCCCCCAGCCGGAGGACGAGGCGAACCAGCCGGTCCACGAGGCCACGTAGACGGCGGCGGGGGCCAGACCCATGCTGCCCAGCAGGGTGGGCAGGTCCTTGCCGAACATCCCGCTGTAGGGCCTGCGCAGTCCGATCGCCCTGCGGGCTCCGGCGTCCCAGACGAGGGACATCACGGCGAAGGCGAGCAGGAAGAAGACCCCCGACCACTTGACCGCGCACGCCGCGCCCAGACAGGCGCCGGCCGCGAGCCGCCACGGCCGCAGGCCCAGCCACGGGCCGTGGTCGGTCAGCGGCGAGGTCTCGTACCAGTCGACGAGCCGGCCGCGTGCCCGGTCGCGGTCGACCACCAGGCAGGCGAATCCGGCCAGCACGAAGAACATCAGGAAGATGTCCAGCAGCGCGGTCCGCGACAGCACGAAATGCAGCCCGTCCAGCGCGAGGAGCAGACCGGCCAGGCAGCCCAGCAGCGTGGAGCGGGTCATCCGGCGGGCGACCCGGGCCAGGATCAGGATCGACAGCACGCCGACCACGGCACCGGCGAACCGCCAGCCGAACGGGTTCATGCCGAAGAGCTGCTCGCCGATGCCGATCATCCACTTGCCCAGCGGCGGATGGACCACGTAGGAGGCGCACTTGGAGATATCGGCGGGCGCGCACTGCTGCCAGATCTCCGTGCTGTTCTGCATCAGCAGCTTGTCGGCGTCCTTGACGACGGCCCGTTCGGCACCGAACTTGATCAGCGCCAATGCGTCCTTGGCGTAGTACGTCTCGTCGAACATGACCGCGCGCGGGCGGCCCAAGTCGACGAAACGCAAAATCGCCCCGAATCCGGCGATCAGCAACGGTCCCAGCCAGCCCCACAGGACACTGCCCGGCATCGGCGGCACCAGCCGATCACGCACGGAGCCCGGGGATCCGCCGTCCGGCTGGGGGTCCGGCTGGTCGAAAGCCTGGTTGCTGAAGTCGGTCACGGCCACCCGGACATCGTACGGGCCCCTCCAACCGGGCAACCCAAGAAACACCGCCTACATGCCTAATTAGAGGAGCATCCCCCCAACGGGCGGGCACTATGCGCGGGGACGGGACCTCATCGGTGATGGGGGAGGATGGGACTGTGACGGACAACGGCAGGCTGGTGCTCGCGGGGGCTCCGATCGGGCAGGTGGGTGACGCCTCACCCCGGTTGCGAGAGGCGTTGGAGACCGCGGACGTGGTCGCGGCCGAGGACACCCGCCGCCTGCGCCGCCTGGCCGGCGAGCTGGGCGCGGAGATCACGGGCAGGGTCGTCTCCTACTACGACGCCAACGAGGCCGGGCGGGCCGCCGAGCTCCTCGCGGCCCTGCGGGACGGCAGGACCGTCCTGATCATCACCGACGCCGGGATGCCCGGCGTCTCCGACCCCGGCTACCGCCTGACCCATCTGGCCGTCGAGGCCGGCATCACGGTCACCTCGCTGCCGGGCCCGTCCGCGGTCACCACCGCGCTGGCCGTCTCCGGCCTGCCGAGTGACCGGTTCTGTTTCGAGGGCTTCCTGCCGCGCAAGCCGGGCGAGCGGGGCCGCAGGCTGGACGCCCTGGCCGGAGAGGAACGCACGATGGTGTTCTTCGAGGCGCCGCACCGGCTGCAGGTCGCGCTGGAGGCGATGGCTCAGGGGTTCGGCGCCGACCGCCCGGCGGCGGTCTGCCGGGAACTCACCAAGACCTACGAGGAGGTACGGCGGGGCGGCCTGGGCGAGCTGGCCGAATGGGCGGCCAAGGGGGTCAAGGGGGAGATCACCGTGGTCGTCGCCGGGCACGTCCCGGAGGACCTGCCGCCGGTGATGGAGGACCTGGTCGCCGAAGTGGCCCGCCGCCAGGAGACCGGGGTGCCGAAGAAGCAGGCGATCGTCGATGTGGCCAAGGCGGCGGGAATTCCCAAGCGCGATCTTTATGATGCCGTCCATCGAGGCTGATTTATCTCCATAATTTCCTAAATGGGATTAATGCGGAACCGACTGTCGCCCCCCATGCCGGGCAGCGTCCTGTGGGGCTGGCTGGGACCGCTGCTGGTCGCCGGGTTTGGAGCGATCCTGCGGTTCGCCGGCCTGGGCCGGCCGCACGCGGTCATGTTCGACGAGACGTTCTATGTCAAGGACGCGTTCGCACTGATCACCTATGGCGTGGAACGGGCCTCGGTCGGCAATGTCGAGAACCCGATCGCCGACCGCAAGCTTCTCGCGGGAGACACCGGCATCTGGGTCGCGTGCGCTCCGCCCGGCGCCGACCCCTGCCCGCTGTACGTGGCCCATCCGCCGCTGGGCAAGTGGATGATCGGCATCGGCGAGCAGCTCTTCGGCATGAACCCGTTCGGCTGGCGGTTCGCCGGGGCCGTGGTCGGCGTGCTGTCGATCCTGATCCTGGCCCGGGTCGCCCGCCGGATGACCCGCTCCACGCTGCTGGGCTGCCTGGCCGGTCTGCTCCTCGCGCTGGACGGGCTGCATTTCGTGCTGTCGCGGACCGCGCTGCTGGACATCTTCCTGATGTTCTTCGTGCTGGCCGGATTCGCCTGCCTGGTGGTCGACCGCGACCGGGCACGCGGCCGGCTCGTCGACTGGTACGAGACCTCGCCGCTGACCGACCACGGCCCGTGGCTGGGCCTGCGGCCGTGGCGGCTCACGGCCGGCGCCTGTCTGGGCGCGGCGTGCGCGGTCAAGTGGTCGGGAATCTTCTTCCTGCTCGCCTTCGCCGTGATGTCCCTCGTCTGGGACGCCGGAGCCCGCAGGGCGATCGGACTGCGCAGGCCCTACAGCGGGACGCTCAGCAAGGACCTGCCCACCGCGCTCTCGGCCGTGGCGGTGGTCCCGGCAATCACCTATCTGATCTCGTGGACCGGCTGGTTCGTCTCCGCACTCGGCTGGGGGCGCAACTGGGAGCGGGCGACCTCCCAGGGGCCCGCCTACTTCGTCTTCGACTCGATCCGGTCGTGGCTCTCCTACCAGGTGCAGGTCCTCGGCTACCACACCGGCCTGACGACCCCGCACCCCTACCAGTCCGATCCGTGGAGCTGGCCGCTGCTGCTCCGTCCGGTGGCGTTCTTCTGGGAGACGCCCCCGAGCGGGTGCGGGGCGGAGAAATGCGCCCAGGCGGTGCTCGGGGTCGGCACCCCGGTCATCTGGTACGGCGGGCTGGCCGCGCTCATCGCGATGGTCGCCTGGTACGTCGCCACCCGCGACTGGCGGGCCGGAGCCGTCCTGCTGAGCTACGCCGCCGGCTGGCTGCCCTGGTTCTACTACGCCATCGCCGACAACCGGACCATGTATCTGTTCTACGCGATCCCCATGGTCCCCTTCATGATCCTCGCGCTGACCCTGGCCGCCGGGCTGGTCATCGGAAAGGCGGAGGCCGCGCCCAACCGCAGGGCGGCCGGAGCCGCGTTCGCCGGGGCCTTCATGATCCTCGCGCTGATCAACTTCGGGTGGCTCCACCCGGTGCTCACCGGCGAGATCATTCCGCACGCTCAGTGGTGGGCACGGATGCTGCTGGCGCGCTGGGTCTAGTGCATCCCCTGCGCAGGGAGATCGCGGCGGCGAGACAGGCCAGGGGCACGGCGGGCAGCAGGTAGCGGTAGTCGAACTCGGCGGTCGCGGCCGGGGCCAGGATGAGGCCGAAGGCCGCCAGCCAGGGCAGGAGCACCGGACCTCCCAGCGTGCGCCAGTGTGTCACCACCCCGGCCAGGCCGACCAGCAACAGGACAGCGATCAGGGTGCCCGGCAGCCGGACGATCCGCTGGTAGTCCTGCATGAAGGTGGCCCACGGCTCGTGGAGCCGGGTGCCGATCACCTTCGGCATACCGTCGATCATGGCCGTCGGCAGGCCCGGGTCGTACTTGCGCGCGTCGCCGTCGCTGGTGCCCTTGTAGGAGGACCAGGACGGCAGCACCCTGTCCTCGAAGGGGAACTCGTACTGCAGGTAGGTCTTGGCGTCGGGGAACTGCGGCCTTCCCCACTGGAAACCGCGGACGAAGTCGAGGCCGACCCGGGCGAGGTAGTCGCCGGGCTGGGACAGGATGGCCCGCTTGGCGAACGTCCCGGCGGTCTGGTTCACCTGCGGGGTGAACGTGCTGCCCGTCCCGAACGCGTGGAAGCGCTGGCCGGAGGTCCCGCTGGCCCACCAGAGGAAGCTCTGCCCGGAGAGGCCGCGCCGGTCCGGCGGGGCGCTGATGCACAGCAGGGCGAGCTCCAGCTCCTTGCGGGGGTCGACCCCCATCTTCTGGCAGTCGGCGAACAGCGCGGTCCGCATGTAGAGGATCGCGCCGTCGCTGTTGGTCATCGCGAGGTTGCCGTACGTCGAGGCGAACCAGGACATGTAGCCGACCACTGGGATCGCACACGCCGTGACCATGGCCGCGATCGGCTTCCAACCGGTCCGTTTGACCAGCATGTAGACCCCGACCAGCACGAGGATCGGCAGCCCGATCGATCGGGTGAGCGCGGTGAGGGCGAGCAGCAGGCCGATCATCACGCCGAGCCGCCACGACGGCTTCGGATGCCAGAGCACCAGCGTGATGACGCCCACCACCAGCAGCATGAACATCGTGTCGGACATGACCAGGTGTTCGAGCTGCATCTGGTAGGCGTCGAACAGGACGGGTAGCGTGGCCAGCGTCGCCCCCCAGCCGGGCAGGCCGAACCTCTTGCGCAGCAGGGCGTAGACCAGCACCCCGACGGACAGGCCCATCAGATGCTGGGTGAAGGCCACCAGACCGAAACTGTGGAAGGGCCGCAACAGGAGGAGCCAGAAGGAATAACCGTTCGGGCGCAGGGCACTGGGTCTCCCGGGGTTGATCGCCCCCGAGACGTATTCGAAGGAGTCGTTGAACCACAGAGCCGGGCCGTACCCGATCATGGCGACCACACGCAGCACGAAGGCCAGCGAGAGCACGGCCGCGAAGAGGCGGTGACGGCGCAGGAAAGCCCACAGACGCGCGGCCCAGTCCGCTGGAGGCGTGTCCATGTGTGCTCGTTCGGCAACGGTCACCATGCATTACAGGATGCCAGTCGTTTCACGGAGTTGACCCGCGCAGTAGACGACAGAGGGCATCATGATGAGATTGGTCTGTGCCGTAATGAGGGGTTGAGACGTGGAACTGACCGTGGTGATGCCTTGTTTGAATGAGGCGGAGACCGTGGAGACCTGCGTACGCAAGGCACTGGCCTGCATGCGGGAACACGGGATAGACGGAGAGGTGCTGATCGCCGACAACGGCAGCACCGACGGCTCGCAGCAGCTCGCGCGAGACGCGGGTGCCCGGGTCGTGCACGTGGACGCCAAGGGCTACGGAAACGCGCTCATGGGCGGCATCCGGGCGGCGCGCGGCCGATACGTCATCATGGGCGACGCCGACGACTCCTACGACTTCACCGCGCTGCTGCCGTTCGTCGAGCAGCTGCGCGACGGGGCCGACCTGGTGATGGGCAACCGGTTCAAGGGCGGCATCGCGCCGGGCGCCATGCCCCCGCTCCACCGCTACCTCGGCAACCCGGTGCTCTCCTTCATCGGCCGCCTGTTCTTCCCCAGCGCCATCGGTGACTTCCACTGCGGCCTGCGGGGTTTCCGGCGTGACTCCATCCTCAAGCTCGGTCTGCAGACCGGCGGCATGGAGTTCGCCAGCGAGATGGTGGTGCGCTCGACGCTGTCCGGGCTGGACGTGCGCGAGGTGCCCACCACGCTGTCGCCCGACGGCCGCTCCCGCCCGCCGCACCTGCGTTCCTGGCGTGACGGCTGGCGCCACCTGCGCTTCCTGATGCTCTACAGCCCGCGCTGGCTGTTCCTCATCCCCGGCCTGGTCCTGATGACCGTCGGCCTGGTCGGGGGCACCGCCCTGACCTTCGGGCCGGTCTACATCGGCAAGCTCGCCTTCGACGTCGACACCCTGGTCGGCGCCTCGGCCGCGCTGGTGATCGGCTTCCAGGCGGTGCTGTTCGCGGTGTTCACCAAGGTGTACGCGGCGGAGGAGGGCTTCCTGCCGGAGGACAGGCGGGTGCGCAAGCTCGTCGACATCGTGAGCCTGGAGAAGGGCCTGATCGCCGGCGGTCTGCTGGCCCTGGCCGGTCTCGGCGGCCTGGTCGCCTCGCTGGTCCACTGGCAGACGCGCAGCTTCGGCACGCTGATCCCGTCGGAGTCGCTGCGCCTGGTCGTGCCCTCGGCCACCGCGCTGATCATGAGCTTCCAGACCATCTTCGCGTCGCTGTTCATCAGCATCCTGGGCATCCGCCGCACCAGGGAGACGCCCATCGACGTGGCCGCCTCCGCCGCGGAGGAGGCCGCCGAAGCCGTGACCCGGGAGGGCGGCAAAACCGTAAACCGGGAGAGCACCAAGGCCTGAGCTCGCGTCCCTTAGGCTTGTCCTCATGTCCCAGCACATCCTGACCGCCGTCGCCTGGCCCTACGCCAACGGCCCCCGCCACATCGGGCACGTCTCCGGATTCGGCGTGCCGTCCGACATCTTCAGCCGTTACCAGCGGATGGCGGGCAACAAGGTCCTGATGGTGAGCGGGACCGACGAGCACGGCACTCCGATCCAGGTGCAGGCCGACAACGAGGGCGTGACCGCACGCGAGCTCGCCGACCGTTACAACCGGGTGATCGTCGAGGATCTCCAGGCGCTGGGGCTCTCCTACGACCTGTTCACCCGGACCACGACCGAGAACCACTACGCCGTCGTGCAGGAGATCTTCAAGGGTCTGTACGACAACGGTTACATCTTCCCCAAGACCACGATGGGCGCGATCTCACCGTCCACCGGCCGCACCCTGCCCGACCGCTACATCGAGGGCACCTGCCCGATCTGCGGCTACGACAGCGCCCGCGGCGACCAGTGCGACAACTGCGGCAACCAGCTCGACCCGATCCAGCTGATCAACCCGGTCAGCAGGATCAACGGCGAGACGCCCGACTTCGTGGAGACCGAGCACTTCATGCTCGACCTGCCCGCGTTCGGCGAGGTGCTGGCGTCCTGGCTCGAGTCCAAGCAGGGCGAGTGGCGGACCAACGTGCTGAAGTTCGCCCTCAACATGCTCGGCGACCTGCAGCCCCGCGCGATGAGCCGCGACCTCGACTGGGGCGTGCCGATCCCGCTGGACGGCTGGCGCGACCAGCCCAACAAGCGGCTCTACGTCTGGTTCGACGCCGTCATCGGCTATCTCAGCGCCTCCATCGAGTGGGCCCGCCGCTCCGGAGACCCGGACGCCTGGCGGCGGTGGTGGCAGGACCCCGAGGCCCTCAGCTACTACTTCATGGGCAAGGACAACATCGTCTTCCACGCCGAGATCTGGCCGGCGCTGCTGCTCGGCTACAACGGCAAGGGGGCCCGTGACGGCAAGCCGGGCTCTCTCGGCGCGCTGAACCTGCCCTCCGAGGTCGTCTCCAGCGAGTTCCTGACCATGGAGGGGCGCAAGTTCTCCTCCTCGCGCCAGGTCGTCATCTACGTGCGCGACTTCCTGGAGCGCTACGACGCCGACGCGCTGCGCTACTACATCGCGGTGGCCGGCCCGGAGACCCAGGACACCGACTTCACCTGGTCGGAGTTCCTCAACCGCAACAACGGCGAGCTGGTGGCCGCCTGGGGCAACCTGGTCAACCGCTCGATCTCGATGGCCGCCAAGAACTTCGGCGTCATCCCCGAGCTGGGCGATCTCACCACCGCCGACCAGGCGATGCTGGAGCGCAGCCGCGCCGCCTTCCCCAAGGCCGCCGCCGAGCTGGAGCACTGCCGGTTCAAGAACGCGACGAACGAGGCGTTCGAGGTCATCCGCGAGGCCAACAAGTATCTGGCCGAGCAGGAGCCCTGGAAGATCAAGGACGACCCCGCGCGGGTCGCGACCATCCTCCACGTGGCCCTGCAGGTCGTCGACGACGCCAAGACCCTGCTCACCCCGGTCCTGCCCAACTCCTCCAACAAGATCTACGCGATGCTCGGCGGCACCGGCGTCTGGTCGGGCATGCCGGAGATCCACGAGGTCACCGACGACGACGGGCGGACCTACCCGATCATCACCGGCTCCTACGAGGGCGCCGCGCGCTGGGAGTCGACCCCGATCCAGGCCGGTACCCCGCTCGCCCCGCCGACCCCGCTGTTCCCCAAGCTCGACTCGAAGATCGTCGATGAGGAGCTCGCCCGCCTGAACGGGTGACACGCCTCCGATGCGGCAGGCGCCCCGCCGATCCCGTCACGGCGATCGGCGGGGACGCCGCCGATCCCGCGGCCCGGGAGGCCCGATCCCGCCGGGGTGGGATCGGCGGGACGGTGCGGAGCCGTACCGGCTCCTCGGTAGGTTGGGCTGCGTGAGCACGACGAAGCTTCCCGCCGCCCCCGAACCTCTGGCCACCGAGGTGTTCGACAGCCACTGCCACCTGGACATCATGGTGGGAAACCGCCAGGCGTCCTCGGGAGACCCCGTCGCCCAAGCCGCCCAGGCGGCTCGGGCGAGCGTCGAGGGGATCCTCAGGGAGGCCCGCGCGGTCGGCGTGACCCGGCTCGTCACGATCGGCTACGACCTGCCGTCCTCACGCTGGAACGCCGACACGGCGGGGCTGCACGCCGACGTCTACGCCGGGGTGGCGATCCACCCCAACGAGGCGCACGCCTCGACGCCGGAGACCCTCGCCGAGATCGAGGAGCTGGCCCGGCTCCCCCACGTCAGGGCGGTGGGGGAGACCGGTCTCGACTACTACCGCGACTGGGCGTCCAAGGACGACCAGCACGCGAGCTTCCGGGCGCACATCGAGATCGCCAAGCGGGCCGGCAAGGCCCTGGTGATCCACGACCGCGAGGCCCACGACGACGTGCTGCGCGTGCTGGCCGACCAGGGCGCCCCGGAGATCGTGGTCTTCCACAGCTTCTCCGGTGACGCGGAGATGGCGGGGAAGTGCGCCGAGGCCGGTTACTTCATGTCCTTCTCCGGCCCGGTCACCTACAAGAACGCCGCCTACCTGCGCGAGGCGGCGGCGGTCGCGCCCAGGGAGCTGATGCTCGTCGAGACGGACGCCCCCTACCTCCCGCCGACCCCGCACCGGGGCAAGCCCAACGCGCCCTATCTCATCCCCCTCACGCTGCGCTGCCTGGCCGAGGTCAAGGGGATGGAGGCGGCCGAGCTCGCCTCGGCCATCAACGCGAACGGGGAGACCGTCTTCGGTCCCTGGTGACCCGCCGCGGGAGCTCAGCCCACCGCCGCGCCGAAGTCGACCGAGCCGCCGCCGTCGATGAGGGGCACCTGACCGGCCCCGGGCGCGAGCGGGATTCCGGTGGCGTCGTTACGGCCCAGCAGCGTCAGCGCCCCCGGAGTGCCCTTGTCCGGCGCACCGGTCACCAGGCGGTTCCCGCTGAACCCCACCGCCCAGCCGACGTGGTCGCCGGCCCCGCCCTGGGCGGCCAGCCGGGCCTGGCCCGGATCCCCCACCGGAATCACCCACACGCCACCCCGCTGGTCCGGCCCGTCGAACGGAACCCCCACGGCCAGCCGGACCCCTCCCTCCGCGGTGAGCGCCAGGGAGAAGCCGTACCCTTCTCCGGGCGCGCCCTCCGCACCCTGGTCGAAGGTGCCCGCAGGGGTGATCTCCGCGGTGCTGGACGCCTGGAAGAGCGTGACCAGCCCGGAGTCCTTCACCCGCCCGCCGTCGCCGAGCGGCGCGCTCACCGCCAGGTAGCCCACGTCCCCCTCCTGCGCGTAGGCCATCGCGTAGCCGAACCGGTCGCCCGCGTCGGTGTCGACGATCTCGTGCAGATCCCACTTCCTGCCGGTGTACCTCCCCTGGGAGTTCCGCACATCGAAGAGCACGGCGATCGATCCCGAGTCGGTCTTCCCCTCGCCGTTCTGCCGTCCCACCCCGTCGTCGTTCTCGTACGGGGCGCCGACCACGAGATCCGCCTCCTCGGCGACGCCTCCCAGCCTGCCGATCGCCACCGACCAGCCGAACATGTCGCCGACCTCGCTGTTGCCGGAGACCCCCGCGCTGTCCTGGGAGATCCGCCGGGCGCCGCCGAGCCCGCCGGCCTCGAACAGGTATACCGACCCCGCGTCGGCGACCCCGTCGGCGTCCTCGTACGGCGCGCCGACCGCGACGAGGGTCCCGCCGGAGGCCAGGGACCAGCCGAAGTGGGCGTCGGGCTCCGGCCGGGGGGCGACCACGCGGACCGTTCTGCGCTGCGCCCCGCCGTACACGGCGTAGACCGCGCCCGCGTCCCGCTCTCCCGCCACGTCCGCGTACGGCGCGCCGATCAGCAGGTCGGCGCAGCGGTCGGCATCCAGGTGGGTCAGCTTCACCGACCATCCGAAACCGTCGCCCGCGCCGGGCTCGGGAGCGCTCACGACGGTCCCGCCCGCACCCCGGCCGAACAGCACGTGCACGGCTCCGGCGCCGCCGGCCCCGGCCAGATCCGCGGACGGGTCGCCGACCGCCACGTCGTCCGTGCCGTCGCCGTCGAAGTCGCTCCCGCTCGCCGCGGAGCAGTCGGCAGAGGCCGCGGCCAGTCCGGGGAGCACCGGCGGCACCGTAAACACCACCGCGACCAGCAGGGACGCCAGGAGCCTCATGACAGCCTCACCTCGATGCTCTTGCCGCCCTCGATCACGCGGCCGGTCAGCTTCAGCGGTCTACGGGCCGGGGGCAGGTCGTAGACGAGGACTCCGTCCACTTTGCCGCCGGGAGCCAGCGTGCCCGGCAGGCCCGTGGAGACCGGCTCGGGGCTGTGTGCCGAGCCGCGGTCGTCCACCAGGGTGAGCGGGGCGCGGCTGATCGGAAAAGCCTGGCCCGCCGTGTTGAGCAGGGTCCACCGGACCGCGCAGAACCGGCCGCGGGCCGGGACGGCGCCCTGGTAACCGGTCAGGCCGCACCGGGGGGCCTGGGGGATGAGCAGTTGTGGATCCTCGACGAAGGAGCCCGTCGCGATCCGCCGGCCCACGTCGGTGACGCCCGCGCCCGCGGTGGCGACGGCCGTGGACGGCGTCGCCCCGCCGGCTCCGCCACCCGCGTTGACCAGCACGGCGGCCGTGACCGCCAGGGCCGCCGCGACGGCCGCACCGACGAGCGGCCACCGCCGCCGGGCCGGCCGCTCCCCGGCGCCGGCCGGAGCGGACGGGGCGGGAGCGGCCGGGGGAGCGTCCACGGCGGGCACGCCGAGGATCCGGGTGGAGTCGGGCTCCACATTGGCCGGCGCCCGCCACGACCGGCTGAGCATGTCGATGGCGATCAGGGTGGGCGGGTCCTCCGGGACCGGTGCCGCCTCGCCCGGTGCCGCTATCCCGCCGCCGACCAGTGCGATCAGCAGGTCCTGCGCGCTGGGCCGCCGGTAGGGGTCCATCGCGGTGGCCCGGCGCACCAGGCCGTCGAGCGGGGCGGGGAGCGCGCCCAGGTCGGGCGGGGTGTTCAGCAGCCGGGTGGCCATGGTGATCAGATCGCCCCGGCCGTACGGGTGGCGGCCGTTGCCCGCGTAGGCGATCAGGCAGCCCCAGGCGAAGACGTCTGCGGCCGGGGTGATCTCCAGGCCGCGCACCTGCTCGGGAGCCCACCAGCCGGGGCTGCCGAGCACCTCGCCCGACCGGGTGAAGCCGTGGGTCGCGTCCAGTGCCCGGGCGATGCCGAAATCGATCACGCGGGGGCCGGACATGGACAGGATCACGTTGGCGGGCTTGAGGTCGCGGTGGACCAGCCCGGCGACGTGGATGGCGGCCAGCGCGGCGGCGACCCCCAGGGCCACGCCGTGCAGGGGACCGGGGTCGAGTGCGCCGTGCTGGGTGATCTGGCGGGACAGCGGGGTGCCCGCGATGTATTCGGTGACCATGTACGGCCGGCCGTCCTCGCCGTTGCCGTTGTCGAGCACCTGGGCGGTGCAGAAGGAGGCCACGCGCCGGGCGTTCTCCACCTCCGTGTGGAACCTCGCGGCGAACCCGTCCTCGACCGCGAACTCCGCCTTGACCATCTTGACCGCCACCGGCCGTCCGGTCGGGGCCAGCGCGAAATAGACGGTGCCCATGCCGCCCTCGCCGAGCCGTCCGAGCAGCCGGTAACCCCCGACCTGCTCGGGATCGCCGGGGCGTAATCCCTCGACACCGGGCTGGTTCACGTGTTCATCACGGGGCGGATTCCCTCCCATACTGACAAGCCCCCGTATGGCAACGTTATCCACAACGGGGTCTCCCGTGTTCCCGACGCGTCGTCACAGTGTGTTCGATGCGCGAAACTTGTCGGATGACGTGGGGAGTGCATCCGTGAGTGAGCGCAGCGAACGATTCCGTGGGCCCGGCGGCCCGGCGGGCGGCATCTTGCCGGACGGGGAACCAGCATGAGCCTTCTGGGTCCGGTGGAGATACGTAATCTGGCGGAAAAGCTGGATATCCGTCCGACGAAGAAGCTCGGCCAGAACTTCGTGATCGACGGCGGTACGGTCCGCCGGATCGTCCGGGTCGCCGGGCTGCGGCCTGACGACGTGGTCATCGAGGTCGGCCCCGGGCTGGGCTCGCTCACCCTCGCGCTGCTTCCCGAGGTCCGCGCCGTGGTGGCGGTGGAGATCGACCCGGTCCTGGCCGCTCAGCTCCCGCTGACCGTCGCCGAGCGGGCTCCGGAGTTCGCCGACCGTCTCACCGTCGTGCTCGCCGACGCCATGCGGGTCCTGCCGGACGACCTGCCCCAGGAGAAGCCGACCGCGTTGGTCGCCAACCTGCCCTACAACGTGTCCGTTCCGGTGGTGTTACACCTGTTGGAGACCCTGCCGTCCCTGCGCACCATCCTGGTCATGGTCCAGTCCGAGGTCGCCGACCGGCTGGCCGCCGGGCCCGGTTCCAAGGTTTACGGCATCCCCTCGGTCAAGGCGGCCTGGTACGCCGACGTCCGCCGGGCCGGTCCGGTCGGCCGTACGGTCTTCTGGCCGATCCCCAACGTCGACTCCGGCCTCGTCGCGATGACGCGCCGCGAGCCGCCCTCGACCAGGGCCGCCCGCGAGGACGTCTTCGCCGTCGTCGACGCCGCCTTCGCCCAGCGTCGCAAGACCCTGCGCGCCGCCCTGGCCTCCTGGGCCGGTACGGCCGCCGCCGCCGAGCAGGCGCTCCGCGCCGCCGGGATCGACCCCTCGGAGCGGGGCGAGCAACTCACCGTCGAGGATTTCGCGCGGATCGCCGAGAACCGCGCGTAGGGCGTGCTCCCGCCCCGGGCGGAGGGTGTCTCGCGCGAGGGGGAGGAGACCCCGTTACGATCGGAGACCGTGACGAGCAAGCCAGCGCCGATGCCGACGAGGCGCGCATGAACTCCGTGACCGTCCGGGTGCCCGCCAAGGTCAACCTGCAGCTCGCGGTGGGTCCGCTGCGGGATGACGGCTACCACGACCTGGTGAACGTCTTCCACGCCGTGTCGATCTTCGACGAGGTGACGGCCACCGCGAAGACCGGGATGAGCGTCCGGGTCGAGGGCGAGTGCGCCGACCAGGTGCCCGATGACGACAACAACCTCGCCATCCAGGCCGCCCTCGCGCTGGCCGGGCACGCGGGGCGGTCCTACGGCGTGAACCTGGTCATCCGCAAGGCGATCCCGGTGGCGGGAGGCATGGCCGGCGGCAGCGCCGACGCCGCCGCCGCGCTGGTCGCCTGTAACGAGCTGTGGGGCCTCGGCCTGCCGATCGAGGACCTGTTGGAGATCGCCGCCGACCTCGGCAGCGACGTCCCGTTCGCGCTGCTCGGCGGGACGGCCGTCGGCATCGGCAGGGGGGAGCGGCTCACCCCGCTGGAGGTCGGTGGCAGGTTCCACTGGGTGTTCGCCCTGGCCGACGGCGGCCTGTCCACGGCCAAGGTCTACGCCGAGTGCGACCGCATGCGCGAGGCCCTTGGCGAGACGGTCGCCTGGCCCCGGGCCTCCGACCCGCTGCTGGCCGCGCTCCGCCGGGGAGACGCCAAGGCGCTGGGCGCCGAACTGGTCAACGACCTGCAGCCCGCCGCCGTGATGCTCCGGCGCTCCCTGGCCCGCACCCTGGACGCCGGCCGCGAGCACGGCGCCCTCGGCGCGCTCGTCTCCGGCTCCGGGCCCACCTGCGCCTTCCTCGCCGACTCCGAGGCCCACGCCGAGGAGCTGGCCGTGTCCCTCACGGCCACAGGCGTGGCCCGTGACGTCATCACCGCCTACGGCCCGGTCTCCGGGCCGACGGTTGTGTAGGCCGGGACCGGATACCCTTGTAAAGCGATGAATCTGGTCAACCTTGAGTCGGTCTCCCACTCCTACGGTCCCAAGCCGCTGCTGCGCGACGTCTCCCTCGGCATCGAGTCGGGCGACCGCATCGGGGTGGTCGGCCGCAACGGCGGCGGAAAAACCACGCTCATCTCGGTGATCGCCGGTGATCTCAAGCCCAACGGCGGGCGGGTCACCCACAACCGGGGCCTCCACGTGGCGACTCTGTCGCAGGGGGACGACCTCGATCCGGCGCTGTCGGTGCAGGAGATCGTCCTGGGCGACAGGCCCGAGCACGAATGGGCGGGCGAGGCGGGCATCCGCGAGATCCTCGCCAACCTGCTCGGCGACATCGACCTCACCGCGCTCGCCGCGAGCCTGTCGGGTGGTGAGCGGCGCCGCACGGCGCTCGCCAGGCTGCTCATCGGCGAGCACGACCTGATCATCCTGGACGAGCCCACCAACCACCTCGACATCGAGGCGATCGACTGGCTCGCCAGGCACCTGTCCGGCAGGAAGACCGCGCTGCTGGTCGTCACGCACGACCGGTGGTTCCTGGACGCGGTCTCCACCCGGACCTGGGAGGTCGTGGACGGCTCGGTCGAGCGCTACGAAGGCGGATACGCCGCCTACGTGCTGGCCAAGGCCGAGCGCGCCCGGGTAGCCGCCGCCTCCGAGGCCCGCCGGCAGAACCTGATGCGCAAGGAGATCGCCTGGCTCCGCCGGGGTCCGCCCGCGCGCACATCCAAGCCCAAGTTCCGCATCGACGCGGCCCAGGCGCTGATCGCCGACGAGCCCCCGGCCCGGGAGAGCGTCGAGCTGGTCAAGTTCGCCGCCGCCAGGCTGGGCCGTACGGTCTACGACCTTGAGGACGTCACCCTGCACGCCGGTGGTCCCGGACGGGGCCCGCTGGTCCTGGACCACTCCACCTGGCAGTTCGGCCCGGGAGACAGGATCGGCCTGATCGGGGTGAACGGCTCGGGCAAGTCCTCGGTGCTGCGCCTGCTCGCCGACACCGTTCAGCCCGACTCCGGCAGGGTGGTGCGGGGCAGGACGGTCCGCCTGGCGCACCTGTCGCAGGAGCTGGGCGAGCTCGATCCCACCCGCAGGGTGCTGGAGACCGTCGAGGAGATCCGCAAGTTCATCCAGGTCGGCAAGAAGGAGTGGACCGCCTCCCAGCTCCTGGAGCGTCTCGGCTTCAAGGGCGACGCCCAGTGGAAGGTCGTCGGCGATCTGTCCGGCGGCGAGCGGCGGCGGCTCCAGCTGCTGCGCCTGCTGATGGACGACCCGAACGTGCTGCTGCTCGACGAGCCGACGAACGACCTTGACATCGAGACGCTGAACGAGCTGGAGGACCTGCTCGACGGCTGGCCCGGCACGCTGATCCTGGTCAGCCACGACCGTTACTTCCTGGAGCGTGTCTCCGACCGGACTGTCGCGCTGCTCGGCGACGGCAAGCTGTCGATGCTCCCGGGTGGTGTGGACGAATACCTGGCGCGGCGCGCCTCGGGGGCGGCGCTGTCGGCCCGGGCGGCGTCCGGCGCCTCGGCTCCCGCGCCCGCCGGGCCGGCCCCGCAGGCATCCGAGACCGGCCTGTCGGCCAAGGAGGAGCGCGAGCTCCGCAAGGAGCTCTCCCGTCTGGAGCGTCAGCTCGACAAGCTGAGCAGCCGCGAGGCCAGACTCCACGCCTCCATGGCCGACGCCGCCGCCGACTACGGCCGGCTGGCCTCCCTCGACGCGGAGCTCAAGGACATCATCGCCGAGAAGGACACCGTCGAGGCCGAATGGCTGGAGGCGGCCGACCGCCTCGGTGAGTGAACGTTCATCCCTCTCCGAGGGGCATAGTGCTCAGTGCGCTCCGGTGCCGGTCGCGTCAAAAGGGATGAGTAGTGTGCGCAGCAGGCCCGACAGGGCCTGCTGTTCATGTTTTCCGAGGCCTGCCAGCAGCTCGCGCTCGCGCCGGAGCAGGTCGGCGAAGGCGCTGTCCACCCGGGACCGTCCGGCGTCGGTGAGGGACACCAGGACTCCGCGCCGGTCCTCGGGATCGGGGCGCCTGCGGACCAGCCCGGCGGTGGCGAGGCGGTCGATCCGGTTGGTCATCGTCCCGGACGTCACCAGAGTCGCGCGCAGCAGCGCTCCGGGGCTCAGCTCGTACGGCTCGCCGGCCCTGCGCAGGGCGGTGAGCACGTCGAACTCCCAGGTCTCCAGGCCGTGTTCGGCGAAGGAGGCCCGGCGGGCGCGGTCCAGGTGCCGGGCGAGCCGGGAGACCCGGCTGAGCACCTGGAGCGGCTCCACATCCAGGTCGGGCCGCTCCTGGCGCCAGGCGGCGACCAGGTGATCGACCTCGTCCGCGGGGCGGTCGGCGTCGTGATCCGCGTGGTGCAGGGTCATACGGCAGAGTGTATCTTTCTTGACATCGAGATATCTTTCTCGATATCAAGTATCTTTATGTCGAGAGATATGTGGGACCCAGTCATCTACGGCCGCTACGCCGACGAGCGTTCGCGGCCCTTCTTCGATCTCGTCGCCCGGATATCCGCCGAGCGTCCCGGCCGCGTGGTCGACGCGGGCTGCGGCAGCGGCGAGCTCACCGCCGAACTCGCCCGGCGCTGGCCGGACGCCGAGGTCCACGGCTTCGACTCCTCACCCGCGATGATCGGGAAGGCTCCGGCGGGGGAGCGGCTGACCTTCTCCGTCGGCGATGTCACGCGGTGGCAACCCGAGCGCCCGGTGGACGTGATCGTGTCCAACGCGGTCCTGCAGTGGGTGCCCGAGCACCGGGAACTGCTGCCGCGCTGGACCGGGGCACTGACCCCCGGAGGCTGGCTCGCCTTCCAGGTGCCGGGCAACTTCGACGCTCCCAGTCATGCGCTGGTCCGAGAGCTGTGCCGTACGGAATGGCGTGACCGGCTCGGCGACCTGGCCAGGGAGTCCCCGGTCGACGACCCGGCCGGCTATCTCCACCTGCTCACCGCGCTGGGCTGCCGGGTGGACGCCTGGGAGACCACCTACCTCCATGTGCTCCCCGGCGAGGACGCCGTGCTCCGGTGGATCACCGGCACCGCCCTGCGCCCCATGCTCGACCGGCTGGCCCCCGACGAGGCGGAGGCGTTCCTCGGCGACTGCGCCGCCCTGCTGAACGAGGCCTATCCGCGGCGGCCGTACGGGACGGTCTTCCCGTTCCGCCGGATCTTCGTGGTGGCCCAGAATTGATCGGCCGCCCAGAGTTTCTCGACAGATAACCGGGCATCAATAAATACTGCTGGAAATAAGTATTTATCTCGGTACATCAGGGGATGACCTGTGGCGATAGAGATCGAGGACAAGTTCGACGTACCGGTGGACTACGAAACTCCCGAGCTGACCGGTCTCCCGGGAGTCGTCGACGTCGTGGGCCCCAGGACCTACCAGCTTGTCGCGCTCTACTTCGACACCCCCGATCTGAGGCTCGCCGCGCGGGGGATCACCCTGCGGCGGCGCAGAGGCGGAACCGACGCGGGCTGGCATCTCAAACTGCCCAAGGCCAAGGGGGTCCGGCAGGAGATCGCCCATCCCCTGACCCGGAGCATCAAGACCGTCCCCACCGAGCTGGCGGACCTCGTTCTCGCCTACACCAGGGGCGCCCCCTTGGTCCCGATCGCCGAACTCGACACCCGCCGCGGGGTGACCACGCCGGTCAACGGCGCGGGCGTACGGCTGGTGGAGATCGCCGACGACCGGGTCAAGGGCACGGTGTTCGGCGCCGAACCGCACGTCGAGCGCTGGCGCGAGGTCGAGGCGGAGCTGGTCGAAGGCGACGAGAAGCTGCTCCGCAAGGTCGGCAGGCGGTTGGTCAAGGCCGGAGCGGCCCCGGCGGGCTCCGCCAGCAAGCTCGCCCGCCTGCTCAACGCCGTCGCCCCCGTCCCCGGGCCCCCGCGCGCCGCGACCAGGCCGGGCTCCGCCGGAGAGCTCGTCATGAACTACCTCTCCGCCCAGGCGGACGCCCTGCTCGCGCAGGACCCGAGGGTACGGCAGGCCGAGGAGGACGCCGTGCACCAGATGCGCGTCGCCAGCCGCCGGCTCCGCAGCGCGCTGAAGTCGTTCGCCTCGGTCATCGAGGGCACAGACCCTCTCCAGGAGGAGCTCAAGTGGCTCGGCCAGATCCTAGGTGAGGTGCGCGATCTGGAGGTTGTCCGGGAGCGCTTCGCCCGCAGGCTCGACAGCCTGGACGGCGAGCTGATCGTGGGCCCGGTCCGGGCTCGCCTCAGCTCCGACCTGCTGGACGCCGAGCACGAGGCCTACGACCGGATCAGGGAGATGCTCGGCGGGGAACGCTACTTCGCCCTGCTTGACGCTCTCGACGACCTGACCGGCAGCCCCACGCTCACCCAGGCGGCCCGCCGGCCCGCCGGCACGCTGGACGCCCTCGCCGCCAAGAGCTGGCGCAGGGTCACCCGGGCCTACGCCAGGGCTCAGGCGGCCGACGACCCCGTCGTGCGCGAACCCGCCATGCACGACGTGCGCAAGGCGGCCAAGCGGGCCCGCTACACCGCCGAGACGCTCGGCATGAAGAAGCTCGCCGGACGGGCGGAGGCCGTGCAGGAGACGCTGGGTGCGCACCTGGACGGCGTCGTCGCGCAGGGACGGCTCGCGGCCGAGGCCGAGGCCGCCCGGCGGCTCGGGGAGGACACCTTCACCTACGGCGTGCTGAGCGGCCTGGAACGGGCCGCCGCCGAGCGCGCCTTCGAGGAGTTCCCCCGCCTCTGGGCCGAGACCACGGAGGCCGTCGCCAAGCTCCTGTGATCCTCAGCCGAGGTGGCGGCGCGCCCGCCGTCTTCCGCGCGCCCGCCCGTCGCCGGGCGGCGACCCTCAGGTGATGTAGCGGTCCACGCTCACGACCCTGCCGCCGGCGCGGTGCAGCACCATGAACGCGCCCTTGCGCAGCTGCACGTCTCCCGGCCGGTCGCTGAGTTCGGTGATCAGCTCGGGCAGGACCTTGCCGTGGCTGCAGAGAACCGTCGGCTGCTCCGAGTCCATGGCCTTGGAGACCAGGCGCAGCGAGGCGCGGGGATCGTAGTGGGTCTCCGACAGGAGACGCTCACGGCGGATCTCCAGGCCGGCCCGTTCGGCGTACGGTTCCAGCGTCTCCACGCACCGCCTGCTGGGAGAGCTGAGCAGCTCCGTGGGGTGGTAGCCGGACAGCACGTCCGCCAGCACCTCGGCCTGCATCCTGCCGGCCTCGTCGAGCGGCCGCTCGTCGTCGTCGCCCTCCCACTCCTGGCGCGACCCGGCCAGGCCGTGCCGGACGAGGATGAGCGGCGTGGTCCGCAGGGGGACCGCGGTGAGCGCGCGGAGCAGTCCGGCGTCCCACTCGTAGGTCAGCCGCCGCCTGGCCTCCTTCATCGGCAGCCAGATGACCTTGTCGACCTCGTCCACCGCGGTGTATCGCCCCCCGGAGGCCACCCGGGCCGTCCAGTAGTCGACGCGTTTGAGCCGCCTGCCCTTCAGGTAGTGGATCGGCGGCAGCGACCGGCCGAGCAGCGCGGTGATCCCCGTCTCCTCCGCCACCTCCCGCAGGGCACCGGCGATGACGTGCTCGCCGGGCTTCAGCTTCCCCTTGGGGAAGGTCCAGTCGTCGTACTTCGGCCGGTGAACGAGCGCGACCTCCGGTGCGGATTCCGTGCCCCGCCACACCACCGCCCCGGCGGCGCGGATCATGTCGGTCGGATGGACGTCCAGCTCAGTCATCGATCGTCCTCCATCGCCGGGTGGCGATCAGATGGGTCTGCAGGTCCTCACCCCGGTGCCGGGTCCAGGTCCCGTCCGGGTTGAGCCACCAGGTGGCGGTCTCCTCCGACATCGCCAGGTCGAGGAGATCGCTGAGGTAGACCCGCTGCTGCTGGCTGGTGACCTTGACCAGCGCCTCGACCCGGCGGTCCAGGTTGCGGCGCATCAGGTCGGCGCTGCCGATCCAGGTCTCCGGCCTGCGCCCTCGCCCGAACTCGTAGATCCGCGAATGTTCGAGGAACCGGCCCAGCACGCTCCTGACCCGGATGTTCTCCGACAGCCCCGGGACGCCCGGCCGCAGCGTGCACACCCCGCGCACCCACAGGTTCACCGGCACGCCCGCCTGAGAGGCCCGGTAGAGCGCGTCGATGACCGGCTCGTCCACCAGGGAGTTGGTCTTCATCCTGATGCTGGCCGGGCGGCCCGCCTGCTGGTGGGCGATCTCCCGCTCGATCCTGGCCAGCAGCCCACCGCGCATCGAGTGCGGGGCGACCAGCAGCCGCCGGTAGGCCGAGTGGTTGGAGTATCCGGTCAGGTGGATGAAAAGGTCGGTGACGTCCTCGCCGACCAGCGGGTCGGCGGTGAGCAGCCCCAGGTCCTCGTAGTGCCTGGCGGTCTTGGGGTTGTAGTTGCCGGTGCCGATGTGGCAGTAGTTGCGGAGCTCGCCGGAGGGCTCCTGCCGTACGACGAGGGCCAGCTTGCAGTGGGTCTTCAGCCCCACCATCCCGTAGACCACATGGCATCCGGCGCGTTCCAGCTTGCGTGCCCAGGTGATGTTGGCGCGCTCGTCGAAGCGCGCCTTGATCTCCACCACCACGACGACCTGCTTGCCCGCCTCGGCGGCGTCGATCAGCGCGTCCACGATCGGTGAGTCGCCGCTGGTCCGGTAGAGCGTCTGTTTGATGGCCAGCACGCTCGGGTCGGCCGCCGCCTGCTCGATGAAGCGCTGCACGCTCGTGGAGAACGAATCGTACGGGTGGTGCAACAGCACGTCCCGCTCGCGGAGCACCGCGAAGATGTCGTCCTCGACGTGGACGACCTCCGCGGGCACGAAGGGACGGAAGCTCAGCTCGCCCCGGTCGAGATCGGCGATGGCGTGCAGCCCGGTCAGGTCCAGCGGGCCGGGCAGCCGGTAGATCTCGTGTTCGGCCACCCCCAGCTCGTCCACCAACAGGTCGAGCACCTCGGGGGTGATGGTGTCCTCGACCTCAAGCCGGACCGGCGGGCCGAACCGGCGTTTGAGGAGTTCCCGCTCCAGGGCCTGCATGAGGTTCTCGGTGACGTCCTCGTCCACGTCCAGGTCCTCGTTGCGGGTCACCCGGAAGACATGGTGCTCTACGACCTCCATGCCCTTGAAGAGCTGGCCGAGGTGTGCGGCGATCACCTCTTCGAGCGGGACGAAGCGGTCCTTGGACGCCGCCACGAAACGGGGGAGCTGGCTTGGCACCTTCACCCGGGCGAACACCGTGTGACCGGTCGTGGGGTTGCGGACGGTGACAGCCAGGTTGAGCGACAAGCCGGAAATATAGGGAAAAGGGTGGGCGGGATCGACGGCCAGTGGCGTCAGCACCGGCCGGATCCGCTCGCGGAACAGCTTGCGCATCTCGGTCCGCTCGTCACGGCCCAGATGCTCCCAGCGCATGATCTGGATTCCCTCGGCCGCCAGCTGGGGCCAGAGCCGGTCGTGGAAACAGACCGAGTGCCGTTGCGCGAGGTCGTTGGCGATGGAGGCGATCCTGGCCAGTTCCTCGCGGGGTTTCAGTCCGCTCTTGGTCCGCAGGAGAAGGCCGGTGGCCATCCGCCGTTTGAGGCCTGCTACGCGTACCCGGAAGAACTCGTCCAGGTTGCTGGCGAAGATCGCCAGGAACCTGACCCTTTCCAGCAGGGGGAGGGACGAGTCCTCCGCCAGCTCCAGGACCCGCTGATTGAACTGCAGCCAGCTCTCCTCGCGGTTGAGGAAGCGTTCCTGTGGAAGGGGCAGTCCTTCGTCGGTGGTCAGTGCGGGTTCTGCGGACATATGAGCAGAATGCCCGCTTTAGTTGAACTTAACGTTAATTTTGTCGCAACGGCCGTTGTTGCTTATCCGCTGGACTCATGTTCCGGGCCTGTCTCGTCCGGGTGTCCGGAGATTTTGGCCTGCCGCGCCGTCTCCCGGTCGGCGGTCTTGGCCTCGCGTTGCCGGATCTTCTCCTGCTCCTTGAGCTCCCGCTCGCGGATCTTCTCCTGCTCCTTGAACAGCCGTTCCTGCTCGCGGAGCTCCCGCTCGCGTGCCTTCTCCTGCTCCTTCGCCAGCTTCTCGGCCTCGCGTTGCTCGCGTTGCCGGATCTTCTCCTGCTCCTTGAACTCCCGCTCGCGGACTTTCTCCTGTTCCTTGAGTTCCCGCTCGCGGGCCTTGCCCATCTCTCGCAGTTCCCTGTCGGTCGGGTGCGAGGGCAGCGGCGCCCGCCGCTGTTCCATGCCGCGGGAGGAGGCGGTCAGCCGGGGGCGCGGATCCAGTCCGACGAGGCCGTTCCACGCCAGGTTGACCAGGTGCGCGGCGACCTCCTCCCGCGGGGGCGTGCGCACGTCCAGCCACCACTGCCCGGTCAGGGCCACCATGCCCACGAGCATCTGCGCGTACATCGGCGCCAGCTTCGGGTCGTAGCCCCGTCCGACGAACTCGTCGGCCATCACGTCTTCGACCTGGCTGGCGATGTCGTTGATCAGGCTGGCGAACGTACCCGTCCCCGAGGCCGCGTGCGAGTCGCGGACCAGGATGCGGAAGCCCTCGCTGTTCTCCTCCACGTAGGCGAGCAGGGCCAGTGCGGCCCGCTCCAGCTTGATCAGCGAGTGCGAGGCCGACAGCGCCTCCGTCACCATCGCCAGCAGCTTCTGCATCTCGCGGTCGACGACGACCGCGTAGACGCCTTCCTTCCCGCCGAAATGCTCGTAGACCACTGGCTTGGAGACGTTGGCGCTCGCGGCGATCTCCTCGACGGACGTCCCGTCGAATCCCTTCTCCGCGAACAGGGACCTGCTGATCTGGATCAGCTGCTCCCGGCGTTCCTTGCCTGACATGCGTCGTCGAGGTTCGCTCACGGTTCTCATAATGACGCTTTCCGTGCGTGAGGCAGGAACCGCGTCATTGTCGACCTCCGGCGTGGTTCCCGTAGGTGTCTCGGATGGCGGTGGTGTGTTTCGGGCCGCCGGGGCGGTTGTTGCTTGGCGGTCGGGTGGCGGTGGTGTGTTTCGGGCCGCCGGGGCGGTTGTTGCTTGGCCGTCAGGCGGCAATGCGCTTCGCCGCCAGTCGTTCGGGGGTCGGCCAGCGGACGTCATAGGCCCAGCCGGCCTTCTCGAACCAGCGGATCACACCCGCGCTGAGGTCGATCTGGCCCTTGAGGGCGCCGTGCCGGGCGCAGGTCGGGTCGGAGTGGTGCAGGTTGTGCCAGGACTCGCCGAACGAGGGGATGGCCAGCCACCAGACGTTGCGGGACTTGTCGCGCGACTCGAAGACCTCTTCGCCGAAGACGTGGCAGATGGAGTTGATCGACCAGGTCACGTGGTGGAGCAGCCCGATCCGGACCAGAGTGCCCCAGAAGAAGCCGGTGGCCATGCCCCACCAGGACAACGTGAGCAGGCCGCCCAGCACCGCGGGGAGCACTATCGTGGTGATCGCCAGCACGGGGAAGAGCTTGTGCAGCTTGACGATGTCGGGGTCCTTGACCAGGTCCGGGGCGTACTTCTCGCGGTTGGCCCGGTCCGTCTCGAACAGCCAGCCCATGTGCGCCCAGAGCAGGCCCTTGCTCACGGCGCGGAAACCGGTCCCGAAGCGCCACGGCGAGTGCGGGTCCCCATCCTTGTCGGAGAACTTGTGGTGCTTGCGATGGGTGGCCACCCAGTCCAGCACCGACATCTCCATCGCGAGGCTGCCCGCGATGCCCAGCACGATCTTCAGCGGGCGCCTGGCCTTGAAGGACCCGTGGGTGAAGTGGCGGTGCAGGCCGACGGTCACGCCCAGGCCGGTGATCACGTAGAGGACGCCGGCGATGACGATGTCGCTCCAGCCCAGCCCCCACCCCCAGGCGAACGGGATGGCGGTGATCAGGGCGATCAGCGGGGCGGCGACCACCACGCCGAAGGTGATGATCTCAGCTCGGGTCTTCCGCTCGGGATCGGCTTCCGGTTTGGGGCCAGGACCAGGACGTTCTGCGACGACGGTCATGCGCTACCTCACGTAGCTCGAAGAAGGGCGACAGGATTTTGTCTGGCTACGCCACCGTAACCTACGCCATCGTAAGTTAGGAATCCCCAACTGTTTAATGTGGAGAAGGTGACTCTCACGGAGGGGACCGGTAGTGGTTTCATGTCTTGTCTACCACCCGTCTGACCTGCTAAACGGCGCGCTCCGTACCGCCCCTACGAGGTCGTTACCCCAGCTGGCCCCCTTCGTGGTCGATGAGGACTCAAAACGAGGCGCGTTCGACGTCAAGGGCTCGGTATCGTAGGGGGGCCAGGCGATCGGATTCCGTCCGAACAGCCGGGCCGGTCCGGCATTGGGTAATTGGCAGCCCGCAAGGTTTTGGTCCTTGTTGTCCAGGTTCGAGTCCTGGTGCCGGAGCCATCGCTTCTGTCCGGTTTATTGACCGGCCTGGTCGGCTGGGTGGGTTCCCGGCGGGGAAGGTATCCTCACGTTGTCGAGTGGGTTACCAGATGCTGCCCTGATGGTGGACATCTGGCATCCCGCTCTGTCATGTCTCAGCCGCGATGCCGAGGGAGCCTCGTCCGTGAGTGTGCCGCGCCCGGCCGCCGTCATCGTCCTTGCCGCAGGCGAGGGCACCCGGATGAAGTCGAAAACACCTAAAATCCTGCATGAGCTGTGCGGCCGTACCCTGGTCGACCACGTGCTCACCGCCGCTCGAGGTCTCAGACCCGAGCGGCTCATTGTTGTCATAGGTCACGAACGAGAGCGGGTCCACGCCCATCTGGCGCGGACCGGCCCCGATGCCCAGGCCGTCGTGCAGGCCGAGCAGAGGGGGACCGGTCACGCGGTCAGAATCGTGCTGGAAACGGCCGGCACCATCGACGGCACGGTCCTGGTCACCTACGGGGACACGCCGCTGCTGCGCACCGACACCCTGGCCACGCTGCTGGAGCGGCACGAGCAGGACGGCAACGCCGTCACCGTGCTGACCGCCGAGGTGCCCGACCCGTACGGCTACGGCCGCATCATCCGTGACACCACGGGGGCGGTCCTGGAGATCGTCGAGGAGAAGGACGCCAGCCCCGAGCAGCGGGCGATCCGGGAGATGAACTCCGGCGTCTACGCCTTCGACGGGGCACTGCTGGCCGACGCGGTCAAGCGGGTGTCCACCTCCAATGTCCAGGGGGAGGAATACCTCACCGACGTCCTGTCCATCCTGAGGGAGGACGGTCACCGGGTCGGCGCGCACATCGCCGCCGACTACGTCGAGGTGGAGGGCGTCAACGACAGGGTGCAGCTCGCGTTCGCCCGCACGGTGCTCAACTCCCGGCTGCTGGAGTCCCACATGCGCGCGGGGGTCACGGTGGTCGACCCGGCCAGCACGTGGGTGGACGTGGACGTGACCCTGGAACAGGACGTGGTGATCCACCCGGGCACCCAGCTGCACGGCCGTACGGCTGTCGCGGAGGGAGCCGAGATCGGCCCGGCCTCCACGCTGACCGACACGGTGGTCGGCGAGGGCGCGGTGGTCCGCAATGCCGTCTGCGTCGAGGCGGAGATCGGCCCCGAGGCCCTGGTGGGCCCCTATGCCTACCTGCGGCCGGGCACCGTGCTCGCCCGCAAGGCCAAGGCGGGAACCTATGTCGAGATGAAGAACGCCCAGGTGGGCGAGGGTGCGAAGGTGCCCCACCTCACCTATGTGGGAGACGCCACGATCGGTGCCGGAGCGAACATCGGCGCCTCGGCGATCTTCGTCAACTACGACGGCGTCAACAAGCACCGGACGACGGTGGGCGAACACGCCTTCGTCGGGTGCGACACCATGCTCGTCGCGCCGGTGAACATCGGCGACGGCGCATACACCGCCGCGGGCTCGGTCATCGACAGCGACGTCCCCGCGGGGGCGATCGGCGTGGCCCGTGGGCGGCAGCGCAACATTGAAGGGTGGGTCGTGCGCAGGCGCGCGGGCACCAAGTCGGCCGAGGCGGCGCTGAAGGCCGCCGAGGCCGGAAACCAGCAGGGGAGCAAGTCGTGAGTGGCATCAAGCTGACCGGTGAGAAGAACCTCATGTTCTTCTCCGGGCGGGCGCATCCGGAGCTCGCCGAGGAGGTGGCCAGCCACCTCGGAATGGATATCACCCCCACTACGCTACGTGACTTCGCCAGCGGCGAGATCTACGCCCGCTACACGGAGTCGGTCCGGGGCTCTGACGCGTTCGTCATCCAGAGCCACACCGAGCCCATCAACCAGTGGATCATGGAGCAGCTGATCATGGTGGACGCGCTCAAGCGCGCCTCCGCCAAACGGATCACCGTGATCATGCCGTTCTTCGGCTACGCCCGCCAGGACAAGAAGAGCCGCGGCCGCGAGCCCATCACCGCCCGTCTGATGGCCGACATGTTCAAGACGGCGGGTGCCGACCGGCTGATGTCGATCGACCTGCACACCTCCCAGATCCAGGGCTTCTTCGACGGCCCGGTGGACCACCTGTTCGCCATGCCGGTGCTGGTCGACTACCTCAAGGACAAGCTCGACCTGGAGACGACCACGGTCGTCTCGCCCGACACCGGCCGGGTGCGGCTCTCGGAGCGCTGGGCCGACACGCTGGGCACCCCGCTGGCCTTCATCCACAAGCGCCGCGATCTTGAGGTCGCCAACCAGGTGAAGGTGAGCGAGGTCGTCGGCAAGGTCCGCGGCCGCACCTGTGTGCTGATCGACGACATGATCGACACCGCCGGAACGATCTGCAAGGCGGCCGACGCACTGTACGAGCAGGGCGCCGCCAACGTGCTCGTGGCCGCCACGCACGCGGTGTTCTCCGACCCGGCGGTGGACCGGCTGAAGAACTCCAAGATCTCCGAAGTGATCGTCACCAACACCCTGCCGCTCGCCGAGGAGAAAAGGTTCGACAAGCTCACGGTGCTGTCCATCGCCCCGATGATCGCCCGTGCGATCAACGAGGTCTTCAGCGACGGCTCGGTGACGAGCCTGTTCGAAGGCGACAGCTGACGCGAAGGTGCGCCGGTGATCCGGACCGAGGGGCGGGGGAAGGCGCCGGCCACCGGCACCTGAGCCGTCGGGCGGAGCCCGGCAATACATCCGCTAGGCTTTATAGATTGCGTGCGTTCGTAACGCCTTCCGCTAGGGCGGGTGAGGGGGAACGCACCTTCCTGTCCCACTGAAGATCCCTAGGAGATCCGCCATGGCCGAAGTAGTCATCAACGCCGAGCCCCGCAGCGAGTTCGGCAAGGGCGCCGCCCGCAAGATCCGTCGCGAGAACAAGGTGCCCGCCGTTCTCTACGGACATGGCACGGACCCGCAGCACCTGACCCTCCCGGGCCACGAGCTCCTGCTCGCCCTGCGCACGCCGAACGTGCTGATCCGCCTCCAGGGCGCGGCCGGCGAGCTGGCGCTGCCCAAGGGCGTCCAGCGTGACCCGATCAGGGGCTTCCTCGAGCACGTCGACCTCCTCCTCGTCAAGAGCGGCGAGAAGGTCACCATCGACATCCCCGTCACCGTGGTGGGCGAGGTGGCCGACGGCATCCTCGACCAGCAGCTCGTCTCCATCTCGGTCGAGTCCGAGGCCACCCACATCCCGACGGGCGTCGAGGTCGACGTCGAGGGCATGGAGATCGGCACCCAGTTCACCGCCGGCGAGCTGAAGCTCCCCAAGGGCACCAGCCTGATCGCCGACCCGGACACGCTGGTGCTGCACGTCACCGCGACCCCGACCGGTGAGCCCGCGGCCGAGGCCGCCGAGGGCGAGTCCGCCCAGGCCGCCGAGGGCGAGTCCGCCGAATAGTTTTCTCTGCTACACCTGTCAGGGCAGTCCGAGGCCGGACTGCCCTGACGCGCATATGAAGGGATGCCGACCGTGGACCGCTGGTTGGTCGTGGGCCTGGGGAACCCCGGGCCGGAGTATGCCGGGAACCGGCACAACGCGGGTTTCATGGTGCTCGACGAGCTCGCCGCGCGGGCCGGCGGGCGTTTCAAGGTGCACAGGTCGCGCGCCGAGGTGCTGGAGGGCCGCCTGGCGGGCGCCCCCGCTGTGCTGGCCAAGCCGCTGTCCTTCATGAACCTCTCGGGCGGGCCGGTCAAGGCCCTCGCCGACTTCTACAAGGTGGACCCGGCGCGCGTGATCGCGGTCCACGACGAGCTGGACATCCCGTACGGCGCGCTCCGGGCCAAGCTGGGCGGCGGCGACAACGGCCACAACGGGCTGAAGTCGATCACCAAGTCCCTCGCCACCAAGGACTACCTGCGAGTGCGCTTCGGCATCGGCCGTCCTCCCGGCCGGATGGACGCCGCCTCCTACGTCCTGCGGGACTTCGCCACCGCCGAGCGCAAGGATCTGCCGTTCCTGGTCGACCGTGCCGCCGACGTGGTGGAGTCACTGATCACCTCGGGTCTTGAGGCGACCCAGAACACCTTCCACGCCGGTGACCTGAACGTCTCCGGCCCGCCCCGATAGCGCGGGCGCATCGGCCGGGCCGTGCCGTACGGCGTCGCCCGGGGCCCGGTCTCAGTCGAGGGCCATCAGGTTCTGCAACAGCTCGGCCTGCTCGATCGCGTCGTCGAGCGCGTTGTGGGTGTGCGGCCGCGAGGAGCGCAGATGGCCGGGCATCTGCCGCTTGGTGGCCCAGCCGATCGGCACGCCCGCCTTGGCGGCGTAGAGCGTCTTGAGGTCGATACAGCGTGAGTGCCCGAACGGTGAGACGCCGCCGAAGCGCATGAAGTACCAGTACATCCACATCCAGTCGTAGGAGAGCGGGTAGGCCGCCAGCACCGGCGCACCGGCGGCGCACACCTCGCGGATCCACGTGGTGGCGGCCCTCATCGCGTCAACGGGCTCCAGCCCGTCACGGATCAGCTTCTCCCGGTCGAGTCCGCTGACGGCGAGCGCCTCGGGCACGTGGTCGTCGCTGATCGGTTTGAGTTCGGCGTAGAAGGTGTGGGTCTGCGGATCGACCGGTTCGAAGACCTTCCCGGTCATCCGTCCGGCCACGGCCATGCCGAAGCTGACCATCGAATACGGCCCAGGGATCGGGCCATCAGCCTCAATGTCCACAGAGATATACGTTTCGGTCTTCAACCCTCCGGCCTTTCTTCTCCCCGCTAGCATTCGGTCACTGTCCGTTGATGATTGGTTACGCAGGGGGAGCGCGTGCGCGACGTGACCGTCGTCCAGGCGATACCGAGATCCGTGACAGCACCTCGCCCCCGCATGCCGGGCTGGGTGCGCGGATATCGAGCACGGGCCGTCGCCGCCGACATCGGCTCTGCCGCCCTCGCCGGATTCCTCGCACTGTCCGTCCGCTTCGGCGAGGTTACTCCGTATGTCACTCCCTATGTGGTGGTGAGCGCCGCGCTCCCCCTCGCCTGGGTCTGCGCGGTCGCGTTGAACCGCGCCTACGAACCCCGCCTGTTCGGCCTGGGGCCGGAGGAGTTCCAGCGGGTCCTCCAGTGCGGATTCATGCTCACCGCGGCCTCCGCCATCGGCGCCTACGTCACCAAGACCGATGTGGCCCGCGGTTACGTGGTGCTGGCGATCCCGCTGGCGACGGTGCTCACCCTCCTGGCGCGCTACGGCCTGCGCTGGCGGCTGCACCGGAGGCGGGCGCGGGGCGACTGCATGCGGCGGGTGGTGGCGGTGGGGCACCGGGCCGCGACCGCCGAGCTGATCCGCCGCTTCCGCCGGGAGCGCTACCACGGCATGGAGATCGTCGGGGTCTGCATGCCGCGCGACGGCACGGGCGACGTGGAGGGCGTCCCGGTCCTGGGAGGCCTCTCCGACGTCGCACTCGTGGTCGGGCAGATCGCGGCGGACACCGTGGCCGTGCTGGCCTGCCCGGAGATGGACGGGGTGGCGCTGCGGCGGCTGGCCTGGAGGCTGGAGAAGACCGACACCGATCTCGTCGTGGCTCCGGCGCTCATGGAGGTCGCCGGTCCGCGGATCACCATCCGCCCGGCAGCGGGGCTGCCGCTGCTGCATGTGGACCATCCCGAGATCGCGGGTCTGCGCCAGGTGGTCAAGAACCTCTTCGACCGGATCGGGGCCGCCCTGCTGCTGGTCGCGCTGCTCCCCCTTCTCGCGGGCCTGGCGGCGGCCGTACGGATGTCGGGTCCGGGGCCCGCGTTCTTCCGTCAGAGACGGGTGGGGCGGGGCGGCGCCGAATTCACCATCTACAAGTTCCGGACCATGGGCGTCGACGCCGAGCAGCAGAGGATCGACCTTGCCGGGGACGGGCAGAGCGTGTTGTTCAAGATTAGGCAAGATCCGCGTGTGACCCCGCTGGGCGCCCGGCTCCGCCGCCACTCCCTGGACGAACTGCCCCAGCTGATCAACGTATTGCTCGGACATATGTCACTGGTCGGACCCCGGCCGCCGCTGCCGGACGAGGTCGCCCGCTACGGAGACGACGTCCGCCGCAGGCTGCTGGTCAAGCCGGGGATGACCGGCCTTTGGCAGGTGAGTGGCCGATCCGACCTGTCCTGGGAGGAATCCGTCCGTCTGGATCTGCGTTATGTCGAGAATTGGTCTCTCACGCTGGACCTGCAGATCCTGTGGAAGACTTGTTCGGCTGTCGCACGAGGATCTGGAGCATACTGATAATGATTCGTGACGATCATGTTCTCGCCACGGACCTGGCGGCGGAGGCCGGTGAGAGGCTGCTGGCTCTGCGGGAGAAGGAGGGGTTCGCTGATCCCTCCAGGCTCCGCAAGGAGGGCGACGCCTCCGCGCATCTGTTCCTGATGGAGGCACTGGCACGGTCGCGCCCGGATGACAGCGTCCTGTCGGAGGAGGCGACCAGGGAGGAGCGCCTCGACCCTCGCCGCCTGCGGGCCGAGCGGGTGTGGATCGTCGACCCGCTGGACGGCACCCGTGAGTTCGCCGAGGAGGGCCGGAGCGACTGGGCGGTCCACGTGGCGCTCTGGGAGCGGGGCGTGCTGACCGCGGGAGCGGTGGCGCTGCCCGCCCAGGGTCGCACGCTGTCGACCCTGCGGCCTCCCGCGCTGCCCGCGCTCCGGCCGGATGCCAGACCGCGGATCGCGGTCAGCCGGACCCGGCCGCCGGAGTTCGTCCAGGACCTGGCCCGTCTCGCCGGCGCCGACCTGGTGCCGATCGGATCGGCGGGCGCCAAGATCTCCGCAGTGCTCACCGGAGAGGTCGAGGCCTACGTGCACGCCGGCGGCCAGTACGAATGGGACTCCGCCGCGCCGGTGGCCGTGGCCCTCGCCGCGGGAGCGCACGCCAGCCGCATCGACGACTCACCTCTGGACTACAACCAAGGTGACCCCTCACTGCCGGATATTCTTGTTTCCCTACCGGGACTAGCGCCAACGTTGCTCGCTGGAATCCGGGATCTGCACCGATAATCCCCGCTAGGAGAGTCTGATGCTCCAGAGCGACTACACAACGTCGCAGCTCGATGTCCTCGAGGCAGAGGCCATTCACATCATGCGTGAGGTGGCGGCCGAGTTCGAGCGTCCGTGTCTGCTCTTCTCCGGCGGCAAAGATTCCATCGTCATGCTCCGCATCGCGGAGAAGGCCTTCTGGCCCGCGCCGATTCCCTTCCCGCTGATGCACGTGGACACCGGGCACAACTTCTCGGAGGTCATCGAGTTCCGTGACCGCCGTGCCGAGGAACTGGGCGCCCGACTGGTCGTGGCCAGCGTGCAGGAGTCCATCGACGCCGGCCGGGTGACCGAGGAGACCGGCCGCAGGGCCTCCCGCAACCGTCTGCAGACCACCACTCTGCTGGACGCGATCGAGGACAACGAGTACGACGCGGTGTTCGGCGGCGCCCGCCGCGACGAGGAGAAGGCCCGCGCCAAGGAGCGGGTGTTCTCCTTCCGCGACGAGTTCGGCCAGTGGGACCCGAAGAGCCAGCGCCCCGAGCTGTGGAACCTCTACAACGCCAGGATCCGCAAGGGCGAGCACATCCGGGTGTTCCCGCTGTCCAACTGGACCGAGCTCGACATCTGGGACTACATCCGCCGCGAGGGCATCGAGATCCCGTCGATCTACTACGCGCACACGCGCAAGGTGTTCGAAAGGGACGGCATGCTGCTGGCCGACAGCGATTTCATCACTCGAGACGAGGACGAGCCACTTTTCGAAGCGGTGGTCCGCTACCGCACAGTCGGCGACGTGACCTGCACCGGCGCCGTCCAGTCCGCCGCCGCGACGGTCGAGGAGATCATCGACGAGATCGCCGTCACCCGGATCACCGAGCGCGGCGCCACCCGTGCCGATGACCGCGCCTCCGAGGCCTCGATGGAAGACCGCAAGAGGGAAGGCTACTTCTGATGGATATTCTTCGCTTTGCCACGGCGGGAAGCGTCGACGACGGAAAGTCGACCCTCATCGGGCGGCTGCTCTTCGACTCCAAGGCGATCTTCGAGGACCAGCTCGAGGCCGTCGAGCGCACCTCCCGTGACCGCGGCACCGAATACACCGACCTGTCGCTGCTGACCGACGGCCTGCGGGCCGAGCGCGAGCAGGGGATCACGATCGACGTGGCCTACCGCTACTTCGCCACCCCCAAGCGCAAGTTCATCATCGCCGACACCCCCGGGCACATCCAATACACCCGGAACATGGTCACCGGCGCCTCCACGGCCGACCTGGCGATCGTGCTGATCGACGCGCGCAAGGGCGTCCTGGAGCAGTCACGGCGGCACGCGTTCCTGACCACGCTGCTGCGCGTGCCGCACCTGGTGCTGGCCGTGAACAAGATGGACCTCGTCGACTACTCCCAGGAGCGGTTCGAGGAGATCCGAGAGGAGTTCAGCTCGTTCGCGGCGAAGCTGAACGCGCCCGACCTGACGTTCATCCCGATCTCGGCGCTGCACGGCGACAACGTGGTCTCGCGTTCGGAGAACATGCCCTGGTACAACGGCTCCTCCCTGCTGCACCACCTGGAGCATGTGCACATCGCCTCCGACCGGAACCTGGTCGACGTGCGCTTTCCCGTGCAGTACGTCATCCGCCCGCAGCGGGCCACGGATCCGGCCTTCCACGACTACCGGGGCTACGCCGGACAGGTCGCCGGGGGCGTGCTCAAGCCGGGCGACGAGGTCGTGCACCTGCCCTCCGGCCTGGCCACGCGGATCGCGTCGATCGACACCTTCGACGGGCCGGTGGAGGAGGCGTTCGCGCCGATGTCGGTGACCCTCCGGCTGGAGGACGACATCGACATCTCGCGCGGCGACATGATCTGCCGTCCGAACAACCAGCCGCACGTCGCCCAGGAGCTGGAGGCGATGATCTGCTGGATGACCGACGCCGGCAAGCTGGCCCCGCGGACCAAGCTGACCATCAAGCACACCACCCGCACGGCCCGCGCCCTGGTCCGCGATCTGCACTACCGGCTGGACGTCAACACCCTGCACCGCGACGAGGCGGCCCCCTCGCTCGGTCTGAACGAGATCGGACGGGTCTCGCTCCGCGTCACCCAGCCGCTGTTCGTGGACGACTACGCGAGAAACCGCCTGACCGGCGGCTTCATCCTGGTGGACGAATCCACCAGCAACACCGTGGGCGCGGGGATGATCGTCGACGCGAAGTAGGGCCCGTTCCGGTCGCCTGGTGCGCACGCCCCCCTCCGCCGCGGCCGACAACGCCCTCCCTCGCCACACCGCATGACCGGCCCTCTGTGCCGCGTCCGCAGCACGGACGCGGCACAGAGGGCCGTCCCGTCACCGGCCGGGCCCTGGCATCTACCGGGTAGATCCTTTGTCTGTTCCTTGACCGCTTGGTCACTCTCCGCGCTAATCTCGGCACGTTCCGTATCCGTCGGGTAAGGATTCGTGCCTGTGTCTGATAGTCCCTCCCCAACCCGGGTCGTTTTCGTGGGCGGCCTCGGCCGTAGCGGCACCACGCTGCTGGAGCGCCTCCTCGGCGAGGTGCCCGGCATCGCGCCCCTGGGGGAGGTCGTCCACCTCTGGACGAGAGGCGTGCTCGCGGATGAGGCCTGCGGGTGCGGACGGCCGTTCGGCTCGTGCCCGTTCTGGTCCAAGGTCGGCGAGCGCGCGTTCGGCGGCTGGTCGGAGAGACTGGCCCACCGGATGCTCACTCTCAGACAGCAGGTGGACCGGACCCGGCGCATCCCCACCCTGGCCCAGCTCCTCACCGAGGAGCAGGCGGGCACCTCCGCCGTGTGGCCGTCTCCCGGCCTGACCGGACTCGGGGAGTACGTCGCCGCCCACCGCCGCCTCTATGACGCCGCGGGAGAGGCGGCCGGTTGTCCGATCGTGATCGACTCCAGCAAGCACGCCTCCCTGGCCTTCTGTCTGGCCGCCGCAGGGGTCGACGTGCACGTCGTGCACGTCGTCCGCGACCCCCGGGCGGTCGCGCACTCCTGGGGCCGGCGGGTCGCTCGACCCGAGGACGGCCGTCCGATGACCCGATGGTCGCCGGCCCGCACCTCGATGCACTGGCTGGCTCAGAACCTCAGCCTCGAACTCCTGGCACGCAGAGGCGTCTCCGTCACCCGGGTCCGCTACGAAGACCTTCTCGAAGCCCCCGCCGGCACGCTCAGGCGTCTGGTCGCCAGGATCGGGCTCCGGCCCCGTCTCGACTTCCTGGCCGGGAGCGAGGCCGAGCTCTCGATGGCCCACACGGCCTCGGGAAACCCCGTGCGCTTCACGGTCGGCCGGATCGGCCTGATTCCGGACGACGGCTGGCGCACCGCCGCCTCAGCCCGGCACCAACGCCTGGTCACCGCACTGACCTGGCCACTCATGAACAAGTACGGATACCTCGGGAGGCTGGCGTGAGTCAATCGGTGGGCGTGGTCATCCCCACGCGAGGGCGTCGGCCCGACCAGTTGCGCTCGGCCACGCGTGCCGCGCTCAGCCAGGACCACTCCGGGCCGATGGAGATCGTGATCGTCGTGGACGGCGGTGATCCGGGACTGGTCACCGACCAACTGGCCGACCTGCTGGCCAGCCGGGCGCTGACTGCCCGGCAGGAGGAGACGGTCCCACGCAGTGTCCGGGTGGTCGCCAACCGGCTCTGCCCCGGCCTGCCGGGGGCGCGCAACACCGGCATCGCGGCACTCGGCACCGACCTGGTGGCCTTCTGCGACGACGACGACCAGTGGCTGCCCGGCAAGGTCGCCGCGCAGGTCGCCGCGTTGGAGGCGGTTCCGGCCGCGGAGTTCGCCAGCTCCGCCATAGAGATCGAGTACGGCTCGCGCCGCGTCACCCGGCTCGCCGGGACCGATCTGGTCACCCGGGCCCACCTGCTGCGCTCCCGCATGGTGATGGTGCACTCCTCGACGTTCCTGTTCCGGCGTGGCGCGTTCTGGGTCGACGAGAGCGCGCCGGGCGGCCAGAACGAGGACTGGGACCTGGCGTTACGCGCGGCCGCACGCCACCCGATCGTGCATGTCGACCGTCCTCTGGTGCGCGTCCGCTGGGGCGGTTCCCTGTACGCGACCCGCTGGGCCGACCGGATCGCCGGGCTGGAGTGGATGCTCGCCCGGCACTCTGATCTGGCCGTGGATCCGCGCGGCGCGGCGCGGGTCTACGGTCAACTCGCCTTCCACCACGCGGCCCTCGGCCGGCGACGGGAGGCGGGCCGCTGGGCCTGGCGGGCCTTCACCGCACGGCACGGCGAACCCCGTGCCCCCATCGCGCTCGCCGTGGCGGCCGGCCTGGTGTCGGCCCAGGCCGTGCTCAGCACGTTGCATCACCGCGGGTACGGCATCTGATGGCGCTGCGGGCCATCCACGAGGCGCTGAGCGTCCCACACCAGCGGCCGCGGCCGGACAGGGCCACCCGCAGGCGCCTGCGCCGCAGGGTGCATGTGGCCGGTCTCGCGCTCGACCCGATGACCGAGGGCGAGGTCGTCGACCACGTGATCGACACACTGAAACGGGGAGAAGGCGGCCATCTGGTCACCCCGAACGTCGACATCAGCTGGGCCGCCGCCCGAGACCCCGACGTACGAAAGATCATCGAGGGCGCCGACCTCGTGGTGGCCGACGGCATGCCACTGGTGTGGGCGGCGAAGCTGCTCGGCACGCCCCTGCCCAGCCGGGTCGCCGGCGCCGACCTGATCTGGTCCCTGACGGAGGCCGCCACCTTCTACCGCTACCCGATCTACCTGCTCGGTGGCCCGCCGGGGGTGGCCAGACAGGCGGCCGACCGTCTGACCGGCCGTTACCCCGGACTGCTCGTCGCGGGAACGGACACCCCGCCGTACGGGTTCGAGGCCACCCCCGAGAATTACCCCGGCCTCAGGGACGCCGTGGTGGCGGCCGGCCCCCGGCTGGTCTTCGTCGGGCTCGGCTTCCCCAAACAGGACCGGCTCATCGCGATGCTCCGCAAGGACCTGCCCGGCACCTGGTTCGTCGGCTGCGGCTCGGCCATCGCCTTCGCGGCCGGCGCGGTGCGCCGGGCGCCAACATGGATGCAGAGGGCGGGGCTGGAATGGCTCTTCCGGCTGCTCAACGAGCCGGGCCGGCTGGCCCGCCGCTACCTGCTCCACGACCTGCCGTTCGCGCTCTGGCTGCTCACCTCCTGCCTGTTCCGCCGACTTTTCTCCTGATCGTCCACTTATGACTGAGATAACCTCATGGTGAACACCAGCCGGGCGAACGGCTGCATTCGCGGCGCGTGAGCACCGTCTACCTTGCGAAAGGGCCAGAAGGCGAGCACGTCGCGATCAAACTGCTCCATGCGGGTCTGACCAGAGCCGGGCGGTTCCTGGCCAAGGTTGAGGAATTCCGGCAGGTTTCCGCCTTCTGCACCGCCCAGGTCATCGAGACCGGTACGTTCGGCGCCCGGCCGTACGTCGTCAGTGAGTACATCGACGGCCCGACCCTTCAGGAGGCCGTCGAAGAGGGCGGACCGCTGCGGGGTGCGGCACTGCACCGGCTCGCGATCGGCACGATGACCGCACTGGTCGCCATCCACCAGGCCGGGATCGTTCACCGTGAGCTCAACCCCGGTAACGTGCTGCCACGTCAGCGGCGAGAACCGTAAAACCCAGGCCGACTTCATGTGCGTGAAATACCGGCCGGCGGCGGGCGACATTCCCGATCCCCGCCGTGAGTAGATTCATCGGCTGGTACAACGATGCCCACGTCATGCTCGTCGACGAGACGGAAGATCCCCACCGGCTCGTCATCGCCGACATGAAAGGGAAGGTCGTCCGCGTCCTCGCCGACATCCCCCGGCAGGAGTACGCAACCGGCAGGCTCATGATGCGGTTCACCGCGAGCTGATCGGCCTCCACCGCCGGTTGCGGCCAGGATGCTCCTGCCATGGCCCGGAGCTGTCACACGCCCGGGGCGGCCGGAGACGGAAGGACTACAGGGTGGTCAGTTCCCTGACCCTGCGGATCTCATCCGAGGTCAGGCGTCCGGCCGCCGCGGCCAGCGCCTGGCGGGAGTCCATCGGCCGGTAGGCGGTGCGGGACAGACCACTCCAGGCGAAGCCGCCGGTGCCGGTGGCGGCCGCCGTACACGCGCGGGAGATGCGCTCCTCGGCGCGGGCGGACCATGTCAGGCCCGACCACTCGTACAGGTGACGGAAGCCGCGCTGCGGGGCGGCGGCCAGGTCCTCGTAGCGGGCCAGCAGGATCCCCGGATGCCGTGCGGCCAGGTCGGTGGCGACCGTCCGGGCCGCGCGCCACAGCGCGACGGCCTTGACGACCCTGTCCTGGCAGCCCACCAGTGGGCGGAGCGCCTCAAGGTGAGGGTGGTCGCGGAGGAGCAACGGCTGTTCGAGCAGCTCATGGAAGTAGATCGTCCAGCCGAGCCGCTGCCAGCTCCCGACGAACGACACGGCGTCGCGCAGCAGGATGACCACCCTGCAGCCCAGCCGCTCGGCGAACCAGCCGGCCGAGAACAGCGCGAACGGGTCGTCCAGCAGAGCCCGGCGCCCGGCCAGCCGGCCGAACGTGAAGGCGGTGCCGTACCGGGCCATCCGGGCCAGGTCGTACGGCGAGCGGTTGCGGCGCAGCTCGGCGATGAACCGGTAGCGCAGCGCGACCGTGTCGGTGAAGGCGGGCAGCCAGGCTCCGTCGTTGTCCGGGCAGATGTACTGGAAGCGATGGGCGACCTGGGCGTTGAGCACCCCGGGGGAGCGCCCCGGCGGGCGCTGCGGGTTCAGCGGCTCGTTGACGTAGACCAGCTCACCGCTCGCCGCGAGCATCTTGCCCGTCCAGCTCGTCCCGCTCCTCGGCAGCCCGGTCACCAGGACGGGTGTCATCGCACCCGCCACGACGTCAGTGCGGCCAGGCTGTGGACGCCGAAGGGGCGCAGCCCGTAACGGCGGTGGATCAGCCACAGGGGGAGCAGGTTCTTGACCAGCATGCCCCCGGCCCAGCCGAGGGCGGCGCCGAGCGCCCCGCAGGCGGGGACCAGCGCCACGTCCAGCGCCACGGTCACCGCGATGGCGGCGACCAGATTGGCCAGGCTGGAACCGGTGTGCCCGGCGGAGGTCAGCACCACGTCGGCCATGCCGCAGGCGGTGGCCAGCATCATCGTCACGGCCAGCACGAGCGCCACCGGGACGCCGGAGGCGTAGTCACCGCCGAACAGGTCGAGCAGCCACGGCGCGAGCACGGCATAGCCCAGCCAGATCGGCCAGGTCAACAGGACGAGCCACATGGTGGCCGACTGGTACAGCTCGCGGGAGCGCGCCAGGTCACCACCGGCCAGCGCACGCACCAGCCGCGGCTGCACGGCCTGGGCCAGCCCCTGGTTGACGAGCTGGCCGACGACTTTGAACCGGGTGGCGGCGGTGTACACCGCCGCCTCGACCGGTCCGGCGAGCACCGCCACGACCACGATGTCGAACCGCTGGAACACCGCCTGGATCGCGGCGGCCATCGACCGGGGCCAGGTGTAGCGCCAGAAGTCGTGGGCGGTGCCCGGCAGGTGGTGCGTGTACGGCAGCCGGCGGCGCAGCCAGAGCACCGACAGCACCAGGACAGGCAGGGACGGCAGCGCCCAGGCCGCCGCGAGCAGCGGCACCGACTCCGCGCCCGTCAGCACCACGGCACCGATGAGCACGAGCTGGGTGACCGGCTGGAGCATGCCGTCCAGCAGCACGGTCGGCCGCATCGCGCCGGACCCGCGGGTCGCGGCCACCACGATGTCGGCGCAGACCATCACCGGCAGCGCCGCGGCCAGCACCCGGACCGTGGGGTCGGGCGCGGCCAGGGCGGCCGCCGCCCCGACGAGCAACGAGAGGATTGCGACGGGGACGAGCGCCGCGCGGACGTAGCCGCGGGTGCAGCGGTATCCGAACGGCCGGGACCGGGCGATGAAGTAGATCAACCCGTTGCCGGCGTCCATCCGCAGGATTCCGCCGGCCATCAGGCAGAGCGCGGTCGCCGTGAAGAAGGTGCCCGCGGCCTCCTGCCCGGTCCCGCGGGTGACCAGAACGACCACCCCGAACTGCGCGGTGGCGCCGATGCCGGCTCCCATCAGCCCGGCCAGCCCGCCCCGCGCCACCCCGGTCAGGCGGGGCAGGCGGGTGGAGGTCAGCGCCGCCATGTCGGCTCCGTGCCGAGCCACGAGGTCAGCAGGGTGTCGGATTCCTCGAAGTGGTCGGTCAGCTCCCGGCGCAGCGACTCGGGCATCGGTGCCGGCCGGGGCCGGGCGTTGTGCCGCTCGAACACCGGATCGCCGATGTGCGGCAGCCCGAGGAACTCCAGCACCCGGTCGTAGACGACCTCCGGTTCGGAGAAGAAGCGCCCGCTGTCCAGGACGAGCAACCGGTCCCGGCCGATCAGCGCCTCCAGCGGGGCGAGCTGCCCGGCATAGCGGCCTCGTGCCAGGTAGGCGTGGTGGCGGTGGGAGTGGTTCAGCGAATAGGGCGACGCGCGCAGCCCCTCCACCGCCCCGGCCAGCCTGCTCTCCTCCAGCTCCACGGCCCTGGGGAAGGACGCCTCGGTCTCGAAGCCCCGCGCCAGCTCGTGGGCGTGGGCGGAGAAGGCGCGTTCCACCGGGTCGCGGACCAGCACGATCACCTTCACCCCGGGCAGGTCCCAGGCGATCCTGGAGCAGGCGAGCGGGTGGAACAGGTAGTAGGGCGACGACTCGAAGGCCTGGGGCCGGCAGCCGTACCGGTTTGCCAGCCGGGAGGCCGTGGCCCGCAGTGGGAAGTGCGCGCGATACCAGAGGAGGCCCCGGCCGTAGGCCACGTCGAAGTAGTGCACGCCCTTGTGCAGCACCGGCTTGAGGATCAGCGGATGCTGGGCCAACGCCCGGTAGAGGGAGGTGGTACCGGAGCGCTGCGCCCCGGCGATCAGGAAGGAGGGCAGCACCCGGCTCCGGGCGGTGAGGCGTCCGGTGGTCCGCGAGAGGGCGTGGACGGAACGCTTCAGCCTGAGCTTCACGTGAGGGTCTCCTGGAAGTCGACGACGGGGTTGAGCCAGCGCTCGGGCGGCCCGAACGGGGTGTGACCGTCGGCCGCGTGCCGGTCCGCCAGCGCGATCAGGTAACGGATGGCGGTCAGCTTGGCCTCTGCGGCCGACAGCCCGAACGGCGCGAGGACGGGCAGGGCCTGCGCCAGGCAGGCCCGTGCGGCGGTCACCGGGTCGGCGCGGCGCAGGGCGCGCTGGAAGAAGTGGTGGACGGCGTCGAAGCCGGGTGGCACCCCGGTGGCGAACCGTTCCCAGTCCCAGACCAGCAGCCGCCCGTCCGCTCCGCGCGCGATGTTCCACGGGGAGAAGTCGCCGTGCCAGGCGGACCCACGGTCGGGAATCCGGCTGATCTCGTCGATGGCGTCGACGAGCAGGTCTGCGGGGATCCGGCCACGCCGTACGGGGAGCGGGCTGAGCGCGAGCACGGACAGACCGCGCCAGGATCCGTGGTGCAGCACGGACGGCGCGACGACGGTCTTCAGCGGCACGCCGGCCAGCAGGTGAAGGGTCCGTGCCTCGTTCGCGAGGAGCTCGCGGACCCGGTCGGTGTCGCCGATCTTCACGAAGGCGGCCAGCCCGTCCGGGGTGTGGGCCTCCAGGATGGGCTTGCGGTTGATCCGCAGGGCGGGCCGGACGTGCAGCACGACCCGGACCGGGGCGCTCAGCACCTCGCTGAGGTAGGTCGCGATCGTGGCCTCCCCCGACGGAACCATGATCTTCCTGCCGGGATGCCACCAGGCGCGGGGGGCCAGCCTGCGGGGGAGAAGGGAGTGGGGGAGCACGCTGTAGGGCCGGGCCTCGCCGGAACCGGGGAACAGCAGGTCGAGGGTCTCGCCGAGGTAGCGCAGCCGGACACGGGCGTCGCTCATGTGACCCCGCCCGCCATCCCGTTTCTCCAGAGCAGCGCGAACGAGATCAGATACAGGCTGAGCGGCGTGACCAGCCCGTCGTAGACGAACATGTAGAGCAGGGTCAGGATCATCACCAGGACTCCGGCCAGACCGATCGGGCTCCGGTCGTGCCAGTGACGGCGGATGGCCCCGGTGAAGAACGCCACGTAGAGCGCGGCTCCGACGAACCCCTGCGTGATCAGCAGGTGCCAGAGCTGGCCGTCGCTGCCCAGCGGGGGATGGCCGCAGGTGTCACACCAGTCGGTCTTCCCCGTGGTGACCGTGCGGTGGTTACCCGTCGCGTTGCGGGTGTTGCCGTAGCCGATGACCGGGGAGGTGCCCGCGGCGGCGACGGTCGCCGACACGGTGAAGGCGCGGATGTCGTTGCTGTGCGGGTTGTCCAGCCGCTGGGCCACCATCGCCTGCAGCGGGCTGAGGAAGAACACCAGCGCCCCGCAGGCGGTGGCCGAGCAGACCACGACACGGGCCCGCGTGCCCAGCCGCAGGAACAGGTAGGCGACGGCGACGCCCAGGCCGATCCAGAGGCCGCGGTTGAGGGAGTAGACGATCGGGACGGCGGCCAGGGCGATCAGCGGGGCCACGGCCAGGCGCCTGCGCGGCCCGCCGTACACCCACCAGCCGACCACGAACCAGATGAGCAGCACCGAGATGTTGCTGCCCCAGGCGTTGGCCCACTCGAACGGGGCCTCCGGGCGAGGGGAGGCGTGGCCGAGGACCTTCTGCACCTGGGCGGTGGTGGGGTGGATCAGGTTGTGGACGAAGGAGTTGCCGCTGACCCACCCGGGCAGGACCCGCTCGACCGGCGAGGTGAAGTCGGCGTGCGGAGCGATCACGCCCACGAGGCCACCCACGACGGTGGTGACGAACAGCGTGCCGAGCATGCGCACCAGCGTGAGCTGGGGCAGCTCCCGCTCGGTGAGGTTGCCCAGGTAGAGCACCATGATCATTAGTGAGATGTAGAGGAGCAGTCGCATCACGTAGCCGATCACCCGCCCGGCGCTGAACTCGCCGTAGGTGTCCGGGGGCATCTCGTCGAGCATGAGGGCGCTGACCAGGTAGCCCGCCAGGAGCAGCAGCCAGAGCCCGAACCCCCGCGGTGCCCTGATCGGCCGCCGCCGCAGGAGGATCAGCCCCATCGGCACCGCCAGCACGATCACCGACAGCCCGCCGAAGCCCAGCGCCCACCACAGCGGATATCCCACCAGCAGCGCGGCGATCGGCCACGCCGCCCGGTGCAGGCCTCTCATGCCGGAAAGACCAGCGTGTCGCTCGGGGGCGGGCCCGGCGCACGCCGGCTCCGGGTGGAGGTCCTCCTCGTGGAGGACGGGCCGGAGTCGCGGGGGTTGTAGGTGTCAGACGGCTCGCCCGGCGGGGTGACGATCGCGCCGATCACCGGGATCCCGCGTTCGTTGAGCTGCCGCACGGCCTGCGTCACCTCCCGCGAGGTCGTACCCGGCACGCTGACCAGCAGCACGGCACTCCCCGTGCCCGTCAGCTCCTTGATCTCCCGTGCGCTGACGATGTCGAGGCCGGTCAGGCGCTTTACGTCGGAGCCCTGGCGGATCCGGGTGTCCAGACGGTCGCGGCCCCAGGCGACCCCGGCTCCGGCGAGCAGCCCGAGCATGAGGCCGCTGCCGAGGTTGAGGGGGGCGCTGGGGGAGCTGGGCCTGGCCGGCGTGACCGCGTCGCTGATCACCGATCCCGGGGTGACGGCGATGGTCTTGAGCGCGTCGTATTTGACGGTGAGGTTGTAGACCTGTCGGCTGAGGACGTTCTGCCGCTGCAGGGCGATGGTCCGCTCGGCCGTGCCCCGCGCCAGCGCGGGGAGCGAGTCCACCACCGTGACCAGGCTCGCGCTGACCTGTTTCAGCTTGGCGAGAAGCGCCTTGAGCTGGGCGTCCAGTGCCTGTGTGGTGGACTCGCGCCGGTTGGCCAGATAGGCCTGGGCATAGGCGTCGGCCCCGGCGACCGCGGTGCGCGGGTCGGCGGCGGTGTAGGAGATCTGCAGAACCGAGGTGTTGGGCGGCACGGACACCTCGACGGGCCCCGGCGTGCTCTTGAGCGCGGTCTTGACCTTCTTGGCGACCGTCGCGGACTGGGCGATCTGCACCTCGGTGTCGAGGTTGAGCGGCTCGCGCTGCCGATTGGTCACCTGGTTGGTCTGTTCGGGGAGGCCCGTCGCGGCCACCAGCACCTGGGTGGAGGCGGTGTAGGCGGGAGGGGTGAGCTGGAACAGGGCGGCGCCGCCGCCGAGCCCGGCCGCGAGGAAGATCAGGAGGGTCGGCCATCTGCGACGGAGAAGGGACGTGTAGTCCGCCGGCTCTCCGCCGGAGCGGCGGACCGGGACGTCCGGCGGCAGGCTCATTATGCGGTCCCTTTCGGGCGGCGTTGACGCTTCAGGACCCTAGGAACTATAGGTCGGCTCGCCATTTCTCCGACCCGATACGCAAGTTTTTCTTCGGGTCGTCATTGTCAATCACGGCGAGATAACTAGTGTTTGTCCGACATTTCTCCCCTTCTCTAGGTGAAGTATGGTGCGGTCCGGCGAACTCTGTGACATGGCACGTCCGGGGGGTGGGAAGGTGTGATGCGAGTAAAGCCGGGAAATGCGTGAGCGGAGCATCTGTGAGGGACCGTTGTATGGGATAAATACCTTTTTGGGGATATTGTCGCGCAAGATGATAATTGGCGGCGTGGGTCTCGTTCTGGTCCTCGGAATGGGCGCCTGCGGTCACCCTCCGGCGGTTACCGAGGACTCGCCGGAGCGCATGACGGCCCGGGTCAACGCCATGCTGGGCATCCGCCCGTCGGCCCCCGCCTGCGAGGTCACCGCCAGGCTCGTCCCCTCGTGCGGGGCATGGTGGGGGGTCGCGCCGGAGGTCTTCACCGGGAGGCGCCCCGGGCCGGCGCTGGAGCAGACCGAGGGGCGTATGGGCCGACCGGCCGACATCATGCACGTCTACCACCGGGGCTCGGAGCTCTTCCCGACCTCCGAGGAGCGCGCGATCGCGCGCGATCCCGCCCGCCGCAGGCTCCTGCTGGTCAACTGGAAGCCGTCCTTCGGCCACACCTGGGCGGAGATCGCCGGCGGTGCGATCGACCGGCGGATCGACCGGCTGGCCGACCACATCCGCGGGAGCTTCCCCGAGAGGTTCTTCCTGACCGTGCACCACGAGCCGGAGAACGACGTGCGGGAGGAGCCGGGTTCGGGCATGACCGCCGAGGACTACTCCGCGATGTTCCGGCACGTGGTGCTGCGCCTGAGGCAGCGGGGCGTGACGAACGCGGTCACGGTCATGACCTACATGGGCGCGCCGAACTGGGCGGCCGAGCCCTGGTTCGAGAGGCTCTACCCCGGTGACGACGTGGTCGACTGGGTGGCCATGGACCCCTACGTCGACGACAGGGTGCACAGCTTCGACGGGCTGGTCAACAAGACCCGCGAGGGATTCGCCGGATGGCCCGGGTTCTATCGGTGGATGCAGTCGCACTTCCCGGCGAAGCCCATCATGATCGCCGAGTGGGGTGTGTTCGAGCGCCGCGCCGAGCCCGGGTTCAAGGAGGCGTTCTTCTCCTCGGTCCGCCGGGAGATGCGGCTCTACCCGCAGATCAAGGCGCTGGTCTACTTCGACTCACCGCGCGCGCCTCGGGGAGACACCCGGTTCGACACCACTCCCGGCGGCCTGCGGACCTTCTCCGACCTCGCCCGCGACCCCTACCTCCGGGCGGGCGCGGTCCCTGAGCAGTGACCATCCGACGGCCCCGGCCGCCACGGCGCCGGCCAGGATCCAGAGGGTGGCCGCGTTTCCCACGTCGAGGAGCTTCAACGCGGAGGCCAGCAGCACCACCGCGAGCAGTGCCCGGATGATCCCGCCAGGCGCCCGGGCGGAGATCCGCGCGCCCAGGTAGACGCCGGGGATCGAGCCGGCCAGCAGCGAGGTGGTGACGTCGAGTTGGAAGTCACCGAAGAGCAGGTGGCCGAGGGCGGCCGACATGACCAGCGGCACGGCCTGGACGAGGTCGGTGCCGACGAGCTGGTTGGCCTTCAGCGCGGGGTAGAGCGCGAGCAGCGCCACGATGATCAACGATCCTGAGCCCACGGAGGAGATCCCGACGACCAGACCACCAATTGTACCGACCAGTAAGGTCGGAAATGGGCGCACGACGATCTCGCCGAGGTCCGCCGAGGCCTTCCCCCTGCGACCCTCGTGCCGCGAGAGCCAGGCCTTGGCGACCAGCCCGGCGACGGCCAGCAGCAGCGCGCCGCCCAGGGCGTATTTGATCGTCTGCTGGACCTGCTCCCCGTCCCCGAAGGCCCGGGCCACGAGCACTCCGCAGAAGGCCGCGGGCACCGATCCCGCGCACAGCCAGCCGACCAGCCGCAGGCTGACCGTGCCCCGCCGCATGTGGACGATCCCGCCGACCGGCTTCATCACGGCGGAGGCGACGAGATCGCTGGAGACGGCCGCCAGCGGCGGCACGTTGAAGAACAGCATCATCATCGGCGTCATCAGCGCGCCGCCGCCCATGCCGGTCAGGCCGACGACGATCGCGACGAGGAACGAGCCGACGGCGAGCGGGAGGTCGATGGCCATCGGCCGTTCACCCCTTCTTCTGGTTCACCGCGCATGCCTGCGTCCTCAGCGGACCCACCCTCCCTGGATCAGCGGGTCCAGCACCTGCTGGACGGCCCGCTCCACGCTGATCGACGTGGTGTCGATGACCAGGTCCGCGTCGTCGGGCTCCTCGTAGGGGTCGGAGACGCCGGTGAACTCGGGGATGAGCCCGGCCCGGGCCTTGGCGTAGAGTCCCTTGCGGTCGCGGCGCTCGCACTCGGCGAGCGGGGTGGCCACATGGACCAGCAGGAAGTCGGCGCCGACGGCTTCGACCATCGCGCGGACCTCGTCACGGGTGGCGGCGTAGGGCGCTATGGGCGCGCAGATCGCCAGCCCGCCGTGCCGGGCGGCCTCGGCGGCGACGAACCCGATCCGGCGGATGTTCAGGTCGCGGTCCTCCCTGGAGAAGCTCAGCCCCGCCGACAGCAGGCGGCGGACCACGTCGCCGTCGAGGTAGGTGACCGTACGGCTGCCGCGTTCGGCCAGCGTGTCCCGCAGCCCCCGCGCGACGGTGGACTTGCCGGAGCCCGACAGGCCGGTGAAGAAGACCACCAGCCCCCGCCGGTGCGGCGGCCCGGGGAGCGTCACGGGTTCGGGGCCGGCCAGGTGCTCCGTCGCGCCGTAGGCTTCGGCCACGTGCTCGCGCAGTTCCAGGTCGATGCTGGGATCCTGCCGGGGAGCGAGCGGCACCACGGCCACGAGCGTGCCCTCGGGGAGCCGGTCACGGGCTTTGAGGGCGGCGCGGACCACCGCGGGCCCGCCTTCGCCGAAGGCCAGCGGGAGCAGCAGGATCGCCGCGTCCAGCTCCTCGGCGGTCGCTCTGATCTCCTCCAGGTCGTCCAGCGGGCCGCGCATGGTGACCGCCAGCACCTCCCGGTCGGCGAGCTCCTTGCGGATCTCGGCGGGAGTGCGGCGCAGCCGTGCGAACGGTCCGTGCTCGGGCTCGTCCAGCGCCTCCACCGGTCCGGCGACGGAAGTGCCCACACGCTCGGTGACGGTCAGTACGGCCAGCGCGGCGCCCTCGGGGTCGCGTAGCGTGATCCGGTCGCCGGCGGCGGCGGGGTGGTCGCCGGGCAGGGTGAGCGACACGGGCGCGGGCCACGGCGTGCCGTCCGCCAGCATGCCGTGATCCTCCACCGCGTGCGCGTCCGCCGAGTTCAGGAAGCCCGTCAACGGCTGGAACGCGCCGGAGAGCAGCAGCTCCAGATCGGCCAGCTCATGAGCGTCGGGGGTCCAGTCGAAAGGCGCCGTCATCAGCTCCACAATCCCGATCGAATTAGTCGGATTTTGCCACCTTACCTACTCCGGCCCCCCGGCACCAGCCGGTCGCCTCTCAGACCAGCCGGGCGAAGTGGCTCTGGGGCTTGCGGATCACCATGATGATCTCATCGTGGGAGGCGCGCCACCGACCCCTGGAGAGGGTCTCCAGTATCGAGCAGGCGGTGCGCGTCAGCCCGCCCAGCGGGCCGCGCAGCGCTGGTCCGCTCGTGGCGGAGGAGTCGTCGGTCACCATGAGCCCGCGTGTCAGGCAGAAGGAGTGCATCCCCTCGCGCGAGGTGATCTGCCCGTAGCAGGAAGGTAGGGGCCCCACGGCGCCGGCCGGGGCGAACCTGTGCCACAGCAGCCGCCGCAGCGCCGAGGGCATCAGCCGGTCCCACGTCCCGTAGGCGGAGGTCCTGTCGCGCATCTGCAGCAGCAGCAGCCCGCCCGGCCGCAGGCCGGTGAGCAGCCGGTCGAGCACGAGCTCAGGATGCTCGATCCGCTCCAGCAGGAACGACACGTAGATGATGTCGAACGCCCTCGGCGCCACCGGCACCGAGCGCAGGTCTCCCAGCGTCCAGGAGTCCAGGTCCTTGCGCGCGGAGGTGCTGGTCCGCAGCACCGGCAGATCCTCGTCGACGCCGGTGATCCGCGCCTCCATCTCATCCAGCTCCAGCTGCAGCGGCTCGGGCCACCCGCACCCGGCGATCAGGGCGTCGAGCCGCCGACCTGACTGCCCCGTCCACTGCTCGCGGATCCGCCGACTGAATATGTCGTCTCGAGCGACGACCGACCGTACCTCTGACATGTAACTAAGAGTAGTCATCTCAACACGATTCATCGTGCATTTCCCTCCGCTGCGGGAGCGGTCTCTCTGCGGAAGGCCGGTCGCCGGGGCAAGTAACCTTGGGGGGTGACCCCCGCGCCCTGATGGCCGGGGGCCTGTCGTGTTGCCGTCGTGGGGCTGTGGGCAAATCTGATGAGCCTTTCCGGACTGCTGGACCTTGTCGTCGCGGAGCCGAAACTGGCCTCCGCCCTTGAGGACCTCCGAGGGGGAGACTCCTCCGACGTGTCGCTGATCGCGCCGCCCGCGCTGCGGCCGTTCACCGTGGCCGCGCTGGCGAGGGAGGGGGCCAAGGACGAGGGGCGGACCGTCCTGGCGGTGACCGCCACCGGCCGCGAGGCCGAGGATCTCGCCGCGGCGCTCACCGGCCTTCTCGACCCGAGCACGGTCGCGGTCTTCCCGGCATGGGAGACGCTGCCGCATGAGCGGCTGTCGCCGCGCGGCGACACGGTGGGCCAGCGGCTCGCCGTCCTGCGCAGGCTGGCTCACCCGGTCGAGGGGGACGCCGCCGCGGGCCCGCTACGGGTGATCGTCGCGCCGGTCCGGGCGGTGCTCCAGCCGATCGTGCGCGGCCTGGGCGACCTGCGGCCGGTACGGCTGCGCGCCGGCGACGACGCCGATCTCGAAGGCGTCGTCCACCGGCTTGTGGAGAACGGCTACAACCGGGTCGACATGGTGGAGAAGCGCGGTGAGGTGGCCGTCAGGGGCGGCCTGCTGGACGTGTTCCCGCCGACCGAGGAGCACCCGCTGCGGCTGGAGTTCTGGGGTGACAGCGTCGAGGAGATCCGCTGGTTCAAGGTGGCCGACCAGCGGTCGCTGGAGGTGGCGGAGGAGGGGCTGTTCGCGGCCCCCTGCCGCGAGTTGCTGCTGACGGCGGACGTCAGGGAGCGGGCACGGGAGCTCGCCGGGCAACACCCCGCGCTGGCCGAGATCCTCGACCAGCTCGCCGAGGGCGTCCCCATGGAGGGCATGGAGGCGTTCGCGCCGGTGCTCGCCGGGGAGATGGACCTGCTCGTCGACCACCTGCCGGAGCAGGCGGCGGTGTTCGTGTGTGACCCGGAGCGCATCCGCGGCCGTGCCGACGAGCTGGTGCGCACCAGCCAGGAGTTCCTGGAGGCGTCCTGGATCAATGCCGCCTCCGGTGGGGAGGCGCCGATCGACCTGGGCGCGGCGGCGTTCCAGACACTGGAGGACATCCGCGAGCACGCGCGCGAGCTCGGCCAGCCCTGGTGGTCGATCGCGCCGTTCGGCGGCGACGACCTCGGCGACGGGCTGGTCCTCGCGGCACACGAGGCGGAGGCCTACCGAGGCGACACGCAGCGGGCGCTGGGCGACATCAAGGGCTGGCTGGACGAGCACAAGGTCGTCGTGCTGCTCAGCGAGGGGCACGGCCCCGCCGAGCGGATGGTCGAGCTGCTCAAGGGCGTGGACCTGCCGGCACGGCTGGAACGGGAGATCGACCGGGCGCCGGACGCGAAGGTCGTCCACGTCAGCACGGGCCTGATCGAGCACGGCTTCGTCGGCCCCGACCTGGCTGTGCTGACCCATCTGGACCTGGTCGGGCAGAAGGCGTCCACCAAGGACATGCGGCGGCTGCCCTCCAAGCGGCGCAACATGGTCGACCCGCTCCAGCTCAAGGTCGGCGACCATGTGGTGCACGAGCAGCACGGCGTGGGACGCTACATCGAGATGGTGCAGCGGACCGTACAGGGCGCCACCCGCGAATACCTGGTGATCGAGTACGCCAGGGGCGACCGGCTCTACGTGCCGACCGACCAGCTCGACGAGGTCACCCGCTATGTCGGCGGCGAGTCGCCCACGCTCAACCGGATGGGCGGCGCCGACTGGGCCAAGGCCAAGACCAAGGCGAAGAAGGCGGTCAAGGAGATCGCCGGGGAGCTGATCCGCCTCTACTCCGCACGGATGGCCTCGCCGGGGCACGCGTTCGGGCCCGACACGCCGTGGCAGCGGGAGATGGAGGACGCCTTCCCCTACGCCGAGACCGGTGACCAGCTTGAGGCCATCGACGAGGTCAAGCGCGACATGGAGCGCCCGATCCCGATGGACCGGCTGATCTGCGGCGACGTCGGCTACGGCAAGACGGAGATCGCGGTGCGGGCGGCCTTCAAGGCCGTGCAGGACGGCAAGCAGGTGGCGGTGCTGGTGCCGACCACGCTGCTGGTCCAGCAGCACCTGTCCACCTTCGCCGAGCGGTTCTCCGGGTTCCCGCTGAACGTGCGGCCGATGTCGCGCTTCCAGAGCGACGGCGAGGTCAAGGCGACGATGGAGGGCATGCGCGACGGCTCGGTGGACGTGGTGATCGGCACGCACCGGCTGTTCTCGCCAGAGGTCAGGTTCAAGGAGCTGGGCCTGATCATCATCGACGAGGAGCAGCGGTTCGGCGTCGAGCACAAGGAGACCATGAAGCACCTGCGCACGCAGGTCGACGTGCTGGCCATGTCCGCCACGCCGATCCCGCGCACGCTGGAGATGGGGATCACCGGCATCCGCGAGATGTCGACGATCCTCACCCCGCCGGAGGAGCGCCACCCGATCCTCACCTTCGTCGGCCCCTACGACAACAAGCAGATCGGCGCCGCGATCCGGCGCGAGCTGATGCGCGACGGCCAGGTCTTCTTCGTCCACAACCGGGTGGCCAGCATCAACAAGGTCGCGGCCATGCTGCACGAACTCGTGCCCGAGGCCAGGATCGCCGTCGCGCACGGCCAGATGCAGGAGCACCAGCTTGAGAAGATCATGGTGGGGTTCTGGGAGCGTGACTTCGACGTGCTCGTCTGCACCACGATCGTCGAGTCCGGCCTCGACGTGCCCAACGCCAACACGCTGATCGTCGACCGGGCCGACAACTACGGCCTCTCCCAGCTCCATCAGCTCCGCGGCCGGGTCGGCCGGGGCCGAGAGCGCGGTTACGCCTACTTCCTCTACCCCCCGGAGAAGCCGCTCACCGAGACCGCCCACGAGCGCCTGGCCACCATCTCCCAGCACACGGAGATGGGCGCGGGCATGTACGTCGCGATGAAGGACCTGGAGATCCGCGGCGCGGGCAACATCCTGGGAGCCGAGCAGTCCGGCTTCATCGCGGGCGTCGGCTTCGACCTCTACGTGCGCATGATGGCGGAGGCGGTGCAGGAGCAGAAGGCCAAGCTGTCGGGTGGTCCCGTGGAGGAGGAGCGGCCGGACGTCAAGGTCGAGCTGCCGATCAACGCGCACATCCCGCACGACTACGTGACCTCCGAGCGGTTGCGACTGGAGGCCTACAAGCGGATCGCCGCCATCGGCTCCGACGTCCAGGCCGCCGAGGTGCGCGACGAGCTCGTCGACCGGTACGGCAGGCCGCCCCAGGAGGTGGAGAACCTGCTGGAGGTCGCCCGGTTCCGGATCCGCGCCCGCCTGGCCGGTCTGACCGACGTCACCCTGCAGGGGCAGAACATCAGATTCGCCCCGGTGACGCTCAGGGACTCCCAGCAGGTCAGGCTCCAGCGGCTGTACCCGAAGGCACTGCTGAAGCAGGCGAGCGGTACGTTGCTGGTGCCCGTCCCCAAGACCAGACCACTCGGCGGCCAGCCGCTGCGCGACCTGGATCTGCTCAGGTGGTGCGGTGACCTGGTCGAGGCCATGTTCCTTGAGAACATGCCGGTAAAGTAAGCGGCGTTTGTCGTGAAGGGAACGCGTGTGAAGTCGACTCGAGTGCGTATCATCCTGGCGGTCGCCGCCGCGGGTGTCGCGCTGACCGCCTGCTCTCCGACGCAGGCCGGTGCCGCGGCCATCGTGGGCGGGCAGCGGATCAGCTCCAGCCAGCTGGACGGCAACGTGCGGGAGCTGGAGGCCGCGCTGACCAAGGCCGGCGGTTCCGCGGAGCAGCTGCAGTCCTACGGAAGCCTCCCGCAGCTCGTGCTGTACCAGACCGCCACCGCCAAGCAGCTCACCATCGCGGCCGAGCGCCAAGGTGTCACGGCGACCGAGGGGGAGGTCGACCAGTTGATCACGGCCGCCGGTGGCCAGGCCAAGTACGAGCAGCAGATGCTCCAGCAGGCCGTGCCGCCGTCGGAGATGCGCGCTTACGCCAAGGCGAGCCTGATGGCCAGCAAGCTCGCGGCCAAGTACGGCGGAGGCACCGACCAGGCCGCCCTGCAGCGTGGCACGGCGCAGGCGAGCAAGGACGTCCAGGCGGTGAAGATCGACTGGAACCCCCGCTACGGCACGTTCAACGCGCAGCCGAGCCAGCAGCAGCCGCGCATCTTCCTCACCGGCGACCGCTTCGGCAAGGTCCCCGCCGCCCAGGCCGAGTCCGCGCCGCAGCAGTAACCTCGGTGGCATGCCCCTGATCGTCGTCACCACCTCGCCCCGGGTCGCCCCGGGGCTGCTCAGCCGTCATGCGTGGCAGGTCCTCCAGGACGGTCCGGTGCGCACCGCGTCGGCGGACCACCCGCACCTGCCCTACCTCGCCGACGCGGGGATCGCCGTCGAGGTCGTGACGCCGGACCCGGCGGCGCTGGTGCGGGAGGCGGTCACCGGGACCGTGGTGTGGCTGGAGGCCGACGAGACGCTGATGCGCTCCATCGGCTACGCGGCCGTGGCGCTGGAGGACCCGCCGGTGATCGAGGTGGTGCCGGGCTCCTACGACCTGCCGGGAGCCCGGCTGCTCGACCTGGTCGCGGTGATGGACCGCCTCCGGACGGGCTGCCCCTGGGACGCCGAGCAGACCCACGAGTCGCTGGCGCCGTACCTCCTCGAAGAGGCCTACGAGGTGCTGGAGACCATCGAGGAGGGCGACCACGCCGCCCTCCGTGAGGAGCTGGGCGACCTGCTCCTGCAGGTGGCCTTCCACGCGCGGGTCGCCCGCGAGCGCTCCGACGGGTTCGACATCGACGACGTGGCCGAGGGGATCGTCGCCAAGCTCGTCCGCCGCCACCCGCACGTCTTCGCCGACACCCGGGTGGAGGGCGCCGAGGAGGTCAGCGACAACTGGGAGACCATCAAGGCCGCCGAGCGCGCGGCCAAGAACGGCGGCGACGCGGGATCCGTCCTGGACGGTGTCCCGATGGGCCAGCCCGCGCTGTCCCTGACCGCTCAGCTCCTCCGGCGCGCCGAGCGCGCCGGAGCCCCCGCCGACCTCTCCTCTGAGCCCTCCGAGCCCGCCGAGGGCCTGGGCGGGCGGCTCTTCGAGCTCGTACGGCAGGCGCACGCGGCCGGCCTCGACCCGGAGGCCGAGCTGCGCGCCGCCGCCCGCGCCTATCGCGAGCGGGTCCGTGCCTGGGAGTCGGGCGGCGGTCCCCGGAGCGGGGTGTCCTGAGTGCGGCGCGTTCCCGGGCGGAGTGCCGTGAAAGCGGCATGTTCCCAGGGGGGCGTGTTCCCCGGCGGCGTGCCCCGCGGCGCGCCAGGCCGTCCGGGTATGGCGGCCGCCACACCGGCAAGTAAGCCTCGGTAGGCTTCTGAGGCAAACTGTCCTGCGACTTTAGGAGCGCTTCGTGGCTTCCATCGAGGGCGTCACCGCCCGCGAGATCCTTGACTCCAGGGGCAACCCGACGGTCGAGGTCGACATCCTGCTGGACGACGGCAGCGAGGCCCGCGCCGCCGTTCCGAGCGGCGCGTCCACCGGCCAGTTCGAGGCCGTGGAGCTGCGTGACGGCGACGAGCGCTACGGCGGCAAGGGCGTGGAGAAGGCCGTTCTCGGCGTGACCGACGAGATCGCCGACGAGATCATCGGGTTCGACGCCGCCGAGCAGCGCAGCATCGACCAGGTCATGATCGACCTGGACGGCACGCCCAACAAGGCCCGGCTGGGCGCCAACGCCATCCTGGGGGTCTCCCTGGCCGTGGCCAAGGCCGCCGCCGAGAGCGCCGAGCTGCCGCTGTTCCGCTACCTCGGCGGGCCGAACGCGCACGTGCTCCCCGTCCCGATGATGAACATCCTCAACGGTGGCGCGCACGCCGACACCAACGTGGACATCCAGGAGTTCATGATCGCGCCGATCGGCGCGGAGTCGTTCCGCGAGGCCGTGCGGATGGGGACCGAGGTCTACCACGCGCTCAAGGCCGTGCTGAAGGAGAAGGGCTACGCCACCGGCCTGGGTGACGAGGGCGGCTTCGCGCCGAACCTGCCCTCCAACCGCGACGCGCTGGACCTGATCCTGGTCGCCATCGAGAAGGCCGGCTACGTGCCCGGCGAGGACGTCGGGCTGGCGCTCGACGTGGCCGCCTCGGAGTTCCACTCGGACGGCGTCTACACCATCGACGGCAAGGGGCTGTCGGCCGCCGAACTGGTCGCCTTCTACGAGGACCTGGTCGCCAACTACCCGCTGGTCTCCATCGAGGACCCGCTGGACGAGAGCGACTGGGAGGGCTGGAACGCCATCACCAGGGCACTCGGCGACAAGGTCCAGCTCGTCGGCGACGACCTGTTCGTGACCAACCCCGAGCGGCTGGCCCGCGGCATCGCCGAAGGCACCGCCAACGCGCTGCTGGTCAAGGTCAACCAGATCGGCACCCTGACCGAGACGCTCGACGCCGTGGACCTGGCCCACCGCAACGGCTACCGCTGCATGATGAGCCACCGCTCCGGCGAGACCGAGGACACCACGATCGCCGATCTCGCCGTGGCCACCAACTGCGGCCAGATCAAGACCGGCGCCCCGGCCCGCTCCGACCGCGTGGCCAAGTACAACCAGCTGCTCCGCATCGAGGAGCTTCTCGACGACGCCGCCCGCTACGCGGGTCGCGCGGCGTTCCCCCGGTTCCAGCGGTAGTTTCGCACCTACGGCTTGCGCCCGATTTGGCCGGGCGCGAGCCGTATCGTGAAGGAGCCGTCCGGGCCCCGGCGCGGAGAGGCCGACCCGGTGCCGTGCCGGCCGTGGTGCGGGAGGCCGGCGTGCGCGGCATGGCGGAGAGCAGACGGGGAGAGGTGCATGGCGAAACGGCCGCAGCTGACGGGGCGGGCCGCGATCCTCGCGGTCGTGGTGTGCGCGATCGCCATGAGCCTCGCCTACCCGGTCAGGGAGTACATCGCGCAGCGCCGCCACATCACCCAGCTCCAGCAGCAGCAGACCAGGGAGCTTGAGGCCATCAAGGCCCTGGACGACCGGCGCAGGCAGCTCCAGGACCCCGGCTACATCAAACGCCAGGCCAGGGAGCGGCTCTTCTACTGCGACCCCGGGCACAAGTGCTACGTCGTCATGGGTGAGAAACCCGCGGAGGGCAGGGGCACGGCGGGAGAGAAGAAGGCCGCCCGGCCACCGTGGTACCAGACGCTCTGGGAGTCGGTTGAGGCGGCCGACACCGGGAAGGGCCAGAAGGCGGCCAAGCCTGCCGGGTGACCCCGATAGCCTGGTCCTCGTGTTCTCAGGGGGTGTCACGGATGGTGGATGATCGCGATGTGGCGGCGGTGGAGCGGCAGCTCGGCCGGACGCCGAGGGGCCTGCGACGGGTGGCGCACCGCTGCCCGTGCGGGCTGCCCGACGTGGTGGAGACCGCTCCCCGGCTCCCCGACGGATCACCTTTCCCGACCCTGTTCTACCTGACCTGCCCGCGGGCCGCCTCGGCGATCGGCACGCTGGAGACCTCCGGGATGATGCGGGTCATGCAGGCGAGGCTCGCCGAGGAGCCCGATCTGGCCCGGGCCTACCAGGCCGCTCACGACGACTACGTCGCGCGCCGCGACAAGGCCGCCGCCGAGGACGGCCTGGAGCCGCTGCCCAGGGACATGCAGAGCACCGGAGGCATGCCGACCCGGGTGAAGTGCCTGCACGCCCTGGTCGGCCACGAGCTCGCGGTCCCCGGGAGCAACCCGTTCGGCCGCGAGGCCCTCGACGCGCTCGGTGAATGGTGGGCCGACGGGCCCTGCTGCGCCGTCGACGAGACCGGACGGGCCGACACCACCGACAGGGTGGGCGCCGCAGGGGCGGCCACGACCGCGAGCCCCGAAGAGGAGACCCCGTGACCCACGTCGCAGCCATCGACTGTGGCACCAATTCCGTCCGCCTGCTCATCGCGGACATCCACGCCGACGCCCTGACCGACGTCGAGCGGCGGATGGAGATCGTCCGGCTCGGCCAGGGGGTGGACAGGACCGGCAGATTGGCCCCTGAGGCCCTGGAGCGCACGTTCGGCGCGATGCGCGGCTACGCCAAGCTCATCGACCAGCACGGTGCCTCCGCGGTCCGTGTGGTGGCCACCAGCGCCACCAGGGACGCCGCCAACCGGCAGGACTTCGTGGACGGTGTGCGCGAGATCTTCGGCGTGGAGCCCGAGGTGATCACGGGTGCCGAGGAGGCGGAGCTGTCGTTCGCCGGGGCCACCCGCGACCTCGCACGGCTCTCGCCCGAGACCGGCATGCCCGCTCCCGACGGCACCCGCCCGCCGTATCTCGTGGTCGACATCGGTGGGGGCTCCACCGAGTTCGTGATCGGTTCCACGCACGTGGAGGCCGCGCTGTCGGTGGACATCGGTTGTGTGCGGCTGACCGAGCGGCACCTGCGCGACGCGGGAACCCCTCCGGCCGCCGAGGTGGTCGAGGCCATGCTCGCCGACATCGACGAGGCACTCGACCGGGTCTCCCAGGAGGTGCCGGTGGAGCGGGCGCTCACATTGGTGGGCCTCGCGGGTTCCGTCACCACCGTTGCCGGAATAGCGCTTGATCTGCCGGAATACGACCCGAAGAAAATCCACCACTCACGTGTTCCGGCAATTCGGGTTCATGAGGTTTCCCGGCGTCTGCTGGAGATGACCCATGACGAGCGGGCGTCCATTCCCGTCATGCATCCCGGGAGGGTCGACGTGATCGGCGCCGGTGCCCTGATTCTGGACCGGATCATCGAGCGATACGGCTTCACAGAGGTAGTCGTCAGTGAACACGACATTTTGGATGGAATCGCCTGGTTGGCATCTAAACCCTGACAACATCTGGACATTTCCCATACTTAAGGAGTATTGAGAGATCCTTCCGTTTTATGGTTAGGTAAAGGAGCTTTAGTGAGGCTTTGCCGTGGGGCCCGGCACAGCTGGTGTCGGGGCGGCAACCGTCTCCGGAGCGCACTTTCGTTCCTAACGAAACGGAGCATCCCCTCATGTCCGGACTAGCTCGAAAGCTAGCCGCCGCAGGAGCCAGCGCGGCCATGCTGGCAACCATGGCGGCAGGGCTTCTGGCCTCGCCCGCAGCGGCGGCCAGTAGTTCCACCCAGGCGGGGAAGGCAACTTCCTCCCACGCCAAGCCGAGGCCCGCGGTCTCGGTCGGCAGGACCAAGGCTTCTCCCTCGAAGTCCGACGAGTGCCCCACCAAGGTGACCTTCTCGTCGAACATCAAGGTGAAGACCTACGCGAGCAAGACCACGGTCGCCTACCGCTGGCTCCGTGGCGACGGCTCCAAGAGCAAGGTCAAGTCGTTCGTCGTCAAGGGCAAGGGCGTCAAGAGCGCCACTGTCAAGGAGTCGGCGTCCTTCAAGGGCGGCGACCTCAAGGGCTGGCAGGCGCTGCAGGTCCTGGCGCCGCGCAAGGTCACGTCCGCCAAGGGTTACTTCACGATCGCCTGCGGCGACGACCAGGGTGACGACGGCCAGCAGGTCGTCAACAACGGCAGCGTCCGTGCCCAGGCCTGGGTCGACGAGGGCAACTGTGAGGCCGGCCTGATCGGCCGGATCACCTCCTCCAGCCCCCGCTGGGTGCGTTACCAGTGGGTCGTCAACGGTCACGTCGTCGACCGTGACGCCGTCCGCGTGGACGGTGCGCGCAAGGTCTACCACGTGATCAAGCCGCGCGAGAGCCTGCGTGGCTGGGCCGTTCTGGAGATCATCGACCCGGTCGAGACCTCTTCCAGCCGCGCCTACTTCAAGATCTCGTGCAGGGACTGGTCGCCGAAGGTCTCGGCCTCCGTCGACGCTCCGGCGAGCTACGAGGGCGACTGCCCGGTCAGCCGCACCTTCACCGGCACGATCAGCGCTTCCTACGGTCGCGGCACCGTGAAGTACCGCTGGATCCGTGACGGCGTCGCGGGCGGCTGGCAGGACGTCTACTTCAGCGGCAACGGCTACCAGACCCGCACCGTGAGCGACACCTGGAGCGCCTCGGCCTCCGGGACCAGCAAGCGTGCGATCGAGATCTACGGTGGCCCGACCAGCGGCACGGTCGAGGGCAAGGTCACCTGCAAGGCGGCTCCCCCGGCGTCCAAGGCCTGGATCGAGGGCGGCACGTCGGTCACCCAGACCGCGGGCACCTGCCCGGCGGCCTCGGTCAGCGGTACCGGCAGCATCTACGCCACCGGTCCGATCAAGGTCAAGTACACCTGGACCCTCGACGGCACCGTCGTCAAGTCCGGTGACCTCGACTTCGCGTCGGCGGGCAGCCAGTCCGTCTCGTTCAGCAGCGACTCGGACGGCCTCAAGGGCGGCACCGTCAGGCTGGCGATCGACGGCGCCGGCTCGACGTCCGTGGATTACACGGCCGTCTGCAAGGCCTGAAAGGACCGGGGACGGCGTCTGACGCCTGACCTCGTCTGAGGAGACACCGAGAGCGGTGCCCGCACCCAGCGGGCGCCGCTCTTTTGCTTCTCGGAGGTCCATGGACCATGCCCGGTCGGGCACCATCGAGGTTATGAGCCACGTTCCTCCCGGATCCGGCTGGCCGGAAGACCCCGCCCGGCCGGACACCCCCGTCGCGCACGACCCCTCGGAGGTGGTCGAGCTCGCGGGCGCGAGCCCCACCCTCGCCGAACTCGCGGCCCGTCAGTCGGTCTGCCGGGCCTGCCCGCGTCTGGTGGAGTGGCGTGAGGAGGTCGCCACGGTCAAGCGGCGGGCCTTCGCCGGGGAGACCTACTGGGGGCGGCCCATCGCCGGATGGGGGGAGGAGAAGCCGGAGGTCCTCATCGTGGGGCTGGCCCCGGCCGCGCACGGCGGCAACCGCACCGGCCGCATCTTCACCGGGGACCGGAGCGGAGACTGGCTGTTCGCCTCGCTCCACCGGACGGGCCTGGCCGCCCGGGAGACCAGTGTCCACGCGGGTGACGGGCAGCGGCTCATCGGCGCGCGTATGGTGGCCGCCGTCCGCTGCGCTCCACCGGCCAACAGACCCGAGCCGGCGGAGCGGGCCGCCTGTTTCCCGTGGCTGACCCGGGAGATCGCACTGGTCGCGGGGAGCGTGCGGGTGGTGGTCGCCCTGGGTGGGTTCGCCTGGCAGGCGGTCTGGCCCGCGCTCAGGGACGCCGGATACGACCTGCCGCGCCCGAGGCCGCCCTTCGGGCACGGTGCCGAGGTGGAGATCTCCCGTGACGGAACTCCGGCGCATCTTCTCGGCTGCTATCACCCGAGTCAGCAGAACACGTTCACCGGCCGTGTGACGGCAGGGATGCTTGACGAGCTGTTCACCAGGGCAAACGCCCTGCGTTGCTTGTGAACTCGATCACAAAGAGAATATCGCCGTGTTTTATAGGCAGAAGGTAGATCCAATATCCCGATTTTGTTAAAAATATTATGTTTTAACCAAGGGGGACATGGTGCGACGCGACCGGCGGACGTATGCTTGTGAAAGCTTTCACAAGCCGTGAACCTAAGGATGGCGCCGAAGTGAACCGCAACTCCAAGCACATCGTGGTCGTCGGTGGGGGCTACGTCGGTCTCTACACCGTGCTGCGTCTGCAGCACACGCTCCGCAAGGAACTGCGCGACGGCAGCGTGCACATCACTGTCCTCACTCCCGAATCCCATATGACCTACCAGCCGTTCCTGCCCGAGGCGGCGGCGGGAAACCTCTCGCCCCGGCACGTGGTCGTCCCGCTCCGCCGGGTGCTGAAGAAGGCGACGATCCTCAACGGCAAGGTCTCCAGGGTCAACCACGCGGCCAAGTCGGTCACTTTCGCGCCCAACGTCGGCACACCCCATGAGATCGACTACGACATCGTGGTCATGGCCGCCGGCTCGATCTCCCGCACGCTGCCCATCCCCGGTCTCGCCGACGCCGCGATCGGCTTCAAGACGGTGGGCGAGTCGATCGCACTCCGCAACCGGGTGCTCGAGCTCCTCGACCGCGCCGAGTCCGACGGTGACGAGGCGCTGCGCCGCAGGGCGCTGACGTTCGTCGTGGTCGGCGGCGGCTTCGCGGGCGTCGAGGCGCTCGCCGAGCTGGAGGACATGGCCGTCGACGCCGTCCGCTACTACCGCAACGTCTCCCGTGAGGACATGCGCTGGGTCCTCGTCGAGGCGACCGACCGCATCCTCCCCGAGGTCGGCCCCGAGATGGGCAAGTGGACCGCCGAGCAGCTCCGCGAGCGCGGCATGGAAGTCAAGATGAACACCCGCCTGGACTCCTGCGTGGGTGGCCTGGTCAAGCTCTCCGACGGTGACGAGTTCGAGTCGGCGACCATCGTGTGGACCGCCGGTGTGAAGCCCAGCCCGGTCGTCAACGCCGGTGACCTGCCGCTGGACGAGCGCGGCCGGATCAAGACGACCGCACGACTGACCGTGGCCGGGGTCGAGGACGCCTTCTCGGCCGGAGACGTGGCCGGGGTGCCCGACGTGACCAACCCGGGTCGGTATTGCGCGCCCAACGCCCAGCACGCCGTACGGCAGGCCAAGGTCCTCGCCGACAACATCACCCGTCACCTTCATGGGCAGGAGCTGGTCGACTACCGCCACAAGTATGTCGGATCGGTCGCCGGTCTGGGCCTGCACAAGGGTGTCGCCAACGTCTACGGTGTCAAGCTCCGCGGACTGCCCGCGTGGTTCATGCACCGCACCTACCACCTGTCGCGGGTGCCCACCCTCAACCGTAAGGTCCGTGTGACGGCGGACTGGACCCTGGCACTGTTCTTCAAGAGGGAGACCGTCTCGCTCGGAGAGATCGAGGCGCCGCGGACGGAGTTCCGCGAGGCGGCGGCGGCCTGACGGGCCGTCCCGAAGCGACGTCGACGGCCCCGGCCGCTGACCGCCGCTCGGAATTCCCGCGTCCACCGCCGCCCCGGCCCCTGCCGGCACCGGGGCGGCGGCGTTTCCGCCTCCGGTCGGGGAGACGCCGGTCGCAGGCCCGTGTGACGCATGATACGAAGTTGTGCTCCTCGGATGAGTGGTCCGTTACGTATGATTGCGGCGCCCCCGTAGCCCAATGGCAGAGGCAAACCCCTTAAAAGGGTTCGAGTGAGGGTTCGAGTCCCTCCGGGGGCACTGATGGCGGTCTGCCGTATCAAGCCCGTGATCAGCAGAAACGTGGTCGCGGGCCGTCCTCGCCGGCTGTCCGTCCGCGAGCGTCACCGGCCGGTTACGGAAGGTCGGACGGAGGTGGCGCTTCCCGCGCGTGGACGGTGAAACCGATGTGGAAGGCGGGAACCCGGCGGACGGGCCGTTCGTTTGATCCATCGGCGGTAGCCGTACGGCCACATGAACCAGAGGGACATGGATATCAACACGATACGGCCGTGTGACAACCGATCTAATACGCTGATCGCGTAGGTCGCAGCGTGGAGGCAGCGATGGAGAGCAAGAACCCCGTATTCAGCCGGCAGTCCAAGGGCCACCAGGCCTGGGGATCGCCAACCCCCACCCCTGACCAGCTTCAGGGCATGTACGACAGGCCGTCGTACGCACCGCCCGCGCAGCGGACCATGACGATCGACGACGTGGTCGTGCGCGGTTTCATCACGTTGGGCACGCTGGTCGTCTCCGCGGCGGTGGCGTGGGCGCTCAACCTCGGCACGGCCGCGCTGCTCGTCGGCGTGATCGTCGGTCTGGTGCTCGGCCTGATCGTCTCGTTCAAGCAGAGCACGAACCCGGTGCTGATCCTCGGCTACGCGGTCGCCTACGGCGTGGCCATCGGCGTGATCAGCCACATGTACAACGACCTGTACAGCGGGATCGTCTTCCAGGCGGTGGTCGGCACGGCGCTGGCCTTCGCCGCCATGCTGACGGTCTACTCGCTGCGCATCATCCGGGTCACGCCGAAGTTCACCAAGTTCGTGGTGGCGGCGGCCCTGGGTCTGATGGGCCTCATGCTCGTCAACTGGGTGGCGACCTTCTTCATCGCCGACGGCATCGGCATCCGCTCCGGTGGTGCCCTGGCCTACGTGTTCAGCATCGCCACGATCCTGATCGGCTGCTTCTTCCTGCTGCTCGACTTCGACGCGGTCGAGCAGGGCGTGCGCGCCGGCGCCCCGGAGAAGTACTCCTGGCTGATGGCCTTCGGCCTGACGGTCACCCTGGTCTGGATCTACCTGGAGATCCTGCGCCTGCTGAGCTACTTCTCCAGCAGCGACTAGACGAGAGCCGGTGACGGCCGGCCACATGGCGAAACCCCCGACGGAGAGAGTCCGGCGGGGGTTTCTTCCTGTGCGGGGTGGGAACGCACAGGAGCGAGAAGCCGCAACGCACATGAACGAGAAGCGACCAATGAACGACGAACAATCACCGATGACCAGCTAGTGCTGCGTTCCTGAATGGAGTCAAAGATCCCTGCTGACCTGGGGTGATGATGGTCTCAGGGGGGATTGTCATGCCGAAACTGCTGCATGCGCGTCCACCGATGGACGCCGAAGAGAAACGACAGATCTGCAAGCTGGCCGGGGCCCGTCATGCCCCGGCCGACTGGATCATGAGAGCGCAGATCATCGTGTTCAGCTGGCAGGGGCTGCGCACCAGCGCCATTGCCGCCAAGCTGGGCTGTCACATGCAGACCGTACGCGAGCGGATCGAGCGCTTCAACGCCGAAGGCCTGGCCGGCCTGGGCGACCGACCCGGGGCAGGCCGCAAACCACGCATCACCGAGCTCGAACGCGGACAGCTCATCGCGCTAGCGCGCTCGACTCCGCCCGGACGGCTGGTCCGCGACGAGGCCGGGGACCTGGCCGCGGCCGATGAGGGCGGCCCGCCGCAGTGGACGCTGGACAGCCTGACCGCCGCCGCCCGCGCGCAGGGCATCGTCATCGCGCGCAGCCAGGTCCGCCGGATCCTGCTCAAAGAGAAGGTCCGCTGGCGCCATCCCCGCTCTTGGACCACCTCGACCGATCCGGACTTCGCCCCAAAAGGGCCGAGGTCATCGGCTGCTACACCGACCCGCCGCCCGGTACCACGGTCATCTGCGCCGACGAGCTGGGACCGGTGACCCCGCGCACCTTCCCGCCCGCGCCCGGCTGGTCGGTCGACGGACACCGGATTAAAGCGCCGCTGACCTACTCCCGCGGCACCGACAAGAGCTGGGTATACGGCGGCCTGCGCATCCGCGATGGCATCGAGCTCACCTTCTGCGCGCCCTCACGCGACAGCGACGGCTGGATCGGGCTGCTTCAGCAGATCGCCAGGGCCAACCGACGCGGCCCGATCGTGGTCATCACCGACAACCTGTCCAGCCATTCCAGCTGGAAGGTCCGCCAGTGGTTGCTGCGGCATCCACGTATTCGCCAGGTGTTCATCCCGGTCAAGGCCTGCTGGCTGAACCTGGCCGAGGGTTGGTGGCGGCTGCTGCGCCGGGCCGCGTTCGCCGGGCAGACCTTCGCCGACGCCACCGAGATCGCCCACGCGGTCACCCTCGCTACCGCCCAGCTCAACGCCCACGCCCATCCCTGGATCTGGGGACGACCGCCCCCGCAGCCCCGAGCCCTGCGCCGCAAGTTCGTCTATTTGCTATGAGGAACGAAGCACTAGTGAGGGCTTGCTATCTGCGGACTCGTGATGCACTGTCGAGCAAAGGAGCCCTATCCGTGGAGGTGCCCATGTCGTTGAACCACTCACTGGAGACGCAGAACAAGCTGATCGCAAGAGTCCCGGACATAACGGGACGCGCTCTCCCAGAGTGGTTTCAAGCCATCGACAACGGCCCGTCTTTCCTGCGCTGTGACGAGCGTGCCAACTGGCTCGCCGACGAGCACGGGCTGACCCACGGTTACGCGGCCGCCATCGTGCACGAGCACGAACGCCACCGCCGTAACCGTTACCTGTAAGTCGTCCATCTTCGCGCGGGCCCGTGTCCCCGTACGGCGGCGCGGGCCTTCGCACGTGGAAACACGATCTCCGCAGTCATGATGGGGCCATGGATCTCGACAAGGCACGTAACTTCATCCGCGACAACCACCGCGCGGTCCTGCTGACCTGGCACGCCGACGGCCGGGCGCAGATGTCACCGGTCGCGGTAGGGCTGGACGCCGAGGGGAACGCGATCGTCAGCACCAGGGAGACCGCCGTCAAGGTGCGCAACCTCCGCAGGGATCCCCGGGTGGCGCTCTGTGTGACGACCGACGCCTTCTACGGCGAGTGGATCCAGATCGAGGGCACCGCGACGGTCGTCTCGCTGCCGGAGGCGATGGAGACGCTGGTGACCTACTACCGCGACATCTCCGGCGAGCACCCCGACTGGGACGACTACCGGGCGGCCATGGAGCGGGACCGGCGGGTGGTCCTGAGCATCGACCTCACCCGCGCCGGCCCCGACGTCCACGGCTGACCAGTGGGGCGTCGCCGAACCTTGACCGGGCTTCTCCGGGCCGAGGCGCCTGACCCCCATCGGGGGGAATCCCCCGGTCAACGTTCGGCGCAGGGCCGCTAGCTGAGGCGCTCCAGGACCATCGCCATGCCCTGGCCACCGCCCACGCACATGGTCTCCAGGCCGATCGACCGGTCGTGGAACCGGAGGCTGTTGATCAGGGTGGAGGTGATCCGGGCACCGGTCATGCCGAACGGGTGGCCCACCGCGATGGCGCCGCCGTTGACGTTGAGCCGGTCGAGCTCGATGCCGAGCTCCTGGTAGGACGGGATGACCTGGGCGGCGAAGGCCTCGTTGATCTCCACCAGGTCCACGTCGCCGATGGACATGCCCGCCCGGGCCAGGGCCTGCCTGGAGGCCTCGACCGGGCCCAGGCCCATGATCTCGGGGGACAGACCGGTCACGCCGGTGGAGACGATCCGGGCGATCGGGGTGATGCCCAGTTCGGCGGCCTTGGTGTCGCTCATCACGATCACCGCGGCGGCGCCGTCGTTCAGCGCGCAGCAGTTGCCGGCGGTGACCGTCCCGTCAGGCCGGAAGACCGGCTTGAGCTGAGAGACCGCCTCGTAGGTGGTGCCCGCGCGAGGACCGTCGTCCTTGCTGACCACGGTCCCGTCGGGGAGGGTGACCGGGGTGATGTCGCTCTCCCAGAAGCCGTTGGCGATCGCCTTCTCGGCCAGGTTCTGGGACCGGACACCGAACTCGTCCTGCTCCTGGCGGGACACGCCCCTCAGACCGGCGACGTTCTCGGCGGTCTGGCCCATCGCGATGTAGACGTCGGGCAGTGCGCCGTCCTCGCGCGGGTCGTGCCAGACCTCGCCGCCCCCTCCGGCAGCCCTGGCCGAACGGCCTGCGGCCTCGGTGAAGAGCTCGTTCTGCGTGTCGGGCAGCGAGTCGGAGCTGCCCTTGGCGAAGCGGGAGACGCACTCCACACCCGCCGAGACGAACACGTCGCCCTCGCCCGCCCTGATCGCGTGCATGGCCATCCGGGTGGTCTGCAGCGAGGACGAACAGTAGCGGGTGACGGTGGTGCCGGGCACGCTGTCCAGCCCGAGCAGCGTGGAGACCACGCGGGCCATGTTGAATCCCTGCTCGCCGCCCGGCAGGCCACAGCCCAGCATCAGATCGTCGATGCCGGCCGGGTCGAGCTGGGGGACCTTGGCCAGCGCGGCTTTGATCATCTGTGCGGTCAGGTCGTCGGGCCGGATGTCCTTGAGGGATCCCTTGAAGGCGCGTCCGATCGGCGAGCGCGCGGTTGCGACGATGACTGCCTCGGGCATGTGGCTCTCCTGGATTCGTTTGTCGGTCCTCCTGCGGAGGTTACCCCGCGGTAGCCCAGATGCCACGCCCCAGGGCGGGATGAAACAGAACTTTGTACGGCGCGCACAGGAGCCCCACCCGGAGGCGGGGCTCCTGTCACGGGGGCACCCGTGACGGGTCAGCCGTACATGCCCGGAGAGGTGCCGGTGCCGTCCTTGATCCCGTGCAGGCCGCCCTGCTCGTCGCGCCACGTCCGCCAGCCGTCCTGGCTTCCGGTGAACCAGGCGGGCGGGGCGGCGGAGCCGTTCACCCTCTTGCCGCCGGCCAGGTCGTACTCGCACAGTGAGGCCACCGCGTAGAAGCCCGGATTCTGGCCCTTGAGGGCCAGAGGTTTGGGGTCGGTGACGCAGAAGGACCAGCCCCGCTCCTCCTTGATCTCGGCGCTGCGGCCGGTCGTCAGGTCGAAGGCGCTGCCGGGCTTGTCGTGCTTGAGGAAGCCGAGCTTCTCCATCTGGGCGGGGAAGGCGAGCCACCAGCCCGAGTCGGGGACCTGGGTGACGGGGATCTGCCCGAGGACCCGGCCGCTCTCGGCGTCCAGCCGGGCGAAGCCGCCGTACTGACCCTGCTGGTCGACCGGGCGCACCACCGGTGCGAACCCCGGGCTGCCGCTGGGGTAGACCCGCACCACCGACGGGCGGAGCCAGTTGACCTTGCCGTCGGCGAGCTTGACGGAGAAGAGGCCGAAGGCGGACACCTTCGCAGTCTTGGGGTTGGTGTAGGGGGCGACGTAGCCGGTGAGGTTGTCATCGGTCGCGCCGAACGACCAGCCGCCCGACATGTCCACCCCGGCGCCGAGGGCCTGCTCGATGGGCAGGCTCCATCCGGCCTTCCCGGTCTTCAGGTCGTACGACTCCAGGACGGGGTGCTTGGCCAGGCGGAGGAACACGACACGGGAGGTGTCGGACCACTCCACCTCGGCGATGCCGGGGAGCTTCCACATCGGCCTGCCGGTGGCGGGGTCGAGCACGACGACCCGGGCCGTGGGCAGGGCGGTCTGTTCGGACATGCACACGAACGCCCCGCATCTCTGAGGCCCGAAGGTGGAGTGCACCGGGCGGGTCCACTTCTGCGCTCCGGTCCTCGCGTCGCGGGCGATGAGTGTGGCGTTCCACCGGCCTTTCCTGGTGGGCCGGGTGGGGTCGACCGCCACCGCGACGGTCTGTCCCCCGCCGGTCTCGACGATCGCCGGGGCCGGGACCCCCATGCCCGGCAGGCGGCCCGCCATGGTCGCGGGGTGGGCCCACAGCTTCCTGCCCGAGGCGAGGTCGAGAGCCACCGTCTCCAGCGTGCCGTCGGGTTTCGCGGAGGTCGTCATGGCGACGCCACCGGCGGCGGTGGTGCGGCTGACCGCGTTCACTTCGAGGTTGTGCCAGGTGGGGGAGACCGGTGTGGCCGCTTCGGTGCCGGAGCAGCCGGCCAGGGCCAGGGCTCCGGCGAGCACCAGAACCGGTTTCGCGTGAGTCCGGATGACGGGCATTCCACTCCAATGGGGGCGAGGCGTTACGGCTTCGCCGCGGAGGGTAACCGTGTTCAGGCGCCGTCAGTCGGCGCTCCGGGCCTCCGGCGGAACATCGTCACCCACCGTCCGTGGGGTCCGGTCGCTCGGCCGGCGACGCGGGTCGCGGAGACCTCGGTGCCGGGTTCCTCCGCGGCCATAGCCGCCGCGAGGTAGATCGACTCACTGCGCTGAGGCCGAGGCTCGGGCCACAGTCCCAGCGCACTGCCTACAGAAGGTAGCACCGCGTAAGCAACCTGTAGATAACCTTGAGCAGATGGGTGGAAACGATCTGGTCCGAACATCTCGCCCGGATTTGCGTCGAATTCGTCGCCAAGCAGGTCCGCGAAGGCCACTGTCCGCCCGCCCGCCTCGACCACGGCGACCGTCTGCGCCGCGGCGAGCTGACGGCTCCAGCGCCGGGTCACCCAGCGCAGCGGCTGCGCGATCGGCCGGACCGTGCCGAGGTCGGGACAGGTGCCCACGACCACCTCGGCCCCGGCCTCACGCAGCCGCCGTACCGCCTTCTGCAGATGCCGTACGGCCTGCGCGGGCGGTGTCTGGGTGGTGACGTCGTTGGCGCCGATGAAGATGACCGCGATCTCCGGCTCGGCTCTGAGTGCCCGGTCCACCTGCTCGTCCAGTTCGGCGGAGGCCGCTCCCGACTTGCCGGTCACGGTCAGCAGCACCGGCCGCTCGGCGACGAGGGCCAGACTCGAGGCGATCAGCACGGCCGGAGTCTCGGCGGGGTCGGTGGTTCCCAGACCCACCGAGGTGGAGTCCCCGAGCATGACCATCCGGATCGGGTCGCCGTCGAAGGCGCCGTAGAGCCCGTCCGACGGGGGCCCCTCCGTGCCGTGCGGGCGGCCGACGATCCGGCGGGCCAGCATGGCCTCGGCCAGCAGCAGACCGTATGTGGCCGCGCCGAGCGCGGTGATTCCTCCTCCGCCCACGGCCGCGGCGGCCGCGATGCGCCGGGCGGTCCGTGCCGCCCCGGGTGTCCAGGTCACGTGGCGTTGCTCCCTCGATACGGCGCGGCGGTAGCGTTGCCTTGAGAAACTAAGCGGGTCGTGCCCACCCCCAGCGGACCCGGCATTCAACACAACAAGCTGACAAAGCTTTGGTATTTCGAGGTGATCACTCGGTGCGCGTACATGACTCACTCGTCGAATTGATGGGCAACACCCCACTTGTCCGGCTGCACAGTGTGACGGCGGGCTTGCCGGCTCAAGTGCTGGCCAAAGTGGAGTATTTCAACCCGGGCGGCTCGGTGAAAGACCGGATCGCGGTACGGATGATCGACGCCGCAGAAAAGTCGGGCGCGCTGCGCCCGGGGGGCACGATCGTGGAGCCCACATCGGGCAACACGGGGGTCGGTCTGGCCATCGTGGCCCAGCAGCGGGGCTACAAGTGCCTGTTCGTCGTGCCCGACAAGGTGGCCCAGGACAAGATCTCGGTTCTGCGCGCCTACGGAGCCGAGGTCGTGGTCTGCCCGACGGCGGTCTCTCCCGACCACCCGGACTCCTACTACTCGGTCTCCGACCGGCTGGCCAAGGAGACGCCGAACGCCTGGAAGCCGGACCAGTACTCCAACGCCCAGAACCCCGAGAGCCACTACCACTCCACCGGCCCGGAGATCTGGGAGCAGACCGAGGGACGCATCACCCACTTCGTGGCCGGCGTCGGCACGGGCGGCACCATCAGCGGCACCGGCCGCTATCTCAAGGAGGTCTCCGGCGGCCGAGTGAAGATCATTGGCGCCGATCCGGAGGGTTCGGTCTACTCCGGCGGCACCGGACGGCCGTATCTGGTGGAGGGTGTCGGCGAGGACATCTGGCCGGCCACCTACGACACCACGATCTGCGACGAGATCATCGCGGTCTCCGACAAGGACTCCTTCGGCATGACCCGGCGCCTGGCCCGCGAGGAGGCGCTGCTGGTGGGCGGTTCCTGCGGCATGGCGACGGTCGCGGCGTTGCGCGTGGCCGGTCAGGCCGGTCCGGACGACGTGGTCGTGGTGCTGCTGCCCGACGGCGGACGAGGCTACCTGTCGAAGATCTTCAACGACGAGTGGATGGCCGACTACGGCTTCCTGACCACCTCCAGCGACGAGGGCCTGGTCAGGGACGTGCTGGTCCGCAAGGCCTCCGGTATGCCGGAGTTCGTGCACACCCACCCGCACGAGTCGGTGGACACGGCCATCTCCATCATGCGGGAGTACGGCGTGTCGCAGCTTCCGGTGATGAAGGAGGAGCCGCCGGTCATGGCCGCCGAGGTGGTCGGTTCGATCGTGGAGCGCGACCTGCTCGACGCCCTCTACCGGGGCCGGGTGCGGCCGAACGACCCGCTGGCCGGCCACATGTCCCAGCCGCTGCCCATGATCGGCGCGGGCGAGCCGGTCTCCATCGCGGTCGAGGCGCTGGAGAAGGCCGACGCCGCAGTCGTCCTCGACGACGGCAAGCCCGTCGGGCTGCTCACCCGCCAGGACCTGCTCGCATTCCTCGCCAACCACTGACCGGACGGGCCGGCCTGCGGTCAGACCGGGCCGGCCACCGGGCGGATCAGACCGGCCACCGGTCAGACGAGAAACTCCGCCAGCACCTCCCAGGCGCCCTCCGGGGTGGGGCCGGCGACAAGGCGGCCGCCGAGCGCCTCAACGCGCTCGGCCATGCCCACCAGGCCGAACCCGCCTCCCAGGCGCGAGACCCTGACGTCGGCCGCCGAACCGTGGTTGCGCACACGCAGCCGTACCGCCGCGCCTCTCGCCCGTCCCGGCCGGTCGCGCGGATCCCGCCCGCCGTCCGGGGCCTGGCCGTCCTGGTCACCGACCAGCCTCAGGTCCGCCTCCACCCACCCGGCACCCGGGGCGTGCCGCCGGACGTTGGTCAGCGACTCCTGCAGGACCCGGTGCAGGGTGGTCATCACCTCCGGCGCGAGGGTCTCGTCGGTGATGCCCTGGCCGATGTCAAAGGCGACCCTGGGACCGCCGGAGGAGAAACGCTCCACCATCACCCGCATGTCCATGAGTTTGGTGCCGGGGGACCGGGCGGCCTCGTCCTCGGCCCGCAGCACGCTCACCAGGCGGCGCATCGAGGTCAGCGCGTCGGCGCCGGCGCCCGCGATCGCCTCCAGCGAGGGGACCACCGCCTCCGGCTGCCGTTCGGCGACGACCTTGGCCGCCTGCGCCTGGACGACGATCCCGGTGATGTGGTGGGCGACCAGGTCGTGCAGCTCCCTGGCGAGCTCCAGGCGTTCGGCCCGCCGTACGGAGCTCACCGCCTCCCTGCGGCGCTCCAGTTGGAAACGGAGGTAGGTGCCGACCGAGGCGGCGATCGACCAGCTGACGAAGACGAGGAAGCCGGTGGACAGGGAGGCGTTGGTCTGGGTGATGCGTCCCACCGCGGCCTCCAGCACGATCACCGATGCGACGGAGAACAGCGCGGCCCGTCTGATCGGCTCGATCCAGCGCAGCCCGCCGATCGTCAGGATCAGCAGCGATCCCGTCTCGGCCAGCCCGGGGATCCCGCCGGCGCCGGTGATCTCGACGATCAGCGTGCAGGCGGACGACAGCACCAGCAGGACGGCGAACCCGCTGACCCGCCGGGTGCGGCGCCACAGCACGGCCAGGACGCCGGCGACGCCGCACAGGGGCCTCAGCCACATCGTCCAGTTGCCGCCCGGCACCGCCACCGCGAAGTCGATCAGAAGCAACAGGGAGAGCCAGCCGATGAGCGCGAGCTCGCTGAGCCGCTGGATCCAGTAGACGACGCGATGTGTATCTCCCACGGCACTTGAGCTTAAGCCTCACGGCTGACATGACATATCAGTCGTTCGGCTGATGGGTGCGCCTTTGGACCGGCCCTTCAGCGGAGGCGGCGGGGGAGCCCGCCGCCGATGCTTGAGATGTCGAAAGGAATTCAGATGACCGTCATCGGGATCGTGCTGCTGGCCATCGGACTCGTGGTCGGGGTGTCGCTGACACTCGCCGACCCGGTCCTGCTGTCGCTTCTCACCAGGGACTCCGCCGAGGGCACCGGCGGCCGTCGCCTTCAGTCCCCGCCGGCGGACGCCGCCCCGGTATGAGGGCGGGGACACGGGTCCGCACTCCGGTAGCGTTGGCCGTATGAGTGAAGGATTCGAAACGCTCGCCATCCATGCAGGTCAGGAGCCTGACCCCCACACCGGGGCCGTTGTTCCGCCGATCTACGCGGTGTCGACGTACAAGCAGGACGGCGTGGGCGGGCTGCGCGCCGGATATGAGTACAGCCGGTCGGCCAACCCGACCAGGACCGCGCTGGAGGAGGCCATGGCCGCCGTCGAGGGCGGCACCAGAGGCCTGGCCTTCGCCTCCGGCCTCGCGGCCGAGGACGCCGTGCTCCGTACGGTGTGCAAGCCGGATGACCACGTGATCATCCCGAACGACGCCTACGGCGGCACCTATCGGCTGTTCTCCAAGGTTCACGCGCGCTGGGGTCTGCACTACGACCCCGTACCGCTCGGGAACCTGCACGCGGTGGCGGCCGCCATGAACCAGAAGACCAGGATCGTCTGGGTTGAGACGCCCACCAATCCGCTGCTCGGCATCGCGGACATCGCGGCCCTGGCCGAGCTCGCACATGACAACGGCGCGCTGCTGGTGGTCGACAACACCTTCGCCTCGCCGTATCTCCAGCAGCCGCTGTCGCTGGGCGCGGACATCGTGGTGCACTCCACTACCAAATATGTCGGCGGCCACTCCGACGTGGTCGGCGGCGCGCTCGTCACGGCCGACGCCGAGCTGGGCGCGGAGCTCGCCTTCCACCAGAACGCGATGGGCGCGGTGGCGGGGCCGTTCGACGCGTGGCTGACGTTGCGCGGCCTCAAGACCCTGGGTGTGCGGATGGATCGCCACTGCGACAACGCCGAGCGCGTGGTGGACCTCCTGCTCGCCCACCCGAAGGTGACCTCGGTCCTCTACCCGGGGCTGCCCGAGCACTCCGGCCACGAGGTCGCGGCCAAGCAGATGAAGCGCTTCGGGGGCATGGTCTCCTTCCGGGTCGCCGGAGGGGAGGCGGAGGCGGTCGAGATCTGCAACCGGGCCAAGCTGTTCACGCTGGGTGAGTCGCTCGGCGGTGTCGAGTCGCTGATCGAGCACCCCGGCCGCATGACGCACGCCTCCGCCGCGGGCTCGCCACTGGAGGTCCCCGGCGACCTGGTCCGGCTGTCGGTCGGCATCGAGTCGATCGACGACCTGCTCGCGGACCTGAGCCAGGCGCTGGGGTAGGGCCGGGCGCCGATCGCCGGCGCCGGGGTGAGCGGTCAGGTCAGGCCGGGTTGCCCCAGACCATCAGCGCCAGGATGACCATCCAGATCAGGGTCACGATGCCGGCGAGCATGGCGATCCGCCCGGTCTGCAGCTTCGCGCCGTCGTCCGGGTTCTCGTTGCCGAGGACCCGGATGGCGGTGATCTGGTCACGGTCGATGATGACCAGGAGCACCGCGGCGACGATGAAGAGCGTCATGGAGATCGACAGGTAGGGTTTGCCCAGATACTCGCGGCCCAGTATCAGCCCGAAGAGGAACACGCCGATGGCCGCGATGGCGTAGATGCGCGTGGTCTTGTGCAGATAGCGCAGGACGTTGACGTCCTTGGCGCGGATGAACCGGGGAGTGGACATGGTGGCCGCGGTGACCGGTCCCAGAGTGAAGATCGCGAAACCGATGTGCAGCCAGAGCAGCAGGTCTGTCATGTGCCAGACATTAGCCCCCGGCGACCTCCCCTCGGTATGGCGCGCCCAAGGCCTCTTTGATTGTCATGAAAAGATGGCATTTTTGATCGTTCGATGTTCCGATAGCCCGCGATGGTAGATCTTCGCATTTCGGCCCTTAGCATCCTCGAGGAGTGAGTAGGATCGCTGGCGAGCTCGTTCCCGTGTGATGGGACCGTCGGCGGTGAGGTCGCGGTCGTGCCGGACGAGCGGTGAATCAGGTCGTGCACGACGGCACAAGGGAGTGCCCCTGTGGGTGGAAAACATGTCGAGCCGTACACCGAGGAGTGGCTGAGGCAGCCGGCTCTCTACGTGAGCCGTGTCGTCGAGGCGCTGGGCGCCGAGGCCGCCGACTGGTGGGAGGGTCCCTGCGACCCCCGCACCGTCACGGTCCTGCTGAGCGGCGGCGACGCGCTGGTGTGGGACGAGGAGAGCGGCTGGCGCCGCGGCCGTTACGTGTCCGGCGACCGTGACGCCTGCACCGTGCTCGCCGACGCCCGCTATCTCGGCGGCGGCCTGTTGCTCCGTCCGGAGCGGGTCCCCTCCGCCATCGCCGACGCCCGGGCAGGCGTCGGCAACAGCACGGCCTGGCGGCCCTGCTACCGCTCCTACCGCCACTACCGCGACGGCTTCGACGGTGCGCTCAGCGGCTACCCCGCCTACGTCGACGCCTGAGCGACGCGTTCACCGTCAGCGTGTCCAGGGCCGGTGCGTGAGCGGGACGACCGCGGTCAGCGCGTCCGGCGGGTCCGCAGGAAGTCGCTGACGACATACTCCCCCAGGCGGTCGGCGCTGGAGGAGAACACCCGGCCGCCGTTGCGCCGGGCGACCTCGTTCACGAACTCCTTCAGACGTTCGTCCTCGGCGAGCATGAACACGTTGAGCGTCGCCCGCCGCCGGGTCATCTTGTCCACCTCGGCGAGCGTCAGCTCCAGCGTCTCCTGCGTGGGAGGCCACTCGAAGGCCGCGGAGCCGTTGCGTCGCAGGTGGGCGGTCGGCTCGCCGTCGGTGACCACGAGCACGACCGGTTCGAAGTCGGGGTGGCGGTCCAGATGCCGGCCCGCGATCAGCAGGGCGTGGTGCAGGTTCGTGCCCTGGACCATGTCCCACTCCAGCCCGGCGAGCTCGTCGGGAGCCAGGACGCGGGCGTAGTTGGAGAAGCCGATGATCTGCACCGAGTCCTGGGGGAACTTGGAGCTGACCAGCGCCTGCAGGGCCATCGCGGTCTGCTTGGCCGCCGCCCAGGTGCCCCGCAGAGCCATCGAGTAGGACAGGTCCACCAGCAGGCAGACCGCCGCGGCCGTGCGCCTCTCGGTCTCGGCCACCTCGAAGTCGTCCACCGACAGGGTGACCGCGCCGCCGCCCCCGCCGCGCCGTACGCCGTTGATCACCGTGCGCACCACGTCGATGGGCTGCTCGTCGCCGAACCTCCAGGGCCGGGAGGAGCCGGTGAGCTCCCCGGCGGCGCCCGCGTCAACCTGGTCGTGGTCCCCGCGACGGTCTGTCTCGAGCGAGGCGAAGACACGGCGCAGGGCGGTCTCGCCGAGGCGGCGGACGGCCTTGGGGGTGAGCTCCAATTTGCCGCGCTGGCGGCGGAGGTAGCCCTGCTGCTCCAGCTCCCGCTCGATCTGCCGGAGCGCGTCCAGGTCGTCGACCGCCGCGCGGCCCAGTGCGCGGCGGATCGCCCCCTCGTCGATGTCGTCCAGCCGGGCACCGGGGTAGTCCTGGCGGAGCGCGGCCTCAAGCTGGGTCAGGTCGGCGAGCTCGTCCAGCGCGGACACCGCGTCGCCCATCCCCATCGGGTCGTCGCCGGTCAGCCGTTCCGGGGTGTTCCAGGAGAGGCCGGGGCGGCGGGCGTGGAGCGACTCGCCCAGGCGGCGCATCTGCTCGTCCATCCCGGCCGCTTCAAGCGTCTGGTTGATCAGCGCGTTGAGCTCCTCGCGCTGGCCGGGAGTGAGCGAGGCCAGCAGCCGCTGGGTGGCGGCGGCCCGGCGCGCGAGGGTGTCGACCAGCTCGTCCAGGTTCCGTGGCGACTCCGGGAACATGTCTCCGTACTTCGACATGAACGCATTGAAGTCGTCCTGCGTGTGCTCGCCCCGCGCATCCCGGTCCAGCACGTCGTTCAGCTCGGACATCATCTCCCGGACCCGCTCCATGGCGGCGGGATCGGGATTGGCCAGAGCGTCCTTCATACCGCGGAACTGGCTGTCGAGCACCTCCCTGCGCAGCAGGTCGCGCAGCTCCTCGAAGGTCTGCCGGGCGGCCGCCGAGCGCCACTCGTAGGTGCTCAGCTCCTGGATCGCGCTCGCCGTGTCCTGCGGGAGGCCGTCGAGCTCCGACTCGCGCAGCCGGGCCTCGTCGGAAGGGTCGGGGAACAGCTCGCTCCGCTCCTGGCCGATCGCCGTATCCAGCAGGGCCCTGGCCCGTTCCAGCGTTCCGTCCAGCCGCCCGCGCTCGCGCAGCTCGCGCCGGCGCCGCCGTACCTCGCGGAGCAGGTCGTCCAGCCCGCGCCGGTTCTCCGCGCCCGGCAGGCCCTGCTTGAGCAGATCGCGCAGGGCATGGCCGGGATTGGAGCCGGACAGGACGGCGTCGCCCATCTGGTCGAGCGCCGAACGGACGTCGTACGGCGGGGCGAGCGGGTCGGGCCCGTCCCGGTATTCGCCATAGCGATAGCTCATGCTGACACCTCAGGTGCGGTAGACCGACGTGCCGTCCACCTCGTCTTTGGACAGGCGGCGCAGGAGGTAGAGCCCCTCCAGGGCGAACTCCAGCGCGGCCGCGGCGTGCCCGGGGGACTCGTCGCCGATGCCGAGCCTCGACATGATCTTCGCCAGGCCGGGCACCGGCCCGACCCTGCGCAGCAGCTCGGCGGCGGGCACCATGGTCCCGGACTCGACCTGGACGCCCTCGGAGAACCTCTCCAGCAGCGGGGCCAGGTCCGCACCCCCGAGGGTGCCCCGGAACGTCTCGGCCGTGGCCCGGCGGAGCAGGTGAGTCAGGACCTCGGTCTCCCTGCCCTCCTCGCTGACCTCGAACTCCACCTTGCCGCGCAGGGTGTGCACGATGCCCGGCAGATCGGCCACCCGGGTGACCGCGTGCTCCTCACCGGTCAGGGCGGCACGCCGTACGGCGGAGGCGGCCGCGGTCTCGGCCGCGGCGATGGAGAAGCGGGCCGACACCCCGGACCGGGCGTCCACCGCGGTCGACTCGCGGACCAGGCGGGTGAAGCGGGCGATCACCTCGACGAGGTGGTCGGGCAGGTCGGCGCCCACCTCGTCGAGCGCCGCCTCCTGGCGGATGAGTGTGAGCTCGGCCTCGATCGAGAGCGGGTAATGGGTGCGGATCTCCGCGCCGAAGCGGTCCTTCAGCGGGGTGATGATCCGGCCGCGGTTGGTGTAGTCCTCGGGGTTGGCGCTGGCGATCAGCAGGATGTCCAGCGGGAGCCGCAGGTTGTATCCCCGGACCTGGATGTCGCGCTCCTCCAGCACGTTGAGCAGCGACACCTGGATCCGTTCGGCCAGGTCGGGCAGCTCGTTGACGGAGAAGACACCCCGGTTGCTCCGCGGGACCAGGCCGTAGTGGACGGTCTCCGGGTCGCCGAGCGTGCGCCCTTCCGCGATCTTGATCGGGTCGATGTCGCCGATCAGGTCGCCGACGGAGGTGTCGGGAGTGGCGAGCTTCTCGCCGTACCGATCGTCGCGGTGTTTCCAGGAGATCGGCAGCTCCTCGCCCGTCTCGCCGGCCAGACGGTGGCAACGGACGCAGGAGGGCTCGTAGGGGTGGTCGTTGATCTCACAGCCGTCGACGACCGGGGCCCACTCGTCGAGCAGACCGGTGACGGTGCGGATGAGCCGGGTCTTGCCCTGGCCGCGCTCGCCCAGCAGGACCAGGTCGTGCCCGGCGAGCAGGGCGCGTTCCAGATGGGGGAGGACGGTGTCGTCGAAGCCCACGATGCCGGGGAACCGCGGCTCTCCGGCCCGGAGACGGGCCAGAAGGTTCTCGCGGATCTCGGCCTTTACCGTACGGTGGATATGGCCGCTCGCGCGAAGCTCGCGCAGAGTACGTGGCTCTGGGATTTGAGGCACGGGATCGAGCCTACGTCCCCGAAGCCGGAACCGGCGCTCTTATCCGGGTTTCGGATCTTGACCATTGTGTGACGGTCCATGTGCGTGCTTGTCCCCGCAGTGGGGACAATCGCTCCAGGGCAAGGTTTCGGACAAGAAGGGCAGGCGAGACGAGTGGCACTCTTGACGGGTCGTTTCGCCGATGGTCTCGCTGTGGGATCCGATCTGGTCACCACCGCCGAGACCGCGGTGCGCCAGGCCCTGTCCGGCCTTGCCGGACCGCCTGATCTGCTCTGTTTCTTCATCTGCGGCGACGACCCCGACGACGTCTCCCGCGCGGGACTGCGCGTGATGAAGATGGCCCCCGACGCCTCGGTGATCGGCTGCAGCGCCACCGGGGTGATCGGTGACGGCCAGGGAGTCGAGGTCAGCCCCGCGGTGAGCGTCTGGGCGGCCACCCTGGACGGTGCCCGGCTGACGACCTTCGCCCTGGACACCTTGCGGACCGATGACCGTTTCGTGGTCGTCGGCCTGCCGGAGCGCCGCCCCGACGACCACGCGGCCATCCTGTTCGTCGACCCCTACAGCTTCCCCACCGAGGGCTTCGTCGAGCGCTCCCAGGAGGTGCTGGGAGACCTTCCGCTGATCGGCGGACTGGCCAACGCGATCCATGGCCGGGGCGCGGTACGGCTGTTCGCCGACGGGGAGGTCTACACCGAGGGGGCCGTCGGCGTGCTGCTCAGCGGCCCCGTCAACATCAGCACCGTGGTCAGCCAGGGGTGCCGCCCGATCGGCCCGACGATGGCCGTCACCGCCGTCGAGGACAACCTGCTCCTCGAACTCGCCGGCCAGCCCGCTCTGGCCCGGCTGGAGGAGATCGTCAGCGCGCTGGACGAGGACGATCGGGACCTGGTCGCCTCGGGGCTGCAGATCGGCGTCGCCATGAACGAGTATGCCGAGCGGCACGAGCGCGGCGACTTCCTGATCCGGGGGGTGCTCGGGATCGACCCCGAGCGGGAGGCCGTGGCCATCGGCGACGTCGTCGAGATCGGCCGGACCGTCCGCTTCCAGGTCCGCGACGCCGCCACCGCCGACGAGGACCTCTACGAACTGCTCGACGCCCACCGCGAGGAGTTCGGCCGGGTGGACGGTGCCCTGCTGTTCTGCTGCAACGGCCGGGGTTCGGCCATGTTCGGCAGCGCCGACCACGACGCGGTCGCGGTGCGCGAGACGCTCGGCCCCATCAGCGTGGCCGGATTCTTCGCGGCCGGTGAGGTCGGTCCGGTCGCCGGACAGAACCACGTGCACGGCTTCACCGCCTCTGTCCTGGTCTTCTCCACCCATCCGAGCGCCGATCGCTCCTATGATCAGTAGATGTCGGGATTAGTGCTTGCTGTCGATATCGGCGGGACGAAGTTCGCGGTCGCCCTGGTGGATCCCGACGGGAACGTCCGGGCGGCCCGCCGGGGGGCGACCCCGCCGCGCGGCGACGCGCAGACCCTGTGGAAGGCGCTCGGCGAGCTGATCGACTCCCTGCTGGACGGCGCCGTGGCCGACGGCGTCGCGGGCGGTACGGCCGGCGGCGTGGTCGACGGCGTGGGGATCGGCTGCGGCGGCCCCATGACCTGGCCCGAGGGGGTCGTCTCCCCCCTGAACATGCCGGGGTGGCGTGGCTTCCCGCTGCGGGCCAGGCTCGCCGAGCGGTTCCCCGGAGTGCCGGTGCGCGTCCACAACGACGCCGTCTGCCTGGCCGTCGCCGAACACTGGCTGGGCGCGGGACGCGGCAGTGCCAACATGCTCGGCATGGTCGTCTCCACGGGGGTGGGCGGCGGGCTGATCCTGGGCGGCCGCCTGGTCGACGGCGGCAGCGGGAATGCCGGGCACATCGGGCACGTGGTGGTCGACCCCGACGGGCCCGCCTGCGGCTGCGGTGGCCGTGGCTGCCTGGAGGCGATCGCCCGGGGCCCCGGCCTGGCCGCCTGGGCGGTGGAGCAGGGCTGGCAGCCGGGCGCCGCCGGGCCGCCAGCCGTCGCGCCTGTGCCGTCCGGCGACGCCTGGGCCTCCGGTGGTGAGGCCGCAGGTCCGGGCGCCGGAGCCGCCTACGTCGAGGCGACGGCGGCCAGCGGGCGGCAACTCGCCCTGGACGCCGGGGCGGGCGACCCGACCGCCCTCGCGGCCATGGACCGCGCCGGCCGGGCCCTGGGGCTGGCCATCGCCTCGGCCACCAACCTCTGCGACCTGGACGTCGTCACCATCGGAGGCGGTCTCTCCCAGGCCGGGCCGCTGCTGTTCGAGCCGCTGGAGGCCGCGCTGCGGGAGCACACCCGGCTGGAGTTCGCCCGGCGGGTCCGGGTCGTCCCGGCCTCCCTCGGCCAGGAGGCCGGCCTGGCCGGTGCCGCCGCCCTCATCCTCGCCGCCGACCGCTACCGGTCACACTGACGGCGCGCTCGCACTCCCGTACGGCTCCGCCCCCTTGGCGCGCCTCGCCGTACGGGGCCGGGCTCCGTGGAGCATCGCCCCGCCGGCGGGCCCACCGTGTGGTCGTTCATCTGATCGGATGAGCCGGCGCCGTGGTGTCGGCCGAAAACTGCCGAATGATCAGCTGACCTTGAGCTGCTCGTCGCCGAAGTCGGCGATCAGCTTAAGGGTGCCTCCGAGCGCGGCGACATATCGATCCAGGACCTCGCGAGTCGACACGTCGCCCTTCTCAATCTGTGACACTCGTCCGACCGAGACGCCCATACTCTCCGCGACCTGGTTCTGGGTGAGTCCACGGCGCTTGCGCATCTCGGCAAGACGCCACGCCTGAGCTTCTTCCCGCAGGTGCCGTGTCTCCGCTTCGAACCGCTCCACGCCCCCCGCAGTCTCGATCGCACGCTCCAGATGGCCGCTCTCACGCCACTTGCGATGGCCGGTCACCGCGTCATCTCCTTCTGCCGATCCACCAGGTAGATCTCATACAACCGTTCAGCTCTCGGGATCGCCTCTCGATACCAGCGTTCCCAGTTACCTGCTTTGTCTCCCGCAACAAGCAGGATCGCCGCTCGCCATGGGTCGAAAACGAACAAGATCCTGATCTCACTGCGCCCGGCGGATCCCGGTCGAAGCTCTTTCATGTTAGAGATCTTGGAGCCGGTGACGGTGTCCACCAGTGGTCGGCCTTCGGCGGGTCCGTTGCGCTCCAAGATCAAGATGGCTTGGTTGACCAGCTTGTGTGACTCTCGATCGACTCCATAAAGGGTGTCGAGGAACTCTCCCACCTCGTCAGCGAAAAAGATCTCCCAGTCGCTCACGATGCTCCCAGGCTAGCCGAAATTTAGAATATCCTAAATATTTTTGATTGTGTTTGAGGTGAGAATGCGCGATCAGCCAGGCGGTCATTGACCATCGGAATCAAAGGGGTGCGCGTGGCCGGTCGCCGTGACGCCGACCGTTCACAGGCCGCCCGCGCTGCCGCGCGGGTGAGTCGCGCCAGGTCGGCAAGGGCTCAGCGCAGGGCGTCCACGGGCTCCATGCGGGCGGCTCGGAGCGCCGGATAGAGGCCCGCGAGGAGGCCGACGACGGCTCCGGCCAGCGGGGCCGCCAGCGCGAGCCGGAGGTCGAGGACGGGGGTCCACTCCTTGGCGGCCGAGATCACGACGACCGCGACCAGGCCGAGGCCGGCGCCGATCACCCCGCCCGTCATGCCGATCAGCGTGGACTCCAGGAGGAACTGGGCGGCGACGTGGCGGCGGGCGGCGCCCAGGGAGCGGCGCAGGCCTATCTCGGCGACGCGTTCCATCACGGTGACCAGGGTGACGTTGGCGATGCCGACCGCGCCGACCACCAGGGAGACCAGGCCGAGGATCAGGAACAGGCCGTTGACGTCGTCCTGGACGCCGTCGCGGGCACGCTTGGGACTGGGCGGGGCGATCACCTGCAGCTCGTCGGGATGGTTCGGGCTCAGTGCGACGGGGGCCTGTCCGGCGATCAGGTCGGCGGCGCCGAGGGTGGTGTTGACCAGGACACGGGTGACGTTCTTCAGGCCGAAGTCGGCGCCGACGGTGGGCGGCACGATCACGGCGGTGGACAGGATCTGCTCGCGGTGCAGGTCACCGAGGATGCCGATCACGGTGTAGGCGCGGTCGCCGATGAAGACGGCGGGAGCGCTCTCCAGGCGGGTGACCCCGAGCATCCTGGCGGCCTGGTCGCCGAGGACCACCACGCGGTCGCGGCGCGTGATGTGGCCGACGTCGAAGAACCGGCCCCCGGTCATCCGGCCGTGGACCGCCTGGGGGAGTTCGGGGCCGGTGGCCACCACGGCCAGGGTCTGGCCGGTGACACGGGTCGGGTCCACCAGGGTGTTGGAGGTGACCTGGAGGTTGGAGCTCTTGTCGGTCTGGGCGAGCGCGGCGGCCGAGGTGACCCCGCGCAGCCGGGTGAGGGAGGAGGGAGCGTCCCAGGCGACCAGCGGATCGGGCTTGTCGGGGATCTCGACCGTGATCGCGGTGGCGGTGAGCTCGTCGAACCGGCCGACGATCTGGTTCCCGGCGGTGGCGGCGATGCCCAGGGTGATGACCAGGGTGGTGATGCCGAGGACGGTGCCGAGGGTGGTCAGCGCGGAGCGGACGGGGCGGGCGAGCATGCCCGCGAGGGCCTCGGCCCAGAGGTCACGGAGGTCCATGGTCACTCCTCACCGGGGAGACGAGGGGCGGGGACCGGGTGGGAATCCATGGTCACAAGGTGACGGGGGTCGGGGGCGGAGCGGGGATACATGGTCACTCCTCGGTCAGGACGCCGTCGCTGATGCGGACCCGGCGGCCGGCGCGGGAGCTCACGGCGTCCTCGTGGGTGATGACCAGCAGGGTGAGGCCCTGGTCACGGAGGCCGTCGAAGAGGTCGAGGACCGCCTCGGTGTTCCGGCTGTCGAGGTTGCCGGTGGGTTCGTCGCACAGCAGCAGCGACGGGCCGCCCATCAGCGCGCGGGCGATGGCCACCCGCTGGCGCTCGCCGCCGGACAGCCGGCCGGGCAGGAATCCGACACGGTGGGTCATCCCGACCTTCTCCAGCGCCTCCTCGGCGCGCCTACGGCGTCCCCTCCGGCCGAAGGCCGCGCCCGCCCGGACACCGGCCGGTCCGTCCTCCGCCCTCCTGCGGCCGGACCGCCCGCTCCGGCCGTAGACCTCGGCGAGCATGACGTTCTCCGCCACGGTCCGGTGGGGGAGCAGGTGGAAGGACTGGTAGACGAATCCGATCTTGCGTCCCCGCAGTCTCGTCCGGGCGCCGTCCCTGAGCGTGGTCGTCTCGATCCCGTCCAGCAGGTAGGAGCCCGAGGTGGGCCGGTCCAGCAGGCCTAACGTGTTGAGCAGGGTGGACTTCCCGGACCCCGAGGGGCCCACGATGGCCATGTAGTCCCCCTGCCCAACACGTAGGCTGATCATGGAGAGGGCGTGCACGGGCGGCTCCGTGAGGAACACCCGGCTGACACCGTCCAGGTGGATGACGTCGGGCACCCCGGCTCGGCTGCTCTCCGGCGCGGTGACGTCAGGCACGTCCGTGTGACCGTTTCCCGGTCGGATGACGTCAGGCATCGCCGCTCACCACCACCCGGTCGCCCTCTTTCAGCCCGTCCGGCTTCACCGGTGTCACCTCGACGTCGCCGTCGGCGGTGAGACCGGTCTTGACCTCCACGTCCTTGACCTTGTCGCCGCCGCCGGGCAGCTCCACCTGGACCCGCGGCCGGCCGTCGGCCGAGGTGACGACCGCGGCCACCGGCACGGTGAGCACGGCGCCGCCGGTGGCGCCGACGGAGATCTTCACGGTGACCGACGCGCCGATCTGCTCCCGCAGTCCCTTGGTGACGGTCGGGGTCAGCAGCACCGGCACCGAGCCCAGATTGTCGTCGGCAGCCCCGGCGCCCTCGTCCTTCTTCTCCTCGTCCGCGGGCTTGGCCGCCTCGCCGGTCGCGCTCAGCACGGCCCGGAACGTCGTGCCGTCGGCGGTCTCCAGCGTCGCCTTCATGCCCTTACGCAGAAGCTTGGCCTCCTTGGTCTCCACCGAGCCGGTCACCGCGAAGGCCGAGCTGGTCACCGTGGCGACCTTGTCGCCGACGGTGTCGCCGGGTTTCACCGACGCCTTGTCCAGCCGGGCCGGGAGAGCGGGGAGGAAGGCGATCTCGCCGGGTGGGATGCCGATGCCGTACGTCTTCAGGTATTCGGCCAGGATGGCCTTGGCGCTCGCCACGTTCTTGCTGCCGTTGGCGATCTTCAACCGGAGCGGGGAGTCCTGGCGGGCCTGGCGCAGCGCCTGCTCGGCGGTGACCACCGCCTCCTTGGCCAGCCGTACGGCCTTGCGCAGCTCCGCAAGGCGTTTCCCCTTGTTCAGGCCCGCCTCGTCCGCGAAAGCCGCCAGAGCGGCATGCGCGGATTCAAGATTCTGCCGGGCGTTGTAGACCTTTGTCTCCAACAGCCGCGTGTCGGCCTCGGGCTTGGCCGGGGCGGGGGTCTGCTCGGGCTTGGGCGTGGGGGGAGCCGGCGGGGACTGGGCAGCGGCGAGGGCCTGCTCGGCGGCCAGCACCTCCTCCTCGGCGGTCCGTACGGCCTGGCGCAGGGTCTCCAGCTGCCGCGTCTCCTCCGGGGTGAGGTCTGTGGCGTCCTCTCCCTCCAACGCGTTCTCGGCGGCCCGCAGGTCCTGGCGGGCGTTGTCGAGCTTGAGCTTCAGCGGCTTGACGTCACGTCCGGCGTCGAGGGCCTTGCGGTCGGTGAGCAGGGTCTCCTCGGCGGTCTGCACGGCCTGGCGCAGCTGTTCCCTGGTCTGCTTGGCGGTGAGGTCGGGTTCCTGGGCCACGTAGCCCCGCTTGGCGTACCAGCGCTGGACGGCGACCGTGGTCGCGGAGTCGAAGACGCCGGTGACCGGCGCGCCGAACCCGAGGCGGCGCAGCGCCGTCTGGAGCTGCTTGACATCGGCGCCCGCGGTGCCCGCGGCCATGGTCCGGTGCATGGGGACCTTGCCGCGCAGCGCGAACACCGGGCGGCCGTTGACCTCCATCAGCACCGAACCCTCGGTGATCTTCCCGGGGCGCGGGGCCCGGGTGACCCGCTGGTTTTCGGCGGTGCCGCCGACCACCCCGGCGAGGGTGACGGGCAGCGGCGAGCCGTACGCCAGGGTGCCGCTGACGGCGACCGTGCTGGTCAGCTTCTTCCGTACGACGGGAGAGGTGACCAGGGAGGGTCTGGGCGGCCGGCGCGACGCGGCCTCGTCGGCGGGGGAGCGCAGTCGCGTGCCGACCGCCCACCCGGCGCCGGCGATCACGACGACCCCGGCCACGATGCCGCTCAGCACGCGCTGCCTCGACGTCACCACGGCCCGGTGGCCTGACTGTCCGGTACCACGCATTCCGCGGCGCGACAGGTCGGCGCGGCCGGGATGAGGAGGGTCGGAACGTTTCTCACCACTGGATCACTCCGTAGCCGAATTCCTCGAACGCCCGTCTGCTGGCACTGTCGGTGCGATAGGCGGGGTAGAAGTCCTTGCCGCACTCCAGGTCGTCGAGTGCGGCCTTGATCTCCCGGACCAGGTATGGCCTGGCCTGCTCGGCCGTCAGCTTCGGCTGGTACTCGGCGCCCTCGATGGGGTCCTCGGCCTGGTTGCGGCCGAGCGTGTTCAGCTCTTTCCGCAGGCCCGCGCCGCAGGCCCGCGCCGCCGGCCATGTCCATCTTGGTCGGTCTGAGCGAGGTGACCGGGTAGCCCTTGCCCTTGAGGCAGTCGCCGTACGCGCGGGCGAGCTCGACCAGCCTGGGATCGCTGTCCGTCTCCCGGTCGGCCCGCTCGAGCCGCCGGTTGAGCTGCGCGTAGTAGTCATCCTCCGAGGTCACCGTCTTGCCGGTGAATTTCTTGATCGCCTCGGTGTGGCAGGTCTCGTCCGCCCCGCCCCAGGCCTCCAGCTGGACCGCCGAGAGGGCGTTCCTGATCGGCTGGTTGGCCGTGTTGTCGAAGATCTCGTACTGGCGGGCCGCGAGGTCATTCTGGTAGACGAACTCGGCGAAGTATTTGAAACCGTACTTCTCCCGCGACTTCTTCATCGTCTCGTAGTCGCCGGAGTCGAGCTTGCGTTTCTCGTCGCTGACCTGCTTCGGCGGGGGGACGTTCACGTTGTACTTGAACCCCTTCCGCTTCATGCAGTCGGCGCGCATCGCCTCCATCTGGCGGGTCATGTCCTGCTTGCGGTCCATGGCGGAGGGCGAGGGCTGCGGGGACGCCGCGCTCTGCGCGCCGCAGCCGGTGAGCAGGGCGAGCGGGAGGAGCATCAGGGCCACGGGTCTCATTCGCCGAACAACCCTTCCTTCACCCCGAACTCCGCGTCGACCTTCTCGGCCACCTCCCACTGCTTGGGCTGGTAGACGGCGTAGAAGTCCTTGCCGCACTCCAGATCCTCCAGCGCGCCCTTGATCTCCCTCGTCAGGTACGGCCTGGCCTGGTCGGGCGTCAGTTCGGGTGGGAAGAACCCGGGGCTCTTCTCACCCGGGTGCTGCTCGGCCCCGAGCTTTTCGACCTCGGCCTGGAACCTGTCCTGGCCGGCCCGGGCGATCGCGGTCGGCTTGAGCGAGGTGACCCGGTGACCCTTGCCCTTGAGGCAGTCGCCGAAGGCCTGCGCGAGCTTGATGAGCTCGCCGTCGCCGTCGAGCTCGCGGCCTCTGAGTTCCTTGGACTTCTCGCTCATCTGGGCGAGGGCGTCCATCGACGAGGTGACCTTCTTGCCGGTGAACTTCGAGAACGCCGCCCCGTAGCAGGTCTGGTCCGCCGTGTCCCAGGCCTTCTGCTGGGTCTCCGAGAGCGCCTTGAGGATCGACGTGTTGGGGTTGCCGTCGAACATCTGCCTGATAGTGGGCTCAGAGTAGACGTAGCCCGAGAAGACCCCGAAACCTCGCTTTTCGCGATCCTTCCTCATCGCGTCGTAGTCGCCGGTCCGAGCCTGGAGCTCCTCCGCCGGTATCTTCCTTGGCCCGGGCACATTCGCCGTGTACTTGAAGCCTTTCCCCTTCATGCAGTCGGCGCGCATCGCCTCCATCTGGCGGCGTTTGCCCTGCGGGTCGGCGGACGCGGGCGCCTTGTCCGTGGCGGCGGGTGCGGCGGCCGGCGCCGGATCCGCGCCGCAGCCGGTGAGTACCGCGACGGCCAGGGCGGCCGCGGGCATGGCGGTGAGAAGTCGTGACATCGTGTGATCCTGTCTCTGGGTGTGGACGTGTCCGCTGCGGGCCAGGTGCGACCGGCTCATCCCCGCGGGCCTCACGACCACAGCCCGTCGTCTTCGCCGAACTCCCGATAGGCCTTCTGGCGGAGCGCCTCATATCTGGGCAGGAACGCGGCGTAGAAGTCCTTGCCGCACTCCAGGTCGTCGAGGGACACCTTGATCTCCTTCACCAGGTACGGTTTCGCCTCTTGGGGCGTCAACCTTCTGAAGCCGGTGTCCTCCGGGTCCTGCTTCACCCGCCCGGCGATCACGTCCCCGCGCTGCTTCTCAAGCCTTTCCCGGCTGCTGAAGTTCAACGCGGTCGGCTTGAGCGAGGGCACCGGATAACCCTTGCCCTTGAGGCAGGTACCGAAGGCGGTGGCCAACTCGATCATCCGGGGATCGCCGTCGAGTTCGCGGCTCGTGGTGCGGAGGTACATGTTCTCCGCCTGCGTGAAGACATCGTCCTTGGACGTGACGGTCTTGCCGGTGAGCTCCGTGAACGCCTCCGCGTAGCAGGCTCCGTCAGCGGCGTCCCATGCCCTGTACTGGGTTCTGGAGAGAGATCCTGCGAGCGCGTCGTTGGGGTTGGGATCGACTGTGCCGATACCGTCCTCGGGATCCTCGGGGTGGACGAAGGGGAAGTAGATCCTGAAGCCACGCCGCTCACGCTGCTCACGCATCGTCGCGTAGTCGCCGGTCCACTCCCGGCGCGACTCCTCGGACACCTTCGCCGGAGGAGGGACGTACGGCTCGTACTTGAAGCCCTTCCCCTTCATGCAGTCGGCGCGCATCGCCTCCATCTGGCGGCGTTTGCCCTGCGGGTCGGCGGACGCGGGCGCCTTGTCCGTGGCGGCGGGTGCGGCGGCCGGCGCCGGATCCGCGCCGCAGCCGGTGAGTACCGCGACGGCCAGGGCGGCCGCGGGCATGGCGGTGAGAACTCGTGACACTGGGTGACCCCGTTTCGATGTGCGGGCATGCTCGGGAGAGGCGGTGGCGCCGCCTGTCGCGAGGAGGAGTTACAGGAGTTAGAGGACGACGTGCCGTTTCGCGCGGTACGGCATGACCGCCGCGAGTGCGGTGAGGAAGATGAGGGCGGCCAGATGGGCCAGGTCCCGCTCCGAGTGGGCGCCGAGGCTCTCGGCGTACATCGCCAGCACCGGCACCAGGTAGACGCCGGCGGCCGTCGCCCAGCGCGGGTCCTGCGCCACGTGACCGGCCCAGACGGCGAGCAGGAGCACCCCGATCTCCAGGCCGACCCTGGCCATGGTGTGCGGCCCGGCGCCCGTGGAGAAGTCCAGCCCCGCGGGGTCCGCGCCGGTGAGCAGCGGGGCCGCCGGCAGCCAGAACCAGGAGCGTCTGCCGAGCCGCCCCCCGCGGGCGGCCAGCACCAGCAGGCCGAGGACGACCACCGCGTAGCCGATCATCGGTGCCACCGGGCCGCCACCCCCGTAGAGCGCTCCGCCGTCCCAGAACCGGTCGGGATCGACGGGCAGCAGGGTCCGGTCCAGCCAGGTCTGGCCGAGCGTGATCGAGCAGACCTTCACCGCGACCAGTGCCACGACCGGCAGCGCGAGCCGTACCCGCCCGCGCATGATCAGCGCGACGGCGAGCGCCGACAGCCCCGCCCAGAGCGGGATGGTGGCCGCGTACGGCACCAGCATCGCCAGCTGGGCGATCGACAGCGCCAGGACCCCGAGGTGGACCCCGTCGATCCAGGCGGGCCGTTCCGTCGAGTAGATCACTCTCGTCCGCAGCCCGCCGACGACCAGGGCCAGGGACTCGCGGAGCGAGGGCAGGGTGCGCCCCGGCTCGGCGGTGTCGAGCAGGGTGGCGATGAGCTCGCCGCCGTACCCGGAGCGGTAGGCGCGGGGATAGCCCAGCAGCAGCCGCCGGTACCGTCGCTCCAGAACCCCCGTGCCGACCCCTGTAGCGGCGCGGTGTTCCGTCGCGACGGTCACGAGAACGCCGATCCGGGGCGCAGGATCCGGCTGGTCACGACCGAGGCGGCCTGCTGCATGCGCAGGGCCTCGGCCGACACCAGATGCCGTCCCTGGTCGGTGAGCTGGAAATACCGCCGCGGCCGGCCGTCGACGACCTCCTCGCGGTCCACGGAGATCAGCCCGCCTGCGGCCAGCCGGTCGAGCGCGCCGTAGAGCGTGCCGACCGGCAGCCGCACCCTGTTCTCCGAGAGTTCCAGGGTCTGCTTGATGATCCCGTGCCCGTGCAGAGGGCCGTCGAGCAGCGAGGCGAGGATGAAGTAGGTCGGCTCACTGACCGCAGGTGATCCTTTAGCCATGCGGAAGACCATACTTCGCTGGGCGAAGTATGGTCAACCGGAGCGCTTCCGGAAACTTCCTCCGATGGGCGCCCAGCCCGTCATACGGGGAAAGGCGCCGTCAGGCGGCCGGCTTCTTCTCCGTGAACAGCCAGGCGTCGAAGAGCGAGTCGAGCTGCTTGCCGGAGAGCTTCTCGGCCAGCGTCACGAACTCGTCCGTCGTCACGTATCCGTACTTGTGCTGGGCGACCCAGGTCTTCAGCAGTTTGAAGAACACCGGGTCGCCGATCCGCTGCCTGAGCGCGTGCAGCGTCATGCCGCCGCGGGTGTAGACGGAGTCGTTGAACAGGTCCGCCGGCTTGGCGCGGCCGGGTGCGTACTTCCAGATGGGGGCGTCGGGGCCGGCCGCGTAGTGGCTGCGGAAGGTCTTCTCGACGGTGGCTCCGCCCTCGTGCTCGGTCCACAGCCACTCGGCGTAGGTCGCGAAGCCCTCGTTGAGCCAGAGGTCCTTCCAGCGCCTGATGCTCAGGCTGTCACCGAACCACTGGTGGGCCAGCTCGTGGGCGATGGTGCTGCCCTCCGGGTCGAACCCGCCGTACTGGGGCTTGGTCTGGTTCTCCAGCGCGTAGCCCGCGGAGAAGTTGTCGATCACGCCGCCGGTGGAGGAGAACGGGTAGGGGCCGAACACCGTGCTCCAGTAGTCGGTGATCTTCCCCGACTGCGTGTAGAGGCTGTCGAGCGCGCTGTGGTAGCGCGGGTCCACGGCCGCCAGGTTCTGGATCCCGGCGGCGGTCGTGCCCCGGCGCAGCTCGAACCTGCCCAGCGTCGCGGTGGCCAGATAGCTCACCATCGGGTGGCTCTCCCGCCAGACGAAGGTCGTCTTGCCGCCGGCGCTCTTCGGCTCGCCGACGAGCTCGCCGTTGGCCAGCGCGGTCAGCCCCGCGGGGACGGTGATCTCGAAGTCGTAGCGTGCCTTGTCCGCCGGGTGGTCGTTGCCCGGGAACCAGGTCTTGGCGCCGTTGGGCTGGCACGCGACGAACGCGCCGTCCTCGGTCGGGATGAACCCGTAGGTGCCGAGGTTGGTGGAGCCTCTGACCGGCTGGGGCTCCCCGGCGTAGACGACGGTGACGGTGAACGCGGCCCTGTCGGAGATCGGCTTGGCCGGGATCACGGTGAGCTCGTCCTCGGCGCGCTCGAACGTCGCGGCGCTGCCGTTCACGGTGATCCGGCTGACCTCGAACCCCTTCAGGTCCAGGTTGAACCTGGTCAGGCCCTGGGTGGCCCGCGCCTCGATCCCGGTCACGCCGGAAAGGCGCCTGGAGGCGGGGTCGTAGTCGATTTTCAGCCGGTAGTGGTCGACGTCGTAGCCGCCGTTGCCGTCGGTGGGGAAGTCGGAATCACCGATTCCGGGGGCGCCCACCCTGTCCGAGGCCCGTTCCGGGCCGGCGTCCAGGGCGCTCGAGAACGCCGAGCTTCCGGATGAGACGCTCTCGCCGCTCGATGCCGAGCAGGCGACCGTGCCGAGTATGCCGAGAAAAGTGGCGGTTGCCGCGATAGCCCGCCGACCGGACGCCATGCCCTCAAGTCCCCCTTCCGGGCCCGGCCGTGCCGGGCCACCTGCCTCGCAGACTACGCGAGCACGGCATGTGACCTGGGGGAATCAGGTATCTACGACCAATGTCCCGGCTGCGATGTCGTGAACGGCCTGTTTGTCTTTGGTGAAAAGGATGAACGCGAGGTTGACCCAGCCCAGGCAGCAGGTGGCGTACAACACCCATGCCACCAGTTCGCGGAGCGCGGCCTGCCCGACTCCGACCCTGCCCCAGCCGCGGTCGACCACGCGCAGGCCGAACAGCTTCTTGCCCAGCGTCTGGCCGTTCCAGAAGGCGGTCAGCAGCCAGTAGTAGAGGAAGCCGATCAGGGCGGCCAGGAAGGTGTGCTGGACAGGCACCCGGACGAAGATGTCCTTGCCGGTGTCCCAGACGGTAGTGAAGCTCTGGTAGGTGAAGGGCGAGGAGATGACGCCCACGATGATGATGTCGAGGATGCCCGCGAACAGGCGCCGCCAGCGCCCGCCGAGTCCCGTGCGCGGCGGGCCGCCACCGCCGTGGCCCTGCCCCGGAGGCGGGCCGGACCAGGGAAACGGTCCCCGGTCGTCCGGCGGTGGCGGCGGTGGTGGTGGTGTTCCCATGAACTTGTGATCACCCGAGACTCACCCCCGCAAAGCCAAGGGCTGTTACGGGTTGCCTCCATTGTGCAAGGACCGCCTTGGGAGAAGGGAGAGGTCAGAGATTGCCTCTGAGGTCCTGCTCGCGCTCGATGGCCTCGAACAACGCCTTGAAGTTGCCCTTGCCGAAGCCGAGCGAGCCGTGCCGCTCGATGAGCTCGAAGAACACCGTCGGGCGGTCCTGCACCGGCTTGGTGAAGATCTGCAGCAGGTAGCCGTCCTCGTCGCGGTCGACCAGGATGCTGCGCTTCTTCAGCTCCTCGATCGGGGCGCGGACCTCGCCGATGCGGGCACGCAGCTCCGGATCGTCGTAGTAGGAGTCGGGCGTGTCGAGGAACTGCACCCCGGCCGCGCGCATGTGGTCGACGGTGGTGAGGATGTCGTTGGTGGCCAGTGCGATGTGCTGCACGCCGGGGCCGCCGTAGAACTCCAGATACTCGTCGATCTGCGACTTCTTCTTTGAGATCGCCGGCTCGTTGAGCGGGAACTTCACCTTGCGGGTGCCGTCCGCGACCACCTTGGACATCAGCGCCGAGTATTCGGTGGCGATGTCGTCGCCGACGAACTCCGCCATGTTGGTGAAGCCCATGACCCTCTTGTAGAACTCCACCCACTCGTCCATCTTGCCGAGCTCCACGTTGCCGACGCAGTGGTCGACGGCCTGGAACAGACGGCCGTTCTTCACGTCGGGGGCCGGGACGAGAGGCTGTGCCGCGACGTAGCCGGGCAGGTAGGGGCCGCTGTAGTTGGACCGGTCGACCAGGGTGTGCCGGGTCTCGCCGTAGGTGGCGATCGCCGCGAGCACGACCTTGCCGTGCTCGTCCTCCAGCGTGTACGGCTCGGCCAGGCCCGTGGCGCCCCGGGCCAGCGCGTGGGTGTAGGCGGCCTCCACGTCCGGGACCTCGATGGCCAGGTCGATCACACCGTCGCCGTGCTCGGCCACGTGGCGGGCGACCCCTGTGCCGGGCCGTACCGCGCCGCGGAACTCGAAGCGGGCGCCGCCCGAGGTGAGGACGTAGGCCACCTCGTCGCGGCTGCCGTTCTCCGGGCCCCGGTAGGCGACCAGCCGCATGCCGAACGCGGTGGAGTAGTAGTGGGCCGCCTGCTTGGCGTTGCCCACGGCGAAGACCACGGCGTCCATACCGTTCACAGGAAAGTTGTCGCTCATGCGGATACTTTCCGTTTTTATGGTCGGGTTGTGCAACAGTTACCTGGAAAGATGGACAATCTGTCTACCTGATCGTGCACCTCACGGGAGTTTCTGTACACCATGACGATAGATCAACTCGACGCCCGGATCATCGCCCTCCTGGCGGGGGAGCCCAAACTCGGTGTGCTGGAGTGCTCCCGGAGGCTCGGTGTGGCACGGGGGACCGTGCAGGCCCGCCTCGACCGGCTGGCCGTCCGGAAAGTGATCACCGGGTTCGGCCCCGACGTCGACCCCGCGGCGCTCGGATACGACGTGACCGCGTTCGTCACCCTGCAGATCCGCCAGGTCAGCGGGCACGATCCGGTGGCCGACCAGCTCGCGGCCATCCCCGAGGTGCTGGAGGTCCACACCATCACCGGAGGCGACGACATGCTCTGCAGGGTGGTGGCGCGCAGCAATGCCGATCTGCAGAGGGTCATTGACCTGATCGTTGACGTTCACGGGGTGGTGCGGACCTCGTCGGTGATCGCGCTGGACACCCCCGTGCCATACCGGGTTCTTCCTTTAGTGGCCGATGTCCCGCGCCAGGGGAAGAGCTAGCCGTACTATCCCAAGCGGGGTTCAGACACCGTTATCCATCGTTTACCCTTACGGTCCGCACTGCTCGTGGGGGGTGAATGCGGAGTGGATGGGGGTTCGGGCGTGCAACAGGGCGACGGGAACGGCGACCAGAAGGGCAGACCCGGGAGGAGGAAGCTCCTGCGGATCACGCTCGTCGTCTTCGGCATCGCCGTGGTCTCGGTGGTCGGTCTTCTCGCGGTGGCGTGGTTCATGACGCCCATCCCGGACAGCACGCAGCCCCGGGCCACCGCGCAGGGCTCGGTGATCTACTACCGGGACGGCAAGACCGTGCTGGCCAGGCAGGGGGTCAATCGCAAGAGCGTGGCCCTGGCGCAGATACCGGAGCACGTCAGGGACGCGGTCATCGCCGCGGAGAACCGCTCGTTCTACGAGGACAAGGGAATCTCCGTCTCGGGCACCTTCCGCGCCATGTGGTCCACGGTCAGCGGCCAGCAGCTCCAGGGCGGCTCGACCATCACCCAGCAGATGGTCCGTAACTACTACAGCGGCCTCAGCCAGGAGCGTTCCGTCGTCCGCAAGCTCAAGGAGGTCATGATCTCCTTGAAGGTGGACCAGTCGGAGTCCAAGGACTGGGTGCTGGAGCAGTACCTCAACACGATCTACTACGGCCGGGGGGCCGACGGCATCCAGGCCGCGGCCGACGCCTACTTCCACAAGGACGTCGCCGAGCTGACCGTCGCCGAGGGAGCCTACCTCGCCGCGGTGATCCAGCAGCCGTCCCGGTTCGCCGACCCCCGGGGCGCCGACCTGGACGCGGCCAGGGCGCGCTGGAGGTCGGTGGTCGACGGCATGGTGCAGACGGGTGCCATCACCCCCCAGCAGGCCGCCGCGACCGCGTTCCCCACCCTCAAGAAGCCCAGGTCGATCTTCACGCTCAAGGGGCAGGAGGGCTACATGCTCGACCAGGTGGAGGCCGAGCTCAAGCGCAGGGGATACACCGACGAGGACATCACCCAGGGCGGCCTGAGGGTCGTCTCGACCTTCGACAAGAACCTGATGGCCGCCGCCCAGCGGGCCGTCACCTCGGTCCTGCCCGAGGGCACCTCCAAGAAGGTCCGCACCGGCCTGGCCGCCGTGGACCCCCGCAGCGGCGAGGTCGTCGCCTTCTACGGCGGCCCCAGCTACACCACCAACAAGTTCGACAACTCCTTCTCGGCCAAGGTGCAGGCCGGCTCCACGTTCAAGGCCTACACGCTGGCCGCGGCCCTGGACAACGGCTTCGGCCTCGACACCCGGGTGAACGGCAACTCCCCCCTGCACGTCACCACGGGCGACAAGGGCATCCCCAACTCGGAGGACACCTCCTACGGCGAGATCAACCTGGTCAAGGCCACCCAGAGCTCGGTGAACACCGCGTTCGTGGACCTCGGGCAGAAGGTCGGCCTCAACAAGGTCGTCCGCGCCGCGGAGAAGGCCGGCATCCCCGCCGACCAGCTCGCCCCGCACAGCTCCTTCGCCACGCTGCCGCTGGGGGTCGCGTCCGTGAGCGCCGTGCAGAACGCCTCCGGCTTCGCCACGCTCGCCGCCGGAGGCGTCCACCGCGAGGCTCACGTGATCCGCTCGGTCACCGACGCCACCGGGAAGACCACCAAGATCAAGGCCAAGGGGGAGCGGGCCTTCACCGAGCAGACCGCCATCGACGCCACCTACGCGCTGACCCAGGTGGTCGAGGGAGGCACCGGGTCGGCCGCCCGCCTCTACGACCGCCCGGTGGCCGGCAAGACCGGCACCACCGACAAGTCGGCCGCCGTGTGGTTCGCCGGGTTCACCCCGCAGCTGACGACCGCGGTCGACATGTTCCGCGACGACAACAAGCCGGTGGTCGTCGACGGCAGCGCCCTGTACGGCGGGACCTACCCGGCACAGATCTGGCGCGCCTTCATGACCGAGGCGATGGCCGGCAAGCCGGTCAAGGAGTTCGCCGAGCCGTCCAACTACGGCTACTCCACCTACTACGACGACGGCTACCGCTCCGGCAACCGCGGTCCCGGCCCCGGTGACGGCTGGAACACCGTCACGCCCACGCCGTCCCCCGACGGGACGACCGGCCCCGACCAGGGCCCGTCGCCGGACGGTCTCGGCGACGGGCCCGGCGACGGCACGGGCAACGGCCCCGGAGACGGCGGTGGCGGCACGGGCAACGGCCCCGGTGACGGCGGTGGCGGCACCGGATCGGGGAACAACGGCTTCGGGAACCAGTCTCCTCCTCCGGGAGAGATCCCCCAGCGGGCTCCCAGCACCGGCCCCGGCCAGGACGGCGCTCCCCAGGGGCCCGCGGGACGGTAGGGCGCGTATCAGCTCTTCGGTGCCGGACGTGCCAGGACCCGCCCGGTAGGCGTGGGCGATCCGGTCGGCGACCGCGAGGACTGGACCCGGCCGGGTCTGGACCGCCGGACCCGCAGCTCCGGCCGCCGCCCGCTCACAGCTCGGCCCGTAGTCCCTCCGGGGTGGTGACGGGCATCCGGCAGGTGAACCCGCGGCACACGTAGGCCGCCGGAGCCCCGTCCACCAGACCCCGGCCCGAAAGGAGCGGGATCTCGGCCGAACCGGGCTCGCCGAGTGCGACGACCAGCCCGGGGACGGAGGAGAGCAGGGCGGCCCTGTGCAGGGCGGAGGTGTCCGGGTCGTGCAGCGGGCCCACGATCGCGACCTCGATCGGCCCGGAGACGGCGGCCTGGGCCACCGCGAGCCCCCACCCGGCGAACCGCGCGTGCCTGTCGGCCAGGACGGTCACCGTGCCCAGCGCCCCCTCCGCCGCCGTCCGGTGCCTGGCCGAGCCGGTCAGGGCCGCATACGACAGCAGTGCCCCGGCGGCGGCGAACTGCCCCGACGGGGTCGCGTTGTCGGTGGGGTCCTGCGGCCGCTGGAACAGCCGTTCGGCGTCGTCGGCGGTGTCGAAGAAGCCGCCGGAGCCGTCGGCGAACCGGTCGAGGACGCTCTCCAGCAGCGCTCCCGCCCGGTGGAACCAGCGCGCCTCCCCGGTCACGCCGTACAGGGTCAGCAGGCCCTCGGCCAGGTCGGCGTAGTCTTCCAGGACTCCGGCGTTGGCGCCCGCGCGACCGTCGCGTGACGTGCGCAGCAGCCGGTCGCCGTCCACGTGCAGCTCCTCCAGGAGCGTGGCCGCCGCCCGCGCCGCCTCCACCAGGTCGGCGCGGTCGAACAGCGCCCCCGTCTCGGCGAGGGCGGCGATGGCCAGGCCGTTCCAGGCGGCCACCACCTTGTCGTCCCGGCCGGGCCGCACCCGGTGGGCCCGCGCGGCCAGCAGCGCGGCGCGGACCCGGGCGAACCGCTCGGCGTCCTCCGGATCGGACGGGAGCTGCAGCACCGACGTGCCGTGTTCGAACGTGCCGGTCACCTCGAACAGCCCGACCGCCCAGGCTCCGTCCTCCTCGCCCAGGACCTCGTGGATCTCCTCGGGGGTCCAGGCGTAGAACCTGCCCTCCACGCCCTCGCTGTCGGCGTCCAGGGCCGAGGCGAAGCCGCCCTCGGGAGTGCGCATCTCGGCCAGCAGGAAGGAGGCCGTCTCCAGAGCCACCCGCCTGGCCAGGGCCGAGCCGGTGGAACGCCACCAGTGCGTGTAGACCCGGAGCAGCAGCGCGTTGTCGTAGAGCATCTTCTCGAAATGCGGCACCACCCAGTCGGCGTCCACGCTGTAGCGGGCGAAGCCGCCGCCGAGCTGGTCGTAGATCCCGCCCCTGGCCATGGCCTCCAGCGTCCGCTCCGCCATCGCCATCGCCGTGCCCGCCTCGGGGCCTTCCCCCGCGGCGCCGTACCTCAGCAGGAACTCCAGCGCCATCGACGGCGGGAACTTGGGCGCCCCGCCGAATCCGCCGCGCACCGGGTCGAAGGACCCGTTCAGGCTCTGTACGGCCCGGGCAAGCGTGTCCGGCACGGGCAGCGGGCCGGAGGGCAGCTCCGACCGCTCGTTCAGCGCCTCGACTATCTTCGAGCCCTGCTCCAGCACCGCCTCGCGGTCGCCGTTCCAGGCGTTCGACACCCCGGTCAGCAGCCGCTGGAACTGAGGGCGGGGAAAGTAGGTCCCGGTGTAGAAGGGGTGTCCCTGCGGGGTGGCGAAGACCGTCATCGGCCACCCGCCCTGGCCGGTCATGGCCTGGGTCGCCGACATGTAGACGGCGTCCACGTCCGGCCGCTCCTCGCGGTCCACCTTGACGTTGACGAAGCGCTCGTTCATCAGAGCCGCTGTCCCGCCGTCCTCGAACGACTCGTGCGCCATCACGTGGCACCAGTGGCACGCCGAGTAGCCGACCGAGATCAGCAGCGGCACGTCCCGACGTGCGGCCTCGTCGAAGGCCTCCTGCCCCCACTCGAACCAGTGGACGGGGTTGCCGGCGTGCTGCAGCAAGTAGGGGCTCGTCGCGTCCTTCAAGCGGTTCATGCAAACCCTCCCGTGTGCGCGGTGCCCGCGTCTCCTCCCGCGCGAGGTGCACGGGTGCACGTCACGGTTGTACCCGCGCGGCCTCGCCCACACTAAACGGGGGCGGGAGCCCGAGCACCGCCTCGATTCCGGCGGAGGCCCGGGCGAGAGGAGATCACCAGGGATGATCTACGCTTGGAGCGGCGTCGCGTCGATGCCGCCCCCAGCCGTCGATGGCGGCCTCTTCTGTCATGGGACCGGTGATTCGGTTGTGGTCCGACAGTCGCCGGTCGCAGAACGGGTCCGGCTATGCGGTGCGGCTGCGATGCTGTGCCCATCCTGGTTAGCTCTCCCTGGAGGTTCGGCGGGTGCCGACGTGGATCCGACCTGTCTCGCGGCTCCCGATGACGGAGCCGGCACGTGCCGGCGAGCCGTACCGCCGCGCGCGTGCCGCCGGACGTGCGGGGCTCGCCGCGATCGGGCTCGCCATCGCGGTCATGCTGGCCGTCGCCCTCCTCGGGCCGTCCGCGGCGGTGCCCGACCTCGGTGGCGGTGGTCCGCCCTGGTCCCTGCGGGGTGCCCCCTCCGACCTGCTGGTGATCCAATTGACCTGGGCGGCCGTCATCGCCGGTGGACTGGGCGTGGGCGCCGGGCTGTACGCGCTGCGCCGGGGGTGGCGTCCCCCACGGGGGATCCTTCTCGCCGGTACGGTGGCCGCCGTCCTCGCCCTCACGCTCGTCCCGCCCGCGGGGTCGACGGACGTGCTCAACTACGCGGTCTACGGGCGCATCGCCGCCCTGGGGCAGGACCCGTACGTGGTGACCCCGGCGTGGCTGCACAGGCTGGCCGACCCGGTCGGTGAGCTCGCCCCTCTCGCCTGGCGCAACGCTCCTTCGGTGTACGGGCCGCTGGCCACCTGGGCGCAGCTGGCCGCCTCCCGGCTGGGCGGTGCGTCGATGGCCGGCACCGTGTTCGCCCTCAAGGCCATGACCGGGCTGGCGTTCCTGCTGTCGGCGCTCATGCTCGACCGGCTGGCGGGGCCGGACCGCGAGCGGCGGATACGCGTCCACCTGCTGTGGAGTCTCAACCCGCTGATGCTCTGGCACGTGGTGCTGGGCGGTCACATCGACGGTCTGGGAGTGGTCTTCCTCGTCGCGGCCTTCCTCGTCATGCGCCGGGGCGGTGTGGTGGCGGGCCTGGTGGCAGGGGTGCTGCTCGGCGCGGCGGCCGCCGTCAAGGCGCCGTTCGTCATCGCCGGAGCCGGCCTGGCCTGGGCGGCCCGCCGGTCGGCGGCCACGTTCCTGTCGATGGTCATGGGCGTGTCGGCGGCCCTGGTCACGGCGTACGCGACGCAGGGCCCGGAGGCCTTCGGGAACATGGTCGGCAAGATCGGCGCTCACTCGCTGGCGGATCCGTGGCGTGTGATCACCGACGTGCTGGGGCTGGGGGCGGAGCCGTCCACGCTGGAGGGGCAGCTCACCCTCGGCGTCGCCTTCCTCATCGGCCTCCTGCTGTGCTGGCGGCTCCCGCCGGTGCCGCCCGGCCTGGACGCCGTACGGCCGGCGCTGGCGTGGTGCCTGTGCTGGCTGCTCACCTCCCCGGTGCAGCATCCCTGGTACGACGCCCTGCTGTTCCCCCTGCTGGCCCTCATGCCGGCCGGCCGCCTCGACGGGCTGCTGATCGCGCGAGGGGCCGTGACCAGCCTCATCTACCTGCCCGGCGCCATCGGTTTCCTGATGCTCCAGCCCACCGGGCTGACCCGGTGGATCGCCGAGGTCTACCGTCCGTGGATCGCTCCGCTGGCCTCCGACCTCATCATCCTCTGCGTCGTCGTGCTGGGCCTCGCGGGCGCCTTCCGCCACTCCCGCACACCGGCGCCGGCCGACGGCTGAGGGGACGGCCGGGAGCCCGCGGGTCACGGTCAGGCGGTGGGGAAGCCGGACGTCCGCCAGGTGTGGCCCGAGGCGGTGACCGCGAAGGCCTCCACCCCGTCGAGCCGCTCGACCCACGTCCGGGCCGCGCCGCCCATGGCGAAGGCGGCCGTGGCGTACGCGTCGACCGCGGTCAGACTCCGCCCTGTCAGGGTGATCGAGGCCAGCTCCGTCGCGGGGCGGCCGGTGTGCGGGTCGAGGATGTGCGGCCCGCGCTCGGCGGTGCCCGACGTCGCCACGGCGAGGTCGCGTCCGGCGACCACGGTGACGAGTTCGCCCGGAGGAGCGGGTGGGCGATGCCGGTCCGCCACGGGCAGCCGGGCGCGGCCGTTCCGGCGAGCTGGATGTCGCCGCCGCCGTTCACGCAGTGGTCCACCGCTCCCGACCGCGTGAGGATGTCCGACGCCCGCTCGATCGCCCAGCCCTTCACCATGGCGGAGGGGTCGAGGCGCCCCCGGGGGTACGCGGTGAAATAGCCGTGGGAGAGCTCGGTCACCGCGTCGCACAGGTCGAGGATGCCCGCCACCTCCGGCGGGCAGTCGGCCAGGTCGATCTCGCCGCGGCCCAGCCTGCTGACGGGGCTGTCCGGCCGGTAGGTCGAGAAGACGGCGTCGACACGGTGCAGCCACGCCACGGCCTCGGTGAGGGCCTGCCCCGCGTCGCCGGGACCGGAGTGGCGGACGTCGAAGGAGAAGACCGTCCCCATGACGTGTTCGACGTGGCGCATCAGAGGCCCGCCTTGTCGATGGCGCTCTGCAGCGACTGGAGATATCCCTCGCTGGTGTAGGTGGCGCCCGAGACCGTGTCTATCTGGGCGGACTGCGCGGAGAGCGTCTCCTCGTTGAGGATCGGGAGCGCCTGGGTGTTGATCCTGAAGTCCCGGTTGTTGCCGTCCGGGGCCTGGAGCACCCTGACGCCGGTCACCTTGCCGCCGGAGAGGACCAGCTGCACCTGTACGGGGCCCCAACGGGTGTCGGCCGTGTCGCCGGTCACCACCTTGTCGCCGCTCATGCTGCCCGCGCCGGCGCCGTCGCCCGTCCAGCTGCCCGAGTCCGCCGTGACCTGGGCCGTGCCCCTGTCCGGGCCGCCGCCGCTCTGGGACACGACGGAGGGACGGCCGGCCAGGGCCGTCATCTCATGGGGCTTGAAGGACAGCAGAAGCACCAGGCCGATGCTGGTGACGAGTATGGCCACTATCGCTCTGCGCATGCGGATCCCCTCAGAACTCGAACGATTCATGGCGGATGCGCCGGTTCGGTACTCCGGCGGCCCGGAGCGCCGACACCACGCCACCGGTCATGCCGGAGGGCCCGCACACGTAGACCTCGTGATCGGCCAGCCCGGGGACGAGCCCGGCCAGCGTCTCCGGTGTGAACGGGTCGCCGATCTCGCTCCTCGGGCCGACGCAGTAGTGCAGCGTCGCGCCCCGGTGGGTGGAGATCGCCTCCAGTTCGGTGCGGAACACCAGGTCCCCGGTGGCCCGGGCCCGGTAGAGAAGGGTGAGGTCGCCGGGCGCGGCCGGGATCGACTCGAACAGCGCCCGCACGGGGGTGATGCCCACCCCTCCCGCGATGAGCAGCACCTTGCGCCCCCTGTGGCGTCCCGGGGTGAAGGCGCCGTAGGGGCCTTCGGCGAGGACCTTGGTGCCGGGCCGCAGCCGGGCGAGCACGCGGCTCTGGTCGCCCAGGTCCTTCACCGTGATCCGCAGTTCGTCGGGCCGGGGAGCGGCCGACAGCGAGTAGGGGTTGGGGGACCACCACAGGTCCCTGGTGAGGAACCGCCACCGGAAGAACTGCCCCGGCTCGGCCCGCAACCTGTCGAGACGGTGCCCCGAGAGGAAGATGGAGACGACCTCGGGACTCTCCCGCACGACCCTGCTGACCTGGAGCCGGTGCCGGAACGCCCGCCGTACCGGCGTGAGGAACCGATACCAGACGAGCACTGCCGCGACCCCGAGGTAGAGGGCGTACCAGGCCGTCTGGACGGCCGGGGAGCCCGCGAACTCGTTGCCGGTCGAGAGCTGGTGCCCGAATGCCAGCCAGGCCGCCAGGTAGGTGTAGAAATGCAGGTGGAACCAGGTCTCGTAGCGCAGCCGCGGCCGGATGGCACGGGCCGAGATGATGCCGACGCCCACCAGGAGCAGCACCGCCACGGTGGCCTGGAGCACGCCCGCGGCGATGACCGCGAGGACGGCCGCCGGGCGCGCGCGGGCCCCCCGTGGAGGAGCGCCCCGGTGCGTGCCGGCGACGGCCCTTCCGGCGAAGGTGGTGCTCACGGACTGTCCCCTCTCGTCGAACGTGACCCACCGTGCCAGCCGAACCTCTCGTTTCCCTATGAAACGGGTCATATCTCAATGATTCATAGGATTCTCAGAAGAGGCTCAGAGGGTCCGCATCAAGGACAGGAAGGACCCTGGCATCACCATGCATGCGACTTCTCGTAACCTGCCCGACCTGCTCCGTCCGGACGGGACGCCCGTCCGTGTGCTCGTCGTCGACGACGAGCCCGACCTCGTAGAGGTGCTCTGCGCGGTGCTCCGCTACGAGGGCTGGGAGGTGCGCGCCGCAGCCGACGGTGCGGCCGCGGTGCGGGTGGCCCGCGAGTTCCGGCCCGACGCGGTGCTGCTCGACGTCATGCTGCCCGACATCGACGGGATCGAGGTGCTGCGCCGCCTGCGAGCCGGGGCGCCGCACGTGTGCGTGCTGTTCCTGACCGCCAGGGACGCCGTGGAGGACCGGATCGCCGGGATCACCGCGGGCGGCGACGACTACGTGACCAAGCCGTTCAGTCTGGAGGAGGTCCTCGCCCGGCTACGCGGCCTGCTGCGCCGCGCAGGCATGGCGAGGACCTCCGAGGGCGACCGGCTGGTCGTCGGGGACCTGGTGATGGACGAGGACGCCCGCGAGGTGACCCGGGGCGGCGAACTGGTGGAGCTCACGCTGACCGAGTTCGAGCTGCTGCGCTTCCTCATGCGCAACCCGCGCAGGGTGCTCAGCAAGGCCCAGATCCTCGACCGGGTCTGGTCCTACGACTTCGGCGGCCAGGCCCATGTCGTCGAGCTGTACATCAGCTACCTGCGTAAGAAGATCGACGCGGGACGTCCGCCGCTGATCCACACGGTGCGGGGCGTGGGATACGTCCTCAGGCCGTGAGGCCCCGCACGCTCCGGACCCGGCTGGTGGCCGGCGTGCTGATCCTGCTCGCGCTCGCCTGCGCCGCGATCGGCGTGGCCACCTCCCTCGCGCTGAACCGCTTCATGGTGGACCGGGTGGACCAGCAGCTGTCCATGACCGTCGGGGGGTTCGCCGCCAGCCTGGAGCACGGGAAGGAGTACGGCGAGCGCGGCGACAGCCGCGGGCAGTCCCTCGGGACCCTGGGTGTCCGCCTCGCGGACGGCAGGGTGACCAACGCCGCCGTGGTGACACGGGACAGCGGCAGCCCCAGGCTCTCCGCCGGCGACGCGGCCGTCCTGGCCGCCGTCCCGGCGGACGGGCGTGGTCACTCCGTCGAGCTGTCGGTGCTGGACGACTACCGCGTCATGGCGATCGACGGCGCCGACGGCGACGTCCTCGTCACCGGGCTCCCGCTGGAAGGCGTCAACGCCACGGTGCACCGTCTCCAGCTCGCCGAGATCGTGGGGTTCGCCGTCGTAATGATCATCGCCGGGGTGGCCGGCGCGCTCTGGGTGCGGCTGTCGTTGCGCCCCCTGGAGCGGGTGGCGGCCACTGCCCGGCGGGTCAGCACGCTCCCGCTCGCCAGCGGCGAGGTGGCGCTGCCGGACCGTGTGCCGGACGAGGACCCCCGGACCGAGGTGGGCCAGGTGGGGGAGGCGTTCAACCGCATGCTCGGCCACATCGGGGAGGCCCTTGCCCGGCGTCACGCCAGCGAGCAGCGGATGCGGACCTTCGCCGCGGACGCCAGCCACGAGCTGCGTACTCCCCTGGCGACCGTCCGCGCCCACGTCGAGCTGGCCCGGCGCACCCCCGGTGACGTACCGGAGGAGATACGGCACTCCCTGCAGCGGATCGACGCGGAATCGGCCCGCATGGGCAAGCTCGTCGACGACCTGCTGCTGCTCGCCAGGCTCGACGCGGGCAGGCCACTGGCCCGCGACCAGGTGGACCTGACCCGCCTGGTGATCGACGCGACGGGGGACGCCCGTGTCTCCGCGCCGGATCATCACTGGCGGCTGGAGCTCCCGGAGGAGCCGGTCACGATGACGGGCGACGCCGACCGGCTCTACCAGGTCGTCACCAACCTGCTGGGAAACGCGCGGGTGCACACCCCGCCGGGCACCACGGTCACCGTGTCCGTCCGTGTCCCCGGCCCGGGCAAGGCGGAGCTGACCGTGGCCGACGACGGGCCGGGCATCCCGCGGGAACTCCAGGAGGAACTCTTCGAGCGGTTCGTCCGGGCGGACAAGGCGCGCTCGCGCGCCTCGGGCGGCAGCGGCCTCGGGCTCGCGATCGTCCGCGCCGTGGTCGCCGCGCACGGCGGCACCGTGGATGTGGAGAGCCGCCCCGGCCGTACGGTCTTCCGGGTCCTGCTGCCCGCCTGAGAGCTACGTGAGCGGGACGGCCGGGCAGGAGGGCCTCCCCGCCACGCGCGGTCACGTCAGGCGTTTCCGGGACGGTCATCCCCGCCCTGTCGAGCGGTCGTCCCAGACAAAGGCGAATGTGTCCCGAGGCGGAAGGTGTGTTCATGCGGCTTCGGGCGTAGGCTCACTGGGCGTGGATCTCGACTTCGTCTGTGTGCACGCCCAGCGGGCAGCCGCCGAGCTGACCCGCCGTGATGTGGCCCGTGCTCTGCTCGCGGTGCCGTCGGGGGTGGCCCTGGTCGCCCTCCCCGACCTGCGCCGGGCGCTGACGGCGGGGGGAAACCCGCTGTCCCCACCCTTCTGGGAGTCCGCCAAGACGACGCTGCGGGCCATCGAGTCCGGCGCCGCGACCGTGGGGGAGGTGCAGCGGTGGCTGGAGTCCACCGGCACCGAGCCGCTCCTGCTCACCCGGAGCTTCTTCGTCTGGCCCGAGGAGGACGAGCGGGGCCCGATCACCGAGGAGATGTTCCGCGGCATGGTCGCCTACCTGGAGGAGCGGGTCGCCGCCCGGGAGATCGATCCGGATGCGCTCGCACAGGGGGACGAGCAGGCCAGGGAGGCCTACGAGGAGCTGCAGGAGCGCTGGCTCAACAGCCCGATGCCCGATGGGCGGGTGCCGGGGATGGCGGTCAGCGACGAGCAGGACGAGGAGCTGTTCGCGGCCTGGGACGAGGAGGAGGCCTTCGCCCTCAGCGAGCTGCGGCGCATCCTGGCAGACCTGCCCGCCCCCGAGCGGCCCGTCGGGGACCTGCGGGCGGCGTGCGTACGGCTGCGCGAGGTGCTGTCCGGCCCCGGATACCCGGGCAACGTGCTGCGGGCCTGCGCCGGATACGACGGGGCTCCGCTGCCCGAGGACGACGAGGAACTCTGGCTGACCGTCACGGCGGGCATCGCCGGTCCCATCTCGGACCTGCCCGAGGACGACGACACGCCGGAGAGGTTCTCCGACCTGGAGGGCGAGCTCACCCACGAGGACGCCGTGCTGGCCTCGCTGTGCGCGATCCACCACGCGGACTGGCTGGCGGTGGTGGCCGCCCTGGCCAGACGCGGTCCGGGGGTGCTGGCCTCGCCCGAGCGGATCGCCCGGTTCATCGCCGAGTCCGAGGACATCGACGTCCAGATGGACGAGCCGGACGACCTGGAGGCGGCGGAGACGCTCTTCAGCTCCGTCACACCGCTCTGGGCGTGCCTGGGGATCGTGGACAAGACCGAGGTGCTCACCCCGCTGGGCCGCTGGGGCCTGCCGAGGGCGCTGGAGCGGGCCTGGTCGGCCGACTGACGTCGCTCGGGGGATCGGTCATCGAGGCGGGCGGATGCGGACGCTCCGGCGTGATCTTCACGCGCGGTGCGTCCACGACGGTGCCCGTCTCGGCCGTCACGGGCCGAGCGCGGACACCCTCGTCCGGCCGCCGCGGCCACGCCGGTCGATCGTCTAGGTGGTGCTCTGCTTCTTCAGCTCGGCCTCCGAGGGGACCTCGATCCTGGAGATCTGCCTCTTCATCGACTTCACGAGCATGAACAACGCGAACCCCAGCGCCGCGACGACGAGGAACCCCAGGAGGCCCGGGCTGACGTCACTTTTGGTGACGGTGTCAAGTGCAATCACGCCTCAAGTCTGCCACCGCCACCTCATGGTCGTGTCAGTGGCAGGCGGGCGACACCTCTTCGGCGTGGATGCCGAGGAACAGGTCGCCCTCGGGAAGCCCGGTGTCCACGAGGGAACGGGCCAGGTGGTAGTCCTCGGTCGGCCAGATCTCGCGCTGCAACTCGCGCGGGCAGACGAACCAGAAGCCGTCGGGGTCGACCTGGGTGGCGTGGGCGAGCAGCGCCTCGTCACGGACCTCGAAGTAGTCGCCGCACTGGACGCGGGTGGTCACCGGCCACTTCTGCGGGCGGTCCTCCCAGCGCGCGATCCAGTCGGCGTAGGGGGAGCCCATGCCGCGGGAGTTCATCGCCTCGTGCAGCGCCTCGAACCGGTCCTTGGTGAAGCCCATGTGGTAGTAGAGCTTGAGCGGCTGCCAGGGCTCACCGGCCCCGGGATAGCGGTCGGGGTCGCCCGCGGCCTCGAAGGCCTCCACCGAGACGCGGTTGGTCATGATGTGGTCCGGGTGCGGGTAGCCGCCGTCGTCGTCATAGGTGAGGATGACGTGCGGCCTGAACTCGCGCACGGCGGCCACCAGCGGCGCCGAGGCGATCTCGATCGGCTGGAGGGCGAAGCAGCCCTCGGGCAGCGGCTCGCTCTCGTCGTCGGGCAGGCCCGAGTCGACGAACCCCATGAAGCGCTGCTGCACGCCGAGGATCTCCCTCGCGCGCTCCATCTCCAGGCGCCGGACCTCGCCGATGTTCTCAAGGATCTCGGGGCGGTCCATCTTGGGGTTCAAGATTGAGCCACGTTCTCCTCCGGTGAGGGTACAGACGAGCACCTCCACACCTTCCGCGACGTAGCGCGCCATCGTGGCGGCGCCCTTGCTCGACTCGTCGTCAGGGTGCGCGTGAACGGCCATCAGCCGCAGCGGTGCACTCACGGGCTCGACGTCTCCTCTGTATAGGTCGCGCTCAGATATTCACTCGTCCGGCGGACGGACGGCTCTGCCGTACCGCCCACAGGGCCCGCTCCGATGACGCGCCGCTCCCCGGGTTGGCCTGGGCCACTCCAGGGAGAGGTTAGTTTCTCTTATGGCGGTCGCGAGGGCGAGGCCCCCACGAGAGACAATTGTCTCGGATAACGCCGAGGTAGTGCAGGGAGATTCCGCCATGGCCACCAGCGAGGCCGAGAGGGACCGGCAGGACGGTCCGATCCTCGGCGTCCCGGACGACTTCCCCGACCGCCCGGAGCGCAGGGGGCGCTTCGTCGTCCACATCGTGATCGCGATCCTGTGCGCGGTGTGCGCCGCGGGCTGGGGCTACGTGATGTGGGCGTCCAAGGGGAACACCGAGGTGATCGACCAGGTCATAGCTTTTGATCCCGGCCGCGGCGATTCTATGCAGATTACCTTCGAGGTGGTCAAGCCGTCCGATCGCGCCGCCGTCTGCCGGCTGCGGGCGATGGATGTCTCCCATGGAGAAGTCGGGAGCCGGGAGGTCACTATTCCGGCTGGTGAGGGATATGTCCGGCTTACTGAGCGGCTAGAGACCAGTGCCCCGGCCACTTCGGGCGACGTCCACTACTGCTATCTCGTATAGTGAGATATTTGGGGAAGCGTTCGAGGCGTTAACTTGTTAGCCTTTCGAAATTCGAACGTCAGCTAACCCAAGTACGAAGCCCCCATAGAGGAAGCAAGGAGAACCCGTGGCCGACTCCCACAACGAGAGCGTCACCTGGCTCACTCAGGAGGCGTACGACCGCCTGAAGGCGGAGTTCGAATACCTCTCGGGGCCGGGGCGCGTCGACATCGCCAAGAAGATCGAAGACGCCCGCGAAGAGGGTGACCTGAAGGAGAACGGCGGCTACCACGCCGCCAAGGACGAGCAGGGCAAGATGGAGGCCCGCATCTTCCACCTCCACCAGATCATCGACAGCGCCAAGGTGGGTGAGGCGCCACGCACCGAAGGCGTGGTCGGTCCCGGCATGACCGTCACCGTCCGCTTCGAGGGGGACGACGAAGAGGTCGCCTTCCTGCTGGCCTCCCGTGAGGAGAGCGGCGCCCCGATCGACGTCTACTCGCCGAAGTCGCCGCTCGGCGCGGCGATCAACGGTAAGAAGATCGGGGAAAAGGCCACATACACGATGCCCAACGGCCGCTCCAACACGGTGGAGATCCTTGAGGCCGTGCCGTACATCGGCAACTGACCTCCCTTTCGGACCAGTCGATCCGCCGGGTTCCCATCCCGGCGGATCGCCGTGTTCATACGCCTGTTGCTGTGGCGTCTTCTGAGACGTGTAGTCCAGCTTGCGACTGTGTCGTGGTTAACAGAGTGTTTTGGCGGGTTCGCGTGCATCGTGGCGCCATGTACGGCACTCTCTTAGGGCTGGATCCGAACGGGTGGGAAGGGGGGATCTCGTGCTGGATCGGCGGACACGGGTCTCCGGTCTGATCCATGAGGCCCGGCAGGACCTCGCCTACCGCCCGCGCATCCGCTATGGCCGTCGCCTGCCCCGGCAGGTGTTCCCCGCCGTCGTGCTCCTCCTCGTCGCCGCGCTGGCCACGGGAGTGGTGGTCGTCACCCAACTGCCGGAGCGGTCCCCGGAGACGGTCGCCATGCGCAGGCCGGTCGCCAGGCAGACCGTCCAGAGCGGCGTGGCCACGGCCGAGCCCACGCACACCCCACCGCAGCCGGTGGCCGCGCTGACCTCGATCCACCGGCCGCACCTCTTCGTCGTCGCCGCCAAGCCGCTGCGCTCGGCCGTGGTCGCGAAGGTCGCGCAGGTGGCCGGGGTGCGGGCGGTGGAACGCGCCGACGCCGCAGAAGTGGGCATGGACGGCAAACGGGTGCAGACCCTGGGGGTGAACCCCTCGACGTTCCGCGCCTACACCCCCAAGCCGACCGCGCGCTCCGACAGGCTCTGGCGCAACGTCTCCGCGGGTGAGATCGCCGTCTCCTTCGTCCTCGGCAACGACGGAGGCATGCCGCTGGGCAAGTCCGTCACCACGGCCGGGCGGTCCCTGCGCGTGGGCGCCTACGCGACGATGGGCATGGGCGCCATCGACGCCGTGGTCTCCCGGCAGACCGCGCGGGCACTGGGCATCCCCGAGAACAACGCGCTGGTGGTGAGCGCCCCGAAGGTCGATTCGGCCAAGCTGCGCCGCACCCTGCTGCGGATCCTGCCCCGGGGCAGCCAGATCGCCACGATCAATCCGGTGCTGTCGGCGCCTCAGCGCACGACCTGGGCGGCGAGTGCCTTCATGACCGCGCCCCAGATCAAGGTCGCCCTCACCGCGGCGGCCAGCAAGCTCGGCCGTCCCTACGTGTGGGGCGCGGAGGGGCCGGACACCTTCGACTGCTCGGGCCTGGTCCAGTGGGCCTACGCCCAGGCGGGCATCAAGGTGCCCCGGGTGACGCACCAGCAGTTCGTCTCGGGCCCGCAGATCCCGCTCTCCCAGGCCCAGCCCGGGGACCTGCTGTTCTGGCGGCACGACCCGACCAATCCCACCTACGTCTCGCACGTGGCGATCTACTGGGGCAACGGCAAGATGCTGCAGGCCCCCAGGACCGGCGACGTGGTCAAGATCAGTCCGGTCGGCACCCGCAACTTCGCCGGTGTCGTGCGGATCAGCCCGGCCATCGCGGCCCGGGTCCGCTGACACTTCCGGGACCGGAGGAGACTCAGGGACGCAGGCCCGCCTCCAGGAAGGCGAGGGCCTCGTCCGTGACGTCGGCCAGGCGTCGGGCGCCGTCGGCCTCCGCCCAGGCGAACAGCGCGGCGAGCAGCACGCCGACCACGGCTCCGGCGGTCGTGCGGCTCAGCGGATCGTCGGCGTCGCGTCCCAGGCGCCCGGCGATGCCCTCGGCGAGCATGTCGATCGTGGTCAGCATGTTGTCCACGGCTCTGGCGCGCAGAGCGGTGTGACTGAGCTGTAGCCGGGTGCGGGCCAGGATCTGCCGTTCCTCGTCCTCCGGGAACTTCTCGAACACCGCGCGCATGGTGGCGCGGAGCGCGGCGACCGGCGCCAGGCCCGCCGGCTGCGCGGCCAGCACCTCTATCAGGACGGGGTCGTAGTCGTCCTGGACGATGACGTCTTCCTTGGTGGGGAAGTAGCGGAAGAAGGTGCTGGGAGAGATCTCCGCCGCCTCGGCGATCTGCTCGACCGTCGTGGCCTCGTACCCCTGCTCGGCGAACAGCCGCAGGGCATGCTCCTGGATCGTCCGCCGAGTCTTGGCCTTCTTGCGTTCGCGTAGTCCCTCAGGGCGCGGAGGTGAGCTCATGTGCTGATTCTCGTGGTTCGGCGACGCGCATGAACACCGCCACGAGCACCGCGCTCACCAGCACGAGCGCCGCGCAGGTCCCGAGCACCGTGTCCATCGCCAGCGTGTACGCCTGCCCGGCCGACGCGGTGAGCTCCGTGTCCCCGAGCCGTACGGCGGCGGCGACCGAGTCCTTGGCGGCCTCCGGCACTCCGGCAGGCAGTCCGCCGACGTAGACGGCCGACAGCAGGCTGCCCAGCCCGGCCACGCCGAACGCTCCGCCGATCTGCCGGAGCGTCTGCAAGGTGCCGGATCCCTTGAGAAGCCGCTCGCCGGCCAGCAGCAGGCGCTTGCGGCCGAACCTGTCGCCGAACGCTCCGGCGGGAAGCATGAGGGCGGCGAACGGGATCAGATAGGCGTCCATGACCCACTGCAGGTCGCTGGTGGTGGCGCCGAGTTCCACCGCCAGCGTGGGCAGCGCGACGTTGAGGACGGTGGCGTCCGGCCCGATGACCAGGACGCTGAGGACCAGTGCGGCCAGGGCCCACCAGCGTCGCAAAGAAGTGAAAGTAACTATATTTTAAAAGTAACTCTCAAAAAATAGTTTCTGTCAATAAGTGCTTCTGGCCTCCCTCGGAGAGACGGTGTAATCTTAATTACATGGAAAACGACGAAGCAGTGAAGAAGCTCCGGGGCTGGTTCTCCGGCCGGCTGCCCGCGGAATGGTTCGAGGGGCAGCCGGAGGTCGTGCTGGACCGCGAGGAGATCGCGGTGATCGGCAGGCTCCAGCCACCCGCCCTCGGTGACGACGTCTCCGAAGTGGAGCGGGCCGCCGCCGTGGAGGGTGGGGTGGAGCGTTTCCGCGAGGAGACCAGGGAGCGTCGCATCGAGATCGCGCTGGAGGCGGAGCACCGCTTCCGCCGGAAGGTCTCCTGGGGGGTCGTGGTCGGCGACGAGACGGTGATGTTCACCACACTGTCGGTGCCGGTCATGACCCGGCTCCGCCAGTCGGAGCGGCGGGTGCTCGACACCCTCGTGGCCGCCGGAGTGGCCCGCAGCAGGAGTGACGCGCTGGCCTGGTGCGTCCGTCTGGTGGGCAGGCACACCGACACCTGGCTGACCGATCTGCGGGACGCGCTTCAGCACGTCGACCGGGTGCGCGCCTCGGGTCCGGACGTGAGCCCCTGAGGCTGGTCAGGGAAAACGGCCCGAAATTGGTCTGAACCTCTCTGATGATTGGTTTAGACCTCTGTGAATGGCCTATACCACTGCCGAAAGGGCTTTCTTTAACTCCACTTCTTCTGGGTAGGTCCCTCAGACGTCACGGCCTCTGCCAGCCCGTACGCCCATCAGCACGGGCGGACCGAGGGCGTCACGACGTCAGGCCGCACGCATTCACTGGTCTATGCCAATTGGATTGAATGCGGTTTTTCGGTCAATGATGTTTTGGCCCTGAGAAGTGTAAGGAGCCCAGCAGTGTCCGTTATCGCAGACGTAACCGCCCCCAGCCCGACCAGTCACGCGGAGCTCGACGCATGGGTCAAGGAGATCGCCGGCCTGACCCAGCCCGACCGGATCGAATGGTGTGACGGTTCGGAGGCCGAATGGACGCGCCTGACGAACCTGCTGGTGGAGCAGGGGACGTTCAAGCGCCTGGCCAAACGGCAGAACAGCTTCTATGCCGCCTCGGACCCGAGTGACGTCGCCCGTGTCGAGGACCGGACCTACATCTGCTCCGAGCGCGAGCAGGACGCCGGGCCGACCAACAACTGGATCGCCCCCGCCGAGATGCGCCGGACCTTCGGCGAGATCTTCAAGGGCAGCATGCGCGGCCGCACCATGTACGTCGTGCCGTTCTGCATGGGCCCGCTGGGCGGCGACATCTCCCAGCTCGGCGTGGAGATCACCGACTCGCCGTACGTCGCCGTCTCCATGAGGATCATGACGCGCATGGGTGAGGCGGCGCTCCGGCTCATCGAGGAGCGCCGCGACTACGTGAAGGCCGTTCACTCGGTCGGGGCCCCGCTCAAGCCCGGCCAGGCCGACGTGCCGTGGCCGTGCAGCTCCACCAAGTACATCAGCCACTTCCCCGAGACCCGGGAGATCTGGTCCTACGGCTCGGGCTACGGCGGCAACGCGCTGCTCGGCAAGAAGTGCTACGCGCTGCGCATCGCCAGCACGATGGCCCGCGACGAGGGTTGGCTGGCCGAGCACATGCTCATCCTCAAGCTCACCCCGCCGTCCGGGGAGACCCGCTACGTCGCGGCGGCGTTCCCCAGCGCCTGCGGCAAGACCAACCTGGCCATGCTCCAGCCGACCATCCCGGGCTGGAAGGTCGAGACGGTCGGCGACGACATCGCCTGGATGCGTTTCGGGGCCGACGGCCACCTGTACGCCATCAACCCCGAAGCCGGCTTCTTCGGCGTGGCGCCCGGCACCGGCGAGACGACCAACGCCAACGCGATCAAGACGCTCTGGGGCAACAGCATCTTCACCAACGTCGCCCTCACCGACGACGGAGACGTGTGGTGGGAGGGGCTCACCGACGAGCCCCCGGCGCACCTGACCGACTGGAAGGGCCGTTCCTGGACCCCGGACAGCGGGGAGCCCGCCGCACACCCCAACGCCCGTTTCGCGGTGCCCGCCGCGCAGTGCCCGACGATCGCCCCCGAGTGGCAGGACCCCAAGGGCGTGCCGATCTCGGCGATCCTGTTCGGCGGTCGCCGAGCCACCGCGGTCCCCCTGGTGACCGAGTCGCTGAGCTGGCAGCACGGTGTCTTCACCGGAGCCAACATCGCCTCGGAGAAGACCGCCGCGGCCGAGGGCAAGGTCGGCGAGCTACGCCGCGACCCGTTCGCGATGCTGCCTTTCTGCGGCTACAACATGGGCGACTACTTCGCCCACTGGATCGAGATGGGCCGGCGCGAGAACGTCCGGCTGCCGCGCATCTACTACGTGAACTGGTTCCGTAAGAACGCCGAGGGCACGTTCATCTGGCCCGGCTTCGGGGAGAACAGCCGCGTCCTCAAATGGGTCGTCGAACGCCTCAACGGCGAGGCGGAGGCGGTGCGGACGCCGATCGGCCTGCTCCCCGCCGAGCTCGACACCGAGGGACTCGACATCTCCGCCGAGGACCTGCGGACGCTGCTGAGCGTGGACAAGGAGGTCTGGAAGGAGGAGGCGTCGCTGATCCCCGCCTTCTTCGAGACCTTCGGCGACCATCTCCCCAAGGAACTCTGGGACGAGTACGACGCGCTCGTCGCGCGCCTGGACTGAAAGCCGTTCCGGCGAAACCTTCGTGTGGCCCCGTGCGTCTACATGACAACGGGGCACACGCCCCGTCTTCTCTCCCCGGAGGCGGACATGGAAGCCGTGCTGTTCGTCATAGCCCTCGTCCTCGTCCTCGCCGTCAGCGCCATGGCCACGGCACTGCGCCGTGAGCACCGCCGGGTCCGCTCGGCCGTGGCCGGGCACTACGGGGGCAGGCCGTCCCCCTACGAGCTCGCCTACCTGTCCGGCGGGCCGTTGCGGACGGTCAACACGGCACTCGGCATGCTGGCCAAGGGTGGGGGCGTCCGCGTGTCGAGGGGCGGCCAGGTCAGCCTGGTGAGGGGCGCTCCGCTCTCCTCCGAGCCGGTCGAGCAGGCCGTTCTGGACGCCCTCCACGCCAGGGGCGGCTCCTGCCCGGCGGCGGAGCTCCGCCGTACGGTGGCCGACGGCCCGGCCATGAGCGATCTGCGCCACCACCTGACCGGCCTGGGGCTGCTGGTGCCCGACGGCGCGCTCGCCGGTGCGATGAGGCTGCTGAACCGGCTGCTGGTCCTCTCGGTGTTCGGCGCCGTCTTCCTGGTCGGTGTCGTCGTGTCCATCCCCGTGCGGGAGGTCCAGGGCACGGCCGCGCTGCTGCTCAGCGCGGTCGCGGTGATCGGCGCCCTGGTCACCTACGTCAGGCAGAGGCGCGCGCTGCGGGGGGTCCTCAGCAAGGCGGGTCATGACGCGCTCGATTCCGCCCGCAGGACCCACGTGCGCGGCGCCCAGCCCATGGGCGCGAACCTGGCCCTCGCGGTCGGGGTCCCGGTCGCGCTGTACGGCCTGGGCGAGCTCGGCGACCCGGGCCTGGAGGAGGAACTGAGGCGCACCTCCCCGCAGAGCTCCACGAGCTGCGCCGGCGGCTCCTGCGGGGGCGGGTCCTCAAGCTCGGGCGACGGCTCCTCCTTCGGCGGCGGCGGCGACTTCGGCTCCGGCGGCTGGGGCGGAGGAGACTCGGGCGGGTCGAGCTGCGGAGGCGGGTCGAGCTGCGGTGGCGGTGGTGGGTGCGGTGGCGGTGGTGAGTGAGCGGTCCGTGGCCGAGGAGGTCGTGACGGAGTCCAAGCGGTTCTCAGCGGTGGCCAAGGGGGCCGTGACGGTGCCCGGACGGCCCGTCCCGGTGGTCGGTAAGGGGGAGTGAGGATGCCCGGATCCGGGTCCTTGGGCGTCGGCATCGGCTGGCGCGCGGAGATCGACCTGACGGTGGAGCGCCTGCCGGGCGTCGACTTCGTCGAGGTCGTCGCCGAGAACGTGCATCCCGACCGGCTCCCGGAGTCGCTGCGGGTGCTCCTCGCCCGGGGTGTGCCGGTGATCCCGCACGGCGTCGGGCTGGGCGTGGGCGGTGCCGAGCCGCCGGATCCCGCCAGGCTGGCGCACCTGGCGGCCTGCGCGCGCGCCCTGGACGCACCGCTGGTCAGCGAGCACCTGGCCTTCGTCCGCGCGGGCGGCATGGAGGCCGGTCACCTCCTCCCGGTCCCGCGCACCAGGGCCGCGCTGTCGGTGATCGCCGAGAACGTACGGCGGGCGCAGGCGGCGCTCCCCGTCCCCCTGGCCCTGGAGAACGTGGCGGCCCTGTTCGGCTGGCCGGAGGACGAGATGACCGAGGCGCAGTTCCTCGGCGAACTGGTGGAGACGACCGGGGTCAAGCTCCTGGTCGACGTGGCCAACCTCTACACCAACCAGGTGAACCTGGGCCTGGCGGCCACCGCCGCGCTGGACGGCCTGCCGCTGTCCGAGCTCGCCTACGTGCACGTCGCCGGCGGCCACTCCCGTCACGGCGTCTGGCACGACACCCACACCGCCCACGTCCCCGGCGAGGTGCTGGACATCCTGTCCGAGCTCTGCGCCCGGGTCGACCCGCCCGGCGTGCTACTCGAGTGGGACGACGACTACCCCAGCGACGCCGCGCTTGGAGCGGAGCTCGGCCGGATCCGCGGCGCGATGGCCCGTGTCTGAGAGCCACGCTTCGCCCGCGCGGGGCCGGGACGGGAGCGGTCCGGGCGACGGAGCCCGGGCGGCTCTGGCCGGGGCACAGGCGGGGCTGCTGGCCGCCCTGGTCGCCGGAGGCGAGGCGCCGCCCGGGTTCGACGGGGAACGGCTCCGGATCCAGGCCGCCAGCCTGATCTCCAAGCGGCGCGGGGCGGTGGCCCGGCTCCGGCCGGATCTGGTCGTGCTGCTCGGCGACGGGTTCGCCCGGGAGTTCGAGGAGTATGCGCGAGGCCGTCCCAAGCCGCCCGGTGGCTCCCGCGCCGACGCCCACGCCTTCGCCGGCCGCCTCGGGGAGGCGGGCCGCCTGCCACCGGAGCCGGAGCCGCCCGCCGTGCCCCGCCGGTGGTCCCGGTTCCTGCGAAGGCCGTGAGACCTCTCGCGGGTGCCGTCCGTCCAACCACTGTCAGGGGCTCCTCCCGGAGGTCGACATGATGCCCGTTCTGATCGCCGTGATCACCTTCATCATGTTGGTGATGGCGTGTCTGACCGTACTGAGAGCGCTGAGGATCGTGGGGAGACCGGCGAGGCGCTCCCTCAAGGCCCGCAAGAGGAGAGGCGCTTCACGACCGTCCCCGACCTGGTCGGCGCCGATCTCGAACTCGGGAGCCGCAGGCGAAGGCTGGGGCGACGGTTGGGGCGGCGGCGACGGTGGCGGCAGCTGCGGCAGCGGTGGGTGAGGCCTGTTCCGCAGCCGCCCGGGTGGCGCGGACACGGCCGGCGTTAAGAACGTTTTAGCAGGCTGTGCCGGGGATAACCTCTCTGAGGTGGGGGGACTGCGTTGTCTTGATGGGTCGTATCTGACCGTTACGCCGGTGGCGTGCCGTGACAGTGTCGGCCTGCCGTACGAGGTGACGCTCGAGCTCCATCGCGACGGCACGCTCTACGGAACGGTGGGGGAGCGGTGCGGCTGGCTCCTCGTCCGGCTCGCCAGGGGCGTCGCCGAGGCCCGTGCCGACTATGAGGCGCAGTGGCCCGACCCCGACGACCGGTTTCCCGAAGAGGAAGAACTGTTCGCCTTTCGTTATCGGGCCAGGAACGGGATTGTCAGCGGGGGCGAACTCCGATGTCAGCTGCGTACCATCCCCATCTGGATCCCCGCGCAGCAAGGAGCCGTGGGCGAATGGCGACTGACCAGAAGAGCCTTCGTGGAGGCCTGGGGAGGCGGCGGCGGAGTGGGCATGCGGGCCGTTCTCACCTCGGCTGAGCTGGCTGCTTTCGTGGAGGCACTTGTCACCGAGGCGGAGGAGTGCCTGGCGCCGGAGAAGTCAGGCAACTCAACCGGAACCCGATAGACGGGGCGGAGAGGTCTTCAGTGCGGCGATAATTGCCTGTCAGCGCCCTTCGACGACGGGCGTCTGGGGGGAGGGGCTCCAATGGGCGTGCGCGATCTCGTCTACCGGCTGTATGAGCGACGGCTGGAAACGAAGCTGTCCCGTCAGAAGGAGATGGCCCCCAGGCATGTCGGCGTCATCGTGGACGGGAACCGGCGCTGGGCGCGCTCGATGGGGCTCGACGACGTCAGCCGGGGTCATCGCAAGGGCGCGGACAAGATCTTCGAGCTCCTCGGCTGGTGCCGTGAGGCGGGTGTCGAGGTCGTCACGGTGTGGCTGCTGTCCAACGACAACATCAACCGGCCCAAGGACGAGCTGGACCTCCTGGTGAAGATCATCGAGGACCTGGTCCAGGAGCTCGTCGCCGACGGATGGCACATCAAGCCCATGGGCGCGCTCGATCTTCTGCCCGACCACACGGCCCATGTCCTGAAAAATGCAAAAGACGCAACATCACACCGTCCGGGTTTGATTGTGAACGTTGCTGTTGGGTATGGAGGAAGGCGTGAGATCGCTGATGCGGTGCGCTCCCTTCTCCAGGAGCACGCCAGCAAGGGCGCGAGCATCGAGGACCTGGTCGAGGTCCTCGATGTGGAGCACATCGCGGAGCATCTCTACACGCGCGGTCAGCCCGACCCGGATCTCGTCATCCGGACCTCGGGAGAGCAGCGGCTCTCCGGATTCCTGCTCTGGCAGAGCGCCCACTCCGAATTTTACTTCTGCGAGGCCTATTGGCCTGACTTCCGCAGAGTCGATTTCTTGCGGGCTCTCCGCTCGTATGCCGCGCGGCATCGACGGTACGGAAACTGAAACATCACGTGAACACCCCCTTTGGGACAGGCATGTCCCTTTGGAAACTGGGTATTCAGGACGTACCGTAACAAGTAGTCGGGCACAGCCCGCCTACTCCGGAGAGGGCCCGCCTTTGCGTCACCACTGCCAAGAAGGGCCGGGCACCGGCGCCTCCTCGGCAAGCCGCGAGCGGGGGCCCGAATCCGGTCCGCATCCCAGCTCATGGCAGGGCGCCCCCCATGGCGCCCGGGGGAGAACGCGTGGCAAACCCTTCGTCCTCACCCACGTCGCCGGCCACCAGTCGGCGTACGTACGTCCTGGACACCTCGGTACTGCTGGCGGATCCAGCGGCGATGAGCCGCTTCGCAGAGCATGAGGTCGTCCTCCCGATCGTCGTCATCACCGAGTTGGAGGGCAAACGCCATCATCCAGAGCTCGGATACTTCGCCCGTAAGGCGCTGAGGTACCTCGACGACCTGCGGGTGACACACGGGCGGCTGGACGAGCCCATGCCGATCGGCGAGGGAAGCCTACGGGTCGAACTCAACCACAGCGACCCATCGATCCTGCCCGTCGGCTTCCGGCTCGGCGACAACGACACCCGCATCCTCACCGTGGCGCGGACCCTCGCCGCCGAGGGGCGCGACGTGGTGCTGGTCTCCAAGGACCTGCCGCTGCGCGTCAAGGCCGCCTCCATCGGTCTCGCCGCGGAGGAGTACCGCGCCGAGCTGGTGGTCGAGTCCGGATGGACCGGCATGGCCGAACTCCAGGTGACCGCCGAGGACGTCGAGACGCTCTTCGAGCACGGCACCGCCGATCTGGCCGACGCCCGTGACCTGCCCACCCACACGGGCCTGAGGCTGCTGTCCAGCCGGGGGTCGGCGCTGGGGCGGGTGCTGCCCGACAAGTCGGTGCGCCTGGTCCGCGGCGACCGGGAGGTGTTCGGCCTGCACGGCCGTTCCGCCGAACAGCGCATCGCGCTCGACCTCCTGATGGACCCCGAGGTCGGCATCGTGTCGATGGGCGGCCGGGCGGGCACCGGCAAGTCCGCCCTGGCCCTCTGCGCGGGCCTGGAAGCCGTTCTGGAGCGCCGCCAGCACCGCAAGGTCATCGTCTTCCGCCCGCTGTACGCCGTGGGCGGCCAGGACCTGGGCTACCTGCCCGGCTCCGAGAACGAGAAGATGGGCCCGTGGGCGCAGGCCGTCTACGACACCCTGGGCGCGGTCACCACGCCCGAGGTGATCGAGGAGGTCATGGACAGGGGCATGCTGGAGGTCCTCCCGCTCACCCACATCCGCGGCCGCTCCCTGCATGACGCCTTCGTGATCGTGGACGAGGCGCAGTCGCTGGAGCGCGGGGTGCTCCTGACGGTGCTGAGCCGGGTCGGGGCCAACTCCAGGGTCGTGCTCACCCACGACGTCGCCCAGCGTGACAACCTCCGGGTCGGCAGGCACGACGGCGTGGTGGCCGTGGTGGAGAAGCTCAAGGGCCACCCGTTGTTCGCGCACGTCACACTGACCCGCTCGGAGCGCTCGCCGATCGCCGCACTGGTCACCGAGATGCTGGAGGACGTCACGATGTAGGCCGCGGATCCCGTCCCCCGGGCCGGCGCCGTCCGGACGGCCCGGGGGACGGGATCCCGCTCTCACCCGTGACCGCCGGGCGTGCTCCCCGTCCGGGTCACGGAGGCAGGCGCACGCCGTCGGCGGCGAGGTCGCGATACTCGAAGCAGGTGTGCTCCTTGAAGGACTGCGGGGGCCCCGGGAACAGCCGGGTGACCTCGACGCTCCAGATGCTCTCCTGTTTGTTCTGCCTGATGGTGCAGGTGATCTGGGCGAGCCCCTGCCTGGTGATCGTGCCCTCACCCGTGATGAGCACGTTCAGCCGATACCCCAGGTTGTCCTCGGGTTCGTTGCGCTGGGAGGCGGCCGAGTACCGGGTGGTCTCGGTGTCGTAGTGGCGGAAGGAGTTGAGCGCGGTGCTCAGCTCCGGCCTCGGCGGCACCTTCCCGGCACGGAACAGGGTGTCGATGATGCTCTTGGCGGAGTCGGAGCCCACCGGGAACCTGACGGGCTCCAGCCGGCCGTCGCGGAGCAGGTAGACGGTCACCCACGTGGGGCTGTAGCTGATCACCGGTGGGCGGCCCTCGTCCTGGACGCCGGTGGGGGCGATCCCGCAGCCGGACAGCGTCAGGGCGGCCGCGAGCAGGCACATGAGCCGCCTGCCGGCACCGGGTGCGGCCATGGGGTGCGGCCTCATGCCGAGGGCAGCCAGACGGTGAAGAGGGTGCCCGGGTCCTGCGGACGTACCGAGATGGTGCCGCCGTGCAGGCGGGCGTTCGCCCGCGCGATGGACAGGCCGAGGCCGCTCCCGTCGCCCCGGGCGCCGGCCTTGTAGAAACGGTCGAACACATGGGGCAGATCCGTCGGCGGGATGCCCTTGCCGTGGTCGCGCACCTTCACCTCCATGCCGTTCGCGGTGCTGCGGACGGTCACCACGACGGGGGGGCCGCCGTGGCGCAGGGCGTTGCCCACCAGGTTCGCCAGGATCACGTCGAAGCGCAGGGGGTCGACGGAGAAGGCCAGCCCCTGAGGCACGTTCACCCGCACCTGGTCCGACCACCCGCGCAGCTTCAGGCAGTCCCAGACCACGTCGGCGATGTTCACGGTGTCCACATGCAGCGTGGCCGTGCCCGAGTCGAACCGGCTCGCCTCGATGAGCTGCTCCACCAGGGTCCGCAGCCGCCTGATCTCCCGCAGCACCAGCCGTACGGCCGTCGCGGGTTCCGGGGGCAGCCGGTCGGCCTCCTCGGAGAGCATGTCGGCCACCGCGGTCATCGCGGTCAGCGGGGTCCGCAGCTCATGGGAGACGTCGGCCACGAACCGGCGGGACATCGCCTCCAGCGAGCGCAGCTCGGACACGCTCCGCTCCAGGGCGGCCGCGGTGTCGTTGAACGTGGCGGTGAGCTCGGCCAGCTCGTCCTGACCGTGCACGGGCAGGCGGGTGTCCAGGTGACCGGCGCCGAGTGCCCGGGCCGCCGACCCGAGCCGCCGGACGGGCAGCAGCACCCGCCGGGCCGACACCAGGGCCAGGGCGAGCGCGATGACCAGCATGACGGCCCCTGCCGCCGCCAGCGGTTGCCGCAGGTCGCTCAGGAGCTGTTCCTCGGCGGTGAGGGGGACGAACACGAAGACGGTCATCCCGGTGGGCTGGGCCGTGTGGATGGGCTCTATCCGCCACACGGGGGTGCCGATGATCAGCCACATCCTCCCGTTGATCGTCTGCCGCTTGGTCACCAGCCGCCGGGTGGCCCCGGCGTCGAGGTCGGCGGGGACGTTGCCCATGCTGAACGCGCCGTCGGGGTAGAGATAGGTCTCATAGCGGACCACCACCCCGCCGTTCCGCACGCGGAGGCTCTTCTGCAACGTGCTGATCTGGACGTCGGTCGGTGGGCTGTCTCCCGGCCAGAGCGCGCCGATGGGCACCCTGATCCCCTCCAGGGTGTCACGCACCTCGCTCACGGCCACGTTCTCCGCGAGGTCGATCACACGGCGTTTGACGAGCTCGTAGCCGATCCCCGCGACCAGCGCCGAGGCCGTCACCGCGATCAGGGTGAAGGTGATGATCAGACGGCCGCGCAGCCCGGTGTACACCCGCTTCACGGCGGGCTGAACCGGTAGCCGAACCCGCGGACGGTATGGATGAACTCGGGCTCGGCGGGCACCGATTCGATCTTGGCGCGGATCCGCTGGACGCAGGCGTCCACCAGCCGGGAGTCGGCGACGTGGGTGTGGTCCCAGACGGCCCGCAACAGGTATCTGCGGTTGAGGACCTGGCCGGGGTGGCGGACCAGTTCGAGCAGGAGCCGCAGTTCGGTCGGGGTCAGGTGAATCTCCCGCCCGGCCAGCGAGACCTTGAGCGCTCCGCGGTCGACGACCAGGTCGCCGAAGGTGATGCGGTCGGAGGCGACCGACTCCACCCGGCGCAGGACGGCGCGGATCCGGGCGTCCAGAACACGTGGTTCGACGGGCTTGATCACGTAGTCGTCCGCTCCCGCCTCCAGCCCCACGACCACGTCGAGGTCGTCGCCTCTGGCGGTGAGCAGTATCACAGGTAACTGGTCCAGCCTGCGGATGCGGCGGCACACCTCGACCCCGTCGATCCCGGGGAGCATGACGTCCAGGACGACGATCTCGGGCCGGCGTGCCCGGATGTGGTCGAGTGCCTCCTCGCCGCTGCCATAGGACGTGACGGAGTGGCCTTGGCGCGACAGCGCCAGCGCGAGTCCGGTCCGGACCGAGGGATCGTCTTCAACAAGGAGGATGCCGGCCACGCGGACATTATTCTTCCAATGTCCGGTAATGCCCGCTCTGTCACAGAACTGTGACATGAGGCGGACAGGAACCGGATAGGACGGTGGCAGCCTGAAGGAGGAACTCCCCCCGGCACAGGGGCACGTGGGGCGCTCCTCATGCGGCAATGTGATGAAAATCACACTAATGTCACCAAGTATCAGTAAAGTCCAGGTAACCAGCCAGTAGATGGTAAAAAACTTGGTGGATGGGCCGAGGAACACCAATCAACTCTTCCGTTCAGGTTGCGGACCACCCCCCTGTCCACGGCAAGCTCATAGGTCGTGAGTTCAGGACCGCCGCACTTGAAGGAGCGCTCAGCTCCCCGCCCCCGCCGTACGGCCAAGCCGCCCAGGGCCAGGAAGCGGGGATGGCTGACCCCCAAGCGCGCCGTCATCCTCGGCACCACGGCCGTGGTCCTCGTGGGAGGCGGCGGTTTCACCGTCTACACCGCGATCCAGAACGCCTCCGCTCCGGCGAACCCGGCGCTCAGCCTGGACGAACTGTCGAAGATGCTCAGCGACGACCCGTTCGGCCCCGATCCCCAGGCCGACATCCTGAAAGCCCAGGCGGTCCAGGCGCTCAAGGCCGACAGGCTGGCGGCCCAGCGCGGCAAGCGCAAGGCGCTCGACCCGATCGTGATCCCCAAGAAGGCCCCCGGGGGCGGCGGCTTCGACCCGAAGGAACTCCCGCCGGGCACCGCCAACCCGACCGGCAACAAGGCGCTGGGCAAGCAGATGCTGGAGTCGCGCGGCTGGGGCGACCAGTGGGGCTGCCTGGAGAAGCTCTGGACGAAGGAGAGCGGCTGGAACGAGCGGGCGATGAACCGCTACAGCGGGGCCTACGGCATCCCGCAGTCGCTGCCCGGCAGCAAAATGGCCAGTGCCGGCAGTGACTGGCAGGTCAGCGCGGCCACCCAGATCGAGTGGGGACTTGGTTACATCAAGGGCCGCTACGGCACGCCATGTGGTGCGTGGGGTCATTCCCAGGCCACGGGCTGGTACTGAGAGGCCAGGAGTCGGCAAGTCTGACCACGTCCCGGCTGCGGGCGACGCACGCTTGGCCGTATGGATGTGAAGGTCAGCGTGGTGGTGCCGGTGCACAACCCCGGTGATACCGCCGACGCGTGTATCCGTTCGGTGCTGGAGCAGTCGATGTCCTCGGAGGAGTACGAGGTCATCTTCGCCGACGACGGGTCGGACGACGGGATCCAGCAGCGACTTGATTCCATCGCGGCGGTCCGGCCGAACGTGCGGGTGCTCCATCTGGGCCCCGACGGCTCGCCGGCGCGGGCGCGCAACATCGGTATGGCGATCGCCAAGGGCGAGTACGTGTACCTGATGGAGCAGACGGACCGTCTGGAACGGGTCGCCCTGGAGCGGATGTACGAGCGGGCGGCCGAGACCGACGCCGACATCCTCATCGGGCGCCTGGTCAGCGACCAGGGCCCGCCCTCGACCGTGTTCGAGGGCAACCGGGAGCGGGCCGACATCTTCAGGGACCGGCTGCTCTCGCTTCTCACCCCGCACAAGCTCTACCGCAGGACGTTCCTGGACGCCGAGGCGCTGAGCTTCCCCGACCTCGGCGGACGCCTGGCCGAGCAGGCCTTCGCCATCCGGTCCTACCTGCGGGCCAAGGTCATCGCCATCCTGGCCGACCAGGTCTGCTGTCATGTCACCGAGCGGCCCGAACCGGCCGGCGATCCCTACGTCCGGGGCGCCGAGCTACGTGAGCTGCTCGACATCATCGACGTCGAGGTCCCCGCGGGACGCCAGCGCGACCGGATGTACGCGCACTGGCTCCGCGCCTCGGTGCTGCGCCGGCTCGGCGGAGGCCGGTTCGCCTCCGCCCCCGCCAAGGAACGGGCCGCCACCTTCACCACCCTGCGCGAGCTGGTCGTCCAGCGCTTCCCGCCGCGCCTCGACCGCTACCTCCCCGTGCACCTGCGTGCCCGCGCGACCCTGCTCCGCGCCGGCCGCCTCGACCAACTCGTCCTGCTGGCCGAGGCCATGCGCGGCACCCGGCTGCAGGCCGACCTCAGGAACGTCGTCTGGGAGGACGGCACGTTCATCATGGGGCTCACCGTGGAGATCGTGCGCGGCGACGGGTCCCCGACACGCTATGTGCCCTACGGCGAGGACGGCCTGCTCTGGGAGCCACCCGTGCCTCTCGACATCCGCCTCACCCCCGAGCTGGCCGACATCTCACAGGCCGCCTCACGGGCGCGGTTCGAGATCTACGTCAGGCATGAGGAAACCGGTCTGGTCTACTTCCTGCCGGTGGCCTGCTCGATGATGCGCTCGCGGCACCGTAACGGGATCAGGCTGCAGGTGACGGGCACGGCCCGGCTGGACGTCGCCTCCGCCGCGCTCGGTCACCCGCTGCCGTCGGGGCTCTGGGAGATCCACGTGCGCATGTACGGCGGCGCCCACCACGTGCGCACCCGCGTGACCGGCTCCCCGCTGAACTGCACCGGGGTGCTGGCCGACTACTCCAAGCGGCTGGTCATCCCCTGGTGGTCCGACCAGGGCGAGCTGGGCATATGCGTGGAGCCCCGCTCGTTCGCCGAGTCGATCGTCCTGGTCTCGGCGGGGACGACGATCACCCGGCAGCGCGAGCACGTCTTCGTCGTCGTGCCCGTGCCGTACGTGCCGCCGAGCGGAGGCCCGCCCGCCGAGCTCGTGCTCCGCCACACGGTGCGGGCGGATCGCGAGGTCTGCGCGCCCGCCCTGGTCGAGCCGGGCGTGCCCGGGCAGCACCCCGGGCGGCTGGTCGCCAAGGTCCCCATCCGGCTGGCACGCCGCGACGGCGCCCTCTCCCCGGGGGACTGGGTGCCGTTCCTGCGGGTGGACGACAAGGAGGTCGAGCTCCGCTTCACGGTCGGAATGGGCCGCGGCGGCCGGGTGGAGATCCGCAGCTCCGCCTCGGAAACGCCCGAGCCCCGGAATCCGCTGCTCAAGCGCGTCGCGCTGCGGATCCCCGGGGCCCGGAGCACGGTCCGGCTCGTCCGGACCGTGCAGGAGCGCTACCTGCCGAACTGACACCTGCTCGGCGTGTTCACCGGTCAGCTCCGCCTGAGGTGGTCGATGAGAGCGGTGCGGAACTCCTCGGGCCGTTCGATGTGCGGGCTGTGGCCGCAGTCGAGGACGACCTCGCTGTGGTTTCCGTACCGTTCGAGCACGGTCCGGGTCTGGGTGACCATCGGCTGCGCCGGGGTGCCCGGCGATCCGGGGACGACGCCGAGGGCGCCCAGGTGGGCCAGGTCGAGCATCGAGGTGTCAGAGACGATCACATCGTCCTCGCCCCTGATCCACAGGATCGGCGGCCTGGAGTCGATCGTCTCCAGGTCGTCGAGCCGGAAGTGCGTGGGCGCGATCGCGTTGAGCACTCCCCGGGACCCCGGGGCGACCCCCGGCCACACCTCGGAGGCAACGGCGTCACCCGGGTAGTGATCCTCGCCGATCTTCGTGGAGAGCATCGACTCCACGTAGGCGTCCTCGTCCTCCTCCTCGATCACCGCGCCGGCCTTCACGTACGTGCTCCGGAAGACGTTCCTCGGCGACAGCGGTGAGTCGCCGGAACGGTCTCCGGCCGCCAGCAGCTTCACGAAGTCGGGGTTGGCCGCCCCCGCTCCGCCGCCGACTCCGTCGGGGTGGTTCAGCGTGCCGCCGGGCCCGTGCGTGCCGCCGAAGCCGTACGGCGAGACCGGGTTGACCAGCGTCACGCTCCTCACCACGGACGGCCGGTCGCGCAGCGCCTGGAGCACCACCCCGCCGCCCATGCTCCAGCCCACCAGGTGCACGCGGGAAAGGGCGAGGGCGTCGACCAGCGCGAGCACGTCGTCGGAGTAGTCCCGCAGGCCGCGGGTGGCGTCGACCGGTGCGGGATCGGTGTCGCCGAAGCCGCGCAGGTCCACCGCGAGCGGCCGGTAGCCGTCGGGCAGCGCGAGCAGCGTCTCCCGCCAGAAGGCGGCGCTCGACACGTTGCCGTGCACGAACAGCACCGCCTCACCTCCGGCCTCGCCGGTGGACAGCACGTTCTGGGTGATCCGGGCGGTGGGCACCCGCCGGTTGTCGAGGCGCATCGAGTGTTCCTTAGGGCTTCAGAGGGGTCGCGGAGGCCGGGGCGGTGTCCGCGACGCCGTCGAGGTTGGCGAGGTCGCGGCCCCTGGTCTCCCGGGAGACGAAGACGGTGATCAGGGTGAGCACGGCCGCGCCGGCCACGTAGAGCATCACCGGGAAGGCGGACTTGTAGGCGTCCAGCAGGGCCACCGCGATCAGCGGTGCCAGGCCGCCGGCGACGATCGACGCGAGCTGCGCGCCGATCGACACGCCCGAGTAACGCATCCGCGTGGCGAACAGCTCGGAGAAGAACGCCGCCTGCGGGCCGTACATCGCACCGTGCAGGATCAGGCCGACCGTCACCGCCAGGGTGACCGCGGCGAAGTTCTTGGTGTCGATCAGCGGGAAGAACGCGAAGGACCACAGCCCCACACCGGCCGCGCCGAGCAGGTAGACCGGCCGGCGGCCGAGCCTGTCGGAGAGCGCGCCCCACAGCGGGATCGAGAAGAAGTGGATGGCCGACCCGATCAGCACCGCGTTCAGCACGACGGGCTTGGCCAGCCCCGCCGCGGTGGTCGCGTACACCAGCACGAACGCGGTGAGCACGTAGTAGGAGACGTTCTCGGCGAAGCGGGCGCCGATCGCGGTGAGCACGTCCCGCCAGTGGTGGCGGAAGACCTCCACGATGGGCATCTTGGGAGTGGGCTCGGCGTTGGCGACGGCCTGCTGGAAGATCGGCGACTCGCTGATGGACAGCCGGATCCACAGACCGAGCAGCACCAGGACACCCGACAGCAGGAACGGGATGCGCCAGCCCCAGCTCTGGAAGGCCTCGTCGGTCTGGACGGCGGCCAGGAGGGCGAGGACCGCGGTGGCCAGCAGGTTGCCGCCCGGGGCGCCGGACTGCGGCCAGGAGGCCCAGAACCCGCGCCGTGCGCTGTCGCCGTGCTCGGAGACGATGAGCACCGCGCCGCCCCACTCGCCGCCGAGGGCGAAGCCCTGGACGAGCCGGAGCAGGGTCAGCAGCAGCGGTGCCGCCGCCCCCACCGCCGCGTAGGTCGGCAGGCAGCCGATCAGGAAGGTCGCGCCGCCCATCAGCAGCAGGCTGACGACCAGGAGCTTCTTACGGCCGAGCCGGTCGCCGTAGTGGCCGAAGACCAGCGCGCCCAGGGGCCGGGCGATGAAGCCGATCGCATAGGTGAGGAAGGCCAGCAGGGTGCCGGTGAGGGGGTCCGACTTCGGGAAGAAGAGCGCGGGGAAGACCAGCGCGGCGGCGGAGCCGTACAGGAAGAAGTCGTACCACTCGATCGTCGTGCCGACCAGACTGGCTGCGACGATCTTGCCGATGGGGGTCCGTGTTTTCTCTGACATCTCACTCACCAATGGGAATCGCTGTTGGGGGGATGTCGGCTCACGGTACGTAGTGACCGGCATCACTCCTATGGCTCTGGTCGCCATACCCGACGACGGGCCTATGTGGATATATAAGATCATCACGAGGAATGACCGGTGGGCGATGACGGGGGACGCACGGCGGCATGGCCGCACGACGGCATGGTGTCGTGCGGCCGGTCACGCGCCGGGTGCGGTCAGCGGCTGAGGCGGTGCAGGCGGAGGGCGAGCTGGATCTCCAGGGCGCGCTCCGGCTCCTGCCAGTCGGCGCCGAGGAGCTGGGCGGTCCTGTCCAGGCGCTGAGTGACCGTGTTCACGTGGATGTGAAGGGCGTCAGCCGTACGGGAGAGCGAGCCACCCGTGCCGAAATAGGAGGTGAGGGTGCGCACCAGGGCGGTGCCCCGGCGGTCGTCGTAGTCGATCACCGGACCGAGCGCCGAGTCGAGGAACGCCTCGATGTCCCGCCCGTCGCCGACGAGCAAGCCGACGAAGCCCAGCTCGGAGGCGCTCGCGCCTTCCCCCGCCCGGCCCAGGGCCAGCAGCGCGTCGGCGCAGCGCTGTGCCTCGCGGTGGGCGGCGCCGATCTCGGACGGGCCCCGCACCGGACCGGAGGCGCCCGCCGTGGCGGGATGGCCGAGAGAGACGCTGAGCTCGGCCGCCACCCGTTTGGCCAGATGGCCGGGCTTGTCTCCGGGGAGGAAAAGCACCACCTCGTCCCCGCGCAGAGCCGCCAGACCGTGGCTCAGCGTGGCCTGGGAGGAGGCCCAGAAGGCGGCGCGCTCGCGCCGGCCGCCATGGCGGACCACGACCACCACGTGCTCGGCGTCCAGATCCACCCCGACCCGCCGGGCCCGCTGGCCCAGGCCGTCGAGCCCCGGACGAGAGATCAGGTCGTCGAGCAGCTCGCCCCTGACCCGGCCCTCCGCCTCGGCGACCGTGCGCCGGAACAGCAGCAGGAGCGCGGTGACCAGCGCGGCCCGCTCAAGGATGCGCTGGTCGGTGTCCGCCACCTGCCCTTCGGTCCGCAGCACGAGCGTGCACAGCGGCTCGGCCCCCACATCCATCGAGGCGACCAGCAGACTGCCCTTCCTGACGGTACGGCCCAGCGCCCGGGACATCTGCGCGGCATCCGCGATCATGACCGCGGTCGCCTCGGCCCCGCGCCTCGTCGCCGCGGAGCCGCCCTCCGGTTCCGCCGGGTCCTCGGCCAGCTCGCTCGCGTCCCCCGCGATCGGCCGCCCGTTGTCGTCCAGCACGACCAGCGAGCCGCCGAGCACCTCGGTGACCACGGCGGCGACGTCCTCGATTCCGCCGCCGCGCAGCACCAGCCCGGCCATCCGGTCGTGCGCGAGCGCGGCCCGCTCCACCGCCTCGCTGTGCGCGTTCACCTGCCGGTTGGCCTCGCTGAGCTCCTCCAGGGCGTTTCTGGTCTCCTGCAGCAGCCGGGCGTTGTCGATCGCCACCGCCGCGTGCGCGGCCAGTGAGCTGAGCAGCACCACCTCGTCCTGGGTGAACGGCCGCACGCTCCGGTTGGACGCGAACAGCACCCCGATGACCCGCGCGCCCAGCTTGAGGGGCACGCCCAGGATGGCGACCAAACCCTCCTCGTGCACCGCGTCGTCGATGTCGAACTTGCGGCGGAAGCGCTCGTCGGCGAAGTAGTCGGCCGTCGCGTACGGCGTGGCGGTCTGGGCCACCAGCCCGCCCAGACCGGCACCCATGGGCAGCCGGACGTTGCGGAACTTGGCCGAGACCGACCCGTCCGTGACGCGCATCCGGGTGTCGCCGCGCTCGGGGTCGTGCAGCGTCATGTAGGCGGCGTCGGTGCCCAGCAACTGCCTGGCCCGGTGCACGATGGCCTCCAGCACGGCGTCGAGGTCGCGTAGCCCGGCCAGGTCGCCGGCGGTGTCGAACAGCGCCGACAGCTCGGCCTCGCGCTTGGCCCTGCGCCGTAGCATCGCCCGCACCTTCAGCGCGGCGAGCTTGGCGTCCTCAAGCTCGGCCAGCGTCGCCGCGTCGGCCCCGCCGGCCCGGGCCGCCAGGATGGGCCCCTCGAACTCGACCGCCGACGCCTCTCTGGCCAGCAGCTCAAGAAAGACGCCTGTACCCATGTCTTCCATTCTGATGGCAACTCTGATGGCAACGCTGCGCGTCGCGGCCCGGGTGCTGGTAACCGGTGTCTTCCCTCGTCCCTCGTCCGCTCCGCTCCCTCGCTCCTCAGTCCAGATCACCGGCGCACCCTCGCGGTCTGATGGCAACGCTGCGCGTCGCGGCCCGGGCGGGGTTCAGCGGGCCGTCCAGCCGCCGTCCACGGGCAGGGACGTCCCCGTGATGAACGAGCTGTGCGGGCCGCACAGGTATACGACCATCTCGGCCACCTCCTCGGGCTCGATCAGGCGTTTGATCGCGGCGGGGGCCAGCATGATCTGCTCGACGACCTCATCCCTGCCGATGCCGTGGGACTCGGCCTGGGCCTCTACCTGGTCCTCCACCAGCGGGGTGCGGACGTAGGCGGGGTTCACGCAGTTGGAGGTGACGCCGTGCGGCGCGCCTTCCAGGGCGATGACCTTCGACAGTCCTTCGAGTGCGTGCTTGGCCGTGACGTATGCCGATTTGTACGGCGAGGCACGGAGACCGTGGACCGACGAGATGTTGACGATCCGTCCCCAGCCTCGCTCGTACATGCCCGGCAGAGCGGCCCGGACCAGCAGGAACGGCGCCTCCACCATGACCTTGAGGATCTTCGAGAACACCGCCGGCGGGAACTGCTCGACCGGCGCCACGTGCTGGAACCCGGCGTTGTTCACCACGATGTCCACGTCGGCGGGCAGCGCGTTCACGAAGTCGGGCTTGGAAAGATCAGCGACCACCGGTGTCCCGGAGACCTCCGCGGCCACCTTCGCGGTCGCTTCGGCGTCGATGTCGACCACCACTACATGTGCTCCGGCCGCGGCCAGCCGCTGCGCGCAGGCACGCCCGATCCCGCTACCGGCCCCGGTCACCACGGCCTGCCGCCCCGTTAGGTCAATCATGCTGCCGAATCTAGGCAATCAGCCGAATCCCGGCCCATGTCGCCAACCCCCATAGTCCTGAGGCTACCTATGTGTATGAGGCGGGTCTCCGGCTCCCCGCGTGGGAGAGCCCAGTCTGCCGGCCGGAGAATGGACCGACCTTTTCAGCGCTCCGGGCTACGACGGTGGCCGGGTCATGGCCAGCACGTCGAGGAGGGCGTCGAGTTGCTCCTCGGTGACGGTGCCCTTGGCGACGTGGCCGCGCTCGATGACGACCTCGCGGATGGTCCTGCGCTCGGCCAGGGCCTGCTTGGCTATCTTGGCGGCCTCCTCGTAGCCGACGTACCGGTTGAGCGGCGTGACGATCGACGGGGACGACTCGGCGTACTCGCGCAGGCGGTCGGCGTTGGCCGTGATGTCGTGGACGCAGCGGTCGGCGAGCAGCCGGGAGGCGTTGGCGAGCAGCCGGATGGACTCCAGCACGTTGCGGGCGATGACCGGCAGCATCACGTTGAGCTCGAAGTTGCCCGAGGCTCCGGCGAAGGTGATCGTCGTGTCGTTCCCGATGACCTGGGCGGCGACCATGCACACGGCCTCGGGGATCACCGGGTTCACCTTGCCGGGCATGATCGACGAACCGGGCTGGAGGTCGGGCAGGTTGATCTCGCCGAGTCCGGTGCGCGGGCCCGATCCCATCCAGCGGAGATCGTTGGCGATCTTGTTGAGCGAGACCGCGACCGTCCGGAGCTGGCCCGACAGTTCCACGATGGCGTCCCTGGCGCCCTGGGCCTCGAAGTGGTCGGGAGCCTCGGAGAACGGGAGTCCGGTGGCCTCGCGGAGCTTCTCGATGACCTGGGAGGCGAAGCCGGGCGGCGTGTTGACGCCGGTCCCCACGGCCGTGCCGCCCAGGGGGAGCTGGGCGAGGTGCGGGATCGAGCTGCGGACCCGGGCGATGGCGTTGTCGATCTGGGTGGCGTAGCCGCCGAACTCCTGGCCGAGCGTGACCGGGGTGGCGTCCATCAGGTGGGTCCTGCCCGCCTTGACCACCTGGTCGAACTCGAGTGACTTCTCCCGCAACGCGGTGGCCAGGTGCCTCAGGGACGGGATGAGGTGGTAGGTCACCTCGGTCGTGGCGGCGACGTGGATGGAGGTGGGGAAGACGTCGTTGGAGGACTGCGAGGCGTTGACGTGGTCGTTGGGGTGGACGGGACGACCCAGCCGCTCCTCCGCGAGTGTGGCGATCACCTCGTTGGCGTTCATGTTGGAGGAGGTCCCCGAACCGGTCTGGAAGAGGTCGACGGGGAACTCGTCGTCCCACTCGTTCTCCGCGACGTCGGTGGCGGCCTCGGCGATGGCCTGGGCCAACTTCTTGTCCAGCACCCCCAGCCCGGCGTTGACCTCGGCGGCGATCGCCTTGATCAGGCCGAGGGCGGCGATGTGGGGGCTCTCCAGCCCGCGCCCGGAGATGGGAAAGTTCTCCACCGCGCGCTGGGTCTGTGCCCGCCACTTCGCGTCCGCCGGGACCCGCACCTCACCCATCGAGTCATGCTCGATCCGATAGTCGCTCATGAGTCCAGTCTGCGTCGTGGGAGATAAAGCGGGGATTCAACGCCAGAGCGCGAACGCCAGGATCACGATGGCCACCAGGGCGACGGCCGCCACGCTCATGAGGACGATCAGGCCGACCCGGGTCCTGGCCGGTGTGGTCGTCTGCTCGCCCTTGCCGCCCTGTCCCGCGATCGCGAACAGGTCGGTCCCCAGGCCCGGATACTGCGAGTGGCCCCGGTTGGGAGCCGCCGGCCCCGCCGGCCACACGGGGTCCGCGCCGGGAGCCCCGGACGGCCCGGGGAATCCGCGCCCCGGCCCGTCCTGCGTATCCGGTCTCACCGCGCCGGGAGGCCCCTGCGGGGGTACGGCGGGCGGCCCCTGCCGTGAGCCCGTGTAGGGGGGCTGAGGCGCGGTGCCGGGCCATCTGGCGGCCGGTGTCCCCGGTCCCGGCCCGGTTCCCTCGGGGAAGGGCGGAGTCGCGGCGGCCCTGGGGGGGAGGCGGAGAGCGTTCTTGGGACGGATGACCATCATGGTGCGGTCGGCGTCGAACTCCTCGTCCGCCGGGGGTGCGTCCGCGCGTACGTTCGCCTCCGCGTTCGCGGGAGCCGGTGCGGGGGGCGCGGGAGCCGGTGCCGATCCCGCCGAGGCCGAAGGGGTTTCGGCCACGGCCCGGAGCATCGCCGCCGCCTGGGCGGGCGCGAGCCGTACCGTGTGGTCCCGCTCCAGGAGTTGCTCCAGGACAGGGCGGAGCAGCCCGGCCTGGACCGGCGGATCGGCCCTGTCGGTCATCAGCGCGGCGAGGGTCTCCGCCACCGAGGATCGCTCGTAGGCCGGCCGGCCCTCCACCGCGAAGTACAGGGTGGCCCCGAGCGACCAGAGGTCCGACTCCGGTCCGGTGTGCTCCCCGCGAGCCCGCTCGGGCGCCGTGTACCCCGGGGAGCCGATCACCATGCCGGTCTTGGTGAGGTTGGTGTCCCCCTCGGCCTTGGCGATGCCGAAGTCGGTGAGCACCACCCGGCCGTTCTCGGTGATCAGCACGTTGCCGGGCTTGACGTCACGGTGCAGCACACCCTGGGCGTGGGCGGCGCGCAGCGCCCCGAGGAGATCCACGCCGATCTCGGCGACCAGCCGGGGTGGCAGCGGCCCCTCCTCCTCGACCACCTGCTCGAGGGAGCGCGCCTGCACGAGCTCCATGATGATCCACGGACTGCCGTTCTCGATGATCGCATCGTGGACGGTGGCCACGGACGGATGGCTGATGCGGGCAGCCGTACGACCCTCACGGATCATGCGCTCGCGGAGTTCGGTGCGCTGTGCCTCGCTGAGCCCGGACTCCTGGCGGATTTCCTTGATCGCGACCTCGCGGCCCAGGGCACGATCGAAGGCACGCCAAACAGTGCCCATGGTGCCCCTGCCGAGCGGTGTGATCAGCTCGTAGCGGTCAGCGAGCACGCGCGTGTGCTGTTCCGGCATGAGAAGAAGATAACGACCCTTCCTTGAATAACGCTTTATCCACGCTTACGAAGCTCTCTCGGCCAGAGAAGGCGCGGGAGCATCAACCTGATGAAAGGCGTCATGATTCGGACGAACGGGCGTTGAGTCGGGGGGTGTTCCGCCGATTTGCGGTGCGTCCCCTCGGCCGGACGCCGGTGCCCCCGAGGGTGCGGCACCGGAGTGGGAATGGGGGGCGGATCGGGGATCGGCGCGGAACCGACCCGGTGTGTCCCCCGGTGGGGCGGCCGGCGGCTGAACGAGGGGACGGTGATCGTCGCGGTGTTCCTGACGGCCTTGCCCGAGGTGCGGGCGAACGGCTCCTCGGCTGATCCGCCGGCAGCCACCCGGGCCAGCATCAGGGAGGCGCGCACCGCGTCGAGCCGGCCGTTCGGGTCGATCTTGAGCAGGCCCTGCAGCACCGGGGTCAACGGGCCGGCCTTGTCCATCGGGATGGGCTCGCCGCTGGTCAGCGCCGCCAGCGCGGCGGCGGCCGTACGGCGTCCGTGCAGGCCGCGGCCCTCGACGGCGGTGTAGAGGGTCGCGCCGAGTGACCACAGGTCGCCGGAGGGGTGGGCCTTGGCGCCCAGCACGCGCTCGGGGGCGATGTATCCGGCCGAGCCGAGCACGATGCCCGCCTGGGTGATCGACACGTCGCCTTCGAGGGCGGCCAGGCCGAAGTCGGTGAGCACCGCCCGGTCGTCGGTCACCAGGACGTTGCTGGGCTTGACGTCGCGGTGCAGGATGCCCTTGGCGTGCACGGCCCGCAGCGCGCCCAGGACCTGTCGCCCGATCTCCGCCACCTGGCGCGGCGGCAACGGGCCCCTCTCCTGGAGGAGCTGCTCCAGGGACCTGGCCCGGAGCAGCTCCATCACGATCCAGGGGCGCTCGTCCTCGGTGACGACGTCGAAGACGGTGATCACCGAGGGATGGGCGACCATCGCGGTCGCCCGCCCCTCACGCTCGGTCCTGGCGCACAGCTCCGCCCTCAGGTCCTCGTCGAGGACGAGGGGCAGCCGCACCTCCTTGACGGCCACCTCGCGGCCCAGCAGCTCGTCGTATGCCCGCCAGACGGTGCCCATGCCGCCGCGCCCAACCGGTTCTGACAGCCGGTAGCGCGCTGCAAGAAGGTATCCGGACGGCGCACGCATGGTAGGCAGCTTACCGATTTGCGTAATGCGACCAGTAGAGACCGGGCCGAATCTTCTTGCGTTCTTCGGTCAGATTTTCGCGCTCGTAACTGTTGAGAAACGCTCCGTGACATCCGCCCAGTTGACGAGGCTCCAGAGCTTCTCGACGTAGTCGGGGCGCACGTTGCGGTACTGCAGATAGTAGGCGTGCTCCCAGGCGTCGAAGACCAGCAGCGGCGTGGTGTTCATGCCGACGTTGCCGTGGTGGTCGTAGACCTGCTCGACCACGAGACGCCGGGAGAGCGGCTCCCAGGCCAGGATGCCCCAGCCGGAGCCCTGCACGCCCGCGGTCGCGGTGGTGAGCTGCTTGCTGAAGGCCTCGAACGAGCCGAAGTGCTCGTCGATGGCCGCGGCGAGCTCGCCGTCGGGGCGGTCGCCGCCGTCGGGGGAGAGGTTCTGCCAGAAGATCGAGTGCAGCACGTGCCCGGACAGGTTGAAGGCGAAGGTCTTCTCCAGTCCGACCAGCCCGCCGAACTCGCCCTTGTCCCGGGCCTCGGCCAGCCGCTCCAGCGTGTCGTTGGCTCCCTTGACGTAGGCGGCGTGGTGCTTGGAGTGGTGCAGCTCCAGGATCTCGCCGGTGATCGCGGGCTCCAGCGCCGCGTAGTCGTAGGGCATGTCCGGAAGGGTGTACTCGCCCACGGGTCTACCTCCTCGTTGATCAGTGCTTCTTCCGGAGACTATTGCAAGAGGTTTGCATCTGCATCAGATCCGCGACCTAGGTCCTCCCTCTATTGCGAATAACTTGCAACTACGGCATGCTGGCAGGTGTTGGTTTGGTCCAAGGGGGTCTCGTGACCGTCGGGCCGACGTCCGGCGCGGTGCCGACCGCCACAGTGTTCAAGGCCGGCCCACATGGCGGCGTTCGCACCGCCGCCATGGCATGGGGCCCCCGACCGGATCGACGCGTCCGCCGACCGGCTGACCTTCCGTGTCCCGGCGCCCGCCGGATCTCCGTACGGCCACGGGTTCTCCGCCGAACGCGCCGGACGGGACTATCCGCCCTCGTAGGACCAGCCCGTCCAGGTCTCCACCTCGATCAGGACCACCGGGCCCCGGGGAGGGCGGTCGCGGTACTGCGGGTAGCGCTCCGCGAGACGCCCGAGCGCCCGCTCCCGGGCCGCGCCGTCCTCGGCGATCCGGGCTCTTCCGTCGGCGCGGACCCACCACAGCCGCAGCCAGTCGTCGTCGTAGTGGTCCGCCAGCAGGCACACCCGGTCGTTGACCGCGATGTTGCGCAGGCGCCGGAGGTCCGTCGTGCGCTTGGGCTTGTGATCGATCGCGAAGGCGACCGTGTCGCCGTCCAGATCGAAGGCGACGGGGACCAGATGGGGCGTGCCCCGGGCGTCCGCCGTGGCCAGCCGGGCGACCCGGGCGGCCTGGAACCTCGCGCGGGCCTGGAACTCGTCCATCCCGTCATTCAATCAAGTCGTTTTTCGCGGGATCAACCTGTGGCTGCATCCGTGCCTCCCCGCCCTGTTGTGGGAGTCATGAACCGCTCGCCGAGCAGAGTGATCGCGGCCGGCAGCAACACACCCCGGACAAGGGTCGCGTCGATCAGGATGGCGACCGAGAGCCCGATGCCCATCATCTTGTACTCGATCGCCGACAGGACCACGAAGACGCTGAACGCGGCAGTCATGATCACGGCGGCGCTGGTGACGACGCCGGAACTGGTGCCGATCCCGGCGACGACGGCCTGGCGCACCGGGGCGCCGGCGGCGCGGCGTTCCCGGATCCTGCTGAGGACGAAGATGTGGTAGTCCATGCTCAGCCCGAACAAGATCACGAACATGAACAGCGGCAACCAGCCGATCACTCCGCCATAGGAGGTGAAGCCGAGCACCGTGCCCAGCCGGCTGTCTTGGAACACCCAGGTCAGCACCCCGTAGGCGGCACCGAGCGACAGCAGGTTGAGCAGGATCGACACCAGGGACACCGCCAGGGATCGAAACGAGATCGCCAGCAGTATGAGCGCGAGCGTGAGCACGAACCCGATCACCAGCGGCGAGCGCTCGGTGATCTGCTTGGTGAAGTCGTAGGCGAACGCGGTCTTGCCCGCCACCGCGTAGTCCAGGCCGTCCAGTGAGCCGAGCGCGGCCGGAGCCTTCACGGCACGCAACTCCTCCAGGGAACGGTTGGCCACCTCGCCCGTGCCGGAGTCGGCCAGCGGGACGCGAGCGACCATGATCCGGTCGACCCGCGCGGTGGAGACCGGGTGCAGCGCCTTCACCGCCTGCCGCACCCCGGGGGCGTCCAGCGCGGCGGCGCGCTTCTCCCAGATGACCACCCACGCGGGCAGCGGGCTGCCGGGGAACGCCTCCTGCATGCGGATCGCGGAGTCCACCGCCGGGACCTCACGGGGCAGGCTGTCGGTGACCGCCGCGTCCTGGAGCCGCATTCCGAACGCGGGCAGAGTCAGCACGACCAGGGTGATCGTGGCCAGGCCTCCCCATAGCAGCGGACGCCGCACGACTGCGCGCGCCACGGCTGTCCAGAAGCGGGACTCGCCGGCCGCGGTGCGGCGGCGGCCGAGCCAGGGAATGCGAGCCTTGTCGACGTGGTGGCCGAGCAGGGCCAGCAGAGCGGGCAGCACCGTGACCGAACCGATCATGGCGAGACCGACGACCAGGATCGTTCCCACGGTCAGGCCCCGGAAGTTGTCCAGGCCGGTGAACAGCAGGCCGGTCAGGCACAGCATCACGGTGAGACCGGAGACGACCACCACGTGGCCCGAGGTCCGCGCGGTGATCTCGAGTGCCTCGGTCACGCCGTGTCCAGCGGCCCGTTCCTCACGTTCTCGGCGCAGGTAGAACAGCGAGTAGTCGATGCCGACGGCGAGGCCGATCAGCAGCACGACGGAGGAGGTGGCGCTGTTGACCGGGACCCAGTGCGCGGCCACCTGAAGCAGGCCGAACGCGGCGAGCACGGTGGTGGCGGCCAGCAGCAGCGGAATCCCCGCGGCGATCAGCGAGCCGAACACCACCAGCAGGATCACCACGGTAAGCGGCAACGAGAAGAATTCGGCCCGCTTCATGTCGTCCTTGATGCCGTCGTTCACCGCGTCCGACAGGCTCACGTCTCCGGCCTGCGCCAGCCGCACGCCGGGATGCCTGGCCGACACCTCCTCGACCACCGACTCGATCGCGGCGTAGTGGTCGCGGAACCGCTCGCCGGGTCCGGCGATCTGGATGTTGACCAGGCCGGAGCGTCCGTCCTCGGAGACCAGATCGGCCCCGCCCGGCTCCAGCGGTGAACGCAGCGCGGCGACCGCGCCCGGTGCCCGGCGCATGCTCGTGGTCAGATCCCCGATGGCGCCCCTGACCTCCGGGTCGGCGGCGAGGAGGGGCCCGTCCTTGAGCGGCTGGACCAGGACGTTCTCCTGCAGCGGGACGTAGCCGATCTGAGCGTCCAGGACCCGGTCGGCGCGGCCGGACTCTCCCGGATCGGTGCTGTTCGTCGAACCCAGGCCCAGGACCGTGCTGGCGAGCACGGAAACGATCACCAGGGTGAACCACCCGACGATCGTGACCATGCGGTGGCGGACCGACCAACCGGCGATCCGTTCCGTCAGCGGGCCGCGTGATTTGCTTTCAGGCAGCATGAACTGCTGTCCTTTCCATGAAGGAGCGTTCCTCTGAGCTGGTGCGTACTTCTTCATCCACCTGGGTCGTCGAGTTGCCGCTCGGCGGCCCAGGACATGCTCGTGGGCTATTCGACCGTCTTGAGGATCTTCTCGATCCTGGTCAGCCGCTCGCAGATCTCACCGAGTTGCCGCTCGATGTCCCGCTGCGTGTCCGCGCCGCTTGAGGCGAGCCTGCGGTATTCGTCCTCGCGGGCAAGTGCCGCACGGGCCCGGACCGTCGCGCCGACCTGAACGACGATCACCGTGATCACCGTGGTGACGAAGGCGAAGATGCCGAGAGCGCCGACCACCTCCGCCAGGCTGTGTCCGTCCATCACTCCGATCCCTCCGCGTCGGCCCCGGGCACGGTCAGCGTGCTCACCGCGGCCTGGATGGCCTGTGGGGTCAGCTCGATGGCGAACGGTTTCACCTCGTAGAACTTCATCGTCTTGCCGTCCTCCGAAAGTTCCGACCGGCTCGTCACCAGCCCCGCCGCCTCCAGCTTGCGCAGGTGGACCTGCAGGAGGGGACGGCTGATGCCCAGCTCGCGGGCGAGCCGACTCACGTAGTCGGGCTCTCCCGCCAGCGCCGCGAGGACGCGCAGCCGGTGCGGATTGGCCAGGGTGGCCATCACCTTCAGCAACTCGTCCCCGGTCGGCACCGGGGTGCTCATGACGCATCCCCATACATGCAAACAAAAGTTAGCAGGTGTCTGGCGGCATTTGCCAACCCGTGTCTGCGGCTACCCCGAATAGTCCTGAACGGCATCGCACCAGGAACGGATGTCATCCGCTGAGGGCGTCTGGCGGCCGTTCTCCAGCTTGCTGACCTTGGATGCCTGCCAGCCGTACCGGGCGGCCAGTTGCCGCCCGGTCATCTTGGCGTCCAGGCGTAGTTCCTTGAGCCTTGCTCCCATCTGCTGACGGGCGCGGGTGATGTCACGCACCGGAGGTCACGAACTCCTCAAGGGGAATCGCGTGCTCCCATGCGAGATCACGCCACTTGCGATGCTGTTCGACCGTGGCCTGGTCCGTGATGATCTCCGCACCCAGAAGAACGTCATCGACGTCCAGGTGGAGCAGCGCCAGACGTTCATCGTCGAACAGCCACCAATCCGACCGGGGGAGACCCAGCCGTTCGGCCTCCACTCGATCGAGGTGCGGAACGCGGACACATCGAACGAGGAGAACAGCTTCACGAAGTCATCGCCGGACACAAGACGCATGCTGATCACCCTAGGAACTTGAACAACTCCTTGGGAGCCTCCACGAACGCCTCCCCGCCGAGGATGTCTCCGGCCTCCGCCGGCGTCGCAGGGTAGGCGGGTTGAGGATCGGTGCAACGTCGGCACCGGTACCGGCAACAGCCCCGAATGATCGGGAACAACAAGAAGCCCCAACCCGCGACGTGCGCCGCGAGCGGGGGCTTCGAGCTCTCGCCGAAGGCTGCTTTACCTGGTTGAACGTGTCGGGATACCCACGAAGGTGGCTCCGCCGTCATGTTGCCGTTGGTCGAAGAAGTCGTCGCCCTTGTCGTCCACGACGATGAAGGCGGGAAAGTCCTCGACCTCGATCTTCCAGACGGCCTCCATCCCGAGTTCGGGATACTCCAGGACCTCGACCTTCCTGATGCAGTCCTGGGCGAGGCGGGCGGCGGGGCCGCCGATGGAGCCGAGGTAGAAGCCGCCGTGGGCCTCGCAGGCGTCGGTGACCTGCTTGGAACGGTTGCCCTTGGCGAGCATGACCATGGAGCCGCCCGCGGCCTGGAAGCGCTCGACGTAGGAGTCCATGCGTCCGGCCGTGGTGGGGCCGAAGGAGCCGGAGGCGTAGCCCTCGGGGGTCTTGGCGGGGCCGGCGTAGTAGACCGCGTGGTCCTTGAGGTACTGCGGCATCTCGCCGCCGGCGTCGAGGAGCTCGCCGATCTTGGCGTGGGCGATGTCGCGGGCGACGACGAGGGGACCGGTCAGGGACAGGCGGGTCTTGACCGGATACTTGGTGAGCTCGGCGAGGATCTCCGGCATCGGGCGGTTGAGGTCGATGCTCACCACGTCGTCCGACAGGTGCTCGCCGGTGGTCTCCGGGAGGAACCGCGCGGGGTCGGTCTCCAACTGCTCCAGGAAGATCCCCTCGGGGGTGATCTTGGCCAGGGCCTGGCGGTCGGCGCTGCAGGAGACCGCGATGGCGACCGGGCAGGAGGCGCCGTGGCGGGGGAGGCGGATGACGCGGACGTCGTGACAGAAATACTTGCCGCCGAACTGCGCGCCGATGCCGAGCTTCTGGGTGAGCTCGAAGACCTTGGCCTCCAGTTCGGTGTCGCGGAAGCCGTGGCCGCTGGGCGAGCCGGAGGTGGGGATGGCGTCCAGGTAGCGGGCGCTGGCGTACTTGGCCGTCTTCAGGGCGAACTCGGCGGAGGTGCCGCCGACGACGATCGCCAGGTGGTACGGCGGGCACGCGGCGGTGCCGAGGGAGCGGATCTTCTCCTCCAGGAACTGGAGCATCCGCTTCTCGTTGAGGACCGCCTTGGTCTCCTGGTACAGGAACGACTTGTTGGCGCTGCCGCCGCCCTTGGCCATGAACAGCAGCTTGTACTCGTCCGCGTGGCCGTGAGGGTCTTCGGCGTAGAGCTCGACCTGCGCGGGGAGGTTGGAGCCGGTGTTCTTCTCCTCCCACATGGTGATCGGGGCCATCTGGGAGTAGCGCAGGTTGAGCCGGGTGTAGGCGTCGTAGACACCGCGTGAGATGTGCTCGGCGTCGGCGCCGTCGGTGAGCACGTGGCGGCCGCGCTTGCCCATCACGATCGCGGTGCCGGTGTCCTGGCACATCGGGAGCACGCCGCCGGCTGAGATCGAGGCGTTCTTCAGCAGGTCGAGGGCGACGAAGCGGTCGTTCCCGCTGGACTCGGGGTCGTCGATGATCTTGCGGAGCTGGGCGAGGTGGGAGGACCGGAGATAGTGGGAGATGTCGTGGATCGCCGTCTCGGTCAGCAGCCGGAGCGCCTCGGGCCCGACCTCCAGGAACCTGCGGCCCGCGGCCTCGACCACCCGCACCCCCTCGGCGCTGACCAGGCGGTATCGCGTCTCATCCGGTCCCATGGGGAGCAGGTCGGTGTAGTCGAACTCGGGCATCGTCTTCGATCCTCCGTGCGGGGGCCTTCGGTCCTCCTAGAGGGTACGGCCTGCCGCTCACGAGAAGCCGCCGAGGTCGGAGGGGCGGCCCTGTCTCACTTCACGATGCGAATATTGGGGTGATATGAGATGAAAAATGACTATTTGGGGTAAGCATTAGCTGCTTGTGGCGTCTTCTGTCCCTATGTGTCCGAAGACACAGAGGAAGCTGGAAATAGACCGGGTCGAGTGTCCGGTGGGATCCGGAGGGTGTCATGAACATTGGAAACACCGTTATGAGCAGCAATATCGTCATGCTTGTGATCATGGCGGTTCTCGTGGTCGTCGGCCTCGCCGTGTCATTGATCGCCATCACGCTCAGGAACATCAGCGAGAGCGGTGGGCGGACTCCCCAGTGGCCGGTGAGCTGGCCGGAACCTCCGGTGAACCTACCCCAGCAGCAGCTTGACGTCTCCTCGCAGGAGGCCGCTCCGCAGGACGCCGCTCCGAAGAAGGCCGACGTCCCCCGCCAGCGGGCGAGCCTGCCGCGCTCGGGGGTGAACCGGCACCACTGAGACCGATCGCGATCCCGGCGACGACCAGCCCGGCCCCGAGCAGGTCGGGCGCGGACGGCGCGCCCAGGCCGAGGAGCGCTCCGGTGGCGATGGTGCCGACCGGGAGGCGGCAGTGCTGACATCTGCGCTCATGTCGGCAATGCTAGGAAGACAATGGCTCTCCAATAGGGTCAAATGAAGCGCTAAAAAGAGGACCAATTGGCCGATCTGCATCTGAGCGTCGACCGGGTGGCGGGCGGGATCGCCGGGCAGATCGCCCGCGAGCTGCGGGAGGCCGTACGGCGGGGCAGGCTGGCGGCGGGCGAGCGGCTGCCCGCGAGCCGGGAGCTGGCCAGGGATCTCGGGCTGTCGCGCGGCGTGGTCGTGGAGGCCTACGAACAGCTCGTCGCGGAGGGATTCCTGATCTCGCGGGTCGGTGCGGGCACCAGCGTGGCCCCGGCGGCGAGCCGGCTCTCGGCGGCGGTCACCCGCGATCCCCTGGTGTCCGCGGGCAAGCCCTACTACGGGCGTCGCTCCACATCCCCCGACCTGGGAGCCTTCCCCCGCGAGCGCTGGCTCGCCTCGATCAGGAACGCGCTCGCCACCCTGCCCGCCGATGCGCTGGACTACGGGGACCCCGGCGGGGTCCCCGTCCTGCGCGAGGAACTGGCCGCCTACCTGAGGAGGGTCCGCGCGGCGGAGGTCGGCCCCGACAACCTGGTGATCGTGGGCGGGGTGGCCCAGGGACTGAACCTGACGGTCCAGGCGCTCGCCGGGCAGCTCCCCGAGGGCCGGGCCAGCCACGATCTGAACTGGTTCGTCGACCGGATCGCCCATCCCGCGCCCCCCTCCGGCCGGATCCGGCTGGCCGTCGAGGACCCGGCCGGCCTGCGCCAGCTCCCACTGCTCCACGCGGCGGGGGCCGACCTGGTCGCGGTCCCGGTGGACGGGGAGGGCGTCGACGTCGGGGCCCTGGCCGCGACCGGGGCGAGGGCGGTGCTGCTCACCCCGGCCCACCAGTACCCCACCGGTGTGGTCCTCTCCCCCCGTCGCCGCGCCGAGCTCATCGGGTGGGCCGCCGAGACCGGCGCGACGATCCTTGAGGACGACTACGACGCGGAGTTCCGGTTCGACCGCGATCCGGTGGGCTGCCTGCAGGGACTCGCCCCCGACCGGGTGGTCATGGCGGGGAGCGTGAGCAAGTCCCTGGCCCCGGGACTCCGGTTGGGCTGGGTGGTGGCCCCGCCCGGGATCGCCGAGTCGGTACGGCTGGCCCGGGGCGAACTGGACCTGGGCTCACCGGTTCTGGAGCAGTACGCGCTGGCGCACCTCATCGGGACCGGCGGCTACGACCGGCACCTGAGGAGGATGCGGCGGGACTATCGCGCCCGCCGCGACGCCTTCGTGCGGGCGCTGGCCGACCACCTCCCCGAGATCACGGTGCTCGGGGTCTCCGCCGGACTGCACCTGTTCGCCGAGCTGCCCGGCGGCTGGGACGAGCCGTCGGCGGCCGAGACGGCCCAGGCGTGCGGTCTCGCCGCCGAGGCGGTGGGTCCGATGCGCAGCTCCCCGGGGCCGCCCGCCCTGGTCATGGGCTTCGCCCGCGTCCCCGTCCACCGCGCCGACCCGGCCATCCGCGCTTTCGCGGCCGCGCTGAGGGGATGACGGCGATCGCGGGGATGTCATCGACCGGGATCTTCTCCCATCGGGAAGAACGAGATCATCGATCGCCCTCACATGCTGACAGCTCGTCTTTATGTCCTGACAAACTCTTGACGCTCTTCGATTCCTTCGCTTAGAACTGTTAGAACTGAAGGTCAGCCGCAATCTCCTTCGGAGGCGTCATGCGTGTTGGTCTGCTGGGGCTCGGCCGGATCGGGGCGTTCCACGCCGCGACGCTGGCGGCACACCCCCGCGTCGACGAACTGGTGGTGGCCGACGCGGACGGCGCGCGGGCGGCCGAGGTCGCCACCGGGCCGAACATCAGGGTGGGCGACGCCTTCGACACCGACGCCGTGATCATCGCCACCCCCACGGCCACCCACGCCGAGCTCCTGATGCGCGCCTGCGCTCAGGGGGTGCCGGTGTTCTGCGAGAAGCCGGTCGCGACGGGGGTGGAGGACACGCTCCGGGTGCTCAAGGCGGCCAGGCAGAGCGGGACGGTCGTGCAGATCGGCTTCCAGCGCCGCTTCGACCCGGGCTACGCCCGCGCCAGGGAGGCGCTGCGCAACGGCGACCTGGGCACGCTGCACCGGGTGCACATGATCACCGCCGACCCCCGGCCGCCCGCTCCGGGCTACATCCCGACGTCCGGCGGCATCTACCGTGACTGCCACATCCACGACTTCGACATCCTGCGCTGGGTCACCGGCCGCGAGGCCGACACCGTCTACGCGACCGGTTCCAACCGGGGCGAGAGCTTCTTCGCCGACGCCGGCGACGTCGACAACAGCGCCGCGCTGCTCACGCTGGACGACGGCACGCTGGTCACCCTGCAGGGCTCCCGCTACAACGGAGCCGGATACGACGTACGGATGGAGCTGGCCGGCACCCGCGGGACCCGGGCGGTCGGCCTCGACCCGCGCACGCCGCTGACCAGCACCGAGGGTCTGCAGCCGCCGGGCGAGCCGTGGCCGGACTTCGTCAGCAGGTTCGAGGCCGCCTACGTCGCCGAGCTCGGCGCGTTTCTCGGCGTGGCGAGCGGGGAGACGGAGAGTCCCTGCACAGTCGAGGACGCCCTGGCCGCGCTCTATCTCGCGGAGGCCGCCGAACTCTCCAGGCACGAAGGGCGTCCCGTTCACGTAATGGAGGTGGTCCGTTGAAAACGGCCGGTGCACCGATCTCCTGGGGCGTCTGCGAGGTCCCCGGCTGGGGGGTCCAGCTCGAACGCGACCAGGTCCTCGCCGAAATGCGGGAGCTGGGGCTCACGGCCACCGAGCTGGGGCCCCCGGGATTCCTGCCGCCCTCGCCGTCACGCTGCCGCTCCATGCTCGCCGAGTACGGCCTGCGCGCGGTCGGCGGGTTCGTCCCCGTGGTGCTGCACGACCCCCACCACGACCCGCTCCCGGAGGTCCGCGCCGCGATGGGCGCCTTCCGGGACGGCGGTCTGGAGGTGATCGTGCTGGCCGCCTCCACCGGGGGCGAGAGCTACGACACCAAGCCCGCCCTGGAGGCGGGCGGCTGGAAGACCCTGATGGCCAACCTGGCCCGGATCCTCAAGAACGCCAAGGAGTTCGGCCTCATGGTCACCCTGCACCCGCATGTGGGGACCATGGTGGAGAACCCCGGGGAGGTGGAGCGGGTGCTCGACGGCAGCGCGGTCCCGCTCTGCCTGGACACCGGCCACCTGCTCATCGGCGGCACGGACCCCGGCGATCTGGTCGCCCGCGCCGCGGAGCGGATCGCGCACGTTCACCTCAAGGACGTCGACGCCGAACTCGCCGCCCTGGTCGGGTCGGGTGAGCTGACCTACACCAAGGCGGTCAAGAAGGGCCTCTACCGCCCGCTCGGCCAGGGCGACGTGGACGTCTCCGGCATCGTCACGGGCCTGACCGCCGCCGGGTACGACGGCTGGTACGTCATGGAGCAGGACGTCGTCCTCGGCGCCGAGGACGACGCCGACCCCAAGGAGAACGTCCGCGCGAGCCTGTCCTACCTGAAGGGGCTCGCCGGTGCGCCACCGCTGGAGAGACCTGCCTGACGTCCTCTCCACGGCCGAAGCCCGAGGTCTCCACACTGGAGGTGCGCGATGATCGAGGTCCTGACCATGGGACGGGTCGGGGTGGACATCTACCCGCTGCAGGTGGGGCTGTCCCTGCGGGAGGTGGAGACCTTCGGCAAGTATCTGGGCGGCAGCCCCACCAACGTCGCCGTGGCCGCCTCCCGCCTCGGCCACTCCAGCGCGGTGATCACCCGTACCGGGGCCGATCCGTTCGGCCTGTTCGTTCACGACGCGCTGCGCTCGTACGGCGTCGACGACCGCTACGTCACCGCCGTGCCGCACCTGCCCACCCCGGTGACGTTCTGCGAGATCCGGCCCCCGGAGGACTTCCCTCTCTACTTCTACCGCTCTCCCAAGGCCCCCGATCTGGAGATCCTCCCCGGCGAGCTCGATCTCCCCGCCATCGCCGAGACCCGGCTGTTCTGGGCCACCGTCACCGGCCTGTCCCAGGAGCCCTCCAGGAGCGCGCACTTCGCGGCCTGGAGGGTGCGGGGACGCAGGCCGTACACGGTGCTGGACCTCGACTACCGCCCGATGTTCTGGCCGAACACGGAGGCGGCCCGCGTCCAGGCGCGCAGGGCGCTCGGACAGGTCACCGTGGCGGTCGGCAACCTCGACGAGGTCGAGGTCGCCACCGGCACCCGCGAACCGCACGAGGCGGCCAGGGCGCTGCTGGAGGCCGGCGTCGAGCTGGCGATCGTCAAACAGGGCGGCGACGGGGTTCTCGGCATGACCGCGGAGGAGACGGTGGAGGTGCCGCCGGTGCCGGTCGAGGTGGTCAACGGGATCGGCGCGGGGGACGCCTTCGGCGGGGCGCTCTGCCACGGGCTGCTCGGCGGCTGGCCGCTGGAGGACACGCTGCGCTTCGCCAACGCGGCGGGCGCGATCGTCGCGGGACGGCTGGCCTGCGCGCCCGCGATGCCCACCCCCGACGAGGTGAGAGCGGTGCTCGGCACCGAGCAACCGGTCCGGACGCAAGGGAGTGAGCGTTGAGCGAGGTCAGTCCCCTGCCGGCCGGGACGGGTTCCGGCACCGCCGGAGAGGGTCCCCGGGCCGCCCCGGAGAACTCCGGGTCCGTCCGGGCCGGCACCGGACCCGTCCGGACGAGTGCCGCCGGAGGCATGAGCGAGGACGACTACCGCGGCCTGCTCGACACCCGCGCGCACGCCCCCTGGCGGATCGTGGAGGCGGCCGCGGCACGGCGGCGCGGGAGACCGCTGGAGGAGCGCGACCAAATCCTCGTCATCGCGGCCGACCACTCCGCCCGGGGCGTGCTCGGCGCCGGGGGCCGGCCCTTCGCCATGGGCAGCCGCGTCGACCTGCTGCAACGCCTGTGCGTGGCGCTGGCCCGGCCCGGCGTGGACGGGCTGCTGGCCACCCCCGACATCGTCGAGGACCTGCTGCTGCTCGGCGCGCTGGAGGGCAAGCTCGTCATCGGGTCGATGAACCGGGGCGGCGTGCACGGCGCGGTGTTCGAGTTCGACGACCGTTTCACCGCCTACGACACCCCCGCGATCGTCCGGATGGGCCTGGACGGCGGCAAGATGCTCTGCCGGATCGGCCTGGACGACCCCGGCACCGCCACCACCCTGGAGTCCTGCGCTCGGACGATCACCGAGCTGGCCTCGCACGGCCTGGTCGCGATGGTCGAGCCGTTCTGGTCGCGACGGGTGAACGGGGCGGTCGCCCACGACCTGTCCCCCGAGGGGGTCATCCGCTCCATGCACGTCGGACAGGGGCTGGGCGCGACCTCCGCGCACACCTGGCTGAAGCTCCCGGTGGTCGCCGACATGGAGCGGGTGATGCGCGCCACGACGCTGCCGACCCTGCTCCTGGGGGGTGACCCGGGAGGCGATCCCCAGCAGACCTACGCCGCCTGGCGCGACGCGCTCAGGCTCCCCGGCGTGCGGGGTCTTGTGGTGGGCCGCGCATTGCTGTACCCCTCCGATGACGACGTGGCCGCGGCCGTCGACACCGCCGCGGCGATGCTGGAGGTGACAGTGAGCGAGCGATCGGGCAGGCACGGCGCTGAGACGTCACGCTTCGACGGACCGGCAGAGGAGGGGCGGGCATGACCTTCATCCCCGCGGGAAGCACGGCACTGTCCCCCTGGACACTGCTGATCACCCCGGAGTCGGCCGGGTGGACCTACGCCGGACTCCGCCTGCTCTGCCTGTCCGGCGAGAGCGTGGAGTTCACCACAGGTGACGAGGAGATGCTGGTCCTGCCCCTGTCGGGCTCGTGCGCGGTCGAGTGCGAGGGTGTACGGCTCACGCTCCACGGCCGGACCTCGGTCTTCCAGGCGGTCAGCGACTTCGCCTACCTGCCCGTCGGCGCGACCGCCCGGATCACCGGCACGGGCCGGTTCGCGTTCCCCGCGGCCCGGGCGAGCAGGAGCTTCCCCGTCCGGTACGGCCCGGCACGCGAGGTCCCGGTCGAGGTGCGCGGCGCGGGCCAGGCCAGCCGTCAGGTGAACAACTTCTGCGCCCCGGACGCCTTCGACTGCGACAAGCTCGTCGCGGTCGAGGTGCTGACCCCCGGCGGCAACTGGTCGTCCTACCCGCCGCACAAGCACGACACCGCCTCCGAGCGCGAGGCCGTGCTGGAGGAGATCTACTACTTCGAGGGCGGTCCCGGCTACCAGCGGGTCTACGGCACACACGACACGCTGGCCGAGGTGTCGGGCGGCGACGTGGTGCTCGTCCCGCACGGCTACCACGGCCCCTCGATGGCGGCCCCCGGCTACGACCTCTACTACCTCAACGTGCTGGCCGGGCCCGCTCCGACGCGGTCCATGGCCTTCTGCGACGACCCCCGGCACGCCTGGGTCCGCTCCTCCTGGGCGGAGCAGGCGGTCGACCCCCGCCTCCCCATGACGAAGGCGCTGCGATGAGACTCACGGTGGCACAGGCGCTCGTGCGGTTCCTCGCCAACCAGTGGACCGAGCGCGACGGCGTCGAGCAACGGCTGGTGGCCGGATGCCTGGGCATCTTCGGCCACGGCAACGTGGCCGGGATCGGACAGGCACTGGCCGAGCAGGGAGCCGGTACGGCAGGCGCCCTGCCGTACTATCTGGCCCGTAACGAGCAGGCCATGGTGCACACCGCGGTCGGTTACGCGCGGGCGCGTAACCGCCTGTCCACCTTCGCCTGCACCACCTCGATCGGGCCGGGGGCCACCAACCTGGTCACCGGGGCGGCGCTGGCGACGATCAACCGGATCCCGGTGCTGCTGCTGCCCGGCGACGTCTTCGCCACCCGGGTCGCCACCCCGGTGCTGCAGGAGCTGGAGGACCCCCGCTCCTACGACGTGACCGTCAACGACGCCCTGCGGCCGGTCTGCAGGTTCTTCGACCGGATCAACCGCCCCGAGCAGCTCCCCTCGGCGCTGCTGGCCGCGATGCGGGTGCTGACCGACCCGGCCGAGACGGGCGCGGTCACCCTGGCGCTGCCCCAAGACGTGCAGGCCGAGGCCTACGACTGGCCGGTGGAGCTGTTCCGCAGGCGGGTGTGGCACGTGGCCCGCCCGGTGCCCGAACCGGCCGCGCTGGCACGGGCGGTCGAGCTGCTGCGGGGATCGCGGCGCCCCCTCATCGTGGCCGGGGGCGGGGTGATCTACAGCGAGGCGTCGGAGTCGCTCGCGGCCTTCGCCGCCGGACACGGCATCCCGGTGGCCGAGACCCAGGCGGGCAAGGGGGCGGTGCCCTACGACCACCCCCGCGCGGTCGGCGGCGTCGGGCACACCGGCACCGCCGCCGCCAACGCCCTGGCGCGCGAGGCCGACCTGGTCATCGGCGTCGGCACCCGCTACAGCGACTTCACCACCGCCTCCCGGACCCTGTTCGGCCCGGCCGCCTTCCTGAACGTGAACGTCACCGCCTTCGACGCGGCCAAGCACTCCGGTGAGACGCTCGTCGCCGACGCCCGTGAGGCGCTGCGGGCGCTGGATCCCGGGGACTGGAGCGCCGACCCCGGCTGGACCGCCAGGGCGGCGGAGCTGACCCACGACTGGCAGGAGCAGGTCTCCCTGCTCACCACGGGAGACACGCTGACCCAGCCGGTGGTGCTCGGCATGCTCAACGAGGTGGCCCGGCCGGCGGACGTGGTGGTCAACGCGGCCGGGTCGATCCCCGGCGACCTGCACAAGCTCTGGCGTGCCACCGGCCCGGGGACCTACCACGTGGAGTACGGCTACTCCTGCATGGGCTACGAGATCGCCGGAGGACTCGGCGTGAAGCTGGCCGACCCGGAACGCGAGGTCTTCGTGCTGGTCGGCGACGGGTCCTACCTGATGATGGCCCAGGAGATCGTCACCGCCGTTCAGGAGGGCGTCAAGCTCGTCGTGGTCCTGGTCGACAACCACGGCTTCGCCTCCATCGGCGGCCTGTCGGAATCGGTCGGGGCCCGCCGCCTGGGGACGGCCTACCGGATGCGCGGTCCCTCGGGCGAGCTGGACGGCGCGCTCCTGCCGGTGGACCTGGCGGCCAACGCGGCCAGCCTGGGCGCCGACGTCCTGCGCGCCGACGGCCCCGAGTCGCTGCGGGTGGCCCTGACCAAGGCGCGCGAGTCCGCCCGGACCACCGTCGTCCACGTCGAGACCGTCCCCGGGCCGGGACCGGACACCACCGCCTGGTGGGACGTCCCCGTCGCCGAGGTGTCGGACCTGCCGGAGGCGCGGCAGGCCCGTCTCGGCTACGAACAGGCCAAACGGGCCCAGCACCCCTACCTCTGAGCGGCCAGGGGCGCCGGGAGCGGCCGGGGCGGGCGCCGCTATCCCCGGGCCGCGATCTCCGGCTTCGGCTGGAAGCCCCCGGCCAGCGGCACGATCAGGGCCACCATGACGGCGGCCGGCACGAACGCCGTCCGCACGTCCACGGTGTCGTTGACGGTGCCGACCACGGCGGCGCCGACGAGGAAGCCCACGTAGTTGAACACGTTGACCCGCGCGATCGCCGTCTCGGCCCCGGCGCCGAGACGGCCTGCCGCGGAGAACGACTGCGGCGCGATGACGGACAGGCCGATGCCGACCAGGCCGAACGACAGGACCGCCACCGGGGCAGCGGGGGCGACGACGACGCCCAGCGTGCCGGCGGCCGCGACCACCGCGCCCACCCGGACGACCGGGGCCGGACCGTACCTGCGCACGGCGAGGTCACCGGGGACCCGCGCGACGAGCATGGCCGCCTGGTAGACGAGATAGGCGAAGGGCACCAGCCAGCCGCTCGCCTCCAGCGCCTTCTCCATGTAGACGGTGCCGTAGTTGGAGACCGCCGCGTCGCCGACGTAGAGGAAGGCCATCGCCAGGCAGAGCGGGATGATCGGCCGCCACGGCACCCTGACCGCCGCCGCCGCGGCGTGCGCCGTCGCCTTCTCCTCGTCCCGGCCGTAGAGCCGGGGGAGCATGACGATCGAGGTCGCGGCGCCGATCGCCACCGGGACGGTGAACGACCAGCCCAGGCCTATCCCGAGGGCGCTGAAGGCGGAGTTGAAGCCGGCGCCCAGCATCGAGCCGACACTCCACACGGCGTGGAATCCGGTCAGCACGCTCATGCCGTAGCGGCGCTCGACGGCGACGGCCTGCATGTTCATCGCCGCGTCCACCGCCCCGACGAAGAGCCCGAACACGGCGCTGAGCACGTACAGCCCGGCGAGCCCGTCGTTCCACCCGGAGAGGGCCACGACGGCGCAGACCCCCACCTGGGAGATCCGCAGGACCGGCCCGCTGCCGTACCTCGCGGCCAGCGGGCCGGCCACGACGCTCCCGACGCCGGCGATCACCGGCACGAGCAGCAGGACGAGGGTGAGGTCACCGTCGCTCAGCCCGAACCTGTGCTGCAGGTCGATCACGTGGGTGAGCAGGGTGGCGAAACAGAGGCCTTGGACGAAGAAGGCGGCCCAGGTCGCCACTCGTGCCTGCCTGTCGCGGGGGGTCGGCACCACGGTCTCCATGGAACATGAGGGGGGTTCAAGTTTCCGCCAGATTAGGGGTGCCGTCCCCAGTGGTCAATGGCCGATCACCCGCGTCGTCGCGCCGCGGGAGGGGCGGGCCGCGCCGCCACGACCCCCGCAGCGATTATCGTCGAGGGGTGGACAGTTTCCCGCCCTCGCCCCGCCACTCCGCACCCCCGCCGGCCCCCGGCGATCTGCGGGCGGGAAACGCCGACCGGGAACGGGTGGCCGCCGTGCTGAGCGACGCGCTCGCCGACGGCCGGCTGAACCACGAGGAGCACGAGGAACGGCTCGAAGCGCTGTACCGCGCCCGCACGCTGGGCGAGATCGCCGCGCTCACCACCGACCTGCTCCCGCCCGAGGCCCAGCCGCTGCGGACCGACGTCCGCCCGGTCGTGGCCTTCTTCGGCTCGGACAAGCGCTCGGGCCGCTGGGTGGTGCCCACCCGCTTCTCCGCCACCGCGATCTGCGCCAACGTCACGCTCGACCTGCGCGAGGCGGTCCTCCAGTCCGGCCACGTGACCCTCCAGGTCACCGTGATGGCCGGGACCCTCACGCTCATCGTCCCCGAGGGCGTCCGGATCGAGATGCCCGCCTCCGGCTTCATGGCCGGAAAGAAGAACCGGGTGCCGCCCTCGTCCGACGGCCCGGTCATCGAGATCACCGGACTCGTCACCATGGGCAGCATCGTCGCCAAGTCGCCCAAGCGTCCCCGCCGCCCGTGGTTCCGCCGCTGAACGGGGACACGGGCGGCCGGCGGCGGGCGGGTCAGCTCGCGCTGTCGAAGTTGATCGCGCTGTAGGCGCGCAGCTTCCAGAGCTGGTGCTCGCTCTCGATCTTGCGGATCGTGCCGGAACGGCCGCGCATGACCAGGGAGCTGGTGACGGCGTGGCCGCCCCGGTAGCGGACACCCTGCATGAGCTCGCCGTCGGTGATCCCGGTGGCCGCGAAGAACACGTCGTCGGACCTGACCAGGTCGTCGGTGCTCAGCGTGGCGTCCAGGTCGAGACCGGCGTCCAGCGCCCGGCGGCGCTCGGCGTCGTCCTGCGGCCAGAGCCTGCCCTGGATCACACCGCCCAGGCACTTGAGCGCGCACGCCGCGATGATGCCCTCCGGCGTGCCGCCGACGCCGAGCATCAGGTCCACGCCGGTTCCCGCGCGGGCGGCCATGATCGCTCCGGCCACGTCGCCGTCGGTGATGAGCCTGATCCGCGCGCCGGTGTCCCGGATCTCCCTGATGAGCTTCTCATGGCGCGGCCGGTCGAGGACGACCACGGTCACGTCCGAGGGCTCGCCCCCCTTGGCACGGGCCACCGCGGCGATGTTGTCGGCCACCGGCGCGTTGATGTCCACCGATCCGGCGGCCTCGGGGCCGGTGACCAGCTTGTCCATGTAGAAGACCGCCGACGGGTCGTACATCGAGCCGCGCTCGCTGACCGCGATGACCGAGATGCCGTTGGGCATGCCGAGCGCCGTCAGCCGGGTGCCGTCAATCGGGTCCACGGCCACGTCGCAGGCGGCACCGCTGCCGTCGCCGACCTGCTCGCCGTTGTAGAGCATCGGCGCGTTGTCCTTCTCCCCCTCGCCGATCACCACCACGCCGCTCATCGACACCGTGTTGATCAACTGGCGCATCGCGTTCACCGCGGCACCGTCGGCGCCGTTCTTGTCGCCGCGCCCGACCCAGCGGGCCGCCGCCATCGCGGCGGCCTCGGTCACCCTGACAAGTTCGAGAGCGAGGTTGCGGTCGGGGGCGTGTGCGCCCGTGGCCAGCGCGGCGGGTACGGATGACTGATCGGACATGACGAGGAGCCCCTCTCGTGGATTACTGCAACGATCGTAGTTGCCACCCTCTTACCGGGTGTCGAGGGATAATGTGCCCACTATGAGCAGCGACACGGATTGGCAGGTGGCAGGTGTGACCGCACGGACCTCCGAGCGGGGCGCCGCCACGCGCGTCGCACTTCTCACCGCGGCGAGAGAGGTCTTCGTCACGAGTGGTTTCGCGGAGGCCGGGGTCACCGACGTGGTCGCCCGGGCCGGAGCGAGCGTCGGCAGCCTCTACCACCACTTCTCCGGTAAGGCCGATCTCTATCTGACGCTCTTCGACGAGTTCCAGAGCCGGCAGACCCAACGGAGCAAGCAGGCGGTCCAGGAGGTCCGCGCCGAAGGCGAGACCGACCCGATGCGGCTGTTCGTCGCCGGCGCCCGCGCCTACCTGGAAGGGTGCCTCGCCGAGCGCGAGATCTCCGCGCTGTTCCTGCGCGGTGACGGCCCGCCCGGTTTCGAGGTCATCATGCGCGACCGGCTCCGCCAGTGGGCCAAGCGCAATGCCACCCTGTTCGAGGGAGACCAGGGCGCGCTGGTCGTGGTCCTCACCGGCGCGCTCGCCGCCGCGGTCTCCGAGGTCGCCCTGTCCGAGGACGAGGCCGCCTCCCGCGAGCTCGCCGAGGGCGTGCTGGCCATCATCGGGCAGATTCACCGCCCCTGAGGCCGAGACCGCCCTTCCGAGCGGCTAGGGTCGACAGACGTGGAACGGTTCACTCAGGGTTTCTACGGCTACGTGGTCGCGATGCTGGTCTGCCTTGCCGGTGTCGGCGTCTTCCTGCTGGTCACACCGCAGAGCAGGACTGAGCACATCCCCAAGGTCGACTACTCCATCGACGTGGCCAACATGCGGCGTGCCGCCCCCTACCAGGTGTGGCCGCCCGACCCGGTGCCCGCCGGCTGGATTCCGACGAGCTCCCAGATGACCGACCAGAAGGGCGTGGTGAGCTGGAGGCTCGGCTTCGCCACCGCCAAGCGCCCCGAGGCCGCCACCCGCTCCCACGTGATGCTCGCCCAGAGCGACGAGAAGCCGGCGGCCGAGTTCGCCAACCGGATGGCCAACACCGGAGAGGTCGTCGGCAACGTCCAGATCGGCGGCGTGACCTGGGAGCAGCGCCTCCGCAAGGACAAGAACCAGCGCTCCCTGGTCCGGCTCCTGCCCGACGTCACGGTCGTCGTCACCGGGACCGCTCAGTGGGACGAGCTGTCGGCGCTGGCCGGATCGCTCAAGCAGCAGGTCAAGATCACCTCCTAGCGGGCGCCTCCGCATGGTCCCGGCACGCCGTACGGTCCCGGCACGCTAGAAGGGCGCGTCGCCGGAGGGATCGGGCTGCCTGCGCTGCGCCATGGCGGCGGCGAGCTTCACCCGGGCGCCCTGGAGCCACTCCTCGCACACCGACGCCAGCTTCTCGCCACGCTCCCAGAGCTCGATCGACTGCTCCAGCGTGAGCCCGCCCGCCTCCAGGCGGCGGACCACCTCGGTCAGCTCCTCGCGTGCCTGCTCGTACGACGGTGTCTTCTCATCGGCCACGTCCACCACCCTAGGGGCACTCGCCCTGGCAGAGGCCCCGCACCGCAGGACTGGGAGACTGCGTCTATGAGCGTCCGCCCCGCGACCCCCGAGGATATCCCCGAGCTGGTCCGCCTCCGCGTGATCCTGGCCGACCGGATGGCCCAGGACGGCAGCTACCCGATCGGCGAGCGCTGGCAGGAGGACTACGCCGACAGTCTCGAGGAGCGGCTGGGCAGCGACGACACGGCCGTCTACGTGGTGGACGCCCCCGCAGGCGGCCTGGCCGCCTGCGGGATCGGCCTCATCTTCGACCGCTTCCCCGGCCCCACCCTCCCCGACGGCCGTTGCGGCTACATCCAGGGCATGGCGACCGACCCCGCGCACCGGCGCCGGGGGCACGGCCGGGCCATCATGTCCGCGCTCCTGGACTGGTACCGGGACGGCGAGGTCCAGAGGGTGGACCTGCACGCCACCTCGGATGCGGAGCCGCTCTACCGGGAGCTCGGCTTCGTCGACGACGGCTATCCGTCGCTCACGTGGCGGCATCCCTCCTGACCGTCACCCTGTCGTCGGGGAAGCGGATCGTCAGCTCGTCACCGGGTGCGACGTCGCCCGCCAGCCGTACGACGTCGCCCGAGGGGCGCTGCACGATCGCGTAGCCGCGTTCCAGGGTGGCGGCGGGGGAGAGGGAGACCAGTCGTGCCCGCAGGTGTCCCAGGGAATCCTGGGCGCGGTCCAGGGAGCCGGTGAGCGACCGCCTCGCCCGGTCCCTGAGCTGTTCGGCCTGCTCGGCCCTGCGCTCGATCTCCCGGACCGGGTCGGCCAGCGAGGGACGGGTGCGGACCGCCGCCAACCATGCCGTCTCACGGTCCAGCCAGCCACCGGCCACCCGGCGGCCCCGGTCACGGAGCTGGCGCACCAGCGTGAGCTGCTCGCCGACGTCCGGCACGACCTTCTTGGCGGCGTCCGTGGGGGTGGACGCCCGCACGTCGGCGACCAGGTCGAGCAGCGGGTTGTCCTGCTCGTGGCCGATCGCGCTGACCACCGGGGTCCGGCACGCGGCGACCGCCCGGACCAGCGCCTCGTCGGAGAAGGGCAGCAGGTCCTCCATGGACCCGCCGCCCCGTGCGATCACGATGACGTCGACCTCGCCGTCCGCGTCGAACTTCCGCAGGGCCTCGGTGACCTCGCCGACCGCGTACGGTCCCTGCACGGCCACGGGCTCGACCTTGAACCGCACCGCCGGCCAGCGGCGTCGCGAGTTTTCCAGCACGTCGCGTTCGGCGGCCGAGTCACGGCCGCAGATGAGTCCGACGGTGCCGGGCAGGAACGGCAGCCGCCGCTTGCGGTCGACGCCGAAGAGTCCCTCGGCGGCGAGCACCTGGCGTAGCCGCTCCAGCCGGGCCAGCAGTTCGCCGACGCCGACCGGCCGCATCTCCAGCGCGGTGAACGCGAAAGACCCCTTATTTACCCAAAAGTCCGGTTTAAGGTGCATGACGACCCGGACGCCGTCCACCGGCCGGGGGACGGTCGCCTCGTAGACGCCACGGGGGCAGGTGACCCGGGCCGACACGTTGGCCACGGGGTCACGCAACGTCAGGAACACCGTGCCGCCGCGGGCGGTCAACTCGGTGATCTGCCCCTCCACCCAGACGGTGCCGAGTTTGCCGATCCAGCCGCCGACCATCTGCAGCACCGTGCGGACCGGGAGTGGCTGTTCCGGAGTGGTCTTCGAGCTCATGGGCGGAGCCTACGCGCCGGTGGTGGCTATTCCGCCGACCCCAGCTTGGCCAGCCGGTTCCCGTACATTCGCACGACCTCCGGACGGGCGGTGGTTGCCTGCTCGTAGTCGAGGAGCTCCTGGATCTGCTCGGCGGACTTGCCGCGCATCCGGGCGCGCAGGGACGCGACCGTCAGCTGGCCGTAGCCGGGCATCGGTTCGGCGGGCACGGCGACCGGTTCGGCCGCCGCGGACTCGACGATCTCCACCTCGGCGACCTCGACCTGCACGGCCGCGGGCGAGGGAATCCCCGCCTCGGCCTCGGCGGCCTCGGCGGGCTCGGTCTGTGCGGTCTCGACGGCCTCGGCGGGCTCGGTCTGTGCGGTCTCGACGGCCTCGGCGGGCTTGGCCTTTGCGGCCTCGGCGGAGTCGCCGGCCTCGGCGGCCTTGGAGGTCGCGGTGGCGTCGGGAGCCTCGGCCGCGGTGGGCTCGGGGCCGGTCGCCTTGGGCTTGGTGGGGGCGAAGATGACCGGTTCCGGACGGGAGGAGGAGCCGTTGACCTCGGGAGCCGTCTCCTTGACGGGGGTGCTCTCCGGACGCGGGGCGAAGATGACCGGCTCGCGGCGGGCCGGCTTCTCCTCGGTCTCCACGCTCTCCGTGGCCTTCTCGCTCCCCGCGGCCTCCCGGCGGGACTCCTCGGCGTTCTCCTCCTGGTCGGCGAGGTGCTTGATCGAGGTCCGCATGCGGTCGCCGATCCGCAGAGCCTGGCCCATCCCGCTCAGCGCGGACTGCAGCACGTACAGCGGCAGATCCTTGGCCTTCTCTTTGAACCCCTCGCGACTGGAGAGCGCTTCTTTAATGTTTCTGGTGACATTGCGGAGGATGTCGGGGACTGCCATGTCGTCTCCCTGAGAGTCTGTATTGGGCACCTAGTCTGGTAAGACTGTGCCGTATGAGGTCATAGGACGCGTGGGCGGCCCAGCGGACACTCCACGTAGCATAAGAACATGACTTCAACGACCCCCGCGACCCGACGCGTACTTGTGGCCAAGCCCCGTGGTTACTGCGCGGGGGTCGATCGAGCGGTCCAGGCCGTCGAGAAGGCCCTTGAGCAGTACGGCGCGCCGATCTACGTCCGCAAGCAGATCGTCCACAACACCCATGTGGTCAAGACGCTGGAGGCGCGCGGAGCGATCTTCGTAGAGGAGACCGAGCAGGTGCCCGAGGGCGCGATCGTGGTCTTCTCCGCCCACGGAGTCTCTCCGGCGGTCCACCGGGAAGCCGCCCAGCGCAGCCTCAGGACGATCGACGCCACCTGCCCGCTGGTGACGAAGGTGCACAACGAGGCCAGGCGCTTCGCGTCCCAGGACTACGACATCCTGCTCATCGGTCATGAGGGCCACGAGGAGGTCGAGGGCACCGCGGGCGAGGCCCCCGACCACATCCGGCTCGTCGACGGCCTCGACGCGGTCGGCGCCGTCCAGGTGAAGGACCCCGACCGGCTGGTGTGGCTGTCGCAGACCACCTTGTCGGTGGACGAGACCGTCGAGACGGTCTCCCGGCTCAAGGAGCGTTTCCCGAACCTCATCGACCCGCCGAGCGACGACATCTGCTACGCCACCCAGAACCGCCAGGTCGCGGTGAAGGAGATCGCCGCCCAGGCCCAGCTCGTCATCGTCGTCGGCTCAGAGAACTCCTCCAACTCCAAGCGCCTGGTAGAGGTCGCCCTCGACCACGGCGCCGACGCGTCCTACCTGGTCGACGACGCCTCACTCATCAAGGACGAGTGGCTCGACGGCGTCACCACGGTCGGTGTGACGAGTGGCGCCTCGGTCCCCGAGGAGCTCGTCGCCGAGGTCCTGGCCCGCCTCGCCGCGCACGGGTTCAACGACGTCGAGGAGGTCGAGTCCGTCGAGGAGAGCGTCCGCTTCGCCCTCCCGCACGAGCTCCGCAAGGACCTGCGAGCCACCGTCTGACCCGATCCCCCGTCCGTGCGGCGGCGCCGGGCGCCGCCGCACGGCCTCACTGACCTTCGCGGGGCGTGCCGTACACCTTGGGTTCGAAATAGCCCTCGGGCTCGGGGGCGTAGTCGCTGCCGCTCCTCGGACGGGGGATGTCCGGTCCTGCCGCCCGCAGCTCCTCGCGCAGATCGCGGACACACTGGGCGAGCCCGCGGCGCCATGCGACGAGCAGGACCACGATCGAGCCGCCGAACAGCCATGGAGCACCGGCCGACAGCACGGTGAGCATGCCAAGGCTGAACGCCTGGATCGGCGAGGCCGTGCCCAGCGCCCGGACCACCTCGACGATCAGCGTGGCCACCAGGAAGATCAGCGGTGGGGACACCACCAGCGAGAGCAGGTCCCGCCGGTTCACCAGCGACACCGCGGCCGTGCAGCCGGCCACGAACGCCACCCCGGCCAGCGCGGGCAGCACGAATAACGCCTGCAGGACACCGCCCACCAGTGTGGACGCCAGCACCGACGTCATCGCGCCCCGGGCGGTCAGCCGGATGCCGCCACCGCGCTTCCGCTCGCTCACGCGATCACCTCGCCAAGCGGCTGCCCGTCGCCTCGCTCGTCCACCAGACACCCCCCTCGACCTTGGCCCCTCATCGCCAACCCGCTCCGTTCCGCCTCCAGTGTCCGGCTGTCGGCGTCCCAAGAGAACAGCTTCTAGGGCAGGTCGTTCGTCAATTTACCGTTCAGCCGGGACATCAGAGGGGAGCTTGACCTCTCCTCTTCCAGCAGTTCGGGCGAGGTCAGCGCGCGTGGCAGGTCCTCGACCGTTCCGGGTCCGTCCAGTTCGGCCTCGACCAGTCCCAGGTCGTTCAGCTTGCGCGCGCTCACCAGCACCCGGGTCTCCAGGGAGCCGACCGTGCGGTTGTAGGCCTCCACGGCTCTGCTCAGCGACCGGCCCATCGACTCCATGTTCCGTCCCATGGTGCCCAGCCGTTCGTAGAGCTCCTTGCCCAGCTCGAAGACCGCTCGCGCGTTCTCGCTGAGCGCGGCCTGCTGCCAGGCGTACTGGGTCGTGCGGAGCATGGTGATCAGCGTGGTGGGTGTGGCAATGTGGACCCGCCGCCGCATGGCGTACTCCAGCAGGGCGGGATCGCGCTCCAGAGCCGGGGCCAGGAACGCCTCGCCCGGGATGAACAGCACCACGAACTCCGGCGCCGGGCTGAACGCCTGCCAGTAGGCCTTGGCGGCGAGCCGGTCCACGTGCTCGCGCACGTGCCGGGCGTGGGAGTCGAGCCGGGCCGACTGGTAGTCGGGGTCGCCGGACTCGGCGGCCTCCAGGTAGGCGGCCAGGGAGACCTTGGAGTCGACCACGACGTTCTTGCCGCCGGCCAGCCGTACGACCATGTCGGGCCGGAGAACGCCGTCGGCGGTGGTGGCGCTCGCCTGCTCGTCGAAGTCGCAGTAGCGCTGCATCCCGGCGATCTCGGCGACCCTGCGGAGCTGGAGCTCCCCCCACCGGCCCCTGGCCTCCGGGCGCTGCAGGGCGCGCACCAGCGCGGTCGTCTGGCCGCGGAGCTGGTCGTTGCTCTCGCGGACGACGTCGATGTGCTTGGCCAGCTCGGCGTGGGCGGCCCGCTGGCCCGACTGGGTGTCGCGCAACTGCGTCTCGACGCGGGCCAGGGTGTCCTTCAACGGCTCGATCATGTGCTCGACCGCCTGTCTGCGCTGCTCCAGCTCTCCGGCGGCCTCGGTACGGCCGGCGGCCAGCCGGGTCTCGGCCAGCTCCAGGAAACGCAGGTTGTTGACATCGAGCGCGCGAGCCGACAGGGCCTGGAACCGTTCGGCGAGCTGCCCCTCGACGTAGGCGACCTTCTCCTCGGCGACCTTCGCCCGGGCCTCGGCCTCGGCCAGGCGTGCCCCCATGTCCGTCGCTCCCTCAGAGGCACGAGCCCGGCCCATCAGGAATCCGATCGCGAGTCCCGCGGCGAGTCCCACGGCGAGCTGGAAAACGAGTGCCATGACGTCCACCTCGGAATGATCGCAGGCCCGGCGGCTCCCGGCCTCCCGACACGCCTTGGGCCCCGCCCCCGCATCGCCTTCCTGTTACCGGGAGTTGCCCCGCGATGGGGAGGGTGGTGGAACGTGATTTCTACCGGCCTGTGACATGCCCGCGGCGGGTAGCACTGCGTGATTCCCCGTAAACTCGGCTGACGTGAGCCTGAGCATCGGCATCGTCGGATTGCCCAACGTCGGTAAGTCAACGCTTTTCAACGCGCTGACGAAGACCGCGAACGCCCTGGCGGCGAACTACCCGTTCGCCACCATCGAGCCCAACGTGGGCATCGTCGGCGTTCCCGACCCACGTCTGGAGAAGCTGGCCGAGATCTTCGGCTCAGCGAAGATCCTGCCGGCGAAGGTCGAGTTCGTCGACATCGCCGGGCTGGTCCGCGGTGCCTCCGAAGGGCAGGGGCGGGGTAACCAGTTTCTCGCCAACATCCGCGAGACCGACGCCATCTGCCAGGTCATCCGGGTCTTCACCGACCCGGACGTGACCCACGTGGACGGTGACGTCGCCCCCGAGCGCGACATCGAGACGATCAACACCGAGCTGATCCTCGCCGACCTGCAGACCCTGGAGAAGGCGATCCCCCGCCTCCAGAAGGAGTCCAGGACCAACAAGGACCGCAGGTCCACGATGGAGGCGGCGGAGGCGGCGGTCAAGCTCCTCGACGGCGGCACCACGCTGTACGCCGGGGCCAAGGGCGCCGGGATCGACGTGGCCGACCTGCGCGAGCTGCACCTGCTGACCACCAAGCCGTTCCTCTACGCGTTCAATCTCGACGCCGACGAGCTGACGGACGAGGATCTGCGAGCCCGGCTGGCGGCGATCGTCGCGCCGGCCGAGGCGGTCTTCCTGGACGCCAAGATCGAGTCCGAGCTCGTCGAGCTCCCCGACGACGAGGCGCTGGAGCTCCTGCAGTCCGTCGGCCAGGAGCAGTCCGGTCTGTCCCAGCTCGCCCATGTCGGATTCGAGACCCTCGGTCTGCAGACCTACCTGACCGCCGGTCCCAAGGAGACCCGGGCCTGGACGATCCGCAAGGGGGCCACCGCACCCGAGGCGGCCGGGGTCATCCACACCGACTTCCAGCGCGGCTTCATCAAGGCCGAGATCGTCTCCTTCGACGAGCTGGTCGAGGCCGGCTCCATCGCCGCCGCCCGTCAGGCCGGCAAGGCCCGCATCGAGGGCAAGGACTACGTGATGCGCGACGGCGACGTCGTGGAGTTCCGCTTCAACGTCTAGAGACGACGAGAACGGCCGCCTGACCTATGAGAAAAGGTCCGGCGGCCTTTTCGGCCCGCAGGGGCGCATGGAGCTGCTCGAAGCCGCCGCCCGTTGTCATCCGGTGGCCGCCGTGGCTCGCCCTCCTCATGACTTTCGACAACTGGATCGACCCGGCCGTCCCGTCCCCACGGATTCTGCTGGTACTGCCCGCCGCATACCTGGTGATCGGTTCCGCCCGCAAGGGCATGGGGGAGCCCCGTGTCCTCGCGCTCCCTCTCGCGGTGACGCTGAGTGACGTATTACTGGTAAATGCGCAGGTCGCGACAGTGTCGGTGCCGTTTGGACAGCAATGCGTGGCGTTTCGGTAATCGGGTTACCCGCCGACCAGGCATAACGTGCTTTCTTGGTGATGTGACCAGGTAACGGGTTCGCTGGGGGTTCCAGACCGGGTTTGCTCAGTCAGGAGGTTGCCTGCAGCATAGGCGTGGCTTTCCTGGAACAATCGCCGGGGCGGTTAGAGTAAGTGCTTGACCATGGTTAACGGGGGCGGAAGTAATACGACACCGCTCCGGCCGGGGGATGGGCGCGAGCGGAGGCATGATGGCTCGAAGGGCAACGGTCCAGCGTGATCCTCGGATCGCTGGCGACCCTGAGCTGTCGGTATACCCGGACATGTCCTATGACTCCGGCTTCGACGGCCCTCTGGCGCGCGGGCGGGGTGCGGCGTCCCGGGGCCGCTGGTCCGGCGGAGGCGGTCGCTGGCTGGTTTGGGCCGGCCGTGCTGTGCTCTGGGCGCTAATAGTAGTCATCGTAGTGAACGGGGTCCGTGCGCCTTTTGAACGTTTTACCCGGCAGGGCGCCGCTGGTGGGTCGCCTTCCGTTTCCGCCGACACCGAATTCCCCCTCAGCCGGGCGACCTCTTTCGCCAGCCAGTTCGCCGCCGTCTATCTGAATTTCGAGGCCATCCGTTCCCAGGAAAGGGCGGCGAGGCTCGCGCCCTACCTGCCCGACGGCGCCGAAGCGCAGTTCGGCTGGGACGGGCTCGGCCGGATGGCCGCCGGCGCGGTCCAGCCGTACGGCACCGAGATCGTCGACAGGGACAACGCCGTGGTGACCCTCGCGTTCCAGTCGGGAAACCGCCGCCAGCTCCTGTCGGTGCCGGTGTTCCACGACAGCCAGACGGACCGGTTCGTGGTCTCCGGACGGCCGGGCATCCTGCCGGCGCCGACGCCCGCGAACCTGCCCCCGGTGTCCGCGGGCGAGAGGGACGAGGCCGCCGAGGCCGAGCTCCGCACGCCGCTGGCCGACTTCTTCAAAGCCTACGCCGCGAGTGACACCGCGTCCCTGCAGCGCTACGCCGCCGCCGGCGTCACCCTGGAGGGGTTCGGCGGCGCGTTCACCTTCGTGCAGCTCAAGAGCCTTTCCGTCCCGCTCGTCGGCGGGGCCACCCGCGACGTCACCGCCACGGTCGTGTGGGGCGTGCCCTCGGGCGCGACCCCGTCCCCGGGTTCCACGCCCTCCGACCCCGGAGACATGAGCGGGAAGCTGGAGCAGGCCTACCTGCTGACGGTGGTCAAGCAGGGCGACAAGTGGTTCGTCAAGGACATCCGCGGCGCGCAACGGTCTGTGGGGTAGCGCATGATCGAACGGTGCCGGCCGACAGTGAACAGAACCCCCCTGATCAGCGAGGCGGCGGTGGGCGGGTCCGGGTATGCGCGTGTCGGGCCGGTGCCCGGCCGCCGAGCGCGATCATGAGCACGGAGGACGTGAAGTGACCCTGAAGACCATCCTGCTGAGCATGATCGATCTTGCCCAGCCAACCGCTCCTCCGGCGGGCGTGAACACCGAGGGACTGGCCGACTTCCTCCGTAAGTTCTTCGCCCCGCTCTTCCTCGTCGTCGTCTCCGTCGTCGCGCTCTTCTTCCTCTTCACCCGTGAGATCACCAGGTTCGTGCAGTTCATCATCCTCGCGGTGGCCATCGGAGTGATCTTCTATGTGCCCAACATCATCGAGGTGACGGCCAAGGCGATCGCGGGCGCGCTGGGCATCACGGGGGGTTGAGTCCGCCCATAGCGGTCAGAGAACGAGAGGCGGAGAGGAGGAGCGCGTGGACCTGCCCACCTATACCAACATCTGGCGGATCGAGAAGCGGCTCTACAAGCTGTACGACCTACGGCTGCCCATGCCGCTTCCGATTGTCTGGATCGGCGTCTTCGTGGGTGTGGTGGTGCCCTGGTCGCTGCTGCTCTACCTGCTGGGCCTGCCTCTCGAGGCGCCCTGGCACGTGGTCTACCTCGTGCCGCCGGGGATCGTCACCTGGCTCTCCACCCGGCCGGTGATCGAGAGCAAGAGGCTGACCGAGCTCCTCCAGTCGCAGCTCCGTTACGTCGGCGAGCCCCGCACCTGGTGCCGGATGGCTCCCACCTCCGAACCCTCGGAGATCAGTCTGACCGGCCGGGTCTGGCGGGCGGCACCCCAGCGGGCGGCACCGGTCCGCGTCAAGTCCTCACGCAGGGCCAGGCACGCCCAGGCGAAGCGCGCCGCGTCCTCCCGGCAGGTCCGCCCCGCCGTGGCCGCCGCCGCGGCCGCGGCGGCCGCGGGGCCTGCCGCCCGCGAGCAGGTCGCCTGGGGTACGGCTCCCGCCCCTCGCCGGGGCACCGCCCCGGCTCTCGGGCAGGCCACAGCCGAGACGCCCGGCGGTGGCACGCCCGCCGTGTCCGTTCCCGAGACACCGGTCGAACGGGTCTTCCTCGCCCCGCCGCCCATGACCTCCGGCGCGCGGGTCAAGGCCCAGGCCGATCCCGCTCCCGCCATGCCGCCCGCACCGGTCTCCGCGACCGGTTCCGAGCGGGCTCCCGCCGCACCGGCGGCCCCGATCGACACCGAGGCGTTGCGACGGCTGCGCAGGCTCGCCGCCTCAGCCGAGGCCGAACGCGCCACGGCTCCGCCTCCGGCACAGCCCGAGCGGCCCGTGTCCGCTGAGCGGTCCGTTCCCGCTGACCGGCCTGTGTCCGCTGGCCGGTCCGTGTCCGCCGACCGGCTTGTGTCGGCCGCCCCGCCGTCCGTTGACCGGCCCCTTCCCGCCGAGCGGTCCGCGCCCACCGACCGTTCCCCGGCAGCCGCCGAACACGCCGAGCAGTCTCCCGCCACACCGCGATTCGTCGGGCCGGCTCCGACCGGGAGGCGTCCCGCCACACCCCGGGTGAAGGCGGACGAGAGTCCAGCGGAGCCGGAGACCGGGAGGGACGAGGACCCGTGGGCCCGCTACCGCGAGGATCAGCCGGGGGCACAGGCCGCCGAGACGCGGCGGGCGCGACCACAGGAGCGGCCCGCGGGGACGCCGCCCGGCATCTCGATCCGGGCGGTTCCCTCGGGGGCCGAAGACAAGGCCGACCCGGTGACGCCCGCTGTGGCGCTGCCCAAGGCTCCCCAGGGTGAGGCCAGGGTGCGCCGGGTGGAGTCGGTCGTCGGCCGTGACTCCTCGGGCGGCTGGCGGCGGCTGGCCCAGGTGGTCATCGGACCCGGGGGCACGGGCCGTATGGACGGAGCGGAGGTCGACGAGGCACGGGCCAGGGCGGTGTTCAACGGCAGCCGCCGGGTGGTGGTGCTGGGGTGCACCGGCGGCGCCGGGCAGACCACGACCGCGCTCATGCTCGGGCACACCCTCGCCCGCTACCGGGAGGACCGGGTGCTCGCGGTCGACGCCGGCGTCGGCATCCACGCCCTGTCCAGCCGGATCCAGGGCGAATCACCCGAGACCCTGACCTCTCTGCTGGCCGGACTCGACAACGTCCACGGCTACCTGGGCATGCGCGCCTACACCAGCCGCTGCGCCTCGGGCCTCGAGGTCATCGCCGGTGACAGCGACTCCGGTGCCGAGCAGCGGCTGTCGGACCGCACGCTCTTCTCCGACCGGCGGCTCAGCCAGACCATGGACATGCTGGACCGGCACTACAAACTGATCGTCATGGACCCGGCGGCGGCACTGGCCGCGCGGGTGCTGCCCTACGCCGACCAGCTCGTCCTGGTGGTCCCGGCCAGCCAGGACGGGCCGGACGCGGTGGCGATGACCTACGAGTGGCTTGACGGACACGGCTGCGCGGACCTCCGGCGACGCGCGATCATGGTCGTCAACGGGGTGAGCCGCCGCAGCATGGGCGATGTGGAACAGGCCGAGGCGGTGGCCCGGGGCAGGTGCCGGGCGATCGTGCGGGTTCCCTGGGAGGACGAGCTGGCCCCCGACAGGTCCGAGCGGGTGGAGCCGTCCCACCTGCGGGCAGCCGGTCGGCGGGCGTATCTCGCCCTGGCAGGAGTCGTGGTGGCGGGTTTCGGAGCGGCGCAGGCGGTTCGATCCAGCGAGGAGGAATTGGCCCAGTGATCCCCCGGGCGCGAGAAGACGTGGTGAACGGGCGTAACGAGATGGGCGCGCGGACCGCCGTGCGCGGCGGTCCGGTCACCCGGCCGGAGAGGGAGGTCGTGTGAGCCGGGCCTCGCGGGCACGCAGCCGCCTCGCCGTCCGTTACTTCGACGATCGGATCCTGCTGACCGACTCGTCGGTCTGGGCCTACTTCCGGTTGCCGACCGTGAGCTACGAGTTCATCACGTCCGAGGAGCGGGAGGCGCTCGCCACCAACATCACGATCGCGCTGGCGACGATCCGGATGCCGGACGCGGAGGTGCACCTGCGGGTGGCGCATCGCACCTACCCGGCGGCCGAGTGGGCGATGGCGCTGAACGCCACCTCCGACGAGGGCCCCGGCTGGCGCGACTACCTGGAGGAGATGTACCGGCACGTCTGGGCGAAGGACTTCTGGAGCAAGGAGGTCTACCTGGGCGTACGGCTCGGCGCGCGCGGCAGGCAGCTCGGCGCCGGGGTGCTGTCCCAGCTCTTCGGCTTCTACCAGCGCAGCGAGAAGGCCCTGGGCATCGAGGACGACCATGTCCCCAAGGCGGAGATCACCAAGTGGTCCGAGCAGGCCGAACGGCTGGGCCGGGCGCTGTCGGCGAGTGCCCTGTACGCCCGGCACGCCACCTCCACCGAGATCGCCTGGCTCTTCCAGCACGCCGCGACCGGCTCCCTCGGCGATCCGCCGGCCTCGGCCAGCCCCAAGCGGCGGTGGGGGCAGGGCGAGATCGAGTCCCTGGTCGAGGGGCAGATCCACAACGGCAGGTCGCTGCTCCGGATCGAGCAGCCACACGGCGACTCCTATGTCGCGAACCTGTCCTTCGCCCGGTTCCCGGACATGATGCCCTTCCCCGACGGCGAGCCGTGGATGCACTTCGCCGACCAGCTGCCCTTCCCCGTGGAGGTCAGTTCGAGGATGCGGCTGATCTCGCCGGTCAAGGCCAGCAAGGACGTGGCGCGCAAGCTCGCCCACGCCCGTGACATGGACATCCACATCCGGGAGGCGGGCGCGGAGGCGCCGCTGGCGCTGGCCGAGCAGATCGACGCGGCCCGGATGCTGGAGCACGGCATCACCAAGGAGCGCCTGCCCTTCGTGTACGGCTGGCACCGGCTGATCGTGTCCGCCCCGACCGAGGAGATCTGCGTGCAGCGGGTCGAGGCGGTCGTGGAGCACTACCGCGACATGGGCATCGACATCGTCAACTCCACCGGTGACCAGTTCTCGCTGTTCTGCGAGGCGTTGCCGGGCGAGCGGGTCCGGGTCAACGCCTACGCCCAGCGGCAGCCGCTGCGCACCATCGCGGGCGGCATGGCGACCGCCACCGTGGATCTGGGCGACCGGATGGACGAGGGCAAGTCCGGCTGGATGGGACCGTACGTCGGGGAGACCCTGGGCCGGGCCCGGAGCATCGTGCACTTCGACCCGCTGGTGGCCGCCACGCGCAACCGGCCGACGGCCATCGCGATCACGGGTGAGCCCGGCGGCGGCAAGACCACGCTGGCACTGCTGATGATCTACCAGATGGCGTTGCGCGGCGTGACGGTCGCGGTCATCGACCCCAAGGGCGACGCCGACTCCCTGGTCCAGCTGCTGCAGAGGCGTGGCAGGAAGGCCCGGATCATCCCGCTCGGCTCGGCCGCGCCGGGCCTGCTCGACCCCTTCTCCTTCGGAGAAGACATCGCCGCCAAGAAGACGATGGCCAGCGAGACGCTGCGGCTGCTGCTCCCGCGCATGTCGGAGGAGCGGGAGTCGGCGATGATCCAGGCGGTCGCGGCGGTCTCCAACGGGGAGAACCCCTCGCTGGGCAAGGTCGTCGACTTCCTGGAACGGACCGAGGACGCCGCCTCCAGAAACCTGGGCGCGGTGCTCCGCTCGATGTCGGACATGCATCTGGCCCGGCTCTGCTTCGACCCCTCCGGCGGCGACCAGATCGACACCGAGGGGTGGACGACGGTCTTCACCCTCGGCGGGCTGACCCTTCCCGACGCCTCCACCGCCCGCGACGACTACTCCTACGAGCAGCGGCTGTCCGTGGCGCTGCTCTACCTGGTCGCTCAGTTCGCCCGGGGCCTGATGAACGGCCTGGACCGGCGGACGCCCAAGGCGATCTTCCTGGACGAGGCCTGGGCGATCACCTCGACGCCGGAGGGCGCCAAGCTGGTGCCCGAGGTCAGCCGGATGGGGCGTTCCCGCAACACCGCCCTGGTGCTGGTCTCACAGAACGCCGGTGACCTGCTGAACGAGCAGGTGACGAACTGCCTGTCGTCGGTGTTCGCGTTCCGCTCCACCGAGCGGGTCGAGGTGGAGCACGTGATGGCGCTGCTCGGGGTCGAGCCCTCCGAGGAGCACAAGGCGATACTGCGCTCACTGGGCAACGGCGAGTGCGTCTTCCGGGATCTGGAGGGCCGGGCCGGCCGGATCGGGGTGGACCTCATCTCCGACGAACTGCTGCGCTGGCTCGACACGAATCCGACCCATGACAGGCCGGACGAGAACGTGCATGATCCTTCCGAGGGCGACAGAGTCAGTAGGCCCGGGGCCGCGGCGCTGGAGGTACGGTCATGAAGGGTTCCCGCAAGGGACGACTACGCAGGCGGATCGCCGTCGCGCTGGTGGCGCTGGCCGCCTTCCTCGCCCTGCCGATGCTGTTGCCGACGGGCACACCCACGGCCGCCGCGGCGGCGCCCTGCGACCTCTCACCGGACCTGACCCCCGAGATCGTCGACTCGGGTGTGGACGGCCTGTTGAAGCCGCCGCCGCCGGCCCCGCCCGCGGCGGGGACGCCGGCCGCGCCGGCCCCGGACGCGCAACCGCAGGGCAACTACGCCACCTACGGCATGAGCGGCCAGTTCTGGCACACCCACCAGCTCGGCTGTGACGACGTCGCCGCGGTGATGGGCAACATGATGGCCAACACGGTCTTCTCCTGGGCCAAGGCCCTGGACCGGCTGACCATCACGACCTACCAGGCCGCGGCGACCGAGGGCCCGCTGGACTCGATCAAGAACGTCGTCGACGACATCGTGATCAGCCTGTCCAACGCGATGTACTGGCCCTTCCTGCGGCCGATCGTGATCCTCGGAGCCATCTGGCTGGCCTGGTACGGCCTCATCCGCAAGCGCGCGACCACGACGGCCGAGGGTGTCATCTGGATGGTCCTCGCGGTCACCGTCGCGGTCTGGTTCTTCAGCCGTCCCGGCGACTTCACCGGGCTGGGGAAGCTCGTGACGGATAAGACCGGCGAAGTGGTCAACTCGGCCTTCTCCGGGCTGCCGGGCGCGGGTGGGGTGTCCTGCCTGCCGGCCAAGGGTGACGCCAATCCCCAGGCCAAGCCTGGCGGTTACGGCCAGAGCGGCGTCCCGGGCGTGGATCAGAACGCCGACGCGCTCTGGTCCACCCTGGTGTGCAAGCCCTGGCTGATGGGTGAGTTCGGTACCGCCGACGCCACCGCGCCGGTCGTGCAGAAGTACGCTTCCAAGCTGCTGGACATCCAGGCGACCGACGCGTCCGAGCTGCGGTCCGCCCAGGTCCTCAACACCAACGCCCATCAGGCACGGTATGAGGAGGAGGTCGCCAACCCGCTGGAGAACACGCCTGTCTTCTTCCTCTTTCAGGGAAAGGATTGGACAAACCGGCTGGGCATCGCGATCGGGGCGCTGATGGCCGCGATGGTCGCGGGGCTGCTGATCTTCCTGGTGGCGGTCTCGCTGCTGGTGCTCAAGGTCGGTTTCCTGCTGCTGCTGATCCTGGGGCCGGTCTTCCTGCTGATCGGCGTGCATCCGGGGACCGGCCGGATCATCGCGATGCGCTGGGTGGAGATGCTGATCGGCACCCTGCTCAGACAGGCGGTGCTGGCACTGGTCCTGAGCGTCCTGGTGTACGGCTACGCGCTGATCATCTCCACGGCGATGCCCTGGGGCATGCAGGTCATGTTCATGGCCCTGCTGACGATCTCGGTGTTCTTCTACCGGCGGCCGTTCCAGCACCTGTTCGCCTCCATGGACGGCCACACCCTCGCCACCCGCATGCTGGGCGACGCGACCACCGCGCCGACCCTGCAGCGTGCGGCGGGAGTGCTGCCGCCGGTCGCGGCGGCGCGGGTGGGCCGCTGGGGGATGCGCAAGGCGGAGCCCGTGCTGCAGGCGGCGGCGCTCGCCGGCGGCGCCTCCGTCGCGACGGCGGCCGCCGCGGTCGCGCAAGGCAAGGTCCGCGGCGGTGCCGAGGAGGGCGCTCCGGGAGCGGCGGGGACGCCCTCGGGCGCCCGGGTCCCGACCGGCGCGCAGCCGGCGCCGCTGGACACCGACGCCCAGGCGGGTGCGCGGCGCAAGGGGACGGGTCGACCGGTCACCGCGGCCCGCGCCGGCGCGGCGCCACCGCTCAACCTCTCCAGCGGCGGCACGGCGGCCGGCGCGTCTCCGACTCGCTCCGGCAGCCCCGGTCGCGGTGGCGGCGGCTGGTTCGGTGGCCGCTCCGGCGGCTGGGCTCCCCAGGGAGGTTCGAGCCCGGCGAGCGGATCGTCCCCGGCTCCCTCCTCAGGCGGCAGGTCGCCGGCGTCCTCGTCAGGAGGCGGCGGCCGGTCGGGCGGGAGCGTCTTCGGTCCCGGTGGCGGCTCACGGCGCTGGGACTCCGGCTCGCGGGGTTCAAGTTCGGGTTCACGCGGCGGCTCGGGCTCGCGGAGCGGCTCCGGTTCGGGTTCCGGCTCGCGGAGCGGTGGCGGTGGCGGTGGCGGCTCCCGCGGTTCCTCCGGATCGGGGGGCAGCCTGTTCGGCGGCTCCCGGAGCGCCTCGGGATCGGGGGGCAGCCTGTTCGGCGGCTCCTCGGGCGGGTCGAGGAACACCGGTGGAGGCGCGGACAGGTCGTCCGAGGCGCCTCCGCTCTGGCTGCCCAGCAGGTCGGAGCAGGGGAGGCGGGCCGATGACGCGGCCGCGCCCTTCTGGCTCCGCGCGTCCAACCCCGACAAGGACTGACGATGGTCGAAGGGGGAAGCCGCCGGGGGGGCGTCTTCGCGGTGCTGGTCGTCGTGCTGGCCCTGGTCGGCATCTACCTGACCATGCGGCCGGACTCCGGCGACGGACGGCAGGCCCCGGCCGATCAGGTCGGGGTGGACCGTACGGTGCGTGGATCGCAGGCGCCGGTGAGCGTCGAGCCGCCCCGGCCGTCGGCGACGGCCAGCAACGCCCCCTTCGACGTCTACTCCTACCTGCCGATGACCAAGAAGGAGCTGGCGGCGGCCGCCGACTACGCCCAGCGGTTCACCGCCGAGTACGGCACCTTCAGCTACGACGAGGATCCGGCGACCTACGGGGACCGGCTCCGGGGATACACCACCAACGAGTTCGCCGCCGTGCTGCTCCGCACGGTCACCTCCCCGGGCAGCGTCGAGGCCAACCGCGCGGACGAGGTCGTCTCCGTCGGCACGGCGCGGGTGAAGGAGATCCGGCAGGTCCAGAAGACGTCGGTCGTGTTCGTGGTCACCGGTACCCAGGACGTCACCGCCAAGAGCGGGTCCAAGGAGCGGGTCGAGGACTACGCCGTCACGCTCGTGGAGGTCGGCGCCGACTGGCGGGTCCACGACCTGCAGCCGGCGGACGAGGGCCAGGACGGAGACGACTCGTCCACACAGGCAGGTGGTGCCGGATGACGGGCAACAGGAAGGTCTACCTCGGCCTGATCATCGCCGTCGCGGCCCTGGGTCTCTTCACGCTGATGATGGCGCCGATGATGATGGTGAGCACCTTCCCCTCCTTCACCGGCGGCGAGCTGCCCGACTGCGAGGACGCGGTCACGGCCGCGGGGGAGCAGTCCGAGACGGCGGCGTCGGACATCCCCGCCGACTATCTCAAGCTGTACCGCAAGAACGCCGAGAAGGTCGGCGTGCAGTGGAACGTGCTCGCCGGAGTGGGCAAGCGGGAGACCGACCACGGGCGCTCCACACTCCCCGGGGTGCGCAGCGGCACCAACTACGCGGGAGCCGCCGGGCCCATGCAGTTCCTGATCAGCACCTGGGGCGGCAAGGCGAAGATCAAGATTCCGTCGCAGTTCAGCGGCTACGCCTCCGACGGCGACGGTGACGGCTGGGGAGACGTCTACAACCCGGCGGACGCCATCCTGGGCGCGGCGAAGATGCTCAAGCGCAACGGCGCACCGGAGGACGTACGGCGGTCGCTGTTCGTCTACAACCGGGCCTGGTGGTACGTCGACCAGGTCATGGAGATCGCCAAGGAGTACGCCAAGGACGGCGCGGTCAGCGTCCCGCCGGAGGCGGAGGACACCTGCGACGAGCCTCTGGTGGAGGCGGCGCCCACCGAGACGGTCGCGGGGATCCTGGAGTACGCGCTGGCCCAGCGTGGCAAGCCCTACCTGTGGGGCGGCACCGGGCCGGACGCCTTCGACTGTTCGGGGATCATCTACATGGCCTACCGGAGCGTCGGCCTGACCATCCCGCGCACGACCTTCGGCCAGTGGCCCTTCGGGGTGAAGGTGGCGCCGGGGGAGGAGCAGGCGGGGGATCTGGTCTTCTTCAACGCCGGTCCGGGCACCGGTGTCGACCGGCCCGGACACGTGGGCATGGTGGTCTCGCCCGGCAAGATGGTCGAGGCGCGGTGCCGCCTGTGCGGGCCGATCAAGGTCACCTCGTACAAGGGCCGCCTCGGCATCGTGGGGTTCACCCGGCCGTTGCAAAATCCCGACGTTCTCGCGCAACTCAGATTGAGGCAGCAGGGCTGACACAATCGGATCCCATGGACAAAGTCGTTGTGGGAGCCGCCGTCGTCGACGGCGGTGGCAGACTGCTCGCCGCCCAGCGCGCCGAGCCGCCCGAACTCGCCGGTGGCTGGGAGTTTCCCGGCGGGAAGGTCGATCCGGGGGAGGACGATCGCACCGCGCTGATCAGGGAGTGCCAGGAGGAGCTGGGCGTTCTGGTCGAGGTCGGGGAGCAGGTCGGCGGCGACTGGCCGCTGACGGCCGGATACGTGCTCCGGGTCTGGCTGGCGAAGATCGTCGATGGAGAACCAGAGGCCAAGGAGCACCTGGAACTACGGTGGCTGACCATGGACGAGCTGTACGGCGTCCGATGGCTGCCCGCTGACCTGCCGATCGTGCGGGCCGTACAAGTGCACCTGGGTGAGGTTGAACAGTAACTCGGTGTAACATAACAATTACTGGATGTGTTGTTGACGTGCGTCCGTATCGGGGGATCGGAGAAGTGCGGTGGCCGGATGGTGGCGGTGTGCCCAGGTCGTGTCGGCCGTGGGGACAGGAGCGCTCGTTCTGGGCGGAGGGCCGGCCGCGTACGCGGCCGGGACGGATGGTTCCGTCGCGCCTCCCGCCGGGGTGGCCGGAGCCGACGATCTCAACTTCTGGTCGCAGTGGGTCCGGACCAGTGACGTGGTCCGTTTCCGGGTGTGGCTGGAGGGATCCGGCACCGATGCGCGACTGGCGGTCGTGACCACGCCCGCCGAGGCGCTCAAGGGCGTCGAATGTCCTCGGGAGGAGGGCGCCCAGATGCCGGTCAGCGGTGGGGCGCAGATGTGTTCCCTGGGAGATGTCGTCACACGTAGCTCCGTGGATGTGCTGCTCGCCGTGCCGGAGAAGGCCGGTGGCGTCGAGTTGACCGCGGTGGCCCGGATGCGTAACCCCGAGGGGGTGTGGGTCACCCACACGGCGCGGACCACGGTCGGCAATCCGGCCGCCAAGGTGGCCGAGGTCGTCGAGGTGGCTGACTCCGTCGTGCCCCGGCCCGCCCCAGGTGTGCCTCCGTGGGGCCCGGGTGCCGCTCCGGAGGGCGTGAGGGCGGCGATGGGCGCGGCGGCCGGGGCGATAGGGCAGGCGGCCCCTGGCAGGCCACCCGCCCAGGAGCCCGCGGATCCGGAGAGGGCCCCGCTGAACCCGCCGGGGCTCCGGGCGCCGCAGGCTGTGGAGAGACCGGGGGCGCCGGCCGTGCCGCCGGGCCCGCGACCGAAGGACCTCTCCAAGGAGAGGGGCATACCGATGATCCTGGAGGAGCCCTCGACACCTGAGGGGAGTGCCTCCATATACGTGGACCCGCAGGCGGAGTCGGAGCCTCCCGGCGTCCCGGAGGGTGCGGATCCGGGCGCTGCGCCGTACGGCATGGGCGGCAGGCCGGGTGTCGTGCCCGAGCAGGCAGGGAGCCTGCCCGGCGGGGCCAGGGTGAACGGGACATCCGCCGAGCCGCCGTCGGTGAACCGGGGCGGGCCGAGGGGGGCGATCCCGGCGTCGCAGGGCAGAGGGGTGCGGGCCGTCGTGGCGAGACCGCCGTTCTCGCGTGGCAGGTCGCTGGCCGAGACCGGGCGGATGCCCCGGCTGACGGGACAGGCGCCCCAGCTTCCGCCGCAGATGGCGCAGTTCCCTCAGGCTCAGATGCCGCAGCAGATGCCGCAGCAGATGCCGCAGCAGATGCCACCGCAGATGCCACCGCAGATGCCACCGCAGATGCCGCAGGCCCAGATGCCACCGCAGATGCCGCAGGCTCAGATGCCGCCACAGATGCCGCAGGCGCCGGGGCAGATTCCTCCGGTGTGGAACGACCCCAGCCTTCAGATGCCGCAGGCCGCGCCCGCGCCGGCCGTGCCCCCCATGACGGACCCACAGCCGCTGGGCGCGCCACTGCCCCGTGACCTGGACGGAGCGAGTCAGAAGATCACCCCGGTCGCCGACTCGGGTCCGCTGCTGGCCGGCATTCGGGGCTTTCCGGTGGTGGGAGTCGCGGTCGGAGGTCTGCTGGGGGTGCTCTGGCTTCAGGTGAGGGTCAAGCGCCGCCGTGAGACTGGGACGTGACCTGTGTTGTAAAAAGGGCTTTGCTGTTACTTTTGCCCAACTAGTATTTTCCTTGACTTGATCTGCATGGAGAATCCTCGGAGGGCACCGGTGACGCGATCACGGCGTACGGCGGCCATCTCCGCCGTTGTCATTTCCCTGGGGTTGAGTGGTGTGGTGCTGCTCGCCGTCGCGCCACTCACCACCTCCGCGCCGGCGGACGCGGCCACCCGGCTGGTCGCCGCCGATCCTTCCGAGATTCCGGGCTGTGACGCCGACCCGGCAGGTCCATGTGAGGAGCCCGACCCGGTCGTCACCGTCACGGTCACCGCGGACCCGGACAATCCTCAGAATCCCGAGGAGCCCGCGCCCACGGCTCCGCAGAAGACGGTGACCGCCACGGTCACCGTCCCCCCGCCGCCGAAACCCCCGAAAACCCCCAAGACCACGGCTCCGCCGGAGACCACCGCCCCGCCGGAGACCACCGCCCCGCCGATCCCGACGACGTCGCCCTCGACCCCCGTCGACCAGCCCGCCCCGGTCACGACGGATCCGGCATCCGAGGAATCGGATCCGGTGTTCCCCAGCACCGAGCAGACTCCGACGGAGCTCCCCACCGCTACGCCCCAGCCGACCGGCACCCCGACGTTCGAGGACGTCACCCCCGCGGCGGTGCCCTACGAGATCCGCAACGCGGGCTCCGAGTTCGACAGGGCCACCCTGAGCAACCAGCTCGCGATCCCGGCGTTGATCCTGGTGCTGCTGGTGCTGTTCGCCGTGCTGATCTTCGAGGGCAGGCTGCGACGCCTGGCCCACGCCGCGGCCGTCCGCCGCGCCGGCCCCCGCGCCATGGCCCAGCAGCGTGGCGACGCCATGGGTGCGATGGGCTACCCCGCCGGCCCCGGCTACGGGCCCGCACCGGGCTTCCCGCACGGCTCCTACCCGGGTGGTACGGCGTACGCCCCGATCATCAGCCTCGTCCCCATGCAGATGTATCCCACCGTCTATCCGGAGGGCTACCCGACCGAGCAGTACCCCCAGATGTACGGACAACCGGGCTACGGGCAGGCCCCCTACGAGTACGGCGAGCAGTACGGGCAGGAGGGCCCGACGTACGGGTACGCCGAGGAGCACGGGCAGGTGGGACCGGAGGGCACACAGGCGTACGGGTACGGCGAGCAGTACGGGCAGGAGGGCCCGATGTACGGGTACGCCGAGGAGCACGGGCAGGTGGGACCGGAGGGCACACCGGCCTCGTTCCACGACGCTGACGCTCCGGCTCCCGGTCCCGAGGGCGTCCTCCCGCAAGGCCCCGGTGAGTTTCCCGGCGCGCCGTTCCCGCAGGAGCCGCCGCACGCCGGTGGCCACGGACAGGGTCCTTCCACCGCCCTGCCGTCCGCGCCTGAGGAGCTCACCAGCACGGTGATCCAGCCGCTTCCGGGCCAGGAAGCGGACAGTCAGGACACGGGCGGCCAGGAAGCGGGCAGCCGGGACGCGGGCAGGAAAAAGCGCGGCTTCTTCCGCCGCTCCTCCTAGCCGCTGCGCCCCCGCTGAGAGCTGCGGAAAGGGCCGGGGCGGACATGCGACAGCGCCGGCCGCGTGGACGCGGGCCGGCGCTGTCGGCGGAGGTCAGCTCTTCGAGCTGGAACGCTTGAAGATCTTGTTGCCGAGCCAGACCAGCGGGTCGTACCTGCGGTCGACCACGCGTTCCTTCATCGGGATCAGCGCGTTGTCAGTGATCTTGATGTGCTCGGGGCAGACCTCGGTGCAGCACTTGGTGATGTTGCAGTAGCCCAGGCCGTGCTCCTCCTGGGCCGCGTCCTTGCGGTCGGTCACGTCGTAGGGATGCATGTCCAGCTCGGCGATCCGCATGAGGAAGCGCGGACCGGCGAAGTTGGTCTTGTTCTCCTCGTGGTCACGGATCACGTGACAGACGTTGTTGCACATGAAGCACTCGATGCACTTGCGGAACTCCTGGGACCGCTCGACGTCGATCTGCTGCATGCGGTACTCACCCGGTTTGACGTCCGCCGGAGGGGTGAAGGACGGGATCTCCCGGGCCTTCTTGTAGTTGAACGACACGTCCGTGACCAGGTCCTTGATCACTGGGAACGTCCGCATGGGCGTCACCGTGATCGTCTCGTCCTCCGTGAAGGTGGACATCCGGGTCATGCAGCCGAGCTTGGGCCTGCCGTTGATCTCCATGGAACAGGAGCCGCACTTGCCGGCCTTGCAGTTCCACCGCACCGCGAGGTCGGGGGCCTGGGTGGCCTGAAGCCTGTGGATGATGTCGAGGACGACCTCGCCCTCGTTCACCTCGACGGTGAAGTCCTCAAGCTTGCCCTCGCCGCCCTCGCCCCGCCACACGCGGAACTTCGCCTTGTAACTCATGGGCTACTCCTTGACCAACGCGTCGAAGTCGGCCAGCTCTTCCTCGGTGATGTACTTCTTCAGCTCGTCCCGCTCGAACAGCGTGATCAGGTCCTCCCGCATGGGGGGCTGGATCTTCTCCTCGACGGTGACGCCGGAGCCGTCCGGAGACAGGGCGCAGAGCAGGATCCTGCGCCGCCACTGGGGCGACATGCCCGGGAAGTCGTCACGGGTGTGACCGCCGCGGCTCTCCTGGCGGAGCAGGGCCGCCTTGGCCACGCACTCGGAGACCAGGAGCATGTTGCGCAGGTCGAGCGCGAGGTGCCAGCCGGGGTTGTAGATCCGGCTGCCGGCCGCGCCGACTCCCTGAGCCCGCTCCTTGAGCTTCTCCACCGCCTCCAGCGCCTCGGTGACCTCCTCGGCCTTGCGGATGATGCCGACCAGCTCGTTCATCGTCCGCTGCAGCTCGTGGTGGACCTCGTAGGGGTTCTCACCCGGCCGGTCCAGCGGGGAGAGCGCCTCGGCCCGCGCGCGTTCCACCGACTCCTCGGAGATCTTCGGGCGGGCCGCGAGACCGTCCACGTACGAGGCCGCTCCGGCGCCCGCCCGGCGGCCGAACACCAGCAGGTCCGACAGCGAGTTGCCGCCGAGCCGGTTGGAGCCGTGCATCCCGCCGGAGACCTCGCCGGCGGCGAACAGACCGGGGATGTCCGCCGCGCCGGTGTCGGCGTCCACCTCGACGCCGCCCATGATGTAGTGACAGGTCGGGCCGACCTGCATGGGCTCGGAGGTGATGTCGACGTCGGCCAGCTCCTTGAACTGGTGGTGCATCGACGGCAGCCGCCGGACGATCTCGGCGGCCGGGAGCCGGGAGGAGACGTCCAGGTAGACGCCGCCCTGCGGGGATCCGCGGCCGGCCTTCACCTCGGAGTTGATGGCCCGCGCCACCTCGTCACGGGGGAGAAGCTCCGGGGGGCGGCGGTTGTTGGCCTGGTCGGTGTACCAGCGGTCGCCCTCCTCCTCGGTGGTGGCGTACTTGTCCTTGAACACCTCGGGGATGTAGTCGAACATGAAGCGCTTGCCCTCGGAGTTCTTCAGCACCCCGCCGTCGCCGCGGACGGACTCGGTGACGAGGATGCCGCGGACCGACGGGGGCCAGACCATCCCGGTGGGATGGAACTGGATGAACTCCATGTTGATCAGCTTCGCCCCGGCCAGCAGCGCCAGCGCGTGGCCGTCGCCGGTGTACTCCCAGGAGTTGGAGGTCACCACGTAGGACTTGCCGATGCCGCCGGTGGCCAGCACGATCGCGGGGGCGTCGAACAGGATCAGCTTGCCGTTCTCCCGCCAGTAGCCGAAGGCGCCGGAGATCGCGTCCTCGTCCTTCAGCAGGCGGGTCACCGTACATTCCTGGAAGACCTTGATGTATGCCTCGGCGTCGCCGTGCAGCTTCTCGTCCTCCTGCTGGAGGGCGACCACACGCTGCTGCAGGGTGCGGATCAGCTCCAGGCCGGTACGGTCGCCGACGTGGGCCAGCCGGGGGTACTCGTGCCCGCCGAAGTTACGCTGGCTGATCTTGCCGTCCTTGGTGCGGTCGAACAGCGCGCCCCACGCCTCCAGCTCCCAGACCCGATCCGGGGCCTCCTTGGCGTGCAGCTCGGCCATCCGCCAGTTGTTGAGGAACTTGCCGCCGCGCATGGTGTCGCGGAAGTGCACCATCCAGTTGTCGTCGCTGTTGACGTTGCCCATGGCGGCGGCCGCGCCGCCCTCGGCCATGACCGTGTGCGCCTTGCCGAACAGCGATTTGCAGACGATGGCCGTCCGCTTGCCCTGCTGGCGGGCCTCGATGGCCGCCCGCAGTCCTGCCCCGCCGGCGCCGATGACGACGACGTCGTATTCGTGACGCTCGATTTCCACAGCTGATCCTTATGCGAACGGGAAGTTGACGATGCCCTTGGCGACCAGCCGTACGTAGAGGTCGGCACCCATGACGGAGAACATCGAGATCAGCGCCAGCTCCTGGTGCTTGGCGTTGAGCTTCGAGACGAAGCCCCACGCCCGGTAGCGGACCGGGTGCTTGGAGAAGTGGTTCAGGCGCCCGGCCGTGATGTGGCGGCAGGAGTGGCACGACAGCGTGTACAGGTTGATGAGGACGGCGTTGACGATGAGGATCCACGTCCCGAGCCCCGCCGGGTTGCCGATGAGGGCCTTCACCGCGTCGATGGCGAGGATGAGTCCGACCACGATCGCCGCGTAGAAGAAGTAGCGGTGGACGTTCTGCAGGATCAGCGGGAAGCGGGACTCACCGGTGTACTTGCTGTGCGGCTCGTTCACCGCGCAGGCCGGGGGCGACAGCCAGAAGCCGCGGTAGTAGGCCTTGCGGTAGTAGTAACAGGTGAAGCGGAAGCCGGCGGGAAGGCCCAGGATGAGCAGGCCCGGCGGCAGGGTGTACCAGTCGCCGAACGGCGCGAAGCCGAACAGGCGCGCCTCCTCCGGGCAGCTCGTCGCCAGGCACGGGGACGCGAACGGGGCGTGATACGGAGATGCGAAGTAGCTCTTATCGAAGATCGCCCACGTGGCGTAGACGAGGAACGCCATAAAGATGATGAACGTGATCAGTGGATACCGCCACCACGGGTCGGTCCGCAGAGTGCGTTCCTTGATCTGCGCACGCTGTCTTCTGGCCGGGCTGTCGGCCGTTGTCTGGGTCATCGGAGACCTCTCCACCTCCCGCGGACCCTGCTCGCCGGGGGGTCCGGGTCGTTTCAGTCGTGCCGCGCGCTGGGCCATGGTCGCGCCGGCTCACACGTGCGCGCGCATGTTGGTGGAGACACGTTACGCCGGAGCCCGGGGGTTGTGTGAGGAGCGTCACTCACAATTTCACTGCTGGGATGTGATTCCTGTCACGTTGGCCAGGAAGAGGTCACAGACCTGTCACGTCCGCTGGACTGAACCGGTCTCCGGGGAGATCCACGGTCAACCCGGCCGCCGTGGTATTCGACCACGGCGAGGTTGTTCAGCGCGGCCCGCAGCGGCAGGTCGGCCCTCGAGGGTTCTGAATATCTTGTACGGCCCGAGCCCTCCCGGGTAGGCCGACCGGGGAATGGGTCACTCAAATCCCGCTGATCAATTCCAGGCCTTCGGGAAGGCTCCCGTCATGGGCGGCCTCGGACAGGAAGGACAGCAGCGTGTCGTGGAAGGCCTGGGCGGCGCGGGTGGGCTCGACGTCCTTACGGCGGGCGATGGCGATGGTGCGCTGGAGCCCGGGAGGGGCGAGCGGCGTTCCGGTCAGGCCGGGGCGGCCGTCCAGGACCATCGAGGGGACCAGGGCGATGCCCAGCCCCGCCTCCACGAACCGGAGCACGGCGTCCATCTCCCCGCCCTCCACCGCCAGCTTCGGCTCGAACCCGGCCTGGCGGCAGGCGTTGAGGGTGGCCTCCCGCAGGTCGTAACCGCGCCGGAACATCACCATCGGCTGTCCCCGCAGCTCCTGTATCCGTATGTAGCGCTTGTGCGCCCGGGAGAGGGAGGGGGAGACGACGACCAGGTTCTCCCGCAGGATCTCCCTGGTGACCAGGGCGGGGTCGTCGTTCTGCAGGGGCATGATGATCAGTGCCAGGTCGAGCTGGCCGCGGGCGAGGGCGCGGACCAGGTCGCGGGAGCCCCCTTCCTCGACGAGCAGTTCGATGCCGGGATAGCCCCGGTGGAACCGGGCCAGCGCGTCGGCCATCAGCCCGGCGCAGACCGAGGGGGTGGCGCCCAGCCGTACCCGGCCGCGGCGCAGCCCGGCCAGTTCGCCGACCTCGCGCCGCGCGGTCTCGGCGTCGGCCAGGATCCGCCGGGCCAGCGGGAGCAGGGCCTCCCCGGCGGGGGTGAGGGTGACGTTGCCGCGGGCACGGCTGAACAGCGGCGCGCCGAGGTCGGCCTCCAGGGCCTTGATCTGCTTGCTGAGCGACGGCTGGGCGACGCGCATCCGTTCGGCGGCCTGCGTGAAGTGCCGGGCCTCGGCGACCGCCACGAAGGAGGCGAGTTGCTGGAGCTGCACGTTTCCCTAGCGTACGGCGGTGCCGGTGGCGGATTCGGGGCGGCCCCGTCGTAGCGGACGATGTGAGATTGCTCGCACCGCTTCCGCGGACGTCGGCGCGGAAGACACCCGGAAGCAGAGGTGATAGCCCAGAGCTATGGAAACCACATCCGTGATGACTTGGACGGAGGGAAAGCCCGCTACCTAGCGTCACGTATGTGACTGCCACGATTGAGCGCGGATCCGCCACCGCGCGGGTCAACCCCCCCGCGGACGCCACCGCGAAGACGACGAAATCCAGGAGGCCCCGCGGAGTGCTGGGTTCCTCCAATGGGAAAAAGGCGGTGATGGCCGTCACGGGCGCCATCCTGGTGCTCTTTCTCATCGGCCACATGGCCGGGAACCTCAAGAGCTTCTTCGGCGCCGAGACCTTCAACGCCTACGCCGAGTTCCTGCGGACCATGGGCGAGCCGATCCTGCCGCGGCGCGTCCTGCTGAGCCTCATCGAGGTCGTGCTGGCCGTTTCGGTCGGGCTGCACATGTGGTCGGCGATCTCCCTGAGCCGCCAGGCCCACAAGGCCCGCCCGGTGAAGTACGCGGCCAAGCGCAAGTCCCAGGCAGGCGGCTACGTCGTGCACATCATGCGCTTCGGCGGCATCACCATCCTCCTGTTCGTCATCTGGCACCTGCTGGACCTCACGTTCGGCGTGGTCAACCCGGCGGGCTGGGACGGCACGCCGTACGAGAGGCTGGTGCAGGGCTTCGACCCGTCCCGCTGGTGGGTCACGATCTTCTACGTGGTCGCGGTCATCCTGGTCGGCCTGCATCTGCGGCACGGCCTGTGGAGCGCGTTCCAGACGCTGGGCCTGGCGAGCGGCCGCAGCTACCGCCCGCTCCGGGCCGCCGCCGCCGTCGTCTCCGCGGTGCTGGTCCTCGGCTTCCTCGCGGTTCCCGTCGCGGTCATGATCGGAGTGGTCAAGTGATGATGCGTTACACCGAAGGCGAGCCGATCCGCGACACCAAGGCTCCGGAGGGTCCGATCGAGGACCGCTGGGAGAAGCGGAAGTTCGGCGCCAAGCTGGTCAACCCGGCCAACAAGCGCAAACTCAACGTCATCGTCATCGGCACCGGCCTCGCGGGCGGCTCGGCCGCCGCGACGCTCGGCGAGCTGGGCTACAACGTCACGTCGTTCTGCTACCAGGACTCGCCCCGGCGCGCCCACTCCATCGCGGCCCAGGGCGGCATCAACGCCGCGAAGAACTACCGCGGCGACGGCGACTCGATCTACCGGCTGTTCTACGACACCGTCAAGGGCGGCGACTTCCGCGCCCGTGAGTCGAACGTCTACCGGCTCGCCCAGGTCAGCGTGAACATCATCGACCAGGCGGTGGCCCAGGGCGTGCCGTTCGCCCGCGAGTACGGCGGCCTGCTCGACACCCGCTCCTTCGGCGGCGCGCAGGTCTCCCGCACCTTCTACGCCCGGGGCCAGACGGGTCAGCAGCTCCTGCTCGGCGCCTACCAGGCCCTGGAGCGTCAGATCGCGGCCGGGACCGTGAAGATGCACACCCGCCACGAGATGCTCGACCTGATCGTCGCAGACGGCCGGGCGCGCGGCGTCATCGTCCGTGACATGGTCACCGGCGAGATCGAGCGGCATCTCGCCGACGCGGTCGTGCTGGCCAGCGGCGGATACGGCAACGTGTTCTTCCTGTCCACCAACGCCAAGGGCTGCAACACCACGGCGATCTGGCGGGCGCACCGGCGCGGCGCGATGTTCGCCAATCCCTGCTACACCCAGATCCACCCGACCTGCATCCCGGTCAGCGGCGAGTACCAGTCCAAGCTGACCCTGATGTCGGAGTCGCTGCGCAACGACGGCCGCGTGTGGGTGCCGGTCAAGGGAGGCGACGACCGTCCCGTCTCGCAGATCCCCGAGGACGAGCGCGACTACTACCTGGAGCGCATCTACCCGGCGTTCGGCAACCTGGTCCCGCGTGACATCGCCTCCCGCGCCGCCAAGAACGTCTGTGACGAGGGCCGTGGCGTCGGCCCCGGCGGTCTGGGCGTCTACCTCGACTTCGCCGACGCGATCAAGCGGCTCGGCCGCGACGCGGTGGAGAAGAAGTACGGCAACCTCTTCGAGATGTACGAGCGCATCACCGGTGAGGACCCCTACACCCAGCCGATGCGGATCTACCCCGCCGTGCACTACACGATGGGCGGCCTGTGGGTGGACTACGACCTGCAGTCCACGATCCCCGGTCTGTTCGTGATCGGTGAGGCCAACTTCTCCGACCACGGCGCCAACCGTCTGGGCGCGTCCGCGCTGATGCAGGGCCTGGCCGACGGCTACTTCGTGCTGCCGACCACGATCGGCGACTACCTCGCGAACGGCCCCTACGGGGAGGTCGACGAGGAGGCCGTGGCCGAGGCCGAGGTCGCGGTCCGCGAGAAGATCAACAGGCTGCTGTCGAACAACGGCACCCGCACCGCCGACTCCTACCACCGTGAGCTGGGCAAGCTCATGTGGGAGTACTGCGGCATGGAGCGCACCGAGGAGTCGCTGCGCAAGGCGCTGGAGCGGATCCCGGAGCTCCGCGAGGAGTTCTGGAAGAACGTGAAGGTGTCCGGCGAGGCCGACGAGCTCAACCAGGCACTGGAGCGGGCCGGCCGGGTGGCCGACTTCTTCGACCTGGCCGAGCTCATGTGCATCGACGCGCTGCACCGCACCGAGTCGTGCGGCGGCCACTTCCGCGCCGAGTCGCAGGACGCCGACGGCGAGGCCCTCCGCGACGACGAGCACTTCGCCTACGTCGCGGCCTGGGAGTACGGAGAGCAGGGCCCGGTCCTGCACAAGGAAGACCTCGACTACGAGTACGTCAAGATGAGCCAGCGGAGCTACAAGTGAATCTCACTCTCAGGGTCTGGCGCCAGAAGAGCCCCGAGGACAAGGGCCGGATGGTCACCTACCGCGTCGAGGACGTGTCTCCCGACATGTCCTTCCTGGAGATGCTCGACGTGCTCAACGAGCGTCTCATCCTGGAGGGCGACGACCCGGTCGCCTTCGACCACGACTGCCGCGAGGGCATCTGCGGCATGTGCGGCATGGTCATCAACGGTGTCGCGCACGGCGAGCAGGTGGCCACCACCACCTGCCAGCTCCACATGCGGCACTTCGAGGACAACGCGGTCATCACCATCGAGCCGTGGCGCGCCGCGCCCTTCCCGGTGGTGAAGGACCTGGTCGTGGACCGCTCGGCGTTCGACCGGATCATCCAGGCGGGCGGTTTCGTCTCCGTCCCGGCCGGATCGGCCCCCGACGCGCACAGCCTCCCGGTCAAGAAGGTCGACGCCGACGCGGCGTTCGACGCGGCCACCTGCATCGGCTGCGGCGCGTGCGTCGCCGCCTGCCCGAACGGGTCGGCCTCCCTCTTCACCGCGGCCAAGATCACCCACCTCAGCCTCCTCCCGCAGGGCCAGCCCGAGCGCGACTCCCGCGCCAGGGCCATGGTCGAGCAGATGGACGCCGAGGGCTTCGGCGGCTGCACCAACACCGGCGAGTGCACCGCGGTCTGCCCCAAGGGCATCCCGCTGGACACCATCGCCCAGATGAACCGCGACTACCTCAAGGCCTCCAAGTAGGTCCCCGGTAGTCCCGCACAGGCGCTGACCGCCCCGGTGCCCGGCCACAGCGGCCCGGCATCGGGGCGGACGCCTTCTCGAGGTCCGCCCGCCTCCGGAGGCGTGTGCTCTCCCCGGGGCGCCCACCGCGTTCCGAGGGGTCCGGTGGCGTGCGCCCTATCCGGGGGTCCGCCGCGTGCCGAGTTCCCGGACGACCTCCTGGCGCAGGACCGCGGAGTCGACGCCCGCGTCGGCGAGGACGCGCGAGGCCAGCCCCTCCCCTTCGCGGAGCAGTCCCAGCAGGATGTGGCCGTCCCCGATGTATTTGTGTTTGAGGGCGAGGGCCTCCCGCAGGGAGAGTTCCAGGACCTTCTTCGCCCGGGAGGAGAAGGAGAGATGCCGTCCGCTGACCAGCCCGCCCCGGTGGTCGCGCAGCGGCGGCCGGTCCAGGGCGCCGGGGCCGAAGGCGGCCTCGACCTTCTCCCTGATGACGGACAGGTCGATGCCGATCGTCTCCAGCGCGTCCGCGTCGAGCGCGTCCTTCGATGTGCGCGGGATGAGGTCCGCCACGGCCCGGTAGGCCCGCTCATGGTCCAGGCCGTGCCGCCCGAGGGCGCCGGCCGAGAGGCTCTGCGGCTGGTCGAGCAGGCCCAGCAGGATGTGCTCGGTGCCGATGAAGCGGTGGTTCAGCCGGCGGGCGCTCTCCTGGGCGAGCTTCACCACCTGCCGGGCTTCGTCCGTGAACCGTTCGAACATGATTATTTCTCCCGTCTCAGCAAACCTCGGCCGCCCGCGTACTTCTTGTGCACCGCCTGCCGGGTGACTTCCAGGCAGTGCGCGATCTCCTGCCAGGACCAGCCCTGGTCCCTGGCGTTCTCCACCTGTAGGGCCTCCAGCCGATCCACCAGCATCCGCAGCGCCCGTACGGCCCGTAGGCCCACGGCCGGATCGCGGCTGCCGGCGTCGGAGGCCAGCTGCGCCGTATCGCTCATGCATGTCAATTTAGGTTGACATCGCAACCGTGTCAACCTTGATTGACGCGATCGCCGGTCGGAAAATGGTTTGCCTGGTGAGGGGGGAGTTTGCCAGCCTGTAGAGGCCATGCGCTCCCTACCTGTCGCCGATCCCGGCGTTCCCGATGCCCGCAGCCCGGTCCGATACCTGCGCTGGGTCGCCCGCATGCAGGCGGGCTCCCTTCTTCTCGGCGCCGCCTACGCCACCCTCTGGTGGCTCGCGATGGCGCTCGTGCCCGCGGCGATGGGAAAGGGCATCGACGCCATCACGGCCAAGGACATGCCCGGTCTCGCCACCTGGGGCGCGGTGCTGCTCGGCCTGGGGATCGTGCAGGCCACCGCCGGCATCCTCCGGCACCGGATGGCCGTCTACAACTGGCTGAGCGGCGCCTACCGGACCGTCCAGGTCACCGTCAGGCACGCCACCCGGCTGGGTGCGACGCTGCCCAAGCGCATGTCCACCGGCGAGGTGGTCAGCGTCGGCAACTCCGACATCGCCCACATCGGCAACGCGATGGACATCCTGCTCCGCGGCAGCGGCGCGGTCGTCGCCATCGTCACCGTGACCGTCATCCTGATCGGGACCTCGCTGCCGCTCGGCCTCACGGTGCTCATCGGCGTGCCGGTCATGGCTCTCGCCGTCGTCCCCCTGCTCCGGCCGCTGCACCGGCGCCAGCACGCCCACCGCGACCTCCAGGGTGACCTGTCCACCCGCGGTGCCGACATCGTCGCCGGCCTGCGAGTGCTGCGCGGCATCGGCGGCGAGCAGGTCTTCGCCGACCGTTACACCGAGGAGTCCCAGCAGGTACGGCACGCGGGCGTGCGCGTCGCCTCGGTCGAGTCGATGCTGGAGGGCGCGCAGATCCTGCTGCCCGGCCTGCTGATCGCCGGTGTGACCTGGCTGGGCGCGACCTTCGCGACCCGGGGTGAGATCACCGTCGGCCAGCTCGTCGCCTTCTACGGCTACGCGGTCTTCCTGGTCGCCCCCCTGCGGACGCTCATCGAGGCGGCCGACAAGCTGACCAAGGGACATGTCGCCGCCCGCCGGGTGGTCCGGATCCTCACCCTGGAACCGGAGGTCCGCGGCGGCGCCGCGCACTCCGCCGGAGGACTGCTGCGCGACATCGCCTCCGGAGTCGCGGTCCACCCCGGCGTGTTCACCGCCATCGCGGCGGCCGCGCCCGAGGAGGCCGTCACGATCGCCGACCGGCTCGGCCGCTACGGCGACGGCGACGTGGACTTCGGCGACGTGCCGCTGGACACCCTGCCGATCGCCGAGGTCCGCCGGCGGATCCTGGTGGCCGACAACGGCGCGACGCTGTTCGCCGGCGTGCTCAGAGACGAGCTGGACGTCTCCGGAGAGGCCTCCGCCGAGGACATCGCCGACGCGCTGTACGTCGCGTGCGCGCAGGACATCGTCGAGGCGCTGCCCGACGGCCTCGACGGGCATGTCGCCGAGTCGGGCCGGGAGTTCTCCGGCGGCCAGCAGCAGCGGCTCCGGCTCGCCCGGGCGCTGATCGCCGACCCGGAGGTGCTCATCCTCATCGAGCCCACCAGCGCGGTGGACGCCCACAGCGAGGCGCGCATCGCCGACCGGCTGGCCAAGGCGCGCGCGGGCAGGACCACGCTGGTCTGCACGACCAGCCCGCTGGTCCTCGACCGCGCCGACCGGGTGATCTACGTCGAGGAGGGTCTCGTGCGCGCCCAGGGAACGCACCGGGAGCTGCTGGCCACCACGCCGGCCTACACCGCCGTGGTCACCAGAGGGGAAGACTTGTGAGCGAGCGAGCCGCAGGGCGTCGTGGGCGTGGGAAGGCCGGCATGGAACGCCGAGAGGAGGGGAGCACGTGAGCAGGCAGATACTTCCTGTCGCCGACGAGGCGCAGGTCCGGGCGTATGCCCGCAGGCTCACGCTGAAGTATCCCCGGGATCTGACGGCCGCGCTCACCCTGCACGGCCTCGCCGCCGTGGCGGGCCTGGCGGTGCCCTGGCTGCTGGGCCGGCTGGTCCAGGGCGTCCAGGACGGCACCGGGGTCGCCGTCACGGCGGTCGCGCTGGGCATCGGCGGCTTCCTGGCCGCGCAGGCGGTGCTGGTCAGGTTCGCCGTCTACGCCTCCTCCACACTCGGTGAGAAGGTCCTCGCCGAGCTGCGCGAGGAGTTCGTCACCCGCGTGCTCGACCTGCCGCTGTCCACGGTGGAGCGCGCCGGATCGGGAGACCTGATCACCCGGACCTCGCGCGACGTGGACTCGCTGTCGCGCACCGTGCGGCGTGCCGTCCCCGAGACGATGATCGCGCTGGTCACCTGCGTGATCACCGTCGGCGCGCTGCTGCTCGTGGGGCCGCTGCTCGTGCTGCCGTCGCTGCTGGCCGTGCCGGTCCTCCTGATCTCCACCCGGTGGTACCTCAAGCGGGCCCGCGACGGCTACCTGCGCGAGAGCGCCGCCTACGCGGACATGACCGACGGCCTGGCCGAGACGGTCTCCGGCGCCCGCGCCGTGGAGGCGCTGGGCCTGCAGGATCGGCGGCACCGCCGTACCGACGACGACATCGCCCGGTCGTGGGCGGCCGAGCGCTACACCCTCGGGCTGCGCACGGTCTGGTTCCCGGCGGTCGAGCTCGGCTACGTGATCCCGATCGTGGCCACGCTGGTCATCGGCGGCGCGTTCTACATCCAGGACTGGGTCTCGCTGGCCCAGGTGACCGCGGCCACGCTGTACGTGCAGCAGCTCATCGACCCGCTCGACCGGCTGCTCATGTGGGTCGACGAGCTCCAGGTCGGCGGGGCCTCCATGGCCCGCCTGCTGGGGGTCGCCGAGGTGCCCGACGACCGCGAGGCCGGCTCGGAGATCCCCGACGGGGAGGAACTGCGGGCCGCCGACGTCCGCTACGCCTACCGCGAGGGCCATGACGTGCTGCACGGCATCGACCTGGTGATCAAGCCGGGGGAGCGGCTGGCCATGGTCGGCCCGTCCGGCGCGGGCAAGTCCACGCTGGGCCGCCTGCTCGCGGGCATCCACGGCCCGCGCACCGGCGCGGTCACGGTCGGCGACATCCCGCTCGTCGAGCTCCCGCTGGACGACCTGCGCGGCCATGTCGCCCTGGTGACCCAGGAGCACCACGTGTTCCGGGGCACCCTGCGCGACAACGTGCTGATCGCCCGCCCGGAGGCCGACGACTCCCAGGTCCGTGCGGCGCTCTCGGCCGTGGACGCCTGGGAGTGGGTGGAGGTGCTGCCCGGCGGCCTGGACACGTCGGTCGGCTCCGGCGGCGAGCCGGTCTCGGCCGCCCAGGCGCAGCAGCTCGCCCTGGCCCGGCTGGTCCTGGCCGACCCGCACACCCTGGTCCTGGACGAGGCGACCTCGCTCATCGACCCTCGGGCCGCGCGCAACCTGGAGCGGTCGCTGGCCGCCGTCCTCGACGGCCGCACCGTGATCGCCATCGCCCACCGCCTCTACACGGCGCACGACGCCGACCGGGTCGCGGTGGTCGAGGACGGCCGGATCAGCGAGCTCGGCTCCCACGACGAACTCGTCGCCACCGAGGGCTCCTACGCGGCGCTGTGGAGCAGCTGGCACGGCACCGCGAAGTGAAAGAGGGGCCCTCGGGCCACCGGTTACGGCCCGCGTAGCCCTGGGCCCCTCGCTGCCGGTTACCGGCCTGCCGCGTAGCCCTGGGCCCCTCGCGGGTTGGCCGCCGCGCGCAGGAAGCCGGGAGATCCGGGATCCCTGGCGACCGCGCTGAGGCGGCCGAGCGACCAGGAGTCCTGGACCTCCACCTGGTGCCCCCGCCGTCGCAGCTCCTCGACGACGGCGGGGTCCGCCCGGTCCTCGATCAGCATCACGCCGGGCTGGGCCTCGCGGTCGGCGAACGCGAGTTTCGCGCACTCGATGACCGTGTGGAGGTAGTCGGCGCTGAGATATCCCATGCCGGACAGGTCGAACCCGGACAGCAGCGCGAGCTGCTGCAGGAAGGCGGGCCCCTGCCCCCACGGCCCGGTCTTGCACACGGTGTACCCGTGGTAGTCGAAGGTCAGGGGGTCCTCGACGGTGGCCTCCCAGCCCGCGAGGTCCTCGGCGGAGAGCAGGCCACCGTGGACCTCGCCCGAGGTGTCGCGCCAGGCGGTGCCGGCGCAGAACTTCACGATCGTCTCGGCGACGAAGCCGCGGTACCAGATGTCTCGGGCGGCGGCGATCTGGCCCTCCCGAGTGTCGGAGGCCGCCTCGGCCTCGGCGACCAGCCGCCGGTAGGTGGCGGCCAGCACGGGGTTGGCCAGCCGGGATCCGGCCTCGGGAACGCGGCCGTCCGGCAGCCAGGTCTCGGCGGAGGTGGGCCAGTCCCGGGTGAACATCTCCGCCACGGCTCCGATCGTGCCGGCGATGCGGTCCAGGACCGGGATTCCCCGCTCCGCGTATCCGATGGCCGCCTCCAGGACATCGGCCAGCGGCCAGGTGCCCCAGCGTTCGAGCATGAGCATCCAGCCACCGAACGCGCCGGGCACCGTCGCGGGAAGCAACCCGGTGCCCGGGACAAGGTCCAGTCCGAGGCCGGTGAAGTGGTCGATCGTGGCCGCGGCCGGCGCCACTCCCTGACCGGAGACCACCGAGACCTTCTGCTCCGCCTCGCTCCACAGCAGGATCGGCACCTCACCGCCGGGCCCGTTGAGATGCGGCTCGGCCACCTGCAGGACGAAACCGGCGGCCACCGCCGCGTCGAAGGCGTTGCCGCCGCGTTCCAGCACGCTCATCCCGGTGGCCGACGCGAGCCAGTGGGTGCTGGCCACCATCCCGAAATCACCTGTCAGCTCGGGTCTGGTCGTGAACACGTCGGATCCTCTCACTTCGTTGATCGAGGTCAGATCGAGGACGCTCCCAGCGACTTCTTGAGGAAGTCGACCTGGAGCAGGAGCAGGTTCTCGGCCACGACCTCCTGCGGGGTCATGTGGGTGACGCCGGACAGCGGCAGGACGTTGTGCGGCCGGCCGGCGGCCAGCAGGGCCGAGGACAGGCGGAGGGTGTGGGCGGCCACCACGTTGTCGTCGGCCAGGCCGTGGATCAGCAGCAGCGGGCGGTCCAGCTTCTCGGCGTCGGCGAACAGGGACGAGGAGTCATAGTGCCCGTCGCCGGGCAGGCCGAGATAGCGCTCGGTGTAGCAGGTGTCGTAGAGGCGCCAGTCGGTCACCGGCGCTCCGGCGATCGCCGCGTGGAAGACGTCCGGGCGGCGGAGCACGGCCAGGGCGGCCAGGAACCCGCCGAAGGACCAGCCGCGGATGCCGACCCGGGAGAGGTCCAGGTCGTCGGGGAACTGCGCGGCGGCACCCTGCAGGGCGTCCACCTGATCCTCCAGGGGCGGGCTGGCCAGGTCGTGCAGGACGGCCCGCTCGAACTCCGGTCCGCGGCCCGGGGTGCCGCGGCCGTCGGCCACGATCACCGCGAAGCCCTGATCGGCGAACCACTGGCTGGTCAGGTAGGCGCCGGAGGCGGCCAGCACGCGCTGGGCGTGCGGTCCGCCGTAGGGGTCCATGAGGACCGGCAGCCGCACCGAGCCGGGCACGTGGCCCGACGGGAACAGCACGGCGGTGGACAGGTCGCGCCCGCCCGCGCGGATCAGTGAGACCCGCAGGTCCAGACCGTGCCGCTCGGCGTGGGAGGCGATGTGGCCGCGCGCCTTGCCGTGATGGATCACGCGGGTCACCGACCCCTCGTCGCCGAGGGTCTGGCCGGTGACCACCAGTGTTCCGCCTGCCGTGTGGCCGCTGTAGACGCCGCTCTCGGCCGGGCTGACCAGGGTGATCCGGCCGTCCTTGTAGGCCCACAGGGCGATCTCGGTGGGCTCGCCGCTGGCCCGGAAGAGCACCGCGTCGCCGTCGATGTCGAGGATCTGCCGGACCTGGAGCGTGGCCGGCGTGACGGGCTCGTCGCCGATGATCAGGCGGTGTCCCCCGTCGAGGCTCGCGGCCCAGACCAGGGTGCCGTCGGACAGGTGGCCGGGCACGCCGGTGACGATGTCCACCCAGGCGGGGTCGGTGTCCTCGCGGACGAGCGTGGAGCTCCCCGTGGCGGGGTCGACCCGCAGCAGGCGCATGGTCCGCTGGTCGCGCGCCATGGTGACGATCAGCAGGGCGTGGGCGTCCCAGGAGGCGGTGACCAGGTATTCGTCCTGAAAGGGGACGGGGACGCGGGAGCCGTCCAGGGCCAGGATGAAGAGCTCGACCCCGGCGTTCGCGGTGCCCGCGGCGGGGTAGCGCTGCTCGACGGCGGGCCGGGAGGGGTTGGCCGGGTCGGCGATGTGCCACCTGCCGACCGGCGACACGTCGGCCCGCTCGGCCAGCACCGCGTCACCGGACGGAGACCACCAGTAGCCCCGCATGCGGTCCATCTCCTCGGCGGCGATGAACTCGGCCAGGCCGTACGTGACCTCGGGCGACTCGGGGCGGGCCAGCACATGGTCGACCTCGTCCTCGAGATCGTGGACGTGGAGCGCGCCGCCGGTCACGTAGCCGACGTGTTCACCGGTCGGGGAGATCCGCGGGTCGATCACCGGACCGGCCGTCTTCAGCTTCCGCACGCTCCGGGTCTTCAGATCGGCGAGGTAGAGACCGCCGGAGAGCGCGAAGGCCGCCGTGGTCACCGCGGAGTCGGTGCTGTAGCCGACGATGCCGCCCGCCTGCTCCCGGCTGCGCTCACGGCGTGCCCGCTCCTCGGGCGGCAGGTCGTCCTCGTCCACGGCCAGCGCGCGCGGGTCGGCGATCAGCCGCTCCCTGCCGCCGGCGACGTCGTACTCCCACAGGCAGGTGACCGGGTCGGAACCGCCCTTCGTCCGCAGGAAGACGACGCGATCGCCGCCCGGCGCGATGGTGAAGCCGCGCGGCACCCCGAGGGTGAAACGGCGGGTCCTGGCGTGCAGACGAGGGAAACTCTCACTCATGTCAGCCATCTTGCCAGTTCCCCGCCGCGCCCCGCGGCCCCGGCCGACGGCTCGGGCAGGAGAAACGGGGGCGCCCGGCACGTGCCCGGCCTCCGGGAATGCCCAGAGCCGGACCCAGGGGTCCGATACCTTCCTCATCGCCTTCGGCTCAGGGGCCCGGATACCCTCGAAACATGACTGACCGTCGCCTGCTGCTCGTGCACGCCCACCCCGACGACGAGACGATCGGTAGCGGGGCGACCATGGCCAAATACGCCGCGGAGGGCGCCCACGTCACGCTGGTGACCTGCACGCTCGGCGAGGAGGGCGAGGTCATCCCGCCGGAGCTGGCCCATCTGGCCGCCGACCGCGACGACACCCTGGGCGGGCATCGCATCGGCGAGCTGGCCGCGGCCTGCGCGGCTCTCGGCGTCACCGACCACCGCTTCCTCGGCGGTCCGGGCCGCTGGCGCGACTCCGGCATGATGGGCGTCGTCTCCAACCACCGCGGCAACGCCTTCTGGCAGGCCGACCTGGACGAGGCGGCCGGCGAGCTGGTCAAGGTGATCCGCGAGGTGCGTCCCCAGGTCCTCGTCACCTACGACGAGAACGGTTTCTACGGCCACCCCGACCACATCCAGGCCCATCGCGTCTCCCGGCGGGCCTTCGAGCTGGCCGCCGACCCGGTGTTCGGGGAGGGGGAGCCGTGGCAGGTCGCCAAGTTCTACCTCACCGCGACGGCCAGGTCCACGATGCGCCGGACGGCCGAGGCGATCGGTGAGGCCGGCGTGCGGTTCCTCGCCGAGGACACCGAGGACGTGCCCTTCGGCTGCGCCGACGAGGACATCACCACCGAGATCGACGGCCGGGCCCACCTCGACCGGAAGATCGACGCGATGCGGGCGCACGCCACCCAGATCAGCGTGGACCCGCCCTGGTTCGCCCTGTCCAACGACATCGGCCAGGAGGTGCTCGCGGTGGAGCACTTCATCCTGGACTCCGGGATGCCCGGGCCCGCGGGACCCGGGGCGCCGGCCGAGGCCGGGGGGCTCGGCGAGCCGTACAAGCGTGAAGCCGACCTCTTCGCCGGGATCCACTAACCTCGATGGTTGTGACGGAGCAGGCCCCAGTGGCAGAGAAGCCCTCGGTGGCGGCGGTTACCGCTGCGGCGTATGTCGTGCTTTTTCTGTTCGGCCTGATCGCCGGGGTGCTCGGGGGGTTCCAGCACGCGTGGTATCTCGGGTCCGTCCCGATCTCGGCCGTCGGCTGGGTCGTCCTGCTGGCCGCGGTCTGTTACGGCGCCGGGCGGGGGATGGGAGGCAAGCTGCCCGCCCTGGTCCCCGGACTGGGCTGGCTGGCGATCACGATGATCTGGCTGGGCGGTCGTGCGGAGGGTGACGTGGTCATCGCCAACGACCTGTCGGGCTACGTCTACCTCTACGGTGGCCTGGCCGCCATCCTGGTGGGCGTCCTGTTCTCCCCCTCCGGCGGCGGGGCATGGCTGCTCGCACAGCGCCCGTACGGCTCCCACCCGGCCCAGCCGGGCCCGTCCTCGTCGCCGCCCTCCTAGCCCGTCCGGCGGCGAGAATGTCGATCGCCGCGTTGACACCTCGCCGAGCCATGCCCGCTCCGGCGTCTGTATGGCTTGAGTATTGTGCCATCTGACCTATGGTTATTCGCATGGGTATTCGATAAATCCGCGAATACATTGGCGATCGCGCCAACGCCGCCCACTACCCTGGCCCGCCCGGTGGTGCACAATCCGGGTATGCGGCGCTTGCATCGAGTACGGCGGACGCTCAACTACGTGAACCTGTCGACGCCGCTGGGCCTGCCGATGCTCCCGCTGTACGTCGTCGCGGTGGTCGTCTCCATCCTGATCTGCGGCCATCAGGCCTCATGGAATGTCTTCGAACGACTGGCGGACCTGGAAGACGGGAATTATCCCTATAAATCGCCCTGGTGGCACCGGAAGGACACCACAGGTTCCGCAGAGTGACACCGAAGGAATGAATCCGCTTAAAGAGCGACCTCCAGGGAAGAGCGGATCATTACCGAAGGGGGACCGTTCATGGCGCAGACAGTCCGGCCCACGACACCGCCACGCGTGCCCGAGCGGACCTGGCCACGCGATTTCAGAGATCGGCTGACCTCCCCGCTCCCCATGTTCCATGAACTCGTGTCGGTGGCATGGCACGGTGGGTTCCGGCCCGACATCGGGGACGCCGACCGGATCCCGGTCCATCGGGACGGGCTGCCCCTCCCCGCCGGGACCGAGGCGGTCGTCACCTGGGTGGGCCACGCGACCTATGTCCTGCAGGTCGGCGGGCTGACGATCCTCACCGACCCGGTCTGGGCGAGAAGGATCCCGGGCGTCCGGCAGCGGCTCACCCCACCCGGCGTCGCGTGGACGGACCTGCCCCGGGTGGACGCCGTGGTGATCAGCCACAACCACTACGACCACCTGGACGCGCCGACGATACGGCGACTGCCCAGGACGACCCCGATCTTCGTCCCCGCCGGGCTGAAGCCCTGGTTCACCCGCAGGCGGTTCCGCGACGTCACCGAGCTCGACTGGTGGGAGAGCGCCGGGATCGGCGAGGTCGATTTCGACTTCGTACCCGCCCATCACTGGAGCCGCCGCTCGGCCTGGGACACCTGCAGGTCCCTTTGGGGCGGCTGGGTGATCAGGGACACCGAGCAGACGATCTACTTCGCCGGGGACAGCGGGTACGGCGAGCGCTTCGCCCAGATCGGGGCGCGCTATCCGGGCGGCATCGACCTGGCGCTGATGCCGGTCGGGGGGTTCGATCCCCGCTGGTTCACGAAGGTCTCGCACGTCGATCCGGAGGAGGCCGTACGGGCCTGCGGCGACGTCGGGGCCCGGCGGATGGCGACCATGCACTGGGGCACGTTCGTGCTGTCGGGCGAGCGGCTGCTCGCGCCGGTGGAACAGGCCCGCGCGGCCTGGACGGGAGCCGGCCGGGACCGCGCGGACCTGTGGGATCTCGCCGTCGGCGAGTCCCGCGTCCTCAGGGCGTGAGGGTCAGGGTGTTCCTGGCCGCCTTCTTGACCGACTCCTCCCGGGCGAGCATGGGAGTGGTCCTGCCGTCCACCCAGAGCGGGGCCTGGTCGGCGTAGTTGTCGTGGAAGGCGTGCCCCGACGCGCCGGTCAGGTTGATCCACTGGGATCTGTCCAGGTCCGCCAGGTCGACGACCATCCGCATCGACGGCAGCCAGCCCACCGTGTAGTCCTTCTGGACGTCCCAGCCCGCGGCGTTGACCGCGTCGTCGCTGCCGCTCACCGGGAACGGGCCGCGGTTGAACAGCCGCTCGATCGGGGCGATCCCGGAGGTGCCGAAGGTCTGGTTGGTGAGCGTCAGCGAGTGCAGGTCCCCCCAGTGCCAGGACTTGGGGTCGGTGCCGAGGCGGGTGCTCAGCTCGTCGTAGGCCAGGGCCATGGCCCGCCTGAGCATGTCGTCACGGGTCTCCTTCGCCTGGGTCTGCGCGTCGTCCCAGAACGGGTCGTCGGCGCTGTCGAGCATGATGCGGACCACCTCGAACCAGCGGTCGCCACCGGTCGGCCAGGCGCCCTCCGGCAGGTCGTCGTTGAAGGTCTCGATGAGCAGGTGCCGCCAGACGGCGTTGAAGTACGTCGCGGGGCTCGACCCCGCCCCCTGCGAGTAGTCCCAGCCGCGCAGCAGCTCACGGGCGTCCCGGGCGGGCCCGGCCACGTTCAGGTCCATCAACTTGGGCACCAGGTAACGGGCGAAGCCGTTCTGGGTGTCCTGCTGGATCTCGCTCATCGCCGCGGCGTTCACCTTGCCGTCCTTCAGCGCGCTCTGGACACGCCCCAGGATGCGCTGGGAGCGGTAGCCGTACGCCCAGTCCTTGGTGAGCATGTGCGGGTAGCGCTCGGGGTCGATGACCGCGTTGTTGGCGGTCACGATGTAGCCCTCTGGCGGGTTGTAGACGCTGGGCAGCTCGTCGAAGGGGATGATGGACTTCCAGGAGTACTCCCCGGTCCAGCCGGGCACCGGCCAGGTGCCGTCGCCCCGGGCCCGCACCGGGATCCGGCCCGGCGCCTGGTAGCCGATGTTGCCCCTGGTGTCGGCGTAGATCAGGTTCTGCGCGGGCACGTCGAACTTGCTCGCCGCCAGCCGGAACTGCTGCCAGTCCTGCGCGGCGTCGAGCGCGAAGATCGCGTCGGCGGTCCTGCCGGGCTCCAGCGCCGTCCACTTCAGCGCGACCGCGTCGGCCTGCTCCTGGAAGGCCGTGGCCGTACCGGGCAGCGTGTCCTTCGCGTCCTTCATGACATCGGAGAGGATCGGACCGTGCATGGTCTCCCGGACCTTGAGGCTGACCGGGTCACCGCCGGCCACCTTGATCGTCTCGGTCCTGACGGTGAGCGGCTTCCAGCCGCCCATGAAGGAGTAGGAGTCGTCCTTCACCCGCTCCAGATACAGGTCCGCGACGTCGGGGCCGAGGTTGGTGAAGCCCCAGGCGATCGCGTCGTTGTGACCGATGATCACGCCGGGCACGCCGGAGAAGGTGAACCCGGTGACGTCGAACGGGCACTGGGCGCTCTTGGTACGGCAGTGCAGCCCTGCCTGGTACCAGACCGAGGGCATGCCGGCCGACAGGTGCGGGTCGTTGGAGAGCAGCGGCTTGCCCGACGTGGTGTGCTTGCCGCCGACCACCCAGGAGTTCGAGCCGATGCCGTTGCCCCCCTTGGGGTCGCCCATCAGGCTCGGCACCGCCCGCATGGCCTCGGACGCCCGGGTCAGCGCGGCCGTGTCCGGCCGCCTGGTGCCGGTGCCCGGCCCGGTGTCGCCGCCCGGTTCGGTGTCCTGGTCGAACCGGTTGCCGGTGACCGAGCCCTTGGTGACGATCGGCTGGTGGGTGTCGAAGGGATAGCCGGGCCAGAGCTGCTCGACCCGCTCGCGGGGCAGTCTGCTCGCCGCGAGCGCCCGGCCGATCTCGTCCGACATGTTGGAGCGCAGGTCCCAGGCCATGGCCTTGAGCCAGGCGAGCGAGTCCACCGGGGTCCACGCCTCGGGGGTGTAGCCGAAGTTGGTGAGCTTGAGGACCGCGTACTCCAGGCTCTTGGCCGTGAAGCCCTTGTGCTGGTCCATCCAGGAGTTCACGCCCTTGGCGTAGGCGTCCATGTAGCGCCGGGTCTGCTCGCTGAGCAGCGGCAGCTCCGCCTCGGCCACCTTGCGCCACCCCATGGTCCGGATGACCTTGTCCTCGGTGAGCGTCGCCGAACCGAACATCTCCGACAGCCGCCCGGCCGTCACGTGACGGCGGAAGTCCATCTCGAAGAACCGGTCCTGTGCGTGCACGTAGCCCTGGGCGAGGAACAGGTCGCCGGCGGAGTCCGCATAGATGTGTGGAATACCCGTCTTATCGCGGTATACGGTGACTTTTCCTGTCAGGCCGTCCACTTTGAGCTCGCCCGAGAGCTGCGGGAAGGAGGCGCGTACGGTCCACACGCCGACCCCGGCGAGGACCACCGCGAGCACCACGAGGACGGTGAACACTCGTGCGAGCCACTTGAGCGGCCTGGGCATCCAGGCATACGGCCGGAACCTCACAAAGACCTCCTATGCGACATGCTCGAACAAGTTTGGCAGCACCTCGGAGAGGAAACACCGCTTCCGCTCGGCCAGAATGCGACGCATGGAGTTCACAACCGCCGATCTTGTCGACGCCCACGGCGACGTCCTCGACACCGCCGCCCTCGGCGGGCTGAGCCTGGGCATCAAGGCTCTCGGGTCCAACCCTCGCAAGAGCGCCAAAGAGGGTGCCGGTGACCTCGACGTCCCCGTCACCTTCGGAGAGGTCACCTTCGTCCCCGGAGCATGGCTCTACAGCGACGAGGACGGCATCGTCGTCAGCCCTCACGCCCTCCTCTGAGGGCATGGGATCGCCAGGGCGGGCGGGGCCCGTTGTCCTCCCCTAGCGGCCGCCCGGGGCTACAGGGCGGTCTCCAGGACCACCGACCGAATGGCGAAGCCGTTGCGCTCGTAGAAACGCACCGCGGCCTCGTTGCTCGCGTACGCCGTCACCCCGGCGTACTCCGCCCCGTGATGGCGGGCCCAGGCCCTGAACTCCTCCACCAGAGCGGCGCCGGTCTTCTGCCCCCGATGGGCGGGCCGCACGTAGATGCTGCCCAGCGTCGCCACCACGACCGGTCGCATCGGGGTGGGCCCGGACAGCCTGCCGGTCAGGTGGCCGATGATCTCGCCGTCGTCCGCGGCGACCATCACCAGGCGGTGCGGGTCGCTCAGGGCGTCCCTGAACTGTGCCAGGCCGCGCTCCGTCGGCCAGTTGACGTTCACGGTGAGGTCGCGGGCTCCGGCGTCCTCGGCGAACAGCGCGGAACTGCAGGCCACGACTCCTTCAAGGTCCGCAACCGTGGCAGGCCGTACGACAACGACAGTCTCACTCATGATCAGGACGCTACCGGCCGCCACCGACATTAGACGCGATCTGCTACCACGACCTGCGGAAACATGACCATTCCATGCTGGAGACGTCGTATTCGGCGGCGGTTCCATTGCGGCGTCGCCGTTCGGAGTCGTTCGGAGCTCGCCGTGACCGTCGAGGTCGGGTCGTGGGCGTCCGGACCGGCCGGCGACCCACCGCGGGCCGCGTGGAGGACGGGTGCTCCGCACTGTGCATGGTGGTCGCGAGCGGCTGCGTCTAAGGTGATCTCGAACACTGGATGATCACATAGAAGGCTCCCCCATGCTTGCCATACGCACGATCGCCCGGCCCGTGACCGCCCTCGCCATGAGTCTCGGCCTGATATCCGCATCCGCCGTGACGCTGAGCCCCCAGGCCTCCGCCGCCTCGGGCTGCTCGGGCTCGCGGGTCGAGTCCCGGGCGGTGAAGAACAATTCCGGCACCACGCTGGCCTGGCTCAACGTCTATTGGGACGGCACCTACAACTGCGCCGAAGTACAGTCCTCCGGGGCAACGTGGGGGACGAGCAAAAAAATGGGCGTCTCCATCCAATCGTGCCCGCTGAGCAGCAAGGGGCAGAACGGGTGTAACGCCATCGCCTTCGACGGCGACAGCGGCACCTTCAAGTACTACGCCGGGCCGGTGAGGGTCAACGGCGTCGGCAAGTGCGTGGCGGCCTCCGGTGAGGTCGTCATGCCGGGAGATCCGTACGTACACCAGGCTTTCACGAGTCCGTTCGTGGGCCACTGCTGAGCTCGGGCACCCCGTCCCTCGCCGAACGCCTCCAGGCGCGTCAGCGAGGGACATCGACCGCGCCACCACCGCCGGGGGCAGACCAGGTCTGGCCCTCGGAGGTGTCGGCGACCTTCACCCCCAGGCCGGCCAGCTCGTCGCGGAGGCGGTCGGAGGCGGCCCAGTCCCTGGCCTCGCGGGCCCGCTCCCGCTGCCGGAGCAGCTCGGCTGCGCCCGGCGGCAGGCTTGGGGCCCTGCCGATGTCGATCGACAGGTCCAGGCCGAGGATCTGGTCCAGGTGCAGGAAGGCCTCGAACCGGGAACCGGGGGCGATCGCGTCGTCGCGCTCCAGCTCGCGCAACAGGCGCAGGGCCAGCGGGGTGTCGAGGTCGTCGTCGAAGGCGGCCTCGATCGCCGAGACCCGTTCGGCGGGCATCGCGCGGCTCGGCGACTCCGACCATCCGGCGACGCGGGAGCGCCAGCGCCGCAGGGTCTTGTCGGCGGCCCGGAGCGTGTCCCAGGTGAGGTTCATCTGCTGGCGGTAGCGGTGCTCCAGCAGTGCCAGCCGTACGGCCAGCGGGTCCAGGGCCGCGTCCACCACGTCGCTGAGCAGGACGATGTTGCCGGTGGACTTTGCCATCTTGCGCCCGTCGAAGAGCAGGTGCTCGCCGTGGACCCAGTGTCTGACCACCTCGTGCCCGGCGGCGGAGTCGGACTGGGCCCGCTCGTCCTCGTGGTGCGGGAAGCGCAGGTCGATCCCGCCGGTGTGCAGGTCGATGTGCTCGCCGAGGAACCGCAGCGACATGGCCGAGCACTCGACGTGCCAGCCGGGGAAGCCGCGGCCCCAGGGGGAGTCCCAGGTCATCTCGCGGTCCGCGGGCTTCCACAGGGCCCAGTCCGCGTGGAACCGCTTGCGGGGATCGGCGCCCTCCAGGCGATGGCCGGGCCGCAGCCGGTCGAGCCGGTTGCCGGAGATCTCACCGTAGGTCGGGAAGGAGGCCGCGTCGAAGAAGACGGATCCGTCGGGAGCCGTGTAGGCGTGCCCTTTCTCCAGCAGCTTCGCGATCATCTCGATCATCAGATCGATCGTCTCGGTCGCACGGGGGGAGTGCTCGGGCGGCCGGATGTTCAGTGTGGCCGCGTCGGACAGGAAGGCCGCCTCGTAGAACCGCGCGATCTCCAGCCCGGTCCGCCCCTCGGCCCTGGCCTGGGCCAGGACCTTGTCCTCGCCCTCCGGGTCGATGTCGGCGGCGTCCACCAGGTGCCCGACGTCGGTGATGTTCCGGCAGGCGATCACCCGGATCCGCTGGCGCTCGCTGACCCGCCTGATCAGGTCTGAAAGGACATATGTCCTGAAATTGCCAACATGGGCATGGCGATAGACGGTGGGCCCGCAGGTGTACATCCGCATCGACCGGGCCCCCTCGGGCAGGACCGGTCCGACCTGGCGATTCCGCGTGTCATACAGCCGCAACATGCCCCGAGCCTATTCTCAGCCGCCGGCACCCTCCAGGAAGGCGAGGATCTCGCGGTCGCCGCGGTCGCGCAGGCGGGCGATGACCTCCTCGCGGGTGCAGCCGTCGGCCAGCCCGATCCGGGCGCCGATCAGGCGGATCCCCTCGGCCTCGGAGGCGACCGGGGCTGTGTAGCCGATCAGGTAGAGGGCCCGGTTCAGCGCCGGAAGGCCCGGGGACGAGGTGGGCAGGTAGCGGGTCAGGAGCTCGCCGCCGTCGGAGACCGTCAGGAAGACGTGGTCGCCCTCGGAGGCGTTGGCCGCCACCAGGATCGGGCGGATGGAGCCCATGGTCGGCTGGTTGTGCCAGCTGATCACCACGTCGCCCGACGGAGTGGAGGCGGTCAGCTGGCCGCCGGGGGCCATGCCCAGGTGCGCGGCGAAGCCGGTCGGCAGGGGAGAGCCCGAGCCGCGCAGGTGCTCGGCGTTGATGTCCACCCGGTGCCACCAGCGTCCGTCGCGGCTGCGGAAGCAGCGGCGTGTCGCCGACACGTCGCGGCGTGGCTGGTAGTCGGCCTGCTCGGTCCCGGCCACCCGGATCCACCCGCGCTGGGTCCGCTCGAAGCCGGGCCCGCCGGCATAGGCGCGGACCGAGCTCTCGCTCACGTCGTAGCGCGCGGTCAGATTCGTCACGATCGTGTTGACCGACGCCTCGCCGTTGGACCGCTCGATCTCCCGGGCGATCATCTCCCTGATGCCCAGGTACTGCTCGCCGCCCCAGCGGGACAGGCCGTACTTGTTCCGGTCCAGCCGCAGGAACCGGTCGTCGGCCGTGAGCTGGTTGCGGATGCCGACGAGGCTGTAGTCCTCGCCGATGCGTTCCTGGATCTCCTCCGGCGTCAGCGCCTGGCCGGCCACCGCGAGCACGGCCTCGGTCTTGTCGTTGACACTGCGCGGCCACGGCACCACGTGACCCTCGAGGACCCGGAGCTGCGGCACCGCGATGAGCCACCGCTCGGCCACGTCCTCGCGGATGCCGAGCTGGCTGACCAGCGTGACCGCCTCCTCCAGCGGACGCGGCCCGTCGGTGAAGAGCTGCCGGGTCTTCTCCCGCAGCTCGTCGGCGCCGCCCGCGACCAGCCAGCCGTCCACCTGGTCGTACCCGGTCAGCAGAGTCCGCACGAACCGCCAGGCCGGGATGCCCAGCGTGGCCATGTCGGTCCGGTGCCAGGGCACCGCGGCGGCCAGGTCGTCGGCCGGTACGGCGGAGCCCAGCCTGCCCCGCAGCCAGGACACGTGAGCGATCAGCGACGCGGCCTCCTCGCTCGCCAGCCAGGCCTCGACATGGTCGCGCAGGTCGCGCTCGATCTGCCGGATGCGCTCCCTGGTCACCGAGAACCGCTGCGCCAGGTCGTCGAGCGTGGCCCGCTGTGAGGCGTAGAGACGGTCCCTGGCGATGGCGCGCTGCCGCTCGTCCATGGCGGCGAAGACCTCGTCGATCAGCTCCGGCAGCGGCCGGTCCGGCAGGGAGGGACGGACCTGGGCGACGCTCTCCGCGGTGACGGGTTCGAGCAGCCGTTCCAGCACGCCGGTGAACAGCTTGTGCACCCCTTCGCGGCCGAGTCCCTCAGGCGTGCGGACGCTCGAAGCCGGATCGGCGAACCTGAGCAGGGGCAGGATGTCGCCGAGCATCAGATGCCCCCAGCACGCCAGGGCGAGATCGGCGAGACGTCCGGCGACCTCCGGGGTCCCGATGGTGGAGCAGGCCCGGTCGAGCGGAAGCGCCTGCCACCATGCCTCGGAGAGACGGGGGTCGGCTGCGATCGGCGCCACCTGCCCGGGAGAGGTCCAGCGCAGGGGTGGCACGATGTCGCTCAGGCTGAGGTTCATTGAGGTCCAACCGGCAAAGGGGAATATATCCGCAGTTCAGAGTATGTGATCAGGTGGGAAGGAACGGACTGGCTCGCCCGGAGTAGGAGACGTAAAGAAGCTCGCCGGCACGGGTGCAGGCCACGTAGAGCAGGCCGCGCTCGCGCTGGAGGTCGTGTGCCCGGGCCGAGGGATCCTCGCCGGCGGGGGTGAGGGAGTCCAGGGGCGGCACGATGCCGTCGGCCACGCCGATCACGGCGACCCGCCGGAGCTCCAACCCCTTCATACCGTGAAACGTCGTCACTCTCACCCCCAGCTCGCGCAGGGCGGACCGGGCGTCGCGCACGAGGCCGGCGGTCCTGGCGGCCACCCCGATCTCCCGCGGCGGCACGCCTTCCTCCACCCACTGTCCCACTTGTGTGACCAGACCGGTCAGTTCTTCTTCCGGTGAATCGTAAGCTCGGACCACCGGCCGGTGCCCGTGCCGGGTGGCGTGGAAGCCGTACAACTCCTCGGCCCCGTCGACCAGCCCGTCCGCGGGTCCGCCGCCGCGCAGCCGTACGCCCCAGGCGAGGATCTCCTGCGGGAGCCGGTAGGACACCTGGAGACGCCGCTGGATCGCCTCGATCCCGACGGAGCACAGTGCCACCCGCGCGTCGAAGATGCGCTGGTGCGGGTCGCCCACGATGAACAGGTCGTCGTGGGCGTGCGGCACGGCCGCACGCAGCAGCCGCCACTGGGTGGGGTGCAGGTCCTGCGCCTCGTCCACCACGATGTGCCGGTACGGCTCCCGCCTGGGCGCCGTCTCCTCCAGCAGGTCCCCGGTCGTCTGGCTCAGCAGCGCGGCCGCCTCGGCGGCCAGCTGGAGCAGGGTGCGCTTGCCGCGCTCCCGCAGCTGCCCGGTGACGTGCTCGACGGCCCGCCAGATCTCGGTCCTCTCCGGGCCGGTGAGCTCGACGCCACGGCCGGGACGCGGCGCGCCGAGATACTCCTCAAGGGTCTGGAGGTTCTGCGCGAGCACCACCTGTTCCCACTCGCGCAGCAGGAACGCCGGGCTGTGGTCGCTCTCGGTCTCCCGCCAGAGCGCGGTCAGCTCGGCGGCGCCGACCAGCCTGGGAGGGCGCCCCTCGGCCTCGGCGACGATCCGCTGGGCCAGCCGGTCGACGTTGCCGACCTCGACCCGTTTGCGTGCCGTCTCGTCCTCGATCAGCAGATCCAGCCGGATGGAGAGGTCGGCGCTCAACCCCTGGGAGAAGGTGACGAGCAGGATACGGCCTCCCGCGTGCTTCGCCAGGAAGGCCGACCGGTGAAGGGCGATGAGGGTCTTGCCGGTGCCCGCGCCGCCGGTGACCAGGATCGGCTGCTCGTAGGACTCCCAGCGGGACAGCCGGTGCTGCGCCGGGTGCAGGAACAGGCACCAGCCGGGCGCGTCGAGCACGTGGTTCAGCTCACGCGGGCTGCCGACGAAGAAGGCGCGATCCGGGCTGCGCAGGAGCGCGGCGGCGAAGTCCTCGGGATCGACCGGATCCCGGGTGGGGGCGACCGCGCGGCAGGAATCCAGCTCCCGCCATGCCCCGGCCATCGACTCGCCCCTGGCCAGCGCGGCCAGCGGTGCGTACTGCGTCGGGGGCAGCAGTGGCTCCAGCGCCTCCAGCATCATCCTGTCGGTGATCTGCCGGACGAGGGGCAGGAACCTCCTGCCGATGCCCAGCTCCATCATGTCGGTGTCGCAGGTGTTGAAGAACAGCCGCGCCGGGGAGGCCTCGGCCGCCCTGCGCACCGAGGGCTCCACCTGGTCGAGCGCGGCGGCGTCCCACATCTCGACGACGCCCAGCGCCGTGTTGACGCTGAACCGGTACCGCTGCGCGTAGGCCCACGCCTCCGCGTCCGGCAGCACGGTCAGCAGCCAGTAGACGTCCCGCTGCTTGACCACGACGCCGCGGTGGCGGTCGGCCAGCCGGAGAGTGGCGATCCGGGGGTCCCTGGACCCCCTGACCCGCTCCGGGTGCGGTGCGCCCGCCACGTTCTGCATGAACCGGCGTACCGAGACGACGACGTCGCGGCGCACCGGTTGGTCCAGGGCGCCGAGTTCCCTGGGGAACTCCGGGGAGATCGCGAGCCGTGGCATCGGCTAGGCCAGCAGGGACAGCAGGTCGCGGTCCCCGCGTTCTCGCAGCCGGACGAGGAGGTCGGGCACGCTCACCGGGCCGCTCATGCCGACCCGGGTGGCGATGACCCGGGCGGCCTGCTCGGGAGTGCCGCCCGGCGCGGTGTAGCCGACCAGCCGCAGTGCCTGCGCGGTCGGTTCGACCTCCTCGCCCGCAGCCGGCAGGTGTCTGGCACGGAGAACCCCCTCGTCGGACAGCGTCAGGAACAGGTAGCTCCCCTGCTTGGCGCCCACATCGGAAAGGAGTGTCCGGAGCGACTCCACGGCGGGCCGGTCCCGCCAGTTCAGGGTGAGCTCGCCCACCGCGCTGTTGACCGTACGGCTGTCGCCGGGCGCCATGCCGAGGTAGGCGGCGAACCCGCTGGGCAGCGGGCACTCCGAGCCCTCGATGTGCTCGGACGTGATGTCGATCCTCAGCCACCACCGGCCGTCCGGCTGCCGGAAGCAGCGCCGGGTCAGTGAGACGTCTTTGAGGGGCCGGTACGGGGCCTTGCCCGGTCCGTCGTCCGGTCCCTCTCCGGAGGCGTCGGCCGCGGGTCTCTCCGCCCTCTCGGTCCTGTCGGCGGCCTTCGGCTTGGGCCTGGCCTTGGTCGCCGCGCCGTTCGACCGCTGGCCGGCGCCCAGGATGCGGAGCTGGGGCACGTTCTCCAACCACTCCTTCGAGACCTCGGGGTGGATGCCCAGGGAGGTGACCAGGGCGAGGGCCTTGGTCATGGTCAACGGAGGCTTGGCGCCGCTGATCACGTCACGGGTGTGGTGGCGCAGTTCGGTGATGTCGCCCTCCACCAGCCACTCGTCGACCAGGTGGTATTCGGGGAGGCTGGCCATCACGAACTGCCAGGCGGGCACATCGAGGGAGTGGAGTTCGCGGCTGTGCCAGTCGGCCGCCGTGATCAGCCGCGTCTTGGGCGCCGCCTTGCCGAGGACCTTCTTGATCTCGGCGAGGTGCTCCCGGTACGGGGCCGCGTTCTCCGAGGCGAGCCACGCTTTGAACTGCCGGCGGAGGTCGCTCTCCAGGTCCTGGATCACGCCGGGGGGCACCGCGAAAAGCTTGGCCAGCGCCTCCACGGTCGCCGGTTCGTCACTGAACAGCCTGTTCTGCGCGACGGCCCAGCTCTTGTCCTCCAAGTCGGCGAAAGCGCCGTCCGCCAGTGTGTGGAGGCTCGCCGCGGGTTGCCGCTCCTCGTCGCCGTCCGGGACGTGCTCCACCTCCTCGGTGGTGGGCACCGCCATGCGCCCGTCCTCCGGCACGGACGGGGCGGACGGGGCTCCGGCGTCCCGGCCGGTTTCCGCTCCGGCTTCCGCTCCGGCTTCCGCTCCGGCTTCCGCTCCGGCTTCCGGTCCCGGGCCGGCCTCGGGGTCGGCAGGGGAGACGGGTCCGGCTTCCGGGGCAGGGGTCGCGGGCGTGACCTTGAGGGCCGCCTCCCGCGCTTTCTGCCCGCCGGCCTCCGGGACCTCGGAGGGGGAGGGGGAGGCGGCCGCGGGGGAACCGGAGCCGGGGGAGAGGTGGGCGACGCGGTGGAAGACCGCGGCGAACAGGACGGTCAGCACGGGGAACGGCTGAATGAAGGGCTGATCACGCAGCTCGTGACCGGTGAGGGAGAGCAGGCCGGCCCAGGAGCCGGTGCGGTCGAGGGCGATGGCCGTGCAGGGTTCGTCGGCCTCGTCGGGGTCCAGGACGTACAGGGCGGGGAGCACGTCACCCACGGCGGCGGCCGGCCAGTGTTCCATGGCGATCCGGGCGAGGATCTCGGCCAGATCCTCCGGGCTCAGCACGATGAGCAGCCGGGCCATCGGCAGGCTGCGCCACCAGGCGTCCGGAAGGCCGGGCCGGTCGCGCAGGAGTGGGATCGTGGCCGCGTCGCTCCAGCGCAGCGGCGGCACGAGGTCACTCAGACAGAAGTTCATCCGTTCCCTTCACCAGCCCCTCAAGCCGCCCGAGTCACTCCACGTCGCCGGGGAACGAGACTCATGGAACAGACCCTAGTCTGGCAAATCGCCCCGGCGCATCGGGTCTGTTCAGCGGCGTACGGCCGCGAACCGGAGCCGCACGTAGTCGGCCATCCATCCGGTCTCCCGGCGCAGTGCGGGCGCGGCCAGTTCGTTCACCCGTCTCAGCAGGGGTTCGACCAGGTCTGAGGGCACTTCCCGGAGGAGTGATCCGGCGAACAGCCTCACCCAGTCCGCCGCTCCGTTGGGGCATTCGTCAAGGGGAGTCGGCCGGTCGAAGTATTCCAGCAGCCGGACGACGAACCCGCCTTTCTCCAGCCGCGTGGCATATTCGGCTGGAGTTGGGAAGTACCACGGCAGATCAGGCTCGCGTAGCCCGTGTTCCCGCCACGCGGTGGACAGCGCCGCCGTGAGCGCGGCGCAGTTGCCCGAGCCACCCATCTCGGCCACGAACCGTCCGCCGGGTGTCAGCGCCTCACGCACACTGGCTATCACCGCGTCCGGCTCGCGGCCCATCCAGTGCAGGGCCGCGTTGGAGAAGACCGCGTCGTACGGCTGGGCGACCGTGAAGTCATGGCCGTCTCCGACGATGAAGTCCAGTCCCGGATGGTGTGCCAGGGCTTTCTCGATCATGGCGGGGGACCCGTCGATTCCCAGGACGCGGGCTCCCCTGGAGGTGATCTCGGCGGTCAGCACACCGGTGCCGCAGCCGAGGTCCACGACGCGCTCCCCTGGCTGGGGGTCGAGCAGGTCCACCAGGGGGGCTCCGTGCGCCGAAACGTATCCGAAGCCGCTGTCATAGGCGCGAGCGTTCCACCTCGTCACGCCGGGGGCGTCGTATCGCATGACGATCAGCTCACATTCTGAGACGCCACGGCCTCTTATCGGTGCTCTCCAGACACTTTAGAGCCTCCGACATGTCGTGACATATCAGTCCCAGCAGCCTCAGTTCTATCCGACCTTCTTGTTCCATTCCCGTTGGAGGTACGCCTTGGCGGCGTCGGTCTCCGGGATGGTCAGCATCACCGGCCTCGCGTCCGTGACGGGCAGCTTGGCGGCGAGTTCCTTGTCCAGCGTGCTGCGCATCTGGAGGGCCTCCATCCGGGCCGGGCGGGCGTGGCCCTTGAGGAACAGGTTCTGGCCCTTGTCGGAGAACAGGAACTCCTGCCACAGCCGGGCGGCGGCGGGGTGCGGCGCGTTCTTGTTGATGGCCTGGACGTAGTAGGAACTCAGCACGGTCCTGCCCGGGATGGCGACCTTCCAGCCCGTCCGCTCGGCGTTCTGGTAGTCCCAGTCGAGGACGACCGAGGCCGACTGCTCCGACGCCGCGAGGTTGCCCGCCTTCTTCAGGCGGTCGAAGAACTCCACGCCCCGCTTCGCCTCGGCCTTGCCGCCGCTGAACGAGGCCGCCATCACGCCGTTGAAGGCCGCGGCGGTCTGCCGCGGGTCGCCGGGCAGCGAGACGCTGTAGCCGGGCTTGAGCAGGTCGCCGTAGGAGGTCGGGGCCGCGACCTTGCGCGGGTCGTAGCCGATGGACATGTAGCCCCCGTACCCGGCGTACCAGCGCCCGGGGTAGTCCTTGAGGTTGTCGGGGATGTCCTGCCAGTTCTGCACCTTGTACGGGGCGAAGGAGGCGGCGTTGGCCACCGCGACCTCAAGGCTCAGATCGAACACGTCGGGCTTGAGCCGGGCCGCGGACTCGATCTCCTGCCGGCTGCTCGCGTCCGGTTCGAGCTGCTCGACCTTGATCCCGTATTCCTCGGAGAAAGTGTCGATGATCTCGCCGTAGTTCACCCAGTCGCGCGGCAGCGCGATCACGGTGAGCGTGCCCTCCTTGCGGGCCGCCTCGACGAGGCGTTCCATCGTCGAGAACCCCTCCTGCAGGGAGGCGGCCCCGGGCTTGACCGGCGGAAGTTGTCTGTTCTCGGTAGCCGGTGCGCCACATCCGGCGATCGTGGCGGTGAGAATCACGGTGGCGGCGGCACTGATGCGTACGGTCACGAGTTCAATACTCTAGGTGACGATTAGACGGGTCGAGGAGGCGCGGCCTTTCTTGGTGAACGGCTTACGCCAGGGCGGTGGCGTGTGCCGCCGTCAGCCCCGGACGACCTTCGCGGCCACGAGCGTGTCCTGGGGGATCTCGACCAGGGTGCCGTCGCGCTTGCGCACGCCGAGCAGGCCGTCCCGCCAGAATTCGAGCTCGCCCACGGCGTCGCGGAACCCTTCGGGGACCCGTCGTCGTGTGGTTACTCTTTTGCCCACGTCAGAAGGGGTTATGGTGACATTGAGGCGAGCACCGAGGCCTGGGGTCACCGTCTTTTGCCCCCTCCCGTTTCAGACATTTGGCGGGCACGGCAATACTAGGGCGTAGCAACCCGCGGTCGAAGTCGTGCCCTAGGTGCGTAAAGAAGAAGGAGCCCGAGGTGACCTACGTCATCGCGCAGCCTTGCGTGGACGTCCTGGACAAGGCGTGCATCGAGGAGTGCCCTGTCGATTGCATCTACGAGGGCGAGCGCATGCTCTACATCCACCCCGACGAGTGCGTGGACTGCGGTGCGTGCGAACCTGTCTGCCCCGTTGAAGCGATCTTCTACGAAGATGACCTTCCCGAGCAGTGGAAGGACTTCTACAAGGCCAATGTGGAGTTCTTCGAGGACCTGGGGTCGCCCGGCGGCGCCTCCAAGGTCGGCAAGATCCACAAGGACCACCCGGTCGTCTCGGCCCTGCCTCCGCAGGCCGAGAGCCACTAGGACCGCACGCCGGGCGGGGGCGGAGCGCAGTCAGCCGCCCCTGCCCGACGCGGATTCACCCAGAAGTCGTCTTCCCCTCTCGATCCGGGTGGGGACCTGCCCAGCGGGGAGAGCTGTGATCGGCCTGCCGGACTTTCCATGGGATCGGCTCACACCGCACAAGGAGTTGGCCCAGTCGCATCCCGACGGGATCGTCGACCTCTCCGTCGGCACCCCCGTCGACCCGGTGCCGCCCATCGTGCGGCAGGCGCTGGCGGACGCCTCCGACAGTCCCGGCTACCCGCTCACCTACGGCACCGAGCGCCTCCGTGTCGCGGCGGCGGGGTGGCTGCGGCGCAGGCACAGGGTGGAGCTGGACCAGGCGAACGTGCTGCCGCTGATCGGCTCCAAGGAGTTCGTGGCCTGGCTGCCGACGCTCCTCGGCGTCGGCTCCGGACAGCGGGTGATCTTCCCCGAGCTCGCCTACCCCACCTACGACATCGGAGCCCGTCTCGCGGGCGCCCAGCCGTACCCCGCGGACGGGCTGCTGGCGCTCGGGCCCGAGCAGGTGCCGCTGGTCTGGGTGAACTCCCCGTCCAACCCGACCGGCAAGGTCCTGCCCGCCGAGCACCTGCGCAAGGTCGTCTCGTGGGCGCGCGAGCACGGCGCGGTCGTGGCCTCCGACGAGTGCTACATCGAGCTGGGCTGGGAGGAGCAGCCGGTCTCGATCCTGCACCCGGACGTGTGCGACGGTTCGCACGAGGGCCTGCTCGCCGTGCACTCGCTGTCCAAGCGCTCCAACCTCGCGGGTTACCGGGCCGGGTTCGTCGCGGGCGACCCGGTGCTGATCCAGCGGCTGCTGGAGATCCGTAAGCACGCGGGCATGATCATGCCGGCGCCCGTCCAGGCGGCGATGGCCGTGGCCCTCGACGACGACGAGCACGCCGAGGAGCAACGCGCCCGTTACGCCGCCCGCAGGGCCGCGCTGCGCCCCGCCCTGGAGGCGGCCGGCTGGGAGATCGAGCACTCCACCGCGGGCCTGTACCTGTGGGCCACCGACGGCACGGACTGCTGGACGCAGGTGCAGGGGCTGGCCCGCCGGGGCATTCTGGTCGCGCCGGGCGAGTTCTACGGAAAAGCCGGTGGGGCATATATCCGGATCGCCATGACCGCGAGCGACGAACGCATCAGTGCGGCGGTCCGCCGCCTCCAGTAAGATCGCGCGCCATGACCCCTGCGGTCGCCGCGATACTCGGACTGGGCGTAGTGACCCTCGTCCTGCTGCTTGGCGCGTTCTACGCGACCACGCGCCAGGACAGGAAGCAGCGTGAGCCCGAACGGCCCGGCGATATCCCCCTCCACCCGGCCGAGGTGGCGCAGCCGCCTCAACCGAGCACGGGCCATGTCGGCATCGACTACCCCGACCCTCGCACGATCAAGGTGGGCGACACGATCGACTGCCAGGGCGTGCGGACCCGCGTCCTGGGGGCCATGTACCTGTCGTGGCAGGGCAACCACTGGACGGAGTACCTCCTCGACGACGGCACCCGCCGCTACCAGTGGCTGTCGATCGAGGCGCGCGAGGGTCTGAATCCCGGCGATCCGTCCCACCTCGAGGTGCTCCTCTGGACGCCGGTGCCCGCGCAGGGCATGATCCCGGCCAAGACCACGCTGAGCGTCGAAGGGGTCGAGTTCTTCCCGGTGGATCGCGGCACGGCGGCCTTCCGCGGGGAGGGCGTCACCTCGATGCCCGAGCGGGGCCTGCTCGACTTCGCCGACTACCGGGCCGCAGACGGCCGTCTGCTCTCCTTCGAGCGACTCCAGGGCCAGCCCTGGAGCTCCTCCTACGCCCAGCCGCTGCCCCCGGGCTCCATCAGGATCGAGAAGAAGGGCTAGGAGATCTCGACGCGGTTCGCCGAGGCCTGAGGGTCGGCCTGCCATCCGTTCTCGCCGTCCGCCGAGGTCCAGGCTTGGCCGCCGTAGCGGACCCGGCGCAGCCCGAACTCCCGGGCGTGGGTGACCGACCAGTATGACATCAGCCAGCCCTGCTTCTGGGAGGTGACGTTGAGCGTGGTCCCGGAGCCGAGCGCGCGGGCCAGCTCATGCCTGGCCTCGGCGGTCGAGGCGGGCAGGGGCGTCTTGCCGGTAGGCGCCGGGAACCAGCAGTGCACGGCCTTGGGCACCCGCCCGGTGAAGGCCGCGGCCAGGGTCTTCGCCTCGTCCTCGTGCTGGGCGTAGGCCGATCCGTCGGCTGAGCGCTGCACCCGCTGGGCCGCCTCGTGGAGCGGCAGCTTCCGGTAGTGCTTCACCTTCACCAGTGCGGAGAAGAACTTCCCCGCGGCGTAGGCCGGATCGATCAGCTGCTCGGGAGTGCCCCACCCCTGGGAGGGCCGCTGCTGGAAAACCCCGACCGAGTCACGGTCGCCGAAGGGCAGGTTGAGCAGCTTGGACTCCTGGATGCCGGTGGCGTAGGCGATCACGACGGCCCGCTCGGGCAGCTTCCTGCGGGCGGCCACCGCCGCGATGGCCGAGGCCACCTGGGCCTGCTCGATCTCCAGCTCCAGGGTATCCGTCGGGATGGTGATCTTGCAGCCCTCCGCTGTCCCCGTGAACGGCGTGACCCGGTTGAGCAGGGTGAAGACACCCACGGTGATGGCTACCGCGAGCACGGTCACGATCACGAGGATCGCGATGGTCCCTTTGGAGAAACGCCGTCGCACGCTGAAGAACCTACCGGTCCTGGGCAGGGCTGGGACCGTCCGGGATTCTCGGAGGAATCGTGAAGCGGAGCCGCCGGCCTCACCTGGCTGTCGTCCCGCGAGCCGGGGCCGCCCCGATTCCGCGGTCGACGTACGGACGCCCAAGAGGCGGGACGGAGCGGGTGCGGCCCGCGGCCGGGGATAGGGTCACGGGCATGAGTACGCGTCTGGATCTCACACAGGACGTCGGGGCGCTCACCGCGCGGATCGTGGACGTCGAGTCGGTCAGCGGCGGTGAGAAGGCCCTGGCCGACGCGGTGGAGGAGGCGTTGCGGCCTCTGGCGCATCTGAGCGTGCACCGCGACGGTGAGGCGATCGTCGCCCGCACCGAGCTCGGACGCGGTGAGCGCGTGGTGATCGCCGGTCACATCGACACCGTCCCGGTGGCCGGCAACCTGCCCAGCCGGGTCGAGGACGGCCTGCTGTACGGCTGCGGCACCTCGGACATGAAGGCGGGCGTGGCGGTCGCGCTGAAGCTGGCCGCCGCGCTCCGCGCGCCGAGCCGGGACGTGACCTACGTCTTCTACGACTGCGAGGAGATCGAGGTCGAGCGGAACGGCCTGCTCCGGCTCAGCCGCAGGCACCCCGCGTTGCTCGCCGGTGACTTCGCGGTGCTCATGGAGCCCACCGGCGGCGTCATCGAAGGCGGCTGCCAGGGCACGCTCCGCGCCGAGATCACCACCCGGGGCAGGCGCGCGCACAGCGCCAGGTCCTGGCTCGGGATCAACGCCGTCCACGCCGCCCAGCCGGTGCTCGCGATCCTCAACGCCTACCAGGCCAGGCAGCCCGTGGTGGACGGCCTGGAGTATCACGAGGGGCTGAACGCGGTGGCGATCACCGGCGGCGTGGCGGGCAATGTGATCCCCGACGAGTGCGTGGTGACCGTCAACTACCGCTTCGCCCCCGACCTGTCGCTGGAGGCCGCCCAGGCGCACGTGAGCGAGGTGTTCGACGGGTTCGAGGTCCGCTTCACCGACGGGGCCGCCGCGGCCCGGCCCGGGCTGACCCATCCGGTGGCGGCGGCCTTCCTCGAGGCCGTCGGCGGCACGCCCAGGGCGAAGCTCGGCTGGACCGATGTGTCGCTGTTTTCCAGCCTTGGGGTTCCGGCCGTGAACTACGGTCCCGGTGACCCCAACCTCGCCCATCAGCGGGGGGAGTATGTGTCACTGGAGAAGATCGCCGACTGCGAGCGCGGAATGCTGGACTGGCTGGGCTGACCTGGGACGACGTCCCGAAGGATGGGGACGCAAATGAAAGTGGCTTTCCTCGCCGGCCATTTGGCGGGGAAAGCCACTTTCAGTCCCGAGCAGCACCCTCGGCAGTTAGACGCAGCCTCCTCGAAATCCGGTTCCGTGTTTTGCGGGAGATTTTCCAAGATTTTTCCAAAGACGGCGCTAGCGTGACCGGCATGAAGAAGACACGTCCGGAACGCCGTCAGGGAGGCGCCGTGGTCCGCGGCGACCTCGTCTCCGAATCCACCCATGACCAGCGACTCCTCGATCGCAGGGGCCCCGCCGACTGGCTGCACATGGACCCGTGGCGGGTGATGCGCATCCAGGCGGAGTTCGTGGAGGGCTTCGGCCAGCTCGCCGAACTGCCCGAGGCGGTGACCGTTTTCGGATCCGCGCGGACACCCGAGGGCGCGCCCGAATATGAGATGGGCATTCAGCTTGGCCGGAAACTCTCCGAAGCGGGCTACGCCGTGATCACCGGTGGCGGACCCGGCTGCATGGAGGCGGCCAACAGGGGGGCACGTGAGGCGGGTGGGGTCTCCGTCGGCCTGGGCATCGAGCTCCCCTTCGAGCAGCACATGAACGAGTACGTGGATCTCGGCATCGAGTTCCGCTACTTCTTCGTCCGCAAGACCATGTTCGTGAAGTACGCCTGCGGGTTCGTCGCGCTGCCGGGCGGCTTCGGCACGATGGACGAGCTGTTCGAGGCGTTGACCCTGGTCCAGACCCGCAAGGTCACCTCCTTCCCCGTCGTGCTGCTGGGGACGGAGTTCTGGGGAGGGCTGCTCGACTGGATCCGGAGCACCCTCGTGGCCGGCGGCAAGATCTCTCCGACGGACCTGAACCTCATCCATGTCACCGACGACGTGGACGAGGCCGTGCGCATCATCACCGACGCCGACCGGGACCGGGTGGAACGGATCAGGGGGGAGCAGCAGGCGGTCCGCGACACGGTGATTGGCGCGCAATAGGGTTTGCCCGTGTTCATATGTGTATTCCTGGCATCGAGTCAGAAGATCGACCAGAAGTATCTGACGCTGGCCGAGGAGGTCGGCACCGAGCTGGCAAGGCGCGGACACACGCTGGTCAGCGGCGGGGCCAAGGTCTCCTGCATGGGTGCGGTGGCCCGGGCGACACGCGCGGGCGGCGGGCGGACCATCGGGGTGATCCCGCAGGCCCTGGTGGACATCGAGGTCGCCGACACCGATTCCGACGAGCTGGTGGTCGCCGCCGACATGCGTGAGCGCAAGGGCCTCATGGACGCCCGCTCCGACGCCTTCCTGGTCCTGCCCGGTGGCATCGGGACGCTGGAGGAGCTGTTCGAGATCTGGACGGCGCGCACGCTCGGCCTGCATGACAAGCCGCTGGTGATCCTGGATCCGTGGGGTGTCTACACGCCGCTGCAGACCCTGGTCGAGAACATGCACGAGGCCGGTTTCACCCGGCCGAACGTCTTCGACGCGATCTCCTGGACCAGCACGGTCGAGGACGCGTTCCGGCGCCTGGAGAAGACGACCCCGCACATGGTGCCCAGTGCCGAGGAGCTAGGCGAGGCCACGGCGGGTTAGCGCGGGCGGCCGCCGCCCGGCCAGGGACTCGGTCATCTCGACCGCCAGCCGTACCTGATCGGGGCGGCCGGTGCGGAAGACCCGGGCGCCGGCCCAGGCGCAGACGGAGGCCGCGGCGAGCTCCGCGGCCTCCTCGCCGTCCCCGGCGAGCGCGGCGGGCGTGACCGCGACGGTGCGCCCGGCACGGACGAGGTCCTCGACCTCGGCGATCGAGCGGGCCTCCGCCCAGCCGGGTTCCCCGGGATCGTCGGGGCCGATCACCACGAGAGCTGCCATGGTGCGATCCTAGATCAGGGGAGTTGTGGCACGATTCGTATGTGCTGGTCGTACTCGTTCTCGCTGCCGTGGCCATCCTCGCAGGTGTGGTGGTCGTCGCCATGGGCTGGGGCGGCGAACTGAAGGAGTTCGCCCCCGACGTTCCCCCGCTGAACCTGCCCGAGTCCGGGCAGCTCGGCGCCGCCGACTTCATGACGCTGCACCTCCCGGTGAGCCTTGTCGGCTATCACACGCACAACGTGGACGAGACGCTGAACCGGGTGATGAACGCGCTGAGTGAGCGGGACACCAGGATCGCGGTCCTGGAGCAGCGGGTGTCGGAGCTGCTGGCCAGTAGGCTCCAGGCCCGTCACGAGATTCACGCGGGCCCCCTGAGCGGCCCGCGCACCGAACACGAGCCCGAAATGCCGGCGGAGCTCCCCGAGCTGTCCGAGGCGTCGCCCGCGTCCCTCGCCGCAGGCAACGGTCACGGCGAGGACGGGCCGCAGAGCGACCAGCCGGCCGTATCGGACACGGAGCAGACCCGATGAGCGAGGCCGCGCAGCCGATCCGCTGCGGCTGGGTGAGCTCTGCCCCCGACTACGTCGCCTACCACGACGAGGAGTGGGGCCGCAGGGTCGAGGGCGACGACCGCGTGTTCGAGCGGCTCACCCTGGAGGCCTTCCAGTCCGGCCTGTCCTGGATCACGATCCTGCGCAAGCGGGAGAACTTCCGGGCCGCCTTCGCCGGGTTCTCGATCCCGGCCGTCGCGGCGTTCGACCAGGCGGACGTGGACCGCCTGCTGGCCGACGCGGGCATCGTCCGCAACCGGGCCAAGATCGAGGCCGCCGTCGCCAACGCCCGGGCCGCCCTCGACGTGGACCTCTCCGACCTCGTCTGGCGCCACGCCGACCCGGCCTCTCCCGTCCCGAAGACCCTGTCGGACGTGCCCGCCCAGACCTCCGGCTCCCGGGCACTCGCCAAAGAGCTCCGGTCGCACGGCTTCCGGTTCGTCGGCCCCACCACCGCCTACGCGCTGATGCAGGCCATCGGCCTGGTCAACGACCACCTGAACGACTGCTGGGTGCGTTCCGCAGTCGGCCCGGCGGAGCGCTAGGACCTACCGGCCCTCGAAGACGGGGCGCTGCTTGCCGAGGAAGGCGCGGGTGGCGTTCAGGTGGTCGGCGGTCTTGGCGCAGGCGTCCTGAAGGTCGGCCTCCAGAGCCAGGGCGTCGGCCAGGGAACTGCTCGCGGCGGCCTCCAGAGCGCGCTTGGTGGCCGCGTAGGCGCTCGTGGGCCCCTGCGCCAGCCGTACGGCCAGCGCGCGGGCCGCGACGTCCAGCTCGTCGGCAGGGACGACCGCGGAGACGATTCCGAGCTCCAGCGCGCGGGCCGCGCCGAGGGGCTCGCCGAGCAGCAGGAGCTCGGCCGCGCGGGCCGGGCCGACCAGGCGCTGGAGCGTCCAGGACGCACCGGAGTCGGGGGCCAGGCCGATGCCGGTGAAGGCCATCGCGAACTTCGCCCTGTCGGCGGCGATCCGCAGGTCACAGGCGAACGCCAGGGAGGCGCCCGCACCCGCCGCGACGCCGTTCACCGCCGCGACGACCGGTTTCCCCATCTCGGTGATCGTGCGGATGATCGGGTTGTAGTGCGTGCGTACGGTGTCGTCCAGCCCGCGGCCCGCCTCCAGGGCCGCGGCGTGCTCGTTCAGGTCCTGGCCCGCGCAGAACGCCCGGCCCGACCCGGTCAGCAGCACCGCCCGTACGTCGTGGGCCTGCGAGGCCCTGGTCAGCGCCTCAAGCAGGTCGACCTTCATCCGCACCGTCAGCGAGTTCATCGCCTCGGGCCGGTTCAGGACGACGGTGGCGACGGCGTCGTCGACGGAGTAGAGAACGTCGTTCAACGGAAGGGCTCCTTCTGCGGCTCGGTTCACGGCGGTCCCGGCGGGGTCTCACAGCCCGGCTCCACCACGGTTCCACGGTAGGGCTTCACGGCCGGATTTCTACGGCTCGGCGAGGTGGCGGTCGACGAACGCGGCGGCGGCGGGGAGCAGGCGGGCGGCCTCCTGCTCGAAGTAGGCTCTGGCCTTCTCCCCCGGCCAGCCCGGCGGCAGCAGCTCGGCGGGGAGCCCCGGGTCGCGGAACAGGAAGTTGCGCCAGCCGTGCAGCAACCTGCTCCGGACGGCGAACACCCGGTCGGCGGCGGCGTCACGGGGCAGCCCGCCGATCAGGTCGACCGCCCGGGCCAGCCAGTCCTCGTACGCCGAGCCGATGCCGTCCAGGTCCCAGGTCCGGGCGGCCAGGGCCTGGGGGTCGCCGTCGAGCACCGCGTCGAACCGGTCGGCGTGGATGCCCTCGCCGGCCAGGAGTCCGCCGAGCTCGGGGGAGGCCCGCGGACCTATCCAGGTCGTCTCCGACAGGGGGGCGTATCCGAGGAAGGCGAGGTCGGCCCTGAGCCGTTCCCGCCGGGACCGCTCACGCACCGGCTCGACCACGAGCACATGCCATCGGCCCGTCCAGGTGATCGTCCCAACTCGGTAAATTCTCAGAGCCGTCTCGTCGAGACGGCGTACGCACTTGGGGGTGACCTCGTATCCCGGGCCCCGGGGGAGTCGGGCGGGGGCCAGCCAGCCCTGCCGCACCATCCGCGAGACGGCGGTGCGGACCGCGGGAGCGGCGATGTCCAACGGCGCGAGCAGGCGGACCAGGGCGGCTACGGACGCGCGACCGCCTCGAGACCGCAGATGGTCTCCATACAGATCGAAGAGAGCGGCACGGGCGTTCACGAGGACAAGTTTGGTCGTCTGAAGGGTCTCGGACAACGGTCTTGATTGCCCGATGAGTCGATGCTGGGGCTGATCGTTCCCATTCCGAGCGCGGAGACGGGATAATAGGACATCACAGAAGACGTGAATGCGTCGGCCACCCTCGGGTCAGTCGGAGATCCGGAGCCCGAAGCAGGAAGGGATACACGCATGGCGGCTATGAAGCCGAGGACCGGTGATGGTCCGCTGGAGGTCGTCAAAGAAGGCAGGGGAATCGTCATGCGGGTTCCCTTGGAGGGTGGCGGCCGGCTCGTCGTCGAGCTCTCGGCGGACGAGGCAAGCGCCCTTGGCGAGGAATTGAAGAAGGTCGTCGTCTGATCCTGATCTGAGATCCAGCGGTGGAGCCGGGCCCTGTCTGATCGTGTTGAGGATCACGACACCTGTTGCGGCTGCCGCGACCGCGACCGATGAACACGGCCCTGGCCGCCGGACCGCCTGACGGCGGCTCGCGCCAGGGCCGCGGTGTTCTCCCCGAACGATGACTGGAGTTCACATGCCTATATCTCCTTATCTGCTGCTGCCTCGCGCGGCCTACGGGCAGGGCCTGTCCGCCGTGACGCCCCCGGGAGCCGTCGACGGGCCGGGCGGTGGAGGGGCCGCGGGCTCACCCGCAGCCCCGGACGCCCACCTGCTCGCGGTCCCCTTCGGGGCGGACCTCGCCCCCGAGATCGACCTGCCGCTGCCCGCCGCCGCGCTGCTGGCCCACTACGAGGCCAAGGGCGAGGCCGGAGAGATCGTCGAGGTTCCCGTCGCGAACGGCGACGCCGTGGGCAGGGTGCTGCTCTACGGGGTCGGAGACGGCTCGGCCACGGCCCTGCGCAAGGCCGGCGCGGCCGTGGCCAGGCGGGGCAAGGGCAAGGACGCGATCAGGGTCGTGCTGCCCGAGGGGCCGGTCGCCGCGTTCGTGGAGGGCGCGCTGCTGGCCACCTACACGTTCCGGATCGGCGAGCCGAAGTCCACGCCGGCGGCGGTGATCGAGTTCGTCGGCGACGGTGCCGAGGCCGAGGTCGCCAAGGGCGAGGTGGTCGCCGGGGCCGTCACCTTGGCCAGGGACCTGGCCAACACGCCCTCCTCGGTGAAGACCCCCGCCTGGCTCGCCGAGCGCGCCGCCGAGCAGGGTGTCACCACGAGGGTGTGGGACGAGGAGGAGCTGCGGTCCGGAAGGTTCGGCGGCATCCTGGCCGTCGGCCAGGGCTCGCCGCACCCGCCGCGCCTGATCCAGCTCTCCTACGAGCCCGAGGGCGCGACCGGGCACGTCGTCCTGGTCGGTAAGGGCATCACCTACGACACCGGTGGTCTGTCCCTCAAGCCGACCGAGGGCATGAAGTTCATGAAGACCGACATGGCCGGCGGCGCGGTCGTCATCGCGGTCCTCGGCGCGCTGGCCTCGCTCGGCGTGCGGGTCCGGGTCACCGGTCTGATCGCCGCCGCGGAGAACTCCTTCTCCGGTACGGCCCAGCGCCCCTCCGACGTGATCACACAGTACGGCGGGCGGACCGTCGAGGTCCTCAACACCGACGCCGAAGGCCGCCTGGTGATGGCCGACGCGCTGGCCTACGCCGACGCCGAGCTCGACCCGGACGTCATGGTCGACATCGCCACGCTGACCGGAGCGATCAGCATCGCCCTGAGCAAGCACCTCGGCGCCGTCTTCGCCTCCGACGACGACCTGGCCGCGGAGCTGGCCGAGGCGGGGGAGAGCACCGGTGAGCGGCTCTGGCGGATGCCGTTGATCGACGACTACGTGCCGGCGCTCGAGTCCACCGTGGCCGACCTGGCCAACATCGAGACCGGGTCGACCTACGGCGCGGGCTCCATCACCGCGGCGCTGTTCCTGCGCGAGTTCACCGGCAAGCGGCCGTGGGCCCACCTGGACATCGCCGGGGTCGGCCGCAGCACCGTGGACGAGGGCGTCTTCAGCAAGGGCGCCACCGGCTACGGCGTGCGCCTGCTGCTCGACTGGCTGTCTAGTGCTTCGTTCCTCATAGCAAATAGACGAACTTGCGGCGCAGGGCTCGGGGCTGCGGGGGCGGTCGTCCCCAGATCCAGGGATGGGCGTGGGCGTTGAGCTGGGCGGTAGCGAGGGTGACCGCGTGGGCGATCTCGGTGGCGTCGGCGAAGGTCTGCCCGGCGAACGCGGCCCGGCGCAGCAGCCGCCACCAACCCTCGGCCAGGTTCAGCCAGCAGGCCTTGACCGGGATGAACACCTGGCGAATACGTGGATGCCGCAGCAACCACTGGCGGACCTTCCAGCTGGAATGGCTGGACAGGTTGTCGGTGATGACCACGATCGGGCCGCGTCGGTTGGCCCTGGCGATCTGCTGAAGCAGCCCGATCCAGCCGTCGCTGTCGCGTGAGGGCGCGCAGAAGGTGAGCTCGATGCCATCGCGGATGCGCAGGCCGCCGTATACCCAGCTCTTGTCGGTGCCGCGGGAGTAGGTCAGCGGCGCTTTAATCCGGTGTCCGTCGACCGACCAGCCGGGCGCGGGCGGGAAGGTGCGCGGGGTCACCGGTCCCAGCTCGTCGGCGCAGATGACCGTGGTACCGGGCGGCGGGTCGGTGTAGCAGCCGATGACCTCGGCCCTTTTGGGGCGAAGTCCGGATCGGTCGAGGTGGTCCAAGAGCGGGGATGGCGCCAGCGGACCTTCTCTTTGAGCAGGATCCGGCGGACCTGGCTGCGCGCGATGACGATGCCCTGCGCGCGGGCGGCGGCGGTCAGGCTGTCCAGCGTCCACTGCGGCGGGCCGCCCTCATCGGCCGCGGCCAGGTCCCCGGCCTCGTCGCGGACCAGCCGTCCGGGCGGAGTCGAGCGCGCTAGCGCGATGAGCTGTCCGCGTTCGAGCTCGGTGATGCGTGGTTTGCGGCCTGCCCCGGGTCGGTCGCCCAGGCCGGCCAGGCCTTCGGCGTTGAAGCGCTCGATCCGCTCGCGTACGGTCTGCATGTGACAGCCCAGCTTGGCGGCAATGGCGCTGGTGCGCAGCCCCTGCCAGCTGAACACGATGATCTGCGCTCTCATGATCCAGTCGGCCGGGGCATGACGGGCCCCGGCCAGCTTGCAGATCTGTCGTTTCTCTTCGGCGTCCATCGGTGGACGCGCATGCAGCAGTTTCGGCATGACAATCCCCCCTGAGACCATCATCACCCCAGGTCAGCAGGGATCTTTGACTCCATTCAGGAACGCAGCACTAGTCGGTGAGTTTGACGGCGGCCAGGATGCCGTCGCCCAGGGGCATCATCAGCGGCCGGAGCCGTTCGTCGGAACGGACCAGCTTGCCCAGCTCCCGCACGGCGACGGTGTCCGGGTCGCGCTGCGCGGGGTCGGCGACCCTGTTGTTCCACAGGGCGTTGTCGAAGACCACGATGCCGCCGGGGCGGAGCAGGCGGACGGCCTCGGCCAGATAGTCGCCGTACTCCTGCTTGGTCCCGCCACAGAAGACCAGGTCGTAACCACCGTCGGACAGGCGGGGCAGAACGTCCAGGGCACGGCCGGTGATCAGCCTGATCCGGCCACCGGAGAAACCGGCCTGGGCGAAGCTCTGCCGTGCCAGGCGCTGGTGCTCCGGCTCCACGTCCACGCTGGTCAGCGTGCCGTCCTGGCGCATGCCGCGTAGCAGCCACAGCCCTGACACTCCGCAGCCGGTGCCGATCTCCACGACCGCACGGGCATTGACGGCCGTGGCGAGGAAACAGAGGGCGGCGCCACCGCCGGGCAGGATCGGGGGCGCTCCCACCTCCGCGCCGCGCTGACGCGCGGTGAGCAGAATCTCGTCCTCCGTGTGGAATTCCTCGGCATAGGCCAGAGTGGCCTCCAACGGACTTGTCGGCGTCTCTGCCATCGGCCTCTCCTCCCGCTTTCTCCGTACACAGTCATATAGGCACTGGGTCGCAGCCTAAGGGAGGCAGGCCCGATCGGGAACTCATGTCGCGCCCGGTGCGTTGCACGGTTTAAGCGGCCTTTGCCGGTCCTGAAGACAGTGAGTGCGCACGAAGGGACGAAACCAGGCACTATGGCGATAGCGGTGGTCCCGGAGAGAGGGGTGCTGGTGGAGGAGTCCGACCACCAGATAGGAACTCCCATGCCTGACTGGACGCCTCCCACCTGGGAGGAGGTTGTCAGGAATCACTCGGCGCGCGTATACCGGCTGGCCTACCGGCTGACCGGCAACGTTCACGACGCCGAGGATCTCACGCAGGAGGTCTTCGTCCGGGTCTTCAGGTCCCTGTCGAACTACACGCCGGGCACCTTCGAAGGCTGGCTGCATCGCATCACCACCAACCTGTTCCTCGACATGGCGCGGCGCAAGCAGCGCATCAGGTTCGAGGGACTCGCCGACGACGCCGCCGAGCGGCTGCGCGGACGCGAGCCCTCTCCCGCCCAGGTGTACGACGACGCCCATCTGGAGCCGGACATCCAGGCGGCGCTCGACGCGCTCGCGCCGGAGTTCCGCGCGGCCGTCGTGCTGTGCGACATCGAGGGACTGTCCTACGAGGAGATCGCCGCCACATTGGGCGTGAAGCTCGGCACGGTCCGCAGCCGCATCCACCGCGGCCGGGCCCAGTTGCGTGAGGCGCTGGAGCACCGGGCGCCACGTGGCGACCAACTCCCCCCGACCATCACCCGCGGGGAGGGACTCGCATGAGAAACCACAGTCATGACGAATGTCACGACGAGCCGCTTGGCAAGGAGTGGGCATGAGTCATCTTGGAGAGCGCGTTTCCGCACTGGTCGACGGTGAGCTGAACCACCACGAGCGCGACCGGGCCCTGTCTCATCTGGCCTTCTGCGCCGGCTGCCGGTCCGAGGTCGACGCCATGCGGGCTCTGAAGAGCCGGCTGCGATCGCTGGACGGGCCCGCGATGCCCGCCGACCTGACCATGTCGCTGCTGCGGATGTCCGAGCCGGGAGGCCCGCTGCCGCCGCGTGAGCGCCCCTTTCCGGCCGGACGCACGTTCGGCGGGGCGCCGATCCCGGGCATGCACAGCGTGGCGCCACCGGACAACCGGCCCCGCGGCCGCGCCGGAAGACCCCGCAGGGCCAGAAGGGCGGGCTACGTCGCGGTAGGCGTCGCCTCGGCGGCCGTGGCGATCGGCACCCTGTTCGTCGCGGGCGGTTCCAACCCCAGCCCGCGTGTCCCGCCGGTCGACATGTTCGCCAACCAGCACAGGAACACCGCGCCTTACGGGGGGCCGGCGACGCCGACCTTCTCCCCCACTCCGTGATCCGGCTGCCCGCCACCGTCCTTCTTGTCGCTTTCATGCTGCTGGGGCTGGTGATGGGCGGCCCGGCACACGCCGGCCCGGCACACGCCGCCCCGCCGGACGAGGCCGAGAGCGAGGACACCGGCCTGCACCTGCTGCGCGAGGCGGCGGCCGCAAGCCGTGCCCGGGGATACTCCGGCACGCAGTACGTCACCACGTGGGGCCGTTTCGGCGCTGTCTCCTCGGTGCTGGAGGTCCGCAACGTCCCCGGTGAGGGGCTGGCAGTGCGCGCCCAGCCGTCGGGCCTGGTCCAGCTGGTGGATCCCGCCAGTCCCGCCGGCGGCATGTCGGCCCCGTCCGAGGTCATGCTCGCGGTGATGGCCCGTAACTACCGGGTCGTGACCGCCGGTGAGGGGCGCGCCTGCGGGCGGCGGGCCCGCCTGGTGGACGTCGTGCGCGCGGACGGCACGGTCGCCGCCCGTTACTGGCTCGACGCGGCGGGGGGACCGGTGCTCCGCCGGGAGCTCCTCGACGGCCAGGGCAAGGTCGTCCACGCGGGCGCCTTCGTCGATCTGACCCTTGGCCCGGTGCGGAGGGCCTCCGCTTCCGTGCCCGATCCCGGCGGGTTCGACCTCGGTGAGCTACCCGGGCTGCGCGCCCGGGGCTGGCGTTTCCCCGAGGTGCTGCCCGGCCGCCTCGAACTGTTCGCCGCCCACGACACCTCTCCTGGATACTTGTATCTAGGGTATTCGGATGGCCTGTCGGTTATGTCGGTTTTCGTCCAGTCTGGTGTGCTTGATGAAGAGCATCTCCGGGGCTGGCATGCTCAACGGCGTAACGGGCATACGATCTGGATTCGGGACTCAGCCGAGCAGGAGATGATCTGGGCGAGTGGAGGTCATGTCTACACCGTCTTCGCGGACGCGCCGGCCGACATGGTCGACGCCGCGGTCGCGATCCTGCCGCACGAGCCTGTGCCCAACCTGTGGGCGCGGCTCGGCCGAGGGGCGAGCCGCCTTCTGTCCTGGGTCAATCCCTTCGGATAAGGCGCGCTTTACACCTCTCGTATCCCGTTCGGAGGATGATTGCCGGGGCATCCCAGTGAGCGGCCTCGTATGAGGCAGGGAGTGGTGAATATTCGATGACCGACGAGACCCGTACCCACGACGCGCAGGACGCGCAGGGGCGTACGCCGTCGGACTTCACCGACGACGCGGGCCAGTCCCCACCGGCCTCCCGCCCGCACTTCCTGCCCGCCGGCGAGGCGTCGCCCTCCCCCGGCGAGCAGCCCGGAAACGACGGCTGGAGCCAGCTCGGCGAGCCGCCGGGCCAGGGGCGCTGGAGCCAGGCCGGGCAGCCGGACGACATCGGGCGGCCCGGCGAGGGCGGCTGGGGCGATCCGTCGGGCAGGGTGCGGCAGGACACGGCGGTCTTCGGTCCGCCGGTCGGTCCGCCTCCTCCGCCCTCCCAGGCGTTCGGCATGGGCGCCGGCTGGGCGCCCCCTCCCGGTGGATTCCCGGGCGCGGCCGTTTCCCCCCGTCCCGCGCCGCGTACCAGCACGATGGTCATCCTCGCCGTGCTGGTCGCACTGCTGGCCTCGACGTTGGGGAGTGTCGGCACCTATCTGCTCACCCGGCCCGACGTCTCGGGCCGCGATCCGTCCTTCACGCTGGGGAAGGCGCCGAGCGGCTCCAACTCCCGGCCCCCGGACTCCATCGCGGGAGTGGCGGCCAAGGTTCTGCCCAGCGTGGTCTCGCTGGCCGTCGACGGCGGCACCAGCGCGGCCACCGGCTCCGGCTTCCTGATCAAGGGAGGCTATGTGGTGACCAACAACCACGTGGTCGCCGCCGCCGCGCCGGGCGGTGAGATCCAGATCCAGTTCAGCAACCGCAAGTCCACCTCGGCCCGGATCATCGGCCGTGACCCCGAGTCCGACCTCGCGGTGGTCAAACCCGACGAGACCTTCGGCGCCCCGGAGATCAGCCTCGGAAACTCCGACAACGTGGTCGTGGGCGACCCGGTCGTCGCCATCGGCTCCCCGCTCGGCCTCGTCGGCACCGTCACCTCCGGCATCGTCAGCTCGCTCAACCGTCCGGTCCAGGCAGGTGAGGAGAACAGTTCCGACACCACCTGGCTCAGCGCCATCCAGACCGACGCGGCCATCAACCCCGGAAACTCCGGAGGTCCGCTGGTCAACGCCAGCGGCGAGGTCATCGGGGTCAACTCGGCGATCGCCACGCTCGGCAGGTCGGCCGGCGGGCAGAGCGGCAGCATCGGCCTCGGCTTCGCCATCCCGGTGAACCACGCGCGCCGGATCGCCGAGGAACTGGTCGCCAACGGTGTCGCCAAGAAGTCACGGATCGGCGTCACCCTCGACCAGACCTACCGGGGCACCGGGGTCCGCATCGACAGCGAGGCCAAGGGCGGCACCCGCCCGGTCGAGCCGGACGGCCCCGCAGACAAGGCGGGTCTGAAGCCCGGCGACGTCATCCTGGAGATCGACGGGACGGTGGTGCAGGACAGCACCGAGCTGATCGCGCTGATCCGGAACAAGGCTCCCGGTGAGAAGCTGACGGTCAAGTTCCAGCGGGGCGGGCAGGAGAAGACGGCCACCGTGATCGTCGGCGCCGCGGCCGTGCGGCCCACACCCCAGCCCTCCTGAGCGACGATGCGCAGGTGCATGCTTGAGGTTGAGGGCATTAGTCTGGAAGCTGTCCGGGCGTGTGCCCGGAGAGCTTCCCTAGCGTTGTCCCGGTAGGAGATCACCGTGTTCGGACTCGGCTGGCCTGAGATCGTGGCGCTGGTGGTCATCGCCCTGCTCGTCTTCGGCCCGGAGAAGCTTCCGCAGGCCGCTGCTCAGGCGGGCAAGACGCTGCGCAACCTCCGTCAGATGGCCAACAACGCCAAGAGCGACCTGCAGGCCGGGCTGGGTCCAGAGTTCGCCGACTTCGACCCGGCCGACCTCAACCCGAAGAACTTCGTCCGCAAGCATCTCACCGGAGAGCTGGAGGACGACTGGAACCGCTCCTCGACCTCCACGGCGTCCGCCGCTCCGACCCATGTCGACTCCTACGCGGCTGAGGCGGCCGGTGAGCTGGGATACGGCGAGCTCCCGCCGTATGACTCCGAAGCGACCTGAGGCCGGCGAGGCTCCATCGTAGGGCTGCGGAAGCGGCCTTGGGCACCGTACGACGACAGGCGCCCTCCGCACAGGAGGGCGCCTGTCGTCGGTTGTCCCGAACGGCGGGAGGGTCTAGCGGCCCCTGGTGGGGGAGATGCCGAGCTGCATGCCCTTGAGGCTGCCCGACTTCTTGCTCAGCCCGGCGGCGATACGGCTCAGCTCGGCCGCGGCCGGGGCGTCGGGGTCGGTGAGCACGAGGGGCTTGCCCTCGTCGCCGCCCTCACGCAGCCGCGTGTCGATCGGCACCTGGCCGAGGAGCGGCACGCGGGCGCCGAGGGTGCGGGTGAGCGCGTCGGCCACGGTCTGGCCGCCGCCCTCGCCGAAGACGGAGATCCGCTCGTCGCAGTGCGGGCAGGGCAGCCAGGACATGTTCTCGATGACGCCCGCGATCTGCTGGTGGGTCTGCACGGCGATCGACCCGGCGCGCTCGGCCACCTCGGCGGCGGCCTGCTGCGGGGTGGTCACCACGAGGATCTCCGCCGACGGCATCCGCTGCGCCACCGAGATCGCGATGTCGCCGGTGCCGGGGGGCAGGTCCATCAGCAGGATGTCGAGGTCGCCCCAGTAGACGTCGGCGAGGAACTGGTGCAGCGCGCGGTCCAGCATCGGGCCCCGCCACACGACCGGGGTGTTGCCCTCCGGCTTGAACATGCCGACCGAGATGACCTTGATGTCATGCGCCACCGGCGGCATGATCATGTCCTCGACCTTGGTGGGGCGTTCGGAGACGCCGAGCATGCGGGGGATGCTGTGGCCGTAGATGTCGGCGTCCACGACGCCGACCTTGAGGCCGCTCGCGGCCATCGTGGCCGCCAGGTTGACGGTGACGGAGGACTTGCCCACGCCGCCCTTGCCGGACGCGACCGCGAAGACGCGGGTCAGCGAGCCCGCCTGGGCGAAGGGGATCTCCTTCTCGGGGCCCTTGGCGCCGCGCAGCTTGGTCTGCAGCGTCTTGCGCTGCTCGGCGCTCATCACGTCCATCTCGACCTGGACGCCACTGACTCCGTCGATCCTGGAGACCGCGGCGGTGACGTCACGGGTGATGGTGTCCTTCATGGGGCAGCCCGACACCGTGAGGAAGATCCCGACGCGGACCATCCCGTCGGGGGAGATGTCGACGCTCTTGACCATGTCGAGCTCGGTGATCGGCCGACGGATCTCAGGGTCGTTGACGGTCGCCAGGGCGGCCGTCACCAGTTCCGGTGTAGGTGCCATCGAAGTGTCGGCAACAGCCGTCACCCTTGAGGCGACGGGAGGATGCCGTCCCTCCTTGTCTATGTGTCCAGGCGTTCTACGGGCAGGGCGTGTCCGTCGCAGCGCCCATGTGGCTGAGCGAGAAACCGCTCCCACAGGAGAGCGGAGGAGTCACGGGCCCATGGTAAGAACCCCGAGGCCCCGCGAGGAATTCCGGGATCCTGCTGTGGTAGCAGGATTCGGACAATTCGCTGTGTAGATGCGCGTGCAACGTTCTAAGGTTACTCCGTGACTCTGATGGCGGGCGAGCCAAGAGAGGCCGTCGGTTCGGAGGAGCTGGCGGTCTGGCGGATGCTCCAGCGGGCCCAGGTGCGCATCACCCGTGCGCTGGAGGCCGACCTGCTGGTCGAGCACGACCTGGCGCTGGCCTCCTACGACGTGCTCACACAGCTGTCGGAGTCGCCTGACCGGCGGCTGCGGATGAACGACCTCGCCGACCGGGTGTTCCTGTCGCGCAGCGGCCTGACCCGTCTCGTCGACCGCCTCCAGCGTGAGGGCCTGGTCGGACGGGAGGCCTGCCCCAGCGACGCGCGTGGCCTGTTCGCGGTCCTCACCGACGACGGCGCCGTACGGCTGGCCGAGGCCACCCCCACCTATCTGCGCGGTGTCCGCGCCCAGTTCCCGGACATCCTCGACACCGACGAGCTGCGCCGGTGCGCCGCGATGCTGAACGCGCTCTCCCCCGAGCGGACGCCCTAACAGCTCTCCCCCTGACGGGGCGGGCATGCCTCCTCCCGGAGATCCTCCTGCAGGCGCTGGAACTCCGAGCGGATGTAGTCACGGGTGGCCACCTCGCCGAGCGCGATGCGCAGGGATGCGATCTCCCGGGTCAGATACTCGACGTCGGCCTGGTTCCGGTCGGCCGCGCCGCGGTCGAGCTCGTTCTGGATCCGGTCCCGGTCGTCCTGCCGGTTCTGGGCCAGCAGGATCAGCGGCGCGGCGTAGGACGCCTGGAGCGACAGGATCAGCGTGAGGAAGATGAACGGGTAGGGGTCGAAGCGCAGGCTCTCCGGGCCGAAGGCGTTCCACAGACCCCAGACCGCCACGAAGACGGTCATGTAGACCAGGAACCTGGCCGTACCGAGGAACCGGGCGATCTGTTCCGACAGCCGCCCGAAGGCCTCCGGATCGTAGTGCGGGCGCAGCCGCAGCCCCTGCTGCCTGGGCTGGTCGAGCCGTTCAGTCATGGCCGGGTCCCGCCCCGTGGTCCTGTTCCCGCCAGTCGTCGGGGAGGAGGTGGTCGAGCACGTCGTCCACGGTGACGGCGCCGACCAGCCGGCCGACCTCGTCCACCACGGGGGCCGCCATCAGGTTGTAGGTGGCCAGGTAGTAGGTCACCTGGTGCAGGGTGAAATCGGGCTTGATCGGGTCGATGGAGATGTCCATGATGCCGCCGAGCAGGGCGGACGGCGGCTCGCGCAGCAGCCGCTGGAAGTGGGCGAGGCCGAGGTAGCGGCCGGTGGGCGTCTCGATGGGCTGTCGCGCCACGTAGACCTGCGCGGCCACCGTCGGGGTGACGTCCCGCTGGCGGATGTGCGCCAGGGCCTCGGCGACCGTGGCGTTGGGGGGGAGCACCACGGGCTCGCTCGTCATGATGCCGCCCGCGGTGTTCTCCGGATAGACCAGCAGCCGCCGCACCGACGCGGCCTCCTCCGGCTCCATCAGCGCCATCAGCGCCTCGGCCTGCTCGGCCGGCAGGTCCTGGAGCAGGTCGGCCGCGTCGTCGGGGTTCATCTCCTCCAGCACGTCGGCGGCCCTGCCCGGTGACAGCCGGCTCATGATGCCGATCTGGTCGCGTTCGGGCAGTTCTTCGAGCACGTCGGCCAGCCGTACGTCGTCGAGGGCCGCGGCCACCTCGGCGCGCCGCTTGTCCGGCAGTTCGTGCAGTGCGCTGGCCAGGTCGGCGGCGCGCATCGTCTCGAAGGCGACCAGCAGGTTGGCCGCTCCCTGGTCCTTCTGCACCGCGCCGAAGCCCTTGACCTCGGACCAGTCCACGATCTTGGTCGGCCCGCGCCGCCGCAGTCCCAGACGTGGACCGCCCTTGGTCACCGCCACCTTGGTGATCATCCACTCGGCGCGGGCGTTCTCCTCCATGGCCAGGTCCAGGACCGTCATCCGCTCGCCGTCGACCTCCACCACGAGATCGAGCATCTCGCCGATGGCCAGGTTCTCCGTCGCCCGCTGCTCGAACCGGCGCACGTTGATCTGGCCGCTGAAGACGACCGCCCCGATCTCGATGCCCCGGACCCGGGTGATGGGCAGGAAGATCCGGCGCCGCGGCTGGACCTCGACGACCAGCCCGTGCACGCGTGGCGGCGCGGTGCCGGCGATGGCCACCACGACGTCGCGCACGCGCCCGATCCGGTCACCGGCCGGGTCGAAGACCGGAGTCCCGGCGAGCCGGGCGATGAAGATCTTCACTCTTGAAGAGTAGGCGGCGTCACGGGATCGCCGGTTCAAGGCACTCTCACATTTCGGACGCCCTCTTGCCCTGATCTGCCCTGTCATGACAGCATCAAAATGCTTAAACGGTAATTACAGGGTGGTGTCTCATGAGGCGTGCCGGTCTGCTGATCGCGTTCGCGTCGTCCTGGTGTTTCGCTTTCTCCGGTCCGATGGCCAAATACCTGGCCGTCGCGGGGCTCGCTCCGCTGGAGGCCGTCTGGGTGCGGATGGCGGGCGCCGGGCTGCTGCTCGTCGGCGTCCTCGCGGCCGTCAGGCCCCGGGCGCTGCGCATCCCGCGCTCGCGGCTGCCCTTCTTCCTGGCCTACGCCGTGGTCGCGGTGGCGGGCGTGCAGGCGCTGTACTTCGCGGCGATCACCCGGCTGCCGGTGGGCGTCACCCTGCTGATCGAGTTCACCTCGCCGGTGCTGGTCGTGCTCTGGGTGCGGTTCGTCCGGCGAGTACGGCTGCCGCGCGCGGCCTTCGCCGGCGCCGTGGTCGCGGTGCTCGGGCTCGGCATCGTGGTCGAGGTCTGGTCGGGCCTGGCCCTGGATCCGGTGGGTCTGCTGCTCGCCTTCGGAGCCGCGGTCTGCTGCGCCGGATACTTCCTGCTCAGCGACGGATTCGGCGAAGACGTCGACCCGCTGGGCCTGATCGCCTGGGGCCTGCTGGGCGCGGCCGTGGTGCTCACCCCGATCTCCCGGCCCTGGGACATCCCGTGGGAGGCGTTCACCGAGACCGTGGCCCCCGAAGGCGGCCACGCGCTGCCGGCGCTCGTGGCCGCGGCCTGGATGATCGTGATCGCCACCGTCGTGGCCTACATCCTCGGCGTCACCGCGGTCCGCCGCCTGTCGGCCGCGATCGGCTCCACGGTGGCCTCGCTGGAGGTCATCGCCGGAGCGGTGATCGCCTGGCTCCTGGTGGGGGAGGGGCTCGGCCCCTTCCAGATCGTCGGCGGCCTCGTCGTCCTGTCCGGCGCCTACCTGGCCCAGCGGGCCACGGCGGGCCTGCCGCACGCCGTGGCGGAGGTCATGGAGCCGATTCCCGTGGCGTGAGCCGTACCACCTGCGACCGGGCGGCCCAGCGTTCCACCAGGCCCGCGCTGTCGACGGCGTTGAGCCGCTCCTTGGCCAGCGCGGCCACCGCGTCGGCGGACTCCGCCTGGTCGACCACCTCGACGGTGGCGTCGAAGGCGATCAGCCGCCCCCCGTTGTCCTTGCTCCGCAGCGTCACCTGGACCTCGCCGCGCTCCGCCAGACCGGGCAACGGCTGCTCGCCGCCGCCGGTGACCACGTAGATCGCCCCGTCGTGCCACGCGTGCCAGGCCAGCCGGGGCCGGTCCAGCGACAGCCACAGGACCCCCGACTTCTTGGCGCCCTCTTCGATCACACCCATGAGACGAATGTACGGCCTGCGCCTCCGATCGGCCGGAAAGCGCGGGCCGTACGTGACGTGAGGGGTCAGCGGCGGGAGAGCTTCCACGCCGCCGGCAGCAGACCGGCCGCGACCGCGATCTTGAGGGCGTCGCCGGCCAGGAAGGGGATCACCCCTGCGGCGAGCGCCTTGCCGAGGTCCAGCCCGGTGACGGCCATGAGGACCGGCAGGCCGAAGGCGTAGATCGTCAGGTTGCCGAGGACCATCGTGCCGACCGTGCGCAGGACGGTGCGGTCGCCGCCGCGCTCGGCGAGCTTGCCGACGATGGCGGCGGCGGCGATGAAGCCGATGACGTAGCCGAAGGTGGCACCGCCGAAGCCCGAGGTGCCGCCCTGGAACCACGGGACGCCCGCGATGCCGACGAGCATGTAGAGCGCCATGCTCAGCACCGCGCGGTTCATCCCCAGCGCCGCGCCCACCAGCACGACCGCGAAGGTCTGGCCGGTGACCGGGACGGGCCACATGGGGAAGGTGAGCTGCGCGGCCAGGCCGGTCAGGGCGGCGCCGCCGACGACGAGCGCGACGTCGCGGACGCGGGAACCGGGGATGAGGTCGGACAGGACGGCGGGCCGGGCCACCGAGGAAGCGTTTGCCATCGTAAAAATCTCCCTTACCAATGCGTACTCTCTATTGTTGGGATGCCTGAGACAAGAGTCGTACGAGATCGGTGCCAAGAACAGGCCGTGCTCTTTGTATAGGGGCCATAGAACGGCCCGGCCCATCACGCGGGGCGCGGCGGCCGCTAGCGTGGGCCCATGCGCTCGCGACGTTCGTGCCTGGCGGTGCCCGGCAGCAACCCCCGCTTCCTGGAGAAGGCTCAGGGCCTGCCCGCCGACGAGGTCTTCCTCGACCTGGAGGACTCCGTCGCCCCGCTCGCCAAGGAGGGGGCGCGCAAGAACATCGTGGCGGCCCTGCGCGAGGGCGACTGGTCGGGCAGGACGAGGGTCGTGCGGGTCAACGACCTGAGCACGCAGTGGACCTACCGGGACGTCATCGAGGTCGTGGAGGGCGCCGGGGAGTTCCTCGACTGCCTGATGCTGCCCAAGGTGGAGGACCCGGCCCAGGTGATCTGGCTCGACACGCTGCTCACCCAGATCGAGAAGGCCAACGGCCTCCCGGTCGGCAGGATCGGCGTCGAGGCCCAGATCGAGAGCGCCCGGGGCCTGGTCAACGTGGACGCCATCGGCGGCTCGTCCCGGCGGCTGGAGGCGCTGGTCTTCGGTCCCGCCGACTTCATGGCCTCGATCAACATGCGGACCCTGGTGGTCGGCGAGCAGCCCCCCGGCTACACCGAGGGCGACGCCTACCACTACATCCTGATGCGCATCCTGATGGCCGCCCGCATGCACGGTCTGCAGGCCATCGACGGCCCGTACCTGGCGATCAAGGACCTGGACGGCTACCGCCGGGTGGCCCGGCGGGCCGCGGCGCTCGGCTTCGACGGCAAGTGGGTGCTCCACCCGAGTCAGGTGGAGGCCGCCAACGAGGTGTTCTCGCCCTCTCAGGAGGACTACGACCACGCCGAGCTGATCCTCGACGCGTACGACTACTCCACGACGGTCGAGAAGCGCGGCGCGGTCATGCTCGGCGACGAGATGATCGACGAGGCGTCCAGGAAGATGGCGCTGGTGGTGGCGGCCAAGGGCAGGGCGGCGGGACTCGGGCGCACCACCGCCTTCACCCCGCCCACGGCGTGACCCCGATCGCGGTGGAGAACCACAGCGCCGAGGTGGGCCAGAGCCCGGCCGGTGCGGTGAAGGTCAGCCCGCCGAGCACCGGCGGGCCCCAGCCGGGCAGCCCCTGCCGGGGCAGCGCCGGCGCCTTCGCGGTGAGCACACCGTAGAGGAGCGGCCCAGCGGCGAGTGGGCCGTCGATCTGGCCGGCAGTACCGGAATTATGAGGGCAAATAGTGATAATTCCGGCGTGGCATTAATAAATCTGACTAGAGAGGTCTCGTCATCGAAGCTCCGACGTGTTGCTCTGGACTGTGTATGGCCGGGCTTCGGTCGCCCGGCCGCCGGAGGTGATCGTTTCGACGGAACAGGGTAGGAGTAGGGTCACGTGCGATTTGCCGCTCCCATAGGGGGTTGCGGCAGAGTGTCACGGAGATGACTGGAACGATCCGGGGTGGTGGCCCCGGGCGCAAACCGGGCTTCCTACAGGAGGTGCTGAGCGTGGCCCCGGGCCCTCACGACCCGCGCTCGCGAGAGTGGCCGGCGGACGACGGCGGTGTCCGCGGCGACGCTGCACCCGCAGCCGAGCCCCAGGAGCCTCCCACGATCCAGCACGCCCCTCCCGGACCCTCCGACGACGGCCTCCGGGGGCTCCCGCTGGCCTCCCCGTGGATGCTCCCTCCGTTCGCCTCACCCACCCCGGACGGGAGCGAACCCCCTCAGGCCCGTCCCGAAGGTCTGGGCGGCGAACGACGCCGCTCCCACACGCAGCCCTACGCTTCTTCTCCCGCCGACCCGCCCACCCATCCGCCCGCGCATGGACGGCCCCCCGAGCCCGGAGACGGTAACGCCCCGCCGCGCCGGCGGACGGCCGACCGGCCGGATCTGCTCGTCGCCTCCGGGCCGCCGCGCGGGTCCCGGGAGCCGGTTGAGTTCGAGGAGCCGGGCGGATCTCGGGACGCACGTGGGTCCGGGGAGCCGGCTGAGCCCCGGGAGGAGCGGCGGCCCGATGCCCCTGCCACCCCCGGACCGCCGCGTGAGCCCGGCGACGGGACCCGGGCCGGACCTCAGGCTCCCGCCACGCCGGAACCGGCGCCCGAGCCGGCCGCACCTGCTCAGGACGGCTTCGAGCCGGTGCGCCGCGTGGGGCGCCCACCCGAGGGCCGGCCCACCCGGCCGGACCTGCTGGTCGCCCAGGGCCCGCCCGGCCGGCGGGGGCCGAACGGCGGACGGCACCACCGGACGGCCCCCGCGCCCTCGGCCGTGCGCCGCTCCAGCCCGACCAGGCGCAGACGCGGCCGCGGCCTGGTGATCCCGTTCCTGATGGTCCTGGTCCTGACCGTCGCGGTCGGTGGCGGACTGGTGCTGTGGGAGTGGGTGAGCGGGCCGTTCACCACCGGCCTCCGGCTGGTCGGCGACGAGGTGCGCTCCGGGGACGCGAACTTCGTCCCACGGCCCGACGCCGGCGGAGACGGGTCGAGCCAGGTGCTCAACGCCGTGGCCTCGGCGGGCTCCGCCATGGTCGCCGTCGGCAGCGACACCACCAGCCCCGTCCCCCGGCCGCTGTTCCTGTTCTCTCCGGACGGGGGCGCGACCTGGCAACTGGGCAAGGTGGCGGGCCCGGTGGGCTACGAGGCGGGACCGACCACCGTGGGCCTGGTGGCGGGCGGTGACGGCCGCTGGTCGGCCGCGGGAAACGACCCCCTCGGCGCCGGACACGGTCTGTGGACCAGCGCCGACGGCTACAGCTGGAACGCGGTGGACTCCGGCGGGCTGGACGCGTTCTCGGCCGGAGACAAGATCATGGATCTGGCCAGGACCTCCTCGGGCTTCGTGATGGTGGGCACGACCATGCTCCCGGACGGCGCCACCGGAGCCGTCGCGTGGATCTCATCCGACGGGCGGGACTGGAAAAGGGTGAACAGCGGGGAGATCAATCCGCCGGACAGGATCCGGGGCCTCAAGGCGGTGGTCGCCAAGGGGGACGCCGTGGTCGCGCTGGGTGATCCGGTCAAGGGCGGGTCCTCCTCGGTGGTCCTGCGTTCGGCCGACGGAGGCAGGACCTGGCTGCGGACCGACGCGGTGCTGGCGGGCGTCAGCCCCGAATCGGGCGCACTGGCGGCGGTGGCCGGCGGGTTCGTGCTCGTCCCGACCCAGCAGCGCAGCGACAAGGGCGACGTCGCCGTCTACTGCTCGCCCCAGGGCGACGACTGGTCCCGGTGCGGCACCATCGGCGGCCTGGCCCCCGACGGCTCGGGTGTCAGGCGTCTGGCCTCCTCTCCGGACGGCGTGGCCGCCGTCACCGAGTCGGGCTTCGAGCGCTACTCCGTCTACACCAGCGAGGACGGCCACGACTGGAGCATGACGACCGATCTCGGGCAGGTGCCCGGCTCGCTTCGGGCGCTGGCGGTCTCGGACGGGGGAACGCTCGTCGTCGGCGGTGACGAGCGCGCCGCCGACGTGGACAACCGTCTGGTTCTCATCACCGCGCCCAAGGGAGGACAGGCCCGGCCGGTCCCCCTGAACGGGATCGACGGCCTCACCAGAGCCGCCCGTGAGACGGCCAGGGTGGGCGCGGGGGGAGGCATGTTCGTCGCCGTGGGCGCGGCGTCCGGCGACGCGGGGATCTGGACCAGCGCGGACGGTGAGAACTGGAAGGCCGGTGGCCCGGCGCGCATTCTCGGCGGTCCGTGGAGGCAGTCGCTCGGCGACGTCGCGCAGGGCAGGGCGGGCTGGCTGGCCGTGGGCAGCACCATGCTCAACGCCTCCTCCACCTCACCTCTGCTCGTCACCTCACAGGACGGCGCCACCTGGCGCGACGTGCCGGCCCCGGACCAGCTCGCCCCGGCCGCCGAGCACTACTTCCTCGCTCCCCACGCGGTCGCCGCGGGCCCGTCCGGCTATGTCATCGCCGGTGAGGACCGCGGGCCGGCCGGAACCGTCCCCGTCCTGTGGTTCTCGTCCGATCTGAAGCGCTACACCAAGGCCCGGAAGCTCCCCGCCGGTGCCGGGGTGCGGCTGCACGACGTCTCGGCCACCTCGTCCGGCTACGTGGCCGTCGGCGGGACCGGCGGCGCGCAACAGGAGACCGGCGTGGTCTGGGTCTCGGCCGACGGGGTCGAATGGAGCGCGCGGAAGCCGGTCCTGCCACCGGGGGCGACGTCGGCCGGACTACGGCATGCGGTCCTGTACGGCGGGCACATCGTCGCCGCCGGCACCGCGCAGACCGGGGACGGGCTCCGAGCCTTCAGCGCGGTGTCGGACGACAACGGCTCGACCTGGGAGTTCTCCTGGTTCCCCGCGGACGGCGCGGCCGCCGTACAGGACCTGGCCGCGACCGCGGAGGGCGTGGTGGCGGTCGGCTGGCAGGGGCGCCCGGGCGAGGGCGACAGCGTGGCATGGACCTCCGAGGACGGGCTGTCCTGGCAGCCCCACACCCCCGCCCAGGGAGGCGACGGCGCCCAGTGGCTCGGCGCGGTCGCGATCTCCGGCGGCCAGGTGGTGGCCCTGGGCAGGTCCACCACCTACAGCGCCGACCACCTCACGCTGTGGCGCTCGACCCTGACCGCGGCTCGATGACCGCCCATTCGACGAGGGCGTCCAGCAGGCCGGGGGAGAGCGGCAGCCGTACGAGTTCGTCGACGGTGAACCACCGGGCATCCGCGGCGTCGTCCCCGGCGGCGAGCGTGCCACCGGAGACGCCGGCCAGGTAGTCGCGGATCACGTAGAGGACGCCGGCCGGTCCCGGACGCTCGACGGCGCCGGCCAGACGGCCCGCCGTGACCGTCAGGCCGGTCTCCTCCAGCACCTCGCGGGCCACCGCGTCGGCGTCCGACTCGCCCGGCTCGACCCGGCCGCCGGGGACCGTCCAGAGGCCCTTGCCGGGCGGGCGACCACGGCGGATGAGGAGCAGCCGGCCGGAGCCGTCACTGATGATCGCCCCCACACAATTGACGCGCATGTCGGTAAGATTACGGCCTGATAACGCGGTGCACTCTTGACGTACCGGCCGTTGACGAAGCACCGTAGGTAGGCGTGAGAGCCGCGCCTATCTGCCCGCGGTGTTTCGGCCCGCTCCGTCCGCCGAGCGCTTGGTCAAGCGCCTGGCGATGTGGCCCGCACGGTGACGTCCTGCCACTGCAGCCGCCGAGACACCCCTCCTCCGCCGCCGTGGAGGCGATCAGTCGCAACGCCCTCGTTCCCGTCTGGCTGCCGTGGCCCCTGCCCCAGGGGTGGCTGGTCACGGGGCTGGCCGAGGCGGGTGACGGACGCAGCGGCATCAGAGCCACCGTGGTCGCGGTCTCCGGCCCCTCGCTGACCCATGGGCCGGCCGACATGCTGATCATCGCCGAGGAGCCCGGTGTGGGTCTGGGGGCGGGCTTCGCCGGTCTGGAGGGCACCGACCCGGGTGCCGGATTCGACGAGGGCCCGTACCACGCCAAGATCGACGTCAAGGGGCATCCGGCCGCACTGTGGTGCGTCGACGCCGCTCCCGACCGGGCGGTCTACGTCGGTGAGGCGCTGGGCAACTGGCTGTGGGTGGTCGTCTGGCCCGCCGAGGCGGGATACCTGATCACCCTGACCGACCTCTCCCTGCGTGACCTGCGGGACCAGGACCAGGCCCTCGACCTGCCCTTCGGCGCGTTCTCCCCGCGTCTGGGCGGCGAGGACGCCTGAGACGCCGTCGGGCCGCGTCGGGCAAGTTGGGCCGCGCCAGGCAATGAGAAGACAACAAGTGGGCGAATAGGGCGAATAGGAAGGCTATCCGTTACCCGCCTCCGAGCCGCGGGGCGGAGCAAGGCAGTAAAGTTCAGAAGCGTGACAGCGCGTATCGAACGAGTGGTGACCGAGGGCGTCGTCGATGTCGACGGCGCCGAGCACAAAGTCGAGAACAACACCTGGATCGTGGGTGACGATGAGGAGGTCATCGTCATCGATCCCGCGCGTGACGCGGAGAAGATCCTGGAGAAGGTCGGCGAGAGAGAGGTGCTGGCCGTCATCTGCACCCACGGCCTGCCCGACCACGTGGGCGCGGCCATCGAGGTGGCGGCGCGCGACGAGGCCGTGGTGGCCCTCCACCCCAAGGACCGGCCGCTGTGGCGGCTGACCTGGCCCGACACCTGGCCGGACATCGATATGGAGGACGAGGGCATGTTCGGCGTCGCCGACGTCGAGCTGGAGGTCATGTCCACCCCCGGCATCTCCCAGGGCGGCGTCTCGCTGTACTGCGAGGCCCTCGACGCGGTCTTCACCGGCAAGTCCCTGCAGGCCGACGGGCCCGGCAGGGTCGGCGGGGAGTACCCCGCGCTGGCCGACCAGCTCACCGCGATCGGTGGCCGGCTTTTCACTCTGCGCCACAGCACCCGGGTGCTGCCCGCGCACGGTGAGGAGAGCACCATCGGCGCCCTGGAGCCGCAGTTCGACGCCTGGCTCTCCGGTTCGCTGACCCGCGGCGAGGTGACCGAGAAGACCGAGACTCCGCTGAGCGACGGGACACGGGCGGCCAAGATCAATTTGAAGCTCCTCGACGAGTAGTCCTCCGTGGACCAACTCCCCCTTGAGGGCATGCCGCGGCGGCTTTACTCCTGCACGCCGTCGCGGCTGAACACCTGGCTGGAATGTCCCCGGCGTCACCGGTTCACCTATCTCGACCGGCCGTCGCCGCAGAAGGGGCCGCCCTGGGCGCACAACAGCGTCGGGGCCAGCGTGCACAACGCCCTGGCCGGCTGGTGGCGCGAGCCCTACGGGCGGCGGACACCGGTGACGGCGGCCACCCTGGTCACCGCTGGATGGATCAACGAGGGGTTCCGCGACGCCGAGCAGTCGGCGGCCTGGCGTGACAGGGCCCGGGAGATGACCGCCGGATATGTCGCGAGCCTCGACCCCTCCGACGAGCCCGTCGGCGTCGAGCGGACCGTGGCCACCAGGACCTCCGTCATCGCCGTCTCCGGCCGTGTCGACCGGCTCGACCGGCGGGGCGAGGAGCTGGTCGTGGTCGACTACAAGACCGGCCGCCGCGCCCTCACCGCGGACGACGCCCGCTCCTCGCTCGCGCTGGCCGTCTACGCCGTCGCCTCCTCCCGGGTGCTGCACCGCCCGTGTCACCGGGTCGAGCTCCACCACCTGCCGACCGGCTCGATCGTGGGGTGGGAGCACACCGACGAGTCCCTGGCCCGTCATCTGAGCCGGGCCGAGGAGATCGCGGCCGAGGCCTCCGAGGCCGAAGACCGCTACCGGGCCTGGTCCGGCACGGCACGCACCAGAAGCGCGGACCGCACCCCGCCGAGGGTCCCCGAAGAGGTCGACGCGTATTTTCCGCCCAAGACAGGCCCGCTCTGCTCCTGGTGCGACTTCCGCAGGCACTGTCCGGAAGGCCAGGCCGCCTCGGGCGATCGCCGGCCGTGGGACGGCCTCGCCGACTGACGGCGAGGACGGCGGTGAGCGCCGGGGCCGCCGGAAGGTCTCAGACCGGTTGCCGCGTCTCGGCCGCGTTCCAGAACCGGGTGAGCGCCGCGGCGGTCGTCTCGGGGGCCTCCACCGCGGGGGAGTGGGCGGCACCGGGAACCACCACGCACTCGGCGTTCAGCCGGTCGGCCATCTCCGACTGCGTCCGCGGCGGCCAGCCGTCGTCGTGCTCGCCGTACAGGACCAGGGTGGGGACCTCGACCTGGGTGAGCTCGTCGCACCGGTCCGGCGCGGAGAGCACCTCCCCGGTCATCGTGATCATGCCCGTGGGAGAGTTGGCGAACATCCGCTTGCGCAGGAACGCGATGATGTCGTCCGGCACTCCCGTGGCCAGGGCCTCCGGCTCCATCCGGTCATGCCATATGTGGTCCAGGCCGAACTCGGGAAGCTCCGCGAGCATCGTCCGGGCGGCGCGCTCGCGCACGCCGACGATCGCGGCGGGACCCGAGCTCATCAGCGTGTAGGAGGCGAACTTGGTGAGGCCGTCGATGACCGCCTCCCGGGTGACCAGGCCGCCGAAGGAGTGCCCGACCAGATGGAGGGGCTCACCCCCGCCGATCGTCTGCGCGAGGACGTCGATGTCGTTGCCGAGTGCCGCGCAGGTGTAGGCGCCGGCGTCTTCGGGGCCGTCCGTCTCGAACTGCCCGCGCATGTCGACGGCGATGACCCGACGCCCCGACTGGGCGAGCGTCTGCAGGATCGCGATGAAGTCCTCCTTGCTGCCCGTGAGGCCGGGGACCAGCAGGGCAGGCCAGCGCTCGGCGATGCCACTGATCGGCAGGGCCTCCAGCACGGCGAAGGCCCCCACCGTCGTGTCGACCTGACGGGATCGGACGCCAGGAGGCAGGGTCAGAAATCGCGGCGTACTCACGTGGCCCCACGATACCTCTCTTGGTGACATGGCTCTGTGCGTCTCATGACGCGGAAAGGGGGCGCCACCCATGGGTCGCGCCCCCTTCCACTGTTCACGGCTAGCTCGGGCGACGTCCGCCCCGCTGCTGCTGCTGCTGACCTCTGTTCGGCGGACGGCGGCGGCTCTGCGCCCGCTCCGAGGCCGCCGACGGGGCGATCTCGTCGTCGTCCGTCGCCAGGTCCGGCGACTGGAAGATCACCGAGAACGGGCTCGGCGGAATGATCTTCTCCGGCTGCGGGCGGGGTGCGGGGTCGGCCGCGGGCTCTTCGTCCCAGCGATCGGTCATCGGCTCGTCCTCCCACTGCCGGACCTCTGCCACCGGCTCGCGCCTGCGGCGCGGTGCGTCGGTCTGCTCCACCACGGGCTCCCTCTGCGCCTGGACCCCGGTGTTCTCGGTGATGCTCACCTCGGGGTTCAGTCCGGCCTTCCGGGTCCTGCCCCGGCGGGGCGCGGTCTCGGCGGGCTGGTCGGCAATGGTGTCCTTGCGGGACGTCACGTCCACCTCCACCTCGGCGAGCTCGACGATCGGGCTCTGGATCCCCTCGGTCGCGAGCGGGGTCTCCTCGGCTTTACGGCGGGCGCGACGGCGTCGGGGTTCCTCCGCCGGCGCCGCCTCAGCCACCGTCTCCACCGGCTGGACGGTCTCCGCCGGCTGGGTCGTCTCTGCTCCGTCCACACTCTGCTGGCCTCCGCGGGTGCGGCGGCGCTCGCGCGGTGCGCGGGCGGGGCGCTCGCGGCGCTCGTCCCGCTCCTCCTCGCGACCCTTGCGGGGACCGCGGGAGCGGATGCGTCCGGTCTCACCGAGGTCTTCGACCTCTTCGGCCGCCAGGCCCGCCCGGGACCGGTTGGCGCGTGGCAGCACGCCCTTGGTGCCCTCGGGGATGCCCAGATCGCTGAAGACGTGCGGGGAGGTCGAGTAGGTCTCGAGCGGCTCGGCGAAGTCGAGAGACAACGCGTTGTTGATGACCTTCCAGCGAGTGAGGTCCTCCCACTCCACGAAGGTCACCGCGACGCCGGTCTTACCCGCCCGGCCGGTGCGGCCGATCCGGTGCACGTAGGCCTTCTCGTCCTGCGGACAGTCGTAGTTGACCACGTGCGTGACGTCGTCGACGTCGATGCCGCGCGCCGCGACGTCGGTCGCGACGAGGACGTCGATCTTGCCGTTGCGGAAGGCCCGCAGAGCCTGCTCGCGCTGGCCCTGTCCCAGGTCTCCGTGGACGGCCGCGGCGGCGAAGCCGCGCTCCTTGAGCTGCTCGACGACCATGTCGCAGGCGCGCTTGGTCTCACAGAAGATCATGGTGAGCCCGCGCCCCTCGCACTGGAGCAGGCGGCCCACGATCTCGATCTTGTCCATCCGGTGCACACGCCAGACGAACTGGGTGGTCTGCGGTGTCGCCTCGGCCTCGACATCGTTGTTCTCGGCCCGCACATGGGTGGGACGGGTGAGGTAACGCCGGGACAGGGCGACGATCTCGCCCGGCAGGGTCGCCGAGAACAGCATCGTCTGCCGCTCGTCCGGGATGAGCTTGATGATGCGCTCGATGTCGGGCAGGAAGCCCAGGTCGAGCATGCGGTCGGCCTCGTCGAGGACGAGCATGTCGATCTGACTGAGGTCGAGGTGCTTCTGCTTGACCAGGTCGAGCAGGCGGCCCGGGGTGCCGACGATCACGTCGACGCCCTGCTTGAGCGCTTCGATCTGGGGTTCGTAGGCGCGCCCGCCGTACACGGTGAGAATCCGCGAGCCGAGCTTGCCGGCGGCCGTCACCAGGTCTTCGGTGACCTGTACGGCCAGCTCGCGGGTCGGCACGACAACCAGCCCGCGAGGCTTCTTGCGGTTCTTCCGGGGCTTGCCGACACGCTGAAGCATCGCCACGCCGAAGGCGTAGGTCTTGCCGGTGCCGGTGCGCGCTTGGCCGATGATGTCCTGGCCGTTGAGGGCCAGGGGGAGTGCCATCTCCTGAATCGGGAACGGCGCGATGATGCCCTCGGTTTCAAGGGCATCGGCGATCTCCGGTGTTACTCCGAGGTCTCGGAACGTCGTCAGCTTGGCCTGCCTAAATCTCCGTTGAAGGCAGTCCTGCCGGGACCACGGGCAGAAATTTTCCCCGTGCCGGGTCCTCGCGGAAGGGCCAGCCCTCTCATGTCATCAGCGACCGCTGCGGCGTCATGCCGACTTCGGGGGCGTCCGGGAGCAGATCCCCCGGATTAACACAGTGCGGTCGCACTTTCTCAGAGCAGTGTACTCGATACCACAACGCGGAACCGATTTCTTGATATTCCTGCTCAATTGCCGGGTGAGTCAACTCGGGGGATGCCCACATGAGCCAGCTCGTAGGCTGCGTGTATGAGTGATTCCCCTGCCGGCGTCGCCGACCTGCTCGGTGTCCTTGCCTACGCCGAGCTGACAGCCTTCCTGCGCCTCGCCGAGGATGCCACCCGGCATGCCCCGTCACTGAGCGACCGGGCCGCACTCGGGGACCTGGCCGCCGCCGAATACGCCCATTTCCGGCTGCTCCACGACCGGATCTCCTCGCTCGGGGTGGATCCGGAGGAGGCGATGGCCCCGTTCGTCGGCCCGCTGGACGACTGGCACACCCAGACCACGCCCCGAGACTGGCTGGAGGCCCTGGTCAAGGCGTACATCGGCACCGGGATCGCTCTTGACTTCTACCGCGAGGCGGCCGCTCACGTGGACGCCGCGACGCGGCAGCTCGTCGAGGAGGTGCTCGAGGACGAGGGACGGTCGCAGTTCGCGGTGGAGCGGGTGAACGCGGCCCTCAAGGAAGACCCCGCACAGGGCGGGCGGCTGGCGCTGTGGGCCAGGCGGATGGTGGGGGAGGCGCTGAGTCAGGGCCAGCACGTGGCGGCGGCCCGGCCGGAGCTCGCGAGGCTGCTGGTGGGGGCGGCGGGAGAGGACGTCACCCGGATGTTCGCCCGCCTGACCGAGGCGCACGGCAGGCGGATGGCGGCCATGGGGCTGACCCCGGGGCCCTGAGGCGCGCCCCGGCCGTCTCGTGCGGCGCCTCCGAGAGACGTGGCGGGACGGGTCTGCAGATCGAGCAGCGTGAAGGCACCAAACGGCTGTACCGTGCGAGACATGAGGGCCTCGCGCCGCTATGGCAGTTCCTTGACGAGATGTGGACCGAACCCCTGGAGCTCACGCGCCGTGTTACGCAGGGGCGGAGCGGACTGCCCGGCCATCAGCCTGGGGCGGCATCGCGTTCACCGGGCCCGCCGCCCGTACGGCTGCGGGCTGGGTGCGCGAGACGGGTGCTCCGGCGGCTGAGCCGTCCCGCGGGCCCGCGCCACGGCCGACGGGGGAGCGGCGACCTGGCGCGGGCCGTACGGGATCTTTCTAGAGGGTGCCGCCGAAACCGACGGTCCGGGCCTCCTCCTCGCCGATCTCGATGAAGCCGAGGGACGAGATGGGGACGAGGACCCTGCGGCCCTTGTTGTCGGTGATGCTGAAGATGCCGCGGTCCATGGCGACCGCCTTGCTGAGCTCCTCCTCGACCTGCTCGGCCGAGAGGTCGGTCTCCACTACGAGCTCACGGTGCACGGAACGCACACCGATTTTGATTTCCATCGTGCTCCCTTTCGACGAGGGCTGCTCGTCCCATGGTCGCCCCATCGGCCGCGCGGCGCGCCGGTTGATCGCGCCAAGCGAACAGACGCGTCGGATCTGTCAGTGCTCGGCCGTCGTGCGAGGGAAGCCCGAGATGCCGCGCCAGGACAGGCGGGCGATGAGCTGGGTGGCGGCGTCCTTGGGAATGGAGCCGTTGCTGCTTATCCAGTATCGGGCGCTGACCTCGGCCATGCCGACCATGCCGACGCCCAGCAGGCGGGCCTCGTCGCTTGAGCAGCCGGTGTCCTCCTGGATGACCTGGCTGATCATCTCGGCGCTCTCACGGAGGTTGCGCTCGATCCGCTGGCGGACCGGTGCGACGTTGCGCAGGTCGGACTCGAAGACCAGGCGGAACGCCTCGCCCTGGTTGGAGACGAAGTCGAAGAAGGCGCCGATCGCGGCCTGGACACGCTGTTTGTTGTCCGTGGTGGAGGCGAGGGCGTCGCGGCAGCGGGCGATCATGTCGTCCACGTGCAGGTCGAGCAGGGCGAGGTAGAGCTCCTGCTTGCCCGGGAAGTGCTGGTAGAGCACCGGCTTGCTCACCCCGGCCCGCTCGGCGATGTCGTCCATCGCCGCCGCGTGGTAACCGTTCTCCACGAAGACTTCCTGCGCCGCGCTGAGCAGCTGGCGGCGACGGGCCAGCCGGGGCAGCCGGGTGCCCCGGGGCTTGGCGTCCGGGGTAGCGGTCACGGCGTTCTCCTCGCGGGTGCTCCTGTTGTCGTGAATCATCCTACGCGCGGGTAACCGGGGTCAGCGATAATCGTCCTCGTCGGTCTCCACCGTGCGGCTCTGCTCGGCGGTGTCCGCGGGATCGGCCTCGAGTGGAATGTGGTCGGGCCATTCCGGGCCGTCCTCGCGCACGGGGCGGTGCTGCTCTGCCACGTCGGCCTCCGGCATCTCGGGCGAGATCTCTTCGGGCTGATCGGGGGTGTCCTCGCGCACGGGGCGATGCTGCTCGACCGCGTCGGCCTCCGGCGCCTCGATCCCGATCTCCTCGGAGGGAACGTCGGGCTCTTCGCCGTGCGGGCTGTCGTCGCGTACTTCCATCTCTGGCATCCGCCCCGCCTCCGTTCTCCTGCGAACACTTCTCCTGCGAACACTGGACACCGCCAAGCGTACGGCGTCCGTACCCGCCTGCCGAGAAAGGCATGGCATCGGATCTGCCATGACGGGTACCTGGCTCGTTGGTGAGTGCCTGTGCCCGTCCGGCGACACTTCCGAACCCGTGTGCGAAAATCAATGGGAAGCTCCAGGGTAGGGAGACGCCATGCGGAGCATCTGGAAAGGCGCGGTCTCGTTCGGGCTGGTCACCATCCCGGTCAGGTTGTTCAGCGCGACGGAGCGCCGCGACGTCGCCTTCCATCTCGTGCACGGGGAGGACACGGGCCGGATCCGGTTCCGGCGGGTCTGCCAGGTGTGCGGGGAGGAGGTTCCGTTCGCCGACGTGGCCAAGGGGTACGAACTCCCCACCGGTGACATGGTCGTGCTCGCCGACGACGACTTCGAGGACCTGCCGTTGTCCACCTCGCGCAGGATCGAGGTGCTTCAGTTCACCCCGGCCGACCAGATCGATCCGATCATGCTCGACAAGGCCTACTACCTGGAGCCGGACGCCGTCGGGATCAAACCGTACGTGCTGCTCCGCGACGCGCTGGCGCGGTCCGGCCTGGTGGCGGTCGTCAAGGTGGCGCTGCGGCAGCGCGAGTCGCTCGCGGTGCTCCGGGTCCGGGACGGGGTGTTCCTGTTGGAGACCATGCTCTGGCCGGACGAGGTGCGTGTCGCGGACTTCCCGTTCCTGGAGGAGGACGTCGACGTCCTCCTCCAGGAGGCGAGGCTGACCGAGTCGCTGATCGAGACGATGGTCGCGGATTTCGACCCCTCCGCGCACAGGGACGCCTACCGGGAGGCACTCCAGGAGGTCATCGAGGCGAAGGTCGAGGGCAGGGAGGTCGTCCCCGCGGAGGTTCCCCTCGAGGAGGGGCCGCCGGCTGATCTGATGGCCGCGCTGCGGGCCAGTGTCGAGGCGGCCAAGAAAGGGAGCGGCGGAAGGACGCCGGTCCGGGAGAAGGCGCCGGCCGAGTCCGTGGGTGATCAGGACACCGAGGAGAACGGGGTCGAGGAACCTGCGGACAGCCGTTAGCGCTGAGAATGGTCATGGTCTGTGGCCCGTGGTGAGGTAGTTGTGGGTGGGTGAGGTTTTGGTCATCGGGGCGATACCGGTGATCATCTGGTGGAAACGTGTGGTCTCTACGATCACCGGTCATGCTGCGGAGTTTCTGAGTGATGGGCGGAGGGCCGCTTACGCGTCGTTCACCGAGGTGCCGTCGCTGTCGGACTTGGAGAAGTTCTTCTTCCTGGACGCGTTCGATCGGGATGTGATCGCGCGGTCGTGTGCCGACTCACACCGGTTGGGCGTGGCGATCCGGATCGGGACGGTTCGGTACAAGGGCCTGTTCCTGGAGGATCCGTTGACGGTGCCGCGGCCGGCGGTGGATTACCTGGCCGAGCAGCTCGGGATCGGCGATGCGTCGTCGGTGAAGAAGTACGCGGATGCGGTAGATCGTGGCCACCCCGACTCCCGCCCTGGCCGCGATGTCGCGCACCGGCGCTTCGACGCCTGAGGTCACGAAGACTGCTGCGGCGGCGTCGAGCAGCGCCCTCTCGTTGCGCCGGGCGTCGGCCCCCGCACGCTGGACCACCTGCACTCGCAGCTCGCCGCCGCAGACACGGTGCTCTCCGCCGACATCCTTTCGATCCACACCGATCCGGGTTTGCGGATCGGCGGGGTCGGCACGTTGAGAGCCTTGGCGAGGGAGGGCACGAGCCGGAACCGGGCGGTGTGGTACTGGACGGCCACCCTGCCTTTGCCGGTGGAGAAGGCCGTTCCCCGCAGAAGAAAGTCGCGCTGCCCGGCATGAGCGCCGGTCGAAGGGGTCGGTCCGCCATGGAATAGGGGCTCCGCGCTTCGAAAAGCCGTGGAGCCCCCCTCCGTAATACGGTTGATAACCGATGTCGCCTTGGCTGAGGCGCGGGTTGTGTGCTTGTTCCGAGGTGCCCGCGTTTTCCGCTGGACCGTCGCCTTCTCGTGGAGGGCGGTGGTTGCCGGTGGATACGGGCGCCCGGCCCTTTTCCGCCTATGGGCCGGAGCTCGTCATGACCGTGGTCCGCTCACGTGTGGCCGGACGTCTCGACCACCTACCGTGCTCAGGTCAAGGTGCGACCCGGCTGGAAGGTCAGAGACCGCCTTCGGCGAGCGCGGCACGCTCGGCGGCGTCCTCACGGTCCCACTGGAACTGCCGCTGAGTCTGCGCCTGGCTGTTGCCGCCCCTGACGATGTTGGTGTTGCGGTTGTTGGTGATGACCCGCACCCTGATGTGCTCGCGACGGCGGTCGCGGTCGCAGCGCCGGTGGCAGCCGCCGCCACAGCCGCAGCGCCGCCAGCCGCAGCCGCCGCCGCAGCCGCCGCAGGTCTGGAAGGCGCCGATGGTGGTCTGGGCCACGGCCGCGTTGGCGGTGGTCATGGTGGTCGCCGCGCCGAGGCTGACGATTCCGCCGGCCAGTGCAGTGCTGATCGCGAGTCCCGCGAAGACGCTCTTGAACGTGGGCATTGCGTTTCCCCCTTGAAAGGATGTGTTGCCCCCACTGGCATTTTCCAGAGTGATTGGAAAATGTCCGGGATGGTCCGTGATGGCCCATCCCTCATAGACTTGATTTCCTCCCATATCGGACAATAAACGGAGATTGGCGACCTTTAATCTCGGTTGTGGTTTTTATCGACATCGAGGATCGCCCTTAGTGAGGTGTCCCGTCGGAGAGAAGATCGCCCATAGTGAGGTGTCCCGTCGGAGAGGGGGCGCCTGCCGATCGGCTGGCCGCGTTGCGCGCCGGTGTGGAGACCACCAGGAAAGTGCGCGGCGAAAGGGCGCGGGGAGGGAGAGAGCGCCGGCCGGGCATGCCGGAAAGAATGGCGCGGAAGGGGAGAGGGCTTCCCGTAAAGGAGAAGCGCGCCGTCCGGCGTGAATGCCTCGGCTGGAAATGCGCTTGTCATGGAGCGAGGGCTCCGCGCTTCGAAAGCCGCGGAGCCCCCGCCCGGAACGCCGTGGACAATAAATTTCATCCTCGGCTTTTTCCTGAGTTTTTGGCCCGTTTCGAGGTGCCCGTGTTCCCTACGTGGTCGCCGTCCTCCCGCGGAGGACGGCGACCACGGCGAACACGGACGCTCGGCCCTTCCACCGCGGGCCGGAGCTCATCACGGCCGTGAATCCGGCCGTGCGCGGTCAGATGTCTCGGTCATGCACCGCGCTCGGACTACTCCTCGTTGTTGTTGTTCCTGCGCTCCCGATCCCACTGGAACTGGCGCTCGGCCTGGGCCTGGTCGTTCCTGCCCCGGACGATGTTCTGGTTGTCGTTGTTGGTGGCGATCCGCAGCCTGAAGTGCTCGCGGCGCCGGTCGAAGCGGCGTTCGCGGCAGCCGCCGCCGCAGCCGCCGCAGCCGCCACAGGTCTGGAAGCCGACGGCGGTGGTCTGGGCCACGGCGGCGTTGGCGGTGGTCATGGTGGTCGCCGCGCCAAGGCTGACGATCCCGCCGGCCAGCGCCGTGCTGATGGCGAGTCCTGCGAAGACGCTCTTGAACATGGGCATTGTGTTTCCCCCTTGAAAGGATGTGTTGCCCGCACTGGCATTTTCCAGAGTGATTGGAAAATGTCCTGGATGGTCCATAGCGGCCCATCCCTCATAGACTTTATTTCCTCCCATATCAGACAATAAACAGAGATTGGCAGATTTTAATCTCGGTCATATTTTTGTCGATGGCGAGGTTTTTCAGGGAGGTCGTCCCGGTGAATGAGAAGGCTTCCCATAAAGGAAAAGCGTGCAGTCCGGCACGAGTGTCTCGGTGGCGAAATGCGCTTTCCGTGGAGTAGGGGCTCCGCGCTTCGAAAGCCGCGGAGCCCCACCCGGATTGCCGTGGACGATCAGTGTCATCCTCGGCTGAGTTCCGGATTCTCGAGCCCGTTTCGAGGTGCCCGCGTTCCCTGTGCGGTCGCCGTCTTCATGTCGAGGGCGGCGGTCTCAGTGAACGCGGGCGCTCGGCCCTTCCGCCCTGGGCCGGAGCTCGTCGCGACCGTGAATCGGTCGCGCGTGGTCAGACGTCTCGACCACGTGCCGCGTTCTGACTAGTCGTCGTTCGCGTTCTCGTTCCTGCGGTTCCACTGGAACTGGCGCTCGGCCTGTGCCTGGTCGTTGTCGCCCCGGACGTCGTTGCGGTTGTCGTTGTTGGTGAAGATCCGCAGCCTGAAACGGTGGTTTTCGCGACGGCGGTCGCGGCGGCAGCCGCCGCCGCAGCCGCCGCAGCCGCCACAGGTCTGGAAGCCGGCGGCGGTGGTCTGGGCCACGGCGGCGTTGGCGGTGGTCATGGTGGTCGCCGCGCCGAGGCTGACGATTCCGCCGGCCAGCGCCGTGCTGATGGCGAGTCCTGCGAAGACGCTCTTGAACATGGGCATTGCGTTTCCCCCTTGAAAGGATGTGTTGCCCGCGCTGACATTTTCCAGGGTGACCGGAAAATGTCCTGGACGGTCCATAGTGGGCCATCCCTGAATTCTTGATTTCCGTCCGCCTTGGTCGATAAACGGAGATTGTTGGCCTTTAATGTCAACTGTCTTTTTATCGACAATGGAGATCGTCCTCACGGGAAAGGGGGCGACAGCCGATCTTGTGGCCGTGCCGCCTGTCGATCTCGAAGCCGTAAGGAAAAAGCACTGAAAGGGCATGGGGGGAGGTGTGACACCGGCCGAGCGTGCCGAAGAGAACGCCCCGAAGAGGATGGGGTCTCCTGTGAATGGGGCGGTCGGCGTGGATTTTCCTCCGGTGAAACGCGACTTCCGTGAATTAGGGGCTCCGCGTTTCGAAAATCGCGGAGCCCCCACCTGGAAGGCCGTGGGCGACCGGTGTCACCACCGGCTGAGCGCCGGGTTGCCGAGCCTCTTTCGAGGAGCCCGACTTCTCTCCGTGGCCGCTGCCTTTCCGTGGGTAACGGCAATCTCGGTGAATACGGGCGCTCGGCCCCTCCGCCATGGGCCCGAACTCATCACGGCCGTGGATCCGGCCGCGCGTGGTCAGATGACCCGGCCACGCGCCGCGCCGCGACCCCGGTTGAGCGACTAGAGGCCGCCGGCGGGAGGCGCGGCGGGGCCCTGCTGATCCCTTTCGTTCCTGCGGTTCTCGTTCCTGCGGTTCCACTGGAACTCGCGCTGGGCCTGCGCCTGGTCGTTGTCGCCCCGGACGTCGTTGTGGTTGCGGTTGTTGGTGAAGATCCTCAGTCTGAAGTGCCTGCGCTCGAAGCGGCGATCACGGTTGCAGCCGCCGCCGCAGCCGCCGCCGCAGCCGCCGCAGGTCTGGAAGGCGCCGATGGTGGTCTGGGCCACGGCGGCGTTGGCGGTGGTCATGGTGGTCGCCGCGCCGAGGCTGACGATCCCGCCGGCCAGCGCCGTGCTGATGGCGAGTCCTGCGAAGACGCTCTTGAACATGGGCATTGCGTTTCCCCCTTGAAAGGATCGGTTGCCCTCACTGACATTTTCCGGAGTAATTGGAAAATGCCCTGGATGGTCCATAAAGGTCCACCCCTCGCAGTCTTGATTTCCGCCCACGTTGGGGGACAAACGGAGATTGGCGGCTTTTACCCTTAGCTTATCTCTTTATCGACAATATAAGACTCTTATTAATTGTTTTGCTGCTATATGTCTTTAATGTCGCTTTTGGTAGGCGGGTGGACGGCGGGCGGCTATCGTCGGAGTGGAGGCGAGCAGGGAAGGACGTGGGGGGCATGGAGCCGATCTCGAACTGGCCGGGTGAGCTGGTCGACCTGGGAGAGCAGCGGATTCACGTGCGGTCGACCCCGCCCGGGCCTCGGGAGACCGCCGTCTACGTGCACGGCCTCGCGGGCTCGGCGACCAACTGGACCGACCTGATGGGCGAGCTGTCCGATGTGGTCACCGGCCATGCGCTCGACCTGCCGGGAGCGGGGCACTCACCGGAGGACCCCGGCGGTGACTACTCCGTCGACGCCTATTCCAGAACCGTCGGTGCGCTGATCGAGCGGGTCGCCGACGGACCCGTCCACCTGTTCGGCAATTCCATGGGCGGTGCGATATCCGTACGGGTCGCCGCGACCCGTCCGGAGCTGGTCCGCTCGCTCACGCTCATCTCACCGGCCCTGCCCGACCTGCTCCCCAGGTACGGCCCGGCACGGGTGGCCCTGTCGGCGGTACCGAGGCTGGGGGAGTGGGCCGCGACGCAGTTGAGTGCCCTGCCCGCCGAGCGCAGGCTCAACGCCACGCTCGGCATGTGCTACGCCGACCTCGGCAGGGTCCATCCGGAGCGGCTCCGTGAGGCGGCCGAAGAGCTGCGCCGCAGGGACGGCCTGCCGTACGCGGCGGCCGCGCTGGTCGGCTCGGCGCGAGGTCTCGTCGCCGAGTACTTCCGGCGCGGCGAGGAGAATCTGTGGCGGCAGGCGGCCGAGGTGACCGCCCCCACGCTGGTCATCCACGGCCGCCACGACCGGCTCGTCAACCCGCGCATGGCCGCGCGGGCCGGGCGGACGTTCCCCGATGTGCGGCTGGTGCTCCTGCCCGACGCCGGGCACGTGGCGCAGATGGAACTGCCCGAGAGAGTGGCCCGGGAGGCCCGGCGCCTGATAGGTGAGACTGCCTCCGTCTCGATTGGGAATGACTGAGGCACCGCGTTAGGTTGTGAATGGTGCGTGCTGTGCTCAGCACGCCCCCTCAAGACCCCCTGAAACGGGAGCAGAACTGTGTCGTTGCCACCGCTGGTAGAGCCGGCAGCCGAGCTGACCGTCGACGAGGTGCGCCGTTACTCGCGCCACCTGATCATCCCCGACGTGGGCATGGCCGGACAGAAGCGCCTGAAGAACGCCAAGGTGCTCTGCGTGGGCGCCGGCGGCCTGGGCTCCCCCGCGCTGCTGTATCTCGCGGCCGCGGGCGTGGGCACGCTCGGGGTCATCGACTTCGACGTGGTCGACGAGTCCAACCTGCAGCGTCAGGTCATCCACGGCCAGTCGGACGTCGGCCGCCTCAAGGCGGAGAGCGCCGCGGACAGTGTCAGGGAGATCAACCCGCTGGTCGACGTGGTCGTCCACACCATGGCGCTCACCACCGACAACGTCATGGACATCTTCTCCCGGTACGACCTGATCGTGGACGGCACCGACAACTTCGCCACCCGCTACATGGTGAACGACGCGGCCGTCCTCCTCGGCAAGCCGTACGTCTGGGGCTCCATCTACCGCTTCGACGGGCAGGCCAGCGTGTTCTGGGCCGAGCACGGTCCCTGCTACCGCTGCCTCTACCCCGAGCCCCCGCCCCCCGGCATGGTCCCCTCCTGCGCCGAGGGCGGCGTGCTCGGCGTGCTCTGCGCGTCCATCGGCTCCATCCAGGTCAACGAGGCCATCAAGCTCCTCGCCGGCATCGGCGAGCCCCTGGTCGGCCGTCTGATGATCTACGACGCCCTGGAGATGAACTACCGCACGGTCAAGGTCCGCAAGGACCCCGAGTGCGTGCTCTGCGGCAAGAACCCGACGGTCACCGAGCTCCTGGAGGACTACGAGGCGTTCTGCGGCGCGGTCTCCCAGGAGGCGCAGGAGGCGGCCTCCGGCTCCACCATCACCGCGGCCGAGCTCAAGTCCCTGCAGGACGCCGACGAGAACATCTACGTCATCGACGTCCGCGAGCCGAACGAGTATGAGATCGTCTCCATTCCCGGTGCCGTGCTCATCCCCAAGGGTGAGTTCCTCAACGGCTCCGCGCTGGAGAAGCTCCCGCAGGACAAGCGCATCGTTCTCCACTGCAAGTCCGGTGCCCGGTCGGCGGAGGTGCTGGCGATCGTCAAGAACGCCGGCTTCTCCGACGCGGTCCATGTGGGTGGCGGCGTGCTGAGCTGGGTCAAGACGGTCGACCCCAGCCTGCCGACCTACTGATCGTCCGTGGCCGGCGCCCCGCGGAGCACCGCTCCGCGGGGCGCCGTGTCATTCCGGGCCCGGCAGCCGAGCATCGAGGGGAGAGCGGCCATCTTCTGCGGGCAGGCGGTCTCCGATGTGCCGGATTCAGACGGAACGGAAGATGACACCCTCCTCACCGCATTAAGGTCAGGGGCGTGAACGGAGCCCCAGGTCGGCGGCGGCCTCCGTGGCTGACGCTGGTCATGGCGTCCGCACTGACGCTGATCTGCGCGGTGGTGGCGTGGGTGGCTTCGAGCACCGCCGGAGCGGAGTTCACGCGCGGCCCCAGCCAGACGGAGCTGGAACAGGCCGCCGACGACGAGATGGCCCTGCGCTGGCAGGTGTGGCCCGCGGGGCGGATCTTTCCCGACGCCATCAGCTATGCCGCCGAACAGGGGGGCGAGGAGAGTGCCCATCGCGTGGGCATCTCACCTGAGACCCGCTGTGACAGAGGGGTGGACAGCACGTTGACGAAGGCGCTGCGGCGGGCCGGCTGCCGGGGCATCCTGCGCGCCACCTACATCGACGCGCTCCAGGGCGTCGTCGTCACCGTCGGTGTGGCGGCCTTCGCGGGGGAGTTGGGCGCGGCCAAGGCCAGGGCGGCGCTGCCCAGGGGAGGTCGTCCCTCCCCTGGCCTCAAGGCACTGGCCTTCCCCGGCACGGTCGCCGACCGCTTCACCTCGGCGGGCCGGCAGAGCAGTCTGGTACGGCAGGCCGGGCCGTACGTGGTGATGACCACGATCGGCCAGACCGACGGCCGCCCCGGTAAGGCGGTGGGGGAGCAGCGGCCGACCATGTTCGCGTTCGCCGGTGACATCGCCGACAGGATCCTCGCCGACCTGTCCACGCCCATGAGTCCCGACTGCGTCTCCGAGGAGTGGCGGTGCTGAGACGGGCCGCCGTCGCCGCGGTGCTGGCCCTGATCGCGTTGGGGCCGGCGTCGGCCGCGCACGCCGACGACGTGAGGGGCAGCCAGCGCCAGGTGCTGCGGACCCTCGACCTGCCCCGTGCCTGGCGGATCTCCGAGGGCGGGGGCGTGACGGTGGCGGTGCTGGACTCGGGGGTGGACCCGGGCCACCGCGACCTGGCGGGCTCGGTGACCGTGGGCAAGGACTTCACCGCGGGGGCCAACCCACCGGGAGTCACCCCTCTGCGGTTGCACGGGACCTACATGGCCTCGCTCATCGCCGGGCACGGGCATGGGCCCGGCAGGGCGGACGGGGTGGTCGGCGTCGCGCCCAGGGCGCGGGTGCTGTCGGTCCGGGTGATCCTGGAGGACGAGGAACCGGGGTTCCGGGAGTTCAACACCGCCGAGCGGTTCGAGAACGTGGTGGCCCAGGGCATCAGATACGCCGTGGACCAGGGCGCGGGCGTGATCAATATGTCGATCTCCAAGGAGCTGGCGACCAAGGAGGAGCGGGCGGCGATCCGGTATGCGATCTCCCGGGGGGTCGTGCTCGTCGCGGCGGCGGGTAACGACGGGGCGGGCAAGCCCGACTCCACCGGCTACGCCCCCTACTCCTACCCGGCGGCCTTCCCCGGGGTGGTCTCGGTCGCCGCGGCGGACCGCGGGCTGCGCAGAGCGTCGTTCTCCAACTGGAACCCCTCGGTCCTGGTGGCCGCGCCCGGGGTGGACATCCTCGGTGCGGGGCCCGGCGACGCGTACTGGGTCGGCCGCGGGACATCGCAGGCGACCGCACTCGTCTCCGGAGTCGCCGCGCTGATTAAAGCGAAATATCCAAATATGTCGCCCGTGCTGGTCGCGCAGGCGCTCACCACCGGGGCGATCCGGCGGCCGGTGGGAGGCTACGACACCGGTATGGGCTTCGGCGTGGTCAACGCTCCCCGGGCCCTCGCCGAGGCGGCCAGGATCTCCCGTCACACCCTCACCGCCCAGGGGCCCGCCGGCCACGATCCCACGCGCCCGCTGGGCAGGGGGGCGGATCCGGTGCAGGTGATTCATCGGGACCGGCGCAAGATCACCCTTTACGTGGGGGTGGCCGTGGCCGCCGGACTCGGCGCGCTCGCGTCCCTGACCGTGATCGTCGTCCTCGCCGGCCGGGCACGGTCCGCGGGCGGGCCCGCGGATGACACGGCCGAGCCTCCGGCCCCGGCCCCCTGACCGGGCGGAGCGTGAGGGGCCGCCCCACACGGAACGCGACGTCACAAATACACTCCGACGATGGGGTGGCGAGGCCCTGCGACGTAGCATCGAAGTATGTCGAAGCCCGGGCGGCCGCAGGAGCCTGGACGGCGCCCGCAAGCCTCGGCGCCTCCTGCCCGTGACGGCTGGCCGCCGCCCGGTTCCCGGACGCCGCCTCGCTCGAAGGGAGCGCCGGGACGGCGCACGCCCGTTCCCGGCGGCACCCGGCGGGTCCGGGCCTGGCCCGCCGCCGGCCGTGACCGCCTGGCGGTCGAGCGCGTGGAGCTGGCGACCCTGGAGCAGGGGATCCGGTTCCGTGCGATCTTCCTGACCCTGATGGGCATCATCCTGGCGATCGGGGCGAGCGACGTGCTCGCCGGCGCGGCCGGGCTGTTCCGTGAGACCGCCGCACGGCCGCTGACCTCCGCCGAACAGGCCCGCTACATCAAGGACGACATCGCCGGGCGCTGGCACACCTGGTCCACCGACCTGGTCTTCCCCGTCGAGTTGCAGTACATCGGCCTCGGCCGGACCCAGCAGTACGCCCGGCGGGTCGGCCTCGCCCCCGAGGTCTCCTGCAGGTCCGGCGTCGACGCCCCGACAGGCTCCGTCCTCGCCCAGTACGGCTGCCGCACGTTGCTGCGGGCCTCCTACGTGGACCAGTCGTCCACGTTCGTGATCACCGTGGGCATCGCGGTGCTCCGGGACGAGGAGGCGCGGATCGCCGCGACCGCCCAGCTCCCCGTGGACGACCGGGTGGGGGTGCGGCCCGTGGCGTTTCCCGGAACGGCGACCGAGCTGTTCGGCGCCGCCCAGCGGCAGCGCAACGGCTGGGTCCCGGTCGGCCCCTACGTCGTCTTCTCCACGGCCGGTTACAGCGACGGCCGTACCAGGGAGTCGATCCCCCGCGAGGAGATTCTGCACAGCGAGCTCTGGCCGACGGCGCAGGCGGTCGCCGGGCGCATCGCCCGGGCTCTGGGAGACGAGCCGAGCGCCGTACCGCAGTGCACCCAGGGGAACGTGTGCTGAGGCGCCGGCGGCCGTGGGCGGCGGGTGTCCTGGTCGCGCTCTCCGTCATGGTCGCCGCTCCGGCGGGCGCCGCCGACGTGCGCGAGGACCAGCACTGGGTGCTGAAGGCGCTGAACGTCGAGCAGGCATGGAAGGTCACCAAGGGAGCGGGCGTCACCGTGGCCCTGGTGGACAGCAGGGTGGACGGCCATGTCGCGGAGTTGCGCGGCCGGGTCGTCTCCGGGCCCGGCATGGGCTCGGTGACGTCGGAGAACGGGCCCGCGGAGGCCTGGCACGGCACCGCGATGGCCTCGCTCATCGCCGGGGCGGGAAAGGGGGGCGGCGGCCTCCTCGGGACCGCGCCGGAGGCCCGGATCCTCTCGCTGCCCGTGGTCCTGCTGCGGCGTAACGGGGACCAGAGCACCCTGCCGGAGGAGGACCAGCGGACGGGGGCCGACAGTCCGCTGGCCCGAGCGATCCGCTACGCCGCCGACCACGGGGCCGAGGTCGTCAGCATGTCCCTGGGCGCCTACGGGCCGCACAGGGCCGAGCGCGAGGCGGTCTCCTACGCGCTGTCGCGGGGCGTGGTGCTGGTCGCGGCCGTCGGCAACGACGGCAGTTCCGACTACGCCCTCGACAACGCCACCTCCTTCTGGAACTTCCCCGCCGGATATTCCGGGGTCATCGGGGTGGGCGCCGTCGACTCGGGGGACAGACCGGCTCTGTTCAGCAGCGACAACCTGTCGGTCCTGGTCTCCGCGCCGGGTGTGGACGTGCCGGTGGTGACACCGGGCGGTGACTACGGCGCCTCGGAGGGGACCAGTGCGGCGACCGCGCTGGTGGCGGGGGTCGCCGCACTCATAAAAGCGAAATATCCGAATATCTCGCCGCACCTGGTGTCACAGGCCCTCACCTCCACCGCCAGATCCGCGTCCGCCGCCGGATACGACGACCACATCGGGTTCGGCGTCGTCGACGCCGGCGCGGCACTCGCCAGGGCGGGCGAGCTGATCAGCCGTACGGCGGAGGTGCCGGCACCGACCGGCGAGCACTTCGGCCCGGGCCTCCAGCATCAGGAGCCCGCCAGGCCCGGCCCCGATCCGGTCCGGCTCTGGCTGTACGGCGCGGGCCTGCTCGGTGGGTTGCTCGCGTTCACCGGCGCCGTGGTGATGCTCAGCCGGCGCCCGGAGCTCACCGCGCCGGCGCCGGCGCGGCACGCGGAAGGCCGGAGACCGTGGCCGTGAGCCCGGCGGCGGACACGTGCTGACTTGAACGCGATTGGAACGCGTTTTGGACACTGTTCGGACGCGGTGAGGCCGATGACGGTCCCGGTGGCCTGTGGACCGCCGGATATTCGCTAGGGTCGCCCCTCATGGGGTACGAGTTGCGTGTGGAGCGCCCGGCGCCTCTCGCCTTCGCGGAGCTCGCGACTGTGCTGGGGCAGGCGGGATTCGAGTTCCGCGGTTCGCAGGAGGCGGGCGAGGTCCTGGCCCGCCATGGCGATGGTCTTCATGCCATAGCCGTCTGGGACGGCGGCCTGTCCGGCACGCCCGGATCCGACTGGCAGGTGGCCCAGCTCGCCCGGGTGTCCGCGCTGCTCGGCGCACGCCTGGTCGGCGAGGACGGCGAGTCCTACGCGATCCGCGGTGGCCTCGTCGAGCAGCTGAACGGCTCCGCGGCCTACGAGTTCGGAAAACTCGACGAGATCCTCACGGCCGGGCCAGCCGTATGGAGCCGGTAGGCCATCCGTCCCCGTACGCGGAGAGGGTGCTCGACCTGGTCGAGCGCATCCCGCGTGGCATGGTGATGTCCTACGGCGACATCGCCGAATATCTCGGCGAGGGAGGTCCCCGCCAGGTCGGCAAGGTCATGTCCACCTGGGGCGGCGGCGTGCCCTGGTGGCGTGTGGTGCACGCGGACGGGACCCCGCCACCCGGCCACGAGCGCAGATGCATGATCAGATGGCAGGAGGAGCGGACCCCGTTGAGGGGGGCCCGCGCCGATATGCGTGTGGCGCGATGGGACGGATTGCCAGCGAATACGGAGTAATCGGCTCCGCGCGGCGCACTAACATGGCCTGGGACAGCTTCTGTCCGAAAGGCGGTGCCTTCCCCATGGCCACCGGCGTCACTCCCGCGCGGTCCGGCGACCCCGTCACCGACCGTTTACGGGCTGTTCAAGATCTATGTGACCGGGGGGAACCGCTCCAATCGATGATGGCGGCGGTGCTGGCCGAGGGGCTGGCACCGGCCGAGCGTCGCCGATTCGACGCGGATGCCCTGGCCGGTCCACTCGGCACCCGGCTGGACCTGGCGGTCAAGCGCGGCGCGACCCGCCGCCGTGAGTTCGTGACGCTCCTGCAGCCCTACCTCGCCGGGGTGGACGCGCGGGTCAAGCGCGACCTGCCGGTGGCCCGCAGGATCGCCTTCCACCTGGTCGAGCACCGTGAGGTGGACGACCTCGCCGACGGCGACGCGCTGCAGAAGATCACCACAGCCGCCGCGGAGCCGTCCAGGCGGGTCCGCAGGAAGCTGCGCTGGTATGCCGACCTGCCGCTCCAGGACGAGCTTCCGGAGGCCATGTTCCGGCTCCGTGCCGCCGACCTGATCCCGATGACCCAGGTCGAGGACATCTCCTGGTCCGGCGGACGGCTGCGGATCAGCGGCCACGCCTACCTGGCGGGGCTCTCGGTCCGTGGCCCCCGCTTCAACCGGGCCGCCGTCGTGCTGCACGGCCCCCGCTGGCTGCCGCCGGTCCGGCTCCGCACCCGCAGGGTCTTCCACCCCGAGGCCACCTACGGCGCCCAGGAGGCCGGCTGCAACTACGACTGGTCGGGGTTCACCGCGGAGCTGCGCCCGTGGGCGCTGCGCTGGCGCTCCGCCGTGCGGGTCGCCGTGCGCGGCGGCAAGCGGCTGCTGCGCCGTCGGGCCGTGGTGCGGGACACCACCACCTGGCGTGCCGAGATCGTGATCTGGAGCCGGGGCGCCCGTGCCACCGGCCTGCTCCGCGGGCCGTCCATCGGCCGTACCGAGCGTCCCCGGGGACTGGACCTGGGCCGTGGCTGGTGGGTCCGTCCGGTCTGGACCTCCGACCGTGCCCTGCAGGTCGTGATGCAGCCCACCAGGGCCGAGCTGACGCAGGTGCGGCTCGACGGCGACCGGCTGGAGCTGAAGGTGTTCCTGCCCGGCAGGGGGCAGAGCAAGGGGCACGCCCGGCTGGACGGCCACCGGATGTCCGCCGACTTCACCCCTGTCGAGGGGGGCACCGAGGTCGTCGTGCCGCTCGCCGTACCCTCCCTGCTCCAGGAGCGCGACGGCGGCAGGCTCTGGGTCGAGCCCAAGGGCGACCCCGCGGCCGCCGTCATGCTCGGCCAGGCCGCGGAGAGCCGCTCGATCGTCGGCGAGCGGGAGATCACCGTGCTGGGCGACCGGCGCGACCGGGTGGTCGTCTCCGCGAACCGGATCCGCCCGGTCGTCTCCTCGGCGATCTGGAGCGAGGACGGCACGCTCACCCTCGAAGGCTCCTACCCCGGCTCCGGGCCCGCCGAGCTGACGCTGCGGCACCGCACGGGGCTGATCCACACCGTGGCCGTGGAGCGTGCCGACGACCGTTTCTCGGCGCGGTTCGCGCCCGCGGCGATGCCCCGCTTCGGGGAGGCCGTCCCGCTGAGCAGCGGGAGCTGGAGCATGGCGGTCCGGGAGTCCGCCGGGGAGATCGTGCAGCTCCGGGTCGACCACGCCATCCTCGACTCGCTGGACGAGGAGACGAAGGTCCGCGACGGTCGCAAATACCGCCTGGTCTCCACCCGGTTCGACGTGCCGGTGCTCACCGTCGCCGAGGACCTGCCCGACGACGAGAGGGGCGCCGGCGGGCTGTTCGCCCTGCGGCGCACGTTCTACCCGGCCGAGCGGGCACGCGAGCTCAATGACGCGACCGTCTACGTCGCCTACGACGGGCGGCAGTACGAGGGCAACGTCCGCGCGATCTACGAGGAGCGCGTACGGCGCGGCGACGACCGCGAGCACATCTGGGTGGTCAAGGACGGGGCGTTCGTGCCGCCGGGGTCGACGGAGCTCGGATTCGGCTCCGACATCCGGCCGACCGTGGTCCGCGCGGGCAGCCGCGAGCACTACGCGGTGCTCGCACGCTCGCGCCACGTGGTGACGAACGGCTTCCTCCCGCCGTGGTTCCGGGCGCGCGAAGACCAGATGGTCGTGCAGACCTGGCACGGCAGCCCGCTCAAGCGCCTGGGCAACGACCTGCCGCACATGTCACGTGACCCGAAGCCGGCGGCCTGGCACCGGCAGGCGGTCGAGGTGCGCGGCTGGGACCTGCTGGTCTCGCAGAGCCCGTGGGCGACCCCGATCCTGCGCAAGGCGTTCGGCTACCAGGGCGAGGTTCTGGAGAGCGGCTACCCGCGCAACGACGTGCTGTCGGCCCCCGACCGGGACGAACTGGCCGCCCGGGTGCGCCACAGGCTCGGGATCGCCGAGGACGCCAAGGTGGTGCTCTACGCGCCGACCTTCCGCGACTACGACCGCAAGAACGCCTCGCTGCGGCTGAACCTGGCCGAGGCGCAGCGGGTGCTCGGCCCCGGCCACGAGTTCCTGGTCAGGGCGCACTCGATGCAGGCGGCGCCCAACATGCCGCGGAACCTCGGCCATGACGTCACGACATATCCAGATATGGCGGATCTGTTGTTGATCACTGACGTGCTGATCACCGACTACTCCTCCGTCATGTTCGACTTCGCGGCCACCGGCCGTCCCATGCTGTTCTTCACCCACGACCTGCAGCGCTACTCGTCCAAGCGCGGCCTCTACCTCGACCTGACCACCGAGGCCCCCGGGCCGCTGCTGACCACGGGGGCCGAGGTGATCGAGGCGATCCGGAACATCGACGAGGGGGCCGCCGCCCACGCCGAGCGCTACGAACGGTTCCGGCTCCTCTACGCCCCCCGCGACGACGGCAAGGCGACCTCCCGGCTGGTCGACCACGTCTTCACCTCCTGAGCCGTCCAGCATCGTCTGACGCGTCCCCAGGGCGTTTCCGGTGGGGTCCGGGCACCGCCTCACGGAGGCGGTGCCCGGACTGCGGCCGAAGCCCGCACCCGCGGTCCCTCGTGAGGTGCCCTGGGCATGGGGGCGGGCCGGACCGCGCCGGGGCCTCCCAACGCGCCTGTCGTCGGCCGGACGTCCTCGGGGAGCGGCCGTGGCATGGCGTATGTCACTGCGCGATCCCCCTCGCCGGGGTGTGACCGCGGCGCCGGATGGCATCCGTACGGCCTGAGCTGGGCGTGGCCTTCGATCGATGATCGAAGGCCACGGATCATCCCGCCTGCCGGATCGGTGGGATGCCGTGCGACACTCGCGGACTCGGCACGATCATCACCCGAGATCTGGTGGAATGGCGAGTTGTGAGTGGCCAGAGCTGGCGTTTGGTGCGTCGTGAGAATGCGGGGAGAGCTGTTGCCCCTGTGCTCGACGAGCATCAGCGGGCGGTGGTGGCCCACGAGAGCGGCCCGCTGCTCGTGCTCGCCGGGCCCGGCACCGGCAAGACCACCACGATCGTGGAGACCGTGGTGGACCGGATCGAGCGCCGCGGCGTGGATCCCGAACGGGTGCTCGTCCTCACCTTCAGCCGCAAGGCGGCCGAGGAGCTGCGCGAACGTATCACCGGCCGGATGCGCCGCACCACCCGGACGCCCCTCGCGCTCACCTTCCACAGCTACGCCTACGCGCTGCTCCGCCGCGAGGCCGTGCTCGCCGGGGGCGTGCCGCCCCGCCTGCTGACGGGGCCCGAGCAGCTCCTGGAGATCCGCCGCCTGCTCCACGGCGAGCTGGAGGACGGCGCCCCGCAGTGGCCGGACGGCATGCACGAGGCGCTCAAGACCCGCGGGTTCGCCCAGGAGCTCCGTGACTTCCTGGCCCGTGCCGCCGAACGCGGCCTCGACGGTGACGAGCTGGTCGAGCTGGGCCGCCGGCACGGCCGCGCCGACTGGGTGGCCGCCGGCCGGTTCGCGGACCGCTACCAGTCCAGGTTCGACCTGGACCTGGAGCCGGTGCTCGACTACGCGGAGCTGATCCGCGCGGCCGGTGGGCTGCTCACCGATCCCGAGGTGCGGCTCCGCGAGCGGTCCGCCTATGACGTCGTGTTCGTCGACGAATACCAGGACACCGACCCCGCCCAGGAGTTCCTGCTCCAGCAGCTTGCCGGGGAGGGCCGCGACCTCATCGCCGTCGGCGACCCCGACCAGTCGATCTACGGTTTCCGCGGTGCCGACGTGCGCGGGATCATGCGGTTCCCGGAGAGCTTCCCCAGGGCCGACGGAGAGAAGGCGCCCGTCATCGCCCTGCGCGTCTGCCGCCGCAGCGGTTCGGAGCTGCTGAAGGCCTCCCGCCGCGTCGCGGCCCGCCTGCCCGCGACCCCGGGCGGCGCCGCCCACCGGGACCTGCGCCCCCTGCCGGACGTCGAGCCCGGCGAGGTCCGGGTGGTGGTGACCGACGGGGCCACGCAGGAGGCCGCGGTGGTGGCCGACGCGCTGCGCCGGGCGCACCTGCTGGACGGGGTCCCCTGGTCGAGGATGGCGGTGCTGGTCCGTTCGGCCACCCGCCAGGTGCCGTTGCTGCGCCGGGCGCTGGTCGCGGCAGGGGTGCCGGTCGTGGTGGGCGGGGGCGAGCTGCCGCTCTTCCAGGAGCCGGGCGTGCGCCCGCTGATCAGGCTCATCCAGGTCGCGCTCCATCCGGAGACCCTCGACGAGGCGATGGCCGAGGAGCTGCTGACCGGCGCGCTCGGCGGCACCGACATGATCGGTGTGCGCCGTCTGCGCAGGACCCTGCGGATCGCCGAGCACGAGGCGATGACACACCCCGACGAGCGCGACATGGTCGACAACTCCGGTGAGCGTGACGTCTCCGGGCCGCGCTCGTCGGGCGAGCTGCTGGTCGCGGCGCTGAAGGACGCGCGGGAGCTGGTCCGGGTGGAGCCGCACGTGGCACTGCCCGCCGAGCGGCTGGCCCGGCTCATCTCCGGCGCCGCCGAGGCCGTACGGCGGGGCGGCACCGCCGAGGACGTGCTCTGGACCGTCTGGCAGGCGACCGGGCTGGCCGCGAAGTGGACCGAGACGAGCGTCGGCGGCGGGGTCAGGGGGACCATGGCCGACCGTGACCTCGACGCGGTGGTGGCGCTGTTCGACCACGCGGCCAGGTTCGTCGACCGGCTGCCGCACGCGGGTGTCGAGGTGTTCGTCGACGACCTGGTCGCCCAGGAGATCCCCGGCGACTCCCTCGCCGAGCGCGCCCCCGACACCGAGTCGGTGCGGATCCTGACCGCGCACCGGTCCAAGGGCCTGGAGTGGGACGTCGTCGTCGCCGCCGGGGTCCAGGAGGGGGCCTGGCCGGACCTGCGGCTGCGTGGGTCCATCCTGAGCACCGACGACATGGTCGCCAGGGCGGGAGGCTCCGAGCACGAGAACCCGGCCGCGGTCTCGGCGGCGCTGGCCTCCCAGCTCCTGGCCGAGGAGCGCCGCCTGTTCTACGTGGCGGCGACCAGGGCGAGGAGCAGGCTCATCGTCACCGCCGTGGGGGGCGACGACAGCGAGGAGCGGCCCTCCCGGTTCCTCACCGAGCTGGTGCCCGGCACGACCGGGGAGCCGGTCGTCGACGAGCGTTCCCGCTGGCTGAGCATGTCCGCCCTGGTGGCGGACCTGCGTTCGGCCGTCTCCGACCCGACCCGGCCCGCGCCGCTCCGCAAGGCCGCCGCCGAGCACCTGGCCAGGCTCGCCACCGCCGGAGTGCCCGGCGCCCACCCCAACGACTGGTACGCCCTCACGCCGATCTCCGACGACCGCCCGCTCAACTGGCCCGACGACATCGTGCGCGTCTCACCCTCGGCGGTGGAGAACTTCACCAAGTGCGGCCTGCGCTGGCTGCTGGAGACCTCCGTGGGGGCGAGCGGCACCGACGCGGCCCGGGGGCTGGGCACCGTCATCCACGCGCTGGCCGTGCTCGCCGCGACCGGCATGCCCGCCGAGGACACCCTCGGCAAGCGCCTGGACGAGATCTGGCACGAGCTGGACTTCGGCGGTCTCTGGTACAACCGCAAGCAGCGCAAGGTCGCCGAGCAGATGATCTCCAAGTTCGTCCGCTGGCACCGGGAGAACCCGCGCGAGCTGGTCGGCCTGGAGGAGGCGTTCACGGCCATGGTGTCGGAGGGCGTGCAGATCAAGGGACGGGTCGACCGCGTCGAGCGCGACGCCGAGGGCCGAGCCGTGATCATCGACATCAAGACCGGGAAGAACGGCCCCAAGGACGCCGAGATCGAACGCCACCCCCAGCTCGGCGTCTACCAGCTCGCCGCCCTGCTGGGCGCCTTCCAGCGGCACGGGATGACCGAGCCCGGCGGCGCGGCGCTGGTCCAGGTGGGCGACGCCGCGGGCAAGAAGGACGCCAAGGAGCAGAGCCAGCAGGCCCTGTCGGAGGACGCCGAGCCCGGCTGGGCCCGCGACATGGTCGACACGGTGGCCTTCGGCATGTCCGGGCCGTTCTTCCAGGCCAAGGTCAACGACGGCTGCCGCACCTGCGCCGTGCGGGCGAGCTGCCCGGTCAGCAAGAACGGGGATCAGGTGTGCTGAGCCGTACCGCCTGCCGAGGCGTCCCTGTGCCGGACCGTGCGGCGCGCTCCGTGTCCGGATGCGCGGCGCGCTCCGCGCCGGGCCGTACGGCCTGCGGGGTCGCCCCGTGCTGAGTCCGAGCCGGCTCGCCGCCAAGCTGGGCATCCTGCCCCCCACCCCCGAACAGGCCGAGGTGATCGAGGCCGGTCTCGAACCGATGGTGGTGGTCGCCGGTGCCGGGTCCGGCAAGAGCGAGACCATGGCCGGACGGGTCGTCTGGCTGGTGGCCAACGGCCTCGTCCGCCCGGAGCAGGTGCTCGGCCTGACCTTCACCAGGAAGGCCGCCGGCGAGCTGTCCGTCCGTGTCCGCGAGCGGCTCAACGGCCTGGTCGCGGCCGAACAGGTCCCCGCCGAGCTGCTGGAGGGCGAGCCGACCATCTCGACCTACCACGCCTACGCCTCCAGGCTGGTCACCGACCACGCCCTGCGGGAGGCGCTGGAGCCGACCATGCGCCTGGTCAGCCCCGCCGTCTCCTGGCAGCTCGCCGGGCGGGTGGTCAGCGCCTACGACGGGCCCATGGAGCAGGTCGAGTGGGGCCCGGCCACCGTCACCCGGGCGGTGCTGGAGCTGGCGGGGGAGCTGGCCGAGCACCTGCGCGGCCCGCAGGACGTGCGGGAGGTCGGCGCCTGGCTGGCCGAACGGTACGCCGCGCTGCCCGGCTCGCCCACCCTGCCGCAGCGCAGGCCGCTGGCCACCCAGCGGGCCAGAGAGCAGCTGCTGCCACTGGTCGAGGCCTACGACCGGCTCAAGCGGAGCCGCGAGGTCGTCGACCACGGCGACCAGATGGCGCTGGCCGCCCGGATCGCCGCCAAGCACGCCGAGGTCGGTGAGATCGAGCGGGGCAGGTTCGCCGTCGTCCTCCTCGACGAGTACCAGGACACCAGCCACGCCCAGCTGGTGCTGCTCCGCTCGCTGTTCGGCGGCGGCCATCCGGTGACCGCCGTGGGAGACCCCTGCCAGTCCATCTACGGCTGGCGCGGAGCCTCCGCGGGCAACCTCACCCGGTTCCCCCGCGACTTCAGAACCGCCTCGGGGGAGCCTGCCCCGGTCCGCCGCCTGTCGGTCAGCTTCCGCAACGGCGACGCCGTGCTCGACGTCGCGGCCCGGGTGCAGCTCCCGCTCCGCATGGAGGCGCGGGAGGTGCCCGTGCTGGTGCCCGGCGGCAACCGGGTCGATCGCGGCCGGGTGGTGTGCGCCTTCCACGAGACCGCGGACGACGAGGCGGTGTGGACAGCCGGCGCGATCGCCACCCTGCTGGGCAGTGAGAGCGCACCCGACGGCATGCCGTGGGGCGAGGGCGAGCGGAAGAAGGCCAAACAGAGCGCCTGGGGCGGCCCGCAGTGCCTGCAGCCGCACGACGTGGCGATCCTGGCCCGCAAGCGGTCGCAGTTCCCCGCGCTGCGCCGGGCGCTGGAAGAGCGGGGGATCCCGGTCGAGGTGGTCGGCCTGGGCGGCCTGCTGGCCGTCCCGGAGGTCTCCGACATAGTCTCCACCCTGCGGGCGATCTACGACCCGACCGCGGGCGACGCGCTGGTCCGGCTGCTGTCCGGGCCCCGATGGCGGATCGGCCCGGCCGATCTGAAGGAGCTGGGCGAGCGGGCGCGCGAGCTGAACCGCGAGACCCGGGAGGGCGGCGCCTCCGTGGACGACCCGCTGGACCAGGTCGTGGCGGACATGGCCGAGGAGCGCGGCAGCCTGGTCGACGCGCTCGACGAGCTGCCCGACCGCCCCGAGTGGCAGGAGCTGTTCTCCCCCCTGGCCCGGGTACGGCTGCTCGCCATGGCGCAGGAGCTGCGGACCCTGCGCGCCCACACCGGCCAGCCGCTCCCCGACCTGATCGCTGAGATCGAACGCAGGCTCGGCCTGGACATCGAGGTGGCGGCGCGTGGGACGGCCATCGGCCCGTTCGCCGCCCGTGCCGACCTGGACGCCTTCCTGGACGCCGCCGCCCGGTTCGCGGGCGACTCCGAGGATCCGACGCTGGGTGCGTTCCTGGCGTTCCTCAAGGCGGCCGACGAGGAGGAGAACGGTCTGGACGCCGGTCGGGTGGGGGAGAGCAACAGCGTCAAGCTGATGACCGTTCACGCCTCCAAGGGCCTGGAGTGGCCGGTCGTGGTCATCCCCGGCATGTCCCAGGCGCTGTCCAAGGCCGGCACCCTGACCGTCGGCACCATGTTCCCCGCCCGCCCGACGACCAGTCCCAAGTGGACGGACAACCCGCGCAAGCTGCCCTACCCGCTCCGTGGCGACGCCTCCGACCTGCCCCGGCTGAGCGGGCTGGGCAAGGAGGAACTGGCCGAGTTCGACGAGCGCTGCCGGGAGCGCGACCTGCTGGAGGAGCGCCGTCTGGCCTATGTGGCCGTCACCCGCGCCCATTACCTCCTGATCGCCTCCGGCTACCGCTGGGGCAGCGCGACCAAGCCTCTGGAGCCCTCCGACTTCCTGGTGGAGATCCGCGAGACCTGCGGCCACGCGGCCGTCTGGGTCCCCGCCGCCGACCAGGGGGCCACCAACCCGCTTCTGGCCGAGCCCGCCGAGGCCACCTGGCCCGTCATCCCCGACGGCCTCCGTTACCAGGCCGTCCAGGATGGCGCGTTCATGGTCGAGGCCGCCATCGCCGCTCTCACCGGAACCGGCCCGGCCCCCGCCATCGGCCCGACTTCTCCCGAGACGCCGCCGGACGACGTCCCCTTCCCCGAGGTCCCGCCGGAGGACGAGGACGTCCCCTTCCCGGAGGCCCCCGAGGATGAGGAGTCCGGGGGGAGCGCGGATTTCTCCGCAGGCGCGACCTTCCACGAGAGCACGGGCCTTCCTCCGGCCCGACGGGACGAGGCGGTCCTCCTGTTCACCTCCCAAGGCGAGGCTCCCGCGCAGCCGGCCGAACGTGCCCCGGGCCTCGCGGACCTGCGCGGCTGGGACAGGGAGCGGGCGAAGGCGTGGGAACGCGACACCGAGCTGCTGCTGCGCGAACGGGCGATGAACCGGCGGCGTGGCAGCGGCCGGGTGGAGCTGCCCACCCACCTGACCGTCTCCTCCCTCGTCACCCTGGCCTCCGACCCCAAGGCCCTGGCCAGGCAGGTCCGCCGTCCGGTGCCCAAGAAGCCCACCCCGCTGGCTCGCCGGGGCACCTCCTTCCACCGCTGGCTGGAGTCCCGCTGGGGCCAGCAGCGGCTGCTCGACGAGTTCGAGCTGCCCGGCTCGTCCGACGACTTCGAGGAGACCGATGCCCAGCTCGACGAGCTGCGCGACCGCTTCGAGGAGAGCGAGTGGGCCGGCCGCGAACCGCTGGACGTCGAGGTCCCATTCGAGACCATGATCGCCGACCGGCTGGTCCGGGGCCGGATGGACGCGGTGTTCGAGACCTCGGACGGCCACTACGAGGTCGTCGACTGGAAGACCGGCCAGCGCCCCAGGGGGAAGAAGGCTCAGGCGGCGGCGGCCGTCCAGCTCGCCGCCTACCGCCTGGCCTGGTCCCACCTGGCCGACGTCCCCCTCGGCCAGGTGAGCGCCGCCTTCCACTACGTCCGCCTCAACGAGACGGTCAGACCGGTCAACCCCCTCGACGAACGCGGCCTGATCGCCCTCCTGGAGTCGGTCCCCACGCTGAAGTGAACGGGACAGCCGTCGACCACGTGATCGGACGGGCGGGCCCCGGGAGCGTCATGCCGGGTCGCCGCGCCGCGCGGTCTCTCAGCCGGGCGAGGCGCCGGCGTCCCACAGGTCGAGGCTGTGGCCGGAGGTGAGCGCCAGGACGCGGGCCAGGACCTCGGCGGCGGGCAGCGGGTCGATCCGGCGGCCGTCGCGCAGGCGGAGCGCGACCCGGCCGTCGGCCATCTCCCTGGAGCCGATGACCGCCTGGTAGGGCACGAGCCGGGCGTCACGGATCCGGGCGCCCAGGGTGCCGCCCTCCGGCCCGGCGAGTTCCGCACGCAGCCCCCGGTCCACGCACTGCCGCACCAGGGCGGTGGCCGCGGGCACCTCGGCTTCGGAGATCGGCAGCGCCACCAGCTGAACCGGGGCCAGCCAGGCGGGGAAGGCGCCGCCGTGCACCTCGATGAGGTGGGCGACGGCGCGTTCGACGCTCCCGATGATGCTGCGGTGGACCATGACCGGCCGGTGCCCGGTCCCGTCCGGGCCGGTGTAGCGCAGGTCGAACTGCCGGGGCTGGTGGAAGTCGACCTGGACGGTGGACAGGGTCGCCTCCCGGCCGGCGCCGTCGGCGATCTGCACGTCGATCTTCGGGCCGTAGAACGCCGCCTCCCCCTCCACGGCCTCATACTCCACTCCCACGCTGTCGAGGACCTCGGTCAGCAGCTCTCCGGCCCGCCGCCACATGTCCGGATCGGCGACGTACTTCCCGCCGGGCCCGGGCAGGGAGAGCCGGTAGCGGGCCGGATGGATGCCGAGGGCGCCGTAGGCCCGGCGGATCAGCTCCAGAGCGGCCCGGGTCTCGCCGGCGACCTGCTCCAGGGTGCAGAAGATGTGCGCGTCGTTGAGCTGGATCGCCCGCACCCGGGTCAGACCGCCCAGCACCCCGGACAGCTCCGAGCGGTACATCCCACCCAGCTCGGCCACCCGCAGGGGCAGCTCCCGGTAGCTGTGCGCCCGGGAGCGGAAGATCAGCGCGTGGTGCGGGCACAGGCTGGGGCGCAGGACCAGCTGCTCCCCGCCCACGTCCATCGGGGGATACATGTCGTCGCTGTAATGGGCCCAGTGCCCGGAGATCTCGTACAGCTCCCGCTTGCCCAGCACGGGCGAGTACACATGCCGGTAACCGGCCCGGCGCTCGACGTCGCGGATGTACTCCTCCAGGACGTGCCGTACGGCGGCGCCGTCCGGCAGCCAGTACGGCAGTCCGGCGCCTATCAGGGGATCGGTGTCGAACAGGTTCAGCTCGCGGCCGAGTTTGCGATGATCGTGCATCGTGGTCTCCTCGTGAAGGGTGAGGCGAGTGACCACACGGCGAAGCCCCGGGGCACTCGCCCCGGGGCTTCGACAGAATCAGATGTCAGCGCGCCGGGACGGTCTCCGGCGTCGTCGTCATGGCAGCGCGCTTCATGCCGGGAACGGTAGCAGACGGTTCCCCGTCTCCGCATTCCGGTGGGCGACATTGACGGCGACAAGGACACCGCAAGGGGAGGTTCTCGTCCCTGCGAATGGCCGAACCCTTTTTCCGGGTCCATGCAACCGCTTTCAAGGGTGAAACTCCGTTCTATCCTTGAATAGCCGAATTTATTTTCGTAGCCTCGCGTTGTGAGGGATGAGCGCAGACATGAATGGGGGCGGCGCGAGGAGGCTCGGCTGGCATTCCGGGAGGCCGGGAGCGAGGTGCGCTGGGCCAAGGACCGCTACGGCCGGACGCAGCAGGCATTCGACGGAGGGAATGGGTCGCCTGCCGAATTGGCGCGGGCCCGGCAGGCATGGATCTGGGCGCTGACGGAGTGGGTAAGAACGCTGATCGTCCGGGAAGAGGTCCTTGACGGAGGTCACCCCGCCGCGGATGCCGGGGCGGATGTCCTTTCCCGCGGCGACGGCCATTCGGCTCTTACGCTTCATGAAGCACACCGGCGGGTCGAGGCCCTCTCGAAGGAATACGACCGTATTCGCCGGAGCAGAAGTCTTCCGGCTCAAGTGGATTCGGCGCGCCGCGCGTGGAGTGAAGCGCTGAAAAGGTGGGCGCGCGTTCTCATCTCCCAGGAGGAATCCCGGGACCGTGCGCGGATCGCCGTCCGGGAGAACCGGGATCTGATCGGCCGGCCCGTGGCCGGAGAGGACGGGCCGCCGTACGGGAGGACGGGCCGCCGTACGGGGTGAAAGGGCGGCGAGGGCGGGTGCGGGGCCGGCGGCCGTTCAGGGCGCGATGGCAGCGGCTCAGCGGGTGATCACCCTTCCATCGCCAGGGCGCGAGCCCAGGCCCGGTGCTGCGCATCGGGCCTGGGTCAGGGACGGAAGGGTCAATCGCGCTTGGCGGGCAGCGACGGCTTGGCATCGGTCCAACCCATCCGCCGGTAGGCCGTGAAGCTGGTGGTCTTCGCGGTACGGCCGTCGGCGAGCTTGACCGTGGTCGTCCACGACTGTGCGAGCGGCAGGCCCGTCGTGGGGTCGATCACCCGCACGGCCTCGTAGGCGTTCTCACGCCCGGAGCCGGGGGCCACCTGGTAGCCGAACGCCTCGCCCATGCGGCCCAACGGATCCTTCACCCTGCCCAGGGACTTCAACTTGGGCATGGTGGCCAGGATGCGGTAGGCGGAGGCGCGGACGGCGGGTGAGACGGGCATAGCGAAGACGATCGTCATGCAGGCTTCCTCCAGGGCCGACTCCCGCCCTCGCGGGTCCTGCCCGTACCCGCCCTTGGCCTGGGCGGTGAGGCGCTGTTCGAGGTAGGCGCGCAGTTCCCGCTCGCCGCCCGGAATGTGACGGATCTCGTCCCAGGTGAGGAACCCCTTGGTCAGCGACCCGCCCGAGCCCTTCCACCTGCCGCGCAGCCGCGAGGCCACCTTCTCCTCCGCATCGGCCCGTAGCACCTCCGACGAGTTGACTCCGGCGTATCCGGTCACGTCCATCGGGTATTTCCACCGGGTCGGCGAGCCCGCCTTCCGCCAGGCGGTCTGGTCCTCAGGGGTGAGCGGCTTCGCGCCGAGGGACTGCGTGACCCACCAGCTCTGCGCCCCGGGCCGGCGCGCCAGCCACTCGTCCTTGGAGAAAAGCCGTCTGATGACGTAGCCGCGATCCGGCGAGATCGCGTCCATGCCCCACGTCGTGGTGGTACGCCAGTACTCGCCCGACACGGGTGCCTTCGTGACGGCGGTGACGGCGGTGGCGGCGGCCAGCAGCATCTGGCGCGCCGACGGCTGCGCGCCGGGCGAGGCCGCCGGCGGAGGGGCCGGCCGCTGCTCATCCGGCGCCGCCACCATGGTGACCACCAGAACCGTGGCGGCCACGCTCGCCGCCGATGCCAGCCACGGCACCGGCCCGCGCAGCCACGTGGCGCGTGGCCTGTCGCCCCGCCCCGGCGGCTCGGACATGATCGAGGCCAGCAGCGTCTGGGCCCCCGCTCCAGACGCCTGCCCGGCCGGCTCGCCGCTCAGGTCGTCGTCGTGCACTCTGGCGAGATCATCCAGGTTCACAGTGCGATCCTCTCGAAGAGCGGAAGGTCGATCCCCGCGTCGGCCAGGGCACGCGCGAAGCGCTTGCGTGCGCGGTGCAGCCGGACACGTACGGCGTTGCGGGTGATACCGAGCGTGCGCGCCACCTGCTCGGTGTCGAGCTTCTCCCAGGCGACCAGCGACAGCAGCTCCCTGTCGTCGTCGTTCAGGCTCCTGAAGACCCGGCCGAGCTGCGTGTACTCGGCCGGTGGCGGCCCAGCCAGCGCCGGGGAGGCGGCGATCTGCTCGCGCAGCGCGGCGGTGCGCCGCTCATGCCGCCGTTCGCCACGGCGGTGGTTGGCGAGCGCCTTGCGGGCCACGCCGTACAGCCAGAGCCTGGCCTCGTCCCCCGGCGGGATCTCGTTGATCCGCCGCCATGCGATGGCGAACGTCTCGGCCACCACGTCGGCTGCGTCGTCAGGATCCTGGCACCGCCGCAGGACGTACCCGAGTATGGGGGGATAGGCATGTTCGTATATCTGCACGAACCGGCCGTGGGGATCGAATCCCATCCGGCCTCCTTACATGAATCATCGGTCACCCGTCCATGTCCGGAATATCGGAAGCATTACCGGTCGCCGGCAAGTTCCCAATGATCTTCTGAGGACCCCGTCAGCGCGATTACGGAGCCGCACCTTGGCCGCCTACGGCCGCGTGCCAGAGGAGGAGCAGCCGGGGCAGGGGAACGGGCGCGTGCCCGAGGAAGAGCAGGGACTGGGGAACGAGCGCGCCGGTGCCCTCGCGGACCTGCGCGGCTGGGACAGGGAGCGGGCGAAGGCGTGGGAGCGCGACACCGAGCTCCTGCTCAGGGAGCGGGCCGTGAACCGGCGGCGCGGTGGCGGGCAGGTGGAGCTGCCCACCCATCTGACCGTCTCGTCCCTGGTCATCCTGGCCTCCGATCCCAAGACCCTGGCCCGGCAGGTCCGCCGTCCGGTGCCCGAGAAGCCCACCCCGCTGGACGTCGAGGTCCCGTTCGAGACGGTGATCGCCGACCGGCTGGTCCGGGGCCGGATGGACGCGGTGTTCGAACTCTCGGACGGCCGCTACGAGGTCGTCGACCAGGTGAGCGCCGCCTTCCGCTTCGTCCGCCTCAACGAGACGGTCCGCCCGGTCAACCTCCTCGACGAACGGGGCCTGATCAGGCTCATCGAGTCGATCCCCGCCCACGGCTGACCCAGAAGAGGTGCAGGCGGCCGAACCGTCAGGACAGGAAGCCGGTGATGGCGTCGAGCCATGCGCGAGGCTGATCGACGTGGGCCATGTGGCCCGCTTCCTCGATCACCACGGCGCGGGCGGCGGGCATCAGCTCCGCGGTCTCTTCAGCCAGGGACGCGGGGAAGATCATGTCTTGTCGGCCGTGGAGCAGGAGCAGAGGGATGCCGAGCGCGGCGAGCCGCTGGGCCGCGTCCCGGTGACGGGCGCTGGGCATGGTGCCGGCCTGCCAGGAACGCGCCCACTCGGCGGAGAAACGAACGTCCGCGAGGCGGTCCAGATAGGCGGGCAGCGCTTCCGGACGCCAGACGTTCGCCCCGGCTCCGGCGATAGCCGCCGCGCGGGTGAGTTCCGGCCCGGACAGCTCCGGATCCGACCACACCGCGGCCTCCGGGGCGCGCCGTTCCTCGCGTTCACGCCAGCCGTCGAAGGCGTCCGGGGGCACCGGCAGAACGCTGCTGGAGGCGACGATCAGCCGCCGGACGCGCTCGGGAGCGGCCAGGGCCAGACGCTGGGCGATCAGGCCTCCGTAGGAGAACCCGAGGACGTCGGCCTGCGGTGTGCCGAGCGCGTCCAGCAGGGCGACGAGGTCATCGGTGGCCTCGGCGGGGGTGTACCGGTCATCGGCGAGCCCACGGGTGGAACGCCCGCAGCCGCGCAGATCCGGCAGGACCACCCGGTGCCGGCCGGCGAGCTCGGCGAGCGGCTCGCACAGGTAGGTGTGGTCCCAGTCGGGACCACCGTGGATCACCAGCAGCGTGCGGTCGGCAGGCCCCTGACTGCGCGCGACGAGCAATTCCACGACAGGCCGAGACGACACGGCCACGAGACTCTCGCTGAACATCCGCTCACTGTCTCAGCTTTTCCCGCCGTCCACCGTCTGGTCCGATCCCACCTGTCCGATGTCTCTCCACACGACCGATCTCCTGGGACCAGGGGGTCCCGGACCCTACATGGAGCTCATGACCATGCGCGAGGAAGCACACCGCCTGCTCGACGCGGTGCCGGGGGACCGGCTCCCCGATGTCATAGAGGTGCTACGCCAGTGGGTTGAGAATGATCGTGTAGGTCACCGTCACGGCACCTGATATCCACGCTTGGCCAGGACCTCGGCGAAGTTGCGCCCTTGTGGAGGTTCTCCTCGCTGGATGCGTTCAGCGACATTCAGGACCCGGTGCCAGTCCTCGCGGTCACGGTTGGCGGTGACGGCGGTGCGCCACCACGATTCCAGGAACTCATCCAGGGACGCCAGATCGATCGGGCTGGTCGACGTGAGCTTGGCCAGTCCGGCATCGAACGCCGCGATGTCGTCAGGGTGGAACAGAGCTCTACGGACGCTCGCGAACTTCTTGTCGATCGTCGGCATGGTGCCCTGTTCGTGGGGCTGCGCGGTCATTACGAGCCTCCTCCTCGATCCGTCCTGCCCCTTCGGGGTACGGCTCGCGCCAGGTAGCCGCATGATTCTCCATGTCGCCTTCGACGATCGCCTACACCTCCTCGACCGCCTCAGGCCGGACTTGATCGGTGTGTGACCTGGAAACGATCAACGATCGGCAGGCGGAGCTGTTGATGGCTGCCCCGATGACCACGCCACATCCGAGGACGCCGGTGATCGATGGCAGTGATCTGGAGGCCTTCGGTGAAAAGCCCTGTCCCGTCAGTCGAACTCGCCGTCCTTCACACCCCCGATGAACGCCTGCCACTCGTCGGGGGTGAAGCGCAGCATCGGCCCGTCGGGGTTCTTGCTGTCCCGTACGGCCCGGCCGCCCTCGGGCAGGTGCGCTACCTCGACGCAGTTGCCGGTCTGGCCGCTGTAGGGGCTCTTGTGCCAGACCAGACAGGAGGGATCGGGTTGGTCCATCCCTCGGCTCCTTCTCTGCTTTGGGCTCTAGCTCAGACTGTCGGCTGCTCTTCTCGTCAGGCCTATGGAGTCGTCCGGCGACAGAGCCGTAGCGCACAACCGTTCAAATGCAATGTTATAGGCGGCAACGTCGCTGTGCTTTTCCAGATAGAGGTCCCCGGTCAGGGTCTCGACGTACACCACATGAGGGTCGGTCGGCTCCGGGAATCCCAGAATGACGAGCGAACCACTCGTTCCCGCGTGAGCACCCGCGCTGAACGGTATGACTTGCAAGGTGGTCTTGCTTTCTTCGGCGGTGGAAACCAGGTGGCGCAACTGGGCGCGCATGACGACCGGGCTGCCGACGACACGGCGAATGACTGCTTCGTCGATCACGACCCATAGCCGAGGGCGATCTTGCTTGGTGAGAATCTGCTGACGGGTGAGGCGGACTTCCACAAGCCGCTCGATTTCATCGTGACCGAGCTCCTGAGCGCCGCCTTTGATGACGGCTCTGGCGTAGTCGGGCGTCTGAAGCAAGCCAGGTATGGCCACGGACTCAAAGTTGTGTATCGAGGCGGCTGCGGCTTCGAGCCCGATGTAGACCTCGTATGGGTTCGGCAGCACATCGCGGAAGGAGTGCCACCAGCCGGGCTGCCGAGCTTCGCGGGCGAGTTGGATGAGGCCGTCGCGCTCAGTGCCTGTGACGCCGTAGAGAGCAAGTAGTTCTCGCACGCTGCGAGGCTGAGGCCGGGAACGGCCGGTCTCGATGCGGAAGATGGTCGAGGGAGACCATTCCAGGCGGCGGGAGGCTTCCTCGCGAGTCAGCCCGGCGGCCTCGCGACGACTGGTCAGCTCCACAGCCAGACGACGGGCCCGCAGAGTTGGGCTCAGGTCATGGACACCATCGCGGGCCTCGGGCATGTTCGACTCCTCTCTAGCTGCATTCGTTCGAATGCACTATTGCAAGTTACTTTCTGCTCATGCATGATGACAGATAGTTTCCAGGGCTGGGTGATTCATCGCCATAGCCACTCGTCTTTGGCATGACCAACCCTCAAAGCAGCGGAGTCCGCCGGGTGCTACGAACACCTGACGGACTCCTTGAACCGGACTCTGGAGGTCCGATCCCATGGTCAACTTTACAAGGGCGGTCCGGCTCGTCCGGATACGCTTCGATGCCGACCGGCCGCCCACCCCGTTGGGCTGCCGTTGGTGTGGCCATTCGCCGTACGCACACGACGACCGGTGCCTTCCCCACAGACCGCGACACGACTACGACCGGCCGACCCATGCCCAGTTCCGGGCGCGGTTGGCGGAGTGGTGGCGGCTGGGTTTCGCGCGGCGGATGTCTTCGGCGGCGCCGGTAGGTCCGCAGGGGAGGATGTCATCCTCCGATGCCTTCCCGACGGGAGCGTCTGGCCGGGGTCTTCACTCCCGGTTCGAGGAGACGGCGATTGCCGGATCACACGGGCGGGGCCGTCCTCCGGGCGGCTCTCTTCCCGTGAGATATCGCGAGCTGTACCCTCACGAACGCCATGTCCTGAGGGCCGTGTGAAGGGGCGGCACCGAAGGGGATCGCCCGCCGTCCAGGTGGCTCGCCGGGAGTGGGATCGCGATCAGCGGTCGCAGGCCGCCTGGCTCGATCAGGCCGAGGCGGGCTGGACGGTGATGTACGGCGTGGGCGGGCGCCGGTTCTACGCCATCGCCACCGCACAGGCTTCGGAGCCGCAGGTCGTGGAGGCCCGATGACCGCAAGCACTCCGGACGGCCTCCGGACCGTGGGCTGGGAGCTCCCCTGTGACCCGGCGATCACCCATGAGGCCCGCAGGATGGTACGCGAGACCTTCACCACGTGGAGGCTGCCGTTCGATCTCGTCGACGACGCGGTGCTGGTCGTCAGCGAGCTGGTGACGAACGCGGCGGTGTACGGCGAGCCGCCGATCCGGCTGTCACTGTGGGCGATGCCCGAGGGGGTCTGCGTGCGGGTCACCGACCACGGTCCCGGGCGGCCCTGCCGGCTCGACCTCGGCCAGGACGCGACCTCCGGGCGGGGACTCGCGATCGTCGAAGCGCTCGCCGACCAGTGGGGCGTCATCCCCCTCCGCGACAAGGCCGGCAAAACGGTGTGGGCCGCGTGGCGGCTCCCCTGCGGGCGATCCGACACGCCCCGCACCGTCGACTGCGCGGGCCCGCTCCCACATTCCCGTGTCCACGCCTGACCGTCCTCTCCAGGCCGTGCTCATCGAGCCGGTCCCCGCCTCCGGCCGACGGCGAGGATGCGGTGGATGAGAGCCTCACACGCCGTGATAGTTGTACGGATCGTCGGTGGCGAAGTAATGATCACGTTCGCCATGGAAAAACTCATGGAGAGAACGGAGAGTCCGTGGTCATCCGCCCCGCCGCCTCTGGCGATCTTGAAGCTGTCGCCGCCGTCTACGCCCACTACGTCACCGAGACCGTCGTCACCTTCGACGAGGTCGCGCCCACCATGTCCGACTGGGAACGCAAGCTGGCCGACCTGACCGAACGCGGCCTGCCGTTCCTGGTCGCCGACGTGGACGGGGAGGTGGCCGGATACGCCTACGCGTGCCCGTGGCGGCCGAAACCGGCCTACCGGTACACGGTGGAGGACACCATCTACCTCGGGCCCGGCTGGACGGGCAAGGGATGGGGGCGCGCGCTGCTGGAGGCGGTGCTGGCCGGATGCGCGCAGGCCGGGGTCCGGCAGGTGGTCGCGGTCATCGCCGACGCCGGGAGCGACGCCTCCGCCGCCCTGCACCGCGCCTTCGGATTCACCCATGCGGGCAGGCTCGCCGGCGTCGGCCACAAGCACGGCCGCTGGGTCGACACCGTGCTCATGCAGTGCGACCTGTCCACCCGCACCGGATGACGCACGCCACCGGTGCGCCCTCGGTGGAGGCGATGACCGGCCGGACCCCGGGCTTGGGCCTCACTCCAGGGGCAGGGGACGGCGTGGCACGGGTGCGGTGTGGATGAGAGACGTGGTCGTGTGACCGTACGGGGTGAACAGGTCGAGGATCGGTTCGAGCTCGTCGACCGCCCGCAGGTGCATCGTGAAGTAGAAGCAGTCGTCGCCGGTCATCCGGTAGCACTCGACGATCTGGGGGACCTCTTGGGCGATCTCGGAGATGCGTTGCAGTTCCCGGATCGCCGGGCGGATCCGGACCATCACGGTGACGGGGAAGCCCAGGGCCCGCGGGTCGACCTCGGCGCGATAGCCGGTGATCACGCCCGCCTCCTCCAGCCGCTGCACTCGGTCGGCCACCGCAGGCGCCGACAGGGCGACCCGGCGGCCCAGCTCGGCGAAGCTCACTCTGGCGTCGACCTGTAGTTCGGCGAGGATACGAAGGTCAAGGGCATCGATTCCCTTGGGTTCGTATGCCCGCTCGGGTCTGATCTTTCGATTCGCCATTCTCCCAAGTTACGGGCTGCTCGACGATGGAGCCATGTCGCTCACCGGCCCTCGCGCCGTTCTGTCCGCGGCGCCTCCCTGGTCCTACTTCATCGGAAGCGCCGTCTTCCACTATCTCGGTCCGGCCTTCGCCGTGCTGCCGTTCTCCAGGCTCGCGCCACTCGGGGTGGCGACCCTGAGGATCTGGAGCGCCGTGCTCGTTCTCGCGCTCTGGCGCCGGCCCTGGCGGATCCTCGCCCGAATCGACGCCGATGGCCGTCGTACGATCATCGCCTGGGGTGCGGTGCTCGCGGTCATGAACGTCTGTTTCTACCTGGCGATCGCCCGCGTGCCCCTCGGGACCGTCGCCGCGATCGAGTTTCTTCCCGTTGTCGCGCTGGCCGCGCTCGGCACTCGTACGGCTCGCAACATCGTGGCACTCGTGGCCGCCGTCGGAGGCGTCTACGCGCTGACCGACATCCGGCTGGCCGGAGCCCCGCTGGGTTTCGTGTTCGCCTTCGCCAACGCGGTGCTGTTCGCCGCCTACATCGTGCTGGCCCACCGTGCCGCCCGGCGTCTGCGCGGTATCGACGGCATCGACGGGCTGGCCGCCGCGATGCTCGTCGCCTCCGTGTGCGTCGCGCCGATGGGTGTCTGGCAGGCCGCTCCCGCGCTGGCCGACCCGGTCGTGCTCGCCGCCGGGATCGGGGTCGGGCTCTGCTCGTCGGTGATCCCGTACGTCTGCGACCAACTCGCGATGGTCCGCATGGCCCGCTCCACGTACGCACTGCTGGTGGCACTGCTTCCGGCCACGGCCACGGTGATCGGCATCGTGTTGCTCCGGCAGTTCCCCTCACCCGCCGAACTCATCGGAGTCGGCCTCGTCGTGCTCGCGGTCACCCTTTACCGCGAGCTTCGGGCTGCCCCTCATGAGGAGGCAGTCACACCACTACAGGAAGGCAAGACGGAATGCGGTACGTGAAACTGGGCTCGTCGGGGCTGAAGGTCTCCCGGATCTGCCTGGGCATGATGAGTTACGGCGATCCCGCCTCCCGGGAGTGGATGCTGCGCGAGGACGCGGCCGAGCCGATCGTGCGGCGCGCGGTCGAGGCGGGTGTGACGTTCTTCGACACCGCCGACATGTATTCGGACGGCGTGAGCGAGGAGATCACCGGACGGCTGCTCGCCAAGCTCTTCGCGCGCCGCGACGACTACGTTCTCGCCACGAAGGTCTACTTCCCGACAGGCCCCGGCCCGAACGACCGGGGGCTGTCCCGCAAGCACGTGCTGGCGGGTATCGGCGCCTCGCTGACCCGGCTCGGCACCGACCACGTCGACCTCTACCAGATTCACCGCTGGGACCACGAGACACCGATCGAGGAGACCATGGAGGCCCTGCACGACGTGGTGCGGGCCGGCAAGGCGCGTTACATCGGGGCCTCCAGCATGTACGCCTGGCAGTTCGCCAAGGCCCAGCACGTGGCCGAGGCCAACGGCTGGACGAGGTTCGTGTCGATGCAGAATCACTACAACCTGGTGTACAGGGAGGAGGAGCGGGAGATGATCCCCCTCTGCCTGGACCAGGGGGTGGGCGTCATCCCGTGGAGCCCGCTGGCCCGCGGATTGCTCTCCGGGAGCCGGGCGCGCGGCGGTGAGCGGCGCACGGTCCGGACCGGTAGCGACCCGCTGGCCGAGACCATGTACGAGGACGCCGACTTCGACGTCGTCGACGCGGTGTGCACGGTGGCCGCCGAGCGTGATCTGCCCCCGGCACAGATCGCCCTCGCGTGGTTGCTCGGCAGGCCCGGAGTGAGCGCGCCGATAGTCGGGGCGACCAAGGTGGGTCATCTGGACGACGCGATCGCGGCGGTGGAGGTGTGTCTGAGCGAGGCGGAGACGGCCCGCCTGGAGGCCCCCTATCGGCCGCACCGGATCCTCGGGCACTCCTGAGGAACTGCCGCGTCACCTCCGGGGAGTGAGAACCCCGGATACGGCGGATCTCGTTTTCGACACCGCCTGGACGTTCTCGTAGGCCAGCAAGGCGGCGACCGGTTACCGCCGGCCCACAACCTTTCTTACCGGCGGCCCACACCGCCGATCTCCTGACCGGCGGCCTCGGGGGACAGGTAGTGGAAGCCGGGTTTCGGGTGCATCAGGAAGTCGTGGTGGGAGATGTTCCAGGCGTAGGCCCCGGCCATGGTGAACTGCACGACGTCCCCGACGGCCAGGCTCACCGGCACCCGGTGGGCCAGGACGTCCTTGGGGGTGCAGAGCTGGCCGACGATCGTGACCGGCTCGCCCGGTGGCAGCGCCGCCAGGGGCTGGGAGTGGCCTTTGGTGGCGGGGGTGCGCAGGTGGTGGGTGCCCCCGGCGACCACCGCGAACAGCTCGCCGTGCACCCGCTTGACGTCGATCACCCGGGTCACGTAGCGCCCGCAGTAGACGGTCAGCGCCCGTCCCGGCTCGATCCGCAGCACCTCGCCGGGGCGGCGCAGCCTCGCCAGGCCCTCGCCGTAGCAGCGCCAGTCGAACCGCGCGTCCGGGTCGGCGTACGAAACCGCCATGCCGCCACCGAGGTTGATCTCGCTCAGGCCGAGGGTCCGGGCGTACTCCAGTACGGCCGCCGCCAGCTCCAGCAGCGCGGGGGCGTCCAGCCCGCTGGCCAGGTGGGCGTGGATGCCGCGCAGCCGTACCGTGTCCTGACCTGCCAGCAGCGCGACGCACTCGGCGATCCCGCCGGGGTCCATGCCGAACGGGGTCGCGCCGCCGCCCATGGCCAGCGACGCCCCGGCCACGGGCACGTAGAGGTTGACCCGGAGCAGCACGTCGGCGGGGCGTCCCGACGCCAGCAGGCGGCGCAGCTCGCCGGGGCTCTCCACGTGCAGCCGGGTGACGTCGCCGAAAAGCTCCGCATCGGTCTTCCCCGGGCCGCCGAGGGACACGGGGGCGCCGGGGAACAGGCCGCGCACATGCGCCAGCTCCCCGCCCGAGGAGACCTCGAAGCCGTCCAGGTGCCGTGCGAGCACCCGCAGCAGCTCCGGGTCGGGGTTGGCCTTCACGGCGTAGTACAGCTCGATCCCCGGCAGCGCGGCCCGTACGGCCGCCGCGTGCCCGTCGAGGGAGGCCAGGTCGTAGACGTAGGCGGGCAGGTCGTCCGGGGTCAGGCCGCCCATGGCCGAGGCGCTCGGGACCGGGGTGTCCGGGATCATGAGAGCACCGCCAGGGGGTTGGCCACCGGCACGTATCCGGCCGAACGGTCGGCCGAGCGTGCCCACCGGACCGACAGGTTGGCCTTGGCGGGCAGCGGCGCCCCGGCCAGCAGGTCGGACAGCGGCTGCGGCCATCCCATCGAGTCGGCGTATCCGGCCAGCACCTCCCCGGCCGCCGCCCACAGCTCCCGCGCGGACCCGGGCCCGGCGAGGGAGGCGGCGATCTCGGCGAGGTGGTTGACCATCAGGCAGTAGACCACCCGATCCCAGCCACCGGCCGCGTCGTAGGTGAGGGCCTCGGCGACCCGCTCCGGCAGTCCGGACAGGTCGTGGCGGCCGGCGACGAGCTTGGTGCCCTCCATGTCGCGGAAGACGGCCTCCACCGGCAGCCCGGCCGCGTCCACGCCGATCAGGACGTTCTGCAGGTGGGGCTCCAGCACCACGCCGTGGCTCAGGTAGGCGTCGAGCACCGGCAGCGCGACCTGCTCCACGTAGGCGCGCCACCAGCGCACGGGCTCGGCCGGAGGATCACCCGGTACGGCCAGCGCCCCGCTCAGCAGGGGGGTCACCCCCGGGCGGCAGACCGACCACGGGCTCGCACGGATGATCACACCCAGTCCCTCCAGGAGCCGGGTGCCCAGGTCGGCGGAGCGGTAGCCGGGTTCGGGGAGCCAGCGGGTGCCGGGAAACCTGGCCGCCAGGTCCTCGAACACCGGTCCCAGGCGCCGGGTCAGCTCGACCGCGCCCGCCAGCTCGTACCAGGAGTTCTTCCTGACGCAGTTGGTGATCCGCACGTCCAGGCTGAACTTCAGGCACCGGTCGATCCGCGGCTCGTAGACCGTGCGGACCGACGAGGTGGGGACCGCCATCCGGGCGCCCTGCCCCAGGTCGATCAACCGCCCGTCGGCCAGCGGGGCGGCGAGCTCCGCCGCGAGCAGGTCGAGCTGCCATGGATGTGCGGGCAGCGGCGTGTAGCCGTGCGGAGCCGGGCCGAGCCCGTCCAGCGGGCCGGTGTCGCCCGCCTCGGCCAGCACGTCGTCGCGGACCCCGAGCAGCCGGAGCCGGAAGCCGGCGTGCGCCTCGGGGGCGTAGCGCAGCCAGTCGGCGCCGCCGCGCGCCTTCGGGCTGGGATGGAACGGATGCCCGAACACCAGCCCCTGCTCGGAGGCCAGCCACGGATCGGCCGGCGGCGTGGCGTCCCGCCGGACCGTGAGCAGCGTCGTCATGGCGTTCCGGCTCGCGTCCACCTGCGCCGCGAACTCCTCGTTGCTCCCCCCGAGCTCGGTCTCGACGAGCCGGACGAGCAGGTCCGCGGAGAGCGGCTGCCAGCAGCCGCGCTCCAGCCACTCCGGCGGTCCCTCGAACCGCAGCGCGAGCCCGCCGTGCGTCCGGACCCGCAGCAGGGTGCCGGCGACGCGCAGCAGCACGTACGGCTCGGCGTGCCAGACCTGCCCGCGCGGGCCGGCCACCTCCCTGACGCAGCAGCGCAGCAGTGCCGCCAGCGACGCCTCCTCGGCGACGGCAGCTGGAGAGGAGTCGAGTGCGAGGCTGGTCATGGTGTCCTTCGCATGATCACGTTCTGGAGGGCCTGAGGGGGCTGGCGCAGGTAGTTGGGGCCGCTGGTGCCGTAGAACTTGTTCACATCGAGCGCCCCGGTGCGTGCCTTGTCCACCAGGGTCCCGGCGGTGATCATCGATTTGCCGACGAGCCGGGCGGCGTCGAGGGTCCTGGCCCGCAGCAGCCTGGCCATCGGGTCGTCCCCGTGCCCGTCGAGCGCCTCGGCGAGCGCGTCGCGGACCAACCGGGAGGCCTGCGGCGGCGGCAGCACGCCGAACGTCACCGCCGCGGCGGCCAGGTGCAGGGTGATGGTCACGAACACGTCGGCGAGCGCGTGCGGGTCGTCGGTGACCATCCGCCCGTCGGTGAAGTCCGGCACGGCCAGTCCCGCCGCGCGCAACCGGGCCGGCGAGGTGAGCAGCCCGTCGTTGTCCTTGGTCAGCAGTTTGGCGGGACCGTTCCCCAGCACCAGCGAGAGGTTCTGCTGGTGGGCCTCCAGCGCCGTGCCGTACCGGACGAAGAGCCGCACGTGGAGACCGAACAGCAGCCGCAGGTATTCGGTGAGCAGCCGTGTCACGTCCCCGCCGTACCACCGCCCGGCGAGCTCCTCCACGACCAGCCCGCCGCCCGGCAGCGGGGCAGGCAGCGCGGCCACCGGCACGACCTCGCCCGCCGGGAGGCGGCGGACGAGCCAGCCCAGATACTCGTGGCCCGCGTGGCCGTACGTCTGCTCGTCGGCGACGAGCATCCCGGGATCGGGCATCTCGCGCAGCAGGCGCTCGGCCCGCGCCCCGTCGGCCAGCGTGTCCGGCCTGATCGACCGCCGGTTGCGCAGCCCGAGCGTGCTGGTGGCCAGCGGTAGCTTCAGGTGCGTGTCCCGGTCGACGATGACCGTGCGCATCGACAGCGTGGGCCTGACCTCCAGGTACGGCTCCGGCCCGATGACCGCCCACGGGATCTTCCCGACCTCCGTGACCGTCAGCGGGTGCACCGGGAACAGCACGTGCGTCCCGGCGAGCTCCCGGGGCAGCCCGGCCGCCGGGAACTCCGGCGCGTAGGGCATGGCCGCCCCGGCCGCGCGATCCCGGGGTACGGCCGCCCAGCGCAGCTCGAAGACGGGCGCGAACTCCGGCGCGTGGGCCCTCAGCTCCTCGTCCGACAGCCCGGCCCGGCAGCGGGCCGTCGGATAGACCGGATGGTCGACGGAGGCCGCGAGCGTCTCGTACCGCGCGGCGCCGGGCAGTGCGGAGGCGGGCAGTGCGGAGGCGGGCAGTGCGGAGGCGGGCAGTGCGGAGGCGGGGACGTCGTGGCCGGGCGGGGTGGGAGAGCTCTCACGGACCAGCCGGGCGAGTATCCCGTCACGGTGGGCGTCGTGGAGGTCGAGGGCGCGCAGCGCCTCGTGGCACTCGCGGGTGAACGCCTCGACCCCGGCGGCGTCGGCGGGGGCGGAGATCTCCCGCAGGGCGCGCAGGACCTCCTCCAGGCGGAGCGCCTCCTCCGGGGCCACCACGAAGTCCTGGAACAGCGAGCCCGGCGTCAGCCGTATCCGGCGACCGCCGGGCAGCAGCAGCGCGACGCCGTCCTTGCCCCGGGTCACCCGGTGGGCCAGGCCGCCGTAGTCCTCGCGCAGGAGCGCGTCCAGGACACGGGAGGCCAGGTACGGCTCGCGTCCGCCGGGCCTCCGCCCGGCCGGCTCCTGTCCGCTCGGCGCGCGTCCGCCGGTCATGCGATCACCCAGGGGTGCCGGGCGGTGAAGGCGTCGACGGCCGCGTCGACGCCTGCCCGGTCGGGGCCGATCGCACGGACGACGCCCAGGTAGTCGCGGTTGGTGTGGCTCAGGTCGATGCGGTCGCCCACGGCACGCAGCGGCCGGTGCCAGAGCCGGACCCGGTCTCCGGCGGCCGGCACGACCGTGCCCGGAGAGGCCGCCACGGTCCCGGGCCGGTCCGCCACCAGGCTCAGCGCGGTCCCGTGACCTCCGGCCCGGCCCGGCTCGGGCAGCGCGGCCCCCAGGTGGACGCCGAGGATGTGCTCGAACAGCGGGACTCCCAGCAGGTCGCCGAGGAGGAAGTCGCAGTGGTCGCCGATCACCCGGTAGTTGACCTCGATGATCCGCGGTCCCGCGGGCGTCATGACGTACTCCGTGTGGCAGGCTCCGAAACCCACCCCCAGCGCGTCCAGCGCCCGTAGGAGGTGCTCGCGCGCGGGCGGGGTCCCCTCCCAGTCGAGCCGCTCCTCCACGAAGTACGGCAGCGGCCCCAGAGTCGTCCGGAAGCCGCCGAGCACCCGGACCTCCTCCCCGTCGCCGACGGTCTCCAGCGTGTGCAGGGGGCCGTCGAGATACTCCTCCACGACCAGCGTCTCGCCCGGCCGCCTGCCCCGGATGTCCCGAACGGCCGCCGCGAGCTCGCCGACGTCGCGTACCAGCAGGACGTCCTCGCTGGCCACGCCCTCGCGCGGCTTGACGACCGCGGGGAACGGCGGGTCCGGCGGCACCGGGTCGTCCGGTGCCAGCCGTACGGAACGGACGGTCTCGACTCCGGCCGCCGACAGCCGGCGCCGGGTGAGCGCCTTGTTCTTCGTGGCGACGCAGGCCCGCCAGTCCTTGCCGGGCAGGCCGAAGTAGGCGGCGGCGAGAGCGGTCTCCGCCTGGATGTGGTCAGAGTTGGAGAAAACCGCATCCGGCGTGTGGTGGTGCGCGATGATGTCGATCATTGCCCGCGCATCGCGGACGTCGCAGTGGAGCACCTCGGCCCCGGTGGCCGCATGGTGCTCCGGCCTGTCGGTCAGGATCGTGACGTCGCAGCCCAGCGCGTGCGCCGCCGGGAGGAAACCGTCCGTGACCGAGTCGGTCGGCCGGAGCGCGGTGAGGTACAGCCGCAATGCAGGGACCCCCGATATCAGGTAAGGCTAACCTAACTTCGGCCATCCTAGCGTGACGGAGATCATCGCGGTGGGGCGATCGCGTATTCGGCGGCATCGCACGGGACCAGGGGATCCTACGGATGGCGAGTACCCCGGAAAGCGGGTCTGTGCTGCGGCGTAGGATGTCCAGTCGGTCTGAGAAGCGGGGACGGCGTGGATATCACGGCACAAGAAGGACTACTGGGACCGCTGCTGCTCGCACGCAGCGCGATTGACCGTTCGGCGCTGCTCCGCAATGACGCCGAGTGGCTCAAGCGGGCATGGGCGGACGGCACGAGCAGGGTCGTGGTCGTCGACGACGGGCAGGCGCTGGTCCACCGGGACGGTGAGCAGGCCGCACTGGTCCTGCTGTCCACGGCCGAAGCGCCCGAGGGCGAGCGCTATCTGCTCGGCGTCGACACCGAGGGCGTCGTCTACTTCGCGGTGTCCGCGTCGCTGGCGGGCGCCGCCCACAAGGACGCGCTCAACCGGATCGTCGCCCCGCTCGCCCCCTCGGAGCTGCGGGAGGGGCGGCCCGTCGCCGCCGGGCTCCGCCAGGTCGGCCCGCTGCTGGGAGACCTGGACGCCGGGCTCCTGGTCTACGCGGTCGCGCTGGAGGCGTGGCACTCCACCCACGAGTTCTGCCCGCGCTGCGGGAGCCTCACCGAGGTGCGGGCCGGCGGGCACGTGCGGGTCTGCCCCAGGGACGGCAGCCAGCACTTCCCCCGGGTCGACCCTGCAGTGATCATGCTGATCCACGACGACGAGGACCGGTGCCTGCTGGCCCGTGGCCCGCAGTGGCCCGAGGGGCGGCTGTCGGTGCTCGCCGGGTTCGTCGAGCCGGGTGAGTCGCTGGAGCACGCCGTGGCCCGAGAGGTGGCCGAGGAGGTCGGCGTGCACATCGCCGACCCCCGTTACCTGGGCAGCCAGCCCTGGCCGTTTCCGCGCAGCCTGATGCTCGGCTTCTTCGCACGGGCCACCACGACGGAGTTCGTCCTCGACCCCGAGGAGATCGCCGAGGCGCACTGGTTCAGCCGAGCCGAGCTGCTGGCCGCCCTGGAGAGCGGCGAGGTGCGCCTGCCGTCCGAGGTCTCGATCGCTCGCAGGCTGATCGAGACCTGGTACGGCGAGCCGCTGACCGGAGACTGGTGATCAGACCCGCAGGCGGGCCTTGACCTCGATCACCGAGGGGTTGGTGACAGCCGTGCCGTCCTCGAACAGCACGGTCGGGACGGTCTGGTTGCCGTTGTTGACGCTCATGACGAACTGCGCGGCCTCGGGGTTCCGCTCGATGTCGATCTCCTTGTAGGAGATGCCCTCGCGGGTGAGCTGGGACTTCAGCCGCTTGCAGGGGCCGCACCAGGTGGTGGTGTAAACAGTCAGCGCCATTTCGTGGAAATCCCCTCATGTGATGTTCGGCGCTCATTGGCAACAAAGTGAGAGCCGTTCATCTTCCCGTCGGTCAGCGGAGCTTGGCGGCTATCCACGCTTGCACCGTCTCGGCCACGCCGGGCAGCCGGTACATCGGCGAGCTGTGCTCGGTCCCCGGCTCGGTCCGCACCGTCATGTGCACACCGACCCGGGCCAGGCGCTCCTGGAGCCGGGCGCTGTGCTCCACCGACACGAACTCGTCATCGGAGTGGAAGGTCAGGACGGGCGCGTCACCGCGGCTCGCGTGCAGTGGCACTTCCATGCTGTTCCAGATTTTGGGGCACTTGGCGGGCTCGCAGCCCCCGGCGAGACGGATGGCCGACTCGCGCAGCTTGCGGCTGTTCAGGTCGAGGGTGTCGGCGCCCTCGTTGTAGGCCGTGATCGGTGAGATCACCGGAGAGATGCCGACCACGCCACGCAGGCCGGGCAGGCCGTCCTTGTAGGTGCCGACGGCGGTGGACAGATGGCCTCCGGCGGAGAAGCCGACGACCACGTAGTTGTCCGGGTCGAAGGCCCACAGGAGGGCGTGCTTGCGGGCCGTCGCGATGGCGTCGAGGGTGTCGGTGCGCTGCGCGGGCCAGGCCGCCTCACCGGAGAGACGGTAGTTGATGGTGAAGACCGTGTAGCCCTGCTCGACGTAGCTCCGGCTGACCGCGGTCATCTGCTTCTTGTCCCCGGACGACCACCAGCCGCCGTGGATCAGGAACACGCCCGGGCGCACGAGGCCGTCGGTCTGGTGCCAGACGTCCATCCGCTGCCGGAGGTGCGGGCCGTACGCGACGGTGTCGACGGAGACGCTCTGGAGCAGCGGGTCGGTCGCCGTCGCCGCCGTCGGCGTCGGGCTGGGAGCGGGGGTGGGCGTCGGATCGCCCTTCTTCCCGTTGCCGGAGGCCTCCGTGGCTGACGCGGACTTCCCGGCTGCCCCGGCACCGGCCTGAGATGACGCGGAGGCCGCGTTCGCCGCCGAGGACGCGTGTACCGCGGTGGGGGCGATCACCAGCGCCGCAAGGGCGAGCGCGCTCACGGTTACCGCAGTTCGCACGAGTATCTTCCTTCCCCCAAGCCACATTTTGCCCCCATTGTGGGGTAAACCAGTACGTTTGCGCATCTCGATGGGCCACATAGGTTGACGGCGGCATGTCGGCAGAACGGACGATGTTCGGCTGATTGGCGCGAGTATGTTTCCATACGGCCCGTTAAACAGCGTTTAGGGGGTCTCTGTCCCAGGCTTGGCGGCAGGCTCGCGTGGTCCGCCTCGGCGGTGCGGAGCCGGCCGGGCGCTCAGCGTCCACCTTCCTGTCAGGTCGTGTTCGGCGAGGCCGGGTTTCGAGGCCCGAACGCGTCGTACGACCATGAACGCGCCCTGGCATGATGGGTTGCCGGGCGCAGCGTCCGGTCAGGGCCCACAGGGGTTCGGCAGACGTGATCCCATGCGTCTACCTGCGCGACGACGATGAAGGACAACCCAAGACGTTCATGGACGCTCACGGGCATTGCGCACCTGTTCGGCGCATCGTTTCCGGTGATCCGATAGGCATGATCGTTGAACAGCGTGTAAGGAGTCTCCGTGGAGCCCGACGACGTCCTGGCGGGGCTGGATCCTGAACAACGCGAGGTGACACAGGCCCTCCACGGTCCGGTCTGCGTGCTCGCGGGGGCCGGCACCGGCAAGACGCGGGCCATCACCCATCGCATCGCGCACGCCGTGCGCAGCGGGGTGGCCGACGCCCAGAGCGTGCTGGCCGTGACGTTCACCACACGCGCGGCGGGCGAGCTCCGGCAGCGGCTGCGGGAGCTCGGCACGCCGGGAGTGCAGGCACGCACCTTCCACGCCGCCGCACTGCGCCAGCTCACCTACTTCTGGCCGCGGGTGATCGGCGGTGACCCGCCCAGGGTGATCGAGTCGAAGCTCCCCCTGCTGATCGACGCCTGCCGTGCCATCCGCAAGAACGCGGACCGCTCCGAGCTGCGCGACATCGCCTCCGAGATCGAGTGGGCCAAGGCCACCCAGATCGGCCCCGAGGACTACGCCGAGGCCGCCGCGAAAGCCGGCCGGACCCCGCCGGTCCCCGCAGAAGAGGTCTTCCGGCTCTACGACGCCTACGAGACGCTCCGCCGCGACCGGCACCTGGTCGACTTCGAGACCATCCTCGAACTCACCGCCGCGGTGATGACCGAGCACCGCGAGGTGGCCGCCCAGATCCGCCAGCAGTACCGCTACTTCGTCGTGGACGAGTACCAGGACGTCAACCCGCTGCAGAAGCTGCTGCTCGACACCTGGCTCGGCGGGCGCGACGACCTGTGCGTGGTCGGCGACCCGAATCAGACGATCTACTCCTTCACCGGAGCCACCCCCCGCTACCTGACCGGCTTCGCGGTCGAGCATCCCGGCGCCGCCGTGATCAAGCTGGTCCGGGACTACCGGTCCACTCCCCAGGTCGTCTCCCTGGCCAACCGGGTGCTCGACGCGGCGAGGACACCGCACAAACTCGCCCTGATCGCCCAGCGTCCCGACGGCCCCGACCCCGTCTTCGCCGAGTACGACGACGAGTCCGCCGAGGCGGAGGGAGTCGCACGCGCGGTGAGGAAGCTCGCCGACGGCGGCGTGCCGACCCGCGAGATCGCCGTGCTGTTCCGGGTCAACGCCCAGTCCGAGGCCTATGAGCAGGCCTTCGCCCAGGCGGGCATCCCCTACCTGCTGCGCGGCGCGGACCGGTTCTTCGAGCGTCCCGAGGTCCGTCAGGCCGTCGTGCTGCTGCGCGGCGCCGCCCGCTCCGTCGCGGACGACGACGAGCCGGCGTCGACCGTCCACCACATCCTCGCCGGCATCGGCCTGACCCCCCAGGCTCCCGGAGGCGGTAAGGCCCGCGAGAAGTGGGAGTCACTGAAGGCCCTGGCCGACCTCGCCGAGGACATCGCCGCCAAGGGCGGAGACCTGCGCACCTTCGTGACCGAGCTGGAGCGCCGGGCCAGCGAGCAACACGCGCCGCCGGTCGAGGGTGTGACATTGGCCTCACTGCACGCCGCCAAGGGCCTGGAATGGGACGCGGTCTTCCTGGTCGGCGTGACGGACGGCATGCTGCCGATCATCTATGCCGAGACGCCCGACCAGATCGAGGAGGAGCGCCGCCTCCTCTATGTCGGCATCACCCGGGCCCGCGCCCATCTGACGCTGTCGTGGGCGCTGGCGCGCTCGCCGGGAGGGCGCCGCTCCAGGAGACCCTCCCGCTTCCTCGACGGTCTCACGGGCCGTCTGGCCGCGCCGCGCAGGGCCGCGCCGCCCGCTCCCAAGGACCGCCGTACGTTCGCCGTGCCGGTGAGCTGCCGGATCTGCGCCAAGACCCTCGTCGCCGCCGCCGAGCAGAAGCTCGGCAGGTGCGCCGGCTGCCCGGCCGACTACGACGAAGCCCTGCTGGAGCGGCTGAAGGCATGGCGCACGAGCGTCGCCAAGGAGACCAAGGTCCCCACCTACGTGATCTTCACCGACGTCACCCTGCAGGCGATCGCCGAGCGGGCCCCGGTCTCCGAACAGGACCTGCTGGCGATTACCGGAATAGGACGCGTCAAACTGGACCGGTACGGCGAGGCGGTGTTCGCCCTCTGTCGTGCTGCCGCAGATCAGACGGAGGACGCGTGAACGAGGCGCTCAAGGAGCTGCTGGACCTGCTTGACCTGGAGCAGATCGAGCTCGACATTTTCCGGGGGCGCAGCCCCGAGGAGCGCATACAGCGGGTGTTCGGCGGCCAGGTGGCCGCCCAGGCACTGGTGGCGGCGGGCCGTACGGTCCCGCCGGAACGTCACGTCCATTCGCTGCATGCCTATTTCATCCGTCCAGGAGACCCGGCGATCCCGATCGTCTACCACGTCGAGCGGGTCCGCGACGGCCGATCGTTCGCCACCCGGCGGATCTCGGCCATCCAGCACGGCAAGGTGATATTCAGCATGTCAGCCTCCTTCCACATCGTGGAGACGGGTGTCGGGCACCAGGCCGCGGTCATGCCGGAGGTGGTCGAGCCGGAGAGTCTGCCCATGCTCCAGGACCGGATCCTGGAGGTCGTGGGAGAGAACTCACCCTGGCGGGAGTGGCTGAGCAGGCCGCGTCCGGTGGACGTCAGATATGTGACCCCCCTGACATGGGAGGCCCACCGCGACCCGGCGCTGCGCGGCTCGAAGACGAACGTCTGGTTCCGCTACGACGCCGAGTTGCCCGACGATCCGCTGCTGCACGTGGTGCTGGCCGCCTACGCCTCGGACTTCACCCTGGTGGACACCGTGCTGCTGACCCACGGCCTCGCCTGGGGCGCCTCCAACGTCTCCGGGGCCTCACTCGACCACGCGATGTGGTTCCACCGTCCCTTCCGGGTGGACGACTGGATGTTGTACGCCCAGGAGTCGCCCTGGTCGGGTGCGGCGCGCGGGCTGGCCAGAGGCGAGATGTTCACCCGTTCCGGCGAACTGGCGGTATCAGTGGTACAGGAAGCCATGATCCGTGTGAGCTAGTTGTAAAACTGCAGGTAGAAAATAAGTTGCCCGTCCCTGCGGCCCGGGTTTAGGGTCATGGTCAAGCAAGTCGGACGGTCCTGTCCGACGATCCAAAGATGGAGGTGAGTCCGCTGTGAAGAACATCCTGATGTCCGCCCAGTCCGGGCTCGTCTTCGCGCGCCGTAACACCCTCCTGTCCTGCGACGGTCAGGCCCTCCTCACGGTCGGCTCGGCCGCTCAGCTACAGCAGGAGCAGTCTGCCCGCATCCAGATTCCTGTCGGCCGCGTGGCCGCTCTCACCGCTTTCGCGGCGATGGGCTCCCCGGCCGTTCCGGCTCCGGATGCCGGAGGCTACGCACCGACCAAGCACGCCCTAAACGGTGGACTGCGTGGTCCGTATCCCTGGAGGCAACCTCCGGTCATAACCTGACCGAGAGAAAAAGCCTTCAGGCCGCGGATCCGCAACCAGGATCCGCGGCCTTCTTGTTTGTCCGCGTCATTCCTGACCCCCACCCAGAGGTAACCAAAGATCAATACCTAACAGAGAGGTGAAGCAGATGGGGGCCCAGACGGTCATGGACCTGATCGACGAAGCCACAATCCCCTGTCGTACCGACCCCGACCTCTGGTTCGCCGAGTCTCCGGAGGACGTGGAGTTCGCCAAGGCGCTCTGCGGAGGCTGCCCGATCCAGCAGGCCTGCCTGGCCCGCGCACTCGAGCGCGAGGAGCCCTGGGGCGTCTGGGGCGGAGAGCTCGTCCTTCGGGGAGCCGTCGTACCGCGGAAGCGTCCGCGCGGACGTCCCCGCAAGACTCCGCTCGCTGCCTGATCAATCACAACCTGAACGTTCTTGAAAGGACCATTTCCCATGACCCACTTCGGCACCCGGAGCCTGGACATGTCATCTATGCAAGAAGAATTGGTACGCGACCGAATACGGACGCTCCACCGCGAGGCGGAGGAGCAGCGTATGGCCGCGGGCGTCCTGCGTCTGCGTCGCGCTCGCCGGGACGCGGAGCGCGCGTCCTCGCGTCTCCGCCATGCGCTCCTGCGCCTCGTCTGATCCGGTGAGGATCGGCGCGGGGGTCCGGTGAGGATCAGCGCATAGAGAAACAGCTCATTGAGGGGTGGCCCGTCCGAACGGGCCACCCCTTCCGGCTGTTCCGGCCGTGTTCGCGGGACGGTATGCGGTTGCCCGATCGTCCGGGGCAGACAGACGGGGTGGGATGGGGCGGGGCTCAGCTCGCGATTTCCGTGCTGTCCTCGCTGTCTTCGGGATCCTTTTCGGCGAAGCCGGGGACCCAGCGGACCACCTCTTCACGGAAGCGGGCGGTGGCGCCGAGTTGGCAGAGCACCCCTATGCCCGCCGCGTGCACCCGGTGGATGAGCACATAGGAGGCCGGCAGGTTGAGCTGGCGCACCACGTTGCCGGGACGCAGATCGGTGACCTGGGCCGCCTGCTGCTGCAGCCACTCCCGGCTGAAGGTGAACTCCTCCACCGAGGTCGGCTCGACGTAGGGGGCGAGGAAGGCCCGCAGCGCCTCCATGTCGACCTCGATGTGCGGGAGGATGAAACCCTCGTCGCGCAGGCCCTGGACCACACTGGCCATGTCGCCGTTGTTGAAGATGCGGGTGAGCTGTCCGAAGGCCGGTGGGTAGCCGTCGGGCAGGCGGTTGACGGCGCCGAAGTCGAGCACGCAGAGCCGTCCGTCCTCCATGATCCGGAAATTTCCGGGGTGGGGATCCGCGTGGAGCATGCCCACCCGTGCGGGCGAGGAGAACAGGAACCGGACGAAAAGCAGTCCGGCGCGGTCACGCTCCTCCTTGGTGCCGTCGCTGATGATCCGCGACAGTGGGGTGCCGTCCACCCACTCGGAGACGAGCACCTGCTCGTTGGCGGCGATGACATCCGGGATCAGGAAGTCGGGGTCGTCCTTGAACTCCAGCGCGAAGGCGTGCTGGGCCTCGGCCTCACGGAGGTAGTCGAGCTCCTCGGAGACGCGCTGGCGCAGCTCCCCCAGCACGGCCTTGATGTCGAGGCCGGGCAGCAGCACCGAGAAGAGCTTGCCGAGCCTGGCCAGCTGGGTGAAGTCGGACAGCAGCGCCTTGCCCGCGCCCGGATACTGGATCTTGACGGCGACCGCCCGGCCGTCGTGCCAGACGGCCTTGTGCACCTGACCGATCGACGCGGCGGCGGCCGGTCTGTCCTCGAACGACCGGAAGTTTTCCCGCCAGTCGCCTCCCAGCTGCTCGACGAGGACCTTGTGCACGGTCGTGGCCGGCAGCGGTGGGGCGGCGTCCTGCAGCTTGGTCAGAGTCGCGCGGTAGGGGCCCGCGATCTCCGAGGGCAGGGCGGCCTCGAAGATGGACAGGGCTTGGCCGAGCTTCATGGCCCCGCCCTTGAGCTCCCCCAGGACCTTGAAGATCTGCTCGGCGGTGCGTTGCTGGATTTCCTGGGCGACGATCTCTGCGGGCTTGCCTCCGATCCGTTTCCCCAGCCCGAGGGCGGTGCGGCCGGCGAACCCGATCGGAAGGGCCGCCAGTTTGGCGGAGCGCTCAACGGCGCGGCGCGGAAGGTCACTCACCTTTGGTTTGCGGCGTGCCCGCCGTACAGCGCGACGCCGCTCCCTCCCTTCGGGGCGGTGGTTATCAGCGGCAGGTAGCCGACGCGACCATTGTTAGCGAACCCGTGTCGTTTCGGAAGCAACGACATTGAGGATGAACACTCCAAGATCGTCTCCTCCATCTCAGGTCAGGCAAAATATCTATTGTGCCGTTGGTCACACTTGTCGCGCATCCGTCGACCAGAGCAAGCGCATGACCGGCCGCTGCCGCCGCCACCAGCGATGACATCACCGTCCCGCAGGCGATCTCGCCTGCAGGGAAGCCGCCAAGACGGGCACTGACGACCGGCCAGCCAGGGTCGCGGTCGCGTCGAATCAAATCTAGACACTGCAGGCAGGTGCTCCGCCCAGGCAGCACCATCGGACCGACCGATCCGCATCCCTCGAAGGCGGTCACCAGCAGGTGCGGGATCTTCCAGGCGATGAGTTCCTCGACCAGCAGGCCGTCCAGCGGCTCCACCGGTGCGAGGATCGCCAGGTCGGGCCTACGGGTGCCGTCGGCGAGGTGGGCGGCGTGGTCGCCGGTCCACGCGGTGACCGAAGGTGCCACGGTCATGGCAGCCGCAACCGCCCCCTCCTGCCTGCTCGTCCCCACGTCCGCCCAGCTCAGCCCGCCGGGCACGACATCCCGGGGCCGGGTCACACCGGGGTCGACGACGCAGAGCCTGCCGACCCCGGAGGCGGCGAGCAGCGTGACGACCTGCGCGCCCACCCGGCCCGCTCCATACACCCGCACCTGGGCGTCGCGCCTGCGCTCCAGTTTCGCGAGGCCGCCGTCTGTCGTGCCGGGGGAGAGGGAGAGCACGTCCAGATCCGGTTGGAGACGGTCCTGTTCGGCCATCGTGAGCCCGCGCAGCGGGCCGGGCGATGTCCCGGCGTCGTCCACCACACCCCGGCTGACCAGCAGGTCGAGCAGGGCCTTGCCGTGCTCTTCGCCGATCCCGGCGTCGGCCGCGCCGGCCAGCACTCCCGGAAGATGGCGCATGCCGTCCAGCCCCTCGATCCATTGGCGGACCTCGGGTTCGAGATCGGCCAGCACCACCGTGTGCCGGGGGTGCAGGCCGAACTGCAGGGTGCGCTCGTCACGTGCGACCCTGCGCAGCGCGGGCTTCAGACGTGGTCTCATCGGGACTCCTTGGGCGGGGAGAGAACGCGGCCGCCTCTCCTGCAAGGGGCGTCAGCGTGACTGTGAGGAGGCGTGCCAGCGTGCCATGCCCCCGCACGGCCCCGGGGGCGTTTCCCTGTGCCTGTGGACAACCCTCGCGTCCCCTGTGGACAACCCTCCGTGCACTACGCTCCCGGCATGAACGAGCTCGTGGTTGACCGGCGGGACGACGGTGTCGTGGTGCTCACTCTGAACCGCCCGGACCGGCGCAACTCGATGACCGACGGGATGACCGAGCAATGGCGGCAGACGATCGCCGGTCTCCGCCGGGACCGTGACGTGCGGTGCGTGGTGGTCACCGGGGCCGGGAGCGCGTTCTGCTCCGGCGGGGACCTGTCCTGGCTCGCCGAACGCGGGGCCGAGGGCGTGCCCGAGCTACGTGACCGGATGCTCGGCTTCTACCGGACCTGGCTGGCGATCGCGGACCTGGAGGTGCCGACCATCGCCGCGGTCAACGGCGCCGCCGTCGGAGCGGGCCTGTGCCTCGCTCTCGCCTGCGACCTGGTCTACGCCGCCGAGGAGGCCAAACTCCTCGTCCCCTTCACCTCGCTCGGCCTGCACCCCGGGATGGCCGCCACCTATCTGCTGCCCCGGGTCGCCGGTGTGGGGGTGGCCCGGGAGATGCTGCTGACCGGACGGGCCATGCGGGGCGCCGAGGCGGCCACGGCCGGGCTGGTCACCAGGGCGTTTCCCGGCGAGTCCCTGATGACGGAGGTGCTGGGGATCGCCTCCAGGACCGCCGCCAACGCGCCCATCGCCACCCGGCTCACCAAGGTCGCCCTCGCCGGTGGCGGGCACGCGGACCTCGACGCCGCCTTGCGCTGGGAGTCTCTGGCCCAGCCGGTCACCATGACCTCACAGGACATGATCGAAGGACTGTCTGCGCAGAGAGAACGGCGGGACCCGCGATTCGGCAACTCCTGAGACGGTAGATATCCAGGTTATTTCGATATGCCGCAGCCATAGCGGATCGGTCTTGCCGAACAATCAGCGAACGGGGATTGACCAGCCAGAACGTGTTCTGCCCCTGGTGTGAATTCGCCATTCTCGGCTACCGTTCATATGTGCCCCCCGAGACAGTCGAGGTCCGTCGAAGTTCTCGTCGCCGGCGGACGGTTTCCGCGTACCGCGACGGCGAGAAAACGATCGTGCTGCTCCCCGCAGGATTGAGCCGCACCGATGAGGAGCAATGGGTGCGGCGCATGCTCGACCGGCTCGCGGCCAAGGAGCAACGGAGACGCCCCTCCGACGACGACCTGCTGGAACGGGCCAGCGAGCTGTCGGTGCGCTATCTCGGCGGCAGAGCCACGCCGTCCAGCGTGCGCTGGGTGGACAACCAGCAGCACCGCTGGGGCTCGTGCACTCCTGACCACGGCACCATCAGGATCTCCACGAGGCTGCGCGGCATGCCCTCATGGGTGGTCGACTATGTGATCATGCACGAGCTCGTGCACCTGCTGGTGCCCAGCCACGGTCCCCGGTTCTGGGCACTGGTGGAACACTATCCCAAGGCCGAGCGGGCGCGGGGGTTCCTCGAGGGATTCTCCATGGCGGCCCACGGCGACGCGGAGGAATGTTGACGGAAGCACGACTGGTGGCCGTCGTCGTCACGTCCGCGATGGCGGGAGCGGCCCCACCGGGAGTCGACGACGACGCGTTCCTGGCCGCCATGGCCGAGGACACCTACGAGCTCGTCGCCGGCCTCGACTCCGTCACGCCGGTTCTGGTGACGAGCATGCCGGGGATGGAGGAGATCGTCTGGCCGGGAACCCCGGTCGTCGAGATCCCCGACCTGTCCGGAGCCGCCCTGGTCCGGGCCGCCTTCGCGGCGCTGCCGTACGGCGAGCAGGCGGTCCTGCTGAGTGGCGACGCGCCCGACCTGCCTGCGCTGCTGATCGGCAAGCTCTTCCGCGCCCTCGGCAGGGCCCGGCTGGCCGTCTGCCCGGCCGCCGACGGTGGAGCCGTGGCGATAGCCGCCCATCTGCCCTTTCCCGACTGGGCCGAGGTGGGTTTCGACGACCACGACCCGGTTGGGGCACTGCGTGCCTCGGCTCCCGCTCCCCGCACGGTCGCCACCGGTCCGGGCTGGCACCGCCTGCGCGTGCCGGGCGACATCGCCAGGCTGGATCCCGGCCTCGAAGGCTGGGACGGCACCCGGGCGCTGCTGTCGGGGTGAGCCGTCCCCGTCCCCGGCAGACACGGTCGGCGGATATCGGGGTGAGCAGTCTCAGGCCCCGGGCAGACGCAGGTCGGCGAAGAGTCCCCGGTGGTCGGTGCCGGGGACGGTGTGGACGCTGACCCCGGCGACCTTCACCCGCTGGTCCACCACCACGTGATCGATGGTGATGATCGGTGGAACGCGCTTGTTGGCGGGCCAGGTGGGCGTGAGCCCCTGACCGGCCAGATCAGCCGAGTCGGCGTATCCCCGGCTGAGGAAGCGGCGCATCGCGGCGTGGTCGAGGCTGGCGTTGTAGTCACCGGCGAGGATGCGGATCCTGTCGGGCACCGCAGGGGGAAAGGCCTCCAGCGCCGCCGTCCACTCGCGCACCTGGTCCCCCAGCGGGGGGTAGGGATGCACGTCGACGAACTCGATGGGCTTGACGCCGGGGAGGTTGATCAGGGCGGTGGGCATGTTGTGCCCGACCGGCCGGAACAGGTTCTCCAGCGGGGTCAGCGGATATTTGGCGTACAGGCCGCTGCCGCGCGCACTCCACTCCGCGGCCAGCAGCCGGTGCGGCATCAGCTCCCGGAGCCCGGCCGCGTCCAGTTTCTCGACCAGCCCCGGAGTCAGCTCCTGGGTGCTCAGGACGTCCGGTTTCAGCCGCCTGACCAGGTCCATCACCGCTTCGGGGTCGGCCTTGCCGAAGAACGTGTTGAGGGTCAGCACCCGCAGAGGTGTCCCGGAGGCGGCCTCCGCGGAGCCGAAGGCACGCGGAAGGACGCTGAAGCCGAGCGCCGCGGTGGTGACCAGCGCGATCCCCGCGGCCGCGCGGTTGCGGGTCAGCGCGGCGAGGAGCACGGGGACGAGCGAGCCCGCCGCCACGTACGGCGTGCCGGTCATGAGCTGGGTGGCCAGCGACCCCCGCTCCAGCCCGGCCACCCTGGCCACGGCCCAGGCGGCGAACGGGGTGACCACCGCCCAGACGAGAGCCCCGGAGGGCCGGGGGAACCGCAGCCGCCGTGACGGTGTCACGATCGCACCGCCCACATCTCTGTCGGCTGTGATGTCCACGCCCACGCTTCCCCGCTCCGCTCGGTACATCAGTGATCGGGACGATATCCAGAGGGAGATGAGAAGAGCATAAAACAGCCCGGTTACAGAGAGTGCATGACGTCTCGCGCGCGGCGCGCCAGACGGCGGGTCGCCTCGTCGGAGAGCTCGGGAATCTCCTCCACCGGGAACCACCTCAGGTCGAGCGACTCATCACTGATCACGGCCTCGACACCGGCCGGGGCGACGGCGCCGTACTCCACGTCCAGATGATGGCTGTGCGGCGGGTGACACCACACCCGGTGCCGGTCAAGGGCGAGTGGGCCGGGCAGCAGCCGCAGGCCGGAGATGCCGGACTCCTCGGTGGCCTCCCGCAGTGCCACGGCCTGGAGCGAGACGTCACCGGGCTCGCAGTGACCCCCCATGGGCAGCCACATCCCGGCCTTGGGGTGCAGCGTGAGCAGCACCCGCTCGCCGTCGTGAGAGAGCACCGCGGTCGTGGCCGTCAGATGACCCGGCACACAGGCGCGCCACATCGCGTCCTCGTGAGCCTCCACATGTCTCAGGAACTCCTCGCGCAGAAGCTCCTCCTGCGCCGTCGGCGCGGTCCAGGCGGCGAGCACGCTCTGCGCGTGCGCGTGCAGGCTCACGCGGAGTCGCCCCTGTCGCCCTTGCCTCCCTGGCCGTCGCGGTCCTCGCCGTCCTTGTCCCCGCCGTCGTCCTCGGCGGAGGCCTCCCGCAGGGACGCCTCCAGACCGGACAGGTCGAACTGGGGCTCTCCCCGGACGAAGCCGTCGGGGTTGTCGAGGTCGTCGGCGGTCGGCATCAGGTCGGGGTGACCCCAGACCGCGTCCCGGCCGTCGACGCCGCGGTCGGCCTCCAGCGCCTGCCACAGAGCCGCTGCCTCACGCAGGCGGCGGGGGCGCAGTTCGAGTCCGACGAGCGTGGCGAAGGTCTGCTCGGCGGGACCGCCGGTCGCCCTGCGACGCCGTACCGTCTCCGCCAGCGCGGTGGACGAGGGCAGCTTGCCGTCGGCGGCGCCGTCCACGACCGTGCCGACCCAGCCCTCGACCAGCGCGAGCATGGTCTCCAGCCTGCTCAGGGCGGCCTTCTGCCGGTCAGTCTCCTCGGGCTTGAGCAGGTTGCCGCCGCTCAGCGCCTGCTGGAGCTGCTCGGGATTGTTGATGTCCAGCCCGCGTAGCTGCTCCTCCAGGGCGGACACGTCCACCGTGATGCCCCGGGCGTATTCCTCCACGGCGCCGAGCAGATGCGCGCGCAGCCACGGCACGTGCTGGAACAGCCGGTGGTGAGCCGCCTCACGGAGGGCGAGATACAGCCGGATCTCCTCGGCGGGCGTCTCCAGCCCCTGGCTGAACGCGGCGATGCCGCCGGGCAGCAGGGCAGCGTCGCCGGACAGCGGAAGGCCGATGTCGGAGGAGCCGATCACCTCGCGGGCGAGCGAGCCGATGGCCTGGCCGATCTGCTGGCCGACCATCATGCCGCCCATCTGCTTCATCATGCCCATCAGCGGCCCGGCCATGGCCTGGGCCTCGGCGGGCAGGCCGGCGGCGCCGAGGGTGCCGCTCATGGTCTCGACCATGCGGGCCGCGATCGGGTCGCAGAGCTTCTGCCAGACGGGAATGGTCTTCTCGATCCATTCCGACCGGCTCCACGCCTGCGGGCTGCCCACCCCGCTCGGAAGCGAGGTCGCCTCGTTCAGCCACAGATCGGCGAGATTGAGGGCGTCCACGATCTGACGCCGCTCGCCTTCCATGACACTTGGATCGCCTTCTGCGGCCACGACGTGCCGCGCGATGTTCTTCGCCATGTCCCAGTTGACGGGACCGGAGCTCGGTGGCGCGGAGAGCATGTCGGCGAACTGGCGCATCGCCGCTGCGATCTGCTCCGGGTCGCCGAACATGGCGAACGGATTTTCGTTGGGGTCGTTTTCCCGACCTGGCAAGTCAGTCACCGCTCTACCTCGTGCAGGATGGAGGAGTCCACATCCGCCACGTTATCCGTCGCATGGCGGGTCAGTGCAAAGCGAGGACATGGTGCCTACCTCGAAACGCCTCCGGCCCCCGGTCGTCGCCGTCACCGGCGCGGCCTCGGGTATCGGCCGTGCATTCCTCGTGAAAGTCGCCTCGTCTGCGGCTTTCCGCAGGGTTGTGGCCATCGACGATCAGCGCGGCGATGTGCCCGACGTCACCTGGCGAGTCCTCGACGTCCGAGATCCGCTCTTGGCGAACCGGATCTCCGACATCGATGTTCTTGTTCACCTGGGGGGTGACTACGCGCTCGACGCCGACCCCGCCGAGCGGCGCGCCTACAACCTGCGCGCGGCCCAGACGGTGCTCACCGCCAGCGCCGCGGCCCGGGTACGCCGTGTCGTGCTGGTCACCAGTGCCATGGTGTACGGCGCGGCGCCCGACAACGCCGTTCCGCTGCCAGAGGACTCTCCGGTGGCCGCGGAACCCGACACCGGCATGGTCGGTGACCATCTCGAGATCGAGGCGCTGGTCCGGCGCTCGCTGCGCAGCCATCCCGGCCTTGAGGTGACCGTGGTCCGTCCCGCCGCCGTGGTCGGTCCGGGCGTGGACAGCGTGGTCACCCGCCACTTCGAGTCGCCCAGGCTGCTCAGCGTCAAGGGATGCAGCCCCCGCTGGCAGTTCTGCCATGTGGACGATCTGGTCTCGGCGCTGGAGATGGCCGCGCTCGGCACCGTCTCCGGGGTGGTGGCCGTCGGAGGCGACGGCTGGCTGGAGCAGGACCAGGTGGAGGAGCTCTCCGGCCTGAGACGGTTCGAGCTGCCGGCCGGGCTGACCTTCGGCACCGCCCAGCGCCTGCACCGGCTGGGCGTCACCCCGGCCCCGGCCACCGACCTGCACTACGTCGTCTACCCGTGGGTGGTCGACTGCGCCGCGCTGCGCGAGGCCGGATGGAAGCCGCTGTGGAGCAACGAGGCCGCGTTCAAGCAGCTCCTTGAGCTGCGCGCGGGCAGGCACACGGTCGTCGGCCGCCGCCTGTCCAGCAAGGAGGCGACGATCACCGCGGCGGGCGCGACCGTGGCCGTCCTCGGCACCGCCGCGATCGTCCGCGTCGCCCGGAAGAAACGGCGCGCGTGAGACTCCGGGACCGCGCTGCCCCCGGGGGCCGTTCTCCCGGGCAGGCAGTACGGACCGGATGGGACGGGCGCGGCCGTGGCCGGGGCCCGTATTCCGGGGGGTCCGCACAGGGCCCCCGGGGAGGCCGGAAGCCCGGTTTCCGGGGCTGTACGCTTTCTGGCGTGGACGTCATCCGGTTGCTCGGTATCCGCGACAGCGCACTCTCCGTCGATGAGGTGCTCTCCGCCGTCGGCGACCACGCCGCGGGCGGTACGACGATTTTCATTGGCACCGTGCGGGACCAGGATCACGGCAAGCCGGTCACCCGGCTGTCCTACTCTGCCCACCCCAGCGCCGAGAAGGAGCTGCACCGGGTCGCCGAGAAGGTCACCGCCGACTTCCCGGTGACGGCGCTGGCCGCGGTGCACCGGGTCGGGGACCTCGAACTCGGCGACATCGCGGTCGTCGTGGCGGTTGCCTGTCCCCATCGAGGTGAGGCGTTCGCAGCCTCCCGCCGGCTGATCGACGACCTCAAGAGCGAGGTACCGATCTGGAAGAACCAGCATTTCGTGGATGGTTCGGTCGAATGGGTTGGGGCCTGCGAGTGAGATCAGGTGCAAGCCGTACGATTCGGAATATGACGCCGTGTACGTGCATCTCCTCGACCGGCCACACGGCATAGGCTGCCTCCATGTCCCGACGAGCGCTGACCCTGATGGTGGCCGGCTTCCTCACGCTCCTGTTCGGCGTTGTCGGCGCCGTGCTGCCCGTGCCCTACGTCGTCCTGAGCCCGGGACCGACCGAGAACACCATCGGAGACGTCAAGGGCACGCCGGTGATCAGCATCGAGGGGCATGAGACCTATCCGACCTCGGGCAAGCTCAGCCTCGTCACCGTGGCCTATCAGGGTGGGCCGGGCAACAGGATCGATCTGTTCAGCGCGCTCAGAGGCTGGGTCGACCCGACCGTCGCGGTCGTGCCGGAAGAGACGATCTTCCCGTCGACGAGCACGGCCGAGGAGGTCGAGCAGCAGAACACCCAGGAGATGACCAACTCCCAGGATGACGCGACCGCGGCCGCGCTCTCCGAGTTGAAGATCCCCTACGCCGCCGTCGTGAGCGTCGCCTCCGTCCAGAAGGGCTTTCCGGCCGCCGGGAAGTTCGCGTCCGGCGACGAGATCGTCTCGGTGGACGGGACGCGTGTGGTCGACCGCGAGACCGTCTCCACCGCCGTCCGCAAGCACAAGGCCGGCCAGAAGGTCACCTTCGTCGTCAAACGGGCCGGCCAGAGCACCACCCTGACCGTTCCGACCGTGGCGGCCGACGACGGCACCCCCGTCGTGGGCATCACCATGCAGATCAAATACAGGTTCCCGTTCAAGGTGAAGATCAACGTTGGTGACGTCGGCGGGCCCAGCGCGGGGATGATGTTCTCCCTCGGCATCATGGACAAGCTCACCCCGGGTCCGATGACCGGAGGCAAGGCGATCGCCGGGACCGGGACGATCACGGCGGAGGGCGAGGTCGGCCCGATCGGCGGCATCCAGCAGAAGATGGTCGGTGCCCGCAGGTCCGGGGCCACGGTCTTCCTCACCCCTGCCGACAACTGCGCCGAGGCGGTCAGGGCGATCCCCGACGGTCTGAGGCTGATCAAGGTGAAGACCCTCCACGACGCCGCCCAGGCGGTCGACGTGGTCCGCACCGGTTCCGGCACCGCGCCGAGCTGTTCGGCCGGCTGACGGGGCGGGCGACCGGCGATCCGGGGCCGGATCGCGAGCCGGGCACGGATCCGATGTCTCGCGCGTTGACAGAGGTGGATTCGAGACCCGTGGGGGTTGTGGCCGGACCGTGGCCAAGTGGCTGAGCACGCCCCAACCTCCGCCGGTGTAGGTTTCCAAACACGGACCGTGCTCTTACGACAAGGGGTTGGCCTTGAGCTTCCGGACCCCCGGAGCCGGTAGGGCAATGCGCTTGCCCCGCCGGCCACGACTGCTACTTCCCATCGCGATCGCCATCGTCGCGATCGTCGTTCTGTTCTTTCTCTTCGCCGGCATCTTCACCGACTACCTCTGGTACGACTCGGTGGACTACACGACGGTCTTCTCCGGTGTGATCGTCACACAGGTCCTGCTCTTCATCGTGGGAGCCGTGCTGATGGTCGGCCTGGTGGGCGGCAACATGCTGCTCGCCTACCGGACACGGCCGATGTTCGGGCCGGGCATGTTCAGTGGAGCCAGCGGCGCCGACCGCTACCGGATGGCCCTCGACCCGCACCGCAAACTGATCTTCCTGATCGGCGTCGCCGTGCTCGCGCTGTTCGCGGGGTCGTCGTTCTCCGGCCAGTGGAAGACCTGGCTGGAGTTCGTCAACGCCACGCCGTTCAAGGAGAACGACGCGCTGTTCGGCATGGACGTGTCGTTTTTCATGTTCACCTACCCGTTCCTCCGGATGGTGCTGAACTTCCTGTTCACCGCGGTGGTGCTGTCGGCCATCATGGCGGCGCTCGTGCACTACCTGTACGGCGGTTTCCGCCTCCAGTCACCGGGTGTGCACGCCTCCCGGGCAGCGCGCGTCCACCTGTCGGTGTTGCTCGGCGTGTTCGTGCTTCTCAAGGCGGTCGCCTACTGGATCGACCGTTACGGCCTGGTCTTCTCCGACCGGGGATTCGTGTTCGGCGCGTCCTACACCGACGTCAACGCGGTGCTGCCCGCCAAGACCATCCTGGCGATCATCGCCCTGATCTGCGCCGCTCTCTTCTTCGCCGGGGTCGTACGGCCCGGCGGCATGCTGCCGGGCGTCTCCTTCGGCCTGCTGGTGCTCTCGGCCATCCTGATCGGCGGGGTCTACCCGGCCCTGGTCGAGCAGTTCCAGGTCAAGCCGAACCAGCAGAACAAGGAACAGACGTACATCAAGCGCAACATCGACGCCACCAGAAAGGCCTACGGCGTCGACAAGGCCGATGTCATCGACTACGCGGCCCAGGGGGACGCCAGCAAGGTCAATGTCACGGCCGACAGTTCGATCTCCGGCGTACGACTGCTCGACCCCAACCTGGTGGCCAAGACCTACCAGCAGAAGCAGCGCATTCGTGGGTTCTACGACTTCCACGACCCGCTCGACGTCGACCGTTACCCGGACGAATCGGGCAAGATGCGTGACACGGTGGTGGCGGTGCGAGAGCTCACCGGCCCGCCCGCCGAGCAGAACAACTGGATCAACCAGCACCTGGTCTACACCCACGGCTACGGCTTCGTGGCCGCTCCGGGCAACGAGGTCGACTCGCAGGGCCTGCCCGACTTCGACGCCAAGGACATGCCGGTGACCGGCCCACTGGCCGAGCGGACCGGGCTGAAGGAGTCACGGATCTACTTCGGCGAGTCCCCGGGCGCGACCGATTACGTCGTCGTGGGCGGCGACGGCAAGCAGGAGCTCGACTACCCGCTGAGCAGCGGCACCGGCCAGCAGAACACCACCTATGACGGCAAGGGTGGCGTCCCCGTCGGCTCCTTCATCAACCGGGTCCTCTACGCCGCCAAGTACGGCGAGAAGAACCTGCTGCTGTCGAGCGACATCAACGAGAAGTCCAAGATCCTCTATGAGCGCAACCCACAGCAGCGCATCGCCAAGGTCGCGCCGTTCCTGAGCCTGGACGACAACCCCTACCCCGCCATCGTCGACGGCAGGGTGGTCTGGATCGCCGACGCCTACACCACCTCCAACGCCTACCCCTACTCCGACAGCAGGAGCCTGGAGGCGATGACGCGGGACCTGGTGACCGATCCGCGCCTGGTGGTGCCGCAGCCGCGCGACCAGATCAACTACATGCGTAACGCGGTCAAGGCCACGGTGGACGCCTACGACGGCACGGTCACGCTGTACGCCTGGGATGAGAAGGACCCGATCCTGCAGACCTGGCGCAAGGCCTTCCCCGGCATCATCAAGCCGCAGAGCGCGATGTCGGACAGTCTCAAGCAGCACCTGCGCTACCCGGAGGCGTTGTTCAAGGTCCAGCGCGACGTGCTGTCCCGTTATCACATCGACGACCCGAACGCCTTCTACAGTGGTCAGGACTTCTGGAACGTCCCCAACGACCCGTCCTCGGGCGGACGTGACATCAAGCAGCCCCCGTACTACCTGTCGGTCAAGATGCCCGACACGACGGAGCCGACGTTCTCCCTGACCACCACGTTCGTGCCGCGCCAGGGTCCGAACCTGGCCGCGTTCATGTCCGTGGACTCCAACCCGGGGCCGGACTACGGAAAGCTGCGCATCCTGCGGATGCCCTCCAACACCACCATCCCCGGCCCCGGCCAGGTGCAGAACAACTTCCAGAACAAGTTCTCCGGTGAGCTCAACCTGCTCGGCATCGGTGGGGCGAAGGTCCGCTACGGCAATCTGCTGACCCTGCCGTTCGCCGGCGGGCTGGTCTACATCGAGCCGGTCTATGTGGAGACCGCCGCGTCCTCCGGTCAGGAGCCGTATCCGATCCTCCGCCGGGTCCTGGTCTCCTACGGTGACAAGGTCGGTTTCGCCGACACGCTGGACGGCGCCCTGAAGCAGGTCTTCGGGGAGGGCGCCCAGCAGGCGAAACCGGATGTCACCAAGCCGAACACGCCCGCCCAGCCCAGTACCACGCTGAACCAGGCGATCACCGAGGCGCAGCAGGCCTACGACAAGGCGCAGAAGGCACTCACCGCCAACCCGCCCAACTGGACCGAGTACGGCGAAGCCCAGAAGGAGCTGCAGAAGGCGTTGGAGAAGCTGAAGGGCGCCGCGGTCCCGACGACCACGGCCACTCCAGCTCCTTCGGAGTCGCCGACTCCGGCCCCTTCGGGCAGCCCAACCCCGTCGGCGACACCGAGCTCGTCACCGACTCCGTAAGGAGCTCACAGGCCCAGCGAGCCATTTGATTCGCGTCCACCGCCAAAGCCGGGTAGTCTTCAGACACACACCGACGCGGGGTGGAGCAGTTCGGTAGCTCGCTGGGCTCATAACCCAGAGGTCGCAGGTTCAAATCCTGTCCCCGCTACCAAAATGGAAGGCCCGGATCTCTCCGAAGAGATCCGGGCCTTCTGTGTTGACCCGGATTTTCTGTGGCGCGCAATCAATTTGCTCTTCACCGCCAAAGCCGGGTAGTCTTCAGACACACACCGACGCGGGGTGGAGCAGTTCGGTAGCTCGCTGGGCTCATAACCCAGAGGTCGCAGGTTCAAATCCTGTCCCCGCTACCAAAATGGAAGGCCCGGATCTCTCCGAAGAGATCCGGGCCTTCTGTGTTTGTCTGCCCAGCGTTGCGCAGGCCGACGATTACATGATTACGTTCGATGGAGAATCCGGTCACCAGCGCCCCGTGCCGCACTGGGGCTGGGGCGTGGCACCGCCGTACACACCCAAGGGCTGAGCGGTTAGCGTGCCACTGTGGATGACATGTCCGGGCCCGTCCTGCGCTGGCGTGTGCGCTGCGATCTCCTCGTTCTGAAGATCGCGGCAGCGCTCGTCTTCGCAGGGGCGACCTTAGTGAGCATCGGCGACCTGCGTGGGGCAATCCTGGCGGGTGCGGCGACGGTGATGATGGCCGGATTGGCCCTGCGCGACCTCCTCGTCCCTGTACGGCTCAGCGCCGATGGTGAAGGACTGGTCGTGGTGAAGGGCTTCGCCGGCTCCGAGCGGGTGCCGTGGCGCGAGGTCGAGCGGATCCGGGTGGACACGCGGACCCGCTTCGCCTCGCGCACCGGGCTTCTGGAGATCGACACCGGTGAGTCGCTCTTTCTCCTGAGCCAGTTCGATCTCGGTGCACCATGCCAGCAGGTCGCGGACCAGCTGAGCTCCTTCCGGACCGGGGCCTGACCTGTTTGCCACGGTCAGGCCCCGGACCGGCGATGTCAGGTCGCGACCTCGGACTCGGTATGGGGTGTCCTATCTGGGGAGGCTGCGACTCGTGCCTGCGCACCTGCGGGTGCGGGGTCCGTTTCCGGGGGGCGAGGTCGGAGCCTGCTCCAGGCAGGCCAGTAACGCGGCCGCGGTGTGCGCGTCGGCCAGGATCCGGTTCACCTCGTCCTCGGTCGCCGGGAGCTGGCCGCGCTTGGCGAGCTCGTCAGTGAGGAAGGTAAGCGGCTCCGGGTATCCGGCCGCCTCGGCGGCGACCGTCGCCCGGGCCGCGGTAAGGAGGCGCAGATAGTAGGAGCGGAGGGTCGCCTCGCGCATCCGTGCGTCTTCAAGGTCGCTCAACAGAGACCTGGCGACCCTGAGCAGGTCGCCGGGATGATCGGCCTCTGCGTCGATGTGCGCGCGGATGTCGTCGAACTCCGAGCGGGTCATGGTTGCTCACCTCCACGGTGGAGTCAGGATCCTGACCCTCGTGCCTACTTCGTATCCAGAGCTGATTGCGGATGGCTTGATGTCTGCTTGCGCCGTCCGGTTTGGGACGCGTGAGGCTCGGGAATGGTTGGCAAGTTGTCTCTGTGACACGAGAGTCCTGATACTGTTCTTCCTGCAGGGCAACGAGCCCCGGAAGCCAGAAGGTCTCCAGGTCGGCGAACTGCTCAGCATCTCTCTTCTACCTAAACCCGGCAATTCGGGCATGTCCGCACGATTGGACACGAACGGAATGTTGGAGTAAGTTAGAAGGGTTGCTCCGGAAACGGGGCAGGTCGAGATCCTCGCGGGTCCGGCAGGTTCGGATCAACTCAAGCGAAAGCGACAAGTTGATACGAACCGGGCGGATCTGATAGGATGGAGACACGGAGTGGAGCGCCCTGAAGCCGGGACCGCAAGGTAACGGTGACGGAGAGCGCGTCCGTTTCTTGAGAACTCAACAGTGTGTTAAAAGCCAGTGCATGAAGCACAACCCCGTCCGACCCGCCTGTGGTGGGAGGACGGATTCCTTTGGTTGATACATCCGCATGTTGATGCGGGTGCTTTCAGCCGGGAGAAACTTCTCAAACATTGTTTGGAGAGTTTGATCCTGGCTCAGGACGAACGCTGGCGGCGTGCTTAACACATGCAAGTCGAGCGGAAAGGCCCTTCGGGGTACTCGAGCGGCGAACGGGTGAGTAACACGTGAGTAACCTGCCCCTGACTCTGGGATAAGCCCGGGAAACTGGGTCTAATACCGGATACGACCACTTCTCGCATGGGATGGTGGTGGAAAGTTTTTTCGGTTGGGGATGGACTCGCGGCCTATCAGCTTGTTGGTGGGGTAACGGCCTACCAAGGCGACGACGGGTAGCCGGCCTGAGAGGGCGACCGGCCACACTGGGACTGAGACACGGCCCAGACTCCTACGGGAGGCAGCAGTGGGGAATATTGCGCAATGGGCGAAAGCCTGACGCAGCGACGCCGCGTGGGGGATGACGGCCTTCGGGTTGTAAACCTCTTTCAGCAGGGACGAAGTTGACGTGTACCTGCAGAAGAAGCGCCGGCTAACTACGTGCCAGCAGCCGCGGTAATACGTAGGGCGCAAGCGTTGTCCGGAATTATTGGGCGTAAAGAGCTCGTAGGTGGCTTGTCACGTCGGGTGTGAAAGCTTGGGGCTTAACTCCAGGTCTGCATTCGATACGGGCTGGCTAGAGGTAGGTAGGGGAGAACGGAATTCCTGGTGTAGCGGTGAAATGCGCAGATATCAGGAGGAACACCGGTGGCGAAGGCGGTTCTCTGGGCCTTACCTGACGCTGAGGAGCGAAAGCGTGGGGAGCGAACAGGATTAGATACCCTGGTAGTCCACGCTGTAAACGTTGGGCGCTAGGTGTGGGGACCTTCCACGGTTTCCGCGCCGTAGCTAACGCATTAAGCGCCCCGCCTGGGGAGTACGGCCGCAAGGCTAAAACTCAAAGGAATTGACGGGGGCCCGCACAAGCGGCGGAGCATGTTGCTTAATTCGACGCAACGCGAAGAACCTTACCAAGGCTTGACATCGCCCGGAAACACTCAGAGATGGGTGCCTCTTCGGATCGGGTGACAGGTGGTGCATGGCTGTCGTCAGCTCGTGTCGTGAGATGTTGGGTTAAGTCCCGCAACGAGCGCAACCCTTGTTCAATGTTGCCAGCACGCTCTTCGGGGTGGTGGGGACTCATTGGAGACTGCCGGGGTCAACTCGGAGGAAGGTGGGGATGACGTCAAGTCATCATGCCCCTTATGTCTTGGGCTGCAAACATGCTACAATGGCCGGTACAGAGGGTTGCGATACCGTGAGGTGGAGCGAATCCCAAAAAGCCGGTCTCAGTTCGGATTGGGGTCTGCAACTCGACCCCATGAAGTCGGAGTCGCTAGTAATCGCAGATCAGCAACGCTGCGGTGAATACGTTCCCGGGCCTTGTACACACCGCCCGTCACGTCACGAAAGTCGGCAACACCCGAAGCCCGTGGCCCAACCAGCTTGCTGGGGGGAGCGGTCGAAGGTGGGGCTGGCGATTGGGACGAAGTCGTAACAAGGTAGCCGTACCGGAAGGTGCGGCTGGATCACCTCCTTTCTAAGGAGCATCGGCTGCAGGCCACGTGGTGGTCTGTGGTTCATGCCGTGTCCGTGGGCGAACGTTCCACGCTCGGCGCGCTCATTAGTGGAGCACTGGCTAGTCAGCCGGACCGGGTCGCCGGGCCGCTAGTACCGCCCTCTTCGTGGAGGGAGTGGGAACGGGGTGTCGGGGGTTCGGGCTGGTTGAACACACTGTTGGGTCCTGAGGAAACGGACATTGAGGCGGGCCCGCTGTGGCGGGTTTGCTGTCTGTTTGACCTCGTGCGGGGCCGGCCTCCTGCCAGACCAGCTCATCGGGTGATGGGTGTTGGTGGTGGGGTGGGTTTGGTTGCTGTCTGTTGTTTGAGATTTGCATAGTGGACGCGAGCATCTTTGTGGCCAAGTTTTTTAGGGCACACGGTGGATGCCTTGGCATCAGGAGCCGATGAAGGACGTGGGAGGCTGCGTTAAGCCCCGGGGAGTCGCCAACCTGACTTTGATCCGGGGATGTCCGAATGGGGAAACCTAGCACCAGTCATGTGGTGTTGCCTCCGCCTGAATGTATAGGGCGGTTGGTGGTAACGCGGGGAAGTGAAACATCTCAGTACCCGTAGGAAGAGAAAACAATTTAGTGATTCCGTGAGTAGTGGTGAGCGAAAGCGGATCAGGCTAAACCGTATGCGTGTGATAGCCGGCAGGCGTTGCGTGTGCGGGGTTGTGGGACCCTCTGGGGGGAGCTGCCGTTTCTCCAGACAGTGAGAAATCGATGGGATAGTCGAAGCTTCTGGGAAGTTGCGCCGTAGACCGTGAGAGCCGGGTAGGCGAAATCTTGTCGACTGTTTGAGGGGATCCCAAGTAGCACGGGGCCCGAGAAATCCTGTGTGAATCTGCCAGGACCACCTGGTAAGCCTAAATACTCCCTGATGACCGATAGTGAACAAGTACCGTGAGGGAAAGGTGAAAAGCGCCCCGGTGAGGGGTCGTGAAATAGTACCTGAAACCGTGTGCCTACAAGCCGTAGGAGCGTAGACGTTTTCGGACGTCTGTGATGTGACTGCGTGCCTTTTGAAGAATGAGCCTGCGAGTTATGGTGTGTGGCGAGGTTAACCCGTGTGGGGTAGCCGTAGCGAAAGCGAGTCTGAATAGGGCGTTTGAGTCGCATGCTGTAGACCCGAAGCGGAGTGATCTAGGCATGGGCAGGTTGAAGCGCGGGTAAGACCGCGTGGAGGACCGAACCCACCAGGGTTGAAAACCTGGGGGATGACCTGTGTTTAGGGGTGAAAGGCCAATCAAACTCCGTGATAGCTGGTTCTCCCCGAAATGCATTTAGGTGCAGCGTTGCGTGTTTCTTGCCGGAGGTAGAGCACTGGATGGCTAATGGGCCCGACAAGGTTACTGACGTCAGCCAAACTCCGAATGCCGGTAAGTGAGAGCGCAGCAGTGAGACTGCGGGGGATAAGCTCCGTAGTCGAGAGGGAAACAGCCCAGACCACCGACTAAGGCCCCTAAGCGTGTGCTAAGTGGGAAAGGATGTGGAGTCGCAGTGACAACCAGGAGGTTGGCTTAGAAGCAGCCATCCTTGAAAGAGTGCGTAATAGCTCACTGGTCAAGTGATTCCGCGCCGACAATGTAGCGGGGCTCAAGTACACCGCCGAAGTCGTGGCATTCACATGTTAGCTTGGCAGCTTGTCTGTCTAGGTGTGTGGATGGGTAGGGGAGCGTCGTGCAGCCGGCGAAGCAGCAGAGTGATCTAGTTGTGGAGGCTGTGCGAGTGAGAATGCAGGCATGAGTAGCGAATCAGAAGTGAGAAACTTCTGCGCCGGATGACCAAGGGTTCCTGGGCCAGGCTAATCCGCCCAGGGTAAGTCGGGACCTAAGGCGAGGCCGACAGGCGTAGTCGATGGACAACGGGTTGATATTCCCGTACCCGCTGCGATGCGCCAATACTGAATCCAGTGATACTAAGGGTCCTTAAGTCCCTGACGCCCTTCGGGGTGTGGGTGAGGCTGAACGCCTGGCCTGATCTGGTAGTAGGTAAGCGATGGGGTGACGCAGGAAGGTAGCCCAGCCCAGGCGATGGTAGTCCTGGGGTAAGCATGTAGGGAGAGAGGTAGGTAAATCCGCCTCTTGTGTATCCTGAGATGTGATGCCGAGCCGATTGTGGCGAAGTGGGTGATCCTATGCTGCCGAGAAAAGCCTCTAGTGAGTGTCGTGGCGGCCCGTACCCGAAACCGACTCAGGTGGTCAGGTAGAGAATACCAAGGCGATCGGGTGAACTGTGGTTAAGGAACTCGGCAAATTGCCCCCGTAACTTCGGGAGAAGGGGGGCCTTCGCTGGTGATGAGTCTTGCACTCGGAGCTGGTGGGGGTCGCAGAGGCCAGGGGGAAGCGACTGTTTACTAAAAACACAGGTCCGTGCGAAGTCGTAAGACGATGTATACGGACTGACGCCTGCCCGGTGCTGGAACGTTAAGGGGACCGGTTAGCTGTCTTTCGGGGTGGCGAAGCTGAGAACTTAAGCGCCAGTAAACGGCGGTGGTAACTATAACCATCCTAAGGTAGCGAAATTCCTTGTCGGGTAAGTTCCGACCTGCACGAATGGCGTAACGACTTCCCCGCTGTCTCAACCGCAGACCCGGCGAAATTGCACTACGAGTAAAGATGCTCGTTACGCGCAGCAGGACGGAAAGACCCCGGGACCTTCACTATAGCTTGACATTGGCGTTTGGAACGTCTTGTGTAGGATAGGTGGGAGACGGTGAAGCCGCTACGCTAGTGGTGGTGGAGTCATTGGTGAAATACCACTCTGGTCGTTTTGAACGTCTAACTTCGGTCCGTGATCCGGATCAGGGACAGTGTCTGGTGGGTAGTTTAACTGGGGCGGTTGCCTCCTAAAGAGTAACGGAGGCGCCCAAAGGTTCCCTCAGCCTGGTTGGCAATCAGGTGTCGAGTGTAAGTGCACAAGGGAGCTTGACTGTGAGACCGACGGGTCGAGCAGGAGCGAAAGCTGGGACTAGTGATCCGGCGGTGGCTTGTGGAAGCGCCGTCGCTCAACGGCTAAAAGGTACCCCGGGGATAACAGGCTGATCTTCCCCAAGAGTCCATATCGACGGGATGGTTTGGCACCTCGATGTCGGCTCGTCGCATCCTGGGGCTGGAGTAGGTCCCAAGGGTTGGGCTGTTCGCCCATTAAAGCGGTACGCGAGCTGGGTTTAGAACGTCGCGAGACAGTTCGGTCCCTATCCGCTGCGCGCGCAGGAGACTTGAAAGGAGCTGTCCCTAGTACGAGAGGACCGGGACGGACGAACCTCTGGTGTGCCAGTTGTTCCGCCAGGAGCACGGCTGGTTGGCTACGTTCGGAAGGGATAACCGCTGAAAGCATCTAAGCGGGAAGCTCGCCTTGAGATGAGGTCTCCCACCATGAGAGTGGGTAAGGCTCCCAATAGACGATTGGGTTGATAGGCCGGAGGTGGAAGCATGGTAACGTGTGGAGCTGACCGGTACTAATAGGCCGAGGACTTGACCACAAAGCATAAGCTTGGTTTCTGCAGCGCTCTGTCCCTTCGCCGGGTCCGGAGCAGCGCGAAGCCAGGGTTGTTGCCCGCGTCCACTATGCAATTCTGAAACAGCAGGCACCGTTGTGTGTTTGATAGTTTCATAGTGTTACGGCGGTTATGGCGAAGGGGAAACACCCGGTTACATTCCGAACCCGGAAGTTAAGCTCTTCAGCGCCGATGGTACTGCACCGGGGACGGTGTGGGAGAGTAGGTCGCCGCCGGACAATCTTTTGGGAAAGGCCATCCTTCGGGGTGGCCTTTTCTGTTTCCCGGGACCTTTCCTTCTGCCGGCTCCAGACATCTGATCGAGAACAACGTCGATCAGATGTCTGGAGCAGCGCCCAGCAGAGGTTCGATCCGGAAGGGGACCTGGACGGACAGGGCGACCGTGGTGTCGGTGCGCTGGACCGCGGGTGAGGTCAGGATGCGGGCGATGATCTCCTGGAGATCCGGGGTGCTGCGGGCGACCACACGGCAGAGCAGATCGGCCTGGCCGCTGGTGCCGTACACCTCCAGGATCTCCGGTAGTGCCTGCAGTGCCTGTACGGCTTCGGCCAGGCGGCCCTGAGCGATCTGCAGGGACACAAAAGCCAGGATCGGGTAGCCGATGCCCTCGGGGGTGACCGTGGGACCGAAGTCGGCGATGACGCCGCGGGCGGTGAGCTTCTCCACGCGTGCCTGCACGGTGCCGCGGGCCACGCCGAGCAGCCGGGCGAGCTCGGTGAGGCCGATGCGGGGGTGAGCTCGCATGGTCACGAGGAGGCGGCTGTCGAGGTCGTCGATGGGCATCTCATCAGATTAGGCGATATGACCAGTCTTTGGCAGCTCTGACGGTGCAGATATGCGCGGATCGCGTAGTCAAACTGCTCGCTCTTGTCAACGATTCCACGAATTGCTGTCATTTCATACATGTTCGAGGAAGCACAGTACTTCGCACCAGTGGCGACCCATGACGACGGCACGGTGGAGGTCGAGTTGGCCACGAGCCATCCCGGCTTCGCCGATCCGGTCTACCGGCGTCGACGCAACGCCATCGCCACGCTCGCGGTGGGACACGTGCCCGGCACGCCGATCCCCACAGCTGAGTACACCGACCAGGAACACGAGGTCTGGGCGCTGATCAGCAGGGAACTGGCGATCAAGCACGGTAAGTACGCGACCGCGGAATATCTGGACGCCACTGAGCGGCTGGGGCTACCGGACGACCGGATCCCCCAGCTTCAGGAGGTCGGTGAGCTGCTGCGGCCGCTGACCGGGTTCCAGTATCTTCCGGCGGCGGGCCTGGTGCCTCTCCGGGACTTCTACGGTGTGCTGGCGGACGGCTTCTTCCACTCCACGCAGTACATCCGTCACCACTCCACGCCGCTCTACACGCCCGAACCGGACGTGGTCCACGAGGTGATCGGACACGCCAACGCGCTGGCCTCCGACCGGTACGCGGCGCTCTACCGGCTGGCGGGAGGCGCGGCACGGCGGGTCGAGAGCGACCGTGCGCTGGAGTTCGTCTCGAAGGTCTTCTGGTTCACGCTGGAGTTCGGGGTGATGACCGACCAGCAGGAGCTGCGGGCGTACGGCGCGGGCATTCTGTCCTCCTACGGGGAGGTCGAGGAGTTCCGGAACATGGACATCCGGCCACTGGACCTCACCGCCATGGGAACGACCCACTACGACATCACGAAATACCAGGATGTCTTGTTCAGGGCGGAATCGCTGGAGCACCTGGAAGACGTGGTCGGGGAGTTCTGGGCGACCTGTGACGATGAGAGCATCGCCCGGCTGACCGCTGACGCCCGCTAGACAAGGGACCGGCCGGGCGAGCCCTGCGGCCCCTCGGGGCAGGCCGGGACGCGTGGCCGGCGAGGATCAGGGCGACTTGTCGACCAGCCGGTAACCCACCCCGCGTACGGTCTGGATCAGTTGGTCGTCGTTGTCGCCGAGGCGGGCGCGCAGGCGCTTGACGTGCACGGCGATCGTGTTGGTGGAGGTGGTGTCGGTGGAGTTCCAGACATGCCGCATGATCTGCTCGCGGGTGACCGTGCGGTGGGCGTTGCGCATCAGGTAGTGCAGCAGCTCGAACTCGCGCAGCGGCAGGTGGACGGTGTGACCCGCGACCTTCACCTGGTAGGCGTTCAGGTCGAGTTCGACCTTGCCGACCACGAGTGTCCGGTGGATTCCGGTCTCGCCGGAGAAGGCGGCGTGTACCAGCGGCAGGAGTTCGGGCACCCGGTACGGCCGGGCCACACATGCGGTGGCCCCGGCGGCGAGTGCCTGGACGGCCTGCTCGGCGTGGTCCTCACCCACGCCGAGCAGGACGGGGACCGCCCGTGTGAGCCGTACGGCGCGGATGAACTCGACGGCGCCGATGACCGGCAGCGAGGCGCTGACGAGCACGACGTCAGGCCGGAGCGCTCCGGCCTGCAACAGGGCCTGGGCGCCGTCGGTGACGCCCATGACCATGACCCCCTCGCGTTCGAGGGCGTCGGCCAGCCCCTGGACCAGGGGCGATTCTGGATCGGCCACCAGCAGCAGGGGCGCCGTCCGGGTGTCCCCGTTCACCTCGGGTGCTGACAGCGGCTGGATCACCCAGGTCCTCCAATGCGATCGGTTTATCCGAAACGACCGGTGATGTAGTCCTCGGTCGCCTGCTGGCTGGGGTTGGTGAAGATGCGTGAGGTGTCGTCCATCTCGATGACGCGCCCCGGCTGGCCCTGCCCCGCCAGGTTGAAGAAGGCGGTGCGGTCGCTCACCCGCGCGGCCTGCTGCATGTTGTGCGTCACGATGATGATCGTGAATCGGTTTTTCAATTCGGCCATGAGGTCTTCGATGGCCAGCGTGGAGATCGGGTCCAGGGCGGAGCACGGCTCGTCCATCAGGAGGACCTCGGGCTTGACCGCGATGGCCCGGGCGATGCACAGGCGCTGCTGCTGACCACCGGAGAGGCCGGCGCCGGGCTTGTTGAGGCGGTCCTTGACCTCGTTCCAGAGGTTGGAGCCCTTCAACGACTCCTCGACGATGCCGTCGACCGTGGACTTGGAGTGCCTGCCGTTGAGGCGGAGGCCGGCCGCCACGTTCTCGTAGATCGACATCGTGGGGAACGGGTTGGGGCGCTGGAAGACCATGCCGATCATCCGGCGCACCGACACCGGCTCGACGTCGGGGGCGTAGAGGTCCTCCCCATCGAGCAGGACCTTTCCCTCCACGCGTGCGCCGGGGATGACCTCGTGCATGCGGTTCAGGGTCCGCAGGAAGGTCGACTTGCCGCATCCGGAGGGGCCGATGAAGGCGGTGATCGACTGTGGCTCGATCGTCATCGAGATGTCCTCGATCGCCTTGTGTTTTCCGTAGTACGCGTCGAGGCCGGAGACCTGGATCTGCTGGCTCATTTCGACATTCCTCCTATCGGTTCCTGGCAGGCGAGCGCCACCAGCCGATGAGGCGGGCCGCCAGGTTGAGCAGCATGACGATCAGAATGAGCGTGAGCGCGCCGGCCCACGCGCGGTCGACGGCGGTGCCGGTCGGACGGGCCGCCTGGTCGAAGACGTACAGCGGCAACCCCATCTGCGGCCCGTTGAAGGGGTCGCTGTTGATGGAGTCGGTGAAGAAGACCGTGAGCAGGAGCGGGGCGGTCTCCCCGGCGACACGCGCGATGGCGAGCATGATGCCGGTCGCGATACCGGTGAAGGAGGTCGGCAGGACGATCCTGGTGATCGTTCGCCACTTCGGGACGCCCAGCGCGTAGGAGGCCTCCCTCAGGTCGTTGGGGACCAGGCGGAGCATCTCCTCGGCGGAGCGGACCACCGTCGGCATCATCAGGATCGACAGGGCCAGGGCCCCGGCGAAGCCGGAGAACGGCATGCCCAGCGCCAGGATCCAGAAGGCGAGGACGAACAGGCCGGCGACGACCGAGGGGATGCCGGTCATGACGTCCACGAAGAAGCTGATGGCCTTGCCCAGCCGGCTGCCCTGGCCGTACTCGACGAGGTAGATCGCGGTGAGCAGGCCGACGGGGATCGAGATGAGCGAGGCCAGCAGGACCTGTTCCAGGGTGCCGAGGATGGCGTGGTAGGCGCCGCCGCCCGCGTCCCTGGCGCCGACGTTGCGCATGGAGTGTGTCAGGAACTCCAGGTCGAGTCGCGCGAGACCGTTCTTGATCACCATCCAGAGGACCGCGACCAGCGGCACCACGGCGATGGCGAACGACAGGTAGACGAGCGACTGGACGAGCCGGTCCTTGAACCGCCTGCCGGCCGAGATGCGTTGGATCGCGGTCATGCGGCGGCTCCGGAGAACTCCTTGCGGCGGGCGACGATGAGGCGGGCGCCCATGTTCACAAGCAAGGTGATGATGAACAGGACGAGACCCGACGCGATCAGCGCGCCGCGCCCGACGGGAGTCGCCTCGCCGAATCCGTTGGCGATGTTGGCGGCGATGCTGTTGCCCTGGGGGGTGAGGATCTGGAAGCTGATGCCGAACGTCGCGGGGAAGATGAGCGCGACGGCGATGGTCTCTCCCATGGCCCGGCCGAGACCGAGCATGGACGCGCTGATGACGCCGGGACGGCCGAACGGCAGGACCGCCGTCTTGATGACTTCCCAGCGGGTCGCGCCGAGGGCAAGTGCCGCCTCCTCATGCGCCCTGGGCACCTGGAGGAACACCTCGCGGGAGATCGCCGCGACGATCGGCAGGATCATGACCGCGAGCACGATCGAGGCTGTCAGCATCGAGCGGCCCGTGACGATGTCCCCACCGAAGAGGGGGATGAAGCCCAGGTATTCGTTGAGGAACTCCGAAGGCCCCTGCATGAACGGGACGAGGAAGACGACGCCCCAGAGGCCGTAGACGACGCTGGGGACGGCGGCCAGCAGGTCGACGACGTACCCCAGGACTCCGGCCAGGCGCCGGGGCGCGTAGTGGGAGATGAAGAGCGCCACGCCGACGGCCACCGGCACTGCCATGATCAGCGCGAGGAGTGCACTGATCACGGTGCCGAATGCCAGTGCCCCGATGCCGAAGGCCTGGCTGCCGTTCGGCTCCCACGTGAGGGTGGTGAAGAAGCTCCCCTTGTTGGCCTGCAGGGCCGGAATGGCTTCGACGACCAGGAAGACGGCGATAGCCGCCATGATCGCCAGAAGGAAGATCCCAGCGGCTGTGGAGGCGTAGCGGAAGGGGACTTCACCTCGGCTGCGCCGAGAGGCGGACCGGCTGAGAGCCGATCCGCCGTCACGGGTACGAACTGGGGTCACCATGAATTCAGGAGATCGCTTCGACGGCGGTCCGGACCTTGGCGAGCACCGTCGCCGGCAGCGGGGCGTAGCCCAGACCGGTCAGCGCCTGCTGGCCCTCGTCGCTGGCGGTGTAGGTGAGGAAGGACTTCACCAGCTTGGCGTCCGCGGGGGCCAGGCCCTTCTCGCAGGTGATCTCGTAGGTCACCAGGACGATGGGGTAGGCGCCGGCGGCCTTGGTGGCGTAGTCGATGTTCAGCTTGAGGTCGTTGCCCTGGCCTGCGACCTCGGCGGCCTCGACCGTCTTGGCCGCGCTCTCCGGGGTCAGCTCCACGAACTCGCCGGAGCCGTTGGCGACCTTGGCCTTGGTCAGGCTGGAGTTCTCGGCGTAGGAGAGCTCGACGTAGCTGATCGCGCCGGGGATGCTCTTGACGGACTGCGCGATGCCGTCCGAGCCCTTGGCGCCCTGCCCCTTGGCCTCGGCCGGCCACGCCTTGGCGGGCTCGTACGCCCAGTCGGCGGTCTTGGACAGGAACTTGGTGAAGTTGTCGCTGGTGCCCGACTCGTCCGAGCGGTGGAACGCCTGGATCGGGGTCGAGGGGAGCTTGGCGTCGGGGTTGTCAGCCTTGATGGCCGCGTCGTCCCACTTGGTGATCTTGCTGTCGAAGATGCCGCCGATGGTCTTGGGGGAGAGCTGCAGCCCCTCGACGCCGGGGAGGTTGTAGACGACGGCCACGGGGCCGGTCACCATCGGGATGTTGATGGCCTTGCCGGTCTTGCAGCGGGCGTCCGCCTGAGCGGGCTCGCCCTTGTCGTCCTTGAGCGCAGAGTCGGACCCCGCGAAGGCGACCGTGCCCTGGATGAACGCCTGGACACCCGCACCGGAACCGCTGGGCTGGTAATTGACGCTCACACCTGAGTTGGCCTGCTGGAAGCCCTTCTTCCACTCGTCGATGGCGTTCGCCTGCGCCGAGGAGCCCGCGGCGTTGATCGTGCCGCTGACGCCGGCGTCCGACCCGGCCGAAGGCGCCGCGGCCGAGGCCGAGGAGGCGTCGGTGGTGGCGCTGTTGTTATCGGTGCCGCACGCAGCGAGCGAGAGCGCGCCGACGAGGGTGACCGCGGCGAGCCGGCCTGCATACTTCACGGTTGGGTTCCTCCCACTAAGTCCTTCAACGTTCCCGACATTAGGGAGACGAGATGACTCAAAATCGGTGAGAAGGTGAACGGAAAATGAATGCCTTCGGTCGCGATCGTGGCGTCCGCTTGGGCAAGACTTGGAACTCCCGTTAGGTCCGGACTCCTTCCTTCCTTCGGGAGGGCAGGACAGAGGGTGGGTGGACCCGCCCCTCGAGGAGAGGCCCGGTGATGAGCTGACCGGTGCGGCCGGGTTCGACGATCGTGAACCCTGCCCCGGGCGCCGAGCCCGTGCGCTCTGGACGCCGGATGCGCCTCGGCCGATGTCCTACACGTGGCCAGATTGCCGATATGTCGATCTGTACGGCCTCGTACGTCCGCGACCTGCTCATGGGCGCTTGGGCAGCTCCACCGGCCGCTCTCGCTGTCCGAGCTGGCCGGTCACGCGCGGATGAGTGTCCGTACGTTCTCCCGGCGATTCCGTGACGAGGTGGGGATGACTCCCGGCCAGTGGCTGACTCGGCAACGCGTCGAGCACGCGCCGGTGGCCGTGCGACACTGATCAGCTTTTTCGGATCGCACCGCCGGGGAGTCCGTACGGGGCGGGGAGCGGAGGCTCTACACCGGAAGGGTGAGGGGGCCGCCGCCGAGGCGCTTGAGGACCTCGCCGTGCAGGGAGCCGTTGGTGCACACCAGGCTGCCCCCGTCGAGGTCGGGCACTCCGGACAGGTCGGTCCAGATCCCGCCCGCCTCCTCGACGATCACGGTCAACGCCGCGATGTCCCAGGGGGAGAGTTCGGGTTCGGCCGACAGGTCGACCGAACCCTCGGCGACCATCATGTGCGACCAGAAGTCGCCGTAGGCGCGGCTGCGCCAGACCGACCGGTTCAGGTCGAGGAACTCGTCAAGCTTCCCGGCCTCCTCCCACCCGCCGAAGCTGGAGTAGGAGAACGAGGCGTCCTCCAGCCGGCTGACGGAGGAGACCTGGCACCGGGTGGCCTTGGTCAGGCTCTTGCCGGTCCAGGCGCCGGTGCCGCGGGCGGCCCACCAGCGGCGGCCGAGCGCCGGGGCCGAGACCAGGCCGACGACGACCCGGCCCTGGTCCATCAGCGCGATGAGCGTGGCCCAGACGGGGACGCCGCGCACGTAGTTCTTGGTGCCGTCGATCGGGTCGATCACCCACGAGCGCGCGCCGTAGCCGGTCTTGCCGAACTCCTCCCCGATCACCGCGTCACGGGGGCGGGCCCGGCTGAGGGTGCCCCGGATCGCCTCCTCGACCGTCCGGTCGGCGTCGCTCACCGGCGTGAGGTCCGGTTTGGTGTCGACCCGGAGGTCTGCGGCCTTGAATCGGCGCATGGTCAGATCGTCGGCGGCGTCGGCCATGATGTGCGCGAGACGCAGGTCGTCGTTGTAACCCGTCACGGGAGGTAACGCTATCGCCTCAGAGGTGGGTTACAGGAGAGCAGGGAACAAGCCGGGGAATTGTGTCGCGTCACATCAGCCGATCGGATAGGGCGCAAATCCCCTGCAAACATTGGGTTACCGGCGAGTAGCATTCGGGGCATGACCTTTGACGTGGGTGCCTTCATGCTGCAGAGCGTTCCCTTCGCGCGGACGCTGGACATCTCCTTCGACAAGGTGGAGCCGGGATTCGCGGTGGCCCGCATGCCCGACCGCGCCGACCTGCACAACCATGTGGGCGGTCCGCACGCGGGAGCCCTGTTCAGCCTCGCCGAGTCCGCCTCCGGTGCCGCGATGCTGTCCGCCTTCGGCGACCAGCTGTCCCGGGCGACCCCGCTGGCCGCCAACGCGGCGATCCGCTACATGAAGCTCGCGATGGGCGAGGTCGTCGCCGAGGCCCGTCTGCGGGGCTCCCGCGAGGAGGTCGTGGCCAAGCTGGACGCCGGGGAGCGCCCCGAGTTCGAGGTCGCCGTCGACATCAGGACCGTCGACGGCACGCTGGTATCCGAGATGACCGTCGCCTGGACCCTGCGCCCCAACCGCCGGTAGGGCGCCGGGCGTGCCGGCCGGACCTCGCGCCGCCTCGCCGTGGAGGCGCGATCAGGTTCCGTACTGGTCGCGCACCTTGATCCAGCTCATCGTCGGATCCTGCGGCCAGCCCTCCGGTGAGTCCTCCCACTCCTCCTGCCGGCCGTACGGGGTCAGGTCCAGCAGGCTGAAGTCCAGCCGGAGCCGGTCCACCCCGCGGCCGGCGGTGAAGTAGGTGCGGAAGAACTCGTCGCCGTCGCGCAGCAGCACGCTCAGTCCGAAGCCGCTCAGGCCGAGGTCGTCGTTGAAGTCGCTGCCGTGGGAGGAGTACCAGGGCACGGTCCAGCCCATCCGCTGCCGGACCTGGTCGATCTCCTCCTGCGGCGCGCGGGCCATGAGGATCAGCGTGGTGTCCCGGGCGTTGAGATGCGACTGGTCGCCGATGTTGTCGGTGAACGAGGCGCAGCCGCCGCAGAGCCAGTCCTGGCCCGGTTCGAGCATGAAGTGGTAGACGACCAGCTGGCGGCGGCCCTGGAACAGGTCCGCGAGCCCGGCCGGTGTGCGGTCCGGTGCGGTGAACCGGTAGTCCTTGTCCAGCCGGACCATCGGCAACCTGCGCCGCTCGGCGGCCAGCGCGTCCAGCGCGCGGGTGTGTTCCTTCTCCTTCACCAGCAGCGCGTCCCGTGCGATCTGCCACTCCTGCGCCGAGACGACCTGGGGGCGGTTCATGGCGTGCTCCCTCCCGATAGTTCCCTTAAGAAACTCACTGGGGAGACGGTAACAGGGGACAGTTTCCTCAAGGAACCCTTTCCCCTAAGCTGGACTCATGCAGCGAACCCGGTTCGGCGATATGGCCTGCTCGATCGCCCGCACGCTGGATGTCATCGGCGAGCCGTGGTCGCCACTGATCCTGCGGAACGTCTACGTCGGCGTCACCCGCTTCGAACAGCTCCAGCAGGGACTGGGCATCTCGCGCAAAGTGCTGACCGAGCGGCTCAAGTGGCTGGTCGAGAACGGTGTGCTGGAGCGACGGGAGTATTCGAGCCGGCCGCCGCGCCACGAGTACACGCTCACCGCCAAGGGCCTGGAGCTGTGCGACCTGCTGCTGGTGATGGTGCGCTGGGGCGACCGCTGGACGGCGGGCGAGGCCGGCCCGCCGGTGCTCTACCGGCACCATGCCTGCGGCGAGATCAGCCATGTCGAGCTGCACTGCTCGGTGTGCGACCGGCCGATGCACGCGGGCGACGTCGACGTGCTGCCCGGCCCTGGATCGGAGGCCGGGGCGGCCTCGGCGTGAACGCCGCCCGACCGCCCCGCGGCCTCAGCCGTCGGAAGCGCCCTCGCGGCTGTCTTCGGGGGCGCCGTCACGGCTGGCGAGCAGGCGGCGCAGGGAGACGAGCCTGACGGGGTCGGCGTGGCCGGCCGCCACCCAGGCGTCCAGGGCGCACTCCTCGCTGAGATGACTGCAGCCCTTGGGGCAGCCGACCGTGCCCTCGATCAGGTCGGGGAAGCCGGCCAGGACGGTCTCCACCGAGACGTGGGCCAGGCCGAAACTGCGCACGCCCGGGGTGTCGATGATCCAGCCCCCCTCGGGGAGCTCCAGCGCCACCGCCGAGGTGGAGGTGTGACGGCCCCGCCCGGTCACCGCGTTGACATGGGAGACGGCCCGGTTGGCGTCCGGGACCAGGGCGTTGACCAGGGTGGACTTGCCCACGCCCGAGTGACCGACCAGCACGCTGATCCGGCCGCTCAGACGCTCCCTGACCTCCTCCAGGATGCCGCCCTTCTGGAGCACGACGTACGGCACGCCGAGGGGCCGGTAGAGGGAGACCAGTTCCTCGGGTGAGGCGAGGTCGGACTTGGTGAGGCAGAGCATCGGCTCGATGTCGGCGTCGAAGGCGGCCACCAGCATCCGGTCGATCATGCGGGGGCGGGGCGGCGGATCGGCCAGGGCCGTCACGATCACGAGCTGGTCGGCGTTGGCGACCACGGGCCGTTCGATGCCGTCGGTGTTGTCGGTGTCATCCGCGGAACGGCGGAGCATCGAGGTGCGGGGTTCCACACGCACGACGCGGGCCAGCGTGTCGGACGCGCCGGACACGTCACCCACCAGGGCCACCCGGTCGCCCACCACGATCCCCTTGCGGCCGAGCTCGCGGGCCTTCATGGCCACCACGACCCGGCCGCTCATCGCGGCACCCTCCAGCTGGTCCTTCTTACGGCGGCGGCCCTTCTCGCCCGTCGACTCCACCAGGCATGTGTAACGGCCGCGGTCGACCGCCACCACGAACCCCTGGACCGCGTTCTCGTGCGCAGGACGGATACGGGTCCGGGGCCGGGAACCCTTCCCCGGCCTGACCCTGACGTCGTCCTCGTCGTATTCGCGCTTTCTCAGCTTCTCCGCCTCGATCTGCCCTTGTCCGAACGGTCGTCTGCCACTATCGGGCGTCCGCGAGGTGCGCCGGCCGATAACCCGTCACCGCGCGCCATCCAGCATGTCCGCCCACATGGAGGCGAACTCGGGAAGAGTCTTACCCGTGGTGGCGATGTTCTCCACCTCGACCCCGGGAACGGCGAGGCCGATCACCGCGCCGGCGGTGGCCATCCGGTGGTCGTCGTAGGTGTGGAACACCCCGCCGGTGAGCGGGCGCGGCCGGATCTCCAGGCCGTCCTCGGTCTCGTTGGCGTCGCCGCCGAGGCCGTTGATCTCGGCGACCAGCGCGGCCAGCCGGTCGGTCTCGTGCCCGCGGATGTGGGCGACGCCGCCGATCCGGCTGGGGGAGTCGGCCAGGGCGGCGAGGGCGGCGATCGTCGGGGTCAGCTCGGCGACGTCGCGCAGGTCCGCCTCGATGCCGGTGATGCGTCCCGTTCCGGTGAGCGCCAGCCCGGCGGGCGTGCTCTCGACGGAGGCGCCCATGCCCGCCAGCAGGTGCCGGAGCTGGTCTCCCGGCTGTGTCGTCTCCGCCGGCCAGCCGGGGATGGTGACCGTGCCGCCGGCGACCATCGCGGCGCAGAGGAACGGCGCCGCGTTGGACAGGTCGGGCTCCACGGTGAAGTCCCCGGCGCTGATCGGGCCGGGCTCGACCCGCCAGACGTCGGGCTCCGTGTCGTCGACCCGGACGCCGAACGCGCGCAGCATCTGGACGGTCATCCGGATGTGCGGCTGCGACGGGATCGGCGGGCCGACGTGCCGCACCGTCAGCCCCTTCTCGAACCGGGCCGCGGTCAGCAGCAGGCCGGAGAGGAACTGGGAGGACCCGGACGCGTCGAGCGTGACCTCCCCGCCGGTCAGCGGGCCGCGGACGGTGAACGGCAGCGCGTCGCCCGCGACCTCGGCGCCGAGGTCGCGCAGCGCGCCCAGGATCGTGCCCATCGGACGCTTGCGCGCGTGCGGGTCGCCGTCGAAGAACACCGTGCCGTCGCTCAGCGCCGCCATCGGCGGCACGAACCGCATCACCGTGCCCGCGAGTCCCACGTCGATCCGCGCCCCGCCGGCGACCGGGCCGGGTGTGATCGCCCAGTCGACGCCGGAGGCGCTCTCGTTGGAGGGGGTCATCGTGGCGCCGAGTGCCCGCAGCGCCTCCACCATCAGGTCGGCGTCCCGGCTGCGCAGCGCCCGCCGTACGGCGCCCGGGCCGTCGGCCAGCGCGGCGAGGAGCAGCGCGCGGTTGGTCACGGACTTCGAGCCGGGCAGGTGAACGGACGCACGGACGGGTTCGGTCACGGTCGGTGCGGGCCACAGCGGAGCGGACATGGGCAAAAGCCTACCGGGGTGGCGCCCCGGCGCCCCCGGACACATGGCAGGGTGGTGATATGTGCGGGAGATACGCGTCTGCTCGGAACAAGCAGGAGTTGCTTGAGGAGTTCGAGGTCGAGGTCGACGGGGCCGCCGAGGAGGAGCTCGGGCCCGACTACAACGTCGCCCCCACCAAACCGGTCTACGCGGTGATGAGCCGGGTGCCGAAGAACAATCCGGAAGGCCGGGCGGTCCGGCAGCTCCAGATCCTCCGGTGGGGCCTGGTCCCCGCCTGGGCGAAGGATCCGTCCATCGGCTCAAAAATGATCAACGCGCGGGTGGAGACGGTGGCCGAGAAGCCGTCCTACCGTAAGGCGTTCGCCGGGCGCAGGTGCCTGCTGCCCGCGGACGGCTACTTCGAATGGGCCGTGTCGGAGGGGGCCGGGACGGCCAAGAAGCCGAAGAAACAGCCCTACTTCATCCAGCCGGCCGACGGCGGGGTCATGGCCATGGCCGGGCTGTACGAATTCTGGCGCGACCGCGGCCGGGCCGACGACGATCCGCTCGCGTGGCTGGTGACCTGCGCGGTCATCACCACCTCCGCCCTGGACGAGGCCGGGAAGATCCACGACCGGATGCCGATGCTGATCGAGAGGGACCGCTGGGCGGAGTGGCTCGACCCCGGGGTGCCCGACGCGCACGACTTCCTCATTCCCGCCGGTGCCACCGGGCTGAAGGCGTATCCGGTCTCCACCGCGGTGAACTCGGTGCGCAACAACGGCCCGGAGCTCGTCGAGCCCTTGAAGGAGGAGGAAGGTGACGGACGGGCCCTCTTCTGAGAGCGCTCCGTAACCGAAAAGCTCCGTAACCGGTGTAAAACCAGCGCCAAATGGGCATCCGCTGAGAAAGGCGATACCCCTGCATGGGGATCGCCTCACAGACTCATCCCCTTCGCGCCTGGCGGGAGAACCGGGGACCCCCTCACAGGCCGCCCTCATCATGCGGAGGTGCGGATCCGTGAACTTCACGACCGCGCGTGTGCGCCTGGAGAACATGCTGGCCGAGCTCGACCGGTCCATCGGCGTCCTGCGAGGAGATCCGTCGGCCGTGCACGACCGATCCCCGGCGGACGCCGGATCGGTCCTGACGGACGCGGATCGCAACCGGGCCATGCTGGAGGCGGCCGCCCGGCACCGCCGCTCCGTGCTCGATGCGCTCAGGCGGCTGGACGACGGGCGCTACGGCCTCTGCGCCGACTGCGGCGGCTCCGTGCCGGAGGACAGGCTCGAAGCGCGTCCCGAGGCCGCCCGCTGCCTGCAGTGCCAGTCGAAGCGCGAGCGCAGGCACTGACGCCACGGCTCGCCGCCGGCCTCACCGGCGGCGGGCGCTCGCGACCAGGTGGATGCCCACGGTGTCGTCGTCGTCCGGGTGGGCCTCCAGCTCGGTGTTGACCAGCCAGGTGAGCGCGCGCGAGTCGGAGGCCAGCACGTGGTCGACCGTGGAGGGGGACAGCACCGTGCGGGGCCGTATCCACTCGACCTCCAGGCCGGCCTCGGTGAGCAGGTCGCGGAGCTGGCCGCTGCTGTAACACCGGGTGATGCTCCCGTCCGGCCAGGGCACGAGCATGACCTCGCCGGTCTGACGCAGATGGGCCCAGTAGTTCTGCTCGGCGAGGATCGCCATTCCCAGCACCAGGGAGTCGACGCAGACCAGCGCCCGCCCGCCCGGACGGAGCACCCGGGCGACGTCGCCGATCGCGGACTCGGCCATGAGCTCCACCGACATGGCGCGTTCCTCGGCGAGCACGGCGTCCACGCTGCGGTCGGGGAGGAAACGCAGATCGTCGGCACGGACCTGACAGACCTTCGAGGCGTCGTGCAGCGGCGGCTGTCCCTCCACGGTGCGGCGGAAGTCGACGACCTCCAGCACCCGGTGCCCGGCTGCGGCGGCCTGGGCCGACCAGCTGCCCCTGCCGCCGGACAGGTCGAGGAGGGTGGAAGGGCTCTCCGGCAGCCATCGGCTCAGCTGCTCGGCCGCGACCGCGCGGTAAAAGGTCCAGTACGGCCCGAGCGTTCCTGCGCCGTTCAGCTCTTCGGCCGGGATGGGCAGCACAAGCGGCTCCTGGCATCGGGGTATCCGGTGGTCTACAGCTACCTGCCGGTACGTATGTTTTTCCCCGTACCGGGTCCTTCGTCACCTTCTATCTTGTGGGAACAGACGGTCGGCCGGGCGTGTTGCAAGCGGACAACGCACGATCCTTTCCGGAGGTTGGCAAGCCAATGCTCGCGTTGATCGAACCCATCACCCGCCCCGGTGATCGGACCTTCCCTGATGAGCGGGTATCCTCCGCTCAGTACGGAGTCCCGCGACAGCAGGGCTTCGGCGATCTTAAGGGGGTGGGTCCGGTCCCTGCGACAGACGAGGAGACTCTGGAGCAGCGGAGCACGCGGTTCGAGCGGGATGTGATGCCCTATCTCGACCAGCTTTACTCCGCCGCGCTCCGGATGACCCGGAACCCCGCGGATGCGGAAGACCTCCTTCAGGAGACCTTCGCCAAGGCCTTCGCGTCCTTCCACCAGTTCCAGGAGGGCACGAACCTCAAGGCCTGGCTGTACCGCATCCTGACCAACACCTTCATCAACAGCTACCGCAAGAAGCAGCGGGAGCCCAAGCAGTCGGGTGCCGAGGAGATCGAGGACTGGCAGCTCGCCAGGGCCGAGTCGCACACCTCGGCCGGACTGAAGTCCGCGGAGATCGAGGCGCTTGAGCACCTCCCCGACAGTGACGTGAAGCAGGCGTTGGCCGCACTCCCCGAGGAGTTCCGCATCGCCGTCTACCTCGCTGACGTCGAGGGTTTCCCGTACAAGGAGATCGCCGACATCATGGGCACCCCCATCGGGACCGTGATGTCGCGGCTTCACCGTGGCCGCCGCCAGTTGCGGACGCAGCTTGAGGACTACGCCCGCGAGCGTGGCCTGGTTCCCGCGGAGGGTGCGAAGTGAGCGAGCGAGCCGACGGCAACCGCGGGCAGGCCGGCCCGGCGACCCGAGACGGGGTGACCGCATGAGCTGCGGAAAGCCTCACTCCACCGACTGCCGCGAGGTTTTGGACAAGGTTTACACCTACCTTGACGGTGAGCTGGACGCGAGCAACTGCGTCGACATCCGTGAGCACCTGGACGAGTGCGGACCATGTCTGGAGGAGTACGGCCTGGAGCAGGTCGTCAAGCAGCTCGTCGCCAAGCACTGCGGCTGCGACCGGGCCTCGGACGACCTGCGAGCCAAAGTGCTCCGCCGGATCGAGCAGGTCCGCTCCGAGCTGACCGGCTGACCTCCTAAGATCTCTCGTACGGTCATGGCCATACGAGCTGGGGGGCAGCATGCGCATACTCGTCACCGGTGGAGCGGGATTCATCGGATCCAACCTGGTCGACCGGCTGCTGGCGGACGGTCACGAGGTCATGGCCGTGGACGACCTGTCCGGCGGAGACCGCGACAATCTCGTCGCGGCGGCACGGAGCCCGCGGTTCAGGCTGCACGAGATGGACATCCGGGAGCCCGCGCTGATCGGCCTGGTCGCCGAGTGGAAGCCCGAGGTCATCTGTCACCTCGCCGCGCAGATCAGCGTGCGCAAAAGCGTGGCCGACCCCGTCCACGACGCCCGGCTCAACGTCGAGGGTACCGCCTCCGTCCTCACCGCCGCCCACAGCGGCGGCACCCGCAAGGTGGTCTTCGCCTCCTCGGTCGCCGTGTACGGCAGGCCTGCGGTCATCCCGGTCCCCGGTGACGCGGCGGCCGACCCGCGCTCGCCGTACGCGGCCTCCAAGCTCAGCGCGGAGACCTACCTGGCCGCCTTCAAGGCGCTCCACGGCATCGACTACACCACGCTGGTGCTCTCCAACGTCTACGGCCCGCGCCAGTCACCCGACGGCGAGGCGGGGGTGGTGGCCATCTTCACCGACGCCCTGCTCAACGGCGCCCCCACGGTGCTCTACGGCGACGGCGCCCAGACCCGCGACTACATCTTCGTCGACGACGTGGTGGACGGCTTCGCCCTCGCCTGCGGAGACGCCGGCGGCGGTCGCAGGTTCAACCTGGGGACCGGGGTGGAGACCACCGACCGCGGGCTCCACACCCTGGTGGCGGAGGCCGCCGGCGCGGCCGACGAGCCGGACGGCGCCGAGGTGCGTCCGGGGGACCTCCCGGCGATGGCGGTCGACCCGGCCCCCGCGTTCGAAGGACTGGGCTGGCGTCCCCAGACGGATCTGGCCACCGGGCTGAAGGCCACCGTCGACTGGGCCAGGACGCGGATGGCGGCCCGCTGACCGTCAGGTCCGCGATGGCGTGTGGTGATGGGTTGGTTACGCTTTGCTTGCGATTCGCGGTCCTTACCTCGGGGGCGGCCTCGTTTCTGTAGCCTGAGTCGCGAAGAGGACATGGAGGCAGCGCATGTTGATGGAAACGGTCAACCCGGCACGTCCTGGGATCTCCTGGACCTGAGCACGCGCCCGTAGGACCCAAAGGTGGCCGCTTTGCGTGGACTGCCGTGGTTTGCAAAGGTCTACCTTGTCGCTGTGATCGGGGCCGCGTTCGCGTTGCTCGGGCACAGCGTGGTGGTGAGTGGTCGTCTTGGGCAGCTTGACGGGTCGAACCTGCTCGTACTGGCCTTGCTGTTCCTGGTGTGCGAGTCGGTGCCGACTCTGCTCAACGTCAAGCAGGCCGCTGTGTCGGTCAGCTTCTCAGCCGTGCTCGCGGCGGTGGTGCTCGTCGGCCCCGAGGGGGCGGCGCTGGTCGGCATGACGGCCGTCTTCAGCGTGCGACCCGGCCTGCCGCCGGTGAAGCGGCTGTTCAACGGCGCCCAGTTCGCCATCTGCGGGTACGCCGCCGGGCAGGCCTACGAATGGCTGGGGGGAAGGGTCGGTCTGCCGACCATCGCCGGGTTCGACGACCTGATCGTGCCGTTCGCGGGCGCGGCGGCGCTCTTCGTCCCGCTCAACTTCCTTCTGATCGCGATCGTGCTCGTGCTCACCGGTCAGGCCGATCAGGTGCCGTTGCGCGGGCTGGCCCAGTTCATGGTCTCCTACCTGGGCTACGCCACCTTCGGGCTGCTGATCGCCGGGCTGTGGGCGACGGTCAGTTCGATCTCCGCGGTGCTCGTGCTGCTCCCGCTGTTCGTGGCCCGCTGGGCCTTCGGTCAGTATCTCGCCCAGCAGCGCTCCTACGACGCCACCATCGCCGCGCTCTGCCAGGCTGTGGAGACCAAGGACTACTACACGCGTGGCCACTGCACCCGCGTCTCCATGGCCTCTGGCATGATCGCCCAGGAGATCGGCATGGGGCCCGAGCGGCTGCGGGCGATCCGTTACGCGGGGATGTTGCACGATGTGGGCAAGCTGGGGGTGCCGACCAAGGTGTTGCAGAAGGACGGTCCGCTCACCGAGGAGGAGTTCGCCGCCATCCAGCTCCATCCGATGCGCGGGCTGGAGATCGTGCGCGGCATCGACTTCCTGGACGAGGCGTTCGCCGGGATCATGCATCATCACGAGCGGCAGGACGGCAAGGGTTATCCGATGGGGCTGGCGGGGGACGAGGTGCCGGAGTTCGCCCGGATCATCGCGGTGGCCGACGCCTTCGACTCGATGACCTCCGACCGTTCCTACCGGGGCGCCCGCCCGGTGGGGGTGGCCATGGCCGAGCTCCGCAAGGGCGCCGGCACCCAGTTCGACCCGGTGATGGTCATGGCGTTCATCAAGGCCGTCGACCGCGACGGATGGGAGCCCCCGCGCAAGGTCGTCACCCCTCCGGCCGACGTGGCGGAGACCGCCACCAAGGACCACGACGACCCGACCATGCCCATCCAGGTGGTGTCGGAGCGGTGAGCCGCCGGACGGGCGGAGCGAGCGAGAAGGCGGGCACGGCCATGGGTAGGGAGCGGTGAGCGGTCCTGTCGCCACGACGCGGGCGTTCCAGCGGCTCGACTCGGGACAGCTCCTGCTGATCTGCGCGACAGGGCTGCTGGCGGTGGCGGGGGTGGCCCACACCGTCGCGGTCGGACTGCTCGACCCGGAGATCGCCATCGGCTTCGGCGCGCTGATCGCGGCGGGGGAGCTGGCCAGGCTCACGATGCCGGGCAACCGGGAGGTGGCGCCGATCGGCGCGGCCGCCGCGCTGGGCTACACCCTGCTGCTGGACATGGGCGACGTGCCGGTGCGGCATTCGGCGTTCCAGGTCGTCGCGGTGTTGACGGTGGGCATGGCCGCCGGTGCGCTGCCGCACCTGGCGGTGGGCCGCCCGCCCCGGCTGGACGCGATGGCGCGCAGGCTGCTGACCGGGGCGCTGCTGGCCCTGGCCTACCGGCCGCTGGCGGGGCCGCTGTCCGGCCTGACGAAGGGGGCCGAGGGGAGCTGGTGGCCCGCGCTCGGTGTGATGGCCGCGCTGATCCTGGTCATGGCGCTGGTGGACGTGGTGCTGGCCGCCGTGCTCCGGGCCGAGCAGGTGCGCGCCGCCTTCGGCGTGGCGATCCACGACGAGGTGCGGATGGCGGCGCCGCTCTGGGCCGCCGTCGCCGCCTCGGGCATCCTGCTCGCGCTCGCCTCGCACAGCATGGGCATGGCGGCGCTGCTGGTCTTCGCCGCGCCGCTGCTGGTCACCCAGGTCGCGTTCCGGAAGTACGCCGGGATCCGGGCGACCTACCTGCAGACGGTCCGGGCGCTGTCCCGGGTCACGGAGGTCGGCGGCTACGTCGAGCCGGGGCACTCGCGCCGGGTGAGCCGTCTGGCGGTCGCGGTCGGGCGGGAGCTCGGCCTGGCCGAGCCCGAGCTGCTGGAGCTGGAGTACGCCGCGCTCATGCATGACATCGGCCAGCTTTCGCTGCGCGACCCGATCCCCGGCGGTGCCACGGTGCTCACCGACCCCGAGCAGGCCCGCCGTATCGCCGAGCTCGGCGCGGAGGTCATCCGGCAGACCGGTGTGCTGGACCGGGTGGCTGAGATCGTCCGCCGTCAGTGCGACTCCTGTGCCGAGACACCGCCGCTGGCCAGCCGGATCATCAAGGTGACCAACGCCTACGACGACCTGATCGGCGGCTCTACCGACCGGGACCGCGCGGGGGCCGCTCTCGAACGGCTCTGCCTCTCCGCCGGTGAGGAATATGACCAGGCGGTCGTCGGGGCCATGACCCGCGTCATCGACAGGCTGACTCCGGCTTACCGGCTCTGAGAAGGGCTTCCGGCTCCGGCTGGGCTCCCGTGGAGGGGGCGATCGCGCACAGTTGTGGGTTTCCTACAGATCGCCCCGCCGCGATCGGTGGTTTCGGGCGAACGGTTGGATCCGGACCTCGGTCATAAGGTGGAGCGGTCGAAAGGGGGCCACCAACGTGTTCGAGTCTGTTCTGATAGCGAACCGTGGCGAAATCGCACGGCGAATCATCCGCACGGTCCAGCGCATGGGACTACGGGCCATCGCGGTGTATTCCGAGGCCGACGCGGACCTGCCGTTCGTCCGGGAGGCGGACGAGGCGGTCTTCCTGGGGCCGGCCAATCCGGCGCAGAGCTACCTCGACGCCGCCAAGGTGCTTGAGGCCGCTCGCGAGTCGGGTGCTCAGGCCGTTCACCCGGGCTACGGGTTCTTCTCGGAGAACGCCGGGTTCGCCCGGTCCGTCATCGACGCGGGCATGACCTGGATCGGACCCTCGCCCGAAGCGATCGAGCGGATGGGCGACAAGATCAACGCCCGGAACCTGATGGAGGCGGCGGGTGTGCCCGTGGCCGCCGGGACCCGCGAGCCGGTCACCGGACTGGAGGAGGCCGTGGTGGCCGCCGCCGGGATCGGCTATCCGGTCATGGTCAAGACGGCGGGCGGCGGGGGCGGCATCGGGATGGGCGTCGCCCGTGACGAGGCCGGGCTGGCCAAGGCCTTCGAGCAGGCGTCCAGGGCCGCCTCGCGGTTCGGTGGGACGTCCGCGATCCTGCTGGAACGCTATATCGAGCGTGCTCGTCACGTCGAGGTGCAGATCCTCGGCCTCGCGGACGGCACGGTGGTCGCGCTGGGCGAGCGTGACTGCTCGGTGCAGCGCCGCCACCAGAAGATCGTGGAGGAGACGCCGTCCCCCGGCATCACCCCGGAGCTGCGGGAGCGCATGCTGGCCGCCGCCGTGCGCGCGGGCGAGGCCGTCGGGTATCTCGGCGCCGGGACCGTGGAGTGCCTGGTGGACGCCGACCGTCAGGACTTCGTGTTCCTGGAGATGAACACCCGGCTCCAGGTGGAGCATCCGGTGACCGAGCTGGTCACCGGCGTGGACCTCGTCGAGCAGCAGCTGCGCATCGCCGCGGGCGAGGAGACGGTGCCCCCGCAGGTCGCACACGGTCACGCGATCGAGTTCCGGGTCTACGCCGAGGACCCCAAGCGGTTCTTCCCGGGACCGGGGAAGATCGATTTCTGGGTGGAGCCGTCGGGTGAGGGCGTCCGGGTGGATTCCGGTTACACGGACGGGAACACGGTCACGCCGTTCTACGACCCGCTCATGGCCAAGCTGTGCGTGTACGGGGAGACGCGGGCCGAGGCTCTGGAGCGCGCCCGGCGGGCCGTGGCGGACTTCACGGTCACGGGCCCCAAGAGCAACCTGCCGTTCTGCGTGGAGCTGCTGGAGCACCCCGAGTTCGTCGGCGGTAACTACGACACCGGACTTGTGGCTCGCATGAGGGCATGAGCAGGCCGGTCTGGCACAGTTGGATCACAGCGATTGATGGGAGTGTCCGGTGGCTGAGGTACGCGCCGAGATGGTGGCTAATGTCTGGAAAGTCCTGGTCGCCCAGGGCGACACCGTCGAGGACGGCGACACCCTGGTCATCCTTGAGTCGATGAAGATGGAGATCCCTGTCATCGCCGAGGACGACGGTGTGATCGCCGAGCTCAAGGTCGCCGAGGGTGACGTCATCCAGGAGGGCGACCTCATCGCGGTCATCGAGTAGTCCGGCCGGGCGCCGTGCCGCCGCGCGGGCTCTCGCCATACCGGAAGGGGCGGGAGAGCGTCGTGTGCGCGGATCGGCCCGGCGGTGTCCGGGAGGACGGATGAGGGCGGTGGACGGGTTGGGCGGTCAGCGGGAGAGCCTGGCGAGGAAGCGTTCGCGGTCGACGACCACACGCTCGATCGTGCCGGTCGCGACGGTGGTGTGCCGGTCGCGGGCGGTGAAGGCGAAGACCAGGCGGCGGCCGTCGACCTCGGTGAGCTCGGCGGTGACCTCGACGTGGGTGCCCACCGGGCTGGCCGCCAGGTGTTCCAGGGCGACCTTGGTGCCCACGGACGTCTGGCCGGGGTCCAGGGCACCGGTGACCGCCTGGACGGTGGCCTGCTCGGCGAGGGCCAGCACGCGAGGGGTGGCCAGCACGGGAACGTCTCCACTGCCGATCTTCGTCGCGGTGTCCCCCCTCTCGACCATGATGAGGAGCTGGGCGCGCAGACCGGGAGTGAGCGTCATGGCCGTCAGCATAGGGTGATCCCGTGACCTCCTACTGCGATCACTGTGGCCGTCCGGCCACCGAGGGCGACCACGCGGGCTGTCTCGCCGCGAGGACGATGGAGCCGCCGCGCTACTGCGCCCGCTGCCGCCGCCGGATGGTGGTCCAGGTGACCCCCGGCGGGTGGTCGGCGCGCTGCGTGGAGCACGGTTCGGTGAGCGGCTGAGGCCCTCGCCCGCCGGCCCCTCCCGGACGGATGGAACACCGCTCTTCTGTGAGTAGATTTAGGCTTTGCATGCCTACCTTTAGGGATCTTTGAACGACGGAGTCTGGTCGCGGACCTGTGGTCGCCGCCGTTGTGGTGGCCCGGCGCCAATCGACATCACCGGTGATCACCGACGCCCCTGCCGTAAAGGGATGCAACCTATACAAGTGCACCTAAAAGTGCTGAGTTTTGTGCGATGCTACGGCACGCGTCTTGTTTGTGGGGCATGCGGCTCGCAGGGGTCCGTTACGTCGTCGTGACGTCGATGCGATACAAATCCGCTTTGTTGGAGAGCCCTGGGGCGGGAACGGAGAGGGTTACGGGGGAGTCATGGTGGCCCAAGGCACGACGCTGGCGGGGCGGTATCGCTTGGATACCCGCATCGGCGCCGGCGGTATGGGCGAAGTGTGGCGAGGTGAGGACATCGTCCTGGCCCGCACCGTCGCCGTCAAGGTGCTGCTTCCGGGCCGTACCGACGCTCCGGGCTTCCTGGTGCGCTTCCAGGGCGAGGCCCGGGCGATGGCCACGATCAACCATCCCGGGGTCGTCGACGTCTACGACTACGGGATTCACGAGGTGCCCGGCGCGGGGGCGACGGCATACCTGGTAATGAAGTTCGTCGACGGGGAGCCGCTGGACCGGCTGCTCGGACGGCTGGGGAGCATCGCTCCCGGTCCCGCGATGGAGCTCATCGCGCAGGCGGCCTCGGCCATGCAGGCGGTGCATGACCAGGGCATCGTCCACCGCGACATCAAGCCCGGCAACCTGCTGGTGCGCGCCGACGGCACGCTCGTGCTCACCGACTTCGGCATCGCCAGGTCGGACGCGGCCAGCAGACTGACCGACGCGGGCATGGTGCTCGGCACCGCCGCCTACTGCGCGCCCGAGCAGGCCGAGGGCGCGCCGGTCACCTTCGCCGTGGACATCTACGCCCTGGGCGTGGTGGCCTACGAGTGTCTGGCCGGGCAGCGGCCTTTCGACGGTGACACCCCGGTCACGATCGCGCTCAAGCACATCCGCGAGGAACCGCCGCCCCTGCCGCCGCGCATCCCGCCGGCGGTCCGGGCGCTGGTGGAGCGCGCCCTGTCCAAGGACCCGGCCCGCCGTTTCCCCAGCGCCGCCGCGATGAGCACCGCCGCGAGGCAGGCGGCGAACCTCGGGCCGGAGACCGGTCCGAGGGCGCTGCCGCCGATCTCGCCCGCCTCGCCCGCCGACGCCGCAGGGCAGACCGGCTGGCAGGGGGCCGTGCCGTCGCAGACCGGTTGGCAGGGGGCCGTGCCGCCCGCGACGTCTCCGTCGCCCGGCCCGGCCACCGAGGCGGTCCCGCAGGGGCGTGGCCGTCGCGCCGCGAAGAAGCCGCGGCGTAAGGGCGGGGTGCTGGCGGCGGCCGCGGTGGTGGGGGTGATGTGCGTCGGCCTCGTCACCGTGGCGATCAACGGGATGGCGGCCTCCAACACGGGGGAGGAAACCCCGTTGACCTCCCCCTCTCCCAGCGTGAGCGAGTCGCCGACGCCCACCGTGACCGCGACACGGAGAACGCCGAAGCCGATCGTCACCCCGACGGCCGCCAGGCCGTCGCGCGTCACCCGCACACCGACCCCCACTCCGACGCCCACGCCGACCCCCACCCCGACGCCCACGCCCACGCCGACTCCCACCCCGACGCCTGTGCCGAAGAAGCGGGTGCCGAACGTCATGGACATGACACCGGATGCGGCCCAGAGCGAGCTCAAGAAGGCGGGTCTGAAGGCGAAGACCGTCGAGAGCGCCGACATCGACTACACGCAGTGCGTGAAGGTGGTCGAGCAGCACCCGGTCGGCGGGTCCATGCAGGACCCCAGGAAGCCGGTGGAGATCGTCATCGGCAGCGAGAAGTGCCCGGTGCCCTCCTCGCCGCCCCCGACCGCGAGCCCGTCCCCGACGCCCAGCTCCTAGCCCGGCGGCGCGCCACCATCGGCGGCCCCTGGCCGGCGGTGGTGGCGCGGGAGCGGCCCGGGGCCGCTAGACGCCGGTGGTGGTGCGGGGGTAGGCGATCGACGGGTCGGTGGCGATGTTGACCATGTACGGCACGCCGGAGTCGAATGCGCGGCGCAGCGCCGGGCCGATCTGCGACGGGTCGGTGACGAGCTCGCCGCCGCCGCCGAGCGCGGTCACCACCTGGTCGTAGCGGCACTGCGGCTGGAGCTCGGCGGCCACGTCGTAGCCGTAGAGCATCTGCATGGGGTGCTTCTCCAGCCCCCACATGCCGTTGTTGCCGCAGATCATCACCACCGGCAGGCGGTGCCGTACGAGCGTGTCCACGTCCATCAGCGAGAAGCCGGCCGCGCCGTCGCCGAGCAGCAGCACTACCTGGGAGGAGGGCCGGGCCACCCGGGCGGCGATGGCGTAGCCCAGGCCGGTGCCCAGGCAGCCGTACGGGCCCGGGTCGAGCCAGTTGCCGGGCTTCTGGGGCTCGACGTATTTGCCCGCGTAGGAGACGAAGTCGCCGCCGTCGCCGATCACCACGGCGTCGTCGGCGAGGATCTTGGCCAGCTCGCCGTAGATCCGCATCGGGTGGATCGGATCGGCGTCGGAGGCTAGCAGTTCGGCGTCGGAGGCGATGGCCGAGGCCGCCGCCTCCGACAGCTTCGTCAGCCACGGCGCGTAGGTCGCGGGCGACACGCCGGCCTGCTCGCAGGCCGTACCCAGCCCCCAGAAGACCAGCGACAGGTCGCCGGCGGCGACGCCGGAGGGCTCGATGTGCGTGGTGAGCTGCGACGGCGCGTCGGCCAGGTGGACGACCTTGGCGAGCGGGGCGCCGTCCTTGCCGCCGAACCAGCCGTAGCCGAGGCGGAAGTCCATCGGGGCGCCCGCGACGATCACCAGGTCGGCCTGGGTGAGTGCGAGCCCGCGCGCCCGGGTGACCAGCAGCTCGTGCCCGGCGGGCAGGATGCCGCGACCCTGGCCGTTGGGGATGACCGGCAGGCGGAACTCCTCGGCGAAGGCCCGCGCCACCTCCTCGGCGCGGTCCATCCACACGTCCGAGCCCAGCACCAGCACCGGGCGCTCGGCCTCGGCGAGCAGGCGGGCGATCCCGGCGAGGGCGTCGAAGTCGGGCTCCAGCGGTGAGGGGGTCAGCGTCTCGGTGATGTGGTCGGGCGGGGGCGCGGCGGCGAACAGGTGGTCCATGTGGAAGTCGAGGAACACCGGGCCGCGGTGCGGGGCCAGGGCCGTGCGGAAGGCCATCTCCACGTCCTCGGCGACCGAGTCGGGGCCGGAGCCGGTGAAGGCCAGCTTGGTGATGGGAGCGAACAGCGGCGGGTGGTCGATCTCCTGCAGCGCGCCCGAGCCCCAGCGCGACTGCGGCGCCCGGCCGCCCAGGACCACGACCGGGGAGCCGTTGAAGTGCGCGGTGGCCACGCCGCTGACCCCGTTGGTGACGCCGGGTCCGGCCGTGAGCACGGCCAGGCCGGGTCTGCGGGTCAGCCGGGCGGTCGCCTCGGCGGCGAAGACCGCGCTCTGCTCGTGCCGCACGTCAAGGATGGGCATGCCCTCGTGGACCGCCCCGTCGTAGAGCGGGAAGACGTGCCCGCCGGACAGGGTGAACATGGTCTCGATGCCGTAGGCCTTGGAGACGGCGACGGCGATGTCACCTGCGTGCTTCGGGGACTCCATATCGCGCAACCTACCAGTCAGTCACTTAGCCGGACAGGGGTTCTTCACCCTGCCCAGATTCGTTCCGCCTAACGCGTTTGGCGCGTATTGTGCTCGCCCGATGGCCGATGACCTCCGTGGGCGGGTTCCTCCGCCGACGGAGGTCATCGGCGCGGGCGACGTCTCACGCGGCCCGGTGTCCACGCCGGCGCCGTCGCCCGGCCGGTCATCCCCTTCATGGTCCACGCGGCCTGGATGGCGGTCGCCCACCAGGTCACCGCAGGTCTGTGACGGCAGGGGCTCAGAGGGTCTCGGAGAGCGCCTTGATCGGCATCTTCAGGTCCACCAGCAGGCCGAGGTCCCGTTCGGCGGTACGGCCCAGCGTGGTCAGGTAGTTGCCCACGATGATCGCGTTGATCCCGCCGAGCATGCCGTCACGGGTGCCCAGGTCGCCCAGGGTCAGCTCGCGGCCCCCGGCGTAGCGCAGGATCGTGCGGGGCAGCGCGAGCCGGAAGGCGGCGATGGTCTTGAGCGCCTCGGAGCCCTCAAGGAGCGGCAGCGACTCGAAGGGCGTGCCGGGACGGGGGTTGAGGAAGTTCAGCGGGACCTCGTCGGGCTCCAGCTCGCCGAGCTGCCCGGCGAACTCCGCCCGCTGTGCGAGGCTCTCGCCCATGCCCACGATGCCCCCGCAGCAGAGCTCCATCCCTGCCTCGCGCACCATCAGGCAGGTGTCCCAGCGCTCCTGCCACGTGTGGGTGGTGACGACGGATTCGAAGTGCGACCTGGCGGTCTCCAGGTTGTGGTTGTAGCGGTGCACGCCGATGGCGGCCAGTTCGTCGACCTGGGCCTGGGTGAGCATGCCCAGCGAGCAGGCGACGTTGATGTCCACGGCCTCCCGGATCGCCTTGACGCCCTCGCGGACCTGGTCCATCAGCCGCCGGTCGGGCCCGCGCACGGCGGCCACGATGCAGAACTCGGTCGCCCCGGTCTGCGCGGTCTCCCTGGCCGCCTCGACCAGGGAGGGGATGTCCAGCCAGGCCGCGCGGACCGGGGAGGAGAACTGCCCCGACTGGGAGCAGAAGTGGCAGTCCTCCGGGCAGCCGCCGGTCTTGAGGGAGATGATCCCCTCGACCTCCACCTCGGGGCCGCACCACTTCATCCGCACCTCGTGGGCGAGCCCCAGCAGGTCGGCGAGGCGGTCATCGGGTAGCTCCAGGCAGCGCAGGACCTGCGCGGCGTCGAGCCCCCGGCCCTCCTCCAGGACCTGCGTCCGGGCGATCTCCAGGATGTCGCTCATGCTGCTCCGCTCTCCGGCCGTCGTCTACAGCAAGAGCCTAGGGTCGGCCCCGGCACGAGCCCAGGGTCGTCCGCGACAAAAACCCGGGGACATCTATGGTGACGGCCCGGGATTGCCCACGGGGAAAGCCCGGGACGGTCACGGCGAGAGCCGGAAGCTGTCGCGGAAGGCGGCGGGGTCGAACGCACCGCCCAGCACGGGGGCCAGGCCGGCGCGGGCCGTACGGGCGAAGGACTCCCGATCGAGAGTCCCGGCCCCCGCGGGGAGCGCGCCCGCCAGCGGCCGGGCGGCCAGCATCTCCAGATCCGCCACGTTGCACCGCTCGGCCAGGCCGGGCTCGGCCGGCCAGGAGCCGATCACCACGCCGGCCGGTTCCAGCCCGTGGTGGGCCATCGCCTCCAGCGTCAGCGCGGTGTGGTTGAGCGTGCCCAGCGCCGCGCGGGTCACCAGGAGCACCGGCGCGGAGAGCATCCGGGCCAGGTCGGACAGGGTCGCCCCCTCCTCGTCGAAGCGGACGAGCAGCCCGCCCGCCCCTTCGACGACCACCAGCCGGTGCGACTCGGCCAGCTCCCCGATCCGGGCCGCCGCCCGGGTGAGGGAGAGCGGAGGAAGGCCCGAGGTGCGGGCCGCCGCCGCGGGGGAGAGCGGGTCGGGGAACCGGGCGAACTCGAACGTGGACGTCACCCCGGCGAGCCGGATGACGTCGTCGAGGTCTCCGGGCTCCGTCTCGGCGACCCCGGTCTGGGCGGGCTTCACCACCGCGACCGAGGCGCCCCGCTCCCTGGCGAGTGACGCCACCGCCGCGGTGACGACCGTCTTGCCCACGCCGGTGTCGGTCCCGGTGACCACGAGGATGCTCATCCACCTCACCTTAGGCGGCGGCGGGCTCTCGTGATCTCGGGAACCGTCAGGGGCGGCGCAGCCGGGTGACGAACTTGTACCGGTCGCCGCGGTAGAGGGACTGGGCCCACTCCACCGGGTTTCCGTCGGCGTCGAAGGCGTGCCGGGTGAGCAGCAGCATCGGCAGGCCGACGTCGACGCTCAGCACCTGCGCGTCGTACGGCGTCGCCAGCACGGTCTCGATGATCTCCTCGGCGTCGGTCAGCCGCACGTTGTAGGCGTTGTGCAGCGTCTCGTACAGCGAGGCGTGCACCTCCATCTCCCGCCGGAGCCGGGGGAAGCGCCGGGCCGACAGGTGGGTGGTGTCGATCGACATCGGCTCGCCGTTGGCCAGACGCAGCCGGTGGATGCGGAGCACCCGGCCGCCGGGGTTGATCGCCAGCCTGCGTGCCAGGGGTTCGTCGGCGGTGATGTAGCTGATATCGAGGATCTTGGTGTCGGGTTCGAGGCCGACGGTCCGCAGATCGCCGGTGTAGGACGTCAGCTGGAGGACCTGGGCGACCTTGGGCTGCGCGACGAAGGTCCCCTTGCCCTGCATGCGCACCAGGCGGCCCTCGACCACCAGTTCCGACAGGGCCTGGCGCACGGTGGTGCGCGAGGTCTCGAAACGGACCGCCAGCGCCCGTTCGGGGGGCAGCGCGCTGCCCGCCGACAGGGACTTGGTCAGCGCGAGCAGGCTCCGTTTGACGTCGTAGTACTTGGGAATCCTGGGAGAGTCGTCCGTCACGTCGGCACCTCGCCAGACGGCTCGGGAACGGCGTGACCGGAGGCGCCGCGCCTCTGGACCCGCCCGTTTCGCTCACTCACTTGGTCACCTTCATCTCGGCCACGGCGGTGAGTGCACCCCTGGTCACCGCTAGATCATCGGAACTCAGATTGGCCCGTGCGGTCAACCGCAGGCAAGAGCGGCCTTCCGGCACCGAAGGCGGCCGGAAACATCCGGCGCGCACTCCGCGTTCCGCACAGATGAGGGCGGCCCGTAGTGCGGCCTCGGGTGGGCCGAGCACGATCGGGACGACCGCACCCGCCGGATCGCTGGTCTCCAGGCCGAGCTCACGGGCCATCGAGGCCAGCTCCCTCGCTCTGGTCCGTACGTATCCGGGCAGTTCGGGCTGGTTTTGAAGGATATCCACAGCAGCGAGTGCCGCCGCCACGCTGCCGGGAGCCAGGCCGGTGTCGAAGATGAACGACCGGCCCGTGTCTATCAGCGTCTCGATCACCTCCGGAGCCCCGAGCACGGCCCCGCCCTGGGAGCCCAGGGACTTGGACAGTGTGATCGTTCTCACAACGTCCGGCTCGGCCGCCAGGCCCGCCGCGTGCACCGCGCCCTGCCCGGAGGGGCCGACGACGCCGATCGCGTGGGCCTCGTCCACGACCAGCAGCGCGCCCTGCCGTACGGCTGCCGCGTGCAGGGCCTCCAGCGGCGCCAGGTCCCCGTCGACGGAGAAGACCGCGTCGGTGACCACGACCGCGTGCTCCTCGTCCCGGCCGGCCAGCGCCTTCTCCACCGCCGTCACGTCCCTGTGCGGGGTGACCACCACGCGGGAACGGGACAGCCGGCAGGCGTCCACGATGGACGCGTGGTTGCCCGCGTCGGAGACCACCAGCGCGCCCCTGCCCAGGGTGGCCACGGCAGCCAGGTTGGCCAGGTACCCGGAGGAGAACACCAGAGCCCCGGGGGCCCCGGTGAAGGCGCACAGCCGCCCCTCCAGCTCGGCATGGAGCGCGGTGGAGCCGGTGACCAGGCGGGAGCCGGTGGAACCGGTGCCCCAGGTCCGGGTGGCCGCGGTCGCCGCCGCGACCAGCCTCCCGTCTCTGGCCAGCCCGAGGTAGTCGTTGGAGGCCAGGTCGATCAGGCCGTCGTCGTCCGGTGTCCGGGCGCGCAGGACACGCCTGACCCCCGCGGTCTCCCGCATGCCCGTGGCCGCGCGGAACCGGGCCAGCGGGTCTGGAATCTGCTCCATAGCGGGCATCCTGCCAGTCAGACCCGCTCGATTCGCGTTCGGGCCCGCAAAGAACGCATGATGCACGGGTGCCGACTCTAAGTGACCTGGCGATTCGCCACACCGCACTCGACGCCGCCGACCTCGAATGGACGCACTCACTGGTCTCCGACTGGCAGCTCCTGGCCGACCTGTCGTTCGCCGATCTCGTCCTCTGGGTCCCGCTCAAGAACGGCACGGGATGGATCGCCGTCGCGCAGATGCGGCCCACCACGGGGCCCACCGTCTATCACGACGACATCGTCGGGATGACCGCGGCCAAGGGCGAGCGGGTGCTCATCGACACCGCCTGGAACGAGCGGCGGATCTGCCGGGAGGGCGACCCCGACTGGTCGAGCGGGGTCCCGGTGCGTGAGGAGACCATTCCGGTACGGCGGGCCGACCACTTCCTGGGGGTGATCCAGCGCTCGACGAACCTCTCCTCGGCGCGCACCCCGTCACGGCTCGAGCTCACCTATCTGCAGAGCGCCTCGGACCTGGCCCAGATGGTGGCCGAGGGGAGATTCCCCTTCTCCGGCGCGGAGCCGATCCTGGTCCGTTCGCCGCGGGTGGGCGACGGCCTGCTCCGGCTGGACCGTGCGGGCCGGGTCACCTATGCCTCGCCGAACGCGCTGTCGGCCTACCGGCGGCTGGGTCTCAACGCGGACCTGGTCGGCGCCGAGCTGGGCCGTACGACCGCCACCCTCTGCTACTCCGACGAGCCCATCAACGAGAACCTGATGATCGTGGCCAGCGGCAGGGAGCCCCGGGAGACCGAGGTCGAGTCGGGTGGCACCGTCGTGCAGCTACGGGCGATCCCGCTGGTCGTCGGGGGCGGGCGGATCGGCGCGCTGGTGCTCATCCGGGACGTGACCGAGCTGCGGCGTCGCGAGCGGGAGCTGATGACCAAGGACGCGACCATCAGGGAGATCCACCACCGGGTGAAGAACAACCTGCAGACGGTGGCGGCGCTGCTCCGGCTGCAGGCCCGGCGACTGAGGCAGCCGGAGGGTCGCGAGGCGCTGGAGGAGGCGGTGCGCAGGGTCGGGTCGATCGCGATCGTGCACGAGACGCTGTCGCACACTCCCGACGAGCAGGTGGACTTCGACGACATCGCCGACCGTGTGATCGCGATGACGGGTGAGGTGGCCGCCCCGGAGGCGCAGGTCGTGCCGCGTCGCATCGGGTCGTTCGGGGTGCTGCGCTCGGAGATCGCGACGCCGCTGGCGATGGTCCTCACCGAGCTTCTGCAGAACGCCGTCCAGCACGGGCTGGCACATCGGCCGGGCCGGCTTCAGGTGATCGTCTCGCGGGGGGCCGACCGGCTCGACGTGATCGTGTCCGATGACGGGACCGGCCTGCCGGAGGGATTCGACCTGGAGTCGTCCACCAGCCTGGGGCTGCAGATCGTGCGTACCCTGGTCGTCGGGGAGCTGTCGGGCCGGCTGGCCATCGAGCCCCGGCAGGGCGGCGGCACCGAGGTCACCCTCGGCATCCCCCTCCCCGCGGCCTGAGCCGCGGCCGGGGAGGGGCCGGCGTAGTCCGGTCAGGCGTTCGCGCGGGTGCGGGCGCGGGCGGTGCGGCGCTTGTATGCGCGGCGCTCGTCCTCGCTCAGGCCGCCCCAGACGCCTGCGTCCTGCCCGGACTCCAGCGCCCACTTGAGGCATGCTTCACTTATGGTGCACGTACGGCAGACCTGCTTGGCCTCTTCGATCTGCATCAGGGCAGGGCCGGTGTTGCCGATCGGGAAGAACAGCTCGGGGTCCACGTCACGGCAGGCAGCGCGGTGGCGCCAGTCCATGCGTCCACTCCTTCGTAAGAGGAGCCCTTGCTGCGGCTCCATCGGCTCACTTTGTGAAGACTTTCACTAACCAGAGCGGACGATTACCCGAGCCTTGTTCGGTCCGGGACACGTTCGCTTGATCGTCGGTGGCCTGGGAGCGAGGTGGTCGATCAAAGGTCCTACGTTCCGACGTCAATGTTGAGATTGTCAGCCACGCTCAGTACATGCAAGAGGTTTGGGGGAACGTTTTGCCGGATATGCATGTCGGATGCGTCACACAATGACCGCATGTAACGAGCTAGACCAAGACTTGTAACGCGTTCGGGATGGACCGGAAGGTCACCTGCTCGACCTCGCCCAGGTAGTCGCCGTCGAGCTGGAAGGCCACCGGGCGTTCGGCGGTCAGCGTGAACTCCTTCTCGTCATGGAGCTGCACCAGGTGGCGGCCGGTGGGCAGGGTGTCGCGCGCACCTGTGATCTGGGGCAGGAGGTGGACCATCGACGGCATGCCCAGGCGCTGGAGTCCCAACAGGTCGAGACCCGTCTCGAAGCTCGCCCACGGGGTCGGGCAGATCGGCCGGGAGCCCACGTAGGTCCAGGGCGAGGTGTTGGAGATGATCGCCATGAAGACGTTTCCGGCCCGGGGCACGTCCGGCCCCTCGATGGTGATGGCGGCATGGCGTTTGTCGGTCGAGAGATAGTGGTGTAACGCGGTGTTCACATAGCGCGTGGGGGTGGCCTTGCGGCCGGTGCCGCGCATGCCCTCCACCGCCCGGATCACTTCGGCGTCATACCCCAAGCCACTACAGAACGTGAAATATCGGCTTTCGTCATTCCAGAGCGCCTGTCCCAGCCCGACGGTGCGCCGCCGGCCGTCACGGATCGCCTCCAGCACCGCGCCGACCGCCTCGACCGTGCTGTTCGGCAGCCCCAGCGCCCGGGCGAAGACGTTCGCGCTGCCGCCGGGGATCACCAGCAACGCCGGACGGTCCGTCGCATCCCCGTCCCGGCCGTCCTCCGCGTCGAGAAGGCCGTTCGCGGCCTCGTTGATCGTGCCGTCGCCACCGAGCACGGCCACCACGTCGTATCCCGAGGCGTGGGCCTTACGGGAGAGCAGAGCCGCGTGCCCGCGATAGGCCGTCTCCTCGACCGTGATACTCATGGTGGCGCTGAGAGCCCCGATGAGCACGTCCTGCGTCCGCCGGTTGGTCGTCGTCGCCTTGGGGTTCACCAGGAGCATCGCGCGCATAACGCCAGGGTATCCGCCGATATGGCCGTCCGGGCTGGGGAAATCCGACCGAGGCGCCCCGGCGATAGAGTTGGGATGTGTCGAATCGCCCGATGACCCTCACCGTCGCCGCCGCCGTCCTGGGGCTGGAAGGCGTCACCAGCCTGCTGCTCGGCGGCTACGTCGGCGTCGAGACGGTGGTCGGCCGGCCCTCCGACGTGCTGAGCTCGCTCTTCGTCGCCGCATTCGGGATCCTCGTCGGCGCGGGCCTGCTCTGGGTGGCCTGGGGGATGCTGCGGACCGAGCGGTGGACGCGGAGTCCGGGCGTGCTGGCGCAGATCTTCGCCGCCGTGGTCGCCATCACGCTGATCCAGTCCGGCCGGCAGGCCATCGGCATCCCGCTGATCGCCGCGGCGGTGGTCGGGGTGGTCGCGCTGCTGTCCCCGCAGACGACCCATGTCCTCTACGGGGACCAGCTCTACGGCGACCGAGACTGAGACCCCGGCAAGGGCGTCAGTCCTCCGCGGTCAGCCCCTCACGGAGCTGGGCGAGGGTCCTGGCCAGCAGCCGTGAGACGTGCATCTGCGAGATGCCCAGCTCGGTGGCGATCTGCGACTGGGTCATGTTGCCGAAGAACCGCAGCAGCAGGATCCGCTTCTCGCGCGGCGGCAGCCGTTCGAGCAGCGGCTTGAGCGACTCGCGGTATTCGACGCCCTCCAGGGAGTCGTCCACGATGCCCAGGGAGTCGGCCACCGCGGGCGCGTCGTCGTCACCGGAGTCGGGCGCGTCGAGGGAGACCGTCGAGTAGGCGTTGGCCGACTCCAGCCCCTCGAGCACCTCCTCCTCGGTCATCTTGAGGAACGTGGCGAGCTCCCCGACGGTGGGCGCACGCCCCTCGCGCTGCGACAGTTCGCTGATCGCCTTGGTGAGCGAGAGCTTGAGCTCCTGCAGGCGGCGCGGCACGCGGACCGCCCACCCCTTGTCGCGGAAATGCCGCTTGATCTCGCCCACGATCGTCGGGGTGGCGTAGGTGGAGAACTCGACCCCCCGCCCCAGATCGAAACGGTCGATCGATTTGATCAGGCCGATGGTGGCGACCTGGGTGAGGTCGTCAAGCCACTCGCCCCGGTTGCGAAACCGTCGGGCGAGATACTCCACCAAGGGGAGATGGAGCTCGACGAGTTCGTCACGGATACGCTGGCGCCGCGAGTCGTCGGGGGTCAACTCCGCCAGTTCCGCGAAGAGCAGGCGCGCGCGCACCCGGTCGGGCACCGCGTGATCGCTGGCGGCCATGGCACGAGTCCTTTCCGTCACGCCGGCCTCGCCGCGCCTCGGCGCTTGCGTAGCACGATCGCCATGCGGTCGGGGGAGTCGGTTACGGCATCCACATCGTCGGCCAGGGCGGTGAGCACCATCCACGCGAAGTCGTCGCGTTTGGGCGCGCTGCTGCCCACCGTGCTGACCTCGACCCGGACCTGCATCAGCTGACCGGTGAGCTCGAACTCGGCCGACAGGTCGGTCCCGGGAACAGCTTGGGTCAACAGCATCGCGCACGCCTCGTCGACCGCGATCCGCAGATCCTCGATCTCGTCAAGCGTGAAGTCCAGCCGTGCGGCCAGTCCGGCGGTCGCCGTACGCAGCACGGAAAGATAGGCACTCGCGGCCGGCAGCCGGACGGTCACCACGTCGCGGATCCCGCCCATATCGACCGCCGGCGTCTCGGTGTGTTCGGTCACGTTCCTCCTCGCAGAGTCGCTGACTGCAACCTACAGCCCCGAGAGGGTGGATGGCCCAATTGGACTCGCGATCCGGACGATTTGAACACCTCAAGAACCCACTAAGACGCCTCAATGGGACATCTCAACAGGTCAGGCCCCGTGTGGTCGCACTCCCCACGGGGCCTGTGACGGCGACCGCACCTCCGCGCGCCGCCTTGCCGTCCGCCCGCCGCGTCCCTCCACCTCTCAGCGGGGATCATCGGCGTGCCTCGGCGACAACCCGCTCAGGCGGCCTTGGTCGCCCAGAAAATCTTGGAAATCTCGTCGATCTTGCCCAGGAGCTCGTCGGCCTTGGCGACGTCGACCGTCCCCTTGCCGCCCGCGGCGCCGGCCAGCTTCGTGGCGTCCCAGAAGAGCTGGTGCAGCTGCGGGTAGGTCTCCAGGTGCGGAGGCTTGAAGTAGTCGGTCCACAGCACCCACAGGTGGTGCTTGACCAGCTCCGACCGCTCCTCCTTGATGGTGAGCGCGCGAGAACGGAAGACCGGGTCCTCGTTCGCGGCGTACTTCTCCATGATGGCCTTCACGGACTCGGCCTCGATGCGAGCCTGGGCCGGGTCGTACACGCCACACGGCAGGTCGCAGTGCGCGGACGCGACGTGCTTGGGTCGCATAAGTCGTGCGAGCATCGGAAAATCCTTCCTTGATGCTGAGATCAGCTGGTCCAGTAATCGACCTTACCCGTCTTCGAAAACCCGTGTGGGAGGGGGCTGCGCCCTGTGAGAGTCCGTGTCGAGGGGAACTCGATGCTGCCCGCGCTGCGCTCCGGGGACTGGCTCTGGGTACGGCGCGGCGCACCGATCCGAGCAGGGGATCTGGTCGTCGCCCGGCTCCCGTCCGACCCGTCGCGGCTGATCGTCAAACGGGCCGTATGGGAGGCGGACGGCGAGTGGTGGCTGGAGAGCGACAACCAGCGGGCCCCCGGCCGCCGCGACAGCTGGGACTTCGGCGCTCTGCCGCCGTCGGCCCTGGTCGGCCGGGTGGTGCTGCGCTACTGGCCGTTGACCTTCTTGCGGGCGCGGTAGGCGGCCACGTTCGCACGGCTGGCGCACCGCTCCGAGCAGTAGCGCCGGGACCGGTTGGAGGAGGTGTCGAGATAGGCCCGGCGGCAGGGCGGAGCCTGGCAGAGGCCGAGCCGGTCCACGCCGAGGTCGGTGACGATCGTGGCCAGGCCCATCACCGCGCCCACGGCGTACTGGTCGGCCATCCGGCCGCCCTCGGTGAGGTGCAGGTGCCAGCGCTCGCCGTCGTGACCGGAGATCTGCGGCTGGACCGGATGCTGGATCAGCAGCGAGTTGAGCCGGTCGACCACGTCCTGCTCGTCGCCGCCGGCCGCGGCCGCGAACACCGTCACGAGCTCCTCGCGCAGATCGCGCAGGGCGTCGAGGTCACCCCGGGTGATGCGGCAGCCGGGACGGTAGCGGCGACCCTCCTCGAGGAGGGAGCGCAGCCCGTCCAGGCCGGTCAGTCGGTCGGGGCTGTTGATGAGCAGCACAGCCAGCTCGGCATAGGAGGTCAGATCCACGGCGACCCGTCGATGTAAGTGATGAATGAAGCCCTGAGTATTACACGGGTGGCGAGATCGCCACCACGCATTGGAAGGAGCCGCTCATCGAAAGTAAGCCGCTCCGTCATCGCTCCACCACCTGCCGGAGTCTCAACATGTGGCACAATCGACCAACGGGTGACCCCCGTACCCCCTCCAGACGACCGTGCTCAGCGAGCGGGCCCCGAGCGGCTACCGAAGCCGGGCCACGCCCGCCACGGCGTCTAAGGAACTGTCCGTCTGTCTGACTGAACTACAGGGGTCGCTGTGGCCGTCACGCCATCGTCCGTTTCTCCCGACACTCCCGACGTCCTCGATCTGGATCCGGCCTTCGCCCTGCACCGCGGCGGCAAGCTGGAGGTCCGCTCCACCGTCCCGGTCCGCGACGCCGCCGACCTGGCGCTCGCCTACACCCCGGGGGTGGCCCGGGTCTGCACCGCGATCGCCGAGCGGCCCGAGCTCGTCAACGACTACACCTGGGTGCCCAACGTGGTCGCCGTCGTCTCCGACGGCACCGCCGTGCTCGGGCTCGGCGACATCGGGCCCGCCGCCGCCATGCCGGTCATGGAGGGCAAGGCGCTGCTGTTCAAGGAGTTCGCCGGGGTCGACGCGGTGCCGATCTGCCTCGACTGCACCGACGTGGACGCGCTGGTCGAGACGGTGGTACGGCTCGCGCCCTCCTTCGGCGGCATCAATCTGGAGGACATCAGCGCGCCCCGCTGCTTCGAGGTCGAGGAACGGCTTCGCGAGCTCCTGGACATCCCCGTCTTCCACGACGACCAGCACGGCACCGCGATCGTCGTGCTGGCGGCGCTCAGGAACGCGGCCCGGCTGACCGGCCGCACGCTGGGCGATCTGCGGGCCGTGGTGGCGGGCGCGGGCGCGTCCGGCGTCGCGGTCAGCCGCATCCTGCTCAACGCCGGCATCGGCGACATCGCGGTCTCCGACTCCAAGGGCCTGATCTACCGGGGCCGCGACGGGCTCAACCCGGTGAAGGAGGCCCTGGCGCGCGACACCAACCGGGCCGGCCTGCGGGGGTCCACGGAGGAGGCGCTGGCCGGGGCCGACGTGTTCGTCGGCCTGTCGGGCTCCACGGTCTCGGAGCGGGCCATCGCCTCGATGGCACCCGGCTCCATCGTCTTCGCGCTGTCCAACCCGGACCCCGAGGTGCACCCGGAGATCGCCAGGAGGCACGCCCGGGTGGTGGCGACCGGTCGCTCCGACTTCCCCAACCAGATCAACAACGTGCTGGCCTTCCCCGGCGTCTTCCGGGGGGCGCTCGACGTCCGCGCCACCACCATCACCGAGAACATGAAGGTGGCCGCGGCAGATGCGCTGGCCGCCGTGGTCGGCGACGACGACCTGTCGGCCGACTACGTGATCCCCAGCCCGTTCGACGAGCGCGTCGCCCCGGCGGTCGTCGCCGCGGTAGCCGCGCAGGCCCGCGCCGACGGAGTCGCCCGGCTCTAGCCCGCCGTATCCACCTCTGGCCCGCCGTATCCGCTTCCGGGATCGCACGCGAAGATCTCCGGGTCCGTCCGTGACGACGCCCCTCGCCCGACCGGGCGGGGGGCGTCTTTTCTGTGTTTCGGAAAATCAAAAAAACGGTCACGGATCGTGCTATAAACAAAGCGCTCCGTCACCTATCTGGGCAAGAGTGTGCAACGAGGGGCGGATGCGGTCGCACGGGGCGCGGCTCACTGCCGCAGCCCCGGCGGTTCTCACGTGACGAAAGCGGGTGAGGAGAGCGATGAAACGCGAGCCCAACCGATTGCTTCAGCGACTCATCGCCGAAGCGGGTTTCACCCACAAGGGACTGTCCCGCAGGATCAACGATCTCGGTGTCTCCCGGGGCCTCCCGGGTCTGAAGTACGACCACAGTTCCGTTCTCCGCTGGATCGGCGGCCAACGGCCGAGGGATCCGGTCCCGGGGCTGCTCGCGGAGATTTTCGCACTCCGGCTCGGCAGGCCGGTCAGCTCGGAAGACCTCGGCCTGCCGGTCGTCCCGACATCTCTCGACCTCGGACAGGAGTTCACCCACACATGGCAGGAGGGGATCGCGACCGTGACGGCACTGTGGCGGGGAGACGTTGAGAGGCGCAGGTTCCTGATCGACTCGACCTTCGCGATCGGGGCGGGTTCCACCGGCGCCCTGCGCTGGCTGACCCTTCCCCTGGAGGGGCGTCCCGTCGCGGGCGGGTCCCGTCGGGTGGGCATGGCCGACATCGCCGCCATTCGGGAGGTGACCCGGTCCTTCGGCGTGCTGGACAACCGGTTCGGCGGCGGCAGGGTCCGCTCGGCCGTCGTGAAATATCTGGACTCGGCGGTCGCGCCGCTGCTCAGTGACGGCTCCTACAGCGGGAGCACCGGCAGGCTGCTGGCCTCCGCCGCGGCCGAGCTGACCCGGCTGGCCGGCTGGATGGCCTATGACCTGGAGCAGCACGGCCTGGCCCAGCGCTACCTGATCCAGGCGCTCCGGCTGGCCAGGAGCGGGGGGGACCACGGGTTCGGCGGGGAGATCCTCGCGGGGATGAGCCACCAGGCCCTGTACATAGGGCAGCCCGCGCACGCCCTCGACCTGGCGCGTGCCGCCCAGCTGTCGGCCCGGCGGGCCGGTGTCTTCGCCCTGTTGTCCGAGTCGCACGTGCTCGAAGCCCACGCCCACGCCCTGATGGACGACCGGGCCGCCTGCGCGGACTCCCTGCACGAGGCGGAGCTGGCCTTCGACCGGCGCGGGACCGGTGACGAGCCCGACTGGATCGCCTACTTCGACGAGGCCTACCTGTCGGCCAAGTTCGCGCACTGCTTCCGCGACCTGGGCGACGGGCCGGGGACCGTACGGTATGCGACGCGGTCGCTGGACATGGACGGGCGCTACGTCCGGGGGCGGATGTTCAACCTGTCGCTGCTCTCGGCGGGGCTGCTCGAATGCGGCGAGCTGGAGCGGGCCTGCGTGGCGGCGGGCCAGGCGCTGGATCTGGCGGGGGGCCTGCAGTCGGTCCGCACCCAGTCGTACGTGGCGGACCTGCGGCGGCGGATGGAACCCTTCGCGGGTGAGCCGGCCGTGGTGGAGCTGAAGGCGCGGAGCCGGGAGCTCAGCATCGCCTGACGTTCCAGGGGGAGGTTCCTGCGGAAGACCGGTGCTCCGGGAGGGCCTGGCGTTCTCTGGGAGGGCCTGACGTTTCCCAGGGGGATCCGGCGCTTCCGGGAGACACGGGAGAAAGCCCCTGACAAAGGCCGAAGGGCCCGGCGCGAGCCGGGCCCTTCGGGTGAAGCAGGGTGAGTTCGAGGTTTGGACCCCCGGACTCAGCTGATCATCAAGACTACTTGACGATCGAGCCGGACCACACAGCGGCAGCCTGGTTGTAAACCGCAGCGGTCTCGCCGTCGAAGTAGGCCGAGGTGCTGAGGTCGTAGCGACCGTTCTTGTCCTGGTCGCCGAACAGGCTGGTGACGCCGTTGACGTAGCCGAGACGCTTGCCGTTGTTGTACTTGACGAGCCACGGGGCGCCGTCGGCGCCTTCGGTCATCGAGCACTTGAGGCCAACGTGCTCCTCGACCTTCTCGGCCGCGGAGACGTACACCTTGCCGGAGGTCTTGCCGTAGCACCACTTCGGCGTAACGCCGGTGTAGGCCTTGTTGCCGTCGGGGTGCGGGCCCGCCGGGTAACCGAAGACGAACACGGTCTGGCCGGTCTTCTGGTTCCAGGTGAAGCCCTGGCCGCCGACAGCCTCGCCGAGACGGCCGACGTCCTTGATGAAGCCATCGAAGACGACGTACGTGGTGTGGTAGTACTTCTTCTTCGTGCCCGGCTTGTACCACTCCTGCACGTAGTACTGCGTGAGGGTGTAGTTGCCGTCAGTGTTGGACAGGGTGCCCTTCGGCTTCTTGTCACCCTCGGCAGCGCTGAGCGTGTCATACTCGGCCTTGGTCAGCGGGGTGACGACCGGCTCGCCCAGCCGCTTGCCGTTGCCCTTGCCGATACCCGCAGCGGTGTAGTCGGTCAGGCTGACTTCCTTGCGGCCCATCACGGCGCCGGGGTAGTCCGGTCCGGTCGGGGCGGGGTCGGAGTCCGCGGTCGCCTCGTCGGCCCAGTAAGCACCCGTCGGGTCGTTGGTCAGACCCTTCTTGTACTCGTCGAAGGTGATCTCGACGTCCTTGTGGCCCTTCTTGCCACTGAACTTGTCCCAGTCAGCCTTCGAGACTTCCTTGGAGCTGCCGCCACCAAGCTGGATGCCGTTGTACACGGTCACGAACGCGTAGTCGCGGTCGCGGTCGTTGAAGACGCTGTAGTCATAGTGGGTGTAGGCCGTCTTGCCGACGTAGATGCCGTAAGGCGTCTTGGCCTGGTAGTAAGCGGGCACGAAGACCCACTTGTTCATGACGCTGGCGTTCTTCTTGTCGTCGTAGACGCAGTGACCGGCCGTGGCGACCAGGTTGCGGTACTTCGACTGGATCGAGGTGGCGGAGCACCACTTCAGGCTGCCATCGGGAGCCTCGAAGAACACCTTGCCGATGGTGCGCGGCAGGTTGATGTTCTTCACCGTGGAGGTGGTCTTCTTCTCCTCGCCGATGGGGGCGACGACGCCGGGCTTGCCGTCGGGGGTGTACCCGCCGGAAGCCTTCAGCCCGGAAGAAGCCGAGGTCTCGATGTTGTAAGCCGTGGCAGCGGCCAGGTTGTTGGTCTTGCCGTTGTTCTCGAACCAGAACTTCGCGACCTCGACCGCGGACGGAGCGTCCTTGGCCATCGTGTCGGACGCCCAGTCGGGAGCGGCGCTAGCGGTACCGGCCAGACCGGCGGCCAGCAGACCGGTGGCGAGGACAGCACCACCGGCGGGGAGGAGGATGCGCTTCAAGGTAACTCCTTGGTCTGATGTGGAACGCTTCTTGCGTCCCATGCGTCAGTAAAGGGATAGCCAGAACATACAGTGCGGATCTTGAGAACCGGAAGCCGCTTTGGCGGATTAGGACCCCATGCGTCCGGCCGTGATCGTTCTGTGATGTTTAAGTGGCGCCGGAACCCTTGGTGTGGTTGAGGGGGGAGCACTGTGTTTCCGCAGATAGGCGTAAGGCTGTTGTAAATGTGACCGATGTGGCGTGAGTGCCCCGGTACGTTCAGTCACGACATCGATGTGACGCAGATCACATGCGATCAATGGCACCGATCCGGCCGAAGTCACGTCTAACGCGACCGAGCCGGAGCGCCGGGAGTCCAGGAAAGCCGTGAAATCAGGGGCTGAGCGCCTCCGGAAGGACCCAGATTCGGGTCCGCACGGCCGGGTGAAGGCCTCGGACCCGAGGACGGCAGGAGCCCACAGGGCGCTCCGGGACGAGGTCGACGTCCCCAAGAGGGGCTGTCACGCCGTCACGGCTCCGGAAACAGGCGTGGGACCCGGCGGCTGCCGGGTCCCACGGGTGAGAGAAGGAAGAACGGCCCCTCGTCCCGGGGCCGGGTGGTCTCCGCGAGGTCATTGCGCGTGCTGGCTGTCCGCCCACCTGTAGACGTTGTAGGTGGACGCGGTGAAGTACGGCGAGGAGATCAGGTCGTACTTCCGGTCGACGTCGGTGTCCCAGGCGAAGCTGTTGACGCCGTTGAGGTAGCCCAGGCCGATGGCGGGGTCGTAGTTGACCAGCCAGGGGCCGCCGCTCGCCCCGCCGGTGAACTGGCAGCTGAGCGCGATGCCCTTCTCCACCAGGTAGGTGGGGGCGGTCCTCTTCTTGGTGCGTCCGACGCAGGACCTCAGCTTCTGGCCGTCGTACGGCCTGCTGCCGTCGATCTGGGGGGCGGCGGGGTAGCCGAAGGCGAGGGTGGACTGGTCGGTGCCGCGGTTGACCGCCAGGCCCTGCCCGCCGACGTTGTCCTCCAGCTTGCCCACGGGCTCCATCTCGTAGGTGCCGACGGTCTTGCCCGGCTTCCACTTGAACCCGTCGTGCACGTTGACGAAGGCGTAGTCGTAGTCGTAGTCGCCGCGGCCGACGAAGCTCTCGTGCAGGTTGAGGGAGTGGCCGACGTAGATCCCGTACGGGGTGTCGCCCCTGTCGTAGCCCGGGATGAAGATCCAGTATTCGGCGTGCCTGCCCTGCTTGGCGTCGTAGGCGCAGTGGCCGGCCGTGGCGACCAGGCTCCGGCTCTTCGACGCCACCGACGAGGCGGAGCACCAGTAGTCCTTGTCGCCGATCCGGAAGAACACCTTGCCGACGGTCATCGGGGAGGTGCCGGCGACCGGGGGGACCCTCCTGGGGAGGGTGGGCTGGACGGTCGGCGAGGTCGAGGCGGCGCTGCTGTAGGTCAGGGCGGTCGTGACAGCGGCGGTCGTGCTCTCGCCGCCCGCGGCCGCGGCCGTGGCGCCGGCGGTCGTGCCGGTGGGGGTGGGGGAGGCGGGTGCCGAGGTGGTGCCGCCGTTGCTGGGCTTGGCCTCGGGCGTGGCCGGCGTGTTGTTCTGCGCCTCTTTGATCCTGCTCGGGCTCCAGTATTCCGCGATCCGCTTCATGTCCGTGCTCGTCTTGGTGAGCTCGAAGGAGCTGATGCTGCCGGGCACCGCGGAGAAGTAAGCGGTGTCGGCGTGTGCACCCCCGGCGAACGTGGACAGCGCGAACACACCACTGGCGACGAGGGCGCCGAGGGTGGTCGCGAACCGCCGTACGCGGGGGGACATGAGGGCCGTTTCCTTCGGGGGATCGGGAGGGGAACAGGGGGTGAGGGGGACTATTTTTCCAGATCAACTGAGATTTGGGCAGCTCAGTTGTTCGGTGTGCTCTACACCGTTATCCGATGAAGCCTGTCCTACAAGGCATAAGTACCCCGTCAAAGCGTGGAGGGACCCCCATGGCGAGGGCCCCTCCACACTCACGACGTCCGTGCCTTAGGAGGGAAGCTTCCCGGTCCAGAGGTTGGCGGCGTGCTTGTAGATGCCGTAGGTCTCACCGTTGAAGTACGGGGTGGTGACCCGGTCGTAGCGGTTGTTCTTGTCGCTGTCGACCGTCAGGCTCACGACGCCGTTGAGGTAGCCGGTCCGCTTGCTGCTCTTGTACTGCAGCAGGAAGGGGCCGCCGCTGGCACCGGGGGTGAAGGCGCACTTGATCGCCTGCTGCTCCTCGGCCTTGAACGCCGAGACGACGGGAGCGGCACCGGTCGTGCCGTAGCACCACTTCATGGTCTGGCCGGAGTAGGGCCGGTTGCCGTCGGGGTGGGCCCCGGTCGGGTAGCCGAAGACGAAGACCTTCTTGCCGAGCTTCTGGTTCCAGGTGAAGCCCTGGCCGCCGACGTTGTCGCCGAGGCGGCCGGCGTCGGAGGTGAGGACCACGAAGTACCGGGTGTGGAAGTACAGCTCCTTGACGGTGGTCTTGACCCACTTCTTGACGAAGTACTGAGTTTTGAACCAGGCGATCTCGGTGCCGTTGGCGTCCTTGGTGGCCTCGAGCTTGCCGAGGAACTTGCCGTCGCCCTTCTCCTTGAGGAGCCTGGCGTACTCCTCCTGGCTGATCGGGGTCTTGACGGTCTTCCGCTCGAACTGGTTGCCGTTCTCGAAGCCCTTGGGCGCCTTGGTGTAGACGCTCTCCACGACCTCGGCGGCGGTCAGCTTGACGCCGTCCTTGCCGGTGGCGATGTACTCGTCGACGTTCTTGGAAGTGACGTCGCTGGGCTTGGCGACGGTCTCGACGGTCGGGTCGGCCGCCTTCTTCCAGTAGGGGCCGAGCTCGCCGTACTTCTCGTAGCCCGCCTCGAACTCGGACTGGGTGATCGCCTTGTCCTCGGTGTACTTGAAGCCCTTGGCGGCCGTGTACTCCGACTTGCTGGTCTCCTTGACACCCGTCTGCTTGAAGCCGTTGTAGACGTTGACGAAGGCGTAGTCGTAGTCGTAGTCCTCGTAGACGGTGAAGTCGTCGTGGGTGTTGACCTTGGCGCCGACGTAGATGCCCCAGGGAGCCTTGCCCTGGTAATAGCCGGGGATGAACACGAAGTTGCTGAACGGCTTGTTCGTGTCGGTGTCGTAGACGCAGTGGCCCGCCGTGGCGACCAGGTTGCGGTACTTCGACTGCACCGAGGTGCCGGAGCACCAGCGCTCCTGGCCCTTGCCGTCGACGAAGAAGACCTTGCCCGTGGTGATCGGCAGGTTCAGGTTCTTGGATCGGCCCGCGGACTTGCCACCCTCGCCGGTCGGGGCGACGACACCCGGCTTGCCGTCGGCGGCGGCCCTGGCGGCGCCGGTCTTCGACAGCTTGGCGGAGACGGTGGAGTCGGTGACGTAGCTCTTCGCCGACTTGAGCCTGGAGGAGTTCCAGTAGCCCGCGATGGCCTTCGCGTTACCGGAGGTGGTGAGCGCCGACGACTTGACGTCGGGCGCGGGCGCGGCCTGAGCCACGCCGGCGAGGGGGGCGCCGATCATGGTGGTCGCCACGAGGGCTCCACCGAGGGGGAGGACCAGACGCTTGGCTCGGGAGTTCAATCTAGCTCCTTCTTTGCCGCGGGCCGCTCGGGACGGCCCACGCATACGTAAAGAGACAAGAGGAGACCGTACTAGGCAAAGAACGGTTAAAAAGCTATAAATCGGGCAGACCGCTTGACCGATATGAGTTCGTTACCAAAATCATGGAACCAAACTTTCAAGATCCGCGTCTGATCTTCCCGTGCTCGACCGGGGCGCCTGGTGCCTGCCGTACAAAGCCATGAGCTGCGGAAACGGAGGGGCCCGGTCGCGAGGACCGGGCCCCTCGTCACGCCGGCCGGCCGAGTGGCCCGGCGGTCGGCCGGTGGGGTGCGGTCACTTGGTCCAGCGGTTGGCCGCGACCCGGTAGACCTGGTAGGTGTCGCCGTTGAAGTAGGGCGAGGAGACCTTGTCGTAGCGGTCGTTCTTGTCGGTGTCCCACGAGACGCTGTTGACGCCGTTGAGGTAGCCGGTCCTGCTGGAGTTCTTGTACTTCAGCAGCCAGGGGCCGCCGCTCGCGCCCGCGGTGAAGGCGCACTTGAAGCCGACGTGCTCCTGGAGGTTGTACTTCGGGGCGGCCGGCATGGCGCCGGTCGTGCCGTAGCACCACTTCATGGTCCGGCCGGTGAAGGGCTTGTCCCCGTCGGGGTGCAGGCCGGCCGGGTAGCCGAAGGAGAAGACCGCGCTCTTGACCTTCTGGTTCCAGGCGAAGCCCTGGCCGCCGACGTTGTCGCCGAGCCGGCCGACGTCCTTGATGACCGGCTTCCACTTGCCCGCGGCGTCCTTCTCCCAGTTCACCTTGTAGCCGGAGCTGACGTTGACGAAGGCGTAGTCGAAGTCGTAGTCCTCCTTCACCACGAAGTCGTCGTGCGCGTTGAACCACTTGGCGGCGTAGATGCCGTAGGGGTTCTTGCCGTTCCACGCCTGGTCGCCGTCCCAGTAGGACGGGATGAAGATCCAGTTGTCGTAGAACTGGTTGGTCTTCACGTCGTAGACGCAGTGCGCCGTGGTGGCGACCAGGTTGCGGTACTTGCCCTGGATGGAGCTGCCGGAGCAGTACTTCCAGCTCGCCGGGTCCAGCGGGTTGGCGCCGGGCAGGGTGAAGAAGATCCGGCCGACGGTGTTGGGCAGGTTGACCTGCTTGCTCTTGATCGACTTGGCGCCCTCGGCTCCGATCGGCGCGACCGACCCGGCCTTGCCGTCGGGGCCGGCCGCGCTGGAGGCCGTGCCGCCCTTGACGCTGAGGTCGAGGTCACCGGTCGCGTCGGTGGCCTTGCGCATCCGCTCGGGTGACCAGAAGGAGGTGGCCTCGGTGGGGGTCTCCGAGGCGGCCGAACTGACCACGTCGGCGGGGGCCGTGGTGGCGTCGGCTCCGGTGGTGGCGCCGATCACTCCGGCGATCATGAGAAGGCCGGTGAGGGGGATCGTGAGGCGCCGTGCTCGGGAATTCAATGGAGCTCCTTTCGTTCTCGGCGGGGACGGGACATCCCTTGCCGGGAAAACGATCGGAACGTTACTGAATGGATCAAGGGTTGGAGATGAATTGACGAGAAAAGGCCGGGAATGGTTCCCTCCGATGCCGCCTCGTTATTTGAATAGCCATTGGTTATGATTTAACAATTAAGCATTTTCGCAGGTGGGACGTGCTGTGATGTCGTTCTTCCGGCACCGCGGACAACAGTGGTAACAGCGCTTACCGCCGGTTTCTCGAGTAACTGCGACAACTCCGGGCCGCTGAGGGGTGACGAACCGTGCTGCGATATCAGGCGGGGGAGGCGTAGGGTGCGGCCATGTTCGCCGTAACCGTCACCCAGACCGATCCCGACAACCCACTCGCCGGGCTCACGCTCGGTGAGCGCCCCGAACCCGAGGTTCCCGACGGCTGGACCACCGTCACGGTGCGGGCCGCCGGGCTCAACCACCACGACCTGTGGACGCTCAAGGGCGTGGGCATCCGCCAGGACCGGCTGCCGATCGTGCTCGGCTGTGACGCCGCCGGAGTCGACCAGGACGGCAACGAGGTCATCGTGCACTCGGTGATCGGCAGCGGCGCCGACGAGACGCTCGACCCCAGGCGGTCCCTGCTGTCGGAGACCTACGACGGCACCTTCGCCGAGCGGGTGGCCGTGCCCCGGCGCAACCTGGTGCCCAAGCCCGCCGCGCTGAGTTTCGAGGAGGCGGCCTGCCTGCCCACCGCGTGGCTGACCGCCTACCGGATGCTGTTCGACAAGGCGGAGCTGGAGCCGGGCTCGACCGTGCTGGTCCAGGGCGCCGGGGGCGGCGTGGCCACCGCGCTGATCGCCCTGGGACGGGCGGGCGGCTACCGGGTCTGGGCCACCAGCCGGTCGGAGAAGAAGCGGGCGCGGGCGCTCGACCTCGGCGCCGACCAGGTCTTCGAGAGCGGCGTCCGGCTGCCCGAGCGGGTCGACGCGGTGATGGAGACCGTCGGCCAGGCCACCTGGGACCACTCGCTGAAGGCGCTGCGCCCCGGGGGCCGGATCGTGGTCTCGGGTGCGACGAGCGGCGCCGTGCCGTCCGCCGACCTGAACCGGGTCTTCTTCCTCCAGCTCTCCGTGGTCGGCTCAACCATGGGCACCCGCGACCAACTGGCCAGACTGGTCCGGTTCATGGAGCAGACCGGCGTCCGCCCGGTGATCGACCGGACGCTCCCGCTGACCGAGGCCCGTGAGGGGTTCGCCGCCCTGCACGAGGGTGACGTCTTCGGGAAGATCGTCTTCACCGGCTGAGCCGGGCACCCGCCGGGCCGGGCATCCCGACAGCAGAAGGGGCGGGCGCGGGCCGTACAGCAGGATCACCGGAGCGCTTCCCGGATGCGGCGGGCGGCGTCGTAGAGCGCGTCCTGTGCGGTGGCCAGGGTCTCCTCGGTCACCTGTGCCCCGCGCGCGTCCCGGCGGACCTCCTCAACGAACTCGGCCAGCATCTGCCCGAGCTGGGCGTCGCGGTCGGGTGACCCGTGTCCGGTGAAGCCGTCCGCCCAGATGCGCTTCCACTCGTGCTTCCACTCGTGGGTCTGGCGCTGCCACTCGGCCTTCTGCTCCCGCCAGGTCTCGCGGTGGTCCTCCCTGGCCTGTCTCCGCTCCTGCCTGGTGCCCTGGCGCACGTCGCGCGCCATCTGGGTGAGCTCCTCGCGCAGCGACTTGACCGTGTCGCGCACGTCCTCCTTGACCTCGCGGGCGATGTCGCGGACGGAGTCGGAGATCTCCTGCTCCAGGTCGGCGAGCTCGTCGAGCCGGGCGTTCAGCTCGTCGCGGCCCCGGTCGGTGATGGTGAAGACCTTCTTGCCCTCCACGACCTCGTGGGTGACCAGGCCCTCCTCCTCCAGGCGGGCGAGGCGCGGGTAGATGGTGCCGGGCGAGGGCGAGTAGACGCCCAGGAATCTGTCCTGGAGGAGCCGGATCACCTCGTAGCCGTGGCGCGGGCTCTCTTCGAGCAGCTTGAGGAGATAGAGCCGGAGCCGCCCATGGCCGAAGACCGGGCTCATGACTGCTCTCCCTTCAGTAGCGTGACGTCCGCCGAGACGGTGATCGCCGACAGGGAGGCCATGCCGCCGCCGATCCTGCCGGTGAGCGACTTCGCCCCGGCCTGGCCGGTGCGGTTGAGCTCGGTGAAGGCGGTGTCGAGCCTGCCGGAGGTGGAGCGGATCGTGACATCGGTCTCGACCCGGTGCGGCAGCCGGAGCATGATGTCGCCGGAGACGCTGTTCAGCGTCACGTGGCCGGTAGGCGGGAGCTCCAGATCAGCGGTGATCCGGCCGGAGACCGTGGTGGCCCGTAGCCGGCGCGGCGTGCCCTGGGCCACGGTCAGCTCGCCCGAGACGCTCTTGAAGGACAGGTCGCCGACCAGTCCGCGGCTCTCGACGTCACCGGAGACGGTGTCGGCGTGGACCTCGCCGCTCACCCCGTCGAGCACGATCTCACCGGAGACGCTCTTGACCGAGGTGCGGCCCTCGAGTCCGGCGACGACGGCCGAGGCGCTGACCACCCCCACGTTGACCGGGCACTCCTTCGGCACGGTCAGCGTCAGCGTCGCCTTCCGGTGGCCCGGGCGGAGCCAGCCGAGCAGGCCATCCCAGGTCAGGTCCTTGTAGGTGACGGTGAGCGTGCCGTCGTCCTCGTGGGTGACGATCAGCGGCGGGGTGCCGATGTCGGTGACCTCAAGGGTGGGCGGGGCGTCGCTGGCCAGCACCGCCAGTTTCCCCGCCACGATCCGGACGTTGAGCTTGCTCACGGTCTCGAAGGTGAGCTGCTCGGGTGTCTCGATGGTCCACTGCCGCATGTTCGTGACCTCCTTCTCCACACACGATATGTCGCGTTGTGCGGAAAGGTCAAGATATATCGCGTCTGGTCCGGTCGCCCGTGTCAGTCGTCTTCGTCGTCCAGCCGGGCGAGCCAGGTGGCCAGCCGTTCCACCGGGATCTCGAAGTCGGGGTTCAGATCGACGAACTCGCGGAGTCGCTCGGCCAGCCAGGCGATGCCGACCTCCTCCTCGCCGCGCCGCTCGACCAGCTCCTCGATGCCCCGATCGGTGAAGTACATCGTTCTCCTCGTAGTAACGGGGAAGTCCCCCACAGAGGTTCCTGTGGGGGACTTCCGAAGGTGGTGCCTAGTTGAAGATCTCTCCCAGCATCTGCTGCAGCTCCGCCTCGTGAGCCGAGTGTGAACCCGTCGCGGGGGAGGAGTTGGCCTTACGGGAGACCCGCTTGATCGAGCGTCCGCCGAACGCGTCCGGGTTCTCCACCTGCTTCAGCGCCAGGAACGGCCACGGGCCCATGTTGAGCGGCTCGTCCTGCGCCCACACCAGCTCGGCGCCGGCGGCGTAGCGTCCCAGCTCGGTGGAGAGCTGGTCCCCCGGGAACGGGTAGAGACGCTCCATGCGGACGATCGCCACATCCGTGCGGCCCTGCTTGTCGCGGGCCGCTGCCAGGTCGTAGTAGATCTTGCCGGAGCAGAGCACGATCTTGCGGACCTCGGCCGGGTTCACCGTGGTGTCGCCGAGGATCGGCCGGAACGAGCCGGAGGTGAACTCCGAGACCGCCGAGACCGCCGCCTTGTGCCGGAGCAGCGACTTGGGCGTGAACACCACCAGCGGACGGTGCCGGTTCGACTTCGTCTGCCAGCGCAGCAGATGGAAGTAGTTGGCCGGCAGGGTCGGCTGGGCCACGGTCATGTTGTCGTAGGCGCACATCTGCAGGAAGCGCTCGATGCGGGCCGACGAGTGGTCGGGGCCCTGACCCTCGTAGCCGTGCGGCAGCAGCAGGGTGACGCCGGAGCGTTGCCCCCACTTCTGCTCGCCCGCGGTGATGTATTCGTCGATCACGGACTGGGCGCCGTTGACGAAGTCACCGAACTGGGCCTCCCAGGCGACCAGGGCGTCGGGACGCTCCACGCTGTAGCCGTACTCGAAGCCGAGTGCGGCGTACTCGCTGAGCAGCGAGTCGTAGACGTAGAACTTCGTGGTGCCCTCGTTGAACGCCTTGAGCGGGGTGTGCTCCTCACCGGTGATCCGGTCCACCAGCACCGCGTGCCGCTGGACGAAGGTGCCGCGCCGGGAGTCCTGGCCGACCAGCCGGACCGGGTGGCCGTCGATCAGCAGCGACCCGAAGGCGAGGGTCTCACCCATGCCCCAGTCGACGCGGTCCTCGGCGACCATCTGGCCGCGGCGCTGGATGACCGGCAGCAGGCGCGGGTGGACGGTGAAGCCCTCCGGCAGGTTGAGCTGCGTCTCCACGATCTGCTTGACGGTCTCCTCGGAGATCCCCGTCGGGGTGTCCTCGTGCGACCAGGGCACGCTGTCCACGTCGATCGGGCGGGCGAACTCGCCGGTCGTCTCCTTGGACACCTCGCGGGTCGCGGCGAAGGCGTTCTCCAGCTTGGCCTGGTAGTCGCGGAGCGCGCTCTCGGCCTCCTCCACCGTGATGTCGCCCCGGCCGATCAGCGCCTCGGTGTAGAGCTTGCGGGTGGAGCGCTTGGCGTCGATCAGGTCGTACATCAGCGGCTGGGTGAAGCTCGGGTTGTCGGCCTCGTTGTGGCCGCGGCGCCGGTAGCAGATCAGGTCGATCACGACGTCCTTGAGGAACTCCTGGCGGTACTCGAACGCCAGCTTGCCGACCCGGACCACGGCCTCGGGGTCGTCCCCGTTGACGTGGAAGATCGGAGCCTGGATCATCCGGGCCACGTCGGTGGCGTACACGCTGGAGCGTGAAGAGGCCGGCGAGGTGGTGAAGCCGACCTGGTTGTTGACCACGATGTGCACGCTGCCGCCGGTGCGGTAGCCCCGCAGCTGCGACAGGTTCAGCGTCTCGGCCACCACGCCCTGGCCGGCGAAGGCCGCGTCGCCGTGGACGAGCACGGGCAGGACGCTGAAGCCCTCCTCGCCGCGCTCCAGCAGGTCCTGCTTGGCGCGGACCACGCCCTCCAGGACCGGGTCGACCGTCTCCAGGTGGGAGGGGTTGGCCACGACCGAGGCCTTGAGCTTGCTGCCGTCGGGCGACACGAAGTCACCGCTGGCGCCCAGGTGGTATTTGACGTCGCCGGAGCCGTGGGCGCTACGCGGGTCGATGTTGCCCTCGAACTCGCCGAAGATCTGGCCGTAGGACTTGCCCACGATGTTGGCCAGCACATTCAGGCGGCCGCGGTGGGCCATGCCGATGACGGCCTCGTCGAGGTCCTCCTCCGCGGCGGCGGAGAGCACCGAGTCGAGCAGCGGGATCAGGGACTCGCCGCCCTCCAGCGAGAAGCGCTTCTGGCCGACGAACTTCGTCTGCAGGAACGTCTCGAACGCCTCGGCGGTGTTGAGCCGCTCCAGGACGCGCAGCTGCTCCTCGCGGTCGGGCTTGGCGTGCGGGCGCTCCACCCGCGCCTGGATCCAGGCCCGCTCCTCGGGGTTCTGCATGTGCATGTACTCCACGCCGATGGTGCGGCAGTAGGAGTCACGCAGCACGCCGAGGATCTCGCGCAGCCTCATCAGGGGACGGCCGCCGAAGCCGCCGGTGGCGAACTCGCGCTCCAGGTCCCACAGGGTCAGCCCGTGCGACTTGATGTCGAGGTCGGGGTGCTTGCGCTGCTTGTACTCCAGCGGGTCGGTGTCGGCCATCAGGTGGCCGCGGACCCGGAAGGCGTGGATCAGCTCGATGACCCTGGCCGACTTGGCCACGTCGTCGTCGTGCGTGGTCGAGATGTCCTGGACCCAGCGGACCGGCTCGTAGGGGATCCGGAGGGCCTCGAAGATCTCGTCGTAGAAGCCGTCCTCTCCCAGGAGCAGCCGGTGGACCTGGCGCAGGAAGTCACCCGACTGGGCGCCCTGGATGATCCGGTGGTCGTAGGTGCTGGTGAGCGTCATGACCTTGCTCACCGCGAGGCGGGAGAGCGTGTCGGGAGAGGCGCCCTGGTATTCGGCGGGGTATTCCATCGCGCCGACACCGATGATCGTGCCCTGTCCCGGCATCAGGCGCGGCACCGAGTGGACGGTGCCGATCGTGCCGGGGTTGGTGAGCGAGATCGTGGTGCCGGAGAAGTCGTCGACGCCGAGCTTGCCCGACCTGGCCTTGCGCACGACCTCTTCGTACGCCACCCAGAACTGGCGGAAGTCCATGTCCTCGGTCGCCTTGATCGACGGCACCAGGAGCTGCCGGGTGCCGTCGCTCTTCGCGACGTCGATGGCCAGGCCGAGGTTGACGTGCTCGGGCTTGACCAGCACCGGCTTGCCGTCGACCTCGGCGTAGGAGTGGTTCATCTCCGGCAGGGCCTTGAGCGCCTTGATGACCGCGTAACCGATCAGGTGCGTGAACGACACCTTGCCGCCGCGCCCGCGCGACAGATGGTTGTTGATCACAATGCGGTTGTCGATGAGCAGCTTCGCCGGGACCGCGCGGACACTGGTCGCCGTCGGAACGTCGAGACTGGCCTCCATGTTGGCCGCCGTCCTGGCGGCCGCGCCACGGAGTCGGACTTCCTCGGCACCGGCGGGCAACTGCGTCTCCTGCTTGGGCTTGTCCGCCGGGGCGGCCGTGGTGGCCGCTGCCTTCGGCGCGGGGGTTACCGGTGCGGCGGCCGGGGTCACCGGTGCCGCAGCGGGGGGTGAGGTGGCGGGTGCGACGGTCGCCGCCCCCGGGGGTGCGGCTCGGCCGGACCCGGAATCAGAGGTGTAATCAGCGAAGAAATTCCACCAGGCGCGGTCCACAGACTCGGGATCCTGGAGGTATTTCTGGTACAGCTCGTCGACAAGCCATTCGTTCTGTCCAAAGGCTGCCAGCGGGTTTGTCCGCGACGACTCAGACGACACGGCGGAAATCGCCCTCTTCCGCAGATCGGCGTTGATGATAGAGAACCTGTCCAAGGCTACTCGCCTGGACCCGGACCTGCGCCAGTCTCACCGCGGCCCGCGGCTCGATCCTCCCAGGAGAGCCCGGAACGGTCACCCCCGGGGTGCCTATCCGGAGAGTGTGAACCCGCTCACCCATGGTTCACGAGCCGGGACTCGATCCGTACGCCGGGGGTGATCGCCCTGAGCAGCTCGGCCAGTTCGGTCCCCGCCGCCTCCAGCTCCGCGAGCGACATGGGCGCGAGCCGCTCCAGCAGGAACAGCGCGTCCGCGGTCTCCTCGGTGATCCGGGTGCGCACGCACTGCCGCCAGTTCCAGCGCCGGCAGGTGACGCCCCTGTCGTCCCGCCAGACCACCTCGCCGATCTCGGGATGGTCGACGGCGGGCTCGCCCTTCTCGGTGACCTCGAACGGCTCGTCCCCGGCGGCGCGGACCAGCCGTGCCGTGCCCTCGTAGTGGGCCAGGTCCTCCCCGCCGATCGGCAGCCCGTGCCTGACACTGATCGCGTTGTAGGCGTCGACGACCAGGTTGATCTCCGGCGGCGGCATCCGCCGGACCAGCGCGTCCACCGACGGCCTGGTCCGCTGCGGCTTCGCCCCGAACGCCCGGTAGGCCTCCCGCCACGCCTCGACCTTCGGGTCCTCGGCACTCACCGCGGCGTCGGCCGCCTCGGCCAGCCAGGCCCGGGACCTGTCGTCCGTCGGTCCGTTGCGCATGCCGTACACGCCCATGACCAGGACCGCGAAGTCGGGCCTGAGCGCGCTGACGGCGGGGTCCACCCAGATGTCGTCAATCACACGCCTCAGTTTAGGCCGGGTGCACGCCTCCCGCCCAAGAGCTGGGGGACCGCCGCGGGGCGCGGTCAGCGGGCGGCGGCCTGCACGGTGTGCCGCAGCAGCAGCGCGGTGGTCACCGGGCCGACACCACCGGGCACGGGGGTCAGCGCCCCGGCCTTCTCCGCGACGGAGGCGGCGTCCACGTCGCCGACCAGGCCGCCGTCGTCGGTCGGATTGGTGCCCACGTCGACCACCACGGCGCCGGCCCGCACGTGCTCGGCGGTGATCAGCCCGGCCCGGCCGACCGCGGCCACCACCACGTCGGCGGCGGAGGTGACGGCGGCCAGGTCCCTGGTGCGCGAATGGCAGACGGTGACGGTGGCGTTCCTGTCCAGCAGCAGGTGGGCGGCGGGCTTGCCGACCACGGTGGACCGGCCGATCACCGCCACGTGGAGCCCGGTCAGCTCGACCCCGTGATAGTCCAGGACCGTCACCACGGCCTCGGCGGTCGCCGGGGCGAACGCCGGGAGCCCCGCGGCCAGCCGCCCGAGGGAGAGCGGGTTGGCGCCGTCGACGTCCTTGCCGGGCGCGATGGCCGAAGCCAGGTCCTCCAGCTTGGCCCCCTCCGGCAGAGGCGTCTGCAGGATGACGCCGTGCACGCTCTCGTCGGCCGACAGCACGGCCAATCTGTGACGAATATCACGCGCGGAGGCGTCGGAGCCGAGGTCGACGATGTCGCAGGCGATGCCGGCCTTCTCCGCGGCCCTGGCGATCGAGCGGACGTACCAGGCGCTGGACTCGTCCGCCGTCGCGACGACGACCGCGAGCCTGGGGTGCGTCCCGGACGCGGCGAGCTCGGCGGCCCTGGCGGCGGTCTCGGCGCGGATGGCGGCGGCCGGCTCCTTGCCGGACAGGACCGTGGCGCTCACGTGCCGATCTCCTTGTCATGCGGGTTCGCCATGCTCATGCGCCGGTCTCCTCGCCGCGGGCCTGTGACGCTCACGCGCCGATCTCCTTGCGGACGGCCGCGGTGACCTGCTCGGCACGGGCGGCGATCTCGTCGACCTTGGCGGCCTCGGCGGCCAGCTCGGCGCGGGCCCGGTCGTCCTTGATGCCGCCGAGGTTGATCTCGACGTTCACCCGGGCGGTGGTCGCCGCCGCGCGGGCGGCCTCGGTGGCCGCGGCGATGTCGGTGACGACGTTGCGGTTGCCGATCGGCAGGAGCTCCTCGGCCAGTTCGACGGCCGCCCGGGCGACCGCGATGACCTCGGCGGGGGGCCTGCCCGCGCCGATCAGAGCCGCGGCGATGGCGGCCGACCGGGCGGCCTTGGCCGCGTCGGTGTCCTTGGGAAGCTTGTAGGCGTCGGTGACGGCGGTGAACGCCGTCGCGTCGTCCTCGGCCAGCCGCAGCGCCAGGACGCGCAGTTCGTCGGTCTGGGCGATGATCCGCTCGATGGCCGGCCCGTGCTCGGAATACTTCTCGCCGGTGCTGTAGCGGGCGACCATCCCCAGCAGCGCCGCGGCCTGCGCGGCGTGCAGGGCCGCCGACGCGCCGCCGCCGGGGGCCGGCACACGGTCGGCGAGCCGGGCCAGGAAGTCACTGATCTTCTCGTCGCGCATGAGCGCCCGTCCTCCGGTCGTGGGGTCACCGCACCCTTGAGATCCTCCCACGGCAGGGTGGTCCGGCCCGCGACCGGGGACGCCCGCGACCGGGGACGCCCTCGACCGGGGACGGCCGCGATCGGGGACGGCCGCGATCGGGGCGGCCGTCCGTTCGGGGCTACCGGCAGACGGCTCCGTTCAGCGCGTCGGTCCGGAGCCGCTCGTAGAAGCCGCCGTCGAGGTCGAAGGGGCGGCTGGTCTCGCCGTCGGCCTCCAGCGTGTAGCCGGTGCCGGGGGTGGTGAACGAGCCGAAGTCGATGACGTGCACGTTCTGGCCGGAGCCGCCGTCCACGCCCCGGGGGATGCTGGTCCCGGTCGCGACGACCTCCGCGCCCTTCCTGAGCTTCCAGCCCACGGCCTCGGTCTCGTCGGTGACGAGGGTGGCGTTCTTCGGGCCCTTGGGCAGGTAGCCGGACATGTTCACCCGGACGCGCGGGCCGGTGTCGGGCTTGTAGACGTCGGGCTCGGCGCCGCCCTTGAGTGAGACGTTGTCCACGCAGAATCTCCAGGGGGCGGTGCTGGCTGCGGCGGCGGCCTTCAGCGCGGCCGCGCTGACCTGGTTCGCCTTCGCCCGGGAGACCTGGCAGTTCGTCGCCGTCATGGTGCTGTACGGCACGGCGCGGGCGCTGTCCAGCGGTCCCGCCCAGGCCTGGCACGTGGACGCGCTGCACGCGCTGGAGGGGCCGGACGCCGATCTCAAGCCCGGCCTCTCCAGGGGCGGGGCGGCCGGCTCGGTCTCGCTCTGCGTCGGCATGCTGGCCGGTACGGCCGTCGCCTGGACGGCGGGCGCCGTGGCCCTGCTGCTGACCGTGCTGCTCTACCCGCGCGAGGCCGCAGGCGGGACCGTCGAGAGCACCACCGAGAGCGTGAGCCCGTAGGGGACCGATCCCGAGAGCAGTGCCGAGACCGCCGGAGCCGCCGTGCGCTTCGCCCACTCGATCGGATGTCAGACCTTGATCGCCTCTCTGGCGTCGTCGCGCTGCTCGGCGGCCAGGTTCGTGTGCAGGTTCTCGCCTTCGATGTCGAGGTTCGGCAGGAGCCGGTCGACGGGGCGGGGCAGCCACCAGGCCGCGCGGCCGAGCAGGAACATCGTGGCAGGCACCAAGGTCAGGCGGACGATGAAGGCGTCGACGAGCACGCCGACAGCCAGCGCGAAGCCGATGGACTTGATGATCGGATCGTGCATGAACACGAATCCGCCGAACACGGCCGCCATGATCAGCGCGGCTGCGGTGACGACGCGGGCGTTGTGGCCCAGGCCGTTGACGGTGGCCTGTTGCGGGCTGTCGCCGTGCACGAAGTCCTCGCGCATCCGGGAGACGAGGAAGACCTCGTAGTCCATGGCCAGCCCGAACAAGATTCCAATGAGCAGGATGGGCAGGAAGCTCACCAGCGGTCCCGGAACATCGATGCCGAGCAGGTCGGCCAGGTGTCCCTGCTGGAAGATGGCCACGGTGATGCCGAACGTGGCGCCGACGGTGAGCAGGAAGCCCAGCGCCGCCTTGAGCGGCACCAGCAGGGAGCGGAAGACCAGCATCAGCAGCAGGATCGACAGTCCGACAACGAGCAGCAGGTAGACGGGCATCGCCTCGGCGAGTTTGGCTGACACGTCGATGCCGATGGCGGTGGCGCCGGTCAGGGCGACGGTGGCACCGTCGATACCGGCCAGGCGCTCCCGTATGGAGTGCACGGTCTGCTCGGTGGCCGCGTCGGTGGGACCGGTCTTGGGAACGATGGTCATCAATGCGGTGGTGCCCTGCTGATTGGGCTGCGGCGGGGAGACGTCGAGCACGCCTTCGGTGCTGTCGATCAGCTGCGCGGCCTGCTTGGCGGCCATGCCGGTGGCCTGGGCGTCGTCCCCGGAGACGACGGCGATCAGCCGGCCGTTGAAGCCTGGCCCGAATCCCTCGCCGATCAGGTCGTAGGCCTCGCGGGCCGCCGATCCGGAGGCGGCGGTGCCGGCGTCGGGCAGTGCCAGGCGCATGTCCTGGACGGGCAGGGCCAGCGCGCCCAGCCCCACAACGCCAACCAGCAGAATCGGGACGCGCAGCCGGGTGACGATCCGGCCCCAGCCGTACCCGAAACCCTCGCGCCCGGGGCTGGATGCCCGCCCGTCGCGCTGCCTGCGAGGCAGGACGCGGGAGCCGGCGAAGCCGAGCATGGCCGGGAGCAGGGTGAGGGCGACCAACACTGCCAGGGTGATGGTGCCGGCCGCGGCCAGGCCCATGACGCTCAGGAAGGGAATGCCGACCACGGAAAGGCCGGCCAGGGCGATCACGACGGTGGCACCGGCGAAGACCACGGCCGAACCCGCGGTCCCGATCGCACGCCCGGCGGCCTCCTCTGCCGCCACGCCTTCGGTGAGGTACTGCCGGTAGCGGAAGGTGATGAACAGCGAGTAGTCGATCCCCACGGCCAGCCCCAGCATCAACGCCAGGATCGGCGCGGTGCTGGTCAACTCCAGCACACCGCTGAGGGCGAACAGCCCGGCCATCCCGGCGGCAACGCCGATCAGCGCATTCAGCAACGTCATACCGGCGGCGACCAGAGAGCCGAAGGTGATGAGGAGGACCACGGCGGCGACCAGGACACCGAGCGCCTCAGTGGAGCCGATCTCCACTCCGGCCTTCATGACCTCACCGCCGTGCTCCACCCGAAGCCCCTGCGCGGAGGCGCCCACCTGCTCGTAGGCCGCGCGCTGGGCAGCGGTGATCTCGTCGGCGACGGTGTCGAACTGGATCTGCACCAGCGCGTAGCGGCCATCGGGGGTGATCGAACCGGCCTTGAAGGGATCGATGGCGGCGATCGCCCCGGGAACCCGCTCGGCCTCCCGCACGATGGCCGCGACCGCGGCCTTGTTCAGCTCCCGCCCTTCAGGCGCGGCAAGGACGATGGTGCCGGTCGCTCCACTGGCCTGAGGGAACTGTTCGCGCAGGGAGTCGAGTGCCCGCTGAGACTCCGTGCCGGGCATCGAAAAGTTGTCGCTGGTGGGTCCCCTGAAGACGGCGGCCGCCCCAGCAAGCAGGAGGAGCATAAGCAGCCAGACGGCGAGCACACGTCCCCGACGGCGGAAGGAGAACCGGCCGAGCCGGTACAGCACAGAAGCCATGAAAGTGGATGTCTTTCTCGAAGTTCAGCGGGGTTCGCGGCCGAGCGTGCGCAAAGCGCCACTGATCAGCTCGGCACGCATGTCCTCGTCCGGCACCGGCACGTCGCTGGCGCACGTGATGGAGACCGCGCCGATGACCATGTAGGCAGTGACCAGGCCTCTGGACTCGGTTGAGCCGTCCACCATCGCAGCCATCAGCCGCGCTATGACAGCGGGCACAGCACCCAGAGCCGGGTGGCCGGTGAGCTCGGGAATGTCCTGGAACAGGACCTTGACCTCGCGCCGGAACCGCATGGCCAGATCGACAAAACCGGTCACGGCCGCTTCCACGCCCTGTTCCCCTTCCGGATTGGAGAGCTGGGCGTCCAGCGCGGCCAGTCCTTCGCCGGCAGGGGTCAGCAGCTCGGTGAGGATCGCGTCTTTGCTGACGAAGTGGTAGAGCAGGGACGCCTTCGAACAGCCCACGACTTGAGCGATGTCGTGCAGCGAGGTGCCCTTGTAGCCACGCGTGGCGAACAGATCCAACGCCGATTCCAGGATGTGACCGCGCAAAGCGGAAGCAGGACGGGCCATACCCTCACAATAACTGACCGATCGGACAGTTCTGACCGATCGGACAGGAACGGGCTGTGGTATTCCTCCGGGAGGCTTTGGTATTCCTCCGGGAGAAGGAGGCCGACCGTCCGGCGCTGCCGGACTTCTTCGCACCGCCGTACGCTGCACGTTCTCCGAGCGGCTGACGGCCTCGGCAAGAACAAGACTGTTTCTCCAAGAATCTTCCCGACATCCTGGCGCGGCCGGATCGAACGACGGGAGAACCCAGCAGATGACGACCGCGCAGAACGCCGATATGCCCCTCCTCCACCTGGCGGGGAACAATGCACCGGTCACCGAGGAGATGACGCTGGAACCGGCCGAGGTGATCGGCGCCGTTCCCGAGGAGCTGAACGGCGTGTACCTCCGCAACGGTCCCAACCCGCGGACCGGCTGGTCGCCGCACTACTTCGCGGGCGACGGCATGGTCCACGCGGTGGCCCTGGATGGCGGCCGGGCCCGCTGGTATCGCAACCGGTACGTGCGGACCCCGCTGTACGAGCACCCGGGCGAGTCGCGCTTCGCCCTGGCCTTCGACGGCGCGCTGCACACTCCCATGACCGCCCATCCCAAGATCTGCCCTGGGACCGGCGAGCTGCTGTTCTTCGGCTCCCGGCTGCGCCCGCCGTATCTCACCTACTACCGCGCCGCGCCGACCGGCGAGTTGACGCGAAGGACCGAAAGTACAGGATGCGCCGACGAAACAGCGGGAAGCCGGCTCGGCTGTGCATCTGTCGTTTTCCGCACCCCGAAACCAGAAGCCAGTTGTTACGTCGCTTCGCCAGTGCAGAGCTTGATCCCAAGCGGTGAAGGTAACCGCTCTGCCGGTCAGGATCGGCGGAGCATCGCTGCGCACGACTTTTCGCAGTCGGCAGGCCGCTGCGGTTCCGTCGTGCCAGCGAGACGCCTCGGCCAGCCGTACACAGCGCTGCGGGTCCCCGACGCTCCATGCCAGATGTGCCCGCATGTTCAGCGTCGTGGCGGCCAGGGCGGCGTTTCCGGCCTCCACGGCCCAGCGGTGGGAGCGGTCGTACCAGGCGAGCGCGCGGGCCATCTCCCGTTGACTCCACAGCCGATCGTGCCGTTCGGCGCGTAGCCGTAGGGCCCAACCAGGTAGGTCGTCGGCCGTCACGAGCGCACCTCCGCGATCTGAGGGGGATCTTCCTACGCCCATGAGGCGCACAGCCTTCCGCACCGCCGTGATCACCTGTGGGAGCAGCCCACGCCCAGGCAGGTCTGCGCCCGGATGGCCGCCCGGCGGCGGCTCGGGCTGTGCGGGCCGATGCCTGCGGCGGTGCCGGTGCGTCCGCTGAGGGTCCGCCCGCCCGCCGTTTCCCCGCTCCGGCCGGGGCGTCACGCGCGGGCGGTGCCTGTCCCCGTCGCCCACGGCCGGACCCGCCGCCCAATGGGGAGCTCGTGGCCTATGTCGGCCGCGCGTTCCCGGCGTGGACGATCTGGTGGGCCCACGGCATCTGGTACGCCACCGGCTCGTGCCTGGAACCAGGCTGCACCTGCTCTCGGACGCTTCACGCTCCCGACCCCAGTGGCCTGTGCCGGCAGCTCGACGAGCAGGGGGTCCCGGTAGTAATCGCCGCAAAAGCAACGGAAATGCTGGTCAGAGCCTCGGCGGACGGTCTTCCAGGGCCAACCTTGGAAGGGCTCCTGACCTGCGTATCCGTTGGAAATTTCGCCGAAACTACCGGGACCCCTCCTTCCGTGATCACCTGCCGAGGAGGTCGCGGATCGCCTGGAGTACGGCGTCGGGACGGCGGAAGGTGATGGTGACGTGTCCGGCGTCGTCGACAAGACGGTTCTCGCCGCGCGAAACCGATTCGGCCAGCGCCGTATAGAGCCGCCGCTTGCCTTCGATCTCCTCGTGTAGCAGTGACTCGGGCGTGCCCTGGGACACCGCCCTCTTGAACGAGTCGATCCCCGTGGCGGTGAGGACGATCAGCGGCACGTCGGGCATTCCCGCCTGGCGGAGCTCGTCGTTGAGCTGACCGAGGTTGCTCGCCTCTTGGGAGCCGATCTTCAGCCCTTCAAGGCTGACGTGGTATTCGATGAGCGGCTCGCGGATCTCCTCCGGCCAGTCCGTCATCTCCTGCGCGAACAGGCCGCGGTAGAACTGGATGAGTTCGTCGGGCAACTCGTCGGGGAGCGTCTGGTCGGGGTCCCACGCGTTCCAGATCTCGACCAGTTGCTGGGGCATATAGGCGTTGTAGTCCTCGTGCGCGGGGTCCAGCAGGAGCAGGCCCGCCACCTCGTCGGGGAAACGCCGCGCGTAGTGGCGTGCGTAGAAGCCGCCGAGAGAATGACCAACCAGCAGGTAGGGGGCGGGCACACCGGCGGTGCGCAACAGCTCTCGCAGTTCGTCGGTCACCTCTGCGGAGCTGCGCGGCAGCCCGGCCCGGTCGCTCCATCCCGTTCCGGCCCGGTCGTAGAGCACGCTCGTGGTGAACTCGGCGGCTCGCTCCTGGACGTTCAGGTAGTCCAGGCCGATGGTGCCACCCCCGGCCAGGAACACCACCGCCGGGCTCCCGCTGCCCGATCGGTGCAGCAGCAACCGCCGGCCCCCCACGTCGTAGTACCGCCCCAGCGGCGGCGCGCTCTCGGTCGGCGTCGTGGGCCGGACCCCGGGCGGTTGGCGCTGCATCGCTGACTCCCTCACTGTCGGCGCCGGCTTGACGTAGACGAGCGCGCCCCCGTTCGGGCCGCCACTTGTCAACACGCCGCCAGGCGTGTGTTTTCCCAATTTTAGGAACGGTACCAGATATGGGATCGTAGATGGATGGACACCCTTGATCTGCTCCTGCACCCCGTCCGGCTGCGCATCGTGCACGCCATGTCCGGCGAGCGCACACGCACCACGTCCGACCTGTGCGCCGGCCTGCCCGATGTCCCCAAGACCACCGTGTATCGGCATGTCGGCCTGCTGGCCGAGGCGGGAGTGCTGGAGGTCGTCGACGAACAGCGCGTGCACGGCGCCGTCGAACGCCACTACCGGCTACGCCGGGAGCAGGCGAAAATCGACGCCGACGCGGCCGCGTCGATGTCCCTGAACGACCACCGTCATGGGTTCGCCGCGGCCATGGCCGCCCTGCTCGCCGAGTTCAACGCCTACCTCGACCGGGAGCACGCCGACCCGACCGCCGACTCGGTGTCCTACCGGCAGTTCCCGCTCTGGCTCAACCAGGACGAACTCGCCGGACTGATCAGCGAGATAAGCGGCGCCATCCTGTCCAGGATGGGCAACGAAGCCACCCCGGACCGCACCGCTCATCTGCTCGGCACGATCCTGTTTCCGATCGAGGAACCAGCGCGGCACAGGACGGACGGGTCGGCCGGCCACCGCCGGTGAGTTCGGATCCTGTCAGGCTCGGCCGAGGCGGTCGGAGGGACGCTCTCTCACCGGTATGTGAGGACGTTGGCCAGGCGAACCGGGTGTTGCTCGAACCAGGCCGCGGATTCCGCCGACCAGCGACCAGGTCATCCGGCCCTTCAGCCGCCGAAGGCGGGATACCCCGGCAAGGGGGGCACGTCCCATGCTCCGGCCACCTTGCTCAGCATCAGTCGCATGGTCTCCGCGAACGCCGGGAACTCCTCCAGCGTGCTCGCCATCTCCCAGCGGTGCCGGAGCACCTGGCGCATCGTCGGCACCGGTCGCCGCGTCCGGTGAATGGGCCTGTCCTCCTCCGCCACGCGAGGTAGCACCCACACCGTCGTGCTCACCGTCCAGGCGGCGATCGCCTGGCGAATCCCGGCTCGCCACACCGTGTCGTCGGCCAGCGCCGGATACGCCACGACGACCTCCTCGCGGTAGGCCTGCTCGATCTCCTCCGCCGGCTCCGACGGCAGGTTGTAGACGCACCAGCAGGTGGAGAAGGGCATCCGGCAGTACGCGGCCGTCAGGAAGACCGACTGGAAGCACGCGGACTCGAAGTCGAGCAGCCGCAGGCCGTCCGGGGTGAGCAGGTTGTTGTCGGGGCAGGTGTCGCCCGGGGTGAAGGCCGGATAATCGTCCTCACTCACCGCCTCGATCCGTGCCAGCTCCCCGGCCAGTTCCGGTGGCGCCGCGATTCCGGCTTCGGGGAGTAGGGTGAGCAGGCCGGCGGTGGTCCGTGCGAGCCACGGATCCTCCTCCCAGGACGGCGTGCCCCTGCCGTAGCCGGCCCACAACCGCGCGAGGTTGGCGCGCCGGTGCACCGACTCGGCGGTCCGGCAGCGCAGGACGGTGCTGCGCAGGCTGCCGCCCAGGTCGGCGGGGTTGGAGAGTTCGACGCCCGCCACCTCGCTCGCGGCGCGCAGGATCGCTTCCGCCGCCGGCGCATGGAGAGTCACGTCGGTGCGCACCTCGTCGGGGCGCGGGTCATCGGTGGACAACGAACATCTCCTCGGCGGGGACTGATCCGATTGGGCGCCGGCGTCTCATCCCACCGGCCGGAGCGCCGGCTGTCCACTCATTTTGGGGCGATGATCCATCCGGTCGTCAACGGTCCGGAAGGTCAGAGGTCAGGCGTCGTGACGCTCCTCATGACAGGTCCCTGCGGATAGTCCTTCAGCGTGATCTCGTCGTGCAGCCGCAGGCCCCTGCCGCCGAAATCGGCCAGGGTTCGGGCGATCGGCGTGGGGACATGGTTGATCAGCCGCACCGCCTGGATCAGGCCCCAGACGCCCAGGCGGGTGTCGGGGATGAGCCGTTTGGCGGCGCCGACGGCGAAGGTACGGCTGCGCCGTACGTAGTCGCCGATCTCCCGCTCGTAGGCCGGGAACGCCCGCGTGTGGTCGCCGCGGACCTCGGCCAGCTCACCGGCCAGGACGTAGGCGCCCACGACGGCCAGGCTGGTGCTGCCGCCGACCGCGGGGCCCGGGCAGTAGCCGGCGTCGCCGACCAGGCTCACCCGTCCCCGAGACCAGGTGTCCATGCGCAGCTGGGTGATGGAGTCGAAGTAGAACGTCGAGGCGCGGTCCAGCTCCTCGCCCAGCAGGCGGGGCACCTCCCAGCCCATCCCGGCGAACTGCCGGCGCAGCAGCTCCTTCTGGCGGTCGACGTCCCGGTGGTGGTAGCCGAGCTCGGCGGCGGGGCGGAACATGAAGACCGCGCGGGCGTCGTCCATGTGCGCCCCGCCGTACACCCCCACCATCCTGTTCACGCCCGTGATCCCGTCCATGCGGTCCCGCAGGCCCAGGTAGTTGGGTATCGACATGACCGCCAGGTAGGCGCCGATCCAGGTGGAGAAGCGCGACTCCTCGCCGAAGACCAGGCGCCGGACGTTGGAGTGCAGTCCGTCGGCCCCGATCACCAGGTCGAACCTGCGGGCGGGCCCCTGCTCGAAGGTGACGTCGACGCCGTCGGCGCTCTCGGCCATGGCGGCGATGGAGTCGCCGAAGAGGTATTCCACGTCGTGCCGGGTGGCTTCGTAGAGGATCTCGCCCAGGTCGTCCCGCATGATCTCGACGTGCCGGTCGGACACGACGCTCATCAGCCTGCCGATCTCCAGTTCGTGCAGGTGATCGCTGTTCTCCGAGCGGAACGCGAGCCACTCGGTGCCGGTCCTCTTGGCCTGGACCGGTGTGATCAGGCCCATCTTGTCGACGATGTCCATGGCCGGGTGGAACAGGTCGACCGCGTGTCCGCCCGCCTTGCGCAGCGCCGGGGCCCGCTCGACCACGGTGACGGCGAAGCCGTACCTGTTGAGCCAGTAGGCCAGGACGGGGCCGGCGACGCTGGCGCCGGAGATGAGGATCCGCATGTGCCGTCTCCTTACCTAACGGAAGGTAAATTACTTACTCAACGATAGGTAAGCATGGTTCATGGCGGGACGCAAGGAGTTACTTAACGATAGGTAAGCGCTACGCTTGGCCCCATGGTGAAGCCCTCGGACACCAGGACACGCATCCAGGCGGTCGCACGCGAGCTCTTCCTGGAGCAGGGCGTGCAGAACACCAGCCTGAAGCAGATCTCCGACCGGCTCGGCATCACCAAACCGGCCCTCTACTACCACTTCGATTCGAGGGACGACCTGGTCAGGAGCATCATCCAGCCGCTCATGGACGACCTGGAGGCGTTCGTGGCCGGGCGTGAGCCCGGAGACGTGCGGCGGCTGCTCGAAGACTACTTCGACCTCATCTGGCGGCACCGGGAGGTGATCGTGGCGGTGCTGCACACGCCCGCCGTGCTGGTCGAGCTCAATCTGATGGACCGGATGTGGGAGTGGCGCAAGCGGCTGACCACGCTCCTGCTCGGCCCCACTCCCACCACGGTCGCGCAGATCCACGCGACCGTGGCGCTCGGCGGCATGTCGGACTGCGTGGTGGAGCACGCCATCCTTCCGTTCGAGGAGGTCAAGGCCGCCGCCGTGGAAGCCGCGCTGACCGTTCTCGCCATCTGAACCGGTGGACGCCCTGACGGGGCGGCCGATGAGGCGGTGGGCGCCTTGATGGGGCGGCCGGGGCACGCCCTCCCGCAGGTCATCTGGAAGGAGGCGTCCCGGCCGCCCGCTGCCGTGGGCGACGGCTGAGGCCGGTCACTCCCGGCCGGGGAGTCAGTCCTGTGCGCTCCCGTTCCCGACCTTGCGGAGGCCGATGACGATCATCTCGGTGGCGTCCGTCTTGCCGGGAACGCGACCGGTGCTGTCCGGGAAGTTGTTGTCCTGCATGACGAGGATCCGGTTTCCCGGCAGGGGGAGGAGCGCCTCCACGGACTGGAGGGGGAATTTGAAGGGGTTGCCGAGACCGTAGCCTCCGGCCGGGTCGTGCGAACCGACGAGGGCGGGGTTGCGCAGGTTCAGCAGGTCGGCGACCTCGGTCTTGACGAGGAAGCCGTCTGCGTCGACGTGGCGCCGGTCGATGAGGTAGACGCGCTTGAAGGTGGCGGACGGGCCCTCGTCGTCCTCCCGCTCGATCAGGATGGCCCGGTTGGCGTCGAGGGACTGCATGTCGGCGATGCGGTAGTCCTCGCCGTCAGTCCGGTACTGCCAGGTGCGGCCGGTGTAGCGGTTCGCGCGGGTGTCGAACTCGTGGATGTAGCGCCGGAACCGGTTGTCGTCACCGGTCAGCGCCCCTTCCACCGCGGGGTAGAGGTAGCGCCCGTCGGGGGAGGAGGCGAGGGCCTCGTAACCGCGGCTGCTCGCCACCGTCGGCGTCTCGCCGTTCGCCGGGTTCGGGTTCTGCGGGGCCCTGAGCGTGGGGTGGGCGACCGGCGCCTGGAGCAGCTTTCCGGTGCGGTCGAAGTGCAGGAGGAACGGGCCGAACTCGTCGCCGATCCACATCGACCCGTCGGGCACCCGGGTCGCCGACTCGACGTCGAAGTCGCCGCCGGTGAGCAGCCGGTCCGCGGTGCCGTCGTTGACGATCGGGAAGGGAATCTTGTGGTCCGGGTCGCGGAGCGAGATGAAGCGGCCCACGTCGACGGTTCCGGCGCCACCGCGTGCCGTCTCCCAGCGCGGCGTGAAGTGGTACAGCCGCAGCAGGAAGTCGACCGAGTTGCCCTTCGTGCCGAACCCGTTGTCCGGCATGGCCCAGTAGGAGCCGTTGTCGGCGGGGAGCACGGAGGAGATGCCCATGACGACCTGGCTGGGGTAGGGCGGGGTCATGCCGTTGTTGGGGTCGCTGAAGGCGCCGGTGGCCGGGCCGGGGGCCAGCGTGTAGGCGGGGAGCGTGGCACGGGCCAGCAGGGTCGCGTCGGCGGGGTCGCCGGCGGGGGACTGGGCCTGAACCGCGGCGAGCGCGGGCGAGCCGACCAGCGCGATCACTGCGGCGGCCAGGAGAGCGAGTGGGCGATACCGCATATTTCCCCCAAAGGGTTGAATCGTCATCAATGAGGCGTGTGTCCGCTGGATCAAATCGGCCGATCGTTAACTGCCGTCGCGGGCCGGATGGCGAGCAGACGTAGTGTGGGCGAAATGCCGACGGCGTCCGGGGGAACGGCGACGAGATCTGTCCATCGGTGGGATGGTCACGGGGTGCTTCGGAGCCGGTTCGCGACGCCGTCCCGGCGTGGAGGCTCACCCCGCCCTCCGGGCGCGGCGCACGCACGTGTTCGAAGGGTGTTCACCCGCCCACCCTCGGAAGTTCAGGAATGCCGTTTCTGGCATCCCTAAAGTCACATCGGCCTCAAAATAGGCCATGAGACACGAAAACCGGAGGAAGCTCGTGCAGTCTCCTACACTGCGCATCACCGTTGTGGGCGCGACGGCTGTCATCGCCTCGCTGGCGGCATCGGGGGCCGCCGTCGCAGCCCCTCAGCCGTCCGTTTCGACCGGCCCCTCGACCGCGGTGGCTCCGTACGTCCTGCCCGTCGCCAAGAACGTCGGCGTCACCTCTCTGTTCACCGTCGGTGACAAGCCCGCCGAGGACGGCGGACGGATGGTGGGCATCCCTGACGGCCTGGGCGCCTACTCCGACGGCCAGGACCTCGGGCTGTACATGAACCACGAGCTGGGCGCGACGTCGGGGATCGTACGCGCGCATGGCCAGAAGGGTTCCTTCGTCGCGAAGCTCGAGATCGACGCTCGGACGGGGAAGGTCAAGAGCGCGTCGGATCTCATCACCTCCGTGCGCTACTGGGACTACGCGCAGCGGACCTGGGCGAACGCTCCCGTGGCGCCGCAGGGAGCGGCTTCCGGCACGCACCTCGCGGCCTTCGCCAGGTTCTGCTCCGGCTACCTCGCCCCGGCCGGCCTGTTCGGCGGCACTCCGACCGGTAACGGCTACGACGGTCGTATCTACTTCGCCAACGAGGAGAACGGCGACGAGGGCCGTGTCTTCGGCGTCACCGACGACGGCGTCGCCACCCAGCTTCCGCGCCTGGGCCTGCACTCCTGGGAGAACACCCTCGCCGCAGCCAACAAGAGCGACACGACCCTCGTCGTGGGGACGGAGGACGACGGCTCCGGCCAGCTGTGGATCTACACCGGGCGCAAGCAGTCCAAGGGTTCGGCGGTCGAGAAGGCCGGCCTGACCAACGGCACGCTGAACGTGCTCGACGTCGCCGGCCACGCCGCCGCCACCGACGCGCAGTTCCGCGCCGCGTACGGCAAGGGCAAGCCCGTCAAGGTCGGGTTCAACGAGATCGACTCGGCCGTGAACGGCAAGCAGCAGAACGCCGAGGCGGCGAAGTCGGGCCTCACCCTCACCAGGGTCGAGGACGGCGCCTTCGACCCGCGCCACCCGAACGACTTCTACTTCACGACCACCTCGGGCGGCGGCACCACCCCGAACCCCGCCGAGCCCGGCGTCTCCCGTGACGGCGGTGGCCTGTGGCGGCTGCGGTTCGCCGACATCGAGCACCCGGAGCGGGGCGGCACCCTCACCCTGCTGCTCGACGGCAGCGAGTCGCCGTACCTGAACATGCCCGACAACATCACGATCGACCAGCAGGGCAACCTGCTCATCCAGGAGGACCCGGGCAACAACGCGCACGTCGCGCGGGTCCTGGCCTACCGGATCGCCGACGGCGCGCGTGGCGTGGTCGCGCAGTTCGACCCCGCGCAGTTCGCCCCCACCGCCGACCCCGCCTCCTTCCTGACCCAGGACGAGGAGTCCAGCGGAATCATCCCCGACCCGCGGGCTCCGCACTCCTTCCTGCTCGTCGCCCAGGTCCACACCAAGAAGGGCCTGCCCACCGGAACCGGTCAGGGAACGGTGGAGGAGTACGGCGAGCGCGGCCAGCTGCTCCAGCTGAACGTGGGGTCGTGGGGCCAGGTCTACACCGACAAGGGCTGACACCCGCAGCTTTCCCTGTGCCGCCGTCCCATACGGCCCGCGCGAGGGGGAGGTGGGCCCCTCCCGGACAGACCTTGAGCTTGCTCCGGTCGTTCGGGAGGGGCCGCGCCTTTTCCGCCGTCGTAACGGTTCGCGAATGCGGTGAATGCGGCCTACTGCCTCCGTTCGGAGCCGGCCTTCGCGCTTCTTCCCAGGAGCGCGCGGCAGACCGGGGCCAGGGCGGTTACAAGGGGACGGCCGAATACTCGATGATTGAGTCCAAGGGCTTCGGTCACAGTTAGTGGTCGTAGGCGATCAGGGATCGCTTGATCGGTTGTCCAGTCTTGTCGTTGTGCCAGATTGCGGCGGTCAGTGCCAGGATCCGTGTCAGTACGCGGATGATGACGCCAGCAGGAGTACGGGCACCGTGTCGTTCCAGGTCGAGCTGGCCCTTGAAGGTCTGGTTGATCGACTCGATGGTCTGCCGCAACGGCTTGAACAAGCGTGCTCCGGCCCGCTCGGGCTCACCCTTGCGGGCTGGGCGCAGCAGCCTCAGGTCACGCTCGGTGAGGGCCTGCTCGAAGGCGCGGCCGTAGTAGTTCTTGTCCGCGATGATCGTCTGACCGGGACGGGCGGCCACCATCTCGGGTGCCGAATCCAGCATCCCGAGCAGGGTCTCGCGCTCGTCGGCCTTGGCGCCGGTGAGCGCGAACGCCATCGGCAGCCCGCCCAGGGTGCACAACAGGTGCAGCCGCAATCCCCAGAAGTACCGCGAGTGGGACGCGCAGTAGCCGTACTGCGCCCACCCGGCCAGATCGCTGCGCTTGGCCGTCTCCCGGGATCGGCCGCACTCCACCGGCGTGGAGTCGACCAGCCACACGTCGTCGCTCCACAGCGAGGTGTCGGCGGCCAGCATCCTGATCATGTGCAGGACCAGGCCGGACGCTTTGCGTAGCCGCTTTCCGTACCCGGACTGCCCGGGCAGGTAAGGAAACATGTCCCTCAGTTCGGTGTGGGCATAGCGCACCCAGCGCCGCTCGGAGGTGAAGCCCAGCAGAGCCGACATCACCGCCAGTGTCACGAGTTCGGCGTCGCTGAGGGCGGGTGCGATCCCCGTTTTCGGCCGCCATGGCAGCAGGTCCGGCGATGCCTTCACCGCGTCGTCGATCTTGACATAGAGTGCGGTTGCGAGGGTGTTCAGTTCTGTCGTCACAAACGGATCTTGAACGCCCTCGCCCTATTTTCGCAGGCGATCCCTTGGACTCAATCGTCTCGTTGGTGAACGGCCACGCGGACCTGGCCTGGTCCTACCGGACCCGCTGGAGGAGAGCCGCAGGATCGCCGGGCTCATCGCCTGCTACCAGTCGAAGTCGATCTCTCGGGGAAGGTCCCGGTTCCGTGGGAACTCGATGTCATCGTCCCAGTCAGGGTCGGCGAGAAGGAACTGCTTGAAGTCGGGAGCGTCACCTTTGAGGCGGCGGTATTCGGCGACGGAGGTGCGGGCGTAGAGCACCGAGCGGCCGGCTCGGTGCGCGCTGACCAGGCCCGCGTCGCGCAGCGCGGTGAGGTACTGGGACACCCCGGCCGGGGAGAGCCCCGTACGGTGGGCCAGCTCGGTGGTGGAGGCCGGAGTCTCCAGTTCGGTCAGCAGCAGGGTCCGCGAGCGGCCGAGTACGGCGGCGATGGCGTCGGTCCCGGTGATGGTCCGGGGTTCCCGCAGCGAGCCGACACCGCGCGCCGGGTAGGCCAGTTGCGGCGGCTCCGGTGGCGTCACCCGGGTGAGCGGGCCGGGTCCGGTGAAAGCCGAGGGAATCAGCAGCAGCCCTGCACCCGCCGTCTTCCGGGACAGGGTCCGCGATCGGGGGCCGAGACGTCCCTGCTCGTGCTCCATGCGGTCAAGGTCCTGGCGTACCCGTGCGACGGGAGCGGCCAGGATCCCGGCCAGCTCCTCCGCCAGTGTGGGGGCCGGCCCGATGGGTGCCGGGTTGAGGAAGTCGGGAACGTAACCCGAGGGTGGGATCAGCTCGGCGAGCCAGCCCCGGTCCAGCCCGGCGGCTGCCACCCGTGGCCGTACCTGCTCGAGCCAGGGCCGGTGCACGGGATGCGCGGAGCCGGATCTCAGCAGCCGGAAGCTGGTCCCGGCCTCCCACATCGGTGAGACGGCGAACCGCATCTGTGCGAGATCTCTGACCTGTCGGGTAGGTGGCTCCCCCATGCCACCGCGGAGCAGCTGCGCGGCCAGGCCGAGGAGAACCTGCGTCAGCTCGGCCGTGACCACCTCGACGTGGTGAACCTGCGCGTCCTCGGAACCGATTCGATCGCCGAGCGTTTCGGCGCACCGGCCCACCTGCGCGACGCCGGGCTCATCCGCCACCTGGGCATCTCCAACGTCCACCCCGAACAGCTCGCTGAGGCTCGGGCCATCGCGCCAGTGGTCTGCGTGCAGAACCAGTACGGCATCGGCGCGCGGCCCGAGCAGGACGCATTTCTGCGCACCTGCGGTGAGCAGGGCATCGCGTTCGTGCCGTTCTATTCGATCGCCGGTGCCGGCAACCCGGATCACCTGGTGGCGAACGTGGCCGCCGGCGCACTGCGCCTCTCCGAGGACGACCTGGCCGTCCTGGACTCCCTCCACCGGGGCGGAGCATGAGCGAAAGAATCCGGCTACCGGTACGGGCGGGTCAATCGATGGCGGCGAGGTTGACGACCACCTGCTTGCCGCCGAGGTCGTAGCTGAGCAGGTGCAGGGTGGTGTAGTCGATGTAGGGGAGGTGTAGTCCGTCTTGGGCGGCGGGACGAAGTCGACCAGTTTCCTGGCCGTGCCGGACGCGAGGTCGTAGGACCACAGCACGGGCCGGTCGGCGCTGTTCCCCTTCCCGGTCCTGGCCGGCAGCGTCCCGTCGTCGAGGAACAACTCCGGCTGGAAGCTCTGGCCGTTGGGCAGCTTCTTCGGCACGGTGTGCACCGCGTGCGGCCATACCTTCGCCACCGGCGGCGCGGTGGCGGGGGCCGGGGGGCGCGGAGTCTTCGCCGCAGGGGCGGCGCGGTGGGAGAACACGTTCTGGACTTGGAGCCGTCCGGACCGTCAGCCCGCGGTCCAGTCGAGCTCCGGGCCCCGCGGCACGATCCGGCTGGGATTGATGTTGGTCTGCGTCATGAAGTAGTGCCGCTTGATGTGGTCGAAGTCGGTCGTGTCGTGGAAGGCGGGGATGGCGTACAGACTGCGGGCGTAGGCCCACAGGGCGGGGTAGTCGGTCAGGCGCCTGATCGCGCACTTGAAGTGGGAGTGGTAGACCGCGTCGAACCTGGCGAGCGTCGGGTAGAGCCGGACGTCGCTCTCGGTGAGCATGTCTCCGTGCAGGTAGCTGTGGGTGGCGAGCCGTTCCTCCAGCAGATCGAGCGTGTCGAAGACCGCGGTGACCGCCTCGTCGTAGGCCTCCTGGGAGGTGGCGAACCCCGCCTTGTAGACGCCGTTGTTGAGCCCGTCGAAGATCACCTCGTTCAGGGCGTCGATCTCTCCGCGCAGCTCGACGGGGTAGAGGTCGGGGGCGTCCTGGGCGTGCCAGGGGGCGAAGGCGGTCTCCAGGGTGAGCGTGATCTGCGGGTAGTCGTTGGTGACCAGGCGCTTGGCCGTACGGTCCCAGACGCAGGGGACCGTGTAGCGGCCCTGGTAGTCGGGGTCGGTGGCCAGGTAGAGCTCCGAGAGGTACTCCACGCCGGTGACCGGGTCGCTCCCCGGGACGCGCCAGCCCTTCTCGTCCCTGATCGGGTCCACGATCGTCGCGCCGACGATGTCCTGGAGGCCGAGAAGTTCGCGCACGATGAGCGAGCGGTGGGCCCAGGGACAGGCGTAGGAGGCGTAGAGCTGATAGCGGCCCGGCTCGGGCGGGTGCTCGCCACCCGCCTCGATGCGCGCGGTGAACCGGTTCGGCTGCCGGACGAAGCGTCCGGCGTCGGAGATCTCACGTCCCAGCTTCATCGTTCGACCGTACGCCACCCGCAGTGGAATGTGATTCGGTTCAGGATGCACAATCGGGGGTGTGGTGTCGATGAACAGAGCGCGGGGTAGCGGGACCTCCATGGCGGAGAGCCGTCCGTCCGTGTCTGCCCGATCATTTCATGTAAAACAAGTAGGGAATATTGACTTAGGGCCGAGCGGTGCGTAACTTCTCCCATATGGGCCTCTATCTGACCCGGTGTGCACATGTCGACTTCTGTCGAGTGTCCAGCACCCAGTGTCCGTGATCACGAACCGACCCCACCCCGTCCCTCCCCATTCTTCAGGACGTCTCTCGTGATCAAGATCAGACCTGTCCCTCTCCCCACGTCGCCGCCCCAGAGTCCGAACACCACGATGAAGATCCAGATCCAGGGGGTGGGTAAGCGGTTCCGCGTCCGCGACGCGGACCGGCCGTTCACCGCCCTCGACGACGTCAACCTCGACGTGCGGACCGGGGAGTTCCTCACCCTGGTCGGGCCGAGCGGTTGCGGCACGTCCACCCTGCTCGGCCTGCTCGCCGGGCTGGCCGAGCCGACCAGTGGCCGGATCCTCCTGGACGGGGCCCCGGTCGACGGACCCGGCCCGAGCCTGGGGATCGTCTTCCAGCAGGACACGCCGTCCCCCCGGCGTACGGCGCTGCCCGGCGCCGGTTCCGGGCCGGGGGCGGAAGCCGTACCGAGGAGGAAGAGGAAGGAGCGGGCCAGGTCCTATCTGGAGCTGGTGGGGCTGCGCGAACTCTCCGGCGGCACGCGCCGGCGCGCGGCCTTGGCCCGGAGCCTCGCCGCCGGTCCGGATGTGCTGCTGATGGACGATCCGTTCGCCGCGCTGGACCGGCGGACCCGTGAGCCGCTCCAGGAGGAGCTGCTGCGGATCTGGCAGGAGACCGGCAAGACCATCGTGTTCGTCACCCGTGACATCGACGAGGCCGTCTATCTCGGCCGGCGGATCGCAGTCGTGACGCCCCGGCCCGGCCGGATCAAGGGGATCGTCGACGTCGCGTTCGACTCCCGTGAGGGCGACCTGCGGGCCGGTGCGCGCTTCGCCGAGTATCGCCGTGAGGTGTGGTCGCTGCTCCGTGCCGAGGACGGAGACCGCACATCGCGTCAGAACGATGAATCCCGTTCCGAGCAGAAGGCGCCGTGACCTCATGAGCATCGTGACAGTGGTGGGCAACCCGCGAGCCGGGTCGCGCACATACGAGGTGGCCGTCCAGGCCACACAGGCCATCGCCACGCGGATCGGCCGCGAGGAGCCGTCCGAGGTCGTCGACCTGGCCGCCCTCGCGCCCGTGCTGCTGGCACCGGAGACGTCGTCCGCCGTGGAGGCCGCCCTGGAGCTGGTCACCCAGGCGAGCGTGCTGGTGGTGGCGAGCCCGACCTACAAGGGCACCTACACCGGCCTGCTCAAGGCCTTCCTCGACCGGGTGCGGGGCGGTGCGCTGGCCTCGACCGTCGCGCTGCCGCTGCTGGTGATGGGGGACGCGCGACACGCCCTGGCGGTGGAGGTCCACTTCCGGCCGCTCCTGGTCGAGCTGGGCGCGACGGTCCCCACGCCGGGCCTGGCCGTCCTGGAATCGGAGCTCCACGACCTCGAAACCGTCCTCGGCCGCTGGGCCGACCGGGTCGGTCCTCAGGTCGCCGCGGCACTCAGGGAAGGGGCTCCGGCGTGATGTCGGGAAGAGATGGGGTTATGAATGGGTTGCCGACCATAAGCGTGTTTCATGCCGCTGAGGAGGAAAAGTGATCGGGCGGAGCGAGTCACCGGGCGGAGAGTCATGACCGAGACCCTGCACGGCCGGGCGGTCGACGCCGAGCGGTTCCGGCAGGCGCTGGCCGTCCACGCCGCCGGCGTGGTCGTGATCACAGCCCAGACCGACGGGGTCCCGGTCGGCCTGACGGCCACCTCGTTCTCCTCGGTCAGTCTCGCGCCCCCGCTGGTCTCCTTCTATGTCGACCAGTCCTCGACCACCTGGCCCTGGCTCCGCCAGGCCGACCACTTCGCGGTGAACGTCCTGTCGAGTGACCAGTCCGAGCTGGCCGCCCGCTTCGCCCGCAAGGGCGTCGACCGCTTCGCCGCCCCCACCTCCTGGCGCCCCGGTCCCCTGGGCGTGCCCCTCCTGGGCGGCGTGTCCGCCCAGCTGATCTGCGCCCCCCACTCCACCGTCGGCATAGGCGACCACATTCTCGTCGTCGGCCTCGTCACCGAGACCAACCTCGAACCCGGCAGCCGCCCTCTCCTCTACCACCAGGGCCGCTTCGGCCGCTTCGCCCCCCACCCCTGATCCGGCGGGGAGCGCCTCCCGAGGGGACCGGGTGGCGGGCTGTCGCTCTCTCCTCACCCGGAATGATGTCCCGCGGCGAAACCCGCGAGATCGTTCGAGCGTCCAACAACCGTGGTCCTCGCTTCCGGTGATCCCGAACGGGTCGGTCCTTACAAGGTGCTCAGCCGTCTCGGCGGTGGGGGCATGGGCACCGTCTATCTCGGAGAGGACGCCGAAGGCCGTCACGTCGCGATCAAGGTGATCAATCGGGGGCTCGCCCATCGGGAGGAGTTTCGCCGCCGCTTCCGCCGGGAGGTCGAGGCGGCTCGCAGCGTGAGGCGTTTCTGTACCGCGGCGGTCCTGGACGCCTGTCTCGACGGGGACGAGCCGTACGTCGTCACCGAGTATGTCCCCGGACCCACCCTGGGAGCGGCGGTGAGTGCGGAAGGGCCGCTCGACGGTTCCAGTCTGGAGACACTCGCGGTCAACGTGGCGACGGCACTCGCGGCCATTCACGCGGCCGGCATCGTGCACCGTGATCTCAAGCCGGCCAACGTGCTGCTCTCCTCCGCCGGCCCCCTGGTCATCGATTTCGGCATCGCCCGCATCCTTGGCGACCTCGACGAGCTGACCGAGACGGGCGGTGTCGTGGGCACCCCTCACTACCTGGCCCCCGAGCTGTTGCGCGGTGAGCCGGTGACACCTCTCTGTGACGTGTACTCATGGGGATGTCTGCTGGTCTTCGCCGCGACGGGGCGGCCGCCCTTCGAGGGGGAAACCGTCGCCGCCCTGCTCCACCGGGCGTTGTACGACGAACCGCGGCTCGACGGCCTGGAGCCCGCGCTGCGTGAGGTGGTCGCGGCCGCGCTGGACAAGGACCCGGCCGCCCGGCCATCGGCCGAGGCGCTGCTGCGCATGCTCACCGGAGCGGAGAGCCCCACCGCTCCCTCGCGGCGGGCCCGGCGTTTTACGGGGCGCCGCGTACTGGTCTCCGTCTTCGGCGTACTGGCCGTGTCCGGTATCGCCGCCTGGTCCGTGTACGGGTTGGCAGGCCGGGGGACCACCGGCGCATCTGACATGTCCCCGACGCCGGGAACCGAGGACATGATCACACCGGAACCGGTGGCCGGGACCCCGACGCCCGCTCCGGTGCGCAGTCCGGTGGGCCGGGGGGAGGTCTGGGTGACAGGACCGGGCTGCTCCGGTGACGCGGTGCACAAATTCTGGGCGAACCCGGGCGGGGGCGAGGGGTGGAAACCCATCCGAGGAGGCTGGAACCGGGACGGTTGCGACCAGAGCGCCCTCTCCACCACGCTGTCCGGCAGCGAGAAATGGAATGAGACCGCATCCTGGTACGTCCTGCCAGGCCCGGGCAGTAGCTGTGCCCTGGAGCTCTACGTCCCCGACGACCCCAGGGCGGCCGGCACCGCTGTCTTCTACGTGACCAGCGCGACCCAGGAGTACGAGTCGAAGCTCGGCTACAGCGCGATCGACCAGGCGGCCCACCGGGGCCGGTGGGTGATGCTGGGCACGTTCGACACCGAGTCCGGCGACTTCTTCGTCAACTTCATCAACTCCTCGTCCGCCAAGGGGCGGGAGAGCTCCGGCCCCCGCCCGGCCAAGCCGGTGGCGCTCTCCGCGATGCGTGCCACCTGCCGGCCCGCCTGACCCGGGAGGCTGGCCGCCGGTCAGGCGAGGCGGACGGTGCCGCGGCCGGTGGCGAGGGGGAGGTCGAGGAGGGTGCGGACGCCCGGCGGGGCGGCGCAGAGAGCGGCCACCGAGTTGACGGCGTGGTTCGCGGCACCGGCGAGACCGTGGGACATCTCATCGACGGTGAGCGTCATCTGGGGGACGCCCTCGATGTGGATGGTGAAGCCGGGGTCCGGCCAGCGACGGACCTTGGTGGCGTCGGCTTTGTAGACGCACTCCACGGTCATGAACGGCCGGCCGCGGACGAGGCCGGTGAACGTCCAGCGGGACGCGCACACGGTGTCGACGCCGACCACCCCCGCGGCGATCTCGAACTCCTCGGAGGCGAGCTCGAACTCGTCGCTCTCCTCGACCTGGTCGAGGGTCACGTCGAGTGCTCCGGCCACGAACTGGACGCTCTCGGCGAACAGCGAGCGCTGGAAGGCACGGAACGGGCGCACCGCGCCGGCGTAGTCCTTGGCCGAGAGGGTGAAGCCGAACAGGTCGACCACGATCTGGCGGGACGGGTGCCCCCGGAAGTCGGAGGACTCGCGGACGTAGACGTGGTCGATCCGGCTGGACAGCCCGGTCAGGGCGAGGGGGAGTATGTCGCTCATGAAGCCGGGGTTGATGCCGGTGCCGTGCAGTGAGGCGCCCCCCGCCCGGCAGGCGGACTCCAGGCGTTCCACCACGCCGGGGCCGTAGCACTGGGGATACACGAACCCGGTGGTGGTGACGACGTTCTTGCCCGAGCCGAGCAGGGCGCAGATCGTCTCGACGTCGCTCGGATGGTCGCCGCCGAAGTAGGACGCCGGCAGCGGCATGTGCAGCACGCAGTCGGCCTCCATGGCGAGGATCGCCTCGACGTCGTCGGTGCAGACGACGCCCGTCTCGGGGAGCCCGACGAGCGAGCCGGCGTCCTTGCCGACCTTGTCCGGGTCGTAGACGAGCACTCCGACGAGATCGAAATCGGACCGGGTGATCAGCGCGCGCAGGGAGTATCGGCCAACGGCGCCGGTCGCCCATTGGATCACTCGGAGGGGCGGAGATGAGGGCATGCTTTGCCTCCAGCCCGGGGCTTGGGGCGGGGCCGTGCTGGGAGGAGTGTCGTCGTTGACCCTCGCCCTGTTCGGGGCCGAAACTTTAGCAGAAATCCATACGCTCGATCACTATCCGCGACGATTCGACAGCCTGTCGTCTCCGTCGATGGTCCTTCGGGAGGCGGCGGGCTATTGTTCAAGAAAAATAGAACTATGTTCTCGTGGGAGAGTGCGGATGTCAGAGCTGCGGTTTGACGGCAGGGTCGCGGTCATCACCGGTGCCGGGCATGGTCTCGGCCGCTCACACGCGTTGTCGCTGGCCGAGCGCGGCGCCAAGGTGGTCGTCAACGACCTGGGCGGGGCGCTGGACGGCACGGGCGCCTCCACCGGCCCGGCCGCCGACGTGGTCGAGCTGATCAACAAGAACGGCGGCGAGGCGGTCGCCAACACCGACAACGTCGCGACGCCGGAGGGCGCCAAGGCGATCGTGCGGACCGCGATCGACGCCTTCGGGCGGCTGGACGTCGTCGTCAACAACGCCGGCATCCTGCGCGACAAGTCCTTCGGCAAGATGAGCGTCGAGGAGTTCGACCAGGTTCTCGCCGTCCACGTGCGGGGCTCCTTCCTGGTGAGCCACGCCGCCTTCCCCTACCTCAAGGAGCAGGGCTACGGCCGCATCGTCAACACCTCCTCGCCCGCCGGGCTGTTCGGCAACTTCGGCCAGGCCAACTACTCGACGGCGAAGATGGGACTGGTCGGCCTGACCAAGACGCTCGGCATCGAGGGCGCCAGGGCCGGGATCAAGGCCAACGCGATCGCGCCGATCGCCTGGACCCGGATGACCGAGGCGCTGCTGCCGGCGGAGTTCGAGGCCAAGTTCACCGCGGAGCGGGTCAGCACGCTGGTGACGTTCCTGGCGCACGAGGCCTGCGAGGCCAGCGGGGAGGTCTTCAGCGTCGGGGCCGGCCGGATCGCCCGGGTGTTCGTGGCCGAGGGGCCGGGCTGGCGGCAGGACGATCACACCGTGGAGGACATCCGGGACAACTGGCAGGCCATCATGGCCGAGCAGCCCTACCTGACCCCCACCACGCTCGGCCAGCAGGCCACCGCCTCCATGAAGGCCATGCTCTGACCGTCTGACCGCGGGAAAGGGCGTCCTCACAGGTGAGGGCGCCCTTTCTGGTTGCCGGGAGCCATGCGGGACCGGCCGGCTCGCTCCGCATGCCCTTCTCACCCCCAGGAGATTTCATGCGCCGCACCCTCATCGCTCTACCCGCCAAGCTGACGATCACCGACCCGTCGGGCAAGACCGGTTCGGCGACGGTGCCGATCACCGAGGGAGGCCTGTCCGCGAGTACGGACATCATCCTGCAGCCCCGGAAGAAGCAGGCGGAGTACTTCACCGGCTCCTCCGGCGTCCGGGTGGTCGATCAGGCCGGCGCGGAGAACGGCAAGCGCGTGGGTGACATCTCCAACAACGACTGGATCTCCTTCTCGCCGATGAGCGTCCAGGGGATCACCTCGGTGGCCTACCGCGTCTCCTCGCCCGCCGGGGGCGGCACCATCGAGCTGCGCGCCGACTCGCCGACCGGCCAGCTGCTCTCCACCACGGCCGTGCCGAACACCGGTGGCTGGGACACCTACCAGCAGCTGGCCGCCACACCTGTGACGGCGCTGTCCGGCAGCCACCCGCTGTTCCTGGTGTTCAAGCACCCGACCGCCAACCAGTTCGACCTCGACTCCCTCACCCTGAACGGGCCGGGCGTCGGCGGCGGCGGTACGGGTGGCCCGGTGGGAGGCGCCGTCTGCACCCTGACCGCCGCGCACAGCTCCAAGGTCGCCGACGTCGAGGGGCAGTCCACCCTCGACGGCGCCAAGGTGCTGCAGTGGGGCGGCAACGGCGGCACCAATCAGCAGTGGATCAGCTCACCCGGGTGAGCTGATCCACTGCCTGGACCAACCGGTCGAGTTCGCCGACTTTTGCGCAAATCTGCAAAAGTCGGCGAACTGTTGGCTAAAAGGTCTTCACAAGACGAGCAGAAGGGGGTTAGCTTCTGCACAACCAACTCCGAATACGGAGGCGTTGTGAAGCGCATTTCCGCTCGGCCGGAGACTCCCCATCAGGCCGCGCTCCTGCGGCTGCTGCGGGAGGGAGCGCGGTCGCGTGCCGAGCTCGGCGACGTCGTCAAGCTGTCACGCTCCAAGCTCACCCTCGAACTCGACCGGCTGATCGAGCTGCGCCTGGCCGAGCAGGCGGGTCTGGCGGCCTCGCGCGGCGGGCGCAGGTCGGGTCTGGTGCGGCTGGCCGAGACCATGCGCTTCGCCGGCGTCGACGTCGGCGCCACCTCGGTCGACGTGGCCGTCACCGACGGCGAGCTGGAGATCCTCGGCCGCGCCAGCGAGCCGTGCGACGTCCGCGACGGACCCGTGGCCGTGCTGGACCAGGTCACGGAGATGCTCGCCAAGCTGCGCGGCCAGGGACTGTTCACGCAGCTCCACGGGGTGGGGATCGGTCTTCCCGGCCCTGTCAGCTTCCGCGAGGGGGTGCCGGTCGCACCGCCGATCATGCCCGGCTGGGACCGCTACCCCGTGAAGGAGACGCTCGGGCAGGAGCTCGGCTGTCCTTCGGTGGTCGACAACGACGTCAACGTCATGGCTCTTGGTGAGCTCCACGCGGGGCTGGCCAGGCGGGTGGACGACTTCCTGCTCGTCAAGATCGGTACTGGGATCGGCTGCGGGATCGTGGTGGACGGCAAGATCTACCGGGGGGTCTCCGGCAGCGCGGGCGACATCGGCCACATCCGCGTCGACGACGCGGGCCCCACCTGCGCCTGCGGCAACGTCGGCTGCCTTGAGGCCTACTTCGGCGGGACCGCTCTGTCCAGGCAGGCCATGGCCGTCGCCGGGCGCTCGCCGTACCTCGGTGAACGGCTCCGGGCGACCGGCGCGCTCACCGGCGAGGACGTCGCCGCGGCGGCCGCGCTCGGCGACGCCGAGGCGGTACGGCTCATCCGCGACGGCGGGCACCGGGTCGGCCTGGTCCTGGCCGGCCTCGTCAGCTTCTTCAACCCCGGCCTTGTGATCGTCGCGGGGGGTGTGGCCCGGCTGGGCCATCTCCTGCTCGCGGAGATCAGAAGCGTCGTCTACCGCCGGTCGCTGCCCCTGGCGACGGGCAACCTGCCCATCGTGCTGTCGGAACTCGGCGACGACGCCGGCGTGGTCGGTGCGGCACGGCTCGGCAGCGACCATGTTTTTTCGGCACCCTGACCAACCAGCGAGGCCTCATGTCCGAAGGCAGTCCCCTGTTGCTGATGAAGGGAATCGTCAAGCAGTTTCCCGGCGTGCGTGCCCTGGACGGCGTCGATCTCGATGTCCGTTCCGGGGAGGTGCACTGCCTGCTCGGCCAGAACGGCGCGGGCAAGTCGACCCTGATCAAGGTCCTCGCGGGGGCGCACCAGCCGGACGAGGGCACCATCACCCTGGGCGGTGAGCAGGTGCGGCTGAGCAGCCCGATCACCGCGATCCGGTCCGGCATCTCCACGATCTACCAGGAGCTGGACCTGGTCGACGGGCTGAGCGTGGCCGAGAACATCTTCCTGGGCCATGAGCCGTCCCGGCTGGGGTTCGTCCACCAGGGGCAGGCGGCGCGGGCGGCGCGCGCGCTGCTGGAGCGGCTGGGGCATGCCGAGATCCGGCCGAACACGGAGGTGGGGCGGCTGTCGCCGGCGGCCAAGCAGGTGGTCAGCATGGCGCGGGCGCTGTCGCACGACACCCGGTTGATCATCATGGACGAGCCGTCGGCGGCGCTGGCCCACGACGAGGTGGACAACCTGTTCCGGATCATCCGGGAGCTGACCGCCCAGGGGGTGGCGGTGATCTACATCTCGCACCGGCTGGAGGAGATCCGGCAGATCGGTGACCGGGTGACGGTGCTCAAGGACGGCCGCACGGTGGCGGTGGGCCTGCCGGCCCACGACACCCCGACCTCCGAGGTGGTCTCCCTGATGACCGGCCGCAGCGTCGAACACGTCTTCCCGCCCCGCCGTGCGGAGCCCGCGACGGGCGAGGAGGTGCTGCGCGTCGAGGGGCTCACCGTCCCGGGCGTGTTCGCCGACGTGTCCTTCCAGGTGCGGGCGGGAGAGATCGTGGGGCTGGCCGGGCTGGTCGGTTCGGGCCGTTCGGAGATCATCGAGGCGATCTACGGCGCGCGCCGGTCCCTCGGGACCGTCCTGCTGGAAGGGCGGCCGGTACGGCGCGGCGGCACGGCCCAGACCGTGAAGCTGGGCATGGGGCTGGCCCCCGAGGAGCGCAAGGCGCAGGCGTTGCTGCTGGACCAGAGCGTGACCCGCAACATCTCCCTGGCCAGCCTCGGCAGATACTCCCGGTTCGGCTGGCTCGACCGGAGGCGCGAGGCCGAGGACGCGCGTTCCCTCGTCGAGCGGCTGGACATCCGGCCGGGTGATCCGGACCGGCCGGTCCGGACGCTGTCGGGCGGTAACCAGCAGAAGGCCGTGCTGGCGCGCTGGCTGCTCAACGGCCGCAACCTCCTGCTGCTGGACGAGCCCACCCGGGGCGTCGACGTGGGCGCCCGCGCGGAACTGTACGCCGTGATCCGCAGGCTGGCCGACGAGGGCATCGGGGTGGTGCTGGTCTCCAGCGAGGTGCCCGAGGTGCTGGGGCTGGCCGACCGGGTCCTGGTCATCCGCGAGGGGACGGTCATCCACCAGGGAGACGCCCGTGACCTGGACGAACATCGAGTAATTGACATGATCATGGAAGGGAGTGCGCTGTGACCGCTCCGCAAGACCGGGCTCCGGCGACCCCGGTGGACGCCGTGAAACCCCCTGCCGGCGAGCACGGCCGGGTCGAGGCGGCCGGCCACAGGCCGGTCTCATCACCCGGCCCGCTGGCCCGGCTGGCCGAGGTCCCGCATCTGGGGCTGGTGGCGGCGCTGGTGCTGCTGGCGGTGGTCGGGCTGGTCACCGTGCCCGACACCTTCGCCAGCGCCTCCAACATGGTCAGCATCCTGGCGCTGGCGGCCACGATCGGCGTGATCACGGTGGGCGCCACCTTCGTGATCATCGGTGGCGGGATCGACCTGTCGGTGGGCGCGGTGATGGCGCTGGCGTCGGTGTGGGCGACCACGCTGGCCACCCAGGCCTACGGGCCGCTGGTCATGATCGTGTGTGCGGTGCTGGTCGGCGCCGGCGCGGGGCTGGTCAACGGCCTGCTGGTCGCCTACGGGCGGATGGTGCCGTTCATCGCGACGCTGGCGATGCTGGTGGCCGCCCGGGGGCTGGCGCAGCGGATGTCGGACCGCCGCACGCAGCTGGTGCAGCAGGGCAACGAGGCGATCGTGGCGCTGTCGACCACCCGGGTGCTGGGGCTGCCGCTGCTGGTGTACGTGTTCGCGCTGGTGGTGGTGGCCGGATGGGTGCTGCTGAACCGCACCACGTTCGGCCGCCGGACCTACGCCGTCGGCGGCAATCCCGAGGCGGCGCGGCTGGCCGGGATCGACGTGCGCCGGCACACGATGTGGCTGTACGCGCTGTCGGGGCTCTGCTGCGGGATCGCGGCGGTCCTGATCATGGCGCGGACCACGACGGGGTCGTCCACGCACGGGGATCTGTACGAGCTGGACGCGATCGCCGCAGTGATCATCGGCGGCACGCTGCTGACCGGGGGACGGGGCTCGATCATCGGCTCCATCCTGGGCCTGCTGATCTTCACGGTGATCACGAATCTGTTCATTCTCAACGGGCTCAACACCAGTGACCAGTTGATCGCCAAGGGGCTGATCATCGTGGTGGCCGTGCTGCTGCAGCGCCGTTCCCTCACCTTCCGAACCTGACTTTCACCCCCATTCCCGCGAGGAGAAACACATGTCAGCCAATCCGCTTGCCCGCCGGGGTTTCCTTGTCGGCGGAGCCGTCCTCGGTGCCGGTGCGCTGGCCAGCGCCTGCACCAGCAACGAGCCGGCCGCCTCGCCGAGCACGGCGGCGGCGGCCCCGGCCGCGGCGCCGACCGGCGGTAACGACAGCCCCGGCGAGAAGGTCGTCATCGGGTTCTCGGCCCCGGCGGCCGACCACGGCTGGATCGCCGCGATCGCCAAGAACGCCGAGGCCGCGGCCAAGCAGTACACCGACGTGGAGTTCAAGCCGGTCGAGCCGACCAACGACATCAACGCGCAGATCTCGGCGGTGGAGTCGCTGATCGCGGCGAAGGTGTCGGCCCTGGTGATCCTGCCGAACGACGGTCAGCAGCTCAACCAGATCGCCCGCCAGGCCAGTGACGCGGGCATCCCGGTGATCAACCTGGACCGGGTCTTCCCCGACAAGCTGTCGTATCGCACCTGGATCGGCGGGGACAACTACGGCATGGGCGTGGCGGCGGGCACCTACATCGGCAAGAAGCTGAAGGACAAGGGGGTGGCCAATCCGGTGATCCTGGAGATCCAGGGCATCGCGACGCTGCCGTTGACCCAGGACCGCAGCAAGGGGTTCGCCGACGCGCTCAAGACGTTCGGGTTCACGGTGACGGCGCAGCAGGACGCGCAGTTCACCGTGGAGTCGGGCACCAAGGTGACCAGCAACCTGCTGCAGGCGCACAAGAAGATCGACGCGATCTGGAACCACGACGACGACCAGGGGATCGGGGTGCTGGCCGCGGTCAAGGAGGCCGGCCGCAGCGAGTTCTTCATGGTCGGCGGGGCGGGGTCGGCGAACGCGATGCGTGACATCCAGTCCGGGAGCGGGGTGCTGGAGGCCACGGTGACCTACAGTCCCACGATGGCCTCCTCGGCGGTCAAGCTGGCGCGGTTGATCGCGCAGGGCAAGGGGATGAGTGATCTGCTGGAGAAGCGGGTGCCGCAGTCGATCACGCTGGCGTCGGAGACCATCACCAAGGACAACGTCGCGGAATACCTCCCGCTCGGGTTCGAGTCCTGATGGCGGCAGACGACAGGCCGACACTGGGGATCGGCATGGTCGGATACGCGTTCATGGGACGGGTGCACTCGCAGGCGTGGCGCAGCGTCTCGGCCTTCTTCGACCTGCCGTACAGGCCGGTGATGGCGGCCGTAGGCGGGCGCTCGGAGGAGGCCACCGCCGCCGCGGCGCGTGACCTGGGCTGGGCGGCGGCCGAGACCGACTGGCGGGAGTTGATCGCCCGGGACGACGTGCAGGTGGTCGACATCTGCACGCCGGGCGACTCGCACGCCGAGATCGCGATCGCCGCGCTGGAGGCGGGCAAGCACGTCATCTGCGAGAAGCCGCTGGCCAACACCGTGGCCGAGGCCGAGGCGATGACCGAGGCCGCCGAACGCGCCGCGTCCCGGGGCGTGTACGCCATGGTCGCCTTCAACTACCGGCGGGTGCCCGCCATCGCGCTGGCCCGCCAGTGGATCGCCGAGGGACGCCTGGGCAGGCTGCACCACGTCCGCGCCCAGTATCTCCAGGACTGGATCGCCGACCCGGATTTCCCGCTGGTGTGGCGGCTGCAGAGGGACAAGGCCGGCTCCGGCGCGCTGGGCGACATCGGCGCGCACATCATCGACACCGCCCAGTTCATCACCGGCCAGCACCTGACCGGCGTCTCGGCGCTGACCGAGACCTTCGTCACCCGGCGGCCGCTGGCCGAGGCCTCCGCGGGCCTGTCCGGCGGCAGCCGTACCGCGGAGACGGGCACGGTCGACGTCGACGACGCCGCGCTGTTCACCGCCCGCTTCAGCGGCGGCGCGGTGGGGGTGTTCGAGGCGACCCGGTTCGCCACCGGCCGCAAGAACGCGCTGCGCATCGAGGTCAACGGCTCGGCGGGCAGCCTGGCCTTCGACTTCGAGGCGATGAACGAGCTGTGGTTTCACGACCACACGCTGCCCGCCGCCGAGGCCGGGTTCCGCCGGGTCATCGTGACCGAGCCCGACCATCCCTACGCCGCCGCCTGGTGGCCGCCCGGTCACGGCCTCGGCTACGAGCACACCTTCACCCACGAGGTGAAGGACTTCGTCGAGGCGATCGCCGCCGGCGCCGCTCCCTCGCCGTCGTTCGCCGACGGCCTGCGGGTGCAGCGCGTGCTGGCCGCGGTCGAGGCCAGCGCCGCCGACAGCAGCCGTTTCACCACCGTGGAGGAATCGTGACCCGACCCATCACGCTGTTCACCGGCCAGTGGGCCGACCTGCCGTTCGAGGAGGTCTGCCGGCTGGCCGCCGAGTGGGGCTACGACGGCCTGGAGATCGCCTGCTGGGGCGACCACTTCGAGGTCGACAAGGCCCTGGCCGACGACTCCTACGTCGACCGCAAACGCGAGGTGCTGGCCAAGCACAACCTCAAGGTGTGGGCCGTCTCCAACCACCTGGTCGGCCAGGCGGTCTGCGACCACCCCATCGACGCCCGTCACCAGGCCATCCTGCCCGCCCGCATCTGGGGCGACGGCGAGCCCGAACGGGTACGGCAGGCAGCCGCCGAAGAGATCAAGAACACCGCCCGCGCCGCCGCCCTGCTCGGCGTGGACACCGTGATCGGCTTCACCGGATCCTCCATCTGGCACACCGTGGCGATGTTCCCGCCGGTGCCGCCGTCGATGATCGAGGACGGCTACGCCGACTTCGCCGACCGGTGGAACCCGATCCTGGACGTCTTCGACGAGGTCGGGGTCCGCTTCGCCCACGAGGTGCATCCCAGCGAGATCGCCTACGACTACCACACCACCGTGCGCACCCTGGAGGCGATCGGGCACCGGCCGGCGTTCGGGCTGAACTGGGATCCCTCGCACATGGTCTGGCAGGAGGTGGACCCGGTCGGGTTCATCCTGGACTTCGCCGACCGGATCTACCACGTCGACTGCAAGGACGCCAAGGTCCGTACCGGCGACGGCCGGCGCGGCCGGCTGGCCTCGCACCTGCCCTGGGCCGACCTGCGGCGCGGTTGGGACTTCGTGTCCACCGGCCGCGGCGACGTGCCGTGGGAGGACTGCTTCCGGGCGTTGAACGCGATCGGGTACGCCGGGCCGATCTCGATCGAGTGGGAGGACGCCGGCATGGACCGGCTGGACGGCGCCCCCGAGGCGCTGGGCGTGATCCGCAGGCTCAACGCCATCACCCCGCCGACCGCCTCCTTCGACGCCGCCTTCTCCTCGGACTGAGACGGACGGGAGCCGGCCCGTCCCGCCGCGGCGGGACGGGCCGGGCGGCGTGGCCTCCGGTCAAGACGATATGGCGCCAGATGTAAAAAGACGGACCGGAAACGTACATTAAAAGGCGGCGACGCTGCTTAATGACGGGGTGAGTACGGTTGGGCGCGCCGCCTTGACGTACGTTTCCACTCCATCGCAGCCAAAAATCGATCACTATCTCGGCGTGATTGCGCTGCAGTTGCGGAGTAGGTGCTCCGGCACTCTAAATTTGCATCAGGCTTTGCCTCGGCAGTGTTTATGCCCACTTGTTGTCGGCTACGGTAGAGAAGGTGACGGTATGGAATGCTTGATTACATCCGGCACCGATGGGGCACCGTTCTCCATGAAAAGAACAGCGAGATTATGGCTTTTAGTCACGTCTGTTTTTGCGGTGCTTTCCGCCATGAGTTGGAGTGGCTCCCGCAAGCCAGACCAGCGATGCGCCGAGCAAGTCCTACGACGCAAGCCCCACGGGCCGGCAGGGTGACGGCCGGCACGGCCAAATCGCGACCGGGTTAAGGACGTCGGCCCCCGGCACGGCCGGCGCTGGTTGGCGTAGAGACGCTGAAGCGGCCTGTCATCTTTTCTCACTCCGCTGCCTGACAGGAGGAGGATCGTGAGGATGTTCGCGCTTCCGGAACCGCGGAGAACCCAGCGGCGGCCTGTGCTCGCGCTCGCGGTGGCCGTCTTGACGCTCGGCGCCCAGGGCGCCACAGCACCCGCCGCCCATGCCGCCCCGCTCGCGACCGCGAACGCCGTCGAGGGGCCGCCGCAGGGCAACGTGGTGATCGAGTGGAACCGGACCCTGCTCAACGTCGTGCGGACTCCGCACGCACAGCCGGCCACCATCCACCCCACCCGCAGCTTCGCCATCATGAGTGCGGCCGTCTATGACGCGGTCAACGCGATCAGCCGCGCTCACCCCCTCTACGGAACCGGCTTCACCGCCCCGCAGGATGCCTCCCGTCCCGCCGCGGCCGCGACGGCCGCGCACGACACCCTCACCGCCCTGTACCCAGCGCGGAAGCCCGGCCTGGACCAGCAACTGGCCACCGATCTCACCGGCATTCCCGACGGCCGCGCCAAGCAGGAGGGCATCCGGGTCGGGGCCCAAGCGGCCCACGCCATCCTCGCCATGCGCGCGCATGACGGCGCCGACGCCACCCCGCCGCCCTACACCGGCACCGGCAAACCCGGCGACTACCGGCCGACCCCGCCCGCCTTCGACCCACCGGTGTTCACCCACTGGGGCAAGGTCACCCCATTCGTGCTCCATGCCGGCCATCAGTTCCGCCCCGCCGCGCCCCCGGCGCTGGCCAGCCCCGTCTACGCGGCCGCCATCAATGAGGTCAAGACCATCGGCGCCGCCCACAGCACGACACGCACGGCGGAACAGACCACGATCGCCAAGCTCTGGGGTGCCCCCATCCAGAACTACTGGTACACCATCGGCCAACAGGTCGCCCTCGCGCGCCACAGTGACCTCGACCAGTCGGCGGACCTGTTCGCCCTGCTCAACCTCACCGTCGCCGATGCCACCATCGGCGTCTACAACGCCAAGTACCACTACCGGCTCTGGCGGCCGATCACCGCCATCCGCCTCGCCGCCGGCAACCCGCAGATCAAACCCGACCCCGCATGGACCCCGCTTGTCACCACCCCTCCCGACCCGTCCTACCCGGGCATGCACAGCGCGATCAGCACGGCCGCCGCCACAGTACTCGCCGGCTTCTACGGCGACCGCAATGTCTTCACGCTCACCTCACCCACCGCGTCCGGCGTGACCGAGACCTACACCAACTTCAGCGCCGCCGCGACCGAAGCCGGGCTCAGCCGCATCTGGGCGGGCGTGCACACCCGGATGGACCACCAGGCCGGCAACAAACTCGGCACCACCATCGGCCACTACGCGCTCAGCCAACTGAAGCTCACCCCAGCCACACCGGATTCCCCGACCGCGAAGACCCCGGCCGGCGGCGGCCCTGCCGCAGGCGTCACCGTCACCGTCGCGGTCCGGGACTCCAAGCTCGGCAAGATCCTCACCGACGGCCAAGGGCGCACGCTGTACCTGTTCGAGACGGACAAGGGCACCAAGTCGACATGCTACGGCGCGTGTGCGAGCGCCTGGCCGCCGCTGGTCACCACGGGCAGGCCGCAGGCCGGCAGCGGCGCATCCTCCGCCCTGCTCGGCACCACCGCCAGGACCGACCACACCACAGAGGTCACCTACAACGGCCACCCGCTGTACTACTACGTCGGCGACACCAAACCCGGCGACACCAGCGGGCAGGGCCTCGACTCCTTCGGCGCCAAGTGGTACGTGCTCAACCCGAAGGGAAACAAGATCGACACGGGCTGAGCACTGCCGGTCGCTATGAGCCACTACACGGGCAACGTTGAGCGGGCTGTTGCGAGGGGCCGACGGCCGGGACCACGGGAGGGACCAGACGGACATGGGAACGGCGCGGACGATGTCACCCCGCAACCACAGCGCGGCCTGATCACGGCATGTTTCTGAAAGCGGCGCCGGTTGCATGCAGACATGCTAGCCAGCACTCCGATCGCCCCTTCCCACCCCATAGAAGGACTGACATGTGGCTTGACCGCGTCGCGACCGCTCTGCTTCTCCTCGTCGGGGCGGTGAACCTCCTCCCCGGCTTCGTCGCGTTCGCGCCGTCCCGGATCACGACGGCGTACGGAGTGTCGGTCGACGGTCCCGACTCCGCCGACCTGACGGTGCTCCTGCGCCACCGGGCCGTTCTGCTGGGGCTCGTCGGACTCTCCCTGATCTGCGCGGCGTTCATCCCGTAGTCTCTCCGGTCGCCGCTGGTCAGTACGGGCGAAACAGGAGAACACCTCAGTGGCAAACGTCTCCAGTCGCGCCCGCACGGCCTCGAGTTCTCGAGGGGTCATCTTCCCTCACCCCAAAGCGGGTGACATACCGTCTCCTACCCGAGGTAACCAAGTCCTACTAGTGCTACGTTCCTCAAAGGGTGTTGAGCTGAGCGGTGGCCAGCCATCCTGATCAGGGGCATCGTGGATGACAGGGAGGTGGTGTCATCATGCCGAAACTGCTGCACGCTCGAGCGCCGCGAGACGGCGAGGAGGAACGCCAGATCCGTAAACTCGCCGGTGCCCGGCACGCCCCGGCCGACTGGATCCAGCGCGCCCAGATCGTCGTGTTGAGCTGGGAGGAGATGCGCGGCCCGGCCATCGCCGCGATGCTGGGCTGTCATCCGGAGACCGTGCGCCGCCGGTTGCGCCGCTTCAACGCCGAAGGCATCGACGGGCTTGGTGACCGGCCCGGGCCCGGTCGCAGACCGCGGATCACCCAAGCCGAACGATCGCGGCTCATCGCGCTGGTCAAGACGATACCGCCCGGGCGGCTGCGCTGGGAGCCCTGGGGTGAGCTGGAGGCCGACGACGAGGATGGGCCGGCGGTGTGGACCCTGGATGCCCTCACCGCCGCCGCCCGTGAGCAGGGCATCGACATTCACCGTTCCCAGGTGCGCCGGATCCTTCTGAAAGAGGGGGTGAGATGGCGCCGCACCCGGTCCTGGACCACCAGCAAGGACCCGGACTTCGCCGCAAAAGAACGCAGGTCGTCGGCCTGTACACCGACCCGCCGGACGGCGCGGTCGTCGTCTGCGCCGACGAGCTGGGGCCGGTGACCCCGCGTACCTTCGGCCCCGCGCCCGCCTGGTCCGCCGACGGACACCGGATCAAAGCGCCGCTGGAATACTTCCGCGGCCCCGACAAGACCTGGGTGTACGGTGCGCTGCGCGTCGCCGACGGCGCCGCGGTCACCATGACCGCCGCCTCCCGCAACAGCGACTGCTACCAGCGGTTCCTGCAACGACTCGAGGACGCCAACCCCGGCCACGGTGACATCTGGGTGATCGCCGACAACCTGTCCGGTCACAACAGCCTCGCCACCCGCACATGGCCGGCCGACCATCCCCGCATCCAGCACGCGTTCATCCCCGTCGGCGCCTGCCGGCTCAATCTGCAGGAGGCGTGGTGGCGGATCTTCCGCCACCATGCCCTGGCCGGAGTGTCCTTCGCTGATAGCAAGGACATCGACCACGCCACCCGCATCGCCACCGCCCAGCTCAACCAGCGGGCCAAACCCTGGGTCTGGGGACGGCCACCACCGGCCCCCAGACACCTACGCCGCCAGTTCGTCTACAGCCTTTGAGGAACGGAGCACTAGTCCATGACGACGATCTGGCGCAGGACCTCGCCGCCCTTCAGCGCGGCCACGGCGTCGTTGAGGTCGGAGAGCCTGATGCGGGCGCTGATCATGCTCTCCAGGTCGAGCTTGCCCGCCTTGTAGAGCTCGGCGAAGAACGGGAAGTCGCGGCGGACGTCCGACCCGCCGTACAGCGAGCTGAGGATGTTCTTGCCCTCGAACAGCAGGTTGAAGGCGCTCAGCGGGACGGTGTCGTCCATCGCGCCCGCGCCCACCACGATCATGTCGCCGCCACGGCGGGTGGCCTGCCAGGCGGTCATGATGGCGGCGGACTTGCCGACGGCCTCGAAACCGTAGTCGAACCCCTTGCCGCCGGTCAGCGACCCGACCGCGTCCATGAGCTGGTCGGGGGTGACGGCGTGGGTGGCGCCGACCTTCTTGGCCAGCTCGTGCTTGGAGGCGAGCGGGTCGATCGCCAGGATCGTGGTCGCGCCGGAGATGCGGGCACCCTGGATGATGGAGAGTCCGATGCCGCCGGCGCCGACCACCGCGACGGTCGAGCCGGCCTTCACCCGGGCGGTGTTGAGCGCCGCGCCGACACCGGTGGTGATGCCGCAGCCGATCAGCGCCGCCGCCTCGTAGGGCACCTCGGGGTCGACCTTGATCGCTCCCTGCCAGGGCACGACGATCTCCTCGGCCCAGGTGCCGCACCCGGCCATGCCGAACGCAGGGGTGTCGCCGCCGTAGCGGAACCGGGCGTTGACGAAGCTGTCCATCATGTAGGTCATGCACAGGAACGGCTGGTTCACCAGGCAGTTCGCGCAGTGCCCGCAGGCCGGGGTCCAGTTGACGATGACGTGGTCACCGGGCTGGACCGTGGTGACGTGGTCGCCCACCTCGACGACCTCCCCCGCGCCCTCGTGCCCGGGGATGACGGGGAGCGGCATGGGCAGCACGCCGCTGATCACCGACAGGTCGGAGTGGCAGACGCCGGTCGCCCTGATCTTGACGCGGACGTCCGTCGGACCCGTCGGCGCGAGGGTGAAGTCATCGCGGATGTCGAGCTTGTCGTCGCCGACGGCATGCAGAAGCGCACCACGCATGGGGGTCCTCCTAGTTCTCCTCGAGGGAGAGGGCGGCTTTGGGACAGGACCGCACGGCGTGCCGGACACGGTCCATCATTTCCGGCGACGGCTCCGGCAGCAGCACGTGCAGCTGGTCGTCGTCGTCGAGCTCGAAGACCTCCGGGGCGAGCCCCGCGCAGACCGCGTTGGCCTCACAGACCAGATAGTCGACTTTGATCTTCATATGGGCCTCCTTATGCCGAGGTGGTGAGCTTACGGTGATCCCACGAGATCACTCGAGTGGGCTCCACCACGAAGGCGACCCGTTTGCGGCCGGTGTAGGCGACATACTCCGTGAGGAGCTCCTCGGCCTCAGGCATACCCGCCATCCGGCGGGCGACGTCCATGCCGACCTTGAGGACTCCCTCGGAGTCGTCGATCCGCCGGGCCGTGCCGTACATCAGGACACCGCGCAGCTCGGCGTATTCCTCCCCGGCCTCGATCAGGCAGCTCACCCGGGCGTCCCGCTGGATGTTGCGGGCCTTCTGCGCCTTGCCGTACGTCCAGAACGAGATCGCGCCCTCGGTCAGCCCGTAGAACATGGTCACCATGTGCGGCGTCCCATCGGGGTTGACCGTGCCGAGCTGAAGTTTGCGTGACCCGCCGACGAAGGCGGTGATCTCGTCCTCGGTCATCACGATGCGGGCGCGCTGGTTCACGGTGCAAAGTAGAACACGTTGCATAGGGGTGGGCAAGGGTCGTTCGGAATATTGTTCGGTCTGGATAGGCTGCCCGCATGAGCACCCCGACCATGCCCGCCGACCTGCTGCACGCGGCCCAGCACGCCAAGGGTTTCATGCCCCACGACGAAGGCCTCGCCCTGTTCGAGACGGCTGTCGCGTACGGCCCGCGCGGGCCGATCTGCGAGATCGGCACCTACTGCGGAAAGTCCGCCGTCTACCTCGGGGCAGGTGCCCGGCAGGCCGGTTCCGTGGTGCTGACCGTGGACCACCACCGCGGCTCGGAGGAGATCCAGCCGGGCTGGGCGCACCACGACCCCACGCTGATGGACCCCCGCTTCGGCAAGATGGACTCGCTGCCCACCTTCCGCACCACGATCGCCTCCGCGGGCCTCGAGGACGAGGTCATCGCGATCGTCGGCAGGTCGGAGCAGGTCGCCCGGCTGTGGAACACCCCGCTGGCCATGCTCTTCATCGACGGCGGCCACTCGGACGAGCCGGTGACCGAGGACTACGAGGGATGGGCGCCGCACGTCATGCCGGGCGGCGCGCTGGTCTTCCACGACATCTACCCCGACCCCGCCACCGGAGGACAGGCCCCCTACCGGGTCTACCGGCGGGTTCTCGCCTCCGGGGCGTTCAAGGAGGTCAGGCGGGAGGGTTCGCTGCGGGTGCTGGAGCGGGTCGGCCCCGGCATCGGCTGATCGACCGGCCACGTCCGGGCCGGGACGGCGGATCCCCGCGCCCGCCCGGGTGGCGAGACCTCGCGCGCGCCCACCGCGCCCGCCGGGGCGGCGGAACCCGGCGCGCGCCCCATGGGCCCGCCGGGGCGGGCGACGCGGGCTCAACGCCGTTCCCCGGTCATGATCGAGACCGCCACGGGCTCCGCCACGCCCCTGACCTGGACCACCGTCGAGGCGATCAGATCGGCCCCCGCCCGCAGCAGCAGCCAGCCGCCCTCCGGACCGCCCACGACCGCGAGCGGCGTCGCCGGCGGCAGGCCCGCCTTGGACAGGCACCGGGCGGCCGTCCAGACGCGGGCGCCCACGGCCTCCGCGGACTCGCCGCAGCACGTCAGCAGCTCGTCGGCCAGCGGGGCGGACGCCGCTCCCAGCGGTTCTCGCACCTCGCCCACCCGCGTCCACGAGCAGTACGCCGGGCCGTCCACGCCGAGCACGAGATCGCCCAGCCGGCTGCGGGACGTCCCGCCGTCCATGGTCACGTGCAGTGCCGGATCGAGACCGAGCGCGACCGCGGCCCGCTGGAGATAGACGGCCAGCAGGTTCGGCGGCCACGGGTCGCGCCGGGGGAGCGGGCCGACGTCCCTCAGCCGCAGCCCGGTCCACGCCGCGACCAGCCGCCCGCGGACGTCGGTGGCGGTGACGTCCCAGACGTACTCACCCCCGTCGTGGTGGCGTTCGGCGGCGTGCAGCCGCACATCCCCCTGAGACGGCCGGACCACCAGCCGCTCGCCGCCGACCGGCAGCAGCCGCCGGTGCGGCACGCACGCCTGCAGCGCGTGGATCGTGGCGTCGCTCAGCCCCGGACTGCCCAGCACCGGCCTGCCCGCGAACCAGCCGTCGGGGTCGTCGCCGTGCAGCTCGCCCCGGCAGCCCCGCGCCTCGACGAGGGTCAGCTCCCTGACCCGCTGGAACCGCCCGGTGTGGAAACACAGCGCGCCGTACAGGTCCCCGGCGCCCAGCGGCTCGGAGCCGTCCCTGTTCAGCTGTGGCACGGCCAGCGTCTCGTCGGCCGGTTCCACCGGGAACACCGCCCTGAAGTGGTCGACCCGGAAGCCGGTCTCCTCGCTGCGGACCACCACCTCGACCGTCTGCCCATGCCGGAGCGCGCACACCCGGATCGTGGTGCCGCCCCGGTCGGGCACGACCACCGGCCGGTCGAACGTCATCTGCCCCGCCTCGTCCAGCGGCCGTCCCGCCAGCGCCCCCGCGGCCTGGGCCATCGCCTCCAGCGCCACCACCGCGGGCAGCACCGCCCGTCCGTCGATCCGGTGGTCGTTCAGATAGGTGTCGCTCCTGAGTGACAGGCGGCTGTCGGCGACCAGCTCCACCCCCGGGACGTGCACACGTACCTCGCCGAGGAACCGGCCGCCCTCCGGGCAGGGCGCCACGGGACCGTCGAGCCTGCCGTGGACGGCCACACCGGACGGCAGGTCGCCGGTCCGCAGCAGCGCGAGGAACAGCTCCACCCCCTCCTGCGGGGTGATGGCCGTCCCACCGGCGCCTGCCGGGAGCCCGGCCGCGTCCGACGGCTCCTGCGGATCCGTTCCGGCCCACACCGGCCAGTCGACGTTCAGCCCGCCGATCCCGGCGACCCGCTCCCGCACCGGATCGCCTGCCGGGCCGTACCGGCCGAACGTCACGACGCGCCGGGGCGTGGTGGCGGCGAGCAGGTTGTCCAGGCCGGTCAGGCTGGAGGAGCCGTACCTCTCCAGGCCTTCGGCGCCAGGGCCGGCGGACCGGTCCGGCCCTCCGGCGCCCGCCGCGTGGATCACTATGGTGACCGGCCCCAGCGTGCTCTCCAGCTCCCGTACGGCGTGCGCCGCCTGCTCGGCCTCACTCACCCTCGCCGCCGCGTAGCCGTACCGGATCTCCTTGCCGGACAGCTCCTTCAGGTTGCCCGCCAGGACCACGTCGTGGTCCGGCTCCTGCCGCCCGAGCAGGGCCAGCGCGCATCCGCTGGCCTCGGCCAGCGCCATGGCGCAGGCGAACCCGATCCCCTCGCCGCCCCCGCTGACCAGCACCACGTCCCCGGGGCCCACCGGGAGCGGGCCCGTCGCGTCAAGGGTGAGCGGGCCGCCCGCGCCGGTCACCGGGTCCGCGGCGAAACAGCGCACCCAGCGCGCCACCCCGGCCACCGGGCCGGCGTCCGCCTCCTCCCGGTCCGGCCCGCCCGCGTGCCCGCCGGCGGCGGCGCCGTGCGGGACGGGCGGGCAGGGGCCGGCGATGAAGAGGCGGTCGCGCCAGATGTCCATGGGGCGGGCCGGCTGACCGCCGTAGAGGGGAGTGAGGTCTTCGATCGCCATGGCCGCCCAGAGGGCGGCGGTCTCGGCAGGGGACAGGCCGGCGGGGACCGTGCCGCCGTCATGGAGGTGATCGGTGCCCGCACCCCGGCCGGTGAGGGGCGGCGCCCCCTGGTCCGGGTCGGCCGGCCCGACGTGGATCCCCGGCGAGGCGGTCCCTCCACCGGGTTCCGTGATGGTCTGCCGTTCCAGGGCGATGCCCGCCCGCTCGGCCAGCTGTTCCGCAGACCCGGCCACGATCGCGACCCGCGCCGGCCCGGCGGGAGCGTTCCCCAGCGCGTACGCCAGATCGCACAGCTCCGCCTCCGACCACCGCGCCGCCTGGTCCGCGACCCGCTCCAGCGCCGCCCGTACGGCCCGCGCGTCCTGCCCGGAGAACGCGAACACCAGCGGCTCCTCCCGCGAGGGCCGGTCGGCCGCCCGGCGTGCCGGCGCGGTCTCCGGCGCGGCGAGGCGGGCGCCCGAGCCCACCGGGCCGGAGGCGGTGAGGACGAGGTGGGCGTTGACGCCGCCGGGCTCCATGGCGCTCACCCCCGCGTGGCGGTGGCCGGCGGGCCACGGCTCGGCGGCGGCCAGCACGCGCAGGGGCGTTCCGGGGACGGTCAGCAGGCGGTGGGGATCCCCGCAGCCGGTGGTCGGGGGGAGCACACCGGAGGCGATGCTCAGGGCTGTTTTGATCAGGCCCGCGACCCCGGCCGCCGCCCTGGTGTGCCCGACGTTGGCGGTGACGGACCCGATCGCCGCCCGTCGTACGGCGCCGGGACCGGTCGCCGCCGGCTGCGGGGCGCCGGGCTCGGCCTGCCGTACGGCTTCGAAGAGGAGACGGGTGAGGGCGGTGAGTTCGGCCGTGTCGCATACGGCGGTGCCGGCGCCCTCGAACAGGGCGACCTCGGCGGGGGAGACGCCGGCCTGCGCGTAGGCGCGGCGCAGGGCCATGAGCCAGCCGTCGGCGTCGGAGCGGTCGACGTCGCCGCCCCCGCCGTCGCAGGACACGCCCCAGCCGGCGATCTCCGCGTAGATCCTCAGCCCGGCGGCGCGGGCGTCGGCCGTGCGTGTCAGGGCGACGATCCCGCACCCCTCGCCCGGCCAGAGGCCGTCCGACCGGGTGTCGTAGATCCGCATGCGCTCGCCCGCCAGCGCGCCCGCCTTGGCGAGGCCGACCAGCTCGAACGGGCCGAGGCCGAGATCCACGCCGCCGGCCAGGGCGAAGTCCGCGCTGCCGTCCAGCAGCGAGCGGCAGGCGGTGATCACCGCCAGCAGGGACGAGGCGCACCCGCCGTCCACCGTGTATCCGCCGCCGCGCAGGTCGAAGTGGGCGCAGACGCGCGAGGCGATCGTGGCGGGCAGGCCTCCGGCCAGGCTCTCGCCCGACGTCTCCGGGAACGGCCGTAGATACTCGGCCTCCGCCGAGGCCAGCACCCGGGCGGCCGTCTCCGCGGGAGTCCCCGCCAGGGCCGAGGCCAGCACGTGCCGCACGTACGGCCAGCGCAGCCGGAGCGTGGCGCCCCGGGCGTTCTCACCGGCCGCGGTGGCGCCGACGACCACGGTGACCCTGTCCCGGTCGAGGCCCTCCCCGCCGGGCAGGCCGGCGTCGGCCAGGGCACGGGACGCGGTGTCCAGGGCCAGCCAGTGGGCCGGATCGGTGACGCGGTAAACCGGCTCGGGGACGCCGTAGGCGGCCCGGTCGAACTCCCAGCCCTCGATCAGGGCCGCGCGGTCGCTGTAGGTGCGGTCGGGAGCCGACCGGTCGGGGGAGTGGTGGTCGGCCAGGTCCAGCCGTTCGGACGGTAGGCGCCGGAACGCCCGCCGCCGCCACATCACCGTCTCCCACAGCGTCCCCGGGTCGGGGGCGTCCGGGTAGGTACAGGCCAGTCCCACGATGGCGACGGACATTCGGCACGTCCCTTCAGGTGTTCACACGGATCATGGCTTGACGCCCGCCGGAACCTCGGAGAGGTCACGCGCGGCGGCGGCGGGGACGGGAACGGCGGACGGCCGGACGCGGGCGAGCAGCGCCAGGCCCGCACCCCTGCCGGCGCAGACGGTCAACAGGGCGAAGAACAGTCCGAAATCGACGGCGAGGTGGGCCAGCAGGCCGTAGACCACGGCGGTGGCGAGGCCGAACGCCATCTGGGCGCGGGGCCGGGCAGGCGTGCTGTCCAGATCGGTGATCAGGTAGGTGGTGTAGAGGACGAAGGCCACACCGGTCATCGGCAGCAGGACGCCGGGCGCGGGGACGCCGGCCGGTCCGCCCCGGACGAGCCCCTGCAGGGCGAACCCAACCGCCCAGCCCAGGACCAGCGGCAGCCTCCCGGTGAGCCGGGCGTTCGCCACCGAGCCCAGCACCAGGAGGGCCGACGGGACGGACTCGCCGGACGGATAGGGCGGTGCGACGCCGACCCACGGGAACAGCAGCAGCACGGCGGCGACACCGAGGCACGCCGGGTTCAGGTAATGCCCGCCGGGCGCGGCCCCGGCCTGGTGCCCCGCCGCGCGGGGCGCGGTTCCGCGCCGTGGCCCCGTGTCGCGAGGCGCCTCCCCCTCCGGACGCCACCCCACGCCGGGGACCCTGACCCGCAGGACGTACGTGCTGCCGACTCCGATCAGGACGGCCAGCACGACCGGCATCGGGCGCGCACCGGCGTACAGCAGCATCGCGCAGGTCAGCCCGGTGATATAGGACGGCAGGAAGAAACCGGCCACCTGGCGGCACCGCGTCCCCCGGTACCGGGCCGGGCGCCGCCACGCCCACGCCTCCACCGTCTCCAGCACGAACGCGGCACCCACACCGGTGACCGCGCCCACCACGGGTGCGAGGTAGGGCTGTTCGAAGTCGAGCACGATGTGCCCGAGCACCGTGACGAGGGTGATCGACCCGGCGAGGCGGCGGAGATCCCTGTCGCGTCTCCGGGTGGCGTCCATGATCAGCCCATCTCCGAGGCGCGGCCGCCGGCCAGCAGGATCCGGTGCCAGCCGGGCTTCACCGACACCGACGCGGCGCGCGGGACACCGCAGGCGTCACGCCAGGCCAGCTCGACCGGGAACGGCCCGTTCGGCGCGCCCGTCCCGAGGCCGAACAGCAGCTCCGGCGCGGAGACGCCGTTGTGTCCGTTGGCCGGGTAGAGCTGGCGGCTGAGCGCGCCCCCGCCGGGCAGGCGCATCGTGGCGACGGCACCGATGGCGGGACGCGTCAGGGCGGGGACGGGCACGGTGGAGCGACGCGAGGAGGAGAGAACCGGGTGGGGGCCGATCAGCCCGGGGAACGTCATCCCGGACCGCGCCGGTGGGGGGCGGGACGGCAGGGGGCCGATCAGCGCGGAGAGCGCCGAGGCGGGACGGGACACGAGGGGACCGAGCGGCGGGCGGCGCGCCGCGGAAGGACGGTACGGGGACGCGTCGGCCGGGGGGAGCGCCGAGGCGGTGCCCGCCGTACCGCAGGATCCGGCCGGAAGGCGGAGCCGCAGGCCCACGAACGGTGCGGTGGCGCCGTCGTTGCGGTAGAGCACCGAAGCGGACCACTGGTTGGCGACCGCGAAGTCCAGCCTCCCGTCGTCGTCCACGTCGCCGACGGCGAACGACCGGCCGACCGCGTCGCCGCCGACCCCGGCGCGCCTGGCCACGTCCACGTAGCGGCCGTCGGCGCCCCGGGTGAAGAAGCTGTTGCTGTCGCGGCCCGGCAGCCCGGCCCCGGCGTCCGGCCAGAGCACCGGCTGGGAGAGGACCAGGTCGTTGGAGACCGCCGTCTGCCGTGACCGCGCCCAGCGGCCGGCACCGCCCCTGACGGACCCGGACGCGTGCATGATCTCGTCGGTGCCGTCGTTGTCGAAGTCGGCGGCCTTGATGTCCCAGGACCAGCCGCTCCGGTCCAGCCCCAGCTCCTCGCCGCGGTCGTCGTAGGGCGCGTGGCCGTCGTGGAAGCCGCCCGGCCGGGAGACGAAGGCGAAGTTGTTCTCATGGACCCCGTAGTCCTCGGTGACGTTGCTGACGAGGATGTCCGGTGTGCCGTCGGAGTTGAGATCGGTGAAGCCGACTCCCATGCCCCTGAACGCGTCCCGGCCCACGACGCTGGACCTCGGCGTGGTCAGGTGCCGGGTGCCCAGCACCTGCCTGAACCTGATCCTCCCGGCCGTCGACTCGTTGACCAGCAGCTCGTCCGGGCCGAAGTCGTCGGCCACGTACAGGTCGGGCCGCCCGTCGCCGTCCAGGTCCTGGGTGCCCAGCCCGAGCGTCCAGCCCCCGCCGCCGAGCCCGTCGAACACCCCCCTGGCCTCGGCGAATTGGGCCGGTCCCGTCGCCAGGTAGAGCCGGTTGGCGCCGCCGTTGCGGGCGTCGGACGGTGAGTCGGGCATCACGATGTCGCCGTGGTCCCCGGAGTCGTCCAGCACCCGGGCACCGTCCGGGAAGTAGTTGCCGAAGACCAGGTCGAGGCGGCCGTCACCGTCGAAGTCGCCGGCCGTGGCGGCACCGGTGTTCCAGATCTCCGGCCGGGCCGTCAGATCGCGCTGCCGGAAGGCCGCGCTGGACGGCGGAGCTCCGGGAACGCGCAGGAACAGCGAGGGGGAGCGGCCCCAGTAGGAGACGACCAGGTCCTGCCAGCCGTCCTGGTCGAGGTCGGCCGGCAGGCATCCCGTCGGAGCCTCGTACGGCCCGCGCGCCGGCGCGGTCAGCGTGAACGGCCGGTAGCCGTGAGGCGTGCCCGGCGCGGTGCGCACGGTCACCGTGTCGTGGCGCGGGTCGACCAGGCACACGTCGTCGGAGACGACCTCGTTGTCGACGTCGAACAGCGCCACTCCCGCGCCCGTCGACGACACCCACGCGCGGACGTTCCGGTAGCCCGGCGCGACCGGCCGGAGGCTCCGGTCATCCGGCCGGTCGGCTGGGCCGAGAGGCCGGGCGGCGAAGGAGAAGTCCGCGACGCCCTCCGCCGCCGAGGTGTCGGGCAGCCCGGTCAGTCTCCAGCCGGCGGCGCAGGCCGTCAGGGCCAGAGCCCCTGCCGCGCACCTGCGGACCCCCGGCATCGTGCTCACTTTCACGGTCATCAGTCGCGGTTACGCCGCGCCCATGCCTTCCTGATCCCCGCCCGCCAGGCCTGGTAGTGGTCACCGCTGTGCGCGTTGTGCCCCAGGGCGACGAGCGCGGTGTCGGTCCAGGAGGCGGCCTCGTCGACCTCCACCCCGCACAGCGTGGGCGTGGCGGCGACCGTGTGCTCGGGCACGATCCCGGAGATCAGCCGGCAGGCGCAGGCGAAGGCGCCGCCCTGGGCGAGGTGGGCACGGAACCCGTCCTCGGCCGCGGCCGCGCTCAGCCGTTCCAGCTCGGCGGTGCTCGCCCCGCCCGTGTAGGTGGCGGCCATGCCCACACCGCTCCACAGGTCGGCCCGGCGGCCCGGCGGGAACTCGGCGATGCGCAGGATGACGTCGTCCGCCCCCGCGCACTCGTGGAACCAGAGCATCCGGCCCAGCCCCTGGTCGAAGATCGCCCGGCGGGTCCGGTCCATCAACCCGGCCGTACGCTGCCGCCCGACCGTCCGGTCGGTGGAGAAGAAGCCCTGGTGGAAGCCGAAACCGTCGTACGCCAGCCAGCGCAGCAGCGGGTGGACCGAGCGGATGCCCCACATCGGCCGCATGCGCAGCCTGGCGTACGCCCAGCCGGTGCCCAGGTGGACCATGTGCGGGTGGCGCATGCCCGGTCCGCTGAGCAGGCCCCTGAGCCGCCGGCCGCCGGTGACCGTGAGCACGTCGAGCATGGCGCAGGCCATGCCCGCGCCCTCGTAGGCGGATCCGCGCAGCTCCTCGTGGATGTCCTCGATCCGCTCGACCTCGTCGGCGACCATCGCGTTGAAGCCCGTGAGGAACGACTGGTTCGCGGTCTCCAGCCGCTCGCGGGCCGGGCCCAGCCGGAACCTGCGCGGTCCGGAGTCGATCTGGGCGAGGTCCTGCCAGAACAGGCCGGGAAGGCCGCGGGGCCTGGTCAGCTCCAGTTCGGCCGGATCCACCGGGACCGTCGGGACTGCCGGGACCGGGACGGCCGGGGCGATGGCGGGCGGCGGGGCCGGAGCGGCCGGATCCGCGGTGGCGTCGGAGAACCGCTCCGGGGAGGGGGTCTCCGGGGCCCCGGCCTTCTCCGCGCAACGGGGCGGCTCCGCCTTGGCGGGGACGTTCTCCCCGCCAGGGGACTCTCGGGTGCCGGAGACCTTCCCCGCCACGAGGACGTCCGTGGTCCCGGTCTCCTCCGGGTAGGGGACCCGCTCCATCTCGGCGGTGATCTCCATGTCGGAGACCCGTTCGGCCTCGGGGGTCTCCCCCACGCCGGTCCCGCCGTTGTCGCGGACCCGGTCCATGGCAAGGGCCTTCTCCGCGGCGGCCTGGCCGACTCCGTCGCTCTGAGCTACTGTCCGGGTGCCCTCCGCATTGCTCACAAGCCCGAACGTAGTAAGCCGCATTCGGGGCTTCAAGCACCGCGTTAGGGGTTCCTGGCAAAGAAACCGCTAGTGCCGCACTGTGTTGGTTCGTTCCCCGCCGGGGCCGGTCCGGGTGCCGCCGGCCCGTCAACGGGCGCCGCGGAGCCGCCCGCTCCGCGGACCCCGGCCCGCGGAGGCCCGGGCCGGATCGCGGTCCGGCCCGGGAGGCGGGTTCAGGGACGGACCTCGATCTCGATGATCCGGCTGTAGTCGTTGGCGCCGTTCGAGGCCAGCGCGGAGACGCGGACGGCGTCGGTGGTGACCGGGGCGAAGTCCGACCTGGCCGTCCCGGCGGTGTTGCCGCGGACCTGGGCGACCGTACGCCACTCACCGTCCACCCTTGCCTGGACGTCCCAGTCGCGCAGTCCCACCGAGGACGCCGGGTAGCGCTCGGTGTCGAGGGTGTACAGGTCGACCCGGGAGATCTGCCGGGGCTCGCCGAGCGCGACGTCGAGGGTGTCGGGCCATTTGCGGCTGGTCGCGTCGTTCCAGCCGTTGCCGCCCGCCCAGCCGTTGGAGCTGCGGTCGCCGTCGACGACGCTGCATGGGGGGTAGTTGGCGTTGGTGTGCTGCGACGACGCCGTGACCGGCCGGCGGAGCGCCAGGTTGCCGCCGTTGTCCAGCTCGCCGACGTCGACGACGGAGATCGGCACGGCCAGTTCCTCCTTCCCCGCCTTCAGACGCACGCCGTACTCGCCCTTGGGGGTGGCGGGCGGGACGGCGACCAGCAGTTTGGCGCCGAGCTCGTAGCCGGGCGGCAGGTAGCTCGACAGCATGAGGCGTGAGGCGGTGAGCGGCTGGTCGATCTCGATGGACATGTCCGCGTAGAGGGGTTTCTTCGCGTCGCTGCGCATGCCGATCTCCAGCTTGGCAGGGCAGGCGGGGTCGACGCCGAGCGGCGCGACCAGCCGGTCGGCGCTGGAGATCGGGGTCAGCTTGCCCGTCCCCTTCGAGGTGCCGGGTCTGACCCGGAGGCCGGGGTCCCGTGCGGGAGCGCCGATCTCGGGCTCCGGTGACCGCACGGCCGGCTCAGGTCCGGGCGTCCCGGGTCCCGGAGTCCCGGCGACGGCGGGTCCGGCGAGGGCGGCCACGGCGGCGATGGCGAGCGCGGCGGTGAGACGTGGATGACGCATGTCCGTTGCCTCCTTCAGAGGGCCTGCAGGCCGGGGACGCCGTCCAGCGCCACGAGGCTGCCGCGGGTCGACACCGGGGCGCCGGCCTTGTCGATGTAGGGGACGACCTTGAAGTCGGACTGCCAGCGAGCCTTGGTGATGTCACAGGCGACGTAGCCGCGCTGGTAGCTGGAGAACCTGATGTGCGGGTTCACCGGGTCGGAGCCGCCCGCCGGCAGGCCGGTCGTGGCGCTGCCGTTGCCGCCGCTGCTGATCGAGGTGCCGACGAACTCGACGCCGACGGTCGGCGAGGCGGGATCGTTGAAGTCCGTCTTGAGCTCTCCGGCGAGGTTGTAGTGGATGTCGCCGGTGAGCACGACCGGATTGCTCACCTTCCGCTCGACCATGCCGTTGATCACCCGGTCCCTGGCGGCCTTGTAGCCGTCCCACAGGTCCATGCTGAGCCGCTGCGCGGGCGCGGGGTCGTAGTCGAGCTGGCACATGGCCATCTGCTGGGCGAGGACGTTCCACCGGGCCCGGGAGGCGCCCAGGCCGTCGAGCAGCCACTTCTCCTGCTCGGCGCCCAGCATCGTGCGGGCGGGGTCGAGCCTTTCCTCGCAGTCGTACTGCTGGCCGTCGCCGCACACCTGGTCGTCGCGGTACTGCCGGGCGTCCAGGACGTTGAACTCGGCGAGGTCGCCGAACGTGAAGCGACGGTGGATCCGCATGTCCGGGCCGGACGCGGGCTGTGGCAGCCGCATCGGCAGGTTCTCCCAGTAGGCACGGAAGGCGTTCGCCCGGATGACGAGGAAGTCCTCCGGGGTGACCTCCCCGCCGGGGCCGTTGGGCCCGGCCCAGTTGTCGAGCACCTCGTGGTCGTCCCAGGTGACGATCCACGGGGCGGAGTGGTGGGCGGCCTGCAGGTCGGGGTCGCTCTTGTAGAGGCCGTACTGGATCCGGTAACGGTCGAGGGTGTCGCACTGCACCCGGAACTGGTCGGGCACCGGGGTGTTCCGCGTCCCACCGGTCGGGACGATCCCGTACTCGTAGATGTAGTCGCCCAGGTGGAAGACCACGTCGGCGTTCTCGTCCGCGAGGTGGCGGTAGGCGGTGTAGAACCCGTCCTGCCAGGACGCGCACGAGGCGAACGCCATCAGGAGACGTTCGGGGCTGCTTCCGGCCGCCGGAGCGGTCTTGGTTCTGCCGACGGGGCTGATCTCGCCGCCGGTGCGGAAGCGGTAGAAGTACTCCCGGCCCGGTCTGAGACCGCGCACGTCCACGTGGACCGAGTGGCCGTACTCCGGGGTGGCCCAGACGCTGCCGTGCTTGGCCCGCCGGGTGAACGCCCGGTCCTCGGAGATCTCCCAGTCGACCTTGATCCGCCCGTACGGCATGCCGCCCAGGGGTTCGAGCGGCCGCGCGGCGAGCCGGGTCCAGAGGATCACACTGTCGGGCAGCGGGTCACCGGAGGCGACACCGAGCTGGAAGGGATAGCCGGTCCCGCCAGGGGACCGCGAGGTCCAGGGGTCGGCGAGGTTGGTGGTGAAGGCCAGCGCCATCGCGGCGCCGGTGAGGCCGAAGAAGGCGCGGCGAGAGGGGTCGCCGAGCACGCGGGCGAGCTGCCGATCGTCGTCCATGGTTCTCCCAGGGGGTCGGCGGGAGGAGATCTGCTGCAGCTCACACTTTTAGCAAGCGAAATGTGTTATTAACAAGGTCAAAATTTATATTCACAGTGAACTTCTCAGGAACGGGATGGTACCGGGAGACGGCGGCACTGCCCCTCCGGGCCGCAGTGAGACCCGCGCCGGCGGGTGTCCGCCGTCCGGACGGCGGCGTCCACGGCGATCTCGGACCGGTGGACGCGGCCCCGGACCCGTTGGATTTAACATGCAGAATGTTAAGCTTATCGGATCCCGCCGCCCGGATGCCGGGCCCCTACAGCTCGGCGATCTCGACGTTACGGTGCTTCTCGCGCAGCCGCTGGACGATGCCGGCGGAGGTGCGCGAGTCGACCACGATGAGGTCGAAGTCTTCGAGCGGCGCCACCCTGTGCAGCGCCACCCGGGCGAGCTTGGAGTGGTCGACCGCCAGGACGCGGCGGGAGGCGGAGCGGAGCATCGCCCGCTTCACCAGCACGATCTCCTGCTCCTGGTGGAAGGCGTAACGGTCGGAGACCGCGGAGGTGGAGACGATCACCATGTCGGTGCTCATCGCCTCGATGGCGTCCACGCAGGCGACGCCGAGGAAGGAGTCGTGCGTGGGGTGATACTCCCCGCCGAGCGCCATCAGCCGGATGCCGGGAGTCGCCGCGAGAAGCTTGACGGCCTCCAGGAAGTTGGTGACCACGGTCAGCGGGGTGATCTCGCCAAGGCATCTGGCCACCGCGAGCGCGGTCGTGGAGTCGTCGAGCATGATCGAGCTGCCGGGCTCGATGAGCCGGGCGATGTGCCGCGCGATCGCCTCCTTCTCCTCCTGGTGGGCCGTGCGCCGGTAGACGATGTTGCTCTCGAAGACGTTGGACGCCTGCGCGGTCGCCCCGCCCCTGAACTTGCGGACCATGCCCTGACGTTCGAGCTCGTCCAGGTCGCGATGGACCGTCATGACACTGACGCCGAAGGCCTCGGCGAGATCGGTGACCGAGGCCGATCCCTGACGTATGACGTGCTCGGCCATCGCCTGGCGGCGAGAGGCGCCGCCGACCGTGTGCTGACGCGAATTCACCTTGCGAGCTCCAAGACGTTGTTGATCGCGCATCGTAGCGCTACCGGATCGGGGAGTTGAAGCGCCGGAGGGCCGCTCCCGTACGCGACGTTCCGCGGCGGGCTCTCGCTCACGTCCCGGCTCCGCCGAGTCCCGCACCGGCCACCCTTGACACTCGGATCTGGTGACTCATAGTCTCCACCCATCAATCACAAAATCACATCATAAATCGTTAGATTTAACAAAGGGGTGACAGGGGGATGCGCATGACCGGTAACCCGGCTCACCCTATCTCCGCAGGTCCTCCGGCCTCCGGCTCCGCCCCGGCCCGGACGGCGGTCCCGGCCAGGCTGACGCCGTACGGTCTGCGCTGCGAGCACCGGGAGACACCGCTCGGTGTCGGCGAACCCCGGCCGCTGCTGTCGTGGCGGCTCGCGTCGGCGCGGGCGGGCGACGATCCGGTGGCCTACGAGCTGGAGGTGGGCGGCTGGTCGAGCGGCAAGGTCGCCGGCCCCGCCGCGATCGGCGCGGTCTACGGCGGGCCACCGCTCCTTCCCCGCACGAGGTACGGCTGGCGCGTCACGGTCTGGGCGCAGGACGGCGCCGAGAGCAGCGCGGAGTCGTGGTTCGAGACCGGCCAGGACGGCTGGCTGGCGTCCTGGATCGCGCACGACCCCGCCGTCGAGCACGTCGACCCGCCGACGGAGGGAGACCAGGCGCTCAGCCACCACGGCCTGCTGCCCTGCCCCCAGCTCCGCACGAGTTTCGCGAACGCCGCCCGGGTGACCCGGGCCAGGCTCTTCATCAGCGCCAAGGGCCTGTACGAGGCCAGGGTCAACGGCCACCGCGCCGGCGACGCCGAGCTGGCCCCGGGCTGGACCGACTACCGCAGGCGGATCCAGTACCAGGTCCACGATGTGACCCCGTTCCTGCTCGACGGCGAGAACGTGCTGGCCGTGACGCTCGCCGACGGTTGGTGGAGCGGCTTCACCGGCTTCGATCCCCGCCGCCCCGCCTACCACTACGGCCGCTTCCCCGAGCTCATCGCCGAGCTCCACCTGACCTTCGAGGACGGCTCCACCCGGACCGTCGCCACCGGCGAGGGCTGGCGCACGGGCCACGGCAGGATCCGCTACGGCGACCTGCTCAAGGGAGAGTGCCACGACGCCCGTGCCGAGACCCCCGGCTGGGACCTGCCCGGTTTCGACGACTCCTCCTGGCGTCCCGCCGTGGTCACCGGGGACGACCACTCCCTCCTCGTCGCCTCCCGCGACGAGCCGGTGCGCGCCCTCGGCGAGCTGCTCCCGGTCTCCTCCACCCTCGTCCGGCCGGGTGTGCACCTGGTGGACTTCGGACAGAACATCGCGGGCCGGGTACGGCTCGCCGTACGGGACCAGGAGCCGGGACGGCGGGTGACCGTGCGGCACGGCGAGACGCTGGAGGGCGAGGACCGCCTGCACACCGCCAACCTGCGCACCGCCGACGCGACCGACGTGCTGATCACCGCGGGCGGGGCGGAGGAGGTGTTCGAGCCGTGTTTCACCTACCACGGGTTCCGCTACGCGGAGGTGAGCGGACTCGACCGGCTCGACGACATCCGGGCGGTCGTCCTGCACAGCGACACCCCGCCGGCCGGCACGTTCGAGTGCTCTGACCCCGAGATCAACCGGCTGTACGAGAACATCGGCTGGGGCCAGCGCGGCAACTTCGTCAGCGTCCCCACCGACTGCCCGCAGCGCGACGAACGGCTGGGCTGGCTCGCGGACGCGCAGGTGTTCCTGCCCACCGCCTGCTTCAACGCCGACGTCTCCGGATTTTTCAGTAAATGGATGCGGGATGTGCTGGACGCCCAGTCACCGGAGGGTGGTTTCCCCAACGTCGCCCCGCTGCTCAGCGGAGTGGCCGACGAGGGCGCACCGGGCTGGGCCGACGCGGGAGTTCTGGTGCCCTGGCACCTCTACCGGGTGTACGGCGACGACAGGTTCCTCGACGTGGACGCCATGGCCCGGTGGGTGGACTTCGTCGCCGGACACAACCCCGACCTGATCTGGCGGCACCGGACCGGCCCGCACTTCGCCGACTGGCTGGCCCCCGGACCCGCCACCCCGCGAGAGGTGCTGGCCACCGCGTTCTTCCACCGCAGCGCGGCACTCGCCGCCGAAGCCGCCCGGGTGCGCGGCCGGCACGGCGAGGCGGAGCGCCTCGGGGCGCTGGCCGCCCGCATCAGGGCCGCGTTCGCCGCGGCGTTCGTCGGCGACGGCGGCCTGGTCGAGGGCGACACCCAGACCGGCTACCTGCTGGCGCTCGCGTTCGGCCTGCTCACCCCCGAGCAGGGCCGCGGCGCCGCCGCCCGGCTGGCCGCGCTGGTCGAGGAGTCCGGTCCGCTGACCGGGTTCCTCGGCGTCAACCTGCTCTGCCCGGTGCTGTCGGCGCACGGCCGCGACGACCTCGCGCACGCCCTGCTCCGCCGTACCGACCCGCCGTCGTGGCTCTACCAGGTGCGGCACGGCGCGACCACCGTCTGGGAACGCTGGGACGGGGTCGGGGCCCCCTCGATGAACTCCTTCAACCACTACGCGTTCGGATCGATCGGCGAGTGGCTCTACAGCGGCGTCGCCGGGATCGACCAGACGCCCGGCTCCGTCGCCTTCGAGGAGCTGGTGATCCGCCCCCTCCCCGGCGACCTGAGCTGGGCCCGCGCCTCCTACGAGTCGGCGCGCGGCCTCATCTCGGTGAGCTGGCGGAGCGACGACGGAGGCTTCCACCTCCAGGTGCGCGTCCCACCCGGGGCCACGGCGGCGGTGCACCTGCCCGGCGGCGACACCCGCCGGGTGTCCTCGGGGGAACACACTTTTGAGCTAGTCCGAGGAGAGAAAGCATGACCGACCTTCGCGACGCGAAGATGAGCCGCGCGCAGTTCTTCCGCATGATGGGCGGCCTGGCCGCGGCGGCCACGGCGGTGGGGTGCTCCACCCAGCCGAAGACGGGCGGCACCGCCACCGGCGCGAGCGGCGCCGCGGCGGTCGACCTGAAGTTCGTGGGCGTCGCCGACCAGAAGGCGCCGATGGACGAGCTGCTCGCCGCCTACAAGCAGGCCAAGGCAGGCGTGACGATCACGCCCTCGTACGCTCCGACCGACCAGGTGCAGACCTCGCTGCGCACCCAGCTCGGCGCGGGCAACGCCCCCGACCTGCACGTCGTCTACCCGGGCAGCGGCAGCGCGATGTCGATGACCCAGATCGCCGAGGCCGGGCTGCTCGCGGACCTGTCGGCCCAGGCGTGGACGGCGGCCATCCCCACCGGCTTCAAGCCGGCCTTCCAGGTCGACGGCAAGACCCTCATGTACTCGGCGGGCTCGTCGGTCATCGGCGCGATCTACAACAAGAAGGTCTTCAAGGAGGCGGGCATCGAGGCCCCGCCCACCACGTGGACCGAGTTCCTCGGGGTGTGCGAGAAGCTGAAGAAGGCGGGCAAGGTCCCGATCGCGCTGGGCGCGCAGACCCCGTGGGTCACCCAGCTCATCACCTACGCGCTCGTGCCCTCGACGGTCTACGCCAAGGACCCCGCCTTCGACGACAAGCAGGCCGCCGGGCAGACGAGCTTCGCCCAGTCCGGCTGGCGCGACGCCATGGAGATGTATCTGGAGCTGCAGAAGCGCGGCTACTTCAACGACAAGCCCAACGGCACCACCTTCGAGCAGCAGACCTCGATGGTCGCGACCGGCAAGGCCGCGATGGCCATCCAGGTGTCGGCGGTGCTGCCGGCCTTCCGCGACGCGGCCACGACCCCCGACGACCTGTCGATGTTCCCGGTGCCCGGTGCCGACGACGCCGCCTCGGTGTGGATCCCCGCGGGCGTCGTCGTGGGGCTCGGCGCGAACGCCAAAGGCAAGAACGCCGAGGAGGCCAAGGCGTTCATCGACTTCCTGGGCAAGCAGGAGAACATCAACCGCTGGGCCAAGGCGATCGCCGCGATCCCGCTGACCCAGGACGCGAGCTCCACGATCGACCCTGCCGTGGAGTCGTTCCTGTCCTTCACCAAGGACAGGGCGGTGCCGTTCATGGACCAGCGCTGGCCCAACGCCGAGGTGCAGCCGACCCACTTCGCGGTCGTCCAGGACCTGCTGGCCGGGAAGAGCACGATCGACGCGGCCCTGAAGAAGATGGACGAGGCGTACGCCAAGTGAACGGCCCGCGCTCCATGACAGGCCCGGGCCGGGTGAGACGGCACGCCGCCCCGGACCGGAGGGAGGCCCCGTGACCCTGACGACCCGGCCGGTCGAGACGCCGGCCGCCGCGCCCGCGCGGCGGACCAGGCGCGCGGACGCGCTCTCCCCCTCCTGGCTGTTCGCCGCCCCCGCCCTGCTGATCTACGCCGCGGTCGTGCTCTACCCGAGCGTCGTGGGCGTGCTCTACGCCTTCACCGACTGGAGCGGCGTCGGCGAGGACATGTCCTTCGTCGGCCTGGCGAACTTCCGGGCGATCCTCGGCGACGAGCAGGCCATGGGCTCCCTCGGGAACACGCTCCTGCTGACCGTGGCGATCCTGGTCGTGCAGAACGGCGTGGGGCTGCTGCTGGCACTCGGCGTGCACGCCAAGCTGAAGAGCCGCGCGCTGCTCCGGGTGGTCTTCTTCGCGCCCGTCGTGGTCAGCCCGGTCATGGTCGCCTTCCTGTGGAAGTACGTCTACACCCCCGACCCCTCGGCGGGGCTGAACGGCCTGCTCGGCCTGGACGTCGACTGGCTGGGTGACCCGTCGGTCGCCCTGTGGTCGATCGCGGGCATGGTCGTGTGGCAGTACGCCGGCTACTCGATGGTCATCTTCCTCGCCGGGCTGGAGGGCATCCCGGTGGAGCTGCACGAGGCCGCGATGATCGACGGCGCGAGCACGCTCCAGCGGTTCCGCTACGTCACCTGGCCGCTGCTCGCCCCGGCCCTGACGATCAACCTGATGCTCTCCACGATCGGCGGGCTGAAGCTGTTCGACCAGGTGTTCGCGGCCACCAACGGCGGTCCCGGCTACGCCACCGAGACGCTGTCGACCGTCCTGTACAAGCAGGCGTTCGTCTTCGGCAAGTTCGGCTACAGCACGGCGATCGCGCTCGTGCTCGCCCTGTTCGTGGCGGCGGTGTCGCTCGTCCAGATGTACTACCTGCGCTCCCGGGAGGTGGCCCAATGAAGTCCAGGACCTTCCTGCTGGAGATCGTCATGATCGCGGTGGCGGTCGCGTTCCTCTTCCCGGTCTACGCGCTGGTCACCCTGTCGCTGAAGGATCCCGGGCAGATCTCGCAGAGCCCGCTCGCGCTGCCGGCCCCGCCCACCACGGCCAACTTCACCGAGGCGTGGTCGGCGGCGGCGCTCGGCCCGTCCCTGGTGAACAGCACGGTGATCACGGTGGTCAGCCTGGTCGCGCTGATCGGGTTCGGCTCGTTCGCCGCCTACTTCCTGGCCCGGGCCGCGACCCGGCTCGGCTACGGGCTCTACATCCTGTTCCTGCTCGGCATCGTGCTGCCGTTCCAGCTCGGCATGATCCCGCTGTACGAGCTGGTCAACAAGCTGGGCCTGATCGGCACGCACGCCGGGATGATCGTGTTCTACACGGGCATCCAGCTGCCGTTCACGGTCTTCCTCTACACCGGCTTCATCCGGGCGCTGCCCCGCGAGTACGCGAGCGCCGCCCAGATCGACGGCGCCTCGCACCTGGTCGCCTTCACCCGGGTCGTCTTCCCGCTGCTGCGGCCGATCACCGGCACCGTGCTGATCCTCAACGCGGTCTTCATCTGGAACGACTTCTTCACGCCACTCCTCTACCTCGGAGGCTCCGGCTTCGAGACGGTCCCGGTGAGCGTCTTCGCCTTCGTCGGCCAGTACGTCTCCGACTACGGTCTGGTCTTCGCCGGGCTGGTGCTGGGCGCGCTGCCGATCGTGGCGGTCTTCCTGGTGCTGCAGAAGTATGTGATCAAGGGCTTCTCCAGCGGTCTCAAGGGCTGACGCCCGCCTCCGGTGGGAGGCCGGGGTGTCCCACCGGAGGTATTCGATGAATGTGTTCGACGCGCTGCGGAACCCGCCCCGCAGCCACTCTCCCGCCGCGATCTGGTGGTGGAGCGGCGAACCGCTGCGCAGGGACCGGCTGCGCTGGCAGATGGAACGTCTCGTCGCCGGCGGCGTGCACAATCTGGTCATCCTGAACCTGGCTCCGTCGGGCCCGCTGTTCGGCGCAGACGCCGACGATCCCCCGTTCCTGTCGGAGGCGTGGTGGGAGCTGCTGGACGGGGTCTGCGAGGACGCCCTGCAGACAGGGGCCCACCTGTGGTTCTACGACCAGCTCGGTTTCTCCGGAGCGGACCTGCAGGCCCGTCTCGTGCAGGAGAACCCGGACTTCGCCGGGCAGTGGCTGGCCGCCGACGGCTCCGTGTCGCTGCGCGGGTTCGACTACCTGTCCCGTACGGCGTGCGAGGTGCTGCTCGACCGGGTGCACGGCGAGTTCGCGCGGCGGCTCGGCCACCGGTTCGGCAGCGTGATCGCCGGCTCGTTCCAGGACGAGCTGCCGACGATGCCCACCTGGTCGGCGACGTTCGCCGAGGAGTTCCTCGCCAGACGCGGCTACCCGTTCTCCGCGGACGGCGGCCCCTCCGTCCGGCGTGACCACCAGCGGACCAGGGCCGAGCTCGCCGAGGAGGCGTTCTTCCGGCCGCTGGCCGCCTGGCACGCCGAGCACGGCCTGCTCAACGGCTGCGACCAGCAGGACCCGGCCCGCGCGGGACACCCGGTGGAGGGCGTCGAGCTGTACGCCGACTACACGCGCACCCACCGCTGGTTCAGCGCGCCCGGCTCCGACCACCACGGGGACGCCCGGGTGCACTCCTCCCTCGCCCACCTGTACGGCCGGCCCCGCACGTGGATCGAGGCGTTCCACTCCAGCGGCTGGGGCGGCACGCTGGAGGAGACGTTCGACTGGCTGCTGCCCTGGCTGCGGGCCGGGGCCAACCTCTACAACCCGCACGCGGTCTACTACACGACGAGGGCCGGCTGGTGGGAGTGGGCGCCGCCGTCGACCGACTGGCGCCAGCCGTACTGGCGGCACCACCGCGTCTTCGCCGACGCGGTCACCCGCCTGTGCGCGGTCCTCTCCCAGGGCCGCCACCTCTGCGACATCGCGGTCCTGTTCCCCACGGCCACCGCCCAGACGGGCACCCCGTCCCCGCCGGGGGCGGCCGGCCAGGGTGAGGAGGGCGCGGCGGCGCGGGCGCAGCGGGTCTACCGGGAGCTCGTGGGCGACATGGCCTGGTTCCAGACCGTGCCGGGAGCACTCGACCGGCTCTGCCTCGACGCCGACGTGATCGACGAGGAGTCCGTCCAGCGCGGGGTGGTCACCGGCGGCCGGCTGGAGGTGTCCACCGAGTCGTACGGGGTCGTCATCCTCCCGGCGGCCACCGTCCTCGACGAGGCGACCGCCGAGCGTCTGGACGGGTTCGTGGCGGCCGGCGGTCTGCTGGTCGCCGTCGAGGCGCTCCCTGACTCCCCGCGGCTCCGCCGCCACTTCGAGACGACTCCCGAAGAGGGGAGTCCCGTCGGGGAGGATTCCGCGGCGGAGCCGGAGAGGGGGCCGGTCGGCGACTCCGGAAGGGGCGCGGCCCGGTCCGCCGCTTCGGCCGCGGACCTCGGCGAGGCTCTGGCGGGGTACGTCCCCCGGGTCGAGGCCCCCGTCCCGCCGCTGGTGCGCGAGGTGGACGGCACGACCGTGGTCTTCCTGACCGCGGCCTTCCCGAGGGCGAGCGAGATCGGCGTCGGCAGGCCGGAGGAGCGCGGTGTCGAGCTGGGCTGGCTGGACGCGACCTGCGACTTCGACCCCGGCCGCTACCGGCGGGAGATGCGGGTCCGGGTCCGCGGCGTCACGGGAGCCCCCCTGCTGGCGAGCCCCTTCGGTGGCGAGCCCCGCCCCCTCCCGTACACGGCCGGCGACGGCGTCGTCGAGGTGACCGTCCCCTTCGACGACGGCCCCGCCGTCCTGCTCCTGTTCCCCGCCCCGGGGACGGTCCCCGAGGCGCCGGAGACGGAGGCCGGGTCACGCGCGCCGTACCCGCACGAGATCGACCTCGGCGACGGATGGGACATGGAGCTCGTGCCGACGCTGGACGACACCTGGGGCGACTTCGGCACGTCCGCGACGGTCGAGCGGTGGACGCTGGAGACTCCGGAGGGCGACCCCGTCCACGTGACGTTCGGCCCGCACGGTCTGGCGCGGACCGGCGACGGCGGCTGGCACCCCGCGATCTGGTCGACCTCGCGCGGCCTGCACAAGGATCCGATCCACCGCGACACGCTCGGTCCCAAGGGGCATGTCCCCGAGGAGTTCCTCGACTTCGGCCCCGTTCCCGCGGGGCGGCCCGCCTGGTTCCGCACGAGCGTCACCGTGCCCGGCACGCCGGAGGCCTGGCTGGTCGTGGGGGCCGCCGCGGCGAAGGAGGTCCGGGTGGACGGCACGGAGCTGCCGCTCGACGACTCCGGTTACCTCGCCGTCGGCCTCGTCCCGCTCGCGCCCGGCGAGCACCTGCTGGAGCTCCGGCTCGTCCCCGACGAGGACCTCACCCTGCGGGCGCACGTATCCCTCACGGCGGACCCCGGGACCGCGCGCAGGCCCGAGTGGATCGCCGGTCCCGTGCTGGAGACGGTCGTGGAGGGCGGGGAGGCCGGTGAGGGGATCCTCCAGATCGCCTCCGCCGCCCCCTGCCTGGTGCTGGTGAACGGCGCCGAGGCCGGGCGGCAGGGCGGGTTCGACCCGTACGCGGAGGCCGACATCCCGCGCGTGCGCCGCTACGACGTGTCGCACCTGCTCCGTCCCGGTCCCAACACCGTCCGCGTGGAGTCGGACGGGGCGGTGCTGGCCGACGGTTTGGCGGTCTCCGGCCCCGGCTGGACGAGCGGCCCCGCCGTACGGCGGCGCCAGCACGGCGACCCGGCCGCGCTCCACCTCCGCCCCCGCCCGCATCCCCTCCCCGAGGCGGGCTGGATCGACTCCCGCGCCACCGCGCTGCCCGCGGCCTTCGCGGTGCCCGGAGCGGCGGAGCGGGTCGAGCGGTTCACGGTGGACGTCCCGCCCGGCGCCACCCGGATGGAGGTCGAGGCCCACGGGCCGGTCCGGGTGCTCGTCGACGGCGTGGAGTCCGGCCTGCCCGCCGTGCTCGACGGCTCGGCCCGCCGGGCCGAACTCGTGGTCACCACCCGCCCCGGCTTCCAGGGCGGCGCCGCCCTGGCCGGACCGGTCAGGTTCGCCTGCGGACCCGGACGGATCACGCTGGGCGACTGGGAGTCGCGGGGCCTGGCCGGATACAGCGGCGGTGTCCGCTACCGCACCGTCGTCCGGCTCCCCGGCTCATCGGCGCGCACGGAACCGGGCACCTCCGGGCTCGCGGGAGAACCCCGGCGGGCGGAGCTCGATCTGGGACGGGTGCGCGGCACCGCGGAGGTGACCGTGAACGGGCGGTCGGCCGGGGTCCGCGTCTGCTGGCCGTACACCTTCGACCTGTGCCTGGACGAGGGGGAGAACACGGTCGAGATCCTCGTGCTGGGCACCCTCGCCCCCTACCTCGACGCGGTCAGCCCCACCCACTTCGTCTTCCCCGGCCAGCGGGTGACGGGCCTGTTCGGCCCCGTGGTCCTGCGGACGGAAGGGCAGGATCGCAGGTCGGACCCCTGAGCGGGCGCGGCGGGGCCTCGGGCACCCGGTCGGCACGGGCCGTCGCCGCGCCGGCCGGTCAGGTGCGCGAACGGGCGTGACTGCAGCCGCAGGCCGCCGTGGGGCGGTCCGTGACATAGGCGCCCGCGTCGCGGAAGACGCCCGCGGCGGCGGTGTGCCCGGTCAGCGCGTCGGCGGCCAGCACGACGGCGGCCGCGGTGTAGGCGGAGCGCTCGTGCGGGAACCACTTCTCGTTGACGAACTGCCAGCCGGTCCAGTAGGAGCCGTCCTCGTGCCGCAGGTGCTGCATGTCGGCGAAGAGCTTCAGCGCTCGGTCCCGCTCGCCCATGGCGTCCAGCGCGAGCACGAGTTCGCACGATTCGGCGCCGGTCACCCACGGCTGGTCGGAGACGCAGCGGATGCCGAGTCCCGGCTCCACGAACGTCTCCCACTCCTCGGCCAGCCGCGCCTGGGCGGCGGGGCCGCGCACCGCGCCGCCGAGGATCGGGTAGTACCAGTCCATCGAGAAGCGGCTCTTGTCGGCGAACGCCTCGGGGTGGGCGGCGAGCACGTGGCCGAGATCGTCGGCCGCGAGCTCCCAGTCGGGCTGCGGATCGCCCAGACGCTCGCCCAGCAGCACGCCGCTGCGCAGCCCCTGGTAGATCGAGGCGCAGCCGGTCAGCAGGGCGTACGCGGCGGGCTTGCCGTCGGCCGCCCGCTCCCAGGCGATCTCACCCCGGACGGTCTGCAGCCCGACCACGAAGTCCAGTGCCGAGCGGACGACCGGCCACATCCCGCGGGCGAAGTCCTCGTCCCCGGTGACCAGCAGCTCGTGCCAGACGCCGACCGCCACGTAGGCGGCGTGGTTGGACTCGCCGCCGTGTTCGACGGCCTCGCCCCCGACCAGCTTCATCGGCCAGGAGCCGTCGGCGCGTTGCGTGCGGACCAGCCAGTCGTACCCCCTGCGTACCGGTCCGGTCAGTCCGGCCACGCTCATCGCCATCAGGCATTCGACGTGGTTCCAGGCGTCCACATGCCCCTCGGGCCACGGGATGCCGCCGTCGGACTGCTGCACCGCCGCGATGCTCCGCGCGGTCTGGACGACCTGGTCTCTGCCCATCAGGTCGCTCACCGCTCCTCATTCGCTCCGCGGGCTGCTTCGTCCCTCAGCAGACCACTCCGCTCACTGCGTCGGGTTCGCGCCCGGTCCACGGGCTCCTCGGAGGTCAAGCGGGCTTCCGGACGTAGAGCACCACGCTCTTGCCGATGAGCGGGTTCAGCACCGCCTCGGCGATCCGGGTGGCGGCCGGGCGCTTCATGATGTCCCAGACCAGGACCTCGTGGTACGCCTTGGCGAGCGGGTGGTCGTCGTTGTTGACGCCCACCGCGCACTTGATCCACCAGTACGGCGCGTGCAGGCCGTGGGCGTGGTGGTGCGGGCCGATCTCCATGCCGACCGACTTCAGCTTGGCGCTCAGCTCGGCCAGCGTGTAGATGCGGACGTGCCCGCCGGGGGCGGTGTGGTAGGCCTCGTCCAGCGCCCAGCAGATCCGCTCGGGCAGGAAGCTCGGCACCGTGACGGCCGCCTGGCCGCCTGGCTTGAGCACCCGGAAGATCTCCCGCATCGCGGCCATGTCGTCGGGGATGTGCTCCAGCACCTCGGCGGCGATCACCCGGTCGAACGTCGCGTCCTCGAACGGCATCGCGAGCGCGTCGCCGGTCACGGTCTCGGCCGTCGCGCCCGCGGGCACCTCGCCGGCCTTGTCCATGGCGACGAACATGCTCGCCACGTCCTCCAGCTCCTTGGCGTTCATGTCGAAGGCCACGACGTCGGCGCCCCGGCGCAGCACCTCGAACGCATGCCGTCCGCCGCCGCAGCCCAGGTCCAGAACTCGGGTTCCGGGCCCCACGGGCAACCGGCCGAAGTCGACAGTCAGCACTCGCCGCTCCTCTTGAGATGATCGGTTCGAGGCCGATTGCCTCGTACGGTCGGGGTTACTTCGCGCGCCGGGCCCGGATGGCCTCGTGGTAGGCCTCCACGGTCCGCTGGGCGACGACGTTCCATGTGTAGCGCGCCATGACCCGCTCGTAGCCCTTTCTGCCCACCGCGGCCCGTTCCTCGGGCGAGTCGTGCAGACGGCGCAGGACGGCGGCCAGCTCCTCGGGGTCGCCGGGGGCCACCTGGACGGCCGCGTCGCCGACCACCTCGGGCAGCGCGCCGGTACGGCTGGCGACCAGCGGGGTGCCGCAGGCCATGTGCTCGACGGCCGGGAGCGAGAAGCCCTCGTAGAGCGAGGGGACTACCGAGATCTCCGAGGTGGCGATCAGCTCGCCCAGTTCGGTGTCGGAGATGCCGTGCACGAACGTGACCCGGTCGTGCAGGGAGAGCTCGGCGACCAGCTTCTCGGTCGGCCCGCCGGGGGTGGGCTTGCTGACCACGGTCAGGTTCACGTCGCGCTCGGTGGCGAGCTTCGCCACCGCCCGCAGCAGCGTCGCGACGCCCTTCATCGGGGAGTCGGCGCTGGCCACCGCGACGATCGAGCCCGGCCGCTTGGGCATCTCCGGACGTGGATGGAAGTATCGGGTGTCCACGCCGAGCGGGATGAGCCGCATGCTGGCCTGGGGCACGTTGAAGTCGCGGTGGATGTCGGCGAGGGAGGACTCGCTGACGGTCAGGATGGGGTTCAGCCGGGGCGCGACCTTGGCCTGCATCCGGACGAAGCCGTACCACCTTCTGAGCGAGAGCTGCTTGCGTGGCGGCGCGGCCTTCAGCTCGATCCGCCGGTCCACGCTGATCGGGTGGTGGATGGTGCCGACCACGGGGAACAGCTTCTGGATGCCGAGCAGGCCGTAACCGAGGGTCTGGTTGTCCTGCACCACGTCGAAGTCGCCGACGCGCTTCTTCAGCTCGCGGTGGGCACGCAGGGTGAAGGTCAGCGGCTCGGGGAATCCCGCGGTCCACATGGTCGCGACCTCGAGGCAGTCGATCCAGTCGCGGTACTCGTGCGGCTTGGGAGTGCGGAAGGGGTCCTCGTCGCGGTAGAGATCCAGACTGGGGACCTTGTTGAGGATGACGCCCTCGTCGAGCTCGGGGTACGGCTGGCCGGAGAAGACCTCGACGTGGTGTCCGAGGGCGACCAGCTCGCGGCTGAGATGGCGCAGGTAGACGCCCTGGCCGCCGCAGGTTGGTTTGCTGCGGTAGGACAGCAGAGCAACCCGCAGTGAGTCCGCAGCCGGCACGGCAACCCCTTCCTCAACCTGTCCGGTAGGGGACAGGTACCGTGAAAGATGACCTTAGTCCATCGGACCCTACCATTTGGGAGCTCTCTTGGACCCGAGGTGTAATTGCCCCCAGAATGGTTCTCACTAGCCCCGAACTGCGGAGTTAGGCGAACCGAGCGCGATTCGGTGAAACTCGTTCTAGCCGTAGTCGATCCGGCATGGTGCCCATCCTGGGACGTGACGGTACATTCGCCAATCAGTGGCACGAGGTCCGCTCGACGAACAAGGAGGACGCGTTGGCCAGGCGCGCACTGATCACCGGTATCACCGGGCAGGACGGTTCCTATCTGGCCGAGTGCCTGCTGGAGCGGGGGTACGAGGTGTGGGGACTGGTCCGAGGTCAGGCCAATCCCCGAGTCTCCCGGGTGCGCAGGCTCCTGCGGGACGTCCGGCTCGTCCGCGGCGACCTTCTCGATCAGGGCTCGTTGATCTCCGCCGTGGAGAAGGTCCAGCCGGACGAGGTCTACAACCTGGGTGCGATCTCGTTCGTCCCGATGTCGTGGGAGCAGGCCGAACTCACCGCCGAGGTGACGGGCATGGGCGTGCTGCGCATGCTGGAGGCCATCCGGGTCTGCTCGGGCATCTCGTCCTCGCGGACGGCCGCCGGGTCAGGCCAGATCCGCTTTTATCAGGCTTCGTCGTCGGAAATGTTCGGCCAGGTCCGCGAGACCCCGCAGACCGAGACCACCCCCTTCCACCCCCGCTCGCCGTACGGCGTGGCCAAGGCCTACGGCCACTTCCTGACCCAGAACTACCGCGAGTCGTACGGGATGTACGCGGTGTCGGGGATCCTGTTCAACCACGAGTCCCCGCGCAGGGGCGCCGAGTTCGTCACCCGCAAGGTGACCCTCGGCGTGGCCAGGATCAAGCTCGGCCTGGCCTCCGAGCTGCGCCTGGGCAACCTGGAGGCCCGCCGCGACTGGGGCTACGCGGGCGACTACGTCCGCGCGATGCACCTGATGCTCCAGGCGGAGACGCCGGAGGACTACGTGATCGGCACCGGCCGCACCCAGAGCGTCCGCGAGCTGGTGGAGGCCGCCTTCACCGCCGCCGGCCTCGACTGGGAGCGGTACGTGGTCGGCGACCGGTCCCTGCACCGCCCCGCCGAGGTGGACCTGCTCTGCGCCGACCCGAAGAAGGCCCGCACCCAGCTTGGCTGGGAGCCCACGGTCTCCTTCGAGGAACTCGTCGCGATGATGGTCGAGTCCGACGTCAAGCTCCTGTCCGAGGGCGGCGACCCGGAGCAGGACTCCTCCTGGCCCTGAACCTCGGAGAGGCCGGAGGTGAGGGGGCGCGGCCGGCATCCCCCGCCGGGGCTGTCAAGGTGCTCCTCGAGTGTCAGTATTCCTCGACGCCCAGGTGCGTGCGGTGGTGCTTGGGAGTGTCGATCTCGTCGAGCACCGCGATCGCGAAGTCGGGGTAGGAGATGCGGCTGGCCACCTCGCCCGGAGCCGTCCGGTACCGGCCGGTGCGGACCCCGTCGTGACGGAAGTCGCCGGACGGGCTGAGGACCAGCCAGTCCAGCGACCCGCCGGCTGCCCTCAGCACGTCGTTTCCGGCGGCGTGGCCCAGATAGAAGGTGCGGTACTCCTGCGGGTAGCCGGGCGTGTCCATGAGAAGCGCCCCGGACGCCGCCTCCAGCACCGACGCCAGGCCGACCGACACCAGCCGGCCCACGCCGGCCCGCGCCAGCCCGTCGAGCAGCGCGCGGGCGGAGCCGGCGAAGAAGACGTCGGCCTGCGCGGCGGCGTCGTAGACGGCGCTGACCGCGGCGTCGTGGCCCCCGGCGAGCCGGGCGACGTCGGCCGCGTCGGTGACGTCGCCGGCGGCGATCCGCACGCCGTCCGCCGCCAGGTCACCGTGCTTGGCCGGATCACGCACGACCGCGGTGACCTGATGCCCGCGCCGGCGGGCCTCCTCGACGGTCGCCCGGCCGGCCCTGCCGCCCGCACCGAAAACGATGATCTCGCTCATCCGCTCCACCTCACGTCCGAAGGCCGGACCTGGTCGCCGGCCGTTGCCCGGACGCTATCCGAGCACCTGGTTACCGCCGGGATACCGGCTACGGTGGAGGCGTGACGCAGCCGCTTGATCCGGACATGTTCGATCCCATCTGCCCGTCGACCCTCTCCCCGTTCCGCATCGGCGACAAGTGGGCAGGGATGATCATCCGCTGCCTCGAACACGGGCCGCGCCGGTTTTCCGAGCTGCGGATTCCGCTGCGCGGCATCACCGCGAAGGTGCTCACCAAGTCGCTCCGCGCGCTCGAACGCGACGGCCTGGTCGTCCGTACGGCCCACGCCGAGCCCGTGCGGCGGGTCGAGTACGACCTGACCCCGCTCGGCCGCAGCATGCTCGGACCGATAGCCGCGATGTGCGCCTGGGCCGAGCAGCACTGGGACGAGCTGCTCGACGCACGCGAAGAATCCCTCTCGCTCGACCGCACCGGCTAGACCCGGCACGGGAACCGAGCGCGGCCGTCCGCCCGCATTCGACCGGCCGGGCCTGTTCGTCTGGCACTGCCACATCCTGGAACACGAGGACAACGAGATGATGCGCCCGTACCGCGTCGGCCCCTGACCTCCGCGGACTGCTGCTCGCCTCGTGGTGATCCCTCGTCGTCATCAGCTGGCCCCGGCTCGCCGCGCCGGGACCTTTGGCTGCCACCGCGCCGCGGCCTGGCGTCGATAGCTGCGCGCGAAGCCATGCAGCAGGATGAACCGTGGCACCGCCGGGACCTGCCGGATCACGACCTGGTAGCCCTCGCGGTCGATGCCGTCGAGCAGCCAGTGCCCCTCTATCCCGAGCTGGGCGAAGGACTTCGGTTTGATGTTGTACGTCTGATCCCACGCACGCCACTCGGCCTGCGTGATGCTCGCCGACACCAGGTGAACGACAGTGTTGTCACCACAACCGTGGAGATCCGGTGCCGGTGGCGTCGGCTTGATGATCGGTGGGCGACAGAGACAGCTGGATGGGGGTGGTCATCGCCCGTCCGTCAGAAGGGCACCTGTTGGGCGAGCAGTCCGGTCCCGCTCCCGCGGCCCGAGAGGATGCGACAGAACTCGACGGCGTCGAGAGTGGTCTCCTGGCCGTCATCACCGCCGCCGCTGAAGGTGCCTCCCGCGGGTCCCTGCAGGTGGAGCCGGAACGGCCGGCCATGGCGCCGCGCCCACTCGGCGACCGCATCCGACACGATCCGGCCGTCATGGTCGGGGGTGAGCACCAGGGGGCGGCCCGTCGCCCGGGTGATGTCGATGCGGTGCATCCAGGTGTCCCGGGTGTGGATGACGTCGTACAGGTAGCCGAGCCGCCAAGTCTCCATGACGCCCTCGACCTCTACCTTGATCGGTATTCGGCGCAGCGGCACCGGCAGCCTGCGCCGGGCACGGGTGGCGCGAGGCGCCGCGGCGGCGAGTCGCTCGACAAGTTCGGACGTGCTCAGATGGGCGCGCTCGGCGACCTGGACCTCGGTCATGCCGTCGACCAGGGGGCGGTCACCCGCGGCCCTGTTTCCGGCTCGTTGCTGGTGGACCAGCTGGCGGATGGAGATCGTGAACTCCATCATGCCCAGGACGTGCGCGACCAGTGCCCGCACGTCCCAGGCCGGGCAGTCGGTCTGCTTGGTCCAGTCTTCCGTGCTCAGCGAGCGGACCACGTCGACGAAGCGTCCGTTCTCGGCCGCGGCCAGCACCGCGGCCTGCCGGCGATCGAGCAGGGGCAGCGATTCGACCGCCGTCGAGGTGCCGGGCATCAGTGCGTCCTCCCATGCGTGCGGTTCTTGATGTGGGCGAAGAACATCTCCATGGCCTCGTCGACCAGCTTGAGCCAGCGATCACCGCCCGGGTCGTTGGAGATCTGCTGGTCGGCCAGGCCGGTGGTGAGCGCGGTGAGCATGTCCATTGCCCCGGGGTCGGCGATGCCGATCTGTGCCAGTCGCGCGCCCATAGCCTCCAGCGCCTGGACCGCCAGGGCGTAGGACTCGGCGGACGGCTCGAACCCGGGAATCGTCCGCTGGAACATCAACTGGTAGCGAGCCGGATCCTCGACGCAGAACTCGACGAACATCCGGCTGCCGGTCGTCAGGTCGCGCAGTGGGTCGCCGGTCAGCGCGAGGCGGGTCCCGCGATCGAGGAACTCCCGGCAACCCTGTGCGTACATGGCGTCATAGATGGCGTGCTTGGCGTCGAAGTAGGAGTACACCGACGGGGGGCGCATCCCCACCTTGCGAGCCACGTCCCGCAGCGTCAGCCCGGCCAGACCCTCGGCACGGGCGACCTCCCACGCCGCGTCGAGAATCTCGGCCTTCGTCCTCTCATGACGTTCGGCTCTTCTATCTCGAATCGGTTCACCTAACATGATTTGAATATCACATGGCGCCCGGACACCGTCAAGACATGACCTGCCGAAGGGGCTGAGAATGCATGGATGCGCACAGCCCGTGGATGGTCCTCACCAGTCCTCTACACCGGCGGAGAAGAACCCGGACAGAGCATCAGCCGCCGCATAGCCATGTGCGACTGATCTCAAGTAACCCGGATCCGAGAGGGCCGCCGGTGAGCCGGGGACCGGGTGACTCTCGAAGATCGCCTCAAGCCGCGAAAGTGCCCTCCCGGCGGATCGTCTGCCAGCGCAGACGCACCCCGAGCACCGCGGTCGCCACCGACTGGATCACCACCAGGTACATCAGCTGCCGGTAGACGAACTGCTGCAACGGCAGCACCCACAGCGCCGAGGCCCGCTCACGATCCAGCCGCAGCGCATACCAGCCGCTCAACGCCTGAACCAGCACGAATCCCGCCCAGACAGCCACCACAGGCAGCGGGTCTCCCACCGCCACGCTGTAGATGGCCATGATGTCCACGACCGGGGCGAGCAGCGGCAGCACCACCTGGAACAGCATCAGATAGCCCAGGCAGCGGCGGCCGAACGGGCCCGGCTCCACGACCGCGCGGCGATGCTTCCACATCGCCTGCAGCGTGCCGTAGCACCACCGATAACGCTGACGCCACAGCTGCCCGAGCGAGGTTGGCGCCTCGGTCCAGGCCAGCGCGTTCTCCTCGTAGACCACCCGCCAGCCACCCCGGCACATCGCCATGGTCAGGTCGGTGTCCTCGGCCAGGGTATCGACGCTGACCCCGCCGAGCTCCTGCAGCGCCGAGCGCCGGAAGGCACCGATCGCTCCCGGCACGGTGGGCATGCAGCCCAGCAGGTCAAAAGCGCGGCGGTCGAGGTTGAAGCCGATCACGTACTCGATGTGCTGCCAGCGGCCGATCATGCCGCGCCGGTTGCCGACCTTGGTGTTGCCGCTGACCGCGCCCACGGCCGGGTCGGCGAGCGGCCGGACCAGGTGCCCGATGGTGGCGGGCTCGAAGACGGTGTCGCCGTCCACCATGATGAGGATGTCGTGCGAGGCGTGCGCGAGGCCGGTGTTGAGTGCGGCGGGCTTGCCGCCGTTCTCCTGACAGATCACCCGTACCCCGGGCAGGCCGAGGGAGTCGGCGATGGCGGCGGTGCCGTCGGAGGAGCCGTCGTCCACGACGATCACCTCCAGCGCGCCGGGGTAGTCGGTGTTCACCAGCGAGCGTACGGTGGCCTCGATCCCGGCCTCCTCGTTGTAGGCCGGGACGATCACGGTGACGGCGGGCGGCGCGGGCCATGCCGGAGCACGGCCGACACGCCTCTTGCCGCCCCGTGCACGCCGGGCGTGCACCCAGGCCAGGATCAGGAAGAACAGCAGCCGCAGCAGGGTGAGCGCCCCGGCGACGGCCAGGATCCACGACATCGCCGTGGTGAAACCGGTCGCTCCGCGCTGGGCGAGACTCAACCCGGTGCCGACGAAGCGGTCCAGATCTCCGGCCGGGGTATGGGCCGAGGGCATGCCGAGCGCGGAGGTGAGCGTCGTCGCCCGATACTTCTGCCTGGCGAGCTGGGTGAGCAGCCGGTCCACCGCGGCGACCGTCTGGCCGCGGTCGCCGCCGGAGTCATGCATCATGATCACCGCACCTCTGCCTCCGCGGGGAAGAGCGGCGCGGACAATCTGCTCGGTGCCGGGCCTGGCCCAGTCCTTGGTATCCAGGTCGGTGAGCGCGACGAGATACCCCTCCCTTCCCATGGCGTGCAGCGCCCGCAACTGGGTACCGGTGACGGCCGCCGGTGAGGAGGAGTACGGCGGGCGCGCCAGACGGGTGTGCATGCCCGCCACGCCGGCCAGTGCCTTCTGGGTCAGCGACAGCTCCAGCCGCAACCGCCACTCCGGCACGGCGGCGAGATCGGCGTGGGCGTAGGTGTGGTTGCCGATCTCGTGCCCCTCGGCGATGATCCGCCGGGTCAGCTCGGGGTTCTTGGCGATCCGGGCGCCGACGGCGAAGAACGTCGCCTTGGCGCCGTGCTTGGCGAGCACGTCGAGCAACTGCGGGGTCCAGCGCGGGTCGGGGCCGTCGTCAAAGGTGAGTGCCACCGTACGGGCCGGGAGCCGAGCGCTGTCCGGCTTGTCACCGGTGAGGTTGAGCACCGGCCCGCTGCGCCGTATCTGGTCGAGCTCCGCGGAGGGCCGGTCGGCCGGGGACGGTACGGCGTGCGTCTCTCCCACCGCGTTGACGGCATATCCGTTGAGCAGTAGCGCTCCGGCCATCAGCACGACGCCGACCGCGACCAGGAACCAGTGCCCTCGCGGGTCGGCCTGGCCCCGGCGGCGGCGCCGCCGGGGGGCAGGTTGCTTCTCCCCGCCCGAGGGGGGCTCGGGGAGGGGCACCGTCAGATCGGTGAGAGTCGTGGTGGCGGAGGCGGCGGGTCTCACCGTCTCCGCCGGGTTCGGCGGCGGCCATACCTGCGTCCCGAGGACGTCCTGCGGCCTCACTTCTTCGGACCTGTGCTCTTGTCCGGGTCATGGCCGGGCGGGATCTTAGTCTGACCCGGTGGCATGGTCCGTTCGGAAGCCGGCTCAGGCGGCTGCTCAGGTGCCGGATCGGGCGCCGTCGGCTCCTTCCCCGGTGGTGCGGAGGTGGTCGAGGAAGTGTCGCCGGGCAGCAGGCCCGGCTTCTCCGAACGCGCCGGTAGGGGAGTCACCCGAGACTGGGAGGACACCGTGGGCTGAGGCGCGGGGCGGGACGTCGGCGTCGAACCCTGCTGGACGGGAGCCACCGTGGCCGTCGTGCTCGGCGTGGGACTGGCCGACATGGTAGGTCTGGGCGTAGTGGCGACGGGCACCGGCCGCGCGGGGGTGTCTCCAGGCCAGCCGACCACCGACAACGGTGTTCCGGTGAACAGTCCACCGACCACGGTCACCACCGACGCGAGCACCAGCGTGCCGACGACAACTCCGGTGATCTTCAGGAGTTGCCTGCGTTTGCCGGTCTGATCGACAAACACAGCGGTGCCGGTGGGGTTCTGCCTATCACTCACAGGCGGAAATCGTAGTGACACACGGTGCATATAGGGAACTCGACCACGATTGTGTCCGGCCGGACATCAGACCGTGAGTGTGACGCGAGAGAGCACTTGTGACGAGGGATGAAATCCGGAACAACAGTTCCACGAAAAAAGCCCCTACTGTCCACCCTCCACCGCGTCGCCTTTACTCACCGGGCCGGGAGACGTCTCCCGAAGGTCGCACCCCGTCACGTCAGGGGACCCGGGGCCGCTTAGTGGAGTGCTCCACCACCTTCACCACAGCCAGGTCCACACCGGCGGCCCTAACCTCAAGTAATCACGGCAGACTTGATCGACTAGCCCATTTACATGCAGATGTCGCTGCTGGAGGAGGCCGACGGATGGCGCTACGGCCTGTTCGTCACCAACACGCGCACAGGGCAGCTGTACTTCCTGGAAGCCCGCCACCGCGTCCACGCCCGGGTCGAGGACCGCATCCGGAGTGGAAAATCCACCGGGCTCGGTCGCCTGCTTCACCTTCGCGCTCGCCCTGGCCCCGCCCGGCTGACGCCACCACTCATGTCCCTTGACCGCAGACTTCGGAGGAAACCCCCCACGTCGGCCCGTGGAACCGACGCCGACCCGACGCGACAGCCGGGTCGGACCGCTGCCCAGCAGCTTGAAAACATGATCGACAAGACGGCCGAAGATCGGCTTCACACCGACAAGACGCGCTCACGCCTCACACGTGACTGATCAAGGCTAGCCTCAAGTAATCACGGCAGCATGGGCAGCCTGATCGGGCTCGCCCTGACCGCCACGGAGAATCTCCTCCACGTGCAGGTCTCCGATCCCGGTTCGGCTTTCACCGCTCCCCATCTATCGGAGGAGACGGGCGTCCAACCGGGCACGGACACGGTCAACGGTCGCGGGCTGTTCATCGTCGACGAGCTCTCCGAAAGACGCTGGAGAGCGCGCGAGCACGGCCACGGCCGGACCGTGCGGTGCGCCATCCCCGCGAGCGGTTCATGCGCGAGGCGGAGATCCCCCGCCGGGTCGCGGCGTTCTGCGAATTCACCTATGTGATCAGATTCGCTGCTGGGCGCCGGCCCAGGGCGTGCTCCAGTCGATGTCCTCCCCGTTCAGGCGCACGGTCGGTGTCCCCTCGACCCCCCGGGTGCGGGCCAGCGCGGACACCGCGTCGGCTCGATCGGAGCTCTCCCGGGAGTTCAGGCATGTGGCGAAATCGGCCTCGTCGATGCCGACCTTTTTCGCGTAGGTCACCAGATCCTTGAGGGCGAACCCGCCCTCCGCCGTTTCCTCGGGCTGGTGGTCGTACAGTTCGTCGTGGTAGGCCAGCCATTTGCGGGGGTCGGTTACGCACAACGATGCCTTCAGCGCGCGGTGTGAGTTGTCGTGGGTGACGGGCCATTTTTCCTTTTGGAAAATGGTCATCGGATAATAGATCACCTTGATCATGCCCTGTGTCGCCCACTGCTTGATGGTCTCGCCGTTGGTTTGTTCGAATTCTTGACAGTACGGGCACTGGTAGTCCTCGTACACTTCCAGGACGGGGCTGTTCACGCCGCGTTGAGCCATGACGACGCTGCCGTCGGGCCGCAGGGTGATCAGATTCGATGGTGTGGCGGCGTTTGCGGGAATGCCGTCGTTCTTGCCGGAGGAGATCGTGACCGTGACCAAAATGATGACCACGGCCACAATGATGGGCCCGATCGCCTTCCTTCGGACACGGGGGGAGTTCACAGTGCTCAAAAAATCCACCTGTCAGTCTGAGGTCGCGCCCGCTTGGCCTCTCGGCGGCCGACGCCGGTCGGTCTGGGCACGAACGCTAGGATGATCACATACGGTACGTGGTCATCGCCGCCAGGTTGTGGTCGGAGTCGGCGCCTCTGTTCCGTTCCTCGGTGGAAACTTCAGCGCCTCGATCTGAGAGAGGTCTCAGGGATGCTCAGCGTCGCCTCAGCGGTGATCGGGCAGCGTGGGAGGTGATCAGTCAGGCGTGCTGGTCCTGAGGAGGAAGTGTCGTGATCACCCATGTCGCGCGTCCGGAGGAGATCCTCGACAGCCCGGCGGTATCGGCGGGGCTGGTGCGTGTGGAGAGGCGCATCCGCAGGTTGAGCACCTCCTCGCGGCTGCCGCTCATCAACCGGGCGGCCGGGCGCATCACCGGTGCCGGGGGGAAGCGGCTGCGGCCGGCCCTGACGCTGGCGACCGCGCTCGCGCTGGGCGGGTCAGTGAGCAACAGGGTCGTCACCGCCGCGGCGTGCGTGGAGCTCATCCACGCCGGGTCGCTGGTCCACGACGACCTGATGGACAAGGCCGCCGAGCGCAGGGGAGTGCGGACCCTCAACGCGGAGCTGGGTGACGCCGGGGCGCTGGTGGTCGGGGACTTCATGTTCGCCAGGGCCGGGCTCGCCGCGCTCTCCGCGACCTCCAAACCGGTCGCCGAGGCGCTCGCCTCCGTGATCGTCGAGCTTGCCGAGGGGCAGTTCCAGGAGGCCGCCGAGCTGTTCGACCCCGGCCGCACCCCCGAGGACGCGCTGCGGTCGATCACCGGCAAGACCGCGGCCCTGTTCCGGGCGAGCTGCCTGGTGGCGCATCCCGCCGGGCGGAGCATGGCCGAGTACGGCGAGCGGTTCGGCGTCCTCTTCCAGATCCTGGACGACCTGCTCGACCTGGCCTCCACCGCCGAACGGCTCGGCAAGCCGGTCGGCAACGACCTCAGGCAGGGCGTCTACACCCTCCCGCTGCTCCGGGCGCTGCGTCACGACTGCGCCGACGTGCGATCCTTCCTCGGCCGGAGGCTGAGCGAGGACGAGATCACGGCCCTGCTCGCCCGCCTGCGACGGAGCCACCTGGTCGACGACACCCTGGAATACTGCCGGGGCCTGGCATCGGACGCCCTGTCCGCGCTCCCGGTCATCGCCGACCCGGAGATCGCCCGTGTCCTGTACGGCCTGCCCACCGCCTACATCGACTGGGCGGAGTCGATGGTCGTCAGATGAGGTGACCGGCAGGTTCCGGGCGCCGTAGGCGGGGCCGTACCGCCGCGGTCATCGGTGGTGCCGAAAAAACTTCCGGCACCACCGATGAGTCCCGGTGACAGGTGCCGTTACACCTCACATGACACAGCTGCTTCAGGGCAAGAACGTGATCATCTACGGCGCGGGCGGCCGCCCGGCACATGGTCCCCCGGGGCTCCGGCGTCATCATGACGGTGATCAGCGGGTCCACCCGGGCGCCGCCCCGATGATGGGCAGCACCGGGCCCGCAGACGGGGCGGCAGAGATGTTCATGCGCTACCTGGCGGCCGAGGTCGGGCCGGCCGGTGTCCGTGTCGTCAGCCTGCACACGGCGGGGGTCGTCGAGACGATGTCCCGGGAGAAGGCCGTCAACGTGACCTGCGGGATGGTCGTCGGCTAGGTGCCGGGTGCGGGCCCGCCCGGACGGGGTGGGGGAACGGGCGGTGGGGCGACGGCCGAGGAGCCGGCCCGGCCGTTCGGGCGGTTATCCGGGTTGCGGCAGGTATTTCCGCCGCGACCGATGAGTTCTCGTCCGCCATGCGTTGTACGGTCTATGGATCATCACCCTGGTTCCGTACGAGAGAGCCGCTCCATGACCGATGTCGAGACCATACCCGGCGCCGCCGAGCAGGACACGGTGATCGCCGCCGCGCAGGCAGGCGATGAGTCGGCGTTCGCCGTGCTCGTGGAGCGGTACCGCCGCGAGCTGCACGTGCACTGCTACCGGATGCTCGGCTCGTTCGAGGAGGCCGAGGACCTCGTGCAGGAGACGTTCCTGCGCGCATGGCGCAAGCGGGAGAGCTTCGAGGTCGGCACCCTCTTCCGGGCGTGGCTGTATCGCATCGCGACCAACGCCTGCCTCGACGCGATCCGGCACAGTTCCCGGCGGGTGCAGTCGCTGAGCTCTTTCGCGGAGGTCCCGTGGCTGCAGCCGTACCCGGACCGGCTGCTCGACGAGGTCGCGCCGAGCGACGCCGAACCGGACGCGGTGGTCGTCGCCAGGGAGACGATCGAGCTGGCGTTCCTGGCGGCCGTCCAGCTCCTCCCGCCCCGGCAGCGGGCGGTCCTGATCCTGCGCGATGTGCTGGGCTGGTCGGCCGGTGAGACCGCGTCACTCCTCGAAACCACGGTGGCGGCGGCCAACAGCGCGCTGCAGCGCGCCCGCGCCACGATGCAGGAGCGGCTGCCGCCCCGCCGGGACGAGTGGTCGGCCTCGAAACCGAGCGAGGAGGAGCGGGCGTTGGTGCAGCGTTTCATCGACGCCCACGAGCGCGCCGACGCCGATGCCGCGATCGCGATGCTGCGTCACGACGCGCGGATCACCATGCCGCCTCAGCCGATGTGCTTCGACGGGGTGGAGGCGATCGCGGCTCTTCTGCAGGCGGGTCTGACCGATCCCGGCGACTGGCGGCTCGTGCCCACCCGGGCCAACCGCCAGCCGGCCGCCGCCAGCTATCTCCGGGCGCCGGGCGACTCCGAGTTCCGGGCCTTCAAGCTCGACGTGATGCGCGTCGAGGACGGCCTGGTCGCGGAGGTCACCACCTTCGGCGCCACCCTCTTCCCCGCCTTCGGGCTGCCCCCGACGCTCTGACCCGCGGCCGGCCCCTCCCGCGAGGGGCCGCTCGGCTGGTCGAGGTCGCCAGCGGCCGGGGCTTCGGCGACTACATGAAGGAGCGCGACAAACGATCACTGGCGCCGTCGGCCACGTGTCTCCCCGCCCGTGCCGGGGCCGGTGGGGCACCGGCACGGCACGGGCGGGGAGAGGTCAGCCGTTCTCGTGGCGACGCTGGCAGTCCATGCAGAAGCACGCCAGCGGGCGGGCCTTCAGCCGCTCGTAGGGGATGGCCGAGCCGCAGCCGTCGCAGCGGCCGTACGTCAGCTCGGCGACGCTCTTCAGCGCCTTGCGCACGACGGCGGTGCTCCGCTCGACGGAGACGATGTCGGCGAGCAGACCCGACTTCGCCGAGGTCTCCACGGCGTCGTCGTTCACCGCGGCCTCCAGATCCGCCAGCTGTCTGGTCCGCCAGAACAGCTGTTCCTCCAGCTCCTCGCGGATGATGTCGAGCTGGACGCTGCTGAGGTGGGTGTCGGAGATCATGATGTCCGAGTCCTTTCGGAAGTTCGGGAAAGACGGGGGAACGGCCATCAGGGCCGGCAGCCGGGTCCGTGCCGTACCCGGGTCGAGGGCGGCGTCTCCGCCGCGATCGATCACGTCGTCGCCTCTTCGCGTCGTGGCAGGTCGTGGCAGGCGGTGCAGTACCGGGTGTGCGGGACCTGCCGCAGGCGGTGCAGCGCGATGAACGCCCCGCACCGTTGGCAGGTGCCGTACACCCCGGACTCCAGCCGTCCGATCGCCGTCTCGATCTCCATGACGGCCGTCCTGGCGCGTTCGGCGCGCCCCCGGGCCGGCGGGACCGTCGTGTCCGCGGTCGGAGGACCCGGTACGCGCTCACCCTCGGTGAGGGAGGCCCACTCCGCCCGCGCGGCGACGAGCCGCTTGTGCAGGAGCGCGTGCAGCTCCTCAAGCTGCGCGATATGGCGTTGGTAATCCTCAAGCAACCTGCTTGTCGATCTGATGTCACCCATGACGACATCGACTCCTTGAATGACTCGCGGCGGCTCGGGCCCAGCGTGGGCCGCCGCCGTGAAAGCCGGAACCCAGGCGCATGGCGATGCGTGGCACCGCGTGGCTGGGAGACCTCGCTCGAACTCATCGCTCGACGGAGGCCGGGAAAAAGGGAAGGAGTCTAGGAGCGCGGCGGACTGCGGGAGGTGACGACCCGCTGGACGTCACGCCGCGGAATGGCGGCCGGACCCGTGGAGAGCCAGGCGGGCGACAGCAGGAGGGGGTGCGTCACTGTGGCGCCCACGGCCAGGAGGGAGCGGAGCTGTCCCGGTGTCGGCAGATGCTCGGCCCCGCCGGCCAGGAGTCTCGGTGCCGTCGTATGGTGCGAGCCGTCGGTCTGGGGGACCCAGAGGCTGGTGCCGGTGTCGGTGGGCTGCCATCCGCCGGACCACGGGGAGGGGGCGATCGCGGCCAAAATGACCACGAGAACAAGGCTCACCGCGGCTGCCGCCGCAGTGGGCCTGGGTGTGCCCCACCGCGGTTCCCTCATCATCTCGACCATAGTCCACGTCCCGCGAAAGGGCACTCCATGCGGCGGCCGGTGTTTTCGCACGCGTCCGAGGACGCGCCGGATCGGCCTCCGGGACACGGGCGAGATCGTGATCGCCGGTCTTACCCCGTGTCCCGCCCGGTCGTCAGGCCAGGGTGACGGGCAGGTCCTTGATGCCGTTGATGAAGTTGGAGCGGAGCCGGCGGGCGGGGCCGGCCTGGGCCAGGTTCGGCAGCCTCTCGGCCAGGACCTCGAAGAGCACCCGGAGTTCCAGCTTGGCGAGGTGGTTGCCGAGGCAGAAGTGGGCTCCGCCGCCACCGAAGCCGATGTGCGGGTTGGGGTCGCGGCCGATGTCGAAGGTGCCGGGGTCGGCGAAGACGTCCTCGTCGCGGTTGGCGGAGCTGTAGAAGACCACGATCTTGTCGTCCTCCTTGACCTCCTGCCCGCCGATCGTCGTGTCGGCGGTGGCCGTACGGCGGAACAGGTTCACCGGGGAGACCCAGCGGACGATCTCGTCGGCCGCGGTGCGGGCGAGGGCGGGGTCGCCGACCAGGCGCCGCCACTGCTCGGGATGCTCGAAGAAGGCGAGCATGCCGCCGGAGGCCGCGTTGCGGGTGGTCTCGTTGCCCGCGACCACCAGCAGGAGCACGAACAGGTCGAACTCCTCCTCGGTGAGGGTCTCACCCGCGGCGTCGGGCATGATCAGCTTGGTGACGATGTCCTCGCGGGGGTGCTGGCGCCGCTCGGCGGCCAGGGCGTTGGCGTAGGCGTAGACCTCCATGGCCGCGTTCGGGCCCTCGGAGGGGTCGGCCGCGTAGTCGGGGTCCTCGGCCCCGATCATCTGGTTGGACCAGTTGAAGATCTTGTCCCGGTCCTCGACGGGGGCGCCGAGCAGCTCGCAGATCACGTACAGCGGGAGCGGGGCGGCGATGTCCCTGACGAAGTCGACCGACCCGCGTCCCTTGGCCTCGTCCACCAGCTCGTGGCAGATGTCGCGGATGTGCCCCTCCAGGGCGCCCATCATGCGAGGGGTGAAGCCCCGGTTGACCAGGGAGCGCCGCCGGGTGTGCTCCGGCGGGTCCTGGTTGAGCATCATCAGCCGCTGGAGGGCGCGCTGGTCCTCGGGGACCTCGTTGAACAGCGCCAGCTTCCTGCTGGAGGAGAACAGGTCGGAGCGGCGGGAGACCTGCACCACGTCGGCGTGCTTGGTGACCGCCCAGAAGCCGGGCCATTCCCGCTCGGCGTCGCCCTGGTGCCAGTGGACGGGGGAATTGGCCCGCAGCCAGGCCAGCTGATCGTGAGGAGCACCGTCCCTCCGGTAGAGGTCCTGGTCGACCAGATCGATGTTCATTGGTCCTCCTGCGCGAACCGTGCCGGCGTCCTCATGACGCGGCTCATTCCGGTGCAGCCTACGGGGCGCGGTCGACGGACTTACCCCGTCCGCCGGTACGGCATGCTCCTCGCGGGCACATCGGTGGCGGACGGCGGGCCGCCGGGGCCGTCCGGAGGCACCAGGTTTTGATCAAGCGCTTGGTCAGAGGACTTTCTGAAACGTGTTCTATTACGTGGGGGCCGGAGAGTCAAGGGGGGAGGCCCGGGAGGCAGGCCGGCTCCGGGCTCCGCGTCGGCGGGGGCGGTGACCTTGACCGACACCTCGTTCGCGATCGTGTAGGTCTTCCCGGCACGGGCGTTCCAGCTCAGTGTCTCGCCCGAACGCGAGGCGCTCACCTCGTTCCCCTGCTCGTCGTGGACGCGGTAGCGTCCGCCGATCATGGCCGAGCGGACCTTGATCGGTCCGGTCTTGCCCGGACGCAGGGTGATCTTCTCGCCGGAGCCGTCCTTCCACGACACGTCCACGGTCACGTCGCCTCGGGCGCGCAGACCGCTGACCGAGCCGGTCGGCCAGGCCGCCGGCAGGGCGGGCAGCACGTCGATCGTGTCGTGCCGGCTCTGCAGCAGCATCTCGGCCATGCCGGAGGTGGCGCCGAAGTTGCCGTCGATCTGGAACGGCGGGTGGGTGTCCCAGAGGTTGTCCAGCGTGGAGGACTTGAGCTGCTCGCTGAGCATCTTGTGGGCGTGGTCGCCGTCCAGCAGCCGGGCCCAGAAATTGATCTTCCAGGCCTTGCTCCAGCCGGTGCCGCCGTCGCCGCGCGCGGTGAGGGAGACCTTGGCGGCCTCGGCCTCCGGCGTGCCCGATGTGATCTGCCGTCCGGGGTGCAGGGCGAACAGCTGCGAGGCGTGCCGGTGGGTGTTGCCGGGGTCGTCCCAGTCGCTCTTCCACTCCTGGAGCTGCCCCCAGGAGCCCACCCGGATGCCCCGGTCGAGCTTGGCCAGCGCCGCCGTCACCTCGGACTGGAAGGCGGCGTCGACGTCCAGCTTCCTCGCCGCCTCCAGACTGTTGGTCAGCACGTCGAAGACGATCTGCTGGGACATCGAGGCGCCGGCGGAGAAGTCGCCCTGCTCGGGCGAGTAACTCGGGGAGACCACCAGCTTGCCGTCACGCGGGTCGACGTGCAGGTTGTCCAGCCAGAACTCGGCCGCGCCCTTCATCACCGGGTAGGCGGTGTCGCGCAGGTAGGCGGTGTCGCCGCTGAAGCGGTAGTGGTCGTACATCTGCTGGGTCGTCCACGCCGCGGCCTCGGGGAACCAGAACGCGGTGGCCCAGTTGTGCACGCCGGTGAACCCGAACGGGTTGGTCTCGTTGTGCACCACCCAGCCGCGCGAGCCGAACATCTCCCGCGCGGTCTTCTCGCCCGCCGGGACCATGGCCTTGATGTAGCGGTCGTAGGCGACGGTCGTCTCGGCGAGGTTGGTCTGCTCGGCGAGCCAGTAGTTCATCTGCAGGTTGATGTTGACGTGGTAGTCGGCTGACCAGGGCGGGCCGGTCGAGTTGTTCCACACCCCCTGCAGGTTGGCCGGGAGCGACTCCTCGCGCGAGGAGGCGATCAGCAGGTAGCGGCCGTAGGCGAAGTACATCGCCTCCAGCGCCCGGTCGTCGGCCGAGGCGCCGCCGGTGTAGGCCGCGCGGAGCCGGTCGGCCGGGATCTGCGGGGTCCGCTGCCCGATGTCCAGCTTCACCCGGTCGAACAGCTTGCGGTAGTCCGCCTGGTGCGCGGCCCTGAGCGCCTCGAAGCTCTGGGCCGAGGCGGCGTCGACGGCGGCGGTCACCGCGGCGTGCGGGTCGGGGCCCCGATAGGCGGGGTAGGCGCCGGCGTAGTCGGTGCCCGCCGAAAGGAGGAACATCGCGCTGTCGGCGCCGGTGACGGTGACCCGGTCGGTGCCGTCGGTACGGCTGCCGCCCTGTGTGACCACCTGGATCTGCGACTCGAATCTCATGCCGTTGTCCGCGAGCGTGCCCCGGACGGTCAGGCGCCCGTCCGCGACCGAGACCTGCTTGTCGGATCGGGGGGAGGAGGTCCGGAGCGTGAAGGAGACCTTGCCCGCCTGGCCGGCGGAGATCCGTCCGACGATGACGCCGCCGGGGTGGCTGGCGAAGTACTCGCGGGAGTAGGTCACGCCGCCGGCGCTGTAGCCGACCCGGGCGACCGCCTCGCGCAGGCTCAGCTCCCGCCGGTAGCCGGTGGGGTTCGCCGGAGCGTCCGGTACGTCCAGCCAGAGGTCGCCGAAGGTCTGGTAGGCCCCGAACCCGCTCTTGGGCTGGCCGAGCTTGGCCGCCACCGCCGAGGGGGACATCTTGCCGTCCCGGTCGATCTGCGCCTGGACCTCGGCGATGGCGTCCGGCCGGGGGCTGGTCCAGTTGCCGGAGTCGTATCCACGGGAGCCGGGGCCCCCGGTCCACAGCGACTTCTCGTTGAACTGGATCTGCTCGCTCGCGACCCCGCCGAACACCTTGGCGCCCAGCGCGCCGTTGCCGATCGGCAGTGCCTGGGTCTCCCAGTCGGTGGCGGGTCTGTCGTACCAGAGGCTCAGGTCATCGGGTGTCTGAGTGACGGTCACGTTCTTTCCCGGCTCTGCGTGTGCGGCGTTCTGACCATGGAATCCCATGCTGACGGCGAGCGCCGCGAGGAGCGGGATGGTGATGCCGAGTCGTCGCCTTGGGGGTGAGACAACGGATTCCTCCGATCACAAGGCTGACCTTCCTCAAGGAGATAGCACTGAAACCCCGCCGTAACAAGGCTCAACCTCCGATGTATGTGATCGAAAAACCGGCTGAGCGGTCCCACGATCCAGGAGTTTGGACAGGCTGATCCTCTGGTCAATTGGCAGACAAAATCCGATGACTGGAGAGGGAGGAGCGAGGAATAATGCGTCTCAGGGCTGCTATCTGCGATTTCGCCTCGATAACGGATCGGATGTATCCCGCAGGAAGGGGTTGACATGGAGGTGTGTCGTCGCTCAGCATCGCGACACGATACATCCGATGTATGAACGAAGGGTGCGGTGTGAAGCTGCTGCGAGTTGGGCCCGTCGGCCAGGAGCGACCGGCCGTCATGGACGGGGCCGGTAATCTCCGCGCAATCTCGGAGCCCGAGATCGACGGGGCTTTCTTCGCCTCCGGGGGAGTGGCGCGCGTCCGCGAGGCGCTGGAACGAGACGAGCTGCCGTTGCTGGAAGCGGAGGGGCTGAGGATCGGTGCGCCGATCGCCCGGCCCGGAAAGATCGTGTGCATCGGGCTCAACTACCGCGACCACGCCGAGGAGACGGGCGCGGCGATCCCGGTCGAGCCGATCATCTTCATGAAGGCCCCCAACACGGTCGTCGGACCCCATGACGAGGTCCTGATCCCCCGGGGCAGCGTGAAGACCGACTGGGAGGTCGAGCTGGCCGTCGTCATCGGCGAGACGGCCCGCTACGTGGAGACGCACGAGGAGGCGCTCTCCACGATCGCGGGTTACGCGATCTCCAACGACGTCTCCGAGCGTGAGTTCCAGCTGGAGCGCGGCGGCCAGTGGGACAAGGGCAAGTCCTGCGAGACGTTCAACCCGCTCGGCCCCTGGCTGGTCACCGCCGACGAGATCGCCGACCCGCAGGCCCTCGGGCTGCGGCTCTGGGTGGACGGCGAGCCGTACCAGAACGGTGACACCAAGAACATGATCTTCCACGTCGCCGAGGTCGTCCGCTACCTCAGCCGGTTCATGGTCCTGGAGCCCGGCGACGTCATCAACACCGGCACCCCGGCCGGCGTCGCGCTCGGCCTGCCGGACACGCCGTACCTGCGCGCGGGTCAGGTCATGGAGCTGGAGATCGACGGCCTGGGCCGCCAGCGCCAGGTGGTGGGGCAGGCATGAGCGGCTACCGCATCACCGCGCTGGAGACCCACGACATCCGCTTCCCCACCTCGCTGGAGCTCGACGGCTCCGACGCGATGAACCCGGACCCGGACTACTCGGCCGCCTACCTGGTGCTCCGCACCGACGACGGGTCCGAGGGCCACGGCTTCGCCTTCACCATCGGCCGTGGCAACGAGGTGCAGACCGCCGCCATCAGGGCGCTGGAGCCGTACGTGCTCGGCAGGGACGCCGAGGACCTGGGCACGCTCTGGAAGGAGATGGTCCACGACTCCCAGCTCCGCTGGCTCGGCCCGGAGAAGGGCGTCATGCACATGGCGATCTCCGCCGTGGTCAACGCGCTCTGGGACCTCAAGGCCAGACGGGAGGGGAAGCCGCTCTGGCTGCTGCTCGCCGAGATGTCGCCCGAGGAGCTCGTCGCGCTGGTGGACTTCCGCTACCTCAGCGACGCCCTCACCCCGCAGGAGGCGCTGGAGATCCTGCGGGCCGCCGAGCCGGGCCGCCGGGAGCGGATCGCCTACCTGAGGGAGCACGGCTACCCCGCCTACACCACCTCGCCCGGCTGGCTCGGCTACAGCGACGACAAGCTGCGCCGCCTGTGCAAGGAGGCGATGGCCGAGGGCTTCACCCAGATCAAGCTGAAGGTCGGCGCCGACCTCCAGGACGACCGGCGGCGGATGCGCATCGCGCGTGACGCCTGCGGCGACGACTTCCCCATCGCCGTCGACGCCAACCAGCGCTGGGACGTCGACTCCGCCATCGCCTGGGTGAACGCCCTGGCGGAGTTCCGGCCGCACTGGGTGGAGGAGCCGACCAGCCCCGACGACGTGCTCGGTCACGCCGCCATCGCGCGGGGCATCGCGCCGATCCCGGTCGCCACCGGCGAACACGTGCAGAACCGCATGGTCTTCAAGCAGCTCCTGCAGGCCGAGGCCATCTCCTACCTGCAGATCGACGCGGCCCGCGTCGCGGGCGTGAACGAGAACATCGCGATCCTGCTGCTCGCGGCCAAGTTCGGCGTCCCGGTCTGCCCGCACGCGGGCGGGGTGGGCCTGTGCGAGCTGGTCCAGCACCTGGCGATGTTCGACTACGTCGCGGTCAGCGCCTCGATGGAGAACCGGGTGATCGAATATGTCGACCACCTGCACGAGCACTTCGCCGACCCGGTGGTGATCAGGAACGGCGCCTACGTCGCGCCGAGCCGGCCCGGTTTCGGCGCCGCCATGCACGCCCGGTCGATCAGCGACCACACCTATCCCGATGGCCTGGTCTGGAGGTCCCTCGATGCGTGAGTTCGACGGCCTGCGAGCACTGGTCACCGGCGGCGGGTCCGGCATCGGCCTGGCCGCGGCCACCCTGCTCGCCGCGCGCGGGGCGACTGTGGCCTGCCTGGACGTCGCCCCGCCCGGCGAGCCGTTCATCCCGGTCAAGGCGGACGTCACCGACGAGGACGCGGTCCGTACGGCGGTCGCCCAGGCCGCCGAGCAGATGGGCGGCCTCGACGTCCTGGTGAACAACGCGGGGATCGGCGCGGCCGGGACGGTCGAGGACAACCCCTACGAAGAGTGGTCCAGAGTCCTGGACGTCAACGTCCTCGGTCTCGTCCGGGTGACCCGGGCGGCCCTGCCCTACCTCCGGCGCTCGGTGAGCGCCGCGATCGTCAACACCTGCTCGATCGCCGCCACGGCGGGACTGCCCCAGCGGGCGCTCTACAGCGCGTCCAAGGGGGCCGTCCAGTCGCTCACCCTGGCGATGGCCGCCGACCACGTCCGCGAGGGCATCCGCGTCAACTGCGTCAACCCCGGCACCGCGGACACGCCCTGGGTGCAGCGCCTGCTCGACGCGGCCCCCGACCCGGTGGCCGAGCGGGCGGCCCTCTCGGGACGCCAGCCGATGGGCCGCCTGGTGAGCGCGGACGAGGTCGCGGCCGCGATCGCCTACCTCGCGAGCCCGCTCGCGGGCTCCACCACCGGCACGGTCCTGGCCGTGGACGGAGGGATGCAGGGGCTCAGGCTCCGACCCGCCACGTGACGCGGCCCGGCGGCGGACGAGATACGAGATACCGGTTCACCAGCAAGTTCACCCCCCACTTGGTTTCGAATCGAGGCAACGGTATGAACGGTATGAGACGTGAAACTGCGGCAACGGGCGTGGCACTGCTCGCGCTCGTCTGCACCATCTCGGCATGTGGCTCGTCGGGGACCACCGGCACCTCCGCCGCGCCCGCCGACACCGGAGCCAAGGGCGGAAAGATCGGGGTCGACTTCCCTCGTGCCGACTCCGACTTCTGGAACTCCTACAACAAGTACGTCCCCCAGCTCGCCGGGGAGTTGGGCGTCGACCTGATGCCGCCGACCAACTCCCAGAACGACGTGGCCAAGCTGGTCGCCAACACCCAGGCGCTCCTCGGCCAGGGCGCGAAGGCGATCGTCATGGCCCCGCAGGACACCGGCGCGATCGCCTCCACACTGCAGACCCTGGAGGGTAAGAACATCCCGGTCGTCTCGGTGGACACCCGTCCCGACAAGGGCAAGGTCTTCATGGTCGTGCGGGCCGACAACAAGGCCTACGGCACCAAGGCGTGCGAGTTCCTCGGTGAGAAGCTGGGCGGCAAGGGCAAGGTCGTCGAGCTCATGGGCGCGCTGTCGTCCGTCAACGGCCGGGACCGGGCCGAGGCGTTCGGCGCGTGCATGAAGGAGAAGTTCCCCGGCATCACGGTCTTCGAGGAGCCGACCGAGTGGGACGGCACCAAGGCCGCCTCGATGCTGCAGACCCGCCTCCAGCAGCACCCGGACATCAAGGGCGTCTACATGCACGCCGGCGGCGTCCACCTGGCCCCGACCCTGCAGGTGCTCAAGGCCAAGGGCCTGATCGTGCCGCCGGAGGACCCCAAGCACGTCTTCGTGATCTCCAACGACGGCATCCCGCAGGAGTTCGAGGCCATCCGCAAGGGGGAGATCGACGCCACGGTCTCCCAGCCGGCCGATCTCTACGCCAAGTACGCGCTCTTCTACGCCAAGGCCGCGGTCGACGGCAAGACTTTCCAGCCCGGCCCGACCGACCACGACAGCACGATCATCCAGCTTCCGAACGGTCTTGAGGACCAGCTTCCCGCCCCGCTGGTGACGAAGAAGAATGTCGACGACAAGAATCTCTGGGGCAATCAGGTCAAGTGATGACATCTTCCGTTAAGGCGGTCGAAGCGCTCGGCATCACCAAGCGCTTCGGCCCGACCACCGCGCTCGACCGCGCCGGGATCGCCATCACGGAGGGGGAGACGCACGCGCTGGTCGGCAGGAACGGCGCGGGCAAGTCCACCCTGGTGTCGATCCTGACCGGTCTCCAGCGCCCCGACGAGGGCGAGATCCGCTTCGGCGGCGAGCCCGCCCCGCCGCCGGCCGACCGGGACGCCTGGCGGCAGCGCGTCGCCTGCGTCTACCAGAAGTCGACGATCATTCCCGCGCTCACCGTCGCGGAGAACCTCTTCCTGAACCGCCAGACGGATCGGGGCGCGATCAACTGGCGTGCTCTGCGCTCACGGGCCAGGCAGCTCCTGGAGCAGTACGGCGTGGACGTCGACGCCGACAGCCTCGCCGGAGACCTCGGCGTCGAGCAGCGTCAGCTCCTGGAGATCGCCAGGGCACTGTCGTTCGGCGCCCGGTTCATCATCCTTGACGAACCCACCGCCCAGCTCGACGGCCCTGCCATCCAGCGGCTCTTCGACCGGATGCGCGCGCTGCGGGAGCAGGGTGTGACGATGATGTTCATCTCGCACCACCTGGAGGAGGTGTACGAGATCTGCCAGAGCGTCTCGGTCTTCCGCGACGCCCGGCACATCGTCACCGCGAGGGTCGGCGACCTCCCGCACGACCGGCTGGTCGACGCGATGACCGGCGAGGCCTCCGCCGCCTACGAACACCGGTCCCGTACGGCCGACACCTCGGCCCCCGTCGTCCTCGCCGCCCGAGGGCTCAGCCTCGACGGCCGTTACCAGAGGGTGGACCTGGCCGTCCGGTCCGGGGAGATCGTCGGTCTGGCCGGCTCGGGCAGCAGCGGCAAGGTCGGTCTGGCCGAGACCCTGGTCGGCCTCCGCAGGGCCGACACCGGCACGGTGACCGTCAACGGCACCGAGGTCAGACCGGGAGACGTGCCCTCGGCTCTGGCCGCCGGGCTCGGCTTCGTCCCCCAGGACCGGCACCGGGAGGGCTTCGTCCCGCTGCTGTCGATCGCGGAGAACGCCACCGTCCCGATCGCGCACAAGCTCGGCCGGTACGGCCTGATCTCCCCGGCGAGACGGCGTGAGCGCGGCGCCCGGATGATCGCCGAGCTGGACATCAAGACGACCGGCCCCGACCAGCCGGTGGGCGACCTGTCCGGTGGCAACGCCCAGAAGGTCGTGCTGGCCAGGGCATTGGCGGACGACCCCCGCGCTCTCGTGGTCATCAACCCGACCGCCGGGGTGGACGTGAAGGCCAAGCACGCGCTCCTCGGCGCCGTGGAGGACGCGGCCGCCCGGGGGGCCGGAGCGGTGCTGGTCTCCGACGAGCTCGACGACCTGCGGATCTGCGACCGGGTCCTGGTCATGTTCCACGGCCACGTCGTGAAGGACGTGCCGCGCGGCTGGACCGACACCGAACTGGTGGCGGCGATGGAAGGTATCGACCAGTGATGACCACGACAAAGACCTCTCCCGCGGTGGCCGTCCCGGCGGGCCGCCGCATCCAGCTCGGGCGCTTCCGGGACCTCACCCTGGTCCCGGTGATCGTCGTGCTGCTGATCGCCGGATCCTTCGTTGATCCGGTCTTCCTCACCCCGGGCAACCTGATCAACGTGCTCCAGCAGCAGTCGGCCCTGGCGCTGGTGGTGCTCGCCGAGGCGCTGATCCTCATCGCCGGCAAGTTCGACCTGTCTCTGGAGTCCACGGTCGGCATGGCCCCCGCCGTCGGCGTGATGCTGGTCATCCCGGTGGCCTCCGGCGGGTTCGGCCTGGAGCTGCCCGCCGTCCTGGCGATCCCGCTCTGCCTGCTGATCGGCGGGTTGATCGGCGCCTTCAACGGCTTCCTGATCATGCGGTTCCAGCTCTCGGCCTTCATCGTCACGCTGGCCATGATGATCGTCGTTCACGGCCTCCAGCTCGGCCTGACCCAGGGCAAGAGCCTGTTCGCGCTGCCGGAGTCGTTTCTCTACCTCGGCAGCGCCACCTGGCTGGGCGTCCCCGCGGCCATCTGGATCACCGGCGTGCTCTTCGCCGGGGCCATCGCCGCGCTCGGCTACTTCCGGGCCGGTCGCGCGCTGTACGCCATCGGCGGCAACGCCGACGCCGCCCGCGCGGCGGGCATCCGGGTCGAGCGGGTCCTGTGGACCGTCTTCGTCGTCGGTGGCGTGATCGCCGCGCTCGCCGGAGTGCTGGAGACCGGCCGCCTGGGCGGCATCAGCGCCAACCAGGGCGTCGGCTGGATCTTCATGGCCTTCGCCGCCGCGGTCATCGGCGGGGTCAGCATGGACGGCGGCAAGGGCACGATCCTCGGCGCTCTCACCGGTGTCCTGGTGATCGGTCTCGTCGAGAACATCCTGACGCTGAAGGGCGTGCCCGGCGAGTGGAAGCAGCTCGTCTACGGTTCGATCATCCTGATCGCCCTGATGATCAGCCGCCTCGCCGGCGGCAAGGCGCAGGACTGACCCTCTTCCCGAGCGGCTACGGCAAGGTACAGGATTGACTGCCATGACCTTCCCCCTCAGCACCTACGGCTTCGGCTCCGCCCCGATCGGCAACCTGTTCACCGCCGTGGGCGACGACGAGGCCAGGGCGACGGTGGACGCCGCCTACGACGCCGGGTTCCGTCACTTCGACACCGCGCCCCACTACGGGCTCGGCCTGTCGGAGCGGCGGCTCGGCGCCGCCCTGGCCGGGCGGCCGCGCGACTCCTACACCCTGTCCACCAAGGTCGGCCGCCTGCTCGTGCCGGCGCCCGCCGGTGGTCCCGCCGGCAGGGACGACCAGGGTTTCGACGTCCCCGCCGACCTCCGCCGGGTGTGGGACTTCTCGCGTGACGGCGTGCGGCGGTCGCTGGAGGAGAGCCTGCTCCGGCTCGGCCTCGACGCGGTCGACATCGTGCTCATCCACGATCCGGACGACCACTGGGAGCAGGCCGTGTCCGAGGCCTATCCGGCCCTGGCCGAGCTGCGTGACCAGGGAGTCGTCAAGGCCGTCGGGGTCGGCATGAACCAGTCGGAGATGCTCACCCGGTTCGTCCGGGAGACCGGCGTGGACATGGTCATGCCGGCCGGCCGCCACACCCTCCTCGATCGGTCGGGAGCCGAGGAGCTGCTGCCGCTCTGCCTGGAGCGGGGCGTCTCGGTGCTCGCCGCCGGGGTGTTCAACAGCGGCCTGCTCGCCACCCACGAGCCGTCGGGCACCTACGACTACGCCCCCGCCTCCGAGCCGCTGCTCGCCCGCGCCCGCCGCGTCGCGGCCGTGTGCGAACGCCACGGCGTCACCCTGCCCCAGGCGGCGCTGGCCTTCCCGCTGCGCCATCCGGCGGTCGCCTCGGTGGTGGTCGGTGTCCGGTCCGCCGACGAGGTCGCCCGCAACGCCGCCCTGGTCGCCCGGCCCGTCCCCGAGGATCTCTGGGCCGACCTCGTCGCCGAGGGCCTGATCCCGGGCTAGCACGCCGGACCTGCCCGCACCGGAGGATCCAGCCCTCACCGGGCGGAGCCTCCCGATCCGCGGGCTACCGGAATACGGGCCGGTGCCCTGGTCCTCAGTCCTGGGTGAAGACCGGGTGGGAGTGCCCGCCGGGTGTGCTGCCGCTCAACTCCCGCCGAACCAGCCGGGGACGTCGAGCCGGAAGACGTCCGTCGGGGTGACCTTGCGCAGGTCGGCCTCCAGCGCGCGCAGCCGTTCCTCGCCGAGCGTCTCGGCCCAGCGGGCCCGCAGATCGTCGAAGATGCGGGCCGAGCGCACCAGGGAGTCGATGCCGCGCTCGGTGAGCCGTACGACCTTGCGCCGCGCGTCACGCGGGTCGGAGCCGCGCTCCACGTAGCCGAGCTGCTCCAGTGCGTCGACGGTCTTGCCCGCCGCCTGTTTGGACACTCCCAGGCGGCGGCCGAGTTCGGCGGCCGTCGTGCCGTCGGGGCCGATCGCCTGGAAGACGAAGCCGTGCATCGGACGCATGTTGGGATGGCCCTGCCGGGCCAGCTCGTCGTGGAGCTCGTCGATGAGGACGCGGAAGCCGAGGAACAGCCGGAGCGGCAGCTCGAAGCCCGGAGGGTCACTTGACACGATAGACAACCTGGTTCACTATTTAGACAATCATATTGTCTAATGTAGAGGATTACCCGATGCCTGTCATCCGCCATGCGGAAAGCCGCCGGACCGAGACCCCCAACGCCGTCATGACCACGCTCGCCTCCCCGACCCAGGGCGGCTCGGGGCAGGCCGTCTGGCGCGTCGACATGCGCCCCGGCCAGGCGGGCCCGCCGCACGCCATCGACGCCGAGCAGGTGTGGACCGTGCTGGACGGCGGCGCGACCGTCGAGCTCGACGGCGAGAAGCTCACCGTCGGGCCGGGCGACACCCTCGTCATCCCGGCCGACGTGCCGCGCCGCCTGAGCTCGGACCAGGCGGCCGGGTTCGTCGCCATCGTCGTCGCCCCCGCGGGCATGCGCGCCTACGTGGTCGGCGACACCCGCGTCTCGGCGGACTGCGCCATCCCCGACGGCGACAAGCTCCTGCCGGCCTGGGTCGCCTGAGGGGCGCCGCTCGATCGGCCGGCGGCGGGCGGCGCTGCTGCCGTGGGCGACGGCCGCGTTCCTGCTCGTCGCGCCCGTCGCCGCACTGGACTCGACCACCGCTACGTGCTGCCCGCGATCCCTGTGGCCTGCCTCGCCGCCGCGCTGGGCGTCACGAAGAGCCGGTCGGCCCGGCTCGGCGCTCCACCCGGCCGTCTCTCTTGATCATGAAGCCGCGCTTGAGCGGACGGAGCATCACGGTCGTCTCGATGGCCCGCATGCCCCGCAGCCCGCCGATCATCCGCAGGAACGCGTACAGCTCCGCCCTGCCGGGCAGGGCGGTCTGCGCCACCAGCTGGTGGTCCCCCGCCACAGCCGCGACGCACCTGACCTCCGGCCGGGCGGCCAGCGCCTGTCCCACGGCCTCCACCTCGCTCTCGACCACCCGGAGCCAGAGCACGGCCTCGGTCGGCAGTCCGAGATAGGCGGGTTCGATCTTGGCACGGACACGCAGGATGCCCCGGCGCAACAGCGAGTCCAGGCGGCGGCGGGCCGTCGACTCGCTGGTCCCGGTGGCCGCCGCGACCTCGGCGTGGGTGGCGCGGCCGTCGGCGGCCATCACCGCGATGATCTGCTCGTCCTCGGCGGAGGGGGCCTCCCGCGCGCGCTGGAAGCGCCCCGGCGCCGGGGGCCACTGCTCGTGCAGCTCCTCGGTCTCCTGCTGGGTGAGCACGCCGAGATGCCAGTCCAGGGGGGTGCTGAAATACTTCAACGCCGGGTAGACGGTGATCTCCAGCACCCCGTCGATCGCCGGGATGTCCTGCAAGAGCAGGTCCTGCAGGGTGTCGTCGGCCACGGACAGCTCCGCCACGCAGTCCGCCGACCCCGAGACCAGCGTGACGAACCGGGCCTGCGGCAGCTCGCTGAGGGCCGCGCCCACGCCGGCCGCCGAGCCGGGGCGGCAGCGCAGCCGGAGCACCACCGAGTCCAGCCGTAGATCGTCGACCATCCCGATCACCGAGAGCACCCCCGACTCCCGGAGCCGGGTGGCCCGCCGCGCCACGTTGCGGGTCGGCTCCTTCAGCACGCGGGCGATCCGGTCCCAGGTGGCCCGGCCGTTCACCTGCAGGGCGGCGACCACCCTCAGATCGACTCCATCGAGTGGCTGCATGGGGGGCTCATCCTCGTGATCGCAGAATCGGTCCGCCCCAAGCGTACGACTTTATGATCTTTCCTGATGTGCGCTTGCTCAGGCGAGTGCGCTGCGCAGCCACTCCTCCACGCCGGCGATGTGGACCGTCGCCCAGGCGCGGGCGACCTCGGGCTGCCCGGCGGCGATGGCGTCGCAGATCGCGGCATGCTGCTCGCGGGTCTTCTCCAGGGCGTTCTCCTGGGTCAGGCCCCGCCAGATCCGGGCCCTGGTGGTGGGGCCCGACAGGCTCTCTATGAGGGAGCACAGCACCGCGTTGCCCGAGCCCGCCGCGATGCTCTGGTGGAACTCCAGGTCGTTGGCGACGAGCTGTTCCACGCTCGGGTCGGGGGGCAGCGCGGCGAGGATCTTGCGCAGCCCGTCCACCTCGGTCTCGGTCATCCGCGAGGCGGCCATCGCGGTCGCCGCCGGTTCGAGGATCCGCCGGACCTGGAAGAACTGCAGCACGGTGTCGTCCTGGTGGAAGTCCACCACGAACGACATCGCGTCCAGCAGGAGCCTCGGCTCCAGGCTGGTCACGTACGTGCCGTCGCCCTGGCGTACGTCCAGCACGTTGATCAGAGCCAGCGCGCGGACGGCCTCCCGCAGGGAGTTGCGGGAGAGGCCGAGCCGTTCGGCCAGGTCGGCCTCCTTCGGCAGCCTGCTGCCGGGGGAGAGCTCACCCGAGAGGATCATCTGCTTGATCTTGTCGATAGCGGCGTCGGTGACCGCCACGCTTCACCATCCCCTGGGTCCCTCATACATCGGATGTCTATGAGTGTAGGGCGAAGCGGACCGGGTCCACCTCCGGTGTGCGGCGGATCACGCCCCGGACCTCCAGGGTGCGCAGATGGGCCGCGGCCTCTCCGGCGGCCATGCCTCGCAGCATCGCCGACAGCTCCTCCCAGGAACGGTTCCAGGTCATCCGGGCGGCGGTCTCCCAGATGGTGAGGGGCTCGCCGGCCTCGGCCAGCAGGGCGGCGAGCCGTACGAGCTTCTCCTCGTGGTGCGTGTGGATCTCCGTCGCCCGGGCAGCCGTGTCCTGAAACACCCATTCATGGGCGGGCAGGGCTTCGAGGTCACCCAGGGCCGCCACCTTCTCCAGCGACTCCAGGAAGTCGCTGAGCGGGTCCACATCGGCGCGGTCGTAGGGGTAGACGGCGATGTGCGGGGTGATCGCCGGCAGCACGTGGTCCCCGGTGAAGATCCGGCCGGCGTCCTCCAGGTGCAGGCAGATGTGGCCCGGAGTGTGGCCGGGGGTCCAGACCGTGCGGAGCCTGCGGCCGGGCAGGTCGATCAGGTCGCCGTCGTGGAGCGTCCGGTCGGGCAGCGCGGGCGGCCGCGGCTGGTGCGCCGACACCTCCTCCACCTCGACCCTGGCCGCCCCCGCCCGGCGCAGCATGTCGGCACGGAACTCGCGGTGCCCGCCGGCGTCGAAGCCGCGCAACAGCTTGACCATTGCGATGTCGGCCTCGTGCATGGCGATCCACGCCCCGGACTCCTCCCGGACCCGCCCGGCCAGACCGGCGTGGTCGGGGTGGTAGTGGGTGACCACCACCCCCCGGACCTCACGGACGTCCATGCCTATGGAGGACAGCCCGTCCCGCAGCGCCAGCCAGGCCTCCGGATGGTTCCAGCCCGCGTCGACGAGCACCGGCCCGGCGGGGGACTCGATCGCGTAGACCAGGGTGTAGCCGAGCGGGCTGCCGGGGATCGGGACGGGCACGCTCCACACCCCGCCGCCGGCGTCTGTCGGGCGCTGCTCGCTGTACGGCCTGCGGCGGGACTTCACAGGTGGTGCTCCTCAGCTCTTACAGTCGTTCGAGGACGGTCGCCGTGGCCAGCGCCCCGCCCGCGCACATCGTCACCAGGGCGGTGGACGAGTCGGATCTCTCCAGTTCGTGCAGGGCGGTGGTGATCAGCCGGGAGCCGGTCGCGCCGACCGGATGGCCGAGGGCGATGGCACCGCCGCCCGTGTTGACCCGGTCCATGTCCGGTCCGTGCACCGACGCCCAGGAGAGGACGACCGAGGCGAACGCCTCGTTCACCTCGAACCGGTCGATGTCCGAGACGGTCATGCCCGCGGCGGACAGGACCCTGGCCGTCGCGTCCACCGGTCCGTCCAGGTGGTAGTACGGCTCGGCGCCGACGAGCGCCTGGGCGAGGATGCGGGCCCGGGGGCGCAGGCCGTGCCGGGCGGCGGCCTCCTCGCTCATCAGCAGCACGGCCGCCGCGCCGTCGGAGATCTGGGAGGCGGTGCCCGCGGTGTGCAGGCCGCCGTCGCCCATCACCGGCTTGAGCCTGGCCAGCCCCTCGACGGTCGTCTCGCGCAGTCCCTGGTCGGTGTCCACGGTCCGGCTCTCACCGGTCGGCTGCCCGTCCTCGCCGAGGACGGGGGCGGTGACCTTGACGATCTCCCGGTCGAACCGGCCCTGTGCCCACGCCTCGGCGGCCAGTCGCTGGGACCGGGCGCCGAACCGGTCGAGCCGCTCGCGGGTCAGCCCGCGCCGCTGGGCGATCCGCTCGGCGGCGGTGAACTGGTCGGGCAGGTCGATGGCCCAGTCGTCGGGCCGGGGGCTGGCCGGGAGCACGTTGCTGCCCAGCGGCGCGCGGCTCATCACCTCGACGCCGCAGGCGACGCCGACGTCGATGACGCCCGCCTGGATGAGGGCCGCGACCAGGTGGACGGCCTGCTGGGAGGAGCCGCACTGCGCGTCGATCGTGGTCACGCCCGTCTGGTACGGCAGGCCGGCGTAGAGCCAGGTGTGCCGGCCCACGTGCCCGCCCTGCTCGCCCGCCTGGGTGACGCATCCGGCGAAGACCTGGCCTACGGCGGACGGGTCGATCCCCGACCTGCCGATTAGGCCGTTCAGCGCGGCGGCGAGCAGGGCCTGCGGCTTCAGCCCCGCCAGCCAGCCGTTACGCCTGCCGATCGGGGTTCTCACGGCCTCGACGATCACTGCACCCATACGATCCCCTCGCCCGGCGGCTCGGAGCCGGCGTCCGCGAGCCGGTCCCTCTAGAACGTCGCTCTGGTCATCTTCCGACTGTGACCGTAACGCGTTCTAGTTTCAGACGGAAGGTCTCAGGCCGGAGCGGGAGGCTGCAGATCGGCGAGCAGGCGGGTGGCGGCGATCTCGATGCGGCGCTGGATCTGTTCGTACGTGCGGCGGCCGCGGAGCATCTCCAGCAGCTCGTGCACCCAGACGCTGGACAGCGAGCCGGCGAGGGCGAACTGCTCCTCGGTGGCGGTCTCCGCGGTGAGCTCGTCTCCGGCGACGCGCAGCAGCAGGCCCGTCATGCGGTCCCCGAACGGGGTGTCCACCTCGGCCATGATCAGTGAGCGGATGAGCGCGTCGGCGAGCTCGGGCTCGCGCATCAGGCCGCGCGTGGCGCGCATCAGGACGTCGACGGCCCGGCCCGAAGGGGTGGCGGCACCGGGTGGGCGGCGCTCGATGCTGCTCTCCAGGAGGTCGAGCTCCTCGCTGACGACGGCGACGACGAGGTCCATCTTGGAGGGGAAGTAGCGGTAGAGGGTGCCGAGGGCGACTCCCGCGCGCTCGGCGACGGTGCGCATCTGCATGGCCTCGACGCCGCCGCGCGAGGCCAGGGCGGCGGCCGCCTGGACGATGCGCTTGCGCCGCTGGTGCTGGCTCCTCGTGCGGACGCCCGAGGACGCCGGTTCGCTCTGCACGCCGGGTGCCCCCTTGGTCTTGGCCCGTCCGGCGGCGCTCGGGGGCGGCGGGCCGGGGAGGCGCGAGGCGACCGGCGCCTCGATGGTCACATGCGGGGTACGCATGAGAACACGTTATCTGATTTCCGGATACTCTGATGGGTTACCCGCTAGTCACAAAGATGGCCCGCCCTTTCATGGCATATGCGCTACGGCGATGTGTCGTCGCTTATTGCGATCGGCCGCCTATGGACAAATAATAGAATGTGTTCTACTTTTCGGGACGGCTGACTTGAGCACCATCGCCGGGAGGCGTGACGCCCGGGCGGGCGGACCTCGGCATCCGGCGGCATCACCGAGATCGACGAGTTCATCCGGCACGGCCGGCGGCACCCTCTGGAGCGCTAGTGGACTTCAATCTTGATGAGACACAGAGTGACCTGCGCAAACTCACGAAAGAGCTCCTCGGCCGGGAGGCGACGGGCAGCAGGCTCGAAGCCCACGAGGCGAGTGGCGCGCCGTACGACGCGGAGCTGTGGGGCTCCCTCGCCCAGGCCGGGCTGCTGGGAGTCTGCATCCCGGAGGAGGCGGGCGGCGCCGGTCTCGGGCCGGTCGAGCTGGCGGTCGTGCTGCGGGAGATCGGCGCGCACGTGGCCCCGGTCCCCGTCCAGCAGAGCCTGGTCGCCGCGCTGACCGTCGCCCGCCACGGCTCCCGCGAGCAGCGCGAGGCGCTGGCACCCCTGGCCGAGGGCGAGGCCGTACTGACCTCCGCGCTGCGCGAGCCCGGCCGCGACCTCGGTGGCACGCCCACCGTGACCGCCCGCAGGGACGGGGGCGGGTGGTCGCTGCACGGACGCACGGGCGCGGTGCCGTACGCGGCCGAGGCGGCGAAGGTCCTCGTCCCCGCCGTCACCGAGGACGGCGTCGGCGTGTTCCTGGTCGCCCCGGGGGCGACGACCCTGCGGCCCCTGCGCGTCTCGACCGGTGAGCCCACCGCCACGCTCACGCTGGACGGCTCCCCGGGCGAGCCGGTGGGCGGGCAGGACGGCGAGGCGTTCGGCGGGCTGCGCAGGCTGGCGCTGGCGGGGACCCTCGCCGTCGCCTCCGGCGTGCTGGCCGGGGCGCTCGCGCTGACCACGGAGTACATCAGGACGCGCAGGCAGTTCGACCGGGCGCTGGCCGAGTTCCAGGCCGTGACCGTGCAGATCGCCGACGTCTACATCGCCGGCCGGACGCTGGACGTGGCCATGTGGGCCGGGGCGTGGCGGCTGGCCGAGGGGCCGGAGGAGGAGGCCGAGACCGACCTGGCCGTCGGCGCCCTCACCGTGACGGACTCGGCGCTCGCGGCGCTCTACACCTGCCAGCACCTGCACGGTGGGATCGGCCTGGACGTGACCTACCCGCTGCACCGCTACTTCGCCTGGGGCAGGCACCACGCCCATCTGCTGGGCGGCGTGGAAGCCCGGCTCGACACGATCGGAGCGCTCATCTGATGCTGATCGACCTGACCCCCGAGCAGAAGCGGCTCCGCGACGGACTGCGCGACTACTTCCAGGCCTGCCTGACCGCCGAGGACCGCGAGCGGATCTCCGCCGACCCGTTCGGCCACGCCTACATGGAACACTGCCGCGCCCTCGGCCGCGACGGCAAGCTCGGGCTGGGCTGGCCGGAGGAGTACGGCGGCGGCGGGTACGGCCCGCTGGAGCAGCAGATCTTCGCCAACGAGATCGCCCGCGCCGAGGTGCCCTACCCGATCATCACGGTGCAGACCGTCGGCCCGACCCTCATGCAGTACGGCACGGCGGCGCAGAAGGAGTTCTTCCTGCCGCGCATCCTGGCGGGGGAGTGCCACTTCGCGATCGGCTACAGCGAGCCCGGGGCGGGCACCGACCTGGCGTCCCTGCGCACCACCGCGGTCCGCGACGGCGACCACTACGTCGTCAACGGCCAGAAGATCTTCACGTCGGGGGCGCACTACTCCCAGTACATCTGGCTGGCCGCCCGCACCGACCCGGACGCCAAGAAGCACCGCGGCATCACGATGATGATCGTCGACTGTGCCGACCCGGGCTTCTCGTGGACCCCGATCACCACCATGGACGGGCGTCACCACACCAACTCCACCTACTACGCCGACGTGCGCGTGCCGGTGGACATGGTGGTGGGCGAGGAGAACAAGGGCTGGGACCTGATCGTCAACCAGCTCAACCACGAACGGGTCACGCTGGGTCCGGCGGGCAACCTCGCCCACACCTACGACAGGTTCCTGCGCTGGGCCCGCAACACCGGTCTCGTCGAGGAGCCCGCCGTGCGGCGCGCGCTCGGCCGGGTCTACGCCTGCTTCCGGACCAACGAGCTGCTGAACTGGCAGGTCGCGGCCAACATGGACCTGGGCTGGCTGGGCGCCCCCGACGCCTCGGCCACCAAGATCTACGGTTCGGAGCGGATGCAGGAGGTCGGCAGGGTCGTCGGCGACGTCCTGGCCCGCTTCGGCGACCCGGACGACCCGGAGACGGCCGACTTCGTCGCCCGGCTCGACCGCGGCGTCAAGGGCGCGATCGTGCTCACCTTCGGCGGCGGCGTCAACGAGGTCCAGCGCGAGCTCATCGCGATGCTCGGCCTGAGCCTGCCGAGGCCGCCCCGATGAGCGCGGCGGACGGTCCCGGCTTCCACGACCTGCTCCTGGCCCTGGCCGAGCGTCAGGCGGCGGTCGGCGAGGTTCGGGGCGTCGCGGCGGCGGACCCGGTGAACCTCCCGATGATCCGGCACTGGGTCGCCGCCATGGGCGACGCCAACCCGCTCTACACCGACGCAGAGGCGGCGGCGGACAGCGTGCACGGCGAGATCGTGGCGCCTCCGGCGATGGTCCAGGTCTGGAACATGCCCGGCGTGGGCGGGAGGGACGAGCAGGAGAGCAGCCCGATCGGCGACGTGCTCGGGACGTTGGACGCGGGCGGCTACACCGGCGTGGTCGCGACCAACTGCGAGCAGACCTACCGGCGCTACCTGCGGCTCGGCGAGCGGCTGGTCCCGGCCACCCGGTTCACCGGGCTCTCCGGGCCCAAGAGGACGGCGCTCGGCGAGGGCTACTTCGTCACCTGGAACATCACCTGGTACTCCCGGGACGAACCGGTGGCCCACATGCTGTTCCGGATACTGAAATTTCGTCCGCGGGAGCAGAAAACCAGCCCCGGCATCCGCGAGCCGTACCCGCTGCGGCCCGCGGTCAACGGAGACACCGCGTTCTTCTGGGAAGGTGTCGCCAAGGGGGAGCTACGGATCCAGAGCTGCGCGGACTGCGGCGAACTCCGGCACCCCCCGGGCCCGGTCTGCCCGTCGTGCCGTTCGGCCAACCGGACGCACCTCGTCGCCGGCGGCGAAGGCGAGCTCTACAGCTACGTCGTGCACCACAACCCCCCGGTTCCGGGGTTGAAAGCGCCTTTTGTGGTCGCTGTGGTGGAGCTGCCGGAAGGTGTGCGGATCGTGGGCAATGTCGTGGACTGCCCGCCTGAAGAAGTGGGTATCGGTATGCCGTTGCGTGTGACCTACCGCCAGATGGACGACGAGCTGATCCTGCCGATGTGGGCCCCCCGGGAGACATGATGCGGACACTTACCGAAGATCAGGTGGAGGTCGGGTCTCTTCTCCCCGATCTCGTGATCGAGCTCAGCCCCACCGTGATCGTCTCGACGGCGCTGGCCACGATGGACTTCACCCCGGTCCACCACGACGTCGAGGGCGCCCGCGCGCAGGGATCGAAGGACATCTTCCTCAACATCCTGACCACGATGGGCCTCGTCGAACGCTATGTCACCGACTGGGCGGGCCCCGAGGCGCTGATCCGCGGCATCAACGTCAAGCTCGGCGTCCCCGCCTACGCGGGGGACACGCTCACCTTCACCGGCACCGTCGTCGCGTGCGAGGACGGTGAGTTCACGGTCGAGGTCTGCGGCAAGGTGAGCCTCGGCGACCACGCCTCCGGCACCGTCCGGTTCGCCCTGCCCGACCACTGAGCACGGTCTCCCGTGATCCCCCGGTAGAAAGGTTCTCACCAGCGTGGTCCCCTTTTCGGGGAGCACGGCCGTCGCCGGCATCGGCGCGACCGAGTTCTCCAAGCAGTCAGGACGGTCCGAGCTCCGGCTCGCGGCCGAGGCGGTGTCCGCGGCACTGGACGACGCGGGCCTGAGCCCCTCGGACGTGGACGGGCTGGTGACCTACACCCAGGACACCAACGAGGAGATCGCCGTGGCCCGCGAGGTGGGCATCGGCGACCTGACGTTCTTCTCCCGGGTGCACTACGGCGGTGGCGCGGCGTGCGGCACCGTGCTGCACGCCGCGATGGCGGTCGCCACCGGGGCGGCCGAGACCGTGGTCTGCTACCGCGCGTTCAACGAGCGTTCGGGGCGCAGGTTCGGCCAGCCCGACGCCCGGGTCGGCGGGGAGCCGTCCTCCCTGGGCCTGGAGATGAGCTGGCATGTGCCGTACGGGCTGATGACCCCGGCGGGCTGGGTCGCCATGTTCGCCCGGCGCTACATGCACACCTACGGCGCGACGTCCGAGGACTTCGGCAGGGTGGCCGTGGCCATGCGCCGGCACGCGGCCTCCAACCCCGCCGCGTGGTTCCACGGCCGTCCGATCACGCTGGAGGAGCACCAGGCGTCCAAATGGATCGTGGAGCCGCTGCATCTGCTCGACTGCTGCCAGGAGAGCGACGGCGCGGTGGCGCTGGTGGTCACCTCGGCGGAGCGGGCCAGGGACCTGCGCAGGTCACCGGCCCTGATCACCGCCGCGGCCCAGGGTGCGGGCGCCGGTCAGATGATGATGACCAGCTACTACCGCGACGACCTGACCGGCCTGCCGGAGATGGGGGTGGTCGGCCGCCGGCTCTGGGAGCAGTCCGGCCTGGGGCCCGCCGACATCCAGACCGCCATCCTGTACGACCACTTCACCCCGTTCGTGCTCACCCAGCTGGAGGAGCTCGGCTTCTGCGGCCGGGGCGAGGCGCGCGACCTGGTGGCCGGCGGCGGCATCGAGATCGACGGCCGGCTGCCGGTCAACCCGCACGGCGGCCAGCTCGGCGAGGCCTACATCCACGGCATGAACGGCATCGCCGAGGCCGTCAGGCAGATCCGGGGCACCTCGGTGAACCAGGTCCCCGCCGTCCGCAACGTCCTGGTCACCGCCGGCACCGGCGTGCCGACCAGCGGCCTGGTCCTGTCGGCGGAGTGAGGTCTTCTCGCCGCGGTAAAAAGTGGGGCCAGCTGGTTGGGACCGTCGCGCCACAGCTGCGTCAGAAGGCTACTCGGGCCTTGTCCCGGTCGGCGTTCTGGGCTGATTGACCTTGTTGACAATGGTGTCATCGGGGTCGAGCCGTCGTCCGTCTGCGGAGCGGACCTCTAGCACGCGCAAGGGCCGCCTGCGCTGGCGGTCGATCATCTCCGAATGCGGTTCATCGGGCTCGAAGAAGTGTCCTTCGCCCCACTGCCGCAGCGCCACGATGACAGGGAAGAGGTCTTTTCCCTTCGGCGTCAGAACGTACTCGTGGTAGGAACTGCCGTCGGAGGCCGGGACGACGTCGAGGATGCCGCCGGCGACCAAGACGCGCAGACGCGTGCTGAGGATGTTCTTGGCGACGCCGAGGCTGCGTTGGAACTCTCCGAAGCGGCGGCTGCCGTCAAACGCGTCCCGCACGATCAACAAGGACCACCAGTCACCGATCGCGTCGACTGATCGCGCGACGGGACAGTCACTGTCATTGAAACGCGTCCGCCTCACCATGACACCCTCCACATTTACATCGGTTGCAACATGCTACCAGAACGATTATCGTCCATCTGGTAGCAAGATGAAACTAATCTCCGGAGGGCGCCGAGTGGCCGGCAACGACGAGAGCACGACACCGAGGACCACGGGCACGAAGGAGGGGACTCCCAGCTTCGCGCTACCCCGAGGCGTCACCCTGCTCTTCGCCATCGCCGGCGGGACCGCGGTGGCCAACGTCTACTTCGCGCAGCCCCTCCTGGTGACACTGGGCCGTGACTTCGCGATCAGCCCGGCGACACTCGGTGCCGTCGTCACCCTCACACAACTTGGTTACGGGCTGGGACTCTTCTTCATCGTGCCGCTGGGCGACCTGGTCGACCGCAGACGCCTCATCGTGATGCAGTTGCTCCTGCTGGCAGCGGCGCTGACGGTGGTCGGCACCGCCACCATCGCGGCGCTCCTGCTTGCGGGTATGGCCGCTGTGGGACTCCTCGCGGTGGTGACCCAGACGTTGGTGGCCTTCGCTGCTTCGCTCGCCCCACCGGCGCAACGCGGACGCGTCGTCGGCCTCGTGACCAGCGGTGTGGTCACCGGCATCCTGCTTGCCCGCACCGTATCCGGCCTCCTGGCCGACCTCGCCGGCTGGCGCTCCGTCTACCTCACCTCGGTGGCCCTCACCTGCGCGCTCGCCCTGGCACTGCACCATGTCCTGCCGCCCCGCGACACCGCTGCACCGTCCATGAACTACGGACAGCTCTTGCGCTCCACGCTCACCCTGTTCGCACAGGAGCGCCTCCTTCGGCTCCGTGCCCTGCTCGCCCTGCTCATCTTCGCCGCCTTCAGCACCCTGTGGAGCTGTGTCGCGCTGCCGCTGAGCGCGCCTCCGCTGTCTCTGTCCCACACGGCAATCGGCGCGTTCGGACTGGTGGGAGCCGCGGGCGCCCTGGCTGCGACCGCAGCCGGCCGCCTAAACGATCGCGGGCTCTCCCAGCGGACCACCGGCATCGGCCTGGCCCTGCTCGTCGCCTCGTGGCTGCCCCTGACCTTCGCCCGACAGTCACTATGGGCACTGGCGGTCGGCGTGATCGTCCTCGACCTCGCCGTGCAGGCGGTCCACGTCACCAACCAGAGCCTGATCTACACACTTCGCCCGGACGCGGGCAGCCGACTGATCGGCGGCTACATGGTCTTCTACTCGCTCGGCAGCGCCCTTGGAGCCATCGCCTCGACCGCCCTCTACGCGGTGGCCGGCTGGGGTGCCGTGTGCGCGCTGGGCGCCGCGATCAGCTGTCTCGCGCTCCTGCTGTGGGCAGGCACCCGGCGCCGTACCCCGGCCTCGGCCGCGGCAGATTGAACAGGCCGGCCGTGGCCCCGGTGGTATGCGTCATCGGTGCCGCCGAGGACGCCAACTTCCCCTTGCCGTCGACATGCATGAACCGAGGACTCCACAAGGCCGACGAGCGCGAGACGTTGCCGGGGATACTGGATGCCGCTCCGGAGTTGATGTGGTTCTCAACCGGATCTGGAAGTAAGCACCGTCAGTGACCGGCCGTACCCGCGAGGATGGTCAGGAGGCGGGCGGTGGCGCGCTCCCGTTGTGGAAGGGGTTCTCGGGCAGCCGTTCGGGCGTGACGAGCAACCGGATCACGCCCGCCTTCACCTGCCAGGCGTTCCAGACGGTCCAGCCGGCCTTGACCCGGTCGGCGGGGAGCGGTTCGAAGGACAGGCCACCCGTCTTCTCATCCACCTTGATGAGGCTGAACACCGTGGTCAGATCACGCCTGCGCGCCTCGGTCAGGACGTCGCGCACCGGGCGGCCGTCTCTCAGCCGGACCCCGTCGAACATCTCACCGGGGGCCATGGCCAGGTCGAAGTTCGCGTACTCCTCTTCCGGCCGCGCCTGGCGTCCCAGCCTGACGTTGACGTCGCCGGTGAAGGCGGCGGGGACGCGCATCACCATGACGCAACCGCTGTCCCGTCCGGGGTGGCAGTTTTCGGGGACCGTCCCCGCCGAGAGGAGAACGCCGTCGGACCGGGGACCGGAGGGGTCGGGTGCGGGGTCGAGCGCGTCCTTGCCCGTGATCATCATTCCCAGGATCTTTCCCACCGAGCCCGGCGAGACGGGCACCGAGCGCAGGTCGACGTTCAGGCCGACCGCGTGGAACGCCTCGGTGTACCTCTCATGGTCGGCGAACGGGTCCTTGATGCGCGCGACGTACTGGTCCCCGTCCCGTTCGATGGCGATGGCGGAGTTCGCGTAGCTCGTGGCGCTTCCGCTGCCGAGCACACCGGGGCCGACGATGACACCGGCGACGAGCACGCCGGCCGCGAGCGCCCCGACCGCCAGACGCGGCATCCGCAGCCGCCGCGGCGCCGGTGCGGTGACAGCGGTGGTGGTCGCGCCGGGGCCGGAGACGATCGAGGCGAGCAGCGCCTGCGCCCCCGCGGCGGACGCCTGATCGGTCAGTTCACCGTCGTGGACCCGGGCCAGCCGGTGCAGCGGCTCATGGACGTTTCTCACAGTGACCTCCCCGTCGTGAGCCGCATGTCCCGGCCCATCGGAATGGATTCGACGCCCGCCGCCGCAAGCCCGCGCGAGAAGCGCCTGCGGGCACGGTGCAGCCGGATGCGTACGGCGTTGCGGGAGCCGCCCAGGACGCGTGCGATCTCCCCGGCGTCCAGGCCCTCCCAGACGACGAGCGACAGCAGCTCGCGATCGTCGTCGGACAGCTCACGGAAAACGCGGCCTATCGCGCCGAGTTCCACGTGTTCTTCGGGCGAGGGCGTCCGGGCGTAGCGATCGGCGATGTCCTCGCGCAGCGCCGTCTGGTGGGTGTGACGGCGGAGCCGGCCCCGGCGATGGTTGGCGAGGACGTTGCGTGCCACGCCGTACAGCCAGAGCCTGGCCTGTTCGCCGGACGGCAGGTCCTCGACCTTCCGCCACGCGATCTCGAACGTCTCGGCCACCACGTCCGCCGCGTCCTCCGGAGAGTCGCAGCGGCGCATCGCGTAGCCGAGGATCTGTCCATAAGTATCGAGATAGACCCTCTCGAACAGGATTCTTCGGTCGTCACCCATGGGCGGTTCCCACGGTGGCCTCCTCGGTGATGGGGTCGTGTGCACCCGTCCATGTCGAAGATGCCGGGATCATTTCGCCTGAATCCGAGAAACTTATAGAAATATCCCTTGCTCCGGTCTCGCCGGTGGGACGTGGCCGAGTCCGCGGTGCCGAGCCAGCCGGTGGTGGGCCGTCTGAACGGGCCTCGGATGCCCCTCTCCTCGCCACGGCGACCTCGGCATGGTGAGGGGAGGGGTATCCGTTATGCGTTTTTCGGATGGCATTATTGCGAGATGCTGGAAACGGTCGGGCTTGATCCGCTGGAGGAACGCGTCTACCGGTTCCTGGTGACGGCGGCCGAGGCGGGCGTCGCCGATCTCGTCGCGGAGCTGGACCTCGACACCGGAGCGGTCGAGACGGTGCTGCGGTCCATGGAGGCCAGAGGCCTGGTCCGGACGGCCTCCGGGGAGACGGCCGCCCCGGCGGAGCGGCGCTTCACCGCGGCGGCCCCCGACATCGTGCTGGGCGCCCGGCTGCTGCGCCAGCAGCAGTCGCTCGACTGGGCGCGGCGCACGGTGGAGCAACTGGCCGAGGAGTACCGGGGCAACGCCCGCCGCCGCGACGCCGACCGGCTCGTCGAGGTGCTCCCCAACCGGATCGCGATGCGCGAGCAGCTCGAACACCTGCAGAAGAACGCCCGCGAGGAGGTCCTCTGTTTCTGCCGGGGACGCGCGATCGTGATGCACGCGACCGAGAACGACGCGGAACTGGACGCGCTGCGCCGCGGGGCGGTCTATCGGGTGATCTACGAGCGCGGCCTGCTGGAGGAGCCGGGGATGCAGGCCAACGTGGCCTACGGCGTCAAGCTGGGAGAGAACGCCCGAGCCCTGCCCCGGCTGCCGGTCCGGCTGATGGTCGTGGACCGGGAGATCGGCCTGATGCCGCTGGTACGGCATGCCGGGATGTCGGAGCCGACGGCCGCGTTGATACGGGGCGGCGAGCTGCTGGAGGTGCTGATCGCGCTGTTCGAGAGCTACTGGGACCGGGCGACGCCGCTGCGGATCGCCGAGGACGGCGCCCTCACCGAGGGAACCCATCCCTGCCCGCTGAACTCCGACGACCTGTACCTGCTGTCGCTGCTGGTCGCCGGGGTGCCGGACAAGTCGATCGCCAGCCAGCTCGGGCTCAGCCAGCGGACCGTGCAGCGGCGCCTCTCGCACATCATGGAACTCGCCGGCGTGCAGACCAGGATGCAGCTCGCCTGGCACGCCGCCCGGGAACGCTGGCTCTAGTGGGACGACCGCCGCCGTTCACCGGGTCATGCGCCGTTGACCGACGCCGATCGGGTCGGTGTCTCCGCTCGCCGTACCGGCGTCTCGGAAGGCTCCGAACCCGGTGAAGGCATGTGGACACCGCACTGGCGGGGGCGGTCCGTGAGCGGCGGCCCGGGGGAGGGGCCGGTACGGCTCGCCGCACCGGCCCCCGGAGCATCCTGCCTCTACTTCACGCCGTAGGCGCGGAGCACGGTCTGCTCGACCGCGTTCCCGGCGGCGTCCTTCGCGGTGACCCGCAGCGAGACGTACTGTCCCCTGCTCGCCTGGTGGGAGACCAGGGTGGAGTAGCGGTCCCTGCCGCGGGGCAGCAGCACCAGGCGCTTCCAGCTCTTTCCGTCGTCGTAGGAGAGCTCGGCCGTGACCTGTCGCAGGGCGAGGCCGGGCGCGGTGCTCCGCACGCTGAAGTCCAGCGGGACCGGCAGCGTCCGGCGAACCCGGCCGTTCAGGTCGGCGGGCACGGTGTAGTCGACGCCGAGCAGCGGCAGCGGTTCGGAGCCGGACTTCGGACGGGCGGAGCCGAACGTCCATGCCGTGCTGGTCTCGGTGGCGTACGTCCACTCCTCCGACGAGCGTTTGGTGGACAGCTCCATCCGGTACGTGGCCTTCCCGGGAACGGCAGGGAAGTTCCCCACGGCCTGCCGTGGCTCCTCGACGAGCGCGCCGTCACGGTAGAAGCGGGCGGAGACCGTGTCTTCCTCGTCGGAGGTGAACGCGTAGCCGTAGTGCCCGGCGGCGTCGACGAACTCGGGGATGTCGAGCTTCAGCGTGTCCCCCGTCCGGGTCGGGGTGAACTCCGGCCTGCCCGGCGGAACCGCCGGCCGCACGACGGGGCCGAACCACCGCTCGCCGACTTTCTGGCCTGCGGCGTAGCTGCGCAGCCCGCCGGTGAGCCCGGGGGAGAGCGGGAGCATCGTCTCCCAGGTGAACATGTGCTGCGCCACGTGCTCCCACTCGGTGTCGCCCGAGGTGACGTACTCGACGCGCTCGGACCCCGTGCGGACCCACCGCTGTCCCTCGTTGGCGAAGACCTGCCACGGCCGCCAGGCGAACCGCTGCTCCTTGGCCCAGCCGAAGCCGCCGGTCTCGTGGTAGCCGGTGTCCACGCGGGCCAGGTTGGAGGCGTTGACCTCGTAGACGATCTGCTCCGGGATCCGGCCCTTGGAGACCTGTGAGATGTCGTAGATGTAGGGGGTGGCCATGTTTGCGGTCACGTCGAGGACGGCCCGACCCTCGTGGACTCTCTTGAGCAGTTTCTGTCCCTGCTCGTAGGAGATCGTGGCGGCCGGGATCGCGTGCCTGTCCATGACCGGCGACCAGTACTGCCACGGGGGGTCGTCGGCGGCCTGCACGATGACGGCGGCCACGGCGCCCGCCTCGGCGGCGGCGGCGATCATCTCGTCCCATCGGGGGTCGCCGTCCGAGACGGTCGACAGGATGACCGCCCGGCCGCGCAGGTCGAGACCGCCGAGCTCCTCGGGGGCGCCGTGACCGCCGTTGACGAGCTCCCAGCGATACCTGCCGTTCAGCTCCGGTGACCTCCCCGCCGGGACGAGGTCCAGCGGCCCCGTGAAGCCGTTCACCCGTGAGGACAGTCTCGGCGCGCCGTACTGCCAGCGAGAGGTGAACTCGAAGGTGCCCCGGCGGACCGGCTGCGTCTCGGCCACGTGCAGCTCTTCGACCGAGGGGAAGTTCATGAACGACGAGGAGATCTTCCGGGATCCGGTGTCGCGGTAGCTGGAGAACGTGGAGATGCCGTCCTGGACCACCGGCTGCGGCGTCCTGATCACGATCGGCCGTGTCTTCCGCGCGTCGAACACCAGCTCCACGTCGTCGTTCACCTGGAACTCGGGGACGTCGATCTTGATGTCGATGATGTGCGAGCCCGACCGCTCCTCGCCGAAGTGGCCCTGCGCGAAGTAGGCGCCCTCGGGGATTTCGAAGGTTTTCCCCTCCTCGGCCTCCCACGGCATGATGTAGGTGAGGAGGTTGTCCTGCCGGCCGGGGCCGAACATGAAGATGTTGCTCATGCTCGAGGGCTTGCCGTCCTTGCCGATGGCGCTGATGTGCACCTTGCGGGTACGGGGACTCTTGGTGAGCGCCAGCGTGGTCTGCAGGGAGACCGAGCCGTCCGCGGTGACTGCGGTGAGGTGACCGGAGTGCCGGCCGTACGCCAGCTTCGCCGGGTCGGCGCTCACCGGGACCGTGACCGTGGCGCCGGCGCCGACGGTGACCGACGCCGACCCCAGGGTGAGCGCGTCCTGCGCGGGGGCGTCGCCGTCCAGGTTGTTCAGGGTGGCGGTCAGGGTCAGGGAGACGGGTGTCTGGGCGGAGTTGGTGTAGGCGACGGTCCCGGAGAGGTCCGTGGAGCCGCCGTCCTGGTGGGTGCCCAGGTCGAGCACGCCGGTGGCCGTGACGTCCTGCCGTACGGCACGCGCGACGTCCACCCGCCCGCCGCCCTGCTCGTAGACGGTCAGGTCCCGCGCCGTCCTGGCGGTCGAGATCAGGGCGTCCTTGAGCTTCGAGGCCTTCCAGTCCGGGTGCCGCTGCTTGAGGATCGCGGCGGCGCCGGCCACGTGGGGGGTCGCCATCGAGGTCCCGGACGCGGCGGTGTAGCGCTCGTCGGCGGGTGCGCCCATCGAGGTGCCCTCGGCCCGCGCGGCCACGATCGCCACTCCCGGGGCGGTGATGTCCGGTTTGGCGCCTCCGTCGAGGCGCGGGCCACGGCTGGAGAAGGGGGCGAGCGCCTCGTCGGCGCCGACCGCGCCGACGGTCAGCGCCGACGTCGCGGCGCCGGGGGTGCCGACGGAGTACTCCTCTCCCGCGTTGCCGGCCGCGACGACGAAGAGGGTGCCGGTCTGCTCGGTCAGTGTGTTCAGGGCGATGCTGACGGGGTCGGCGCCGTCCGTCGCCTCACCGCCGAGGCTCATGTTGACGACGTCGGCGCCGGACGTCGCGGCCCACTCCATTCCCTCGATGATCTGCGAGTACAGGCCCGAGCCGTCGTTGTCCAGCACCTTGCCGACGATCAGCTGGGCGCCGGGGGCCACGCCCTTGCGACGGCCGTCGGAGGCCGCTCCGAGGCCCGCGATGGTGGAGGCGACGTGGGTGCCGTGCCCGTGACCGTCCTGGGTCGAGGGGTCGGCGGTGAAGTTGTGCCTGTCGGCGATCTTTCCGGCGAGGTCGGGATGGTTCTCATCGGCGCCGGTGTCCAGGACGGCGACCTTGACGCCCTCGCCGTCGAACCCGCTCTTCCAGGCGTCGGGCGCGCCGATCTGCGGAACGCTGCGCTCCAGGTCCGCTGTGACCTTGGCGTCCAGCCAGATCTTCCTGATTCCGGGGGCGAGCCGGGGCTTGGTGGAGCGGGCCGAGGGCGTCTCTTCGACGGCCTTCCAGAAGGCGGCCAGCTCACCCTTGTCGGCGCCCACCGCCCGCGCGCCGATGCTCTTCAGTTCGGTCCCCGGCCTGGCGCCGGGCAGGGCGGCCGTCGTCCGCGCGCCCGTGCCGGCGTCCTTGTCATAGGCGAGCAGCAGCGGCAGTGCGGGGCTGCTCGCGTCGTCGTATCCCTGCTCGATCAGGTCGCTGACCGAGAAGAGTGCCTTGTCGACCAGGTTTCCGGCCAGGTACGGGGCCATGTCGCCGGGGAGCACCTGCAGCTTCCCGTCGATCTCGTGGGTGGTGAACGCCATCTTCTCCCGGCCCTTGGCGGGATCGACCGTGACGGCCCACTTGCCGGCCGCGGCCTGACGGACGGTCACCACGTCCCCGGTGATCAGGGTGACCCGGTGGAGGGCGGGGGCCGCGGGTGGGGCGGGAGCGGCCCCGGCCCCGGCCGGCAACGCCGGCAGGGCGAGGAGGGAGAACACCGCTCCGGTGGCGGTGAGACGGGCAAGCCAGTGCATGAGGGGGGCGACCTTCCGTGATTCGGTACTGCCGATCACGAGAGTGGGTGACGGGACTCCCTCACGTCACGGGTTCCGGCCTGCCCAAAACACGACATGTCGCCAATATGACAACGAGATGCAGTCGGGACGGCGAGGGCGAGGACCACCGGTGAACGGGTGCCGTGCCGTCACCTGGTCGGCATCAGGAAGAAGACGAGCATCGCGATCGCCACGCAGACGAGGAAGCCGACCAGCTCCCACATCCAGTCGTAGTGCCTGCCCTCGCGGGCCGGCCGGTGCTTGTGACGTGCCCGCCCGCCTGCCCGTTCCCGGCGTGCGGCCTGCGCCGTCCCGGTGCCCGCCTCCGGTTCGGTGGTCCCGGTCCCGTCCGGCGCGCTCGCCTCGGTCTCAGGTTCGGCCTCGGCCTCGGGCTCGGGCGACCACGGGGCGGCGTGCTTGGGCCGTCTCGTGTCGTCCCTGGGCTGCTTCGCATACGGTGCCCAGTCGACGTCCGGCCATTCCGGGGACGGTATCCGGTCGGTCGCGGGTCGCTCCGGGGACGGCGCCGGCTCGGCTTCGGGCCATTCCGGTGCCGGGGCCTGCTCGGTGCGGGCCTGGGCGTCCAGCTCCTCCACCCGCAGGGGCCACCCGGGCAGCGGGGGATCTGCCTGAGCAGCCTCCTCAGAGGCCGTCGGGTCGGTCGCCGTCTCGGCGGACCGGTCCCGGAACGCGTCGGGGACCGCTTCCGCGCGGGGCGCGGAGGCGACCAGCCTGTCCGTGTGGAGCCGGGCGGCCCGCGCCTCGGGGGTGAGGGGGCGGAACAGGTTCTCCGACGGAAGGTCGTCGAGCACGTCGGCGGGGAGCGGGGCGGACAGGGGAGACGCGGACGGAGCCGGGGCCGGCAGAGGCGCCGCGCCACGCGGTCGCGGCCGCTGAAGCCTCGGCCGCCGGGGACGGGAGAGCACGTCGTCCATGGCCGTCAGGACCGTGTCCCTGAGCTTGGGCATCGGCTCGGTGGTGGCCTCGTGCGCGGAGACCGCCTCGGGGTCGCGGGCGGCGAAGGGGGCGGGAAGATCCCGGAAGGAGAAGGGGTCGGGAAAGCCGTCCGAAGGGGAGGACTCATCGTCGACGGCGGTCTCGGGGAGTGGCAGCGGCCATGCCGGGGTCGTCGGCCACAGCGGCTTGACCCGCAGTGCGAGGGTGGGCGGGGCGGCGGCCGTACCGGGCTGGGATCTCAGCGCGGCGGCGCGCAACGCCGCGGGCGGGACGGCCCAGGGAGCGCGGATGAGCACGTCACGGACCGGGGCGACGGGGAGGGCGCCGAACACGTCGGCCAGATGATCCGGCACCAGGGCCGAGGCCAGGGCCAGGTTCAGCGACTGGGCGAAGCGGCGGCAGGCGCTCACGGTCAGTTCGTCGGCGGTGTCGGCCGCCACGTCGAGCACCCAGGACAGCTCGGAGGTGTCCATCTCGCACACGCCGGACAGATACAGCACCTCGCGCTGGTGCGGGCGCAGGTCGCGCAGCACTCGCTCGACGAAGACGGCGACCGGGTCGGTGCCGGCGGCGGGTGGGGCGTAGACGACGTCCCGCAGGTAGATCTCACGACGCGCGGACGCGTAGAGCGCGGCGCGCGGGGGCTCCACGTCGGGGACGGCGTCGAGGACGGCCGCCAGCGCGGCCGAGGCGGATCCGGAGTCACCGAGTTGGTCGTGACAGTACGCGAACAGTCCGGCGGCGTGACGGTCGTAGAGCTCGGCGATCAGTTCGCCGCGCGTGCGCTGACCGAGGAGCGGTTGGGGCACGAGACCGGTTCCTCTGGGAGTTCGGGCGAGCGTGGTGAAGGACGGGGGCCGCAGGGCCGGGTGATACGGGTGATGCTGGAGGTGTCAATCCCCACGATATGGGTAATCATGCCGAACTGTTGAGGTTCTCCGCAGGATTAAATGTCCATTCGATAGATGTTGCGCTTGGCTGGAGCGCCTCAGCCGAAGGCGGGAAGACAGATCGGGAAAGTCGGCAATAGGGTGGCCCGTGCTGAATCATGGGGCAGTTGCGGCCGGCAGTCGCGGCCCTGCCGGGAAGCAAGAGGTTGCACATGATCAAATTTGACGGTGTCACCAAGCGTTACGCCGACGGGACCGTCGCCGTCGACAAGCTCAGCCTTGAGGCGCCCACGGGCGAGATAACCGTGTTCGTCGGCCCTTCGGGGTGCGGCAAGACGACGTCCCTCCGGATGATCAACAGGATGATCGACGCGACGGAGGGTCAGATCCTCCTCGACGGCGTGGACGTGAAGACCATCGACCCGCCGACGCTGCGCAGGGGCATCGGCTACGTCATCCAGCAGGCGGGGCTCTTCCCGCACCGCAAGATCGTCGACAACGTGGCGACGGTGCCCTACCTGCTCGGCTGGGACAAGAAGAAGGCCCGCGACCGGGCGATGGAGCTGCTGGAACGCGTCGGCCTCGACCTCAAGATGGCCGACCGCTACCCCTTCCAGCTCTCCGGCGGCCAGCAGCAGCGTGTCGGTGTGGCCCGCGCCCTGGCGGCCGACCCGCCGGTGCTGCTGATGGACGAGCCGTTCAGCGCGGTGGACCCGATCGTGCGCACCAGCCTGCAGGAGGAGCTGCTCCGGCTGCAGGCCGAGCTCAACAAGACCATCGTGTTCGTCACCCACGACATCGACGAGGCCATCAAGCTCGGCGACCGGGTGGCCGTGCTGCGCGTCGGCGGGCACCTGGCGCAGCTCGCCGACCCCCCGACGCTGCTGACCCGGCCCGCCGACGACTTCGTCCGCGAGTTCCTCGGCCGCGACCGGGGCATCCGGCGGCTGTCGTTCGTCTCCGACGAGGGGCTGCGGCTGCGCACCGACCTGACCGTGCCCGCCTCCGCCGAGGTCTCCTCGGTGCGCGGGACCGCCGAGGCATGGCTGGCCGTGGTCGACGATGACGGCCGGCCGCTGGGCTGGGCGGCCGTGGCGGACCTGCCGGAGTCCGGCACGCCGGCGGACGCGCCGCTCGCGCCGTACGGGACGTTCGTCAGGGGCCGCGACTCGCTGCGCACCGCGCTGGACGCGGCGCTGCTGTCGCCCTCCGGGAGCGCGATCGCGGTGGACGGCGACGACAGGGTCGTGGGCGTCGCCACCCGCGAGGCGCTGGACGAGGCGCTGGGCAAGGTCGCCGGAGGCGTCGGTGCATGAGGAACCCCTGGTCCGCTGGGACTGGATCGGGCGCAACTGGCCCTCCATCCAGGGTCTGCTGGCGGACCACGTCGTCATGGCGCTGGTGCCGGTCGTCATCGGGCTGCTCGTCGCGCTCCCGCTGGGGCTGGCCGGTGTCCGCTGGCGCTGGCTCTACCAGCCGACCATCGGCGTCATGAACGTGATCTACTCGCTGCCCTCGCTGGCCGTCTTCATCGTGCTTCTCCCGATCACCGGTGTCGGCACCCGGGCGACCGTCATGATCCCGCTCACCTTCTACGCCATGGCGGTCCTGATCCCGGCCGTCGTGGACGGGCTCGGCTCGGTCCCCGACCACGTGCGCCAGTCCGCGGTGGCCATGGGCTTCACTCCGCTGCGCAGGCTGCTCCAGGTGGAGCTGCCGATCGCGGTCCCGGTCGTGCTGGCCGGGCTCAGGGTGGCCGCGGTCTCCAGCATCAGCCTGGTCAGCGTGGGCGCGCTGGTCGGCAGGGGCGGGCTGGGCTACCTGTTCATCGACGGCTGGCAGCGGCAGTTCTACACCCCGATCATCGTGGGCATCGTGCTGGTCGTGGTGCTGGCGGCGATCGCCGACCTGCTGCTCGTCCTGGCGCAGCGGCTGCTCACCCCGTGGTCGCGGGCAAGGAGGTCCGCGTGAACTGGCTGATTGACTTCTTCGGCGACCCCGCCAACTGGTCCGGCCCGGACGGCATCCCCACCCGGCTGCTGGAGCACCTGGAGTTCTCCGTGCTCTCGCTGCTGCTCGCCATGCTGATCGCGTTGCCCCTGGGACTGTGGATCGGCCACACAGGCAAGGGCGCGCTGTTCGTGGTGCTGAGCGCCAACGCCGCCCGCGCCCTTCCGACGCTGGGCCTGCTCGTGCTCATCGTGCTGCTGATGGGCGTCGGCACCATCATCCCGGTGCTGATCCCGCTGGTGGCGCTCGCCATACCGCCCATCCTGGTCAACACCTACGAGGGCATCCGGGGGGTGGACCCCGACCTGCGGGCCGCCGCGTACGGCATGGGCCTGCGCGGCGGCCAAGTCCTCGGCAGGGTGCTGGTGCCGGTCGCGCTGCCGCTCATCCTGCTCGGCCTGCGGATCGCCGCGATCCAGGTGGTCTCCACCGCGGCGGTGGCCGCCTATGTTGGGTTGGGTGGTTTCGGGCGTTACGTCATCGATGGTCTCGCGACCAAGGACTTCCCGCGCACGTTCGGAGGGGCCGTCCTGGTGGCGCTGCTGGCCCTGGTCGTTCAGCTGGGCTTCGGTCTGGTGGAGCGCTTCTCGGTCTCACCGGGGGTGAGACAGCGCCAGCCCATACACTAATCTCCCCATTGCCCCCCGTTTTGGAAGGGAAAGCACGATGAAGCGCCTCTTCAGCACTGCGGCGATCCTCCTGTCCGCAGCGCTCACTCTTACCGCGTGCGGTGGCGGCGGCGACCCGCTCACCAGCGCGTCCGCGAGCCCGGCGGATTCGGGCGCGGCCGCGGCCCCCGGGGGGAAGGTCGTCGTCGGGTCGGCGAACTTCCCGGAGAACGTCCTGCTCGCCGAGATCTACGCCCAGGCCCTGGAGGCCAAGGGCGTCCAGGTTGAGAAGAAGCTCAACATCGGCAGCCGCGAGATCCTCTACGACCAGGTCAAGAGCGGCGGCCTGACGGTCCTGCCGGAGTATGCCGGCTCGCTCCTCGCCTTCGTCGACAAGACGACCACGGCGAAGACCAAGGAGGAGATCGTCGCCGGGCTCAAGGAGAAGCTCCCGGCCGAGCTGGAGGTCCTGGAGCCGGCCGCGGCCGAGGACAACAACTCGCTGACCGTCACCAAGGAGACGGCCGCCAAGGACGGCCTCGCCACGATCGAGGACCTGGTGAAGGTCTCCAAGGGCTACGCCGTGGGAGGGCCGCCGGAGTTCCAGTCCCGCCAGGAGAAGAACTTCAAGGACACCTACGGCCTGGAGTTCAAGGAGTGGAAGAAGACCGGCGACGCCACCGCCGACGCCATCAAGGACGGCACCGTCCAGGTCGGCAACGTCTTCACCACTGACCCCAAGATCATCCTCAACGGCCTGGTGTCGCTCCAGGACACCAAGAACGCCTTCGGTTCCGAGAACGTCGTGCCGCTGGCCAACAAGGCCGGTCTGAGCGACACCGCGAAGACCACGCTGGACGCGGTCTCCGCCAAGCTCGACACCCCCGGCCTCGTCGACATGATGAAGCGCATCGCGGTCGACAAGGACGACGCCGCCGTGGTCGCCAAGGACTGGCTGACCAAGAACGGTCTGGCCTAGCTCCTCCGGTCCCGTCACCCGCGGCCCGCGCACGGACTCCGTGTGCGGGCCGTACCGCGTTAAGACGCCGAGCCGGTCCTTCTCGCCCGCCTGGGGCCGGTGGCGTGTTCCCCGACGGCGCTCCACGGTCGCGGATCAGATGGGCGGGACCCTCGCGCCACAACGCCGTTGTGCGGCCGCCTGCTGTCTACATCACCGGTGACCGGAGAAGTTCATGGCAGACCCCTCTCATCCACCTATAGGTTAAAGACAAGTCATAAAGGGGTAATGGGGGGGACTGTATGCGTGCGCCCGTCGAGCGGATGCTCGCTGACGCCAAGGGTGCCGGTCGCCGGTCGCGCGACACCGGAGCCGGCACATCGACCGGCCGGAAGGTCGCACGGCTCGCCGGAGCGGCGGTGGCCGCGGGAGCGCTGGTCGGCGCTCTCGCGATACCGGCCGTGGGCGGTGCCGGAGCGGTGATCGTCTCAGCGTCGGACGAGCTGAACCTCAAGCCGGTGGATCTCAAGGAGCCTCCGCTGGCGGAGAAGACGACGGTCCTGGACGCCGCGGGTCATCAGATCGCCCAGTTCTGGGACGTGTACCGCGAGGTCGTGCCGCTCAGCGAGGTCGCCCCGGTGATGAAGTCGGCGATCATCTCGATCGAGGACTACCGCTTCTACGAGCACGGCGCCATCGACCTCGAGGGGACCGTGCGGGCCCTGGCCAAGAACCTCTCCTCGGGCGGGGTGAGCCAGGGCGGCTCCAGTATCACCCAGCAGTACGTCAAGCAGGTGCTTCTCAACACGGCGGTCACCGTGAAGGAGAAGAACAAGGTCCTGGAGGCCACCTACGCGCGCAAGCTCAACGAGCTGCGTTACGCGATGGCGGTCGAGCAGAAGTACTCCAAGGACCAGATCCTGGAGAAATACCTGAACATCGCCTTCTTCGGGGCGAGGGCCAACGGGGTCGAGGCGGCGGCCAAGCGGTTCTTCGGGGTGCCGGCGTCCAAGCTCACCCTGTCGCAGGCGGCGACCCTGGCGGCGGCCGTGCAGTCTCCCAACAGCACCAACCCCGAGGCCGGCAAGAAGTCTCAGCAGCGGCTGCTGGAGCGGCGCAACCTGGTGCTCGACCGGATGGCGCAGCTCAAGAAGATCACGCCGCAGGAGGCCGCGAAGGCCAAGAAGGAGAAGCTGGGCTACAAGGGCACGCCGCTGCCGGGCGGGTGCGAGGCCAGCAAGTACCCCTACTTCTGCATGTACGTGCGGAGCGAGATCCTCAACAACCCGAGCTTCGGCAAGACGGAGCGGAGCCGTCTGCAGTTCCTCAACCGCGGCGGGCTGACGATCAAGACGACGCTGGACCCGAAGATGCAGGCCGCGGCCGACGCGGCGATCAGGAAGCGGGTGTACGCCTCCGACAACGCGATGGCCTCCGAGGCGCTCGTGCAGCCCGGCACCGGCGCGATCAAGGCGATGGCGGCCAGCCGGAAGTACGGCCAGAGCAAGGCCAGGAACGAGATGTCCTACAACGTGGTGGCCGACGTGGCGCACGGCGGCGGGACAGGATTTCAGGCGGGCTCGACGTTCAAGACCTTCACCCTGATCACCGCGTTGAAGAAGGGCATGAAGATCAGCGACGGGATCACCACCGGTGCCGGCTACCGCGCCCCGGGCTACGCGGCGTTCAAGAACTGCAAGGGTGAGAACATCGGCGCCCCGGAGCACACCGTCACCAACGACGAGGGCTCGCCCGGGTTCAAGACGCTGCAGACCGGCACCTGGGGGTCGGTCAACACCTTCTTCGTCGCCCTGGAGCAGCGCGTGGGGCTGTGCGACACGGTGCAGACCGCCAAGTCGCTGGGCATCAAGCGGGCCGACGGGCAGGCGCTGCAGGAGTACGAGACCTTCACCCTCGGCATCAACGAGATGGACCCGGTGACGGTGGCCAACGCCTACGCCGCCATCGGCGCGCGCGGTAAGTACTGCGCGCCGATGGCCATCACCCAGATCACCGACCGCAACGGCAAGGTGACCCGTTACACGCCGCAGTGCCGCCAGGAGCTGGACCCCGAGGTCGCCGACGCCACAGCGGACATCCTGTCCGGAGTGTTCACCAAGGGCACCATGCGCGGCGTGGGCGGCATCGGCCGCGACGCGGCGGGCAAGACCGGCACCACGGACGGGTACTCCACCGCATGGTTCGCCGGATTCACCCCCGACCTGGCCGGCGCGGTCAGCATCGGCGACCCCCGCGGCTCGACGGATCACAAGCTCACCGGGGTCACCATCGGCGGCACGGGCTACAGCATCGTCGCCGGCGCCAGCCTCCCCGGCCCGATCTGGAAGGACACCATGCTGGCGGCGCTGAAGGGCGTCAAGGCCACCCCCTTCCACCCGATCGACGCCGCCCGGTTCGGCGGCTGCGGCCAGAACTGCGCCCCTGAGCGGCAGGTCCCCGACAGCCGGAACGACCCCGGGAACGGCCCGCGCGACGTGAACAACCAGGACCGCTGGAACCGCTGGAACGACCGGGGTCACGGGAACGGCCGGGGGCACGGGAACGGCCGGAACGGGGGGTGACGCGAGGCGGGCCCGCCGGGACGGACTCCGCGACCGTCCCGGCGGCGTCCGCCGCCACCGGGAGCCGACCACCTCCCGGATTCCGGAAGGATGGCGACATGAACGAGTTCATCGAGGCCATGGCGCAGGTGCCGACCGCCGTGACGGTCATCACCGTGAAGGACGAGCGCGACGACGTGGGGGCGACGGTCGGCACCTTCACCTCCATCTCGCTCGACCCCCGGCTGGTGATGGTGAGCCTGGAGAACACCGGCTACCTCAACGAGCTGCTGCTGCGCCGCGACCGCTGGGCCGCCAGCGTGCTGTCCGCCGGGCAGAAGGCGATCGCCAGCCGGTTCGCCACCGCCGGCCGGCCCGGTGCCCGGCTGCTCCTCGCGGGCACGCCGCACCACCGAGGGGGGCTGAGCGAGGCGCTCGTCGTGGACGGCGGCGTGACCGCCCTGGAGGCCGAGACGACCCAGGTCGTCCCGGCCGGGGACCACACCCTCTACATCGCCCGCGTGCTGGACGTGAGCTACGTCACCCCGGGAGTCCTCCCGCTCGTACGGCTCCGCGGACGGTACCGCCCGGTCGGCTGACCTGCCCGTTCAACGCAACGTAACAAGACGGGTTCATCCTTGTATTTTTAATAAAATACTATTAAAGTCCCCTGTCGGTCGGATCCTGCAGGTCTGGAGGCATCGCCAGGGAATTTACGCCGGGCTGGACAACTACGCCGCCGCGCTGGCCTCTCCGGCCTTCCTCGGGAGCATCGGCCGCCCGCCGGCTGCTACCCGATCTTGCTCGGAGTGGCGACGCCAGGGTAATCACCTCATCGGTACACGCTCTCGTCGGTCTCCCCGGGCATCCCGCCTACGCGGCGGCCAAAGGCGGCCTGACGGCTCTCACCCGGCAGCTCGCAGTCGAGTACGGCCCTGCGGCACGCGTCAACTGCGTCGTACCCGGGCCGATCATGACCTCCGTACGGGTACCGCTGACCCTGTAACCGTTTCCCGTGCGTCGTCGCTGGGATCTCCTAGCGGATCGTCCAGGAGCCGGGGAGCATGAGCGGGCCGTAGGACGGCAGGCCGAGCTCGGTGGCGAGGTGGGCGAGCGGACCCCATGCCTCCAGGCGGACCTGGGCCAGGGCGGCGGTCCTGTCCTCACTGGACTCCGGCGGCCGCAGCCGCTCCAGAGGGTTCAGCCTGGGATAGACGCGGACCGGGGAGTCGGCGGGGAGTCCGGCCTTCCGCCGGGCCAGGGCGAGGGCATCCTCCAGGCCGCCCAGCTCGTCGACGAGCCCGCCCTCGTGGGCGTCGGCGCCGGTCCAGACCCGGCCCTTCGCCAGCTCGTGGGCGCGTTCCCGGGTCAGGCCGCGGCCCTCGGCCACCTTGTTCACGAAGTCGTCGTAGACCCGGTCGAGCCAGGCGTTGATCCGTGTCCACTGTGCCGCGGAGAAGGCGTTCGTGGGGGAGAACATCGCGGAGTTGGCGCCCTCGCCGACCGTCTCGGAGGTCACGCCGATCTTCTCCAGCAGCCCGCCGATGACCGCCTTGCCGCCGAAGACGCCGATGGAACCGGTGAGCGTGCCGGGTTGGGCGACGATCGCGTCCGCCGCCATCGAGACCATGTAGCCGCCGGAGGCGGCCAGGTCGCCCATCGAGACCACGACCGGTTTGCCCGCCTTGCGGGTGAGCACGACCTCGCGCCAGATGGCGTCGGAGGCCACGTAGGAACCGCCGGGACTGTCCACCCGGAAGACGACGGCCTTCACGTGCTCGTCGCGGCGCGCGGCGCGCAGGGCGGCGCAGACGGTGTCGGAACCCATCGAGCTGCCACCGCCCAGCGGGCTGCGCCCGCTGCGGCCGAGCCGGATCGCACCGTGGCCGTGGACCAGCGCGACGGTCTGCTCACCGGGGCGCGGGAGCTTCTTCGCGATCGGTCCCTTGCCGTAGCGGCCCACGTAGAGCAGGAGCGCGTCGTCGCCGACGGCCCGCTTGACCTCGTCGTAGACCTCGTCGCGGTAGGCCAGCCGGTCCACCAGCCCCGCCTCGACGGCCTCGGCGCCGATGAACGGGCCCTGGTCGACGAGCTCGCGGACCCGGGCCGGCTCCAGCCCGCGGCCCTCGGCGACACCTGCCACGACCTGCTCGGTGACCGACTCGGTGATCCGGCCCATCGACTCGCGGTGGGCGTCGGTCATGTGATCCTGGGTGAAGGTGTTGGCCGCGGTCTTGTACTCGTGCCGCTGGCCCATCTGGGGCTCGATGCCGAGTTTGCCGAGCGCGCCGCGCAGGAAACGCTGCTCCATCGCCACACCGGTCAGCCCGACGTCGCCGGACGGCTGGAGGTAGACGCGTTCGAAGGCGCTGCCCAGGTAGTAGGGGATGGTTCCCGTGGCGAACTCGCCGAACGTCTCGGCGAACACGACCGTGAGCTTGCCGGCGGCTCGGAGGTGGACCACGGCCTGGCGCAGCTCCTGCACCATCGCCAGCCCCAGCGGCCGGGTGCCGATCTTGACGATCAGCGCCTTGACCCGGGGGTCGGTGCGGGCGCGCTTCAGCGCGGACAGCACGTCGGTCAGGCTCGTCTTGCGCATGGACAACAGCGCGCTGAGCGGATCGGCCGGAGGGCCCTCGGTCAGGCCCTCGGTGAGGTCGAGCTCAAGGACCAGCGGGGCGGTGCGCCGCTGCCGGAACCGGTCGACGCCGTCGATGATCACCTTGGTCGCGTCCATGGGTATCACCCTAAGCGACCCATCCAGTGCTTACGCGATACGTCGCGAGTTCACATGTTTTTTCAGCATCGTGGAGTATTTGGAGGAGTATGTTCCTTGGAGCCGCTGCCGCTCCGCCGAGGCGAGGGCCTGCCTGACGGTGGTCGATTCGTTGGTCTTGGCGGTGAAGTTGACTCCGCCGTGTGCCCAGTTCAGCCAGGCGGCAAGCAGTTCGCTTTCCAGCTTGACCTTCCCAGTGATCTTGGTCTTCGCGGCGGGCCGCAGCACCCGGTAGGCCGTGCCGGGTGTGGTGGCGCGCGTCAGCTCCGGGAAGACCTCGCTGGCCTTCGCGACCAGGCGCAGGTAACAGCCGAGCGTCTCGTCCGTGAGCTCTCCCTTGTCCCGGGTCATCTCCACGGCCCACTGGGCCGCGGTCAGTGTCTTCTTCGCCGTACCCCGGGTGCAGACGGCCGGCGCAACGGCGGGCGTGGCGGTGACGGTCACCGTGACCGTCACCGTCGGCAGGGGGACCGGAGTGGGGTCGGCCGGTGCCGGAGTGTCCGCCGGATCGGGTTCCGGCGACGGGCCGGAGCTCGGGTCGGGGTCCGGGACGGGGTCGTCCGGACCGGGATCCTGGGTGACGGGAGGTGCGGGGGCGCGGCCGGTGAGCGCGCCGTACAGGTCCAGCCGGGGGGTGGTCACGCCGTCGTAGACGATGGGGCGGCCCGCCGCCGTGAGCTTGCCGACGAGCGCGTCCGGGGTGTCGCCGGGGGACTTCTGGGCCAGCGCCGCCAGCGCGCCCGTGACGTGCGGGGTCGACATCGAGGTCCCGTTGTAGACCGCCGTCGCTCCGCCCGGCACCGACGAGTCGATCTCGACGCCGGGGGCGAAGAGGTCGAGCACGGAGCCGTGGTTGGACCACTCGGGGATGCGGTCGTCGTCATCCGTCGCGCCCACGGTCACCGCCCCGGAGACGCATCCGGGGGCTCCGGCGCCGGTCACGCCCTCGTTCCCGGCGGCGGCGACGGTCACCACACCCTTGGCGCGGAGGGCTTCGATCTTCTCCTTCATCGGCCCGATCTCGGGTTCGCCGTCGCACGCACCCTCGTAGAGGCCCCCACCGAGGCTCAGGTTCACCGCGACCAGGCCGGGGTGGGTGTCCTTCAGCCTGGCGACGTGGTCGAGGGCGAGCAGGATCGTCGACTCGTAGGCGCTCAGGCAGGCTCCCCCTTCCCCGCAGTCGTCGATGCGGCTGAACACCTGGATGGCCGCGATCTCCGCGCCGGGCGCGACGGCGTGGGCGATCCCCGCCACATGGGTGCCGTGGTCGCACAGGTTGACGGCGCCGTCCACGCACGCGGAGGTCGTCGCGTCAGCCGAGCCCTGCCCGGTCTGCGCGGTGCGCCCGCCGGGACAGAGGGACCTCGCGCCGTCGTCCGTCGCGGAGAAACAGGCCTCCTCGACGACCTTGCCGTTCAGCGCGGGGTGGTTCCGGTCGATCCCGGTGTCGATGACCGCGATCATCCTGCCTTCGCCGGTGGTCCCCTCCGCCTGGGCCTGGTCGGCTCCGATCAGCTTCAGGCTCGAGGCCAGCGAGGTGGGGGAGTAGGCCCGGTCCCGGCGGACCGCCACCACCCGGGGGTCGGCGGCCAGCGCGGCCAGGGACTCGCCCGTGCCGTCGACCACGATGAACGAGGTGTCCGGCGGCTGGAGGACGACCTCGGCGCCGGGCAGTTCCCGCGCCGCGCCCGCGACCGGTGCGGCCTCCGCGGGGGCGGTCACCTCGACGATGACGCGGGCCCCGTCGCCGTCGGCGGCGAGCCCGGGCTCCAGCTTGGGCACCGGTGCCGGTGTCTCGGTGGGCGCCGGCGGCGGCGTCACGGGTGCCGGAGGAGCCTCGGTGGCAGCCGGAGGAGATGCGGGCGGGTTCTCGGCGAACGCGGGAACGCCAGGGGCGACAGTGAGCACGATCGCCAGGGCCACGAGGGCTCGAAGTCGCACACGTCCTCCGGGGGGGGATTAAACGGGCGATTCGGAGTCTAAGCAGCCTTTTGTTCCGAGAGAATACCTTGATCCGGATTATGAGGATCTTTTCGGAAACGGCTCGACCCTCCGCGGCGTGACGCACACGGAGGGCCGAGTGATCGAAATGTTAGTTGAGGCCGTTGGCGATCGCACTGATGAGGTCACCGTTGGCGGTGTCGCCGCTGGTCTCCCAGAAGAACGCGCCGCCCAGCCCCTGGTTCTTGGCGTAGGTCATCTTGCCGGCGATGGTGGCCGGGGTGTCGTAGCTCCACCACTGGCCGTTGCAGAAGCCGTAGGCGGCGCCGCCGACGGTGCCGGTGGCCGGGCACTTGGTCTTGAGGACCTTGTAGTCCTCGATACCGGCCTCGTAGGTGCCCTGGGCCGCGCCGGTGGCGGTGCCACCCGGAGCCGCCTGCGTCACGCCGGCCCAGCCTCGGCCGTAGAAGCCGATGCCGAGGAGCAGCTTGCTCGCGGGGACGCCCTTGGACTTCAGCTTCTGGATCGCGGCGTCGGAGTTGAAGCCGTCCTTGGGGATGCCGGTGTAGGAGGTGAGGGGTGAGTGCGGAGCGGTCGGGCCCTTGGCGTCCCAGGCGCCGAAGAAGTCGTAGGTCATAGGCATGAACCAGTTGAGGTTCGAGGCCGCACCGGCGTAGTCGGCGACGTCGATCTTGCCGCCGCTGGAGCCGTCGGCGGTGATCGCCGCGGTGACCAGGGCGTTGGCGCCGAACTTGGAGCGCAGTGCCGAGATCACGTTCTTGAACGCGTTCGGGCCGCTGCTGTCACAGGTGAGACCGCAGGCGTTGGGGTACTCCCAGTCGACGTCGATGCCGTCGAAGACGTCGGCCCAGCGCGGGTCCTCCACCAGGTTGTAGCAGGAGTCGGCGAACGCGGCGGGGTTGGCCGCGGCCTGGGTGAAGCCGCCCGACCAGGTCCAGCCGCCGAAGGACCAGATCACCCTGAGGTTCGGGTAGGCCTTCTTCAGCTTGCGGAGCTGGTTGAAGTTGCCGCGCAGCGGCTGGTCCCAGGTGTCGGCCACGCCGTCGACGCTCTGGTCGGCGGTGTAGGCCTTGTCGTAGTCGGCGTAGGAGTCGCCGATCGCGCACCTGCCGCCCGCGGTGTTGCCGAAGGCGTACAGGATGTGTGTCAGCTTCGCCGCCGAGCCGCTCGTGATCAGGTTCTTCACGTGGTAGTTGCGGCCGTAGACGCCCCACTCGGTGAAGTAGCCGACGACCTTCTTACCCGAGGGACCGCCGGTCGGGGTGACGGTCGGCGTCGGGGTGGGGGTGGGGGTGACCGTCGGGGTCGGCGTGGGTGTCGGGTCGGGGTTCCCGCTGCCGTTGCAGGCGGCGCCGTTGAGCGTGCAGTTCAGCACCCCGGTCAGCCCGCCGGGCGCGCCGTTGAACCCGAAGCTGACGGAGGCTCCCGCCGCCACCGCTCCGTTCCAGGACTTGTTGACGAAGGTGTAGTGGCTGCCGCTCCTGGTGAGGTCGGCGTCCCACGCGGAGGGGATCGAGATGCCGGAGGGGAGATCGAACTCGACCTTCCAGCTTGTCAGGGCGCTCGTCCCCGCTTTCACGGTGACCTTGCCCTCGAAGCCCGAGCCCCAGTCGGAGGCGGTGGCGTAGGTGGCGGTGGCCGGAGTGGCGGCTGTGGCGCTGCTCATCCCCAGGGGGACGAGCAGCGCTGCGGCTGCGATCAGGGAGCCGATGGTGATTCGTCGCAAGGGTCGCTCCAGGTCAAAGAGTGCCTAGCCCCCGTATTCATAGGAAAGTTTCCTATTAATTTCTAAAGAGTAGGTTCTCGTTCCCGGCTGGTCAATGCTCTGTCGGCCCCCAGCGAATCGCCGGATGCCCGTCATACACCCGCCGGACATGGAACGGGCCGGTCACGCAGTGCGTGACCGGCCCGGACGGGTGGAAATCAGGTGGAAAACGTATTTCTCCCGGTTGGCGTACGCGCTCAGGTCAGTCCGATTTCCTCGTGACTTCCTTCGCCGCTTCAGCCGGAGCTCCGTCCCCGGTCTCCCCGCTGGCCGCCTCCTCCAGGATCTGCTCCGCCTCCGCCTCCACGGCGGCCACCTCCGTGACGGGCACCTCCACGACGTTGTCGCCGGCGTGCCGGAGCCAGACGGCGCCCAGGGGCGGGACGCGCAGACGGGCGGAGTACGGCAGGCCGTGATGGGGTTCCTCCACCGCCTCCACGGTGCCGAGGTTGCCCACGCCGCTGCCCGCGTAGTCGTAGGCGTCGGTGTTGATCGCCTCATCCCACGGACCCCCGAAGGGGAGGCCGAGGTGGTAGTCCTCGTGCGGCGCACCGGAGAAGTTGACCACGCAGGCCATGGCCGAGCCGTCCTGGGCGCGCCGGAGAAAGGAGAACACGTTGCCCGCCGCGTCGTCGGCGTCGATCCAGCGGAAACCCTCGGGGGAGGCGTCGAGACTCCACAGCGCCGGAGTCTCCCGGTAGACCCGGTTGAGATCGCGGACCAGCCGCTGGACCCCCTTGTGCCCGTCGAAGTCGAGCACCCACCAGTCGAGCCCGCGCTCCTCCGACCACTCCGAGCCCTGGCCGAACTCCCCGCCCATGAACAGCAACTGCTTGCCGGGGTGGGCCCACATGAAGGCGAACAGCGCCCGCAGGTTCGCGAACCGCTGCCACTCGTCCCCCGGCATCTTGCCGAGCAGCGACCCCTTGCCGTGCACCACCTCGTCGTGCGACAGCGGCAGCACGAAGTTCTCCGAGTAGGCGTACATCAGGGAGAACGTCATCTGGTGGTGGTGGTACTGCCGGAAGATCGGCTCGTGCTTGAGATATGCCAGGGTGTCGTGCATCCAGCCCATGTTCCACTTGAACCCGAAGCCCAGCCCGCCCAGGTGCACCGGCCGGGAGACACCCGGCCAGGCGGTCGACTCCTCGGCGACCGTGACGATCCCCGGCTGGTCCCGGTAGGCGACCGCGTTCATCTCCTTCAGGAACGCCACCGCGTCGAGGTTCTCCCGCCCGCCGTACTCGTTGGGCGTCCACTCGCCCTCGCGCCGGGAGTAGTCGAGGTAGAGCATCGAGGCGACCGCGTCCACCCGCAGCCCGTCGATGTGGAACTCGCGCAGCCAGTACGTCGCGTTGGCGACCAGGAAGTTGCGCACCTCCCTGCGGCCGAAGTCGAAGATGTAGGTGCCCCACTCGGGATGCTCGCCCCGCGCCGGGTCGGCATGCTCGTACAGCGGCGTCCCGTCGAACCTGGCCAGTGCCCAGTCGTCCATCGGGAAGTGCGCGGGCACCCAGTCGACCACCACGCCGATGCCCGCCCCGTGGAGCCGGTCCACCAGGTGACGGAACTCGTCCGGGCTGCCGAACCGGGCCGTCGGCGCGTAGTAGGACGTGACCTGGTAGCCCCAGGAACCGCCGAACGGATGCTCGGCCACCGGCATGAGCTCCACGTGCGTGAACCCCATGTCCACCACGTAGTCGACCAGCTGGTCTGCCAGCTCCAGGTAGGACAGTCCCGGCCGCCACGAGCCCAGATGCACCTCGTAGGTGCTCATCGGCCGTTCCGGCGCGCTGTGGTCCGCGCGCCCCCGCATCCACACGTCGTCCTGCCAGCCGTAGGAGGAGTGCTCGATCACCGACGCGGTCGCGGGCGGGACCTCGGTCCGCCGGGCCATGGGATCGGCCTTCGCCCGCCAGACCCCGTCCGCGCCGAGGACCTGGAACTTGTAGCGGTCGCCCGCGCCCAGGCCGGGGATGAAGAGCTCCCAGACTCCGGAGCTGCCGAGTGAACGCATGGGGTAGGCGGTGCCGTCCCAATGGTTGAAGTCGCCGATCACCCGGATGCCGCGCGCGTTGGGCGCCCACACGGCGAAGGCCGTGCCGTCCACGTCCTCGTGCCGCATGACCCGCGCGCCGAGCACCTCCCACAGCCGCTCGTGGCGTCCCTCACCGATCAGATGCAGATCAACCTCGCCCAGCGTGGGCCAGTGCCGGTAGGGATCACCCGTCTCGTACGGCTCGGCTCCGGGATAGGTCACCCGCAGGCGGTAGTCGGGAATCTTGTCCAGGCCGGGGATCGTCACCGCGAACACCCCGTGGGCGACATGCTTCATGTCGTATTCCTGGCCGTCCGCGAGGACCTGGACCTTCTTGGCGAGTGGCCGGAGCGCCCTGACCGTCACGCCGCCCCGCCCGGAATGTGCCCCGAGGATCGAGTGCGGGTCGTGGTGTGCCCCACCCGCAAGGCGCTCCAGGTCCAAGTGCGCGTTCATGGATCACTCCCATTGATCGGTATCCCCTAACCCTGCCCTATCCGGGCACCCCATCCCATGCCCTTGTCCGCTATCACCATGCGTGTCGGAAAAAGTGCGAAGAGGGGAGCGGTGAAATCGGAATTGTCGCCCCCTGTCTCTTGCAGAAATACTGTTGCCGGTCCATTGATCACGCAGAGGACGGCGATGCATTCCTTCCCCCCACCACCCCGCCCCCTGCGACCCGTGCGCGGATTCGCCACCGGGGCGGTGGTCGCACTGGGGATCACCTCCCTCGCCGACACCGTCTGGATGCTCGGCGGCCCTGACATCGGCGCGGCGCTGAAGCGGATGTCAGAGGACGGCTTCCTGCTGGATTGGAGCGACCTGCCGGCGGTCGCGATGCTCTTCCTGCGGCCCCTCGCCTACGCCGTCGGAGGGGTCGCCTTCCTGGTCTGGCTCTTCCGGGCCCGGGCGAACGCCGAGACGCTGAGCCGGGTCCCGCACCGCTGGTTCCGGATCTTCATCGTGTTGGGCTGGTTCCTGCCGGTCGTCAACTGGTGGCTCCCCAGGCAGATCGTGGACGACGTCTGGGCGTCGTCCAGACCCGGTGGCCTGCGCGGCGAGCAGATCGGTGGGGAGATGCGCTCGTGGCTGGTCTGGGCCTGGTGGGTGTCGTGGCTGCTGGGGGTCTGGGTGCTGCCGCTGGCCTCCGGGGCGCTCCTGGCCATGGGAGGCCGGTTCTCCTCCGGCGGCACGCGCTGGTGGCACCTCTTTCTCCTCAGCCCCACGCTGCTCGCGGCGGTCCTCGCGATCCTGGTGGTGCTGCGGATCACCAGACGTCAGGAGGACCGCCGCGTGTGGATCAGTGAGGGTTCTTGGCCGTGATGTCGCGGGGGGTGATGCGGAACCCCTGCCAGTGGGTCGGCATGGGGTCGGCGTCCTCGTCGCGGGCGACGTGGTGGAAGCCGACGTTGACCCAGAGCACGGGATCGGTGAGCCTCTCGCCGTTGACGTAACGGTCGACGGAGGTCGCGCATCCGGGCGACGGGTTGACGGTCGCCAGGCGCTCGCATGGGCGATACTGGGTGACGTAGAGGTCGGCGCGGGTGAAGGCCTCACCGGCCGGGCCGCGGTACTCCGCGCTGTCGGAGTTGTTGATCTCCCAGGAGGCGGGGTGTCCGTCCGCGTTGCGGACCCCCTTGTCCAGCACCCGCCACCAGCGCATCCGGCTGTTGACGGCCTTGGTCTCCGTGGTGAAGGCCGTACGTTTCAGGCTCCGCTTGGCCGTACCGGACCCGGCGAAGTCGTACTGCTCGACGACGTCGCCCGCCTTGCCCTGGATGTCGAAGTCAAGACGCCAGAAGATGTTGTGGCTGTGGCTCTCCTCGAAGCTCGTGCTCCCCACGCCGATCGGCCAGCCGTGCTCGGGCGTGGTGGTGGTCCCCGCCAGCGAGCCGGTCGCACCCACGCGGGGAGTGATCGCCCCGTCGTCGGAGAAGGCCCATTCGACCAGGTAGGTGTACCAGCCCACCTGGAAGGCGGCGAACACCACCAGGTCACGCCCCTGCGCCGATCTGTTGGGCCCGTCGTAGCCGGACTTGAGATAGGCGTGGCCACGTGCGCGGGTCGTCACGCAGACGTACTGCCCGCGGCGCTCGCCGCCGGGGCAGTCGGCGGCCTGCAACGGGATGGCGGACTGGCCGAGTGCCCCGATGTCGTGGTAGCGGGGATTGCCGCTGTCGTAGGGCACATGGATCTGGGCCAGCGCGGCGCTGCGCAGCACGCTGACCGGCCTGTTGCCCCGGGGGGTGTAGACGACCTTGGTGAGCGTCAGCCCCTCGATGGTGCGCATCTCCCAGCAGAGCTGCCAGCGCGCGCCGTTCGGCAGGGCCGTGTCGACCAGGTACGGCGCGCTGCACGGAGGTTGCGGAGCCTGCGTCGGCGCGGCGGCCTGTGCCGGGGCGGTGGGTGTCGATACGGCGCCGCGCGCCGGTGCGGTGGGTGCGGGCGGGACGGGCAGAGGACGCGCGGCGGACGCCGGCGCGAGGGCCTGTCCCGGGGCTGCGGGCAGGGGATGCGCGGCAGGCGTGGCGTGTGCGGCGGCGGGGGCGCCGACGAGCGGGGAAAGAGAGAGGGAGAGCAGGGAGAAGGAGAGGGCCAGGCGCAGGAACACGGTCACCACTCCAGGGTGTAGATCTTCTTGGCGGACAGGTCGACGGCGATCCGGCTGGTGTCCAGCCAGGTGGCGCCGGGGAAGCGGACGAACAGCCGCACGCACCGGTGGGTCCGGCACGGCTCGCCCCCGCTCTCCTGGCCGGGGACGAAGATCAGCCCCCGCAGACCCAGGTCGGCGGCGGACCGCAACCGCCCGCCGCCGGACGCCCTGGCGTAGGACTCGCGCACGCCCGTGCCGTACGCCGGATCGGCCAGCAGCAGCTCGGCGGCCCTGACCTCCTCCGCGGCGGAGGGCGGCGGCTGCACGCCCCGCGTCGCGGTCTCCTCCACGACCTTGCCCTGGCCGAGGTCCACGGTCCGCACGATCAGCTTGTCGGCGGCGTAGTCGTACAGGTAGGCGTCGGCCCGCCGCTGCTCGACGTCCTTGTCGTCGTCGCGCTCGACATAGAGCAGGTCGACCTGCCCGGTGGTCATGTGCGCCCGCAAGGTGGCCGACGCGATGCCGGTCGCCCGTGTGATCTCCTCACCGGTCAGCGGATCCCCCGGGGCGGGCACCCTCGGGGCGACCCCCGCCGCCTGCGACCCCTGCCCGCCGGACAGCAGGAACGCCGCTCCCGCCGCGGCCGCCACTCCCGCTCCCGCGAGCGCCATCACGATCCGCCGTCGCCCCACGAGCACCTCTTTACCGATTGTTGACCTATGCTCGCGCATTGTAATCGCGACACGGCCTCCGGTCAGTTCGAACGGCGTAATCCGTGACGGGTTCCGTCGCGGCGGAGAAGGACTCTCCCGCGCCGGGCGGACTCATCTCCGGGGAGGGCGCCCGGCCGGCCTACCGGATGCTCACACCCGTGCGGGGACCAGATGCCGGGTCAGCCCGAGAATCAAGGCCCAGGTCGGCTCGGCGGACGGGGTCGAGCCGCTCCCCGTGCCGCAGACGGTCACGCCGTGTGCCCTGGCGGCGTCAAGATCGATGGAGGCGTTGCACATCCCGGAGGTGATGAGCAGCCCCAGCTTGGGCAGCCTGGCGAACAGGTACGCCGGGAACGGGGTCCGCTCCCGCATGATCACCACGATCTCGTAGTCCCCGATCGCCCGCACGAGGTCGTCCGGAGAGGTGAGGTGCTCCCGGAAGCGCGTCACCTCCACCGACGACCAGTCGGCCCGACCGAGGGCCACTCCCTGGTAGCCGTCGAGCACAGCGCAGCATGGGCCCGACCTTATCGGCACCGGTTTTTCAGAGGCCGAACGACCGGAAAAGGCCTGGATGGTCATGGAAGGTGATGATCCGGGTGATGCCCTCGGTAGTGACCGTGAGCACCTGGATGGCGTGCGGCCGGCCGTCCCGGTAGAGGGCGACGGCCGGCTGCCCGTTGGCTCTGACGGGCAGCGCCGTGAAGACGGCGTCCAGGCGGGGCGCCAGATGGCGGCGGATGTGCTCCCGCCCGACGAACCAGGTCGGATACGGCGGCATCTCCCAGGCGGCGTCCTCCGTCACGACCTTCATCAACGCCTCGATGTCGGCGTTCTCGAAGGCGGCCGTGTAGCGGTCGAGCACGTCCCGCTGGAACGGGTCCGCCGGCTCGGCCAGCTTCTCCTCCTCCAGCGAGGCCCCCGCCAACTGTGCCCTGGCCCGCTGCAGCGCGCTGTTGACCGCGGCGGTCGAGGTCTCGAGCAGGTCGGCCACCTCGCGCGCCCGCCAGGTCAGTACGTCGCGCAGGATCAGCACGGCGCGCTGCCTGGCGGGCAGGTATTGCAGGGCGGCCACGAAGGCCAGTCGCATGCTCTGCTGCGACTCCACCACCGTGGCCGGATCGGGCAGGGGCTGCAGCCACGGCACCTCGGGCATCGTCGGAGCCAGGGGCGCGTCGGGGTCGTCGCCCGGCGCGCCCAGCCCCGAGGGCAGCGGCCGGCGGCCGTCGCGCTCGATCGCCTTCAGGCACGCCCTGGTGGCGATCCGGTACAGCCAGGTGCGCAGGGACGACCTGCCCTCGAAGCCGTCGTAGGCGCGCCACGCGCTCAGGTATGTCTCCTGCACCAGGTCCTCGGCGTCGCCGCCCGAGCCCACCATCCGGTAGCAGTAGGTCAGCAGTTCCCGGCGGAACGGGTCGGTGAGACGGACGAAATCCTCATCCCGCGCCATCGCGCCCCCTTTCACGCGATTCAGGCGAGGGTCGTGATCCAGCCGGTCATCGCTCAGTACTTGTCATGGTGGAGGAACTGGTTGATGTACCTGCGCCTGCCCAGCAGGGTCAGGTCGAGGTAGTGGTAGGTGCCGACCACGGTCTCCGCGCCTCGGCCGTAGGTGGAGTAGGTGTGGAAGACCCGGTCCCCATCGCGCAGGAAGACGCTCAGCCCGTGCGCGTCCTGCCCGTCACGGACCAGAGCCGTGGTCAGGCCCTCCCGTTCCAGGGTCGCCTGGTCCTTGTAGTTGTACTCGGCCGGCTTCACGAGGCTGTCGAAGCTGACGTGGAAGTCGAAGTTGAAGTCGCTTCCGTGCGAGGAGTACCACGGGACGGTCCAGCCCATCCGCCGCTTGAAGGGCTCGATGTCGTCGTACGGCGCGCGCGACACCAGAACCAGGCTCGTGTCGAGCGCGTGCAAGTGCGCCAGGTGGCCGATGTTGTCGGTCACCAGCGAGCAGCTCGGACAGCCCTCGCGCCGGTCGTGGAGCCACATGAAATGGTAGACGATGAGCTGGCGCCGCCCCTCGAACAGGTCGGTCAGGCTCACCTTCCCCTCGGGGCCCTCGAACACGTACTCCTTGTCGATCTCGACCATCGGCAGCTCGCGGCGGCGCGCGGTCACCGCGTCCTGGGCACGCATCGCCTCCTTCTCCTGCGCGAGCAGCTCCTTGCGGGCGGCCAGCCATTCGCCTCGCGAAACGATCTGTGGAAGATCCATCGGGTTCTCCTTGGTGTGGTGTCACCCCGTATAGATCCGCCGTCCTTCCAAAAGTCATCGGTCTCGGCTCCGCCGGATCGTCATGACGGCGACAGGGGACCCGCCTTCACAGGGCGCCGGCGTCCCTGGCGGTGTAGACGGTGGGATACAGCGGCCGGAAGCCCAGCTCGCGGCGGATCTTGGAGGGATCGACGATGCCCTCCCACGGGTCGTCGAGCGCCCGGCTCGCCGCCTCCGCGGGGATCGGCTCGCCGTTGAGGTCGCACAGCTCCAGCGCGGTGACGGGCGCGTCGTCGGCCACGTTGAACGTCTCGCCGTCCACGCCCCGCGCCGAGATGAGCCGGACCAGCGCCTGGGCGACGTCGGCGTGGTGGACCATGTGCAGGCGCTTGTGCGCCGCCCAGTCGCGTGCCCAGTGCAGCGACTCGGCGAGGTGCGGGTCGCCGTCGCCGTAGACGAAGGCCAGGCGGGCGATGCGCAGGGGCAGCCCCTCGGTCCGGTGCATTTCCAGGAGCGCTCTCTCCGCGTCGGCCTTGCTGGTGGGATATGCCCAGCCGGGGGTGGCGAGCTCGACGGACTCGGCGGCCGGTCGGCCATGGCCGGGGCCGTAGACGAGGTTGGTGCTGGTGTAGACGAACCGGGTGACGCCGGCCCGCAGGGCGGCGGCCGCCAGATCGACGGTGGCGGTGTGGTTGACGGCGATCGCCTCCTCGTCGGAGACGCCGCGGAAGGCCGCGCCGAGGTGGACGACCGCGTCGACGCCCTTGAGGGCGCCGTCGAGGTCGCCGCTGTCACGCAGGTCGCCGACGACGACCTCGGCGCCGAGCCTGGCGAGCGGCTCCGCCCGTGTGGCGTCGCGGACCAGCACGCGGACGGCTCCGGCCTGCTGGAGCAGCCGGGGGACGGACCGGCTGCCGACGCGGCCGGTCGCACCGGTGACAAGAACGGTCATGGGGGCTCCTCGTGCTCGATGTGCTGTGGGTCACAACGCTAGCAGATGCTTTGAGGAATCCAACCTTATCATTCATCCAATATTCAGATCCATGCGACGGACATACCATGGTCGCCATGGAACAACGTGACCCTGAGCAGGACGGAGGGCTCAGGTCCGAGATCTGGGAAGCCCTGTACGACTTCTTTCTGGCCGAGCACGAGCGCAACCTGGAGTCCGTCGCCGAGCTCGGCGTCAGCCCGGGCGACCTCAAGGCCCTCATGCGGCTGGTCCCCGGTCAGGGTGAGCCGATGCGCGCGCTGGCCGACATGTGGCGCTGCGACGCCTCCACCGTCACCTGGATCGTCGACCGGCTGGAGAAGCACGGCTACGTCGAGCGTCAGGCCCATCCGACCGACCGCCGCGTCAAGGTCGTGGTCCTGAGCGGTCACGGTGAGGACCTCCGGGCGCGGGTGCTCCGGCAGCTCCACCGCCCGCCCGCCGCCCTGTCGGAGCTGTCCCAGGCCGACCTGCGGGTGCTGCGCCGGCTCTCGGCTCGCCTGAAGCCGGAAGACGGCTGAACGGCTGAACGGCTGAACGGCTGAACGGCCGAACGGCTGATCGGTGGGTCGGCGGGTCGGCGGACCTCTCCGGCTGAAGCGAAATCATGCCGATCTCATCTGAAATGCCAAAACCACCACCTGTTTCACGAAGATTCGTCACACTCTGCGTGTCATCGTGTACGGAGCGATTCAACCCGTCTGTTTCGGCCCCGCGCCGGACGGGGGCGGCGGGGTTCCGCACACGGCGGCCATCGGGCTGTTCCCCGCCGAACCAAGGAGAAGACGTGTCCTCGACGACAAGCGCCGCACCAGGCCGTACGCGCCGGACATCCACGGTGGTGGGCGTCCTGCTGGCGCTCCTGGCCGCCGCCGGCCTGGCGGGTCCGGCGCCCGCCGCCGCCGACGACGCCACCACGATCACCATCGGGCAGCCCGGACACATCACGCTCACCGCGCCCAGGACCGTCAACCCCGGCGCCGAGGCCCTGCTGGACCTCACCTACACCAACACCTCCGGCCGCGCGGTCGGATCGGCCCCGCTGACCATCACCTTGGCCCCCGAGGCCGACAGCAGCCTCAACGTGGGCGGCCTCTCCTGGTGGTCGCCGGACGTGGAGGGCCACACGCAGGGCGTCACCGGCGACAACGCGACCCGCACGATCACGGTCGACTGGCGCTCCTTCGACCCGGGCGACACCAACCGCACCGTGGTCTACCTCCCCTTCAAGGACACCGCATCCGGTTCGGTGCCCCTGCACGCCACCCTGACCGAGAACTTCGACGACGGTCCCGTCACCACCGACCTCGGCGACCTGACGATCAACGCCATCCCGCCCGCGGCCGACCTCGCCGTCTCGCTGGACGCCTCACCCAAGAACCTGGGCGTCCTCTACGCCACCTTCACCGCCACCGTCACCAACCAGGGCCCCGCCACCGCGACCGCGGCACGCCTGCGTTTCACCTACCCGAAGGGTTTCGCCCAGCCGAGCGCCCCGGGCTGCGCCGTCAACACCTCGGCCCGCACCGCAACCTGTGACCTCGGCGCCCTCCCCGCCGGCGGTTCCGTGACCAGATCGCTGGGCCTGCACACCCAGCTGCTCACCATCAGCAACCACCTCACCGTCACGGCCGCCCGTCTCGACAGCACCCCGGCCGACCCCCGGTCTTCCAACGACACCGCCTCCGCGACCTGCTCCGCCATCACCGGCCTGCTCGTCCGCTGCTGACCCGCGCGTGAGCATGGCCCCCGGCGCGCCCGCCGTGCCGGGGGCCACGGTGAAGTGTCAACGACCGGACGGAGTCCGTGAACGCACGGATGAATGACGTCGCCGTGGGCCGGAGAACCGCTCCACGGAGCCGGCCGGAGGGGCCCGCGAAGGCCGCTATGCCGATCCTGAATGTCGGCTCACTAGCCTGATGCCTCCCCTACGCCTTTCGGACGAGGAGATGGTGATGGCAAGGAAGCCGGCGTCGCTTGTGACCATGACAGTGGTGACGGCCATGTTGACGTCATGCGGTCTGACGGGTGTCCAGCAGGGCGGAGGCGGTGAGGAACGCCAGTCCGAGGCCGCGCCCACCTCGCGCCCCACGGCACCTGAGACGCCCGCTGCCTCCTCCTCGCCGACCGGCACCGGAGCCGACACCCGTCCCGCGCTGGCGAGCACCCGGAGCACCCTCACCCCGGCCTTCAAAGTCGACGTGGTCGGGCTGAACCGGGTCGCGGGCAAGCACCTCGTGGTCCAGCTCAGGCTCTCCAACACCGGTACGGACAAGCACTTCTCCTGGACGGGGGAGCTCGGGGACAACACCCGCCCGCTCGGCGAGATCCGCTGGGCCTCGGGCATCGGCGTGCTGGACGCGGCCGCACGCCGCTGGCTGCTGCCGTACAAGCCGGCCGACGGCCCGTGCCTGTGCAGTGACCAGAAGCGGGACGACCTCGGCTACTTCGTCGAACCCGGTGAGTCGCTCCCCGTCTACGCCGTCCTCCCCGCCCCTTCGGGGAACCCGGCCACCACCACCGTCGTCACCCCGCTCGGCCCGCCCATGGTCGATGTGCCGATCAGCGACGAGCCCGTCGCGCCGCTGCCCGGCCAGGACATCCCCGACCCCGACGCCCAGCCGGTCACCATGATCAGCCACCGGATCGTGACGCCGTCGGAGTCGCCCGACAGATCGGAGGAGACCACCGACGACGGCAGGGACCTGCGCGTCAACCTCTCCTCCGACGTGCTGTTCGCACTGAACAAGGCCGACCTGACGTCGAGGGCCAGGGCCGTGCTCGCGCGTACGGCCAAGCTGGTCGACGCCTCCGAGGGCGCCACGGTCACGGTCGAGGGGCATGCCGACTCCTCGGGCACCGACGCCATCAACGACCCGCTCTCCCAGCGCCGGGCCCAGGCCGTACAGCGTGCCCTGTCCGGCCTGCTGACCAGGCAGGGGGTGCGTTTCCAGGCCAAGGGGTACGGCTCCCGCCGGCCGCTGTACAGCAACGACGACGAGGAGGGGCGGCGGCGGAACCGGCGCGTCACCGTGACGTTCGCCAGGCCGCAGCCCGCCGAGACGCGGCCCCCGTCCACTCCCGAGGCGGACCCGGCGCCGGACGGGAACGGCCCCACGTCACGCGCGAAATACGACGGGCAGCCGTTCACCCTGCAGGCGGCCGGCCTGCGGCGGCTCCCCGGCGATCTGGGCGTCCTCACCTACGAGGTCACCAACGACGGCGACGAGGAAGCCTGGAACCACGAGCTGAACTGGTCGGCCGAATGGCTGTCGTACAAATATCACGCGGCCAGCAACGTGCGGTTGACGGACGTCGCCACCCGGCGGCTGTACCTGCCGGGCAGGATCCTGGCGCAGACCGACGACGGAACCGACACCTACTGCGCCTGTAGCGGGATGGCGGGCGTCCGCCTGAGCGCGGGAAAGTTCGCCCCCGGTCAGACGAAGGAGTTCTGGAGCCTCTTCGCTCTCCCCGCCGGCGTATCGGAGACCCAGGTCAAGATCGCCGAGTATCCCCCGCTGCGCGTCCCCGTTCGGTAGGACGACACCCTGGGGCGATCCGACGCCTACGCGCCGCCGGACACGGAGAAGCGCTGGGGCCGGCTCGGCGCTGCGGTGGCTCCGTGGAAGTCCGCCAGCCAGGCGGCCAGAGTCCGCTCGGCGAGCTTGAGCACGAAATCGCTGTCGCCCATCTCCTCGGGGATATGGATGAGACCCCGGAGCAACGGTGGCTGGTTCGGCGTGGTCATGGCCCTCGCTCTGGCCTCGGGGGGAATTTTGAAGTTACAAAGGTGGTCGGGCGAGAACGCCCTGGGGAAAGGGAAGCTGGGCTTTCTGATCCACTAACTTAAGTTATGTCGCCTATGTCCATTTAAGTCCTCTTTTTTTGTTGTGTTCACAGGTTGCCACCGGCATTTGGTGATACGGAAATTGCAGAGTGTGATCCTACGGTTGGGCATGCGTATGGGAAGAGTCTTCGAGCTTCCCTGAGGGACAACCGGGCGGCCTTTCCCGTACAGTTGCTCGTGTTCGTCCGCGCGGTTCTTCCGCATGAGCGGGGGTGAACCCCTCGTGGAAAGGAGGTCGGCGCGCCGATGCTGCTGAGTTTCCGTGTGGCGAATCATCGTTCACTCCGCAATGAACAGCAATTGTTGCTGGTCCCTGGTCCAGGCGTCGATGGTTCGGCTGAATCTGACCAGAGAGGCGTTCCCGTAATCGGGATCTTCGGCCCCAACGCCTCCGGCAAGACCAACGTCATCGATGCTCTGATCTACATGCGCAATCTGGTGCGCGGCTCTTTTCGGGAGAGCGAGCCGGGCACTGGAATCCGGCGCGAGTCCTTCGCCTTGGACCCCGATAAACGCAAAGCTCCGTCGACGTATGTTGTCGACCTTCTTCTAGAAGGCGACAGATACACATATGGTTTCTCGGTTGACGACACACGGGTGATCGAAGAGTGGATGTATTTTTATCCATGGAATCAGAAACATGTGATTTTTCGCCGACAGGCGGACACGTATTCGGGAAACAGTTCTTCCGGCTCCATGGAACAGGTTCAGGAGATCACAGAGCCGAACGTGCTCTTCCTGTCCGTCGCGGCGAGGTCGCGGCAGGCCATAGTCCGGGCGGTCTATGACTGGTTCGTGGGCCTCCTCGGCCGCGGACCCATGACGATGCGCTATCCCCCCCGTCCCTTCTCCGCTGGTTACCTCGACCGCTCCGGTTATCTCGACCGGCTGACGTCATTGCTGCAGGCCGCGGACACCGGGATCGAGTCCGCCGAGATTATCGAGGAGACCGACGCGGAGTTCGCCGAGCGGTCCGCTCGCGTGGGAGGAGCTGAGGGATATCAGCTGCAACGGCGTAAGGACATCCTTTTCAATCACAGGGGAGAGAGCGGAACGTTCGCCCTGGGACTGAGAGACCAGTCTCTCGGGACCCGTGCTCTTTACGAGCTGGGCCCGGCGGTCTTCCAGTCCCTCGATCGGGGCGCTCCTCTTCTCGTGGACGAGTTGGATTCGAGTCTGCACCCGTTTCTCTCGGCCCAGCTGATCAAGCTGTTCCGCGATCCCGCCACCAATCCCCTGGGAGCGCAGCTCATCTTCAGCAGCCACGACGCCACACTGCTCGGCCGGATCCAGGGTGAGGAGGTGCTCCATCGTGATCACATCTGGTTCACCGAGAAAGATGAGTGCGGTGTGACGGAGCTGTTTCCCTTGTCGGAATTCAAGCCGCGTCAAGATGAGCACCGGGAGCGGAGATATCTGGCCGGCCGTTACGGTGCCGTTCCGATCATCAATGACGAGATTTTCGCTGCCGCGCTGTCGGCGCGTGGAGAGGCAGGCGATGTCCCCCCAGACGAAAAAGCCTACGAGGGTCAACACTGAAACCTCCCTCACGTGGAGGGGATATGGCACAAAGGAGGAACGTTCCAGCTTTCTGATCGTGTGCGAGGGGCCCACCGAGAAGGGTTATTTCTCCGGTATGCGTTCACGCCGAGGCCCTCAGATCGAGGTAGACATCGCCAAGGGGGATCACCTTGCCGCGATACGCTATGCCGTCAGCCGGGTGTCAGACGAGTACGACGCGGTCTGGTGCGTTCAGGACACCGAGTTGGACTCGACGCTCACGGCCGCCATGCGGAGCGAAGCGAGGAAGGGTAACGGCAAGGTCAACCTTGCCCTGTCCACACCGTGCTTCGAGCTCTGGCTGATCCTGCATCGCACCGACTATGCGAGACCATTCCAGTCGGCCGACGCCGCCAAGAAGAAGCTGAAGAAGATCTTCCCCTCCTGGAGCGAGAGAAACACCCGGTTCTCCGACTTCGTCGACGGGGTCGACGCCGCATGTGACAGGGCCCGAAGGCTCGACCCCGACGGCAAAGAGCAGTTGAAGAACCCCTCGTCCAACGTCTGGCAGCTGATGGCGGTTCTCCAGGCAGATTCGAAACAGGCCGACCCCGACCCTTCGTGCGCCTGAAGACAGGCAGGCTCCTGCCATGACGGCGGGCCCGTCCGCACCCGGACGCTCACCGGGCGGGCTGGGGTTTCAGCAGGGGAGACGCCGGCGGGCCCAGACGGTTTTGCCGGGGCGGTCGGGGAGGGGGATGACGACGGGAATCCTCGGCGGCTTCGTGATCGCGGAGCTTCCCGGGAGCCCGGACACGGTTTACTTCCGCGTGGGGGCTGCCCTCGGATAGTTCGCCGTCCGGGATCACCGGTAGCGTGGCCTTGGGCAGGTGCGCCGCGCAGAGCGTTCCGCCGACGATGCCGAACATCATGCGCAGCACTGTCGCCGTCGTCCCGGCGCTGCTTATGATCCTGTCGTGTACGACGACGGCCTGGTGGTATGTACCGATACAGAGCTGATCATCAACCGCTACTACTTCCCGCGGGGGTCCGCCAAGCGGATCCCGCTCTCCGACATCCGGGAGGTGCGCTGGGTGTCACTGCCGAACGGCAGTTGGCGGATCTGGGGTTCCAGCGACCTCGTGCACTGGCTCCACCTGGACTCCAGCCGACCTCAGAAGAAGGCCGCGCTCGTCATCGATCTGGGCCGGAGGATCATACCGATGATCACGCCCGACAAGCCGGGCCGGCTCGTCGTGGAGCTTGCCGCCCACGGGATCACCACCAGCAGGGACTTCCCGCAGGGCCCCGCACGACTCGCCTGATCGCGAGAGATCGCAGGTAGCAGCCGGTGGCCGAACCGGGTGACGGCCACCGGCAGCCCTGCGCAAAAAGGGGCAGCGCCCGCAGGGTGCGGGCGCTGCCGAGGGTGTTGCGGGGTTGTGGGGGTCAGCGGGCGTGAACGGGACGGCCGGTCCGGGTGAGCGGCTGGTCTCTTGTCGAGTCCGTCTGGGCGGGCGGTTGCGTCGGGTACTCGGGGGGCGCAGCGGGTGCCGGGCGGCGGCATCTTGAGCTCGATCAGGTACTTCACGATCTTGTCGTGGGCGCAGACGCTGTTGCGGAACTGGCCGTGCCCGACGCCCTCGTACTCGAGCACGATCGACTGCGGGATCTGCTGCGCGGCCGCGTGGTTCCACGCCGCCGGGGTGCCGACGTCGTAGCGGGCCGTCGCCACCAGGATGGGCGGGTTGCCGCTGATCCTGAGCCGGTGCTGCGGGTTGGACACGGGACCCTGCCAGTTGAGACAGCTCGCCACGTCGGACCAGAACGGCGAGAGCTTCGTGTGCGGGGCGATCGTTTCAAGCCGCCGCCGGTATCGGTCGAGCTGGGAGAAGCTCTTGACGTTCCACTTCCAGTCGGAACACCAGATGACGGGATAGGGGTTGTTGACCACTTCGGCCTTGGTGGTGGGCGCGGGCGTCGAGGGCGTGCCCTGGTGATGCTGTGGTCCATGTTGGAGTCGACCGCCATCGCACGGATGTTCCCCGGGAACAGTTCGGCGTACTGCTGGCCGACCTGCGTGCCGTAGGAGATCGCGAAGAAGCTGATCTTGCGTTCGCCGAGTGCCACCCGGATCGCGTCGATGTCGCGGGCCGCGCTGGTGGTGTCCACATGGTCGAACAGCGGGCCGGTCTGCTCACGGCAGTCCTTCGACAGGTCCGCGTTGAACTGCAGGAGCGCCTGGTACTCAGCCTCGCCGGCCGGATAGGTGGCCGGTGCACGGTCGACCAGGTCCTCGCTGCACACCGCCTGGGTGCTGCGGCCGACGCCACGCGGGTCCAGACTGACGAGGTCGAAGTACTGCCGGATGGGGTCGCTGTCCGGGATGGCGCGGTTGAGGATGAACGGGTTGATTCCCGAGCCGCCGGGACCGCCCGGGTGGACGACCAGCACACCGATCCGTTTGGCCGGGTCCAGCGCCTTGAGCCGGCCGACCGGCAGGTCAAGGGTCGGCCCGCTCGGCTTCTTCCAGTCGATCGGCACCTTCAGGGTCGCGCACTCGCCCTTATGGGTGGTGCCGCACTCCGCCCACTGGATCGGCGTGGAAGGGTGCCATCCTGATGCCGCGGCCTGCGCGACAGCCGGCTCAGCGGGGGCGGCTCCGCGAGGACCGGCTGCACGAGCGAGGTCGTCAGCGCGAGTCCCGCGAGCGCGACAGTGAATAACCGTCTCTTCATGTGTTCCTTTCACCGCCACGTGTCGCATGCGAAGGGGCGGTAGCAGATCAGGAACGTACAGAAACGGCTTCACCCGCTGCCGGTGCCGCTCGCCGGTGGGGCGAGTGCCGCGTCGCCGGTCGTGGGGCCGCCTGGACCCGTCTCGCATGCATGCTCTTCCAGAGGATGTGCTTCGCTGGTCGCTACCGGGCGATAAGGCCAAAAATCGTGATACCTGTAGACCAAAATGATCATAGCGATCAAACGGTACCGATATTGGTATTCGAGAGTCCGGAAGATGGGAGGCCGGGGCGGACGCGCCGATATCAGCCTGTTCCGAACCGGTCAGCCGGTCCCTCAGCCGCCGAAGGCGGGATACCCCGGCAGCGCGGCTACCTGCCACTCTCCGGCCGTCTTCCGCAGCAGCAGGCGCATGGTCTCCGCGAACGCCGGGAACTCCTCCAGCGTGCTCGCCATCTCCCAGCGGTGCCTCAGCAGTTGACGCATCGTCTGCACCGGCCGCCGGGTCGGGTGCAGCGGCCGGTCCCCCTCCGCCGTGCGGGGCAGCAGCGCCACCGTCGCATTCACCGTCCATACGGCGATCGCCCGGCGGATCCCGGCCTGCCACACCGCGTCCTCGGCCAGCGCGGGGTATACCGCGGCGACCTCCGCGCGGTAGGTCTGCTCGATCTCCTCCGCCAGTCCGGCCGGCAGGGTGAAGACGCACCAGCAGGTGGAGAAGGGCATCCGGCAGTACGCGGCCGTCAGGAAGACCGACTGGTAACACGCGGATTCGAAGTCGAGCAGTCGCAGGCCGTCCGGGGTGAGCAGGTTGTTGTCGGGGCAGGTGTCACCCGGGGTGAAGGCCGGGTATCCGTCCTCACCCACCGCCCCGATCAGCGTCAGCTCCCCGGCCAGCCCCGGCGGCACCGCGATTCCGGCCCCGGAGAGCAGCATGAGCAGGGCGGCCGCGTCCTGCGTGATCCACGGCTCCTCCTCCCAGGACGGCAGGCCCCTGCCGTACGTGGTCCACAACCGTGCGAGGTCGGCGCGCCGGTGCACCGATTCGGCGGCCAGCCGTCCGAGCCCGTGGGCCCAGGCCAGCAGCCCCTCTCTGGCGGCCTCCGGATCGTCTCCGAGGAGCACGTCCGCCAGCGTCGGCGCGTTCCCGAGATCCGTCATCACCAGTAGCGGGATCGAGGCGTCCACACCCAGCAGCTCAGGACCCGCCAACCGCAGGGAGAGCCCGGCGGCCTCGGCCGCGAAGCCGCGCAGTGCCTCCGGGCCGGTGCCGAACGCCTTGACGACCACGCTGCCGCCTCTGGCGGTCCGGCAGCGCAGAACGGTGCTACGCGGGCTGCCGCCCAGGTCGGCGGGTCCGAAGAGTCGGACCCCCGCCACGTCGCCTGCGGCGCGCCCGATCGCTTCCATCCCGGCATCCTGCCACCCCTTCCGCCGGGGCTCCGCACCAGGCGGGCAGGGGCGCAGGATGCCGTCACCCGTCACCCGTCGTAGCGGTCCTCGAAGGCGGTGAAGGCGGCCTCCTGCTTCCATTCGGCTCTGGCCTTCGCGCTCCCCTTCAACAGCGCGCGGCAGGCCGTGGCGGGTTTGGCGCCGCCGAGCGGCGAGCCCGCGCACTCCGTCGCCGGCGTGTGGTCGTCGGGTGCCCGCCAGAGGCTGCGGCCCTGCAGGAAACTGTGGTCGAGCGCGGTCCGGGCCAGGGTCCTCAGCTCGGTGTAGTGCAGCCCGTAGTCCGTGACCGCCCGGATGTACTCGCTGGTCATGTCGGTGTGTTCGATGCCCGCGTCGTCGGTGACGAGGGCGACGGGCACGCCGGCCCTGCGGTACGCCGCGAACGGGTGCTGGGCGCCGCACACTTTGAGGATCTGACAGTTGCTGGTGAGGGCGATCTCGATGAGGACGTGCTTGCGGGCCAGTTCGGTCAGCAGGCCCTCTGGGTCGTCCTCGCCGCTGACGTCGACACCGTGCCCGATGCGTTCGGCGTGGCCGGTCTCCACGGCGTCACGGATGTGGAACCGCAGGTCCGCGGCCGGAGCAAGGCCGGGGGCGAGCTCGCCGGCGTGCAGGGTGATGTGGGCCTTGGGGTTCTTGAAGTAGAGGCTGTGAAGATAGCCGAGCATGCGCATCTGGAGGCGGTAGTCGCGCAGTGCGACCGGGTCGTCCTCCGGGGCGACGAGGTTGACGCCGACATAGCGCTTGTCGGCCTTGGCCAGCTCGAATCCCAGCACCATCTGGCCGAAGACGACCTCGGGTGCGGCAGTGCGGGTGACCTGCAGGAGGAAACGGAGCGGCAGCTCGCAGCCGGGGTCGGAGCCCGTACGGCCGCAGCGGAGACCGGTGCGCATCTGGGCGATGTCGGCGTCGGCGTCGGCGCGCGCCGCCTTGACGATCTTGGCCATCGCGCCGTCGGCGAGCAGCCGGCTGTGCAGCCGCGCCAGGTCGGTGCCGGCCCCGACCTTCTTGACGAGCTCCTGGACCGCTGTCGACTGGCGGGACAGCATGACCTCCAGGGCGAACTCGTGCTGGGCCGCCGCCTGCGAGGCGAACGCGGCCAGCATCTCTCCCTTGTGGGAGCTCGCGGCCCCGAACTTGCCGAACGCCGCGAAGAAGTGGTCATGGCCCGATTCGGTCCCCGGGGTGAACCCCCGCATCGACCACGCCCGCAGGATCTCGTCGGCGAAGTGCGCGTCGGTGGTCGCGTCGCGAGCCGGCCGCTGGCCGGTGTTGCACGGCGCCGCCGACGCGGTGAAGGACGTGATGTCGATGCACAGGCCGTCACGCTCGGCGGAGTGGAGCAGAAACTCGGTGGGCACGGCACCCGACAGGTGCGCGTGAAGGTCGGTGCCCTTGGGTAGGTCGGATATGAACTCCCGGAGCCGGCCCGGCTCGCGGCGGATGCCGTCGAGATACGCCTCAACCTGCGGAACCGTACCCTGCGCGACAACTTGTGGGACGGTTTTCCATGTGGCACCGTCGTTGGCGGACCCCGCGCCCGCCATCCCTCCGGCGATCGCGACCGCTATCCCGATCGCGATGAAACCCCTGTTCAGTATCATGCTCGCCAGCCAAGCATGATCTTTACGTATGGTCACGTAGCGTAGTCGATACGTTTCTCTATGTCATCGATGGTTGTGGGCGGCTCTGGGAACGTGTGTCGCCACAAATGCCGGTCCGTCCTCCTGGTGCGGCTGACGGGATAAGCGGCGGGCCGGGAGGCGACGCGCCGGTGGAGGAAGAATTGACAGCGTCATGACGGGGAATGGCATTCAATTCGTTGAAGGTCGGTTATTGCGGTCTGGGTCGACTTTGCCGGAAGGGTCTGAAATCTGAAAGTCTTCCGCTTTCTTGTGGGGGTCATCTATCGTCGTGGTTCACACCGCGATCGCCGAGGTTTCCATGACCGGGTTTCCATGACCGGGTTTCCATAAAAGGGGAAGAGGTGGGCGTTGCCGGGTCGCCGCCCGCTGGAGCCGGGAGATCCCGAGCGGATCGGTGATCACCTGCTGATCGGGGTGCTGGGTGAGGGCGGTCAGGGCATCGTCTATCGCGCCCGTACCCCGACCGGCACACCGGTGGCGATCAAGGTGCTGCACGCCCGGACGGCGGCCGATCCCGGTGCGGGCCGGCGGCTGCTGCGCGAGGCCGAGATCGCCCGCCGGATCGCGCCCTTCTGCACCGCGCGGGTGCTGGACATGGGGGTGTTTCGCGGTCGTCCCTACATTGTCAGTGAATACATCCCCGGGATCGCGCTGGACGCGTTGGTGGCCCGGGACGGTCCGCGTGCCGGCAGTGGTCTGCACCGTCTGGCGGTGGCCACGTTGACCTCGCTGGCCGCGATCCATCGGGCCGGGGTCGTCCATCACGATGTCAAGCCCGGCAATGTCATCTTGGGCCCGGAGGGTCCGGTGGTCATCGATTTCGGGATCTCGCGGGTGCTGGAGCAGGTGAGTACGCGTTCGGGTCCGGTGGGTACCCCGGCGTACATGGCGCCTGAGCGGTTCGAGCGCCGGCCGGCCGGGCCGGCGGCCGATGTGTTCGGGTGGGCGGCCACGATGGTGTTCGCCGCGACGGGTCATCCGGCTTTCCGCGGGCCGTCCCTGCCCGCGGTGATGCATGCCATCGTGGTGGGTGAGCCCGATCTGGACGGGGTGGCGGAGGAGTTGCGTCCGTTGCTGGCGGCGTGTCTGGACAAACGTCCGGGTGAGCGGCCCGGTGCCGCTGTGGTGTTGCGTCATCTCACCCATGACTATCGGCCTGGTCTTTCCGTTCTGCCGGGCTTGGTGCCGGGTGGGTCGGTGGGGGTGAGTGTGCCGGTCGGTTCGGTGTCGGGGGTCACCTCTGGCCGGCGGCGTCGTGTGCTGCTCGGTGGTCTGATCGCGTTGGCCGCCGCCGGGGTCGGCGTGGCCGTCCCCTCCTGGCTGAGCGGGCCGGACGGCACCCACCTCGCAGCCCCTGACCCCACAGAATCCACGACCTCTGCCGGGAGCGCTCTGGGCCGGCCGCTGACCGGCCATGGCGCCGCCGTCACGTCGGTGGCGCTGGGGGTGCTGGGTGGTGAGGCCGTCGCGGTCTCGGGTGGTTCCGATGGCACGGTGCGGGTGTGGGATCTGGCGGCGGGCAGGCAGATCGGCCGGTCCCTGACCGGCCACTTCGACACCGTCTGGTCGGTGGCGCTGGGGGTGCTGGGTGGTGAGGCCGTCGCGGTCTCGGGTGGTTCCGATGGCACGGTGCGGGTGTGGGACCTGGCGGCGGGCAGGCAGGTGGGCGCATCTCTGACCGGCCAGGGTGACGCCGTCTGGTCGGTGGCGCTGGGGCAGGCGGACGGTGAGGCCATTGTTGTCTCCGTCGGCTATGACGGCACGGTGTGGATGCGGGATCTGATGACACGGAAGCAGATCGGCACGTCCCTGACCGGCCGTCTCGACACTGTCACGTCGGTGGCGCTGGGGGAGTTGGGTGGTGAGGCCGTCGCGGTCTCGGGTGGTTCCGACGGTACGGTGCGGGTCTGGGACCTGGTGAGGGGCAGGCAGCTGGGCCGGCCCCTGACCGGCCACAGCGGGGCTGTCACGTCGGTGGCGCTGGGGCGGGTGGACGGCGAGGTCGTCGCCGTCTCCGGCGGCTCCGACGGCACGCTGCGCCTGTGGAAACTCGGCCTGCCCGGTCCTCCGCCGTCCCCGCGGTGATGCCTCGCCCACGCCCGATCCCCGCATGCCGGTGCGCCTACCCGCGCATCCCGAACAGGGACCGGGTCAACCGCGTGCGCCGCACCAGCAGGTCGTACGCGGCCACGGTCAGGGTGAGCGAGATCGCGACGATCACGACGTACTTGGCCACGATAGGCGCGCCCCAGCCGACCACGCCGTACGCGACCGCGACGACGATCGGCTGGTGCAGGACGTACAGCGGCAGCGCGGCGGTGGCCAGATAGCCGTACAGCCGTCGGCCCAGGCCACCCGGCGATTCCTGTACGGCGGCCGGTGCCGGGCGACGGCGGTCGAGAAGTCCCAGGATCGCGACCAGCCAGCACCACCCCGTCGCGCCGTACAGTATTCGGGCGCCGATCGCGAGCGGGGTCATGTCCGTGAAGGGGTCGCCGCCGAAGACGTTGCCCACGACCAGGAACCCCGGCATGCCGACCAGGAAGAGGACGGCACCGAGCACGGCGGCCGGCACCGCGTCGCGGCGCATCGCGGTCCGGAACCGCTCGTCTGCGGCGAGCACGAACCCGTACAGGAAGAACAGCAGATACGCCCAGCGGCTCCACGCGGCGAACGCCTCCTCCAGGCCCATCAGCGCGCTGACCACCGCGACCGGGACGGCCGGCAGCAGTATCGCGCCGCGCCGCTGTGCCGCCGCGGCCAGGTGGTCGCGGATCCGGCGGCCGCGGTCGCGGGGGAACCAGCGGATCAGCGGTGCCAGCAGGAGCGAGAACGCCAGCAGCAGCACCACGAACCACAGGTGCCCGGCCTCGAAATACCTGCCCCGCAGGACGAAGGGGAAGTCGGACAGATCCAGGTGCACGTCGAAGAACCGGGGCAGGAACCGCAGATACGGCTCGTGGTAGCCGGGGTCGGCCCGCAGGCGCAGCCACTGCGGCACCGGGATGATCGTGAGGATCGCGAACACCAGCGGCACGCCGAGCCGCAGCAGCCGCTCCACCGCGAACCTGGCGGGGCCACGCCTGCGCAGCGAATGCCACGAGCCCAGGCCGGCGATGAGGAAGAGCATCGGCATCGCCCACACCACGCCGATACCGGCGAGGACCGTGGTCACGTCGGTGGTGTCGGCGTTCTTGACGTAGTAGTCGTCGCGCGTGTCGAACACCAGCGCCGAGTGGAAGAACACCAGCCCGACGACCACAAGGGTGCGGATCGCGTCCAGTTCGGGACGCCGTGCCGCCTTGGGTGGTCCGGTGCGCTCGGTCGTCATCCCGCCTCCGCCGCGTCTGGCCTTCTCCGCTGCCGTCGTACGCAACGGGACCAGTCTCGGGCCTGTCCGATGCCGGGCGCTATGGGGAAATCGTTGGATAGTTGAACTCCGCGCGAAAAAGAGTGGAGTCTCCAGTGGCTGGAAGGTTGAGGCTGGCCTCGTGAACGACCGCACCGAGCTGTTCACCATCGGACAGCTCGCCCGCCGTACCGGCCTGCCGGTGCGGACCATCCGTTTCTGGTCCGACGCCGGCGTCGCTCCGCCGACGCGCCGCTCGGCCGGTGGTTACCGGCTCTACGACGCCGAGGCGGTGGCGCGCCTGGACCTGGTGCGGACACTCCGCGAGCTGGGACTGGACCTGGACACGGTCCGGCGGGTCCTGCGCAGGCAGGGCACCGTCGCCGACATCGCCAGGGCGCATGCCGACGCCCTGGACGCGGAGATCCGCGTCCTCCAGCTACGGCGGGCGGTGCTGCGGTCGGTCGCCCAACGAGGAAGCACCACCGAGGAGATGAGACTCATGCACAAGCTCTCCCTGCTGTCCGCACAGGAGCGGCAGCGCGTCATCGACGACTTCGTCGACCAGGCCTTCGCCGATCTCGACGCCGACGCGCCGGGGGCCGGCATCGCGCGGGCGATGCGCCAGATGCCGGCGGAGCTGCCGGCCGATCCGACCGCCGAGCAGGTGGACGCCTGGGTGGAGCTCGCCGAGCTCGTCGCCGACGAGTCGTTCCGGCGGCGGGTGCGGCAGATGGCGGTGACGGGGGCCGAGGCCGGCGAGCAGCCGCAGCCGTACGACCCCGCGCCGGTCCTGGAGCACGCCGGCGGCGCGGTGGCGGCGGGGATCGCCCCGGACTCCGCCGAGGGCAGGGCCGTCCTGGACCGGATCGTCGCCGCCGACACCCCCGCGGAGGAGCGCGTACGGCTGGCCGACCAGTTGGAGACGTTCACCGACCGGCAGGTGGAGAGGTACTGGCAGCTGATGGGGGTCATCAACGGCCGGCCGTCGTTCCCGCCCCGCGTCCCGGCGTTCGAGTGGTTCATCGCGGCGCTCCGCGCACACTGACGGGAGGCGTCTTCCGTCGCCTGCTCAGCGATCCGTGCCGCGGCACAGGACCGCGATGCCCTCTGGGGCACCGAGGACGTCCGCGGTGCCGGCCAGCGCGTCGAACGCGTACCCGGACTGGGCGTGGCCGGTGAACAGAGCGGGCGGGTTGATGCAGGTCGGGGTCGCCGGGGCCGCGGAGAGGCGGCCGATCGCGGAGATCCGCGTGTCTCACCCGGTTCTCGGGCGGCAGGCCTAGCGCCCCATCTGGAAGGCGGCCAGCGGGATGGGGAGCCAGGTGGGGCGGTTACGGGCCTCGTAGGTGACCTCGTAGACGGCCTTCACCAGCTCCAGGGCGCGGAGCAGGACGGCGTCCTCGGCGTGCAGGCGGCCGCCGCCGGCGGAGTAGCCGGCCAGGAAGGAGGAACGGTTGAGCTCGGCCCACTCGATGGCGCGGGGGCGCAACTGCTCGGCGTCGGGGTGGCCGGCCAGCAGATGGCGGGCGGCGTAGTCGAACGAGCGCAGCATGCCGGCCACGTCCCGCAGCGGCGAGGACAGGGCGCGGCGCTCGGCGAGGGGCTGGCCGGGCTCGCCCTCGAAGTCCAGGACGACCCAGTCGCCGGTCGTGCGCATCACCTGGCCGAGGTGGTAGTCGCCGTGGACGCGCTGGACGGGGATCTCGGAGATCACGTCGGCGACCCGCTGGTAGGCCTCCTGGGCCACCCGGGCGTGCTCGGCGAGCTCGGGCACCTCGTGGACCGCGCCGGCCAGGCGGCGGCGGTGGTCCTCGATCATCTGCTTGACCTCCTGCGTCTCCATCACGTCGGTGGGGAACGCGGCGGCCAGTTCGTGGTGGACCTCGGCGGTGGCCACGCCGAGCCGGTAGGCCTCGGAGCTGAAGTCGCCGCCCGCGTCGGAGGCCGAGGGGTCGAGCGAGGCGTACAGGTCGCGGACGCTGGCCAGGGCCAGGGCCCAGCCGTCGTTGGCGGTGGCGAGGAACTCCTGGGTCATCGCCAGCGTGGTGGGCTCGCCGTCGAGCTCGGCCTCGATCCAGCTGTACGGCTGCGCGATGTGGTGGGAGCCGTTCCGGGCCAGGGCGGTGACGATCTCCAGCTCGGGGTTGAGCCCGGGGATCAGGCGGCGGAACATCTTGCAGATGTAGGTCTCGCCGTACACCAGGGAGGTGTTGGACTGCTCCGCGCCGAGCACCAGGCTGCGCAGGGAGGTGTCGATCTCCACCCCCTCCAGGTGGCGGAAGCGCAGCGGGCCGAGGTCGCGGCCCTCGGCCATACCGGTGAGCAGGGTGGCGGTGAGGTCGGGGTCGTAGGCGGCGTCGTAGCAGCCGTCGCCGATCCGGGCGTGGCTGTAGCGGCCGGAGGTGTCTCCGCCGGTGCCGAGCAGGAGCTGGTAGCGGTCGCGTGTCCCGGCCTGACGGACCGAGATGATCAGATGACGGAGGCCGTGGGTGAGCTCGACGTCGGAGTCGACGACGAGCTCGTCTATCGGCCGCCCCTTACCGGCGAACCATCGCTGATGGGTGATCCAGCCGGTAAGGAGCTCCGTCAACACGGCTTTACGCCTCCTGGTTTGCGGGTGGCAGGGTGAACCAGTAGAACCCATGCCCAGGAAGCGTCAAAAGATACGGAAGTTCGCCAATCGGCGGGAAAGGAACTCCACCCATGGTTTCGACGGGCACCGAGCCCTCGAACCGGCGCAGGTCGAGCTCCACCGGTTGCGGGAACCGCGAGAGGTTGTTCACGCACAGGATGCGGTCGTCGCCCAGCTCACGCACGTAGGCGAGGACGCTCGGGTTGGAGGAGTTCAGCTCGGTGAACGCCCCCAGGCCGAAGACCGGATGCCGCTTGCGGATGTCGATCATGCGCTTGGTCCAGTGCAGCAGCGAGCCGGAGCTCTTCTGCTGGGCCTCGACGTTGATCGCCTGGTAGCCGTAGATCGGGTCCATGATGACGGGGAGATACAGCCGGCCGGGATCGCAGTCGGAGAACCCGGCGTTGCGGTCGGGGCTCCACTGCATCGGGGTGCGGACGCCGTCGCGGTCGCCCAGCCAGATGTTGTCGCCCATCCCGATCTCGTCGCCGTAGTAGAGGACGGGAGAACCGGGCAGGGAGAGCAGCAGCGCGGTGAACAGCTCGATCTGGTTGCGGTCGTTCTCCAGCAGCGGCGCCAGCCGCCGCCGGATGCCGACGTTGGCCCGCATCCGGGGGTCCTTGGCGTACTCGGAGTACATGTAGTCGCGCTCGTCGTCGGTCACCATCTCGAGCGTGAGCTCGTCGTGGTTGCGCAGGAAGATGCCCCACTGGCAGTTCTCGGGGATCTTCGGAGTCTGGGCCATGATCTCCGAGATCGGGTAGCGCGACTCCCGCCTGACGGCCATGAAGATGCGCGGCATCAGCGGGAAGTGGAACGCCATGTGGCACTCGTCGCCGCCGGCCGCCGGGTCGCCGAAATACTCCACGACGTCGGCGGGCCACTGGTTGGCCTCGGCCAGCAGCACCCGGTCGGGGTAGAGGCGGTCGACCTCGGCCCTGACCCGCTTGAGGTATTCGTGCGTCCTGGGCAGGTTCTCGCAGTTGGTGCCGTCCTGCTCGAACAGGTAGGGGATGGCGTCCATCCGGAACCCGTCGATGCCGAGGTCCAGCCAGAACCGCAGCACCTCCAGCATCGCGTCCTGGACGTCCGGGTTCTCATAGTTGAGGTCCGGCTGGTGGGAGAAGAACCTGTGCCAGTAGTACTGGCCCCGCACCGGGTCGTGGGACCAGTTGGACGTCTCGGTGTCGATGAAGATGACCCGGGCGTCCTGGTACGTCTCGTCGGAGTCGCTCCAGACGTAGAAATCGCCGAACGGACCCTCGGGGTCGTGGCGGGAGGCCTGGAACCAGGGATGCTGGTCGCTGGTGTGGTTCATCACCAGGTCGGCGATGACACGCATGCCCCGCTTGTGGGCTTCATCCACCAATTTCACGAAATCCCCGAGATCCCCGAACTCGGGAAGGATTTTCATGAAGTCCGCGATGTCGTAACCGCCGTCGCGGAGCGGGGATTCGTACAGGGGGAGCAGCCAGAGGCAGTCCACCCCCAGCCACTGGAGATAGTCCAGCCGGTTGATGAGACCGCGGATGTCTCCGGTGCCGTCCCCGTTGGAATCGGCGAATCCCCGGATGAGCACCTCGTAGAAAACGGCGCGCTTGAACCAGTACGGGTCGCGCGGCTTCTCCTCGTCGAAGGTGTTCGGAATGGGCTCAGGTAGCTGACTCACCAGTGGACTCCCCGCTGTTCTGCCGGTATCGCGCACCCGGCCGGCTCACCGCTGGTTCGCCGTCGCGGCACGCAAAGTGAAGATGTGTGCTGGGTGGATATGGGGATCGAGGCGCACGTAGTTGTCCTGCCGCCAGCGATACGACTCGCCCGACAGTTCGTCGTCAACGACGAACTCGGCACGCCAGTCGAGACCGAGGGCCGGCATGTCCAGGGACACCGTGGCCTCATGGGTGTTGTGTGGGTCAAGATTCACGACCGTCAGAACCACGTCGCCCAGGCCGTGCCGTCGTGTGGCCGTGTCATGGGCGCCGGGCAGCCGCTTGGAGAAGCAGACCACATCCGGATGGTCGACGCTATGGAACCGTAGGTTACGCAGTTCCTGGAGCGCCGGGTGTGCTCTTCGCAACAAATTAAGTTGCGTGATGAAGGGAGCCAGGCTAAGGCCCTCACGTTCGGCCTCAGCCCAATCGCGAGGCTTATACTGATATTTCTCGCTATCTAGGTATTCTTCACTACCGGGTCGAACTGGAACATTCTCCGCAAGCTCGTATCCGGCATATACGCCCCAGGTCGGCATCGCCATCGCCGCAAGGACCGCTCTGATCCGAAATGCTGAGACTCCCCCGTGCTGTAGGTATTCATGAAGAATGTCCGGAGTATTGACGAATACGTTCGGCCGCAGGAAGTGCGATGTCTCGCCGGAGAGTTCACCGAGGTAGTCCTCGACCTCCTGCCTGGAGTTCTTCCAGGTGAAGTAAGTGTAGGACTGGTGGAAGCCGACCCTGGCCAGCGCCTGCATCATCGCCGGGCGGGTGAAGGCCTCGGCCAGGAACAGCACGTCCGGGTCGGTGGAGTTGATGTCGGCCAGCAGCCGCTCCCAGAAGGCCACCGGTTTGGTGTGCGGGTTGTCCACCCGGAAGATCCGTACGCCGTGGTCCATCCAGAGCCGCACCACCCGCTTGACCTCGGCGTAGATGCCCTCCGGATCCTTGTCGAAGTTCAGTGGGTAGATGTCCTGATACTTCTTCGGCGGGTTCTCCGCGTAGGCGATGGAGCCGTCGGCGCGGATGTTGAACCACTCCGGGTGCTCCTTGACCCACGGATGGTCGGGCGCGCACTGCAGGGCCAGGTCGAGGGCGACCTCCATGCCGAGTTCGCGGGTCCTGGCCACGAAGGCGTCGAAGTCCTCGAAGGTGCCGAGGTCGGGGTGGATGGCGTCGTGGCCGCCCTCCTCGGAGCCGATCGCCCAGGGAGAGCCGGGGTCGTAGGACTCGGGCGTCAGGGTGTTGTTGCGGCCCTTGCGGAAGCTGTGTCCGATCGGGTGGATCGGCGGCAGGTAGACGACGTCGAAGCCCATTTTGGCGACCGCGGGCAGCCGCTTCGCGGCAGTCGTGAAATTTCCGGACTTGGGGGCAGTGTCATGTTCGACGATCGCCCCCTCGGAGCGCGGGAAGAACTCGTACCAGGATCCGAACAGCGCCCTGCGCCGGTCGACCCTGACCGTGCGCCTGGACGATTTCGTCACCAGGTCGCGGAGCGGGTGCGCGCGCAGCAGCTCCGCCGTGTCCGGGAGCTGGGCCACCGAGAACCGGGCGCGTGGGTCGAGGTCCCCGTCGCGCAGCTTGGCCGCCACCGCCAGGAACGCGGCCCGGTGCCCGCAGACGTGAACGTCCGCGGCCGCCTCCAGCACCGCCGTCTCGGCGCTCAGGGTCACGCCGCGGGCGGCCTTCCCCGGAGCCTTCGCCGCCTTCGCGCTCCTGCCCTTCACCGCCTTGCCGTCCGCGGCCCCGGTCCTGGCGACGGGCCTGCGGGCCACACTCCCGCAGTCCGCGGGCCGTACGGCTCTGGCGGCGCGTTCGAAGAGCCGGGCGCCCTCCTCGCACATGAGCTCGGCGTCCATGTCACGTGGGATCTTGATGCCCGCGTCGTGGAGCCAGGTGGCCATGGGGTCGCTCCACGCCTCGACGCGGAAGTGCCAGTCGCCCTCGGTGGGCAGCGTCACCTCGACGCCCCAGCGGTCGGTGCCCGGGGCAAGCTCGTGCATGCGCAGCAGCGGGCCGCGCACGCCGTCGGGACCGATGAGAACGGCTCCGGCGGCCACCGCGTCGTGTCCCTCCCGGAACACGGTGGCGGAGATCTCGAAGGTCTCGCCCGCGGCGGCCTTGGCGGGGCGGCGCCCGCAGTCGACCGTGGGCTGGATGTCCTGGATTGGGATTCGTCCGATCATCGCGTCTCAAGGTAGCGACGGCACGCCCGGTACCGCCGGGAAAAGTCGGCAGAAAAGATCTTCGCGTTTTCAAACACCCCGTCACCGGCCCCGGGGACGGGTCGGCGTCCTGCCACCCCTCGCGGACGGCCGGGTCCGGGGAGCAGGGCGTTGCGGTCCATAGATGCGTTGCCCCAATAGTCCATCTTCATGCCTGTCGGGGGAAGAATGCGGGACCTCTTCCTCCCGGCGCGTTGCACTGGGACGTGACCAACCTGACTTTGATGTGTTTGGAGGTGATTGATAGCGGTGAGGGGGAGACGCGTGAGTGTTGGGGTCGCCCTCGTGGCGCTGAGTAACTAGGGTCTGGCAGCGTGAGAGCAATCCGCAGGTTCACCGTCCGCACCGTCCTTCCTCCGGAGCTGGCCTCCCTCGGCGAGCTTGTGCACAATCTTCGCTGGTCGTGGCATCCCGAGACACTCGACCTCTTCGCCGAGGTCGACCCGGTCGTCTGGGAGCGTGTAGGCCACGACCCCGTCGCCCTCCTCGGCGCGGTCGACGCGGGACGTCTGCGCGAGCTGGCCGCCGACCGCCGATTCCTGCGACGGGTCGCCGACGCGGCGGACGACCTCCGTGAGTACATGACCGCGCCGCGGTGGTATCAGACCATCCCCGACGCCCCACGGGCCGTCGCCTACTTCTCGCCCGAGTACGGCATCGCCGCCGCTCTGCCGCAGTACTCCGGCGGCCTGGGCATCCTCGCCGGCGACCACCTCAAGACGGCCAGCGATCTCGGCGTGCCGATCCTGGCGGTCGGCCTGCTGTACCGGCACGGCTACTTCACCCAGTCCCTCTCGCCGGAGGGCTGGCAGCTGGAGCACTACCCGTCCCTCGATCCCGGCGGCCTGCCGCTGACCCTCCTCAAGGAGGAGGACGGCACGCCGGTGCGCGTCGGCATCACCCTGCCCGAACACCGCACGCTGCACGCCCAGGTCTGGGTGGCCCAGGTGGGCCGGGTCCCGCTGCTGCTGCTCGACTCCGACGTGGCCGAGAACGACAACGGCGCCCGCGACGTCACCGACCGCCTGTACGGCGGGGGCACCGACCACCGGCTGATGCAGGAGCTGCTGCTCGGCGTCGGCGGCGTCCGCGCCATCCGCGCATACTCCCGGGTCAGCGGCCACCCCGAGCCCGAGGTGTTCCACACCAACGAGGGACACGCGGGCTTCCTGGGACTGGAGCGCATCCGCGAACTCACCGAGAGCAGGCTCTCCTTCGACGAGGCGCTGGAGGCGGTCCGCGCCGGCACGGTCTTCACCACCCACACGCCCGTCCCCGCCGGCATCGACCGCTTCCCGAGCGACATGATCGCCCGCCAGTTCGGCGGCGACAACGCGTGGCCGACGGTCCCGGTGGACCGCATCCTGGCGCTCGGCGCCGAGGACGAGCCGGGCAAGTTCAACATGGCCGCCATGGGAATGCGGCTGGCCCAGCGGGTCAACGGCGTCTCGGAGCTGCACGGCGAGGTCAGCCGGGAGATGTTCCAGGGCCTGTGGCCGGGCTTCGACGTCGACGAGGTCCCGATCGGCTCGATCACCAACGGCGTGCACGCGCCCACCTGGGTCGGCCGCGAGATCATGGAGCTGGCCGGCCGGGAGCTGCCCACGCTGGTCGAGCGGGCCCAGGGCTGGGAGGGCGTCAACAAGATCTCCGACGCCGACATCTGGGAGATCCGCGGGCGGTTGCGCGCCCGGCTGGTCGGGGGAGCCCGCGAGCGACTGCGCCGTTCCTGGCTCGACCGGGGTGCCTCCCGGGCCGAGCTCACCTGGATCGACGACGCCCTCGACCCGAACGTGCTGACCATCGGGTTCGCCCGCCGGGTCCCCTCCTACAAGCGGCTCACCCTGATGCTGTCCAACCCCGACCGGCTCCGCGAGCTGCTGCTCGACCCGGACAAGCCGGTGCAGATCGTGATCGCGGGCAAGGCGCACCCGGCCGATGAGGGCGGCAAGAAGCTCATCCAGCAGATCGTGAAGTTCGCCGACGCGGAGGACGTCCGGCACCGCATCGTCTTCCTGCCCGACTACGACATGGCCCTGGGCCAGCTCCTCGTCCAGGGCTGTGACGTGTGGATGAACAACCCGCTGCGCCCCCTGGAGGCGTGTGGCACGTCCGGGATGAAGGCCGCGCTGAACGGCGGGCTCAACCTGTCGATCCGCGACGGCTGGTGGGACGAGTGGTACGACGGCACCAACGGCTGGGCCATCCCCACCGCCGACGGCGTCACCGACCCCGACCGCCGTGACGAGCTGGAGGCCGGCGCGCTCTACGACCTGATCGACCACGAGGTGGCCGACCGGTTCTACGACCGCGCCTCCGACGGTCTGCCGCTGCGCTGGCTGGAGATGGTCCGGCACACCCTGACCTCCCTCGGCCCCAAGGTCCTCGCCGGCCGGATGCTCCGCGACTACGTGGTCGGCCTCTACGCCCCGGCGGCGGGGTCCGCACGGGCCCTGCTGGCCGACGGCTACGAACCGGCCAAGAGCTTCGCCGCGTGGAAGCTGAAGGTCTCCCAGGCGTGGCCGGGGGTCCGGGTCGAGCACGTGGAGGCCTCCAACCTGGCGGACACCCCCGAGGTGGGGGCGGCGCTGGAGCTGCGGGCCACCATCGCCCTGGGCGAGTTGGAGCCCGGAGACATCCGGGTCCAGGCCGCCTACGGCCTGGTCGGGCTGCACGACGAGCTGGTCGGCCCGGCGTATGCGGATCTCGCCCTGGAGGCGGTCGGCGACGACGGCAAGGCGGTCTTCGGCGGCACCATTCCGCTGGACCGCACCGGAGCCTTCGGCTACACCGTCCGGGTCGTCCCGGACCATCCCCTCATGGCGACACCCTCCGAGCTCGGCATGATCGCCGTCCCGGAGGAGCCCGCCGGCATGACCAACGGCACTCTGCGCTGAGGCGGGCGACCGGGCAGGTGAGGAACCCCGGCCGGGGGAAGGCCGGCCGGGGACCCGGGGAGACCCGCGGGGAGCCGGTCACGCGCGAGCGGGCCGGGGGAGCGGGACTCACGCCCGGCTCCCCCGGCCGCCGCGGGCCGTCCCGGGATCAGGCGACGGACACCACGACGTCGTCGGCCTTGACGAACATCACGCGGTGGCCGAACTGGATCTGGTAGTACTTCAGCTTCCCGCGGACCATCACATGCTGGGACGCGTCGAAGGTCACGGCCCGGTAGAACTCACCCTGGGCGGCGAGGCCGAGGGTGTAGCGCTGGCCTGCGGCGAACGTGTACTGCAGCGGGGTGATCGTCTGGTACGGCACGCTCGCCGGGTAGGCCTCCGCCTCCGGATACGCCCTGCCGTACACCGGGACGCTTGCGAGCCCCGGCTTGGGCGTCACCACCAGACCCCGGGAGGGGACCGCGGTGGGCTGGGCGGCCGGGTTGTGGAACCAGGCCTTCTGACCGAGATACCAGATCGCCGTCCAGTCGCCCTGGCGGTCGGCCAGAGCGTAGCGCTGGCCGGTGTTGGCGCGGGCGCTGTGGTCGAAGACGCTGTAGAGCGAGTCGCCGGTCGGGTGCTTGCCGATGTCCTTGACCAGCGGGGCGTCCTCGCGCGGCTCGGTGCGCAGCCAGACCGACGACGAGCCCTGCGGCACGCAGTCGGCCGACGGGTTCTTGCGGTCGCAGCCGTAGTAGTACGGCTGGTTCTTGTCGAAGTCGGGCAGGATCATGACCGATTCCGCCTTCGGCCCGCCGGAGCCGTGCAGCGGCCTGCCGAGCAGGTCGAAGTAGTGCGCCCAGTCCCAGAAGGGGCCCGGGTCCTCGTGCATCTGCTTGACGGTGGTCGGCAGCGTGCCGGGCACGTTGTCGTGGCCGATGATGTGCGCGCGGTCCAGCGGGACCCCGTACCGCAGGGCCAGGTAGCGCACCAGCTTCGCCGAGGTGCGATACATCGCCTCGGTGTACCAGGCCGCGCCCTCGCCGAGGAAGCCCTCGTGCTCGATGCCGATGGACTTGGCGTTGACGTACCAGTTGCCCGCCTGCCAGGCGACGTCCTTGGTCTTGACATGCTGGGCGATGTGGCCGTCGTTGGACCGCACCGAGTAGTGCCAGCTCACGTAGGTGGGGTCCTGGACCAGCCTGAGGGAGGGGTCGAAATAGCCCTCCATGTCGTGGATGACGATGTAGTCGACCTTCTGGTTCCGCGGCCGGTCGGACAGGTCGTGGTTTCCGTAGTCGTCGTCCGGCAGGGCCTGGTAGGGCGCCGGGACCCACTCGCACGAGATCGTGAGCGGGCACTCGACGCCGTCGCGGTGGGGCCAGCGCAGCTTGAGCTTCTCCAGCCACTTCTCGACCTTCTTCAGGCCGGGCACCGCCTTCAGCCCGACCTTCTGCCCGTCGTCGGTGACCCGCTCGACGCCGGCCTCGATCGTGGCGTAGACCTCGTCGGCGAAGAACTTCGCCGCTTCGGCCTCGTCGGCGCCCGAGTAGCGGGCCACCGCGCCGTACCACTCGGCGGGGTCGGCGCTGAGCGGCGCGCCGAGCTGCTTCTGGTAGTCGGCCAGCAGGGCGGCGCCGCCGCGGATGTTGACGGCTGGGTCGCCGCGCAGCTCCTCGCGGCTCGCGCCGGTGAGTTCGGCGGCCTTCTCCAGCGTCCTGAGCGAGGTGGGTATCGCGGCGGGGGCCACCAGGTGCTCGCGCAGCGTGAGGGGGCGGCTGTCGTCGCCGCGGGGGTCCTCCTCGCCCTGGCCGTGATGGTCGGTGGCGGGCGCCGTGTTGAGCGCGGCGGCGTCGGTGAGGTGCATGGGGCCGAACCCGGCGGAGTTGCTCGGCAGGCCCGCGTTGGCGTTCCAACGGGACTCCAGGTAGGACACGCCGAGCAGGACGCTTTCGGGCACCTCGTAGGTCTTGGCCGCCGTGGTGAAGGCCGCCTGCCGGTCGTCGGGGGCCGCCTGGGCCGACGCCGGCTGTATGAAGGCGAGGCCGCCGACGGCCATGACGGCGGCGACCGTCATCCGGAGCGGCGTGGATCGTTGCATGGGGGTGCTCCTCGGCTGGGGGATCCGGTGCAAGTCAGACTGCGAAGTTAAGATCGCAATGTCAATAAGTTTCTTCATTTTTGTGACAGTTGGAGAAGAATTCCTTCACCATGCGGGGTGGGCGGGGTTGAACTCTCGCGGGGAGACGCCGGACCCGTCCTGGTGAGCGTCAGGCATACCAGGAGGGGCGGTTGCCGACAGCGTCCTGTCGAAAACAGAGGGTAATCATCTGGCATGGGGTCCAGCGGCCTGAGTGTTCCCATCGCCCCGGCGGCGGTCCACTCGTCCCCACCTCGCTGTCACTTCCCCCGGAACCATCCCTGCCGACGGGCCCGCCGAGTGAGAAAGACGTGGACGCCCTTATCTCCTTCTTGGCGCGAGATAGCGTGATAACCATCTTGATCAGGCAAAACGTTTCGGTGAACGGCTGATGTGCCGTTCCTCTTCTGCGTGAGGGGGAAGTCCTACAGGGGCACTCACTCACACCGGGAGAAGCGCATTGAACGGGTGGACTTTCGAAGGCCAGCCCGGAACCCTGGGCGACACCACGGTGACCTTGGTCGAGGACGGCTCCTTCTGCGTGTGCGCGTCCAACGGCGACATCGTGCAGGGCGGGGCACAGGGGATCTTCCACGCCGACACCCGGTTGCTGTCGCGCTGGGAGCTCCGGGTGGACGAGGCTCCGGTCGAATCGCTCGCGGTGCTCGCGGGCGAGCCCTACCACGCGACGTTCGTCGGCCGGGCGGCTCCCCGGCCGGGGCGGGCGGAGAGCACCCTGCTGGTGATCAGGGACCGCTACGTCGGCGCGGGTCTCCGTGAGGACCTGACCCTGCGCAACCTGTCCGACGAACCGGCCGGATGCGTGCTCGACATACACGTCGGCTCCGACATGGCCGACCTGTTCGAGGTGAAGGGCGGCCGGGTCCACCACGTGACCGACGTGGAGGTGACGCCCGACAGGTCGGGATTAATGATCTTCTCCGTCACCCGGTCGCGGGGGACCAGAGTGCTGGCCGACCCGGCGCCGTTCGCCGTCCCCGGCATGCTCGTCTTCCGGATCGTCGTCCCCGCCCGGGCCGACTGGACCGTCACCCTGCAGGTCAACCCGGTCCTGGAGGGGGAGGAGACACCCACCTGGTTCTCCACCCACCACCCGCTGGAGCACGCCGAGCCCGTCCGGCGCCGCGCCGACTGGCGGCGTCACAGCCCGACCGTCAGCACCTCCAACCGGGCACTGGCCCAGATCCTGCGCCGCTCCAGGGAGGACCTCGGGGCGCTGCGGCTGTTCGAGCCCGACCGGCCCGACGAACCGCCCAGCATCGCCGCGGGAGCGCCGTGGTTCATGACCCTGTTCGGCCGCGACTCGCTGCTGGCGTCCTGGATGGCGCTCCCCCTGGACCAGTCGCTGGCGCTCGGCACCCTGCGGCGCCTGGCCCGGTTGCAGGGCAGGACCGACGATCCGCTCACCGAGGAGGAGCCGGGCAAGATCCTGCACGAGCTCCGCTTCGGGGTGCAGGCCGGCACCTCGCCGCATGGTGGCCTCGCCTACTACGGTTCGGTCGACTCCACCCCGCTGTTCGTGATGCTCCTGGGTGAGCTGCGCCGGTGGGGCCTGCACCCGAAAGAGGTCGAGGAGATCCTGCCGCACGCCGACGACGCCCTCGACTGGATCACCAGATCGGCGGACCCCTTCCTCTTCTACCGCCGCAAGACCGACCACGGCCTGGTCAACCAGGGCTGGAAGGACTCCTTCGACGGCATCAACTTCGCCGACGGCACCCTGGCCCGCCCGCCCATCGCCCTGGCCGAGGTCCAGGGCTACGTCTACGCCGCCTACAACGCGCGTGCCCACTTCGCCCACGAAGCCGGCGACCAGGGTCTGGAGAACCACTGGATCGGTCGCGCGACCCGGATCCGGGAGGCGTTCAACGAGAGGTTCTGGCTGCCGGACCGGGGTTACTACGCCATCGGGCTCGACGGCAGAGGACGCCCCATCGACAGTCTGGCCTCCAACATGGGGCACTGCCTGTGGACCGGAATCGTCGAGAAGGACAGGGCGGCCTCCGTCGCCGAGCACCTGCTGTCTCCGGAGATGTTCACCGGGTACGGCGTGCGCACCCTGTCCGCCGGCATGGGCGCCTACAACCCGATGAGCTACCACAACGGCTCGGTCTGGCCGCACGACAACTCCATCGTCGTCGCCGGCCTGATCCGCTACGGCTTCGCCGAGGAGGCGCAGCGGATCGCCTACGGCCTGCTGGACGCGGCCGAGGCCTTCGGCACGCGGCTGCCGGAGCTGTTCTGCGGGTTCGACCGGGCCCAGTTCCCCATGCCGGTGCCGTATCCCACCTCCTGCTCCCCGCAGGCCTGGGCCGCCGCGACCCCCATCCATCTGGTCCGCAACCTGCTCCGCTTCGACCCGTGGGTGCCCTACGGCCAGGTCTGGCTGGCTCCCGTCGGGCTGGACGACATACGGATCACGGCGCTCTCCTTCGCCGACTCCCGGATCACGATCGACGTCAAGGACGGCAAGGTGTCCGTCACCGGGCTGCCCGAGGGCATAACCCTGCGTAACGAGCCGCGCCCACCCATGTCGGCCCACTGCGAAACCTCCCCTGACCCCCTGATCGATTAATCCAGAGGTTTCCTGAGGGCCGCGAGGCCCGGAAGCGAGGTGGGTGTGATCTCCACATCAGAACTTCAAGGGTGGCGCGGCGGCGGGATGCGCATCGTGATGATCGCGCCTCCCTGGTACGACGTGCCACCCGTGGGTTACGGGGGCATCGAGGCGATGCTGGCCGGGCTCGTCGCCGGGCTGTCGCGGCGCGGGCACGACATCACCCTGATCGGGGCGGGCAAGCCGGGGACTCCGGCACGTTTCCTGTGCACCTACGATCCGGCACCCTCCGAGCGCATCGGCGAGGCGCTGCCCGAGGTGCTGCACGCGGCCATGGCGCAGGACATCATCGCGGACCTCGACGCAGACATCGTCCACGACCATTCGCTGGCCGGACCGCTGACCGCGGCCACGCGGCGCGTGCCCACCCTGATCACCTGCCACGGCGAGGTGGACGGCGAGTACGGCGCGTACTACCGGGTGCTCTCCGAGACGGTGTCGATGGTCGGCATCTCCGCGGCGCAGCGGCGGCTCGCCCCGGACCTGAACTGGGCCGGAGTCGTCCACAACGCCGTCGAGGCACAGTCCTTCCCCTTCCGGGAGCACAAGGACGACTGGGTCCTGTGGCTCGGCCGCTTCAACGAGGACAAGGGCGCCCACCTGGCCATCGACGCCGCCCAGGCGGCCGGGCGGCGGATCCTGCTCGCCGGAAAGCTCACCGAGCAGGTGGAGCACGACTACTTCGAGGAGCACGTCCGGCCACGGCTCGGTGCCCACGCCGAGTACATCGGCGAGGCCGACGCCTCCCGCAAACGCGAGCTGCTCGCGGCGGCCCGCTGCCTGGTCTTCCCGATCCTGTGGGAGGAGCCGTTCGGCATGGTGATGATCGAGGCCATGGCCTGCGGGACACCCGTGGTCGCGCTCGACCGGGGAGCCGTGCCCGAGGTCGTCGCGGACGGGATCACCGGGTTCGTCCGCAGCCACGCGGAGGAGCTCCCCGAGGCCATCGAGGCGGCGGACATGCTCGACCCGCACGCGTGCCGCTCCCATGTCGCCCGCCGGTTCGGCGTCGACGCGATGAGCGAGAAGTACGAGCGGATCTACCTCCGGCTGACCGGGGGCCTCGTCGAGCCTCCCGGGGAAACCAGGGACCTGGTACTGCCCGTCAACTGACGTGCGCCCTATGTTTGGGGGGACGGCGTTTCCGGCGGAGGGATGGTCATGGGTGAGTTCGTGCGGGTGGAGACAGCCAAGGGGATCGCGACGATCAGGCTGGACCGGCCGAAGATGAACGCCCTCAACCGTCAGGTGCAGGAAGAGATCGCGGAGTGCGCCCGGCAGGTGGACGCCGACGCCGGTGTCCACGCCGTGGTCCTCTACGGCGGAGAGCGGGTCTTCGCGGCGGGGGCCGACATCAAGGAGATGGCCGGCATGTCCTATGCGGACATGTCGGTGCACTCCGGGGTGCTGCAGGACTGTTTCACCGCCGTCGCGCGGATCGGCAAGCCGGTCATCGCCGCCGTGACCGGCTACGCGCTGGGCGGCGGCTGCGAGCTCGCGCTCTGCGCCGACATCCGGATCGCCGGCGAGTCGGCCAAGCTCGGCCAGCCGGAGATCCTGCTCGGCATCATCCCCGGAGCGGGCGGCACCCAGCGGCTGCCCCGGCTGGTCGGCCCGGCCAGGGCCAAGGACCTCATCTTCACCGGTCGCCACGTCCCCGCCGCCGAGGCGCTGGAGATCGGGCTGGTCGACAAGGTCGTCCCCGACGCCGACGTCTACAGCGAGGCGCTCTCCTACGCCGCCAGGTTCGTCGGCGGCCCCGCGCTGGCCCTGCGCGCCGCCAAGCAGGCCGTCGACCGCGGCCTCGAGGTGGATCTGGCCAGCGGTCTGGAGATCGAGCGTCTCCAGTTCTCGGCCCTGTTCGCCACCGACGACGCCGGGATCGGCATGCGCGCTTTCGCGGAGAAGGCCCAGGCCACGTTCACCGGCCGCTGACGCGCGTCCCGGAGGGGCGTCGACATCAATCTGTGATAGGACCGCCCGGGTAGATCAAGGTTTGCCGGTATCGTGCCGGATTATGGTTCGGTTGGTGAAGCGTGCGCTGGTGCCCGCCCGGCTACGGCGGGCGGTGCGGGGGTGGTTCGACTCCCGGTACATCTCCCTTGCCGACCACCGGCAGGACATCAGGGATGCGCTCTGGGAGGTCCGGACACTGGGCCGGGAGGTGACCGCGCTGCGGGCCGAGGTCGACCGGCTCCGAGGGCAGGTGGCGAAGGCCGGTGTCGGCCAGGAGCGGGCGGAGCGCTGGGACGACGCCCACCGGCTGGCCCGGGAGACGGCGGTCGCGCTGGACGGGGTTCTCCAGAACGAGGTCCTGCTCTGGCAGGCCGTGGAACGCCTCCCCGGAGGCGTTCCTCCCACGGGCATGACGTCTGCCGGTACGGCGCCGGCGAGCCTGGAGCCCTCCTCGGGGAGCGTCGCGTGAGGGTCGCCTGGACGGCCGACGGCGCTGTGCGGCATCTCACCTTCCGGCTGGACGCCGAGGACGCCATCACCGGCTTCTGCGCCGACGGCCAGCCCCTGAAACTGGCCACGAACTCCTTCCGGGTCGAACTGCCGCGCGCGCCGCGCGCCGTCCACCCCGATCTGGCGGCGCTCGCCGCGTGGACCGTCGTCGCGCCGTGGACCAGGCGCGCGGTCGTCTTCGACCGCCCGATCTCCGCCGAGCTCGCCACGGCCCTCCAGTCGGGCTGGGGGATCGAGGCGGGGCCCGTCGGAGCGACGGCGCGTTCCGGCAGCAGGCTGGCGATCTCCTACAGCGGCGGCGCCGACTCCGCGGCCGTGGCCGCGATGCTGCCCGACGCGCCGTTCGTGCATTTCCAGCGGGTCTCCCACCCGCGCGTGCCGAACCGCTGGACCCACTACCGCGCCGACGTGCTGGCCTCGCTGGCGGAGAAGACCGGCCGCGAGCTCACCGTCGTCCGGTCCGACCTGGAGTTCACGCTCGCCGAGCCCCGGCCCGGCTACCCCGAGCACCACGCGGTGGCCGCCGGGGCGCTGCTCCTGGCCGACGAGCTCGACCTGGGCGGCCTCGCCTTCGGCTACGAGCTGGGCTCGCGCTGGCTGGGCGGCGACCGCTACCTGCTCCGCCACACCCCCGACAACCCGATGTGGTCCCCGCACGGCGCCTGGGGACAGGTCTTCGCCGCGGCCGGAGTGCACATCGTGCTCCCGGTCGGCGGGGTCAGTGAGGCCGTCACCATGCGCCTCGCCCTGGAGTCCGTCCTGCGCGAGCAGGTCCGCTGGTGCCTGCGCGGTGTCAACGGCCCCTGCGGCACCTGCGGCAAGTGTCTCTACAAGGAGCTCATCCAGGCCGCCGTCGAACGCCGCCCGCTGCGCACCACGGTCGCTCCGGGCCGCCCGGTCGCGCGCAAGTGGCAGGAGCCTCCGCCGTACGGTGGTCAGGAGATGATCGAGTACGGCTGCGCGCGGGTACCCGGCATCGAGGACACGGTCTTCGGCAGGGCCGCGGCGTTCCTGCGCGCGACCGAGGCGTCGACGGCCTGGCTGGACCGCTGTTACCCGCCCGCGATCGAGGAGATCCCCGAGCCGTGGCGCAAACAGGTCCGTGACTTCGTCGCGGCGGAGATCGGTTTCATGAGCGACGACGAGGCACGCCGCGTCGAGACCTGGGGGATGTCGTGAAGGTATACGTCTCGGTGGACATGGAGGGCGTCACGGGTCTGACCGACCCGGAGGAGATGCAGGCCGGAGGCCGGGGCTACGAGCGCGGCTGCGAGCTGATGACCGCGGACGCCAACGCCGTCATCCAGGGAGCCTTCGACGCCGGAGCCGAGGCCGTACGCGTCAACGACGCCCACGGCTCGACCAAGAACCTCAGGATCGATCTGCTCGACGAGCGGGCCACGCTGATCCGGGGGCCGGGCAAGCCGCTGCGGATGGGGCAGGGCCTCGACCGGACCCACGGGGCGGCCTGCTTCGCCGGATACCACGCGCGGGCCGGGGTCCAGCACGGCGTCCTCAACCACACCTGGATGGGCAAGGAGATCCAGAACCTCTACCTCAACGGGGAGGTCTGCGGCGAGACCCGCCTGGTGGCGTCGTTCGCGGGGTCGCTCGGCGTGCCGGTGGCCCTGGTGACCGGGGACGAGGCGGTCTGCGAGGAGGCCCGCGAGCTCCTCGGCGACGTCGAGACCGTCGCGGTCAAGTCGGGCGTCGACAGGTTCTCCGCCGAGCTCCTGCCGCCCGCCGTCGCCCAGGCCCGCATCCGGGAGGCCACCACCCGCGCGCTCAACCGGATCGCCGACTTCCGTCCCTGCGTCCCCGAGCCGCCGTTCACCCTCGGCGTCGAGTGGAACTCCACCGCGATCGCCGCCGGCTGTGCGCTCATCCCCGGTGTGCGGTCGGCCGGTCCCCGCCACACCGAGTTCGTCACCGACGACTTCTCCCAGATCATGGCGGTCATGGGCATCTTCGCCACCATCGGCGGCCAGATCGCCTGCGGCAGCCACGGGTACGGCTGACGCGCGATGACCGACTCCACCGTGATGACGCGCAGGGCGCTGCTGGTCGGCGTGGGCGCGGCCGGCGGCGCCGGGGCCATGTTCGCGGCCATGGGGGCGCTCGGCCTGGCCCCCGACTCCCAGGAGAAGGCCTTCGTCCCCCCGCAGCCCTCCGACTTCTCCCTGCGCGGCCGGGGCGCGGCCAAGGTGGTGATCCTCGGAGCGGGGGTCGCCGGTCTGACCTGCGCCTACGAGCTGGGCAAGGCGGGATACGACTGCACGGTCCTGGAGGCCGCCGACCGGGTGGGCGGCAGGAACCTCACAGTGCGCGCCGGGGACCGGCTGACCGAGACGGACGGGCAGACCCAGACGGCGGAGTTCGAGGAGGGGACCTACTTCAACGCCGGTCCGGGACGGATCGCGCAGTGGATGGTCACCCTGGACTACTGCCGAGAGCTGGGCGTGCCCATCGAGGCGTTCGTCAACAACAACGCCTCGGCCTACGTCTACACGGCCGGCATGACCGCCCCGGCGCGGGCACGGACGGCCCGGGCCGACGCCTACGGCTACATCGCGGAACTGCTGGCCAAGGCGGCTCACACCGGCGCGCTGGACCGGCGGCTGACCAAGGACGACCGTGACCGGCTCGCCGAGTTCCTGCGGGACTTCGGTGACCTCGGACCCGACCTGACCTACCGGGGCTCCACCCGCCGGGGTTTCGAGACCTACCCCGGGGTCACCGGCGGCGTCCCCGCCGGCACGCTCCCCTCCCTGACCGACGTGCTCGCCGCCGGCACCGGCAGGGCGCTCACCATGGACTTCGGCTACGAGCAGGCCATGCCCATGTTCCAGCCGGTGGGCGGCATGGACGCGATCGTGACCGCACTGGCGCGGGAGGTCGGCCGCGACCGGATCAAGACGGGCACCCCGGTCACCGGCATCAAAAACCTGCCCGACGGCGTCGAGGTGGCCCACCGGGGCGGTACGCTCCGCGCCGACTACTGCGTCGCCGCCCTCCCGCCCCACCTGCTCGCCCGCATCCCGCACAACCTGGGCGCCCCGGTCACCGCCGCGCTCCGCACCCCCGTCCCGATCGCCGCGGGCAAGATCGGCCTGGAGTATCGCAGGCGGTGGTGGGAGATCGACGACCGCATCTACGGCGGGATCACCGAGACCGACCTGGACATCACCCACATCTGGTACCCCTCCTACGGCTACCACGCGAGGAGCGGCCTGGTCGTCGGCTATTACAACACCGGGGACGACGCCGTGACGTACGGCGCGCTGTCCCACCGCGAGCGCCTGAACCGCGCGCTCACCGAGGGCAAGAAGATCCACGGCGAGAAATACCGCAGCGAGCTCCGCTCCAGCGTCTCGATGGCCTGGCAGCGCCGGCCGCACATCGAGGGCGGCTGGGTCGCCTGGCCCTCCCGCCAGGGCGCCTTCACCCTTCTGCAGCGCCCGGCCGGCCGGGTCTACTTCGCGGGTGACTGGCTCACCCATCTGATCGCCTGGCAGGCCGGAGCCATGGAGTCGGCCAGGAAGGCCGTCACCGAACTCCACAGCCGGGTTCTCCAGACGCCGTCCTGAGCTCGCCGCCCGGGCCGTACGCTCTCTCAGAGCAGATGAACGGAGGGGGACGACGATGGCGATCGGGACACTGGACTGGGTCGGGGCGGCCACACGGCTGGACCTGCTGGCGGAGCCGGTGGCGCGGGCGGTCGCGGGACTCGACGGGGTCGAGGTCGCGGAGATCGACCCCACGCTGGCGGACACGGCGGCGTTCTGCGAGCGCTACGGTGTGAGCCTGGGGGAATCGGCCAACTGCGTGATCGTGGCGGCCAAACGGGGCGGGGAGGTCCGCCACGCGGCCTGTGTGGTGCTCGCCACGACGAGGGCGGACGTCAACGGAGTGGTCCGGCGGCGTCTGGACGCACGCAAGATCTCCTTCGCGCCGCAGGAGGAGGCGGTCGGTCTGACCGGGATGGAGTACGGCGGGATCACTCCGCTGGGGCTGCCCGAAGGGTGGCCGGTGCTCGTGGACGAGGCCGTGGCGGCCCACCCGGAGGTCGTGATCGGCAGTGGCGTCCGGCACTCCAAGTTGGCGATTCCGGGTGCGGTGCTCGCCGGCCTGAAAACCGCCGAGGTGCTCCGCCTGGCGAACTGACGCCGAAAAGAGATTGAGTGTTGCCTGCCTTTGGGAAACCGTTGAGCTCTGGCAGACGTTGTTCAATCGAAGACTATGGCCTGATGGTTCATCTCATGGGCGGTGTTTAAGCCGGTATGGTTCTTCATGCCATGAATCAGGACGACCGACTGGGCCCCTACCGACTGCTCCGGCGGCTCGGTGAGGGCGGCATGGGCGTCGTCCACCTCGCGGTCGACCCACAGGGGCGGCAGGTGGCCGTGAAGGTCCTCCGCGCCGAGGTGGCCGGCGACGACGTCGCGCGCCGGCGGCTCTCGCGCGAGGTGGAGACCATGCGGCGGGTCCGCAGCGACCACATCGCCGAGGTGCTCGACGCCGACGTGACCGGTCACCGGCCCTACATCGTGACCCGATACGTCCCCGGCCGGCCGCTGGACGAGCTGATCAAGCAGGACGGCCCGATGGAGCTGCCCGCGCTGCTGAAGGTCGCGCACGGGGTGGCGACGGCCCTCGCCGCGGTGCACTCCGTGGGCGTGATCCACCGCGACCTCAAACCGGGCAACGTCCTCATCCTGGACGGCAAGCCCGTCCTCATCGACTTCGGCATCGCGCAGGCCGTGGACGCCACCCGGCTCACCCAGACCGGCATGTTCATCGGCACGCCCGGCTACCTCGCCCCGGAGATCATCGAGGGCCACGAGGCGGGCCCCGAGGTGGACGTGCACGCCTGGGCGGGCACGCTACTCTTCGCGGCCACCGGCCAGCCGCCCTTCGGCAAGGGCACGCTGGAAATGATCTTCTACAACATCACCGCGGGCAAGGCGGACGTGGACGCCGTCCCGCAGGCGCTCCAGCCGGTGCTGCGGGCCGCGTTGCAGCGCGACCCGGCCAGGCGGCCCAAGGCCACCGAGCTGGCCGCGCAGGTGGAGCGCCTGCTGCCCCATCCGGGCCGGTCCCGGGCGCCCGACGAGATCAGCACGGTCGCGCACTTCGGCGACCCCGGCGACGTGCCGACCCCGGTGGCCTCCCGCCCGGGCAACCCGCCGCAGTCCCCGCCGTGGCTCCCGGCCCCGGCGGCGCAGCCGCGCGAATACGTCTCCCTGCTCGGCGAGCAGCCCCCCGACCCGTCGCCCACCCGCAGGGTGACGGCCGAGGAGCTGCGCCAGGCCGTGGCCCACCAGGACTCACGCGACCTGCCCACCGGCATGCTCAGCCCCGAGGACATCCCCGCCAGGGGACGCCGGTTCTCCACCGGCGACCAGTTCAGGCCCGGGACTCCGGCCTGGCAGGAGTCCCCGGCTCCGGTGCCCGACGGAGACATCCCCACCCAGCGGGTCCGCCCGCAGGACCTGCAGGATTACGTCCGAAACACCCTCCCTCCGCCCGTCCAGGCCCCGCCCCCATACCTGCAGCAGCAGGCCCTGTTCGAGCAGACACCCCACGTCCGGCCCGCACCGCCGCCCTACCCGTACGCCCACCCGCAGCCGCCTCATTCGCAGACGCCCGCGGCTCCGCACCCCGGCCAGCGGCCGGGGCACACGTTGCAGCGTTCCAAGGCGTACGGCGTAGCGAGCACGATGATGCTGATCGTCATGACGGTTACGGCCGTCGTGATGCCGATCGCCGTCGCCGTCGTGGCGATCCCGGTCGCGGTCCTGCTCCGCGCCGCCGACATCGCCCAGCCCAGGCTCAACACCCGCCGCGCGGCGGGTGCGGCCGCCGCCGACGTGGTCCGGGTGCTCGGCCAGCCGGCCGCGCTCCTGAAATCGGTGGGCATCACCATCGCGCTCGTGCCGTACGCGCTGATCCTCGGCCTGCCGGTGACGCTGCTGCTCACCGTGATCGTCGTGAGGATGCCCGCCGCCAACGCGCTGAGCTGGGGCGCGGCGGTCGCGCTCTGGACGGTCTGCGCCGGGCCCGGAGTGGAGGGCCCCAGCCGCCAGATGCGACGTACGCTGGCATCACTGCTGCCCTCGCGCAGCGCGGCCATGATCATGGCCGCGCTGCTGGGCGCGGTGGCCGTGCTCATGATCTTTCTTGCGATCGGCACCGTGAGGGGTGGGGCACGGCAGGCGCTCTGGGCGCCGGTCGATGTCGGGACGGTGGTGACGGAACTGACGGATCTACGGAAGGCGGCGCGATGACGGGGGACACGCAGGCGCCTGAGCGGCTGGGACCATACCGCCTGCTCAGAAAGATCGGCGAAGGTGGCATGGGGGTCGTCCACCTGGGGCTCGACGAGCACGGGCGGGAGGTGGCGGTCAAGGTTCTGCACCCGCACGTGGCCGCCGACCTCAAGGCCCGCGACCGGCTCACCCGCGAGGTGGAGACCATGCGGCGGGTGCGCAGCCCGCAGGTGGCCGAGGTCCTCGACGCCGAACTGTCCGGCAAGCAGCCCTACGTGGTGACCCGCTTCGCCCAGGGCCGCACGCTGGAGGAGACGGTCCTCACCGACGGGCCGCTCGCGCCCGACGAGGTGATCAAGATCGCCCAGGGCATGTGCGCGGCGCTCGTGGCGATTCACGCCGCCGACGTCATCCACCGCGACTTCAAGCCGTCCAACGTGATGATCGTCAACGGTGAGCCGCTGGTCATCGACTTCGGTATCGCGCACCTGGTGAACGCCACCCGCCTGACCCAGACCGGCATGTTCGTCGGCACACCCGGCTACCTCGCTCCGGAGATCATCCGGGATACCGAGATCACCCAGGCGGCCGACGTGCACGCGCTGGCCTCGACGGTCTTCTTCGGGGCGACGGGCAAGCCGCCGTTCGGCACGGGCAGCTTCGAGGTCGTCTGCTTCAACATCATGGAGGGGCGGGCCAACATCGACCTGGCCCCGGCCTGGCTGCGCGGCTGGCTCCGCCAGGCCCTGGCGGTGGATCCCGCCGCCCGGCCGGACGCGCAGGCGCTGTACCGGATGGCGCGTGCCCTCGACCCCTCGGCGACGGCCTTCCAGGAGACACCGCCCACCACCGTCCTCGACGGCGGCACCAAGGTGCTCAACACCGACGGCACCAAGGTGCTCAACACGGACGGCACCAAGCTCCTGGACGGGCAGGCCCCGCCCCCGTCACCCTCTCCGTCCACGCCGAACGGCACCCGGGCGCTGCCGCAGGACGGAAGCTACTCCGACCTGCTGACCCCGGTGGAGTACGCCAAGCCGGAGCGGCGGGAGCGCAGGCCGCGCGCCGAGTCGCCCCGCCCCACGGGGACGACCCCGCCGCCGTACGTCCCGGCCACCCCGCCGCCGCCGTACATCCCGGCCCCGCCCTCGGCGCAGCAGTCGAGGGGCGCACCCCCGCCGCCTTACGCCGACCAGCGGGTCGCCGGCTACCCGCCGCCGCCGCCGACCGGCCAGGCCCGGCCGTACGCCCCGCCGGCCGTCCAGCCCCGGCCCCACACCCCGCCACAGGACCTCCCGCGCACTCCGCCGCAGGACCGTCCGCGCTACCGCACCGGCCATCCGCTGGCCGCGCTGCTGCTGCTGACGATCCTCGTCGCGCTGGCCTGCGTGCTGCCGGTCATGGTCAGCGCGTTCGCGCTGGTCGCGGTGGCCTGCCTGCGGGTCGGCGAATACCTCTTCGGGGATCTGGCCCAGCGCCGCTCGGTGCGGGGCAACAGCGCCACCGATCCGCTGCTGGCGGTGCTCGGCACCCCGTGGGCGCTCGTCAAGGCGATGCTCGCGACGCTGCTCACGGCCCCGCTCGCCGCGATGTTCGGCATGTGCGTGTGGGGCGCGCTGACCTACGTCGGGAAGATGGGCACCGACCAGGCCGCCGCCTACGCGGCGGGCGGGTTCGTGGCCGGGCTGTTCGTGCTGCCCGGCGGCGGCAAGCCGCGAAAGGCCGTCTCCCGTGTGCTGACCGGCGTGATCCGCAGCCCCGGGGCGGCCATGGTGACCACGATCATCCTGGGCACGCTGGCGTTCTTCTCGGTGGTGGCGGTGCTGGGCGCGGACGCGTCCTTCGCGCCCTGGGACCAGCCGAGCGACGTGGTGAAGCAGCTCCACAGGCAGTGGCAGCTCCAGGTGGAGAACGGCACGATGGGCGTCCTCGACCTCGTCGGCGGTCTCGTCAAGGACCTGATGACGAGTCTCGGTCTCGGGTTCCTCACCTTCGGACAGTGACCGGTGCGCGATCGGCTCCTCTAGGGCACGATGAGGGGACACGCCGGAGGGAGTCGCATGGGAGCGCCGGACGGTGAGCGCCTCGGCCCGTACCGCCTGCTGTCGACGCTCGGCACGGGCGGGTTCGGCGAGGTCCACCTCGCGCTGGACCCCGAGGGGCACACGGTGGCGGTCAAGATCCTGCACCCACAGGTCGCGGCCGACGCGACGGCCCTCGCCCGGCTGGCCCGCGAGGTGGAGACCATGCGGCGGGTCGAGGGCCCGCACGTCGCGGAGGTCCTGGACGCCTCGCTGGAGGGCGCCCGCCCCTACTTGGTCACCCGCTACGTGCAGGGCCGCCCGCTCAGCGCGGTGGTCGCCGGGGACGGGCCGGTCGAGGGCGACGATCTCGTACGGCTGGCGCGCGGCCTGGCCGAGGCCCTGGTGGCCGTCCACGCCGCCGGGGTCGTGCACCGGGACCTGAAGCCCGCCAACGTGATCCTGACCGACGGCGAACCGGTCGTGATCGACTTCGGTATCGCCTGCGCGCTCGACTCCGTCTCGGTCACCGTGTCCGGGGTGATCCTCGGCACGCCGGGGTATCTGGCACCCGAGGTGATCGAGGGCACCGGTTCGGGAGCGGAGACCGACCTCTTCTCGTTCGGCGCCACGCTGGCCTACGCGGCCACCGGCCGGCACCCGTTCGGCACGGGCCCGGCCTCGGCGGTGGGTTACCGCGTCGTCCACCAGGCCCCCGATCTGGAGGGCGTGCCCGGCTGGCTGGAACCGGTGCTCCAGGAGTGCCTGCGGCGGGAGCCGGCCGTCCGGCCCGTCGCAGGCGAGCTTCTGGACCGTCTGGGCGCCGCGGGCCCGGCTGTCCGCGCGGCGATCCCGCGGCCCCGGTCCTCCCCGGTCGCCACCAGGGTCCACGAGTCCGTCGGGGGGCGGGAGCCGGCCGAGGTCCAGGACGTCGCCCTGCACGAGGCGGGCGGGTCGGCGGGCGCCGTGCAGGAGCTCACCACCCGCGAGTGGCGTCGCGGTCGGCGCCCGGTCTCCGGCAGGCTCTCGGCCGAGGAGTTCCGCGAGCGCCGCCGGGTGGTCCTGCACCGCCGCTGGGTCATCGGCACCGGCCTGCTCGTCTCCCTGATGGCCGCGACGGCCAGGGAGCCGCTCCCGGAGGTGTCGCTGCTCCTGCTCACCGTCTACGGCCTGGTGACGCTCATCGACGCGGCGATCGCGCTGTTCGCCCGCCGGAACCGCCCGCGTATGATCGTCGATCTGGGCAGCGCCGCCGGCGCCATCGCGCTCTGGGCCGCGCTCGGCGCGTTCTTCAGCACCCTCACTCTCGCGCTGGCCCTCGGCACCGTCGTCTCCGTCCTGGTGGCGATCCTGATAGCAAGTTGAGGCTCCACCGGCGCCCCCGGGGTGGCCCGCCGAGGACGGGGTCTTCATGCGCAGATTCCGGAATATAGTTCGGTATGGTGGGAGGGTGACTGGGCGGGCAGACCCTCCGCCGTCCGGGCAAGCCGTACAGCCTGGTGGTTTGCACCTAAGCTACCGCTGGGTAACATGATGTCGGAGGGCCAGGGCGGGTACGTCCCGACCAGGCCACCCGCTGTCATACCGCCCTCGGGCACCTGGCAGTCTTGGCATCACGTGCACGTGCCCCGCGTGTGCGTACCGAGCATCCGGCGCCAACCGCAGCGACGCGGTGGCGCACGCGAACACGGGAGGTCGGCCACCGGCCATGAACATCGTCGTCTGCGTGAAGCAGGTCCCCGACACGGCGACCGAGCGCAAGCTGAGGTCCGATGACAAGACGCTCGACCGCGATGCCGCCGACGGCGTCATCAACGAGCTGTGTGAATACGCGGTCGAGGAGGCGCTGCGCCTGAAGGAGGCCCACGGCGGTGAGGTGACCGTCCTCACCATGGGTCCCGACAAGGCCAGTGACACCATCCGCAAGGCCCTGGCCATGGGCGCTGACAAGGCGGTCCACCTGGTGGACGACGCGCTGCACGGCTCCGACGCGCTGGGCACCTCCTACGCCCTGGCGCAGACGCTCAAGAAGATCGGTTTCGATCTGGTCGTGCTCGGCTCCGAGTCGACCGACGCCCGCACCGGCGTCCTCGCCGCCATGCTCGCCGAGCGCCTGGGCGTTCCGCAGCTCACCTTCGCCAACAAGGTCGAGGTGAACGGGTCGTCCATCGCGATCCAGCGCGTCACCGACTACGGCTACGACAGGGTGGAGGCCACTCTGCCCGCCGTCGTCTCCGTGGTCGAGAAGATCAACGACCCGCGCTACCCCTCCTTCAAGGGCATCATGGCGGCCAAGAAGAAGCCGGTCGAGAAGCTCGGCGTCGCCGACGCCGAGATCGACGCCGCACAGGTCGGCCTGGCCAACTCCTGGAGTGAGGTCGCCGACTTCGCCGTCGCCCCGCCGCGCGCGGCCGGCACGGTCGTCAAGGACGAGGGCGACGGCGGCGTGAAGACCGCCGACTACCTCGCGTCGAAGAAGTTCGTCTGAGAACGGGGGTTAGCTGATATGTCTGAGATTCTCGTTCTGGTCGAGCACGTCGAAGGCCAGGTCAAGAAGGTCACGCTGGAACTGCTGACGCTCGCCCGCAAGCTGGGCACGCCGTCGGCCGTGTGGGCGGGGCCGGGCTACTCTCCCGACGCCAAGGCCAGGCTGGCCGAGTACGGCGCGGAGACGATCTACCTGGCCGACTCGGCCGACATCAACGACTACGTCGTCGCTCCCAAGGCGGAGCTGCTGGCCCAGCTCGTCTCCGAGAAGTCCCCGGCCGCGGTGCTCGTCGCCGCGACGGCCGAGGCGAAGGAGATCGCGGGCCGGCTGGCCATCAAGATCGACTCCGGTGTGCTCACCGATGTCGTGGGCCTCCAGGACGGCCTGATCGCCGACCAGTCGATCTTCGGTGGTGGCGTCAACGTCCAGTCGCGCGTGACCAAGGGCACCCCGATCGTCGCGGTCCGCCCCAACGCGACGCCGGTCGAGGCCGCCGTCGGCGCCGGCGCCGAGGAGCAGGTCTCCGTGACCGTCTCCGAGGCCGCCAAGAGCGCCAGGGTCGTGGAGCGCGTCAAGGAGGAGAAGGGCGCCCGCCCCGAGCTCACCGAGGCCGCCATCGTGGTCTCCGGTGGCCGTGGTGTGGGCTCGGCGGAGAACTTCTCGATCATCGAGAAGCTCGCCGACTCGCTGGGCGCGGCGGTCGGCGCCTCCCGCGCCGCCACCGACGCCGGCTGGTACCCGCACCAGTTCCAGGTCGGCCAGACCGGCAAGACCGTGTCGCCGCAGCTCTACATCGCGGCGGGCATCTCCGGTGCCATCCAGCACCGGGCCGGCATGCAGACCGCCAAGACGATCATCGCGATCAACAAGGACCCCGAGGCGCCGATCTTCGAGCTCGCCGACTTCGGTGTCGTGGGTGACCTCCACCAGGTCGTCCCGCAGTTGACCGACGAGGTCGTCAAGCGCAAGTAGGCACGCAGAGGGAGACGGCGCCGCACGTGACGTGCGGCGCCGTTTTCGATGGCCGGGTGTTTCCGGCGACCGGCCGTGGCGTGCTCCGACGGTCAGGTCTTTCAGCGGCCGGCCGTGGCGTGTTCCGGCGGCCGGGCGTTTCAGCGGCCGGCCGTGGCCCGTGGCGCGGGTATCTCGGGTGCGCTCTCCGCCTGCCCCGGGGTGGCGAGGGCGGCGGCGAGCGCCAGGGCGCCGGCCAGCCCGAACGCCGTGGCGAAGCCCGTGCCGGTGATGAGGGCGCCGACCGCCCCGGGAGTGGCGGCGGAGACGAGGTTCTGGGCGGTGTTCTGGACGCCCATCGCCCGGCCGGCCCAGGATGACCCGGCCAGCTCGGAGACCGCGGTGAAGGCCAGGCCGTTGCCGCTCATGGAGATGATCAGCGCCGCGATCAGCAGCGGCGTGGCGGCGGCGGCGCCGACCTGCGCGGCCGTCGCCAGCAGGGCCATCACCGTGCCGTTGACCAGGGCGAGCCGGCGCATCGGCCGGACCCTGCTGCCCACCCGGTCCGACCATCTGCCGCACAGCAGCCGCCCGGCCGCACCGCCGAACTGGGCCGCCGCGACGAGCTGGGCGGCCGAGGCCACCTCCCAGTGGCGTGCCGAGACCAGGTAGGTGAGGGCGAACCCGGCCGTCACGAACTGGGGCACGACCAGCAGCATGCTCGCGCCGTGGATCCGCCACAGAGCCGGGGCACGGTACGGCGAGGCCGTGCGCTCACCCGCGGCCTTGTCGCCTCTCGGCGGGTCGACGACCAGGAGTCCGACCGACACGGTGGTGACCAGGGTGATGGCGGCCATGACCAGCAGTGCGCCCCGCACCCCCCACAGATGGACGGAGGGTGGGATGACGGCCCCGGCCACGGCGACCCCGAGCGGCTGGGCGGTCTGCCGCCAGCCCATGGCGACGCCGCGTCTCTCCTTGGGGAACCAGCCCAGGACGACCCGTCCGCTGGCCGCGTTCGCCGACGCGCCGGCGGCTCCCGCGAGCGCCAGCATGACCGCCAGTACGGCGGGCGTGCCGGACAGCGCGGCCAGTGTCAGGAAGACCGTCGCCAGGGCCAAGCCGGTGGTCATGGCCAGCCGTTCGCCGTAGCGGTCCGCGACCCAGCCCCAGGCGATGAGCGTGAAGAGCATCCCGGCGCTGGGCGCGCCCACGAGGATCCCCGCCTGCGCCAGGCTCAGGCCCCTCTCCGCCTGCAGGGCGGGGAGGAGGAAGGGCAGCCCGTACATGAACACGCAGCCCGAGCCCTGTGCGGCCATGCCCAGGCTCAGCATGGCCCAGCGGTTGGGGGTTCTCATGACGACAACATAGGGTAAGTCTCATTTATTGAGCCATATTGTCTTGAATAGTAAGATGTGATCACCTGGGGCCAGGCGGCGCGGACGGCGGGTCAGGCGGCCATGGTGAACTCGCGCCCCGGAGTCTCGGCCGGGACGGAGGCCGTGCCGCGCCGGGGGAGGAACCGGGCGACCAGCGCGATCAGGACTCCGAGCACGACGGTGATGCCGAGTGCCGTCCCGAGCGTGGCCATGTCCGACAGGAAGCCGATGATCACCGGGCCGAGCAGCAGTCCGGCGTAACCCATCGCACCGGTCTGGGCGATGGCCGGGCCCGGGTTGTCGACCGCGCCGCCCGCCAGGGACATCGCCATCGGGGAGACCGTGGCCACCGCGACGCCCACGAAGAGCATGGCGGAGATGGCGACCAGGGACGTCGAGGCCGTGATGACCACGGAGAAGGTGGCGGCGGTGGCCAGACCGGAGGCGATGATCATGCCGCGGGCGCCGAAGCGGGCCCGGACGCGGTCGCCGGTGAGCCGGCCGAGCAACATGCCCGCCTCGAAGATCGGATACCCCAGCGCGGCCACGGCCTCGGGAGCGCCGAGGACGTTACGCAGGTAGAGCCCGTTCCAGTCGGCGACCGTGCCCTCGACCATGAACGCGCAGAACGCGATCACGCCGAGCAGGTAGACGACCGGGGGCATCCGCCTGCGCCGGGCACCCGTCTCGTGACCCTCGGCGACGGCCGGGTCCGGCAGGTAGGTGCGGCTGATGACGATCAACAGGGGAAGGGAGAGCAGGGCGATCAAGGTCAGATGGGCGGTGAACGACAGTCCCGCCGCGATGGCCGCGGTGCCCAGCAGGCCCGCGGAGATCGCGCCCACGCACCAGCCCGCGTGCATGCCGTTCATCAGCGGGCGGCCGTAGGCGCGCTCGACCGTCGAGCCCTGCGCGTTCATCGCGATGTCCACCGCGCCGAACGCCATGCCGAAGAGACCGGCGGCGACCAGCAGTGTCGGGAACGTCGGTGCGAATGCCAGCAGGGCCAGGGCGGCCGCGCAGAGAGGAGCGCCGACCCGCAGGATGCTCCGGCTGCCGAAGCGCGTCATCATGCCGCGCATCGACTGCATGGTGATCAGCGCTCCCAGGCCCCACACGAGGAGGGTGACGCCGACCGACCCCTCGGACAGGCCGAGTTTGTCGGACAGCGCGGGGATGCGCACGGTCATCGATCCACACATGAGTCCGGCGAGCAGGAAGGTGAGGACCGCACCGGTGCGGGCCGTCCTCAGGTTGCGGGTCATGCCTGAAATCCCTTCAAAGATGTTTCTGGTGACGTGAAAATGGGCACACACAGACCGGTCGCTTCCGTAAAGCGGAAGCGACCACCAATGAGTGCGAAAGAGTGATCCCGGCTAGGCGGGCAGCAGGTCCAGCAGACGCTGCTTCAACTCGGCGTAGTGCTCGTCGTCGTAGAGATCGGGATCATGGCTGGCCACGTCCCACAACCCCTCGCACGCGAGCCGGACGATCTGTGCGGCCGCGGGGTCGGGCTCGATGTCGAGACCCTCCCGGTGCCAGCGCGCCATCGCCGTGCGCAGCGGGGCGAGCAGATAGAGGTTGCCGGACGCTCCGGTGACCACCGCCCAGCGTCGCAGCCTGCCGCTCTGCACGGCGGCGAACGTGGCGGCCAGGTAGTTCTTGGTGTAGGTGTCGTGACCCTGGATGGCGATGAGCTGGTCGAAGTCCTCGATCAGCCGCTCGACCATGCCTTTGATCAGGGCTTCCTTGGTGCCGAAATGGTAGAGAAGGCCGCCCTTGCTGCATCCGGCGCGTTCGGCGACGGCTGCCAGTGTGAGTGCGGCGGAGCCCTGGTCGCAGAGCAGATCCTCTGCCGCGTCCAACAGCTCTTCCCGTCTCATGCCGGCTACTGTACCGTCTGGACGGTTTAGTAGTCAAACCTGTGACGGTGTTCCTCAAGACCACGGATACGCTTGCCTGGAAGGCAGAACAGAGCTGGGAGGGGAGTGCGGTCGTGGAGTCCGCCTATCTCGATCACGCGGCGACCACGCCGATGCTTCCCGAGGCCGTCGAGGTGATGACAGCCCACCTCGGCAGGGTCGGCAACGCGTCGTCGCTGCACACGGCGGGCCGCCGTACCCGCCGGGTCGTGGAGGAGTCGCGGGAGACGATCGCGGACGCGCTCGACGCCCGGCCCAGCGAGGTGGTCTTCACCTCCGGCGGCACCGAGGCCGACAACCTGGCCATCAAGGGCCTCTACTGGGCCCGCCGGGCCAAGGGCGCGAGCCGGATCCTGATCAGCGCGGTGGAGCACCACGGCGCGCTGGACCCGGCGCACTGGCTGGGGGAGCGCCAGGGGGCGACCGTCGAGCTCCTCGGCGTCGACGAGTTCGGCAGGGTGCACCCGCAGACGCTCCGCGCCGCCATCGAGCGCGACCCGGACAGCGTCGCGCTGGTCAGCGTGATGTGGGCCAACAACGAGGTCGGCACCGTCCAGCCGATCCGGGTTCTCGCCGGAATCGCCCGCGATCACGGCATCCCCTTCCACACCGACGCCGTCCAGGCCATCGGCCAGCTCCCCGTGGGGTTCGCCGGCTCCGGCGTCGACGCGATGACGATCTCCGGGCACAAGGTCGGCGGCCCGATGGGCGTCGGCGCGCTGCTGCTCGGCCGGGGCGTGGACCCGGTGCCGGTGCTGCACGGCGGAGGCCAGGAGCGCGACGTGCGCTCGGGCACGCTCGACGCCCCGGCGATCGCCGGATTCGCGGCGGCGGTGAGCACCGCGGTGACCCGCCAGGCCGAGACGGCGGTCCGCCTGACCGCCCTCCGCGACGACCTGATCCGCAGGGTCCGGCAGGCGGTGCCCGACGTGATCCTCAACGGTGACCCGGTGAACCGGCTCCCCGGCAACGCGCACTTCTCCTTCCCCGGCTGCGAGGGCGACGCGCTGCTCATGCTCCTGGACGCCAAGGGGGTGGAGTGCTCCACGGGCTCGGCGTGCTCGGCGGGGGTGGCCCAGCCCTCCCACGTCCTGCTCGCCATGGGCGCCGACGCGGTCCGGGCGCGGGGCTCGCTCCGCTTCACCCTCGGCCACACCTCGACCGCGGCCGACGTCGACCGGCTGGTCGGCGTCATCGCCCTCGTCGTCGAGCGGGCCCGCCGTGCGGGGCTGAGCTGATCCCCTGACATCGGCCCCCTCCGGTGCCGGATCCCCTGTGCCGGGAAAGGCCGTCAGCGGAGGCGCGGCGCGGACCGCACGGCCACCGGATCTCCCGCACGACGGACGTCCGCCGACGCGGGTAGGCTCAAGGGGTTATGAGACTCCGTGTGCTTGCCGCCATGTCCGGCGGCGTCGACTCCGCCGTGGCGGCCGCCCGCATCGCCGAGGCGGGTCATGACGTCACCGGCGTGCATCTGGCGCTCTCGGCCAATCCCCAGTCGTACCGGACCGGCGCCCGAGGGTGCTGCACGATCGAGGACTCGCGAGACGCCCGCAGGGCCGCCGACGTGATCGGCATCCCCTTCTACATCTGGGACATGGCCGAACGGTTCCACCGCGACGTCGTCGAGGACTTCGTCAGCGAGTACGCAGCGGGCCGCACGCCCAACCCCTGCCTGCGCTGCAACGAGAAGATCAAGTTCGAGGCGGTCCTCGACCGGGCCCTCGCGCTGGGCTTCGACGCGGTGGCCACCGGGCACCACGCGCGGATCGCCGACGGCGTGCTGAGCCGCAGCCCCGACGCGGGCAAGGACCAGTCCTACGTGCTCGGCGTGCTGACCAGGCAGCAGCTCAGTCACGCGATCTTCCCGCTGGGCGACTCCACCAAGGCGCAGGTCCGCGAGGAGGCCGCGCGGCGCGGGCTCATGGTGGCCGACAAGCCCGACAGCCACGACATCTGCTTCATCGCCGACGGCGACACCCGCGGCTTCCTGGCCGACCGCCTCGGCGCGACCGAGGGCCCGATCGTGGACGAGTCGGGCGCGGTCGTCGGCGCGCACGAGGGCGCCTACGGCTTCACCGTCGGCCAGCGTAAGGGCCTGCACATCGACCGCCCGGCCGCCGACGGCCGCCCCCGATACGTGCTGTCCATCGAGCCCGTCTCCAACACGGTCACGGTCGGCCCCCGCTCGGCCCTGGAGGTCACCACGATCGTGGCCACCCGGCCGGTCTGGAACGGCCCGGCCGCCGAGCCGCGCGAGCCGCTGGCCTGCACGGTCCAACTCCGTGCCCACGGCGAGGTGTACGGCTGCCGCGCCCAGCTCTCCGGCGACGAGGTCCACCTCACGCTGGACGCCCCCGCCACCGGGGTGGCGGCAGGTCAGGCGGCCGTGCTCTATCTGGGCGACACCGTGATCGGCTCGGCCACCATCGCCACGGCGGCGTGACCCGGCTGCGGCGGTGCCGCCCCGGGCAGGAACGGCGCGGTTGCCCGGGGGCGGCTCTCAGGGCAGCATGACCGACTCGCCCGGCTTCAGCCGGCGCATCTCGGCCTTCTGCTTGTCCGCCTCCATGCCCAGCCACGAGTCGATCAGGCCGAGACCGATGTCGTTGAGCAGGCCGTCATGGGTGGAGAAGGCCCTGGCCGGCCGGATCTGGCGCAGGTATTCCACCATCTCGTACGCCTTCAGCCACGGCGCGTTGGTCGGCACCAGGAGGGTGGGGACCTCGACCCCGGGCGGGGTGAGCGCGTCACCCGGGTAGAAGACCTCCTCGTCCACCAGGAAACCGACGTTGCGCACGATCGGCATGTCCGGGTGGTTGGGGGCGTGCCACTCGCCGACGGTCCTCACCCCGAACCCCGCCGTGTCGAAGGTGTCGCCGTGCCGTACGACCTGGATCTTCGCCGGGACGTCGGCCAGCGTGGCGGCCACGGCCTCGTTGGTCCAGATCTCCAGTGCCGGGTTGGCCTCGGCGGCCCTGCGCAGCCGGTCGGCATCCACGTGGTCGAAGTGCTCGTGGGTGATGAGGACGGCCTGCGCTCCGTCGAGCGCGGACTCCTCGCTGAAGGAGCCCGGGTCGATGACCAGGACCGAGCCGCTCTTCTCCAGGCGGACGCATGCGTGGCCGAACTTGGTGAGTTCCATCACCACAGCCTACCGGGGCGTCTTGGCCGATCCCGTCCGGCCGTCAGTACGGCTTGTACGTGCCCCCGGGGACATTCTCCAGGGAATCGATTCCGGGATGTTGGGCGAGGGATCCGTAGCGTTTGTAGGTGTACAGGACACCGGCGATGATGTTGTCGACCGGTTCCTTGATCCCGTTGTAGCCGGGAAGGGCATTCGCCTGGAACACGGGCGGGATCGTCTGCATCAGCCCCTGGGACGGGACGCCGTTGCGTGCGTTGATGTCCCAGTTGTTCTGGGCGTTGGGATCCCCGCCGGACTCGTAATAGATGATCGTCCAGATCCGCTCGATGTCCTTCGGGTCGTTCGGGTCCAGATCGCTGACGTCGATCCCTCTTTTTCGGAGGACATCCGCCATTTCATCCGATTTGATGATCGTGAGTGCCTCCTTGATCCACTCCACGATCTTCTCCTTCGGCTGGGGGACGGTCCCACCCGACGAGGTGGTGGAACCGTATCCGCCGTATCCGCCTCCCTCGGGGCTGTACCCGCCGGAGCCACCGCCGTTCGCACCGGCGAGCGTGGTCCGTCCCGGATCGGGCTGGGGGGTCTTCTGCCAGTCGACGGTGCGTCCGGGCGCCGGGACGAACTTCTCGTCACCGGGCGCGGGAATGTCCTTGAAGGTGATCGACCGCTCGTCCAGGTGCTTCTTGAGATCGGTCGCCGCCGTGGAGACGGCCTCGTCGGCGTCGGCGAGATGGACGCGGGCATCGCTGACGGCCTGGTCGACCGCCCCCTTGATCCCCGGTGCGAGCTCCGCTTCCGTCTTCTTGGGGTTGTTGGCGCAGTAGGTGTTCCACTGGGTGACGAGGTTGCCGACGAGGTTGTTCACCTTGGTCTCGGCGGTGCCGAGCTTTCCGGCGGCGGTGTCGAGAGAGGTCGCGCAGTGTGACAGCGCATCGTGCAACGCGTCACCGGCCTTGCCGTACTTACGCATATAAGTGTCGAACGCGTCTGCCGACTCGCCCTGCCAGGCGCCGTCCACCGCGTTCACCGCGCCACCGAGCTCGCGGGCGTGTTCGTTCACCTTGCCCGCCGCGGACCGCCACCGGGTGGCGATCGCCGTGATCGACGTTTTGTCGCCGTTGACCTTCATGGCGATGTTGAGCAGTTCCGAGCTGCCCGGAACGGTGGGAGTGATCGGCTCCCTGTCGCCGCCCCTGTCGGTCATGAACCGTCCTCCCCGCTGGAGGCCTTGTTGGCACCGCGGACGTTCTCCTGCACGGTGTCCAGCGCGCGCTCGACGCCTTCGAGCTTGTTCTTGACCTGGCCCAGCTCATCGTCGACCATCTTCTCGATCGTGTCGATGGCACTGGCCAGCGCGCTGGAGTCCGTCAGCCTTCCGAAGATGGAGGAGTCGGCCGACGTGGCAGGGTACGTGTCGGCGAGGTCGCCGTACTTCCCGGCCAGCTTCTTCGTGGTCGTGCGGCACTGCTCAAGCGCGTCGAAGTGGATATCTGTACCCGCCACCCAGCTGCCCCCTTTCGGCCTGGCGCAAAGCCGATGAAAGCCGATGAAAGCCGATGATAGTGGACAGAGATCTTCTGGGGGAGGCCGTGGCAGGAGAGTCTGGTCGGCGCGTCGATCAGAGCGGAATCCGGACCTGCGGTCCTCGGTGGCCGTCGTCGTCCGCCACCCGGCAGAATGGGACGGTGTACGGTCCGTTCCCTAGTTTCGAGGATCCGACATGAGCGAAGACGTGGACCCGGTTCCGCCCGCCTTCACGGTCGTCTCCGGCCCCGGCACGTCGAGGCCGCCCATCGTGCTGGAGACATCGGAGGGGACGTTGAGCGTCGCGGCCGATCTCACGCCCGAGGAGTTCGCGATCCTCGATCAGATGCGTCGTGAGACCGCCGACCCCGACAAGACGCATAACCCCTGACCGCTTTGCCCTTTTTACTCGCTTTGGTTGGTAACAGCTGATATCTCTGGGTTCACTGATATCTCTGTGGCGTTCAGGTTTGCGCGGTTTATGAGGGGTGACTGCGGTGAGCGATGAGTTTCGGATGGCCATCGACGAGCTGGCCGACGAGTACAACCGGCAGGCGGCGCAACTCCGAGAGACGTACGGCAAGCTGAACGAACTGACGGTGACCGCCCGCTCGGATGACGGGATGGTGACCGTGACGGTGGGGCCGCGCGGCCAAGTCCAGAACATCGAGCTCGATCCGCGCGTCTACCGGAAGCTGTCGTCGTCGGAGCTCTCACGGTCGATCATGGAGCAGATCGGTGTGGCGACGGGCGAGGTGTCGGCCCGGACACAGGAGTTGATGGCTCCGTTCGTGCCGGACGGCCTGCCGTACGAGGAACTGTTCGGGGAGGGCGCGAGCTTCGAGTCGTTCCTGCCGCAGTCGGTGAATCTGCCGTCCAGGGAGTCGGAGGGCCGCCGGTGACGGTGTCCGACGGCTATTACGCGGAGTGGGCGGGACTGCGCCGCAGAGCCCAGGACTACGGTGACGAGCGCGACTTCCTCCGGGAGGCGTACACCTCACTGGGTGAGGCGTTCCTGAGAGAGGGGCGTCCCCTGGGGGACGACCAGTACGGCGCGGAGCTGGAGAAGAACCTCCCGCGCATCAGGGAGAGGATATTCGACGCCTTCGACGCCTACATCCAGGAGATCGGCGGCGTCCGGAAGCGGCTGGGGGTCAGCGCCGCGGTGTACGAGGCGGCCGACCAGGCGGGCACTCTCCCTTCCTCTCCGTCCGGCGTGTGATCGCCTGTGGGGTTCGACGGGTTCATCGTTCCCGACTGGTTCAAGCCGATGGCCGGCTGGGTCGTGGGGATGGACTGGCCGGAGGGCGACGAATCGAAGTGCTTCCGGCTCGCCGACGCGTGTGCGGCGACGGCGCGGCAGGTGGCGGAGGGCGACCCGGCCTCCGGGGGCCGCAGACCGGGGGAGTCACCGGATGGTCCGGCGGACTGGGACGGGGAGGCGCTCAAGGCGTTCGCCGAGCACGTGCGGCTGGTGTCGGGAGACAGACAGGCCGAACTGGTCGACAGTCTGGTCGCTGCGGCGCTGGAGCTCAACGGCGCGGGAGTCCAGGTCGAGTACACCAAGCGGATGATCGAGGTGTCGGTCTGGTTCCTGCTCCTCCAGATCGTCTGGCTGGCGAGAGCGGCGTTCGTGTCGGGCGGGTTGACACTGGGGCTGATCGGGGCGCGGGCGCAGCTGACCCGGTTGACGATCCGGCAGATCGCGACCCGGCTGCTGTTCAACATCGGCCTGTTCGGCACCTTGGTCGGAGGCATGGATCTGGGGGTGCAGGCCTCCCAGTCGCGGCGCGACGCCATCGACTGGAACCAGTTCCTGACCTCGGTGGGGACCGGGGCGCTGACCGGAGTCTTCCTGACCGGCCTGTCCGGTGGGTTGTCGCGGCTGTCGACCAGCGGGCTGCAGGCGGGCTTGGCCCGGGGGGAGATGACGGCGGCCGAGAAGTGGCTGGCGACCGCCACCCGGTCGATGGCGGGGATGATGGCCCAGTCGGGCGTGGCCAACGGGGCGGCCACGGCGGTGACTCTTGGGCTCAGTGGCCAGTTCGACTGGGAGATGGTGCTGAAGGGGACCACGGCGGGTGTGTTCGGGGCCGCCGACGCGCACTGGGCGGGGATGACCCCCACCGGCCGGGGCCCGGACGTCGGCGGGGGGCCGGGCGGGGGAAGCGGTCCGGACACGGGCGGTGGCCCGGGTGGCCACGGCAGCGCCGGCCGGGTTCCCGGCCACGCACGCTCCGATTCGGTCACCAGCCTGGCCCAGGCGGTGCCCGACAGGCCGGCTGTCCTCGCGGACGCCTCGCCCTCCACGCATCCGGACCTGGAGCGCGGGGTGTCGGACGCGCATGACGTCGTGTTGGCCGGTGGCGAGCCTGCGTCGCAGAACCCTCCACCTCGTCCCCCCGATGCCGGTGGGTGGCTGGGCAGGAGCGTGGACAGCGGCCTCCGCCATTCCCGGACCGTCGAGGGCGGGGCCACCCGGCTGGAGATCGTCACGTTCGGGGACGGCGTGTCCGCGATCCGTTTCACCGGCCGGGACGCGGACGCGGCCGAGGCGGCGGCACTGGTCCGGCAGACGCTCGGCCTGGACGGGCCCGTCGTCCACCGAGCGGGTGACTTTGTCTATCAGGACTACGGGAACAACGCTCTGCGCAGGAGCGTCGCGACGGGGATCCGCGACTTCCAGCTGATCGACCTCGAAGGCGGTGACAGGAGGGAACTCGTCACCTTCAACGACGGCGCGCAGGCGTTCCGCCGGGAGTACGAGAAAATCGCCGACGCGGACGACCACGAGTTGAAGGCCCTGCCGCCCCGTACCGTCGCTGACGCCGATGCCGGTATCTACCGCGCGAGCGAGACCGTTGTCTACGAGAATCGCGTCAGGTGGGCAGAGCACGAGGCGCTGAGGCCGCTGGTGTGGAGCGAGCCGCTTACCACATCAGTGAATCGCTCCCTGTACGACCTGCTGACTCTCGGCGAAAGCTTCCACCGGCACGGCGCGGGGACGGATGAGTTGGGCCAGCCCACGCTCAGGATCGGCCGGGACTTCGCCGACGCCTGGGAGGAGACGCTCACCTACCATTTCATCAGCCTCCTCGACCGGGACATCTCCTCCCAGGCCGATCTGGTCGACCTCGTACTCGGGCTCAACGCGCTGGACGAGGCGGATGTCGCCGCCGTCTCGGCGCGGCTGGGGGCGCTGCGGCCGGAGTTCGAACGTAGGGGGTGGCTGGACTGGTACGACGATCTCACGGACCGGTTCGGGTTCGTCGCACGGAATGCCGACGGCGACCGGCCGGCTCTGGGAAACCTGGACGGTCTCATCCGGCACGAGGAGGCCGATGGGCACACCGTGGAACATCGCGCCGATCCGCTGGGGTGGTCGCACGGCCCCGCTGCGAAGGAGCCCCATGAGGCACTCGCCCATGTGCTGCAGGGCGACAACCTCCGGGAGCTGAACGAGGTGGCGGCCGGGCGGGCCGCCGATTCCGGAGACATCGCGAGGGCACAGGCGTACGCGGAGTTGGCCGACGCCGCCTTGGCCCGGCAGCCGCACGGTGAGGGGACCGTTCAGGCGCGGGTGCCTGCGGACTGGATTCCCGCCGACCTCGTCCCCGGCCGGGAGTTGGCCTTCAGGGGGCTCCTCGACGGGGTCGACGATTCCCGTTTCCTGCCGGACGCGCCGCGGAGTGTGCAGCTGACCATCCGTGGCGAGCACGCACTGATCGACGGCGTATCCGGCAAGCCGCACCATGTGATGTTCGGCGCGGACTCGCGGTTCAAGGTGCTCGCGGTCCACGAGTCCTCCTACGGAGTCAAGAACTATTTCCTCCTCCACATCCCCGAAGGGGGGGATGTGGCTCCCCTCGTGCGGGAGGGCGGGCGTGCGGGGGCCCGCTCGGAGCTGACCGGGGAGCTTCTCCGGCACTTCGAAGAGCACCGGGAAGAGACCGACGCGGGGGTGTGGTATTGCGACCCGGGCCACGAGGCCGACATGGCCATCGCCGAGAGCGCGTACGCCGTGCCCGTGATGGACGGTTCCTTCTACGTCGACGGTCACGGAAACCCCGATGGGATCTTCATCGGCGACACGCAGCTCACGGCCCGTGAGCTTGCGGTGCTGCTGCTGAACGAACCCCGCCTGCGACCGGACGATGTGATCTTCCTGGGCAACTGCCGTATCGGCCAGGGAGAGGTTCCCTTCGCGCTGGAGCTGGCGCGGGAGACCGGACATATGGTGGTCGCCGCCGAGTCCCTGATGGAGGTCAACGAGTACGGCGACATGACTCCCATCGATTCCGAAGGCGGGCGCGGCTTCCTGAGCGAGCGAGGTGGGCTGCGGATATTCCTGCCCGACAATCCGATTCCCGGTGGGCTCTGGGAGCGGGTCAAGTCCCTGGTCGCCGGCGGGTGGCCGAATCCTTTTGGCCATGAGGGCGGCCCAGGGATCCGCACGAGAGACGAGCCGGCCGCGGCGCTGAGTGAGCTCCCACAGGCCCAGGGGACGGTGCGTGGATACCACGACGTGCCGCCCCGCCTGCCGCAGGTGGTGCCTGACAGCCCGGCGCATGCCGTACCGGACGGCGCTCCGGCCGCGCGCCCAGGTGTGGATCGCATCGACGGGTTGATCAACCGGAGTGATTCTCCCGATGCCACCGCTCTCGCGGAGCGGATGGGCCCGCCCACGTCCCACCGTGCCGGGGCGGATGCGGTGGAGCCCCTGCGCCCCGCCGTTCTCGGTGACCATGGAAAGCCCGTCGAGAGTGACGTGCCCCGGGGAGTGCCCGTCGCCCATCCGGATCCGCCGATCGTTCGCGCGGACACCTCGTCCTTCGCGTATCCGGATGCGGATCCGGCGCGCGGAGCGCCGGGCGGGCGTGATGTGCCGGCGGTCGGTGACGCACCGGTGCGACCCGACCCCGCAACGTCGCACGCGGACCACGCCGGGGGGCTGGAGCGGAGCGTGAACACCGGCATCCGTGAATCCCGCGTCATCGAGACCGTCGACACACGGGTGGAGATCGTCATGTTCGGGGACGGCGTGTCCGCGATCCGTTTCACCGGCCGGGACGCGGACGCGGCCGAGGCGGCGGCGCTGGTCCGGCAGGCGCTCGGCCTGAAGGAGATCCCGGTTCACCGCGTCGGTGACGCTCTCTACCAGGATTACGGCAACAACGCCCTGCGCAAGAGCGTCGCGACGGGGATCCGCCGTTCCGAGCCGGTCGTGAACGAGCACGGGCAGGTGCAGGAGCTCGTCACCTTCAACGACGGGAAAAAGGCCCTCCGCGTGGAGTACAACCTTGCTCGTCACGCTGACTCTCACGAGCTGATGGCCCTTCCGCCCCGGTCCGTCGGTGACACGGACGGCGGACTCTTTCGCGCGAGCGAGACGGTCGTCTACTCCGACCGCCACTCCCCGACGACGGACGAGAGGCTGAAGCCGCTTGTCTGGCGCGAGCCCGTCGCTGACCGGATGACACGTTCCCTGTGTAGCGTGCTGACCCTGGGAGAGGGCTTCTCCTGGCACCATGTGGCAGTAGACGCCGACGGCGTGCACCGGCTTGAGGTCGACGCGAAGTTCGCCCCCGCGTGGAGCAAGTTGCTCCTCCAGAAGTTCGTCACCCCGCGCTACTCCGACTGGACCGGGAAGCTCACTCATTTCACGTTCAACCAGAACGTGCTGAGCCCGGCGGACGTCGCCGCGGTGTCGGCGCGGCTGGAGGCGCTGCGGCCCGAGTTCGAACGCAGGGGGTGGCTGGACTGGCATGACGGGCTCATGGACAGGTTCGACCACATCGCACGGCATGCCGAGGGGGACCAACCCGTCCTGCGGGACCTGGAGGGCCGTGCCGGGTCCGGCGGGGACGGTGTACGGGCCACGGAGTCGGCGGGCTGGCGGTCGCACGATCCCAGAGCGGCGCTCTCCGGACTGCTGGTCGGCGGCGATCTCCGGCAGCTCCACGATGCGCTGATCGGAAGGTCTGGTGACCTCGGTGACGCCGCGCGGGCACAGGCCTACGTCGATCTGGCGAACGCCGACCTGGCGAGGTTGCCGCACCGTGAGGGGCACGTTCAGGTGCGCGTGCCGCTGGACTGGATCCCCGGTGATCTCACGCCCGGAGCGGAGTTCACTTTCGGGGGCCTTCTCGACGGGGTCGACGATCCCCGTTTCCTGCCAGACGCGCCGAGGAGCGCACAACTGACCATCCGGGGCGTGTATGCCCCCGTTGGGGATATATCTGGAAAACCGCACCATGCGATGTTCGACGCGGGCTCACGGTTCAAGGTGCTCGCGGTCCAGGAGTCGTCCTCCAGGGTGAAGAGCTACTTCCTGCTCCAGGTCCATGAAGGACAGCAGGTCTCTCCCACTCCCTCCGAGAGCGCGGGGACTCCTGCCCGGCCAGAACTCACCGGAGAGCTCCTCCGGCATTTCGACGAGCATCGAGAAGAGATCCGCTCAGGTGTGTGGTATCGAGATCCCAACAACAGGCACGACATGAAGAACGCCGATGCGTCTCGTGCCGCGCTCCCGGTCGAGGGAGCGTTCACGGTGTTCTCCCATGGAAATCCGGACGGCATTTACATCGGCACGAAGCGGCTCACAGCCCAGGAGGCCGCCCATCTGCTGCTGAACGAACCCGGCCTGCGGCCGGACGATGTGATCTTCCTCGGTGGCTGCGAAACGGGCCGGGGCGTTGCGCCTTTCGCGCAGGGGGTGGCGGACCGGACCGGCCGGGTGGTGATCGCTGCGGATTCGCTCACGTTGGTCGCCGCGCGTGGCGACAGGTTCGCCAATAATTGGGTGAACGCCCCGTATGCCCTGTTCGGGCGCGGCCAGTTCCGCATATTCCTGCCCGACAGCCCGGTTCCCGCGCACGTTTGGGATCGAATCCACTCCTGGGCCGATGGGGGACAGGCGACTCCGCTCCATGACGCCGACGGTTCCGAAGGCCGCCCGGCAGGTGGGCCGAGGACGACAGAAAGGCCAGACAACGCCTACTAATCCGCGCATGACTCAAGTGATCAGGCTCGACCGGGCACCCGTGGGCCGCTCAGCCGGCCTGGGCCGGATGATGTGGGACGGCAAGGAACTGTTGCTCAAATTCGGGGTCGACAAGGGCTGGCACGGTGAGAAACGTCTGATCCCGCCGGGGTGACGGGCCGGACATGAAGGCGGTCTGCGCCCGGCACGCGCTCGATGAGCTCCGCCGGTCCTCCGGTCAGGAGACGGGAGGACCGGCGTGAGGTCGTCAGCCGGCCTCCGGAGGTGACGGAGGCGGCATGAGGGCGGTCTGCACCAGGCGCGCGCCGTACTTCCTGTCGACGTAGATGCCCCGGCCCGGCGGGAACGGCTGAGGGCGCACGTTGCCGAACACGAAGCCCTCGTCCTTGTTGCCGGACAGGATCATGGCGGGGCTGGCCATGTCCTTGACCTTCTGGATGACCGAGTCGAACATGGCCCGGCCGACGCCGCCCATGGCGCGTGACATGACGAGGTGCAGACCGATGTCGCGGGCCTGCGGCAGCAGCTCCGCCAGCGGCTGGAGCGGGTTCGACGAGGTCGCCACCAGGTCGTAGTCGTCGACGACGATGTACAGGTCCGAGCCCTGCCACCAGTTCCTGGCCCGTAGCTGGTCGGGTGTGAGATCCGCCGGAGGCAGCCGTTTGAGCAGCGCGCTGCGCACGTCCTTGATCAGGTCGGTCGCCGCCGCGCTGGAGGCGGCGTAGCCGATGCGGTGTTCGGTGGCGGCGGAGTCCAGTAGCGACCGCCGGTAGTCGATCACGATCATCATGGCCTCCTGCGGCGTGTGCCGGGCGACCAGACCCTCGGTGATGAGGCGCAGCATGTTGGACTTCCCGCTCTCGGTGTCGCCCACCACGATGAAGTGCGGGTCGACATCGAAGTCGAGCAGGACGGGCGCCAGGTTGGCCTCGTCGATGCCGATCGGGATCCGGTTCGGCCCGCTCTGCGACGCGTCGGGCAGGCTCTCGGCGGGCAGCACGGACGGCAGCAGCCGTACGGCGGGGGCGGGGGGCCCCTGCCAGGCTTCCCGGACGGCGTGGACGAGCGTGCGCACAGCGGCGGACAGGTCGTCGGCCTTCTGGACGCCGTCGATCCGGGGGAGAGCCCCCAGGAAGTGCAGCCCCTCCCTGGTGAGTCCCCGGCCCGGAACGCCTTCGGGCACGGCCAGCGACGCCTTGCGGTTGACCTCCGACTCGTAGGCGTCCCCGAGTTTCAGCTCCACCCGGTTGCCGAAGAGGTCACGGATGCCGGGACGGAACTCCGACCACTTGTTGGTGGCCGCCACGACGTGGATGCCGTAGCCGAGACCCCGTGCGGCCAGATCGGTGATGACGGGTTCGATCGTGTCGAACTCCTGTCGCACGGTCAGCCAGCCGTCGACCACCAGGAAGACGTCACCGAACCGGTCGCCCTCGATCGTCCCGTCGGCGACCTGCTGCCGGTAGGCGACGATCGAGTCGATGCCCTGCTCGGTGAAGTCGCGCTCCCGCTGCTGGAGCAGGGTGGCGATCTCGGCGACCGTACGGCGGACGCGATCGCCGTCGAGGCGGCTCGCGACCCCGCCCACATGGGGCAGCCCCTCCAGCGAGGCGAGGGAGCCGCCGCCGAAGTCCAGGCAGTAGAACTGCACCTCGCGTGGGGTGTGCGTGAGCGCGATGCTGGTGATCAGCGTGCGGAGCACCGTGCTCTTGCCGCTCTGCGTCCCCCCGGCGACGCCGATGTGACCGGTCGCCCCCGACAGGTCCAGCCAGAACGGGTCGCTCCGCTGCTCGAACGGTCTGTCGATGATGCCCACGACGGCGTGCAGCTGTCCCCGGCCCACCCATCCGGTCGTGCTCAGGCCGAACTCGGGCGTCGCCGACAGCGCCGGAAGCAGGTGGGCGAGGGTCGGGGAGTCGCCCAGCGGGGGCAGCCAGATCCGATGGGCGGGCGGCCCCTGGTCGTTCAACCGGCCGACCACGACGTCCAGCATGCTGAGCGCCCCCCGGTCGGCCGGCGCGTCCGGTGCCGCCGTCAGTTCCTTCTTGGGCTCCTCCACGATGGGGACCGGGGAGAACTCCGGACCGTACTCCACGACCTGCCGGAGCGGACCCTGCCCGCCCGCCGCCGCCGCACTGAGGGGGTCCGCCTGGTAGGCGCCGGACACGTAGGCGGCCTTGAACCGGGTCATCCCGGTGGTCTCGAACTTGAGATAGCCGTTGCCCGGGGCGGACGGCAGCTCGTAGGCGTCGGCGACGCCGAGCACGACCCGGCTCTCCATCGCGGAGAAGGTGCGCAGGCCGACGCGGTAGGACAGGTGGGTGTCCAGGCCGCGCAGCCGCCCTTCCTCCAGGCGCTGGGAGGCCAGCAGAAGGTGGACGCCGAGCGAGCGGCCGAGCCGTCCGATCATCACGAACAGCTCGATGAACTCGGGTTTGGCCGAGAGCAGCTCGCTGAACTCGTCGATCACGACGAACAGCGTGGGCATCGGCTGCAGGTCGACACCCTGCTCGCGGGCGCGCTCGTAGTCGCGCAGGGAGGCGTAGTTGCCGGCGGAGCGGAGCAGCTCCTGGCGGCGGACCATCTCCCCGTGCAGGGCGTCGTACATGCGGTCGACGAGAGGCAGCTCGTCTTCGAGGTTGGTGATGACCGCCGAGACGTGGGACAGGGTGTCGAGGCCGAGGAAGGTGGCGCCACCCTTGAAATCGACCAGGACGAAGTTCAGGATCTCCGACGAGTGGGTGATCGCCAGACCGAGCACCAGGGTCCGCAGCAGCTCGCTCTTGCCGGATCCCGTGGCGCCGATGACCAGGCCGTGCGGCCCCATGCCGCCCTGCGCCGACTCCTTGATGTCGAGTTCGACCAGGCGGCCGTCCACACCGAGACCGATCGGCACCCGGAGCCGGTTACGCCCTGCCCTGGGCCGCCAGGTCACCGCCGGGTCAAGGCGCCCCGGGTCGCCGACGCCGAGCAGGTCGGTCAGGGAGGTGTTCACCGCCAGGACGTCCTGCGCCTCCCCTCCCTTCGCGGTCGAGGCGCGCAGGGGGGCGAGTTGCCGGGCCAGGCCCTCGACCCGCAGGAAGTCCAGCTTGTCGGGCTCGCCCAGGCGGGTCGAGCTCTGCTTGCCGGTGTGGTCGATCTTGATCATGAAGAAGCCGTCCGGCTGGATGTCCAGCCGCAGCGTGTTCTTCTCCTCGATCGGCCCCGCCGCTCCGGACAGGTCGATCACGGTGACGCCCTGGATGGCGTCCATGCCGAGCTGGGAGTCGTGCGGCACGTGCCCGCCATCGACGATCAGCACGTGGTACGGCAGCGCGTCGGCGGAGGCGCCGGGCCGGAACCGTGCGCGCTCCTTCAGCTCCGGGCCGAGCAGTTCGTCGAGCTGGCCGAGATTCTCGGCCATCAGCCGCACCGGGCCGGCGGCGTCGGTCGCCTCCGGGTGCAGCGCGTGGGGAAGCCACTTGACCCAGTCCCACTGGGTCATCCACTCCTTGTTCGCGCACACCATGATCCGCATGTCGTCCGGGGAGTGGAACACCGTCATCTGGGCGATCATCGCGCGCACGAGTTCGCGCACGGCCACCGGGTCGCCCGTCAGATTGATCCGCGCGAAGGAGTGCAGGGCCACGGCCACCGGCAGTCCGGCCACCGTCGAGTGCGCCCGGACGAACCTCCGCAGCGCGCCGGACGTCAGGGCGTCCAGGTCCTCCACCGGCTTGGAGTCCGGAGGGATCAGCTGGATGGCGAGCTTCTGGACGCCGGTGCCGAGCCGTACGGTGCCGAAGTCCTCGTCGCGGGCCCTCCGCTCCCACAGGCGCTGGCTCATGGCGACCCACCAGAGTGAGTCGGGGGCGGGGCCGCTCCACTCCAGCGCCTCGCGCTGCTGTGTCGCCGCCCGCCGTACCTTCTTGCGGACCTGGGAGAGATAGCGGAAGTAGTCGCGGCGCAGGCCGTTCAGCCGCTGCTTGCGCTCGCCGGACTGCCGGCCCATCTGACCGAGGCTCATGCCCAGCATGGACACGGCGAACAGGCCGCTTGAGACGTACATGATCGGGTTGCTGTTCCCGTTGGCGGTGAACATCAGGCCCATCGCGGCACCGCCCGCGAGCATCGGCAGGTAGGTGAGCACCGCGGTGAAACCCTGCGACTGGACCTCGGGGACCTCCGGCGGTGACTCGAGCAGGATCTCGCCCCGGGGAGACTTGGGCGGTGGCCGTCGCTCTGGGCGCCGTACGATGACGATACTCACCCTGGAATCGCCTTCCTGGTTGTTTGCGCTACTTCCTACCAGAGAACGTTTATCTGTGGCTGTCGCGCGTGATCCCCACTCTCCCCGATACCGTATCCGTGATGTCGGTGATGTCCGTGATGCATGTGGTTAACGGGGAGTACGTCTGTGAGGTCGCTGGCTCAAACGCCCGCACAGGGGCCGATGCCGCAGGGTGCGCTGGCCCAGTTCGCCGCGCCGCTGCCGCCGCTGTGCCATGTCACGATCGTGGCTCCGCACAAGAAGGCAGACCTGGCGCTGCCCGCGGACATTCCACTTCCCCACGTCCTGCCCGGACTGCTGCGCGCGGTCGGGGAGGCCGGCGGGGAGTCGGCGTCGGGTCCGGGATGGGTGCTCCAGCGGCTCGGCGGCACCCCGCTCGACCTCGGCCAGAGCCTGGGAGCCCTGGGGGTCCTCGACGGCGAGGTGCTCTATCTACGGCCACGTGAGGCCGAACTGCCCCCGGCCCTGTACGACGACGTGGCCGACGTGGTCGCCACGGGCGTCAAGGAGGGTCCCGGCAGATGGGACTCGCAGCACACCCGCCTGGTCGGGGTGGGCGCCGGGGCCGCGCTCCTCGTCACCGGGGTGGCCGCCCTGGTGCTGGCGGGACCGCCGTGGACGGTGTCCGCCGTGGTCGCCGGGGTGTTCGCCCTCCTCCTGAGCATCGGGGGCACCGCGATGTCCCGGGTGGTGGGCGACTCGTCGGCGGGTGCGATGGTCGGCTACGCGGCGCTGCCGTACGGCTTCCTGGCCGGACTGCTCGCACCGATGGGCACCGGGAGCCTGTCCGGGCTCGGCTCGGCGCACATGCTCGCCGCGTTCGCCTCCGTCGGCCTCGTGTCCACCATCGGCATGATCGCGATCGCCGACGGCGTGCCGATTTTCCTCGGTTCCGCCATCGCCTCGATGGTCGGAGCGGTGAGCGCCGCCGTCGTGATGGTGTCCGGGGCCTCCCCCGCGGGAGTGGCGGCGGTGGCCCTGTCGATCATGCTGGCGTTCAGCTCGCTGATCCCGGTGCTGTCGTTCCGGCTCGCCGGCGTGCAGATGCCCGCCATGCCGACCAGCGCCGAGGAACTGCGCAACGACAACCAGCAGATCGACGGCGCCGACCTCAAGGAGCGCACCGGTCACGCACGGGCCTACTCGACCGGGATGGTCGTGGGGATCGCGCTGGTGGCCCTGGTGGCCGAGGTGTATCTCCTGATGGACGCCGACTGGGTCGCCCTGGCCAACGCGCTGGCGCTGTCGCTGGTCCTCATACTGCGCATCCGCGTCTTCCAGGGGTTCGGCCAGCGGCTCTGGCTGACGATCGCCGGTCTCGCCGGTCTCGCCATGTTCGCGATCTCGCAGGCCGCCGGGGCGGGAGGCGCCATTGCGATCGCCGTGCTGATGGGGCTCCTGTGCGTCGCGGTGATCTCCGTGAGCATGGGCCTGTGGCTGCAGTCGGGTAAGCCGTCGCCGTTCTGGGGCCGTGCCGGGGACATCATCGAGCTGTTGTTGATCGTCTCGCTGTTCCCGCTCGCCCTCGGCGTGCTGGACGTCTACTCCTGGGTGCGCGGCCTGGCGGGATGAGGTACGGCGGGCGGGAGGCCGGATGAGGCGCGGCAGGCGTCACCGCTCCCAGTGGTCGCGGTCCTTCATCCGCTCCCACCTGGCGATCCGCTCGCCCATCTCCGCGGCGAAGGACTGCTGGAGGCCCTCGAACTCACGCTGGACCGTCTGGATCGCGTCCTCCCCGCCGAGCGGGGGTGCCGCCAGCTCCCGCGCCTGACGTCCGTGGGCGTCCTGCGCGGCCTGCACCGCCTCCACCACCTCCCTGGACAGGGCGTCGCTGTCCAGCCGCATCCCCCGGGAGGCGATCGTCACACCTGTCACGCGGCCGTCGGCGCCGACCCGTGCCGAGACCAGGCCGCTGCGGCTCTCACCCGACCCGGTGATCTCACCGAGTCCGGCCATCGCCGCGGTGAGGTCGCGCAGGGACCGCTCGCTGTCCCGCACGACATGGTCGAGGTCGTCGAGGCGGAACTCTGGATCATTGGATTCCATGTATGCCAGGCCACTCGCCGTGGGTTAACCGGCAGCCAGCGTCGGCTGTCCGTCCGGTTAAATGATCATGAAGTTACCCTGGTGGGGGCCGGGTCCGGGCGGGCTGTCGGCGAGGATCGGACCATGGACAGAAACGGTGCCGTCATCGCCTCCTCGCTCGCCGGGCAGACCGGCTCCGCCGGCCAGGAGATCCACGTCACGTCGACGACGATCTCCCACACGCGCAGCCGGGTCGAGAACGAGCTCAAGGAGGCGGTGGTCTTCGTCCGGAGCCTGATCGGCACGGTTCACGTCGACTCTCCGGGGTTCGGGGTCCTCGGTGGGATGATCATGAGTGGCGCCTATGAGGGCATGTGCCGGCAGGGGGACGCGCTGCTCGGCGATGCCGAGAAGGCCGTCGACGGCTGGTGCCAGGCGCTCGCCGTCGCGGAGCGCAACTGGCGGACCGCCGAGGACCGCAGCATCGTCAGGTATCGCTGATGTCGGGTTACTACGGGCATCTTCCCAACGTCGGAATGCCGCAGCCCTATATGGGGCCGAATCCGTACGTGGCCCGGTCCGCGCCACTGCCGCCGGCGGGCTTCGGGCCGCCTCCCCACATACCGGAGCCGATCGGCCCGAAGGTGCTGAAAGCGCTGAAGAAGGCCGGCAGGTGGTCGGTGTACCTCGCTCCAGCGATCTTCATCGCGGGTACGGCGATCGTCAACGAACCCGGTATGGCGCAGGCGGCGAGCAACTGGAAGCACGGCATCGCCGGCCGCCTGGACGACGGGATCAAGCAGCTTCTTCCGCAGCTCGTCGCCACGTCGCGGACCAACTGGATCGCGATGGACCAGCAGGAGTTCGAGCGGGTCATCTGGCTCTTCCACCGGGAGATCGGCGTCCTGCGCGGCATCTTCGGCGACATCGGGGGCATGCTCGACGAGGTGGCCGCGGGCTACCGGAGCTACTGGCTGAAGCTCGCGAGCCTGGCCGTCACCACGGCCACCCTGCTGGTTTTCGCCAAGCGCATGCAGGCACTGCCGCAGACCAGGTTCTGGGGGATGCTGCTGGAGAAGTTCGTCACGACCGCGGCCAACGGGACGGTCGCCGTCCTGACCCTGACGCTGGGATCGGCTCTGAAGGCGGCCGGCGACGTCATGTCCACCATGCTGAAGAAGGACCACCAGTTCGGCTACATCATGCCGGACGGCGACGCGAAGGTGGACTTCAAGCAGGCGACCATCGACTCCGGCGAGTATCCGTCGTACCAGCAGCCTCCCGCCCCGGGCCGGCTCCCGAAGGACTACCGGGATTTCGACTGGATCGCGCCCAAGGTTGACGGGCCGAAACCGTAGCCGGTGCCTGGATTGCGGGGAAACGGGCGGTGCGGTTAGCCTGCTCCGGAAGTGGCCGGTTGTTACTCGTGGGCCGGCAGTGTCCATGTGAGGGAGAACGGTCGATGACGGCTGGGTTCGGCGATTTCGCGAACATTGACATTGAGAAGCTGCTGAACGGGGCGGATGGTCAGTTCGCCCGGATGGAAGAGCTCCAGAAGAGCATGGAGACGCTCGTCGGCCACGCGTCGGACGACGATGGTCTGGTCACCGTTGAGTACGCGGCCGGGGGGATCCGTGAGCTCGTGCTCCACCCGAAGGCGTTGCGGCTGAGCGCGAGCGAGCTCGCCGAGAAGATCAAGGTGGTCATCGCCGCCGCCACTGAGGATCTGCAGAAGCAGGTCAGCGAGGCCATGGGTGAGGTGTTCGGTGAAGAGGACAACCCGATGGCCTATATCAACGACCCGGAAGCGGCGATCAACCAGATCAAGGACGCGGAGGCCGCCTACAACCGGACGTTCGAGGACGTGATGGGCGAGCTCGACCGCATCCGTCGCCGCATGGACCTGTAGACCGCCAGGGATGCCGCGCCTGCGAGCATCCGGCCGGTCGGTCGGGCGTGAAGTATCGAAAGATGCGTCTAACCTGATTAGGGTTCCTTGTCGGACTTTTCCGTACTCGACGACTGCGGCAGTCCTTCGATGAAGACCTGCTCGAACATGGGCGTGGAGTTCATGTCCATGGGTGTCGCCGCCTGGGAGAACGGCTGCTGTAGAAACGACGTCAGCATCTGTAGAAGCATCACGCCACCTCCGACGATGCCGCCGATCATAAGCAAGGCTTTGCTCTTGTTTTTCACCGTTTTCGTCAATGAATTCTTAAAGGTCGTGCCAAATGTCGTTGCGATCGATTCGGCGATTGCTTTGGCGATCGGGCCCGCCCCGGTGGCAGCTGTTTTTGCTATTGCAACCTTCAAGAGAATGCTGGCTCCAACCGAGACCAATACTGCCGTGATGAAAGAAATCAGCGCCGCGTGGCCGAGGGCATCACCGAGGTTGTCGCAGCAGTCTTTTGTTTTTTCTATCTCTGCGTAGAATTTCTTGGACGCGGCGTCGAACTCCTCCTTGCCCATCTTCTCCCATTTGCTCGGATCTATGAACGAAGTGATGGCGTTGAGGTCGATGTGCGCGTCGCCGAGTTCTTTGGCGATTGTTTTCCATACGTCCTTGGTCCCCGCCATGTCGCTCGCGCTGGAGAACATGACACCGATCATCATTGCTGACGCTCTGGCAGCATTGGTGAACACGAAGTTGGGCGGCACGGAGGGTAGCGCCGAGGCGCCGACACACGCTGCTATGGCGCCGATGTAGAGGGTGGTGCCTCCGTGGTAAGGGAGTGCGGTCATCTCTGTCAGCTCTCTTTGAGGGTGCTTTTTGCTTCGGCCGTCCGGAAGACCTCGGCTCCTCCGCTAAACTGGCCGGCCCACTTTTCGCCCAACTGAACCTTTGCCGCGGCGATGTATTCCGCCAGGTTTTCACCGGCGGTGCGGTGCGCAGACTTGAGTCCCATGCCGAGCAGGCCGAATCCGGGAAACCCCACATCGAGTCCTTGGGCTCTGTCATGGGTTTGGCTGAGTTGTCCGTCGTCGCTGGCGACGGAACCAACCTTATTTTTGAGGTTATCCAGCAATGTGGCACTCGAGTTGCGCCAGCCGCCACTTACGCCGCCACTTGCAAATATTTGCTCCTGATTATTTTTGGCGGCTTCCTTCGCCCTTTTGGCCGCCGCGGCCTTCTCGTCCTTCAGCTTTTTGGCCGCCGCCTTCTTCTGCTCTTCAGTCAGAGACGGGGTACCACCGCCGCCGCCGGACGGAGCCCCTGACGGATTCGGCACCGTCGGATCGCTTGAGCCGGCAGGCATGCCGTCGCCTGCCCCACCTGCGCCTGTGGACGGATCCGGGAGCTGAGAGTCCGGTATCTCCGGGTCCGTCGAGTCCGTGGGGTCTGCAGGGTTATCCGGGTCCGTCGAGTCTGTGGGGTTTGTGGGGTCTGTCGGATTGCCGGAGTCTGTGGGGTCCGTCGAGTCCGTGGGGTCTGCAGGGTTATCCGGGTCCGTCGAGTCTGTGGGGTCTGTGGGGTTTGTGGGGTCTGTCGGATTGCCGGAGTCTGTGGGGTCCGTCGAGTCTGTGGGGTCCGTGGGGTCTGCGGGATCGCCCGAGTCGCCCGGAGTCTCGGGTGTGGTCGGGTCATCCGAGTCGCCGGAGCCGTTGGAATCCCCGGAACCGTCGGATCCGTCGGAGTCGCCCGAGCCGTCCTCGGCAGGAGGGTTCGGGTCCTCGGTCACGTCGCCGTTCGGATCGTCAGGGTAGATCTCATCGGCCGGGTTGTCCGGGCTGTCCGCGTCACCCGGTTCGCTGGGCTCGACCTGGCCGGGTTCGAGGTCTTCCGGCCCATCGGAGCCGCCCACCTCATGCACGCCGTCCGAGTCCCGCGCGTCGTCGTCCAGGCTCTGTCCGTCATCCGATCCTTGCGCCTCGCCGCGCGGGCCGTTCTGGTCCGCAGCGTACGGATCGGTGATGACCTCCTGCTTGGCCCCGTCGTCCGGGAGGTCTCCAGCGTCGGCGGAACGCGATTGGGACGCGTCGTCAGGAGGGTCGGACGCCCCGGACTGCGTGCCGAAGACGTCGACCGCCTGGTCTCCCTGAGGGGTGGAGAACACGGCCGCCTCGGTTGTCCCGGTGAAGGAGGAAGCGGCTCCGGATGCGCTGACGTCGGGCCGCTGGATCTCCACTGGGCCGACGGTGGGGAGCTCGGAGGAGGTATTGCCCCAATTGAGCAGCTTGTCGATGTCCAGATTGCCAGCCAAGCCCAGCCTCCACCCCGCGGCCCTCCAAATGATCGTCAACAGTAGCTCAACCGTGCCAGGCCGTACAGAAAGGTAGAAATCTCTACGGTCGGTGCATCAGTCAGGGCTCTCGTGCCGTAGTGCCCGCCACCTAGGAGCGGGCCTCTGGCCTGGGCGTTTCCTTTGGAGGGGGCAAAGCGTTACATATCCGTGATATATATGCATGTTATCTATGAGGCGGTAGATCGCTAACATGCCATTTGATGATGTTCGCGGCCGTAGTCCCGTCTGTCCAGGCGGGCTCCCCGCGTGGCTGGCGCGATGCAATGTGCGGCCCTATCTCGCTAAGGAGACCAAGTGTCGTTTTACACCGCAACTCCATCCCAACTGACGAAGGCGGCATCGCATGTCGAAGCAGCCGCTCGGCACATCAAGGGGCTGCAGCAGGGCACCGCGACGGCCGTGGCGGAGCTGACCTCGTCGGGAGGCGGCTGGGAGAGTGGCGCCGGAAGCAAATTCGCGAGTGTGATGCGGGAATGGGACACCCAGTTCACGAAGGTGCTCCAGTCCATGGAGGAAATGTACGACAAGCTGAACATCAACGCGAACGTGTACAGCGCCGCCGAGGCAGACTCGCACAACCTCAACCTTGGTGAGGGAAGCGTGGACGGTGCGCGAAACGACGTCGGGGACGGTCAGCGCAGCATCGACTCGCTCATCAACGGCACCGGCCGATAGCCAAATCCACTCACGTCGATCACGGAGGCAGCAGTGAGCGCAGCAGAAGACAGAGCAAGAATCAATTTCCTGAGTATGGATGCCGCCAAGGAGCGCCTCGTCGGCATCGTCAAGGAACTCGACACGACCACCGATACGCTCATGACGCAAATCACGAACGACTTCGCAGGTGCCTGGGAGGGCGACGCGGTGGAGTTCTTCGCGGAGCACAAAAAGCGATGGGACAACATCGAGGCGACGATGGTCGTCCAACTCCAGCAGGCTGCCGTCGCGATCGGTATCGCCAAGGAGAACTACGAGCTGGCTGAGGCGAAGAACAAGAACCTGTGGATCGTCAACTGATCTCGTTCGGGAGCCATCCTTCTGTCTCGGCTGTCGTTCCACGAGGGCGAGACGAGAGACAGGGCCATCCGGGCCGGCTGACGTGGTCGCTGAATGGTTGTCTTGCTCTCGGTCACCGTGCGGGACACGGTGACCGAGATCTTTCATATCCGGAACGTCCGACCGACCCGTGGTCCGCTTTCCCGCCGAAGGAGGAACATGACCAGCAAGGACGCCATGGAGTCCGGAGAGGCGGAGCCTCTTCCGGTCGACCCGCGCTGGCCCGGATTGGATGGAGGGGCTGCCGTCTCCCAGTTCAGCCCCACCAGGATGAGGGCGCTCGCGAGTGAGTTGGAGGAGTACATCGGGGCCATGAAGGGCCCCGCTTACTGGGAGGGCTACACCACCGGGTCCAAGGAGGGCCTTCAGGGGGACTCCCTGCTGACCGAGGCGGAGCTGGGAGCCTGGCCGGCGGCGAGCGCGTTGGTTCAGACCGTGGGTGCCTCCGACGGTGAGAACGGGGGCAGGGCTCTTGGGATCGTGTACGACCTGTTCGCCACCCGGTTGGAAGAGGTCGTCAAGGCGATCCGGCTGAGCGCCGACGAATACGGCGGAGCCGAGCATGCGAACGACGGCGGGAACAGCACGAAGGCGTAGGGAAGGTCGTTGTGGGTAGCGAAGCGAAGTTCCTGCTGATCCGGTCCGGTGCCGCAGTCCCCGAAGCGGGCGATGTCGTCGCATCGAGGAGCCAGATCCAGAAGTGGTTGAACGACACCGCGCCCACCGCCGTCAACGACGCGGGGTTCGCCTACGGGCACGCGGCGTCGACGGTCGATCTCGCCTGCGGCGCCATCCAGAGGGTCGCCAAGGAGCTCGCGCAGGTATGGGGCGGGGACGCCGCCGTCGAGGTCCAGAAGGCGATGCAGCTGCTGCACGCCACCGGAACCGAGCTGTCCTCCAAGATGGAGATGATGTCCACTGCTCTCCGGCTGTACGGCGAGACCTACCTTCCCGAGGCCAGGGCGAAGACTGCCGGGCTCGCTCCCGACATCGGCCTCATCGAGCTCCCCGGCACGGCGACGGAATCGAAGGACACCAAGACGGCGCGCAAGGTGATGCGCGAGCTGAACGAGAAGATCGTCGAGCTCTACACCATCCAGGTCCCCCTTTACGTGTCGTACGAGCTGCCGACCGTGTCGCTGCCGGGTGGCACGTCCGAGTACAAGAACGTCGACTACGGCGGGGGCCCGGCGTACAAGGACGGCTCACCCGGGTCCGGGTCGCAGGGCACAGGCGGGGGCGGGTCCTCCTCCCGGCCGGGAGGATCCGGTGGGTCGGGTGGGTCGGGTTCCTCCGGGGGTGGCGGAACGGGTGGTACGGGCTCGGACAGCTCGGGTGCGAACGGTCCGGGTTCCGTCGGTTCAGGGGCGAATGGTCCGGGGTCCGGTGACCCGGTGGGGTCCAGCGGTCCAGGTCAGGACGGTTCCGGCGCGAACGGCCCGGGAGCGAACGGCCCCGGCTCGACCGACCCGGGGGCGAACGGCCCCGGTGCGGACGGTTCCGGTGGCCAGGGGTCCGGTGGTCCGGGTTCGGACGGCGGCACCGGCAAGGACGGTGACGGCACCGTGTCGCCGGTGATCGGCGGGGACGAGAGACACGATCCGCGGAGCACCGAGACGGCGAGCGCCACCCAGCGGCCGCCGACGAATCTTGTGTCGCCGCCCAACACGGTCGGGCCGACGACCAATCTTCCGCACATCACGACCAGCGTTCCGAACGTCTCGCCGGTGCTGGGCGGGCCCGGAGCGGGCACCGGTTTTCCCGGAGCGGGGTCGGGGGCGGGAGGAGCGACCTCTCCGGTGCTGTCGCGGGGCGTGATGAGCAACGGCGCGTCGATGGCACCCTTCATGCCCGGTATGGGTGGCGCGACCGGTGAGAAGCAGGAAGACCGCCCGCGCGGTCCCGGGCTTGAGGAGATTCATAACGTCTGGGGCGGCGGCCAGGGAGGCACCCCTCCACTGCTCTGTTAGTCTCCCGCGATGCCGCCTCTGTCCTGGTTGGCCGGGGTAGCCGGTATTGCGGGGGCAGAGTCCGATCGGCCTGTGCCGACGATGTGATCATGCCTCGGAGATCCGGGAATCCATCCCGGAGGCGTGAAACGGAGGGGTGGGATGGGCGAGACATCAGGTAACTCAGCCGGTCGGGGAGTCGCGGCATGACCGCTCCAGAGGTGGTCTTCACCGAAGGGAAGGTGAAGACCCTGGGGAGTTCCGTCGGCGAGTACGTCCCAGGCGTCAAAGAGAAAGCGAATAAAACTCGAAATAACGGGTTGCAGTGGCCTTACTGCGGGGTTGTTGGCATCGGGTTGGACCTCGCCCATGAGAACACCTGCGCGGGGTCGGCCGACGCCCTCGATGCCGCTGCGACCGCGTTGTCTTCATGGAAGACGGCCCTGGCGCAGGCGGACATGGCTTACAAGACGGCTGACGAGAAGAGTTCGATCGCCGAAGACACAGGGCGGAAAAAAACCAAATCCGACGATGACGATAAAGACTCTGATCCGGCCAAGCCTGGTGCTGGAGCAAAGGAGCTGCCCGGTTCCGATCCGGGGGGCATGCCATCGGGTTCGGGTCTCGACGGTGGCAAGCTGCCCGGCTCCGGTCTGGGGAACATGCCATCGGGTTCGGGTCTCGACGGTGGCAAGCTGCCCGGCTCCGGTCTGGGGAACATGCCATCGGGTTCGGGTCTCGACGGTGGCAAGCTGCCCGATTCCGGTCTGGGGAACAGGACGCTGCCCGATCTGAACCACACCGGGCCAGACGTGCCGAGAATGCCGGATGTGCCGGATGTGAAGGACGATCTGGCGAACTCCCCCAATCCGAACATCCCGAACACCTCGAACCTGGATCCGGGCGGTGTCAACGACAAGCTGTCCAAACCGGACCTGGGCAACCTCGCCAACAAGGACCCGAGGCAGACCGACCTGGCCGGTTACGATCCGAACAGCCTGACGACGCCTCAGACGAAGGTTCCGGACCCCGGAACGTGGTCGGGGAATCAGGGGAGTCAGACGGGAGCCGGTACAACCTCCGGTGGCGCCACCCTCCCCGGCGGAGCGGGAGGCGGTGGAGGCTCCTCCCCTCCGGCCGGCCCGCGAGCAGCCGGCATGAGCGGCGGCTCGATGTTCCCGCCCATGATGCCCCCGATGGGAGGAGGCGCCGGTGGCAACCCCGGTGAGGACAAGGAGACATCCTCCCTACTGACCGGAGACGAGAGCGACTGGGACGCCGACATCGACGTGGCGCCTCCCGTGATCGGCCAGGAGCAGTGACGCGGCGGAGCGGCAGGGCGGAGGGGAATCGTCGTGGAGTATGAAGTCGACGTCTGGAAATACACGGGGGCGGTGGCGACGACGGCCGCCGCCGCACTGATCCTCAAGCGCCGGAAGGCGTTGGCCATCGCCGCGGCGCTCGGCCTGATGGTGTCCAACCCGGGCAGCATGAAGAAATGCGCGCAGGAATGGCGAGAGAGCGGCACCGAGGTCAATCTCGCATCTCTCAGAGACGAGATAACCCGTCTGAAGAATCAGATCAAGGCGGACAAGCACTGGGAAGGCGAAGCCTACGAGGCCTTCAGCATCGTGGCGGACGCCTTCATCGCGGCGCTGGACGAGAACCAGAAATGTCGCAAGGGCGCAGCCGACACACTTGACCAGACGGCGCTCGCCTATCACGCGGGCGCCGATTTCGCCGTCGTCGTGGCCGCGGCGATGAGCGCGATGGCGACGGCCTACGTCATCAGCGCCCCCTTCCCTCAGTTAAGGACGGCGGTGAATCTTATGATCAACCCCGTCCTCGACAGGATCGACACTGTCGTCAAAGCCGTCGTCAAGAGGAAGATGACGCTCGTCGGCGGCGCCGGGGCCATCCTCGCGGTGGTCAACGGCTTCCAGTACGACCAGAAGCATCTGTTCATGGGGATGAAGGCCCTGCCGGAGAAGGAGCCCGACTTCACCCAGACAGGCCTGCAGTACGACAAGAAGTTCGGCCTGAGGAAGAAGGTCATCGCTTAGGCCGCGGAGATGTCACTGCCGGCGGGCGGCGTCATACCCGGCGTCGGCTGACGGCATATCCCGCGGGCCCCGTGCCCGTACGGCGCGGGGCCCGCGGAGGCGGTGACCGCCTGGGTGCCTACCGCTGCTGGGGAGCCGTCGCCGACGGGTTGGCCTGGACGGGATTGCGGGCGGCCGCGGGGTCGAGCGCGGGGCCCTCGGGGATCAGGTGCACGAGCTGCGCCGGAAGCGGAGCGATGTCCTCCGACGAGTAGCCGAGGCTCGGAAGCACGTTCGCGGACAGGATGGCGTGCCGCCGCCCCTGGTCGCCGATCAGGTAGAGCGACGTCACGGAGTCCGTCCTGCCGTTCCCCGGCAGCGTCCCCACCAGGGCGCCGGAGCCCGGTGAGAGCGTCACCTGGTCGACGGTGCTCTGGTTGAACCATCCCTTCGGCGGCTGAGGGAGGGGCGCCGTGCTGCCGACCGTCAGCGCCGCCCGGGTCGAGCCGCGTTCCGTGTCGGAGTAGACGGCGCAGAGAGGGCTCGTCGGCGACGGCGGGATGATCTTCGGCATGGTCGTGGGCAGCCCGCTGCCGTCCAGACGCGTGCCGGACTGCCGCATCCCGTTCGCGGTCGCGGGAGCCAGTGGCTTCGGCAGCGGCTCCGCCTGGCCGTACGCCTTCTTGATGACGGGGTCCGCCAGCAGCAGGGTGGCCTGGGTCGGGGTGAGGTCCGCCAGGCCGTCGGCGAGCAGGACGTACCACTTCGCGGGTCCGCCGGTCACCGCCGGCACGGTGAACACCCGTCCCACCGCGGACCACTTGCCGTCGGGTCCGCGTGTCCTGCCGCCGAGGCCCGGGATCGACGGGCTCTGGAAGTCAGGCCCGATGGGCACCCCGTTGAGCCAGGCGGCCGGGACCTGGCGGGGCTGCCCCTGGGTCAGCGCCCGCACGCCCTTGGCGGGAACGCGCATCCGCCGGTCCGCCCAGAGCAGCCAGGCCTGGCCCCCTTCCGCGACGACCATGGCCGTACCCTGCTCGATCGGATTGCCGCCGACGCCGAACCCGCCGATCAGCGAGGTGTACGGCCTGCGCTCGCCGTTGGTGTCCACGCCCTCGGTGACGCACACCGACCAGGGGGTGCGGACCAGGCGGTCGTGGGCGGGCAGCGACTCGGGGGCGCCCTGGATGCCCACCAGCGCGCCGCGCGTGTACTTCGCGATCGAGGCGGCGGTGACCGTGCGCACCTTCACCTCCTGCTCGCCCAGCAGCAGCCTGGCGGAGGTCACGTTGGCGACGGGGATCATCTTCTTCTGCGGATCGCTGTAGACGAAGGTCGCGCCCGTCTCCTCCTCCACGATCACGGTCCCCGGATCGGTGAGCGCGGTCGCATTGCCCGGACGGAGCAGGCCCAGCACGCCGAAGACGGCGGCCACCAGCACCGCGACGAGCACGCCGCCGAACATCGCCACGTTCTGTCTGCGCATCGGTGACTCCGGCAGGTCCGGCTCCCCCTGGAGCAGGGCCATGCCCAGACGCTGAGTCATCAGCTTGTACGCCTGGTAAAGATCGCGGCGGGTCTGCATCTCACCTCCACATCGCCAGGTGCGCTGTCACCGATCAGCATAGAAGCGTGATCAAGGAACGGGATCATCGACAGTGGTAAACGGTGGCGTTGCGCTACCTGACCGGCCGGGACTGAGCCGGCCGGTCAGGTCCGCCTACTGGGTCATCCGCAGTTGGCCCAGTCGGCGCCGGTGCTGCCGGTGGAGCCGCCGCCGGTGAAGCGGACGCATTTGCCCCTGGCGGAGAGGTAGACCGGTCCGGCGTAGTACTCGTAGTTGCCGCGGTCGGTCTTGCTGCCGCCGCCCTGGACTTCGAGGGTGGCGAAGACCGAGGTGGCGGTGCCCACGTTGGTGCTCTTCATGGTGACCACGCAGTTGGAGCCGGTGGAGGTGTTGTAGAGCTGGTAGACGGTTCCGCCGCTGAAGGAGGCGGACCGCTGCACGTAGTAGCCCGAGCCGCAGACCCGCTGCGGGCTGTAGGGGTTGGGACGCGAGGGAGGGGGCGTCGATTTCGTCGGTTTCGGCGCGGCGGTGGGTTGAGCCGCCTTCGTCGGTTGTGCGGTATTGGTCGGCTGCACCGGTTTCGGCGCGGCGGTGGGTTGCGCGGTCTTGGTCGGCTGCGTCGGTTTCGGCGCGGCGGTGGGTTGTGCGGGCTTCGTGGGTTGTGCGGTATTGGTCGGCTGCACCGGCTTCGTGGGCTGCGCGGTCTTGGTCGGCTGGGCCGTCCTGGTGGGCTGCGCGGCCTTGGTGGGCTGGGCCGTTCTGGTGGATGCCGGGGCGGGAGCCTGCGAGGGCTTCCGCCCCGAGTCCGCCTTGGGCGCACGCGTCGACGTGGGTCTGGAGGTCGGCTTGGACGTCCGACCGGACTTGGGATTCCCCGTGTTCTTCGGCGCGCTCTTGGGCTTGGCGGTCGATGTGGGGGTGGTTCCGTCGCCGGGCTTCTTGGCCTCCGGTGCCGTGGTCGCCGGGTACGTCGGCACCGTGATCGGCGGCAGGGCGACGGACGAGACCGGCGACGGGGCCGTGGGGCTCTCCGTGGGGCTCTCCGTGGGCAGCTGTATCGGCCTGACATCCGGGGTCTGAGGATCGGCTGTGGTGCCTCCGGGCGCGGTCATCCCGTCCGCCGGGGCCTCCCCGCCGCCCTGTCGCTGCCCCGCCGGCGCTGAGAGGACATCGGTGATCTTCTCGTTGGCCGCCGCCCGTTGCGCGTCGCCGAGGGGGGCGGAATTTCCGGCGGCCCACAGCCCGAGTCCGGACAGGAGGGCGAACACACCGACGCAGGCGGCCAGCACGAGGGGGAAACGGCTGCTCTTCGGCCGGTTCCCGGCCGGTGCGGCTGCCGGAGCCGGGGGCGCGTCCGCCGGGGGAGCGTTCACCGGCAGCGCCGGAGCTCCCCAGGCCGGCGGTGCCGTCGGCTGTGGCGCTCCGGTTCCCGGAACGGTTCCGGCCCGCGCTCCGGCGTCGTCTCCCGTGCCGGCCGCCGGAGCGGTTCCGCCCGGGGAGTCCGGCCCCGTCTCGGGACCGGCCGTACGGCTCTCCCGGCTCTCCCCGGTGATCTGGATTGCTGATTCTTCGCCGAGGAGGCGGAGCATGGCGGTTTTGGCGTCGGGGCGTTGGGCCGGCCATTTGTCGAGGCAGGCGATGAGGAGGGGGGCCAGTTCTGCCGGGATTCCGGTGAGGTTGGCGGGGCCTTCGATGACGTGGGCGGGTTGGCCGTCGAAGGGGGGTTGTCCGGTGGTGGCGTAGGCGAGGGTGGCGGCCCAGGAGAAGAGGTCGGCGGGTCTGCCGGTGCCGGTGCCGGGGATGGGGGGGCTGCCGGGGTTGAGTTCGGTGTGCAGGTATTCGGGGGCGCGGTAGTCGGGTTCGGGGCCGGTGATGCCCAGGCCGATGTCGCAGACGCGGGGTCCGTCGGGGCCGAGGATCACGGTGTCGGGGTTGAGGGCGCCGTGGGTGAGGCCGGCCAGGTGGATGGCGGTGAGTGCGGTGAGGGTGGCGATGGCCAGGCGTTCGAGGGCGTCGCCGTCCAGGGGGCCGTCGGTGGTGACCGTCTCGCGCAGGGAGCGGCCTTCGACGTGTTCGCGGACGATGTAGGGGGAGTCGTCGAACCAGCCGACGTCGATGAGTTTGGCGGTGTGGGCGCCGGAGACGCGTTTGGCGGCGTGTAGACCGTTGGTGATCTGCTCGCGGGCCTGGGGGGTGGCCTCAGGGCGGGGGGCGAGTACGCGGATGACGCGGAGGGTGTCCTCGTCGGGCAGGTGACCTAGGTACACGGCCTGCTGAGGGTCCTGGCTGAGTCGCCCGACGAGGATGTGGACGCCTACGCGTTCCGGATCTTCGGGCAGTAATGGGTTCAAATCCCCCATTGCATTCCTTCCACCTCAACTACCGACAAGTATCACCATCGGCCTATCTAGCACTATCTAACCAAACATGTCACAGCCGTATCGCCGGTTTCGGATGTCTGTTCCGCTCCATCTCGCCCGGCCCCATCCCCGGCAAGCTGCCCGGACCATGGCGGAGGCCCCCTCCCTGGACGGGAAGGGGGCCTCCGTTGGGATATGCCGTCAGTCCGACGGCGCTCTCCGGTTCCGTTCAGCCGGTGGCCGATGGGTCATCCGCAGTTGGCCCAGTCGGCGCCGGTGCTGCCGGTGGAGCCGCCGCCGGTGAAGCGGACGCATTTGCCCCTGGCGGAGAGGTAGACCGGTCCGGCGTAGTACTCGTAGTTGCCGCGGTCGGTCTTGCTGCCGCCGCCCTGGACTTCGAGGGTGGCGAAGACCGAGGTGGCGGTGCCCACGTTGGTGCTCTTCATGGTGACCACGCAGTTGGAGCCGGTGGAGGTGTTGTAGAGCTGGTAGACGGTTCCGCCGCTGAAGGAGGCGGACCGCTGCACGTAGTAGCCCGAGCCACAGACCTGCTGCGGGGTGTGGGGGTTGGGACGCGAGGCCGGAGGAGTCGACGAGGAGGGCTTCGGCGTCGGTTTGGCGGTCCAGCTCGGCTCGATGGTCGCCGGGGCCGACGAGGAGGGCTCCGGCGTCGGTTTGGCGGTCCAGCTCGGCTCGATGGTCGCCGGAGTCGACGAGGAGGGCTTCGACGTCGGCTTGGCGGTGGCCGTGGGAGCCGTCCAGGAGGGCCTCGGCGTCGGCTTGGCGGTGGTCGTGGCGGTCGGGTGGGACGGCTGGGGCGTCGGCTTGACGGTGACCGTCGGTGCCGCCGTGGGCGTCGGAGACGGGACGGGCTCCGACGCGGTCGGCGTCGGAGTCGGGGTCACGTCCGGGTCCGGGGTCGGCGACTCGCTCGAGGTGGCCGTCGGCGCCGGGGTCGGCTCGACGGTCATCGTCGCCGTCGCCGTCGCGGTGACCGTCGCCGTCGGTGCCGGGGTGGCCGGCGCCTGGGTGGTGGGCGCCACGGTGGGCGCCGACGTGGTGTCCGGCACGGTGGGCACGGTGCTCGGGATCGCCGGTGGCGTGACGAACGAGGTCAGCGACGGGACGGGGACCTCCGGGGTCTCCGTGACAAGCTGCATCGGCCCGACATCCGGGACCTGCGGATCGGTCGTGGCGCCCCAGGGCACGGTCACCCTGTCGACCGGTTCGTTCCCGATGCCCTGTCCGTCGCCTTCCCCTCGCGCAGGGTTCTGCCGGGACTGGTCGACCAGTCCCAGCGACGCGTGGGGGGCCGCCTCGCCGGCCGCCGCCCGCTGCGTGTCGCCGAGGGAGGAGTAGCTTCCGGCGGCCCACAGCCCGAGTCCGGACAGCAGGGCGACCACGCCGACGCAGGCGGCCAGTGCGAGGGAGAGGCCGCCCTTCTTCTTCGGCCGATCGGCGGACTGGGCCGCCCCTTGCAGCACGAACGTCGCCTGTGCCGGAGGAGTCGCGTCCTGTGGAAGCGGCGGCGCGCCCCAGCCGGATGCCGCGGACGGCTGGGAAGGGCCGGAGACGGGCTGCTGCGGTACGGCCGGCAGCGCCTCGCCCTGCCACGTGTCGTCCCCGGTGATCTGGATTGCTGATTCTTCGCCGAGGAGGCGGAGCATGGCGGTTTTGGCGTCGGGGCGTTGGGCCGGCCATTTGTCGAGGCAGGCGATGAGGAGGGGGGCCAGTTCTGCCGGGATTCCGGTGAGGTTGGCGGGGCCTTCGATGACGTGGGCGGGTTGGCCGTCGAAGGGGGGTTGTCCGGTGGTGGCGTAGGCGAGGGTGGCGGCCCAGGAGAAGAGGTCGGCGGGTCTGCCGGTGCCGGTGCCGGGGATGGGGGGGCTGCCGGGGTTGAGTTCGGTGTGCAGGTATTCGGGGGCGCGGTAGTCGGGTTCGGGGCCGGTGATGCCCAGGCCGATGTCGCAGACGCGGGGTCCGTCGGGGCCGAGGATCACGGTGTCGGGGTTGAGGGCGCCGTGGGTGAGGCCGGCCAGGTGGATGGCGGTGAGTGCGGTGAGGGTGGCGATGGCCAGGCGTTCGAGGGCGTCGCCGTCCAGGGGGCCGTCGGTGGTGACCGTCTCGCGCAGGGAGCGGCCTTCGACGTGTTCGCGGACGATGTAGGGGGAGTCGTCGAACCAGCCGACGTCGATGAGTTTGGCGGTGTGGGCGCCGGAGACGCGTTTGGCGGCGTGTAGACCGTTGGTGATCTGCTCGCGGGCCTGGGGGGTGGCCTCAGGGCGGGGGGCGAGTACGCGGATGACGCGGAGGGTGTCCTCGTCGGGCAGGTGACCTAGGTACACGGCCTGCTGAGGGTCCTGGCTGAGTCGCCCGACGAGGATGTGGACGCCTACGCGTTCCGGATCTTCGGGCAGTAATGGGTTCAAATCCCCCATTGCATTCCTTCCACCTCAACTACCGGTAAAGCTACTAATAGGTTTATCTGCGTCTATCAAAGCAAATACGAGCCCCTACGTTCACTGATTTCCCATCTCTTTCACGTCCCGTTCTCCAGAGTTCCCGGCCGCCACCTGCGGCGGCGTCCCAGGGGGATCGCGACGCTACCCAACGTGACCACGACGGCCGTCATCAGCGAGAGCAGCGCGACCCAGACGGCGATCGAGATGCTCTGGGAGTCAACCGGCGGCGCGGGCCGTATCGCGTCGGCCGCCAGCGGCGCGGGCTCCTGCGGTGCGAGCGCGACCGTCTCCGAGGGCAGGATCGCCGAGACCGCCAGCAGCGGGTTGACCATGCCCGCACCGGTCCCGGTCCCGGACCCGCCGTCGGCGGTGAGCGCGATGCGCCGCACCACCTCCGCGTTGGTCAGCTCCGGATAGCGGGAGCGGACCAGCGCGACGGTCCCGGCCACGTACGGTGCGGCGAAACTGGTGCCCACCAGTCCCTCTTTGTAGGCCCGGAAGGGCCAGGTGCTGGTGATCTCCTTGCCGGGGCCCACCACGGTGACCGGCGTGGTGGCGTTCGAGGAGTCGACCCTGGCCCCGTCGGGACCGGCGCCGCCGACGGACAGGACTCCGGGGTAGGCGGCCGGATAGGAGGGGACGGGGGTGCCGTCCTCCTTCGTGGTGTTGCCCGCCGCCGCGACCACCACCACGTCCTTGGACAGCGCGTAGGCGACCGCGTTGTTCAGGTCGGGCACGTTGCTCGCCTCGACCGACACGTTGATCACGTCGGCGCCGAGTTCGACGGCCTTCACGATCGCCTGGGCCAGCCTGCCGACATCGCCCTGGCGGTCGTCGGTGTGTTTGATGGAGATCAGTTTCGCCGCCGGCGCGACCCCGACGAAAGGGCTCCCTTTCGTCGGGGCGGCGCCGATGATGCCCGCCACCGCCGTGCCGTGCCCGAAGCAGTCGCGGGTGCCGGTGCCGGTGACCTCGTACGCGCCGGCCCGCGTCAGCTGGGGATGGCCGGTGTTCAGGCCGCTGTCGATGACGGCGACGGTCACCCCGGCGCCCCTGGTCAGCTGCCACACGTCGGGCAGGTTGAATCGCCGCTGGGCCCACGACTCCCCGATGGTCAGGGTGCCGCGTTCGGGTAGGCACTTGGCGGGCTCCGCCGCCTCGGCCGGGGCCGCCGGAGCCGTGACCGCCAGCAACATCGACACCGCGACGAGCGCTCGACCGATCATCATGCGTCCCCCAAGGCGGATGAATATCGGTCAAAACCATACTCAACTCGATCAACCCTTGTGTCGGGATGGAGAGGTCGTCCAGCCGGACGCGGCGTCCGCGGTCCTAAGCTGGCTGTCGTGGACGAGCGAGGCGGGCGGGCCAGCGGGCCCGGCGGCGCTCGCCCATGTCTCGACGAGCGTGGCGGGGAGCAGCGGGCATGAGTGGATATCCGTGGGGTGAGGCGGCGGCGACCGGTGTCGGGTCGCATCCGGGAACAGACCACGCGGAGGCGATCAGGGTCGTCTTCGGCGAGCTGCCCGCGCTGCCGTACCTGCCGGAGCTGCCCGCGCGGGGAGTGGGCGCCGACATGGTCGGGCGCACCGCGTCGCTGCTGGTGGAGCTCCCGGTGGAGGTGCAGCCGTCCGGCTGGCGTTTCGCCGACCGGCCGGGACGCGACGCGAAGCGGGCCCGCGACCACCTCGTGCGCGACCTCGACGCGCTGGAGGAGGCGGTCCAGGGATACGAGGGGCCCTTCAAGATCCAGGTGTGCGGGCCGTGGACGCTGGCCGGGGCGGTCGAGCTGCACTACGGCGACAAGACGCTCGCCGACCCCGGAGCCGTGCGCGACCTCATGGACTCCTTCGCCGAGGGGCTCGCCGCGCACGTCGCCGACGTGCGCCGGAGGGTGCCCGGAGCCACGGAGATCGTGGTGCAGCTCGACGAGCCCGGCCTGCCGGGCGTCCTCACCGGTACGGTGCCGACCGCGTCGGGTTTCGGGCGGCTGGCCGCCGTCGAGGCCTCGACCGCCGCGGAGCGCCTCAGGTCGGTGCTGCCCGCCGGCGCGTTCACGATCGTCCACTGCTGTGCTCCGGACGTGCCCTTCGGCGTCCTGCGCGCCGCGGGCGCGGGAGGCGTCTCGCTGGACGCCTCCCTGCTCAGGCGCCGGGACGAGGACGCGATCGGCGAGTCGGTCGAAGCCGGGATGGCCTTCTTCCTCGGCGTCGTGCCCGGCGTGGACTCGCGGCTGCCCGATGCCGGCGTGGCCGCCAAGCCGGCCATCGAACTCTGGCGCCGCCTCGGCTTCCCCGCCGCCGGCCTGGCCTCGCAGGTCGTGCTCACTCCCACCTGCGGGCTGGCCGGAGCCTCGCCCGCCTACGCCAGGGCGGCTCTGGCCGCCTCCCGGGAGGCGGCGCGCGTGCTGAGAGACGACCCCGACCGGTGACCGCCCTCCCCGGGCCCCGGAGACCCCGATGCCCGGGGAGACGCTTTCCCACCTCCGGGTAAGGACTTCTCGGGATGTCGGTGCCCGGCGATAGCGTTTCCCTTGGTCGGATTGACGAGGGGAGAGCTGGGCGATGGCTGCTGAGGTCGAGGGTGTTCCGGTTGCGGCGCTGGAACGGCACGCGGAGGTGGCCGAGCGGGTCGAGGAGGCCAACTGGCGTTACTACGTGCTCGACTCGCCCACCGCGAGCGACGCCCAGTACGACGCGTGGATGCGCGAGCTGCAGCGGCTGGAGGACGAGCACCCGAGCCTGCGCACGCCCGACTCGCCTACACAGAAGGTGGGCGCGCCCCTCTCCAGCGGCTTCACGTCGGTGGCGCACCTGCAGCGGATGGAGAGCCTGGACAACGCGTTCAACGCCGACGAGGTCGTCTCCTGGCAGGCGCGGGCCGAGCGGCTGGCCGAGCGCGACCCGGCCCCCTACCTGTGCGAGCTGAAGATCGACGGCCTGGCGATCGCGCTGGTCTACGAGAAGGGGCACCTGGTACGGGGGGTGACCCGCGGTGACGGTCGCGTTGGCGACGACGTGACGGCCAACGTGCGCACCATCGCCGACGTGCCGCAGCGCCTGACCGGTGACGGCGTGCCCGACCTGGTCGAGGTCCGGGGCGAGGTCTACATGCCCGTCGAGGGGTTCGAGAGGTTCAACGAGCAGTTGGTCGAGGCCGGCAGGCAGCAGGTCGCCAACCCGCGCAACGCGGCCGCGGGCTCGCTGCGGATGAAGGACCCACGGGACACCGCGCAGCGCCCGCTACGGATGATCGTCCACGGAGTCGGCAAATGGGAGGGCACCCTCATGCCGCCCTCCCAGTCGCAGATCTACGAGCGGCTCCGGGAGTTCGGCCTGCCGGTGAGTGACCTCTACAAGGTCGTCGACGACCTTGAGGGCATCAACGGATTCATCGAGTTCTACCGCGAGCACCGCCACGACCCGGCCTACGAGATCGACGGTGTCGTGGTGAAGGTCGACCGCGTCGAGCTCCAGCGCAACCTGGGCTCCACCAGCCGGGCGCCCCGCTGGGCGATCGCCTACAAATACCCGCCCGAGGAGGTCAACACCAGGCTCCTGGACATCCAGGTGGGCGTCGGCCGCACCGGCCGGGTCACGCCGTACGGCGTCATGGAGCCGATCGTCGTGGCCGGTTCCACGGTCGAGCGCGCCACGCTGCACAACGCCTCGGAGGTCGTGCGCAAGGGTGTGCGGATCGGTGACATGGTGGTGCTGCGCAAGGCGGGTGACGTGATCCCGGAGATCCTCAAGCCGGTCGAGGAGCTGCGCGACGGCACCGAGCGGGAGTTCACGATGCCGACGCACTGCCCGGAGTGCGGCACCGAGCTGGCCTACGAGAAAGAGGGCGACGCCGACCTGCGCTGCCCCAACGCCAGGGCGTGCCCGGCCCAGCTCCGCGAGCGGATCTTCTTCGCCGCCGGGCGCAAGGCCTTCGACGTCGAGGGACTGGGCTACGTGGCGGCCACCGCGCTGACCCAGCCGCTGCCTCCGCAGGAACCACTCATCCGCACCGAGGCCGATCTGTTCGACCTGACCGCCGAGCAGCTGCTGCCGATCCGCTCGGTGGTCCGCGACCCCGACACCGGGCTGCCCAAGATCGACCCGGAGACGGGTGACCCCAAGGTCGTCTCCTTCTTCGCCAACCAGAGCGGCGAGTTGAGCAAGAACGCCGAGAAGATGCTCCACGAGCTGGAGAAGGCGAAGGTCAAGGACGACAGGCCGGTCGCGCGGGTCCTGGTCGCGCTCTCCATCCGGCATGTCGGGCCGCCCACCGCACGGGCCCTCGCCGCCGAGTTCCGCTCGATCGACGCGATCGCCTCCGCCTCGGAGGAGGAGCTCGCCGCCGTCGAGGGGGTCGGTCCACGGGTGGCCGCCGCGATCCACGACTGGTTCGAGGTCGACTGGCACCGGGAGATCGTCGACCGGTGGAAGGCCGCGGGGGTCCGGATGGAGGACGAGCCGCCCTCCGATCAGCTCCCGCAGACCCTGGCCGGGCTCACCTTCGTGGTGACCGGCACCCTGGCCGCCTTCACCCGTGACGAGGCCGGTGCGGTCCTCACGAGCCGGGGCGGCAAGGTGGCGAGCTCGGTGTCGAAGAAGACCTCCTTCGTGGTGGCGGGGGAGAACGCCGGGTCCAAGCTCGACAAGGCGGCCAAGCTCGGCGTGCCGGTCCTCGACGAGAGCGGCCTGCAGATGCTCCTGACCCGGGGGCCGGAGGCGGCGGCCGACGTGGTGGTCAAGCAGGGAGAGTAATCGGGTGGTAAGGGGGTGGATGTCGCGTATGTTTCAAATGACCGGTAACGGAACGTACGCAACCGGTTTCGCGAAGTGGCCCAGAGGCCGTACTCTCCCATAGTGAACTAATGGGGGTTTTGTAACTCATGGCCGACCCAAATGACACACGCGACACCGGGCCCCGTGCCGGGTCACCCCTGTGGGCCTATCTCGCCACCGTCATCACGATCGGGTTCACCACCCTCGTCCTGGCCCAGTGGCGGATCAGCCCACCGGAGACGGTGGCCCTCGCCCACAGCCCGCTGTTCTGGATGCTGACGATCCTCGTCGTGCTGGGCGAGCTGCGGCCGGTGCTGCTGTCGTCGTCGGCGACGGTGGGCGGCACCTACCCGTCGACGATGTTCACCTTCGCCGCGCTGCTCCACTACGGGCTGCCGATCGCCGTGTTGATGCAGGCGGTCGGCATGGTCGTCAACAGCGTCGTCACCCGCAAGGCGTGGCACCGCGTCATGTTCAACATCGCGCAGGCGACGCTGGCCTGCACCGCGGCCGGCGGGGTGCTCGTGCTGCTCGGGGGCGGTCCGGCGCCGGAGGCGTCCTGGGTGCCCAGAGGGCCCGACCTGCTCGCCATCGGGCTGGCCGGGCTCGCCTACTTCGTGGTCCGGGGGCTGCTGGTGTCCGGCGCCGTGGCGTTGCACGAACGCCGGTCGATCAGCCGGGTGATCAGGACCACCATCGGTCACCAGAGCCTGGTCTACGCCGGGCTGCTCGGAATGGCCCCGCTGGTCGTGGTGGTGATGAACCACTCCCCGGCGCTGGTTCCGCTGTTCGTCGCGCCGCTGGCCGCGGTCTACTTCACCGCCACCATGTCGCTCCGCCGGGACCATCAGGCGATGCACGACGTCCTCACCGGCCTGCCCAACCGCAAGATGCTGGTGTTCAGCGCCGAAGAGGCGCTCGCCGAGACGCGGATGGGCGAGCAGGTCGGCCTGTTGCTGCTCGATCTCGACAGGTTCAAGGAGGTCAACGACACGCTGGGGCACCCGGTGGGTGACCGGCTGCTGCAGATCGTGGCGCACCGGCTCACCCACAGCGTACGGCCGGGCGACGTGGTGGCCCGGCTCGGCGGCGACGAGTTCGCGGTGCTGCTGCCCTCGGTCAGGGACGCCGCCGCGGCACGGGAGGTGGCCGCGCGGCTGCGGGTGGCCCTCACCGAGCCGGTCCGCCTGGAGGGGATGACCTTCGACCTGGACGCCTCGATCGGCATCGCGCTCCACCCCGACCACGCGCCGGACTTCGAGCTGTTGCTGCAACGGGCCGACGTGGCGATGTACCTGGCCAAGGAGGGACGGACCGGTGTCGAGATCTACGTCGCCGACAAGGACCGGAACAGTCCCGAACGGCTCAATCTCATCGGCGACCTGCGCAGGGCCATCGACCGTTCCGAGCTCCGGCTCCACTATCAGCCCAAGCTCGACCTGGCCAGTGGGCAGGTGCGCGGGGTCGAGGCGCTGCTGCGGTGGCGTCACCCCGAGCGGGGGATGATCTCCCCGGGAGAGTTCGTGCCGATGGCCGAGCAGTCGTACCTCATGCGGCATCTCACCCAGTACGTCATCGACGCGGCCCTGGAGCAGACGGCCCACTGGTGGCACACCGGTCTGCACGAGCAGGTGTCGGTAAACGTTTCCGCCCGGGACCTGCTCGACTCCGCCCTTCCCGACCGGCTGGAGGCCGGCCTCGCGCAGTACCGGCTGCCGCCCAAGGCCATCCAGCTCGAGGTCACCGAGCGCATCCTGATGACCGACCAGGCCTACACCGCGGACGCGGTCCGCGCCCTGGCCTCGCTCGGTGTGCCGCTCGCCCTGGACGACTTCGGCACCGGCTACTCCTCGCTGGTCCGCCTGCAGCGCCTGCCGGTCTCCGAGGTCAAGATCGACGCGTCGTTCGTCCGCAGGATCGGGGAGTCCAAGGACGACGAGCGGATCGTCCGCTCCATCGTGGACCTGGTCCGTTCCCTGGGGCTGCGCTCGGTCGCCGAAGGCGTCGAGTCGGCCGAGGTGGCCACCCGCCTGACCCGCATGGGATGCGACCTCGCCCAAGGCTGGCTGTTCGCCGAGCCCATGTCCGCCGCGGACGCCACCGTCTGGCTCCGCAAACACCGCGCCCCGGCCACGCCCGGCTTCCATCTCCCGAGCTCCGCCGAGGTGCTCGACTCCCAGAGAGCCTGAAGAGCGTGGGGAGCACACGCCCCCGCGCTCTTTCCCACCCCACGGACGGCCCCGGAAACCCGTCGCCCGCCCCTGATGTCCCGGAGGCGCGGGCGGCTCGCTCTTCGCCGTGGGTCCTCGGGTGGTTACCGGGCGGTTAATGAGTCAGGCACGTTAGGTCACGAGCCCTAAGATGACAGTGTCCAATTGCCATTCCACGAAACGGGTTCAACGACTCATGTCCGCCATAACCCGCGACGAGGTCGCTCACCTCGCCCGGCTGTCCCGGCTGGCGCTGGCCGACGAGGAGCTCGACCACTTCGCCGCCCAGCTCGATGTGATCATCGGTGCGGTCGCCCGCGTCGCCGAGGTGGCGGCCGACGACATCCCGCCGTCCTCGCACGCGCTCCCGCTCACCAACGTCTACCGTCCCGACGAGGTACGCCCCGGCCTGTCGCCCGAGGCGGCGCTGTCGGGCGCCCCGGCGGTCGAGGACGGCCGCTTCCGTGTTCCGCGCATCCTCGGGGAGGAAGCATGAGCCTCATCCACACGTCCGCCGCCGAGCTGGGCGCGCTGATCGCGAGCGGTGAGGTCTCGGCCGTGGAGGTCGCCCAGGCCCACCTCGCCCGGATCGCCGCCGTCGAACCGCAGGTCAACGCCTTCCTGCACGTCGACGCGGAGACGACCCTCGAGCAGGCCCGGGCCGTCGACGCCCGCAGGGCCGCGGGAGAGGACCTCGGCCCGCTGGCCGGCGTGCCGATCGCGCACAAGGACGTCTTCACCACCGTCGACATGCCGACCACGGCCGGATCCAAGATCCTTGAGGGTTATCGCCCGCCGTACGACGCCACCGTGACCCGCCGCCTGCGCGAGGCCGGGCTGGTGATCCTCGGCAAGACCAACCTCGACGAGTTCGCGATGGGCTCCTCCACGGAGAACTCGGCCTACGGCCCCACCCGCAACCCGTGGGACCTGAGCAAGATCCCGGGCGGATCCTCCGGCGGCTCGTCCGCCGCGGTCGCGGCCTACGAGGCCCCGCTGTCCACCGGCACCGACACCGGTGGCTCCATCCGCCAGCCCGCGGCCGTCACCGGCATCGTCGGCATGAAGCCGACCTACGGCGGCTCGTCCCGCTACGGCGTGATCGCCTTCGCGAGCTCCCTCGACACGCCCGGGCCCTTCGCCCGCAACGTCATGGACGCGGCGCTCCTGCACGAGGCGTTCTCCGGCCACGACGCCATGGACTCGACCTCCATCGACGCCCCGGTGCCCTCGGTCGTCGAGGCGGCGCGCAACGGTGACGTGGCCGGGCTGCGCATCGGCGTGGTCAAGGAGTTCGGCGGCGAGGGATACCAGGCCGGCGTGCTCGCCCGCTTCCACGAGACCGTCGAGCTGCTGGAGTCGCTGGGCGCGAAGGTCGTCGAGGTCTCCTGCCCGTCGTTCACCACGGCCCTCCCGGCCTACTACCTGATCGCCCCGTCGGAGGCCTCGTCCAACCTGGCCCGCTTCGACGCCATGCGGTACGGCCTGCGCGTCGGCGACGACGGCACGCGGAGCGCCGAGGAGGTCATGGCGCTGACCCGGGCGGCCGGTTTCGGCCCCGAGGTCAAGCGGCGCATCATCCTCGGCACCTACGCGCTGTCCAGCGGCTACTACGACGCCTACTACGGCCAGGCGCAGAAGGTCCGCACACTGATCGCGCGTGACTTCGAGGCGGCCTTCCACCAGGTGGACGTGCTCATCTCGCCGACCACGCCGACCACGGCGTTCCCGATCGGCGAGCGCGCCGACGACCCGATGGCGATGTATCTCGCCGACCTGTGCACCATCCCGACCAACCTGGCGGGCAACGCGGCCATCTCGGTGCCGATCGGCCTGGCCGACGAGGACGGCCTGCCGGTCGGCCTGCAGGTCATGGCCCCGGTGCTCGGCGACGACCGCTGCTACCGGGTCGGCGCCGCGGTGGAGAAGGCCCTCGAAGGGCGCTGGGGCGGCAGCCTGCTGTCCAAGGCCCCGGCGCTTTAAGGGCTTCGAGGCGACAGGGCGACAGGGGGGAAAGGCGGCATGATCACTCGGATCGAGATCGACGGGTTCAAGTCCTTCTTGAACTTCGACCTCGACGTGCCGCCCTTCCTCGTGCTGGTCGGTCCCAACGCGAGCGGCAAGTCGAACCTGTTCGACGCCCTCACGTTCGTCGCCGACGAGATCGCCGGTTCCGGCGGCCTGCTCGACGCGCGCAGGGGCCTGCCGGGGGAGCAGTTCCACCGGGTGGCGCGAGGGGCGCCCATTCCCGGGTTCGTCGTCTCGGTGGAGGCCCTGATCTCGCCGGAGCCCGGCGCGCTGCTGCCGATCCGGTTCGACGTGGGCGCGGAGATGGTGCTCAGGATCCCCAGGTCCAGCGGGTCCGTCATCAGCCATATGGCCCACCGACTCCCGGAGGAGCTGCTGGAGCTCATCGTCGAGGATCCGGAGCCGGAGATCACGCCTCGCCGTACGGTCCAGTCGTGGCGCCGCCACGTCCCGTCGCCGGTGGCCATGCGCCGCCGGTGCTCCCCGGCCGACCGCGGCCCGCTCGCGGCGGACGGTGCCAACCTCGCCGCGGTGCTCGGGCGGATGGCGGGATCGGCCGCGCTGGCCGACCTCATGGTCGACCTCGCCGGCGTGCTTCCCGACGTGGTCGCGCTGCTGCCCCGCGTCGACCGTGAGGAATGCTCCTTCGAGCTGGTCGTCGACGGTCAGGGGAAGGTGCCGGCCGCGCTGCTGTCGGACGGGACCCTGCGGACCCTCGGGCTGCTCGCCGCCCTGCACGATCCGGACCATCCCGGCACCCTCCTGGTGGAGGAGATCGAGAACAGCGTGCACCCGGCCAGCCTCGGCGAGCTGCTCCGCCGGATCCGGCAGCGCGTCGTCGAGCCGGGCGGCGCGAGGCCGTTCCGGCAGGTGATCCTCACCAGCCACTCCCCGGTGGTGGTCGCCGAGATCTACCAGACCGATCCCGACGCGCTGACCTTCCTGGACACCGCGGTCCGGGTCGACCCCGACAACGACCGGGTCTCACGGGTGACCGTCGCCAAGCCCGTCATGCCGGACGGTGAGCCGGGCACGTTCGTCTCGCCCCGGCAGGTCCGCAAATATCTGGGCGCCGCGGCATGAGCCGTCCGCTTGTCCCGGGTCTGGTCGCGGAGGGGGAGGCCGACGAGGGTTTCCTCGGCGTCGTCATCTCCCGGCAGCTCCGCGAGCTCACCTGGATGTCGCCCTACGCGGTCGACGTCGAGGCGACGGAGGTCGTCTCGTGCGACCGGGAGCACATGGTCACGGCGCTGGAGGAGCTCGCGGCGGACTGCCATCTACTCTTCACCCACGACGACCTGCGGGAGCGCGGCAAGGTAGGCGGAAAGGCGGACGGTGTCCGCTACCACTCGCACTACCTGGTCCCGGTCATCGGGCTGGGAGACACCGAGGCCTGGCTGCTCGCCGACCGCGGTGTGTGGGCCGGTCTGGAGGGGAGCGAGCTCGGCCTGCTGCCCGCCCGTCCACGCGACGTCGAGAGGATCACCGACCCGGCCGGGATCCTGGCCGCCACCGTTCCGCGGCGGGGGAAACCGATCCGCGACTACTTCGAATACATAGGACGGAACATCGATCTCGCGATCTTGGCCCAGGTGCCCGCGTACGCCGACTGGGTCGCCGAGACGAGGAACGCATTGAAGGGACTTGGTTACCTGTGAGCACCACCCATACGCTCATGCCGTACGACGAGGCGCTGGAGCGCTTCGAGCCGGTGCTTGGCCTGGAGACGCATGTCGAGCTGGGCACGGCGTCGAAGATGTTCTGCGGCTGCCCGACGACGTTCGGCGCTCCGCCGAACACCCACGTCTGCCCGGTCTGCCTGGCCCTGCCCGGCGCGCTGCCGACGGCCAACGCCGCGGCGATCGAGTCGACGATCCGCATCGGCCTGGCGCTCAACTGCTCGATCGCCGAGTGGTGCCGCTTCGCCCGGAAGAACTACTTCTATCCGGACATGCCGAAGAACTACCAGATCAGCCAGTACGACGAGCCGCTCTGCTCCGACGGCTACCTCGACGTCGAGGTGGAGGGCAGGACGGTGCGGATCGAGATCGAGCGGGTCCACCTGGAGGAGGACACCGGTAAGTCCACCCACGTGGGCGGGGCGACCGGCCGGATCCACGGCGCCGACTACTCGATCGTCGACTACAACCGCGCGGGCATCCCGCTGGTGGAGATCGTCACCAAGCCGATCCCCGGCACCGACCGGCTCGCTCCCGAGATCGCCCGTGCCTACGGCACCGAGCTGCGCGAGGTCATGCGCGGCCTCGGCGTCTCGGATGTGCGCATGGAGGAGGGGTCCATGCGTTTCGACGTGAACGTCTCCCTCATGCCGCGTGGTTCCTCCGAGTGGGGCACCCGTACCGAGACCAAGAACGTCAACTCGCTGCGCAGTGTCGAGCGCTCGGTCCGCGGCGAGATCGAGCGCCAGGCCGCGATCCTCGCGGGTGGCGGCCGGATCCTCCAGGAGACCCGCCACTTCCACGAGAACACCGGCACCACCACGTCGGGCCGGTCCAAGGAGGAGGCGCAGGACTACCGCTACTTCCCCGAGCCCGACCTGGTGCCGATCGCCCCCGACACCGCGTGGGTGGCCTCTCTCAAGGAGACCCTGCCGGAGCTGCCGAGCGTACGGCGCAAGCGGCTCCAGCAGGAGTGGGGCGTCTCCGGCCTCGACATGGAGGCCATGCACAACGCCGACGCCATCGGCCTGGTCGAGGCGACCGTCGCCGCCGGGGCCCCGCCCGCGGACGCCCGCAAGTGGTGGATGGGCGAGCTGGCCCGCCGGGCCAACGAGGCCGCGGTCCCGCTCAGCGAACTGCGGATCACCCCGGACCAGATCGCCCGGGTGTGCGCGATGGTCGCCGGGGGAGCGCTGAACGACAAGCTGGCCCGCCAGGTGCTGGAGGGCGTGCTGAACGGCGAGGGCTCCCCGGACGAGGTGGTGGCCGCACGCGGCCTGCAGATCGTCAACGACGAGGGTGAGCTGACGGCGATCATCGACCAGGTTCTGGCCGAGAACGCCGCGGCGGCCGACAAGGTCCGCAGCGGCAAGATCGCCGCAGTCGGCGCTCTCGTCGGCGGTGTCATGAAGGCCAGCCGCGGCAAGGCCGACGCCGGCCGGGCGCGTGAGCTGCTGCTGGAGAAGCTCGGCGTCTCCGAATAGGTCGCGGAGGCCGACGACGGCCAGGAGCTTGGCCGGACGCCCGGCTGGGATATCCCAGCCGGGCGCCTGCGCGATCCGCCGGCGGCCACCCGTGGGCAGACCCGAGATCCTCCGCCCGGCGTCCTCCGTCAGACGGCTCCCACGAGATCGTCGAGCCCCGGCGGCTCGTACATAATCGGAGAACACGGCTATTCCCCGGACTCCCGTCCTGACGTGGTGGCACGCGACCGACGCGTGAGCAGCTTCCCGACCGCCGGGGCCAGCAGCACCAGGAGGGCGACCGCCAGCAGCGCCGCCGCGATCGGGCTCCGCACCAGCACGGTCACGTCGCCCGCGCCGATCGCCAGGGCCCGGCGGAGCTGGATCTCGGCCATCGGGCCCAGGATCATGCCGATCACGGCCGGCGCCACCGGAAGTCCGAAGCGGCGCATCGCGAAGCCCAGCATGCCCAGGATGTAGAGGATGACCAGCTCCACCCAGGAGGAGTTGAGCGCATAGACGCCCAGGGCGGCGAACAGCACGATGCCCGCGTAGAGGTAGGGGCGGGGGATGTTCAGCACCCGCGCCCAGAGCGGGGCCAGCGGCAGGTTGAGCACCAGCAGCATGGTGTTGCCGACGAACAGCGAGGCGACCATGCCCCAGACCAGCGCCGGGTTGTGGTCGAACAGCTGCGGGCCGGGCTGCAGGCCGTACTGCTGGAAGGCCGCCAGCAGGATCGCGGCGGTCGCCGACGTGGGCAGGCCCAGAGTGAGCAGCGGGACGAGGGTGCCCGCGGCCGAGGCGTTGTTGGCGGCCTCGGGACCGGCGACGCCCTCGATGGCGCCCTTGCCGTACTCCTCGCGGGCCACTCCCCGGGCCAGGCGCTTCTCGATCGAGTACGACAGGAAGGTGGGGATCTCCGCGCCGCCGCCCGGCAGCGCCCCGAACGGGAAGCCGAGCGCGGTGCCGCGCAGCCAGGGCCGCCAGGACCGCGACCAGTCGGAGCGGCCGAGGAAGGCCCGGCCGACGGGGATGACCTCCGGCGTGCCGTGCCGCAGCCGGGAGGCCACGTAGAGCACCTCGCCCAGCGCGAACAGGCCGACCGCGACGATCACGATGTCGATGCCGTCGAGCAGCTGCGGAATGCCCAGGGTCAGCCGAGCCTGTCCCGTCTGCTGGTCGATGCCGATCAACCCGATGACCAGGCCGAGTCCCAGTGAGGCCAGCCCGCGCACGACCGAGCGCGACAGCACCGACGACACCGCGGTGAAGGCCAGGATGGCCAGCGCGAAGTAGTCCTCGGGGCCGAACGAGATCGCGAAGTTCACCACCAGGGGGGCCGCGACGACGAGCAGCCCGGTGGCGATCGTGCCCGCAATGAAGGAACCGATCGCGGCGGTGGCCAGTGCCTGGGCGGCACGCCCCCGCTTGGCCATCTGGTTGCCCTCCAGCGCGGTGATCATCGAGGAGCTCTCACCGGGCGTGTTGAGCAGGATCGAGGTGGTCGACCCGCCGTACATGCCGCCGTAGTAGATCCCGGCGAACATGATGAACGCGCTGGCCGGGGGGACGGTGAAGGTGATCGGCAGCAGCAGCGCCACGGTCATGGCCGGGCCGATGCCGGGCAGCACGCCGACCAGCGTGCCGAGGGTGACGCCGACCAGTGCGTAGAGCAGGTTGACCGGGGTCAGCGCGGTCGCGAACCCCTCCATCAGGAGCTGGAACGACTCCATCTAGATCACCCCCGACAGCAGTCCCGCGGGCAGCGTCACGCCCAGCCCCTTGACGAACGCCAGATAGGTGACGGTGGACAGCACGATCGCGATCACCCCCGCGTGCAGGCGCCGGGTGGCCCCGAGTACCAGCGAGAGGCCGAAGAAGAGCAGCGCGCCCGCGATGATCCAGCCGAGCAGGTCCAGCAGTCCGGCGAAGGCCAGGAAGATCACGCTGACCAGCGCGACCGTCCGCCAGTCCGCGCGTGCGCCGGCGTCGACGTCCTCGCTCTCCTCGGGCTCACCGTGGCCGCCCCGGACCACGTCGATCACATAGAACAGCCCGATCAGCAGCAGCGCGGAGCCGACGATGACCGGGAAGAACCGGGGACCCAGCCCCAGCGCGGAGCCAGCGGCGCGGACGTCGGCGGTCCCCACGATCACGAACACGCCCAGTCCGAGGACGAGCAGCGCCAGGGCGAGCTCCGGCCGCCGCCATGAGTACGCCGGACCGGCGCCACCGTCGGTGGCGCCGGTCGGCTCTTCGGTGGAGTCCATCAGGAGACGAGTCCCATTTCCGCGATGATGGTCTTGACCTTGGCCTGCTCGGCCGCGAGGTAGTCGGCGAACTGCTGGCCGGTCTGGAAGGAGTCGATCCAGCCGTTCTTGGCCACCGCGTCCTTCCACGCCTGCGAGTCGTGCATCTTGGTGACCAGGTCGGTCAGGTTCTTCTTGGCGGCGTCGTCCAGCCCGGGCGGGGCCACGAACCCGCGCCAGTTGGCCAGCTCGACGTCCAGACCGCCCTCCTTCAGGGTGGGCGCGTCCACGCTGTCGACCCGGGCGGGCGAACTCACGCCGAGAGCCCGGAGCTTGCCGGACTTCACGTGCTCGGCGAACTCGCCGATACCGGAGATCCCCAGCGCGACCTTGTTGCCCAGCAGCGCGTTGAGCGCCTCACCGCCACCCGAGTGGGCGATGTAGTTGACCTGCTTGGGATCGATCCCGGCGGCCTTGGCCATCAGACCCGCCACGATGTGGTCGGTGCCTCCGGCCGACCCGCCCGCGATCGCGATCTTCGCCGGGTCGGCCTTCCACGCCGCCACCAGATCGGCCAGTGTCTTGTACGGCGAGGCCGCCGGGACCACGGCGATCTCGTACTCCTCGGTGAGCTTCGCGACGGGCGTGGTCTCGGTCAGCGTGACCTTCGACTTGTTCTGCTCCACCGCGCCGACCATCACCAGACCCATGGTCATCAGCAGGTTGCCGTTGCCCTTCTCCCCGGCGAGCTGGGCCAGGCCGATGGTTCCACCGGCGCCGGGGACGTTGTAGACCTCCACCTTGCGGGACGGGTCGGCCGACTTGAAGGCCTGCTCCGCCGTACGGGAGGTCTGGTCCCAGCCTCCGCCGGGCGAGGCCGGAGCCATGATTTTCAGCGTGCCGACGCCCGAGCCCGAGCCCGAGCCTGAGCCGCACGCGGTGAGGGCGGCGAGGGACAGGGCCGCCAGGGCGGCGAGTCTCCGAAGACGCATGGTCAACTCCAAACAACGTAAAGAAAAGCGTGGTGAGGATGGTGGGTGCCGCAGGCGACAGTGTCGATCCTTTGCGAGGTTGCCGTCGTATCGGTCGTATTGGTCACGTCGGTCGCGGCCATCGCGACCCCGCCGTTACCTCCGGCTGCTTTCATAGGCACCCTGAGCAGGGAGTTCATTCGTGCGACGCATACTCAACGCCTCCCTCGGCACCCAGCTGTTCGTGTTGCAGACGGTGATCGTGGTTCTCGCGGTGGGCGGTACGGCGGGCGTCTGGATGGAACACACCCGCAGTCAGCTCGACCGGCAGTACCAGCAGCGCGCGCTGGCGATCGCCGAGTCCGTCGCCGGGCTGCCCCAGGTCAGGGAGGCCTTCGCCCGGGTCCATCCCGAGCAGAGCCTGCAGCCGATCGCGGCGGGAGTACAGGCGGCCACCGGTGCCGACTACGTGGTGATCGCCAACCGGGAACAGATCCGTTACGCCCACCCCAACACGGCTCTGATCGGCAAGCGGCTGTCCACCGACGGCTCGGAGATCCTGACCAGCGGCCACACCTGGACCGGCATCCAGACCGGCACCCTCGGCCGTTCCGTCCGCGGCAAGGCCCCGATCTTCGACCCCTCCGGTCAGGTCATCGGCCTGGCCTCGGTCGGCGTGCTCCAGGACACCGTCGCCGACGAGCTCGGCTCGGCACTGCCACCGCTGCTGTGGACCGTGCTCGCCGTACTGCTCGCCGGATCCGCGGCCACCGGGCTGATCGCCCGGCGGGTCCGCCACCAGACCTTCGGACTGGAGCCCCGGGAGATCGCGGCCCTGCTCGAACAGCGGGAGGGGGTGCTGCGCGGGGTGAAGGAGGGGGTGCTCGCCCTTGACCTGCAGGGCAGGGTGACGCTGGTCAACGACGCGGCCCGCGACCTGCTCGGACTGTCCGTCCACGACGTCGGCCGGGGTCTGCGCGAGATGCCCCTGTCGGAACGGATGCGGGACGTGCTGGACGGTGCCGACCCGGGTGACGACCGGGTGGTTCTCCACCGCGACCGCGTGCTGGTGCTCAACCGCACCCCGGTGGCGGTCCGCGAGCAGCAGAGCGGCTGGGTGGTCACCCTGCGCGACCGCACCGAGCTGGTCGAACTCGCGCGCGAACTCGACCGGGCCAGCAGCACGACCGACGCGCTGCGCGCCCAGGCACACGAGTTCGCCAACCGGATGCACACCGTGGTCGGGCTGCTGGAGCTCGGCGAGCACGAGACCGCCGTCAACTACATCACCCAGACCTCCGAGGCCTACGGCAGGCACGCGTCCGGCATCCGGGAGAAGGTCGCCGACCCGACGCTGGCCGCGCTGCTGCTGGCCAAGTCCGCAGAGGCGGCCGAGCGGGGCGCGTCCCTGGTGCTCGCCGAGGACGCCCGGGTGGAGGAGGGCGTGCTCGGCGACCCCCGTGACGCCGTGCTGGTGGTCGGCAACCTGGTGGCCAACGCCCTCGACGCGCTGGAGGGGATCGGGGGAGTGGTCGAGGTCTCGGTCCGCACCGAGACCGACGGCCTGCACGTCCGGGTCGGTGACTCCGGCCCCGGGATCACCCCCGGTCTGGCCGAGGAGGTGTTCCGCGAGGGTTTCACCACCAAGATCGCTCACGCTGGTCCGCGCGGCCTCGGTCTGGCCCTGACCCGCCAGACGTGCTCGCGCCGGGGCGGCTGGGTGCGGGTGCACAACGCGGACGGCGCCGTCTTCACGGCCCTGCTGCCCCGGCGGGACGACGTCAGGCCGGGCGGCAGAACGGAAGAGCCGCCTCCCATGGGGAGGCCGCAGTGATCCGCGTGCTCGTCGTGGACGACGATTTCATGGTGGCCCGGATCCACAGCGGTTACGTGGCGCGGGTGCCCGGATTCACCGTGGTCAACGCGGCCCACACCGGGAGAGCGGCGGTCGCGTCGGTGGCCGAGCACCGGCCCGACCTGGTGCTTCTCGACATCTACCTGCCGGACATGTCGGGCCTTGAGGTGCTCATGACGCTCAGAGGCGTCTCCCACCCGGTGGACGTCCTGGTGATCACCGCCGCTCGGGACGTCGCCACGGTCCGCGCGGCCATGCGCGGCGGCGCGGTGAACTACCTGATCAAACCGTTCACCGCCGGAGCGCTGACCGAACGCCTGGAACAGTACGCCGACACCCGCAGGCAGCTTGCCGCGATCGGCTCCACGGTCGGCCAGGACCAGGTGGACCGGTTCTTCGGCACGGCCAAAGGAGGGCCGCCGCCGCTCCCCAAGGGACTGTCGTCCACCACCTGTGGCCTGGTCGCGGACGCGCTCAGGGAGACCGGCACCGACCTGTCGGCCGCCGAGGCGGCGGCGCTCACCGGCCTCTCCCGGGTCAGCGCCCGCCGCTACCTCGAGTACCTGTGCGCGACAGGCCAGGCCGAACTCCGGCCGAGGTACGGCACCGCCGGGCGACCCGAACACCGTTACCGGTGGACAGGCTGATTCGTTACTGCTTTTCGGGTCTTGACTGACGAATGTGGTCTAGGGTTAACGAAGGTAAAAAACTGCGGAGCAGGAGGAGACGGAGGCCGTGCGGAACGCCGGAGCGTCGATAGACCCACCGACGGACCCGTTCGCGGCGGTTCCACTCCCCTCGCGCCCGGTCCGGCCGGGCGCCCGCGATCCCAGCGTTCTCCCCGGTGAGCAGCCCAAGGGCGGCTCGCGGCTCCCTCCCGGTGTCTCGCCTGACATCTTCGGTCCCTCCGGGGCCGGCCAGCCCGCGGCGCCCTCCGGATTCGGCCGGCCCGCCGGTTCCCTCCAAGGCGCCCCCGGGCTGCCGCCTGTGGCCCCCCCACCCCAGCCCTGGCAGATGGCCGCCCCGCCCGAGCGCTCCTTGCGGCAGCATGACGAGACGGCGTCCGGCGGCCCCCAGCAGCCCGAGTCGCCCCATTTCACGGAGCCCCCCCGTCGCAGGGGACGCAGATCCCTCCTCGCCGTCGTCGTCCTGCTGTTGCTGGCCGGCCTGGCCTATGCCGTGCCCGCGATCATCATGTCCGGCAAGATGCTGCCCGGCACCCGGGTCCACGGCGTCGACATCGGCGGGCTGACCGCGACCGAGGCGGCGGACAAGCTCAGGGACCGGCTGCAGGGCAAGGTCGGCGAGGAGATGACCCTCCTGGCCGCGGGCAGGAAATACTCCCTCGACCCCGAGAACGCCGGGCTGGAGTTCGACATCGTCGCCACCATCGGCCAGGCGTCCAGCGGCTTCCCCGGCCCGATGGACGTCTGGCGGGCGCTGACCGGCACCACCGAGTTGGCCCCTCAGGTCTCCGTCGACCCCGAGCACATGGACAGCGCTGTCACGGCCCTCGCGAAGAAGATCGACCTCAAGGTACGCGAGGGCGAGGTCACCTTCAAGGGCACCAAGCCGGTCGTGGTGACCCCTCGCGACGGTCACGAACTGGAGCGGGAGGCCGCGGCCGGAGCCATCAGGAAAGCCTTCCTGGGCGCCGGCGGCGAGGTCGAGCTGCCGGTTTCGGTGATCAAGCCCAAGGCGACGGAGGGGGCGGTCGAGAAGGCCGCCGCCGACGCCGGCAAGGCTCTGTCCGGTCCGGTCACTCTGACCTCCTCCGGCAGGCAGGCCCAGCTACCGGTGGATACCCTGGCCGCCCACCTGTCCTTCAAGGCCGAAAGCGCCGGCAGCATGGTCCCGGTGTTCGACGCCAAGAACGCCGTCGCAGCCGTGGAGAACAAGCTCGTCGACCCCGCTCAGGCCCCCCAGGAGCCCACCTTCCGGATCGTCGGCACCACGCCGGAGCTGGTCCCCGGCCGCAGCGGCAAGGGCATCAACGACGAAAAGCTCGCCGACGCCGTGACCCGGATGGTCACCAAGGGCGGCAGCAGGACGATCCCGGTCGTTCTCACGAACGTCAACCCCCGCGTCTCCGACGCCGAGGCGCGCAAGCTCGGCATCGAGGAGAAGATCAGCGAGTTCACCACTCCGTACGCATGCTGCGTATCCCGGGTGACCAACATCCGCACGATCGCCAAACTCCTCGACGGATATCTGGTCAAGCCCGGCGAGACCTTCTCCCTCAACGGCGTGATCGGCCAGCGCGACGCGGCCCGTGGCTTCGTCCCGGCCCCCATGATCGAAGGCGGGCGGTTGGTTGACTCGGTGGGCGGCGGCATCTCCCAGTTCGTCACCACCATGTACAACGCGGTCTTCTTCGGCGGCCTTGAGGATGTCCAGCACGTGGCGCACGAGTTCTACATCTCGCGCTACCCGGCCGGCCGCGAATCCACGGTCTCCTGGCCCGGGCCGGATTTCCGCTGGAAGAACGACTCCAAGTACGGCGTGCTGGTGAAGACCTCCTCCACGGCCACCTCGGTCACGGTCGCCTTCTGGAGCACCAAGCGCTACGACATCGAGTCGCTCTCCTCCCAGCGCTATGACTTCACCCCGTTCCGGAACGCCACCGGCACCGGTCCCTCCTGTCTTCCGATGGTCGGCCAGCAGGGGTTCACGATCGACGTGACCCGGGTCTTCAAGCAGGAGGGCAAGGAGGTCAAGCGGGAGACGAAGAAGACCGTCTACAAGCCCGAGACCAATCTCACGTGCACCTCCACGTCGGGTCCCGCCCAGAACGAGTGACTCCTGCCTTGGCTGTTCGCGCCGCGGGTGTTCCGGGGTTTCGGTGTTCGCGCTGTGGGTGTTTCGGGTTTCTCGGTTCGCGCTGTGGGTGTTTCGGGGTTTTCGTTGTTCGCGCTGCGGTGGGCAGGTGTTCCGGCCGGCCGTCGCAGTTGCCGTCCGGTGTTTCAGGCCTCCGGCCTGGCGGGCGCGACGGTTGCGGTTTTTTATACGCCGGCCGGAACACCTGCCCACCTCCGCGCCAGACCGCTCCGCCGTACGGCGTGCGGACCGTAGCCGCTCCCTTCCGGGCCGCCCAGCGGGCTCGCTGACGCTGAAGCGATCCGCGCCGTGGCCGTTCAGGGTCGGTCGCCGCCGCTGAAGCCTCCCTCTCCCACCACCTCAGGGCCGAGCACCGTGGAAACACCGGGATGTCCCTCAGTAAGAGCGCCCGGCAATAGGGATGGCGGTTCGCCTGCGGGTCGAGGTGAGATGCGAACAGGCACGGACGGGGTGATCATGGAGTTCTCTACGCTCAGTGATCACCGAGGTGCCCGTGCCTGCCGTGCCATCATCCCTACTGGAACCCGTCTGGGTCGAATTCCACGCCGTGATCGGCGGGGACCGCCCCGAATTCCACCCAGATCACCCGCTGGGCTGCCATCGACGCCGGATCCCCGACCGCGTGGTGTTCGAGCACGTCATCGATGCCCTGGTCCATGGATCGGGATACGAACGGATCGCGACGGCAGCCTGCTCGGATCGGACGATCAGACGCCGTCTCAGACAATGGGCGCACGCGGGGGTGGCGGGCTGAAGCGCTCCACCGCCACCGAGGGCGGCGGCATCCCGCTGGGCATCGTCTCCGCCCCGGCCAACCGGCATGACCCCCCGCTCCTGGGCCCCACCCTGGACGCGGCGTTGACACAGGTCAAAGCCATGCCGGACGGCGTGATCGCGCATCTGGACACGGCCTATGACAACGCGCCGAGCCGTGCCGTACTGGAAGAGCCGGGGTTACCGGTGAGATCTCCCGCAAGGGCGTGCCCGCGCCGATCCAGGTCGGTAAGCGCTGGGTGGTCGAGCGAACGAACTCCTGGATGAACGGGTACGGGAGGGCCCGCCGCTGCACCGACCGCGACGGCCAGATCGTGGACTTCTACCTGTACCTGGCCGCCGCATTCGTCGCCGTACGTCAGCTCATCCAACGCGCCCGCAAGCGTTATCGCTGGGACATCCGCCCGACGACCAAGCGACTGAAGTGATCCCTATTGCCGGGCACTCTAAGTACTTCGGCCGGGGCCGCGGCGCGACCTGGCTGAATATGCTGAATGACCAGGCCTCTGGACTGGGCGGGATGGTCGTGGCGGGCACCCCGCGTGACTCGTTGTACGTGCTGGACGTGCTGTATGACCGCGACGGAGGCAAACGCCCCGAGATGATCGTCACCGACACCGCCGGCTACAGCGACATCGTCTACGGCCTCCTCACCTTGGCCGGGTTTTCCTACGCCCCGCAGCCGGCGGACCTGCCCGACCAGAAACTGTGGCGCATCGACCCGCGCGCCGACTACGGGCCCTTGCAGCACATCGCGCGCGGACGCATCGCCCTGGACAAGGTCGAGCGCCATTGGGACGACATCTGCCGCATCATCGCCTCCATTCACACCGGCGCGGTCCGCGCCCACGACGTCATCCGGATGCTCTCTCGCGACGGCCGGCCCACCCCGCTGGGCGACGCGATCGCCCACTACGGGCGCATCCCCAAAACCCTGCATATCCTGCGGATGGCCGATGAGCCGACCTACCGGCACGAGATCAAGGCCCAGTCCAACCTGCAGGAAGGCCGTCACGCACTGGCCCGGCGGATCTTCCACGGCAAACGCGGCCACCTTTACCAGCGCTACCAAGAAGGTATGGAGGACCAGCTCGGCGCGCTCGGCCTGGTCCTCAACGCCGTGGTGCTGTTCAACACCCGCTACATGGACGCCGCCCTGACCAAGCTGCGCGTCCAGGGCTTCACCGTGCGCGATGAAGACGTTGCCCGCCTTTCACCCTTCATCCACGCCCACGTGAACATGCTGGGCCGCTACTCCTTCGCCCTGCCCGAACTACCCGGAGGTTCGCGACCATTGGGTGAGTCCGCCGACACCCATCCTGACCAGGGTGTCGGCGGTTGAGGTACCGGGGCCCCACCAGTAGGCCCCACACCCAGTCAGAACGGCGTCTCGGCGGCGGCGACACTCCTCCCGATCACCGGCCGGCGACGGTCGGCACCCAGTAGACGGTCTCCAGCACGAAGTTCTCCCGCGCCTGGCCGCGGCGGCGGATCTTGGCGCGCGCTCTTGGCCTTCACCCGAGCCTGCCGGGCGGTCGGCAGCGTCCCGTGAACTCGTTTCCTGACTTGTGTGAAAGACGGACGACACTACTTCCTTAAGAAGGCCCACCCCCATGCCGCTCAGTACGACCCTGTCTGACGCCGCCCTGATCGAACGGTCGTGGCGAGATCCCGAGGATTTCGCCTTGCTGTTCGACAGGCACGCAGGGCACATCCACCGTTATGTGGCCCGCCGGCTCGGCGACGACACGGCCGACGACGTCGTCTCCGAGACGTTCCTCGCCGCGTTCAGGCAGCGCCGCGACTATGACACCGCCCGTCCGGAGGCCCTCCCCTGGTTGTACGGCTTCGCGACCAACTTCATCCGCCGGCATCAGCGCGCCGAGATACACCGCTATAAGGCGTACTCGAAAATGGGCGTGCTTCCCGACGCCGACGACGCCGCGGAACAAGCTCTTGAGCGGGCGAGCGCGCATGCCGTACGCCGCCCTCTCGCCCAGGCGCTCGCCTCATTGAAGGCCCGCGACCGCGACGTCCTCTTGCTCGTGGCCTGGGCCGACCTCACCTACGAGGGGGTCGCCAACGCCCTGTCCATCCCGATCGGAACAGTCCGTTCCCGCCTCAACCGCGCGCGGGCCATCGTCCGCGACGCCCTCGGCAGCACCGACCCCACGACGGAGCAGACCTCATGAACGAACTAACCGACCTGACCGAACTCCGCGACCTGTTCGCCGACAAGGCGCACCCCACGGCGGACCGCCTCGCCCCCGCCCGTACCGCCCTCCTGGCCGAGGCCCGCACGAAGCGGCGGCCCCGGGCGGCCGGCCTGCGGCGTCTGATGCTGGCAGGCGGCCTGGTCGCGGCGATGACCGCAGGAGTGATCGCCGTCCAGACGTTCAACCCCTCCGCTCCCGTGAGCGCCGCCGAGGTCCTGAGGCTGGCGGCCGAGGCCGCGACCGCCACCCCGTGGCCGGAACCCCGCGACGACCAGTACCTCCACTACGAGCGGATCGCGGAGTCGCACAGCGAGAACGGGGTTCCCAACGTCGGTCCGCGCCACATCACGGGTGAGGTCTGGGAGTCCGTCGACGGCTCCCGCCCAGAACTGTGGTGGCACAAGCCGTCGAAGTCCCACCCCCAGGACCGCGAGTACAAGGAACTCCTGACCCGGTGCCCCGGCCGCGGCGGCCCCGCCTACGCCGACCTCCGTGGGTGGCCGACCGACCAGGAGCAGCTCCGGCACAAGCTGGCCGAACGCGGTAACGAGATGGTCCTCAACAAGGACGCCGCGACCCAGATCTGGCGCGGCGTCGTCGGCGTCCTCAGCAGGCCGATCCCGCCCAAACAGCAGGCGGCCATCTTCAAGCTCGCCGCGACCCTGCCGGGCATCGAGACGGAAGAGCTCAAGGACGCCACTGGCAAATCGGGCATCGCCGTGACCCGGGTGGACAACCGGGGCCGCGAATCCTTCATCTTCGACAAGACCTCCTACGTCCTCCTGGGCGGCCAGGAACTCGTGCCGGGGCGAGGGCGTGAACTCTGGTCCATAACCCGTCCGCAGATCACCGACGTACTCCCGGCCTGGTCCAAGTCCCTGAAGCCGGGCGGCTGCGTCTGAGCCTGCGCTCACCGGACGGCAGGCCGATCGTTATCCGAGGAGGATACGAGGGGGATGAACGCTCTCTGGCCTCCATCGTTTTCCTCAGCGCCTGCGGGCGGCGGGATCACGTCCCGATTGCCAGCGTGCGAGTGCTTCGCCGGAAACTCGGGCGTAGCGGGCCAGTGAGGCGACCGAGGTGTGCCCGGAGTAGGCCAGCAGGGTGGAGGTGTTGGCGCCGTCCTCGGCCGCGTGGGTCAGCGCCGAGTGCCGGAGTTGGTGCAGTGTCCAGCCGCCGGTGGCGGTCTCGAACAGCTCGGCCGCCCGGCGGTAGGACAGCCGCGCCTTCCCGCTGCCCGCGTCGACGTCGGCCGGCGGCAGTTCCACCCGGGCACGCCGGTCGGTGGTGAACACCGGCCCGCTCCGGCGCCCGTCCAGCAGACGGGGTAGCAGCCGGGCGGTGCCGGTGCGCCAGACGATGACGTCGACCGCGCCACCCTTGCGCCGTACTCGGGCCCGCCGGTTGCGCAAGTCCAGCTCATCGACATCCAGGCCCAGAGCTTCCGAAGACCGCGCTGCGGACTCGTACAGCAGCCGCCACAACGTTCGCTCACGTAGCGCGATCCCCTCCCGGCCGAGCAATTCGGCGACCTCGCCGCGATCCAGGGAACGGGTGCGGTCGGCCTCGACCGGCCGACGCTTGAGCCGGCGCAACGGGTCCTCGATGATCCAGCCCTGATCCCGCCACCAGCCGACAGCTGAGGCCAACGCGTTGAGCCGGGCGTTGACCGTGGCAGCCGAGGCCGATCCCCACCGCTCGATGAACCAGGCGGCGACTCGATCAGCCGCGGCTTCCCCCTCGAACACGGTCATAGGGGTGTAGGAACCGAACCTCTCGGTCAGAGCACGCAACGCCGTGGCGTAGGCCCGCGCCGTGTTGGGATTGGACACCCCGGCGAGAAATCCCTCAATCGCGTCCTTGAGCGCCGGGACCGACCGCTCGACACCGATCTTGCGGACCACTCCCACGACGCCTCCCCGCTCTATCGCAGATAACCATGAGGTCTGGCCCCCACCCGGCGGAGGCATTCCTCCAGGACGGCATCGACGCTATCGCAGATAATCATGGAGTATCTGCGGCTAGCTGCTCTCAAAGGGGTCCGGGGAGAAGCTGTACAGCGCTGACCTGCTCTGAGAGGGCTTAGCGCACGATCCGGTTCCGATGTTCCTCAGACCCCATGTCCTCGCCGCTACGACCGAACACCTCGGCCACGCTCGTCTTGCCCGACTTCACCAAAGCGTTCGCCCGCCGCTCTGGAGTCATCGTCGGCAACGCCATCGAACTGCTCTCCCGTAGATAGATCGGCTGGTCACACGCCCTCCCGCCGTACACGCCGGCGGAGACCACCGCACCATCATCGCGCACAGTGTCAACGGATGTGACGGTAACCCGGACTCACCGTTCCTGTCCTACGAGCGACCGCTATTTCAACAAATGAAATACAGATCAGTGTGCATTACGAGGGGTGGTGGTCCGGTCCCTGCTGGTTGACGTGAGACGTGGGCCGGCCAGTACGAGAAGACTGCACTCTATCGAGGCGCCAGCATGGCCGGTCTCTACCCCTTCCTACCTGGGGACTTGCGCAAGCGATTACATCTAATGAAAGATCTCTTCGTCTGATGTAAGTGGCGGAGGGTGACTGAGACATGCGTGGTGAGGCTCCGGGGACTGCCCGGTTGCAGCTGGTGGGCGGGTTACCGCTGTTGCGTCCCGAGGAGCAGGTCTTCGAGGCGATGCTGGACGGGTGGCGGAATCAGCAACTGGCCCGCAACTTGGCGTTCTCGACGATTGAGGGTCGAGAGGCGACGGTGAGAGGCTTCGCCGGGCACGCGGACGCGTTCCCGTGGGAGTGGACCGCGCAGGCGGTGGATGAGTGGTGCGGTGACCTTCGGGCGGTGCGGAAGGTGAAGCAGTCGACGCTGCGCAACTACTCCGGGTCGGTCCGCTCGTTTTGTCAGTACGTCACCGACCCAGCCTACGGCTGGGCCGAGCAGTGCGAGACCCGGTTCGGTACCCACCCGGTTCAGGTCGTCCACGAGTGGAACTCCGCGGTGCACGCCCAGGAGTACGAGGGCGACCCGTCCAAGCGGGCCTTCACCCTGGACGAACTGCAAGCGCTCTTCGATCACGCCGATGAGCAGGTGACCCAGGTCCGCGGGCGGGGCCGGAGTTCGGCGAGTACGGCGTCTGCTACGTCCGCTTTGGCAAGGCTATGAAGGGTTCGCCGCCCAAACGCCGCAGCGTGCTGACCGTCTGGGACTGGATCGCCGAAACCGTCGAACAATGGGAGACCGAGGTGCGGCCGCTGTTCACCACCGCCGATGCCGGGGCCTTGTGGCCTTCTGAGCGCGGCCCTCGAATCGGGTTCTCCCAGATGAACACCCGGCTCGCCACCTACCGCGACGCGCTCGGCCTGGACGCCGGGCTGGACTTCCACTCATTTCGCCGCTCCTACGTCACCCACCTCATAGAAGATGGATTCGACGCCCGTTTTGTTCAAGATCAAGTGGGCCACGAGCACGCTAGCACGACCTCTATTTACACCTGCGTCTCGTCCGACTTCCGCACGCGGACACTGCGCCGGGTGCTGGACACCACGATCGATGCCGCCCTGCGGCCCGCGAGGAGCATGCGATGAAACGGCAGGTCAGCTACCAGTGGCGGCTGCGGGAGATGATGGCCACCCACGGCATGTTCAACGCCACCGACCTGGCGCCGTTGCTTGTCGACCGCGGGATCCGTCTGTCGTCGGTCCAGGTCTGGCGTCTGGTCACCCAGACCCCTGAACGGTTGTCGATGCCCGTGCTGGCCGCGCTCTGTGACATCTTCGAGTGCACCCCGGCCGAACTGATCGTCACCAAGGCCGAGAACACCACCAGGCGGCGCACCGCCACCTCGGCTGCCGGCGGTGACGTCGACCTGGCCGCGATCATTCGGCCCAAGCGCGCCCGCGTCCGACCCGAATGACCACAGACACGCAGCCCGGCGTGGCCGGTGATCCACAGGTCGCCGTCCTTCGCGGAGCCGTCGACCACTTCATCGACGAGATCATCGGACGATCCCCGGCTGCCCGCCTGCGACTGCTCACCGAACTTCGACACGAGCTGAACGCGTCACTCGATAGTGCGCGCGTCCAGGCAATGACCGACGCCTCGGCCCAGGGCTGGGGCTTACGCCGGATCGCTGAGCAGTGCGACCTGTCCCACGAACAAGTACGACGCTTACTCGCAGGCAGTGTGGACGCTGCCAAGAGCGCCCGCAGCAAGTACAGCAAGAACCAGGGGATCTGCCGGGAGTGCGCGGGCATGGCCCGGCGCTTCTGCACCCGCTGCGGAGAAGAGGAGGGGCCTTTGCCCGCAGGCCTCTGTCAACGCTGCACCCTGGCAGATGCTCTCTGTCTGGTGCTGGATGACGGCAACGGCCAGGTCAGTCCACCCCTGAAGCCCTTGTTCGATGGTCTGTGCGCTGCGACAGAACCGGGAACGGTTCTGGAATGGCTGACCGGGCAGGTCCGTGACCTCCTCGAAGGGCTGGCCACCGGACGCATTGGCCTTACCCATGAAGCTCTCAACTCCCTGGAGCCGGTACGCACCGTCGACCACCTGCGAGATCTGCTGGTGCACCACGGGGTACTACCGCCGCTGGACAAACAGCTGGCGCTGTTCGAACGCTGGCTGCCACGCTATCTCGACAACCTCGCCGAGCCGGTGCATGCCCGGCTGGTCGGCCACTTCGCGACCTGGCACGTTTTGAACCGCATGCGGCGCCGGGCCGCTAAACGCCGTCTCGTCCCCAGCGCCAATGACCACGCCAAGCAGCAGGTCTCCCAGGCCGCTGCACTGCTGACCTGGCTCGATGGTCGCGGCCGGTCCCTCGGCAAGCTCGGCCAGGCCGACGTGGACGCCTGGTTCGCCGAGAGCACCGCCACCCGTCGGCCCTCTCTGGATTTCCTGCGCTGGTGCGCCGAGACCGGGAGAACCTCCAAGCTCACGCTGCCTACGGGGAAGGTGACCAACCCGGCCCCGATCACCCAGCATCGCAGGCTGGAGCTGATCCGCGTCCTGCTAACCGGTGACCGCGCGCCGCTCTTCGTCCGCGTCGCGGGCCTGATCGTGCTGCTCTATGCCCAGCCTGTCAGCCGTCTGATCCGCCTCACCACCGACGACCTCACCGAGAATGACACCGAGATGCTCCTCCGGCTCGGCGATCCGCCTGTCACCGTCCCCGATCCTTTCGCCGCGCTCCTGCGGGGCTACCTCAAGCAGCTCCCCAGGCAGATCAACAGCACAAATCCCAGCAGTGCCTGGTTGTTTCCTGGTCAGCGGGCCGGACAGCCAGCCAGCGTCGGCGGCGTCCGCGACGCCCTTCGCGAGGCAGGGATCCCCACGCTCGCGGCCCGCAGCGCGACACTCCGACAACTCGTCCTGCAAGCCCCCGCCCCGGTGATCGCGGTCATGCTCGGCTATCACCACACCACCACGACCGGCACCGCCGCCGAAGCCGGATCTCCCTGGAGCAAGTACGCCCCCGGCGACCACAGTAAGTAACAATCGCCACTTCGACGAGCAGAACACCGACTACTCGATCACCGACTCTTGCCAGTCTCGGAGGCCTCCTTGACGGCCTTGACCAAGCGGACCCGCCGGTGCCCGCTGAGCGCCGGGTGTTGGCCGCGCTCGGCCCGAAGATGCTGGATCTTGCGGCGAAGCGGGCGTGCGGAGTCCATCCCTACCCTGTCACCCCGGAGCACACCTGGCGTGCACGTGAGGCCCTGGGGGAGGAGCCCCTCGTGCCTCCGGAGCAGACGGTGATCTTGTGTGCGGGGGCGGACGCGGCGCGTGAGATCGGCACCGACTGGCTGCGGCGGTATCTCGCCCTGCCCAACTACGCCAACAACCTGTTGCGTCTCGGCTTCTCGCCCGAGGACCTGGCGTTGGTGAGCGATCGTCTGTTCGACGCCGTGATCGCATGGGGAGACGAAGCGGCGATCAGACGCAGGCTGGACGAGCACCGCGCCGCTGGCGCCGATCACATCCGCATTCAGGTGCTCACCGCGGACCCGAACGCCTTTCCACGGCAGCAGTGGCGCCGCCTCGCCGCCGCCCTCGGATAGTTCTGCGGGTACGCCCCAAGTTCGCTGGGACGGAGAAGAGGTCTGAGTCTGTGAGCGATGGTTACCTCACGATTACCAGGTAAGGAAAAAGTGCGATATGGGCAGGTGGCGTGGAGAGGTGCATGCTGGTGCCATGACCATCATCAGTCAATTGGACTATGTCCCCTTTCCTGCGGACCCGCATAACTACAAGCCGGGCTCCCGATATTCACTGGTGCTCGATCCGGTCCGCCCGGACGGCGCTTACGTGAAGGGATTGGTGCTGAATTTCGAGCACTTGGCCTCGGGGGAAGTCATCCCGATCCACGTGCACACCAACGAGGAAGTGCTGATCATCGACGAGGGTGAAGTGGAAGCCTACTATGACGGAGAATGGCAACCGGTGGGCCCGGGCGCCGTCATTTTGGTGCCGCCCGGCGTCGCGCACGGATTTCGCAACAAGTCGGGGGGCCGGGTCAAGTTGCACGCGGTATTCGCCGGTCATGTAGTCGGTACGCAGCTCCTGGAGCGCAGCCCGGCGCCCGGCACGGAGAACGAGCCACCGCCTCCGCCGTACCTCATTGACTTCCGCGAGTCGCCGGGCGCGTGAGAGCGCTCGCCCGCTCGGCTTGCGCGTCATAGACGGTGCGGGCCGCGTCGATCTCCTCAAGGTGGACCTCGGCCCAGGTGACGAGATTGCCGACCGCGTCGAGCAAGGCGTGTCCCATCGGGGTGAGCGTGTACTCCACGCGTGGCGGCATGACCGCATAGATGGTGCGCGTGATAATTCCGTCGCGCTCCAATTCTCGCAGGGTGACGGTCAGCATGCGATGGCTTATGCCGCCGATGTCACGCCGTAGCTCGGTGAATCGTTTGGTCTCCGTGCCGAGCAGGGATATCACGGGCAGCGACCACTTGTCTCCAACCCGGTCGAGGATTTCCCGGGCCCGGCAGGGGGTCCCGGTAGTACTGGGGAAATTTTCGACGGATATGCAGGTCGAAGCCCCCGTAAAGGGCTTCGAGCACAGCCTGAAAAACGGACCGCTGACCTGCATATCCGTTGTTTCCTGCGCCGTTACTACCGGTACTACATTCAGAGATCTTGAGGATGAGCCTCGTGACGGGGTGTAGTTCGTCCATTATCTGTGCGTGACCTGTTCATTCACCTACGATCTTGTCGTGTCCTGGGATGCGGAGCTGTCGGCGTTGACCGAGCGGATCGCCGGGCCGCTGTTCACCCGGCCAGAACCCCGGCAGTCCTTCGCCGACCTGGTGCGGGCCCTGCTGGCCGACGTGCCGCGCAAGAACTCCTGGCAGCTGGCCGATCACGTCGGTCATCGAAAGGCTTACCGGCTGGAATGGCTGCTGAACGGCGCCAAGTGGGACGCCGACACCCTGCGCGATGAGGTTCGCACCTACGTGGTGGAGCATCTGGGCCGCCCCGACGGAGTGCTGATCGCCGACGACACCCAAGCGATCAAGAAAGGCGACAAGTCCGTCGGCGTGGCGCCACAGTATTGCGGCGCGAGTGGTCAGGTGGAGAACTGCCAGGTCATGCCGATGCTGACCTACGCCTCCGCGGTGGGGCACGCGTTCATCAACCGGCGCCTGTACCTGCCCGAGAGATGGGCCGATGAGGCCGGCCGGCGCAAGGAGGCGGGCGTGCCCGAACAGGTCGGCTTCCGCACCAAGCCGCACCAGGTGATCGACATGCTCACCGAGGAACTGGCCGCCGGCACCCCGTTCCGCTACTTCGCCGCCGACTCCGGTTACGGCCGCGACCCGGGCTTGCGCGCCTTCTGCCACGAACAAGAGATCGCCTACGTGATGGCCGTCCCGGTCGATCTGCCGCTGATCGCCGTGCGGGGCGGGGGCGAGCCGCTCGGACACGTGCTGGACCGGCTGCTGGCCTGCGGCACGCCCGCACTGTGGGAGCGCCGCTCCTGCGCAGACGGCACCAAGGGCAGACGCTTCTATGACTGGGCGGCTGTGGCGGTGAGCGTCAAAGACCAGCTCCCGGCCCCGGGCTTGGCCCATACCGTGCTGATCCGCCGCAGTATCAGCGATCCGGGCGAGATGGAATTCTTCTTGGCCCACGCCCCGACCGGCACCGCCGTCACCGAACTGATCAACGCCGCGGGGATGCGCTGGAAGATCGAGGAGAACAACGAACAGGGAAAGGACCTGCTCGGCCTGACCCAGTACCAGGTCCGCAAGTGGACGCCCTGGCACCGGCACGTCACCACCGCCATGCTCGCGCCGGCCTTCTTGGCCGTGACCCGCGCCCGTCTACCTGACGACACCGCCGCCGACGCCACCGCTGCCTGCGCCATCGACCAACCGAACGACTGGGGAAAAGACCATCCGCCCCGGGAGAAGACCAGCTGATTTCGTCCCGGCTGATCCGGCCTTCCCTCGCTGAGATCCGCCGCGTCCTGGCCCGTCTGCTCCTGCCCGCAGCCGCAGCCGCGGCCATCGACCACGTCCTGGCCTGGTCCGCCTTCCGCCAGATCCACCAAACACGCGCGCTGATCAGCCACTACCGCCGGCGAGGCGACCCCCTACCTCAAGATCTCCGAATGTAGTACCGGTGAGAGTCGTTCAGCTCTGGCACGAGCCGCCGCCCCCGAGCGTCCACCATTCGCCGACCGGCATCGTGGTCATGGCTCTCTCTTTCACAAGTCACGAAATCCGGGCGCAGCCGGGTGCGTCATAGGGTGCGCCGCACGCCTGCCTGGCGTTCGAGGTTGCGCAGTTGGACCGTCAGGTCGCCCTCGACGGCATGGTGCGCGGGGCCGGAACGGCCGATCGGCAGCACTTCCTGGCCGCGCATGTCTTCCAGCATCAGAGCGAAGGCGGCGTACAGCGCCACGGCGGCCAGCAGCAGGCCAAGTACGCCGGAGACCGTGGCCACCCACGGTGTCCCGGTCAGGTTGGCGGCCGCGCTGACGGCGAAGCGAGGCACGGCCGTGCACAGCACCAGCCACAGAGCCCGCTTGGGTTTGGCCAGGCTCGCCATCAGGGCGGCGAACAGGGTGAAGACCAGGTTCAGTACGCCGAGCACGGAAGTGCCGGACGGAGAATCGAGGGCGAGCACCAGAGAACTGGCCAGCCACATGCCGGAGAAGCAGGCCATCAGGGTGGCCGCGATCACATCGCGGGCACCGAAGGCGAAGACCGCCACCACGAGCTGCAGCACGAACGCCGGCAGGATGGTCATGGCGATCGCGCGGTGGGCACCGGGCGGGAACAGGCCCAGCTGAAGGCTGGCGATCATCACCGACGCGATGGCCACCGAGTAGAAGCCCAACGGCATCGGAGAGGCGATCGGCCGCAGGTTGATGCGCGTCATGCGACGCAGGTCCGGTTCGTGGTAGCGGCCGCCGGGTGAGGCCTGCTCGCCGGCGGGCTGGGGGTCAGGAGTGTTCATAGCGAGGTCTCCCTGGCTCGCGTGAGGCGGACGTCGCCCCACGCGGGCCGAGTCGTGATGGATGGGTCCGCGGGCCCTGTCTCAGCTCGTGGCCAGGGCCCGGCGTAGCGTGCCGATGGCCAGCTCGATCGCCGAGTCGGCGCCCTACGTCTCGCGCAGTGCGTTGAGCTTGACGAAGTCGTGGATGATGCTCAGGTAACGCACGGCGGTCACCGGCACTCCCGCGGCGCGCAGCCTGTTGGCGTACGCCTCGCCCTCGTCGCGCAGCACGTCGGCCTCGGAGGTGATGATCAGCGCTGCAGGCAGCCCGGCCAGCTCCAACACAGCAGCATCGTGTACCGGGTGGTGTGCTCGACCAGCGTGCCGATCGCGGTGCACTGGCGGCGAAGAAGCCGCCGCCCGTCGCGACGTTCCAGCTGTCGCGGACCACCTCGTCGCGGTAGCCCGCATCGAGCAGCGCGGCAGTCTGCCGTTCCCAGGAGTGTCCGTCGAGCGGGAACCCGTGGGTGAGGACGACCGGCTGCCCGGTTCCGTGATCCTCGTAGCACAGGTCGATGGCGGTGGAGTTCTCGCTTTGGGTCGCGCCACACGAACGGCGGGACCCCGTCCAGCGGGCGCGGCGTCGAGGTGAAGCCCCGGCAGCGGCGTGCAGACCCGAGGGGCCGGTCCGCCGACCACCACGAATACGGCAGTGCAGTCTGGTGACAAGCGGTCTTGGCACCGCACTGTCATAGATTGCTGTCCTGTCTTTCAGGCGGACCGGACTCCCGGAGCGACAGGAGCGAAACCTTGCCACTAACCGGCACCACGATCCGGATCCGAGTCCGGATGAGCGCTCGCCCCACCGACGAGCCGCACCGTGTCTCCAGCCAGCTCGAGCTCCTGTTCGACCTCACCTTCGTGGTCGCGGTCGCCAGCGCCACCGCCCAGTTCGCGCACGCCATCGCCGGCGGTCATGGCCTCACCGGATTGGTCCCCTTCCTCCAGGTGTTCTTCGCGATCTGGTGGGCGTGGATGAACTTCACGTGGTTCGCCTCGTCCTACGACACCGACGATGTCGCCTACCGGCTGCTGACCATGGTGCAGATGGCCGGCGTGCTGGTCCTGGCCTCCGGTGTGCCTGCGGCGGCCCGTCACTCCGACTACGGTGTCGTCACGCTGGGCTACCTCATCATGAGGATGGCGTTGGTGGCCCAATGGCTGCGAGCCGGTCTGGAAGATCCGGTGAGCCGCCGCACCGCGCTGCGTTACGCCGCCGGCATCAGCCTCGTGCAGGTGGGATGGCTACTTCGCCTCGTCCTGCAGGAGACGGGTGTCCTGCACACGTCCTTCGGGCTGCCGTCCTTCATCTGCCTGGTCGTCTTGGAACTGGCGGTGCCACGGTGGGCGGAACGGCTCAGGCGCACGAACTGGCACCCGCACCACATCGCCGAGCGCTACGGTCTGTTCACGATCATTCTGCTCGGTGAGAGTGTCCTGGCCGCGAGCAGGGGAGTTGCAGGAGCGCTCGAAACGGGCCAGATCAGCGGCCCCTTCGTCGTCATCTCCGTCTCCGGCCTCGTCCTGCTGTTCGCTCTTTGGTGGCTCTACTTCCTTGTGGAGGCCGGGGAAGGTCTCAGTGACCGCCGTCATCGGTCGTACCTGTGGGGATACGGCCACTACGGCATCTTCGCGGCCTTGGCGGCCTTGGGCGCCGGGCTTGAAGTGGGTGTGGAGCAGAGTGGGCACGAGGTTCATGCACCATCGTTGGCACTCGGCTACGCGGTCGCCATCCCGGTCGGTGTGTTCCTCACCCTGCTCTGGGCGGTGAACGCGCTTGTCGTCGCAGAGCCGATCACCCATCCCGTCGCGGTCATGGCCTGCGTCACCGCCATCTTGTCGCTGCCACTCGCGACACCATGGATCGGTGTGGCCGCCTTGGTCGCGGCGATCGCGGCTGTCTGCGTGCTGTTGGTCGCCGTTACGATCGCGACCGGTGCGGTTCGGGGCCCGCGTGGGAATGCGTCGTCATAGCGTGTGATCCCCGAGCTCCGGCGAGCCGTGAAGTGGCCGAACCCCGAAAGACCGACGGCAGTCCGGGCTCTCGTCGAGCGGCGCGGTTGTAGCCCTCCTACCAACGAGGAGGTCGGCACGGTGGAGGCGCTCGTGTCATTCTTGTGGGCGCCGGCACACCACGCCCCCTCACGAACCGCGCAGCGCCTCGAGCGGCGCATCGTCAAACTCCGGGTGACCAAGCGGCGGGGCCGATCAGCCGACGGCCGCGCGGACACACTCCACGTACCTGCGTTGGCCGGCACCCTGTCACTGCGGCGGATCGTGCGAGAGGGCGTCGCGGAGTTGGGCCCTGGCGCGGATGCCGAGCTTGGGGAAGATCTTGTGCAGGTGGTAGCCGACGGTCCGGGGCGATAGGTAGAGCCGAGCCGCGATGTCGCGGTTGGTCAGGCCCTGAGCGGCCAGTTCGGCGATCTGCTGTTCCTGCGCGGTGAGCTCGCTGGCGGGCCTCGCCGCTGCCGCCGGGGCTCCTGCCGCCCGCAGTTCCGCGGCTGTGCGATCGATCCAGGGCCGGGCATCGAGCCGCTGGAAGCACTCCAGCGCCGCGCTGAGGTGCGGGCGCGCCTCGGTGCTGCGGCGCCGTCGGCGCAGCCACTCACCGAAGTCGAGTTGCGTGAGTGCCTTCTCGAAAGGCCAGCAGTCGACGGCGGAGACCGCGAGGGCGGCGTGGAAGTGGTCCTCGGCGTCCTGGGTATCGCTCAGCAGGGCCGCAGCCCGGTGGAGGACGGCGGCCAGCCGGGGGGACCTGTCGGGTCCCAGGCTGTGCCCGACGGCGTCGACCACCGTGCGCGCGTCGTCCGGCCGCCCGGCGCGGACTGCCGCGGCGGCCAGGTCGCCCAGGTAGTAGACCGAGGCGTGGTAGTGGACGGGCGCGGGGCGGAAGTCGCGGGTGAAGGTCGCGCGCAGCTGCTCGTAAGCATCGGCGTGCTCTCCGGCGACGAACGCGGCCATGCCCACGGCGTGACGGTGCCGGACCTGAAGGCTCAGGGATTTGCGCAGGTCTACGCCCCGCACGGCTTCCAATGCCCGCGTCCGCGCGGCCGCATGGTCGCCCTGCAGAGCGCGCAGCGTGGCCTGGAGGATGCGGGAGCCCACGGTGACGTTGTCGGCTCCCGCTTCCGTGGCCATCCAGAATGCCTCCTCCGCCGCGGACTGGGCCGCCGTCCATGAACCGCTCTCGAACAAGGCGAGGGCGAGCGCCTGAGTGACGGTTGCGTTCGCGCCCGCGCCGCCGGCGCGCCGTATGACATCCATGGTCTGCTCGAGAATGCGAATGGCCTGCCCGGTCTCGTCCAGGATCCAGGTCGTGCCGCCGAGCGCCGTCATGTTCCCCAGCGACTCCTGCGACATGGCGGCCAGCCCCTTCTCCAGGAGCCCCACCAGCCTCGTCCGTTGGTGATGCGGATCGATGACCGCCTGGGACCAGGCGAAGGCGGCGGGATCGTGGGCTTCGCCGATCAGAGCGTTGATCCGCCGCAGTTGCGCGCGGTAGAACGGCGCTCCGGAGTTGTAGACGGACGTCGCGGCGGTAGCCAGGGTGCTGAGCGCCAGGTCCGGAGCCGAGGCGGCGGTGGCTTCGGCCACGCCGAGCAGCAGCGCCAGCGCCTCCTCGTGGCGGAGCGTGACCCCCAGGGCCCACCCGGCCAGGAGAGAGGCTTCGGCGCGCAGCCGTGGATCCTCGGTCAGGTCGCCGACGCGCCCGCTGATCTCGCCGACCCACTGCGGGTGGCCGGCGAACATGGCCGCCCGTGCGGCCGACAGCAGGCGCCGGGCGCGCAGCTCCGATGCCGGGGGCAATTCCGCGGCGCGCTCCAGCGCCGCCGCGGCAGCCGCGTACCCGCCTCGGGCATGGGCGCGGTCGGCGCTCTCTGCCAAGGCGTCGGCGACCTCGGCGTCCTGTCTTGTCGCCGCAGCGGCCAGGTGCCAGGCGCGGCGGTCCGGCTCCCCGGTGAGGGCGGAAGCCAGGGCGAGGTGTGCCTGCCGACGATCAGAGAAGGAAGCCGCTTGGTAGACCGCCGAGCGGACCAGCGGATGGCGAAACAGCACCTGGCCGTCCTCGACCCGCACCAGGCCGACGCCCTCCGCGGGCGCCAGCGCCTGGACGGCGTCCAACGACGGGGCGGCCCGTAGGAGGTCGGCCAGTTGCCCCGTTCCCGCGGCGGCGACCAGGAGCAGCACCTCGCGCGTGGGCGCGGGCAGGCCGGGGAGGTCGGCGGCGAAGAGGTTCTCCAGGCGCGTGGTGAGCGGAAGGGCGGCACCGCCGTCCTGACTCGTGCCGGTCCGGCCTCGGGCGATGGCTCGGGACAGCTCGATCAGGGCCAGCGGGTTGCCGGCAGCCTGCTGGAGGATCTGGGTACGGGCCCTGCCACGGGGTGGGTTCGGCTGGGCGTCCAGGAGCACCCCTGCCTCTGCCCGGTCCAGCGGGCCGACAGCGACATGCGGGAAGTCCCGGTCGAAGCGAGCCGGCACGGCCTCCTCACGCGCGGCGAGCAGCATCACAGTCGGCTTGCCCTCCAGACGCCGGGCGAGGAAGCCCAGCACGTCCACCGAGCCGAGGTCGAGCCATTGAGCATCGTCCACCAGCAGGAGCAGCGGCTGGCGTGAGGCGGCGTCGCTGATGAGGGTGAGCACGCTCATGCACAAGGACAGCTGGTCGAGGGTCATGTCGTCCTGCGCCGCCGCCATCCCGAAGGCGCGGTCGAGGGCCTTCCGCTGGTTGACGGGCAGCGCGTCACCGGGAAGCAGCGGGTGCAGGAGCTGGTGGATACCCGAGAGCCCCAGCCCGGCTTCAGCCTCGCTTCCGCGCACACGGAGGGTCCGCAGGCCGCGGGCCAGGCCCTGCTCGGCCGTCCAGCCGACGAGGGTGCTCTTGCCCGCTCCCGCCTCTCCGGTCAGCACCAGCACCTGCGGGCCGGTGCCGTCCACCGCCCCGAGCAGGCCCTCGATGCGGGACAGCTCGGCAGCTCTGCCCAGAATGCCCGGATCGGCGGGGTGCATCTCGGTCGTTCTCCTCAAGCCGGCGATCATGACGCTGGGAATCCTGCCAGCCGCCGCACGGCCTGCCACCGGTGGCCCGACTGGAACGGCGCACGACTGGTCATGTGACAGAAGCGCCGCGACCTTGTCTCTCCGATTATGGCCTGGCTAGGGAAACCGGCCCACAACCATGATCCGGGGTAGGTGCATGACGGTCCGTCCACCCCAGGAAGCGGCCAGCCGTACGGTGAAGTCGCCTCCTCTCGGTCGAGACGGCGAGATCGAGAGGATCCTGGAGTGCGTGACGCGGACGCCCGGCAGTCCCCAGGCGCTGCTGCTCCTCGGGGAGGAGGGGATCGGGCGGACGACGTTGCTGCGCCACGCCCGCGAACCGGCCACCGGCAACGGCATGCTCGTGCTGTCGGCGCGAGGCTGGGCCGCGGACCGGCGGCACGCCCGCGCCTGCCTGCTGCGGCAGCTGCTGGCGCCGGTCCTGGAGGAGTTGCCCGCCCTGCCCGCCGTACACGGGCAGGTGCTGAGCGCCGTACGCGGTGACGCGCCCCTGCCCGGTCTGCCCCCTGACATGGAAAGCCTGCATCTGGGCCCACTGAGCGTCCCGTCGGCCGCGGCGCTGCTGGACCGGCAGCCCGCGGCGCCCACGGGCAGGCGCAGGCTGGAGATCCTGGAGGAAGCCGCGGGAAACCCCCTGGCCCTGGTGGAACTGAGCCGCCGTGCGCCTACGCCCGCCCGAGCGGGACTTTCCGGCGTCGGACCGGCGCAGCGCCCGCCCACGACGCATGTGTTCGGGGCACGACTCGACGCGCTTCCCCCCGAGACAGGACGGGCCTTGCTGTACGCAGCGGCCGCAGGGCCCGGCGAGACCGTCACCGCCCTCATGGCAGCCCTGGGCACCGACGACCTGGCGGTGTGGGCTCCAGCGGAGGCGGCCGGCCTGGTCTCGCTGGTCGAGGACCGCCTCGTCTTCAGGCACCCGCTGGCGAGGTCGGCCGCGTTCTTGCGGCATCCGGCGGGCGAGCGGCACCGGGCGCATCTGGGCCTCGCCGCAGCCGCCACGCAGCCGGAGGTCAGGGCCCGTCACCTGGCTGCCGCCACCTTGGGAACCAGCGAACCCGTGGCCGCCGAACTCGAGGACTCCGCGTGGAGGCGCGGGGATGCCGTGGGTGCCGCGCGCGCCCTGGAACAGACGGCCCGGCTGAGCCCGCAGCGGCGGGAACGCGCCCGCAGGCTGGCCGAGGCCCTGGTGGCAGCGCATGCGGTGGGAGACCCCGACTGGGTTCGGGACCTGTACGGTCGGTTCGTCCAGGACTCAACCGATCCGGAACTCGGCTGTGTCGCGGCCGGAGCCCTGGCCTCGGCCCTGTCCCTGGAATCCTCCCAGCAGGAGGCATTCGACGTCCTGGCGAACGTCTCGGAGCACTTTCCCGCGGTCGGCCGACCGGTCGCGCTCGCGTTGGCGGCCCTGGCTGCGGGCATCGCTGTCCAGTCCGGTCTGCCGGAGCACACGGCGGCCCTGCCCACACTGCTCGACCGTGCCCGAGAGGCCAGACGTACCGACCGGCGTCGGCTCCCGGTGACCGGGCTGCTGGGCCGCCTGGACACGCCGAACGCGCAGAAGGCGTTGGACACGCTGGTCACCGCGGTGGTCCGGCCGCAGGACGCCACTCACCTGCTGGCGAGCCTCGGTCGCCCGCGCAGTGCGCCGCTGGACGCCCCGGACGCTCTGGCCTGCCGGGTGGCGGTCGCCTTGGCGGCCTACCTCGCGGACGAGGCGGACGTGTACCTGGGCGAGCTTCGCAAGGCCGACGCGCATCTGCGGGCCTCTCGTGCCTTCGGCATCCGTGCCTGGCCGGTCCTCGCCCTCCTGGACACCCTCGTGAACACCGGGCGGTTCACCCAGGCCGAGCCTCTGATCCGGGAGGCCAGGGCCGAGGCCGCGGTGCTGCGCCTGCCGCGCCTCCAGGCGGATCTGGAAGCGCAGGCCCTCACCGTGCTGGCGCTACGCGGAGCTGTCCCGCCGGAGCCCTGGCTCACCCCCTCGATCTGGCGCGCCGTCAGCCTGGACGAGAACCGGGCCACGCACGCACGTCTGCTGCGCGCCCGAGGACTCGCGTTCATGGCGCTCGGGGATTGGGACGGAGGCTGGCGGCACCTGCGCGAGCTGTTCACCGCTGACGGATCGCCGCTGCACCCCTTCCTGTCGCCCCGGAGCATCGCCGAACTCGCAGCCGTAGCCCAACGGACCGGCCGGTCGAAGGAGGTCGTGCCGATTCTGGCGCGAGTCCGGGCGGATCAAGGGGAGCGCCCGAGCACCAGGATGACGCTGCTCCTGCACCATGCCACCGCCCTGGTCGACCCGGACGACGACGCCGAGCAGCACTTCCAGCTCGCACTGGTCAACCACGAGGCCGACCGGTGGCCGTGGGAGCGCGCACGTCCGCCTCAACTACGCCGTGTGGCTGCGCCGATGCCGCCGGACACTCGAGGCGCGTCAGCAACTGACCACGGCGCTGGAAACCGCCGAACGCCTCGGCGCCGGCGCCCTCGCGGCAGCCGCCCGCCGCGAACTGCGCGCCAGCGGAGCGGCACCCACCCCCAAAGCCGGAGGCCCGCTGGAGCAGTTGACGGCACAGCAGCTGCAGATCGTCCAGATGGCCGCACGCGGCCTTTCGAATCGTGAGATCGGTGAACAGCTCTTCCTCTCGCCGCGAACCGTAGGCTCGCACCTGTACCACGTCTACCCCAAGCTCGGCATCAGCCGCCGCCAACAACTGAGTGACCTCCTTCAGGACACGTGAGGTGGGGACAGGCCGGCTCCATGCGGGCCTGCTGACGAGCGGCGCGGCCCAGCCAGAGGAGAGTGCGTGACGGCGGGAGCCTCCTGGGACCGAGCGGGCGGTGACTCCCATGCAGCGGTCCTCCTCGACCCCGTGGTGCAGCGACTCGTCACCGCGTCTGCCGCGCCTCCGTCCCTCGACGACCTCGGCCCTGACGCGGGGCGGCAGGCGCTGCGGGAAACCCAGGTGGACCGGATCGAGGACTTTGACGTGGACGCGGCCTTCCGCGTGGCGCCTGTCGGCCCTTCCAGGCTGCTCGGTTTCTGGACCTTCCGCCCGGCCGGTGCGACCGGACCGCTCCCCACCCTCCTGTACGTCCACGGCGGGCGGTGGATGCTCGGCGACGCGCAGACCCACGCCGGCCTCATCAGCGAGCTCGTCACCGGGGCGGGCGTGTGCGCCGTCGTCCCCGAGTACAGTCGCACCCCCGAGGCCCGCTATCCGGTGGCGCTGGAGGAGTGCTACGCCCTGCTGGCCTGGGCGGTTTCCCGGGCCGACGGACTCGGTCTGGACGCGCGCCGGTTGGCCGTGGCGGGCGACTGCGCCGAGGCCACGCTGGCCGCAGCCGTGACCATGCTGGCGAAGTCCAGACGCGGGCCGCGCATCAGCGCCCAGCTGCTCTACTACCCGCTCACCGATTCCCGCTGCGACAGCCCCTCGCAACGGCAGTTCGCCACCGGATACCTGCTCACGCGTCGGGCGCTGCGCGCTTACTGGGCGCAGTACGTCGCCGACCCCGCCCTGCGGGCCGAGCCCACCGCGTCGCCGCTGTGTGCGCGGACGGAGGATCTGGTGGGGCTGCCGCCGGCGCTGGTCGTCACCGCCGAGGCCGACGTGGCCCGTGACGAGGGAGAGCAGTACGCGAGACGCCTGTGTGCGGCCGGTGTCGAGGTGTCCGCTGTGCGGTTCCTCGGGACGATCCACGACTTCGTGGCGCTGCACGCCCTGCGCGACAGCACACCCACTCGGGCAGCGGTACGGCACGGCTGCTCCTTCCTGCGTGCCCGCCTGCGCTGACAGGCGCGGTACGGCCGGTGCATCAGTCGGCTGACTGATGCACCGGCCGGCACCGCCACGGCATGGTGGCAGCATGCCAACGGTCATCGGCTCCATCGAGGAGAGACACCGGCCCCCGACCGCCTCCGCGAGTCCGCGAGCCCGGGTGCTGACCACCCGCTCGGTTCCGCCGCGCGAGAGCATGGACTTCTGGCACGACGCCGTGCTCGCGACCCTGGTAGGGATGGACATCGCCACTGAAGGCAGCACCTATGACGCGGCCATGCGCACCGACCACCTCGGGGACCTTCAGATCACCACGGTGGAATGCGACCCGGGCCGCGTCCACAGGGCGCCGCGTTTCATCGCCCGTGGCGACGGGCGGCACGTCTTCGTGACCCTCCAGAGCACCGGTCGGGCCCAGGTCGAACAGGACGGCCGCACCACCGAGTTGCGGGCCGGAGACATCGGGTTCTTCGAGACCGTCCGGCCCTTCCGCACCACCTTTCCGGAACGCTTCCGACTGAAGATCTTCGCGGTTCCGCGAGGCCTGCTCGCGCGGTCGGAGGCCGACCTGCACCAGCTCACCGCGCGGGCAGTGCGCCCGAGCGGCGGTCTCCGCGCCCTGCTCGCGCCGCTGCTGGAGCGGCTGGCGGACACCTCCGAGGCGTACGCGACGCCGATGGCCGAGCGACTGGCCGAGTCCGTCATCGACCTGGTGGCGGTCACCGCGGCAGCCCAACTGGGCGAGGATCCCGCCGAACTGCCGGGTGCCGACGGTGTCCTGCTGCTGAGGATCAAGAACTTCGTCCGCTGGCACCTGTCGGACCCCGGCCTGACCCCCCAGGTCATCGCCGATGTCCACGGCATCTCCGTCCGTTACCTGCACCGGCTGTTCGAGGCCGAAGACACCACCTTGTGCCAGTGGATCCGCGAGCTGCGCCTGCAGGAATGCCGAAGGGAACTCGCCGCGCAGGCACCGCGATCCGTCAGCCTGGGCCAGGTCGCGCGGCGCTGGGGTTTCACCAGTCCCGCCCGGTTCAGAGCACGGGTTCGTCATGTCGGCGGCCGCTGGGCAGGTCGGGACGGCTTCCGTGCGCTGTGAGGACGCCAGACGTGCGTTTGTGGCCAACTTCCGTGCGCACAGCGCTTCTACTGTGAAGATCAGCGCCGCCGGAGTGCCCAGAACAACTATCCGGTTCGTTTGCCGGATCGACCGGCGTACCCGACGAATTCCAGGAGATTCGAATGTCCGATGCCCTCGCGCCGATCCAGCCGGTGCTCGAGCCGGAGGCCCAGTCCTTTGTCGAGGCGACCGCCGACCCGCCGTACCTTTTCGACCTGCCTCCGGCGGAGGGGCGCAAGGCCGTGGACAAGGTCCAGTCTGGGGAGATCGCCAAGCTCGCAGTGGACGAGGAGTGGATCACGGTCGTAGGCGGTCCCACGGGGAGCGTCCGGGCGCGTATCGTCCGGCCCGCCGGAGTCACCGGAGTTCTTCCGGTGATTGTCTACATCCATGGCGCGGGGTGGGTGTTCGGCAACGCTCATACCCACGACCGCCTGGTGCGCGAGCTGGCTGTCGGTGTGAATGCCGCGGTCGTGTTCCCCGAGTACGACCTGTCGCCTGAGGCGCGCTACCCGGTGGCCATCGAGCAGAATTTCGCGGTCGCGAAGTGGGTCGTGGAGCAAGGCGCTTCCAAGAGCCTGGACGGTGCGCGGCTGGCCGTGGCGGGTGACTCGGTCGGGGGCAACATGGCGGCCGCGCTGACGCTGATGGCCAAGGAGCGGGGTGGCATCGCGCTGGTTCAGCAGGTGTTGTTCTATCCGGTTACCGACGCGAGCTTCGACACCGGCTCCTACCACCAGTTCGCCACCGGCTACTTCCTGCGCCGCGATGGGATGCAGTGGTTTTGGGACCAGTACACCACCGATCCTTTCGAGCGGGCGCAGATCACCGCGTCCCCGCTGCGCGCCACTATCCAGCAGTTGCAGGGTCTGCCGCCGGCCCTGGTCATCACCGGTGAGGCCGGCGTGCTGCGCGATGAGGGCGAGGCCTATGCCGGCAAGCTCCGTCAGGCGGGTGTGCCGGTCACCGCGGTGCGGTTCCTGGGCATCATCCACGACTTCGTGATGCTCAACGCGCTGCGCTCCACTCAAGTCGCCCAGGGCGCGATCACGCTCGCCGTACAGACCCTGCGCACCGCCCTGCACCCCGCCTGAGTCCGAGGAGACGACACAGACATGACCACCTCCACCCCCACAGTCGTTCTCGTCCACGGCGCGTTCGCCGACGCGGCCGGATGGTCCGGGGTGATCGCGGAACTGCAGAGCGACGGCATCCCCGTGATCGCGCCGCCGAACCCGCTCCGCGGCCTGGCGGCCGACGCCGCGTACGTCGCCTCCATCGCCTCCCAGATCAACGGTCCGGTCGTGCTGGTCGGCCACTCGTACGGCGGTGCGGTCATCACCGTGGCCGGCGCCACCGACAACGTCGTCGCCCTCGTCTACGTGGCCGCCTACGCCCTCGAAGAGGGCGAGAGCCTCGGCGAGCTGCAGGGAAGCTTCCCCGCCTCACCGCTGGTGAGCAACCTCAAGCAATGGACGTATCCCATCGCGGGCGGCGATCCCGCTGTCGAGGTCACCATCGCCGAGGAGGCCTTCCCGTCAGTTTTCGCCGCCGACGTGCCCGCGGAGGTCACGAAGGTCCTCGCGGCGGCGCAGCGCCCGCTCGCCGCCGCGGCCTTCGAGGAGACGGCCTCCGCCGCCGCATGGAAGCTCAAGCCGTCCTGGGCACTGGTGGCCGGCGCGGACAACGCGATCAACCCGGACGTGGAGCGCTTCGCCGCGAAGCGGGCCGGGGCCACCGTCGTCGAGGTCGAGGGCGCGTCGCACGCGGTCGCCGTCTCCCGGCCGAAGGAGGTCGCCGACCTGATCCTCGAAGCGGTACGCGCGATGAGTTGACCCGGCGGCGCGGACGGCCGCGCGGACGACTCCCCGACCGCCGGGCACTCACAGAGGACAGCCGCCTCGTGACCTGCGGATGACTTTCTCGCATGAGCGCCCCTGGCCGGCCGCGCCGGCCAGGGGCGCCATCGATCACCCGGTCATGGCGGCGTGCAACCGGAGGTAGGTCTCCGCCTCCGCGTGCCGGTTGGCCCGCTGGAGGGTACGGCCCAGCAGCAGGTGGGCGTACTCCTCTGTGGGGGCACGCTCGATGACAGCACGCAGTTCCGCCTCGGCTCCGCGCAACTGGGCGGAGTGGTAGTAGGCGCGGGCCAGCAGCAGGCGGGCCTCCACGTTGCCCGGCTCGGCGGCGACCACCGGTGCCAGGATGCGGGCGGCGCCGATGTAGTCGTTGAGTTCGAAGAACATCCGGCCGCGGGCGAACTCCTCGGCCAGGGTCGCGGTCATGGCCGCTCCTCTCTGTCGGTGTGCGGCATCCGCTCGGCGGGGACGACGCCCAGGCGTCCGGCCTGGTAGTCCTCCATCGCCTGCAGGATTTCGGCGCGTGTGTTCATCACGAAGGGCCCGTAATGCACGACGGGCTCGCGGATCGGCTGCCCGCCGAGCAGCAGCGCCTCCAGGTTCGGCTCGGCCTGCGGCTGGCGCGGGTTCGCGGCCAGCGTAAGCGCGCCGCCGGGTCCGAAGACGGCCAGCTGCCCCTTGCGGATCGGCGCGTGGTCGGCACCCACCGAGCCCTGGCCTGCCAGCACGTAGGCCAGCGCGTTGAAGCCGGGGTTCCACGGCACGTTCAGCGTCGCGCCCGGGCTGACGGTGGCGTGCACCATCGTGATCGGGGTGAACGTGATCCCGGGCCCCTGATGACCGTCCAGCTCGCCGGCGATCACCCGCAGCAGCGCGCCGCCGTCGGCCGAGGCGAGCAGCTTGGCCTCGCCGCCGCGGATGTCCTGGTAGCGCGGCGGGTGGAACTTGTGCGCCCGCGGCAGGTTGACCCACAGCTGGATCCCGTGGAACAGCCCGCCGGACACCACCAGGTGCTCCGGCGGCTTCTCGATGTGCAGCAGCCCGGAGCCGGCAGTCATCCACTGGGTGTCGCCGTCTGTGATCGTGCCGCCGCCGCCGTTGGAGTCCTGGTGGTCGAAGATCCCGTCGATGATGTAGGTGACGGTCTCGAAGCCGCGGTGCGGGTGCCAGGACGTGCCCTTGGGCTCGCCGGGCGCGTACTCCACCTCGCCCATCTGGTCCATGTGGATGAAGGGGTCCAGGTCGGCGAAGGAGACCCCGGCGAACGCACGCCGCACGGGGAAGCCCTCCCCCTCAAAGTCGCTGGGCGCGGTGGTCACCGACCGGACCGGGCGCTGGACGGCCGCGGCGGAATCGGGCACGACCACGCGGGGCAGCGTCAGCGTGTTGGCGGTGATGGCGGGCATGGCCTCCTCCAAACTTGGTTGAAAGTTAAACAGTCAGTTTGCGGAACAGTTCTGGCGTGAGAGAAATTCCACGCACTGCCGGGTGCCGTACACGCGTGGCAGGTGGGTGAGCGCGGTGGCACGTCATCGGCCCGGTTCGACCACGCCACCGCCGCCGTCCGGCCGCTGGTCGCCGCGTCGGCAGCGACCGCGGTCGGCATCGTTTGAGCCTGACGGGCACCCTTTGTACCGGTCGGACGTACGTGACGAGACATCCGCGGTTCAGTCGAAGCGCAGGTCGGAGAGCTGCCGTTCGAACGAGGTGTCGTCGTCGTGGGAGGTCGCGCCGGCTGGGCGGGTGGCCATCAGGGCGGCCATCTCCCGGCCTGCTCGCCGTATACGCGCGGGCAGGCCCTCCGCGTACTTGTCGCCGCCGGATCCCCAGTCCTCGGACGCCGCGTACACGGCGGTGGGGACGACGACGGCGCGCATGTAGGTGAAGAGCGGGCGCAGGGCGTGCTCCAGGACGAGTGAGTGGCGGGCCGTGCCTCCTGTCGCCGCCACGAGGACCGGCTTGCCGGCGAGGGCGTCCGGGTCGATGAGGTCGAAGAAGGATTTGAACAGCCCGCTGTATGAGGCGGTGAACACCGGGGTCACGGTGATCAGGCCGTCGGCGCGCGTGACCGCGTCGATCGCGGCGGCCAGCTGTCGCGGCGGGAAGCCGGTCACGAGGTTGTTGGCGATGGCGACAGCCAGTTCCCGCAGCTCGATGACCTGGATCTCCACGTCGTGGCCCTGATCGGCGAGTTCAGAGCGGGCCGCCTCTGCGAGACGGTCCGCGAGCAGACGTGTGGAGGACGGTGTGCTCAGCCCTGCGGCCACGGCGACGAGCTTCATGCGGCCGTCACTCCATTTGCAGAGGGTGCGGCAGCGATCAGCGAGGCGTAGGTGGGGGCGTCTGGTACGTCCGATGGGCGGCCTTTCGCGAACTCGGCGCGCAGGACGGGCACGACCTGCTCTCCGAGGATGTCGAGTTGTTCAAGCACGGTCTTCAGCGGAAGCCCGGCGTGGTCCATGAGGAAGAGCTGACGCTGGTAGTCGCCGAAGTGCTCCCGGAAGGTCAGGGTCCTGTCGATGACCTGCTGGGGGCTGCCCACTGTGAGCGGGGTCTGGTCCATGAATTCCTCGAGCGAGGGGCCATGCCCGTACACGGGGGCGTTGTCGAAGTAGGGCCGGAACTCCCGTACGGCGTCCTGGGAGTTCTTGCGCATGAACACCTGGCCGCCAAGCCCGACGATGGCCTGCTCGGGGGTGCCGTGGCCGTAGTGGGCGTAGCGCTCGCGGTAGTGCGCGATCAGGCGCTGGAAGTGCTCCTTGGGCCAGAAGATGTTGTTGGCGAAGAACCCGTCGCCGTGGTAGGCGGCCTGCTCGGCGATCTCCGGGCTCCGGATCGAGCCGTGCCAGACGAACGGCGGGACGCCGTCGAGCGGCCGGGGCGTCGAGGTGAAGCCTTGCAGCGGGGTGCGGAAGCGGCCCTCCCAGTCCACGACGTCCTGGCGCCACAGCCGGTGCAGCAGCGCGTAGTTCTCGACGGCAAGCGGGATGCCCATGCGGATGTCCTGGCCGAACCAGGGGTAGACCGGTCCGGTGTTGCCCCGGCCCAGCATCAAATCGACGCGCCCGTCGGCCAGGTGTTGCAACATCGCGTAGTCCTCGGCGATCTTCACGGGGTCGTTGGTGGTGATCAGTGTCGTGGCGGTCGAGAGGATGAGCCGCTCGGTGCGCGCCGCGATGTAGCCGAGCATGGTGGTCGGCGACGACGGCACGAAGGGCGGGTTGTGGTGCTCGCCGGTCGCGAACACGTCCAGGCCCACCTCCTCCGCCTTGAGCGCGATCGCCACCATCGCCTTGATGCGCTCGTGCTCGCTCGGCGTCCTGCCGGTGGTCGGATCGGTCGTCACATCGCCGACCGTGCAGATCCCGAACTGCATGGCGGTCCCTCTTCTTAAGGCAGTCGTGTCCGGGAACGATAGGCGTCACTCGCGTGACCGTTATGACTGTGCGTGCACAAAACCTGCCCCCCAAGTGTCCTCATCTCGCCCCTGTCACCGCGAGGCGGAACGCGACGACACACTTCCGCCGCGCCGGATGCCCAAGGGTTCGACGACCGACGACGCGGACCCGTTCTATGGCTGGTCCCTGCGCGACAAACAGTGTGCGTGCTGGGCGAACACGCGACCCTTGGGGTGCAACTACGCAACTTCGAACGCAAGGCGGGGGACGCCGAGCATTGTGACAAGCCTGGTCCGGAGAATCTCGCCGGGTCGCGACAATTGACGATCAGTCACCGACGCGGTGCTCGCCCTCCGCTCAAAGCCGGCGCTCGTTCGCGCGCGCCGTGGAGTCGCGGACCACCAGGGACACGGGAAGCAGCAGCGAGCGCGGGGGCCGCGCGGGCTCCTCGATGCACTCGAGCAGCGTGTGCGCCGCCTCCACGCCGATGTCGTGGTGTGGTATGCGGACGGAGGTCAGCGCCGGGCGGAGCTTGTCCAGGAAGGGCATGTCGTTGAAGCCCACCACGCTCATGTCCTCCGGGCACGAGATGCCGCGCTCGGCGAACACGTCGTAGCAGCCCAGTGCGATGAGGTCGTTGCCCGCGACGACCGCCGTGAATTGTGCCCCCCTGTCGAGCAGCAGGCGCAGCGCGTGGGCGCCGTCGGCCTCGCTCCAGTGCGCGCACTCTGCGATGAGCGACGGATCGTCCTCCAGACCCTGGTCGCGTACGGCGTGGCGGAAGGCCCGCGCTCTGGCCACTCCGGTCGAGGTGGTCTGCGGTCCGGAGAGGTGGGCGATGCGGGTGTGCCCCAGCCTGGCCAGGCGTTCGACGGCCAGCGTCACCCCGGTGACGTCATCGGCCGTGACGTACGGGATCTCCAGGTCCTCGACCCTGCGGTTGACCAGCACCATGCGAACGCCCTGCTCGTGCAGCTCGACGAGGAGCGGATGGTCGAGCCTGGCGGTGGCGACGATGAGCCCCTCCACCTGGCGTGAGCGCAGGGACTCGATCTTGACCCGCTCGCGCTCGGGGTCGTTGTCGGTATTGACGATCAGGGAGCTGTAGCCGCCCGGTTCGAGCACGCTCTCGATGCCGCGGACGATCGGCGGGAACAGCGGGTTGGTGAGGTCGGGGATGATCAGCCCGATGGTGTTCGACCTGGAGGTCTTCAGGCTGCGCGCGATCGGGTTCGGCTGGTATCCCAGCGCCTTGGCCACCCGCTGCACCCGCCGCACGGTCTCGGCGCCGACCTGGGTGCGGGTCTTGGGATTCAGCGCCCGCGACACTGTGGCGGGGTGGACTCCGGCGGCCTCGGCGACGTCGCGGAGAGTCGGCGGCTGCGCGGGGGAAGGCCGGTTGGAGCTCATCGACCGGGCTCTCCTTCTGATCGTCGCGTGCAGGCCTCGGTAGCTCAGCGTACCGGGGATCTGGTTCGGGCCTGGCGCCGGTGATCCCTATCCTATCGCACTCGATTGCATAACTCACTCTGCTATTGACACTGTGCTTTGAGAAATCCATGCTGCACCATAGCGCAATCGATTGCGTAGGAGAGATTGCGTAAGGAGGAGGACACATGAAGCGCAGCCGAGCCGCCAGTGCGCTGGCCGGGGTGGCGATCGCGACGCTGGCAGCCTGCGGGCAACCGCCGTCGGCAACGCGGGGAGGTGACATCGTCATCGGTGTCTCCCTCCCGCTGAGCGGAGACTTCGCCCAGCCTGGCGGCGAGGCCAAGCGTGGCTACGAGGTGTGGCGCGACCAGGTCAACGCCAAGGGTGGCGTGCTGGGCCGCAAGGTGCAGCTGAAGATCGTGGACGACGCCAGCAACCAGGACACCGTGGTCGCCGACTACACCAAGCTGATCACACAAGACCGGGTCGACCTCGTGCTCGGCACGTTCTCCTCGCTGCTCAACTACCCGGCCTCCGCGGTGGCGGAGAAGAACCAGATGGTCTTCATCGAACCGGCGGGCGGCTCCGCCAAGATGTTCCAGCGCGGTTTCAAATACCTGTTCTTCGCCCAGCCGGCCGCGGGCGGGCACCAGGCGGACGTCGTGGCGTCCTGGATCGGCTCGCTGCCGACGGCCCAGCGGCCGAAGACGGCGGCGTATCCCAGCCAGGACGACCCGTTCTCCAAGCCGGTCATCGACTCGCTGCGCACCCAACTCGAAGCGCTGGGCGTGCGCACCGTCCACACCTCGGTCTATCCGGGCGACACCACCAACTTCCAGACCCTGGCCGGAACGCTGGCCGCCGCGAAGCCGGACCTGATCGCGCAGGGCGCGGTCTTCGAGGACGGCGTGGGCCTGGTGCGCTCGCTCAAGCAGCTCGGCTACTCGCCGAAGATGCTGTTCCAGACCACCGCGCCCAGCAACGCCGGCCAGTACAGCGAGGGCGTGGGCGAGGCCAATACCGAGGGCGTCCTGTACACGGTGAGCTGGAACGAGAAGGCGGCGACCCCGCACAACGCCGAGTTCGCCGCCGCCTATCGCAAGACCTACGGCGGCCCGCCGAGCGAGGACGCGGCCGACGCGTTCGCCGCCGCGCAGGTACTGCAGACCGCGACCGAGAAGGTCGGCGCCGTCGACCAGGACAAGATCCGTGACTGGCTGCACGCGAACACGGTGGAGACCATCCTGGGTCCGCTGAGCTGGGAGCCGAACGGCGAGCCGAAGGGCTCGTTCATGCTCGCTCAGTGGCAGTCGGGCAAGGTCGAGGTGATCGCGCCGCCGGCGCTGGCGACGACGACCAACGTCGTCAACCCCAAGCCTGGCTGGAAGGCGGCGCGATGACCCAGCTGCTGCAGGCGATCACGCTCGGCCTGCTGATCGGCGGCGTGTACGCGCTGATGGCCTCGGGGCTCACGCTCATCTTCGGCGTCATGCGGATCGTCAACATCGCACAGGGCGCGTTCCTGGTGCTGGTGGCGATGGTCACATGGTGGCTGTGGCGGGAGACCGGCCTGGATCCGATCCTCGTGGCGCTGCTCACCACGCCGCTCATGGCCGCCCTGGGCTGGGCGGTGCACCGCCTGCTGATCTCGCGTATCCGTGACGCGTCGCCGTCGACGTCGGTGCTGCTGACGTTCGGGCTCGCGCTGGTGATCGAGGGCCTGCTGAGCATCGTCTCGGGTAACAAGTACCGATCGGCAACGCCGTCCTACTTCGAGGAGTCCTTCAAGGTCGGAGCCGTCTCGCTGCCCAAGGCCCAGGTGTTCGGCTTCCTGGCGGCCATGCTCGTGCTCTGCGCCCTGTACGCGGTGCTGACCAGGACCTGGACCGGCAGGGCGATCAGGGCCGCCACGCAGAACCCGGCGGGTGCCGCCCTGGTCGGGGTGGGCGCGTCGGGCACCGCCGCGCTCGCGTTCGCACTCGGCACCGCGACGACCGGGGTGGGCGGCTCCATCCTGTCGGTGCTGTATCCCTTCTTTCCCGCTTCGCACTACGAGTGGATCTCCAGACTGCTGGGGATCGTGGTGCTCGGCGGGATGGGCAGCCTGCCCGGGGCGCTGGTCGGCGCGGTGGTGCTGGGCCTGGCAGAGACGCTGACCGCCACGTACGGCTCGCTGAACTGGTCGACGCTGGTCTTCTACCTGGTGATCATGATCGTGCTGCTGATCCGCCCGCAGGGACTGCTCGGAGCCAGGCTTCGCGAGGACGCGGCATGAGGCGCGTCGTGGTGGCCGTCTGCCTGGCCGGGCTGCTGCTCTACCCGGTGGTCAACCCGTGGCAGCCGTACCCGCAGGCGGTCCTGCTGCTCGCGTTCCTGCTCGCCATTCAGGCGTCGGGCTGGAACATCATCTCCGGGTACGCCGGATACATCTCGCTGGGCCACAGCATGTTCCTCGGCCTCGGCTCGTACACGGTGGGCATCCTGGCCACGCGCTGGGGCGTCAACCCGCTGCTGGTCGCGCCACTCGGCGGAGTGACGGCCGTGGTCATCGCGCTGCTGATCGGCTCGGTGGTGCTCAGGACCAGGGGGCACGTCTTCGTGATCATCACGATCGCGATGCTGCTGGCCGCGCAGGTCCTGGTGACGAACGCCGGGAGCCTCACCCAGGGGTCCGACGGGATCACGCTTGAGCTGCCGTTCTGGAGCCGCGACTACCAGAACATCCCCTTCTACTACCTGTTCCTCGGCCTGCTGGTGGTGACGGTCGCGTTCAGCGGCTGGCTCCGGCGGACCAAGTTCGGGACCGGGCTGGTCGCGATCCGCGAAGACGAGGGCAAGGCGGCCTCGATCGGCGTCAACACCACCAGGTCCAAGGTCACGGCGTACGCGGCGAGCGCGTTCTTCATCGGCGTCGCCGGTGGCGTCTACGCCTATTACCTGACGTTCATCAATCCGGCCGGGTCGTTCGCGATCCTCGGCAGCGTGACCATCGTGCTGGCCGCGCTCGCCGGCGGCCGGGGCACGCTGTACGGGCCGGTGGTGGGCGCCTTCCTCGTTCAGCTGCTGAGCGAGGCGGCCACGGTGTACGGCGGCGGTACGCAGGCGCGGGTGCTGATGTTCGGGCTGGCGCTGGTGATCGTGGTGCTCTTCCTGCCACGCGGCATCCTGCCGACCGTCCAGGACTGGTGGCGGCGACGCCATCCGGTGGCCGTGCAGTACACCGATCAGGAGGGCGCGCTGAGCAGGGCAGCGGCCACGATCGTCGAACCCGTCCGCAGGGAGCCGGGTAAGCCCCTGCTGGAGGTCCGCGGGGTGAGCAAGCGGTTCGGCGGCCTTACCGCCGTCGACAACGCGGACCTGACCGTACGGGAGGGGTCCATCACCGCACTGATCGGGCCCAACGGGTCGGGCAAGACGACGCTGTTCAACCTGATCAGCGGCGGCCTGACCGCCGACTCCGGCGAGATCCGGTTCGACGGGCAGCGCATCGACACCCTGCCGCCCTGGACAAGAGGCCACCTCGGGCTGGGCCGCACCTACCAGGTGACCCGGCTGTTCAAGAATATGACGGTCCAGGAGAACGTGGTCGCCCCGCTGCCCGACGCGCGCTGGCGGACGATGCTGTCCGGCGCGGTGAAGGGGCACGAGGCGGAGCGCGCCCGCGAACTGCTCGACCTCGTCGGCCTCGGCCGGATGGCGCACCAGCCCGCGGGGGCGCTGTCGTACGGACAGCAGAAGCTGGTGGAGCTGGCTCAGGTGCTGATGCTGGAGCCCCGGCTGATCCTGCTGGACGAGCCGGCGGGCGGGGTGAACCCCAGCCTGCTCGACCGGCTCACCGAGGTGATCCGCGAGGTGAACGCGCGCGGCGTGACGTTCCTCGTCGTCGAGCACAACATCCCGCTCGTGCTCGACCTGTGCGACCCGGTCATCGTGTTCTCGCGCGGCGCCGCGCTCGCCGAGGGACCGCCGGAGATCATCAGGCAGGACCCGCTGGTCCTGGACGCCTACCTGGGAGAGGCGGTGGTGTAGATGCTCACGATGAAGAGAGTCGTCGCGGGGTACGGCGGCGGCCGCGTCCTGCACGGGGTCGACCTGGAGTGTGCCAGGCAGACCATCACCTGCATCGTCGGGCCCAACGGCGCGGGCAAGTCGACCGTCCTGCGCGTCATCAGCGGGCTGCTCACGCCCACCGAGGGCGAGATCACCGTGGACGGCGGGCCGATCGCCGGCCGCAGCGCCGAGGAGATCCTGCGCCGCGGCATCACCCAGGTGCCGCAGTCTCACGCGCTGTTCCCCGCCATGTCGGTGCAGGAGAACGTGCTGATGGGCGGCTACCTGATCCGCCGCGACCGAAAGCTGCTGCGCGAGCGGCTGGACTTGGTCAGGGCGCGGGTCCCGCTGGTGGCGGAGCGGGCGAACGACAGCGCGGGCAACCTCAGCGGCGGCCAGCGGCGGATGGTGGAGATCGCCCGCTGCCTCATGCTCGACCCCGGGATGATCCTGCTGGACGAGCCGTCCCTGGGACTCGACCCGCGCAGCCTGGCGGGTGTCGCCGACCTGATCAACGAGCTAAACCGCGACGGCGTCACCGTGCTGCTGGTCGAGCAGAACGTACGGCTGGGCCTCGGCCTTGCCACGCACGGCGTGGTGATGGAGGGCGGCAGGGTCCGCCTGACCGGCACCGCCGCCGAGATCAAGAACCATCCGGAGATCGCATCTCTCTATCTCGGAAAGGAACCGACCACATGACCAAGCGCATGACCGACACGAGGATCGGCTGGATCGGCACCGGCCGCATGGGCCTGGCGATGGCGGGGCGGCTCGCCAAGGCGGGTATGGACCTGACCGCCTGGAACCGTACCGCGGCCAAGGCCGAGCCGCTCAAGAAGCACGGCGCGGAGGTGTGCGAGACGATCGCGGACCTGCGTGACAGGGATGTGGTGTTCACCATGGTCTCCACCTCCGCCGACCTGGAGGAGGTGCTGCGCGCGCTCCTGGACGGGGCGGACCGGCTCCCCGGCGTCGTCGTCGACTGCTCCACGGTCTCTCCCGAGTCGTCGGAGACGATGCGGGACCTGTGCGAGCGGCACCACGTCGGCTTCCTGGCGGCTCCCGTCAGCGGGAACGCCAAGGTCGTCGAGTCCGGCGGGCTGAGCCTGGTCGCCTCGGGGCCCCGAGAGACCTATGACCAGGTGGCTCCCCTGCTGAAGCTCATCGGCAGGTCGGTGACGTACGTCGGCGAGGGCGAGACGGCTCGTCTGGTGAAGATCGCGCACAACCTGATGCTCGGCGTGGTCACTCAGTGCCTGGCCGAGATCACCGTGCTGGCCGAGAAGGGCGGGGTGCCGCGCCACGCCTTCCTCGACTTCCTCAACAACAGCGTCATGGGCTCGGTCTTCACCCGCTACAAGACGCCCGCGTTCGTGAACCTCGACTACACCCCGACGTTCACGCCCGTCCTGCTGCTCAAGGACTTCGACCTGGGGCTGGCCGCGGCGCACCGGCTCGGCGTGCCCATGCCGGTCACGGAGTCGGCGGCGGACCTCGTGCGGACGTGCGTCGGCAGCGGCCGGGTGGACGAGGACTTCGCCGTCCTGCTCGACCTGCAGGCGGAGGCGTCGGGGTTGAAGCTCGAACCCGAGAACGTCACCGTCGACGACGGGCTGGTCCGCTCGTGACCACTCCGCTGCCCGCGCCCGGGCACATGGGCGTCGACTACGAGGAGCGGGTGAACTTCGACCGGCTGCGCGCGTACCGGCTGGCCAGGGCCAAGGCGGCACTGGAGGCCAGCGAATGCGGCGCGTTCCTGCTCTTCGACTTCTACAACATCCGCTACACCACCCAGACCTGGATCGGCGGCGCGCTCGGCGACAAGATGACCAGGTACGCCCTGCTCACCAGGGGCGGCTCGCCGATGCTGTGGGACTTCGGCTCCGCCGCGCGGCACCACCAGCTACACAGCCCGTGGCTCGATCCGGCCGACTGCCGCGCGGGCATGCTCGGCCTGCGCGGCGCGATCGCGCCGAGTGCCGGGCTGATGGAAGAGGCTGTCCGCCAGATCAAGGGCCTGCTGGAGGACGCGGGAGTGGCGGGCGAGCCGGTCGGCGTGGACCTGGTCGAGCCGCCGTTCCTGTTCGAGATGGAACGCCAGGGCCTTCGTGTCGTGGACGCCCAGCAGTTCATGCTGGACGCCCGGCAGATCAAGTCCGCCGACGAGATCATGCTGCTCACGCAGGCCGCCGCCATGGTCGACGGCGTCTACCAGGACATCGTCGAGGCGCTCAAGCCGGGGATCAGGGAAAACGACATCGTCGCCCTGGCCGCCAAGCGGCTCTACGAGATGGGCTCCGACCAGGTCGAGGCGGTCAACGCGGTCAGCGGCGAACGGTGCAACCCGCACCCGCACAACTTCTCCGACCGCCTGATCCGCCCCGGCGACCAGGCGTTCTTCGACATCATCCACTCCTACAACGGCTACCGGACCTGCTACTACCGCACGTTCGCCGTGGGCAGCGCGACGCCGAGCCAGCGCGAGGCGTACGCCAGAGCGCGCGAGTGGATGGACGCGTCCATCGCCATGATCAAGCCTGGCGTGGGCACCGACCAGGTGGCCGCCGTCTGGCCCGAGGCCACCGAGTTCGGGTTCGACAATGAGATGGCGGCCTTCGGGCTGCAGTTCGGCCACGGGCTCGGGCTCGGGCTGCATGAGCGGCCGATCATCTCCCGGCTCAACAGCATGCGGGAGCCGATCGAGCTCCAGCCGGGGATGGTGTTCGCGCTGGAGACCTACTGCCCGGCGAGCGACGGGTTCTCCGCGGCCAGGATCGAGGAGGAGGTCGTCGTCACCGAGGACGGCGCCCGCCTGCTCACCCTCTTCCCGGCCCAGGACCTGGTCGTCGCCAACCCCTACTGAAAGGCGTGCCATGTTCATCGACGGCAATGTGGCCGAGGCGAGCGACGGGGGTCGCTTCGACGTGCTGAACCCGGCCACGGGCGAGGTCATCGCCTCGGTCGCGGACGGCACCGTGGCGGACGCGATCAGCGCCGTGGACGCCGCATCGCGAGCGGCCGCACCCTGGGCCGCCACTCCGCCGCGCGCGCGGGCGGAGATCCTGCGCAGGGCGTTCGAGCTGATGACCGAGCGGGCCGAGGAGCTGGCCAGGCTGATCTCGCTGGAGAACGGCAAGGCGATGCCGGACGCCCGGGGCGAGGTGGCGTACGCGGCGGAGTTCTTCCGTTGGTATTCCGAGGAGGCCGTCAGGGGCGCCGGGTCGCTGACCACCGCGCCCTCGGGCGCCAACCGGATCCTCGTGCAGTATCAGCCGGTCGGCGTGTGCGTGCTGGTCACGCCATGGAACTTCCCCGCAGCCATGGCGACCAGGAAGATCGGCCCGGCCCTGGCCGCCGGGTGCACGATGCTGCTCAAACCGGCCAGCGACACCCCGCTCACCGCGCTGGCCATGGCCGAGCTCCTGCACGAGGCGGGCGTGCCCGCCGGGGTGGTCAACGTGCTGCCCGCACGGCGCTCCGGCGCGGTCGTCTCGGCGATGCTGCACGACCCGCGCGTGCGCAAGCTCTCCTTCACCGGCTCCACCGAGGTGGGGCGGCTGCTGCTGCGCGAGGCCGCCGACCAGGTGGTCAACACCTCGATGGAGCTGGGCGGCAACGCGCCGTTCGTCGTGTTCGCCGACGCCGACCTCGACGCCGCGGTCGAGGGCGCGATGGTGGCGAAGATGCGCAACGCAGGCGAGGCGTGCACCGCCGCCAACCGGTTCTACGTCGAGGCGCCGGTGGCCGAGGAGTTCAGCAGGCGGCTGGCCGAACGGATGTCGAACCTGGTGGTCGGCCCCGGCACCGAGGAAACCACGCAGGTGGGCCCGCTGGTGAACCTGGAGGCCGTGGACAAGGTCGACAGCCTGGTGCGCGGCGCGGTCTCCGGCGGAGCGAAGGCGATCATCGGCGGGGAGCGTCCCGACCGGGCCGGCTTCTTCTACGACCCCACCGTGCTGGTGAACGTTCAGCCCGAGGCGCCGATCCTGCGCGAGGAGATCTTCGGACCCGTCGCGCCGATCGTCGTCTTCGACGGCGAGGACGACGCGGTACGGCTGGCCAACGACACCGAGTACGGCCTGGTCGCCTACGTCTACACCGGCGACCTGGCACGCGGCCTGCGGGTCAGCGAGCGGATCGAGTCCGGGATGATCGGGCTCAACCGCGGGCTGGTCAGCGACCCGGCCGCGCCGTTCGGCGGGGTGAAGCAGAGCGGCTTGGGCCGGGAGGGCGGCCACGAGGGCATGCTGGACTACCTGGAGGCCAAGTACGTCGCCGTCAGCTGGTGAACAGCTCGGGATGCCTGGACAGCTCGACGCGGGTCCTGCGGATGTGGCCGCTCAGGTGCCGCTCGGCGTCCACGGCATCCCGCCTGGCGAGCGCATCGATGATCAGCCGGTGCTCGGCGTCCACCACCCATCGCCTCCCCGGACCGGTCAGGCGCATGTACGCGCGGCGGTAGTGCTGCGTGGAGTTCCACAGCCGCACCACCATCGAGGAGAGCTGGACGATCGGGCAGCGGCTGTAGGTCAGCAGGTGGAACTCCCTGTCGAGGGCCAGGAACCCCTCCACGTCCGGGCCCCGCTCGATCCGCTCCTGGATTCGTTCCAGCCGCAGCAGGTCCTCCTCGGTCAGGTGCGGCATGCTCTCGGCGAGCGCGAGCGGCTCCAGCCGCTCGCGCATCTGGTAGATCACGTCGACCTCGTGCCCGCCGAGCCTCGGTACCCTGGCGCCCTTGTTGCTCTCGTGCTCGACCAGGCCCTCGGCCTCCAGCATGCGCAGCGCCTCGCGCACCGGCAGGCGGCTGGCTCCCGACCGCTCGGCGACCTCCTCCTGCCGGATCCTGCCGCCAGGGGCGATCTCGCCGCTGAGGATCGCCGCCCGCAAGTGGTCGGCCACGCGCTCGCTCTCCGGCATCCTCATGTCCGGTCGAACGCCTTGCCACCCGGGTAGGACACCAGCTCGAACTGCATGCCCCACGGCGCCAGGAAGTAGACCCAGCGCTGTCCCTCGCTCGGCCCCTTGCTCGCCGTCGGCTCGCCGAGAACCGTGACGCCCCTGGCCTTCAGGTACGCGACCGCCTCGTCGAGGTCGTCCACGTACAGCGCGAGGTGGTGGCCGCCGACGTCGCTGTTCCTCGGCACGGCCGTCGCCTGGTCGGGGGCGGAGTATTCAAACACCTCGAAGACCGCTTGGCCGCCGCACCTGAAGAAGTGCAGCTCGCGCATCACCGCGCGAGGGTGCACGTTGAGGTGCTCGGCCATCCAGTCGCCGTCGTCGTGGCGGAACGGCCCGAGCGTGTACATGTACTCGCAGCCGAGGACGTCCACGAGGAACGCCCTGGCCTCTTGGAGATCGGGCACCGTGAACCCGATGTGGTCGAGCCTGGCCAGTCCGGGAAGCATCTCGTCCTCCAGATTGGATCCAAACCGCCTCGGTTGGGCGATCATTACGCCGCCTACCCTAGTTTTTGGATCCATTGTGTGTAAAGCTCTCGCTAATGCAATCGATTGCATGGAGAGGCTCATGACAGAGCAGCACCGGCTCGAACCTGCGGCGCCGTGGGTGGAGGTCGTCGCCACCGAATCCGATTGGGACGCCGCCGCCCCGTCCCTGCTCACCGCCATGTTCAGCCAGCTGGTCCTGATCAGGACATTCGAGGAGTATGTGCTCGACCTGGCCAAGGCGGGGCTGGTCCACGGGCCGGCGCACTCCAGCATCGGTCAGGAGGGCGGGGCCGTCGGTTCCATCCTTCCCCTCACCAGCCAGGACACCGTCAACGGCTCACACCGGGGGCACCACCAGTTCCTGGCCAAGGTGCTCGGGCATGTCGAGCCGAAGGGGATCGACCCCCGGCGGCCGTTCTCCGACGAGGTGCGTGCCGTCCTGCTGAAGAGCCTGGCCGAGATCTGCGGCCTGGACCGCGGCTTCAGCCACGGCCGCGGCGGATCCATGCACCTGCAGTGGATCGAGGCCGGAGCGATCGGCACCAACGCAATCGTTGGCGGTGGCGTGCCGCTGGCCGCCGGGTCCGCGTGGGCGCACCGGCAGGCCGGCACCGACGCGGTGGCCGTGACGTACTTCGGCGACGGCGCGGTCAACATCGGCTCCACGCTGGAGACGTTCAACCTCGCCGCCGCCTGGCGGCTGCCCATCTGCTTCTTCGTTGAGAACAACCGCTACGCCGTCTCGACCAGCGTCGAAGAGGCCACTGGCGAGCCGCGGTTGTCGGCGCGGGGGCCCGGCTTCGGCATCGCGAGCTGGAAGGTCGACGGCATGGACCCGCTGGCCGTCTACCTCACCATGCGCGAGGCCCTGGCCCACCTGCGCTCCGGCGGCGGTCCTGCTGTCATCGAGGCGGATGTCTACCGATATTTCCACCAGAACGGCCCCTTCCCCGGCAGCGCGTTCGGCTACCGGAGCAAGGAGGAGGAGCGGCGGTGGCGCGCCCGCGACCCGATCAAGCAGCTCTCCGGACACATGGTGCGGCGGGGCATCATGACCGCCGAGGAGATCTCCGCGACGACTGGGCGGGCCCGTGAGCTCATGGCCGACCTCGGCGACGTGCTCCTGGAGCCGCTGCCCGGCGGCAAACCGGGGCAGCGCCGCATCAAGCCCGCGGAGTGGCCCGATCCAGCCTTCGCGGACGTCGGCGTCCGGGGGGACCTCAGCGAGTTCGCCGACGCACGCTTCACCTGCACCGGCACCCTCAACGAGCAGAAGTTCATCGACGCCGTGGCCGCCGTCATGGCGCGCAGGATGGAGACCGACCCCGCCGTCGTCGTCATGGGTGAGGACGTGCACCGGCTCAACGGCGGCACCAACGGCGCCACCCGCGGGCTCAAGGAGGCGCACCCCGACCGTGTCCTCGGCACGCCGATCAGCGAGAACGCCTTCGCCGGCCTCGGCGGCGGCATCGCCATGGACGGCCGGTTCAAGCCGGTGGTCGAGTTCATGTACGCCGACTTCATGTGGGTGGCGGCCGACCAGCTCTTCAACCAGATCGGCAAAGCCAGGCACATGTTCGGCGGCACCGGCGCGGTGCCGTTCGTGCTGCGCAGCAAGGTCGCCATGGGCACCGGGTACGGCTCGCAGCACTCGATGGACCCGGCCGGAATCTTCGCCACCGCGCCCGGGTGGCGGATCGTCGCCCCTTCGACACCGTACGACTACGTGGGGCTGATGAACAGCGCGCTGCGCTGCCAGGACCCGGTCGTCGTGCTGGAGCACGTGGATCTCTACGGCACGACAGGCCCCGGCCCCGAGGGAGATCTCGACTATTGCCTCCCGGTCGGCAAGGCGGCCGTCGTCCACGCCGGGTCGAAGCTCACGATTCTCACCTATCTGGCGATGACCCGGCATGTCCTGGAGGCACTGGGTGACGTGGACGCCGAGGTGATCGACCTGCGTTGGCTGGACAGGGCCAGCCTCGACTGGGACACCATCGGCACCAGTGTCAAGAAGACCAACAACGTTCTCATCGCCGAGCAGGGCCCGCTCGGCACCTCCTATGGCGGCTGGCTCGCCGACGAGATCCAGCGGCGCTACTTCGACTGGCTGGACCAGCCTGTGCAGCGCCTCACGGGCGGCGAGGCCTCGTCCAGCATCAGCAAGGTCCTGGAAAGGGCGGCCATCGCCAGGAGCGAGGAAGTGGCCGCCAAGCTCGCCGAGATCGTGGGGAAGTGACCGATGGCCAGAATCCTGCGCATGCCCGAGGTGGCGGCCAACGCGGCGGAGGCGGTCCTCCAGGGCTGGTCCGTCACGGAGAACAGCCCGTTCGCGGCGAGCGACGTGATCGCCACCATCGAGACCGAGAAGGCCGTGGTGGACGTGGAGGCCGAGGCGGACGGCGTCATCGTGAAGACCCTGGTGCCGGAGGGCGCCGCGGTGGAGGTCGGGGATCCCATCGCGGTGATCGGCGACCCCGGTGAAAAAGTGGACAACCTCGACGCCCTCCTCGCCGACATGGGCGTGGCCGCCGCGGAGGCGGTCAAGGACCCGGAACGACGCGAGGCGCCGGACGCGGCTCGCACGGCCGAGCAGGCCGCCGGCGGTCCTGACACCGGGGGCACCGCCCGTTCCGGCGGGCATGCCGCGGGACCGCGGATCTTCGCCAGCCCACTGGCGCGTCGGCTGGCCAGGCAGGCCGGAATCCCGGTTGAGGAGATTCCCGGAAGCGGGCCGAACGGCAGAGTCGTCCGTAAGGACGTGGAGGCGGCCGCGGCCCGCAAGGCAGCGGAGGCGGCCGACCGCGAGGCAGCGACAATCCCCTCGCCAACCCCGGCACCCACCAACGTTGCGGTGCGCGCACACGGGCCCGCGCTCGCGCCGGCGGTCGTCGTGGCTGACAGAACGCACACCGACACGCCACACTCGCGGATCCGCAGGGCCATCGCCGCCCGGCTCGCCGAGAGCAAGCGGACGGCGCCGCACTTCTACCTGCGTGGTACGGCCCGCGTCGACAAGCTGCTCGACCTGCGGCGGCAGCTCAACGATGGCGGCACCACGAAGATCTCCGTCAACGACCTGGTACTCAAGGCCGCCGCACGAGCGCACACGCTGGTCCCCGCGATGAACGTGATCTGGACCCAGGACGCCATCAGACAGTTCACCTCGGTCGACCTGGCGATGGCCGTCGCGACCCCGCAGGGCCTGGTGACGCCCGTGCTGAGGGGCGCGGACCGGATGACGGTCACCGCGGTCACCGCGACGGTCAAGGACTACGCCGACCGCGCCAAGACGGGCAGGCTGCGCCAGGACGAGCTGGAAGGCGGCACGCTCACGGTGACGAACCTCGGCATGTACGGCACCGAGGAGTTCGCCGCGATCATCAACCCGCCCCACGCCGCGATCCTCGCCGTCGGCGCCGCGCGCCAGGAGCCGGTCGTCGAGGACGGCGAATTAAAGGTCGGGACGACGATGCGGGTGACCCTCTCGGTGGACCACCGCCCGGTCGACGGAGTGGTGGCGGCGGAGTGGATGCGGACCTTCCTCGCTCTGGTCGAGAACCCCGTCCAGATCCTGGCATGACGTCCCGCCGCCTGTGGGACCACAGTGGACCGTGCGCCGAGGAAGGCGCCCAACTCTGATCCGCAGCCCCGCTGTGCGCGCAGGGGCTGGCGGTCGTGCGCTGCCAGGCCAGGTGTGATCGCGTCGCGCTGTAGTGTGGCGAGACTTGCCGTCGTGGATGCCGTCGGGGGGCGCCGGGGGAGTGGATCGTGGTGCCCGGCGGAAGTGGGTGGGTACGACGTGGTCGGGGTCGACAGTGCCTCGCGCGCTGTCGCGCTCCACCAACCGAACGAGGTCGGCCACGTGGTCCGCGGCGCGGGCCGTACCGTGAGCTGACAAGTCCCGGAGGTGAAACATGGCGGAGGCCGTCGACGCAGCGCGTACGGTCATCCTGACCGTGGACGACGACCCGGCGGTGTCCCGCGCCGTCGCCCGTGACCTGCGCCGCCGCTACGGCGACCGGTACCGCGTGGTCCGCGCCGAGTCCGGTGAGTCGGCGCTGGAGGCTCTGCGCGAGCTGAAATTGCGGGGCAGCCACGTCGCGGTGCTCCTGGCCGACTACCGCATGCCGCGGATGAACGGCGTCGAGTTCCTGGAGCAGGCCCTCGACCTGTTCCCCGGCGCCCGGCGCGTGCTGCTCACCGCCTATGCCGACACCGGCGCCGCGATCGACGCCATCAACGTCGTCGACCTCGACCACTACCTGCTCAAGCCGTGGGCCCCGCCGGAGGAGAAGCTCTATCCGGTGGTGGACGACCTGCTGGAGTCCTGGCGGGTCACCGACGGCAAGGAGACGCCCACCACCAAAGTGGTCGGTCACCGCTGGTCGGCACGCTCCTCGCAGATCCGGGAGTTCCTGGCCCGCAACCAGGTTCCCTACCGCTGGTACTCGTCCGACGAACCGGAAGGCCGGCGCCTGCTCCACGCCGCGGGCCAGGACGGGCTTCGGCTGCCGCTGGTGGTCACCCCGGACGGCACCGCGCTCGTGGAGCCCGAGGAGCGTGAACTGGCGGGCCGGGTGGGGCTGTCGACGACTCCGGCGGCCGACTTCTACGACCTCGTCATCGTCGGCGGCGGACCGGCCGGCCTGGGCTCGGCCGTGTATGGGGCCTCCGAAGGGCTGCGGACGGTCCTGGTCGAGCGCGAGGCGATCGGCGGTCAGGCAGGTCAGAGCTCGCGCATCGAGAACTACCTCGGTTTCCCCGACGGCGTCTCCGGGGCACAGCTCACCGACCGGGCGCGGCGTCAGGCGGTGAAGTTCGGGGCCGAGTTGCTGACGGCGCGCCAGGTCACCGCGCTGGAGGTGCGGGGCGCGGCACGCGTACTCCGGTTCTCGGACGGTTCCGAGGTCTCCGCGCACTGCGTGATCCTGGCGACGGGCGTGTCGTATCGGCAGCTGGACGTGCCGGGCGTCACCGAGTTGACCGGGCGCGGGGTGTACTACGGATCAGCCCTGACCGAGGCTCCCGCGTGCCAGGGTCAGGACGTGTACATCGCTGGCGGGGCGAACTCGGCCGGCCAGGCCGCGATGTTCCTTGCCCGGGGTGCCAAGTCCGTCACCTTGGTGGTGCGCGGGTCATCGCCGGCCGCCTCGATGTCGCACTACCTTCTCCAGCGGGTCATGGAGTCCCCGGTGATCTCGGTGCGCACCGACACCGTCGTGGAGGCCGTCCACGGTACGGAGCATCTGGAGAAGCTGACGCTGCGCAACACGGTGAGCGGAGAGACCGAGATCGTGGAGGCCCAGTGGATGTTCGTGTTCATCGGGGCCGCGCCGTTGACCGACTGGCTGGACGGCACGGTGCTCAGGGACCCGCACGGGTCCGTCCTGACCGGCCCCGACCTGTCGCCGGACGGGCGCCCGCCCGCCGGATGGACGCTGGACCGGCCGCCATACCACCTGGAGACCAGCGTGCCGGGCGTGTTCGCGGCGGGCGACGTGCGGGCCGAGTCCGCCAAACGGGTCGCCTCCGCGGTCGGCGAGGGGGCCATGGCCGTCATGCTCGTGCACCGCTATCTGGAGCAGTCATGACCCGGCCCGGGACACACTGCGACGAGGAAGAGCTGCGCTCCCTGTTCCTTTTTGAGAAGCTCTCCGACGACCAGCTCGCCCGGCTGTGCCGGGATGGCCGGGCGGAGTGGTCCGACCTGGGCACGGTCTACCGGGAGGGCGACTCGGCCGCGTACCTGTACGTCCTCTTCGAGGGCACGGTGGTGCTCTCACGCCGCGTCGGCGGCGAAGACGTGGACGTCAACCGCACCTCCACGCGCGGCGTGTACGCCGGGGCCTTCCAGGCGTACCTGGGCGACCAGGTGCCACAGGTCTACAACAACTCGATGCGGGTCACCGAGCCCTCCCGGTTCTTCGTCCTGCCTGCGGAGACCTTCGCGGAGATCATGCGCGACTGGTTCCCGATGGCCGTCCATCTGCTGGAGGGGCTGTTCTTCGGGACCAAGAACACCCAGCAGGCGATCGGCCAGCGCGAGCGCCTGCTGGCCCTCGGGTCGCTGGCGGCCGGGCTCACGCACGAGCTCAACAACCCGGCCGCCGCCGCGGTGCGGGCCACCGCCGAACTCCGGGAGCGGGTGGCCGGAATGCGCCACGGGCTCGGCGACATCGCGGCCGGCCCGATCCGGCGGGACAGTGTCGACGCGCTGACCAGGATTCAGGAAGACACCGCCGAACTCGCCGCACGGGCCCCCGCCCTCAGCCCGCTGGAGGCCTCGGACCGGGAGGACGTCCTGACAGACTGGCTGGACGAACACGGCATCGCCGACGGATGGCAGCTCGCGCCCACGTTCGTGCAGGCCGGTCTCGACACCCCCTGGCTGGACCGGATCGCCGCGGCCGTGCCCCCGGACGCGCTCGCCGCGGCCGTGCGCTGGCTGAACTGCACCGTCGAGACCGAACTCCTCCTCGACGAGATCGAGGACTCGACCACCCGCATCTCCGCCCTGGTCGACGCGGCGAAGCACTACGCGCAACTCGACCGCGCGCCATACCAGCACACCGACGTACACGACCTGCTCGACAGCACGCTGGTCATGCTCTCGCAGAAGATCGGGGCGCGCGTCAGCGTGGTCAAGGACTACGACCGCACGCTGCCCGAGATTCCGTCGTGCCCCCGCGAGCTCAACCAGGTGTGGACCAACCTCGTCGACAACGCGCTCTCCGCCATGGGCGGCACGGACGCCGACGGCACGCTGATCGTCCGCACCGCACGGGACGGCGACCGCCTGCTGGTCGAGATCGGCGACACCGGCCCCGGCGTGCCTCCTGAGATCCGCGACCGCATCTTCGACCCTTTCTTCACGACCAAACCCGTCGGCGAGGGCACCGGGCTGGGCCTGGACATCTCCTGGCGCATCGTCGTCGGCCGGCACGGCGGTGACCTGCGGGTCGAGTCCGTGCCCGGCGATACCCGTTTCCAGGTCCGCCTCCCGCTGTCTCCCGCCGACCTCAACACTCCTGAGGAGTTGTCATGAGCCTTGAGCAAGTGATCGACCTCGCCGTTCCGCCGAGCGGCACTGGCTGCGTCGAGTGCGACGCGACTGGCGGATGGTGGGTGCACCTGCGGCGTTGCGCCCTCTGCGGCCACATAGGTTGCTGCGACGACTCGCCGTCCAAGCACGCCACGGCGCACGCCAGGGAGACGGGACACCCGGTGATCCGCAGTTTCGAACCGGGCGAGGAGTGGTTCTGGGACTACACCACCTCGAAGTTCCACGAGTCCGGGCCCGCGTTGGCGCCGCCGGAGAGCCGCCCCGTCGACCAGCCCGTCCCCGGGCCCGCCGGGCGGGTACCCGCCGACTGGGCCGAACGCCTGGGTGGCGGGTGACCGAGCTGCTGCGCCCGGCCCGCGGTGCCCTGGGGAGGCGGGTGGAAGCGCGAAGGTGCACGAGAGTTCGACGGAGCGGATGCTGGCGCGCGTACGGCGGTGAGCCGCTTGTACAACCTGCGCGCGGCGTAGGTGGGGTCGAGGATCTGCTCGCGGGTGCCCCAGCCTTGTGAGGGGCGCTGCTGGAACAGCCCGAGGGAGTCCAGGTGGCCGTGGGGGAGGTTGCGCAGCCCGGATTCCTGCAGGGCGGTGGCGACGGCGATCACGGCCGCCCGCGTGGGGAGCCCGAGCTGCAGCGCGGTCTGGATGATGAGCGCGGCGTTCCCACGCTGTGCTGGCCGATCTGCCGTGTGCTGAGTGAGTTTCCCCGAGCGTGAAGGGTTGAACGGGCTTGGCTGTGGAATGCCAGTAGGGAGCGCTACGGGCTTGACCGATCGAGTCGGTGTTGGGGGATCGCCTTGGAGCAGTGGGCCAGGCGCGAGGACCGGCGGCTGCTAACCGGCCGTGGCCGGTTCGTCGCGGATATGGCGGTGCCGGGTTGCCTGGATGCGGTCTTTGTCAGAAGCAGGATCGCGCACGGTGTCGTACGCGACGTGGACTGCGCAGCCGCCCGAGAGGTGCCGGGAGTGGCCGGGGCGTGGTCGGCGGCGGATCTGTCCGGGCTACCCGCGTGTGCGCACGCTGCCGCGCGCCTGCAGGATCTGCCGCCGGTGCCTCATACGCTGCTCGCGAAGCTGTCCACCGCTGAGGCGGTCGCCGGACGTGAATGGCCGGCGTTGGCGAAGGACCGTGTGCGGTATGCGGGAGAGGCCGTCGCGGTTGTCGTGGGAGAGGACCGCTACCGGGCCGAGGACGGAGCCGCCGAGGTCGCCGTCCGGATCGATCCGCTGCCGACCGTGGTGACGCCCTCCGCCGCCGCCGCCGACTCGGTTCTGCTGTTCGACGGGCTGAGCAACACCGCGTTCCGGGGAGAGACCGGGACACCGATCGATGAGACGGTATGGCAGGAGGCGGCCGCCGTCGTCGAGGCCCGCTACCGCCAGCAACTCCTGATGCCGACGCCGATGGAGTGCCGGACGATCCTCGCCGTCCCCGAACAGGACGGGCGGTTGACAGTGTGGTCGGGGCATCAGATGCCTCACCGGCTGCGGCGAGAACTGGCGGCGCTGCTGGGACTGCCGGTCGACCGGATCCGCGTGGTGGTGCCTGATACCGGCGGCGCGTTCGGTTCCAAGAGCGCGGCGTTTCCGGAGTTCGTCACGGTGGTCTACCTGGCGGTGATGCTAGGGCGGCCCGTGCGCTGGATCGAGGACCGTCTGGAGTCCATGACGGCCGCAACCCGCGGGCGGGGCCAGGACCAGCAGGTCCGGCTCGCCGCCGACGCCGACGAGCACCTGCTCGCCTACGAACTGCAGATCGACGCCGACGTGGGCGCCTACCCTCATCTCGGGGTGGGCCTGCCCATGCAGACGGCCTGGATGGCCACCGGGCCGTACACCACACCGCGGGTTCACGCCTCCGTGCGCTCGGTGCTGACCAACACGATGGTGACCTACCCGTATCGCGGTGCCGGCCGGCCGGAGGCGACGATCGCGTTGGAGCGGTCGATGGACCTGTTGGCCCGCCGACTCGGGCTGGACCCGGCGGAGTTGCGGCGACGCAACTTCATCCCGGCCGAAGGCTTCCCGTACCAGACTCCCACCGGCCGGTGCTACGACAGCGGGAACTACGCCGCCGCCCTCGACGTGGCGTTGGAGACCATCGGCTACGACACGTGGCGGGCCGAGCAGACACGCCGCAGGCATGACCCGCACGCCCTGCCGCTGGGCATCGGCCTGTCCTGCTACGTGGAACGCTCCGGCGGAGAACCGGGGGGACTACACGACTTCGCCGGCATCGAAGCGCACGAGGACGGCACGATCACCGCCCGGTGCGGCGCGGCACCTAGCGGGCAGAGCCATGAGACAACCTTTCCCGCGCTGGTCGCCGCGACCCTCGGCGTCGACGAGAGCCGGGTACGGCTGATCGAGGGAGACACCGACGCACAGCCCGAGGGCCTGGGTTCCTTCGCCAGTCGTTCGGCGCAGGTCGACGGGGCGGCCCTGTGCCACGCCTCCGCCCTGCTCATCGACCAGGCACGCGAGCGGGCCGCGGACTTGTGGGGGACGCCGGTCGAGGAGGTGGAGTGGTCCGACGGCTCGGTCCGCCACGTCCGGGACGGCTCGGCCGCCATGGACCTGGCGGAACTGGTGAAGGCCACCGGACCGCTCAGCGTCGACGACCGGTTCGAGTCGGGCATGGGCTTTCCGTTCGGCGCCCACGCCGCCGTCGCCGAGGTCGATCCGGAACTCGGCACCGTCCGCGTGCTACGACTGGTCGCCGTGGACGACTGCGGAGTCGTGCTCAACCCGGCGGTAGTACGCGGGCAGGCATTCGGTTCGGCCGTCCAGGGGATCGGCCAGGCCCTGTACGAGGGCATCCCCTACGGAGACGACAGTGTGCCGCTGCTGGCGGGCGGCCTGCTGGACTACCTTCTGCCGACCGCAACCGAGGTCCCGCCCATCGAGGTCAAGGAGACCTGCACCCCGAGCCCGAGTACGCCGCTGGGCGCCAAGGGAGCGGGTGAGTCGGGCTGCATCGGCACACCCGCGGCGATCGTCAACGCCGTGGCCGACGCGCTCCAGATCGCCGACCCCGGCCTGCTGCAGATGCCGCTGACCCCGGACGTCGTGTGGCGCGCGGCGCGCGCCGCGAAGTACGAGGGGGCCCGTTGAAACCCGCAGCCTTCGACTACGTCGCACCTCGTACCGTGGACGAGGCCCTGAACGCCCTCGGCGCCACCCGGCACGACGTCCGCGTCCTCGCCGGCGGCCAGAGCCTGATCCTGGAGATGCACCTGCAGCGGATCCGCCCCGACCTGGTGGTCGACATCAACCGTGTCGCCGAGCTCGACCGCCTGAGCGTGAACGACGGCACGGTCGAGATCGGCGCGCTTGTCCGCCACGGCGTCTTCGAGTCCCCGCAGGCCGTGCCGGGTCCGCTCGGCAGGCTGTTCGCGCTCGCCGCCGTCAACATCGCCCACCCGCCCATCCGCGCCTGCGGCACGATGGTGGGCAGCCTCGCCTGGGCGCATCCGGCATCGGAGTGGTGCGCGATCGCCCTCGCGCTCGACGCCGCGATCGAGGTACGCAGTACCGGCGGCGCCCGCGAGATCGCGGCCCGTGACTACTTCCGCGGCCCTCTCCAGACCGCGCGCGCACGAGATGAACTCATCACCTCGGTGCGGTTCCCGCTGCCCGCAGACGACACCGGGGTCGGCTTCATCGAGCATCGGCGGACGCATTTCTGCTTCGCCCAGGTGGCCGTTGCCGCCACGCTCACCGTGCACGACGGACTGATCAGCGACGCGAGGATCGGCCTGGTCAACTGCGCCGACCGGCCGATTCGGGCCCACGCCGCCGAACAGGTCCTGATCGGCTGCGAGATCACCGTCCCGGCGGTCGGCAACCGGCTGCCCGGCGGTCACCCATTCGTCCGCGCCGGCCGGATCGCCGCCGATCAGGACGCCGCTCCTCTCGCCGAGCCATACGCCGACCCGGAATACCGGCGGCAAGTCATCGCCGTCCTGGTCGGCCGAACGCTGCGACAAGCGGCGGAGGGAGTCCTTCAGTGAAGATCACACTTACGGTCAACGGCGACGACTACCCGCTGGATGTCGAGCCGCGACGCATCTTGGCCGATGTACTGCGCGAGAACTGCCGGCTGACGGGTACACACCTCGGTTGCGAACACGGCGTCTGCGGGGCCTGCACAGTGCTGGTGGACGGCAAGGCCGTACGTTCATGCCTCATGCTTGCCGTACAGTGCGATGGCAGGTCAGTACGCACCGTTGAAGGCTTGGCGGGGCCTGACGGCGAGCCGCATCCGCTTCAACGGGCCTTCTCCGCCGAGCACGCCCTGCAGTGCGGTTTCTGCACACCGGGCTTTTTGATGGTGGCGGCAGGCGCCCTGGAGGCCGACCCCACGATCGGCGACGATCCGGAACGGGTACACGGCCTGGTCGAGTCCAACATCTGCCGGTGCACCGGCTATGAACCCATCCGGCGGGCGATCATGCGCGCCGCGGCCGAGTCGGCCGCGCTTCGGAGGCGGTGATGGGCAGGTCATCTCCCGCCGGGCAGCGGCCGCAGGCCGTCCTCATGCACCCGCTGCAGCTGCCCGCCCTGAGTGGGAATGCCACTACCTGGTCAACCTGCTCGGCAACCAGGTCGAGACGACGACCGCGTGGCCTGTGTGATCCTCGACGGCGTCATGGGGAACTACCGGCTTTGCGGATCTGCTTCGTGTACCGGGGCGACTGCGCCCGCGCCCGGCTCGGGCGGTGAGGGCACGGGTGGCGGTCCTGAGCGGATGTTCGAAGCGCAAGCAGCCGGCCTGCCGCCGCGCCCCACCCACGCGGACCCCTCAGGCGGAGGCGAAGAACTGGCGGCCGGTGGCCGTCCCGAGTGCTGACCGCTCAGCCAGGTTGATCCCCATCTCCGACAGCCTCACCAGGTGAATTAGTCGCTGCTCTTCCCAGTCCGCCAGCCGCCGGGCGGGAAGGTCTTGACCGGGTGTCCATCCGTGCATGGCCGCGGCGAGGCCGGCCGCGTCACCGAAGGCCTTGGAGGTCCCGGAGGCGGTGTGCGGCCGGACCGTTCCGGCGGCGTCGCCGATGAGAGCCGCATGGTCGGCGACCATCCGAAACGGACGAAGGTCGAAGACAGGCTGCATGAAGACCTCACCGTGGCGCACGAGCTCCGCGAACGGCGGCGGAAGTGATGCCTCCGCCGTGGCAATAACCTCCGCGACGACGTCCGGACGCATCTCCCCAGGCGGCAGGAAGGTCGTGAACCGCCTTCCGGACCGGCTCGCAAGCAGCCGTGGAATGTCACGCTCGAGCACGTTTGTGTACCACACCCAGTTGACCCGCCTGGAGCCCACAGCCAGCTCACCGCCGGGACCAGGGACCAGGTAGCACAGCATCTGCAGGCCGTCCGCGCCGAAGAACGTGAACCGGCCCGCCAGCAGGTCCAGAAGGCCACCGGGCAGGGCCGACTCCGGTTCCAGCCCTCGCCAGGCCACATACCCGGCGTACGCGGGACGCGCGGCGGGATCGAGCAGCCGCCGCGTGGCCGAGCCGATCCCGTCCGCGCCCACCAGGAAATTGCCCTGAGCCGTGTAGCCGTCAGCGAACTCGGCCGTGACGTCAGAACCTTCCACCTGAACCCGCCTAAGGGCACTGTCCAAGCGGTAACAGACCCCGGCGAGGGGTTCCCGCAACGCCCGGTAGAGAGTGTCCCAGGCCGTCATCAACTGCGGGGCCTCATACCGGTCGGGACTGCCGTGGATGTGAAGCTGCTGGCGCTCACGCAGTTCGACACTCACCGACTCCGCGGACATGCCCAGGCCGGCCAACAGCGCCTCCACCTCCGGCTGCATGACGATCCCAGCGCCACGGGCCTGCATCCTGCCCGCCGACCGCTCGTACACGACAGTTTCCGCACCGACCGCCCGCAACTCATGAGCCGCTGCCAGACCCCCGACAGACCCACCTATGATCAAAGCCTTGAACGCTTCCCTCGGACGCATTGGATACCCTTCCCTGCCCGCAAAATCCGGCAGTTCTTTTCTATACTCGCTCGTCCCTGCATTCCCCTTAATTCAGCGCGGCTAGAGACGAAAACTGAGCGTTTTCCGTGCGCCCAGCAGAGCAGGAGGTGAAGCCGTGACGTAGCGGCTGATCTTGTTGTTCGTAAGCTCGTCGTCGCTTGCCGGTGGGAGTCCGGTCCGGGTAGCTGCCAGGAGGCCCGGTAGCAGGCTGGCGGTTTCGTCTGGAAACGGGCGGGGTCGAAGCCCAGCGTCATAGGCCCTGTAAGAGGGGGAGCGAGGATGCGGTCCGTAGCATGAAGCGAAGCCTGCGGCGTCGTTACTCAGCCGCCCTTCGGGGTGGGACAAGGGAGAGCCGAGCCCCTCGAAATCGGGGTGAAGGCCATGGAAGCGGCCAAGAGCCTGGAAGCGCAGACGTCATGAACTCCCCGGCGTATGGGGCACGGAACGTATCGATAGTGGCGGCGGGAACTGGGGAGGCCCTCCCCGGCCCGATGACCTGCGGATATGTGTCATCGGAGCGTGGCGTCCTATAACCGATGACCTCGGGAAGTGGATGGCTGGCCGGGTGGGCGTCGGAGGGGGCCGTAGTACCGCTTGAGCCGATCGGACAGCATAACCGGCGGTGAGGGAAGGGCCCCTGCTTCGTCGACGCGTGCTGATGCAGACGCCCCAGATGATGCCGGGGCAGATGGAGGTGCCCGGTGAGTGCCGAGGTTTCGGCTGGTCCCACCGCCCTGGTGAAGGCTTCCTTGGACAAGGTGCGTGCCCTGCAGCACACGCTCTACCGGACGGCCAAGGCCGATCCCGGACGACGGTTTCACGCGCTCATGGACAAGGTCTCCCGCAGGGACGTCCTGTGGCGTGGGTGGGTCGCGGTGCGCGCCGACAATGGTGCACCCGGCATCGACCGGACCACTTTGGACCAGATCGAACACGAGTGCGAGGCAGTCCGCCTCGTGGACGAGCCGGCCGCCGAACTGCAAGAAGGCCGATACCGACCGCTGCCCGCGCGTGGGGTACTGATCCCCAAGCCCGGACGGGCGGAGGAGTACCGGCCGCTGTCGATCTCGACGGTTCGGGACCGGGTCGTGCAGGCCGCGTTGAAGATCGTGCTTGAGCCGGTCTTCGAAGCGGACTTCCTGCCGTGCAGCTTCGGGTTCCGCCCGAAACGCGCGACTCACGACGCGCTTCAAGTCGTCATCGATGAGGCTTGGCGGGGCCGCCGGTGGGTGGTCGAGACGGACATCGCCAACTGCTTTTCGGCGATTCCGCAAGATCGGTTGATGCAAGCGATCGAGGAACACGTCTGCGACCAGGCGGTCTTGAAGCTGATCCGGCGGATCCTGCGAGCCGGTGTCATGCAGGACGGACAGGTCCGGCGTGAGGTGACCGGAGCCGCCCAGGGCGGTCCGATCTCGCCGCTGCTCTGCAACGTCTACCTGCACCGGATCGACCGGACATGGGACGGACGCGAGCACGGTGTGATCATCCGGTTCGTCGACGATCTGCTGGTGATGTGCAGATCCCGGCAGCAGGCCGAGGCCGCGCTCGCGCGGCTGCGGGAGCTGCCGGCCGAACTCGGCCTGGAGCCGAAGGAGGCCAAGACGGCCATCATCCACCTGGAGGAAGGAGGCCCTGGTTTTGACTTCCTGGGCTTCCACCATCGGATGGTGCGCTCTCGGGGGAGGCGCGGAACCACTGGAAGCAGAGGTGTGGTGTTCCTAGCTCGCCGGCCTGCAGATAAGGCGATGATCCACGCCCGTGACCGGATCCGGGACCTCACCCACCGGTCGCGGCTGTGGATGTCGGTCGAGGCGGTCGTGCAGGAGGTGAACGCCTTCCTGCGCGGGTGGGCGACGTACTTCGAGTACGGCCACTCCACGATCCGCATCGGCAAGATCAGGCACTACGCGACTCATCGGCTGGCGATCTTTATCGGGAAGCGACACAAACGCGGACGGCGCTTCGGCATCGACGTGGTCGCCTGCCGCTCGCCGGACCAGTGCGGTCTGATCAAGCTGTCTGGAATCGTCGTCCCGCCCAGGGCCGGCAAGCCCTGGCGGGAGAAGCTGAATACCGGCGGTGAACGGCGTCGGTGAGCTGGGTGCGGGAGAACCGCACGCCCAGTTCGATGCGGCGGGAGCTGGAAACGGAGTGACCTGATCACGGACACCAGGGAGAGCACAGCCGACCGGGAAACCGGCGGAAGACAGGCCCTGGGCCCTACCGTCAACCATGATCACCACCGCGCCAGCTCCCGACCCTACCGCCAACGGCTGTTCCGCTGTTCCTCAACCCCGTATATCCCGGCCAACGTCGATTTGTCGACGGCGCGTCCGGTAGCAAGCCGGGCAGAGTAGGACACGCCGATTTCGCGCGCGACTTCCCCGCCCGGAGATCCATCGTCTAACATGGTCCCCAGACCTCTGGACACCGGCACGGCACGAAAAAGCCTCGGCCGATCCGCGTCGGGCCGGATGTCTACCTAAGAAGGTCCTCGCGCCGGAAGCCGGCAAGCATTAGGCGCGGGGGCCTTTTCCTTTGGTCGTATGCAGTTGTCCGCCGTCCCCGGCGGGTTTACGTCTCCTTACAGGCGGCTACGCCGCAGCGTGGTCCTTGGACAGTGACGGAAGCTCGAGCTGGTTTCGCGCGGCCCGCAGATCCTCGGCCCGCATGTCGCGAGCGGCAGCCAGCAGGGCCTTCACCACCGGCTTGGCGGCCTTGGCCGCTTCGGGGTGGAGCTCCGGGTCAGGGTGCAGTGCGGACAACAGCTCGACCAGGTAGGCGGTGAGGTCAGGGGAGCCAGCGGCTTTGGACTCATCCACCATGCGGGTCTTCAAGTCCGGGACCGTGCGGAACGTCGTGACGGCCCGCTCCCCCTTGTGTGGTTGTGCCATCCTGCCCCTCCTATCACTAGTGATCGACAAGGTAGCGCAATCAGATTCAGATAGCGAGCACTGTGAGGAAACGGGCTGTGCGTGTCTGAGTACCTTCCAGCGAAGCGCCGCCGGCCCCCCAGGGGCTCGTCTTCCCTCCCGCCCGTGAGCCAGGATCGAACCCGGCGGCGGCTCCTCGCCCGCGCAGCAGGCCCCTCACCGCATTTACGGCCGCCATTTTATGGAATTCAATTAGACCGAATTCGGCGGCTCTAGACAGAACTTCCGCCGCATGCTGCCGTGTCCGGCAAATCTTGCGGCCAATCCTGGACAAAAATAATCCCTGCACGTCTAGCCTGAGCCTGAATCCACCGAGCGTTATCAGGTGAGGGCTGGACCGTAGACATGACGATGCCCTCTGACCTGGCAGGATGGGAGTTCTCTACGCTTCCAGCCGCCGAATCAAGAGGGCACGTCGTAAGTGCGATTGTCTCACGCTCCCGCCCACACCCATGCGATCTTCGATGACCAGCACACGGTCGCCTACGCAGGCCTGCTGCCGGTGATGCGCCTGGCCGAGCGCTGTGACCTGGCCGGTCTGGCTCAGGAGCACGTGACCATCGCCGACCGACTCGGGGTGAATGCCCCGCTGAAAATCGGCTCGATCGTGGCCGGGATGATCGCCGGGGCCGACAGCATCGATGATCTGGACGTGCTGCGCCACGGCGGGATGGATAAGTTGTTTGCCGGGATCCGCGCCCCCTCCACGCTCGGGTCGTTTCTGCGCTGTCTGACGTGGGGCAACGTGCGGCAGATCGGGAAGGTCGGCCGCCGCCTGCTGGCCCGTCTGGCCGCGCACACACCGCTGCTGCCCGGCGTGGACGTGCTGGCGTTCCTCGATCTGGACTCGATGCAAAAACGGATTTACGGGCCGACCAAACAGGGCGCCGGGTTCGGGCACACCAAGATTCAAGGCAAGAGCCTGCGGGTCCGCGGTCTCAACGTGCTCGCCTCGGCCCTGTCCACCCCACTGGCCGCCCCGGTCATCACCGCCAGTCGGTTGCGCGGCGGCACCGCCAACTCCGCCCGCGGCGCAGACACCTTCGTGACCGAGTCGATCAATACGGCCCGGGAGGCCGGAGCCACCGGCATCCTGCTCTGCCGAGGCGATGCGGCCTACTACAGCGCCAAGGTCATCGGCGCCTGCCGGCGAGCCGATGTCCGGTTCTCCTTCACCGCGAAGATGGACCCCAAAATCAAGGCGGCGATCGCCGCGATCCCCCAGGGCGCCTGGACCCCGATCAGCTACCCCAACGCCATCTTGGACGAGGAATCCGGGCAGTGGATCTCCGATGCCGAGGTCGCCGAGACCCGCTACACCGCGTTCACCTCCAAGAAGGGGCAGGCCGTAACCGCCCGCCTGATCGTGCGCCGGGTCAAACGACTGGGTGAGCAGACCGACCCCGGCCACCACCCGTGCTATCGCTACCACGCCGTGTTCACCGACACTCCGTATGAGCTGATCCAGGCCGAAGGACAGCATCGTGATCACGCGATCATCGAGCAGATCTTCGCCGATCTGATCTCCGGGCCGCTGGCTCACCTGCCCTCCGGTAATTTCGCGGCCAACGCCGCCTGGCTGGCACTGGCCACGATCAGCCACAACCTGCTCCGCGCCGCCGGTTGCCTGTCCGGAGCCCGCTGCGCACGAGCACGTGGAGCCACTCTGCGCCGCCACCTCATCGCCGTACCCGCCCGCCTCGCCCGGCACGGGCGCGGCCATATCACCCTCCACCTGCCCGGCCACTGGCCCTGGCAGCCCGCCTGGATGAACCTCTTCGACGCGCTTCGCTCGCCACCGCTCGCCCGAGCCGCTTGATATCCCATCTCACAGGCACCACCCCGCCAGCACCTTGACGGCCTACCCAGCCACCGGCGACACCGCTACCGACCGCCCCGAACCGCATGACCCGGACAAGCCGCAGAACCCGCCAGCGGCGGCCCCATCACGCCCGAAAACAGGACTCCACCTGCCGAACACCGAGAGAAACGGCCCTCATGGAGGAATCGAACTTAGAAACGATCATTCAAAGACGCTCGGTGGATTCAGGCTGAGACGTTACGCACAGCGCACATGCGAGAACTGATCGTTGCTGCAATGAGAGGTGATGCGGCCATGCAAACCTGCGGAACCGTAACGGAACTCCGCACCACCACGCTGCCGAACCGCGCACCCCACAGGGCAAGACACACCGACCTCGCCCTTTTTCTCCTATCCGATGAGGAGGCCCTCGCCGGCGCGGCCACCGCGTGTCCGGCCCGCAGATACACCCTCCTCCACCCCCGAAACAGGAGCTGCCGACGTGGCTGACGAGACGGCCGTCACCGTCACCGACACCGCCCCCCAACAGCAGCAGCACAGCGAAGAGCTGACGTTCAACTTCAACGGCGGGGACAACACCGAATGGGTGGATCACCTCACCTGGAGGCGATTGAGCCGACGTCTACCGCACCTGGTCCGCCGCTCCTACGCCCTGGCCTGGGCCGTGGACCGGCGCGCGGTGATCGTCCTGCTGGCCTGCCAGGTGATCTCCGGCCTGCTGGAAGCGCTCGGCCTGCTCGCCACGACCGCGGCGCTCAGTGCGCTGATCCAATCCGCTCACGACCCCGCGCAGCTACGCACGGCCCTGCCCTCGATCGCGGTCCTGGCCGGAGCGGCCGGCCTTCGCGCGGTCCTGGGCATCGCCATCCAGGGACTGTCCCGCCGGCTGGGCCCGCGGATCGCCAGGGAGGCGGAATACCGCATGCTGGAGGCGGCCACGAACGCGGAGATGGCCGCCTAGGATCACCCCGGGTTCAATGATCGCTGCGACAAGGCCGACCGGGGCGTGGAGGTCAGCCAGGACATGATCGGCCAGTCGCAGAACCTGGTGGCCTCCCTGGCCACGTTGGTCGCCGCGGCCGTGGTCATCACCGCGCTGGCGCCGATCCTGCTGCCGTTGCTCCTGCTGACCGCGGTTCCGCAGGCGCTGGCATCCATCGCGGGTGAGCGGGTCGCCTACCTGGCGATATTGAAAACATTTCATGAGCGGCGGATGCTGAGTATGCTGCGCTGGCACCTGACCCACAAGGAGCAGGCCGACCAGATCCGCACCGACACCTTCGCGCCGTACATGCTGGACAAGTACCGGGCCAGCGGCGTGCGAGTGGACCGGGTCAACGACCAGGCCGCTTGGCAACGCGTCAGGATCAACGTCGTGGGGTCCGCTGTCAGTGGCCTGGCCTCGGCCCTGATGTGGGCCGGGGTGATGGTGCTGCTCGGCACCGCGACCATCAGCGCCGCAGCCGCCGGCACCCTGGTCTTCGCGCTGCGCTCGGCCTCCGGCGGACTGTACGGCATCGTCGGATACGGCTCAGAGCTGATGCGCACCGGCCGCTACCTTGACGACTGGGAAGCGTTCGTCCAGGAGGCGGCCGGGCAACGCCTGGATCGCGGCACCATCGTGCCGGACCACCCTCGGCATGTGGCGCTGCACCAGGTCACCTACCGCTACCCCGAAGCCGACAGCGACACTTTGCACGAGGTGGACTTCGAGGTCCGGCAAGGCGAGATCGTCGCCGTGGTGGGCGAGAACGGCTCCGGCAAGACCACGCTCATGAAACTGCTGTCCGGGCTCAACTTGCCCGCCTCTGGCGTGGTCACCTGGGATGGCGTCAGCACTCGTGATCTGGACCCGCATGCCCTGTGGAAGCAGTGCGCGGTCGTCCCACAGGAATTCGCGAGGTGGCCGATGACCGCCCGGGAGAACATCCAACTCGGCCAGCCTCAGTTCGATATGGACGAGGCCATCCATCGCGCCGCGGCCGCCAGCGGCGCCGACGCGGTGATCGAAGTGCTGCGCAGCGGCCTGGGCACGCTGCTGGCCCGCGAATGGTGGGGAGGCCAAGCCTTGTCCTCCGGACAATGGCAACGCATCGCCGGCGCCCGGGCGATCCACCGCGACGCCGGCCTGCTGGTGATCGGGGTTGAGGAACAGCGGAACAGCCGTTGGCGGTGAGAAAGATCTTGTTTCTCGTTGTGGCGGTGAGTTGGTCGAATGCGAAAGGGGCAGGCGTTCAGGGCCCGCTGACGCGAGGGCGCGGCCCTGGGACACACCGCCCCGACGCCCTGCATGGCCTTCCGCGACCTGCGACGCAGCGGCGTACCGCCAATGGCTGTTCCGCTGTTCCTCAACCCCGCACTCGCTCGGCCACCCCCGCGTGCGCCCATTGTCTGAGACGGCGTCTGATCGTCCGATCCGGGCAGGCTGCCGTCGCGATCCGTTCGTATCCCGATCCATGGACCAGGGCATCGATGACGTGCTCGAAAACCACGCGGTCGGGGATCCGGCGTCGATGGCAGCCCAGCGGGTGATCTGGGTGGAATTCGGGGCGGTCCCCGCCGATCACGGCGTGGAATTCGACCCAGACGGGTTCCAGTAGGCATGATGGCACGGCAGGCACGGGCACCTCGATGATCACTGAGCGTAGAGAACTCCATGATCACCCTGTCCGTGCCTGTTCGCATCTCATCTCGACCCGCAGGCGAACCGCCATCCCTATTGCCGGGCGCTCTAAGAAGACACGGAGCAGGGCTGCGCTCCCCGAATCTCCGAACTGCCGCCGCATCAGACAACGTCTGCCCCCTCCGGAAACGCGCTGCCCAGGTGTCGTGCCGGACGGCACGTTTCCCCGAAGCCGCGTGGGCGGCAGAACGCGTATGAGTCCGTGAGGTCGATGCTGGGCGTCCTAATCAGGCCATCTCCGCCCTGTTGACAATCCGGTGTAGTCGCGGGTTGTCGATGTTGCGGTTGCGCCGGGCGACGTAGCGGCGGATCCTGCCGGCCTGCTCGCCGTGGCCGGTTCGCCGGAGTCGGAGGTCACGGAGACTCTTGTCCGCATTGATGTCCTTGTGGGAGGGTGATCCAAGTTTCGAAGATCGAAAGGCTGCAGCCTGTGACGACCTCCGTTATCGCGTCTACCGGCGGTTCCCGGCGGTTCTTCGTTCAGGGCTCGCTCGGCGCACTCGTCGTCGGCGTGCTCGCGGCTCTCGTTCCCGCCTCGCCCGCTGCTGCTCTGCCGGCCTGTCCCCAGATCTTCGGCCATGGCGGCTATCCCAGCGGGGCCAAGGGCTCGGACACGTGGAATCGGGACAAGATCCGGCAGCCCAACCACCCGACCGGCATCCAGCAGCAGAAGAACTGGGGCGCGGCCGGGGTGGAGGCCGACGTGCAGCTCACCAGGGACGGCACCAAGGCGGTGATGTGGCACAACACCTCGACCTGGGGTCTGGACGGGGTGAAAAGACCCATCACCGAGATCTGGTGGGCCACGGGCGGTGACAAGCTTCAGGGTCGGCACATCAACCGGGGTGTGTATGTCGGCGAGACCGTTTACACGCTCCGGGAATGGCTGGACTCCATGAAGTCCAAGAACATGATCGCCCTCCTTGAGGTGAAGCCGGAGGCCAAACAGTCCCTGTTCAACAGTGATCCTGCGATCAAATCCCGCGCCTGGTCGGAGATTCTCAGCCCGATCAAGGAAAGGTACGGATCCCAGGAAATCATGATCTACTCGCACGACACCGCCATCTGGACCGAACTCCAGAATCGTGTCAACGCCCAAGGCCTCTCAGCCGTGCTCCGCAACAGACCCACATGGACAGACGCCGTCGAGTGGGAAGAGCCGCCCCCCGCGTGGACGGGGAACGTCTCCAAGTGGCAGCAGGTTCTCAACCAGGGGCCTAAGCGAGTGGCCACGACGTACACCAACGACTACCGCAAATGGCTGACAGGGAAGTGCGGGTAGGGAACGACGCCCAGCCCTGAGATCCCTCCCCGAGGGACATCCCGGTGTTTCCACGGTGCTCGGCTCTGCACTGGCCGGAGAGGAACGCGTCAGCTACGGCGACCAACCCTGAACGGCTCCCGTACGGATCGCTTCAGCGTCAGCGAGCCCGCTGGGCGGCCCGGAAGGGAGCGGCTACGGTCCGCACGCCGTACGGCGGAGCGGTCTGGCGCGGAGGTGGGCAGGTGTTCCGGCCGGCGTATAAAAAAGCGCAACCACCGCGCCCGCCAGGCCGGAGGCCTGAAACACCGGACGGCAACTGCGACGGCCGGCCGGAACACCTGCCCACCGCAGCGCGAACAGCGAAAAACCCCAGCACGAACACCCGCAGCGCGAGCTACGGGGTCACGGTGAAAATGCGGTCGTCGTCGGGGAAGGGAGAACCGCGGCCGTCCTTGTTGCTGGTGCCGAACCACAGGGAGCCGTCGCGGGCGGTGGCGACCGCGCGGATCCTGCCGTACCGGCCGTCGAACCTGGCGACGGGCTTTCCGGCGGTGCCGTCGGAGGCGAGAGGGACCTGCCAGAGTTTTCTTCCCTGCAGCGCGCCGACCCAGAGGGAGCCGTCGGCGTAGGCCATGCCGGAGGGAGAGGCCTGGTCGGTGCTCCAGGTGACGATCGGGTTGATGAAGCGTGAGTCGTCGCCGGTGCCCTCGACTTCGGGCCAGCCGTAATTACCGCCCTTTCTGATGAGGTTGATCTCGTCGAACGAGCTGGACCCGAACTCGCTGGCGTACATGCGTCCCGACGGGTCCCAGGCCATGCCCTGGACGTTGCGGTGGCCGTAGCTCCAGAGCATGTTCGCGAACGGGTTGCCGGGGGCGGGCTTGCCGTCGACGGTCATGCGGAGGATCTTGCCGGCCATGGAGCCGAGGTCCTGGGCCAGGGCGCGGTCGCCGGTCTCGCCGGTGCTGGCGTAGAGGTACCCGTCGGGGCCGAAGGCCAGGCGGCCGCCGTTGTGGATCGGGCCCTTGGGGATGCGGTCAAGGAGCACGGTGGCGTTGGTCAGCCCCCGGTCGTAGCGGTAGCGCACGATCCGGTTGTCCTGGGCTGAGGTGAAGTACAGGAAGACGTAGTGGTCCTCGGTGAAGACGGGAGAGACGGCCACGCCCAGCAGGCCGCCCTCGCCGTCGGGCCGTACGCCGTCGACCGTGCCGACCTCGGTGATCTTCCCCGCAGCCGTGACCCGCAGCAGCCTGGCGGTGTCGCGTTCGGTCACCAGGGCGTCGCCGCCGGGCAGGAACGCGATGCCCCAGGGCACGGCCAGGTTCTTCACCAGGGTGCGTGGCTCGCCGAGCGGAGCGGCGGCGCTTGTGGATGTGGGCGTGGAGGCAGGGGCCTGTGCCATCTCGGCGGGCGCCGCCGCCGAGCATCCCGCCGCCAGAAGCGCCACTACGAAAACGGATGTCAGTCGTGTCATCTGGATCATGGAATCTCCTTCTCCGTGCATACCGTTCCGCCGGCAGGGAGGTTCCCGGACGATCCCTTGGATAATGTCGCCATGAAGATCTGGGTCCCCTCCAAAGCCGCTGTCGACGTCCTGAGTGACCTACCCGATGTGGAGTGCGTCGTCTACGACGGCACGGGACCGGCCCCTGACGGGGCGGAGGAGGTCGAGGTCTGGATCCCGCCGCTGATGCCGGTGGCACGGACCCCGGAACTGCTCGGCCGGATGTCCCGGCTCCGGCTGCTGCAGACCGTCACCGCGGGGGTGGACGCCTACCGGCCGCACCTCCCGGAGGGCGTGGTGCTGTGCAACGCGCGGGGTGTGCACGACGCGGGAACCGCGGAGTGGGCGGTGGGGGCCATGATCGCCGTGCTCAGGGAGTTTCCGGGGTTCGCCGCCGCGCAACGGGAGGGCGAGTGGGCCTACCGCCACACGGGCGTGCTGGCCGACTCCACGGTGCTGATCGTCGGCTACGGCTCGATCGGCGAGGCGCTGGAACGGCGGCTGGACGGTTTCGAGGTGGACGTCATCCGGGTGGCGAGGACCGCGCGGGGAGACGTGCACGGCCAGGACGAGCTGCCGGAGCTGCTGCCCCGGGCGGATGTGGTGGTGCTGCTGGTCCCGTCCACCCCCGCGACCGCCGGGCTGGTGGACGCGGGTTTCCTGTCGGCGATGAAGGACGGTGCCGTGCTGGTGAACGCGGCCAGAGGCGGGGTGGTGGACACCGGTGCGCTCGTCGCCGAGTTGAGCAGGGGCCGGATCCTGGCGGCGCTCGACGTCACCGACCCTGAGCCGCTGCCCTCGGGGCATCCGCTGTGGACGGCGCCGGGGGTGTTCATCACCCCGCACGTGGCGGGCAGCACTCCGGCGTCCGGGCGGCGCATGCTGCGGCTTCTCCGCTCCCAGCTCCTGCGTCACCTGGCAGGCGAACCGCTCAAAAACGTGATCACCGGATCATACTGATCGCCGTCCGCGCTGGGCGGAACCGTCGCTGACCAGGTCTTTACTCGCCGTAATCCGTACTGACCAGGAAAGGAATCCCGAACGTGGCTGCCTCGTGACCTGGAGTACGTACGGTGAATTCTGCCACCTTGATCGCTCGCGTGGTTATCAGATCGGTGACGACTACGGCGTTGTCACCACCGGCACCGGTTGGAGAGCAGAGACTGGCCGTGTGCCTTCGCGGAAGCGAGACGAACCGAGACTGATGGGCAGACGACATTGATCCGCTGGCGTGACCCCAGGGTACCGCTGACCGTCGCGGCTGGGACAGGCGCGGTGGGGCTCGTTGCCGCTCTCCTCGGCGGTGCCTCGGCCGCGATCGTCGGCGTGGTGGCGGGCATCATCGCCGCCGCGCTCGCAGCGGTGTCGCTGTTCGCCGCGCTCCTGCGGGGGGTCGACCGGCGCAGGGCGCCGGCCTGGCGCTGGCTGGCGGGTGGCTCGATCACCTGGTTGGTCGGGGTCGGTGTGCGGCCGCTCGCGGACGGCACGCCCTTCGTGGTGACCTTTGCCGACCTGGTGGTTCTCGTCGGTACGGCGATGCTCACCGTGGGCACCGGCCTGTCGGCCACCCGGCCCGCCCGGAGGCGGGCGCTGCTGCGTGATCTCGCCGACTCGTACGTGTGCGCCGCCTCGATCTTCGTGATCGGCTGGGTTCTCCTGCTCGGGCCGGCCTATCGTCAGGCCGACGACGCGGGCACCTTCGCGGTCACCATCGTCCCTCCGCTGCTCTGCCTGATCCTTGCGTGCGCCATAGGCCCGGCGGTGGTGCCCGTCCGGCGGTCCGCCTGGCCGACGGGCCTGGCGGCGCTGGCCGTGCTGGCCGCCATCACGGTGGCCGAGACGGTCACCGCGCTGGCCCGGGTGAGCGGCGGTGACACGCCGTCACTGATCGGGATGTGGCCGGCCCCGCTGGCCTTCCTGGCGCTCGCGGCGGTCCCGTGGTGGTCACGTACGGCACGCTCACAGGACCCCGGTGAAGAGGGGGAGCCGTCCGTCGGCCACGCCGCCTCCTCGCTGATCGCGGCCGTGCCGCTGATCCTCGTCGTCGTGGCCACCGCCGTCGTGCTCTTCCGGGTGATCGGCGGCAAGGTGCAGGGACCGGTCGCCGCCCTGGCGCTCGTCTCGGCCTCGGTCGTCGGCGTCCTCGTGGTCCGCCTGTTCGTGATGCTGATGGAGTCGGGCCGGATGCGGCGCCTGGTGGACCTCGGCGAGCGGCAGTTGCAGGATCTGGCGGAGAGCACCGGTGACGTGGTCTTCCTGTGTGACTACGACGGTGTGGTGCGGGAGATCGGCGAGGGCGTCGAGATCACGTACGGGTACCGTCCCGACGAGCTGGTCGGCGGAACGATCTTCGACTACATCCATCCCGAGGACGCGCCGGGCATCCAGGTGGCGCTCCGTGCGATGAGCCCGGACGAGGCGCCGGCCGAGGTGCCCGGCACCTGCATGATCGCCTGCCGGGTCCGGGCGTCCGACGGCACCTGGCGGCCCACCGAGTCGGTCGCCACCCGCCACGCGCGCGGGGAAGAACTTCTCCTGGTCACCACCCGCGACGTCAGCGACCAGGAGGCACTGCGCAACCAGGTCGCCCACCTGACCTTCCACGACGGCATCACCGGCCTGCCCAACCGGGCCTACTTCGAGGAGCGCACCCGCGAGGTGCTGGCCCGTCCCGGCGCGAGCAGCGCCGTCGTGGTGTTCCTGGACCTCGACGGCTTCACCGCGGTCAACGACTCGGTCGGTCACGCCAGCGGTGACTACCTGCTCGGCCAGGCCGCCCGCAGGCTCCGCGCCGCCGTACGGGCCGACGACACCCTGGCCCGCTGGGGTGGCGACGAGTTCGCGGTGCTGCTGGAGGCCGGGGTGGACGCCCAGACGGCGGTGGACCTGGCCGAGTGGCTGGTCCGTACGGTCTCGTCCGAGCCGTTCCGGGTGGCCGACCGCGACATCGCGCTGACCGCGAGCGTCGGGGTGGCCTTCGCCGAGGACGACGTGTCCTCCGCGGATCTGATCCGTAACGCGGACGTGGCGATGGCCAGGGCGAAGGACCTCGGGGGACGGCGGGTCGAGGTGTTCGCCGCGCACATGCACGCCGACGTGGTCCGCCGCCTGGAGCTCGCCGCGGACCTGCAACGGGCCCTGCTGGAGAACCAGTTCGCCATCGAGTACCAGCCGGTGGTGGATCTGGCCACCTCGCGCGTCACCGCCGTCGAGGCGCTGGTGCGCTGGTGGCGGGGGAGCGCGTTCGTACCGCCCGAGCAGTTCCTCGGCCCAGCCGAGGACACCGGTCTGATCGTCCCGCTGAGTGAGTGGATCCTGCGTGAGTCCTGCCGGGAGGTGGCCGCGTGGCGCGCGTCCTCCTGGGACATCGGGCTGTCGCTCAACCTGTCGGCCCGGCAGATCATGGCGCCGCGCTTCGTGGAGACCGTCGAGTCGGCGCTCACCGAGAGCGGCCTGCCGCCCAGCGCGCTGACCCTTGAGGTCATCGAGGAGATGCTCGTCGAGGACGCCGACGAGACCATCACGCGGCTCTCGGAGCTGCGCAGGCTCGGAGTACGGCTGGCGATCGACGACTTCGGCACCGGCTACGCCTCGCTGGCGTTCCTGCGGCAGCTCCCGGTGGACATGATCAAGATTGATCCGTCGTTCGTGTCCGGGCTCGGCCGCGACGAGACGCTCACGTTGCTGACCCGCACGATCGTGCGGCTCGGCCACGACCTGGGGCTGGTCGTGGTCGCCGAGGGCATCGAGCGCCCGGAGCAGCTCGAACTGCTGCGCGAGATGGGCTGCACCCGAGGTCAGGGGTTTCTCGTGGCGCGGCCGATGGCCGCTCGCGGGGTCGACTCTCTCATGCGCACCAGCCTCTCCGATCTGCACAGTGGTGTCTGAAAAAGTCCGTGATCCTGGCTGCCGTCTCGGATTTTGAGACACCTGTCCCATGAATTTGACGCGGACACGGTCTGTCGGCCATGGTGGAGTCATGCATAACAGTGGGATTCTCGTAGTACTTCGCCGGCGCGCAGGCCGATAGCGAAGCACTACGACCTGCGCGCCGCCCCAGATCCGCCCTCCCTGGCGGAATGGGGCATTTTTTATGCCGCCAAACATGCTGAGCCACACAAGGAACGAGCCGATGACCGAACAGATGACAGGTGCCCAGGCCCTCGTGAGAGCGCTGGAGCACGTCGGGGTCGACACGGTGTTCGGGATCCCGGGCGGTGCGATCCTCCCCGCCTACGATCCTCTTTACGACTCGGCCAAGGTCCGGCACGTGCTCGTACGGCACGAGCAGGGCGCCGGGCACGCGGCCCAGGGCTACGCGCAGGCCACAGGCAGGGTCGGGGTCTGCATGGCCACCAGCGGTCCGGGCGCGACCAACCTGGTCACCCCGATCGCCGACGCCTACATGGACTCGGTCCCGATCGTCGCTATCACCGGCCAGGTGACCAGCGACGCCATCGGCACCGACGCGTTCCAGGAAGCCGACATCTCCGGCATCACCATGCCGATCACGAAGCACAACTTCCTGGTCACCGATCCGAACGACATCCCCAGGACGATCGTGGAGGCCTTCCACATCGCCTCGACCGGGCGTCCGGGGCCGGTGCTGGTCGACATCGCCAAGGACGCGCTCCAGGCGAAGATGACCTTCCAGTGGCCGGTCGTCATGCAGCTGCCGGGCTACCGTCCGGTGACCCGGCCGCACTCCAAGCAGATCCGGGAGGCGGCCAAGCTGATCGCCGAGGCCAGGCGGCCCGTGCTCTACGTCGGCGGAGGCGTGCACAAGGCCGGGGCCGCGGCGGAGCTGCTGGAGTTCGCCGAGCTGACCGGCATCCCCGTGGTCACCACGCTGATGGCGCGCGGCACCTTCCCCGACAGCCACCGCCAGCACCTGGGTATGCCGGGCATGCACGGCTCGGTGCCGGCGGTCGGGGCGTTGCAGCGCGCCGATCTGATCATCGGTCTCGGCGTCCGGTTCGACGACCGCGTCACCGGGCAGCTGTCCACCTTCGCCCCGCACGCCAAGATCGTCCATGCCGACATCGACCCGGCGGAGATCTCCAAGAACCGGCAGGCCGACGTCCCGATCGTGGGCGACTGCAAGGAGGTCATCTCCGAGCTGATCACCGCGGTGCGCAACGAGGACCGCAAGGGCGACTACAGCGAGTGGTGGACCCAGCTCGACGCCTACCGGACGACCTACCCGCTGGGCTACGACGAGTTCGAGGACGGCTCCCTCGCCCCCCAGTACGTCATGGAGCGGCTGAGCGCGATCGTCGGGCCGGACGCCGTCTACACCGCGGGCGTCGGCCAGCACCAGATGTGGGCCGCCCAGTTCATCGGCTACGAGAACCCCGGCAGCTTCATCAACTCCGGCGGGGCCGGCACGATGGGCTTCGCGCTCCCGGCCGCCATGGGCGCCAAGATGGGCCGCCCCGACACCACGGTCTGGGCCATCGACGGCGACGGCTGCTTCCAGATGACCAACCAGGAGCTCGCCACCTGCACCATCGAGGGTGTGCCGATCAAGGTCGCCATCATCAACAACGGCAACCTCGGCATGGTCCGGCAGTGGCAGACGCTGTTCTACAACCAGCGTTACTCCAACACCGACCTGCAGACGGTCCGCCGGATCCCGGACTTCGTGAAGCTGGCCGAGGCGTACGGCTGCGTCGGCCTGCGGTGCGAGCGCCCCGAGGACGTGGACGCGACCATCAAGAAGGCGATGGAGATCAACGACGTGCCCGTCGTGATCGACTTCGTGGTCCATCAGGACGCCATGGTCTGGCCGATGGTCGCGGCCGGGACCAGCAACGACGAAATCAAGTTCGCGCGCGACATGGCGCCGGTCTGGGACGGCGAGGACCAGCTGTGAGTGATCGAAGCGGGTGGGCGGGCGAGCACGGCCGCCAGGCGAGGAGGAAGGCATGAGCAGGCACACGCTCTCCGTGCTGGTGGAGAACAAGCCCGGCGTGCTCGCGCGCGTCGCGTCGCTGTTCAGCCGCCGGGGGTTCAACATCGACTCGCTGGCGGTCGGGCCGACCGAGCACGAGGACATCTCGCGGATGACCATCGTGGTCAACGTCGAGGAGCTGCCCCTTGAGCAGGTCACCAAGCAGCTCAACAAACTGGTCAACGTACTCAAGATCGTGGAGCTCGACCCGGCGCAGGCCGTGCAGCGCGAGCTCACTCTGATCAAGGTGCGTGCCGACGCCGACAACCGCTCCAGCGTGCTGGAACTGGTCAACCTCTTCCGCGCGCGCTGCGTTGACGTCGCTCCTGACGCGGTGACCATAGAGGTCACCGGGACGCCCGACAAGCTACAGGCCTTCATCAAGCTCCTGGAGCCGTTCGGCATCAAGGAGCTGGTCCAGTCGGGCATGGTGGCCATCGGCCGCGGTGCCCGTTCCATCACCGACCGTTCTCTCCGGGCCCTGGACCGGACTGCGTAAGCCGTAAGAGAAACCTGAAAGGTTAAGCAAGTGACTGAGATCTTCTACGACGACCAGGCCGACCTGTCGATCATCCAGGGCCGGCATGTGGCCGTTCTGGGATACGGCAGCCAGGGGCACGCCCACGCCCTGTCCCTGCGTGACTCCGGCGTGGACGTCCGGGTCGGTCTGCCCGAGGGCTCCAAGAGCCGCGAGAAGGCCGAGGCCGACGGTCTGCGGGTGGTCACCCCCGCCGAGGCCGTCGAAGAGGCCGACCTGACGATGATCCTGGCGCCGGACCACATCCAGCGTCACCTCTACGCCGAGCATGTGGCCCCGAACCTCGTCGAGGGTGACGCCCTCTTCTTCGGCCACGGCCTCAACATCCGCTACGGCCTCATCGAAGCCCCCGAGGGCGTGGACGTGGCCATGGTCGCTCCGAAGGGCCCCGGTCACCTCGTCCGCCGCCAGTACACCGCGGGCCGCGGCGTGCCGTGTCTCGTCGCCGTCGAGAAGGACGCCAGTGGCACGGCCTGGGACCTCGCGCTGTCCTATGCCAAGGGCATCGGCGGCACCCGCGCCGGCGCGCTGAAGACGACCTTCACCGAGGAGACCGAGACGGACCTCTTCGGCGAGCAGGCCGTTCTCTGCGGCGGCGTGTCCGAGCTGATCAAGGTCGGCTTCGAGACCCTGGTCGAGGCCGGTTACCAGCCCGAGGTCGCCTACTTCGAGTGCCTTCACGAGATGAAGCTGATCGTCGACCTGATGTACGAGGGCGGCATCTCCAAGATGTACTGGTCGGTCTCCGACACCGCCGAGTACGGCGGCTACTCCCGTGGTCCGCGCGTCGTGACGCAGGAGACCAAGAAGGAGATGCAGCGCATCCTCGCCGAGATCCAGTCCGGCGAGTTCGCCAAGGAGCTCGTGGACGAGTTCGACAGCGGTCAGAAGAAGTTCACCGCCTACCGCGAGGAGCTGGCCAAGCACCCGATCGAGAAGACCGGTGCCAAGCTGCGCCCGATGATGAGCTGGCTCAAGTAGCGGCGAGCCCGCCCCCGGGATGGCTCCCGGGGCGACGGGCCGCCTCGTACGGCGACGCCCCCGCGACGGTCATCCGTCGTGGGGGCGTCGCCGTTCTCCCCGCTGTCATCGGGGGAGGGGGCCTACCTGGCGGCGATGTTCTCCGCCCAGCCCGATCCGCCGGTGAAGCCGGCTCCCCGGATGCGGTCCATGAAGCTGCGGCCGTCCTGGGAGGTGTGGCTGAAGTAGTTCTGGGCCGCCATGTCGGCCGAGTGGTCGTAGGCGGCCTTGCGGAGCTGCGCGTCGTGCTTGAGCGGCTGGCACCCGCCCTTCGCCCGCTCCACGTTGACCAGCCGCAGGACCTCGTTCTCGTCGGCGGTGCCGACCGTGCCGGCGGGCGGAGGCGCCGTGGGCTTGGCCGTCGCGGTGGGGGTCGGCGTGGGGGTGGCCGTCGTGGTGGGGGCCGCGGTGGGTGTGGCGGTGGGTGTGGGGGAGGGGGTTCCCGCCGGGGCGCAGGACAGCCGAGCCGCCTTGGACGTGCCGGAGTGGCCGCGGTAGTCGGTGACGACCGTGTAGTAGACGCCGGGGGTACACCGCAGCGTGACGGTGACCCGCCCGTTGTTCCCCCTCTTGGCCCCGCTCCTGACGACCGGATCGGGACCGGCCTCGGCGCGCTTGATCCGGACGCGGACCAGGGCGGTGTCCTTACAGCCGAGCCGGGCGGCGGATGCCTGGATCTTTCCTGCGGATGTGACGTAGGGAGCGGTCGCGTACACGTCGCATCGGGGACAGATGCTCTTTGTCAGCAAATTTCGGACATTAATTTTGGGTTCCAGGTAAACCAGAGGGACTCCAGGGGCGTCTGGGACCGCCGAAGCCGGGGGGTCAAGAGGGCTACGTGGAGAGCGGAAGGCGGACGACGAACTGTGCGCCACGGTCACTGTCTTGAATGGTCAGCGTGCCACCGTGGTTCTTGGCGATCTGCTGGGCGAGGGGAAGGCCGAGGCCGATGCCTCCGGCGTGCCTGCTGCGGGCGGTGTCGAGCCGGGCAAACCGCTGGAAGATCGCCGCGCGCTGGTCCTGGGGGATCCCCCCGCCGTCGTCGAGCACTTCCAACACCGCGGCACCGGCGGGGAACCGCGCGCTGTGCGCCGAGTGGCTGTCTTGCCGCCGTACGGTAAGCGTGATGGTGGATGAGGCGTGGCGCTCTGCGTTATCGACCAGCTCAGTGATCAGTTGGCTCAGCCGGGACCGGTCACCCTTGACGATCACCTCGGGCGCCAGGTTACGGATGATCTTCTTGGTCGGACGACGGTTGTCCAGCTCTGCGGCGACGAGTTCACTCAGATCGAGGCGCTGGGGCTCACCCGACGAGCCGGCGTCGAGGTGGGTGAGGGCCAGCAGGTCCGATGCGAGCGACTGCAGACGATCCAGGCTCGGCAGCACGGCATGGCACAGCGTGGGTATGTCGGTGTCCTCCGGCGCCATGAGCGCGTCCTCCACCTGCGCGCGGATGGCCGTGATGGGGGTACGCAGCTCATGAGAGGCGTCGGAGCTGAACCGGCGCTGTTGCTCCAGCGCACCTTCCAACCGGTCCAGGGTGAAGTTGGTGCTCTGGGCCAGCTTGCAAATCTCATCATTGGGCGTGGGAACCGGGACGCGACGGCCCAGGTCGGTGCTGTGGATTTCATCGAGCTGTGCCCGGATCTCGTCCACGGGCTTGAGCGAGGTGGTGATGATGCGCCGCGCGCCGTAGGCCACGGCGATCGTGAAGACGACCGTTCCCGCGATCAAGAAGGCCGCCAAGGCCGGATAAACATAGAAGGGGAGTGTCGGCGCGGCGGTGTAAACAGTCCAGTCGCCGTTGTGGTACGCCTGCTGCGCGACCACGATGTCGCAACGGCCCGGCCCGAAGACGGAATCACAGACGACGGTGCTGGCCACTCGGTGCGGCGGCCGTGGAGCAAAATGGGTCATGGCCGGCTTGTTCTGGAAATCGCTGGTCGCCGCAACCACCCTTCCTTGAGGATCAACTACTTGGATGGGGCGGATCAGGTTGTTCGGAATGGGGGGGAGCGTGTTGTCGATCTCTCCGCGATCGACGTAGTAAGCGGTCAGCTCTCCCGTCGCGGTCACCTCTTCAGTGAGGTCCTGAGTGGCCATCTGGCGCATGGTCAACAACAGGGCGATGGAGAACGCGAGGCAGAGCGCCCCCACCGCCGCGCTGGTGAACAGCGTCAGGCGGGTTCTGACTGACCATCTATCCGCAAACCTCATGATTACCTAACGACACATCTAGACGTTCACGTCGCGACGTCCCGGCTGTGACCCTCTCCCAGCCGTTCGATCGCGTGACGCGCACCAGATCATCCACGACATCACTGGCCACGGCAGGCGTGCCGCTTCAGTGCTCGGCGCCGTCACCTGAGACGGCCACGCCGGGCTGGGTGAGGCGTTCGGGGTCGACGACCTTGTCGTAGAGGGCCTGGCTGACGCCGGACTTGAGAGCGGCCTCCTTGAGCGTGAGGTCCTCATCCAGCGCGCGGTGGGCGATCCGCGAGGCCTTGTCGTAGCCGATGACAGGGCTGAGCGCGGTCACCATCATGATGGACCGGTCGACGTCGTCCTTCAGCCTGGTGGTGTCGAGCCGGGCGCCCTCGATGAGGTAGATGCGGAAATGGTCCATCACGTCCGACAGGATCCGCACCGAGTGCAGGACGTTGTTGATGATGACCGGGCGGAAGGCGTTGAGCTCGAAGTTGCCCTCCGCGCCTGCCATCGATACCGCGCTGTCGTTGCCGACCACCTGGATGGCGACCATCAGCATCGCCTCCGCCTGGGTCGGATTGACCTTGCCCGGCATGATCGAGGACCCCGGTTCGTTGGACGGCAGGATCAGCTCGTGCAGGCCGGTGCGGGGCCCCGACCCCAGCCAGCGCATGTCGTTGGCGAACTTGAACAGCGACACCGCCAGGGTGCGCACCGCCGCCGAGACACGGACCAGCGCGTCGCACGAGGCCTGGGCGGCGAACTTGTTGGGCGCACTGACGAAGGGCTGCCCGGTGAGATCGGCGATCTCACCGGCGACCTCGTCCCCGAACCCCGGTGGCGCGTTCAGTCCGGTGCCGACCGCCGTGCCGCCGATCGCCAGCCGGTACAGCCCGGTGAGGGTGTGCTCCAGATGATCGGTGGCGTCCTGGAGTTGGGCGAGGTAGCCCGACCACTCCTGGCCGACGGTCAGCGGGGTGGCGTCCTCCAGGTGGGTGCGGCCGATCTTGACCACGTGCTCCCACTCGCGGCTCTTGTCCGCGGTGGCGTCGCGCAGCCGCTTCAGCGACGGCAGCAACCGGCTGTCGATCGCCTGCACCGCGGCGATGTGCATGGCGGTGACGAACGTGTCGTTGGACGACTGCCCCATGTTCACGTGGTCGTTGGGATGTACGGGGTCCTTGCTGCCGAGCCGGCCGCCGATGAGCTGGAGTGCCCGGTTGGAGATCACTTCGTTGACGTTCATATTTGACTGCGTGCCGGATCCGGTCTGCCAGACATACAGCGGGAACTCGCTGTTCAGGTCGCCGCCGATGACCTCGTCGGCGACCCGGCTGATCAGGTCGGCCTTCCACCGCGGCAGGCGGCCGGCCCGGCCGTTGACGATCGCCGCGGCCTTCTTGATGAAGCCGTAGGCGTGGTAGACGGCCTTCGGCATCCGGTCGTCGCCGATGTCGAAGTGGATCAGCGACCGCTGGGTCTGCGCGCCCCAGTAGTGGTCGGCCGGCACCTGGATCTCGCCGATCGAGTCGCTCTCGGTACGGGTGCCGGAGGCCTCCAGCCCGATCGGCAGATCCAGGATCCGCGGCGCGGCTTCGCGTTCCCGGTGCTGAACGGCCATTGTCATGCCCCCCGGACCGGCCGGTACTCAGGTTGCCACATCGCGTCCTGGACCTGCTGGATGGTCTCCTTCAGGTCGACGCGGGCCAGGTTCTCCTTGGCCGCCTGCTCGGCGACCGCGACCGCGACCGTGGCCGAGACCTCTCTGAGGTTGTCCACCTGGGGCAGCAGCGACGCGCCCGGGGCCGAGACATCCACCAGGCCGCCGACCGCCTCGGCGGCGGCCTGGAGCATGCCGTCGCTGACCCGCCGGGCTCGTGACACGACCGCGCCCAGCCCCAGCCCCGGGTACAGCAGGGCGTTGTTGGCCTGGGCGATGGCGTAGGTGACACCGTTGTGAGTGATGGGCGCGACCGGAATGCCGGTGGCGATCAGGGCACGGCCGTCGGTCCACCGGATCAGGTCGGCCGGCATCGCCTCGATCCGTTCGGTCGGGTTGGAGATGGGGAAGATGATCGGCCGGTCGACACCGGCGGCCATCGCCCGAACGATCTTCTCGGTGAAGGCGCCGTGCATGGTGGAGGTGCCGAGCAGCATGGTCGGCTTGACGCGGTCGACGACCTCGCCGAGGTCGATCTCGTCCCCCTCTCCGCTCCAGTCGGCGACCTCTGCGGCCGGCCGGGCATAGGGAACCTGGAAGTCGCGCAGGTCCGACATGTCGTCGATCAGCAGGCCCTGCTTGTCGACCGGCCAGATCCGGCGCGTGGCCGTCTGGCGGTCCAGGCCGTCGCGGACCATCGCGTCACGCAACTGGTCGGCGATCCCGATGCCGGCCGTACCGGCGCCGAAGATGACGATCCGCTGGTCACGCATCGGCGTACCGGAAACGCGGGCGGCGCCCATCATCGCCGCGAGCACGATCGCGCCGGTGCCCTGCATGTCGTCGTTGAAGGTGGGGATCTGGCCGGTGTACTTCTCCAGGATGCGCCGGGCATTGGACGGGCCGAAGTCCTCCCAGTGCAGCATCGCGTTGGGGAACAGGCGGGTGGCCGTCGAGACGTAGGCGTCGATGAAGTCGTCGTAGCGCCCTCCGCGCACCCGCGTGTGCCGGTTGCCGACGTAGAGGGGGTCGTTGAGCAACCCCTCGTTGTCTGTGCCGACATCAAGGGCGACGGGGATGACCCGGGCGGGATCGATCCCGGCGGCGGCGGTATAGACGGCCAGCTTGCCGGCGGCGATGCCGGCGCCGCCGCCCACTCCCCAGTCCCCGATGCCCAGGATCTCCTCCGCGTCGGAGGCGACGATCAGGTCGACGTCGTCGGGCCCCAGCCCGAGGTTCCGGAAAGCCTGCTCGATGCCGTCCACGTCGTCGACGGACAGGTATGCGCCCCGAGGCCGGCGGTACTCGTGGCTGTAGGTCTTGATCGCCTGCGCGACCGTCGGGTCATACACGATCGGCAGCATCTCCCGCAGGTGATCGGCCAGGAGCCGGTAGAAGAGCACTTCGTTGCGGTCCTGCAGCGCTGACAGGTAGACGTTCTTGAGCAGGTCGGTCGGTTGTGCGCGGTACTGGGTGTAGGCGCGGCGCGCCTGTTCGCCGAGTGTCTCGACCGCCGGTGGGATCAGTCCCTCCAGGCCCAGTTCCGTCCGCTCCTGCCCATTGAACGCCGCTCCCTTGTTCAGCAGTGAGTTGTTCAGTATTTCCAGACCGCGCAACGCGGTGACGTAGCCCCCGGCGGGGTTCTCCGTAAAGTCGCGGTGGGGGCTCTTCGACCGTTCGCTCTTGTCGGATTTCGTCGCCATCTCCATCTCCTGGCATCTCATGGCACAGTTCACGTGCCGCGCGGACCGCTTCTCAGAAGATCAGAAGACGGTCCGTCCCCGCAGGGCCTCCCCACTACGCGATCTGCGCACGCCAAAGGGGTGAAAAAGATGCATTTACTCGGATACGCCGATTTTTGTCGTTCGGTAACCGGCGTGCCGGGAGTTGAGACAGCCCGTCCCGCGGGCCGAACTAAATCGGAGTGGTCCCGGGGTTGGCTGGGACCACTCCCGGCTCCCCGCCGCATGGCGGCGGGGAGGGATTCAGCGGTTCAGCACTGGGCGGGCTTCAGCCAGGAGCACTCGACGTCGGCGGAGTCCTGCTGGACCTGGCGGAGCTGGACGTTCGCGACGTCGGCCGGTGCGGTCCGGCTGAACTGGGCGAGACGGATGGCGATCTTGTCCTCGATGTCCTTGGGGGAGCCGGACAGGAACTGGTTGAGCATCACGGAGAAGACCAGGGGCTCGTTGTCCGCGCTGGTCACGTAGCCGGACAGGGAGGTGACGCCGGTCAGCGATCCGGTCTTGCCGTGGACGTTCCCGGCGGCGGGGGTGCCGCGCATCCGGCTCCGCAGCGTGCCGCCCACCATCCGGTCGGGCTCTCCGGCGATCGGCAGCGAGCCGTACCAGGTGGAGAACCAGGGCTTGGAACGCAGCGCGATCAGCAGGCCCGTGATGCCGTCAGGGGTGAGGCCGTCCACCCGGGACAGGCCGGAGCCGTCCCGCATGCGCAGCGTCGGCATGCCGTTGGCCTTGCCGAAGGAGGTGACGGCGGCGAGCCCGGCGCTCCAGGTCCCCGCTCCGGAGACCTTGCGTCCGATCGCCTTGGTCAGGATCTCGGCGTGCATGTTGTTGCTGAGCTTCATGAACGGGATGAGCAGCTCGCTCAGCGGCATCGACTCGTGCGAGGCCACGGTGGCCGCCCCCGCCGGGGTGGCCTCGCGGCCCGTGGATCCCAGCACCCGCACGCCGTGCTTGGACAGGGCCTTGCGGAAGAGTGAGGCGGCGTATCCGGTGGGGTCGTCGACGGTGACCCAGTCGTCGTACTTCTCCGCGACGGTACCGGTGATCAGCACGGTGTTGGTGCTGTGCTGCCGCTCGATCGTCACATTGGTCTCGGCCCCGGTCGTCGCCCGGTTGTCGATCTTCAGATAGGTGGTCTCCGGGGTGGTGGAGACCGTGACGGGCTTGCCCGGGGCGTCACCTGGGGCGACCGAGACGATGGCGGTCCCGGCGTCGTAGTCGGTGTCGGGCGAGGCGGTCAGCGCGGAGATCTGCGCCGAGTAGTAGTACGGCTCGTCGTCCCAGGCCCAGTCGGTGCCCAGGGGCACCGAGTCGAACCAGGTGTCGTCGGCGACGAGCTTGCCCGTGACCACCTTGACCCCGGTGGCGGCCACCCGGGCGGCCAGCGCGTCGTAGTCGGCGCCGAGCATGGTCGGGTCTCCGGTGCCCCGCAGGTACAGGTTCCCGGTGAGGACCGAGCCGGCGCGCCGGCCGGTGGACAGCACGCTCGTGGTGAAGCGGTAGTCCAGGCCGAGGGCGTCGACCGCGGCTGCCGAGGTCACCAGCTTGGCGTTGGAGGCGGGGGTGAGGATCTTGTCCGGATCCTGGGCGTAGAGCTTCTCGCCGGAGGTGGCGCTCTTGACCACCACTCCCGTCCGGCCGGGGGCCAGCCGGGCGTCGCTGAGGATCTGGTCGATGTCCTTGACCAGGTCGGTGACGCCGGAGGTGGGTTCGAGCGCGCTCGCCGGGGCCGAGCCCCAGGCGAGACCGGCGAGGAGGAGGGCGGTTACAGAGATGGTGGTTCGTCGCGAGGGCCGCACGGTTTCTCCCTGTGCCTAGGTGTCTGCGGAGATCATGAGGAATCGCAGGCTTGGCGACAATACGGAAATATTCGTATCTTTCGGGCCTGCCGAGCGGTCGCTTGCTGCGATTGATATGCGCATGGTCACATCGGAGCCCGCTCCCGCCGGCTGCCGGCTCATGGGCCTGGTCATCGGGGGCGTGCTGCTGACGATGCGCTACACCCTGACCGCCGAGACGCTCAGATCAGCTGGGCAGTGATCACCAGGAACATGCAGTCTCCGAAGGAGAGGACGTCACCCGGACGGACCTTCGCCGGTCCGACCAGGCGCCAGTCGTTCAGCCGGGTGCCGTTGAGCGAGCCGAGGTCGACGACGATCCACCCGTCCTCGTCGCGCCGGAGCTCGGCGTGCACCCGTGACACGGTCAGGTCGGCCAGGACCAGGTCGCAGGCCGAACCGCGGCCGACCACGTAGCGGGTCCGGCTGTCCCCGGGCAGGGCGAGCCGGGGCAGCCGGGGACGCCGCCAGGCGGACTCCACCCGTTTGGTGAAGTCGGAGGCCGAGGAGACGATCTCGGTCACCACGCGGCGGAACCGGCCCCGGGGCGGCAGATCGGCGATCAGGTCGTCGAGCTCGCCCTGGCTGCGCGCGCGCAGCGCCATGTCGACGCGGCCGAGGAACGTGTCATGCGAGAGCCGGCCCTCCACGGCGCGGTCGCGGAGCTCGTTGATCGCACGATCGCGGTCCCCATCGGACGCGCGGGACGGGGGAGGGGGCGAGCTCATCCCCCGAGTATCTGCCCCCGGGGCAGAACCTGTCCAGAATATGCGGATCTCTTGCCGAGAGCATACTGCGTATGCATACTCAGTATCCATGGCGATCCGACAAGGGCTTCTCGCTCTGCTGAGTCAGGGGCCCCGCTACGGCTACCAGTTACGGGCCGAGTTCGAGGCGTCCACAGGGGCGACCTGGCCGCTCAACATCGGCCAGGTCTACACGACGCTCTCCCGCCTGGAACGTGACGGCCTGGTGGCCCCGGGCGAGCAGGACGAGCAGGGCCGGGTCGTCTACACGATCACCGAGGCCGGTCGGGCCGAGTTGGAGCGATGGTTTCGCACCCCCGTCGCCCAGGCCGACCGGCCCCGGGACGAACTGGTCATCAAGCTCGCGCTGGCGGTCACCGCGTCCGCGGACGTGCGGCCCGTCATCCAGGCCCAGCGCACCACGACCATGCGCACGCTGCAGGAGCTGACCCGCGCCAAGCGGGCGAACACGGACGGCCCCGCGCAACGGCTGGTGCTCGACTCGATGATCTTCCAGGCCGAGGCCGAACAGCGCTGGCTCGACCACTGCGAGGCCGTGCTCACGGCCTCCCCCCAGACGCAGGAGAAGCAACGATGAGTTTCGATCCGGTCGTACGGCTCGCGGACGTGAGCCGCGTGCACGGAGACGGGCCGCAGGCCGTACCGGCACTGCGGGAGGTGAGCCTGGACGTCGCCGCCGGAGAGCTGGTCGCGGTGATGGGCCCTTCGGGGTCGGGCAAGTCCACCCTGCTCAACCTCGCCGGCGGGCTGGACCGGCCCACCTCGGGTGAGGTCGTGGTGGAGGGCACACCGCTGTCGGGCATGTCGGCGGGGGAACTCGCCGGGCTCCGCCGCCGCCACGTCGGCTACGTCTTCCAGGACCTCAACCTGATCCCCTCGCTGACCGCCGCGGAGAACGTCATGCTCCCGCGCGAGCTGGACGGCGTCAGGACGGGGCAGGCGCGCCGCGAGGCGATGGACGCCCTCGGCGAGATCGGCCTGGCCGACGTCGCCGGCCGCTTCCCCGACGAGATCTCCGGCGGCCAGCGCCAGCGGGTCGCGATCGCCCGCGCCCTGGTCGGGGAGCGGCGGCTGATCCTGGCCGACGAGCCCACCGGCGCCCTCGACACCCCGACCGGCGACGACGTCCTCCAGCTCCTGCGCGCCCGCTGCGACGCGGGGGCCACCGTGCTGCTCGTCACCCACGAACCCCGCTACGCCGCCTGGGCCGACCGGGTGGTCTTCCTGCGCGACGGCGAGATCGCCGACTCCACCGCCGTCCCCCTGGAGAGCGCCCGATGAACGCTCTCCTCGCCGCGCTTCGGATCTCTCGCCGGGGGATCGGGCAGGCCAGAGCGCGCAGCGCGCTCATCATGGTCATGATCGGTCTGCCGGTGCTCCTGCTCACTGTCGGCGTGACATGGCAGGCCACCGGGGACGTCACCACCAGGGAGGGGCTGGACTGGAACATCGGCGCGGCCGACGCCCACGTCCAGGAGAGGGCCTCCAGCAAACCGGTGAGGCAGAGCGCCAACGGGTCTATCCGGATCGACGCGAGAGGCCGTGGTGTCCAGTACAGGAATCTGACGGAGCAGGAGGTCCTCACCCTCTTCGGACCGGGCAGCCGGGCTGTCCCTTTGCGCCTCGCCTGGACCGGTTACCAGGGGGCGAAGGGCTACCGGGAGCACGACTTCCGGGAGATCGACCTGCGCGACCCGATCACCAAGGGCATGTACAAGCTCCTGTCCGGGCGCCTGCCGCGGGCCGCGGGGGAGGTCGCGGCGAGTCCCGGCGCGGAGCTGCGGGAGGGAAGCACCGTCACGGTGAGTGGTACGGGCGCCGCCGTCACCGTGGTCGGCGTCGTCGAGCCCCAGCGCGATCCCGGACGTCCGGAGATCGTCGCGCTTCCGGGAACCGTGTTCGACGGGAGCAGGAAGGTCAGCACGAACTGGCTCATCGATACTCCCGCCCCCGTCTCCTGGCAGCGGGTTCGCGAGATGAACCGGCACGGCGTCGCGGTCCTCTCGCGAGAGGTGGTCGATGCTCCCCCCTCGGGGAACGGCCCGGAGGACCCCGTCCCCCAAGGGACGGTGGGCGGTTCCGACATCATGATGGTGGCCCTGGGCGCCGTCATCATCGGGCTGGAGGTCGTCCTTCTGGCCGGACCGGCGTTCGCCGTCGGCATCCGGCGCCGCCGGCGCGAGCTCGCGCTGATCGCCGCGCAGGGCGGTTCGCCCCGCCACCTGCGCGGCGTCGTCCTCGCCGACGGACTCACCCTCGGGTTCGCGGCCTCCCTGCTCGGAGCCGCGGGCGGGATCGGGATCGGCGCGGCCGTCACGCCGCTCGCCCTGCACGGCCCCTTCGAGGTGCCCGTCGGCCGGATCGCGATCGTCGTGCTCCTGGGGGTGGTGAGCGCCCTGCTCGCGGCGGTCGTCCCTGCGGTCCAGGCATCGAGGGCGGACGTGGCGGAGGTGCTGGCCGGTCGCCGGGGCCGGGCCAGGGAACGCCGGGGCCTGCCGGTGCTGGGCCTGGTGCTGCTGTCGGGAGCGATAGCGATCATCGTCATCGGCCCCGTCCTGCCGAGGTGGGGTATGGGCTTCGGGCTGTACCAGGTCAGCCTGCTGGCGGGCGCGGTGCTCGGGCAACTCGGGCTGGTCCTGCTGACGCCGTGGCTGGTCGGCGCCGCCGCGCGCCTGGCGACGCGGCTGCCGCTGCCGTTCCGGATGGCAGTCAGGGACGCCGCGCGTAACCGGGGCCGCACGGCCCCCGCCGTGGCCGCGGTGCTCGCCGCGACCGCGGTCTTCGCCGGCGTGGCGGTGGTGATTTCCAGTCAGAGCGCTCAGAGGGGGACGAGGTATGAGCCTCAGTATCTGATGGGGAGCACGGTCGTGACCTCCAACGGGTCTAACCCCGCGATCTGGCGCGAGATCAAACGAGCCACCGCCTCCGCCCTGCCAGGAGTGCCGCTGATCGAGGCGGGAGAGCTCGCCAAGCCCGGCTTCTCGCATGTCAATATCGTGGTTCAACCCGGCTGCACGAGAGATTGCCCGACACCCTTCGCGTGGTTCCGGGAGCCGCTCGTGGGCGGGGCCGACCTGGCCCGCTATTTCCTGCGCGGCCCCGACCCCGCTGCGGAGGCCGCCCTCGCGGCCGGCAAGGCGGTCGTGTTCGACCCGCGGGTGCTGCGCGACGGGATGCTTGTCTTCACGGCCGAGCTGCAGAAGCGCACCTCGCACTCGGTGCCCGCCGTCGTCCGGCGCCCTCAGGGTGAGCCGCTGGTGAGCGCGATACTGCCCGTCTCGCTGGCGGCCAGGCTTGGCCTCACCGTCGGGTACGACACTCTCATCGCCGATCCGGCCGCGCCGCGTGTGACGCCGGAGCAGGAGACGCGGCTGGACGCCGCCGTGCGGACCCTCAGCCGCTCGGCCTATGTCAGGACCGAGCGGGGTTTCCAGGACGGCAGCGCCACGATGCTGCTCGCCCTCGCCCTCGGTGCGGCCGTCCTGGTTCTCGGAGGAACGTTCGCCGCGACCGGGCTGGCCGCGGCGGAGGGCCGCCCCGACAGGGCCACTCTGGCGGCTGTGGGGGCGACGGGCCGCGTCCAGCGTCTCCTCGTCGCGGGTCAGGCCGCGTTCGTCTCCGGTCTGGGTGTGGCGGGAGGGATGCTCATCGGGCTGGTCTTCGGCGTGGTGGGCTACCTCAGCATGTTCTCCGGAGGTCGGGTCGAGGGAGTGTGGGTGAACAGTGGGCCGGTCGGCTCGTTCGCCTCCGAGGTCGACGTGCCGTGGCTCGCGCTGGCGAGTGTGCTGGTCGGCCTGCCTCTGCTTGCGGCGCTGATGGCGGCGCTGTGCGTCCGGACGAAAGTGCTGCTCACCCGCCGCCGCACCTGATCTCGGTTCACGGCCCCGCGAGGAAGCGGTGAGCCCGCCGGCAGCCTCCCCGAACGCAGGAGACACAACAATGAGTTTCGACCTGCCCACCTCTGGTTCCACCTCCACCCCGGAGAGCGTCCGATGAGCGCCCTCCTCGCAGCGCTGCGCATCTCCCGGCGCGGAATCGGGCGAGCCAGGGCGCGCAGCGCGCTCAGCCGTGGGATCGGCCTGCCGTTGGCGGCGGCACTGATCGCGATGGCGTTCGCCAGGACCAGGACCACGCTGACCCGCCGGATGGGGTAGGCGAAGCTTCCGGCCGGGCGACGGCGAGGGTACGCCGGGCCGGGCGGGAGAGCTGGTAGGTGTGGTGGTGTCCCAGTTCACGGCAGCTAGCGAGACGATGGCCGACAGCACCGAACATCTCAGATCCCCCAGGCGCTCGGGCATGCTGGGCCGGATCCGGCGGCGCGAGCCGTCCGAGAGGCTGCTGTTCGGCGCCGTCTACGGCACCGTTCTGGCCAGCAGCTTGGCAGCCGCCCTGGACCAGGCCCCTGCCAATCCCGGATACGACGCGTTGTGGGTGCTGATCTCCGGGCTGGTGGCGGCCGTCGCCCACGGGTACGCGCACGCGCTCGCCCACCACACCGTGACCGGCGACAAGCCCCTTGTTCACGCGGCGCGCTCGGTGCTGACCGAGTGGCCGCTGGTGGCGGCCACCCTGCCGACCGCGGGCGTGCTCCTCGTGGCCCACGCGGGGTGGTGGAATCCGTACACCGCCGTCAGCGTCGTCCTGGTGTTCAACGCGGTCACGCTGTTCGGCTGGGGGATATGGGCCACCAGGGCCTCCGGCGGCTCCTGGCCGGCCGCCTGGAAGGTGGGGTGCGTCGACATGCTGCTGGGCCTGGCCATCGTCGTCGCGAACACCTTGATCAAATAAGCCCGGGGTCGTCGTCCGGCGGACGACGACCCCGGGCCGGTGATGTCCTCAGTCGGTGACGTCGGCACAGACCACGTGGGCGCCCAGCTCGACCATCCGCTGCTCGCTGTGCGCGTCGGCGACCCGGGCCATCAGGATCGGCGCCTCGCTGGAGGCGAGCTGCGGCAGCCGGGCGCGCACCCCGCGGTGGATGTCCCTGACCACGTCCTCGGCCGCCGACATGTGCACCTTGACGTGCAGCATGATGCCCGGGGCGCCGGAGGAGGTCCGGGACTCGGAGATCCACACGTGGTGGACGAGCGGGTAGTCGGCGAGCAGGTGCGAGATCGCGACGCGCAGCGCGGGCAGGATCGGGTGCTCGCACCGCCGGTAGCCGGGGTCCACCATCTGCATCGGCCCCGACAGATGGGGCCGGGGCGAGGGGATCCACGGCTGGGCGGGCGCCGCCGGCACCGAGTTCCGCCGAGCCACCGGGGCCGGGTCCGGGGTCCTCGGGGGGCGCGCCACGGGGGGAGCCGGGGGACGCGCCACCGGGGGGGCCGGGGAGCGCGAGACCGTGGCCATGGCCCCGGTCGCGTACGCCGTCGGAGTCGTGCTCGACAGCGCCGGCGTGGGGCCGGTGCGGGTCGAGCGCAGATAGCGCTGGAGATCCTCGATGGGCACGGCGGCGGCCGCCGGGCCCGCGGCGTCGATCACGATTTCCCGCACACCGGTGACGCGCTGGATGTCGAGGATGGTGTCGGCGTCGCAGGCCGACAACGAGTGGCTGCCACGGTGCCGTGCGTAGGTGCTCGCCGAGGTGTATCCGAGCAGCACCCGATCACCGCTCTGCGTCGTGCCCAGCACGACGGAGCGATCCGGTCGCACGGCAACCAGGAGTCCCCAGTCGGCAAGTGCCGCCAGCAGCCGGTGCGGGCCGTCATGCTGCGCGAGCGCGTCGCCGAGAGCGGGGTTCCCGATGCTCATATGAGGAACGATAGGTAGGGGACCACGGCTTATGAGGGTAATCGTGAAGTTTTCTCCGGATCAATACCAAGTTGAATTTTCTACGTATGAAATGTGACTGGGGCGGGTAACCGTCTCGGATCGCGGGACACTCGTGAACGCGTTCACAAGCGCCGATAGACTACGTGAGGTCCGTGCAGCAGCCTCCACGTCTCAAAGGATCCAGCCTGTGAACAAGCCCGTCGTACTGGTCGCAGAGGAACTCTCCGAAGCCGGTCTCGCGGTCCTGGGCGCGGACTTCGAAGTCCGCCACGCCGATGGCGCCGACCGCGCCCAGTTCCTGCCCGCTCTCGCCGATGTGGACGCGCTCATCGTGCGCAGCGCCACGCAGGTGGACGCCGAGGCCATCGCCGCCGCGCCGAAGCTCCGGGTCGTCGCCCGCGCCGGCGTCGGCCTGGACAACGTGGACGTGGAGGCCGCCACCAAGGCCGGCGTCATGGTCGTCAACGCGCCCACCTCCAACATCACCAGCGCCGCCGAGCACACCGTCGCGCTGATCCTCGCCTCCGCGCGCAACGTCGCCCAGGCGCACTCCGCGCTCAAGGGCGGCGAGTGGAAGCGCTCGAAGTACACCGGCGTCGAGCTCGACGAGAAGGTCGTCGCCATCCTCGGCCTCGGCAAGATCGGGCAGCTGGTCGCCCAGCGCCTGCAGCCGTTCGGCGTCGAGCTGATCGCCTACGACCCCTACCTGCAGCCGGCCCGCGCCGCGCAGATGGGCGTCCGCCTGGTGTCGCTGGAGGAGGCCCTGCGTGAGGCCGACTTCATCACCGTTCACCTGCCCAAGTCCAAAGAGACCATCGGGCTCATCGGCGACAGGGAGCTCCACACGGTCAAGCCGTCGGTGCGCCTGATCAACGTCGCCCGCGGCGGCATCATCGACGAGAACGCGCTCTACTCGGCGATCAAGGAAGGCCGCGTCGCCGGCGCCGGCATCGACGTCTTCCCCAAGGAGCCCGTCACCGACAGCCCGCTGTTCGAGCTGGACCAGGTCGTCGTCACCCCGCACCTGGGCGCCTCCACCCACGAGGCCCAGGAGAAGGCCGGCACCCAGGTCGCGCGGAGCGTGAAGCTCGCCCTCGCCGGCGAGTTCGTGCCGGACGCGGTCAACGTCCAGGGCGGCGCCGTCGCCGAGGAGGTCAAGCCCGGCCTGCCGCTGGCCGAGAAGCTCGGCCGGGTCTTCACCGCACTCGCCGGCGAGGTCGCCACCAGGCTCGACGTCGAGGTCCGCGGCGAGATCGCCTCCCAGGACGTCCGCGTGCTGGAGCTGGCCGCGCTCAAGGGCATTTTCACCGACGTGGTCGAGGACTCCGTCACCTATGTCAACGCCCCGCTCCTGGCCAAGGACCGCGGCGTGACCGTCGAGCTGGTCACCAGCTCCGACAGCCCCGACTGGCGAAACGTCGTCACCGTCCGCGGTGTCCTCGCCGACGGCCGTACGGTCTCGGTCTCCGGCACCCTGTCGGGCCCGCGCCAGATCACGAAGATCGTCGAGGTCAACGGCTACCAGATGGAGATCGAGCCGACCGACCACCTGTCGTTCTTCACCTACACCGACCGCCCCGGCATCGTCGGCGTCGTCGGCCGCATCCTCGGCGACCACAGCATCAACATCGCCTCGATGCAGGTGGCCCGCGACGCCAAGGGCGGCAAGGCCCTCATCGCGCTGACCGTCGACACCGGCATCCCGGCCAACGTGATCGACCAGATCGGCGCCGAGATCGGCGCCGACAGCGGCCGCTCGGTCGACCTGGCCGACTAGGTCCCGCTCCGTACGGCTGCCGCCCGCAGGCTGGGGCGGCAGCCGTACGGCATCTCAGCATGTGAGAAATACGTACGGTGGGCGAGACCGTATGTCCGTGAGCGGGTACCGTGGTGGGAAATGCGCCAGGTTCTCGTACTCATTACCTGCCGCGGCGGGGTCTGACAGGACAGGCCGGCGGCCCGCCGCGGTGTTACGGCGCTCGCCGGTTCCGCGCCTCGTCGCCGGTCCGCGACCCGGATCCGCGACATCCAGGCCCGGTCGGGCTCCGACCGGAGTCCGGGCCATCTCCCTGCTCGCATGCGACCGAGATGAGAATCGCCATGTACGACATGTATCCCTGGAACCGTCCCGAAGAGACCGAGGACGAGGCCGCCGACGCCCTCCAGACCGCTCTGGACCGCCGCGACAACGGGGGCGTTCCCACCCGATGACCCTCAGGAGGGGGGCTTCCCGCCCGTGACCCGGCGGGACGGTGGTGGCACCTGTGGCCCCGGGAGGCTCCCCTCTCCCTGAAAAGCACCCCTCCGAGAACGAGTCCTCGCCCCGGGGCCACAGGGCTGTTACCTGGCAGACCTCAGCGGCAGGTCGCACGTGGGGGGCGACTCGGCCGGAGACAGGGTCTGCCAGAGTTCGACTTCGACGTGCTGCATGAGATCGCGTAGTTCGTCGGCGGTCCCGGCTTCGACGATCCGGACCCGTCGCGGGTCGCGGCATTCGAACGCGGTGAAGCACCGCCGCCACGGCCGCCACATGACAAGCCAGCCCGGCGCGTCCGCCTGGACCTTGGCGGCCGCTTCTATCTTCTCGGTGTCATACCCGGCAGTCATGGGGGACCGGGATCCGGTGGGCCGTCTCGGGTGATCCCGTCCTGGGACGGATCCGTCAGGGAAAAGGGGAGCGAGGGCACACTAGCGACGTTAGATAGCCGGTGTGCCCGCAGCAACGATGTTGCGTTATGTTGCGCGAAACTCGCCCGTCACGGTCCGCAGCACCTCGCGGGCGGCCTGGCCGTACACCGCGACGGTGTGCAGCGCCTCGAACGCCTTCTCGTATACGGCGACGTCCGAAGGCGCCTTGTGCTGGATCTGGCCGGGCACCGTGTCGACGCGCACCCGGGCGGCATCGTAGATCCAGAAGTTCTCCGGCGGCATCATCGACGGCTTCGCCCTTGCCGGAATGATGCCGAATGACAGGTTCGCGACGCCGTCCGTCAGTTCGGTGAGCCGGTCCAGCTGGGCGGCCATCTCCGCCGGCCCGACCAGCGGTGTGCGGAGCGCCTGCTCACCGACGATGAACGCGAACCGCTTGGTGCCGTCGCGCAGCACGCCCTGCTGCCGTAGCCGCGCGGCCACCGCGGCGTCGATGTCGTCCGGGATGTTCCGGAAGTCGATGACGGTCCGTAGATGTCCCCGCGCGTACCCGGAGGTCTGGAGCAGGCCGGGGATCGCGGAGTGCTGCCACACGCGGAACCGGCGGGTCTTCTCGTACAGGGGCTGGAACGAACGCTGCACGCGCCCGAGTCCCGTCTCCTCCAGACGTCGCCACTCCGTGTACATGGCGTCGATGTTCTGGGCCGCCGCGATCAGGTCGACCACCTGCTCATCGGCGCTGCACGCCTTGCACCACGCCCGGATGTCGGTCTGGTTCGGCATCTGAACGGCGTTCTCGATCTTGGATATCTTCGTGTGGTCCATGCCGGTCCGCGCGGCCAGTGCCCGCCCGGTCAGGCCGGCGTCCGAGCGGAGCGCGCGCAGGCGCGCCGCGAGGATGCCTTTTGCCTCGTCGATGCGTGTGGAGGTTGCCATCGAGCCACTCCGTCGCTGTCGGAGGGTGTTGGCTGCGACAGTACGCCCGAAGTTGTGAAATATCTCAGTATGTTGCGAATCATTGCGCCATATCGACTGGCGGCGTGACGCAACGACCCGCCTCCGAGGCCTTTCCACCACGGTCCGCGACGCATCCATGACGGGACCGGCGGCATGGCGCGGACCCGGGCCCGCGCCATGCCGCCGCCGGTCAGCCGCCGGAGACCGCCTCCGCGACGATCCCGCCGATCCGTTCGACGGTGCTGAAGTCACCGGCGGAGGAGATGTTCTTGGTCAGCGCGAAGGTCGTCCCGGTCGCGGTGTCGGCGTATGCGGCGGTTCCGCCACTGCCCGACATCCCGAATCCGGCCGGAGAGTGCTCCGCGGTCGGCCAGGGGAGGCTGACGTCGTATCCCAACGCCCGGGTGACCGGGCCCCCGAAGAGCTCGTCGACACCGGTGACCGCCACGGCGGTGATCTCGCGCAGCCGTTCCGGGGAGACCAGCCGCACGCCGTCCACCTCGCCCAGCAGCGCGGCGTACATCCGGGCCACGGCACGGGCGGACATGGTGCCTCCCGCCGGGATGTCGGTGGTGAGCATGTCCGCCCGGTTGCCGAAGGCCGCGTCGGGAAGCACCGCCAGGGGACCAGCCGTGTAACCGTGGACGACCCTGAAGAAGGGGATCTCCGCGAGCATCTCGGGGGACATCTCGACGTCGCTCGGCGCGTCCTCCAGCCGGGCCAGTCTGCCCAGTTCGGATTCCGGGACGCCGAAGAAGAGCTCGTCGGCGACCCCCAGGGGGCCGGCCACCTCCTCGCGGAGGATCTGCGAGATGGGCCTGCCGGTGGCCCGGCGGACGATCTCACCGATGATCCACCCGAACGTCTGCGCGTGGTAGCCGGTTCTGGTGCCCGGCTCCCACCAGGGGGCGGCGTCGGCGATCAGCGCGCACATCCGGTCCCAGTCGCGGAAGTCCTCCGGCGTGACGTCGACGGGCAGGCCCGGCACGCCGGTCGAGTGGGTCAGGGCGTGCCGCACGGTCGCGGCCTCCTTGCCGTGGGCGCCGAACTCCGGCCACAGCTCGGCGATCGGGGTGTCGTAGCTCAGGGCGCCGCGCTCGGCGAGCACGTGCACCACGGTCGCGGTCACCCCCTTGCCGGTCGAGGTGCTGTAGAACGGGGTGCCGGAGGTGACCGGACGCCCGGTCCCCGGGTCGGCCACGCCCGCCACGGCGTCGACGGCCAGCTCACCGTGCCGGTACACGGCGACCTGCACGCCCCTCTCGGCTCCGGACTCGACCAGCTGGTCAACGGCTTCCTGGACGTGCTTCTGCAGATCGCTCACAGGGGTTTCCTTCCCGAAGGCGGATCGCCGGGCGGCGCGGCCCGGACGGCTCCTCGATGGTCGGAGCACCGGGCCGCGGGAGCGCCGGACGTGTCCGTCGCGCCGTCGCAGCCCGTCAGGTGCTCACCATTGAGACGGCGGAGCCGCGGGAAAGGAATCGCCGCCGTCCGTCACAGCGCGGGCGGCAGGCCGAACGCCGGGAACAGCCCGTGACCGTAGGTCGTGATCTCCGCCACCAGGTCGCCCTCGACCCGCAGAACCGCGAGCCAGGAAGGCAGGTAGGCGGGCTCTCCCGGCCGCCGGAGGTAGGCCGCGGCCGCAGGCTGCCGGTTCGCCCAAGTGGGCAGGAGCCGCCAGTCGCCCCATGCCTCTGGACCGATCATGGCGGGTGTCCAGGCCGCGACGATCGCCTCGCGCCCTGCCAGCCAGATCGGCGCCGGCGGCATCGTCTGCCAGGCGTCCTCGCGGAGCAGCGCGGCCAGGATGGAGGGATCGGCCTGCTCGACGGCGTCGATGTAGCGCTGAAGCAGCGCGCGTTCGGCACCGCTGGGGTCGGCCGACGGCGCCCACTCCAGCCGGCGCGGGGGCAGGTGCTCCCTCATCACCGGCCGGGCCCGCTGCAGCGTGCTCTTGACCGAGGCGACGCTCACCTCCAGCAGCGCCGCGGTCTCCGGTGCCGACCAGCCGAGCACGTCGCGCAGGATCAGCACCGCCCGCTGCCTGGGCGGCAGATGCTGGATGGCGGCCAGGAACGCCAGCTCGATCGTCTCCTTGGCGATCAGCGCGGTGGCCGGTCCTGCGTCGTCCGGGGTGATCGGATCCAGCAGCCGGTCGGGGTAGGGCTGCAGCCACGAGACCTCGGCCGGGGGCACGGCCATGGCCGGATCGGCCATCATCGGCTCCTGGCGCGGTCGCGGGTGGCGGGGGAAGCGGTCGAGGAAGTCGAGACAGGCGTTCGTCGCGATCCGGTACAGCCACGCGCGGAACGTGGATCGGCCCTGAAAGCCCTCCCGTCCGCGCCACGCGCGCAGGAACGTCTCCTGCACCAGATCCTCCGACTCCTCGAACGAGCCGAGCATCCGGTAGCAGTGCACCCGCAGCTCATGCCGGTGGTGTTCGACGAGTTCGGTGAACGACGACTCATCGGCCGTCCGCGCCGTGGCCGCGAGCGAGTCCTCCTCGCCCCTGATCGGTGGGGTCTCCGCACTGACCATGATCACCCTTCCCCTCGTGTGCCGGTCCGCCCGCCGTGGCCGGCGGCCGTCGCGACCGTGGACAGGCGGAAAAGCTATCGCGACCGGCCGACAGCGCGTCCCGGGGAGAAGGGCCCGACGAGAGGGGGATGAGACGCCAGGACACCCTGGCGCCGGCGCCAGGGCCGGGGCAGGTGCCGCGGGCCGGGCCGGCCCGCGGCACCTCAGCTGCTCAGGAGGTGGCCTGGAGCATCGTGGGAGCGGGGGCGGCGGCGAGCTTGGCCTGCTCGATGGAGAGCTTGACACCCTTGCGGTCGGGGCGGACGGCGCCGGCGAAGCTGCTGCGGCGCCAGGAGGTGAGCTTCTCCTCCTTGACCACGTCCCCGGTCTGCGGGGCGTGGACCATGTAGCCGGGCCTGCTGATCATGCCGACATGGCCGAGGCCGTGGAAGAAGATCAGGTCACCGGGCCTGAGGTCCTTCCAGGCGACCTTCTTGTGGAACTCCGCGTACTGGTCGTAGGTCACGCGGGGCAGCTTGATCCCGGCGGCACCGTAGGCGCGGAGCATCAGGCCGGAGCAGTCGAAGCCGCCGTTGCCGGTGCCGCCCCAGACGTACGGCGTGCCGCGCTTGGACATGGCCCACTTCACGGCCTTCTTCCAGGCGGGTACCGGAGCCTTGGCGGCGAGGGCCGCCTTCAGCTTGGGGCCGGTGAGCGTCGGGACCTCGGCGGCGGGCGTGGGGGAGGTGGGAGCCGGGGCTTCGGCGGCGGGGGGAGTGGGGGTGGGAGAGGGGGTGGGGGTGTCCGCCAGGGCGAGGGAGGGGGTCGCGAGCACGGCGGCGCCGGCGACGAGCAGGGGCAGGACGCGGGGATAGATCTTGCCGGACAAGATGGTTCCTTCCATAAGGCCGGCCGGGTTAGCTGTCGGGCTCGGGCGTGGAGGCCGCCCTACGGCGCGAGAAGCGCTGATTCGCCCCAAGGGATCCCGTGCAGGCGGCCCGGGACATGGCTCCGACTGACGGAGCGAAACGTCCTGGACGGCCGTGGATCCCGGAAGTGGTTCCCCGGCTCCGCTCAGGCCGAAAAGGGGGAACGGCCTGCACGGATTAGGCATCGGTTCGAATGCAGAGGACCATAACGAAACTTCACGAAAGGGTCAAGACTGCACAAAACTGGACAAAACGATCAGGGGTGTCCAGGGGTGCGAAACGTCCGATGGGTGAGATCAGTGTTCGATTACCGAGACGGGCCGGTAAGGTGCCTGCATGGACGCGCGTAACATTCGCCTGGCAGTCATCCCCGGAGACGGGATCGGAGTCGAGGTCGTCACCGAGGGTCTGAAGGTCCTCGAAGCGGTCGGCGCGAAGGTGGAGACCACCACTTACGATCTTGGCGCCAAGCGCTACCACAAGACCGGTGAGATCCTTTCCGAGACGGTCCTGGACGAGCTGCGGGGATACGACGCGATCCTGCTCGGCGCGATCGGCGACCCCAGCGTGCCCCCCGGCATCCTGGAGCGCGACCTGCTGCTCAAGATCCGCTTCGAGCTCGACCACTACGTCAATCTCCGCCCGGTCAAGCTCTTCCCCGGGGTCGAGTCCCCGCTGGGCAAGGCCCGCCCCGAGGACGTCGACATGATCGTCGTCCGCGAGGGCACCGAGGGACCGTATGCCGGGGCCGGCGGCGTGCTGCGCCGGGGCACGCCGCACGAGATCGCCACCCAGGAGTCGGTGAACACCGCGTTCGGCGTCGAGCGGGTCGTCCGCTACGCCTTCGACAAGGCGCTCGGCAGGACGCGCAGGAAGCTGACGCTGGTCCACAAGACCAACGTGCTCGCCTACGCCGGTGACCTCTGGGCCCGCACATTCGACCGGGTCAGCCTGGAGTATCCCGACGTCGAGACCGACTACTGCCACGTCGACGCGGCCTCGATGTTCTTCGTCAGCCAGCCGGAGCGGTTCGACGTGATCGTCACCGACAACCTGTTCGGCGACATCCTCACCGACATCGGCGCCGCCATCGCCGGGGGCATCGGCCTGGCGGCCAGCGGCAACGTCAACCCCGACCGCACCGCGCCGAGCATGTTCGAGCCCGTCCACGGCAGCGCCCCCGACATCGCGGGCCAGGGCAAGGCCGACCCGACCGCGACCATCCTGTCCGTCGCCATGCTCCTGGACCACCTCGGTCTGTCCGGCGAGGCCGCCCGGGTCGAGCAGGCGGTGGCCGAGGACCTGGTCGAGCGGCTGGCCGGCTGGGCCGGGCGGACCACCCACGAGATCGGCGACGACATCACCGCCCGAGTAGCCGGCTGAGAGAGCCGCCTTCTTTCACCTCAGACGCGCCTGGCGGCTCACGAGCCGCCAGGCGCGTCTTCGTCTGTCCCGGCACTGCCGGTATGCGACATCAATGCAGTAGTTTCCCGTTACCCGGTCCATTGCAGAATGGACCCAAGGGCAGACCGCCACAAAGAGAAGGATCTCCGTCATGACCACCGCTCAGAAGCTCAGCTTCGACGTGCAGCTCTCCGACCACGCGCGCACCGCAGCCGAGCGCGAGCAGGTATTGGCGAGCCCCGGATTCGGGCAGACCTTCACCGATCACATGATCTCGATCGACTACACCGAAGGTGAGGGCTGGCGCGACGCACGGCTCATGCCGTACGGCCCGCTGACCCTGGACCCGGCGACCGCGGTCTTCCACTACGCCCAGGAGTTCTTCGAGGGTCTGAAGGCCTACCGCCAGGAGAGCGGCGCGATCGCGTCCTTCCGGCCGTACGCCAACGCCGCCCGCTTCAACCTGTCGGCGGCGCGGATGGCCATGCCGGAGCTGCCTGAGGAGACGTTCGTCGAGTCGCTGGAGCTCCTCGTCCAGACCGATCGCGAGTGGGTCCCCACCACCCCGGGCCACAGCCTCTATCTCCGCCCCTTCATGATCGCTACGCAGCCCGCGCTGGGGGTCAACTACCCCTCCAGGAACTACCGCTACATGGTGATCGCCTCCCCGGCGGCCGCCTACTTCGGAGGGGGCAACGCCGTCTCGGTCTGGCTGTCCACCGAATACACCCGGGCCGCGCCCGGTGGCACCGGCTTCGCCAAGTGCGGCGGCAACTACGCGGCCGCCTTCGTGGCCCAGCGCCAGGCCGTCGAGCAGGGCTGCGACCAGGTGGTCTGGCTCGACGCGGGCGAGCACCGCTACGTCGAGGAGATGGGCGGGATGAACCTGTTCTTCGTCTACGGCGACCGCCTGCTCACCCCGGCCCTCACCGGCACGCTCCTGCCCGGCATCACCCGCGACTCGATCCTCACCCTCGCCTCCGACCTGGGCCTGACCGCCGAGGAGGGACGCCTGTCGATCGAGGAGTGGCAGGCGGGCTGCGAGTCCGGCGAGCTCACCGAGGTCTTCGCCTGCGGCACGGCGGCGGTCGTGACCCCCGTCGGCTCGGTCAAGGGCGCCGACCGCGCCTGGACGGTCGGCGACGGCAGCCAGGGCCCCGTCACCGCCCGGATCCGCGAGGAGCTGGTCGGCATCCAGTATGGTTCCCGCCCCGACGCGCACAGCTGGGTCCACAAGATCTGCTGACCCGCACATGAGGGAAGCCCGGCCTCCCACCCGGCCGGGCCTCCCTGTGCGTACGGCCTACTCCTCGATCAGCTTGCCGGTGTCGATCGTGAGATTCCACGGTGCCGGGAGATCGAGGGGGTCACCGAGTTTCACGAGGGTCTCGTGGGCGTAGCCGGTCTCGCTCGGTCTGCTGAGCAATCTCACCTGGTTCTTGAACGCGTCGATCACCAGATACAACGGAACATCCGCTGCGGCGCAGTTTCTCGGCTTGACGACGTGGTCGGGTTTGTAGCGGTCTTTCTGGACGCCGAGGAAGAGTTTGAGATCCCATACCGGCAGCCACTCCCGTTCCGTCATCGAGGGGATGAGTTGGAGGAGGAGCCAGTAGATGACCTTGGCGTGGTCGAAGGTGGCCGACTCTCTCACCACGATCCGACCGTTGATGATCTCGACCTTGCGGCCCGGCCACCGGTCACACTCGTCCTGGTAGCGCTGGTCGAGTTCTTCTCGATCTGACATGTGCTTCGCCTCGCGACGGTGCAGAGTCTTGGGCATGGCTCCGTCATCCCCTCCAGGCGGGTGGGCGCAACGTGTTTGACACGCAACTAAAAGTAATCGTAAAGATTCCCGCCCGCCCGGCGTTCGGGGAAGTTCTCGTCAGTGCTTTCGAATCATGGTGAGCCCGTCGGCGATGGGCAGGATCAGTGAGGTCACCCGGCCGTCGGCCATGACCATGTCGTTGAACTCGCGGATGGCCCGGGTGCTGTCGTCGCCGGCGGTGGGGTCGGCGACGCGCCCGCTCCACAGGGTGTTGTCGACGAGGATCAGGCCGCCCGGGGCGAGGCGGGGCAGCAAGGCCTCGTAGTAGACGGGATAGCCGATCTTGTCGGCGTCGATGAACGCCAGGTCCACGGTCTGCTCGGGAGGGAGTTCCTTCAGGCGTTCGGCGGCGGGGCCGACCCGCAACTCGATGCGGTCGGCGACCCCCGCCTTCTCCCAGTAGCGCCGGGCGATCGCCGTCCACTCCTCGCTGACGTCGAAGCAGCTCAGCCTGCCGCCGGGGGCCAGTCCCCGGGCGATGCAGATGGAGGAGTAGCCGGTGAAGGTGCCCACCTCCACCACGTTCCTCGCGCGGCCGAGCTGGGTGATCATGGTCAGGAACCGCCCCTGGTCGGGGGAGATCTGCATGCCCGCGCTCTCGCCGGTGGCCTCGCGGGTCTCCAGGGCGAGCGCGTCGAGGACGTTGTCGGGCGGGGTGGTGTGTGCGATGAGGTACTGCCCGATGGCCGGGTCGAGATAAGTCGCCTTCATGCCCGCCATTCTCCTCGCCGATCGCCGGCCCGGGGCGGGAATCCGCCCCCGTGTCGGCGGCCGGGAGGGGCGGCCCGCCGTCGTGCCGGCGGGCCGTACATCTCGGATCCTGAGATCGATGTGTCAAATGCTGTCTGCGTGTGGCAGACTCCGAAGCATCATGTTCTACGGTCTGCTCATTATCGGCAGGCGCGCTGGCTGAAAAGGGACACCGCCAGCGCGCAGACCTCTCACGTCCGTGAGGGGTTTTTTTGTTTCTCAGAGCCGGATGAGCGCGCGGCGAATCATCGAACCCGCGAAGGAGACTGACATGGCCGACGACCGCTTCCACGTGTACGACACCACGCTGCGTGACGGTGCCCAGCAGGAGGGCCTCAACCTCACGGTGGCGGACAAGCTGGCCGTCGCACGCCACCTGGACGGCCTCGGCGTCGGTTTCATCGAGGGTGGCTGGCCCGGCGCCAATCCGAAGGACACCGAGTTCTTCAGACGGGCTCAAACAGAGCTCGACCTGAAGCATGCGCAGCTCGCCGCGTTCGGCGCGACCCGCCGAGCCGGAGTGAAGGCAGCCGACGACCCGTTGGTGGCCGCCCTGCGCGAATCCGGCGCGCCGGTCGTGACCCTTGTCGCCAAGAGCCACGACCGGCACGTGGAGCTGGCCCTCCGCACGACTCTCCGGGAGAACCTCGCGATGATCCGCGACACGGTCTCCCACCTCCGCGCGGAGGGACAGCGGGTCTTCCTCGACGCCGAGCACTTCTTCGACGGCTACACGTCCAATCCAGCCTACGCGCTGGAGGTCCTGCGCACCGCCGCCGAAGCGGGCGCCTCGGTCATCGCCCTGTGCGACACCAACGGCGGCATGCTCCCCGACGAGCTGGCCGAGGTCGTCCACGCGGCCGTGCAGACCTCCGCCCGGGTCGGCATCCACTGCCACGACGACACCGGCTGCGCGGTGGCCAACACCCTGGCCGCGGTCAAGGCGGGCGCCACCCACGTGCAGGGCTGCGCCAACGGGTACGGCGAGCGGTCCGGCAACGCCAACCTGTTCACCGTCGTGGCCAACCTCCAGCTCAAGCGGGGCTTCGACCTCGTCCCGCGGGAGGCGCTGGCCGACATGACCCGGATCGCGCACGCGATCACCGAGGTCACCAACGTCACCCCGAACTCCCACGCCCCCTACGTGGGCGTCTCCGCCTTCGCGCACAAGGCGGGGCTGCACGCCAGTGCCATCAAGGTGGATCCCAACCTCTACCAGCACATCGACCCGGCCGAGGTCGGCAACGACATGCGCATGCTCGTCTCCGACATGGCCGGCCGCGCCTCCGTCGAGCTCAAGGGCCGCGAGCTGGGCTACGAGCTGTCTTCGGAGATGTCGCGCGAGCTGGTGGACAGGGTCAAGGACCTGGAGTCCCGGGGCCACACCTTCGAGGCGGCCGACGCCTCCTTCGAACTGCTGCTGCGCGACACCGTTGCGGGCGAGCGCCGGCGCCACTTCGAGGTGGAGTCCTGGCGGGTGATCGTCGAGCGCACCCGCGACGGCGAGCTGGTCAGCGAGGCCACCGTCAAGCTGCACGCCAAGGGCGAGCGCATCGTGGCCACCGGCGAGGGAAACGGCCCGGTCAACGCCCTGGACAGGGCCGTCCGGCTGGGACTGGAGAAGCTCTACCCCGAGCTCGCGGAGGTCGAGCTGATCGACTTCAAGGTGCGGATCCTGGAGGGCGCCCACGGCACCGACGCGGTCACCCGGGTGCTCCTCACCTCCAGCGACGCGACCGGCGAGTGGGCCACCGTCGGCGTCGACGAGAACATCATCGAGGCCTCCTGGCAGGCCCTTGAGCAGGCCGTCACCTACGGCCTGCTCAAGGCGGGCCACCCCGCGGGCTGATCCGGTCCTCGCGGCATACGGCCCGGCCGTACGCCGCGAGGCTCCTGAAGGCCGGGCCGTACCCCGCTCGAACCGTCAGGGAGGGGTCAGGAGAGGTCCGCGCCGCCGACCCGGAAGCCGACCGGGCCGGTGGAGGTCTCCAGGTTCACCTTGCCGCCGGAACAGGAGACCGAGGGCTTGTCGGTGCCGGGCACCACGATGGTGAGCAGCGGGCCCGCGGAGGCGGGGGAGACGACCGTGGGGGCGGGCTGCTTCTTCAGGTAGGCGGGGGAGACCCAGCCCTGGTAGGGAGCCGACCGGCCACGGACCACCTTCAGCCCGCTGACGGGCTTGCAGGAGGGCATCGACACCTGGACCAGCGTCGCCTTCCAGCCGGTCTTGTCCTTGACCACGACCCGGCCGGCGCTGTCGGACACGACCGACAGTTCGGGGGCGAGGTGCCAGAGGTTGCCGACCTTGGAACCCTTGGGGACCGTGTCCAGCACGGCCATCACGTCCTGCCCGTGGTTGACCAGCACCGAGCGGGTCCTGGGCACGCCGTAGGCCCTGTCGGTCAGCCGGTAGCTCTGCCGGTCGTCCTTGATCGAGGACCTGCTCAGCGTGGTGGCCGTGCCGCCCCGGAACGCGGCGCCGGCGACGGAGGGCGTGTTGTGCGCCTCGGTGGACATCGTCCAGCGGCGGTAGCCGGTGTTCTCGTAGGAGTGGAAGCCCACGTCGACCAGGACGTCGCGGCCCTGGGCGTAGTAGGTCACGCCGAGGTGGTCCTCGTGGCCGTGGTACTTCAGGCCGGGACCGAAGCGGATGGAGTAGAACGCCGACTCGGGCTTGTCCCAGGCGGTGCGCCCGTAGACGTAGCCGTTGCCGAACACCCGCACGGTCTGCTTCGGGTGATCGTAGCCGACCGGCCGCACATCCGCGCCGCCGTCCCCGATCGGGACCATGAAGCCGTTGGGCTGGGTGGAGTGGGAGATGAAGTCCTCCAGCGACTCCCAGCGCCGGGTGATCTCGCCGGGCACCTTCCGGCCGCACTCCTCGATCCGGTCGATCGCGACCTTGAGCCGCTCGTGCACGTAGATCGCATAGCGCGGGGCCTGCTCACGGAGCACACCCTGGGAGTCGACGTCGAGTTTCACCGTCTCGGTCAGCCGCTTGACGGCGAGACCGGACCACGTGCTGTTGCCGTACCGGCAGCCGATGCCGAGCAGCGCGATGTCCTGGTCGATGCCGTGGTTGTGGCCCTTCTCGTACAGGTTCGGGTTGGACAGCATCGTGGCGTGCTCGGCCAGGCTCCTGGACAGCCAGGACGCGTTGACGTGCTTGCTGAGGCAGACCAGGGCGGGGGCGCGCAGCGCGATCGGGTGCTCCTGCCAGGCGTAGGAGCTGGCCTTGGGGCCCCCGCGCCGGGGGTTGTCCGTCACCCAGTCCTTGGCGATCTCGGTGGCACGGGTCAGGTAGGCCGCCTCCCCGGTGGTCTCGTAGTCGGCGACCAGGCGGCCCATCCAGCGCAGGGAGTGGAACACCATGCTCCACGAGCGGTTGTGGTAGGGGTCGGTACGCCAGTTGACGTCCTTGCCCACCTTCACCGGGGAGAGGCCCAGGAACTCCAGCTCGCCGTTCATGATGTCCGGAGACGTCGGGGTCGCCGGTAACCAGTCGCCCTGACACTCGGCCGTGCGTTTGACCCGTGCCGCGGCCTCCGCCGTGCCGGTCGCCGCGCCGCAGGTCACGAGGAGAATGAGCGAGAGGATGAGTGCTTCGGTGCGGCGGCGCACGCCAGTTCCTTCCGGGCTGAACGAAGAGGGCGGATCATGCTGTCCGAATCCGATCAAACCGGTCAAGCTGGACGGACCTCTTTCAGCACATCGTTAGCAACTAGATGCGCGCCCGGCGTTTAACCATGATTCGACGCGTCCGCCCGCCGTGGCGGGTCCGCCGAAGGTCTCGCGGCCGGCGGCCGGAGGACTTCCCCGCCCGGCTCCGGGCCGAGGTGCTGGAGCGCAACCCCCGGCTGGGGCTCGGCGAGGAGCTCATCGCGTGCTTCAGGGACCAGGCGGGGCGTAAGCCGGACAGCCTGGCCGCGACGTTCGTCCGCAACGGCCTCGCCGGCCGCATCGAGGCGAACGCGCTGGACCGCTGAGAGGGGACAAGGCCGGAGACGGGGTGGGTGCGGCCTTGCCCTCCATGCTTGTGGCCGTCGACGACGGTCAGGACGTGGACGCGGGGCCGGTGCTCTGGACGACCTCGAACGACCAGAGTTCGGCGCCGCCGGCAGCGGGCCCCTGGCCGTGACCGTGCCCCTGCCCGGGGGAGGCCTGGCCGTGACCGTGCCCGTGCTCCGCCTGCCCGCCGGCCTGGGCGTGGCCCTTCTGGAAGGCCTGGCTGTCGGTCCAGCGCTTGAAGTCCTCCTCGGACCGCCAGCGGGTGTAGACCAGGTATCGGTCGGTGCCGTCCACCGGGCGGAGCAGCTCGAACCACTCGAACCCGTCCGCCGACTCCACGATCCCGGCGCGCCCGGAGAACCGGCGCTCCAGCTCCTGGCGCATCTCCGCCGACACCGTCAGCACATTTATCTTCACGACCGAAGGCACATCGTCTCCTCGAAGTGTTGGTTCCGCCGACCACTCTACGGTCGACGCTCCGTCAGACGACGGTCCTGCGATGTCGTGGCGGTTCCTCCAGGCTCACCTGGGCGACGGCCGGGATGTGCTCGGTCTCCAGCGCCCGGCGCATGCGCGGGATGGCCACCCCGTCCAGCTGCTCGCGGATCGCCTCCATGGGGAGGGTCTCGTCGGCCACCACGTGCAGCCGTACCGCCGGATGCGCGTCCGTCCCGACCATCGCGGCGCTGGCGCCGAGGATCGCGGGGTGCGCGCTGACGTCGGCGGCCATCGCGGCGGCCACGCCGCCGGTACGGACGTCGGTGACCCCGCCGGGCCCGCTCGCCAGGCGCATGCCGCCCAGCTTGGAGTGTCGCCCCTGGACCAGCAGCCAGCGCAGGCCGAGCAGGGCCAGCACGATCCCGGCACCGGCGACCGCCCACCACAGCGCTGGGGAGCGGGTGAACGCCTCGCGCACCGGACCGTTGACGAGCGGCTGCCCGGCCGGCCCCCAGATCCGTGAGAGCGCCCCCATGCCGCGGGCGATGGTGAGGCAGCCGAGGACCGTCAGCAGCAGCCCCACGATCAGCAGCCCCAGCCGGTTGCCCCTCGGGGTCTTCCTGTCCATGGCGATCACTTTCCTCGCAGGTTCACGCGCACGGGATGGTCGTCGACCGGAGCGAGTGCGGTGATCCGGTCGGTGACGGCCTGCCGGACGGCCTCGGCCAGCCCGGTGGTGTCCCGCAGGGAACTGTCCGCCGTCACCTGCGCGGTCCTGCCGTGCAGTCTCACCCGGGCGCGGTCGATCCCCTGCACCTGCCGGGCGGCGTGCGCCAGGGAGCGGGTGAAGCCCCGGCGTTGCATACCGATGATCAGGTCGGGGTCGCCGGTCCTGGCCGGGATGAGCCGGGGCTGCCCCGGAACGAGCGCGAGCAGCACCAGGAGCAGGCCCAGGGCGGTGAGCACGCTCCCGCCCAGCATCACCTGCGGGCTGTTCCACGTCGTCGAGGACGCCCAGCCCAGCAACCGGTCGTACGGTATCCAGCGCACCGGTCTGCCCAGCAGGGCGGAGATCGTCTCCACCGCGACCAGGATGCCGAGCAGGGTCATCAGGGCGGCTGTGATCACAGCGGGGACCACCCGGCGCGGGCGGAAGGCCCTGTTCGCCGCCCTGTCCGCCGCCCGGTTCCTGGGAACTCCGGCGGGCAGGGGCGAGGGCCGTTCCGCGATCTCCGCGCCGGGTGCGGTCGTGCTGTCCGGTGCGAGGTGCGCGCCGGAGGCCGGAGTGGGCGGAGGGGAGGCGGGGACCGTCATCCGCGGTCCTCTCCCCGGGGTGGCACCACGTCGGTCACGTCGATGTCGATATGACCGATGTGCAGGCCGGTGAGCACGTGGACCCGGTCGGCGACGTGCCTCCGGACCGCCTCGGTGACCTGCAGGAGCGGGGTGGGATACTCCACCGACACGTCCAGGCTCAGCGTCGTGAGCTCCCCGTCCACGGCGGCGCGGGTGCGCCCGCCGAAGGACAGCGGCCACCGATCGCGGACCTCCCGCACCCCGGCCACCTCTCCGGCCGCGCGGGCCGCGATGCGTGACACCACCCGCTCCGGGATGTCCGTCCTCCCCCGCTGCTCGGCCGGTACGGCGGGCCGTACCGGCAGGGCGGGCTGGGCCGGGCGCGTCGCCTCTGCGGTTGAGCCGCCCTCCGTCCGCTGGGCGGGGAGGCCGTGTGCGTCCGCGGATGTCCCGGAAGGCGCGGCGTGGTGCTCGACCGGGGTGGTCATTGCCGCCTCATGCCCAGCTTGGACAGGTCGACCTCGCCACTGTCGACGATGCGGCCGATGAGGAGTCCGACGGCGCCCAGGACGAGCACCAGGAGGAACGCGCCGAGACCGCCGAAGGCCGCCGCGAGGCCCAGGATGATGCCGACGAACATGCCGGCCATGCTCCATACGGGGAACTGGTTCATTGAATACCTCCGATATGTACATTCACCGGACGGTCACCCACCAGAGAGGCGACCGCCGTCCGCACCTCTTCGGCGATCTCCGGCAGTGGCCGTCCCAGCTGGGCGACGATGGAGATCTCCACGTCGCCGTCACGGACGGCGACGCCGGACACCCTCTCGCCGGGCAGGTAGGTCGCCACGGTCCCGAACGGACCGCCCGACAGGTCGGCGACGTCGGGACATCGCCGTACGGCGACGGCTATCTCGTGCGCGAGTTCGCTCACTGGACGCGCGGCCCCTGTTCGAGCTCTTCGGCCCTCTCCTTGTCGCCCTCTTTCTCCTGGCCGGGCATGTGGACGTCGTTGACCTTGATGTTGACCTCGGTCATCTCCAGCCCGGTCATGCGCTCGACGGCCATGATCACGTTGCGGCGCACGGCGGCGGCGACGTCCGGGATGGCGACTCCGTACTCGACCACCAGGTCCAGGTCGGCGGCCGCCTGTCGCTCGCCCACCTCGACGGACACTCCCTGCATGGCGCTCTTCTCGCCGCCCACCATGCCGCGGACCGCGCCGAGTGCCCGTGCGGTGCCGGCACCCATGTCGTAGACGCCGGAGACCTCCCGCGCCGCCAGACCGGCGATCTTCGCGACGACTCCGCCGTCGATGCTCGTGGTCCCCTTGGAGGTCACCAGGCTCCCCTGGCCTCCGCCGGTGCCGGGCCGAGCCCTCGGCACCGATGTCTCGTCGCCCCTTGGTGGCGTGTTCACCGTGTTGGCTTCGGTCACGTCGGTTCCCTTCCCCCGGGGGGAAGATCGTGTGCTTCCCCAATACTTCCTAATAAGGCGTCATACCCCCCATATGAACAGCAACCAGCACATACCTTTTCCTGGAGAAACCCTGTATGTATGCGATTAATGCGATTGCTAACTTTTGGGTTATTTATATATGTTTTGGTAGTTTTTGTGGCGATATACGACGTATTTCCGATGGCGGGTGGTGCCGCCGGCCCAACCGCCGGCCCGCCGCCGGCCGCACCGGTCCGGCGCCGGGTGGCGGTCCGGTGGCGCTCCGGGCGCGACTAGCCTTGTCCTGTGCGTATAGCGAGGTTCTCCACAGGCGAGGGTGTCGGATTCGGCGTGGTCGAGGGCGGACCCGGCGAGGAGTTCGTCTCCACGATCTCCGGGCACCCGTTCGGCCCGATCCAGTTCACCGGTGAGCGTTACTCGCTCTCGCAGGTCAGGCTGGTCGCGCCCATGCTGCCCAGCAAGGTCGTCGCGATCGGCAAGAACTACGCCGACCACGCCCGCGAGATGGGCGGTGAGGTCCCCGACGAGCCGCTGGTCTTCCTGAAACCGTCCACCTCGGTGATCGGTTCGGGGGAGGCCATCGCCTACCCGACCGGGCTGACCCGGCAGGTCGACTTCGAGGGCGAGCTGGCCGTGGTCATCGGCAGGCTCTGCCGGGAGGTCCCCGCGGAGCGGGCCCACGAGGTCATCTTCGGCTACACCTGCGCCAACGACGTCACGGCCCGCGACCTGCAGAAGAAGGACGTGCAGTTCACCCGCGCCAAGGGCTTCGACACGTTCTGCCCGCTCGGCCCGTGGATCCAGACCGAGCTCGACCCGGGCGACCTGGGCATCACCACGACGGTGAACGGCGAGGTCAAGCAGAGTTCCCGCACCTCCAAGCTCATGTACGACATCCCGACGCTGATCGCCCATGTGAGCGCGGTCATGACCCTGATCCCCGGCGACGTCATCCTCACCGGGACGCCCGAAGGGGTCGGCCCGCTGGACATCGGCGACGAGGTCAGCGTCGGCATCGAAGGAATCGGCACTCTCACCAACCGGGTGGTCTCGCGTGACTAGGGTTCGCTTCGCTCCGTCCCCCACCGGCATGTTCCATGTCGGCGGCGCCCGTTCGGCGCTGTTCAACTGGGCGCTGGCCGAGCAGTCCGGCGGCACGTTCGTGCTCCGCATCGAGGACACCGACGCCGCGCGCAACCGTCCCGAGTGGACCGAGGGCATCATCTCGGCGCTCGCCTGGATCGGCATCCACGGCGACAGCCCGTTCTTCGAGGGCCCCTACTTCCAGTCCTCCTACGAGAAGCAGCACCGTGAGGCGGTGGCCAAGCTGGTCACCGGCGGCCGCGCCTACTTCTGCACCTGCACCCGTGACGACGTGAAGGCCCGGACCGGCTCCGAGCACCAGGGCTACGACGGCTTCTGCCGCGACCGGGGCCTGGGCGAGGGCGCGGTCCGCTTCCGCACCCCCGACGAGGGCGTCACCGTGGTCGAGGACCTGGTCCGCGGCACGGTCGAGTTCCCCAACAACGCGATGGAGGACTTCGTCGTCGCGCGCGCCGACGGCTCCCCGCTGTTCGTGCTGGCCAACGTGGTCGACGACATCGAGATGCGGATCGGCCAGGTGGTCCGTGCGGAGGAGCACCTGTCCAACACGCCCAAGCAGCAGCTGCTCTGGGAGGCGCTCGGCGTCACCCCGCCGGTCTGGGCGCACGTGCCGGTCATCGTCAACGAGAAGCGCCAGAAGCTGTCCAAGCGCCGTGACAAGGTCGCGCTGGAGTCCTACCGCGAGGAGGGCTACCTGGCCGAGGCGATGGTCAACTACCTCATGCTGCTGGGCTGGGGGCCGGGCGAGGACCGGGAGATCATGCCCTGGTCGCAGATGGTGCCGCTGTTCAAGCTGGAGGACGTCAACCCGTCTCCCGCCTTCTTCGACGAGAAGAAGCTCCGCGCGTTCAACGGCGAATACATCCGGGCGCTGCCGCTCGCGACCTTCGTCGCCCGGTGCGAGCCGTGGCTGGAGCCCGACTGGGACCGGGAGACCTTCGCCAGGGTCGCCGAGCTGGCCCAGACCCGCATCGCGGTCCTGTCGGAGATCACCGCGAACGTGGACTTCCTCTTCCTGGACGAGCCCGTCTTCGACCAGGCGTCGTGGGACAAGGCCATGAAGGCCTCCGCCGTGGAGATCCTCACCGGCTACCTCGACCGCCTGGAGAAGGTGAACATGGATCCCGAGTCGCTCAAGACGGCGTTGGAGGAGGTCGGGGCCGAGCACGGCCTCAAGCTCGGCAAGGCCCAGGCCCCCGTCCGCGTGGCCGTCACCGGAAGGACCGTCGGCCTGCCGCTGTTCGAGTCGATCGAGGTGCTCGGCCGGGAACGCTCGATGGAGCGGATCCGCGCCGCCCTGGCCAGGCTCCAGGGCTGAACCGGCACCCGGGGTCCCGTGACCGTACGGCCCGCCCGGTGGCGGGCCGTACGCGCGATGACGGCCGTCAGGCCAGGCCGCGGCGCTCCAGGAGCGGCTCGATGCGCGGGTCGCGGCCGCGGAAGTCGCGGAACGCCTCCATCACGTCCTTGGATCCGCCGACCGACAGCAGGGCGGACCGGAAGTGGTCGCCGTTGGCGCGCTTGAGGCCGTCGTTCTCCTTGAACCACTCGACGCTCTCGGCGTCCAGCACCTCACTCCAGATGTAGGAGTAGTAGCCGGCGCTGTAGTGGCCCACGCCGCCGGAGAAGATGTGCGCGAAGTAGTTGGTCCGGTAACGGCTGCGGACCAGGTCGGAGGCGATCCCGGCGCGCTCCAGGGCCGCGGCCTCGAACGCCTCGGCGTCCTCGACCCTCTCCCCGGCGGCCAGCTTGTGCCATGCCCAGTCGAGCAGCGCCGCGGCGAGATACTCCACGGTCGCGAAGCCCTGGTTGAACTTCTCGGCCGCCTTCATCTTCTCCAGAAGCTCCGCGGGGACCGGCTCGCCGGTCTCGTGGTGCCGGGCGAAGTTGGCGAGCACCGACGGCCAGGTGGCCCACATCTCGTTGACCTGCGAGGGGTACTCCACGAAGTCGCGCGGCACCTCGGTCCCGGAGACCCGGGGGAAGCGGACGTCGGAGAACAGGCCGTGCAGGGCGTGGCCGAACTCGTGGAAAGCGGTGTTGACCTCGTCGAAGGTCAGCAGCGTCGGGCCCTCGGCGGGCTTGGTGATGTTGAGGTTGTTCATCACCACGGGCAGGTCGCCGAACAGGTGCGACTGGTCCACCAGGTTGTTCATCCACGCGCCGCCGCGCTTGGTGGGACGGGCGTAGGGGTCGAACACGAACAGGCCCAGCTCCGAGCCGTCCGCGTTGAACACCTCGAAGACCCGCACGTCCGGGTGGTAACCGGCCAGATCGTCCCGGTCGGTGAAGGTGATCCCGTACAGCTCGCCGGCCGCGTGGAAGACGCCGTCGCGCAGCACCCGGTTCAGCTCGAAGTAGGGGCGTAGCTCGGAGCTGTCGAAGTCGTAGCGGGCCTTGCGCACCTTCTCCGCGTAGAAAGACCAGTCCCACGCCTCGATCGGGAAGCCGGCCTCCTCGCTCAGCAGCTCCGCCTCGCGGCGGGCGTTGGCCGTCGCCGGGCCCACCAGCTTGCCGAGCATCTCCTCGACCGCTTCGGTGGTCTTGGCCGTCTGGTCGGCGACGGAGTAGGCGGCGTGGTTGGGGTAGCCGAGCAGGGCGGCCCGTTCGGCGCGGAGCGTCGCCAGCCTGACGGCCAGGTCGAAGTTCTCCGGCGCCCGGTTCACCGACAGCTCGTACAGCCTCTTGCGGGTCTGCCTGTCGGTCAGCTCGGCGAGGGCGGGCTGGTTGGTGAAGTTGAGCAGCGGCAGGGTGTACGTGCCGTCCTTCTCGATCGCCTTGATCGCGCTCTCGGAGAGGCCGTCGAGCTCCTTGACGTCCTCGACGACCAGAGCCGAGGCGGTGGAGGCCGTCAGCAGGTTCTGCGGGAAGGCGGTGGCGATCCTGGTCAGCTCCTCGTTGAGCCCCTTCAGCCGCTCCTGCTCGGCCTCGGACAGGTCGGCGCCGGCCCGGACGAAGTCCACCCGGTATTTCTCCAGCAGCCACGCCTCCTCCGGGTCCTCCGTGGTGACCTGCTTGATCCGCTGGTAGAGGGCGCGGTTGAGCCGGATGGCGTCGTCGTGCTTGGTCAGCCTGGGGGAGATCTCGGTCTCGATCTCCCGGATGCCGTCGGTGGTGTCGGAGGAGGCGATGCTGAAGAAGACCGTCGCGGTCCGCTTCAGGACCTGGCCCGAGCGCTCCAGGGCCTCGACCGTGTTGGCGAACGTCGCCGGGGCGGGGTCGCCGGCGATCGCCTCGACCTCCCGCAGCTGGTCGGCCATGCCCCGCTCGAACGCGGGCAGGTAGTGCTCCTCCCGGATCGCGCCGAAGTCCGGCAGCGCGTAGGGCAGCGTGCTGGGGGCGAAGAAGGGGTTCTCAGCCAAGGTACGGGCTCCTCACGTGCGGATAGATCTCGGATAGCAGCGTTACATAACGGACCCTCGGCCGCACTCCGGCACCACCGGGACCGGGCGGTCGTCAATCGTTTTGGTCTTGGCCCCCAACCTGGGCTATTCTTTCGGAGTCGCCAGCGAACCCCGCAAGGGGGTCAAACGCGGTGGGGTATGGTGTAATTGGCAACACGGCTGATTCTGGTTCAGTTGTTCTAGGTTCGAGTCCTGGTACCCCAGCTGCATCTCCTTCGGGGGATGTTGCGGATCCGGTCCCCCCGGATCCGGCGACAGTGTGTATGGTCCCGTCGTCTAGTGGCCTAGGACGCCGCCCTCTCAAGGCGGTAACGCCGGTTCGAATCCGGTCGGGACTACCACTGTCATCTTCGCAAGGCTCCGTCGTCTAGTGGCCTAGGACGCCGCCCTCTCAAGGCGGTAGCGCCGGTTCGAATCCGGTCGGGGCTACATCGGTGAAACCCTCGAAAGCAGATGCTTTCGGGGGTTTTCTGTTTTTCCAGAGCATATTTCCGAGTTCACCCCTTGATTGGATAGCGTCACTGTCCAATAATTGGAAACCGACACTATCCAATGGGGGTTGAAGATGATTACTCTGCTGGCCGGCGGGCGCGAGGAGAAGATCGACGGACTGGTCGTGCCCCACGGGACGCCGATCCTCGGCTGGGAGCGCAAGTCGCACGGCTGGTGCAGAGGAGACGCCTGCATCCCGTCGTTCCGTGCCGCGGCCGCCGAGTCCGAGGACGGCGTCGATCTGATGAGCTTCGCCGGGCTGCTCGGCAGGCAGGCGGTGGCCGACCTCGACCAGGGCGTGGTGGCGATCGGTGAGCCCGCCGAGCCCTCCCTCGGCCGCGCCCCGGAGTTCGGCCCGCTCGCCGGCCTGCGCGGGACCAAGATCGCCCTGGTCTTCTGGGCCTCCTGGTGCGGCTGCCGCTACGACCTGCCCGCGTGGGAGGCCCTGCACCTGGAGCTCAGGGGATACGGCTTCAGTGTGGTCAGCGTCTCGCTCGACCGTAACCCGCAGGACGCCGAGGAGTGGCTCGCCGACGTCACGCACCCCGCGGTGATCGACGCCGACGGCAGGATCGCCGAGCTCTACAACGTGATCAACGTGCCGACCGTCGTCTGGATCGACGAGGAGGGGCGGATCGCCCGGCCGCAGGACACGATGACGGCCACCGACACCTTCCGGTCGATGAACGGGCTGTCCTCCGAGCGGGCCACCGCCGCCCTGCGCCGATGGGTGATCGACGGTGACGCGGGAACGACCGTCCGGGAACTGCGCGCCCCCGCCGACGACGAGCGCCTGGCCCGGTTGCACGCCCGGCTGGCGGCGTGGCTGCTGCGGGACGGCCGTGGGGAGGCCGCCGAGCGGCACCTCTCCCAAGCCGCCGCCCTGGCCCCGCACGATCTGGCCATCCGCCGCGGCCTCATGCCGCTCAACGGCGTGGACCCGTTCGGCGAGGAGTACTTCGCGCTCCGCGAGGAGCTGGAGAACAGCGGTGTGGCCATCTACCGGCCGCTGCCCGACTGGCACGAGGGCCCCGAGTGAACGGTCCGCCGTCCCGAGGCCGCGCGGTGAAAGGTCCGTGCGCCGGCAGGGGGCAGAGAGACGGCCGGCGCTCTGGCAGAGGCGCGGGGACGTCAGGTAGCCGGCCGGACCGGTCCGTCGCCCCCGGCGCCGGGAGGCGGGTCACGGCGCCGGGAGGCGGGTCACGGGGCGAGGAGGTCGATCCGTATGCCCTCGCCCCGTGACCGCCGCGTCAGTTGTGCGTGGAGCGGGCCTTGAACAGGGCCCGCTTGGCGGCCTTGCCCACCTGCTTGTCCGGGTGGGCGAGGCCGATCGCCTCCAGCAGCTCCTCCAGGTGCGGGTGCGGCACCTTCCAGATCACGTCGAGCAGGTTGACCAGGTTCGGCACGTTGCCGATGTCGTCCAGGCTGCTGACGAACTCCGGCCGGCCGAGACCGGCGGAGATGGTCAGCATGTCGAGGATCAGCCAGTGGGTGTCGGCCTGGGTGGGCGGCGGAGCGTCGTCGACGCCGAGCTGGGCCAGGTGGGTGGCCGCGTAGGGGCGCAGGGACGGCTCGTCGAGGGCATCCTGCCACGCGGGCACGGCCACCTCGCCGAGCGAGCCCACCATGCTGGCCGCCTGGACCCGGACCAGGGCGTCCGCGTCGTCCTCGGCCGCCGCCTCCAGCAACTCCTTGGCGGCCCGATCGGGCTCGCGCAGCTCCATCCAGGCGGCGAACTCGGCGTCCGCCTCCTCCTCGGGCAGCTCCGCGCTGAACGAGAGCAGATCCAGGGCCGTCATCGCGTCGATGGCGGGACGGGCGTCCAGCTCGATGTCGGCGTCGTCCGCGAGGTGGACCACGCCCTCCATGCCGAGCGGCGTCAGCCGTACCTGATCGTGCTCGACCTCGACCATGCCGTAGCCGGTCAGCCAGTCGAGCACCGGGGTGAGCGGGTCGCCGTACTGCGCGATGGCCGCGGCCCAGGCGTCCGCGCCCTGCTCGTCGTACTCGGCGACGGCCTCCGCCAGCTCGGTGCGGAGCTCGGCCAGCGGCTTGGAACCGGTCGCCAGGAGCACCCTGACCAGCAGCGCCCGGGTCAGCCCCGACAGGGCGATCGTGGCGTCCTCGTCCTCAAGCTCGGGGTCGCCGTAGTCGACCGAGTGGAGGCCGGCCATCCAGACGTCCAGAGCGTCGTCGTCCTCGTCGAAGGGCCAGTCGGCGGTGTCGTCGTCGGCGCTGACTGTGTCCTCGCCCTCGGGCTGGAGGAAGTCCAGGTCGATCGCGAGGTTCCAGATGTTCCAGAGCGCGGGCACCGAGTCGGACAGAGACTTGCCGCTCCCGGTGGGCACCGGCAGTCCCAGAGCGGCGAGGGCTTCGAGGATCTCGGCGTCGGTGAGCAGGCTCGCCTCACCCACCTGGCGCTCGGATCCGACCCAGATCGCGAGGTCGCGCGCCTTGGTGATCAAGCTCGCCCCCCGGGTGGCCACGGCCAGCTCGGCGTCGGGGCGGAGCCGGATCGTCGGCAGCTCGGCGAGCTCGTCCGCGAACGGCTCGAAGTCACCCAGCCCCTCGGACTCCTCGTCGTCGTCGTAGTCGTCGTCCTCGTCGACGGCGACGTCCTCCATCGCGTCGACGAAGTCGTCCTCCAGGTCGTCGAGCTCGGCGAGCAGATCCTTGAGCGAGGCGGAGCCCCTGACGAGCCGGTCGGTCTCCGACAGGAAGGTGAGGTAGGCGCGGACCGACGCGACCATGCCGTCGGCGGCGGCGTCCGGGTCCTCCACGACCTGCGGCATCCGGTCGAGAAGCACGGTGCGCAGATCGTTCCGCCTCCAGCGGCCGACGTCGTCTGAGGCGATCAGCCGGTGCCACAGGGCCACCGGGCCGACCAGGTTGGAATCGCTGCCGGGTGCGTTCTCGCGCGCCCAGAGGATGAATTCTTGGAGCAGGGGACGCAGTTCAACGGCAGCGGCCTCGATGCGATCTGTCACCTCCCCAGCCTAGGGGGCCGCAAGGGTGCTCGCCTCCCCATATCGCATGGTTCAGTTGGCCCGTCGCATCGATTCGGTGATCCGCTCCGCGGCGGTGACCACGGGGGCGGCGTGCATCCTGCCCGGAGTCCGGGTCAGACGCTCGATCGGCCCGGAGACCGAGACCGCGGCGACCACCTTGCCGCCCACACCCCGGATCGGCGCCGAGACGCTGGCCACGCCCTGCTCGCGCTCGCCGACGCTGTGCGCCCAGCCCCTGCGCCGGACGCTCGCCAGTGTCGCCGCGGTGAACTTGGCCCCGCGCAGGCCGCGGTGGAGCCGGTCCGGCTCCTCCCAGGCCAGCAGGATCTGCGCCGCCGATCCGGCGAGCATCGGCAGGGCCGAACCGACCGGCACGGTGTCGCGCAGCCCGCTGGACCGCTCGGCGGCCGCCACGCACACCCGCTCGTCACCCTGCCGCCGGTAAAGCTGGGCGCTCTCCCCGGTCAGGTCCCGGAGCTGGGCCAGCACCGGCGAGGCGACGGCCAGCAGCCGGTCCTCCCCGGCGGCCGTGGACAGCTCCGACAGCCGCGGTCCCAGTACGAACCGGCCCTGTGTGTCCCGGGAGACGATGCGATGGTGTTCCAGAGCGACGGCGAGCCGATGGGCGGTGGGGCGTGCCAGGCCGGTGGCCTGGACGAGCTGGGCGAGGGACGCCGGACCGGCTTCAAGGGCATTGAGCACGAGCACGGCCTTGTCGAGTACGCCGACTCCGCTAGAGTTGTCCATACACCGATACTGCCGTCTCGACATATGAGAAAGCAAGTGGTGTGCGGAAGAGCCGATCGCAAGGAGGCGACATGGGCCGAACGCTGGCGGAGAAGGTCTGGGAGCAGCACGTCGTACGACGTGCCGACGGAGAACCCGATCTCCTCTACATCGACCTTCACCTCATTCACGAGGTGACCAGTCCGCAGGCGTTCGACGGTCTGCGCCTGGCGGGGCGTCCCGTCCGGAGGCCCGATCTCACGATCGCCACCGAGGACCACAACGTCCCGACCGTACTCGGCCCGATCAAGGACCCCGTGTCCCGCACCCAGGTCGAGACGCTGCGCAAGAACTGCGCCGAGTTCGGCATCCGGCTGCACCCCATGGGGGACGCGGGCCAGGGCGTCGTGCACATCATCGGGCCGCAGTTCGGCCTCACCCAGCCGGGCATGACGATCGTCTGTGGCGATTCTCACACCTCCACCCACGGCGCCTTCGGAGGCATCGCCTTCGGCATCGGCACCTCCGAGGTGGAGCATGTGCTGGCCACCCAGACCCTGCCCGCCTACCGGCCGAAGACGATGGCCATCGAGGTCTCCGGCGAACTGCCGGCCGGCGTCACCGCCAAGGACCTGATCCTGGCGGTCATCGCCAAGATCGGCACCGGGGGCGGCCAGGGCTACATCGTCGAATACCGCGGCGAGGCCATCCGCAAGCTCTCCATGGAGGGCCGGATGACCGTCTGCAACATGTCCATCGAGGCGGGCGCCCGGGCCGGCATGATCGCCCCGGACGAGACCACGTTCGACTACCTGAAAGGCCGTCCCCACGCGCCGTCCGGCGCCGACTGGGACGCCGCGGTCGAATACTGGAAGTCGCTGACGACCGACGAGGACGCCGTCTTCGACACGGTCGTGGAGATCGACGCCACGACGCTGACCCCGTTCGTCACCTGGGGCACGAACCCGGGCCAGGGTGCTCCCCTGGGGGCCGCGGTGCCGGCCCCGCAGGACACCGACGACCCGGCCGCCGCCGAGCGCGCGCTGGAGTACATGGGCCTGACGGCGGGCACTCCGCTCCGCGAGGTGGCGGTGGACACGGTCTTCGTCGGCTCCTGCACCAACGGGCGTCTGGAGGACCTGCGGGCCGTGGCCGACGTGCTGCGCGGCCGTCAGGTCGTCACCCGCACGCTCATCGTCCCCGGCTCGATGCTGGTCAAGCTCCAGGCCGAGCAGGAAGGGCTGCACGAGGTGTTCAAGGCCGCGGGCGCAGAGTGGCGCGAGGCGGGCTGCTCCATGTGCCTGGGCATGAACCCCGACACCCTCGCCCCCGGTGAGCGCAGCGCCTCGACGTCCAACCGCAACTTCGAGGGGCGCCAGGGCAAGGGCGGCCGTACGCATCTGGTCTCCCCGCAGGTCGCCGCAGCGACCGCCGTCACCGGCAAACTGACCGCGCCCGCCGACCTGGCCTAGGAGACCCGATCATGGAAGCTTTCACCACCCACACCGGCCGGGCCGTGCCGCTGCGCCGCAGCAACGTGGACACCGACCAGATCATCCCCGCTGTCTGGCTCAAGCAGGTCAGCCGGACCGGGTTCGAGAAGGGCCTGTTCTCGGCCTGGCGCGAGGACCCGGCCTTCGTCCTGAACGACCCCGTCCACGAGGGCGCCTCGATCCTGGTCTCCGGACCCGACTTCGGCACCGGCTCCTCGCGCGAGCACGCGGTCTGGGCGCTGCAGCAGTACGGCTTCCGCGCCGTGATCGCGGCCCGTTTCGGCGATATCTTCCGTAATAATTCCACCAAGATGGGACTGCTGCCCGTCGTGCTTCCGGCCGTCACGGTCGAGGCCCTGCAGGCCGCCGTGGAAGCGGAACCCCGTCTGGAAATCACCGTTGACCTGGTGAAACGCCAGGTTCGCTGGGCGGATGAGATCGCCGCATTCGAGATCGACGACTACACCCGCTGGCGGCTGCTGGAGGGATTGGACGATATTGGGCTGACCCTCCGGAACGCCGATGCCGTCGAAACATACGAGAATGGACGGCAGTCATGGCTGCCGACGACCGTCTGACGCGTTCGGAGAACGAGTTGGCGCGGCGGCTGCGCGATGCGCACCGCCGCGTCCGTTCGCTGCGCGCGCCTCTCGCGCAGAGGGAGCGTCTGGCCAGACGCCTGCTTTCCATCTGCGATGTCGCCAAGCGTGATCTCGGTCATGCAGCGGGGCGTCTTGATTTATTCCTTCTCGACCTTGATGCTCTGGTTTCAGATACGCCGAGTGCTGGAAACATTGCGGAAGGTGATTGAGTCGCACGGCTCCGTCCCCTAATTTCAAGCGGCAAGGGGTTTCTCGCTCTGTTGAGACCCCGTGCCGTGACAAATCGGGTGAGACGGGTTTTCTGCCTCATGACCCACTCCCAGACATCGGTAACAGGGGGAGCAACCTTTATGAACAAGAAAGAACTCGTCGACGCGATCGCCGATCGGGTAGGCGACAAGAAGACAGCCACCGAGGCCGTGAACGCGGTGCTCGACGCCATCCAGAAGGCTGTCGCCAGCGGGGACAAGGTCTCCATCACCGGCTTCGGCGCTTTCGAGATGGTGCACAAGCCGGCTCGCACGGCACGCAATCCTTCAACGGGTGCCGAGATCAAGGTCGCCGAGAGCTGGGGCCCGAAGTTCCGGCCCGGTTCCGACTTCAAGGAGCTCGTCAACGTGGAGGGGAAGAAGGCCGCGAAGAAAAAGTAGGGCCTCACATGGGCGGCCCGGATTCCCATTGGGGAGTCCGGGCGTCCGGCTCGTCTGGGGTGAGCGTGTGGGGGCGTCTCGCCGGGAGCCGGGAGCCGGGAGCCGGGAGCCATGGGGTCCTGGTGGCCCCGGCCCGCGGATCCGGAGGGCTCAGCCCGCCCCGGGAGCGGGAAGGAAGCTCAGGCCTGTCCCGGGAGCGGGAAGGTCGAGAGCGTGATGTAGGTGAGCCGGTCGTCTTCCACGGTGATGTTCACCCGCTGACCTGAGCGGAGCAGCCGCAGTGGTCCGGCGTCGAACGCCGCCGCGCCGAACGGGATCTCGCTCCCGTCGTCCAGGAACACCGATCCCGACCGGGTCGCCGCGTCAAAGGTCCGCACCGTCGCCTGCACCCGACCAGCGTAACCCCTGGGGAAAAGGTCCGCCCTGCGGAGGGCTGGCATGATCACTGTCCGCGTACGGCGGAGCGGAGACGCCGGCAACCATCATCTGGCGCTCGTGATGCCCTGCAGAACCAAGAGGGCCGAGTGGCCGTGTAGCTAGGTGCACCCTCACTCGGGGGATATGTCCATTCCTCGTGCCGGGTGCGAACCCTAGCGTCGAGGACCATGACATCTCCTCCTCGCACGAAGCCCAGTACCGAGGGAATCGGCGTGCACTCGGGAATCTCGCGGACCACGGAGAAGGAGGCGGCCACCGCCGCGTCCGGCGAGGGTGAGGTGGCAGCGTTCCGTCTTGTGGGTCTGCACAAGACGTTCGGCGAGCACACGGCGGTGGACCACGCCGACCTCACGGTCGCTCCGGGGTCCTTCTACGGGCTGGTTGGGCCGAACGGTGCGGGGAAGACCACCATGCTGTCCATGGCGGTCGGTCTGCAGCGGCCGGACGAGGGCCGCGCCTCGGTCCACGGCGTCGACGTGTGGAAAGAGCCGTTGCGGGCCCGCAGGCTCATGGGGGTGCTGCCCGACGGGCTGGCGATGCCCGAGCGGCTCACCGGACGGGAACTGCTCACCTACCTGGGGCAGTTGCACGGCCTGGACGCCGCCGAGGCCGCGCAGCGCACCGGCGAACTGCTCGCCGTCATGGAGCTCGACGGCCCGGCGGAGCGCACCCTGGTCGTCGATTACTCCACGGGCATGCGCAAGAAGATCGGTCTGGCCACCGCGCTGCTGCACGGACCGAAGCTGCTGGTGCTCGACGAGCCCTTCGAGGCCGTCGACCCGGTCTCCGCGGCCACGATCAAGCAGATCCTCAAGCGATTCGTCGCGGGCGGCGGTTCGGTGCTGATCTCCAGCCACGTCATGGCGCTGGTCGAGCAACTGTGCGACACGGTCGGGGTGATGGCCAAGGGCCGGGTCGTGGCCGCAGGGCCGCTCGACGAGGTGCGCGGCGACCGCTCGCTTGAGGAGACCTTCGTCGACCTGGTCGGAGTCGAGATCGGTGGCGGGGAAGGACTGTCGTGGTTGGTGTCCTGATCCGTATGAAGCTCGCCGTGCTGCGGAACACCGCGACCGGCGGCAAGATGGCGTGGGTCGTCCTGGGCGGGACCGTCGGTCTCTGTCTGGCCATCGCCACCATCGTCCTGGCATTCTTCGACTTCTCGCACCCGCGGATGCTGATGGACCTGCTCGCGGTGACCTTCGCGCTGTGGGCCCTGGGCTGGATGGTCGGCCCGACGTTCGCCGGCGAGCCTCCGCTCAACGGCCAGCACTTCCACCGCCAGCCGATACCGCGCGGCACCCTGGCCCTGGGCCTGCTCGCCTCCGCCATGGTGGCCGTCACCACGGTGGTCACGCTCTTCGCGTTCACCTCGCTGATCGTTTTCGCCGCTCGGCTGAACCTGAGGGCCGTGGTGGTCTCGGTCCCGGCGGTGATCCTGCTGCTCCTGCTGGTGGTGCTGCTGTCACGGGTGGTCTCGCTGATGTTCGGCGCGCTGGCCAGGTCCCGCTTCGGAGGCGTCGTCACCGCGACGGTGACCGCGGCGATGATCGCGCTGGCCTCGTTCTCCTGGATCATCTTCATCGGGATCTACGTCCTGCTCGAGCAGGGGTTCCCGCCCCGGCTCTCCACGGTCCTGCGGTCGCTGCCCTCCAGCTGGGGCCTGCTCTCCGTGGAGGCCGCGGGCCGCGGCGACTGGTGGTGGACCGTCGGACCGCTGGCGGCGCTCGCCGTCCTCGTCGTGGTGCTGTTCCTGGTGTGGACGAGGCTGCTGGGACCGCAGCGGCTCGCTCGCGCGGTGGTGCGCGGGTCCTCGGCGGAGCGGGCGGCGCCGAGGGGCTGGGCCGCGCGCAGCGATCTGGGCGTGCTCTACCTCAAGGAGATGCGCACGTGGTGGCGCGATCCGCTGCGCACCCAGAACATCACGCTACCCGCCGCGTTCTCGGTCATCACCGCGCTGTTCCCGCTGATGCTCGACTTCACCGGGTTCTTCCCGTTCGTCGGCGCGGCCACCGCGCTGATGGGTGCCGCGACGTGCGCGAACCTCTACGGCCAGGACGGCACCGCGTTGTGGATGACGCTGATGCTGCCCGGCAAGGAGAAGGCCGACGTACGGGCCCGGCAGCTCGCCTGGCTGACGGTGTTCGGCCCCATGACACTCGTGATGACGGCCACGGGTTCGGTCCTGCACGGGGACCTCTCCCTGGTGCCGTGGGCGCTGGCGGCCAACCTCGCCGCACTCGGCGGCGGTGCCGGTCTGCTGATCTGGATCTCCGTCGTCGGTCTCGTGCCGGGGCCGGATCCGCACAAGATCAAGAACTCGCCGCTGGATCACGGAGACGTCACCAGCCAGTCGTTCCTGATGTTCTTCCCCACGGTGGTCGCCGTCCTCCCCGCGCTCGGCGTGGCCCTCGCGGGGCAGCTGCTCGATCGGTCCCTGCTCCTGTGGGCAAGCGTGCCGACCGGCCTCCTGGTCGGCGTCGTCTGCTACGCGTGGTTCGGTGACCTGGCCGCGCGGCGGCTGCGCGAGAAGGGCCCCGACCTGCTGCAGCTGATGCGGTCGGGCAGGCAACAAGCCGTCGTCGACGGCCCGGGGACGGCGAAGGCGCCGTCGGCGTTCGAGACGATGGGGGCCAAGAGCCGGTTCCTCATGTGGGGCAGCATGGCCATCGGCATCCTCGGGCTGTTCCCGCAGGGCCTGGTGCCCCTGGGCATCAAACTCAGCGGCTCGACCGACCGGGTGTGGTTCCTCGCGCTGTACATGCCGGATCCATGGCAGTGGCCGGTGATCGCGGGCATGATCCTGATCGGTCTGGCGGGCTTCGGCGGCATGCTGGTGGTGTACCTCGCCGAGAGCCGGAAGGCGAAGGAGAAGGCGAGGACGGAGCTGAAGGCCCGTGCGGAGGCAGCGCGGGCCGAGGAGCCGAAGGAGGGCTCGGCCTCAGCCTTGCCCCTCGCCTGATTCCGGTGCGCCGGAAGACTTCGAGTCCCCGGTCTCCTCGGTGAAGGACGCCAGCCCGCGGATGATGATCTCCATGCCCAGGTTGAACCGGTCGTCGTTGGACTTGTCGAGCAGGAAGTCCGAGAGCGCGACCAGGTTGGGGAAGCGGTCGGCCGGCAGGTCCTTGAAATACTGCTCCAGGCTGGTCTGGAGCTCCTTCCAGGAGGCCTCCTTGGACTCGCGGCGGCGGTCCTCCCACATGCTCTCCTCGTAGGCGAAGCCGTCGATGAAGGTGGAGATCACGTCTCCCGCGGCGCCCGCCACCCGGTCGGGTAGCCCCGCCGCCCGGAAGATGCCGAGGAGCTGGTCCAGCTGCGGCAGCACCTCGGGGTCGAACGGTACGGAGCCCAGGGAGATCCTGGCCATGTCACGGTGCTCCAGCAGCCGGGCCCGGCTGCCCCTGGCGAACTCCATGACCTGCTCGGGCCAGTGCGCGGGGTCGGGGGCGGGCAGGGTCCATCCCCGGAACATCCGGATGTACATCAGCTCGAACAGCTCGTCCTTGCTGCGCACGTGGGCGTAGAGGGCCGAGACCGCCACGCCGAGCTCGGCGGCGACCTGGCGCATGCTCAGTTTCTCGTATCCCTCGCGGTCGAGCACCACATAGGCGGCGTCGACGATCCGGTCGCGGGTGAGCGGGATCCGCGCGGGGGGAGTCCTCCGGCGTGTCCGCTCCCAGGGCAGCGCGGGCAGCTCGTCACTCATGTCACCAGTGTAACGCCCGGCTGAACAGCGATCATCAAAGAGAACGGCGCTCATTTTCGCGACATATCTTGTCTGCGGGCGCATTGCGACATATCTTGAGAACGGTGCGCGCATGGAAGAACATTGTTCATTGATAGATCGATGTTCATGTAAAGTGAACGATGTTCTTCCATGTTGGGCGTCTCCTGGCGAACACCCCGCGCAGGCATCTCGGAACAGGCGCCGTTCCCACGGGCACGACGTCATTCAGCAGACAGGCAAGGAGCCCCCCATGACCGCAGACGTGACGGTTCCGGCCCGATCGGTGGCGGAACCACCTGCCTACCGATGGCGCTGGGCCGCCCTGGCGGTGATCCTGGCCGCCGAGGTGATGGACCTTCTCGACGCGATGGTCACCAACATCGCCTCGCCCACCATCCAGGCCGAGCTCGGCGGCACCGCCGCCACGATCCAGTGGCTCGGCGCCGCCTACACGCTCTCGATGGCCGTGGGCCTGATCACCGGCGGGCGGCTGGGGGACATCTTCGGCCGCAGGCGGATGTTCCTCATCGGTGCGGCCGGGTTCACCGTGGGCTCACTGCTCTGCGCGGTCGCCCAGTCACCCGAACTGCTCGTCGGCGCCCGGGTCGTGCAGGGTCTGTTCGGCGCGGTCATGCTGCCGCAGGGACTGGGCATGATCAAGGAGATGTTCCCCCCGAAAGAGATGGGCGCGGCGTTCGGCATGTTCGGCCCCGTCATGGGCCTGTCCTCGGTGGGCGGCCCGATCCTGGCCGGGTGGCTGATCGACGCCGACTTCTTCGGCACCGGCTGGCGAATGATTTTCCTGATCAACCTGCCGCTCGGCCTGGCCGCCGTCATCGCCGGGCTGCGCTTCCTGCCCGAGTCGCGCTCGCCGCACCCGCTCAGGCTCGACGTCCCCGGGGTGATCCTGGCCTCCATAGCCGGACTGCTCCTGGTCTTCCCGCTCGTGCAGGGCAGGGAGGACGGCTGGCCTGTCTGGTCCTTCGTCATGATGGGAGCCTCGGTCGTGGTCTTCGCGGGCTTCGGATGGTTCGAATCCCGCAAGAGCCGCACGGGCGGTGACCCACTGGTCGTGCCGAGCCTGTTCCGCAAGCGGGCCTTCACCGGCGGCCTGCTGACCGGTCTGGTCTTCTTCTCCGCCATGTCCGGCTTCATGTTGGTGTTCAACCTCTACACCCAGATCGGCCTCGGCTACTCCACGCTCAAGGCCGGTCTCGTGATGATTCCCTGGTCGCTGGGTATGGTCGCCGGCTTCGGCCTGGCCCAGACGGTGGCGAGGTTCGGCCGCAAGGTCCTGCAGGGCGGCGTTCTCGTCATGACACTCGGCACGCTCGGCGTCCTGCTGACGATCACCATGGCGGGGGCGACGGTGACCGCCTGGCAGTTCGTCCCAGCCCTCGCGGTCACCGGCATCGGCATGGGCCTGCTGATGGCGCCGTTCTTCGACATCGTGCTGGCCGGTGTCGAGCAGCACGAGACCGGTTCGGCCTCCGGCACGCTGACCGCCGTCCAGCAACTCGGCGGAGCCTTCGGCGTCGCCCTGCTCGGCACGGTCTTCTTCGATCTGGTGGCCGGCGGGCCGAACCCCGACCTCGCCGGTGCGATGCGGGTCGTCCTGTGGGTGGTGGCCGGAATGCTGCTGCTGACCTTCGTCACCGCCTTCCTGCTGCCGCGGAAGGCCCGTGAAGAGGCACTTGAGGGGCACTGATCGGCAGTGTCGCGGACACGCCGGACACTGAGCGCCGATGTCACGGAGAGGGGGGTCCCCCGGCGGGGAACCCCCCTCTGATCGTCTCGACCATCTTCAGCGTGCGCGGTCCCAGACCGAGGGCCAGGGCCGCTCGCAGGTCGTCGGGGGTGTCGACGTCCCGGCGGACCGAGTCGATCCCCTCCAGGCAGATCTCCTTCGCGCCACGCCGCAGGTGGCGGTCGCGTGACTCGCCGCCGAATCCCGGGGTGAAGGGGACACCGGGCCGTACGCCGTAGAAGGTCGTGCCGACGTCGGCCGCGTCGGGCAGGAACGCCTGGTCGAACTCCGCGGCGGCGGCGAGCACGGGGGCCAGCTCCGCCGGGCGGAGGGCGGGCAGATCGGCCTGGAGAGCGCCGACGGGGGCGCCGGGCGCCAGCCGTACCGCCTCCTGGGCGCCGCGCCTCAGCGCCGCGTTCAGCCCCGCCTCCGGGTCGCCGACGACGTGGGCACCCACTCCGCCGAGCGGCTCCGCCGCCACCGGGTCACCCGTCACCACCACGACCCGCGCGACGAGCACGCAGCTCAGCGCGGCTTCGACCGTGTCGCAGGCGATCGCCACGGCCAGCTCCGCCCGGTGCGGCCCGGCCGCCTCCGAGAGCCGGGTCTTGGCGGCGACCAGTGTCTTGACCGGGACGACGAGGGTCCAGCCAGAGCTCTCCGATGCGGGCATAGCCTTAGCATCTCGCCTCGACATCCCAGAGAGCCAGCCGGGACACTTAGGGCGCATTCCGCTCAAATGGAGGAGCCCATGAGACGCCCTGGATGGCCTTCCCGGTTCTGGGTCGCCGTGGCCGTTACGATCGTCAAGCCGCTCGCGTGGTTGCTGGTCAAGAAGGATTGGCGCCGGGCCGACCGCCTGCCGCGGTCCGGTGGGATCATCCTGGCGACCAACCACCTCTCGTGGCTGGACCCCATCCTGCTGTCGCACTACCTCTACGACAACGGGCGCTGGCCGACGATCCTGGCCAAGTCGGGGCTCTTCTCGGTGCCGGTGATCGGGCACATGGTGAAGTCGCTGATGGCCATCCCGGTCTACCGGGGGAGCGCCGACGCGGCCCGCTCGCTCAAGGAGTCCGAGGAGCGGATCGCCGGCGGGGCGTGCGTGCTGTTCTACCCCGAGGGCACCTGCACCCGTGACCCCCGGTTCTGGCCGATGGAGGGCAGGACGGGCGTGGCGCGGCTGGCCCTGGCCACCGGCGCGCCGGTGATCCCGGTGGCCCACTGGGGGGCCCAGGAGATCCTTCCCTACGGGAGCAAGAAGCCCCGGCTCTTTTCGCGCGCGACCTTCCGCGTGCTGACGGGACCGCCGGTCGACCTGTCGAAGTACATGGGGCAGGAGCTCCACGCGGGCGTCCTGCGCGATGCGACCGCCGACATCATGGCGGCGATCACGTCCCTGCTCGCCGAGTTACGCGAGGAGGAGGCACCCGAGGTGCCGTTCAAGAGACCTTCCGGCAACTGAATTCGACATACGGTGATGAGATGACTAAGGCGGCTGTATTCGGCACAGGATCGTGGGGCACCACCTTTGCGATGATCATGGCGAGGGCGGGGACCCGGACGACCCTGTGGGGGCGGCGTCCGGAGATCGTGGAGGCGATCGACCGGCGCCACGAGAATCCCGACTACCTGCCCGGTGCGACCCTGCCGGAGACCCTGCGGGCCACGACCGATCCCGCCGAGGCGCTCGACGGCGCCGACTTCGTGGTGCTCGCGGTCCCCTCCCAGACGCTGCGGTCGAACCTGACCGCCTGGAAGCCGGACCTGCCGCCCGGTGCGGTGCTGGTCAGCCTGATGAAGGGCGTCGAGCTCGGCACCACCAAGCGGATGAGCGAGGTGATCTGCGAGGTCGCGGAGGTGCCGCAGGAAAGGGTCGCCGTGGTGTCGGGACCCAACCTGGTCGGTGAGATCATCCGGGGGCAGCCCGCCGCGACCGTGGTCGCCTGCACCGACGAGCGGGCCATGGAACGGCTCCAGGAGGCGTGCCACCTGCCGCCGTGGTTCCGTCCTTACACCAACCCCGACGTGGTGGGGGTGGAGCTGGGCGGGGCGGTCAAGAACGTGATCGCCCTGGCGGTCGGCGTCGCGGCCGGGATGGGGCTCGGTGACAACGTCGGGGCGATGCTGATGACGCGCGGGCTGGCCGAGATCTCCCGGCTGGGCGCGGTGCTCGGCGCGGACCCGCACACCTTCGCCGGGCTCGCCGGGATGGGTGATCTCATAGCGAGCTGCACCTCCCCCTTGGCACGGAACCGTACATTCGGTATGAATCTTGGTCAGGGCATGTCCCTGGCCGAGGTCGTCGCCGCGACGAAGCAGACCGTCGAGGGCGTCAAGTCCTGCGAGTCGGTCCTGGAGCTGGCCAGAAAGCACGATGTGGAGATGCCGATCACCGAGGTCGTGGTGGCCGTCGTCCATGACGGGATGCCCCCCAGTGAGGCCGGGATGCTGCTGATGTCGCGGACTCCGAAACCGGAACGGTACGGCGGGTGAACCGACGCGCGCGCAGGCGGCAGGGCGAGAACAGCCGGTCGGTGCACCTGCCCGCCCCGCCGGTCCCGCGGCACCCGAGGACGTCGCCGGGCACCTGTTCGACTCCGGTCCGGAGGGCACGAGGTACGGCGCCTGCGTGACGGTCGTCCCGCACGGCGGTCCCGGCGCGGGAGCGGTGCTGACCGACGCCCTCCGCCTCGTCTCGATCGCCGCCTCCGCCGGCGGCACCCGCACCAAGGCCGCTCATCTGGCCTCGACCGGCCGCCGGCACTCCGGCGAGACCTTCGGGGCCGACGATGCGGCCGTCCGTTTCTCCATCGGCCTGGAGGACGCGGAGGATCTCATCATGGATGTGACCAGCGCCCTGGACTCCCTCCCCAAATCGGTCGATAGGCGCGTCTGACAGGCGGCTTGACCCCCCAGAGGGGGTAGATTCGGTCATCATGAGCGAGCAGCACGGAACCCGCCCGAGGGTCGCAATCGTCTTCGGTGGCCGTAACTCCGAGCACGCCGTCTCCATCCTTGGAGCCGGAAGCGTGCTGGAGGCCATCGACCGATCCAAGTACGAGGTGATCCCCATCGGGATCGCCCAGGACGGGCGGTGGGTGCTCGCCTCCGGCGATCAGCGCTACGCGATCGAGGGCGACGAACTGCCGTCCGTGGAGGCCGACGGCGCCGGCCTGGCGCTGCCGTCCGGTGGCGGCTCGCTGGTGGCCTACGACTCCGGCAGCATCCCGGTCGAGCTCGGCCGGGTGGATGTCGTCTTCCCCGTGATGCACGGGCCGTTCGCCGAGGACGGCACGATCCAGGGCCTGCTGGAGATGGCCGGTGTCCGCTACGTCGGTTCCGGGGTGCTGGCCAGCGCGGTCGGCATGGACAAGGCCTACATGAAGATCGTGCTCGCCGCCGCCGGCCTGCCCGTCGGCCCGTATGTCGTGGTCCGTGACCGTGACTGGCGGATCGACCGCGACCGGATCCTCAAGGAGGTCCAGGAGCTCGGCTGGCCTGTCTTCGTCAAGCCCGCCCGCGCCGGGTCGAGCCAGGGCATCTCCAAGGCGCATGACCTGGCGGAGCTGGAGCGGGCCGTCGAGTCCGCCCGCGAGCACGATCCCAAGGTGCTGGTCGAGGCCGCGATCGTGGGCCGCGAGATCGAGTGCGCGGTGCTGGAGTCGCTGGGCGACGAGGCGGCGCGGGCCAGCCTGCCCGGTGAGGTGCTGGTCCACGGGGGGCACGAGTTCTTCAACTTCGAGGCCAAGTACATCGGGGATGACATGTCCCTGTCCGTGCCCGCCGACATCCCCGCCGACGTGGCCGAGAACCTGCGGGCCATGGCCGTCCGCGCGTTCGAGGCACTGGGCTGCGAGGGACTGTCCCGGGTCGACTTCTTCTACACCACCGATGGCCGGCTGATCCTCAACGAGATCAACACGATGCCGGGCTTCACCGCGATGTCGGTCGCGCCGCAGCTGTGGGCGGCCACCGGCCTGCCCTATGCCGGCCTGGTCGACCGGCTGATCCAGCTGGCGCTGGACCGCTCGCCCGGTCTACGGTAGCGCCGCCTTGATGGGGGCCGAGAGGTCGACGAGGACGTTCTCCGGGGTGTGCCTCCGGGAGATCGTCACCTCCACGTAGGCCTCCCTGCCGATGGCGGTGAACAGCAGCGGCCTCGCGGGATCGGAGAACCACGCCACCCCGTTGATCTCGGGCACCTCCTGCGTGGCCGTCATCGTCGCCGGCCGCGACACCCCGCAGCGCAGTGCGATCTCCCCTTCCCCCCACACCACGACGTACGGCGACGCGGGGGTGCTCTCCACCCGGGAGACGCCGTCGAGCTTCTGCGGGAGCCGCTCGCCGAGTGCCCTGCACCCGGCGGCGGCCGCACCCTCCGGAGTGGGGGGATCCACCCGGACCGTGCTGCCGCATCCCGCCAAGGTCAGCAGGGCGCAGGCACAGGCCGTCCATCGAGTGAACCGGAGTGACATCATAGGATCCCGAAAAGGTCAAATATGGACGATGGGACACGTAAGGGTACGTGTAATCCCATCGACCGCCTGAATCTGAGCCACCACAAGTTTGCCTAGCTCATCCACGTTCCGCGCCTCGGCGCGGACGATCACATCGTAGGGGCCGGTGACGTCCTCGGCCTGCGTGACACCGGAGATCTCGGAGATCTCGTCGGCCACGTTCGCCGCCTTGCCGACCTCGGTCTGGATAAGGATGTAGGCCTGCACCATAACGTCCTCCCGGGCGATTGGATCAGTGCCGAAGGGCCACCGTACCCTGTGATGAACGGGAGGTGCGTCATCGCAGTCGGAGATCTCGGCGAATTCGGAGTCGTTGCACGTATTACTGGACGATTGCCTCAAGGTACGGCCGTGTTGCTTGGGCCTGGAGACGATGCCGCGCTGGTCAGCGCTCCTGACGGGCGGGTCGTCGTGACGACGGACTTACTGATTGAGGGTAGGCACTTCCGTCGCGATTGGTCCAGTGGGTACGAAATCGGTCGTAAGGCCGCGGCGCAGAATCTGTCCGACGTCGTGGCGATGGGCGCCGACCCCACCGGCATCGTGGTCGGCCTCGGACTGCCCCCCGAGGCGGGCACGGACTGGCTGGACGACCTCACCGACGGCTTCCGCGACGAGTGCGACCTCGTCGGCGCCAGCGTGGTGGGCGGCGACGTCACCCGCTGCGATCTGGTCGTGGTCGCCGTCACCGCTCTGGGGGACCTGGGCGGGCGCGCACCGGTCACACGTGCGGGGGCACGCCCGGGCGACGTGGTGGCGGTGGCCGGGCGGCTCGGGCACGCCGCCGCCGGGCTCGCGCTGCTCCACGGAGGCCGGGCGGAGCCGGTGGAGCTGATCGACGCCCACCGCCGCCCGGAACCGCCCTACGCCTGCGGTCCCCAGGCGGCCATGCTCGGCGCGACCTCCATGCTCGACGTCAGCGACGGCCTGCTCCAGGATCTGGGACACGTGGCGCAGGCCAGCGGGATCGGCATCCTGCTCACCCCGGAGGCCTTCACCGTCCCTCCCCTCATGGAGGAGGCCGCCCGGCTGCTCGACGCCGACCCGCTGGAGTGGGTGCTCTCCGGCGGGGACGACCACGCCCTGGCCGCGACCTTCCCGGAGGGCGTACGGCTCCCGGCCACGTGGACGGTGGTGGGCCAGGTGGTCGAGGGGAAGGGCGTGCAGGTCAGAGGGCGCTCGCTGGAGCACGGCGGCTGGGATCACTTCCGAAAGTGACGTTTGCCACCCATGTGGCATCAGTTAAATTTGCGACAAACGTATATTGAACTGATATGAAGATGGGCGGCCGAGATTCCCTAGAGAAAGGGGCACCATGGGCCGCCACGGTGGACGTGGAGAAGACGCCCCCCGTAACCGGGGTAAACGTGGACCGGAGCCCGAGCTTCCCGACGAGCCGGTCGGACGCCGGCTCCGCCCCGAGGAGTCGGCGGTCACCGAGACCGGATTCCTGGGATCGGGGTGGTCGGCCCGGACCGAGCCGTCCGAGCCGGTGTGGCCGGAGGAGAGGCGCCGATCCGGCGGACGGATCAAGACGGTCGTCCTGGCCGTCACGGCGATGGCCGTGGTGCTCGGCGGGACCGTGGCCGGCGTCCAGATGACGGGCGCGGCCGGGCCGAGCACCGACTGCCCGCCCGGCGGCTGCCTGGCGGAGACGCCGGGGCAGCCGGAGCCCTACTCCACGGACCAGGCCGACCCCACCGAGCAGCCCGTGCCGACCGGTGAGCCCGAGAAGGCGGGGAAGGAGAAGGCCACCCCCACCCCCTCGCCCTCGGCCACCCGCTGGCGGGCGAGCCGTACCGCCACCACGAGGCCCACCCCGACGCCGGAGACCACGCGTACCGCCCGGCACCGCGAACCTCCCCGGCCTACCGACAGCCCGGAGCCCGGGCCGAGCACCACCGGAAAGTCTCTCGTCACCGGCACCCGCACGCAGGAGCCGAGCCAGACCGCCACCCAGCCTCCGGTTACCCCGCCCAGCCAGACGACCATCCCGGAGACCCAGCACAACCCGGCCGCCGGCGGCGCGGCGCTCAGGGTCGGTTTCGGCGTCGTGGACGAGAAGCAGGAGGTCTACACCGCCAGGCTCGTGGTCACCGCCGACGAGAAGCTCGCCGGCCTGACGCTGAGCCTGCCGGTCGGTGGCGAGGTCGCCTCGGTGGCCGGGGCCGACTGGACGCAGGACGGTGACACCCTGGTGCTGGAGCCGTCCGCCGACCTGGAGGCGGGCGGGGACCTGGTCCTCACCTTCACCGCGTACGGCCGGGCCGAGCCGCCCCAGACCTGCCGGAGCACCCAGGCGGAGTGCGCGGTCATCTGACCGAGAGCTGGTTTGATGGGGGCATGACCGTTTTGACCCCTCCTTGCGTGCTGACCATCGCCGGTTCCGACTCCGGTGGGGGCGCGGGCATCCAGGCCGACCTGAAGACCATGCTGGCCCTGGGCGTGCACGGCATGAGCGTCATCGCCGCGGTGACCGCGCAGAACTCGCTGGGCGTCCAGGGATACTGGGAACTGCCTCCGGAGGCGGTGCGCGCCCAACTCGACTCGGTGCTCGGCGACATCGGCGCACAGGCGATCAAGACCGGGATGCTGGCCTCGCCCGTGCTGGTGGAGACGGTCGCCGAGGTGCTGGCCCGGGTGGACGCCCCCGTCGTGGTGGACCCGGTGGGGGTCTCCAAGCACGGTGACGCGCTGCTGGCCCCCGAGGCCGTGGACACGGTGAAGTCGCGCCTGCTGCCGACGGCCACCGTGGTCACCCCCAACCTCTGGGAGGTGTACCAGCTGACCGGGGTGAAGGTCGAGGACGAGGGTGACCTGCGCCGGGCCGCCGACGCGGTCCTGGAACTCGGCCCCGCCTGGGCCCTGATCAAGGGCGGCCACCTGCCAGGGGCCCCGGTGGACCTGCTGACCGACGGCACCCGGGAGTTCCGTTTCACCGCCGAGCGCCACGACAACCGCCACACCCACGGCACCGGTTGCACCCTCGCCTCGGCGATCGCCTCCCACCTGGCGCTCGGCGAGGACGTCCCGGCCGCGGTGGAGAAGGCCAAGGCGTACGTCACGGGCGCGATCGCCGCCGGATTCCCGCTGGGCACGGGCATCGGCCCGGTGGACCACGCCTGGCTCTGGCGCCGGTGATCCCCTCCCGCGGGAAAAGCGGCGGCCCGTGAGGGGGACCGGCGGCCTATGAGGGGAGCTGCGTCCCGTGAGGGAACTGCGACCCATGAGGGGGAGCGGCCTTCGGGAAAAGCAACAGCCCGCCGCTCCTCTGCGGGAGCGGCGGGCTGCGCGAAGGTCTGACTAGCGGGTGACCTTGCCGGCCTTGATGCAGGAGGTGCACACGTTCAGCCGCTTCGGCGCGCCGTTCACCACTGCGCGCACGGTCTGGATGTTGGGGTTCCAGCGGCGGCGGGTGCGGCGGTGCGAGTGGGAGACGTTGTTGCCGAAGGTCGGCTTCTTAGCGCAAACGTCGCAGACGGAAGCCACGGTTCGCTCCTTAGATCAGTCGAGAGGCTCGATCCGCCGCACTAGCGGGCGGTCATCGGGCACGCCGGGACAACCGGCTGGCCATACGAGGGTATCCGATGTCCGGCCATGCATGCCAACACGGGGCCGTCATGACTGTCCGAACGGGGATAATCTCCAGGCAACCGTAGCGCATCCCCGAAGGGCGGAGAGCAGGCATGCTGCAGGTTCTCGATCCGTCCGCCGTCCGCCGGTGGTCGCGACTGGCCGCGGTCGGCGTGCTGCGCCGGGAGCTGGGCGTGATCTTCGCGGGACGGGCCGGCGGCGTGCGGTGCGCGGGTCTCCGTACGGCGGGCCGATGAGGTACGGCGAGCGGGAATGGGGGTGCCGCGTGAATTCTGTCACCCGGACGCGGTAGAAACTTGGGGTGACGAGCTTTGACGAGCCGCTGGCCAAGGCGCTGGACCCCAAGACGGCCAAGCTGCTGGAGAGCGTCCTCGACCTGCGCACCGTCGGTGACCTGCTGCGGCACTATCCCCGGCGCTACGCCGAGCGGGGCGAGCTGACCAACCTCGACGACCTGCAGGTCGACGAGCACGTCACCGTGGTGGGTGAGGTCACCAGAGCCATGCGCAAGCCGATGCGCAACAAGGGCGGCACCTGGCTGGAGGTCGAGGTCGTCGACGGCCGGCGCAGCAAGATCTATCTGTCCTTCTTCGGGAAGACGTCCCACCTCGCGGAGTCGCGGCTGCGGCCGGGCACCAGGGGGATGTTCGCGGGCAAGGTCGGCGCGTTCGGCCAGGGCGAGAAGCGCAGGTGGCAGCTCTCCCACCCCGAGTTCGAGATGTTCGACGAGACCGAGGCCGGCGCCGAGGAGTTCGCCGCCGCCCTGGTGCCGATCTATCCCGCGGGCAAGGACGTCACGCCTTGGGCGATCCGCCGCGCGCTGGGGGTCGTCCTCGACACCATGGGCGCTCTCGACGACCCGCTCCCCGCCGCGCTGCGGGCCCGGCACGGGCTTCCCGGCCTGGCCGACGCCCTCCTCGCGATCCACCGGCCACGTGATCACGGCGACGTGACGCGGGCGCGCAAGCGGCTCAAGTTCGACGAGGCGTTCCTGCTCCAGGCCGTGCTGCTGCAACGGCGGATGGCCGCCGCCTCATGGCCCGCGACTCCGCGGCCCCCGCGTGGCGACGGGCTGCTGGCCGACTTCGACGGGCGCCTGCCGTTCCAGCTCACCGAGGGGCAGCAGACCGTGGGAGAGGAGGTCGCGGTCGATCTGGCCCTCGCCCATCCCATGCACCGGCTGCTCCAGGGCGAGGTCGGCGCGGGGAAGACCGTGGTGGCGCTGCGGGCCATGCTCCAGGTGGTCGACGCCGGAGGGCAGGCCGTACTGCTGGCGCCCACCGAGGTGCTCGCCCAGCAGCACCACCGGTCGATCTCGGCGATGCTCGGCGACCTGGCCACCGGCGGCATGTTCGGCGGGACCGCGGTCGCCCTGCTCACGGGCTCGCTGGGCGCGGCGGCCCGCCGCTCGGCCATGCTCGACGCGGCCTCGGGGACGGCCGGGATCGTGGTCGGCACCCACGCGGTGCTCCAGGAGCGCGTGCAGTTCGCCGACCTCGGCCTGGTCGTGGTGGACGAGCAGCACCGGTTCGGCGTCGAGCAGCGAGACGCGCTCCGCGAGAAGGCCGGGGGAGGCCGTCCCCACGTGCTGGTCATGACCGCCACCCCGATCCCCCGCACGGTCGCCATGACGGTCTTCGGCGACCTCACGGTCTCCACGCTCTCCCAGCTGCCCTCCGGCCGCGCGCCGATCACCACCCACGTGGTGCCCGCCGCGGAGAAACCGCACTTCCTGGACCGCACCTGGACGCGGCTGCGCGAGGAGGTCGAGCTCGGACGGCAGGCCTACATCGTCTGCCCCCGCATCGGCGACCTGGAGGGCGACGAGGGCGACCTGTCGAAGGACGACGACGAGCGCCGCCCGCCGCTGGCGGTGCTGGACGTCGCCGAGATGCTGTCGGAGGGACCGCTGCACGGGCTCCGTACGGCCGTGCTCCACGGCAAGCTACCGCCGGAGGAGAAGGACGCGGTCATGGGTGCCTTCACCCGGGGTGAGGTCGACGTCCTGGTGGCGACCACGGTCATCGAGGTCGGCGTGGACGTGCCCAACTCCTCGGTCATGGTCATCATGGACGCCGACCGGTTCGGCGTCTCCCAGCTCCACCAGCTCCGCGGCCGGGTCGGCCGGGGTGGCCTGCCGGGGCTGTGCCTGCTGGTGACCGACTCCCCGGGAGGCGCCCCGGCCCGCCAGCGGCTCGACGCGGTGGCGGCGACGCTGGACGGCTTCGAGCTGTCCCGGGTCGACCTGGAGCAGCGCCGTGAGGGCGATGTGCTGGGGGTGGCCCAGTCGGGCCGCAGATCGTCCCTGAAGATGCTCCAGCTCCTCCGCGACGAGGACGTCATCCACGCGGCCCGCCAGGATGCCGAGGCCATGCTGGAGGCGGATCCCGGGCTGGCGGACCATCCCATCCTCCGCATGGAGATCGACAGGCTCCTGGCGGACGAGCGCGCGGAATACCTTGAGAAGACCTGAGATCACGGTGTCCAGGGAGGCGGCTGGGTGAGAGCCCGCTCCCTGCAGGGGTGACGGTCCGGCATGAGCACTCCGGGAACGGGTGCCCGGAGAAGACGCGCGGGCGGACGCCCAGCTGCGGGGACGGCCTCCCCCCGAATGCCGTCCCCGCCTGGGCCCACTCTCGGGTCAGGTGCCGAGAGCACCGGCGTGCGGAAGGGCTCACGATCACGCCGGTCGGCCTCCCCCTGGGTCACTTGAAGGCCGCAGGACTCATCATGCAAGGCGCCGGGAGTGGGTGGAACGACCCTTGCGCTTTCGTCGCCACTCCTTGCCCACTCTTGACCTAGATCACCTACCCGGACCCTTTTGACCTGCGGTTATGTGATCCGTCGCGACACGCCGTGCTGCCCGCCACCGGGACGCGGGGTCCTCCGCCCGTGGGTGATCGGCTGCGCCGATCACCCACGGCGCCCGTTCCGCCCTGCGCGCTCGCGGTGTCGTCGCTCAGTTTCCGTGAAGGACCGTGCGCAGCCGGGGGGCGAACCGGTCGGGGTCATCGGCGAAGCCGATGTGGCCGCCGGGGAACATCGTGGGCTCGATGCCGAGTGCCGCGGCGAGCGCCCTCGAGGTGCGGTCGCAGAGCTGCCCGGCCGACTCCTCGCCGATGCCGACCACGATGCGGGTCCCCGCCGAGCGCAGGGCTGCCGGGTCGGGCTGCCACCGGGTGGTCGGGCGCATCATGTGCGCGTGCTGGAAGTGGTCGTCCGCGACCTGCTGCGGGTCGCGTTCCCCCCCGACCATCGCCTCCAGCGCGCCGTCCGGCAGGGTGATGTTGGCCAGGGCCAGGAACTTCCTCCAGGCCCCCATGAAGTCGCCGGAGAGGTGGGTGGCGATGATGTCCTCGGCCTTGGCGCGGAGCTGCTCGCGGTCTTCGAGCAGCTCATTCAGCGGGGGCTCGTGGGCGATCACGGTGTGGACCAGCTCGGGGCGGGCCTGTGCGAGGGCCAGCACGCTGACGGCGCCGCCGCTGGAGCCCAGGACGGCGGCGGGACCGGCGTCGAGGCGGGTCAGGAGCCGGGCGAGGTCGTCGGCGCGCATCTCCGGAGTCGAGTCCTGGTCGGGGTCGTCGACCGGGCTGCGGTTGATGCCCCGCGGATCGGTGGTGAGCACGGTGTGGTCGACGGCGAGCAGGTCGGCCAGTGCCGCGAACGGCCTGGCGTCCATCGGGGCGCCGACGAGCACCACGAGGGGGCCCTCGCCGCGCACCTCGTAGTGCAGCCGCGCGTCGGGGACCCGGAGAGTCTCGACGGCGGTGGGAACGGTCGACGTGTGGTTCATGGGAATTCTCCTGGTGCGGGGCCTGGAACGCTCGGTCGGAGGTAAGCGACTCCCGCCGTGGGGCAGAATCATCGCTTGTGAGCGAAGTTTTTTCCGCACGGACCGTGGACACGGCGGCGGAGGCCACCGAGGGCTCCGACCTGGCCCGCGCGCGCGACGGCGACGACGCCGCGTTCACCCGTCTCGTGGCACCCCTGCGCCGGGAGCTGCACGCCCACTGCTACCGCATGCTCGGCTCGACCCACGACGCCGACGACGCCCTGCAGGACGCCCTGCTGCGGGCGTGGCGGGGGCTCGCGCGCTTCGAGGGCCGCAGTTCGCTGCGCTCGTGGCTGTACACCGTGGCCACCCACACCTGCCTGGACACCGTCGAACGCCGCGGCAGGCGGGCACTGCCGATCGACCTCGGCCCGTCCAGCGACCGCGCGGTGCTCGGCGACACCCCGCTGAACGACGTCGCCTGGCTGGGCCCCTACCCGGATGCGGGCCTCGCCGGCGGCCTGGCCGGCCCGGAGGCGCGCTACGAGCAGCGCGAGGCCGTCGAGCTCGCCTTCGTCGCCGCCCTGCAGCACCTGCCGGGCAACCAGCGGGCGGCGCTGCTGCTCTTCGAGGTCCTCGGCTTCTCCGTCGCCGAGATCGCCACCACGATGGACACCTCGACCGCGTCGGTGAACAGTGCCCTGCAGCGGGCGCGCACGATCGTGGCCGAGAAGGTTCCCTCCCGCACCCAGCAGCAGACGCTGCGGGAGATCGACGACGCGCGCCTGCGAGAGATCGTCGCCGGGTTCTCCGCCGCGCTGGAGAGCGGCGACGCCGACGCCCTGGTCGCACTGCTCACCGAGGACGTCACCTGGTCGATGCCGCCGCTGGCGCACTGGTACCACGGCCTCGAGGCCGTCACCGACTTCGCCGTGCGGGTCCCGCTGACCGGATGCGGCTCCTGGCGGCACGCCCCGACCGGTGCGAACGGCCAGCCCGCCGTGGGCTGCTACCTCTGGAACGACGACGCCGGTGCGTATCTCGCCTGGTCGGTCAACGTGCTGACGCTGCGCGGCGAGCACGTCGCCGAGATCACCTCGTTCGTCGGCCCTGACTACTTCACCCCCTTCGGGCTGCCCGCCTCGCTGCCCTGACCCGGGAGAGACGCCCAGCCGGACGTCACGGAGGCGGATGTCCCGATCTGTGCTGGGACAATGGACGGGTGAGTCGAGTCATCGCGGGAAGCGCAGGAGGACGACGGCTGGCCGTGCCGCCGGGGCGGGGGACCCGCCCCACGAGTGACCGGGCCAGAGAAGGGATCTTCTCCACGGTGGGATCGCTGCTCGGGTCGCTGGACGGGGCGAGGGTGCTGGATCTCTACGCCGGCTCCGGCGCGGTCGGGCTGGAGGCGCTCTCGCGGGGCGCCGTCCACGCGCTGCTCGTGGAGTCCGACGCCAAGGCGGCCAGGACGATCAGGGCCAACATCGAGGCCCTCGGACTGCCCGGAGCCCGCCTCGTCGCCGACCGGGTCGAGCGGGTGCTGGGGCGGGACGCGGCGGAGCCGTACGACCTGGTGTTCGCCGACCCGCCGTACGCGGTGACCGATGAGGCGGTGGACGCGATGCTCGGGCAGTTGAGGGACCACGGCTGGCTGGCCCAGGACGCGCTGGTCGCGGTGGAACGGGAGAGCCGGGGGAATGACCTGATATGGCCCATGGGATACGGAGGAGAGAGGGTCCGTCGTTACGGCGAAGCGTCCGTTTGGTACGGTCGCGCCGCCGGGAATCCATAGAGCAGGGGGTTCGCCTTGCGTCGCGTTGTCTGTCCGGGATCGTTCGATCCCGTCACCAACGGTCATCTGGACATCATCGGCCGGGCTTCCCGGCAGTATGACGAGGTCGTCGTGGCCGTCCTGATCAACATTGAGAAGAAGAGCCTGTTCACAGTCGAGGAACGCATCGAGATGCTTCAGACCGTGACCAAGGAGTACGGCAACATACGCGTGGACAAGTTCCACGGCCTGCTGGTGGACTACTGCAGGCAGCAGGAGATCCCCGCCATCGTGAAGGGTCTGCGCGCTGTCAGTGACTTCGACTACGAGCTCCAGATGGCCCAGCTCAACTACCGGATGTCGGGCGTTGAGACGCTGTTCATGGCGACCGGGCCGGAGGTGTCGTTCCTGTCCTCCAGCCGTATCAAGGAGATCGTCCGGTACGGCGGAAGCGTGGCAGGACTGGTCCCCGACCTCGTGCAGGAGATCCTGGTCGAACGGCTCAGGGGCTAGGCCCTGGTATTCTCTTGTTTTGGCCTTGCACAACGGCGGTTATTCGCCATGCCTGATGAGAGCGGAATGACTCTGCACAGCCTCAACCCTCGAGCCCCCTGGGTCATCTCCACCCACGATCTGGGCAGGCGACCGGGGTCGATGCTCCAGATGACCCGCACTCTCCCGGCACCGGCGGAGATCGGCGTTGACATGATCGGCGTCCCCAAAGACGCCGATGTCGAGCTGGATATCCGGCTCGAGGCGGTCATGGAAGGTGTGCTCGTCACGGGCACGGCACGAGCCCCGTTGCGGGGGGAGTGCGCACGCTGTCTGGAGCCTGTGGCCTCGGAGACCGAGGTCGGCTTCCAGGAGCTGTTCTTCTACTCGGCGGACGAAGCCGCCGAGGGTGACTCGATCCTCGACGGTGAACTTCTCGATCTCGAGTCCACGTTCCGCGACGCGGTGGTCCTCACACTGCCGCTGAGCCCGGTCTGCAGTGAAGACTGCACGGGGCTCTGCGTGGAATGCGGGGTCAGGCTGGCAGACGCCGAGCCTGACCACAAGCACGAGGTGATCGACGCTCGCTGGGCCAAGTTGCAAGGTCTGATTCCGGAACATAACAACGATCAGGAGAGCTGACGTGGCTGTCCCCAAGCGCAAGATGTCGCGGAGCAACACCCGCTCCCGCAGGTCGCAGTGGAAGGCCGCCGCGGTTTCGCTCGTGAGCTGCCCCCAGTGCCGCTCGCCGAAGCGTCCGCACATGGCGTGCCCGACCTGCGGCACTTACAACCGCCGTCAGGTGATCGAGCCCTCCGCCTGATCGCATTCTGACTGACGGATGCCGGCCGGGTCCCTGTGGTCCCGGTCGGCGTCACCGTCTGCACACCACTGCGATGGCGGTCCGCCCGCGGCTGTGGTGGACGCCGGGTCTCGCGGTCAGACCGCACCCTCCCGGCGCCCACCACATCTTCGGGCACTTCTCCTGTTCCCCTTCGCCATCGCACATTCGACGAAAGAAGTGCGAGGAGAAGACGTGGGTACGAGCGTTAAGCCGGTGGCCGTCGAGCTCGTCAGGGACGAGCTGGAGCAGCTCCTGTCCGTACGGCTGGACATCGCGATCCTGGAGCGGGCGATGACCCACCGCTCCTACGCCTACGAGAACGGCGGCCTGCCCACCAACGAGCGCCTGGAGTTCCTCGGCGACTCGGTGCTGGGCCTGGTGGTCACCGACACCCTCTACCGCAACCACCCCGACCTGCCCGAAGGCCAGCTGGCCAAGCTCAGGGCCGCGGTGGTCAACATGCGCGCCCTCGCCGACGTGGCCCGTACGCTGGACCTGGGGCGCTTCCTGCGCCTCGGCCGGGGCGAGGAGGGCACCGGCGGACGTGACAAGTCCTCGATCCTCGCCGACACCCTTGAGGCGCTCATCGGCTCGGTCTACGTCAACAGGGGTCTGGACGAGGCGTTCCGCGTCGTCCACCTGCTCTTCGACCCGCTCATCACCCGCTCGGCCTCGTTGGGCGCCGGTCTCGACTGGAAGACCTCCCTGCAGGAGCTCACCGCCGCGGAGTCGCTCGGCGTGCCCGAATACCACGTCGGGGAGAGCGGCCCCGACCACGCCAAGTCCTTCACCGCCGTCGTCCGTCTCGGCGGCGAGGACTACGGCTCCGGCTCCGGCCGTTCGAAGAAGGAAGCCGAACAGCAGGCCGCCGAGGCGGCCTGGAACCGGATCCGCCAGAACCGGGACAAGCGCGAAACCAGCTGACCCCTTCGAGGAGGGACCGCATGCCCGAGTTGCCCGAGGTTGAGGTCGTACGGCGTGGCCTGGAGCGCTGGGTGTCCGGGCGGGTCATCGCCCACGCCGAGGTGCTGCATCCGCGGGCCATCCGGCGGCACGTCCTCGGAGCCGAGGAGTTCTCCTCCCGGTTGAAGGGCCGCACGGTCGGTGCCGCCGAGCGCCGGGGGAAATATCTCTGGCTGCCCCTGGACGGTTCCGACGCGATCCTGGCCCATCTGGGCATGAGCGGTCAGCTGCTGGTCGTGGAGCCCGGCTCGCCACTGGAGAAGCACCTCCGCGTCCGGATCGGTTTCACCGACGGAGGCGCGGAGCTGCGCTTCGTCGACCAGCGGACCTTCGGCCACGTGCTGGTGACAGCGCTGGCCCACGCGGGTGGCCGGTCCGTGCCGGAGCCGATCACGCACATCGCGGCCGACCCCTTCGAGGAGCATTTCGACGAGGAGCTGTTCAGCCGCCGTCTGCGGGCCCGGCAGACCGAGATCAAGCGTGCGCTCCTCGACCAGTCGCTGATCAGCGGCGTCGGCAACATCTACGCAGACGAGGCGCTCTGGCGGGCCCGGCTGCACGGCGCCCGGCCCACCGGGGCGCTGACCCGGACCAAGATCACCGAACTGCTGGCCGCGGCCCGGGAGGTGATGGCGGCGGCGCTGTCGGAGGGCGGCACATCTTTCGACAGTCTCTATGTGAATGTCAACGGCGAGAGCGGTTACTTCGACCGCTCGCTCGCCGTGTACGGCAGGCGGGACGAGCCCTGCTCCAGATGCGGCACGCCGATCGTCAGGGAGTCGTTCATGAACCGCTCCTCCTACAGCTGCCCCCGTTGCCAGCCCCGCCCCCGAAAGGCCGCGTCATGACGGACGTCCGGCTGACCGCCTGGGTCCGAGGCCACGTGCAGGGCGTGGGTTTCCGCTGGTGGACGCGTGCCCGGGCGCTGGAGCTGGGCCTGGCCGGCTGGGCCAGGAACACCCCTGACCGGCGGGTGGAGGTCGTGGCGGAGGGTTCGGAGGAGTCCTGTGCCCGGCTGCTCGAACTGCTCCGGAGCGGTGACGCGCCCGGCCGCGTCGACGGGGTCGTGGAGCGCTGGAGCGAGGCCAAGGAGGGGCTGATGGGTTTTATCGAACGCTAGTCGTTCCTTTAACCCGTTGAAATGAGGTATATTTTACCGTTGGGAGTGCCCAATGGTGCATCCGAGCGGAGCGTTCAACTTGACCGTCTCCCTCACCAGTGCGACTCTTGATAAGAACCACGCGCACCCCTCCCGCGGCAAGAAGTGCGCGAACCAGTCTGGTCACTCAGCGTGGAGGACCCTTAACCATGGCGAAGGCTCTACTCGGCCACGTCGGCGGTCCTGACCCTCGTATGGTCTCGGAAATGCGCCGTCTCCAGCAGCGTATCCGTGATCTCGAGGCAGAGCTCACCCGGCTCCAGGCCCAGAACGACGAACTCGCGGCCAGCACCCGTGACGAAGCGTTCAACCGCCTGCAGGATCGTGAGCCGGCCCTTACCTAAAGGGCCGGGACGCAACCACCGTCCAGGGACGCCTCTAGAGGCGTCCCTTGTCATATCCGGGGTCACACGTGACCGTCGTGCGCGACGTCACATGTGGCGGGAGAAGAAGGCCAGCTGCTCGGGGAGGACCCGGCGACGGTAGGCCGTATTCCGGCATCCGCCGGAGATCCCGCCCTCGGCCGCGGCCCCCAGCGCCTTCAGGCCCTTCAGCATCGTCTCCGTCTGCGGCGCCCACATGTCGCGCTCGCCGGAGCCCAGCCAGATCGGGATGTCCACCAGTTCCTGTAGCGGCGCCCTCGCCGCGGTGACGGCCGGAGCGGTCGCCGCGACCGCCGACACCCGCTCCGGACCCAGCTCCGCCGCCAGCTTGAGCGCTCCGGCGCCCCCCGACGACCAGCCCAGAAGCCCGATCCGCCGGATGTCCAGGCCGCATTCCCCCAGGTAGGGAAGGAGCGTCCCGGTGATGTCCGCCGATGGCCAGTCGTCGATGGAGGCCACCGCGAAACGCCCGCCGCTCGCGGCCAGATGGCGGGCGATCGCGTAACGGTCGAACGGGGTGCGCGCGTCGCCGGTGGCGCCGTGAAGCATGATCACAACGGATAGGACGCCCCGCGCGTCCGGTGGCAGCCCGATGACCACCCGGCGCCCGTTCACCCTGCTCCGCTGGAGTGCTCCCGGTGCTGTCGTCGGCGGCTCGGGGATCGCACCGCAGATGATCTGCGCGTACGCCTCCCGGACGCCTTCCGGCCCGGCGGCCAGCGCGACGCCGCCGACGCCCAGGACGACAGAGGCGCCGCCTATGAGAAAAGCGCGCCGTTTGAGGGGAGTCTTCCCAGCTCCAAGCGGTGCTGGAGCCTCGCCCTCACCGCGTTCCGCATTCATGGAGGGCACCATAGGCGGTGCACGGGCGAGCGCGGAGGAAGAACGGTAGTCTTCCCAGGCAGCGCAGACCAGGCGAGCGACGAGGGAAGACGCCGGTCCCGGCGCCTGGGCCGCGACGCGCGGCGCGGCGCCCCGGTCGCTCCCGCACACCGGGATGGGGGATTTTCCGTATGTATCTGAAGACCCTCACCCTGCGCGGGTTCAAGTCCTTCGCCTCGGCCACCACTCTCCGCTTCGAACCGGGTATCACCGCGGTCGTCGGCCCCAACGGGTCCGGCAAGTCCAATGTGGTCGACGCGCTCGCCTGGGTCATGGGCGAGCACAGCGCCAAGTCGCTGCGCGGCGGCAAGATGGAAGACGTGATCTTCGCCGGGACCTCCTCGCGGGCCCCGCTGGGCCGCGCCGAGGTCACGCTCACCATCGACAACACCGACGGCGCGCTCCCGATCGACTACACCGAGGTCACGATCAGCCGCCTGATGTTCCGGGCGGGGCAGAGCGAGTACGCCATCAACGGCGACACCTGCCGCCTGCTCGACATCCAGGAGCTGCTGTCGGACTCCGGCATCGGCCGCGAGATGCACGTCATCGTCGGGCAGGGCCAGCTCGACCAGGTTCTCCACGCCGGACCCGAGGAGCGCCGGGCGTTCATCGAGGAGGCCGCGGGCGTCCTGAAGCACCGCAAGCGCAAGGAGAAGGCGCTGCGCAAGCTCGACGCGATGCAGGCCAACCTGACCCGCGTCCAGGACCTCGCCACCGAGCTGCGCCGCCAGCTCAAGCCACTGGGCCGCCAGGCCGAGATCGCCCGTAAGGCCGCCGTCATCCAGGCGGATCTCCGCGACGCCCGGCTCCGGCTGCTCGCCGACGACGTGCTCACCCTGCGGACCACGCTGGAGCGGGAGTCCGCCGACGAGGCGGCCGTCCTGGCCCGCCGTACGGCGGTGGAGACCGAGCTGGAGCAGGGCCAGCTCACCGAGACCGAGCTGGAGGCGGCCGAGGCCGAGGCCCAGCCGCGCCTGGCCACCGCGCAGGAGACCTACTTCCGGCTCTCCTCGCTGCGTGAGCGCCTGCGGGGCCTGGCGGGGTTGGCCGCCGAGCGGCACCGCAACGCCACCGACACGGCCGTGGAGCGGCGCGGGCGCGACCCGGAGGACTTCGAGCGCGAGGCCGAGGAGGTCCGCGAGCAGGAGCGGGTCCTGGCCGAGCTGCTCGCCGAGGAGCAGGAGTCGCTGGCCCGGGCCGTGGCCGAGCGCACCGAGACCGAGGGTGCGCTGGCGGCCGAGGAGCGGCGACTGGCCGCCCAGGTCAGGGCCGTCGCCGACAGGCGGGAGGGCCTGGCCAGACTCCGCGGGCAGGTCGGTGCCGTGCGCAGCCGCGCGGGGGCGGCCGAGGAGGAGATCGGGCGACTGGCACGCTCCCTGGAGGAGGCCGAGCAGCGCGCCGAGCTCGCCCAGGCCGAGCACGACCGTCAGGAGCAGGCGGACCCGGTGGCCGATTCCGCTCTCGCCGAGGAGCTGGAGATCTCCCTGGAGGTCGTGGAAGCGGCACGGCAGGCCGTCGAGACGGCCAGGGGCGTGGTGGAGGAGGCCAAGGCGGCCGTCGCGGGCCCGAACGCCGGTCTCGGCGCCGCCAGGGCGGCTCTCGGCGCGGCGCGCAAGGCCGACCAGGACGCACAGCGTCAGGTCGCCGCGTTGGAGGCCAGGTTCGAGGCGCTGGAGCTGAGCCTGGTCAGGGGCGCGGACGGCGGTGCGACGCTGCTCGCCGCCGATCTGGCCGGTGTGCTGGGCCCGGTGGCCACCATGCTGACCGTCCGGCCGGGCGCCGAGGTGGCCATCGCCACCGTGCTGGGCGCGGCGGCCGAGGCCGTGGCCGTGGAGTCCCTGCAGTGTGCGGCGGACGCCATCGACTTCCTCAGGAGTGCCGACGGCGGACAGGCCGCCCTGGTCATCGCCGCCGACGGTGTGCGGAGCCCGTCGGGGCCGGTGCCGGTGTCCGGCGCCGAATGGGCTGTCGACCTGGTCACCGTCCCCGCCGAGCTGAGGGCCGCCACCGCCCATCTGCTGGCGGACGTTCTGGTCGTCGACGATCTGCCGACCGCCAGGAAGGCGGTCGACCAGCGGCCGGAGCTGCGGGCCGTCACCCGTTCCGGTGACCTGCTGGGCGCCTATGCCGCCAGGGGCGGCTCGGCCGGCGGCACGTCGGCGCTCCAGATGCGGGCCGCACTGGACGAGGCGGCGGCCGACCTGACCACGGCCGGGGTGGCCGCCGAGCAGGCAGCGACGGCGATGGAGGAGGCCGCCGAGGCCGAGGGAGAGGCACAGCTCGCGGTCGAGTCCGCCCAGGCGAAGGTGGCCGAGGCGCAGACGGGCGTGCAGACCGCGCAGGCCGGAGTCAACGCCGCGCAGGCCGCACTGGATCAGGTCCGGGCCCGGCAGCGCGACGCCGACCAGCAGGTCGCCGCGGCGGCCAGGCGGCTCGCCCAGCTCGGTGCCGCGGCCAAGGCGGCACGGGACGAGTGCGAGCGGCTGGCCGGAGGCGTGCGGGCGGCACGGGAGGCACGCGACCGGGACGCGGCCGGGCTCACCGAGCTCGAGGAACGGCTCGCCGCCGCGGAGGACACCGAAGGGGCCGACGAGGAGCCCACCACCGAGATCCGCGACGAGCTCGCCGAGATCTGCTCTGCGGCCAGGCAGTCGGAGATGGAGGCCCGCCTCGCCGTACGGACGGCCGAGGAGCGGGTCAAGGGACTTGAGGGCAGAGCCGACGGGTTGATGCGCGCGGCCGAGCGGGAGCGTGAGGAGCGGTCCAGGGCCGCCGACCGGCGCGAACGGCGGCGCAGGCAGGCGCAGGTGGCCCAGGCGGTGGTCCGGGGGACCGAGCTGACGCTGCGCACGCTGGAGGTGTCGCTGGCGAGCGCCGCGGCCGAGCGTGACGAGGCCGAGCAGGCGCGCGGGCAGATCGACGCCTCACTCAAGTCCGTCCGGCTCCGGGTCCGGGAGCTCTCCGGGGAACTGGACAAGCTGGTCAACCGGGTGCACGGCAGCGAGGTGGCCAGGACCGAGCAGCGGATGCGCCTGGAGCAGCTCCAGACGCGGGCGGTGGAGGAGTTCGGCGTCGAGGCCGACACCCTCATCGCCGAGTACGGTCCGGACCAGCCGGTCCCCACCGTGGACGGCGACCCGGTGCCCTATTCCCGGGACGAGCAGCAGAAGCGGGCCAAGGCGGCCGACCGCCAGATGGCCCAGCTCGGCAAGGTCAACCCGCTGGCGCTGGAGGAGTTCGCGGCGCTGGAGGAGCGGCACGCCTTCCTCACCTCGCAGCTGGAGGATCTCAAGAAGACCCGGCGTGACCTGCTGCTCGTGGTCAAGGAGGTCGACGACCGGGTCGAGCAGGTGTTCACGGCCGCCTACCACGACGTGGCCCGCGAGTTCGAGACGATCTTCACTCGGGTCTTCCCCGGCGGCGAGGGCAGGTTGCTGCTCACCGATCCGGAGGACATGCTGACCACCGGTGTCGAGGTCGAGGCCCGGCCGCCGGGCAAGAAGGTCAAGCGGCTGTCGCTGCTGTCCGGCGGTGAGCGGTCGCTGACCGCCGTCGCCTTCCTCGTCGCCATCTTCAAGGCACGGCCCTCGCCGTTCTACGTCATGGACGAGGTCGAGGCCGCGCTGGACGACACCAACACCCAGCGCCTGCTGACCCTGTTCGAGGAGCTGCGGCAGACGTCACAGATCATCATCATCACCCACCAGAAGCGCACGATGGAGATCGCCGACGCGCTGTACGGGGTGTCGATGCGCGGGGACGGCGTCACACAGGTCATCAGCCAGCGTCTCAGGGAACACGACCCGGTCTGACACCGGGGGTCGGAGCATCCTGGGGCGTCTGGAAAACTATGGTCTTGTGGAAGCCTATCTCGGCATAATCGCGATCGTTCTCGTCGTCGCCCTGCTCGCGGCAGGCGGCATGTTCCTGCTGCTGCGGCCGCGAGGCCGGACGGCTCCGCCGCCGGTGGTTCCGCCCGAGGTGCGGCCGATCCCCAAGGAGGAGCAGGCGCCTCCCCGGGGGGCGACCGACGACGACGCGGCGACCACCACCCTGCCGCCTCCGCCGGTCAAGCCGGCCGAGCCCCTGGTCGTCCCCGGTCCGGTCATCGAGATCCCGCCGCCGTCCGCCGGCCGGATGGTACGGCTCCGCGCCCGGCTGGCCAGATCGCAGAGCACCCTGGGCAAGGGCCTTCTCGACCTGCTCTCCCGAGACCGTCTCGACGACGACACCTGGGACGAGATCGAGGAGACCCTGATCACCGCCGACGTCGGCATCGCGCCCACGCAGGCGATGGTCGAGGATCTGCGCACCCGGGTGAAGGTGCTGGGCAGCCGGACCCCCGAGGAGGTGCGCGGCCTGCTCAAGGAGGAGCTGCTCACCCAGCTCGGCGTTGATCTGGACCGCACCCTGCACGTCTCGCCGCACGGTGAGCGTCCGGCGGTGGTGCTGGTGGTCGGTGTCAACGGCACGGGAAAGACCACCACCACCGGCAAGCTGGCCCGTTCCCTGATCGGCGACGGCAACACGGTCGTGCTCGGCGCGGCCGACACCTTCCGCGCCGCCGCCGCCGACCAGCTCCAGACCTGGGGAGACCGGGTCGGAGCCGAGGTCGTGCGCGGTCCGGAGGGGGGCGACCCCGCCTCGATCGCCTTCGACGCCGTGGCCAGGGGCATCCAGGACAAGGTCGATGTGGTGATCGTCGACACCGCCGGGCGGCTGCACACCAAGACCGGTCTGATGGACGAGCTCGGCAAGGTCAAGCGCGTCATCGAGAAGAAGGCCACGGTGGACGAGGTCCTGCTCGTCCTCGACGCCACCACCGGTCAGAACGGCATGCGCCAGGCGCAGGTGTTCGCCGAGGTCGTCAACATCACCGGCATCGCCCTGACCAAGCTCGACGGCACGGCCAAGGGCGGCATCATCATCTCCGTCCAGCGGGAGTTGGGCGTCCCGGTCAAGCTCGTCGGCCTCGGTGAGGGCCCCGACGACCTGGCCCCGTTCGACCCCGAGGTCTTCGTCGACACGCTCCTCGGAGACTGAGCCCGCTCGCGGAAACGCCGGAACGCCCCTCTTCCCGAGGGGCGTTCCGCTGTCTGGATCGAGTACGCCGAGCCGTAGGCCGCCTCCCGGCGCAGCACCGTCCGGGCCACGGTCTTGGCGGATCCGAGATCGACCTGGAGATGCTGGTTGTCGCCGGCCGCGCTCGACCAGCGGGTCGTCGGGTCCCGTCGACGGCCTTGGGATGCCGGCGTGAAGATCGCGAGCGCTGGGGCCGCCGTGATCGTCCGCCGGAGACGTGCGTGCATGTGAGAACCCCCAAAACATGAGGCGCACTCGAATGTTGGGAGGAACATGCGCTCGGACCAACAGTGGATCAAGAGCCGGTGCGATAATCGCCCGCACCCGATCCTGACTCGGTGTCAGGCCGTGAGTCGCCGGGGCGGCGTCGCCGTCGGCCATCCGGCCGGGACGGTCCCGTCGCTCGCGGGCTCCTGCCCGGCCGCGGCTGCGACAGGACCACAACGGGCGGAACGGCCGGCCACTCGCGCGCGGGTACGATACAGGCGGACGCTGTATCGTAATTAAGGATGGTGCGTATGGGCCGGACGGGCCTGCTCGTCCCCGGCGGCGGGCCGACATGACCGTCGCGGACTCCCCGCGGCCTCCCGGGCGGCCGCGGAGCCGCCAGGCGGACACGGACATTCTGGCCGCCGCGCTGGACCTTCTCATCGAGTGCGGCGCCGGCCAGACCAGCATCGAGAAGGTCGCCCAGCGCGCCGGTGTCACGCGGGCCACCGTCTACCGGAGGTTCACCGACAAGTCCGCCCTGCTCGTCCAGGCGATCGAGTCGGGGCACACCGACCACGACCCCGCCACCCTGGACTGGCCGGATATCGACAGCATGCTGACCGACTGGGCGCGCTACCTCAGCCGGCCCCGGAACCGCCGCATGCTGCGCCGCCTCTACGGCTCCGTGGACGACTATCCCGAACTGCTCGCGGCCTACCGGAACAGTCCCGGCCGGCACCGCGCGTCGGCGGTGGGCACCATGTTGAGCCGGGCCCGCGACGACGGGCGGCTCCCGCCGGAGAGCGACGTGAGGATCCTGCAGGAGATGCTCAACGGCGCGGTCCTGCACCATCTCGGCGCCTACCCCGACACCGGCAGCGCCGACGACATCAAGACCTACCTCGCCGCGATGCTCCGGCAGGCCGGCTACCGGCCCGCCGGAGCATCGCGGTGACCAGACGCCGGCGGCCGTAGGGGCGCGCCGCACGCACCGGAGACCACCGCACGCACCCGGGGCCGCCGATCGTGCCGTCAGTGACGGACGCCGACCGGGACCACCAAGGGGGTCCCGGCCACCGGGTCCTCGATCACCTTGGCGTCCAGGTCGAAGACCTCCGCGAGGAGGGACTCGGTGAGGACGTCGTGCGGCGGTCCGGCGGCGACGATCCTGCCGTCACGCATGGCGACCAGGCGGTCGGCGTAGCGGGCGGCGAGGTTGAGGTCGTGCAGGACCATGACGACGGTACGGCCGTGCTCACCGTGGAGCCTGCGGACCAACTCCAGGACCTCGACCTGGTGGGCCAGATCGAGGAAGGTCGTCGGCTCGTCGAGCAGCAGCAGGTCGGTGCCCTGGGCCAGGGCCATCGAGATCCACGCCCGCTGGCGCTGCCCGCCGGACAGCTCGTCCAGCGGGCGCTCCGCCAGGTCCAGCAGGCCGGTCATGGACAGGGCCTCGCCGACCGCTGCCTCGTCGTCGGACGACCACTGCCGGTACCACGTCTGGTGCGGATGCCGTCCCCTGGCCACCAGGTCGGCCACGGTCAGCCCCTCCGGAGCCGTCGGTGCCTGCGGCAGCACGCCCAGGATCTTGGCCACCTCCCTGGTGGGCATCTTGTCGATGCGCTTGCCGTCCAGCAGCACCTCGCCGCCGGAGGGCCGCAGCAACCGCCCCAGCGCGCGCAGCAGAGTGGACTTGCCGCACCCGTTCGGCCCGATGATCGTGGTCACCGTCCCGGGCTCGATCCCGAGGTCGAGCCCGTCGACGATGAGACGGTCGCCGTAACCGAGCTTGACGTCGACGGCCTGCAGTCTCACGAGCGTCCCTTTCTGCGCACACGGATCAGGAGATAGATCAGGTAAGGGGCGCCGAGAACGGCGGTGACCACACCCACCGGCAGCTCGGCGGGACTGAACAGGGTCCGCGCGGCCAGGTCGGCCGCGGCGGTGAGCACGGCCCCGGCGAGGGCCGAGACGACCAGTGGCGGCTGGGCCACCCCGGCAAGCCGCAGTGCGATCTGCGGGGCCGCCAGGGCGACGAACGCGATGGGCCCGGCGGCCGCGGTGGCCACCGCGGCGAGCAGGACGGCGGCGAGGATCATCAGGCCTCTCGCGAGGTTCATCCGTATCCCCAGGCCGGTCACGGTGTCGTCGCCGAAGCGCAGCGCGCCGAGCGAGCGGGTGCCGACGAGGGCGGGCGGGATGAGCACGGCGAGCGCGAGCGCGACCGGGACGACGTGCTCCCAGCCCCGGCCGTTCAGCGAACCGCTGATCCAGACCATGGCCCGGCTGCTGTCGGTGACGTCCCCGACCGTCAGCAGCCAGTATTTGACGTTGGTGAACACCGCCGAGACGCCGATGCCGACCAGCACCAGGCGGTAGCCGTCCAGTCCCTTGCGCCAGGCCAGCAGGTAGACGGCCAGCGCCCCGGCCAGGCCACCGAGCAGGGCGGTGAGGGGGATGCCCACGGAGGCCAGGGCGCCGCTGGCGCCGCCCGCGGTGCTTCCGGCGGCCACGATGGCCGCGACCACGGCCACGCTGGAGCCGGTGGTGACGCCGAGGATGTCGGGACTGGCCAGCGGGTTGCGGGCGATGGCCTGGGTGATCGCACCGGCCAGGGCGAGGGCCGCGCCGACGAGGACGCCGGTCAGGGCCCGGGGGAGCCGGAGCTCCATCACGACGAAGTGGTTCGAGCCGTCACCGGTGATCGCCTGGAACACCTCGGGGACGCTCATCGGGATGTCGCCGATGCGCATGCCGAGTGCCATCAGCAGCACCGCGGCCGCCAGCAGGATCAGGGCCACGACGACGGAGCGCACGCGGAGCAGCCAGGAGGCCGAGCCGGCCCGCAGCGGACGTTCGTGCGCGAGCCGTACGGGGGGAGAGGTCACAGGCGGACCGGCTTTCTGCGGCGGACCAGGGCGACGAAGAACGGCGCGCCGATCAGGGCGAGCACGACGCCGACCTCCAGCTCGCCGGGGCGGGCGACCATCCGGCCGACCACGTCCGCGCCGAGCAGGGCGGCGGCGCCGATCAGCCCGGAGTACGGCAGCAGCCAGCGGTGGTCCGGACCGGACAGCGGGCGGGCCAGGTGCGGGACCATCAGACCGAGGAAGGCCAGTGCGCCGCAGGCGGCGACGGAGGCCCCGCTGAGCAGCGTGATCGCGGTCACGCCGACGGTCCGGGTGAGGGTGACGTTCTGGCCGAGAGCGCGGGCGACGTCCTCGCCGAGGGAGAGCGCGTTGAGGCCGGGCGCGTTGACCATCGCCAGGACCAGGCCGGCGGCGACGAACGGGAGCACCTGCCAGACGACGTCGGGGTCCCGTCCCGCGATCGAGCCCGCCTGCCAGAAACGGAAGACGTCCATGGCCTGCTGGTCCATCAGGACCAGAGCCGAGGTGAGGGCGTAGAGGAAGGCGCTGACCGCGGTGCCCGCCAGGGCCAGCGTCACCGGGGTGGGGGCGCCGCGGCCACCGGCCATGCCGAGGGCGAAGACCCCCACGCTGGCGAGCAGGGCTCCGGCCAGGCCGAACCAGATGTAGCCGTACAGGCTGGTGACGCCGAGCACCATGATGCTGAGCACCATCGCGAACGCGGCGCCCTGGGTGACGCCGAGCAGGCCGGGGTCGGCCAGCGGGTTGCGGGTGTGGCCCTGCATGAGCGCGCCCGCGACGCCGAGCGCGATCCCGGCCAGCACGCCGACGGCGGTCCTGGGGATGCGCAGCGACCGGACGACGATGTCGTTCTCGGTCCCCGTCGGGCCGGTCAGCGCGTGCCACACGTCGTTCAGCGGGACCGGCTTCGCGCCGATCGCGACACTCAGCACGATCGTCACCAGGAGGGCGCCGAGCAGCACGGCCAGCACGGCCAGGCGCCTGCGCCCGGTGGCCGTCCGGGGTCTTCCGGGCGACGGCGGCCGCGCGGTGACTACCGCTGTGCTCACCTGTGCTCCTCTCTCGTTTGCCGGATCCTGCATAAGTATGTCAGCTTAGGTATGGCTAAGCTAAATTAGGTTGGCCTTACCTTGAAGGGAACCCTTGATGAGAGCGTTGCGCGCCTTGACCGCCGGCGTGGCGGGAGTCGTCCTCTCCCTTGGCCTCGCTGCCTGCGGGTCGAGCACCTCGGGCACGGCGGCCGGTGCCGGCGACACGGCCGCGACCCCGGCGGCGAGCGGTGCGGCGGCGTTCCCCCGCACCGTGAAGCACGCCATGGGCGAGACGCGCATCCCGGCCGCGCCGAAGCGGGTCGTGGCCCTCGACCAGAGCTTCGTGGACGCGGTGCTGACCCTGGAGACCGACGTCGTCGGCTTCACCACCTACCGGGCGATCGATGAGAAGCTCCCTGACTATCTGGCTCCGGTCCTCGGCCACGCCAAGGAGGCCAAGGCGGTCGGCACCCTGGAGCAGCCGAGCCTGGAGCGGATCATCGCGCTCAAGCCCGACCTGATCGTCTCGGCCAAGGTCCGCCACGAGGCACTGTACGACAAGCTGGCGCAGATCGCACCGACGGTGTTCAGCGAGACCACGGGGGCCATCTGGAAGGAGAACCTCCGGCTCATGGGGCAGGCCCTGGGCAAGGAGGAGCTCGCCGAGCAGAAGATCAAGGCCTACCAGGACCGCGCCGCCACGATCGGGGCGTCCATCAAGGCCAAGGAGGGCGCGCTGCCCACCGTCTCCGTCGTCCGTTTCGCCGGTGAGCCGACCATCCGTCTCTACGTGGAGAACTCCTACTCCGGCCTGGTGCTGAAGGACGTCGGCTTCCCCCGGCCCGAGAAGCAGCCGACCACCGCCGACGCGATCGCCGTGGACGTCAGCCAGGAGAACATCTCCCAGCTCGACGCCGATCACATCTTCGTCGCGGCCTATCCCGACCCGACGGTCGAGCCGATCAAGAAGAAGTTCGAGGCCAACCCGCTCTGGGGCAAGCTCAAGGGCACCAAGCACGATGTGGCCGACGTCACCTGGATGAGCGCGGTCGGCATCCAGGGCGCCCATGCCATCCTCGACGACCTCGCCACGACCTTCGGGGTCGACCCGGCGAAGGCGGCCTGACCCCTTCCGGCCCCAGGCGGGAGGGCTGGACGCTCCAGGAGTGTCCGGCCCTCGCCGCCGGGGCCGCGGAAGCGGCATGACGGCGAACCCGGAAGGTCCCTCCGTCGAAGATCATGCGCCGAGTTTTCCGCTTCTCTCGGGCAACCGGTCAAAGCGGACTAAAGTCAGGGCCATGGTGACTCACCGCTCAGCGGTCCTGCCGGCAGACCCGGAATCTCCTGGTACGTGCCTATGTGGGCATACAGCCGACTTCGTGATCCAGACCTCCTGGTTCTCCGGCCGCCGCTCCCTCGACCCTGTGTGCGGTCCCCACGTCTCCGAGGTCATGGACGCCATCGCCAGGAAGAACGCGCAACGGGACGGCGGAGCCTGACAGGACCCGGGCTAGGGGTGGGCGAGGAAGGACCTCAGCTCCTCCAGGTGAGGGGTGATGTCCAGACCGCGTTCGGCGAGCCAGGCGTCGTCGTCATAGGTGCCGCGGTAGCGTTCGCCGCCGTCGCAGATCAGCGTGACGACGCTGCCCTGCCGGCCCGCCTCGCGCATCTCCCGCAGGATCTGTACGGCGGCCGCCACATTGGTCCCGGTCGAGCCGCCGACGTCGCGGCCGGTGACCTCGCGGACCCAGCGCATCGCCGCGATGGACCGGGCGTCGGGGACCTGGATCATGCGGTCGATCACGGTGGGCAGGAAGGACGGTTCCACCCGGGGGCGGCCGATGCCCTCGATGCGGGAGCCGGGGGCCGTGGTCGTGGCGTCGCCGGAGTTCCAGGAAGGGTAGAACGCCGAGCCCTCGGGGTCGACGACGGCCAGGCGGGTGGAGTAGCGCCGGTAGCGGATGTAGCGGCCGATGGTCGAGGAGGTGCCACCGGTGCCGGCGCCGACCACGATCCACGCGGGCTCGGGATGGGGCTCCATCCCCATCTGGCTGAAGATGCTCTCGGCGATGTTGTTGTTGCCCCGCCAGTCGGTGGCCCGCTCGGCGTAGGTGAACTGGTCCATGAAGTGCCCGCCGGTCTCGGCGGTCAGCCGGCGGGACTCCTCGTAGATCGTTCCGGGATCGTCCACCAGGTGGCACTTGCCGCCGTAGAACTCGATCAACGAGATCTTCTCGGGCGAGGTCGAGGCGGGCATCACCGCGATGAACGGCAGGCCGACGAGCCGGGCGAAGTAGGCCTCGCTCACCGCGGTCGAGCCGCTGGAGGCCTCGACGACCGTGGTCGCGGGGCCGATCCAGCCGTTTGCCAGGCCGTACAGGAACAGGGAGCGTGCGAGCCGGTGTTTGAGGGAACCGGTCGGGTGGACGGACTCGTCCTTCAGGTAGAGGTTTACCCCCCACCGCGGGGGAAGCGGGAAGACGTGGAGATGAGTGTCGCAGCTTCGATGGGCGTCGGCCTCGACTCGGCGGATGGCCTCGGCCACCCACGAGCGGGTCTCGGGGTCATGTCGATCCACGGATTCCATGAGCCCAAAGGTATCGCTAGCTGGGGTTATGTGATGATGGACACACACCCGGCGAATTTCGGGGGGAGATGTTACTCTAATGAGACTTGTCTGGTTGAGGGGCGTGTTGTAGCCGCCATCGACTCAGTGACTGACGGCCCCCCTGACCAGCCACGACCGCTCTTAACGGCACCTTTACGGAAAGCCTGCGAGCATGCCATAAGCCGTCGGGAAGGGCACGTCATGCCTGTACCAGTCGGTGACGGGGGGAACAGTACAAGGGGGAACGCGTGATCACGATGACCGAAGAGCAGCGCCAGGATTGGTTCGAGCGTGACGTTGTGCCGGTCACCAACCAGCTCTACGCGTCTGCGATGCGTCTGACCCGCAACTCCGCCGACGCCGAGGATCTTGTCCAGGAGACCGTCACCAAGGCGTTCGCCTCCTACCACCAGTTCCGTGAGGGCACCAACCTCAAGGCGTGGCTGCACCGCATCCTCACCAACAACTTCATCAACGACTACCGCAAGAAGCAGCGCTCGCCCAAGCTCTCGGCCACCGAGGAGGTCGAGGACTGGCAGCTCGCCGCCGCCGAGTCCCACATGTCCTCCGGACTCAAGTCCGCCGAGACCGAGGCTCTGGAGCAGCTGCCCGACAGCGCTGTGATGAACGCCCTGCGCTCCCTGCCCGAGGACTTCCGGGTCGCGGTCTACCTGGCCGACGTGGAGGGCTTCGCCTACAAGGAGATCGCCGAGCGGATGGGCACCCCCATCGGCACGGTCATGTCCCGCCTGCACCGGGGCCGCCGCCAGCTCCGGACCATGCTCGAGGACTACGCCGTCGAAGAGGGCGGTTTCCGGATCCCCGTGCAGTCGCAGGCCGCCTGACCTCTCGTCCTTTCCGGCCGGCTCACGCCCTCGGGAGAGGGCGTGAGCCGGCCGTGTCCGCCCCCTGTCAGCCCGCCGCTATCAGGGCCACGGCGGTGAGTGTGCAGCCGATCCCCGCCATCTGGACCGCGGTGAGCCGCTCGTCCAGCACCTGGCGGGCCAGCAGCAGGGTGCTCGCCGGGTAGAGGGAGACCACGACGGCCACGAGGCTCAGCATGCCGCGCTGCTGGGCGAGCATGAAGAGCACGTTGGCGACCATGTCGAGGATTCCGGCGGCGACGATGATGTGCAGCGCTCCGGGGCCGGGGCGCAGCGTGCGGCGGGTGCCCAGGGCCAGCAGCGCGACGACGGTGATCGAGGCCAGTCGCGCGCCGAACAGCGGCCACATGCCGCTGTCGTCGGGAGCCTGCGCGAGCAGGACGAAGAAACCCCCGAAGCCCGCGCCCGCGGCGAGCGAGGTCAGGACCGGGCCCCGGGCCCGGCCGGCCGCTGCAGGGGAGGAGCCGCGGCCGACCAGCACTATGGCGGCCAGCGCGAGCGCCACGCCGCCCAGTGCCACCGGTTGCGGACGGTCCCCGGTGGCCAGTCCGAACAGCACGGGCAGGACCGCCGAGGCGGTCGCGGTGATGGGCGCCACCACGGACATCACACCGGTCGCGAGCGCCCGGTAGAACAGCACCAGCCCGGCGGCGCCGGACAGCCCGGCCGCCACGCCCCAGGCCGCCCCCCGTGCCGTGAGGATTCCCGGCAGGAACGGCAGGAGCACGGCCACCAGGGCCAGACCGGCCGTCTGGGAGAGCGCCACCACGGCCAGCACACGTGATCGCCGGGTGGCCAGACCGCCGAAGAAATCGGCCGTGCCGTACACCACCGCGCAGACCGTCGCCAGCACCACAGCGCTCATTCCCCACTCCGGTTCAATAGGTTGTACTCCTAGTACAACACATAGAGTGCACTGCACTGCAAATCCAGTTCATTAGACTGCACTCATGGATCCAGAGACGATCACTGCGGCAGTGGCCAACAACGTCCGGGCCCAGCGGGCGCACCGGCAGATGACGCTTGACGAGCTGGCCGCGCGTTCGGGGGTGAGCCGGGGCATGCTCGTCCAGGTCGAGCAGGGACGGACCAACCCCAGCATCAACACGCTCACCCGCATCGCCGACGCGCTCGGAGTGACGGTCGCGCGGATGGTGGAGGTCTCCGACACTCCCGTGGTCCGGGTCGTCCACGCCGCCGATGTCGTCACCTTCCCGCACGGCGAGGCGAGCTCCGCGCGGCTGCTGGTCGGCACCGACGCGCCGGCCATCCTGGAGCTGTGGGACTGGCGGCTGGCCCCCGGGGAGCACCATGACGGCGACGCCCACCCGCCGGGGACCCGCGAGATGCTGACCGTCCTGGAGGGGGAGCTCACCCTGTCGGTCTACGGTGCGAGCCATGTCGTCCGGGTGGACGACGCGGTGGTGTTCAGTGCCGATCGACCGCACAAGTACGCCAATCACGGGGATGTGCCGCTGCGCTTCACGATGGTCGTCACGGAACCTCGGGCGACTCCCGACCAATAGTGGCGAACGGCTGCACCGACACGGAATGAAGCCGCATCATTACACTATGTCGCTTTCGGTCTCCCGTATCGGTGTGTCGACCCCGCCGGGCCACGGGTGCGTGCCCAGCCGCGCCCCTCTCTCCGATGCGCGAGGTGGCCGGTGAGTGAGCCCCATGTGGCGATAGGCCGGCTCAGTGCCGAGCTGAGGGAGCTCGGTGTGACCGGCGTCTATGAGGTGGGAGACGACGGGATCCTGTCCGTATGGATAGGTCTGGTTATACGTTTCAGGGATGGTTTCTACCGCTGGCAGGAAGGTCAGGTAAAACGTCGCCATCTGGGTACGGATCCCAGTGGATGTGCTGTTCGTGTGGCGCGTCGATACGCTGAATTACAGGTCGATGTCCCATCCTGGTGGGACGACCTGGCCAAGATCTTGCGAGGAGACGCGGCTGAGGATTATCCGTAGCCTCGCGCTGCTTTCTTGGGGGAAGCATGCGGCTGTGGATCGTTCCGATAGCTCTGGTCATGGGACTCGGGGGATGTGCTGCTCCCATCGCCCGGATGAGGTCGCAGGACGTCCCGATGGCCGTTCCCGCACGCACACCTCCGCACGTCGACCCCAAGGCGCTGGCCGCGAAGCTGGCCGCGATCCAGCCGCAGTGGCCCAAGAGCAGATATCCCGTCGCGCCGGCGGAACGTCACATCGACTGCAAGCGGGTCAAGTGCGTGGCGCTGACCTATGACGACGGCCCGGGAGAGTACACCGGGCATCTGCTCGACATCCTCGCCGAGTATCACGCCAAGGCGACCTTCTTCGTGGTCGGCCAGATGGTGGCGGCGGACGGTCCGCACAACCTCCGCCGGATGGTGAGCGAGGGGCACGAGATAGGCAACCACACCTGGAGCCACGCCCAGCTCACCGCGCTGTCGGAGGCCGGCATCAAGGGTGAGCTGAGCCGCACCCAGCAGATCGTCCACTACGCGACCGGACGCTGGATGACCCTCATGCGCCCGCCGTACGGGGCGACCAACCAGCGGGTCTCCGCCGTGGCCCGCAGTAAGGGGCTCGCCCAGATCCTGTGGAGCCTTGACACCATGGACTGGCGCGACCGCGACAGCCTGGTCGTCACCCAGCGCGCGATCGGTGCCGCCCGGGGGGCCGTCGTGCTCATGCACGACATCCACCCCACCACCGTCCAGGCGGCCCCCAAGGTGCTGGAGCGGCTCACCGCCGCCGGTTACACGTTCGTGACACTCTCCGAGATGTACGGCAAGGCGCTCACCCCGGGCAAGGAGTATTTCGGAGACGCCGAACTCGACCATCGGGTCGCGGGCAAGGGCCGGGCGTCCATCCGGCTGCGGAACACGGGATCGTGAACCTGAGAACCTCGCTCTCCCGGGGAGATCGAATGTCAGGGAATGGTGAGCGGCGTGAGGTGGAATTCGGATGTTTTCACGCGATTGATGAAGGCTTTCCATTCGACGAGGTCGAAGTAGAGGATGGGGCCGGATGGATCCTTGCTGTCACGGACGGCATGGGTGGCGTCCTGCTTGTGCACCGGCCTGTAGGAGGCGTTCTCGAGCGAGGCGACCTCGACGCAGTCGCCGCCGTTGCTGCCGCTGAGGCTCGATTTCCGCCATGCGAGATCGTTCAGGTCCATCTCTCCTCTGCCATTCTCTAGATAGTGGTCGTTGACATGTCGAGCGGTGATGTCTTGACGCGGATGACCTCGAACGGCCAGACCGTTTACGTGACCGCCGACATGTCGCCGGCGGTGAAGTCCGTGAAGGGCCGTGCCTGAATACGCTACCTCGGTAATCATTTCAAAGCGGCGGAAAATCTCATCTCCTTGAGAGCGATGTAGCGATCCGCACCAATCCGCTCATCTCGATGGCAGCCGTCCCCGGACGTGGACGCCCTCCGGGAAGCCCGCGGCGGCGGCATCGCCGCCTCGCCGCGGGGTTCTCGTCCGGGCTACCGCCGCTCGCTGATCACCCCGCAGGCGATGCGGGCGCCGGAGTCGCCGGTCTTGAGCGTCTCGGCGTCCGGGCCGGTCGTGCCCTTGACGCTGTAGCGCCTGGGGATGTTGGCCTGGTTGTCCGGCCGGGCGTGGATGACGATCGACGTGCCGTTTCCGGAGAGGAGTTGCCGCACCTGGAAGCGGTCGGTCACGGCGGAGGCGCCGGACCTGTGGTCCGGCGCCTCCGCCGTGCGGTTCCTTCGAGGAGGGTCAGTTACCGCGCTTGGCCCGGGCGGCGGAGCGGCCACGGGCCGAGGCGTCCAGGACGACCTTGCGGATGCGCACGTGCTCCGGGGTGATCTCCACGCACTCGTCCTCGCGGATGAACTCCAGCGCCTGCTCCAGCGAGAGCTGGCGCGGCGGGATCAGGGTCTCCGTCACGTCCGCCGTGGAGGAGCGCATGTTGGTGAGCTTCTTCTCCTTGGTGATGTTCACGTCCATGTCGTCGGAGCGCGAGTTCTCGCCGACGATCATGCCCTCGTAGACCTCGGTGGTCGGTGAGACGAACAGGATGCCGCGCTCCTGCAGGTTCGTCATCGCGAAGGCGGTGACCGGACCGGAGCGGTCGGCCACCAGCGAGCCGTTGTTACGGGTGCGCAGCTCGCCGAACCACGGCTCGTAGGCGTCGAAGACGTGGTGCACCAGGCCGGTGCCCCGGGTCTCGGTCAGGAACTCGGTCCGGAAGCCGATCAGGCCACGGGCCGGGACCACGAACTCCATCCGGATCCAGCCGGTGCCGTGGTTGGTCATGTGCTCCATGCGGCCCTTGCGGACGGCCAGGAGCTGGGTGATCGCCCCGAGGTATTCCTCCGGGGAGTCGATGGTCACGCGCTCGACGGGCTCGTGCACCTTGCCGTCGATGGTCTTGGTGACCACCTGCGGCTTGCCGACGGTCAGCTCGTAGCCCTCGCGTCGCATCTGCTCGACCAGGATGGCGAGCGCCAGCTCACCACGGCCCTGCACCTCCCAGGCGTCGGGACGGTCGGTCGGCAGGACCCGCAGCGACACGTTGCCGACGAGCTCCTTGTCGAGCCGGTCCTTGACCATGCGGGCGGTGACCTTGGAGCCCTTGACCTTGCCGACCAGCGGCGAGGTGTTGGTGCCGATGGTCATCGAGATCGCCGGCTCGTCCACCGTGATCAGCGGCAGCGGCCGCGGGTCGTCGGGGTCGGCCAGGGTCTCACCGATCATGATGTCCGGGATGCCGGCGATCGCGATGATGTCGCCGGGGCCCGCCTGCTCGGCCGGCTTGCGCTCCAGGGCCTCGGTCATCAGCAGCTCGGTGATCTTCACCCGCTGGATGGTGCCGTCGGTGCGGCACCAGGCGACCTGCTGGCCCTTCTTGATGGTGCCCTGGTGGACGCGGCAGAGCGCGATCCGGCCCAGGTAGGAGGAGGCGTCCAGGTTGGTGACGTGCGCCTGCAGCGACGCGGTCGGGTCGTAGACCGGAGCCGGGATCGTCTCCTTGATGACCTGGAACAGCGGCTCCAGGTCCTCGGAGTCGGGCATCCCCGCGTCGTCGGGACGGTTCAGCGAGGCGCGGCCGGCCTTGGCCGAGGCGTAGACGATCGGGAAGTCGATCTGCTCCTCGGTGGCGTCCAGGTCCATGAAGAGCTCGTAGACCTCGTCCACGACCTCCTTGATCCGGGCGTCGGGGCGGTCCACCTTGTTGATGCACAGGATGACCGGCATCTTGGCGGCGAACGCCTTGCGCAGGACGAACCGGGTCTGCGGCAGCGGGCCCTCGGAGGCGTCCACCAGCAGCACGACGCCGTCGACCATGGACAGGCCGCGCTCGACCTCGCCGCCGAAGTCGGCGTGTCCCGGGGTGTCGATGATGTTGAGGGTCATGTCGCCGTGCTTGACGGCGGTGTTCTTCGCGAGAATGGTGATGCCCTTCTCGCGCTCCAGGTCGTTGGAGTCCATGACGCGGTCATCTACGTCCTGGTTGGCCCGGAATGCTCCGGACTGCCAGAGCATGGCATCCACGAGAGTGGTCTTGCCGTGGTCGACGTGCGCGATGATCGCGATGTTCCGCAGGTCGTCGCGGCTGTTCAAAGGCATGATGGAGTCTCACTCTGTGATCGTGGAGGCTGGCCGCGGACGATGCGGCCCTACCATTTTAGTTGATCCGCGCAATCACCAGGACATCTTGAGGCCGCCCCCGCACCCAGGGTGGGGTCGTGGGCCTCGTGGACACCCTCTCGTCGCGCGATCCGCGCGTTCGCGTGGAGCGGAACTTCCGGAGGACGCTTCCGTCGCCTGACGTACGGGCCGTCTCCGATCTACCGAGAGTCCCACAGTCCGAGGGCTCCGCGACCGTGAACGGCCGGTTTCCCGCCCGGCGGCCCGGACGCCCCCGTTCCCGGAGGCCGCGGTGACCGGATTCCCGGTCGCGTCCCGGGGGCGGACGGCGACCGGACGGTGACCGCCCTAAGCTCGGACCATGCCTCTGGCCCCATCGTTCTCCGCCATGTTCACGACCGAGGACAACGTCCGGATCGACGCCGCGCACACCCCGCCGCGCAGGGCGGGTGACCTGGGGATCGTGCTGGCGCACGGGTTCACCGGATCGCTGCGGGAGCGCTCCACGCGGCGGATCACCCACGTGCTCAGCGGGTTCGGCGGAGTGATCTCGTTCGACTTCCGGGGACACGGCCGCTCCGCGGGGGAGTCGACCGTGGGAGACCTGGAGATCCTCGATCTGGACGCGGCGGTACAGCACGCGCGGACGATCGGCTACGCCCGGGTCGCCGTCGTCGGGTTCTCGATGGGCGCGGCGGTGGCCGTACGGCACGCGGGATGGCACGGGCAGGCCGGGGGGCCGGGTGAGAACGGCCGTCTGCGGGGCGGGCCGGACGCCGTGGTGGCGGTCAGCGCGCCCGCACGGTGGTACTACCGGGGGACCCGGCCGATGCGCCAGGTGCACTGGGCTATCGAGCAGCCGCTGGGCCGCTGGGCCGCGCGGGTGGGCAAGAGGACGCGGATCAGGAAGGGCGTGTGGGATCCGGTGCCGCCGGCGCCCTACGAGGCGGCCGCGCACATCGCGCCCACACCGCTGCTGGTCGTGCACGGGGACGCGGACGGCTTCTTCCCGCTCGACCACGCCTACCAGATCTACGAGGCCGCCCGGGAGCCGAAGGAGCTGTGGGTCGAACCCGGGTACGGCCACGCGGAGTCGGCGGCCACACCGGGGCTGATCCGCCGCATCGGGGGGTGGGTGAGTGCCAACTCCTGACCTCCTGATCGCCAGGAAGTGTTTACCCACGGCGATCAGGGGTGACGAGGGAGGTGTCGAGACAAGGGGTGGTGGTGCGCATGCGCAGCGTTTATGTGGCGGGTCTCGGGCGCGGGGACGGCAGGCAGATCGTCGAACTCGGCCTGACGGAGCTGCTCACCCGTCACGCGGGCCGGGTCGGGGTGTTCCGGCCGATCACCGGTGCCGGGGACGACCGCACGCTCGAACTGCTCAACGCCCGATACCGCCTGGCGGCCTCGGCGATCGGGGTCACGGCCGAGGACGCCGCGGAGATCTACGCGCGGCAGGGCGCCGAGGAGCTCGTCGCCCAGTTGGTCGCCCGGTTCCACACACTGGAGCGGGAGTGTGACGCGCTGCTCGTGCTGGGCAGCTCCTTCGACACCGACGAGCTCCCGCGCGAGCTGGCCTTCAACGCCCGCCTGGCCGCCGAGTTCGGCGCCCCGGTGATCGTGGTGGTGGGGGCGTACGGCGAGCAGGCCGCCGAGATCGCGATGGAGATGCGCACCGGCCACCAGGTCTTCTCGGACCTGGGCAGCACGGTGCTGGCGGTGATCGCCAACCGGGCGCCGCAGGGGACGGCCGTCGAGCTCGACCTGCCGGTGCCCTGGTATGTCATCCCCGAGAACCCCGTGCTGTCGGCGCCGACCGTCGGCCAGGTGATGCGGTCCGTGAACGGCAAGCAGATCCAGGGGGACGAGGAGGGGCTGCGCAGGGACGTGCTCGGATTCGTGTTCGGCGGGGCCACGCTCCCGGTGTTCCTGGAACACCTGACCGACGGCGCCCTGGTGATCACTCCGGGCGACCGGGCGGACCTGCTGCTCGTCTCGGTGGCGGCCGAGGCGGCCGGTACGGCGCGGCCGTCCGGTGTGGTGCTGACGCTGGGGGAGGAGCCCACGGAGGCCGTCAGGGCGCTCACCGCCCGCCTGGCCCCCGGCATGCCGGTGCTGTCGGCAGCCTCGGACAGCTTCACCGTGGCCACCACCCTGGGCGGGCTGGAGGGACGGCTGACCGCCGACAACCCGCGCAAGGCCGAGACGGCCCTCGGCCACTTCGAGGCGCACGTGGACACCGCCGGCCTGACCGACCGGATCGAGCTGGCCCGCTCCGACCGGGTCACCCCGATGATGTTCGAGCACACCCTGCTGGAGCGGGCGCGCTCCTCCCCGCGGCACATCGTGCTGCCGGAGGGCGAGGAGGACCGGATCCTGCGGGCCGCCGACATCCTCCTGCGGCGGGGCATCGTGGACCTCACCGTGCTGGGCAGGGAGGAGGTGGTCCGCCGGCGGATCGCCGACCTCGGCCTCGACCTGTCCGGCGTGACCGTCGTCGACCCGCTGACCTCTCCGCTGCGCGAGACCTTCGCCCGGAAGTACTTCGCGCTGCGGGAGCACAAGGGCATGACCATCGAACGGGCCAGGGACGTGGTCACCGACGCCAACTTCTTCGGCACGATGATGCTGCACTGCGGGACCGTCCACGGCATGGTCTCCGGCGCCGCGCACACCACCGCCGCGACGATCCTGCCCGCGTTCCAGGTCATCAAGACGGTCCCGGGCACCTCGATCGTCTCCTCGGTGTTCTTCATGTGCCTGGCCGACCGGGTGCTCGTCTACGGCGGCTGCGCGATCAACCCCGACCCCGACGCCGAGCAGCTCGCCGACATCGCCGTCTCCTCCGCCCGCACCGCGGAGCGGTTCGGCATCGAACCACGGGTCGCGATGCTGTCGTACTCCACCGGCCACTCGGGCAGCGGCGCCGACGTGGACAAGGTCCGCGACGCCACCGCCCTGGTCATGGACCGGGCGCCGGACCTGCTGGTCGAGGGGCCCATCCAGTACGACGCGGCGGTGGACGCCAGGGTCGCCGCCGCCAAGCTGCCCGGCTCCAAGGTCGCGGGCCGGGCGACCGTGCTGATCTTCCCGGACCTCAACACCGGTAACAACACCTACAAGGCCGTGCAGCGCTCCGCCGGGGCCGTGGCGATCGGGCCCGTCCTGCAGGGGCTCCGCAAACCGGTCAACGACCTGTCACGGGGCGCGCTGGTCACCGACATCGTGAGCACCGTAGCCATCACCGCCATCCAGGCCCAGGAGGTCGCCCGATGAACCGGCGGTCAGCGACGGGCGGTGCCGGAGGACGGCGTCCACCAGAGCGTCCGGGAGGTTCGGAGGGTGAGGCGCGGTGAGTCGCGTGCTGGTGCTCAACAGCGGATCGTCTTCGGTGAAATACCGCCTCCTGTCCGGTGACGAGCGGCTGGCGTCCGGGATGGTCGAGCGGATCGGCGAGGCCGGCTCCCCGGTGGCCGACCACGGGGCGGCGTTGAAGGCCGTCGCGGCCGAGCTCGCCGACAGGGGCTTCGGGCTCGACTCTCCCGAGCTGACCGCGATCGGGCACCGGGTGGTGCACGGCGGCAAGACCTTCACCGAGCCCACGCTGATCACCGACGAGGTGATCAAAAAGATCGAGGAGCTCGTCCCGCTCGCGCCCCTGCACAACCCGGCCAACCTGGCGGGCATCGAGATCGCCCGGCGGCTCCGTCCCGACCTGCCGCAGGTGGCGGTCTTCGACACCGCCTTCCACTCCACGATCTCCCCGGCCGCCGCGACCTACGCGATCGACCGCCAGGTGGCCGAGCGGCTGAGCATCCGCCGCTACGGCTTCCACGGCACCTCGCACGCCTACGTCTCCCGCGAGGCCGCGCTCGCCGTGGGCAGGCCGCTGGGCAACGTGATCGTGCTGCACCTCGGCAACGGGGCGAGTGCCTCCGCCGTGTCGGCCGGGCGGTGCCTGGACACCTCCATGGGCATGACCCCGCTGGAGGGGCTCGTCATGGGCACCCGTAGCGGCGACCTGGACCCGGCGGTGGTGCTCTATCTGGGGCGGACGGGCGGGATGTCGCTGGATGAGATCGACACGCTGCTCAACCGGCGCGGCGGCATGCTGGGCCTCTGCGGAGACAACGACATGCGCGTGGTGGAGAAGCGGCTGGCCGCCGGGGACCCCGACGCCCGGCTCGCCTTCTCGGTCTACTGCCACCAGCTGCGCAAATACATCGGCGCCTACTACGCCGTGCTCGGCACGGTGGATGTGATCGCGTTCACCGGAGGTGTGGGAGAGAACTCGTCGCTGGTCAGGGAGACCGCACTGGCCGGACTGGAGGCGCTGGGCATCGCCGTGGACCCGGTGCGCAACCGGCGCGGGGACCGGCTGATCTCCACCGGCGACGCGGCCGTGAAGGTCGCGGTGATCCCCACGGACGAGGAGCTGGAAATCGCCCACCAAACTCTTGAGGTTATTTCGCGAACTAATCGCGGATAAATGGCGTCTACCTACAGCGGATGGATGAAATCCGCCGGGAGAAGTCCACGGGCCGCGAACCATCGCGTAGCGGTGTTCGTGGGACATACTTCAAGTAGTCAGGCGGTGGCCCAGCGTCGCGGGGGCGTGGTGGGCCATCCGTCCGTCGTCGTGCTTGTACGGCTCGGCCGAGCCGTACAAGCACGACGGGAGGGTCCTCAGCCCAGACGGGCGATCGACTTGTACTCCAGGTAGGCCGACAGCCCCTCGGGGCCGAGCTCGCGGCCGAGGCCGCTGCCCTTGAAGCCGCCGAACGGGGAGCTGTTCTCGACCATCAGGAGATTGATGCCGTAGGAGCCGGTGCGCACCTGACGGGCGATGTCCATGCCGTGGTCGGTGTCGGCGGTCCACACCGTCCCGTGCAGGCCGTAGTCGCTGTCGTTGGCGATCCGGACCGCGTCGGCCTCGTCCTCGTAGGGGATCACGGTCAGGACCGGGCCGAAGATCTCCTCACGCGCGATGCGCATCTCGTTGGTGGCTCCCGCGAAGACGGTCGGGGCGACGTACCAGCCCCGGTCATGGGGGCGCTCCAGGCCTCCGACGACAGGCTTGGCGCCCTCGTCGATGCCGATCTTGATGTAGCCCTCGACGCGTTCCTGCTGCCGTTTGGCGACGAGCGGGCCGATGCCGGTCGCCGGGTCGGCGGGGTCGCCGACCGGCATGCCCCTGACCATCCCCGCGACCGCGTCCACGACTTCGTCGTAGCGGTTGCGCGAGGCCAGGATGCGGGTCTGGGCGACACACGCCTGGCCGTTGTTCATCAGCGAGGCGATCGACAGGAAGCCCATCGCCGAGGGCAGGTCGCAGTCGTCCAGGATGATCGCCGCCGACTTGCCGCCGAGCTCCAGGGTGCACCGCTTGAGCTGCTCGCCGCAGATCGCGGCGATGCGGCGGCCGGCCGCGGTGGAGCCGGTGAAGGCGACCTTGTCCACGCCGGGGTGGGAGACCAGGTGCTCGCCGGTCTCGCGTCCCGCGGCGACGATGTTGACGACACCCTCGGGGATGCCCGCCTCCTTGACCATCTCGGCCAGGAGATAGGCGTCGAGCGGGGTCTCGGGTGCGGGCTTCACCACGGCCGTGCAGCCCGCGACGAGGGCCGGAGCCAGCTTGATCATGATGACGAACTGGGGGACGTTCCACGGGACCACGGCGGCGACCACGCCGACCGGCTCACGGCGGACGGTCACCGGACCGAAGGTGCCCGGCCGCTCCTCCTCGACGGGGAACGTCTTCCCGAGCTCGGCGTAGTACTGCAGCATCCCGAGTGGCTGAGGGGTCTGGGCCATGTGGGAGAAGGTGATCGGGGAGCCCATCTCCAGCGTGATGATCTCCGCCATCTCGGGCTGCCGGGCCGCGTAGATCTCGGCGAGCCTGCCGACGACGGCGGCGCGCTCGGCCATCGTCATCCGGGGCCAGGGGCCGTGGTCGAACGCCTGGCGCGCGGCGGCCACCGCGCGGTCCATGTCGGCGGGCGTCCCGTCGGGGACGCGGCCGATGACCTCCTCGGTGTGGGGCGAGACGACGTCGATGGTCCCGGTGCCCGCGGGGGCCACCCAGTCGCCCCCGATGAACAGCGTGTCGTGCTGGCGCATGATGCGTTGCCTCCTGGTGGGGGAGCTGGAGTGAGTATGTGAACCAATGCTTGCTTGGACAGTCTCGTACTCGCAGAAGGGCTTCACAAGGGCCGCCGCCGCTAAAACCGAATCATGTTCTGCCTATGGCGGCAAGAGAGGGACGCACCGCGTGACGATTCCGTTCGCGGCATTTGTCTAAGACTTCACAGACTGGTAGATAGTTCATCAAAGGTGCACGAGTTCCGCCGTTTCGGTGGCAGTCGTCAAGATCGTCTTCTATAGTTTCGCTCCGTCCATGAGGGGGCCTCGGAGGTGAGCGAAGCGTGAGATCGACTCGCTCGGCCACGCTGGGCGTCGTGCTCGCCCTGCTGCTCCTGACCCCGGTCATGGCCGGAGCCGCCGTCCAGCGCGCGGCCAAGCCCGATCCCGAGGCCGAGCTCCGCAAGCTCACCCGTGAGGCGAGCCAGCTCAACAAGGACTTCCGAGGCCAGGTGCAGAGCCTGGAGGAGACCCGGGTCCAGGCCAGCAAGGCCGCCACCAGCGCCAAGCGCCTGAAGGCGGCGCTGGCCACCGCGGAGGCCGACATCATCCGCTTCGCGCAGACCTCCTACATGAGCGGCTCCATGGACGACACCAACCTGCTGAGCTTCGACGGTGACGCCGGTCTCGTCCTCAGCCACGCGGCGACCATGTCCTACCTGGCCAACCAGCGTGCCGTCCAGCTCAACCGGATCCAGGGACTGATCAAGAAAGCCAAAGCCGCGGAGAAGTCCGCCGAGGCGAAGGTCGTCAGCCTCAAGGACGACATCGCCAAGCTCAAGAAGGACCGGGTCCGGATCGAGGGGCTCCTGGCCAAGTACGGTTTCCAGACCCCCTCCGGCAGCGGCGGCCTGACCGCCCGCACGGTCGCCATGCGCAACCTGGTGCTGCAGACCTTCCCGATGCCCTACAGCTACGGTTGCCTGCGCCCCGGCGACCCGGGCGACCACGGCAGCGGCCGGGCCTGCGACTTCATGATGAGCAGCGGAGGCCGGCTCCCGACCACCGAGGCCAAGGAGCGCGGCGACCGCCTGGCCCAGTGGGCGATCACCAACGGCCCTCGGATCGGGGTCATGTACATCATCTGGCAGCAGCGCTACTACGACGTCCGGACCGGCGCCGGCTGGAAGATGATGTCCAACCGGGGCGGCAACACCGCCAACCACATGGACCACGTCCACATCTCGATGTTCTGACCCGCCAGACTCCTGACCTGCGGTGATCGTGTTACTCGCGGAGTTCGGGGCGCAGCCGGTCAACGAACGCTTCGTCAGAGACGGCAAGATCATAACCTCGGGCGGGGTGCTGGCCGGCATCGACATGGCGCTCTACCTCGCATCCTTGCTGGCGGGCGAGGATATGGCCATGGCGATCCAGCTCGGGTTGGAATACGCGCCGCAGCCACCGTTCAACGCAGGGACGCCAAGGACCGCTCCCGCAGAGATCACTGAGCTGGTGCGCTCCCTCCTGAGGGATGCCTGACCTCATAGGGGGTGGCGGTTTATCACGTGCAAGGCGTAGCTGGGCTTGATCCGGTTTGACGGACATCTGAGATCAGGGGTTCCTCCCCTTGGAGGAGCTCCCGGGTCGCGACGAGCCCGTCCATGTACGGCATGCGGACATCCATGAGCACGACGTCCGCGCCGGCGCCCACAGATACAGCCGGTCCGCACGGTCGCGGACATGCATCTCGAGCAGCTCGGACAGCGCGACGGCCTCGATGCGCCGGACCAGCGGGACGGACGCGACGAGAACCGGCGCGGGCAGGCAGGCGGCCCACAACGCAGCCATCGGACAGCCGTGGGATCCGGTGCGCTATCCGATCGTGTGGCTGACGACGCCGGTGTGGTCCCCGGTCCACACGTCATCGTCCTGGTGCAGCCAGGTCTGGGTCTCCTGCTCCTGACTCTCCTGGCCCGCACTGCTCGGCATGCCACCCATGCCGATCGGCATGCCGTTCATGCCGTTCATGCCCGCGGCGCGCGCGCTGGCAGGATTGACCGCTCCGCCCGCTCCGCCGCCTGTGCTGGTGCCACCGCCGCCCGTGGTGGTGGGGGAGGTCGTCGGTGTCACGGTGGTGGTCGGATCCTTGTGGGGGTTGGAGGTGGAGGTGTTCTGATACGGGTTGGCCGTGCTGTCCGGCCCGGTGGGTTGCGTGTACTCCGCGAGGTTGGTGGACCGCGAGTCGTCGGCGCCGGGACCCTTGGTGGGGTCGTTCACTCCGCCGGAGGGGTCGGTCAGGCCTTTCGTGGGGTCCGTCAGGCCCCCGGAGGGGTCGCCCGTCCCGTTGGAGGGATCGTTCGCCCCGCCGGAGGGGGCGGCACCGCCCGCACCCGATCCGTCAGCCCCCGGCGTCCCGTCCGGATACTTCTGCCCGGACGGCAGCCCCCCGGAGGGGTCCGAACTCCCGTCCCCGGGCTGGTTGCCCGCCCCGAAAGGATCGGAGTCGTTCCCTACGGTATGGGAGGCCGGACCCGCATAGTTGTTCCCCCCGTAGGGGGTGCTCCTGCTGTAGTGGTCGCCGGTGGGGTAGGGCGGCGTCTTGTAGTGGGGGTCGGGGGCGGTCGGCGGCTCGATCTTCGGCAGTTCCTTGCGCAGCGAGTCGGGGAGCAAGTTGTGCCACTTCTGGACCTCCGCGTTCAGCGCCTCGAGGTGCTTCTTGGCGAGGTCGTTCTGCGACCCCCACTTCACGCCGTCCTTGGTGTCGTAGAAGTCGTCCCAGTCGTCGTTGAAGGTGTAGGTGTTCTCGCTCCACGAGGGCGCGAACCCGCCCTCGCCGGTCTCCTTGTAGGCGGGCAGGGCCTTGCCGAGCGACTCCAGGGGGCGCCCCATCATGTTGCCCTTGTCCGAGAGTTCGCGGACCGTCGAGTGGATGTACCGCAGCGCGGTCTGGGCCTCGACCGAGGCTCTGTCGCCCCAGCAGTCGGCCATGGCCTTGCTGGCGTTCTCGACCGCGATCCGGCACTCGGCCAGCAGGGAACACGCGTCCAGATAGGCGTTCCCGGCCTTCTCGATCGCGGGGCCGTCCAGGCCCTCGATGATCTGCTTGACCCTGGCCACGGGCTGGTCGCCCTTGACGCTGAAGTCGCCGCAGACGGTCTTGATGAAGTGCGTCTTCTTGGAAATCTCCATGCCAGCACCCCTCCAGCGGGCTTAGACGTTCTCTTTGCCGCCGTTGGCGATATTGGCGCCGTCGTAGATGCCCGCCCCGGCCTGGATCAGCACGATGGCGGCCTCGAGCTTGTTGATGATCTCCTGGTAGACGTGCGTGAACTCCTTGTTCCCCTTCTCCATGGCGTCGAAGAGGAACTTGCCCGCCGGCCAGTCTTCGGTCACGGTGCTCAGCGCCATGACGGTGGTGCGCATGCTCGCGTCACTGAGGGAGCCGGTCTCGGTGCCCTGGAGGCGGGTCAGCATGTTCTGAAGATCCGTCGCGAGGTTCTTGAGCTTTGTGGGGTTGTGCTCAATCTCGTCCTTCTTGGGATCGAGCCCGGGCCACGGCGTCGTCAGCCAGCTGCTGTCTCCGGCCAGATACTTGTCAGGATCCGCCACAGTGCACCTCCACACGGCCGCCCAAGGCAAGCGCAACAGCACTGACGCACCTTGCCCCCCTTACCGGCAACCCGCAGGACGCCTCGACGCCCACGCCCCCAGCGGGACCGGTTGATCGCTGAGCTTACTGGAACAGCTCTATGTCGTACAGAAAACAGGCCTAGATCGGACTTCGTCGCCGATATCCGCCACCGGACGGCCGAGCCACATGCAGTGAAATTTCCAGATATTTGACGGTACGAGTGTCCTGCTGCGTGGTACCTCCTCCTCTGTCTGGGCACTCTCTCTGGCGTATAGGGCATTGTCGAGCGTGTGCAACTATTGCACAGACGTGTATTTGCTGACGCCACCTAAGGGGGGAAGCTACAGATGATCACTCTTAACAACGGCGTTTCGATGCCCCAGCTCGGCTTCGGCGTGTTCCAGGTGCCCGAGGAGGAGACCGCCCGGGCGGTGACCACCGCGCTCGATGCCGGTTACCGGAGCGTCGACACCGCCACGGCCTACGGCAACGAACGCGCAGTGGGCCAGGCACTGGCCGCCTCCGGCCTGCCCCGCGAGGAGCTGTTCGTCACCACCAAGCTGTGGAACAGCGACCAGGGCTACGACTCCACCCTGTCCGCCTTCGACGCGAGCCTCGCCAAGCTGGGCCTGGACCAGCTCGACCTGTATCTCATCCACTGGCCCACACCGGCGAGAGACCTGTACGGCGAGACCTGGAAGGCGATGGAGAAGCTCCTGACCGACGGCCGGGTCCGTGCCATCGGCGTGTCCAACTTCCAGCCCGCCCACCTGACGCGTCTCATCGAGGAGGGCGGCGTCGTCCCGGCGGTCAACCAGATCGAGCTCCACCCGGGCCTGCAGCAGGCCGAGCTGCGCGGCTTCCACGCTCGGCACGGCATCGTCACCGAGGCGTGGAGCCCGCTGGCCCAGGGGGCCGCGCTCAAGGACCCGCTGATCACCGGCATCGCCGGCCGGTACGGCAAGACCCCCGCTCAGGTCGTCCTGCGCTGGCACGTCCAGCTCGGAAACGTCGTGATCCCCAAGTCGGTCACCCCGGCACGGATCAGGGAGAACATCGACGTCTTCGACTTCGCCCTCACCGACGACGACATGGCGGCGATCGCCCGGCTGGACGAGGGCGACCGCACCGGCCCGGACCCCGACACCTTCAACGGCTGAGGCCCTACCGGGTCCCCTCGCGCTCCGCGATCTGCTCCGCGAGCCAGTGGTAGGAGGCCTTGGGAGTGCGTTCTCCGGTGGCGAAGTCGACATGGACGAGGCCGAAGCGCTGGTGGTAGCCCTCGGCCCACTCGAAGTTGTCCAGCAGGGACCAGACGTAGTAGCCGCGCACGTCCACGCCCTCGGCCCGAGCTCGCTCGACGGCCCTGATGTGGCCGTCGAGGTAGGCGATGCGCTCCTGGTCGTCGACCACTCCGTCCGGGCCCGGCACGTCGGGCTGGGAGCAGCCGTTCTCGGTGACGTAGACGGGTGGGAGGGCGTCGCCGTACCGGGCCTTCAGCCCGGTGAGGAGCTCGCGCAGGCCGTCGGGGACGACCGGCCAGCCGAAGGCGGTGGTGGGGTAGCCGGTGATGCCCGTCTCGGCGAAGGGGAGGCCCTCGCCGGTGGGGGCGGCGATCCGGGTGGGGTTGTAGTAGTTGACCCCGAGGCCGTCGAGGCGGGTGCCGATCAGGTCGAGGTCGCCGTCCCGGACGCAGTCGAGACCCACTCCGTATGCAGATAAATCGGGGTATTTCCCAAGAAGCACAGGGTCGTTGAACAGGCGGTTGTGCAGGGTGTCGTAGGCGTCGGCGGCGGCCAGGTCGGCGGGGTCGGCGGAGGCCGGCCAGACGGGCGTGCAGTTGTTGGTGATCAGCACCTTCTCCGCACCCCGCTCGCGCAGGGCCGCCGCGGCCAGGCCGTGCCCGAGCAGTTGGTGGTGGGCGACCGGGAGAGCGTCCAGGAGCAGGGCCCTCCCGGGCGCGTGGTTGCCCAGGGCGTAGCCGAAGACCATGTGCACGAAAGGCTCGTTCAAGGTGATCCACATGGGGATCCGGTCGGCGAGCCGGTCGGCCACCACGGCGGCGTACTCGGCGAACCGGTGGGAGGTTTCGCGGTTCAGCCAGCCGCCCTCGTCCTCCAGGGGCTGGGGCAGGTCCCAGTGGAACAGCGTGGCCGCCGGGACGATGCCCCGCTCGCATAACGCGTCCGTCAGCCGGTCGTAGAAGTCCAGGCCCGCCCGGTTGACCGGGCCCCTGCCGTCGGGCTGGACGCGGGGCCAGGCGATGGAGAACCGGTAGGAGGTCGCTCCGAGCCCCGCCATCAGCGCGATGTCCTCGGGCCAGCGGTGGTAGTGGTCGCAGGCCACGTCACCGGTGTGCCCGTCACGGATCCGGCCGGGCTCGCGGGTGAAGGTGTCCCAGGTCGAGACGCCCCGGCCGTCCTCGGCGGCGGCTCCCTCGATCTGGTAGGACGCGGTAGCCGTACCCCAGAGGAACATGCGGCCTCCCAGTGGTGTGAGTATCACTCATGTTAATCCCCGGCGGGCCGCATAGGCGATGATGGAGTGATGACGAACGTTTCCGGGGGGACGCTACGCCGCCGCCCCGCCCAGCGGCGGAGCCTGGAGCGGGTCCAGCGCATGCTGGACGAGTGCGCGCGGCTGCTGGACGAGGTGGGATACGAGGCGCTGACCACCAAGGAGGTCGCGCGGCGTGCGGAGGTGCCGATCGGCACCTTCTACCAGTTCTTCCCCGACAAGCAGGGGCTGGTGCGGGCACTGGCGCTGCGCAACCTGGAGGCGTTCCTCGGCCGCATCACCGCCCGGCTCTCGGCCCTGCGACTCTCGGACTGGACCGAGGTGGTGGACCTGTCGATCGACGAGTTCGTCGCGATGAAACGGACCACACCGGGGTTCGCCGTCGTCGACTTCGGCGAGGTGCTCACCTCGCCGGGCGGCCCGGCGGTCAAGGGGACCGAGCGGATGCTCGACGCCGCGCTGGAGAACAACGTCATCGTGGCCGACCGGCTCCGCGCGATCACCGTCGAGCTGCTCGGCGCCCCGATCGGGCCGGCACTGGACCGGGCTCTGGTCGTCGCGGTCGAGGCGGCCGACGCCGTGCTCAAGCTCGCCTTCCGCTCCCGGCCCGACGGGGACCCCGAGCTGATCGCCGAGTGCAAACACCTGGTCCGCCGCTACCTCTCCGACCATCTGCCGCAGAGCTGACCCACCCCCTCCGGGAGCGGCCGGTTCCCTTGTTGCTCGCCCCGATCTCGCGCACCTTGCCCGCCCCGGCCAGCTCGGCGAACGCGCCGAGAGTCTCCTCCAGGGGGACCGACCGGTCCTCGATGTGGGCCCAGTACACATCGATGTGGTCGGTTCCCAGCCTCCGCAGGCTGCCCTCGGCGGCCTGCCCGATCGCGGCGGCTGACAGTCCTTCGGCGGAGTCAAGCGTCCGGTCGCCGGGGACCGTCGGCCGGGCGCCGCACTTGGTGCTCAGCACGACCCGGTCGCGGTTGCCCCGGGCGGCCAGCCACCGGCCGATGGCCGGCTCGCTTTGACCTTGAGTGGACTCCAGGTGGGATGCTGCAGACGTGAGCGTGTACACACCGGGACAGGTGGTCGAGGAGACCGGCTTCAGCCTTGACACTCTGCGCTACTACGAGCGGATCGGGTTGCTGGAGCGGGTCAGCCGCAACGCGGCCGGGCAGCGCAGGTTCACCCAGGACGACGTCGGCTGGCTCGGCACGATCCGCTGTCTGCGAGACACCGGGATGCCGATCGCGGAGATGCTCCGCTTCGCCGAGCTGGTCAGGGCCGGCGACCACACGATCCGTGACCGGATCGCCCTGCTGGAAGCCCACGACCGGCGGGTGCAGGCCCAGGTGGCCAACCTGCGCGAGCAGCAGACGGCGATCCAGCACAAGATCGGGTATTACCGGACGGTGGTCGGCTAGAAGTCGCACGGCCGCTTTGCCCCCGGGCGGCCCTCCCTTTCCTGTCCGGCTGTTAGACCGGTAGGCCAGTGACCGGCAGCGGGATCGGGGGAGGGGGCTCATGGCCGCCGCACCGCGGGCCCGCCGGATCAACATCCCTCTCCGGCGCACCGCCCTGATCTGCGGCGTCATGCTGTTCGCGCTCCTCGCGAAAGTGACCTTCATCCAGGCGTTCCAGGCCGACCGGCTCAACGCCGATCCGCGCAACCACCGGATCATGATCGCCCGATTCGACAACCCGAGGGGCGAGATCGTGCTCGGCGACGGCACCGTCCTCGCGACCAGCCGCAGGATCGACGGCGGCCGGTTCAGATACCGCAGGGTCTACCCCCAGGGTCCGCTCTACGCCGCGGTGAGCGGATACATCTCGCTGTACGGCCAGGCCGGCCTCGAGGCGGCCGAGGGCGCCGCGCTGTCCGGAGACGACCCCCCGGTGAAGGTCCGCTCGCTGGTGAACGGCATCGAGGGCGGAGCCACGCTCGAACTGACCATCGACAGCCGGGCGCAGCGGGCCGCCTACGAGGCGCTGCGCGCCACCGGCCGCCCCGGGGCCGTCGTCGCGATCGACCCCGTCACCGGCGCGATCCTGGCGATGGTCTCCTCCCCCTCCTATGACCCGAACCTCTACACGACCTTCGACGGCGCCCAGCTGGAGAGAGCGGACAGGCGGCTCCAGGGGGATCCGGCCAATCCGCTGCTGAACCGGGCACTCCAGCAGAACTATCCGCCGGGCTCCACTTTCAAGGTCGTCACCAGTGCGGCCGCGCTCAGCTCGGGAAGGTACACCCCGACCGTCAAGGTCGGCGCCCCCGCCGAGCTCCGCCTCCCCGGCACCGACACCTACCTGCGCAACTCCGGCGGAGCGACCTGCGGTGACGGCAACCCGCCGCTGGCCTACGCCTTCAAGGTCTCGTGCAACACCCCGTTCGCGAAGATCGGCATCGACCTCGGCCAGGACGTGCTGCGCGCGCAGGCCGAGGCGTTCGGATTCAACGACGACGACCTCGCCGTCCCCATGCCCGTGGCCAGGAGCGTCTATCCGCCGGGAATGGACCGGGCGCAGACCGCGATGTCGGCGCTCGGACAGTTCGACGACCGGGTCACCCCGCTCATGGTCGCGATGATGTCGGCGGCGATCGCCAACGACGGCGTGCTGATGCGTCCCTACCTCGTGGCGGAGACCCGCCTCGCCGACGGCACTGTGGTCAGTGACGCCGAGCCGTCGCGGTATCGCCGCACGCTCGACGAGAACGAGGCCAACCGCCTCACCGCGATGATGGTCACCGTCACCCGGCCCGGCGGCACCGGCGAGGCCGCCGCCCTCCCCGGCATCGATGTCGCGGCCAAGACCGGCACCGCGGAGAACGCCGCCTCCGGGCGCGACCACGCGGTCTTCACCGGCTTCGCCCCGGCAGCCGGCCCCCGGGTGGCCGTGGGGGTCGTCGTCGAGGGTGGTGGAGCGGGCGGCCAGGTGGCGGCCCCCATCGCTAGGGCCGTCATGCACGCCCTGCTGGGGAGTTCCAGCTGACGGGAGCCGTACGGGCCGCTCAGGGTTCGCACCCTCTGGCAAGCAGATCGCGCGAACCTGGCGCGCCAACTTGTCGGCCTCAGTCCCGGCAATCCGGGTGTGCGAAATGGGGCTAAGGCTGGGCACGGCGCGGTAATTGGTGCCACACTCTCTGTGAAGGCCAGTCCGCGACCTCCCCCTAAGAGCCGATGACACAGGACACCGCGCACGTGCCCCTTCCCGGAGGTGCCCCCCTTACCGGTGGCAATCTTCCTCTTGAGCCCAACGCCTTCGTCGGCCGCGAGGGTGACGTGGAGGAGCTCGTCGAGTTGCTGGGCGTCGCCCGGCTGGTGACCCTGTGCGGAGCGGGCGGCATCGGTAAGAGCAGACTGGCGATCCGGGTGGCCGCCCAGGTGGCGGCGGAGTTCTCCGGCGGCGTCTGGCTGGTGGAGCTGGCGGAGGCCGTGCGCGGCGACCTGATCGCCCCCCGGGTCGCCGCCGTGCTCGGTGTGAAGGCAGAGCCGTCGCGTCCCCTGGCCGACACGCTGATCGACGCGCTCGGCAACCGGAACCTGTTGCTGATCATCGACAACTGCGAGTCGCTCATCGAGGAGTCGGCCCGGTTCTGCCGGGCGGTGCTCACCGTCTGCCCGCGGGTGCGCGTGCTCACCACCAGCCGGGAGCCGCTGCGGGTGGCGGGGGAGACCGTGTGGCGGGTGCCGCCCCTCACGCTGCCCCGGACCGACGTCCACGATCCCACCGGCGGCGAGGCCGTGCGTCTCTTCGTCGACCGTGCCGCCGCCGCCTCGCGCGGGTTCGCCGTCACCGAGCAGAACACCGCCGAGATCGCAGGTCTGTGCGAGGCGCTCGACGGGATGCCGCTCGCCATCGAGCTGGCCGCCGCGCTGTGCAGGGCGCTGACCGTGGAGCAGATCCACGCCCGGCTCCAGGACAGGTTCCGGCTGCTGTCCACCGGCGACAGGATGGCCCCGGCCAGGCACCAGACGCTCCGCGCGACCGTCGACTGGAGCTACCAGCAGCTCAAGGAGCCCGAGCGGATCCTGCTGCGGAGGCTGGCGGTGTTCACCGGGGGATGGACGCTTGAGGCGGCCGAGCAGGTCTGCGCGGGCGACGGCCTGTGGGGCGACGACATCCTGAGCGTACTCTGCGACCTGGTCGACAAGTCCCTGGTGCTGGCGGACGCGGAGGTCGCGGGTGAGACGCGCTACCGGATGCTGGAGACGATCCGCCAGTACGCCGCCGAGCAGCTCGACACCTCCGGCGAGGAGGCGGCGCTGAGGCGGCTGCACCGGGACCACATGATCGAGATCGCCGGCCGCATCCACCAGACCATCGTCCGGCGCCCCCGTCCGACCTGGGCGGAGATCTCCCCGATGCTGATCCTGCTGGACGAGCTGCAGGCCAACGTGTGGGCGGCGGTGCGCTGGTCGGCCGAGGCGGACGACCCGGAGAGCGCGCTGCACCTGCTGGTCCTGCTCCGCTGGCCGATCATCGCCGGCGGCCGGTTCACCCCCGCAGACGAGTGGCTGGACCGTCTGCTGGCATGGGAGCCGGCGGAGCTGACGCCGAGCGTGCGCGCCGACGCCCTCGTGCTGCGCGGGCAGGTGGCCTTCGGCCAGGGCGACCCCGGCACCGCGCAGGCCGCCTGTACGGCGGCGGCCGAGCTGTGCCGGGCGACGGGCCTGCACGGACCGCTGAGCGGGGCGCTCGCCATCCTCGCCTGGGTGGCCATCTACCAGCGGCGGCCCGAACGGGCCAGATCCTTCCTGGACAAGGCGCTGGAGGCCGTGCACCGGGTCGACGACCCGTGGCATGAGATGGTGGTCCGCTCCATGGAGGGGACGTTCGCGCTGTCCGAGGGCCGGGCCAAGGAGTCGCGGCGGTCCTTCGAGGCCGCCCTCGCCATAGCGCACGAGCTCGACAACCACTGGGCGGCCCCGGTCGCGCTCATCGGCCTGGCACAGGTCGCCTGGCTCCGGGGCGATCTGGCGGAGGCCCGCACCTACTACGAGCAGGCCCTCAACCTGCTCCAGGACATCACCGCCCACTGGCAGACCATCACCTGCCTGTCGGGGCTGGGCCGGATCGCCCTGGCCCAGGGAGATCTCGTCACCGCGCGGATCAGGCTGATCGAGAGCCTGCGGCTCTGCCAGGGGACGGGCCAGCGGCTCGGCGTGGCCCGGCGGATCGAGACGCTCGCGCAGCTCGCGCTGGCCGAGGAGGACGACCGCAGGGCGGTGCGCCTGGCGGGAGCCTCCGCCGCGATCCGGAGCGCGATGAGCGGCGCCGTTCTCCCGTCCGGCTTCGGCGCGCGGATGGAGGAGCTGCTCCAGCCGGCCCGGATGCGGCTCGGTGACGCGCTGGTCGCCCAGCTCTGGGCGCACGGGCAGGAGCTGTCGCAGGAGCAGGCGGTCCGTTACGCGCTGCAGGGCGAGGAGCAGTCGGACGTGCCCATGATGGCGGGCAGGCACCCGGCTGCGGCCCCGCTCACCACGCTCACCGGCAGGGAATGGGAGATCGCCGGCCTGGTCGCCAGAGGGTTGAGCAACAAGGCCATCGCCGACGAGCTGGTGATCAGCCCCGCGACCGCGGCCCGGCACGTGGCCAACATCCTGGCCAAGCTCGGCTTCTCCTCGCGCACCCAGGTGGCCACCTGGGTGATCGAGCAGAACCGCAGTTGAGGCGCCCCTGCTACACATCGTGTCTACACATCAGAGGCCGCATAGATACATCTCGGGATACGCACTCCGGAGCATGTGCCGGGGACACCGCCCGTCGTACGTTTCCCTGGTGTTCGACCGACGGCGCCCAGCCTTCCGCACCGTGCTCGCCGCACTGGCGGCCCGGTACCGGCAGGCTCACACCATCCCCGGCGTCTCGGTCGAGCACACCGGGGACGTCGTGTGTCCCGCCAACGGCTGAAGTCTCCTCGGAGGGGTGGGGACCGAAGGCCGTGGGGTATGCGACAGCGGGCTCGAGTCGCGCAGGGCTCGAGCCCGCCTTCCGCGGAGGGGGCGGATTTTCGAATACACACCCATCTACATACATCTGCCGATGCCTGGGGGAAGAGGCCGATCGTACCGTGCTGGAATGAGACCCACCTCCTCCATCAAGGGCACCGTCACCGAGGCGGTGTTCGGGTGCGCGTACGAGCGGGGTGACCGGCCCGCGCTGATCGATCTCGACGCGGGAGTCGTGTACGGCCACCGCCGCCTGGCCGACGAGGTGACGCGGGGGGCCTCAGGGCTGGTCAGACGGGGTGCCCGGCGACGCCAGGTGGCGGGGATCCACGTGGACAACGCCGCAGCGCAGACCTTGGCGGTGCACACCGTCATCGCGGCCGGCGGGGTGGCGGCCCCGGTCGGGTCCGGCAGCGGCGAGATGGCCGCGCTGCTGGCCCGGTGGGACGCCCGGCTGCTCATCACGACCCCTGATCTGGCGGATGCGTCGTTGCAGGCCGCCGAGGACTCCAGGGTCCGGCAGGTGATCGCCTTCGGCCAGGCGCGCGACACGGTCGACTTCGCCGACCTGCTGCTGCTCGACCCCGGTCCGCTGCCCCTGTTCGATCCGTCCGTCCAGCCCGCCCTGCTGACCGAGGACGAGGGCCTGTTCACCCATCATGACCTGATCACCCGCATGCGGGATCTGGACAGGATCGCCGTGCTGGAGAGGTCGGACGTCCTGCTGGTGACCTGGCCCCTGACGGGCAGCGCTCTGGCCATGACGACCCTGGTCGGGCTGGCGCTGATGCGCGGCGCGCTGGTCGTGGTGGCCCCCGGCCTCTCACCCCTCGAACTGTCGGCGACCATCCACGACTTCGGTGTCACCGTCATGGCCCTGCTCGACGGAGCCGTCCAGCGCGTCTAGACCCTGTCCCGCCCGCGGGCGAAAGGCTCGAACCATCCGTCCCGCTTCGCGGGCCCTGTCGCGCTCCAACCGAGGGCCATGGGTTCCGGCACGCCCTGTTCCACGGGACACGGCCTAGATCAAAATGCGGAGAAGTTATCCGCCCACACCTTGACGTCGCTTGGTATGAAATGCGTTGATAGCTCTGCTGACAACGTTGTCATCTTTCTCGGGGGAATCTGTGAAACCTCGACCCCGAAGGGACGGGAAGCTATGCGACGACGGTGGATGGCGGCCGTCGCGGTCACCGTGGCAGGCCTGCTCACCCTGACCGCCTGTGGTGACGGCGGTGGTGCCGCGCAGAGCCCGCAGGCTGACGCGAAGAAGAAGGTCGAGGTCTTCTCCTGGTGGACCGGACCAGGCGAGGCCGACGGCCTGAAGGCCATGAAGGAGATCTTCGAGAAACAGAACACCGGTCTGACGTTCTTCGACGCGGCCGTGGCGGGTGGTTCCGGCGACAAGGCCCGTGCCCTGCTGGCCACCAAGTTGCAGGCCGACACGCCGCCGGACACCTTCCAGGGGCACGCGGGCGCGGAACTTCAGGGCTACATCAAGGCCGGTGACCTGGAGCCGGTCAATTTCCTCTACGACGAGCTCAAGCTGAAGGAGGTCTTCCCGCAGCAGTTGATCGACCAGATCAGCGTGGAAGGGAAGATCTACTCGGTCCCGGTCAACATCCACCGCTCCAACGTGATGTGGTTCAACCCCGGTGTGCTCAAGGAGGCGGGCGTCGCCGAGGTCCCCAAGACGATCGAGGAGTTCGTCGCGGCCCTGGAGAAGGTCAAGAAGACGGGCAAGATCCCGCTCGCGATCGGCTCCGAGTGGACCATGGTGCACCTGCTGGAGAGCGTGCTGCTCGGCTCCCTCGGCACCGACGCCTACAACCAGCTCTGGACCGCGAAGTCCGACTGGTCGGGCCCGGCCATGACCAAGGCGCTGAACGACTTCAAGACGATCCTGTCCTACGCCGGCGACCCGGCCGACGACTGGCAGCCCGCCGCCAAGCAGGTGGCCGACGGTGAGGCCGCGTTCACGATCATGGGCGACTGGGCCTACGGCTACTTCCACAACCCGCCGGACGGCGGCCTGGGCAAGACGTCCAAGACCGACTTCGACTGGGCGCCCTCGCCCGGCACCGGCGGCACCTTCATGTGGCTGTCGGACAGCTTCACCCTGCCCAAGGGCGCGCCGAACCGCGACGGGGCGGTGGCCTGGCTGAAGGTGGCGGCGAGCAAGGAGGGCCAGGACGCCTTCAACCCCAAGAAGGGGTCCATCCCGGCCCGCAAGGACGCCGACACCTCCCTCTACACCGACTACCTCGCCGACGCGCTGAAGGACTGGGGGAGCAACAAGCTCGCCGGGTCCATCCAGCACGGCGTCAACGTCAACGACGCCTGGCGTGTCTCGATCAACGAGGCGGTCGGCCTGTTCCACGAGGACAGGGACGTGGCGGCGCTCCAGACCGCGCTGGTCGAGGCCGCCAAGAACTCGGGTCAGTGATATCCGGTACGGCCCGCGGTGACGCGGGCCGTACCTCACCCAACCCGGAGAAGGGGTCTTCGTGACACGGGTGCGCAGATGGCTGCCGGGGTTGCTGCTGGTCACGCCGTCGATCATCGCCATCGCGGTCTTCGTGTACGGCATGCTCGGCTGGAACTTCCGGCTGGCCATGACAGACAAGCACGACGAGGTCTCCGAGGGGAGCTTCGTCGGCCTGGAGAACTTCGTCTCGCTCTGGGACCAGAAGCGGTGGGGCATCTCGGTCAACCACGCGATCGTCTTCACCGTGGTGTTCGTGGCCGGAGCGCTGGTGCTGGGCTGGTTGCTGGCGTTCCTGATGGAGAAGGGGATCAGGGGCGAGGGGACCTTCCGGACGATCTACCTGTTCCCGATGGCGATCTCGTTCGTGGCGACCGGGGTGGTCTGGCGCTGGCTGATGAACTCCGGCCAGGACGAGCGGGCGGTCGGGCTGAACCGGCTGTTCGACAGCCTGGGTCTGGACTTCCTGCAGTGGGAGTGGTTCCGGAATCCGGACTGGGGGATGGCGGCCATGGCCATCCCGGCAATCTGGCAAATGTCTGGATATGTCATGGCGTTGTTCCTGGCGGGCTTCCGGGGCGTCCCCGAGGACCTCAGGGAGGCCGCCCGGGTGGACGGCTGCACCGAGTGGCAGGTCTACCGGCACATCGTGCTGCCGCTGCTCCGCCCGGTGACGCTGTCCGCGCTGATCATCCTCGGCCACATCTCGCTGAAGGTCTTCGACCTGATCATGGCGGTCTCCGGCAAGCAGATCATCACCGACGTCCCCGCCGTGTTCATGTGGGTCGCGGTCTTCGACTCCCACGACCCGGCCAAGGGGGCCACCATCGCGTCCTACATCGTGCTCGCGGTGAGCCTCTTCGTCATCCCCTACCTGGTCTGGACCCTTCGCAAGGAGAGGCGGCCATGACGGTCACGGAGACACGGTCACCTTCCGCGCAGGTGCGGGACCCGGGCGGCCGTGCCAGGCGGCGGGCGGGCTGGACGCGCGGTGTCCGGCTGACCCTGCTGATCGCCTTCCTGGTGGTCTTCCTGATCCCGGTCTACGTGCTGCTGGTCACCAGCTTCAAGCCGCTGACCGAGGCCGACCCCGGCCGGGCCTGGGCACTGCCGGAGGTGTGGACGCTCCAGCCGTGGCGGGTGGCGTGGGAGAAGCTCGCGCCCGGCATATGGAACAGCGTGCTGCTGGCCGTACCCGGTGCGCTGATCTCCGCCGTCCTGGGCTCCATGAACGGCTACGTGCTGTCGAAATGGCGCTTCCCCGGCGCCGACGTGCTGTTCACGCTGTTCCTGTTCGGCATGTTCATCCCCTACCAGGGCGTCATGATCCCGCTGGTCCAGCTCCTGGTGAAGTTCAACGAGATCACCCAGGACCTCACCGGGGTGCCGGGCGTCTTCTACGGCGCGATCCCGGGGCTGCTCCTCACCCACGTGGTCTACGGCATCCCGATCTGCACACTGATCTTCCGCAACTACTACGTCACCATCCCGGACGAGCTCATCGAGGCCTCCCGGGTGGACGGCGCGGGGATGCTGCGTACCTACTGGTCGGTGGTGCTGCCGGTCTCCGGGCCCGCGTTCGCGGTGGTGATCATCTGGCAGTTCACCTCGATGTGGAACGACTTCCTGTTCGCCGTCTTCCTGACCGGCCCGCAGAGCTGGCCCACCACGGTGATGCTCAACAACATCGCCGGAGCCCAGACCGTCCCCTACAGCCAGCAGATGGCCGCGGCCCTGCTCGCCTCCATCCCCACAATGGTGATCTACGTCCTGCTCGGCCGGTTCTTCATGCGCGGCCTCATGGCCGGAGCGCTGAAGGGCTGACTCACGGCCGGCCGCCTCGGACGGCAGATCACCGAGGTCCGTTGACAGGCTTCCACCGGGATCCCGGCGGGCGCCGGCAAAGTTCTCCTTGCGCGGCGTTACAGGTCGCCCGCGGCGGGGACGGCTGACGGTACGTCGTGATTCACGGAGGCTGCCATGGCCCAGAAGACCGCCACCGCCTCGGATGGCAGAACGGCTGACCGGGCAGGCGAGAGGGAGCGGACACGCATCAGCGTGCCGGTGCTCGGCGAGCTGACCCTGCCGCCACCGGATCTCCTCGTCTTCTACGCCGCGCTGGGCGTGCTGGGCGCGCTGGAGATCATCGAATGGCCCGTCGTGCTCGTCGTCGGGATCGGTCATCTGCTGGCCGAGCAGCATCACGCCCGTGTGCTGCAGGCAATCGGGCAAGCCGCCGAAGCGGCGTAGCCCGGGGACCTGGATTCCGGCCTTCCCGGCATGGCCTTCCCGTTACGGCCTCACGGCCGGAGCTCGCCCGAGCCGCGGGGGATGAGGCGGGTCGGCAGCTCGATCCGGCGGGCGGGACCCGGCTCACCGTCGATGCGGCGGAAGAGTAGCTCGGCCGCGGTCCGGCCGAGGCGGGAGGGGTCCTGGGCCACCACGGTCACCCCGGGCACCAGCAGGTCGGCGAGCTCGAAGTCGTCGAAGCCGACCATGGCGAGCCTGTGCCCGCCGCGCAGCACGGCCACGGTGATCCGGCCGTTGCCGGTGAACACCGCGGTGGGCGGGTCGTCGCCGGAGAGCATCCGCTCCAGCGCGGGCCCGGCCTGCTCCGGCGGGCCCATCGCGACCAGGGACTCGTCGGCGGGCAGGCCCGCGTCGTCCAGGGCACGGCGGTAGCCGTACAGGCGCTCGGCCGCGGTGAAGATGGACGGCCGGTCGCCGAGGAAGGCGATGCGGCGGTGGCCGTACCGGATCAGGTGGGTGACCCCGGTGTGAGCCCCGCCCCGGTTGTCGCAGAACACGGTGTCCACGTCCAGCCCGCCCGGCCGGTCGGCGAAGACGGCGGCGATGCCCGCGTCGAGCTCGGGTCTGAGGTATCCGTGGTCGGTCCCGGCCGGCACGATGATCAGGCCGTCCACCCGGCGGGAGCAGAAGGTGAGGACGAGCTCCCGCTCGCGTGGCGGTTCCTCCCCGGAGGAGCCGCTGAGCACCAGTGAGCCGTGCCGGAGCGCCACCTCCTCGACCGCGCGACTGATCCCGGAGTAGAACGGGTCGCCCACGTCCTCGATCACCAGGCCGACGGTCGCGGTCCGGCCCCTGCGCAGCACGCGGGCGCTCTCGTTGCGCCGGTAGCCGAGCCGTTCGATGGCGGACAGGACCCGTCCGGCGGTGGCGGGGTTGACCCCGGGCTCCTCGTTGACGACCCGGGAGACGGTCTTGAGCGCCACCCCGGCCGCCGCCGCGACGTCTTTCATGGTGGGGCGTCCGCGGACGCTGTCTGTCACGACCCGATCATCGCCCAAGTCCGGCTTGTTGACAACGTTGTCATCGATCCGATGGGCCGCTGCCGCGCAGGTCGGGGCGTCCCGTACGGTGATGTGTCAATCAATGCCTCTCCTGATCATCTATGTCCGGGTTGTGGGAAGGTGGGGCGATGACTGATCGAGGACTCAGAGTGTCGCGGATCCTGTTGATCGCGGGGTTGATACTCGCCTCGCTCAACCTCAGGCCCGCTCTGGCAGGTGTCTCCCCGGTCCTGAGTGAGATCATGTCCGACCTCGGGCTGAGCGCGGCCGGTGGCGGTGCCATCACCACGGTGATGGTGGTCTGCCTGGGCGTCCTGGCCCCACTCGCCCCGCTGCTGGCCCGCCGGTTCGGCCTGGACCGCACGCTGCTGGCCGGGCTGCTGATCCTCGCCGCGGGCGTGGTGCTGCGTGCCGCCGGAAACGTTCCCGCGCTCTACGCGGGGGCGGCCGTGGCGGGCACGGCCATCGCCATCATGAACGTGGTGATGCCGGGCGTCGTCAAGCAGCACTTCCCCGCGCAGGTCGGCCTGTTCACCTCGGTGTACGTCTCCGGCCTCGTGCTGGGCGCCGCCATCGCGTCGGGGCTGACGGTACCGCTGGAGCACGCCACCGGATACGGCTGGCGCGAGGTGACCGCGATGGCCGCGATCCCGGCGTGCGCGGCGGCCGTGCTCTGGCTGCCCCAGGCGTTGTGGCCCCCCGCGCCCGCGGGGAACGCGCCCAGGCCGTTCCGCGCGCTGCTGCGCACCCGGGTGACCTGGTCCGTCACCGCCTACATGGGCCTTCAGTCGCTCACCTTCTACATCATGCTGGCCTGGATACCCACGATCTTCCGTGACGCGGGCCTCCCCGCCGACCAGGCGGGCTACCTGCTCGGCCTCACCAATCTGGCGCAGATCGCCGCCACCCTCACGGTCCCGGTCATCGCCGGCAGGGCCCGGTCGCAGGTGCCGCACGTGACGGCGGCGGCCCTGCTCACCATCGTGGGATACGCCGGTGTGCTGGTCGCGCCGACCGCCGTTCCGTGGCTGTGGATGACCGTTCTGGGCCTGGGGCAGGGCGCCTCGATCGCGCTCGCCCTGCTGATCATCGCACTGCGTGCTCCCGACCCCACCTCGGTCACCGCGCTGTCGGCCGTCGCGCAGTCCGCCGGATACGTGCTGGCGGCGCTCGGCCCGTTTCTGGTCGGCGCGCTCCATCAGAGCTCGGGCGGCTGGACGCTGCCTCTGCTGGCCGGGCTCGGTGCGTGCTCGCTCCAACTGGTCGCCGGGTTCCTGGCGGGACGGCCGGTGCCGGTCGCCGGAGCGGAGGATCTCGTGTCAACCAGGTGATCGGACTCAGCGCTATCACAGGGCCGGGGTGAGGTCGTGACCGCCGACGACTCCGGAGACGCGCCGCCGATCGACACGGCCGGGCCGGCAAGGACAGCACTCCGGCCCGCGACTGGTCGAGCCGGCGCGTCAAGTACGGGAGGAGCCGGCGGCATCGGCCGTTCTCGTGGGCGGTACCGTCGCGGTTGTGTTGCAACAACCCGGACCCGCGACCGCCGACCGCCGTGGCCCCAAGCCCCTCGTCATCGGGCATCGGGGCGCCAGCGCCCACCGGCCCGAGCACACGCTGCTCTCCTACGAGACCGCGATCGCGCTCGGTGCCGACTACATCGAGCCCGACCTGGTCTCCACCAGGGACCACGTGCTGGTCGCCAGGCACGAGAACGAGATCTCCGGCACCACGGACGTCGCGAGACACCCCGAGTTCGCGGACCGCCGTACGGCCAAGGAGATCGACGGGCTCTCGGTGACCGGCTGGTTCACCGAGGACTTCACCCTCGCCGAGCTGAAGACGCTGAGGGCGGAGGAACGCGTCCCCGAACTGCGCCCGGGCAACACCGTCTTCAACGGTCTGGCGCGGATACCGACCTTCGACGAGATCATCCGGCTCGCGCAGCGCCACGGGGTCGGCGTCTATCCCGAGACCAAGCACCCCGGCTACTTCGATTCCATCGGGCTCTCCCTGGAGGAGCCGCTGCTGGAGACGCTCGCCCGGTACGGCTGGCGCGGGCGGCACGACCCGGTCTTCATCCAGTCGTTCGAGACCGCCAACCTGCGCGAGCTCAGGGAGCGGACCCGGCTGCCGCTGATCCAGCTCATCACCGCCACCGGCGCGCCGTACGACTGGACGGTGGCCGGAGACCCGCGCACCTACGACACCATGGTCACCCCGGAGGGGTTGCGCGAGGTGGCGGACTACGCGGACGGCATCGGCGTGGACACCCGGCGGATCGTGCCGACCGGCCCCGACGGCCTTCTCCTCGAGCCCACCACCCTCGTCGACGACGCCCGCCGGGCCGGTCTGAAGGTTCACGCCTGGACCGTCAGGAACGAGAACTCCCAGCTCCCGGTGGACTTCCGGCTCGGAGATCCCGCCCATCCCGTCTTCCCCCGTGCCACGGGCAACGTGATGGGCTGGCTGGAGAGGTTGTACGGGCTCGGCCTGGACGGCGTCTTCGCCGACGACCCGGGCATGGCCCGAGCCGTCAGGGAACGCGTGTTCTGACGGGAGTGGCGCTGCTCTCCGGGGCCGGGTCGCCCGCAGGCCTCCGACGGCGGAGGTCTCCGGGGTCGGGTCATCCGCCGGTCCGCGACGCCGAGGCAGCACTAGAACTATCTTCGGCATGGTCGTCTGGTCTTTGCCTGGACCTGTTTTTCGCCGGGAAGGATGGAAGATACCTGGTTATCCACGGTTGGCTGGGCCGTCCCACCAGTCCTGAACTCCGGGAGCGTGGCGACGCCGAGCCGAGGTCCGTGAGAACGGAGGCCACGCGTGAGCACCGGAGCCGTTCCGAAGCCCATAGCGAGCATGAGCAGCTTCATCGACGACCGCATCGGCGCGGGAACCTTCCTCAAGCGCAACCTGCGCAAGGTCTTCCCCGACCACTGGTCGTTCCTGCTGGGCGAGATCGCGCTGTACTCGTTCATCGTCCTGCTGCTGACCGGGACCTTCCTGACCTTCTTCTTCAGACCCACCATGGGTGAGGTCGCCTACAACGGCTCCTACGAGCCGCTCAAGGGCGTCATGATGTCGGAGGCCTACGCCTCGACGCTGCACATCAGCTTCGACGTGCGCGGTGGTCTGCTGATGCGGCAGATGCACCACTGGGCCGCCCTGCTGTTCGTCGCCGGCATGATGGTGCACATGCTCCGGGTGTTCTTCACCGGTGCGTACCGCAAGCCGCGCGAGCTCAACTGGCTGATCGGCGTCGGTCTGCTGACGCTGGCCCTGTTCGAGGGTCTGACCGGCTACTCCCTCCCCGACGACCTGCTCTCCGGCGCCGGTCTGCGGATCACCGAGGGCGTGATGATCTCGCTGCCGCTGGTCGGCACCTGGATCACCTTCTTCCTCTTCGGCGGCGAATATCCCGGCGAGGACGTGGTCTCACGGTTCTACGCGATGCACATCCTGCTCATCCCGGGCATCCTGCTGGCCCTGATCACGGCTCACCTCATACTGATGTGGGTGCAGAAGCACACCCAGATGCCGGGTCCGGGCCGCACGAACACCAACGTGGTGGGCGCCCCGTTCTACCCGTCCTTCATGGCCAAGTCGGGCGCGTACTTCATGTTCACGTTCGGCGTCATCGCGCTGCTGGGCACCTTCACGCAGATCAACCCGATCTGGCTGTTCGGCCCCTACACCCCGGCCGACATCTCGGCGGGTTCGCAGCCCGACTTCTACATGGGATTCCTGGAGGGTTCGCTCCGTCTGATGCCCGCATGGGAGATCAACGTCCTGGGCTTCACGCTGCCGATGAGCGTGCTGATCCCGGCGTTGCTCCCGATGGGCGTCATCATGACGGGCCTGGCCCTGTACCCCTTCATCGAGCGGTGGGTCACCGGGGACCGCAGCGAGCACCACATCGCCGAGCGTCCCCGCAACAACCCGCACCGCACCTCGATCGGCATCTCCGCGGTCACGTTCTACGGCCTCCTGTGGCTGATGGGGGCGAACGACGAGATCGCCGCGTTCTTCCACGTCTCGCTGAACTGGACGACCTACGTCGGCCGGGTGCTGATCTTCCTCGGCCCCGCGGTGGCCTACTTCGTCGCCTACCGGATCTGCCTGGGTCTGCAGCGCGGCGACGCCGCGGTGATCGGGCACGGCGTGGAGTCCGGCGTGATCAAGCGCCTGCCCTCCGGTGAGTACATCGAGGTCCACGTCCCACAGGATGCGGGCATCGAGGCCCACGTGCGCGGCAAGCAGCCGGTCCCGATGATCGCCGGAACCGGCGCCGACGCCGACGGCATCCCCTCCAAGAGGATGCGCGGCCCGCTGGGCAGGCTCCGCGCCAGGCTGAGCAAGGTCTACGGCGGCGAGAAGGTCCCGCTCGACGACGGCCACGGTCACGACGAGCACGCGGCCATCGGCTCGGGCACGGAGGACGCCACCTCTCCGCGCCCCTGACCGGCCCCGGCCGGCTCCCGGGAGCCGGCCGGCCGTCTCGTCAGGCGAAGGCGGCCTCGTCCAGGGGACGCAGCTCGTCGGCGTAGCTGACCGAGACGCGGCGCATCACGCCGCTGTCGCTGATGGAGTACTGGCCCAGGCGCCACAGCGGGGGCGAGTAGGCGTGGATCGAGACGCTGCCGTCGACCGCGCCGGTCAGCCGGTGGATGTGGTCGGGGCCGAAGGAGAACGACTCGCCCGCCGAGACCACGTTCTCCAGGTGCTCGCCGCCGATGCGGGGGTTGCACTCCAGCAGCGTCCCGGCCACCACCCGGACGGCGCCCGAGGAGATGTCGTGGTCGTGCCAGCCGGTGTCGTCCTCCGATCGCCAGCACAACAGCCAGATGTCGACGTAGGCGTCCCGGTAAAGGGAGGCGTAGTGGCGGCCCCCCTCCTCGGGGAAGTCCACCTCCTCCTCCCACCGGGACGGGTCGGCGGCCAGCTCGTCGACCAGATCGCGCAGCTCGCGACGGTCGAGGACACGGGCGGGCAGGGTCTCGTAGCTCATCGCCGGCCTCCTTGGAGCGCACAGCGCTCACGGCCCAGGGACTGGTTCACGTTCATTTGCGCGACTCCTTCCGGTTCAGCAGACGGTGGGGATTGGTGACCGCGACGGCGTGCCGGGCGGCATCGCCGAGCGCGGGGTCAGGGGCCCTGGCGTAGGGCTCGTCGGAGCCGTTGACCACGACGTCGATGCCGAGCTCGCGGACGATCGCGTCGATGGCGCGCGGACCGTAGGAGGAGGTCTCCAGGAACATGTCCGGGTCGACCAGGCCCCGGCCCTCGCCGCTCCGGTTGATCATCCGCTCGGAGTGGAGCGGGGCCAGCCCGGCCAGCAGCGCGAAGCAGGCCCGCAGCCCGGGGTGGCGGGGACGGCCGAAGGTCGCGAAGGCGTACCAGGAGGCGTGCATCTGCTGCACGTAGGGGACGACGGCCGGCCACCAGCCGGGCCCCCGGGGGTCGGCCGCCGGTCCGGGATGCACGAAGAGCGGCAGGTCGCGGTCGGTGAGCACGTCGAGCAGCGGGGCGACCCTGGCGAGGTCGTCTCCGTTCCGTACGGCCGTCGCGGGCAGTTGCAGCCCGGCCAGCCCCTGGTCGAGGGCTTTGGCGAGCCTGACCGGGTCGATCTCGCTGAGGCAGGTCGCGGCCCAGGCCCCGAACGGGGCGGGCAGGGCGAGGGCGTCCTCGTGGTAGGCGTCGATGATCGGCCAGGCGTCCGAGGGGGCCAGCGACTCGATGCCGAGCGGGCTGGACAGCGACACCAGGGCCTTGGTGAGCCCGCCGTTCAGCTCCAGGCGCCTGGCGAGGTCGTGGTCGCCGGGGTCGACCTCGTAGGGGGGCTCGCCGTCCAGATGGAGGGTCCAGCCGTCGAGGCGAGGCGAGGCCGTACGGCGCCGGAGCGCGTCCACGAACGCGGGCGTCCACAGGTGCTGGTGCACGTCTACGGCCACTTCTCCTCCTCTCTTCGAGCTATTTCCTACCTACAATATAGGTAACCTATCTGACCTTGTCATGTTTCAAAGTGACGCGTTTCAGTGAACCGTTTCAGTGAACCGCTTCACCTCCCCGGCTGTCAATGCCCCAAACCGCCGTCATTCCGTTGAGAATGCTCTTTGGGAGGGATGGAGGCATAGGCTGGCCGGATGCCCCAGCCCCGGAAACGAGCGACGATACGTGAGGTGGCGAAGGCCACCGGTCTCTCCCCGGCCTCCGTCTCGTATGCCCTCCGGGGCATGCAGGTGTCCGAGGAGACCATCGAGCGGGTCCGCAGGGCCGCCGCCGAGCTCGGTTACGAAGCCGATCCCATCGCCCGCGCGCTGGCCAGCGGCCGTACCGGGATGATCGGTCTGCTCTGCGGTTCCCTGGAGGACCTCTGGCAGCAGGCCCTGGCCGTGGGCATCGGGCGGGCACTGAAGGACAACGACCGCTACGCGTTGATCCTGGACGCCGCGGGCGACCCGGGCCGGGAGCGCACGCTGGCCCGGCAGCTCCGTGACCAGCGGGTGGACGCCCTGATCGTGCAGCCGGTGGACCCGGCGGCGCCGCTCTGGGCCGAGCTGTGCGACAGCCTGCCGGTGGTGTCGATCGGTGACTCGCTGGCCGGGGCGCGCACGGCTGGAGAGGTCGTGTTCGACAACCGGGCCGGGGTGACCCTGGCACTGGAGCACATGCGCGAGCGCGGCCACCGCCGCATCGCCGTCCTCACCCCCACCCGGGCCAGCACTCCCGACCGCCCCGCCGACGTGCACGTCCTGGCCGAGGCGGGACGGCTGGCGCTGGACATCGAGGTGGTCACCGCACCCCAGGCGCTCGCCGACGCCACGGACGTCGCCCGGCGGATGCTGGCCGGTGGGCACCGGGCGTTCTTCTGCTTCGCCGACTCCATCGCCTACGGCGTGTACGCGGCGTCGGCCGAACAGGGACTGCGGATCCCCGCCGACGTGTCCGTGATGGGTTATGACGACCACCCGATGTCGGGGCTGCTCACTCCCGGACTGACCACGGTCGACTGGGACATCGACGGCATCGTCCGCGCGGCCGTCCGCGCGGTCGTGGCCGCCGCCGACGGCAATACCCGCCGTCGGCGGATCGTTCAGGCCCCCGAACTCCGCGAACGCGGCTCGGTGGGCTGAGCAGGGCGGTCCTCGGCCGTCACGGACCGTCCGGCCGCTATGCCGGGCCGGGCAGCGGCCCTCCGGCCGCCGTGGGCCCCGTCCCCGCGAGGAGCCGGCGGGCGAGGCCCGGCAGCAGTTCGCGTGCCGCGTCCAGATCGCCGTCCAGCGGGCGGTCGTCCATCCGGGGGTCAAGGTCGACGTCGCAGGGGAGATCGCGCTGGCGCAGCGCCCGGACGGCCGCCACCAGCTCGCAGGCCAGCACCGTCTCCAGCGGTTCGGCGGAATCGAGCGCGGACCGCGCGGCCTGGGGGGTGAAGCTCGCGTGGTCCTCGGTCCCCAGGGAGAGGACGGCGTTGCCGAGGGTGACCGGAGCGGCCAGCTGGCGGAGGTCGGCCAGGGCGGAGTGGGCGACGTATTCGAGGATCATCACGCCGGACAGGCCGGGACGCTCGGCGAGGAAGGGGAGCAGGCCGGTATGGGCGGGGTCGGTCATGGTGGCGAGCCGGGCGGCGCTCAGCGACGCGGTCTGGACGAGAGCCGCTCTGAGGGCGTCGAGGGCGAGCGCCACCCGTGCCGAGTGGAAGTTGCCGTTGTGCCACGCCCGGCCCTCGGTGATCAGCGGATTCTCCGGGGCGGTGTTGAGCTCCTCGCCGACGACCTTCTCCGCCCGGTCCAGGGCGTCCAGGGCGGCCCCGTGAACCTGGGGAAAAGCGCGGTAGCCGTACGGATCCTGGACCCGGCGCGGGACGGTGACACCGACCAGCGCGCGCAGCCCGGCCGCGACCGCCGTCTGCTCCGGCCGGAGCTGTACGGCATGCGCCAGTGGTTCGAGCGAGGCGTCGATCGCCCGGAAGGAGTGGGCCGCGACGGCCGTCATGGCGGTGAGGACGATTCTCAGGCGGTGGCAGGCCAATGCGGAGTCCGCCAGGGTCGCCGCACCCGAGCTGATGAAGGGGAGGGCGTCGCCGGACGTCAACGTGAACCGGGGCGCGAGGCCGTCTCCCGGTCCGGAGGGCGATCTCCAGGGAATCTCGCCGAGCAGGCAGAGGGCGGTGGTGGCCAGCGCGGTCAGGTCGCCGGTGCCGATGGCGCCGTAGGTGCGGATCGGGGGAGTGAACCCCCGGTTGACGGCGGCGGCGAGCACCGGGAGCAGGCCGGGGTTGAGCCCGGAGCCGCCGATGAGGAGCTGGTTGAGACGGACCACGAGGGTGGCGCGGGCGCGCGGCTCCCCGACGAGGGGGCCTGCGCCGCCGGCGTGGCTGCGGAGCAGGTCAAGGCCGGTGGCCTCGACCGTGACGTCCTTGTTGGCACCCACTCCGGTGGTCTGGCCGTACAGCGGCCCGCTCAGCGAGCGGGCCGTCTGCCAGGAGGTCTCCGCACGGTCGGTGGAGCCCAGCAGGACTCCGGAACCGTGGGCCGCCAGGTGGACCTGCTCGCAGGTCAGGCGGGTGCCGTCGAGGACAACGGTCATCGGACTCAGTCGCCGAGCACCAGGTCGAGCAGCCAGCTCACCAGGCCGACGACGATCGCGCCCCAGAAGGCGGCCCAGAAACCCTCCACGTGGAAGGGCAGGTGGAGCTGGGCGGCGAGCCAGCTCGTGAGCAGGAGCAGGCCGGCGTTCACGACCAGCGCGAACAGGCCGAGAGTCAGCACGTAGAAGGCGCAGCCCAGGGTCTTGATGATCGGCTTGAGGACCGCGTTGATGGCGCCGAACAGGAGGGCGACCACGAGGAGGGTGCCGATCTGCTTGACGGTGGTCTCCGCGGACACGGTGATGCCCGCCACGAGCTGGGTGGCCACCCAGAGGGCGGCCGCCACGGCCAGGATCTTGACGATGATTTTCACAGCTTGGCATCCTCGCACGGGAGATCGGATGGGTGATAGATCCACAGCGCTAAAAGCGTATATATCAGGACACTAAATCACGTCATGCCATGGCGATCGCCAGGACGATGGCACACCGGACACGGGAGGAGGGGCATCTCCCACGCTGGCGAACTCATGTAGTCACAGAGGTTAAAGCTTTCACGGATGATCCGTCACCCCTCCTCCGGAGGGGAATGGCTCCCAGAGAGAGAGTGTGCTGCTTAGGGAGCTTCGCCATGTCCGATGACACGTCCAACCATCCCGGATCCACCGGCCGTACGGTGTCGCGGGAGATCCGGCTCGCCTCGCGGCCTTCGGGATGGCCGACGGAGGAGAACTTCGAGCCGGCCGAGGTGGAGCTGCCCGCTCCCGCCGAAGGCCGGATCCTCGTCCGCAACCTCTATATGAGCGTCGATCCGTACATGCGGGGACGGATGAACGAGGGCGAGTCGTACATGCCGCCCTTCGAGGTCGGCAAGGCTCTCGACGGCGGTGCGATCGGCCAGGTCGTCGAGTCGCGCGCGCCCGGCCTCGCCGCCGGTGATCTCGTCCTGCACGGGTACGGCTGGCGGGAGTACGCCGTCATGGACGCCCGCCAGGCCCGCAAGATCGAGGAGATCCTCGGGGTCCCGATCTCGGCCTACCTCGGCGTGCTCGGCATGCCCGGACTCACCGCCTATGTGGGCCTGCTCGACATCGCCGCGTTCAAGGAGGGTGACGCGGTGTTCGTCTCCGGCGCGGCCGGCGCGGTGGGCAGCCTGGTCGGGCAGATCGCCCGGCGGAAGGGCGCCTCACGGGTCGTGGGCAGCGCCGGCTCGCAGGAGAAGATCGCATACCTGACCGGCAAGCTCGGCTTCGACGCCGCCTTCAACTACAAGACGGCCTCGGTCCGTAAACAGCTCGCCCAGGTGGCGCCCGACGGGATCGACGTCTACTTCGACAACGTCGGCGGCGACCACCTGGAGGCGGCCCTCGACGCGTTCAGGCCGTACGGCAGAACCGCGATGTGCGGGGCGATCTCCGTCTACAACGCCGCCGAGCCGGTCCCCGGGCCGAGCAACCTCTTTCTGGCCGTCGGCAAGAGGCTCACCCTGCGCGGGTTCCTCGTGGGTGACCACTACGACCGGATGCCCGACATGATCGAAGAGGTGGGCGCCTGGCTCCGCGACGGCAAAATCACCTTCGAGGAGACCGTCGTCGACGGCCTGGAGAACGCCCCGAAGGCCTTCGTCGACATGCTCCGCGGTGCCAACATCGGCAAGATGGTCGTCCGGTTGGTTCACTGATTGTGCATGATCGTCACTATCTGGGGGCAAGAGGGGCGAAAGGAGGTGGGTTAGTTGGGAACGGATGAACTTGAGGCGCTGTCGGCCCAGAAGCTACACGATCGTGCGGTCCGCTACGCCGTACACCACGGGGACTTCGCCTTCCTGTGGGAACTGCTCAAGGTGATTCCGGCGGCCGAGGCGTCCGCCGGGAACGAGGATGAGACGACGAACGACCTGAGCAGGGTCTCCGCCCTTCTCAGCGACGCCATAGCCGCCGGTGAAGGGCAGCTCGGTGAGGCACTGCGCCCGTTCTACATCGACTATCTCTCGAAACATCCCGAAGCCTAGGCCGCTGTCCGCTCTGAGCGTTTCGGTAGTCTGACCGGCAACGTCACAGGAGGAGCGCCATGGCACAGGTGAGAGTCGAACGGACCGACGACGGGTACGTGGCCCGCAACGACCGCGGGGCCGAGGTCGCCATGGGCGGCAGCGACGAGCAGGGGATGTTCACCCCCGTCGAGCTGCTGCTCGCGGCGCTCGGTGGCTGCAACATCGTCACGGTGGAGCCGCTCACCGCGCAGCGTGGCCACCGGCTGGTCCGCCTGGCGATGACCGTCCAGGCCGAGAAGGTCGAGCCCACGCTGCTCGGGCCCATCACCGTCACCTATGACGTGGAGCTGCCGGAGGGGGACGAGAAGGCGGCCGAGGTCTTCCGTGCGGTGGCCCAGCGGGTGGAGGACAAATACTGCACGGTGAGCCGGGCACTGAGGGAGAAGAGCGAGATCCGGCTCGAACTGCCGGCGTAGTGCGGCGTTCCTCCGGCAGGCTGAAGATCATGAGTGATCACGCGGTCCTCCTTGACGGAGTGACCAGGACATATGGCAAAGGCGCCACCGAGGTGGCCGCGCTTCGCCAGGTCAGCGTCGAATTCCCGCGTGGCAGCTTCACCGCCGTCATGGGCCCGTCGTCTTCGGGGTAGTCGGCGCCGAGGGTGAGATCCCGCCAGGCGTCGAAGGCGATCCTCCTAGGATCGCCGCTCCAGGGGAGAACCGCAGGCTCGCCCGGGCCGGGCGCCTTGTCCGTGCCTTCCCTCTCCTTGGCCTGGCAATAATGGGTCAAGCCTGGGTGTAGGGGCAAAATCAACCCGTGGATGGCGTGCTCGTTACATTTGATTATGTAGTGTTAAGGCAGGTCAAGGGGTTCTGCGAAGCCCGGGGGGAGCATTGCAGAGACTTTCACCGGATACAGGACGCGAGGGGGATCGCGTCCCTGAGCGGAGCCACCGGAGTCTTGGGGGAGACGAAGGACAGGCCCGCGAAGAGGCCGGGGTCGGGCAGTTGGGGGACTGCCCGGCCTCGAGTCTTATCCACAGGCCCGGGGCCGGACAGGTGAAGAACCGTCCGGCCCCGCGTCGTGTCCGGGGAGGCCCGGAAGACCATCTCCGTGAGATCACCGCGCGACCGACTGATGTGCGCCGCCGCCGGGGCTGCTGCTACAGTTACCCCTGTTGCAAGCGCCGCTAGCTCAGTTGGTTAGAGCAGCTGACTCTTAATCAGCGGGTCCGGGGTTCGAGTCCCTGGCGGCGCACCACAGAAGCCCAGGTCGCATCGTCGACCTGGGCTTCGTCGTATGCCGCCTGCGGGCCGGCCGGTCTCGGTGCGGACCGCGCGGTCCGCCGCCGAAGTCGAGGCTTAGCCGTACTGCGCCGTGCGGGCGGTTTCCGCTCGCCGCCGAGCCGAAGGCCCCGGGCCGTGGCGGGGGACACATGATCAAGTCCGGTGTCCGCGCAGCTCAATGCGGGTGTGAGAGCTCATCGGGTGGGCCGCGGGCGCTGTTTGTCGACTGTCGGGTGAGGGCAGGGGCCCTGTATGAGGATCGGGGGAGATCCCGGAAAGAGCAGACGGCCGCCGTGACGGGGCTCGTGGCCCTGGCGGGTCCGGCCGGCGCGGCGGACCTGGCCGCGGCGCGCATGCAGATGGCCCTCTCGCTGGGCTGGCACATCGTGCTGGCCTGTTTCGGCGTGGGGATGCCCGCACTGCTGCTGTCCGCCGAGTGGCGGGCGATCCGTACCGGCGACGACGCCCTCCTGCGACTGGCCCGGCAGTGGGCCAAGGTGGCGGGTGTGCTGTTCGCGGTGGGGGCGGTCTCGGGGACGATTCTCAGCTTCGAGATGGGCCTGCTCTGGCCGGGACTCATGGGCACCTACGGTCAGGTGATCGGCCTCCCCTTCGCGCTGGAGGGGATCGCCTTCTTCGTCGAGGCCATCTTCATCGGCGCCTACCTCTACGCCTGGGATCGCCTGCCGCCCCGGGTCCATCTGCTGAGCGGGGTGCCCGTGCTGGTCGCCGGGGTGGCCTCGGCGTTCTTCGTGGTGACCGCCAACGCGTGGATGAACCAGCCGGTCGGGTTCGTGATGGAGAACGGCAGGGTGACGCAGGTGGCCCCGTGGCGGGCCATGTTCAACCCGGCCACGCCGCCGCAGACGCTGCACATGATCGTGGCGGCGTTCATGGTCGCCGGGTTCGGCACCGCCTCGGTGTACGCCGTGGCGATGCTGCGCGGGCGGCGGGACCGCTACCACCGTCTGGGATTCATGATCCCTTTCACGATGGCGGCCGTCTTCGCCCCGATCCAGATATTCCTGGGCGACTACGCGGCCAAGTTCCTGGCGGAGCGCCAGCCGACCAAGCTCGCCGCGGCGGAGGGGCTCTTCCGCACCGGACCGAACGCGCCGCTCAGCCTGGGCGGATTCGTGGCCGACGGCCGGCTGCGCTACGCGGTCGAGATCCCGAGCGGCCTGTCCCTGCTGGTGGGCCATAGCCCGAGCACCGTGGTCCAGGGGCTCGACCGGGTGCCGGTGGCCGACCGTCCACCGGTCACCCCCGTCCATCTGGCCTTCGACACGATGGTGGGGATGGGCTCCCTCCTGTTCCTGCTGGCGGCCTGGTACGCGTTCGCGTGGTGGCGCCGGCGCGACCTGCCCCGCTCCCGGTGGTTTCTGAGGTTCGCGGCCCTCTCCGGGGTGGCCGCGGTCCTCGCGCTGGAGACCGGCTGGATCGTGACGGAGGTCGGCCGGCAGCCATGGGTGGTGTACGGCAGGCTGCGCACGCTGGACGCGGTCAATCCGGCGCCCGGCCTGTGGGCCGGGGCCGTCATCGTCGCGCTGGTCTACGTGTTCCTGACCGTCGCCACCGTCTACGTCCTGCGGCGCATGGCGGGCGCTCCCCGGGAGCAGGAGCCCGCTCCCCGGGCGGCGGCGTACGCTCCCCAGGAACCGGAGTGATCCCATGGACGCGGCGCAGGTCCTGCTGGTCGTGATGTGGGTGGGCGTGACGCTGTACGCGCTGCTGGCCGGAGCCGACTTCGGCGGCGGCATCTGGGATCTGCTGGCGGGGCGCAGCCGTGCCGGCATGCCCCAGCGGCGCCTCATCGAACACTCCATCGGGCCGGTGTGGGAGGCCAACCACGTCTGGCTGATCTTCGTGATCGTCGTGCTGTGGACCGGTTTCCCGCCGGTGTTCGCCGCGGTGATGTCCACGCTCTACATCCCGCTGACGCTGGCGGCGCTCGGCATCATCGCCCGGGGCGCGGCCTTCGCCTTCCGTAAGGCCAGCACGGAACTGTGGCAGCAACGCCTGTTCGGCGCGGCCTTCGCCACCTCCTCCGTCCTGACGCCCTTCTTCCTGGGCGCGGTCGCCGGGGCGGTCGCCTCGGGGCGGGTCCCTCCGGGGCTGGCGGCCGGAGACCTCCTGAGGAGCTGGCTCAACCCGACCTCGCTGCTCGGCGGGGTCCTCGCGGTGGCCGTGTGCGCCTACCTCGCCGCGGTCTACCTGTGCGACGACGCGGTGCGGGCCGGGTCACCCGAGCTGGCCGGGAGGTTCCGGCACCGTGCCCTGGCCACGGGTCTCGTGGTGGGCGCCGTCGCGCTCGGCGGCATCTCCGTGATCCGCTGGGACGCCCCCCGGCTGTTCGACGGCCTCACCCATCGGGCACTGGCCCTCGTCGTCGCCGGAGCCGTACTGGGCCTGCTCTCCCTGGTCCTGCTCTGGCGGCGGCACTACCTGTCCGTCCGGGTCACCGCCGCGCTGGCCGTCGCCGCGGTGGTGTGGGGATGGCCGCTGGCGCAGTATCCGGTCATGCTCCACCCCTCTCTCACCGTCGATGAGGCCGCCGCGGTTCCGGCGGTCCTCCACGCCACGCTCCTCGTGCTCGCCGTGGGCGCGCTGCTGGTGCTGCCGTCGATGGCCTGGCTGTTCGTGCTGCAGCGCCGCTCGCTGCACGACCCGGGCGCGCACGGCTGACGCCCCTGACCGCCGCTTGACTTCGGCTGTTAAGAGAGCGCTCCCTGAGGTGCGAAGACGGTTTTCCGCCGATATTCGCGCTGTTTCCGTCAGGTTAACCAAGCCCTTGACAGTCCTGCCCGACAAGAGCAATCTCTGCTTGAGAGAGCGCTCTCCAGCTTGTTGCCAGCCGGCACCCCCACCCTCGCGAGGAGACGCGATGCACTCGTCCCGAAGCCCCGGCCGCCACCGCCTGGTCCTGCTCGTCGCCGCGGCGGCCGCCCTCGTCCTGTCCCTGTTCGCCATCCCGGCAGCCACGGCCGCCGACACCCTGCTGTCCCAGGGCAGACCGGTCACGGCGTCGTCGGCGGAGAACGCGGTCTTCCCCGCGTCCGCGGCCGTGGACGGCAACCCTGGAACGCGCTGGTCCAGCGCCTTCAGCGATCCGCAGTGGATCCAGGTCGATCTCGGGGCCGTCGCCAGCGTCACCCAGGTGGCGCTGAACTGGGAGACCGCCTACGGCAAGGCGTTCCAGATCCAGGTCTCACCCGACGCGGCCAACTGGACCTCGATCTACTCCACCACCACCGGAACGGGCGGCACGCAGACCCTGAACGTCAGCGGTTCCGGCCGGTACGTCCGGATGTACGGCACGCAGCGCTCCACCCAGTACGGCTACTCCCTGTGGGAGTTCCAGGTCTACGGCACCCTCGGCGGCCCGTCGCCCACGCCCACCCCGACCGTTCCGGGCGGCGACAAGCTGCTCTCGTACGGCAGACCGGGTACCGCCTCGTCCTCGCAGAGCGACCAGAACTGCCAGAACTGCATCCCGGCGAGGGCGTTCGACCGCGACCCCGCCTCCCGCTGGGCGACCAGCTCCACCACCGGCTGGGTGGACCCGGGCTGGATCTCCGTCGACCTCGGCGCGACCGCGCAGATCAAGCAGGTCGTGCTGCAGTGGGACCCGGCCTACGCCAAGTCGTTCCAGATCCAGGTCTCACCCGACGCGGCCAACTGGACCTCGATCTACTCCACCACGACCGGCACCGGCTTCAAGCAGACCCTCAACGTCAGCGGGACCGGCCGGTACGTCCGGATGTACGGCACGCAGCGGGCCACCCCGTACGGCTACTCGCTGTGGGAGTTCCAGGTCTACGGCACCGGAGGCGCCCCGATAACGCCGCCCCCGCTCCCGCCCGACCCCGCCGACCCGCCGAGGCTCGTCTGGAGCGACGAGTTCAACGGAGCGGCCGGCACCAGACCCGACGCGGCCAAGTGGAAGCCCGAGACCGGTCCGGGCGTCAACAACGAGCTGCAGTACTACACCAACAACGACAACGCCACCATGGACGGCGGCGGCAACCTCGTCATGGAGGCCCGCAGGCAGGTCACGCCGGGCTCCGCCTGCCCTCCCGACCCGCTGAGCGGCGGCAGCACCACCTGCCAGTACACCTCCTCCCGGATCAACACCTACGGCAAGTTCAGCTTCACCTACGGCCGGGTCGAGGCGCGGATCAAGGTGTCGGGCACCAAGGGCCTGTGGCCGGCGTTCTGGATGCTCGGCGCCGACTTCTTCGACCAGGGAAGGCCCTGGCCGTACGTGGGTGAGATCGACATCATGGAGCACATCGGCAAGGAGCCGAACAAGGTCTACTCCACCATCCACGCCCCGGCGTACTTCGGCGCCGGCGGGTTCGGCTCGCCGTACACGATCGCAGGCGACTTCGCCGACGCCTTCCATGTGTTCGCCGTCGACTGGAACAGCAAGGGCATGCGGTTCACCGTCGACGGCAACCTCATCCACCAGGTCGACCGCGCCCAGCTGGAGGCCACCCGCGGCCCGTGGGTCTTCGACCATCCGTTCTTCGTCATCCTGAACAACGCCGTGGGCGGTGACTGGCCGGGTCCGCCGGACGCCACCTCGGTCTTCCCCCAGAAGATGCTCGTCGACTACGTACGCGTCTACCAGTGACGTCCGGCCGGTGGCCCGGGGCCCGCACCCCGGGCCACCGGCCCGCCTTCCCCGCAGGATCTGACACCCCCCGCTGAGACCTGGAACTCCGCCATGGCCTCTACTACGCGCCGCCGCTGTCCACCCCTCCGGGCAACACCCCGCTCGACGGCACCGCGGCCGACATCGCCCGCTTAGACGGCGTCAACCGGCTGTCGCGCTTCAGGCTGAACACCGACGGCACGCTCGACGCGCAGCGGGGCGCCGCCAACACCGACGACCTGCGCGGCAAGCTGCTCCGGATCAAGGTCAACGCCGACGGGTCGTACTCGATCCCGGCCGGGAACATGTTCCCCCAGGGAACGGCGGGCACCCGCCCGGAGATCTACGCGATGGGCTTCCGCAACCCGTTCCGGATGAGCGTCGACAAGGCGACCGGCGTGGTCTACCTCGGCGACTACGGCCCCGACGCGGGTGCGGCCGGTCCCCGGGGGCCGGGTGGCCAGGTCGAGTTCGACCGGATCACCGGGCCGGGTTTCTACGGCTGGCCGTACTGCACGGCGGCGGTCTCACCACCCACACCCAGCACGTCACCCAGCCGAAGAGCCGGCAGGCCGAGCACTACACCACCGCCCAGGGCGTCGCCCTGTTCGACAAGACCGCCGCGCACGGTGCGAAGACGGCCGGCAACTTCCCGGCGGTGAGCGCCCGTCACGTGCGGGTGTACGGCACCCAGCGTGCCACCGTCTGGGGCTACTCCCTATGGGAAACGGAGGTCTACGGCAGGTAGATCCCGCAGGCCCGCAGCGGTAGGTCCCGCGGACGAGGACCCCCGGTCGCGCAGCCGGCCGGGGATCCTCGTCGTGGTCCGGTCGCCGGGAAGAGCGCCGGCCCTTCGCGCCTGTTGACCTCAATTTTGGTTGAGGTTGCACAGTGGGGATCGATGAAACGAGTGAAGGGATTTCCGATGAAGGCCGCTGCTTTTTCTGAGTTCGGCGGACCCGAGGTGCTGCGGGTCATGGAGTTCGAGACCCCCGAGGCCGGTGCGGGCCAGGTGCGGGTGCGGGTGAAGGCGGCCGGGGTGCAGCCGTTCGACCTGGCCGTCCGCGAGGGATGGGTCCCGCCCGGGGTGGCCGGTGATCTGCCCCGCATCCCCGGCAACGAGTTCGCCGGGGTCGTCGACCAGGTGGGGGAGGGGGTGGACGGGTTCTCCGCCGGGGACGAGGTGCTGGGCTTCCAACTGCTGGGGTCCTACGCCGAATACGTGGTGGTCCCGGCCGACAGCGTCACGGCCAAGCCCGCGAACATGCCCTGGGAGGTGGCGGGCGGCTTCACCGCCGGCGCCCAGACGGCCCATATCGCCCTGACGCAGCTCGGGGTGGGGGAGGGCGACACGGTCCTGATCCACGCCGCCGCCGGCTCGGTCGGCACCGCGGCGGTGCAGCTCGCCCGGCTGTGGGGGGCGACGGTCATCGGCACCGCGCGCGAGGAGAACCACGGCTACCTGTCCTCGCTCGGCGCGATCCCCGTCGCGTACGGCGAGGGCCTGCTGGAGCGCGTGCACGCCCTGGCCCCCGGCGGGGTCGACATGATCCTGGACGGCGCCGGCGGTGAGGCGCTCGACGTGTCGCTGCGGCTGGTGAAGGGGGACCGCATCGTCACGCTGGTCGACCACGACAGGGCGGAGGGACTGGGCGTCCAGCTGACTCGGGGGGTGCGGCTGGCGTCCAGGCTCGCCGAGCTCGCCGACCTCTACGCCGACGGCAGGCTCACCTTCCACATCCGCGGTACCTACCTGCTGGAACGGGCCGCCGACGCCCACCGTGAGGTCGAGACCCGTCACGGCCGCGGCAAGGTCGTTCTGACCGTCGCCTGAGCCGTGGGCGCGGCGGAGCCGTTCTCTGTGCGCACGGAGACCCTCGTCGTGGACGGACTGCTGTGGACACTGAGGTTTGACCACGATAAGTAGGTGGTACGAGCACAAAAAGTGACATTTCCCCTGTAAAGTCCGTTTTAGGGGGCCGTATGGCGGGGGGAGCCATGGTGAGAAAGCTCATGTGCGCGGTAGCGCTGCTCGTGATCGCCTTTCTGGGAATCGTCGTCATGGAGATGTCGGCACAGGCGTCGAACAAGAAGACCCCGGTGGGCCGGGACCAGTACCAGGTTCTGCTCAACCAGTGCAGGTACGCCGATTCGGCGCGGTTGCGCAGCGAGTGCCGGGCCGTGGTCAGGGACACCTACCGCGTCGACGGGGAGAACTCCGCCCTGGACTGCCGGACGTACTCCGGGGTCACGGTGTGCGGGGAGCTGACGCTCAGCAAGCGAGAGGCCGCATGTGTCCAGCACTCGGTGGAGGAGGGGCTGACGCGGCGCCGATCAGAAGTCGAGTGCTACGCCTTCTACTGACCTCACCGAGGGTCCGTCCCCGCCGAGGGCGGCCCGGCCCCATCACGGGGGCGGGGCCGGTGCCGCCGGGCCGTTCCTCCCGCCGGTGCACGGCGGGAGCCGCGTGAACCCCGGTCGAGACGTCCGGCTCATGATCGTCGGCACTCGGACGCCGAGGGTGCGGGATTCTTCTTCGGATGTATCGCAACGTATGGCATTGGAGGCCTAATTCTTAGTAAGGTTTCTTATTAATAACGCGCTATCCGTCGGCCGTTGGACATGTCCCTCCCTCCACCCCCTGCAGGAGGAGTCCACGTGCACCTGCGACACAAGGTGGCCACCGGCGCCGCCGCACTCACCGTCGGTTCCCTGCTCGTCCTATTGCCGTCCGCTCCGGCAGCCGCCCACGGAACCATGTCGAACCCACCCAGCCGCGCCTACGTCTGCAAGACGGAAGGCCCGGAGGCCCCGACGTCGGCGGCGTGCAAGGCGGCCGTCGCGGCCGGCGGCACCCAGGCGTTCTACGACTGGAACGAGGTCTCCCGGCTTGAGGCGGGCGGCAACCACCGTGCGATCATCCCCGACGGCAAGCTGTGCAGCGCCGGGCGGGACAAGTATCGCGGGCTCGACCTCGCCAGAGCCGACTGGCCCGCCACACGCGTCTCCCCGGGGCCGCTGACGATCACCTATCACGCGACCGCACCCCACGCGAACAGCAACTTCGAGTTCTACATCACCAAGCAGAGCTGGAACCCGACCCAGCCGCTGCGCTGGTCGGACCTGGAGCACATCCAGACGTTCAACAACCAGAACCCCACCACGTTCACCAACTGGACGATCAACCTCCCGCAGCGCAGCGGCCGCCAGCTCATCTACTCCATCTGGCAGCGCGTGGTCGGCAGCACCGAAGCCTTCTACACCTGCTCCGACGTGGACTTCGGCGGTGGCACCACCCCGACGCCCACCCCCACCCCGACGCCCACCCCCACGCCGACACCGACCCCCACGCCGACCTCGACCCAGCCGGGCGGCACCTGGAGCGCGGGCACCGCCTACGCGGCGGGCGCACGCGTGACCTACGGCGGTCTGACCTACCAGTGCCTGCAGCCGCACACCGCGCTGCCGGGCTGGGAGCCGCCGAACGTCCCCGCGCTCTGGCAGCGCGTCTGACCCTGCGTGACCGGGGCGGACGCTGCCGTCCCGGTCACGCCCCCCTCGGAAAGGAGTCCACGGTGAAGCGCGCTTTCCTGGTCGTCCTGGGGGTCCTCCTCCTTGCCGGCTGCGGTGCCCACAGCCTCCAGGAGCTGCACGGAGGCGGACACGGAGCGCACGGCGCCGTGGCCACCGGGCGCGTCGCGGGCGAGGACTTCAGCCCCGCCGACGTGATGTTCCTGCAGATGATGGCGGCCCACAACGGCCAGGGCGTGGAGCTGGTACGGCTGGCGCCGGGCAGGCCCGTCCGTCCGGAGGTCAGGACGCTGGCCGCGGCGATCGCCACCACCCAGGAGGCGGAGGCCGCGTCGATGACCGCCCGGTTGACCGGGTGGGGCCGGCCCGTCACCGCGGAGGCCGGTGAGCACGCCGCCCACGGGGGCATGCCGGGTGTGAGCAGGGCGGAGATCGCCGCGGTCGCGGACGCGGACCCGGCCGACTTCGAGACCACGTTCCTCAACATGATGATCGCCCAGCAGGACGATGCCGTTCAGATGGCCCGAGTGGAGACGGCCACCGGACTGAATCCCGAGGTCAAAGCCCTGGCGGCGCGGATCGAGGCCTCACGTGCGGCCCAGATCAAGCAGATGCTGGCACTGCTGGGCCAGTGACCGGCCACCGGGAGGCGGACGTCTCTCCCGGACGCCTCTCCCGGACGCCTCTCCCGGGCATGAACGGGCCCATGGCGACGGCCGCCCCGGAGCGCGACGTTTGAGATCCGTGTGGGGATAGGAAAGGGGCGTTGGCTCGAAGGAGGGAACCCCATGACCAAGCGCGCCGCCCCCAGGCCCGACGGTGAGGGCGGGTATCTGCCCAACGGGGCGGCTGCGAAGTCGGGCCTGAACCGAAGCATCCTGGACGCGGGTTGGGGGGTGTTCCTGACGATCCTGTCGCACAAGGCTGAAAGCGCCGGTCGAGAGCTGATCTCGGTGAACCCCGCCAGCACCTCCCGCACCTGCTCGCGCTGCGGGCACTGCGCGAAGGAGAACCGCGCCACCCAAGCCGAGTTCGCCTGTACGGCATGCGGGCACACCGCGCACGGCTCCGTGATGTGACATGCGGCAGCACCGTGCCTGCGTCTTAGGCATCCGATGGAGTCTCCTTCCCTCCGCAGACGCTTTAAACGCGTTTGACCTCGGGTTTCTCGGGAACACGATCGTTTTGAGCGGGAGGAGTTCAACGATGGAGGCTCCGCAATACGTCGCCGCGCGCGTGCAGCGTGCGCTGGCCGAGGACGAGAGGACCAACGAACTCGGCATCCGGGTGGACGTCCGGGGTGAGCAACTCTTCCTCCGCGGCCAGGTGAGCGGAGACGAGCGCCGTGCGCTGATCGCCGACGTGGCGGGCGAGGCCGCTCCCGGCCTGACGGTCCGCAACGAGATCACCGTCATGGAGGTCAGAGGGCCGGGAAGGGAGGAGAGGCTGTGAGAGAGGTGCGGATCGCGGCGGTCGGAGACGTGCACCTGGACGAGAGTCTCAGGGGGCGCTACCGCGAACGACTGGACGGTGTCGAGGAGCACGCCGACGTGCTGCTGCTGGCCGGAGACCTGACCCGGCACGGCACGCTGGAGGAGGGGCGGGTGGTGGCGGACGAGTTCCGCGGCCTGCCGATCCCGGTGGTCGCCGTGCTCGGCAACCACGACCACCACTCCGACCTGCCCGCGGAGATCGCAGCCCTGCTGTCCGGCGCCGGGATCACGGTCCTGCACGACGACGCGACCGTGCTCGACATCGACGGGGTACGGCTCGGCGTGGCCGGCGGAAAGGGCTTCGGCGGGGGGTACGCGGGCAAGTGCGCGAGCGACTTCGGCGAGCCCGAGATCAAGGCGTTCGTCGGGCACACCAAGCGGATCGCCGACCGCTGGCGGGTGGCGCTCAAGGAACTGCAGGCCGACCGGAGGGTCGTGCTGTCGCACTACTCGCCGGTCAAGGACACCCTGCACGGCGAGCCGCTGGAGATCTACCCCTTCCTGGGCAGCTATCTGCTGGCCGAGGTGGTGGACGCGGAGGGGGCCGATCTGATCGTCCATGGCCATGCGCACGCGGGAACGGAGAAAGGCGTGACGCCCGGGGGCATCAGGGTGCGCAATGTGGCGCTGCCGGTGCTGGGACGGGCCTACGGGGTGTACTGCCTTTAGTCCGGGCCGGCCAGCGGCGCCGGCGTGCCGTTGAGGTCATCCGGTTATCACCACGGGGAAGCACATAATCGCGAATGCGTGAGAACAATGAAGAAGCAGGCCGGGTGATAACCCGGCCCGCTGAGGCTTCTGGTGGTGATTCGGGGCTACTTGAAATTCGGTGCGAATTCTGGTGGTGCTTTCTGCGGGTCATCGGCCCGCGTCAGACATTGAAGATGCTCACACCCCCGGGGCCGACGAGGAAGCCGAGAACGATCAGGACGATCCCCCAGAGGAGGTCGCGACGGGCCAGGATGACGTAGATCCCGGAGATGACGAGAACGACTGCGATGATCCAGAGCAAGGTAGCCATAAGTGGCCCCTGCCCTCACGATTCAAGACTTAACATCCTTGGCCTTATATAGATCGACAATGGGCTGCAGGATCCAGAGCCACCCGCTGGCCAGCGCAATCACGCCGCCGAAGATCGCGGCCGGCCACGCGTTGATGGCCGTCTCCGCCACGAGAGCCACCGAGCTGGTCATCGCGACCGCAAGCCCGATGGCTCCGGCGACGCCGAGCTTGTTGGCGCGGCGCAGCATCTTCTCCTTCAGCCCGGTCCGGAACAGCAGGCGGTGCTGGGCGGCGGGGGTGATGAAGCAGATGGAGGCCAGCGCGGCGCTCAGCAGTGCGATGAAGAAAAGCCATCGACCGAGGGGATCCACCTTGTGGAAGCCGGCCGCGAACGGCAGGGTCAGCAGGAAGGCGAACAGGACCTGAACGCCGGTGACGGCGACCCGCAGTCCCTGGAGCAGCTCGCCGAGCTCACGGTCCACCCGTTCCTTGTGGGTCTCACCGGGCTCCGCCTGCTTTTCCGCGCCGGCCCCCTCCGTTCTGTCCTCGTTGTGGGGCACACCAAACTCCAATGGTATTTATGCCTGTTTCCAGTGAATCGTGAGCCTCACTTACCCGAGGCTCGGTCTGCTATGCCTACCTGGGAATCTGGAGGGTAAGCGGAGGTCATGGGAAGCCACAGCCATGAGGTAACCGACGCGATCCTGGAAACGCTGAAGCGGGCGAGCAGCGGGCTGAAGGACGCGGATGTCAGGTTCGCGCTCGCGGGAGGCTGCGCCGCCTACGCGCGCGGCGCAGCGCCCTCGCTGCACGACGTGGACTTCGTCCTCCCGCAGGAGGACGTGCCGACCGCTCTCGCGGCACTGCGTGAACTCGGCTTCCAGACGGCCAAACCTCCGGAGGACTGGCTGGTCAAGGCCTACGACGAGGGCAGGCTGGTGGACCTGATCTTCTCGATCTGCGACCATCCCGTCACCCCGGCGTTGCTGGAGCGGGCCGAGCCCATGAGGGCGTCCGCTGTGATCGTGCCCGTGCTGGAGGCCACCGACCTGGTCGTCTCGTGGCTGCTCCCGCTCTCGGAGCACAGCTGCGACTACGGCTCGCTGCTGCCCCAGGTGCGGGCGCTGCGTGAGCAGGTCGACTGGGAGCGGGTCGCCGCCGTCGTGCAGGACTCGCCGTACGCCTTCACCTTCCTGACCCTGCTGGAGCGCCTGGGCGTGATTCCCGGCCCCGTCAAGCCGGTGGGCGATCCGTCCTGGCCCTGAGCGTCCGAGGCCCCGGACGCCCACCGCGTACGGCATGGCCGACCGTTCATCCGTGACGCCTCGGCCACGGCCCCCTTGCCGCGAAGTTATCGTCATATGTCGTCTCATGGACGGACCACCGTCCCGGGTCCGGTAGTGTTGTCGTGGTCAAGCGCCGCTAGCTCAGTTGGTTAGAGCAGCTGACTCTTAATCAGCGGGTCCGGGGTTCGAGTCCCTGGCGGCGCACCTGACGGGAAGCCCGGGCCGATGTCATCGGCCCGGGCTTCCCGCGTTGCCGGCCACGTCGGAGAGGGACGGATGAGCCATGGGCGGCTCGCGTGGATGCCGTGCCGAGCACGATCCCGATGACGGCTGTCAGCAGCACCTCCGCGCCCATCATCCGCCGTCACGTCCGTGATGCTCCTCCCTCGTGTAGCCGCTCGTCGTCGTGAAAGCCGGGGAAACGGAGTAATCCCTGACCGGGCCCCGTCGGGCCCGGTCGGGGCGGAGGGGCTAGCTGACGTTGGCGCAGATCACGTAGACGCTGATGCCGACGTCGTTGTAGCCGTTCTGGCGGCCGAGGCCGATCCAGCCGGCGCCGTCGTCGGTGGGGAAGGAGCCGACCAGGATCGCGTCGTTGCCCTGGGCCTCGGCGCCGCCGCCGACCGCCTTCTTGCCGCTGGGGCATCTGACCGTGCGCCGGGTGAAGTTGGGGACGTTGGCGTTGGGCAGCTTCACGATCTGGTAGCCGGTGAAGTCGGACGCCTGGGGGGCCGAGGCCGAGGCGGAGGTGGTGGCCAGCGTCGTCAGGCCCGTGCAGCCGATGAGGGCGGCCAGGGCGATGGTCGTGAGCCTCTTGTTCCGCATGATGTCTCCTGGGACGGGGATGCGGGGATGTTCACTGAAAGTAAACATCCAACTACTCAGAGTGTCCAGGCCTGTTGTTGTCACCGCCCGGTGAGATGTGCCGGACGGGGCGTCCGTGCTCCGTCCCGCCGTCCGGTGCGGCGGAGAACCGCCGGGCTGTCAGGCGGGGGCGTACCACCAGCGCGCCTTGTAGATCTGGGACCCGTGCAGGGTGAGTGAACCGGCGGGGGCGACGAGGGCGATGGTGTCGGTGCAGTCCGGGCAGAGGTTGCCCCGCTGCCTGGCCGAGACGACGAGGGAGCCGGACGGCTGGTCGTCGATGCTCTTGATGCCCGGCACGTCCATCAGGTCCGCGCCGGGATAGTCGCTCAGGAAGGCGCGGCGGGCGATGGAGTACTGGTAGAGGTGCCTGGCGGTGGTGACCCACAGGTGTCCGGGCCGGCCCGCGACGGGCTGCAGGTCGTGACCGCCCCGGCTGGGCAGAGGGGTCTGCGCGACCACGGTGAGCGTCGGCTGGGTGGGGGTGCCGCCGACGCGCAGGGCGATGAGCTGTGTGCTGCCCAGGGCCCACAGCAGCCGGGAGCCCTCGTCCCATACGACGCCGTGCCCGCCGGGGAGCGGGACCTGCGCGTAGGAGGCCGCGCGGGGGCCGGCGGAGGCGGTGTAGAGCCGCAGCCAGCCGCCCTTGCTGGCGACCACGGCGACGTTGCCGTCGGGGAGCAGGTCGATGCTGTGGGGGTTGTCCTCCGGGCCCACGTCGACACCCCAGCCGCCGTGTCCGGCCGGATAGGGCACCATGGCCGCCAGCCCGGCCGAGGCGGTCGTCAGCAGGTAGGAGCGGCCCTGCCGGTTTCTCAGCCGGGCCTCGTCGGGGTCGCCCCATCCGGCCACCAGGTCTCCGAAGCCGTTGTCGCGCGAGGGCTGCCACTCCCAGGTGATGCGTGCCTGCTCCCAGGTGGCCGGGTCGGCGTCCAGGATCAGGATCCGGTGACCGGCCTGCTCTGTGATCACGATCGCCGCCGCGGGCCGTGCGCCGGCCGGGCCCGTCGACGCGCCGGCCATGACCGTGGCCATCAGGCCGGCCAGGATTCCCATCGGGGGATCCCCTTTCGGAGGTCGGGGCGTGGTGGTCGTTCCGTGCGGACGTGATTACGGAGAGTTTTATAGCAGGGCGCGTCGGCCGCCGCCGTGCAACGGGCGGACCCGTCGACGACGGGCCCCGGGCGTCCCGGCGGCCGGGCCGTCCGGCGGTCGCGACTCCCCCCGCCCGGAAGGCGGACGATAAGCCGTGTTCGATAGAGAGAGCGCTCTCATTTCCTGCCGCAGATGGCGCATCTCGCCAGGGTGGAGCGCTCCCGTATAGCGATCATGGTACTCCTGTGACAAAAAAGCCTGATTTTCAGGGGAATCCTCTCTCGCCTCAGCCTCGATCATTTACCTTTTTGTTACCGACGTGAAACATTGATGTTCGTGACTGGGGCTGTTACTTTCACGTCAAGAGAGCGCTCTCTCAATCGGTTCGCCGCAGATCCGCACACTCCTCCCCTGGAGGCACCCCCATGGATCCCATGATCCGGACCACAGGTCCGGGCAGTCCGCAGCCCCGTGAAAGACGGCCCGCCCACCGTTCCCGCGTGCGTGCCCTCGCCGTCGGCATGGCCGTCGCCCTGGTGGCCGGCCTGTTCGGCTCCGGTCTGGTCCGCTCCGCCGAGGCGGCCACGGTCGGCGCCGGCAGCTACGCCGACACGCTCCCCGCCGGCCGCTCGCTGCCGACCGGCTGCGGCTCCGTCTCCACCAACCCGCGCCAGTGGGTGACCGCCAACGCGCCCTCAGGAGCCGTCCCGACCAACGACTGGTGGTCGTCGATCCTGTACAAGAAGACCGACTGCGCGTACGGCGAGCCGCTCCACGCCCACCCGATCTCCTACGACACCTTCGGCACCGGCCTCGGCTTCTCCTACAACACCACCCCCGCGATCAGCGGCACGGCGACCGGTGTCGGGGAGTACCACTACCCCTACGTCCAGGACATCCTGGTCGGCGTCGCCGGCCTGAACTCACCCGACGTCAAGGTCGACGGCTGGAGTGACTGGACCGTCACGCCGTACTGGAGCGACGGCGGCCGGACCATGAAGGCCACCATCGGCCACGGCCTGCCGTTCGGCTACTTCCAGATCACCGGCGGGGACGCGCAGATCACCACCTCGGGCACCCCGGCGGTCTGGTCCAACAGCGGTGCCACCATCGGCTTCACCGCGGGCGGCCACGACTACGTCGCCTATGCCCCGACGGGCGCGACCTGGACGGTCGGCGGGACGACGATCAGCTCGTCCCTGGCGGGCAAGGGCTTCTTCTCGGTGGCGGTGCTCCCGGCCGGCGGCGACCGGGCCGCACTGGCGAGCACCTACGGGCAGTACGCGCACGCGCACGTCACCGGCACCCGGGTCTCCTACTCCTACAACCCGGGCAGCAGCACGCTGAGCACGACGTACGCCTTCACCACCACCGCCCGGCAGGGCAGCGCGACCGGCACGGTCATCGCGCTCTACCCGCACCAGTGGACCCATCTGACCGGCTCCACCCCGCTCGCGCAGACCTACACCTCCGCGCGTGGCCAGATGAAGATCGTCACCGGGACGCAGTTCACGACATCGATGAAGTACAGCGGCGTGCTGCCCGAGGTGCCCGCGGTCGCCGACAGCTCCGGCGCCGACCTCGCCACGGTCACCGGCCAGCTCAACGCCGAGCTGGCCAACCCCATGGACAACCGGGGCGACGACACCTACTGGACCGGCAAGGGGCTGGGCCGCGCCGCCCGGATCGCGGAGATCGCCGACCAGCTCAACCTCACCTCGGTCCGAGATTCGGCGCTGAACGCCATCCGCGCCCGTCTCAACGACTGGTTCACCGCCTCGCCGGGCAAGACCTCCCGCGTCTTCTACCTCAACCCCACCTGGGGCACGCTGATCGGCTATCCCGCCTCCTACGGCTCGGACCAGGAGCTCAACGACCACCACTTCCACTACGGCTACTACGTCGCGGCCGCGGCGACCCTGGCCAAGTACGATCCGAACTGGGCGAAGGCGGGCCAGTACGGCGGCATGGTCGACCTGTTGATCCGCGACGCCAACAACTACGACCGCGCCGACACGCGCTTCCCCTACCTGCGCGACTTCGACATCTACGCCGGCCACGACTGGGCGTCGGGCCACGGGGCGTTCGGCGCGGGCAACAACCAGGAGTCCTCGTCGGAGGGCATGAACTTCGCCAACGCCCTCATCCAGTGGGGCCAGGCCACCGGGAACACCGCCGTCCGCGACGCGGGCATCTACATCTACACGACCCAGGCGGCGGCGATCCAGGAGTACTGGTTCGACGTCCGCGACCAGAACTTCCCCGCGGCCTTCGGGCACAGCACGGTCGGCATGGTCTGGGGCGACGGCGCCGCCTACGCCACCTGGTTCAGCGGCGAGCCCGAGATGATCCAGGGCATCAACATGCTCCCGGTCACCGGAGGCCACTTCTACCTGGGTGACAACCCGGCCTACGTGACCACCAACTACAACGAGCTGACCAGGAACAACGGCGGGCCACCCACGGTGTGGCAGGACATCCTCTGGGAGTTCCTCGCCCTGGGCAACGGTGACACCGCGCTGGCCAACCTCCGGGCGGCGGGCGGCTTCACCCCGGAGGAGGGGGAGAGCAGGGCGCACACCTTCCACTGGATCCGCAACCTGGCGGCGCTGGGCACGGTGGACACCTCCGTCACCGCCAACCACCCGCTGGCCAAGGTGTTCAGCAAGAACGGCGCCCGCACCTACGTGGCGTCCAACATCACCGGCGCCGCGATCACCGTGACCTTCTCCAACGGCACCACGCTCAACGTGCCGGCGGGCAAGACGGCCGCCTCGGGCGCCCTCACCTGGAGCGGGGGCAACGCCGGCGGCGGCGTCAACCCCACCCCCACCCCCACCCCGACCGTCACCCCGACCCCGACCCCGACCCCGACGCCCACCACAGGTCCCTTCGCCGCGACGCGCTACCTCCAGCCGGGTGGGACGCTGCCGGGCGCCCCGGGTACGGCGGGCACCGCCGTACTGGCCGCGGCCAACGGCAACCACGACGGCACGCCGGTGAACGCGCAGGTCTTCACGGCGACCGGCCTGACCGCCACCCACAACGGCGGGACAGGTGCCTTCGACCTCTTCCTGGACGCGGGCACCACGGTCGCCAACGGCACCCAGGCCCGGATCTCCTACGACCTGACCGGCGACGGAAGCTGGGACCGGGTGGAGACCTACTACTACTTCGCCACCGATCCGGTGGCCGGATGGGAGCACTACACCGAGGCGGCCGGACTGCAGTCCTCGTCCGGGACATACGGCAACCTGTCCGGCGGCCGGGTGAAGGTGGAGGTCTGGAACGCCATCGGCAACGGCACCGCCACCCTCGGCATCGGTGACCGGTCCCTGGTGCGGCTGCCGTTCAGCTGACCTGCCGGGATCCGACCGATCCATCGCCACACGGAGGTGGCCGGGAACGATGATCCCGGCCACTTTCGCGTGCCCGCGGGCGGATGTTCTCCGCGCTTCCCGGGGGAAGCGCGGAGAAGGGCGGCTGGCCGGTGACTCATCGACCGGCTTGGGTAGTGTTCCTCTGGTCTTTACGGTTATTTACGTTTTTCGAGCGCAGGGGAGACCAGGTTGACCACGTCGACCTCGGCGGATACCGGATCCGGTATCCGCAAATGGTTGCTGGACGGCCTGCACCGGCCGGACCTCAAAACGCCGGGACCGCACCAGGAGGAGACCCCGCACAGACAGCACGCCTGGTGGCAGGTCATGTGCCTCACCGGCGTCGACTACTTCTCCACCCTCGGTTACCAGCCCGGCATCGCCGCCCTCGCGGCCGGGACCCTCAGCCCCGTCGCCACCCTGCTGCTCGTCGCCCTGACGATGTTCGGCGCGCTGCCGACCTATCGCGCGGTCGCCCGGGAGAGCCCGAACGGACTGGGCTCGCTGTCGATGCTGGAGAGCCTCCTGCCCGGCTGGCGCGGCAAGCTGCTGGTGCTCTTCCTGCTCGGGTTCGTCGCCACCGCCTTCATCGTGACGATCACCCTGTCGGCGGCCGACGCCACCGCCCACATCCTGCACAACCCGTTCCTCCCCACCGCCTGGCAGAGCTGGCAGGTGCCGGTCACCCTGGTGCTGATCGCCCTGCTCGGCGGGGTGTTCCTCGTCGGGTTCAGCGAGGCGATCTCCATCGCGGTCGTGCTGGTCGTGGTCTACCTGCTCCTCAACGTGGTCGTGCTGGCCGTGGCCGTACAGCATGTCGCCGCCGACCCCGGAGTGATCACGAACTGGCGGACGGCGCTCACCGCCGAGCACTCCAGCCCGATCGCGATGGTCGCCGTCTCCCTGTATGTGATGCCCAAGCTCGCTCTGGGCCTGTCCGGGTTCGAGACCGGCGTGGCAGTGATGCCGCTGGTCAGGGGCGAGCTGCCGGAGCGGATCAAGGGCGCGAAGAAGCTGCTGACCACGGCCGCCCTCATCATGAGCGTCTTCCTGATCACCTCCAGCTTCGCCACCACCCTGCTGATCCCGGCGGCGGAGTTCGAGGAGGGCGGAAAGGCCAACGGGCGTGCGCTGGCCTACCTGGCCCACGGCTACCTCGGCGACTGGTTCGGCACCGTCTACGACGTCAGCACGATCGCCATCCTGTGGTTCGCCGGAGCCTCCGCGCTCGCGGGCCTGCTCAACATCGTGCCGCGCTACCTGCCCCGGTACGGCATGGCCCCGGACTGGTCGCGCGCCGCCCGGCCGATGGTGCTGGTCTTCACGCTCGTCTCCTTCGCGATCACGCTCTTCTTCGGCGCGGACGTCGAGTCGCAGGGCGGCGCCTATGCCACCGGCGTGCTGGCGCTCATCCTGTCGGCCGCGGTCGCCGTCACGCTGTCCGCGCTGAAGCACGGCCGGATCAAGGTCGCCGTCCCGTTCGGGATCGTCACGCTGATCTTCGCCTACGCGACGGTGGCCAACATCATCGAGCGCCCCGACGGCCTGGTGATCGCGCTCTTCTTCGTCCTGGCGATCGTCATCACCTCGCTGGTCTCCCGGGCCACCCGCTCGACCGAGCTGCGGGTCACCCACATCACCATGAACGACGAGGCCCGCAGATACATCAACGAGGCCGCCGAGATCCACCTGATCGCCAACGAGCCGCACGAGCGTGACTGCAAGGAGTATGTCGACAAGGCCCGGGAGGCGTGGGAGCGCCACCGGCTCCGCCGTGCCGAGGGGCTGATATTCCTTGAGGTGACGGTCCCCGACGCGTCGGAGTTCACCTCCGAGCTCCGGGTTATCGGCGAGGAACGGTACGGCTTCCGCATCCTTCGGGTGGAGAGCGCCACCGTCCCCAACGCGATCGCGGCCATCCTCCTCCACCTGCGCGACGAGACCGGAAAGCTGCCGAACGTCTACTTCCACTGGGCCGAGGGCAACCCCGTCGGGGCGCTCCTGCGCTACCTGGTCTTCGGCGGAGGGGACGTCCCCCCGCTCACCAGGGAGGTCCTCCGCCAGGCCGAGCCCGACGGGCACCGTCGCCCCCTGGTCCACGTCGGCTGACCTGGGAGATCCGGCGCCATGACTCATGACGCGCGGTCGTCACCGTCATGGGCGACATCGACCGCAACTCCAGCCCGCTCCTCCGAGAGAGCATCCGCGGGCTGGTCGACGACGGGCACATCCAGATCGTGCTCGACGTCGGGGGAGTGACCTTCTGCGACTCCAACGGCCTGCGGACGTTCCTCGGCGCGATGACCATGCTCTTCGACACGGGCGGCTGGCTGCGGCCGGCGGGCGTGCGAGGCCACTTCGAGCGGCTCCTGCGCATGACCGATCTCTACAGTTTCTTCTCCATCGACCCCGATGTGGTCGGCGCGCTGAAGTACGCCTCTCAGGAGGGCCCTCAGCTCTCCTGAGGGGGCCCGGCCCCCACACGGAGAACGCCTCCGGCGGACGTCCGCCGGAGGCGTTCCCTGTGGAGCGCGGTGCTGCCCGCCGTCAGAGACGGCTGATGCGGACGGCGTCGGCGATGACGAGTCCCGTGCCGGACGTCCACCGGCTCACGCCGACGACGTTGTAGTCCCCGGCGTTCAGCGTGAAGGTGCCGAGGCTGCGCCAGCTCCCGCCGCCGGTGCGCTGGTCGACGTAGACCGTCGTGTTGCCGCTGGAGGTGGCGACGATGTACGGCGCGGCGCTGTTGTAGCCGGAGAGGGCCGGATACCAGGCCTCGACCCGGTAGGTGCCCGCGCTGGGGATGGTGGCCCGGTACCAGGCGGTGTCACTGAGGCTCACCGGGTCGGCGAACCGGTAGTCGGCGCCGTAGCGCTGGGTGGAGTAGGTCGAGGTGCCCCAGTTGGCGCTGGCGGTGAACTTCCCCGCCGTGCTGTTGTCGACGATGGTGGACCAGGTGGGGGGCGTGCCGCCGGTGACGTACTGCATGTACGTGGTCCAGTTCCAGTTGGGCCCCGGGTCGGTGTGGTCGTTGCCCGGCACCTCGACGTGCCCGACGATGTGGGCGCGGTCCTTGGGGATGCCGTAGCGGTCGGCGATGTTGCGGGTCAGCGCGGCCGAGGCGCGGTACATCGCGTCGGTGAACCAGGAGGCGTTGTCGACGTAGCCCTCGTGCTCGATGCCGACGGAGCGGCTGTTCCAGTCGCGGGCGTGCCAGGCCCGGTCCTTCTCGCGGACCATCTGGGTGATGTCGCCGTCGGAGGAGCGGACCACGTAGTGCGCGGAGACCTGGGCGGCGGGGTTCTGGAACCAGGAGATGGTGCCGGCGTAGGAGCCCTGGGTCACGTGGATGACGATGCGGTCGATCGCGTTGCTGGTGGGCCGGTTGGAGACGGTGTAGTTGGACGAGCTGGCGGCCACCCAGTGGGCTGCGGGGTAGTCCACGGCCGCCGCCAGGCTGGGCGCGTTCAGGTCGGCGGCCTTGGCGTAGGCGCCTCGGTCGGGTGTCACGGCCTGCGGTGCGACGGTCACGGCGCCGCTGGGGGTCGCCGCCTTGACGCCCTTGGCGAGCAGGTCGTAGACGGTGTCGGCGTACAGCCGGGCCACCTCGGGGGAGGAGGCGTTGCCGTACCTGGCCACGGCCGAGTACCACTTGCCGGCGTCTTTCCGGGCAGTGGCGTCCAGCCCGAGCTCGTCGGCGTAGGCGCGCAGCACCGCGGCGCCGCCCGCGATGTTGGCCGCGTCGTCGGTCTTGAGCGTCTCCACCGGCTGGGCGGTCAGTTTGGCGGCCTGCTCCAGGGCGTGGACGGTGGGGTTGCTGACGAGGTGCATCACCCCGTAGCCGCCGCTCGCGCTCGGCTCGCCCTTGTGCCCGTCGAGATGGGTCTCGGCGTAGCCGACCGCGACGAGCAGGTCGCGGGGCACCTCGTAGGTCGCGGCCGAGCCGGTGAAGGCGTCGGCCAGTGGTTCGGCCGGATCGGCGCTCGCCGGCGTGCTGAGCGTGCCCAGCATGACGGCGAGCAGGCCGGCGGACGCGACCGCGAGGCGGTACGACCGGCGGACCTGGACAGAAACCATGGATCCTCCTCCAGGGGGGAAGCCTCCCGGTGATCGGAAAGCCCGGAGATTTGACACGGTAAGTAATGAAATCCACCGATGTAAAGACATTTGACAAAAGAGAGAGCGGCGATGAAGATTTTCTCCTTCGCCTCACGGGACCGCCGTAAGAGCACGTCTCCGTAAGGGAAAACGGTCATCCGTTTATGGCGCGGACCGCCGGTTCCGATCTCCTTTCCGGAGAGTTCCGGCGAGCCCGCAGGGCGGGGCGGCGGCCGTCCTTCCTCCTCTCCGCGGGCGCGCTCTCCGTCCGCCTCCGCCGGCGTTGGGAGGTCATCGGGCGCCCGGACGGGCCACGGAGCTGCCCTTCGGCGTGGTCAACGCGCCCGGCCGGCGCTACCACCCGGCGATCATCGCCCAGCCGCTCCCTCAGCCCGCCTGACCCGGCTGCCCTCCCGAATGCAGGCGGGTCAGCGCCTGCGGCGACAGATGTCGCGCGAGTGTCTCAAGGGCGGCGGCGACCTCCCCGAGCAGTTGCGGATCGTCGGTGCCCAGCGCGGCGGCCAGCGCGGTGTCGATGGGGGCCGCGCGGACCGCCGCCACGCGCTCGGAGATCTCGGGGGCCTGCCGTACGAGGAGCCGGCGGCGGTCCTGGGGGTCGGTCGCCGTCACGATGGAGCCCGCCTCGCGGAGCCGGGCGACGCAGGCGGACACCTGGCTCTGCGGGAGGCCCGTCCTCGCCGCGATCTCACCGACGGAGCTGACGGGGTGGTCGCGGATGTCGCTCACCACGATGAGGACCGACCGGTGACCGGTGGACTGCCTGCCGAGGCCCTCGGACGGAAGGGCCTCCTCGCCGATCTTCATCAGGGTCCGTCCCAGAAGGAACAGCTCGACTCCGTTCATGTCCGCGACGATACATCAAGATCGATGCATCAGATTAGATGCATCTATGTTGATGTATCTAATCTGATGGATTAGGGTCGCCGAGGTAACGGAGTGAAACACCAGCCCCTCGGAGGACTCAGATGAGCACCATGAAGACGGACACGCTGCCCGTGCCCGGAGCCGACCTCTACTACGAACTCAGCGGCGCCGGACCGTTGCTGCTCGTCTCGCAGAGCGGGGAGGGCGACGCCACGCGCACCGCCGACCTGGTCGACCGGCTCGTCGACCACTACACGGTGGTCACCTACGACCGCCGGGGCCTGTCGCGCAGCACGATCAGCGACCCGGCGCAGCCGCTGACCATCGGCACGCACGCCGACGACGTCCACCACCTGCTGGCCGCGCTGACCGACGAACCGGCGTTCATGCTGGGCTGCAGCCTCGGCGCCGTCATCGGACTCCACCTGGCCGTCGAACACCCCGGGCAGGTGGGCACGCTCATCGCACACGAGCCCGTGGCGCTGCGGCTGCTGCCTGCGGCCGAACGGGACTCCGCGGACCGGAAGCTGGGTGACATCCAGGAGACCTACCGCGGTGAAGGCTGGCTCCCGGCCGTCAAGAAGGTCGCGGAGGCCCTCGGCATCGACCCCACCTCGCAGGAGACGGAACCCGGCCTCCGGCCGCAGCCGATCAACGACGTCAGACGCGCCAACTTCGCGTTCTTCCTCGAACACGACCTCACCGCGGCCCGCCGCGACACCCTGGACGCCGCCGGTGTCGCCGAGCTGAAGGGCGGTCCGACCCGGATCGTGCCCGCCGGCGGCCGCACCACCCCACGGGACCTCTTCGACTACCGGTGCGCGCAGGTCCTGGCGGAGCTGGTCGGCGGCGTCGACCTGGTGGAGTTCCCCGGCGGCCACAACGGCAACCTGACCCACCCGGAGGCGTTCGCGGCCCGGGTGCGCGACGTCCTCGACGGCTCCGCCTGACGCGGGCCGTACCGGCCGGGTGGCGCCACCGGTACGGCCGATCTTCCTGCTGGCCGCATCGTGGTCGCCCCGCCCCGCCGACATGCTGGCCGGACAGAGCATTCCGATCCACCAGGAGAAGACCGCATGCAGAGCGCATCCCGTCGGCGCCGGTTCCTCATACCTCTTGCCGCCGCGTCGCTGGCGGCCGTGAGTACGGTCGCCTCGGTGTCGCCCGCCTCAGCGGCGGGTGGCTACGACCCCGTTCCTGAACTGCGGCAGAAAGCCCATCCCCTGCGCCTCACCACGCCGTCCGGCGATCTCGGCGACCTCCGCCCGCTCGGCCGGGCGGTGGGCGACGCCGAAGTGGTGGGGCTGGGCGAGGCCACGCACGGTGCCCGCGAGTTCTTCACGATGAAGCACAGGGTGTTCCGCTACCTCGTCGAGAAGAAGGGCTTCACGACGTTCGCGCTCGAAGCGGGCTGGAGCGCCGGACTGCGGCTGGACGCCTATGTCCTCCATGGGAAGGGCGATCCGGAGAAGATCATGAAGGAGGAGTTCAGGAAGCTGGACATGTGGACCGTCCAGGAGTATCTGGACCTCATCAGGTGGATGCGCGACCACAACACGCACCACGCGGAGAAGGTCCGGTTCATGGGTGACGACGCCAACTATCCCGCAGTCGGCGGGCAGCTCGTCAAGCTGGTCACCGGCTACGTGCGACGTCACCGGCCCACGCTCCTGCCGGAGATCGACGCCGACTACCGGAACCTGCGCGCCGTCCGGGACGCGGACGCCTTCCTGGGTCTACCGCCGGCCGAGCGCCAAGCATTGGTGTCCCAGGCCGGCCAGGCCCTGGACCTGCTGCGACGGCATCCGGGGCCGGACCGGGACGAACACGCGTGGGCCGTGCAGAGCGCGCGCTCCATTGTCCAGAGCGCCACGGCGCTGACCTTCGACGCCACCGATCCGGAGCAGGTGAGCAAGGGACTCCGTTACCGGGACAAGATCATGGCCGACAACGTCGCGTGGTGGCACGAGCACACCGGGGCGAAGATCCTCCTGTCGGCCCACAACGCGCACGTGGCATACGCGCCGTATGACGCCACGCTCTATCCCAAGGTGCAGGGCGCCTTCCTGCGCGACCGGCTGGGCGCCCGCTACGTCACCGCCGGGCTCGCCTTCGGCCAGGGATCCTTCAGGGCGCAGGACGCGGACGGCCGGTGGCGGACCGTCACGGTCGGGCTCCCCGCGAGGGGAGGCAACAACCAGACGTTGAGCCGGGTCAGCTCGTCCGACTACTTCCTGGACCTGCGCGCCATGTCCGCCTCGGCCCGCGCCTGGCTCGACAGGCCCCGGCGCACGCGTGACGCCGGAAGACTCTGGCCCGAGCCCGAGCGCATGGTCTCACTCGGGAAGTCCTACGACGCGCTGATCTACCTGCACAAGACCACGGCGGCGCGCCCGCTGTCCTGAGGGACGGGGCAGGCCGCGCGCGGGCGTCGCCTCTGCTCCGGAACCTTGTGGTGAGGTCTCAAACCCGCCAGCCCCCGGCCGTCAGGGTTGCTGGACTGAGCCCATGCCCACCGCCGCCGCCTCTGCCGCCGTCTCCGCCGTGCCGACACGATCACCGCTGATCGGTTGGCTGGCCGTTGTCTCGGTGATGTCGGGGATCTTCTCGATCGTCACCGCCGAGATCCTGCCGATCGGCCTGCTGACGTCCGTCGGGGCCGACTTCGACGTCTCCGACGGCGCGGCGGGCCTGATGATGACGGTGCCCGGCGTCCTGGCCGCGATCGCCGCCCCGGCGGTCACCGTCGCGACCGGGCGACTCGACCGGCGCCTGATGCTGTGTGCCCTGATGCTCCTGCTGGCCGTCGCGGACTTCCTCGCGGCCGCCGCACCGGCCTACTGGGTCATGGTGGTCTCCAGGATCCTGGTCGGGCTGGTCATCGGTGGTTTCTGGTCGATAGGCGCCGGCCTCGCCGTACGGCTGGTGCGGGCGGAGCAGGTCGGCACGGCGACCGCGGTGATCTTCTCCGCCGTCCCGCTGGGGTCCGTGCTCGGGGTGCCTGCGGGCACCCTCATCGGGCACCTCATGGGCTGGCGGGCGGCCTTCGTCGTCATGGGGGTGATGACGGTGGGGGTGTTCCTCGCGCTGATCGTGCTGGTGCCGCCGCTGCCGGCCGTCCAGGTGACGCGGTTGAAGGTCCTCGGCGACCTGATCCGCGGCACCGGTATCCGGGTCGGGCTCGTTCTGACGTTTCTCATAGTGACGGCCCACTTCGGGACCTATACCTATGTGACGCCCTTCCTGCAGCAGGTCACCCGGGTGAGCCCCGGTCTGATCACCACATTCCTGCTCGCGTACGGCGTCGCCGGCATCGTCGGCAACTTCATCGCGGGGGTGACGGTGACCCGTGACCTGAGGGCCACGTTCGCCGTCAGCGGCTGCGTGCTCGCCGGCGCGACCTCGCTGCTCCCGGTTCTCGGCAGGGGGGAGACCGGCGCGATCGTGCTGCTCGTTCTGTGGGGGTTGGCCTATGGAGCCGTCCCGGTCTGCTCGCAGACCTGGTTCTCCACCTCGGCCCCCCACGCGACGGAGGCGGCCTCCATCCTCTTCACCTCGTCCTTCCAGGCCACCATCGCCATCGGGGCCCTGCTCGGGGGTGTCGTGGTGGACGCCGCCTCCCCCTCGGCCGTCATGGTGTGCGGTGGTGCGATCGCGACCCTCATGGTGCTGACGGTCGCCGCCGGTCAAGCCCGTCCCTCCTCGCCGCGGACCTGACCGGCGGCCACGACGTCGGCCGGCAGAGGCGGAAGCCGCTGAGCGTCAGACGGTCGAGATGCCGCCGGGAGACCGGCGCGCGTCACCGCTCACGTCCGCCGGAGGATCCACTTCTGGCCGGCGTTGCCGGGCCCCAGCAGTACGGTGGGGCGGTTGTCGCCTATGTCGGTCAGGTAGGAGTTTTCGCGGAAGATGATGACCTGGCCGCCGTCGGCGTCGGCGAAGTTCCACGAGGCGCCGTGGACCGTGCCGCACGGCAACGTGGCGGCGAACGGGGGATAGATCGGCTCCAGGGCGGTGGTCAGGCAGTTGTCCGTGGTCGCGTGTTTGACGGTGAAGCCGCTGCCGTCGTCGCTGGGGGTCACCTCCCATTCGGTGTCACACCTGCCGACGACTGTCTTGGAGTTGAAGTTGCCTTCGCCGCGCAGGCAGGTTCCCCTGGCGTTGACGATCTCGTAGGTGCCCGGCTCCACGGGGGAGGCCGCGGCCGCCAGGGCATCGGGAGCGGCCAGGGCGATGGGGGTGGCTGCGGCCAGGGCGGCGGCAGCGAGGGCGAGACGGGTGCGCACGGATGGTTCCTTCCCATGTGACGACAGTGAGTTACTGATCGCTACACATTGTGCACATGGGTCCGGGGAATTTCCTCGCGGGAGGCCCATGGCGCGCGAGGAGGTCCGTCGGGCGGTCGCGCGCCACGGGCCCTGAGCGCCGGACCGGTCTCCCTCTCCGCCGGTCCCTTCCCGGGAGCCGGCGGCGAGTTGGGCTTGAAGTAGGGGCCCTCGGTCTGTGCGACCGAACGTCGCCCTATGCGTCGACATCCGGGTCGGGCGTCCCTCCGTGCCCTCCTCCGGGAGGCTTTCTCCCGCTGCTTTCCCGGAGGGGCCGACCAGCCAGAATGAGGTGGCGGAGAACCCGACACGGCCGAGAGGTGGTTCCGATGACTGGTGGGGGCGAGAGGGCGGAGTGGGAAGGCGTGTCCGCGCCGGAGGTGGCCGGGGAGGACGGGGCGGGCCGGGCCGGCGGGCCGGGGGAGGGGCTGGAGATCTTCGTCTCCGTCGCCGAGCGGGTCCGGCGCAGCCTGGACGGCGCCTCGGCGGGGGAGCGGCTGGTCGCCCGGACCCTGCTTGCCAATTACCCCACGGCCGGACTGGAGACCGCGACGCGACTGGCCGAGCGCGCCGGGGTGAGCGCCCCGACCGTGGTCCGGTTCGTGGCCCGGCTCGGTTTCGCGGGATACCGGGCGTTCCAGCAGGATCTGCGGGACGAGATCGAGGCGCGGCGGGCCTCGCCGCTGACCCTCGCCCAGCAGGTCGGTGCCGGAGGCGCTCCGCAGTCCCTGCGGGTGTCGGCCGGGGCGACCTTCCGGCAGCGGCTGGACGAGTCGTTCGCGGCGCTGTCTGACCCCGAACTGGAAGCGGTCGTGGACCTGCTGGCCGACCCGGCTCGCCGCATCGCGCTGATCGGGGGACGGTTCTCGCACATCCTCGCCGAGTATCTCGACCTGCATCTGCGGCTGCTGCGGCCGGGCACCCGCGTGCTCGATCCCCGGCCCGAGAGCCTGGCCGCGTTCTCGGTGGACGTCGGGCGGCGTGACGTCGTCGTCGTGTTCGACTACCGGCGCTACCAGCGCGACGTCGTCGAGTTCGCCCGCCGCGCGCACGGAAGAGGGGCCAAGGTCGTGCTCTTCACCGATCCGTGGCTGTCTCCCGCCGCGGAGGCGGCCGACCTGGTGATCCCCGTCCGGGTCGAGGCGCCGAGTCCGTTCGACAGTCTCGTTCCGGCGCTCGCGCTGGTGGAGACCGTGGTCGCGGGAGTGATGGCGAGGCTGGGTAAGGAAGGAGAGGAACGGCTCCGGCAGTGCGAGGAGATCGTGGGCGACGTCACCGTCGGCAAGGCCGTGCCTCTGGTCTTCGTGCTGGGTCTGGTCGGCGTCGCTCTGGTCGCCTACGGTTTCGTCCGGCTGACGCGGCACTTCAACCACGCCGGCTCCGTTTACGCCCTGGCCGGGGTGACCCTCGGCCCCCGGGCCGGGTTCTTCGGCGGGTTCGCGCTGCTGGGGACCTACCTCTTCTTCGCCGTGTGCACGCTGGCGGCGACCGCGGTGTTCACCGAGGCGTTCGCCGCCGCGATGGGTCTCTCCGCGCACATCCCCTGGTCCGTCGTGACGGTCGTGGCCGCCGTGGGTGCCTGGGCGGTCAACTCCCGCGAGTCCCGCATCACGGCGCGGACCCTGCTGATCGTCGAGGGCGTCGGCATCATCGGCATGCTGGTGCTCAGCGCCATCATCGTCATCCGCACCGGGGCCGGCAACGCGCCCGGCGGGCAGACGCTCGACTTCTCGGTGTTCGGGCTCGGCGACACCACGATGAGCGCGGTGATGACCGCCACGGTGTTCGCGTTCCTGTCCTGGGCGGGCTTCGAGGCGTGCGCGTCGCTGGGTGAGGAGACCGCCGACCCGCGCCGCAACGTCCCGCGTGCCCTGGCCGGGAGCGTGTTGCTCACCGGCGGCCTGTACGTCCTGGTGATGTTCGCCCAGACCGTCGGCTTCGGCACGGACGGCAAGGGCGTCGACCGGCGCACCGGAAGCCCCACGGCCGCGCTGGTCGCCGCGCTGGTCCTCGCCGTGGCCGGTGACATGATCCTCGACCTGACCGGTGTCCCCGCCTTCGACGCCTACTACTGGTTCGCCACCCTCGGCGTGCTCTGCCTGCTGGTGGCCTACGCGGTCGCCGGGGCGGGTGTGATCGCGTTCATCCTCTCCGGGCGCGGGCGGATCCCCCGCTACGAGATCGTGATCCCGGTGCTCGCCATCGCCTACCTGTGCTTCGTCTTCTACGAACAGTCGGTGGGACAGGACAGCCCGCTCAGCTACTTCCCGTGGGTCGCCGCTGCCTGGTGCCTGGCGGGCATGGCGGCCGTGCTCGCCGCGCCGAAGCTGGCGCGCCGGATCGGCGAGCGCCTGACGGCCGAGCTGACCGAGCCAGGAGACCCCGCCACCGACCCGCACGAGAATGCGGTCAGGGTATGACCCCGTCCCGATCCCAGCCGTCCGACACCCTGGAGCCCAAGCCCGCCATGACCGAGGCGCCCACCGTCTACGTCGCGACCTGTGACCTGGCCGCACAGCTGCGCGGCCGCGCCGTCCCCTCCTCCCGGGAGGAGGCGCTGCTGCGGAGCGGGACCGGCTGGGTCCCCGCCGACCTGGCCATCACCGGCTTCGGGGCGATCGCCGACAGCGTGTTCGGCTCCGCGGGCGACCTGCGGCTCCTGCCCGACCCCGCCACCCGCGTCGACATCCCCGCCGACGGCGACGTACCGGGCACGCGGCTGTATCTCGCGGACCAGACGCTGCCCGACGGGACTCCCTGGGAGTGCTGTCCCCGCGGGTTCCTCACCTCGGCCGTCGAGGAGCTCCGCGCCGAGCTCGGCATCACCGTGATCGCCTCGTTCGAGCACGAGTTCACGCTGGCGGGCACCGCGCCCTCGCCGCCGTTCTCCTTCGAGCGGTACCGCACCGCCGAGCCCTTCGGATCCGACCTGGTGACGCTCCTGGAGCAGGCCGGGTTCCACCCCGAGACGTGGCTGCCGGAGTACGGCGAGGCACAGCACGAGATCACGCTCAGCCCGGCCGAGGCCGTCGTCGCCGCCGACCGGGCGGTGCTGCTGCGCGAGCTCGTCCGCGACCTCGCCCGGCGGCGCGGGCTGCGGGCCTGTTTCGCCCCCCTCCTCGACCCGGTGGGCACCGGGAACGGCGTGCACATCCACCTGTCGTTCCGCGACGCCGACGGCCGCCCCGTCCTTCACGACCCCTCCCGGCCGGGCGGGCTGTCGGAGCTGGGAACGCGCTTCTCCGCGGGCATCCTGCGCCATGCCGCCGCGCTGACCGCCGTGACGGCCGCGTGCCCGGTGTCCTTCCTGCGCCTGACCCCGCACCGGTGGAGCGCCGGCGGGGTGTTCCTCGCCGAGCGCAACCGGGAGGCCATGCTCCGCATCTGCCCGGGGACCGGGCCGGACGCCGGAGCCCAGCTCAACCTCGAGTACCGGGCCGCGGACGCCACGGCCAACCCCTGGCTCGCGCTCGGCGCCCTGCTCCGCGCCGGGCTGGAGGGAGTCCGGCGCGGCTACCCCGAGCCCGTCGTCTGGCCGGAGTCGGCCACCGAGGCGGAGCTCTCCGTCGTGCCCCCGCTGCCGAAGACGCAGGACGAGGCGCTCAACGCCCTGGAGAAGGACGAGGTCGTCAGCGGCTTCTTCGCTCCTGACCTGCTCACCACCTATCTCGCCGTCAGGCGGGCCGAGCTCGACGCGCTGGCCGGACTGGACGACGCGGAGCGCTGCCGGAGGATCGCCGATGTCCACTGAGTCCTTCAACCCGCCGGATCGGGCGGGGTCCCCGGGGCGTGGGGAGTCCCTGGCCCGGGCCGTCGAGACGATCGCACTGGTGGACCACCACGTTCACGGCGCCCTGGCGGGCGATGCGCCGCGACGGGAGTTCGAGGAACTGATCACCGAGTCCAACCGGCCGGTGCCCTCCTGGATGACACAGTTCGACTCCCAGATCGGGTTCGCCGTCCTGCGCCACTGCGCGCCCGTGCTCGGCCTCGACCCGCACACCGAACCGGAGACCTACCTCGCCCGCCGTCACGAGCTCGGGACCGACGAGGTCAACCGGCGCCTGCTGGCCGCCAGCGGGATCGGCCACTTCCTGGTGGAGACCGGCTACCGGGGAGACGAGATCCTCGACCCGGCGCGGATGGCCGCCGTCACCGGCAGGCCGGCCGACGAGGTCGTCCGGCTGGAGTCGGTCGCCGAACGGGTCGCCGCGGAGGGAGTCGGAGCCGCCGGGTTCGCCGCCGCCTTCGAGACGGCCCTGTGGGAGCGCAGCCGTACGGCACGCGGTCTGAAGACCATCGTCGCCTACCGCCACGGGCTCGACTTCGAGCCCGGCCCGCCGACCCGGGCCGAGGTGACGGCGGCGGCCGACCGCTGGCTGCGGAGGTCAGCGGAGAGCGGAACAGCCCGCGTCGACGATCCGGTGCTGCTGCGCCACCTGATCTGGAAGGGGATCGAACGTGGCCTGCCGCTCCAGTTCCACGTCGGCTACGGCGACCCTGACGTCGATCTCCACCGCTCCGACCCGTTGCTGCTGCGTGGCCTCATCGAGCTCGCCGAACCCAGGGGTGTCCCCCTGCTGCTGCTGCACTGCTACCCGTTCCACCGCAACGCCGGTTTCCTCGCGCAGGTCTACCCCAACGTCTACTTCGACGTCGGGCTCGGAGTGAACTACACCGGGGCGCGGAGCGTGGCCGTCGTGGCCGAGAGCCTGGAGCTGGCACCGTTCGCCAAGATCCTCTTCTCTTCGGACGCCTGGGGCCCCGCCGAGCTCCACCACCTCGGTGCGCTGCTCTGGCGCCGTGCGATGACCCGTGTCCTGTCGGGTTTCGTCGCGGACGGGGAGTGGAGTGAGGCACAGGCGGTGCGGGTCGCCACGATGATCGGCGCCCAGAACGCCCGCCGCGTCTACGGCCTCGGGGAGGAAGCGTGACCGGCATCCCCGCATGCACGCATGACCTCGACGGGGACCAGGTGAAGGGCGACCACGGCCCTAGGAACGGAGAGAACACGTGACCGGCATCCGCGGGCGGCTCCGCGCCGCACTCCACGCCGAGCTGCCCTCCGCCCATCGCCTGCGACGCGAGCTGCACGCCGAGCCGTGCGTGTCCGGCAAGGAGGGGCCGACGCGCAGGCGCGTCCTGGACGCCCTGCCCGAGGGCGCCGCGCTGGAAGAGGTGGCCGGCACCGGGGCGCTCTTGCGCATCGGCGGCGGCGGTCCGGCCGTCGGCGTGCGCGGTGAGCTGGACGCCCTGCCGATCGCCGAGCGGACGGGCGTCTCCTGGGCCGCGCACAACGGCGCCATGCACGCCTGCGGCCACGACGTCCACCTTGCCGCGCTGGTGGCGCTGACCAGGGCGGTCGACCGCGTGGGCGCACCCACGCCGCTGGTCGCGGTGCTGCAGCCGCGTGAGGAGACCTATCCCTCCGGGGCCCTCGACATCGTCGAGTCCGGCGCGCTCGACCGGCACCAGGTCCGCGCGATGGTCGCCGCACACGTCCAGCCGGTGCTCGGCGCCGGTGAGACAGCCTGCACGCCCGGCGCGGTCAACGCCTCCGCCGACGAGTTCACGCTCATCGTCCGGGGCCAGAGCGGGCATGCCGCCTATCCCCAGCTCTCCCGTGACCCGATCCTGGCGCTCGCCCAGATCATCGTGGCCGCGCAACAGCTCGTCAGCCGCAACTCCGATCCGATGACACCGACCGTGGTCACCTTCGGAACAGTCACGGCGGGCACCGCCCCCAACGCCACCCCCGCGGACGCCGTCGCCCGGGGCACCATCCGCACGATGTCGGAGACCTGGCGCGGCCAGCTCCACGACCGGTTCCGCGTGATCGCCGACGGGGTCGCCCGCGCCCACGGCTGCGAGGCGGAGGTGGTCATCGCGCGCGGGGAGCCGGTGCTCGTCAACGACGCCTGCCTCGCCGAGGAGACCGCCCACCTTCTCGACCTTTTCACCGGCCCCAACGCGGACGCCGAGTACGGCTATCACGCCCCCGCCACGCTGCGCTCCTGCGGAGCCGACGACTTCGCCCGCTACGCGTCGGTCATGCCGTCCCTGATGATGTTCGTGGGGGTCGACACGTCGTCTGGCCTGCACACCCCGGAGTTTTTGCCGGGTGACGAGGCGGTGACGGCGGTCGCCGAGAGCCTGCTCGCCGCCTACCTCGCCGCCGCACGGGTGATCGGCGGCACCGCTCGCTGAGGCGGACCGGTCGCTGAGGCGGATCGTTCGCTGAGGCGCGCCGGCGGCCTCAGGGGGCCGGTCCGGTGCCGGGAAGGTCCCCGGCGTGGCTTCCGGCCGGATCGGACCGCATACCGGCAGGATCGCTGGAATGCTGGCTGTATGCGCATCGACCTGCACACCCATTCCACCGCCAGCGACGGCACCGACTCTCCCGGAACGCTGGTGGAGGAGGCGGGCGCGGCAGGGCTGGACGTGGTGGCGCTCACCGACCACGACACGACCGCCGGGTGGGAGGCCGCCTCCGCCGCTCTGCCCCCCGGACTGACGCTGGTGCGCGGCGCCGAGCTCTCCTGCCGGTGGTACGGCGCCGAGCCGACGATGGGGCTGCACCTGCTGGCCTACCTGTTCGACCCCGGCCACGGGCCGCTGGCCGAGGAGATGGCCCGGGTGCGCCGGTCCCGCGAGCAGCGGGCGGACAAGATGGTGGCGTTGCTGAACGCCGGCGGCATCGACGTCACGGTGCCCGAGATCCGCGAGTACGTGGCCGGCGGCACGGTGGGCCGCCCCCATCTCGCCCGGGCTCTCATCAGACGGGGCCTGGTCGCGACGGTGGACGAGGCGTTCGCCCCGGAATGGCTGGGGCGCCGCTACTACCTGCCCAAGGCCGACATCGACGTGTTCACCGCGGTCCGGCTGGTGAACGAGGCCGGCGGCGTCTCGGTGCTGGCACACCCCAGGGCGAGCAGCCGCGGCCACCTCGTGCCCGACACGCTGATCGCCGAACTGGCTGAGGCGGGTATGTGGGGCATCGAGGCCGACCACATGGACCACCAGGCCGCCGACCGTGCGCACGTGCGCGCCCTCGCCCGCGACCTCGGGCTCCGGGTCACCGGTTCCAGCGACTACCACGGCACCAACAAGACCGTACGGCTCGGCGCCTCCACCACCGACCCGCTCGTCTACCAGGACATGATCTCCACCGCGACGGGCGCCGTACCCATCACGGGTTGACGGCGGAAGCACGCGCGGCGCGGTCAGTATCCCGTGGCGGGGTCGATCACCCCTTCGAGCGGCCGGCCCTCCCGCAGGTGGCGCACGTTCCGCTCCACCCGCTCGCAGAGCATCCGCAGGACGTATTCGGCGGAGTCCGCGCAGTGTGAGGTGATGAGAACCCTGGGGTCGTCCCACAGGGGGTGCCCCTCGGGGAGCGGCTCGGGATCCGTCACGTCCAGGCCGGCGGCGGAGATCGTCCCCGCGCGCAGGGCCTCGGTGAGCGCGTCGGTCTGGATGTGCGCACCACGCGCGACGTTGACGACGACGGCCTGCGGGGGCAGCAGCGCCAGCTCGGCGGCACCGATGATGTTCCTCGTCTCGGAGGTCAGGGCGAGGGCCACCACCAGGACGTCGGTCTCGGGAAGCGCGGCGTGCAACGCCGCCGGCGGCAGCGTCTCCTCGGCGCCCTCGACCTTCTCGGCCCGGCGGCGGATCACCCGGATCCGGCAGCCGAAGGGCTGCAGGAGACGGACGAGCTCGGCGGAGATGCCGCCGCCACCGAGGATCGTCACCCGCCGCCCGTGCAGGGACCGGGGATCCACCGCGTGCCAGCGGGGCGTCCGCGCCTGCCGTACGACGCTGCGCAGGCAGGCCAGGATCAGCAGCAGCGCGTGCTCGCCGACCTGCCCGGCGAAGGACCCCTTGGCGCAGGTGAAGACCGTCGGCCGGTGGAAGAGACCGGACGTCGCGAACCGCTCCACCCCCGCCCAGGGGAACTGCACCCACCCGATCCCGGGATGGTCGTCCAGCGTCTGCCGGAGCTGTTCCGGCTCGCCGGGGATGAGCCAGACGAGCCCGTTGGCCTCGGCCGGGGCGACGTTGACGCCGCCGCCGCCGGCCACGGCCTTCTCGATCTCCGAGCGCAGGTGGTCGATGCCGGGGGAGTTGGCGCGGCCGTAGGCCTTGCCCACTTCGGCGGACGGGGCTATCGCGATGCGGGCTTCCATGCCGGACATTCTGCCGCGCCCCCTCGACCGGAGGCCGCCCAGGGGCTCCGTCGTCCAGTCCGGTGGGAACGGCGGAAAGTCGCCCTCGGCTGTTCCTGATCCCGATGCGACCGGGTGCTCTCGAACCGGCTGACACGTAAGCCGTGGCCGAGGCTGGACGGCGGTGGCTGTCGAGGCGGCTCCACATCTGGTGATGCGGAAAGCCGCGGAAACGGCGAATGCCGCAGATGATCTCCCAGGCGTACGGAGGACTATATTTCGTTGAACGAAATATAGTCAAGATCGCGCGCGGAGATCCGAATCGCCGGAGACGTTCCCGGCCGGCGGGCGGGCGGTCCGCGACAGACGATGCGCCAGGTGGCCTGTTCCCCGTCCGGGTCGCCGACCTGGGCGGATCCCGTCGGCTGCGCACAGGTTCACCACCCGCCTCATGACCTGACAAAAACCTCTATAAGATCATTAGTTCCTTCGGTCCTCGCGGAGCCCCCGGGGCTTCGGTGGGACGTCGATGATCGGAAAGGAAACGCATGAACACTCGGAGCAAGTTCGCGGCTCTGGCGGGCGCGGTCATGGTCTCCACCTGCCTGGTGGCCGGTACGGCCCCGGCGAACGCGGCCGTCCCCTGCGGCGGCTACAGCCTGATCGACACCTACAACATCCCCAAGAGCGGCCCGAAGAAGGGTGTCATCGAGCTCTACTACAACTCCCGCAACGGAAAGAACTGCGCCATCGCCCGTGGCTCCAGGGTCGGCGTGACCTACAAGTCGGTGACCATCAGCCTCTCCAAGGGCACGTTTGCCGACCATGACTACGGGCAGTTCGCGCAGTACGCGGGCCCGGTGTACCTCTCGGCCAGGCACAAGTGCATTGACGTCTCGGGGTGGATCGGTAACACCAAGCGCGAGGTGCACGGGGTGCACTGCGGCTGAGGGGCCTGGTGCGAGAGCTGTTCTCATCCGGGGGGAAAGCGGGTGAGAGCAGCTCCGGCGGCGGCCCTGACGCCGGGGCCGCCGCCGGGCGGCGTGGGCTCGGCCGCCCCACCCGGAGCGCACGACGGCAACCCGCCCGAAGTCTCCGCCGACACGCGGACGAGTCACCGCTCCCGCGTCACGCGACTCTGATGTCTATCTGCGGGGAGTGCTTCGGATCCATCCAGCGCAGCACCTGCAGCAGTTCGTCGACCGGCAGGCTGACGCAGCCGGCGGTGGGCGCGCCGGTGCTGACGTGGAGGAAGATCGCGCTACCCAGGTAGGGGGTGCGAGCCTTGGTGTTGTAGGCGATCACGGCACCATAGTTGTATGCCGGGGGGTTCATCATGCTCTCGGGATTGGCGCCGGGATCGGCGTAGCGGGTATCCACCCACTCGTTGTAGAGGGGGCTGGTGGGGTCGTCATCCCACTTGTCGTAGGAGAACACCTGCCGGTAGGGGAACTTCACACCGGGGTTGGGCTTGATCCCGAACATGAAGTCGAACCCGTACGTGCCGGACGGGGTGCGCCCGTCGCCCTCCCGCTTCTGGCCTGGCGGGGCGATGCCGTTCTCGCCGACGTTCGCTGTCCACGGCCCGTACACCTTCACCCACCGGCCGTCCTCTGCGGTGTAGGCGACCAGTGTGGCAGTGGTCTTCTGGTAGGAGTCCGCCGTCACGGTGATGAGCTGCCGTCCCGGCGACGGGGGCGGCAGAGCGGCCTCAGACGCAGACGCGTACGCGGCACGGGCACCGGAAAACCCACTGAAGATCATGACGAGTGCAAGCAGAGCGGCACACACGCGGGCGGAAGCCATCATCAGGTCCGCAGCCGCTCTCCGATCAGCGTTGTCCATACAGCTCACGCTAACCAGGCGAGAGTCTCGCCCGGCATGGCGCCCCCGCTCTTTCCGGTGGTGGCACGGCATCGGGAGACGCCATCGCGGAGACGTCACCGTCCGTTCTGGGAGAAGTGCTGGTAGTCCTTCTCACTCGACCAGGACCCGCCCCAGCCCCAGCCGATCTTCTTGAACGCGCTCACCACGTCGTCACCGGGGTTGATGACCCCCGGCCGGTGCAGGGGCCGCCGAACGTAGTCTTTCGCGTTCGCGGGATCGACGGTGCCGCCGGGATAGGGGTGGATATAGGGGTTCTCCCGGGGGTTGACATCGATCGCCAGGCCGTAGGCGTGCTGCGACCAACTGCCTGAGGTCTCGACGCGCCGGCAGTTGAAGGCCGAGGTGTTGTCCGCCGCCATGGAGGCGTCGTCGCTGCCCTTGTAGACGTCCACCCGTCGCATCTGCCGTATGGGGAAGCGCTGACCGTACAACTTCTTGAAGGCCGAGACGACCTGGCCGGTTACCGACCTGTTGACCACCAGCTCTCCCGTGTGGGGCCTGCCGTCGAAACCCCAGTAGGTCATGCTGATCATCCTGAGGTCGTCGGGACGCACCGGGCAACCTCGGCGCCAGGAATGGCTCAGCTGGTCCGGGGACACCGGCGTCACCGTGGCGGTGAACGTCTGCGGTGGGCCGGGGGGAGGGGTCCCCGGCGGTGACGCCGCAGCCGTCGTCATGGCGATGCCGGTCACGCTGAGCAGAACGAGTGCCGCCGCGGTCGGCATGCGTCGTGGGATGAATGCCATCTCCCCAGGTTAGGCGCCCTCCATCTGCCTGCTCAGCCCGAGGTCACGGGAACGCGGAGGCCGGGGCCTGGCCGGTGGCCTCTCGGGTTCGGGGCCATGCGCCTGCCGACCGGACCCGGCGCCACCTGAGCCGTGGCCGCCGTCCCGGGCGGCACGTTCAGGGTTTCCCCGAGGGGCCCTTCAGGGGCGTCCCCCGATGCGCGGCGGCGACGTCCGCGCAATGATCCAAGGCATGAAGACGATCGTGATGGCAGGCGGCCTGCTGGTCTCCGCGGCGTTGTTGACGGGGTGCGGGCTGACGAGCATCGGCGGCTCCGCCAACCGGGACACCGTGACGTACCAGGTGACGGACAAGGTGGCCAAGCTGAGCCTCAAGAGCGGGTCCGGTGACGCCGACATCACCGAGACCGGTGGGAACGCCGTCCGGGTCGTCGAGATGCTCCGGTGGAATGACGAAAAGCCCGAGACCGAGCACAAGGTCGACGGCGACCTGCTGTCCATGTCCTATGACTGCCCGGCGAAGTGGGACAACTGCGGCGTCGACTACAAGATCGAGATCCCCAAGGGGCTGCAGGTGGACCTGGACGGAGGCTCGGGTGACATCACGCTGACGTCCCTGACGGGGCCGATCGGCGTCTCCGTGGGATCGGGCAACGTGAAGGGCACAGGCCTGGCGGGAGAGCAGGTCTCCGTCGAGACCAGATCGGGCGATGCCGAGTTGAAGTACACCGCCGTCCCCGGCGGCGTCGACATGAAGACCGGTTCGGGCAACGCGACCCTCCACGTCCCCGACGGGCCGTACGAAGTGAGAACCAAGGCGGGATCGGGCGAAATCCAGGTTTCCGTGAAGAACGTCGTGAGTTCCCCGCACAAGGTGACGATGACCACAGGCTCCGGCGACATCAACGTGCTGCCCGGATGACCGGGTGAGCACACCGAGGGTGTTCCAGCGGCGAAGAAGCGGATGTCTCAGCGGCAAGGAAACGGTTACCGGTTCGGGGGAGTGTTCGAGAGCCGGTCCAGCCATTCGGTCATCAGGGCCGTTTCGGCGGCGCTGAGCGCCGAGTCCGGCGACTGGCGCAGCAGCGCGCTCAACCGGGCTGCCGTGGAGGGCAGTTGCACGTCGTCCGCGCCGCTCCCGGAGTCGTCGGAGGCGGTGCGCGGGCCGGTCACGTCCGGGGTGAAGACGGCCGCGTGCACGGCGTCGCGTACGCGCCGCGACATGCTCTTGTCGGTGAAGGTCGAAGGGCGGGAGACAAGCATCAGCGCCACACCGACGTTGGCCGACATGACGATCTGGGCGGCGAGTTCGGGGGCGAGGCGCAGTTTGCCCTGTGCCGCCGCCCGTTCCAGGTCCCGTGTGAGGATCTGATGGGACTCCAGCGCCGCGGCCGGCGGTGTGCGCATCGCGGGGGAGTTCATCAGCCGGTACAGGTTCGGGTTCTGCAGGGCGAAGTCCACGTGGCTGTCCCAGCCGTTGCGCAGGTCCTCCACGGGGTCTGCGCCGGGGCTGCGCCGCCGCTTCGTCGCCAGGTACTTGTCGAAGCCATAGTCGACGACGGCCGACAGCAGACCCTCTTTGTCTTTGAAGTGCCGGTAGAGCGCCGGGGCGCCCACCTGCGCGGCCTCGCACACGGCCCGTGTGGAGACATCCCCGTCCGGAGACTCCGCGACCAGGCCGGCCGCCACTTCCAGGATGCGTGTTCGCGTACTCATGGAAACGACGCTATCAAGATCAGCGTAGCGATGCTAAGCGCGGCGACCCGTCCTCCTCCCGGCCGAAGGTCAGGCGGTGGTGTGGGGGATGAGGAGGTCTTCGAGGCCGATGCGGGTGAGGAACTCGGCGCGGATGCGGTCGGCGACCTGGCTGACCTCCTCGGCGCCGTCCCCTGCGGGGTCGATGTGGACGCGGAACGGCCGGGTGCCGTGCGGGGCGTCGACGACCTCGACGATGGCGTCGGCGACCTGGGACACGTCGGCGCCGGCCGGTGCGAGGGCGGCCAGGCGCTGCGAGACCTGGTCCATCAGGCCGGCGTAGCGCTCCTCGTAGGCGGGGATGACGGTCTGCTCGGCGGGATGTCCGCCGGTGGCGAAGTGGTTGGTACCGGAGGTGAAGGAGCCTGGCACGACGATGGAGGTCTCGATGTTGAAGCGGGCCAGTTCGGCGGCGTAGGAGACGGCAAGGGAGTCCATGGCGGCCTTGGCGGCGAAGTACGGGGCGAGGTAGGGCGGGGTGCCGCCCCTGGTGGACGTGGAGCCGATCCACAGCACGAGGCCGCTCTGCTGGGCGCGCAGGTGGGGCAGGGCGGCCCGGTTGACGCGCTGGGTGCCCAGCACGTTGGTGTCGTAGACGGCCGCCAGCTCCTCGGGGGTGAAGGCCTCGGTGGGGCCGGTGACCATGTGGCCGGCGTTGTGGATGAGCACGTCGAGGGCACCGGCCTCGGCCAGGACGGTGGCGACGGCGGCGTCGGCGGACTCCTGGGAGAGCACGTCGAGTTCCACGGTGCGCAGGTCCACCCGCTGCTCGGCGGCGTAGGCCTTGGCATCGGCGACACGGCCGGCGTTGCGGCCGGTGGTGTCGCGCATCGCGGCGTAGACGGTGTGCCCGGCCTGGGCCAGCGCTCGTGCGGTCAGCGCCCCGAAACCGGAACCGGCACCCGTGATCAAGACTGTCTTGCCCATGACGGAACTCCTCGGTTGATTGAGCGGGAAGGGCGGGGGAACACGGGCGCGCGTCAGACGATGCCGCCGTTGGCGCGCAGCACCTGGCCGTTGACCCAGCGGGCGGGGCCGGCGAGGAAGGAGACGACCTCGGCGATGTCCCGTGGGGTGCCCAGGCGCTCCAGCGGCGGCTGGGCGGCCATCCTCGCGACGGTCTCCTCGTCCTTGCCGTCCAGGAACAGCGCGGTGGCGGTCGGTCCGGGGGCCACGGCGTTGACGGTGATGTCCCGCCCGCGCATCTCCCGGGCCAGGATCAGGGTCATGGCCTCGACCGCCCCCTTGCTGGCGGCATAGGCGCTGTAGCCGGGGATGGCCAGCGACAGCACGGAGCTGGAGAAGTTGATGATCGCCCCGCCGTCGCGCAGCCGGCGTGCGGCCTGCTGGTCGACGACGAACGTCCCGCGGATGTTCGTGCGGTGCATCCGGTCCAGGGCGTCCAGGTCGGTGTCGACCAGAGGGGCCAGCGTCATGACGCCCGCCGCGTGCACGACCACGTCGACTCCCCCGTAGGTCTTCTCGGCCACGTCGAAGAGCGCCGACACCGCGGCCTCGTCGGCCACGTCGGCGCGGAAGGCGATCGCCTGCCCACCGGCGGCGACGATGGCCGAGACCGCGGCCTCGGCCTCGGTCTGGTTGCCCGCGTAGTTGACGACGACGGCGAACCCGTCGGACGCCAGCCGCTCGGCGCTCTCCCGGCCGATGCCGCGGGACCCGCCGGTGACGACGGCCACCCGGCGTGAAGTGGTCGGTTGCTCGCTCATGGCATTGCTCCTCGTCTCCGCTGGGTTGAGGTCCGTCTCAACCTGACGTTATCAACGATAACATGATTTCGGTAGCAGCGTTACTCCAGGGGTATAGCGCTGCTCCGCCCTGTGGGCCGACCGGGTCCGGGGCCGGGGGCGGGTCCTGGCCACGGGCACTGCCTTCCCCGGTGCCACGCCGTGCCCTACCTGTCGGCGACTCCCGCCCCGGTCGCCGAGGTGTCAGCGCGGCGGGACGGACCCTCCGCCCGCCGCCGTGACGAGGCCGCTCTCGTAGGCGTCGAGGTCGAACATGGTCACGATCGGCACCCTGGCCCGGCCGCCGATCAGCCGGAGGGACGCCTGACGCCGGGGGTGAGCGCCTCGGGGGCCGGTCAGCGTGTACATCCTGCCCCCGCAGGCCGTACCGGATCGGCGTCCGCGCTGTTGACGTCTCCGAAAGCCGCGATGGCCGGGGCAACCAATACGACCGAAACGATTTTCGGTCTGATCGGGCCTCCCGAGTTACCTAACACCCCGTAGGGACTTCACGCAGTCGGGCTGCCGGTCACCCCCGGAAGTTCAGCACGGACCGGTCTTTTATCAGCCGGCTGCGCCGTATCCCGCTCGCTGTTCCTGCACTTCCCCGGAGCACTCCGATGATGCCTTCCCTGCGCCCACGAGCCTGCGAACTGCCATGGGGACCATCTGCGGCCTGCTCACCAAATATGGGAGTGCATATATGGATGCAAGATGGGACGGCGTGCGCAAGGAACATCCTGACAGCGGGATCATAATTCGGCTAGGTGGTTACAAGGAGGCGCCTTACATTATCAGCATTGCGTCGTAAAGCGCTGGAATGACCAAGCCCGAGCTCCTCCGACTAGGGTCTGCGCATGACGCGCGTTCGCTTGCTTCTCGCTCTGGTGGTCGTGTTGTGTGCCGCCCTTGTCGAGGCGGTCCGTCAGCGCGAGGTGACGCGCATCGCGAGCGCCAGGGAACCGGCGCTCCATGGCGCGGAGCTCCGGGGCGTCAAGCAATTCGATGCCGTGCTCCCGGGCCTGATCGCGATGCGTATCCATCCGGATGCTCACATATGGTCCGCCCTGGTGGATTCCGTGATCTCCGAGCGCCGAGGCCCCCTGCCCGGCACCGACGATGTCGAGGCGGCGGCGTTGAGCGCCGACGGGCGCACGGCGGTGACCGGCAGCAGGCGTGGTGCGGATGTATGGGATGTGACGGACCCCTCCCATCCGGTCCAGGTGGCCGCTCTCGATGTGCCCGGCAATGAGGTGAATGCGGTGGCGTTGGACGCGGACGGCCGGACCGCGACGGTCGCAACCCCCAGGTGGGGGCGATGACCTGGGACCTCGCCGGGATCAGCGCGGACCCGCTCCGGCCAAGGGTATTTCACCCGCGGGCGGAATCGTGTCCACGCTACGCTGGATAATCCTGTACTTTTTTCCCGGTAAATTTATAAATTTTTCCTGACAAAGGATCTCCTTTTCCGGGAGTGGGTTGTTGTGAGCAGAGGGGCGATCATCGATGGCCGTTACGAGCTGGATCCCCGCTCCCGCCGTTCCGGCGGAATGGGAGAGGTCTGGTTCGGCTACGACAACCGCCTGGACCGGCAGATCGCCATCAAATTCATCAAACTCGATAGATTTCCCGATGGCCGGCCGGACGAGGACCTGGCCAGACGGTTCGTGCGCGAGTCACGCATCACGGCCCGGCTGGAACACCCGGGGGTGCCAACCGTCTACGACTGCGGGCCGTACGGCGACGACCTCTACATGGTCATGCAGCTCGTCAGGGGATGCCCCATCTCCGCGCTGCTCGACGAGACCCAGGTGCCCATCGCCTGGGCCGTGGCGATCGCCGCCCAGGTGTGCTCGGTCCTGGCCGTGGCCCACGCCGACTCCCTGGTCCACCGGGACCTCAAGCCGGGCAACCTGATGCTCTGCCCCGACGGCACGGTCAAGGTCCTCGACTTCGGCATCGCCGCCGCGCTCGCCTCCACGGACACGACGACGATCACGGGGACGGGCGAGGTGCTCGGCACACCGTCGTACATGGCCCCCGAGCAGGCCCTGACCGGGGCGGCCGGCCCGCAGAGCGACCTCTACTCGCTCGGCGTGATCCTGGACGAGATGCTCGCCGGGGACAACCAGTTCGCCGCACCCACGGCGCTGGCCACGATGCGCAACCACACCGACGCCTCGCCCCGGCCGCTGCGCACCAGGCGGCGCGACGTCCCCGAAGGGCTGGAACGGCTCGTCCTGGGACTGCTCGCCAAGAAACCGGAGAAACGGCCGCGCAGCGCGGACGTCGTCTACGAGCGGCTCCTGGACTTCTGCCACGAGCTGCCGTCCTTCCCCGGCTACGTGAACCTGGACACGCCCCACCCGGTGCGGATGTACGCCACCGTCGTCGGACGCATGACCTCCCCACCGCCGGACGGCGACCGGCGGCCTGCCTACCCGATGCGGCCGGCACGGATCAGGCACGCCGGGGGGCTGGCGCAGATCGGGCGCGACGACATCGAACGCGCCCGCAAGGAGGCGGAGAAGCTCAAGGCGGCCTCCCGTTTCGGCCAGGCGGCAGACGTGCTGGCCGAGCTCGTGGGCCTGGCCGCCGGTTCGTTCGGTCCCGCGAGCTCCGAGGTGGTCGACCTGCGGATCGAGCTCGCCGAGGCCCTCTTCCTCGCCGGGGACTACCGCCGCGCGGCGCCCGAGTTCCAGCGGCTGGCGGCCGACGTCGCCGCGGTGGAGGGACCGCACAACAACCTCGCCCTGCGGTGCCGGTTGATGGAGGCCAACTGCCACGCGGCGGTGGGGGAGACCGACCTCGCCCTGGCCCAGCTCCGCCGGCTCCTGGACGACGAGAGGCGCTTCGGCGCCGACCGGGAGCGGATCCTCGAACTGCGGTGCCAGATCGGGCTGATGGAGTTCGGTTCGGGCAACAGGGCGCGGGCGAAGGACACGCTGGTCGGCCTGCTGCCGGACCTGGAGCGGATGTACGGCTCGCAGCACGCGGACGTGGCGGAGGTGCGGGCGATCCTCGCGGGCCTCAGCGACCGCTGACCCGGTACGTCGACCGGCGGCGGCACCCCTGCTCGATCCCGTCGCTCCCACGATCCCCGCGCACCGACGCCCGGCCGGGCCGTGGGCGTCAGCCGGGCTGGCTGCTGTCCTTGAACGTGCCCCAGCCGTGCCAGCTGTCGATCTCGATCCAGGCGCTGACCCGGTCGCGGTCCCGCTGCGGGTAAGGCTTCCCGAGGTACTGCTGGGCCAGCCGGTCGATGTCGGTCAGATCCTTGTCGTCACGTATGTCGGCGACGTGCCCGATGATGCTGATGTGCGTGTACCAGTCGTCCTTGTCGAGCACGGTGAGCGTGACCCGGGGATCGTTGCGCAGGTGGTCCAGCCGCTTGCGGCCCTCGTCCATGTTGACCAGGATCCGGCCGTCGTCCCAGAGATACCAGGTGGCCGTGGACACCGGCTGGCCGTCGGGCCGGAGCGTCGCGATGACGGCGTGGTTCGGCTTCCTCAGCATGGCGACTGCTTCCTCGGGAAGCGGCGGTTTCGACATGATCTCTCCTCTTCGCGCCGGCATCCCCCGTGGTGGAGGTGGCGTATGCGGTTCATGAGATACATGTCCACGGTGTCACATCCCAGACGGTGATGGTTCCGCGACCCTCCGTATGCGGTCCGTCCCACAGCGGAGCGCCGAGGGAACGCCTGCCGAGGTGGCCGGAACCTCTGGCCTCGTATACCGTCCGTCGCCACTCACCCTCGGCGGCGTGGCAGCTTTCCAGTCGACAGGCCGTCGATCATGCCGCCGACCAGCTCCCTGCCCACCGTCCCCGCTTCCCGTAGCGATCGTTCGAAGGCCGACAGTCTCCGGAACGCCTCGCCGTATCGGCGCTGCTCCTCAAGGGGAATCCGCAGGACCTGAAGCCTGCGAATGTCGACCCGAGAGGACGACGACGCGTGAGTGCCCGCCCGCCTCGCGTTGGTGGGGGCCCGTAGGCAGCCCGCCAGGAACCATGGGTCGAGCAGGGCGGGGTCCACCCGCACGGCGAAGAGCTGCGGGCCCAGCACCGTGGGGGCGTCGACGTCCACCCAGGCGTCGAACGCCCGGTAGGCACCGACGATCACCACCTCCCCGGGAGCGGTCACCGTGAGGATGCCCCTTTTCCCCCCTTCCGAGGCTTCCTGTGCCGGCAGCCAGCCGGGCGGTCTGCCACCGGCCAGCACGTCGGAGACCGTGAGGACTGGTACGGCATCCGCGGGCGCGTCACCGGTGAGCACCGTGTCGTCCGCCGGATGCTGACCGGTCCGCAGAGAGAGCGCCCCAGCCCGCGCCAGGTCGCTTACGGTCACCGCGCCCTGGTCGGGGCCGTCCTCGGCGTTCAGTTCGAGTTGGGACAGCGTCGTGGTGAGGTCATGCAGTTCGTCGAGCAGGGCGCCGAACCGGGCCCACGACCGTCGCAAGCCCAGACCCGCCGCCGCGATGTCGGGGACGTGCCGGGCCGGGGTAAGGTCGATCTCGTCGTCCAGCAGTTCGATCACCGGTCGGGAAACGCAGGCGCACGTCTGGTCCCCGGGGCCGCCCTCCGTCCGTACGGCCGACAGCACGCTCCTGCGCAGGAGCGGCCAGTCGATCCCCGCTCTGCCCGTCCGCTGCGCCCTCCCGGTCACCTCCGGCTGCGTGCTGGCGGCGTCCACCAGGAGGACCTCCGAACCCGGATCGACACCGCTCCCATCGGGCGCTCGCAGCACCCACAGATGCAGCGCGACGCTGTGTGGGGGCGCACATCCCGGTGGCAGCGCGATGACCGCCCGCAGCACACCGGCGCGCAGCAACGCGGCCCGGATCCGGCTGATCGCGGTCACCGTGTCCCCTCCCACCGTCGCCGTACCGAACGCGGCCACCGCCAAAATCGACTCCAGGGAATGCAGCGTGTTGTAGACGGCCCGTTTGTCACAGATAACCCGGAATCGCGCCCTCAGCCCGCCCTCACCACCACGACCGGATGGCACGTCATGACCCAAGCCGGCACCTCGGGCGGGGCTGGTCGGCGATGATAGGGCGGCAGCGGGCACGATTCCCCCTGGAGATCGGTTGGTGTGAGAACCCCGATCTTGGGGAGTCGTGCCCCCTCTCATGCCCGGATTGGGGCAGAGATTACCGGCCGCGAAGGTCGGCACCGGTCACACGCAAAGAATCAAACCCGATCAAATCCTCAACATGCCGGGGCCGTGGTTCTGACAGCGGCGTGAGAGAGGCACTTCAGGTTCGGCCGGCCCACGTGCCCCCCGGTTCGTGTCCGCCCGAGGGACCGGTGTCGCGCTCCTCGATCTTTATTCCGAGGGAGTCGGCGACTTCCTCCAGGGTGAGATCGCGGCCGGCCGCCGAGTCGGCGAGTCGTTCCCGGATGAGGGGGACGAGTTGGATCTCATCGATGAGGTCGCTCAGCTCCTGTCGGCTCTGTCGACGCTGTGGCATCAGAGAGGCTCCGTCTGTCAGTCGAGGTTGTTCTGCTGGCGGACGAGGTTGGCGATCGCCAGGATCTTCGGCCGGCCGGTGGCCTTGAAGGAGAGACCGTGGCGGAAGATCTCGGGGATCCAGTATTGGTCCTCCTCGCGGAAGACGACTCCATTGGCCGCGAGGAGTTCCAGGCTCTGGTTGGACAGTTCGACCGTCTCGGGGCTGAAGGGGATTCTCTTCTTCTCCCAGGTGAGGCCGTCGAGGTGCTTGAGCAGCTCGCCCACCTGGGGGCTCTCCTCGGTGATGGCGCGGATCTTCACCAGGCTGCACTGGACGAGCGCCTTCCGCATCGCCGCCGGAGCGAGCAGGCGGGTCGGCCAGCGGCTGTCCTCCACCGAGAAGGCGGCCGACTCCTTGATGAAGATCACGATGTCGCGTGCCTGGATCTGCTCGGTGAAGTCGGAGAGCGCCGCCAGGAACCATCCGTCCGAGCGGGCCTCGCGTGACTTGGGAGAGCCCATCTTCTCTCCCCAGAGTGGGTGGAGCATCGCGCTGAGACCTTGAGGTTTCACCGCGGCCACCTCCTCGGGGGTGAGGCCCTGAAGGGCTCCGGAACGCTGCGCCACCCACAGGGCCAGCCGCAGGGCCTCGGAATGGTTCCACTTGAGCTCGTAGTCTCTGTACCGGGCGAAGAAGTGCTCGTAGTTCTGCCGGATGGCCGACTGGACGAGATCGCGCCGGACGAAGATCACCAGGCCGAGCGGTCTGCCCCGAAGGCTGCGCAGCCAGTCGAGACAGTCGATGAGCAGGACGCGGAGCGCCTGCCGCTGGACGTCGCTGTCGAGGAGATCCTGAAGAAGATCCTCAAGCCCGTCGAACAGGAAGATCCTGGTATTCGCGGAGCCGAAGTCGACCAGTTTCTCCTCGACGTCCTCGGGGGAGGCGTCGATCCCCACGGCCCGGGCCATACAGGTCAGCCAGATCCGCCGCCATTGCATATTGGTCAGCTCCGAACGCAGCGCGCCGTCGATCAGATCGAGCAGTTCGCGTTGTGTTGCGGGCTCGATGTCCGGTGAGGCGGAGGCATCTCGCTGGATCGTGCTGATCCGTTCACGCGCGGAGTCGCTGAGGTTCTGGGAGACGAGCACCGGCGCCAGGAGGGTGTCCAGGGTCACGCTCTCAACGCCGACGTCTCGCGCATAATCACGCCACGTCTTCCGGAAGCACATCTGGAGTTGGGTGAAGGTCTTCCCCGACCCCTTGGCTCCGGTGACCACGCACAGCGGTGGCTCGGTCCGGTGGGAGGCGAGCATGTTCCGCAGGGACTCGGTCGGCAGGAAGTCCGTGTCGTCCGCCGTCTCGGCATATGCCAGCCGACCCGCGAACCCGCTCAGGATTCCGCGCCGGTAGGCGAGGTCGTCGGTTTTCGCCACGGAGAGCGTATCCGTGGCAAGTGCTCCATCGGTGAGGACCACATCCTTCGGAGGGGTGAGCCCTTCGACGAGCGGCGCGAGCGTCTGTGCGAGCTGCTGGCGCCGGACCAGCTCCACGACGGCCTCCCAGGAGGCGGGCAGCGCCAGCAGCCGATCCTGGAACACGCTGAAGATGGGCTCCAGCGTGACGTCACGGTCGACGGTCCGGTCCTCGTCCTCCGGGGCGGTCTGTTCGAGCGTCCCGGAGATCGCGTCGCGGAGCATGGTCGCGGCCGAGGTTGCCAGCTCCCGGTGGCCCTCCTGCCGGAACTGGGTGATGACGGCCACGCTCGCCGGGTCGTCGGCCCGCGTCGGCGCGCGCCGGCCGAGCTCCTGGATGGTGCGGACGGTGCCGTACAACGCCTGGTCGCTGACGGTGGTGACGAAGATCCGCTGGACGCGCGGGTCGAGCAGTACGGGAGCCGCGAGCTCGCTGCTTCCCGCACGCAGGTCGATCAGAACCGTCCGGGCGCCGAGCCGGTCGGCGAGCTCGGCGAGGGATTCGGTCAGGTAGTAGATCGAGCGGTCCGGGGTCAGCAGGTCAGTGGGTTCGAGCCGTGGCGGGGCGATGTCCCGCAGCGAGCGCCGGGTGGGCATGACGACCACGTTGCCGATCATCTGGTTCGGCAGGTAGGCCGCGCCCAGCGTCACCGCGTCGCCGGGACGGCCGTCCTCGGAGGAGTGGAGCAGCGCCAGGAAGTCCTCGTAGCCGAAGTCGACACGCCTGCCGTGCGCGCCGAACATCCAGGTGATCCCTGGAGCCTCCAGGTCGGCGTCGACCAGCAGCACCCGATCGCCGCGCTGGGCGACGGCGTCGGCGAGAGCCACCCCGTGGAGGGTCCGCCCCACCCCGCCCTTGAAGGAGTGCAGCGCCGCGATCCGCACGTTGCAGGGGAACGGGGCCTCCGGCCGGGGGAGCGGCTCACCGAGGCCGCGGACGATGCGCCGCTCCCGCCACCGGGGCTCCCGCCGGGGCGTTTCGAACTCCCGCTGACGCACCGAGATCGGGAGCAGCCTGGCGGAAGGGTGACCGGGGACGTCGTCGAGCCGGAGAACGGTCTCGCCCTCATGGGGCATTGTCGAGCCGACCCCGAACACGTCACCCAGCCACGACAGGGCCTCCTGCGGCAGCGCGTGCGGAGCGATCGTCACATCGAGGCCGTCCCAGAAGGCGTCGCACTCGTGGAGCCAGTCCGGCCACTGGCCGTCGATTGCCATGGCCGCGAGATGGGCGTCCACATCGACCCAGGTGTAGATGTGCTCGGGGGTCCTGATCTCCTGCTCCGGCATGATCACACTCTCAATTCTCGCTGACACCAGCCCAGAAGCTCGCGCAACACGGCTATGGCTCTCTCCTCGCCCTTCTTCTCCAGGGCTCGGCCGTACCTCCAGGCCTGGTGCAGGTCTCCGAAGGCCACCCGTTCCCCAGGCCCCTTCCGACCGGTGCAGTCAACCATCAGCTCGCAGAGCGGCGAGGGGAGAAGAAGTTCCTTGGCGAGATCATGGAGATTGTGGCTTTTGAGATGTTTCGGCAAGTCCGAGGTGGATCGCCAATTACGCCGATCGAGGAGGATCGCCTTCAGCCCGCACTCGACGCTGTAGAAGAGGAGCAGCGCCGTGGAGGCACCCTCCTCCAAAGCGTGTGAGGCGTCCCGGTGAGCGGCGAAACTCGCACGGAGCTGGTTTCTGCCAACGTCTACGGACACAGCGGGTAACCGTAACGAAGCCTTCCGTTGTTTGCCGGGCCTTTAACGAATGTGATCTGCGAAGATCGCGACCGGGACGAGCGGCCCACGCCCTCGTCGGCGTCCTGGAGAGTCTCCTCGCGGCTCTGGTGGCAGGCTCGTTCTCCGTGGGGTGTCGCTGGTCGCGCTCCTGGCAAAAGCCGGTGCGCGATCTCGGCTGCGGCGTCATCCCGGGATGTGCGCGTTTCGCGACGCGATGGCGCACCCCGGAAGGTGGCAGTGATCCAGGAAGGGGACCTGTCGATCAGGAAAGGCGGTCGAAGCCGCCGGCCTTGATTCCTCCGATGAAGTTCGCCCACTCGTCGCGGCGGAACACGAGCGTGCCGCCCTCGCGGTCTTTGGTGTCGCGTACAGCGACGGCATCCTTGACGAAGGCGACTTCCACGCAGCTCGCGCCATCGGCGCTGAGGGTGCTCTTGTACCAGTGTGCCTTTGAGAGGTCAGGTTGCTGCATCCTGCGCTTCCTTCCACTGGTGATCTTCGCTTAGAGATGCGATGAGCGCGGCTGTGTCGGCAGGGCTGAGCGCTATCGCACGAAGATGCTCACAAATATCGTTATACCTCTGAATATCCTCTTCCTTCTCAAGGAACAAGTCGCCGGCCATGCTGTCGATGTAGATCACATCAGGATCGTGTGCGGGGAACTTCAGGACGATGAAGCTGCCCGGCATTCCGGGGTGGGCTCCAGCGGAAAACGGGATGACCTGAATAGTGATGTGTGGACGTTGGGCCTGCTGGGCGAGACGCGCGAACTGGTCACGCATGACGGCTTCGTTCCCGACCATCCGGCACAGCGCGGCCTGGTCCAGGATCGCCCATAGTCGGAGAGGAGCGTCGCCCTCCAACAGAACCTGCCGCTGCATGCGTGCGGCGACGCGTGTTTCGATCTCTTCGTCTGTAGCGGTCGGTCGCACACCACGGATCATCGCTCGCAGATAGTCCTCGGTTTGCAGGAGACCTGGGATGAACAGCGACTCGTAGTTGATGGCCTGCTGAGCTTCGGCTTCCAGGCCGATGAGAGCAGTGTACTGGTCGGGAAGATCGGCATCGAAGCTGTGCAGCCAGCCGCGCTGCTTGGCCTCCTTCTGGAGGGCGATCAGGTCGGCGCGCTCGGTGCCGGTGATCCCGTATGCGTCGAGCAGGGCGATGAGGGTCCGAAGTTGCGGCTTGGTCTTGGCCGTCTCGATGCGGTGAAGCGTGGCGAGGTTGACATCGGTCTTCTCTGCTACCTCGGTCTGGGAAAGTCCGGCCGCCTCGCGGAGGTGGCGCAGCTTGGCTGCCAGGCGGCGCAGGCGCACCGTGGGTGGCTGGCGTCGGGCCCGTGGTAGAGGTGCGGTTGCGCCCAAATCGGGTTTGTCCTGCATCTTTAACGCCTTTCCGGATTATGCGGCCAGTGTAAACGCCTATATTGCATTCACTCATTGTGATGGTGCATGCTCTCAACGTAAAGCCTTCCGGGTCGGTTCCTCTCCGGATGGCCGAACGTGTGATTTCCCCAGTCAGCCGGGCGGGCGAGCTTCCCTCCCGATGCGGCCCACCCCTGTCGGGTGTCCGCCCGGCGCAAGCGGTACGACCCCGGCAGCCCCCTGCCGCTCCCCGGTCGTACCTCCCGTAGGACCGGCACCGTGCCCCCGTCGCCCCCGTGCGGGGAGAGCAGCCGCCCCCGTCTGTGAACGGTGCCGGTCCTATGCCCTGACACCTGACGCGCCGACCAGGAGCGGGTGAACGATGACCGATGTCACCACCGGAAAGCACCACCTGGAGCTCTCCGTCTTCCCGACCTCGCCCTACTACGCCCGCGTGCACGTGTCCAGCGCGTACTGGAGGGCTGGCGGCGGGACGACCTGATCGAGACGGCCCAGCTCGTCGTCTCCGAGCTGGTCTCCAACGCGATCAAGGCACACGCCCCGCACGTCTCGCCGCACGCCGTCACGGAATCCCCCGCCGTGATGGAGCTTCCCGCCATCATGGAGGCGGTGGCGCACGCGAGTCCGAATCACATCTGGCTGGATCTCTACCCGGTCGGAGACGCGGTCGTGCTGCGCGTCTGGGACGCCTGCCGTACCCCGCCCGTCCTCAGGGTCCCCGATCCGGACGACGAAGGCGGGCGCGGCCTCTGCCTTGTCGACCTGCTCGCCCGGAGCTGGGGCTACTACCGCCCGACCTCGGGCGGAAAGATCGTCTGGTGCACCCTGGCGGCCCCACCGGCGCTCTCGGAGGAGCCGTTCAGCCACCGCATTCCGCCAGAAGTGTCCGAAACGGTGGAGAGCGAGATCGCGTAGCGCCTGACCAGCTCAGACAGATTTGCGATGATGGCCGGGCAGGGATGCGGATCACGGATTATGGGAGGGGTGAGGTGATGGCTTATGACCCGAAGCTGGCTGCGGCGCTGTCGGGCGCCACGCTGCGCCAGCTCGCACACTGGCGCAAGGCCGGCGTGAGCCGTGGCGCGGTGTTGATACCGGAGATCTCCAGCACGCGCCCCGTTCTCTACTCCTTCCGCGACGTGGTGGCGCTGCGGACCTGCGTCAAGCTGCGTAACAGTGCCTCACTGCAGAAAGTCAGACGGGCGCTCGACACCCTCCGTGATGATCTGAAAGAAAGCGACCACCTGTCGTCCTACACATTGGTCGCCGATGGCAGCAGCATTTATCTGGCCGCGCCCGATCAGGCAGTTGACCTGGCGCGGAAGAAGGCCAACGTGGTCATCCACGAGCTGGTCGACGTCCTGCAACCGTTCTATCGTGATGGCAGGCACATCCCGTCGTTGCTGCAGCCGCGCACCCACGTGACGGTAGACCCGGCGGTTCGCGGTGGGGTTCCCATGATCGAGGGCACCCGCGTCCCCTATGACGAGGTTGCCGCACTGCTCCGGGACGGGGTTTCGGCAGAGCGGATCTCCGAGTACTACCCGAGCGTCACCGCTACGGCGGCGCTGGATGCCGCCGATTTCGCCGATTACGTCAACATTCGAACTCCGGGGAAGTTCTGAGAAGACCGTGTTCCCGGAAGCCCTCAGCTCACCGGCTTCCGGGAACACGGCACGGACCGGTCCCAACACCCGGCTCAGTACTTCCGAGAACAGGGTCCGGGCCGGCCGGGACAGCCTTGACGGGAATCCTCGGACTCATATGACCAGGACCCTGAATCGGCCGAGCCCGGGGCTACGCTCCGCGGACCTCCATCTCCATGATGCGCGAGTACCTGGCGTCGTTCGAGGCGTAGATGACGACCTGTACGGCCTCGGCGGTGGTTGCGGCGAACTGCGAGGTCACGAGTCCAGAGGTGTTGCCGCGTACCTGGGCGACCGTCTGCCACTGGCCGTCCGTGAGGACCTGGACGTCCCAGTCCCTCACCCCATAGCGAGTGGCCGGGGACGACGCACTGTCCAAGGTCAGGAGCTCGACCTGGTCGATCCGCTGCGGCGTCGGGAAACGGACCCCGTAGCTGTCGGGAAAGACTGTCGGCGTGGCGTCGTTCCACCCGGTGCGGGTGCTCCATTGGGCATGGTCCTTGTTCCCATCGACACCACCGCAGACCGGGAAATTGCCATGAGCGGAGGAGGCGAACGCCTGCTCTCCCAGCGCCACGTTGTCGCCGGGCCCCTTGGCCGGGGGCTCCTGCACCCGAACCGGCACGCGGAGCTCCTGCTTATTCATGGCCAGCAGGACGTCATAGGTACCCGGTGGAGTGTCCCGGGGGGCGCGAACCTCGACCGGAGTGCTCACCGGCTGGTCGGGATCGACGGCCGGAAGGTAGCTGGAGAAGATGTCCCGGGACAGAGTGATCGGTTTTTGGGCGCTCAGTGTCATATCGGCAAACTGGGCCTGTTGCCCGGTGTTGGTCATGGTGGCCTGGAAGCTGCCGGAAAAGCAGGGCAGCGGGATGATGTCGAGCGCGGCCGGATTGGCCGCCATGGTGATCTGTTCCTTCGGCTTCGAGCGGCCGGAGGCCCCGTTCGCCGGAGACGCCATGGCCAGCGCGGCGACCATGGCGGTGCACAAGGCCAGGGATGGCAGGGCGGTCCGCGCGATGCGCTGCTTCAGCATGATGGAGATCCTGTCCATTACGGAGACTCAGGTGGTCTGGATGCCGGCTCGGCCGTCTTCGACGACGAGCTTCGCACGGGTCGTCACGGTGCCTCCGGGGGTCGTGACACGGTCAGCCACCCGGTAGTCCGCGGTCCACTCCTGTTCGGTCACGGTGCAGGTGACGTAGCCTCGCTGGAAGTTGTGGTATTTGATGTGCGGGTTCTCGGCGAGCAGTGTCAGGCCGACCTGGTCGTGGTCGACACCGTCAAGCCCGGAGGTGATGGAGGTTCCGACGAACTCGGTACCCACGGTGGGCGATGCGGGATCGGCGAAGTCGAGTTTGAGGTCGGAGGCCACGCTGCGGTGGAGGTCTCCGCCCAAGGAGACAAGGTTCTTGACGCCGCGTTCGTGGGCGCCGCCGAGCACCCGGTTGCGAGAGCCGACGTAACCGTCCCAGGTGTCCATCGGCACCACCATGCCCGGCCCGGCCTGGACATCGAGCTGGGCCATGGCGTTCTGCTGCCCGATGACGTTCCATCGTGTTCCGGAGGCGGCCAGCCCGTCGAGCAGCCATCGTTCCTGCTCCTCGCCCGTGATGGTGCGGCTGGGGTCCAGCGATCCTGGGTTGGGCGGCTTCTCGCCGTCGCCGCCCGCCTGGTCCGAGCGGTACTGCCGGGTGTCGAGAATGCTGAACTCAGCCAAGGTGCCATAGCGCAGGCGCCGGTACAGCTGCATGTCCGGCCCGTTCGGCAGCTGTGACAGGCGCAGCGGCATGTGTTCCCAATAGGCCCTGAAGGCATTGGCGCGCCGGACCAGAAAGCTTGCCGGCGGGGCGCTCGGGTGCGCCTCGTCGGCCCAGTTGTCGACGACTTCGTGGTCGTCGAGCGTGACGATCCAGGGCGCGGCGGCATGCGCGGCCTGCAGATCCGGGTCGATCTTGTACAGGGCGTACCGCTCCCGGTAGTCGTCGAGTGTCACCGTCTGGCGCATGGCATGGGGTTCCCCGGAGTCGGGGCGGATGCCCTTGTCGGCGCCGAACTCGTAGATGTAGTCACCGAGAAAGAGGATCACGTCGTGGTCGCGGCGGGCCATGTCGGCGAGGGCGGTGTAGTAGCCCTCGAACCACGCCTGGCAGGACGCGAAGGCGAAGGTCATCGCGGAGACGGCGTCGCCGGGGGCCGGAGCGGTACGGGTGCGGCCGACGGGGCTGATCTGCCCCCCGACCCGGAAACGGTAGAAGTAGTGCCGCCACGGACGCAGGCCCTGGACATCGACATGGACGGTGTGGGAGTACTCGGGCCGGGCAGTCGCAGTGCCGCGGCGCACGACACGGTGGAACGCCTCATCCTCGGCCACCTGCCACTGGACCGTTACCGGGCGCTGGTCCATCCCGCCGAACGGCGCCAGTGGTTCTGGCGCCAGCCGCGTCCAGATCACCACCGCGTCGGGCAGTGGGTCGCCGGACGCGATCCCCAGGGTGAAGAGGGGTTGACGGTCCACATTCACCGCGGATGCCGCGTGGGCGCTGCGAATGCCGGGAAGGGTGCCGGTCAAGGCTAAGGCGGCGGCCGTGCCGGTCACGGTCAGGAATCTGCGTCTGGTCGCGGCGGCAGCCGCGAGGCCAGCCTGGGTTGATCTCATGAAGCCAGATGAAATCGACACCTGATGACCACATCCCTAATAGGAATAGTCGAGTTCGTGAACACGCGTCTAAAGCGGTTGCGGCCGAAGGGCTTTCGGCCGCGTGAGCCTGTGGGTGGCGACCACCACATCACTGACACCAACCTGAAGATCACTCCCCGGCCACGCCGGTAAAGGGTATCGAGATCTTGATGTTCTGACACCCGCTCGTTTTCACATGCCTTGCCGCGTGGATCGTGACCGAGTGGCTGGACAGAGGTCAGCAGTGGTGGCCGCTGTTCGTGGAACGTGCCAAGTTTCTGGAGGCATCGGAGACGTGGCCGGAGAAAGCGCAAGCGCCGGGCTCCCGATTCCATCGGGGGGGTCCGGCGCCACTTTCGTATTCCAGAGGAAACGGCACCCTCGGTATCCGTCTGCTTCCCCTCCGTCATCGATTCGGAATCGCATGGCGGGTATTGATTCCCCGCTGGATTCCGGCCTGATGCGTCAATGCCGTGCGGCGGAGGGCGGGACCTTCGCCGGGACGGAGCGGAGTTCGTCTTCGAGGGCGTCGACGAGTGCTCTGGCCGCCTGGCGGAGCCGTACGCGGCGGGCGGTGAGGTCCTCGGCGAACCGCCGGGCCGTCGGCCCCACCCACACGGGCTGTCCGGTGAACTGGCCGTGCGCGGGGTCGAGCGCGGCCTCCAGGATGGCGACCCGTGCCCTGACCTCCGCCAATGTCTGCTCCAGCACCTGGCGCCGCGGGTTGGGCACCAGATTCTCCGGCTGAGGATTCATATATCCCCTTCGGATACGGATACAACGGCGGTTCCATTGGACATTATTGGATCTACGGCATATCGGCCAGCCCCGGAGGAATTCATGGCAGGTTCTGTACGGCGCGGCGTCGTGGTGTGCGGGGTGGTATTGCTGGCGGTGTCCGGGTGCGGTGACAGCGGGCCTACGGCGGCGGAAGCAGGGGAGACACTCAAGTCGCACATCACTGAGTTGATGAAGGAAAGCCACGTTCTGGATGTCCGTGTCACAGATCCCGGTGGACGCGATATTCCCTGTGGCGAGGGCAAGGCCAAGCGAACTTTTGCTGCTACGGCCAGGGATTCCGCACCACAGAGCAACCCTGATGGGCTCAATACCTTTATGGTGGGTGCGCTCTCCTCGGTTGCTCCTTATCGGATTGTTGAGGATCGTGGCAATGCCCCGATCCGGCTGGCCAATGACGAGTACAAAACGATCATCATCTTGGCGTCTCCGGCTAACGGGCAGTATCTGGTCCGAGGTGAAACCGAGTGCCTCCCAGCCTCATGAGTTAGCTGTCGAAAGCCAGCGCACGCCCTCGCCCTCGCTTGTTACCGCCGTCGAATCGATTCGCCGTTCTGTTGGATAGTTCTCCCAACGAGAGGTCGTCATCGCGGCCCATCCCGTTGACCGCCGCCCACTTCTCGAACGCCTCAAGCCCCTTGTTCCCCTGCTTGATCAAATCGGCGAACGGCCTCAGCTCCCCGTTCGCGTCCGCGATGGCCACCCCCGGCGGGCAGTCGGCCTGATACTCGGTCGGCGTCACCTTCGGGGTGAACCCGTTCGCCATCAGCACCTGCGCGTAGGTGTGCTGGCGGCCGAGCGTCGCGAGGTCGTCCTCCTTGTCGGCCCGGTTCACCCGGGTCTCGTCGTCTCCGCCGAAGGCACCCTTGGCGGAGAGTGAGGTGCTCAGCGCGGACCAGGCGAGGGTCGCGCTCGTGGTCGGCGCCAGGACCATGCTCGCCCCTCCGATGGCCGTGTCGCGGATGAACCCCACCAGGTCGTCCCGCTGCTTGTCGATCATGTCCAGGTTGCCCTGGACTTTCTCGATGGCGGCCAGCTCGAAGCCCCGCGCGTTTCCCAGAGCGGTGAACACCCGGTCCAGGTGCTCGACGTCGCCGGTCTTCCTGGTGATCGCCGACGCGTCGGCGATCACCTTCTGCGAGAACCGGCCCATCCCCTCGTCGAACGGGGCGAGGTTCTCGGCCGAGTCGGCGAAGAGCTTGAGGAAGCGGTAGGTGTCCTTCGGGCTCAGCGTGAACGCCGATTTCAGGCCGAACGCCGAGGTAGAGGGCTTCAGCGCGCTGTCCTCGGTCATGTTCGCGTCACCGATGTTCGCGCCCTCGGTGATCTCTGTGGTGTACGCGCCGGCGATCTCGGCCAGGTGGACCCGGACCTCCTGACCGAGTCTGAGATCGTCGAGCGTCGTCATCACGGTGAAGGCGAACGCGGCCGACTCCGCGCTGTGCCTGCCGTCCTCCTCGTCGTAGGCGCCCGAGGCCGCGGCCAGCATGCGCCCGAAGGCGTCTCTCTTGTCGGACGCGCTCAGGTGCTTGCCACCGGCGTGATCGTTGAAGTTCTTCAGGAACGTCTTCAGCTTCGTCTGGTCCTTGGCGTACGGCCCGGCCACCGCCGCGATCGCCTGCCGCGCGGCGGCCGGGTTGTTGCCCAGCGCGTAGAGGAATCCCGTACCGATCTTCTTGGGATCGGCCAGCCCCTGCTTCAGCACCACGTCCGTCAGCCACTCGGCGGGAAACTTCCCCCCGCTCAGCAGCAGGCCCGCCTTGGGACCCGCGCTCCGTATCGCGTCCTTGATCGTGGCGAAGCCCGGGACGCGCGATCCCGCGGTGACCGCCGTACCGAATGCCTGGCTCACCGCGCGGAGCACCTCGTCATCGGGACGGATCGGGCCGGCGGACGGCTGGGGGCTGGGGGAGTCCAGGTTCTTGCGCAGCAGGGTGGGGAGTTCGAGGGTGCGTTCTGTGCCGAGGGCGGCGAAGAAGGCGGCGGTGAAGTCGGCGTCGTTCTTGTGGGCGGCCAGCTCCTTGACGATTCGCGCGTACGCGTCCGAGGAGGGGCGTCCGAACCAGGGCGTGTCCACCGGCTCGATGGCCAGGAAGCGCTTGCCCAGTGCTGTGCCCTGCTTCTGCGCCTCCGCAGGGGAGAGGATCTTCCCCTCGTGGTAGCCGACCAGTCCGGAGCCGGGCATCCAGGGCGCGAAATTCTCGCTTGCCCGGATGGTCTCGTTGCGCTTGCGCAGCCCCGGCAGCTCGTCGTCGATCCAGCCCTCGACCTGTTTGATCGGTTGCAGGCCCAGAGCCGACACCTGCGCCGTGGCGAGCAGTTGGCGGATCCGCTCGGACTGCTCGCCGATCACGTCGCGACCGCGTTCCAGTGCGGTGACGAAGCCCTGCATCAGCTCGGGGTCGATCCCGGTGAAGTCCGGCGACAACGGCCCCGTTCCCGATGCCATCGGCCTCCGCTCCCTCCCGCTATTTTTCCCTTTTTCACCTTAATGCGATAAAGGCGACTTTGAAGGGGCTAATGCGAAATCATTCGTTATTGCGGGACGGTTATCGCCCTTGATGTCGATGGCTTCTGCTGGGATGGGCGCGACATCGCCGACATTGAGGAGTGCCGGGTGAATCGTGGGGACTGGAAGCCGTTCCTGGAGCGCTGGAGCGCTGGAGCGAGGAGCGGGCCGCCTTGCACGATGTGGAACCGTCTTCCGGGGCCGTGGAGCCGGTCGATGACACCTGGCTCGGTTTTCCACCGGCCTCCGAGGCGGAGGTGGCCGCGCTGGAGGAGCGGCTGGGGTGCGCGCTGCCGCCGTCCTTCCGACCGCGACGTGTTCCCCGGGTGAGGGAGGATCCGCCCGCTCCGGGTCCGGGCGGCCACCGATCAGGCGTGAGTGGTGGCCGCCTGGACGCGGAGACTCCCGTCAGGGGTCAGGGGGCGGGGACCTCGCCGACCAGCTTGGAGGTCCAGGGGCAGAAGTAGCAGCCGGGCAGGAAGGCGCCGCAGGCCTCGTCGAGGTGGTCTTCGGTGTAGGTCAGCGTCGCGTCGCAGACCTCGATGGCCATCTCGAAGAAGTTGATCGTCTTCGGGTCGAGGTAGAAGCCGTAGTGCGGGTTGTAGGGGGCCGGCCTCTTGATGATCCGGCCCATGACGTGGGTCTTCTCGGTCTCCTCGCCGCGGAGGATCTTCCTGGCGTGCTCGATCAGCGCGGGGTCGGTGAGTTGGATGATGAACGGTTCGCTGGAGCCGGCGGTCGTCATCTTGAAGTAGGCCGGCTCAGCCGCGGCGGTCCGCGAGGCCGAAGCGGCGTCGGCGGGCACGGCCGGGGCGGACGCGGGCATCGCGCACGGGCGCGCCGCGGCGGCCTGGGCGGGCGCGGCCGTCATGGGGGCGAGCATCGCCGATGCGAGCAGCGCGATAGCGGTCAGGCCGCCGGTCCTGGTGAAGAAGCGTCCCACGGGGTTCCTCCGGTGTCTTGCTGGGTCGTGACCGTCACGACTCTCATCCACTTCCGCAGTCGGTCACTCCCGCCACACACCGTCCTTGATCAACGAATCCCTGCACCTGCCGAAACTTTCCCCTGACCGTGTCACGGCGCGATCCGGCGGGTTGGCCACCGCTGTTCCCGGTCACCAGGTCTGCTCGCCGGCCCGGATGAGGATCTCGTTGACGGACACGCGACGGTCCCGGGTGACGATGTAGGAGACCGCTTCGGCGATGTCCTCAGGACGCAGCTTCTCCATCCCCTCGGTCTGGCCAGGGCCCCGGCAAAGTCGACGAACGTACCGCGATGTCCGTTTCGAGCGACTGGTCAACCAGAGTGTCATCGCAGGTCATCTGGTGACGCGGGCTCGACTACGGTCCACCGAATCGGACAAACTTCCACTTTGCCGGGGCCCTGTCGAAGGGGTGGCGTACGAGATCGGCGCCGGCACCGCGCCGGACGAGGCGCGGGAGTTCTTCGACGAGGTCGTGGAACTGCTTGAGCGGGTGCAGGCCGAGGACGGCTACCTGAACTCCTTCTTCCAGGACCCGGCGTGCGCGAAGAAGCCGTGGGAAGACCTCGCCTGGGGTCACGAGCTCTACAACCTGGGCCACCTCATCCAGGCCGCGGTCGCCGCCAGGCGGCGGATGGGCGACGGGCGGCTGCTCTCGGCGGCGGTGAAGTTCGCCGACCTGGTGGTGGAGCGGTTCGGGCCCGGCGGGGAGGAGGGCGTCTGCGGTCACCCCGAGGTCGAGATGGCCCTGGTCGAGCTGTTCAGGGAGACCGGCAACCGCGCCTACCTCGTCCAGGCGGGCCTGTTCGTGGACCGGCGGGGCCTGGGGAAACTGAAACACACGATCTTCCCCCCCCGAGTACTTCCAGGACCACCTGCCCTTCCGCGAGCTGCCCTCGGTCACCGGACACGCCGTACGGATGACCTACCTCGCGGCGGGCGCGGCCGACATCTACCTGGAGACCGGCGACCGCTCGCTGTTCGAGGCGCTCGACCGGCTCTGGGACGACATGGTCGCCACCAAGCTCTACATCACCGGCGGCCTCGGCAGCCGTCACTCCGACGAGGCGATCGGCGACCGCATTCGTCATCGCCGCCGTCCGGCCTTCTCCTCCGCCGGGGTGACGGTCAGGTCCGGAGGCCGCGGCACCGCCCATGCCCGGCGGAGGGTCCGGCATCACGATGTCAGCCATTGGACGCTGTAGTCGTCTCGTAGCAGGACGAGTTCCGCCACCTCGGTGTAGGCGGCGGACAGCACGCCGGTGTGCGTCTCGGTTGTCCGCCCTCGCTGGTCGACCAGTTCGGCGGTGCCGTCGTACACGAGGACGAATCGCTCACCGGAGGGCTCGGCCCTGACCTGTACCTCGGCTGGGATATCCCGAGCCCAGGTCTGCGCGCCCGAAGCGCCCACTCCGCGGATGGCCGTATGGGGCCTGCCCCGATCGTCTTTCCAGCGTGCCAGCACGACGGCGCCGGCTTGGCCGGCCGCGCATTCACCGGTCATCTCCAGATCGGTCTTGATCGGCACCGTGCGCGCGCGCCGCAGGATCAGCATGGGTTCGGCTCCCACGAGTACGGCGAGCTCGCCGTGCCCCGCCGTACAGGCGCCCCATGCCGGGCCCGCCGGTAGATGGCCGGACAGGGGCCGCCATCCGCCTCGGTCGCGCTGGAACCACAGCGCTTCGCTCTTGTCCTCGGGGCCGCGCGCCACCGCGAGAGCCGCCGTGCGGGCCGGGTTCTCACTCCAGACGACATCGGCCGCCGCGGGCACGGGCACCTGGATGGATGGTCCGTCGGGACGCACCAGGCGGAGCCGCCCGACGCCGTCCGCGGGGCCCTCGGCGATAACGGCGTCGGACGGGGAGCGCGCCGTCAGCACCCGGCGGATCGGGGAGTCCGTGGTGGAGAAGGGGCGGGTGCCGGTAGGCGTGGGCTGCCGGGGGGACGGGTCGGGACCGGCCGCGTCCCATGTGCCGGAGAAGACCGCGTCCGGACAGCGTGCCAGGCAGATGGCATCCGACCCACGCTGGTAGGCCGTCCGGTCCTGCCAGATCCGCTGTCCGTTTCTGGCGATGCCCAGGAAGGACTCCGTGCGCGGGTCGAGCAGCACGGCGCCTTCGGGGGACGCGGCGATCAGCACGGCGCCGGGCTCGGCGGCGCGGGCCGCTGCGGAACCGGCGGGCGCGGGCGGCGAACAGGCGCCGACCGCCAGCGCGGCGACCGTGACGACCGCGGTCGACAGTGCGGAGACCGCTGCGGGTTTCATGATCACCTTCGTTCGGATGTCCGGGTGGCGCGCCGGTGCGCGGCGCGCCACCATCTGTCACGGAGCAGAGATCAGACGCTGTTGGTACGGCCGGTGCAGCGCGGATCGCTGCCGCTGCGGTCGAAGATGAAGCTGAAGTCGACGTGGACCTTCGCCCGCCGCGGAACCCCGACGCCGGGTCGTGCCGAGTATCCACCGGTACCCCGCCGGACGTTGTCCCCCGACGCCCAGGACCAGAGCGTCCGGTCGGCCCGGCCGTTCAGGTGCTCCCGGACCCTCAGGTAGACGTTGTTCTTGTTCCTGAGCCCGGGCCCGGCGAGGTACCAGTTGAACTGGTTGAAGTAGTCCTTGCTGCCGGAGGTGTAGTAGTACGCCTTGAGGTTGCCGTAGTTACCCCGGCTCGCCCGGCAGCTACCGCTCAGGTAGCCGGCCGAGGCGGCGCTGACCACGGCCGTGCCGGTGGCCTTGGCCGGGGTGGCCGACGAGGCCTCCGCGGTGGCGGCCATCGTGCCCAGCGACAGCGCGCCGGCCACGACAGCGGCGCTGATCTTTGAGATCGGCTTCATGTCGTCTTCCTCTCTCGTGCTGTGTGAGAAGAAGGTAGGACGGGGCGCGTTGAGGAAACGTTGAGGATCTGTCAGGTCCCGCGGAGCACCTCCAGCGCCTCGCCTCTGCCCTGGTCGTCGCCGGCTTCGTCGAAGATCTTCAGTGCTTCCCCGGCCAGGTCACGCGCCCGTTCCGTGGCACCCTCGGCGAGGTTGACGCGTGCGAGCATCAGCAGCCCGCGAGCGTCGAGCAGTCGATCGCCGAGGCGTACGGCGATGCCTCTCGCCTGCTGCGCCACCTGCCTGGCGTCGGGGACCAGGCCTTGCGCCAGCCGTACCGCGGTCAGCTCCAGCAGCACGTCCGCGTGCCGGTGGCGCTCGCCCAGATCGGCCAGGCGCGCGGCCGCATCGCAAAGGCGTTCGGCCGCCTCCGTGAAGCGGCCCGCCCGGTGTGCCACCGAGCCCAGCACGCAGAGCGTCTCCGCGATGTCCTTGGTGTTCTCGAACGCGGCGAGGCACTTGACGAGGTTGATTTCCGCCTCGTTCAGTCTGCCCTGCTCCAGATGGACCTGGCCGATCCTGCGCCGGGTGTGGGCCACGTCCCGCGCGGTGCCCTCGCGCAGGAACGCGCTCAGTGCCAGCCTGAGCCGATCGTGCGCCAGGTCCCACTGCCGTTCGGCACGGTGCAGGTCGCCCTGGTCGCGCAGGAGCAGGGCGACGCCGCGGGCGCTGCCCGTACGGCGGGCGGCTTCGAGACCGGTTTCGCAGGTCCGCCGCCAGTCCTGCAGGAATCGCTGTCGTTCGAGGAACGGGGTGAGCAGGTGCGCCAACCGCCAACTCTCCTCCCACAGTCCGGCGCCGTGCAGGTCGTCGACGAGGTTCACCAGGAACACCCGCTCGGCGTGCAGCCACTCCACCGACTGCCTGATGTCCGTCGTCGCGGCGGGCGGGGAGGCCGGTCCGCCGGAGACCAGGGTGAACCGCGAGGCCTGGACCCTCGTCATCGCGACCGCCAGAAGGTCCGACAGCGCCTCGTGGGCGGCGTCGGCATCCAGCTGTTCTCGCGCGAAGAGCCGGGTGAGGTCGTGCAGCCGGTAGCGGACCTGGCCGGCGACATCGATCACGTGTGTCTCCAGCAGGCCCGCCTCCACCAGTGCCTCCGCGTGGCCGCCGAAGACCGCGGCCACCCAGTCGGCGAAGTCGGGCGCGGACAGCGTGCCGAGCCGGCGCAGCGTGCGCCTGGCCGGCTCGGGCAGGCCGTCGTAGCCGAGACGCAACACACCGCGGACGGCCTGGTCGCCCGCGTGCAGCCGGTCGAGCCGCCCATGCTCGTCCGCAAGCAGACCCACCAGGTAGTCGACCGTCCAGGCGGGGCGGGCGGCGAGACGGGATCCGGCGATCCGCAGCGCGATGGGCAGGCCGCCGCACAGGCGCACGAGCCGTGCCGTCGCGGCCTGTGCCGCCCGCCCCGGCCCGATCAGCCTGGAGACGAGGTCGGAGGCGTCGTCATCATCGAGCACGCCGACGGGCACGCGGGTCGCGCCGGTGAGCCCGCCGAGTGTGGACCGGCTTGTGACGACCGTCGGGCACGCCGTCAGCAGCGGCCGGACCTGGCCCTCGTCGGCGGCGTTGTCGAGCAGCACGAGCAGCCGCCGGTTGGCCGCGTACGTGCGGAGCAGGCGCTCGCGCCGATCGAGGGTGGCGGGAACGGCTTGGGCGGGACAGCCCAGCCAGCGCAGGAAGTCCTCGAGCACCGCGGCGGGAGCGGTCGTCTCGCGCAGGTCGGCGTAGAGGATCCCGTCAGGGAAGCGCTCCCGCTGCTGCCACGCGGCGTGCACGGCCAGCGCCGACTTGCCCACGCCCGCCGCGCCGTGGACGACGACCTGGTCACCGATCACCTGGTCGAGCAGATCCTGCCTGCCGGTGAAGTCGGCCACATCGCGCGGCAGGAGCACGGGCGGGCCGGCGGAGACGTGCAGCGAGACGTCGTCGTGGAGCATCCGGTGGTAGAGGAGCTGAAGCTCCGCGTCGGGCTCGACGGCGTGCCCTTCGTCGAGTTCGTCGCGCAGCGCGGAGTAGGCGTTCAGCGCGTCCACGCGGCGGCCACTGCGATAGAGCGCGAGCATGTACTGGCCGTGGAAGCGCTGCCAGAGCGGATGCTGCGCGACCAGCCGCCGCAACTCCGCGAGGACCTCACGGTGGAGGCCCGCGTCGAGTTCGTAGCCGACGCGGCGTTCCAGGGCAAGCAGGTGCAGCTCCTGCAGTTCCTCGCGCAGTCGCCCGGTCTCCACCCAGCGCCCGGCGTCGGGGTCGACGTCCTCCAGCGCCGGGCCCCGCCACAGGGCGAGTGCCTCCTGAAGATCCTCACGCGATCCCCGTGCCACGAGCCGCCTGAAGCGGTCGACGTCGAGCTGCTCCTCCTCGATTGCCAGCGTGTAGGTCCCCGACACAGTGGTGATCACATCTTTGCCGATCAACTGCCGGAGCTGGCCGATGTACCCCCGCACGAGCGAGTCGGAGCGCTCCCCGTCCTCGCGGGGCCACAGCAGCTTGCGCAGCCGCCCGACCGTCAGCGGCCGTCGGGCGTTCAGCACGAACATCGCCAGCAGATCTCTGTGCTTCGGTGCGGTCGGGGTCCGGTTCTCCGCGCCGTCACGCACCTCAAGTGCGCCCATGATGCGAAATTCCATGTGAATTTCCTCGGTACGACGGACAACTGATCACTTGATCCTCAGAATTCCATATTGATGACTCCTCTTGCTCCTTCCGACCCGCAGCGGTTAGGTCCCTACTGGTTGGCGGGTCGGCTGGGCGCCGGCGGGCAGGGGGTGGTCTACGAGGCCTACGGTGAGGCCGGGGAGCGGGTCGCGGTCAAGGTGCCCAGGGTCGACGACCCGGCCTCCCGGTCCCGGCTGGCCGCCGAAGCCGCGGCCGCGCAGCGGGTGGCCTCGTTCTGCACCGCCAGGGTCATCGAGACCCGCCTGGACGTGGCCGAGCCCTACATCGTCAGCGAATTCGTCCCCGGTCCCACCCTGCGCCAGGTGATCAGTGAGGCGGGCCCGTACGGAGGGGACGCACTGCGGCGCCTGGCCATCGGCGTCGCCACCGCGTTGGCCGCCATCCACCAGGTCGGGCTGGTCCACCGCGATCTCAAACCCGACAACATCATCCTGAGCCCCGATGGGCCGCGGGTGATCGACTTCGGCGTGGCACGGGAGGTGGGGCCGACCACGACGGGTCCGATCATGGGTACGCCCAACTACATGGCGCCGGAGGTCCTGGCGGGCCGCGGCGCCACGGCCGCCGCCGACATCTGGGCCTGGGCGCTGGTGGTGCTGTTCTCCGCGTCGGGGCGTGACGCCGTACGGAGCCAGAACCCCATGGCGGTCGCCAGCGGCATACTCGGCTTCCGGCCCGATCTGAACGCGCTGACCGAACCTCTCAGCGGGCTGGTGGCCACGGCGCTCTCGCGGGATCCCGTCCGGCGGCCCTCGGCCAAGGGCGTCCTGCTCGCTCTGCTCGGCGACCTGGACGACGACGAACTGCTGACCGAGGGCGGTACCGCGGCCGCCTCGCTGAAGGGCCCGGCGGCTCCGGATCTGGGCACGATCGCCGAGGAACTCTTCGAGGAGCTCTCCGAGGGCGAGAGAGCCGTCGCGCCCGAGGTCTTCCTGCGGATGGTCGACGGCGACGAGACGATCAGGCGGGTCTCCCGCGCGGAGCTCATGGACTCCGGCGCCGTCGACTCACTGCTGACCCTCTACGGCGCAGCCGGGCTGATCACCGAGGTGGACTCCGCCTACACGCTGGCCAGACCCGCCCTGATCCAGGCGTGGCCGCGGCTGCGGCAGTGGGTGGCGGACAACCGCGAGGGCCTGCCCATCCATCGTCGGCTGACCGAGGCCGCCCGGTTCTGGGACGGTCACGGCCGTAAGCCCGGCGACCTGCTGCACGGCTCCAGCCTCGACAGGACCCTGCGGTGGGCCGCCACCGAGCGCAGGGACATCACGCTGCTGGAACTGGAGCGCGAGTTCCTCGACGCCGCGGCAAGGCAGACCAGGCGGCAGTCCAGACGCCGGGGTCTGCTCGCCGCCACGCTCGCCGTCCTGCTGGTGGCCGCGCTCGGCGGGCTCGGCCTGGCAGAACATCGCCGGGGAGTCTCCGACCGGCAGCGGGACATGGCCACGGCCCGATCGCTCGCGCTGCGCGCCGCCGACCTGCGCCAGAGCGATCCCAGACTCGCGATGCTGTTGAGCGCGGTGGCGTGGCGGCTCGCCCCCGCACTGCCCGAGTCGCGCGGAGCGCTCTACGAGTCGCTGTCCCAACCCATGACCGACTCCTTCACCGATCCGTACGCGAGCCCCGACACGGTCTACGCCCTCAGCCGCGACGGCCACGTGCTCGCAGCCGTGCAGAGCGGCCTGGTACGGCTCTGGGACGTGCGGGCACACAGCCGGATCCGCACGTTCTCCGGCGTGGGCAAGACGGTCAGGAAGGCGGCGCTCAGCCCCGACACCAGGACGCTCGCCCTCCAAGACGATCACAACGTGCGGCTGTGGGACATCACCACGGGCAGGCCCGTCGGCAGCGGATTCGCGGCCGGCGTCGAAGAGTTCCAGCCGGGCGAGATGATCTTCGACGGCACCGGGCGGTTGCTGGCCGTCCCCGAAGGCGACTATGCGAGCCGGTGGTGGGACGTAGCCGGCCGCACGCGGCTCCGGGCGGGATCGGGCGCGGGCCTGGACGCCGTGAACGCCGACCGCAGCCTCGGCGTGGTGTCCTCCACCGGCGAAGGCAGAGCCGAGCTGTGGGACCTGCGCAAGGGCAGGCGCATCCCCGCACCATGGCTGCCCCTGAAGCAGCACCTCGAAGACGTCGAGTTCAGCGCGGGCGGCCAGGCCCTCGCGTTCGTCACGGCGTCGAAGCAGCGAAGGGTGCTGGTGAGGCGCGTGCCCTCGGGCGACCCCGTGACGGAGTACCTCGGTGGGATCGACGGAAGGCGGGTCGCCTTCAGCGCCCGATTCCTGGCGCACTGGAGCCTGCTCGGCGAGTTGACCGTGCAGCGGAGCACCGACGGACGGACCGTCATGGATCGACGGCTGCCCGACCTGCCGGACACCCTCCGCATCGACGAGGCGGATCAGGTGCTGCGCGTGGCGGTCCAGGGCGGGAGGATCCACACGCTCGACATCTCACCGCTGTTCGACAGGCCCGTGGCCGTGGGCACGCCTGACGGCAGCACGCTCCTGGGGCCGGGCGGGCGGATCCTCGTGACAGGCGCGCGTGACGAGGCGCGGCTCTGGGACGTCCGCGAGGCCCGGCAGATCGGAGCGCCCATCGCGGGGCGGGCCAACGTGCTCGTCTTCAGCACCGACGGCAGGCGCGTGGCCCTCGGGGACACGGCGGGAAAGCGGGTGAGGGTCGCCGACACGAGTTCGGGCAGGCTGCTCACCTCCTTCGCGATCTCGAACAGGCAGGCCACGGGCGCCGGCAGCCTGGCGTTCAGCCCGGACGGCGGCACACTGGCGGTCGCGACCACCGGGAGGGACGGCGTCCTTCCCGTCGAGTTGTGGAACCTGAAGAACGGCTCGGTCACCCTCGCCGATGTGCCCGCCGGCGGCTTCATGGCCTTCCACCCCGACGGGGGGCTTCTCGTGGCGGGTACCACCCCCGAACTCCTCGACCCGGCGAGCGGCGTCCTGCGCCCGCGGCCCGAAGGTCTTGGCGGTCTCTTAAGCCCATACGCCTTCCGCCCCGACGGGGGGCTCATCGCCTTCAGCGGATCCGGCCGGATCTCCCTGTGGGACTCCGGCCTCACCTCTCTTGTCGGAGATCTCCCCACCGCGGGTGACGGCGTATTCCTCGCCTGGTCGCCGGACGGGCGTACGCTCGCCTCGTACGAGTCCGGCGACCGGATCCGGCTGTGGGACGTGCCGGACAGGCAACCCCTCGGTGTCGTGTTCGACGGTCTGACAGGGCCCGGCTTCGGTGGGGGCTCCTCGGTGGCGTTCAGCGCGGACGGCAAGACGCTGTACAGCGCGACATCGGAGGGCGTCGTGCGCCGGCATCCTCTCGACGGGGGACGGGCCGCGGCGGCCGTCTGCGCCAGGGCCGGCCAGACCATGACCCTGCAGGAATGGCAGCGTCACCTCCCGGAGATCCAGCGCTTCGAGGTGTGCGGACAGCGTGCCGAGACGCCTGTCGTCCGGTGATCGGCGGTGGGTGGCGATCCACGGATGCGGTGTCAACCTGATCCCGGTGAGACGCTTCGGCGGGGACGGCGCGGGACAGGCCTGCCGCACTCGAAGGGCGCTACGGGGCGCTTGCCGGCCTGACCGGCAGACAGGGCCTGCCACGGCGCTACTGATTAAGGTCCAACACCATGAGGACGACGAGACCGACGAGGTGAAGCACCACGACGAGCACGATGAGGAAGATGAACACGAACTTGGCGGGCCCGTGCTCGAACTGCTTCCCTTCTCGCAACGGAGGTCTTTGCGCCTGACGGTCGGCGATCCGCTCTTCCAGGGTTTTCCTCTTCCGAGGAGACATGGCAGCCCCTGGGGTGGCGTGAGTGTTCATCCGGCTGCCCATCTGCTCGGTGCGGGTGGCGGTGTCACGAGGCGGATCCGCGTTCGACGACGAGTGAGCCGTACGGTTGGCCGCCTGAGGATTAGTACACTAACTGTTCGTACACTAACTGTTATAGCATGAGATTCGGCTTCTATGGAGGTGCCCTTGAGTGACTTCGGCGACATTCCCGACCCGCTGTCCCTGGAAAATCAGGTGTGCTTCGCCCTGGCGGTCGCCTCACGCGGCGTGATCGCGGTCTACCGCCCCCTGCTGGAGCCGATGGGGCTGACCCATCCCCAATACCTGGTGATGCTGGCGCTGTGGCAACACGCGCCGTTGTCGGTCAAGGACCTCAGCCGGATGCTCCAGCTGGAGCCTGCCACGCTGTCACCCCTGCTCAAACGCCTTGAGGCCGGTGGGCTCGTCCATCGCCTGCGTGCCAGCGAAGACGAGCGCTCCCTCGCGGTCACCCTCACTCCGGCCGGCCGGCACCTGCGCGGCGAAGCAGAGAAGATCCCCGCGGCGATCGTCGAGCGCCTGGGGATGGAACTGGGCGAACTCCGGCATCTCCACCAGATGCTGACCCAGGTGATCGCCGCTGCCACCACCGCCAACACCTCTCACCGGGCCGTACGCGGACAGGCGCCGGCCACGTGAGCCATGTCGTTTCGTTGATCGACTTCGGGGGAGCGACTCGCTACCCCGGCATCGCCAACTCCACGGACTGCCTGAAGGACCTGCGTGCGGGAGGCGTCGACGCGAGCCTCACCGAGGTCGGCGACGTGGACCACAACGGGTCGGTCAGGCGCTCCATGCCGAAGGTGCTCGACTGGTTCCGGCAGGAGGCCGCGACCGGCTGAGCCGAGCGGACATCGGCCCCGTGCGGGGAAGAGGTCAGGCGGATGCCGGCAGGTGTCCGGTCTCGGCGACCTCGTGGCGGAGCGCCTCCCAGAGCAGGTTGAGCGGGTGGTCGGAGCCGTACCGCTCGCGCTCGCCCTTCCGGGCGAAGATCGCGGAGACCGTCTCCAGCTTGGGTTCCAGGTCGTGTGTCAGCTCGACGACGCGTAGCTCGCTCCCCTCGGCCGCGGCCCGCTCCACCGCGCGGCGGCCGAGGGTCCGGGTCACGATCATGCAGCCGGACGCCATCCGGGAACGCATCAGCGCGATGCCGTACTGGACGTCGTCGATGTCGGCCACGATGCGCAGCCGGTTGCGGAAGCCGGGACCGTACCACCGGGCGAGGAAGTCCGCGATCAGTCCGCTGCCGGGGACGATCAGCGGTAGCCTGTCCAGCTCGCTCGCACCGACGGAGGCCGAGGGCAGCTCGGTGACCGGCAGGTTCGTCAGGAGCACGGGGGTGCCGCGACGCCACTCGATGACGTCGTACCTCTTGTGGTGCGTCTTGTCGCCGACCTGGGTGACGAGGCTGCCGCAGAGCAGGTCCACCTGGCCGGTCTCCAGCTGGGTCCAGAAGTCCCTGGTCCTGATGTGAACGATCCGGAAGTCTATCTCGCGGCGGACGAACTCGTCGGAGAGCCTCTCCCACGCCCGGGAGAGAAGCCACAGGGTGAACTCGGTGGTGCCGGCCGTGAGGGTGCTGCCGATGTGGCGGCGGCACGCGTTGATCTCCTCCAGCCACTGACCGAGCGTACGGCGGGCGCTCTCCACCACCGTCTCCCCGGTCGCGGTGAACAGGAAGTCCCTGCCCCGGCCCTGCTTGGTCACGAGCATCTCGCCACAGAGGGCCTGGAAGTTGTGGTTGAGGGTGTCGAGCTGTTTCTGGATGCTGGACTGCTCCCTGCCGAGGGTCCGGGCGGCACGCAGGGCCGAGCCGGTCTCGCGCACCACGACCAGCGTCCGGAGCTGGTCAAGGGTGGTGTCGAGCAGCTCGGGCGGGCAGGACAGGAGTTCGGTGATCGGGTTGCTCGCGGAGAGCCGTACAGCGGGCGGTCGGGGGTGCATCGGGTGGTCTCCCGGTCTTCGGGCCCAGGTCACGGAGGACGTGTTCGGTCCGCGTCGTGAGGCGTGTGCGATGAGAAGTGATCTGTTTTCCCGGTGAACTTATCCCAAGATGTTCTTTGGTTCCGGTGGACAGCCGTTATTGGGCGATAGGACACTCTCTTACCTGTCTCGGGAAGATCATCTCGAGTCCGTCCCATGCGAGAAACCGGCCACAGGGCCGTTCTCGTCAACGGAAGGCGCCTGCATGAGAACATCCCCGCCGTGGTGGGACCCGCTCACCACGGACGCGGTCGGAGCCGAGCTGGGCATCACCTGGCACCCGCCCGCCGGATCTCCGGACACCGACTCCGGCGAGTCCCGCTCCGGCACGATGTCCAACGGGGCACTCGACGCGGAGGACGCGAGGATCCGGGAGGGCAAGCTCCTCGTCGGCACCGGCCCGCAGGTCGTCCGGCGGGGCGTGGGCTACGAGTGCACGACCCGGTGGTATCTGGATCCCGCCGAGCCCGACCGGCTGTGGTGCGCGCTCGGCGACTTCTACCCGGCCTGGCTCTGGGTTCCGATCGAGCCGACCGGCGACGCCGTACGGGAGGTCCTGGACGGGGTCCACCCGCGCCCCGCGCTGACCCGCCTGGACATGACCGGTCGGAGCCGGGGGTTCCTGGGCTGGCGCGACGACGTCATGGTGCCCAACGTCTACTCGGGCGAACCCGTCGAGATCAACGGCCATGACCTGGACCGCTACCACACCTTTGTGGGTTTCGTGGAACCCCAGGCATGGGGGAGCAATCTCCTGGACGACCCGTTCCGCGACGACCTGGGCTCCGTGCGGCCCATCGAGATGATCGCCGCCTCGAAGGGCACCATGCAGCAGCGCCTCGGCCGCGTCCCGTCGATGACCTGGCGGACGCTGCACTCCCGGTCCTATCTCTCCTACGAGATCCACACCCGGATGGCGGTCTGTGTCGCGGTGCGCTACCGGCCCGCCCCCGAAAGCCATCGGCCGATCATCGCCAGGGCGGCCGAGCTGTTCGGCGCGTCATTCCCCGACGACCTTCCGCTGGACGTCATCGGCGCGTTGACCTGCTACGACTACAGCACCGAAGCGGATCTGGAGAAGGCCCTCGACCCGTCAGGCGACCCCGAGGAGCTCGCCCAGGCCCTGCGGATCTTCGCCGCACTGCACAACGGAGACCTGCGCCGGACGCTGCGGCTGCGCGAGTACGCGGGCCACCCCCACCCGGAGGTGCGGCGGCAGCTGTTCATCGTCGCGGCCTGGTACCGCTACGACTTCCTGCTCTACGAGCTCGCCCTCACCGAGACCGACCCCGAGAACCTCGCCGAGCTGGAGAACCTCATCCAGCGGGGGGCCGGGCCGGACACCTTCAACGCCTTCGGCGACTACTTCGGCGGTGAGCCGCTGATCGTCGACGGTGACGGAAACCCGGTCGAGGCATGGGACGACGACGAGGAAGAAGAGGACGACGAATGAGCCGGTTCCGGCACGAACACAGCCTGGTCCTCACCGACGACGCGGATGTGGCGGCCCTCGTCGCGCACGCCCGCAGCAGCGGCTGGACGAAAACGACAGACCTGCCGTACGGCCACTACGACGTCACGCAGCTCGGCTGGCAGGTCTCCGGGGAGACCTTCGTCCTGTACGGCGAATCCCACGGGATCGGCTGCCGGTTCGTGACCGTCACCGGTGACGAGGCCGGATCCGTCGAGGCCACGGTCGCGGAGGTCATTGGGACGGTCGGAACGGTGACGGAGGAGGAGATGCTGGTGGTGCTGCTCGCCGATCCGATGCCGCCGGCAAGGGAGATCATCCGGTCCCTGCACCGGGTCACCGCCGCCCACTTCATGAGGCGGATCAAGCGCCGCCCACCCGAGCCGGGCGATCCTCGCTACGTGCGCGCCGTCACCCGGCTGATGAACCACCCCGACCGGTCCGTGCGGCGCTCGCTGATCATTCAGATCGCCGACCTGATCGCGGTCCGGCCCGACCTCGCGGAGCCGGTCCTGGCCCGGCGCAAGGCCGAGAAGGAGCTCGTGGAGCTCATGGAGGTGTTCGCCGAGATCGCCGCGGCCCAGGCGTCCCCGCACTCCGGCCCCGGCGCGTAGCCGGCCGGGCCGGTGATCTCAGTTTTCACTTCTCGTCCCTGGCGGTGCCCGTACGGACCGGCCGGCTCCTTCTGGAACCGGCCGGTCCGTTACGCGGTCGTCAGGCCGGGGTGCGGCGGAAGTCGTCCGCGTGGTGGGCGGCCCACTGGGCGTAGGTGTGGGCCGGGCGGCCGGTGACCTGCTCGACGACGGGCGACACCTCCGCCGTCCGGCCGACCGCCGAGGCGAGCCCGTCGAGCATGAAGTCGACCGCCTGCGGGGGGAGCTGACCGATCATGTGCTCTCTGGCCTGCTCCCTCGGCAGCTCCTCGAACCGCAGCTCGCGGCCGATCGCCTCGCCGAGGATCCGCACCCGCTCGATCTGGGTCAGCGACTCCGGCCCGCCGATCAGGTGCGCCTCCCCGGCCTGCCGATCGAGCAGGGCGCGGACGGCGACCGCGGCGATGTCGCGCTCGTCGATCGGCGCCGCGGCCGCGTCCCCGTACGGCGCGCGGACCACATCGCCGGCCGCGATCTGCGCGGCCCACGCGAGGTCGTTGGCCATGAACATGCCCGGCCGCACATGGGTCCACGACAGGCCGGACTCCTCTACCGCCCGCTCGCACTCGAGGTGCCGGTCCCCGATCCAGTTGGGCGTCGGGAAGGTCACCGCCCCCGAGGACAGCAGCACGACCTGCTCCAGCCCGGACTCCTTTCCGATCCGGAGGAAGTCGTCCAGCGAGCCGAACACGGGGAAGAGGAACGCCTGCTCGACCCCTCGCAGCGCGGCGGGCAGCGTCTCGGGCCGGGTCAGGTCGCCGGGGAGCACCTCGACGCCGTCCGGCAGCCCGGCACTCTCGGGGTGGCGGGTGATCGCCCGCACCTTCTCGCCCGCGTCGAGCAGTTGCCGTACCACGTTGCGGCCGACGTTTCCGGTTGCGCCGGTTACCAGAATCATGATGAGTGTCTCCTCGGTGGACGTGTCCCGGGTGCGGGACCGCCGGGTCGGAAGTGGAAGGTCTGTTTCAAGGATCTCCGGCGGGCCGCGGGGGCCGTTCCGCGGTCGCGCCGGTTCATCGCCCGCCGGATCCTTTCTGGCCGGCGACGAGGAAGACGGTGAGGGCCGCCAGGCAGAGGAAGGCGGCGCCCGCCATGCCGGCGACGGTGTAACCGTGCACGGTGGCGCGTGCGGCCAGGCCCGTGGCCCCGGGGTGGGAGCCGAGGAAGGCGGCGGTGGCCGTACCGGCGGCGGTGCCGAGCAGCGCGATGCCGAGTGAGGCGCCGATCTGCATCGAGGTCATCACGGTGGCCCCGGCCACCGCGGTGTCCGGGCCCGCGTCGAGGGTCGCGGTGCTGTTGGCGGTCACCAGCACCCAGCCGTTTCCGGTTCCGAGCAGCACGAGGATCGGCAGCAGGGGGAACGCGTAGCCGCTGTCGAGGCGGAGCAGGCCGAACAGCGCGAGCGCGAGGGCGGTCGACAGCAGTCCCGAGCAGAGCAGCAGCCGCACCGGGGCGTGTTCCAGGAGCCTTTTGGCGAGGCGCACGGCGATCATGATGGCGGCGGTGTACGGCAGGAAGGCGAGCCCTGTCACGAGGGGGGAGAGTTCCAGGACGTTCTGCAGGAAGAAGGTGAGGAAGAAGAACGCGGCGAAGTTGCCCACCGCCATGCACAGGACCGCGAGGTAGGCGCCGCCCCGGCTGCGGTCCAGGACGACACGCAGCGGCAGCAGCGGCTGGGCGATCCGGCTCTCGAGGAGGACGAACAGCGCCAGCAGGGCCGCCCCCGCCACGAGGCTGCCGATCGTGAGGGGCGCGGACCAGCCGTCGGAGCTGACCCGGGTGAGCCCGAAGACCAGTGCCATGAACCCGGAGGTGGCCAGCACCGCGCCGGTGACGTCCACCCGGGTTCCGGCCTGGCGGGGGGCGGGCCGGACGGCGTGGGCGATGCCGGCCGCGGCGGCGACCGCGATGGGAACGCTCACGTACATGCTCCAGCGCCAGCCGAGGGTGTCGGTGAGGACCCCGCCGAGCATCAGGCCGATGCCAGAGCTGCTGCCCATGACGGTTCCGTAGATCCCGAAGGCTTTGCCGCGCTCGGCGGGGGTGGTGAACGTGGTGCCGAGCAGGGCGAGGGCGGAGGGGGTGAACAGGGCTCCGAACACTCCCTGCAGCGCCCGGGAGAGCAGGAGCATGGCCGGGTTGACGGCCGCCCCGCCCAGGATCGAGGCCGCGGCGAACCCGGCCAGCCCGATCAGCAGGCAGTTCCTGCGGCCGATCAGGTCGGACAGTCTGCCCCCGAGCAGGAGGAGCCCGCCGTAGCAGAGGGCGAAGATGGTGATCACCCACTGCGCGCCGGAGTCCGGCAGGTGCAGGGCCCGCTGTGCGGAGGGCAGTGAGATGTTCATGATCGTGGCATCGACCGCGATCATGAACTGGCCGGCGGCGATCGCCCCCAGCGCCCGCCAGCGTCGTGAGTCGGGTGGGGCCGGTGCCGCGACGGCTGTACTCATGGGGGAACCTCATAAGGACGACATTAATGTTGGTCAGGCCAACGTTGGCTTGGCCAACGATAACAGTCGTGGGTGTGACCAACAAGTTTGTTAGGCTGGATCGCATGGAGACGACGGCCGACGACACCACCCCCGCCCGGCTGAAAGGCACTCCGAGCTGGCTGCTGACCCATACGGCGACGCACGCCGGCAGGCTGTTGTGGGAGGCCTTCGGCACCACCGACGCCCGTCGTTACCACTACGCCCTGCTCGCCGCGCTGGAGGAGTTCGGCCCCGCCAGCCAGGCGAGCCTGGGGCGCCGCTGCGGCATCGACCGCAGCTACATCGTCGGGGCGATCAACGAACTCGCCGCCTGGGGTCTCGTCGAGCGCGATCCCGACCCGGCGGACCGCAGGCGCAACGTCATCACGCTCACCCCCGCCGGGGGCGAGCGGCTGCGGGAGCTCGACGAGATCCTCGCCGGGGTCCAGGACGCGATCTTCGCCCCCCTGTCGTCCGAGGAGCGGGACCAGCTGACCCGGCTGCTCGCCCGGGTCCTGGAGCACCACGATCACCGGCGAGGACCCGCCATGTGATCGTCTGAGATCCCGCCGGAAGAGCGTGTGACCACGCCACGCTCGGCCGGCGGATCGTGGTGAGGCGTGAAAGAGGATCGCGGCATCGGCGGAGTAAGGGGGTAAGCCACAGAACTGGAGTCCCCGTTGCGCGTCCATCTGGCAGTCACGGCCAAACGTCCGGGCACCCCGCTGCCTCCCACGGCGCTCGCCGTGGCCCGCGAGGCGATCACACGGGCCTTCCCGGTGCCGGCCGCGACCGTGACCGCACGCGAGTGGCACTCCGCCACCGGCGGCACGGCGCTGCTCTCCTGGTCCAACGAGCCCGAAGGCCACGGACCGCCGATCATCTGCTCGGCCGGCGGCCGGGTGGCGGGCCTCACCGGGCACCTCGCCGAACCGGCCGAGGTGGACCGGCTGCTGGGCGCCCCCCGGCTGGGTGCGGCCGTCATCCGCACCGGCGGCTGTTTCTCGATCTTCCGGGCCGATGAGGAGGAGCTGAGCGCGGCCACCGGGTTCACCCGGGTGTGCCCGGTCTTCCACACCGAGACCTCGGACGTGCACGTCGTCGGCAGCCGGGCCCTGCTCGTCCACCTCGTCGCCCGCGCCGCCGAGACCGCGTCGAGCAGGCCCGGGATCGTCTGGGACCTGCCCGCGCTGCAGTCGATGGCGCGGATCGGCTACTTCCTCTCCGACGAGACGCCGTTCGACCGGGTCGGCGCGCTGCCGCCGGCGGCGGAGATCAGGATCGCGGCGGGCCGCCGTACCGTCACGGTGGCCCCCCTCCCCGAGGCGCGTCCGAAGCCGGCCTCCAAGCGGGAGAAGCGGGCCCAGGTCGCCGAACTCGCCGACGCGCTGCTCACCGCGGTGCGACCACTGCGGGACACGCCGGAGCCGGTACGGCTCTCGCTCACCGGCGGCCGTGACAGCCGGCTGCTCGCCGCGCTGCTGCACAGCGCCGGCATCCCGTTCACCACGGCGACCTCCGGGCACGACGGGCACCCGGACGTGGTGATCGCCCGGCGCGTGGCGGCGGCGCTCGGCGTCGAGCACCGCGCCGCCGAGCCGAAACGGTCCGAGGACGGCGCGGATCTGATCGTCCCCCATCCCCTCGTCCGCAGTCACAACGCGCTGGCCGCCTGCGAGGGCATGATCTCGGCGTACGAGAACGTTCCAGGTGCCGTGCGGTTCGATCCCACACCCCGGATGTCCGGGCACGGCGGGGAGATCCTGCGGGGAGGCTTCCTGTACAACCAGGCCGAGCTGGGTCCGGGGGCCGTCCTGCGCCGGGTGGACACCCTCTTCGGCAAGAACGCCGACCTGCTGACGCGGGAGGCCAAGGAGCACGGCCGCGCGCTGGCCGCCCCCTGGCAGGACCGCTGCCGTGCGGACGGCGTGCGGGCGCTCGACCACCTGTATCTGACGTACCGGGTCGGCCGCTGGCACGCCGCGTCGCGCGCGTCGCTGCTGCGCACCGGAAATCCCGTCCCGCCGTTCCTCGACAACCTGGTCGTCCGGACCGCGTTGGGCATCGACCCGCTGTGGCGGCGCTCGGAGGAGGTCGTCCACGACGTGATCACCGCTTTCGCGCCGCAGCTGCGCGGCGTCCCCGTGGAGGGCAGCCCATGGCGCTTCGAAACCGAGCGTCCCGACCGCACGCTGATGGACCGGCTCCGCCCGCGGTGGCGGGGGCTCGGCCGCCCTGCCGTGGGCGACCTGCCCGGGGCGGGCGGAAAACCCTGGAACTGGCGGCTGAGCCCTCCGCCGGAGCTGGCCGACCTGTTGTGGGCGGGCATCGCCGGCCCGGACGCGGCCGGCGAACTCGCCTGCGTCTTCGACGAGACCGGCACGGCCACCCTGTCGGCGGCCTTCCCCAGACGGCGGATGGACGCCGCCTGGAACCTCTACACGGTCTCCACGATGCTGACGGGCGCCTTCTCCACGGCCACGCCGCCCAGCCTTCCACCGCTGCGGGTCCCCTCCCCGGTGCCCCGGTAGGAGTCAGTCGCGGGGATACTTCTCGTGCCCCAGATCCCCGGCCGGCTGCGCGGTGAAGTCGTCGGCCAGTTCGACGATGACGTCGCGGCCCTCCAGCTGGGCCAGCCACCTGGCGGGGAGCGCCGTCTCACCGTGGAGGGCTCCGAGCAGGTTGCCGCAGATCGCTCCGGTGGAGTCGCTGTCGCCGGAGTGGTTGACCGCGAGCAGCAACGCCTGCGGGAGCTCGTGGGCCTCCGGGTACGCCAGGGCGCAGTAGACCGCGATGGCCAGGGCCTCCTCCGCCACCCACGCCCCGCCGAGCGACTCGACCTTCTCCGGGCTGGGAGCGCCCTCCGCCGCCAGGTCCACGGCGGCGCGCAGCGCCCGGGTGGTCTCCTCGTGGCGGGGGTAGGCCATCAGCAGGTCCGTCGCCTTCCGTACGGCCTCCGCGAGCGGTCCGCCCTCCATCAGGAAGTGCACGACGGCGGCGAAGGCGCCGGCGGCGAGGTAGCCGGTGGGGTGGCCGTGGGTGATCTGGGCGCATTCGGCCGACAGCTCGAAAGCGTGCCGGGGGCTCGGCGCGCGCAGGCCGAAGGGGGCCGAGCGCATGACGGTCCCGCAGCCCTTGGAGTCGGGGTTGACCGGTCCCCGCTCGCCGAACGGCGCGGGGGCGACCGCCTGCCCGTGGAGCAGCCCCGACAGGCAGGCGTTGCCGGGAGCCCGCTTGGAGTAGAGCCACGCCTGCTCGCGGAGCCAGCCGGTGCGGATCACCCCGTTGGCCGGGGGAGGGGAGGGGTGCTGCTGGGTGTCCAGCCAGCGCAGGTAGGCCCGCCGCAGGGCGGCGACCTCCGGCCGGCGGATCAGGCCCTCCACGGTGAACAGCGTCATCTGCGTGTCATCGGTGATCAGGCCGACCTTGCCGCGCCAGTCGGTCACCAGCCCGGTCACTCCCGCCGGGCCGTACTGCTCGCGGATCCTGCGGACCGACTCGAACTCGACGGGGGCTCCCAGCGCGTCGCCGAGCGCACCGCCCAGGAGGCAGCCCCGCACGCGGCTGCGGTAGTCCGGCAGGTCATCGGGAGAACGGAGCACGGTCATGATCCTCTGGCCTCTGGCGGATGGTATCGGGCGGTATGTGCAAGCATACGATCGTGATCATGTGATGCCCATCACGATTCTTTGACCTCAAGTCAACGTGAGGTCCGATGCTGTGTGTGAAGGCAGCGAGGAGTGATGGGCATGCGTGTCGTCCAGGTGGCCGCCGAGACCGCCTGCCGTACCCTGCGGCAGCTCAATGTGAAGCGCCGACTCCAGAGGCGGCTTGAAGACGCTCCACGCGTAGGCCTGACCGACGGCCGGGCCGGCGGGGATATCGCCGCGACCCGGATCGCTCAGGTTCCGGCGTGGATCACGGGGCCAGTGACTGGGCGAAACGGTCGACCTGATCGGCGTCCCCGGACCAGCAGTAGAACATGACCTCGTCGGCTCCCAGATCGTTCAACCGGGTAAGGGCGTCGCGGATCTCGCCGGGAGTGGTGAGCATTCTCTCCACGGTCACGTCGGCGTAGTCGGCCGGCATGTCCATGTACTCGGACCCGCTGTAGTAGCGGTGGAGTGCGTCGCGCGCCTCCTCGATCACGGGATCCGGCCCCAGGGCGGCGTTCACCTGGGCGACCAGCCTGGGACGGCCGCTGCGGCCCGCGGCCTGCCACTCATGCTCGGTGGCACGGAACAGTCGGTCCACGTCTGCCAGGGGGGACGCGCACAGGAAGCCGTCCCCGAGGCGGGCGATGCGCCGGATCGCCGCCGGGCTGAAGGCGCCGAACAGCACCTCCGGTCCGCCTTCGCGGGCGGGCGCGGGCCCGACAGGGCCCACTCCGTCCCCGTACGGCTCGCCGTGCCAGACGCGGCGCATCACCGTCATGATCTCGTCGAGCAGCGCACCGCGGCCGTGGAGGTCCACCCCGGCGGCCCGGTAGTCGTCCCGCCGTGCCCCGAGCCCGATGCCGAGGGTGAGACGGCCGCCCGACATGCGGTCCAGAGTCGCGGCCTGTTTGGCCATCAGCGCGGGCTGCCGTAAGGGGGCGAGCAGGACCTCGGTCTGCACCCGGACGCGGGTGGTGGCACCCGCGAGCATGGCCAGTGCCACCAGGGGCTCGGGATTGTCGTACGCCAGACGATCCAGCAGGGCAAGGGTGGTGAACGGCCCGGCGTCGGCATGCCGGGCCCAGTCGAGCAGCGCCGGCGGATCGCTGATGGGCAGGCCAAGGCCGACGTTCATGAGTAACCCCCGATGGTTGTGGCCACTCTATCCGCGCCACCCCGCACTCGAAGATCACCGAACGCCGGCGTGTCCACGGCGCGGTCCACGCGCCGATCACCGGTCCAGGCCTGAACGGCCCCGCTCTTCACCCGAAAGGCGCGGGTCCCGCAGGGCGGACAGGCGCACGCGGGCCCTCTCCGCGGCCGGCTCCGGGTGTCAGTATGCGGACCGGGCTTGACTTAGGTTAAACCTACCTGAAATATAGGAAATGTGCCGTACGTCCCCCTGACCCTCCGCCGGGTCGTCGACTTCATGCGCCTGGACAGCAGTCTCTGTCCGTGAGCGCGCTCCGTTCCCAGCGTTGAGCCTCAGCCTCCGTTCCCGCACGTCACCACGCCCTCGCTACGTCAGGCGTGCGCGCATCTTCACCATTCAGACCTGTAAGGGGCCAATTCATCATGTGGACATCTCGTCGACGGACGCGCACCGCGGTCGTGGTCGCGGCGCTGTCGCTCACCGCGCTCGCTGCCGCCTGCGGAGGCGCCGCCCCGGGGAAGGCGACGGCGGCAGCCGGGGTCGGGGACGGCGGAGCCGTACTCAAGATCAAGGATCCGGGGAACGCGGGGCCGCTGGCGGTCGCGAAGAAGGAAGGCATCCACGGCCCGCGGTGTCACGGAGACCCGGCAGTGCCGGTGAGCTTTCGGTAACGGTCCGGCAACAGGTCTTTACCGCTGATTCCGCGTGATGACAGACTCCGATCACTCCACTGTAAGCGCTTCCACTCGCCGTCCGCCGCTGAGTGTAAGCGCTTCCATTCACTGGCAGATCGGATGACAGGTGCCAAACGGTGACGAAGGTCAGGGTGCGACCATCTACGAGGTGGCGCAGCGGGCGGGAGTCTCCATCGCCACGGTCTCCCGGGCTCTGCGCGGCACCGGGCCGGTCGCGGCCAGAACCCGCGAGCGGGTGCTGAAGGCGGTCGAGGAGCTCAGCTTCACCCCGAGCCGTCTCGGCGTCTCCCTCGCCCAGGGCCGCCACGCGGCCAACGGGATCGTCTTCCCCGACCTGTCGGGCCCCTACTTCGCCGAGGTGCTCCTCGGGTACGAGGAGGTGGCCTCCGAGCTGGGCCGTTCGGTGCTGATCCTGTCCACCCGCGGGCGGGCGGCCGTACAAGACCTGGTCAGGGACCTGGTCGGCCGGGTGGACGGAATGGTGATCTTCGGCAGGACGGTCGAGGACGCCGTGGTGGCCGAGATCGTCCGCACCGGGATGCCGCTGGTCATGCTCGCCCGCGATCCCGTCGACGGAGTGGACGTGGTCTCCAGCGAGAACGTCGAGTCCGCCGAGGCGCTCGCCGCCCACCTGCTCGGCCATGGCTACACGACCTTCGCCCTGGCCGGAGCCGACGACCAGGGCGACGTCACCCAGCGCTGGACGGGGGTCCGGCGGGTTCTCACCGGCCACGGGATCCGGTCTCCCGAGCCGTTGCCGTGCGAGTTCACGGTGGAGGGCGGCTACGCGGCCGGACGGACGCTGCTCGGGGGAGGCAGCCGTCCCGAGGCGGTGATCTGCGCCGACGACCAGGTGGCCCTCGGCGTCATCCTGGCGGCCGAGGAGCTCGGCCTCGACGTGCCGGGGGATGTGGCGATCACCGGCTGGGACGACATCATGACCGCCCGCCACGCCCGCCCCGCCCTCACCACCGTGCGCCAGCCCATGCGTCTCCTCGGCGCCCGCGCCGCGTGGGCGCTGGACGAGCTCATCACCGGTGCCCGCACGGCTCCGAGCTGCCAGATCCTCTCCACCCAGCTGATCGTCCGATCGAGCTGCGGTCCTCACCCCCTGGAGGAAAAGTGAAGAAGTACGCCGTCGGCATCGTCGCGCTCGGGCTCGTGCTCGCCGGATGCGGCCGCAGTGGTGACGGAGTCGCCGAGCAGGCCAAGGACGTCGACACCGGTAAGGCCACAGGCGAGGTCACGGTCTGGGCGATCGGCGCCGAGGGGGAGGCGCTGGGTGCCTTCGCGAAGGACTTCGAGGTGGCCAACCCCGGCATCACGGTCAAGGTGACCCCGCTCGGCTGGGACGTCGCCCATGACAAGATCACCGCAGCCATCGCGGGGAACGCCACGCCCGACGTCACCATGCTGGGCAGCACCTGGATGGGCGAGATGGCCAAGACCGGCGCCCTCGAACCCACCCCGGGCAACCTGATCGACAAGTCGGTGTTCTTCCCCGGGGCGTGGGGCACGGTCGAGGTGGAGGGGACCGCCTACGGCGTGCCGTGGTACGTCGAGACCCGCGCCCTCTACTACCGCAAGGACCTGGCCGAGAAGGCCGGCGTGAAGCCGCCCACGACCTGGGAGGAGACCACGAGTTTCGTCAAGGCGCTCAAGGACAGGGGCGGCGCCTCCCTCGGCGTCGAGCAGAACTTCCGGCAGGGCTCCTGGCAGGAGGTGCTGCCACTGGTCTGGCAGGCGGGCGGCGAGATCATCTCCGACGGGAAGTGGACGCTGGACACCCCGCAGATGATCCAGGCGCTCAAGCAGTACGGCTCGTTCTTCGAGAGCAAGCTCTCCCGGACCGACCAGCCGACCGGGGCGTTCCCCCAGACGTTCGTCAAGGGCAAGGTCGGCGCCTTCTACTCGGGCCCGTGGATGATCGCGGGCCTGGAGAAGGAGGGCGGCGAGGGCTTCGGCGAGAAGCTGGGCGTCGCCCCCTACCCCAGGGGGAGCGCCGGCGGCACCAGCCTCGTCGGCGGCAGCGACATGGTGGTCTTCAAGAACTCCAAGAACCGTGAGGCCGCCTGGAAATTCCTGGGCTGGCTCACCGACCCCAAGGTCCAGGCCACCTGGTACACCAAGGTCAGCGCGCTGCCCAGCGTCGAGGCCGCCTGGCAGGATCCGGCGCTGACCGCCGACGGGCGCGTCAAGGTCTTCGGCGACTCGCTCAAGGACGCCAAGGCCGTCCCGGCCGTTCCGACCTGGGAGCAGGTGGCCAAGGTGATGGAGACCGAGATCGAGAAGATGGCCCTGGGCAAGCAGACGGCCGAGGAGACGGCCAAGGCCGTCCAGGCGCAGGCCGAGACGATCGGGACCGGGGTCTGAGCATGGCGGTCAGCGAGCGGGTGGACGCGCGCGGTTCCACCGGACCGGCTCCGATGAGGGAACGCCCACGGGGTGCGCTCCGCCGTACCGGCCTCGCCTGGGTCTTCGTGACGCCCTTCGTCGTGACGTTTGCGGTGTTCTGGGCCGGCCCGCTGCTGGTCGAGCTCGCGATGGGCTTCACCGACATGCGCAGCACCGACGTGCGCGACCCCCTCGGGGTGAACCTCGTCGGACTGGACAACTACCTCCGGCTGTTCGACGACGAGCTCATGCGCAAGGCGGCGGTCAACACGCTGGTCTTCGTGGTGACCGCGCTCCCGCTCACCATCGTCCTGGGCCTGGGCGCGGCCGTCGCGCTGAACTCGGGGATCGGCCGGCTGCCCGCCGCGTTCTTCCGGCTCGGCTACTACCTGCCCTACGTCACCAGCATCGTCGGTATCGCGGTCGCCTGGAGGTTCCTCCTCGAACCCGACGCCGGGCTGATCAACCAGCTGCTCGGCGTGGTGGGCGTGGACGGCCCCCGCTGGCTCGCCGACGAGGGCCTCGCACTCCCGGTGATCATCGTCATGACCGCCTGGCGGAGCTTCGGATTCGACATGGTCGTCCTGCTGGCCGCCCTGCAGGGCATCCCCAGGGAGCTGTACGAGGCGGCGGAGGTCGACGGCGCGGGCCGCTGGGACCGGTTCCGCTCCGTCACGCTGCCGATGCTCCGCCCGGCGCTGCTGTTCTGCACGGTCTACAGCTCCATCGGTTTCGCCCAGTTCATGGAGGAGCCGCTGGTGATGACCCGGGGCGGTCCCGCGGGAGCGACCACCTCGGCCTCGCTCGCCATCTACAACCAGTTCGGCTCCGGCAACTACGGCTACGCCGGTGCCGCGGCCACCGTCCTGTTCACCGTGATCGTCGCCCTGGCGGTCCTGCAGTTCCGGATCGGGAGGGCCAGATGAGACGTCGCACCTCTACGTACGTGCTGCTCAGCGTGGGACTCGTCCTCGTCGTGCTCCCGTTCGTCTGGACGCTGCTCACCTCGTTCAAGCCCGAGACCGAGATCAGGCGCGATCCGCCGACCTTCCTGCCCGGTCAGTGGACGCTCGGTAACTACGGCGAGCTGCTGGAGAAGATGGACATCGGGCAGGTGTTCCTCAACAGCGCGGTGGTCGCCACCGCCGTCGTCGCGGGGAACCTGCTGTTCTGCTCGATGGTCGGCTACGCCTTCGCCAAACTGCCCTTCCGCGGCAAGAATGTGATCTTCGTGCTGGTCCTCACGCAGATGGCGGTGCCCGCCATCGTGGTGATGATCCCCCAGTTCGTGCTCATCGCCAAGCTCGGCCTGGTCAACACCTTCCTCGGGATCATCCTGCCCGGCCTGGTCACCCCGCTGGGGATCTTCCTGATGCGCCAGTTCATCGCGGACATCCCCGACGAGCTGATCCACGCCGCGCGGGTGGACGGCGCCCGCGAGTTCCGGATCTTCTTCCGGATCGTCCTGCCGCTCTGCAAGCCCGCCCTGGCCACGCTCGGCCTGATCACCTTCCTGGGCTCGTGGAACAACTTCCTCTGGCCCGCCGTGGTGGCCCAGAGCGAGGACAGGTACACGCTGCCCGTCGCCCTGGCGATCTTCAACGGCTACCAGGGAACCCAGTACGGCCTGCTCATCGCCGGGGCGGTGGCCGTCGTGCTGCCCGTCCTCGTCGTCTTCGTCTTCCTCCAGCGCTTCTTCACCCAGGGGATCGCCTCCACCGGACTCAAGTAAGGAAGCCCCATGCCCCCCAGACATCGTCGCCGTGCGACCGCCCTGGCCGCCTCCCTCGCCCTGATCGCCGCCCTCCCCTCTCCCGCGTCGGCCAGTCCGTCACCCGGCACCCCCTCTCCGGTATCCGCCACCCCGCCACCCGCCGTCTCCTCTCCCGGAGTCACCCCCTCACCCGCGGTCGCGTCCTCCCGGCAGCAGGTGCTGCGCCGCTACGCCAGGGACACCTGGGGGTCCATGACCGCGATGGTCGACCCGGCGACCGGCCTGCCCGCCGACAAGATCGACGGCTCGCTCGACCCGGGCACCCGCGCCAAGGTGACCTCACCGACCAACATCGCCAGCTACCTGTGGAGCACGGTGGCCGCCCGCGACAGCCACCTCATCTCCCCGGGCGAGGCCCGCCGGCGCGTCGTCAAGGCGCTCGGTTCGACGGCCGAACTGGAGCGTCACGCCCCGACCGGCCAGTTCTACAACTGGTACGACCCGCACACCCTCCAGCTCGTGCGCACCTGGCCGGAGGACGGCTCCGCCGTCCAGCCGTTCCTGTCCAGCGTGGACAACGGCTGGCTCGCCGCCGCCCTGATGATGGTCCGCAGCGCCGTACCCGAGGCATCCAGGCAGGCCGGCACGCTGCTCGGCGGCATGGACTTCCGCTCCTACTACGACCCGGCGGCGCAGCCCGACGCGGGCACGGGCCTGCTGCGCGGCGGGTTCTGGCCGGCCAAGCCCGCCGGCTGCTCGGTCGAGAGCGACTACAACGGCTCCGGGACCACGGTCTACTCCACCTGCCACCACTACGGCGCGCTCACCGAGGTCCGGATCGCCACCTACGTCGGCATCGCCCTCGGCCAGCTCCCGCCCGAGCACTACTACGGCATGTGGCGGACCTTCCCCGACACCTGCGACTGGTCCTGGGCGGAGCAGAAGCCGGTCGGGACCTGGCAGACGCACCGGGGCGTCAGGGTCTTCGAGGGCACGTACGGCTACCGCGGCATGCGCCTGGTGCCCACCTGGGGCGGCAGCATGTTCGAGGAGCTGATGGTGCCCCAGCTCGTGCCCGAGGACGTCTGGGGCGCCCGCAGCTGGGGGCGCAACCAGCCGGTCTACGTGGCCGCCCAGATCGAGCACGGCATGAACGACGCCAAGTACGGCTACTGGGGCTTCTCCCCGTCCGGCAACCCGGCCGGCGGCTACCGCGAGTACGGTGTGGACGCGATCGGCATGGACACCCCGGGCTACACCTCCGACCAGGAGCGCACCTCGGTCGACTACGGGTTCGAGGGTTGCCGGGAGGCCCAGCCGGAGCCGGCGTCCTACGGGGACGGAGTGGTCACCCCGCACGCGTCCTTCCTCGCACTGCGCTACGCGCCCGGCGAGGCCCTGACCAACCTGGCAAAGATCAAGGCGGACTTCGACTCCTACGGACCCGGAGGGTTCTACGACGCGGTGGCCGTGCGTAGCGGCAAGGTCGCCAGACAGTACCTCGCCCTCGACCAGGGCATGATCATGATGGCGCTGGGCAACGCGCTCGCCGACGACAGCCTGCGCCGCCACTTCGCGACCCGCGACGTCACGGCCAAGCTCGCCCCCGTGCTGGGCGAGGAGGAGTGGGCCGTCGTGCCCCCCAAGTGAACGACCGACCACATCCACGCATGACCGACCATCGGGGAGACATATCCATGAGCACGGCCGGTGCCGCACGCCAGGACTGGCAGGCCCGCATCCACAAGGCGTCGGGGGAGGTGGCCGCGGCCGGGCAGGTCGAGGTCGCCGCCCCCGCCGGCCTGCGTGCCACCGCCGGTGGCGGGCACGCCACGCTGACCTGGGAACCGGTGGCCGGGGCCATCGGCTACATCGTCCAGCGCGCGCCGCGGGAGGCGGGGCCGTACGGCTCGACCAAACAGCGCGACGTCGACGTGCCGGCCGTACCGGAGCCGAGGTTCGTCGACACCGGCCAGGGACCCGCCTGGTACAAGGTCGCGGCCGTCACCACCATGGACGCGGCCGGGCCCTTCACCGAGCCGGTGTTCGCCGCGCCGCTCGCCGCGCCGGGGACGGTGACCCTGCGGGTCGACGCCTCCACGACCACGCGGCCCCTGCCCCGGCCGTGGAAGTACATGATCGGCTCCGAGCACCTGTCGTACATGCTGTCCGCCGACACCGTGGGCGGCCGTCCCATCGGTTCCGAGCTGACCGGGGCCCTGCGGACGATGCGGGAGGAGCTGGGCGTCGAGACCGTGCGCGCCCACGCGATCCTCTGCGACGACCTCGGTGTCTACCGGGAGGTCGACGGCGTGCCGGTGCACGACTTCGGCAAGGTGGACGAGGTCTACGACACGGTCACCTCGTTCGGCATGCGGCCGATCGTGGAGCTGTCGTTCATGCCGCGCGACCTGGCCTCCGACCCCTCGAAGACCGTCTTCGGCTACGGGGCGATCATCTCCCCGCCGAAGGACTACGGCCGGTGGGGCGACCTGGTCCGCGCCCTCACCCAGCACCTCGTCGACCGCTACGGCCTGCGTGAGGTGATCGACAACTGGGCTTTCGAGGTGTGGAACGAGGCCAACCTGGAGGTCTTCTGGAGCGGCACGCCGGAGGAGTTCTTCCGGCTGTACGACGTGTCGGCCGCGGCGGTCAAGGACGTCCATCCCGACATCCGCGTCGGCGGCCCGTCGTCGGCGGCCAACGGCTGGGTGCAGGAGCTGATCGACCACGTGGACGCCTCGGGCGCCGCGCTCGACTTCGTCTCCACGCACACCTACGGCAACGCCCCGCTCGACTGGCGTCCCACCCTGGAACGGCACGGCCGCGAGGGCACGCCGATCTGGTGGACGGAGTGGGGCCCCACCCCCACCCACTTCCACGGCATCGGCGACGGACCCTTCGGGGCGACCTTCCTGCTGCACGGGATGAAGTCGGCGGCCGGCCGGGTGGACGCGCTGGCCCACTGGGTGGCCTCCGACCACTTCGAGGAGCTGGGCCGCCCGCCGGCCCTCTTCCACGGCGGGTTCGGCCTGTTCACCGTCGGCAACCTGCGCAAGCCCCGCTACTTCGCGCTCGCCCTGGCCGACCGGCTGGGCGCCGACGAGCTGGCCTGTTCGGCGACGGGTGACACGGCGGGGGTCGAGATGTGGGCGGCGCGCTCGGCCGCCGGTGGCGTCGGGGTGCTGGTGTGGAACGGAACCCTGAACCAGGACCAGGCCGGAGGCGAGGAGGGCCTGTCCCGTGAGGTCGCCCTCACCGTCGAGGGGCTGGTCCCGGGTGAGTACACGCTCAGCCATCACCGGATCGACGAGCGGCACTCCAACATCCGGGCGGTCTGGGCTGAGGTCGGCGGCGGCGCCGACTGGCCCGAGGGCGGGCAGTGGGACCGGCTCCACGCGGCGAACAGCCTGCAGGAGCTGGAACCCGCCCGCACGGTCCGTGTGGAGGAGGGGGCCCTGCGGCTGAGCTTCACCCTCCCCATGCCGGCCGTCTCCTATCTGGAGCTCACCCGGCTGTGACGGCCTGGACGCCCGGCTGTGACGGCCGCGCGGCTCACCGCCGTCGCCGTGCGGTGACGGCGGTGGATCGCCCGCCTCCTCATGCTCGCATGCGCGAAATGGCGAGCATGCTCGCATGCGCGCGATGACGAGGTGCGGAGCGTCGGGCGGGCCTGGCGGCTCGCCCGACGCGGATGCCGGTGTTCAGCCGGCGACGATGTCGAACTGCTCCCATGGGCCGATCGCGGTGCGGTTGGCGATCAGCGGCTGTGCTCCGGCGTTCTCCGCGGCCACGTACAAGTTGGCTTCCTCCTCCCGAACGTGTCCTCAGCCGCCAACTAGGGGGGCAGACCAAGTACGCCGGAAAGGGACAATGGGCTGGCCAGAGCCCGCGCTGATAGGGAGTGCGGATTATCGGCTGCCTGTTTCCAGTGCGGACGGGCGGCGGCCAGCGCGCAGTTCGCGCAGGTTGGGGATGTGGTTGTAGAGCGTGCCCGGGCTCACCCCGAGGAGTTTGGCGATCGAGGTCACCGAGTGTTCGGGGTTGGGCAGCATGTCCCGGGCGGCGCGTAGCAGGTCGGGTGTGACCACGGTGGGGCGGCCACCGACCCGGCCGCGTGCCTTGGCTGCGGCTAGGCCCTCGCGGGTGCCGGCGACGATGAGTTCGCGGATGAACTCGGCCAGCGCGGCGAAGACGGCCCTCCACTCGGGAAGCTGCGATGAGACCCAAAGTAGCTCTGCGTAGTGTTCCGTATAGCCCCCCTTCACCGGGACGGTTCGCGGAACACCCATACGGAAGACCCTGACCTGGGGCTCCGTTCCCGTCGGCCGGTGTTCCGTTGAGGGATCCTCTTACGGAACAGTCGCGAGTGGACACCCTGGCCATAGGGTGGCTCAGATTTCCTTGACGAAGACGATGGCGTCGGTCTGGTCGGTGGTGGCCGGGTCAAGGGGGAGGTAAGTGTGGTCGACCGGGACGCGGGGCGTCGGCTTCCAGTCGAGGACCGCGGTGAGGCGGACGGGATCGATGACGGCGCGGGCGTCAGGGAGGGCCGACAGTAGCCCTTCGAGGGTGTCGGGCTGGGGGATGTCGGAGCCGCGGGTGCCGAAGGTGGTGGCGGCGAAGGCGTACTGGTCGCCGAGGCGTGTGCCGACGATCGCCCCGGCACTCCACCACTCCAGCGTCCGGCCCGCCAGGGGGCCCCAGCCCTCCGGCAGCAGCCAGCGGCTCCTGTCTTTCTGCAGGTGGCGGTTGTGGGCATAGGCGAGGGTGGGGCCGCGAAGGGCCTCGCGGCCGACGAGGACGTCGAGGTTGTCGGCCATCATCGCATCGCGCAGGCACATCAGCGTGCCGACGCGGGTGGCCGCGGTGCCGGCCATGCCGGCGTGGTAGCGCAGGAGCCCGGCCGCGGTGCGGGCGTACAGGCCGGCGCGCCACCGGTCGTCGGGGGAGGTGGCGGCCGTCAGGTGGGGGGCGTGCGCGGCGAGCAGCACGCGCAGGTCGTCGGCGACCAGGCGCAGTTCCTTGGCCTCGGGGGTGCGGCCGACGGACTGGGTGGGATCCGTGGTGGCGGCCGGGTTGGTCCAGCGCTCGTCGGAACCGAGCAGATCGTCGAGGGTCTCGCGACTCCAGGCCAGGTCGAGGTGGGCGGCGAGGTAGTCGTGCAGTGCGGTCAAAGCTGGGCGAGGGCTGGCGGGGCCGGTCATCTCCAGAGGGCCATCGAAGCCGTAAAAGCGGAGCCGCTCGTGCGGCGGACGCTGTTCGTTGTAGGCGCGCATCCAGCGCACGAGCTCGCGGTTGGCGGGTGAGGCGCCGAGGCTGTGGCTGAAGCCTAGGCTCATCGCGTCGTCGAGGGTCCCGATGCCGTCGGTGACGTACGCGTCGGCGGCCAGGGCCGACAGGCAGTCGCTCTCCATAGTGATCGAGCGGTAGCCCTCGTGTTCGACGAGGTGGCGGAAGAGTTCGTTGCGCAGCTCGGGAAAGACTTCGACGCCGTGGGTGGGCTCGCCGAGGCCGAGCAGCCGGGTGGCGGGAGACAGGAGCGCAGTGAGGGCGCCGCCGGTGAAGGGATGGGCGGCGTCCCGGATCAAAACTGTCATGCCTTCGACTGTATCTTTGAACCCAAAGTGTAAACTTTGATGGCTTTTCCACCTGTTAATGACGGCATACCTTCAAAGCGTGATTGCGGCTCATCGATCTGGTGCGCGAGTACGGCCTGCACACCAAACGGCGCGCAACTACGAGGAGGCGGGGATCCTGCCGCTGGCCGAGCGCTCGCCGCACGGCTACCGCCTTTACGCTCCGCGCCATTCGGCGGCGTTGCGGACATTCCTGGCGTTGATCCCGTGCACGGTCACGCGAACCGTTACCCGCAAGCGGCCCAGACGACGTCCCGAGCAGCACGATTCCGCAGGTAAGCACGTTAGAGCGGCCGTTCACGCTAACCCCTACTCCGAGCCCCGCTAAACGAGACTTTTCGTTCGCATGCTCGTCACCCCCCGACACCGCCGCCGCACCGCCTCAGCCAGCCGGTCCCGGTTCGTCTCCGTCGAGCACAACTCGTCGGCCATCCACCGCGCCCACCGCTCCTCGTCCTCCTCGGTCGGCGGCCGCGTCCCGAACGCCTCCCGGATCTGCTTGCGGTGGTACTCGATCGTTCGGCCTGACCAGCGGTACTTGGCGAACATTCCCGGCTCGACCTTTACCAACGACGCGACGTAGGCGACCGCAACCTGTGGAATCTCCTCCGGACCTGCGGGAAACCGTCCCTCGATCTCGTAGAACTTAAGCATCAACGCGAACCCCAGGCGTGTCGCCCCGGATTTGTTCTTGATCAGCTCCCAGTTTCCCTCGACCAGGGTCCACGAACCGATGAGCTCATTTGGGTCCCACTCCGCACGCACCTCGGCCCTCCAGCCCGTGATCTCCGAACAGACAGGGATCACGGTCATGAATCCCAGAGGGCCCTGCTTTGGGTTTGACCCTCTTGCAACCACTACGCAACGAATCTGCAAGATTGCCCACCGCTACTCTGCGGCTCGTCGTAGCTATAGGAGTTCCAGGCCTTGGAGCACCGCGACAGCTTCGACATGTCCCGCCACACCACGATGTAGCCGTACCGGTCGATCGCTGCCGTCACCAGATTGAACAGACAGTGGGGTCCAGCCAAGGTGCGCCGAAAAGCCGCAGTACAAGATCAATAACGTTGTGGCCTGCACGATGAGGCCCTCCGCTCGGGTCGCCGCCACCAGACGTAAAGACATCCCAGGAGCTTAGGTGTCAAGCGGCAAGGGGTTTGGTGTGGTGTGACCAGGCGGTTGCCTCGTCGTAGAGAGTGCTGGTCTTCAGGCATCCGTGCAGAATGCCGACGAGGCGGTTGGCCACCTGGCGCAGGGCAGCGTGATGGCAGACATCGCGGGCGCGGAGCCGGTCGTAGTAGGCGCGGGCACCCGGCGAGGCCTGCAGGGCGGTGAAGGCTTGAGAATCGAGGGCGTCGACGAGCCGGTCGTTGTGCACGTATCGGGCGAGCACGACCTTCTTCTTGCCGGAAGCCCGGGTGATCGGGCTGGTGCCGGCGTAGTTCTTGCGTGCTTTGGCACTGACGTAGCGGCCTTCGGCGTCGCCGAACTCTGCGAGCACCCGGGCGCCGAGGACCGGCCCCAGCCCAGGCTGCGATAAGACGATCTCAGCGGCCGGGTGCCGGCCAAAATGGTCCTCCACCTGCCCTTGCAGAGCCTTGATCTGCTCGCCCAGCACGGTGAGGACCGCAACCGCCGAACCCACCGTGGCGGCGTAGGCAGCGGTCACGGCCGCGGGCTGGCCCAGGTGCGCGGTGCGCAGCGCGGCCTGGATCGCAGCGGCCTTGTCGGCAACACCCCGGCGGCGAGCGCGTTTGAGCGCGGCGCTGATCTGGCTGATGGTCAGCTTGGCCGCCGACGCGGGATCAGGGGCCTTGGCCAGCAACTCCAACGTGTCGGCCGCGGCCAGGTCCTCGAACGCCTGAAGGGCCGCGGGGAAGTAGTCGCGCAGCGCGTGCCGCAACCGCTGAGCATGGCGGGTCCGTTCCCAGATCAATGTCTTATGCGCCCGTGTCACCACCTTGATCGCCTCGGCTTCGGCGCTGTCGCCGGCGACCGGGCGCAGCTGGTGGGAGTCGGTGCGGACCATGTCGGCCAGCATGTGCGCATCGGCCGCGTCGCTCTTGGCGCCCGAGACGCTCAGCCGTTCCCGGTACCGTGCCGCCTGCAGCGGGTTGACCGCCAGCACCGTGTATCCGGCGGCGACCAGCGCCTGCACCCACAGGCCACGGTCGGTCTCGATCCCGATCACCACCTCCGCCTCTTCGGCCGCTTCATCGAACTGCTCGGCGATCATCGCGTGCAGCTTGGTCATCCCCGCCACTCCCTCGGGCAGGCGGGCCTTGGCCAACCTGCGCCCCGAGGCATCCATCAGCTCGACATCGTGGTGGGGTCGGCATGGAGCGCGGTGCCGGGGTTTCACCCGGTCCGTTTCTCCATGCCGCCCTCCCGAACCGGACGTGCGAGTTGGCCCCGCATCCGGCTCTCCACAAGTCCCTTTGGACTGTTGGTGTCCTCAGCGTGTGCTGGGCCAGGGCGATGGGATCTTTGTCCCTCGGGGGAGGTAGCGCGTGGTGGCCACCGAGCCGGGGTTGAACAGGACGACTTCTCCATCGCGTGGCCACCATCCGCCGTCGCAGAAGCGGCGGCGCAGTTCCTTCCAGCCCGCGTTGAGGTGTTTGCGTCGCAGCCATCCGAACACCTGTCGCCAGACGATCATGCGGAGGTATTGGAAGGCGCGGGCGGAGACCCCTGGCCGGAAGTAGGCGGTCCAGCCCCGCAGCACGTTGTTGAGCTTATGCAGCAGGACTGCCAGCGGCAGGCTGACGTTCATCCGGCAGATCGCCTTGGTCTTGGCCTTGATGGACCGAAGTGCCTTCTTGGCCGGGTAGTTATAGACGAACTGCTGGTCGGTGCCTCGCTTGTGGTGGCGCTGGATGCGCCAGCCGAGGAAGTCGAGGCCCTCGTCGATGTGAGTGATCAGGGTCTTCTCCTCCGAGAGCCGCAGCCCAACGGTGGCGAGGACTTCCGCTACTTCGGGGAGCAGTGCCTCGGTGTGTTCCCGAGTGCCCGAGACCAGAATGACGAGGAGAGTAGGCCGGGGGAATCGCACCCCCGGCCTCTCGCAGAACCGGACTTAAACCTCTCGGCTTATCCGGCTCCCATCGCCCAGCCGTCAGGACGAGCGCCGAGACGCCAGTGCGCGAACAGGCGGGGAGATCGCCGGGCGATCTCGGCCAGCCAGGCCATCGCGCGCCGTTCCCGGCGTTTGAGCCGTTTGTATTTCCGGCACGCCCAGCCCACCAGGAGCTTGTTGAGATGCCGGAGGAAGGAGAGCAACCGGGACCGGTAGAAGCGCCCGTAATAGTTGATCCACCCCTGCACGATGCTGTTGAACATGCGGGCAAGGTCGTCCAGAGACTTGTCACTGCGCCGGGACAGATGCCAGGAGCGGATCACCGCTCCCATCGCCTTCATCGCCTGCGTGCTGACCGCGGGCAAGAACGACACGAAGTGCTTGCCGTGCTTGTTCTTGGCCAGCCGGGGCCGGAACTCATAGCCCAAGAACGTGAACCGGGTGTGCTCGTGCGAGCCCGTCCGGTCGGCGTCCTTGCAGTAGATGATGCATGTCTTGTCCGGATGCAACTCCAGGCCGACCTGCGCCAGACGCATTGCAATCGCGTCTCGCACGTATTCGGCCTGCCGGCGGCTGCCGCAGTGCACCACCGCGTCATCGCAGTAACGCTCGAACCCAAGCGCCGGAAATTCCCGGGCCAGCCAGGCGTCGAACGCGTAATGCATGAACAGGTTAGCCAGCAAAGGTGAAATCGCCGACCCCTGCGGGGTCCCGCGATCTCGGGCGACCAGGGTGCCATCCTGCCGTTGCATCGGAGCGGTCAACCACCGCTGGACATACAACAGGATCCACCGCTGATCCGGTGAAAGGTGCTTGGCGACGGCCTTGAGCACCAGGTCATGCGGCACGGTGTCGAAGAAGGCCCGGATGTCCATGTCGATCACCCAATCCTTCCGCCAGCACCGCACCCGGCACGCCCCAACCGCATCCAGCGCCGACTTGCCCGGCCGATAGCCGTAGGAATCCGGATGGAAGATCGGTTCGACCTTCGGCTCCAGATACATCCGCACCACCGTCTGGGCCACCCGGTCGGCCACGGTCGGCACGCCCAGCACCCGCACCCCTCGCCCTTGCGGCTTGGGGATCTCCACCGCTTTCACCGGCGGCGGGAAGTACGAGCCTGAGGACAACCGGTTCCAGATCCGATACAGATTCCGGTCCCGATCGGCCTCGAACTGCGCGATCGACTCCTCATCGACCCCCGCCGCCCCCTTGTTGGCCTTGACTCTCTGAAACGCTTCCCAGACCTTCCACTTGTCGATCTGAAACGGCTTGTCCTGCTGCCTGAGTTCGCTCACCTGGCTCCTCCCGGCCCGATCGGATGACCAGCCGGTTGACCACCAAGCGACTCCGGGCGACCCGGCCCCTTCGCTCCACGCCCATTACGGCGCTTCTGCACTACTACGAGCCGGTCCGTCCCTCCGCCTCGCCCCGGTACTCGGCCCCTTGCAGTGTCCGCTGCTTGGGGTACTCCCTTCGGCCGGACGCTCCAACACGCGCCCGACACCGCTGAGACGGCAGGTTCCCACGTTCCGTACTGGCGCCCAAGCCGAACTCGCGCCACCTTGACGCCGGTCACCACCTGGCCAGCAAGCAGGCACCCGCCAGGCTCATCCCGGGGCAACAACTGGACCCCGGTTTCGATGACGCCGCTACGCTTTCGACGTTTCATCAGTGGTTCACTCTCGTTCGCCTTCTCGGCTCACACCTGACGCATCTCGTGCGCCTTTTCCGCGACGCTCACCACCACGGCCATTGAGCCGCAGCAACTCGCGGTGGTTTGGGACCTCCCCCTGCGTGAGCGATCCCGGAGGACCTACCTCCATCACCAGCACAGCACCGCATCCGAAGCTCGCGATCTTCTACATCACAACCTCCATCAGCGTTCGTGGCGCACAGTCGTCCGCGTACCGGATCAACCGGTAGTTGGGCAGCCCCTTCTGGCGGCGGGTCCAGCGCTGTTTCGTGGTCGAACGCGCTCCGCCCGGTGCCTGGACGAAGTGCTCGTCCAAAACCGAGAGAGCCACGTTGGCCAGCAGCGGAGACAAGATCCCTCCTTGCGGGGTGCCGGTGACGGTCTCCTTGGACGTGCCGACCTCGGTGAGGATGCCCGCCTTCAGAAACGCCTTTACCAGCGCGAGCACGCGCTTGTCCCCGATCCGTCCGCGCACCCGGTCCATGAGGGCCGGGTGCGAGATCTCGTCGAAGCAGGCCTTGATGTCGCCCTCCAGTACCCATTCGTAGGTCTTGGATGCCAGGAAGCGCGTCTCGGCCATCGCGTCGTGCGCTCGCCGGTTCGGCCGGAACCCATACGAGCACGGAAGGAAATCCGCCTCGAAGATCGGCTCCAGCACCAGCTTCAAGGACGCTTGGACCACCCGGTCGGCGATCGTCGGGATCCCCAGACGGCGGCGCTTGCGCGTCCCCGGCTTGGGAATCATCCGCTCTCTGACCGGAACGGGCCGGAACGTCTGGTTCCTGAGCTGCTCACGCAACTCCTCCAGGAACTGTTCAGTCCCGATCCGTTCCTGGACGAAGGCGGCGGTTATCCCGTCGACTCCGGCCGAGCGTGCGCCCTTGTTCCCCGCAACCCGCTCCCAAGCCATCAGCAGAAAGCCGGGATCGGTGACGAGGTTGAACAGATCGTCGAACCGACGATGAGGATCATCGGTCGCCCAACGGTGCAGCTTGGTCTGGATCTCCAGTACCCGTCGCTCGGCCCTCAACAGGCCCCACGACGGATCACTCGTATTCACCAGCGAACCTCCTGGTCTTCCAGTACTTCCACCACTGACTTGCTGGCTCCCTTCGCCATGTGGCCGGCTTTCCCGGCCTCGGACTACTACGGAGCCTCCGCCCCGCCCGATGCCATCAGCAGACGTCGCGCCTGCCCTTCCGCCACGCTGGCCGCGCGGGGCGAGGGCGGCACCGGACGGTTCCCACGTTCGTCACGAAGTCGATCGACAGGTGAGGCGTCCAGCTCTACCCCTGCGGCATCGCCACGACTACGCCGCAGACCTTCGTCGTGGCCTCCCCGGGGTGGTTCACATGGTCCCGAGGAGTTCCCCGCCAATGAGCTAGTAGGGCTTGGTTAGGTGGGGACGGGCTGGGCATGTCTGGGTAACGCGCGGCGGCAGGTGGGGCAGATACCGGCCCAGCAGGCCAGAAGCAGCTGCAACTCGGCGATGACCCGGTAGGTGCTCAAGCCGCAGCCGGCGCTTTTGGGTTGAGCCTTTCAAGGGTGCAGAACGCGTGAGCGACCGAGACCAGGGTGACGTGATGATGCCAACCGCTCCACGTGCGACCCTCGAAGTGGTCCAGGCCCAGGCCGGTCTTCAGCTCACGGTAGTCGTGCTCGATGCGCCAGCGGATCTTCGCCAGACCCACCAGACGCCGCAATGGAACATCGGCCTCCAGCGTGGACAACCAGTACTTGACCGGCTCCGGCTCACCGGGCGGCCATTCGGCTAGCAGCCAGCACACCGGCAACTCCCCGCCCGCGTAAGCGCGGCGGATCCGCACGCCCGCCGGCCGTACCCGCAGCGCGGCAAAGCGCGAGCGCAACGGCCCCTTGGACCCCATCCGCCACCGCACTGTGTGCAGCGCGCGCCGCCCGCCCTCCAGCACCAACTGCCGGGCGCTGATGCGCCGCTGCCGGTAGCGGGGCACCGGCCGCCGCCCGGTCCCCGCATACGGCGCGACGCTGCGGCAGGCCTCGGCCTCCAGCAGCGCGGTATCGGAACGCACCCCCACCACGTAGGGAATATCGCGCTCGGTCAGGCCCAGGCGAAAGGCCCCGTCTTGACCGTAGCCCTCATCGGCGACCACCAACGGCGGATCCAGCCCCCAACTCTCCAGCTCGTCGATCATGTCCAGAGCCAGCTGCCACTTGGGCACATGACCGACGTCGGCGGGGATCCGGCAGCGCTGCCGGCGTGCCGCCACCGCGGCCGGATCCTCCGTGCGCGGTGAGGCCGGATCCCACTGCTCGGGCACGAACAGCCGCCAGTTCACCGGGCAGGAGGCGGCGTCGGTGACCAGATGCACGCTCGGCGCGACCTGGCAGTTCGCGGTTTTGCCCAGCGCCCCGCAATACTGCGCGGCCACGCCCGGCGACTCCTGGCCGTCCTTGACAAAGGACACATCATCGACCACCCAGGCGGCCGGGTTGATCGCCGCGTCCATCCGCCAGGCCAGCTCGGCCAAAACCAGCTGATGCGACCAGGGGGCATCGGTGCAGAACTGCTGCAGCCCTTGGCGGTCCACGCCCAGCCGGGCCGCCATCGGCTCCATCGATTTCCGCGCTCCGTCGGTCAGCAGGCCGCGCACATACCGCTCGCCCCACCGCCGCTGATCAGCACGGGCGAAACCGGAGAACATCTCAGCGGCAAACGTCTCCAGCCGCGCCCGCACGGCCTCGAGTTCTTGAGGGGTCATCTTCCCTCACCCCCAAACAGGTGACATACCGTCCCCTACCCGAGGTAACCAAGCCCTACTAGTTCCATCCTGTCCTCGCAGGTCGGAGGGGGTGGCCTGGCGGTGTTGAGTGTGCTCTCTCCTGGTAGACGGCTGGGATCATGGGTCTCGATCGTCCGCCGGGGGCAAATGTGGATCTTCCGGCTTTCGTCTGCGCTGCCCGGCCTGGGGTCGTTATCGTCCGTGTCCTGGTGATCTCGCCAGGTAATCGTTGTCTTGTCGGCCGGGGGAAGCCATGTCGTCACCGCTGCTGGAGCGCATCACCATGCGCCTGGTCGCGCTGGGCACGCACGCCGATCGGTTGCGCGAGCAACTGGCCGAGACCGAAGACGAGATGGACCGGCTGCGTGTGGCCGAGCAGGTGGTCAAGGAACTCCTCGCCGACGATCCCGCCGAGCAGCTCAACGCACCCGGCGAGCCCGGCGGTGAGCCGACGCCGTTCTACCAGGTGATGCTCACCCCAGCCCAGGCAGCAGAGCAGGCCTCCCAGGGGATAGAGCTGCGCCCCATACCCGTACCCGTACCCGCGTCCGTGCCCGTGCCCGGCGGTTTGCTGATCCCGCACCGTCACCACGCTGCCGGCACTGATGAGCTGCCCGCCGACTACCAGGCGCTACTGGCCGCGGTACGCGCCGCCGACGGCCCCCTCATCTGCAAGGCGATCTGCGCCCAGCTCAGCCTTTCCACCGAATCGGGGCAGGTCGAAGGCGTGCGGGCCAAGCTGAACCGGCTGGCCGAGCGGGGCTGGCTGCGCAAGACCCCCAGCGGCGCGTTCGCCCCCTGACCTCGGGCGGCCCACTGCGCCCACTGCCGCTTCCCGCAGCCCCTGGCCAGGCCCTGCCCGGGTGAAACATCCCGAGCGTGTCCCCGGCGGGGGCCTGGCGGCGTGTGACCACAACCAAAACCACGACATCGACAACGTCGAAGGCTTCGACGTCCGCCGAAGACACGCCCTCGCCTGTCTACTCCTGCATGCTGCCGCTGTCCACCCAAACCCTCACCTTCCTGGCCGACCTGCTGCGCGCTCATCTCAAGACCATCGGCTCGCGCTGGCGGAAACTGCCCGCCGGGAAGATCGCCACCATCGTGCTGGCCGTCTTACGCCATGACCAGCGCCTGGCCGACATGGCCGGCGCCAACAACGTCTCGGCCTCCACCGTGCGACGCTGGATGCTGGAGACCGTCGAACTGCTCGCCGCCCGCGCACCCCGCCTGGACCGCGCCCTGAAGAAGATCGCCAAAGCCGGTGGTGAGGTCGTCCTGCTGGATGGCACCCTGATCCGCACCCGCCGCCGCACCGGAGCCGACAACCGCAGGAACTACTCGGGCAAGCACAAGGCCCACGGGCTGCTCGTGGTGGCGCTCACCGACACCCGCGGCAACCTGCTGTGGGTCTCCGCCGTCCGGCCTGGTCGCGCATCGGAGATCACCACCGCCCGGCACAACCGCCTCACCGCCCGCCTGCGCGAGGCCGGGCTGGGCGCTATCGCCGACCTCGGCTTCGTCGGCCTGGACGACGATGACGACAATCCGGTCATCATCACCGGCCGCAAAGCCACCCGCGGCAGGCCCCTCACCCCCGCGCAAAAGCAGGTCAACCGGCTCATCAGCGCCGAACGCGCCCCCGTCGAGCACGGCTTCGCCACGTTGAAGGCCTGGCGCATCCTCACCAAGCTCCGCCTGGACGCCATCCACGTCACCAAGCTGCTCCGCGCGCTGATGGTCCTGGCCATCACCGAACACACCCGCTGACCGATGATCACCCACCATGATCAGTACCCACCACCAGCCAGAGCATGCCCTCAACGGATCACACCAGGCCCCTGACCAGCAACTTCAAGTTGGAACGATCTCAATGAACCGGCCGACGTCGACGGACAGCTCCACCCCCAGTTTCATCCCGGAGGGTGCCTTTTGGGGCGAAGTCCGGATCGGTCGATTCGGTCCAGGAGCGGGTGTGGCGCCGGCGAACCTTCTCTTTGAGCAGGATCCGGCGGACCTGGCTGCGCGCGACGGTGATACCTGCCGCGCGGGCGGCGGCGGTCAGGCTGTCCAGCGTCCACTGCGGTGGGCCGCTCTCGTCGGCCGCGGCCAGGTCGCCGGCCTCGTCGCGGGCCAGCCGTCCGGGCGGGGTCGAGCGCGCCAGGGCGATGATGCGCCCGCGTTCGACCTCGGTGATCCGGGGTTTGCGGCCCGCTCCGGGCCGGTCGCCGAGCCCGGCCAGGCCTTCGGTGTTGAAGCGCTCGATCCGCTCGCGCACGGTCTGCATGTGACAGCCCAGCTTGGCGGCGATGGCGCTGGTGCGTAGTCCCTGCCAGCTGAACGCGATGATCTGCGCCCGCATGATCCAGTCGCCCGGGGCGTGACGGGCCCCGGCCAGCTTGCGGATCTGTCGTTCCTCTTCGGCGTCCATCGGTGGACGCGCATGTAGCAGTTTCGGCATGACAATCCCCCCTGGGACCATCATCGCCCCAGGTCAACAGGGATATCAGCCCTCATTCAGGAACGGAGCACTACGGTGGTTTGTTGACATGGGGTCGATGTCGCGGTAAGCCGGTGGATAGGGGTAGTTGGTGCTGTTCGGGGGTGGTCGTGGTGGTGACCGCGCGGCGTCCGTGTCCACCGGCGCCGGGTCCGTTGGAGGAGTACGCGGCCCGGTTCGATGATCTGTGGTGCTCGCTCGCGCAGCGCCGGGGGTTCCGCGAATATCTGGCCGGGCTGTTGTTGCCGCGGGACCGGAACAAGACGCTGACGGCCCTGGCCGGTGCGGAGCCGGTGGTCGGGGCCCAGAATGCGGCGGTGCAGCGGCTGCAGTTCTTCTGAGTCGGAGTCGCCGTGGGATCACGAGAAAGTCAACGCCCGGCGCCTTGAGCTGCTGCGGGCCGATCCGGTGACCGCGCCGCATGCGGGCGGGGTGCTGGTGGTCGATGACACCGGGGACCGCAAGGACGGCACCGCCACCGCGCACACCGCCCACCAGTATCTGGGCTCGGTCGGGAAGATCGAGAACGGGATCGTGGCGGTGACCACACTCTGGGCCGACGAGCGGGTCTACTACCCGCTGCACGCGGTGCCCTACACCCCCGCCGCTCGGCTGCCTCGCGGCCGCAGCGATCCGGCATTTCGCACCAAGCCGCAGCTCGCGGCCGCTCTGGCAGGTCGGGCTCAGGCCGCCGCCGTGCCGTTTCGGGCGCTGGTGGCCGACTGCGCCTACGGCGACAATGCGGCCTTCACCGCTGAACTGTGGGCCGCTGGATTGGCCGTTCGTGCTCGCGCTCAAGCCGCACCAGGGCTCCTGGGCTCCGGTGGATGAGGCGCACACGCCGATCGACGCCGCCCGTGAGCTTGCCTGGGGAGGTCCCCAAGCGCCGGGCGCCTGGACCAAGGTCGTGCGGCGGTTTCGCGATGGCCGTAGCACCGTGTGGTGGGCCGCGGACGCGGTCTTGGGCGGCTACGGCCCGCACCAGGCGGTCCGGCTGATCGTCGCGACCGCCGACCCGGCGACGCTGCCGGCCAAGGCGACCTGGTATCTGGCCACCAACCTGCCCCGCCCTGGGAGCGTCCGTGCGGCCTGGAGCCCGCATCCGGCCGCCGGCCTGGCCGAGATCGTGCGCCTCTACGGCCTGCGGACGTGGATCGAACAGGGCTACAAGCAGGTCAAGGACGAACTCGGGTGGGCCGATTTCCAGGTCCGCTCCGATGCCGCGATCCGCCGCCACTGGGCCCTGGTGGCCTGCGCGTTCACCTTCTGCCGGCATGCCCGGCCCGCCGATCCGGTCCCGCCACCACACCTCCCGCCCGCCCCGGCCGACACCGACGGCGGAGAGAGGGGGGCCCACCGCCACAGTGCCACCCGTGCCACTGTGCTGGCCCCGCGCCGTCCGCTACGTCCGCGGTTGGCTGACCCCCTGCGCACTGCTGCAACGCTGGTGGCGCAACTGGTCGAGCAGGCCCCCGCCCGCTGAACTACAGGCCCTGGTCACAGCCGTCACCGCGGGGCGGTCCCTCGACCTCTACGCCCCGCCTTAACAAACCACCGTAGTGCTTCGTTCCTCAAAGGCTGTAGATGAACTGGCGGCGTAGGTGTCGGCCTGTCGTTAACGAAGCTGTCACCAGGTACATGCGATCGCGTTGGCCCTGGTCAATGCATCGGAGTGCTGGCCTGGGCATGAGCATCGAGCGGAACAGGTTTGATCAGCGGCCCATTTGGTCGCGGCGTCGGCGGGCGGCGCGGATCTCAGCGTCGGCGACCTTGTCGTCCAGCAGCGCGTACAGCTGGGTGGTCTCGGTCGAGGCATGGCCGAGACGGCGGCGGACGGCTTCGATGGTGACGCCGACGTTGATGAGTTCGGTGGCGTGGGCGTGGCGCAGCTGGTGAATGTCGATCTCCACGTCGGCGTCGGCGCAGTAACGCTGCCAGCGGTGGTGGGCGGCGTCGTAGGACAGCGGCCCACCCGCGCCGTTAATGCTGGCCCGGAACAGCGGCCCGGCGGTGTAGCCGGTGCGGACCAGGTAGAGCTTGAGCAGTGCGACGTAGCCGCGGTCGTCCAGCAGCACGGTGCGTACGCTGCCGCCCTTGCCGTGGATGCGCACGTGCTCGTCGTCCAGGCGCAGGTCCAGGTCTTCGACGTACAGGCCGCACACCTCGGAGGCGCGGGCGCCGCAGACGTAGGCGGTCTCGAACAGCACCCGGTCGCGCAGCCGGTCCAGCGGCAGGTCCTTGCGCGGGCGCCGGGTGCAGATCGCGGCCAAGACCTTGGCGACGTCGGCCGCGCTGGCCGGGCGGGGCAGCGTCTTGGGCACTTTGACGGTGTCGATCCGATCCATCGGGTTGGCCTGCAGCAGGTCGTGACGGACCGCCCACTTGGTGAAGGAGGCGACGGCGGCGCGCTTGCGCTTGCGGCTGGCCGGCGACAGCTCGGCGAGCTCGGCCAGGTAGGCGCGGATCGGCGTCGCGGTCAGCGCGCCGATTTCGCCGTCGTGGTGGGCGGCGAACCGCAGCAGGTCTCCGCGGTAGGCGCGCCGGGTATGCGAGGAGGCTCCGGCGTTGGCCAGGTCGGTGAGAAAGTCGTCCAGGTGCCGGGCGAGCGGGTGGGCGCGGCCGAGTTGCTCGACGATGATCGGATCCACGGTGCGGTCCTCCCGTTCGCCGAGTTGCCAGATAACCGGGAAACGAAGCTTTCGCAGTGAACGACGCTCGCCCAGCTCGCAGGGGGTCCGTGATCGCTATCTTGCCAGATAACGAAGGTTATCTAAGAACCGATCGCGGGCCCGACTCGCGATCACAGTCTCGGGGTCGTCTCCATCCCGGGCACCTTGCAGCGTCAACCCAGGCGGGCCGGCGCTGCTCGCCCGTCGGCCTGCGACTCAACCAAGATCGCCATTGTGGGGTTTGGGCTTACCTTGGCTACAACCCCTACTCCATGCTGCGGTCGTAGGCGTCGCGGGCGGCGGCGATCGTGGCGCGGTGCCGTTCCGCCCACGAGGTGAGCGAGGCCAAGGATGCGTACAGTTCCAGCGCGACCTCGGTAGCGGTGTACTCGACCTTGGGCGGCACCGTCGGATAGACGGTCCTGACGAGCAGGCCATCACGCTCCAGATTGCGCAGGGTGAGCGTCAGCATGCGCCGGCTGATGCCCTGGACCGTCCGCTCCAGCTCCGTGAACCGCACCGGGCCGTGCGCGGTCGCGAGCAGGATCCCGATGGTCCACTTGCCGCTGACCCGGTCGAGCACCTCCAGCACCGTGCAGGCCGCCGAGTCATGCGAGTCGTGGACCTGCGCTGATACATCGGTGTTCCTCTGGACCATGAATGTGCCTTCTTCCGCTAGGCCTCCATGGTCACAAATGATGGCCTCGGTAACAAGCCATCTACTCAGGAACGAAGGTGACCCTTGAGCGAGACAGCCAACCGGGCCGACCGCATGCGCTGGCCCGCGCTGTACGTGCTCTGCGCGGGAACACTGATGATCGTCCTCGACGGGAGCATCGTCACCGTGGCGCTGCCCACCATCGGCTCAGCCCTGCACTTTTCCCAGACCAGTCTCTCCTGGCTCGTCAACGCCTACATGATCGCATTCGGTGGACTGCTCCTGCTGTCCGGGCGGCTCGGCGACCTCATCGGCCGCAAACGCATGTTCCTGACCGGCATCACGGCATTCACCGCGGCCTCACTACTCTGCGGCCTGTCAGGAAGCCAGGAACTGCTGATCACCGGACGGTTCCTTCAGGGCGTCGGCGGCGCCATGGCCAGCGCCGTCACCTTGGGCATGATCGTGACCATGTTCACCGAACCCCGCGAACAGGCCAAGGCGATCGGCGTCTTCAGCTTCGTGGCCGCGGCCGGGGGCTCGATCGGCGTCATCGCCGGAGGAGTCCTCACCCAGGCCGTCGGCTGGTATTCGATCTTCTACATCAACGTCCTCATCGGGATCGTCATCGTGGCCCTGGCCGCGCGCCTGTTCCAGCCCGACCGCGGGCTCGGGTTCGGCGCGGGAGCCGACCTGCTCGGCGCGTTCCTGGTCACTTCAGGACTGATGCTGCTCGTCTACACCATCAACAAGGCCGAGGAACACGGCTGGGGCTCGGCCCACACCCTCGGCCTCGGCGCTGCGTCGATCGTCCTGCTCGCGGGGTTCGTCCTGCGACAGGCCAAGGTGAGCAGCCCGCTGCTACCGCTGCGCCTCTTCCGGTCGCGTTACCTCTGGGGGGCCAACGTCGTCCAGATCCTCTTCGTGGCCGCCTTGTTCGGGTTTCAGTTCCTTCTGGCCCTGTACCTTCAATCGGTCAACGGATACAGCGCCATCGAAACCGGCCTGGCCTACCTGCCCGGTCCCATCGTGATCGCGGCGATCTCACTCGGCCTGTCCGCACGGCTCATGACCCGCTTCGGCGGCCGCACCGTGCTGCTGGCCGGCCTGGTATCCACGGTGGCCGCTCTCCTGCTGCTCGCCCGCCTCCCCCTGCACGCCACCTACACCATGGACGTCCTTCCGGCCGTGGTCCTGCTCGGAGCCGGCGCGGGCCTGGCACTTCCGGCGGTCATCGGCCTGGCCATGTCCGGCGCCACACTCAGCGATTCGGGCCTGGCCTCTGGACTGCTCAACACCACCCAGCAGATCGGGGGAGCCCTCGGCGTCGCGGCCCTGGCCACCCTCGCCAGCTCACATGCGCAGAACCTGCTTCCCAGCGCCGAGAGCGCCGCTGCAGCTTCTACTTATGGCTATCGCCTGGCCTTCGGCGTCGCGGCCGGACTCCTCGTCGCCGCCTTCCTCCTCACGGCCACCGTGCTGTCATCGCCCAAGGCCCTCCCACCGCGACCGTCCGAGGGCGGAACACCGTCAGACGCCACGGATGCCTCCGCTTCAGCGCGATCCAGCGCCGGCGAGATCCCGCAGGGTCCGGATGGCGGAACCGATCCGGGGGCCAGCAGTGCCGGTGCCGGTCGAGCTCGGCTCGAGCGGTCTTGAACGAGATCCCCCCTATCGCTCAACCAGTCGAACGGCGGAATCGTCGAGCCGTCGGCCGCGAGGGCTTCTGCGGCTCGATTCGGTGACGCGACGTGATCCACCTGGTCGGCTGGTGGCGGCGATGGCCGCCATAGGCGAGTCCGCGGACTCCCGCCCGTTTGGCAGCCGGTGCTCGGCGGTGGTTACGGGGACGGACCCCCCTGCCATGCGCAACGCCCCCTGCACCGTGCTGCGGATACGGCCACCGCCATGTGGCGTTCACAATCCGCCGCATGGCGGCAGATCCCTTGCCGAAGACCACCGAACATGAAGATCTTGATCACATCACTCTTGGAGTTGACAATGACCGCCTTCGTCTCTGATCCATCTCAGGCTCCCGTCGGCCCGCCTCCACCTTTCGACCCGGAACTCGAACCGGCCCTGCGCATGATCAACGAGGTCCTGCCGCCCGACGCGTTCAGCGACCTCACCGCCCTGCCGACCCTCCGCCAGGGCCCTCCCGGCATGCAACCTGCGCCGCACGAGGCGTTCAGCAAGGGTGGCGCCTTCACCGTCGAAGAGCGGACGGTGCCAGGACCTCAGGGCGCTCCGGACGTCTCCTTGCTGATCTGCCGGCCGGCGGCGGCGGCTGTGCCTGTTCCGGTGATCTATTACATGCACGGCGGTGGCATGGTCATGGGCGACAACCGGTCACAAGTCCCGGAGATGCTCGACATGGCCCAGGAGGTAGGCGCGGCCGTGGTGTCGGTGGAATACCGGCTGGCACCGGAGACCCCGCACCCCGGTCCGGTCGAGGATTGTTACGCCGGTTTGGCGTGGACCGCCGAACACGCCGAGGAACTCGGCTTCCATCCTGAGCGGATTATCGTCGCCGGGCGCAGCGCCGGCGGTGGCCTGGCTGCGGCCCTGGCCCTGATGGCCCGTGACCGTGGCGGCCCGGCCCTGTTCGCGCAGATGCTGATGTACCCGATGATCGACGACCGCAACGACACTGCCTCAGCGCGCCAGCTGGCTGGGCTGGGCCTCTGGGACCAGGCGTCCAACCAGGGTGGATGGACGGCCCTACTCGGCGACGCCCGGGGCACCAACGACGTCTCCCCCTATGCGGCGCCGGCGCGGGCGGCGGACCTGTCTGGGCTGCCGCCCGCGTTCATCGACGTGGGATCCGCCGAGACCTTCCGCGACGAGGATGCCACCTACGCCAGTCGTATCTGGCAGGCCGGGGGGAGTGCTGAACTGCACGTGTGGCCCGGCGGCTTCCACGGGTTCGACGGCCTGGTGCCGCAGGCGGTGCTGTCTCGGAACGCCCGAGAGGCACGCGCCGGGTGGCTGGGCAGGATTTTGTCCATGAGCTGAGACGGACACGGTCGGCGCGGAGCCGGATGCCGTGCTGTGGCTCGAATAGCCCGGCCCAGAGCTACGCGTGCGCGGAAGGCTTCGCCCCGACCTTCGGACGGGGGCCTGACGACCGCTGCACCAAAACACTGCAGCGCGTCTCTCCCTTCGATCCCTTAGGGGTCCCAGTAGTCCTGACGAAACTTTCGTCGGATATGCCCTTTACCTGCAGTGATGCAGGGACTCTGTGGCTGGGGTAGCGAGGGCGCGCTGGAATTCGGGTACGGCGAGGGCAGACGGCCGTTGTGGACGATGCGTGACCGGGACGCCGAGGCCGTCCGGAAGGCGCTGCGCAAGGCGGGGCGGCGGGTAAGTAACAGTGTCACCAGGCCCAAGGGAGCAACGTTTGCGCAGGTCAGTGGTCCGTGATGAGTGCGTCGAGTGCTGCGGCCCGGTCTGCTGAGGTGGGCAGGGTGTACCGCCGGGTGGTGTCGAGGCGCTCATGTCCCATCAGCTCAGCGACCAAGATCAGGTCCTTGCCTGCGCGCACGAGTTGGGTGCCGAAGGTGCGGCGCAGCACGTGCGGGCCGAAGGGTTCGGCGGGGTCGTCGTTGATGCCGGCGGTCTCGCCCGGGCGGATGATGATGTCGCGGGCGGCGCGGTCGGTCAGGCGGCCGCCGCGGCGGTTGAGCAGCAGCGCCGTGGTGTCGGCCGAGCCGGGCCAGTTCGTGCGGGCCTCTAGCCAGGTCTGCAGGACGGTGCGCAGGTCGGGGTGGATGTCGACGGTGCGGATCTTGCCGCCGTCGTGGCCCTTGCCGCGTACCCGCAGTTCGCCCTTGCGGGCTGAGAGGCGCACGTCGGCCAGGTCGAGGGCGACGACCTCGCTGATGCGCAGGCCCGCGAAGTAGGGCAGCAGCGCGATCGCAGCGTCGCGAGAGGGGGCGTTCTTCTCCACCTCCCGCAGGTAGCGGCGTGCGCGTCGCTCGTTCAGGGCCTTGGGCGCGGTGCGGCGCTGGGCGCGTTCGCGGCGGGCGGCGGTGACGGCCAGGGCTCGGCGGGCGTGGAAGTCGTCGATGGCGGCCAGCACGTTGTCGATCGTGGTGGAGGCGCGTCGGCCGTTCTTCAGGTGGCGTCGGTAGTCGCGCACCGCCCACGCGGCGGCGGTGGGGTCGGTGAGCGGGTCGCCGTCCAGAGCGCCGTCGGCGGCGGCCTGGGCGAGGAAGGCGAGGAAGCCGCGCACCCGTGAGCGGTACTTGGCCTTGCTGGAGTCGGCCAGCGGCGAGCCCTCCAGCGCGGCCGCGTAGGAGGCGAGCACCTCCTCATAGATAGGGGGCAGGTGGACCGGTTGGCGTCCGCGCGGAACCGGTTGCGTGTTTCCGGAAGCTGTTTCGCCGTCCTGTGATACCTGCTTCTGCGCGTTTCCGGAAGTCATTCCCACAGTTTACTTCCGGAATTGAGCAATTCCGGAAGTTAGTCATCCGGGCGAGCTCAGCTGGGACGCTCCGAACGGTCCAGCTACTCCTGATTACAGAGAGGGACCTCAGCCCTCCGACTGATTACGCACAGATACTTTGGGGCTCATCGCGCGGACCCGAGCGGAGGGCCTTCATTTTCGTCCGGATCGGAAGATGGCGATTGCGACGATGATCAGGATGGCCAGCAGTATCGAGATGCCGATCAGGGCTGCGGCATGGCCGTAGTGGGGCAGGTGTGCGTCTCCTGCGAGTGCGGCACAGGTGCTGCCGGTGATGAAGGTGCCCTGGGTGCGGTGAAGGGCGGACTGCCCGAGCATAGATTTCCTCACCCTCAGTGACTCTAGACTTCGGCTGCTGCGGGGTCGCGCAGGCTAGGCCCGGGGTCGAGAAAGAGGCCGGTGGTGAGATGCTCCAAGCGGGCGTCCGCGTTCAGGAGCAGGTGGGCGGTGAGACTGCTCTGGCCGGTGCCGGTGGTGTTGAGCCTGTAGGTCCTCGTCGGCGTCAGGGACGTCGTGGTCGATGAGCCGTCCCAGTGGCCGGCCGAGGAGGTGGATGACCACGACGGTGGCGGTGGCAAGGCCGGTGAAGGTGAACTGTCCGGAGGCGGCCAAGACGCCGATGGCGGCTGAGCACCACAAAGTGGCGGCGGTGTTGAGACCGCGGACTTTGAATCCGTCGCGCAAGATTACTCCGGCGCCGAGGAAGCCGATGCCGGACACCACGTAGGAGGCGACCCGGGTGGGACTGCCGGTGTCACCGACGGCGACGGAGTACAGGACGAACAAGGTGGCCCCGGCTGCGACGAGGGCATTGGTGCGGAGTCCGGCCATGCGGGCGCGCCATTGGCGTTCGATGCCGATCAGTGCGCCGCAGCCTGCCCCGGCGGCCAAACGCAGCGCGAACTCGGTGGTGGTCAGGGTGTACATGATCGATCACCGCCCCTCCTTCACGTCATGGCCGATACGCCGGATCTCAGTCACAGGGGACCGGTGGAGCGGCCGGTAAAGCGGTTATGTAAACGAGTGGTTCCGCAGCCGTGAGGTTCAGTGGCCGAGCACCATCTGGGCGATCTTGATGATGACCAGCGCCATGGCGACGACCAGGTAGAGGCGTAGAACGCCCATGCCGACCTTGCGTCCGGTGGACATGACCGGCCTGGTGAGCGCGGTTAGCGGCGGCATCCGCCAGGTGTCCTTGCCGGTGCGGTCGATCGGCCCGTCCGCCGCGCCTGCGGCGGTCAAGTGGCGGCGGGCGAGGGCGTATCCGATGGCGAGCATCCCGGCCGCGCCACACGCCTCAATGATCATGAAGATATGGGTCGCTGTGATGCCCGGGAACAGCACCGCGGCGGTGAGGACGATCGACAGGGTGACCAGCACGCCGACCACTGCTGAGGCGAGCAGGTTGGTCCTGCGTTCGTTCACCCATGGCCCGAGGACCTGCTTGTCGTTGCACAACATGAGCAGGAACACCGAGGCGCTGGGCAGCAGCACCCCTGCGAGGGCCTGCACGCCCTCGGTGAGCAGGCCGAGCGGCGAGCCGGGGATCAGTACGACGGCCGCCGACAGGATGATCAGAGCGGCGTACACCGCGTAGAAGCCCTTGGCCTGCGTGATCCGCCGATGTAGTGAGTGCTTCAGTCCCAGGACGTCTCCGATGGCGTAGGCGGTGGACAGGGAGACCGCGAACGCGCCGATGACGCAGGCGTCCAGCAGCGCGACGGCGAACAGTCCCCCTGCGATCCTGCCCGCATAGGCCTCCAGACCGTGCGCGATGTCGGCGGAGTCGGTGAAGTTCCCGAACCCCTTGGTCCCCTCGAAGATCGCGGCGGTGAAGCCCATCATCGCGGCAGCGCCGATCATCACCACGAGGATGCCGATCCACAGGTCGGCCTTCTCATACTTCATGAAGCGCGGAGTGATGCGCTTGTCAACGATGTAGGACTGCTGGAAGAACAGCTGCCACGGGGCGACGGTCGTGCCGACGACCCCGATGATGAGCAGCATCAGCGTGGCCATCTGGCCGGAGGCGGCGGGCAGCGACGGGACGAGGAAGTCGTGTGCCATCTGCGAGGCGGCCGGGTGCGCCATGACGTAGAGAGGGACGAGCAACAGCGATGCGCCGCACAGCGCGATGGCGATCCGCTCGAAGCGGCGGAAGGACCCGGTGAAGGCCGCCGCCACGATCACCAGCCCGGCCAGGATCACTGAGGGGATCTTCGGCAGGCCCAGGTACCCGGCGGCGAGGGTGATGCCGATGAACTCGGTGATGAGGGTGAGGGCGTTGAGGATGAACAGATCGATGACACTGAAGGCACCCCAGAACGTGCCGAACCGCTCCAGGATCAGGCGGGCGTGGCCGACACCGGTGACGGCGCCCAGGCGCAGCACCATCTCCTGGTTGACGTACAAGACGGGGACCAGGAGCAGCAACGTCCACAGCAGCTTGGTGCCGTAGTTCTGGCCGGCCTGGCCGTAGGTGGCGAACGCACCGGCATCGTTGTCTCCGACCATTACGATCAGGCCGGGACCGATGATCGCCAGTAGCGTCTTGAACTTGGCAGACAGGCCCAGCCGGGGCGCCGTGTCGCCGTGTCGGATGGTGCCCAGGGCGCCACGGATGTCGCCGACGTGGGCGCTGTCCAGCACCGCCCCGCGACGGTCGGTGGCGATACCGCCGGTCACAGGGGTGTCGGTGGTGACCATGCTGGACCCCTCTCAGCCCGCAACGAGCTGTCAGGGGCACGCGTGTAGCCGCCCTCCTCACGAACAGGGCGCAAGGTACCGCTCTTCGCGGGCCGTACTCGGGTGGGCGAGGCAGGCGCGAGGCGCGAGAAAGGTGGCTATCGCGTGCCGGAGGTAGATGAGGACACACGGGTTTCAGGCCGATTTCGACCCGAATGGCTTCCTGACACATCCTCACCTCCGTCCGGCCGGGCATCGCAACCGTGCGGTGCCGCATCCACGACGGGGAACCCACTCCACAACGGGTGGCGCACCCCACATCTCGTAAGAGCTTCGGCACTGCCCGGCGTATGCCCGCGAAAAGTCCGCGGGAAGCCACCTGGCCTCACCCCTTAAGCCGGGGAGAGGTGTCCTGAACCTGGGCGTCTCTCGACGTCGTGGGGTCAGTGGCCTGTATCCGGACAGACGCCTCACCTAACGAGGTGCCTACCAAAAAAGCGTAGGTTGCCACGGATAGGCGCTACAACCACCGAGAGGTAACTTTTGTCGCCTTTGCGGAGCGCAATCATGCAAAGTTCACACCTCTCGGGGTCCCAGTAGTATTGGCGAAATTTTCAACGGATATGCAGGTCGGCAGGCCCTTGCGGACCGCGCTGGATGACCCTCAGCTGAGGCTGTGACCTGCATATCCGTTGATTTTTTGGCCAGGACTACCGGGACCCCCGTGCTGACACGGTCGCTGGCGCGACACCGCATCAGACCTGATCGCCGCCGGGACCTCTGCCGGCCGGGCGCGCCGCCCGGCGCGGTCTTTATCACCGGCTCCACGATGGCAACGTCGGCGGCAGGCCATGTACGTGATAATGGATTGTTATCCGGTACATGCACCCAGCACGTTCTCAGCAGACTGTGCCTGGCCGCGACCAGGGGAAAGACCGGTTCATGATCCACTGAATGTGGGTTTTGACCTTATGTGGGCTGGACCCCTGACAGAGATGACGTCCGCCGACTGGGACCAGCTGACCACCGCGCTGGTCATTCCCTACCATGTTCAGCGAGAGGCCGAACTGCATGCCCGACGTGGAGGCCCGCCCATCCGCAAGCCCGGCGGAGGCCACCCGGCTGCGCTAACTATCGCCGAAAAAACCCTGGTGACCGTCTTACGCCTGCGTTTCCGCGTGCCACAGCACGTGCTGGCCGACCTATTCGGCGTTGTCACAGGGACGATCGCCACCGCCGAACGCCAGATTCGGCCGCTGCTGGACCAGCGCGAGCACTCCATCGCGCCCACCCGGATCCGCCTCATGACGCTGTCCGACCTCATCGCGTTCGCTGCAGCAGAAGGAGTCATCCTCATCCCGAAGATCAAACCAGCGTGTTGATTCCCGACGCGCCCTAACCGCTGTACCGATGTTCCTCAACCCCGGTTTCGCGCTGTGCAGAGGTGCCTTCGATCCTCACCCAAGAGGAGTTATGGGCTTTCAGGGGCGCTGAACAGGGGTTTTAAGGGAATCACCTCGGCGGGAGCGGCGGCGTGAGCCGGGGAGATGGAGAGGGCTGGTGTCTGCGGGCGCTGAAGATGCAAAAGGGGTGAATCGCTCCGCAGGCGGCGGCGCGCTCCGGCATCGTGAGCGGGACCGGCTCACCGTGCCGCAGGCAGTGGCGGCGCTGTCGCTGGACGCGCTGTCGTCGGTGGCCTACGGGCCAGAGGCGATCGTGATCGTGCTGGCGGTGGCCGGTAGCCGGGGACTGGGGTTCACCCTGCCAGTCACGGTGGCCATCGTGGTATTGCTGGTCGCGCTGACCGCCTCCTACCGGCAGGTGATCGCCGCCTTCCCCGACGGCGGCGGCGCCTACGCCGTGGCCGGGCGGCATCTGGGGCGGCGGGTCAGCCTGGTCGCCGCCGCCTCACTGATCATCGACTACGTGCTCAACGTCGCGGTGGCGGTTTCCGCCGGCGTCGCCGCCTTCACCTCGGCCTTCCCCGCCCTGCACGGCGAGCGGGTACTGCTGTGCGTGCTCGTGTTGGTGCTGATCACCGCTGTCAACCTGTACGGCGTCGCGGAGTCGGCGAAGGTGATGATCGCCCCGACGGTGGTGTTCGTCGTGGCGATCGCCGCCGTCGTAGTGGCCGGGCTGCTGCGCGGCCAGCCCGCGACCGAGCCCGCCCACCCGACCGGCTCGGCCACCGCCGCGGTCGGGGCGGTGCTGTTGCTGCGCGCCTTCGCCAACGGCTGCTCGGCCCTGACCGGGGTGGAGGCCATCGCCAACGCCGTTCCTACTTTCCGCACCCCCCGCATCCAGCGGGCCCAGCGCACCGAGGTCACCCTGGGCGTCCTGCTCGGGGTGATGTTGATCGGCCTGTCGCTGCTGATCGGCAAGTTCCGCATCGCCCCGAGCCCTACCAAAACCGTGCTGGCGCAGCTGGCCGACGCCGCGCTCGGCCACAACCTCGCCTTCTACATCGTGCAGTTCGCCACCATGGTGCTGCTGGCCCTGGCGGCCAACACCTCCTTCGGGGGCCTGCCCGTCCTGGCCTCACGCCTGGCCCGCGACCACCACCTGCCGCACGTGTTCGCCCTGCGCGCCGACAGGCAGGTCTACCGCTACGGCGTCACCGTACTCGCCGTTCTCGCGCTGATCCTGATCCTGGCGGCGGAGGGAAACACCCAGGCGCTGGTGCCGATCTTCGCCATCGGCGTGTTCATCGGCTTCACCCTCTCCCAGATCGGCATGGTCCGACACTGGCGCCTGGAGCGCGGCCCCGGCTGGCGCGGGCATGCCACCTTGAACGGGCTGGGAGCGCTGCTGACCGCCGTGGCGCTGGTTGTGGAGCTGGTAGCCAAATGGCACGAGGGCGGCTGGCTGGTGTTCGTGGCCGTCGCCGTCTTGGTCCTGTTGTTCGAGACGGTGCACCGCACCTACCGGCGCATCGGCGCCGCCCTGCATCTGGGCCAGCTGCCCGCCCGCCCCATGCCCCGCCGCTGTCTGGTCATCGTCCCGGTCGGCGCGGTCAACCTCCTCACCCAAGAAGCCCTCAGCGCCGCGCTGTCCCTGGGTGACGAGGTCCGCGCGCTCACCGTCGTCCATCCCGAAGACCCCGACGCCGGATCCGCCGACGCAGTGCGCCAGGCGTGGAACGCCTGGCGGCCCGACGTCCCCCTCGTCATCCTGCCCAGCCGCACCCGCTCACTGACCCGGCCGATCATCGACTACCTGCGCGCCATCTCCGCCGAAGAGGGCCACAAGCGGATCGTCGTGCTCATCCCGGAGATGCACCTGCCCAAGCCCTGGCAGCGCCTGCTGCAAAACCAGCGCGGCGCCGTCTTGGACCGGGCGATCCGCCGCAACACCGACGCCGTCATCTGCCGCCTGCGCCTGCCGATCGTCTTTCCCCCCGCCACCTGAGCCGGCCGTCACCCCCCCCGAGTCGCTTGCGGCGGTGTCCAGCGCCGACCCCGCCTGATCGGCCAGGGTGACCGCGACCAGGCGCGCCTGCAACGGCGGGATCGTCCCCGGGGTGGGGTCGAGCATGAACCGGCCGTAGAAGCGGCCGTTGCCGAAGGGGGTCCTGGTAGTAACGGCGCAGGAAACAACGGATATGCAGGTCGGCGGCCCGTCTTCCAGTCCGTGCTCGAAAGCACTCACAGAGGCTCCGACCTGCGTATCCGCTGGAAATTTCTTCATTGCTACTGGGGCCCCGAGCACTTAAGCCTTTGTCAGCAGGCTCTGAGAGGGCAGCTTGTCGCCGGGCGCCAGGTCGCCGTGCATGATCCGGGACCGCAGCGCGTCGGCCACCTGTAGATAGGGGGTCAGCGGATCGGCGGGGCCCGGGGAAGGAGTGTCGAGGGTCATGTCCGGAAGGCTATTGGGCTAGGCCGCTTCAAACAGGGTCAACCCAGCGGAGGCGGGCCCATCGCAGGAGGGCACCCGGCGATGGGATCCGGTCGACGAGGCAGTGGTCACCACGACTTCCACCGTGGCGTGCAGCGGCGCCAGGCAGTGCCGGGGCTTGATCGACAACGGAACGGTCAGTGGCGTTAACAGGCCGACGCGGGCGGAGTTGCCGCCATCCACCGTTCCGTTGTCGATCAAGCCCCGCGATGCTGTGGCCGGCCGATAAGTTTGGGATGCTGCGCCGGTCTATCTACCGACACCACCTGACTTGAAGGGATCATCTCGATGGCAAAGATCATCTCCACGCTGTTCATCTCGGCCGACGGTGTGGCCGAGATCGACCCCGATTGGCACTTCCCGTACTTCGACGAGAACATGGGCCGCGCCGTCGGCGAGGACTATGACACCGCTGACGTGCTGCTCATCGGCCGCGAGACCTACGACAGCTTCGCCGGTTCCTGGCCCGACCGCGAGGCCGCGGGTGGGGACGACGCACAGTTCGCCAAGCAACTCGGGGACGTGCGCAAGGTGGTCGTCTCGCGCCAGCCGCTGGAGTTCTCCTGGCGCAACTCCGAGCTGATCAAGGGCGACCTCCTCGATGCCGTCACCTCGCTCAAGGCCGATGCTGGCATCAGAGGCATCCTCATCCCCGGGTCGATCTCCGTGGTGCAGCAACTGCTCGCCGCGGGGCTGGTCGATGAGCTGCGCCTGCTGGTGCATCCGGTGGCGGCGCGTAAGGGCCGCAAGCTGTTCGACGACGGCGACGCGCCGTACCACCTGAGAATGACGGCGACGGAGGCGTTTCCGACGGGCGTGATCCGCGTGATCTACGCGCCGACCGCGGCACCCACCAAGGTCGGCTACGACGAGGTCAAGGAACAGGTACCCGGAGGGAAATAGCCGCTTTTGCGGGGAGGATCGCCGCATCGGCGCCACATCCGTCGGTCAGCGATGTGATCGTCCAATACCGCCATACCTGGTTTCCTCCTCCCGAACGTGTCCTCAGCCGCCAACTAGCGACGCGGTCCTGTTCTCGGAAGTGCCGAGCTGGGGTTTCGCCTCTCAGCCGTGCATGTTCTCGGAAGTTGTGGCCATCTCCGCTTCCGAGAACACGATCTTCTCTGAAGTCCGATGACCTGCGCGGACCGGCCCACTTTGGGGCTGGGGCCGCGTTCGGTAGGAGAACGCCGACCTGGGCGGACGGCGATGGTGGGCGCGATCGTCCGGCATCTGGAGGCCAGGCGATCGACGACGATCTGGACTTGTTCGTGCTGCTCATGGCCACCAAGCTGATCAACCCAGCGCGGCGGGCGACGTGCGGCGAAGAGCGGGGCGGTGCGCCCAGGTGGCCCAGCGCCAGAGCCACTCGACAGGGCCGTAGCGGTATCGGCGCAGCCAGAGGGTGGAGCACAGCCACTGAGTGGCGAGCACGGCGCCGGCGGTCAGGAACACCGCAGCCGAGTCGTGCGGCTGGCCGTCGAGGACAGGGCCGAGCGCCAGGACGAGGATCGTGGCGGTCAGGTAGTTGGTCAGCGCCATCCGGCCCAGCGGCGCGAAGACAGCCCGCAACGCCGGTCGCAGCGGTGTTCTGAGCAGGACCGGCAGGGCGCACACGTATGCCCCCGCGAGCAGCGGCCCGGCGGCGACGACCAAAAACCCGAAGTCCGAATCGTTCGGACCGCCTGCCGCCGACGCGGCCTGCAGCAACAGACCAGGCGCCGCCCCCGCCGCGAAGGCCAGGCCCAGCATGGCCGGAACCCGGGTGGACTGCTCCAACCGGGCGACGACCCCGTAGCGGACCAGTGCCGATCCCAGCAGGAACAGCCCAGCGACCTCGCTGACGCGGTGGACCAGCGTGATCTGGCCGTCGCTGGAGATCAGTGACGCCACGATGAGCACGGCGGCGAGGCCGGCCACGGCCCACCGCGGCAGCCAGGTCGAAGGCAGCAGAACAACAAGGCCGACGATGGCGTAGGCGCTCAGGATGTCTCCCTGCCACAGCAACAGAAGATGCACCAGGCCGATCGCGAGCAAAACCAAGAGCCGACGCAGCAGGAGAAGCCGGGGGCGAGCGGCGCGGTCCGCAGCGGAGTCCACCAAAAGCGCGAACCCGATGCCGAACAGCAGGGCGAAGATGGGCATGAAGCGGCTCATGACGAGCAGTTGCAGCCAGGCGTCCGCGTTGTCCAGACCCGCCGCAGAGCCCCGCTCCCCGATGTCGAGACCGGCGATCTCCGGGATGTTGACCAGCAGGATCCCGCACAGCGCAAATCCGCGTAAAACATCGAGCGCGGAGATGCGCTCCCGCGAGGGAGATTGAGGTGACATGGGGGTGCAGCCTGGCCCGCCCGGTCCGTCGCCGGTATCGGGCAAAAGGAGGGTCGTGCGGCTCACGCCGATACTTTTGGCCGGTATTCCGCGCCGAAGCAAGCTCGTAGCGGGCGCTGGTGCAGCTGAGCCCTGGGCGGTTTCCCAGCGGTCGAAGGTCTGCCGACACTGACAAGCGATTACACAGAGCTACTTTGCACTTCATGGCACCGACCCGAGCACCGGGCCGAATGGCGGCGTAGTCGAATCGCTGCCCGGCCTGGGTGATGAGCTCGCGCACGCGCCGTACCTGGCGATCCCGAGCCCGATGCCACTCGGTCAGATGAAGGGCGTGGTGCTTGCCTGGGTGCAACGCACCCAGGCTAGGCGGCATCGCGTGGCTGGTCCCTCACCTAATCTCGGGGTCATGGACAGTGAGGCGCCCCATCCCCTGGGAGCGTTCCTGCGCGCTCGCCGTGCGCAACTGCGGCCGGAGCAGGTGGGATTGGCGATCCAGGGCCGACGTCAGGTCCCTGGGCTGCGCCGTGAGGAGGTCGCACGGCTGGCCGGTATCAGCGTCGGCCACTACATCCGGCTGGAACAGGGACGAGAGCTCCACCCCACCGAGCAGACCGTGAAGGCTCTGGCTCACGCGCTGCGGCTGGATGAAGCGGCTGTGGTGGAGTTGCACCGGCTGGCCCGCCCCGTGCAGAGGCGACGGCGGCCGAATCGCGTCGAACGGGTCGGCCAGCGAGTCATACGGCTGCTCAACGACTGGAGCAGTGCCCCTGCCTACGTCCTGGGCCGGTCTCAGGACGTGCTGGCGCGCAATCCGCTAGCGGAGGTGCTGCACAGCCGCTTCACCTTTGGCGACAACATGCTTCACATGATCTTCCTCGATCCTGCCGGGAGAGAGTACTTCCGCGACTGGGATCTCAGCGCGCGGGCCGCTGTGCATGACCTGCGCCAATTGGCTCGTGAGGCCCCCCAGGAGCAGCGCGTCCGGGAACTGATCGGTGAGCTGTCGATCAGCAGCGCCGACTTCCGGCGGCTGTGGGCCGGGCGCGAACCACGCGGGGCCATGGTGCAGGGCAGCAGGTTCTTCCACCCCGACGTGGGCGAACTGCACCTGAAATCCGAAGTCTTCCCGATCGCCAGCGCTCCGGGTCAGCGTCTGATCGCCCAACCGGCCGAGCCGGGGTTTCGCTCGGCGGAGGCTCTGGCCATGCTGAGCACGCTGGCCGTCCAGCACTGATCGGCCGTTCCTCCGCTGCCGCAGCAGCGGGTGAGGCGCTGAGTGCCGGCCACCGGGACGCGCATCTCGGGCCGTACCTGCTGAATCTGACTGCACGCGACATGCCACTCGCCGCCTCGGCAAGATCTCCACAAAGCACGCAAAAGCAGGGTCTGCCCCGTCAAAGTCGGGTAAAGACCTATCCGATTTGGGTATTTTTCGCCGATGTCGGGGCGCTGATTGCTCAAGCCAGGAGAAAGGGAGGTATCGGTGAGGGCCTTGGTCTCTCACGCGTACGGGCCGCTGGAGAAGCTGTCCATCGAGGACGTCCCCGTCCCCGTTCCAGGCCCGCACCAGGTGCTGGTCCGGGTGGAGGGGGCGGCGTTGAACCCGGTCGATGTGAAGCTGGTCACTGGAGCGATGCGCAAGGCGATGCCCGTCACCCATCCTTTCGTGCCGGGAGTGGATGTCACCGGCGTCGTCGAAGAGGTGGGCCGGGACGTCACCCGGTTCGCCGTGGGCGACCCCGTCCTGGCCTGGAACGGCGCAAGTTTTGCCACGCTGGCCGAATACGCGCTGGTCGATGATGACTTCTCCAGCGCCAAACACCCAGCCAACTTGGACGTGCGGCGAGCGTCGAGCCTGCCTACGGGCGCGATGACCGCTGCCGCGTTGGTGGCGGCCGCGGACCTGTCGCCCGGAATGGACGTCTTGGTCGTCGGGGCCGCCGGTGGCGTCGGCTCCTTCGTGGTGCAGTTGGCCAAGCAGGCCGGCGCCCGGGTGATCGCCACAGGACGGGCCGAGGACGGGCCATTCCTGGACGGCCTCGGCGCCGATCTCACCGTCGACTACACCAAGGACGACATAGCGCCTCAGGTGCTCGCCCTGGCGGGCGAGGGCGTCCAGGTGGTGATCGACGTGGCCAACGCCGGGCAGGACCTGGCCGTTACGGCGGCCGCTGCCCGTCCGGGCGGCCGGATCGTCTCGTCCCTCGGCGGTCCGCGGGAATTCCTCGACGGAGTGAGCGCTGTCTACACCGGCAGGGTGGCTCGACATGTTGGCCGATCAAGCGGCGCGCGACACCCTTCACGTCCCCATCAGCGCCGAGTACTCCTTCGTTCACGTCCGTCAAGCCCTCATCGACTTCGCCGAACGCCACGTACAAGGCAAGATCACGATCACCTTTTGATGGAGAGGAACCCATGCACAGGCCTGCAGCACGACGCTGCGACGGACACCTCCGCGCGGCTACGACATGAGCGACGGCACGCCCTTGGGTGACTTCCTGCGCGCCCGTCGCGAAACGCTCAAACCTGAGGACGTGGGGCTGCCTGAGTATGGGCGCCGACGGGTCGCGGGGCTACGGCGTGAAGAGGTGGCGATGCTGGCCGGGATGAGCAGCGACTACTACGTGCGGCTGGAGCAGGGACGCGAGTCCAGCCCGTCTCCGCAGGTGGTCGAGGCGCTGGCCCGCGCGCTGCTGCTGGATCCGGCGGCCACGGAGCATCTGTGGCGGCTGGTCCAGCCGTCGGCGGCTCGCGCCTGGAGCGGAGTTCAGGGCACATCCGTCAGCCCGCAGTTGCTTCAGCTCATGGACGGCTGGTCTACCTCACCGGCGTTCGCGCTGGGCCCGGCTCTGGACATCTTGGCGTGCAACACCTTGGCCGCGGCGTTGCACGAAGGTTTCGCTCCGGCTGACAACCTGGCCCGCATGGTCTTCCTGGATCCGGCAGGACGCGATTTCTACCAGGAATGGGAGCGGGCGGCGCACTCCTGCGTGGCTGAGCTGCGCGCCGCCTACGGCCACGATCCGGAGTCCGTACGGCTCAGCGAGGTCGTGGAGGAGCTGTCGAGCGCAAGCCCGAAGTTCGCCGATCTGTGGAGCCGCCACGACGTGAAGCCCAAGACGCAGGAAGGCAAGCACCTGCGTCACCCACACGTCGGCGACCTGTACATCCAATTCTCGGCATTCACCGTCAACGGCGCCCCCCACCAGCAGCTCGTCGTTTACCAGGCCGAGCCTGCCTCCACGACCGCCGCCGCATTCGAGCGGCTACGAGTGCAGGCCGACCAAGCCATGGCCCGCACGCCGGAGGCCGCCGCCGGCGCGCTCTCGGCCGGAAACAAGCGGCCAGGTTAGGCGACCAGCAATTGGCAGGACACGATGAGGCCGGGGCCATGCTCTGGCCTCTTCGACGTCTACAGACCCGGTTCCTAGGTAAATCACTCCCAGGAATTCCGTGACCTTCTTCCGCTCCGCTGACCTCGGCAAACTCATCCGTGTCAGGCAAAGAGTACGGAACGAAGGGCACCGTTATGACCACCTGGTTCATCACCGGAGCATCCCGTGGTCTGGGCGCGGAGATCGCCCATACCGCCGTCGACAAGGGCGACAACGTCGTGATCGCGGTGCGCAATCCGAACCGCGTGCCGGAGGACCTCGACAAGGCGGGCAACGTGCTCACCGTCGCCCTTGACGTCACCGAGAGCGCGGCCATCCCCGCCGCCGTCCAGGCCGCGGTTGACCGATTCGGCGCCATCGACGTGCTTGTCAACAATGCCGGCCGCGGCCTGCTCGGGGCACTGGAGGAGATCACCGACGCAGAGGCCCGCTCACTGTTCGACCTGAACGTCTTCGGCCTCATCGACATGACCCGCGCCGTGCTGCCCGTCATGCGTCGTCAGGGTTCCGGCAAGCTCGTGCACATCGGCTCTCGATCCGGTTTCGAGGGCGAGCCGGGGGTGAGCATGTACTGCGCCTCGAAGTTCGCTGTGGCCGGGATCAGCGAGGCGCTGTTGAAGGAGTTGGCGCCGTTCGGCATCCAATCCATGGTGGTGGAGCCGGGCGTGCTGCGTACCGACTTCCTGGACGCCAGTTCGCTGTCGCTGGCCGCGAACAGGATCGCCGCCTACGACGGCACTCCCGCCCATGTGACGATCGAGTGGGCCGCGATGGCCAGCCACACGCAGCTCGGCGACCCAGTCAAGGGCGCGGCCCTGATCTACGAGGTCACCAGCCAGGACACGCTGCCCACCCACCTCTACCTCGGGCCCGACAGCATCGACCGGCTCCAGGTCAAGCTCGACCAGATCCACGACGACCTGAACCCCTGGCGGGCCAAGTCCGCCGCCACCGCTCACGACGCCGCCGCCTGACCCCACCGTTGAAAGAGGTATCTGTCATGTCTGCTCTGCTCACCGGCACGCCGCTGGCCGACCGCGTGGCCGTCATCTCCGGCGCCTCCAGCGGCATGGGCGCCGCCACCGCGAGCCGCCTGGCCGAGCTCGGAGCCAAGGTCGCCGTGCTCGCCCGGCGCAAGGACAAGCTCGAAGCGCTCGTCGAGCGCATCCATGCCGCCGGAGGCACCGCGATGGCGGTGCCTGTGGACGTCACCGGCCGCGACGCCGTCCACGCCGCGGCCCAGCAGATCGCCGAGCGGTTCGGCCAGGCGGACCTGGTCTTCAACAACGCCGGTGTCCAGCTCGTCTCCCCGATCACCGACCTGCGCCAGGACGACTGGCAGCGCCAGATCGACCTCAACATCACCGGCGTCATGAACGTCATCGGCGCCTTCGTGCCGCACCTGACGGCCGCCGCCGAAGCGGGCAAGTCCGCCGACCTCATCACCACATCCTCGATCGCCGCCACCCGGATCCTGGAGAAGTTCTCCGTCTACTCCGGCACCAAGGCCTACATCAGCCACCTCACCCGGCTGCTGCGCGTCGAGCTCGGTCGTAAGAACATCCGCGTGGCCACCATCGAACCCGGCATGGTCGACACCGAGCTGCCCGACCATGTCACCGACCCGGACGCGAGCAAGCTCATGGCCGATCTCATCGACCAGATCGACGTCCTGCAGTCGGCCGACGTCGCCGAGACAGTGGCGTTCATGGCCGCCGTGCCCCGCCATGTCAACCTCACCGAGATCACCATCCTGCCCACCGCCCAGGCCATCTAGAGCGCACTGAACCGGCGGGGTGAACGGCCGTCGGCCGTTCACCCCGGTGCGACGAAAGGCTCCGACCATGACCACCTTCGACTTCGTGGACTACCCGCTGGAGCAGGTGCACCGGCTGCTCGAACCCGGACCGGTCATCATGGTGTCCACCTTCGACGGCCGGCGCGCCAACCTGATGACCAACGGTTTCAACATGCCGGTTGCCCACGGCGCCCTCATCGGGCTCATTCTGGGCCCTTGGGACCACAGCTACGACGCGCTGCGCACCACCGGCGAGTGCGTCATCGCGATCCCCTCCATTGACCTGGCCGAACGCGTGGTCGACGTCGGCAACGTCTCCGGCCGCGAGGTCGACAAATGGCAGCGGTTCGGCTTCACCCCGGCACCCGGCGCCGTGGTTCGGGCACCTCTCGTCACCGAGTGCTTCGCCAACATCGAATGCACCGTCGCCGACGACCGGCTCGTCGACGACCACGGCCTGTGGATCCTCAAGGGCGAGCGCGCCTGGATCGATCCGGGCAGACGCGGAACGGGTGAGTTCCACCATCGCGGCGACGGCACCTTCTCCGGCAACGCCACCACCTTGGACCTGCGGCGTCGCATGACCAAGTGGCGATACCTGACTCACGACTGACTCCCCCTCTTGCCGAAGGAAGCCCACCATGACCGCAATCTTGCACGAACTGCGCCGCCGTGACGCCGACCCCGGGCGTCGCATCCTGCTCACCGGAGCCGTCATCGTCACCATGGACCCAGGCCTCGGCGTCCTGCCCCGCGCCGACTTGCTCATCGAAGGCGGCCGGATCGCCGCCGTCGGCCCGGACCTCCAAGCCGAGGGCGCCTTGATCATCGACGTCACCGGCGCCATCCTGGCCCCCGGCTTCGTCGACACGCACCGGCACGCCTGGGAGGCCCAGCTGCGCCGGGTCATGCCCGACGTCAATGACCTCGGCGAATATGTCACTTCCACCCTGGCCGGGATCGCTCCGGCGTACCAGCCGCAGGACATGTACATCGGGACGAAGCTGGCCGCGCTGACCGCCATCGACAGCGGTATCACCACCATGCTGGACTTCTCCCACAACTCCCGCACCGCAGCCCACTCCGACGCCGCCATCCGTGCCCTGGTCGACACCGGCATCCGTGGCGTGCACGCTTCGATGCGCCCGCACTTCGGCGACTGGGACGGCCAATGGCCCGCCGACCTGACCCGGCTCCAGGACACCTACTTCGCCTCCGGTAGCGGGCTCCTCACCCTGCGCCTGGCCACGCTCGCCACCGCCGAGATCGCCGGCCCCGACCTCGCCTACGGCGAACGTCTCGCCCACACCGCGCGTGACCTCGGCATCGGCGTCAGCATCGACGCCGTCTTCGGCCTGCCCTCCTCCGAGGCCATCCTCGGCTGGGCCAAACAAGGGCTGCTCGGGCCGGACGTCGCGCTCATCCACTGCACGGGCCTGACCCCGCAGGCATGGCAGGCGATTGCCGGCGCCGGCGCCGCCGTCTCGCTCGCTCCGACCTCGGACGCCCAGATCGGCCTGGAGAGTGCCGTCCCGGCCGTCGACGACGCACTCGCCGTCGGCATCCGGCCGAGCCTGAGCATCGACGTCGAGGTCGCGCTGGCCAGCGACATGTTCACGCAGATGCGCGCCCTGCACGCCATCCAGCGCATGCGCGCCGTCAACGCCGTCTACGGCACCGGCGAGCCGCCCACCCGGATCGGGGTGCACGACGTGCTCGACTTCGCCACCCTGCAGGGCGCCAGGAGCATCGGCCTCAGCGACGTCACCGGCTCCCTCACCCCCGGCAAGCAGGCGGACGTGCTCGTCGTCCGCGCCGACGACCTCAACAACATGCCGCTCAACGACCCGATCGGCACCCTCGTGCTCGGCTCCGACCCCCGCAACATCGACGCCGTCTTCATCGCCGGTCAGGTCCGCAAGTGGGCCGGTACCGTCCTCGACATCGACCTGACCGCGCTGCGCGAGGACGTGCGCGCCTCGCGCGACCGCGTCCTGGCGGCGGCCGGATACCAGCACGACCGATCCTGACCGACGGCCAGCCCTATCGGCCTGGCATCCGTCGGGCCGCAGGCACCGTCGTGACGGGCAGATCCCCCGCGCCCTCGGCATGCTGGCCGCCCGCGCCGAGCTGATGGCCCTGCCGGTCGACCGGCGGTGCGCCGTGCTCGCCGACCCCGACCGGCTCAGGGCCGCCGGGATGACCTGGGAGTCGCCGGCGGGCTGGCTGCAGGGTCCGATGGACGCCGCCGCCTGGGAGGCCGTCCTCGATCGGTGGCCGGGCCGGGGCAGGTGGTGATCGGGGTGTCCGTCGCGGATGCCCTGTCCCGTGGTGCCGCCCTCGCCGCCTTTCCGGGCTCTCCGCGATCTCCACCCCGGCCGGACCCGTCTCCCCGGCCACGCTTCCACAGGCCATTGACAAGCTAGTTTTTTACGTACAAACTTTATTTTGCAATCGGGAACCACCTGCACCCCGGAGCAGGCCGAGGACCTGCCCGTGCCGGAGCCCCTCGTGGTGTCGCGGCCGCCGGGCGGGTTATGGACCTGCTGAAACCTCTGAGGAGAAACCCATGGGCAAGCCGGTTCGGAAGATCGTCGCCTCGACCTACGCGACGCTGGACGGCTTCATCGACAACCCCCACCTCTGGTCCCTGCAGTACGGGACGGAGGAGTACCTCGCCTACGCCTACAACCTGCTCTTCTCCAGCGACGCCCTGCTGATGGGGCGGGTGACCTATGACGGCTTCGCGCAGGCCTGGCCGGCCATGGGCGGCAACGACTACGCCGACCGGATGAACGGCCTGCCCAAGTACGTGGTCTCCTCGACCCTGGAGAAGGCCGACGAGTGGAACAACTCCACCGTCATCGCGGGGGACGACCTCGTCGGAGCGGTGACCGAGCTCAAGCAGCAGCCCGGCCAGGACATCCTGATGTTCGGCTGCGGCCGGCTGACCGACGCGCTGATGGAGCACGGCCTCCTCGACGAGTATCGGATCTGGGTCCACCCCGTCGTCCGCGGGGAAGGGCAGCGCCTGTTCAGGGAGGGCGCCGAGGCGACCCTGGAGCTCCTGGACACCACGACGTTCAGCTCGGGTGTCATCGTCCTCACCTACCGGCCGGTGGCCGCGGCCGAGGGCGGGACGGCCGCGGGCTGACGACGGTGGGCCGCCCTGGACCGACGTGAACGCGACCGCCGGAACACTTCGGTGGCATGCCCCCTCCGGGCCGCCTCAGCGGGACAGGAGGCGGGTGATCGCGCGGTGGGCGCGGGTGGGTGCCTCGGGGTCGTGGTGGAGCTGGATGGCCTGGCCGGCCGCCAGGGCGACGCCGTTCAGCTCGAAGGCGAGCTGGTCCGCGTCGGTCTCGTCCGGCAGTTCGCCCGCCTCGACGGCGGCCACACCCAGGGCCACACCGGGGCGGCCGGCTCCGCCGTCTAGTCCGGGTGGTGCTGGTGCTGCAGGTAGGCGGCGGTCTCGGGGCTGGCCGGGAAGTACGCCTCGATGGCCAGCTCGGCGACGGTGATGTCCAGCGGGGTGCCGAAGGTGGCCATCGTGCTGAAGAAGGCGAGCTCCCGGTAGCCGCGCCGCAGGCGCAACGGGATCACGATGTCACCGGGGCCCGGCCGCTCTATCTCGGGTTCCGGCTGGTCACAGGGGTACCCGTCGAGCTCGTGCCAGAGTGCGGCCAGGTCGGGGTCGGCGGTGAGGCTCATCTGGCGGCGCAGCCGGTGGAGCAGGTGGGCGCGCCACTCACCCAGGTTGATGATCCGCTGGGCCATCCCTCGGGGGTGCAGGCTCAGCCGGAGCACGTTGACCGGCGGGACGAGCAGCTCCGGCGCGACGCCGCGCAGCAGCACGCCGGTGGCGGCGTTGCGGTCCACCAGGTTCCAGCGCTGGTCCACGACCACCGCCGGGTACGGCTCGTGCCCGCTCAGCACCTGGCCGAGGGCCTCTCTGACCGAGGACATCTGCGGCGAGTTGAGCGGTGTCTCGGCGTAGACCGGTGCGAATCCGCCTGACAGCAGCAGATGGTTGCGCTCGCGGAGGGGGAGGTCCAGCTCCTCGGCGAGATGCAGGATCATGTCCCGGCTCGGCCTGGACCGGCCGGTCTCCACGAAGCTCAGATGCCGGGTGGAGATGTCGGCCTGGATGGCGAGGTCCATCTGGCTCATCCGCCGGCGCTCCCGCCACTGGCGCAGAAGTTCGCCGACGGGCCGGGCCGCGCTGGTGGAGGTCACAAATAACACGATAACCGGCCAGAGATCTGTAAAACCATTACTGATCGCGTAATGAATGTCGTGATGCCGCCGCATGGTCTCCGGCGCCGACGGCCCACAGCGGCCGGTACGGCTCGCGGTCCAGGTCGGCGCGCAGGTGGTCGGGCAGCGCGGCGTGGTGCGACCTGGGCATGCTTGCGGACGGGCCCTTAGGAATATCGTGATGATTGTCGGGTATGTGGCTAATCGGTGGATTTATTCCGATTGGAAGGCCGCGACCCATGGGCTGCTCGGGAAGCATCCACGGTGGTCGTAACCGTTCGGTTGGGTTCAGCCAGGGGAACAGGCCGCGGCACAGTACGGGCTCATTGTCAGGGGAGAAGCATGTCTGACAGAAGGCACCGTGTACCGGAGGACGGGTGGAGCGGCGGAGGATGCCCCGCGGGCGCCTTCGGGCGGCGGTCGTTCCTTCAGGGAACAGTCGCCGCCGGCCTCGTCGGAACGGCGGGCAGGAGCCTGCCCGGCGCCGGCACGGCGAGCGGCGGCAGCGCGAGCACAGGTGCCATTCCCTTCCACGGCTACCACCAGGCGGGGATCGCCACTCCGCCGCAGCCGATCGGGACCTTCATCTCCTTCGACGTGACCACCTCTGACCGCAGAGAACTCACCGACCTGTTCCGCACGCTGACCGCGCGGGCACGCTTCCTCACCGCGGGTGGCACGCCGCCGAAGGCTCCCCGGGGTTCAGCGCCACCGGACAACGACATCCTGGGACCCAAGGTCGTACCGGACAACCTCACCATCACCCTCGCCCTCGGCGCGACCCTCTTCGACGACCGATACGGATTGGGCGCGCGCAAACCGGCCCAGCTCATCACCATGCAGCCCTTCCGTCACGACGACCTGGACCCCGCGCTGTCCCAGGGCGACGTGCTGATACAGATGTGCGCCGATCACCGCGACACGACGGTGCACGCACTGCTCGACATCCTGGCCCACACCAACGGTGCGATGAGGACGCGCTGGCGCGTCAATGCCCAGCGCAATCCACCGCGTCCCGTCGGCACCCCGCGGGACTGGTTCGGCTTCAAAGACGGCATCGCCAACCCGGACACCACGGACACGGCCCAGATGGACCGACTGGTCTGGGCGCAGCCGCACACCGCTGAGCCCGCCTGGGCGGCGGGCGGAACCTACCAGGCGCTGCGCATCGTCCATTTCAACATCGAGGCGTGGCAGAGGCTGCCCCTTGCCCGGCAGGAGCGGATCTTCGGCCGCCGAAAGGACAGCGGCGCCCCGATGTACGCCCTGGACGAGAACGCCTCGGACCTCCTCGATCCCATCTACACCAACGACCCGCAGGGACTGATCACTCCGCTTGACAGCCACATCCGCCTCGCCAATCCCCAGACCCCGCAGACCGCATCGACCAGCACCATCCTGCGTCGCAGCTACGACTACGACCGGAGCCCCGACGAACACGGCGGCCTGGACCTGGGGCACGCGTTCTGCTGCTTCCAGCGTGAGCTCAACACCTACATCACCATGCAGAACCGGCTGGAGGGCGAAGCGCTGGTGCCGTTCATCAGTCCGCGGGGCGGAGGCTACTTCTTCGCCCTTCCCGGCGTGCGCGACAACCGGGACTACTACGCCCGTGGTCTCCTGACCTGACCGCCGCCTCCGGCCGGGACCGGTCTCCGTCGAAAGGCCGTCCGGGCCACAGACCGAACCCCTGCGATGTGCATGGGAGGCACAATGCGTTTCCTCCGGCGAACCCGAGCCGACACCGCCGACCGGCAGCGAGGGAAGGCGCCCCGGACGGTGCCGGGGGCCGGCGTCGGGCTCCTGCTGGCGTCCGCTCTCTCCGCCGCGCCGGTCAGTCCGGCCTCGGCCTCGATGCCCTCCGCGGCCGTCCTTCCGAGCGCCGGCGGCCACGTGTACGTCACCAACCAGCTCGACGACACCCTCTCCGTGATCGACGCCCGGACGAACAAGGTCACCGAGACCGTACCGGCCGGCTCGGCGCCCGAAGGCGTCGCGGTCGCCCGCGACGGCAGGCACGCGTACATCGCCGACAACGGATCGGCCGAGGTCTCGGTGCTCGACACCCGGACCAACAAGATCGTCACGACCGTACCGGTCGGCAAGAACCCCAGCGGTGTCGATCTGAGCCCGGACGGCAGATTCCTCTACGTCGCCAACGGCGGTTCGAACAGCGTCTCGGTGCTCGACACCCGGACCAACCGGGTGACCGCGTCCATCCCCGTCGGCGTCTCCCCGGTGAGCGTGGACGTCAGTCGCGACGGCGCTGCGGCCTACGTCGCCAACGCCGGGTCGGGCAGCGTGTCGGTCATCGACACCCGTACGCGTCGGTCCGTCCGGGTCCTCCCCGCAGGCCGCTCCCCGGTGGGCGTCGCCGTCACCCCGGACGGCAGGTCGGTCTACGTCGCCGACGAGACGGCGGCGAGCGTCTCGGCCGTCGGAACCCGTACCGGCACGGTCACGGCTACCGTGCCGGTCGGCGAGGGGCCTTTCGACGTGGCGCTCGGACCGGACGGCCGGTCGGCCTACGTCACCGTTCTCGGCCCGGGCAACGTATCCGTGGTCGACACCCGTGGCAACCGTGTCTCGGCGACCGTTTCCGTGGGCCCCCCGGGCACCGACCCGTTCAACGTGGCGGCCACCTCCGGCGCGGTCTACGTCACGGCGCAGGGAGCGGACATCCTCACGGTCATCGATCCGAAGACCCTCAAGGTCGTCGCGACCGTCACCGTCGGCAACAGCCCGTACGGCGTGGCGGTGAGCCCATGACGACCGCCCGCCGGCATGCGCGGCGGGTGTCTCGGTCCGGGACGGCGCCGCCCTGCTCGAACCGTCGGAATCCCGCATAGGCCGGCTCAGCGCGTGAAAACGTACGGTTCCCGGTGCGGCATCCGTTCCGTGACGGGGGTCAGCGGCGGCGGACCTTGGTGGTTAGGCGGTTGAGGATGCGCTCCCACTCGGTGCCGAAGGGGTTGTCCTGGACGAGGTAGGTCCAGGTGGCGGTGGGACGCCTGAGGCCCGCGCCGTCGTGGTCGAGACCGTCGGCGGTGATGGTGGCGGTCTCGAAGGTGGTGATCGAGCGGGACTCGATCTCGGCCAGCAGGCGCTCGAAGGTGAGCCGCGCCTCCTTGTTGAACTCCTCGATCGGGCTGAGCCGGCCGAGGGCGCGCAGGTGGATTCCCTCCCGGAGCTCGGCCAGGAAGGCCAGGTGCTCGGCCCAGCCGCGGTCGAGATGGAACAGGACGATCTGCCGGGCGGCCTCCTGGAGCACCTCCTCGCCGGCGGTGCCGGTCAGCTCCGACCACCGCTCGGGGAGGGCCTCGGCGAGCGCGTCGCCGGCCGAGTCGCTGCGCAGGACCTTCTCCCGCAGGCCGAGGACTTTGCTCCGATGGTCTTCGAGGAGACGGGTGTAGCGCCAGGTGTTGCGGTGGATCTCCATGTTGACGCCCTCGGCGACGCGCTGGGCGTGGCCCACGAGGGCACGGTCGGGCACGCCCTTGGCGTACTCGTCGGCGACGTAGTGGGTGATCAGCTCGTCCTCGCCGCTGACGAAGAAGATCGACCCGCCGGGGTCGCCCTGGCGGCCCGCGCGGCCGCGGAGCTGGTCGTCCAGGCGGCTGCTGGTGTGCCGGCCGGAGCCGATGACGTACAGCCCGCCGAGCTCGTCCACGCCGTCGCCGAGACGGATGTCGGTGCCGCGCCCCGCCATCTGGGTGGAGACGGTGATCGCGCCGCGCTCCCCGGCCCTGGCGATGATCGACGCCTCCTCGGCGTCGTTCTTGGCGTTGAGGACCACGCACTCCAGGCCGCGCCCGGCGAGCGTCAGGGAGAGCCGCTCGGACTCGGCCACGTTCAGCGTGCCGATCAGGATCGGCCGCCCGGTCGCGTGCACCTCGACGATCTCGTCGACGAGCGCGTGGTCCCTGTCCATGGCGTACTCGAAGAGCCGGTCGGGCTCGTCGGTCCGCACGCACGGCCGGTTGGAGGGGACCACGGCCACCTTGAGGTCGTAGAACTCGCGGAGCTGGTCGCCGACCGCGACCGCCGTGCCCGTCATGCCGCACTTCTCGGGATAGCGGGTGATCAGCCCCTGGACGGTGATCGAGTCGAGGATCTCACCGGTCTCCGAGGGGGCCAGCCTCTCCTTGGCCTCGACCGCGGCCTGCAGGCCGTCCGGCCAGCGCTGCAGCAGCGCCACCCGGCCCCGGGAGGGGTTGATCAGGTGGACCTTGCCGTCGCGCACGATGTAGTCGACGTCCTTGACCAGCAGGGCGTGGGCGTGCAGGGCCAGGTTGACCTCGGTCAGCGTGGCGGCGTCGTCGTAGAGCTCCAGGCCCAGCGCCTGCTCGACGGTGTCGATGCCCTTGGTGGTCAGGTGGACGTTGCGCGCCTGGTCGTCGAGTTCGTAGTGGTAGCCCTTGACCAGCTGGCGGACCAGTGCGGCCATCTCCGGCACGGCGTCGCCCGGGTCGGTGGCCCCGGCCAGCACCAGCGGCACCCTGGCCTCGTCCACCAGCACCGAGTCGGCCTCGTCGACCAGTGCCACACCCGGCTCCGGCACGACCAGGTCGGTCGGGTCGGTGCGGGTCCGGTCCCGGAGCACGTCGAAGCCGATCTCGCTGACCGCCCCGTACGTGACGTCCTTGGCGTAGGCGGCCCGGCGCTCGTCCGGCGTGGAGGTCTCCGCGATCCAGCCGACCGAGACGCCCAGCGAGTCGTACAGCGGGCCCATCCACTCGGCGTCCCGCTGGGCCAGGTAGTCGTTGACCGAGATCACGTGCACCCGCTTGCCCTGCAGGGCGTATCCGGCGGCGGCCATCGCCCCGGACAGCGTCTTGCCCTCACCGGTGGCCATCTCCGCGACGTTGCCGGACAGCAGGGCGAGCATGCCCACGAGCTGCACGTCGTACGGCCGCAGGCCGAGCGTGCGGCGGGCGGCCTCCCGCATGATCGCGCAGAACTCGGCCAGGTCGTCCACCGAGGGCCGGGGCAGCTCGGCGAGCTCCTTGAGACGTTCCTCCCGGGCGCCGGCGGACGACACGGTCCGCTCGAACGGCGCCAGGTCGATGGAGCCGGGACGCTCCAGGAAACGCCTGAGGAGCTGAGTTATCAAGGCCACGTTTCCTCCAACGCCCGTTCCCGGGAACACGTTCCCGCTGTCGCATCACGGTACCGACCGGATGGATCATCCGCCTCGGGGGACCGCTGGGCAACCGCGCCTCACATGGTCCGGCACGGCGCCACCGCCGCGTCCGGTCCGCTCCCGGCGCCGGGGCTGCCGCGGGGACCATCCGGAGTCCTCCGGAGAAACCCTCCGACCCCGTCGAACGATATTCTGGTTGTATATGGACGCGCCGGTTTATAAGGGACAGGCTTGGGCTGTGGCTTTCTCTGACTACCAGTACGAGATCTACCTGAACGGGCTCGCCGGCCTGCGCCCGCCGTACCCGACGGACATCGCCCGGCTCGAACAGGCCGCCAAGGAGCGTCTCGACCCCGAAGCCTACGGGTACGTGGCCGGTTCGGCCGGGACGGGCGCGACCGACCGGGCCAACCGCGAGGCGTTCGACCGGTGGCGGATCGTGCCCCGGATGCTCCGCGACGTCTCGGTCAGGGACCTCGGCACCGAACTCTTCGGCAGGACCTACCCCGCGCCCGTCGCGCTCGCCCCGATCGGCGTGCAGTCGATCGTGCACCCGGACGGCGAACTCGCGACCGCCAGGGCCGCCGCCTCGCTCGGCATCCCCACGGTGCTGAGCACCGCCTCCTCCCACACCCTCGAAGAGGTCGCCGAGGCGGACGGGCCTCGCTGGTACCAGCTCTACTGGCCGCACGACGACGAGGTCACGCTCAGCCTGCTCGACCGGGCGGCCAAGAACGGCTACGACACCCTGGTCGTCACCCTCGACACCTGGACCCTCGCCTGGCGGCCCACCGACCTCGACCACGCCTACCTGCCGTTCCTGCGCGGCACCGGCCTGGCGATCCCGCTGTCGGACCCCGTCTTCCGGTCCCGGCTGGAACGCCCGGTGGAGGAGGACCTGAACGCGGCGATCCTGCAGTGGGCGCCGATGTTCCACGGCCGCTCCCACACCTGGGACCGGCTGTCCCTGCTCCGCGACAACTGGGACGGGCCGATCGTCCTGAAGGGCGTCCAGCATGTGGACGACGCCCTGCGCGCGGCCGACGCCGGGATGGACGGCGTCGTCGTCTCCAACCACGGCGGCCGGCAGATCGACGGCGCCATGGCGTCGCTGGACGCGCTCCCCGCCGTCGCCACCGCCGTGGGCGACCGGCTGACCGTGCTGTTCGACTCCGGGATCCGCACCGGATCCGACGTCGTCAAGGCACTCGCCCTCGGAGCGCGGGCCGTCCTGCTGGGCAGGCCGTACGTCTGGGGCTTGGCGGCCGGCGGCGAGGACGGCGTCCGTCACGCGGTGCGGAGCCTGCTCGCCGACCTCGACCTCACCCTCGGGCTGGCGGGTCACCGTACGCCCGCCGACCTCGACCCTTCCGCCCTGGAGGCACGATGAGCCTGTCCGACCTGCAGCCGATCCCCACCGACCAGCTCACCTTCCGGCTGCCGCAGAAGTTCGACAGCGTGGCCGACGAGCGCCGGCACCGCCAGGAACGCCTGGTGGCCGCCCTGCGGCTGTTCGGCCGGTTCGGCTTCGAGGAGGGTGTGGCCGGGCACATCACCGCCCGCGACCCCGAGCACACCGACCACTTCTGGGTGAACCCGTTCGGCATGTCCTTCAAGCAGATCCGGGTCGGCGACCTGATCCTCGTCAACCACCAGGGTCAGGTCGTCGAGGGCCGCTACCACGTCAACCAGGCCGCGTTCGCGATCCACGCGATGGTCCACCAGGCCAGGCCGGACGCGGTCGCCGCCGCGCACAGCCATTCGGTGTACGGCAAGGCCCTGTCGTCGCTGGGCGCGCTCCTGGAGCCGCTGACCCAGGACGCCTGCGCCTTCTACGAGGACCACGGGCTGTTCGACGACTACACGGGCGTGGTCGTGGAGACCGAGGAGGGCCGTCGTATCGCCACCGCGCTCGGCTCGCACAAAGCCGTCATCCTGCGCAACCACGGCCTGCTGACCGTGGGCGACAGCGTGGACGCCGCCGCCTGGTGGTTCATCACGATGGAGCGCTCGTGCCAGGCCCAGCTCCTGGCCAAGGCCGCCGGTCCGACGGTGCCGATCGAGCACGAGAACGCCAAACTCACCCACGGCCAGATCGGCAACGACCTGGTCGGCTGGATCAACTTCCAGCCCCTCTACGACCAGATCAGCGCCGCCGAGCCCGAGATGTTCGGCTGACTCTCCCCGCCGTGGACGCCGCAGGCCCGGGGTGTCGGAAACCCCGGGCCTTTCCCGGGATTCAGCCGGGCTTTTCGCAGAACCGGATGTGGCCGGCGTTGTATCCGTCCACCCAGCCCTTCCTGTCCCAGTCCGCCGATCTGCCGCAGGAGAAACGCTTTCCCTTGCCGGTCATGGGGAAAGCCGTGAAGCCGCCGTTCTCACATGGCGACCGGTTCCACGGTCCCGCGCCTCTCGCCGAGGGCGAGCAGGCCCACGGCGGCCAGCAGCAGGACCGCCCCCGCGACGGCCTGCGGGGTGAGCCGTTCGCCGAGGAGAAGCACGCCGATGGCCGCCGCGCCGACCGGCTCCACCAGGGAGATCACCGAGGCCGTCGTGGCCCGCACCGCGGCCAGACCGGTGAAGAAGAGGCCATAGGCCAGGGCCGTCGGGACCGCGCCGAGGTAGAGGATGGCCGACCAGGACACGAGCGGGTCGCCCTGCGGTAGCAGGCCCTGGACCAGCGCGACGGGCAGCAGGCAGAGCCCTCCGACGACGAACCCGCCCATGGCCGTGGCGTACGGCTCGCCGGGGCGGGCCCGGTTGAGCAGGGTCACCCCCGCGTAGCCGGCCGCCGAGAGCAGTGCCCAGCCGACACCGGCCACCGAGAAGGTGGCCGATCCGCCGTCGAGGGTCAGCATGGCCAGACCGGTCAGGGCGAGCGCGACCGCGCCCAGCGCGGTCGCGCCGAGTCGCTCGCCCAGCAGCAGGCGTGCTCCGGCGGCCACGAAGACCGGGGTGGCGCCTATGGTGATCACGGTCGCCACGGCCAGGCCGGATTCGGTGATCGCAGCGAAGTAGGCCGTCTGGTAGACGGCCATCGCCATGCCCGTGACCACGATCCGCCCGAGGCCGGCGGTGCGTCCGGGACCGCCGGCGCGCCCGAGACCGAAAAGGCGGGTGGCCAGCAGGAGCAGCGCCGCGCCGCAGGCGAACCGCCAGAACGAGACCGGGACGGGGCCGAGGGCGCCCGCCCGGTGGAGCAGCGCTCCGGCGGCGCCGCCGGAACCCCAGGCGGTCGCCGCGATCGACACGTACAGCAGGCCCCGCCGTACGGAGACGTGCGTCATGGATATCTCTCCAGATGAGGTGGTTGTCGTCAGGCCGCACGTATGCGGGCAGCAGCCACCCACCGGATCGCTTGATCCGGTCTGTCAGGAGAGAGGAGCGCCCGCTAGCGGGCGGTCGGAGGGGACATGATGAGCGTCGTCACAGGTCGACTCTAACCAGGCGACGGGCGTCTCGGCCAACGGTTATCGCCCGGCGGGAGGTCGATCGTCGTGGCGTCGCGCCCGGAGAGGGCGTGTGGAGGGTCCGCACCGATGATCCGGTCCGTCCGGAACCCGACTCCGTCGATAAACCTGACGTCACCTGACAGGTATGGACGGAAGGGTGAGATTCATGACCACGACCGCGAAGTTTCTCGCCATCACCATCGACTGCGCCGAGCCGAAGAAGCTCGCGGAGTTCTACGCCGCCGTCTTCGGTTACGAGGTCCAGTACGCCGAGGACACCTACGCCGGCATCGGCGACGGCACTATGAGCATCTACTTCCAGCAGAACCTCGACCGCAAGCCGGCCGCCTGGCCGGGTGCCGACAAGCAGTTCCACCTGGATGTCCGCGTCCCCGACGTGGACGTTGCGGTCCAGGACTACCTGGAGCTCGGAGCCACCAAGCCCGGCTTCCAGCCCGGCGAGGGAGGCTGGGTCGTGCTCGCCGACCCCGAGGGGCACCTGTTCTGCGTCTGCCCGACCCGGGACTAGACACCGCATCCGCTGCCCCTCACCGCGGTGCGGGATCGCCCTTCACCCCGGCCGGCCATAGGGCGGCCCGGGGGAGGGGTTCCGTTCCCGGGGCCGCCAGGTCCGACATGGGCAGCCCGTTACCCACTCACCGGGCACTCTAAGCTTGCGTGATGACCCAACTGTCGTTTCTTTACCCTTGCCTGCATGCCCCCGGTGGGTGGCGATGACGTGGGTTGGGATGTCCATCGCCCTGGTCGGTGCGCTGGGCTACGCGCTGGGAGCCGCGCTCCAGCAGTTCGAGGCGGTCTCCGAAGGGGCCTCGCTCCGGTTGATGAAGCGGCCCCGCTGGTGGCTGGGCGGCGTGATCGGGTTCGCCGGAGCGTCCATGCACGCCGTGGCGTTGAGCTTCGCGCCGCTGGTGGTGGTGCAGCCCATCAGCGTGGCGACACTGGTGTTCGCCGTGCCGCTCGCCGCGATGCTGCACGGCAGGCGCCCGCACCGGGCTGAGATAACGGGATCGATCGCGGTGGCCGTCGGCCTGCTCGGTCTGATGCTGCTCGTTCCCGCGCACAGCGTGACACCGCACATGACCAATCAGGAGGCGTTCGGCTTCCTCGGCTGCGTCGGGCTGGTCGTCCTGGCCGCCCACCTGGCCGCGCGCAAGGCGAAAGGCTCGGCCAAGGCGTTGCTGCTGTCGGTCGGCGCGGGCGCGGTGACGGCCAGCGTCTCCACCTTCGTCCGCGTGGTGGGCGGCGGCCTCGGAGGTGACCTGAGCAGGCTGCTGAGCTGGTTCACGCTGGCCATCCCGGTGCTGCTGGTCTGCGCGGTGGTGCTGCTGCAGAAAACCTACGAGGTGGGCTATTTCGGCATCGCCTACGCGGCGGTCCAGGTGGTGGACCCGATCACCTCGATCCTCGCCGGGGCGCTGCTGCTCGACGAGGCGATGCCGAGTGGCCTGGGGAACGTGATCCCGGCGCTCTTCGCCGCCGCGCTGCTGATCTGGGGGACCGTCACGCTGGGCCGGCTCTCCCCGGACCACGGCGCCGGCCGCACCCCCGTCCCGGAGACCACCCCGGTCACGTCGAAGGCGTCGTAGGAGTCCCGGGCGGGGTCCAGCCGAGCACCTCGTCCATCGGGCCGGTCGCGGCGCCCGCCGCCTCCCCGTCTCCCACGATGTGGGCCGGCACCACCGCGTCCTCGATCGCCTGGCAGGCACCCTGCCCCAGGTTGGGTGTCATGGCGTGGGCCGCGTCTCCCAGCAGCGCGACCCTGCCCCTGTGCATGGCGGGCGGCGGGGTCGCGAGGTAGTGGACGTCGTTCCTGAGCACGCTCTCCGGCGCGGCCTCGGCGAGCAGCGCCGGGATCGGGTCGTGCCACTTTCCGAACAGGCGGAGCAGCTCGGCCCGCTGGTCCCCGCCACCCCCGCCCGCCGGGGCCGGAACGGAGCCGACCCCGGACGACCTGAGACTCGGGGTCGAGGAACTGCTGAGGGGCATGCTGGGCACGCCCTGAGCCTCCACCGCCGGGAGTCCCTCCCGGCGGTGGAGGCCGGAACCGTCTGTGACGCACGTCACCCCGGTGCGGAAAACCGCCCGGCCGGCGAGCGGCGTCTGTGGGATGTGAGACGAAGACAGGGAACGCCGGCCGAGATGGACGAGGAACATCTCGTCCGGCTCGTCGCCAAGGGCGACCGCATCGCGTTCGAGGAGCTCTACCGGCGCACGTCGCCGTGGCTGGCGGTGCGGCTGCGCCGCCGCTGCGCCGACGAGCAGATCGTCGCCGAAGTCATGCAGGAGACCTACCTGGCGGTGTGGCGGGCGGCGGGCGCGTTCGCGGGCGCGTCGGCTGACGGGACAGCCGTCGGCTGGCTGTGGACGATCGCGGCCCGTCGGCTCGTCGACGCCTTCCGCCGGCGAGCGCACCAGACCCGGCTGCCCGACGCGATGACCGTCGAGGCCGTCGCGCCGGCCGCCGAGGACGAGGCGCTGGCCGAGACGGTCGGCGGCGACATCGGAGACGCCCTGCGCCGGCTCGCGCCGGAGCTGCGGCATGTACTGCAGTCCATGGTGCTCGACGGGCTGTCCGTCCGTGAGACCGCGGTTCTGCTCGGGCTGCCGGAAGGCACCGTCAAGACCCGCGCCCGGCGGGCACGGATCGCGATGCGGGAGATGCTGGCATGAACGTGGAACACGCGTCCGAGGGGCTCATCGGCCGCTACGCACGCGGCGAGACGGGGATCGCGGCTGACGAGCTGTGGGCGCTCGAAGCCCACCTGGAGGCGTGCGCGACGTGCCGCGGGCGGCTCTCCGCGGCCGTCGGCAGACAGGCGCCGGCGGTGGCGTCGCTGGTCGAGGACGTCTGGGCGGAGCTCGGACCGCGGCTGGCCGGGGTCGCCCCGGCACCGCCCCGCCGGCGATGGGGCCGGATGCCCGTGACCTGGATGACACCGGTGATGGCGCCGTGGCTGGGCATGAGCGTGTCCGTCACGCTCCTCGCCCTGGTGCTCGACAGGATGAAGACCGAGCCATTCGGCGACGACTTCTCGCTGGTGCTGCTGATGGCGCCGGTGCTGCCCGTGCTGGGCGTCGCCGTTTCGTGGGCACGCGGGCTCGATCCGGCGTACGAGCTGACCACCTCGACTCCGAGAGCCGGTCTCAACCTGGTGCTCCGGCAGACGACCTCCGTGCTGGTCGTGGTGATCCCCACACTGCTGGTGGCCGGGTGGGCGACGGGCGTCATGGTCGCGCAGTGGCTGCTGCCCTGTCTGGCCTTCACCACCGGAACCCTCGCGCTCGGCGGGCTGGTCGGGATGACGCGTGCGGCGGTCGTGCTGGTGGCGGCCTGGGCGGCCGTGATCGTGGCGCCGGCCGTGGCGCTGGGCCACACCTCCTTCGCCCTGCGCCCGGACGGCCTGCCCGTATGGGGGGCGATCTTCGCGCTCGGGGTCGCCGTCGTGGTGGCCCGCAAGGAGACCTACACGCGCTTCGGCGCCGACATCTGACGACTGGAAGGGATCTGACATGACACGCGCGATAGGCGCGGCCGAAGTCGCACCGACGGCCTACGCCTGGGAGATCCGGGCTGAGGGGCTGAAGGTGCGGGCGGGCCGCAAGCTGGCCGTCGACGGGCTGGACCTGGCGCTCGGCGCCGGGGTGCACGGCCTGCTCGGGCCCAACGGTGCCGGGAAGACGACCCTCATCCGTGCCCTGGCCACGGTTCTCCGGCCGGCGGGGGGGACCCTCGAACTGCTCGGCACGCCCGCCGGAGACGGTGCCGACCGGCGGGAACTGCGTCGCCGGATCGGCTACCTGCCGCAGGAGTTCGGCTACTACAGACGCTTCACGGTCCGCGAGTTCGTCGAGTACACGGCGTGGCTCAGGGAGGTGCCCGGAAAGGACATCCCGGCGGCGGCGCAGCACGCCGTCGAGCGGGTGGGCCTGGCGGACCGTGCCGACCATCGGATGAAGACGCTGTCCGGCGGCATGGTACGGCGTGCGGGGGTCGCGCAGGCGATCGTCAACGATCCCCGGATCCTCCTGCTCGACGAGCCGACGGTCGGGCTCGACCCGGCGCAGCGGCTGCGCTTCCGCGAGCTGCTCCAGCAGCTCGGCGCCGACAGCTGCGTCGTCGTGTCGACACACCTCGTCGAGGACGTCGCGGCCGCCTGCACGGATGTCGTGCTCGTCGCGGACGGCGGGCTGGTGTTCCAGGGCACGCCGGACCAGTTGGTCAGAGCGGGCGGACCGGAGCACGCGGGGGACAGTCCGATCGAGCGCGGCTACTCGGCACTGCTCGCGCGCCACCAGCCGGAGAGGGGCGCGTGGTGAACGGGCGGACCCTGCGGATCGAACTCCGGCGGTCGATCGCGCCCTGGGCGGGCGGACTCTTCCTGGTGGCCGCGCTGGCCTTCCTGTATCTGCTCGGCGGGCCGTGGTGGAACGGCACCAAGCTGTGGACGGCGCAGTGGACGTCCGCAGCTCAGTGGGAGCGCTACCTGCTGACATTCCTGTGGCCCCTGGTGGTGGGGGCCGGAGCGCTGCAGGGGCTGCGCGACCGTCGTTCGGGGGTGTCGGAGCTGTTCGCGACCACGCCCCGCCCCGCCTGGCACCGCGCGGCGAGGACCGCCGGCGCTCTGGCGCTCCTGCTGGCCGCCGCCTACCTGCTGCTGTTCCTCGTCGGTGGCGTCCAGGTGGTCGCCGCCGGCGGATACTTCCACCTCTCCTGGCTGCCGATCCCGGTGGTCGGGGTGCTGGCGCTCGTCGCCGGCGCCTGGCTGGGCATGGGGGTCGGCAGGGCACTCCCGTCCGTGCTCACCCCGCCGGCGCTCGCCGCGGCGGCGCTCATGGCCCTGGTGTTCCTGGACGGAGAGGCGGCCATGGACGGTGGGACGCCGGACCGGATCACGCTGCTCTCGCCGGCGTTGACCGGCGTGCGCGACGTTTCCCTCGTCATCGCGGGCCGGGTCAACCTCGGGCAGGGTGTCTGGCTGGCCGGCCTCGCCGCCACGGGGTTCCTGCTGCTGGTGGCCGCGGGAGCGCGTGCGCGGCTGCTCGCGCTGCTGCCGGCGGTGCTGGGGGTGGCTGTGGCGCTGCCGCTCCTGCCGCCGGATCGGGAGCAAACCTATGTCGTGAACGAGGCGGCGGCGGTACCGGTGTGCGCCGGTCAGGTCTGCGTCATGCAAATACACGAGCCGCGGCTCGCCGTACTCGCCGGTCCGGCCCGCGAAGCGTTGCGGCTGCTGGGAAAGCTGCCGGATCCGCCGGCCTCGGTCCGCGAGACCACCCGCATGTGGCAGCCGGACGAGACGAGTCCGCAGCGCGCCGGTGTCGTGTTCGTCGACTTCGACGATCCGGCCATCAGCGGCGCGACGGGGGAGGAGCTCACCCGCAGCCTGGTCGCCGGTGCCGGGACACCGCTGTGTTTCTCTGGGGACAGAGAAGCCGTTGACGGGTTCGCCCGTCTGCAGGCCGCGCGGACCGTGGCCGCGGCCTGGCTCATCGGGGATCTCAAGCCCCTGCGTGACACCTACTCGCCGGACGGTGAGGTCGAGGCGATGGCCGGCTCGGCCTGGCGCGCGCTGCGCGCGGCGCCGGCGGGCGAGCAGCGCGCGCGGGTCGCGGCGATGCGGAAGGCCGCGCTGTCCTGCGACGGTGACCTGCTGGACGTGCTGACCGGCGGCGGGTCCCGATGAGGTGGCCGGCGCCGTACGCGCGCTCGTGAGGGGTGCCCGCCCGTGGGGCCTCCGCTCGGATCGGCGCGTCGATGTCGAACACGCGTCAGTCGGCTCCACGAGGTCACCGGTGCCGCACCCCGGCGGACCGGGGGCCGCCGCGCGGTCCGTGCCGGGGGTCGGTAGTTTGGCGAGCACTCGACCTTCCAGGAGAGACATGCCGACCGCCCAGCCCCGACTCCTGTACGTCAGCGACCTGGCCTACCAAGCCCGAGGGCGCCGGTACTGCGACGAGGACATCTTCCTGACCTCGCGGCTGCGCGAGGAGTTCGACGTCGCCCTGTGTCATCCGCTGGACGCGGTCGCGCTGATGGGCGCCTTCGACGCGGTCGTGGTCCGCAACAGCGGGCCCGTGCTGAACTACCAGGCGACGTACGACGACTTCCGCGACCGGGCGCTCAGCGGCGGCGTGCGCGTCTACAGCCAGCTGACGGGCAAGGCCGACATGGTCGGCAAGCAGTACCTCCTGGACCTGAGCGCCGCGGGGTATCCGGTCATCCCGACCATCGACCGTCCCCGGGACGTCGGCCGCCTGCCCGAGTCGGACGAGTACGTGGTCAAGCCCAAGCTCGGCGCGGACTCCATCGGCCTGGAATTCGTCCCCCGGGACCGGCTGGGGGACCTGACCTACGACGACGTCCTCGTCCAGCCGCGCGTCCGCTTCCGGTACGAGGTCTCGTTCTACTTCATCGACCGCGTCTTCCAGTACGCCCTGCACGCACCCCGGCCCGACCGGCGATGGGACCTGGAACCGTACGAGGCCACCGCGCCGGACCTGGTCTTCGCGCAGCGTTTCGTCGACTGGAACGACATCGAACACGGTATCCAGCGCGTGGACGCCTGCCGCACCCCGGACGGCGAACTCCTCCTGGTCGAGTTGGAGGACCTCAACCCGTATCTGTCCCTGGACCTCGTCGCCCCCGAGACCCGTGACGCCTTCGTCGCGAACATGAAGACGTCCCTGTACGGCCTGCTCGGTGCGGCGCCCGCCTCCTGACTCTCGCGGACGTCCTCCGGGGTCGCGGAGGACACGGGTGTCACGACGTCAGGTTCAGGGGACGTGTCGACACTCATACCGTCCGGTCGGTACGCTCCTGGGAGACCGTGAGGAGAACCCATGGATTTCGCGTTCGACGCCACGACCGAGAAGCTGCGCGGGCAACTGCTCGACTTCATGGACGAGTGCGTCTACCCGGCGGAGGAGGCCTTCGAGGCCCAGGCGGCCGAGAGCGGGTGGGCCAGCCCCCCGCTGATGGAGGATCTCAAGCAGGAGGCGCGCAAGCGGGGGCTGTGGAACCTGTTCCTGCCCGGCGGGCACGGCGCGGGGCTGACCAACCTGCAGTACGCCCCACTCGCCGAGATCATGGGCCGTTCCCCGAGGATCGCCCCCACCGCGACCAACTGCGCCGCCCCGGACACCGGCAACATGGAAGTGCTGTCCATGTTCGGCAACGAGTGGCAGCGCGAGGAGTGGCTGGAGCCGCTGCTGCGCGGGGAGATCCGGTCGGCGTTCGCGATGACCGAGCCGGACTCCGCCTCGTCGGACGCCACGAACATCGCGCTGTCGATCGTCCGGGACGGCTCCGAATACGTGATCAACGGCCGCAAGTGGTTCGCCTCCGGGGCGATGAACCCCAACTGCCGGATCCTCATCGTGATGGGCAAGACCGACCCGGAGGCGTCCTCGCACCGGCAGCAGTCCATGGTCCTGGTGCCGCGCGACACGCCCGGCCTGGACGTCCGGCGCGGCATGCACGTGTTCGGCTACTCCGACGCCGACCACGGCGGCCATGCCGAGATCGCGTTCGACGACGTCAGGGTCCCGGTGGACAACCTGATCGGCGAGGAGGGCGGCGGCTTCGCGATCGCCCAGGCGCGCCTCGGCCCCGGCCGCATCCACCACTGCATGCGGCTGATCGGCATGGCCGAACGGGCCGTCGAGCTGATGTGCGCGCGCACCCTGTCGCGGACCGCGTTCGGCAGGCCGATCGCCCAGCAGGGGGTCGTCCAGGACTGGATCGCCGAGTCGCGGGTGAAGATCGAGCAGCTCCGCCTGCTGGTGCTGAAGACCGCCTGGCTGATGGACACCGTCGGCAACCGCGGCGCCCACACCGAGATCCAGGCCATCAAGATCGCCACTCCGCGCGACGTGGAGTGGATCCTGGACAAGGCCATCCAGGCCCACGGCGCCGGAGGCGTCAGCCAGGACTTCCCGCTGGCCGGCCTCTGGGCGGGCGCGCGGTCCCTGCGGCTCGCCGACGGACCCGACGAGGTGCACAAGCGCTCGCTGGCCTACCGCGAGCTCAAGAAGCACTTGACATCTCCCCCGGACTGAGCCGGGGGATTCCAGCCTTCACAAGCTGGAATTCCTGTTTCACGGCCGATCGCAGACACCCGGAACGAGTGCCGTGTCTTACATCAGCTCCGCAGGCGTTTCACCTCTCCGCCAGCCCGGCGGCGAGAACCTTACGACCGTGCAAGGCCCGCTTGGTTATCGCAAGCCCGTGCACGACCATAACCGAACGCAGGTAGGCATGTCCTGCCTATGGCTGAAGCCGCGGGTCTCTGCCCCGGGATCCCTATAAAGGAGTGTTCGTGGCGTTGGACGAAGAGACGATCAGGGAGTGCGCCGCCGCGCTCCTGGCCGGGTACGACCCGGCCGACCGGCTGGAGTTCCTGCGGGCCCGGTTCGACGTGGGCCTGGCCTGGGTGCACTTCCCCGAGGGGCTCGGCGGGCTCGGCGCCCCCCGGGAGCTGCAGAACGTGGTGGAGCGGGAGCTCGCCGGGACCCCGCAGCCCGACACCGGGGTGCAGGCGATCGGGCTGGGCATGGCCGCGCCGACGATCCTGACATTCGGCACCGAGGAGCAGAAGAAACGGTTCCTGCGCCCGCTGTGGACGGGGGAGGAGATCTGGTGCCAGCTCTTCAGCGAGCCCGGCGCCGGATCGGACCTGGCGACCCTCGGCACCCGGGCGGTCCGGGACGGTGACGAGTGGGTCGTCGACGGGCAGAAGGTGTGGACCTCCGGCGCCCACCACGCCCGCTGGGCGATCCTCGTCGCCCGGACCGACGTGGACGTGCCCAAGCACCGGGGGCTCACCTACTTCGTGTGCGACATGCACGCCCCCGGCGTCGATGTCAGACCGCTGCGGCAGATCACCGGCGAGGCCGAGTTCAACGAGGTCTTCCTCACCGGAGTACGGCTCGGCGACGACCTGCGGCTCGGCGAGGTGGGCGACGGGTGGCGGGTCGCGCAGACCACGCTCATGAACGAGCGGGTGGCGATCGGCGGCGCACCGGTACGGCGGGGCGGCGGCATGATCGGCCTGGTCGCCGACACCTGGCGGTCCCGCCCCGAGCTGCGCACCCACGACCTGCACCAGCGGCTGCTCCGGCTCTGGGTGGAGGCCGAGGTGACGCGGCTGGCCGGCTCCCGGCTGCGCGAGCAGCTCTCGGCCGGCCAGCCGGGACCGGAGGGCTCGGGCATGAAGCTCTCCTTCGCCTCGCTCAACCAGGCGCTGTCCGGGCTGGACGTGGAGCTGCGCGGCGAGGAGGGACTCGGCTACGACGACTGGACCTTCCGCCGCTCCGACAGCGTCGACTTCTTCGGCCGTGGTCCCGGATACCGCTACCTGCGGGCCAAGGGGAACTCGATCGAGGGCGGCACCTCGGAGATCCTGCGCAACATCGTCGCCGAGCGCGTCCTCGGTCTGCCATCCGAACCCCGCGTCGACAAGGACGTGCCCTGGAAGGACCTGCCCCGATGACGCTCCTGTATACCGAGGTCGAGGAGGAGCTCCGGGCCTCCGTGCGGGACCTGCTCGCCGACCGTTGCGGGCCCGACGCCGTGCTGAAGCGGATCGAGTCCGCCTCGCCGTACGACATGGACCTGTGGAGGACGCTGTCGCGGGAGATCGGGGTGGCGGGCCTGCTCGTGCCCGAGGAGTATGGCGGGGCGGGGGCGTCGGCGCGCGAGGTCGCGGTGGTGCTGGAGGAGCTCGGCCGGGCGGTGGCGCCGGTGCCGTTCCTCACCAGCTCGGTCCTCGCGACACGGGCTCTGCTCCAGGCCGGCGAGAAGGATCTCCTCCGGGAGCTCGCCTCCGGTGAGACCACGGCGGCGCTGGCCGTCTCGCTGGCGGCCTCGCCGTACCGGCCGCTGCCGGAGACCGTCACGGTCACGGACCGGGGGACGCTGAGCGGTGAGGTCAGGGCGGTGGCGGGCGCGGACGTGGCCGACGTGCTGCTCGTCCCCGTCGGGACGGAGCTCTACCGGGTGGCGGCGGAGAACGTCCGGATCGAGGTCGTGCCGTCGCTGGACCTGACCCGGCCGGTCGCCACCGTCACGTTCTCCGACACCCCCGGAGAGGTGATCGGCAGCCTCGACGTGCGGAAGGTGCTGTCCTTCGGCGCGGGGCTGCTCGCCTCCGAGCAGCTCGGGGTCGCCGAGTGGTGCCTGGACACGACGCTCGCCTACATCAAGGGGCGCCACCAGTTCGCCCGGCCGGTCGGCTCCTTCCAGGCGATCAAACACCGGATGGCCGACCTCTGGCTGGACGTGGTGCGCGCCCGCGCGGCGGCCAGGAACGCCGCCGACCTGCTGGCGGCCGGTCCGGCTCCGGACGCGGAGACCGCGCTGGAGATCGAGGCGGCGTCGGCGGTGGCGGAGTCCTGGTGTTCGGAGGTGGCGCTGCACGTCGCCGAGGAGGCTGTGCAGCTCCACGGCGGGACCGGGATGACCTGGGAGCACCCGCTTCACCTGTATCTCAAGCGCGCGAAGTCCACCGAGATCGCACTCGGCACCCCCGGCGCCCACCGGGACGCCCTGGCCGTCCTCGCGGACCTGCCCGCCCCCGCCTGACCCGGATGCACGCGGAACCCCTATCGGCACCCTGGGAGGTGGCCCGGGGTTAAGACCTGGTGGCGTCGTCCCAGTCGATGTGATGGTCGTAGACCTGCCGCGCCTGCTTGCTGTCGGCGACCATCTTGAGGATGAGAGGGAGCATCGCGTCCCTGAACAACCGGCCGACGGGTCCGGCGACTTTGCCGCTGTTGATCCTGGCGGCCTGTTTGACGATGCGTTCGGCTCTGGGCCGGCGAAGTGCCTCGAAGCGCGCGAGCGCCTGCGGGCCGGGTAGGTCGCGCAGGCACTTGGCGACCACGACGGCGTCTTCGATCGACAGGGAGGCGCCCTGCCCCGAAGTGGGGGTCGGGGCGTGCGCGGCGTCTCCGATGACGACGATGCGGTCGGTGTGCCAGGTCGGCAGGTGCGGAACGGAGTGGACCGCGGTGGCTTTCATGATGTCCTGGTGGGCGCTGGCCTGGATGAGCCGGACCGCGGGGCCGGCGTCCTCGGTGAACAGCTCGACCAGCCGGCGCTGCCACTCCTGGCCGCTGATCGCCTCGACCTCACCACGGGCGGGTTCCCGGGAGCGGGGCACGTTGGCGAACCACCACACCTCGCCGCCGGGCGCGATGGCGAACCCGAAGAACGCGCGCTTGCCGAAGATCATGGTGTAGCTGCCCGGGGCGTCGTCCACCGCGGCGTCTCCGGTGTAGCCGCCGAGGCTGATCAGGCCGGAGTAGACGGGTGCGGGTGCTGCCGGATCGATGAGCGTGCGGACCGTGGAGTGGACCCCGTCCGCACCGATCAGCACCTCACCGATCGCCTCGGTGCCGTCGGAGAACATCGCCCGCACGCCGTCGCCGGTCTCCTCGACGGCGACCAGACGTTTTCCGTGCTCCATCCGGATGCCGCGCGAGGCGGTCTCCTCGTGGAGTGCCCGGTAAAGGTCGGCGCGCTTGACGGTGCGGCTGGTCGTGCCGTCCGGCGGGGTCAGGCCGGTGCGGGTCTCACCCAGGCTCTTGCCGGTCGTGCTACGCAGTGCGATGACGGGGGTGGGGAATCCCGCGGCCAGAGCCGTCCGGTCCGCACCGATCGTCTGCAACGCGTCCACTCCGTTGGACGCCAGGGTCAGGAACACCCCGGCGCCGTCGGCGCTCTGCGGATGCGCCTCGTACAGCACCGGCTCGATCCCGGCCTTCTGCAGCGCCATCGCGGCCGCCGGCCCGGCGATGCCACCCCCGATGACCAACGCCTTCCTGACACGTGTCATATCTGCCTCCCGAAGAACTCCTGCCATGCCCGGACGTAGTCCGGCTGCTGGATCGATGCGATGAGTCCCGTGACGAAGCGGTGTTCCGTGTCCAGCGTCGCGATCCGATACTCGTCGTCGACCAGGAACACCCACAGGACACCGGCTTCGGCGGCGGCCTGGACCGCGGCACGGAGTCGGTCGCGCTCGTCGGTCAACGCCACCAGCCGGCGGTTGAGCAGTCCCGCCGACTCCTCCGGTGGGAGCACGGCCAGTAACGACAGGGCGACTCCGAAGTGCGGGTATTCGTGCCGGGGGTCGGCGACGAGATCGCGCATCCAGTCGTACAGCTCGTCCCTGCCCTCGTCGGTGAGCCGGTAGAGGGTCCGCTCCGGTCGCTGGGTGTCGCGGATCGTATCGTGCTCGGTTACGAAGCCGGCCTTCTCCAACTGCTCCACCACCATGTAGAGCGAACCCCGGGTGTACTTGATGTTGCGATCCCTGCCGTGCTCCTTGAGCCGCCGTCCCATCTCATAGGGGTGCAACGGCTCCATCAGCAGCTCGGCCAGCACCGCCAGCGCCAACGGGTTGGCCACCTTGCGTCGCTTCTCCACAACCCCTCAATCCCTAGACAGGTTCTACTATCCGAGACTGATTAGTCAGTGTCAACTATTTGCATGGACTGTCTCGCTGCCCGGCTCTGGCCTGGAGACCACGGCCGACGCGGGAGTTGGAGATCTACTCCGGCCATCCGATAGAACAAATCAAGATTGAGTTGCATCATTTACCGGACACACCCGACAGAGGGAGCACCATGTTCGAGCACACCAGGGCGTTCAGTGGATTCTCGGTGGACGACATCCCGGCGGCCAGGCGGTTCTACGGCGACACGCTCGGCCTGCGGGTGTCCGAGAAGAACGGGATGCTCACGCTGCACATCGCCGGTGACCGGGACACGCTGGTCTATCCCAAGCGGGACCACGCACCGGCGACCTTCACGATCCTCAACTTCCCGGTCGCCGACATCGACTCCGCGGTGGACGAGCTCGCGGCACGCGGAGTCCGCTTCGAGAGGTACGCCGGCATGGAGATGGACGAGAAGGGCGTCTGGCGGGGCGGCGGGCCGTACATCGCATGGTTCAAGGACCCCGCCGGCAACGTCCTGTCCGTACTCCAACAGGACTGAGCCACTCGCAACGGCACCGTGACGGTCAGCAGGTCGTCGGGCTCATGGGCGCGGACGGAGTGCACGGTGATTCCGGGGCCCGGATTCCCCCAGGGGAGGGCGTCGGCCTGCACGGCGGGGTAGCGCCCGGCCAGTACGTCGATGCCCGCGGTGAGGACCTCGCCGGCTTTCCGGGGCTCCTCGCCGAGGACGAGGTGGACGTCTATTCCACCCGTGCCCATGACGCGGAGCACAGTCAGCGGGCCGGTCGGGGTTTCGGCGAGCCGGGCTCGGCCGAGCACCCGGGTGCTGCGGTGCAGCACGGCGATCTCGCGTCCAGCCCACGGTCCGATTTCGACCAGGTCGACGCCGTCGGTGAACGGGCGAAGCCAGGTGGTGCGGACGGTGAGCGCGCCGGCCAGGACCAGGAGCGTCTCGTCGGTCACGGAGACGGGCAGGGCGGGGATGAGCCCGCCGGTCTGTCCGGCTGCCCAGGCGTCGAGCCGGAGTTGATCGGCGGCCGGGTCCGCGGGCAGATCGCCGTCCACCGGGCGGTCAGCGCGTTCGCCGCGCTCACCGGATCCTGCCGTGATCCACTGAGACGTTGTCAGCAACGGTCGATGACCGTGTGTAGCCGATCACGGCGGGCGTGGGAGTGATCAAGTAGAGAAAAGCGTGAAGCCCCTGGTAGGGGTGGGTCTTGTCGAAGGATCCACCGCACCGCACACAAGGGCTTCACGTGACCTCCAGTATCACCTACACAGCCGAGTTGGACATGCCGCGCGAGGTTGTGCTGTTTCTGGCCGGGCTGTTGCGCGCCGAGCGGGTACGGCGCCGCACCCGCGCGGGCACTCGGGCGCTGGGCGAGTTCAAGCAGGCCGTTCTGATCATCCGCTGGCTGGTGGACGGCGCTCGGATCGCCCGGCCGGCCGCCGATAACGCCATCTCGCACGCGACCTGTGATCGGTACGTCGAAGAAGGGGTCACCGTATTGAAGGCCCCGGCGCCGACGCTACAGGAGGCGCTCACGGCGGCGAAGGCCGCCGGCTACACCCACCTGCATCTGGATGGCACGCTGATCGAAACCGACCGCTGCCGCGCCCTGGGCCCGAACGGCGCCGACCTGTGGTGGAGTGGAAAACACAAGCAGCACGGCGGCAACATTCAGGTCCTGTCCAGCCCCGGCGGCGACCCGCTGTGGACTTCTGAGGTACGGCCCGGCCGTGAACACGATCTCACCTGTGCCCGCCTGCACGGCCTCCTCGACCCGCTGGCCAAGGCCGCCGAGGACGGGCTGATCACGTTGGCCGACCTCGGCTACGTCGATGCGGGTATGGGGTTTCGCCTGCCGTACAAGAGGTCTCGGGGTGGCACACTCACCGACGATCAGATCCAGTACAACAAGGTCCACGGTGCGCTCCGAGCCCTCGCCGAACGAGCGAACGCCCAGCTCAAGATGCGGTTCAAGGCACTGCGGAACGTCAGCAAGTGCCCTTGGAAGATCGGCGGTATCGTCGCCGCGGCGCTCGTCCTCTTCCACCGGGAGCAAGCTCACAAGCAGCTGTCACCCAGCGTGAACGCCGGTTGCTGACAATGACTCACTGGCTTCGACCTCAGTGGGGTCGACGGCCTCGGGGTCGGCGATGATCCGGTCAATGAGGGCAGCGCGCTGCGCGCTGACAACGGCCGCAATCACTCCCACAAGGGAGTCGATGGCCAGCATCGCGACGGCCACCCTCGCTAAACCGTGGATCGGACGCATGGGCACGGGGGGTGCTACCGGGTACACGAGAGACTCCTCAAGGAGGACAAACGGAGGTGACAGTATTCCGGTGCCCTTCCAGTCCCGACTAACGGAGTCCCTGACATGCAACCCTTCTGTGATCATGCCGGGAACACGGCCCGTCGCAGGCCCGGTGGCCATGCGGCCGGCAGCCGGGCCGGCATTCGAGCGGATCGGCGCCAGCGCGCGTAGCAGCAGATCCGTGCTCTGCCGGCCGTACCCGCACCGCCGCGAAATGGGAACGCGACAGTTCCCTTTACCCGACCTGCCATCTCGCTGTCCCCAGTGCGCGATGCTCGCCGGTCGGTGCCATTTTCCGGCTGGCCTGCGTCAGGAACATTCACCCATCCGTCTGGAGGGTGAAGCCGACCGGGAGCAGGCCGAGCAGCTCAAGGGCCACCTCGCGGGCCAGGTGCCCCTCGGTCGGACGGGGCGCCCCGAGGAGGCCGCCTCCGCCGCACTCTTCCTCGCCTCCGACCAGAGTGGCTTCGTCACCGGCACCGAGCTGTTCGTCGACGGCGGCCTCAACCAGGTCTGACCACTCGGCCGAGCCCGCTCGCACCGCCGGTGGTCGCCTGTCGGAGGCAGTGGAGCCCGGTCTTCCTTACCGCCGTGCGTCCCGCCGGGTGGGCGCCGAGCGAGATCGGACCGGGGGTACGGCCGGCACCCGGGCGCCGGCCGTACCCCCGGGGGAAGGTCAGCGCACGGGCTCCGCGTCCTCCCGGGCGTACCGGGGGAGGAGAAAGCCGGTCAGGAAGGTCAGCGCGACCATGCCGGCGACGACCCAGAAGGTGTGCTGCGCCGCGACGGTGGGGTCACCGCCCAGTGCGCCGAAGAACACGGTGCCGAGCAGGGCCACGCCGAGCGCCGCGCCGAGCTGCTGGAGCGCGGTCAGCGTGCCGGAGGCGGAGCCGGTCTCGTGCGGGTCGACGCCGGACAGCGCGATCTGGAAGTACGGGCCCATGACCAGGCCCGATCCCAGGCCGGTGACGAGCAGGGCGGGGGCGAGCCGCCAGGGGCCGGTCTCGGGACCGAGAAGCAGCAGGAGGGCGACGACGCCGGCCGCCATGATCACGGCGCCCGCCAGCAGCACCTTGCGGCCGTGCCGCTTGACCGCCTGCATGACACCCATTCCGACGATCATGCCCGCGGAGAGCGGGACACCGGCCAGACCGGCCTTCAGCGGGGTGTAGCCGAGGCCGAGCTGGGTGTAGAGGTTGAAGACCAGGCCGAACCCGGTGAACGCGGAGAAGTAGATCGTGCCGACGAACATCCCGCCGATGAACGCGCGCTTGCGGAACAGGCTCGGCGCGATCAGCGGGTCGCCGCCCCGGCGGCTCCTGCGCGACTCGTACCAGCCGAAGAAGGCGAACACCGCCACCGAAGCGGCCATCATCACGAACGTCCAGGCGGGCCAGCCGTGCTCGCGGCCCTGGACCAGCGGGAAGACGATCAGCAGCGAGCCGAGGGAGGCCAGCAGCGCGCCGGGCAGGTCGAGCCTGACCGCCCCGGACCGGCGGGTGGCGGGCAGGAACCTCATCGCGGCCGCCACCGTGACCAGGCCGAGCGGCAGGTTGATCAGGAAGATCATGCGCCAGCCGGTGCCGAAGAAGTCGGCGTCGACCAGCCAGCCCGCCAGGATCGGCCCGCCGATCGCGGACAGTCCCATGATCGGGCCGAACGCCGCGAAGGCCGACTGCAGCTCCTTGGGCGGGAACATCTCCTTCATCATGCCGAGCCCCTGCGGGACCATCGCGGCCCCGAACAGGCCCTGGACCACCCGGGCGGCGATCACGGTCTCCGGCGAGACGGCGACGGCGCAGAGCAGCGAGCCGACCACGAAGCCGGTCGCGCCGATGAGGAACATCCGCTTGCGGCCGACGATGTCACCCAGCCGCCCGCCGGTGAGCAGCCCGGCTGTCATGGCCAGCGTGTAGGCCACGCCGAGCCACTGGATCATCGAGGTCCCGCCGCCGAGGTCGGCCTGCATGGTCGGGCCGGCGATGCTGGTGACGGTGGCGTCGAGGAGCTCCATCACGGAACCGGCGAGGATCACGAAGAGCGCGGGCCAGCGCCACTTGTACGGCGCGGCCCCGGCGTGTCCGGATGCTTCCGCCGGGCGGGTGTCGAGGGTCGTCATCGCTCCTCCAGAGCATGTCGTTCGGGGACGTGGCGCCACGGGGGAGCGGTGCTCCCGCGATCGTGGGTGCGTTGAGGGGTTCTTTGGCGGAACGGTTCGATCTGTTCCATAATATCAGAACGGAATGCTTTATTCCGCAATGTGGATCGTCTCTCCGGCCGGAAGAGGGAGACCGGCGCCGGCCGTGCTCAGGTGAACACGACTTCGCGCCGGGCGGCGTCCGGGGCGACGAAGGCGAGCAGGCGCCCGGCCTCCTCCAGCACCGCCTCGCCGTCCGCCCGCGACAGCGGCCGGAAGGACGAGATGAGCAGCGTCGAGCCCTTCACCGACCAGGTCCCGTGGACGAGGCCGTCGACGAGGAAGGTGGGGAGCACCAGTGCTCTGCCGGGCATCACCCGCTTCCGGTCCTCCTCGCTGATCACGCGGGTCCGGTCGGCGTGCCCCAGGAGCAGGTTGTCGTAGGCGGGTATGAACCGCACCGGCACGGGCGCGTCCGCCTCGGCGAGGGACGCGTCGGGGAGGTCGAAGAGCTCTCTGCCCTGCCCGTCGCGGAGGACCCGCAGCCGTGACCGCATGCCGTCGACCACCTCGCGCAGCCGGGTCAGCCCGGACCAGGCCTGGACGTCCATGACGGTGGCCGGGCCGAACGCCGCCAGGTAACGGTGGATCAGCGTGTCGACCCGCGCCTCCGTCAGGGGACGGCCGATCCATGTTTCCGCGACGGTGACCGGGATCCCCGAGCGGGTGCCCCAGCCGCCCCACACACCGGCCTGCGGTCCGTGCGCCACCGGCACCTGGAGCTCCACCGCCGCGCCGAGCACGCGGCCGTCGCGGCCCGGGTAGCGTTCCGCGAGCATCCGGTTGAACTCCCGCCGGGGAAGGGTCCGGTCGGCCAGCAGTTCCCGTCCGGCTTCGGCGAGCTCGCTCAGGTCCAGCCCCGCGGTCTCCTCGGCGTAGTAGGAGGCGCGCGCGCCGCGGTCGAGGAGGGGCTGGATCGTCGGCCGCAGCCAGCGGAAGTCGTCGGCACGGGCCAGGTGCTGTGTGCGGCGCACCATCGTGGAGCGCACCACGCTCCGGTCCTGGAGCAGCTCCGTCAGATCCTCGTGCCGGAAGCCGTCCAGCCGGGTCCAGAGCCCCAGGTACGGCCAGTTGGGCTCCTGCCCCTGCATCGCGACGAGGTGTCCGATGACGTCGAGGGCGGAGCGGGAGGTACGGCGCGTCAGCAGCTGACGTTCGAGCAGCGTCCGGTTGAGGACGCGCTGGGAGAGCGCCGGCGTGCCGGTCATCTCGGATCTCCTCGGGGGGTGGTGGGGGCGCCGCCGGTGGGCGGTGGGGGCGACCGCGTCGCCGGGGGCGCGCCGGGCGCTCGTTCCCGTGTCGGCGGTCATGTTTCTCCTCTTGTCGGTCGGCCGATGGTCCGCGATCGGACCCTCGACCCGGCCGTGAGAACCACGTTAGGCTCGACAAAGGTCAGTTTCTGTCCTGAATAGCGGGGATCGTGAGGACATGGCGAACACGAGTTCACGGACGCTGCGGCTGCTCTCCCTGCTGCAGACCCACCGCTACTGGCCGGGCGGCGAGCTGGCCGACCGGCTTGAGGTGTCGGTCCGCACCCTGCGCCGCGACGTCGACCGGCTGCGCGAGCTGGGTTACCCGGTGGAGGCCCACCGGGGCGTCGACGGCGGCTACCAGCTCGCCGCCGGTGCCGTGCTTCCCCCGCTGGTGCTCGACGACGACGAGGCGGTCGCACTCGCCATCGGGCTGCAGACCGCCGCGCAGGGGGCGGTCGCCGGGATCGAGGAGTTCTCGATCAGCGCGCTCACCAAGGTCGTGCAGGTCATGCCGCCGAGGCTGCGCCGGCGGGTCGACGCGCTGCGCGCGGTGACGGTGCCCGCCCCCTCGGGCCCCGGCCCGACCGTCGGCGCGGAGGCTCTGACGGCCGTCGCCCAGGCCTGCCGGGACGAGGAGCGGCTGCGGTTCTCCTATACGGCGCGAGACGGCGCGCAGACGGCGCGCCATGTCGAGCCCCACCGGCTGGTCTCGCTCGGGCGCCGCTGGTATCTGGTCGCCTACGACCTGGTCCGCCACGACTGGCGCAGCTTCCGGCTCGACCGGCTCGACGATCCGCGCAGCACCGGGGAGCGGTTCCGGCCGCGCGAACTGCCCGCCACCGACGCCGCGGCGTTCGTCCGGGCCGGGAACGACAACGTCTCCCCGGCCTACACCGTCGAGGCGCTGGTGCACGCGCCCGCGGCGACGGTCCGTTCCATGGTCGGCCGGTGGGGGACGGTCGAGGAGGTCGACGACCGGCGATGCCGGGTACGGATGGCCACCGATGTGCTCGACTGGCCGGCGCAGGCCCTGGGCGGCATCGGCGTGGGGTTCGAGGTGCTCGGCCCGCCCGAGTTCGCCGAGCACGTCCGAGAGTGGGGCGCCCGCTTCACCCGCGCCGCCGGCGGGTGACTCGTCGGGCCGCCACGCCGTACATCAGGGTGTCGACGATCCGGATGGCGAGCGCGCCGGGGCCTGGGCCGAGGTGGGGCGGAGGGTCACCCGGGGAGTGCCGGCCGATCCGGTCGCAGTGAGGTGAGCAGCAGGTCGGCGAAGTGCTCGCCGACCTCGGCGCCCGAGAGCGGGCCCTCCGCGCTGTACCAGGTGCCCAGGTGGTGGACCGAGCCGAAGAAGAAGTCGACGACGATCTCGGCGGGGGTGTCGTCCCTGAAGGTGCCCGCGCGCTGGCCCTCGGTGACGAGGTCGCGGAAGCACTCGTGGTAGCGGCGGCGCTCGGCTCGGACGCTCTTGTAGGTGTCGGGGGCGAGCGAGTGCATGGAGCGGAAGAAGATCTTGGAGTCGTCCAGGTTCTCCACCGTGGTCCGCACGACGTCGGCGGCGGCGGCGTGCAGGCGTTCGGCCAGCGGGCCGGGACCGTCGGCGAAGTGGGTGAGCCGCTCCATCTGCATGCGCAGCACCCGCCCGTAGATCTCGTGGAGCAGGTCGTCCTTGGAGTCGAAGTAGTGGTACATGGCGCCCTTGGTGACGCCGGCCGCCGTCACGATCTCCTGCACCGAGGTGCTCTCGAAGCCCCGCTCGGCGAACAGGCGGGTGGCCTCGGCGAGCAGGCGCTGCCGTACCGGCTCCTGGTCCTGAGTCATCGATCTCCCCCAAAATGTGGTGCGGACAGCATACCGACTGGTCGGTTAACCCATGGACGGGTATCCGAGGCGTGTTAGTTGCGTCACCTTCGGATGCTTGGAGCCCCCACTTGGGTATTCCATAGTTGGGGATCTTCAGCGTCGCAGATCCGTCTCCTTGCACTCACCGACCCTTGGGGAGTTCGCTGTGCCCGGCGGATCAATCTACGTGACGCCCGACGACCAGGTTCACGGCCTGTCGCCCCAGGTCATGTACGAGCAGTTCTGGATCAAGGACGCCGACCAGCGCCGGAAGATGCGCATGGTCAAGGCCGCAGTGGGCCTGGTGGCGGGCCTGGTGCTCGCCTACCGGTTCGCGCTGCCCAGCCCCCCGGTGATCGGGATCCTGGCCGGCTTGCTGGTCGGCGCCGCCGACGCGTTCTGGGCCTGGCACTCCTACGAGGCCACCGCGGTCTGGCGGGGCAGGCGCCGCGGCGAGACCATCACCGGCAAGCTGCTCCGCCGCAAACTCCGCAGGCGCGGCTACCAGGTCCTCGACGGCCGCGCCGTGCCCGGCCAGGCGTCGATCGACCATCTCGTCATCGGCCCCGGCGGCATCTGGGTCGTCGACAACGAGGCGTGGGACCCCGACACCGAGATCGCCCGGTACGGCGAGCGGCTGTTCCTCGGCGAGAAGTACGGCACCAAGGTGGCCAAGGCGCTCGTCGACGCCTCCGACGCGCTGGCCCAGGTGCTCTCCCGCGAGTCCGGCATCCCCGTCACGATCGAACCGCTGCTCGCCGTACACGGCGGGAAGATCCGGCGGACGGTCACCGCCGAGGGGCTCACGCTGCTCAAGCCGCGCCTGGTGGCCCGCTGGATCACGCAGGGGCCCCGGGCGGAGTTCGACGGACAGCAGGTGGAACTGCTCGCCCGGACCGCCGCCCGGGTGCTGCGCCGGATGGGCTGACCGGCCCACGTCGCAGCGCCGTACGGCGAGGCGGCGTCAGCCTGGCCGCCGCGACCGCCGGCGAAGAACGCCTCGACGCGGTGCTGTGGGGCGATGCCGCCCGGCTGAGGCGGCCCCTACACGGTCGCGAGGAATTCCCGTACGGCGCGGGTGAATCCGGCGGGGTCGTCGTCGTGCGCCCAGTGGCCGCAGCCGGGCAGCTCGCGAAGCACGGTGTTCGGCCGGCGTTCGGCCATCTGCCTGGCCATCGTGGTGGGCAGGATGAGGCTGTCAAGGCCGTGCACGAACAGGGCAGGGCAGGTGGAGCCGAGCCAGTCGGCCCACCAGTCGCCGACCAGGGCCTGCTGGGAGTCCATCATGTCGGTGTAGTCGAACAGGAGCCCCCAGCCGTCGGGGTGTTCCACGGCGCTCTCCAGGAAGTAGCTCGCGTCGGGAATGCCGCGCGCCTCGATCTGGCGGCGTAGTTCGCCCAGCGTGGCCGCCCGGCACGGCCAGTCGCGTATGTCGAGCACCGGGTGAGGCACCTCCGGCTGCCGGTTGAGCGCGCCGCCCTCCTCGACGACCAGCGCGCGGACCAGCTCGGGGTGCCGTGCGGCCAGATGGAAGGCGGTCACGCCGCCCATCGAGTGGCCGAGTACGATCACCGGGCCGAGGCCGAGCCCGCGCAGGAACTCCGCGGCGTCGGCCACGTAGGCGTCCTGGCTGAAGTCGCCGTCCCCACGGTCGCTGTGACCGTGACCGCGCTGCTCCAGCGCGATCAGCCGGTACTCGGGTGCGAGGGCGGCGGCCAGCGGCGCGAACGCCCTGGCACGGCCGAAGTGGCCGTGCAGCGCCAGCACCGGCCTGCCTTCACCGCCGAAGTCGACCGAGGCCAGGCGTAGGCCGCGCACGCGCGTCAAGGTTTCAACGGCCATCATTGTCCGTCCTTCCGTGTGTTTCGGTACGGCTCGCGCAGGGCGAGCGCGGTCAGCGCCGCGGTGGCGATCGCCAGACCTGCGGCGACGAGGGTGGCCTGGCCGAACCCGCCGTCGAAGGCGTCCCGGGCCGCGTGCCGTCGTGCGTGAATCTTCTCGCGGGCGATGGTTCACAACCAGGGAGCGCCCGTGGGGGTAGAGGCTCTTATGACTGCCGCTATTACGCGAGTGGATGGGATGGCAAGCCCAAGTACGAACTGTGGGTTCTGAAGTAGCGACTGGTTAACCCAGCGCCTTCGGAGTGTCCGGACGCCCCAACGAGTGCCCGATCAGGGTCACCCGGTCGGCGGAGGTCACCCCGCCACCTGGAACCAGACCGACCTGCCTGCCTCGTCGTCGTGGCGGGAGCCCCACGCGGTGGCGAGCAGATCCACCAGCCACAGGCCCCGGCCGCCGTTGGCATCGGCGTCCGGCACGTGCACGGCCGGGCTGCTGGTGGCCGAGCCGTCGTCGGTGACCTCCACGTGGCGCCCGGAGCGGATGACCCCGGGGTGGTGTCGTCGTGGGGGCTGGTCTGCTCCTGCGATCTCATGCGGTCACCTCGGCCATGACGATGTCGGCCGCGTTGTCGGCCTCGGCCAGCACCCATTCGCCCCGCCGCCACAGGCGCGCCCACCACGGCCGCCAGGTGAACACCCAGCCGCAGTAGCGCCGGATGACCGTGATCCGGGCCAGAGTGCCGGCCGTCGAGTGGATCTCCAGGATGGGCTGCCCGGTCACCGGCAGGACCAGCGAGGTGCGCACCCCGAGAGTGCGCAGGTCCCAGCCGAGCCGCACCAGGTGGATGAACCGCTCCTGCTGCTCCGCGGTCGTGGGATTCGGGGGCTTCCGGTGAATGCGGGCGGAACGGGAAAGGCTGTTTTCCTGATCGCGCATTACTCGTTCTTCTCCTGTCCGAAGGGGCTCTTCCCGCTTTCTTTTCCTTCCTGCCGGAAAGAGAAGGCGTGTGCTTAGATTGCCCTTGCGGCAGGTGGAACAATGGCCGGACCGGTGGGCTGATGGATGGCAGGTAATGTCAGGCATCGGTCTGTCGAAACCGGCCTCTGGTATTGCCGTCGGAGTGGAAAGTCCGTTTTTCTCTTTTGGGGAGGAATGCGATGAGCGTCGAGCCTTTTCCGGTCCCGATTCCCCTCGGGTGCGGTTCGGTGCCGAGATGCGCCGCCTGCGCGAGGAGGCCCAGCTCTCCCAGGCCGCCGTGGCCTCCCGGCTGGGGTGCACGCAGACCCAGGTGAGCCGTCTGGAGGCCGCCACCCGGACGCCGTCGAAGTCCGACGCCGAGCGGCTGGACCGGCTCTTCGGCGCGGGCGGCGGCACGCTCTTCGCCGGGCTGCACCGGCGCCTCATCGCCCGTCCGGGCAGCCCGGCCTGGTTCACGAGCTGGGCCGAGGGGATCGAGCCCACCGCCCTGGTCCTGCGCTCCTGGGACCCGCTGCTCGTCCCCGGTCTCCTGCAGACGGAGTCCTACGCCCGCCACCTTTTCGCCCATGGCCCCCGGGCTACTCCTGATGAGGTTGAAGAGCGTGTTCAGGCCCGCATGCGGCGTGGCCAGATCCTCGACAAGGACAATCCTCCTCTGCTCCTGGTCCTCATCGACGAAGGCGTCCTGCGCCGCCGGGTCAATGGCCCGGAGGTGATGCGTGAACAGCTCGGCTACTTACTGGAGGTCGCTCAGCGGCCCGCCATCTCTATTCAGGTCGTCGATTCGGAGTGCATGTCTGGACTGGCCGGGCCTTTTATGATCGCTGAGCTTCCGAACGGGCAGCCAGGCATCATCCACGCGGATTCCCCGGTACAGGGGCAGGTTACGACTGACCCTATCTATGTGACCTCGATATGGAACCGCTATGAAGCGATACGCCGATGGGCTTACCCTGATCACATGTCCCTCAAAATGATCGAGGAAGCGAGACGGGAATGGACCTGAGTGCTGCCGTGTGGCGGAAGTCATCGTGGTCTTCGGACAACGGCGGGCAGTGTGTCGAGGTCGCTTCCAATGTGCCCGGTGCGGTCGCGGTCCGTGACAGCAAGGACCCCGACGGACCCAAGCTGCTCTTCACCCCCGCCGAGTGGCGGTCTTTCGCCGGCGGCGTCAAGGCCGGAGACTTCGACCGTCTGACCTGATTATCGGGATGGACCCGTACCGACCGACCTTCACCCTCAGGCGAGATTCCTGACAGCCGGGCCCGCACAGCGCGGCGGGAGGTCTGGGCGGTCCGTCAGCGTGCCGGGAGGAGTCTCTCGGTGATGGCCTGGAGCCGCCTCGCCGCGCCCTTGTCGAAGGATCCGTTCTCCACGCTGATCCGCCGTCCCTCCACGAAGGCGCTCAGCGGTTGCGCGGGCGGCGCGTCGATCGCGGTGGTGATCGGGGGAAGGGCCGCCTCCACCGGCTTCGCGTACTTCTTCATCGCCTCGATGTGCTCCAGCGCCCTCGCGTCGTACACACCGGAGAAACTGGTCGCCGTGACGCCCGGGTGGATCAGGACGTATCGGATGCCGCTCGCCCCGTACTTCTCGGCGAAGGCGACGCCGAGCAGGTCGTTCAGCTTGCCTCCCTGTCCGAGTGCCGCGCCGCCGTCGTAGTCGCGCCTGAGTTCGAGGTCGTCCCAGTTGACCACGGACAGGCTCGCGCCGGGCCCGGCCACGTTCACGACGACCGGGTTGTCCGCCTTCTCCAGCGACGCGGCGAGACCGTGCCCGAGCAGATAGCGGCTCAGGTAGAACAGCGCGAAGTTCTCCTCGAATCCCTCGACCGTCTCCACGCGTTCCGTGCGGTAGTGCCGCGCGCACAGCACCAGCGTGTCCACCACCGGGAATCGGGCCGTGACCTCCTCGATGACCCTTCCGCTCTCCGCCGTCAGGCTCAGGTCCGCTTGGACGAAGAAGGCCCGTTCTCCGGCGCCCATCTCCGGGGCGGCGTCGAGGAACGCCCGCCCCTTTCCCGCACTGCGGCCGATGACGACGACCGTGTCACCTCGCCGCAGGCAGGTGGCGGCGAGCGCCTTCCCGATTCCGTCCGTACCACCCGCGATCACAACAGTCTTCACCTGACGCCTCCTTGAGAGAATTGAACTGACGGGTGCATTTTATTGGTCATCTCAGTACGTTGGCAACGAGCGAGTGCAGTCAAATGCACTGGCTGGTGCAGTGAGGGATACGAGCGGGTACGGTGGCGGGATGAGCGGAGTGAGGACTTCGGCGACGCCGGGACGAGCGGTCTCCCATGGGCGCATCGACAAGCGGGAGGCGATCCTGAGCGCCGCGTTCACCGTGTTCGCCGACCGGGGCTATGCCCGGGCGTGCATGGAGGAGATCGCGGAGGTGGCGGGTGCCGCCAAGCACACCGTCTACAACCACCTCGGTGACAAGGAGACGCTCTTCCGCCACGCGATGGGGGCGGCCTCGGCCGAGGTGATGGCCGAGAACCTGGCCGTGGTGGAGCGACTGCTCGATGACGGCGACGGCGATGTGCGGGCCAAGCTTGAGAACGTGGCTTACCGGCTGCTGCTGCGGTGTTGCGACGACCGGTCCCAGGCTGGGCACCCGGAGCGTTCCCGACGCAGAGCTGCGGATCGTGAGCCGCGCGGCGGTCGCCACGTTCCTGCGGGCCTTCGGCGCGGACCGCTGACCCTTCCCTGGAAACGCTCTTCGCCCCGCTGTTTCTCGCGACGCTGATCCGCAGCGGGGACTCGCCGTCTCTATGGGAAGCCGCTTGATATGACGGAGATGGAGGAATGTTCTCATCATGTCAAGCGTCGGGGACATGGCGGCGTACCCTGTTCGGGTCGCTCAGCGGATGGCGCGGCAGATGCGGCGGCTGGCTGAGCGAACACCACCGCAGCGGGAGCGCTATGTTGACCTGCTGCGCGCCGTCGCGATCACGGCGGTCGTCGTCGGGCACTGGCTGGCGATCTATGTGACTCGCGACGGCAAGGGCTTCCAGGGCGGGAGCATCCTCCAGGTCGCCTCGTGGACCCGCCCGCTGACGTGGCTGTTCCAGGTGATGCCCCTGTTCTTCCTGGTCGGCGGCTTCGCGAACGCCGCGTCCTTCACCTCCCATCTCAGGCGGCGCGGCAACGCCACGGGCTGGGTGCTGGGCCGGAGCGCTCGGCTTCTGCTTCCGACAACGATGCTGCTGGGCGGCATGGTGGTGGCGGCCCTGACGGCCGGGGCCCTGGGTGCGGAGCCCACTCTGATCGGCACGGCGGTCTGGCTGGCCTCGATTCCGTTGTGGTTCCTGGTCGCCTACATCGCCGTGATGGTCCTCACCCCGCCGATGTACGCCCTGCACCGTCGTGCGGGTCTGGCCGTGCCGATTGTCCTGGCGGCCCTGGTCGGCGGGGGCGACCTGGCCCGTCTGGTGCCGGCCGTTCCCTACGTGGGTCAGGCGAACTTCCTGCTCGCCTGGCTGGCTGTGCATCAACTCGGTTTCGCCTGGCAGGACGGGCGCCTGTCATCCCGCCGGAGCGTGGCTCTGCCGATGGCGGCGGTCGGGTTCATCGCTCTCGTGCTTCTCACGGTGGTCGGCCCCTATCCGGTCAGCATGGTGGGGTTCGGGGAGGAGAAAGTACAGAACACCTCCCCGCCCACGCTGGCCCTCCTGGCTCTGGCCGTCACGCAGGCGGGAATCGCCTTGTGGATGCGTGACCGGGGGAACCGGTGGCTGCAACGGCTGGGTCCGTGGACCGTCGTCGTGGCGGTCAACTCGGTGATCATGACGCTCTTCCTCTGGCACATGACCGCCGTCGTGATCGGTGTCCTGGCGCTTTACGGAACGGCGGTGATGCCCGACGCCACGCCCGGGTCGGCACTCTGGTTGCTCCTGCGCGTTCCCTGGCTCGCCTGCCTGGCGCTGATCCTCGCCCTTCTCGTCGCCGTGTTCGGGCGTTTCGAGCAGCGTACGAGGTTGCGGGCCGATTCTATGAGTGTGGTGAGGGGCGTGTTGCCCACGGCGCTGACGATCGCCGGGGTCGGTGCCGTGCTCGCCGGGCTTCTGGCCCTCGCCCTGGCCGGTCTGGGCTACCACGGACCGGCGGGCCTGCCCGTGAAGGTGCTGGTCGCCTACTTCGGCGGTGTTGCCGTACTGGCTTTCGTCCGTTGGCGGTATGCGCATCCGGCGCAGGAGTGATCGGGTCAGAACATCCTGGAGCCGCCCGCGGTCCGATCCGCGAACACCTGCGGCGACCGTCCCATCCGCCGTTCGGCAAGAAGGCGTCGATCACCGTGAATCGTCAGGCGAGTTCCTCGACGAAGGCCGCGAGCTGGACGACGTTGCGGCATTCGTGCATCGGGACGACCTCGCCGTAGGCCGTGGCCAGCGAGTCGCCGGTGTCCCACTGACTCATCGGCTCCGGGTTGAGCCAGTAGACGTGCCGGGCCTCCTCACTCAGCCGTCGCAGCGTCTCCAGCGCGGGCCGCTGGTAGTTGGAGCGCGCGTCGCCCAGGATCAGCAGGGACGTCTTCGGCCCGACGGCGTCGCCGTACCGCTCGGCGAACCTCTCGAACGCGTTGCCGTAGTTGGTCCGGCCGAAGCGCACCATGTCGGCCTCGGCGGCCAGCCGGGTCATGGCCTCGGCCACGTCGGCGCCGGGGACGAAGAACCGGGTGATCTCGTCCACGGTGTCCACGAAGCCGAACGCGCGGACCTTGGCGAACTGCTCGCGCAGCGCGTAGGTCAGCAGCAGCGTGAAGTGGGCGAAGGAGGCGACCGAGTCGCTGGTGTCGCAGAGGATGACCAGCTCGGGCCGGTGCGGGCGGCGCGGCTTGTTGAAGACGGTCAGCGGCACGCCGCCGCTGGACAGCGAGGCCCGCACGGTCCGGCGGAAGTCCAGGCGGCCCCGGTGGCCGAGCCGGTGCTTGACGGTCAGCCGGGTGGCCAGGCGGCGGGCGAGCGGGTGGACCTCCCGGCGCAGCCTGGCCAGGTCGGCCTTCGTCACCCGCAGGAAGTCGAGCTGTTCCAGTGGAGGCCGTACGGCGGAGCGCGCGATCCGCTCGATCCCGGAGTCCTCGGCGATCCGGCGGCGCACGTCGGTGGAGACGGCGTCCTCGAAGCGCCTGGTGTTCTCGCCGATCCGCTGCCGCGCGACCTTCTCGGCCAGACCGCCGCGTTCCCGGCCGGCCAGCACCTCCGCCAGCAGCCGGGCCATGAGCGTCTCGGGGGAGAGCGCTCGCAGCACCGAGTAGGAGAACCAGTTCTGCCGCCCCGGCCCGGCGGTCTGGCGGCCGAACCGCTCCACCATCGCGCGGGCGAACTCGTTCATCCCATCGGCGCCCAGCAGCAGCTCGGCCAGCCGGTCCCGCAGCTGTGGGACCTCCGCGGTCTCCAGGTCCAGGGCGTCCGGGTCGCCTTCCGAGCCTCCCGGGCCTTCCGGGCCTTCCGTGCGCGAGCCGGAAAGTCCGGTGGTCGAGGCGGGGAACCACAGGTCGAAGAGCGTGTCGAAACCCGGCCGGTGCGAGGGCCGCTTGACCAGGGTCGAGGCGTAGGCGGCGCGCAGCGACTCCCGCTCGGCCAGGTCGATCACCTGCAGCGCCCGCGCCGCGTCCAGCCCCTCGGCCAGCGACACCGGCAGCCCGGCCTCGCGCAGCGCGTGCACGAAGCCGACATGCCGGTCAAGAAGACTCACAGCGCCAGCTCCTTGCGGGCGCGGGTCTGGTCGGCGGCGTGCTTGAGCACCACGCCGAGGGTGGCGCCGACCGTCTCCGCGTCCAGCTCGGTCCGGCCCAGCGCGAGCAGCGTGTGGGCCCAGTCGACGGTCTCGGCGATCGAGGGGGACTTCTTCAGCTCAAGGGCGCGCAGGGTGGCGACCGTACGGGCGAGCTGCTCGGCCAGGCCCGCCTCGATCGCGGGCACCTGCGCCAGCACGATGTCGCGCTCGCGTTCCGGCGCCGGATACTCCAGATACAGGTAGAGGCAGCGCCGCTTCAGGGCCTCCGACAGCTCGCGGGTCGCGTTGGAGGTCAGCACCACGTACGGCCGGCGCACGGCGGCGATCGTGCCGAGCTCGGGGATGGTGACCTGGTAGTCGGAGAGGATCTCCAGGAGCAGGCCCTCCACCTCCACGTCGGCCTTGTCGGTCTCGTCGATCAGCAGGACCGTCGGCGTCTGCGACCGGATCGCCCGGAGCAGGGGCCGCTCCAGCAGGAACTCCTCGGTGAAGATGTCGTCGTGGGTGGCGTCCCAGTCCTCGCCGTTGCCGGCCTGGATGCGCAGGAGCTGCTTCTTGTAGTTCCACTCGTACAGCGCCCTGGCCTCGTCGAGCCCCTCGTAGCACTGCAGCCGGACGAGTTGGGCCCCGGTCGCCGCCGCCACGGCCTTGGCGAGCTGGGTCTTGCCCACCCCCGCGGGCCCCTCGGCCAGCAGCGGCTTGCCGAGCGCGCCGGCCAGGAAGACCGAGGTCGCGATGGAGTCGTCCGTGAGGTAGTCCACGGCGCTGAGCCGCTCCCGGACGTCGGCGGGCGAGGCGAACCACATGTGCACTCCCAGTACAGGACCGAATGTTGTTCTACCTTAGTCGCTGATCTCCGCTGATTTCGAAGCGTCCGGCGAAGTGCGCTATCCTTCAAGGGCTTCACGCGCCGCTAGCTCAGTTGGTTAGAGCAGCTGACTCTTAATCAGCGGGTCCGGGGTTCGAGTCCCTGGCGGCGCACCGGCAGAAAGCTCAGGTCAATGCATTTGGCCTGGGCTTTCTTGTTTGTGTGACCATCCTGACGGGTCCGTCGGCCATCCACGATCGCGCTCAGCGGTGAGTGTGGCGAGGAAGTCGTCGACGAGCTCGATCTGGTGCTCCGCCGGGAACCTTTCCGGGGCGAAGAGCGCCTGCACCACCAGGCCGTGCGTGAAGGACAGCGCGGTCGCCGCCAGCCGCTGCGCATCGGCCAGGGTGGGCAGCTCGCCCAGGCGCTGCGCGTCTTCGATCGCGGTGCACAGCCCCGCGCGGATGCGCTCATACCGGGTGGCCTGCGCGGCGAAGAGCGCGGGGTCGGAGAGTGCCACGTCCCAGGAGCCGACCCAGATCCGGTTCATCGCCACACCCTCCGATGTCAGCGGGAGGATGTCGAGCATGTGGGCGCGCAGCGTGGGCAGTCCGATCGCGGGCGCCTTCAGGCGCGGGCGCTGCTGCGTGCGTGCCTCCAGGATGTCGAGGGCGTGGGCGATCAGCTCGTGCTTGCCTGCGAAGTAGTGCGTGACGAGCCCGGTGGAAGCCCCCATGGCCGCCGCGACCGCGCGCAGGGTGAGGCCGGCGAACCCGTGCTCGGCGAGGACCCGCCAGACCGCCTCGGAGACGTCGTGGCGGCGGGCGTCGTGGTCGGTGCGGGGGGGGCTCATGGCCTACTAGTCTACATACCGAACGTTTGTTATGAATTTTCCCGGAGGCCCGATGTTCGCCCTTTCCCTCACCGCCCGCGCTGAGCTGCGGCCGCTTGAGCCGTGGCTGGCCGAGGAGTTCCTCGACCACCTCGACCGGGCGCGTGAGAACATCTCGCCGTGGGTGTCGCCGACGTTCGTCGCCACCGACCTCGCCGAGGCCCGTGCGGTGTTGCGGCGCTACGCCGACAGGCGGTCACAGGACGCGGGTGGCATCTGGGGGATCTGGCTGGAGGGCACACTCGTCGGTGGCGTGATGTTCGTGTCGTTCGACACCGCGCTGGGCGTCTGCGAGGCGGGCTGCTGGCTCGAACCCGGCGCGGAGGGGCACGGGCTGATCACTCGCGCCATCGAGCGGATCGTCGACTGGGCGGTGAGGGAGCGCGGCATCCAGCGCGTCGAGTGGCGGACCAACGCCGACAACGTGCGCAGCATCAACGTCGCCAAGCGGCTGGGCATGACCCGCGACGGTACCCTGCGGCAGGTCTACCCGGGCGAGAGCCGGCGCATCGACATCGAGATCTGGTCGGTACTCGCCGACGAGTGGCGCGCCCGCGGGGCGCGGAGCGACGCGGACAAGGCCGAGATCGACGAGCTGACGGCGGCCTTCTTCCGCCTGTTCGCCAACGCGGGCGGCGCTCGCCCGGACGTCGGTGTGATCCGCCGGCTCTTCGTCCCGGGGGGAATCATCGTCAAGGGCGGACCGCAGCAGGAGGTCTACGACCTGGACTCGTTCGCCGAGCCGCGACAGAAGCTGCTGACCTCGGGCGAGCTCACCGAGTTCGCCGAGGAGGAGATCTGGGAGCGCACGGAGATCTTCGGCGACGTCGCGCAACGGTTGTGCCACTACCGTAAGCGCGGCGTTCACCTCGGCAGGCCATTCGCCGGGGCGGGGACGAAGAGCATCCACTTCCTGCGCACGCCGGAAGGCTGGCGGATGGCCGCCCTCTCCTGGGACGACGACCGGTGAAGGACTACGGCGCGGACGGCGGGCGCGGCGGGTGCCGGCGCGGCTCGATCCTGGCCGGCAGCCGTATCGCCAGCAGGAGGGCCAGGAACCCGGCGGCGCCCCCGGCGGAGACCAGGGAGAGGGCGGGCCAGAAGGAGTCCTGCCCCCGATCGCCGGCATGGGGGACGGCGCCGGATGGTGGCGGCAGGGCGGCCGACTCGACCAGCCGGGCGGCCGCCGTCACCGGGGAGTCGAAGTCCTCCGATGCCAGCCTGCCGGGGTCGATGGATCGGGCGACCGTGCCCAGCGCGTCGCGCAGCGCGCGGCCAGCGGCCTGGTTGCACAGAACGAGCAGCGAGCGGCTCGGCAGCCCGGCGAGCGCTTCCGATCGGTGATAACCGCTGTCGTGGGCGGCCTCGCGGGGCACGATGGCGGCCTGCACCGCTTTGTCCCGGAGGGCGCGCAGTGGGTCGAGCGCCGGGACGGTCTCCAGACGCAGCCAGGGATGGCGCTGCCGCAGGATCTGCTCAGGCCGCTCCCGAGAGGGCCCCTCCTGGGAGGCGTCCGGCACCGAGATCCGGACCTCATCGTCCGGATGTGCGAAGGCCGCCGTCAACTTCTCCGGCCTGATCAGACCGATGTCGTAGACCAGGACGTCCCGGTTCGGGACAGGGATGGCGGCGACCTCGGAGAACCCCTGCGCCGCCAGTGGATTCACGGGCCACGCCGGCAGGGCACCCGAGAGGGCGGGATCCGCGGGAGGGATCTCCACGAGGACCACGGCCGGCTCCGCGACGGGCGCGGTCGCGGCGGGGGCGTCGCTCAGCCGGATCTGGTAGCCCGTCCGCCGGACGACCTCGGCCACGACGTTCCTGGCGAACGCGTCCTCCTGCCCGGACGGGGCCTGGACGACGACCGTGACCGGTCCCGTTCCGGCCGCGTCCCCTTCGGCGGGGGGATCGCCGCCGGGAGCGCGCAGCATCGCGACGACACCGGTGCCGATCAAGGTGATGGCCAGCGTCGCGAAAGCCACGACCACGGTGACCTTGCCGTGCAGGCCCCAGCCGGGCCGGGGCCGGCTCCCGCGGTCAGCCTGTTCCAGTCCGCCGAGCGCGGTCCGCATCGAGGGCGGCGCGGTGCGCGGGACCGGGCCCGCGGCGGCCGTCGGCCGGTAGGGCACGGTCGCCGTGGCGGGCGTGGCCCGGTTCTCGGGCACGACATCGGGCGTCGCACCGGGTGCGCGTACGGCCGGCCCCTCGCCGGTGCCCGGGCCCAGCCACTTCCACAGCCTGCGTACGGGCGAGGTCGGCCACCGCTCACCCGGTCCCGGGGCGGGCGGGGCCGCCCCGGCTCCCGGGACGACGCCTCCTCCTCCCGGAACCGGCTCGCGATCCTCGAAACCGGGCGCGCCGGGGCCGGGCAGGGCCTTTCGATGCCCCGCCGCGACGCTCGTGCCCGCACCGGGGCCCCCGGTCCGGGGATCCTCCGAACTTGGGTGCTTCGGCTTCCACCACACGCCGGTGGCGTCGGAGGGCAGCAGTCCGGAGCTGGAGTTTTCGAGCAGCCGTGCGGCGTCCGGTAGGTCCTCGGGGCCGAACGACAGCGGATCGGTCAGCCCGGCGAGCCTCCGCAGCATGTCCGCGAGCTCGACATCGGGCTGGGCCAGCAGGCCCAGGCACACGTTCGCCCGGCCGTCCCGCCAGGGGATCTCCGTTCCATGGCCCCACCGCACCTCGTAGGCGTTCTCCGGCGCGTGCCGCGCGAAGGACAGCCTGATCTTGTGCCGGGCCGTGCTGCTGGTCCAGGTCGCCGCGGTCAGCCTCGTCCGCATGCCGTACGGCAGGAGTGCGGCGACGGTGTCCAGAAAGCGCAACCGTTCGATCATGGGAACTCTGTCCGCGCCCACCACGCAGACGGGCCGCCCGGTCAGCAGGAGCGCGGCGGCGCACCGCGCGTCCGGCCCGGGGTCGAGGGTCGTGGGGTCGAACTCCGGCACGGGTACGACCAGAGGAGGGGACGGGGTCACCGGCAGGTCCGCGAGGGCGTGGTAGAGCGCCTCGTAGGACACCTGATGGACGGCCAGCTCCTGGTACGGGACGTAGAACCAGCGGGTGTAGGCGATCTTGCGGTTGGTGGCGTCCCGGTGCCTGGACCACTCCTGGGCCGCGAGCACGATGTGGCGCGACACCCGCTCGCGCTCCCTGGTCGCCGCGACCGCGATCGTCACCTGGGGCAGATCCGCCGAGAGACCCGTGGCATACCTGCTCCTGATCTCCTCGAACACCTCAGGCCCGAGGCGGTCGTCGCTCCAGGAGAGCAGCTCGTAGTCGTCGTGGGCGCCGGGCCGCTTCCCCTCCAGCGCCCACTCGAATCCGATCTCGCGGCTGGTCACGAGAGCTCCGTCGCCGGCCGGATCGCGGCGAGCCGCTGCCCCAGCCAGAGCATGGGCTCCACCACGTTGATCGGATGCAACTGCCCCCGGATGCGTGAGTCCTCGTCCGCCTCTCCGGGGACCATGTTCTGGAAGTCGTCCCAGTCGAAACGCTTCGTGCGCCGGTCCACGTAGAAGCCGATCGAGGATGTGGTGAAGAAACGGATCCGATCCGGGTGGAAGAACTGGTCGAGCGCGTTGAGCACCATGTCGGCGTTGCCGCTGGCCGACACCTGGCACAGCTCGTGGAACAGCTCCCGCGCGTCCTCGCTGGTCACCCGGGGCAGCTGGTACGGATCGTCGACGTCGACGGTGAGCAGCCGCCGCTTCTCGGCCGTCTCCAGCACCCGGGGGTCGTCGAACTTGGTGACGCACACGGCGATGTGGTGCGGCAGCTTCCCGTCGGCGAACTCGCCGGCGGCGAGCATCCGCTCGGCGAGCCGGGTGAGCGGGGCGTGCATGTGGTCGAAGGCGTCCCCGAGGGTGAACTCCCTGATCGGGTCGTAGAGGAAGACGATGCCCCGGCTCCGCTCAAGATTGTCCAGCAGCTCCTGCAGACGCGGGTCTTCCGAGCCGCCCGGAGCGCTCGGGCCGCTCGCCGGGTGCCGTCCCGGGCCGAACCATCCTCCGGGAGCGTCGATCATGCCGATGCCTATCCGGGTCGGCGGCCCCGGCTTGGCCTTCCTGCCCCAGAAGCCGGGCTTCCGGAGAGCGGGGCCGATCAGCGTCCAGTTATAGCGCTCCAGGGCCATGTTCGCCTCGGGGAACAGCTTGCCCCGCAACAGGGCGTTGGTCTTCTCGATCAGGTAGTCCGACGACGCGGGGTCGGATCCGATGATCTTCCAGTCGTCGTTGCTCCTGGTCAGGGCGATGAACAACGCCGCCAGCAGAGTGGTTTTGCCGCTGCCGGGAGCGCCCCACATGGCGATGTTGTGATCGGGACGTCCCCGGCTCGGATCGGGCTGCATGTGCGTCGTCACTCCGTCTCGTCAAGCAGGGGGAACGGGAGATGGACGGGGGAGGGGGCGACCAGGCCGAGATCGGCGGCCAGGCCGCGCACGTCCACCGCCTCCAGATGGGCCAGGGCCGCCGCGCCGATCCGGTGCCACGCCTGGTGCGCCTGGTCGGCGGGCTGGTCGCAGATCGCGCCCAGCACCGTGCCCTGCCGCTGCTGCAGGGCGGCGCTCAGCTTCCGCCAGTCGTGCCGGTGGGGGCAGGGCAGGATCCTGGACTGGTCGGTGCGAGCCGGGTGTGGCGGGCGGCCTCCGACCGTGAGGATGACGGCGGGCGTCGGATCCGCCCGGCCGAGCCGTTCGACCACCACGGCGAGCATGTCCTCAAGCTGCGCCGCGTGGGGATGGTACGGATATCCCCTGGTCACCACCCCCTGTTCCTCCAGCGCGCCGAGCGCGTTCAGGGCCTCTCCCGCGCCGGCCTCCCAGGCCGCGACCCGCACCGGGAACTCCGGCGCCGACGGGTCGTACGAGTGCGCCGCGTAGGCGAGGAGGGAGACCCGGAGCAGGTCGCCGAGTCCGCCGGAGGCAGAGCTGATCATCTGACGTGCCCGGCTCAGCCGTTCCGCGACCTGGTCGTCCGCTCCGCAGACCTCCACCGCGCAGACGAGATGCGCCGGGCCGGTGCCCCTCGCCAGCCGATCCGGGAGCGCGGCGACGAGCTGATTCCAGTCCCGGGGATCGGGCGAGAGCGCGGGCAGGCCGGTGAACCGTACTCGGCCGGGCCGTACCAGCTCGGCGGTCACCTCATACCGGCCGGGTATGACCGGGGCGGACTGGACGGACAGCAGCCGCGGCTCCGGACCCTGCCAGGTGACCACGGCGAACGCGGTGCCGTGCGCGCCCGCGGCTTCGCAGCGGAGGGCGACCCGGGTCCGGGCCCCCGGGCGGGAGCCGAGGGGGAAGAGCTGCCTGCTGGTCAGCCGAGGCCGGCCGGTGCCCGGGTCGACGAGGACGACCAGCTCGTACGACCTGGTCAGCGGGTCGTCCGCGATGACCTCCCGGATTCGTGCGGCGATCGGGGCTCCGGCTCGCAGCACCTGCGAGGCGGGATGCGCCGCGCGCAGCCAGGCGAGGGCCTGCTCGACCCGCGGATCGGCGGAGGACTCGGCGACCAGGATCACGTCGGCGGAGGACGAGGAGGCGCGGGTCGCGCGGAGCACGGCCTCCCGGGTCCCGGCCGGATCGGCGTCCCATCCGCGTTCGCCCGCGAGGCCCGGCCAGGTCACCGACCAGCTCCGGCCGCGGGGGCGGCCGTTGTCGTCCCGGTGGAGCAGGAACGTGGTGATGCCGTCGGCGGCGACCTCCACCAGGATGAGGCTGTCGGTGTCGGCGAGGTCGGCCAGGGCCTGGGCGATCGCCTTCCTGTTCAGATCCCTGTCGGGCTCCGGCACGAGGAGTTCTCCATAGGTATGTCGTATTAGCTGCGCTATGTCCCCGGCATCCCGATTAGTCGGCGTATATAACGTTAGGGGGATTGCTGGGGCGAGGCGTCGTGTCGGGCTTCCTCGATGAAATTCGATGGGGTATCGGTAAATGCGACATTGGGCGCTTATGATAACCCCTTCGATGGCCCGGCGCCGTTCCAATCGGCGCTGATGTGGTGAGGTCCCTTTCCGAGGAGGAGCATGAGAGGTTTCCTGAGCGCGCTGTCTGCGGGTTTGATCGCGCTGTCAGGAGCGCGCCCTGAGATTCTCCGGACGTGCCCGACCGAACGCGGCAAATTCGAGGGCATCGGGGGCGCCGTCCTCACCACGAGCGTGCTCGCCGTCGTCTCCATGACGTTCGCCCTCAACAGCGCGCTCGGCGTCAACATCGTCGTCGCCGTGGTCGTCGCTCTGCTGTGGGGCCTGGCGATCCTCAGCCTCGACCGGTGGCTTGTCTCCACCATCAAACCTGACGCGCCGAACCGCTGGACGCTGGCCGTGCCGCGCATCCTCATCGCCGTCGTGCTCGGCCTGGTGATCTCCACTCCTCTGGTGCTGCAGGTTTTCAAGGCCGAGATCGACACCCAGATCGCCGAGATGAAACAGCAGCGCGCCAACACCTTCGCCGTACGGCAGGAGCAGGGCGCAGTGGGGAAGGGCGTCGACCAGCTCCGCAAGGAGGTGGCCGATCTGCAGCAGGTGATTTCCTCCGGCGGCGACATTCCCCTTGACCTGGAACAGGACCCGAAGATAAAGGCGCTGTCAGTCCAGCGCGCCGATGGGCAGAAGCAAGCGGACAAACACTACAAAGAGTGGCAGTGTCAGCTCTATGGTGGTCCAAACTGTGTCAAAAAGGGCAATGGTCCACTCGCTCAGGAGAGCCGACGTGCATACGAAAAGGACAAGGAGCGCATTGAGCTGCTCACCCGGCAGATAGAGGGCCGCAAGCGGGAGCTGAACGCGACCGGGGAACAGGCCAAGGAGACCCGGCTCGCCGCCGCGAAGGAGGCGCTGCCCAAGGTCCAGCGTCAGCTCGACGCCGCGGTCGAGCAGCAGAGCTGGATCCAGCGGTCCTTCACCGAGAACAACCTGGCCACCGACGGGCTGCTCACCCGGCTCCGGGCGCTCAACGAGCTGACCGGCAAAGACTTCACGCTCAGCATGGCCCGGCTGCTGCTGTTCGCACTGTTCCTGCTCATCGAGTGCCTGCCGGTCGCGGTGAAGCTCATGCAGCGGCCCGGCGTCTACGACAAGGCGCTCGCGTTCGCCGAGCGCCGGGACCTGGACTGCGTGCGCAAGGAGTTCGGCGTCCGCGCCGGGTCCCGGTCCCGGCCGACGGAGCCCGGCGGGTCGGACAGCGTCTGGCGCATCTGGTCACCCCGCGAGGACACGTCGCGACGGCCCGGCGCCACCTTCGGGGAGGAGGCGCGGCCGCCCCAGGGACCGAACGGCACCCAGGCCGAGCCGACCGAACCCGACTACGAGTACGGGCCCCTGGAAGACCAGGCTCTGCGCGGCATGACGGAGACCCATATCCTGCGGAGGCCGGGACCGGGTGCGGAGCGCTCGGGCGGGATCGAACTGCTCCCCGACGAGGACTGAGGCCACCGGATGACGGCACGAATCATCCAAGGCCGGTACGAGCTGCGGTCCCGGCTCGGCAGAGGCGGCATGGGCACGGTGTGGCTCGCCTGGGACCGGACGCTGCGGCGATCCGTCGCGCTCAAAGAGATGGTGCTGGCGCCGCACGGCGAGGACATGGCCGTACGGCGGGAGAGGGCACTGCGCGAAGCGCGTGCCGCCGCGCGGATCCGGCATCCGGCGGTCGTCGACATCTACGACGCCTTCATGGACGACGGGTCGCCGTGGATCGTCATGGCGTACATCGAGGGCACGTCGCTGAACCGCCGGATCGAGCGGCAGATCCTCTCCGAGCGGGAGATCGCCCGGGTGGGACGCGAGGTGCTGGCCGGGCTGGCCGCCGTGCACGATGCACAGGTGCTGCACCGGGACGTGAAACCGGCCAACATCATCGTCGATCCCGACGACCGGGTCTTCCTGGTCGATTTCGGTATCGCGCGGATCGCCGGGGAGAGCGGCCTCACGTCGACCAACATGCTGCTCGGAACCGTCGAGTTCATGGCGCCGGAACGGATCGACGGGCACGCGGTGGGGCCGGAGTCGGACCTGTGGTCGCTGGGAGTGACACTGTTCTACGCGCTGGAGGGCTACTCACCGTTCCTCCGGGACAGCCTGATCGAAACGACGCGGGCGGTCGCCGCCGGGCGTCCGCCGCGCTTCCGGCGACCGGGTCCGCTCGCCGACGCGATCGCCGGCCTGCTCGTCACCGTCCCCGCCCGGCGGACGGGGGCGGCCGAGCTGGGGTGGCGGCTGGACACGATCCTCGCGGGCCCGGCGCCGCGGCCCCGTGGACGGGAGGAGCCGGAGCGGCGCATCGGCTCGGGAACGGGCCGGGAGGCGCGGCGTGGACACGATGCGCAGGACTCGGGGCCGGTCCGGGATCCGGTCCGGGCGGGGGAAGGCCGCGACGGCGGAAGCCCGCTGCTCGATCGGCCCCGCCAGGAGGCCGCCACCCTGCTCGGCTCGATGGAGCCGAAGGCCGCCGGGCGGCTCCTGGACGGCGCGGCGGAGGCGCCGGGCACGGCAGCCGAGGTGCTGGCGCTGCTGCCGCCGCCGCGAGCCGCGCGGGTGATCGACCACATGACCCCGCGTCGGGCGGCCAGGCTGGTGGGCGCGATGCCCCCCAGCCGGAGCGCGAGCATCCTGGCGCACGCGGATGACCGTGTCACGGCCGCCGTCCTCGGCGCGCTCGGCATCGTCCCCGCCGCGGTCCGCCTGGTGGAGGCGATGACGGTGCGGCGCGCCCGCCGGGTGCTCGGATACGTGCCGCCCGCCGTCGTCGCGGAACTGCTGTCCGCGACCTCGGACGGCCGTGCCGATCGGCTCCTCGGCGGGCTCAGCCGCGCCGTACGCGACGAGATCGCCCGCCTGGCCGGCGGAGCGTGACGGCGCCGGATCCGCCCGATCGTCGGCTTCGACTAATCAGCGGGTCCGGGACGGGCGGCACGTCAGCGGCACGTCAGATGAGCGCGGGCTCGTCGGTGAGGGCGACGCGGACGGCCGATGGATCGTCGCAGGGGAGCGGAACGGCGAACACCGCCGTACGCCCTCCGGCCGCGTAGACCACGAACCGCAGGCCGTCCTCGTCCCACACGTCCTGGACGTCCGAGGTGAGCTGTGCGGACGCCGAGCAGTAGGCGGGGCTGAGATAGAGGAGGCGCAGGGTGACCTCCAGCGGGATCTCCTGTGGTGAGGGTACGGCGAGCGGTTTGCGCAGCCGTACGAGAAGCCGGCGCAGGGGCATCAGCCAGTGGCGGTCCAGCTCCGCCGAGAGCCCCAGCAGGGCAACGGCCTCCGCCAGGCCCAGCGCCACGAGCCATGGGGTCGCCGGATACGGCCGCGCCCAGACCGCCGCGACGCTCATGGCGAGCAGAAGCGCCGCCCGGGCGAAACCGCGCCAGTTCACGGGCCGCGAGTGCGAGCCCAGGCAGCCGCATGACGAGGTGGGCGCGGCCAGGTGCGCGTAGGTGAGATATGCGAGGAATCCCGCGGAGAGCACGGCGGCGGCCGCACCCTCCACGGGGAGGGCGGGTGGCAGCAGCAACGCGGCCGCCACCACGAGCTCCAGCACTCCGACGATCCGGAGCGCGGGGACCGCACGTGCCGAGCCGACCAGCCGGGCCAGGGCGGTCTGCCCGGCTTGCGCCCGCACTCGCCGGTCGAGCAGTTTCACCAGGGCGGCCCAGAGCAGGAAGAGACTGATCACGTACGGCTGCAGCGCGGCGATCCCATGCATCTGTCGCTCCTAGTGAGGGGAGAAGACGGTGGCGATGTCGACCTCGTTGGTATCCGGGCGCCAGGCGCCCAGGACCTGCACGTGCTGGCCCACGCGCAGCAGTGACAGGTCGGCGGAGGGCGGTGCGTCGGAGTAGACGGCGACCGACTTGCCCGCCACGCGGTGGCAGAGGACCTCCTGCCCGTTGTGGTCGAGGTGGATCTTCTCGCTGGTGATGTTGCGGACATGGCCTTTGAGGTTGACGATGTTGAGCCACACCGACTCGGCGGCCAGTACCCCGTCCGGCATGCGGACACCCCGGGCGTAGAGGCCGTCACCAGGTCTGGCCTGGTCGAAGGTGGTGGGACCCAGCTTCCACAGGCTCGTGCCGTCGACGACTCTGATGCTGTGGAACACCAGGTTCGACCCCAGGACGAGGAGCGTGTTGTCCTTGATGGAACGGATCCGGCCCTCGGCGAAGTTGGGGTCGGGCGTGCCGGGCTCGACCTCGGGTGCGGCGGCGCCGAAGGCCGCCTCCGGGCCGAGCGAGCCCAGCGCGGTCGCGGCGACGATGCTTGCCCCGCCTCCGAGCACGGCGGACTTGAGTATCTGCCTTCTGCTGGTCATCGACGGGCCTCCTAGGGGGTCGAGATCTCGCATGGCCGAAGGCCGGCCGAAAGGCTGGCGATCCGGCTGTAGGCGGCCGGGGTCAGGTCGATCAGCCGGTTGCTGGCGCAGGTCGCGCCGCAATGTCTAATCTGCGGGAGTTCTGAGCCGCAGGAGACCCCGCCGGCGTCTCGCCTGCCGTTCCGTGCCGGAGGCCCACGTCGAATGTGCTGCGCCGTCCGGGCGATGTCGGGCGGTCAGACCTGTTCGAGCAGGGTGGCGATGCCGTCGAGCATGCGGTGGAGGCCGAACTCGAAGATGTTCTCCGGCTCGGATGCCTGAAACGCCTCGGTGCCGAACTCCGACACCATGGGGAGCCGTGCGGTGCGCATGGTGCGGTGGAGCGCGTCCTGCCGGGCGTCCGCCCACTGCTGCCGGGTGTGGCGGGTCACCCGCGCCGCCTGCGCCTCGTGGGCGAGGGGCATGGCCGCGCTCTGCAGGTATGTGCCGATCATGATGGCGACCTGGACCATGGTGGCGAAGTCCAGGCGGTGGCCGTCCAGGGCCCGCATGCGCCAGTCGGTGTACGCCATGAGGCTCGGGGCGATCGGCGGCCGGGTGGTGACCGCGACGAGGTACGACACCCAGGGGTGATCCCGGTAGAGCGCCCACTCCTCGCGGGCGGAGAGCTCCAGTTTGGCCCGCCAGCCGTCCGGGCCCGGTTCGGGCAGTGGCCGTTCCCCGAAGACGGTGTCCACCATCAGGTCGTTGAGTTCCTCACGGCTTGCCACGTAGCGGTACAGCGACATCACCCCCACCCCGAGCTCCGTGGCGACGCGCCGCATGGACACCGCGGCGACGCCGTCATGGTCGGCGAGCTCGATCGCGGCGCGCACGATGAGCGGCCGGTCCAAGGTCCCTTCCGGAATGCCGGTCTCGGCGCTCTCGGGCGCCTGCCGGGCGTCGCCTCCGGCCTCGGCCCGGGCGCCGGTCCCGGCGCGGGCTCCGGCACCGTTCTGGGGGTCGCCTCCGGTGTCGGCCCGGGCGCCGGTCGCCGAGCGGTCCGCGACCCGCATCCGGTAGGCCCTCGCCCGGCACGCGCGTGAGCAGTAGCGCGGCGGACGCCCTCGCTCGGCAAGGCGCAGCGTCCGTCCGCACATCTCGCACGTTGGCACGGTTGGGACCCCCTCTGATTTTCGTCACGGAAATCGTGTCGTGACGAAATTATAGACGGTGAACGCGCCGCGAAGCTTTTCGCCCATCTGAACTGGGGCTTTATCGTCGATAAATCATTCAACCCCTAGATGGGGTACGGTGTATTTATGACTCGTACGGCGTACTCACCAATGTCGCCCACAATGGCGCAACACGCACTCGAACTCCGTGACGTGGTCAAGCGCCACGGGCACGGCGATGCCGTCGTGACCGCGCTGGACCGGGTGACGATGCGCATCCCGCGGGGCACCTTCACCGCGGTGATGGGTCCGTCGGGCTCGGGGAAGAGCACCCTGCTGCACTGCGCCGCCGGGCTTGACCGGCCGACATCCGGGTCCGTGGTCCTGGACGGTCACGAGCTGGGCGACCTGGACGAGACGGCTCTGACCCGGCTGCGACGCGACCGCATGGGATTCGTCTTCCAGTCGTTCAACCTCGTGCCGACGTTGACGGTGGCGCAGAACGTCGCTCTCCCCCTCGAGTTCGCCGGTCGCCACCCCGACGAGCGGGCCGTACGGGCGTTGCTCGCGCGGCTGGGGCTCGCCGACCGGATCGACCACCGGCCGGCGGAGCTGTCCGGCGGCCAGCAGCAGCGCGTGGCCATCGCCCGCGCCGTGCTCTCCCAGCCCGCCGTGGTCTTCGCGGACGAGCCCACCGGCGCGCTGGACACCAGGCCGCGCGCGACGTGCTCGGCATTCTGCGGGAGGCGGTGACCCTGACCGGGCAGACGATCGTGATGGTGACCCATGACCCGGTCGCCGCGTCCTATGCCGACACGGTCGTGTTCTTCGCCGACGGGCGGATCGTGGACACCATGCCGCGGCCGAACCCCGCGGCGGTGGCCGCGCGGATGGCCCAGCTGTCCACGGCGCCCCGATCCGCCGGGCAGGACCGCCGGGACGGCGGTGCCCGATGATGTGGAGACTGGCCGTCCTCACCGTCCGCGCCCACATCGGGTCGTACTTCGCCCCGGCCGCCGTGATGACGGCCGGCACCGCCCTGCTCACCGCGTTCGCGAGCCTGCTGGAGACCGGTCTGGAGACCGGCCGCAGCGCCGGTTTCCTGATCATGCTGCCCGCCATCCTGGGCGGGTGGACGGTGGCGATCGTGGCTTTCGGCGTGGTCTCCACCGTCTCCCTGACGATCCAGCACCGGGAGCAGGAGCTCGCGCTGCTGCGGTCCATCGCCGCCACCCCCCGGCAGATCCGGCAGAACGTCGTGCTGGAGACGGCGATCGTGGCGCTGCCGGCGGTCGCCGCGGGCCTGCTGCCCGGCATCGCGCTTGGTTCGGTCGTCCTCGGGCGGCTGGTGGGCGGCGGCCTGGTCAGCGCCCCCACCGCGTTGAGCGCGGGCTGGCTCTGCGTCGCGATCGGCGCGGGCACGTCCCTGTCCGCCGCGGTCGGTGCCGCCCTGATCTCCAGCGGGCGCGCCGCGTCCATCCCGCCCGTGCGCGCTCTGAGCGAGGCGTCGCCGTCGGCTCGGCCGCTCGCCCGCGCTCGGGCGGTCAGCGGCCTGGGGCTGCTGGCCGTCGGTCTGAGCCTGGCGGCGGCGACCCTCTTCATGGCGGACGGCCCGCTGCTCTCCAGCACCGCCGGCCCGGCGGGCGTCGCCGTCGCCGTCGGACTCGCGCTGCTCAGCCCATTGGCCGTGACGCCCGTCAGGTGGCTCTCCAACGCCCGGCTCGGGGCCACCACCCGGCTGGCCGCCCGCAACGCCCACGTCCGTGCGGGGCACAGCGCCGGCGTGGCGTCCCCGCTGATCCTCCTGGTCGGCATCGCGGCCGGAACCCTCTACATGCAGAGCACCGAGGACAGCGTCCATCGCGGACCCGCCGTCGCGGGCGATGTCAGCGCGCAGCTCGCACCCGTGAACTACCTGATCGTCATCATGATCATCGGATTCTCGGCGATCGTGGTGATCAACACGCTCGTCGCCGCCACCCGCCGGCGACGCCGCGAGTTCGGCCTTCTGCGGCTGTCGGCCGCCACCCGTGGCCAGGTGCTGAAAATGGTCGCCATCGAGGCCGTCGTCACCGCCGGCATCGCCGTCGTGCTGGGCACTCTCGCCGCCGCGGCCACGACGGTGCCCTACAGCATGGTCAAAACAGGCTCGCCGATCGCGTCCGGCCCGGCGTGGATGTACCTCGCCGTCGTCGGCGGTGCCTTCCTGCTGGTGATGCTGGCCACGATCCCGACGACCATGGGCGCGCTGCGCGTCCGGCCGGTGGACGCCCTCTCCGCGGCATAGCCGCCGGGCGGGCGCTCAGCTGCCGGACCTCACGCGGGCGCGGCCGCGAGGAGGGAGTCGGCCACCGCGGTGCGGGCGTAGAAGACCGAGCGGCCGGCCCGGTGGGCGGTGACCAGGCCGGCGTCGCGCTGCCCCTCTCCGTCCGCGACGACGGGCTCTCACCCGCCGTCTACGACGACGTTGGTGGACTTGATCACAGCGATCGCCCTTCTCGGGGCCGTTGACGCGGCGGACGCCGGCGAGCGCCCTGTCCGTGAGCCGTGCGAGGGCGTCGATCAGGCGAGTACGGACTCCAGCCGGGCCGCCACCTCCCGGTATCGGGCCACCGGGATGAGATGGATCCCGTCGAAGGCTCCGGACTCCCTGATCCGGAGTACCTGCTCACAGGCGGCCTCAACGCCCGCATCGCGGTCGCCGGACACCTTTTCGACAAGCTTTTGCGGAATGTCGATGTCTGGGATGACCGCGGCGAGCCGTCGGGCATGGGCCTCGCTGGCCAGGACCATCACCCCCGCGTACACCGGCACGTCCACCGGGGTGGCCTCGCGCCATCGCAGTAGGGCCTCCATGGAGAAGCTGACCTGGACGAAGACGAAGTCCGCGGTGCGCTTCCACGCGGGCAGCGGGCGCAGGCCCGTCGCCGTACCGACCCGGAACGGCCGTGTCCCGGCGAACGCGGCCTCCTGTGACGCGGCGCGGACCTCCTCGATCATCGCGCGTACGTTCAGATCGCTGGTCCGCCCGCCCGCGGTGGGCTTGTCGCCGTAGACGAACAGGAACTGGTCGACCCCGTAGGCGGCGGCGGTCAGCAGGTCCCTGCGGAATCCCAGCAGGTTGCGGTCGCGGGAGTTGAGGCAGGCCCCGGCAGCTGCGCCGGTCTCGCCCGACAGGCCGGGGAGCCTCCAGCATGGCAAGATTTGTCACGCTTCGTACTTTTTATCCGCTCATGCCGGGTATATGGGTATAAAACCATTCCGTACGAAAGTCGGAGGGGGGCGTGGGTCATGAGCAGACCCGCAAGCCTAGAACACCATCCCGATCTCATCGAGATGCGAGAGCGGTACGAGCGAGCGGGCTCCAGCAAGCCGGCCCAGGTAATCGAGGGACTCACCATACTCGCGGGGCTGTACCTGGCGATCTCTCCCTGGGTGGTCGGCTTCAACGGCCTGTCCAGGCTCTCCGTGAGCAATCTGGTCACCGGCGTGGCGCTTGCCGCTCTGGCCATCGGGTTCGCGTCGGCCTACGGCCGTACCTACGGGCTGAGCTGGATCGTGCCGATCATCGGAGTCTGGACCATCATTGCTCCCTGGCTCACAGGCTCGGCGATGAGGGGAAGCATCTGGAACAACGTCATCACCGGCATCGTCATCCTGCTGCTCGGGCTGGCGGCGATGGCGGTGGGCGCCAGGAAGATACCCGGCATGTCGGGCGGGCGCGACAGGCCGGGCGGGCGCGATGTGCCGGGCGGCCGTGACATGCCGGGCGGCCGTGAGATGCCGGGCAGGCCTGACATGCCAGGAAGACCTGACATACCGGGCAGGCCTTAGGCCGGTACGGCGCGGTGCGGCGGGGATGCCCGCCGCACCGCGCCGAGCTCTTGGGATGGAACCGCTGTGTAATGTAATGAAATAGGGGTATTTGGGGCTCCTGTGGGTTTTTGTCCACATGGAAAGCCCTGAGCCGGGAAGGGCCTAAGTGGCGGTGGAAAATCCGCCCGGATGCATTCCCGGAGGTAGTGATGGCACCACGTACTCCGTTCACGGCACTCGCGGCGACATCCGTTGCCGTGCTGGCGCTGCTGGCAAGCGCCTCACCGGCATCGGCCCTGGCGCCGACACCCACGCCGAAGCCGACCTCGACCTCCTCGCACGGACGTCAGGTGCCGGCGCAGGATGTGCAGTATCTGATCCAGACGCATCAGGGCAATCTCGCTGAGATCGCCGCCGGCAAAGCCGCTGAGCGCAAGGGGAAGGCCAAGGACGTCCGTTCGGTCGGAGCCGTCCTCGCCGCCGGCCACACCAAGCTCGAAAGCAGGCTCAAGCAGATCGCGCAGCGTCTGAAGGTGGCTCTGCCCACGCAGCCCACGGCACGCCAGCAGGCCAAGGCCAAGGAACTGGACGCCCTGTCCGGCGCGGCGTTCGACAAGGCCTGGACCAAGACGATGATCTACAGTCACCGTGCGGCCCTGGGCGCGACCAGGAATGAGATCGACAAGGGGTCGGTGCCACAGGTCAAGGCGCTCGCCAAGGCCGCCGAGCCGGTCATCCAGGACCACCTGAACCGGCTGCTCGCCGTACAGAAGTCCGTCGGGGCCCTGGGGCAGGACCAGCCGGGGACGATTCTGCGGGTGTCCCTGTCACAGGCGGCGAGGAACCCCTGACCCGTCCACCGGATCCCGCTGATTTCCGCCCGGTCCCGGGGGCTAACTGTCGCTCTGGGCGCCGACACGCCAAAATTGGTCCGTGGTCAGGATCGGATCGGTAGGGATGAGCGATTGCGAGCGTGGGCAACTTCCGCCAGTGCTGGGCCGGCTGTTCCCCGACGGCGGTGAGGGACGCACGCTTGCGACCGCGTTGCCGCCCGGAGACGTGGTGTGGCCCGATCCCGGTTACGCGGGGTCTGTGGCCGGCCACCGTCCGGCGTTCTGGCTGAGTGACGAGGCGGTCGCCGGCGAGCTCTGGACCGAGTTACGGGGGGAGCACGGGCGTTCGGGCCTGTGGCCGGTGCTGCTGGAGGACTCCGTCCAGCCGTGGTCGGCGGGCCAGATCGCCCCGGACGCGGTTGCCGAGATCGACAACTACCACCCCGCCGCTTTCATGGCCGAGGTGTGGTCGGACTGGACCGAGAAGGCCCATGTCGACCAGCTGGAGCTGCTTGACCCGTTCGGACCGCGGTGTCCCGGCCCGGCCCCGTCCGGCGAGCTCGCCGCCGATCCCGGCGTGGTCGCCGACTGGTACGCCGGGATGGTCGCCGAGCGCAGGACCCCGCTCGGGCTGGTCGCGGCGGAGCGGGGGGCCGACGCGCTGGCCGTCATGGGGTGGCAGGGCGCGCTGAACCACAACGAGTGGATGGTCCCGCTCGCGGCCGTGGTGCGGAGCTGGGAGGACAGGTTCGGCGTGCGAGTGGTCGGCATGGGCTTCAACACCCTTGACCTGAGCGTCGCCGCGCCCCCGGTCACCCCGGAACACGCCCTGCACGTCGCCGCCGAGCACTGGACGTTCTGCCCCGACAGCGTCATCTACAGCGCGGGGACGCTGGTCGACTACGCGGAGCAGATCAGAGGCAGGAACGCCTGGTCGTTCTGGTGGGACTGATCAGCTGAGCAGGAAGTCTCGGAGCAGCGGGAGATACTCGGGCTGCTCGGTGGTGATGGAGTGGCCCGCGCCTGCGACAGCGACGAGCGTGGAGCCCGGCAGGGTACGCCGGTAGTCCTCGGCCACCTCCGGCTTCAGGTAGTCGCACTCGCCCCGCAGGATCAGCGCCGGGACCTTGGCCGAGCGGAGCGCGGGGCGGGGGTCGGCCTCGTCGTCGGGCACCAGCGCGTGGGCGGGGTAGGCGCCTTCCCGGAGCGCTCCCGGAGAGACGAAGACCGCCTTGGCCACGTGCCGGGGGTGGGCGGCCAGGTAGCGCGCGGTGAGTGAGCCGCCCCAGGAACGGCCGACGAGGATGAGCTTGTCGGCTCGCAGGACGCGCCGGATGGCTTCGAGGTCGGCCGCGTCCCGGAGTGTCTGGCCGTGCAAGACGGCTACGAGGGCGACGGCCAGCGTCACGGCGACCGCTCCGAGTGCCGCCGGCCCGGCCGTGCTGTACATCGCCAGCGCGTAGAGGGCCGCGAACAGCACCGCGCAGCCGAAGGCGATCAGCACCCGTACACGCTACAGCGGCTGGGGGTCGCCGGTCATGACCGAGGCTTTACCCGCGGCGGTCCTGACGCTTCTGGATCTTCCAGAGGGTGTGCTCCGACCGGTTGATGTGCCATTTCCCTGCTCGATGGGCCTGTGTGGAGGTAAAAAGAAGCGTTGACAGAAGGATCGGCGTACCGGTCGCCGTGCCCCTCGCATTGATCGTGCGAATATTCGTCGAATCATCCCTCCTTTGGCTGTCATCGGGAAGAATGCCCAGCTCATAGGCATGATCAACGGAAACTGCCGAACGGTTTTCCCGGTGGTTCCGGCCGGTTCGACGCACCGTCCGGAAGGTCAAGCGGTGGCTAATAGGGCTTTCTTGGCCGATAAAGGTAGATCTTCTGGGTCTATCATGGGTTTTGTTTTGCTTTGTCCTCGAATGGGCGCTAGTGTCCTATTTGTGTTCGGTTGGCGACCTGCCCTTCAGCGGAAGGAGCGGCCGGCCGGCGTCGAATCCCGGAAGCCGTCAGGGCCATGGGAACCGGGGACCCACTTCATGGGGTGAATCCGCCGCGATCATGCGGCGGTAGGGCAACTCCACCGCCCGAATCCGTCAGCTAACCCGGTAGACGAGATGGAGAGGACATCACTCATGGGACGTTGCGCTCCCTTCCCGCTGGTATCTGCCTCATCCGTACCGGCCTCCTAAGACTTCATTGCCGCGTTCGAACGCGGCGCCCCCCGACGCGCCTCGCGTAGTGCCCGGGACCGCCGGCACTTCCTCTCTCTCTGTGAGCGCGTATCCGCCCGTGCCTCTCCTGTGTGGCACCCGCGTCTCCCCGTTCCCTCGCGAAGGAGTCTTCCTCCCATGCGCTTCTCCCTTGGCATACGCAAGAACCGATATGTCGTCGCCGCTCTCCTCGGCGCGAGCGTTCTCACCTCCGCGAGCGTCGTCTCGGTGCTCCCCTCCGCGCTTCCCGCCACGGCCGACACCACCTCCGTGCTCCCCATCGCGGTCAAGGGTGCCTCCCTGGCGGCCCCGGCCATGGTCAAGACCACCTCCGCGAAGCCCGGCTCCGAGTCCGGCTCCGAGGTCGTCCTGCTGAACGGCTCGACCAAGGCCTCGTACTTCTGGGACGACTCCTCAGGCCGCGCCGGCGACACCGGCCTGCCCGCGAGCGGCAAGCCGATGCAGAAGGGCATGATCGCCAGCCCGAGCTGGCCGCTGATGACCGAGGGCTATGTCGTCTACCAGGGCAAGAAGGTCAAGTTCTTCGTCGGCGACCGCGGTCCCGGAGTGCCCTCCAGCAGCGGTGTCATGATCGACCTTGACGCCAAGACCTTCGCCGATCTGACCGGCGGCACGTTCAACCCCGACACGCTCGGTGTGGACGGCAACGGCGGCGCGGGCCACATCAAGGTCGACTACGTGATCACCAAGTGGGGCACCGGCCCGGGTAAGAAGAACCAGCCCGTGCCGTTCTCCGCCGGCGCGTGGGGCCGTGTCGACAACAACCCGGCCACCCCGCCCACGGTGGTCAACAAGTAATCGGCGGGAGGGCCGAGCCCTCCTGGTGCCTCTCCGGGCGGTTTCCGGTGAGCATCCGCCGGCTCGTATGCCGGATCAGAGGCAGGAGCGGACCCCGCGGAGGGGCCACGATCTGCCCCGCCCGCTCTGGCCCGAGTTCGCCGACGCGATCGACGAGCTCACCGCCGCCGGGTGGTGAGCTCCGGTACGGCCCGCGCCTCCCGGGGTGCGGGCCGTACCGGAGGATCAGACCTCGAGCCGCTCCTCGATGCCGCGCATGATGTGCCGTGCGAGCGCCAGGTTGGCCCGGGCGCGGTCGAGCGCCACGTAGAGAAAGAGTCCCTTGCCGCCCCGGCCGTTGACCGGGCGGATCACGTGGTACTGACCGCTGAGCGTGATGAGGATGTCCTCGATGCCGTCCTTGAGGCCAAGTGACTCCATCGTCCGCATCTTGGCCTTGACGACCTCGGTGTTGCCGGCCGCGGCGATCTGGAGGTCGAGGTCCTTGGAGCCACCGAGGGCACCCAGAGCCATGCCGCTGTTGTAGTCCACGACCACCGCGCCGAGGGCGCCGTCGATCCCCATCATCTCTTTGAGCGAGATGTCCATGTTGCCCATTTGCGTCTCCGATTCACTGAGATATCGATATGCGGGATGTGATGGCGGCCAGAGTCACCGCCGTCTTGCGACCCTCCAGTCGCAGGAGCCCGAGGTTGGTGCCCGGGCGGGCCAGCACTGTGAGGACGATCTTTGGGCCGGCGGCGTAGAAGGCCGCGTAACCGTTGGTTCCGGAGATCAAGGTCTCCTCGAAGGTGCCCTTGCCGGCCATGCTCATCAGCCGGCGGCTGAGGGCCAGGACCGCCGAGGAGAGCGCGCCGGTCTGCTCGACGTCCTCTTTCAGATCGCTGGCTATCGTCAGGCCGTCGACGCTGCAGGCGATGCTCCCGTTCACATCGGGTATGCGCTCACGCAGCAGCGCCATCTCCCGCTGTATCTCGTCACGCAGTTCCACTGGCATCCTCCTTCCGAGCAGCTTCAGCGTCCGGAGCCTCATCGGCATCGGACCAGGCTCACGTCAATGCCTCCAATGCGTCTCTGAGCCGGATGAGCAGGTTGACGTCGGCGGGATCCCCTGTCGCGTGCGGAAGCGGCGAAAGCGGCGCGGACGGTCCGGTGGCGCCCGTCGCGGTGTCCGGCGGTTCCCCGGGGCCTCCGGCGCCGTTCTTCACGCGCTTGGGCAGCGCGCCGGGTACGGTGCCGGATCCGGCCTGGGGAGTGTGCAGCAGCCCTGCCGCGGCGAGCTGCCGTACGGCGAGCAGCACCGAGTAGGCCGGGCGGCCGAGCTTGCGCGCCAGGTCCCCCGGGGTCGCCGCGGAGTCGGCGCCGACCAGCACCTCCCACTGGAGCGAGGTCAGCACCACCCGCTGGGCGGTGACGCGGCCCACCGGGACGACCGGGAGCGCGTCCAGCTCGTCGGACGGCCAGGCCTGGTTCAACTGCGCCCTCCTTCGCTTGCACTCCCGGAGCAGTCCGGTCACGTCGAAATACCACTGAGGCCCGAGCCAGTGCCGGTCTCCCCGCCGGAACCTGGGCCGGTGACCGGTCGCCTCGAACAGGAAGTACACGGCGTCGAGCACCGAGTTCAGTACGCAGAACTCCAGCTCGCCCCGGGTGAGGACGCCCTGGGCGACCAGGAGTTCACCGCCCCACCGGTCCTCGGTGGCGGCCTGCCTGGCCTGCCGTACGGCATGGGCGGAGATTCTGCGGCCGGAGGTCAGGAGATCCTCCAGCCGGGGGGCGGCCGGACTCTCGGCGTAGGTCACCCGGCCACCGGTGAGATAGAGCATCCCGGCCTTGCCCAGCCGGAGCGCACCGGTGGCGCGGTCGTCGGCCAGCCCGCTGAGTACGCTCTCCACGGTCGGCATGGCTCACGTCGTTATCAGGCGGCTGGACAGCGCCTGAAGACGGTGGCGGGCCAGGGCCAGATTCGAGCGCTCCAAATCGAGCCGGACGTAAATCACCAGTGGGCCGTCGAAAACCGTTTCCAGTGGCCTTAATAAATGATGTCCGCTATCCGTGGTTATGATCATGTCGCTGATCCGGACCGTTCCGCTGGGGGAGGTTGTGGCGAGTCCGTCCAGGGTTGCTCGCAGGGTCTCGCTCAACCCGGCGGCCGACTGCTCCACGCCGGTCCGACGGCTGCCGCCGACCCCTACGGCCGTCCCGCTGGTCTGGTCGATCAGGATCGCGTCCAGCGCTCCGGGGATGGCCATGACCTCGGTGAGGCAGTCTTCGATTCCAAGCACGGGGGCTCCCTCGCCAACGACTTCACGACGTCGCCCGGCCAGCGTAGGGATATCTCGAGGGAACCATGTGTCCCATTTGAAACTGATGTGCGCGGAGGTGAATGATTTAATAACCGCGTATAAGGATGTATATCCCGGAGGGGAAATCGCCCATCAGTCTTCGGTGATAAGTGCCTGCTCGTCCGGCTTGAAAACAAGAATGTTCTTCACATAAGACTCCACGGCGACAGGAAGGCCGACATCGTTTCCGGCCGCCTCGGACATGAACCAGCGGTGGTCGAGCACCTCGTGGAAGACCTGGGCCGGTTCCAGCTTGAGCCGCAGCTCCTGGGGCACGGCCTCCACCGTCGGATGGAAGACCTCCGCCAGCCACCGGTGGGCCACGATCGCCTCGTCCTCGTACCGCAGGCCGTACGACACCCTGAAGGAGTCGAGGTCGTTGAGCAGCCGCCTGGCCTGGTTCTCCTCCACGTCCAGGCCGGTGAGCCGGAGCAGCCTGCGCTGATGGTGACCCGCGTCCACGACCTTCGGGCGGACGATCAGCCGCCCCGTCCCCGCCTTGCGGCGGACCATCATCTCGGCGACGTCGAAGCCGAGGGAGTTCAGCCGGCGGATCCGCTGGTCGATCATGTGCCAGTCGACCTCCTCGATGATCTCGTCGGAGGTGAGCTCGTCCCAGAGCGCGTGATAGCGCGAGCAGACCGAGTCGGCGACCTCCTCGGGATCGGTGGAGGGGTGGAGCAGGCCGCCGGCCTCCAGGTCGAGCATCTCGCCGAAGATGTTGGTGTGCGCGACGTCGATGTCGTACAGCCGCTGGCCCTCACTGATCATGGGATGGAGCTCGCCGGTCTCCGCGTCCACCAGGTAGGCGGCGAAGGACCCCGCGTCCCGGCGGAACAGGACGTTCGACAGCGAGCAGTCGCCCCAGTAGAAACCGCTCAGGTGCAACCGGACCAGCAGTACGGCCAGCGCGTCGAGCAGCCGGGTGAGCGTGTCGGGCCGGAGCGTCCCCGACATGACGGCCCGGTAGGGCAGGGAGAACTGCAGGTGCTGGGTGATCAGCGCGGAGTCCAGCGGCTCCCCGGCCGCGCCGGTCCGCCCGGTGACCACCGCCACCGGCTCCACCGAGGGGGTGTCGAGCCGGTGCAGGTCCCACAGCAGGCGATACTCGCGCTTGGCGTAGTACTCGCTGATCTCCTTGATCGCGTAGACCCTGCCGGAGAGCCGGGCGAAGCGCACCACGTGACGGGAGATGCCGCGCGGCAGCGAGACCAGGTGGTGCGCCGGCCACTGTTCGAGGGGGACGTCCCAGGGCAGGCGGATCAGATCCGGGTCGCCGGGGGCGCCGGTGAGCTGCAGGGGCATGTCGATCCTCACGAGGTCGGGAGTCGGTGGGGAGGCGGTGGGGCCGGTCTTCACGGGCTGGCGGGCCGGCGAGGGAAGACGGGAGGGGAGAAGGCCCGTTGGACCACCGCGGAGAGCTGCTCCTCGGTGAGCACCCGGGGCTCCCCGACGGCCTTGGCCCGCACGTAGACCTCGCAGAGCCACTCCAGCAGCCGGGTCGCCTCGAACGCCCCGTGCAGGTCGTCGCCGACGGTGACCCCGCCGTGGTTGGCCAGCAGCGCGGCCCGCCTGTCCTTGAGGGCGGCCCTGGCGGAGTCCGCCAGCTCGGGGGTGCCGAAGGTGGCGTAGTCGGCGACCTTGACGGTGCCGCCGAGCAGCAGCGCGCTGTAGTGGATCGGCGGCAGCTCGGTCATGGTCGTGGCGATGACCGTGCCGAAGGTGGAGTGGGTGTGCACGACGGCCTGGGCACCGGTGTCCGTGTAGAGCGCCAGGTGCATGGGCGTCTCGGAGGACGGCTGCAGCTCCCCCTCGACCAGGTGGCCCCCGACGTCGATCACCGGGCAGGCCTCGGGCTCCAGCCGGTCGAGGGAGACCCCGCTGGGCGTCACCGCGACCAGGTCGCCGACCCGGGCGCTCAGATTTCCAGCCGTGCCGACGACCAGCCCGGTCTCGGCGGCCTTGCGGCCGTATTCACACAGCAGACGACGCTGCTCCGCCAGCAACATGTCAGCAAAAGTATGGCTATATCGCGCTAAGCAGCAAACCTCTGTATGGCTGCCGTGTCCGACGGTGGCGACGGCCCACGCTCCGGCTCCGGTCGGAGCCGGAGCGTCCGCGCCACGTCCGCCGGTCCACTCCGTTGTCGGACGCGCCGATGGGCCGTCTGGTTTTGTGCGTCCGCCGCAGACGTGATCTCCTGGACGGATGGACCTGCTTGACGACTCCTCGGTGGACCGGAGACTGGCCGACGTGCCCGAATGGCGGCGCGAGGGCAACGAGATCCGCCGCACGATCAAAGCCTCCGACTTCCCGACCGCGATCCGCATCGTCGACGAGGTCGCCGTCGAGGCCGAGAAGCTCAACCACCACCCTGACATCGACATCCGCTGGCGCACCCTCCACCTGACCCTGTCCACCCACGACGCCGGCGGCCTGACCGAGATGGACTTCACCCTCGCCGCCCGCATCGACGCGATCGCCGCGTCCCACGCCTGACGGATCCGGGAGCCGCGGGACTCGCGCGGATCGGACAATGCGAATACCCACTGTGATTGCTTGATCACTCGTTACAGTGGGTCCCTTGCTCGCCGTGTCTGATCCGTGTCTGGTCAAGGAGTTGTTGGATGCGCGTTCTCGTGGCTCTCGCCGCCGTCGGTCTGCTGAGCGTGGCCTGTGGCGGCCAGTCGACGACCGTCACCACCCATCCGGTCGCACATGATCCGAGCCCCACGGGGATCCGGCTCGCCGGGGGTGGCACGCTCACCAAGCCGGCCCCCAAGGCCTTGGCCGTGACCTACGACACCAAGCTGGCGCCGCTCGGGGCCTCGGCCGAGGTCGTGGCCGAGTCGGGGGCGGTGCTCGCCACCTCCACGGTCACGGTCGGAGGGCTGCTGCCCAACCGGACCTACGGCGCGCACCTGCACATCGCCCCGTGCGGGATCAAGCCCGACGACTCGGGTCCGCACTACCAGCACGTCCACTCCCACGCGAGCGCCACCAACGAGGTGTGGCTGGACTTCACCACCGACGCCCAGGGCGCCGCCACCGCAACCGCCAAACAGCAGTGGGCGTTCGCCCCTGACCGGGTGCCCCACTCCCTGGTGATCCACGCCAAGCCGACCGTGAGGGCCGGAGCCGACGCGGGCACCGCGGGCCCTCGGGTCGCCTGCGTCACCCTCACCGAAAGCTAGGCACATCCCTCGCCACGGTGCCCGGCCAGGAGTGTAAGACGATCAGTGTTGCATCGACGGTATGACGACGGTGACGGTCCGTCCTGACGAGGCACAACGGGGGCGGCGATACGCCGTGGTGGCCGCGGTGACCGCCGCCCCGAGGTCCGCCGGCTATGCCGGGGTCAGGCGTGACCGGCGGGGATGGTGCCCAGGCGGCCGGCCTGGTAGTCCTCGAACGCCTTGACGAGCTCCTCCTGGGTGTTCATCACAAACGGGCCGTAGTGCGCGACAGGTTCGCCGATCGGCCGCCCGCCGAGCACGATGACCTCCAGGTTGGGGCTCCGGCTCTCCTGGGTGCCGGATGCCCACAGGGTGAGGCTCTCGCCCTCGGTCCCGAGGCCGGGCAGGGTGCCGAAGCCGTCGAAGACCGCGAGCTGGCCCGACTCGATCGGCTGCCTGTCGGCGCCGGCCGCGCCCCGTCCCGAAAGGACGTAGGCCAGCGCGTTGAAGTCCTTGCGCCAGGGCAGCGTGAGCCGGGAGCCGGGGCTGAGGGAGGCGTGCAGCAGGGTGATCGGCGTCCGCGTGTTTCCGGGGCCGGTGAACTCGCCGACCTCGCCCGCGATCAGCCGGACCAGCGCTCCGCCGTCGTGGCTGCTGAGCAGGACGACGTTGGACCTGCCGATGTCCTGATACTTCGGCTCGACCATCTTCTCCTTGCCCGGCAGGTTCACCCAGAGCTGGATGCCGTGGAACAGGCCGCCCTTCTGGACCAGCCACTCCGGGGGAGCCTCCTTGTGCAGGATGCCTCCGCCGGCGGTCATCCACTGCGTGTCGCCGTCGGAGATCGTGCCGCCGCCGCCGTGGGAGTCGGCGTGGTCCATCACGCCGTCGATCATGTAGGTGACGGTCTCGAAGCCCCGGTGCGGGTGCCAGGGGGTGCCCTTGGGCTCACCCGGCGCGTAGTCCACCTCGCCCATCTGGTCCATCATGATGAAGGGGTCGAGATACTGGGGCTTGATCGTCGCGAGAGCCTTGCGGACGGGGAAGCCCTCGCCCTCGAAGCCGCTGGGCGCGGTCGTCACGGTCAGCACCTCGCGCTCGCGCACCGCGTCGAGCGGCTGGGGCAGGCGGGGCAGGGTCAGCGGGTTCTCTACGGTCACGGCGGGCATCTCGGTCTCCTTCTCTGGAATTCGCTGTCATCAACTCAGTTGATTCTTCAACTATTCCATGATGGGCCAGAACCGCGGCGCCAGGGACGCCGCGGTCGCGGAGCTACCCGGTCACCTGGCCTCGACCAGTGCGAAAGCGCCCCGGCTCAGCGAGATGATCTCGGGGACGGCCGTGTTCTCGTTGATGGCCGTCTGGGGGTTGGCGGTCATGGTGGTGACGACGTAGACCTTCCCCCTGGCCGAGCGGGCGAGGTAGCTCGTGTTCACCACCCCGACCTCGGAGCCGCCCTTGAACCAGACCGTCGGCCACTTCTCCGGGGCGAGCTTGAGGCTGCCGTCGTTGGCCGACAGTGTCTCGTTCAGCTGCTTGGAGTTCAGTTTCACCAGTCCCGCGTAGGCGCGGCAGACGTCACGCGGGGAGCCGAACCACTCCAGCGTGTCGTTCTCGCGAGGCGTGGTCCAGATCTTGATGTCCGACAGCGACTGCTTGGCGACCGTCTTCTTGAGGTAGGCGAGTTTCCTCGCGGGGTTGAGCGCGAGATAGGTCTTGGCCTGCGCGGGATAGTTCACGCCCTTGAGCAGGAACAGCTCGCGCGTGGTGAGGAAGGGGATGTTCTCCTTGACGTGGCCGGACCACGTGCGCACCTTGGCCTCGACGGCCTTGCGCCCGACCGTGTGGATGAGGATGTCGGTGGCGGTGTTGTCGCTGATCGAGATCATCAGCTTCGCCGCCTCGTGGACCGTGGTGGTGCTGTTGTCGGGCCGGTCGACCAGCCCGTCCTCGCCCACGCTCTTCCACTCGGGCTTGATCGTGAGCTTGGTGTCCCAGCTCAGCCCGCCGTCGCGGATCTTCTCGGCGACCGCGCCCAGCACGTAGAGCTTGAACATCGAGCCCAGTGGCCGGGGCTCGTCCACGGCCTTGCCGTGGACGACCTCGCACCGGCCCCGGGAGTCGATCTCGGCGGCGGCGAAGCCCGTCTCCGGCGCGGCCTTGCTCAGCCGGGTGTCGAGCTGGGCCCAGCTCGTCGGAGCCGGAGGGACGGGCGCCGGCCCGGGGTCCAGGCCGAGCCGGTTGATCCTGCCGTCGCCGTCCACCGCGATGGTGAGGACGAACGTGTGCCCGCCGACCGATGCCAGGCCGACCAGTCTCGTGGGCTTGACGGCGGTCAGCTTCTCCAGTGTCAGACCCTTGAGATTCTTGGTGAACGCGTTGAAGTCGTCGGCAGGGATGGCCTTGAGGAAATCCGCGCTGAGATGCTCCTCCAGTTCGGCGTTTGGGATGGGGGCCCTCGGCACCGCGTCGAGATACCAGCTCAGCTGCCTGCCGACCGGGCTGTCGGGGATCTGCGGGGCCGCGGTGACCGCAGCGGGTGCCGGCGCCGCCGGGGCACCGCTCGCGAGTGCGGTCGCCGGGACGGCCGCCATGGCGAGGCCGAGAGCCAGGGCATATGTCTGTCGGAACGGAAGTCGCACGGAAAGCTCCTCTGCCGGATCGGGCGTCGCCGCCGCAACCTGCGGTTATCGTCCTGATCTCCAAACTAGGCAGGGCCACGCCTGCCGCACCATCCGGTCATCCTCCGTTCCACGATGTGCGGCAGACTGCACCAGATGTGCGGACAACCCCATAGACGGAGAGTCCCCTGGCAGGTCAGGCTGCGTTCCATGCCCCCCGAGCCCTTCTCCCGCGTGCCGGCCGCGTCGGCGGCCGTGGTGGCCGCGGCCGGTATCAGCGCGGGAACGTTGCTGGAGAGCGGCCTGCCCGCGCCGTTCAGCGAGTGGCTGTTCATCGTGGTGTGCCTGGCGCTGCCCGCGATCGGCTGGCTCGTCGCGGTCCGGCGTCCCGACAACGTCTACGGCTGGCTGCTCCTGGCCGCCGCCGACTGCCTGGGGCTCGGCATACTCGGTGTCGGTCTCCTGCTCAGGGACGCCACCGGCCACGGCCCTCTCGCGGTCCTCGGCGCCCTGTTCACCTCGCTGTCCACCATTTTCTACGGTCTGACCTGGGTTTTCATCCCTCTCCTGTTCCCTGACGGGCGGCTGCCCTCGCGCCGCTGGCGGATCGGCGTCTGGGTCGCCGGGGCGGCCATCACCGCGCACTGGGCGGGGGTGTTGCTCAGCCCCGACGAGATTTACGTCGTCGTTTCCAGAGGCAACCCGCTCGGGCTCAGCGGGACGGCCGGGCTGGTGGCCGCGTCCGTGGGTGGCCTGGGACAGCTCGTGACCTTCCTGATGGCGCTGTCGGTGCTGGTCTCCCTGGTCCTGCGCCTGCGGCGCGGCGACGCCACCGAGCGCCGCAGGCTCCGCTGGATGATCGCCGGAGCCGTGGGGACCCTCGGCGGGGGCGTGCTGATCGCGGTGGGCGGGCGCACCGGTCTCGGTCTGGGCGCCTGGATCGGCCTGATGAGCGCCATGGCCTCGCCGGCCGTCGCGATCATCGCGACCGTGTTCCGGCACAACCTCCTCGACATCGGGGTGGGGATCAGGGGCTCCCGGATCTTCCTGGTCTTCGACCTCCGGCCGACGGTGGACGAGCTGCTGACGGAGCTGGGCCCGGCGCTGGAGGAGGCCGAGCCGGCGGAGCAGCTGGGCAGGCTGGCGGGAGCCGTACGGGCCGGGCTGGAGGCCCGCTGGGCGGCCGTCACGCTCGCGGACGGCACCCGGGTGGTGTCGGGCGACGAGGACGGTGAGGCCGTGCTGACCGTGCCGGCCGGGCTGGGGCACATCGCGTGTGGTCCCAGGACGGCGGGGCGCTTCACCGCCGAGGACCGCCGGCTGCTCCAGGCGCTGGCGGTGCCGGTGGCGCTGGCGATCCAGAGCGCCGGGCTGGCGGCCCGGCTGGTCAACGCGGAGGAGGCCGAGCGGCGGCGGATCGAGAGCAACATCCACGACGGGGCGCAGCAGCAGCTCGTGGCGCTGATCGCCGGGCTGGAACTGGCCCGGGCGACCGGTGGTGGCCCCGAAACCCTGGCAGACCTGCGTGAACAGGCCCGGCAGACCCTCACCGACCTGCGGGAGCTCGCGGCGGGCATCCATCCGTCCGTGCTCAGCCAGGCCGGGCTGGTGGAGGCGGTCGAGGAGCGCTGTTCGCGCCTGCCGGTGGCCACGACGGTGACCGCCGAGACAGGGCTGCGGGCACGGCGTTTCCCCGACGAGATCGAGGGCGCGCTGTACTTCACGGTGAGCGAGGCGATCGCCAACGCGCTCAAGCACGCCGCGGCCTCCCGGATCGAGGTACGGCTGACGCAGGCCGGCGGGCGGCTGCAGGTGGTGGTCTCCGACGACGGGAAGGGATTCGATCCGGCGGCGGCCGGCCGCGGGGGGCTGGGCCCGCTGGCCGACCGGATGTCCGCCCTCGGCGGGGGGCTGGATCTGGCCGGTGGGCCGGGCGAGGGCACCCGGCTCCGGGCCTGGGTGCCCGCGTTGGGCTGAGGGAGGCCGTCCGGCGGGCTCCGCTCCGGCGCCCCGGCTCTCCGGTGCGGTGGTCTCGCCCCGGCGTCCCGGCCCCCTGTCCGGTGCGGCTCACTCCGGCGTCTTGGCCGCCTGCATGGTGCCGACCGCGGCCTTGGCCATCAGCTGTTTCAAGGTGGGCAGCAGGTCCGTTCCGCTCTTTCCGTTCATCGCGTTGTTCGCCACGGTGTAGGAGTTCGAGCCGATGTAGAAGGAGGCGAAGTTACCCGCGTCGTTGTCGAGCACCTTGCCCAGAGGGCCGACCCTGGTGAGGTCCCAGACGCCGAAGAAGACCAGGCAGGCGGCGAAGTCCTTCATGGTCATCGTGGCGTTGTCCTCGAACGATCCGGGGCCGTCGCCGAACGCCGCCTTGGTGCCGATCGACAGGGTGGTGTCGCCGAGGGCGAAGAAGGCGCTTCCGGCGGCGTAGTTCGCCAGCTTCTTCCGCACGATCTCCGCGACGTATCTCTGGAAGAGCATCATCAGATACTCGATCTGATACTGCCTGCGCAGCTTGTCCGCCGCCCATTTGATGGCGGCGGCGCCGGGGCCGCCCACCACCGGCCAGGCTCCGGCGAACAACAGCTGCGCGACCTCGGTCGCCGCGAGGACCTTGAGCGCGTGCTGGGTGGCCTCCACCGCCTCGGCGTACTCCTCGCACGCCTCCGCGGTGCGCTCGCAGTGCGCCGCGACCGCTTCGGCGTAGTCGGGGAAGGATATGGAAGAGGTCGGACCCTGGACGCCGGGGGGCAGGGAACGGGAGATGAGGCCCCCCTGCCAGAAAGCACGGAACACCTCGCTGCCCTCGCTGGGATTGTCCCGCCACACGCGCGCGGCCTGCCGCTCCATGTCCCCCTGGGATGTCGCGACCAGCGTGCCGATCGACCTCCAGACGGCGGCGGCCCGGCGTGCCCCGTCCGGGTCGCCCTCCGGCCACCGCCGGTAGATGTCGTTGAGGACGACCCCCAGCATGCCCGCCGCCCCCAGCGGGAACAGTGCCGAGCGGTTGAGCCTCACCGGAGGACCCAGGGCATCTCGGCCATGCTCGCCCAGTCGGCGGCCTCCACGGTGGCCCCCATGCAGAAAAGGCGGGCCGCGACGCCGCTGTAGAAGAACGGGATGGCGCCCGTCTCGGTCATGATCCCTTCGGCCGTCGCCGCGTAGCCGGGCACCTCGGCGTCGCCGTTGTAGAACTTCATGCCCGCCTCGTCGCCGCCCCAGAAGTCACCCACCGCGATCAGTTCGTTCACCTCCCTGATGAGCGCGCCGGTGAGGTCGGTGCTCTCGGCGTCGAACGCCCTCGTGATGGATGTCTTCATATCGTCCGGAGACATCGCCAGCTCGGCGGGCGGTCCCTGCCACGCGGCGGATCTCCCCCCGGACGCGCCTGCGGAACCATAGGGCGGAGCCTCGGACATGTGCACCTCCGTGCTGTGAAGTGTGGACACGGCACGCCGGCGGTAACCGGCGTGCCGGAAATATCACTTATTAAAAGTAGGAAATACCAAGAATATATCGACGGGGCCGTCCGGCGGCGGAGAGCGGGGATCTTTCGTGCGTGGGATTCCGGCCGTACGTCCCGTGTCCCCAGGTCGTGGACGCCTACGACAAGCTTTCCGAGGGTGGCACATTGGTGTCCGTCGGGCACATGACGGGTGAGGGAGAGCATTTCCCGTTCGGGATGCTCTTCGGAGACCAGGGCCGCCACGACCGCTCGATCGTCACCTTCTTCCTGCTCGCCTGCCCAGGGCTGGCCCCGGACCTGACCTGGCTGGCCGGGCAGGTCGCGACCGGCCGGTTGGACCCGCAGATCTCCTGGCGGGGCGGTTGGGATAAGGCCGCAGAGGCCGTCGAGGCTCTCCTCGGCCGTCGGCTGCACGGCAAGGCGGTCCTGGACATCGGCTGAGCCCACCGGACCGCACGACCACTGCTGGGACACGCTCTCAGCCGAACACCCCCGGAGGCGGCACAGGGACGACGACGGGGGTGCCGTCGTTGAGCGGGAGGGCGCCGGCGACGAACCTGGTCAGGTCCTCGCCGTACACACACCGGGCCTGGGCGAGTCCGCCGGCGGCCCGGCGGGCCAGGCCCGAGAGGGGAAGGCCGGTGCGGGAGGCGGCGACGATGAGGTTGCCGAAGCGGCGTCCCCGCATGACGCCGGGGTCGGCGAGCAGCGCCAGGTGGGGGAAGGCGGCGCCGACGGTGGCGAGCACCCGGCGGGCGAAGGCCAGCCCCTTGCCGTCGGCGACGTTGACCAGCAGCGTCCCGGCCGGGCGCAGGACGCGGGCGACCTCGCCCATGTACTCGGAGGTGGCCAGATCGAGCGGCATCGTGGCGCCGCTGAAGGCGTCCAGCACCACCAGGTCGGCCGAGGCGTCCTGGAGTTCGGCGGTGGCCGTACGGCCGTCAAGGATCTTGACCTTGAGTCGGGGGACCGACTTCAGCCGGAGCTGGTCCCTGACGAGCTGGACGAGCCCCCCGTCCGGCTCGGCGACGATCTGCCGCGACCCCGGGCGGGTAGCCGCCACGTAGCGGGGGAGGGTGCAGCCGCAGCCCCCGATGTGCACGGCGTCCAGCGGGCCCTCGTCGAGAAGGTCGATCACGATGGCCATCAGCTGGACGTATTCGAAGTCGAGGTAGGTGGGGTCGTCCAGGTCGACGTAGGACTGGGGCACACCGTCCTTGGAGATCACCCAGCCGGAGGGGCGGTCGAGGTCTCCCAGGAGCTCGACCTCTCCGAAGGTCACCGGATAACGGCCTGGCATCGGCCTCTGTGGTTCCCGCCTGACCATCACCTTTGATCCCTCTTCCCTCTGATATACAACGCTGGGGGACACTCTTGGGAGAAACCGTATGCGTAGTCGAGCGGTCCTCACACTCACCTCCGTCGTGCTCACCCTCATCGCGGCCGGACTCTACGTGCTTGTCCGCCCCACGGGGACGGAGAGCGGCCGGACGGAGGCCGGACCCGAGGAGGTGGCCCAGGCCTATCTGGCGGCCTGGGAGGACAGTGACATCGGCGCGATGAGCCGCCTGGTCGCCGACCTGCCCGCCGACTTCGCCGAGCGGCACCTCGCCTTCAGCCGCGACCTGGACATCGAGTCGCTGGACCTCACGCCGGGCACGCTGAAGCGGCAGGGGGAGCGGGCGGCGGAGCTGCCGTTCCAGGGAGTCAGGCGGATCAAAGACCTGGGGGCGTGGCCGTTCTCCTCGACGCTGCGGCTGATCCTGCGGGACGGGCGGTGGAAGGTGCTCTGGGCGCCGGAGACGCTCCATCCGGCGCTCAAGGACGGCGGCCGGATCCAGTTCAGGGAGGTCGTGGCACCCGCGGCCGAGCCGGTCACCCGCTCCGGCGCGCGGTTCCCGCGCGACAGCGGCGCCGAGAGCTACCTCGGCGCGCTCGGCGCCGACTCCGAGCCGAGCGACAGCGGCTACGCGCTGGAGGCGGTCCGGGCGGACGGGACGGCCGATGCGCTCATGACGTTCGCGCCGCCCTCCGCCGAGAAGATCCGCACCACCTTCTCCCGGCCGGTCCAGGCCGCGGCGGCCCGGGCGCTGGACGGGGTGGGCTCGCCCGCGGCGATCGTCGCGGTCGAGCCCGGCACCGGCGAGGTGCTCGCGGTCGCCGACCGGCTGGGCGGGGAGCTGGGCGGACAGAGCGCCTTCCTCGGCCGTTACCCGCCGGGGTCGACGTTCAAGGTGGTCACCGCCGCCGCACTGCTCGCCGGCGGCCTGACCCCGGACTCGCGGGTGTCGTGCCCCGCGACCTACACGCCCCCGGACGGCCGCCCGTTCCACAACGCCGGAGGGCAGGCCGTCCCCGGAACCATCACGCTGACCGACGCCTTCGCGCTCTCCTGCAACACGGCCTTCGTCGAGCAGTCGGTCCGCCTGCTGTCCGGGGGCGGCCTGGTGAAGGCCGCCGAGCTGTTCGGGTTCGGCAAGAGCATCGGAGACCAGGGGTCCTGCGGCGAGATAGAGCCCCACGGCACCGCCGACGAGCTGGCCTCCGACGCCATCGGCCAGCACTCCGTGCTGGCCAGCCCGCTCTGCATGGCCCTGGTCGCCGCCGCCGTACAGGACGGCTCCTGGCACCGGCCGGTGATGGTGGCGGGACGCGCGACGCGCGCGGAGGCGGTCCCGCTGCCGCAGGGCACGGTCACCGCCCTGCGCGCGATGATGCGGGCGGTCGTGTCGAGTGGAACCGCCTCGTCCGCCGATCTCCCTCCCGGTACGGCGGGCAAGACGGGGACCGCCCAGGCGGGTGATGGGGAGGAGCATGCCTGGTTCGTCGGCTACCGCGGCAAGGTCGCCTTCGCCGTCTTCGTGAAGGGCGGCGGGAGTGGCGCGAAGACGGCCGTGCCCATCGCGGCGCGTTTCCTGCGGGCGCTCTGAGGGCGTTCCGGGGGGGTGTGCCGGCTGGGCGCGGGCGGGTGAGGCCGGGTGGCGGAGCCGTTCCGGCCTGTAGGGCAGATCACAACCTACGTTGGCGTAACTTACGGTACCGTAGGTTCATGACCACGACTTCTTCTGAGAGATTCACCCTCCCAGAGTCGATCAAGCCCCGCCTCCGTGGCTGGTTGCACGCCGGAGCCCTGCCCGTCGCGCTCACCGCCGGTTTCGTCCTGGTCGCCCTGGGCCCCACCCTGCAGTCACGGCTCGCCGCCGCGATCTACGCGGTCACCTCGGGCCTGCTCTTCGGCATCTCGGCCACCTACCACCGGGGCACGCTCTCCCCGCGCCTTGAGGAGGTGCTGCGCCGTCTCGACCACGCCAACATCTACCTGATCATCGCGGGCACCTACACCCCCTTCGCGATGCTCGCCCTGGACGGACCGGCCAGGACGGCGGTTCTCTGTGTGATCTGGGCCGGCGCGGTCGCCGGAGTGCTGTTCCGGGTGCTGTGGACCGGCGCCCCCCGATGGCTGTCCACCGCGCTCTACATCGGTCTCGGCTGGACCGCCGTCTTCGTGCTGCCCCAGCTCATGGAGGGTGCGGGGCCGGTCGCGGTGACCCTGATCTTCGTGGGCGGGCTGTTCTACACGGCGGGTGGCATCGTCTACGGCCTGCGCCGCCCCGACCCCTCACCCCGCTGGTTCGGCTTCCACGAGGTCTTCCACGCCCTCACCGTCGCCGCCTACGTGGTCCAGTACATAGCGGTCTCACTGGTGGTCTACTCGGCGGGCGCCTAGAACCACGTCACCGGCCGCGGACACGCGGGCCGGGCCGGACCCGCCGCGGAGGGCTGTTCCGCTCCACCGCCGACATGGCCCGCGACTGGGCGGCGGAGCTGGGCAGGCCCGCGCCGTGGACCACACCGGCCACGGCCCCGGCGCCCTCGGGTCAGACATCCCTGGAGCTTGGATGTCAAGCCGCGAGATCCTGGGATCGGTGAGACCAGGCGGTTGTCTGGTCATAGTGGGTGCGGGTCTTGAGACAGCCGTGGAGGATGCCGACGAGGCGGTTGCCGACCTGTCTGAGAGCGGCGTTGTGCCCGACGTCGCGGGCGCGTAGCTGGTCGTAGTAGGCGCGGACCTCGCGGTCGTGCAGGATCGCGCAGGAGGCTTGGAGGTGGAGGGCGTCGACGAGGCGGTCGTTGTGGACGAACCGGGCGTGGACGGTGCGCATCTTGCCGGACTGGCGGGTGATCGGGCTGGTTCCGGCGTAGTTCTTGCGAGCCTTGGCGCAGGCATAGCGTCCGGGAGCGTCCCCGAACTCGGCGAGCACCCGGGCGCCGAGAACAGCCCCGAGGCCGGGCTGGCTGAGCATGATCTCAGCGTCCGGGTGCCGGCCAAAATGCGCCTCGACCTCGCCTTCGAGCGTCTTGATCTCGGTGTTCAGCGTGGTGATGACCGCGACCAGGGCACGGACGGAGGCGGCGTAAGCGGCCGTGACCAGGTCGGCCTGGCCCAGATGCTCGCCACGCAGCACCTGCTGGATCGCCTCGGCCTTGCCCGCGATGTCCCGGCGGCCCTTGAGCGCCGCGCTGATCTGGCTGATCGTCAGCTTCGCCGCCGAGGCCGGGGTAGGTGCCTTGGCCAGCAGCTTCAACACCGCCTCCGAGGTCAGGCCAAGAGGCTTGAAGGTCTCCAGCGCCGCCGGAAAGTAATCCCGCAACGCCACCCGCAGCCGGAGCATGTGCCGGGTGCGCTCCCACAGCAGTGTCTGATGCGCGCGGGTGACGACCTTGACGGCCTCGGCGACCTCGGAGTCCCCGGCGACCTCCCGCAACTGGCGGCGGCGGGTGCGGAGCATGTCGGCCAGCGCGTGCGCGTCGCCCTTGTCGCTCTTGGCTCCCGAGCTGCTCAAGATCTCCCGGTACCGGGCGGCCTGCTTGGGGTCCACCCCGAACACCCGGTACCCGGCCGCCCGCAGCGCCCGCACCCACGGGCCCCGGTCGGTCTCGATGCACACCAGCACATCCGAGGGCTCGGCGTCCTCGGCCACGAAGCGGGCCACCAGCTCGTGGAACCGGGAGATCCCGGCCATTCCCTCGGGCAGCCGTACCCGCTTGAGGACCTGCCCCGCCTCGTCCTGGACCTCCACGTCGTGGTGGGGTCGGCATGGAGCGCGGTGCCGGGGTTTCACCCGGTCCGTTTCTCCATGCCGCCCTCCCGAACCGGACGTGCGAGTTGGCCCCGCATCCGGCTCTCCACAAGTCCCTTTGGACTGTTGGTGTCCTCAGCGTGTGCTGGGCCAGGGCGATGGGATCTTTGTCCCTCGGGGGAGGTAGCGCGTGGTGGCCACCGAGCCGGGGTTGAACAGGACGACTTCTCCATCGCGTGGCCACCATCCGCCGTCGCAGAAGCGGCGGCGCAGTTCCTTCCAGCCCGCGTTGAGGTGTTTGCGTCGCAGCCATCCGAACACCTGTCGCCAGACGATCATGCGGAGGTATTGGAAGGCGCGGGCGGAGACCCCTGGCCGGAAGTAGGCGGTCCAGCCCCGCAGCACGTTGTTGAGCTTATGCAGCAGGACTGCCAGCGGCAGGCTGACGTTCATCCGGCAGATCGCCTTGGTCTTGGCCTTGATGGACCGAAGTGCCTTCTTGGCCGGGTAGTTATAGACGAACTGCTGGTCGGTGCCTCGCTTGTGGTGGCGCTGGATGCGCCAGCCGAGGAAGTCGAGGCCCTCGTCGATGTGAGTGATCAGGGTCTTCTCCTCCGAGAGCCGCAGCCCAACGGTGGCGAGGACTTCCGCTACTTCGGGGAGCAGTGCCTCGGTGTGTTCCCGAGTGCCCGAGACCAGAATGACGAGGAGAGTAGGCCGGGGGAATCGCACCCCCGGCCTCTCGCAGAACCGGACTTAAACCTCTCGGCTTATCCGGCTCCCATCGCCCAGCCGTCAGGACGAGCGCCGAGACGCCAGTGCGCGAACAGGCGGGGAGATCGCCGGGCGATCTCGGCCAGCCAGGCCATCGCGCGCCGTTCCCGGCGTTTGAGCCGTTTGTATTTCCGGCACGCCCAGCCCACCAGGAGCTTGTTGAGATGCCGGAGGAAGGAGAGCAACCGGGACCGGTAGAAGCGCCCGTAATAGTTGATCCACCCCTGCACGATGCTGTTGAACATGCGGGCAAGGTCGTCCAGAGACTTGTCACTGCGCCGGGACAGATGCCAGGAGCGGATCACCGCTCCCATCGCCTTCATCGCCTGCGTGCTGACCGCGGGCAAGAACGACACGAAGTGCTTGCCGTGCTTGTTCTTGGCCAGCCGGGGCCGGAACTCATAGCCCAAGAACGTGAACCGGGTGTGCTCGTGCGAGCCCGTCCGGTCGGCGTCCTTGCAGTAGATGATGCATGTCTTGTCCGGATGCAACTCCAGGCCGACCTGCGCCAGACGCATTGCAATCGCGTCTCGCACGTATTCGGCCTGCCGGCGGCTGCCGCAGTGCACCACCGCGTCATCGCAGTAACGCTCGAACCCAAGCGCCGGAAATTCCCGGGCCAGCCAGGCGTCGAACGCGTAATGCATGAACAGGTTAGCCAGCAAAGGTGAAATCGCCGACCCCTGCGGGGTCCCGCGATCTCGGGCGACCAGGGTGCCATCCTGCCGTTGCATCGGAGCGGTCAACCACCGCTGGACATACAACAGGATCCACCGCTGATCCGGTGAAAGGTGCTTGGCGACGGCCTTGAGCACCAGGTCATGCGGCACGGTGTCGAAGAAGGCCCGGATGTCCATGTCGATCACCCAATCCTTCCGCCAGCACCGCACCCGGCACGCCCCAACCGCATCCAGCGCCGACTTGCCCGGCCGATAGCCGTAGGAATCCGGATGGAAGATCGGTTCGACCTTCGGCTCCAGATACATCCGCACCACCGTCTGGGCCACCCGGTCGGCCACGGTCGGCACGCCCAGCACCCGCACCCCTCGCCCTTGCGGCTTGGGGATCTCCACCGCTTTCACCGGCGGCGGGAAGTACGAGCCTGAGGACAACCGGTTCCAGATCCGATACAGATTCCGGTCCCGATCGGCCTCGAACTGCGCGATCGACTCCTCATCGACCCCCGCCGCCCCCTTGTTGGCCTTGACTCTCTGAAACGCTTCCCAGACCTTCCACTTGTCGATCTGAAACGGCTTGTCCTGCTGCCTGAGTTCGCTCACCTGGCTCCTCCCGGCCCGATCGGATGACCAGCCGGTTGACCACCAAGCGACTCCGGGCGACCCGGCCCCTTCGCTCCACGCCCATTACGGCGCTTCTGCACTACTACGAGCCGGTCCGTCCCTCCGCCTCGCCCCGGTACTCGGCCCCTTGCAGTGTCCGCTGCTTGGGGTACTCCCTTCGGCCGGACGCTCCAACACGCGCCCGACACCGCTGAGACGGCAGGTTCCCACGTTCCGTACTGGCGCCCAAGCCGAACTCGCGCCACCTTGACGCCGGTCACCACCTGGCCAGCAAGCAGGCACCCGCCAGGCTCATCCCGGGGCAACAACTGGACCCCGGTTTCGATGACGCCGCTACGCTTTCGACGTTTCATCAGTGGTTCACTCTCGTTCGCCTTCTCGGCTCACACCTGACGCATCTCGTGCGCCTTTTCCGCGACGCTCACCACCACGGCCATTGAGCCGCAGCAACTCGCGGTGGTTTGGGACCTCCCCCTGCGTGAGCGATCCCGGAGGACCTACCTCCATCACCAGCACAGCACCGCATCCGAAGCTCGCGATCTTCTACATCACAACCTCCATCAGCGTTCGTGGCGCACAGTCGTCCGCGTACCGGATCAACCGGTAGTTGGGCAGCCCCTTCTGGCGGCGGGTCCAGCGCTGTTTCGTGGTCGAACGCGCTCCGCCCGGTGCCTGGACGAAGTGCTCGTCCAAAACCGAGAGAGCCACGTTGGCCAGCAGCGGAGACAAGATCCCTCCTTGCGGGGTGCCGGTGACGGTCTCCTTGGACGTGCCGACCTCGGTGAGGATGCCCGCCTTCAGAAACGCCTTTACCAGCGCGAGCACGCGCTTGTCCCCGATCCGTCCGCGCACCCGGTCCATGAGGGCCGGGTGCGAGATCTCGTCGAAGCAGGCCTTGATGTCGCCCTCCAGTACCCATTCGTAGGTCTTGGATGCCAGGAAGCGCGTCTCGGCCATCGCGTCGTGCGCTCGCCGGTTCGGCCGGAACCCATACGAGCACGGAAGGAAATCCGCCTCGAAGATCGGCTCCAGCACCAGCTTCAAGGACGCTTGGACCACCCGGTCGGCGATCGTCGGGATCCCCAGACGGCGGCGCTTGCGCGTCCCCGGCTTGGGAATCATCCGCTCTCTGACCGGAACGGGCCGGAACGTCTGGTTCCTGAGCTGCTCACGCAACTCCTCCAGGAACTGTTCAGTCCCGATCCGTTCCTGGACGAAGGCGGCGGTTATCCCGTCGACTCCGGCCGAGCGTGCGCCCTTGTTCCCCGCAACCCGCTCCCAAGCCATCAGCAGAAAGCCGGGATCGGTGACGAGGTTGAACAGATCGTCGAACCGACGATGAGGATCATCGGTCGCCCAACGGTGCAGCTTGGTCTGGATCTCCAGTACCCGTCGCTCGGCCCTCAACAGGCCCCACGACGGATCACTCGTATTCACCAGCGAACCTCCTGGTCTTCCAGTACTTCCACCACTGACTTGCTGGCTCCCTTCGCCATGTGGCCGGCTTTCCCGGCCTCGGACTACTACGGAGCCTCCGCCCCGCCCGATGCCATCAGCAGACGTCGCGCCTGCCCTTCCGCCACGCTGGCCGCGCGGGGCGAGGGCGGCACCGGACGGTTCCCACGTTCGTCACGAAGTCGATCGACAGGTGAGGCGTCCAGCTCTACCCCTGCGGCATCGCCACGACTACGCCGCAGACCTTCGTCGTGGCCTCCCCGGGGTGGTTCACATGGTCCCGAGGAGTTCCCCGCCGATGCACACGAGCGGGGACGCACCGCACCCAGCCCATATCCGTCAGGTTTGAGCTGGTGGGCCGTTAAGGGGCGTCAGGCACTGGTTTCTCTCGTACACCTTCCTGTCTCGCTAACCGGACCCGCACCGTCTGACAGTCTCGGCACGTCCCGGCGTTGTCGGGGCTGCTCCCACCCTCCCCGGCGACTCCCGGATCAGGCTGCCCCCAGCTTCACCCAGCCGCTGCGACGGCCAGGAGGCGAAGGTCTCTCACCTCCGCTCGACTTCGCGCGCTTCGTGGCGCACATGCTGCTCGGCCCAGTCGTCTCCGACGAACAGCATCCGTCACTCCAAGAGCTCGACAACAGTTCCAGCAGCCTGCAGGAGCCGGTCGGCGACCTAATGGACAAGTGCTCACGCCATGCGATCGGCGGGCACGACATCCCATCAGCGATCAAGACCCCTGACCACCGGTGAGGGCACGGTCTGACACCAGGACTCATAGTCCAGGACGAGGGAGTGCTCACTCACCAGCGGCTACCAGGCACCGAGTCTGCCCGAACAGCAGAACCGGTAGCTCCCATTAGCGGGAGAGCTCGAGCCCGAGGCGGCGCATCGCGAGCTCCGCGTAGAGCGCGGCGCCGTCCGGCAGCACGGCGTCGTCGAACCGGGCCTCGGCGGAGTGGTTGTAGGCGGCCTTGGCGGGATCGGCGTCCGCCGGGCACGCGCCGAGCGCCACGAAGGCCGAGGGCACCTGGTCGCAGACGAACGAGAAGTCCTCCGAGCCGGTGAACGGCTGGGGAGCCGTGACGAACCGCTCCTCGCCGTACGCCTCGCGGACGACCCCACCGACGAAGTCGGCCTCGGCGTGGTCATTGACCGTGACCGGGTAGTTCACCTCGTAGCCGGCCTCCACCTCCAGCCCGTGCGCCGCCGCGATGCCCCTGACCAGGGCCACCGCCCGCTCCTGGACCCGTGCGTGGGAGGCCGCGGAGAACGACCGGATCGTCGCCTCGAACCGGGCCTCGTCCGGGATCACGTTGTCGACGGTGCCCGCGTGGAAGCTGCCGACGGTGACGACCACCGGGTCGAACACGTCGAACCCCCGCGTGACCATGGTCTGCAGGGCGGTGACCATCTCGCACGCGACGGGGATCGGGTCCCTGGCGTGGTGGGGGGTCGAGCCGTGGCCGCCCGCGCCGCGCACGGTCACCACGAGTCTGTCGGCGGCGGCCATCATCGGCCCGCCCCTGGTGATGAACATCCCGTGGGGGAGCACCGAGCTGATCACATGGAGGGCGTAGGCCGCGACCGGGCGCTCGCCCGCCGCGTCCAGCACGCCCTCGTCGATCATGATCTTCGCGCCGCCCGGTCCCTCCTCGCCCGGCTGGAACATGAAGATGACGTTCCCGGCGAGCCGGTCGCGCCTGGCCGCCAGCAGGTGCGCGGCCCCGGCCAGCATGGTGGTGTGCAGGTCATGGCCGCACGCGTGCATCCGGCCTTCCGCCTGTGAGACGACCTCCCCGCCGCGTTCGGAGACCGGCAGGGCGTCCATGTCGCCTCGGAGCAGCACGGTCGGGCCCGGCAGGGCACCCCGCAGCACGGCCGTGACCGAGCTCAGCCGCTCGCCGAGCCGCACGTCCAGGGGGAGGCCTGACAGCGCCGCCAGCACCTTCTCCTGGGTCCGCGGCAGGTCGAGGCCGAGTTCGGGCTCGCGGTGCAGGGCGTGGCGGAGACGGACCAGCTCGTCCCGCATGTCGGTGGCGGATTCGCGGAGGGACACGGAGGCTCCTTTTGGAGGGAGATGAGGCCTGAGATGGACGATAACTCCGATTTGACCGAATTGTGGTCTCGTGTTGGCGATCTTCTGGAAAGGAATCGATCACAGCAGAAGGGCGCGTGAAGGAGAGGGGGGCACATGGAAAAGATGTCTCGCACGGGGGAAGCCGTGGGGGAGGGCCTGTCCCGCACGTGGTGGGCGCATCTGATCCGTGGGGTGTGTGCGATCCTGTTCGGCCTGCTGGCCGTCTTCTGGCCGGCCATCACGGTCCTCGCGCTGGTCGTCGTCTTCGGTGCCTATGCCATCGTCAACGGCGTGTTCGCGATCTTCGGCTCGTGGCGCTCGGGCTCACGGACATGGATGATCGTCTACGGTGTCCTCAGCGTTCTGGCCGGCATCCTGGCCTTCGTCTGGCCGGGCATGACCGCGCTCGCCCTGCTGTTCGTCATCGCGAGCTGGGCCGTCGTCACCGGCATCGTCGAGATCGTGGCGGCGATCCGGCTGCGCAGGGAGATGGCCGGGGAGTGGATGTTCATCGTCAGCGGCGTGCTGTCGGTGCTGTTCGGCATCCTGCTGTTCGTCTGGCCCACCTCGGGCGCGCTGGCCGTCGTCTGGCTCATCGCCACCATGGCCATCGTGTACGGCGTCGCCCTGGTGGCGCTGGCCTTCCGGGTCAGGGCGCTGGGCTCCCGGAGGCCGGGCACGTCGGGCACCGTTCCGCGCATCATGTGATTGCCGCAGAATCTTCACAAGAATCAAATCTCATGCGTAATGTCTCCATATAGATGCCTCGTTGGCGGGGAATCATCTGTCCGACTCACTGTGGAGGGGACATGGACGTGCACGGCCGCCTTACCCGTCACCTACTCGTCGACGGCTACCGGCTGGTGCTGGACCTTGAGCGGAGCCGGGGTTCCCGGCTCGTCGATGCCCGCACCGGCCGGAGCTACCTGGACTTCTACACTTTTTTCGCCTCGGCGCCGCTCGGCGTGAACCCGTTCGACGACGACCCGGACTTCCTCGCCCTGCTCGGCCGGATCGCCGCCAACAAGCCCGCCAACTCCGACCTCTACACCGTCCACCTCGCGGACTTCGTCGAGACGTTCAGCCGGGTCCTCGGCGACCCTGAGCTGCCGCACCTGTTCTTCGTGGAGGGAGGCGCACTGGCCGTCGAGAACGCGCTGAAGTGTGCCTTCGACTGGAAGAGCCGGCACAACGAGGCATGCGGCCGTTCCCCGGAGCTCGGCACCAAGGTGCTCCACCTCACCCGGGCCTTCCACGGCCGCAGCGGCTACACCCTCTCGCTGACCAACACCGAACCGGTCAAGACCGACCGCTTCCCGATGTTCGGCTGGCCGCGGATCGAGGTGCCGGCCATCCACTTCGGCGGGGTCGAGGCGGCCGAGGCGCGGGCGCTGGCCCAGGCGAGAGCGGCCTTCGAGCGCCATCCGCACGACATCGCCTGCTTCATCGCCGAGCCCATCCAGGGCGAGGGCGGCGACAACCACATGCGCGCCGAGTTCCTGCAGGCCATGGAGGCGCTCTGTCACGAGCACGACGCGCTGTTCGTCATGGACGAGGTGCAGACCGGTGCCGGGACCACGGGCACCCCCTGGGCCTACCAGCAGCTCGGTCTCCGTCCGGACATCGTGGCCTTCGCGAAGAAGGTGCAGGTCGGCGGGATCATGGCGGGCCGCAGGGTGGACCTGATCGCGGACAACGTGTTCCAGGTCAGCGGCCGGATCAACTCCACCTGGGGCGGTGGGCTGGTCGACATGGTCCGTTCCCGCCGGATCATGGAGATCGTGGAGCGCGACGGCCTGATCCCGCGCGCCCAGGAGCTCGGCCACGAGCTCCTCACCGCGCTGCTGAAGATCCAGGCCCGATTCCCGGAAACGGTGGAGAACGCCCGGGGACGCGGCCTCATGTGCGCGTTCGACCTGGCGGAACCGGCCGAGCGCGACCGCGTGGTGGCCCGCCTCAGGCATGACGAGGGCGTGCTCGTCCTGCCCTGCGGCGAGCGGTCGGTACGGCTCCGCCCGGCACTCTCGGTCACCTCCGAGGAGTTGCAGGAGGGTGCGGACGCCATCGGCCGTGCCCTGGAGGCGTCCCGGGACCTACAGATCTCCGCGTAGAGGGCGGCGCACCCGGCCTCCGGCGGCGCAGGTCGTCCGGCTTCTCAGAGGCGCGAGGGATCCTCGTGGGCGACCCGTCGCTGCCAGAGGCCGATCGCGGTGACCCGCGAGTCCACGCCGAGCTTGGCGTAGATCCGATTCACGTGGTTCTTCACGGTCTTCTCGCTGAGGAACAGGTGCTGGGCGATCTGCCCGTTGGAACGACCTGTGGCGATCAGCTCCATGACCTCGGTCTCCCGCCTGCTCAAGCCCGTCTCGACCCTGGGCTCCGCGTCGAAGGGGGCGTCGTCGACTCTCATCCGGCCTCCGTGGCTGCAACACAGTCAGGTCGCCGAAACCCCCGGTCTTACGGCGTAGCGATAGCAGCGAGCATAACCCGCAATATCCATCTTTGGTGGGCAAGTCGGAAGTGAGGATAAAACGGAACGGCCGGTCCCGTAGGACCGGCCGTTCTCATGGGGTGAGCGAGGGGACTTGAACCCCCGGCATCTAGGACCACAACCTAGCGCTCTGCCAACTGAGCTACGCCCACCAGGTCTGCCGCAGCAGCACATGGAAAGTGTAGCGGTTTCCGGGAGTCGTTTCGTACTCGGTTTCCCATGTGGTCTCAGGACGCCGGGGTGGAGACGCCCTCAGCCAGCTCGCGGGCGGTGGCCGAGTCGGGACCCGGCTGGGCCACGAAGATCGCCGCGCGGTAGTAGCGCAGCTCGCGGATGCTCTCGACGATGTCGGCCAGCGCCCGGTGTCCCCCCTGCTTCTCGGGCGAGGCGAAGTAGACCCGCGGGTACCACCGGCGGGCGAGTTCCTTCACCGAGGACACGTCGATCATCCGGTAGTGCAGGAACGTGTCCACGGCCGGCATGTCGCGTGAGAGGAACGACCGGTCGGTGGAGATGGAGTTGCCGCAGAGCGGCGCCTTCTTCGGCTCCCGGATGTGGCTTCTGATGTAGTCGAGCACGAGGGTCTCGGCCTCGGCCAGCGTGACGCCGCCGCCGAGCTCGTCGAGCAGCCCGGAGGCGGTGTGCATCTCCCTGACCACCTCCGACATCTGCGCCAGCGCCTCGGGCGGGGGCTTGATGACCACGTCCACCCCCTTGTCGAGCTGGTTCAGCTCGCCGTCGGTGACCACGCAGGCCACCTCGACGAGCGCGTCCCGGCCGAGGTCGAGCCCGGTCATCTCACAGTCGATCCAGACCAGCAGGTCACTCATAGCCTTCAGGGTAGTACTCCCTTCAGGAGAGCTTGAGCGAGTCGACGACACGATTGGTCACCGAGACGCCCAGATTGTCGGGCGCGGACACGTAGACCAGCGCCGGACGTGCGCCCTCTCCCCGATCCACGATCACGAAGGCGCCCCGTTCCTTCTTCCACTTCCAGCCGTTGGCCGCCGACTCCTTGGAGAAGTCCAGGTCGAACATGAGCACCCAGGCGTCCTTGCCGCCCACCTTGACGGCCTTGTTCCGCACGATCTTCCGCCCGTGCCCGGGGCTGTAGAAGTTCTCCTCGGTCGCGAGCAGCAGCGTGGCGGCCGTCTTCCGCATGGTGGCGACCCCGTTGTAGCCGAACTTGTCGGGGAGCTCCCCGACGAACACGTTGCCGACCCAGTTGTTGCCCTGGCCGTCGTAGTTCTCCTGGGCGGTCGCCACGGCCGCGCTGGACCAGGTGAACCCGAGCGGGCCACCGCCGACCCTCTCCGGCACCTTCCAGGGGGAACCGGGGAACGCGTAGGACAGGCCGGTCACCGGATCTTTGAGACGCCCGTCCTGCGGCTGGGGCAGGTCGGTGTTGCCGCTGTCCGGCTCATCGGACGGCGGGGCCGACGGTTCGGGGCTCGGCGGGAAGGCCGGATCCTCGGTCGTCACCCCCGGGACGGGGGCGGGGTCGCTCGCGACCGGCCTGCCGTTGGGATTCATCAGGAACATCGCGGCGATCACGATCCCGACGACCACGACCACCACCGCGCCGCCGCCCAGGATCCACGGCCACGGGCTGCTCTTGCCGGGCGGGGGGCCGGTGGGGAGGCCGTACCCCCCGGCGGGCATCTGCATCGTCGCCCCGCTAGGCGGGCCGGCGCCCCAGTTCGGTTGCGTCCCCGGACCCTGGGGCGGGGGAACGGGCTGGCTCCACGGCCCCGTGGGACCGGAGGGACCTGCCTGCTGGGGCGGACCTGCCTGCTGGGGCGCGGGCTGGGGTGACGGTCCGGTCTGCGGCGTCTGAGACAGGGCCTGCCCGGCAGGCGCGTCCGCCGGGTGGGTGGCGTCGGTCCACTGGTTGCCGTCCCACCATCTCAGCTGGGGTGAACCGTAGGGGTCGGGATACCACCCGGAGGGGGTCTGCGTGGTCATGGCCGCCAGAGTAGTAAGAACCGGTTTGCCGTGCATTGTGGACCTTGATGGTCGTTTATCAACATGTGAAGGTGAAACTCGCCCTGTCCTGGAGTTTCTTCCCCGCAGGAAGGGGAGAGAGCACCCGTAGCGTGGCCGTCGCCCTGAAGCTTCCCTCGCCCTTGGCCGACCACAGGAGGATCACCTCGTGCGAGGTCTTCCCGGCCGTCACTGTGTCGGTCTGCTCGATCGTCTCCTCGCGGTCGCTCCGCTTCCACTGGTAGTGGATCTCTCCGGCCGAGCCGTTGGTGGTGAGCACGCCCCTGACCTTGACGGCCTTGTCGCACCCCTGCGCCTTCTTCGGCGCGACCACCTTCATCGCCGTCACCTCCAGCGGAGCCGGAGAGGACCGGAGCAGCCAGGCCAGCAGGGCGGCCACGACCATCAGCGCGAGGATCACCGAGGACAGAGCCGTCCGGCGACGACGCCGCCTGGCCGGAGCGCCCAGCGCCCGGAGCCCGCCGGCGGGGGATTCGGTCTTCTGGGAGTCCCGGCCGGTCCGCCAGAGCCGCACCGCCGTGGTCTCCACCGGAACGCCGGGGCCGAACCGCATCACCACGTCGTCGGTGTGGCTCTCGCCGTTCTTCGGCGGATGCAGCAGCGTGACGATGTCGCCCTCGTCCGGAGCGGACGGAGCAGACGGAGCGGACGGAGCGGACAACGCCGGAGCGGGTTGCCCGCCCCCCGTCCGCAGGTCGTCCGACGACCACCGGTGGATGGTCTCCACCAGCCTGTCCCGGGTGGTGAACCCCGGCGGCAGCAGGTCACCTCCGGAGAGCAGGACGTCGCGGGCCGCGGCGAGCCCGTGGGTGGAGGCCGTCGACGCCGCCCGGTCGAACAGCCCGGCCGCCCCCGGCGAGGCCGCCGCCCAGCTTGCCGCCAGCCCGCGGGCCAGTGAGGCCCAGGCGGCGACATCGCGTTCCGGGGCCGGGAGCCGTCCGTATATCGCATCGGCCAGACCCCGTTCGGCGAGCAGGGCGGACCCGTCCGGAGCGATCACCACGGTGCCGGGGTGGAGCGCGCCGTGGGCGAGCCCGGCGGCGTGTACGGCCAGCAGCGTCTGTGCGACCTCCACCAGGATGGTGGCCGCGCTGCCCGCGTCAGGCCGGGGGACGCCGGCCGTCTGAGGCAGTAAATCGGTCACGGCCGGGCTGACCGGCTCGGTGGTGAGCAGCCAGACCTCGCCCTGGGCGGCGACCAGGTCGGCGACCGGGACCAGCCCGGTCACGCCGCCCTGGACCAGCCTGCGGTCGGAGACCACGGCCGCGACCAGGCGTTCACGCGTCGCCGGATCGGCGACCAGCCGTGGGTCGAAGCTGAGCGCGCTCCCCGGCCGCCCGTCGGCCGCGACCGCCGACGACCAGGTGCCCAGCTCGTCCGTCCAGGTCCGGTGGGTGAGCCGGAATCCGGCGAGGCCGCCCCGGTCGGTGTTCATCGTCGTTTCCGTCCCGCCGTCTAGCGCCGCCTCCGGCGGCGTCCGGCCATCCCGCGCTTCACCGCCAGTGTGAACGGAACGGCGCCGCCCGTCATCAGTCCGAAGAGCAGGACCGCCGCGGGGACCGTCTCGATGGGGGGCGTGGGTGACGAGGTCAGCTGCGGTGTGCCCTGGCCGCTGGGGCTCTCCCCGCCGTTCGTCGGCTCCGAGGCGGTGGGGGTGCCCTCCGAGCCGGTCGGCGTTGAGGAGGAGGAGGAGGAGGCCGTCGGCTGCGGTGTTGTGGGCCGTGTCGTCCGGGTGGGGGTCGGCCGCGCCGACGGGCTCCTGGTCGGAGTGCTGTCCCCGATGTCGAGGGGAGAGCTGTCCTCTGACGGGGCCGGCGCGCTCGTCGGCTTCTTTGTGGGTTTCTTCGTCGGTTTCCCGGTATGCGTCGGTGACGGTGTGGGCGCCGAGGTCGGCCTCGCGCTGGGCACGGCCGGGGGCGGGCTGGCCGCGGTGCTCGTGCTCTGCGTCGGTGCCGGTGTGCTCTCCGCCGTCGGCTCCTGCGTGGGCTCGTCGGTCTCGTCGTCAGGGATGACCGACTCCACCGGCTCGGAGGAGGGGGACACGCTTGGCGTGCTGACCACACTCTGCGCCTGGATCGGGGTGCTGTCGCTGGCGTTGACCAGTACCACGCTCACCCCGCTGATCACCGCGATGCACCCGAGGCCGATCAGGAACTTGGTGCTCGTCTTTCTGAGCACCGACTTCCTGCCGGATGCGTACGTGGTGCGAACGCTGTCGGACGTCGACGTGGCAGAGTGCCCGCCGAACTCCGTCCGGGCCAGCGATGTGCTGGTCTCGGGTTCGATGATCTCCAGCGGGAGCAGCGAGGCCAAGATCGCGACGAGCCCGGCCAGCCGGCGGCGGCCCCGTTCCTGCCACTCCGGCCCGTAGGCGTCGGCGGCGACCGCCTCCAGCTCGGTGAGGAAGGCGGTGGCGGTCGGCGGGCGGTCGGCCGGATGCTTGGCCAGGCCTCGCTCCACCAGGCCCTGCAGGGCCGACGGCACCTCCTCTACGGGCGGTGGCATGGACTGGTGCTGCCGGGCCAACGCGGCGAGGTTCGTCGCGCGGAACGGCCTGGTGCCCGTCAGGCACTCGAAGAACACGACGGTCGCGGCGTAGACGTCGGTGGACGGTCCGGCCGGTGCGCCCGCCCACTGCTCGGGGGCCATGTAGGGCGGGGTGCCCGCGGGGGTGTCACCGTCGCCCGAGCGGATGGCGATGCCGAAGTCGACGAGCCTGCTCGTGCCGTCGGACTCGACCATCACGTTCTCTGGCTTGAAGTCGCGGTGCACGATGCCGGCGGTGTGCGCCGTCGCCAGTCCGAGCAGGGCGCCCTTGAGCACGAGCAGGGCGGCCTCGGGGCCGGTCGGCCCCTCCGAGCGCAGGAGCGCGCGCAGGGAGACGCCGTCCACCAGTTCCATGACGATGGCCGCGCCCTCACCGGACTCGATGTAGTCGTACAGCCGGACGGCATGAGGACTGTCCAAGGTGTTGAGCACCCGGGCCTCGTGCCGGAAGCGCGCGACGAAGCCGACGTCACTCCTGAGCTCGTCGGACAGGTATTTGATCGCTACCAGGATGTCATCGGCGTCGTGCCGTGCCATCACCACGCGCCCGGCGGCGCCCACACCCAACTCGCGAATCTCGGTGTATCCGGGGACTCGCCAGGCTGATGGCATGCCGTACATACGGTCTCCTAGGTGTCCGGGCCCCCACCCATAACAGACGGACCGCAGCTTAGCGTCAGCCGATCAACTTCTGCTCATCAATCACTAAACGGTCTCATGCTGTGGGAATTGTCAGCGTATGTCTGGTTTGGGGGGGTCGGGGCCCTCCACCTGGGAGCGCCCCGGATCGGCGACGGTTCGGCGGCGACGATCTCGATCGGCTGGATCTCCGGGACCCGCGCGCCCGCCGGCACGTACGCGCTGACACCGCCCGCGATCACCACCAGCCGGGCCTCGGCCCGGAACCGGGCGAGGAAGAGTGAGCTGCCGCACTACGTGCTAGGACGTCCGCGCCGCGCGCCCGGTTTGCCGGAGAGGGCTTACCGGAAGGTTATGGTTCGGGACGCGATGTGCTCGGGGATCTCCAGGTCCACGGTCATGGCGGGGTCGGTCTGCGGGGTCCCCCAGGACGAGTGGAGCGGCAGCACACCGGCCCAGACCGGCAGCGCGTAGTCCTCCTCGTCGTCGAGCGGGGGGCCCTTCCGCACCTTCACCGACGCCTCGGCCAGGGAGAGGGCCAGGACGGCGGTCGCCGCGAGCTCCTTCCTGCTCGGCGGGCGCGCGGCGCTCCACTGGCCCGGGGCGAGCTGCTCGGTGATCGCACGCAGGCCGGCCAGGCGCTCCCCGTCCTCCTCGACGAGACGGGGCCGGCCGTAGATCATGGCCGAGCGGTAGTTGAGCGAGTGATGGAAGACCGAGCGGGCCAGCACGATGCCGTCCAGGTGGGTCACCGTGACGCAGATCTCGCCGGTGCCTCGCAGGGAGGTGGCGCCGGTGGATCCGTGCAGGTAGAGAGTGTCGTCGATCCGGCCATAGCCGGTGGGGACGACTCTCGGGGACCCGTCGACCACGACGCCCAGATGGCAGACCAGACCGGCGTCGAGCACCGCGTACAGGTCTTCACGGTCGGTCCGGCCCCGGTCCTTGGAGCGGTTGAGCGTGGTGCGGGGAGTCATGGAGAGCATGGCTCTACCCTAGGAAGAAGTGGATATCGAGAACACATCCACTTCTTCCTGCTTCTGGGAGACCACTTTGCCACGCACCCCTGTTGACCTGCCCGTCTCGGTAGACCGTGAGGCTGCCGCAGCCCTCACCGTCCAGCTCGGCGACCGGCTCCGCACCGCCATGCGTGACGGCACCCTCAAATCCGGCGAGCGCCTGCCCTCCACCCGCGCTCTCGCCCGCCAGCTGTCCATCAGCCGCACCGTCGTCACCGAGGCATACCAGCAGCTCTACGCCGAGGGGTGGCTTGACGGCCGCCATGGCTCCGGCACCTACGTGGCGGACCTGGTGATCCACACTCCGTCGGCCCCGCGCCCTTCGGGCTCCGGCGCGCCCGCCGAACCGCACCCGCCCCCTTCCGCCCGGCGCGCGTACGGCGGTGGCCCAAGGCGGTCGGACGGCGCCGGCGCGGTGCCCGCGGCCAGAGGGCGCGGTGAGCAGATGGTCGACCTGCGGCCCGGGCAGCCGTGGGTCCGTGACTACGACGAGGCGGCCTGGCGCAGGGCGTGGCGGAGGGCGGCCGACCTGCCGCCGGGGGACAGGCCCGACCCCCTCGGCCTGCCCGGACTCCGCGAGGCCCTGGCCGTGCACCTGCGCAGGACCCGGGCGATCGCCGTCGGACCGGAGAACATCATGGTCACCAGGGGCACCGGTAACGGTCTCGACCTCGTCGCGGCCACGCTCCTGCGTCCCGGGCACAGGGCCGGCGTCGAGGACCCCGGCTACCGCGTCGCCAGAGAGGTCTTCGCCGCGCGGGGCGCCGAGATCGTGCCCTGCCCGGTCGACGAGGACGGTGTCGTCGTCGACGGGCTCCCCGACGGCCTGCGCGTCCTCTACACCACACCCGCCCACCAATATCCCCTGGGAGGACGCCTCCCCGTCCCGCGCAGGGAGCGCCTCCTCGACTGGGCCCGCCGTACCGGCGCGGTCATCGTGGAGGACGACTACGACGCCGAGTTCCGCTACGACGTCGCCCCGCTGCCCGCCCTGCACGGCCTCGATCCGGACCGGGTGGTCCTGCTCGGCACGCTCTCCAAGTCGCTCGCCCCCGACATCGGGGTCGGCTGGCTGGTCGCCGCACCGGACCTGCTCGCCGCCGTCGCCGCGACCCGCACGCGTCTGAGCGACCGCACCAGTGGGCCGGCCCAGCAGGCGGTGGCCGTCATGCTGGAACGCGGTGACCTGGACCGGCACCTACGCCGCATGCGGCTGGAGTACGCCCGCCGCCGCGCCGCCATCGTGGACGTCCTCGGCCCCAGGGTCATGGGCGACACCGCGGGGCTGCACGTCATGGTCGAACTCCCCGCCCAGACCATCCCCTCGCTCCTCGCGGAGGCGGCCGAGCGCGGCGTGCTGCTGGATTCGACGGCCCGGCACCACCACGGCGAGGAGCACCGGCACGGGCTGGTGATCGGGTACGGCTCCGCCTCGCTGGCCGACGTCCGGCGCGGAATCACGGTGGTCGCCGACCTGATCGGCCCCCGGCTGGCCAACTAAAGCCGAGTGGCGTTCTAATAGTGGGCTATGAGTACGCCTGGTATCGACTGGTCCCGCCTCGTCGCCTGGATGGCCGCCAACGTCGCCGAGGTGGGAGAGCCCACCGGGATCTCTCTCATTTCCGGCGGCCGATCCAATCTGACCTACCGGGTCGAGACGGAGAGCCGCCCGCTGGTGCTGCGCCGTCCCCCTCTCGGCCACGTCCTGCCCACGGCACACGACATGCGCCGGGAATGGCGGGTCATCTCGGCGCTGGCCGAGACGGCGGTGCCGGTGCCCGAGCCGGTCGCGCTCTGCACCGACGAGGACGTGATCGGAGCGCCCTTCTACCTGATGGGTCACGTCGAAGGCGAGGCCGTCCGCAGCCGCGCGGACGTGGAGCTGTCGCCGGAGCAGGCCAGGGCGCTGTCGGAGCGGCTCGCCGAGGTGCTGGCGGCCATCCACGCCGTGGACTACGACGCGGTCGGCCTGGGCGACTTCGGCCGCCCCGACGGCTACATGGCCCGCCAGCTGGAACGGTGGGGTCAGCAGTGGACGCGTTCGAAAACCCGTGAACTTCCCGAGTACGACCGGCTCGCCGACCGCCTGCGGCAGCGGCTCCCCCGCCTCTCCCCGGGCGCCCTCGTGCATGGCGACTACCGTCTCGACAACACACTGGTACGGCTCGCGCCGGGCGCCGTCCCCAAGATTCGCGCGGTGGTCGACTGGGAGATGTCGACGCTGGGAGACCCGGTCGCGGACCTCGGCCTCACCCTGACCTACTGGCAGGATCCGGACGACGTCGAGCGCTCCTCCATCCCGGTGGCCGGCGACATCACGCTCACCCCGGGCTTTCTCACCACCAAGGAGTTCGCCGCGCACTACGCGCAGGTCTCCGGGGCCGACCTGACCGACCTGGACTTCTACCTGGCGTTCGGCAACTTCAAGCTCGCGGTCATCGTGGAGGGCATCCACGCCCGGTTCACACAGGGCAAGACCGTCGGCGAGGGCTTCGAGGAGATCGGCGCCTCCGTGCCGACCCTGATCGCCAGGGCTCACCGGGCACTCGACGAGCGCTAGAGGAGCACCCGCCCGGAGCCCCGAGGACGCGGGTGTCCCGGGGACCCGAGGTCAGGAGGCGTCCGAAACGGGCGCCGGCTCCTCTCGCTCCTCTCGCTCCTCCCGCGCGCGGCGCCCGGCCGGGCGCCGCCGGGCGAGCCATCCGGTGAACAGCGCTCCCAGGGCCGCGGCCGAGGTGATGGCGGCCAGCACCGTCACCGCGGCGCGCATGGTGAACGTGCCGCTCATGAAGAACGCCTCGCTCACGATGATGCCGACGGAGACGCTGATCGCCACCGTGAGCGCCATGCTCTCCATGGCGTCTCCCGTATGGTCGCGGCGGCCGAGCAGGGGACGGGCCAGGGCCAGCACGGCGGCGCCCGGGCAGGTGAGCAGGAAGACCACCGACACGGTGACGCGCAGCGGGCCGGTGTCCGCGACCTGCGTGACCAGCAGCGTGAGCCACCCGGAGGTGGCGAGCAGCAGCAACGGCCAGCGTGATTTGCTCATGGTTCCTCAGGCTCACGGTGTCTTCGGGACGAGTTCGTAGATGACGCCGCCCGAGTTGCGGGTCAGCACCTTGAAACGGTCCGACGCGGCCACCTCGCGGCTCAGCCGGTCGACCGTCCCCTTGGGGAAGATGCCCATGGTCTCGGTGGCGACCTTCTGCACGCGGTTGAGCACCAGATACGCCTTCGCTCCCGGCGGGAGCTTCGACATCAGGCTGATCACCGACGGCAGCGGGTTCTTCACCATTTCCGGCAGGGTGGGGACGTACGCCGGCAGGTTCTTCACGGCGGTGCGCGACGGGGGCAGCTCGTCCAGCCAGGTGTGGTCGTAGCGCTCGTAGTAGTCATACGCCCCGGGGACGTAGAACGTCGGCGCCACGATCTCCGAGCCGGTCGGGGCCACCCGGTAGAGCTGCTGGACGAGCCGGGCCTCGTCCGCCGTGAAGTAGTTGGTCTGCTCCTTGCCGTAGTTGCCGAAGAAGAAGCCCGTGATCATGAGCAGGAAGACCAGGGGCAGGACCAGGGCGCGGATCCAGGTCCGGCGGGCGGGCAGGAACAAGGCCGCGGCCAGGAACGCCGTGAGCGGCAGGGTGAACAGGTAGACGCGGAAGATGATCTCACCGCCGTAGCTCCCCCCGGCGAGGAAAAGCAGGGGGCTCAGCCCGATCATGAGCAGCGGCAGGCCCGGACGCCTGAGCCAGCCGCGGCGTACGAAGGCACCGGCGAAGGCCAGCACCCACAGCCCGCCGGAGAGGGCACGGTCGGCGTAGGCGACGATCACCTGTCCCGGGGAGGCCGTACCGAGCGCGATGAAGCCGGCGTTGAGGTTGCCGCCGGCGTCGCCGAGTGATTCGACGATGTCGTTGAACCTGCTCGCCAGCAGCTGGCGGGCGGCACCGAGATCCCACGCCGCCACGGCGAGGCCGGTGATGAGCAGGATGCCCAGGTTGCGATGGCGGCGCAACAGGAACAGGGCGAAGAGGCCGGCCGTCAGCACCAGCGGCGTGAGCTGGTGGGACGAGGCGATGGCGACGATCGGGAGGATCAGCAGGCACGTCCAGACCAGGCGGGTGAACGTGTCGGAGACGGGCGGCGGCTCGGCCGCCAGCCCCTGAGGGTCGTCACCCGCCCTGATCGGTCCCCGCCGGAAGCGCCGCACCACGACCACGAGCACGGTCAGGTAGAGCACCAGCGTGGTGGCCTGCGGTGAGAAGTAGTCCTGCCCGACCCAGGAACAGGAGAAGTAGACCCACACGGCGCCCCAGACCAGCTGGCGGTTGCGCGTCACCGTCCGCAACAGGAGCAGCAGCGGCAGGAGCATCGCGGCGTTGAAGGCGGCGGGTCCCCAGACGGCGATGCTCAGCGAGTTGTCCAGGCCGGCCATCTCGGTCATCAGGGAGAAGAAGGAGAAGAACCCCGGCCACTGGTGATAGGCCGACAGCGGGCTGATCTCGGGGTCGGTCGCACCGTGCCGGATCAGGTAGTCGATGACCGAGACGTGTTTCCAGGCCCATGAGTAACGGAGGGACGGATAGAGCAGAGCGGGGGTCGCGTGCAGCACTGCGATCAGCACGAGGGTGTAACCCGCGTGCCAGAGTTCGAGGGCCCGCCGGTCGCCGAGCAGGGCGACGAACCCGACCACCATGACGACGATCGCGGCCCAGAACGTGATGGGCAGGACGGTGAGCAGTCCCAGGTCGGTCATCCGGTCGAGGTTGACCTCGCGTAGCGAGAGCCCCCAGAGTACGGCGGCCGCCGGCAGCGCCGTACGGGCGAGGAACCACGTCACGACGGACGCCTGCCGGGCCGTCCCGTCGGGCCGTGTCGTGCGCAGCCGTCCGGTCGCGTAGCCGAGACTGAGCGCCACCAGACCGGCGAGCATGACCAGCAGGGCCTTCCAGCCCTTCACGTCGGCGGGCCCGGTGAAGGTCACGGCCCGGAATGCAGCCTTGGGCAGCCCCCTCCTGATCGGGGCGAGACGGGCCGACAGCCCCTCCCGCCCGCTGGTCCGCCACGGCACGCCGGCCTGTGACCGGCCCTCGGCCACGCACCGGGCCAGGAAGTAGGAGAGCCGGGAGCGTTGCGCCGGCACGTTCAGTCGCACGACCGCCGAGGGCTGCCGGAGAAGTTTCGCGTCAGGTCTCAGATCCCGCAGCCGGGAGCCGAGTTCGCTCGTCACCCCGCCGGCGGGCTCGGCCACGGCGTCGCCGGGCACGCGGTCCGGCTCTTCGGGGAAGCCCCCCGCCTCGGCCAGCGCCTCGCGGCGGAACGACATGGCTCCGCCGTACAGGTCGTCGATCGGGCCCGTCTCGAGCGGTGAGCCGGTGCGCGGCACCCCCAGCACCCACACCAGCTCGACGGGGAACCAGTCGGGCTTGCCCGTGTCCCAGCGCACCGCGAGCCGGCTGCGCACTCCGATCACGTCGTCGTCGGCGTAGGCGTCCAGCAGGGATGCAGTCCAGCCGGGCTCGGGGGCGGAGCCCTCGTCGAGGAACGCGACCACGTCAGCATGCACGCTCGCCAGACCCAGGTTCCGCGCCGAGGCGGCGCCGGTGACCTCCTGGCCGTGTACGACCACGACGTCGTCGAGGGTGGCCTCGGCCCAGGTGGCCAGCTCGGGACAGTCGACGACGACCAGCGCGATCTCCTCCGGAGCCGGCTGCTGGGCACGTAGCGCCTCGACCATGGAGGACAGTCGGGGGCGTGACTCGGGGGAGCCGCTGACGATGACGACCGCCAGGGACGGGAGGACGGTCTCCTGCGCGGGAGCCTCCTCGTCACGGGCCGGGATGTGCCAGGTGGTGACGGAGGAGACGTCCTCGGCGAGCGGCAGGAGGACCACCACCACCACCTCCTCGGCGTCCTCGTCGGGTCCGTCCGGGGTGGTTCCGGTTTCCTGTGCGGGCTCGTCCGGCTCGTCCGGGGTGGTTCCGTCCTCCCGTGCGGTCTTCGCCGGAGCTCCTGTCGCCTCGGGCCTCCGGAAGACTCTGGTCTGCTCGGAGTCCTCGGCATCGGTGAGGTCCCGGGGGCCGTCAAGGTCCGCGGTCCCGCTGACCTCCTCTACGCCGGACGGATCTTCGGGCTCTTCCGGGCTTTCGAGGGCCTCGGGTGCCCCGTTCACCGCAGGCCGGGCGTCTTCGGACTGCTGGGCCGGGCCGGTGGCCGATCGACCTATGGGGCGGGTGATCGATTCATCGATTACCTCTTCGGCCTTCCTGCCCTCCACGCGCACCCTTTCCTGGTTGGGTCGATGCGAATGTCTGGCCCAGACTTTACTCCGCACGCGGGCAGGGAGCGCTCCAAGAAAGGCATGTCGGCCGGTCCGTTCTCAGGCGCGGACGCCTGAGAACGGACCGGGTCCGTTGTGATCGCCGCCGGTCGACCGGGTGTTCCTCCTCCGCCGATCCGGAGGGAGAGCGGACGGGTGGATATCCGGCCCGGATCTCAGCCGGTCGGCTGCCGGACCATGGGCTGCCGGAAGTAGGGATCCTTACCGGCCTCGGCGAACGCCTGGACGACACCGGGGCCGGTCAGCGAGAAGTCGCACCGGTCAGCGTCGACGTTGTTCCACTGGATGATCGCCTTGAGGTTGGGCATGGTCTTCATCGCCTCGGGGATGTCGAGGTACCAGTCGGCGCGTGCGGAGGCGTCGCTCTTGTGGCTCTCCGTGCCGTACTCGGCGAGCATCAACGGCTTGTTGGCGAAGCCGTTCTGCTGGAACCAATTGTAGGTGGGCTGCACGGTCTGCTTGAAGTCCTGCCACGTGGCGCCGCGGCAGGTCGCGAAGTTGTAGGGGTCGTAGCTGATCCAGTCGACGTAGGAGTGGCCCGGGTAGTAGGCCTTCCACCTGTCCCGGAACGGGTAGTAGCCGGTGACGCCCCAGACCCAGAGCGCGTTGGTCGCGCCCGCCTTCCGGAAGCCGTCGACGATGCGCTTGTAGGCGGCGACGTACTCCGCCGGGGTCTGGCCGCTCTCGTCACGGTCCTTCTCCCCGTCGAAGCCGACCAGGATGGGCTTACCGTACTTCTTCACCCGTGCGGCCTGGTCGGTGATCGCCTGGTCGTAGTGTCCGGCCGCGATGTCGCGCCAGGCGATGTCGAGGTTGTCCTGCCAGATCGACGACTCCCAGGCGAGGAGCAGGATGTGGTCGTTGACGACCTGGCTCTCGTCGTTCCGGAAGAATCGCCCGGAGTCACTGTCGGACATATCGTGATAGCTGATGGTGATATCGAGCTTACGTCCGAGCTTCTGTTCCATCGCGGTCAGGCTGGGGCGCATGTTGGGGTTGTCGCCGGGCGGCACGTGCATGCCCCACCAGGCTCCGCAGGGCGGCACGAGCTGTGCCGTGGGGGTGCACGACTTGTCCGGAGCCTTGCCTCCCGGCACCACCGGCGCCTGGGCGCTGGGGCCCTGCTGTTCCGAGGAGTTGTACGTGTAGACGCCGACTGTGACGACGAGGGCGAGGGCCAGGCCGATGAGGACCCATCGCGATGCCGAGAGCCTTCCCGCCGGCCGGCCGTGCCGACTCTTCGCGGGCAGACTCATGTGATTGTCCAGGCGTCTGGTGCTGGCGGAGCAGTTAAGGCCAACATGGGCGCGACTTCCCGTTTGTTTGAAATTTAATTAATTTTTGTACCAAATTATGGCCGAGAAAATCTATGGCCAGCATAAAAAGAGGCGTTTGCGTCACGGACTGACAGCTTGCTGTGACCTTACGCTTTCCATCCCGCTTCAGCTGTCGTGCGAACATCTAGTTCGGTCAAAAATGCGGTGATCTGGTGGGCGTGGAGCGGATCGGCCAGGTAAACGCGGCTCACTCCAGCAAACGGGGGCACGACGAACACCACGGTCTCGCCGATGGCCGGGGTGATCAGCACCTGGCCGCCCGTGACGGACCGCGCGCCGAGCGCATGGACGCAGGGTCCGGGCGGGGAAAGGAGGCGGCCGGATGTGAGGCGGCACACGCCTCTCACCCCCGGCCACGTCATCCGGCCGAGCCGAGCGCTTACGGCCGGATGACGTCGCTTCTCATATGCCGCGGCCTATCCGTTGCAGCCGGCTGACGATCGCGTCGGCCGGCACCCCGGCGGCGACGGCCAGCGCCAGGTAGGCGCGGGGCTCCCAGGGGCGGCGCCGCATGATCTGGCCGACCCAGTGAAGTGCCTGCGAGGTGTGTCCCAGGGTGGCCTCGGCGAAGGCGATCTTCCCGGCGACCTGGGCGTAACCGCTCGGCGCCTTCTCGAACTCCGGGTAGTGCTCCAGCATCCAGCGGAGTGCGGAGGAGATCGTTCCACAGGATTCGACGATGGAGAAGTAGGAGCCGTTGTGCATTCTGAGCCGCACCCCGGTCTCGGGCAGGTTGGTGATCGGCCCGAACCGGGCACCCCGCAGCAGCAGCTCGTAGTCCTCGCAGTACCCGCCGGGAAGCTCCTCGCTGACCAGCCCGAAACCGTTGACCAGCGCCTCACGGCGCATCAGGTAGGTGGAGGGATGCATCGAGGGAAGCTGCTTGTGCAGCAGGTCCTTCATGGTCACCGACGGGGCGGCCACGGATCTGGCATAGGTGACCTTGTCGTTGAACAGCTCCACCCCGCACGTCACGAAATGACCCGAGCCGAGGGCGGTCACCTGCGACCGGAGCTTGTGCGGCAGCCACAGATCGGTGTCATCGCAGAAGGCGACCAGCTCGCCGTCGTCCAGAAGCACGCCCGTGTTACGTGCTCCGGCGATCCCGGGGTTCCGCGTGTTCTCGGTCACCAGAACCCGGCGGCCCGGGGTGTCACGGGCGACCGACTCCTCCACCGGGCTCTGGTCGAAGACAGCGACACAGGTCACCTCGCCCGGATAATCCTGGCCGAGGATCGAGTCGATGGTCTCCTTGAGCAGACCGGTGCGATTGCGGGTCGGGATCACGGCGGTAACCGTCGGCCAGTGGTCCACAGGGGGTCCTTTCGTTAGGACGTCAAAAATTGAAGATCAGGTGGCGGACGCCGCGATCACGTCCGCCTAGGCCGCGGTTCTCAGCGTCCGGTCGTCGGCCGCCACCGTCGTCTCGGAGCGCCGTCGCCCTTTGCGCGCCAGTACCAGTGTGAGGGCGAGAGCGCAGAGGCCGAGCAGGCAGAGCAGAGACGTCTGGATGCGCTCAGCGGGTGCGATCCAGAGGCCGACCGTCACCAGCATGGCCGACGGCCAGTGGAACCGCTCGTCGCGGTGGACGGCTCTGGCGGCCAGCAGCGCGGGGGCGAGCGCCGCCACGGCGAAGAGGACCGGAGCCCACACCAGCACCGGGGTGGGATCGGCGATCCCCATGACACGGGCGAAGAAGGCGGGCAGGGCGAGGAGCCACTCACCGCCGGGGGCCTTTCCGGTGGCCATGATCTGCGCCACCTTCCCGGCGAGGCTCCCGGCCGAGCCGCTCAGGGCCTCCAGGCCGTGCAGGCAGAGGGTCACGGTGACGAGCTGCGCCCACAGCACCACCTTCCTGCGTGCCATGGCCAGTTCCGCGGCGAAGGCCACGACCACCAGTCCGACACCGCCGAGGGCCGGCACGGTGGCCGACAGGAAGGCGGACGGTCCCGAGGCCGCGGAGCCGAGCGCGACGACGAGCAGACCCTCAGCGGTGATCAGCGGGGGCAGCCACCGCCTCGCCTGTGCCAGCCACGGTGCGCGCGGTCGCGCGGGTGCCGCGGCCTCGGCCGGAGGCTTCCTGACGGGGGCGGAGGCCAGGGTGGGCTGCGCGTCGACGATCATCATTACCAGCGTCGGGGTCTCGTCCGGGGAGAGGTCGGCGCTTGTCGCCCGTGCGCCTCGCAGCACCTTCACCAGGCCCGGCGCGACGACGGCCGCCACGATCACCTGGGCCGTGAACGTCCCCATGCCCACGCCGGTGATGCCGTAGAACTGGAAGAGGGTGAACGACAGGCCCACGACCAGAACGCACAGCAGCGCCTGGAGCGCGAGCAGCGTCCGCACCCGGCTGCGGGCGCGGAGCACCCCCAGGTAGATCTCGATGACCGCGTGGGGGATGGAGGCCAGGGCGAGCAGCCGCAGCACGCTCGCACCGTGCTCGGAGAACGACGCACCCCAGCCGAGCCGCAGGATGAGCGGCGCGGCCAGCGCGGTCACCAGCACCACCGGGACCAGGAGCATCATGGTCCGCCGGAGCGCCAGCATGCACTTACCCGCGAGCAGCGACGGATCTCCCGACCCCTCGATGGTCAGCGAGATGGCCATGTTGAGCGCGAGCATGTCGAAGACACCGACCAGGGTGACCGCCGCGGCGTAATATCCCGCCGTCCGCGCGTCCACACCCGCGAACACCAGCACCGGCATGAGATAGACACTGGCCAGGATGAACAGCGTGCCGGGGAAGTCCCCGGCGAGGAAACGGCCTATCCGGCGGAACCGGGGCGGGGCTTGGTGGGCGTTGCGCATGGCGGCCAGGGGGGCCAGCCTGCCGAAGATCGCAATGCTGATCGGGATGACCGTGACGGCCACCGGGATCGTCCAGGCCAGGAAGATCCCCGCGCCGGGGAAGGCCGGGGCCAGCACGACCAGCAGCACGATCTTCGACAGGCCGACGGCTATCCCGATGAGAGGCACCCAGGTGGCCTTGCCCAGTGCGGTCAGCACCACGTCCTGGACCGTGAACACGCACCACAGGAAGACCGACAGCAGGAACCAGCCGGCCATGCCGAGCCCGTTCAGCCCGCTGTAGTTGGGGCCCCACATGTCCAGCGTGAACAGGAAGATCACGGTGGCGACGGACGCCGCGCCACCGCCCACCAGATAGGTGTAGCCGACCAGGCGTCCCGTCGCCCTGCCTCCCTCGGGGAGGAAACGGGTCAGCGCGCCGACGAACCCGAACGCGGTCATCCCCGCGAGCAGGCGCATCGCGGCGATCAACGCGGAGGCGCGGCCGTAGTCGCTCTCGCTGTAGGTCCGCACCGCGATCGTCCAGTAGGCCAGGCCTAGTGCCCCGGCGGCCCCCGCGTTGACGATCAGCGAGTAGGCGTTGCGCAACAGGGGGTCGTTCAGATCCCTGGGGAGACGACCCCACAGGGTGTGCAGCGTCCCCCGTCGCCGGCCCGCCCTCCCCCCGTGGAGGTCCGTGTCAGTCACCGCCCAATACCTGCCCCGGCGCATACTTCGAAGAGATCTGCCGCAGCCCGTAACGGGTCCGCCGCACCAGCGCGTATCCCTTGGTGAGGGCACGTTCCTTCATGTAGAGCATAGAGAGACTTTGCCCGTCGATGGCCTTGCCGAACTTGACCATCGAGGTCTGCTCGGTGACCGTCAGGCGAGGCAGGGCGAGCAGCTCGTCGCCCTCGCGCACGGTGTCGTTGGCCACCGCGCACGCGGTCCAGTAGCCCGCCTTGCGCACCTCCCGGCGGACCCGCGCGCTGGAGTAGCCGTAGGGGTAGGCCATGGTGGCCACCGGACGGTCGATCTGATCTTCGAGCATGGCCTTGTTCGTGCGCAGCTCGTTACGGAGCTCCCTGCCCGGCAGCTGGTCGAGCTGCGGATGGCTGTGGCTGTGACCGCCGATCTCCACACCGCAGGAGACCGCCTCGCGCACCTGGCTCCAGGTCAGCATGGGCGCCAGCCGCCGTCCGGCCTCCGCCGGGCCGGAGTCCTGGACCCAGCCACTGGTCACGAAGACCGTCGCCGGATAGCCGAACCGCTCAAGGACGGGCAGCGCCTCGCTGTGGAAGTCGGCGTATCCGTCGTCGAAGGTGATGGCCACGGGCCGGTCGGGCATCGCCGCGGTCCTGTGCATCCCCGCGATCAGGTCGGACAGCGTCATCGGAGTGAAGCCCCGATCGCGGAGCACGCCCAGCTGGTCGGCGAACCGTCCCGGCGAGACCGCGAGCGGGCGCGTCTCGTCGTTCGGGTGGTCGCTCACCGAGTGGTACATCAGGATCGGAACACGAATCATGATCGCCCCAACTTCAGACGCGCCGTACCGACCGCGTAACCCCAGGTGGTCCAGGCCAGGCCGACCACGATGGCCGCGGCGCGGCCGAGCCCCGGGAGGTCGCCGCGCAGTGCCTCACCGACACCGCGCAGCACCCCCAGGGGCAGGGCCTTCATCGCGTAGGCCCGCTCGCTCGACAGCCCGTCATCGGTGCCGACGCTCGACGCGACCAGGGCCTTGGACAGGCCCTCGGCGTAGCACCGCGACCTGAAGTAGGCGAATCCCGCCCGTTGCACGGAGACCTTGTGCCCGATCACCGCGTCCGGTTCGAACAGCATCACCGCGCCGGGCCGGCTCTGGGAGAGCCGGATACAGAACTCCGTCTCCTCGCAGCCGAGCGGGCGGCTCTTACGTCCTTGGACGCTGCGGCCGATCCCGGTGTGGAAACCGCCGACGGCGCCGACGGCCTCCCTGCGGAAGGCCGCGTTCCCGCCCATGACGTTGCGGATCGGAGCCCGGACCGTGGGCATGCCCCGATAGGTGCACCCCACGGTCCAGTCGAACTCGTGCGGGAACCAGCGGGGGCGGCGCCCCGTGGCCCACAGCGGCCTGGTCTGCCCGCCCACCCCCACGATGGTCGGGTCCTGGAAACCCTCCTCCAAAGCCTCCAGCCAGCCAGGTTCGGCCACCGCGTCGTCATCGAGGTAGGCCACGATGTCGCCCGAGGCGGTCGCCGCACCGGTGTTCTTGCCGCCGGACAGCCCCTTCTCGTTCGTGTTCTCCACCACGAGTACGCCGGGATACTCCTGCTTGAGCCTCAGGTGCAGGTCCGTGTTGTAGTCGACGACCAGAATGATCTCGTACGGCCTGCGCCGCTGGTTCTCGACCGATTCGACGGCCGCCCGGATGTCCTCCCAGCGTTCCTCGGTGTAGACGCATATGACGACACTGCTCTTCATGGCTATGCCGCGCCCTGGTCCGCCGCCGGAGTGGCCGCGGGCTCGGGTGCCGGTGCGGCCGGCTGCTGGTGCCACTCGCGGATGATGGTCCGCAGCACGCGCAGGCCGTCGCGGACCACGTGCAGGTTGCTCTCGCCGTGAATCCGGCACCGTTCGTGGCTGGGCACCTCGTGAACGCGGAGCCCGGCCTTGGCGGCGCGGATGTTCATCAGCGTCTCGACTTCGAAACCTTCGCAGTCGAGGTCAAGCGCCTCCAGGTGCCGTGACCAGAAGGCGTTGTAGCCGTAGCACAGGTCGCTGTAGCGGGTGCCGTAGATCATGTTCACCAGGGTGGTGAGGACTTTGTTGCCGGCCCGGCGGCTGAAGGTCAGGTCGTCGCTGCCCCCGCCGGCGGCGTAGCGGGACCCCTTGACGAAGTCCGCCCCGGTGACCAGGGCGCCCACGAACTGGATGATCTCGCGGCCGTCGGTGGACCCGTCGGCGTCGATCATCACGATGATGTCGCCGGTGCACGCGGCGAAGCCGGCGGACAGCGCGTCGCCCTTGCCCTTGCCGCGCTGGGTGACGATCCGTACGTTGGGCCGCAGCCGCTTGGCCACGGCGACGGTGTCGTCCACCGAGTTGCCGTCGACGAGCACGATCTCGTCGATCCACTGCGGCAGGGTGGCGAAGACGTGCGGGAGGTTCTCCGCTTCGTTCATCGCGGGCACGACGACGCTGACGGTCGGGGAAATGGCCATGTGAGGGGTGAGCGGTGTGAATCGCTCGATTGGCGGCATGGAGCGCAACATGCCGAGCTGCTTACCGTTCTGCCTGACGGTCTCGGGATTCATGATGGCGGATATTCCTTTTGTCCTTCCGTGCGCTCGTTCTTGGGGGTGCGGGGAGAACGGCGCGACAGTGATCGAGGGATGCCTTGCGTCGGGGACTGGAGAGCTGACTGAAAGAGCTGTTGGAGACGCGGTCGAAGGGAGCGCGGTCACCGCGGTGAGGGAGGTGCGGTTACTGCGCCTTGGGCGATTGCTGTGCGGCCGAACGCGGTCGGAGAGCGGATCTCGCCCTGCCGTAGCCCTTGAGAACCCGATCCGCGGCCCGGAAAAGGGTGGGGTTGTCCACTACGACGGTGCGGAGTCTGTTGACGGGGACCCTGCCCAGCCATTGGGCGGCGGCCATCGGAGACGGACGTGAGATGCGGGCCTCGGCGACCATCAGGGCGCCGGTTTTAAGCCATTCCTTGTATTCCCGGCCACCCTTGCCCATATCCACCTGGTGCAGCCCCGCGTTCGCGGCGTGTTCGGCCATGTGCAGGTGGTGCATGATCCCGGGGGAGTAGCGCGCGAAGGCCGAGTCGTAGGCGGGGAACCATCCCACCAGGGTGTGTGCCGTACGGAGACCGAAGTGTCCGGCGACGGGAGTGTCTCCGGCGTAGACCATGGTGAGTACGCCGGCGAAGTCGTCGGACCGCTGGGAGTGCATCTCCTCGACGAGCCGCACGATCCACGGCTGGGCGAAGCGGTCGACCCGCCCGGTCCGCTGGTACTGGTCGGACTTCCAGCCCAGAAGCGTGCGCAGCGCCCCGACGTCCGGCGAGTCCCACGCGAAGCGGATCTCGCCCTGTTCCCGGCCGAGCTTGCGCTCCTTGTAGCGGACGGTCTTGTAGTTCTTCGCCGAGGCGGCGCGCACCTGCTCGATGTAGGCGTCGAAGCCGCCGCTGAGGTCCATGACGGGTGCCGGTCGGACATCCGTCTCATACGGTGCGAACGTGGGCTGACCAGCGACCAGGTGGTCGAAGTCGATGGCCGACAGCTTGCAGGCCCGGAGCAGGTCACGCGGGTCGATCTTCAGTTCGGGCACCGAGATCAGCCCGTGGCAGGTGGTGAGGAAGCCACCCAGGGGCTTGCCGATGCCGAAGCCGTGCCGCTCGTAGGGGAAGAACCCCACGATCTCGCCGCCGTCCTCGATCACCGCGACCCTGACGTAGTCACGCAGCCTCCCCATGGCCAAGGTGAAGTCCACGGAGAGGAAGGGGTTGTCGAGGCTGGCCGATGTTCTCTGGATCTCACGCCATCGGAACACCTCGGACTCGCCGAGATCTCGCGGGCGCACAATGCTGATCTTCACCCTCAACCGCCCCCCTGTCCGGTCTGCATGCTTCCATTCCCCCGGTAAACCAGGCCCAGGACATATATGAAGCCGCCGAGCACCGCAATCGTCACCACTCCCGCCCGAGGCGACCATGCGTCAAAAGTGAGCATCGCGGTGGCAAGGAGAACGTTTGCCAGAAGACTTGTCGCTACCCCTACCGATAGTGCAGTAAGCGGGTCACGATCACGCAACAGTCCCATTGCGGCGATCCCGGGAACCGCCAGAAGGAACAGCGGGGTAAAGATCATTCGTAGCGGAGTGTCGACGTCGGCGAGTGCGAGCGCGGCCCCCGCCGCGCACACAAGGGCGAACGCCCCCCTCAACACCCCGCGCTTGGCTGGCATCTCCCGGCCCCCGGTCTCTGGCTGATGATCAAGTGGTTGATCACACTTCATGTGAACAACCGCTCCGTATGCACGTCAATGCCGACGCTTGACATCAGCCGATGGTTTACCGGTTCGCAAAGATAAGTCATGGTGTTGCCCAACACCAAGTCAAAGGATCATGTCGTCTCCGGCTCCGCGCTGGGCGCGGTGGAGGGCGCAGACGTGGGCGTCGGCGTCGGTGGCGGGTCCTCCGGCGGGTCCGGGACCTCCTGCTCGGCGGTCTCCCAGGAGATCGCGCAGTTGGAGTTGCCTCCGGCGGACTTGAAGGCGACCCGCCCGCTGCCGCTCTCTCCGGGGTCGGCGGCGGTGACCCATATCACGCTCTTGGCTCCGGCCTTGAGCTGCCCGCGCTGAGGGTGGACGTTCAGCCCGCCCGAGGTGGTCGCCGACCAGGAGACCGCGGCGTTGCGCGCGGAGAGCTGGATCGTGCCCGCCCCCTCTCCGATGTCGGCGGGGCATGTGACGGCCAGCCGTCCGGCCGAGGGCGGAGGGGCCGGGGTGCGGGTGGTGCGCGGCCGGTCGGGAACCGGCCGCCGGGCCGGCACCGACCGGGCCGGGCGGGGTGTTGGAACGGGAAGGGAGGCCTTCCTGTCCTCCTCGCTTCTCTCGCCGGCGGGGGTGGCCGTCGGAGAGGGGGCCGGATCCGGTGGCGGGGACTCCTGCTCGGGCTCCAGGGTGATCAGCGCGGGCACCCGGTCCGGGGCGGCCTCGGCCCGTGTCACCCGCCCGTCGCTCGCGTTCTGCCCGGCGATCACGGCCACGGCTCCGGCGGCCGCCAGCACGCACGCGACGGCCGCGACCACGGGGGCCGTCCGCCGGGAGGGCCTGCGGCGCTGTGCCGGCGAGATCGACCGCCGTCCCTTCCCGCGACGTTCGGCCGGGGCGGGGAAGCCGGTCCGGTCGAAACGGTCACCCGCCTCGACGATGGAGGCGCGCGCCGCCGCGAGGTCGGGGTTCACGCAGGTCTCGATGACCCGGCGGCGCAGGGAGAGCGGGGGGAAGGCCACGGGCACCATGTCGAGCAGCCGTCCGGCCGAAACATGACGCTCCCGCCGTTCGAGGCAGACCTCACAGCGGCTGATGTGGCTGGAGAGCCGCCTGCGCAGGATCGTGGTGAGCGGGCCCTCCCACGAGTCGACCATCGCCGACAGGTCCGGGCAGTGCGCCCGGCCGACCTTGGCCAGGATCACGGCGGCGGCCGAGTTCTCCAGGTGCTCACGGGCATGGCCGAGCCGCGTCGTGGCCTGGCGCGAGGACAGCCCGAGCACCGCTCCCGCCTCAGCGGTGCTGAGGTCGTGCCGGAGTGACAGTTCCAGCGCCTCGCGCTCCTGCCCGCTCAGCTCGGCCAGTGCCTCGTGCACCAGCGCGGCCAGTTCACGCTCCTCCGGGGTGTCGTGGTCGTCGTACGCCGGGGCGGCCGCCGTACTCCGCGAGCCCTGCGACCCCCGTGTCCTGACCGCGCACCGGGACCGGGTGAGCGCGTACAGCCAGGGGCGCAGCCGGCCCGGCTCGCGCAGCCGCTCGATACAGCCGTGTGCGGTGACCAGGGCGGCGTGCACGGCCTCGGCCGCGCGCTCCCGGTCCCCCAGCAGCGAATGGGCGTAGTCGCTGAGACGTTCGGCATAGGAGTCGTAGAGGCTCGCGGGCGCCGTGGCGTCGGCACGCCGGAGCGCCTCCACAAGTTGTTGGTCGTCGGTTCGGCCGACGGCCGGCCATCCGGGCACGGACATTCCTCCCCGCAGGACGGGCTCGTTCACGGGCCATGCCCGAGACCCCACACGCGTAGGACGCCACCTGGCCGGGACGGGTTGTCCTAACCGGTCGATACCATGCCGGACCGGCATGAACTGGTAAAACTGAAACGGCTGGGGCCTGTGGGACGCCGGCCGTACGGGACGGAAGAGGGCCGGAGGTCAGCAGTTGGGAGCGCAGAGGCGGCGCTCCATGCCCTTCAGGAAGAATTTGCGGACCTGAAGGATGTCGGTGGCGATGAACGCCTCACCGCCCGTCGCCTTGGCCAGCGCGTCCATCTGCTTCTTGCCCTTCGCGGCCTCGGGGCCGAAGGCGATGAGCAGGATGCTGACCGGCTTCTCCGGGTTGTAGGTCTTCTTCAGATACCGGAGCATCTCCTCATTGGAGACGCCGCCGTCCGGGTCGTCGTTGCCGGCCCCGTCGGTGAGGATCAGGACCGTGTTGATCTTGTCGCCCTGATACTCCTTGGTCATCTGCCCGTAGGCCGCCTTGAGAGTGTCGTTCAGGCCGGTGTCGCCGGTGGGCTTGGCCTGGATGGCGGAGAACTTCTGGACCAGCAGATCCTTGCGGAGCACGCCGCCGATGTTCTCGGTCAGCGGGCCGACGGGGACGGTCTTGCGGAAATCCTGCCCGTCGGCGGTGAGGTGCGTGGAGTACTCCCACACGCCGATCTCGCTCTTGGCCGGGAACAGCCGCATGCCCTCGACGGCGATCTTGGAGATCACCCGCATCCGGTCCGAGCCGGTGCCGGGGACCGGCAGGGCCATCGTGCCGGAGACGTCCAGCAGCGCCAGCAGCCGGGTGCCGAGGTTGAGCCGGGACCAGGACTGCGACATCCCCGCGACGGTCTTGGCGTCGGGCATCTTCAGCGCCCGGGGGGCCTTGGCCTGGAAGCCCCCGGCGTCGGAGACCGCCTTGCCGCCCTTGCCGTCCGGAGTACGGAAGCCCTGGTCGTGGAGTGTCTTCTGCGCGGCGCCGGTGGCGAACTCCTGCTGGAACGCCTCGGCGGCCTTGCGGGCCGCGGCGGTCTTGGCGGTGATCACCACCGGATAGTCGAGGTTGAGGGTGCCTTCGGCCGGATAGAGCGGTACGGCCGGCACCTCCGGCTTCTTGACGGTGTTGAACGCCCAGACGCCCTGCTCCGAGGCGACGCCGAGCGGGGCGCGGCTGCCCTTGACGCCGAGGCTGGCCAGCAGCGCGTCCTGGTCGCGGACCGCCGATCCGGACAGCGTCTTGAGCGCGCCGACCAGTTGCTCCTGGCCGACGCCCGAGGACGTGGCCACCCCGGCAGCGGCCAGGAGGGCGCCGAGCCCCGCGGCGTTGAAGGAGGGGTCCAGCGCGAGCACGCGCACCTTGCGGCCCGGCCCCTCGACGTTCGCCACGTTCGCGGCATTGATCATGCCGTCCCAACTGGCCGCGCCGAAGCTCTTCCTCAGGTTCGGGACCACCGAGCCGGAGGCCACCATGACGATGGGGGACTGGGCCACGGACGCGCCGGGCGCGGGCACCTCGGGGTTCTTGGTCCGCAGGTTGGTCACCCACAGCGTCGAGTCGGGGATCCACATGTCCATCGCGGCGGCCTTGCCGCCGGCCAGCCCGGAGGCCACGGTCGCCGGCACGCCCTTGGTCACGGTGACGGTGGCACACCCTCCGCCGGTGTCGTGGCGGGCCTTGTTGAAGCGATCGGCGATCTGCGACACGGCGGGCTGGATGTCGGGAGAGGCGGTGACCCGGAGGGCGACCTCGTCCCCGGCGCATCCCCGGTCCCGGTTGATGATCACAAAGGCGGCGACACCGAGCAGCACCGCGAGGGCGACGGATCCGGCCAGCGGGACGAGCACCTTGCCCGGTCCGTTGCGGCGTCGCCGAGGCGCCTCCTGATAGGAGGTGTAGCCGTCGTCGAGTTCATCCGTCCGGTGACGTCCGCCCACGATGCCCTCTTCGGTCTCGATGTCCTGAAGCCAGCGGGTCACCCATAAGGAGGTTTCCGCAATGTTCAGGGAACTGTACTGGGAAGACTTACCGTGGCAAAACACTCCTTTTGCTGCACGTATCACCGTACGCGTCGGTAGCCACCATCTGCGTTCTGGGAGAGGGCGGCGGGTTCGGCGGCGAGGGGAGCGCCGGCTTCCAGCTTTTGGCCGTCCTGTATGGCTGTTACGGCCCGCAGTAATAGCCGATGACGGGTCCGGCTCCCCGGGTGAGGCGAAAGCTCTCGGTGGCAACCGGAGCCGCGTAGTCTCCCGGAGGAAAAGGCCAGCAGATCCACAAGGGGGAAGTCGGTGCCGTTCACTCCCAGCCACGTCGCCGCGGTGCTACCGCTGGTCTCCTCGGCGCGGATGCGGCGGCTGCTGGACCCCTGGGCACTGGCTCTGGGCGCGATGGTGCCCGACCTGCCGATCTTCCTGCCCTTTCTGCCGGACTACACGTTCTGGCACTCCACCCGGGGCGTCTTCACGATCGCCCCGTTCGCCGTCGTCATCCTGCTCACCGCCTTCCACGGCCTGCTCCGCGACCCGCTGACCACGCTGCTCCCTCCCAGCCTGGCGGGCAGGGTCGCCTCGCTGGCTCCCGGGCGGTACGGCGTGCGGCACCTGCCCGCCGTGGTCGCGGGCGGCATCGTCGGCGCCTGCACCCACAAGCTGTGGGACTCCTTCACCCACCACTACAGCCAGGGCATCTGGGGCTGGGAGTGGCTGGCCGCCCCGGCGGTCGGCCCGCTCCCGATGTTCCGCCTGCTGCAGTACCTGTCCACGGTGGCCGGCCTGGCCGTCGTCGCCTGGTGGGCCTGGCGCGGGCTGTCGCGGATGGAGCCGGTGGCGGCGCCGGAGCGGCTCACGCTCCCCGCCGGGGTACGGCGTGGGGTGATCCTGTCGACCCTGGCCGCCACCGCACTGGGCGCGGTGATCTGGCCGATCGCCTTCCCGGCCACCGGCTGGGCCCAGACGATCACCAGGGTGGGCGCCGGAGTGGTGGCGGGCTGCTGCGCCCTGCTGCTCCTCTATGCGCTGATGTGGCAGCTCAGGCGGGTCATGGCAGTATTCGAAGGTGTTTAACGCCTCAGATCCCCGCCTCGCCGACTACGCCAACCTGCGCGACGTCGAGCTGCGCAAGAGCCTGGAGGCCGAGCACGGCCTCTTCATCGCGGAGGGGGAGAAGGTGATCCGCCGGGCCGTCGCCGCCGGATACCCGGTGCGCTCGGTGCTGCTGACCCGGCGCTGGGCCGACCCGCTCGCCGACCTGCTGGACACGCTCGGCGACCGGGTCTACGTGGTGGACGACGACGTCATGGAGGCGATCGCGGGCTTCCCGGTGCACCGGGGCGCGTTGGCCGCCATGGAGCGGCGCGGACTGCCCGAGGTGGGCGAGATCCTGCGCGGTGCCTCCCGGCGCGTCCTCGTCCTCGAAGACCTCGTCGACCACGGCAACGTCGGAGCGATCTTCCGGTGCGCGGCCGCGTTGGGCGTCGAGGCCGTGATCCTGTCGCCCCGCTGCGCCGACCCCCTCTACCGGCGGTCGGTCAAGGTGTCCATGGGCGCGGTCTTCGCCATCCCGTACGCACGGATGACCAACTGGTACGACGGCCTGGCGGAACTCCGGGCGGCGGGTTTCCAGACGCTCGCGCTGACCCCCGACCAGTCCGCCGCGTCCCTGGACGGGGTCGCCATGGCCGACCGGGTCGCCCTGCTGCTCGGTTCGGAGGGAGACGGGCTCTCCTCGCGCTGGCTGCACGAGGCCGACCACCCGGTCTGCATCCCGATGAGCCCGGCCGCCATGGACCTCGGCGTCGACTCCCTCAACGTGGTCGCCGCCGCAGCCATCGCCTGCCACGGCCTCATGCGCGCAGGCGCGGCGGACCCGCCCCACGGCCGGGACTGACCACGCCGCCCGGACAAGCCCTGTGCCCCCGTCCGGGGCCGTTGGCGTCTCGAATCCATACGGGGGACGGACGCCCGCGGACTCACATCGCCACCACCCAGCCGCCACCGCGTCTGCTCAGAGAGAAGAGGTCGTTCAAGACGATCGACATCTCGCGGGATTCTCCTTCACGGTGCCCAACGGAGGAGCACCGAACGTCTACAGCCCGTAGTTGGTGAGGATGTCGACAACCTGCTGAGAGTCATGCAGCACGTGCTCGCGGATGTGCCTGCCGGCTGATTCCGCGTCCCCCCTGGCGATCGCCTCGGCCAGCGGCCGGTGATCGACGCCGGTCCAGTCGGGGGTCTGTACCACCTTCGAGCAGAAGTACCACTGGCGCAGGGCGAGGTTGAAGTGGATCTCGGCCGTGGTGGTGAGATAGTCGTTGCGGGTCATCCGGTATATACCGTGATGGAACGCCGCATCGAGGTCGATGCACTGCTGCAGGTCATCGGTCTCGAACTGCCGCTCCGCGATTGCGATCAGTTGCTCCTTCTCCGCCCTCGATCCCCGGCCGCACGCCAGAGAGGCGGCGAGCCCCTCCAGTTGGAGCCTCAGTTCCATGACGGACCGCGAGTCCTTGAGGGCGATGTCGGTGGCGAACGTACCGCTGCGCGGGTAGATCACGATCAGCTTCTCGAACTCGAGCCGCCGGATCGCCTCACGCACCGGGGACGTCCCCACTCCGAGGCTGGCGCGGAGTTCCGGCTCGCTCAGCCGTTCACCCGGCATGATCTCGACCCGCACCAGACGCGACCGTAGCGCGGCGGTGGCGGACTCGCTCAGCAGGCTGGAAACCGATGGTTCTCCAGGGCCCGTCTCCGAATTGTCGGCGACGTAGGCGGAACACACTATGCACGACCTCTCCGCGTGTGGCTTCACCCGTCCGGCCCGCGGACGCCACCGCACGCACGACTCTCAGCAGGCTGTCATCAGAGCGGACGGACCTCGTCATGGACGCCGCCGGGGCCGGCCAGCAGGTCGTCGATCACGACGGAGACGCCGTTCTCGACGGTGCAGGCATAGTCACCCACGGAGTACTCGCCGCCCAGGATCTCGACCAGCTTGAGCTCCACGCCGTTGACCGAGAGTGTCGAGCTCAACTCGACCTCGGCGGGTCCGAAGGTCTTCCGGTTGAGGACGAAGTCCTTGGAGGTGTCGCGGGAGACGATCTCAAAGGTCGTGAAGCCGGGCTCGTTGGCCTTGGGGAGCGCATGGACCTGCAGGTGAGGGTACATCGTCATGTCCGCCCAGGACTCGTTCGAGTAGCCGGCGTCGGGTGTCATCGAGATTCCGAAGATCAGTTTACCGGCCCTCCTCACCGTTCCGGAGACACCGCCCTCGCCGTCGGTGAGCTCGATCTCCCCGTAGTGCTTGGGATAGCCCCAGACCTCGCGGCCGAACGCCACGCTCCACGGCTGGTCCTCGTACTCGAAGTAGTAGTTGACCCCCACATGATCCTTGTAACGGACCGGGATCACCACGCCGGAGTCGTAGAAGGGACCCGGGGTGGCGTTGCCGAAGTCCGCGATCTGCACGACGAAGCGGTCGTCGGCCAGCTCGAACGGGGTCGGCTCCAGCAGCGCCTCGAGGTTCGCCGCATCGCCCCGGCAGTACACCGAGAGGCTCCGGAGGTTCTCGCACCAGTACGGCTGGTCCCCACTCGGATAACCGAGGTAGGTGAAGAAGTTCTTGACGTCGTAGTTCTGCTTCATTTCCGGTTTTCCCCGTGATCGTTGATTCGGTCGTGTGGCCTGCTGGGACGGTCAGTCCCGGCCGGCTTCGTGGATCTTTCTGAGAAACGTCTTCAGTTCCGGCGCGCGGGGTGCGTCGAAGATCTCAGCCGGACGCCCCTGCTCAAGGATCGTGCCCTTGTGCAAGAAACAGATCTTGGAGGAGATCTCCCGGGCGAAGGGCATCTCATGCGTCGTCATCATCATCGTGATGCCGTCTTTCGCCAGCTCGCGGACCAGATTGAGCACCTCGATCACCAGCTCGGGGTCCAGAGCCGAAGTGATCTCGTCCAGGAGCAGCACTTGCGGCCGCATCAACATGGCCCGGGCGATCGCCACCCGTTGCTGCTGGCCGCCCGACAGCTGCTCCGGGTAGGCGCCGACCTTGTCCTTCAGCCCCACCCGTTCGAGCATGACGCGGGCATCGGCCTCGGCCTGCTCCCTGGTCGCCACGCCCGCGCGTACCGGCGTGAGCGTGCAGTTCCGCAGCACCGTCATGTGGGGGAACAGGTTGAAGCTCTGGAAGACGATCCCGACCCTGCGGCGGAGCTTGACGAGATCGACCCCCTCCCCGGAGATGATGTCGCCGTTCAGCGATATCCGGCCGCCCTGGATCGTCTCCAGCCCGTTGACGCAGCGCAGGAGCGTTGACTTGCCCGACCCCGACGCGCCGATGAGGGTCACGACCTCGTGCCGGTCGACGACGAGGTCCACCTGATCGAGGACCCTGTGGTCGCCGTACTCCTTGGTGACCTGGTCGAGTTCCACGAATGCGGTCGACATCGGTTCAGATCCCCCTCTTCCTCGTGCTCGACCGTGCGAGCAGGTAGTCGACCAGGCGGGTCTGCGGGATCGTGATGAGGACGAACAGGAAGCACACGGCCGTCACCGCTGAGAGGTTGAAGTCGTTGGCCGAGTAGATCTTCGCCTGGCTGAACGCGTCGATGATGCCGACGACGATCACAAGTGCGGTGTCCTTCTGCAGTCCGATGAACGTGCTCAGCATCGGCGCCGCGATGTTCCGCGACATCTGCGGGAGGATCACGAACCTGAGCACGTCGGGCTGGGACAGGCCCATGGACAGGGCCGCGGAGGTCTGGCTCTTGTTGATGGACTCGATGCCCGCGCGGTAGAGCTCGGCGTTGTACGCGCTGTAGGTCAGCGCCAGCGCCACGATCGCATAGACGATCGGGTCTCCCTCGCTGAGGATCGGCACCTCGGTGAGCGGGAGCCCGAAGCACACCAGATAGATCAGCACTACCGACGGGATGCCGCGGAAGACGTCGATGTAGGCGATGGAGAGCGCGCGCACGGGCCAGAAACCCGTGCCGGGGAGCAGCCGCCCGATGGCGAGGACGAGTCCGAACACCATCGCGAGGAACTGCGCGCCGACGGCGATCTCCACGTTGATCAGCAACGCCCTGCCGATGTCCACCGCGCTCTTCGCCATGAACCCGCCGTTGAAGAAGGTCTTCTGCACGGCGCCGTCGTTGGTGAAGACGAGCAGGCCGGCCAGCGAGACGACCGCGATGAAGCCGGTCAGGCCCAGCGAGGCGATGGAGGCGTTCCTCGACCGGGCGGCGGACACGCGCGCGGATACGTGGTCGCCGGTCTCCCATTCCTGGTCCGACAGCTTGCTCCGGCGGAAGGCGACCAGCAGGGGCCCGCCCACGACCGCCGCCGGCAGCACGATCCCGAGGAGGACGCGCAGCGGTTGCCCGGCTGGCAGGGTCGCGCCGGCGAGCCCGTAGCAGAGCACGATGGTGAGCAGGGCCAGAACCGCGGCACCGCTGAGATAGCCGTTGGTGCTCAGAGGACGGGCGGGCTCCGGGGCCCTGCCGTCGAGGGCGAGACCGGCCGCGGTCCTGCCGGACGCCTGGATGTTCATGATCAGGCCGCCCAGTCGGGGAGCTTGCCGGGGTCCCCGCCGAGAATCGGGTTGAGCCACTTGTTCAGGATCGCGTCCAGGGTGCCGTCCTTCTTCATGTCGGCGAGGATCTGGTCCACGATCGCGACGTTCGGCGAGCCCTTGGGGAAGAGAGCGGCGACGTCGCCGCCGACCGGGTAGGCGCCTATCACCTTGAGCTTGTCCCCGGAACTGGCGGCCCGTGGCATCACGGTGGCCGTGTCGTTCAGCGCGGCGTCGATCTGGCCGGCGAGGACGGCGTTGAAGAGGTCGTCGTTGGAGCTGAACACCCGGACCTGCTTGGGCTTCAGGGTGTCCTGGACGTATTTCAGCTGCACTGAACCGGTGAGCACCCCGACAGTGGACCCCTTGATCGACGCGGCTGTGAGGCCCGACCCGGCCTTGACCAGCACACCTGTCCCGTAGGTGTTGTACGGGACGGAGAAGTCCACGGCCTTGCGGCGCTCCGGCGTGTCGTAGATGTCCCACACCGCGAAGTCGAAGCTGGAGGACTTGGCGGTGACGAGCGCTTCGAACGGGGCGTTGACCAAATTGATCTTCTTCAGGCCCGCCCGGTTGGCGATCTCGGCGTCGAGGCAGTACATGTACCCGCCGTCCACGCTCTCCAGGGTGTTGCCCCGGTATCCGGCGGGGAACGGCAGCGAGGCCGCGACGGTGAGCACGTCCTCTTTCATCGTGCTCAGCTTGTGGATCGGCGGGTTCTTGGTGACCTCGCACTCTCCGAAGGAAGACTCGCCCTGCGCGGTCGCGGTGGTTTCCTGGCCGCCGCAGCCGGCGAGCGTAACGAGCCCCACGGCCAGTGCCGCGGCGCTGCTGATCCTGAGTGACCTCTTCACGCTTCACCTTCTTCTGGTTGGTCTGCTGCAGCGCCAGAACGGTCCGCACTGAGCCTCGGTTTTGACATTCCACTGATATTTCAGTGATGTGGCGGTACTTTACCGATTTGCGGATGTCTTGACTAGATGCGGCGTTCCGCTTGACGCTGGGACCCGCGCTCTCCTCCGCCGTGGCCGGCCGCGCCGACCTGTTCGACGGCCTGGACCTCGACAGGCTGCTCCCGGTGGCCCGCCGGATCCTCCAGGAGCGGGCCCGTGACTTCACCACGCTGCGCGGCCTGCTCCAGAAGGAGTTTCCCGAGGTCAACGACCAGGCGCGGGGCTATGCCGTACGGACTCAGCTACCGCTGGTCATGGTGCCCACCGAGGACCGGTGGGCGTTCCCCCGGATAGTGGACTTCACGCCGGCGGACAGCTGGCTGGGCTCGCACACGCCGACCGCACCCGTGTCATAGCCGACGAGTATCGGGGACGGGTCGTCACCAAGAACCTCCGCGTGCGGGCCGCTTTCCTCTGGGACGGCTCGGTGCGCGGCACCTGGCAGGTGGAACGCGGACGTAAGGCCGCCGTCCTGCGGATGACCCCCTTCGAGCCCCTGCCGGAGAGCGCGCTCTCCGAGCTGATCCGGGAGGCCGACGCCCTGCTGCGCTTCGCCGAGCCGGACGCCGCGGGCCTGGGCGGCGGCCGGCGGACCGCGCCGCCCATGTCCTCAACGATCCGCTAGACGTCCTCGCTGCCGCCACCGGCCGTCTGTTCGCCGGCCCAGTTCAGGAGACGGGCTGCGGTCTGGAAGCGCCGGGTCGCGCTGGAGTCGCCGAGAAGGACGCCGACGATCCGATGGCCGTCACGGTCGGCGGCGAACGACAGGCAGTAGCCGGCGGCCTGGGTGTAGCCGGTCTTGAGGCCCACGGCCCCGGCCGACGCGCCGAGCAGTTTGTTGCTGTTGGTCCAGACGTGGGCCAGGTGCACCTTCGACGCCGCCACGGCGTGGCGCGCGGTGGAGGCGATGGCCAGCAGCACCGGATCGCGGAGCGCCACCTCGGCCAGCTTGGCCTGGTCCTGGGCGGTGGAGTAGCCCGGGCTCGGTTTGGGCAGCCCGTCGGGATTGCCGTAGCGGGTGCGGGTCAGGCCGAGGGAGCGGGCCGTGGCGTTCATCTTGGCCACGAACCTGCTGTCGCCCGGGCCGTAGACGCGGGCCAGTGCGTGGGTGGCGTCCGCCCCAGAGGGGAGCATCGCGCCGTAGAGCAGATCCCTGACGGTCAGGCGTTCACCCGCGCGAAGGTTCGCGGCGGTCGCGCCGTTCGTCGTCGCGTGCCGCACGTCGCCGGAGTTGATCGTGACGACGTCGTCCGGTTTCGCCTCCCGCAGGACGACATACGCCGTCATGACCTTTGTCAGGCTGGCCACCGGCAGTCGGCGGGTCGCCTGCTTGCTGAGGCGGACCGTTCCGGTCGTGGCGTCGAACAGGTAGGCGGCCCGCGCGGCCACCGCCGGAGCGTCCTGCTGGACCAGCCGCCGGGAGAGCTGCTGATTGCCCTGCTGGGCATGGGCGGGCGTGGCGAACCCGGTGGCCAGGGCGGCCAGGGCGGCGCAGATGATGAGGCGGATTCCCCCGTTTCGCATGAGGGACATGGTGACAGAGCCGGCCGTCGATATGCAGATCTTGGCGCTTTGGCTATTAAAACGTTGACATTCGAGCCGTATGGACAAGATCAGGGCGGAAATCATCCCTGTCAGGCCTGCTGTTGGATTCGGGGGAGATGACATGCCAGGGAAGTTCATGATCACCAAGGACAAGCGCGGCGAGTTCCGTTTCAAGCTCGTGGCGACCAATGGTCAGACCATCGCGGTCAGCGAGGGGTACAACACCAGGGCGGCCTGCATGAGCGGCATCGAGTCGGTCCGCAAGAACGCTCCGGATGCGAAGGTCGACGATTCGGCGCTCACCGCGGCGACCACGCCCTGACGCCCGCGGCCCTGCCTGCGCACCGCACGGGCGGGGCCGCTCACCCCCCTCGGAGGCTTGCCGTGCCCGCACCCCGTGCGCGGGGCCGTACAGGCGTGGCCTTCGCCGTGCCTCCAGCCGTACGGACGGCTCACACGTTGGTGAACTCGTCTTCCGTCCGCCGCGGAGCCCCGCGGCGACGACGGAGGCAGACGACGGTGACGATCGCCGCGAGCAGCGCCGCGGCGACCCCGCCCGCCAGGAACGGCGACTCGGCGGCCAGCTTCAGCCAGCCCCAGATCAGCGAGTAGAGGCCGAAGGACGTCACCGGGACCCAGGTCAGGCAGCCGAGCGCGCTGGCCACGACATACCAGGGGTAGGAGACCCGCAGCACCCCCGCCACCCACGGCAGCGTGTGCCGCAGCCCCGGCACCCAGAAGCAGCCGTAGACGGCGAGCGCGCCCCACCTCCTGACGGCGTTCTCCACCGTGAGGATGTTCTTCTCGTCGATCTTCCGGCCCAGACGGGACGCGTAGAGCCGGGGCCCCAGCTTGTGGCCGATCCAGTAGTAGCACTGGAACACGCCGAAGAGGCCGATCCCGCCGAGGAGGACCCAGAGCCACAGCGGCATCCCCAGGAAGGAGGCGGATGTGGGATCGGGGATGTTCGCCACAAGGAGTCGCACCTGACCACCCCCACCGCGTCGCTCGGTCCGCCCGCCTCCAATATTAGGTCAGGCTTACCTGGGCGGATGACATGCCCCCTGCAAGCGGACATCAAGCAGAGATCAACCCTCGAGGCATAAACCTGTAGCAACGAGGAAGGGCGTGTGTCATGAGTCCGCGAAGCAGTGTGGCGCCGGTGGTGGCGAGTGGGACCGCGAGCGTCGTGAAACTGCTGGTGGCCACGCTGGCCTTCACCGGCGCCTACGTGGGGGTGGAGGCGTCCCACAACGCCTCCGTCCAGGCCGCCCCGGCGAGTGTGACCACCCGGACCACCCAGACCCGGACCACCCAGACCCGGACCACCCCGGCCCGGATCGTTCGGGCCCAGACCGTCGGGACCCGGGCGGTCAGCCTGCCGACAGAGTCGAAGTCGGAGTCGAGCACCGCGGCACGGGCCGCGGTCGCCGGAGCGATCACCGTCGCCCCGCTCGCCGGATCACGGCCGTGCGAGAAGACCTACCTGGTCCAGAGCGTGATCGACAATCCCCGTCCGGAGAGCGCCGTCTCGTACGGCTGGCGCCTGCAGCGCTGGAGCCCTGCCACCCGGAACTGGCGGACATACATGATCACGAACTCCGGCTTCGCCGGTCGGAGCCGGAGCGCCAAGTGGCAGCCGAGCGTGATCGACAATCCCGGTTGGTACCGGGCGGAGCTGTCCGTCTCCGGCGGTGCCCGGTTGCACAGCGGGAAGTTTCTCGTCAGCTGCTGAGCGCCCGCTGCGCCGCCTCCACCCAGCGGGCCACACCGACCCGTTGTGCCACCGAGAGCGCCTTCTCGTAATGGGGTTTCACCGCGTCGGCGAAGCCCAGCCTGAGCGCCAGGTCACCGAGGGTCAGCGCGACCGGCCACAGCGCCACCACACCGGTGCCCGCCCCCGCGATCCGCTCGGCGAACGGCTTCAGCGTGTCGTAGGCCTCGACCATCCGCTCCCGGTCGTTCAGCAACATGCCGGCCAGGGCCCGCCAGATCATCGCCAGCTCGTAGAGGAAGTCGGGGCGGACCGGCGTCTTCACCGCGATGACCGCCCGCGCGTCGCGGGTGTGCCCGGCGGAGGCCAGGGCCACCGCGTAGGCGTCGAGAGTCCACTTGGCTCCGCGCTGGTGGGCCTCGGCAAGGGGCTCCACCATGTCGGCGGCCCGGCCGTTGACGAGGTGCAGGCAGAACGTCGTGATCAGCGGCAGGTCCTGGCGCCCCTCCAGCATGCCGGCTCGGGCCGTCAGCCGGGCGGCGTCGCGGTAGGCGCCCTCCGCGCCGGCGAAGTCACCGGCGATCATCAGGCGCTGCCCGGCGTACCAGGCCCCGACGGCGGCCGGGGCGGGCAGGCCGTACTGCCGGGCGAGCCGCTCGGCGGCGGCCACGTGCGCGTCGGCGTCGGCGAACGCGCCCGAAGCGGCCGCGCACTCCATCAGCACGAGATGGGCCAGTGCCTGGACCGCGACCTGACCGGTCCTCTTGCCGACCTCCAGCAGCTCCCGGCCGATGACCTCGCGCTCGCCCACCGGGGTGATGCCGTAGGACTGCCGCAGCCGGCCGCTCAGCGCGGTCGCCAGCAGCGCCGGGTCACCACTGCGCCGGGCCAGCTCCTCGGCCTCCAGCGAGGCCTGCTCGCCGCGGGGGGTGGCCGAGCCCTCCAGCTCCAGTGCGAGCGTGGCCAGCAGGCTCGCGCGCAGTGACTGCTCGGCGGCGGGCAGCTCGACCAGCGCCTGCTCGGCGACGTCGACGATCTCCCACGCGGTGCGGGTGAAGTCGCGGGCCATGCCCTTGTGCGGTACGGCCAGCGAGGCCGCCACCCGGGCGGTGAGCTCCAGATTGCCCAGCGGCAGGGCGGCGTCCATCGCCTCGCGCCGCCGCCCGCGGGCCGCGGCCATGTCGCCGCAGAGCGCCAGCGCCTTGATCAGACGCAGGGTCAGCAGCAGGCGTTCCTTGGTGCTGTCGGGGGTGTGGGTGATGCCGGACCGGTCGAAGGCGGCGATGGCCTGCTCCCATAACGAGGCGGCCTCCCGGTGGGCGAACCGGCGCTCGGCCTGCTCGGCGGCCAGCCCGGCGTAGTGCACCGCCTTGATGGCCGTCTCGGCGGTGCCCGCCGCGTCGTAGTGGTGGGCGAGGGCGGCCACGTCGCCGGGGTTCCTGCGCTCGATCACCGCGGCCACCGAGGCGTGCAGCCGGGAACGGCGCAGCCGGGAGGCGTCGGAGTAAAGGGTGTCGCGGACCAGGTCGTGGTCGAAGCGGAGCATGCCGGGACCCGGCTCGGTGACCAGCCCGGCGAGCAGCGCCGCCTCCACCGCGTCGACCACGGCGTCCTCGTCGCCCGTCACGTCCACCAGCACGTCCACGTCGACGTCACGGCCGATCACCGCGGCCTGCAGCAGGATCTGCTGGGCCGCCGAGGGCAGCCGGGAGATCCGCCGCCGCAGCACGTCGCGGACGCCGGAGGGCACCCCGGAGATCACCTCGGCGGCCGTGGCGCGGTCGCTCACGGCCTCGGCGTCGAGCAGGCGCACGGTCTCCCGGACGAAGAAGGGGTTGCCGCCGGTCCGCTCGACGATGCTGTTGACCGCCTCCTCGTCCACCTCGCGCACGCAGGTCGCGCGGACCAGCTCGGCCACCGCCTTGGGGTCGAGACCGGTCAGGCCCACCCGGACGGGCCCGAGCCTGGCCAGCGCGGCCAGCACGTCGGCCTGCTGGTCGCTCAGCTCGCTGTCACGGCAGGTCACCACCAGCAGCACACGGCTGGTGGCAAGCAGGCTCGGCAGTGCGCGCAGCAGCGCGAGGGTCTGGTCATCGGCCCAGTGCAGGTCCTCCAGGGTCAGCAGGATCGGGGTGTCCTTGGCGACGGCCGCGAGATAGCCGCCCACCGCCCGGTGCAGCCGGAAGCCGCCGGAGACCTGGTCGTCGTCGGGCGGGGGAGCCGCGTCGTCCAGCAGCGGGGCGAGCAGCGGGGCGTACTCCCCGGGGCCGGCCGCGTTCACCAGGGTACGCAGGATCTCCACCCAGGCCCACCCGGGAGGGGTGGCGCTGCTGTCGGGGCAGGCGCCGGACGCGGTGCCCCAGCCGTCCTCGGAGAGCCGTCTGGTGAGCTGGCGGACCAGTGTGGTCTTGCCCGCGCCCGCGTCGCCGCCGATCACCGCGACCGTGAAGCGGCCGGTCCGGGCCGCGGCCGTGGTCAGCCGGGTCAGCTCGGCGTCGCGGCCGACGAACGGCTCGGGCTCCAGCGGCGGCAGCTCCACCGGCGCGGCCGTGGGCCGGGGAGGCCAGGTGTCGGCGGGCACCAGGAGGCGCTGCCGTCCAGTCGGCGGGGCGGCGAGCTGCAGGCCCGGATCCTGGGCCAGGATGTCGGACTCCAGCCTGCGCAGCGCCGGGCCCGGGTCGATGCCCAGCTCGTCGGCGAGGATCGTGCGGGCCTTGCGCAGCGCCGCCAGCGCGTCGCCCTGCCGCCCGCACCGGTAGAGGCCGAGGGCCAGCAGCCGCCAGCCCTCCTCGCGGAGCGGGTGCTCGGTGGTCAGGGCCTCCAGGTCGGGCACCGCCTCGGCGGCCATGCCCAGGCGCAGACCGCTGTCGGCGTGCCGCTCACGGGCCACCAGGCGCAGCTCGGCCAGCCGGTTGACCTCGGCCTCGGCCCACGGCTGGTCGGCGAAGTCGGAGTAGGGGGTGCCGCGCCACAGCCCCAGGGCCTTCTCCAGGCGGCCTCGAGCCAAGGAGGGGTCGTCGTTCTCCAGATGCTCTCCGGCCGTGCGGACCAGCACCTCGAAACGGAGGGCGTCGACCTGCTCGGGGGCGACCCGGAGCGCGTAGCCGGAGGCGACCGTCACCAGCAGCCGGTTGGGTCCCCCACGCGGACGGCCGGGTTCGAGGACCCGGCGCAGACGGGAGATGTAGACCTGCAGGCCCGACTGCGCGCCTTTGGCGGAGTCATCGGCCCATAGGTCGTAGAGGAGGGAGTCGACGGGCACCACCTGCCCGCGTGCCACCAGCAGTCGGGCGAGGACGGCACGCTGCCGCAACCCGCCTAGGTCGAGCTCGTCATCACCGGAATGCGCCTCGACCGGACCGAGAACCCGGAACGCCACCATGTCAGCCGCCACGCTATGCGGGCCTTCGAATCACGCACAAGGTATTTCCCAATCTAGCGGCTGATCGGCTCCTTCGCGGGGGCCGAAGCGGCGTTCTCACGCCGGCGCAGAAGCGCCCACGCGCCGAGCGCCAGGCCGCCGAAGGGGATTTCGACAGTGTAGGTCCAGAAGCCGAAAAGCAGTGCCGCGGCGGTCGCGGAATCGAGCGGCGCGCCGAAGAAGACCAGCGCGCCGACGGTCCCGGCCTCCATGATCCCGGCGCCGCTCGGAGTCACCAGAGCGCTGGTCAGCACCCTGGACAGGGCGAACACGGCGATCGACTGTGCCAGCCCCGGATAGGCGCCGGTGGCCTGCAGACAGCAGACCAGCAACAGCCACTGCAACCCGAGAAAGAAGATCATGCCGATGGTCAGTCCCGGCCAGCGGTGCCGTACGACCTCGGAGGTGTCGGCGCGCAGCTTCTCCAGCGCCCCGGAGGGGGAGTGCTCGGCGGGGCGGATCCTGGGCGGGAGCAGCCGCGTGGCGGCGTCGAGGGCGCGGCCGAGCCCGGCGGCGGCACGGTCCCAGTAGAGGGCGGCGGCCACCACGGCGACCAGGGCCAGCAGGGACAGCGAGCCCACCCAGCCGGCGTTGGTCACGGCCGGGCTGAGTCGCTGGCCGCTGACCAGCAGGGCCACGATGCCCACGGCGGGCAGGATGAACCGGAAGAGGGTGTTCCAGATGCCGCTGGAGAGCGTGGAGACCACCACGGCCCGGAGCGAGAAACCCCACCCCTTGGTCATCGCGATCGTCATCGCCACCCCGGCCGCGCCACCGAACGGGAGCAGGTTGCTCACCGCGCTGCCGGCCGCGTTCAGCGTCAGCGCCTGAAGGTGGGTCAGGCCGGGCAGGGAGGCGGTCAGCACGAACGTGTAGGCCAGCAGGCTCGCCAGCCAGACGACGGTCATCAGCGCGACCATCTGCCAGCTCAGGCTGGAGAACTGGGCGCCGATCTGCGACCAGGAGACGTGCTTGCCGGTGAGCGCCGCCACGATCTGCGGCAGGAAGCGCACGAGCGTGGCGGCCAGTGCCAGCGACACGACCGACAGCCCGACCTGGACCCATCTGTTCTTCATGTAACCCCCTCACACCAGTCTGCCGGTTGGCGGCTCATCCTTTGGAAGGAACTTCGAAGGGATGCCGCAGCCTCGTGCCGGTCGGCAGTCCGCGCCGGACGTACCACTCGGTGCCGAAGACGAGGCGGTAGAGGGGGTGCGGGATCTTGAGCATGACACCGAGCGTGCGGGTGTCCGCGCCGGTGGCCTGGGACGCGTGGGCGGCCATGCTGGCCCGCTTCTGGCGGGCGAACCGCCGCACGCCGACCCGGTGGGTGATCACCTCGCCGGGGGAGTAGGCCTGCTCGAAGGAGCGGATGTCGAGCTGGGGGTAGAACCTGCGGACCAGCCGGAGCCCCTTGAGCAGGGGGTCGCGGTTGACTGTGGCCTCCAGCACGATCGGGGTGCCGGCGATCTCGGCGGCCCGGCCGCCGACCCTGTGCACCTGGACGTGGTCGGGGTGGCCGTAACCTCCGGCGGGATCATAGGTCGTCAGCAGGTCGGCGTCCTCCTCGGTGAGGACGGCGGCGAGCCGCCGGGCGGCCTCCTCGGCGTCGGCGTCGATGAACGCGTTGTCCGGCCGGTCGTCGGCGATCCCCCCGCCGGGGGCCAGCCCGGAGTCGCCGTAGCCGAGGTTGACCACCCGGGCGCAGCCGAGCGCCGCCGCAGACTTGTAGAGTTCGGCGATGCGCGCGGCGGCCAGCGCCTCGCCGGGTGCGAGGTCGGCCTGGCCGCGCTCGCCGGAGGTCGCCACGACGAGGACCACCCGGTGACCTTCGGCGGCGAGCATCGCCATGGTGCCCGCGGTCAGCAGGGCCTCGTCATCGGGATGGGCATGGAAGAACACGGCTGTCCTGACGGTGTCGATCGCGGTTCACTCCGTTCGGTGTCATCGGGGGTCCGCCCTGGCGGGCACGCAGGCATGATCTCACGCGGGGCTACGCTGGCACGGTGAGGATCCTCCACGTCAGTGACTGTTACCTGCCGCGTCTCGGCGGGATCGAGGTGCAGGTCGGCGATCTGGTCCGGATGCAGAGGGAGGCGGGTCACGAGGTCGAGGTGGCGACCGCGACCCCCGGAGAACCCCTGTCCGGTGTATACCGTATCGTCGCCAAGCTCCCCTTTGATCTGCCCGTTCATCCGTTTGGGGTGGGGCACCTGCTGCGGTTGATGAGGGCACGGCACCCCGATGTGGTGCACGTGCACACGGGCGCGGTCTCGCCGTTCGCCTGGATGGGCGTCCGCGCGGCCGTACGGCTGGGCCTGCCCGTGGTCGTGACCGTGCACAGCATGTGGGATCCGGTCACCCGGGCGCTCTACCGGGGACTGCGGATGCTGTTCGAGTGGCACCGCTGGGGGCTGGTGGGCACGGCGGTGAGCGAGGCCGCGGCCCTGCCGATCCGGGGGGTGGCCGGGCGCAAGGTGCCGGTGAACGTGGTCTCCAACGGCCTCGACGTCTCCGGCTGGCGTTCCTCGGCCGTCGTACGGCGCGAGCCCGACGACAAGGCCGTTCACGTCGTCGCGGTGGGACGGCTGGCCCCCCGCAAGCAGCCCGTCCGGCTGCTCAGGCTGCTGAAGGAGGCCCGCGCCCGGGTGCCGCAGGAGACGCCGATGCGGGCCACCATCGTGGGGGACGGCCCGGCGCGCTCACAGATGGAGCGCTACCTGCGGGCCAACGGGATGGGCGGCTGGGTCTCGCTGCCCGGCCGCTACAGCCGGGACCAGATCCGCGAGCTGCTCTTCTCCGCCGACGTGTTCGTCGCCCCGGCGCCCCGCGAGTCCTTCGGCCTGGCGGCGCTGGAAGCCAGGGCGGCGGGTGTCCCGGTGGTCGCGCGGGCCCAGAGCGGGGTGGCCGACTTCGTCCGTCCGGGTAAGGAGGGGCTGCTCGGGCGGAGTTTCGAGGACCTGGTCGCGTCGGTGGCCAGGCTGGCCGGGGACCGTGAGCTGCGCGAGTCGATCGCGGCGCACAACCGGGAGACGGAGCCGGTCCGCAGCTCGTGGCCGATGGTGCTGGAGGGCTTCGAGCAGTGCTACCGGCAGGCCCGCACGGGCCGGGGCTGACTCCGGCCGTCCCGGGCCGTGCAGCCGGTACGGCCGCCGCGCCGCGCTGCCCCCCGCAGGCGGAGCGGCGGCCGTACCGGGGAGGTGCCTCCCGTTCCCGGGGGCACGGGCTCCGCTAGGAGCAGGCGGTCTGGAGCTTGACGCCGGCCTCGGTCAGCTTCTTGCTGAACTCCGGCAGCGCCGCGGCGGCCGCGGCCGGGTCCTTGGCGTCGATCTTCAGACCGCTCATGGAGGCGGCGACGTCGTTCATCGCGGAGGCCGCGTCGCCGTCAGACTTGGCCGCCAGTGCCTTCAGGTCATCGCCGAGCTTCTGGTTGGACTGGTTGAACTTCTCCAGGTCTCCGACGTTGGAGGCCATGGACGAGGTGTAGCTCGTGATGAGCTGCTGCGCCTCGGTGCAGAGCGCGGCGTTACCGGACCCGCCACAGGCGGCGGTCATCGACAGGAGAGCGACCCCCGCGGCGGCGACGGCGATACGGCGGGAGGTGAGAGCGGTGAGCATTTCTGCCTTTCATTGCATTTCATGACAGATCAGACGGTAGGCACTCACCCTTGCGGATCACTTTCATTGCGCTTACAGAAAGAGATTCCTGTTACTCAGGGTGATTTCTGATGCGCGTTGGGTAAGAGGGGTGTATGGCTGAGGCGATCGTTGGTCCTGGTCCCGTCCAGCACTCGCTCAAGCGGGTGATCGGACGCAGGGTTCTCCTGCTGTTCGTGATAGGAGACATCCTCGGTGCGGGGATATATGCCCTGGTCGGGAAGGTGGCCGGATACGTCGGCGGGGCCCTGTGGGTGCCGTTCCTCGTCGCTTTCGTGCTGGCCGCGCTGACGGCGTCGGCCTATGCCGAACTTGTCGGGAAATATCCGCAAGCTGCAGGAGCCGCGCTCTATGCGAATAAAGCGTTCAACATCCCTTTTGTAACCTTTATTGTGGCTTTCGCCGTACTGATGAGCGGCATCACCTCGGCGAGCGCCGCGGCCCGGGCGTTCGGCGGTGACTACCTCGGCGAGTTCGTCACGCTGCCGGTCGTCGTGGGCGCGTTCATCTTCCTCGGCGTCGTGGCGCTGGTGAACTTCGCCGGGATCTCCGAGTCCATCAAGGTCAACGTCGTCCTGACCGTCATCGAGGCGTTCGGCCTGCTGGTCGTCATCGCGATCGGGATCTACGCGCTGCTGTCCGGCGGGGGCGAGCCCGCCAGGGCCCTTTCGTTCCACCCTGCCAACGGCGCGTTCCTCGGCGTCCTCGGCGGCACGGCCCTCGCCTTCTACGCGCTGCTCGGCTTCGAGGACTCGGTCAACCTGGCCGAGGAGTCCAAGGATCCGCAGCGCGACTACCCCCGCGCGCTCTTCGGCGGCCTGGCCGTGGCCGCGGTGATCTACATGGCGGTCGCGTTCACCGCGACCATGCTGGTGGACACCGAGACGCTGAAGAGCTCGACCGGCCCGCTCCTGGAGGTCGTCAAGGTCGCGGGCCTGGCCTTCCCGCCCAAGCTGTTCGCGCTGATCGCGCTGCTCGCGGTGGGCAACACCGCGCTGATCAACATGCTGATGGCCTCACGGCTGGTGTACGGCATGGCGCGGGAGGGGATCGTGCCGAGGGTCTTCGCGGCGGTCCATCCCACGAGGTCGTCCCCGTGGGTCGCCATCGTGTTCACCGTGGGCATCGCCGCCGTGCTGGTCGCCACGGGCGATGTGGGCAACCTGGCGGACACGACGGTGCTCCTGCTGCTGTGCGTGTTCGCCATGGTCAACGTGGCCGTGCTGGTCCTCCGTAAGGACCGGGTGGAGCACGATCACTACCGGGCGCCGAGGTGGATGCCGGCGCTGGGCGCGGTGGTCTGCCTTGTGCTGGCGCTGCCCTTCACGGGGCGCGGTGGCGACGTCTATCTCCGCGCGGGCGTGCTGATCGCCGTGGGCGTGGTTCTCTGGTTCGTGAACCGGCTGTTCCTGGCGGGACAGGGGGACCGTCCCGAGGTGACCTCAGAAGGGAAGGCGGCGTCCTGAGGGCGTGCGCAGGTCGAGAGGGGCGGGCTTGCGGGGCGGACGGGGCCTGTGAACGATTCGTACTCTTTTCATCTCACACTCCCTTTTGTTGGAGTTTGAGAGAGGCTACGTCAGCCCACCGACAACTCCGTACATCCCTCAGCGCCGCAGGACGAAATCGTCCTCGTCGTCCCCCACACCGACCGACCCCACCGCCCGCGGTGTGCCGGTGCCCGGCACCCGGGCGATCGCGGTGTGGTTGATCTCGTCGCTCTCCTCGTACTGCTGGTCCTCCTCGTGTGCCCGGAACGGCGGACCGTACTCGCGTGACCATCTCGTGCCGTCGAAGCGCAGGAAGAGCACCTGCCCCGGGTGGTCGGCGCCGATCCCGCTGATCCACAGCCGGTCCGGCCCGCGGGCGCGGTAGGGAACGGGGATGTCGCCTGCGCACCCGGCACCCGGCCCGTCAGGGCGGCCTGTCCCGTATGAGAAAGTTACATGGCTGGGAGAGGCCAGGGTAGAAGGTTGATCATGTTGGTCGGAAATGAGCCGGAGCCGAGTTTCACCGCCACATCCGGTCTACACGGCGCGACGCTCGTCGTGCGGGCCAGTGGCGAGCTGGATCATTACCACACCCCCGTGTTACGGGCGGAGATGGACAGGGCATGGAACGCCCTGCAGTCGCAGACTCTGATCCTCGACCTTTCCGCCCTCACCTTCTGCGACTCCTCGGGGATAGGCGAGCTGCTCCAGGCGCGCCACCAGGGCCAGGCCAGGGGGGTTCGGTTCATCCTGACCGGCATCCAGGGAAACCTGGTACGACGCCTCAACCTCGCCGGCCTGGCCCAGGTGTTCGAGGTGTTCCCCTCTGTCGCCGAGGCGCTTGAGGCCGCCTAGGAGGCTCCGGGGGCCGTCCCGCTGCTGGCGACCCGGCGAGAGCGCGACCGCTGCGGGGGAGGACCCCGGCGTGGACGCACCGGCCTGCGCGGGCGAGGGTCCAGGAGCCCCGCCCTAGGCGGGCACCTCGCCGAAGATGTCCCGGTGCGCGATGGACAGGGCCGTGAACAGGGCTCCGTGAAGGATCGCGTTCCCCTCCACCGTGCTCGCGCGGACCTGGGTCGGAACGGGGGAGAGCCCGGCGAGGTGCTCGCTGACCCGTGCGGCCAGCGGGTCGCCGCCGGAACGGCCCGTCTTCCCCCCGAGGACGACGAGCCCGGGGTCCAGCAGCGCGACCGAGGTGAAGGCGCCCTCGGCGATCCGGGCCGCGAGGGAGTCCTGGTCGAGTCCGCCGATGACACCGGAGCCCGCCACGTCGCAGAACAACCCGTCACGCAGGCCGAGGGCGCCGACTTCGCCCGCCCCTCCCGAAACTCCCCTGCGCAGCCGTCCGCCGAGGGTCACCGCCCCGCCCACCCCTTCGTCCAGCCAGAGCAGGACGAAGTCCTCGCGCCCCCGTGCGGACCCGGCGCGGTGCTCGGCCACGGCGGCGAGATTGACCTCGTTCTCCAGGGTCACCGGTGCGTCGATCCGGTGACGCAGGGCCTGCAGCATGTGCGGCCGCCAGCCGGGCACGCCGTTGTCGGCCACCAGTTCGCCGCTCTGCGGATTCACCATTCCCGGGGCGCCCACGACGACGGCGTGCAACCTCCGCGGGCCCGCCGCCTCCGCGACGGCGGCGGCGATGGTCCTGGCCAGGTCGCCGCCCGCCTCGGCGGAGTGCCCGGCGTTCTCCGCGGCCGTGGGGCCCCCGGTGCCTCCCGTCCCCACGGGGCTTCCGGTCTCCAGCGGGCGTGTGGCGGAGCCGACGGTCTGGCCGGTGATGTCGGCGACGGTCACGCTGACCGTGTCGCGCCGTACGTCGACCCCGGCCACGTGGGCGCGGTCGGCCACGATGCCGTAGACGCGGGCGTTCGGCCCCCGGCGCTCCTCGCCGCTCTCGCCGACGACCTCGATCAGCCCGTTCACCCGCAGGCGCTCGACGAGGTCCGACACGGTCGGGCGGGAGAGGCCGATGAGCGCCCTCAACTGGGGAGCGGTCAAGGACCTGTGTTCCAACAGCAGGTCGAGGGCGAGGCGGTCGTTGATCGCCCGGGCCGTCTGCGGGGTCGCGGTCTTCAATCTGTCCTCTTTTAATCAGGCAGCCTTCCTGTTAATTTTTAGCACCGTGAGCAACGACAATCAACGTGCCCGTCTTGCGATCGCGGCGGTGTTCGCCGTCCACGGCGCGGTCGGGGGGAGCATGGCGACCCGTATCCCGTGGCTGCAGGACCATCTCCAGCTTGGGCCCGCGGCCCTGGGCGCCGCCCTGTTCTGCCCCGCGGTCGGTGCCTTCTTCGCCATGCCGATGGCCGGGCGCCTCGTCCACCGCTACGGCGGGCGTGCGGCCACCCGCGTCCTGCTCGCCCTGTGGTGCGCGGCGCTGGCCCTCCCCATGCTCTCTCCCGGACTTCCCTGGCTGTGCGCCGCCTTCCTGGTGTACGGCGCGGCGGCCGGCATGTGCGACGTCACGATGAACGCCCAGGGGGTGATCGTCGAACGGCGCCTGGAGCGCTCGATCATGTCCGGACTGCACGGCATGTGGAGCATGGGCAGCCTGGCCGGTGCGGGGGCCGGGGTGGTCGCCGCGCAGGCCGGGATCGACGCGCGCGTCCACCATTCGGTGATGGCGCTGGTGCTGCTGGCCGTCGGCGCCGTGGCGGGCCGCCGACTGCTCGACACCTGGCCCGAGCCCGGTGAGCAGGCGCCGCCGCGGTTCGCCGCGCCCCCGAGGGCGATCCTCGCCATCGGGGCCGTCGGATTCTGCGCCACCTTCGTCGAGGGGGCCAGCATGAACTGGGCGGCCGTCTACGCCAAGGATGTCACCGGCGCCGGCCCCGGTGCAGCCGCCGCCGGCTATGCGGTCTTCGCCCTGGCCATGGCGGTCACCCGGCTGGCCGGAGACCTGATCGTCCGCAGGCTCGGACCGGTCGCGACCGTCCGCGCCGGCGGTCTGCTCGCCGCCTTCGGCGGAGTCGTGATCGTCATGGCCCGCACCCCGCTGCTGGGGATCACCGGGTTCGCCCTGCTCGGACTGGGCGTGGCTGTGATCGTGCCGCTGTGCTTCGCCGCCGGGGGGAACGCCGCCGCGACCCCCAGCCTGGGCATCGCGGGAGTCGCGACGATCACCTACCTGGCCGGGCTCGTGGCCCCCGCCGCCACCGGGTGGATCGCCGATGTGACCTCGCTGCCCGCCACGTTCGGCATGATCACGGCCATCACCCTGGCCGCCGTCGTCCTCGCCGGAGCCCTGCGTCCCGCAGGGGGAGCGGGCGGCCGGTCCCGGCCGGAGGCCGGGGCGGGGGCGGCCGGTCCCGGCCGGAGGCCGGGGCGGGGGCGGGCCGGTAGCGCTCGGCGGGCGGGCCGTACGTCGTCGCCTTGTCCCCGTTCGGCGGTTGCGGGGCGGTGATGTCCGGGCATGCTCCAAGGACAGGGCCGGATGTGCGGACCGGCCCTGCCGCCTTTCGCTGAGTTCTGCCGAGATTTCCCGAGGTGAGTGGCATGGCGTTTCATCCGAACCTTGATGCCGAGCTGGCCGTCGCCCTCGCGGAGGCCCCACTCCCGGCGATCGACATCGGCGACCTGCGGCCCGAGGACCTGCCCGGCATCCGCGCCGAGCTGGCCGCCGCCCAGGCGGCGATGCCCCCGTTCGTGCCGGACGGCCGGCTCACGATCGAGGACCGGGTGGTGCCCGGCCCCGATGGCGAGCCCGACGTCCGGCTGCGGATCTACCGGCCCACCGGGCGGCGGGAGGCGATCCCGGGGCTCTACTGGATCCACGGCGGAGGCATGATCATCGGCTCCGTCGAGACGGAGGATCCGATGCTGGCGAAGTGGGCCGTCAAGGTGGGGTGCGTGGTCGTCTCGGTGGAATACCGCCTCGCGCCGGAACACCCGCATCCGGCGCCGGTGGAGGACTGCCACGCCGGCCTGGTCTGGACCGCCAAGAACGCGGCGGACCTGGGCATCGACCCGGACCGCCTCGCCGTGGCCGGGGCCAGCGCCGGGGGTGGACTGGCCGCGGCCACCGCGCTGCTGGCCCGCGACCGGGGCGGCCCGCCGCTGGCGTTCCAGCTTCTGATCTGCCCGATGCTCGACGATCGCAACACCACGCCGTCCAGCCACGAGTTCACCGACGCGATCGTCTGGAACCGGGCCGCGAACCTCTTCGGATGGACCGCCCTGCTGGGCGACGCCGCCGGTACCGACGGGGTGTCACCGTACGCCGCCCCTGCCAGGGCGACCGACCTGTCGGGCCTGCCGCCCGCCTACATCGACGTCGGCGAGCTGGAGGTCTTCAGGGACGAGTGCGTCGACTACGCGCAGCGGTTGGCGTGGGCCGGCGTCTCCACCGAGTTCCATCTCTACCCCGGCGCCTTCCACGGCTTCGACGTGATGGCGCCCGGCGCGGGGATCAGTCGCCGTGCCGCCGCGGAGCGGGTAGTCGCGCTGCGCAGGGCACTGCTCCGCTGACCTCCGGGCCCGGCCGCCTTCCCAGGGCCGGCCGGGCCCGTTTGCGGATGTATATAGTCGGCTATAAAATAGCCGACTATGGAAATCATCGATGTGCTGGCCATCTGCGGGAGCACGCGGGAGAAGTCGTTCAACCGGGCCCTGACGCTGGCCGCGCGGGACCTGGCTCCCGACCCGTTCCGGGTGGAGGTGTGGGACGACCACACCGGGCTTCCCCATGTCGAGGCGGCTCCCGGGCGACCGTTTCCCGCAGCCGTCGGCGCTCTGCGTGACCGGGTGTCAAGGGCCGACATCCTGCTGCTGGTGACACCCGAGCTCAACCGGAACATCCCCGGTCGTCTGAAGGACATCGTCGACTGGCTCTCGGTCCCCGCGCCGCCCCGGCCTCTGATGGGCAGACCGGTGATGCTCATGAGCGCGTCACCCAACCGGTTCGGTGGGGCGTTCGCGCAACTCCAGCTCGCCGATCTCCTGCGACGGGCCGGCGCGGAGGTCCTCACCGACCTCGATGTGACGGTCGGATCCGCGCACAGGCATGTCGACGACGCCGGAAACCTCGTGGGCGAGGAGCCGCGTCACGAGGTCGCGCAGCTGTGGCGCCGCCTTCTCGCCCGCACCGCGGACGGCCGTCAGGCGGTGCCGGTGTGACCGACGGACGCGAGGTCGCCGCGAGTACGGGGCCGGTCGGCTACGCGCTCGCCCAGGTCACCAGGGCGCACCGCACCGAGATGCAGCGCCGGATGGCGGAGCTCGGCCTGCATCTCGGCCAGGAGCTCCTGATCGTCGACCTCCACCGCAACCCCGACAGCACGCAGGCGGAGCTGGTCCAGCGGATCGGCATGGAACAGCCCACCATCGCCAAGGCGATCACCCGCATGGAGCGGAGCGGGTTCGTGGAACGGACCGCCGACCCCCGGGACCGCCGGGTGACCCGCCTGCGGCTGACCGGACAGGGCGAGGCCGTCGTCGAGGCCGTCGTCGCGGCGTGGGCCGGCGTGGAGGACCTGGCCACCGCCGGACTCGCCGGAGACGATGTCCGGCAGCTCCTCGGACTGCTGGACCGCATCCGTCACAACCTCACGTAAACCCCACCCGAATAACGATCAAGGAGAGAGCATGGAACTCGGTCTGGCAGGCAAGGTCGTGCTGGTGACCGGCGCGAGCTCGTCCATCGGCAGGGCCACCGCCCTGGCCTTCGCGGAGGAGAAGGCGCTGGTCGCCGTCGGTTACCACACCAACCGGGAGGCCGCCGAGGAGACGGTCGCCCTGGCGGAGCAGCGCGGAGGCCATGCGATCGGCTGGCAGCTCGACCTCGGCGACTCCGACTCGCTGGAGAGGTCCGTCGGACACGCCCGCCGGGAGCTCGGGCCGGTCGACGTCCTGGTCAACAACGCGGTGCACTGGCCCTCATGGCCGGATCCCGGCGAGCTGTTCGAGACCGCGCCGCCCGAGCGGTTCACCTCGTCGGTGACCGCCAACCTCGTCGGCCCCTACCTGCTCGCCCGCGCCGTCCTGGGCGACATGCGCGGACGTGGCTGGGGGCGCATCGTCAACGTCTCCACGGGGCTGGTCGAGGACGGCTTCCCCGGCAACGTCTCCTACGTCGCCGCCAAGGCGGGGCTGCACGGCCTGACCCGGGTCATGTCCCGGGAGCTGGCCGCCGAGGGCATCCTCACCAACGTGGTCATGCCGGGCTTCACCCCCGCGGACAGGCAGATGCCGGCCGAGCTGATCGACAAGGCCGGCGCGGCCGCCGCGACCCGGCGGGTCACCCATCCCGACGACGTCGCCCGCATGATCGTTTTTCTCTGCTCGGAGGCCAACACCAACACCACCGGCGAGGCCATCAGGACCGACGGCCACTTCCTCAGCCCGGGCTGACCGCCGGCCGGGCCCACATCGCCCGGCCGACCAGGCGCACATCTGGCGGGCCCCGGCTGAGCGCGAGACCGCGGTGGCGCTGCTGCGGCGGGCCGTGGAGCTGGGCCTGCAACGGCTGCGGGTGGAGCGGATCGACCTGCTGCAGCTGCACGCGGTGGACCCCACGGTGCCGTTGGCCGACCAGGTCGGCGCGCTGAAGGAGTTGCGGGACGAGGGCCAAGGTACGCCACATCGGGCTGTCGAAGGTAAGCGTCGAGCAGCTCGCCGAGGCCGCCCACATCACGCCCATCGCGGCCGTGCAGAACATGTACAACCTGGTGGCCCGGGAAGACGAGGACGTCGTCGACTACGCGGCCGCGAACGACATCGCATTCCTGCCTTTCTTCCCGATCGCGATGGGCGGGCACACCGGCTCAGGCAGCCCGCTGGCCGGCGTCGCGAGTGAGGGGGGCGCGACCCCGGCGCAGACCATGCTCGCCTGGTTGCTGCGACGCTCGCCGACGATCATCCCGATCCCGGGCACCACCTCGCTCGCCCACCTGGAGGAGAACCTGGGCGCGCTGTCCGTGAAGTTGTCCGACGAGCAGTACGAGCGGCTGTCGGCGCTGTCCTGAGGGCAGGGCGCACCGGCGGGTACGGCCGTCGCTTCTCTTTTCGCGACCGAAGGCTTAGCCCTGGGCGGGTCCGCCTCGGACGGACCGCCATGCCCATCCGGCCGTGGTCCCGTCCCGCCGCCGGCCGGTGATCTCGTGTCAACGAGAGGAGAGGTCCCTTTCGGGCTCGAGCCGGTTCGGAGTCTCCGCCGACTCCGGCCACGCACGACGTGACCTTGAGAAAGCCGGCCATCCGTGCGGCGCCGACCGGGTCCCCCAGAGCGCGACGGCGATGTACAGGGCCTGCTCGGGAATCCTGAACCAGAGCGGGGACGCCTCGCCGCCGTTGAACGGCACATCGGCGACGGCGGCGTAGACGTTGGCCGGAAGCAGCAGCACGAAGAGCACCGCGAGGCTGATCCCGGCGGCCCGGCGGGACCTGGCGATGATCAGTCCCGCCGCACCGAGGAGTTCCAGCACGCCGGTCGCGTAGATTACGGCGTCGGCGAAGGGCACGACGGGTGGCACCATGCGCACCAAGTCGGCGTGGTTGGGCATGACCGTGACGCTTGCCGGAACAAAGTGCGCACTGGCGGCCATGACCACCATGACGGCCATCGCGTGTGCCGCGCTGATCGGCCATGAGGTGAACCGACTGACGCCGAGCGCTCCCAGTGTGCGGAAGCCCAGCAGCGCAATCACCAGAACGATGATCGTTTCCACCGCTCCTCCTAATTGGGTAGTTGTGCTATCTAGATTTGGATAGTGGCACTATCTTCTAATGAGAGGCGAGTGTCAAGAACGACGATCTGCCGGTGGTCGTCCACGGTCGCCCTCGCGGACATCGGCGGTGTGCGGGCGGCTCGCGGCCGACGCCGTGTGCGGCTCGCGCCCGAAGCCACCGCCGACCTGGAAAGGCTGCAGGCGATGGCGGACCCCGAAGAGCGGTCACAGGCCGTGGCCCTGAGGAAGACGTCCTTCGACCTTGCCGAGCAGCCTCCCGTGCAGGATTTTCGCCGCCGCGATATCGCGGCCGAGCAGAACCCGCCGGGTCGCATCGACTCCTGACCGAAGGCTGGGGTGAACGACGGCGCCGACCATCGCTCGATCCCTTGATCCCAACCGCCGACAACTAATCGGAGTCGAAGGACTCAAGGTCAGCCTCGCCGGAGCACAGGAGAAGCTCGCCCAACTGGAAGCGGCACGACGGCCGACCAATGTGGACCTCGGCATGCCAATCTTCGGACAGATCGCCACACGAGCCAGTGAAGTCACGGCGCCACGGCAGGGCGGCCAAGCCGCTGGTCTTCATCGCTGAGTCCGTACAGAACCTGCGGGATCTGCGTCTTCACCTGGGTCGATAGGGTCACGATGACCGCGACGTCGCCGACAGGCTCGGATCTGCTGGCGACTTCGTCAACTCATGGAGGGGAATTGATATGCCTGATGGATGGCAGTGGGACAGCACACTATTCCAGGGAAGTGCAGCCTTCTATGAGCGCGGCCGGCTGCCGTATGCTCCGGGCTTTGCCGAAACACTGGCCACGGCCGTCGGCCTGGACGGCCGGGGCCGACTCCTTGACGTCGGCTGTGGGCCGGGCACCGTGCTGCTCGCCATGGCGCGGTGCTTCACCGAGGCGGTCGGCATCGATCCAGATGAAGACATGCTGGCCGAGGCCGAGCGACAGGCCAAGCGTCGCGGGGTAACCAACGCGCGTTGGGTGACTGCCCGAGCCGAGGACCTGCCGGCCGGCCTGGGTGAGTTCCGCGTCGTCGTGTTCGCCAATTCCTTCCACTGGACGGACCGGGACCGAGTCGCCGCGACCGTCTTCGAGATGCTGGAGCCAGGTGGCGCGTTCGTCCACATGAGCGACCTTAAGGACCAGTCCGGGGAATCGGTACCGCAGCCGCAGCCACCATCGCCTTCGCATCCTGCCCCGCCCAACGCCGAGATCCGTGAACTGGCGCGGCGGTATCTAGGCCCTGTTCGCCGTGCGGGCCAGGGAACACTTCCCAACGGCACGCAGAACCGCGAGGACCTGGTCCTTGCGAAAGCCGGGTTCGAGGCCTTCGAACGGCACGTCATTCCGGCCGGGCAGGTGGTCGAGCGCAGCGCGGACGACATCGTGGCGTGGGTGTTCTCCCTATCTCACTCTGCGCCGCACCTCTTCGAAGACAGGCTGGCGGACTTCGAGCGGGACCTGCGGGCGCTCTTGCAGGAGGCGTCACCCGACAACCGTTTCGCCGAGTGTCTTCCGGCGACCGAGATCATGACCTGGCGCAAGCCACAGGGTGAGCGGTGACGGCAACCTCGCGACGGCCTGCAGCCCGCCCGTGATCGACGGTCCGACGGTCGCCAGCCATCGTCGTCTCCCGGTAACGGTTCTTAGTTCAGCGTGATCTGGCGTGGAACCCCGGGCGTTCGTGCCCGGGAGGAAACGACAGCGCGGGAGGGCCGCCAAGGCCCGAGCGGTGTGGTGACCGGTAGGCCGTCGAGCGGCTCAGCCCGGACGTTTCTGGTTTTCGATGTACTCCTTGATGATCGATAGGGGTGCGCCGCCGCAGGAGGCGGCGAAGTACGACGGCGACCAGAAATGCCCGCCCCACAGATACTTACGGATATGTGCCGGATACTCCTTGCGGAGTAGCCGGGCAGACACGCCCTTGAGGCTGTTTACCAGCGTCGAGAGGGCGACTTTGGGTGGGTGGTGCACGAGCAGGTGCACGTGGTCTTCCTCGCCGTTGAACTCGACCAGCTCCGCCCCGAAACTGTCGCACACTTCGATCATGATGTCTTCGCAGCGACGCAGAATCTCGTCGGTGAACACACCTCGCCGATACTTTGGGGTGAAGACCAAGTGGGCGTGCAGGTTGTGGACCACGGCGCGGCCTCGGCGGATGTCGGGATTCGGTCCCCATCTCGGTGACATGGACCTAATGCTAGAGTGTTCGATATGAAGCTGGTGGTGCGGGTCAAGCTCCTGCCGACGCCTGAGCAGGCGGCGGCGCTGGAGGCGACTCTACGCGCGGTCAACGACGCGGCCACCTGGGTCTCGACGCTCGCCCACAACCAGCGGGTATTCCGCAATTACGACCTGCGCAAGCACCCGAGTTCCGCGTAATTAGCGGTCACTAGAGACTCCGACCGGGTAAACTTGCAGGTCAGAATGGTGTGACTAGAGCTGCGGCCTGAAATCGCCTAGAGAAACGCCTGGGCAGATTGCCCCGTTAGCTCCGGGTTTGGGTGGGTATCGTCTAGAGACGATGTATGTGAAGACCACCAGCCGGAAGACCAAGAACGGCACGGCAGTCCGCTACCTGCACCTGGCCCACAACGAGTGGGACCCGGTCGCAGGTCGCTCCGTGCCCAAAATCTTGCACAGCTTCGGCCGGGAAGACCAACTCGACCGCACCGCGATCACCCGGCTGGTCGCCTCTCTATCCAAGCTGCTGGACCCGGCCGAAGCACTGGCCGCCACCACGGCCCCCGGCCTGGCGTTCCTAGAATCACGCCCTTACGGCGGCACCTACGCACTGGACCAGATATGGCGCCGGCTGGGCATCGACCAGATCCTCATCCAGCTCCTGCAGGGCCGCCGCGGCCGGCCCCGTGACGTCTCGGCCGAGCGGGTGCTGTTCGCTCTGGTCGCCAACCGCGCCCTGGCTCCGTCGTCCAAACTGGCTGCCGCCGACTGGATCAGCAACGATGCCCACATCGACGGCCTGGCCGCCACCAGCGACGACGCCTGCTACCGGGCCATGGACTGGCTACACGACGTCCGCGAACGACTGGAGGCCGAGATCTACAACCAGGTCGCCAACCAGCTCAATCTGGAGGTGGACCTGCTGTTCTTCGACACCACCAGCACCTACTTCGAACTCGACGAGGCCGACGAGCCGATCGCTCGCGACGAGCACGGACTGCCGGTCTCCCCACCCGCATCCGCATCCGCATCCGCATCCGCATCCGCATCCGACGGCGACGGCGACGGCGACGGCGAGCAGGACAGGGCCGGATTTCGCACCTACGGCAAGTCCAAGGACTCCCGCGACGACCTGCCGCAGATCGTCATCGGCATGGCCGTCACCCGCTCCGGCATCCCGGTCCGGGTATGGTCCTGGCCGGGCAACACCTCCGATTCAGCGTTGATCCGGCAGGTCAAGGACGACATGCGGGACTGGACCCTGTCCAAGATCGTGTGGGTGGCCGACCGCGGGTTCGCCTCCGCGGCCAACCGCCGCTACCCGCGCAGGGGCGATCATCACTACATCATCGGCGAGAAGCTGCGCTCCGACAGCCCCGAGATCACCACCGCGCTGTCGCGGCAGGGCCGCTACGCCGACATCACCGCGAACATGCGCATCAAAGAGGTCAAGGTCAGCGAGCACGAACGGTTCGTGATCTGCCACAACCCCGAGGCGGCCGCCCGCGACGCCCACGTCCGCGAGCAACTCATCACCCAACTGCGCGAGCTGATCGACGGCTCCGACACGCTGAGCGTGATCAAACGGGCCGAGCTACGCGGGAAGATCAGCGCCAGGCCCGCGCTGAACCGCTATCTGCGCACCACCCCCGGCGGGCGCTTACGGATCAACGCCCGCGCGATCAACGCTGAGGCCAACCTGGACGGCAAATACCTGCTGCGCTGCTCGGACCCGCATCTACCGGCCGCCGACATCGCCGTCGGCTACAAGCAGCTTTTGCAGGTCGAGCGCGGCTGGCGCGACATGAAGTCGATCATCGATCTGCGGCCCGTCTACCACCGCCGCGAGGAACGTATCCGCGCCCATGTCATCTTGTGCTGGCTGGCCCTGCTGCTGGTCCGCATCATCGAAAACACCGTCGGCGACACCTGGGTGAGCATTCGCCGTCACCTCAACCGTCTGCAGATCGGTACCTTCCATGGCCCCGCGGGCCGCTTCCGTCAGCGCACCGAGCCCACCAAGGTCCACCGCGACCTGCTGACCAAACTCGGTATCGCTGCGCCCCAGCAGATCATCGAGCTCGCTGCTCTCTCCTGATCCTTCCTAAGCTCGGACCTGTGCGCGGACTAGAGAAACGCCCATCCGGTGTGTCTCCACGCGTTTCCCCAGGTCAAGCACCGGTTTCGAGCTCTAGCCGCTCCGAATTACGCGGAACGCAGGCGACGGGCGGTTGCCGAAAGTTCGGATGCCTTATCGGGAAGACCGGGATTCTCAACCTGGTGAGGAGCTTTTGCGGGGCCGCTTCCTCGGCACCATCAGCCAGATCCCCGCCACCAGACAGCCGAACGAGGACACGATCAGCGCCAGGGACAACCCAGAGGGCCACGAGTCCACAACGACCCATGCCAGCGCGATGAAGAGGAAGGCCGCAACCAGCAACATCCCCCAGCCGCAACGGCGAGGCTCGTCGCGGCCGGGCCGGAACTCGATGGCATGCAGGCGAGGGAACCGACCAGTCATGACCATGTAGCCGCCCTGCGCCGCGTACAAAGACGCGGCGGTCGCGCCGATCATGTTTGACCAGGTAAGGCTCATCAATGCGGCTCCTCTGCCATCTGGAGTGGATCACTCTCCCAAGGACAGTTTGCCGAATTGTTCTTGTGAGGTATCAAGCGGCGGCGCGCCGCACCGCGCGCCCGCCGTACCCAATGAGATCGTTCCAACTTGAAGTTGCTGGTCAGGGGCCTGGTGTGATCCGTTGAGGGCATGCTCTGGCTGGTGGTGGGTACTGATCATGGTGGGTGATCATCGGTCAGCGGGTGTGTTCGGTGATGGCCAGGACCATCAGCGCGCGGAGCAGCTTGGTGACGTGGATGGCGTCCAGGCGGAGCTTGGTGAGGATGCGCCAGGCCTTCAACGTGGCGAAGCCGTGCTCGACGGGGGCGCGTTCGGCGCTGATGAGCCGGTTGACCTGCTTTTGCGCGGGGGTGAGGGGCCTGCCGCGGGTGGCTTTGCGGCCGGTGATGATGACCGGATTGTCGTCATCGTCGTCCAGGCCGACGAAGCCGAGGTCGGCGATAGCGCCCAGCCCGGCCTCGCGCAGGCGGGCGGTGAGGCGGTTGTGCCGGGCGGTGGTGATCTCCGATGCGCGACCAGGCCGGACGGCGGAGACCCACAGCAGGTTGCCGCGGGTGTCGGTGAGCGCCACCACGAGCAGCCCGTGGGCCTTGTGCTTGCCCGAGTAGTTCCTGCGGTTGTCGGCTCCGGTGCGGCGGCGGGTGCGGATCAGGGTGCCATCCAGCAGGACGACCTCACCACCGGCTTTGGCGATCTTCTTCAGGGCGCGGTCCAGGCGGGGTGCGCGGGCGGCGAGCAGTTCGACGGTCTCCAGCATCCAGCGTCGCACGGTGGAGGCCGAGACGTTGTTGGCGCCGGCCATGTCGGCCAGGCGCTGGTCATGGCGTAAGACGGCCAGCACGATGGTGGCGATCTTCCCGGCGGGCAGTTTCCGCCAGCGCGAGCCGATGGTCTTGAGATGAGCGCGCAGCAGGTCGGCCAGGAAGGTGAGGGTTTGGGTGGACAGCGGCAGCATGCAGGAGTAGACAGGCGAGGGCGTGTCTTCGGCGGACGTCGAAGCCTTCGACGTTGTCGATGTCGTGGTTTTGGTTGTGGTCACACGCCGCCAGGCCCCCGCCGGGGACACGCTCGGGATGTTTCACCCGGGCAGGGCCTGGCCAGGGGCTGCGGGAAGCGGCAGTGGGCGCAGTGGGCCGCCCGAGGTCAGGGGGCGAACGCGCCGCTGGGGGTCTTGCGCAGCCAGCCCCGCTCGGCCAGCCGGTTCAGCTTGGCCCGCACGCCTTCGACCTGCCCCGATTCGGTGGAAAGGCTGAGCTGGGCGCAGATCGCCTTGCAGATGAGGGGGCCGTCGGCGGCGCGTACCGCGGCCAGTAGCGCCTGGTAGTCGGCGGGCAGCTCATCAGTGCCGGCAGCGTGGTGACGGTGCGGGATCAGCAAACCGCCGGGCACGGGCACGGACGCGGGTACGGGTACGGGTATGGGGCGCAGCTCTATCCCCTGGGAGGCCTGCTCTGCTGCCTGGGCTGGGGTGAGCATCACCTGGTAGAACGGCGTCGGCTCACCGCCGGGCTCGCCGGGTGCGTTGAGCTGCTCGGCGGGATCGTCGGCGAGGAGTTCCTTGACCACCTGCTCGGCCACACGCAGCCGGTCCATCTCGTCTTCGGTCTCGGCCAGTTGCTCGCGCAACCGATCGGCGTGCGTGCCCAGCGCGACCAGGCGCATGGTGATGCGCTCCAGCAGCGGTGACGACATGGCTTCCCCCGGCCGACAAGACAACGATTACCTGGCGAGATCACCAGGACACGGACGATAACGACCCCAGGCCGGGCAGCGCAGACGAAAGCCGGAAGATCCACATTTGCCCCCGGCGGACGATCGAGACCCATGATCCCAGCCGTCTACCAGGAGAGAGCACACTCAACACCGCCAGGCCACCCCCTCCGACCTGCGAGGACAGGATGGAACTAGCTCAATGCACTCACCCACCCCAGCGGCGCACCGCCGCATCAGGGCGAGACATCCTGGCCCGGCGAGGAGTGACGCGCGACCAGCTCGCCGATCGGCCCCGTCCGCCAATCAGGGGCGTAGACGCCTACCTGAATCCGTCGATCGGCACCGATCGTGTGCACCTTCGGGGGAACTGCCTTCCGTCGACGGCCTCTCACATCCACCGGCTCCACGGCACCGACGCTAAAAGTCATCACGTCGACCGGATACAGGCCACCAATGCGTCTGGGCTGCACATCAACGAAGTCCGCCCAGCTCACCGCAACCCTGAAGGTATCTCTCTGAGCGATCATTCCCTCCTCGGTGACCGTCAGACTTCGGCGCCGCACCTTCATCACGATGAAAAGCAGATACACCACGCTCACGGTCACGGTAACCGTTGCCATTAAATTCGCGGGCAAGCCAAGGGCGATGGCCAGGAGGCAATAGACGACAGCGAGCACGACGGCACCGACTCCACCAGAGAAAAAGGCGAGCGACCAACGTGGACGATAGATGATCTGCATGGGCAAAACCGTACCGGTCCAGCCGCAATCGCCACCCCTTCAACCTCATTGCCTCCGGATCCGACTGGACGCAACCATGATCGCCAGTCACTCTGACAAGGAGGGCGCCGCGGCCAACTTCGAGGGGATTGCCACCCCCTCGCGTCGTTCTGCGACAACACCGGCGAGGCCTTGGTGGTCAAGCTCCGGCCCGGCACAGCAGGATCGAACACGGCACGCGATCACATCACCGTGGTCGACGCCTCGATCGCCGCTGTCCCCTGGCCGTACCGGCGCAACCTGCTGATCACCACCGACGGGGCGGGCGCCACCCACGACTTCATCGATCACCTGCACGACCTGGCCCGCCGCCGCGGCCACCGCCTGGAGTACTCCATCGGCGGGGAGTTGGGCGAACGCGAACAGAACGCGATCCGCCTGCAGCCCGAAGACGCCTGGCAGCACGTTATCGATGCCGATGGCAAGGCGCGCGACCTCGACGCCGCCGGTGTCGTCGAACTCACCGGACTGCTCCGCCGCAGCGTCGGCGGCGACCGACTGGCCGGCTGGCCCGCCGACATGCGAGTGATCTGCCGCCGTGAACGTCCCGGCAGCGGCGCTCAGTTGTCGCTGCTGGAGGAGGCCGACGGATGGCGCTACGGCCTGTTCGTCATCAACACGCCCGGTCGTCAGCTTGACTTCCTCGAAGCCCGCCACCGCGTCCACGCCCGGGTCGAGGACCGCATCCGGAATGGAAAATCCACCGGGCTCGGTCGCCTGCCCAGCACATCCATGCAGGTCAACGCCGCATGGTGTGTCGCCGCCGCGATCGCCACTGACCTGTTGTGCCGGCTACGACTGCTGTGCCTGACCGGGACCATGGCCCACGCTGAACCCAAAACACTGCGCTACCGGCTTCTGCACACCGCTGTCCGGCTGGTGCGCGGCCGGCGCAAACGCAAGCTCAAGATCCCCCAGACCTGGCCCTGGGCCGACGACCTGCTCGCCTGCTTCACCTTCGCGCTCGCCCTGGCCCCGCCCGGCTGACGCCACCACTCATGTCCCTTGACCGCAGACTTCGGAGGAAACCCCCCACGTCGGCCCATGGAACCGACGCCGACCCGACGCGACAGCCGGGTCGGACCGCTGCCCAGCAGCTTGAAAACATGATCGACAAGACGGCCGAAGATCGGCTTCACACCAACAAGACGCGCTCACGCCTCACACGTGACTGATCAAGGCAGAGCATGGGCGGTGCTGGTCGACCTGTTCGGCTGAGCCCGATGCTGATCTTCTCCTCAGCATAAGCACCGTTTGAAAATGACAGCCTCAATGAGACGTTGTCAGCAACGGTCGATGACCGTGTGTAGCCGATCACGGCGGGCGTGGGAGTGATCAAGTAGAGAAAAGCGTGAAGCCCCTGGTAGGGGTGGGTCTTGTCGAAGGATCCACCGCACCGCACACAAGGGCTTCACGTGACCTCCAGTATCACCTACACAGCCGAGTTGGACATGCCGCGCGAGGTTGTGCTGTTTCTGGCCGGGCTGTTGCGCGCCGAGCGGGTACGGCGCCGCACCCGCGCGGGCACTCGGGCGCTGGGCGAGTTCAAGCAGGCCGTTCTGATCATCCGCTGGCTGGTGGACGGCGCTCGGATCGCCCGGCTGGCCGCCGATAACGCCATCTCGCACGCGACCTGTGATCGGTACGTCGAAGAAGGGGTCACCGTATTGAAGGCCCAGGCGCCGACGCTACAGGAGGCGCTCACGGCGGCGAAGGCCGCCGGCTACACCCACCTGCATCTGGATGGCACGCTGATCGAAACCGACCGCTGCCGCGCCCTGGGCCCGAACGGCGCCGACCTGTGGTGGAGTGGAAAACACAAGCAGCACGGCGGCAACATTCAGGTCCTGTCCAGCCCCGGCGGCGACCCGCTGTGGACTTCTGAGGTACGGCCCGGCCGTGAACACGATCTCACCTGTGCCCGCCTGCACGGCCTCCTCGACCTGCTGGCCAAGGCCGCCGAGGACGGGCTGATCACGTTGGCCGACCTCGGCTACGTCGATGCGGGTATGGGGTTTCGCCTGCCGTACAAGAGGTCTCGGGGTGGCACACTCACCGACGATCAGATCCAGTACAACAAGGTCCACGGTGCGCTCCGAGCCCTCGCCGAACGAGCGAACGCCCAGCTCAAGATGCGGTTCAAGGCACTGCGGAACGTCAGCAAGTGCCCTTGGAAGATCGGCGGTATCGTCGCCGCGGCGCTCGTCCTCTTCCACCGGGAGCAAGCTCACAAGCAGCTGTCACCCAGCGTGAACGCCGGTTGCTGACAATGACTCAATGAATGTTGTACCCCTACAAGGGGACGGCCGAATACTGGTCGGTGAACGGGCACGCGGATCTGGCCTGGTCCTACCGGACCCCGCTGGAGGAGAGCCGCCGCATCGCCGGGCTGGTCTCCTTCTACGACGAGAAGGTGGACGTCTACGTGGACGGCGTCCTGCAGGAGCGCCCGAAGTCCAAGTTCGCCTGATCCTGGCCGTCAGTCGGACGGCTCGAACGGGTTGACGATGGACACTCCCGTGCCGGCGAAGTCTTTGGCGTTCCGGCTGACCAGGGTCCAGCCGTTCACCCTGGCCGTCGCCGCGATCAGGCCGTCCATTACCGGGAGCGGGCGTACGGCGTTGAGCCTTCCCCACTCCTCGGCGATCTCCGGGGTGACGGGAGCGATGCGGTCGCCGAACTGCCGGTGAAGGCCATGGAGCCAGCGCTCCAGAGCGGTTGCCTGTACGGGGTCCCGGCGCCTGCGTAGTTCGATTCCGCAGCGAATCTCGCCGACCGTCAAGCTACTGAGATAAAGAGTGGGCCCGTGAACTGCGCCGATCCATTCCTTGACCTGAGGGCTTCCGTTCCGCTTGCGGGTTTCGGAGACGACATTCGTGTCGAGCAGGTAGCCGATGCCCATCAGTCGAGATCGACCTCTCGGGGAAGGTCCTGGTTCCGCGGGAACTCTATGTCGTCGTCCCAGTCGGGATCGGCAAGAAGGAACTGCCTGAAGTCGGGGGCATCGCCTTTGAGGCGGCGGTATTCGGCGATGTCGATGACGACGGCGACCTCTTCTCCGTGCCGGGTGACCACCTGAGGGCCTTCGCTTACCGCACGCCGCACAACCTCACTGAAGCGTTGTTTCGCCTCCTGGACCTGCCATCCACTCATGGACTACCTCCTGTCTAGTCTGTCTAGACCTAGGGTAGCTCCAGTTCAGATCATGCGCAGCGGTTACCTTCGCAATTCTTCATCCGCGTGTCAGGTGACACGGGACCTGGCCAATTGCCGGCCGATGTGGCCAAAGCAGTGGCCAGTGCCAGTTGAAGTGGCCACGACATCCTGTATCCCGCTACGGCAGGATGCGCGGGTACCCCTGATGACGGAATGGAAGGGCACACTGCATGAGTGAGAACGCACCGGAGTTGACCGCTGAGCTGATCGTGGACAGCGCTGTGCCGCGATCTCCGGTGATCTCCCCGGACGGCGTCTGGGTTGCCTACGTGGTGGCCTCGATCGGCCGGAGCCGGCGCCCGGTCAGCGCATTGTGGGTCGCCGCCGCTGATGGAAGCTCACCTCCCAGGGAGTTGACCTCCGGTACGGCATGCGAGGGCGTCCCGCGGTGGGCGCCGGACTCGGCGTCGATCTTCTTCCGGTCGGACCGCCAACTGCACCGGATACGACTCGACAGCAGTGAGTCCGAGGCCCTGACCACCTGGCGAGGCGGGATCGTGGACCATTGGCCGCTCGCCGATGGCGAGGTGGTCGCCCTGATCGCCGCGGATGAGCCGAGCCAGGAGGACGAGCGCCGGCAGACCGAGCGCGACGACGCGATGGTGTGGGGAGAGCGGGTGCCCTGCAGCCGGTTGCGCCTGTTCGATCTCGGCACGCACGAGCTGCGCGTGGTGGACGGACTCGGCGACAGGCACGTCGTCGAAGTGGTCCAGCGGCCGGATGGCGGACCTTTGGCGGTCATCAGCTGGGCCTGCCCGGAGATCGATCCCGGCACGTTCACCGCCGAGTTGCATGTGGTCGATCCCGGGACCGGCGCGGTCCACGATCTCGGCCGGATCGAGTTGGAGGCGTGCTCTCCGGCCTGGTGGAGCGTCCACGACGCCTGGCGTGTGGCCTACCTGGCGATGCCCCCTCCTGCTTCGGTCGACGGCTTCGCCGTTTTCGATGTCACCGTGCCCGCAGCCGGTGCTGCAGGAGAGCATCGCAACCTGACCGCAGGTATGACCGTCTGCCCGACCCACCTGGTGCAGGTCGCCGACGGTGCGCCCCTGGCGCTGTTCGCCGACGGACTCGACACCGCGATCTACCGGCTCGACCCCGGCCTGCAGCGCTTCCGGCATGTGTCCACGCGGGACGGCCGTGTCGATTCGCTGACGGTGAGCCGCTCGGGTGAGGTGGTCGCCGCGCTGGCGAGCACGGCCTACGAGCCGAAGGACGTTCATGCCGGACCTCCCGGTGGTCGGCTGGTCCGGCTCAGCGACATCAGGCCGAATCTGCGCCGGATCAGGTGGGGAACCCAGGAACGTCTCTCCTACAAGGCCGGCGACGGGCTCGACCTCGACGGGCTCTTGATCCTGCCGGCAGGCAAGCGCCGACAGGACGGCCCGTTCCCGCTCATCACCCTGGTGCACGGCGGCCCCTATGACCGGCACGCCGACGAGTTCAACGCCGGCTCGTTCCCTCCGGGGCAGTGGCTCGCGACCGCGGGATATGCGGTCTTCCTGCCCAACCCGCGGGGTGGCCAGGGACATGGCTATGAGTTCGCGGCGGCGGTCGCGGGCAAGGTCGGCCTTGACGAATGGACCGACATCGTCAGCGGGATCGACCTGCTGATCGCCGACGGGGTCGCGGATCCGGATCGGCTCGGAATCGGCGGATGGAGCCACGGTGGATTCATGGCCGCGTGGGCGATCGGGCAGACCGACCGGTTCAAGGCCGCACTGATGGGCGCCGGGATCAGCGACTGGGGAATGCAGGCCGCGACCGGCGAACTGGGAGCCCTGGAGGCAGGGCTCAGCGGCAGTCGCGGCTGGGAGGGGCCCGGCCCGCACCGCCACGACCAGCTCAGCCCGATCTCGTTCGCCTCGAAGGTCCGCACCCCGGTTCTGATCCTGCACGGTGAGAACGACACGAATGTGCCGCTCGGCCAGGCGACGTTCTTCCATCGCGCGCTGTGTCATTTCGGCGTCGAGCACGAGTTCGTCGTCTACCCGCGAGAGGGACACTCGATCAGGGAGCGCAATCACCAGCTCGATCTACTCCGGCGTACTCGCGAGTGGTTCGACCGATGGCTCGGTGACCCGGCATCGGATCAGGACCGGATCTGACCCAGCCGCCCCGTCCCGTACGTCAATTCCTGGGAGTCGGGGGGACCTGTGTCAGGTGACCAGCGGACTGGCGAGTTCCACGTGTTCTCGGCCGGCTGGGGTGAGGATGGCTGCCCGGGGCGGAGCCGCTGGTGGTGTCCATCGACCTGGACGACATCGCCTCCCGGCCGGTCACCACGCCCCACTGCGACACGCTGACCGGCCTCTCGGCGAGAAAGCGGTCGTAGGCCAGGCGGCCTGCGCGCCGCGGTCCGCTACCTGGCCGAGCGTGCCTCTGCTGCGGAGCTTTCCGCGGAGGCGCGAGGGGTTCTCGAATCGGAGCCCGCTGCGCTCGGCGGGGGGTCGGCGCTCACCGTCCTGAACGGATTCGCCGCGGAGCCGCCGCCCGTTCCGGTGATCTCACCGTCGTGCGGAAAGGGCTGGGCCACTCCGGTGACCGGTGCGCAGTTCCTGTCGGCGGTGGCCAGAGACGCGATCGAACTGTTCGGCGGGGGCCGCGTCCAGGGAGGTGGTGTTTGAGAAGGCCACCCGTAATCGGTGACTATTAGGAAGCAATCGCCTCAATAGTCACTTTAGCATCGTTTGTCTTATTTTTAGAATCGGGTGAATCGGTGTTCTTGCGACACTCGGCGAGGACCTCCAGCCCCATATAGCGGCGCTGTTCGGTCCACTCGTCGTTCTGCTCGGCCAGTACCGCGCCGACGAGCCGGACGATCGAGTCGCGGTTGGGGAAGATACCGACGACGTCGGTCCGCCTCCTGATCTCCTTGTTCAGGCGCTCCTGAGGGTTGTTGCTCCACGTCTGACGCCAGACGGCTTTGGGGAAGGCGGCGAAGGCCAAGATGTCCTCGCGGGCCTCGTCCAGATGCTCGGCCGCCTTCGGGTACTTGGCCTCCAGTACCTGCACGACATGACGATGCTGGGCATAGACCGACTCGGCGTCAGGCTGCTCGAAGATGGTGCGCAGCATGGTGGCCACCCATGGCTGGGCCGACTTCGGAACGCGCGTGATCAAGTTTCGCGCGTAGTGGGTTCGACACCTCTGCCAGGATGCGCCCGGCAAAGTGGAGGCGATCGCGTCGCGCAGCCCGGCGTGGCAGTCGGAGGTCACCATCAGCACGCCGGACAGGCCGCGGGCGACCAGGCCGCGCAGGAACGCCAGCCAACCCGCGCCGTCCTCGCTGGAGACGACGTCCAGGCCGAGGATCTCGCGCAGGCCGTCGGCGTTGACACCGGTGGCGACCAGGGCGTGCACGGTCACCGTCCGGCCGCCTTCGCGGACCTTCTGCGTGAGGGCATCGATCCAGACGAAGGTGTACGGGCCGGCGTCCAGCGGCCGGGACCGGAACTGCTCCACCATGCCGTCGAGTTCGGCGGCCATCGCCGAGACCTGCGACTTCGACAACGAGGTGATGCCCATCGCCTCGGCCAGCTTCTCCACCCGCCGCGTCGACACCCCGAGCAGGTAGGAAGTCGCCACCACCGAGGTGAGCGCCCGCTCGGCCCGGCGTCGCTTGTCCAGCAGGAAGTCCGGGAAGTAGGAGCCCTGTCGTAGCCGGGGCACGGCCAGTTCGATGCTCCCGGCCCGGGTGTCCCACGGCCGCGTACGGTAGCCGTTGCGGGTGTTGACCCGCTCGCTGCTGATCTCGCCGTAGCCGGCGCCGCACAGCTGCTCGACCTCGGCATCCATCATCCGCTGCGCGAACTCCCGGATCATCGTGCGCAGCAGGTCCGGACTCGCCGCGGCCAGGGTGTCTTCCAAGTACTCCCCGGCAGCGGGCACAATGTCATTGACGGCCACTTCGTCCCCTTCGTGTTGATATGAGCGAATCGAAGGATTACGGAGTGGCCGTCTCTTGTCACATGGATCTCACCCGTGCCAACGCCAGGCCTAGATCACCCGCACACCATCTCCCTGGACGTGAACTCGGCGGGCCGGGGACGGGGCGGGTCCGCCCCGATCAGGCCGTTGCGGGTTCCTGGAGAACCGCGACGGGCCGGTCCGTGCGGCGGGTGCGCTCGCGCAGGATGGTCCGGAGCACCCGCAGGCCGTCCCGCACGGCGTGCAGGTTGCTGGCGCCGTGGATGCGGCTGCGCTCGTGACTGGGGACCTCGCGGATCACGAGTCCGGCCTGGGCGGCGCGGACGTTCATCAGGGTCTCGATCTCGAAGCCGTCGCAGTCGAGGGCCATGGCGTCGAGGTGACGGGCCCAGAAGGCGTTGTAGCCGTAGCAGAGGTCGGTGTAGCGCGTGCCGTACAGCCGGTTGGTCACCAGGGTGAGCGCCTTGTTGCCGAGCGAGCGGATCGGGCTGAGGTCGTCGGATCCGCCTCCGGGGGCGTAGCGGGAGCCCTTGGCGAAGTCGGCGCCCTCGATCAGTGCGGTCACGAAGGCGATGATCTCCCGGCCGTCGGTGGACCCGTCGGCGTCGATCATGACGATGATGTCGCCGGTGGCCGCGGCGAATCCCTCGGTGAGGGCGTTGCCCTTGCCTCTGCGGGTCTGGGTGACGACGCGCAGACCGGGACGGAGGGCGCCGGCGACGGCGACCGTGTCGTCGACGGAGTTGCCGTCGACGAGGATGACCTCGTCGATCCAGGCGGGCAGGGTCGCGAAGACGTGGGGAAGGTTGGCGGCTTCGTTCAGTGCGGGGACCACCACGCTGACACTGACGGGGAACGGGGCATCGGTCATGGGTAAAAGGTCGCCCGGGGCACCTGCAGAACGCTTGACGAGCTCTTACCGCGTGGACTTGCGGGGTCCGCGCACGCGGGGCAGGAGCCGGCCGGCGTTCCGCGGACGGCCTTTTCCCGGCTGCCGGAGCCGTCAGAAAGGCAGGTGCCTGCCGGACGGGCTCCGCAGGTCGAGCGGCGCAGGCTCACGCGGTGGACGCGGACGTTGAATGACCTGAATCCTTTTCACGGTCCTGCTCCTTTCAAGGGCTTGATCATCGGGTGTTACCCATGTGAAGCCCAAGAATCACCTATCTGCGTATCACATGAAGCACACTAGCCACACGTTCCGCAGCTGTGGCGACATCTTCGGCATGTCCGATACGGCCGGCCCACGACAGCCAGAACCACCATTCGCCGTCCGCCTCGTGGGCGGCGAGGACGTCCTCTGTCATGGCCGGGACCATCGGGTTGATCACGTGTAGACGCGGGAACAGCCCCGCGGGCGCTTTCAGGCGTACCTGGAAGGAGTGCGCCTCCAGTTGGGCGGCCAACCGTCGCAGGTGATCGGCGGCGTCGCCGTGGTCTGTCCTCATCCGGCTTGCTCCTGGCGGACGACGATGCTTTCTCTCTGCAGAGTGAGGTTTCGTGGCAGGTCAGGCAATCGGCCTCCGGTCAGACGGGGGCGGGATCAGTGGAATAGACCGGAAAGTCACCGATGTTCCGTGGATAACTCGCGATTAAAGGGAATGCAATGCACAGGCACGCTTACGCTGTGGTGCGCTCTCATTAATCTTGTGTAAACAGCGACGGGAGGGCAGTGTGGCCCGAGGTGAGCATTCCCCCGCGTGCGCGCGACGCTGGCGGGGACAGGCCGAGGCCCGTCAGTGGACGCTCTGGCAGACCACACAGGCCATTCACGGCTGCTGCGGGGTGAGCCTGCTCAAGGCGCACCGGCTGGCACGGGGATGGTCGGCCAGGCAGTCCGTCCAGGAGCTGGAGGAGCTGTGCGAGCGCCAGGAGTTGGGTGCGGCGCGGGCCAGCATCGATCTGCTCAACGCGTGGGAGAACAACCGCGCCAGGCCCCGCCCGCAGACCATCGAGCTGCTGGCCCGGCTCTACCGGGCCAACGCGGTACGGCTCGGCCTCGCCGGCGACTACTGCGAGGACGACGGCGGGACCAGGGTCGTGGTCGTCTCCGGCGTCGACGGCCGCTCGCCGTACCAGGCGGAGGACCGGATCGACGACGACATCGAGCGCCGTGCGCTGTTCCACCACGCGCTGCTCGGTTCGCGGTCCGCGATGAGCGGGCGGCTGCTCGCCGAGGTCGAGCGGACCCGTCAGGACCTGGACCGCACGCTCGCCCTGGCCACCGTCTCCGAGGACCAGCTCGACCGGCTCGACGAGCAGGTGCTGCGCTATCGCCGCGAGTACATCACCAGCGCCCCCCTGCCGATGCTCTACCGGCTGATGCTGGAGCTGTCGGATGTGCGGACGCTGTCGGCGACCCGGCAGCCCGCGATGGCCCAGCGCCGCCTGCTCAACGCCACCGTGATGCTCGCCCTGCTGTCGGCCGACGCGCTGATGAAGCTCGGTGACACCCGTCAGGCGCACGCCTGGTACGGCACCGCGCGCATCGCCTCCGACGACATGGGCGACCTGCGGTTGCGCGCCCTGGTCCGGGCGCAGGAGGCGATGCTCCCCTACTACTACGGCGACCTGGCCGAGACCGTACGGCTCGCCCGCGAGGCCCGGATGCTCGCCGGGAGCGCGCCCAGCTCGCCGGCGGCACTCGGTGCGGCGGCGGAGGCGCGGGCGCTGGCGAGGTTGGGCGAGCACAAGGCGGCCAGGGTCGCGCTGGCCGAGGCTGAGCGGATCTTCTCCAGGATGCCGCCGGAGGGCCACGACCATCTGGCGTTCCGCTTCTCGGAGCGGCGGTTGCAGTTCTACCGGATCGGCACCCTGATCGAGCTGGGGGAGGAGGTCGACTGGACTCCCGGCCCCTCCGGCCCCTACGCCATCGACCCGGTGCTCATCCTGCTCGACCAGGCCACGCACCTGATCCGTGACGGCAAGGTCGATGACGCCTGCCACCTGGCGGAGAAGGCCCTGCTCCAGGTGCCGCCGGAGCATCGCACCTCCATCGTGCTCAACCGGGCCCGGGCGCTGCTGTCGGAGGTGCCGCCCGCCCGGCACAGGTCGGTGGCGGTGCGCCGCCTGGCCGAGCTGCTCGCCGACGCCACGCCGGCCAGCTGATGGGATCGCTCGCGGAGGAGGCCTTCACGGTTCTGCGTGAAGTCTGCGAGGACCTCGGGATCGACCATCGGGACGCCGAGCTGTTGCGGGTGCGCAGCAACGCGGTCTTCAAGCTGCGCAGCGAGATCGTGGTGAGGATCGCCACCGCGCCCAACGCGCTGACCCGCCTGCCGATGGTGCTCGCGGTGGCCCGCTGGCTGGCCGAGCAGGGATTCCCCGCGGTGCGCCCGGCCGACGAGATCTCCGACCAGCCCGTGGTCCACGACGGCAGGGTCGTGACCTTCTGGCACTACGTCCCGGCCAGCGGCCGTCCCACCACCACCGAGCTGGGCGAGATCCTGCGGAGCCTGCACCTGCTGCCGGTGCCGCCGGTGGCGCTGAACCGATTCGCCGACCCACTGGCCGAGATACGCCGTGCGGTGGACCGCTCCGCGGTGCTCACCACCTGCCAGCGGGCCTGGCTGCGCGACCGCATCGCCGAGCTGACCGAGCGCTGGTCGGACCTCGACGTGGACGGCTCCCCGGTGCTGCTGCACGGTGACGCCTGGATCGACAACCTGCTGCGCTGCGCCGACGGACATGTGGTGCTCTGCGACTGGGACGGCGTCGCGGTCGGTCCCCGCGAGTGGGACCTGGTCCACACCTACCACGGTCAGCGCCGCTTCGGCCTGACCGCCGCCGACGTGGACGCCTTCGCCGACGCCTACGGCAGCGACCTGCGCTCCTGGCCGGGCTACTCCACCCTCATGGAGGTCCGGGACATGTACGCGGTGGGCATCCACATCCGCAACGCCGGGGCCGATCCCTTCTCCCGCCGTGAGCTGCCCCGCCGGCTCGATTCCCTCACACGAGGTGAGCAACATGCCCGGTGGTACATGGCCGAACCCGTTAGTGTCTCCCAGTAAAAATCTTCATACGGGGGCAGAACGGTGCCAAAGGCCACGCTTCGTCATACCTTTCACGTCCGTAACACTCCGGCGGCGCTCCGCGCGCACCTGAGCCAGCCGCAGAGCTATGTGGGGCTCTCCCCGCTGGTCGTCGCGGTCAGGGACATCCGGCAGGACGGGGAGGAGACCCGCTACACCTCGGTTGAGCGCTTCAGGTTCTTCGGACTGGTCAGATACGACAACCTGATCAAGGTGACGCTGCGCAGCACGCCGCTGACCGTGGAGGGAGAGGTGGACAGCCCCGGCGGGGTGCGGCTGGACTACCGGTTCGTGCTCGACGAGAAGGACGGCGGGACCGAGGTCGAGGACACGCTCGTGGTGCACGCGTGGAACGGCCCGTTGCTGGGCTACGCGGCGAAGAAGGCCCGCGAGGTGCAGCTCGCCCGCGCCGGGATCCTCGCCTCCCGCCTGGGCTGAGGCGAGGCGTCACCACCCCCGGCACGGTCACCGACTTCGGTGTCCAGTCCACCGCGCTCTGGCGCTCCGACCTGTCGGCCACCGTCGTCGTCAAGGGCAACGACAGCGGGGTGACCAACCGGTACCGGCCTGACGGGTGCACGATCGAGGATGTGATCGAGGACGAGAAGTACTCGGGGGCCGAGTTGGTCGTCCAGGTGGCGAAGGCGACGGCCCGCCTGGTCACCTCGAGGACCATCACGCCGGCGGAAGCGGCGAAGATCATTAAGGCCGTTCCGAAACCTCACCGGTGACCGCACCGGGCGGGCTCGCCGGAAGATCACTGGCGCGTGCGCGGTAGGCATCGCCGAGCGGTCCGCGGACCGCTCGGCGATGCTGATCGCCGCTGATGCGGCCGAACGTCAGAAGAGCGGCTTGCCGTCGCGGGTCAGCTTCCAGCCGGCCTCGGCGAACCCGGCCGGGTCGATGGTCCCGGTCGCCGTGGCGTAGTCGATCAGCGCCTGGCGGATCTCCACCTGCGCGTTGTAGACCACCGGGGCGGTCGTGACGTGCGGGAAGCCACCGCCGCCCGACTGGCGGTAGTTGTTGATCGCGACCACGAACTGCTGGTCGGCGGCGACCGGCTGCCCCTGGTAGGACAGGGCGGCGATCCGCTGGCCGGCCGGCTTGGCGACGTCCACGTCGTAGGTGACGCCGGAGAGCTGGTCGTAGTTGTAGTCGGGGGTGCCGCCCGCGTTGGTCAGCGCGGCCAGGTCGACCGGGGCGTCCGGCGCGAGCTGGTTGTAGTACCTCGCCGAGTACTCCAGGTAGTCCTTGAGCTGGGCGCCGGTGAGCTTCACCGCCATCAGCGTGTTGTCGTAGATGTACAGGCCCGCCATGTCACGCACGCTCACCGGTCCGGCCGGGAAGGTCGCGGTCCTGCTGAACGGCGCGGCGATCGACAGCACCGGCAGCCCGGCGTCCGCCGTACCCTCCAGGGACTTCTTCACCGTCTCGGTCTGGACCTTCTGGATGTAGTCCAGGATCGGAGTGTCCTTGTAGGGCGACTCGGCCGCGAGCAGCTCCTCCTTGGACTGGGCCACCACCGTGTTGACGTACTTGACCGTGGTGTCGTGCTGCTCCTTCATGAGCGCGACGATCTTCGGGTCCTCGGCCACCGTGTTGGTGTTCAGCGTGCTGGAGGACGCGCCGGTGACCGCCCACTCGCCGCGCTTCTTGGTGAGCTGGAAGTCCATCACGCTCAGCCGCTGGCCCCACTTGCCGGGTTCGGTGAGCAGCACCTGCTTGCCGGTGGCCTTGTTGGTGACGAACCTCTGGGCCACCTCGTTGTGCGCGTGACCGAACAGCACCGCGTCCACGCCCGGCACCTCCTCGGCGACCATGGCCGAGGCGTTCTCGACGGGCAGGTCGCCGCCGTAGGAGGACATCCCGCTGTCGCCCGCGTGCGCGGTGACCACGACCACGTCCGCGCCCAGGCCGCGGATGACCGGCACCCACTTCTTGGCGCTCTTGACCAGGTCGGTGAAGCGGAGCTTGCCTTCGACGTTGGCCTTGTCCCAGATCGCCACACCCGGGTTGGTCAGGCCGAGCACGCCGACCCGGACGGGCTTCTCGCCCTTGATCCGCATCGTCTTGATGGTGAACGGCTGGTAGGCGGGCAGGCCCGTCCCGGCGTTGACGGCGTTGGCGCCGAGCACCGGGGCCTTCATCTGCTTCACCCACGTGGCCAGCAACGGCAGCCCGTAGTTGAACTCGTGGTTGCCCAGGGTCACCGCGTCGTATCCGATGGCGTTCATCGCGCGGGCCATCGGGTGGAGCTTGCCCGTCTCGTTGATCGGCTCCATCTTGGCGTAGTAGTAGGCCAGTGGCGTGCCCTGGATGGTGTCGCCGGAGTCGAACAGCAGGGTCCGGTCGGCTCCGCGCTCGGTGCGGATCTTGTTCACCAGCGTCGAGACCTTGGCCAGGCCGACGACGTTGCCCTTGCTGTCGGTGAACGCGCTGTTCTTGAAGTAGTCCCAGTTCAGAGTGTTGCCGTGCAGGTCCGAGGTACCCATCACGGTCACCGTCACCGACGTGTCGGGGGAGGCATACGCCACTGCCGGGACGGCCAGGGCCGCCAGGGTGGCCACGCCGACGATGGCGAGCTTCTTACTGTGCATGTGACGGCAGGGTAACCATCTGAGGTTGCCTTAGGGTTACAGAATCCTTATCGCCCGCTTATCTGCCGGTTCCATATTTTTTGTGACTTTTCCGGCTGTGAGGCGGCCTGCCGGGCCGTGCCCGGCGGGAGAGCGGCCCGTGCGCCGTACCCGGCAGAGGCGCGGGTACGGCGCGCGGTACGGCTGTGCGCGGTTCAGCGCTCGATGGACGACATGTCCGGGTAGCGCTCGCCCACGACGGACCCGGCCGGGACCGCGGCTTCGAGCGCGGCGAGCTGGCCGGGGGTCAGCGTGATGCCGGCCGCCGCCGTGTTCTCCTCCAGGTAGCGCAGCCGCTTGGTGCCCGGGATCGGGATGACATCCTCCCCCCGGGACAGCAGCCAGGCCAGGGAGAGCTGGGCCGGGGTGCAGCCCACCTCCTCGGCGATCTTGCGGACCTCGCCGACGAGCGCCTCGTTCCGGGCTCCGCCCTCGCCGGTGAACCGGGGCATGTTCTTGCGGAAGTCGTCGTCGGGCAGTTCCCCGGCGGGGGCCATCGTGCCACCGAGCAGTCCCCGGCTGATCGGCGAGTAGGCCACCAGCGCGATCCCCAGCTCACGGGCGGTCGGCAGGATCTCCTCCTCCAGCCCCCGGGTGAACAGCGAATACTCGCTCTGCAGGGCGGAGATCGGATGCGTGGCGTGCGCCTTCCGCAGCGTCTCGGCGCTCACCTCCGACAGGCCGATCCGGCCGATCTTGCCTTCGGCCACCAGCTCGGCCATCGCTCCGACGGTCTCCTCGATGGCCACCTTCGGGTCGCGGCGGTGCAGGTAGTAGAGGTCGATGTGGTCCACGTCCAGCCGCCGCAGCGAGGCTTCGGCCGCCTTCTTCACGTAGGCGGGGCTGCCGTCGACGCCGCGGAAAGCCGGGTCGTCGCTCCTGATGATGCCGAACTTGGTGGCCAGCACCACCTCGTCCCTGCGGCCGGAGATGGCCCGCCCGACCAGCTCCTCATTGTGGCCCCGGCCGTACGCGTCGGCGGTGTCGAGGAAATCGACCCCGAGGTCGAGGGCGCGGTGGATGACCGCGATCGACTCGGTCTCGTCGGCCACGCCGTAGAACTCCGACATTCCCATGCAGCCGAGCCCGATGGCGGAGACCTCCGGGCCTCCCTGACCGAGATGACGCCTGTTCATTCGCTCTCCTGCGCGGTATAGAAGTCAATCTTGTAGTCGAGGACCGTGAGGTCCTCGGTGAGCTGCGCGATCTGTGCTCTGACCCGCTCGCGGTGGGCCTGCAACATCCGCCGCCGCTCGGCGAAGGTCTCCGGCCCCTGCCTGCGCAGCTCGGCATAGCGGCACATGGCCGCGATGGGCATGCCGGTCGAGCGGAGCCTGATGAGGAAGGCGAGCCAGTCCAGATCGGGCGTCGTGTAGTTGCGGCGCCCGCCCGCGTCCCGCTCCACCTCGTGGATGAGGCCGATGCGCTCGTAGTAGCGCAGCGTGTGCGCGCTCAGCCCCGACGTGCGCGAGGCCTCCTGGATGGTGATCCCCATGGGCACAACCCTGCTCCTTAGAGCGCGCTCGAAGTCAAGCGGGGTCCCCCCGGAGCCACGACCCTGAGGGGGCAGGCTCTACCATCCACGGCTTTTACCCAGTTCACAGCCGTGACGGCGGACCGATCCCCTGGGGGCCGGCACTACCCTGCCCTGGGGTCTCTCCGGGATCGCTCAGGGATGACTGGGGATCATTTCCGGTATTCCGGGAAGCCGCCCGTCGCCATGGTTGAGCCATGGGGAGTCAGGCTTCTTCGGGATCCAGGTTGATTATGGGTGGCCACGCGGCGATCGGCGCGGGGGCCGTGGCGATGCTCGGGCTGCACGTGGTCACGGGCCTTGATCCGGTGCACACCGTGATCAGTGAGTACGCGTTCGAGCCGGACGGGTGGCTGCTGCCCGTCTCGCTCACGTTCTTTGCCGTGGGCGCGACGGTCTTCGGGGCCGCGCTCGCCCGTCGCGGCGAGGACCGCAAGGCCGCGCTGCTGGTCGTGACCTGGGGTCTGTGCATGCTGCTGATCGGCGCCTTCCCCACCGACGAACCCGGGGTGCCGCTGTCGATGTCCGGTGGCATCCACAGGTATGCGGCGTTCGTCGCCTTCCTGACGATGCCGGTGGCGGGACTGATGCTGGCCCGGCGGTACGCCGCCAGCCCCTACTCCCGGGCGGTGCGGCTGCTGAGCATGGCCTCCCTGGGCGTCCTGGTCCTGGTGGTCCTGCCGTACGTCGTGCGGACGGTCGGCTTCGACCTGACCAACGACGACATCCCCGCGGGGGTCACCCAGCGGCTGGTGGTGGTCTTCGAGGTGGCCGTGCTGGTCATGCTCGGCCTGGTGCTGGCGGCCGGACGCGCTCCCGGCCGCCGCCCGGTCCCCGCCGTCCCCATCGCCGTCCCCGCTCCCCGTCCCAGTGGAGAGCCGCAGCGCGTGGCCGGGCCGGTGTGGCGCACGCGGGCATCGCGTCCCGCACCGGAAATGGCCGCGGCCAGCTGCGCGCCAGGAGAGTGAGAACCCCGTCGAGACTATCCACACAGCTCGAAGCGGTTGCTGATGATCCACGCTGGGAAGGGGCTCAGCATGGGGGAGCGGAGCGGCCCAGCGGCCGAGGGTGACGGTGCGCTGCGGAGAGCGGGCGACACGGCTTGGCGGCTGCTCGGAATCATCGCCCTGGCCGCGGTGGTTCTGTGGGTCCTCTATCTGGTCCAGTCGGTGGCCATCCCCATCATCCTCGGGGTGGGCATCACCACGCTCCTGATGCCGCCCTACCGCCGGCTCAGAAGACACGGGCTGGGGCGGACGCTCACCACCGTCGTCGTGTGTCTCGGCGGATTCCTCCTCTTCGCGGGGTTCGTCGCGCTGCTCGTACCGCCCACGATCGCCGGCGTGACCGAGCTGGGGCAGAGTTTCGGCAAGGCGACCGCCGACCTGCAGTCGCTGGCGACCTCCTTCGGCCTGAGCACCGAGAAGTCCGCGGAGCTGTTCGACCAGGCGAAGCGGTATCTGAGCGGCCGGGGCGGGCAGATCGCCAGCGGTGCGCTGGCGGGCGCGCGCACGGTGGGGGAGATGCTGGTCGGCCTGGTACTGGCCATGATCCTGTCCATCTACTTCGTGCACGGTGGTGACCGTCTCGTCCGATGGCTCACGGATCTGATGCCCAGGAGGGTCAGGCGGCCCGTCCTCGAGAGTGGTCACGTGGTCTTCGACGTCGTCGGCCGCTATATCCGCGGGGTGGCGGTCGTCGGCCTGGTCGACGGTTTCTTCATCGGCATGGCGCTGTGGATCCTGGGCGTGCCGATCGCGCTGCCGCTGGCCGTGCTGACGTTCGCCGGGGCGTTCCTGCCGGTCGTGGGCGCGTTCGCGGCGGGTCTGCTGGCGGCGGTCGTGGCCTTCGTGGCCAAGGGGTGGGGGGTGGCGCTGATCGTGGTCGCGGTCACCGTGCTGATCCAGCAGCTTGAGGGGCACGTGCTCGCGCCACAGATCTACGGCAGGGCGCTGGAACTGCCCAGCGCGGTCATCTTGATCATCATTGCGCTGGGCAGCGTCCTCGGCGGGATCGTCGGAGCCTTCCTGGCCGCTCCGGTGGCCTCGGTCGCCGTCGCGCTGATCCGTCACCACCGGGAGGACGCGGAACCGGCGCCCGCGAAGCTATGACGCGGCGCGTATCAGCCTCGCTTCAGCAAGGATGACATGCGATGAAAACCTGGCTCCCGATCGGCCTCGGCGTCCTGCTCGTCCTGGCTGTCTCCGCCCTGCTCCGCCGCCGCTGAACGCGGCGGCGGAAGGGGGCGTCTAGCGATTGCCGCCGTCGAGGCCGGCGCGGCGCAGCGCATCGGCCATCGCGCCACTCGGCGCGTTGCGCTGCTGGCCGTTGCCGCGTCCCTGCTGGCCGCCGCGGTCCTGCCGTTGCCGGTCGCCGGCACGTCCCTGCTGGCCGCCCCGCCTGCCGTCGCCGCCGTCACGTCGCGCGCCGTCCGGCTGGTCGCGCCGGCCGGAGCCCTTGGCGGGCTCGTCCTCCAGCCGGAGGGTGAGGGAGATGCGCTTGCGGGGGATGTCGACGTCGAGCACCTTCACCCGGACGATGTCACCGGGCTTCACCACCTCGCGGGGGTCCTTGACGAAGGTGTGCGACAGGGCCGAGACGTGGACCAGGCCGTCCTGGTGCACACCGACGTCGACGAACGCGCCGAAGGCGGCGACATTGGTGACCACTCCCTCCAGCAGCATGCCCGGCTGGAGGTCGGAGAGCTTCTCCACGCCCTCCTTGAAGGTCGCGGTCTTGAAGGCCGGACGCGGGTCGCGGCCGGGCTTCTCCAGCTCGGACAGGATGTCGGTGACGGTCGGCAGACCGAAGGTGTCGTCCACGAAGTCCTGCGGGCGCAGGGTCCTCAGGACCGTGCCGTCGCCGATCACCTTCCTGATGTCGCCGCCGGCGGCCGACAGGATCCGGCGCACCACGGGGTAGGCCTCCGGGTGCACGCTGGAGGCGTCGAGCGGATCGTCGCCGCCGGGGATGCGCAGGAAGCCCGCGCACTGCTCGAAGGCCTTGGGGCCGAGCCTGGCCACGTCCTTGAGCGCCTTGCGGGAGCGGAACGGGCCGTTGGTGTCGCGGTGCAGGACGATGTTCTCGGCCAGGCCGGAGCCGATGCCCGAGACGCGGGTCAACAGCGGTGCCGAGGCGGTGTTGACGTCTACTCCGACGGCGTTCACACAGTCCTCGACCACCGCGTCGAGCGAGCGCGACAGCTTGGTCTCGGCGAGGTCGTGCTGATACTGGCCCACGCCGATCGACTTGGGATCGATCTTGACGAGCTCGGCCAGCGGGTCCTGGAGCCGGCGCGCGATCGACACGGCGCCGCGCAGCGACACGTCCATGCCGGGCAGCTCCTGGGAGGCGAACGCCGAGGCGGAGTAGACCGACGCCCCGGCCTCGGACACCACGATCTTGGTCAGCCCGGGGACCAGCTTCACCAGCTCGCCGGCGAGCTTGTCGGTCTCCCGCGAGGCTGTGCCGTTGCCGATCGAGACCAGCTCCACGTCGTGCTTCCTGGCCAGCGCGGCCAGGGTGGCCAGCGACTGGTCCCACTGGCGGCGCGGCTCGTGGGGGTAGATCGTGTCGGTGGCCAGCACCTTGCCGGTCGCGTCGACCACGGCGACCTTCACCCCGGTGCGCAGACCCGGGTCGAGGCCCATGGTCGCGCGGCTGCCCGCGGGGGCGGCGAGCAGCAGGTCGCGCAGGTTGGCGGCGAACACCCGCACCGCCTCGTCCTCGGCGGCCTGCCACATGCGCATCCGCAGGTCGATGCCGAGATGGACGAGGACGCGGGTGCGCCAGGCCCAGCGGACGGTGTCGGCCAGCCACCTGTCGGCGGGGCGTCCCTGGTCGGAGATGCCGAAACGGTGGGCGATGCGTCCCTCGTAGGTGCCGGTGGGCTCCGGCTCCGGCTCCAGGGTGAGGGTGAGGATCTCCTCCTTCTCCCCCCGGAACATCGCCAGGATCCGGTGGGAGGGCAGCTTGGTGAACGGCTCGGCGAAGTCGAAGTAGTCGGAGAACTTGGCGCCCTCCTCCTCCTTGCCCTCGCGGACCGCCGCTACCAGGCGCCCCTTGCCCCACATCCGCTCACGCAGCTCCCCGACCAGGTCGGCGTCCTCGCCGAACCGCTCGACCAGGATCGCCCGGGCCCCGTCCAGCGCGGCGGCGGCGTCGGCCACCCCCTCGCCGACGAAGGCGGCCGCGGCGGCCTGGGGGTCGACCGACGGGTCGGCGAGCAGGCCGTCGGCGAGCGGCTCGAGCCCCGCTTCCCTGGCGATCTGCGCCTTGGTCCGCCGCTTGGGCTTGTAGGGAAGGTAGATGTCCTCCAGCCGGGCCTTGGAGTCGGCCGCGGCGATCTGCGCCTGGAGGGCGTCGTCGAGCTTGCCCTGGCTGCGGATGGACTCCAGGATCGCGGCCCGTCGCTCCTCCAGCTCCCGCAGGTAGCGCAGCCGCTCCTCGAGCGTGCGCAGCTGCGCGTCGTCGAGCATCTCGGTGGCTTCCTTGCGATAACGGGCGATGAACGGCACGGTGGCCCCGCCGTCGAGCAGATCCACGGCCGCCTGCACCTGCCGCTCGCGCACCCCCAGCTCTTCGGCGATCCGCTGATGAATAGACGTCGTCACGGTCTCTCTTCCTCTGTGGTGGGCAGCTGTGGTGGGCAGCCGTGGTGAGCAGGCACCAAGCTACCGCGTCGCTCTGACAGCGGGCCGGTCCGCGTGCGGATGGAGAGCGACGTCACGCCAGGAGAGCGCGGAGCGTTTTCATCGGCACCTGGGACGGTTCACGCGGGACCCGTCCGTCTGAGCTTTTCCGCCGGATATGCCCCTATGGAGTGTCCTTTGGATCTCTGATGCGGCCGTACTCCTCCGGACCATCAGGGTTGAGGAGCAATTCCGCCGTCAACGCCACCCGGTCATCGCGGGTATCCGGCCCAGTCCACGCCCACAGCGGCGGCCGGCCCGCGCAGTCGATGCCGCATGCGCGACGGTCGGCGTTGCCCGGCCCGCCGCCGGAGCGGCGGGCCGGGGGTGCTCAGTTCTCGGTGCGACGGCCGTAGGAGGTCGCCTCGTACCGGTCGATCGCCAGGCCCAGCCGGGCCAGCTTCTCGGTGTAGGTGACCGGGAAGATACCGGGCGCGGTGGCCGGCCGGTTGGCGTCGACGTACTGGGTGCCGAGGTTGGTGAACGCGACGACGACGTAGTTGCGGCCGTTCTTGCCCGGCAGGGACCTGACGATGCCCGCGTCGGCCCCTGAGTTGCCGACCCACCCGGTCTTGTGCGCGAACGTGACCTGCGCCTGCTGGTTGCAGGGCCGTACGTCCTGGCCGAACTTGTTGCCCGCGACGGTCACCGTGCCGTCGGCGGCCACCCACCGCGACGCCACCCGCTGCGGGATGCCCGGAGCCGGGTAGGCGCTGCCGCACCGGTTGGCGGTGGAGAGCATGTCGTTGAAGCCCTGCTCACCGAGCAGCTTCTTGAACACCTGGCGGGAGGCGAGGCTCAGCACGTCGCCGGTGACCGGCTTGCCGTCGGGGGCGGTCCACGCCTCGCCCAGTACGCCGTTGACCAGCGCGAGCAGCTTGGCCGTGTCCAGCGAGCTCATCGTGACCGGGTTGGACCAGCGGCCGCCGTTGGCCGGGTTGGTGTTCTTCAGCTGCATGGTCTCCAGGCCCAGGTCCTGGAAGGTCTTGTTGAGCTCGTCCACCGCACCGCGATCGTGCAGCAGCTTCACCAGCGCGCAAGACGCGCTGTTGGACGAGGAGGTGATCGAGGCGTCCATGTAGGCGCCGATGGTGTTGCTGGTCGGGCCACCGCACAGCGAGCTGATCGTCGTGGGCTGGTAGTCATAGGTGTCCTCGAGCTTGATCTCACCCTTGTCCACCAGCCGCAGCACCCCGAAGTTGACCATCAGCTTCAGGACGGAGGCCGGGTAGGGGAGCATGAAGTCGATTGGCGCGTTCTCCCGTCCCGGCACCACGTCGACGGTTCCCTTGCCCTGGTTGGCGTACCATCCGGCGTCGTCCCACTGCCGCCATCGCACTTGGTCCGTGTGGAAGTTCTCGTCCACCGGCACGACGATCCCGCGCGGATACTGCGGGCTCATCAGCACCGTGCCTGACGACACCGGCCGGCCCCGCCAGTCCAGCTCCAGCACCGTCACGTCGAGCTGCGGCTGCTGGACGATCGGCTTGGGGTCGGCGGCCTCCGCGAACAGCTGGGCATAGTCGCTGGCTGTCTTCGCATCCTTATCGACCACGTCAGTAAGCGTCCGGGCCTGTGAGGATCCCGGCGGGGCCAGGTCGAGGACCTGCTCGAAGCGCAGCTCGGTCATGACGTTCTGCAAAAAGCCGGCCACCTCGCTGTCGTCGGTGGCCTGAGCGGGCGGCACCGCGGCGCCCAACAGCATCGAGGTGGTGGCCAGTGCGATCGCAGCGCGTCGGCCCGTTATGGTTCGGAAAATTGACATGGTCCATGATCATAATCAGTGGATGCTCCGCGTTTCAGGCGTTTCGGATCTTTCGGCGCCTCGCGCTACGCCAAACACGCCGTCCTCTACCGCGTGCGGATCCTGCTCATCGCGGCCCTGACCTGGCTCGATGATTCGCAGGACAGGCTCTAGACGAAGTACGGCAGCCGGTTCAGGCGGATGAGGCTGACGACGAACCAGATGTAGACCACGAAGCCGATGATCCCGCTGATGATCACGATCCCTCCCGGTCCGCCGACGACGAGGACGGCGACGGCCAGGATCTGGACGATCGCCTCGGTCAGCCGGATGACGTTGAACGTCTGTGCGGTGGAGATGTCGCCGCGAGCCTGTGCCCGTCGCATGACCACCGTGGCGATGAGCCACACGGTGAGCAGGGAGACGACGGTGTAAACCGTCGTGATCAGCGCCGCCCGGGTGGGCCCGAAGAGGAGGAGGATGGAGACCAGGCAGGCGACGACCGCGCTGACCTTGGCGCCGGCGAAACCGCGGTCCACGGTCGTCTCCAGCCGGGAGAGCCCCGACGCGACGGCCGCCCATCCGACGGCATCGACGAGAAGGTCGAAACCATTGATGCGGATGGCGATGAACGTGACGAGAAATCCCAGGGCGACTTGTGAAATAGGGGGCACGCCGGTCAGCATTGCATAAGTCGCTATTCGCGGGAAAGGTATGTTTCTGGGGCTGGCATGCGGTGCTGCCGGTGTCGATCGGACCTTACGGCTGTGGAACGTGAGCCGGCCCCTGACCCCTTTGCGTCCTCCCGCGCCATCGCATGCCGCCCATTCACGTATGCGGAATGGGGGCGTTATGCGGCTGAAGGGGATTTTCGACGGGCAAGCTCAGAAAGCTCGACGCGTCCGTTGCCTCGGCGAAGTAATGCGGGGACGACGGCCGCTTGACGGACACCGGGTTCAGGCGGTCGTCGGCCTGCGGGGGGTGGGGCGGGAGCCGTATCCGCCGGTGGGTGCCGGGCTGATCCGGTCGGCGAGCCCGTGGAGGGCCTGGGCCGCCCAGCGGCGGGTGACACCGGGACGCTTCGGCAGCCCGCGCCAGACCTCGGCCTCGGCGATCAACTCGGCGTGCCGCTGCCGGCACCAGGTGTAGGTCTGCAGGTCGTTCATGGTGAACCTTCCCTCTGTGAGTGTTCTATGCGTGTGCGCGGATGATGGAGATGTCGCCGGACAGGGTCCGAACGTGGATCTCCGCCTTCGCTCCGTCGTCGGCGGGCCGATCGCTCTGTTCGAGGGAGGAGGCGACCCTGCCGGAGAGCGAGGAGACGTCGAGCCACGCGCTGGTGCCCGCGGCGACACCGATCCTGACGTCGCCCGAGGCGGTGGTCACCGAGACGGCTCCGGCGGTGATCGACTCGACGGTGACATCGGCCGACGCGCCCTTCACCTGGACGGACTCGCCGGCTCCGCCGATCCGGACATTCCCGGAGGCCGACTTGACGGTGGCGCCGCCGCCGACCACGCCGAGGTCGAGGTCGCCCGAGGCGGTGACGATCTCCGCCTTGCCGTACACCTCGCGCAGGCGGATGTCTCCGGACGAGGACTTCAGGCGGACGTCACCCCCGGTGACGTCGCAGATGACGTCACCACTGGCCGTATTGACGTCAAGTGTGGCGCAATGGCTGATCCGCGTGTCGCCGGAGGCCGTCCTGACGGAGACCTCGCCCAGTGGCCCGGCCATCCGGGCGTCGGCCGAGGCGGTCTTGAAGTCGACCCGTGACCCCTCCGGCAGGCCGATGAGGACCTCCAGCCTGGGGCTGCGGCCCATCGACAGAGGGCGCTCGGGCGTCTCGACGTGGATGGTGCCGTTGACGTATTCGACCCGGGTGTCGGCGGCGAGTTGGACGTCGGCGGATCTGGACGGGTTGGCGGGCCGTACCTCGACCACGGCGTCCTCGCGCTGTGTGGCCGTGATGTCGAGATCGCCTGCGGGGAACTTCACGTGGAGGGTGACGGGGCCTGAGGTCGGGAATGCGGGCACGGCGAGATCTCCTTCAGGGGGTTGCGGGGGTCTTGAGGTTGTGGGGGTCAGCGGACCCAGCCGCTGATGCGCTTTCCGATGACGGGCGCGCGGGGTCCGCGGGGCTCACGCGGGGTCTCGGTCAGGGCCGTCGAGACCGCCCTGACCAGCCAGGCGTTGACGGAGACGCCCTCCACGCCGGCGGCCTCCTCGATCTGGGCCTTCAGCGGCTCGGGCAGCCGCAGCGTGACGCGTGCGGTGCCCGCGTCACCGGGAGGCAGGGGCGGCTCGGGGGGAGCGGGGGGAGCGGGAGGCGGGGGCGGGCCCGGCGAGGTGAAGGCGTCCGCCGGTGGCGGAGTCACCACGAACTCAAGCTCGCGACTGCGGATCCGCACCTCGACGGAGCCCGGTGCGAGCTCCCGGGTGACCTCGTCGGCGGCGGCGGAGAGCGCGTCGATGAGAGTGAGCCTGACAGCGGAGTCCAGTGCCGTCGTGAGGTTCTCCACGGCGGCCCGGGTCTCGGCGTCGGCGACCGCCGCCGACGCGGCCAGCGCGCGGCGGAGATTCTCGACGAAGGGCGTGACGTCCATACGCATCACTATGACGTCATTTTGACGTCATTGCAACCCTAGGTGACGTCATCGTTGAATTCGACGGGCGGCTACGGCATGCCGGCGGGCGTGCCGCCTGCGGCTACGCCAACCTGGTGGCCGGCGTGCCGGGATGCACCGTCAAGCATGACGAGCAGTCGGTGGCGACCTTCTGCTGCACCGGCAACGGCGGCCAGCGGTGGACCTTCGACGACACCTGGTCGATCGGGAAGAAGACCGCATGGTTGCGGAGCAAGAACCTGCTCGGAGCGGCTTATGAAACCGCTGGACACACCAGCGTCCTCACCCGCTGATAATGCGCCTTCTCCGCTCGGCGAGGGGGCTCAGTCCAGCAGTTCGCCCTCCAGCAGGGTCATGAGGAACATGTCGTGCCACTCGCCGTCACGGCGGAACGCGTCGCGCCGCCTGCCGTCCTTGACGAAGCCGACCTTCTCGTAGACCCGGATCGCCCCGGTGTTCTCGGCGACGGCCCAGAGCGTGATCGAGTGCAGCCGCATCTTGTCGAAGCCGTACCGGCAGATCTCCCGGGTGGCGTCGGTGGCGTAGCCCTTACCCCAGAACTCCTTCTCGCCGATGTAGATGTCGAGCTCCGCGTTGCCGATCTCCGGCTGGGTGTCGCCCAGCCGGACGAGCCCGATGAGCCGGCCCTCGTCCAGTGTCTCGATCCCAAGGAGGACGTTGTCGTAGGAGTTGGTCGCGCGTCCCTCGCAGCGCTCGACGACCTGGGCGAGTGTCTGCGGGTAGCCGTCGTTCATCCAGCGCATGACTTCGGGGTCGCTGTTCCACCGCCACAGGGATTCCGCTTCGGACGGCTCCATCGGTCGCAGTCGCATGAGTTTTCCCGCCAGCAAGAATTCGCTCCGTCCGGTTGATGACTTACAGGATCGAACAGCTGTCTAGCAGTTCGGTATTAAACGGTTCAATCGGTTTATTTAGGGGTGAGAGGAGAAGCAATGGGCCCGGCCGGATAGGTGCCACCGCGTTCAACGGCCGCACAGGGCGCGGAGGTGGAGCGCGTCGATCCGTTCCGGCTGGAAGGCGATGCCGTACGGCCGGGCCTTCACGGGGCGGCAGGTCGGTTTCCCGGCACATCCGGGCGCTTGCCACACTGGTCGTCGTGATGAAGGGTGTCCAGTCGCAACTTCCCGAGGTCATGCCGGCGGCCTACGTCACCGCGCTGGGCGGACCGGAGTCGATCACATTCGGCGAGCTTCCGGTCCCCGTTCCGGGCCCCGGCGAGGTGCTGGTCGAGGTCGAAGTCCTCACGGTCAACCCGGTGGACACGCTGGTCCGGTCGGGGAGCTATCCCACCCCGACCCCTTTCCCGTTCGTGGTCGGCCGGGATCTGGCCGGCGCCGTACGCCTCACCGGCTCGCCAGAGTCGCCCTTCCGGCCCGGTGACCGGGTCTGGTGCAACAGTCTCGGCCATGGCGGCCGACAGGGATCGTTCGCGGGGTTCGCCGTCGTGCCCGCCGACCGTCTCTACCCGCGGCCGCGGACGCCCATCGGCGGATCGAGTCGGGCGGGGTACGGGGACGTCTCATCCTGCGACCTTGAAGCGGAGGGATGTCGCGGATACGGGCATGCCGGGCGACCCGTGACGGGGAAGACACCGGGGGAGTGAAGACGGGTCCTCCGGGCGGGAATGCCGCAGGAATGGAAATGGTTATCGTCCTCGTCGCATGGTCCGCCAACCCGGGAGGAGCCAGAGATGGCCAAAAACGAGCTACGCCCCGTGATCAAGCTTCGGTCGACCGCGGGCACCGGCTACACCTACGTGACCCGCAAGAACCGGCGGAACGACCCTGACCGGCTCACGCTCACCAAGTACGACCCGATCATCCGCGAGCACGTCCCGTTCCGAGAGGACCGATAACCATGAAGCAGGCAATCCACCCCGGTTACCGCCCGGTCGTCTTCCGCGACCCGAGTGCGGACTTCGCCTTCCTCACCCGTTCGACCGTGACCGGTGACAAGACCGTCGAGTGGGAGGACGGCAACGTCTACCCGGTGGTCGACGTCGACGTCTCGTCCGCGAGTCACCCCTTCTACACCGGCCGCGGCAGGGTGCTCGACACCGCCGGTCGCGTGGAGCGCTTCAAGCAGCGCTACGGCAAGCAAGGCCGACAGGCTCTCCTCAGCCACAGGTGATCTGGGTGAAGGCCGGCCGGGACCCGGCCCCTTTCAGGGGCTGGTGCAGGTGAGGGCGGGAGAACCGCTGGTCCCCCCGCCGGTGAATCCGAATGTGGTCGAGCCATTGGGCGCCACGGTCCGGTTCCAGTCGGCGTTCTTGGCGGTGACGGCGGATCCTGAGGCGGTGTACGTGCCGTTCCACAGGCTGGTGATGCTGCTGCCGCTGCCGAGCGTCCACTTCACCGTCCAGCCGTTGAGGCTGGAGGTACCGGGGTTGGCCACGGTCACCTCGGCCTGGAACCCGCCCTGCCAGGAGTTGACGGTCCGGTAGGTGGCGGTGCACCCGCTCCCGCCCGGAGTGGGCGTCGGAGTGGGGGTTGGTGTCCCCGTCGGCGTCACCGTGGGGGTGGGCGTCGGGGTGGGCGTCGGCCCCGGCCGGCCGACGCCGGTCACCTCTCCCTTGCCGCCGTCGAAGACGACGTCGGAGCAGTTGTAGAAGGTCTCGGTGCTGTCGGACCGCTTCCAGACCGAGTAGACGATGTGGCGGCCGGACTTGCCCGAGGGCAGCGTGGCGTTCCAGTAGTAGTTGGCGTCGTTGGTGCCCGGGGAGCCGACGCTGTCCGGGTGATCGGCGGTGTGGAAGGGCTGCGACTCAAGGTCGCCCCAGGTGAGTGCCCGGTTGGGGTTCCACCCGTCCTTGGTGATGTAGAGGTAGAACCAGCCGGGATGGGCGGCCCACTTGTTGTACTTGAACTGGATCTGAGATCCGGAGGTCAGGTGGGTTACCGGCCAGTCGGCGTTCGGCAGGTCGAACCCGCTGTATCCGGGGTTGCCGCCGCTGCACGCCTGGCCGTCGGGGATGAACCCCGAGGTCCGCCCGGCGCCGTCGGACCGCAGGACGCTGAACCAGTTGTACAGCGAGTTGGCCCCGCTCTGGTCCACCGCCGCCTGGCAGGCGGGGTTGATGGGGATGATCTGCCCCGTCGACGACAGGCCGTCCTGCCAGCAGAAGTAGGTGCGGCTGCCCGGCACCATCATGGCGCCGTGCGCTGAGGCCGGGCCGGGCACGAGAACGACGGCGAGCAGGGTGGACATGAGCGCGACCGCGGCGGCGACAGCGATACTTCGCCATTTACTCACAGAACTACCCTCCCTTTCGGAGGATGACGAATTACTGATCAATGGCGGTGAGGCGCTCACGCGAAACGAACTCTAGGTCGCTGTTACCGGGGTGTAAACGGCAGGCTTTCCCTATGGTGGGCCATAAGGCATCTGTGCAGGTCAGAAAGGCGTTAAAGGGATACGGCGCATGAAACATTCAGAGGTCCCGCCGGGTCCTGACCGGCAGGCGCCTCTGGTGAGGAAAAGGATCTCGGCATGATGTCTTCACATCGGGGGAGGGGCGCTCCTGACAGGTCGAGATTCAGGGGGACGAGGCGGAGGTACGGCCCGACACCTTGGCGGGCCATCGCTTCCCCATGATGCTCGTCAATGAGATCGTTCCAACTTGAAGTTGCTGGTCAGGGGCCTGGTGTGATCCGTTGAGGGCATGCTCTGGCTGGTGGTGGGTACTGATCATGGTGGGTGATCATCGGTCAGCGGGTGTGTTCGGTGATGGCCAGGACCATCAGCGCGCGGAGCAGCTTGGTGACGTGGATGGCGTCCAGGCGGAGCTTGGTGAGGATGCGCCAGGCCTTCAACGTGGCGAAGCCGTGCTCGACGGGGGCGCGTTCGGCGCTGATGAGCCGGTTGACCTGCTTTTGCGCGGGGGTGAGGGGCCTGCCGCGGGTGGCTTTGCGGCCGGTGATGATGACCGGATTGTCGTCATCGTCGTCCAGGCCGACGAAGCCGAGGTCGGCGATAGCGCCCAGCCCGGCCTTGCGCAGGCGGGCGGTGAGGCGGTTGTGCCGGGCGGTGGTGATCTCCGATGCGCGACCAGGCCGGACGGCGGAGACCCACAGCAGGTTGCCGCGGGTGTCGGTGAGCGCCACCACGAGCAGCCCGTGGGCCTTGTGCTTGCCCGAGTAGTTCCTGCGGTTGTCGGCTCCGGTGCGGCGGCGGGTGCGGATCAGGGTGCCATCCAGCAGGACGACCTCACCACCGGCTTTGGCGATCTTCTTCAGGGCGCGGTCCAGGCGGGGTGCGCGGGCGGCGAGCAGTTCGACGGTCTCCAGCATCCAGCGTCGCACGGTGGAGGCCGAGACGTTGTTGGCGCCGGCCATGTCGGCCAGGCGCTGGTCATGGCGTAAGACGGCCAGCACGATGGTGGCGATCTTCCCGGCGGGCAGTTTCCGCCAGCGCGAGCCGATGGTCTTGAGATGAGCGCGCAGCAGGTCGGCCAGGAAGGTGAGGGTTTGGGTGGACAGCGGCAGCATGCAGGAGTAGACAGGCGAGGGCGTGTCTTCGGCGGACGTCGAAGCCTTCGACGTTGTCGATGTCGTGGTTTTGGTTGTGGTCACACGCCGCCAGGCCCCCGCCGGGGACACGCTCGGGATGTTTCACCCGGGCAGGGCCTGGCCAGGGGCTGCGGGAAGCGGCAGTGGGCGCAGTGGGCCGCCCGAGGTCAGGGGGCGAACGCGCCGCTGGGGGTCTTGCGCAGCCAGCCCCGCTCGGCCAGCCGGTTCAGCTTGGCCCGCACGCCTTCGACCTGCCCCGATTCGGTGGAAAGGCTGAGCTGGGCGCAGATCGCCTTGCAGATGAGGGGGCCGTCGGCGGCGCGTACCGCGGCCAGTAGCGCCTGGTAGTCGGCGGGCAGCTCATCAGTGCCGGCAGCGTGGTGACGGTGCGGGATCAGCAAACCGCCGGGCACGGGCACGGACGCGGGTACGGGTACGGGTATGGGGCGCAGCTCTATCCCCTGGGAGGCCTGCTCTGCTGCCTGGGCTGGGGTGAGCATCACCTGGTAGAACGGCGTCGGCTCACCGCCGGGCTCGCCGGGTGCGTTGAGCTGCTCGGCGGGATCGTCGGCGAGGAGTTCCTTGACCACCTGCTCGGCCACACGCAGCCGGTCCATCTCGTCTTCGGTCTCGGCCAGTTGCTCGCGCAACCGATCGGCGTGCGTGCCCAGCGCGACCAGGCGCATGGTGATGCGCTCCAGCAGCGGCGACGACATGGCTTCCCCCGGCCGACAAGACAACGATTACCTGGCGAGATCACCAGGACACGGACGATAACGACCCCAGGCCGGGCAGCGCAGACGAAAGCCGGAAGATCCACATTTGCCCCCGGCGGACGATCGAGACCCATGATCCCAGCCGTCTACCAGGAGAGAGCACACTCAACACCGCCAGGCCACCCCCTCCGACCTGCGAGGACAGGATGGAACTAGCTCAGTTCTTCTACGACGACGAGGGGTTCCAGTCGGCGATCGTCGACAAGAACGGCAACACCATGTCGTTCACCTACGAACGCCGTAAGTCCAACAACAAGCCGACCAAGTTCCTGACCTACATCACCGACGCCGCCGGGCGGCGCACCCTGACCCTGAACTACTACAAAAAGGGCCAGGACTACACCTACATCAACGACGCCGGGACCGAGGTCAACGACACCAAGCTGACCAACCCGCACATCATCGACACCGTGGAGTCGATCACCGACATCGCCGAACGAAAGGTCACCTTCACCTACAGCGACAAGGGCCTGATGGCCAAGATGGTCGACGGCGCCGGCGATCCCGAGGCCAAGACGTTCCGCTTCACCTACGACGCCACTCAGGGCAACAAGAACGTCAAGCTCGTGGCGGTGAAGGACCCGCGGGGCACCAGCACGAATCCGCAGGGCAACACCACGAAGCTGAAGTATTACGAGGCGCCGGTCGACCCCAAGGACAAGTGGAAGATCGAAACGCTCACCGACCGGTTGGGCGGGGTGACGAAGTTCGACTACGTCGATCCCGACGGCCCGCAGGGCGGCATCATCCACGCCACGGTCACCGACCCGTTGCAGCACGCCACCACATACGTGCTGGACGCCTACGGCCGGCCGGAGTCGATCACCAACGCCAAGAACGAGACCACCGCGCTGGAGTGGGACCCCGATCACAACGTCAAGACGCTGACCGAGGCCAACGGCGCGTTCGCCACCTGGAAGTTCGATCAGAAGACCGGCTACCCGCTGGAACTCAAAGACGCCGAGGCCACCCACAACAACACCGCCCCCACGGTGCTGGGCTATCAGAGCTTCCTGAACGGCTACGTCGCCGACCTGACCGCCAAGACGTCCCCCGAGGGCCGTAAGTGGAACTTCGGCTATGACGCCAAGGGCAACCTCAAGACGGTCACCGACCCGCTCGGCGTCGCCTCGGAGGCGGCCGGGGACTACACCACCTCCTACGACTACGACCCGCTCGGCCAGCTGACCAAGAGCACCGACGCCAACGACAACCCCACCAGCTACGGCGACTACCACCCCACCGGCTACCCGGAGAAGATCACCGACGCGTACAACAACGCCACGGTGACGTCGTATGACGTGCGCGGCAGCGTAACCTCGGTGACCGACGCGCTGGGCAAGAAGACCACCCAGACCTACGACATCTTCACCCGGCCACTGGAGAGCAAGACTCCCAAGGACCAGGACACCGGGAAGTTCATCACCACTCCGGCCCCGGTCTACGACCGCAACGACAACATCACCAAGGCGACCGCGCCCAACGGGGCGGTCTCGACCGCGATCTACGACGACGCCGACCAACTGCTGGAGTCGTTGCTACCGAAGGACACCGAGAACGGGCCGGAGCGTAAGGCGTCCTTCACCTACGACCTGGCCGGCAACCTCAAGACGCAGACCGAGCCGAAGGGCAACCTCACCACCGAGGCGGGCGACTTCACCACCACGTATGTGTATGACCCGATCTACCAGCTGACCGACGTGCTCAACGCCGCCCAGCACAAGATCACCTACACCTACGACAACGTCGGCAACATCACCAAGGTCGTCGACCCGCGGAAGAACGCCACCGCGGATGCCGGCGACTACACCACCATCTCCACCTACGACCGCAACCACCGCCTCACCAAGGTCAAAGACGCGGCCGGGCACGAGACCAGTAGCGAAGTCGACCTGGACGGCCTGGTCAAGACCACCACCGACGCCGAGGGCAACACCACCCTCATCACGTCGGACAAGCGCGGCGCGGTGACCGAGACCAAGGTCCCGCACTCGGCCACCGACGGGACGATCAAGTACACCACCACGCAGTTCGTCTACGACCAGGTCGGCAACCGCACCAAGGTCATCACCCCGCGCGGGGTGGAGACCACCGACGATGCGGCCGACTTCATCGCCGAAACCAAATACGACAAGCTCAACCGCCCGGCCGAGGAGATCTTCCCGTTCGACTCCGACGATCCGAAGTACAACACCCCCGACTCGGTGAAGTACGCCTACGACCAGGTGTCCCGGCTGAAGGAGGTCTCCGCGCCGCCCTCGCACGGGCAGAGCATCCGCAACATCACCACGATGACCTACTGGGACAACGGCTGGTCCAAGACCACCACCGACCCGTGGGACATCAAGACCACCTACGACTACAACACCCTCGGAGCGCAGACCAACCGCACTGTCACCAGCGCGGGCGGCTCCTCCCAGCGGGCACTGGACTGGTCCTACTTCCCCGACGGCAAGCTCAAGACCCACTCCGACGACGGCGCCCCGCTCGGCCTGGACGTGGTGCTGGACGACAACTCCGACACCGGTCAGGTCACCGCGACCGGCTCCTGGACCACCATCGGCACCAACAGCGGCACCGGTTTGGCGGCCACGGTCGAGCCGGGGACCGGGTTCACCGGTTATGACTACGCCATCGCCCCGGCTGGCACCGGTTCGTCGTCCTTCACCTGGAACCTCACCACCCCGTCCGCCGGAAAGTACAAGGTTGAAGTCAAGTACCCCACTGGCGCGACCGCGTCGAACGCCAAGTACACGATCAAGCACGACGGCGGCCAGGCGACCGCCACCATCGACCAGACCACTCGCGCGGGTGAGTGGGTCAGCCTGGGCGAGTTCGCCTTCACCGAGGGCAACACCCACTCCGTCACGCTGACGGATGAGGCCAACGGCACCGTCGCCGCCGACGCGGTCAAGCTGGTGCGCGACACCACCGGCACCACCGACACCGAAAAGAAGGACTTCGCCTACACCTACGACCCCAACGCCAACCTGACCCTCCTTGAGGACCGCTCGCCCACCGCGAAGATCGACACCTGGGACATCGCCTACACCGGCCTCAACCAGGTCGATCGGATCCTCGAAAAGCTCAACAGCGTGGTGAAGAACACCACCGGCTACACCTACAACGAAAACAGCGCCGTCACCGAGCGCACCCACGACAAGACGCTGGCCACCTACCGCTACGACGTCCGCGACCTGGTCGACCAGATCGTCAACAAGAAGTCGGCCACCGACACCGGCCCGAAGACCACCTCCTACACCTACACGCCCAAGGCCGAACGCCTCACCGAGACCAAGGCCAACGGCAACACCGTCACCTACGACTACTTCCTCGACAGCCTGCTGCGCCACAGCATCGAAAAGAAGCCCAACGCCACGGTGGTCTCCGAGCACACCATCGGCTACCAGGGCAACCTGCACCGGGCTCGCGACCTGGCGAAAATCCAGAACGCCGACAACCCCGGCGCCTACCTGGAAAACGACTACACCTACACCTACGACCCCCGCGACCGGATCGCCAAATCGGTCAAGACCCCCATCGGCGGTGGCGCCGCGGAGACCGACACCTACAGCCACGACGCCAACAGCAACGTCTACGACCAGACAGTCCAGGGCAAGCAGACCACCTTCACCTTCGACCGCAACCGGCTGATGACCTCAACCGCCGCCGGGGCCACCTCCACCTTCAACTACGACCCCTACGGCCGGCTGCGTACCATCACCGGCGGCGGCAAGACCCAGGAGAAGTACACCTACGACGGCTTCGACCACGTCGTCAAACACGAAAAACTCGGCGACGCGGGAAGTACCGTCACCACCTACACCTACGACCCGCTGGACCGCACCACCACCAAGACCGAGAAGACCGGCACCGCGAGCGCGAAGACCACCGCCTACTCCTACCTCGGTCTGTCGGCCGAAGTCCTGGACGAGGAAGTCGCCGGGAAACTCACCCGCTCCTTCCAATACAGCCCCTGGGGCGAGCGACTGTCGCAGGTGAAGATCAAGACCGACGGCGGCGAGGAATCCTCCTACTACGGCTACAACGCCCACACCGACGTCGAAACCCTCACCTCCGAAACCGGTGACACCCGCGCCACCTACGGCTACACCGCCTACGGATCCAACGACGACAAACTCTTCACCGGCGTCGACAAACCCGACCCCGTCGACCCCACCGCCAAGGAGGAGTACAACCCCTACCGCTTCAACGCCAAGCGCTGGGACAACTCCACCGGCATGTATGACATGGGGTTCCGCGACTACAACCCCGGCCTCAACCGCTTCCTCACCCTCGACTCCTACAACGGCGCCCTCGCCGATCTGTCCCTCGGCACCGACCCCTGGACGTCCAACCGCTACGCCTTCACCGGCGGCAACCCCATCACCGGCATCGAACTCGACGGCCACATGCCCGACGCAGCGGGAATCCCCTGCGGAAATCCCGGCGGCGCAGCCTGTAACCCGTCTACATCAAGTCTCAGCAAAAACGTCAATCTGCCTGACGATGTTCTGACGGAAAAGGTAATATCCCAGCGCAAGCCCGTCAGAGAACTCTTCGCCCCCTATGCGGTAACTCCCGATTACAAGGCGCCGGGCGATCCGGCTAATGTGCGGGCTCTCGGAAGTGCGGCGTGGAACACAGCCTGGTCATTCTTTGTAGACGACTATGTCGAATGCGCCAGGAGTGACGCCGAAGCGTGTGCATGGGCCTTCGCAGAAACCATCACCGCTGGCATCGGCAAGATCGCATCAATGATTGCCGAGGCCAGCCGGGTCGCGCGCACGGTCAAGGGGATCTCAAAGGCCTGCCCCCAAAGCTTCGTGCCCGGCACTGAAGTCCTCATGGCCGACGGCACCCGCAAACCGATCGAGGACGTCAAGGTCGGCGACAAGGTGCTGGCCACCGACCCGGAAACCGGCAAAACCGAAGCCAAGCCCGTCATCGCCCTAATCACCGGCGAGGACGACAAGAACCTCGTCCAGATCACCGTCGACACCGACGGCAAGAAGGGTGGCAAGTCAGGCCTGGTCATCGCCACCGAGATCCACCCCTTCTGGGTACCCGCACTGCACAAATGGGTCAACGCCAAGGATCTCAAGCCCGGCATGTGGCTACGGACCGCCGCTGGCACCCACGTCCAGGTCGCATCGATCAAAAAATGGAGTGCCTACCAGCGAGTCCATAACCTCACCATCGCCGACATCCACACGTACTACGTGCAGGCAGGCGCTGCGCCGATCCTCGTCCATAACTCGGGCGGCTGTGGTGAAGTGGCTCTCGGCATCAGAAAAGAAGGCGATCTCCGCAATTTTGCGGATTCACGCGAACTCACTCACTTCCTCGACAAAACTAGAGACGAGGCGCTTGGATCCGTGCGAGATGTAGCCTTTTACAAGCCGGGGAATAGAATTCATATTAACCTCGATGGCTTCGATCACGCGGACGATGCGGCCCTCGCCTTTAAGTCGGCGTACAATCGAGGTGGCGGTGACAACTGGTTCACAACGGAGCGTGAGATGAGAATCGTCGGAGACTCGGTACGGAGGGGCTACCGGGACTGGAGCAGTATAACCTTCTACCGCAATGGGAAGGTAGTGGATGTCCCACTCCCTGAATTTTTGGGAGAGTGAGATGACAAAGATCGCTGCTTGGGTGCGGGAGTTCCGGCTCTGGCACTACACCGTGAGCTATTCACAGCTCCTGTTAAGAAGCATCGATATAAACGATTCTACCAAACGAATCGATCTGCTTTTTAGTAACGTCGAGCGAATGCAGGTCAGCTCTGAATACAATCGCCTAACTCTCGAAGAGTTCGCTTCATCAACCGATCCCAAGTTGTCAGAATTCGGCATCCGAGAGCCGGAGTTTGGAAAAATATTCCTGATCAACGGCGGTCCCGACTTTGTGACTGCTACCCATTGCCAGTGGCATGAGGACAACGGTGATGCGCGTTCGCCTTCGAAGTTTGGGCCCCTTCGAGGAATTGATTAGAAGACGATCGGCCGAATAGGTGGGCAAATCTCTAGACGACGGCGGACATATGAAAAGGGTCGCAAGGCGGCGGTCCCTATGCCTATGTGACTAGCCTTGTTGCCGTTAGCGTTGTCCGTCAATCTGTGAGGGCGGTTATAGGATCTCTATAACCGCCCTCTGAGCGTTAAATACGGGCGATTGTGCCGAGTGGTCCTAGTATGCCAGCCACATTTAGTGATCTCTGAGGCATTGTCACTGGTAGTGGCATTGGCGAGCCCGGCTCTGATGGCATAGGCGCCAGCTAGACCATCGGCGAACATGATCCTCATCGAGCGGTGGCCGGATCGGCTTTTCGCGTCCTGCCGACGCACTTCACCAACAAAACCGGAGTGACGCTAAGTCGATGAATCTTAACCGGCCTGCCGGAGAGTACGAAATGGCGCTTAAATCATTGCGGGAGCACCATCTGATGTTGGATACACTTATCGAGGGTGCCTACATTGTCAATGGACTCCCCGGTAGCGAATGCATCGCGCGATTCGGTCGCACAAAAACGGAAATTCAGAGGCTTATCGATGGCTGGCGATAATTCCGGCCATCTCGAAATCTGCCTGTGGCGGACCTGGAGCTCGTCAGATCCTGCTTCTCTGAGATCCCAGATTTCTTCTCGGATTCCGAATAAAAGTTTTGTACCGGATGGACAAAGGAAGAAGCGGGTCGCGTTTTTTCTGCCTTCCTGGAGGATCGAAAAAACGGTCGGGTGGCCGGAGGGAATCTCACCCTCCGGCTCCCACAGATCCGGACGTAAGCCTCTCGACTTATCCGGCTCCTGTCATCCAGCTCGCGCCGCTGCTGATCTCCTGAGCGCATTCCGCTTCCAGTGCGCGAAGAGCCCCGGATAAGATCTCATGATCTTCTTCAGGGTCTCCCACGCCCGACGTGGAGAGCGCCGCAGGTGCTTGTACTTCCGTCGGGCCCACCGAACGAGATACTGATCGACGTGAGACAGCACATGAGCCGCCTCCGACGGGCGAAAGCGCCCGAAGTAGACGGCCCACGGCCCGACCTTGACATTGATCAACTTGGCGATGTCCTTGAAGCTCAGGTCGCTGCGCAGGTGAAATCGCATCCGGCGTAGTTCCTGCCGGATCGCTTTGGCGCTGCTACCGCTGATGGCCGGAGAGAAGGTCGTGAACAGCGCTCCGCCCTTCTGGATGGCCATCCGCGGTTTGAAGGTGTACCCCAGGAAGTCGAACGTCACGGTGTCGTGCCTGCCGTAGCGTCCAGTCTGCTTGCAGTACACAATGCGGGTTTTGTCCGGATGCAGCTGCAACCCGCCACACTCCGCCAGTCGCCGGGCGATCGCCTCTTTCACCCTGCAGGCCTGCTGCTCGCTCACACAATGAGCTAGTTCCATCCTGTCCTCGCAGGTCGGAGGGGGTGGCCTGGCGGTGTTGAGTGTGCTCTCTCCTGGTAGACGGCTGGGATCATGGGTCTCGATCGTCCGCCGGGGGCAAATGTGGATCTTCCGGCTTTCGTCTGCGCTGCCCGGCCTGGGGTCGTTATCGTCCGTGTCCTGGTGATCTCGCCAGGTAATCGTTGTCTTGTCGGCCGGGGGAAGCCATGTCGTCGCCGCTGCTGGAGCGCATCACCATGCGCCTGGTCGCGCTGGGCACGCACGCCGATCGGTTGCGCGAGCAACTGGCCGAGACCGAAGACGAGATGGACCGGCTGCGTGTGGCCGAGCAGGTGGTCAAGGAACTCCTCGCCGACGATCCCGCCGAGCAGCTCAACGCACCCGGCGAGCCCGGCGGTGAGCCGACGCCGTTCTACCAGGTGATGCTCACCCCAGCCCAGGCAGCAGAGCAGGCCTCCCAGGGGATAGAGCTGCGCCCCATACCCGTACCCGTACCCGCGTCCGTGCCCGTGCCCGGCGGTTTGCTGATCCCGCACCGTCACCACGCTGCCGGCACTGATGAGCTGCCCGCCGACTACCAGGCGCTACTGGCCGCGGTACGCGCCGCCGACGGCCCCCTCATCTGCAAGGCGATCTGCGCCCAGCTCAGCCTTTCCACCGAATCGGGGCAGGTCGAAGGCGTGCGGGCCAAGCTGAACCGGCTGGCCGAGCGGGGCTGGCTGCGCAAGACCCCCAGCGGCGCGTTCGCCCCCTGACCTCGGGCGGCCCACTGCGCCCACTGCCGCTTCCCGCAGCCCCTGGCCAGGCCCTGCCCGGGTGAAACATCCCGAGCGTGTCCCCGGCGGGGGCCTGGCGGCGTGTGACCACAACCAAAACCACGACATCGACAACGTCGAAGGCTTCGACGTCCGCCGAAGACACGCCCTCGCCTGTCTACTCCTGCATGCTGCCGCTGTCCACCCAAACCCTCACCTTCCTGGCCGACCTGCTGCGCGCTCATCTCAAGACCATCGGCTCGCGCTGGCGGAAACTGCCCGCCGGGAAGATCGCCACCATCGTGCTGGCCGTCTTACGCCATGACCAGCGCCTGGCCGACATGGCCGGCGCCAACAACGTCTCGGCCTCCACCGTGCGACGCTGGATGCTGGAGACCGTCGAACTGCTCGCCGCCCGCGCACCCCGCCTGGACCGCGCCCTGAAGAAGATCGCCAAAGCCGGTGGTGAGGTCGTCCTGCTGGATGGCACCCTGATCCGCACCCGCCGCCGCACCGGAGCCGACAACCGCAGGAACTACTCGGGCAAGCACAAGGCCCACGGGCTGCTCGTGGTGGCGCTCACCGACACCCGCGGCAACCTGCTGTGGGTCTCCGCCGTCCGGCCTGGTCGCGCATCGGAGATCACCACCGCCCGGCACAACCGCCTCACCGCCCGCCTGCGCGAGGCCGGGCTGGGCGCTATCGCCGACCTCGGCTTCGTCGGCCTGGACGACGATGACGACAATCCGGTCATCATCACCGGCCGCAAAGCCACCCGCGGCAGGCCCCTCACCCCCGCGCAAAAGCAGGTCAACCGGCTCATCAGCGCCGAACGCGCCCCCGTCGAGCACGGCTTCGCCACGTTGAAGGCCTGGCGCATCCTCACCAAGCTCCGCCTGGACGCCATCCACGTCACCAAGCTGCTCCGCGCGCTGATGGTCCTGGCCATCACCGAACACACCCGCTGACCGATGATCACCCACCATGATCAGTACCCACCACCAGCCAGAGCATGCCCTCAACGGATCACACCAGGCCCCTGACCAGCAACTTCAAGTTGGAACGATCTCAATCAGAGCAGAGGCCCGTACACGGTCTTCCGATGCCCCAGGCGGACGAGGGATCTGCCTGCCCCATCAGCACAAGACCTTCAGACTGAGATGTGTTTCGAGCAGCAACGTTCGACGTTATCCCGTAGCTGCTTCCAGGAACGATTCGAGCCCAGAGGATTGCCGAGCTTCCCGAGGGCGATGGCCTTCTCCAGGACATCGGGCGCGTCGGACTCCCGATACTTCCTGCCCGACTTGCTGATCTCTTCCACCAGGATCCGCTTGGGATCGGTGAGCCTGCCGGTGTCCTTTCCCCAGTACTTCTGCGGAAGCTTCCACCCCGCCACCAGCGCCGCCAGAGCGTCGGGAAACAGCAGGAGCCGCGCCTCTGCCTCCCAAACGGCCAGAACGTGATGAGCGGAGTCGAACGCCTTCCCAAGCGCCTTTTCCACACGCTCACGTCCTACCTGTACGGCATGGCCTCGACACCGATCTCGAAGAACCGGCTGCCCCCGTATCGAACGGGCACGAGTCGGCCGTATGACGTGATGCGGCGACATCAACTCTGACTCGACTCCGCCGGGCGGCTGTGGTCCCAGGCGGTGGTGAATAGAAGGAGCGCGTAGTCGTACATCAGCCCGGGACGGTGCGCGACGATGCACGGCGAGTTACGGCCGTGCTCCGCCTGCTGGTAGATGGTCAGGTAGGCGACGTTGTCGGTGGCAATGACGCGGTGCACGTTCGGTAGATCGTAGAACCGCAGCGAGACGTGCTCGCGGTGCCGGGCGACCTCACTCACATAGGCAGCGTTGATGTGAACCTGCTCGGTGAGAAGTCCGGAGGAGAAGCCCAGATCCACCCGGCGCATCTCCTCCTCCCGTCTGGAGAGCCAGGACCCGGGACCGAGGTCGGCGTCGGGCAGGAGGACTTGTACGGACTCCAGACGCCTGCCCGTGGCCTCCCAGACGGCGGCGAACCCGTCGCGGGTCAGCTCGTTGCCGCGACCGGCGAGAACACGCACCCAGCGTGCGCGGGCCAGCTCGGTCGCCAACTCCCGGGAGGCCAGGGACTGCCGGGAGAGGACGCGACGGACTCCCAGACCTGTCAGGCGGGAGAGAAGCGCGACAGGCCACTGGCGGGAACGCATGGAGAAAGCCCAGCCTCCCACGACGGTGAGGGCGGTGGCGAGGAGGGAGCTCACCACACCGAGCGCGAACGCGTCCATCTCTCGTCTCCTTCATTGAAGGCCGCGGGAAAGTCAGGGCGTCAGGTCCTGCCGATCATCAGATAGGGCAGGAGGTTGCGCAGGACCGTCGCCGCGTGCCGCGCGGCGATCTCGTGGTAGTCGTCGTTCTTCTTCGAGCTGGCATCGTCGGAGATCCCCCGTACGACGGCCCAGCCGATCACGGTCTGGGACCCGTCCCGCTCGTGAAAGGCCTGGGTTAGGCCGCCAGCTTCCATGTCCACGGCGAGGATCTTGTCGTTGAAGGCTTTCAGGTATCGGATGATCTCCGACTCTGCGTCCGCGATCACTGCTTCACCCGAGCCGATCGGCCCGGTGAGCACTCGGTAGTCGCGTACGGTGCCGTCGGTGTCGGTGGTGTGAAACTTGGCAGGCTCGCCGTAGTCGGTGAAGAAGGCGTGGACGGCGTGGCCGATCGCAGCCGGCGTTTCCCGCTCCTCGCCTCTGTGCTGCCGTCCATCAGGGGTTTCCCTGCGGAGGTCGTAGTAGACGACCCGGGTGGCCAGGACGACGTCGCCGACTGCGATGTCCTTGTGGATGCCCCCGCCGATCCCGGTGAGGACGACGACCGCAGGGTTGTAGTGCCGCCGAAGATTGTCGAAGGCCATCATGGTCGACCTCTGCCCCTGAGCCAGGGCGCGGATCGCGGCGACCCGGGTGGCCACGCCGCGGACGTTCACGATTCCTTCGAAGAAAGGGAGTTCGCTACTTTGGGCGCGCTCCAGACCGAGCACGTTGTGGATCGCTCTGGCCTCCTCGGTGAGGATGGTTATCACCCCGACGTCGGCGCGCCTGGCGTTCGCTGCTTTCTTCTCGCGGTCGGCCGGTACGTTGACCGTCGCCCCGTGCCCGACCGCGGACTGGCTGACCTCCATGGACCCGCCGTAGTTGACGATGCCGCTGTTGCCGTTCATGATTTCTCCTTACTCCATGGGGGAATCCCCGTAGCTGTCATCGGACTCGCGGGTGTCGGGGCGGACTTGAGCATTTGCGCCAACCGCCGACTGCTTCATTTCGATCTTTCCCCCCATGCTGAGTACGCCCATGTTGACGATACTGGTCGCCTTTTTATTGAATGCCGATGTGTCGACTTTTTTTGACTCCAGGAATTCTTCGGCGGCCTTCAACAGTCGCTGCTCGATGAGCTTCATATAGTCATATATCGTTGCCTTGTCCAGTTGCGCCTGGTTCCAAGGAACGGACTTCTCCTCTCTAATGCTCAACTGGGCGCCGATGGTCGCTCCGCGGCGAGGAACGAGTAAGCGGTTCCTCCGCGCCAATGCGGCGCCGATCAGGAATGAGGGGGCTTCGACCAGACTCCGTGCCTCCGCCACCCCAGCTGGCAGGTTGCGCAGCCCACGAAACGCGGAACGCAGCACCGCGCTTCTGTCGTTTTCTTTGAAAGCGTTGAGGAGGTGGTATTCGGCTGGCGTGCGGGTCAACGCGCAGGCGGCAAAGTCAAGGCTGAGAGCTCGACCCTTGATGCTCACCCGCAGGAAAACCGTTGTCATCACCTCGCCGGTGACGCTTGTGCGGATCTCCAAAAAATGATGGGCGATGCCATGGGGGTCATCGACGATTCTGCCTATGTCGTCTCGATCGGGTCGCTCTCTTAGCCATTCAGGGCCAGGTGGAACATCGGCCTCTGCTATATAGAGCCGATCGTTTCTATCGAAGCCTCGCAACCTGGTCGGGTCGCTGGCGTCTCCCATCGCGCCCATCGCCTCTTTCAGGTGCGCAACAAGCTCGTGCGCTTTGAACGGCGGAGCCATCCGCTCACGCTCCTCCATTGAAATATTCGGCCCACCTTCGCTGCTTAGAAGTTGAATTGTGAGCGGAGGAGTCCACCGATGAATAAGCTTGCCGCTTCCTACGAACGGACTTGTCTTGCTGTCCAGCAGATCGAAGTCGAGATCCTCTTTGCTTTCTTCGGTTTCCTGAGGAGAGGGCCTGCGATAAACGACATAGGGATGGGACTGCTGATCGTTGATCGTCTGCTCCCGCCGGGTGAGCTTCCGGGGGCGCAGGGGGCCCGTATCGTGCATGCGGTTGAGGCACAACTGGTGGATGGCGCCCCTTCCTGCCACTGCGAGGACGATGAGCAGCGTGAAGAGCACCGCCGCTATCGCCATCTCGTCCAGAGACGTCTGGGAGATTCCGGCGATCAGAGGTGGCGTCACGATGAGGACGCCGCACCCCACACCACTGAGCTGGAGGAGGCGCGTCTGCTGCCGCAGTTCGTCTGACTCGCTGCGCCACCTCGTCCGCCACAGCAACCTGTCCATCGCCTCTTTGCTCCGGAGCGGGAGCACCGCCACGGCGCTCCTGACCATCAGCCGAGACAGGTGCCATAAGCCGAGCCCGCTGGCGACGGCGAGGATGGCCGGCGGATTGACCATGAAGCCGGTCACGAACACCGCCAGGACGCACACGTGCTGCCCCATCTCCAAGCCCCATGACTTCCAGGCGTGCCTCACGACCGGGATGAGGTCGAAGCCGTAGGACGGGGCGACCATGCGTGTCGTGTCGTTGTGCACCTGGCGAAGGACGACTCGGCGGAAGGCGGGATCGAGATACACGCCTGCGCAGAGGTGCCGCGTGGCCGCATCCTCCCTCATGGTCTCGCAGTGTTCTTTTCCTCCGCGTACTGCTCTGGATCGGGCCAAGTCGCCATCCTCCGCTCTTCGTTTAGGTCCACTTGACCATAAGTTGCCTCGACGGTTTGAGTCAAGGTGACCTTTAGCTACAGTGTGCTTGTGATGGAAAGATCCAGCCGGACCCGGGCGCCGGTCACTGTGACGGTCGATCTAGTGATCTTCACTGTCCGGCAGGATCAGCTGCAGGTCCTGCTGATCGAGCGCGGCAACACGCCGTACCTGGGGCAGTCGGCGCTGCCGGGCGGGTTCGTCCGTGACGGGGAGACCCTGGATGAGGCCGCGCTGCGGGAGTTGAGTGAGGAGACCGGGCTTGACGGCCGCACGCTGCATCTGGAGCAGTTGCATGCCTACAGCGACCCGGATCGTGATCCGCGAGGCAGAGTGATCACGGTGGCCTATCTGGCACTCGGCCCCGATCTGCCGCTGCCCGTCGCCGGCACCGATGCCACAGCAGCACGCTGGGAACCGGTCTCGTCCGCCCTCTCTGACGACACGTCGCTGGCTTTCGACCACACCGCGATACTGCGCGACGGGCTGGAGCGGGCGAGGTCGCAGCTTGAGCACACGACGGTGGCCGCGGCGTTCTGCCCCGAACCCTTCACCGTCGGCGACCTACGCCGTATCTACGAGGCCGTATGGGGATTCAACCTCGATCCCAGCAATTTCCGCAGGAAGGTGACACGGACGGAAGGGTTTCTCGAACCCACGGGCGAACGTCGCTTTTCCGAGACTGGTAGGCCCGCAGCCCTCTACCACCGGGGGGTCGCGTCGCTGCTGATCCCGCCGTTGTTGCGATCAGGTGAGGTCTCCTCCTGAGCTGGAGCTTGCGCCGAGTGTCGCTGGCGCGGATTCGGGCTACGCGGGTATGGCGGCGCAGCCCGGGCTCGCGTGACTTTCATTACCAGCCGCGGATCTTGCGGCCGTGCTCGGTGTCGGGGTGCAACAGGGCGTCGGCGACCCGCCCGCCGGAGTCCTTGGCCCCGCCACCGAAGTTGAGGGTCCCCTGGGCGTTCGCACTGGCGGCGACGCCGTCCCAGTAGCGGGCCTCGCGCTCCCAGCGCACCGAGTCCAGCAACTCGACCAGCTTGACATCACCCAGCTTAGCGACCAGCACCTGCGCAAGATCCAGGAGTCCGAGACACCTCACCTGGTCGCCGAGGCGCTGCGCCGGTTGATCGAGCAGAAGATGCGCGAGGTGACCCGGCACAACATCGTCCGCCAGGAGAGCTTCACCGAGCGCCTCGAAGACCTGATGATCCGCTACATGCGGCAGCAGCTCACCAGCGCCGAAATGATCGCCGAGCTGGTCGCCATGGCCAAGGAGGTCTCCGCGGACGCTCGGCGCGGTGAGCGATTCGACCCTCCGCTCAACCACGCCGAACTCGCCTTCTACGACGCCGTGGCCAATCACGGCCTCGCAAAGGCTCTCATGGGGGACGACACCCTCGCGGAGATCGCCCGCGCGCTGGTCACCGACATCCGCAAGAACCTGAGCGTCGACTGGCTCTCCCGCGAGCCGGTGCGCGCCAAGCTGCGCAGCCGCGTCCGGCGCCTGCTGGCGAAGTTCGACTACCCGCCCGAGGAGGAACGCGCGGCCGTGGACCTCGTGATCAAGCAGATGGAGGCCTTCGCCAACGAGTGGTCTCCGAAGGCGTAGCAACCGGTGTTCATGCTTGAACGTGGACGTCGCTGAACCACTGGCTCGTCCGGCGGCGTCAGAGCACCCGATCCGCTGTGAGGGTGCCGTTCTTGATGGTGGTGAGGAAGGCGTCCCACTCGGCGGGGGTGAAGGATAGGACCGGGCCGTCGGGGTCCTTGGAGTCGCGGACCAGGAAGAGGCGGTCGGCGTCCGGGGCGGGGTCGGCTCCGGGGTGAGGGGTGTCGGCGAGGGCGATTTCGACGCAGTTCTGGCCGTTACCGCTGAGGGAACTCTTATGCCAGACCCCTACTTCGACGCAGTCTTGGCCAGCGCCGCTGCGAGAACTCTTTCGCCACATGACGTGAGACAGATCTCTCTCTGACATTCCGCATCCCCTTCGCAACGGTTAACCGCGTTGAGCAGTCGTCTCCATGATGAGACGCCGGGAGTCGTCCGGATCCAGCGCTTTGGCGCGCAGGTGGTCAAATGCCACTGTATAACGGTATACATCCGCGTCGCGCTCTACATAGAGGCTGTCTGTCAGATTCTCCAGGAACACCACATCCGGATCAGCGGGCTCAGGAAACTCCATGATTTGAAATGCGCCGCTTGTGCCCGAATGTGCCCCGGCGGCGAAGGGCAGCACTTGAACCGTGACGTTCGGCAGGTCAGAGATATCAAGTAGTCGCTGGAACTGGGAACGCATCACAGCAGGCCCATCGATAACGCGCCGGATGACGGCTTCGTCCAGTATGGCCCAGAGCCGCAGGGGCTCGGTCTGCGAAAGTAGCGCTTGCCGGGCCATGCGGATCTCGATGCGATGTTCGACTTCACCCGGAGGTGAGAGAACCAGTCCGGCGCGGATGACAGCGCGAGCGTAGTCCTCCGTTTGGAGGAGACCGGGAAGGACAACGGAGGCAAAGCTGCGCATTGAGGTCGCTTCGGCCTCAAGTCCGATATAGGCGGCATACTCATCGGAAAGATCGTCATAGGCGTGCCACCAGCCCCTCTTCCGAGCGTCACGCGTGAGTTTGAGCAGTTCTTCCCGCCTGGAATCGTCAACCTTGTAAAGATCAAGAAGGCGCCCGATGTCCTTGGGAACGACTCCCACACGGGAGGTTTCGATCCGCGAGATCTTCGAGGTGGACCACCCGAGTTGCCGACCGACCTCCTCCAGCGTCAACTGAGCGCGTTCGCGCAAGTGGCGAAGCTCTGAGGCCAGGCGACGCCTGCGCACTGTGGGACTCCCCGTTTGCCTCATGTTCAGCCTCCCTTGAATTGGAGCCCACAGTATCCGCTTCGCCACGCAGAGTGTCAGCGCTTTTCATAGAGCAAATTTGCTTTTCTAGTGGCGCATCCAATCATCCCCCTACATGCTCTACGTGTGCACCCGATGACTCTCAGTAGAGATCGGGCGTGCGCAGCTAGCGCCGAAGGGCGTCGGGATTCATGAAGGGCGGGCGAGGGATGAGAGTTCGTGATCTTGAGGGGTGGGGTGGGGAGTTGGTGGAGCTGGCCTGGGAGTTGAACGATCTCGGGTTCGACTCCGTGGTCAGGCTCTCTCCCGGCCGACGGCCGAGCGTGGAGATCTTCGTGCCGCCGGGACCAGGAAGAGTCACCACGACGCAGCGGGGCCGTACCTCGGTGTTCACCTGGGACCGGCGTCGCAGTCGGCCGAGCCGTGACCGGCGGGGCCGCGACCAGCCGGGCCGCAGCAGGATGCGGGAGGCGGCCGAGCGGCTCATGGAGGTGGCGCGGTGAAACCACCCTGCCTGCTGGGGCAGATCTGCTTACCCGCCCAGGTCGACTCCGTCCCCATAGCGCGGAAGTACGTCGGTCTCCTGCTGCAAGTGGTGGAACACGCCCAGGCCGACGACGCATTGCTGCTTGTCAGCGAACTGGTCACCAACGCGGTGCGTCACTCCGACTCCGGACGCCTCCCCGACGGACGGGTCACCGTGGCCGTCGCCAACTGCGATGGAACGCTCCATGTCGACGTGATCGACGCCGGATCGACCGGACATCAGCCCCGGGTCTGCACGGACGTCGGCCTCGACAGCGGCGGGGGACGCGGCCTCTGGCTGGTCCAGGAACTGGCATCGGCCTGGGGTTGGCAGGAGGCCCCGACCGGCCGCGTCGTCTGGTTCCAACTGACGGGACCCTGAAGCGGCACTCCCTATGACACTGGGGAACGGACCGAGTCACCGCGCACTCGGCTCACCCCGCTACTTGCCGGGCGTGCATGCGTAGAGCTGGCCGTAGCGCTTCTGAGCGATCCGCATCAGCTCGATCATGTCCCTGACCCCGTCCCTGCCCTTGGCGATCTGGGCCAGGTAGAGGGTGATGATCCGCTGCTTGCCGCCGCAGGAAAACCTCGCAACCACCTGATATGGCTGCTCGTCAACTCCCGCATATGCAAGATGCACCGCTAGACCCTCGCCAAGATCGGCGGGCAAAGTAGCCGCTCCATGCCTGGTGAAGACCTTTCGTCTGTCATCCATGACTCCGTCCAGGTACTCACGCGTCGATTGAGGAGCCTCCTGCATCCAAGCGACGTCTAACGATTTGGGTATGGCCCCCGGCGTCCCGCAGTCACCATTCGTTTCATTGCCATTCGTCTTCTCGCTCAGAGAGCCCTTCGCGCCACTAACCAGCCGGAATGCCTGGTCAGGTACAAGTTTGCAGAGGTAGGGAGGCGAATCAACGATCACGCCTGTGTTGCCTGGCGCAGGTGTGGAGAGAGCCGCATCCCCTGGAGTGCACGCCCCGGCGAACATCGTGGTAACGGCAAGCGCGACCATGAGGTTGTAGAGCCTCACTTACTGCCCCCCGAAGAAGGGATCTGGAGGTTGAGGTAGTCATCTACCTCGCTGGTTACGCGGAAGGTGCCCCTGAAGCGGTCATGCAGGTCCTTGCCTCTGCCGTTTTCGTGGACCCACGTAAGGAATTGGCTGTACTCCGACGGGCTCATCTCGGCAAAGGGTTTGATCGTCGGCGGAGTCCCGGTCGTGAAGGGCTGGCCTTTCAGGTCGACCTCGTCGAGCATGCCCTTCTTCAGCATGGCGGTGGCGATCATCTGCTCTGCCAGCCTCTCCGTGGCGAGCCGGTTGTCGGCCAGACTCTCGTACGTCTCGTCCAGGCTCAGCCCCTTCTCCGACATCAGCCCGGCGGCCCACTTGGCAGCCGCGTCGTAGCCGGCCCCGGTCGCCTTGTCGTACTGGCTGGTGAGCAGCGACCCGAAGGCACCGGTGGCCAGCTCGCCCACCTGTTTGGCGCCCGGCACCGGGATCAGCCCGATCGTGTCACGGACCATGGTCTGCAACGCCTCGCTCGCCTTCTTGTCGTCCAGCCCCTCGGCGATCAGCGCCTGGCGGCGGATCTCCACGATGTGCGAGAAGGGGCGCGCCTCGCCCACGATGTTGTCGACGAGGAACTGCCCGACGTCGGTCTTGCCGATCCGGCCGTCCTCGTCGAAGTCGAACGTCTTGAGGTCGGCCTTGGTGAAGCCGAGCTGCTTGAGGTTGGAGCTGTCGAGGCCCACCGGGGGCATGCTGTCGAGCGCCGCCTTCATGTGCTCGGTCTGTGCCCGCATCAGCGCCTCGAACCCGGCGTCGTCGCGGGTGGCCAGGGCCAATGCGTAGGACATGTCGGTGGCGTCGGCCCGGCCGAAGGTGGCGTGGTTGAGGAGGAGGTTGGAGACCTGGTCGATGTTGGCCGCCATCGCGCGGGCCAAGGGGTAGCGCAGCGGGGCGAGCCGGTCGAGGGCGGCCCGGTCGGTGATCTCCATGTTGCCGTCGCCCGCCTTGCCGAAGGCACCCCGAGCCTGGTCGGCCATGGTCTTGGTCAGCTCGGCGGCCAGCTTCTTGGAGGTGGCGTCCTGGCCGGTCGTGCCGGCCAGCAGCACGTTGCCGAACGATCCGAAGCCGCCGGTGTAGTCGAAGGCGCCCAGCCGGGTGGTCAGCAGGTGGTCGAGCACCGGCTCCTTCCACCCCGGCGGGGTGTGGTTCAACAGTGCCTGCGATGCCTCCTTGCCGGACTCGGCCGCGTGGAGCAGGTCCTCCACGACCGCCGTCTTGACCGGCTTGACCCACTTGCCGGAGCCCGTCGCCGTCCCCGTGACCGGTTTCAGCAGAGAGCCCAGTCCCAGCGTGGCGGCCAGGTCGAACAGGGGGACCTGCCGGCCGCCGACGGCCTTGCCGAGCGCGTCCTGGCTCGCCGCCCACCTGTCCTTGTACTGCTCCTTCTCGTAGGCGACCGCGTCGCCGCCGACGGTCTGCATGAACTTCCCAGAGAACGGCGTCTTCCCGTCGTGAGCGCCCCAGACCAGCGCCTGGGCCTGGTATCCCGCGTACGTCACGTCGCCGACGGTATGGTCCGCCCGGCCCTGCACGGTGAGCTCTTTGAGGAACCCGTCGCCGGCATAGGCCTTGTTCTTCGGATCGGTTCCGGCGGCGAGAGCCGTGCTCAGCAGGCGCAGCGCCTCCTTGCCCTGCGTGGAGAGGTCGTTCACCCGCGCCGACTCCCCGCGCTTCGACGCATCCCGGAGCCGGGCCGCGAGCGTGCCGGGCAGCTCAGTGATCCCCTTTGCTCCCAGCTTCTTCAGGAACGCCCCGGCGAACTCCGGATCGGCCGCCCGGCCGGCGTATTTCTGCAGCTGGGCGAGTGCCTTGGTGTCCCCGCCCGCGGCGGCGCGTGCGAGGCGGGCGGCCAGGGTCCCGTCCAGCAGGCCCTGGGCGGCATCCAGCCCGTCGGGCATCTCCATGAAGGACCCGGCGGTCGTGGAGGTCCCGAAGCTGACCTTCTGCTGCTCCATCTCGCGGATCAGCGCCTGCCGCCGCCGCAGGTCCTCGGCCTGCTTGCCGACCCTGCCGGCCAGCTCGCGCAGGCGCAGCGCCGGAGCGGTGTCCAGCCCGGCGCCGTGCAGCTCGCCGTACAGACTCTCCGCCAGCTGCTCGATCCGCCCGGCCGCCTGGGTGTGCTTGCCGGCCATCGTGTCGAACTCGGGCTGCCTGACCCCGCTGAACTCCGCGGCGGTCATGCCGTGCCCGGCAGAGACGCCAGCCTGCTCTGCGCGCTGTGCACCGCCCTGGCGAGCAGGTCACGTAGCTCCCGCTGGTCGGCGTTGAGCTGGGTGCCGAACCGGGCTCCGGTGGGTCCCACCCACGCGTCGCCCTCCATCAGGCGGCAGGAGGGGGCGAGCGCCCACCAGTGCTCGTCCGACAGCCGCTGGATCCGCTCCACCACCGCCCGCATCGCCTCGCGATCGAGGTCAGCCACGACGAACTCCCCGTATGGCGCGCTGTACAGAAACAGGTCAGAAGGCGGTGCCCCCGCGCCCGTTACAGATTAATCAACAGCGCGCTAATCAAACAACCCCCCATATTTAGAAAGGATGAAGAATGTCTAATTTGGTTAGTGAAAGTCGTATCGAGAAAATCGGGAAGCTCATTCGAGCCCTATCGCGGGCTCTCGGTGGCGGCGAGCTTCTCCAGCGCCGACCCGGTGAGCCGGTACATGTCCCACTCGTCGAGCGGCTCCGCGCCGAGCGACCGGTAGAACTCGATGGACGGGGTGTTCCAGTCGAGGACCGACCATTCGAACCGCCCGTACCCCCGTTCCACGCAGATGCGGGCGAGCTCGATGAGGAGCTGCTTCCCGTGTCCCGCTCCCCGGTGGCCGGGGTGGACGAAGAGATCTTCGAGATGGATGCCGTGCCTGCCCAGCCACGTGGAGTAGGTGACGAACCAGAGCGCGAACCCGGCCACCCCGTTGTCATCGTCGGTGGCGATGTGGCAGAACACGGCGGGGGAGGGCCCGAACAGCGCCTCGTGCAACTGCTCCTCGGTGGTCTCGACCTTGTCCAGTGCCTTTTCGTACGTGGCGAGCTCGCGGATCATATGGATGATCGCCGGGATGTCATCCGGCGTTGCGGGACGAATCATGGTGAGAGTTTATGGTTACGGGGTATGCGGACCGGCACGGCAGAGCCCCGCCCACCACCGAAAACCCCAGGTGGCCACGTCGTCGCGGTGGTCCTCGCCGTCGATCAAGTTGATGGGTACGGAGCTCGTCCTCGCCGGCGTCAGCAAGCATCTGCGCGGCTGACGCCCCCTACGCCTCGGCCAGCGGATCCTGCCGGAGGCTGATCTGGGTCGCCCACCTGCGGATCTGTGTTCCGTCGAACTGCTGGATCCCGGGGAGCTGCAGCAGTGCCGCCCGCAGCGCCCCGTCCACCTCGTCGACCGGTCCGCCGCCGTGTGAGGCCATGATCCGCTGCACCACCTGGGTGGTGCGGGCGTCGAACCGCGGTCTCTTCCCGGTGGCGGCGCGCATGGCGACATCGCGCAGGGCGGCGTTGTCCATGGTGATGCGGGTGCGGGACATCCTCGGTTCCCCCCGGGATCGGCATGGCTGTCCGATCAGACTAGGAGGTGCGGAGCCGCTGGTCACGCACCCTGCGAGGACGTGTCTCCGGCCACCCGGACGAGCGATCGGGGGGCGCCGGAGCCCGGTCTCGCCGGGCGGTCACCGGTCCGGGAGGTGGATGACGGCGGTACGGCGCGGCGTGGAAAAGCACATTCTCCTGTTGCAAACGAACATAAGTCATGTTCGAATGAACCTCGACGGCCTCCGCTGTGGCGGGACGCGGTCACCGGCCTCGGCGCTCGGCGCTGTCACGGCTCCGGGTGGCCAGGCTCCCCGCCCGCGGCGGCCGGTCACCTGCACCGGACCGACCTGGGAGAGCGCATGACGACCTGGATGTTGCTGGACTACGGAGAGGTGATCTCCCTGCCGCAGCCGGCCGGGGAGATGGACGGCATGGCCGCCCTCGCCGGCCGGGATCCCGCGGCCTTCCGCGACCTCTACTGGCGCCACCGGGATCCCTACGATCGCGGTCAGGCTCCCCACCTCTACTGGAGCAACGTCCTGGAGCGGGATCTGGCCGACACCGACCCCGTCGTGGCCGCGCTCAACGCCGCCGACGTCGCGAGCTGGTCCCACCTCAACCCCGCCGGCCTGGACATGCTCCGTGAGTTCACCGGCCGCCACCGGCTCGCACTGCTGTCCAACGCCCCCGAGCCGTTGGCGACGGCCATCGACGACGCCCCCTGGGCCGAGCCGTTCGACCACCGTTTCTACAGCTGCCGCCTGGCTCTCGCCAAGCCCGACGCCGCCATCTTCGAGAAGGTGCTCCACCGGCTCGGTGCTGATCCCGGCGAGGTCACCTTCGTCGACGACCGCGCCGACAACGTCCATGCCGCGGCGGCGCTCGGCATCAACGCCGTCCTCTACCGCGCCTGACGGCGACCACGCCGGGAGACGGGCACCGGCGCGCCGGAGGTCATCGGGAGACCGGGACGCCTCTTCCTTCCGCGGCCTGCCGCAGCGACTCGTTCACGTCCCGGTCGATGGGGAATGCCGCGCGCAGCCCGGTCAACTCCAGGAGACGGCCGAGAAACCCGTTGACTCCGGCAAGGCGGAGCCAGCCGTTCTGCTCGTAGGTGCGGCGCATGGTCGCCAGGAGCACCCAGACCCCCGAGGAGTCACAGAAACCCAGATCCGTCGTGTCGATGATGATCCTGACGTGTCCGCGCGTCAGCAGTGCCGTGAACGCTTCCTCAAGCGGTGGCGCCGATAGTTTGTCTAGATCGCCGGTGAGCGAGACCACCGAGAACCGTGGATGGTCGCTCACCGTGATGGAAAGTCGAGTCATGATGCCCCGCTGTCCACGGGTGTTGGAGACAGCGCCCCTGTGGGGAGCCGCGTAGAGACGGAAACCGCTACCCCCACCGTACGCCGGTGCTTCGGGGCACTTCAACAGGTCGGCGGGAATGCTCCTGTCAGGAGGTTCGCGGCCGGGGGCGGGGGCCGGACGTCGCGATCGGACCGGGACGGACGCCGGGGGAACGCCTGTCGCGGGTGACCGATTGGTCACTCTGGGTGGTTGTTCGATGTCGGAGGAGGTTGGCGACGTCGGTCAGATGTCGTCCCTGTCTCCTGCCCCGGGCGTGTTGGCAGGCCTCATGCGACGCTCACGCTTTCCCCGCGCGAGCTCGGTGCCGAGGGCGTCCAGGCTCTGGTCCCAGAACCGGCGGTAGCGCTCCAGCCAGGTGTCGACCTCCTGCAGCGGTGCGGGGTCGACGGCATACAGACGCCGGGTGCCCTCGGCCCGGACGGTCGCGAAGCCGTTGTCGCGTAGCACGCGCAGGTGCTGTGACACTCCGGGCTGGGAGATCCCGAACTCCTCCTGCACGACGGCGCCGATCTGGCCGGCGGAGTGCTCGCCTTCGGCGAGCAGCTCCAGGATCCGGCGCCGCACCGGATCGCCGAGAACGTCGAACGCGTGCATGAACGCCACTATATCGGCGCGCGCTTATACAAGCCAGCTCCGGGGGTGGTGGCGGAGGCCGGTCGCACGTCGCACGTCGCACGTCCCGTGTCCGGTGGAAGAGCCGGTCTCCCGCCGGAAGGCCTGAACCGGATCGATCCTCCGGATCCGGTGGATCGTTTGCCGCCTGCCGTTGCGGGCACCCGGAAACCATGGCAATCACCGATCCGGCAGTGCTCACCGTCAACGCGGGATCATCGAGTCTCCAGCTCCACCTGGTCCGGGACGGCAGGGTCCTGCGCACCGAGCACAGCGAGCAGAGCCCTGATCCGGCCGGTGCCGAACAGACGGTGTCGGACTTTCTCGGTGCCGAGCCCGGATGCGAGCCCGTGGCGGCCGGCCACCGTCTGGTGCACGGCGGCGACGCCGTGCGGCGGCCGACGGTCGTCGACGACGACGTGCTGGCCGCGGTGCGCGGGTGCGCCGATCTCGCTCCACTGCACGTGCCGCCCGCCCTCGCGCTCGTCGAGGCCTGCCGGCGGCTGCTGCCGGGGATCCCTCACGTGCTCTGCCCGGACACCGCCTTCCACGTCACCCTGCCCGAGAGCGCCGCGACCTATGCGCTGCCGCCGGAGTGGAGGAGCCGGTACGGCCTACGCCGCTACGGTTTCCACGGGCTCTCCTACACCTGGGCGCTGGGGCGGGCGGCGGAGCTGCTGGGGCGGCCCGCCGACACCCTGCACCTCGTCCTGACCCATCTCGGCGGGGGTTCCTCGGTGTGCGCGGTCCGGGAGGGCCGCAGCGTGGACACCTCCATGGGCTTCACGCCCCTTGAGGGGGTGCCGATGAGCAAGCGATCGGGGAGCGTCGATCCCGGCATGCTGCTGTGGCTCCTTTCCGACTCCCGGCTCTCTCTCGAAGAGCTGCGCGACGGGCTGGAGCACCGGTCCGGGCTGCTCGGGCTGTCGGACGGCAGGTCCGGTGACACGCGGGACCTGGTGGGCGCCGGCGACCGGGCCTCCGTGCTGGCGCTGGAGGTGTTCGCCCACCGGGTGAGCCGGGAGATCGCCGCCGCCGCGACCAGCCTGGACCGGCTGGACGCGCTGGTGTTCACCGGGGAGATCGGCTGGGATCAGCCGGAGGTCCGCGAGGCCGTCTGCCGCAGGCTCGGGCTCCTCGGCGTCGAGCCGCCCGCCCGGGCCGCCCCCGGGGCCGACCCGGAGGCCGACGGAGCGGTGAGCCCGCCGGGCGCCGTGCCGGTGCTGGTGGTGCGACCGCGTGAGGAGTTGCAGCTCGCCCGTGACACCGTCGGCGTGATCGACGAGATGTTCCCGGACGTGTCCGGGTAACGGGAAGAGGCTTGGGCCGGAGCCGTCATGCCCGGACAGGAGGGGGGAGGCCGTCCCGGCGAATGGCGATCGTGGAGACGGCGGAACTCTGTCCTGCGGCGCGGTCCGCCGGAGCCGCGGGCGGTCATGTGCCGATCCCCGCGCGACGGACGCCGCGACGCTTTCGCCCGCAGGTCCTACCGGGCCACCGGGTTCAGGCGTCCGCCGTGCTCGTCGTGGTGGTCGGCGTCGGCGTCGTCGAACCACACGCCGCCGTCCGCCAGGTAGCGGAAGCGGATGGGCTGCTGCGACGGGACGGTCAGGCTCACCTGGTAGGTGCCGTTGTCCTTGCGCTGCATCGGATGGGCGTAGGGATCCCAGTCGTTGAAGTCGCCGACGAGTGAGATCCCGCCCATAGGCTGCTCGGCCGGCACCGTGAAGGTGATCTTGACCTGCCCGTTCTTAGTGGGTTTACCGCGTTTGATCATCGAAGTTCTCCTGACATCACTGTCTCCATGGGTGGCCTGCCGAGATCGTTGTGAAGAGAGGGCGCGACGGTCACGCCGCCTCTCCGAATGTGCGTCCTGAAGGACGGTTCACGATCGGGAGGCCGACATTCCCTCGCGGCCACGCCAGTACGATCCACAGGGATCGTTACCGCCAGTCATCGCCTGACAACACGCTGCGCCAACTTTTGAGCCGGATAACGCCCGACTTTGACTAGATCATGATGATTGACTGGCTCATATCGCGTGAACGAAGTTTTTCGCCTCATCCGGTTCTCGCCGGAGCCGTACCGGAAGAGGGGGGTGCGGTGCCGTCGACGGGGAAGATGATCCCCCCCGGGACTCCCGTGTGACTGCCCGGACTCCCGTGTGACTGCCCGGACTCCCACGTGACCCCCCGGACTCCCACGCGATCCGCCGGGTGCGGGCCGGGGTGTTCGCGTCCGAGGTGCCGGCGCGTCGGTGAAAGATGGGCTGTATGGACATACGGCCCATCTCCCCTGCGCTGCTGGTCGAAGAGCTCGCCGACCGGATCGCCTCGGCGGCTCCGGACTCCTGGGTCCGGGTGGCCCTCGACGGCGCACCGGCCGCGCGGCCGGAACGGCTCGCGGACGCGCTGGTGGACCCGCTCCGTCTCCGTGGTCGCGAGGTCCTCCGGGTTTCCGCCGGCGATTTCCTGCGCCCGGCGTCGCTGCGCCTCGAGTACGGCCGGACCGACCCGGATGCCTTTTACACCGACTGGCTCGACTCCGGAGCCCTGGACCGCGAGGTGCTCGGCCCGCTCGGACCGGGCCGATCCGGCAAGGTCCTGCCCACGTTGTGGGACAGCACCGTCGACAGGGCGACGCGCGCGCCGTACGTCACCGTGCCTCGGGGCGGGGTGCTTCTGCTGGACGGAGCACTGCTGCTGGGGCGGGGCCTCCCCTTCGATCTGACCGTGCACCTGTGGCTCTCGCCCGGCGCGCTGGCCCGGCGGACCGGCGTGGAACAGCAGTGGACGTTGCCCGCCTACGCGCGCTACGAGCGCGAGGCCGGGCCGGTCGGCACCGCCGACGTGGTCGTCCGAGCCGACGATCCGAGGCATCCGGCGATCGTCAGGCGGCCGTGAGCCGGGCCGCCTGACTGGTCAGACGCCGGCGCGGGACGGCATCCTGCTCTCGCGGTAGGTCTCCTCCATCATCTCTCCGCCCATCGCGCGGGTGTCGGTGTGCGTCTCCTCAATACGGAGCGCGACCCCCATTGCGAAGAATGTCGGTGCCCACTCGCCGATGAAGATTCCCCACCTGTCCGCCCGGTCTCTCCCCGCCTTCTCGAGCGACTCCGAGCACAGCCATGCCGCGACCGACAGGCCGATCGACACGATCCCGGCCATGTACATCGTGTTGGACTTTATGCCCATTTTGTGAAGTTTATTGATCATTTCATCCCCCCGATGGTGATTCGTTCTTATCGTTACCATTCGAGGTCGCATATAACCGGGTGTCCGAAAATTCTGGCCGCCGCACCGTATCCGGACGGGCGCGGTCAGGGACTCTGGGAGTCGAGGCAACCGCTGTCGCCGATCTGCTTGAGCAGCCCCTCGTGCCGGGCCTCCAGCTCGTTGGCCAGGGATTCCTGCTCGTCGGCCATGTTGATCAGCGCCGACCGCTCGGCGGCGTCCGTCGGCCCGAGCTCGCCGACCTGCCTGCGCAGCTCGGCCACCTCGTTACGGAGCCTCTTCAGATCCTCTTCGACTTGCTGAAGTTCCTTCTGGATGCTCATCCGATGTCCATACCCCCGCATCGGGCACCGATTCCAGAAGCCCCGGGCCGCCACGCGACCGGCAGGCTCCGGCCGCGCCGCCGCCTCGGTCCTCGCCGCGGCACGGGCCGGAGTGTTCCGGCCGCGCTGAGAGGTCTCGCCGGAGCGTCCCCGCCGTCCGCTTCACGGCGGGGAAGGCCGGCCGTCAGCGCGGGTGCGGCAGCCGGTGGAGGCCGCCCTGGACGAGGCGGAGCTCCTCCAGGGCCCGGCGTGCGCCGGTCAGGCGGGACAGCGTCAGGGCCTGACGGGCGACTCCGGCCGAACGCTCTGCCTCGTGCGCGTCGGCGTAGGCATGGGCGAGGCGGGCCATGGTGTAGGCCGTGGCGTAGGTGGACGGGGCTCCGGGGAGATCCCGTTCCAGGAGTTCGATCGCGTCGGCGGGATGGTGGAGCTGGATGAGACATCCGGCGGCCAGGGTGGTGTGGAGCTCGGCGAGGTGGTCGGACACCTTGAGCGTGTCGTTCTCCGGGCTCTCCTCGGGTCCCTGCCCGGATTCCTCCGCGGACTCCTCCAGGCGGCGGTGGCACATGTCCTCGGCCCCCGCCATGGCGTGGCCCTGCGCCTCGTGGCAGCGTGCCATGGCGTCGAGCGGATGCGGGGAGAGGACGTGCTCGCGGGCCGCGACGGCGAGGTCGATCACCTGCTCGGGGTTGCTCCGGGCGTCCTGGAGGCCGGCCCGGCGGGCGAGCGTGTACGCCATCAGCCGTTCGTCCCCGGCCTGGTGCGCCGCGAGCAGGGCCCGGTCCGACCAGGCCAGCGCCTCGTTGAGGTCGCCGGCCTCGTAGTGCATGCGGCTGATCTGCTCGGCGTCCTCCGCGCTGAGCATGAGCAGTGCCTGGCGGACACCCGATCCGGCGTCACGGTGCAGTCCGTCGATCGCGGCGAAGAGGGGAGACAGCACACCGGCTGTGCGCGCCGGGCGCAGATCCGGTCGTGAGTAGGCCCGCAGGACGGTCTGGAGGTAGGCCACGGTCCGGTCGTCGACCCGCTGGGGGTTCTCGATCGCCCGGCCGGCGCGCTCCTCCTCCTCGGCCGAGAACACCCCCGCCAGCAGCGGGATGCCGGTCAGGTGATGCCAGAGCGTCGTGCCGGCCGCCTCCCCGCTGAACAGCTCCGCCTCGTTCATGTCGAACGCCCGGCACAGCAGCTCCGCGTACAGCTCGTCGGGCCGCTGCTCCCCGGCCTCCCAGGAGCGGACCATCTCGGAGAGTTTCTCCTGGCTGGGCAGGCGGTCACGGGCCGTCTCGTCGGCGGTGTCGGCCAGCCGCCCTCCGAGCTCGTGCCGGCTCCACAGGCGGCCGCGCCTCCAGGCGCGCATGCGGGCGGCCCAGTTCGGAATGTCGATGGTGATCATCGGGGCATCCTCTCGACGCGCGGCGAAAAGAGATATTTCGCGTACTTTGTGGCATCTGTCCCTATTCTGCTCCGTCCGTTGCCGTCCGCCATCACAAGGATGCTAAAAACTCGGGTGAGGATCCCGTGGTCCCCGCAAGGGGGGCGCCGCTTCAGGCGGGGGTGTAGTCGGGTGCGACGCCCAGCCCCGCCAGCCAGGCGCGCATACCGGGGACCTCCGAGGGGTCGGCGGCCACCTTTGCCGCGTACCGGGTGACCGTGACCTCCTCGCCGTCCGTGAACAGCAGCCGGGCGGGAGCCGACCAGGAGAGCGTCCACCGTGCCTGGCCGTGCTGGATCAGCGTCGCCTCCAGGGCCTGTCCCAGCACGTTCGCGAGCAGCGTGTCGGAGGGGTTCCAGCCGAGCTGTCGCAGCTCGGCCTCCAGGGCGGCGTGCCGTCCCTGGGCGAGTGCCTCGAAGGCCGCGTCGAGATAGGGCACAGGGGCGCCCATGACACGCTGCCCGGCGACGGACAGGTCGTGCAGCGCCTCGGCGTTGCGCATGTCGTACATTCCCTGCGCGACGAGGTCCTCCCAGGACACCGGCCGCAATCCGGCCAGCGCCTCGGGACTCCAGACGGTGTGCTCGACGGCGCCCGCGGCGACCGCCGGGTCGACCAGGAGCGCGGTCGCCTGCCGGGGGTCGGGCGCGTGCTCCGGCTCGGGCAGCAGGGCGATCGCGGCGAGCCGCTCCCGCAGGCTGGGATGGGAGTCGTAGGGAGAGGTCTCCTCGGGCTGCTCACCGGCTCTGGCCAGCTCGGCCTGCCCGGCGGGGTCGCTCAGCATCGCGCGGAATCCCGCCAGCACCTCCGCGGGACGGTTGCCGCCCGATCCGGCCAGGGCCATGTAGTGCTCCATGAACCGCTCCCATGCCAGCGCGGCGATGTGGATCTCGCGCAGCGCGCCCGCCATCGCCTCCCTGCCCGCGATGGAGACCGCGAACGCGTCGGCCTCCAGCTCCTGGCGGCGCGAGACGGCCTGCGAGACGCGCAGGTAGAGCTTCGCGTAGGAGGAGAACAGCCGCTGTACCAGGGGATGGCCGCCCAGCCCCTGGACGGCCGCGACCAGCGCCACCCTGCCGCGGTAGACGGGCGCGCCGAGCCGGGTGTGCGCCCCGCTGTAGTGGCCCAGCTCGTGGCCGAGTACGGCACGCATCTCGTCGACGGTGAGGATCTGCAGCAGCGGCAACCCGATGTACATGCGGCGCCCGGTGGCGCGCAGGCCGAGCAGGCGGGTGTCCTCGGAGACCGCGGCGTTCACCTCGGCGACCAGGCGGATCTCGTCGGGCGGCGAGGTCTGCACGCGCCGGGCCAGTTCCTCGACCGTCCGCCACAGCTCCGGCTCGTGCTCCCGGGAGACCGCCACACCCGGCTGCTCGCCGTCCTTTCTGCGGCTGACCATCCACAGCGCGCGGACGAGCGCGCCGGCCGCGAGGGTCAGCAGGCCGGCGATCTTCAGTGCGTTGGCGTGGAAGTCGATGAACAGCGAGACGTCGAAGAACACGGCGGCCGCGAGGATGAGCCCGACCAGGACGTAGAAGCCGGCGAGGAGGGCGAAGGCCAGTGTGGCCCGGAGTGCGGTGGTCATAGGGGGAGGAACTCCGTGATGAGGGGGATAAGTGTGCAAGACCTTAGTGGAGCCCCTCTCGCGCCCTGCGGATGATCGTGGAACGGAGGGCCGCGGAGCGGTCCGCGGCGCTCCTGGCGGGGCGCGCGTCCTGAGGCCGACACCTGCGAGTGTCGTCCGGGGACAGACGGCCGCGCCGGGTTACGTTGGGGCGATGGACGCCGTGATGATGTCCGTGGCGTGACCGGAAAGAGTCCTTACTGGCTGGTCAGTAACTTGTAATGGATTCTTGTCAACGGGGTGAAACGCGCCGACATTCTGATCAGCAGAGTCGATCGGGGGAAACCCTGGAGGCCAGATTGAACATCCCCCGCCGGACCCTCACCCTCATCGCGGCAGTGATCCTCGTGTCCGCCCCGGCGACCGCCGTGGCGGACACCTCCTCGGCCGCCATCGGCACCATGGCCTCGATGGGTGACTCCATCACCCGCGGGTTCAACGCCTGCGGCTTCTACCTCGACTGCCCCTCCCGATCCTGGTCCACCGGGTCCAGTTCGGCGGTCAACAGCCACTACCGGCGCCTGCGGGCCGACAGCCTCTCCCTTGTCGCCTACAACGACGGCCGCACGGGCGCGAAGGTCGCCGACATGGCCGGGCAGGCCCAGCAGGCCGTCTCCCAGGGAGCCGGCTACGTCACGATCCTGATCGGCGCCAACGACGCCTGCACGTCCTCGGAGTCGGGGATGACCTCGGTGGCCGACTTCGAGGCCAGGTTCCGTACGGCGATGCAGACGCTCACCACCGGCCTGCCCGCTGCGGAGATCTTCGTCTCCAGCATCCCCGACATCAAGCGGCTCTGGGAGGTCGGCAAGGACAGCTCCTCGGCCCGCGCCGCCTGGGCCACCCTCGGCATCTGCAGGTCGATGCTGGCCAACCCCCGCTCCACCGGCCAGGCCGACGCCGACAGGCGTGAGCGGGTACGCACGAGAGTGACCGAGTTCAACGCGGTGCTGGCCGGCGTCTGCGCGGAGCAGGCCACCTGCCGCTACGACGGCGGCGCCGTCTTCGGCTATCCGTTCGCGCTGTCCCAGCTCAGCCCCTGGGACTACTTCCATCCCAACGCCTCCGGCCAGCAGGTGCTCGCCGAGGTCACCTACAACGCCGTCTTCGCGGTGTAGGGCCGCAGGCGTTCGGGGATCTCCTCGCCGTCAGCCGGGGCCGGGCACCGGCCTGACCCAGCCCAGGGCGCGTTCGACGGCCCGCTGCCAGTTGACGTGCTCCTCGGTACGGAGCCGGGGGTCCATGCGCGGGCTCCACTGCGCGGCCCGATGCCAGTTACGCCGGAGCACCTCGAGGTCCGGCCAGTATCCGACGGCGAGACCCGCCGCGTAGGCCGCGCCGAGGGACACGGTCTCGACCGCCATGGGACGCTCGACGGGCACGTCCAGCACGTTGGCGATGATCTGCATGAGGAGGTTGTCGGCGGTCATGCCGCCGTCGACCTTGAGCGTCTTCAACGCCAGGCCGGAGTCGGCGTTCATCGCGTCGACCACCTCGCGGGTCTGCCACGCGGTCGCCTCCAGCACGGCTCGGGCCAGATGCCCCTTGGTGACGTAGGAGGTCAGCCCCACGATGACCCCCCGCGCCTCGCTGCGCCAGTGCGGCGCGAAGAGCCCGGCGAACGCGGGGACGATGTAACAGCCGCCGTTGTCCTGCACGGTCCGGGCAAGTGTCTCGATCTCCGGCGCGCTGCTGATGAGGCCCAGCCCGTCACGGAACCACTGCACCAGCGCGCCGGTGACGGCGATCGGCCCCTCCAGCGCGTACGCCGCCGGTTGCTCGCCGATCTGGTAGCCGACGGTCGTCAGCAGGCCGTGGGCCGAGCGGACCGGTACGGTCCCGGTGTTGAGCAGCAGGAAGCTGCCCGTCCCGTAGGTGCATTTGGCCTCGCCGGAGGCGAAGCAGTTCTGCCCGAACAGCGCCGCCTGCTGGTCGCCGAGCGCTGCGGCGATGCGCACGCCGGGAAAGATCCGCCGGGCGGTGCCGTACGTCTCCGCCGACGGCCGGATCCGCGGCAGCATCCGGCGGGGGATGCCGAAGAAGGCGAGAAGCTCCTCGTCCCACTCCAGGGTGGCCAGATCCATCAGCAGGGTACGGCTGGCGTTGGTGACGTCGGTGACGTGGACACCGCCGTCCGGCCCGCCGGTCAGGTTCCAGATGAGCCAGCTCTCCATCGTCCCGAAGAGCACCTCGCCGCGCTCGGCGCGCTCCCGGAGGCCCGGGGTGTGGTCGAGGAGCCAGCGGATGCGTGGCGCGGAGAAGTAGGCGGCGAGCGGCAGACCGCAGCGTTCCTGCACCGTCTTCGCCTCCGGCCGGTGGGAGAGCTCCTCCACCAGGGCGCCGGTCCGCGTGTCCTGCCATACGACGGCCCGGCCGACGGGCTCGCCGGTCCTCCTGTCCCACAGGACGGTCGTCTCCCGCTGGTTGGCGATGCCGATGGCCGCCACCTGCTCGGGGCCGACACCGGCCTGGGCGAGCGCCCGGGGCCCGATCCGCTCCAGGTTGCGCCAGATCTCGACCGCGTCGTGCTCGACCCATCCCGGCCGGGGGAAGTACTGCCGGTGTTCTTGCTGGGTCACCGAGACGAGATGTCCCCGATGGTCGAAGAGGATGCACCGCGTCGACGTCGTGCCCTGGTCGATGGCCATCACGTAGCGCGTGGGCATGGCGTCCTCACCTGGAACGTGGGCGGCTGCGGGACGGTCAGTATCGGGACGCCCCGAGGTCCCGGGACACGGCACGGGCCGCATCTCGAACATAGGTCACCAGAGCGGAGTTCGGTTGCCCTCTGCTGTCGCAGATCCGCTCCACCGCGCCGGAGATGCCCATGGCCCCCACCACCAGGCCGCCGTAGCCGCGGATCGGTGCGGCGATGCCCGCTTCCCCGACGGTCATCTCCTCGACCTCGGTCACCCAACCTACCTCCCTGGTCCTGGTCAGAGCCCTGGTCAGAGCCCTGGGGGTGGTGATGGTCCGGCGGGTGCGAGCCTGGAGATCCCCGCCCCGCACGGCGGCGGCCGCCCCGGAGTCGTAGGCCAGCAGCACCTTGCCGAGCGCGGTGGCGTGCATGGGCAGCAGCGATCCGACGTCGAGTGTCTGGAGGGTGTCGTCGGGCCGGAAGACATGGTGGACCACGAGGACCTGGCCGTCGAGGACCGTCCCGATCCTGACCGCCTCCCCGCTGCGCGCGGCCAGCGCGTCGGCCCAGTTGATCGCGCGCGAACGCAGCTCGTTGACGTCGAGATAGCTGGTGCCGAGGTGGAGCAGCGCCGCCCCCAGCTGGTATTTGGACGTCACCCGGTCCTGCTCCACGAAACCGACGCGCTGGAGGGTGCGCACGAGGCCGTGGGCGGTGCTCCTGGCCAGGCCCAGGGAGCCGGCGATCTCCCCGATGCCCAGCTGTCCCGGGCTCCGGGCGAGCAGCCGCAGGATGGCCGCCCCGCGCTCAATCGACTGGACGGAGCCGGGCATGAGGGTGGTGGTGAACGGGACGGTGGTCGTCAGGCAATGTCGGCACCCATCAAGAGACGGTCTCCGCTCTACCGGCGTCGCCGGGCTCCGAGCGCTGTCTCACAGCCCGCCGATTTTACTACCGACAGGTATTCCTGACCAGTGTTCGACATTGTCGTCAGCCTGCCGTTGACCCGGTCACTTTTCGCGCCTAACGTCCCGAACAGCCAAGAGGACCGCCTCCTCGGGCGGTTTCCTGCACGGCCATCCGCCGGCACCCGGCTCCCCGCGGAGCCCCGGCGCGGGCTGGTGAAGCAGCACGGCACCGTGAGGAGGAGACGTGGCGGAACGACTGAAGGCCAGAGGACTACTCGGTGAGCTGGCCGCCGAGTTCGCGGGGACCATGATCCTGATCCTGTTCGGGGTAGGGGTCGTCGCCCAGGTGGTCGCCGGCGGCATCGGCGACCACGACAGCATCTCGTGGGCGTGGGGACTGGGCGTCACCCTGGGCGTCTACGTGGCGGCCCGGATCAGCGGGGCGCACCTCAACCCGGCGGTCACGATCGCCCTCGCGGCCTTCAAGGGCTTCTCCTGGCGCAAGGTGCTGCCCTACTCCCTGGCCCAGACCGCGGGCGCGTTCGTGGCGGCCCTGATCGTGCGGTGGAACTACTCCGAGGTCCTCGCCAAAGTCGACCCCGGGTTCACGGTCAAGACCCAGGGCGTCTTCTCCACCCTGCCGGGCAACGGAGAACTGCCGGTCGGCACCTGGGGCGGGTTCCGCGACCAGATCATCGGCACCGCGATCCTGCTCTTCCTGATCCTGGCCGTCACCGACGCGCGCAACTCGTCACCCGCGGCCAACCTCGCGCCCTTCGTCGTCGGCCTGATCGTGGTGGCGATCGGCATGGCCTGGGGCACCGACGCCGGCTACGCCATCAACCCGGCGCGTGACTTCGGGCCCCGGCTCGCGTCGTTCCTCACCGGTTATGAGACGGCCTGGCAGGATCAGTACGGCCAGCTCTATTTCTGGGTACCCATCGTGGCACCGGTGATCGGCGGACTACTCGGTGCGGGCCTCTACCAGGTTCTGGTGGCCCGTTTCCTGCCCGCGGAAGAGGACCCCGGCGCGGGCCGTGTGCCGGCGCCGGCCGACTACGAGACCGCCTGAAAGGCGCTGCCCCCGCAGCCGACCCATGTTTGAAGGAGAGCACCCATGCCTGACTTCGTCGGAGCCGTCGACCAGGGAACCACGAGCACCCGCTTCATGATCTTCGACCACGGTGGCAACGAGATCGCCTGCCACCAGCTCGAACACGAGCAGATCCTGCCGCGGGCCGGCTGGGTCGAGCACAACCCCACGGAGATCTGGGAGCGCACCCGCGCGGTGATCGAGACGACGCTGAACAGGGCGAACCTGTCGGCGTCCGACCTCGCCGCGCTCGGCGTCACCAACCAGCGCGAGACGGCCGTGGTCTGGAACCGGATCACCGGCCGCCCCTACTACAACGCCATCGTCTGGCAGGACACCCGGACCGACCGGATCGCGGCGGCGCTGGACCGCGACGGGAGGGGGGACGTCATCAGGCGGAAGGCCGGTCTGCCGCCGGCCACCTACTTCTCAGGCGGCAAGATCCAGTGGATCCTGGAGAACGTCGACGGGGTCCGCCAGGCGGCCGAGGCCGGTGAGGCGATATTCGGCAACACCGACACGTGGCTGCTGTGGAACCTCACCGGCGGCCTGGACGGCGGTGTGCACGTCACCGACCCGACCAATGCCAGCCGGACGATGCTCATGGACCTGGAGACGCTCGACTGGGACGACGAACTGCTGTCCTTCTTCACCATCCCCCGGCAGATGCTGCCCGAGATCCAGCCCTCCTCCAACCCCGGCTTCTACGGCCTGACCAGAAGCAACGGTCCGTTGCGGGGTGAGGTGCCGCTCTCGGGTGATCTCGGTGACCAGCAGGCGGCCACGGTGGGGCAGGTGTGTTTCGAGGTGGGGGAGGCCAAGAACACCTACGGCACGGGGAACTTCCTGTTGCTGAACACCGGGCATGAGCTGGTGCGGTCGAAGAACGGGCTGCTGACCACGGTCTGTTACCAGTTCGGGGCGGATCGGCCGGTGTACGCGCTGGAGGGGTCGATCGCGGTGACCGGTTCGGCGGTGCAGTGGTTGCGGGATCAGCTGGGGATCATCTCGGGGGCGTCGGAGAGTGAGGCGCTGGCCCGGCAGGTGGCCGACAACGGCGGGGTGTACTTCGTGCCGGCCTTCTCGGGGCTGTTCGCGCCGTACTGGCGATCGGACGCGCGGGGGGCGATCGTGGGGCTGTCGCGGTTCAACACCAACGCGCATATCGCGCGGGCCACGTTGGAGGCGATCTGTTACCAGAGCCGGGATGTGGTCGAGGCGATGCGGCAGGATTCGGGGGTGGCGCTGGATGTGCTGCGGGTCGACGGCGGGGTCACGGCCAACGAGCTGTGCATGCAGATCCAGGCCGATGTGCTGGGGGTGCCGGTGTCCAAGCCGGTGGTGGCCGAGACCACGGCGCTGGGGGCGGCCTACGCGGCGGGGCTGGCGGTCGGGTTCTGGAAGTCGACGGAGGAGTTGAAGCAGAACTGGAACGAGGACCGGCGCTGGCAGCCGCAGTGGTCCGACGAGCAGCGGGCCGAGGGGTACGCCGGTTGGAAGAAGGCCGTCGACCGGACCCTCGACTGGGTCGACGTCGGCTGAGGAGGAAAAGGGGGCGCGCGGTCCCGCGAGGTCACGACCATGACTTCAGGGCCGCGCGCGCCCGGGCGGCCCGGGCGGCCGACGTGAGGGTGGCGATGTCGTAGGCCCCGTGGTGCCGCCGCCCGTTGATGAAGAACGTCGGTGTCCCGGACACACCGCTCAGATCGGCGGAGTCGACGTCCTCGGCGATCCGGGCGGCTCCGGCGCCGTCGCGCAGGTCGTCGTGGAACCGGTCGACGTCGAGCCCGAGCTCCTCGGCGTAGCCGATCAGATCGCCGACCCGGAGAGCGCCCTGGTGGTCGAGCAGGAGGTCGTGCATCTCCCAGAACGACCCCTGCTCGGCCGCCGCCTCCGTCGCCTCCGCCGCGAGCTGGGCATAGGGATGGACGTCGTGCAGCGGCAGGTGCCTCCACACGTAGCGGACGTCGCCGAGGTCGGCGAGCAGCTCACGGATGACCGACTCCGCCTGGCCGCAGTAGAGGCACTCGAAGTCCCCGTACTCGACCACGGTCACCGGCGCTTCCCGCGGACCGCGCAGGTGGTCGCGGTCCGGATCGACGGGGGCGGCAAGGTCGATGATGCTCTCGGCGGTGCCCAGCAGCGCCCGGATCCGGCGTCGCTTGGGGAGCAGCGCGGTCACCCGGTAGACGATCCAGGTCATGAGGGGCGCGCAGAGCGCCGCCGTGAGGATGCCGAACTTCGCCTGCTCCAGCTGTGGGCCGCTGAAGGCGAGAGTGGCGATCAGCAGGGACACGGTGAAGCCGATGCCGGCGATCGTGCCGGTGGCGGTGACGGCGGCCCAGCCGACGGGCGGGCGGATGCGGCCGCGGCTCAGCCACGTGACGAGCAGGGAGGAACCGATGATCCCGATCGGCTTGCCCGCGATGTAGGCCAGCAGGATCCCCAGGGTGATCGGTGAGGTGAGAGCCCGCGCCAGGAACTCGCCACTGATCGTTATCCCCGCGTTCGAGAGCGCGAAGAGCGGCACGATGAGATAGCTCACCCAGGGGTGGTAGAGCTGCTGCAGACGCTCGTTCGGTGAGATCGTCGAGGCCAGCCCCATACTGGCCGAACGTGCGAGCTGCGGCGTCGGCTGCTCGCGGAAGAGCCGGAAGAGATCCGTCGCGCGTTCGAGATCGCCGCGCGCGGCCGGGGACGCGTAGGTCAGCAGCCCCATGGCCAGGCCGATGACGATGGGCTCGACGCCGGACTTGAGGAGCGCCACCCACGCCGCGGCTCCGAGCAGCGCGTAGGGGAGCCCGCGGAGCACGCCGGCCGCGCGGATGAGCAGGATCAGGCAGAAAATCCCGGCCCCGGCCAGCAGCGCCCCCAGCCTGACCTGCTCGCTGTAGAAGATCGTGATGACCCCGAGCGCGACGAGGTCGTCGACCACGGTGATCGTGAGCAGGTAGGTCCGCAGCCGTGCCGGGAAGCGGGACCCGAACAGTGCGAGCATGCCGAGCGCGAACGCCGTGTCCGTCGACATCGCCGCGCCCCAGCCGTGCGCGGAGGGGCGGCCCGCGTTCATGCCGAGGTAGATCGCGACGGGCACGATCATCCCGCCGAGGCCTGCGGCGAGTGGCAGCACGAGCCGCCGCCGGTCCCGTAGCTCTCCCATGTCGAACTCGCGGCGCGCCTCCAGCCCGACGACGAAGAAGAAGAACGTCATCAGCCCGCTGTTGACCCACTGACGCAGGCCCAGGGAGACGCCGAAACCGTCGGCGGTGACGGACAGCGGCGTCCCCCAGACGGCGTCGTACGACGACGGGCCGAGGTTCGCCCAGGCGAGAGCGGCCAGTGTCGCGATGAGCAGGGCTACGGCACTGCTGGTCTCGGTACGGAGGAACGCGCGCAGCGGCGTCTTGAGACTGTGCGCCGAGGTGGTCCGTTCACAGGACGCACCACCGGCTTCCCCGGGTTCTGCCACTCCTGACGTTATCTCCTCTTCGGGACGATCCGGCTCTGACGCGGCCGCGCGTCCCGCGGGGTCTCTCGGCTACCAGGTGATCGGGATGCGGGTGAAGCCCCCGGTGAGGGAGGCCTCACGCTCCACCAGCTCCTCGGCGGGCACGGCGAGCGCCAGGTCCGGGAAGCGGCGGAACAGGGTGCCGAACACCGTCCGGAGTTCCACCCGGGCCAGGCTCGCCCCGATGCAGTAGCGGCCCGCGTAGCCGAACCCGAGATGTGGATCGCCGAGGGGGCGGCCGATGTCGAAACGTTCGGGCTCGGGGAACGCCCGCTCGTCGCGGTTGGCCGCCGCGGTGGAGATCAGCACCGCCTCGCCGCGCCTGATCGTCACACCGCCGATGCTCACGTCCTCGTGGGCGTACCGGGGCAGGCCGTGGTCACCCGGCGCGGCCATGCGCAGGATCTCCTCCACCGCCGCGCCCGCCAGCGACGGGTCGGCGCGCAGGGCGTCACGCTGCGCCGGATTGGTGAGCAGCAGCAGCGTGCCGTAGTCGATCTGGTTGGCCGTCGTCTCGTGCCCGGCGAACAGCAGCCCGGCGGCGAGCATGGCGATCTCCTCGTCGGGCGCCTCCATGGTGGCCAGGTCGGAGAACACGTCCTCGGCAGGCTCCGCCCGCTTGCCGACCAGGAGGGCGCGGGTGTAGTCGGTCAGCCCGTCCATCGCCGTCCCGGCCCGCTCCGGATCGCTCAGATCCGTGATCGCGTCGGCCAGCTTCCTGAAGTGCGCGCGATCGCCGTACGGCACGCCGAGCAGCTCGCAGATCACCAGCACCGGCAGCGGCAGGGAGAGCTCCTGGCGCAGGTCCGCCGGCCGTGGCAGCTCCGCCATCCGGTCCAGCAGGTCGTCGACGAGCTGCTGGACGTGGGGTTCCATCGCGGTCATCCGGCGGGCGGAGAAGGCCGGTACGAGCATCCGGCGCATCCGGTCGTGATTGGCCTTCTCGGTCGCGATGTCGCCGCGCGGGCCGCCGATCAGGACCGAGTCGGAGATCCGGGCGGCCCGTTCCGGGAAGGGTGCCGAACGGCCGAGACGGTGGTCGGCGAAGGCCTGCCTGGCCTCCTCGTAGCCGGAGACCAGCCAGGCGACGTCACCCACCCGGGTCCGGACCCGGGTCACCGGCCTGGCGGCCCGCAGCGCGCGGTACGCCTCCGGCACCCGGAGCGGGCTGTCCCGTACGAATGGCAGTTTCGGCAGGTCATCGTGGGTGTGGTCGCTGGATCCGGTGGTGTGGTCGTCCATGGCCGGGAAAGCACCCCCAAGGCTTGTCGGCAAGGCCATCTTCGAACGTGTCACCTACGGGCGCATTCGGCAAGACGCCACGGCCCCGGCTTCTTTTCCTCCCGGGCGCCGGTCCGGCTGCCGCCCGCTGATCCCGCCGGGCGCCGATCAGGCGATCATCCTCCGCAGGAGATCACGGAGCTGGACCCGCTCGGCCTCGTTCAGGGCGCCGAGCGGGGCGGCGGCGAATCCGAGCGAGCCGCGGAGATCGTCGACCACCTGCCTTCCCCGGTCGGTCGGCGTGATGTTCTTCACCCTGCGGTCGGTGGGGCTCGGCTCGCGCCGCACCAGCCCGCGTCTCTCCAGCCGGTCCACGATCCCGGTGACGTTCGACGGATCGCAGTTGAAGGTGCTCGCGATCCGCCGCATGGGCAGGGACTCGGCGGCCACCAGCATCAGTGCCTTCGCCTGCAGGGCCGTCAGCCGATGCCGTACGGCGGCCCGTTCGTACTCCGCGTTGTAGCGCGCCGTGATCTCTCCGATCAGGGCCACCACGTCACTTGTCACGGTCATACTCATGATTATAGTTTATGTACGTCAACTATTGATTGAGGTAAACCATGCCGCGTCAGATCACCCTCGCGTCGCGCCCCTCCGGCTGGCCGACCGCCGACAACTTCGCGCTCACCGAGACGGAACTCCCCGCTCTCCGCAACGGCCAGATCCTGGTCCGCAACCTCTTCATGTCGGTGGATCCGTACATGCGGGGCCGGATGAACGACGTGAAGTCCTACGTACCGCCGTTCCAGCTCGGCGAACCCCTCGACGGCGGCGCGATCGGCGAGGTCGTCGAGTCGCTCTCACCCGACCTGCGCAAGGGTGACCTCGTCCTGCACGGCCTCGGCTGGCGCGACCAGGCCGTCCTCGACGCCGCCCACGCCCGCAGGCTCGACCCGATCGAGGGCATGTCCCCCTCGGCCTACCTCGGCGTGCTCGGCATGCCCGCCCTCACCGCCTACGCGGGGCTGCTCGACGTCGCGTCCTTCAAGGCCGGCGACGCGGTGTTCGTCTCGGGTGCCGCGGGTGCGGTGGGCAGCTTCGCCGGCCAGATCGCCAAGCTGAAGGGCGCCTCCCACGTCATCGGCAGCGCGGGCTCCGACGAGAAGGTCGCCCACCTGCGGGAGATCGGCTTCGACGCCGCCTTCAACTACAAGAAAGGCCCGGTCGCCGAGCAGCTCCGCCAGGCGGCCCCCGACGGCATCGACGTCTACTTCGACAACGTCGGCGCCGACCATCTCGAAGCCGCGATCGGCTCGCTCAACCTGGGTGGCAGGGTCGCCATCTGCGGCGCGATCGCGGTCTACAACTCCACCGAGCCCACTCCCGCACCGCGCAACCTCGCCCTGGTCATCGGCAAGCGGCTCACCCTGCGCGGGTTCATCGTGACCGACCACTCCGCCCGGATGCCCGACATGGTCACCGAGATGGGCGGCTGGCTGCGCGAGGGCAAGCTCTCCTTCTCGGAGACGGTGGTCGACGGGCTGGAGAACGCCCCGCAGGCCTTCCTCGGGCTGCTGCGCGGCGAGAACACCGGCAAAATGATCGTCCGCCTCTAGGCGCACCGCGGGCGGCGGTGCGCGCCGGAACGGGTGGCCTCAGCCGGACGGCCCGCCGTACCGGCATGTGCGGTGGTCACCTGCGAGATGAGCGCGCTCTGGTTAGAGTTCTCATCAAACACTCCATACCCCCCGGAGAGCACATGCCGGACGCCCAACCTCTGGAGCCAGGTGATCCCGTACGGCTCGGTGCCCACCGCATCACCGGCAGGATCGGGGAAGGAGGGCAGGGCCTCGTCTACCTGGGGGAATCGGACTCCGGTGACCTCGTGGCGATCAAGCTCCTGCACGCCCGGCTCGGCCAGGATCCGGTCGCCCGTGACGACTTCGCGCGGGAGCTGGAGGTGGCCAAGCGGGTCGCCCGTTTCTGCACGGCACAGGTCCTGGACTTCGGCATGTCGGGCAGCCGCCCCTACATCGTGAGCGAGTACGTCCCGGGGCCCTCGCTCCAGCAGTTGGTGACCACGGAAGGCCCCCGCCGGGACAGTGCCCTGGAACGTCTGGCCATCGGCATGGCCACCGCCCTGGTCGCCCTGCACCACGCCGGGATCGTCCACCGGGACCTCAAGCCGCAGAACGTGCTGATCGGCCCGGACGGTCCACGGGTCATCGACTTCGGCATCGCCCGCGCCCTCGCCGGGACCAGCACGATGACCAGCAAGGTCGTGGGCACACCCGCCTACATGGCGCCGGAGCAGCTGTCCGCCGGCGAGCTCGGCCTCGCGCTGGACGTGTTCGCCTGGGCGTCCACCGTCGCCTTCGCGGCCACCGGCCGCCCGCCGTTCGGCAACGACGCCATCCCCGCAATCATCAACAGGATCCTGAACCTCGATCCCCTCCTCGACGGGATCGAGGCCCCGCTGCGGGATCTTCTCGCCGAATGCCTCTCCAAGGACCCGCGCCGGCGGCCGTCGGCACAGCAGATCCTCGACCGCCTGGTACGCGGAAGGGGAGGGGCCCCGCACGCCCCGCAGTCCCATGCCGCCCCGCTCCCCGGCGGTGCCGGGGGAGACGACGCTCTGCGGCTGCCGTCCCGGACGGGGGAGGCGGGCGCGTCGGGCAGGGAGACCACTCCCGGCGCGGCGGACGGTGCCCCGGCTCCGGGCGCGCCGAAGCGGCGGAGGGGGACGCGGGCGATGGTCGTCTCCGTCTCCGTCGCCGCGGTCGTCGTGGGAGGCATCGCGCTCCGCACCGCCCTGGTGCCCACCGGCGGGGCGTCCGCGTCGAGGACCGGCAGCCCGCAGGCCTCCCAGGTCTCCGCGACCACCACGGAACTGCCGGAGAAGCCGGCCGGCCACACCACACCTCGGCCGACCGTGGTCGAGCCCTCGACCGGCGATCCGTCGCCCACGCCGTCCCCGGCCCGGCTCGTCGAAGTCGGTCCCGGGAACTTCACGGCGTACTGCGTTTCACTCGGCTGGGAGTGGGTGGAGTATCGGGAGACTCCCAAGCCGGGCGCCTACTGCGTCATCCGCAAGGGCGACAAGACCATGTATCTGTCCCAGAGCCGGCGTGACGCCGGCTGCCGCTGGCGGTACAAGCAGCCCGGTGTCTTCCACCGTTTCAAGAACAAGTCCAACTACTGCTACCGCTACCGCTGACGGAGCCCGATCCGGGCGGGTTCTCCGCCCCGGGGCGGCAGTCCGCCCGACCGTCATCGAGAAACCTTGCCGGTGCCCGCCGTCAGTGGAACATTGCTGGTGTAGACATTCAGCAGTTCCCGATCGAAATGGTGGGAATAATGCGGGTCATCGGGGCGGGCTTCGGCCGTACGGGAACGCTCTCACTCAAGAGCGCGCTGGAGCGGCTCGGCTTCGGGCCGTGCCACCACATGATGGAGGTGATGGCACGGCCGGAACAGGTCCGCCGGTGGACCGCCATGGCGGAGGGGCGGCCGGTGGACTGGGACGACCTTCTGGGCGGCTACGACTCCTGTGTGGACTGGCCGTCCGCCGCCTACTGGCGCGAGCTGGCCGAGCACTACCCCGAGGCGAAGGTCCTCCTCACCGTGCGGGACCCCGAGCGCTGGCTGGCCAGCATGAACGCCACGATCCTCAAGCAGCGCGACCGTGGCGCCAGGTTCCCCGGCAGTGTGATGTACCGGCTCTCGGCCCTGCTGGACACCGACTTCGCCGCGTTCGTCAAGATGACCGGCCTGACCGTCGACGGCCGGTCCCTCGGCGGTGGCGGCAGTGATCCCGACCGCCTGCTGAAGGCGTTCCGGTCGCACATCGAGGAGGTCACGACGGTGATCCCGCCCGAACGGCTGCTCGTGTACGAGGTCAGCCAGGGCTGGGAGCCGCTCTGCGCGTTCCTCGGCGTGCCGGTGCCCGACGAGCCCTTCCCGAGGGTCAACGACAGCGCCGAGTTCGCGAAGAACGCCCGGGGGAAGATCGTCCCCATGCTCCTGCGGCGCAGCCGGTAGGCGGCCACGCCCGGACCGGCGCCGTCTGACCGCTTCCGGCGACCGGCGGGCTTGCTGCGGATCTTGGTGCGGTACGTGTCCCGGAAAGAGTTGACGTGCGATTTCCCGCCAAGGTCCGGCTTTGGATGATCTTTGATCATGCGCCGAATGAGAGTCGATCGCATGGGAAATTCCTCGCTTGACCTGCAGAAACGGGCTGGCCGAGGGCGATCGCACACGTCTCCGTGAAGTGCGGCCTCAGGGCGCTGCCCACGCGCGAGGGAGAGAAATGAAAACAGAAGTCAAGGGCCGCAAGCTTGCCAGGCACTTCGAACTCCTCGATTTCGACGGAGACGGGTTCATCGAGCAGGCCGACATCAGGATGTTCGCCCAGCGGATCTGCGAGGCCGCGGGGGTGGAGCCGAGCTCCCGCGAGAGCCAGAAGGTCCTCAAGGAGGGGGACAAGCTATGGCACGCGCTGCAGGACTCCCTGGACCACGATGGTGACCAGCGGGTCAGCCGGCAGGAGTTCATCGGCCTGGCGGAGTCCGACAGCGTCATGGCGCAGGCCATCCAGCTCGGCATGGCGGCGTTCGACGTCATCGACATCGACGGGGACGGCCGTATCAGCCGGGACGAGTGGACCACGCTGGACAAGAGGATCGGTGTCCCCGCGGCCGACAGCCGGGAGGGGTTCAGCCGTCTGGACATCGACATGGACGGCTTCGTGACCAGGGCCGAGTTCGCCAAGGGGGTCGAGGAGTTCTACCGGAGTTCGGACGTGGCCGCCCCTGGGAACCTGGCCTTCGGGAAGTTCTGAGAGTCCGCGCGACCGGTGATCCTGAGGGCCGTCCGGCGCTCTCAGTGACAGGAGCTCATCCGTTCAGAGGCTCTGGCGATCGGGCCAGCTCCGCTCCTCAGAGCCTCTCCGCGCCCCGAACAGCCGTCAGAGGAGAAACACATGCGGGTCGGAGCCGGGAACCGTGTCCGGGAAGCGGTCCGGGAGCTGGGACCGGCCGGACCGTCCGGTCCACGCCCGGAGAGCCGGGGACTGATCAACCTGCGCTCCAACGAGAATCCCTTCGGGGGGGCGTACCGCCGTTATCCCGACAACGATCTGGGTGTGCTCGCCCGCCGTTACCTCGCCGCGCTGGACGCGGTCGAGCCGCCGCCCCAGCCCGCTCCCTACCGGGGGTGGGACGGCGAGAACGTCCTCATGACCCGGGGCGCGGTGGACGCCCTCGACCTCGTCCTGCGGACCTTCTTCGAGCCGGGAGCCGACGCGGTCGCCGTCACCCCGCCGAACTTCGGGTTCTTCGACAGGCTCGCGGCGATACACGGCATAGCCCGGTGCCCGGTGCCGCTGGGCGGGGAGCGCTTCGACCGTCTTGACGTCGAGCGTCTGGTCTCCCTGCCCGTCAGGGGCGTCCTGCTCTGCGACCCCAACAATCCGTCGAGCACCCGCCTGGACGCGGGGGACCTCGACCGCCTGCTGGATCGCTTCGAAGGACTTGTGATCATCGACGAGACGTACGTGGAGTTCGACACGCGCGCCTCCCACCGGCACCGGGTGGGAGCCCACCCCAACCTCATCGTGCTGCGCTCGCTGTCGAAGGGGTTCGGGATGGCGGGCCTGCGGCTCGGCGCCATCCTGGCGGATCCCGTCGTCGTCGCGGCCATAGGAGAGGTCCGCCCGCCGTTCGCCGTCCCCGTCCCGGTGATCGAGCGGGCACTGGACGAGCTGGCCGATCCGTCCGTCCTGCGCCGCCGTATCGAATCCTTCGTCGAGGAACGCGGCCGGCTGGTGGCGGCCCTGTCCCGGTGCCCGCGGGTGATCAGGGTCTTCGGGGACGCGGGCTTCGTCACCGTCGAGGTCGGGGACCTCACCGGCGCGGCGGCCGCCCTGCGGCACGCGCGGATCGACGCGGTGATCAACCCCGAGGGCTGGCAGCGGCGCATCCGCGTCTCCGTGGGATCCCGGCACGAGAACGCCCAGCTGATCGCGGCGCTGAGCGCGGAGCCCGGCCACGCTCCGCCCGCGCCGATCCTCACTCAATGATTTGGACAAGGACCGCACCATGACTGATCAGACCATCACGATCGAACCTCCGTCGCTCACCCCCGTCGTGACCGTCGCCCGCGCCGACATCCGCGCCATCCCCTCCGTCGAGGTGGGAGGGGAGACCCACTGGCTCGGGGAGCACCGTGACTTCCGGCGCCACGACGCCCTCGCCCGGTTCCTGCCGGAACACGGCCGGTTCTCGCTCGCCTGGGTACGGCTGTGCGACGGCGAGCGGCTGGACGTCCACCAGCACCCGACCAAGTCGATGATCCTCGTCTGCAAGGGCTCGGTGCGGCTGGTCGGCGATCTGGAGGAGTCCCTCGGCGAGGGCGACGTGGTGTGCGTCCCGCCGGGGGCACGGCACGGTTTCCACACCGGGCCCGGCGAGGACTTCCAGGGACTTTCTGTGCAGTTCGAGGGGGCGGGGCTGTACGAGAACGAGAACGCGCCCCGGGTGCGCTTCGCCGAGGTGGTCTCGGACTCGATGGCCGGACTGGAGCGGCTCAACGACTCCAGGCTCCGCCGCTTCGCCGAGCATCCGCTGTTCGCGCTCTTCGACAGCGGAAGGATGCACCGCGAACCTGTGCTGCGTGACCGGTTCGTCTCCGTGCTCTATGTCTGGTCGGTCTTCTTCCAGAGGATGCTCTACGCCCGGCAGTCGGTATGCACGGACCCGTCGCTCCGGGAGATCTACGCGGACCATCTGCGGGACGAGTTCGGCCATGACCGGTTGCTGCGGGACCGCCATGCCGTGTCGGCGAATGTCTACGATCCGATCCTGGAGGCGGCCGGCAACTGGTTCGTCATGCAGATGCACAGCACTGACGAGGCCGCGAAGATCGTGATCGTGCACATGGTCGTGGAGTCCAGCTGCCACGTGTTCGGCGAGAGGACCAGGTCGGCCTTCCAGGACGGTCCCGCCGCCGAGACCTCGTACTTCGACGTCCACGCCGAGGTCGACGGGGACCACAGGGACATCGGGCGCGACCACCTCCGCACGCTGCCTCCGGCGCGCTTCCCGCAGCTGTCCAGGACGTGCGAGGAGGCGTGGGACCAGCTCGAACTCGTCTTCGACCGGATGGCGGCGCTGACCAGGTCGTAGCGGGAGTGACCGGGGCTCCCGGGGCGGGCCTGTTCCCCGGCCCCGGAAACCGCGCCGCGTTCATGGAAATGCTCCGTGAACTCGTCGGCGACTACTACGACTGGCACGGGTCGTGTGTGGACGCGGCCGGTCCGCCCGCGGACGTGGGTGACTCCGGACCCGGCATCGGCGAGGTCCGGAGCCTGATCCGGGAGCTGTCCGGGCGCCTGGCGCGCGAGTCGACGCCGTGGCCGTCGCCGCTGTACCTCGCCCACATGACCCCCGACACCCCGATCGCGGTGAGTCTCGCCTACCTGTGCGCCATGCTCTACAACCCCAACAACGTCACGTCCGAGGCGTCACCGGTCACCACCCGGCTCGAACACGAGGTCGGCGACGACCTGTGCCGTCTGGTGGGCTACCACCCGGATCGCGGGTGGGCCCACCTGTCGTCCGGCGGGCATGCGGCGAACTACGAGGCCATATGGATCGCGCGTAACCTGCGCAGCCTCCCCGCGGCCGTCGCCGATGACCCGCGGACGCGTGACCTCGTGGCGGGCATCCCGCCTGCGAGGTTGGTGAACCTGCCGGTGGACGGGGTCCTGGACCTCGTGGACGCCCTGACCGGCAGGGGGGTGCCGGCGCGTGTCGGCCGGCTCTCCGGCGAGACCCGCCGGCGCGGCACGCAGGGGGCGGGGAAGCTGCTGCTGGCCGCGAACGCCCACTACGCCTGGGACAAGTGCGCCGACCTGCTCGGGTTCGATCCCGGTGACGTCGAGGTCGTCGGGCTGGACCGCGACCACCGCATCGACCTGCCCGCCCTGCGGCGGCGCGTCTGCGACCTGCTGGAACGCGGCCGGCCCATCGTGGCCGTCGTCGCGACGCTCGGCAGCACGGGGGAGGGCAGCGTCGACGACCTGCGCGGTGTCGTACGGCTGCGCGACTGGTGCGAACGGCGCTACGGCGCGTCTTTCTACCTGCACGTCGACGCCGCGTTCGGCGGCTACTGCCGTGCCGTCTGCCTCGACGGGGACGGCGCGATGCTGCCGTACGAGGACGTGGCCGCCGCCTCCTCCTCCGCGCGGGTGAAGCCCGAGGTCTACGAGGCGTTCCGGGCCCTTCCCCTCGCCGACTCGGTGACCGTGGACCCGCACAAGGGCGGCCATGTCCCCTACCCGGCGGGAGGGCTGGTCCTGCGCGACAGGCGGGCGGCCGCCGTGATCGCCGGCCGTTCGGCGTACTTCGCCCAGGAGTGGGACGGCCGGCCGGCGTTCGGCACCCACACACTGGAGGGCGCCCGGCCGGGGGCCGCGGCCGCGGCGGTCTGGGCGGCACACCGGACGATCGGCCTGCACGCCGGCGGGTACGGGCGGTTGCTGGGCGGCTGCATCGCCACCGCGCGGCGGCTGCACCGGCGTTTCACGGAGGCCGACCCGCCCGGCGCGCGGAGCCAGGGGCTCCGGCTGGTCAGCAGCTACGACCCCGACCTGAACATCCTCAACCTCTCGGTCGCGCAGCCGGGAGGGCGCACCGGGGGAGACCCGGTCGGCCGCCTGCTGGAACGGCTCCGGGCCGAGGTCGCCGCCGCTCCGATGACGAGCCTGTGGGTCTCGGGCAACACCCTCGCCCGGCCTGAAGGGGCGGGCGGGACCGAGCGGGTCCTGCGCCTGTGCGTGATGAAGCATCTGGATCCGGTGGTCGTCGACCACGTGTGCCGGACGCTGCGACTGGCGGCCGGAGACCACCCGTCCGCGGTGGCGGACCGGAACGCCAGGGTCTGACCGCACGTCCGGTGAGCGCGCCCCAATGACCCGCCCTCTCGGAAGGTCGCGGTTTCCGGTGCGGTAAAGCCGTAATTGATGCTGGGTTTCGGTCTTTAGTGCTCACTATCGCGATTCTTTTATTCAAAGATGAAAGTGGCTGGTCAGGTCTATCCTCAGGGCGAGTCAAAAAACGTCCGGACGCCGATTCCCGTAGATATTTTCTTTGATCTGCGGTCTCATATTCCCGCTGGTTTCAATGGAGCGATTGCGGGATGTGAGAAACGCGTGACAAATTCGCGAAGAATGACAAGGGCCGCCGTCGCGCTCGCGGCGGCGATCGGCCTCGGGGCCGTCGGCGTGCGGCCCTCGACGGCGGACACGACGCCACCGGAGGATCTCCGGATCACCCGGTTCCTCGGCGAGCAGCGCCTGCCGTACAAAATGCAGTTCAAAGGCACCACCGTCGGCGGATTGTCCGGTCTTGACCGTGACCCGCGCACCGGCACCTGGTATTTCGTCTCCGACGACCGGTGGCGCTACAACCCGGCCCGCTTCTACACCGGCCGGCTGGACATCGACCGGGTGACCGGAAAGTTCAGCGGGGTGAAACTCACCGGGGTCACCACCCTCCTGCGTCCGGACGGAAGTCCCTACCCGGCATACGGCCAGCCCGACTCCGCGGATCCCGAGACCATCCGCTTCGACCGGTGGGGCCGCCGGGTCCTGTGGGGGAACGAAGGGGACAGGCCGGACGAGACACACCCCACGATCCCGGTATCCGACCTGTCCGTCCGCTGGGCCGACCGCGAAGGCCGGAATCTCGGTGAGCTGCCGATCCCCGGCAACCTCAAGCTGACCGACACCACCAGCGGACCCCGGCGCAACTTCGGGTTCGAAGGCCTGACCTTCACCCCGCACACCATCGCGGCCATCGTGGAAGGCCCTCGGTACGAGGACGGGGATCTCCCCACCGTCGAGCGGGGCGCGCCGGCCCGCATCACCGTGTGGGACCGCCACGGACGGCTGCGCGGGCAGTACGCCTATCCGATCGACCCGCTGCCGACGGCGCCGGTCCCGCCGTCCGGGCACTCCGACAGCGGCGTTTCGGAGATCCTGGGGATCGACGACCACCGGTATCTCGCACTCGAACGTTCCTGGATCGAAGGCGTCGGTTACCGGGTCAAGTTGTACGAGGTCGATCTGCACGACGCCACGAACGTGCTGGCCAGGAACAGCCTGGCGACCGGCGGGCCGTACCGCTCGGTCTCCAAGCGACTCATCTCCGATCTCAGCTCGTTCCATCCGCCGGTGCAGAACCTGGAGAGCCTCGCCTGGGGGCCGCGCCTCACCACGGGTGAGTGCACGCTGGTGATCGGCTCCGACGACAACTTCGACAGCCAGGAGATGACGCAGTTCCTGGCCTTCGCCGTCCGGGGCTGCTGAGCACGGGGACACGGCCGTCCGATGACATCCGAGCGGGCCCGCGCCACCCACGCGGGCCCGCCCGGCCTCTCACCCTCCACCCGTCGTACGGGCTACCGCCCGGCCTCGTGGGCGTCGACCAACCCCTTTGGTGCCGTCAGACACCACGCCTCGGTGACCAGCTCGAACAGCTCCTCCGGATCGATCTTCGCAAGGTGCACCACGACCCAGCCGAACCGGCCCGCGGTGAACTGGACCTCGAACACCTCCGGACGCTCCGCCACCAGCGCGATCTGCTCCTCGATCGTCGCCTTGAGCCCCACGGTCTCCGTCTCCTGCCACAGGTAGCCGAAGCCCTTGCCGCGCACCTTCAGCGAGATCCAGTTGCCGCCCTCGCTCTGCGCGACCTCTGGCAGCCTGTCCAACATTTCCAAGAGCTCATCGACACTCACACCCATGGCCCACGTTTATCAGAGCGCTCCGACATTTATCCCCGGGGAACAGACCCGGGCCCGGGGCCGGTCAGAAGAGCGTCGGCGTGGTCTCCGCGTCCGTCGCGCCCACCTCCGGTGTTTGCGGGTGTTGATCGGCGGCGTCCAGCATCGCATGGGCTGTGAGGCGTTGTTTTACCGGCGCAGTCCCTCCCACCTCAACGATCACGTCGTGATCTAGCATCGCGGCCGGAATGGGGACTTCAACACCTCGGCCACCGTCCGACGTGAAACCGCGTACTTTGCGCGCCAAGGCCCGCTGCGACAGGCCCTCCATCCGGGGGGCCGTCGCGCGCTCGGTCCTTGCCGCGATCGGGTACGCGGTGAGCGACGGCCCCATCTTCAGCCCGCAAGGACGTTCGTGCGGCATGTTCTCCCGCCGGCTGGCACATGTCCGCGACGCGCGCAACCCCGATCAACTTCGATGAGCGTGCGCCGCGAGCGCAGTGAGGAGGGTCCGATGTAGTCGGACGTTCGTGGCTGTGTGTAACTGTGCTGGAGATGGAGGTAGGCCCTCCGGAGCCGCCTTGCAGGAGGAGGCCCCAAACCACCGCATGCTGCGTCGGTTAAGAGCCGGGGTGGTGAGCGATGCGGAAACGGTGCGGCGGGACCGCGTCAGGTAGGGATCAAGAAGGCGAGCGCGAGCGAACCATCGCTGAAGTGTCGAAAGAAACAGACGACGTCGAAACCGGGGGCTGCTCTTGCCTTCGGGACAAGCCCGGGGGATACCTGTCTACCGCTCGGGCGGCGTCCGGCATGGAGATGGCGCGAGCTTGATCTGGGCTCTGGCATGGAACGCGGGAACCTGTCGCCCGTGAAAGTGTCCCCGGCGGCCAGTCGGGGCGAGAGGGAGAACCCCAAGGAGCGATGAGCTTGCAAGGGGCTGAGTACCGGTGGCCGGGCACAGGGGCGGACCGTCTCGTAGTAGCGGTGAAGCGCCGTAATGGGCGTGGAGCGAAGGGGACGGGTCATTCAGGTTTGTCTGATGGTCAACCGAAGTTCTCGGGAGGAGCCGGATGAACGAGCCAGGCTCGAAGCCGTACGACATCTCCAGGCAGGTGTTCGTGACGGCGTTTGAGAAGGTCAGGAGTAAGAAGGGGGCGGCCGGGGTCGATGGCGTGACGGTCGAGCAGTTCGAACAGGACCGCAAGGACAACCTGTACAAACTGTGGAACCGGATGTCGTCGGGGAGTTACTTCCCGGCCCCGGTGCGGATGGTGGAGATCCCCAAGAAGAGCGGCTCGGGATCGAGGATTCTTGGAGTGCCGTGCGTTGCAGATCGCATCGCGCAGACGGTGGCGGTCGCCTATCTGGAGCCGTTGGTGGAACCGATATTCCACCAAGACTCCTACGGGTATCGGCCAGGCAGGTCGCCGCTGGATGCGGTGGCCACCTGCCGGGAGCGCTGCTTCCGGTGTGCCTGGGCGATCGATCTGGACATCGCGGGTTTCTTCGACAATCTCGATCACGATCTGATCCTCAAGGCGATCGCTGCCCACACCGCCGAGGCGTGGATCCTGCTGTATGTCGAGCGGTGGCTGAAGGCCCCGCTGTCGATGCCGGACCGAACGCTTGCCGCGCGGGATCGGGGCAGCCCCCAGGGCGCGTCGATCTTCCCGCTGATCGCCAACCTGTTCATGCGTTACGCCTTCGATGCGTGGATGGCCAGAGAATTTCCGTCTGTGCCGTTCGAGCGGTTCGTCGATGACGTGATCGTGCATTGTGTGAGCGAGCAGCAGGCCTGCAGGGTGAAAGAGGCGATCGCCCGGCGACTGGCGGAGTGTGGCGGGTTGCAGCTGCATCCGGACAAAACCCGCATTGTGTACTGCAAGCAGACTGGACGCTACGGCAGGCACGACACCGTGACGTTCGACTTCCTGGGGTACACCTTCAAACCGCGGATGGCCATCCAGAAGGGCGGAGCGCTGTTCACGACCTTCTCTCCGGCCATCAGCGGTAGCAGCGCCAAAGCGATCCGGCAGGAACTACGCCGGATGCGATTTCACCTGCGCAGCGACCTGAGCTTCAAGGACATCGCCAAGTTGATCAATGTCAAGGTCGGGCCGTGGGCCGTCTACTTCGGGCGCTTTCGCCCGTCGGAGGCGGCTCATGTGCTGTCTCACGTCGATCAGTATCTCGTTCGGTGGGCCCGACGGAAGTACAAGCACCTGCGGCGCTCTCCACGTCGGGCGTGGGAGACCCTGAAGAAGATCATGAGATCTTATCCGGGGCTCTTCGCGCACTGGAAGCGGAATGCGCTCAGGAGATCAGCAGCGGCGCGAGCTGGATGACAGGAGCCGGATAAGTCGAGAGGCTTACGTCCGGATCTGTGGGAGCCGGAGGGTGAGATTCCCTCCGGCCACCCGACCGTTATGGCGGGCAGGTCATCACCTACGACCGCTACACCGAGGACCGGGAGGCGATCGGCCGTGTGCTGGCCGCCGAGCGGGGTCTCACGCTGATCCCGCCGTACGACCATCCCCACGTGATCGCCGGCCAGGGCACCGCCGCCAAGGAGCTGTTCGAGGAGGTCGGCGACCTCGACGCACTGTTCGTGTCTCTGGGCGAGGGCGGCCTGCTGTCTGGCACGGCGCTGTCGGCCCAGGCGCTGTCACCTGGTTGCAAGCTGTACGGAGTCGAGCCCGAAGCCGGAAACGACGGCCAGCGGTCCCTGCGTCAGGGGTCCATCGTCCGCATCGACACCCCGAAGACCATCGCCGACGGTGCGCAGACCCAGCGCCTCGGCACCCAGACGTTCGCCATCATCCGTCGTGACGTCGACGACATCCTCACCGTCACCGACGCCGAGCTCGTCGAGAGCATGCGAACCTTCGCGTCCGTCATGAAGATCGTCGTCAAGCCCACCGGATGCCTCGGTTTCGCCGCCGTCCGCGAACTCGCCCCGCGGTTGCGCGGCCACGTGGTGGAGCATGGCGTCCGGATCGAGTACGGCAGGCGCGCCTTCCCCGGTCGCCGGGTCCGGCCCGACGGCCGCGGCGGTTGCGTGAGGTCCACGCCTCTGATCAGCTCCGTCCCAGCCACAGGTCGGGGCCGAACACCTCGTAGTGGATGTCGGAGGCGGGCACGCCTCGCCGGAGGAGCTGGGAGCGGACACTGCGCATGAACGGCAGCGGCCCGCAGAGATAGGCGGTCAATCCGGTGGGCAGGTCGGTCTCGGTCAGGTCGGCCTGCCCGATGTTGGGGGCGGGCCGGCAGGAGCAGTCGCCCGGCTCCTCGTACCACCGGTGCAGGGTGGCGTCGGGCAGGTCGGCGACCAGCCGCTCGAGCTCCTCGCGGTGGGCGTGGTCGGCCGGGGAGCGGTCGGCGTGGACGACGGTGACCCGGCGGGTGGAGCCGGTGGCGGCGAGGTGGTCGACCATCGACAGGATGGGGGTGGCGCCGATTCCGGCCGAGGCGAGCAGCAGCGGGGTGTCGCCCGGGGACAGGACCAGGTCGCCGAACGGCGGGGAGATCGTCAACGCGTCGCCGGTCTGGACGTTCGCGTGCAACCAGTTGGACACCTCCCCGTCGGGAACGTCGCCGCCGCGCACCCGCTTGACAGTGATCCTCCAGTCGTCCCGCTCGGGGGCGCACGACAGGCTGTACTGGCGGATCTGCCGGGTGCCGTCGGGCAGGGGGACCGCGACGCTGACGTACTGGCCGGGCTTGAAGGACAGCGAGGTCGCCGGTCGCAAGGTCAACGAGATCACGTCCTCGGTCTCGCGCCGCCGGTCGAGCACCGTGGCCTGCAGCCGGCCCTCGCCCGCGTCGCGGTAGAGACCCGTCTCCAGGGTGATCAGCGCGTCCGCCATCAGCCAGTAGACCTCGTCCCAGGCCGCGGCCACCTCGGGGGTGACGGCGTCTCCCAGCACCTCGGCGATGGCGGCGAAGAGATACTTGTGGACGATCTCGTACTGGTCGACGGTGACGCCGAGCGAGGCGTGCTTGTTCGCGATCCTGGCGAGCATCGTGTCCGGTCGGCCGTCGGAACGCTCCACCAGGACGGCGGCGAAGGCCGCGATGGATCCGGCGAGTGCGCTGCGCTGTTCACCGTTGGCCTGGTTTCCCCGGTTGAACAGGTCCCGCAGCAGCTCGGGGTTGTCGGCGAACATCGTCTCGTAGAAACGTGCGGTGATGTTCTCGATGGCACCGCCGATCACGGGCAGGGTGGCCCGGACGGTCACGGTCGACTCCGGAGAGAGCACAGCATTCTCCAAACTAGTAAATGATCTTCATATTTGAGGCCGCCTTCGAGGAGTCGGGCGCATGCCGTCGATCAGCTGAGGCTGAGCAGTACCGGCCCGGTCGGCGAGGCGACCAGATCGTCCACGGTGAGCGGATCCAGCGACGCGTAGAAAGCACGCTGGGCGTTGCGTAGTGCGCCGCGCAGGCGACAGGCGGCACGCAGCGGGCAAGGGGTTTCCCCCTCGCATGCGACGACCTCCTCCTCGCCCTCCAGTTCACGGACGAGCCAGCCCAGCGACGCCGTACGGCCGAAGCCGGTCAGCTCCAAGCCGCCGCCGCGCCCCCGGCGAGCCTCCACCACCCCGAGGTGCTGGAGCCGGGCGATGGCCTTGGCGGTGTGGGTGTAGGGGATCGCCATCGCCTCGGCCACCTGCCGGGTGGTGAGGGTCACCCCCTGCTCCGTGACCGCCAGGCGCATGGTGACGCGCAGGGCCAGGTCGGTGAACTTTGTCAGTCGCACGACACGACCGTATCAAATTAGATTTTTACTTACCAATTTAGGGGTAGGGCATCAAAGTCGCCGGAGCCATGCGGGGTCGCGGGCCGGCTTCCACGCCCGAGTGACCGGCTGCGACACGGTGACCGACGAGGTGCGCCAGACGACCGGAGAGGACGCTCAGCCTCTCGAAGACTGGCGGGACGAGTGGCGTGGCGCCCTCCTGGGACCCAAGGTGTGCCGCCTCCCCGTTTCCAGGATTTCGGGCCCGTGCCGGTACCGCGCCTCCTCGGCGTCCACCGGCGGACGCGCAAACAACAACTTCGGCATGACAATCCCCCCTGAGACCATCATCGCCCCAGGTCAGCAGGAATGTACACCCTCATTCAGGAACGCAGCACCTAGCCGCCTACTACTTGCTGCAGGCCCTGGAGTATTGCGAGTGGATGTGCAGATCGGCATGGAACCGCATCCATGTCATTTTGCCACAGGGCCGTCAGACGCTCGCTGGCCGTGGCTTCGGGATTTCCAGGCCGTGAGTTGATCACGTGACGGCCGTAAAAGCACGGCCGTTCAGCGAGCCGCTCAGTGTGATCCGGTCCTTGGCCAGGAAGGGCGTCCACGACAGCTTCACCGTGCGCCCGCCCGTCACGAGTTCGGCGCTCACCTTCGCGCCGAGCGTGATGGTCCCGGTCACAGGCAAGTCCCCTGCGAGCTTCGCTGCGTGGAGGCGGATGACGTTGTTATTGTCGTCGAAGTCGACGCGGCCCCCGCGCAGCCCCGCCTCGGTGGTCATCCTGGCGTGCAGGCTCGCCAGAGGATTGCGGCGGGCCAGCGCGTCGTCGGCGGTGGCGTAGAGGCCCGCGACGAGCGTCCGCTCGGCGCGTGACAGAGCTGCCGAGCGGACGGGCGCGACGTCCTTCGCCGAGACGGGGAACGACCCGACCGCCTTATAGTTCTCCAGGTCGCAACGGGGGTCGGTGGCCGGGTGCGCGGGGGCGGCGAGGAAGGCGCGCATACCCTCACGCACGCACCCCTCCGACCACGCCATGCTGTGCACGCCGTAGCGGACCTGGGAGAACGTGCTCTTCGGGAACCGGCTGGTCAGCGCGGCCACCTCGGCGGGGGTGTGAGTGTCGAAGTCGCCCGCCACGGTCAGGGCGGGGACGGCGGGATAGGTCGAGCCGGGGCGCACGGGCGGGCTCTGCCGCGGGGTCGGCCAGTTCACACAGAAGTCGTACAGCGTGCTGCCACCCAGCTCGGCGAGCGTGAACGGCCAGGCCGGACGCTCCTTGGCGTAGAACGCCCTGAGCTGGCGGTCACGTTCGGCCGGGGAGGCGGCCTTGTCGAAGGGGAACGCGCCGTCGCCGCATACGTAGGCGAGGTAGCCGGCCCAGTGCGCGCCCTTGAGCGGCGGGTAGGGCGCCGAGCCCGCCTCCGTCGCGAGCCTGCGCAGCGGGAGCGGGTCGCCGCCGAGGTAGGCGGCCGCGGCCGCCACGATCTCGCGGCCGATCACCGGCTGGGAGGCGTACTGCCCCAGTGCCGCCAGCGTGGCGATGGGCGCCTCCGGGTCGGGGTGGGCGCGAAGCGTCTTCACCAGGCGCGTGAAGATACCCGACGGGGTTCCCGGCAGCCGCCTGCAGGCGACGGACGCGTCGCAGACCAGGTCGAGGTTGCTCAGGCGCATGCGCATCCCCCAGTCGGTGTAGCCCGCGCGGGTGGTGAGGACGACGCTGTCGAGGAACACCGCGGCCGTGCTCGCCGGGAAGCGCGTGGCGTAGGCCTGGGCGAAGACGGTTCCGTAGGAGTTGCCGTAGAAGCTCACCCTGGGCACGCCCAGCGCCTGCCGTACAGCGTCGAGGTCGGCCACGGTCTGGTCGGTGGTGAAGAACTGGGTACGCGGCCCGAGCAGGGTGGCGCACGCGGCGATCGTGGACTGCACGTTGAGGTCGATGTCAGGGCAGAGCAGCGGGCTCGATTTTCCCTGCCCTCGCGGTTCGACCACCAGCAGGTTCTGCCGGTCGAGCACGGGACCGAGCGACTCCACGATGATCGGCAGTGCGGGCAGCGCGGCTGCGGGCCCACCGGGATCGGCGAGGATCGTCCCCGTCGCACCCTTCGCGGGCAGCCAGGCGAACGCCACGGTGATCTTTTCGGAGTCGGGGTCGCTCCAGTCGAGCGGAACCGAGATCGTACCCTCGCACTTCTGGGTCGCGGCGGCGCACGAGTGAAGGGCGGGCGGTGACGATGGAGGAGTGACGATAAGGGACGCAAGTAGTGCGGCAGTAGCGACGCTCTTCATGTCTCCAGACTTCCGCATGTTTCGTCGCAGGATCTCCTCTCCGAGGAGGTTCTCACGTTAGGAGCAGGCTCCTAGGCCGCCGAGATCATGTCGGCTTTCCGGCGTACCTTTGCCGGGGCTCGTGATGGTCGTCAATGAGCTAATTCCATCTTGTTTCCGCAGGTGGAAGCGGATGGCCTGGCTGGGATTGGCGTGATCTCTGCTGGTGGATGGTGGTGATCATCGCCGTTGATCGTCCGCCACGGACAAATGCGGACCTTCCGTGATTCGACTGCGACGACACGACCCGGATCGTTATCGTCCGTGTCCGGATGCTTTCACCAGGTAACAGACGTGTCGCTGCCGGAGGACGCCCGTGTCGCAGAGGCTGCTGGAGGAGATCACCGCGCGACTGGTCTCCACGACCGCGCACGCCGAACGGCTCCGTACCCAGCTGACCGAAGCCGAAGACGACCTGGACCGGCTGAGGGTGGCCGAGCAGGTCGTCAAGGAGATCCTCGCCGAAGTCCCCGCTGCGGAGCAGGCGTGCGGTGCCGGCCAAGACCCGGCCGATATGCCGACACCGGTGTACCGGGTGGCACTGACGGCGGCCCGGGCCGCGGCCCAGGCAGAACGGGGCGTGGAGTTTCTGTCCGGCGGCCGGTTGATCCCCTTCCGACACGAAGCCGATGACGCCGGGGACCTGCCCGCCGACTATCAGGCGCTGCTGGCCGCGGTAGACGCCGCCGGCGGCCCGGTGATCTGCAAGGCGATCTGCGAGCAGCTCGGACTGCCGGTCGCCTCAGGGCAGGTGGAGGGGGTCCGGGCCAAGCTGAAACGGCTGGCCGAGCGAGGCCGGCTGCGCAAGACCCCCAGCGGCGCGTTCGCCCCGTCGTCCTGACCAACGCGGCCCCGATACCGGGGTCGCTATCCCTGACCAGCCCCTGACCAGGGCATCGCCGGGCGAACAGCCTGAGCGCGCCCCCAGCCGGGGGCATGGCGGTTTGTGACAACAACCAACACCACGGCCGAGGACGCGCCGTCCCCTGTCTACCGCTGCCTGCTGCCGCTGTCCACCCGAACCCTCACCTTCGTCGCCGACCTGCTGCGCGGCCATCTGAAGGTGATCGGCTCACGGTGGCGGAAACTGTCCCCGGGCCAGATCGCCACCATCGTGGTCGCCTTCCTCCGCCACGATCACCGCCTGGCCGACCTGGCCGGCGCCAACCACGTCTCGGCCTCCACCGTGCGCCGCTGGATGCTGGAGGTCATCGACCTGCTGGCCACCCGCGCGCCCCGCCTGGACCGCGTCCTGAAGAAGCTCGCCAAGTCCGGGGGTGAAGTGGTGCTGCTGGATGGCACCCTGGTGCGCACCCGCCGCCGCACCGGCGCCGACAACCGCAAGAACTACTCGGGGAAACACAAGGTCCATGGGGTGTTGGTGCTGGCCCTGACCGACCGCAAGGGCAACCTGCTGTGGATCTCGGCCGCCCGGCCTGGCCGCTCCAGCGAGATCACTACCGCCCGTCACAACCGGCTCACCGAGCAGCTCCGCAGGGCCGGGCTGGGCGCCATCGCCGATCTCGGCTTCGTCGGCCTGGACGACAACCCCGACGACCCGGTCATCATCACCGGCCGCAAAGCCGCCCGCAACCGCCCCCTGACCACGGCCGAAAAGCAGGCCAACCAGCTGATCAGTGCCGAACGCGCCCCCGTCGAACACGGCTTCGCCGCCCTGAAGAACCGGCGCATCCTGATCAAGGTCCGCATGCGCGCCACCCACGCCACCACCCTGCTGCGCGCCCTGATGGTCCTGGCCACCACCGAGCACACCCGATGACAGACGATCACCCGGCATGATCACCACCCGCGACCAGCGCGAGTACACCCTCACTCGATCACACCAGGCGCCTGACCAGCACCTTCAGGATGAAACGATCTCAGTGAGAAAAGGCAGGTGCCAAATGAGGATCACCACGTCGTCAGAGGGAATCGTCGTAACTTGACTGAATCCTTCATCGCCCTGTTGCGGATGGGATGTGATAATCCGGTCATCGCAGGCACCTTGCCGCGTGTTATCGACTGGTGCGTGTCTGCGGCGTCGGCTTCGTTGTCTCCAGGTCTCGCGTGGTGTTTGGATGGGGATCATGGCCCTCGACGAGCTTCGCGACCTCCTCCACCGCCATGCTCGGCCCGATCTCGCCACCCCCATCGAAGATGTCCTGATCTTCAGGGCCGAGCAGCCCCAGCCACCGACGCCGACGACCTATGGCAAGGTGCTGGCCGTCGTCGCCCAGGGCACGAAGCGCTTCGCGTTGGGCGAGAAGGTGTACGAGTACCGTGAGGGGCAATACCTCATCGCCTCGGTCGACCTCCCGGTGACCGCTCACTTCGCCAGGGCCAGTGCGGAGCTGCCGGGGCTGGGCGTCGGGCTGACCCTGCACCCGGCTGCCGTGGCGGAGGTGCTGTTGCAGGCGGCGCCGGGTGAGCTGCCGGAGCACGGTGAGGGCGTGCCACCCGGCTTGGCCGTCAGCACCGCCTCCCCCGAGCTCCTCGATGCCGTCATCCGCCTGCTGCGCCTGCTCGACCGCCCCCGTGACATCACCGTCCTCGCGCCGCTCATCAAACGCGAGATTCTCTGGCGCCTGATCACCGGCGATCAGGGCGCGATCGTCCGGCAGTTCGGGCTGCCCGACAGCAGCCTCAGCCACATCGCCCGCGCCATCCAGTGGATCCGCGACCACTACACCCAGCCGTTCCGCGTCGAGGACGTGGCCAAAGTGGCGAGCATGAGCGTCTCCACCTTCCATCGGAACTTTCAAGCCGTCACCGCGATGAGCCCGATTCAATTCCAGAAGCGGATCCGGCTCCAGCAGGCCCGGCTTCAGCTCGCCGCAGCCCCGGCTGACATCGCCGCCGTCAGCCGCCGAGTGGGCTACGAGAGTCCGTCCCAGTTCAGCCGCGAGTACCGCCGCCAGTTCGGCATGTCACCCAGCCAGGACGCCACGCGCCTTCCCGCGGGGGCGGCGCGCTGAAACCTGCTCACGCCTCGAGCACCCGGTCGAGCCGGATCGGCAAGGACCGCTGCCTGACCCCCGTGGCATGCCAGACGGCGTTCGCGATCGCGGCAGCCGTACCCACATTGCCGATCTCACCGGCGCCCTTGATGCCCATGGGAATGCCGGGTTCGTAGTCGGGCACGAAGTCGGCCTCGATGTCGGGCACGTCGGCGTGCGCGGCGATGTGATAGCCGGCGAAGTCCGCGTTGACGTGCCGGCCCGAGACCGGATCGCGAACACCTTCCTCGTGCAGAGCCATGGACAGCCCGCCGATCATCCCTCCGATGACCTGACTGCGGGCCATGAGCGGGTTGACCACCCGGCCCACGGCGAACATCCCGAGCAGCCGGCGTAAGCGCGCCTCGCCGGTCGCCGGGTCGACGCTCACCTGGGCGAATATGGCGCTGTAGGCGTGCCGTTCCTGGGAGGGCAGGTCGCCGAGCGATTGGCTGGTGTCGACCGTGACCGTCCCGCGGTAGTCCTGGTCGCGCAGCTTCGCCGCCGCTTCGGCGATCGCCCAGGCCCAGGACGTGGTTCCCCGAGATCCGCCCGCGGCCCAGGCGGGTCCGAGGGCGCTGTCGGAGATCTTGAGGTGGATCCGCTCGGTGCCGACGGCCAGCGCGTCGGCGGCGATCGCGGTCAGCGCGGTGCGTGCGCCGGTGCCGAGGTCGGTGGCGCCGATGGCGACGATGAAGGTCCCGTCCGGCTCGGCGGTGATCGATGCCGACGAGGGGAACGCACCGGCGCTGAAGGACGTGGCGGCCAGCCCGGTGCCGATCAGCAGGGCTCCTTCACGCCGCAGCCGCGGCCGATGATCTCGCGTGTCCCAGCCGAACCTGCGCGCGCCTTCTCGCAGGCAGGCGACGAGGTTTCGGCTACTGAACGGCAGGCCGGACACGGGACCGACCACCGGCTCGTTGCGCAGCCGCAGCTCCAGGGGATCGAGGCCCAGCCTCTCCGCCAGCTCGTCCATGGCGGATTCGAGGACGAACGAGCCGGGAACGGCGCCGGGTCCGCGCATCGAGCTCGGCGGCAGGACGTCGAGCGGGACTGCGGTGAGGTTCGTCCGGATGGCCGTCGCCGCGTAGAGGGTTTTGGTGAGCTCGGTGCAGCCCTCGATGTATTCCGCCAGCGGAGAGATCTCGAAAGCGGGCTCGTGCCAGATCGCCCGCAGGTGGCCGTCGGCATCGGCGCCGATCCGGATGAGCTGATCGGTGGCCGGCCGCATCGCAGTGGTGAGGAACACCTGGGCGCGGGTCAGCGTGACCCGTACGGGCCGCCGAAACCGCAGCGCGGCCATCGCGGCCAGGATCAGCTGAGGGCCACACAACCCCTTGGAGCCGAACCCGCCGCCGACATGCTCGGTGCGGATGTGCACCTGATCAAGGCTCAGGGAAAACAGCGTGGCCATGGTGGCGGCTATGGTGAACGGCCCCTGATTGGAGTCGATGGCTTCCAGGCGCTCGCCCTCCCACCACGCGGTCGCCGAGTGCGGCTCCATCGCGCTGCAATGCTCCTCGGGCGTGCGATAGCGCTCCTCGACCACCACGGCGGACGCGGCCAGCTCGGCCTCGACGTCACCGACGTCCACGGGGCCGTCGAAGATCGTCACCGCCGGACGGCCCGCCGGATGATCGGCGGTGAAGGCGGTATCGTGCGGCTCCTCCTCGTAGGTCACCGGCAACGCGGCGGCTGCCGCCTGCGCCTGCTCCAGCGTCTCGGCCACGACGAGCGCGACGGGCCGGCCGGCGAAGGGGATCACCGCGTCCTGCAACAGCTGCAACTGGCCGTCCGGGCCGAAGAAGCCTCCTGCCTTCGGGTTGAGGCGGGGCGCGTTGGTGTGGTGGATCACGCCCACCACGCCGGGCATGTCCTGGACGGCCGAGACGTCGACGCCATGGATGCGCCCCCGGGACACGGTGGACAGAACGACCGAGCCGAAGAGCAGGTTCGGCGTCGGCACGTCGGCGGCGTAGCGTGCGGCTCCGGTGACCTTGGCCCGTCCCTCGATCCTGGGCCGGGCGATCCCGATGGCGCCGGTTGTGGTGTTCATGCGTGGACCTCCTCCAGGACCGCCACGATCAGGTTGCGGGCGAGCGTCACCTTGTATCCGTTGCCGGGCAGCGGTTCGGCGGCCGACAGTTCGGCATCGGCGGCGGCTCGGAATCTGTCGGCGGTGGTGGGACCCTCCAGCAGGAAGAACTCGGCGGTCCGAGCACGCCACGGCCGCGAGGCGACACCGCCGAGGGCGATCCGTGCCGAGCCCCTGTCACCGTCCAAGCCGGCAGCGATGGAGACGGTGGCGAAGGCATACGACGCACGCTCGCGCACCTTCCGATAGCGCGACCGCGGGGAAACCGCAGATCCCGGGAGGACGACCGCCGTGATCAGGGCTCCCGGTGGCAGGGCCGTCTCCCGCTGCGGTGTATCGCCGACGGGCAGGTAGAACTTCTCCAGCGGGATCTCGCCCACGCCCTCGAGCGTCTCGTAGCGCACGACCGCGTCGAACGCGACCAGCGCCACCGCCATGTCCGAGGGATGGGTGGCGGCACAATGTGGCGACCTGCCGAGGATGGCGTGGTTGTGGTGCTCCCCGGCGATCGCGGGACACCCGCTGCCGGGCAGTCGCTTGTTGCAGGCCTGCGAGGGGTCGGCAAAGTAGGCGCACCGGGTCCGTTGAAGGAGGTTGCCGCCCACCGTGGCCATGTTGCGCAGCTGTCCGGACGCGCCAGCCAGCACCGCCTGGCTCAGCGCCGGGTAGCGCCGCCGTATCTCGGGATGGGCTGCGAGGTCGCTGTTGGTGGTCGTGGCGCCGATGAGCAGTCCGCCGTCCGGTGTCTCGCGGATTCCGGCAAATGGCAACTGCCGCACGTCAATCAGCCGGTCGGGTGCTTCGACTCCGTCCTTCATCAGGTCGACGAGGTTCGTGCCACCGCCTAGGTAGCGCGCGCCGCCGCTGCCCGCGATCAGCGCGTCACGGAGGTCCGTCGCGCGCCGGTAGGCGAACTCCTTCATCCCGCCACCTCGATTACGGCACGCACGATCGCTGGGTACGCCCCGCAGCGGCACAGATTGCCGCTCATCCGCTCACGCACCTCTGCCGCGTCCAAGGCCGGCGGCGGGGCATCGGGAGAGACATCGGCAGTCACTGCGCTGGGCCAGCCCGCCGCGTGCTCGGCCAGCATCCCGACAGCCGAGCAGAGCTGCCCGGACGTGCAGTAGCCGCACTGGAAACCGTCATGCTCGACGAAGGCCGCCTGGAGCGGATGCTTGACGCCTTCGATGGTGGTGACCTCGGTGCCTTCGGCGGCGACTGCCAACGTCAGGCAGGACACCACGCGTCTGCCGTCGAGCAGCACGGTGCACGCCCCGCATTGCCCGTGATCGCAGCCCTTCTTCGGACCGGTGTGGCCGAGATCCTCGCGCAACGCGTCGAGCAGCGTCGTGCGGTTGTCGACGGTCAACCGGTGCGTTACGTCGTTGACTTGCAGCGAGATCGCGCTGCGGCGGTCGTTGGTCATCGTCCGTCCTTTCTCAGCAGGCAGGTACCACGCAATCAGTCATGTATGGGGAGAACGAGCCCCAGAACTCTTGTGTCTTTGCACATTTCTGCTCGCCGTATGTGCATGGTCTCGACGACGATCAGGGCGACCAGGATGACCACCACGCCGGTCAGGCTGGCCAGCGGTGTGAGTGCCACGGCGATCGGCGCGGCCGCCGACAAGGCACATGCCGCGAGCAGCCGCGGGCGGTTCAGAGCGCCGTGCATGCGCAGCCCGAACAGCAGATGTCCGAGCAGATACAGTGCGACGCCGCCGTAGAGCGCGAGGGCGGAGAACACCCCCAGCGGCTCGCCATCGCCGATGTGTGCGACCACGCCCTCGATGCCCAGGGCGGTCAGGAGGATGCCGGCAATGATGGGGAAATGCCCGTAGACGAGTGCCACCAGGGCACCGCCCGCCATGACCGGCGCGACTCCTCCGGCATCGCCGGAAGAGTCTGCAACCGGTGCAACCGCGATCCCGACTACATGCTGTCGTTCGCCTGACCTGCACAAAGCACCACCGCTGAACACGGCGGGGCGGTACGCCGCCCCGCCCGGAGGAGAACCACCCATGGCCGAAAACTGGCCGCTGAGCAAGACGGAGTTGGCCCGCCGCTGGAAGGTTGACCGGGGCGCCGTCACCCGCGCCTGGCAACGATCCGAACGCGACCACCAGGCTGACCCCGCCGTGCCCGCCCCGCCCCAACCGGTCAACCCCGGCGAGCCCCGCCTGCGCTACCTGCCCAGCGACTGCGACCCGTGGTGGGCGAAAATCCAGCGGCCACGCGGCCGCCCCACCACAGCCAACACCCGCTCTGCACTGCCTCAGGAAGGACCGTCATCTTGAAGCCACTCACTAAAACCCTCACTGACGGCCGGACTGCCACCATCACCCGCCACACACACCAGCCGCACGAGATGATGGCCATCCACTGGGACGTCTCCATAGACGGCCAGCCGTACACCTCCGGCAACATCCACCTCCGACCCAAGCCGGACGGGCGACAGGGCGAGATGGTCAAGGCCATCGGCTCCCGCAAGGTCCTGCAGATCACCGACGAGGAGGCCGCCACCCTCCAGACCGTTCTCGACGCGGAGCGGGAAGCATGGGAGAAGACCCCGAAAGGCCAGCGAACCGAACTGGTCACCGCGTTGGAGATCGCGTACGGCAAGGCCGAGACCGCCAGCATCAACGCCCAGGACCACGAAGCATCGTGGGGGCCCGTCATGGCCGCCGAGGCGGAAGCAGAGGCGGCGGAGAAAGCCCTCGACGCGTTCGATGCCCTCCACCCCGACCTTGTGGCCGAGCGGGAAGCCGAGCACGCCAAGGCCACCGCCCGGGCCATGCACCGCGCCTTCACCGACTAAACCAAGGGCTTCCTGCAGCCCGCCCCACCACAATCGACAGAGCCCGGCAAGAAAGGTCATCAATGACGTACCGCTACGCGGTCGGCGAGCCCTACAGCCAGACCCGTAAGAGCCTGTTCACAGATGCTTAAGTGCGGGTCCGTAGAGGGCAGGGCCGATCTTGTTGATGTGGCCTTGGTGTGACCATTGGGACAGTTGGACGCGGAAGCTGTTGACGTTGTGGATCCCGAGGATGGCGGCCAGTTCGGTGCCCTTCCATGCCCGCCAGGGCTGGGCGGCCATGAGTTCGAGGACCTTGTCGCGCCGGTCGGGGCTGGTTGGCGCCGGTAGCGGTGGAGGGTCGCTCCAGCGGCCGTGGGCCGGCAGTCCTGCCAGGTCACGGGCGAGGCGGCGGGTCATCTGGTGGGCGGCGGCCCACAGCACCATGGCTTCGTGATGCTCGGGTTTTCGTTCGTAGCAGCGGACCAGACGGCGGTGTCGCATCAGCCAGGCGAAGGACCTCTCCACCACCCACCGGCGGGGCAGCACGACGAATCCCTTCATGTCGTCGCTGCGCTTGACGATCTCGACGGTGCAGGCCAGGACCTTCTTGGTCCAGGTGACCAGCCGTCCGGCGTAACCGCCGTCAGCCCATACCAGGCTGATGGTGGAGAACTTCTCGGTCAGCCGGGCCAGCAGCGGAGCGGCGCCGTCACGGTCCTGCACCGAGGCCGCGGTGACGATCACGCAGATCAGCAGGCCGAGCGTGTCGACCGCGATATGCCGCTTCTGCCCCTTGATCTTCTTACCGCCGTCGTACCCGCAGGTGGCCGGGCCGACGGTCTCGGCCGCCTTCACGCTCTGCGCATCGATCACCGCCGCGGTCGGCGTCTCCTTGCGGCCGGCCGCGACCCGGATCCGGCCGCGTAGCCGATCCACCAAGCGCTGCGGCATCCCCCGGGCGGACCAGCGCTCGAAAAACGCATACACCGCCGGCCACGGCGGGAAGTCCACCGGCATGGCCCGCCACTCGATCCCGTACCTGGTCACATAGCCGATCGCGTCCAGCACCGCCCGCAGATCATGGCGCATCGGCGCACCGCCCGGGCCCCTGCGCAACTCGGCCATCACCGCCTCGGCCTCCGGCCGCAGCACCCGCCACTGCTCATCGGTCAGATCCGACGGATACGACCGGACCCGATCCCGGCACAGACAACCGGGCACAACACAACCGGCGCTGGCGGCAGGAAACCGGTAGACAGTCATCCAAGGGTGCGGTTCCTTCTCGGGGACTGGTTGAGCTGCGCGGCCCACCGCGCGCTCCCTCAGGAGGAACCGCACCCATATTTGTTCGCGATAGCCTGATGCGTCTTGGTAGAGGAAGGGCGAGGGTTGATGCCTGGTTATCAGCGCAGCAAGGAGTTCCATGGCCAGTCGGTGGTGGAGTTCGATCCGGGCGGTGCTGGCGGCGTCGTCCCGCAGGGTCCGGCCTGGCACCTCAGCGCGCCGGTCTCCGGTCCGCCCGAGTTCCACGAGGTCTTCGAGCGCTTTCTCGGGGCGGTCGACACCACGCAGGTGAACGTCCTGGTCATGGGCTTCACTGGCTTCGACGGTCCGGCCGCCGCCACGTTCCTGCTGGAGGCAGCCGACCGCTTCCCAAACCTCCAGGCGTTGTTTCTCGGCGACGAGAGGTCGTTTGAGTGGATCTGGCAGACCGATCTTACGCCCGTAGCCGAACGCTTCCCGCTGTTGGAGCGGCTGGAGGTACGGGGAAAGCAGGGGCTGGAGTTGCGGCCCTTCCACCATGCCGTGCTGAAGACCCTGCGGCTCGAGTCCTGCTGCCTACCGTCCGATGTCATGCAGGCGGTGGCGGCCAGCGACCTGCCAGTGCTGGAGCGCCTGGACGTATGGCTCGGCGTTGATGACGGCGAGGGTGAGGTGGCCGACGAGTACGATCTGGAGCCGGTCCTGAGCGGTGAGCGGCTGCCTTCACTGCGATTCCTCGGCCTGGAGAACAGCGCGGTACAGAACGAGATCGCTGAGAGGGTGGCGACCGCTCCCGTGGTGGCTCGCCTGCGGTCGCTGAGCCTGGCACGGGGAACACTCACCGACGAGGGAGCCGAGAGTCTGCTCTCCGGCCAACCTCTGACTCATCTGCGGCGCTTGGACCTCCACCACCACTATCTGTCCGAGCACATGATGGAGCGGCTCCGGACCGCATTCCCGAGTACCGACGTCGACCTCAGCGGCGCGATGGGCGAGTATCACGGCCCCTTCGACGAGGAAGTGTACAACTTCGTCGCGGACGGGCGAGATTTCTAACGCCCCACCCACCCGCCGGAGGCGCTCCCTAATTAGCCCCCCTTGAGCCCGGCCCGCAACTCCACTCACGGAGCTGTTCGCCAGCGTCCGAGGCGCGGACTGAGCGCTGGACCGCAAGCCCGTGAGGCTGTGCGCCCCTGACGTCAGCAGACTCCAGGGGCAGCGGCCCACCGCGCGCTCCCTCAGGAGGAACCGCACCCGTCGTCTACCAGAAGCCCTCTCCTGTCTCCAGAGCCGACACACCAACCCACCCAAACCGATCGCTAACACCCGGGTTCGACAGATCATCGGGCTTTCGGGGACATTATGGATCTGTACGTGCAGGTCACAGGTCGCACGGCTAGCGGAAACAACGAAATCGCCTAGTGACACGCTTTCGCTCTAAGATGGCTATTTACGCGGGGATATAGCGGTATCGTCTAGTGGCATGTACGTGAAGACTGCGACCCGGCGGACCAAGGATGGCCAGGAGATCCGCTACCTCCAACTGGCCCACAACGAGTGGGACGCCGACGCGCAGCGGTCCCGGACCAAGGTGCTGCACTCCTTCGGCCGCGCCGACCAGTTGGACCGGGCCGCGATCGAGCGGCTGGTCGTGTCGCTAGGCCGACTGCTCGATCCGGACCGTGCCGCAGTGTTGAGCGCCCCGGCGGGACTGGAATTCCTGGAGGCACGCCCGCTGGGCGGCACCCACATGCTCGACGGGCTGTGGCGACGGCTGGGCATCGACGCCACGATGAAGCGGCTGCTGGCCGGGCGGCGGATGGACGCCCGAGCCGAGCGGACGCTGTTCGCGCTGGTCGCCAACCGGGCGCTCGCGCCGTCGTCCAAGCCGGCCGCGACCGAGTGGATCAACTCCGACGTGCACATCGACGGCCTGACCGTCATCGACGAGCAGGCCTGCCACCGGGCAATGGACTGGCTGGCCGAGATCGAACCCGTCCTGGCCAAGGACGTGTACTTCCAGGTCACCGACCTGCTGAACCTCGAAGTCGACTTGATCTTCTTCGATACGACCAGCACGTATTTCGAGACCGATCAGGCCGATGAGCCCGTCGCTCGCGACGAGCGAGGCCGCCTCCTCGACCAGCCCGCCGGCCCGTCCGCCACCGGCGACGACAACCCAGACGGCGCCGGGGAGAAGGTGAAGCTGCGCGGGTTCCGCTCCTACGGCAAGAGCAAGGACTCACGGCCTGATCTCCCGCAGGTCGTGGTCGGCATGGCGGTGACCCGCGACGGCATTCCGGTGCGGGTCTGGTCCTGGCCGGGCGCTACCGGCGATTCGGCCCTCATCCGCCAGGTCCGCGACGACCTGCGCGAATGGACGCTGTCCAAGGTCATCTACGTGGCCGATCGAGGCTTCTCCTCCGCCACGAACCGCAAGGCTCTGATGCAAGGGGGCACCGGCTACATCATCGGCGAGAAGCTCCGCTCGGGCACCGCCGAGGCCAAGACGGCCCTGTCCCGGCAGGGCCGCTATGCCACCGTCGCCGACAACCTGCAGGTCAAAGAGGTGAAGATCGGATCGGCTGACCGCTTCATCATCTGCTATAACCCCGATCAGGCCGTCCGCGATGCCGCCGTCCGTGAGCAACTCATCTCCCAGCTGACCGAGATGATCGACGGCACCGACACCCTCAGCCGCACCAAACGAGCCGAGCTCGCCGGAGTCATCTCCACCAAGCCAGGCCTGCACCGTTTCCTACGCCAGACGCCCGGTGGACTACTCCGCGTCGACCGCGCGAAGATCGAACGCGAGACGAACCTGGACGGCAAGTACCTGCTGCGCTGCAGCGACCCCAGCCTGAGCCCCGAGGATGTCGCGCTTGGATACAAGCAACTCCTGCAGGTGGAACGAGGCTGGCGCGACATGAAATCGATCATCGACCTGCGGCCCGTCTACCACCGCCGCGAAGACCGCATCCGCGCCCATGTCCTGCTCTGCTGGCTCGCCCTGCTGCTGATCCGCGTCGCCGAGAACGCCACCGGCCAGACCTGGACCACGCTGCGCGCCGAACTGCAGCGCCTGCACGTCATCGCCTACACCGGCCCCTCGGGCACCTTCCGCCAGTCCACCGAGCTCACCAAGCCCCAGCGCGACCTGTTCACCGCCCTCGACGTCCCCGCGCCCAAGAAAATCCTCGATCTGGCCGTCGCCGACTGACCGCCGGCCCGAGTCCCGCCTCGCGACCACCTGCACGCCTAGTGACACGCCCTTCCGGCGCGCCCTAGGCGTTTCCGCTGTTCAGGCAGGCATTGATGCCCCTAGTAGAACAATCATCTGTCGAACCCGGGTAACAGGCTCTAAGCAGTGGCCACAGGCCATGCAACTGCGACTCACTCCGGACGGGTGCGAACTGGCCCTGTTCTACCCCAGCCCCACTGCCGCAGAGGTCCACGAGATCCGCGGCGGGCTGCCCCAGTGGGCATGGGTGGAACTGGACGGCATCGCGGTCCTGGCCTTCCGGTTCGGCACGCTCCAGCGGGCCGACACCCCCTACCAGGTGACCCGAGACGAAACGGCGCGCGACCAAAGCGGCCCCATCGACCCAGAGGGCAAGCACCTGATCGTGTCGGTCGTCCTGGTCGACGCCCACACCGGCATTATCAAAGGACTCCGGGCCCTCACCTGGCCGCCGGAGTTCGCCACCGCCGTCCGCGACACGGTGCAACGCCAGCTCGACTCGCCCATCACCGACGCCCAGGCCGGCATTGCCCTGCAAGCCCTCTACGACCTGTACCCCGACACCGCCAGCCTCGTCCGGGAACGCGCCGACGTGCGCGCCTGACCACGCCCAGAGAACAGTGAAGCCCCCGCGACCTCCGCGAGGCATTCCGGTACCGGGCGTAATACACGAGAGTCTTCGTTAGGAAATCGGCGAAGAGCGACATTCTGGAGCGGTAGATGCGTCCCCCGCAGTGGGCAACAAGGTCAGGCAGGCGGCTGGATCTCGACGCGTTCGGGACGTGCTTTCTGGACGCCTGGTCGCGGACGGAGTCACGGTTCCTCAAGCTTGAGTGCTGGCAGAGCTATCGGGAGCGCGAGGTGACCACGTCCCAGGCCGCGTATGAACGGGGTGACGTCCGGGAGGCCGAGAGATTGCTGCGGCAGGAGTCGGAGGCCGAGAGGTCACTGTACGAGGACGTCGAGCAAAAGGGCATCGACTACGCGCGGATCCGCCTGGTTCAGGAACCGCTGACGCCTTACCTCGACTACGAGCTGGTCGCCTACCGGATCCGGGTGAGGATCGGTGAGAACATCGAAGTGGTGCGCTGCGACCCGGCCATGAGGTTTCCCGACGAAGACCATTTTGATTTCCTCATCTTTGACCGGCATACGGCATTGATCCACGATTATGGTGAGATCGGGCTCCAGTCCGGGGGGTGGATGACTCACGACGCCGCCGTCATAGCCGAGCTGGAGAAAAGGGCGATCGATCTTCGGCGGCTGGCCGTACCGTTCGGGGAGTTCACGGCGGCCCTATGACGCGGAGTGTGGACGATTGCGCGCTCCCCGGGTACGTTCCGAGGATCGCGGTTGCTCGTCCCGCAGACCTGCCTTCACCCGCTGGCGCGTCCGGCTGGCCGGCGTTCACCAGAGCGCGCCGACTGTGGGCTTACGGTTCCATCTCGCTGCTGAACCGAAACCCGCGCAAGCCCGGCTTGTAGGGCTTGTACGGCAGAGCTGCGGGGTGTTCGGGCGGCGGCAGGATGCCCTCCCCCGGCCAGAACGCGCCTTGCGTGATGAACTCACGAACCAAAGCGGTGAGCTCATCCACGTGCCACTGCCGTTCGACTGGATCGGCCTGTGATCGCGTGCCGTCGGTGGAATACAGGGTGGTGATGGTGGTAGGGCCATTGGCCAAAAGCACGGCCGCCGCCTGAGGCAGCCCCAGGGGCATGGCATCGCACCGCCTGGCGCGTGCCAGCGTGACCACGGCCTGCACCACCTGCTCCCAGTCACCGATCCGATCCCAGCCCTGTCCGCCGTCCAACTCGAAGGTCAACGTCGACAACGGCACCACACATCCTGGGCTCCGATCAGGAAACTCGGTCAGGCAGCGGTACATCAACCCACCCTCAGGCTGAGGAACGGCCGGATGCAGCAGCGTCAGCGCGTGCACGAGCGTGGCGTTGATCGCTACGGAGTGCTCCGGAGAGAGGTAGGGCTCGTGAAGGGCGAGGAAGTACACATCTCGAACCACCATCGCGCGGCTCCTCGGTGCGGATAAGGAAAACACCCGCACCGTCTCACAGACAGCCGGCGCGGTTAATCTGAACGCGCAAACCGATGAGATCACAAATCCGTGACCTGCGCACCACTGGCCGACGCGCTCGCAAGTGACCCACTGCCGTCACCCACGACCTGCGGGGCATCTCGGGTAGCCCCCTTGCATGAAGACAGACCACGTAAGCCCGACAGGGCAATGACCCTCGCTACCGGCCGGTAAAGGGGCGCCTCGCTGTGGCTCGCCTCTGCTTCTACGCCCCGCATGGGCTGCAGGTCAGCCACAGGGATGAGCGCCCCGGGTGCGGCCCATCACCGGGCACCACCTACCGTCGAAGAATGAGCCTCACCCAGGGGCTGGCATCACCGCGCACCCCGCTGCGGCGCTTTTTGGACCAGGAGTTGTCCGCGGGCAGCCGCCCCCTGCGCGCTACCTACCGGGCCCGGCTCCCAGCCCGTCCCTTGATCCTGCCCGGCGATGGGGTGGGGTATGAGGCTGGCACCGTGGGCACCGCTGTTGACCAGCGGCTACGGTTGGCTTTCACCTGCGCCGCCCCGGTCGACGCTGCCACGATGGCGGGCATCGCGTTGTGCGGACCCGCCGCGAACTCCCCGCGCGGACGCATTTGGCAGAACCTGGCCGAGGTCGGCCACCAACTCGCCGAGCGGATCGCGACCACCGTTGCCGGCCTGGCCCTGGCCGATCGACGCACCCCGATGCTGCGTACCGACGAAGACGAAGAACGTCTGGCGCGGATGCTGCTGGCCGCGGCCTGGTACGCCTTGAACTACCGCAACCCTTTCGCTTTCCCCGACACCCCGCTGGGTGCGACCGCCTTCTCCGCGTCCGGTGAGCTGTCCTTGGAGATGCTGCTGGCTGTGCCGCACCGCCATCTGATCGACGACGTGCTCGCCCAACTGCACGCCGCCGAGGAGGGGCCGTTGGGGCAGCTCAGAGCCACCACCGAACCGAGCAGATGCCGGCCCGGGCCGACCTTCGACGGCAGCACCTACGTCTCGGCCGACGCCGACCTGATCGCGGACGGGATCCTGCTCGAGGTCAAAAGCACCCGCAATGTGCACGCTTTCAGCCTGGTCACCATCCAGCAGTTGCTGGGCTACACCCTGATGGATTTCAGCGACCGGTACGGCATCGACGCGGTGGGGGTCTATCTCACCCGCGCCGGCGCCCTGATTACCTGGCCGATCGAGGACTACCTGGCCTTGCTGGGCGTCCGCCGACGCGACCTGACCGAGCTGCGCGCGCTGTTCGCCCGGCTGCTGGCCGACCTGGGCGCCACCGGCTGCCGCGCTGATGACGACCCACTACCCGGCCAGCTGGCCAGCGTTGAACGGCTGCTGACCGGCCTCGCACCCGTCATCACGGCCGGCTGCTGCCGGGTCTGCGCCCAACCCATACCCGACCAAGGACTGGTCCGGGCGCGGCTGTACTGCTCGCCGTGGTGCAGCCAGCGTTCAGGGGCGCTACGTCGCCGCGGCTGGCTGGTTTGAGATCGCCGCCGGCCAGAACCTCGTCCATGTCCATCTGAATCGGGCCGGGGACTGCTTGACCTCCTGGCACGGCATATTCATTATCGGGAAAATGCCGTCAGTGCAGATCATGGACGACCTGCTACGCGCTATCGCCGCGTTCGAGGTCGAGGAGTTCGACCTGCCCGTCGAGCCCGACGCGCTTACCGCCGCCCGCCGATCCCTTGCCGACTCCGGGCTACTGCTGCTCGGCGAGGTGCACGGCGTCAGGGAGAACCCGCTGGTCATCCTCACGCTTATGCGCTTGCTCGGGCTGGACAACCTGGCACTGGAGTGGCCGGAGGAACTCACCGGGTTCTTACGAGACGGCACGCCGGCCGATCACCCGTTCTGGTGGCTGGGCGACGGCCGGATCACCGCGGGTCACTTCGCCGTGCTCGGCGAACTCGGCCCGCTGCCGGTGATGCTGTTCGACTCGATGCGGTACTTCACCGGCGACTGGTCCGCTCGCGACGCGGGCATGGCCGCCAAGGTCCTGGAAACCACCGCGCCCACGCTGGTTGTTGCGGGAAACGCGCACACCGAGCTCGCCCGGACCGTGAACGGCCTGCCCATGGGCGCCTGCCTGACCAAAGCCCGGCCCGGGGTGCGAGACATCCGCCTGCGGTATGGCAGGGGCGGCTACTACAACGGCGAGTCGCGCAGCTTCGACGGCGCCACCGGTCCGGCCGGGCTCCATCTGGACAGTGACGCATTGGTCTTCAACCTGCCCGAAGTCAAGGAGGCGACGGTACCGCACCTGCCCCCGGCACGGCTCCGGGAGGAGTTGGCCAGAATCGGCTTGTAGCCCAGCCCGCAGAACGCTCCGCTGCCCGCCGCCGAGCAGGTCACCCGGAACTCGCTGACCTTGCCGCTCTACCACCAGATGACACCCTAGGAGCAGGACACCGTGATCGCGACTGCAGGAGAGGTGACCGGTGGCTGATTTCCTGACCGGCTCCAGGGCAGGGCTCGTCATCGTCGGGGCCGGCAGCTCGATGACCTGATCGCCGAACTGACCGGCCCACTGGGGGCCTGCCGCGAAGACGATCGCCGTACCCGACGCGGCCACGACCGCCACCGCGCCCCCGGAGCCGGAGCCAAGAACAAGCTCTCGGCCGCCGACCGAATCCTGGCCACCATCCTCTACCTGCGTAAAGTCGGGACCCAGGAGCTCGTGGGAGAACTGTTCAACCTCGACAGGGCCGCCATCAGCCGCGCGGTCAGGGATGTCCGCCCCCTCCTGGACCAGCACAGACACATCATCACGCCCTCCACCGCACGGTTCCGCACACCGTCGGATGTCGCCGCCTTCCTCGCCGAGGGCCACGACATAGCGAGGACCGAGATCAAACAAGCGTGTTAATTCTCTGCGCGCCCTAAGACTGCGGCGCAGGATCCGGCTGACGGTGGCCCGGCTGGGTCGTTCGCGGGGTGGGCTGACCAGCAAGGTCCACCTGTCCGCCGACCGGCGATGCCGTCCGCTGTCCTTCGCTCTGACTCCGGGCCAAAGCCGGAGACAGCCCGCAGTTTCGCGCCGTCCTGGCCCGCGTCAAGGTCCGCCTGCTCATCGGCCGCCCGCGCACCCGCCCGGGCGCGGTGGCCGCCGACAAGGCGTACTCCTCCCACGCCAACCGTACCTATCTGCGCCAACGCGGCATCATCGCCCGGTACCTGCACCACCCGGGGGAGATGCCATGGCCGACTATCAGGGTTCCTGGCGACGTGATCGCCGCGCACCGCGCCTGCTACGCCGCAGACGCCAACTCTCCGGACGTCGGCTGGTTCTCCGGACGGCCGATCCACTCCTGTCGATTATTACTCCACGTGGCTATCTATTTACAATGAGTTGGAGATGGGGCATCCTGCCGGTGCGCCCATGACCGGGCGCACCGATCGAAAGGACCAGCGATCTCATGTCCACACGAACCCGGATCATCACTCTGCTGTCCGGCTTCCTGACCACCACCGGGATGGCAGCCTTGGCCGCCGTCCCTGCCCATGCCGACGTCGCCGTGCAAGCCTGGGTTCCGCTTGGTTCACTCCTGTTCAGCGACCGCAATGTCAAGACCGCTGTCACCCCCGTTTGCTGGGATCGGTGAGAGCATTCCGCGCCTGGCGGAGTCGATGGGACCGTTCGAGCCGCCAAACAGCCCCACCTCCTTACGCGCAGCCCCCGCCACCCGGCATCGCGGTTGCGGAACGGGCGTTGACCGCCGAGCCGGTCAACGGGTACGACATCCTGGACAAGGTCGCGGGCCTGCCCATCAGCAGCTGGCGGTACGAGTGGGAACCCGACCACGTCCGGCACCTGGGGCCCATGGCCCAGGACTGGCATGCCACCTTCGGCCTGGGCGACACCGACACCATGATCCCCGGTGTCGATGCCAACGGTGTTGCTCTGGTGGCCATCCAGGCCCTGCACCGCCGCATCACCGACCTCGAACAGATACTCGCCGCACTGACTGGCACAAGGCCCGCATGAAGCTGCGGGAAGCGGCCAAGGCCTGACAGAGCAAGAGAACGCCCGCTCGGTCTTCTCCCTTCGGCGACCGGGCGGGCGTTATTCACGTTGTAGGGCGGGCATCCGGGGGTCAGGGCGCGCTCGTGGCAAGCATGTCGGTGAGATCCGCGATGTGCGTGGAAGCCTGGCCGTCGCCGAACGGGGTGACGCCCGGCGACGGCTTACCCAGTTTGGCCATCGACCGGGCGAGTGCGGGGAGCTGTTCGGGCTGGGGAATCAGCGCGCAGTCCGCGCTCAGGGCTTCTGGGCGTTCGGTGGATCGGCGCAGCACGAGCAGACGCACCCCGAGGATGCCGGCCTCCTCCTGGATGCCTCCTGAGCCGGAGATCAGCAAGGAGGCTTGTTCGGCGAGCGCGAGGAACGCCGGGTAGCTGAGTGGGTCGGGGACGTGCAGCTGGGCCAAGAGATCGCTGAGGCCGAACTGCTGCACCCGCTGCCGGGTGCGTGGGTGGATCACCAGCAGAACCGGCAGGTCGAGCGTGGCGAGGCTGGTCAGCATGCGGCGGAGCCGGTCGGGGTCGTCAACGTTTTCTGGCCGGTGCAGTGTGGACACCGCGTAGGGTTCGCCGCCCAGCGGAGCGGTGAGGCGCAGCGCTGCGGCGTGATCTCTCTCTGTCAGGTGGACTGCCTCCACGATGGGGTTGCCGGTCAGCACGATCCGGCTGTCGGGGATGCCTTCGGCCCACAGGTTCGCGACGTTCTGCGACGTCACCGCGCAGCACAGGTCGGCGAGGTGGTCGATGACGATGCGGTTGTGTTCTTCGGGCATCGCGCGGTCGTGGCTGCGCAGTCCCGCTTCAACGTGGATGAGTGGGACATGTATGGCGTTGGCGGCCAGGGCGCCGGCCAGGGCCGCGTTGGTGTCGCCCTGCACGATGACCGCCGCGGGCGGGTCGTCGTGCCACGCCTGGGTGAGCTGGGCGGTAGCGGCGCCGATCTGGACGCCGCGGTGCTGGCCGCCGACTTTCATTTGCAGGTGGGGACGGTGGACGGTGGAAGCCGAATCGCCCGTCATCGTCGGGTCGTAGTGCTGGCCGGTGTGGATCACGCGCGCTTGGTCGCCGAGCAGGGTGATCAGCACCGACAGTTTGATCATCTCTGGTCGGGTGCCGAGGACAACAGCGATCGAACGGCCGGTGCTGAAGGACATCAGCGGTCGGTCCTTTCCGTGGTCACCAAAACAGGCGGTCGTGCTCGCCTTGCAGGTAGCGGTGCGCGGCGACGAACAACCGCAGGTAGAGCCGATCGGAGTCCTCGTCGAGGTAGCCGGGCACGAGGTCGTCTCGGGTCAGCGTCGCGTCCTGATATTCGCGGCTGTCTCCTGACCGGATCAGATAGCGGGCCGGGGCCTCGGTGCGGTCGCCAGCCGCGAGCGAGATCGCGTCATGGAGGCCGATCTGTACGAGCCCGGAGACCTCGGCGTCATCGAGTGGGATCTCCTCCAGGCCGAGCGGCAGCGCCAAGAGGTGCCAGTACTGGAACTCGCGCTCGATCCATGCCGGGGCCAGGGTGACGGCGGTCTGGCGGATTCCCAGCGGCGCCACCGCCGGCTGGCTGCACCGCCGCTTCGGCACCCGCATCCACATCTACCCGTGGAATCCGCAGACCCGGCGCACCGCCTCGCCGTATCCGTACGCGCACCTGAACGCCAACCCCTTCGGCGGCGCCATCGGCGACCTGCTCCGCCGCCAGACCGCGCGATGGTGAATCCCCTTGGTGGCCCGACTGCGTGCTGAGGCGGCCGCCCGTGTGGTGATTATGGGCCACCAGCGCACGGTGGCGATGGCGGCGCGGATAAGAGCGGCCGGGATGTCTGGAGACAGAGCTTCCACGGCCAGTCCAGTCGTGTTGCTCAGCAACTAAACCTGCAAGCGAAGCTGGCGGCTGCGCCCAAGAAATGAGCGGTACACAATAGTGGCCACTTCGATTCTCCAACTCGGTCTGCGCAATGAAGTACGGTAACGCGGTCGGTACAGGTGATCTGTACCGACCGCGCACCGCTCCGGTTATACGGAACTGCACGTATCAGGGTTGGACCTGGGGCGTGAAGAGCGGCTGGCCCCCGTCGATGACGGGAGTCCGGATCTGATTCGGCTGATCAGCAGCTCGCCTAGAACCGTGGAACACCGGTCGGCACGGCACTTTCCCGGACTCCAGAGCCGGTGGGGTACGTGACGGCGCTCGCCGCCCTCGTGACGGCGCGCAGTGGAGTTCCGGCACCGTGCCGGGACAGTTGGCTTTGGGCCTGAAGCGCGCCAGCTTGCTGGAGGGCGAGCGTATGACTACCTTTCCCGAGATGTCGGAGATCGTGTCCGGCTCTGGTTCTGGGCCCGTCGGCGTCCCAGAGGTTGACGCCGAACCGTCCGACGACATCAGCAATCTCCCGCCGTTGCTGCGCCGGCCCGACCCCGTCTCTGATCCGGTGTCGGTTTCCGAGCTGCGCGGGGCTCGTAAGTCGCTGCTGCTCAATGAGCTAGTTCCATCCTGTCCTCGCAGGTCGGAGGGGGTGGCCTGGCGGTGTTGAGTGTGCTCTCTCCTGGTAGACGGCTGGGATCATGGGTCTCGATCGTCCGCCGGGGGCAAATGTGGATCTTCCGGCTTTCGTCTGCGCTGCCCGGCCTGGGGTCGTTATCGTCCGTGTCCTGGTGATCTCGCCAGGTAATCGTTGTCTTGTCGGCCGGGGGAAGCCATGTCGTCACCGCTGCTGGAGCGCATCACCATGCGCCTGGTCGCGCTGGGCACGCACGCCGATCGGTTGCGCGAGCAACTGGCCGAGACCGAAGACGAGATGGACCGGCTGCGTGTGGCCGAGCAGGTGGTCAAGGAACTCCTCGCCGACGATCCCGCCGAGCAGCTCAACGCACCCGGCGAGCCCGGCGGTGAGCCGACGCCGTTCTACCAGGTGATGCTCACCCCAGCCCAGGCAGCAGAGCAGGCCTCCCAGGGGATAGAGCTGCGCCCCATACCCGTACCCGTACCCGCGTCCGTGCCCGTGCCCGGCGGTTTGCTGATCCCGCACCGTCACCACGCTGCCGGCACTGATGAGCTGCCCGCCGACTACCAGGCGCTACTGGCCGCGGTACGCGCCGCCGACGGCCCCCTCATCTGCAAGGCGATCTGCGCCCAGCTCAGCCTTTCCACCGAATCGGGGCAGGTCGAAGGCGTGCGGGCCAAGCTGAACCGGCTGGCCGAGCGGGGCTGGCTGCGCAAGACCCCCAGCGGCGCGTTCGCCCCCTGACCTCGGGCGGCCCACTGCGCCCACTGCCGCTTCCCGCAGCCCCTGGCCAGGCCCTGCCCGGGTGAAACATCCCGAGCGTGTCCCCGGCGGGGGCCTGGCGGCGTGTGACCACAACCAAAACCACGACATCGACAACGTCGAAGGCTTCGACGTCCGCCGAAGACACGCCCTCGCCTGTCTACTCCTGCATGCTGCCGCTGTCCACCCAAACCCTCACCTTCCTGGCCGACCTGCTGCGCGCTCATCTCAAGACCATCGGCTCGCGCTGGCGGAAACTGCCCGCCGGGAAGATCGCCACCATCGTGCTGGCCGTCTTACGCCATGACCAGCGCCTGGCCGACATGGCCGGCGCCAACAACGTCTCGGCCTCCACCGTGCGACGCTGGATGCTGGAGACCGTCGAACTGCTCGCCGCCCGCGCACCCCGCCTGGACCGCGCCCTGAAGAAGATCGCCAAAGCCGGTGGTGAGGTCGTCCTGCTGGATGGCACCCTGATCCGCACCCGCCGCCGCACCGGAGCCGACAACCGCAGGAACTACTCGGGCAAGCACAAGGCCCACGGGCTGCTCGTGGTGGCGCTCACCGACACCCGCGGCAACCTGCTGTGGGTCTCCGCCGTCCGGCCTGGTCGCGCATCGGAGATCACCACCGCCCGGCACAACCGCCTCACCGCCCGCCTGCGCGAGGCCGGGCTGGGCGCTATCGCCGACCTCGGCTTCGTCGGCCTGGACGACGATGACGACAATCCGGTCATCATCACCGGCCGCAAAGCCACCCGCGGCAGGCCCCTCACCCCCGCGCAAAAGCAGGTCAACCGGCTCATCAGCGCCGAACGCGCCCCCGTCGAGCACGGCTTCGCCACGTTGAAGGCCTGGCGCATCCTCACCAAGCTCCGCCTGGACGCCATCCACGTCACCAAGCTGCTCCGCGCGCTGATGGTCCTGGCCATCACCGAACACACCCGCTGACCGATGATCACCCACCATGATCAGTACCCACCACCAGCCAGAGCATGCCCTCAACGGATCACACCAGGCCCCTGACCAGCAACTTCAAGTTGGAACGATCTCAATGATCGCGGCCGCGTGGATGTGGACCTTGCTGATAGCGCTCATGTTCGGCGGCCTGGGCACGGCCCTGGCCGCCGTGTACGCCCGGGAGGGGCAGCCCCCCTGGTCCGGCGGGTGACTGCCCCGCGGATGCGCGGGTGGTTCCCCTGGTCGGGTGCCCGGCCCGTTTCCGCCGTGTCCCCGACCTCGCGGGTCAGCGCGGCTGGAGAGAAGCGAGGGCCTCGCGGGCCTCGGCGGCCACCGCGCGGCGGGCGCCGTCCTCGCCCAGCGTGAGGACGTGTCGCAGCGCCAGGCCGTAGGCCCGGTCGAACGTGTCCTCGGCCGCCGTCTCGATGTCCGGCGCCACGCCGACGCCCTCCCAGTTGTCGCCCCTGACCGGGTTGACGGCGCGGCCCGAGGGGACGGCCGACTTCAGGTGCGGGCCGACGCGGTAGCGGGTGCCGGGGTTGGCGCCGCCCCTGGTGCGCTCGCCGACGATCGTGGCACGCTCACGGGTCTGCAGGTCGTAGGCGAATTCCTCGGCTCCGGAGAACGTCAGCGGGCCGGTCAGGACGTAGATCGGTCTGTCGGGGCCGAAGCGCGGGCCGGGGACGTAGGGCAGGGTCCAGGACTGGTGGTTGTCGCCGGTCTCGCGCCAGTAGATGGAGTTGAGGTGGGTGGGCTCGTCGAAGCCGAAGAGGTAGCTGCAGATCAACGCCACCATGCCGGGCGAGCCGCCCCGGTTGCGGCGCACGTCGAACACGAGCGCGTCGGTGTCGGCCACCAGCGTCATCGCCGCCACCGCCCGGTCGCCGGCCAGTTCGGGCCAGCAGAACGTCGTCGTGTCGATATATCCGACATTTCCGGGCAGGCGCTCCACGCGGGCGAAGCCGTACCCCGACAGGGAGATCTCCGCCCGGTACAGGGCGGTGTCGACCGGATCGTCGACCGGCACCTCGTCGATGCTGTGGATCAGCCGCAGGTGCTTGTCGCCGTTGACCGACTGGAGGTCCTCGGTCACCGCCTCGGCGAAGGCCTCGTCTCCGGAGATCTCGGCATAGGCGCCTTCGTTCAGCCGCTTCCGCAGGAGCTCCGCGACCTCCGCCCCGACCTCGGGGAAGACGTAGTGCTCGACCAGTTGCGCGCAGAGCGCCTCAATCTGTGGTGACCAGTTCATAGCCATGGACTGTAGTGTTCCGGCGACAATTCCCGATCTATCAGGCCAAGGTCGTGGAACGCGCGGACGGTCCGCGGGGCCGGATGGCTGCCGTGCAGCGCTTCTCGGGCCCCAGCGGAGAGAGCCTACGGCTCCAGCAGGCATCCGGAGACGGTCAACCCCGACAGCGACCTCTACCGCGCGCACCCCGACTGGGTGATCCACCAGCCCAACCGGTCCCATACGACCCTGCGCAACCAGCTCGTGCTCGACTTCGCCCGGCCCGAGGCGGCCGGCTGCGCGCCGGCCACCCGGGGCTCCGCATCGAAGGCTGCGCCGGGGGCGGCGGGCGGGTCGACTTCGGCATGCTGAGCCGTACCGACGAGGTGTGGACCTCCGACAACACCGACTCGACGCGGAGCGGGGGACGGGCCACTCCGGGGCGGTGCTGCTCAGCCACGGTCTCCGCCTGGACCTGCCGAGGGGCGACCACGCCAGCGCCCTGGTCCGCCTCTCCAGGTCGTGAATCGGCACGGCTTCCGCCCGGCGAGAGAAGACCGTCCTGGTCCACTCCGCAAGGTCGTCAGCCGGTACGGCTTCCGCTCCGGCCGACGGAAACCGTCCACCCACGCGGATCGGCGGGCGCCCGGGCCCCGCATCTACGGATTGGAACTGACCACGCGCACCGCCGACCGCACGATCTCTTCCAGATGGTCGCTGTGCGCGCCGCGCCAGTAGATCCGGCCGCACTCCGGGCAGCGGCCATAGGCGTCGTAGGAGCGCCGGGTGCCGGCCTCCAGCTGGCGCTCGATCTCGCCCTTGTCGACGGGCGCCAGCTCCCCGTTGCAGGCCGTGCAGCGGGTCCACGGCCGCAGCGGGGGAGCGAACCGTTCCAGCAGGTCGCTGAGCTGGTCCTGTGGCCTGTTGCCCCGCACGTAGGCGCCGAACCAGAGCGCCCGGCGGCGCAGCAGGCCGTGGTCCTGGGTCAGCAGCACGCGGCGTTCGGCGTTCGCCTCGACGACCAGTGAGGGATCGTCCATGTCGTTGTGGTAGCTCGCGTCCACGCCCAGCAGCCGGAGCCGCCGCGCGAGGGTGCCGAGATGGACGTCGAGCAGGAACCGGGGCGCGAGCTGCCCGGGCTCGAGGGGCACCCGCTGGGGGCGGGGCATGGCGTGGACGCGGATCACGTCACCGGCGGCGGGCTGGTAGGCCGGGCCGACCACCACCTCGCCGGCGGTCATGGACCCCACCTCCGGCAGCGGAACGCCGACCGACTGCACGACGTGCCCCAGCGTCGAGGTCCCGTCGGGTGTCACCCGCTGCCACTCGCCTCGGCGGCTCGCGGGCAGGAACAGCAGCAGTTCGGCGTCGATGCGCAGACGCACGTCAGATTCGGCCACCCTGTCAGCATGCCATCCCGGTGGCGTCCGGCCATGTCGGCCTCCACGGGGCGCGGGTCAGGTGCACGGGCATCTGACCCGCGGCCGGAGACGTGCCTATTGACATCGGCGGTGCGGACGGAGAAACTCGCCGGAAACAATCTCAAGGTCCACGTATGCGGACCTATCTGCTGTAAACGTTTACAGCACGACCAAGGAGTGACCCGATGGCCGTTTCGCGATGGCGCGGGCTGGGTGTTCTGGCAGCTCTGGCCCTTGTCGCCCTGCTGGCCGTACCGGGTCAGGCGCAGGTCGGCAAGATCCAGGCCGGCACGATCACCGCGGCTTCCGCGCAGTCCGCCGCGCTCGGCGGACCCATCGCGTACAACGTCTACCTGCCGTATGGCTATGCCCGCGGCACGCAGCGTTACCCCGTGCTCTACCTCCTCCACGGCAGGGGCGACACGATGCAGGCGTGGACCCGGGTCAAGGAGACGCTGGACCGGATGATCCAGGACGGGCGGATCCCCGGCCTCATCGCGGTCATGCCGGACGCGCCCTGGAACGGAGGCGGCAGCTGGTACGTGGACTCGCGATACACCGGCACCGACGCGCCCGGCAGGCCGGTGGAGACCGCGTTGACCCGCGACCTGGTGAACCACGTCGACTCCACCTACCGCACCGCGCCGATCCGCAACGCGCGGATGGTCGGCGGCTACTCCATGGGCGGCTACGGCGCGCTGCGCTTCACCCTGGCCCACCCGGACCTCTTCGGCGGCGCGCTCGTCCTCAGCCCCGCCGTCTACACGCCGCTGCCGCCCGCGGACTCGTCGGCCCGCGACTACGGCGCGTTCGGCCTCGGCGACCAGAAGTTCGCCGACGACGTGTACAAGGAGCTCAACTACCCGGACCTGCTGACCGGCATGGATCCCGATCGGCCCGTGCGGCTGTTCATCGCGGTGGGCGACGACGAGTACGCCAACCCGGACCCCGCCGACGCGCACCACGACCTCGACTTCGAATCCGAGGCGCTCTACAACACGGTACGGCGGGCACCGGGCATCTCGGCGGAGATGCGCATCCTGGACGGCGGCCACGACTGGAGCGTCTGGGCGCCCGCGTTCGAGCAGGGCATGGCGGACCTCGGCCCCACGCTGAGCGTGGTCCCGCCGGCCGGGCTGCCCGCGCCGTTGTACGGCACCGCCGGCACCGACTGGGCGGGCGGCGTGGCGGCGCACGCCGACGGTTCGGTGACCCTGGGGCTGGCCGCCAGCGGTCCCGTCGACGGCCGGCCGTACGCGGGCAAGCTGGACGCGGTCCTGATCCGCCGGAGCCCGGACGGCACCACCCGGTGGACGAGGCAGCTCGGCACCGCCGCCGACGAACGCCTGTACGGCGTCGCCGCCCTGCCCGACGGCGGTGTGCTGGCCGCCGGCTACACCAAGGGCGACCTGGACGGCCACCATCCGGGCAACACCGCCGACGACGCGTTCGTGGTGCGGCTGGACGCGAGCGGCGCCGTCCGGTGGCTGACCCAGTTCGGCGCGGCCGACGCGGCGGACCGCGTCTACGGGCTGGCCGCCGCCCCGGACGGCGGAGGATACGTGGTCGGCTACACCAAGGGCGCGTTCGCCGGGACGAACAGCGGCGACAAGGACGCCATCCTGGCCCGGATCGGCGCAGACGGGCAGATCGCCTGGACGCGCCAGCTCGGCGGTGCCGGCGAGGACAAGGCCTACGGCGTGGCCGTGGACGACACCGGCGTCTCCGTGGTCGGCAGCGACACGGCAGGACTGCCCGGCGCACCGGCGCTGGGCGGGCTGGACGGCTGGATCGCGAGATACGGCGTGGACGGCACCCCCCAGTGGGTGTCCGCCGTGGGCGGCAGCGGCGACGACCGGCTCAGCGCGGTGACGGTGACCACCGCCGGACTCGCGGTGGCCACCGGTGAGAGCGACGGCGACCTCCTGGCCGTGGCGTACACCTCCGGCAACAGGCAGAAGTGGCGGAAGACCTTCGCCACTCCGGCTCCGGACGCGGGCGCCGGCGTGGCCGCGCTGCCCGGCGGCGCCGTCGAGGTGATCGGATACACCCGCGGCCGGGTCGGCGTGGCGGCAGGTGGTGCCGACGTGCTGGCCGTACGCCTGTCGGGCACGGGGGAGCAGCAGGCGGCCGCGCAGTTCGGCACGGCACGCGACGACGGCGTCGACCCGTTCGCCGAGCCGGACCTCTACGCGACGCCGACCCCGGACGGGAACGTGCTGGTGACCGGGCTGACCTACGGAACCCCCGGCGGCGGCACCGCGCCCGGCAACGGCGACGTGTTCCTCGCCGCCGTCGACCCCGCCACCGGCCTGCCGCGACCGTAGCCCGGCCCGGCCCGGGCCGGGCCGGCTCGTCAGAGGTGAGGGCCAGGTCCGCCGCTTCCCTCGGCGTAGTCGGTGGCCTCGTCTCCGGAGCCTCCGGAGGGGGAAGGCCGGACGGGCCAGAGCGCGGGGTCCACGGACTGCTCGGTGACCGCGACGTCCGGGCGGAAAGGTCGCAGCAGGTCGGAGGTGGCCGGGTCGTACACCTCCATGGTCGAGGTCATCACGTAGCGTCCGGCCCGCCCCGCGAAGACGCGCCGCGCTGTGGCGGCCTGCTCCGGCCGCCCTCAGTCTGCCGATCCGGCCGCCCCGGCCCACCCGGTACATCGGCGTGGTCACCGCCCTCCGGCGGAGAGAACCAGACCCTTGCGCCGGATTAAACAACTGTATAGTGTTCTAAACATGCGTTCAGCACATTCGAGTGGTCCCCCTTCCGCGGATCTGACTGCTCAGGCGAAGATCCGTAACGCCGCCATCGCCCACTTCGTCCGCGACGGTTTCCAGAAGGCGAATCTGCGGGCCATCGCGGCGACGGCGGGGGTCAGCGCCGGCCTGGTCATTCACCACTTCGGCAGCAAGGAGGGACTGCGGAGCGTCTGCGACGAGTACGTCCTTCAGGTCCTGGTCCAGAGGGCGCACGATGACGCACGTCCAGCCGGAATGCAGGACGTGCTCCGCGACTACCTGTCGAACCCCGATGCCTACCGGCTCCAGGTGCAGTACATGGCACGCGCGATCGAGGACGACTCACCCGCCGCCGGCACGTTCGTGAACACGATGGTGGACGAATCCGAGGCGATCATCAGGGCCGGAATCGCGGACGGCACCATGCGCCCGTCCTCGGATCCGCGAGCGCTGGCGGTGCTGAGTGTGCTGACCAGCCTGGCCATGCTGACGATGGCGCCACCCCTGGCGCGTTCGCTCGGTTATGAGAGCTTCGGCCCCGAGGTGCTGCGCCGGATGGCACTGCCGTCGCTTGAGCTCTACACCCGCGGCCTGTACACGGACGACGCTCCGCTGAAGGCGGCCCGGGACGCTTTGGCCGATCCGGATCCACAGCAACAGAAAAAGGACTGAACACATGGGAATCTCCCTTCCGGCCTTCACCCCTGTGGAAGACAGCCTGTGGCTGACGCTGTGCGGCAGGGCGCTCGACAACCGCAGGCCGCGCTCCATCCTCGGCGACAGGACGGCCGACGAGATCGTCCGAAAACTCGACTACGACTGCGCCAGGTTCAAGCTCAGCGAGAGCCCCATCATCGGCATCGCGCATCGGGCCAAGAAACTGGACGAGATAGCGGCGAATTTCATCGCCCGCCACCCGGACGCGGTCGGGCTCGACCTGGGAGCGGGGCTCGACAGCCGGATGTTCCGCATCGCCCCGCCGTCCACCGTCGACTGGTACGACGTCGACTTCCCCGATGTCATCACCGCTCGGCAGAGGGTGATGACAGAGCGCGCGAACGCCCACGGCATAGGCACGGACCTGACCGACCCGGACTGGCTGGACGCGCTCCCCGCCGACCGGCCGGCCGTGATCGTCGCCGACGGCCTGCTGGCGTTCCTCGCCGAGGAAGACATGATCTCCCTGCTGAACCGCCTCACCGGTCATTTCCCCAGCGGAGAGATAGCCTTCAACGGTTACAGCAGATTCGCCATCTGGGCGGCGAAACGCTACCGCGGCACTCAATCCATCGCAGGCCTCCTCAAGTCTCCCGGCTTCGACGACCCCCGCGAACCGGAACGCTGGGTCCCCGGTCTGAAACTGGTCAAGGAAATCCTGCTCACGCGCGAACCCGAGGTCGCCGAGTTCCCGCCGGCCCTCCGTATGTTCAACCGCCTGTCGGCACACAGCGCAGCCTGGTCCCGAAAAGGAACCACAGTCCTGCGTTACCGCTTCTAGCCCTTCGGCCGAGCACTCTCGCGAGCCGGCGGATTGTATTTCCGACGTACGCGGCCGGCTGCCTGTTCCGCTGACGGCCGGTAAGCGGGTGCGCGGTCGAAGTCGAACGAGGGCGGCGGGTCACGGGAGTGAACAGAGCGCCGCCCTCTGTGTCCCCGGTGAGCCTGACGCGGAGGGACCCGCCAGAAGTCCGGCGGAAGGGTCCCCGGGGAGCGGGCAATCATAGGTGTCCATGTTCCCTGCCAGGGGAGACCCTTGCATGACCACCTCCCTTGACGGCCCGGTCATCGATCCCGACCGGTTCGCCGTCGTCCGTCGCTCGCGGCGGTCGTTACATCGTTGAGCAGCGTGTTCGGGACGTCCTGTGGCGGAATCGGGACGGGAGCCGGCTGAAGGAACGCAAGGACCTGTCCGCCGCACCTCTCACGTCCGCCGACGAGCAGGCCTGGCAGGCCGCCGGCTCGCCGCCGCTCTGCCAGGCCAAGGACGGTTGCCGGCTCGGCAGAACCGACGGGAATCGCGACGTTCTTCACCGAGGACGCGGAATGGCTGGCCCCGCCCCGGGAACGCGACCGCCGTCGCACTCGGCGCGACGCACCACATGGTGGGCAGGGACGCCATCGTCCACTTCCTCACCGTCGACTTCCCACGCATGTTCGTCGCCGATGTGACGGTGGACTTCCGCGGGTTCTCCGCCGACGGCGATGTGGTCGTGGTGGAGGAGACCATGCAGGCTACGCCGGCCAACGGCAATGTCTACCGCAACGACTACTGTCTCGTCTTCGAGCTGCGGGACGGGCTGATCCATCGGGTGCGCGAGTACATGGACACCGCCAACGGGCATCGCATGATGTTCGGCGACTCCTGACAGGCGAATCGCCAATCAGCCTTTTCGTCCTGATGTTCCTCCGGCCGCCCCGAGACAGTGCATCGGAGCGGCCGGAAGGCTGGAGTCTTTCAGGTCGCCGAGGCGGATGCCTCAGGACGCCGGGGACGCCAGCGCTGTCGCGATCGAGTCGGCGATCGGCGTCGTCGGGCGGCCGATGAGCCGCGAGAGGTCGCCCGGCGTGAAGGACAGTGCGCCCCGGCCGATGGCGTTGTCCACGTCCACGAGGATCTCGGCGAAGGACGCAGGGACCCCCGCGCCGGTGAGGCGCGCCTTGCGCTCGGCGGCAGTGACGGAGGTGTGGATGACGTTCTTGCCGGTCTGCCGCGACACCTCCTCGGCGAACTCCTCGAACGACCACGCGGTGTCGCCGCCCAGTTCGTATGCCTTGTTCAGATGCCCGTCATTTTTCATGACGACCGCCGCAGCCGCGGCGTAGTCGGTGCGCGGGGCAGTGGCGATGCGGCTTCCCACAGCGATGTTGGTGACGATGGCGCCACGCTCCACTATGCCGGGGAGGTCGCCGACGTACATGTCCGAGTACCAGTTGTTGCGCAGGAAGGTATACGGCAGACCGGAGTCGAGGATCATCTGCTCGGTCTCGCGATGGTCGCCCGCGAGCAGGAAGTCGGCCTTGGGCCCGCCGAACACGCCGACGTACCCCAGTTGTGCCACGCCCGCAGCCTTCGCCGCGTCGATCACCGCGGCGTGCTGGGCTGTGCGCTTGCCTACGTCGGTGCCGGAAATCAGCAGCACGCGGTCCTCGGGCCGGAACGCCCCCGTGAAGGTCTCGGGCTGGTCGTAATCGGCGATGTGCAGTTGAATCCCCTTCACGACCAGATCGGCAGCCTTCTCCTTGCTGCGTGCGACGGCCGTGACCCCGTCCGCCGGTACCCCCGCGGCAAGCAGATCCGCGATGATCATACGGCCGAGCTGTCCGGTCGCCCCAGTGATGACGATGCTCATCGAAGTGCTTCTTCCCATTGAATGTGTGTCATAGGTGCATGTCCTGCACCCGGAGCTCACCCTACGATCGGTACTGGTTTTTCTGTAAGTACCCACTTTGAAGTAAGCTACTGGTGTGAACGTAAGGGAGAGGTCGGTATCCGGAGGGCCCGTGGTGTCCGAGGCGTTCGGATCGCCGCCGAACGTCAATCGCGCGGAATGCCCCTCACGGCTGGTGCTCGAACATGTCACCAGCCGCTGGGGCGTGCTGATCCTGGCCGCACTGCTGGAGCGCTCATATCGCTTCAGTGAACTGCGTCGCCACGTCGGAGGTGTGAGCGAAAAGATGCTCGCGCAGACCCTCCAGGCCCTGGAACGCGACGGCTTCGTCCACCGCGACGCCAAGCCCGTCATCCCACCACGCGTCGACTACTCGTTGACGCCCATGGGCCATGAGGTCGCCGAGCAGGTGTGGACGCTGACCCGGTGGGTCGAGGACAGGCTGGACGACGTCTTCGAGGCACGCGAGGCGTACGACGGAGCGCGGGAGCCTTGAAGCTGTAGGGCCTGTTCCGGGTTTAGATCATGAGTTCGCGGGTTCTGCCTCGTGACACGTGCTTGACCTGGTAGAAGCCTGGGTGTGGCGCGAGGTGATCTGACAGACGGTGAGTGGGAGCTGGTCGAACCGTTCCTGCCGATGGGCGAGCGGGGTCCTGTCCCCGGCCTGCGGCGGCAGTTCGACGCATCGAGGGCATCAAGGTCCGCGGCCCCGTCGGTCACGACCCCGAGCTGTACAGGGAGCGCAGCTCCGTCGAGCGTTGCATCAACAAGATGAAGGAGTGGTGGGGCCTTGCCACCCGCTACGACAAGACCCCCGGCAGCTACCTCGCCGGACTCCACCTACGCGGCGCCGTCCTTTGGGTCCGCAGCCTCGCGCCCGCCACACGACCTGAACTCAAAACAGGCCCTAAGACCAGGTCCAGCGGCGTTGCGTACCGGCGCCCGGTCAGTGCCCGGTCAACGTCGACGAGTCGCACCCAGAGTCGGTCTGCCTCGGCTGAGCGCACTGCGCGTGGGCCGGTCAGCAGGTGCGGCAGGGGCTCGTCAGTGAAGGCCATGATCGCCGCGATTCTCTTGCTGGCATGCGCCTCGTGCTCGGCCGAGAAGCCGGTACCTCCCCGTACGGCGGCGCCGATCACGCAGGCGGCCACCCCGCAGGCGGCCACCCCGCAGGCGAAGCCCCCGATCCAGAGCGACCCGAAGGGCCACATCGACGTCACTGAGGTCGCGATCGGCGAGGTCAAGGGCCGGAAGGTGGTGCTGAGCGCAGGACGGGAGGGCCTGGTCCAGGTCCGAGACGCGACCACGCTGCGGCCGATCGGCAAGCCGATCCCCGGCCTGGCCCCGATCGAGTACACCGTGCTCGACGGCGTCCCGCTGGTGCTGGTGACCACGCGCCAAGGGACGGTCGAGGCATGGGACCTGCGCAGCCGTACCCGGCGTGGACCCGCGCTCGCGGCGGGCGAGGACGTGCGCGCGCTGACCGCGTACGAGGGGATCGCCGTGACCTGGTCCGAGGAGGGCGTCAAGTCGTTCGACGTAACCTCGGGCAGGCTGCGTCATCGGATCTGGGACTGGAACTCCGGCGAATGGCTTGGCGTGGCCGACGTCCAGGGGGTTCCCGTCCTGCTCGCGGGCACGTCGGAGTTCTTGCTGTCCTACGATCTGCGCACCGGGCGGGCGCGCGGCGGCGAGCTGGAATTTTCCGACGAGATGGGTGAGCGGGATGACACTCCACCGAGCTTCGAGGACCTGGAGGTGGCGACCATAGGCGGCCACCCCGTGGTGCTGATGCCGACGGACCGCTACGGGGTGCGCGTCTACGACCTGGTCACGCGGTCGTTCCTGCCTTGGATCGAGCAACGTCACTACGGCCGCTCCGATGCCGACGACACCGCGCTCGCGACCCATCGCGGCACGACCGTGGTGCTCTCCGTGGAGGAAACGCCGCGGTCGGATGACCGAGATCTCGAGGGCGGCGCCGAGATCGTCGCGTGGAACCCGGAGAACGGCCAGACCGTCACCTCCTTCCGGGTCGACGGCCCGGTGAGCACCGTGGCCGCGGAGGGGGGCCTGGTCGTAACCGGCGGTCCCGACAACGCGGTCCGCTCCTTCGACTTGGCATCGGGGCGGGAACAGGCGGTGGCGCACGGGTCGGACGTGGACCGCGCGCTCGGCATGGCCGTGGATGGAACGATCGGAATCGCCGACGACGGCAGCGGCTGGCAGGCCTGGGACCTGACCACCTACAGCAGGATCGGAACGCGGGTGCTGACACCGCACTACCTCACCTCGGTCGCCGTCGGCCGCCACCGGGGGCGGCGCATCGTGGTCACCGGCCACGGAGAGGAGGACCCCTCGGTGCGGATCTGGGACCTGGCGAACCGCAAGGAGCTCAGGTCACCGCTGACCGGCTTCCGCGCCGGAGTCAGCCAGGTGGCGGTGGCCAGGCTCGGCGGCAGGACGCTGATAGTCGCGGCAGGAGACGGAAAGGCCTACGACGAGGACGACCACGACTTCGATGACCCGCGTGCGGAGAGCACGCTGCGGGTGTGGGATCTCGAGAGCCGCTCGCCGGTCCACTCGCCGATGCGCATAGGCAAACGGCAGATCACCGGGCTCGGCCTGGCGAAGGTCAACGGCAGGCCGGTCGCGGTCACCCTCAGCGAGGGCTCCGTTCAGGTGTTCGACCTGGAGGCGGGCCGGCGCGTCAACGGCTGGGCCGTCAGCGGCTTCCCTCAGGCGCTGGCGACCGGCATGTGGCGGGGCACCCCGGTGATGGCCATTGCGGCAGGCAAGCAGCTCCTGGTCAGGAATGTGGCGACAGGGGCCGACCTCATTCCGCCCGTCAAGCTGAACAGTTCGGTGACCAGCCGAACCCTGGCCATGCGTGGGCACATGCTCGTCGTCGACGACCAACTCGACGACCAGACGAGCCACGTCATCGTCGACATGGCCACCCGGCGCGTGGTGACGTCCTTCTGACTCATCCCTTGCATGTTCCGCTGCCCGGAGGTGGCGGACGGGTCCTGCGCCTGCCGTACCTGCTCGACCTCGTCCGCGGCCTGGTGGCACAGATCCTCTCACCAGGCGAACCAGCCAGGTGACAGAATCTACGCCCGGTTTGCAGCCGAACGACTCCACGAGACTCGGGACACACCAGTAACTCCAAACCTCACCCGGCACCTGCGGGCCGTCTTCGCGGGTCGTGTGTCATGCGGTGGAGTGTCCGCTTCTAAGCTCTGGGGTGTGGCGAAGTACTTCGATGTGCATCCGGACAGTCCTCAGCCTCGGCTGATCAACCAGGTGGTCGAGCTTTTGCATACGGACGGGCTGATCGCGTACCCGACGGACTCGTGCTATGCGCTGGGGTGCCGGCTGGGCAACAAGGAGGGCATCGACCGGATCAGGGAGATCCGCAGCCTCGGGAGTGACCACCACTTCACCCTGGTCTGCAGGGACTTCGCCCAGTTCGGCCAGTTCGTGCATGTAAGCAATGCGCTGTTCCGCTCGGTCAAGGCGGCGACCCCCGGCGGTTACACGTTCATCCTGCCCGCGACCAAGGAGGTGCCGCGGCGGTTGCTGCATCCCCGGAAGAAGACGGTCGGCGTCCGGATCCCCGATCACGTCGTCACGCAGGCGCTGTTGGCCGAGCTCGGCGAACCGCTGGTGTCGAGCACCCTGCTGCTGCCCGATGAGACCGAGCCCTTGACGCAGGGCTGGGAGATCAAGGAGAGGCTCGACCACGTGGTGGACGCCGTCATCGACTCCGGCGAGTGCGGCGCCACCCCGACGACGGTCGTCGACTTCTCGCAGGGCGAGCCTGAGATCCTCCGCCGAGGCACCGGAGACCCGTCCCTCTTCGAGTAGGCGGCCGGCACCATTCACGGCGCCGCGCCGTCGCCTTGAGCCGACGGCGGCGATGTCGTCTACCCCGGCCACCGCATGATCTTCAGCCCCAACAGGTGGAGTGACCCGGTAACTCTCATTAGGTCAGCGGGTGTGGGTGGTCCATCCTGGACGGCCTTGAACGGTCCTGAACTGCAACGGGAAATGCAACTCGTGGTGGTCGGTAGCTGGGCGGCAGCCGTACGCTCGCGCCATCTTCAGCATGCCTTGGCGGGCTGCTTCGGCGAGTCGGCTTCCGCGATCGGCGCGGGTCTGCGCCGATGAGATAACAGTGCCAGGCCGGAAATGGTTTGCTGGCGTCATGCGTGATCTCTAGCCTGCCTGAGTGCAGATGACCGAGATATCGGGGTCAGGGTGGCCGGAACTGTCGGTGCTGTGGCGGAGGCAGTGGCCGGAGTGCCCACCGCTGGCATACGAGCTGAAGAACGTCTATGCCGATCGGTGGGTCCGTTTCCACAGCCTTCCCGACTCGCAACGCTACCCCGACGACGAGAGCGAGTACGCGATCCTGTTGTATCGGCACAACACCGTCCTGGACGAGTTCTTCACCGGGCAGCGGGTCCACATCGTGACGGCGACCTATGGTGCCGGAGAAGAAACCGTCGGGATCTCCGCGGCGGGCGACCGGCTGAAGGCGGCGCACTCCGACTGGCTGTCGAGGCACCCTCGTGGCCTCTGACGCTCAGGCGGTGCGCATCGTCCCCATGGTGGAGATACGCCCGATCGACGTCTTTCAAGCCTGGATGGTCGCTGATCTGGATGCCTTCAGCACGATCGCGATCTCCGGCCACCTCACTCCTGCCGAGATCGGTGCGGTCATCGCCACTCTGGCCGAGGTGCATCTGCGTGATGAAGATGGGTTAGACCTGGCCGAGGCGGATGCCAGCACCGTGATCAGGGCGCTTCTTGAACAGGACGACCTGATCCTTCCGGGTGGCCTGGAGGTACGCGACCTCAACGCCGGCCCGGCCATCGTCCCGGGGTGCTGTTGTGGTCTGGAATCCTGGCGGGAGTGGTCACAGGTGCTGAGCGGCGAGTATCCGTGGCTGGGCCATGATCCGACGCCGAGAATCGCGCTGGATGGCGACCGTATACGTGTGTGGCAGGACAGCCACGTCGAAGGCGGCGACAGCGTCGACTTGCCGGTCGCCGTTCCGATGGCGGGTTGTGGCGGGTCCTGACGGCGCGTTCCGGGGCATGCGAGCACGCATCGAGCACGCTGCGCCTGGGCGGCGGCGGCCACCTCGTCCTGGATCTCGCTGTTGCGCAGCCCGAGTCGTCGCAGTGTGGGCAGCCCCGTTCCCGACAGGATGCCCTCCATGTCGCCCACGGTGGCGTCACCTCCGTAATCGGAGACGCCGAGTCACAGCTCCAAGTGCTCCAGCGTGGGCAACTCGCACTTCGAGAGGGCGCGGACGACGTGGCCGGGCAGCCCGCCGGTTTCGAACCGTAGGACGGTGAGGTGCTCGTGCCGCACGGGGCGCAGCCGCAGGCCCTCGCTCCCGCGCACGTCCAGCCGCGGGGGCGCGGAGTTCTGTCCTACCAGGTTCGGGCGACAATTCCGGGAGCGGTCGTTCACGGCTGTGGCTCGCCTGGTCGCCGGACAGAAGGCGGTGCACCGTCGGGCGCGAGATTGCGGTGCGGCCGAAAGTGTCGGCGCGGCCGTGGCGTCCTGACTGTACCGGCGCGACTTCGCACCGCAGTGGGCCGGCCCCGATAACGACGTGAAGCTCATCCTGGCGATGATCGCCGACCGGCCGCTCGCCCGCCGAGGCGACCGCCCATGCTCGCGACTACCTGCGTCTGTTGCCCGCGTCCCCCGGCCAGGTCGTCGAGCTGGCCATGAAGTGCCTGCGCGCCTGCGACGGTCTGGCCGTCGAGCTGGCCCTCGCCCACGCGGACGGCATGAGCGAAGAGGGGCGCGCCACCGTGCGGGAGGCGATCGAGCTGCTCGCGCCCCACCTTGGTCACCGGGCCGCCATGGCATTCGTGGGCGGTACGGTGGCCGAGGCCGAGCCCACGTTTCTGCCGCCACCGCTACCCGCCGCACCCGAACGCGCCGGCGGCCTCGCGCCCCCGATCGAGCCGGTCGGGTTCTCTAGATCGGCGATAAGGAAGGCAACTGAGGGCTCAGTTTCGAGAGCGGGGGCGTGATGAGGCCGACGGATCCGGAGCCGTCGGCCTCATCACGCGGCGGCGCTGTCAGTCTGCGACGAAGAACATCCGCTTGTTGACGAACTCGTCCATGCCGAGGGGGCCGAGCTCGCGGCCGAACCCGGAGCGCTTCACCCCGCCGAACGGAACTTCTGCGCCTTCACCGGCCGGGGTGTTCACGTTCGCCATCCCGGTCTCGAGCAATGAGGCCACGGATGTGGCTCGATCCACGTCGGTGCTGAACACCGCGCCACCCAGTCCGTACTGCGTGTCGTTCGCCAGCTCCAGAGCCTCCTCGTCGCTGCCGACCTTGTAGACCACGGCGACCGGCCCGAACAGCTCTTCGCCATAGGCCCGCATGTCCGGGGTGACACCCGTGAGGACAGCAGGCGAGTAGTACGCCGCCGGGGCGTCACTGAGCACACCGCCGGCATGCAGTGTCGCTCCCTTGCTGACCGCGTCGTCGACCTGGGCCGCGAGCGTCTCAGCAGCCGCCCGAGATGACATCGGGGCGAATGACTCCGGCTCGATCGCGAGCGCTTTCTGGGTGAGCTCCGAGACGAAGTCATCGAAGATGTCATGCATCACGATCATGCGCTTGTTGGAGTTGCAGGCCTGGCCCATGTTGTACATGCGGGTGGCCCACGCCGTCTCCGCCGCCTCCGCGACGTCGTCGCTGTCGAGGATCACGTAAGGGTCCGAGCCTCCCAACTCGAGCACGCACTTCTTCAAGTTCCTCCCCGCGAGCGACGCGACGATCGCACCGGCCCGCTCGGACCCGGTCAGCGAGACGCCCTGCACCCGTGGGTCGGCGATAATCGTCTCGATCTGCTCGTGGGTCGCGAACAGGTTGACGTACGCGCCCTCTGGCACGCCGGCGTCCTTCATGATCTGTTCGACTGCGAGCGCCGACCTCGGCACCGACTCGGCGTGCTTGAGGATGATCGTGTTGCCCAGCATCAGGTTGGGCGCCGCGAAACGGGCGATCTGGTAGTACGGGAAGTTCCACGGCATGATCCCGAGCAGGGGGCCGACAGGCAGTTTCTGTACGACCGCCTTTCCGCCTGAGAACGTCTTGATCGGCTGGTCCGCAGCGAGCGTCGGGCCCTCGGTCGCGAAGTAGTCGAAGATCGCCTGGCAGAACTCGACCTCCCCCACTCCCTCCGAGACCGGCTTGCCCATCTCCTGGGTCGCGATCGCGGCGAGCTCATCCGCGCGCTCGGCGAACAGTGCTGCGACCTTACTGACGATCTCGGCACGTCGGGTGATCGGGACGTCCTTCCACGTCGCGTACGCCGCAGCGGCGGCCGTCAGCGCGGCCTCGACGTCTGCGTCGGTCGCCGGCTCGAAGGTCTCGACGACCTCGCCCGTCGCCGGGTCGGTCACCTGGTAGGCGGGACTGCTGCTCATCGTCGTTCTCCTGTCTGGAGTGGTTCAGCCGGTGCCGGGTCGGGCACCGATTGTGGGTGTCGGCGGTGCGGAGCTGTGCGCCGACGCGTCCACTCCTCGCTCGCCCAGTCGCTCTCGAAGTAGACAACAGGGTCGAGCGTCTCGGGCCCGAAGTACGGGGCGACGGCAGCCCAGCAGATGTTCACGGCGCGCCTCGGTGACAGGGGTCGTCATGGCGTCGGCCTGCTGTACGTCTCGCGGCCCGGCTTCGATCATGTCGATCAGAGCTGTCTGGTCTGGGGAGACCCACTGGCCGCTGAGCTCGAGCGTCGCTCCGCCGATCTCTTTGGTCCAGAGACTACCGCCGGTGCGTTCGCGTGCTTCAACCACGGTGCGAGCTTGTCGAGCCCGCGGGCCAGGATGGTGGCGGTCTTGCTGCCGGGATCTGCACATCACCAGCAGGTCATCGGCGAACCGGACGATCACACCATGCTCGACCACCCACCGGCGGCCCCGCCAAGCCTCATCGATGACGACTTGAAGAGCATCGTGAGTCGCGCGTTTCGGCCGGAACCCGAAGCTGCACGTCGCGAAGTCCGCCTCGAACACCGGCTCAAGCACGATCTTCAAAGCGGCCTGCACGACCCGGTCCCGAACCGTCGAGATCGACAGCGGCCGGTACTCCTCCGCCCGTCCCGGTTTGGGGATCATTACCCCGCGCGCGGGCAGCGGACGGTATCGGCCTTCTTGCAGTTCGGCGGCCGGCTCGTCCACAAGGCGGACTGCCTCGTACTCGTGTTCGATCTGGTCCAAAGTGGTCCGGTCGATGCCGGGTGCGCCGTTGTCGGCGCGCACCGCGGCCCACCCACGCCACAGAACGTCCCTGCGGGAGACCTTGTCCATGAGCGCGTGAAACCGTCGCCCGGGATCGGCCTTGGCCGTCCGGTAAAGCGTGTGCTGCAGGGCACGCACCTTGTCCAAGGGAGCCTTCACCAGGGCGGTGGGACCAGCCGAAACCCCGGCACTCACCGGGCACCTCCATCTGCCCCAGCATCATCTGGGGCGTCTGCATCAGCACGCGTCGACGAAGCAGGGGCCCTTCCCTCACCGCCGGTTATGCTGTCCGATCGGCTCAAGCGGTACTACGGCCCCCTCCGACGCCCACCCGGCCAGTGATCCACTTCCCGAGGTCATCGGTTATGGGACACCACGCTCCGGCAACACGACTGCGCAGGTCACCGGGCCGGGGAGGGCCTCTCCAGTTCCCGCCGCCACTATCTGTACGTTCCACGCCCTCTACGCCGGGGGATCCTTCACGGCTGCATCTTCAGGATCTTCACCGCTTCCATGGCCTTCGCCCTTCTCACCCGGGCTCGGCATCCCCTCGCCCCACCCGTCACCGGGTGAGAGATCTAACGACGCGGCAGGCTTCGCTTCATGCTGCGGACCGCACAGTTGCACGCCCCCAAGGGACGCTTGACGCTGGGCTTCGACCCCGACCGTTTCCAGACGGAGCCGCCAGCCTGCTACCGGGCTCCCTGACGACTACCCGGACCGGACTCACACCGGCAAGCGACGACGAACTTACGAGATCAATCGTTAACCACACATTTCGATCAACCACCTATCCCTACTGGACACACGTGAGAAAGATCTTGCTTCTCGTTGTGGCGATGAGCTGGTCGAATGCGAAAGGGCCAGGCGGTTGGAGCCCGCTGACGCGAGGGCACGGCCCCGGGACACACCGCCCCGACGCCCTGCATAACCTTCCGCGACCTGCGACGCAGCGGCGTACCGCCAATGGCTGTTCCGCTGTTCCTCAACCCCGGCCCTGGGGCGCGGTGTGCGGCGCGATCGCCGTAGCGTTGATGGCCAAGGACGGCGGTCTGGTGAACGCCCCGCGCCCTCGGGTGGCCCCGGCACGGCCGTTCCGCGATCCATCCGCGACTGTCGCCCATGTCCGTTAATGTCTGGCGACATGATCATTTCTGGCAAGTTCCCCGAGATAGCCGAGGATCCCGACGCGGCACGGGAGACGCTGGGCGCCGCCGACTGGTCCGCGTTCACGCCCGAACGCGACCTGCCGCCGCTCCGCGCCGCGCTCACCGCGTTGGAACGGGCGCACGGCGTCACCGAGGCGCACCGCTACGCGACCGGAAAGATCAAGGCGTACGGAGCCCTGCTCCGCCATGCCGACACGCACCGGGCCAAGGTTCTGACGCACGCGCTCAGCCCCTGCGGCCGATACCTGGCGATCGGGAGCAGGGTCGGCGAGGAGTTCGACGACGGCGGCGTGCTGCAGATCTGGGAGGTCGCCACCGGCCGGTGCGTCAACGTCATCGACGGAATTCCCGGCGGCGTGGGCTGGGAGAGCGACCGGCACATGATCCAGTGGTCGGCCGATGCCTCCCGGGTCGCGGTGGTGCACGAAAAGTCGAGGGTGGGGGTCTGGGAATCGTTCGGCGACCCGGAGAGCTCGGCGGGCGAGCCGATCGCCCAGGTGAACGTGAGTGATTCGCGACCGTGCTTCGCCTTCGCGCCCGACGGCGAGCGCGTGGTGATGTGGGGCGGCTGGTACCGGGATGAGCAGCGGGGCCGGCTCGTCTCGCTGGAGGACGCCGATGACATCGAGGACGTCGAGGCTCTGGTACCGGTCGAGTCGCTGTCTGAGAAGATGCTCGCCGTGCTCGACGGGGAGCCGCTCTGCCTCGACTGGTCCGCGTGGTCGAAGGACGGCGAGCGCGTCTACGGATACGAGGAGTCCGGGTGGGCGTGCTCCATCGACGTCGCCTCGCGCAGGGTCGCCTGGCTGAGGGACACCCACGACCTCGACGGCCCGCTGCCGGCCTGGAGCCCGGACGAACGGCACCTGGCCCACCAGCGGGACGGCCAGCTGATGATCAGTGACGCGGTGACCGGGGAGCCGGTGGCGGCGCACGCCGCCCGCCCGGGTGCCGCGCTGCTGTCCTGGGGCCCGGCCGGGCGGCTGGCGGTCGTGGTGCCCGCGGACGACGACGCGGGCGCGCGCCCGGGCGTGAGCATCCTCTGGGCGAGCGGCGAGCACGACTATGACCTGGACCTGGCGCTCAGCCCGACCAGGTATTTCACGCCCGACCTCACCGCGTGGGCGTGGTCGCCCGACGGCGGCCGGGCCGCGTGCCTGACCGACGAGGGCCGGGCCGAGGTCTGGGACCTGGGCGAACGCCCCGAACGACTGCGGACGATCGAGGTGCCGGAGGGCGCCGAGGGGGTGTTGTGGGGCGCGGACGACATGCTCGTCATCGTCACCTCGCTCGACGAGGGCAACGGGACGATTCCGGGGCTGCGGTTCGTCCGGGCCAGGACGGGTGAGGTGGTCGGCGCATTCCAGTTCCTGCGGCAGCCGCCCGGTGAGAACCCGCTGGTCGAGGACGGGGACGACTTCGGCCTGGACTTCGAGCCCCATCCCGCTTTCGCGCTGGACGCGCGCACCTGGGGTGCCGCGTTCGAGCCCGGCCTGGTGCTCGCCCCTCCCGGCCGGGAACGTGACCTGGACGCGCTGCTGGCCTGGTCGGTGGATCGCCGGTTCGCCTGGCCGGTGCGCTGGGGCGGCCTGGAGATCTTTCCGAACGCCCCCGCGGCCGCGGACGGGGCCGCCCCTCCCCTCGACGAGCTGGTCGAATCCTTCCGCGGCAGTACCCCGAGCCCGGCCGAGCCGCCCGCGTGGCCGCCGCCGAACACCGCGACCTTCGAGGACCTGCTCCGGCTCGCCGGCGAGGTGGTCGAGCGGGTCAGGGCGGGCGACCCGGCGGGCGTGCACACCCGCGGGCTGCCACGTGAGATCGCGAAGCTGCACGCGTGGCGGAACGAGGCGGACCGGGCGCGGCGGTTCGTCGAGCTCTGCCCCGACCGCCTGCAGATCGCCCCGTGGATCGAGCAGATCCTGAGGGAGGCCGATCAGGGGGACGCGGCGCCTCCGGTGCCCGAGCCGCCGACCCCGGAGGAGATCGCCGCTCTCGTCGAGGCTCATGAGAGGTTCCTCCGGACGCCCCGCGGTCAACGCTCGGGCGCGAACGCCGAACTGGTCCGGCAGGCCGCCCACGCCCGCCACATCTCCGCCGTCCTTGATCTGCTCGAGCAGGCGCCGCTGGAGACCTACCTCGGCCTCGGTTCGCACGACCGGCACTACCTGACGTTGTGCGCCCTGCGGATCGTCGCCACCGGCTCCGACGGGGAGATCTAGCGGTGATCGGGGTTGAGGAACAGCGGAACGGCCGTTGGCGGTGAGAAAGATCTTGTTTCTCGTTGTGGCGGTGAGCTGGTCGAATGCGAAAGGGTCAGGCGTTCAGGGCCCGCTGACGCGAGGGCGCGGCCCCGGGAAACACCGCCCGACGCCCTGCATGGCCTTCCGCGACCTGCGACGCAGCGGCGTACCGCCAATGGCTGTTCCGCTGTTCCTCAACCCCGATCATGGTAAATGTCCTGATGCTGCAAGATGTCCTCGCCGAGCCCGAGTGGGCCGCCCTGCTCACACCGGTCGACCGGCGCGGCCTGACCCCGCTGTTCTGGCTGCATGTGCGTCCCTACGGCGAGGTGCGCCTCGACCTGAACGCCCGACTGAGCATCGGCACCCTCGGCTCGCTCGGCGGTGCATGAGGGGACAGAACTGGCGACCTCGCGTAATCCACTGTCGTGTATTCGGTCCGTCGCTCGGGTTGTTGCGATCGGACCAAGCCGTCGCCTCGCCCGGCAGGACCCTGCCCGCCGTCACCGATAGCGCCCGGATCGCCGTACTGCGGTGTCTTCCTGCCCGTACTGGACACTATCGGGGAGCCGTACCCGGTGTGGGGGCCACGCGCTCGAGCTTGGTCCAGCCCGTCCATCCTCGCTGCTTCAGCAGCTCGATCAGCCGACGCGCCGGCGGCACAGTGTCGAACGCCAGCGTGTCCATCAGCTTGACAAGCGGTGACTCGATATCGGTGTCGTCGACATAGTCCTCGCCCCGCTCGTCGGCCACACGCGTGATGTAGGCGGCCAGCTTGTCGGCTAGCTCGACCAGCCGCGGGTCGTCGTCGGCTCGGTCGAGAGCCCGGCCCAGGGTGAGGTAGAAGTCGACGAGGCGCGGGTCGGCGATCTGCTCCCGCTTGCGTGCCATCCACTCTGGGACCCGCTCGGGTGAGTGCGCGGCCAGCGGGATCCAGCCGTCGCGTTCGGCCTGGACGATCCGCTCGTCGACCCCGAGCGCCCGCAGTCGGTCGAGATACTCGACCACCTCCGAGGGCAGCGCCAGGCTGTCCCCGGAGGCGAGCCGGGCAATCCGCTCGCGATGCCGCTGTCGCTCGCGGATCTCCGCCCGCAGCCGCTTGTCGATGTCTGTGATCGCTGCGGCGAACTCCTCCTCGTCGGCCCGCAGCAGCTCCCGCACCCGCGTCAGCGGGACGCCGGCCTCGGCGAGGGTCCGGATCCTGATCAGCTCGACCACGGCGCCGGCGTCGTACCTGCGGTAGCCGGAGTGGTCCCGCTCCGGCTCCGGCAGCAGCCCCTTGGCGTGGTAGTGCCGCACCGCGCGCACCGTCACTCCGGCGTACGACGCCAGTTCGCCGATGGTCAGCATCAGGCCGGCCTCCCAGGAATCGCTTACGAGGCCGGGTCTTGTGCACTCCGGATGATCTGGGCGATCTCCGGAGCGTGGGTGAAGACCAGCCCGTGGTCGGCGTTGAGCCAGGTGGTGGCGATGTGCGGGTGCTCGCGGACAAGTCGCTCGACGCCGGCACGCCAGTTCTGGTTGAACCGCGGCGCGTGCCCTTCGCCGTCGTCGCCGGCCATCGAGGTCGACATGATCATGCTGATGGGCCGGTCGATCTTTCTGTATCGGTCGAGGATCTCGGACCGGACCACATCGACCTCGACGTTCAGGTCGAGAATCTCCTGGGCGGTGAGCAGCACCCGACGCGCGGTGCCCCGCTCGGCCTCCTGCTGCGTCGCCAGGTCCTCCCACATGGCGCGGAACTCCGGCAGGACGGCCTCGGTGATGAACGGTTCGGGCACCGGGTTCGCCCCGTCGATGAGGACAAGCTCGGCGACGGCGCCAGGATGCTCGCAGGCGTAGTGCACGGCCAGGTCCGCGCCCAACGAGTAGCCCACCAGCACTGGCGCCGCGGGCAGGCCGAGGTTTCCCAGCTCCGCCATCACCGCGACGAGATCGCTGAGGAAGGCCTCGAAGGAGTACCGGTCGGCGGCCGAGGCGAGGCCATGGCCCCGCAGGTCGAAGGTCACCACGTCGTGGTCGGCCCGCAGCAGCTCCGCCAGCTCGTGCAGGTCGGCCTGCGTCGAGTTCAGCCCAGGGCACAGGACCAGCGGTCGTCCTCGGCCGTCGCGAGACACCGGGATCGTGACGCCGTCGTGGTGGATCGTGAAGTGCCGCATCGTCCTGTCGCCTCTCTCAGCCCGCTCTCCATCATCGTCGTGGTCGCCGTCCGAATTGCGCAGCCCGGCGACTTCGATCGCACTGGTTTCCGTGGTCATGCCACCATGCTGAGAGCTTGACCCTGCGTCAGGGTCAAGCGGCGCGGCGACATGACGTCCGCACACCCGCGACCGCCGACTTCCAGGCCACGCCCTCCGCCGCCCATTGTTGCCGGCTGTCAATGGCGCCATCACCGATGCCATCCGCACTCTGGCCAACGCCGCAGTCGTATGCAAACCCGAACAACCCCAGCGTTGAACTATTCGTCCACAGCGTTCGCAGGATCCCGCAGCGGCTTCAGGACAGCCCCCGTTCGGTTGCAGCGATCCTGCTCACCGGACTGACCGCCCGCTGACCCAGATTCCGACGTGAGAGGCGGCGTCGGGGGTGTTGTAAATCGTTCGTTATCTTGAGCCTGGGAAGCACTCTCTTTCACGTTGAACACGGATGACTCAGTTTGCGAGATCTGCCTGCTGGACGTGGTTATCTGCCGCTGTCCATCACGTGGATCTCGCGGAGGAGCGATGCGTGTTCAGCGGGTGCTGTTGCCCGACAGCCGGCGTGAGTCGTGGACAGTGCTCGATCGAACGGTCCCCAAACACGGTCAAGGCATACGCGCGCGATCTGAAGGACTGGTTCGTCTTCCTGCACCGGCAAGGGCTTGACTGGCGGGACGTCCGGTTGGAAGACGTCGCGGAATTCATCGCGTCGCTGTGCAGGGCGCCCGTGGCGCGCGACGGCTCGGTATCGCTCCTGCCTTCCGTGGAGCATCACTGCGGCGAGGCGCCGGCAAGTGGCAAGCTGTCGGCGCGCGCTGAGTAGGGAGGAAGACCGGCCCGGCGGAGCCGGTCTTCACCTGACGCGTCCGGCCAGCCAGAAGAGCGCGAGGGCGGCCAGTTCGACGCCGGCCGCCACGCCCGGCAGCCAGCCGCTTCCGTGCCCGCCGAGCACGAGTCCGCCGACCGCGCCGCCGACCGATGCCCCGACGTAGACGGCGCTGCTGTTGAGCGCGAGCGCCTGCGGCCCCGCCGGGCCGGCCAGGGCGAGCAGCCGGGTCTGCGCGGGCGGCGGGATCCACCAGGACACGGCCGCCCATACCAGCAACAGCGGCAGCAGCGCCGGCAACGGGACCGGCCGCAGGAACCAGCAGGCGCTGAAGACAGCCATCACCGCCGCGAACCCCACGACCCCGGTGATCAGCGCTCGATAGGATCCCCATCGGTCGGCGGCCCGCCCACCGAACTGCCCGCCTGCGAACCCGGCGAGGCCGGCCAGCACGAACACCCACCCGAGCTCGGCGGGTCCCGCCCCGGCCAGGTCATGCAGGAACGGCGAGAGGTAGGTCAGCACCATCATGCTGCCCAGGACGATCGCCACGATCCCCAGCAGTCCCAGCAGGACCCGAGGGCCGGCCAGCGGCGCCAGCCGGTCCCGGATGGGCATGGCGGGCGCAGGAGGCGTCTCGGGCAGCGTCCTCCTGATCGCCACCAGCGCAACCAGCCCCAGCGCCCCGCCGAGGCCGAACGTGGCCTGCCAGCCGAACGCGGCGCCCACCCAGGTGCCGATGGGCACGCCGAGCGTGAGTGACCCGGTCAGCCCGCCCATCACCAGTGCCAGGTAGCGCCCCTGCCGCCCTTCGGGGGCGAGGGTGGTCGCGATGGCGTACGCGGCGGGCACGACGGCCGCCGCCGCCACCGCGGCCAGCATCCGCAGCCCCATGAGCAGCGCGTACGAGGTCGTGAAAGCCCCGGCCCAGTTCGCCACCACGAACACCGCCAGCGCCCCGGTGAGCAGCCCGCGCCGGGGCCAGGTGGCGGTCACCACGGAGGCCACGGGCGCCGCCAGCGCGAACGCGAGCGAGAAGACGGTGACAAGCTGCCCGCCCGCGGCCTCGCTGACACCGAGGTCCGCCGAGATCGCGGGCAGCACCCCGGCGATCACGTAGTCGTCCGTGGCGAAGGCGAACGTGGTGAACACCAGGGCGAACAGCCACGCGGGCAGCCGCTGCCGTACGGCGACAGGCATGGATATCCCCTTGATTAAGGTAACGAGTGTTTCCCCGCTAAGGTAACAGTCGTCACCTCAATGACGTCAAAGGAAATTGCGATGGCCAGGACCGCCGACCCGCAACGCCGCGCGGAGCTGCTCGACCAGATCGTCGACTACCTGGCCGGACACGGCCTCTCGACGTTGTCGATGCGCCCGCTGGCCCAGCACCTGGGCAAGTCCACGCGCGTGCTGACCCATCACTTCGCCGACAAGGAGACCCTGCTCTCGGCGACCATGGAACGCCTGGACGAGCGGCACCGGGCCTGGCTGCGCTCGCTGCCGGGCTGGTCGGGCTCCGACAGCGTCGGAACGATCATCCGGCGGACCTGGGACTGGCAGACGCGGGAGGAGAACCTGCCGGTCGCCCGCCTGATCCACGAGATCGAGGGCCTGGCCGCGGCTGGCAAGCTGGCCGGTCACGTGCCCAGGCTGCTGGCGGACCGGTCGGAGTTCGTGGCGGGGCTACTGCGCGAGCGGGGCATGGCCGAGGCCGACGCGTTGCGGGTCTCCACGCTGGCCAACTCGGCGTACACGGGGCTGCAGATCGACTTCCTCACGACCGGCGACCGTGAGCGCGTGGAGGCCGCCCTGGATCAGCTCTGCGCTCTGGTGGACGACTGGGTCACTTCCGCGTGAACCACAGCACGACCCCGGCCGAGATCGCCCTTAAGGGTCAGTCGCCAGGGTCTGCACGGCTTTGCCGCACGAGGACCACATCGGTCTCGTTGCGGACACCGTCTGCAACGAGGCTGTCCAGGTCAGAGGCCATACATCGCTCAGCGGCTCAAGATAACGATCGTTTCTCAACACCTTGACCGGAGTCCTCTTCACGAACCGCCGACAGGCCGCCCGAGTGTCGGAAAACGTGTTGAGAATTCAGCGTGTTCATCAACTCTCGCGAGACCATTTTCTCGACACTTCTGAGGTGCGACGACGCTCCCCGACGGTTCGGCCCCCTCCACAGTGATCCTCCAGGCCGCCGACGACCTCCTTGGCACCGAACCCGCCGTCCTCACCGGAGCGCTGGTCGGCTATGCCCGGGTCTCCACACGCGATCAGCGCCTGGACCGGCAGACTCGCGCGCTCGAAGCCGCCGGCTGCATCCGCATTTTCGCCGACAAGCTGAGCGGCAAGAACACCGACCGCGAAGATCTCGCCAAGGCCCTGGACTACCTGCGGCCCGGCGACGCCCTGATCGTCCCCTCGCTCGACCGGCTCGCTCGCTCCCTCCAGGACCTCATCACGATCGTCGCCGATTTGCGCCGCCGCGGCGTCGGCTTCCGGTCCCTGAAGGAAGCCCTCGACACCACCACCGGCGGCCGCCTTGTCTTCCACGTCTTCGCCGCCCTGGCGGAGTTCATCCGCGAGCTCATCGTCGAGGGCACCCACGAGGGCCTGGCCGCCGCTCGCGCTCGCGGTCAGCGCCTGGGACGCCCTCCGGCGATGACCTCCGAGCAGGTTCGGCACGCCCGCGACCTGCTCACCCGGCCGGAGAACACCGTCTCCTCCATCGCCCGACTCCTGGGTGTCAGCCGCTCGACCATCTACAAGTACGTTCCCGAACTCGCGACCGGCCGCCCTGCCGTCGAACAGTCAACGGCGCGAGCCGAGCTAGTGCGGTATCCACCCACGTTCACCGGGTTCGACGGCGCGTCGCTTCAGAGATGAATCCGGACTGGGGTCGGCCCCGGAAGCCCGGCCAACGTTCATGGTCAGCGCACTCCATTGAGCTGCGACTCCCCACTGACGATCGACCACGCCCTGACCGGACACTGACGACGCGACCTGTCTTTTCTCGCACACGTGGCCTGTTGCGCGCCCTCCAGCGGCTTGGAGAAAATCTCGGTTGATCACCTTGTGAACGGTTCGCGCACAGGCGCCGCCAGGTGGGCGCTACGATCGGCCCTTTCGCGCGGAAAGGGCGGCATGCAGTGCAGAGATACCGTCTGGGGCGATTAGCGGCAATCGCCAACATGGTGGCCGTGGTGGTCGCGGTCGTCGTCAGCCTGGTCCGGGATTCCCTTGATCCGGCCTGGACCGTGGTCCAGTGGTATCCGCCCTCCCGCTTCGCCGACGAGACCTCGCTGCTCGCGGTGCTGGGTGGGTTGCTACTGGTCGGCGCGGTCAATTCGTGGATGTTCTGGCAGGTGCTCCAGGGGCCGGCCGATGCTGCGCCGTTGCCGCGACGCGCGCTGTGGCTGCGTTGAGGTGCTCCAGAGATTCCGGACAGACCGGCGTGCTATCCGTGGGCCGGTCGCGGCACCCGTTCGCGGGGCTGCACCCCGATCGCTGCCTCGGCTGCCGGGGCGATGGCGTCGATGTCGACGAAGAGGTGGCGGGGGCCGCGCAGGGCTGGGCTGGGCCGGTACGGTGGCGGGTCGGTGACCAGCCGGGGTTACACCAGTCGGCGGGCCAGCGCGGACAACGCGACCTGCGCCTCGACCCGGGCGAGCGGGGCCTGTAGCAGTAGTGGATGCCGCTGCCGAAGCCGAGGTGCTGGTTGTCGGTGCGGTCGGGGTCGAAGCGGTCCGGATCAGGGAAGCGGTCGGGGTCGAAGCGGTCCGGATCAGGGAAGCGGTCGGGGTCGCGGTCGCCGAGCACCAGCGCGAGTGGTGCGCCTTTGGGAATGGTGGTGCCGGCAAGGTCGATGTCGGCCAGCGTACTGCGGCCGGTCAGCATCTGCACCGGTGGTTCGTAGCGCAGCAACTCCTCGACCATAGGCGACGGGCGTGACCGCGTGCGCGGCCAGCCAGTCGTGCAAGGAGATGGACCGTTGAGCGGGCCCAACTGGCTATGTAGGCGTGGATTGGCACCAGAACAAGGGCAAGGCCGAGTTGTTCGCAGCGATCCGCCGGGATCCCCGATCGGAAGGGATGTCGGCCCGTGTCTTGCCGGTCGCGGTGGCCGAGCCTCCACCCCGGCACGGACGGGGAGCCCCCGTCGGCACGCACGTACGGCGATCAGGCCCCGGCCCGGTTCAGCCAGGCATCCACCGCCGAACTCTCCGACACCATCAGGTAGTCGGCCCGGCTGTCGCCGTTGACGTCGGCGAAGCGGAGCTTGTCGCGGGTGGCGCCACTGACTCCGGACGCGAACGTCCCCTGGTTGATCCAGCCGCCGGACCCTTCGCCACCGTTGTTCACCCAGGCCAGCACCACTCCGTTGTCCTGGACAATGAGGTAGTCGTCGCGGCCGTCGGCGTCGATGTCGGCGAAGCGGAGCTTGTCGCGGGTGGCGCCGTCGACTCCGGCGGCGAGGACTTCGCGGGCAGACCAAGAAGGGATGCCGTTGTTCCCAGGGGTGTTCCGCCAGGCACGCACGGCGCCGCTGTCGGAGACCACGAGATAGTCGTCACGGCCGTCGCCGTCGTAGTCGGCGAACCGGACCATGTCCCCGGTGACGCCCTGCACCCTGGGCGCGATCACCCCCAGGCTCTGCCAGGAGGGCTTGCCGCCGTTTCCGGGCGTGTTCAGCCAGGCTGACACCGATGCGTTGTCCTGCACCACGAGGTAGTCGTCGCGGCCGTCGGCGTTGATGTCGGCGAGCTGGACGCGGTCGCCGGACGCACCCACTCCCGGCGCGATCATCCCCAGGCTCTGCCAGGAGGGCTTGCCGCCGTTTCCGGGCGTGTTCACCCAGGCGCGTACGGACCCGTCGTCCGCCACGATCAGGTAGTCCTGCCGGGCGTCGCCCTCGATCTGCGCGAACCGTACCTTCGCCCCGGATTGACCGGCGAGCACGGCACCCTGGGAAGCCCAGGAGCCAGGGCCGCCGTAGAGCCAGAGGCGCACGCCCCCGTCCTCGTCCACGGCGAGGTAGTCGGCGTCGCCGTCGCCGTCGAAGTCGGCCAGGCGCACCGCGTCGCGGGAGCCCCCCTCCACCCCTGTCGCGATCCGGCCCAGGGAGGACCAGGACGGTACGCCACCGTTGCCCGGCGCGTTCCGCCAGGCGGTGATGGAACCGTCGTCGCCCACGACGAGGTAGTCGTCCCGGCCATCCTTGTCGGTGTCGGCGAAGCGCACGTGCGAGCCCGGCGACCCCGTGCCGGCGGCGATCTGCCCCAGAGAACTCCACGACGGCCGGCCGCCACTGCCAGGGGTGTTCAGCCAGGCGCGTACGGACCCGTCGTCGGCCAGGACGAGATAGTCCGCGCGGCGGTCGCCGTTGACGTCGGCGAAACGGACCTGGCTGTCGGGCGCGCCGACGCCAGTGGCGATCAGGCCAGCGGAGTACCAGGGCTCCGGACCCCACAGGGACCACGACGGCCGGCCACCGCCGCCGGGCGTGTTCAGCCAGGCCGCCACGGCGCCGTTCTCCGCCACGATCAGATAGTCGTCGCGGCCGTCGCCGTTGACGTCGGCGAAGCGGACCCGACTGCCCGGAACGCCGACCCCGGGGGCGATCTCACCCCAGGAAGTGAAGGTTCCATTGACGCTGAGGTGGGCCTGCACGCGCCCTTCGGCGTCCACGGTGAGGAAGTCGTCGCGGCCGTCACCGTTGACGTCGGCGAACTGCACCTGGTCCCGCGAGATGCCGGGGCCCACCCCGGGGGCGATCCGCCCCCAGTTCTCCCACGTCACGGGGACCACCTGCCCGACACACGGGTTCTGCCCCTCCTGCCCGCCGGACACCGGCACGATCAGCCCACCGGCCGCGGCCTGGTTGACGGCGAGGGTGAACGACTCCCCCATCTTGCGGTACCCCGTGTCGTTGGGGTGGAGCTGGTCGTACAGGTCGGCGGTGGTCACCGCGCTCATGTCGGCCAGGCGCACCCGCTTGCCCTGGTCACGCAGCTGCTGGATCAGCGGGATGATGCGCCGGTTGTACTCCTGGATGCGCGGGCCCACATCGGACTTGGTGGACGGCACCAGGGTCGCGACCAGCACCGTCACCCCCGGCGAGAGCGCGAGTATCCGCTCGACCAGCTGGACCAGCCGCTGCGGCGCCGTCTCCACGGCGTAGTTCTGGTTCATGTCGTTGGTGCCGGCGTGCAGGGTCACGACATTGGGCCGGTAGTACGGCAGCGCGCACTCGGCGACCGCAGCGATCTGGTCGATACGCCACCCGATATGGCCTTCGTGGTCGTTGTCGGGCACGTTGCCGCTTTTCTGGGTGCCCACGAAGTTCATCACGTCGGTGACCGGATCCAACCCCTCCCACAGCTCGGCCCGGTAACTCGACCGCGTCGGGCTGCCCATCCCCTGGGTGATCGAATCGCCCAGCGGCATGATGCGCATATTCGAGGCGGGAGTGGGGTAGCCGAGGCGCCGAGCCGCCTCAACCATCATGGGGTAGATGACCCGGCCCAGAATGACCAGCTGCGCGGCCACCCAGACACCGGCGGACATCACCGCATCCCCGAGCCACCAAGCGAGGGAGCGGGCGGCGTCGACGACGATTTTGCCCAGCCGAATGAGCATGGGTTGCGCGCGTTCGGCCACCCACGGTGCCAGGGCGTTGCCCCATACTGCACCGCCGGCGGCGGCGACGACTCCGGTACAGAGCGCTGCTAGCAGGACCTTGCCGTCGCCCGGGTCCTTACCGCTGAGCACCGAACTCAACAGGTTCCACACGAACGCGTTCGTGAAACCGAAGACGGCCCCGCACACGGGGCCGGCCGCGGCGGCGCCGACAGCGAAGGTCGCCAGGCAGATCGCACCCGCCGTGAGCCCGGCAAACTGCCCGATGGTCCCGGCGACGGTCGTGATCACCCAATCTTCCATCTCGGCCTGGACATCCTCCTGGGGGATGACGATCGCCAGCTCGCCGTTCGCGTTCACGATGGTGCCGTCGAAGTCGAACCAGCGGATGTCGGGATCCGGGGGGCCCAGGGCGTAGGTCTCGATGGTGTTCCTGATGACGTCGCTCAGGAGCCCCTGATCCAACCCCTTAAGCTCGATCATCCGCTCCACCATCGCGGGATCGATGCCTTCGTTGTCGACGCTGATCACCACATCCTCAGCGGCGACGGCGAGCGCGCCCACCTGTCCTCCCCAGGCGGCACCGCAGCTGATCTTGACTGCGGTCACGAGAGAGGGCGGACGTGCGCATAACGACGTCGTTCTTCCCGCGGCCGCAGCGGGGCTCGTCCCACCGGTCGCGATCATCACTGCGGCGATCAGGATGATCGTTAAGAACCTCATAGGACTGCCCCTTTCGGTGGGGACGAGGGACTCCCGACGGCGGGAACGCTGGGGACGCCGGCTAAGCCATGTGGGTTCACTACTGATTTACGTGGTTTCTCATTTGTTTATATGTGGATGCCTTGGATAGTCAAGGTTTCACTTTGGCTGGGCAGGGCCGGGCCGTGAACGTCGGGAGCCGGCCAAGGCCCGCAACGCCGAGCCGCCGGACGGCCCCAACCAGGTGGGGCAACTGGACTTCTCCGAGTACGAGACCACCAGCGGCGGCATATGGCGGCTGGCCGGGGTCACCGACTACTTCACTAAAGACCTGCGCGTCCCTGCTCGTGGCCCTCGACGTCCACCCGCGCGCGGCCATGCAGATCCTCAGGCACTCCCAGATCTCGGTGACCATGAACATCTACAGCGAGGTCCCATCGGAGGAGACACGCAAGGCCCTCAAGAAGCTCGGCGATCGGCTGGACTCGTAGCTGTATTTTGCAGCTGTACAAGATCGAAAAGGCCACTTCCTGATCATGGGAAGTGGCCTTCGACGTGGAGTGGAGCCTAGATGAATGAGTCCAAGGGATCCCTGCGGAAATAGGGCGAGGGTGCTCAGTATCGATGTGTGACGAACGACCTGAACACCCTCGTAACGGCACTCTACGTCAAGATCGATGACGCGCTGAAGGCATCGCCGGACCTCGCGCCCTGGCGTCCGAGGTTCGGCATCGCGCCCAAGCTCAGTGACGCTGAACTGGTCACGCCGGCGGTGATGTCGGCGCTGCTGGGCTTCACCTCCGAGCGGCGCCGGCTACGCCACGCCCATGCCCAGCTCAGCGGCATGTTCCCGTATCTGCCTGGCCAGTCGGGCTACGGCAAGCGACTACGCAAGGCATCCGGCCTGGTATTAAGCATGATCAGAATGCTCGCCGCCGACACGTCGCTGTGGAGCGACGACGTGTGGGTCATCGACTCCACCCCGGTGGAGTGCGGCCGGTCGAGGGAGACGGCCCGGCGCAGCGAGCTGGCCGGGTGGGCCGAGTACGGCTACTGCGCCAGTCACTCCCGGTATTTCTGGGGGTTGCGGCTGCATCTACTGTGCACCCTGGGCGGGCTGCCGGTCGCGTTCGCGCTGAGTGGGGCCAAGGCCGACGAGCGCGACACGCTGCTTGGGATGCTCGACGAGGCTCCTGAACTGCTGGCCGGCCATCCGAAACAGACGATCATCGGTGACAGGAACTACTACGGCCGCGCGTTCGAGCGGGCTGTCGCCGACCGTGAGCTGACCTTGCTGCGTCCGGCCCGCAAGGGCGAGCCCGATCGGGCCGGAGCACAGCTGTTCAGACCGTTGCGTCAAGTCATCGAGTCGATCAACCAGACTTTCAAGGGGCAGCTTGACCTGGAGCGTCACGGTGGTCGCACGCCTGCCGGGGTGGTCATCCGCGTGCTTGCGCGGATTCTCGCACTGACCGCCGCGATCTGGCACAACGACAAAACCGGCCAGCCGATCAAACGATCTCTGATCGCCTACGACCACTGAACGTGACCAGATCCCTTGGACTACGGCTTCGTCCGCTGGCGATAATCGACCGGTGAGTACCACCGAACGCCCCATGCCGCCCCTGAACGTCGACGAGCGCACCACGCTCGAAAGCTGGCTCGATTTTCACCGCACCACCCTCGCCATGAAGTGCGAGAGCCTGGACGATGAGCAGGCCGCCGTCGCGTCCGTGCCGCCGTCCGGCTTCACGCTGACCGGCCTCGTCCAGCACATGGCAGAGGTGGAGCGGAACTGGTTCCGCCGAGTGTTCGCCGGAGAACAGGCGCCGCCCATCTACGATCCTCAGGCCGACCCGTCTGGCCCTGACGGCGGCTTCGAACTGGCCGAGGGCGCCACCCTGCGCGACGCCGTCGCCACCTGGCACGCGGAGATCGCACGCGCCCGCGAACTCTGCGCAGACCGTGCTCTGACCGACACTGGCCGCTTCATGGAGCAGGACGTCAACCTCCGCTGGATCTATGTCCACATGATCGAGGAATACGCCCGCCACAACGGCCACGCGGATCTGCTCCGGGAACGCATCGACGGCACCACCGGTGTATAGCTTCGGATCAGACAGCGTTGGCCCTCTGTCGACGACGGCGCATAGGTGCTGGTTGTCGGTGTGGCGGTGCCATCGCCGGTACTGAGGTGCCCAGAACCTTCCGGACATTGGCCCCACTAAAATTTGGCCATCGGGAAAGGGAAGGTACGTGCCGCAGAATCGCAGAAAGTTTTCACCTGAGTTCAAGGATGAGGCGGTCAAGATGGTCCTGGATGGACCCCGTCCTATCGCTCAGGTTGCCCGGGAACTCGGAATTCACGAGGCGACGCTCGGGAACTGGGTGAACACCTATCGAAGGACACACTCGATGGAGGACGAGCCACTCACGACCGGCGAGCGCGGGCGACTGCGCGAACTCGAAAGAGAGGTGCGGGAACTCCGCAGCAAGAACGAGTTCCTGGGAAAAGCGGCGGCCTACTTTGCCTCGGAGTATCGGTGAGCGAGAAGTACGAGCTCATCGACGCGGAGAAGGCCGACTACCCGATCTCCAGGATGTGCGAATGGCTGGAAGCGTCGAAGTCGGGTTTTTACGAATGGCTCGACCGGCCGGCCTCGGCGACCGCCCAGCGGCGCGAGCACCTCAAGGCGAGGATCACGAAGATCTTCGCCGACAGCGACGAGACCTACGGCTACCGGCGCGTCCACGCCGAGTTGGCGCGCACCGGCGAGCAGGTATCCGATGAGCTGGTCCGCAAGCTGATGCGCGAGCTGGAGCTGGTGCCCTGCCAGCCCAAGCCGTGGCGGCCGGCCACCACCGAGCAGGGCGACTTCCGCGGCATTCCCGACCTGGTGCGCCGCGACTTCACCGCCGACGCACCGGGCACCAAGTTCGTCGGGGACATCACCTACATCCCGACCTGGGAAGGCTTCCTCTATTTGGCGACCGTCATCGATTGCCATACCAAGGCGGTCGTCGGCTGGGCGATGGCCGATCACTACAAGACGTCGCTCATCGAGGCCGCGATCGATATGGCCGCGACGAACGTGCGCATCGCCCTTGATGCGATTTTTCATTCCGATCGCGGGAGCAACTACACCTCATATGACTTCGCCAGGAAACTCAAGGAACTGGGAATACGCCAGTCCGTTGGCCGGACTGGGGTCTGTTATGACAATGCCATGGCGGAATCGTTCTTCGGTGCACTGAAGAACGAGTCGCTGAATCGTATGATCTTCACCACGCGAGAAAAGGCGCGACGCGATGTTGTCAAATACATCGAGGTCTTCTATAATCGGAAGCGTCTTCACTCAGCCTGAATCCACCGAGCGTTATCAGGTGAGGGCTGGACCGTAGACATGACGATGCCCTCTGACCTGGCAGGATGGGAGTTCTCTACGCTTCCAGCCGCCGAATCAAGAGGGCACGTCGTAAGTGCGATTGTCTCACGCTCCCGCCCACACCCATGCGATCTTCGATGACCAGCACACGGTCGCCTACGCAGGCCTGCTGCCGGTGATGCGCCTGGCCGAGCGCTGTGACCTGGCCGGTCTGGCTCAGGAGCACGTGACCATCGCCGACCGACTCGGGGTGAATGCCCCGCTGAAAATCGGCTCGATCGTGGCCGGGATGATCGCCGGGGCCGACAGCATCGATGATCTGGACGTGCTGCGCCACGGCGGGATGGATAAGTTGTTTGCCGGGATCCGCGCCCCCTCCACGCTCGGGTCGTTTCTGCGCTGTCTGACGTGGGGCAACGTGCGGCAGATCGGGAAGGTCGGCCGCCGCCTGCTGGCCCGTCTGGCCGCGCACACACCGCTGCTGCCCGGCGTGGACGTGCTGGCGTTCCTCGATCTGGACTCGATGCAAAAACGGATTTACGGGCCGACCAAACAGGGCGCCGGGTTCGGGCACACCAAGATTCAAGGCAAGAGCCTGCGGGTCCGCGGTCTCAACGTGCTCGCCTCGGCCCTGTCCACCCCACTGGCCGCCCCGGTCATCACCGCCAGTCGGTTGCGCGGCGGCACCGCCAACTCCGCCCGCGGCGCAGACACCTTCGTGACCGAGTCGATCAATACGGCCCGGGAGGCCGGAGCCACCGGCATCCTGCTCTGCCGAGGCGATGCGGCCTACTACAGCGCCAAGGTCATCGGCGCCTGCCGGCGAGCCGATGTCCGGTTCTCCTTCACCGCGAAGATGGACCCCAAAATCAAGGCGGCGATCGCCGCGATCCCCCAGGGCGCCTGGACCCCGATCAGCTACCCCAACGCCATCTTGGACGAGGAATCCGGGCAGTGGATCTCCGATGCCGAGGTCGCCGAGACCCGCTACACCGCGTTCACCTCCAAGAAGGGGCAGGCCGTAACCGCTCGCCTGATCGTGCGCCGGGTCAAACGACTGGGTGAGCAGACCGACCCCGGCCACCACCCGTGCTATCGCTACCACGCCGTGTTCACCGACACTCCGTATGAGCTGATCCAGGCCGAAGGACAGCATCGTGATCACGCGATCATCGAGCAGATCTTCGCCGATCTGATCTCCGGGCCGCTGGCTCACCTGCCCTCCGGTAATTTCGCGGCCAACGCCGCCTGGCTGGCACTGGCCACGATCAGCCACAACCTGCTCCGCGCCGCCGGTTGCCTGTCCGGAGCCCGCTGCGCACGAGCACGTGGAGCCACTCTGCGCCGCCACCTCATCGCCGTACCCGCCCGCCTCGCCCGGCACGGGCGCGGCCATATCACCCTCCACCTGCCCGGCCACTGGCCCTGGCAGCCCGCCTGGATGAACCTCTTCGACGCGCTTCGCTCGCCACCGCTCGCCCGAGCCGCTTGATATCCCATCTCACAGGCACCACCCCGCCAGCACCTTGACGGCCTACCCAGCCACCGGCGACACCGCCACCGACCGCCCCGAACCGCATGACCCGGACAAGCCGCAGAACCCGCCAGCGGCGGCCCCATCACGCCCGAAAACAGGACTCCACCTGCCGAACACCGAGAGAAACGGCCCTCATGGAGGAATCGAACTTAGAAACGATCATTCAAAGACGCTCGGTGGATTCAGGCTCAGGACTCGGCTATAGGACCCCGCTAGAGGTCTACAACGAGTATCTGGATCGACAGCTCGCAGCATGAATTGGCCGCAAAGAAGCTGTCCGAAATGATCTCGGCCCCTCAACGTGGCGAACCAACGCATCCTGGACGCGCTCGCCGCATGACGACATCAGCACCACGTACCGACAGGACCCCGGGACTCCTCGGGGTCCTTCGTCGTTCCAGCCCCGGAATCGTTCCGCACGTCTCCGAAATCCCCGACTCCACCTGGGAAAACACGACCAAGAGCATTCCGCGTATGTTCCGCGACCGGTGGCATACGGCTGCTTTTCGCTGCCTGCGGCTGCATGGGTGGCTCAGGCCGGTGACATGCGAAAGACCAGGTCAGCGTACGGATGACCTGGTCTCGGTGGTGCGCCCTGCAGGATTCGAACCTGCGACCGTCGGATTAGAAGTCCGATGCTCTATCCAGCTGAGCTAAGGGCGCTCCCGCCTAATTGTGCATGATCCGGGGAGTGTCCATGCATCGGATCGGCACAGGTGTCGCGAGGATCACTCTACGATGCCGGGGGCCGGTCACGTGCACGAGGTGGCCCGAGCGGCTGACCGGCGCCGATGGCCGGGAACGAGCACTCTGGAACCTTCACGCGGGACTGCTTTACGGATAGTCCGGAGATCCGCAAGAGCGCAGACGGAGCATCCGAAATCGGTCTAGGCTCGTATGCCATGTTCGCCGTCGCAGCCCAAGAGGAGATTCCTTTGCTGGGCGGTGACGTGACCGACGGGGTGGTGCGGGTCGGTGACACCGTCCGCCGGCCCGTCCGGCTCTCCACTCCGTCCGTGCACGCGCTGCTGCGCCACCTTGAGTCGGCGGGGTTCGACGGCGCGCCCCGTGTCGTGGGCCTGGACAGCCACGGCAGGGAGATCCTGACCTATATCGACGGCGACTCCGCGACCGCGCCGCTGACGGCCTGCGCGGTCACCGACGAGTCGCTGGCCGCCCTGGCGGCGCTGCTGCGGCGCTTCCACGACGCCTCGGCGAGCTTCGTCCCGCCGCCGGACGCCGCCTGGGAGGCCGGGTCCAACGACGACGCGGCTCCTGAGCTGATCGGCCACTGCGACATCAACCTCGACAACGTGATCTTCCGTGGCGGGCTCCCCGTCGCGTTGATCGACTTCGACATGGCCCGGCCGACGACCCGGCTGTTCGACGTGGTGACCGCCCTACGGCACTGGGCCCCGATCGCCGACCCCCTCGACCTGGAGCCGATCCGGCGTGATCTGGCGGTGGGTCCGCGGCTGCGGCTGTTCTGCGACACGTACGGCCTGACCCCGCGCGAGCGCCGCCGCCTGCTCGACCTCGCCCGGCTCCGCTTCGACCGTTCCTACCACGCCATGCGCGTCAAGGCCGCCACCGCGGGCGGCGGCTGGGCCCGTATGTGGGCGGGCGGCGCCGGGGAGCGCATCCGCCGGGCCTGCGCCTGGCTGGAGACCCACCAGGATGAGCTCCATGCGCATCTCATCTGACCACTCCACCTCCAGGCGAACGACAGGCCGATCCGCATCGAGGCGGGCCGAGGCGCTCGGCATGCTCGCCGGCGTGGCCGTCGACGCCGTGCTCGCCGACCCCCGGCGCGGGCATCCGGTGGCGCTGTTCGGGCGGGCCGCCGCCGCCCTGGAGAGGCGGGTGTACGGCGACGCCCGGCCCAGCGGGGTCCTCTACACCGCACTGTGCGTCGGCCCGGCGGCGCTGCTCGGCCTCGTCGCGACCCGGGCGGGGAACCCGGTGGCGCGGGGCGCGCTGAGCGCCCTGGCGACCTGGTCGGTGCTGGGCGGCACCACGCTGGGACGCGAGGGCGTGGCCATGGCGGAGTTCCTGGAGGCCGGCGACCTCACCGGGGCGCGCGGGAGGCTGTCGCACCTGTGCGGGCGCGACCCCTCGCTGCTCGACGCCTCCGAGCTGGCCAGGGCCACCGTCGAGTCGATCGCGGAGAACACCTCCGACGCCGTGGTGGCGCCGCTGTTCTGGGGCGCGGTGGCCGGGGTGCCGGGGCTGCTGGCCTACCGGGCGGTCAACACGCTGGACGCGATGGTCGGCCACCGCAACTCCCGCTACGAGCGGTTCGGCTGGGCCGCGGCCCGGCTCGACGACGTGGCCAACTATGTTCCCGCACGGATCACCGGGGTGCTGACGGCCCTCGCCGCCCCCCTGGCCGGCGGCTCGGTCCGCCGGGCGGCCGCCGTGCTGCGCAGGGACGGACACCGTCACCCGAGCCCCAACGCGGGCCGGTGCGAGGCGGCCTTCGCCGGCGCGCTGGACGTCACGCTCGGCGGCACCAACGTCTACGGCCACCGCGTCGAGCACCGGCCAGAGATGGGCGACGGGCCCAGGCCGTCGGTCGCCGACATCCGCAGGTCCGTACGGCTGGCACGGGCGGTGGGTCTCGCCGCCGCCGGTCTGGCCGTGTTCGCGGCGTTCCGCGGGCCGCGCCGGTAGGGGGCCCGGGGCCCGGGTGGCCGTCCGGGAGGGGGCGCGTCATGCTGGGCACCATGATTGTCGATCCGTCCGGGGAGCCGCCCGTGATCCTGTCCTGTCCCGGTGCCGTCAGGACTCTCGCCATCGGCGAGAGCGTCGCTGCCCGGCCGCATCCGGTGGGGGGCGTATGAAGGGCTCCCTGCTGGTCGCCGGGACCACCTCCGACGCCGGCAAGAGCGTCGTCACCGCCGGGATCTGCCGCTGGCTGGCCCGACAGGGTGTGAAGGTCGCGCCGTACAAGGCGCAGAACATGTCACTGAACTCCTTCGTCACCGCCGACGGCGCGGAGATCGGCCGGGCCCAGGCGATGCAGGCCGCCGCGTGCGGCCTGGAGCCCAGCGCGGACATGAACCCGATCCTGCTGAAGCCGGGCAGCGACCGGCGCAGCCAGGTCGTGGTCATGGGCAGGCCGCTGGCCGACGTGGACGCCATGGAGTACTGGGACGTCAAGGAGCACCTCCGCCAGATCGCCGTGGACGCGCTGGAACGGCTGCGCGACACCTACGACGTGGTGGTCTGCGAGGGCGCGGGCAGTCCGGCGGAGATCAACCTGCGCCGGGGCGACATCGCCAACATGGGCCTGGCCCGCGCCGCGGACCTGCCGGTCGTCGTGGTCGGCGACATCGACCGGGGCGGGGTCTTCGCCTCGCTGTACGGGACGGTGGCGCTGCTGGAGCCCGCCGACCAGGCGCTGATCGCCGGGTTCGTGGTCAACAAGTTCCGGGGGGCGCGCGAGCTCCTCGAACCCGGTCTCGACATGATCAGGGAGCTGACCGGCCGCGAGGTGTACGGTGTGCTGCCCTGGCTGGACGGTCTCTGGCTGGATGTCGAGGACTCCCTCGCCCTGGACAACCGGCCCGCGGCCGGGGTGCGCGCGCCGTACGGCGGGCAGAGCCTGCGGGTCGCGGTGGTCAGGCTGCCGCGCATCTCCAACTTCACCGACGTGGACGCCCTGGCCTGCGAGCCGGGCGTGGTGGTCCGCTACGTGACCTCGCCCGCCGAGCTGGACGACGCCGACCTGGTGGTGCTGCCCGGCTCGCGCGCGACGGTCTCCGACCTGGCCTGGCTGCGCGCCACCGGCCTGGCCGACGCCCTGCCCGGCAGGGCCGTGCTGGGCGTCTGCGGCGGCTACCAGATGCTCGCCCGGATCATCCGCGACGACGTCGAGTCCGGGGCGGGGCCGGTCGAGGGGCTCGGACTGCTGCCCGCGACGGTGGAGTTCGCCGTGGCCAAGACGCTGGGCCGCCCGGTCGGCGAGGCGTACGGCTGCCGCGTCGCGGCCTACGAGATCCACCACGGCGTCGTGACGGCCGATGGGGGCGAGCCGTTCCTGGACGGCTGCCGGGCCGGTTCCGTCTGGGGGACCACCTGGCACGGGGCTCTGGAGAACGACGACTTCCGCCGGGCGTTCCTCGCCGACGTGGCGGCCGTCTCCGGCCGTGACTTCGTCCCCGCCCCCGGAGTCTCCTTCGCCGCGCTGCGCGAGGAACGGCTGGACGCCCTGGGTGACCTGATCGAGCAGCATGTCGACACCGGTGCCCTGGTACGGCTGCTGGAGGGCGGCGCCCCCGTGGGACTGCCCGTCCTGCCTCCGGGCGGAACACCGCGCGGAGCCCCGGATTTCTCGCACAATAGAGGCGTGGGAGGTGGACGATGACCCGGGTCGTGCTGATCCTTTTCATTATCGCTGTGGTCGCCGTGGTCGCCGCGGTGGTCCTCGGCGTCGCTCTGGTGCTGCGCGCGTCCAGGAGGCCCCGGCCTCTCTCCGACGACCCCCGTGAGATCCTCAGGCGCCGCTACGCCGCCGGTGAGATCGACGAGGACGAATACCTCCGTCGCATGTCCGGCCTCTCCCAGGACTGGTAGCGGAATCCGGTCCGGCGCCTGCCGATTGGCGGATTTCTCCGTGCTTCACGGCTTTTTCGGTGATCATTGGAGGCGAATTCCACCGCGCGCCGAGGAGCAGGATGTCCGGACTGGAAGCTGTCGTCGCCGCGACGGGAAAGGCCGTCGCGGGACGTGCCCTGCGGGAGGGCCTCGCCGTCCGGGCGGGCAGGGAGGAGCGGAACGCCGACCTCTCCGACCGGGCCGTGCCGGCCGCCGACATGGACGCGATCAAGCTCGCGAAGGACATCCGGTCCGGCCTGCCCGACCCGGCTCGGCAGCTCGGTGAGGCCGGGGCGCGGCTGTACGACGTGCTGCTGGACGAGTGCCTCGACTGCCTGGTCCGGATCCTCCAGCAGCTCCCGCAGTATCTGCCCCGGGCCGCCACCGAGGTCCTCGGCCGCCTGTCGTCCGTCGAGGAGCGGATCGCCGCCCTCGGCCAGCAGGTGTCCGCGGCGCTCGGCCGTCTCCTGGCCCGCTCGCTCGACGCGCCCGCCGTACTCCCGCGCGGCGACCTGCTCGCCGCCTATCCCGGGACCAGGACCGTCGTCACCTCCCGCCCGGCGGCGGCCGACACGCGCTGGCTCGATGAGGAGGATTTCTCGCCGGTGGCGCTGGAGCCGATGACCCCGACCGACCTGCGCGAGCTCGTACGGCAGTGGCACGCGGCGATGCGAGGGCCACCGAGCCTGCCGTGCGCATCCGAGAGGCTGGACGAGTACGAGGGCGCGCTGCTGGCCCGGTTCGAGAGCAGCCCTCATCTGCAGATGCTCGCCTCGGCGCCGCTGCTCGCGGCGATGCTGTGCGCGCTGAACCTGGACCGCGGCAAGCAGCTGCCGTGCAGCAGGATGGGGCTGTACGCGGCGGCGCTGGAGCTGCTGCTGGAGCGCCGGGACGCCGAACGCGGGATCGCCGCCGAGGTCGTCCTCGAACCCGAGCAGAAGGTGCGGGTGCTGCAGGACCTGGCCTGGCAGCTCGCCGTCTGGGGGCGGTCGGAGCTGTCCAAGGCCACGGCGCTCAAACGGGTCGAGGAGAAGATCCGGACCATGCCCCGGGTGGACGCGACAGCCGAGGCGGTGCTCGACCACCTGCTGCAGCGGAGCGGGGTGATCCGGGAACCGGTGCCGGGCCGGATCGACTTCGTCCACCGGACGGTGCAGGAGTATCTCGCGGCCAAGCAGGCCACCGACGACGCGGACGTGGAGCCGCTGGTCGAACGGGCACACCTGGACCAGTGGCGCGAGACGGTGGTGATGGCCGCCGGTCACGCCAACGCGCCCGGGGGAAGCTCGCCGGATACCGGGGAGATCCCCGCGAGGACGTCCAGCGGGAGCTGGTCACCGGGTGGGACTACTTCGACCATGACGACTACGCCGCCCAGGTCTTTGCGGACGCCGTCCTGCCCCTCGATACGCTGAACATCGAGAACCCGCGCCTGCTGGGCAGCCTGCGCCACCTCGGGTTTCTCGCCCGCCTGCCTGAGTTGCGGCATCTGAACCTGCTGGACCTCGACTTCGAGGGAAGCCTGGCCTTCCTCGACTCCCTGCCCCGGCTCGATTCGCTCCTGCTCAGGGGCGTGACATCGGTCCGGGACTTCGGTCCGGTCGCCCGGCATACCGGGCTCAGCAACCTGACCCTGCACGGAGCGCGCCATCTGCGGGACACGGCGATCTTCGCGAGTCTCCCCAACCTGGTGAGCGTCTGCCTCCGCGGAGCGGACATCCAGGAGGGCCTCGCCACTCTCGCGGAGAACTGCCGGGGACTTCGGGAGCTCCGTCTCCAGGAGACGGCCGTCTCCGATCTCGGCCCGCTGGCCGGCCTCCCCGGACTTCGCAAAGGTCGAGCGCGTGTAGTGACGGGGTCCGGGAACCGGTGCCCCGTCGGAGCCGTCCGCGCCTCGGCCCGGTACGGCGGCTCTCAGTCTCCGCCCGCCGGGGCGCTGTGGTTGGCGGCGATCCAGACGTCGATCCGCTCCCAGTGGTCGTAGAGCCAGCGGATCCGGTCCTCGTCGTCGCGGGGCACGTCGGCCGCGCTCACCCGCCACCACGTGGCCCTGACCTCGGCCCGCACGGGCAGCTTGCGCCAGAGGTCGCCGAGGGTCACCAGGTCGTCCAGGCCGGTGTGGGCGACGAAGACCACGTCGGCGGCCGGGCAGGCGTCGATGGCGGCGATGGCCCCGCCGGGGTGGGGGGCCAGCAGGTGGTTCAGGCGGCGGGCGCGGGCGGCCTCCTCGGCCAGGCCCTTGCGCTCCAGGCGGCGGATGGCCCGAGCCTGCCTTCTGGGGGTGAAGTTGCCCCCCTCAGGGAAGATCACCAGGGCGTCGTCGGCGTCCATGCCGGAGGCCAGCCGGCGGATCTCGGCGATGATGCCGCCCGAATCGACGTTGCGGGGGACGAAGGCGTTGGGCAGCCGGTTGGTCAGCACGTCCAGGGACGGGTCGAGCTGCAGGGCCGCCTTCATCACGATCCTGGGGCGCCTGCCGTACGCGCTGAGGAGATGGTGGACCAGGAGGACGGAGTCGCCGGGGCCCGCGTGGCGGGACAGGACGATGACCGGGCGGGTCAGCCGCCGGGAGAGCTCGTCCGGGTGCGGTGGTGGCCCGTCGATCTCGACGCTCAGGCCGAAGATCCGTTCGGCCGCCTCGTACACCTTGGAGAGGAACCATTTGATGAGGGCGTAGTGCCGCTCCTCGTACTCGTCCCGGCTGAGCCGCCCGCCGAATCCGGAGGTCACCCAGATGCCGAAGCAGGCGATGAGCGCCATCGTCTCCAGGGTCAGCCACGCCACCGCGAACCAGACCAGCCGGGTGCCGCGCCGCTGCGGGGGCGGCAGCCGCAGGGAGGCCGCCGCCACCACCAGCAGCCAGATCGGGAGCGTGACCACCGCGGCCACGGCGAGCACGATGACGAGCGGCGCGAGGACCAGGCGGCGCAGGAAACGGGGAGGGAGCACGGGCCTCTCCTTCCTGGACGTGGCCCCTGATGGCCTGACCGGCTGTAGAACCCGGCAGGCCCGGACGGCCGGACCGGCGCCGTACGGACCGGCGGGCCCCGGACGGTCCGGCCCTCGGGCCCGGCCGTTGGCCGGGCCTGGATCAGCGGGGCGAGTGCTGGGCCAGATAGTGGGACGAAGCCCGGTAGGCGCGGTCGATATATCCAGATATACGCGATGAATCCCGGTAGCGCAGTTGCGAGAGATCCACTCCGGGGCGGGCATCCATGCCGGCGGGCATGATGTGGACCTCGATGTCGGAGGGCAGCGCGGCCATCTCCTCGGTGAAACGGTGACGGCGGGCGATCTCGAAGGCGATCAGGCCGACCTCCCACGGGCGGCGCGGAGCGACCAGGGGCCGTTCGATCCGGCCGACGTGCAGGACGTACATGCGGCGGGCGCCGAGGGCGACGGCCCGGCCGACCGGGATGCTGTGGACCAGCCCGCCGTCGAAGAAATGGTCGTCGCCGATGCGGATGGGGGGCAGCAGGCCGGGGACGGCGCAGGAGGCGAGGACCGCGTCGACCACGGGGCCCTCGGTGAACCAATGGGCGGTCGCGCGCTCGACGGAGGCGGCCACGCACTGGAACGGCACGGCCAGATCCTCGATGCGGGAGACCGGGAGCATCTCGGTCAGCAGGTCGCGTAGCGGGCCGGGGGAGTGCAGGTGGGTGCCGCTCCTGGCGAGGGTGGACAACCGGGTCATCCACGACCCGCCGAAGGCCGTGCGGACCACGTCGGAGCGCCACAGCCCGGCCAGGTCGGCGACCGCGTCGCCGGGGGCGGCGGCGAGCATGACGCCGTTCAGCGCGCCCACGGACGTGCCGACGATCACGTCCGGCTTGATGCCCGCCTCGTCCAGCGCCCGCAGCATGCCCACCTCGTGCGCGCCGAGCACCCCGCCGCCGCCGAGCACGAAGGCCGTGTCCACATTCATGCCTTCACGATAGCCCTGGCTGATCTGGGCACCCCCCTGTCACGGAGATCGTCGAGGCTCGATCTTCCGCGGCCTTTGCGGCAGATCGCAAGGCACCACCCCGCCGGCGTGGAGGCCCACATGATCCGTAAGGTCGGAGAGCACGCGACACTCGACCGCGGGCGGTGCCGTACGGCGGGCCCGTGCCGCGTGGTGGGGCGTGGTCGCCGGCGGTGGGTTCCGGATACGGGCAACGAACGGGCGGTCAACTGTCCGACTCCGGTAATGGCCGGGGCGAGGGCGGGCGGGCACCATCAACGGCATGACAGCGGTAGTGGAGACCGAGGGACTTACCAAGTTCTACGGTAGGCGCCGGGGGCTCGAGGATCTCAACCTCGTGATCCGTCCCGGAGAGGTGTTCGGGTACCTCGGCCCGAACGGTGCGGGGAAGACGACCACGATCAGGTTGCTCCTCGACGTGATCAGGCCCACCGCCGGCCGGGTGACCGTGCTCGGCGTCGATCCGCGCGACGCGAGGGTGCGCGGCCGGATCGGCTACCTGCCCGGGGAGCTGACCCTGGAGGGCAGGGAGAGGGCGAGGGACTATCTCACCTTCCTGGGCGGGATGCGCGGCGGCGTGCCCAGGGAACGGATCACCAGGCTGGCCGAACGGCTGGAAGCCGACCTGTCGGTGCCCATGGGCAAGCTCTCCAAGGGCAACAAGCAGAAGGTGGGCCTGATCCAGGCTTTCATGCACGAGCCGGAGTTCCTGATCCTGGACGAACCGACCAGCGGCCTGGACCCGCTGGTGCAGCAGGAGTTCCTGGCGATGGTCCGGGAGGTCCGCGCCTCGGGCCGGACCGTGCTGATGTCCTCACACGTGCTCGCCGAGGCCGAGAACGTCTCCGACCGGGTGGGGATCGTGCGCGCCGGGCGGCTGGTGGCGGTGGAGGACGTCGCCGCGTTACGGGAGAGGGCGGTGCGGACGGTGGAGTTCCACTTCGACGCGCCGGTGCCCCGCGAGGCGTTCGAGAATCTCCCGGGCGTGCGGGACCTGCGGGTGGAGGGCACGAGCGTCCGCGTTACGATCGACGGCCGTCCCGACGCGCTGGTGAAGGCGGCGGCACGGTTCACGGTGGTGCACATGGTCAGCGCCGATCCCGATCTTGAGGAGATCTTCCTCACCTATTACAGCGAGGAGGGGGAGCGCCATGCCCGTACTGGTGTCTAAGAGCCTGCGGGACTACCGGAGGGCGCTGGTGGGCTGGACCATCGGCATCACCGCGTTCTGCGGGCTGTACCTGTCGTTCTATCCCAGCATGACCAGGGACCCCGAGGTGTACGGCCCGGCCGCGCTGGCCAAGTTCCCCGGTGCCATGCGCGACCTGATGGGAGGCATGGAGGACTTCACCAGCGGCGTGGGCTACCTGCACAGCCTGGTCTACCAGCTGTTCGGGCCGATGCTGTTCGTCGTCTGCGCCTCGATCCTCGGCAACCGGGCCCTCGCGCAGCCGGAGGAGTCCGGCACGCTGGAGCTGACCCTCACGCTGCCGATCGACCGCAGGCGGCTGGTCTTCGAGCGCTTCGCCGCTCTCGCCCTCGGCCTGCTGGGCCTGGCGGTGGTGACGTTCCTCGCGGTGTGGGCGCTGACGTCCGCCGTCGGGCTGAACGTGGCGCCCGGCCGGATCCTCGCCGGTCACACCGGGATCCTCCTGCTCGGTCTGTTCTTCGGCACGCTGGCCCTCGCGGTGGGCGCCGCCGTGGGGCGCAGGAACATCGCCATGGCCGTGGTGGGGGTGGTCGCGGTGGGCGGCTACGTCATCGAGACCATGGGCAAAAACGTGGACGCGATCGCCTGGCTCCGGTGGGTCTCGCCGTTCCACTACTACCTCGACGGCAGGCCCCTCTACCAGGGCTTCCCCACCGGTGATTATCTGGTTCTCGCGGGAGCGACGGTGGCGCTGCTCCTGACCGCGATCCTCGCCTTCGATCGGCGTGACGTAGGAGTCTGATGGACGAGGTCCCGGGGGTGCCCGCCGGCCTGCTCGGCGGACACCCCCGTGTTCTGGCGGCCGCCGCCGCGACCGGGCGGCTGCCCGGCCGTGACGCGCTGGACGACTACCGCGCCGCCGGCGCGCGGGCCGCCGAGTCGGGCGTGCCGCTGCGCGCGCTCGTCGAGGCCGCCCTGATCATGGCCGAACCCGTGGTCCCGGTCCCGCTCCCGGCCCTCAGGCGGATGGTCTCGGCCCTGATGGAGGGCTACGAGAACGCCCAGCGGCTGGCCCTGCGCCAGGAGGAGACCGCGCGCAGGGAGTTCGTTGACGACCTGCTCCAGGGCCGGGCCGACCGGCTCGCCGAGCGTGCCGAGCACTTCGGGCTCAGGCTGGCCGAGACCTACGTGGTCGCGGTCGCCCGCTCCTCGGGCCCGCCGTACGCCGGCGAGGCGGGAGACGGTGACGTGGTGGCCCGGCGGATCGAGGAGGCGATGGTCTCCCGGTTCGGCTCGCACAACGTGCTGGTCGCGGTACGCGACGGCGGGCTGGTGTGCGTCGTGCCGGGCAGCCTCACCGTGGCGACGGGGGAGTTCACCCACCACGTGAGACAGCTGTTCGCGCCCGGCTGGCGGGTCGGGCTGGGGCGGCCCCACCGGGGGCCCGGTGGCGTGGTCACCTCCTACCGGGAGGCCGCCGGCGCCATCGAGCTCGGCGACCGGCTGGGACTGCGGGCATCCGTGCTCAAGGCCGCCGATCTGCTGGTCTTCCCGGTGCTCCTGCGGGACAGGGCGGCGATCGACGATCTGGTGACGACCGTGCTCAGCCCGCTGCTGGATGCCCGGGGCGGCCCGGAGCCGCTGCTCGGCACGCTGGAGGCCGTCTTCGCTTCGCAGGGCAACCAGACCGCCGCGGCGCGCAGGCTCGGCGTCAGCACCCGGGCGGTGACCTACCGGCTGGAGCGGATCCGCCGCCTCACCGGGTTCTCACCCGACGACCCCACCCAGCGGTTCACCCTGGAGACGGCGGTGCTGGGCGCCCGGCTGCTGGACTGGCCCGCCCACCCGCTGCCCTGATCATCCGCCCGGTGGATCGTCTGACGATCGGCCCGGGCTCGGGCCGCCTTGTCCGCTGCCCGGTCATTCAGCGGGACGGCCGGGCGCCGCCCCGGCGGGCGCGTGAAGGCCCGCGGGCCGTTCGGTGACCGCCTCGGCGGCGGCCACGGAGCGGGGGGAAACGGTGCGGGCGACCAGGGCGACCGCGAGGACGCACAGTCCGGCGGCGGTGTAGAAGACGGCGGGCAGCCCGGCCTGGGAGCCGAGGAGCCCGCCGGCCGCCGCACCGAGGGGGGAGGCCCCCATGCCGATCAGGCGGTAGCCCGCGTTGACCCGGCCGAGAAGGTCCTCGGGGATGAGCCGCTGCCGCAGCGACACCACGATGACGTTGGTGACGGCGTTGGTCGCGCCGAGGAGCAGGGCGGTGACGCCGATCGCGACCGGGGTGGGGATCAGGACGGGCACCAGCAGCAGGAGGCTGTTGACCAGGTCGGCGGTCAGCAGTGTCCTGACCTGCCCGGCGCGGCGGGTCAGGCGGCCGGCCAGCAGGGAGCCCGTCACCGCCCCGGCGGCCAGCGCCGCCATGAGGATGCCGTAGCCACTGGCTGAGAGCCCCACCGGTGACTCCTCGCCGACCACCCAGAGCACGAAGACCGCGAAGTAGGCCGCGTTGGCGAAGTTGAGAACGCCGGAGAAGACGGCGAGGGCCCGCAGGACGCGGTGGTCTCGCAGGTAGCGCAGGCTGTCGGTGATGTCGGCGCGCAGGGAGCGCGTCGACGGGCTCTCGACCCGGAAGCGCCCGCGCATGCCGAGCAGGGCCAGCCCCGCCATGGCGTAGAGCAGCGCGGGCGCCCCGAGCACCGCGGTCGAACCGATCCCGATCAGGACCCCGGCCAGCGGGCCCCCGAGGAAGTTGTTGCCGACCGTCTGCACGGCCATGAGCCGGCCGTTGGCGGTGTCGAGTCGATCGCGCGGTACGGCCATCGGCAGCACGGACTGCGCCGAAGTGTCGGAGAAGACCTCGGCGATGCCGAGCAGGAGCGCTCCGGCGAGGAGCACCGGCAGGCTGAGCGTCCCCAGCCACGCCGTCACGGCCAGCGCCGCCAGCACACCGGCCCGGCTCCAGCTCGCCATGACCATGATCCGGCGCCGGTCGTGCCGGTCGGCGATGGCGCCCGCGTGCAGGGCGCACAGTAGCCAGGGCAGCGTCGCCGCCGCGCTGACCAGGGACACCAGCAGCGGCGACCTGGTCAGGGTCACCGCGATCAGGGACACACCGACGAGCACGATGCCGTCGCCGATGTTCGACAGGCCGGAGGCGGCCCACAGCCAGCGGAACGACGGTCCGATCACAAGGGCCTCCGGTATTGTTTAAAGGAAAGTATGCAAATGTTCCTTTGCAAAGATATGGCTGCACGCAGTGGATGACAAGACTCGCGAACTCGACGCCTCGGCGCTCAAGGGGCTCGCCCATCCTTCCCGGCTCCGGCTCCTGGAGCTGCTGGAGCACCACGGCCCCGCGACGGCGACGCAGCTCGCCGCCAGGACCGGGGAGAACACCGGGGTGACGAGCTACCACCTACGCCGGCTCGCGCGGCACGGACTCATCGAGGACGTGCCGGAGCGGGGGAGGGGCAGGGAGCGCTGGTGGCGCGCCGGTCACTATTCCTTCGACGGTGACCGGTTCCGCCGCGACCCCGAGACGGCCCAGGCCGCCGAGTTCCTGCTCGCCGAGATGGTGCGCCAGCGGGGCGCCGAGCTCACCTACTGGGTGGAGGAGTCGCGGACCACCCCGCGTCCGTGGCTGGAGGCCGGAACCCATTCTCAGACGGCACTCCGCCTGACCAGGGAGGAGCTCGCCGACCTCGTGCGGGACGTCTCCCGGGTTCTCGACGCCTACCAGGAGAGGGCGGGGGAGGGGAGAAGGGGCGAGGAGACGCCGGACACCGCGCGCGTCATCGTCCACTTCGACGCCTTCCCCGTCGGCCTCGGGGAGCAGTCCCGGCCGGAATGAGCCTGACTCCGCCTCATCCGTTGAGCCGATGCGAGGCGAGTTTTAAATGCGTCCAAAGCTTGCCGTGCGGTCGCCACCCGGTGGCGACCGCACGGCGGGGCGGTCAGGGGATGAGCAGGAGCTTGCCCGTGGTGCGGCGCGCCTCCAGGTCCTCGTGGGCGCGGGCGGCCTCGGCGAGGGGGTAGCGGTGCGAGATGTGCACCTGGAGCTGTCCCGAGGCGACCCAGCCGAAGAGGTCGCTCGCCCGCCAGGCCAGCTCGTCGCGGGTGGCGATGTAGTGGACGAGCGTGGGCCGGGTCAGGAAGAGGGAGCCGCCCTTGTTGAGGACCTGCGGGTCGATGGGCGGGACCGGGCCGCTGGCCTGGCCGTACAGGGCCATCATGCCGCGCGGGCGCAGCGAGGCGATGCTCCCGTCGAAGGTGGCGGCGCCCACTCCGTCGTAGACCACGTGCACGCCGGAACCGGCCAGCTCGCGGACCGCCTCGGAGAATCCTCCGTAGCGGATCACCTCGTCGGCGCCCGCCTGCCGGGCCAGCTTCTCCTTCTCCTCGGTGGAGACCGTGCCGATCACCCGGGCGCCGCGCAGTTTGGCGATCTGGGTGAGCAGCAGGCCCACGCCTCCGGCCGCGGCGTGTACCAGCACGTCGTCGCCCGGCTTCACCTCGTAGGTGGAATGGGTCAGGTAGTGCGCGGTCATCCCCTGGAGCATCAGGGCCGCCGCGGTGTCGGCCGTGACGCCGTCGGGCACGGCGACCAGGTGGGACGCGGGCACCACGGCCTTCTCCGCGTAGCTGCCCATCACGTTCGCCCAGGCCACCGTGTCTCCCACGGAGATCCCCCGCACGTCCTCGCCGACCGCGGCGACGGTGCCCGCGCCCTCGTTGCCGGGGACGAAGGGGAGGGATAGCGGGTAGCGGCCCATCCGCTGGTAGACGTCGATGAAGTTCACGCCGCCGGCCGCGATGTCGACCAGCACCTCACCGGGGTTCAGCACGGGATCCGGATGCTCGGTGTAGGTGAGGACCTCGGGACCGCCGGTGGCGGAGACGACTATGGCGCGCATCGTGCTGGACTCCTTCGCTCAGTCGAGTGCTTCGATCCTTCCCAACTCCGTGGCGATCACGCTCTGTTCCCGGTCAGGGGCTTTTGGAGACCGCTCCCTCGAGCGCGCCGTCCAGGGTGAAGTTGTCGAAGGAGGCCCGGAGCTGGGACCTGCCGTTCTCGCCGACCCGGGCGAGCAGGCCGACCTCGCCCGGTGGGAGCGGGCTGGTGTCCAGCGCCGACTGGACCTGCTCGCCGTTGACCCACATGGTCAGCTGCACGCCCTCCGGGGTGCTGGAGCACTCGGCCTGCAGATGGGCGGGCTCGCCCTTGGGCAGGTCGACCTGGACCGCCTTGGTGAGCTCCCCCCCGGCGTTCTTGACGCTCTTGCGGATGCGCACGCCGCCGCTGGTGTCGAGCAGGAACTCGTAGCGGGTCGCGTCGTAGGTGTCCTCACCCCGGCAGAACAGCCCGTACTCGCCCAGGCCGCTGCTGCCGTCGCGGATTCCGACGTCGACGCCGAGCAGCAGCCGGCCTGGTATGACCGGGGTGGGGCTGGCCGTGGGGTCGGGGGTGGCGGGTGGCGCGGTCAGGAAGGGGATCGGCGCCTTCTGCCGCACGACGGGATTGTCGCCGTCCACGTCGACGGCGTAGTAGCCCTCGGGGGCGTAGCCCTGGGGGGCGCTCCCGTCGTAGATGCCGCCGCTCCAGCCGCTCCGGCTCTGGGTGAAGTCGTCCTGGTACAGCGCGGAGAGGTTCTCGGGTGGGCCGCCGGGAGAGAGCGCGAGGTAGAGGGCGAGGGCGCCGCCCGTCGTGATCAGGGCCGCCACCGCCGCTCCGGTGATCAGTTTCTTCCTCCGCGCCGACCGTCCGGAGGGTATGGCCCCGAAGGAGGCGCCCATGCCCGGACCGGTGTGGTGTCCCGCTGCCACGGCGTCCGCCCACATGGTGGTCCCGTGGATCGTGGGCGGGCTCTGCTGCCAGACCGTCTGGACCGAGTGGGCGGTCTGCTCGGGAGCGGCGGAACGTCCGACGAGGTGGTCGAGGAGCTGCTGGGAGGTGGGCCTGTTCCTGGGGTCCTTGGCGATGGCATAGGCGACCAGCTCGCGCAGGGCGGGCTCCAGGCCATCCAGGGAGGGTTCGGTGTTCAGCACCTGATACACCACCGCGGCCAGCGCCTCCCCGCCGAACGGCGGTTTGCCGCTCGCGGCGAAGGCGATGAGGCAGCCCCAGGAGAACACGTCGCACATGGGGGAGACCGGCTCGCCGCGCAGGACTTCGGGCGCCATGTAGCGGGGCGTGCCGACGATCTCCCCGGTCCCGGTGATCCCGCTGAGCGTGTCCAGCGCCCGGGCGATGCCGAAGTCGATCACCCGGGGGCCGAACGGGGAGAGCAGCACGTTGGACGGCTTGAGATCGCGGTGCACGACCCCGGCGCCGTGGATGGCGGTGAGGGCGGTCGCCACGCCGACCGCCAGCGCGTCGAGGCTGGAGCCGCGGAGCGGCCCTCCCGACTGCACGGCCTCCTCAAGGTTGAGACCGGAGACGTACTCGGTGACGACGTAGAGCTGATCCCCGTCGAGCGCGGCCTCGATGACCGCGGCGGTGCAGAACCGGCGGACCCGCTGGGCGGCGTCGGCCTCCCGGCGGAAACGCATCCTGAACTGGTCGTGCTGGCTGTACTCCGGATTGATCACCTTGATGGCCACCCGCTGGCCCTCGGGGGAGTCGCCGAGGTAGACCGTGCCCATCCCGCCCCGGCCCAGCCTGCTCAGCACGCGGTATCGCCCGATTTGAACGGGATCATCCGAAGTGAGGTCGTTCACCGTCATACCTAACCGCATATACCGTCACGTGAAGTGGCTCAGCTTACCGAGATCTTCCCCGCCGTCAGCAGGCGCAACAGTGTCAGATCCACTTTCTCCAGGCTGCCGACGCTCAGCACGCCGTACGGCACCGCCGTGCCGCCCGCCACCGCCACCACCTGACAGCCCGCGGCGCGGGCCGCGGCGAGGCCGGTGGGGCTGTCCTCGACCGCCACGCACTCGGCGGGACGGGCGCCCAGCGCGGCGGCGGCCTTCAGGTAGGGATCGGGCAGCGGCTTCGCGCGCGCCGTGTCCTCGGCCGCCACGACCGTGCGGAACCGCTGTGCCCCGACCGTCCGGAGCACCATGTCCACGATCCGCCGGGGCGAGGCGCTGACCAGGGCCACCGGCACGCCCGCCGCCCCCAGTTCGTCCAGCAGCCGGATCGCGCCGGGCAGCGGCGTCACCCCGCGCGCGATCCGCTCCGCGAACGCCTCGGTGAGCCGTGCGCCGACGGTCTCGGCGTCCGGGGAGAGCCGATCGCACTCCGCGATGTCCTCGGCGTCCGGGAAGGGCCCGTCCCGACGCGCGGACCGCCGGACGAGATGGGCGGCGGTCCGCTCGATGGGGCGGCCGAGTACGTGGGTGGTGTCGGCCTCGGTCAGATCCAGGCCGAGTTCCGCCGCCACCGCCGCGCAGGCCTCCCACCACAGTCCCTCGGTGTCCACCAGCGTGCCGTCCATGTCGAACAGGACGGCACGCGGCCCGGCCTCAGCCGACACCGGCGGGGTTCTCCAGCTCGGCGGGCGCGGGTCCGGCGGCGTCCGGCGTCCGGCCGGCCGCCGCGGTGCGCTCGGCGACCAGGACGGGCCGCTGCACGAGCGTGAGGTCCACCCGCGTGCCGGGTGCCAGCCGTACCGCGTCGTGGCCGGGGACGTCGGAGAGGACCTCCAGTCCGTCCAGCCGCACCCGCAGCCGCGCGGAGGCGCCGCGGAACGACGACGCCACGATCAGCGCCCTGCCCTCCGGAGCGGGCGTGACGAGCACGGCCTCGGGGCGGACCAGCACGTCCACGTCAGGGGAGGCGGGCAGCGGGCCGTCCACCGTGAGAAGCTGCCCCAGAGCCGTGACCTGGTCGCCGGACACGCGGCCGGGGATGTGGTTCATCGTGCCGACGAACTCGGCCACGAACGGCGTGGCCGGCCGGTCGTAGACCTCCGCGGGGGAGGCGCACTGTTCCAGCCGCCCCGCGCGGAGCACCGCGACCTTGTCCGCGACCGACAGGGCCTCCTCCTGGTCGTGGGTCACGAAGATCGTGGTGATGCCCAGCTCAAGCTGGAGCCGCCGGATCTCCTCGCGCAGCGTGACACGGACCTTGGCGTCCAGCGCGGACAGCGGTTCGTCCAGCAGCAGCACCCGGGGCTCCAGCGCCAGCGCCCTGGCCAGGGCGACGCGCTGTTGCTGGCCGCCGGAGAGCTCGTGCGGGTAGCGCTCGGCGTGTGAGGGGAGGCCCACCAGCTCAAGCAGCTCGGCCGCCCTGGCGTGCCGCCTGGCGGCGGGCACCTTGCGGACGCGGAGCCCGAACGCCACGTTGTCGCGGGCGTTCAGGTTGGGGAACAGGCTGTAGGACTGGAAGACCATGCCCGCGTCGCGGCGGTTGGCGGGCCGGCGGGTGATGTCCTCGCCGTCGATGAGCACGGCGCCCGAATCGGGGTGCTCGAACCCGGCCACGCATCGCAGGGCGGTGGTCTTGCCGCAGCCCGACGGGCCCAGCAGGGCGATCAGCTCACCCGGCTCGACGGTCAGGTCCAGGCCGTCCAGGGCGACCGTGCGGCCGAACACGCGGCGCAGCCCCCGGAACTCGACGCCGGCGGTCATGAGGAACTCCTTCGCTTGGAACCGCCGCTGGAGAGGGTGAGCAGCAGCAGCCAGATGAGCAGCAGGCTGAGGATCGAGACGGCCACCGAGAGCTGGCCGTCGGACCCGGAGACGGTCAGGATCCAGACGGGGAAGGTCCCGTAGCCGAGCAGCGCGGCGATGGTGTATTCACCGAGCACCAGCGCGAGGGTGAGGAAGGAGGCGCTGGCGATCGCCGAGCGAAGGTTGGGAATGATCACCCGGAACATCACGTGCGGCCATGACGCGCCCAGGTTGCGGGCCGCCTCGACCAGCGTGCCCACATCGATCGCGCGCAGCCCCGCGTCCAGCGAGCGGTGGACGAACGGCAGCGCCAGCACCACGTAGGCCAGCACCAGCACCACCGGGAACGTCTCGTTCTGGATCGCGATCAGGGTCGCCCAGAACGGCGTGGCGGCCAGGTAGTCGGGTCCCCAGCGCAGCACCGTGCCGATCCCGGTCACGAACGTGATCGGCGGCACCACCAGCGGAAGCGTGCAGATCACCTCGAGCACCGGCCGCAGCCGGGGCGCGCCGAGCCGTACGGCCAGCATCGCGGGCAGGGTGAGCGCGAGCACCACCGCGATCGTGGTTGCGGCCAGGGCCAGGGAGAGCAGGACACTCTTCCCGAAGCCCTCGGCGGTGAAGATCTTCCAGAAGACGTCGAGGGAGAAGCCCCGCTGCTCGTTGTAGACGGCGAACCAGAGCGAGGCCCCCAACGGGACCAGGAAGTAGAGCGCCGCGACTCCAAGCACCACGCCGCGCCAGACGCGGGGGCGCCGTGGGCGGTCGTGCGAGACGGCCGGCGGGGTATCCAGGATCGGGGTCACCGCAGCCATCGGCTGCTCCTCTTCTGCAGGGGCAGGTAGACCGCCATCACCAGGCCCGCGACAACGATCATGTCGAGGCTGAGCGCGAGCGCGATGTTCTCGTGGCCGATGAGCACGTCACCGGTGAGGGCGTCCGCGATCTGCAGGGTGACCAGCGGGACCGTGCTGCCGACCATCGCCTTGGCGGTGGCGTAGGCGGCGAACGCGCCGCCGAACAGCAGCACCACCCCGCCCAGGAGGGAGGGGACCAGCACCGGGATGCCGACGTGCCGCCAGTACTGCCAGGCGGTGGCGCCGCTGTTGCCGGCGGCCTCCCGCCACTGCGGCTTCAGGCCGTCCAGGGCGGGCACCACGACGAGCACCATCAGCGGCACCGAGAAATACATGTAGACCAGGGCAAGGCCCCAGAAGTTGTACAGGCTCCAGCCGGCGTCACCCAGCCCGAAGACATTGGTGATCACGCCGGAGTTGCCCAGCGTGCCGACCCAGACGAACGCCAGCGGCACGCCGCCGAAGTTGGCGAGCACGCCCGAGGCGGTCAGCACCGACTCGCGCAGCGCCCGGAACCGGGAGGTGACCACGGCCTGGGCCAGGAAGGTGCCCAGGACGGCGCCGAGCACCGCGACCACCGCCGACAGCTTCACGCTGCCGAGGAGGGTGGCGAGGTAGTTGCCCCGGAGGCTCTCGGTCATGTTGGCGGTGGTGAAGGCGGAGACCTTGGTCGCGGGATCCCGGACGGTGAACGCGCCGAACAGCAGCGCGACCACCGGGATCCCGAACGCCAGCGCCACGAAGACGAGCAGCGGCAGCGCGGCCGTCCAGCCGGTGGGCCGGGTACGGCCGCCGTCCCGGACGGCCGTACCCGCGTCGGTCGTCATCCGGATCAGCCGGCGACGGCGGCGCTCCAGCCGCCGGTCAGGACTTCCTTGGCCTTGGCCGTCTGAGCCTCGGTCGGGAAGGTGGGCTCACCCTCGACCGGGGGGAGGTTGGCCTCCGCCGTCTTGTCGACCGTGCCGTCGGCCTTCATGGCCGGCAGCAGCACCGGGCGGGCGAAGCCGCCGAGGTAGAGGTTCTGGCCCTCGGGGCTGTAGAGGAACTCCTGCCAGAGGCGGGCGGCGGCCGGGTGCGGGGCGTCCTTGTTGATCGCCTGCGCGTAGAGCTGGAAGTATTTGCCGTCCGAGGGGATGACCGTCTTCCAGTCGAGGCCCTTGCCGGCCATCTTGGGGGCGTAGGCGGCGTTGTTGTAGTCCCAGTCGATGCTGATCTGGGTCTCGCCCTTCTCGATGGTGGCGGGGGTGGTCTCCACCGGGTTGAAGTTGCCCGCGGCCTTCAGTTTCTTGAAGAAGTCCAGACCGGGCTGGATGTCGTCGAAGGAGCCGCCGTTGGCCAGCGCCGCCGCGTACACGCCCGCGAACGCCGAGCCGGACTGGGTCGGGTTGCCGTTCATCGCGACCTTGCCCTTGTACTCGGGCTTGAGCAGGTCGGCGAAGCTCTCCGGGCAGGTGGCGATCTTCTTGGCGTCGCAGCCGATCGAGACGTAGCCGCCGTAGTCGTTGAACCAGAGGCCGCTCGGCTCCTTCTGGTTGTCGGGGATCTTGTCCCAGGTCTGGACCTTGTAGGGGGTGAACAGTCCCTCGGCGGCGCCGCTGATGGCGAAGGACTGGCTGACGTCGACCACGTCGGGGGCCCGGTCCTGGCCCTTGCGGGTCTTCAGCGCGTTGATCTCGTCGGCACTGGCGGCGTCGGGAGTCTCGCTCTCGATCGCGATGCCGTACTTCGCGGTGAAGGCCTCGATGATCTTTCCGTAGTTGGCCCAGTCGGGCGGCAGGGCGATGACGTGGAGCTTGCCCTCCTTCTTGGCCGCCTCGACGAGCTTGTCCAGCCCGCCGAAGTCGGCCGCGGAGGCGGCGGTCCTTGCGTCCGTACCCGCCGCGGACCCGCCGCCGGAGGTGGAGGCGGACGGCGCCGCGGTGGTCGGGGCTGCTCCGCATGCTGTGGCGCCTACGAGGAGGAACGCGGCCAGACCTGCGAAACGGACTCGGGATGCGATCACGTTTTCTCCCAAGGGGGGCGTGCAATATGCAACGAAAGTAGGCGAACTTGTACAAACAAGCTAGACCCAGAAAGCCGGTAATCGGTTTCGATCCGATGAACGCCCAACGTACGCCGGTGGAACTAAAGAGCTGCGGTTTCATGAGCGGTCCGCGCGTGTTTATGGTGGAGGCGCATCGGCTGCCACCTGTGCGCAGCGGTGGAGGTTCCGGCGGTGTCCGGGCCGGGACGGAGGGGCGGGCGTGAGGGACCGGGCGGGGTGGCGGGGCCGGTGGGCCGCCAGGCGGGGGCGACCGTGACGGCGCGCTACGTGGGGATCGCCGCGGAGCTGCGGGAGGCGATCATGCGCGGCGAGTACGCCGTGGGGGCACAGCTCCCCACCGAGGCCGAGCTCGCCGCCCGTTTCACGGCCTCGCGCGGCACGGTCCGCCAGGCGGTGGCCGTGCTCGTCACCGAGGGCATGGTCGGCTCCCGGCAGGGGGCCAGACGTATCGTGCTCGGCCGCGAGCGGAGCCAGAGCTTCGCCGAGCTGCACAGCTTCGCGCAGTGGGCGCGGGCGATGGGCTACCGGGTCAGCGGGCGCGTGCTGGAGCAGCGTCGCCGGGGCGCGGACGCCACCGAGGCGGTACGGCTGGCACTCCAGCCGGGCGAGCAGGTGCTGTCGGTCCTGCGGCTCCGCTCCCTTGAGGGTGAGCCGGTGATGCTGGAACGGACCGTCTACGCCGGATGGATCGCTCCGGCCGTCGAGCGGATCGACCCCGGGTGCGAGTCGGTCACCCAGGCTCTCTACGACAGCGTCGGCCTTGTCTTCGCCTACGGCGAGCACCTCATCGACGCGGTCGCGGCGGGAGTGGAGGACGCCCGGCTGCTGGCCGTACGGCGGGGCAGCCCGCTGCTGCGTCAGAGGCGGGCCACCACCACCCACGAGGGCCGCCCGGTCGAATGGTCCGACGACCGTTACCGCGCGGGCAGTGTGACCTTCGGGATCCACAACTCCGTGGACGCCAATCCACTGGTGCGGCAGGTGGGGGACTTGCGCCCGACCCTGTAAGAACGTATGTTCGATACGGCAGGGCCCGTCTTCCCCCGGGTGCCCATCCGAAGGCCACGGGAGGGAAGCGGCGCTTTGAGCAGACTTTACGGGGACCCCATCCAGGTGTGGACCCAGGAGGGCCGGCCGGTCCAGTTCGTCTGGCGTGACCGGCTGCACGCCGTCCGCCGGGTGCTGGACCACTGGGTCGTCTCGCGAGAGGGGTGGAAGCTCTCCGAGGCCGATCCGGGGGAGCGCCGGTTCTGGCGGGTCGAGGCCGGCCTCGGCACCTACGAGCTCCGCTTCGACACCGCCGGCGAGGGCTGGCTGCTGATGAGGGCGTGGGACTGACGGCCCGCCCCGCCCGGCCGGCGTCCCCGTGGTCAATGACCGGTGGGATGGGCCTGCTGCACGGGCACCTGCCTGGTGAGGATCTGCGGAAGGGCCTCATGCGCCGCAGGGTCCGCCCATGAGGCGACCGGACGATCCTGCGCCCGCCGCGGGTAGCGGGTGCCCGTGGTCTGGATCTGGGTGATCTGCCGGACGACTGCCGCGCACAGCAGGGCGGAGACCGCGACGGCGGCCAGCTCGAGCGGGCCGAGGCCGGTCAGGCTGGCGTCCCCCGGAACGCTGTCGAGCGACAGCCTTACGGGCACCAGGACGAGCATGGCCAGCCAGCTCAGCCACCAGGCGGCCAGCAGCGCCACCCAGCGGCCGTGACGGTCCGCGGGCGGGCGGGAGGCCCACCAGAGGCGATATACCAGCAGTGGCGGGGCGATCAGGTCGACGCCGGGCACAAGCCAGGCGACCAGGACCGAGGTCGCCGACGCCCGGGGAACGGCGGTCCGACGGGCCTGGACCAGCCAGGTGAGATAGGCCACGACGGCCGCGACCGTGGTCACGGCGACGAGCATGATCAGGATGGCGAAGAGGGTGACCGCGCCGACGACGGCCTGCGCACCGGGGGCGTGGGGGTCGCCGCCGAGCGTCGAGATCTCCCGGGCCAGTCGCCGGCCGCGGACCTGTTCGAAAGCCGTCAACGCGGTGGTGGTCACTATTTGGGCAGTAAGGGTCAGATAGACGGCCGAAACGGATCTTTTTTGTAGCGATGGGATGAAGCGCATGTGTGTCTCCCCCCGGCATGCGCTGAAGGACTTGCCCTTTTTCTATCCCGTCCGCTCCTCCGCTAATCCGCTCCCCGCGCCCGGCGGCTCAGCTCACCACACCTGACTCCCAGGCCCATGCGGCGATCTCCACCCGGTTCCTGGCGCCCAGTTTCACCTGGATGCTCCCCAGGTGCGTTTTGACCGTGGAGAGCGAGACGAACAGCTCCGCGGCGACCTCCTGGTTGGTCCGGCCTCTGGCCACCAGACGGACGACGTCCAGCTCGCGCTCGGTGAGGGGGTCGGCGAGCGATCGGCCGAAGCCGGCCCGGGGGTGGGCCAGGTGCTCGAGCAGGCGCACGGTCACCGACGGCGACACCAGCGCGTCCCCGGCGGCGGCGGCCCGGATCGCCTCGATCAGCAGCGTCGGCCCGCTGTCCTTGAGCAGGAACCCGGTCGCGCCCGCGCGCAGCGCGCCGTAGACGTACTCGTCGAGGTCGAAGGTCGTGACGATGACCACCCGCAGCGGATCGGCCACGCCGGGGCCGGCCAGGATCCGGGTGACCTCAAGACCGTCCAGCTTGGGCATCCGGATGTCGAGCAGACACACATCGGGCCGGAGCCTCCTCGCGTGTTCGACCGCCTCGGCGCCGTCCCCGGCGGTCGCCACGACCTCCATGTCCTCCTGTGCGTTCAGAATCATCCGGAAACCGGCACGCACCAGCTCCTGGTCGTCAGCGATGAGCACCCGAATTGTCACCTGATGGATTCTGCCACCCGTCGTGGGCTCTCCGACTTTCGGACGATGGCCCGTCCGATGGATCGGACGGTCGGCCGATCCACCGCGATGCCCGTACGCGGGAGGGTCATCGGCATGAGTGTTGTTCTTGAAGGGGTCGGCCTGGTCAAGCGGTTCGGCCCGACCGTGGCGCTGGGAGGCGTCGGCCTGGCCGTCCACGCGGGCGAGGCTGTAGCGATCATGGGGCCGAGCGGGTCGGGCAAGTCGACCCTGCTGCACTGCCTCGCCGGGATCATGAAGCCGGACACGGGTGAGGTGCACCTGCTCGGCGGGCGCGTCGACACGATGCGGGAGCGGGAGCGCAGCGCCCTGCGCCGCAGCCGGTTCGGGTTCGTCTTCCAGTTCGGCCAGCTCCTGCCGGAGCTTCCGGCCGAGGAGAACGTCGCGCTGCCCCTCATGCTCGGCAACGTGTCCCGGGCCGACGCCGTACGGCAGGCCCGTGAATGGTTCGGCCCGCTCGGCCTCGGCGGCATGGAGGGACGCCGGCCCGGGGAGCTCTCCGGCGGCCAGGCGCAACGGGTGGCGATCGCCCGCGCCCTGGTCACCCGGCCGGCGGTGATCTTCGCCGACGAGCCGACCGGCGCGCTCGACCAGGCCACCGGCCACGACACGATGCGCCTGCTGGTGGAGGCCACCAAGCACAACGGCGCCTCGCTGGTGGTCGTCACCCACGACGTGGAGGTGGCCCGCTGGTGCGACCGCGTGGTCGAGGTCCGCGACGGCCGGCTCATCCCCGCCCGGTACGGTGCGCCATCCCCCGCTGACCACGACGCCGCGCGCCGGCCGGCCGTCCACCACGTCCCCGGTGCGCTGAGGGCTCCCGAGACCCCCGAGGTGACGGGATGAGCGGGCTGATGGGCCTGACCTGGCGGCTGCTGCGCGGCGGCGGCCGCCGCGGCCTGCTGGGGGCGGTGCTGACCGCGATCGCGGTGGCGGTCTCCACCGCCCTGCTGCTCTTCGCCGTGACGGCCAACCTCGCCTTCCAGAGCCGGGCCGACCGGGAGGCGTGGCGCAACCCGGTCACGGCCACCGGCAAGGCCGTGGCGATCGAGGCCGTGCACACGGACTACGTGCGCGACAGCGCGATCACGGTGGTGGACCTGGCGGCGCTGAAACCGGGGACGGCCCCGCCGCCGGGCCTGGACCGCTTCCCGGTCCCGGGCGAGGTCTGGTTCTCTCCCGCGCTGGCCGAACTCACCGTAAGTCTCCCGGCCGACCAGCTCGCCCACCGATTCCCCACGAAGATCGGCGGAACGGTCGGCGACGAGGCACTGGTCCACCCCGGTGAACTCGTCGCGGTCCGCGGGCAGGCACCGGACTCCCCGTTGATGACCGCGCCGGCGGACGGCAGGCCTCCGGGTGCCTCCGTTCCTTCCGGTGCCGCCATCGCGCCGACGAAGATCTCCGGCTTCACCGGGGAGCCGACGCAGACGGCGGAGGTGTACAAGGCGCTGGGACTGATCGCGAGCGTTCTCATGGTCGTGCCGCTGCTGGTGTTCGGGGGCGCGGCGGCCAGGCTCACCGTGGCCCGCCGGGACCAGCGTCTGGCCGCGCTCCGGCTGGTGGGCGCGACCCCCGGCCAGGTGGTCACGATGACCGTCGCGGAGGCGGTGATCATCGCGTTCGGCGGAGCGGTGCTGGGCACCGTGCTCTACGGCCTGTCCATCCCGCTGATCACCGGGATCGAGATCGCCGGTGGCACCTGGTTCGTCTCCGACGCGTGGCCCGGGGTGCTCCCCGTGCTCGCCGTTCTGGTGGCCGTGCCGCTGCTCGTCGGCCTGTCGGCGGTGGTCGGCCTGCGCCGGGTCGTGGTCAGCCCGCTCGGTGTCGCCAAGCGGGAGACACCTCCGGCGATGCGCTCCGTCCGGGTCGTCGCGCTGCTGGCGATCCTCGCCGTGGTACCCACGCTCGGGGTGGGCGTCGGCGCCGGAGTGATCGCCGTCGTCCTGGGCCTCGCCTTCCTGGCCATCAACCTGGTGGGCCCGTGGGTGATCGGCCTGATCGGCCGGATCACCGCGCGCACGGCGCGCCGTCCGGCCCGCCTGCTGGCCGGGCGCCGCCTGATGGACGATCCCAGGGCCGCCTGGCGGACCGTGAGCGGCGTCGCCATGACCGGGTTCGTGGCCGGGTTCATCGGCTTCCTCAGCCCGGACAGCGGCCTGCTCGGCAACGCGAACGCCACCGACCTGCACCTGTCCGTCCCCTCGTCCCAGGTGGCCGAGGCGACCGCCGGGGCCCGCGAGCGCCTGTCCGCGGCGGGAATCCTCGCCGGGATCGACGTCGGTGGCGGCGAGGGCGGGACCAAGGTGCTCACCGCCTCCCTCCAGGAGCGTGACACCGAGACGGTCGACCGGGCGCGCACCGCCCTCGACGGCCTGGTGCCGGGACACGGCGCGACCCTGGACGCCGACGGGGAGCTGTCGAACCGCCTCCTCGGCGATATCGGCACCGGGACGGTCACCGTGCTCGCGGTCTCGTTCCTGGTCGCCATCGCCAGCGCCGGGATCACCGCCGCCTCCTCGATCCTGGACCGCAGGCAGACCTATGCCCTGCTCCGCCTGGCGGGAACCCCGCTGGAGGTGCTGAACAGGGCCCGTCGCGCCGAGACGCTGATCCCGCTGACGGTCATGGGCGGCGGTGCCATCGCGATCGGGGTGTTCTGCGCCCTGCCGTTCGCGCTCTCCGCCATGAACCTCACCGGCGCGATCACCCTGTCCGTCTGCGTGGCCCTCGGCTTCGCCGGGGTGGTCGGGGCCGGTGCGGCGAGTGCTCCGCTGCTGCGTTCCGTCACCGCCAACCCCGCCCCCCGTCCGGACTAGCAGCGCTCTGCCGGGCCGTTTCCGCCGAGGAGCACCTCGACTCCGCGCCGGCAAGGACGCGGGACGGAGGAGAGGGCGGCACGGCTGTCGCCCGCTCTCTCAACGGCGCGAGAAAGGAGCTCTGAACGAGTGTCGGCCGTCGGTGTCCCGCAGTGGCTGCGTGGCATGACAGAGGTTGGCGCGGAAGGACGGCACTCCGCGCGCGGGGTGCCGAGCGGGCTGCCGTCCTCGCGCCGTACGATCCGGCCGATCCGGGGATCAGGCGTGCCGGGACCGATTCCGGCGCGCGCGAGGGCGGCGGTGTTGCACCAGACGGTGTGGTGGTCGTACGCGCGCAGCACCACGGGCCGGTCGCGGGCCGCCTCGTCGAGCCGGCGGGCGTCGAAGTCGCCGTCCGGCACGATGGTGGGGTCGTAGCCGCCGCCCCGGATCAGCCCAGGACGAGGTCGCGGACCGTCCTGAGTGAGGTCTCGTCGCGCGGTCCCATCACCAGCAGACTCGTGACCGGGCTCTTACGCCACGGCTCCAGGCGCTCGCGGATCCGTCCTGCCGGGCCCACCAGCGAGATGCCGTCGGCCAGCTCGTCCGGGATCGCGTTGAAGGCCTCGTCCCTGCGCCCGGCCAGATAGAGCGACTGGATCTCCTGGGCCGCCTCGGCATACCCCATCCTGCCGATGATGTCGGCGTGGAAGTTGCGGCTCTTGGCCCCCATGCCGCCGATGTAGAGCGTCAGCATCATCTTCACGCCGTTCAGCGCTCCCTTGATGTCATCGGTGATCATCACCATGACCATGGCGGCGATGTCGAAGCCGGGCCGGGCGCCGGCCAGCGACGGGCCGTACATCTGCTCGGTCTTCTCCGGGAGCGCGAACAGCGGCAGCCAGCCGTCGGCGATCTCGCCGGCGAGCGCCACGTTCCGGGGACCTTCGGCGCCGAGGTAGAGCGGGATCTCCTCGCGTAGCGGATGGGTGATCAGCTTCAGTGGCTTGCCGAGGTTGGCGCCGCCCGGGTAGGGGAGCGGGTAGTGCGCGCCGTCGCTGGTCACCGGTTCCTCGCGGCGCCAGACCTTGCGCATGATCTCGACGTACTCGCGGGTCCGGGCGAGCGGGCCGGGGAACGGCATGCCGTACCAGCCCTCGACCACCTGTGGTCCGGAGGCGCCGACGCCCAGGAGCAGCCGCCCGCCGGTCAGGTGGTCGAGCGTCATCGCGGTCATCGCGGTCGCGGCCGGTGTCCTGGCCGAGATCTGTACCACGGAGGTGCCCAGTTTGATGCGGGAGGTACGCGCGCCGTACCAGGCCAGAGGGGTGAAGGCGTCACTGCCGTAGGCCTCCGCGGTCCAGACGGAGTCGTAGCCCAGCCGTTCCGCGGCCTGGACGACCTCGGTGGCGTCGTCGGCGTTCCGCTGCCAGTAGCCGAGGTTCAGGCCGAGCTTCAGGTCAGTGCTCACAGGGGGCCTCCAGACGGATAAACGCACCTTAATTAGAACACGTTCTATCTTGACTGGTCGATAGGGAGGTGTCGATATTCGGCCTTCTGGGAAACGAGCCTTTGTGCTCAACGCTGTCCGCAAGGCCCTGTGTCTGATGTTGCTGGCCGTTTTCACGGCCTCGGGAGTCGCTCCCGCCGTTGCCCAGGTCGCCGAACGACCGAACATCGTGTTCATCCTTGTCGATGACCTGGAGGCAGGGGATTTACAGAAATTCCCGAATATATGGAATCAAATCGCCCTGCAGGGCACCAGCTTTGAGCAGTTCTTCGTGTCGAACTCCTGGTGCTGTCCCTCGCGCTCGTCGATCCTGCGCTCCCAGTACGTTCACAGCCACGGCGTGCTGACCAACACGGCGCCCGAGGGGGGGTTCACAAAGTTCCATAATTCTGGTTTGGAGCGTTCCACTATCGGCACGTGGATGAAATCGGCCGGCTATCGCACCGGATTAATGGGCAAATATCTAAATCACTACCCCGGAGGGGCCGCCGAAGCCACATATGTGCCGCCGGGCTGGGACGAGTGGGACGTCCCGGTCCGCCAGCTCTACAACGAGTACGGATACACGCTCAACGAGAACGGGCTGCTGACCGACCACGGCTACGCGCCGGAGGACTATCTGGCGGACGTGCTCAGCCAGAAGGCCGATGCGTTCGTCTCCCAGGCGAGCACCGATCCGTTCTTCCTGTACCTCGCCCCGATCGCCCCGCACAACCCGTCCAACTACGCGCCCCGGCACGCCGGGGACTTCGCCGACGCGACCGCTCCCCGGCCCCCGTCCTTCGACCAGCCGGACGTGAGCGCCGAGCCCCGCTGGCTGAGCTCGCGTCCGAGGTTCACGACACGGACGGTCGAGAAGATCGACGAGCGCTACCGCCGCCGACTCCGGGCCATGCTCGGCGTGGACGACATGGTCGGCGCCCTGGTGGAGACCCTGCGAGCGGCGGGGAAGCTGGAGAACACCTACATATTCTTCAGCTCCGATAACGGGTTCCATCTGGGCCAGCACCGCCTCGCCCAGGGCAAGACGACCCCGTTCGACGAGTCGATCAAGGTGCCTCTCCTGGTCCGCGGGCCGGGGGTCAAACCCCTCGGCGTCGTCAGCGAGATGGGCGCCAACGTGGACCTCTCCCCGACCTTCGCCCAGCTCGCCGGGGCCCAGCTCCCCGCCTTCACCGAGGGCAGGTCCCTGCTCCCGCTCCTGCGCGGCCGGACACCTCCCCGCTGGCGGCAGAACGTCCTGCTGGAGTTCTACCGCCCGACCAGCGAGGAGTCGGGCCGGCAGACGCCGGTCCCCGCCTACCAGGGCATGCGGACCTCCCAGAACACCTTCGTCCGCTACTCGACCGGTGAGTACCAGCTCTACGACCTCGCCAGGGACCCCTACCAGCTGCACAACCTCGTCTCCGAGGTCTCGCCGGCCGTCATCGCCCAGTTCGATCAGCAGCTCGACGCGCTGGCGGTATGTTCCGGCGCGAACTGCCGTTCAGCCGACTCCGTCCGGCCGCCCCCGTTCGTCGCACCGCCTCCGTTCCTCGTGCCGCCCTTCTCCTTCGGAGACGGCTCGGTCTTCGGACCCGGCTCGGTCTTCGGGCCGACCCCGGTCTTCGGCGCCCGAGCTCCGCGGGGTGGCCGAGGGGGTCGAGGTGGGTGAGATGTCCGGATAGGCGCGCCGCAGGTGGGTCGCGACGGCGGCCGACGCCTCCACGTGGTCTCCGGAGGCGATGGCCCGGTGGATCCGATGATGGTCGGCCCTGAGCCCGCTCGTGTCGCCGAGGCGTTCGACCGCCTCGATGGCGTAGCGGCGGACCGAGTCGCGCAGGGAACGCATCATGGCGGCGATCAGACGGTTGCCCGAGGCCTCGGCGATGGCGACGTGGAAGGCGGTGTCGTGTTCGACGAAATCCTCGGCCGTCGCCGCGTGGTCCATCCGCTCCAGCGCGCCGCCCAGGACCGACAGGTCGGCCCCCTGGACGGCGGCGCGCGCGGCGGACCACTGTTCGATCATCAGCCGGGCGTCGATGACCTCCTCAAGGGAGAGGCTCGACAGGCCGAGGTGCAGCCGGAGCAGGTCGGTCAGGGCCCCGGCGGGCCGTGAGATGAGTACGGCTCCCGCGTCGGGGCCCCGTCCGGCCTGTGAGGACACCACGCCCAGCGTCTCCAGCACACGCATCGCCTCGCGCACCGACGACCGGCTGACCTGGAGCTGCTCGGCGAGCTGGCGCTCGCCCGGCAGGCGGTCGCCGACCGTGAGCCCGTCGCCCGCGATGCGTTCCTCGATCCGGGCGATCACGTCCTCGAACGCCCGGGTGCGTCGGACGGGCTGCCATCCGCTCAAGGGACCTCCTCTTGTGGCGAAATATGGTCAGACCATACTGTGGTCTGACCAAACAGCGGAAGGAGTGCCATGCGCGTCGCCCTGTTCATCACGTGTGTGAACGACACGCTGTTCCCCGGCACCGGGCGGGCGGTCGTGACACTGCTGCGCCGCCTCGGATGCGACATCGAGTTCCCTCAGGCGCAGACCTGCTGCGGCCAGATGCACGTCAACACCGGATACCCCGAGGAGGGGAGACGGCTGGCGCGGCACTTCCTGGACGTCTTCGCCGGATACGACGCGGTCGTCGCGCCGTCGGGATCGTGCGCCGCGATGGTCCGCGAGCAGTACCCCCGGCTGGTGGGGACCGACGAGGCCGCCGCGACGGTGCCGAAGGTCCACGAGCTCTCCGAGTTCCTCGTCGACGTCCTCGGCGTCACCGACGTCGGCGCGTCCTTCCCGCACCGGGTGACCTACCACCCGACCTGCCACTCCCTGCGCGGCCTCCACCTGGGCGACCGGCCCACCCGCCTGCTCCAGCAGGTCAGAGGGCTGGAGCTGGTCCCCCTCCCCGGAGCCGAGGAGTGCTGCGGGTTCGGCGGCACCTTCGCGGTGAAGAACCCGGCCGTCTCCGCCGCCATGTGCGGCGACAAGGTGGGCAACATCATGGCCACCGGAGCCGAGGTGCTCTGCGCGGCGGACAACTCCTGCCTGATGCACATCGGCGGCACCCTCAAACGCCAGCGCGCCGGTGTCCGGATCATGCACCTCGCCGAGATCCTCGCCACCACGGAGGCCACTCGATGATCGACATCATGCGCACGCCGGTCTTCTCCACCGACCGGTCCCCGCACGGCCACGCGACACCGGCGCCCGGGGGAGGGGACGCGCGATGAGCGGCGGCAACACGTTCCTCGGCATGCCCGCGTTCCCCCAGAACGCCGCGGCGGCCGTACAGGACTCCCAGCTCAGGTTCAACCTGCGCAAGGCCACGCACACGATCCGCGGCAAGCGGGCCTCCGTGGTGGCCGAGCTGCCCGACTGGGAGGAGCTCCGGACCGCGGGCAAGGAGATCAAGGACCACACCCTGCGCAACCTGGAGCGCTACCTCCTCCAGCTGGAGGAGGCGGTCACCGCGGCCGGCGGGCACGTCCACTGGGCGGCCGACGCGGAGGAGGCCAACCGGATCGTCGCCGGCCTGGTCAAGGCGACCGGCGAGACCACCGTGGTCAAGGTCAAGTCGATGGCCACCCAGGAGATCGGCCTCAACGAGGCACTCGAGGACCAGGGGATCTCCGCCTACGAGACCGACCTCGCCGAGCTGATCGTGCAGCTCGGCGACGACTGGCCCTCCCACATCCTGGTCCCCGCGATCCACCGCAACCGGTCGGAGATCCGCGAGATCTTCCAGGAGAAGATGGCCTCCTTCGGCCGCGCGGCCCCCGAGGGGCTGACCGACGAGCCCCGCGCCCTCGCCGAGGCCGCCCGGCTCCACCTGAGGGAACGCTTCCTGTCCACCAAGGTCGCGATCTCCGGTGCGAACTTCATGATCGCTGAGACCGGCACGCTGGTCGTGCTGGAGTCCGAGGGCAACGGCCGGATGTGCCTGACCCTCCCCGAGACGCTGATCAGCGTGGTCGGCATCGAGAAGCTGCTGCCGACCTGGCAGGACCTGGAGGTCTTCCTCCAGCTGCTGCCCCGGAGCTCGACCGGCGAGCGGATGAACCCCTACACCTCGACCTGGACCGGCGCGGTCGAGGGGCAGGAGTTCCATCTCGTCCTGCTCGACAACGGCCGTACCCGGGTCCTCGCCGACGAGGTCGGCCGCCAGGCGCTGCGCTGCATCCGCTGCTCGGCCTGCCTGAACGTCTGCCCGGTCTACGAGCGCGCGGGCGGTCACGCCTACGGCTCCGTCTACCCCGGCCCGATCGGCGCGATCCTCACCCCGCAGCTACGCGGCATGGAATCGGAGCTGGACGCCTCCCTGCCGTACGCCTCCACCCTCTGCGGCGCCTGCTTCGAGGCCTGCCCGGTGGCGATCGACATCCCCGAGGTCCTGATCCATCTGCGCGGCAAGGCCCGTCACCCGCGTGCCGAACGTCTGGGCATGCGCGCGGCCGGCTGGGTGCTCAACAGTCCGGCACGGCTGGCCGGCGCCCAGCGCCTCGGCGGCCGCCTGCGCAGGTTCGTCCCCGGACGTCTGCCCGGCCCGCTGTCCGCCTGGACCGACACCCGTGACATCCCCGACATCCCCGCCGAGTCCTTCCGCGACTGGTGGGGCCGGACCGACGGAGGCACCCGATGAGCGGCCGAGCGACGCGAGGAACGCGGACGGGCACGTCCACCGGAGGCAGGGAGCTGATCCTGTCGCGGATCCGCGCGGCCGTGGCCGGCGCCCCGGAGGTCGCGATCACCCGCGCCTACCGCACGTCGCCGGGCACGGACGGCGTGGTGGAGCTGTTCGCCGAGCGCGTGGCCGACTACCGGGCCGTCGTCCATGTGGTGGACGCGGCCGAGGCGGCGGAGGCGATCACGGCGGCGCTGCGACGCCGGGCGGCCACCCGGCTGGTCGTCCCCGACGGGCTGCCGGAGGAGTGGGCACGGGCCGTGCGGTCGGCCGTCGAGGCGGCGGCCGACCGTCCCGGGCACGCGGCACCTGAACCCGGAGCCGACGGGGCCACGCGGGAGGGCGCCGCCGGGCCCGGAACCGCCGCGATCCTGGGGGACGAGCCCGCGCTGAGCGCGGCGGCGCTGGACGCGGCCGACGGCGTGGTCACGGGGTGCGCGCTGGGGATCGCCGAGACCGGCACGATCGTGCTGGACGCCGGCCCCGGACAGGGACGGCGGGCGCTGACCCTGGTGCCGGACTACCACCTGTGCGTGGTGCGGGCCGGCCAGATCGTCGCGGGCGTGCCAGAAGCCGTGCGGATGCTCGACCCGGCCCGGCCGCTGACCTGGATCAGCGGCCCCTCGGCGACCAGTGACATCGAGCTGAACCGGGTCGAGGGCGTTCACGGTCCCCGCACGCTGGAGGTCGTGATCGTCCGCTGACCCGGCCCCGCCCTCCCGGGGCCGGGCCGCCGAGTTGCGTGGGTATGCCCCACTGGGATGAGCTGTGCACCCCTCCGTTTCCGCCCCAGGGAGAGCGTGTGACCGCGCGAATGCCCGATCCGTCCGTCACGACCGAACGGCTCACTCTCCGTCCTTTCGCCCCGGCCGACGCCGGCCGGATCCGCTCCGTCATCGAGGCACGCCACGCCTTCCTCCCGCCTGGCGCGCCCGGTCACCCGTCCGGCATCACGCAATGGCTCGCCCGTGGCGTGCACGAACTGCGCCACTCCGGCCAGGGCGTGCACCTGGCGATGGACGCCGACGGGCTCGTCGTGGGCGCGATCAGCCTGTTCAAGACCCTGTGGGGGACCGGAACCACCGAGGTCGGGTACGGCGTGCACCCGCTGCACCGGGGACGCGGCTACGCCCCCGAGGCCGTGCGCGGCCTGGCCCGCTGGGCGTTCGCGGCCACCTCCCTGCGCCGGATCGAACTCCGCGCCAATCTGGACAACACCGCCTCGCTCAGGGTGGCGGAGAAGGCCGGGTTCGTCAGGGAGGGTGTGCTGCGCGCCGCCGAACTGGAGGACGACGGCCCGCACGACGTCGTCGTGTTCGGCCTCCTCAGAGCCGATCTCACCTGATCAAGGACATCTCTCGTCCCGCCGTCCCCATGTGATCCGCCCGGCCTTGATCAGTCATGCCTTTGCGGAACCGTTACCTGTCCATGCCGTGGCGTTATCGGATATCCTCGCGAATCGCTGTTGCGTATCCCCAGGTCAAGGTCATTGGAGTCCTGTTTCCATGAAACCGCCGCTGCTGCTCATCGGGCAGGGCTCGCATGATGACGATGGATCTGCTGAATTCGGCAGATTCGTCCACAGGCTGCGCTGCCGTCTCGACCAGACGGCGGCCGAGGTGTCCGGCGGATACGTCTCCAAGGCCAGACCGCGCCTCAGCGACTCGGTCGCCTCGCTGGTGGCGCGTGGGCATCACCGCATGGTGGCGCTGCCGCTGAGTCTCACCGGGGACGCGCGGATCGGCGCCGACATCCTCGGTGCGATGGCCCGCGAGCACGAGCGGCATCCCATGCTCGCCTGCGACTACGGCCGCCCCCTGGGGGCCGACCCCCGCATCCTGGCACTGCTCGCCGAGCGCCTGGCCGACGCCGCGGCCGAGGTCGCCAGCCTCCGCCTGGTCCCCGCGGCCGCCGTGCCGTTCGACGACGAACCCGAGCGCATCGAGATCGGCGAGACCGCCGTGGTCCTGGTCGGTGACGGCTCCACCAGCCCCGAGACGAACGCCGACGTGCACCGGGTCTCCCGCCTGTTCTGGGAGACCCACGCCCACGAGTACATGACCGTGGAGACCGCCTTCGTCTCCCTCACCCCACCCGGTGTGCCCGGCGGCATCGAGCGCTGCCGCCGCCTCGGCGCCAAGCGAGTGATCGTCGTCCCCTACCTGCTGTTCGCCGGTGGCGTGCTGGACCGCGTCTGGGCCCAGGCCATGGCCTACGCCGCGGGCCACCCCGACCTCGACGTCCGCTGTGCCGAGGTCATCGGCGACTGCGAGGGCCTGGCCGACGTGATCGTCGAACGCTACGAGGAGGCGCTCAGCGGGATCACCTGGTGATCTTTCCGGGAGACGCCGTTCCCGGGGGACACTGGACGGTATGACCATTCTTGAGCAGACCGTCGCCGCGATCCGGCCCGCGGACCCGGCGGCCCTCGCCGCGGCCCGGGCCCACCAGGACAGCCTGACCAAGCCCCGGGGTGCCCTCGGTGTGCTGGAGGAGGTGGCCGTACGGCTGGCCGGAGCCGCGGCCGTCAGCCCGCCGCCGCTCCCGGCCCCCGCGGCTCTGGCGATCTTCGCCGCCGACCACGGCGTCCACGCCCAGGGGGTGAGCCCGTGGCCGCAGGAGGTCACCGTGCAGATGGTCGGCAACTTCCTCGCGGGCGGAGCCGTGGTCAACGCCTTCGCCGCCCAGGTCGGCGCCTCGGTGACCGTCGTCGACGTCGGAGTGGCCGCCGATCTGCATCCCTCGCCGGGACTGACGGTCAGCAAGGTCGCGTACGGCACGGCCGACCTGTCACGCGGGCCGGCGATGACCGCCGGGCAGGTGGTCGCGGCGCTGGAGGCCGGGATCGCGGTGGCCCGCGAGCTCGTCGGCCAAGGGGCCCGCTGCCTGATCACCGGGGACATGGGCATCGCCAACACCACCGCCTCCGCCGCGCTGATCTGCGCGTTCACCGGCCAGGACGCGGCGGGTGTGACCGGCAGGGGCACCGGGATCGACGACGAGACCCTGACCCGCAAGGTCGAGACGGTCCGGCGGGCCCTGCGGGTGAACGGCCTGGACGGCGGAGCGGAGAACGGCTCCGCCGACGCGCCGGAGCGCACGTCGGCGGCGAGCCCGGCTGCGCCGGAGCGGGAGCAGGCGTCGGCGGCGGGCCGGGCTGTGCCGCCGCTGGAGACGCTGGCCGCGGTCGGCGGGCTGGAGCACGCGGCGATCGCCGGATTCATCCTGGGAGGAGCGGCGCTGAGGGTGCCGGTCATCCTCGACGGTGTCATCGCGGGATCGGCCGCGCTGGCGGCGGCCGCGCTGGCTCCCGACGTGGTGGACCACTGCGTGGCCGGGCACCGTTCGGCCGAGCCCGGCCACCGCGCCGCGCTCGAACACCTGGACCTGCGGCCCCTGGTCGAGCTGGAACTCCGGCTAGGAGAGGGCACCGGAGGCCTGCTCGCCCACCCGCTCGTCTGCGCCGCGGTCAGGGTGATGCACGAGGTGGCCACCTTTGATTCCGCCGGGGTCACCGACAAGGAAGCATGATCCGCCGAGGTCTCGACTCCGCGGGTGAATTGTGGTCAGGTGCTTCTTTACGCTGTTAACACGTGAGCAGCAAACAGCGGGCCATTAGCCGGTAGGTTTACCTCTTAACGCATCGTGCTTCACGATTAATCTCGAACGGGAGATCTGTCACCATGTCGCCCTACCTGCTCGGTCTGCGCCTTTCCGGGCGGCGGGTGCTCGTCGTGGGCGGAGGGCGCGTCGCTCAACGGCGGGTCCCGGCGCTGCTTGAGGCAGGCGCCCTGGTCACCATCGTCTCCACGAGCGTCACGCATGCCCTCGACGATCTCATCGCGACCGGCCGTGTGATCTGGCAGGCGAGGCCGTACCAGGTCGGTGACGTGGACGGGGCCTGGCTGGTCCAGGCCTGCACGGACGACCGGGCGGTGAACACCGCGGTGGCCGCCGAGGCAGAGGCCAAGCGGATCTGGTGCGTGCGCGCCGACGACAAGGACGCATCGGCGGCCTGGACCCCGGCCGCGGGGCGCGTGGGGGAGATCGGCGTGGCCGTCACCGCGGGTGGCGACCCCCGCCGGGCGGCCGGGATCAGGGACGCCGTCGTGGAGGCGCTGCGCGACGGCACGGTCGACGCCCGGCGTAACCGCACCAAACCGGTCGGCGTCGCCCTGGTCGGCGGTGGCCCCGGCGACCCCGGACTGATCACCGTCCGAGGGCGTCAGCTGCTCGCTCAGGCCGACGTGGTCATCGCCGACCGCCTCGCACCGCAGGCCCTGCTCGACGAGCTCTCCCCGGACGTCGAGCTGATCGACGCCGCGAAGATCCCCTACGGTCGCTACATGGCCCAGGAGAGGATCAACGAGCTGCTGATCGAGCACGCGAAGCAGGGCAAGTTCGTGGTCCGCCTCAAGGGCGGCGACCCGTTCGTCTTCGGCAGGGGTGGTGAGGAGATGCTCGCCTGCGCCCGTGAGGGGATCCCGGTGACCATCGTCCCCGGGATCACCAGCCCGGTCGCGGTGCCCGCGGCGGCCAACGTGCCGGTGACCCATCGCGGCGTGAGCCAGGAGTTCCACGTGATCTCCGTTCACGTCCCGCCCGGCGACGCCCGATCCACCGTCGACTGGCCGAATCTGGCGCGTTCCGGTGGAACCCTGGTGCTCATGATGGCCGTCGAACGGATCGGCACTATTGCCGAAACACTCATCCATGACGGACGTTCGCCAGAAACTCCCGTAATGGTGGTACAGGACGGTACTCTTCCCACCCAACGCGCTCTTTACGCCACGCTCTCCACCGTGGCGGAGCGCGTGACCGCGGCTGGGATTCGGCCACCTGCGATCGTGATCGTTGGCGATGTCGTGAAGGTCGGCCAGGAGGTCGAGATGGTTCGAGCGGAGCGGGTACCGTGAAGTCGGCTGCCAACAAGCCCACCCATCCGAGCGAGCGCGACCACCGCCTCGCCGCCCCCTCTCAGGCGTCACCCGGCGCCCCCGCGGACGACGCCGAGTTCCCCGGCGAGCAGACGGTCACATTCGGGGCCATCCGTCCCGACGACGATGCGGCCTCGGTGTCCCGACGGCCCGCCACCGGTGAGGAGACCGCCCCGACTCCTGCCCCGGACGACCCCCTCGCGGCCTTCCGGGCGGCTGCCGCCGCCGCGGAGGCGACGATCGCGTCGTTGACGGGTGGTGTGGCCGCCTCTCCTGCGGGGGGTCGTGAGGGGGGTGCCGGGTCCGCTCGTGGGCGTGGTGGTGCCGCTTCCCGTGCCGGTGAGGTTCCGGCCGGGTCGTCGGGGCCGGTCGGTGCCGCTGGTCCGTCTTCCGGGGCCGGTTTCCGTGGGGTGGGTGCCGTCTCTCCCGGTGCGGGTTCCCCCGGTGTCGGTTCCCCCGGGGCCGGTGCCGCGTCGCAGGATGACGCCTTCGCGGCCTTCCGGGCGGCTGCCGCCGCCGCGGAGGCGACGATCGCGTCGTTGACGGGTGGTGTGGCCGCCTCTCCTGCGGGGGGGCGTGAGGGTGTTTCCGCTGGGAGCGGTGGGGGTGTCGTCGCTTCTGGGTCGGGTGAGGGGGGTGCCGGGTCCGCTCGTGGGCGTGGTGGTGCCGCTTCCCGTGCCGGTGAGGTTCCGGCCGGGTCGTCGGGGCCGGTCGGTGCCGCTGGTCCGTCTTCCGGGGCCGGTTTCCGTGGGGTGGGTGCCGTCTCTCCCGGTGCGGGTTCCCCCGGTGTCGGTTCCCCCGGGGCCGGTGCCGCGTCGCAGGATGACGCCTTCGCGGCCTTCCGGGCGGCTGCCGCCGCCGCGGAGGCGACGATCGCGTCTCTGACCGATGGCGCGCCCACTCCCCGTGAGGAGCGCGACGCCATCGGTTCCTCCCCGGGCAGTGCCGCGGCCCCCTCCCCGCCGGCCGGTGAGGCGGTCTCGTCACCAGGTGGCGCCTTCGCCGCCTTCCAGGCGGATGCCGACGTCCTCGCGGTCTCCCCGCGGAGCGGCGAGCGGGCATCCGACGCACCTGGCGGCCCGTCCGCGGACGGTGCCTCCCCCGCTCCCCGCGCCGCCCGTGACACCCACGACCTCCGCGCTGACGGGGAAGAAGAGCCCGAGACGGACCAGACCGGCACCGGCGCGGGCACGGACCCCGGTGTCTCCGGGCCCGTCGGTGACGACGACGTGGCCGCCGAGGCCGATGCCGACGACACCGGAGACGACGCTTACGCAGGTGAGCAGGCCGAGTGGGCACGGCGTGACCGGGTGCGGGAGACGCCGCTGCCGTACGCCGTCTCCGAAGCCCTGACCGGCGCGCTCGCCGTTCTCCGCACCAGCGTCTCCGATCTCCGCTTCGGCCTGGACCTCCCCGGAGCAGAGGAGGCCAGACGGACCCAGAGCGAGATCCTGGCCCAGCTCGACGACTACGTGATCCCGCGGGTCCGCACCAGCACCGCGCCGGCGCTCGTCGTGGTCGCGGGGTCCACGGGGGCGGGCAAGTCCACGCTTCTCAACACCCTGGCCAACGCCAAGGTCAGCGCCACCGGTGTGCGCCGCCCGACCACCGGCACGCCGGTCCTCGCCTGCCACCCCGACGACCACGAGTGGTTCGCCAGCGGTGATCTGCTCGGCAGCCTGCGGCGGCAGGCCGCACCCGGCCCCAAGGCGACTCCCGGCAGCCTCGTGCTCGTCTCCACCGAACGCCTCCCTCCGGGCGTGGCCCTGCTCGACACCCCCGACATCGACTCGGTCGTCGAGGAGCACCACGAGATCGCCCACCGGATGCTCGACACGGCCGATCTGTGGATTTTCGTCACCACCGCCGCCCGCTACGCCGACGCCCCCGCCTGGCGGCTCCTCCGCCTGGCCAAGGAGCGCGGAGCCCGGCTGGTCATCGTGCTCTCCCGGGTGCCGGCCAAGTCCCGGGACGTGGTCACCAAGCACTTCTTCAGGATGCTCAACGAGTACGGCCTCGGCGATGTCGATCGGTTCGTCATCAACGAGAGCAAGGTCGCCGACGGCATGCTCCCCGACCACGAGGTCACCGAGCTCCGGCTGTGGCTGACCGAGCTGTCGGTCGACGACCAGCGCCGGGCGCAGGCCGTACAGGCCACCCTGTCCGGGGTGCTCGACAGCTTCCGTACCCGGATCCCCGCCCTGGCCAGGCAACTGGAGGCCCAGGTGGTCTTCAGAAGCGAGCTCCGCGGTGACGTGGACGCCGCCTACGCCGGTGCGCTCGCCGAGATCGAGCAGGCGACCGGGAACGGCTCGCTGCTCCGTGGTGAGGTGCTCGCCCGGTGGCAGGACTTCGCCGGTTCCGGTGACCTCATGCGGACCCTGCATCTGCGCAAGCCCGGCCGGTTCGCGGGAAAGGCGAGTCACCAGGCTCCCGAGCGGCTCAGCGCGCTGAAGTCCGCCCTCAGGGCCGCGGTGGAGTCCCTCATCGTCTCGGCGGCGCAGCGGGCCGCCGAGGACGCCGTCGCACGCTGGCTGCACCGTTCCGGCGCCGGGGAGACCCTGGCCGGGGCCCCGGAGCTCGGCCGCGCCTCCGACGAACTGCTGCGCAGGACCGGCCGGACCGTCGCGGCCTGGCAGGAGCACATCACCGAGCTGATCCGCACGGAGGGCGTCACCAAGCGGGCGGTCGCCAGGCTGGTGTCGTTCGACATCGAGTCCCTGTCGCTGATCTTCGCGATCGGACTTCTCGGAGACGGCTCCGCCGAGGGCGAGGGAGCCGGCACCGGCGCCCTGCCGCAGCGGCTGGTACACGCGCTCCTCGGTGCCGAGTCGCTGCGCACCATCGGCGCCAAGGTCCGCAGCGACCTGCGCGCCCGGATCGGCATGCTGTTCGATGATGAGATGTCGCGCTACATCCAGGCCCTCGACGGCGCGGGCATCCCCGACGAGTCCGCCGCCACCCGCCTTCACCAGGCGACCTACAGCTTTGAGGCCGCCCGATGACAGGTGGATCCGACGTGGTGGGCGCGGTGTTCTCCTCGCGCCCGCCACGGACGGCGGGCAGCGGTGAGCGATCGATGACTGGGCGCGGGCCCGACGCGGTGAGCACGGTGTTCACCGGGCGCCCCCGGCACGACGGCCCGCAGGGGACGAGCGGTCCGCGCAGCGAAAGAGGAACGGTAAGCGAGCCATGACCACTGTTGGCACCACCCAGACCCGCCAAGGTCTCGGCAGCCGGCTCGCCGCGCTGGCGCGGATCGTGGAACTGGGACCGGGCAGAGTCGATCCCAAGCTCCTGTCCGAGGCCGGGCAGCTGCTGCTCCGCGCCGGTGACCGGCTCAAGCTCTCCTCCGACCACACCGTCGTCGCCCTCGCCGGAGGCACCGGAAGCGGCAAGTCGACGCTGTTCAACTCGATCTCCGGGCTGGAGCTGTCGCCGACCGGGGTCCGCCGCCCCACCACGGCGCGCACCCACGCCTGCGTCTGGGGTCTGGACGGCGCGGGACCGCTGCTCGACTGGCTGCAGATCCAGTGGCGGCACCGCTTCGCCAGGGCCAGCGCCCTGGACAGGGGAGAGAGCCAGCTCCACGGGCTGATCCTGCTCGACCTGCCCGACCACGACTCCATCCGGGCGCTCACCGACACCGAGGCGGACCGGCTGATCCAGGTCGCCGATCTGGTCGTGTGGGTGCTCGACCCGCAGAAGTACGCCGACGCCTCCACCCACCGCCGCTACGTGACCGAGCTGGCGGGGCAGGACGCGGTGACCATCTTCGTGCTCAACCAGGTAGACCGGCTGGAGCCGGAGGAACTGGTCGAGTGCGTCGCGGACCTGGAGGACCTGCTCCGTCGCGAGGGCGTCGAGAATCCCGTCATCGTCACCACCTCCGCGATCACCGGCAGGGGGGTGGACGGTCTCAAGGCCGTCCTCGCCCAGACCGTGGTCAGGCGCAGAGCGGCCGTCCAGCGCCTGGAGGCCGACCTCGACCGGCTCACGCTCCGCCTGGCGAAGATCATGCCGGTGGACGATGCCCCCGCCCTCTCCGCCTCGATCGACGACGCCCGCCGGATCGGCCTGACCGACGCGCTCTGCGACGCGGTCGGGGTGCCGGCGGTCGGCGAGGCGATGGAGAACGTGTACGGCGTGCGGTCCATGGAGTGGGTCGGCTGGCCGTACACCCGCTGGGCCGCCAGATTCCGGCCCGACCCGCTCAACAGCCTGCGCCTGGGAGACCTCAGGGACGAGATCCGAGGCCTCACCGGAGGCACCGTCAGCGCGCAGCCGGCCGAGGTGGACAACGCGGTGCAGGCGCTCGCCGACGGGCTGACCTCCGGCATGCACGAGTCCTGGCGCAACGGCATCAAGGAGGCCGCGCGCTCCCGTTCGGTCCAGCTTCCCCAGGTGCTCTCCGAGGAGCTGTCGGAGGTCGCGCCGCGCCTGGACCGGGTCCCCGGCTGGTGGCGGCTGCTCCTCGTCTGGCAGTACCTGCTGGTCCTGCTGTCCGTCGCGGGGCTCGCCTGGCTCGGTACGGCTCTCGCCTACGGCGTGTTCGGCGCGGGGACGTTGCCGGAGGGCCTGGCGGTGTTCGGCGAGGCGGCCTCGCTGCCATGGGTGGGGTTGATGGTCCTCTCGGTCCTGGGGCTCGGCCTGCTCACCGCTGTGGCCAGCCGTAACTTCGTCGTGCTCGGCGCGGGAAACGAGCGCGACCGGCTCGAACGGGAGATGCGCCGCAGGGTGGGCGGGGTGGCCGCGACCATGGTCATCGAGCCGGTGGAGCGCGAGCTGGCCAGATACAACGAGTTCTCCTCCGCTGTGCGGGGCGTGCGGGGGTAATCCCCGGCTGTCCACAGGTCCGCGGCATCCGCGTCAGGCAATCCACAGAGCGTGGTTCGGCGGCCCCCGCCGGAGGCGGCACGGGCCATCGTGTTCTCCATGTCACGGGCAGTCCGCCCGCTTCCAAGGGAGACACGATGAACGACATCCACGTCACGCTGACCGGTAACGTCGCGGCTCCGCCGCGCCAGCACACCTTCCCCGACGGGTCACGCGTCACCTCGCTCAAGGTCGCCTCCACGAGCCGTTACTTCGACCGGGAGAACCAGCAGTGGTGCAACGGCGAGACGACCTACTTCGGCGTCCGCTGTTTCCGCGGGCTCGCCGACAACGTCGCCCAGTCGGTCCACGTGGGCCAGCCGGTCGTCGTCCAGGGCCGGCTGCGGATCCGCGAGTTCACCCATGAGGGTGAGCGCCGCTTCATGCCCGAGGTGGAGGCCAACTCGCTCGGGCACGACCTGCGCTGGGGCCTGGGAAGCTTCAGCAAGCCGCAGCGGGGAGGCACGGCCCCCTCACTGGGCCGCAAAGAGCGGACCGAGCTCGACCGCGAGACCCATGACTGGGCCATGGGCGGCGCCGCCTCCGTGGCGGCGGGCGGTTCCGGCCTCCTGAGCCTGGTGAAGCCCGAGACGGATCCCGGGACGGATGAGGAGACGGCCGGGGCGGGAAGCGGCCTGGCGCAGGAGGACGTCGCTGGAAACGGAGCCAACACAGAAGATCACGGCGTGTCCGAGAGGGAGACGGACGCCGGACAGGGGAAGATGATCGGCGGGAAGGCGATGACGAGAGACGGAGAATCCGGGGACGAAACGCCGTGGCCCGCAGAGGTGCCCATGGTGGCCTGAGACAACCGTCGGCAGCATGGCACCGGACACGGCGCGGGTCTCCGGAGAGGGCCGAAAGAGGGAGGGGGCATCGGCCGAGCGCGGTCGGTGCCCCGCCAGAGGAGGCGGTGGCGCCGAGAAAACAGGCCGATGGTCATCTCGCCTGTGTCAGATGCTCGAAGCATCTGTCAGGTCCAGGTCACGCCCCGCAGCATGGCTGCTCCTTCCCTCACGGTCCGCTCGCGGAGTGAGCGATTCCCAGGTGTGAGCCACCTGATGAGGGGCCCACTCTGCCAAAGGTAGCGGTTACCGTCGCGCGCCGCACACTCCGCAACTATCGTGTTACACATCGTTAGTCGGAGAAGGGGGCGACATGGCGGCACCCATTCACACCTCGGCCAAACCCCGCAGCGGTGTGACCGTCCTGGTCGATCGGTGGCCCTTGCTTGGGCAGCGTCGTGCACTGGTCGTCTACTTTTGCGGAATCGTGGCGCTGGCTCTGGTCGCGATCGGTCTTTTCGCTCTGTCGACTGAGTTCCGCTGGCATGACCTGCTGACCTTCACCGCATTGATGGCATGTGGCGCCGTCTGCATCGAGGCGACCCGCAGGCTGGGCATGCCGGCCGGTGTCTCCCGCGACCTGTTGTCCGCCTGGTGGTTGCCCGCCGCGTTGCTCCTCCCTCCCGTATACGCGCTTCTCGCCCCCATCCCGCTCCAGATCCTCCTGCAGAAACGGGTGAGGGAGACCGTCCTCTACCGGAGGGTGTTCAGCTCGGCCGCGATCGGCCTGGCCGGATGCGCCGCGTCGGTGCTGTTCCACACGGTCGCCGGCGACCTGACCGCCCTGATCGCGGGCGACGGCGCGACGATCGCCGTCGCCGTCGGCTCCGCCGTCCTGTTCACCGTGCTCAACACCGCGTTGATCGCCGTCGCCGCGCACACCGCCGCCCCCGACAGCCGCTGGCGGGAGGTGCTGTGGAACCGGGAGAGCCTGCTGCTCGACGTGGTCGAGCTCTGCCTCGGGGTGATCGTCGCCATCACCTGCGGCCTGAACCCGGCGCTGCTGGTGCTGGCGCTGCCTCCGGTGGTCCTGCTCCAGCGGAGCCTGCTCCACGCCCAGCTCCAGGCGGCGGCCCGCACCGACTCCAAGACGGGCCTGCTCAACGCCGCGGCCTGGCAGCGTGAAGCGGACACCGAGATCGTCAGGGCACGCCGCACCGGCGAGACGCTGGCCCTGCTGATCGTGGACATCGACCATTTCAAGCGGGTCAACGACACCTACGGCCACCTGATCGGCGACCAGGTCCTGATCGGGGTGGCCGCCACCATCCGCAGTCAGCTCCGTGACTACGACGTGGTGGGCCGCTTCGGTGGCGAGGAGTTCGTCGTCCTGCTGCCCCGGGCCGACGTGACCGAGGCCCGCAGGGTCGCCGAGCGGCTCCGGTCCCGCATCGGGCGGATGGCGGTTCCCGCGGACGACAACCTGATCACTGTGACCATCTCGGTCGGTGTGGCGGTCATGAGCATGCACGGCGACGACCTGATCGAGCTGCTCGCCGCGGCGGACCTGGCCCTTTACCGCGCGAAGGAGCTCGGCCGTGACCGGATCTGCCTGCCCGCAACGGTTGTGCCCCCGGCTCGCAGGCCTGGCTCCGAGGCCGCCCCTAGCTAAGCCCGACAGGCCCTAAGCTAGACGGTATGCCGGAGTACATCTACACATTGCAGCGCGTGCGCAAGGCGCACGGCGACAAGGTCGTCCTCGACGACGTGACGCTGTCGTTCCTGCCGGGCGCCAAGATCGGCGTCCTGGGCCCCAACGGCACCGGAAAGTCGACGCTGCTGAAGATGATGGCGGGTCTGGAGCAGCCGTCCAACGGCGACGCCCGGCTCATGCCCGGCTTCACCGTCGGCATGCTTCAGCAGGAGCCCCCGCTCAACGAATCCAAGACCGTGCTCGGCAACGTCGAAGAGGGCGTCGCCGAGACCAAGGCCATGCTCGATCGGTTCAACGAGATCGCCGAGCTGATGGCCACCGACTACAGCGACGAGCTGCTCAACGAGATGGGCAAGCTTCAGGACGCGCTGGATCACCGTAACGGGTGGGATCTCGACAGCCAGCTCGAGCAGGCGATGGACGCGCTCCGTTGCCCGCCGCCGGATGCCGATGTCACCCAGCTCTCCGGTGGTGAGCGGCGCCGGGTCGCGCTGTGCAAGCTGCTGCTGGAGCAGCCCGACCTCCTCCTGCTCGACGAGCCCACCAACCACCTCGACGCCGAGAGCGTTCAGTGGCTGGAGTCGCACCTGGAGAAATACCCCGGCACCGTCCTGGCGGTCACCCACGACCGTTACTTCCTGGACAACGTGGCCGGGTGGATCCTGGAGCTCGACCGCGGCCGCTGCCACGCCTACGAGGGCAACTACTCCACCTACCTGGAGGCCAAGTCGGCGCGGCTCAAGCTCGAGGGCCAGAAGGACGCCAAGCGCAAGAAGCGCCTGGAGGAGGAGCTGGAGTGGGTCCGCTCCAACGCCCGGGCCCGCCAGACCAAGAGCCGGGCACGTCTGCAGCGCTACGACGAGATGGCCGCCGAGGCCGACAAGCACCGCAAGCTCGACTTCGAAGAGATCCAGATCCCGCCGGGCCCGCGCCTGGGCACCACGGTCATCCGTTCGGAGAAGCTCACCAAGGGCTTCGAGGACCGCGTCCTGATGGAGAGCCTCTCCTTCGACCTGCCGCGTAACGGCCTCGTCGGCGTCATCGGCCCGAACGGCGTCGGCAAGACCACCCTGTTCCGGATGATCACCGGCGGCGAGACGCCCGACGACGGCGCGATCGTCGTCGGCGAGACCGTCAAGATCTCTTACGCCGACCAGAGCCGGGGAGGGATCGACCCGGCGAAGAACGTCTGGGAGGTCGTCTCCGACGGGCTCGACTACATCAAGGTCGGCCAGGTCGAGATGCCGTCTCGCGCCTACATCGCCGCGTTCGGGTTCAAGGGCCCGGACCAGCAGAAGAAGGCGGGCGTCCTGTCCGGCGGAGAGCGCAACCGGCTCAACCTGGCGCTCACCCTCAAGCAGGGCGGCAACGTGCTGCTGCTCGACGAGCCCACCAACGACCTCGACACCGAGACGCTCTCCAGCCTGGAGAACGCCCTGCTGGAGTTCCCGGGCTGTGCGGTCATCACCTCGCACGACCGGTGGTTCCTCGACCGCATCGCCACCCACATCCTCGCGTGGGAGGAAGGCTCGAACTGGTTCTGGTTCGAGGGCAACTTCGCCGATTACGAGAAGAACAAGATCGAGCGTCTGGGTGCCGACGCGGCCCGTCCGCACCGTGTCACCTACCGCAAGCTCACCCGCGACTGACGCGGACCGCACGGTGAGTCCCCGGCCTCCGCCCCGTGGCGGAGGCCGGGGACTCACCGTTTCCGGGGCCGGGCAGCCATGCGGCCGCGTACCGTTCCGCCTCCCGCGCATGGCGGGAGGAGATTCACCTCGCGGGGGACCGCCCCGTGTTGACCCCGCCCTGAACGACTGGGTTGCGCCCTCGGAGAATCCGGGTCAGGGGCCGACGTCGAGTACGGCCTTGCCGGGGATCCGCCGGTCGAGCAGCTCCCGGGCGGCGTCGGCGATCCGCTCCCAGGGGGCGCGCCATCCGACCCCTGGCCGGAGCCTGCCTTCGGCGACGAACCTCAGCAGCGTGGACAGGTCCTCACCGAACCCGGTGGCGTCGCCGAAGGTGTTCATCGACTTGGACGGGCCGATTGAGAAGAGCGAGTACGGCGCGAACACAGCCGGCTCGTCGGAGGCCCAGCCGATGTTCTGAACGTTCCCAGATCAGCACTCGCTTCCCCAGGATCGGTGCCGCCCTCAACGTGCGCAGCGCGGTGACGCCGGCCATCGGCAGAGCCGCTGCGTCGGCCAGGTCGACCTCGTCCGGGATCTCGGCGACGGAGTCGGTGCCGACGGCCATGCGCTGAGCCCAGGCCCCCGCTCCGAAGGCCGCGACGCGGGTCCCGACGGCCGGCCCGCTGCCGTCCGCGGCGGCCCGCGACACGATGCCGGAGGCGTCGTAGCCCAGCACGGTCCCCGGCGCCTGTTGGCGGGCGAAGGCGATCTCGCCGCGGTTGAGGGAGATGTGCCGGACATCGATCACCGTCTGGTGTGGGCGCGGGGCCGGGTCGTCGATATCTCCGAGCCGGAGGGCCGCGGGGGCGGCCGGGTCGACGATGAGCGCGCGAATGCTCACTGGTTCTCCTTGCGAGGCGATGGGTATCCCGTCGGCCCCTTCGCGAAGCGATGGGTATCCGTCCGGGCCCTGTTAGCGGAACCGGCGAGCGGTCCTCCGGGCCGCGGAGCGGCTGTTGGAAGAGGGCGGCAACGAGCATGTGTCACTCGACCGGGTCGCGGCCCTTGCGGGCGTCGGCAAGGGCACGATTTTCCGCCGCTTCGGCAGCCGTGCCGGTCTCATGCAGGCCCTGCTCGAGGAACGGTCGGTCGCCCTGCGTGAGGCCGTCATCCAGGGACCTCCGCCGCTGGGCCCGGGAACACCCGCCCGGGAGCGACTGCTGGCCTTCCTGGACGGTCTGGCAGGCATTGCCGAGCAGAACGCGGCCCTGCTGTCCGCCCATGACCAGGCATGCGCCGCCGACAAGCAGGCCGATCCCAGTTATCGGTTCTGGCACAGCCACATCAGCGCACTGCTGGCCGAGGAGCGCCCCGATCTCGACACGGAGTTTCTCGCCCACGCGCTGCTCTCGGTGTTCGACAGCAACCTGATCAGGCACCTGACACGCGACGATCCGCGGCGCTTCACCACATCGGTCCGGGAGATGGCCGTCGCCCTGCTCACCTCGCCGCCCCGCGGCTGATCCTCCGGCGCTCCATGACGGTCCTGCCCCCGCTCCAGCGCCCGGTCTGCTCCCGCTCCATGATCCGCCGCCGGACGCAGGCGGTCAGGCCCGGCGTCCGGCGGCCCGGAGCACGTGTACCGGGGCGGTGCCCCGCCGGAGGCGTGGTGGCCTGCCGCACGTGCCGGGCAGCGCCCTGTGGACCCGGCGGCTCGCCGGGAGCAGGGGAGCCCGCTACGGAGTGTGGAGCCAGGCCGCGGTGTCCGGGGGGAGCAGGTAGCCGTCCACCGGGGCGCTGCCGATCAGGACCCGGTCGTGCGGCGGAAGCTGCACCGGCTCGGAGCCGCAGTTGATGACGCAGGTCAGCGGCCCCCGGCTGAAGAAGAGCGCGCCCTCCGAGGAGTCCAGCCAGGTGATCTCGTCGCCGAGTGAGCCGCGCAGTTCACGGCGGGCACGCAGGGCCTCCTGGTAGAAGCCCAGCGTCGAACCAGGGTCGCTCGCCTGGTGCTCGGCGGTCAGCGGGGCCCACTCGGCCGGCTGGGGCAGCCAGGGCCGGGCGCCGTCGGGTGAGAAGCCGTACGGCTCGGCGATCCCCGACCAGGGAATGGGGACCCGGCAGCCGTCCCGGCCGGGCAGGGTGCCTTCCGAGCGCGCGAAGATGGGGTCCTGCCGCGACTCGGAGGGAAGGTCCCGCACCTCGGGCAGGCCGAGTTCCTCCCCCTGGTACAGGTACGCCGAGCCCGGCAGGGCGAGCATGGCCAGCAGGGCCGCCCGGGCACGGGCCGGCCCCGTCGTGGAGTTGACCAGGCCCTCGCCGTACCGGGTGACGTGGCGGACCACGTCGTGGTTGGAGAGCACCCAGGTCGGAGCGGTGACGGTGGCCAGAGTTTCATCGATGATCTTCCGGAACGCCGGGGCGGACCAGGGGGCCTCCAGCCAGGAGAAGTTGAAGCTCTGGTGCAGCTCGTCGGGGCGGATGTAGAGGGCGAGGTCCTCGGGGGAGTCGGTCCACACCTCGCCGACGGCCATCCGCTCGCCCGGGTAGGAATCGAGCACCTTGCGCCATTCCCGGTAGACCTCGTGCACCTCCGGCTGTCCCCAGATCGGCGACTCGGCCTTGAACGCCTGGTCCTCCGGAGGGGTGTCGGGCAGCCCCTCGGCCTTGTAGAGGCCCATCGCCACGTCGATCCTGAACCCGTCCACCCCCCGGTCCAGCCAGAACCTCAGCACGTCGAGGAACTCGTCCCGGACCTCGGGGTTACGCCAGTTGAAGTCAGGCTGCTCGGGGGCGAACAGGTGCAGGTACCACTGCCCGTCGGGTGCCTTCGTCCAGGCGGGGCCGCTGAAGGTGGACTGCCAGTTGTTGGGCGGCAGGTCTCCGCCGTCGCGGAAGAGGTAGCGGTCGCGCCCCTCGCCCCGCAGTGCCGCCTTGAACCATTCATGCTCGGATGAACTGTGGTTGGGCACGATGTCCACGATCACCCGGAGACCATGACCATGGGCGTCGGCGACGAGCGCGTCGAAATCGGTCAATGTGCCGAACAGCGGGTCGACGTCGCGGTAGTCGGCGACGTCATAGCCACCGTCGGCCATGGGGGAGCGGTAGAAGGGGGTCAGCCAGATCGCGTCCACGCCCAGCTCGGCGAGATAGGGCAGGTGCTGCCGGATACCGGCCAGATCGCCGACGCCGTCTCCTGAGGCGTCGGCGAAGCTGCGAACATAGATTTCGTAGACGACGGCATCACGCCACCAGGGGGTTTCCATGTGCATGGATTGCCCTTACCTGACCGAGTTTATGCGTCAGGAGCGTTGACCATGCTGTGCGCCGCGTAGACGAGGTAGTCCCACAGACGCTTCTCCAGGTCGTCGGGGAGCTCCAGCGAGACCACCGCGTCGTGCATGTGCTTCAGCCAGGCGTCGCGCTCGGCCGAGCCGATGACGAAGGGGTTGTGCCGTATCCGCAGCCGCGGATGTCCGCGTTGCGCGCTGTAGGCGTTGGGGCCGCCCCAGTATTGGATCAGGAAGAGACGGAGCCGGTCTTCGGCCCCGGCGAGGTCGTCCTCGGGGTAGAGCGGACGCAGCAGCGGGTCACTCACGACGCCTTCGTAGAAGCGGTGGACGAGATGCCGGAAGGCCACCTCGCCACCAACGGCGTCGTAGAAGGACTGGGGTTCCTCGGGGATGGCGGACACACCCCCAAGCCTAAGCGACGTCAGCCGGCGATCGCGATCGAAGCCCGGTCGAGGGCGGACTTGATCCGGATACGCAGCTCGCGGGCGATCTCGGCCTGCCGGGCGGGGATCGTCTTAGCGCTGATCCGGAACACGATGGCCGTGTCGGAGATCTGCTCGATCCCCCAGACCTGGGGCTCCTCCACCATGACGCTGCGGTAGGTGGGCTCGTTCCACATGTCCTCGACCACGTCCTTGAGCAGGTCGCGGACCGCGGGGATGTCGGAGGCGTAGGCCACGGGGACGTCCACGGTGGCTCGGGACCAGCCCTGGGACTCGTTGCCGACGCGGGTGATGGTGCCGTTGCGGACATACCAGACCCGGCCGTCGACGTCGCGCAGCTGGGTGATGCGCAGGGTGACCGCCTCGACGGTGCCGACCGCCGCGCCCGCGTCGATCACGTCGCCCACGCCGTACTGGTCCTCCAGGAGCATGAACATGCCGGCGATGAAGTCCTTCACCAGCTCCTGGGCGCCGAAGCCGACGGCCACGCCGACGATGCCGACGCTGGTCAGCAGAGGGGCGATGGGAATGGAGAGCCGATCCAGGACGGTCAGGGCCGCCGTGCCGAGGATGACGATCGAGGCGACGGGCCGCAGCACCGAGCCGATCGTCTCCGCGCGCTGCCTGCGCCGCTCGGCGGCGACCGCGTCCAGCCCCTCCAGCGTCGTCGTCTGCTTGCCGCGCAGCCGCCCGGCGATCGAGCCGCCGCTGGAGGAGGAGGCACGCCGCACGACCCGCGTGATCAGCCGGTTGGCGATCTTGCGCAGGATCAGCGCGATGACCACGATGAGCAGGATGGCGAGCGCACCGGCGATCGCGGGTGCCCAGGCGGCCGGCAGGAAGGACTGCATGAGGTTGCAGACTACCCCCCCACCGTTCTCGCACCCCCTGGTTAAGCCCACACCTGCCCTGAGGAGTTCCTCAAACCCGGAGTCACTGGTGGGAGGGGGAGTGGGGGTGGGGGCGAACAGGAACACGGAGTGGATCCCTCTCGGATCGGGGCGGCCGACATATGGGCAAGTTACCTTGCCTCTTCATATTGCCGACCGAACCGGCCGCCGTCACATCACGCCGGGGAAGACGGGGACATCCGGACCTGGGCCGCGGGGGTGGGTCGGATGCTCCGGTGACGGACGGCTCGGACGGGGCACGCACCCGGAAGCCTGTCCCGTGCCGTTGCCGAGAGGGATCCCTCCGATCACCGTCCGGACGGGTCCGGGCGGCAGTCTGTGGTGAGCTTTCTCAGAGTCGGCGAGGTGCCCAGCGTCCGAGGACGCTCCGCACCGGACACCCCGCCGGCCCGTTGAGCCGCAGTGAGTGCGACGGGCCCGGACGGCTGCGACCCCATCCGGACCATCGCTAGCTCACTCCCCCACCGCGGCAAGCACGCGTGCGACCTTGGTCGCGGCACCGGCGGGGTCCTGTGCTGTGTGCATCCGCTCTCCCCAGGACCACCAGTAGTACCAATCCCGGGGACTGGGGGCGGCCTGCGCCCGGCAGGTGACGTTCTCCGCCAGGCTGGTCGCGTTCGGATTGATCACGCGCACGAAGGCCCGGCCTGACTGGGTCCGCACCACTCGGGCATGCAGCCCATGAGAGTCAAGTTCTGACACCAACCGCTCCAGGTGCCCGAAATCGTCTTCCCCCACCTCGTCCCTCCTCTTGGTCGCCTGCTCCGGCACCGAATCATGTTCGCTTGATTGCGTGAATCGATGCTGGTTGGCCAAAGATGACTCACCTGGCCGCGCGGGTCAACGGAGGGAAAACCGGGATCGGGGTATGCCTTCTCCCATGCGGGTTGAAAGAAACAGTCCAGTGGTGGACGATCCTTAGCCGATAGCACTATTCATGCGTTCCGGATAAGCCAAAGTTGGTCCATCATTCTCAGTAGGCACAGTGCGACATCCACGTCACACTGTGTCAGCGGGACCGGACCGGTCAGGAACCAGTGTGCCAGGCAGTCCCAGCTGGCCACGAGAGAGGGGCCGGTATGTCCGGCAGGCAGCACAGGGAGACAGAGTTAGCGAGGCAGATCCGGGCCAAAGGCCTGGCTGCAGGGCGTGGCTCGGCTCAGATAGCCGAGGAGATCCACGACAAGTGCGGTCCACAGTTCGGGACCACGCGCATCAAGGGTCACCGCCTTGCGCACGGTGTCGCTCTCGCCGACGTGATCGAACAGATAAGGGCGCTGTTCGAGCGCGACGGCAAGGCGGCGCCCGGCATCGGGGAGACGCTCCTGTCCGCTTACGAGAGCGGGCTCAAGAGGCCGGGGCCCGAATACCTCCACTACCTGTGTACGGCCTACCGGGTCGAGCCCGTCTCCCTCGGCTATGACGGCCCCTGCATCTGCGGCCACGGTCACAAGATGCCCGGTGTCGTCCGAGGCGATCTCCAGGATGGAAGACCTGACACTTCTCCTGATCCGCGTGGGCTGTCGATCCGGCCGATCGGTGGCGACTCCTCTGCGGACAGGGGCGAGGAGGACGAGAACGTGCTACGGAGGACGCTTTTACAGTTCCTGGCCGGTACCGGCATCGCGCTGGACGGGCAGGTGCTCGGATCTGTGGAGAACATCCGCAGAAGGATGGACGAGACCCTGGTGTCGGCCACCGTTTCGCCCGCGATGCTCGACCAGTGGGAGGAAGCCACCATCGGCTTCGGCCGGCAGTACATGAACACCCCGCCCCTGCGGCTGCTCTGCGACGTGTTGCTGGAGTTCAGCGCCGTGCGCAAGGCCATGGAGCGACGCCAGCCGGTGGACCTGCAGGAGCGGTTGTGCCGTATGGCGGCTCAGCTCTCCGGGCTCAGCGGCATGATCATGGTGAATCTCGGCGATCACAGGATGGCCCGGTCCTTCTTCAGGACAGGCCGGACGGCCGCCGACGACACCGGGGACCGGGCGCTACGGGCCTGGGTCATCGCGAGGGAGGCCCTCGTCCCGCTCTACTACGGAGACCCGCGCGAGGCGCTCAACCTCGCCAGGAAGAGTCGTGACCTGGCCGGTCAGACGCCCTGCGCGGCCCAGGCCATGGCGCCGGTCGTCGAGGCCCGCGCGCTGGCGATGATGTCGAATTCGGGTAAGAAGGAGGTGGTCGACCAGGCCAAGCGGGCGCTGTCCCGGGCCCGGGCGGCGTTCTCCCAGATGACCGCGGCCGAGCAGGACGACTCGACCTTCGGCTACACCGAGCGCCAGCTCTACTTCCACCAGGGGGACGCGCTGGTGAAGCTGGGGCAGGCGATGGAGGCCGACCTCATCCTGGAGCAGGCCCTCACCAAGTACGGCCCGGCGGACTGGCTCGACCCGACCTTCATCAACTTCGACCGGGCGACGTGCAAGCTCCTGGAGGGTGACCTCGACGAGGCGCTGTCCATAGCCAAGCTCACGCTCGCCGGTCTGGGTGACGGCTGCCGGCCCGACATCCTCATGCAGCGCGCCCACGAGGTGGCCAAGGCTGTGGAGGCCAAGGACCCCAACCACCCCGAGCTCAAGGTCTACCTGGAGGCGCTGCGCGCCACACCGGTGGTGGATCCGGCCGAGGTCGATATATGAGGATACGGCGCTATCGCTGGTCCGACCTGGAGTCCGTCTGGGCGCTGCACCAGATCTGTCTCGCCCAGGTCGGCCTCGCGCCGGGGGACGGCGTCTATTACGAGGACGACTTCCCTCGGATCAACGAGATCTACATCGCCGATCGGGGAGACTTCCTCGTCGGAGAGGTTCCCGGTGGGCGGGTCATCGCGATGGGCGGGCTCCGCCGGGTCGACGACCAGGTCGCCGAGATGTGCCGTATGCGGGTCCATCCGGAGTTCCAGCGGCACGGGTTGGGCGCTCAGATGATCGGGGCGCTGGAGGCACGGGCGATCGAGCTTGGTTACGTACGGCTCTGCGGAGACACCACGCTGAACCAGCCCGCCGCGATCGAGCTCTACCGCAAGTACGGCTGGCGTGAGATCAGCAGGGAAGAGCGCGGTGGGTGTGTTGTGCTTTATGGAGAAAAGGACCTCGTCACAGCGATGTCCCATAATGTTCAGTTTGAGTGAATTTATCAATAGTTCATCATTAAACATTGTGATTTAGTGAAATATTCGAGTATTTATTCTTCGTACCTGCAGCCGTTTTCCCGTGGGGGTGCGATGAAGAAGATCATTTTCCACAAATCTGGCACCACCAGACTGAGGGGGGCCTCCAGCGTCATCCACAAGGGATGAAAAGGCTCGCCCCATCCCTGGCGGCTGCGGCGGCCTCCGGCCCGCCGGAGGCCGCCGCACAGCATTGAGCCCCGGTCGGCCCGGCTCGACACCGTCCTCGTAGCCGTCAACCGCGCCGGCTACGAGGCTCCGGCCCCCGGCGGAGCGACGGGTGTGGTCACCCCAGCAGGGTGACCCGGGAGACGACCTCCACCAGGTCCGGTGGTTCCAGCCGGTCGGGGAGTTCTGCCATCTCCGCGGGGGAGAGCCAGCCGGAGCCCAGCCAGGTGTCGTTCTCCTCGGCGGTGAACGCGATGGGGAGCACCTCGGGGGTGCCGTCGAACCTGGCCAGATAGAACCGTTCGGTCTTCACATAGTGGGTGCCGAGCCAGTCGAACTTCCGGCGCACGGGCACCCACCGGTTCAGCACCGCCCCGCCCGGCAGGCCGGTCTCCTCGGCCAACTCCCGCCGTGCGGCCTCGAAGGGCGTCTCGCCCGGGTCGATCCCGCCGCCGGGCGGTTCCCACAGGGTCACGCCGCTGACCGGGTCGCGCCAGTGCATCAGCAACACCCGGCCCCCGCCGTCCACGCAGACCACCCGTGCCGCCGCCCGGTCACTCGTCCGGGGGCCGCTCGCGCTCGTTTGAGAGTCGCTCATAGGCCTCGGACGCTATCACCATCTATCGGTTCAATGCCCCCCACAACAGCTACTGAAAAGCCAGATGACCTGCGGAGACGTCCCCATCCTGGCAACCTTTACGCGGTCAACCGTGTCGGAGGTCCTCGCGCAGCGCCGGAGCGCTCCGGCCAGCGAGGAAGGACGTTCATGCGCCTACGCAACGCGGGGGTGGCGACGGCGGTCGCGGCCACGATCCTGATCCCGGCGACGGCCGCCCTGGCCGGGCCCGGCACTTCCACACCCGGCGGTCCCGCCCCGGCGTTCATCTCCGAGAAGGCCGTGAACACCACGGAGGCCCAGGCAGGCCCCGTCCCGGTTCCGGACGTCCCGGACGGCATCAGCGCCGACAAGGTCCTGGTGATCGGGCTGGACGGCCTGCGCCATGACCGCATCGCCGCGGCCGACGCGCCGAACCTCGACGCACTGATCGCCCACGGCACCTTCGGCACCAGCCTGCTCTACACGCAGCCGATGGCCGCCACCTCCAGCGGCCCCGGCTGGTCCACGATCGCCACCGGCACCTGGCCGGACAAGCACAAGGTCAGGAACAACACCTTCGCGGGCAAGCGCTACGACCTCTACCCCGACTTCCTCACCAGGCTGGAAAAGGTCAACCCGGCCTACTCCACCTACGCCGCCATGGACTGGCGGCCCCTCGGCGACCAGGGCGCCTTCGGCCCCGGCATCGACGCGCGGATCGTCCTCGACGGGGACTCCGACGGATACCCCGTCGAGGACGGACGGGTCATCGCGGTCTCCGAGAAGGTGCTCCGTGACCGCGACCCGGACGTCGCCTTCGTCTCCCTGGGCAACGTCGACATCACCGGACACGACAGCGGTGCCGCCAGCCAGGCCTATCTGAACGCGATCGCCACCGTCGACACCTACGTCGGCCGGCTCCTCGCCGCGGTCCAGAGCCGCCCCGCCTACCCCGGCGAGCGGTGGACCGTGATCGTCACCACCGACCACGGCCACACCGATGCCGGCGGTCACGGAGGCTCCACCATCGAGGAGCGCCGCACCTTCGTCCTGGCGGCCGGCCCCGGCATCGCCGCCGGAGCCACCCCCGTGGGCACCCGTCTGGTCGACGTGGCCGCCACCGTCTTCGGCCAGCTGGGCCTTCCGCGTCCGGCGGGTCTGGACGGCAGGTCCATCGTGCTCCGCTCCGCCGACCCCTTCGACCGCCTCCCCCTCGGCAGGCGGGTCCGCGAGACCGGCATCCCGGCCGAGGTCAGGGGGTTCACCCACACCGCGCCTCCCGGCTGGTCGGTGGACAACCGGGGGCTGCCCTCGGGGGGCGTCGAGGAGTGGCGCGGCTGGTCGTTCACGACGGACGAGTTCTGGTCGCGCGCCCAGCGGGACCAGTGGCGGGAGCTGTTCGTCCGCGGTCGCGGGGTGTTCGCGGTGGCCGACTCCGACGAGTGGGACGACCGTCCCCACGGCACCGGCACCTTCAACTCCACCCTCGCCAGCGCGCCGTACCCCGTGGCCGGCCGTCACGCGGTGAGGATCGGCTACGTCACCCACTACCGGCAGAACGGCGGACAGAGAGCCCAGGTCCTGGTCTCCTTCGACCGCGGCCGCACCAAGGTGGTGAAGGCCTACACCGCCGACGCCATCTCCAAGGTCGAGTCCATCCCCGTCGCCGTCCCGGCGGGTGCCACCCGGATGACCGTCCGCTTCCGCTACTCCAACGCCGACAACGACTGGTACTGGGCCATCGACGACCTCCGCGTCACCTGACCTGCCGGGTGCGGGCCGTACCGGACGGTTCCGGGCGGCCCGCGTCCCCGGTCCGCCCGTCGATCCGGAACGCGGGGGTCGCGAGCGCCGAGGTTAGCGTTTCATCGCACCGTCGGTGATGGCGTCGGCCGCCTCGCCGATCGCGATGCCGACGATCTCCAGACGACGGACCAGCTCCCGCTCCTTCATGGTCTCCGCGCTGATCGTGCCGGAGAAGATCCGGGCTATCTCGTACTGGTACATGCGCCGGAGGGTGCCGCTGGCCTTCTTCGCCTCCAGCGCGTTATGGGTGATCACGGAAGAGCGAGACGCCAGGTCGCGGACCGCGATCTCCAGAGCGTCGATACCGACGATCACCTGATCGAGCATGGGGGCGAAACGCTGCTGGTCGCGGACGCGGTAGAGGTGTGACTCCCGGACGAAGTCGCGGAGGGAGTCGAGCACGTCGTCGATCGAGCGGGAGAGCCGGAACAGGTCCTCACGGTCGATCGGCGTCACCAGGGATCCGGACAGCTCCTCGACCAGCCGTGCCCGTTCGGTGTCGCCGCGATGCTCGATGGTCCGCATCTGCTCGTGGGCGTCGGTACGGGCGGTGTCACCACCGATCATGGCCATGGCCAGCCAGGCGCCCTCCTTCGTGGCCTCCAACTGCCCGATCAGTGCTTCGGTGAGCGCACTGTCCATACGACCTGCCAGTAGATCCCGCACACGCCGCAGTCGTTTCACACGATCACCCCTCGAATGATGAGTGCCGCCGCCGCGGCGAGCAGCCCGCTCGCCGGCAGCGTCAGCGCCCAGGCCAGGGCGATCCTCGTGGCGGAATGCCAGCGCACCCGGCCCGCGCCTTTGGCCATTCCGGCTCCGATGAGGGCTCCGGCGATCGTCTGGGTCATGCTCACCGGCGCGCCGATCGCGGCGCAGCCGATCACGGCGGCTCCGCTGGCCAGTTCGGCGGTCACCCCGTCCAGCGGACGCGAGGCGATGATCGTCCGGCTGAGCATGCGGCCGGCACGTGGCAGGCCGTACAGGGCCCCGATCCCGAACAGCGCCGCCACGATCAGGCAGATGGAGAGCGGAGGGGCGTAGAGGCCGAGGGCGAGCATGAAGACGGCCGGCATCTTCTGGCCGTCGTTGGCCGCGTAGGCCAGGCACTGCAGGGTGAACCCGGCCCGGTGCCACTGCCGCAGCTTGCGGCCGTGCGCCCACCGGATGAGCCACCGGCGCACCACGATCGCCAGCAACGCTCCCACGATCGGCGCCGCCAGCGCGACCACGAGCACGAACAGCACCGCGCCGCCGGAGACGGGCAGACCCCAGCCCAGGCCCGCGCCGGTGAGGGCGCCCATGATGGCGAGGGTCAGGCTGGTGGGCAGCCCCCGGTTGTTGAGGACCGCGACGACGGTCAGTGCGGAGAGCATGGCGACGGCCAGCGTGGCCTGCCCGGAGGGCCCGTCCGCGCCCGCCAGCCGGGTGGTGAAGGTCGTGGCGACCCGGTGGGTCAGCAGGGGGACCAGCGCGACCATGACCATCATCACGAGCACACCGGACAGCGGCGGGATGCTGGAGACCTTCAGGCTGGTCGCCAGCAGCGCACCGCCGTCGTTGACTCCGGTGACGACCGCGAAGAGTCCGGCGAGCGACGACAGGGCGACCACGCTCACGCTTCCACCTCCCACCGGGCAGCGGGCGAAGGACCGGGTGGTCCGGCCGTGGCAGCACAGGCGGACGACGGCTGCCTCGCTCGCGATGCGAGGGAGGCACCTCCCCGTGCACCGGATACGGAGATGCCTACCCACAGATCGGGCGGATGATGGACGGCGAGTCCCCGGATTCCGGACCGGTGTGCCCCGTGTGCCCTGACCGCCGGGCAGGGCGCGCAACCACGAGCATGCCGTCCCGGCCGGTCCGCGCTCTCCCGACCTGTCACGCGACCTCACGGGATCCACCGCTGCTCCAGCGCGGCAAGGTGCGGGCAGAGGTGAGCGGTGCGCTGTACTCTGCCCAGGTCAGCCTGAAAGTACCGTACGATCCGACCGCGCCGAGGGCGAAGGCGTCAACGACCCCTCTGCGCAGGCGGAGATCTCCATGCTGGAGGTAGTCGATGAGTGAGCGAGTCAGAAGGCCGGGCGCGGCCTCCAGGCCGTTGGACGAGGGGGCCGCATGAGCTCCGCCACCCAGTATGTGCTGACACTGTCCTGTTCGGACCGGCCCGGTGTGGTGGCCGCCGTCTCCGGCCTCCTGGCCGCGCGGGGCTGCAACATCATCGAGAGCCAGCAGTTCGGGGACCCCGCCGCCGAGCGGTTCTTCATGCGGGTGCAGTTCTCCTCCACGCTCTCGGACGGAGATCTCCATACGGCCTTCGCCGCGCTCGCCCCCGACTTCGGCATGGACGTCAAGCTGCGGGACATGGCCGTCAAGCCGCGTGTGCTGGTGCTGGTCAGCAAGTTCGGGCACTGCCTCAACGATCTGCTCTACCGGATGCGCTCCGGCCTGCTCGACGTCGAGATCGTCGCGGTGGCCTCCAACCACCCCGACATGCGCCCGCTGACCCAGTCGTACGGCATCGACTATCACCACCTGCCGGTCACCGCCGAGACCAAGTCGCGGCAGGAGGCGGAGATCCTCTCCCTGGTCGAGCACTACCAGGCCGACCTGGTGGTGCTCGCCCGCTACATGCAGGTGCTGTCGGAGGACCTCTGCGTCAAGCTCGCCGGGAACGTGATCAATATCCACCACTCGTTCCTGCCGTCGTTCAAGGGGGCCAAGCCGTACCACCAGGCTCACTCCCGCGGGGTGAAGCTGATCGGGGCGACCGCCCACTACGTGACCGCCGACCTCGACGAGGGCCCGATCATCGAGCAGGAGGTCGCCCGGGTCAACCACACCCACTCGGCCGAGGACCTGGCCGCCATCGGCCGTGACGTCGAGTGCCAGGCGCTGGCCCGCGCCGTACGGTGGCACACCGAGCAGCGCGTCCTGCTGGACGGTCACAAGACCATCGTCTTCCCCCGCTGAGGCGTGCCGGACGGCTGTGGAAGGCCGCCGACGGTCACGGACGGTAGGTTCCGAAGCAGAGCGTTCGGCTCTCCCGCCAGAAAGGTGAGGCCATCGGCCACGGGGGCGTCCTCCATGGCTTGACCATAACCACCGGCCCCGACATCCGGTTCTTCTCGCGCGACTCCTGCCCTCGCACCGGGTCGGCCCGGCTCCCGGGGCCGGTGTCGGAGGTCCCGGGAGCACATCCGACTCCGGCTATGAGGCCAGGCCCGTGTGGTGGGCGAGGAAGGTGAGCTGGTCGGCGGCGAGCTCGACGGTCTTGCTGACCGCACGGGCGCCGTGACCCACCTCGGTCTCGTTGCGCAGCAGGATCGGCCTGTCTCCGGCCTGGGCGTGCTGGAGGGCCGCGCACATCTTCCAGGCGTGCAGCGGGTGGACCCGCGTGTCGGACTGGAAGACGGTGAAGAGCGTCGCCGGATAGGAGACGCCCTCGCGGACCCGGTGGTAGGGCGAGTAGGCGTACAGCCACGCGAACTCGTCGGGCTTCTCGGCGGAGCCGTACTCGACGTTCCAGGTGGCGCCGAGGCCGAACAGCTCGTAGCGGACCATGTCCAGCAGCGGGGCCGAGCAGGCGACGGCCGCGTACAGCTCGGGGCGCTGGGTCAGGGCCGCGCCGACCAGCAGGCCGCCGTTGGAGCCGCCGGAGATGGCCAGCTGGGAGGGCGTGGTGACGCCGGTGGCGATCAGGTGCTCGGCCGCCGCGTGCAGGTCGTCGTAGACGTTCTGCTTGTTGGCGAGCATTCCGGCCCGGTGCCACTCCTCGCCCTGCTCACCGCCGCCTCGCAGCTGGGCGATGGCGTAGGCGCCGCCCGACTCCACCCAGGTCAGGATCGACGCCGAGTAGCCGGGGGTCATCGAGATGCCGAAGCCGCCGTAGCCGTACAGGATGGTCGGCCGCGGCCCCTCGGTTCCGGGCTTGGAGATCACCAGCATGTGGACCTCGCTGCCGTCGGCCGAGCGGTAGACCACCTGCGCGGTGTCGACCGCGGGCACCTCGACCGCCCCGGGGGAGGCGGCCCACAGGGTGGTCTCACCGGTGCGGGCGTCGTAGCGCTGGATGCTGGGCGGGGTGGTGTTGTCGGTGTAGCCGAACCAGGCCTCGTGACCCCCCTCGGGGCGCTCGCTGATGCCGCCGATGGTGCCCAGGCCGGGCGTCGGCACCTCTCCGACACGTTCGCCGGTGCCCAGGTCGTGGATGGAGATCTCGCTGATCGCGTGGCGGGTCCAGCCGACCAGCATGACCGGCCGGTCCAGGTCGTCGAGGATCGCGAAGTCCGACAGCACGGCCTCCGGGTCCTGCGGGATCAGGTCGCGCCAGTGCTCGAACTGGGGGGTGGCGGGGTCGGTCACGCAGATCCGCCCGCGTGGGGCGTCGCGGTCGGTGAACACGTAGAGCCTGCCGTCACGGCCGAAGTGCAGGGCGCTCTGGGCGTCGACGTCCTCCTGGACGACGACGAGCTCCGGTGAGGAGAGGGAGGAGGCCGACAGGTCGGCCACCCACAGGTCGTTGCGCGGAGCCGTGCCTCGGGAGGCGGAGATCTGCAGCCAGCGGCCGTCGCGGGAGACCGCGACGCCGTAGTAGTTGGTCTTCTCCATGTGCTCGCCGAAGATCAGGACGTCGTCCTCGGTGGAGGTGCCGACCCTGTGCAGGTAGACCCGGCGGTGGAACTGCTCCTCCCCCTCGGGCACCTCGGTGGAGGGCAGCCTGCGCACGTAGTAGAAGGCCTCCCCGCCGGGCAGCCAGGCCACGGGGGAGTAGCGGCAGCGGTCGATCGGCCCCTCGATCCGGTGGCCGAGCGCGACGTCCATCAGGTAGAGGCTCGACTCCTCGTCGCCGCCCACCGAGACCTGGTAGGCGAGCAGGCGGCCCTCCTTGTCGGGCTGCCAGGAGTCGAGGGTGGTGAGACCGGTCGGGTCGAGCGCCATGGGGTCCAGCAGCGCCTGCTCGGTGCCGTCGGGGTCGACGGTGTAGAGCACCGCGTGCTCCTGCTCCGGGGTGCGGCGCATGAAGAACCGCCGCTCGCCGCGCCACACCGGTGCGCCGACAGAACCGGACCGCAGGAGCTCGGCGATCCGCGCCTTGAACCCCTCCCGTCCCGGAAGGGCTCCCATCTCGGCCGTGAACAGCTGCTCCTCCTCCGCCAGCCACGACTTGGTCGCCGGGTCGCCGGGATCCTCCAGCCACCGGTAGGGGTCGGGGACCGGGGTGCCGTGCAGGTCCTCGACAAGTCCGTCACGGCTGGCAGGAGGGTAAGGCTGTCGCGTCATGGGAGGAACCCTACGACCTCCGGACGACAGCGCGGGCCCACCCGCGCAGGGGTGTATCTGATCTGCCACAGGAGGAGTTAAAAACCAGTAATGCGGGCATAAAACGTACCAGGCGTCCCTTCAGTCATGTATGGGTGGCTCATTTATGAGTGGCGGGAACGACGATGCAGAAGCCAATATTGGTTGAGGACGGCGCCGTGGTGACCATCCGCTGGGCCGTCCGGCGGAGGTCCTCGTGACGGAAGCATCCGGGCCCCAGGAGGGGCCGCCAACCGGGGCACGCAACGGCGTGCCCCCTCAACTGACGCGTAGTGCAGCGGGAAGGGCCCGCTGATGCGCCAGGTCCTGCTGTTGAACGCCACCTATGAACCCCTGGCCACCCTCTCCCTGCACCGTGCGGTCGTCCTCGTGCTCAGGGAGAAGGCGGATGTCGTGCATCGCGACGGGCGGGGCGCCGTGTTCCGCTCGGCGAGCCGCACGCTCGACGTGCCGTCGGTGATCAGGCTTCGTCGATATGTCCGTATCCCCTATCGGTCGCGGATCCCGCTGACCCGGAACGCGTTGATGCGCCGGGACGACTACCGGTGCGCCTACTGCGGCCAGCGGGCCGAGACCATCGACCATGTGATCCCGCGCTCGCGAGGCGGCCCCCACACCTGGGAGAACTGCGTGGCCTCGTGCACGTCGTGCAACCACCGCAAGGCGGACCGGATGCTGGAGGAACTGGGATGGACGCTGAGCGTCGTCCCGGTGGTGCCACGCGGCGTCCACTGGCGGCTCATCGGCGCGCACGGCGTCGGTGATCCCCTCTGGGCGCCCTACCTGGCGGAGAGCGCGGCCTGACCACAGTGTGACAACCGTTCGCCCCGGCCCGTCCCGTTCGGCACAATCGACATATGGGATGGATGTTCACCTCCAATGTCGAGGTGTATGCCGGGGCGGCGGAGCCGTGGTTGCTGAAAGATCCGGTCCGCAACACCGTGCCGCTCACGCTCCTGCGCGGTATCCGGGCCGGTCTGTGGGGTGACGACGTGCTGCTGGCCTGGCTGGAGCGGGACGGTGAGACCGTCGCCGCGGCGAGTCAGACCCCGCCCCACCCCCTGCTGCTCGCCGACATCCCCACAGAGACCGTCCGCGAACTCGCCACCCGGCTGATCGAGTCCGAACGGGTGGTCCCCGGTGTCTCCGGGCCACTCGCGCAGGTAGAGGCGTTCGCGGGCGCCTGGTGGCGGCCCGAGGCGGAGCGCCGCTCCGAGCGCCTCTACCGGCTCGACGCGCTCGTCCCGCCCCGGCCCTTTCCCGAAGGAGCCGCGCGGACGGCCGTCACGGACGACCTCGACCAGGTGGTCAGATGGTCCAACGACTTCCAGTCCGAGGCCGGCGGGGTCGTGCCCGCCGAGCTGAGGGCACTGGTGGCCAGCAGGATCAGCCGTGAGGAGCTCCTCCTGTGGGAGGTGGACGGGCGACCTGTCGCGTTCGCCGGGGTCTCCTCGCCCATCGCGGGCATGTCCCGGGTCGGCCCGGTCTACACGCCTCCGGAGTTCCGCAGGAAGGGCTACGGCGCGGCGGTCGCCCACGCCGTGACCGCCAAGGCGCTGGCAGGAGGTGTCACGGAGGTCCTGCTCTTCACCGACCTGTCCAACCCCATCTCCAACTCGATCTACCAGGCGATCGGCTACCGGCCGGTGGCCGACTACGCCGCGATCAGCTTCACCTGATCGACGTCTTTCCCGCCGGAGAGACCCTGCCGGCCGATCCGAGCGGTGACGGCCAGACGGAGCGGCCGACAGGGTCCTGAATGCCGAGGCTCTCTGCGGACCTCCGGTGACCTGGGTAACCTGTGTGCCATGCCTCGCTATGACTTCCGCTGCCGCGCCTGCGGGTCCACCTTCGAGCTCTCCCGCCCGATGGCCAGATCCGGCGACCCGGCGCTCTGCCCGCAGGGCCATGACGACACCGTCAAGCTGCTGTCCACGGTCGCCGTCACCGGCGGGTCCGGCGCCCCGGCTCCCCGACCGGCCGGTGGCGGCGGATGTTGTGGCGGAGGCTGCTGCGGTTAGGCCGCCTGCCTGCTCTGGACGGCGCGCTTGCCCTGGAAGGGCAGGAAGTGGTCGGCCAGATGCGGCTGGGCGGGCAGGAAGGTGGGTTCGGTGGCGACGATCCGGTCGAACCGGAAGGCCCGGATGGCGCCGCGCATGCGGCACATCCCCACGAGATACCAGTAGTCGCGATGGACCATGCACGTCACCGGGTCGACGTCGCGGACGGTGATCCGGCCGGACACGTCACGGTAGTGCAGGCGGATCACGAGACGTGAGGTGATCGCGCCGGCGATGGTCCGGGCTCGGTCGGCGACCGGGCCCGGCATCGGGTCGGTGAGGGTTGACAGGGTGGAGGCGACGACGTCGTCGAGCTCCAGGTGCTCGAACGCGTGGCGCAGGCCGCTGCGGGCGGCGGTGGCCTGCGGGCCCGAACCCAGGTGTGCTAGGGACAGGGCGAGGGCGGCGATCTCGGCGGTTGTCAGCGGGCTGGCGTGGGGCTTCGTGACGGTAGCCATACTCTGATGGTACGGCTCGGCACTGACATTTTTCGAAAATCCTGTCGGGTACGGCATGACGTACCCGACAGGATCGCGCCGTCAGCGGGAGAGCTGGGACAGGTCCCGGGAGGCGCCTGTGGAGGCCGAGGTGGTCAGTGCGGCATAGGCCTGCAGCGCGGCGCTCACCGGGCGGTGGCGGTCACGCGGCCGGTAGCCGCCCAGGTCGGCCACGAGCCGCTCGCGGCGGGTGGCCAGCTCCTCCTCGGAGACCTTCAGCTCGATCGAACGGCCCGGGATGTCGATCTCGATGATGTCGCCGTTCTCGACCAGCGCGATGGTGCCGCCCTCTGCGGCCTCGGGGGAGGCGTGGCCGATGGACAGCCCGCTCGTGCCGCCGGAGAAGCGCCCGTCGGTGACCAGCGCGCAGGCCTTGCCCAGACCCTTGCCCTTCAGGAAGGAGGTCGGGTAGAGCATCTCCTGCATGCCCGGCCCGCCCTTCGGCCCCTCGTAGCGGATCACCACGACGTCACCGGCCGTGACCTTGTTGTTCAGGATGCCCTCGACCGCGTCGTCCTGGGACTCGAAGACCACGGCGGGCCCGGAGAACCTCCAGATCGACTCGTCGACACCGGCGGTCTTGACGATGCAGCCCTCCGTGGCGATGTTGCCATAGAGGACGGCCAGTCCGCCGTCGCGGGTGTAGGCGTGCTCGACGTCGCGCACACAGCCCTCGGACCGGTCGAGGTCGAGCGACTCCCAGCGGGCCTCCTGCGAGTAGGGCTTGACGGTGCGGACGTTGCCGGGGGCGGCGTGCCACAGGTCCAGTGCCTCGGGCAGCGCGGTGGCCGACTGCGGGTCCCAGTCGGCGAGGTAGTCGCCCATCGTGCCGCCGTTGACGGTGAAGGCGTCGCGGTGGATCAGACCGCCCCGGTCGAGTTCGCCGAGGAGGGCGGGGATGCCTCCGGCGCGGTGGACGTCCTCCACGTGGTACTTCGCGGTGGCCGGGGCGACCTTGCACAGGCACGGCACCCGCAGCGAGATCTCGTTGATCTCCTTGAGCCCGAAGTCCACCTCGGCCTCGCGGGCCGCGGCGAGGATGTGCAGGATCGTGTTGGTCGAGCCGCCCATCGCCACATCCAGGGCCATGGCGTTCTCGAAGGCGTCCTTGGTGGCGATGCTCCGCGGCAGGACCGTCTCGTCGTCCTGCTCGTAGTAGCGGCGGGTGATCTCCACCAGCCGGCGCCCGGCGTCCTGGAACAGCTTCTTGCGCGCCTTGTGCGTGGCCAGGATCGTGCCGTTGCCCGGCAGCGCCAGGCCGATGGCCTCGGCGAGACAGTTCATCGAGTTGGCGGTGAACATCCCGCTGCACGAACCGCAGGTCGGGCAGGCGTTCTCCTCCATCTCCAGCAGCTCGGCGTCGGAGACGCCGTCGTCGGCGGCGGCGATCATCGGGTCGACCAGGTCGAGCTTGCCGTTGGGCGTCTTGCCGGCCTCCATCGGGCCGCCGGAGACGAAGACCGTGGGGATGTTGAGCCGCAAGGCGGCCAGCAACATGCCCGGGGTGATCTTGTCGCAGTTGGAGACGCAGATGAGAGCGTCGGCGCAGTGCGCGTTCACCATGTATTCGACCGCGTCGGCGATCAGTTCGCGGCTGGGCAGCGAGTAGAGCATGCCGCCGTGGCCCATCGCGATGCCGTCGTCGACCGCGATCGTGTTGAACTCGCGCGGGATCGCGCCGGCCTCGCGGATCGCCCCGGCGACCACGTCGCCGACCTCGCGGAGATGGACGTGCCCGGGGACGAACTGGGTGAAGCTGTTGGCCACCGCGATGATGGGTTTGCCGAAGTCGCCGCCGGCTACGCCCGTCGCCCGGAGCAGGGCTCTGGCTCCGGCCATGTTTCTGCCGTGGGTGACCGTACGCGACCTGAGGGCGGGCATGAGGCTTCTCCCATCATTGAAACCGTGTCCTCAAATGGTACGGCCACCGCCCGGTGCGTGAGACGCCCTGTCCACGACACGAGATGTCCGGGGTGTGAAAGCGGGACGGGAGCCATCGGCGCGAGATGTCCGGGGCATCCCGCGGGTGGCTCCCGTCGGATACGGAGACGACGCCGGCGTCAGGACTCGGGGTAGCGGGCGGGCAGGACCTGCTCGGCCGCCTCGTAGATCCTCTGGATCTCGGCGTCGGTGAGTGACCGTTCGCGCTTGGTGATCCATTTACGGACACGGCTGCCGTCGAAGACGTCGACCTCGCGGACGTTGAGGATCTTCCAGGGGATCGCCGGCCCGTAGATCGCCAGGGACGGGACGATCGCCACCTCGTGGCCGAGTGCCGCACCGATCAGCTCGGCCGCCTGGGACGCCTCCCAGCGTGCCTCGTCGAGACGGGGCTTCTGGTTGAACGGCCCGTGGAACAGCTTGCGGTGCGACTGGACCCGGACAGGCAGTCGCTTGTCCCATTTCTCCGAGTCCACGGCGTACACGCCGGTGGGGCCCACGACCAGGTGGTCGATCTGGGCCTCGCTGTTGGGGATCGCGCGGGCGTGCAGGGTGCGGTAGCCACCTCGCTCCAGCCTCTTGAGCTGGGCCTCCGTCCGTCGCTCCGCGACCGAGGCGCGCCGCCAGGCCGGCACGGTCGAGGCGGTGCGGGCACGCAGCACCGTGTCGACGATCGCGGCCAGGACGGCGGCGGTGACCCCCAGCCGCCAACTCGACAGCAGGATGCCCGCGACCACTCCCACCCCGACCGCGATCAGGACGCGACGCCGCAGGTGGAGGTACTTGGGATGGTCGAGCAGACTGCGCAGGGAAGCGCGCTCAACGGGTGCGTAAGCAGACGCGGGTGCGGTGGGTCGAGACGTCGGCCTGTCCTCGGCCGGTCGGTCATTGACCCAAATAGGTGACGTAGTGTTACCGTCTTCTGGTACCTGACCGGAATCCACGTCACTCACGGTAGCTGACGTCCCCGGGGGTGCCTAGTATTAGGTATCTCATACTTTTGTGACCACCGTCACTTGCATAGCGCCGTTCTGATCCGGGTATCTACACATTTCCTCTCTAGAGAACCCGGCCATCTGCTCCTACTGCGCGGGGCGTGATCTCCTCCCCGTGATCGGAGCCGGCGGATGTCCACCGGCTGTCGGGGAGCGCCCTCGACGAGTTTTCACCACAGGTCTACCGTTGATGGTGTGGACGCGATCCAGGTCCTCGGATTTCTCATCGGGGTCTCCGCAAGTCTGTTCTTGATCATCACTCTGCTGGTGACCCTTCCCGGCAAGGTGCGCCGGAACGCGGCCCGGACCACCTCGGCCTGTGCGGTCTGGTTCGGCGGCCCGTTCCACAGCGAGCGGGGCGAGGGCACCTGCGCTCCGCTGCCGGCGGACGGGGACGACTTCCGGGCTCGGGCGTCGCAGGTGGACTGGGTCTCGCTGGCGGAGCTCTCCGAGCCGGGCCGGCACGTCGGCGGGGCGTCGGCGGGATGGTGAGGGCGATGCGGGTCCTGAGCCCGTCCCAGGCCGAAAACGTCCGTGAGGCGCTCCGCGCCGCCGAGCACCGCAGCGGCCTGCGCTTCGCCGCCTATCTCGGGCCGGCCGTCGGCCCGCACCGCCATTTCTCCGAACGGCTGCACGCCGCGCTGGGTGAGGAGGCCGCACGGGCCGTGCTCGTCTTCGTCGATCCCGCGGGAAGGGCCCTGGAGATCGTCACAGGCCCCCAGGCAAGGTGGAGGCTCCCGGACGTGGAGTGCCATCTGACCGCCATGAGGATGGCGCACGCCCTCGGCGGGGGAGATCTGGCGGGCGGCCTCGTCACCGGCGTGGGACTGCTCGCGGACCTGGCTTCCCGCTCCAGGTGACCCGTCACGGAAAGCTGCGCGTCCCGCGGGGCGGTACGCCGGTGGCGGGGGAGTTCCCGGTCTTTTCAGAGCCGGGAGGAGGTCGGTTTCTCGCATAATCGGGTAGTGCTGAAAACCGTACGTGACACGCTGGCGGGTCGGATCTCCGGGGGAGGCGCGGTGGGGGAGGATCGGGACGAGACCCTTTCCTACATCACGGGGGTGCTCGCCGACGTGCGCGTCGACATCGGCATGGCCGACCGGAAGGCCGCCGTGCTGCTGGCGGCGGCCGTCGCCGGTGTGTTCCTGGGGAACGGCTGGAGGCCGGACAGGTTACCCGGCGAGGTGGAGTGGCTCTGGTGGACAGGTGTCTTCTTCTGCGTGACGGGAATCCTGATGCTGGTCGGAGCCCTCTACCCCCGCAGCGCGCGGCTTGCCGGACGGACGGTGGAGCGCCGCCGTTCCTACGCCGCACGCACGCACGCCGAGAGCCCGAGGGCCGATGACACCGAGCCTGAAGACTCCCGGGCCGGTGCCTTCGCCCGTAGCGCCCTCGCGGAGCTGAGGGCGCGCACGGCCAGACGAGACACCCGTGTCCGGGCCGATCAGCTCCTGCTGCGGATCAGGGCCCTCAGTGCTCTCGCCGACGCCAAGAAGCGTTACATCCGGAGAGGGAGGATCCTGCTGGCGGCCTCCGTCATCTGCTGCGCTCTCTCGCTGGTCATCGGTCAGGCCATCACGTCGTGGGACTTCTTCGGCAGGCCGATGGCCCCCGCCGTCCAGCCGGTGCCCGCAGCGGGGCACTGCGCTCCGTCCGGCGTCTGCGGCGGGTCCTCCTAGGCCGCCTGCTTCTTCCCGTCCGTGACGGATCCCATGTCCGTGAGGGGCCCGTCCGATGACGGCACCGGCGCGGATCGGCGGACGAGCTCGGGGAGAAGCGTGAGGAGCCCGAGCGTGGCCAGGGCGGCGCCGAGCCAGAGCGGGGCCCGCAGGCCGAAGCCGTCGATGGCCATCCCCCCGGCCGAGGAGCCGATGATGACACCCAGGGTGATGAAGGAGGAGTGGACGGTGTTGACCGGTGGCCCGGTGTTGCCGGTGCGCTGGACGCGGGTGACCATCGCCGGGTTCATGGTGACGCCGACCAGGCCGATGCCCAGCATGAACACCACCGACGGGCCACTGAGGTGGGCGAGCAGGGCGAAGCCGGCGGCCTCCTGCCGGAAACCGCCGCCGTGGCCTTCGGCGCGCTCCAGCCGGGGCACGCCGATCATCGTGGCGAGCGCGGCGAGGACGGTGAGGGCGCTGACGGCCCAGAAGGCGGCCCGCCAGCCCAGATGTTCTCCGATCAGCGTGGACAGCGGCAGGCCCAGCAGGGTGCCTGCCATCAACCCGTTCATGACCACCGCGATGGCCCGGCCGCGGACCTGCGGACGCGACAGCTGAACCGCCAGCATGTAGACAGCACGGGGCATGACGGGTGCTCCTGTGTTCGGCGGCTACTGTTTTGCATCGATCGATGCAAAATTCGGGCGTGCGGATGCGTCGCAGGTGGCCTGCGGTGGGTGGGTGGGCCGGCCGGCGGGTCAGTGGGTCAGGGTGTCCAACGCCGTTCCCGCGATGGATTCCAGGGCGGCGCGGTCCGCGCCGCCCTGGGCGGCCACCCGGATTCCGGCGATCACGGCGTTGGCGAACCGGGCGAGTGCGTCCGGGTCCCGCGTGGAGGCGATGTCGCCGTCGCGTTGCCCTGCCTCGATGGCGGTCCGGAAGGATTCCAGTCGCCTGGTCGTGTCGCGATCCAGCAGCCGGGCGATCTCCGCGTCGCGCCCGGCGAGCTCCACCGTGGTGTTGACGGTCAGGCAGCCGAAGCCGCGGCCGTTCCGCCGATTCTCGGACTCATCATTGACGATCTTGGCGAACAGTGCGCGGATCCGCTCGACGGCCGGCCGGCCCTGGTCCTCCAGGATCTCCCGCTGGGCGGTGGTCATGGTGTCGATGTAACGGATCAGCGCACGTTTGAACAGCTCGTGCTTACTGGTGAAGGCGTTGTAGACGCTGCTGCGGTCCAGGCCGACGGCCTCGCACAGATCCCGGGTCGTGGTGGCCTCGTAGCCGTTGGCCCAGAAGACGCGCATCGCCGTGTCCAGGACCCGTTCCTCGTCGAATGTCCTCGGTCTAGCCATGAGGGAACGCTACAGATTTTACACCGGTCAATGCAAAACGGCGCCCGGCCCTCCGCCTCACCGCTCTTGCCCGGCCGTCCGGGCGGGTCTCGGAGGCGGGTCACCCGCTTCCCGGGAGCGCAGGAGCTTCACCAGATGCACGGTGATGTCCTCCAGCAGTGTCGAGGGGAGCACGGGCGCGGCGGCGATGGCGGCGAACAGGCGGGGCAGGCCCGGCAGGGGGAAGCCGTCGTCTATGGCCGCCTCGGCGCCCACCTCGGTCTTGCTCAGGATCGTCTGGCTGCGCTGCCAGGCGTCGAGGACCTCCTCGGGGGAGGGCACGCCGAACCCGTGGCCCACCGGGGCCGCGTGGCGCAGCCGTACCAGGGGGGTGTCGGCGAAGGTCAGCGCCACCCGGGCGCGTGCGGAGAGGTCCTCTCGGCGGCCGGGCTCCACCCAGTCCATCGCGGTGCAGGGGTTGCGGCAGGTGGCCACACAGGTGGCGAGCGCGCCCGAGACCTGGCTGTGCTGGCGGTCCAGGTAGGCTCGCCAGCCCTCGGCGGGCTCCCCGGCCACCCGCAGGGTCCTGCTGGCGGCCGACTGCTCCGGCTTCGTGTGGTCGCACGCGCGGTCGCCGATCACGCCGAACCTGCTGCCCGGGGCGCTGAGACCGGGAGGCCAGCGCACCGGATCGCCCGCGTTGCCGAGCACCGACTCGAAGGCGAGCAGCGGCAGATACTCGCTGGCGATGTGGACGGCGGCCACCATGGAGCTCAGCTCGCGCCGGTGCCAGCGGACCGCGATCGTCTCCAGCAGCAGCCCGTAGGCGGGTCGCAGTGACTCCAGCGCGCCGCGCGGCTGCTCCCGCGGGGTCTGCGGCATGGTGCACGCCCGTGCCCGGCGCCTCAGATCGTTGGGTACGGCCCGCGCCTCGGCGGCGAAGTCCTCGGCGTCGAGCGAGAGCAGTCGCTGCCCGAACTCGCACACCGCCTCGATCTCGTCGGCGTCTCCGACGATGCCCGAGGCGAGCGCCCCGAGGTCGCCGAAGGCATATCTGCGCGCCAGGGAGACGAGTAGATCATGTGCGGATTCCACTTGATCACCTTCTCATGGCGTCAGAACGACAAATGGCGTTATCAGCGCATAGTACGGACTCGATGTGTTCTCCCAGGTAAAGCATGTTCTTATCATCAGGTGGCGGTGATCACCGCATCGATCGTGACGCTGCGGCCCGGCCGCCGGCCCGGGTGGCGCGGTCAGGGCCGGTAGGCGTCCAGGCAAGCGCGGACCCGCTCGGCGTGCTGCCGCCACCTCGCCGGAACGCCTCCGGCCTGCCGTACCGTGGTCGCGGAACTCCGGTAGACGCCGACCAGGTTGAGGGCGGGATCGCCCGGCACGTCGGCGCGCTCGTCTCGCTGGCGCCGGGGCACGACCTGGCGACGGCCGGCCGTCCGACGTCGCCGGGAGCGCACGAGCGCCCCCCGCCGTGACGGCGAGGGGCGCTCGGGGTGGAGAGGGGTCAGGCCGCGGAGGTGTCCTTGGCCTGCGCGCGCAGGGCGCGGCCGATGCCGTCGGCGCCCTCCAGCAGGAGGCGCCTGAGGGCGTGCGGGGGCTCCTGGGCGGAGATGAAGTCCTGGGTCCTGGCGACGGTCTCCGGGGAGATGGACAGGGCCGGGTAGCAGCCGGTGGCGAAGTTCTGGGCGCTGTCGAAGGTCCAGGTCTTCCAGATCCGGCCGATCTCCTCGAAGTACTTCGTGGCGTACGGCTCCAGCAGATCCGGGTGGCGCGGGTCCATGAACCCGACGATGGTCGATCGGAGCAGGGCGCCGCTCAGCTTGCCCTCGGTCATCGCGGCCCAGGCCTTCGCCTTGCCCTCGGCCGTCGGGATCGCCGCGCGCGACAGCGCGGCGGAGCGCTCACCGGTGGCCGTGGCGTCGCGCAGGAGCTCCTCGGCGATGTCGCCCTCACCGAGCACGCCGCCGGAGACCAGGGCCTGGATGAGGGTCCAGCGCAGGTCGGTGTCCACGGTCAGGCCGTCGAGCACGGTCGAGCCGTCCAGCAGGCCCGCCAGGAACGCCAGGTCCTCGGGGGAGGTCGCCGCGGCGGACAGGGCGTTGACATAGGCGAGCTGGTGGTCGGAGCCGGGCTCGGCCCCGGCGACCAGGGAGCGCAGGGAGGAGGTCAGCAGGGTCAGCCCCTGGGCGCGCCAGGCCGGGTCGGCATACTGCTGGACGGCCAGGCGGGCCTGGCGGAGCACCGTCTGCGCGACGGTGATGTCCTTGACCGACGCGATGCCGGAGATGGCGAGCGCGACGTAGTCACGGGTGGACATCTCTGCGTCACGGGTCATGTCCCAGGCGGCCGACCAGCACAGGGCGCGCGGCAGCGACTCGGTGAAACGGGCGATGCCGCCGTCCACCAGCGTCCGCAGCGAGCGCTCGTCGAGCCGGATCTTGGCATAGGTGAGGTCGTCGTCGTTGATCAGAATCAGGTCGGGCTGGACCTCGCCGACCAGCTCGGTCACCGCCGTACGGGCGCCGACCACGTCGAGCTCGACCCGCCTGGTGCGGACCAGCGCTTCCCCCTGCAGGGAGTACAGGCCGATGGCGACGCGGTGCGAACGCAGCGTCGGATAGTCGGCCGGGGCCTCCTGCAGCACCTCGAACTCGAGGAAACGGCCTTCTGCGTCGGTGGTGAACGACGGGCGCAGCGTGTTGACCCAGGAGGTCTCCAGCCACTCCTTGGACCACGACGACAGGTCACGGCCCGAGGTGCGCTCCAGTGCGGCCAGCAGGTCCGCGAGCGTGGTGTTGCCCCAGGCGTGCTCGTTGAAGTAGTCGCGGACACCGGCCAGGAAGTTGTCCAGTCCCACGTAGGCGACGAGCTGCTTGAGCACCGAGGCGCCCTTGGCGTAGGTGATGCCGTCGAAGTTGACCTCGACCGCGTGCATGTCGACGATGTCGGCGGCGATCGGGTGGGTCGAGGGCAGCTGGTCCTGGCGGTAGGCCCAGGACTTCTCCACGTTGGCGAAGGTCGTCCACGCGCCCTGGCCCCAGCGGGTGGCCTCGGCCTGGCAGAGCACCGACGCGTAGGTGGCGAACGACTCGTTCAGCCACAGGTCGTCCCACCAGCGCATGGTGACCAGGTCGCCGAACCACATGTGCGCCATCTCGTGCAGGATCGTCTCGGCGCGGCGCTCGATGATCGCGTCGGTGACGCGGGAGCGGAAGACGTAGTCCTCCAGGAAGGTCACGCAGCCGGCGTTCTCCATCGCGCCCGCGTTGAACTCGGGTACGAAGAGCTGGTCGTACTTCCCGAACGGGTAGCGGACGCCGAAGACCTTGTGGAAGAAGTCGAAGCCCTGCCGGGTGATCTCGAAGAGGTTGTCGGCGTCGAGGTGCTCGGCGAGCGAGGCGCGGCAGTAAAGGCCCAGCGGGATGCCGTCGTGCTCGGAGGTCACCTTGTGGTACGGCCCGGCGCACAGGGCGGTGATGTAGGTGGACATCACCGGGGTGGCGGGGAAATGCCACCGTTTGGCGGCCTGGAGAGCGCCGTGACGGCCGTGGTGCTCCACCAGGTCCTCGGCGGCGTCGGGCGCCGAGTTGGAGATGACCTCCCAGTAGGAGGGCGCGAGCACGGTCAGCTCGAAGGTCGCCTTCAAATCGGGCTGGTCGAAACAGGCGTACATCCGGTGGGCGTCGGCCGTCTCGAACTGGCTGTGCAGGTAGACGCTCTTGTCGACCGGGTCGACGAAGCGGTGCAGGCCCTCGCCGGTGCGGGTGTAGGAGCAGTCGGCGTCGACGCGCAGCTCGTTGGTCTCGGCCAGTCCCGGCAGCGGTAGCCGTCCCGTCTCCTGGTCGTAGGCGCTCACGTCCAGCTCGGTGCCGTTCAGCACGGCCTTGCGCACCTTGGCGTCGGCCAGGTCGATGAACGTGTCCGCACCCGGCTGAGCACTGGTGAACCGGACCGTGGTGACGCTTTCGAAACGCTCCTCACCCTCGGTCAGGTCGAGCTCCACCGCGTATGACTGCACACTGAGCAGACGCGCGCGCGCACGGGCCTCGTCACGGGTCAGATTGCCTGCCACTACCGCTCCCTCGTCACAACTTCCCCCGCTCCGTTGCGAAGGGGTTCCTGAATCTTGCCACGTGAGACAGAAGATCGCCGCCCTGAAGGCCTCGGAGCGAGCAGATCGCTTCATCTGAGGATAAAGCGGCCCGTCAACGCAGTAATCGCTACCTGGAATAGGGGACTTGGCGACATGGGTTGTCGCTACGTGAAGAACCTTCACGATCAGAAAGCTGAGAGATGACTGAGCGCACCCCGGTCGACCTCTGGTTCGACCCCTTCTGCCCGTGGGCGTGGATGACCTCCCGCTGGCTGCTGGAAGTGGAGAAGGTGCGGCCGATCGAGCCGCGCTGGCACATCATGAGCCTCAACGTGCTCAACGAGGGCAAGGACGTGCCCGAGAGCTACCGCGAGATGATCGGCAAGGCCATCGGCCCGGTCCGTGTGGTCGCCGCGGTGCAGCAGAAGTACGACTCCGCGACCGTCGGCCGGCTCTACACCGAGCTCGGCACCCGCTTCCACAACCAGGGCCGGCTCAAGCAGCTCGACACGCTCCGCGAGACCATCGAGGAGGCGCTGGAGGCGGCCGGGCTCGACCGTGGGTTCGCCGACGCGATGGACTCCGAGGAGTTCGACGAGGCCCTGCGCGCCTCGCACAACGACGGCATCGACCGGGTCGGCCAGGAGGTCGGCACCCCGGTGATCGCGGTCGAGGATGTGGCGTTCTTCGGCCCGGTCGTCTCGCCGGCGCCCAAGGGCGAAGAGGCGGGCAGGCTCTGGGACGGCGTCCGCCTGGTGGCCGGCACCGACGGCTTCTTCGAGATCAAGCGCTCCCGCACCCGGGGGCCGATCTTCGACTGACCCGCGCGCCCCGTCCTCCTCGCCCGTCCAACCGGGTAGGACGGGGACACTGGAGGGTAGCCATCCACTTTTATATGGATATTACGAGTTCTTAAGGATCTCGGTAATTTATTACTTATGGGGATCCTTCGCCGTACCCTCCTCGCGGAGGGCGGCCGCGTGCTCGATACGAGGGAAAGCCACATCCGGCTGAATTTCGATCTTGACGCGGCCGAGTCGGCATCCCGTGACCTGCCGGGCTCTCGCCTTATGACAGTTCACACGCAAGGATGAGAGCTATGCGTCACCTTTATCTGAACGGAGCCTGGCGGGCGTCGGCGTCGGGCGAGAGCATCGACGTCGTCAACCCCGCGACCGAGGAGGCCATCGACAGGGTGCCCGCGGGTTCGCCCTCCGACGTCGAGGCCGCCGTGTCCGCCGCCCGCGCGGCCCTGCCCTCGTGGTCGGGCACGCCCTCCGCCGAGCGGGGCAAGATCCTCGCCGCGGCCGCCGAGCTGATACGAGAACGCTCCGAGCAGATCGCCAGGATCATCACCACGGACATGGGTGCGCCGTACGGCGTGGCGATGAAGGTGCAGACGCTGATGCCGGCCGGGGTGCTGGCCTTCTACGGCCAGCTGGCCGAGACCTACGACTTCGAGGGCGGCCGGGTCGGCAACTCCCGCATCTTCCGGGAACCGGTCGGTGTGATCGCCGCCATCACGCCGTGGAACTACCCGCTCCACCAGATCGTGTGCAAGGTGGGCCCGGCCCTCGCCGCGGGGTGCACGGTGGTGCTCAAGCCCAGCGAGGTGGCGCCGCTGGCGGCCTTCGCCCTTGCCGGGATCTTCGACGAGGTCGGGCTGCCCGCCGGGGTGTTCAACATGGTGAGTGGCTATGGCCCGGTGATAGGGGAGGCGCTGGTCACCCATCCCGACGTGGACATGGTGTCGTTCACCGGCTCCACCAGGGCGGGCCGGCGGGTCGCCTCGCTCGCAGCCGAGACCGTCAAACGGGTGGCCCTGGAGCTCGGCGGCAAGTCGGCCAGCGTGGTCCTGCCGGACGCCGACCTGGCCGCGGCGGCCAAGGTGACCGTGGCCAACGCCTTCCTCAACTCGGGTCAGACCTGCTCGGCCTGGACACGCATGATCGTCCATCGGGACCAGTACGACGATGTCGTCGGGCTCGCCGTCGAGGCCGCCGGAAAATACACCGTCGGCGACCCCTTCGACGAGCTCACCCGCCTCGGCCCGCTGGTCTCCGCCGTGCAGCGCGACCGGGTCGTCCGCTACATCAACCGGGGCCAGGAGGAAGGGGCCCGGCTGGTCGCCGGAGGCACCGACCGGCCCCTGGACCGGGGCTTCTACGTGGAGCCCACGGTGTTCGCCGGGGTGGAGCCGGGGATGGTGATCGAGCAGGAGGAGATCTTCGGTCCGGTTCTGACGATCATCCCCTACACCCGCGGCGAGGACGAGGCCGTCGCCATCGCCAACGGCACTCCCTACGGACTGGCCGGCGCGGTGTGGGCGGGCAGCGAGGAACGCGCGATCTCCGTCGCGCGGCGCCTGCGCACCGGCCAGGTGGCCGTCAACGGCGGCCAGTTCAACCCGCTGGCTCCCTTCGGGGGCTACAAGCAGTCGGGCCTGGGACGCGAGCTGGGCGAGTTCGGGCTTGAGGAGTATCTGGAGATCAAGTCGATCCAGCTGTGACCCCCCGGAGGCCACCGCCCCACCCCTGGCCGGCTTATCCGACGGTGCTGATCGGTGTCGCACGTATGGCCACCACGGAATGTTCCGGGTAAACCAGTGCTGAGGGAAGTTCCGCCTCTCAGAAGGGCGCCGGATGAAACTGGGCACCAAGCGTCTGGGCGCGTTCGACCTGGTGATCATCGTGGGCGGGCTGATGCTGGTGCTGCTCGCCGCAACGAACCTCGGATCGGCTCTGGCAGCCCTCCGCGGTGCGGGCACATGGGGCACCTTCACCGCCCAACGGGTCGAGTGCGTCCAGCATCCCGGCCACGAGCAGTGCAGCTGGCTGGGAGAGTTCCGGAGCGGCAGGCGGCTACGCCCGGAGATCACGCTCTACGGCGCCGACCGGGAGACGTTCGTTCCCGGCCAGGTGGTCAGGGCCTTCGACACCGGCCGCCGGGGCCACGTCTACGGTCCCGGCGGCTCGAACGAGTGGGTCATGATCGCGCTGCTCCTCGTGGCCGGCCTCGGCCTGGCGGCCTGGCCGCTGCTGCGCCGGAGCGGGAGGGGCGGCGGAAGCGCCGGCGCGGACTCGTCCGGCTGACGGCGCGGAGCCCGGCCGGTCAGGGCGCCTGGAGGAGGACCTTCCGTGCGGCGTCCTTGGCGAGGCGGTCGACGTAGAGCAGCCCTTCAAGGTGATCGGTCTCGTGCTGGAAACAGCGTGCCAGCAGGCCACGGGCCCTGTACTGGACCGGCCGGCCCAGGCGGTCGAGACCGCGGACGGTGACCCCGGCGGCCCGGGGAGTCCTGGCGTAGATCGGTGTGCCGGTGTCGCGGCTGGGCACCGACAGGCAGCCCTCCTCGTCGACGACCTCCTCCTCGTCGTCGACCGTCAGCACGGGATTGATCACATGGCCCTTGCGGTGGCTGCAGTCGTAGACGAAGATCCGTTTCGACACGCCGATCTGCGGACCGGCCAGGCCGACGCCCTGCGCGGCGTACATGGCGGCGAACATCTCGTCGATCAGGCGGCGCAGGTCGCGGTCGAAGTCGACGATCGGCTCGGCGGGCGTGCGCAGGACCGGATCCCCGACCACTCGGATGTCACGCATGGGGACTCTCTCTTGTAAGGGTTGGAATGGCATACCGGTCGTTACTCTAGTGGGGGCGGGGGTCGAGCCGTCCACACACACCTGCAAAACTGGGCGGGTGCGCGTCTACATCGGTGCCGACCATGCCGGCTATGAGCTCAAGAATCACGTCGTCTCCTGGTTGAAGGAGCACGGCCACGAGGTGACGGACTGCGGGCCGTTCGTGTACGACCCCGAGGACGACTACCCGCCGTTCGTCCTGCGGGCGGCCGAAGGCGTCGCGGAGGACCCCGGCAGCCTGGGAATCGTCATCGGCGGCTCGGGCAACGGGGAGCAGATCGCGGCCAACAAGGTGCGCGGCATCCGCGCCGCCCTGGCGTGGAGCGAGGAGACCGCCAGGCTCGCCCGCGAGCACAACAACGCCAACGTCGTCAGCGTCGGCTCGCGGATGCACACGCAGGAGGACGCGACCCGGTTCGTCGAGGTCTTCCTGAGCACCGCCTACTCGGGCGCCGAGCGGCACAACCGCCGGATCGCGCAGCTCACCTCCTACGAGACCATCGGCCAGCTCCCGTCGTTGCCGTAGACCCGGACCGATCGCCGCCCGCTCCGCGGAAGCCCGCCTGCCCGCCCGTAACGGGCGGGCAGGCGTTTCGCCGGCGACCCCGATATGGAGACCCCGCCGTCAGGAGGCGTCTGGCGGAGGCGTCGACCTGTGGCGGGGCGGCTCCCCGCGCGTAGGAGGCTCCCTGCGCGGCGTCTCGTCGCGGAGCGGACGCCGGTCGGCGCCCTCCTGCTGTCTCTGCGTGGGCCGGGAGACATCCCGGGCCCGCATCGCGGTGATCGTGCTTATCTGCAAGCTCTGCAGCGCCATGTCGTCACCCTAACCCGCCCGTCCCGCGCCGCCACGGTCGTCGCCTGCCGGTCAGAAGACCAGACCGGCCCAGGGGGCGGGCTCCCACGCCATCGCGACCGACAGTTCCCGTACGGCCCCGGCCCGCGACTCGCGCACCACACCCGCGGCCTGCAGCGGGGTGAGCGGACGACCGCCCAGGTAGGCGGCCCCCAGAGCCGAGACCGGAAGCGTCAGGTCCGCCGGCTCGTCGGTGGGCACGCACCGGGCGCCGGAGCCGTCGGCCGTCAACCGCAGGCGGCCGGCGTTCCACGGGCAGAGCGCGTCCTCGACGTCGATCACCACGTCCACGGGTGCCGAGTAACGGCGCGCGGGCAGCGCCCGCTCGACGTCCACGATGCGGACCCACAGGTCGTCCAGCCACCCCGCGTTGAGCCGGCGCGGCTCGGCCAGCAGGTGGATGAGCGGGTCGTCGGCCGGGCGCTGCGCGGCCCGGACACGCGCGACCAGGTCGCGGTCCAGCAGGTGCCGCCAGAGCAGCGCGTAGGCGGCCGGGTCCAGGCCGAACAGCTCCTTGAGCCGCAGTTCGCTGTCCGGCACGTCATGGGCGGTGACACCCGGCTTGATCCGGAACAGCGCGTAGCCGCGGGGGCCCCCGTCGTCCTCGACGACCACGGCGCGCAGCGGCCCGGCGCTTCCCTGGTCGGCCTCGTGGTCCGACAGCACCCCGTCCCACCGCGCGGGCGTACGTGCGTAGAGGCCCGGGCGGCCGTCGAGCGCCGCCTCGAAGATCTTTTCAAAGGTGGCCCTGGCCTCGGCGGGCCTGACGACGCGCAGCCGCAGTGCGGGGTCGACGGGGGCGCTCGGGGCGAAGGTCGAGCCGCGCGTGGGGATGTCGAAGAAGAGGTTGTCCGCGGCCCGGCCGTACCCGAAGCGCCCGTAGATCGCCGCCTCGGACGCGTAGAGCGCGGCGACCGCCTCGCCCCGCTCGTGCAGGTCGTTGAGCTGGCGGGTCATCAGCGCGGACAGGATCCCCCTGCGGCGGTGCGAGGGCAGTACACCGACCGCGGTGACGCCGCCGACCGGGATCGGCCCGCCGGGGACCGTCATGGTGAAACTGCACACCGCGGTGACACCCACGAGCAGGTCGTCCTCGAAGGCGCCCAGCGAGCGGTCGAACTCCGTCGTGCCCTTGAACAGCTCCGCCCGGTGCGGGGGTACGGCGTTGCCGAACGCCTCCTCGTCGACCGCGATCCAGTCGGACCACTCGTTCTCTGTCATCGGGCGCAGGCTAAGACTCATTTTTCCTACGGTAGATGGGGCAAACCGTTCCGGCCATTCAATATCCGCCCTTAATGATCAAGGCATTGGTCAAGTGGGCTGCCCAAACGGGGGACGGCCCGATACAGTCGAACCCATCATGAGTTCCCGTCCTGTGCCGCTGATCCCTCCGGGGCTCCGCGCGTTCCTGGTGCGGGTCCCCCTCCTGGTGCCCATCGTGCGCTTCCTGCGCCGTGGGCCACTGGCCCGCGACCGCAACCTGCTCATCACGTTGATCGTGCTGAGTCTGGTGCTCGGCGTCCTGGCCGCCCGGTTCTCCATGGAGTGGTTCTCACCGGCGCTCATGATCCCGATCACCCTCGTCGGCGGTCTCCAGCTCAGGCTGCGCAGCCTGGCCAAGCTGCTGTGCGCGGTCGCGGCGGCCCTGCTCTACGTGGGCATCGTGCGCGGGGTGGGACACATCGGCCCGGGACTGCTGGCCACCTTCGGCTTCACCACCGTGCTGGCGGCACTGATGGCCCGCACCCGGGGCAAGCTCGGCGTGCAGGGACTGCGCGGCGACGTCATGCTGCTGGAGCTGCGTGACCGGCTCAAGAGCCAGAGCGAGCTGCCCCCGCTGCCCAAGGACTGGGACTCGCGGGTGGTGCTCGAACAGGCCGGCGGCTCCTCCTTCGGCGGTGACTTCCTGGTCTCCATGCGCGAGGGCGACACGGTGGAGCTCGCCCTGGTCGACGTGTCCGGAAAGGGCGTCGACGCGGGCACCAGGGCCCTGATGCTGTCGGGCACCTTCGGCGGTCTGCTCGGCTCGGTCACCGACTTCCTGCCCGCCTGCAACACCTACCTGCACCGCCTGCGCGAGGCCGAGGGCTTCGTCACGGCCGTCCATGTGCGGCTCAACCTCGTCACAGGCGAATACGTGATCACCTCGGCCGGTCACCCGCCGGTGGTCAAGTTCGAGGCGGGCGCCGGCACCTGGCGGGTCTCTCCGGCCAAGGGCGTGGTCCTGGGCATCGTCCCCGACCTGCACTGCGAGCCGGACCGCGGCACGCTCCGCAAGGGCGAGGCGCTCATGCTCTACACCGACGGGCTGATCGAGCAGCCCGGCCGCGACATCGACGCGGGCCTCGACCGGTTGCTGGGCGAGGCCGAGCGGATGCTGCCCTCCGGATTCCGTGAGGGTGCCCGCGAGCTGGTCACCTCGATGTCGGCGGGGCACAACGACGACTGCGCTCTGATCCTCATCTGGCGCCCCTGACCGCGGTCGCCGCCCTCAGTGCGCGGACCCGCCCGAGGCGTCACAACCAGCCGGAGTCTCCGGCGATCCGCACGGCGTCGAGGCGGTTGCGGGCGTGTGTCTTGCACATGATCCGCGACAGGTGGTTCCGGACCGTTCCCACCGACAGGAACAGCTGGTCGGCGATCTCGTTGGAGCGTGCCCCCTGGGCGGCCAGCCGCAGCACGTCCAGCTCGCGGCGGGTCAGCGGGTTCTCAGCCGACTCCAGGGCGGCCACCGCGAGCTCCGAGTCCACCGTCCGCCGGCCGGCCGCCACCTGGCGGACGCCTTCGGCCAGCTGCTCGGGCCCCACGTTCAGGCTCATGAATCCGAGCGCGTGGACGGCGAACGCCCGGCGGACCTGACCCGGGTTGGGGGCTCGGGACAGCAGCAGGACCCGGCATTCGGGGGCGCTCTCGTGCAGCTGGAGCGCCGCGGTGAACCCGTCGACACCGGGGAGATCCAGGTTGATGACCGCCGTATCGGGGCCGTGCTCCAGGGCGGAGGGGATGATGTCCTCTCCGCTGCCCACGTCGGCGACGACTTTCAGGTCGGCCTCACACTCCAGCGACGCCACCAGGCCTCGCCGTACCAGCGGAAGGTGCTCGGCCACCAGGATCCCGATCAAGGCTCTCCTCTCACGCGTATTCTCTATGGGTGATCGAATGATTGCATACCGTCAGCAAAGTGTCTCTATTTCGTAAAGCTCACGCAAGTGGCTCGATCGACATCCCTTGCCTACGGGGGGTCCCGGTCCCGGATACTTCGGCTAATCTCGTATGGGCGTCGTCGATAATCCGTGACCGGGGGTATGGACCTGTGAGCTGGCTCTTCCTGATCGGGGTCATCGTCTTCGCTCTGGGGCTGGTGGTGTCGATCGGGCTGCACGAGATCGGCCACCTGGTGCCCGCAAAGCGGTTCGGTGTCAAGGTCACGCAGTACATGATCGGCTTTGGGCCGACCATGTGGTCATGGCGCCGGGGCGAGACCGAGTACGGCGTGAAGTGGATCCCGTTCGGCGGCTACATCCGCATGATCGGCATGCTCCCGCCCCGCCCCACCGACGACCCCAACAAGGTGCGCTCGGCCGCCACCGGACCATGGCAGGGCTTGATCGAGAACGCCCGCGAGGTCGCGCTGGAAGAGGTCCAACCGGGAGATGAGGGCCGGGTCTTCTACCGCAAGCCCTGGTGGCAGAAGGTCATCATCATGAGCGGCGGCCCGGCGATGAACTTCGTGCTGGCGTTCATCATCTTCGCCATCGTCATCATGGGCTTCGGTGTCCCGGTGCTGAAGCCGGTCGTGTCGGGGATGACCAAATGCGTCATCCCCTACAGCGAGTCACTGAAGCCGGGCCGGGTGTGCACCCCGGCCGACCCGCCGACGCCGGCGGCACAGGCGGGTGTCAAACCCGGCGACACGATCGTGGCGTTCAACGGCGTGCCGGTCTCCTCCTGGGAGGAGGCCACCAAGAAGATCAGGGCCAACGGGGCCGGACCCATCGCCCTCGGCATCGTGCGGGACGGGAAACCGCAGACACTGAACGTCACCCTGATCTCCCAGGACCGGCCGGTGGTCGACGACCCGGAGAAGATCGAGAAGAACGTCGGCTTCCTGGGCGTCGCACCCACGCAGGTCATAGAGAGACAGAACATCGGCTACGTGGTCGGCCACATGGTGGACCTCACCGGCAGGGTCGCCGAGTCGATGGTCAACCTGCCGCAGAAGATGGTCGGCGTCTGGAACGCCGCCTTCTCCGGGGACGAACGCGACCCCAACGGTCCGGTCGGCGTGGTCGGAGCGGGCCGGATCGGCGGCGAGATCGCCGCGTCCTCCGCTCCTGCCGAGAACAAGTTCGTCGCCCTGCTGAGCCTTCTCGCCGGATTCAACCTGGCCATCGGCATGTTCAACCTGATCCCTCTGCTGCCGCTTGACGGCGGCCACGTCGCCGGTGGGCTCTGGGAGGGGATCAAGCGAGCCTTCGCCCGTGTCACCCGCAGGCCGGAGCCGGCGCACGTGGACATCGCCAAGGTGCTCCCGCTGACCTACGCGCTGGCCTTCACGATGATGATCCTGTTCGGCCTGCTCCTCTACGCCGACCTGGTGAACCCCATCCGTCTCACCGGCTGATCCGCCGGGCCGCGTCGGACGCGGGGCAGGCGGGTCCCGCGCCGGTAGAGTTGCTCCGTGAGGGACGGGACGCCGGGAGCGGCGATCGACGTGGCGCTGTTCCGGTTGCGCCGCATCTGGGCGCGGCCACTGCGCGCACGCAGGTCGACGGACCCGCAGAGGCCGGTGCAGCTGTCGAACGTGATGGTCGTCCACGCCGTGCACAAGCTGAGTCTCGACCTGTCCGAGGTGACCGTCGGCGCCGTCGCCGAGCAGCTGGACGTGGATCCGTCCACGGCCAGCAGGCTGGTCAACGACGCCATCGGCGCGGGGTTCGTGGAGCGCGAGGAGTCGGAAGTGGACGCCCGGCGTGCCCGGCTGGTGCTGAGCGGCCGGGGGCACCGGGTGCTGGAGGTCGTCGTCCGCCACCGGCGTATCTACCTGGACGGCCTGATCGCCGACTGGGACGAGACCGATCGTGAGGTCTTCGCCCGGCTGCTCACCCGCTTCGCCGCAGCGGCCGTGGCCCACCCGGCGGACCTGGCCGACCTCGATCAGGTGATCGCTGGGGCGGTTGAGGGAGCCGGAGAATCCACTACTCCCCGGTGACGCCGTCGATCTGCTCACGGATGATGTCGGCGTGGCCGTTGTGCCGGGCATACTCCTCGATCATGTGGATGAAGATCCAGCGCAGCGAGACGTCCTCTCCCTTGCGCTGCTGCTTGCCCACGGTCTCAAGGGACAGTCCTGCGGAGAGTTCGCGGGCGCGGGCGATCTCGGTATGCCAGCGGGCGAACGCCTCCCCGGCGGAGGCGGTGTCCACCAGGTCGAAGTCGCCGTCGGGCTCCTGGTCGGTCCAGTAGATCCCCGGGCTGTTCTCGCCGTTGAGGATGTTACGGAACCAGTGGCGTTCCACCTCGGTCAGATGGCGGACCAGTCCCAGCAAGGAGAGCGTCGACGGCCCGGCCGCGCGCAGCCGGAGCTGCTCCTCCGACAGCCCGGCGCACTTGACGGCCAAGGTCTCCCGATGCCAGTCCAGCCATGAGCGCAACATGGGGAGTTCGTCGGCGACATAGGGGGGATCAACGCGATTGTCAGCCATGAGGCCCCATCATGACCGCGCGCGTGGCCACTGTCACATCTTTTTTCATCGGACGCGCCCGGCTCAGAGCATCGAGATGTGGACGTGGTCGAAGTGATTGGCGGTGACACCGCCGCGGTCAGACATGGAGCTCCAACCGGAGCCTGAGTTGATGCGCTGGCGCCAGATCACGTATTTGACACCGAGGGTGGCCCTGTTCTCGATGGCCCAGGCGGCGATCTCGTCGCCGAGGGTGACATGGGCCGCGGAGGGCATCGACCCGCCGGTGCTCATCATGAAGTCGCAGGCCCGCCCGAGCGGGTGCTCGCCACCGTCGTTCTCGGCACGGTAGCAGCCGACCTCGTAGGGGAGGGAGAAGCGTTTCTGTACGGCTCCGCGCATGATCCGGGTGCGGTCGGTGATGTTGTCGGCGCCCGTGGGCAGCTGGGGGGCCCAGCTCCCGTCGGCGCGGCGGCCGGAGCCCGTGGGGACGAGCGTGTCGAGCTTCTCCTCGATGTCACCGATCACCTTCTCGGCCTCCTTGCGCTGGGCCTCCACCGCCTGGGTCTCCTCGGCGATCTCCTTGGTGAGCCGGGCCGCCCTGTCCGCCGCCTGTTGCCTGAGATCCCGGCTCCGGGCGAAGGCCTGCAGGGAGGTGCTCTGCTGAGCGGTGAGCTGTTCCATGATCACAGAGCCGCCCAGGTCGGCGGAGAACAGCAGTGAGGGCAGGTCGCCCGTGTTGCTCTGGTAGCGGAGCTGGGCGATGGATTCGACCTGCCGGCTGGCTTCGGCGTAGGACTCCTCGGCTCTGCGCAGGTCCGCCTTGGCCGTCACCTCGGCCTCTTGTGCCTTCTTGAGGGATTCACGTTTGGCCGCGTAGGCCTCGATGAGTTTGTCGACCTTCTTGTTCAGTGTCACCAGCTCGGCGCGGAGCTTGGACTCGTCCGGCCGGGGCTCCGCGTTGCCCGCGGTCGCGGTGCCCAGGTTGAACGTGAGGGCCAGAATCAGGGAAACGGTCAAAGCCGCATGGCGACGGAACGTGGGGGATGGAGCCGCCACGACTCTCCTCTCCTCGCGCCTGCCGGGTTAGCTGACGGGTTCGGGCTGGAGGAGGCCCTTCCACCGAAGTGGTTCACCCCAGGTGCGGTGGTTCCCCGGCTCCCGGGCGACGCGCCCGGAATTAGGCATATCGGACACAAGCTCCGATGGGTGAGGATAGTAGTGGTAAACGCTAGGTAATGCGACCCTAATCTGAGATCAATAAGTGATCATTCCGTGACAACGGACCTGAGGAGCCGTGCCGTCTCCTCGGGCAGGACGTCGTTCACGAAGGCCCCCATGGCGGCCTCCGATCCGGCGAGATACTTCAGCTTGTCGGGCGCCCGGCGGATGCTGAACAGCTCCAGATGCGCGTAGGAAAGGTCGCGGCCGACATTCGCCGGCGCCTGCTGCCAGGCCGCGACGTACGGCATGGCCACACCGAACAGTCCGTCCAGCCGGCGGAGCACGTCCGTGTAGAGCGGGCCGAACGCCGCCCGCTCGGCGGCCTCCAGCGCGCACAGGTCCGGGATCTGCCGGTGGGGGTAGAGGTGAACCTCCACGGGCCAGCGTGCCGCGGCGGGGACGAAGGCCGTCCAGTGCTCGTTCGACGCCACCACCCGGACCTCCGCCTCGCGCTCGGCGGCGAGTACGTCGGCGAACAGGTTGCCGCCCGTCCGCTCCCGGTGTCGCTCGGCCGCGCCGAGGGAGAGCCGGGTGCGCGGAGTCACGTAGGGGTAGGCGTAGATCTGGCCATGGGGGTGGGTCAGGGTGATGCCGATCTCCGCTCCCCGGTTCTCGAAGCAGAACACCTGCTCCACGCCGGGGGTCGCGGACAGCTCCGCCGTCCGGTCGATCCAGGCCTCCATGACCAGGTCGACCTGGTCGGCGGAGAGGCGGGAGAAGGACGAGTCGTGGTCGGAGGTGAAGCAGACCACCTCGCACCGGCCGACCCCCGGGCGGACCTCGCTCAACCCTCCGACCTGGCTGTAGTCGCCCGTCTGGGAGGAGAAGGAGGGGAAGCGGTTCTCGAAGACCGCCACCTCGTAGGCCCCCGAGGGGATCTCGGTCGGGTGGCCGGGAGTTGACGGGCAGAGTGGGCACTCGCTCGCCGGCGGGAGGAAGGTGCGGCCCTGGCGGTGACCGGCCACCGCGATCCACTCCTCGGTGAGCGGGTCGTAGCGCAGCTCGGAGGCCGGAGGACGGGACGGCAGGTCGCGTCCGTCGATCGCACCGCGGTCGGCGGCGTCGTCGCGGTCGAAGTAGAACAGCTCCCGGCCGTCCGCCAGGTGGGTGATCGTGCGCTTCATCGGGTGATGGCCTCGCTCTCCGGCTGCGGCTGGGTAATGATCAGCTCTCCCACCTGGGCGGCGAGCTCGTCACGGGCCTCGTCCGGCAGGCCGGAGTCGGTGATCACCACGTGGGCCTGGGCCAGCTCGGCGATCGTGCTGATCCCGATCGTCCCCCACTTGGTGTGGTCGGTGAGCACCACCAGGCGGTGCGCGGAGGCGACCAGTTCGTGGTCGGTCTCCGCCTCCAGCAGGTTGGGGGTGGTGAACCCGGCACGGGCGCTCATCCCGTGCACGCCGAGGAACAGGGTGTCCACGTGGAGCCTGCGGATCGCCGCCACGGCGACCGGGCCGACCAGCGCGTCGGAGGGCGTGCGGACACCGCCGGTCAGCACGACGGTGCGGTCGGCGCGGGGCGAGCGGTGGAAGACGTCGGCGATCCAGATCGAGTTGGTGATCACGGTCAGATCGGGCACGTCGACCAGGAAGTGGGCGAGCGTCCAGGTGGTCGTCCCCGCTGACAGCGCGATCGCCGTGCCGGGCCGGACGAGCCGGGCGGCGTGCCGGGCGATCGCCTCCTTCTCCGGTTGCTGGCGCATCGACTTGACGGCGAACCCCGGCTCCTCGGTCGAGCCGGGTCCGGCAGCGGTGGCTCCGCCGTGCACCTTCGCCACCTGTCCGCGCTCGGCCAGCACTTCGAGGTCTCTGCGGATCGTCATGTCGGACACGCCGAACTCGCGTACGAGGTCGGCGACCCTGACCCCGCCACTGCTGCGCACCCGGTCCAGAATCGCCTGCTGCCGCTGCTGGGCGAGCATTGACCACTCCCTAATCAAACAGATTTCACCAAATTATCACAGTCCTTACCGGTGATCGGTGTTTGATCCTGGTGAATAACCGTTTCGCAGCCGTTCAAGCTCGGCGTGGATGTTCGCCCTGGCAGGCGCCTCCAGATCGGCGATCCGGAAGATCGCCGGCCGGTCGAGCAGCGAGCGCAGCACAGCCGTCCGGCCGTCCCGGAACGCGTCGTCCGGGACGAAGGAGTACTCCTGCCGTACGGCCGCCGCGTAGTCCGCGTAGATCTCCGGCGGCGTGGCCAGGATCGCCAGGTCGGCGTCGCACAGTACGGCGCCGTCCGCGTCCCCGGGGGCGGGATCGTGAGTGGCGGTGAGCCTGACCAGCCGGGCCACCGTGGCCACCGCGTCGGCGGGCAGTCCCATCTCGGGCAGCGCACGCTCCGCCAGTCGGGCGCTGCGCTCCTCGTTGTCGCCACGCCGCGGATCGTAGACGGCGTCGTGGAACCAGGCCGCGAGCCGTACGAGGTCGGGGTCCGCCGCGTTCGCCGCCAGCGTGTCGATGTGAGCCAGCACGGCCTCCAGATGGCCTGCGGTGTGATACCTGCGCTGCGGCTCGCCGTACCGGGCGATCAGTTCCCGGCCGAGATCCTCCGCTCCGGGCCCTGCCAGGGTGCGCCAGCGGTCCATCAGTTTCGCGTTCATGCGGGAACCCTAGAACCGTGCCGGGCGACAGTGCCCGCCGCCCCGCGAGGCCGGCGGGGGACGGGTGGGCCGGAGGGCCGGCGCGGACGTGACCACCGTCGCACGGCCGTCCATCAGGTCTTGTACGGCGGGCGCGCGAGGAGGAATGTGAAGGCCGGGACCCTGGGAGAAAGGGCGGTCGGCATGGGCAGACGGGCGCGTAAGAGCCGGGCACGCAGGAAGCGGAAGGCCAACCACGGCAGGAGGCCGACGGCTCGCTAGCCGCGACGGCCCCACGAGGCGAGCAGTCTGGCCTGGGGGTCGGCGTCCGAGGCCGCCTGCCGGTGCTCTCCCGCGGCCGCGGCCTGGCGGTCGCCTCCCTCCTTGGCGTAGGCGGACCAGATCGCGCAGGCCTCGACCAGCTCGGGGTCGAGCCGCTCGTCGGCGCCGATGGCCCGGGCGAGGTCCCAGGTGTGGATGAGGGCGTCGGCGAACAGTTCGGTGACGTACTCCTCGCCGGGCACGTCGCCGAACGACAGGTGGACGACGCGTGTCAGCGACCGCTCCCCGCCCACCGCCTGGGCGGCGGCCGTCGCCGAGATGTCGAACGCCTTCACGGGGTCGTCGCCGAGCAGGTCACCGTCGAAGGCGTCACCGACGTCCGCGACGGTCCGTCCGGCGAGCAGCTGCGAGGCCCATCGGCTCTCCCCGACCACATGGTTGACGAGAGCGCGCACGTCCCAGTCCACGCAAGGTGTCTGGTTGCCCCAGTGCTCGGGCTTGATCTGGTGCACGAGGGCGCCGAAATGGTCCAGCGCGCGTCGGTAGGCCTCACGCGTGTCGATAGCCATCATGTCCTCCCGAGTCGTCATTTCGACCGTAACCCCTGGGAAGGGCGTCGTCATCGTGCCCATGGAGCATGACCGGCGTCTCCGGCGGCGGGTCGGGCGCTCCCGGCTCGCGGTGGCTCCTTCGGTGTGGTCCCCGCCACGCGATGGAGGGGCGGGCAGGCGAGGCCGCCTCCGCCGTCAGCTGGTATCCGGACTGTTCTGGAGGTGGCGGAGCAGGCGGGAGAGCTGCTCGCCGTACCGCCCGGCGAACTCCTCCGACGCAGGGTCCTCGCCGCAGATCGCGCGGACCAGCTGGGGGAAGACCGCTCCCGCGCTGGCCGCGGAGAAGAGCATGAGCAGCAGATGGGCGGGGTCGAGGTCCTCGGGGAACTCCCCCGCGCGCTGGCGCTCGCGCAGACCCTCCAGATTGCGTCGCATGTCCTCCACCAGGTCGGGGTTCTCCCCGCCGCGGTCCTCCAGTCCTTCCCAGATGAGGATCCTGGCGAGGTCGCGGTCGCGGACGGTGGCTGTGACGTAGTACGGCACGAGCTCGGCCAGCGGGAGCGAGGTCACGTCCGCTGCCCTCTCCCGGCGCTGCCAGTCGCCGGTGAGCTCGTGGTAGAGCCCTTCCTTGCCGCCGAAGTAATAGGAGATGAGCTGCTTGTTCACCCCGGCTCTGGCGGCGATCTCGCTGACCCTCGCTCCGGCGAACCCCTTGGCGGAGAACTCGGCCTTGGCGGCCGCCATGATGCGCTCCCTGGTGCGCTCGGGATCGCGTCGGCGCTCGGCCGGAGCGCGGCGAGGGCTCTTGTCCATGCTTCACCGTAGCACTGTCAACTATCGAGATGAATTTATCATCCGTATGGTTGACAGTTTTATCCGTGCGGTTGATAGTGAGGGTTATGACGAACCCACGAGTGGCGATCATCGGCGGTGGCATCGGCGGGCTCTGCCTGGCACAGGGGCTGCACGGAGCGGGAGTGGACGTGACGGTCTACGAGCGTGACCGCACTCCCGGCGACCGGCTTCAGGGCTATCGCGTCCACATCGACCCCGACGGGGCCCACGCGCTCCGCGACTGCCTGCCCGCCGAGCTCTGGGAGGCGTTCCTCGCCACCGCCGGCACGAGCGGGCAGGACTTCGGCTTCCTCACCGAGCGGATGGCGCCGCTGCTCCTGCTGGAGACCCCGCAGGCCACCGACCCGGTGGACTCCCACCAGTCGGTCAGCCGGATCACGCTCCGCCAGGTGCTGCTGTCCGGGCTCACCGGCGTCGTCCGCTTCGGCAAGACCTACGAGCGCTACACCCGGGAAGCAGACGGGACCGTCACCCTGCACTTCGCCGACGGATCCACCGCGACCGCCGACATCGTCGTGGCCGCGGACGGCGGCAACTCCCGGGTCAGGCGGCAGTATCTGCCGCACGCCCAGCGGATCGACACCGGCATCGTCACCGTCGCGGGCAAGTTCCCCCTCACCGGCGAGACGCGGGGGCTGATCGCCGACCGCCTGTGGAAGGGGCCCAACATGGTCATCCCCCAGCGGGGATGCGGCATGTTCACCGCCCCGCACGAACTCGGCGACTCGGTCCTGCCCTCCGGGATCGGGAGCACCGAGCGGGAGGGCGCGCTCTACGACAACACCGCCGGCTACGTCATGTGGGCCTACGGCGCCGCGGACGGACGCTTCCCCGGTGACATCGCGGAGATGGGAGCCGACCGGCTCAAGGAGACCGTGGCCCGGATGACCGCCGGCTGGCACCCGGACCTGCGGACGCTGGTCACCCTGGCCGATCCGGACACCGTCTCCCTGCTGCCGATCAGGACCTCGGTGCCGATCGACCCGTGGCCCGCCACGAACATCACCCTGCTCGGCGACGCCATCCACAGCATGACCCCGATGCGGGGCATCGGGGCCAACATCGCCCTGCGCGACGCACGCCTGCTCTTCCTCGCGATCACCGGCGGGGGAGACGTCATCGAGGCCATCGCCGGCTACGAGACGCAGATGCGCGAGTACGGCTTCGCCGCCGTGCGTGAATCCCTCAAGGCGGCCAGGCAGTTCGTGGACGAGAACGCGATGGCCCGGATCGGGTTCAAGACCTTCCTGCGCGCGGCAGGGCGTTTCCCCGCCCTGAAGCAGAGGGCGTTCTCCTGACCTCACGCCCGGCGTCCCACCTCACGGCAGACTCTGCTCCACCCAGACGACCTTGCCCTTGGGCGTCACACGGGAGCCCCAGCGGTGCGCGAGCCAGTTGATGAGGTGGAGTCCCCGGCCGGTGTCGTCCTCACTCCCGGCCTCGCGCATGACCGGCATCACGAGGGAGTGGTCGGTCACCTCGCACACGAGCGTGGGACCGCGGAGCAGACGCAACCCGACCGTGCCCGAACCATGCTTGATCGCGTTGGTCACCAGTTCGCTGATCATGAGTTCGGCGGCGTCGGCGATCGCGTCCAGCCGCCACTCGGCCAGTGTGGCGCGGATGGAGCGGCGGGCCGTCGAGGCGGAGCGGGGATCCGGGGGCAGCATGATCTCGACGATGTCATCCTCCCCCAGCTCACGCACCCGGGCCAGCAGCAGCGCGATGTCGTCGCGTTCGTGTCCCGGGCGCTGCGCGTCGATCGTGCGGTCGCAGACCTCCTCCAGGTCCTGGTTCCGGTCGGCGAGCAGATCGCACACCATGCCGATGCCCTCGTCGATGTCACGGTCCCGGCTCTCCACCAGGCCGTCGGTGTAGAAGGCCAGGAGGGCGTCGTGGGGGAGGACGAGTTCGTGCATCTCGACCGTCTCGTTGCCGATGCCCAGGGGGAGCCCGGGGGGCAACTCCAGCCGTTCGGGCCTTTCGCCCGGCCGTACCAGGATCGGCGGCATGTGCCCCGCGGAGGCGATCGCGCAGCTCCTCGTGACCGGGTCGTAGGTGGCGTAGACGCATGTCGCGATCTGGGTGGCGTCCAGGTCCTGGCTCATCCGGTTGAGCCGGAACAGCACCTCGGCAGGGCTGAGGTCGAGGCTGGCCAGCGTGCGGGCGGCCGTGCGGAGCTGGCCCATCGTGGCGGCCGCCCTGATGCCGTGGCCCATGACGTCGCCGACCACGAGAGCGACCCGGCAGCCGGGCAGCGGGATCACGTCGTACCAGTCGCCGCCCACCCCCACCAGATCGCTCGCGGGCAGGTAGCGAGAGGCGATCGTCAGACCCAGCGGCTGGTAGAGATCGGCCGGGAGCAGACTGCTCTGCAGGGTCAGCGCGGTACGGCGCTCGCGGTTGTAGAGCCGGGCGTTGTCCAGGCAGACCGCGGTCCTGGCCGCCAGCTCCTCGCCGAGGGCGATGTCCTGCTCCTCGAAGGGCTCGGTGTCGGGCCGGCGGGTGAAGATCACGAAGCCCAGCACCTGGCCGCGGGCCTTCAACGGGACCACCAGGAACGAGCTGTCCTCCAGCACCCGGGACACCGAGTCGCGCTTCCAGAACCGCCCGATCTCCTCGGCGGTCCGACGGCCCAGGCGGGGGTAGAGGATCGGGTTGCCGGTGGCCATGCATCGGGCGTAGGGCGTCCACGCCTCGTAGGCGGCGACCTCGTTCACCGGGAACGCCCTGGCGTACTCGCCGGGCTCGGGGTCGGACACACCGACCGCGATCCGCCGCACCAGTGCCGTGCCGTCGGTGCCACGCTGCGGGAACTCCCCGTCGGTCATGAGCCGGTCCTGGACGAGGACGCCCGCCGCGTCCGCGAAGCGCGGTACGGCGACGTCCATCAGCTCCCTGCCGGTCTCGAACATGTCGAGGGTGCTGCCGATCCGCTTGCTCGCCGCGTTGAGCAGCGACAGCTGCTCGTGCATGGTGGCGGGGCTGCTCATCCGCGAGGCCGCGGCAGCCGGGTCTTTGGTGACGAACTGACGGTTCATTCGCTCCACCGCGGGGCCGGTACGGGAGTCCACCAGGTGGTGAGACCGAGGTCCTCGGCGATGGCGTTGGCGCCGTTGTACCCGGGCGCCGCGGAGACCGAGCCGCCGGGGTGGCTGCTCGCGCCGCAGAGGTAGAGGCCGTCGATCGGGGTGCGATACTGCCCGAGCTCGGGGACCGGCCGGTTGCCGCCCAGTTGGGCGGGCTCGTAGGCACCGACATGGTGACTGCCGCGGACCATGTTGACGCAGTGCCGCTCGATATCGAGTGGTGAGAAGACCCGTTTGCCGAGCACCGAGCCCCGGGCGAGGTTGGGCGCGTATTCGGCCCACTCCGACAGCAACCGCTCGCCCACCTCCGCGCGCTGCCGGTCCCAGTTCTCCGGGTCGCCGTCGAGGTCGTAGGGGGCCCACGGCCACCAGAAGGCCACATGCTTGCCGTCCGGGGCATAGGAGGGGTCGAACAGCGAGGGGCACGCGCCGTTGCCAGCCAACCGGTCGGGGAGTCGCCCCTGGTGGATCTGGTCGAAGGTACGGCCGAGCTGCTCGCTGTCGTCGGCGCCGAGGACGACGAGGAAGGCCCGGTCCACATCGGGCTCGAACTCGGCCGCCCGATACCGCGGCGCCTCCTGGAGCGCGAGGTGCAGGGTGACGAGACTGTGCCCGGCCCACCTGTAGTCCTCGACCTTGGCCGCGATCTCGGTGCCGAAGTTCTCCGGCCCCGCCAGCCGTACCGTCTGGGGGGCGTCCACCGCGCTGGCCACGAACCGCCGTGCGCCGAGGAGGTCGCCGGTGGCCAGCTTCACTCCGACGGCCCTGCCGTCGTCGACCAGGATCCGCTCGGCGTGCGCTCCGGTGATCACCGTGCCACCGTGCTCCTCGATGACGCCGCGCAGCGCGTTCGCCACGTTCACGGCGCCCCCCACGGGCACGCCGAGCCGCGCGATGCGGGAGAGCAGACGAGGGAAGAAACCGCCGGTCCCGGGTACGTTCTCGATCGAGATGGCGTGCAGGAAGGACTTGAACAGCACCCTGACCTGTTCGCTCTCGAAGTTTCTGTCCACCGCCTCATACAGCGACAGAGGCATGTAGCTCAGCAGATCCCGGCCCAGCTCGCCCTGGAGCCGTTCGGCGAGTATCGGAGGTGGCAGCGGCCTGGAGTACAGGAAGCCGTTCATCAGGTCCCTGGCCGCCTCGGCGTAGCGCTCGTGTAACTCCAGCCACCGGTCCGCGTCGGCGCGGGAGAACCTGGCGAAGGACTCGGCGGTGCGCTTGGGGTCGGTGTAGACCGTGATCGCCCTGCCGTCCCTGAAGATCGTGGAGTGCTGTGTCTCGGGATAGACGTAGCGCAGGCCGTACCGCTGGAGTTCGAGGTCGGCCGGCACCGGCCCCTCCTCCAGGAAGTGGTAGCTGCTGTGGGTGTTGTGCCGGAATCCGGGGAGGGTCAGCTCCTGGGTGCTGCAGCCGCCGCCCGCCTCGTCGTTGCGCTCGACGACCGCGACGGACAGGCCCGCCCTGGCGAGATAGGCGGCGCACGTGAGCCCGTTGTGACCGCCACCGATGATGACGCCGTCGAACTCCGTCACGTTCTCCTCCAGTGCGACTTGACTGCCGTTCTTGGAGAATCGTAAAGAATGATCTATGGCTGAGTCCGCACTTGACGGAGATTTCTAGATATTTGTTGATCTCATGATGCTGTACCGATACATGAGGTATGTGCCGAGATCGCTGCGTTCCGTGCCCTCTCGGACGGCGGCGAGGCGTGGGTCGTCGCCCACCACGGCGGGCTCCCGCCGACGGTTCCCAAGGTCACGCGCGTCAACGTGGACGGCGGAGCCGGGTGCTCGAGGGGCCTTCTGAGAACCCCGTGCGGACGCACGCACCTCACCCGCCTGATCTTCCCGCCTGCCTCGTCCCCCGGAGGGGCAAGGCCGTCTTCGTGTGTCAGCGTGGTAGCACGAAATGCCGTCGACAAGGCTGTTGCTGGCCACCTATGTTGCCGACCATGACAGACAGCCCCGGCACGGGTCAGTGCGACTGCGGTGCGATCGCCGGCCCGCTGGGCGTGTGCGCAGACTACTACCATGCGATCCTGGCTGAGGAGCAGGCCGATCCTCAGATGTACAGGTGGCACGCGCCTGTGGTCTGCGCGTATCTCCTGCAGCATCCTTCCAGAGCCCATGAGAAGTACCTCGACGGTCAGTTCCGCCGGCTGCAGCTCTACGTGGACAAGGGCCTTGACGCGCTGCTTCGCGTGGCGGCTCATCAGGTGGCACGGAACAGGCACGGCGCACAGTCGAGCTACGACATGAGGCCGTTGGCGGCGTACGCGCCGCTCCCGCCGGGCGGATCTCCCGGGTACTTCCGCGCCACGTTCTGCGGGTTGCCGTTCAGGGACGGCAGCTTCGTGTCTGATGGGCATCTGGCGTACGGGCACCACATCGAAACCATTGCCGAAGCGACTGTGGAGTCCTGGAGATCCGTCCAGACCTGATACTCGACCCCGGCCGCGACCACCGCCGGATCTGGAGAAAGGTACAGGCCGGCGTGAAGCTTCCGAATCTCCACTTTCATGATCTCCGGCACGTCGGCAACACCCTGGCGGCGGCGAACGGAGCGAGCCCCAAGGAGCTGATGACTCGTATGGGGCACGCCTCGGCGCGGGCGGCGTTGATCCATCAGCACGTCAGCCAGGACCGAGACAAGGTGATCGCTGAGGCGTTGGGCCAGGCACTCAAGGCGGCACGGAAGAACGCCACGCCAAGAGGCACGAAAAGGCCAGTGGCACGGAAGATCATAAAATTTTAGTGGAAAGCAGAAGGCCAGGTCGCCGGATGCCGGTTGACCTGGCCTTCTGCCATCTGAGCGGACGACGGGAATCGAACCCGCGTAGCCAGTTTGGAAGACTGGGGCTCTACCATTGAGCTACGTCCGCGCGAGCCGGTGTCAGTCTGGTCTAGACTTCATCCGGTCGTCAGGGCGTAATCGTACCGGAGTTCCGGAGCGAGCGCGCACCCGACGGACCGGGGTGTGGCGCAGTTTGGTAGCGCACCTGCTTTGGGAGCAGGGGGCCGCAGGTTCAAATCCTGTCACCCCGACACGTAGTGCCAGCTAGAGGCCGTTTCCGATCTTCGGAGGCGGCCTTTCGCGTTCCGGGGGCGATGGCCGTACGGCGGAGACCGGCATGTGGCGGAGACCGGCGATGTGGAGCGGCCTGGACGGTGAGCGGCTCAGACGGTGCCGCTGAAGAGGGCCCAGACGGCCTTGCCGCCGCGGTTGAGGTGGTCCCAGCCCCAGCACTGACTGTAGGTCTCCACGATGTAGAGCCCCCGGCCGTTCTCGGAGATGAAGTCCGGCTTCTTGGGAGTGGGGACCTCGTTGCTGGGATCGGCCACGGCGAGGAGCACGTGGGGGCTCAGGCGCAGCAGCATCAGGGTGATCGGGGTCGCCTCGATCTGACTGGGCGGGCACAGCGCGTAACGGACCGCGTTCGTCACCAGTTCCGAAACCACCAGCGCCGCGTCATCGCTCAGCTCGGACAGGCCCCAGTCGCTCAGCGTCGATCTGGTCACATCCCGGGCGGTCTTCACCGAATCGGCCTGCCGGGGGAGCGGGCACGCCGTGGCGTCGGAATGGTTGGCCGCGAGGAGGTCGTCGAAGCCGATGTCGCGAGTCACCTGCAGGTAGTCGACAGCCGATTGTGGCTCCTCCACCATCCTGCCGGTACCTCCCGCTGCCATCGTGAGTCTCCGTGCTCATTGTGAGTTTTCAGAGCCTGTGCACCATAAGCCCAATATGCACTAAGCCATCATGGGTCACCGGAACGTCCGCTGCAAGACCCAAATGCACGTGCAGGTGCAATGTGCAGCGGCATGGGCGGTTACGGCGACGGATTGGTGAATCGGACACGGTCTTGAGACCTTGTCATCGAGGCCGGAAGTAGTGACACTGTGTGCGCTGGCCCAAGTCAAGAGGGAGCCGAAGTGACGCAGGTTCAACCGGGATCAGGTCCCACAGCACTGCGTATCCTCCTAGGCTCCCAGCTGCGGCGGCTGCGCGAGGCCAGAGGATTGTCCCGGGAAGAGGCGGGTCACCTGATCCGCGGTTCCGAATCGAAGATCAGCAGGATGGAGCTCGGCCGGGTCGGCCTGAGAGAGCGCGACGTCGCGGACCTGCTGACCTTTTACGGTGTCCAGGACGAGGCGGCACGGTCCGCGGTGATGGACCTCCTGCTCAGGGCGAACGAGCCCGGTTGGTGGCATCGCTTCAACGACCTGTTGCCCTCGTGGTTCCAGACCTACGTCGGCCTGGAGGAGGGGGCGTCCCGGATCCGCACCTACGAGGTGCAGTTCGTGCCCGGCCTCCTCCAGACGGAGGCGTACGCCAGGGCGGTCATCACCGCGGGGAGCGCCGGAGTCGCCCCTGAGGAGATCGCCCGCCGTGTCGACCTGCGGATGGAGCGCCAGCAGGTGCTCAACCGGACCGACGGGCCGTTCTTCTGGGCGGTCATCGACGAGGCGGCACTGCGGCGTCCCATCGGCGGTACCGAGGTCATGCAGGCCCAGCTGGAGCACCTGCTGGACCTCATGCGCCGGACCAATGTCACGATCCAGGTGATGCCGTTCAGCTACGGGGGTCACAACGCCGAGGGCGGCGCCTTCAGCGTGTTGCGCTTCCACGACCCCGAGCTGCCCGACGTGGTCTACGTCGAGCAGCTGGCCAGCGCCCTCTACCTGGACAAACGCGAGGAAGTCGACCGTTACAGCGAGGTCATGGAACGGCTGTGCGCGGTAAGCACCACTCCAAGTGAGACAACCGACATCCTGCGGCGCATTATCAAGGAGAACTGAACAGGCAGCGGTCGCTCCAAGGTGTAGGTCTGCCCTAGACTGGCCAGCGGCGCTGGACACCCGCCACAGTGGAGCATGCCCTAATCTCGCATGTCTCGACGGCTGTGCCCGGTGCCGCTCATGTGGGCGCGGCGCGCGAGCTTGCCGCGGTAGCCGTACGACTTGACGCGCCCGCGATCACTCGAAGCTTGATCAAGGAGACCACCCCGTGAAGACCGCTGTGGAGGAGCTCAGCCCGACCCGGGTCAAGCTCACTGTCGAGGTGCCGTTCGAGGAGCTCGGCGAGAGCCTGCAGGCGGCGTACAAGAAGGTCGCGCAGCAGGTGCGCGTCCCCGGCTTCCGGCCGGGCAAGGTTCCGGCCCGGATCATCGAGCAGCGCTTCGGCCGCGCGGTGGTGCTGGAGGAGACCCTCAACGACGCCGTGCCCAAGCTCTACGGCCAGGCCGTCGACGCGAGCGACATCTTCCCGGTCAGCCAGCCGGAGATCGAGGTCACCAAGATCGAGGACGGCGAGCAGGTCGAGTTCACCGCCGAGGTGGACATCCGTCCTAACTTCGACGTTCCCGACTACCAGGGCCTTGAGGTCACCGTCCCGGCCGCCGAGGTGTCCGACGAGGACATCGACGCCCAGCTGGACGGCCTGCGCCAGCGGTTCGCGACGCTGACCGGCGTCGAGCGCGCCGCCGCCAACGCCGACTACGTCGTCATGGACCTCGCCGCCGCGATCGATGGTGTGAACATCGAGGAGCAGCAGGCCAACGACGTCTCCTACGAGGTCGGCGCCGGCTCGGTGCTGCAGGGCCTGGACGACGCGCTGGTCGGCATGTCCGCCGGTGACACCAAGGAGTTCACCACCAACCTGGTCGGCGGCGAGAACGCCGGCGAGGAGGCCGTGGTCACCATCACCATCAAGAGCGTCAAGGAGAAGGTCCTCCCCGAGCTCGACGACGAGTTCGCCCAGCTGGCCAGCGAGTTCGACAGCCTCGACGAGCTCAAGGACAGCGTCCGGGAGCAGGCCCGCCGCAACAAGCTGATCGACCAGGTCGTCCAGGCCCGTGAGAACGCCCTCGACGCCCTTCTCGCCAAGATCGACATTCCGCTGCCGGACAGCGCGCTCAAGGCCGAGGTCGACAACCGCAGGCACAACCTTGAGCACCAGATCGCCGAGAGTGGGCTGAGCAAGGAGGCGTACTTCCGCCTCTACCAGACCACCGAGGAGGAGCGTTACGCCGAGTTCGACGAGACCGCGGCCAAGGCGCTCAAGACCGGCTTCGTCCTCGACAAGATCGTCAAGGCCGAGGAGCTCGGTGTCAGCGAGCAGGAGCTGACCAACTTCGTGGTGCGCCGCGCCATGCAGATGAACGTCGCCCCGAACACGCTCGCCCAGCACCTCGCCGACAACGACCAGCTCACCCTGGCCATGGTCGAGATCGTCCGTGACAAGGCCAAGAGCGTTGTCGGTGACGCCGCCAAGGTCACCGACGAGGCCGGCAACGAGGTGGACCTCAAGGCCATCTACACCGAGATCAACGGTGAGGAGGCCGGCGAGGAGCCGACCGAGGAGACCGCTGAGGAGACCGCTGAGGCCGCGAAGTAGGCTCAGCCGCGACAAACGACGACGCCCCCACCGCGCAGGCGCGGTGGGGGCGTCGTCGTTTCCCGTCCCGCTTTTCTCGTGCCGCCCCCTCTCCGCTGTGAGACGCGGGGGCCGGCTGAGAGGCACCGAGGGTGCCTGCGTTCCCTTCCAGAGGCGGTTCTCCCCCCGGAAGGGGCAGTGTGCGGGAAAAAATCAGTCAAATATGTGGTCCGGCTTCTGAGTCGTGTGCAGGGACCGAGATGAGTCCCGACACGTGGGACGACCCGGGCGGAAAACGGGCTCGAAGGGGCGCAAGAAGGGGCTTGGGGCGAGGTGACGAGCATGCGCCGTCAGCGAACAGCACGTTGAGGGGGCATGTCCGGTAGGCGGCGCGCGTTAAGGTCACAAGCAAAGCCAATCGATTACGACGCATCGGAAGGTGACGCTGTGACCAGCCCGCCGACCTTCTACCAGCCGACCGGCTCCGGGCCCGAGTCGATGAGCCAGCCGAACGGCTCGTTCAGGCTCGAAGACCAGCTCTACCAGCGGCTGCTGCGTGAGCGCATCATCGTGCTGGGCACTCAGGTCAACGACGAGATCGCCAACCGGATCTGTGCCGAGCTGCTCTTGCTCGCCGCGGACGACCCTGACCGGGACATCTGGCTCTACATCAATTCGCCAGGTGGATCGGTGACCGCCGGTATGGCGATCTACGACATGATGGAATACGTGCCTAACAACGTGTGCACGGTCGCGATGGGCCTGGCCGCCTCCATGGGCCAGTTCCTCCTCTGCGCCGGCGAGCGGGGCAAGCGCTACGCTCTGCCGCACGCCCGCATCATGATGCACCAGCCGTCCGGAGGCATCGGCGGCACCGCTGCCGACATCGCCATCCAGGCGGAGCAGATGCTCTACGTCAAGAAGACCCTTGCCGAGCGCATCGCCTTCCACACCGGCCAGAACCTCGACCAGATCGAGGCCGACTCCGACCGTGACCGTTGGTTCACGGCCGAGGAGGCCAAGGACTACGGTTTCATCGACCAGGTCGTGCGTAGCGCTCGACAGGTGCCCTCTTCGGGCGCCGTCTCCTGAAGGGGCACAAGGTGAGTGAGTTGATCCGGCCGGGAGACATCAACGGCCGCTATGTTCTTCCGTCCTTCACCGAACGCACGTCGTACGGCATGCGGGAGATGAATCCGTACGCCAAGCTGTTCGAGGACCGCATCATCTTCCTCGGCGTGCAGGTGGACGATGCCTCGGCCAACGACGTCATGGCGCAGCTGCTGACGTTGGAGTCGCTCGACCCCGACCGTGACATCAGCATCTACATCAACTCGCCGGGCGGTTCGTTCACCGCCATGACGGCGATTTACGACACGATGCAGTTCGTCCGGCCGGAGATCCAGACGGTCTGCCTGGGGCAGGCGGCTTCCGCTGCGGCGGTGCTGCTCGCCGGTGGCACCCCGGGCAAGCGGTTCGCCCTGCCGAACGCCCGCATCCTGATCCACCAGCCCTCCACCGAGGGCGGCGGCCAGGGAAGCGACATCGAAATCCAGGCGCGGGAGATCCTGCGGATGCGCGCGCAGCTGGAGTCGATGTTGGCAAGGCACTCGGGCAAGGACCCCGCGGCGATCCGCAAGGACATCGAGCGCGACAAGATCCTTGATTCCGAAGAGGCGAAGGCGTACGGGTTGATCGACGACATCATCCCGTCCCGCAAGAAGCTCGCCAAGGCCATAGCCTCTTAACGAGGCCCATCGCACCGGAACGGTGCCCAATTGGGCACGTTCCGGTGCGACTCGCCGCTAGGGGGCTCACTGAGGGCTCAGAAGACGGTAACGTCGAAACCTGAGCGGGATGACTTTTCGTACCGGGTATCGGGCCGGTCGGAAGAAACGGACCGCGACAGCCAGGGCGGTCCCACGCAAAGGAGTATCTGGGGTGGCACGCATCGGCGACGGGGGAGACCTGCTGAAGTGCTCTTTCTGTGGAAAGAGTCAGAAGCAAGTCAAGAAGCTCATCGCCGGACCCGGCGTATACATCTGCGATGAGTGCATCGATCTCTGCAACGAGATCATCGAAGAGGAGCTCAGCGAGTCCTCCGAGCTCAAGTGGGACAGTCTGCCCAAGCCGAGAGAGATCTACGAGTTCCTCGACGCCTACGTCATCGGTCAGGACCAGGCGAAGAAGGCTCTCTCCGTGGCGGTCTACAACCACTACAAGCGTGTGCAGTCCGGTGAGCGTGGGCGCGACGACGGCCTCGAACTGGCCAAGTCCAACATCCTGCTCCTGGGCCCGACCGGCTCCGGCAAGACACTGCTCGCCCAGACGTTGGCGAAGATGCTGAACGTACCGTTCGCCATCGCCGACGCCACCGCCCTAACGGAGGCGGGCTATGTGGGTGAAGACGTCGAGAACATCCTTCTCAAGCTGATCCAGGCCGCTGACTATGACGTCAAGAAGGCCGAGACCGGCATCATCTACATCGACGAGGTGGACAAGATCGCTCGAAAGAGCGAGAACCCCTCGATCACCAGGGACGTCTCCGGCGAGGGCGTGCAGCAGGCCCTGCTGAAGATACTGGAGGGCACCACGGCGAGCGTGCCGCCCCAGGGCGGGCGCAAGCACCCTCACCAGGAGTTCATCCAGATCGACACCACCAATGTGCTCTTCATCTGTGGCGGTGCCTTCGCCGGCCTCGAAAAGATCATCGAGTCCCGGGTCGGCAGGAAGGGCATCGGCTTCAACGCCATCATCCACTCCAAGGAAGACGTCGACACCGCTGACATCTTCGGCGATGTCATGCCGGAGGACCTGCTGAAGTTCGGCATGATCCCCGAGTTCGTCGGCCGTCTCCCGGCGATCACGAGCGTGCAGAACCTCGACCGTGAGGCTCTCATCCAGATCCTCACCGAGCCGCGCAACGCTCTGGTGAAGCAGTATCGCCGCCTGTTCGAGCTGGACAACGTCGAGCTCGAGTTCACCGACGACGCCCTTGAGGCGATCGCCGACCAGGGAATCCTCCGGGGCACCGGTGCCCGTGGCCTCCGGGCCATCCTGGAGGAGGTCCTCCTCTCGGTGATGTACGAAGTGCCTTCGCGCCAGGACGTGGCGCGTGTCGTCATCACCCGCGAGTCGGTGCTGGAGCACGTCAACCCGACGCTTGTCCCGCGCGACCAGCTCAACAAGCAGCAGCGCACGCCGCGCGAGAAGTCCGCGTAGACCTGCCTGTACGGCCGGCGCCCCCGCGAGGAGACTCGCGGGGGCGCCGCTGTTTCAGGCACCGACTCGATGACGCCGCCCTCGACCACGCTGTCTCCGGCTCGGTTTTCAGGCCTGCCGACCCAGGCCCGCACCACCGCCCTGCCCCTGGCTCCTTCGCCGGGTTATCGGAAGAAACGGTGCGACAGGGCTGTAGTCCCCGCATGGGCGCGGTTTGCCCGACCAGCGGTCGGGCCCCTTTTCGCAAGTCTTGCGCCCATGGGACATCAACCACCCGGACGTCCCTAGAATTGGACACCGTGACGACGCCAGAGCTGCCCACCCAGTACACACCCGCCGACGTGGAGACCCGGAGCTACGAGCGCTGGGTATCGGAGGGATATTTCACCGCGGACCCGAGCAGCGAACGCGAGCCGTACAGCATCGTCCTGCCCCCGCCGAATGTGACCGGTGTCCTGCACATCGGCCACGCCCTCGACCACTCGATCCAGGACGCCCTGACCCGCCGCGCCCGCATGCGCGGCCAGGAGACGCTCTGGCTGCCGGGTATGGACCACGCCGGCATCGCCACCCAGAACGTCGTGGAACGTGAGATCGCCAGGGACGGCCTCTCCCGGCACGACCTGGGACGGGAGGCCTTCGCCGAGCGCGTGTGGCAGTGGAAGGAGGAGTCCGGCGGCCGGATCCTCGGCCAGATGAGGAAACTCGGCGACGGCGTCGACTGGTCGCGCGAACGCTTCACCATGGATCCCGGGCTCTCCCGCGCCGTTCAGACGATCTTCAAGAAGCTCTTCGACGACGGGCTCATCTACCGCGCCGAGCGCATCATCAACTGGTGCCCGCGCTGCCTGACCGCCCTGTCGGACATCGAGGTGGAGCACAGTGACGACGAGGGCGAGCTTGTCTCGATCCGGTACGGCGACGGCGAGGACTCCGTCGTCGTCGCGACCACCCGCGCCGAGACCATGCTCGGTGACACCGCCGTGGCCGTGCACCCCTCCGACGAGCGCTACACCCACCTGATCGGCCGTGAGGTGGAGATCCCGCTCACCGGGCGCCGTGTCCCGGTCGTGGCCGACGAATACGTCGACCCGGCCTTCGGCACAGGCGCGGTGAAGGTCACCCCGGCGCACGATCCGAACGACTTCGAGATCGGCCGTCGCCACTCCCTGCCGTCCCTGACCGTCATGGACGAACGTGGCGTGATCACCGCTCACGGCCCCTTCCAGGGACTCGACCGGTTCGAGGCCCGGCCCGCGGTCGTGGCCGCCCTGCGCCAGGAGGGCCGGATCGTCGCGGAGAAGCGGCCCTACCTCCACTCGGTCGGCCACTGCTCGCGCTGTAAGACCGTGGTGGAACCCCGGCTCTCACTCCAATGGTTCGTCAACGTCTCCCCGTTGGCCAAGGCCGCGGGTGACGCTGTCCGTGACGGTCAGACGAAGATCCACCCGCCGGAGCTGGCCAAGCGCTACTTCGACTGGGTCGACGACATGCACGACTGGTGCATCTCGCGGCAGCTGTGGTGGGGACACCGAATCCCGGTCTGGTACGGCCCGGCGGGTGAGGTCATCTGCGTCGGTCCGGATGAGGAGCCGCCCGCCGGTTACGTCCAGGATCCCGATGTGCTCGACACTTGGTTCTCCTCCGGGCTGTGGCCGTTCTCCACACTGGGCTGGCCGGAGAAGACACCGGAGCTGGCCAGGTTCTACCCGACATCCGTCTTGGTCACCGGCTACGACATCCTGTTCTTCTGGGTGGCCCGGATGATGATGTTCGGCATCTACGCGATGGATGGTCAGCCCCCGTTCCGTACCGTGGCCCTGCACGGCATGGTCCGCGACCAGTACGGCAAGAAAATGTCCAAGTCGTTCGGCAACGTCGTGGACCCACTCGACTGGGTTGATCGCTTCGGTGCCGACGCCACCCGATTCACCCTGCTGCGCGGTGCCAACCCCGGCTCGGACGTCGCGATCAGCGAGGAGTGGGCCGGCGGTTCCCGCAACTTCTGCAACAAGATCTGGAACGCCACCCGCTTCGCGCTGATGAACGGCGCAGCGGTCGGCGAGCTTCCGGTCGAGGAGCTGACCGCGGCCGACCGATGGATTCTCTCCCGCCTTCAGGAGATCGTCTCGTCGGTGGACACGGCTTTTGAGGAATTCGAGTTCGCCAAGATTTCCGACCTGCTCTACCACTTCGCCTGGGATGAGGTCTGCGACTGGTACGTGGAACTCGCCAAGATTCAGATCGGCTCGGGTCTGGAGCACACCCGGCTGGTGCTGGGCCATGTCTTCGACTCGCTCCTGCGGCTGCTTCATCCGCTGGTGCCGTTCGTCACCGAAGAACTGTGGCGGGCGGTCACAGGAGGTGAGTCGATCGTGGTCGCGCCGTGGCCCACGGTCCAGGAGTCGTTGCGTGACGCCTCGGCCGAGGAGGAGATCCTCGCCGTTCAGGGCCTGGTCACCGAAGTCCGCAGGTTCCGCTCCGATCAGGGGCTCAAGCCCGGTCAGCGTGTCGCCGCCCGTCTGTCACTCGCCGGTACGGCTCTCGCCTCCCATGAAGGAGCCATTCGGTCGCTGCTCCGGCTTGACCCGCCCTCTGATCCGTTCTCCGCTACCGCACGCCTTGACGTGGGCGGGATCGTCGTGGAGATCGACACAGCGGGCACGATCGACGTGGTCGCCGAGCGTAAGCGTCTGGAGAAGGATCTCGCCGTGGCGCGTAAGGAGGCCGACCAGGTGGCGGCGAAGCTTGGGAACGAGCAGTTCATGGCAAAGGCGCCTGACGATGTGGTGGCCAAGGTGCGAGCCCGCGCGGAGCAGGCCGACCAGGACATCGCACGGCTTGCCGCTCAGCTCGCCGCACTCCCCGCCGGCTGAGCACACACCTGAGACAGAGTTTTGATCAAGAGTCCGGAGTCTGTTGACTCCGGACTCTTGCGTTTGGAAGTCGCTGACTCAGGGAAGACCTAGTTGTTACCGCGAATTGGGTCATGGCAGCTCGAGCGGACTGCTAGAGTTCTTCAAGCAGGGCAAGCCCCTGCACCCCCTCTAAAAGATCACCGAAAACCTGGTTCCGTCCATCGATTTGGACAACAGCAGGATGTCGGAGTAAGTTAGAAGGGTTGCTCCGGAAACGGGGCGGCCGGAATTCCGGTAAGGCAAGCGAGATCAAGTCAAGTGGTTCGAAACGGACTGGTTTGACACGAAAACGCGGACCTGAAAGAATAAAGGCACAACGGAACGAACGAAACGCCCCGGACGCCGGGCCTTCTGGCCAGGAAGACGGAGAACGCGTCCGTTTCTTGAGAACTCAACAGTGTGTTAAAAGCCAGTGCATGAAGCACAACCCCGTCCGACCCGCCTGTGGTGGGAGGACGGATTCCTTTGGTTGATACATCCGCATGTTGATGCGGGTGCTTTCAGCCGGGAGAAACTTCTCAAACATTGTTTGGAGAGTTTGATCCTGGCTCAGGACGAACGCTGGCGGCGTGCTTAACACATGCAAGTCGAGCGGAAAGGCCCTTCGGGGTACTCGAGCGGCGAACGGGTGAGTAACACGTGAGTAACCTGCCCCTGACTCTGGGATAAGCCCGGGAAACTGGGTCTAATACCGGATACGACCACTTCTCGCATGGGATGGTGGTGGAAAGTTTTTTCGGTTGGGGATGGACTCGCGGCCTATCAGCTTGTTGGTGGGGTAACGGCCTACCAAGGCGACGACGGGTAGCCGGCCTGAGAGGGCGACCGGCCACACTGGGACTGAGACACGGCCCAGACTCCTACGGGAGGCAGCAGTGGGGAATATTGCGCAATGGGCGAAAGCCTGACGCAGCGACGCCGCGTGGGGGATGACGGCCTTCGGGTTGTAAACCTCTTTCAGCAGGGACGAAGTTGACGTGTACCTGCAGAAGAAGCGCCGGCTAACTACGTGCCAGCAGCCGCGGTAATACGTAGGGCGCAAGCGTTGTCCGGAATTATTGGGCGTAAAGAGCTCGTAGGTGGCTTGTCACGTCGGGTGTGAAAGCTTGGGGCTTAACTCCAGGTCTGCATTCGATACGGGCTGGCTAGAGGTAGGTAGGGGAGAACGGAATTCCTGGTGTAGCGGTGAAATGCGCAGATATCAGGAGGAACACCGGTGGCGAAGGCGGTTCTCTGGGCCTTACCTGACGCTGAGGAGCGAAAGCGTGGGGAGCGAACAGGATTAGATACCCTGGTAGTCCACGCTGTAAACGTTGGGCGCTAGGTGTGGGGACCTTCCACGGTTTCCGCGCCGTAGCTAACGCATTAAGCGCCCCGCCTGGGGAGTACGGCCGCAAGGCTAAAACTCAAAGGAATTGACGGGGGCCCGCACAAGCGGCGGAGCATGTTGCTTAATTCGACGCAACGCGAAGAACCTTACCAAGGCTTGACATCGCCCGGAAACACTCAGAGATGGGTGCCTCTTCGGATCGGGTGACAGGTGGTGCATGGCTGTCGTCAGCTCGTGTCGTGAGATGTTGGGTTAAGTCCCGCAACGAGCGCAACCCTTGTTCAATGTTGCCAGCACGCTCTTCGGGGTGGTGGGGACTCATTGGAGACTGCCGGGGTCAACTCGGAGGAAGGTGGGGATGACGTCAAGTCATCATGCCCCTTATGTCTTGGGCTGCAAACATGCTACAATGGCCGGTACAGAGGGTTGCGATACCGTGAGGTGGAGCGAATCCCAAAAAGCCGGTCTCAGTTCGGATTGGGGTCTGCAACTCGACCCCATGAAGTCGGAGTCGCTAGTAATCGCAGATCAGCAACGCTGCGGTGAATACGTTCCCGGGCCTTGTACACACCGCCCGTCACGTCACGAAAGTCGGCAACACCCGAAGCCCGTGGCCCAACCAGCTTGCTGGGGGGAGCGGTCGAAGGTGGGGCTGGCGATTGGGACGAAGTCGTAACAAGGTAGCCGTACCGGAAGGTGCGGCTGGATCACCTCCTTTCTAAGGAGCATCGGCTGCAGGCCACGTGGTGGTCTGTGGTTCATGCCGTGTCCGTGGGCGAACGTTCCACGCTCGGCGCGCTCATTAGTGGAGCACTGGCTAGTCAGCCGGACCGGGTCGCCGGGCCGCTAGTACCGCCCTCCTCGTGGAGGGAGTGGGAACGGGGTGTCGGGGGTTCGGGCTGGTTGAACACACTGTTGGGTCCTGAGGAAACGGACATTGAGGCGGGCCCGCTGTGGCGGGTTTGCTGTCTGTTTGACCTCGTGCGGGGCCGGCCTCCTGCCAGACCAGCTCATCGGGTGATGGGTGTTGGTGGTGGGGTGGGTTTGGTTGCTGTCTGTTGTTTGAGATTTGCATAGTGGACGCGAGCATCTTTGTGGCCAAGTTTTTTAGGGCACACGGTGGATGCCTTGGCATCAGGAGCCGATGAAGGACGTGGGAGGCTGCGTTAAGCCCCGGGGAGTCGCCAACCTGACTTTGATCCGGGGATGTCCGAATGGGGAAACCTAGCACCAGTCATGTGGTGTTGCCTCCGTCTGAATGTATAGGGCGGTTGGTGGTAACGCGGGGAAGTGAAACATCTCAGTACCCGTAGGAAGAGAAAACAATTTAGTGATTCCGTGAGTAGTGGTGAGCGAAAGCGGATCAGGCTAAACCGTATGCGTGTGATAGCCGGCAGGCGTTGCGTGTGCGGGGTTGTGGGACCCTCTGGGGGGAGCTGCCGTTTCTCCAGACAGTGAGAAATCGATGGGATAGTCGAAGCTTCTGGGAAGTTGCGCCGTAGACCGTGAGAGCCGGGTAGGCGAAATCTTGTCGACTGTTTGAGGGGATCCCAAGTAGCACGGGGCCCGAGAAATCCTGTGTGAATCTGCCAGGACCACCTGGTAAGCCTAAATACTCCCTGATGACCGATAGTGAACAAGTACCGTGAGGGAAAGGTGAAAAGCGCCCCGGTGAGGGGTCGTGAAATAGTACCTGAAACCGTGTGCCTACAAGCCGTAGGAGCGTAGACGTTTTCGGACGTCTGTGATGTGACTGCGTGCCTTTTGAAGAATGAGCCTGCGAGTTATGGTGTGTGGCGAGGTTAACCCGTGTGGGGTAGCCGTAGCGAAAGCGAGTCTGAATAGGGCGTTTGAGTCGCATGCTGTAGACCCGAAGCGGAGTGATCTAGGCATGGGCAGGTTGAAGCGCGGGTAAGACCGCGTGGAGGACCGAACCCACCAGGGTTGAAAACCTGGGGGATGACCTGTGTTTAGGGGTGAAAGGCCAATCAAACTCCGTGATAGCTGGTTCTCCCCGAAATGCATTTAGGTGCAGCGTTGCGTGTTTCTTGCCGGAGGTAGAGCACTGGATGGCTAATGGGCCCGACAAGGTTACTGACGTCAGCCAAACTCCGAATGCCGGTAAGTGAGAGCGCAGCAGTGAGACTGCGGGGGATAAGCTCCGTAGTCGAGAGGGAAACAGCCCAGACCACCGACTAAGGCCCCTAAGCGTGTGCTAAGTGGGAAAGGATGTGGAGTCGCAGTGACAACCAGGAGGTTGGCTTAGAAGCAGCCATCCTTGAAAGAGTGCGTAATAGCTCACTGGTCAAGTGATTCCGCGCCGACAATGTAGCGGGGCTCAAGTACACCGCCGAAGTCGTGGCATTCACATGTTAGCTTGGCAGCTTGTCTGTCTAGGTGTGTGGATGGGTAGGGGAGCGTCGTGCAGCCGGCGAAGCAGCAGAGTGATCTAGTTGTGGAGGCTGTGCGAGTGAGAATGCAGGCATGAGTAGCGAATCAGAAGTGAGAAACTTCTGCGCCGGATGACCAAGGGTTCCTGGGCCAGGCTAATCCGCCCAGGGTAAGTCGGGACCTAAGGCGAGGCCGACAGGCGTAGTCGATGGACAACGGGTTGATATTCCCGTACCCGCTGCGATGCGCCAATACTGAATCCAGTGATACTAAGGGTCCTTAAGTCCCTGACGCCCTTCGGGGTGTGGGTGAGGCTGAACGCCTGGCCTGATCTGGTAGTAGGTAAGCGATGGGGTGACGCAGGAAGGTAGCCCAGCCCAGGCGATGGTAGTCCTGGGGTAAGCATGTAGGGAGAGAGGTAGGTAAATCCGCCTCTTGTGTATCCTGAGATGTGATGCCGAGCCGATTGTGGCGAAGTGGGTGATCCTATGCTGCCGAGAAAAGCCTCTAGTGAGTGTCGTGGCGGCCCGTACCCGAAACCGACTCAGGTGGTCAGGTAGAGAATACCAAGGCGATCGGGTGAACTGTGGTTAAGGAACTCGGCAAATTGCCCCCGTAACTTCGGGAGAAGGGGGGCCTTCGCTGGTGATGAGTCTTGCACTCGGAGCTGGTGGGGGTCGCAGAGGCCAGGGGGAAGCGACTGTTTACTAAAAACACAGGTCCGTGCGAAGTCGTAAGACGATGTATACGGACTGACGCCTGCCCGGTGCTGGAACGTTAAGGGGACCGGTTAGCTGTCTTTCGGGGTGGCGAAGCTGAGAACTTAAGCGCCAGTAAACGGCGGTGGTAACTATAACCATCCTAAGGTAGCGAAATTCCTTGTCGGGTAAGTTCCGACCTGCACGAATGGCGTAACGACTTCCCCGCTGTCTCAACCGCAGACCCGGCGAAATTGCACTACGAGTAAAGATGCTCGTTACGCGCAGCAGGACGGAAAGACCCCGGGACCTTCACTATAGCTTGACATTGGCGTTTGGAACGTCTTGTGTAGGATAGGTGGGAGACGGTGAAGCCGCTACGCTAGTGGTGGTGGAGTCATTGGTGAAATACCACTCTGGTCGTTTTGAACGTCTAACTTCGGTCCGTGATCCGGATCAGGGACAGTGTCTGGTGGGTAGTTTAACTGGGGCGGTTGCCTCCTAAAGAGTAACGGAGGCGCCCAAAGGTTCCCTCAGCCTGGTTGGCAATCAGGTGTCGAGTGTAAGTGCACAAGGGAGCTTGACTGTGAGACCGACGGGTCGAGCAGGAGCGAAAGCTGGGACTAGTGATCCGGCGGTGGCTTGTGGAAGCGCCGTCGCTCAACGGCTAAAAGGTACCCCGGGGATAACAGGCTGATCTTCCCCAAGAGTCCATATCGACGGGATGGTTTGGCACCTCGATGTCGGCTCGTCGCATCCTGGGGCTGGAGTAGGTCCCAAGGGTTGGGCTGTTCGCCCATTAAAGCGGTACGCGAGCTGGGTTTAGAACGTCGCGAGACAGTTCGGTCCCTATCCGCTGCGCGCGCAGGAGACTTGAAAGGAGCTGTCCCTAGTACGAGAGGACCGGGACGGACGAACCTCTGGTGTGCCAGTTGTTCCGCCAGGAGCACGGCTGGTTGGCTACGTTCGGAAGGGATAACCGCTGAAAGCATCTAAGCGGGAAGCTCGCCTTGAGATGAGGTCTCCCACCATGAGAGTGGGTAAGGCTCCCAATAGACGATTGGGTTGATAGGCCGGAGGTGGAAGCATGGTAACGTGTGGAGCTGACCGGTACTAATAGGCCGAGGACTTGACCACAAAGCATAAGCTTGGTTTCTGCAGCGCTCTGTCCCTTCGCCGGGTCCGGAGCAGCGCGAAGCCAGGGTTGTTGCCCGCGTCCACTATGCAATTCTGAAACAGCAGGCACCGTTGTGTGTTTGATAGTTTCATAGTGTTACGGCGGTTATGGCGAAGGGGAAACACCCGGTTACATTCCGAACCCGGAAGTTAAGCTCTTCAGCGCCGATGGTACTGCACCGGGGACGGTGTGGGAGAGTAGGTCGCCGCCGGGCAATCTTTTGGGAAAGGCCATCCTTCGGGGTGGCCTTTTCTGTTTCCCGGGGCCTGTCGGGAACCTGTCGGCGAGGTCAGTAGGCTTGAGGCGTGGACTATCGAGCGGTTGAACGCGCAATCATGGAACGCGGCGTCGAGTGGAACTTCGATCCCACTCTCGACAGGATCGCCGCACTCATGGACCTGCTCGGCTCCCCGCAGCATTCCTACCCGGTCGTGCATGTCGCCGGGACCAACGGCAAGTCGAGCACGACCCGTATGGTCGAGACGATTCTGCGTGAGCGTAACCTCCGCGTCGGCCGTTTCACCAGCCCGCACCTCGTCTCCATGCGTGAGCGCATCTCCGTGGACGGCGCCCCGCTGAGCGAGGAGCGCTTCGTCGAGGTCTACGAGGACATCGCCCCCTATCTGGGGATGATCGACGCAGGGGGACGTCGCCTCTCCTTCTTCGAAACCCTTACCGCGATGGCTTTCGCGGCCTTCGCCGATGCCCCCGTCGACGTCGCTGTCATCGAGACCGGGATGGGAGGCAGCTTCGACGCCACCAACGTCGCCGACGGCGCGGTGGCCGTCATCACCCCCATCTCGCTGGACCACGTCGACTATCTCGGCCCCGACGTCGCGACGATCGCGGGGGAGAAGGCCGGCATCATCAAACCAGGTGCGACAGCCATACTCGCTCAGCAGCAACTTCCCGCAGCCGAGGTCCTGATGCGCAAAGCGGCCGAGGTGGGAGCCACTGTGGCGCGCGAGGGGTTGGAGTTCGGCGTGCTCGGCAGGGAAATCGCGATCGGCGGGCAGCTACTCCGCCTGCAGACCCTCAAGGGCACCTACGACGACGTCCTGCTCCCGCTGTACGGTGCGCACCAGGCGAGCAACGCCGCTTGCGCGTTGGCCGCGGTCGAGGCGCTGAGCGTCGGGGAGGACGCACTCGATCCCGAGCTGGTCCGGCAGGCGTTCCTTCAGGTGAGTTCGCCCGGCAGGCTCGAGGTCGTACGGCGGGGCCCCACGGTGCTGGTGGACGCCGCGCACAACCCGGGCGGGATCCAGGCCACGCTGGAGGCCGTTCAGGAGTCATTCGACTTCGCCAAGCTCATCGGCGTGGTCGCGGTGTTCGAGGATAAGGACGTTCAAGGCATCCTGGAGTTGATGGAGCCGATGATGGACGAAATCGTGGTGACCCGTAACTCCTCGCCCAGGTCCATGGACGTGGACGATCTCGCCGCGCTCGCTGAGGAGATCTTCGGGATGGACCGGGTCCACCAGGTCGAGCGGTTGGACAGTGCGATCGACCGGGCGATCGGGATGGTGGACGCCTTGGGAGAGTTCAGCGGGGCCGGGGTGTTGATCACCGGTTCGGTGGTGACCGCCGGAGACGCGCGGTTGCTGCTCAAGGCCGATGGTGCCACATGAGCCGGGCGACGGCGGAAAGGCAAGAGATGATCACAGTCACTCCGGGCATGCGGCGGCTCTGTGCCAGCGTGCTGGGCATGGAGGCGATCGTCATCGGGCTGTTCACTCCGGTGGCGATCAACACCCAGGACATTGAGCCGGCTGTCGCGGTGACCGTCGGGATCGGCCTGGCGGTCCTGTGTGTCCTGGTCACAGGAATGTTGAAGCGGCCCTTCGCCTACGTCTTGGGAAGCCTGGTCCAAGTGCTCGCCATCGCTGCGGGTTTCCTGGTCCCCACGATGTTCTTCCTTGGAGCGATCTTCACCGCGCTGTGGATCACGGCGATATTCGTCGCTCGCCGTGTCGAGGGCGTGACTTCCCGCTAAAGTCGGCCGACATGGCCGTGCCTCCCATTCAGCCGACTCGGGCGGTGACCGCCGGGCCCGAGGGCCTGTCGCGCACGCTCGGTGTCTCCGTGATGCTCGATGTCGTCCTCGGGCTGCTGGTCGCGGTGGTTCTTCCACTGGCGATCGTCGCCATCCCCAACACCATTTCCGTGGTGGCCGCCCTGCTGCCCCCCGAGATCTCGAAGGTCGCGATGGTGCGGGCCCACGGGCTGGCACTGCCCGCGATGGTGCTCACCGTGCCGCTGGCGGCCCTCGCTGTACAGCGGATGCGCGCGGCCCCGATCCTGGTCGCCGGACTGGTCCTGCTCGCGGTGGCCGACGCCGCCGGGGGGTACGCGGACTCCACACTGGCGGTGGGGGCCCTGCGGGTCCTTCACGGGGTCGGGGCGGGCCTGCTGGTGCCCGCCACTCTGGCGGCAGTCTGGGAGCGGTCACCGCTCCTGCGCGCGGTGTGGGGTGGCATGCTCGCGCTGAGTCTCCTCGCCGCACAGGCGCTGGCCCTGTGGCCGCTCGACGAGGTGAGGTCCTGGAGGGTCACGCTCCAGCCGTACCCGATGCTCACGGGAGTCGCGCTCGTGCTGGCCGCTCTCTACCTCGTGTTCTGGATGAGAAGCGGCGAGGGCGGCGGGACGAGCGCCGTGGAGCGCGGGCCTCTGCGGATGGCGGCCCTGCCCGCTGCGGGGATTGCCCTGCTGGCCCTGGGAAGCACCTTCGACTGGCCTCCGAGTCTGCTGATCCTCGCTGCGCTGCTGTCGATCCTCGCGCTCTTCGGATCTGCCTCCCTGGGCGCTTTCGACGGTATCGGTGGCCGGGCGCCCGCTTACACGATGCTCACGGTGGGCATCGTCGTCCTCCCCACCTTCGCCCAGGTCACCTCCGTCGAGCTCGGCGGGCTGGGTGGTCCGGGTCTGTCCGGTCTGTGGCCCGCTTTCGCGGCCGCCGGGGTCATCGGCGTTGTCGCCGCGGTGCTGGTGGGCCGGTTGGGCGACGGTGGCATGCTTCTGACCGGTGCGGGTGGCCTGGTGGCCGTGGTGGCCGGGCTGTGCGCCGTCCGGCTGCTCCTTCCCACCTCCGACGGGCTTGTGCTGATCTTCCCGTCCGTTCTGATCGGAGCCGGTGCCTCGGCGGCTCTCACCTCCGCGTTGCGCTCGTGCAGGCCCGGCGCGGCACTCTTCGGGCTGTCGCTGCTCTTCCCCGGAGTGCTTTCCGGCTTCCTGCTGGGCAGCGGTGTCCAGGTCACCTGGCTGGAGGACGCGAGGAGTCCCCAGGCGCTGGTCGACGGCTTCGTGGGCGCACTCCACCTGTGGGCCCTGATCGGCGGCGGCCTGGTGGTCGTGACGATCGTGCTCTGCGCGGTCCTGGGCCGTCGTTCTCCAGACGTCGGGCCCGATGAGGTGAGCACACCTGTGGCCGGAGGCGGCGCCTGGGATGGGCCGCCTTCCGCGGAGGGAGCCGGTGGGCAGGGCCGGGCCGAGACGCGGCCGGAGCCGGACTCCCGGCCGGACAGGACCGGCACGCTGCCGGTGGTCCCACCGCCCACGCCGTCTCCGGAGGACACGCTGGGAGAGGGGTCCGCTCATCCGTGACGCCGTCGACCACGGGGAATCGGGTAGAGGGCGGTAAACTTCGCGCGTTCACCACCGTTCGCGAATCATCTTTGCTTTTCAAAGGAGAACTTCAGTGTCCGAGCGCACTCTTGTCCTGATCAAGCCCGACGGTGTCGCGCGTGGTCTCATCGGCGATGTGATCGCCCGGGTCGAGCGCAAGGGCCTGAAGGTCGCGGCGCTGGAACTGCGCACCCTGGACGTCGAGACCGCCAAGACGCACTACGCGGAGCACGCCGAGCGGCCGTTCTTCGGCGAGTTGGTCGAGTTCATCACCTCCGGCCCGCTGGTCGCGCTGGTGCTTGAGGGCCCCCGCGCCATCGAGGCCTTCCGCGCCCTCGCCGGCCTGACCGACCCGGTCAAGTCCGCCCCCGGCACCATCCGTGGCGACCATGCCCTGGAGATCGGTGAGAACGTGGTTCACGGCTCCGACTCGCCGGAGTCCGCCGCCCGCGAGATCAAGATCTTCTTCCCGGACCGTTTCTAGGCGTTATCGGCCTCTGGCGCCGTCGAGCCTCGTCACTCTGGGAGTGACGAGGCTCGACGTATTTGGCACGTCTTAAGATTTTCCTGGAACTGAAGGGCTCATTGCGCTCAAGTGTGGGTACGTCACGTTACGATTCGAGTGCGTTCTGTAGTTTTCGCCGACGACCTCACGGAAGGAGGGCCGCCTTCCCCATGAGCAGCATGCTTTCTTTTCTCGGCCGCGACATGGCAGTCGACCTCGGCACCGCCAATACGCTCGTCTACGTCCGAGGTCGCGGCATCGTGCTCAACGAGCCGTCCGTCGTCGCGATCAACACGACCTCAGGGAAGATCGTCGCCATCGGCATCGAGGCCAAGCGCATGATTGGCCGGACTCCGGGCAACATCGTAGCGATCAGACCGCTCAAGGATGGCGTCATCGCCGACTTCGACGTCACCGAACGTATGCTCCGCTACTTCATCCAGCGCGTGCACAAGCGTCGTCACTTCGCCAAGCCTCGCATCATCATCGCGGTGCCGAGCGGGATCACCGGGGTCGAGCAGCGCGCGGTCAAGGAAGCCGGCTATCAGGCGGGGGCGCGCCAGGTCTTCATCATCGAGGAGCCGATGGCCGCGGCGATCGGCGCCGGGCTCCCCGTGCACGAGCCGACCGGCAACATGGTGGTCGACGTCGGCGGAGGCACCACCGAGGTGGCCATCATCTCAATGGGCGGTGTGGTGACCAGTCAGTCGATCCGGGTTGGCGGCGACGAGCTGGATCAGGCGATCATCAGCTTCGCGAAGAAGGAATACTCACTCATGCTCGGCGAGCGGACCGCCGAAGAGATCAAGATGGCGATCGGCTCCGCCTGTGTGCTCCCCGACGAGGGACATGCCGAGATCCGGGGGCGTGACCTGGTCAGTGGCCTGCCAAAAACGATCATCGTATCGGCCCAGGAGATCCGTAAGGCCACCGAGGAGTCGGTGAACGCGATCGTGGACGCGGTCAAGACCACCCTGGACAAGTGCCCGCCGGAGCTCTCCGGGGATCTGATGGACCGGGGCATCGCGCTCACCGGAGGTGGCGCGCTCCTCAAGGGCATGGACGAGCGGCTCAAGGACGAGACCGGTATGCCGATTCATCTGGTGGACAACGCACTCGACTCCGTGGCCCTCGGCTCGGGTAAGTGCGTCGAGGACTTTGACGCCTTGCAGCAGGTCCTGGTCCCGGAGCCGCGGCACTGATGAAAGACACGCGTCGGGCACGGATGAGCCTGGGACTGCTGCTGGCCGCGGCGCTCGTGCTCATGACCGTGGACCATCGGGCAGGAGATGACTCTCCCTTCGGTCCTCTCCGGGGAGCGGGAACGGCGCTGTTCGGCACCGCGGAGAGCGCTGGGGCCGGTGTCATCCGGCCGGTCGGCCAGTTCTTCGAGACGATGGTGGGAGCGCCCGACGCGCAGCGTCGCATTGACGCGCTGAACGCGGAGAACCAGCGGCTCAAGCGCGACCTGATGGAGCAGAGCCTGGATCGGCGGCACTCTGCCGAGCTGAGACGTCTGCTCCGGGTCGCCGGGACCGCCGGATACAAGATCGTGTCCGCTCAGGTGATCGCCCGGCGTGGCACGCCCGGGTTCGAGGAGGCGGTCGAGCTCGATGTGGGCAGCGCCGACGGTGTGCGGTCGGAGATGACCGTGTTGAACGGCGACGGCCTGGTGGGCCGGGTGATCCATACGGGGACGTCCACCTCGACCGCGGTCCTGCTCAGTGATCCCGCTTCGGCGGTCGGGGCGCGGTTGGAGGGAAGCAACGAGATCGGGGTGGTGCACGGAGTCGGGGAGAACGGCCGTCTGGTCCGTTTCCGGCTGCTCGACTCGACCGCTCAGGTTGCTCCAGGCCGCAGGATCGTGAGTTTCGGTTCCCAGAAGGGGGTCCCGTATGTCGCGGGAGTGCCTATCGGAGTGGTGGAGCGGGTGGAGGCCACGCCCGGGGAGTTGACCCGGATCGCCTACGCGCGGCCGTACGCCGACCTCACCGCGCTGGACGTGGTCGGTGTGGTGGTGCAGGCACCACAGCGCGATCCACGTGACCCGGTACGGCCCAACGCACCGGGCAGGCCCAACCCGCCGGGTGAGTCCGACCGGGCGCAGAAACCCGAGGCGTCGCACAGGCTCGACGTGTCGCGGAAGGGGGCCTGACGGTGGGCGGCCGCGATGTGATCTCGGTGGGGATGCTCCTGCTGGTCATGGTCGTCCAGGTGACAACCGTGAACCGGCTGCCGCTCCCGGGGGTGGGTGCGCCCGATCTGGTGCTGCTCACCGTGGTGGGTTACGCGTTGGTCCGCGGGGCTGTGGCCGGGGCGGTCATGGGTTTCTGCGCGGGGCTGGTCAGCGACGTGCTGCCACCTGCCGCGCATGTGCTCGGGCAGTACGCACTGGTGCTGTGCCTGATCGGGTTCATGGCCGGCCGGATGGCGGAGAACCATCCCGAAGCCGTGCAGATCACGACGTTGACCTGTGCGGCCGCCGGTCCGCTGATCGCCGTGGTGGTGGGTGGACTGCTCGGAGATGACCGGATCAACCGGTCCATGCTCACGACGGTGCTGCCCCAGATGATCCTTTACAACGTGCTGGCCGCACCGCTGATCGTGTGGGCGGTGACGAGAATCGTCCGAGGACCCCGGACGCGGGCCTTGCAGCCGGCGGGGTATCTGGCACGGGGCCGCATATGAGCGGGTGGGTCGGTGAGCACGACTTTTTCCCATCATGCTCGGACACGCCGTCAGGCGAGGAGCGGACATGATCCGGATGCGGGGCCGGTTGGTCGTGCTGCAGGTGCTGGTGGTCTCGCTGCTGGCGCTGCTGGCCGTACGACTCTGGCAGGTGCAGGTGGTGCGCGGCAAGGAGTTCGTGGCGGCCGCGATGGAGACACGCACCCGTGACGTGGTGGTGCCCGCGGTGCGCGGGCAGATCCTCGACTCGGCGGGGCGGCCGCTGGTACGCAACCGCACAAGGCTGGTGGTCTCGGTGGACCGCACGAGCCTGAACCGGATGGAGGGCAACGGCAGGGTCGTGCTCCAGCGACTGGCCACGGTGCTGGACCGGCGCCCTGCGGATCTGCGTGAGCGCATCAGGGCATGCGGTCCGGGGGTCGCCAGGCCGTGCTGGCCCGGCTCGCCGTACCAGCCGATCCCGATCGACGACCACGTCACGACCCGTGAGGCCCTGCAGATACTGGAGCGTCAGGAGGAGTTTCCCGGGGTGACCGCCGAGGTGCAGGCGGTGAGGGAGTATCCGGGAAGCACCGCGGGTGCGCAGGCGCTCGGTTACCTGCAGCCGATCACCCAGTCCGAGATGGAGAAGCGCGCCGGGTCCAGGACGGTGTTCTCCGGGGTGGACCTGGTCGGTCGGGACGGGCTGGAGTCGGTCTACGACAGCGCGCTCCGGGGAGTGCCCGGCCTACGGCGGGTGCAGGTGGACCGGCTCGGCAAGGTGATCGGGGTGGAGCGGCAGGTGCCGTCGACGTCCGGGGACACGCTCATCACCAGCATCGACGCCAAGGTGCAGGCGGTGACGGAGAAGGCGTTGGCCGATGCCATGAAGTCCGCTCCCCGGGCCGACGGCGCGGGGGCGGTGGTGCTCGACGTGAGGACCGGCAGGGTGGTCGCTCTGGCCAGCGCGCCGACCTACAATCCGGCGATCTGGACCGGGGGCATCTCGGAGAGGGACTATCAGCGTCTGCTGTCCGGCAAGGCGGGCAAGCCGCTGGTGTCGCGTGCCATCAAGGGCGAGTTCGCGCCGGGCTCGACGTTCAAGGTCACATCGGTGTCGGCGATGCTCAAGGACGGTTACCCGCTGCACGGCCAGTATGACTGCCCGGGCTCCTTCATGGTCGGCAGCCGGCCGTTCAACAACTTTCACGGCATCGCGATGGGCACGATGACCCTGCACACGGCCCTGGTGAAGTCCTGCGACACGATCTTCTACCGGGCTGCCTACGAGCAGTGGCTGCGTGACGGCGGGCTGAAGGCGAAGGCGAAGACCAAGGAACCGATGGCGAACATGGCGCGTGCCTTCGGGTTCGGCCGTCCCACCGGTATCGACCTGCCGGGCGAGTCGGCCGGGCGGATCCCCGACCGGCAGTGGAAGAAGGACCTGTGGGCGGTCACCAAAACGGACAACTGCAAGCGGGCCAAGTCCGGATATCCGGAGGTCGCCAAGGGTGATCCCAGCCGGGCGGCCTTCCTCAAGCAGCTGGCGTACGAGAACTGTGTGGAGGGCTACCAGTGGCGGCCGGGTGACGCGGCCAACTTCTCCATCGGCCAGGGCGACGTCCTGGTGACCCCGTTGCAGCTGGCGGCGGCCTACGCGGCGCTGGTCGGAGACGGCAAGCTGCGCAGTCCCCGGCTGGGCTGGGCGTTGGTACGGCCGGACGGCAGCATGGTCAAGGAGATCAAGGTGCCGGTGGTGCGTAAGCTGCCGATCTCCGCCACGGAACGGGCCTACATCAAGGGGGCGCTGAGCGATGTGCCCTCCGACGGCACGGCTGCCGGAGCCTTCGTCGGCTTCCCGATGAACAAGGTGAAGATCGGTGGTAAGACCGGGACCGCCGAGGTCTACGGCAAGGCGGACACCTCCTGGTTCGCCTCGTTCGCGCCGACGGACAGGCCCCGGTTCGTGGTCGTCGTCATGGTCTCCCAGGGTGGGATGGGCGCGGAGACCGCGGCTCCGGCCGCCCGGAAGATCTACGAGGGCATATACGGCTTCACTCCCACCGGAGGGCCGGCGCCGGCGGCACTACCGGCAGGGCGTCCCGCCTCCGAACCGCCGATGATCAAACGGGACGGTACGGTGGCGCGGTGACCCGCACGATGGCGGCACCGCCACGAGGGGCCTTCGCCCGTAGGGCGGCGACGGTGTCCTCTGTGGTCCGCCGGATGGACGGGGTGTTGCTGGTCTCCGTGGCGGCACTGGCGGTGGTCGGCACGATGCTCGTCTGGTCGTCCACCAGGACATGGGCACCCGGATCCACCGGGCTGGTCAAAAAGCACATCCTCAACCTCTGCATCGGGACCGTCCTGACCGGCGTGTCGGCGATGGCGGACCACCGGAGGCTGCGGTCCTATGCGCCGCTGCTGTATGGCCTGTCGCTGCTCGGGCTGTTCCTGGTGCTCACACCTCTCGGCTCCACCGTGAACGGGGCTCACTCGTGGATCATGGTGGGTGGAGGTTTCGCCTTCCAGCCGTCGGAGTTCGCCAAGCTCGGTCTGGTGCTGATGCTGGCCATGCTGCTGGCCCCGTCCGCGACGAGCGCCGACCGGCCACGGGGCCTGGACATCGGGATAGCGCTGGCGGTGAGCGCTTTCACCATGGGGCTGGTCATGCTCCAGCCCGACCTGGGCACCACGATGGTCCTCGGAGTGATCACGGCCGCGGCGCTCGTCATCGCCGGGGTCCGCAAACGCTGGATCTGCGGTCTGGCCCTCAGCGCGATCGGGGCGGGTGTGGCCGTATGGTTCCTCAACGTGCTGGAGCCGTACCAGATCGCCCGGTTCACCGCCTTCCTCAACCCCGCCAGCGATCCGCGCGGCGTGGGCTACAACAGCACCCAGTCGCTGATCGCCATCGGGTCTGGGCAGCTGTTCGGCAAGGGATTGTTCGACGGGGGACAGACCACCGGCCGGTTCGTGCCCGAGCAGCACACCGACTTCATCTTCACGGTGGCGGGGGAGGAGTTCGGCTTTCTGGGCTCGGTCACCGTGGTGGCCCTGCTCGGTGTGATCCTGCTGCGGGGGATGCGGATCGCGCGGCAGTGCGACGACCGGTTCGGCACGCTGATCGCCGGTGTGATCGTCTGCTGGCTGGCCTTCCAGTCCTTCGTCAACATCGGGATGACGATCGGGATCATGCCGATCACCGGTCTCCCCCTGCCGTTCGTCTCCTATGGCGGCACCGCGACCTTCGCCAATATGATCGCCGTCGGGTTGCTTCAAGCCATCCACATCCGCGAACAGCCGTTCTAGGCAGGCCGACATGAGAGCCGCCCGCATGTCCGTGAGCCTGGATTCTCACTGGCATAGCGGGAGTCAAGCGAACATTCTGGGAACGACGACGGAACTCGCGATGACGGAGGGGCCGTGATATCGGAACTCGCCGAGCGGCAACGAGCACTGGAACTGCTGCGTACCGCGTTTCCTGACTATCGGATCGTCTTCAGCAAGGGCCGGTGGGCCGCTGTGTCGGCGGGCAGCCCGCCGGCGGTCTGGTTCGCCGAGACTCCGAGCAGTCTGTGCGGGCAGCTCTTCCAGGCTCAGCTCCGCAGCGGTGGGACGGTCGTGCCCTTCGGCGGTGCCGGGTCGTGAGAGGCGCGCCATCCCGGTCCGGCGGCCGGCTCTCAGGTCCACCCGACGACGTCCGCCCATCGATGTGGGGGCGTCCCCTCCGGAAGAACGGCGGAAGAGCCGATGACCCAGAGCTCACGTAGCGGGGACCGTGCCGCGCTGGCCTACGCGACGATCATCCGTGACCGGACGCTGGCGTCCCTGCCGGGTCCGCCGTCCGCGGCGGTCATCCAGCAGATGGTCGACGAGATCCATGCGTGCTCCCCGCAGCAGACCAGGTTCAAGTGCCGCAGGCTCGCGTACGGATGGACCGTGGAGGAGGCCATCGAGCACTTCCACGCCCTGAGCGACAGGGAGGGGGCCAAGCGACGCGGGCTGTCCGAGCGCTCCTGGCGGGAGTGGGAGGCGGGGGCCCGGCCCGATCGTGACTATACGGACCTGCTCTGCCGTCTCTACGAGACCGGGCCGGTGCAGCTCGGCTTCGCCAACGACTACACCCCCGAGGAACTGCGGTCGGTGCCGTCCCCATCCCCGACCCTGGACCTGATCGCGGTGGCGGCCGATGAGGCGGGCGCCCACGCGGAGGAGGCCGAGGCGAGTGAGCTGGGGTCCGGCGCGCTGGAACGGTTGCGCACCCAGGTGATCTGGGTCGGTAAACGCTACGTCGTGGAGGCCCCGCTGCCGCTCTTCGTGGAGATGCGGGAGCTGCAGGAACGGACCCGCAGGGCACTGCGGAGACGCATCCACCCGGGGCAGGCCCGAGAGCTTTACTTCCTCACCGGCGCGCTGTGCGGACTGATGGCCAACGTGAGCATGGACATGGACCGCCGGGTCCCCGCCGACACCCTCGCCCGGGCCGCGTGGACCTACGGCAAGGTGGCGGGGCATCCGGCGTTGATGGCGTGGGCACGTGGAATGCAGTCCTCGGTGGCACTCTGGGACCGCCGCCACAGTGACGCGGCCAGGTATGCGGAGGACGGGCTGACCTCCGTGAAGGTGGGGTCCGGAGCCACTCGCCTGCACATGCTGCGGGCCCGTTCCTACGCGTTGCTGGGCCGTGGCGGGGATGCCGCGGAGGCGCTCCGGCAGGCGGCCGACGTCCGGGGCGCGGGAGCCGACGAACTGCATGACGAGATCGCCGGTGAGTTCGCGTTCCGCCCGGCCAAGGAGCACTACTACGCGGCGGTCACCCATCTGCACCTCGGCGCTCCGGCGGCGGCCATCGAGTCGGCGCGAGCGTCGCTGTCCCTGTACGCCTCCGGTGATCCGGAGAACCGCTCCTACGGGTGCGAGTCCATGGCCAGCGCTCATCTGGCGATCGCCCACCTCATGGAGGGGGACGCCGCGGGTGCGGAGAGTGCCATGACGCCGATCCTCGCCCTCCCCTCCGACCGGCGCATCGGCAGCCTGGGCACGACCCTCACCACGGGCCGCGCGCTGCTCTCCTCCCGGACGGGGGGAGAGCGGATGGCCAGGCAGATCGAGAGTTTCTGCGTCCTGGGCCTGCCCCAGCACGCCCGGCAGGCGATCTCGGACAGGAGCGGGCGATGACGATCGCGGCAGAAGGATCGGTTCTCACCCGGGCCGTCGTGGCCCTCAGCCATGCCTGCCGGGAGGTCGGTCTCGACAGCTCCGGTGCCGTCCTGCTGCGCGACTTCGCCAACATCGTCTACCACCTGCCGGCCCAGGGGGTGGTGGTACGCCTGACGCAGGCGACCACGCCTGGCAGGTTCGACCGGCTGACGACGTCGATCAGGGTCACCCGCTGGCTGGCAGAGCAGGGATTCCCCACGGTAAGGCCGCTGAACGTCGGGCAGCCGGTGGTCGCGGAGGGGTTCCTGGCGACCTTCTGGCGCCACGAGGAGCACATCGGGCCGCCGCCCGACCCGGCGCAGCTGGGGCCGTTGCTGCGGAGGCTGCACGACCTGCCGCCCGTACCGTTCGAGTTGCCGACCCACGACCCGTTCGGAGCGGTGCGCCGGGCGATCCCGGCTGGGCTCGCGCTCGACGAGGGCGACCGCCGCTGGCTGCTCGAACGGTGCGACGCGCTTGCCGAGGCCTACTACGAACATGTGGAGTTCACCCTGCCGTACGGGCTCACGCACGGGGACGCCCACCGCGGGAACATGATCCGCACACGCGGCGGTTTCCTGCTGTGCGACTGGGACGGGGTGTGCGCGGGGCCCAGGGAGATCGACCTGGTCCCGACCCTGCAGGGGGCGCGTTTCGGGCTGACCGAGCGGCAGCGGTCCAATTTCAGCGAGGCCTACGGCTACGACGTGACCCGATGGGAGGGATACCCGGTGCTGCGTGACATGCGTGAACTGCAGACCCTCACCGCCGTGCTGCGCAACGCCCATCGCGACCTCGGGGCCCGTGAGGAGCTGCGGAACCGGCTCGACTCGCTGCGAGCGGGGGACGACCGCCTGTGGCACCCCTTCTAGACGGATAGGCTTGACCGTATGTCTGTCGAGTCGCTGTTTCCCCGTCTGGAAGCGCTCCTGCCCAAGGTGCAGAAGCCGATCCAGTACGTCGGAGGTGAGCTCAACTCGACCGTCAAGAACTGGGACGAGACCACGGTCCGCTGGGCTCTGATGTACCCGGACGCCTATGAGGTGGGCCTGCCCAACCAGGGCGTTCAGATTCTCTACGAGATCCTCAACGAGTTGCCGCAGACGCTGGCCGAGCGGACCTACGCGGTCTGGCCCGACCTTGAGGCGCTCATGCGGTCCGAGGGCGTTCCCCAGTTCACGGTCGACGCGCACCGGCCGGTGCGGGCGTTCGATGTGCTCGGGCTCTCGTTCTCGACCGAGCTGGGTTACACCAACATGCTGACCGCTCTGGATCTGGCGGGCATCCCGCTCATGGCCGCGGACCGAGGCGATGACGATCCGATCGTCCTCGCGGGGGGCCATGCGGCCTTCAATCCCGAGCCGGTCGCCGATTTCCTCGACGCCGCGGTGCTGGGCGACGGGGAGCAGATCGCCATTGCGATCACCGAGGTCATCCGCGAGTGGAAGGCCGAGGGCTCGCCCGGCGGACGCGACGAGCTGCTGATGCGGCTGGCCGAGTCCGGCGGGGTCTACGTGCCCAAGTTCTACGACGTCGACTACCACGCCGACGGCCGGATCCGGCGCGTCGCCCCGAACCGGTCGGGCGTGCCGTGGCGGGTCCACAAGCACACGGTCATGGATCTGGACGAGTGGCCCTATCCGAAGAAGCCGCTGGTCCCGCTGGCGGAGACCGTGCACGAGCGGTTCAGCGTGGAGATCTTCCGCGGCTGCACCCGCGGTTGCCGGTTCTGCCAGGCCGGGATGATCACCCGGCCGGTCCGGGAGCGCTCGATCACCACGATCGGCGACATGGTCGACGCGGGCGTCAAGGCGTCCGGGTTCAACGAGGTCGGCCTGCTGTCGCTCTCGTCGGCCGACCACTCCGAGATCGGCGAGGTCGCCAAAGGCCTGGCCGACCGTTACGAGGGCACCAACACCTCGCTGTCGTTGCCCTCGACCCGGGTCGACGCCTTCAACATCGACCTGGCGAACGAGTTCTCCCGTAACGGTCGCCGCTCGGGTCTGACGTTCGCCCCGGAGGGCGGCTCGGAGCGGATGCGCAAGGTGATCAACAAGATGGTCACCGAAGAGGACCTGATCAGGACCGTCACCACCGCCTACACCCAGGGCTGGCGGCAGGTGAAGCTCTACTTCATGTGCGGCCTGCCCACGGAGGAGGACGTCGACGTCCTGGGCATCGCGGATCTGGCCAAGAAGGTCATCAAGGCCGGTCGTGAGGCCACCGGGTCGCGGGACGTCCGCTGCACGGTCTCCATCGGCGGGTTCGTGCCCAAGCCGCACACGCCGTTCCAGTGGGCGGCCCAGGCCGACCACGAGACCGTGGACCGCAGGCTCAAGGCGTTGAAGGACGCGCTGCGCGGCGACAAGGAGTACGGCCGGGCCATCGGCCTGCGCTATCACGACGGCAAGCCCTCGATCGTTGAGGGCCTGCTCTCGCGGGGTGACCGTCGCGTGGGCAACGTCATCCGCGCGGTGTGGGAGGACGGCGGCCGTTTCGACGGCTGGAGCGAGCATTTCTCCTACCAGCGCTGGATGGACGCCACGGCCAAGGCCGGGATCGACGTCGACTGGTACACCACGCGTGAGCGTGAGGAGAACGAGGTCCTGCCCTGGGATCACCTCGACGCCGGCCTCGACCGAGAGTGGCTCTGGCAGGACTGGCAGGACGCCGTCAACGACGTCGAGGTCGAGGACTGCCGATGGACCCCGTGCTACGACTGCGGTGTCTGTCCCACCATGGGCACCGAGATCCAGATCGGGCCGACGGGGAAGAAGTTGCTGCCGCTGACGGTTGTCTGAGATAGGCCGTGCGTGAGCACGGCCTGTCCCGAACTGACGACCACGACTTGGGAAGGACGACACCACCCTGAAACCCGCTCCCGACGGGCCTCCGCCCGCGCCCGTGGCGCAGCGTCTGCGCGTCCGCTACGCCAAGCGTGGCAGGCTGCGCTTCACCAGCCACCGTGACATCTCCCGGGCCGTGGAACGCGCGGTCCGGCGCGCCGATGTGCCGGTGGCCTTCAGCGCGGGCTTCTCGCCTCATCCCAGGATCTCCTACGTGGGCGCGGTGGCACCCACCGGAGTCGCCAGCGAGGCCGAGTACCTCGAGATCGGTGTGACGCGCACCTGCGATCCCGACCGGCTCCGTATCGCGCTGGACACCTCGCTCCCGACCGGTCTCGACGTGCTTGACGTCGTCGAGGCGGGCACCGGGAGTCTGGCCGACCGGCTGGAGTGCTCCGCCTGGGAGATGCGGCTGCCGGAAGCCGACCCCGCCCTTGCCCGGGTGGCGGTCGAACGGTTCACCACCACCGAGCGGATCGAGGTGGAGCGCCTGACCAAAAAGGGTCCGCGCCGCTTTGACGCGCGCGAGGCGGTGCTGAGCCTTGAGGTTATTGAGAGAACTGAGACAACAGCAGGTCAGGCGTCCAGTCAGCCATGTGTCATACTTCGCATGGTTGTACGGCACGCAACTCCTGCCGTTCGACCCGACGATGTTCTTACTGGACTGCGTCTTGTGGCTGACTTCGCGCCGCCGGTGCCCCCCGAGGTGACCAGGCTGGCGCAGGGACCGCTGGACGTGCACACCGGTAAGCCCACCGACCCGTTCGACCTGGACCGCGACATTACGCGCGGCGGCGAAACGGAACCGGTGGGCCCGTACATCGGCGGCGACCTATAGGACTTGGCGCCGGGCTCAGGCTCGGCGTACAGCGAGAGACGAGAGCTCCCGCGCGGCGCGGAGACGTGCCCGGGAGCTGACGGGAGAACGCCCGCATGCTCGACAACGAGCCCAACGTCGGGGTCAATGGCCCCGACGGGGACATAAAGGAAAATACAGAGCCGACACGCCGTCGGCGGGCCGCCAGCCGGCCCGCGGGGCCTCCGCCGGAGGAGCCCGAGCCCGCCCCACCGGTGGTGGCGGCCACGGAGCCGCCTGCCGCGGTGACCGGAGCGTCCGAGGCCACCACGGAGGTGACCGCGGGGCCCGGGGACTCTGCGGCGGCTGTGGAGCCTGAGCCGGGAGTGGTTCAGGAACCGGCGCCCAAGCGCGCTACCCGGCGTAAGGCGGCCACGACGGCGTCCACGACCACCACCCGGCGCAGCCGTGCCAAGAAGCCGGAGCCGGTCGCCGAGCTCGCCTCCGAACCGATCGCGGAGAGCGCGGTGGAGGTGGTTTCCGAGCCGGTCGCCGAGGAGGCTTCCGCACCGGTCAAGCGCAGCCGTACCCGCAAGAAGGCCGTCCCGCAGGAGGCGCCGGTCGAGGCGGAGGCGCCGGGCGACATCACCACGGCCGAGGCCGAGGAGGTCGCGGCGGCGCTGCTGCTCGCGATGCCCGCCAACGAGCCGTTGGACGACGAGCCTGCCGGTGAGGATGTCACCGAGGAACGGCCGGGACTGTTCGTCAATCCATTCGGACTGGCCGGGCAGGAGCGTGCTGAGACCCCCTCGGTGACCTTCCAGGCACCGGCGGCCGTGTTCCAGCCGCTCTTCCAGGCTCCCGACCCGTACCGCGCCGAGCAGCCCGTCTCCCGTCCCGCGCCGGTGCAGCAGCCTCCCGCGGTGCAGCAGCCCGAGCCGGAGGCCGTCGAGGCCGAGGCCGAGGCCGAGGAGCCGGAGGACGACGACACCGACGGTGACGACGAGGCCGGTGGCCGTCGTCGCCGCCGCCGCAGGGGCGGGCGCGGCCGGGGCAAGACGCGCGAGTCGGACGAGACCGAGGACGATTCCGAGCAGCCCGAGGATGAAACGACCTCCGACGCCGACCAGGAAGAAGAGGAGGCGGAGGGCGGTAACTCGCGTCGCCGTCGCCGGCGGCGGCGACGGGGCACCGAAGAGCAGGGTGAGGTCCCGGACGACCCGCCGAACACGGTGGTGCGGATCCGTGCTCCCAGGGCCGGCCGCAGCACCTCGGTGGACGAGGTCCAGAGTGTCCGCGGCTCAACCCGGCTGGAGGCCAAGAAGCAGCGTCGCCGCGAGGGGCGCGAGCTTGGCCGGAGACGTCCGCCGATCATCACCGAGTCGGAGTTCCTGGCCCGCCGGGAGTCCGTCGAGCGCATGATGGTGGTCCGCCGTACCGGTGGCCGGACCCAGATCGCGGTGCTGGAGGACGGCGTCCTCGTCGAGCACTATGTCAACCGTGAGGCGAGCCAGTCCTACGTGGGCAACGTCTATCTCGGCAAGGTGCAGAACGTCCTGCCGAGTATGGAGGCGGCGTTCGTCGACATCGGTAAGGGCCGTAACGCGGTTCTGTACGCCGGCGAGGTCAACTTCGACACCGCCGGGCTGGAGGGCCAGCCCAAGCGGATCGAGGTGGCGCTGAAGTCCGGCCAGTCGGTGCTGGTACAGGTCACCAAGGATCCGATCGGGCACAAGGGCGCGCGGCTCACCTCGCAGATCAGCCTTCCCGGCCGTTACCTGGTCTACGTGCCCGACGGCTCGATGACCGGCATCAGCCGCAAGCTTCCCGACAAGGAGCGCACCCGCCTCAAGAGCATCCTGAAGAAGGTGATGCCGGAGAACGCCGGGGTCATCGTCCGTACGGCCGCCGAGGGCGCGTCGGAGGAGGAGCTCGGGCGTGACGTGGCCAGGCTGTCGGCCCAGTGGGAGAACATCCAGCGCAAGGCCAAGTCGGCCAGCGCGCCGGAGCTGCTGTCCTCCGAGCCCGACCTGACCGTCCGGGTGGTCCGCGACGTCTTCAACGAGGACTTCGCCTCGCTGGTCGTGGCGGGCGACGACGTGTGGGAGACGGTTGACGAATATGTCCGCTATGTCGCCCCGCATCTGGCCGATCGGCTCTCCCGGTGGGAGGACGGCGCCGACGTCTTCGCCGCCTACCGGATCGACGAGCAGATCGCCAAGGCGATGGAGCGCAAGGTCTGGCTGCCCAGTGGCGGTTCGCTGGTGATCGACCGGACCGAGGCCATGACCGTGGTCGACGTCAACACCGGTAAGTTCACCGGCCAGGGCGGCAACCTCGAGGAGACCGTCACCCGCAACAACCTGGAGGCGGCCGAGGAGATCGTCCGCCAGCTCAGGTTGCGGGACATCGGCGGCATCATCGTCATCGACTTCATCGACATGGTGCTGGAGAACAACCGGGATCTGGTGCTGCGGCGGCTGCTGGAGTGCCTGGCCCGCGACCGTACCAAGCACCAGGTCGCCGAGGTCACTTCTCTCGGCCTGGTGCAGATGACCCGCAAGCGGGTCGGGCAGGGCCTTCTGGAGGCCTTCTCGACCGTCTGTGAGTGCTGCAACGGCCGCGGGCTCCACGTCTCGGCCGAGCCGGTCGAGAGCAAGCCGGAGCCGCGTGGCACCCAGGGCAAGATGGCCGTGGAGAAGGCGGTCGCCGAGAGGCTCGCCAAGGACCCGGGCCATGCTGTCGCGGCCAGCGGCCAGTCTGGCCGTGATACGGTGACCGATGCGCTTGATGACGTTCCAGTTGAGGACGCGCAGGCCGTACAGGCTTCTGGCCGGGGGCGGCGACGCTCCCGCAAGGCCAAGTCGGCTGACTAGGCCGGCAACAAGCAAGGCCTAGCCGGCCGTCAGGTCGGCTACCTCCGACGTTCCGCCCGGTTCGACCAGGACACCGGTAATCCGGTACCCTGGTGAACCGGTGCGCTCGTGGCGCGCCCTGTTCGCGCGCCTACCTGGTCCGTCGGTCAAATCAGTGACCATAGCCGGATGCGGGGCGCAGCATCCGGCGAGCAAGTAGTCAGAAGAAGGGTTCCGCGGTGTACGCGATCGTTCGTTGCGGCGGCAGGCAGCAGAAGGTCTCCGTCGGTGACGTCCTCGAGGTGGACAAGGTCGCCGGCGAGGTCGGTTCCACGGTTTCGCTGCCGACGGTGCTCGTCGTCAACGATGGCGACGTGACCACCGAGGCGGGCAAGTTCACGGTTGCCGCCGAGATTCTCGGTGAGACCAAGGGTCCGAAGATCCGGATCCTCAAGTACAAGAACAAGAGCGGCTACAAGAAGCGCCAGGGTCACCGCCAGCGGTACACGCAGGTGAAGATCACCGGCATCGACCAGGCCTGAGTTTCGGGAGTTTTGCGAGATGGCACACAAGAAGGGCGCGTCGTCCACTCGGAACGGCCGTGACTCCAACGCACAGCGACTCGGCGTGAAGCGCTTCGGCGGTCAGCTGGTCAGCGCCGGCGAGATCATCGTCCGCCAGCGCGGCACCCACTTCCACCCGGGCGACAACGTCGGCCGCGGTGGCGATGACACGCTGTTCGCGCTGGCCGCAGGCCACGTGCAGTTCGGCGTCAAGCGCGGTCGTCGCGCAGTGAGCATCGTCCCGGTCGCGGAGTAGATCCGCACCGACAGACGTTAACGGCAGGGGTGGATCGCATACAGCGGTCCACCCCTGTTGGTGTTGTAAGCGGATATTTCCGCAGATGGGTAGGAGGGCAGACATGCCGGACTTTGTGGACCAGGTGGTCCTGCACATCAAGGCCGGTGACGGGGGACATGGCTGCGCCTCTGTGCATCGGGAGAAGTTCAAGCCGCTGGGCGGCCCCGACGGCGGCAACGGCGGTCGCGGCGGTGACGTGATTCTGGAAGTCACCCCGAACACCGCCACGCTGCTGGAGTACCACCGCCGCCCGCACCGCAAGGCGGACAACGGCAAGCAGGGGTCGGGTGCCAACCGCGACGGAGCCAACGGAGGCGACATCATCCTCCCGGTGCCCGACGGCACCGTGGTCAAGGACGCCGACACCGGCGAGGTCCTGATCGACCTGGTCGGCGCCGGCACCCGCTACGTGATCGCCGAAGGCGGGCACGGCGGGCTCGGCAACGCCGCCCTGGCCTCGACCAAGCGCAAGGCTCCCGGTTTCGCGCTGCTCGGCGAGCCCGGCGACGAGCTCGACGTGATGCTGGAGATGAAGAGCGTCGCGGACGTGGCGCTGGTGGGCTTCCCGAGCGCGGGCAAGTCATCCCTCATCGCCGCGCTCTCCGCGGCCCGGCCGAAGATCGCCGACTATCCCTTCACCACTCTGGTGCCCAACCTTGGTGTGGTGACCGCGGGTGACACCATCTTCACCGTCGCCGACGTGCCCGGCCTCATCCCCGGCGCGTCGGAGGGCAAGGGCCTGGGCCATGAGTTCCTGCGGCACGTCGAGCGGTGCAACACGCTCGTGCACGTGATCGACTGCGCCACCATGGAGCCCGGCCGCGACCCGATCAGCGACTACGAGGCGATCGAGGCCGAGCTCAAGGCGTACGGCAAGCTGGAGGACCGTCCGCGTCTGGCCGTCCTCAACAAGTCCGATGTGCCCGACGCCCGCGATCTGGCCGACATCGTCCGGCCGATGCTCGAGGAGCGGGGAATGCGGGTCTTCTCCATCTCCGCGGCCACTCACGAGGGCCTCAAGGAGCTGACCTACGCCATGGGCGAGATGGTCGCCGCCGCCCGGGCCGCCGCGCCCGTGGTCGAGCCGACCCGCCTGGTCATCAAGCCCAGGCAGCTTGGCGACGCGGGCTTCACCGTGCGCCGGGTCGACGACAACACCTTCCAGGTCACCGGGGTCAAGCCGGAACGCTGGATCCGCCAGACCGACTTCACCAACGACGAGGCCGTCGGCTACCTGGCCGACCGGCTGGAGCGGCTCGGCGTCGAGGAGGAGCTCACCAAGGCCGGGGCCACCGCCGGAGCCGAGGTGATCATCGGATCCATGGAGAACGGCTACATCTTCGACTGGCAGCCGACGCTCAACGCCGAGGCGGTCCACCAAGGGCCGCGCGGCACCGACAACCGGCTCGGATAACCTGCTCATCCCCGGCTCTCGCGAGAAAGGTGCGTGTTGTGGAGTCTGCGCGTGATCGGATCCGTACGGCCTCACGCCTCGTCGTGAAGGTGGGTTCGTCCTCGCTCACCACCGCGCAGGGGATGATCGACGTCGACCGGGTGGACGCCCTGGTCGACGTGCTCGCCGCCCGGCGTGGGACCGGAACGCAGCTCGTGCTGGTCTCCTCCGGCGCGATCGCGGCCGGTCTCGGCCCGCTGGGCCTGTCCAGCCGGCCGCGTGACCTCGCCACCCAGCAGGCGGCCGCCTCGGTCGGCCAGGGGGTCCTGGTCGCCCGCTACACCTCCTCCTTCGCCCGGTACGGCCTGCGCGTCGGTCAGGTCCTGCTGACCGCCGACGACATGATGCGGCGATCGCACCATGTCAACGCCCAGCGCACACTGGGCCGGCTGCTGGAGCTGGGCATCGTCCCGGTGGTCAACGAGAACGACACCGTGGCCACCGACGAGATCCGGTTCGGTGACAACGACCGGCTCGCCGCCCTGGTGGCCCACCTGACCCGCGCCGACGCGCTGGTGCTCCTGTCCGACGTGGACGCCCTCTACGACGGTGACCCCCGCCGTCCCGGCGCCCGCAGGCTCGGCGACGTGCGCGGGCCGGACGACCTGATCGGGGTCGAACTGGGGAAGGGGGGAGCGGTCGGCACCGGCGGGATGGTCACCAAGGTGCAGGCGGCCAGGATCGCCACCGGGGCGGGCGTTCCCGTGGTCCTGACCGCGGCCGCACACGCCGCCCAGGCCCTCGCGGGCAGCGACGTCGGCACCTACTTCCATCCGGACGGCCGCCATCCCGGCACCCGGCTGCTCTGGCTGGCCCACGCCACCACCGGCCGGGGACGGCTCCATCTGGATCCCGGGGCGGTCGAGGCCGTGGTGAGCCGCCGCAAGTCGCTGCTGCCCGCCGGGGTCACCGCCGTCGACGGCGAGTTCGCGGCCGGGGACCCGGTGGACCTGTGCGGGCCGCTGGGCAGGGTGGTCGCCCGCGGGCTGGTCAACTTCGACGCGGGGGAGATCCCGGAGCTGCTGGGCCGTTCCACCCGTGAGCTGGCCACCAGCCTCGGTCCGGAATATGAACGCGAGCTCATCCACCGTGATGACATCGTCATACTGGAGTCCCACCACTAGTTCCGTTGGAGCGCGAGATGTCCGAGGACTTCCTGAAGGTAGCCCTGGCGGCTAAAGAGGCCACCGCCGAGCTGGCCCCGCTGCCGAGGGCCCCGAAGGACGCCGCGCTCCGGGTGATCGCCGACGCCCTGGTGGCGCGGTCAGCCGAGATCGTCACGGCCAACGCGCTCGATGTGGACAGGGCACGGCAGAGCGGCATCTCCGAATACATGATTGACCGGCTCCGGCTCGACGAGGGCCGTGTCGGGGCCATCGCGGAGGCGGTCCGTCAGGTCGCCGACCTGCCCGACCCGGTGGGTGAGGTGATCCGGGGCAACACGCTGCCCAATGGCCTGGAGCTGCGCCAGCTCCGGGTGCCGCTCGGCGTGATCGGCATCATCTACGAGGGCCGTCCCAACGTGACCGTGGACGCCGCCGCGCTCTGCCTGAAGAGCGGCAACGCCACCCTGCTGCGAGGATCGTCCAGCGCCTACGAGTCGAACACGGTCCTCGTCCGGATCATGCAGGACGCGTTGGCGGGTACGGAGGTCCCGGCGGGAGCGGTGCAGCTGGTTCCCGGCCAGACCCGCGACTCGGCCAAGGAGCTCATGCGGGCCCGTGGCCTGGTGGACGTGCTGATCCCGCGTGGAGGGGCCTCTCTGATCGACTCGGTGGTCGAGGAGTCCACGGTCCCGGTCATCGAGACCGGTGTGGGCAACTGCCACGTCTACGTCGACGCCGACGCCGACATCGACCTCGCGATCGCGATTCTGCTCAACTCCAAGGTCCAGCGGCCCTCGGTGTGCAACGCCGCCGAGACGCTCCTGGTGCACGCCGCCGTGGCCGACGCCTTCGTGCCGCGCGCGCTGGCCGCCCTGACCGAGGAGGGCGTGACGGTGCACGGCGACGCCCGGATCTCGGCCTACGGTGACGTGGTGCCGGCCGGTGAGGAGGACTTCCGCGACGAGTATCTCTCGCTGGACATCGCCGCCGCCGTGGTCGACTCGCTGGAGGACGCGGTCGCGCACATCAGGAAGTACGGCTCGGGCCACACCGACGCGATCGTCACCCGCTCGGTCACCGCGTCCCGCAGGTTCGTCGCCCTGGTCGACTCCGCCGCCGTGGCGGTCAACGCCTCGACCAGGTTCACCGACGGCGGCGAGTTCGGCTTCGGCGCCGAGATCGGCATCTCCACCCAGAAGCTGCACGCGCGCGGCCCCATGGGCCTCCCCGAGCTGACCTCCACCAAGTGGGTCTACACCGGAGAGGGTCATCTGCGCACCGGTGCGGGCACGGTCGTCGCCTCCAAGGCCGGCGGCGGGGACGGCAGGTAGGAGACACCTCGGGGTGTGAGCAGGCGGTGATGCGCACACCCCGACGGTCACTCCGTGTATTGGCGTGTCGCTCCATGTAATGGTGGTCCTCTGTGGTTTGACTGGGCTCCATGGAAATCGTGGTCACGTTCCTGCTTGTCGCGCTTGTGCTGTTCAGTCTCGATCGGCTGATGCTCTGGCTGGAGCGGCGGGGACATGTGAGCTGGCGGCGCACCCGCCGCCGGAGCCTGTCAGCCGAGCCCACGGCCAGGCTGGACACCCTGCTGGGCGGTCCGCTCCGTGACTGCGAGCGCCGGTCGTGAGGCGTTCCCTGTACGATCTGGCCGCGCTGATCGCGCGGATCGTCCTTGGTGCCATCTTCGTCGTGCACGGATGGCAGAAGCTCAACACGGGCGGTCTGGACGGCACCGCCGCCATGTTCGGCTCGGCGGGCGTGCCCATGCCCCGGATATCCGCCGGCTTCGCCATGGCCGTCGAACTCGGCGGGGGAATCCTGCTCATCCTGGGGCTGTTGACCCCGCTCGTCGGTCTTCTGCTCGCCGCGGACATGCTCGGTGCGTTCATATTCGTGCACTCGCGTAACGGCCTCCTCATCGCGGAGGGTGGATTCGAGCTGGTCGGCGCCCTGGGCTCGGCCGCGCTGCTGCTGGCCGCCGGCGGCGCGGGCCGGATCAGCCTGGACCACCTCCTTTTCGGCCGCCGCCGGGAGCGCCGGCGGGGTCGTGAGAACGCGCCGGCGTACGTGCCGCCCATCCAGGACGAGTCCCCGTCACGGATCCCGCCCACCGCGGTCCAGCAACGGCCGCCGGCGTCGGAGGACGTGGCCCCGTCACATCCGCCGACGCCGGAGGACGCGACCCAGCCGCAGCCGTCGATCGAACCGGAGGGTACCCGCCCGAAACCGCCTGACGCCGGGACCCCGCCCCTCTGATGTTTCCGCCAGTACGGCGCGCCGCCGGAAATTCGTCGCACCTGCCCGCTATGGTGTTGTCTCCTATGGCTGGAGAGCAGGGAAGCGAGCGGGAGCGAGCAACCCGGTAGGCACAGCGGTCTTGGACCCATGTGGCCGACGCAGGAGGTCACGTGGGTCGTCTCGGGCGCGTCGGCTCCTACACGTTGGTGGAGCGCCTCGGCCGGGGCGGCATGGGGGACGTCTACCTCGCCACCAACCGCCGTGGGGAGGGCGTCGCGCTCAAGATGCTCCACGATGCCGTCGACGCCGACTCGGAGGCCCGAATACGGCTCGAGCGCGAGGTCCGCGCCCTCCGCAGGGTCGAGAGCCCCTATGTCGCGCGCGTCGTCGACGCCGACCTCGCCTGTGAACGGCCTTATCTGGTCATGGAGCACATCGAGGGGGACACCCTCCTCGAACGCGTGCGGCGCGACGGCCCGCTCCAGGGGGCAGCTCTGGTCACCCTCGCCCAGGGGCTGGCCACCGCCCTGTCGATCATCCACGCGGCCGGGGTCGTCCACCGTGACCTCAAGCCCGCCAACGTGCTCGTCAACGCCGAGGACGAGCCCATCCTGATCGACTTCGGCATCGCCCAGGTCCTGGACGCCACCCGGCTCACCATGACCGGCACCTTCCTCGGCACCCCGAGCTACGCCGCCCCCGAGCTCTTCGTGGACGAGCCCGTGGGGGAGCCCGCCGACGTGCACGCGTGGGCGGCCACGGTCGCCTTCGCCGCGACCGGACGTCCCACCTTCGGCCGTGGCACGGTTGAGGCACAGATGTACGCCATCCTCAACGGCCAGGCCGATCTGGCGGGCATTCCCGCGTCCCTGCTCCCCCTGATCCGGGCCGCTCTCCATCGCGAGGCGGCCAAACGTCCCACCGCGGCCATCCTGGCCGCCCGCCTCACGCGTCTCGCCCGAGCCGCCTCCGAGCCGGCACCGCCGAAGACCGCCAGGCCGGTCGCGGAGCGGGCCGTCTCCGGCGCGTCGAAGAAGCCGGAGGCGCGAGCCAGGTCCGGGTCCAAGGGCGACAAGGGGGAGGAGCCCTCGCGGGGTGGCCGGTCGGCTGCCAAGACGGCCGCGTCCGAGCGCGTGACGCGCCCGGCCGCCGGTGGGGACGGGACGTCCCGTGGTGGGAAGGCGGTGGCAGCTCTGGCCGCAGAGCCGCCACGGGCGGGACGGTCCACCGGAGGGACAGACGGCGTCGCGCGCGGCGCGCGGCCGGCTGCGGCCGGGGAGGGGCCGTCCCGTGGCGGGCGATCGGCTTCCGGGGCAGGTGAGCCGTCCCGGGGGGCCCGGCCGGCATCCGGCGGAACAGGGGCCAAGGCCGCCCGGAGGGCGCCCAAGGGGCGTCAGGGAGAGGGCACGGGAGCCGCGACCGGTGGCCGCGCAGGGCCGTTGCCCGCGGGGAACGCGGCACTGATCCTGCTGGCCGTACTGTCCGTGCCGTGTGTGGTGGCCACTCTGCTGTGGCCGCTGGCCACCTTCGCCGTCACCGGTGTCTTCGCCGTCCTGGCCCGCACGGTCTGGGTCGGGCACTGGCTGGTCAGGAAACGCGTGTCGGCCAGGGCCCGGGGTGTGTTGCGCGTCGTGAGCTTCCCGTTGACCTTCGTGGTGTCACTGCTGACCGCACTGGTCTGGCCGGGGCTGCCGGCGGCGGGGCTCGCGGGCGGAGTGCTGTGGCTGACTCTCGGCGCGTCCCTGCCGCCGGAGTGGTGGCTGCGCCCCGCTCCCATCGCCGCCGCCGGCATCGTGTTCGGGGTCGTCTGCGGCGGGATCATCGGACGTGAGGTCGAGCGGATCAGCTCCGAGATCCCCGAACTCCGCAAGGAGGGCCTGCGGGCGCTCGCCGTGCTGGGCGGGTTCGTCGCCCTGTGCGCGGCAGCCGTACGCGCGATCGCCCTCCTGATCTGAGGGCTGTCGGCTCCTCGCCGAAAAAGGTCCAGAAGATGAGCTTCTGGACCTTTTTATGGTTGGCGTCTAGTTACCGTCGCGGCGTGAGAAGCGGTTGAAGATGCGCTCTCCCGCGTTGACCGCGCCCTCGGCCACGTCGCGCAGGACGCCGATGAAGGGGTCCTGGGACTGCGACCAGGACTCGCGGTAGGAACGGGCTGCGGCTCTGACCTCTTCGGAGATCTTGGCGTTCGCGTCGTCGGTACGGCGGGGATAGGTGCCTCCGATGATCGCGTCGTACTCGCCGCCGCGGCGCCACTTGTCCAGCTCGGCCACCCGGGAGACCGCGAACGGGTGGGTGGTGCCGAGCAGGTTGAGGACCTTGAGCAGGCCGTCGCGGACGTCGCCCGCCGTGTCGTACTCCCGTGCCTGGTCGAGGAAGGCCTCGATGTTCATCTCGTGCAGGCGCGACCCTCCGGCGAGCTTCATCAGGGCCCGCAGGGCGGCATCGGGGTCCTGGCCGCAGAGCAGGCCACCGCGGTCGGCGGAGAGCTCGGACTTGCGATGCCACTCCTCCAGACCGGCGACGATCGCGCGCAGGCCGATGTAGCCGAGCGGGATCCAGGCCACCCGGGTGGCCAGGCGGGTGAGGATGTCCAGCATCGTGCGGTAGACCGCGTGGCCGGAGAGGATGTGCGCGGTCTCGTGCCCGATGACGAAACGCTGCTCCTCCGAGTCCATCAGGTCGAGCAGGCCGGTGGAGACGACGATGAACGGGTCGTCGAAGCCGATCGCCTTCGCCTGGACCAGCGGGTTCTGCTGGACGTAGATCTCGGGAATGCGGTGGAGGTCGAGCGCGTAGGCGGCGTCGCGGCCCATGTCGTGCAGGACACGGAACTGGGTGTCACTGGTGCGGACGGCCGAGGCGAGGTAGATCAGGCGCAGGCGGCGCTCGCTGATCAGTCCGGACATCTGCTTGAGCACCGTGTCGAATCCGCTGAGCGAGCGCAGGGCGACCAGCGCGGACCGGTCAGCGGGATGTTCGTAGGCACGTGAGCTGATTCCGGGAAGCTGCACGCGGTTGCGATCCGGGGTGGTGGTCATGTCCGGCATGCTACGTCGGGTCCGTCGGGCACGCGCGGGGGGCGGCTAAAAGCCGCGCACGGCTTACGCGTATGGTCCCTCCCATGATGAACGCGCCTACCGGTCAGGGGAAGCGACGACTGGGCGTCATGGGCGGCACCTTCGACCCGATCCACCATGGGCACCTGGTCGCCGCCAGCGAGGTCGCCCACCACTTCGACCTCGACGAGGTGGTCTTCGTGCCGACCGGCCGCCCGTGGCAGAAGGCCGACAGGACGGTGTCCGCGCCCGAGGACCGCTACCTGATGACGGTCATCGCGACCGCCTCCAACCCGCGCTTCTCGGTGAGCCGGGTGGACATCGACCGACCGGGCCCGACCTTCACCATCGACACCCTGCGTGACATCGCCACCGCCTGGGGCCCGGACGTCGAGCTGTACTTCATCACCGGAGCCGACGCCCTCGCCCAGATCCTGAGCTGGCGCGACGTCGACGAGCTGTTCACCATCGCGCACTTCGTCGGTGCCACCCGGCCCGGGCACCATCTGCACGACCCGGGGCTGCCGGAGGGCAGGGTCAGCCTGGTGGAGATTCCGGCACTGTCCATTTCGTCCTCGGAGTGCCGGGAACGGGTGGCCACGGGACGCCCCATCTGGTATCTAGTGCCTGACGGTATCGTTCAGTACATCAACAAGCGCGGTCTTTACCGCTCCGTGAGCCCCTGACCGGGTCGCTGATCCGTCTGCGGCGCGGAATCGGGTGGCACACGGCAGGCGTTGTACCTACGACACCTCTTCAACGGGCGCCCGATCGGGCACTCTGATAGGTGACAGCGCCGACTACAGGAGGACTAACCGACACCGTGACCGCAACCGACAGATCCGTACAGCTCGTCAGGCTCGCCGCCGAGGCCGCGGCAGACAAACTGGCCGACGACATTCTTGCCTACGACGTGAGCGAGCAGCTCGTCATCACCGACGCGTTCGTGCTCTGCTCCGCCACCAACGACCGCCAGGTCCGCGCCATCGTCGACGAAATCGAGGACAGGCTGCGGATCGAGGCCGACGCCAAGCCCGTCCGCCGCGAGGGTGAGCGGGAGGGGCGCTGGGTTCTCCTGGACTACATCGACATCGTCGTGCACGTCCAGCACGAGGAGGACCGCACCTTCTACGCTCTTGAGCGTCTGTGGAAGGACTGTCCTTCCATCTCCCTGCCGGACAGCGTGCGGCAGGCCGCCGCCCAGCGCGCCCGCGAGGCGGTAACTGAGTGAGTCGCCGTGTCGTCTGCCTGAGGCATGGCCAGACCCTGTGGAACGTCGAGCAACGTTTCCAGGGCCACAGCGACATCCCGCTGGACGAGACCGGTGTGGCGCAGGCGGCCCGCGCCGCCTCGCTGCTCGCCTCGCTCCGCCCCAACATGATCGTCTCTTCCGACCTGCAGCGGGCGCTGGACACCGCCTCGGCGCTCGGCCGTGTCGCCGGCCTTGACGTGACCGTGGACAAGGACCTGCGTGAGCGCGGGGGCGGTGAGTGGGAGGGCCTCACCCGTGAGGAGATCTCCACCGGCTGGCCCCGCGAGTTCACCGCCTGGGAGGCTCCGGGAGGCGAGCACGTCACCGACGTGGCCGAGAGGGTGTCGACGTCGATCCGCCGCTGGGCGGCCGAACTCGACTCCGGCGGCCTGCTGGTGATCGCCTCCCACGGGGCGGCGATCCGGCTTGGCATCGCCAGGCTGATGGGTCTTCCGGAGGAGCTCTGGCCCGCTCTGGGAGGTCTGGGAAACTGCTCGTGGTCGGTGTTGGAGGAGGCGCGCAAGGGCTGGCGTCTGCTTGAGCACAACGCCGGAACGCTCCCCGAGCCGGTCCAGAGTGACGACAGTCCCGAGGCCACGGAAGACTGATCTGGTGGCACGGCTTGCGCCCGAGATGACGGGCGCGAGCCGTACGGCCGTCGATTAGGTGAACATGTCGATGTCCCTATATGCTTCCGAGGCGCCGCAACGAGAGCACTCGAAGCGGTGACCAGGGGCTATGGCGCAGCTGGTAGCGCGCCTCCATGGCATGGAGGAGGTCTGGGGTTCGAATCCCCATAGCTCCACTTCTGGGCCGTTCTTGAGATGGCCTGAAGGACGTTGACGAGATCCCATCCGATCATCTTGATCGGATGGGATCTCGTTGTTTTCCAGGTCTGCGTGGCCGTTGGCGAGCTCGTCCGAGTGCGTGAGACGGTGGTGGCGAAGGGGGCGGGCGGTGTGCGGCCACTACGGGCGCATCACGGATGAGTAGGACGTAGCCGGGTAGCGTCACCGTCTCACGGTCTGAGGGCGTCTACTGATCCCCGGCCGGCCCGCAGACGCATCGTAGAGCCGTACCAGGGACTGGGCGGTCGCCGCCATCAGGTCGCGGAGCTCGGCGGGGGAGACGACCTCCAGGTCCTCGCCGAACCGCAGGAAGTCGCTCAGCGCGTGCGAGAGCGACTCGATGGGGACCGTGACCTGTGTCCAGCCGTCCGGGTCCGGAGTTTCGGCGCCGGCCTCGGCCGCCCGCAGGACGGCGGGGCGGACCATGTCGGGCAGGCGTTCCATCCCGTTCGGCGAGAGGCGGACGACGGCCTCGCCCTGCAGGAGCCGTGCCTCGAACTCCTCCAGGGCGCCGTTCCAGTGGGCGGCGAGATCGAATCCGGCGGGACGGGTGAAGGTTTCCGGGAGCGTGTGCAGCTCGCGGATCTGGGAGACCCGGTAGGTGCGTACGTCCTCGCCGCCGCCGCAGGCGATGAGGTACCAGCGGCCGGCCTTGAGCACCAGCCCGTACGGCTCCAGCCTCCGCACCACCTCCCGGGGGGCCTTCCACCGGTGGTAGCGGATCTCCAGCCGGCGCTCGTTCCACACCGCGTCGGCGACCGCCGCCAGATGCGGGGTCTCGTCGGCGCCGTGGTACCAGGTCGGGGTGTCGAGGTGGAAACGCTCGCGTATCCGCCCGGCCCGGTCGCGGAGCTCGACCGGGAGCGCGGCCATGAGCTTGAGCTGGGCGGCCGTCACCACCGACCCGAGCCCGAGTTCGGCGGCGGGCCCCGGCATCCCGGCGAGGAAAAGCGACTCGGCCTCTTCCGAGGTCAGGCCGGTGAGCCGGGTGCGGTAGCCCTCCAGCAGCCGGTAACCGCCTGAGGGGCCGGCGTCGCCGTACAGGGGGACACCGGCCGAGTGGAGCGACTCCACGTCCCGGTAGACGGTCCGGACCGAGACCTCCAGCTCGGCTGCCAGCTCCTGCGCGGTCATCCGGCCACGGGTCTGGAGCAACATCAGCAGGGAGAGGAGCCGGCTCGCGCGCATGAGCTGAATTATCTTGGAAAACGCTGACAGTAGGTGTCAGTGGTCCGGATTTAGTCTCACCGCATGAACGACTTCGACTTCCTCACCGGCACCTGGGCGGTGGCCAACCGCAGGCTCACCACGCTGTTCGCCGGCAGTACCGACTGGGACGAGTTCCCCGCGACCTCGGTCGCCAGGCCCGTTTTCGGCGGCGCGGCCAACGTCGACGAGATCACCTTCCCCACCAGGGGGTTCTCCGGATTCACCCTGCGGCTGTTCGACGTCCAGCGCGAGGAGTGGTCCCTCTACTGGGCCAGCAGCCGGACCGGAACGCTCTTCCCGCCGGTCGTGGGCCGGTTCGCCGGCGGCCGGGGTGAGTTCTACGGCGACGACACCCACGAGGGCATGCCGATCAGAGCCCGTTTCATCTGGTCGGAGATCACGCCTGTCTCCGCCCGCTGGGAGCAGGCGTTCTCCGCCGACGGCGAGAAGACCTGGGAGACCAACTGGGTCATGGAACTCACCAAGACGTAGGAGCGCCGCTCAGCTTCCATCGAGCTCGCGGAGCCGTATCCCGGCGTCGGGGATGCGGTCCTCGCCGAACACCGCGATGCCGTGCTGTTCGAGCAGAGCGGTGGTGACGCCGCTGCCGGGCAGGCGGCGGCCGGCGAAACTGCCGTCGTAGATGGTCAGGCTTCCGCAGGAGGGGCTCCCCTCCTTCAGGATCGCCACCCTGACACCGAGGGCCTGGGCGGCGGCGAGTGCCGCCCGGGCGCCTGCCAGGAAGGCCTGCGTGACGTCGGTGCCGTCGGTGGCCAGCACTCGGGCGGTTCCGGCGAGCACGGCCGTGCCCCCGGCGCCGCCCTCGATCTCGGCGGCCGGGCGGGGGACGGGCAGCCCGCCCTCGACCTCCGGGCAGAACGGGACGAGGCGGCCCTCCTGCCGCCAGGTGGCCAGCAGCGCGTCACCACTCGTCTTGGCGGCTCCGTCATAGCGGACCTTCCGCCCCATCATGCAGGCGCTGACCATGACCTTCTCCATGGCCCCAGCGTACGTGCCGCGGAGCGGAGGGCGAGGGGAGCGGGCAGTACCCTACTGCTCATGTCTGCCGTCCCTGTGATGTCTCTATGATCGGCCCGCTCGCGACCGGCGTGATCGTGCTCTCCCTGGTGATCGTGGCGATCAGTCTGGTGACCACCGTGCGCGACAGGCCGATGGGGACCGTTCTGCTCGTGGCGCTCGGGGTGCTGGAGATCGGCCTGCTGGTCCAGGCCGGATTCGCGGTCGCCGGGCTGGTCCGGGGGGAGCGGCCGGACGAGATGGCGACCTTCATCGGCTATCTGGCCGGCACCCTGGTGATCCCGCCGGCTGCGGCGTTCTGGGGGGTCGGTGAGCGCTCGCGCTGGGGGCCGGCCGTGATCGCGGTGGCGGGCTTCACGATCTGTGTCATGGTCGGGCGGCTGTTGCAGATCTGGCAGGGGGCGGTATGAGCGAGCCGGCGATCGGCAGCGGGCCGGGGCGGGCCCTGGTCGCGATCTACGGGGTGTTCGCCCTCGCCGCGGGGGCGCGTGCCGCCGTGCAGATCGCGACGCGGTTCGGTGAGGCCCCGCTGGCCTACGCGCTGTCGGCGTTCGCCGCGGTGGTCTACATCGTGCTCACCGTGGCACTGGCCCGGGGTAACCGGCGGCTGGCGCTGATCGCCTGTGGCATCGAGATGGCCGGGGTCCTCGTCGTCGGCACGCTGAGCATGGTCGACCCCGAGGCGTTCCCGCGTGCCACGGTGTGGTCGGGTTACGGCAGTGGTTACGTGTTCATCCCGATGGTCCTGCCGATCCTCGGTTTTTATTGGCTTTTGCGCCGCGCCTAGTCAGCGCCGGAGCCCGCCGGGGTCCGTCGCGATTTCGAAGCCGAGATCACCGAGCAGCATCCGGACGACCGGGCGCCGGCCGGGCGAGGAGCCCCCGGCGGAGCCGGGGCCGCTCATCTGACGGCCGCGTCTGACGTCGAAGAGCCGGGTCACGCCCTGTAAGAGGAGGCGTGGCCCGGCTTCCATGTTGTCAGGGGTTCGCGGGGGCGGGAACAGAACGACATTTCCTCCCTGTTACAGTTGCGGTCGCCCAATCATCCTACGATTGGGCGACTGGGCCGAAGGAGGACTGACACCCCCATGACCGTGCTAACCCAGGAGACACGGGGCCGCACCGGTAAGACGACGGGATCTCTTGCCTGGTTGCTCGTGGCGGGCATCGTCCTCGCCGCGCTGAACCTGCGCACCGCCGTCACCAGTGTGGGGCCGGTCCTCGACCAGATCACGTTGGGCCTGGGCATGTCGGGAGTGGGCGTCGGTCTTCTCACCACGCTGCCCGTGCTCATCTTCGCGTCGGTCGGTGCGATGACGCCGTCGCTGGCGAGGAAGGTCGGCGAACACCGGCTGCTGCTGTTCGCCCTGGTCACTCTCGGTGCGGGTCTGCTGATCCGCGCGATGGTGGGCTCCGCGGGGGTGTTCCTGTTCAGCAGCGCCCTGGCGCTGTCGGGGGGCGCGGTGGGCAACGTGCTCATCCCCACCCTGATCAAGCGCCACTTCCCGGGCCGGGCCGGGACCATGACCACCGTCTACACCACCGCGCTCGCGGTGGGCACGATGCTCGCGGCCGCCGCGACCGTGCCGATCGAGCGGGCCGCCGACGGCAACTGGCACGTTGCCCTCGGGGTGTGGGCGGCGCTGGCCGCTGTCGCCGCCATTCCGTGGCTTGCGCTGTTGCGCAGTGAGCCGGAGCGGGACACGGGCAGCAACGATCTCGGTCCCCGGGCCCTGGTCCGGAGCAAGCTGGCCTGGGCGGTCGCCGCGTACTTCGGTACGCAGAGCATGGTGGCCTACATCATGTTCGGCTTCCTGCCCAAGATCCTCATCGATGGCGGTTACACCACCGGCCAGGCCGGGCTGGTGCTGGGCGTCTTCACCGCGATCGGCATCCCGGTCTCGATGGTCGTGCCCTGGATCGCCTCGAAGTTCGCCGACCAGCGGCCCGTGGTGGCGACGTTCGTGGCCTTCTACGTGGTCGGCTTCCTCGGTCTCTGGCTGGCCCCGGCGGATCTGGCCTGGGGGTCCGCGATGCTGGTCGGCATCGGGATGGGATCCTTCCCGCTCGCGCTGACCATGCTCGCCCTCCGTACCCGTACCCCGGAGGCCACGGCCGCGCTGTCGGCCTTCGGGCAGAGCGCCGGTTATCTCATCGCGGGCGCCGGCCCCCTGATCGTCGGTGTGATGTACGAGTCGACCCGCGGCTGGACGCTGCCGTTCCTGCTCCTGTTCGCCGTGGTGGGGGTGCAGCTCGTGACCGGCTGGTACGCGGGCCGCACCCGCTACCTGGAGGACGAGCGGGCCCTCACCGGCTGACCGTCATCCCCGCCGGTACGGCTTGCGCCTCCTCGGGGGCGGTGCAAGCCGTACTGGCATGATGAGGGGATGGACATCGGTGGGTCGACGCTGGTCAGTTATCCGGCAGGTGAGGTTCGGGGACGTTCGACGGTCGTGGGGGCCGTGCCGGTGGGGGACCGGCACGGGACGATCGTGGCCGAGACCCCGTTCCACCCGCTGGACCACACCTGGCCGGACCAGCCCGCCGACACCGGGACCATCGCCGGGCTGACGGTCGTCGACTGCGTGACGGGAGCCGTGCAGGAGGGCGGACAGGCCGTCCATCTCGGTGAGGACATCCCGGTGCGCCGGGGCACTCCCGGCTGGAGCTGGCTGGTCGTCCACGTCACCGACGAGCCGGTGCCGGGCGGGGAGGTCGAGCTGGTGGTGGACACCGACAACCGCCGCGCGCTGTCGGCCGGACACACCGCCTGCCACCTCACCGCGCTCGCGCTCAACGCGGCACTGGCCGGCAGGTGGCGCAAGGAGATCCCGGCCGACGGGCTCGGCCACCCCGACTTCGACCAGACGGCCATCACCTCCTCACGGATCCTGCCGGGCGGCAGCCAGGACGTCTACCGCCTGGGCAAGTCCCTGCGCCGCAAGGGCTTCACCGCCGAGGGGCTGGCGGAGGAGCTGCCGGAGATCGTCCAGCGGATCAACGACCGGCTCAAGGAGTGGGTCGCCGTCGACGCCCCCGTCTGGGTCGACAACCCCGGCCCCGAGCTGACCGCCCGCCGTACCTGGCACTGCGGCCTGCCCGAGGGCGAGGTCGCCATCCCGTGCGGCGGTACGCACCTGTCGCGCACCTCCCAGCTCGGCACGGTCGTCGCGACCCTGGAACTGTCCGACGACGGTTCCGAGATGATCATGCACACCGTCACCGCCCGCTAGCCACACCCGGCGCCTCGCGCGGGTTTCCCGCGCGAGGCGCCGGTCTCAGGCGGGGACACGCGAACCGACGGCGTGGAGCACGGATCGCGCGGCGATCAGGGCGCTGTGCGTGGAGACCTCGCCGAGCAGGCCGGGGGCCGCGACCGCGTCCCCCGCCAGCCAGACGCCGTGCCCCCTGTCGATCGCCGGCCGGTCCCGCCAGGACAGTCCGGGCAGATCCAGAGCCCCGCTACGGCCGTTCGCGGTGGCCTCCCGCCGCCAGGTCGTCCGCTCCCGCCAGCCGGGCAGTCCGAGGTCGGCCAGCCGTTCCGCCCTGGTGACCGCCTCCGCCTTCGACTCGCTCTGCCGCAGCGGCATCTCGATCTGGACCAGCGTGTGCCCGGCCGGCGCGAGCGAGGCGTCCGGCAGGCCGTACTGCTCCAGGAATCCCCCCTCGTCCAGGTCCGAGACGAGGAAGACGTCCTTGGGACGCCTGGTGAGACCGAGGTCGAGCAGGACCGCCCTGCCGCTCTCCCAGTGCAGCGACTCGTCGCCGAGCAGCGTCCTGGCGGCGTCCAGCGACGTCGCCACGATCACCGGGGTGTCCTCGGGGAGGCGGTCCACCCGCGTGCCGGTCTCGATCCGCACACCCAGCCCGCGCGCGTGAGCGGCCATCCGGTCGATCACCCGCTGCCAGCCGCCGACGACGTAGCGCGGAGCCGGATATCGGGGCGCGGCCGCCCGCAGCACCCGCTCCCAGACGAACGCCGCGGACAGCCGTGCCGGATCGGCGTCGAAGGTGATCACGCCGACCAGCCCCGCCGCCGCCCGCATCGCCTCCTCACCCAGGTGCCGGGTGGCCCAGGTGCCGAAGCCCTCGTCCACCGGGGCACGGAGCCGCCGCCTGGTGGTGATCGCCTTCACCAGCGGCCAGGGCGGAGCCGAGGTGAGGCGGTAGCCGTGCCGGAACCTGAACCTGGCGAGCTCACCGAGTGCCGGCCTGCGGAAGGGCTGGACGAGTCCCCGGGCCGCCATCCAGCGCCACGGCTCACCGTCGGAGTAGAAGACATGGGGGCCGTCGTTGGCGACGTACGGCGCGGCGGTGCTGCGGGCCCGGCCGCCGAGCGCCCGGTGGGCCTCGTGGACGGTGACCCGCGCGCCGCCCTCGGCACACGCGATGGCCGCGGTGAGTCCCGCGAGGCCACCGCCGATGATGGTGATTTTCTGCGTCATACCCTCACGACGCACCCGGCGGTGGCATCCGTGACATCACAGGCGCGCAAGTTTCTCCGGATTGGCCACCAGGAAGACGGTCTCGATCAGACCGTCCCTGATGACCAGGGAGAACACCGTGATCGGCCGCCCGTCGGCGGTCACCACGGCCGCCGGGGCGCCGTTCACGTCCCTGAACTCCACCGCGAAGCCGGGGACGAGATCGGCGCCCAGCGACTCCATGAACCTCCGCGCGCCCTCCTTCGACGCGATCGAGGACAGGAATCGCGCCACCTTCTCCGCGCCGGTGATGACCCGCAGTGGGGCCTTGGCCTTCCCGCCGCCGTCGCCGACCAGTGAGACGTCCTCGGCGAGCATCGCGGTCAGCGCGTCCAGATCACCGCCGGCGGCCGCGCCGATGAACCGCTCGGTGAGCCTGCGCCGCTCGTCGCGGTCCACGTCGAACCGGGGCCTGCGCTCCTGCACGTGCTGTTTGGACCGCCGAGCGAGCTGCCGGGTCGTCGCCTCGGCGCGGCCGATGATCTCACCGATCTCCACGTAGGACAGGGCGAACGCCTCCCGCAGCACGAACACCGCGCGTTCCAGCGGCGACAGGGTCTCCAGCACCACCAGCAACGCCAGCTCGACCGAGGCGGTCAGCTCGGCGTGCTCGGCCGTGTCGGGTGCGGTGCCGACCAGCTCGGGCAGCCACGACCCGACATATGACTCGCGTCGCGACTTCGCCCGCCGCAGGCGGTCGATGGAGAGGCGGGTCGTCACCCTGATCAGGTAGGCCCGGTCATCTTCCACCTCGGCCACCTCCACCCCCGACCAGCGCAGCCATGCCTCCTGCACGACGTCTTCGGCGTCGGCCACGCTGCCCAGGATCCGGTAGGCGACTCCGGTCAGCAGGTCGCGATGTCTCTCAAAGCGTTCGACGGCCATAAGAGAAAGACGTATCACGGTAGCCACGGCGTGACATGATCCGGCCGGTGGCGTTTTCTCCGTACGATCTACCATCTGACGGGGGAAACCGGCGGTGAAGGGGTGGATCGTGGCAGGGACGGCCGTCTCCGAGCCGAGTACGGCACGCCGGGGCAGACAGCTCTGGCTGACCCTGCTGGCGCTCTCCATCGCCGGGATGGTCGTCTCCGTCCAGCAGACCGTGGTGATCCCGCTGCTACCCCGGTTGATGGTCGCCTTCGGCGTGCCGGTCGCGGAGGTCACCTGGGTCTTCACCGCCTCGCTGCTCGCCGGCGCGGTCGCCACTCCGCTGCTGTCCCGCCTCGGGGACATGTACGGCAAGAAGCGGATGATCCTGTTCACCGTCGGGCTGCTCGTCCTGGGCTCGGTGATCTGCGCCCTGTCCGGCTCCCTGGCGGTGCTGATCGCCGGCCGGGCCATGCAGGGCGCCTCGGCTGCGCTGATCCCGCTGGCCATCGGCATGATCAGGGACGGTTTCCCGCGCACCCGGGTGATGACGGCCATCGGCGTGGTGAGCGCCACCATGGGCGTCGGCGGCAACCTCGGCATGATCGTCACCGGGATCATCGCCGACCGCACCCCCAGCCACCACCCGGTCTTCTGGATCACCGCGGGGCTCGCCGCGGCGGCGCTCGTGCTCATCGCGCTGAGCGCCCACGACACCGGGGTCCGGGCCGGAGGCCGCCCCGACTTCATCGGCGCGGTGCTGCTCTCCTCCTGGCTGGTCTTCCTGCTGCTGGCGATATCCAAGGGGAACGACTGGGGGTGGGGCTCCGGCCGGGTCGTCGGGCTGTTCGCGGGTGCGGTGGTGCTCTGCGCGGTGTGGGTGTTCAGCCAGCTCCGGCTCCGAACGCCGATGGTACGGCTCCACCTGCTCGTCGGCCGTCGTTCCCTGCCCGCCAACCTGGCCTCGCTGCTGCTGGGCTTCGCGATGTTCGGGTCGTTCGCCCTGATCTCCGGGTTCGTCCAGACACCGCCGTCCGCTGGATACGGCTTCGGCGGATCGGTCCTCGACGTCGGCCTCTACGCCCTCCCCAGCACCGTGACCATGCTGGCGGCGTCCTTCATGTCCGGACGCCTGTCCGCCCTCCTGGGCCCGGCCCGCTCTCTCGCCCTCGGCGCGGCCCTGTGCGCGGCCGGGTTCGGCTGGTTCACCCTCTTCAACACCTCGGTGCTCGACCTGATCGGCGCCAACGCACTGCAGGGACTGGGCTTCGGGATCGGCTACGCGGCGCTGGGCGCGCTGGCCGTACAACACGTGCCGATGGACTCGACCGGCATCGCCAGCGGCATCAACTCCCTGGTCCGAGCCATCGGAGGCAGCGTCTCCAGCGCCGTCACCGCCGCCCTCCTGACCTCGATCACCATCGCCGGAACCGCCGTCCCGTCCCGCGACGCCTACGTCCTGTCCTTCGCGATCATCACGGTGAGCGCCGCGGCCTCCGCCGCCGTCGCCCTTGTGGCCGGAATGATGGCGCGTGGAGTGTCCGACGTCGGCTAAGATTTCATCTGCGTCGCAAGGGGCTATGGCGCAGCTGGTAGCGCGCCTCCATGGCATGGAGGAGGTCTGGGGTTCGAATCCCCATAGCTCCACTTCTGGGCCGTTCTTGAGATGGCCTGAAGGAAGTTGACGGGATCCCGTCTGATCTTAGTGATCAGGCGGGATCTTGTCGTTTCAGGGGTCCTGAACCTGCTGGCAGGGCGGTTCGTGGCCCGCGGGGTGGCTGTGGCGGACGGGCTGGGTTTCGGGCGGTGGTGGCGGTCGCGAACCGGTCGGGGATGAGCGGGCAGCTCAGGGTGCCATCGATCGCCGGCCGGCGTGAGCGCCCACCAGGCCAGCGCGTCCGCCTGGACCGCCGGCTAGGACCGTGATCAGTGGCCTGAGAACGGTGCCCCGGCGGCGGGTGTGAAAGCAGAATGCCCCATCGGTTGAGTAAGGGGTGTGACTGCCAATATGACGGCTCCAGATCTCACCGATCCAACGGAGGCGATCAGCGACGCGGCCCTGCTGGCGTTGTCGCGCCGAAGACCCGAGCGGTTCGGGGAGATCTATGACCGGTATGTGAGCGAGATCCACGCGTACCTGGGACGGCGGCTCGACCGGCAGGCCGCCGACGATCTCACCGCGGAGGTGTTCCTCGCCGCGTTCCGGAAGCGCGAGACGTTCGATCCCGAGCGCGGTGAGGTCCGTCCGTGGCTGTACGGCTTCGCCACCAACCTGATCTCGTCGCACCGGCGTACCGAGACCAGACGGCTGGCTGCTCTGCAGCGCAGCGCCACCGCGCACGGCGGCGCGGAGCACAGCCACGAGGAACGCGTGGTCACCCGCATCGACGCCGCGAGCGCACAGGGGCGGCTCGCGGCCGAGCTGCGCGCCCTGCCCGACGGCGACAGGGACGTGCTGCTGCTGAGCGCGCTGGGCGAGCTGAGTCATGAAGAGGTGGCCAAGGCGCTGGACATCCCGTATGGCACCGTCGGATCCCGCCTGTCGCGGGTGCGCAGGAAGCTCCGTGCCGCCCTGGGCGGCATCAACCCCTTGCTTGGAGGCTCTGATGGATGATTACCGGGCGGTGCGGGAGCTGCTACCCGCGCCGCCGCTGTCGCCCGAGGTCGAGCGGGCCGGGCGCGAGCGGCTGGCCGCCGCGTTCGCCCAGGAGCGGGTACGGCGGAGCCGCAGGGCCGTCAGGTGGGGCGTGTTGGGGCTCGGCCTGGCGGGGGTCGCGACCGCGGCGGCCTTCGTGATCGCGCCGACGGTGTTCCCGAGGGGGCCTGCCACCTCTGGCACGGTCGCTCAGGCGGATGGCAAGCGGTTCCTGCTGGTCGCGGCGGCCTCGGTGGCCTCCATGTCCGACGAGGGCGCGTGGTGGGGCAGCACGGAGGTCCACGGCTGGCAGTTCCACGAGCCCGGCGGCCGGTACGTCCTGCGCGAGAGCGAGTCGATCGAGACCTGGATCCCCGCGAATCCCGAAGGACGCACCTGGTACCGCCAGACCCCTCAGGGGATCAAGCCCGCGACGCCCCAGGACGAGGCGGCCTGGCGCGCCGACGGCTCACCGACGTCATGGACATATGACAAGCCCTCAGAGAAGGGACACTCCGGTGTCGTACGGGCGGAGCCTGGCGAGCAGCGGACCTGGTCGACCGAGGACTGGGACTTCCGCATCCTCACGGCGGGCAAGCCGCTGACCAAGATGAGCGAGGTGCCCGACACCCCCGAGGGGCTCAAGGCGCTCTTCGACGCCGACGACCGCACGACCATCGACACCGCGGCGCGGCTGCTGTTCTTCGCGCCGGTGACGAGCGAGACCAGGGCTGCCGCGTACCGGCTGCTCGCTTCGACGCCCGGGGTCGCCGCCGTCGGGCAGGTGACCGACGCGCTGGGCCGTGCCGGGCAGGCGATCGAGTACGAGTCCGGGGAGTTCGCCCCGCCGAACTACGCGGGGGCGACCAGGACCCGGCTGGTGATCGACCCCGCCTCCGGCAGACCGCTTTCCATCGAAACCCGTTCCGCCGCGGACGGCCTGCTCCTGACGTACACCGCGATCCAGGACAGCCGCTGGGCGGACGACAACCCGTTGAAGGAGACGAAATGAGATTCACCCTCGCCGTTGCCGCTGGGCTGATCTTCGCCGGTACGGCCGCCGTCCCCGCGTCCGCCGACGCGCCGAAGGGGGCGTACTGGCGGGTCGAGACGACCTTCACCACGACCCATCCCCACGCGGTCGGCAGCGGCTACTACCTGACCCAGCGCAGCGTCGACACCGATTGGCTGTCGCCCGAGGGCAAGAGCTGGTCCGGCTTCCGGGAGCTGGGCGCCAAGCCCGCGACCGCGAAAGACGAGGCGGCCTGGCGCGCCGACGGTTCGCCGACCACGTGGGACTACCGCACGGAGGGCATGAAGATCCACCTGTCCGTCAAACCGGGCAAGGGCTTCATCGGGGTGGCCAAGGGGCAGCCTGACGGGTTCCGCCTGGGCGAGAAGTACGTGACCTACCAGCAGCTCCAGTCGCTGCCCACGGATGCCGAGGCGCTCAGGAAGCACCTCCTCGCGGACGTCAACGCCTGGATCGACGAGGCCGCAGAGGAGGCCAAGACCACCAGCCCGAACTCCAAGAAGGAGGACTGGCTGGTCAACCTCGACCGGTACGTGGCCGAGCGGGCGAGCGAGCTGCTGTACGTGAACCCGGTGCCGGACAAGGTCAGGGCCGCCGCCTACCAGGTGCTGAAGACGACCAAGGGCGTCAGCGATCTCGGCTGGGCCAAGGATCCGCTGGGCCGCTCCGGCCGGAAGCTGGCCCTGCCCGTCTCCTCCAGCGGGGGCTCGGTGCTCAAGCAGCAGCTCCTGGTGGACACCCAGGCCATGACGCTGCTGGCCGAATACACCGATCTGAAGGACGGCGGAAAGGCGATGCTCGGCAAGTCCGGCGTGCAGACGTTCAGGGCCGGTTGGACGGACGGCAAGCCCGCCGTTCCGGGCGCGAGCTGACCTTTCGCCGCAGCCCTGGCGCCAGCGTCACGGCGACCGCCACCGGCTCAACCGCGGCGGCGACCGCCGACTCAACCGGGCGTTCCACACCATCATCCTCGTCCGGGCCCGCGTCGACCCCGACACCCGCGCCTACATCGCTCGCCGCATCTCCGAAGGCAAGCCCCCGCGAAGCCCGCCGCTGCCTCAAACGAGCCCTCTCCCGGCAACTGTTCAAGCTCCTCGAACGCGCCCCAGAACCCCGCCAGGCAACCACTTGACAGATACAGCAGCCTCGAAAACGGCGCCAAGTCATAAAGGTGCCGGTCAGCGAGCTGTGTATAGCTCCGCCGAAAAGGTTCTGTGATCTACGGCACGAATTAGGCGGCTGTGGTGGGGTTCGGGGTGCTCCCGCCCATCAGGTGCCGGATTGGCGAGCGATCGAACTGCAACTAGCCTCGTTGCAGTTCCTCGGCGCCGGCGCCGGCCCGGCCCTGTTCGGTGCGCTGGTGACCGCAAGGCAGCAGAGCGGCAGCGGCGCCATCAACCCCCTGTACCCCGGTCACGAAGGCGCTGCCTTCTCCGACGCCTTCCTGGCCATGGCCGTGGTCGTCGTCCTCACGTTGATTGCCGCGTTCCGGATGCGTCCCGCGACAGCCCCCGCGGCCACGCCGTCCCGCGACGCGGACAAGGTCCACGAGGACGCAGGTCGGAAAACTGCTGGTAGCCCATGATGACGTTCCCGAGTCGGTGTGACGGAGTGTCCGGAAGGCGACTTGTATTCCGAGGAGGATCGCGCTGAAAACGATTGTTGTGTCAGGAGGCACCTCGGGTATCGGGGAGGCGCTTGCATATACCTACCTCGACCGGGGCGACCAAGTGATCGTCATCGGTACCGATCCGGCGAAGGGGAAGAGGTTTCTCGACGCGGCGGAAAAGGAAGGTGTCGGCGGCCGGACCTTCTTCATACGCGCGGACCTCAGCCTCGTCAGCGGGGTCTCGTTCGCCGCCGAGCATCGCGGATACCGTACTCGCTATGTGCTCCTGTTCCCCGGCGGAACACGGGCCGGTTTCGCGGGCGAGTTTGACACTTCGCCCCGTGAACCACTGAGCGCCTTTTGGGGCTCGCGGTCATCGAGTTGCCGTGCCTGCCCTGGTTTGGGCCGCTCGGCGGACGGTGGAGCCGGTGTGGTGAGGTCGGGCAGCTTCCGTAGCAGTTTCTGCAGTGCTTCTACCTGCGCGTTTGTGTTGTAGTAAGTTCCCCCAAGGTCCATCTCGGTCACGTCGTAGATCTCGGCGCCGGGGTCGGTCAGGTACAACTTCGAGTAGTGCCGTGAGTGTGGTCCGCATATCGTCGGGTCATCGCCGCGCGGCAGGTACGTCCCGGCCAGGCCGAGCGGGTGGGTGATCCGCCGCGAGATCTCATCGGCCAACGTCCCGCCGGTCGCCCGCTCGATGACCATCCCGGCGAGGATGTAGTTGGTGTTGGAGTACCCCCAGTCCATGCCCGGTTCGAAGGCGGGCGGATGGGACATGGCGATCTGCACGAGTTGCTGGGGGCGCAGTTGTCGCAGTGGCGTAGCTCCTCCAGGTCCTGGGTGTAGTTGAAGATCCCGCTGGTGTGGTTGAGCAGCCGTCTGATGGTGATCTCGCCGCCGTCGTGGCCGTTGCCGCTGACCATGCCGGGCAGCCACTTCTCCACGGTGTCGTCGAGGCCCACCTTGTGTTCGGCCGCGAGTTGCAGCGCCACGGTGGCGGTGAACGTCTTGGTGGTGCCGCCGATGCGGAACCGGTCCTGCGGCTGCCGTTCACGGCCGGTTGCGGTGTCGGCCACTCCCTCCGAGCCGGACCACCGCCCATGGCCATCGCGGGCCTCGGCGAGGATGCCGGGAACACCGCCTTCGGCCACGGCCCGGTCGAGGGCATGCTGGAGCTCGGCATGTGTGAGCATGAGGTTGTTTCCCTTCGGGGTGCGCGAGCCGTGCAGGACGGCACGGACTCGCGATTCGCTGACTCTCGTCGGCCCCGCCTTCCGCCAGGTGGCCGGGAGGCGGGGCACGCCGCAGATGTCCGAGATGGCGCGCAGCGACACGTCCTCGGGCGGGACGGCCGCACGCGGCGTCGGATCGTTTGGTGATCGAGTCCGACCGAGGTCAGGACCTGATGTGTGGTGGTTTCCCGCTCGGCGGCGATCGCGTCTCCTCAGTGTGATGCCGGCGGCGATGAGCCGCTTGGCATGTTTTTTGTGGACCGCCTGGCGCGTTACTCCGAGCGCCTCGGCGACCTGCGGCCAGCTCCAGCCCGACCGCATGGCCTGCTCGACAGCGGCGTCCTCCATCTGATCGGCCAGGCGCCTCAACGCCGCAACAGCCGCCAGCCCATCGGCGGGATCTTGGGAAGCGGGAATCTCAACACCGGACATGTAAGCAACCCATGTTGACTAAATCCAACTTAGTCAACATGGGTTGCTTATCGCGGGCTCGTTGACCCGGTCCCCCCTGCCGGACCGGGCTGCGGCACGTCCGGGGAGAGCTCGTCCAGATGGAGGTCGAGCTCGACGGGGTGAAGTGGAAGGTCGTTCCCGGCGGCATCACCGTCCGCGTCCCCGCACCGGCAGCCCCGGACGGCCGGCGGGCCTGACGGGCACCACGACCGAGCCGGGTGAGGTCTCCGCTCTCGGGCGACGCGGGCTCGCGCGGTGCCGGGGGCGATCGGGTCGTGGCGGGATGGAGGTCCGGCTCGCCGTGCCGCCGGAAACCGATTGGCAGGAGGTGGCGCGCCGGGCAGCATGGCCGCCATGTCACTGCGTTTTCATGAGATCGCCGAGAGCGGTCATCGCATCCTCAATCCGTTCACCGCCGAGAAGCTGACGCTGCTCGGGGAGGTCGCCCGGCTCGCACCCGGCATGCGCCAGCTCGATCTGGCCTGCGGGAAGGCGGAGATGCTCTGCCAGTGGTCCCTGCGGCACGGGATCGAGGGCGTCGGGGTCGACATCAGCGAGGTCTTCCTGCACGCGGCCGGGGAACGGGCCCGGGAGCTCGGCGTGGACGACCGGGTGCGCTTCGAGCAGGGGGACGCGGGGGCCTACCTGGCGGACCCGGGGGCGTTCGACGTGGTCTCCTGCATCGGGGCGACCTGGATCGGAGGTGGCCTTGAGGGCACGCTCAAGCTGATGCTCCCCGCGCTGAAGGAGGGCGGCATCCTCCTCGTCGGCGAGCCGTACTGGATCTCCGAGCCGCCTGAGGCGGCATACGAGGCGTTCGGCATGAGCCCGGACGCGTTCACCTCGCTGGCCGGGACCTTCGATCGGTTCGAGGCGGCTGGGGTCGAGGTGCTGGAGATGGTCCTCACCGACGCCGACAGCTGGGACCGCTACGTGGCGGGCCACTGGTGGACGTTGAGCGACTGGCTGCGCGACAACCCCGGCGATCCCGACGTCGAGGGGGTGCGCGCGTTCCTGGAGAGCGAGCGCCGCTCGCACGTGGAGTACGGCAGGCGGTACCTCGGCTGGGGCGTCTTCGTGGTGCGTCGCCGTTGACGGCTACTCGCGGGTAAGAATAGGTTCCCAGATACCGACTGGTCGGTTTGAGGGAGCTTCTATGAGGGTGCGGGACAAGGTCGTCGTGGTGACCGGGGCCGCGAGCGGGATCGGGCGGGCGATGGCCCTGCGGTTCGCCGCCGAGGGTGCCGCCGGAGTGCTGGTGGCCGACCTCGACGAGGTGGGCGCGACCGAGGTGGCCAAACAGATCGGCGACAGGGCGGTGGCCGTACGGGCCGACGTGTCCGTCGAGGACGACGTGCGCGGTCTGGTCACCACGGCCGAGAGCGCCTTCGGGCCGGTCGGCCTGTTCTGCTCCAACGCCGGGATCATCACCGGCCACGGGCTGGACGCCACCGACCTGGAGTGGACCCGGACCGTCGCGGTCAACGTCCTGGCCCACGTCTACGCGGCGCGGGCCGTCGTGCCCGGCATGGTGGAGCGCGGCGAGGGCTACCTGCTCAACACCTGCTCGGCGGCCGGACTGGTGAGTTGCCCCGGCGACGCCCCCTACGCGGTGACCAAATCGGCCGCGATCTCCTTCGCCGAGTGGGTGGCGATCCACTACGCCACCAAGGGGGTGAAGGCCAGCGTGCTCTGCCCGCAGGGCGTGCGCACCGGCATGTTCGAGCAGGGAATCGCCGAGGACCACCTCACGGCCAGGGCCGTGGGCGCCTCCGGCGCCATTCTCGACCCGGACACGGTGGCCGGAAAGGTGATCGAGGGCCTGGACGCCGAACGGTTCCACATCTTCCCGCACCCGGAGGTCGCCGAGTTCGTCCGGCGCAAGGCCGACGACCCGGACCGCTGGCTGGCCGGGATGGCCCGCTTCGTCGACTCTCTGGAGGCATGATGACCGACATCCGACTGGCCCGTCAGTCCTGGCGCCGCCTGGAACCCGTCCACGCGATGATCTACTTCGTGCCCGAGGCCGCCGAGCGCTACGCCGCACTCGGCCTGAAGCGCCGCGCGGGCTACTTCGCCTCCCGTGGAGCCGCCTTCGGGCCGGCCTCGCCCGAGCTGGTCATCGCGACCTTCTACAACTTCTGCCCCACCCTGGTACGGCAGGCGCTCCCGGCCGCCTGGGACGTCACGACCCCGGAAAAGGTGACCGAGGCCCGTCTCGACGCCGCAGGCGCGGCCCTGCGCCGGGCGGGCGTCCACGAGATCAAGGAACTCGCCGAGACGGCGGCGCTCGCCAGAAGGGCCGCGGAGAGGGCCGGTGAGCACCTGCAGGGCCGGCCGCTGTTCGCCGCGCACGCCGCACTGGCATGGCCGGACGACCCGCTGCTGGAGCTCTGGCACGCCCAGACCCTGTTGCGTGAGTTCCGCGGCGACGGACATGTCGCGGCGCTGCTGGCCGAGGGCGTCGGCGGGCTGGACGCGCTGGTCCTGCACGGCGCGACCGGGACCACCCCCACCGCCTTCCTGAAGGCCAGCAGGGGCTGGCCGGAGGAGGAGTGGGCGGCGGCCGAGGAGGCGCTGCGCGAGCGCGGCCTGCTGGACGGCGGAGAGCTGACCGAGGAGGGGCGGACATTCCGGCAGCGGATCGAGGACCGCACCGACGAGCTGGCCCTTCCCGCCTACGCGGCGCTCTCGGACGACGAGCTCGCCCGGCTGGCCGAGCTGGCCCGGATCTTCGGCCGGTCCGTGGTCGACGCGGGCCTGCTCACCTTCTCCCTCTGAGATCTGTCCCCCGCCGATCCGGCCCCCGAGGTCGGCCTTTGGACGGCCCGCCGTCGGTGTGTGCCATCGACGGCGGGCCGGTCCGCCGGACCTCAGGTGAAGGCGGCGGAGACCCCCGCGCCGATCAGGGCGACGGCCCACACGTAGTCGAGGTTGAACCACGCCTTGCGGAGAACCGCGACTCCCAGCCGCTCATAGACGAGCATGGCTACGGCGGTGGTCGTCGCGAGCATCGACAGCGTGTGGATCGCGGTCGCCAGCAGGCTCTGCGAGGCCAGCTCGGCAGTGCCGTGCCCGTTGTGCAGGGTGATCGGGAGCACCATCAGGCCGGCGCCGTGGGCGGTGGCCATCAGGAAAGACCATCCGGCGAGCTGCCACCGGGTCACTTTCATCCCGACCCAGCGGGGATGGCGTCGTCTCACCAGCCGCCAGACCCCGAATCCGCAGACCAGGGCCGCCACGCCGTACGAGACGATCCTGGGCGGCGCGGCCAGGCGCGCGACCGACACCAGCGCGAGGGTGATCAGCACCGACCCCGCGTGGCCGAGCACGATGGGCGGCAGCGCGCGCAGTACCGCCACCCGTGAGTGTTCCTGCAGGCCGAGGGCGACGGCGAAGAGCCATCCCATGGCCGGATTCAGGCCGTGGAAGGCGCCGAGCCCGGTGAGGATCAGCACGGAGGTCAGATCCATGGCACGCGCCCCGCCGAGGTCGTGAGCAGCGAAGTGGTCAAGAGAAGCAGTAGGAGTCGGAGGAGGAGTCGCCGCCCTGCAGGCGTATCTGGTGGGCACGCCGGCCATCGGGGGCGAAGTCGACGAAGAAACCGGGGTCGAGGGAGAGCGAGCCGTCGTCGGCGATGTCCACCTTGGCCATCCAGCCGGAGATCCCGTCGGGATAGAAGGCGTCGTCCCAGGAGCGGTAGAGCGAGTTGGTGAAGTAGACCCGCCGCCCGTCCCTGCTGGCCTCGACCATCTGGGGTCCGCCGTTCAGCGCCCGCCCGGGGGTGGCCGGGTGAGGACGGCGCTCGGCGATGCCGCCGATCCGGACCGAGCCGGTCTCGCGGGGGCTGAAGGGGTCGGAGACGTCATAGGCCTTCAGCTCGCCCGTGCCCCAGCAGGAGACCAGCAGGATCCGGTCGTCCAGGGTCAGCGAGATGTCGCCGACCAGGGGTGGTACCGCGCCGAACTGCTTGAGCGGCTCCGGCAGCAGGTCGGCCGTGGCCGGCTCGGCGGGGATGGTGATGATCTTTCGGGCCTTCCAGATCCCGTCCTCCAGATACCAGGTGAAGATGTTCGCCGACAGGTCCTCGACGCTGATCACGGTGTTGACGAAGCCGTGGGTCTTGGCCGGGTCGTGGGCGGGACGCAGCTCCAGGGCCATCTGGTGCTGGTCGCCCAGGTCGATCTCCTGCAGGTGCCTGCGCTTGGACAGGTCCCAGACATGCAGCTTGTGGCCGTACTCGCGGCCGACCAGCAACTCCAGCGAGGGTCCCGCCTCGATCTGGTTGGGGGTGCCCCACTCACTGGTGATCATCGTGTCGTGGCCGAGGTGCCACCAGAAGTCGTAGTGCAGCTCCTGTGGCCCCCGGTCCGCCTCCCACCGGCCCTTCGGCTCGAAGGTGTCGTGGTCGAGCGTGAAAACCCCGCCCGGGGCGTCGCCCTCCACGTTGCCGAGCGCGCTGACGTAGATGGCGTCGGTGCCGCAGTGAACGGTGTGCGGGCGGCTGTAGCCGGTCTTCTTGAAGACCGTCTCCGGTTCGATCGTCTTGACGAGCTTGGGGTGCCAGGGGTCGTCCTTGACATCGAAAATGTAGATCCTGCTGGACTTCAGGCCCGGAAGGACCAGGTAACGCCGCTCGACGTGGGGGTGCGGGGCATACGGGCAGAGGGCCGCACTGCATACGTTCCATCCGAAATGGTGGAGTTCGTCACCCGGGACGGACATGTCGTGCACGCCGACGATCGTCCCGTCGGACAGGTCGATCGTGGCGAGCCCGTCTGGACGCCCCTCCCCGGCCGTGTCCAGCAGGGCGACGTAGGCGAGCCCCTCCCGAGGGGCCGACATGGCCTCGCGGGCCGACGGGTAGAACGTGGGGTCGGGCTGAATGAGCGGCACGGTGGACTCCTGGACGTGTAGGCCGGGACCGGTACCCAACCAATGTTGTAGGAAAACTCTCCGTTGTCCATAGGTCGTATGAGGTAATCGGCGTATGCGGGGAGACGGGACGGTGCACGGCTGTGGGCGTCGCGGACCGGGGTTCCGGAAAAAGGAGAGGTGCGGGGCGACGGCCCCGCACCTCTCCATGTCCTAACTGCTTACCATCTGTACCACTGGGCCACTCTGGACGCCGCTCCGGGCGGAGGCCGCAGGAGCGGCCCGCCGGGACGGGAATCGATCAGGCCCGCAGAGACCTCAGCAGATCTCTGCAGGGGCGCAGACGACCATGGGCGAGCAGATGGCCACGGTCGGGCAGAAGGCCAGGGGCCCGAGAACCGATACGCCCGTCACACCCGTCGCCTCTGGCGCGCCCGTCGTGCCCGGCGCACTTGTCGTGCCCGGCGTGCCGGGCAGACCCTGTGGCCCCTGCGGTCCTTGCGGTCCCTGCGGTCCCTGCGGTCCTTGCGGCCCTTGCGGTCCCTGCGGACCCGCCGGTCCGGTGGGTCCTGTGGCACCTATGGAACCTGTGGGTCCGGGAAGCCCCTGGGGACCCGTGGGGCCTGTGGGGCCTTCGGGCCCTTGCGGTCCCGTGAATCCGGGGAGGCCGTCGGCGCCCGCGGGTCCTGCCGGTCCCTGCGGTCCTTCTGGTCCCTGCGGTCCTTCTGGTCCCTGTGGCCCTGCCGGTCCTTGCGGTCCGGGGAGGCCGTCGGCGCCTGCAGGGCCGGGAAGACCCTGCGGTCCGGGGAGGCCGTCCACGCCTGCCGGTCCGGGAAGGCCGTCGGCGCCCGCGGGTCCAGCGGGGCCCTGCGGTCCGGGAAGGCCGTCGGCACCTGCCGGGCCTGCGGGGCCGGGGAGGCCGTCGGCGCCTGCGGGGCCGGGAAGACCCTGCGGTCCGGGGAGGCCGTCTATGCCTGCCGGTCCGGGAAGGCCGTCGGCACCTGCCGGGCCTGCGGGGCCGGGAAGGCCGTCGGCGCCCGCGGGTCCTGCCGGTCCCTGCGGTCCTGCCGGTCCTTGCGGTCCGGGGAGGCCGTCGGCGCCTGCGGGGCCGGGAAGACCCTGCGGTCCGGGGAGGCCGTCCACGCCTGCCGGTCCGGGAAGGCCGTCGGCGCCCGCGGGGCCGGGAAGACCCTGCGGTCCGGGGAGGCCGTCCACGCCTGCCGGTCCGGGAAGGCCGTCGGCGCCCGCGGGTCCAGCGGGGCCCTGCGGTCCGGGAAGGCCGTCGGCACCTGCCGGGCCTGCCGGGCCCTGCGGTCCTGCGGGACCAGGCGGTCCCGCAGGGATCTTGCAGAGGGAGATCGGCAGGCCGATTCGCCTGCACAGGGGGATGTAACCCGTTTGGTCCATGAGCGGTGTCGACGAGGTGGGGGCAACTACCTGGGTGTCCCAGACGTTATACGAGTGCACCATCTGGGGCATGGCGACGACACTCTGGCAGACGGCGAGGTAGTGCAGGAGGCAGGGATCCGGCGATGAATAATCGATAAGCCCGGTTGCTCCGTAACGGCCCTGCGTTGATGCCATAAGCCGTGAATCGGCAGAGGCGGAGGCAGGGACAGGGGAGTGCAGAAGAAGGAAGGCCCCGGCGAGGGCGCCGCCCGCAAGGGTCCGTTTCATGAGAGTAGACACATGTCTTGTCTATCCCATCGCATTCCAGGAAAACGCTCTCAGGCCATTCTTTGAATGGTCGGGTGAGAGTAATAGAAGTGCCACTCTAAATTAGTGGACATGCTTGGCGGTATGTGCGCGTTTCTTTGCTCACCGCCAATTCGGATCGCCATGTAATGCTCAATTTACTCGTCGTGCTAACTAGTTGGAACAAGTGGCCCACACTCGTCCAATGTGGAGCGGTATCCGCACTTTCTGTAGAATTACGTGGAATGCGGGCAAGGTATCCGACTCAGGGTAGCTGGATCCCCTTGATGATCTTGCTAAGCTCCGGGACGAGCGGTTGGCTGGCCATCACGGTGACCACCGTGCCCTTCCGTTCCACCCAGCCGACATACTGCCCGTGCCCGAGTGCGCCGTCGCCTTGCTGGGTGAGCGTCTCGCGACCGCCGATCTTTGCGGTCCTCACGTCACCCGAGAACCTGCCGAGATCGAACGGAGCGTTTCTCAGCTGTGAGAGCTTTTGGACGTTCGGCCAGCAGACCACCCGCACCCATAGAGCCCGATGCTTCCGATCCACATCGTCGCGATTGTCCACCCATTGGTAGCCGTACTCGCTGATGCCGTTGTGTCTGTTGATGACGGTCTGTCCCTGGGAAAAGCCCTTCGGTATGTGGTTGACGCGGACCCCTTTGATGGCGGTGACGCCCCTCGGCGGCTGGTCGGACGCGGACGCATTGGACCGTTCGACCTCTGCCTTGGTGGGAGTGGGGCAGCCGGCATGGCCGGTAGCGGTCGCGTGGGCAGGCGACACGGTCAGTGTTCCAGCTGAGACAAGGGTCAGAGCGGAGAGGGCGATTTTCTGCTGAAGTCTTCTCATGTTTGAGTTGGATGCGCCCGCGGCGATAAAAGTTCGCGCCTGCGGATGACCGAAATCTTGTATGTGGAACCGGCCCGTGAGGAACATCGGACCAAAATCCAGCGGTAAGGCACGTTTGTCCAAGTGAGAGCCCTGTGCTGTAAGCGCTCAACAGGCCTGAGCCTGAATCCACCGAGCGTTATCAGGTGAGGGCTGGACCGTAGACATGACGATGCCCTCTGACCTGGCAGGATGGGAGTTCTCTACGCTTCCAGCCGCCGAATCAAGAGGGCACGTCGTAAGTGCGATTGTCTCACGCTCCCGCCCACACCCATGCGATCTTCGATGACCAGCACACGGTCGCCTACGCAGGCCTGCTGCCGGTGATGCGCCTGGCCGAGCGCTGTGACCTGGCCGGTCTGGCTCAGGAGCACGTGACCATCGCCGACCGACTCGGGGTGAATGCCCCGCTGAAAATCGGCTCGATCGTGGCCGGGATGATCGCCGGGGCCGACAGCATCGATGATCTGGACGTGCTGCGCCACGGCGGGATGGATAAGTTGTTTGCCGGGATCCGCGCCCCCTCCACGCTCGGGTCGTTTCTGCGCTGTCTGACGTGGGGCAACGTGCGGCAGATCGGGAAGGTCGGCCGCCGCCTGCTGGCCCGTCTGGCCGCGCACACACCGCTGCTGCCCGGCGTGGACGTGCTGGCGTTCCTCGATCTGGACTCGATGCAAAAACGGATTTACGGGCCGACCAAACAGGGCGCCGGGTTCGGGCACACCAAGATTCAAGGCAAGAGCCTGCGGGTCCGCGGTCTCAACGTGCTCGCCTCGGCCCTGTCCACCCCACTGGCCGCCCCGGTCATCACCGCCAGTCGGTTGCGCGGCGGCACCGCCAACTCCGCCCGCGGCGCAGACACCTTCGTGACCGAGTCGATCAATACGGCCCGGGAGGCCGGAGCCACCGGCATCCTGCTCTGCCGAGGCGATGCGGCCTACTACAGCGCCAAGGTCATCGGCGCCTGCCGGCGAGCCGATGTCCGGTTCTCCTTCACCGCGAAGATGGACCCCAAAATCAAGGCGGCGATCGCCGCGATCCCCCAGGGCGCCTGGACCCCGATCAGCTACCCCAACGCCATCTTGGACGAGGAATCCGGGCAGTGGATCTCCGATGCCGAGGTCGCCGAGACCCGCTACACCGCGTTCACCTCCAAGAAGGGGCAGGCCGTAACCGCCCGCCTGATCGTGCGCCGGGTCAAACGACTGGGTGAGCAGACCGACCCCGGCCACCACCCGTGCTATCGCTACCACGCCGTGTTCACCGACACTCCGTATGAGCTGATCCAGGCCGAAGGACAGCATCGTGATCACGCGATCATCGAGCAGATCTTCGCCGATCTGATCTCCGGGCCGCTGGCTCACCTGCCCTCCGGTAATTTCGCGGCCAACGCCGCCTGGCTGGCACTGGCCACGATCAGCCACAACCTGCTCCGCGCCGCCGGTTGCCTGTCCGGAGCCCGCTGCGCACGAGCACGTGGAGCCACTCTGCGCCGCCACCTCATCGCCGTACCCGCCCGCCTCGCCCGGCACGGGCGCGGCCATATCACCCTCCACCTGCCCGGCCACTGGCCCTGGCAGCCCGCCTGGATGAACCTCTTCGACGCGCTTCGCTCGCCACCGCTCGCCCGAGCCGCTTGATATCCCATCTCACAGGCACCACCCCGCCAGCACCTTGACGGCCTACCCAGCCACCGGCGACACCGCCACCGACCGCCCCGAACCGCATGACCCGGACAAGCCGCAGAACCCGCCAGCGGCGGCCCCATCACGCCCGAAAACAGGACTCCACCTGCCGAACACCGAGAGAAACGGCCCTCATGGAGGAATCGAACTTAGAAACGATCATTCAAAGACGCTCGGTGGATTCAGGCTGAGCGCCGGCAGTGATCCCGGTCTGACAGCGGTCGCGGGATGATCCCCGGGTGCCACGGGCGGGGCTGAGCGCCCGCCATGCGACGAGCTTGCCGCCCTGGCCGTGCAAGAAGGCGCGGACGGTCACCAAGAGCGGAGGTAGGTAAAGGACGGTTGGAAAGGGGGGCCAAAAACTGAACCTTGTACCACCACTGCGCATCAAAGCCATCAAGGGCCGCGAGTGACGGGGTGGTGGCATGGCGACGGCGCTGCCTGACGGGGATCCGCAGCGGCTCGGAGAGTACCGGCTGGCCGGCCGGCTGGGTGCGGGCGGCCAGTGGGTGGTCTACGAGGCGTACGCCGAGGACGGCCGCCGAGTGGTGATCAAGGTATTGCATGGTGATCAGGCCGCGCAGCTCGGGCGCGAGGCCACGGCCGCGCAGCGGGTCGCCTCTTTCTGTACGGCAAGCGTGATCGACGTCCACCTCGACGGGCCACGGCCGTACATCGTCAGCGAGTACGTGGAAGGGCCGAATCTACGCAAGGCCATAACCGGGGGGCGCAGGTTCGCCGACGGCGACCTACACCGGCTCGCTACGGCCATCGCGGCGGCGCTGACGGCGATCCACGATGCCGGAGTGGTCCATGGGGATCTGAAGCCGGACAACGTACTGCTCGGCCCGGACGGCCCACGAGTGATCGACTTCGGTATCGCCGGGACCAGGGAGATGTCACTGACCGTGACCGGGCTGATGACGGGTACGCCGACCTGTACGGCGCCCGAGGTCTTCACCGGGCAGCGGGCCGGGGCCCCCGCCGATGTGTTCGCCTGGGGGTGCATCGTGATGTACGCGGCGGCCGGCACCGACCCGTTCGAGGCGGAGAGCCTGGGCGGGATCATGCACCGGGTGCTGTCGGTGAACCCGGACCTGAACGTGCTGCCCGACACGCTGCGCCCGCTGGTGGCCGCCGCGCTCAGGAAGGACCCGTTCGGACGTCCCACCGCGCGGGCGCTGCTGCTCTCCCTGGTAAGCGGCGGCAAAGGGCTCGACGTCGCACGGCTGCTCACCGAGCGTGACTTCCTTGAAGCGGCCGCCGGGTTCACCCGACGGAGGGCAAGGTGGAACCGGTTGGTGGGAAGCGGTTGGCGCAGGCGCTGGAGAAGGCCTTTCACCTGACCGATCTCACGGAGGCGGGAGAGGCCCGGATGGGCCGTCCAGCCTCCACCAGGAGGAACCGGCGCCATGGTAAATGGTGTGCGCCCAGTACTCGGGGTCCTCGTGGTAGGCAAGGTCGAGACCGACGATCCAGACGCGGGGGCCGTCTCCGTCAGAGGCGGACCAGTGGTCGTTGACGCACGCGACGGCCTCGTCGCGCGTGCCGGAACCCGTGACGGCGAGGCCCGGTGGCTGGTCGCCCGTCCGGCTCACCGGCTCCTCCCAGTCGGCCTCGGCGGGCCCTGGCCGGGGCCGGGCCGTCGGCCCCCGCACCGATCACGGTGGCATGCGGGGTGGACTCACTCGTTGGCGCGGCCTCCGTCTAGAATTTACTTTCCCGAGAGTCTCGCACGTAGAGTATCTCACCTTGAGAGAGAGCTGCCATGCTGTGAGTGATGTGGAGCGGCGATCGGCGGTGGAAGCGGTCGCTCGGTCGCTACGGCAAGTGATCGTGAACACGGTGCTTCTCAACGCCCGGACGGCCGATATCATCGGGCTGAGCCCCAGCGACGGTCAGTTTCTGCACCTGCTGGAGCTGAACGGGCCCCTCACCCCCGGACGCCTGTCCCAGCTGACGGGCTTCAGCACCGGTGCGGTGACCGGAGTCGTCGACCGGCTGGAGAAAAGGGGTTTCGTCCACCGGGAACGCGACATGGCCGACCGCCGCAAAGTCCTCGTCGTCCTCGATGAGGACAAGTCCGCGACGGAGCTGGCGCCGCTCTACACGGAGCAGGGCCGGCACTTCACGGCTGTCCTCGCCGACTACAGCCCCGCCGAACTGGCACTCATCAACGGCTTCCTCGACCGCATCGCCCAGACGGGCCCGGCGTCGACCGGTGCCCAGCCTTGATGCCGGGAGGTCAGCCGGACCTGACGGTGCGTGCGTAGGCGGTGGGAGGGACTCCGACGACGGAGGTGAAGTCGCGGGTGAAGTGGGACTGGTCGCTGTAGCCGAGGTCGTACGCCAGGCGGGACCAGTCGGTGGCGGTGGTCGCGCGCTCGGCGGCCTCGTGGATGCGGTAGCGGCGGATCACCCATTTGGGAGGCACACCGACATATTCGTCGAACAGGCGCTGCAGGGTCCGCACGGTCGTGCCGTGCAGGGCGGCCAGATCGTCGACGCGGGTGATCCCGGGGTGCTCCGCGATCCAGGCGACGAGAGCGCTCACGTGCTCGGCGACCGGATCGCGAGGCGGGAGCCGTAGCAGGAGCAAGGCGTCCAACAGGGCGACGGCCTCGGCGTCGGAGGCCGCGAGCACGGCCCGGGCGGTCACGTCGGCCGGGGCGCCGAAGATCTCCGCGACGGGCACGGAACGGTCGGTGATCGTGGAGACCGGGGCGCCGACGAAGGGGCGGAAACCGCCGGGGTGGAAGCGGGTGGCCACCACGACACCGGCGCCTGTCAGAGTCTCCAGGTAGTCGCCTGTGATCACCCCTGCCACCTGGGAGCCCCGTTCCTGGAAGACGAGGTTCACCGACGGATGCGAGACGACCCGCTGCTCGTACGGTTCCTCCAGGTCCCAGCGGATGATCCAGTGGTGCTCCACGAAAGGGGAGAGCGAGGGGTGGCAGGCGTGACGGTCGTAGCGGAAACGGGCCGCGCCCGCATTGAGGATGCCCCGCGTGTCGTCGGCGGGAGCCCCGACGCGCTCTGGCAGGGAGGTCACGAGGGGATGGGCACGCGGATGGGGGCGAGACCCTCGGGTGCCTTTCCGGGGTAGGCGCCGGCCAGCATCGTGGCCACGGTGTAGAGGTGCCAGGCCTGGGTGGGCTTCTTGAGCACCGGTCCGGCGAACAGCCCGCGGACCTCGTCGGGGTTGACGATCGGGGCCAGCAGGTCGAGGTGGTCGAGAACATGGTCGCGGAGCACGGTCGTGAGCGCCTCTCCGGGACCGGTCCGCCAGTTCCAGCCGGCACCGGTCTTCGGCGCCGTAAGGGACTGTGGCCTCCGCTGCCAGGGGTGGTAGCGCCTGCCCACGCTGAAGCGCCACGGCTTGCCCTCGATCGGGATGTTCCGGAGCGACGGTGCGAACCCGGAGATGAGCTCGTAGATCGCCTCCTCCGACAGCCGCCAGGTCTGGTCGAGGCCCAGCGCCGCGCGCACCACCCGGTTGTCGAGGAACGGCCAGATCGGATCGCCCCGGCGCAGGGCCCCCGCCCGGGAGCCGGCCTGCCAGCGGCCGATCCGGTAGGAGACGTACATGTGGTCGAGCGCCTCCAGCCCCGGCCGTTCCTTCCACGGCCGGGCCAGCTCGCGGGCGTGCGCGTTGGCCGCCTCGCCGAACAGCGCCGGATCACGCAGGAATGTGGCGTCCACCCGGCGGCCCAGCGCCTTGGCGCTCAGATCCGACTGGAGCAGCAGGAAGGTCCCCGCGCGCAGGACCTCGCCGCTCTGCCCGGACATGGTCGGCCTGGCGTTGTAGGGGAGGTAGCCGACGATGGACTCGTAGGCCGAGGTCATGCCCTCGCAGGCGCGCAGCGTCTCATAGGTCCGCGCGAGCGGGTGCTCGACCAGGATCGCGTCCTTCTTCTCCGCGCGGACCGGGGGGATGACCGTGTGCTCGACGCGGAGCGCCCGGGCGATCCGCCCGGCGATGACCACGTCGGGGTGGTCGTCCAGTCCGTTGGTGGTCGCGCGGAACGGAACCTTGGCGGCGTGGAGCACCGCGGCGACCAGGCGGCTGTCCCTGCCGCCCGTCAGCGCCAGGTTCACCGGCTCACCCGCCGCGCGCAGCGGCTCCACGGTCGCGAGCAGCGCGTCGGCCAGCTCCTCGATGAGCGCCTTCTTCTGCCTGCGCGAGGTGGGGGCGGGCGCCGCGGTGGGGAGCGGAGTCCGGGCGATCGTACGGCTGCCGCCGGCGACGGTGACGGACGAGGACGGCGGCAGCGCGGTCACCCCGAGGTAGGGCGTCTCGTCGGAGAGGAAGTACCCCTGCCGGATCAACGACTGCAGCGCGAGCACGTCCCACTCGACCCGGTCGCCGCGGGCGGCGAGGTGGACCAGCAGCGCGCGGCTGCCGATCACGTGCACGTCGGGGGTCTCGGCGTAGTAGACCGGGCATACCCGGTGGATCGCGGTAGCGGCCGACAGCTCACGACCGCTCGCGCGGAACACCGAGAAGCACCCGCCGACCGCCTCGGTGCTCAGCTCCGGCATGCCCGCCAGCCGGTCGACCTCGCCGGGAGCGGCCAGATGTCCGTTCACCCCGGTCACCCTGTCGTGTCCGGTGGCCAGCAGAGCCGGCTGCCGGGAGTCGTCCGGCTCGTTGGTCCAGGCGAACAGGGAGACGCCGGGGCGATGCCACTCGCGGGACCTGATGACCTCCGCGGGGACGGGGAACGCGGCCTCGATCGCGCCCCTGACGGCGTGCAGCATTGCATCCGGGATGCCGGTCTCCGGGTGTTTGGCCGAGAGGCCGAGATATACACGCATGTTGAGGGATCTTATGTCGCATATTTTCAAGACAGCTATGAGTTCGCGGGAAAGCATGTCTGTCATGAACGAACTGCTGTCACATGCCGTCGCCCGTACCGCTGCCGTCGTCCGGGGGATCGGGGAGGAGCAACGCGGCCTGCCCACTCCCTGCGCCGACTTCGACGTGCGGGCACTGCTCGGCCATCTGTCCTGGGCTGCGGCGCTGTTCGACGCGCTGGCGCGCAAGGAGCAGGCGCCGCCGCAGGACGACGAGCACACCGCCTTCGAGAGCCGCGCCGTCGGCATGGTCGCCGCCTGGTCGCGGCCGGAGGCCTTCGAGGGAGACAGTCCCACGATGGGGATGCCCATGGCCGTCGTGTTCCAGATGGGCCTGAGCGACATCGTCATCCACGGCTGGGATCTGGCCCGGGCCACTGGACAGGACTACGAGGTGGACGCGGAGACCGGTGAGACCGTGGCCGCCTTCATGAGGCAGATGGCCCCGCAGGGCCGGCAGATGGGAGCCTTCGGCGAGGAGCTGGCCGTACCGGAGGGTGTCTCGCCGTTCGACCAGGCGCTCGGGCTCAGCGGGCGCGACCCGGAGTGGAAACCCTGATCACGCACTGAGCACGGTTTGCAGTCGCTTGGGTGAAGTGCCCGGCTTGCTGGCAAGGAGAGTCGTCGTAGGAGGTGACACGCATCCTACGGAGGCGACATGAATCCGCGTACGTTCGCCATTGCCCTCGCCGTGATCGCCCTGCTGCTCGTCTCCGCCTGTGGAGGCTCCGAGAGCGGAAGCAGCAAGCCCGCCACCGAGCCGAAGCGCGGTCCCGGGCAGGCCGTCCCGTCCCTGTCGCAGGACCGGGACACCGGTGCCCCCGAGGAGCGGGACACCACCGCCGACCAGATCTCCACCTTCGCCCTCGACGTGGACACCGCCTCTTACGGCTACGCCCGGCGGATCCTCCAGGAAGGCCGGCTGCCCGAGCCGGGCCAGATCCGGCCGGAGGAGTTCGTCAACTCCTTCCGCCAGGACTACGAGGAACCCCGAGACGACGGTTTCACCGTGCACATGGACGGTGCCCGGATGCCGGAGAACGGCACCGCGCTGGTCCGGGTCGGACTGCAGACCCGCAAGGCCGACGCGGAGGCGCGGCGTCCGGCGAACCTGACCTTCGTCGTGGACGTGTCCGGATCGATGGGCGAGCCCGGCCGGCTCGATCTGGTCCGTGAGGCCCTTCACAAGCTCGTCGACCAGCTCGGACCGGGAGACCAGGTCTCCGTCGTGACCTTCAGCGGCGAGGCCGAACTGGTCGTCCCCATGACCTCGGCCGACGACAGGGGAACGTTGCACGCGGCCATAGAGCGCCTCGCCGTCCAGGACTCCACGGATCTGGAAGCGGGGCTGACCACCGGCTACGCCGAAGCGGCGCGCGCCTTCCGCCCGGTGGCCACCAACCGGGTCGTCCTGCTCTCCGACGGTCTGGCCAACACCGGTGACACCAGCTGGCAGGGCATTCTCGACAGGGTGGGGGAGTCCGCAGGCAGGCAGGTGACCCTGCTCTGCGTCGGCGTCGGCCGGGACTACGGAGATCAGCTGATGGAGCAGCTCGCCGACAACGGCGACGGCGCCGCGGTCTACGTCAGCTCGGTCGACGACGCGCGCAAGGTGTTCGTCGAACAGCTCGCCACCAACCTCGACCTCCGGGCCCGCGACGCCAAGGCGCAGGTCGTGTTCAACCCCTCGGCCGTGGAGTCCTACCACCTGATCGGCTACGAGAACCGGCAGCTCGCCACCGAGGACTTCCGCGACGACACCAAGGACGGCGGCGAGATCGGCCCGGGGCACTCGGTGACGGCCCTGTACGAGGTGCGGCTGCGCAGTGGGGCCTCCGGCCAGCTGGCCATGGCCACCGTACGCTGGCAGGACCCCGACACCCGTAATCCGGGAGAGGCCGGCCGCTCTCTCGAATTGGCCGACCTGTCGGGCTCGCTGTGGCGTGGGCCGTCGCCGAGGTTCCAGGTGGACGTGGTGGCGGCCGCCTTCGCGGAGTATCTCCGTACTCGTGAGCAGATCGCCGGGGTGGGTGCCGGAGAGCTCGCCGAGCACGCCACGCGTCTGGCCGCCTCCACCGAGGACGCCGCGGTGACCGATCTCGCCGGTCTGATCGGCCGTGCCGCCTCGCTGGGATAGCCGTTGATGATTACTGCGTAGGGCGTGATGTCCTATACACTGGCGTGGTGCCGCTGGGGCGAGAGCCCGGTGGCATCACGCAACATCTGAGGGGCTATGGCGCAGCTGGTAGCGCGCCTCCATGGCATGGAGGAGGTCTGGGGTTCGAATCCCCATAGCTCCACTTCTGGGCCGTTCTTGAGATGGCCTGAAGGACGTTGACGAGATCCCGTCCGATCATCTTGATCGGACGGGATCTTGTTGTTTTCCGGGTCTGCGCGGCCGTCGGCGAGCTCGTCCGAGATCGATAATGCTGGTCTTCTCCTTGCCCGAGTATGTCCAGAGCGTCAGATCCCCAGAGAGGACGGGTTCCTCCTCCTCAGCATGCGGCTTCAGCATCCAGTCGCTGGCCCACCGCAATTCGTCGGGATCGGTGGCTATGACAATCTCGCTGTGCTGGAACGAACCCGATCCCATGTCGTAGGAAAGCTCGTAGTAGGCGAACTGGTCGTACTGCTCCAATTCGTCCAGCAGTCGGCCGCTCTCGTCGAACTGCGCGTGCAGCGTCGCCATCCCGGCGCGAGCGGCCCGGTCCTCGGGGTCGTTCCGCAGGACTCGCGAGTGTGGATCATGAACCGGCCTTTCCCCTGGTCGCGGCCAGGCACAGTCTGCTGAGAACGCGCCGGGCGCATGTACCGGATAACAGTCCCTTATCCGGTACATCGAGACCGGTTGTGGGTTCTGGGTGTATGTGGGCTGGACCCCCTCTGGAGGCTCCCAGGGGACGCTCCAAAACACCATCCGTAGGCGCCACCTTCGGGAGGAGGACGCCGTGATGGCCGACGGCTCGGAAGCACTGCGGCCAGCTCGATGTTCTTCCAGATCCTGACATCGATCCTGATATCGGAGCAGACGATGGACGCCCACTCGCTATGATCATTTCACCTTTGAAGGAGGCAGTTGTTCCGTGGGTTGGGCAGTCGGCAAGTTTGCGGCTTCTCGATCGCCTCTCCAGTGGTGAGGCGTGTGGTGAGCGCTTGCGGCGACGCCACGTGATTGCGGCTGTCCGGCGTGGGCCGGTTCTGATGGTGTCGGGGCTGGCGCTCTCGGCGGTTTACGCCGTCGGTCTTCACGCCGCGACTCGGTACGCCGTCGATGCGACGATCCAGCACGATATGGAGATGCACCTCAGACATGGCGCAAACCTCACCGTGGATGCCGCGGGCCTGGCAGAGGATCTGGCCGGGATCCGAGAGGAGGTGAGGAGGCGGACGTTTCCGGTGGGCGCTGTCACAGTCTGCCTGAGTTTCATCGCCCTTCTGCTGCCCTGGTCACGGCGGTGGACCAGGTATGGAGTGCTGGTTCTGTCGGGCGTCTTGTGGGCGATCTATCCGCTCACCGTGCTGTCCACCCTCGGCATGTGGGGGTCGTTCATGGTCGGTGACGGCGGTGCCACCGGTGTCTCTCATGAATTCGCCGGCTGGTTGCCTCTTGCGGCGCTCGTCCTGTTCACCGCCGCCATGGCGCAGGCCATCGGCCTCGTCCTGCTGGCTCGTCGGGGTATGACGGCTGCTTCCCGCGTGCCCACCGCTTAAGTGGGTCTTCGAAGTTAGCCGGGCTTCCTACGCCACCTTCGCAGCCCGGCAGACGGCGCTTTGGGGCGAGGGCACCACCGCTGTGGCCTCGGACTTCACGCACTTCTCGGCCTTCGACCAGAACATTTTCACCGAATGGCATTCGCGATACCGCAGGGCAAAGCGCGGCGTGCTGATCTACTGGACGGTTGACGTCGTCGGGTCGATGGCCGTGCACAGCCAGCTGATCAGCTGCTCGGCCTCCGAGGTGCACGCGATGGTCGAGGGCGCCATGCGGCACGGAACCGACGGCGAACTCGCCTCCAACCGGCGCGAGGAACAAGAGCTCGGCATGTTGTGCCTTCATATCCTTCAGAGCTGCCTCGGCCTGATCAACACGCTCATGATCCAATACACTCTCGACCTGCCGGAGTGGCAGGGCGTCCTCACCGACGCCGATCGCCGTGGCCTCACCCCGATCTTCCACACCAACATGACGCCCTACGGCGAGGTACAGCTGCGCACCGACCGCCGCCTGTCAGGGAGCACTGGTGGCGATCTGTTACTCGCAGGTCTTTCTGTCCGGGGTGCAGAGCTTGACCTCGGGGTAGCGTGGCGACGGTTTGTCCAGCAGGGGCTGGCGCCTGGCCCGTAGGTGCTGGTCGAGAAAGGCCGTGACGTACGTGCGGGTGAGCTCGGCGGAGCGCGCCGCGGGCAGAGCGCCGATGGGGGGCGTGACGCCGAGGGCGCCCGCCATCAGCGGGCCGTCGGTGAAGGACTGGTGTTCCGCACCCGACAGCACGAGCCAGCGCTTCCATCCGGTCAGCAGCTTCCAGTCGCGGTCCCACGAACTGTCGCGGCCGCCGGGGATGTGCTGCGGCGACCCCATGAGCATGAACGGCCGGGAGAACCCACTCTTGGGGATCCGGGCGTAGGTGGTGCCGTCCATGTCGATTCCGGCGCGCACCCGGGAGTCCTTCAGCATGGCCGCCATGGTGCCGGCCCCGCCGATCGACTGGCCTGCCATCGCGATTCTGGAGCGGTCGATCAGGTCAGAACCGTCCCACTTCGAGGTCAGCTGGTCGAGCACGAAGGAGACGTCGGCCGCCCGGCCCCGGACCACCCCCGTGCCGAAGCCAGGGTCGGTGTCGCCGTCGCACGCGAGGCACTCCGCGACCCGCCCGTCGGGGAAGGTCGTGGCGTAGCTCTCGTAGGTGTGGTCGATCCCGGCCACGACGTACCCTCGGCTGGCCAGCTCCTCGGCCAGGGACGTGAGTGTGCTGATCGGCTTGGTGAAGCCGGAGGACAGCACCACCAGCGGAAGCTTCCGTCCCGCGGGTTCGGCGTCTTTGACGGCGTTCGTTCGCGTCTTGCTCAGCGTTTCGTACGGCACGCCCGTGATCCTCAAGCCCTTCAGGGTGAGCTCCGATTCCTTCGGCGTCATGTACGGTGCCCGCTGCCCGTCCCGCTGCTTGGTCGGGTACCACAGGGTGACCTTGAGCTCCCTGGCTTCGACGTCGAGGTTCCAGGGATCGGGGCGGGAGGTGTCCTTCGGATACAGGGCGGTGGTGCCGACCGGATGGGCGCCGGTGGGAGCGGGCAGGGTGGCAGGGCCGGTCGGCGTGGCCGACGCGTTGGGAGCAGACCGGGGCGGCGCGGGTGCGGAGCAGGCGGACGCGGCGAGGACCACCAGTCCCGCGGCGGCTGCCAGGATCTGTCTCATCGAGAGGTCCATCCTCATTTGTGCAGCAAGGTCAGGGCCTTGGCCAGGGCCGGGTCGCGCACGGCGGCCGCGTCCTCCGGCGTCAGGGGCACGTAGTGATCGGGCGGCACGCCGATCCGGTCGATCACCTCGCGGTCGGGCCCCAGGTGGTGCCTGGCGGGGAAGGTCAGGATGGTGTTGTTGCTCAGCAGGTACGGCTGCGCCGGGCCGGAGATGACCCCGGCGGTTCTGGTGCCGACCAGCCGGCCGATCCGCAGGTCCTTGACCGCGGAGCTGAAGTGCTCGCACGCCGAGGCGCAGCCGCGGTCGGTGAGCGCCACCAGCGGCAGGTCGACCAGCTCGACGGTGTCGTCGGTCCGCGACGTCTCGCACTTGCCGTCCACGGTGCACTGGTAGGCGGTGACCTTGCCGTGGGCGAACGCGCTCAGCAGCCGGGTCGCCTCCACGGGGCTGCCGCCGCCGTTGCCGCGCAGGTCCAGCACGACGCCGGCGAGGGTCCGGCCGGTGCGCAGCCTGGAGATCGCCTTGAGCACCCTGTCCGCGGAGTCGGGAGCGAACCCGGCCAGCCGTACGTAGGCGATGTCGTCTTCCAGCAGCTTCGACCGCACTACTTGCAGGGCGGCCAGATCCTGCTGGAAGAGGCCGGGCTTGAGCGTCACGCTCCAGCGGCGGCCGGTGCTCTGCCGCAGGAGCCGCAGCCGGACCGGGCGGGCTCGCGGGTACTGCGGGTAGAGGGCGGCGATCGCGGGGGTGGCCTTCCCGTCGATGAAGGGCGCCGATCCGTTGATCGATTCGATGATGTCGCCCGCGCGCACTCCGGCGGCCTGCGCCGCGCCGCCCTGCACGGTGGTGACGAACAGCGGGGGGAGGGCGACGCCGGGGTTGCCGTCCACCTGTGGGCCGTTGACGTTCGCCTGGAGACCCAGGCCGTAGCCGTCACCGTCGTAGTAGTCGGGTGGCCGCTTGACGTCGTGCACCCAGTGGGCGTGGTTGTCGCCCAGGCCGGCCACGATGGCCTCAAGGGTGACGACGGCCAGCTTGTCACGCAGGTCCGGCACCTGATCGGTGACCTTCCGGTAGACGGTCTCGAACGCGGCCCAGTCGGCTTTCCGGTCACCGGTCAGCGCCGGCATGGTCGCCTCGGGTACGTCGCGCCCGTCGCGGCTGAGCTCCTGGGTCAAGGCGACGAATCCGGCGGTCGGCAGCGAGCGGGCGTCCAGCGTGGCGCCGCTGTAGTAGTTGCCGAGGATGCAGGAGTACGCCTGCTCGATGACGTCGATCGTGGTGGCCGTCTCCGCCCCGGGGCCCCCTGGGGCCGCGAGCATGCCGACGATCCTGCTGCGTTCGACTCGCTTCGCGGCGGCGTCGGCGCCGTGCAGGCCGCCGCCAGGAGGAGGGCGAGCCCGGCTGCCACGGTCCTGACGACGGTCATGACAGACGCCTCCGGGTCCACCAGAAGGAGAACCACGTGAGGCCGAGGGTGAGGAGGGCGTAGATCCCGGTCTCGATCCACTGGAAGGGCCAGAAGCGGTCGAGGGGCTGGTAGGTCGCCTTCTGCCGGTAGCCGAGCCGGTTGATCTCGGCCATGCACGTGCCCATGCCACCTGCTCCCGCTCCCTGCGGGGAGCAGGGGCCCGACGTGGTGGAGACCTGGATGGCGGCTGCCTCGTCGCTGCCGGCGATCGTGCGTCCGGACGGATCGACCAGGCTGCTGGACAGGATCCAGGCGCCCGAGTTTCCGGGAACGGCCGACCTCAGGAGAATGTCCGCGGGTCCGCCTCCGGTCTGTTGGATGCCGATGTGCTCCACGTTCAGCCTTGCTGAGCTCGAAGGTCGCGGTCACCGGAGCGATCAGGTGGGGCCGGACCAGCAGCGGCATGGCGAGCTGGATCGCGGCGAAGACGGCCAGGGTGAGGGCCATGGCGGGCAGCGTGCGGCGGACGAGCATGCCCATGGTCACGCCCAGGACGAAGACGAAGGCGAAGGCCGCATATCCTATCGGGGCGATGCCTCGCGCGCCGAACACCAGGGGAGCCATCAGGGCGAGGTTCTCCGGGGCTGACTTGTCCAGGGGTCCGGACCACCAGGTCACCGCGAGGCCGCACAGGCAGGCGGCGGCCATGGCGACCAGGCCGGTGAGCCCGAGCTTGACCGCCAGCCAGCGGCCGCGGGTGATGCTCTGGTTCCACACCAGCAGATGCGTGCCCGCCTCCAGCTCACGGGTGATCAACGGTGCTCCCCAGAAGAGCCCGACGAGGGCAGGCAGGAGCAGCACGACGAGGGTGGCGGCCACGAAGGGGATCTGGTATTGGTCGAAGAACAGGTTGAAGAAACGGTCGCAGGTGTTGTCCTGGGTGCAGCCGGCGATCCCGGTGGAGTAGCGGGCGGCCAGGCCCGGGCCGGTCAGGGCCAGGGCGACGGCGAGGATGACGAGCAGAGCGGCCGTCATCGCGGCCGAGCCGCGGAACTGGCGCCAGGTCAGCCAGATCATCGCTGCACCTCCAGGGCGACCCGCCGGTTCTCGGCGGTGCGCTGGTCCATGTAGGCCAGGACGAGGTCCTCCAGGCTGAGCTGGGTGACCGTCCAGGCGGGGTCGTGGATCGGGGCCTCGGTGCGGATGATGAACGTGCTCTGCCGGTCGGTGTGGCTGGCGGAGATGACGTGCTGGCCGGCGGGGAGCCGATCGGGGTCGTGACGCGGGCCGGTGAGCCGGTGATGGGTGGCCAGCAGCTTGTCGACCTCGCCCGCCACCTGCACGCGCGAGTCGACGAGCACGACCAGGAAGTCGCAGACCCGTTCCAGGTCGGAGACCAGGTGGGAGGAGAGCAGCACGCTGAACTGGTGCTCGACGACCGCCTCCATCAGGCCCTGCAGGAACTCGCGGCGGGCCAGCGGGTCGAGCGCGGCGACCGGCTCGTCCAGGATCAGCAGTTCGGGCCGTTTGGCCAGGCCCAGGGTAAGGGCGAGCTGGGCGCGCTGGCCGCCGGACAGCTTGCCCGCCCGGTAGGCGGGATCGAAACCGAGCCGCCCGATCCGTTCCCGCGCCATCACCGCGTCCCAGCCGGGGTTGAGCCGTGCTCCCAGCCGCAGGTGCTCGGCGATGCTGAGCCCGGCGTAGACGGGGGTGTCCTGGGCGACGAAGCCGACCTTGGCCAGCTGCGCCGGGCTGCCGGCAGGGTGGCCGCCGAGCATGGTGATGGTGCCCGACGTCGGTTCCAGCTGGCCGCCGGCCAGCTTCAGCAGCGTCGTCTTGCCGGCCCCGTTGGGGCCGACCAGCCCGACGACATGCCCTGCCGGTATGTCGATGGTGCAGTCCCTCAGCGCCCATCGCTTGCCGTACTTCTTGCCCAGTCCCTGGGCCTGCAGAACAACGGTCACGCTATGTCCTCCTGAGAGGCGGTCCGAAAGGTGGTCATGAACAGGGCCTCGATGCTTTCCTCGTCGAGGCCGGCCAGGCGGGCCTTGGCCAGCCAGCGCCGCAGGTCTTGACGCAACGGGCCGTGCGCGGCCAAGGAGGCGTCGGTCAGCGTCTTCGTCACGAACGTCCCGACCCCCGGCCGGGCGGCCGCCAAGCCCTCGTGCTCGAGTTCCCGGTAGGCCTTGAGCACCGTGTTGGGGTTGATCGCCAATTGCGCCACCACCTCCTTGACGGTCGGAAGCTGGTCACCCTCACGCAGCAGACCGAGCCGCAGCGCGTGCCGGACCTGCTGGACCAGCTGCAGGTACGGCGAAACACCCGACCTGCCGTCCAGATGGAACTGGATCACCGGTTCCTCCATTTATCTAGCCTGCTAGCACTATAGATTCCTAGATGTTAAAGGATCATAAGGGTCGCTGTATCGGCATCGCCCGGCACCCGAAGCGGTCCATCGCTCTTCGGCCCGACCGCAGCCCTCTACGCCGGGGGCAGATCTTTCCCCTGCCTCACAGAATGACTGCCGCAGTAAATGCCGCATTTACTGCGGCAGAGCGGAGAGCCCGACCATGAGCGCCAGAACCGCCGACGTGATCCCCCTCGACCAAGATCGCCCCGACACGTATCGCGACGCGGTCGAGACCTATCTGCGCTCAGCCGGGATCGGTGAGTCATCGAAGCGGATCCACCGCATCTCGTTGACGACATGGGCCTGGCTCGCCTGCGGACAGCAGCCACCACGCGGCAAAGACCGCCGCGGAGCCAACGCCCCCGCGATCAGCTCGCCGCCCTGTTCGACCTCAAGGTTGGCGTCCGAGAGAAGACCCTCTGGAAGATGCTGTATGAGACGTGTGCCCGAGCGCAGGAGATCCTCACCCTCGACATCGCCGACCTACTCCTGGTCGACAAACGCGGCAGGGTCATCTCCAAAGGCGGCGCGACCGACCGGGTGCACTGGCAGTCCGGCACCGCCCAACTCCGGCACCGCCCAACTCCTGCCCCGTCTCCTCAAGGGCCGCGCTCACGGGCCGGTCTTCCTCACCGACCGCAAGGCTCCCGCCCGCACGCCGACTACGGACGTGTGCAAGGTCACCGGACGCGGACGGCTGTCCCACCGGCGTGCCGCCGAGCTGTTCGAGGCCCTCACCCGGCCGCTGGCGCATCCCGGGATCGTCGACGAAGCCGAACTCGAACTACGCGGCGGCTGGACGCTGCACCAGCTCCGCCGCTCCGCCCTCACCCACGGAGCCGAAGACGGCACCAACACGCCCACCCTGCTCGCCCGCTCCCGGCACGCCTCCGTCCGCTCCCTGGAACGCTACGCACGACCCGGCGTCGACGCCGTCGCCGACCACGTCGCCAGCCGTGACCCCGCCGCTCGCCGCAAGCGCTGACCATGGCCACAAGCCCGGGCCTCGATAGCTGGAGGGGCCTTCAAATAGCTGCGCTTACGTGCGCAAAACGTCAACGCGTGTACCTGGTGACAGCAGCCTTACCGACACCCCGTTTCCGGCAGGTGCGCCGGTCACCCGAGCTCGTAGTCGAGGTGGAAGGAGTGGGCGCCGTCGTCGTTGACGATCTGGCCTCCGCCCCGGATGCCGAGAAGCTCGCCGGTTCCCGAGTCGGGCAGGATCGTCCAGCTCAGGGATGATTCCCCGGCATGGCTGGTGGCGGTGTGGTGGAGCACCAAGGTGCCCTTGCGCCCGTGGACGGTGCCGGTGAAGCGCTCGAAGCCGGCGTAGGCCGCCGAGCCCTCGACCTGGGCCATCGCGGTGATGATGTCGGTGGTGCTGGTGCCCAGCAGATCACCGTCGAAGGTCTTGGTGATGTGGACACGCGAGAGCGCGGCCCCCTCGGCCTCGTCGTAGGGCTGGGCGTCCCAGCTGTCGATGCCGAAGGTGCCGGTGGCGCGGGGCATGGGTGTTCTCCTTGGAATCCGGGTTCTGGTCCCATCCTCACGCCCATACCTGTCACCTGACGTCAGGTTCGACTCCGGCGTCCGTGGATCCCCGGCCAGGATGTGGCCGGCGGGCCGGCGCCCGCCGTCCGGGCCGGAGCGTCCGGCCGACCCGGAAACGCCGCGAGCCGTACGGGGGACCCCGTACGGCTCGCATCCTCCGACCGTCCGGTCAGCCTGCGGTGACCTCGGCGAAGTGGCAGGCCACCGGGTGGCCGTTGCCTCGATCGATCAGCGGGGGCTCCTCGACCGCGCAGATGTCCTGGGCCTTCCAGCAGCGGGTGCGGAAGCGGCAGCCGCTCGGCGGGTCCAGGGGGCTCGGCACGTCGCCGGTGAGGATGACGCGCTCCCTGGCGCGCTCCTCCTTCGGGTTGGCCGTGGGGGCGGCCGACAGGAGCGCCTGGGTGTAGGGGTGCGCGGGGCGGTCGTAGAGGTCGTCCCGGGGGCCGGTCTCGATGACCTTGCCCAGATACATCACCGCGACCCGGTCGGAGATGTGGCGGACCACCGACAGGTCGTGCGCGATGAAGATGTAGGCCAGCCCCATCGACTCCTGCAGGTCCTCCAGCAGGTTCACCACGCCCGCCTGGACCGACACGTCCAGCGCGGACACCGGCTCGTCGAGCACCAGCAGCTTCGGCTCCAGCGCCAGTGCCCTGGCGATGCCGACACGCTGGCGCTGGCCGCCGGAGAACTCGTGCGGGTAGCGGTTGCCGTGCTCGGGGCTCAGGCCGACCAGCCGCAGCAGCTCGGCCACCCGCTCCGCGCCGTTGTCCTTCCAGCGGTCGTGGACCTTCAGCGGCTCGGCGATGATGTCGTTGACCGGCATCTTCGGGTTGAGCGACGCGTAGGGGTCCTGGAAGACGATCTGCATGTCGCGCCGTACGGGCTGCAGCTGCTTGGCCGACATCGTGGTGAGTTCCCTGCCCTGGAACCGTACCGAGCCCGAGGTGGGCTTGTGCAGCTGCAGGATCGCCCGGCCTGTCGTCGACTTGCCGCAGCCGGACTCGCCCACCACACCGAGGGTCTCGCCCTCGTCCACGTGCATGGACACCCCGCTGACGGCCTGGACCTGGGCCACCACCCGGCGCAGGAAACCGCTGCCCCGGACAGGGAAGTTCATCACCAGGTCGTTGACCTCGAGCAGGTGGTCGCCGCTGTCCGGTTCCCGCTGCGGAGCGGGCGTCTCCTCGGTCGTCACGCTCATGCCAGGGTCTCGCTCTCGGTGCGGAAGAACACGGTCGGGTCCTCGACCGCGGCCAGCCGGTCCCAGTGATGGCAGGCCGCGAAGTGCCCGCCGCTGTCGGTCTCGGCCAGCTCCGGCTCGACGGTCCTGCACGTGTCGTCGGCCAGCGGGCAGCGCGGCGAGAAGGGACAGCCGGCCGGCAGGTTGATCAGTGACGGGGGAGTGCCCTTGATCGGACGGAGCCGGCTGCCGGAGTTCTCCAGGGAGGGGATCGAACCGAGCAGGCCCGCCGTGTACGGCATGCGGGGCTCCTCGAACACCGGATCGGTCTCACCGATCTCGACCGGGCGGCCGGCATACATGACCAGCACCCGGTGGGCCATGCCCGCGATGACGCCCAGGTCGTGCGTGATCAGCACGATGGCCGCGTTGACCGCGTCCTTGACCTCCAGGAGCTTCTCCAGGATCTGCGCCTGGACGGTCACGTCGAGGGCCGTGGTCGGCTCGTCGGCGATGATCACGTCCGGGTTGTTGATGACCGCCATGGCGATCATCGCGCGCTGGCGCATGCCACCGGAGAACTCGTGCGGGTAGCTGCGCAGCCGTGCCTCGGCCTGTGGGATGCCGACCAGGTCGAGCATCTCCTTGGCCCGGGCGAGCGCGATCTTGCGCGGCATCAGCTCGTGGGCGAGCACCGCCTCGGCGAGCTGGTCGCCGATCGTGTGCACCGGGTTGAGCGCGGTCATCGGGTCCTGGAAGACCATCGCGATCTTGCGGCCGCGCAGGCCCCGCTGTTTGCGGGGTGACATCTTCAGCATGTCCTCGCCGCGGAAGAGGATCTGTCCCTTGATCCGGGCGCCCTTGGGCAGCAGGCCCATGACGGCCAGGGAGGAGACCGACTTGCCGGAGCCGGACTCGCCGACGATGCCGAGCACCTCGCGCTCGCGCAGGCTGTAGGAGACGCCCCGGACCGCGCGGACGACGCCGTCCTCGGTCGGGAACTCCACGGTCAGGTTGTCGACCCTGAGGATCTCCTCCTCCGACGGAGGCCGCACGGCGTCCAAGGTCAGGCCGACGTGCACCTCCCCGGAGGCGTCGAGCAGGTTGGGGGCGATGTCGTAGCCGTGCACGTCGCCTTTACGGGGCTCGATCGGCACGTTGGGAGTCGTCATTAGGCACGCACCCGGGTCTGTCGGGGGTCGAAGGCGTCACGCAGGCCGTCGCCGATGAAGTTGATCGACAGTGCGATGGCGATGATGAAGATGCCCGGCCACCAGAACAGCCATGGACGGGTGCTGAAGGCGGTGCGGTACTCGTTGACCAGCTGGCCGAGAGAGGTGTCGGGAGCCTGCACGCCCAGGCCGAGGAAGGACAGCGCCGACTCCAGCAGCACCGCGTTCGCGATGGCGAGCGTCGCGCTGACGATGATCACGCCGACGGTGTTCGGCAGGATGTGCCGGAAGATGATCCGGCTCGCGGAGGTGCCGACCGCGCGGGCCGCCTCCACGAACTCCTTCTCCCGCAGGGAGAGGAACTCGCCGCGCAGCAGGCGGGCCATGCTCGGCCAGATCACCAGGCCGAGGACGATGCCGAGGAGCACGACGCCGCTGTCGCCGAACCGGCGGCCGACGACGGCAGCGATGACCAGGACCGGAATGGTGATCATCACATCGGTGAGGCGCATCAGGATGGCCTCGGCGCGGCCGCGGTAGTAGCCGGCCAGCGCGCCGACGACGGCGCCGACCGTGGTCGCCACGATGCCCACCAGGAAGGCGACGATGATCGACTGCTGGGCGCCGCGCATGGTCTTGGCGAAGTAGTCGATGCCGATGTCGTCCTGACCGAAGGGGTGGGCCCCGAAATGGAACCCCGACCCGCCGAGGAACTCGGGGATCACGCTGAGCGTCGGCTTGCCCTGGTTCACCAGCGCGCCGGTGGTCAGGTAGCTCTGGTCCCACCAGCCGGGTATGCCGGCGAAGCCGATGGAGGTGAACGACAGCACGAGGACAGCGCCGAATACGATCATGCCGGCCAGTGCGGCCCGGTGCCGGAAGAACCGGCGCCGGACCATCTGGGCCTGGGTGCGGGCGACGATCGTTATGCCCTGTGCGGCGCTGTCCGGCGATGGCGCTTGTGCGCTGAGTGTCATGAGTGGATCTCCGATGCTTTCACGACAGCCGGATGCGCGGGTCGAGGTAGGCGTAGAGGATGTCCGCGATCATGTTGAAGACGACGATCGTGGTCCCGGTGACGATGAAGAACGCCATGACCGGCGCCGGGTCCACCTCTTGGAGTCCCTTGGTGAACATGAAGCCCATGCCCCGCCAGCCGAAGACGTTCTCGGTGACCACCGCGCCGCCGATCACTCCGGCGAGGTCGAAGGCCATCAGGGTGGTGATCGGAATGAGGCCGTTGCGGAAGGCGTGCTTGACCACGACCGTGCGCTCGGGCAGTCCCTTGGCCCGGGCGGTGCGCACGTAGTCCTGGTTCATGACCTCCAGCATGCTCGCCCGGCTGTATCGCGTGTAGGTGGCCAGCGAGACCAGGATGAGCGCCATGGTCGGCAGCAGCAGGTGGCCGGCGCTGTCGAGGTTGAGCTGCCAGAAGTCGCCGTTGTAGTTGGGGGTGCGGGCACCGATCGTCGAGATGGGACGGCCGCGCACGGTGGTGGCGTAGGGGGCGAAGGCCTGGAGCATCCGGTCCAGGAAGACCATGCCGCCGGTGAACACGCCGGTCAGCACGGTGGCGGTGATCGCCTGCTGGCGCTGCAGACCGCCGAAGGCGTAGCCGAGGCCGACGCAGACCGCGATCGTCAGCAGGAGCAGGCCGCCGATCTCCAGCCAGGTCGGGTCGGCGATCGCGGAGCCGAGCACCTGAGAGCTCAGCGCGCCGATCAGGGCCGCGCCAAGCGCCGCGTACAGCGGGCCGCGATACTGCAGCCCGGCGGCCAGGGCGGTGAAGCCGACCGCTGCGGCGAGACCGAAGGCCAGGATGAGCGGGGTGCCCAGGCCGGGGTCGGCGAACCAGCGGGTCACCGACAAGACGGTGAACAGCACGCCGCTGACCGCGAATCCCACGGCGAAGCCGACGAGCCGGCGCTTCCGCTCGCCCACGGTGAGTGCGCCGAACGCCAGACCGCCGATGAGCGCCAGAAGTCCGATCACCACGGGAGGGATGCTCGGATCCTTCAACCAGTTGTTGAACTCGATGGCGACATACTGCTTGAGCATGACCGCCACCCAGAAGAGCGGCAGGGAGAAGCAGACGAAGGCGGCGAAGGTGACGGTGTAGTCGAAGCCGCTGTACTGACGGAGCGCGGAGACGATGCCGATCACGATGCCGACCGTGATCGCCAGGACGGTGGCGGCGAGCACGAGCTGCATGGTGGAGGACAGCGCGTCGCCCAGCATGGTGGCGACGTCCTGTCCGTCGCGGTTCACACCGAGGTCGCCGCGGACGATTCTGCCGAGCCATCCCACGTAGCGCAGGAGGACAGGGAGGTCCAGCTGCATCCGCTCGACGCGGTCAGCGATCTTGGTTGCTTTCTGTGGGCTGGCATCCTGGCGGAGGTCTTCAAGTGGGTCGCCCGCGAACGCGGTAAGGACGTAAATGATGAAGGTCGCCGCCAGGAGGACGAAGAACGAGATGACCAGTCTCCGCGCGATGAAGACGATCACTTCGTCACCTCCCGTTCTTGGAAGAGGGACTGCGTGGCTCAGGGTCGGGACCGGTAGCTTGTGGCCTTCCGGTCCCGACCCTGGTGTGGACGGTGTTCGTCAACCGCTGAAACGGCCGGCGATCTGGGGCGATGAGGCTAGCTGATGGTCCACTTGTCCATGTTCCAGCCGATGCCCGCCTGAGTCGGGTTCGGGACGACGTTCTCGACGCCCTCGGACCACGCGGTCAGGTTCGGGTTCTCGTAGAGCGGGATGGTGGCCAGGTCCTGCCACATGATCTTCTCGGCCTCGGCCAGCAGGGGGGTCTGGTCGGCCTCGACGACCGTGCTGTTGGCCTTCTTCAGCAGCTCGTCGACCTTCTTGTTCGAGTAGCAGCCGTTGTTGTTGCCCTTGTGCTCGCTGTCGCACTTCGAGGCCGTGGTGTAGGTCGAGGTGGAGCCGCTGATCAGGGCGGAACCGGTCCAGCCGAAGAGGGCGACGTCGTAGGTGTTGTTGGCCAGGCCGGTGCCGAAGAAGTCCTCGGCGCCGTTGTCCTTGACCTTGAAGCCGGCCTTGTTGCAGGAGTCGCTGATGAGCTGGGCGACCGAGGTGCGGCGCGGGTTCGGGGTGTTGTAGCCGATCTTGACCTCGAGTCCGGTCTTGCCGGCCTTCTCCAGCAGGGCCTTGGCGCCCTCGATGTCGACCGTGTCGTACTTCTTCTCCTCGCCGCCCAGGCCGGCGACGATGTCGGGGTAGCTGGCCTGCACGCTGGAGGTGATACGGGCCTCGAGGATCTTCGCCTCGGGGTTCAGCGGCTTGATCAGGTTGTCGACGATCAGCTGCCGCGGCACGCACTTGGCGAACGCCTCGCGCAGGTTCTTGTCCTTGAACGGGCTGGAGTCGAAGTTGAAGTCCAGGTGGTCGAAGAAGTACTGCGGACCGGACTTGACCGTGACGGCTTCCAGGGCGTTCAGCTGGTTGAGGACGTCAGGGCCGGGCTGCGGGGCGGCGATGTTGACTTCGCCGTTCTGCAGCGCCTGAGCCTGCTGGTCCAGCGCGATGTAGCGCTCGACGACCGTCTGGACCGTCGGCTTGGTGCCCCAGTACTTGTCGTTGGCGACCAGGGTCAGCGACTGCCCGGCGTCGATCTTGGAAAGCTTGTACGGGCCGGCGGAGGGGATCAGGTCCTCGCTGAGGAGCGTGCCCTTCATGATCCAGCCGTCGTTGTAGAACTTGGCCGCCTCGGCGAGCTTCTTGGCGTCGCCCGCCTTGACGGCGGCGATGAGCTCCTCCTCCGAGATGTTGCCCTTCTTCTCCACCACGTGGGCGGGCATGATCTGGCCCTGGGAGTAGAGGCCGCCGCGCCAGTCGGCGAAGGGCTCGGAGTAGACGTGGGTGATCTCCTTGCCGCCCTTTTCACAGTTGGGGGCGTCGGTGAGCTCCCAACCCGTGGTGCCGGCGGTGGAGAAGCCCTTGATCTTTCCGGAGTTCGCCGCCCAGGACAGCGCCAGGTCGTCACAGTCGATCGGCGTGCCGTCCGACCAGACGGCCGCGGGGTTGATCGTGTACTTGACGGTCAGCGGCTTGTCGGAGACCTTGTCGTAGGTGCCGAAGGCCGTGTCGGGCGTCACCGCGCCGTCGCCGCCGTAGTACCAGAAACCGGTCAGGACGCGCTGCAGGGGCTGGTTGTTGCGGGCCGCGTTCTCCGCGCTGGTGTTGCCGTTGTAGGAGCTGAACTCCTGGTCGAACGCGTAGCTGATGGTCTTCGCCGTGGCAGGGGCCGAAGCGGAGCCCGATGCTGCGGGCTTGCTCGCCGAGTCGTTGCCCCCGCAGGCGCTCAGCAGGAGTACACCTCCCGCCACCACCGCTAGAAACTTGCCAGATGTCCGCGCATGGAACACGGCGGTACTCCTTTAATTGTCCGGTCTGAGATCAGTGGCCAGCATTGTCGAACAAAGCTGAGCACCGCGACTCTCTCTCGGACAAGTGGGAGGACTGGGGTGTTGCAGACCTGAGACCAGCGGCGTCCCAAGCTGTAACAAAGTCGGGCGCAAAGCGCGAAACTCCTCAACTGGTGAGGATCAGGAAAAACGTAACGTTTGACCGAATAGTCCCAGTATGTGAGATCGCGGAGAGTAGTCGTAAGGGGTGATCAAAAACCCCGTCATGGTCGAAACATACTGGTAACACTGACGGGAAACTCACCGAAGTTCACAAGCATGATCGCTGAGGGTAGTTGATCGGTGGACCCTCCCGCCTCTCCGGAGGCCTTCGGGTCGGCGAGCCCCCGGAGGCGGCGCCGGCCATGTCGCGGAGTCTGCCGGAGAGTGCTGTCCAGGAATTCCTTTTCCGTAAAACGACTTCCGCCCTATATCGGATTGCCAAAGCATCTCGCGTGCGGAGCTTTTGTGTCCAACGGTGTTCCGCCCATGGCCACTCGGGCCGATCCGGCCGTCCGCCCACCCGGCGTGGCTGAGGAGTGCGTGGAGGGGGCTCTCCCGCGCATGCCGGCCCGCAGATCAGCATGATCACCACATGGCCCGATATTTGCGAATATTGGCATCCGGGCCACTCGTGAGCCCGTAAGGCCGGACTCCATGATTGGCGTCATGACAACGACTCTTCAGACGCGTACGCGTGGGCTGCACCGCGCCTGGATCGTGGCGGGAGTCGCGTTCGTGGCCATCCTGGGCGCGGCGGGGTTCCGGGCCACGCCTGGCGTGCTGATCACCCCGCTCCAGGAGGAGTTCGGCTGGTCCCGCGGCACGATCTCGCTGGCGGTCTCGGTCAACCTCATGCTTTACGGCCTGACCGCTCCGTTCGCCGCCGCCCTCATGAACCGCTTCGGCATGCGCCGGGTGGTCTCCTGCGCGCTGCTGCTCGTCGCGGCGGGCAGCGGGCTCACCATCCTGATGAACGCGCCCTGGCAGCTCCTCCTGTGCTGGGGCGTGCTGGTCGGTCTCGGGACCGGGTCGATGGCCCTGGTCTTCGCCGCCACGCTCACCGAGCGCTGGTTCGTCCGCCACCGTGGTCTCGTCACCGGAGTCCTCACCGCGGGCGGCGCCACCGGGCAGCTCGTCTTCCTGCCCGTCCTCGCCCACCTGGCCGTCGCCCAGGGGTGGCGCTCGGCGGCCGTCACGGTCACCGCCGCCGCGCTCGCCGTGGTCCCCCTCGTCTGGTTCCTGTTGCGCGACCGCCCGGAGGAGGTGGGCACCACCGCCCTGGGCGCCGATCCGGACGCGGCCACGACTCTCCCGCCCATCCGGGCCGGTGGGGCCGCCGCGCACGCGCTCACCGTGCTGTGGAGCGCCGCACGGACCCGTCCCTTCTGGTTGCTCGTGGGCGGATTCGCGATCTGCGGTATGAGCACCAACGGTCTGGTCGGCACCCACTTCATCCCCGCGGCCCACGACCACGGAATGGCCGAACCGACCGCCGCGGGGCTCCTCGCACTGGTCGGGATCTTCGACGTCGTCGGGACCATCGCGTCCGGCTGGCTGAGCGACAAGGTCGACTCGCGGATCCTGCTCGGCGCCTACTACGGGCTGCGCGGGCTGTCGCTGATGCTCCTGCCCAGCCTGTTCGGAGCGACCACCGAGCCCAGCATGCTCGTCTTCATCATCTTCTACGGGCTCGACTGGGTGGCCACCGTTCCCCCCACCGTGGCTCTGTGCCGGCAGATCTACGGCGCCGAGGGCGCGGTGGTGTTCGGCTGGGTCTTCGCCTCCCACCAGATCGGCGCGGCCGTCGCCGCGGTGGGGGCGGGTCTCACCCGTGACCACTTCGGCGCCTACGACCTCGCCTGGTACGTCGCAGGATTCCTCTGCCTGATCGCCGCCCTCATGTCGGTCGCCATCGCGAAGAGGGCATCCTTGAAGACGTGAACGAGCGAATCGAGCCGGTCGGCGGGTCCGGGGACACTCGGCGGGCAGGTGCTGCATGACCGGACAGAAGGTGCTCCCCATGGTGGTCAGGATCGAGCGGGCGGCCCCACCGGAGCGCACCGACGCCCTGGAGGCGGCCGCGCTCGCGGTGCTGACGCTGCTCGACGACCCCCGGACCCTCGGTGACGGCGAATGGGCCGAGCCGGTCCGGTCCTGGGAGAGCATCGGGATCAGGAAGGTCGTCCGGCGGGCGCGCGGCGCCGAGTGGCGCCGGGTGCTCGACCTGCCCGGCATCACGGTCGCCTCCGGCACCGCCGAGGTCCGGGTCCACCCGCCGGTGCCGCTCGACGACTGGCCCAGGGACCTGTCCAGGCTCCAGGTATCCGGCACGGACCTGGCCGACTCGACCCCGCCGGGGCCACCGGGAGAGGTGGTGCTCTGGATCAATCCGGAGCTTGCGATGTCGGCGGGCAAGGCCATGGCGCAGGCCGGGCACGCGGCCCAGCTCGCCTGGTGGGGGAGTGACGAGCAGGCCCGGCAGGCGTGGCGTGACCGGGGGCGGGCGGCCGCCGTACGGACCGCCGGTCCCGCCGGATGGGCCGCGCTGGTCGGCTCGGGTCTGCCGGTGGTCCGCGACGCGGGGTTCACCGAGATCGAGCCCGGATCGTGCACGGTCGTCGCGGACGCGCCGTGGCTGCGGCACGGCGGTTTCCGGACCGCGGGCCACGGGCCGCTCAGGTCATAGTGACGGTGCCGGCGATCACTTCCCCGGCGGGGGGTGAGCGGGTCTCGGAGAGGCTGCCCGGCCGTGTTCTCCGGGGCGGATCCCGGAGGACACGGCCGGAGCGCGGCGGTGTCATCGCAGGCAGGAGTTCCGCCCCATGGGGGAAGGCACTCGTTCTCGAAGTGTGATGGGGATCGCGCACGGGAAAACCGGATTTGTCGTACGCTCCCGATCGTGCTCGATGGGTTGGGTGGGACTCCGGGGACCCGGGGGACGGGTTCTGTGCCGACGTACGTGACCGCCGAGGCGGACACGTCCGAGTTGCCGAAGGTGGTCGCCGAAGGCCCGCCGAAGCCGTCGCTCAACCTGTCGGGATCACCGGTCAAGAGGTCGCGCATCGGCGACCTGCCGATGCGCGTGATCTACCGGATTCTGGCCGTGGTCACCGCGGTGGTCGTGGCCGCCGTCGCGGCCGTTGCCGGGCTCATGTATTCCGGCTCCTCAGATCAACCGGGCGAGGAGGCGTCGGGGCCGATCGCCGCGCCATCTGCCGCGACACCCTCGCCCGGTGTCGGTTCCCCGGGGCCTTCCCCCTCGGGGTCGGCGTCCCCGTCTCTCTCCCCGTCGCCCTCGCCGACCGTGAGCGCGGCCCGTGCGCCGGGGCGGAGCGCGGCCGTGGTCGCGGCCCTGTCGGACCCGCGCGTTCCCGGAATGCCACGCGGCAAGCGGCTGGCGCGGCTGCCCGGCAAGGAGCACAAGGCCAAACTCCGGCTGCAGGACGCCAAATCGGGTGTCTCGCTGGCCCGGCTCGCCAGACCGTGGAAGACCTACGGTGCCCCGCCGTTCTCCACCAAGCAGGTGCTGCCGAAGGTGAAGGGCGGGGTCACCCGGGCGATGTTCGTGAGCTGCCCCGTGCCCATCAAGGTGCAGGACACTCCGGAGGAGACCGCGCTGCTGGCCGCCCGCTGGACGCTCAACCACCATCCCAAGGGCAGCACGATCGCGTGGACCGCCTCCCAACCGGTCGAGGACGGATGGCTGCTCGCCTACCGGGTGAAATACAAGATCAAGGCCAAGGCGCGCTTCTCCATGGCCGCCGTCGTCGTGACGGAGGTCCCCGGTGCCGCCAGACCTGCCATGGTCTTCGTGACGATCCCCGACGCCCAGCGCGCATACTGGCGTGACATCAACACCGCGGTCGCCTCGGTCCGGTTGAGGTAGCTCCTCCCCGGGCCGGAACCGCCTCATCCGCCTGGCGGCACCCAGCGGGCGTGGTCCTTGCCGCCGTCAAGGGGGTTCCGCACTCGCCGACAGGGCCTAGGCTCGATGGACGTGACCCAGATCATTCTCGCCTCCGCCTCGCCCGCCCGCCTCGCTCTGCTCCGCAGCGCCGGACTCGACCCCAAGGTGGTCGTCAGCGGCGTGGACGAGGAGGCCGTCATCGCGGCCGGCCCAAGCGAGCTCTGCCTCGCGCTGGCCCGCGCCAAAGCCGCGGTGGTGGCGCGTGACCTGACCGACGGCCTGGTCATCGGCTGCGACTCGGTGCTGGAGCTCGACGGTCAGGCCTACGGCAAGCCCTCCTCGGTCGAGGAGGCCGTCTCGCGCTGGGAGAGCATGCGCGGCCGTGAGGGCCGCCTGCTCACCGGCCACTGCGTGATCGACGTCGCCGGCGGACGGGAGGTGGCGGAGGTGGGCGCCACGGTCGTGCGTTTCGGCTCTCCCACCGACGCGGAGATCGCCGCCTATGTCGCCACCGGTGAGCCCCTCCACGTCGCGGGCGCCTTCACCCTGGACGGAGCGGGCGGTTGGTTCGTCGACGGCATCGAAGGCGACCACGGCAACGTCCTGGGCATCTCCCTTCCCCTCCTGCGCCGTCTCTTCGCCGCCCTCGGCGTCTCCGTGCCGACTCTCTGGCGGAACAGCTGACCACCCCGCCGCCGTCCCGCGGACGGGCCTCCCCCTCCCGGTACGGCGGAGCACCGAGCGGCGGCCTCCGGCACCGTGCGCGATGATCCGGTGATCCCGCTAATCTTCCGGGCATGGGTCATTTCCGCTCCTTCGTGGACGGCATAACGTTCTTCTTCCAGGGACTGCGCTGGGTCGCGCGCACCCCCCGGTGGTGGCTGTTCGGGCTGATCCCCGCCCTGATCGTGTCCGTGCTCTACGCGGTCGCCCTCTACTTCCTCGGCACCAACGCGGGAGGTCTCGCCGAGTGGGCGACACCATTCGCGGACGGATGGGGCCAGGCGGCACGGAACACCCTCCGGACCCTGGTCGGACTGCTGATCGTCGGCATCGGGCTGGTGCTGTCCGTGGTGACCTTCACCGCGGTGACCCTGATCGTCGGTGACCCCTTCTACGAAAAGCTCTCGGAGAAGGTCGAGGAGAGCTACGGCGAGGTGCCGGGCGGACACGAGGTCCCTCTCTGGAAGTCGATCCCCAGATCCGTCAGGGACAGCCTGATCACTCTCGGATACGTGCTGCTGTTCACCATCCCGCTGTTCTTCCTCGGCTTCGTGCCGGTGATCGGGCAGACGGTGGTGCCGGTGCTGGGCGCCCTGGTCTCGGGCTTCTTCCTCACGGTCGAGCTCACCACGCTGGCCATGGAGCGCCGGGGTATGGCGCGCAAGAACCGTTTCGCCGTCCTCCGGGGGAACAAGGCCGCGGCCCTCGGCTTCGGCGGGCTTCTCTTCCTGGTCTTCCTCGTCCCGCTGGGCGCGGTGGTCGCGATGCCCGCCGCCGTCGCAGGCGGGACGATCATGGTCAGAACTCGCCTGGTCTCCGCCTGACCGGTATTTTCGAAGGGCACATACCCCGTCCTTCACGGCAGGGGCGGCCAGGAACGGCCCCGTACGTCCAAGGTCTGCCCACCGCCTGACAGGGAGACGCCGACAGAGAGGACGGCTTTCCACAGGGACGCCGTCGGGAGGCTCGGGCGTCCACAGAGCGAGGTTCGGCGCGATGGCCTGATCGAAATCCGGCGAGGCTCTCGGCCATGACAACCGACATCCCGGCTCTGCCCGTCCTGTCCACCCCGCAACCTCGCCTGCTCCTCGGCTCCACCGAGGACGTCCTCGGCGCCGTGCCCTACCTCGTGGGATTCCATCCCGCCGACAGCCTGATCGTGATCGGGCTGAAGGGAAGGCCGCCCCGGGGGCGGCTCCACCTGACCGTCCGATGGGACCTGCCACTGCCCTCCCCGGGGCTCGGCCAGATCATCACGTTGCTCCGCAAAGAGCGGATCGGCCAGGTCATCGTCATCGGCTACGGTCCGGGTCCGCTGGTCACCCCTGCCGTGGACGCGGCTCTCACGCTGCTACGCCGGGGTGACATCACCATCGTCGACGCGCTCCGGGTGGAGAACGGCCGCTACTGGTCCTACATCTGTTCCCGGGCCGACTGCTGCCCAGCCGACGGCACGCCATACGAGCAGGAGGCCAACGTGATCGCCGCCGAGGCCACCGTGCACGGGCTGGTCGCCCTGCCCGACCGGGAGACCCTGCAGCGCTCGCTCGACCCCGTCGGCGGGACCGCCCGGCTGGCCATGCGCCAGGCAACGGCCCGCGTCACGGAGGAGCTGCGGGGCAGGCTCGCCGGATGCGCGGACCTGGAAGGGTTCGCCGCGGAGTTCGTCGCCGACGGGGTGGCCCGGGTCCGCGCGGCGATCGCCGCATACGCTCACGGTGAGCGGCTCGACGACGAGCAGGTGGCCAGGCTGGGGCTGGACCTGGCGGTGATCCGGATCCGTGACGAGGCGTGGGCCCTCGCCACCGAGGACACCCGCGACGTCCACCGCAGGCTCTGGCAGGATCTCACCCGGCGGCTGGAGCCGAGATTCGTGCCTCCGGCCGCGGCCCTTCTCGGCGTGGCCGCCTGGTGTGACGGTGACTCCGCGCTGGCCGGCATCGCCGTCATCCGCGCATGCGAGGTCGACCCGGGATACTCGATGGCGAACCTGCTCATGCACGCACTCCACCATCTGCTCCCGCCACACGTGCTGAGAGAGAGGATGCCCAGCCCCGAGGAGCTGGACCAGGAAATGGGCAGCCCCCGGACGGGGTGGCTGTTCCCCATGATCGCCTTATTGGAGGAGCCGGAGGCTCCAGCTGGGTGAGCGGTCAGCCCTCGGCGCGTCTGCGGCGTTCGTTATAGGCCCGCACCCGGGGTGGGTAACCGGTCAGCTGCACGTCGTAGACGGGAAGGGACAGGTCACGGGCCACCTTGCGGATCACCGCGGGTGAACCGACCCTGCGCCTGGTCCACTCGCCGTCATCGGCGACGGCCATCGCGGTGGTGTCGGTCGCGAAGGTCTCCGGTTCGACGTAGAACTCCACACCACGACGGGACTTCGCGAAGGCGATGAGCGCCTCGACATCAGCGTCGGTTGCCTCACGGTCGAACTTGGCGATCTTCGGCCCGCGAAGACGTCTCAACCCATAGCGATCCCGCCATCTCATGACTCTTTATATACATCTCCCGGAGGTTTCATGGTGGACAGCCAGGGTGGACTCTAAGGGACATCCAAGGGTTCATCCGGATGGACCGGACGAAAGTCGTCGACAAACATGGAAGACAGAGCGGCGACGAAGGGGACATCGGTTCATGGCAGGCACAGTGAGACCATCGGGAAGCCCGTGGCGCGGGAGCATGCCGGCACCCGGCGCCCGGCCTAACCATGTTGACCTCAGGGTGAGCAACCAGGATCGCGAGCAGGTGGTCGAGCATGTCAAGGCCGCCTATGCGGAGGGACGGTTCGACAAGCTCGAGTTCGACGACCGGCTGGAACGCGCGATGACGGCGCGCGTCCATGGCGACCTCATGCCGATCATGCACGAGCTGTACGGCTCGCGCCCGGTCGCCCCCGCGGCCTATCCGCCCGTGACGGGCTGGGGGGCGCCGGGTCATCATCACCACATGCGGGCGGATACGGCAGGAGAACGCCTGGGCGCGGCGGCGGCGCACCTGCTGCCGCTGACCGGCCTGCTGGCGATCGGTCCGCTGATCATGCTGCTCGCCGGGGGCAAGACCTCGCCCTACATCCGCAAGCACGCGGTGGAGGCGCTCAACTTCCAGCTGACCCTGCTTGGGGCCACCGTGCTGCTGGCGATCACCTTCGTGGGCGTCGTGCTGATGCCCGTGCTCTGGATCGGAGGCGTGATCCTGTCCGTGGTCGGTGGCCTGGCGGCCTTGGGCGAGGGAGGTTTCCGTTACCCGCTTACGCTGCGCCTGGTGAAGTAGCCCTGTTCAGGTGGTCCGGTGCCGCGTCTCGCCGCGCGGACGGAAGGGGCACGGTCAGGTGCCGAGGACCTCGTATCTGACCCGCATGACACCGGCGCCGGTGCTGCCGATGGCGGAGAAGGCGGCCCTGGACAGGTCGAGGCAGCGCCCGCCCACATAGGGCCCGCGGTCGTTGATCCGGACCGTCACCGACTCGCCGGTGGCGGGGTTGGTCACCCGGACCCTGCTTCCCAGGGGGAGGGTCTTGTGCGCGGCGGTCATCGCCCGAGGGTTGAAACGCTCGCCGCTGGCCGTCATCTGCCCCTCGTTGTAGAACGAGGCGCCGCAGGAGCCAGTGGAGATCACATGAACCTTCGGCCTGGTGGTGACCTTGGGCGCGCGGGGCTTCTTGGTCTTCGGCGTGCTCTTCGATGTGGCGGCTCCTGCCTCGCCTGACGCGTCCTTCGCCGGTGAGGTGCGGCCCTTGCCCGATGCCGCAGTGGGAGTGACGGCCGGAGCGGGCGGTGGCGTGGTGAACTGGTCGGCGGTGGCCGTCGTGCTCCCGGCTGTCGCCTCCTGGGGGGAGGGGGAGACGGGAGGGCCGGTCTCGGGGGAGCGGGCAGCGGCCAGACCGGCGGAGGCGGTCGTCTGAGCGGCGTCGCCGCCGGCGGAGATCGCCCAGATGGTGGCCGAGACCACCGTCACCGCCATGACACCGGCGGCCAGTGTGGCCAGGCGCTGCCTGTTGGCCGGCGATTTCTGCGAGGGGGAGGAGTCAGGGGAGGGGGAGGAGTGCAGGCCCAAGGGAACCACGATCCAATGTCGGGGACAGGACGGAGAAGGGCCGTGCGCAGGGGAGATGGGGGCGCGCGACGGCCGATCTCGACGGCGGGGTACAGGGGGTTCCTCGCCGTGATGCGGTTGACCATATGCGACAAACCATCAGTAAAGGCAAGTTAATAGGATGATGGTGATTTATGCCACTTTCGTCAAGAAAGTGGATCAATTTAGATAAAGATCGGCCTGTTCGGGGCCGGAAGGGACAGACCGGTGCCACTTGCTTGCTGGTCCGGTCCTCAGGTTCCGACCGGGATGGCGGGCGGCAGGGATCGACTCACAACACCAGGGCCACGGTCACCTCAAGCCCGCCTTCCGGGAGGGGGCGGGCCTCCAGCGGTGAACGCGGCCTCCAGCCGATCCAGCAGCTCGTCGAAGGTGTCAGCCAGTTCCTTGAGCTCGTCGTCCGGCCCGGACGCGGCCAGCCGTCGGTCGAGCCGGTCGGCCGTGATACGCCGGACGGTGGTTGTCATGTCGGCCAGCGGCCGCAGTGCGCGCCCGGCCATGAGCCAGCCCAGCAGCATCGACGCGAACGCCATGACCGCCAGCGCGATCAGGGAGTTGACCAGCAGCCGACGCAGGTTCTCGGCCCGCGGCTCCTCCAACTGGGACACCGGGACCGGCAGGTCGAGCCCCCCGAGTGACGCGGGAGCGGCCGGCGGTCCGGGGAAGGGCGAGTGTTCGACCAGGAAGTAGATGAGGGCGACCAGCAGCACCCCGGCCACCAGGAACAGGCCGCTGTAGAGCAGGGTCAGACGCAGCCGTACCGTCCGCCTCATATCCGGTAACCGGCCTGCGGGACCGTCTCGATAAGCGGAGGGGTGCCGAGCTTGCGGCGCAACCGGCTGATCGTCACCTTCACGGTCTGCGTGAACGGGTCGGCGAACTCGTCCCAGCCCCGCTCCAGGAGCCGTTCGGCGGAGACCGCGGCGCCCCCGGCGGCCAGCAGCTGGCCGGCGCCCGGATCCGGGCGACCAGTTCGGCGAAGGCGAACGGCTTGGGACCGCCTGCATGCGCTCGCACGGGCTGCCTGACTTTCCCGAGGTCACGGTCTCCTCGGACGGGCTGATCAACCTCGACATCAAAGGCGACCGCGTCGACGCCTTCTCCCGGGAGTACGGCGCGGCGGTGAAGGCGTGCGAGTCGATGTTGCCCGTCGGCGCCGGTCTGCCGGGTGCGCCCGTGGCGCCGTCCGCCCCGTCGCTCCCGTCCTGAGGGGCCCTCCGCCCGCTCTCCGGCACGGCGCGTGGCCGGCTGAGTCGGTCAGAGCATGAGGGAGCGCACCATCTCCACGGTGTCGGCCTCTCCGGCGTTCTTGTCGGGGCGGTAGCGGATCACCCGGGCGAAGCGGAGTGCCATCCCGCCGGGATAGCGGCTGGACTGCTGGACCCCGTCGAAGGCGATCTCGACGACGAGCTCGGGCCGGACGACGACCGTCCAGCCGTCGGTAGGCCCCTCGGCAAGCCCCAGGAAGCGCTCGGTCTGCCAGGCGAGCAGCTCGTCGGTCAGACCTTTGAAGGTCTTGCCGAGCATGACGAACCCGCCGGTCTGCGGATCGCGGGCGCCCAGATGCAGGTTGGAGAGCTTGCCTTCGCGCCGGCCGCTTCCCCACTCGACGGCGAGGACGACCAGGTCGAGAGTGTGCCGGGGCTTCACCTTGATCCAGCCGGCGCCACGCCGTCCGGCGGCGTAGGGCGTGTGCAGCGACTTGACCACCACGCCCTCGTGGCCGCTCCTGACGACGTCCTTGAAGAACGCCTCCCCGCGCGCGACGTCGTCGGTGACCAGACGGGGCGTCACCAGCTCCGGGGGCACGGCCGCGGCCAGCGCTGCGTGACGCCTCTCGCCCGGCAGCTCCAGGAGGTCGGCGCCGTCCACCCGGAGGGCGTCGAAGAAGAACACGCGGAGCGGGGTCTTCTCGCGCACCCGGGTCACGTCGATGCGGCTGGACACCCGGCCGGAGGTGACCTGGAAGGGCTTGGGTCGACCGTCGGGACGCAGCGCGATGACCTCGCCGTCCAGGACGAGGTCGTCGGAGGGCAGCGCACGGACCGCCTCGACCAGCTCGGGCACCTGGGCGGTGATGTCGTCGAGGGTCCGGGTGAAAACGCTCACCGTGTCGCCGGAGCGGTGCGCCTGGACCCGCACGCCGTCAAGCTTCCACTCGATAGCCGCCGAGCCGCCGAGCTTGCCCAGGGCGGCGGCGACGGAGGTGGCGCTCTGCGCGAGCATCGGCGACACCGGGCGGCCGACCTCCAGGTGGAAGGCGCGCAACGCCTCGACACCGCCGCTCAGTGCGGCGGCGCCGACGGCGGGTAGCCAGCCACGGAGGGTCAGCGCCCGGCGGACCTCGGTCGCCGGCACCGCGGCCGCCTTCGCGATGGCCTCGATCATCACGCCGTCCAGCGCGCCCTGCCGCAGCTCGTTGCGGAGCAGCCGGAACAGGAAGGTCTGTTCCTGGCGGGTGAGCGCTCCGAACAGCTCGGCGATCAGAGCCTTGCGCGCAGCCTGGGAGCCCGGGCCCGCCTGAGCCTTGACACGGTCGAGGAGGTCGTTGACCTGGCGCAGGGTGGCGGTCGCGGCCAGGCGCGGGTCCGGCGGGTCCTGCAGGCCGGCCCAACCCACGCCGATATGGCGCTGCGGCAGCTCGCCGGAGAGGTAGGCGATGGCGATCTCCGCCTCGTCCGGCGTGACCCGGCCGAGCAACTCCGCGAGATGGCCGACCTTGGCCAGCCGGGCGGAGCCCGCGGCAACGGCGGCGGAGGTGCGCGCAAGATCGATCAACAACACAAGGCCCAGCCTAAGAGCTGGGGGTGACATTCAGGGAGTGCGGATCCCGCTTTTCGGAGTGATCCCCGGGGGACATGGGCCGTCCCTCCCCGGAGGGACGGCCCATCGGCGGAACGTCAGCTGACGCCGAGCAGGTCCACGACGAAGATGAGCGTCTCGCCCGGCTTGATGCGGGCGCCCGCGCCGCGGTTGCCGTAGCCGAGGTGGGGCGGGATGGTGAGGCGGCGACGGCCGCCGACCTTCATGCCCGCGACGCCCTGGTCCCAGCCCGCGATGACCTGGCCGCCACCCAGCTGGAAGTCGAAGGCGTCACCGCGGTTCCACGACGCGTCGAACTCTTCGCCGGTGGAGAAGGCGACGCCGACGTAGTGCACGCTGACCCTGTGCCCGGGCTTGGCCTCAGGGCCGTCTCCCTCGACGATGTCGACGATCTGCAGCTCCGCGGGGGCGTCGCCCTCCGGAAAGTCGATCTCCGGCTTCTCCAGTGCCACGTGGTTCTCCTTGATTGGATACGCGCCGGTTGCTTTCCGACCGGCCGCACGACTCTACGGGGTCCGGCGGCCGGATGAGGGACAGAGGGACACGGCGGCTCCTGCGTCGCGCTTTCGAGGCGGCCCAGGAAGGGGGGCAGGCCATATGACTCCCGGAGGTGGCTCCCCGCCGGCAGGCGGCCGTCGTCCCCGGGGTGGTGCGGTGGATCGGACAGGTGTCCGTGAAGGGTCCTGCGGGCCGGACCGGGCCGGCCGAGGCCGCGGATGGCCGGCCGTCGCTCCGCCAGTCGGCGGGGAACCTGGGGAGCGCTCCCTGCAAGGGAGGTCGACGGCGGCGGCCGGTCCGTCACGGGCTGTTTCCGACGCTACGAAATATGGCCGCCACGCGATGTTCATCTGACTTTTTCTACTGGGAGCGTTCCCTTGATCTTGCAAATAGGCTTCCTCCACTCATTTGACCTGCGAAAACGCAAAGAAAAACGGGAGAGCGCTCTCCATGAGGGGGCCGGCAGGTAACAGCGATCGTTATCGGAGAGGTCGTTGACACGTAACTCCGCTGCCATCAATCTGCTCAGGGAGCGCTCTCTCCATGATCACTTATGAGGACCCTAGGAGGGTTCCATGCGCAAGCTACGTCACCGGTTCCTCGCCCCGATGGTCGCCGTGTCGGCGCTGGCCGTGAGCCTCGCCGCCTGTGGTGGCGACGGCGGTGGCACCGCCGGAAGCAGTGCGTCGGCCTCCCAGCCGGGAGAGAAGATCAAGCTGACCGTCGCGCTGTTCAGTGACTTCCACTACGCGCCGTTGTATGAGGCGTTCAAGAAGACCCACCCCAACGTGGAGATCGTGGAGCGCCGCTCGCAGTTCAACGACCACCACACCAACCTCATCACGCAGCTGACCACCGGTGCGGGCGCCGCCGACGTCGTCGCCGTCGAGGGCGGCTACATCGGCGCCTTCACGCCCGTGCCCGACAAGTTCTACAACCTCAAGGACTACGGCCTGGAGCGGCGCAAGAGCGAGTATCTCGACTGGAAGTGGCAGTTGGGCGTCTCCAACGACGGCTCCTCGCTGATGGGACTGGGCACCGACGTCGGCGGCCTGGCCATGTGCTACCGCCCCGACCTGTTCAAGAAGGCCGGCCTGCCCGCCGACCGCGACGAGGTGTCGGCGCTCTGGCCGACCTGGGACGCCTACATCGAGACGGGCAAGAAGTTCGTCGCGGCCAAGGTGGCGGGCGCCAAGTTCACCGACGGCCCCGGTGAGCACTTCCGCGCCATGGTCGAGCAGGCCCCCGTCGGGTTCTACGACGACCAGTACAAGATCGTGGCCGGCACCAACCCGGAGGTGCGCAAGGCCTACGACATGTCCGTGAAGATCGTTGACGAGGGCCTGTCGGCCAAACTCGCCGCTTTCACCCCGCCGTGGAACACCGGGATCGCCAAGGGCACCTTCGCCACCATGGTCTGCCCGGCCTGGAAGACCGGCACGATCAAGGACCAGAAGCCCGGTGAGGGCGCCTGGGACATCGCCGCGGTGCCCGGTGGCGGCGGCAACCAGGGCGGCACCCACCTGATGCTGCCCAAGCAGGGCAAGCACCCCAAGGAGGCCGCCGAGCTGATCGACCTGCTCACCAACAAGGAGAGCCAGATCATGCTCTTCAAGGAGGCCAGCGCGCTGCCCTCGCTGCCCGCCCTGTACGACGACCCGGCGGTGGCCGACTACGTCAACCCCTACTTCGGCAACGCGCCGATCGGCAAGATCTTCACCAGCGCCGCGAAGGCGCTCAAGCCGCAGCACGTGGGTCCCAAGGCCGGCGACGTCCTGCTGGCGTTCAACAACGGCCTCCAGCGGGTGGAGCAGGGCAAGCAGAACGCCGAGGAGGCCTGGACGCAGGCGCTGAAGGACGTCGGCAGGATCAAGTAGTCCGTCCTTCCCCCGGCCGACTGGTCTCGCACCGGTCGGCCGCCTGCCTCCCACCCCTGACGAATCGCCGAAAGGAGCTGCCATGGCCACCCGCGCACCGGATCGCCTGGCGGCGGTCCCCCCGGACGGGCCGGTGCGATCTCGCCACCGCCTCCGCCGCCACCTGGTCCACCAACTCGACGTCAAGGGCTCGCCGTACGCCTACGTGGCCCCGTTCTTCCTGCTGTTCTCCGCGTTCGGGCTGTTCCCCCTGGCCTACACCGCCTGGGTGAGCCTGCACGAGTGGACACTGCTGTCGGACGAGCACACCTTCGTCGGTCTGGACAACTTCAGGGCGCTGCTCGCCGACGACTACTTCTGGAACGCCACCTTCAACACCCTGTCCATCGGGGTGCTGTCCACCGCCCCGCAGCTGCTGCTGGCCATCTGGCTGGCCCACCTGCTCAACCGGCCGCTGCGGGCGCAGACCTTCTTCCGCGTCACGCTCCTGCTGCCCAATGTGACCAGCGTGGTCGCCGTGGTGGTCATCTTCAGCCAGCTGTTCGGCCGGGACTTCGGCGTGATCAACTGGATGCTGGGCTGGTTCGGCGTCGACGGCGTCGCCTGGAACGAGGGGGTGGCGACCTCCCACGTCGCCATCTCCGTCATGATCATGTGGCGGTGGACGGGCTACAACGCGCTGATCTTCCTGGCGGCCATGCAGGCCGTACCGCGCGAGCTGTACGAGGCGGCCACCCTCGACGGCGCCAGCGGAGCCACCCAGCTCCGTAAGATCACCATTCCGATGATCAGACCCACGATCATCTTCGTCGTCATCACCTCGACGATCGGCGCCATGCAGGTTCTCGCAGAGCCACTCCTGTTCGGCACCTACAGCATCTCCGGCGGCCCGGACCGGCAGTACCAGACGCTCTCGCTGCTCATCTACGAGAACTTCACCAAGCTCGACTTCGGCTACGCCTCGGCCATCTCCTGGATGATGTTCGTCTTCATCGTCCTGGTCGCGGGCGTCAACTATCTGCTCACCCGCCGAGCAAAGGGGGGACTGACGTGAGCGCCCGCACCGCCGCCCCCGCGGCCCGGCGCCCCCGCACCACCGTCCCCGCGGCCAGACGGTCCCGTTCCGGCGCCGCCCGCAGGCTCACCTATCTCACCCTGACCGCGGTGGCGTTCTTCTCGGCGCTGCCGCTCTACTACAGCGTCGTGGTGGCCTCCCGGGACAACGCGGCCCTGGCGGATGTCCCACCCCCGCTGCTGCCCGGCGGCAACCTCTTCGCCAACATCGCCCGCGTCTTCGACACGGTCCCCTTCGCACTGGCGATGCTCAACTCCGTCCTGGTGTCCGGCTCCATCGCGATCGCGGTGATGTTCCTGTCCACGCTGGCCGGGTTCGCCTTCGCCAAGCTGCGTTTCCGCGGCAGGAACGTCCTGCTGGTGCTCACCGTGGCGACCATGATGGTTCCGGCCCAGCTCGGGATCATCCCGCTGTACATGCTGATGGTGAAACTCGAGTGGACCGGCACCATGTACGCGCTGATCGCGCCCGCGCTCATCAACGCGTTCGGCGTGTTCTTCATGACCCAGTACCTGTCCCGGGCCCTGCCGACCGAGCTGCTGGAGGCCGGCCGGGTTGACGGCTGCACCACCTGGGGCCTCTTCTGGCACGTCGTACTCCCGGCCGCCCGCCCCGCGGCGGCCGTGCTCGGCATGCTCACCTTCATGTCGGCCTGGAACGACTACTTCTGGCCGCTGGTCGTCCTGACCCCGGAGGACCCGACGGTGCAGGTCGCCCTGTCCACTCTGGCCAGCGGATACGTCAACGACTACGTGCTCGGGCTGGCGGGCACCACGCTCGGCACCCTGCCGCTGGTCGCGGTGTTCGCGTTGCTCGGCAAGCAGATCATCGGAGGAATCATGCAAGGAGCTGTGAAGGGATGACCGCGGTCGGCATTCGGGGGGCCTCCCTCACACAGGGGCGCGCGGACTTCCCCACCGGTTTCGTCTGGGGCGCGGCCACCGCGTCCTACCAGATCGAAGGGGCGGTCAAGGAGGACGGCAGGCGGCCGTCGATCTGGGACACCTTCTCCGGCACGCCGGGCAAGGTCGCCGGGGGTGACACCGGTGACGTGGCCTGCGAGCACTACTTCCACTACGCCGACGACGTCCGGCTGATGAGCGACCTGGGACTCGCCGCCTACCGGTTCTCCGTCGCCTGGCCTCGCGTCCAGCCCGACGGCACCGGCCGGATCAACCCCCGGGGCCTGGACTTCTACAGTCGCCTGGTCGACAGGTTGCTGGAGGCCGGGATAACGCCGTACGCCACCCTCTACCACTGGGACCTGCCCCAGACGTTGGAGGACGCCGGCGGCTGGCCCGCGCGGGACACCGCCCACCGGTTCGCCGACTACGCGCGGGCCGTACACGAGCGGCTGGGGGACCGGGTCCAGCACTGGACCACCCTCAACGAGCCGTGGGTGTCGGCCTTCCTCGGCTACGGAAACGGGGTCCACGCGCCGGGCAGGCAGGACCCCGCCGCCGCGCTGCGAGCGGCCCACCACCTGCTGCTGGGGCACGGGCTGGCGACGCAGGCACTCCGCGCCGGAGGAGCCGAGGAGATCACGCTGGTGCTCAACCTCGCGCCGGTGATCACTCCCGCGCAGGTGCGCGACCCGGCGGCCGAGCCGTCGGCGGCGGACGCCGAGGCGGTGAACCGGATCGACACCCTGCTCGTCCGGCAGTTCCTCGATCCCGCGCTGCGTGGGGAGTATCCCGCGGACCTGCTCACGATCGTCGAACGCAACGGCGGTCTCGCCCACATCCATGACGGCGACCTCGGAACCGTCCACCAGCCGATCGAGATGATCGGTATCAACTACTACAACCCCTGCGTGGTCGAGTCCGGGCCCGGCGAGGCCGCCGACGCGGCATGGCCGGGCAGCGAGGACGTCCGCTTCTGCACGGCCGACGCGCCGGTCACCGCGATGGGCTGGCCGATCGTGCCCAACGGACTGTCGCGCCTGCTCCTGCGGCTGGCCGACGACTATCCCGAGGTCGGCCTGATCGTCACCGAGAACGGCGCCGCCTTCGACGACGTCGTGGAGGACGGCCGGGTCCACGACACCGGCAGGACCGGCTATCTGGACGGCCATCTGCGCGCCGTACACGCCGCGATCGCCGAGGGGGCGGACGTGCGGGGCTATCTGGTCTGGTCGCTGCTGGATAATTTCGAGTGGGCCGAGGGGTACAGGCGCAGGTTCGGCATCGTGCATGTCGACTTCGCCACCCAGCGACGCCTGCTCAAGGACAGCGCGCTGTGGTACAGCGAGGTCATCAAGCGGAACGGACTACGGGGGAGCTAGATGAGACGACCCACCTTGGAGGCGGTCGCCGCCCGGGCCGGAGTCTCCCGGTCGACCGTCTCCCGGGTGGTGAACGGTCAGACCACGGTGACCCCGGACATCCGCGAGATGGTGCTGCGGGCGGTGGAGGAGCTGGGCTACGTTCCCAACGGGGCGGCGAGGAACCTGGTCACCCAGCGGACCAACTCGGTCGCGCTCGTCGTCTCGGAGTCCCCGAACCGGGTGTTCTCCGACGATCCGATGTTCTCCACCGTGATCCGCTCGGCCAGCATCGAGCTGGAGGCCGTCAACATGCAGGTCGTGCTCCTGCTGGCCGGATCCCCCCAGAGTCACGCCCGGGCGGAGAACTACATCGCCGGCGGCCATGTGGACGGTGTCATGCTCGTGTCGAGTCACGGCGCCGACCCGCTGCCCGTCGCGCTCACCCGGCTGCGCGTCCCGGTCGTCTCGTACGGCCGGCCGGCCGTGCCGGTCGCCATCCCCTACGTGGACAACGACAACGTGGGCGGCGCCGCCGTCGCCGTGCGTCACCTGCTGGAGCGGGGGAGGCGGCGGATCGCGACGATCGCCGGACCGCTGGACATGATCGCCGGTCAGGACCGGCTCACCGGATACCGGCAGGTGCTCCAGGACTCCGACCGCCGTTCCATCATCGCGGTCGGCGACTTCACCCGGGAGTCCGGCGCGGTCGCCATGCGCCAGCTCCTGGCCGACGACCCGGAGCTGGACGCGGTGTTCGCCGCCAACGACCTGATGGCGATCGGCGCCATGCACGCGCTGCGGCAGGCCGGCCGCCGCATCCCCGACGACGTCGCCATCGTCGGTTACGACGACATCGAGGCCGCCCGCTACACCGATCCGCCGCTCACCACAGTCCACACCTCGCACGCGAAGCAGGCCGCCGCCATGGTCCGCCTGTTGCTCGGCCTCCTGGCGGACGGCCCCACCGACCCGGTGATCATGCCTACGGAGCTCGTCGTCAGGTCATCTTCGTAGACTCCCGCACCACCAGCTCGGTGGGGAGCACCAGCGGCGCCCGCTCCTCGGGGTTCAGCACCATGCGCGCCAGCCGGCGGCCCATCTCCACGGTCGGCTGGCGGACGGTGGTCAGCGGCGGCTCTGCGTAGGCCGCGGCCGGGATGTCGTCGAAGCCGACGACGGCGACGTCGCAGGGGACCCCCCGGCCCGCCCGGCGCAGCGCCCGCAACGCGCCCAGCGCCATCAGGTCGTTGGCCACGAACACCGCGTCCAGCTCCGGGTCGTCGGCCAGGAGCTGGCGCATGGCGACCGCGCCGGACTCCCGGGTGAAGTCGCCGACCGCGACGATGGAACGGCGGTCGGAGTCCCGCAGGACGTTGCGGTAGCCGGAGAGCCGGTCGACTCCGGCGATCATGTCCTGGGGACCGGCGATGGTCGCGATCCGGCGGCGGCCCTGTTCCACCAGGTGCCGGACCGCGTGCTCGGCGCCGCCGATGTTGTCCATGTCCACGTAGGGCAGATCGCTGGGCACGCCGGGACGGCCGCTGCAGACCACCGGGACGCCCCGCCGGGTCAGGATTCCCGGCAGCGGATCGGTCCCGTGCATCGACGCGACGATCACACCGTCCACGTGCCCGTTGGTCGCGTAGCGCTCGACCCGGTGGTAGCTGCCATCCGGACCGGTGAGCATCAGCACGAGCTGTTTGTCGGCCTTCTCGATCTCCATGCTGACCCCCCAGATGATCCCGGCGAAGGTCGGGTCGTCGGAGAAGACGCGCGTCGCCGGCTCGGGGAACACCAGGGCGATCGAGTCGGACCGCTGTGTGACCAGGCTCCGCGCCGCCTGGTTGGGGACGTAGCCCAGCTCCTCCACGGCGCGGTTCACCGCCTCACGGATCTGCGGGGCCACCCGGGAGGAGCCGTTGATCACTCGTGAGGCGGTCGCCCGGGACACCCCTGCCCGGGCGGCGACCTTCTCCAGAGTCGGCCGGACTCTCACAGCCCGTTCCGGCGGACGACCTCGCGGTACCAGAGCGCGCTGTCCTTGGGGGTACGGCGTTGCGTGGTGTAGTCGACGTGCACGACGCCGAACCGCTTGTTGTAGCCCTCGGCCCACTCGAAGTTGTCCAGCAGCGACCAGACCAGGTAGCCGCGCAGATCGGCACCGGCCTCGATGGCGGCGTGGGCGGCGCGCAGATGCCCGTCGAGATAGGACACGCGGTCCGTGTCGTGGACCTGGCCGTCCTCCACGACGTCGTCGAAGGCCGCGCCGTTCTCGGTGATGATCAGCGGGGTGCCGGGGTAGTCCTGCGACAGCCGCACCAGGAGGTCGGTCAGCCCGAACGGCTGGACCGGCCAGCCCATCGCGGTCTTCGGCACATCGGGGCGGGGGAAGGCGATCCCCTCGCTGCCCGGGTAGACGGGGTTGGCGGGTTCGCCGGTGCGGGCGGCCACGGTCTGTGGATTGTAGTAGTTCACCCCCAGCAGGTCGATCGGCCGGCTGATGACCTCCAGGTCGCCGTCCCTGACGAAGGACCAGTCGGTGAAGCGGCCGGCCCGCCCGACCACGTCGGCGGGGTACTCCCCGCGCAGCACCGGGTCAAGGAAGATCCGGTTCTGCAGGCCGTCCACGACGGACACCGCCTCGGCGTCCTCGCCGAGCACCGGCGAGAGGTTGAGCGTGATGCCGATCCGGTCCGCCCCCGCCGCGCGCAGGGCCCCGACCGCCAGCCCGTGGCCGAGCAGCAGGTGGTGGACGGCGGCGAAGCTCAGCTCCGGCTCGGTACGGCCAGGCGCGTGGATGCCCGACGCGTAGCCCAGGAAGGCCGAGCACCAGGGCTCGTTCAGCGTGGTCCACGTCTCGACCCGGTCGCCCAGCCGCGCGTGTACGTACTCGGCGTACTCGGCGAACCGTTCGGCGGTCTCCCGGTTGGTCCAGCCGCCTCGATCCTCCAGGGTCTGCGGCAGGTCCCAGTGGTAGAGCGTCACGATCGGGGTGATGTCGGCTCCGTGTAGCTCGTCCACCAGGCGGTCGTAGAAGTCCAGGCCGCGCGGGTTGGCCGGGCCGGAGCCGTCGGGCTGGACGCGAGGCCAGGAGATGGAGAAGCGATAGGCGGAGAGGCCCAGATCGCCCATGAGGCGGACGTCTTCGGGGTAGCGGTGGTAGTGGTCGCAGGCCACGTCGCCGGTGTGCCCGGCATGCACCTTGCCGGGGGTCCGGGAGAAGGTGTCCCAGATGGAGGGACCCCTGCCGTCGTCCCGGGCCGCGCCCTCGATCTGGTAGGCCGCGGTGGCGGCGCCCCAGACGAAGCCCTCGGGAAACCTCAGCACGCCGGAGTCCTTGAGGATGGGGGACTTTTCAGCGGAGATGGTCATATCCTCGCCGCTCCATTCTGTTCCGCAGTTCTGTGAGAGCGCTCTCTGGAGCATCACGCTTGTCCAAGTTGCATGTCAAGAAAAATGGGACTGTAACCGTAATATCACAGTTATTGACATCGGAGAGTGCGCAGACGACTCTTCCAGAGAGCGCTCTCACACTTCCCGGCAACTTTATATGGAGGAAGGTCCATGTCGCTCCTCTCACGGACCAACCGCGTCACCTTGGTGGCGGGCACCATTGGGCTGGCGCTGGTCGCCACCGCCTGCGCATCCACGGAGAACAAGCCATCGGCGGGCGGAGGCGGCAGCAGCACGTCGGCTGAATGCGCGGCCTTCACCAAGTACGGTAACCACGCGGGCAAGACCGTCAGCATCTACTCCTCGATCCGTGACACCGAGGCCGACCTCTTCGAGCAGGCGTGGAAGCCGTTCGCGAAGTGCACGGGGATGAAGATCACCTATGAGGGCACCGGCGAGTTCGAGGCCCAGATCCAGGTGCGCGCCGACGGCGGCAACCCGCCGGACATCGCCTTCTTCCCGCAGCCGGGTCTGCTGGAGCGCTTCGCCAAGGCCGGCAAGCTCAAGCCCGCCTCGGCCGAGGTGAAGAAACTGTTCGGCGAGGGCTGGTCGCCGGACTGGGCCAAGTATTCGACCGTCGACGGCACCTTCTACGGCGCGCCGCTGGGCGCCAGCGTGAAGTCCTTCGTCTGGTACTCGCCGAAGATGTTCAAGGAGAAGGGCTGGACCGTCCCCACGACCTGGGACGAGCTGATGACCCTCACCAACACCATCGCCGGCTCCGGCGTCAAGCCGTGGTGCGCCGGCATCGAGTCCGGTGACGCGACCGGCTGGCCGGCGACGGACTGGGTCGAGGACATCATGCTCCGCGAGGCCGGCCCCGAGGGGTACGACGACTGGGTGAGCCACAAGCTCGCGTTCAACGATCCCAAGGTCGTCGCCGCGGTGGACAAGGTCGGCGCGATCCTCAAGAACGAGAAGTTCGTCAACGGCGGCTACGGCCCGGTGAAGTCGATCGCCAGCACCGCCTTCCAGGAGGGCGGCGTCCCGATCACGCAGGGCAAGTGCGCGCTGCACCGCCAGGCGTCCTTCTACGCCAACTTCTGGCCCGAGGGCACCAAGGTGGCCGAGGACGGCGACGTGTTCGCCTTCTACCTGCCGGGCAACGACCCGTCCAAGAAGCCGGTCCTCGGTGCGGGCGAGTTCGTGGCGGCCTTCACCGACCGCCCCGAGGTCCAGGCCGTGCAGGCCTACCTCGCCTCGGCGGAGTTTCCGGCGGCCCGGATGAAGCTGGCGACGTACGTCACCGCGCGCAAGGGTGTGGACCCCGACCTGGCGCAGAACCCGATCGACAAGCTCTCCATGGAGATGCTGCAGAACCCGGACACGGTCTTCCGGTTCGACGGTTCGGACCTGATGCCGGCCGCGGTCGGCGCGGGCACCTTCTGGAAGGGCATGACCGACTGGATCAACGGCAAGGACACCAAGACGGTCCTTGACTACATCGACGCCTCCTGGCCCAAGTCCTGATATGTGACGATGCATCCGGCCCTGCTTGGCTTGCAGGGCCGGATGCATCGCCCGTATCGGCATGATCCTCCCGGGAGATCCCTCCGATGGACTTCGATTTCGCCGCCGAACAGCCCAAGCTCGTCCAGCTGCTGATCGGCATCGCCGCCTTCCTCGTGGTGGTCGCGGTGATCCTGTTGCTGGTCGACCGCGCCCCGATGCGGCGGCGAGCCTGGACCCACGCGACGATCCTGCTCCTGCCCGCGATCGTCCTGCTGGCCATCGGCCTGGTGGTGCCCGCCGTACGGACGACCCTGCTGTCGTTCATGAGCGGCGACGGCATGCGATGGGTGGGCCTGGACAACTACGCCTGGATGTTCACCCAGCCCGAGGCCCTGACCGTGCTCCGCAACACGCTCATCTGGGTCCTGCTCGTTCCGCTGCTGGTGACCTCGGTCGGGTTGCTCTACGCCGTCCTGGTGGACCGCACCCGGTTCGAGTCGCTCGCCAAGTCACTGGTCTTCCTGCCGATGGCGATCTCCTTCGTCGGCGCGGGCATCATCTGGCGCTTTGTCTACGCCTACCGTGCCGACGACCAGGACCAGATCGGCCTGCTCAACCAGCTCGTGGTCGCCCTGGGCGGCGAACCCCGGCAGTGGCTGCAGGATCCTCCGCTGAACACGCTGTTCCTGATCGCGGTGATGGTCTGGATCCAGGCCGGTTTCGCCACCGTGGTGCTCTCCGCGGCGATCAAGGGAATCCCGGCGGAGATCGTCGAGGCCGCCCGGCTGGACGGGGCGAGCCCGACGCAGATGTTCTTCCGCGTGACGCTGCCCTCCATCCGCTCGGCCGTGATCGTGGTCCTGGTCACCCAGTCGATCGGCACGCTGAAGCTGTTCGACATCGTGCGCACGATGACCGGCGGCCAGTTCGACACCAGCGTCATCGCGAACGAGATGTACAACCAGGCGTTCCGCTACGGCGAGACCGGCAAGGGCGCGGCGCTCGCGGTCTTCCTGTTCGCCCTGGTGACGCCCATCGTGATCTACCAGATCCGCCAGCGCAGGGAGGTCCGGTGAGCGAGCGAGCAGACATGCGGAGGCGAGCCGGCGTGCACGGCGCCACGGCGACGTGGCCGGCGAAGGAGTCCGCGTGACCACATTGACCCAGAGCGTGGCGCGTCCCCGGGCCACGACCGCGCCGCAGCGCGTCCGGCGGGGGCTCAGCGGCAAGGTCGCCAGCGCCGTCGCGATCGTCATCGCGGTCCTGTGGACCACCCCGACCTTCGGCCTGCTGCTCTCCTCGCTGCGCCCGGAGGACCAGATCAAGTCCACCGGCTGGTGGACGTTCTTCTCCGACCCGCAGCTCACCCTGGAGAACTACCAGCAGGTGCTGTTCGGCACCTCCTCGTCCTCCGGCCAGATGGCCAGCTTCCTGATCAACTCCATCGTCATCACGATCCCGTCGGTGCTCCTCCCGCTCGCCCTGGCCACCTTCGCCGCCTACGCGCTGGCCTGGCTGCCGTTCCGGGGGCGCGAATGGATCTACATCGGCATCTTCGCCCTCCAGATCGTGCCGCTGCAGATGGCGCTGGTCCCGCTGCTGTCGTTCTTCTCCCAGGGCGTGGACGTCTTCGGCGTCCACATCCTGCCCGCCTGGGATCTGGAGGGACCCGGCCGTTTCGTGCAGGTCTGGTTCGCCCACACCTGCTTCGCGCTGCCGCTGGGCATCTTCCTGATCCACAACTTCATGTCCGAACTGCCCGGTGAGCTGATGGAGGCCGCCAGGGTGGACGGCGCCACCCACGGCGCGATCCTGCGCAAGCTCGTCCTGCCCCTGGTCGGTCCCGCGCTGGCCACTTTCGGCATCTTCCAGTTCCTCTGGGTCTGGAACGACCTCCTGGTGGCTCTGATCTTCGCCGGCGGCACCGCGGAGACCGCCCCCATGACGGTGCGGCTGGCGCAGATGGCCGGCACCAAGGGCAACGAGTGGCAGCGCCTGACCTCGGGCGCGTTCGTCTCGGTGGTCATCCCGCTGGCCGTCTTCCTGTCGATGCAGCGCTACTTCGTCCGCGGCCTGCTGACGGGCAGCGTCAAGGGCTGAGCTCCGGATCCGTGGGGTGAGGAGGGCCGCCTCACCGGGCGGCGTACTCCTCACGCAGCCGCGGGTGGTCCCGGGAGAGACCTTCCTTGCGGACGGCTTACCAGCTCTGGTGGAGCGGCATGCCCTCGGTGTAGCCGGACGAGCTCTGGATGCCGACCACCGCGCGCTCGTGGAACTCCTGCAGCGTGGAGGCGCCCGCGTAGGTGCACGAGGAGCGAAGACCGGCCACGATGGCGTCGACCTGGTCCTCGACGCTGGGCCGTACCGGGTCGAGATACATCCGGGAGGTGGAGATGCCCTCCTCGAACAGCGCCTTGCGGGCCCGCTCGAAGGGGGAGTCCTCGGAGGTGCGCAGCTTCACCGCGCGGGCCGAGGCCATGCCGAAGTTCTCCTTGTACTTCCGCCCGTCGGCGTCGGTGCGGGTGTCACCCGGCGACTCGTAGGTCCCGGCGAACCAGGAACCGATCATCACGTTGGCCGCCCCGGCGGCCAGGGCGAGGGCCACGTCGCGCGGGTGGCGGACGCCCCCGTCGGCCCAGACGTGACGGCCGAGGCGGCGGGCCTCGGCGGAGCACTCCAGGACGGCGGAGAACTGCGGGCGGCCGACGCCGGTCATCATCCGGGTGGTGCACATCGCGCCCGGGCCGACGCCGACCTTGAGGATGTCGGCCCCGGCCTCGACCAGGTCGCGCACGCCCTCGGCGGTGACGACGTTGCCCGCGGCGACCGGCACGTCCGGGTCGAGCGCCCTGACCGCCCGCAGCGCGCTGATCATCTTGTCCTGGTGGCCGTGGGCGGTGTCCACCACCAGGCAGTCGATCCCGGCTTCGAGAAGCTCCTTGGCCCTGGCGGCCACATCGCCGTTGACGCCGACGGCGGCGGCGACGCGCAGCCTGCCGGAGGTGTCGAGCGCGGGCCTGTACAGCGTGGCCCGCAGCGCGCCCGTCCGGGTCAGGATGCCGACCAGGCGGCCCTCGCCGTCGACGATCGGGGCGAGCCGGTGCCGGCCCCCGTGGAGCCGGTCGAAGGCCTCGCGCGGGTCGAGCCCGGCCGGCAGGGTGAGCAGGTGGTCGGACATGACCTGGGAGAGCTGGGTGTACATGTCCACGCCGCTGCAGTCGCCCTCGGTGACCACGCCGATCGGGTGGTTCTCCCAGTCGACGATGATGATCGCGCCGTGGGCCCGTTTGGGCAGCAGGTTGAGGGCCTCGCCGACGGTGTCGTGCGGGGTGAGGGTGAGGGGGGTGTCGTGGACCAGGTCCCGCGCCTTGACCCAGCCGACGACGTCGGCGACGACGTCGATCGGGATGTCCTGCGGGATCACGGCGATGCCGCCGCGCCTGGCGATGGTCTCGGCCATCCTGCGTCCCGCGACCGCCGTCATGTTGGCGACGACGATCGGGATCGTGGTGCCGGTGCCGTCGTGGGTCGACAGGTCGACGGAGAGCCGGGAGGCGATGGACGACCGCGACGGGACCATGAACACATCGCTGTAGGTCAGGTCGTGGGCGGGCGCCATCTCGTTGAGGAACTTCACGTTCGTCCACCTTATCCGGTGCGTGGGCCAAGGTGAACGTTCCCCGTTTCGGGGACGGCGAAGAGGGGTCTACCAGTCGAAACGGAGACTAAGATCCCATTTGCTCGAATTTAATGGGTGGCCGTGAGGAGGCGCTGTGATCGTTGTTGATCGGCCCGAGATGATCGTCGTTGGCCATGCCGTACGGACCTCCAACGCCGACGAGATGGAGGCCGGCAAGGGCCGGCTCGGCGCGCTGTGGGCGCGCGCGGGTGTGCCCGGTGCCTTCGCCCATGTCCCCGGACGGGTGGACGAGAACGTCTACGCCGTGCTGACCGACTACGAGAGCGATCACCACGGCGCCTACACCCAGATCGTCGGGGTGGCCGTCCGCACCGCCGCCGCGCTGCCCGAGGGCATGGTCGCGGTCCGGGTGCCCAGGAGCCAGGCGCTGAGGCTGGAAGCCCGAGGGCCGATGCCTGGAGCGCTCCAGGAGACGTGGCAGCGGGTGTGGGAGCACACCGAGTCCGGCGGCGCCCCGCCCCGCGCCTTCACCACCGACGTGGAGATCCACCATCCCGCGGGCGTGGACCTCTACGTCGCGGTGTTCCCGTCGATGGGCTGACCGTTCCCGGTCCGGCCGGAGACCTCTCCGATCCGGTCGTGTCCCTCGTCGTCGCTGTCGTCTCCGTCATCCCGGTCGTCTTCGTCGTCCGGCGGAGGGTCGGGCATCCGCCAGCCCATCAGGAGCGACGGCAGGATGAGATGCGTCGTGACCACGGCGTACATGAGCATGACGATCGCCGCACTTGGGATCCGGATGGTCATCTCGGCCCCGGATACGGCGAACGACAACATCGCCCCGAGCGCGATGAGGACCGCCGTCGTCCCCCGCCGGGCGTCGGCCTGGGCCTTCTGACGCTCGAGGGACTGGCGTTCGTCCAGGTAGCGCTCGGCGAGGCCGACCACGCCGCGGGTGGCCCCGACCAGCGCCGAGTAGACCACGATGTAGATCACCAGGGCGGACCCTCCCAGGGCGAAGGTGGTCCACATGGCGAGGTCGCTCGGCGCCAGATACCAGCACACGATCGCGCTGACCCAGATCAGCCCGGCGGAGCCGGCACCCGCGCCGGCGAGGAGCCGGCGGTTCCTGCGGGTGGCATACCAGGAGCGCGGAGGCCAGTCGCGATAGCGGGTCTCCAGCTGTTTGGGGGTCAGTTCACCCATCACTTCACCTCGCTGCCCAGCCGGGGGAACGGCTTCAGGGAGAAAACGACCTCCAACGGAACCTCAAAGTACTCGGAGATGCGCAGGGCGAGGAACAGGCTCGGGCTGTACTCCCCGCGCTCCAGGTAGCCGATCGTCTGGTAGTGGACACCCAGCGCGGCCGCCAGATCCTTGCGTGAGACACCGCGCTCGGCTCTCAGCACCGAGATCCGGTTGTACACATCTTCCGCGGACATCCCAGCAGTCTCCCAGCCCTTGTCAGCCCTGGGCGACGAGCTGCCGCTCGGCGAGCCGGGATCCGGACTCGCGGCGGGTGACCCGGCGGATCAGCCCTGGTGCCAGCAGCATCCCCGCGACCGTCCAGGTCGCGAGCGCGGCGCCCACCCAGGGCAGGCGCCAGCTCTGGCCGATCTCGACGGCGAGCATGGCGTCGGGCATGAACGCCGCCCGCAGGCCGAGTCCCTGCCAGTAGAGCGGGAACGCCTGGGAGATCCACTGGACGACCTCGGGCATGAACGTGACGGGGAGCATGACCCCCGAGGTGACCATCAGGACCATCATCGGCAGCCCCAGCATCGCGCCCGCGGCCTTCGGGCTGGGGACCAGACAGCCGATGGCCACTCCCAGCGGCACCACGGCGAACGTGCCCAGCAGCAGCACCCAGGCCATGGTCAGCCAGTCGTGGGGTGGTCTCACCCCGCCCAGCGCGACGCCGGTGCCCAGGATCAGCACGCCCTGCACGACGATCTGGCACAGGGCGGTCACCACCCGGCCGATGAGGTAGGCGGGAATCCCGCCGGGGACGGTCCGCAGCCGCAGGAGCGTCCCGTCCTCGCGGTCGTTGGCGATCGCCACCGGGAGGGTCGTCAGACCCTGGGAGAAGACGGTGAGGGCCAGGAACCCGATCGTCATGAACGTGCCCTGGGAGACGCCTGTCTCCTCGACCTGACCGTCGCCGATCCAGAGGATCAGCAGGGCGAAGACCCCTACCGTGCCGATCAGTGCGGTGATCAGCTCCCTGCGGTCCTTGACCAGGTGCAGCTGCTCTCTCCAGCCCCGCCGTACTCCGATGCGCAGTGCTCTGACGTTCATGCCGCCCTCCCGATGAGGCTCAGATAGTTCTCCTCCAGCGACGGGCGCCGGATCTCCAGGCCGGGCACCGGGCCGTCGAACCTGCGGTGCAGCTCCCAGGCCGCCTGGGACGGGTCCGATGTGGTCAGGACCCGCTCCCTGCCGTCCTCCAGCCAGCGGACGCGCGACTGGGCCTGTACGGCCTCCGCCAGCTCGGACGGGGTCCCGCACACGGCGATCTCCCCGCCGACCAGGATCGCGGTCCGGTGCGCCAGCTTCTCGGCCTCGGCGAGGTCGTGCGTGGTCAGCAGCACCGTGATGCCCTCGTCGGCGGCCAGCTTCTCGATCAGCAGGTGGAACTCCCGCCGGGCCTCCGGGTCGAACCCGGTCGTCGGCTCGTCGAGGAACAGCAGCTCGGGGCGGCCCACGATGCCCAGTGCGACGTCCAGCCGGCGGCGCTGGCCGCCCGACAGGCGGCTCACCCGCTGCCCGGCCTGCGCGGTCAGGCCCAGCGCGGCCAGCAGCTCGTCCGGGTCGCGAGGGTCGTCGTAGAACTCGCCGAGGTGGGCCAGCAGGTCCCCGGCGCTCCAGCGAGGGTGGTCGCGCCAGCTCTGCAGCACGATCCCGAGCCTGGCCCGCCAGGCGTCGGTGCCGCGCGCGGGGTCCGTCCCCAGCACGCTCACCTCGCCCGCCGACCTGGTCCTGAAGCCCTCCAGGATCTCGATCGTGGTGGTCTTGCCCGCTCCGTTGGGCCCCAGCAGAGTGAAGATCTCGCCCCGCCTGATCTCAAGGTCGACTCCTTGCAACACCTCGGCCGCGCCGTATGTCATCCGCAGCCCGCGAACACTCACCGCAGTACTCATGTGTACGAATGTAGTACATCTACTACATATCAAACAATATCTACGACAAAGGGCGGTACACCTGTGCCAGGTGCACCGCCCGTGAACTGCGGGGATCAGGTCACGCGAGCACTCCCGCCGCGCGCAGCCTGGCGGCGGCCTCCTCCGGCAGGCCCCACGAGGACAGGTCCGCCAGCCGGGTCGCGGGAGAGAGATCCTGTCCGGACACACCGAGCAGGCGTGGCGCGGGGGCGGGCTGGCGGACGCCGCCGACCTCGACGAAGGTGCCGCGGGCCTTGTTGTGCGGGTGGTCGGCGGCCTCGGTCATCTCCAGCACGGGGGAGACGCACGCGTCCGAACCGTCGAACACCGCCTCCCACTCGGCGCGGGTCCTGGACCGGAACGCCTCGGCCAGCCGCTCGCGCAGCGCGGGCCACTGGGACCTGTCGTTGCGGTCGGGCAGGTCCTCCAGTCCCATCAGCGTGACCATCTCCGCCCAGAACTGCGGCTCCAGCGCCCCGACCGCGAGGAAGCGGCCGTCGGCGGTCTCGTAGGTGTCGTACATGGGCGCTCCGGTGTCGAGCAGGTTGGTCCCGCGCGGCCCCCAGAAGCCGCTCTGGACGCCCTGGTAGAACATCGCGAACAGCGTCGCCGCCCCGTCGACCATGGCCGCGTCGACGACCCGGCCCTCGCCGGTCCGCTCCCGCTCGATGAGCGCCAGCAGCACGCCGTACGCCAGCATCAGTCCGCCGCCCGCGAAGTCGCCGAGGATGTTGATCGGCGGGGTGGGCCGTTCGCCCTCGCGGCCCAGCATCGACAGGATGCCGGAGATCGCGATGTAGTCGATGTCGTGTCCGGCGGTCGGCGCCAGCGGGCCCTCCTGGCCCCAGCCTGTCATCCGCCCGTAGATCAGCCGCGGATTGACGGCGTGCAGGTCGGCGGGGCCGATGCCGAGCCGCTCGGCCACCCCGGGACGGTAGACCTCGATGACCACGTCGGCGTTCCCGGTCAGCTCCTTGAACGCCGCCACGCCCTCGGGGGACTTCAGGTCGAGGCCGATCGTCCGCTTGCCCCGGTCCATCACGTCGGGGCGCGGTCTGTCGCCGGCGGCGGCGACGGTGGCGGTGCGCTCCACCCGGAGAACCTCCGCGCCGTGGTCGGCCAGCATCATTCCGGCGAACGGCCCGGGGGCCAGGCCCGCCAGTTCGAGCACGCGCACTCCGGCCAGTGGGCCCTTCCTGGTCACGCGCTCCATCGGCATCTCCTCGGGTGTGGTCTCAACGCGGTCCGGTACGGCTACGTCAAACAATCGCTTGGTGATATGCGGCCTTCCCCCCGGGGCAAGTAGAACAACATTCGGCTTTCCCTGGCAAGACATCCGGTGTGCGGCCGCGCGGCGCGTGGGTGTATGGGAAACTTGCGCCTTAGCTGAATGGGACCTAGGGGTTACGCGATGACATATCCGCACGGTGAACGGGTGGTCGCTGGGCGTTACCGACTGCTGAGGGAGCTCGGCCGGGGCGGCATGGGTGTGGTGTGGGAGGGGTACGACATGCTCCTCGACCGCCCGGTCGCCGTCAAGGAGGTACTGCTCCCGCCGAACCTCGCCCCCGCGGAGCACGAGCGTCAGTTGACCCGGACCTCGCGCGAGGCCAGGACCGCCGCCCGGCTCAACCACCGGGGCATCGTGGCGGTCTACGACGTCGCCGAGCAGGACGGCCGCCCCTGGATCGTCATGGAACTGGTCAGGGCCCGGGGCCTGGACGAGTTCGGCCCCCTGCCGGTCCAGCAGGTGGCCGACATCGGCCGCCAGGTGCTGTCGGCGCTCCGGGCGGCACACGAGGCCGGGATCCTGCACCGCGACGTCAAGCCCAGCAACATCCTCATCGCCCCCGACGGCCGGGCCGTGCTGACCGACTTCGGCATCGCGACCGTGGAAGGCGACACCTCGCTGACCCAGACCGGCATGGTGACGGGCTCGCCCAGCTTCCTGCCGCCGGAACGTGCCACGGCCGACGAGGCCGGCCCCTGGTCCGACCTGTGGGCCCTCGGCGCCACCCTCTACGCGGCGCTGCTGGGCCATGGCCCCTTCGAGCGCACCACCGCCATCGCCACCCTCGGCGCCCTCCTCACCGAGGAGCCCGACTTCAGCCGGGTGCCCCCCGCGATGCGGGAGGTGCTCATGGGCATGCTCCAGCGCGACCCCGCCCGCCGGCTGAGCCCCGAGCAGGTCGACATGATGCTCGCCGAGGCGAGCGGCGCCCCCACGGAGGCGCCGCGCCGTACCGAGCGGCACCGCAGGCAGGAGACGCCCACCTCTCAGACCCCCGTCCGGCGGCGCCGGGACGGCGGACGCGGCCGGGTCCCGCTGATCGTGGCCGCCGTGGTGGTCCTGGCCGGGGGAGGAGCGGCGGCGTCCATAGCGATGACACGGCCCGACACGCCGGGCGCCGCGCAGGCCGCCCCCGTCTCGGACACCTCCACCGCCGAGGCCTCGGCCGCCGCGACGGAGCAGCCGAGCGCGCCCCCTTCCCCCAGGCCGTCGAAGAGCCGGCCTCCGGCCGAGGCCGCGCAGCAGTGGAAGCTGTGGCAGGCCAGAGCCCCGGAGAACTGGTCGATCCGGTATCCGGCCGGTTGGAAGGAGGACTGGGCCCCCGAGACGGGCTACACCCAGTGGCTGCGCCGCGACGGCGGAGCGCACATGTCGGTGGAGGTGCTTCCCGGTCCCCACGACGGCCTGGACCCGCTCCAGGAGACCGTCAGGACCGACGTGGCGCAGTGGAGCGAGATCGCCTCCGAGGACACCGCGCGCATCCCCCTGTCCTACGGCACCGGGCTCGACTGGTCCTTCACCTGGACGATGAAGGACAGCGGCGGCGCGCCCTGGGCCCGTGCCGGAGTGACCTACCACGAGACGCGCCGGTTCATCGGGGTCGGCGACACGGTCATGGTGCTGACCTGGACCACCACCGGGAACGAGTGGAGGAGCCAGCTGGGCCGGATGAACCAGGCGTTCAAGAGCTTCCACCCGCGCGGAGGCGAGTGACGTGACCTGGAGGGTGCTGGCGCTGCCGTCGCTGCCGAGGAGGCGCTGCGCAACCTCCTCGGCCCGCTGAGCGAGCGGGTCAGCGTGTCCGTCCCGGCCGCCCGCGACCGGGACGCCCTGCTCGCGACAGCCCCCGGGTGCTGCTGTCCCCGCACGTGGCCAGGGTGACCCCGCAGTCCACCGGCCGTCTGGTCCGCCTCGTCCTGGACAATCTGGCGGCGGCGGTGGAGGGGCGCCCGGTGGCCGGAGTGCTCAACGGGGTGGAACCGGTGGTCCGCCGTCGCCTTCAAACGGGGCCTGTGTAGAGTTTTCGCGCGTTTAACGTGTCCCACCTGGCTCCAGAGAGACCCGAGATATAACGTGCTAGGGGCGATCTTTACTATGAGGGCTCTGGGGGTGAGGTCCTGTGCAACAGATGACACAGATGGCGGCGCATCGGCGCGCCGTAGAGCAGATCAGGGAGTCCTACGCCGCGATCCCCGAGGGCGCGGCGCCCCGGTTGGCCAAGGCGACCACCAACCTGTTCCGTTTCCGGGACGGGGATTCCGGAGCGAAGCTGTCGGCCCGGGATCTGGACCAGGTCATCGAGGTGGATCCGGTGACCATGACCGCCGAGGTCCAGGGCATGACCACCTACGAGCACCTGGTGGACGCCACGCTCCCGCACGGGCTCATGCCGTACGTCGTCCCGCAGTTGAAGACGATCACGCTGGGCGGCGCGGTGACCGGGCTGGGCATCGAGTCCACCAGCTTCCGTGACGGGCTCCCGCACGAGTCGGTGGAGGAGTTGGAGATCCTCACCGGCGACGGCCGGATCATCGTGGCGCGTGACGACAACGAGCACCGCGACCTGTTCCGTGCCTTTCCCAACTCCTACGGCACGCTCGGCTACGCCCTCCGGATCCGGATCAAGCTCAAGCCCGTCCAGCCGTACGTCCGGCTGACCCACATCCCGTTCACCGATGCCGACAAGTGCATGATCGCGATGAAGGAGATCTGCGAGAGCGGCGAGCACGACGGTGAGCCGATCGACTTCGTGGACGGCACGTTCTTCGGCCCCGGCGAGCTCTATGTGACCGTCGGCCGGTTCGCCGAACGTGCTCCCTATCTCTCCGACTACACCGGTATGCGCATCTACTATCGGTCGATCCAGACCAGGACGCGTGACTGGCTGAGCATCCGCGACTACCTGTGGCGCTGGGACACCGACTGGTTCTGGTGCTCGCGCGCGTTCGGGGTGCAGGGAGCGCTCGTCCGCTCCCTGATGCCGCGCAAGTGGATGCGCTCCGACGTCTACCGCAGGCTCGTCGGCCTGGACCGTAAGTACGGAGTGATCGCCCGGGTGGACCGGTGGCGGGGTCAGCCCATCCAGGAGTCGGTCATCCAGGACATCGAGGTGCCGGTGGAGCGCGGCGCCGAGTTCCTGGAGTTCTTCCACGACAAGGTCGGCATGGAGCCGGTGTGGATGTGCCCGCTCAAGTCAACCGGCGAGTGGCCGCTCTACCCGCTGGAGCCCGGACGGCTGTACGTCAACTTCGGCTTCTGGGGGACCGTCCCCCTACCCCGGGGTCAGTTCGACGGCTACTACAACCGTCTCATCGAGAACAAGGTGCACGAGCTGGACGGCCACAAGTCGCTCTACTCGACGTCGTTCTACTCCCGTGACGATTTCTGGCGTTTTTATAACGGAATCGCCTACTGGCCGGTCAAACGGGCATACGACGCGGGTGGCCGGTTGCTCAACCTCTACGACAAATGTGTACGGGGGCGTTAGGAGGTTGTTTCTGTGAAGCTGGCAGAGATCTTCGAGAAGGTCATAGGGAACGAGGCGGACATCCGCTTCGCCGCCTATGACGGAAGCAAGGCCGGTCCGGACAGCGCGGACATCAGCATCGAGGTGAAGTCTCCGGCAGCGGTCGCCTACTTGGCACAGGCTCCCGGAGAGCTCGGTCTGGCACGGGCGTACGTCTCCGGGCATCTCGATGTCCAGGGCGACATGTACGACCTGCTGTCACGGATGTGGTCGCTCACCATCAACGACATCCCGACGAGCGAGAAGCTGGCGGCCGTCCGAGCCCTCGGCGTCAAGCCCCTGCTGATGCGGGTGCAGCCTCCTCCCCAGGAGATGCGGCGCAGCATGCTGGCCAAGATGGGCAGCAGGCACGCCAAGCAGCGCGACGCCGAGGCGATCCATCATCACTACGACGTCTCCAACACGTTCTACGAGTGGGTGCTGGGCCCGTCCATGGCCTACACCTGCGCGGTCTTCCCCGGCGAGGAGTCCACGCTGGAGGAGGCGCAGTACGCCAAGTTCGACCTGGTCGCCCGGAAGCTGGACCTCAAGCCGGGGATGCGGCTGCTGGATGTCGGCTGCGGCTGGGGCGGCATGGTCATCCACGCGGCCCGCGAGTACGGCGTGAAGGCGCTGGGAGTCACCCTCTCGCGCCAGCAGGCCGAATGGGCGCAGAAGGCCATCGCCGACGCGGGGCTGGGCGACCTGGCAGAGGTCCGTTACATGGACTACCGGGACGTCAGGGAGACCGGTTTCGACGCGGTCAGCTCGATCGGCCTGACCGAGCACATCGGCAAGGAACAGCTGCCGTTCTACTTCCGCTTCCTCTACGACAAGCTCAACCCCGGCGGCCGGATCCTCAACCACTGCATCACCCGGCCGACCGGCACCGAGAAGACCATCAACGCCGGCGGCTTCATCAACCGCTACGTCTTCCCCGACGGGGAGCTGGAGTCGGTCGGCTACCTGGTCCGCCAGATGGAGGACCTCGGCTTCGAGATCCGCCATGAGGAGAACCTGCGCGAGCACTACGCCCAGACCCTCCGTTACTGGTGCGCCAACCTCGACGAGCACTGGGACGAGGCGGTAGAGGAGGTCGGCCAGGGCACGGCCAGGGTCTGGCGGCTCTACATGGCCGGCTGCGTGGTCGGCTTCGAACGCAACAAGATCCAGCTTCACCAGATCCTCGGCGTGAAGCTCGACGACAGGGGCGCGGCGCACATGCCGCTCCGCCCCTCTCGCGACTGGCCCTGATCGAGGCCCTGCGGTACGGCCCGGGCCCCTTGCGGGCACGGGCCGTATCGCGTTCCAGACCGGCTACCTGAGCTCGCGCTTGAGGATCTTCCCGGTGGCGGTCATCGGCAGGGCGTCACGGAACTCGATGATCCGCGGATATTTGTAGGCCGCCATGTTCTCCCTGCACCAGCCGATCAGCTCCTCCTCGGTGACGGACGCCCCCGGGGTGCGGATGATGTAGGCCTTGACCTCCTCACCGTGCGAATCGTGGGAGATCCCGACCACCGCGGCCAGGGAGACCTCGGGGTGGGTTATCAGGACCTCCTCCAGCTCGCGCGGGTAGACGTTGAAGCCACCGCGGATGATCATGTCCTTGGCCCGGTCGATGATCGAGTAGTAGCCGTCCTCGTCACGGGTGGCGATGTCGCCGGTCCGGAACCAGCCGTCGTTCATGACCTCGGCGGTCGCCTCGGGGCGGTTGTAGTAGCCCTTCATCACGTTGTGCCCGCGGATCGCGATCTCGCCGGGCCCCTGCCCCTCGACCGTCTTCCACTCGCTGTCGATCAGCCTCATCTCCACGCCCCAGAGCGGGGTGCCGATCGTGCCGGGCTTGGTGGGCCTGCCGAGCTGGTTGAAGCTGGCCACCGGGGAGGTCTCCGACAGGCCGTAGCCCTCGAGGATGCCGATACCGAAGGTGGCCTCGAAGTCCCTGAGCACCTCGACCGGTGAGGAGGCGCCGCCGGCGCACGCGACCCTGAGAGAGGTGGGCACCTCGTCGCCGTCAGCGTGGATCTTCGCCAGCATGGCCCAGTACATGGTCGGCACGCCCGCGAAGAACGTGACGTTCTCGGTGCGCATCAGCTCCAGGGCGGGGCCGGGATCGAAACGCGGTATGAGCACGACGGTGGCCCGGCGGCGGAAGCCGAGGTTCATGACGACGGTCTGGCCGAAGGAGTGGAACAGCGGCAGCGCCGCCAGGAAGACGTCGCCGCCCTCGCCGCCCGGGAACATCTCGTCCGAGACCATGGCGTTGAGCAGCATGTTCAAATGACTGAGCTCCGCACCCTTGGGCTGACCCGTGGTGCCGCTGGTGTAGAGGATCACCGCGGTGTCGTCCGGTGCGGTCTGCACGGTCGAGAACTCGCCGGACATCCCGTCCAGCGCCGCCCACAGCGTCTCGCCGTGCTCGGACTCGGTGGCGAACGCGGCGGCCGGCAGCACGAAGAAGTGCTCCGCCGTCTCCGCCTGGTCGAAGCCCGCCCGCCCGCGCTCGCCCAGCGGCAGTTCGGGGGTGCCTTCGAAGCAGAACAGCGCCTTGGCCTCGCAGTCCGCCAGGTGGTAGGCGATCTCCCTGGGCTGTAGCAGCACGTTGAGGGGGACGACCGTGGCGCCGGCCTTGAGGATCCCGTAGTACACGAAGGGGAAGTAGGGCAGGTTCGGGCAGGCAAGCGCGACCTTGTCGCCCTTGCCGACACCCCTGGAGACCAGCAGGTTGGCAACCTGGTTCGCGACCGTGTTGACCAGGGAGTAAGACAGCCTCAGGTCACCGAAGACCAGTGCGGTGCGGTCGGGCTGTTCCCGGACGCTGTCCTCCAGCGTGATCGACAGGTTGAGCATGGGGGTCCTCCTCCGGACAAGCTCTGACGCGCCCATACTCGCAGCCCCGAAATACCTACCGGTAGGTAACCGAGGTTGCAAATTGACGTGAAAAGCAGCGAGGAGTAAGCAGAACAGATAAGGGTTCGCTTACGGGGGTGGTGAGCCGGCTGTCCGTGCATGCGTGCGACGAAGGGTCGTTGGCCATATGGAGTACGACTATGTGATCGTAGGCGCGGGCTCGGCGGGATGTGTGCTGGCCAACCGGCTCTCGGCGGACTCCACGACGACGGTGGCCCTCCTTGAGGCGGGAGGTCCCGACGGCGGGCTGGAGGTCCGGATGCCCGCCGGTTTCCCCAAACTGTTCAAGACCGACCGCGACTGGAACTTCACCACCGCCAAACAGCCCGAGATGTCCGGCCGTGAGCTCTACTGGCCCCGCGGCCGGATGCTCGGCGGCTCTTCCTCGATGAACGCCCAGATGTGGGTGCGTGGCCACCGGGCCGACTACGACGGCTGGGAGGTTCCCGGCTGGTCCTACGACGAGGTCGTGCCCTACTTCCAGCGGGCCGAGCGCCGCGCCGGCTCCAACCGGGCGGCCGTGTACGGCACGGCGGGCCCGATCCACGTCTCCGAGCTGCGTACCCCGAACCCGGCCACCGCGGTCTTCCTCAAGGCGTGCGAGGAGCTGGGGATCGCCCGGCTGGAGGAGCTGAACGGCCCCTCCAACGAGGGTTGCTCCCCGACCCCCGTCACCCAGCATCGGGGCCGCCGCTGGAGCTCCGCCGACGCCTACCTGCGGCCCGCCCGTACCAGGCCGAACCTCACTGTGCTGACCTCCTCGCACGTGCGCAGGGTGCTGGTCGAGGACGGGCGCGCGACCGGCGTGGAGTACGGCGACGGCACGGTGGTGCGGGCACGCAGGGAGGTCATCCTGTCGGCCGGGGCGATCGGCTCTCCGCACCTGCTGATGCTGTCGGGCATCGGTGCGGCCGACGAGCTGCGGGCCGAAGGCGTGGAGCCGGTTCACGATCTGCCCCAGGTGGGCAGGGGCCTCCAGGATCACCTGGCCTCGGGCATCATCCTGCACTGCCCCAGGCCGGTCACGCTCGCGGGTGCCGAGTCGGCCGGCAACCTGCTCCGGTTCCTGGTCGGCCGCAGCGGCATGCTGACCTCGAACGTCGGTGAGGCCGTGGCCTTCGTCCGCACCTCTCCCGGCGAGCCCGCCCCCGACATTGAGTTGATCTTCGCTCCCGTCCCGTTCATCGACCACGGACTCACCCCGCCACCCGGTCACGGACTGACCATCGCCTCGGTCCTGCTCCGGCCCGAAAGCCGTGGCCGTGTCTTCCTCAACGGTCGCGACGTGGTCATCGACCCCGCCTATCTGACGGCGGAGGCCGACGTCCGGCGGCAGGTCGCCGGGCTGAGGAAGGCCAAGGAACTGTTCGCCACCGCGGCGCTCAGTCCGTTCGCCGGGCCGCCGATGGATCCGTACTGGGGCGCGGAGAGCGACGAGGAGTTGGCCCGCTGGATCCGCGAGCGCAGCGAGACCCTTTATCATCCGGTGGGCACCTGCCGGATGGGTGAGGATGCCGACGCGGTGGTGGATCCGGCTCTGAGGGTCCGCGGCGTCGACGCCCTCCGGGTCGTCGATGCCTCGATCATGCCGGTCATCAACCGGGGCCACACCCACGCCCCCACCGTGATGATCGCCGAAAGGGCCGCCGACCTCATCGTCCGGGCCGGGTGAGACGCCCTCCGTGTGCCATGTCGCATCCGTGCCGCGGCGGCTCTTGGCGGTGTGGCTTCACGGGGCCCGTGTCAGGCCACCCCAGTCACCCAGGGGCCGCACAGGCTCGTGTAGAGACCGGCGTTGACCTTGTAGGGACAGACCCGGAACTTGATCTTCGTGCCCTCGGGCATGTGTAATCTATATTCTCTGTCGGTATTTATTCCACCGGCGATGCCGAGGTAGGGGCCAGGGTCGGCCATGTCGTAGCGGTAGTTCTGTACGGCGGCGCTCCAGCCGTCGTCATTCAAGTCCGTCACGACGAGCAGTTCTTCGCCGACGCCGTATATGGAATTGCTGAGGAATTGCGCATAGCCGCAATTATTCCACGTGCCTACGGAGTCGCTCTTGGTCAGCCCGCAATACACACTGGCGTTTTGCCCTGCGAAGGCAGGGGAGGCGATGGTGGTGACGAGAGCGCCGACCATGATGACAGAGGTGAGGAGACGGCCCCATATCCGCCTCATCTCTTTCCTCCGGCGACGACCGCCTTCCGGTTCGGCAGCGCTCTCGCCACCGCACCACATGTGACGGTTTCTCTGAAACACCTTGGCATGGTCACCTCAAAAATCACGGAATGGGCTTGACGATGGATGTGAGCGCATCAGGCGCAGGGTGCCGGCCGCCCGAGGCTCGGTGAAAGCGCGGATCGGCTTTCACATGAATAAGCCTCCCGGGAGGTGGGAGCACGGATAAGCCCCCCAGGGGCGAGGGGCACGCTGACCACGGCGTGATCATAATTACGAACGTAGCGATTCGGACAGCCTGAAGTCAATTAATTGCATGTAAATAACCCGTCGTTGGAGCGGTGCAATATCTGGAACGCTCCAGAGCGCCATCCCGCTGAGATGGACCATCGAGTCGCGACGGCGCATGACTCGCACGCCATCGGCTGTGCGCAGCCCGTACGGACCTCTCTGGCGGTACGGAGCTCATCGACCACGATCGGGCGCATTCCGGGGTCTGAGGAACATCGGAACCGGATCGTGCGCTAAGCCCTGTCCGAGCAGGTCAGCACTGTGTGGTTTCGCGCCGGACTCTCTCGGGAGCATTGACCGCAGATACTGCGGCACTATCTGCGATACTGGCAGGATCGAGCAGGACGAACACCTCGCCGGACTGAGGTGCGACTCTGCACGAAACTGCTGGACCGTGATCCAGAACTTGTCGCGCTATTGATTGCGATTGCGTTCGTTCTCTTCCCGACGGACGGAGAAGGCACCTGCGGCAGCCGCCAGAACTGCGGCCTCTGCGGCTTGTTCCGGGAGTTGCGGGTCCGGATTGGCGCGCAGGAGCACTAACTGGTGGTAGAGCGGCGCCGTGGCGGCGATCAGTAGGCTCCGCGCGTCCGTGTGCTGTGCGGGGAGTTCACCGCGCTCGATGGCGCGCTCGACGAGGATCTCGCACTGGGCGTATCGGTCCGTCCACAGCTGCGTCTGGGCCCGCGCGGCCTGTTCGGAGTGGAACGAGGCGGCCATCAGGGCGACGGCGAACGACGGCTGTACGACCAGGGATTCCTGGATCTCCTGGTTGAGGGCCGTCAGATCGCCGCGCAGCGAGCCGGTGTCGGGAGGCTGCCAGTCGATCTCGCCGGCGGCGTCGATGACGTCGACGAGCAGGCCGCCGACATCGCGCCAACGCCGGTAGACCGTGGCGCGGTGCACTCCGGCCCGCGTCGCGACCCCCTCCATCGTGAGCCCTTCGTGACCGCCTTCAGCGAGTTCGGCGCGCACCGCATCGAGAACCTGGGCGCGGATGCGGGCGGTGCGACCGCCCGGACGGCGGTCCGATGTCGTGTCCAGTGGTTCTGTCATCGGCAATCAGTATCCAAGTTGATTAAGGCGGCAGGGCTATGCCAACATCTTAACGCGACAATTGTCGCTCTAGGGCCACTAGAGAGGAACCGCCTCCACGATGCCGCCCGTTCCCGCCGACCCCACCGCGCTCCACCCGATGCCCGAGCACCCGCGCGTGGTTCTGCTCAAGCCGTTGGTGAAGTCGCCGCTGATCGAAGTCGGTGACTTCTCCTACTACGACGATCCGGACGACCCGACCGCGTTCGAGACGCGCAACGTTCTCTACCACTACGGTCCCGAGCGGCTCGTCATCGGCAAGTACTGCGCGCTGGGGACGGGCACCCGGTTCATCATGAACGGCGCCAACCACCGCATGGACGGTCCTTCCACCTTCCCGTTCCCCACCATGGGGGGCTCCTGGGCCGAACACTTCGACCTGATCACCGGCCTGCCCGGCCGGGGCGACACGGTCGTCGGCAACGACGTGTGGTTCGGCCACGGCGCCACGGTCATGCCCGGTGTACGCATCGGTCACGGCGCGATCATCGCCGCCGGCGCCGTGGTCACCGGCGACGTCCCCGACTACGGCATCGTCGGCGGCAACCCCGCCCGGCTCATCCGCACCCGCTACGACGCCGCGGACATCGCCCGGCTCCTCGCCGTGGCGTGGTGGGACTGGCCCGTGCGGCACATCACCAGGCATGTGCGGACGATCATGTCGGGGACCGTCGCCGACCTGGAGGAGGCCGCCACGCAGATCGACCAGCCCTGACATCGCGGCTTCGCCACACCGCCCGCACCCGTCCCACGCCAGAAACGAGTGATCGCCCATGTCCCGTCGCCGCGCCCATATCGCGATGGTCGGCGTCCCCATCGTCAGCCATGTCCTGCCCAGCCTCGCGCTCATCCGTGAATTGGTGGCCCGTGGGCACCGGGTCACCTACGCCAACGATCCGGTCGTGGCCGACCGGATCGAGTCCGCCGGCGCGGAGTTGGTGCCCTGCACCTCCACGTTGCCCGTCGCCGACAACGACTGGCCTGCCGATCCCATCGCCGCGGCGAGCCTCTTCCTCGACGACGCCGTCCAGGCGCTCCCGCGACTGCGCGCCGCCTACGATGACGATCCGGCCGACCTGTACCTCTACGACATCGGCGCCTATGCCGCGCGCGCCCTCGCCGAAGTGCAGGGCCGTCCCCTCGTGCAGTTGTCCCCGACGTTCGTCGGCTGGGACGGCTACCAGGAGGAAGTCGCGGCGCATCTGCGGAAGCTGCCGGGCGCCGACGCGTACCGAGACAGGTTCGCGCGGTGGCTCGCCGACTGCGGTGCGACCACCACGGACGTGGACATGTTCTCCGGCCCGCCTGCCCGGGCCCTCGCTCTGATCCCGCGAGCGATGCAGCCGCACGCCGATCGAGTCGACACCGACACGGTGACCTTCGTCGGCCCCTGCTTCGACACCCCAGCCGACACGGACGGCTGGACCCGCCCGGCGGCCGCGGACAACGTGCTGCTGATCTCGCTCGGCTCGGCGTACACGCGCCAGCCCGCGTTCTACCGCCAGTGCATCGCGGCCTTCGGCGACCTGCCTGGCTGGCACGTCGTACTCCAGATCGGCAAGTACACCGACCCCGAGGAACTCGGCACCGTCCCGCCCAACGTCGAAGTGCACTCCTGGGTCCCGCAGCGGGCGATCCTGGAACAGGCCGACGCCTTTGTCACCCACGCCGGCATGGGCGGCTGCGGCGAAGGGCTCCTCGCCGGGGTTCCCATGATCGCAGTGCCGCAGGGAGCCGAGCAGTTCATGAACGCCGACCGGCTCGTGGAACTCGGCGTCGCCCGCCGCATGGACACCGCCGACGCCACCGCCGAGACCCTTCGCGCGGCACTGAACGAACTGGTCACGGACCCGGAACGCGTCGACCGGTCCAAGCAGTTGCAGGTCGCCGCCCGGGCCGAGGGTGGCACCCCGCGCGCTGCTGACCTGATCGAGAACATGCTGGCCGCCGCCGAGGGCCCCCCGCTCTGAGCACTGCCGCTTCCCTTCCCCGTCTGCAGGACAAACGCGGGAAGATCACTGCCAAGGGCGGGGCGGCGGAGTGGACAACTCACGCAGATCGCTGGACAAATTCGTGCAGAATCACCAGGTCAAGTAACTGCAGAGTCCCACTGAGGTCAGCTCTACATGTTTATCTGCGATAACTGAACGGGAGGGGAGCGGCTGTGGGCGAGCTTCACCGCCTGGAGCGCGGCGGATCACCTCCGCTGCCTGCTGCGGCCGCCGCCTACCTGGCCACCTTGTCCGGCCCCGAGCAACGCAACACCCAGCGCGCCTACCGCTCCACCCTGCGCGCCCTGACCACCGAGTTCGCCCCACCCGGCACCCACGTCCTCCTTGCCGAGCTCGACGACGAACAGAGCGCCGACCGACTCACCGCATGGTTCGCCCGCCAGTGGAGCGGCCGAGCCGCCGCGACCTTCAACCGGCACCTGGACGCGCTCCGCTCCGCGGTGGCCTTCTGGATGGACCAAGGCTGGCTGACCGCCGACCCGACCCGTCGGCTCCGGCGGCGAGGACGCGCCCCTGATCGGACTCGCGCGCTGGCGGTCGCCGACATCGAGGCGCTGTTCGACCTGGAGGCTCCGCTCCGGGAGAAGACGCTGTGGGCGATGTTGTACGAGACCGCCGCCCGCGCCAGCGAACTACTCGGGGTCCCGGTAGTAACGGCGAAGAAAACAACGGATACGCAGGTCAGCAGCCAGTCTTCCAGGATGTGATCCAAGGTCTTCACGGGTGCTCCGACCTGCGTATCCGTCGAAAATTTCCCCAGTACTACCGGGACCCCGAACAGGCGGACGAGTGGCAGTGGGTCGCGTTCGGACTGGCCTCTGAGATAGCCGCCGCACACGGCATCAGCCCACTCGCCCTCACCCGCGACACCCGGGCGCGAGGAACCGGCGTGCTCGCGCTGACTCCATATGCGACCGCGCACCAGGTCTAGATCCTCGCCAGCAAGGATCTAGATGATTGAGTCCAGGGGGTCTGGTCACGTTCAGTGGTCGTAAGCGATCAGGGATCGTTTGATCGGCTGGCCGGTTTTGTCGTTGTGCCAGATCGCGGCGGTCAGCGCGAGGATCCGGGTAAGCACGCGGATGACGACTCCGGCAGGCGTGCGGCCGCCGTGACGCTCCAGGTCAAGCTGCCCCTTGAAGGCCTGGTTGATCGACTCTATGACCTGTCGTAACGGCTTGAACAGCTGTGCGCCGGCCCGTTCGGGCTCGTTCTTGCGGGCCGGCCGCAGCAAGGTCAGGTCACGGTCGGCGACAGCCCGTTCGAACGCGCGGCCGTAGTAGTTCTTGTCGCCGATGATCGTTTGACCCGGGTGGGCCGCCACCAGCTCGGGGGCGGCGTCGAGCATCCCCAGCAGGGTCTTTCGTTCGTCGGCCTTGGCGCCGATGAGCGCGAAGGCGACCGGCAGCCCGCCCAGGGTGCACAGCAGATGCAGCCGCAACCCCCAAAAATACCGGGAGTGACTGGCGCAGTAGCCGTAAGTCGCCCACCCGGCGAGATCACTGCGCCGGGCCGTCTCCCGGGAGCGGCCGCACTCCACCGGGGTGGAGTCGATGACCCACACGTCATCGCTCCACAGCGAGGTGTCGGCCGCGAGCATCCTGATCATGTGCAGGACCAGGCCGGACGCCTTGCGGAGCCGCTTGCCGTAGCCCGACTGGCCAGGCAGATACGGGAACATGCCGGTCAGTTCGGCGTACGCGTGGCGCAGCCGGCGCCGCTCGGAGGTGAAGCCCAGCAGCGCCGACATCACCGCCGGCGTGATCAGCTCAGCGTCACTGAGCGTAGGTGCGATGCCACCCTTCGGACGCCAGGGCACCAAATCCGGCGAAGCCTTCAGCGCGTCGTCGATCTTGACGTAGATTGCGATGGCGAGGGTGTTTAGGTCTGTCGTCACAAACGGATCCTGAACGCCCTCGCCCTGTTTCCGCAGGCGATCCCCTGGACTCAATCATCTAGTGCTGGGTTCCTCAAAGGGTGTTGAGCTGAGCGGTGGCCAGCCATCCTGATCAGGGGCATCGTGGATGACAGGGAGGTGGTGTCATCATGCCGAAACTGCTGCACGCTCGAGCGCCGCGAGACGGCGAGGAGGAACGCCAGATCCGTAAACTCGCCGGTGCCCGGCACGCCCCGGCCGACTGGATCCAGCGCGCCCAGATCGTCGTGTTGAGCTGGGAGGAGATGCGCGGCCCGGCCATCGCCGCGATGCTGGGCTGTCATCCGGAGACCGTGCGCCGCCGGTTGCGCCGCTTCAACGCCGAAGGCATCGACGGGCTTGGTGACCGGCCCGGGCCCGGTCGCAGACCGCGGATCACCCAAGCCGAACGATCGCGGCTCATCGCGCTGGTCAAGACGATACCGCCCGGGCGGCTGCGCTGGGAGCCCTGGGGTGAGCTGGAGGCCGACGACGAGGATGGGCCGGCGGTGTGGACCCTGGATGCCCTCACCGCCGCCGCCCGTGAGCAGGGCATCGACATTCACCGTTCCCAGGTGCGCCGGATCCTTCTGAAAGAGGGGGTGAGATGGCGCCGCACCCGGTCCTGGACCACCAGCAAGGACCCGGACTTCGCCGCAAAAGAACGCAGGTCGTCGGCCTGTACACCGACCCGCCGGACGGCGCGGTCGTCGTCTGCGCCGACGAGCTGGGGCCGGTGACCCCGCGTACCTTCGGCCCCGCGCCCGCCTGGTCCGCCGACGGCCACCGGATCAAAGCGCCGCTGGAATACTTCCGCGGCCCCGACAAGACCTGGGTGTACGGTGCGCTGCGCGTCGCCGACGGCGCCGCGGTCACCATGACCGCCGCCTCCCGCAACAGCGACTGCTACCAGCGGTTCCTGCAACGACTCGAGGACGCCAACCCCGGCCACGGTGACATCTGGGTGATCGCCGACAACCTGTCCGGTCACAACAGCCTCGCCACCCGCACATGGCCGGCCGACCATCCCCGCATCCAGCACGCGTTCATCCCGGTCGGCGCCTGCTGGCTCAATCTGCAGGAGGCGTGGTGGCGGATCTTCCGCCACCATGCCCTGGCCGGAGTGTCCTTCGCTGATAGCAAGGACATCGACCACGCCACCCGCATCGCCACCGCCCAGCTCAACCAGCGGGCCAAACCCTGGGTCTGGGGACGGCCACCACCGGCCCCCAGACACCTACGCCGCCAGTTCGTCTACAGCCTTTGAGGAACGGAGCAATAGGGTGGCGGCGAAGTCCTCCACGCGCCGGCGGGCGGTCTCCTCGTAGCCGCGCACGCGCTCCGCTACCGCCGCCCGGTCGACGCCGGGCGGGGAATCGCCAACGTCGACGCGGCCGGTGGCCTCCAAGGGGTCGCGCATAGCCTTCGGAGAGTCTGAGTGCCGGCATCGGCGGTAGCAAGCTGATCTTGGCGTCGGTTCGGGGCCCTTGGCCGCGCGTGGCCTCGCCGGCCGGGGCGACGTCCTTGACGTTCGGCGGTCAGGACGTGGTGGCGGGGCCGGTCGGGGTCAGGGCGACAACGGGGATCGACCGCCCCGCTGTGGTCTGATAGTCGAGGTAGCCGGGGGCCAGGACGATGATCTTTTCGAAGAGGGCGTCGCGTTCAGCGCCTTCGGTGACAGCGGCGTGAACGGTGAGGGTGCGGTCGCCCAGCTCGATGACGGCCTCAGGATGGGAGCGCAGGTTGTGGTACCAGGCCGGGTGGCGGGGGGATCCGCCCGCCGATGCGACGACGAGCAGGCGCTCACCGTCGCGGAAGTAGGCCAGCGGGGAGGTCGCCGGGCGTCCCGAGCGGGCGCCGAGCGTGGTGAGCAAGAGGAGGTCGGCTCCGGTGAAAGGGCCGCCGACAGATCCGTGGTTGGCTCGGAACTCGGTGACGATCGGCCGGTTGACCGGGTGCACGTACGGGTCCGGTGAAAAGGCGGGAAAAGGCGAAAGCGTGTCGGGCATGAGTCGTCTTTCGGTACGGAGGAAATGAGGAGGGTCTCGTCGAATCACGGGCAGTACGACGGGATGGAAGGCCGCGATCAGAGCGGTCCGAGGAGGTCATGCGGATCGGCGTCGAGGTCCAGCGTTGACAGGGCGCCCAGGAGTTCGCGCTCCTCGTACTGGAAATGGGACTCCATGATCGCGGAGAGGCCGTCCAGGTGCATGGCCAGCTCGCTCGGCGTGGCGTCCGAGGTGATCGCGCGGTCCAACCGCCCGAGCAGCATCGCGATCATCTCGTGGTCCTGCTGGAGCTTGGCGATCGTGGGCCGCAGCGACGGATGGCGCGCGGACAGTTCGGGAAAGAGCCCGACGTCCTCGCGCACGTGATGCCCGTCGAGGGCGGCACAGAATCCCTTGCAGTACAGCAGGAGGTCTGCCCGTGCCGAGGCGGTGTCCCCGGCTTCCAGGGATTCGCGCGTGAGGCGCAGTGCTCGATGCAGGCGTTGATGCGCCGCCTGCAGTTCAAGGTTCCAGGCTATGAGCCTGTTCTTCTCGCTCTCACCCACGGGTGGGGAACGGGGAAAGGGTCATCATGACCACCTTCCGGATCCGACGCCTCCATGCCTGACGCAGTCCGCCACCGACACGCGACGCTGCCTGGAACTCTAAACCGACGGCCACCAGAAGAACAACTCAGGCCGGCAGTCCCACAACATCGGTGTTCGCTTTCACCTTCACCGCCGCCGCCCAGGTCCCGGCCGCGGTCACCATCGCGTTGCTGGGCGGCTTCGGCTTCGCCACCGTGGCTCCGCTGCAGACCCGGGTGCTCGGCACCGCCAAGGCCGCCCCCACCCTGGCCTCCACCGCCAACGTCGCCGCCTTCAACCTGGGCAACGCGATCGCCGCCTGCCTGGGCGGGCTGGCCATCGACGCCGGACTCGGTTACACCGCGCCCAACTGGGTCGGAGCGCTGATGACCACCGGCGGGCTGGGCCTGGCACTGCTGTCCGGCCGGCTGGACCGTTGCACGACGGTCCAGCCACCGGCCCGCCTGCCCGTGACCGCGGACGCCCGCCGGGCGGCATGACCGGCGTCCAGTCTTCTCATCTGGCTGTCGCGGCGGTTATCGCGCTGCTCACCGCAGACTGTCGAGGGGCTGTCAGCCACCGAGGTCATCGTCATGGACGTCTCCCGGATCCCCCAGCGGTCGCCCCCCCAAGGACTCGACCGGCACTGTGAACCTCCCACAGGTCTACGACAAGACCCTCGAAGGCTTCCGGTAGCGATCACCGGCGGTCAAACCGATGTTCACCAGGACAAACGCTTAGCGCACGATCCGGTTCCAATGTTCCTCAGACCCCATTCCCGGCTCATCCCGGGCTGGTTAGGTTGATGATCCTGTGGCAGGATCGGAAAAACCGAATGTGGTTCTACTGGGGGCTGGTGTGACGGTTTCACTGTCGGACATCGATCTGTCGGACATCACCTTCTGGGAGCGGCCGATGGCCGAGCGCGAAGCGGCCTTCGCGCTGCTGCGCGCCCAGACGGCTCCGGTCCGGTTCGCCGAGCCGGAGATCAGCTTCGCCCCTCCGGGGCCGGGCTACTACGCCGTGGTCAGACACGCCGACATCGTCGAGGCCAGCCGCAATCCTGAGGTCTTCTCCTCGGGGCGGGGCTCCACCTCCATCCAGGACCTGGGTTCGGAGTTCGGTGAGTACTTCGGGTCGATGATCAACATGGACGATCCGAGGCACGCACGGCTCCGCCGGATCGTCTCCCGGGCGTTCACCCCCAAGATGATCAAGCAGTTCGAGGCCGACGTCCAGGTCGAGGCCACCCGGATCGTGGACGACCTGATCGCCGGGGGGCCCGGCTGCGACTTCGTCACCGAGGTCGCCGCCAAGCTGCCCCTGAAGATCATCTGCGACATGATGGGGATCGGTCCCGAGCACTACCAGACGGTCTTCGACGCCTCCAACATCATCCTGTCCGGCGGCGACCCGGAGTTCATCCAGGACATCAACCGCGCGGCCGAGCTGCTCCTCGGCGCCGGGCAGCGCCTCCAGGACCTCGTCGTCTCCCTGGCCGCCGAAGGTGGCGACAACCTCATCACTTCCCTGACCAGCGCCAACATCGACGGCGAGAAGCTGACGATGCAGGAGCTCGGGTCGTTCTTCATCCTGCTGGTCGTGGCGGGCAACGAGACCACGCGCAACGCGATCTCGCACGGTCTGCATCTGTTCAGCGAGAATCCGGATCAGCGGGCGTTGCTCCTGGCCGACCTGGACGGACGCCTGCCCGGTGCGGTCGAGGAGATCGTCCGTCTGGCCTCGCCGGTCGCCTGGATGCGCCGCACCCTCACCCGTGACCACGAGATGAACGGTCACCTCTACCGCAAGGGCGACAAGGTCCTGCTCTACTACTGGGCCGCCAACCGTGACGAGGCGGTCTTCACCGACCCCTACCGTTTCGACATCCAGCGGGCGGAGGGGCCCCATGTGGGCTTCGGTGGTCCGGGGCCGCACTTCTGCCTCGGCGCCCACCTGGCCCGCCGTGAGATCACTGTGATGTTCCGCGAGCTGTTCACCCGTATCCCGGACATCCGCTCCGCCGGTGAACCCGACCGTCTCCGCTCCAGCTTCATCAACGGCATCAAACACCTCGATTGCGACTTCGGAAGCGTTCCATTGACGTAAGTGGTCGATCGCGAAAATGATTGACGATATGAGCGTGACGCCAGCCGAGCGGAAGCCCATCGTCTCCGCCGCCGACTTCGATCTGTCGGACTACGACTTCTGGGCCAGGCCCATGCCGGAACGGGAACACGCCTTCCAGCTCCTGCGCGGCCTGGACCGCCCCGCCTTCTACGAGGAGGCGGAGCTCTCCTTCGCTCCCCGGGGGCCCGGTTACTACGCGCTGGTCAAACACGCCGACATCCTGGAAGCCAGCCGCAATCCCGAGGTGTTCTGCTCGGGGGACGGCGGGGCCACCAACATCCCGGACATGCCGCCGGAGTTCACCGAGTACTTCGGGTCGATGATCAATATGGACGATCCGAGGCACGCACGGCTCCGCCGGATCGTCTCCCGGGCGTTCACCCCCAAGATGATCAAGCAGTTCGAGGTCGACGTCGACGCGGCGGCCGTACGGATCGTGGACGACCTGATCGCCGGGGGGCCCGGCTGCGACTTCGTCACCGAGGTCGCCGCCAAGCTGCCCCTGAAGATCATCTGCGACATGATGGGGATCCCGGAGAAGGACTACGGCTCCGTCTTCGACCGGTCCAATGTGATCCTCGGCGGGTTCGACCCCGAATACGGCGGCGACGACATGACCACGGTCGCCGAGAAACTGCTGACCGCCGGCATGGAGCTGCAGCAGCTCGTCCAGGACCTCGCCGCGCACCGGGCCGAGCACCCCACGGGAGACCTCACCTCGTCACTGGTCAACGCCAACATCGACGGCGAGAAGCTCACCGCCCAGGAGCTCGGGTCGTTCTTCATCCTGCTGGTCGTGGCGGGCAACGAGACCACGCGCAACGCCATCTCCTACGGCCTGCGTCTGCTCACCCAGAATCCGGATCAGCGGGCGTCGCTCCTGGCCGACCTGGACGGACGCCTGCCCGGTGCGGTCGAGGAGATCGTCCGTCTGGCCTCGCCGGTGAACTTCATGCGCCGCAAGGTGACCCGTGACCACGAGATGAACGGTCAGCTCTACCGCAGGGGCCAGAAGGTGGTCCTGTACTACTGGGCCGCCAACCGTGACGAGGCGGTCTTCACCGACCCCTACCGTTTCGACATCCAGCGGGCGGAGGGGCCCCATGTGGGCTTCGGCGGTCCGGGGCCGCACTTCTGCCTCGGCGCCCATCTGGCCCGCCGTGAGATCACCGTGATGTTCCGTGAACTACTCCGGCGCGTACCGCAGATCGAGGGCGGCAGGCCGGAGCGACTCCACTCCAGTTTCATCAACGGCATCAAGCACATGGACTGCACGTTCTGAGCCACGGGACACCCATGGGGCGGATGTCCCGCTCTTCGGGGCCGGGCGGTGTCAGGCGGCCGCCTTCCGGATCGACTTGAACACGGTGTTGATGTCGGGCAGCAGTTCCTTCTTGCTGTCCGGCACCGACATGTAGACGATCGAGGGCAGATCGGCGCCGGTGCTCACGGCTGCCACGACCATGGTCGTCGTGGACTCGCCGGAGGTGATCTCATAGGCGGCGAGCTGCCCGGTCAGGCCGTTGACGGACAGGGTCTGCTGGGCGGTCTTGCGTGCGCTGTTGTCCTCGGGGAAGAATTTCTTGCGTCCGGCGGAGGCGACCGCGTTGATCACCGGGGCCAGGTTGTCCGGCGAGGTGTACTTGCTCTTCAGCCGGGGCGACAGCGCGCCCGACATCACCTGGGCGAACTGCGCCTTGCCGAGGGAGTCCTGTCCGGCCGGGACATACTGACGGGTGGTGAAACCGTAGCTGATGGACATGTTCTGCCGCTGGTCCTGCCGCCAGGGGGTGCCGAGCTTCGCCAAGCTGATCGCCGCGGCCTGGTCGGGCAGGGTGCCCGCGATCGCCGAGGCCTTGCCCGGGAAGCGTGGCAGGCGGCCCGGCGCCTGGGACTTGGCGGGTTTCTTGGCTGTCGCCGAAGGCTTCACCGTAGAAGTGGCCTCCTCCTTGGTGGAGGCCAGCGGGCCGGCCAGGAAAGCCCAGAGCACGGCACCGATCAGGGCGATCACCACGGAGCCCGCGAGTGCGAAGACCCAGACCGGCCTGCCCGGTTCGTCGAGATCCTGCGCGTCATCCATGGCCTGGTAGTTGTCGCCGAAGACCGTGTTCCACAGTTCCTGCTGACGTTCCGGCGGAGGGGTCTTGGGCCCGCTGATCTGGCCGGCGGTGACGAAAGGTCTGTTGGGGTCGGACGGGTCCCGGCTCAGGTGCCCCCCGGGCGGGGGCGGCTGTCCCTGCGTCGGAGATTGGCCGTGATGGGGCATACCGTGCGCGGGCGCCCCCTGTGAGGGATCCTGCGGCTGAACCGGTGGGGCACCGGGAGGGGCGGTCGCTCCCGCCAGGGCCCACACGGGCGGGCTGTCCGGGGCGGCGCCGTCGCCCACGGGGTTGCGGAACGCTTCCTGCCCCGCGAAGGGGTTGGGGCTGGTGAGGGGGTCCTGTCCGGCGAAGGGGTTGGCGTTCGGCTGGCCGGTCGGGTGCCCCTGTCCGGCGAAGGGGTTGGAGTTGGTGAGGGGGTCCTGTCCGGCGAAGGGGTTGGAGTTGGTCGGGTGCCCCTGTCCGGCGAAGGGGTTGGGGCTGGTGAGGGGGTCCTGGCCCGTGAAGGGGGCCGGGCCGGCGCTCGGCGGGACCGTCCACGAGGGGGAGGAGACGTGGCTCGGCGTCTCGGCCGGCGGATTGCCCCATCCTCCGTTGTCGGTCGCCGGGGCGGTGTTCCACCCGCCGCCGCTCGCCGTCGAGGCCGTGCTCCAACCTCCGTTACCGGCGTTCTGAGCCGCCCCCCAGCCGCCGTTCTCGGTGGCCGGAGCCGTGTCCCACCCCCGGCTGTCGGAGGCCTGTGGCGTGCCCCAGCCGCCGTTCTCGGCCGGAGGGGAAGGCTGGGCAGGCGGCCAGGTGCCGGGGCTCCCCTGCGGCATGGCCTGCTGGGAATCGCCGCCCGGCTGCTGTCCCGGGGCTCGCGGAGGCGGGGAGGCGGAATCCGCCGTCCCGAAGATCTGTTGCCAGGAGCCGTTGCCGGGGACGCTGGCCTGCCAGGAGGGGCTGCCTCCGGCGGGCTCCTCCGGGGGAAGGGGGAGCCGGGGGCTGGTGCCCGAAGAGTCTCTCGCCCAGGCGGGCGGCGGATTTGCTGCCTCCGGCCATGCCGGAGGCAGGTGGGACTGGCTGGACTGCTCCGAGGCCATGGCTTCCTTACCTCCCGGGCGAGTGCCCGAATTAGGGGTATTGGGCATGGTCTCACGTGAGACGGGGTGATTCGCAGGGAAACTGGAGAACGCCCCCCTGAACTGGAGTCCGGTGGGGTCGGTGGGCGGGTCCTGCATAGGCAGGCCGACCTCCGAGGGATCCGGGCCCTGCCCCGGCTCGACTGAGTGTGCCACGTTGAAAAGAGTAAACTGGTGGGACATGTGAGCTCACAACGGACGTATCGCCGCCGAGCCTCCACCCATCCCAGACGCACGAGTTTCCATTGTGCTGACCTGCCGGCGCCCGTGTCCCCGGTTTGCCGTGATCAGAGTTGTTTCCCCAGGCCATGAATACGGCTTGCGGACTGCGATAGTCTTGGCATATGCGTGCCGAGACCCTGCTGCTTATCGGGCCGCATCGGCCTTCCCGGCGCTAGACGCCTGCCGATGCGGCTGCCCTTCGCGTGAGCGGAGGGTTTTTCTATTGGGTCGGATGGGTCAGATCATCTGCGCAGACGTATACCGAGGGAAGATTGACGTGAGCGAGCGAGCCGACATGCAGAGCGACGAGCAGCACTACGACCCGCAGGCACTGCAGGTCAAGTGGCAGCAGCGGTGGGAGGAGCTCGACCCCTTCCGGGCCTCCGACGATCCCGCCGACCCCCGCGAGCGGCGCTACCTGCTCGACATGTTCGCCTATCCTTCCGGCGATCTGCACATGGGGCACGCCGAGGCCTTCGGCCTCAGCGACGTTCTGGCGCGCTACTGGTTCCAGAAGGGTTACAACGTTCTGCACCCCATCGGGTGGGACTCCTTCGGCCTGCCCGCCGAGAACGCCGCGATCAGGCGCAACGCGCACCCGGCCGAGTGGACCTACGCCAACATCGAGACCCAGGCCAACTCCTTCAAGCGCTATGCGGTCTCCGTCGACTGGTCTCGCCGCCTGCACACCAGCGACGTCGCGTACTACAAGTGGACCCAGTGGCTGTTCATCCGCTTCTTCGAGCGCGGTCTGGCCTACCGCAAGGGCGGTCTGGTCAACTGGTGCCCGAACGACCAGACCGTGCTGGCAAACGAGCAGGTCGTGGCCGGCAAGTGCGAGCGCTGCGGGGCCGTCGTCGTCCGCCGAGAGCTGACCCAGTGGTACTTCAAGATCACTGACTATGCCGACCGGCTGCTGGACGACATGGCCCAGCTGGAGGGCGGCTGGCCGGAGCGCGTGCTGACCATGCAGCGCAACTGGATCGGCAGGTCCGAGGGCGCCGACGTCGACTTCGTGATCGAGGGTCGCGACGAGCCGGTCACCGTCTACACCACCCGCCCCGACACCCTGTACGGCGCGACCTTCTTCGTGGTCGCCCCGGACGCCCCGTTGGCCGAGGAGATCGTCACAGGCGACCAGCTCGAGGCGTTCGAGGCATACCGGGCAGAAGTGTCGAAAATGTCCGACATTGACCGGCTGTCCACCGACAAGGAGAAGACCGGCGTCTTCCTGGGCCGGTATGCGATCAACCCGGTCAACGGCGAGCGCATGCCGGTATGGGCGGCCGACTACGTCCTGTCCGACTACGGCCACGGCGCCATCATGGCGGTCCCCGCACACGACCAGCGCGACCTGGACTTCGCCCGCACCTTCGGCCTGCCGGTGCGGGTCGTGGTCCACACCGGCCTGGCCGACCCGGGCGAGACCGGCATCGCCACCGCGGGAGAGGGGGCCCTGGTCAACTCGGGCCCGCTGGACGGCCTCTCCAAGGCCGATGCGATCGCCAAGATCACCGAAGTGCTGGCCCGGCGCGGCACCGGCAAGGCGACGGTCAACTTCCGCCTGCGCGACTGGCTGCTGTCCCGCCAGCGCTTCTGGGGCTGCCCGATCCCGATCATCCACTGTGCCGACTGCGGCGAGGTCCCCGTCCCGGACGACCAGCTGCCCGTCACCCTGCCCGACCTGCGCGGTGAGGCGCTCGCTCCCAAGGGCGTCTCCCCGCTGGCGTCGGCCGACGACTGGGTCAACGTCTCCTGCCCCAAGTGCGGAGGCCCGGCCCGGCGTGACACCGACACGATGGACACCTTCGTCGACTCCTCGTGGTACTTCCTGCGCTACGCGGACCCGTCCTACGAGGACGGTCCGTTCGACGTGGAGAAGATCCGCCAGTGGGGCCCCATCGACCAGTACGTCGGCGGCGTCGAGCACGCGGTGCTGCACCTGCTGTACTCACGATTCTTCACCAAGGTCCTGCACGACATGGGCATGGTCGACTTCACCGAGCCCTTCACCCGCCTGCTGAACCAGGGCCAGGTGGTCAACCAGGGCAAGGCGATGTCCAAGTCCCTGGGCAACGGTGTGGACCTGGGTGAGCAGATCGACGCCTACGGCGTGGACGCCGTCCGGCTGACCATGGTGTTCGCCGGTCCGCCGGAGGACGACATCGACTGGGCCGACGTCTCCCCGGCCGCCTCGCAGAAGTTCCTGGCCCGCGCGTTCCGTGTCATGGCCGAGGCCGGTGCGGCCTCGGTGCCCGGTGTGGACGCCGCCACCGGTGACCTGGAGTTGCGCAAGGTCGTCCACCGGACCATCGACGAGGTCACCAAGCTGGTCGACTCCCATCGGTTCAACGTCGCGGTGGCCCGCATGATGGAGCTCACGAGCGCGGCACGCAAGGCCGTCGACTCCGGTCCCGGCGCCGCCGACCCGGCTGTCCGCGAGGCCGCCGAGACCCTGGCGGTCATGCTCTCCCTGGTCGCGCCGTACGCCGCGGAGGAGGGCTGGGAGCGGCTGGGGCACCCCGCCTCGGTCGCCACCGCCGGATGGCCGGTGGTCGAGCCGGCCCTGCTGGTCCAGGACTCCGTCACCTGTGTCGTCCAGGTCGCGGGCAAGGTCCGTGACCGGCTGGAGGTCTCCCCGGAGATCTCCGACTCCGACCTGGAGTCCCTGGCGCTGGCCTCGGACAAGGTCCAGGCCTTCCTGAGCGGCACTCCTCGCAAGGTCATCGTCCGCGCGCCCAAACTGGTCAACATCGTTCCGTAGCGATGCCGGGGCGCCCGTACGGCGGGCGCCCCGCCTGACCGTTTATTGACTCGAATACTCGGCACATCGATGGAAGGATGCCGACCAGAGACCGGCCATCACCAGGAGCATGAGATGCGGCGAGCCTTCGAAACCTCACAGCGCCCTATCCGGACGAGAGTTTTCGAGGACTCCAGCACCCATGCACATCCTCAACATCGGCATCCTTGCCCATGTCGACGCGGGCAAGACCAGTCTCACTGAGCGCCTGCTGTTCGACACCGGCACCATCGACCTGCTCGGCAGCGTCGACACCGGCAGCACCCAGACAGACACGGACGACATCGAGCGTCGGCGGGGTATCACGATCCGTTCGGCGGTCGCCTCCTTCGCCGTCGGCGCCCTGCAGGTCAACCTGATCGACACCCCCGGGCACTCCGACTTCATCGCCGAGGTCGAACGGGCCCTCGGCGTCCTCGACGGCGCCATCCTGGTCCTGTCCGCGGTGGAGGGCGTTCAGGCGCAGACCCGCGTCCTGATGAAGACTCTGCGTGCGATGCGCCTGCCGACCCTGATCTTCGTCAACAAGATCGATCGCGCCGGCGCCCGTCATGACGGACTGGTGGCGGACATCCGGCGGAAACTGGCTCAGCAGATCATCCCCATGAACACGGTCCGGCAGGCAGGCTCCCCGGACGCGCGCGCCGTCGCGAACTCCCTGGACGACCCGGACTTCCACTCCCGGGTGGCGGAGACCCTCGGAGAGAACGACGACACGTTGCTCGCCGGCCTCGTCGCCGGTGCGATCCCGTCCGGCGACCGGCTCCTGGCCGGGATACGGACCCAGACCGCCGCCGGCCTGCTCCACCCGGTGTTCTTCGGCTCGGCGATGACCGGTCAGGGCGTCGAGGCGCTCATCGGCGGGATCTCCCGGCTGCTCCCACCGGTGCCGGGCACCGAGGAGTCCCGGCTGCCCTCACCCGCCCCTGGCACCGAGAAGGACGGCCCCCGCGGCACCGTCTTCGCCATCGAGCGCGGCGGCACCGGTGAGAAGATCGCCTACCTGCGCATGCACGCCGGTGAGGTGCGGGCACGGCAGCGGATCACCTCCTACCGGCGGGAGGCGGACGGCGGTGTCAGCGAGGAGAACGGGCAGATCACCGCGCTCCAGGTCGTCGGGCCGGCGCGGCGGGACACGCGCCACCTGACGGCGGGGAACATCGCGAAGGTGTGGGGGCTGCCCCACATCCGGGTAGGGGACCAGATCGGCTCGGCATACGGGCTCACCGGGCAGCCGCACTTCGCCCCGCCTACCCTGGAGACCCTCGCCCGGCCCAAGCGGGCCGAGCAGGCCGCGCTGCTGCACGCCGCGCTCGTCAACCTCGCCGACCGGGACCCGTTGATCCACACGCGTGCCGTCCCGGGTGAGGGCACCTCGGTCGTGCTGTACGGGGAGGTTCAGAAAGAGGTCATCGCGGAGACGCTCTTCCACGACTTCGGCGTCGAGGCCGTGTTCGAGCCGAGCCGGACGATCTACATCGAACGCCCGGTGGGTGCCGGGGAGGCATACGAGGAGATCAGCCGGCACGGTCACAACGAGTTCTTCGCGACCGTCGGGCTGCGGATCGAACCCGCGGCCGGACCGGGGATCACCTTCAGACGGGAGGTCGAACGCGGTTCGCTGCCGCGCCCTTTCCACCGGGCGATCGAGGACGCCGTGCGTCAAACCCTTGGACAGGGGATTTACGGCTGGGCGGTGACCGACTGCGCCGTCACCCTGACCCGGACGGGCTATGCGCCCCCGATCAGCACGGCCGGTGACTTCCGCAACCTCACCCCGCTGGTCCTGATGCGTGCGCTGGACACCGCCGGGACCCGGGTCTACGAGCCGTGCCATGCCTTCGAGGTCGAAGTCCCCTCTGATGGGCTCAGCGCCGTCACCGCGCAACTGGCCGCCCTCGGAGCGGACATCCGGGAGTCCTACGGCGACACGGAGACATGGTCGCTCAGAGGTGACATCCCCGCGCGCCAGGTGCCCGAGTTCGAGCGGCACCTGCCCGGACTGTCCCATGGCGAAGGGGTCTGGTGGTCACGGCCGTACGGCGATCGACGGGTGAGCGGGCCGGTCCCGGTACGTGAGCGGTCGGACGGCAACCCCCTCAACCGCAAGGAATATCTGCGGTATCTCGCGCGGCGCGGAACGGCTCGATGAGATCGAGGTGAGGTCGGCAGGATGCCGGGGCGCGCGGACCGCCCCGGCATCGATTAAAGGCTCTGCCTCTTTTCGTGTCCTTCCCGCGTGACCGGCGGCCGGAAGAGGAAGACAGTGGCTAGCAGAGGGAGGGGACATGCGGGTATCGGTGCTCGGTATGGGCAGCATGGGCCGGGCGATGGCCCGGCGGCTGCTCGAACACGGTCATGAGGTCACCGTCTGGAACCGGACACCCGGTAAGGCGGCGGAGGCGGTCGATGCAGGTGCGGTGGAGGCGCCCTCACCGGCGGAGGCCGCCCGAGACGCCGGCGCGGTGCTGATGTCGCTCGCCGACGACCAAGCGGTCCGTGCCGTCATGGCGCGGCTGACCGACCTCGGACCGGATCCCGGCGCGCAGGTCGTGGCGGACATGAGTACCGTCTCTCCGGACACGTCCCGCGCGCTTGCGGAGCTGGCGCCGGGGGGCCGGTTCGTGGCCGCCCCGGTTTTCGGAGGTCCGCAGGCCGTCGTCGAAGGGCAGTCCATGGGCCTGCTGGGCGGTGAACGTGGTCTCGTCGACCGGTTGGAACCCCTCTGGGCGGACCTCTTCGCCGTCCACTGGTACTGCGGGCGCGATCCGGGCAGCGCCCTGACCTTCAAGCTCCTGAACAATTATCTGATGATGGCGGGGGTCGCGGTCCTCGCCGAGGCGGTGGCGACAGGCCAGGCCGCTGGGCTCGACGAGGCGATGCTGAGGGAACTCCTCTTCCAATGGCCGACCGTCGCGACCGGCCTGCACAACCGGATCGACGACATCCTCCAGGGTGACCACCGCGGATGGTTCGCGACGCGGCTCGGTGCCAAGGATGTACGGCTCGCCGTCGAGGTCGCGGAGTCGAAGGGGCTCCGGCTGCCGATCGCCCGGCTGATCGAGCAACGCTACGAGGAAGCCGCCGAGCACGGCTGGAACGACTCCGACATAACCGCGATCGTGGAGTTGGTCCGCGCACGCAGCTGAGAGCCCGTCGGCGGCAACGCCCGGCAGGTCGTGGATGGAAGGGGGAGTGCGGGCCCGGCCGCCCGATGACGGAGGCTCCGCCGTACGGCCTCCGTAGGGCGAGCTGTGGTGGATTCGGCCCCTTCCGGCGGTGACCGCCCCGCCGCGGCGGGGCGGCCGTCGTGGGAGCGCCGGAAGGAGCGGGCACGGTGGCCCGCTCCCGCGCCGCGCCGGCTCAGAGCTTGCGCAGAACCGCTACGACCTTGCCCAGAACGGTCGCCTCGTCGCCGGGGATCGGGTCGTAGTTGGGGTTGTGCGGGACGAGCCAGACGTGGCCGTCCTTGCGCTTGAAGGTCTTGACCGTGGCCTCGCCGTCGATCATCGCGGCGACCACGTCGCCGTTGTCCGCGACGGGCTGCTGGCGGACGACCACCCAGTCGCCGTTGGCGATGGCGGCCTCGATCATCGAGTCGCCGGTCACCTGGAGCAGGAAGAGCGTGCCTTCGCCGACGAGCTGCTTGGGGAGGGCGAAGACGTCCTCGACGCTCTCCTCGGCGAGGATCGGGCCACCGGCGGCGATCCGGCCGACAAGCGGCACGTAGGCCGCGGTCGGGCGGCTGATCGGGGTCTCGTCATCACCCGTGCCGGCGGGATCCATCCACAGCGCCGGCTCTCCGGGAAGGCGGACCTCGAGCGCGCGGGGACGGTGCGGATCACGGCGCAGGTATCCCTTACGCTGCAACGCCGTCAACTGGTGCGACACGCTGGAGGTGCTGGTGAGCTGCACCGCCTCGCCGATCTCTCGCATGGAGGGCGGGTAGCCGCGCTGCTGCACCGAGTCGCGGATCACCTCAAGGATCTTCCGCTGCCTGGGGGTGAGGCCAAGGGAGTCACGCCTGCGCACCGCCAGGTCACTGACAGCCGAACCGTTCTTGTCGTGCTCGCTCATGCGATCTCCTCGCCTCCCGATCTGTGTTTCTTCCGTCGCACACGGCGACCGTACCCCTGTTGAAGATCATATTCAAACAATTGTTCGAGTCGTTCGGGAAATCAACGGCGGAGTGGTGTACAACATCGTACGGGAGTTCGATCGACATCGTGTTCGATTCGCTGATCTTTCTTCGATATGTGTTCGGCCAGGTCGAAGGCTCGGGGGGGCCATCATGAAAACGGCTGTGGCGGCGGGGGGAGCTGGGCGGGCACCCGCCCGGCGGCCCGGTCCGGCGGGGAACATCCGATACTCTGGTGCGCCTCTCCGGCTCACCAGGCGGGGGAGGGGTGTGATGGTGGCCGCTCTCGTGCTGGCCGCCTTGGGGGTGCTCTGGGTCGCCGCGCGCATCGACGCCGCCTCGGCGGTTGAGCGGAAGGGGCGCGGAGGGCTGTCGCGGGTCGTGGTCCATGGTGGCGACACGCTGTGGGGGATCGCGGACGCGGTCACCGGGGAGGGCGACCTCGCCCCGACGGTCCGCCGGATCATGGATCTCAACGGGCTGTCCGGCTCCGTGATCCAGCCGGGGACCCGGCTCTACCTGCCGGACGGCTCCCCCTCCTGAAGAGCGCTCCGGAGGGGCGACACGCCCGGCCCGTGCGAATGGGGTGCGCTGATCAGCGACTTCGCCCGGCAGGGCCTTCTCAACTTGCGTTCATGGGCCGACACTTCTACCGTTGGACCACAACATCTAGTGGCATCTTCGGCGCACTTCACCATAGATTGTGTTTCCATTACCGCATCTCGACCATTCGATATGTGCGCGAGCATCTCGGCATGGACACCGTGGACGTGGGCTGAAGGGTGGGCCGCTTGCCGGGCCAAGGAGGCGACGCGTGCACTGTCCGTTCTGTCGGCACCCTGACACGCGGGTCATCGACAGCCGGTCCACCGAGGACGGCGGGGCCATCCGCCGCAGGCGCACATGCCCGGAGTGCGGGCGCAGGTTCACCACGCAGGAGACCGTGCTGCTCATGGTCAGCAAGCGCAGCGGGGTGACCGAGCCCTTCTTCAGGGAAAAGGTGATCGCGGGCGTCCGGCGGGCATGTCAGGGACGCCCGGTCAGTGAGGACTCGCTGGCCCAGCTGGGTCAGCGGGTGGAGGAGGGCATCCGGGCGACCGGGTCGGCGGAGATCGCGGCCCACGAGGTCGGGCTGGCGATCCTGGGACCGCTCCGCGAACTGGACGAGGTGGCCTACCTGCGATTCGCCTCGGTCTACCGGAGTTTCGAGACCCTGGCGGATTTCGAGACCGAAATCATGCAGTTAAGGGCGGATCGTCCTGCCAAGCAGGGCTGAATCACACCCCGAGCGCCGGGGGACAAGGCGGCGCGTTGATGTGGTCCGACTCGAGGGCTCTGCGGAGCCCCGGAAGGGGGAAGTCATGACGGAGACGGTCAGTGGCGCAGCCGCGCGTGGGGGCAAGCGGTTGCGCAAGGGTTTGAAGATGAAGCGGATCTTCACCACTCCCGGGGTGCATCCCTATGACGAAGTGCACTGGGAGCGCCGTGACGTCGTGATGACCAACTGGCGGGACGGCTCGATCAACTTCGAGCAGCGGGGCGTGGAGTTTCCCGACTCCTGGTCGGTCAACGCCGCCAACATCGTGACCACCAAATACTTCCGTGGCGCGGTCGGCACCCCGCAGCGCGAGTGGAGCCTGAAGCAGCTGGTCGACCGGGTGGTGGGCGTCTACACCAGGACCGCGGTCGAGGAGGGCTGCTTCGCCAGTGACGAGGATGCCGAGATCTTCGACCACGAGCTCAAGCACGCTCTGGTCAACCAGGTCTTCAGCTTCAACTCGCCGGTCTGGTTCAACGTGGGGACCGCCTCGCCGCAGCAGGTCAGCGCCTGTTTCATCCTGGCCGTCGACGACCAGATGGAGTCCATCCTCGACTGGTACAAGGAAGAGGGTGTGATCTTCAAGGGCGGTTCGGGGTCCGGTGTCAACCTCTCCCGGATCCGCTCGTCGAAGGAGCTGCTCTCCAGCGGCGGTACGGCCAGCGGCCCGGTCTCCTTCATGCGCGGCGCGGACGCCTCCGCGGGCACCATCAAGTCCGGTGGCGCCACCCGCCGCGCGGCCAAGATGGTCGTCCTGGACGTGGACCACCCCGACATCGAGGAGTTCATCGAGACCAAGGCGCGCGAGGAGGACAAGGTCCGCGCGCTGCGCGACGCCGGGTTCGACATGGACCTGGGCGGCAAGGACATCGTCTCCGTCCAGTACCAGAACGCCAACAACTCCGTGCGCGTCTCCGACGAGTTCATGAACGCGGTGAAGAAGGGCGAGGAGTTCGGCCTGCGCGCCCGCCTCACCGGCGAGGTCATCGAGAAGGTCGACGCCAGGAAGCTGTTCCGCAAGATGGCGACGGCGGCGTGGGAGTGCGCCGACCCCGGCGTCCAGTACGACGACACGATCAACGACTGGCACACCAGTCCGGAGACGGGCCGTATCACCGCCAGCAACCCGTGCTCGGAGTACCTCCACCTGGACAACTCCTCCTGCAACCTGGCCAGCATCAACCTGATGAAGTTCCTGAAGGACGACAACTCCTTCGACATCGCGAACTTCGTGAAGATCACTGAGCTGATCATCACCGCGATGGACGTCTCCATCACCTTCGCCGACTTCCCCACCGAGAAGATCGACCAGACCACGCGGGCCTACCGTCAGCTCGGCATCGGCTACGCCAACCTCGGCGCGCTGCTCATGGCCACCGGCCACGCCTACGACTCCGAGGGCGGCCGGGCCATCGCCGGCGCCATCACCTCGCTGATGACCGGTGCCTCCTACCGCCGCAGCGCCGAACTGGCCGCGGTCGTGGGGCCGTACGACGGCTACGCACGCAACGCCGACGCGCACAAGCGCGTCATGCGCAAGCACGCGGAGGCGAACGACGGCCTGCGCACGCTGGACGCGATCGACGGGGCGATCCACGTCGAGGCCTCCAAGCAGTGGCAGGAGTGCCTCCGCCTTGGAGACAAGAACGGATACCGGAACGCGCAGGCCTCGTTGCTGGCGCCCACGGGAACCATCGGGCTCATGATGGACTGCGACACCACCGGCATCGAGCCCGACCTCGCCCTGGTCAAGTTCAAGAAGCTCGTCGGCGGCGGCTCCATGCAGATCGTCAACCAGACGATCCCGCGGGCGCTGCGTCAGCTGGGCTACCTGGAGGAGCAGGTCGAGGCGATCGTCGAATACATCGCGGCCCACGGCCACGTCGTGGACGCCCCCGGGCTCCGGCCCGAGCACTACGAGGTGTTCGACTGCGCGATGGGCGAGCGGGCGATCGCGCCGATGGGCCACGTCCGCATGATGGCCGCCGCCCAGCCGTTCCTGTCCGGCGCCATCTCCAAGACGGTCAACCTGCCCGAGTCCGCGACCGTCGAGGACATCGAGCAGGTCTACATGGAGGGCTGGAAGCTCGGCCTGAAGGCCCTGGCCGTCTACCGCGACAACTGCAAGGTCGGCCAGCCGCTCTCGGTCGCCGGCAAGAAGTCCGAGGAGAAGGCCGCGCCCGCGGAGCCCGAGGTCCAGGTCGTGGAGATCAGCCGCCCGACCCGGCGCCGGATGCCGAACCAGCGTCCCAGCACCACCACCCGTTTCACCGTGGGCGGGGCCAAGGGCTATATGACCGCCTCGTCCTACCCCGACGACGGTCTCGGCGAGGTCTTCCTGAAGATGTCCAAGCAGGGCTCGACCCTCGCGGGCGTCATGGACGCCTTCTCGGTGGCCATCTCCATCGGCCTGCAGTACGGCGTGCCGCTGGAGACCTACGTCGGCAAGTTCGTCAACATGCGCTTCGACCCGGCCGGGATGACCGACGACCCGGACATCCGCATCGCCGCCTCGGTGATGGACTACATCTTCCGCCGCCTGGCCCTGGATCACCTGCCCTACGACGAGCGGGCCGCCCTCGGCATCTTCTCCGCCTCCGAGCGCGCCGCCCAGCAGCGCGGTGAGGACCCGGCCCCGATCCAGACCGATGAGGTCATCGCCGAGCTGGCCACCTCGGCGCCGATCGAGCAGCCGCAGATCGAGGCCCCGGCTGCGGCCGCGCCGGAGCGGGTCGGTTCCCTGGAGTCCCACCAGGGCCGCACCGCCGACGCACCGCTCTGCATGACCTGCGGCACCAAGATGCGCCCGGCCGGTAGCTGCTATGTCTGCGAGGGCTGCGGTTCCACCAGCGGCTGCAGCTGAACAGGGGTTTTGAAGAGAAATGTCTGAGCAGGGGCGGGGTGCCGGCGGACCAGCCGGCACCCCGCCCCTGCTCTCTACCGCGCGGATATGGCGGCCCTGCGGCTGCGATGACCGCGGCCCGGTGATCCTCAGACGGCCAGGTGGACAGAGTCCGAGCCGCGGCGCCCTCGATGACCTCGCCGCCGAGCTCGATGCCGGACGTACGGCCGCCGACCCCGTTACGGCCTTCCAGCACGACGACATCGAGACCACGGCGGCGCCGGATGGTTCAGGTGGTCATCGCGTTGAGGATCGGGACCAGTTGCTCCTCTTCGTAGTCCAGATGGGCTTCCAGCTCCGCGGTGAGCCGGTCGACCTCGGCCAGGACCGCGCCGGGGCCGGGCCCGTCGCCGGAGATCAGGGCCTGAAGCTGGACGAGGAGCCGTTCGACCACCTCGTGCTCGCGGCGCAGCCGTGCCAGGGCCGGGGCCAGTTCGGGGTGGTGTTCCTCCAGATGGGGGAACATCCGGCCGTCCTCGCCGGTGTGATGGTGATGAAGCCCCTGGCACAGGGTCAGGCAGTTGACGCGTAGCTGCGCGCCCAGGCCCGGTCCCGACTCGGCGAGTTCCTTGCGGATGAGGGCGAGCTCCCTGCGGAACGCGTCATGGATCGTCTTGAGGGAATCTCCTCCCGGTCCGGCGGGCGGCCCGCCGCCGAGGGGGTTCAGGGCGATGACGGGGATGACCCGTTCCGTCCTGGCCTGGTAGTCGGCCCATCCGGGGTCGGCCTCCACCGCACGGGCGAAGAGGCGATCGCGTTCCTCGCCCTTCAGGACGACCGCTTCCGCCGGGTAGGTGAAGACCCCGTCCTCCACGGTGACGCGGGGGTCGGCGAGGAGGTTGTGGTACCAGGCCGGGTGGGCCTGCGCGCCCCCGGCGGAGGCGATGATCAGCGTGCGTTCGCCATCCGGTAGGTAGCCGACCGGAGTGGTATGGCGCGCGCCGGTCCTGGCCCCCGTGGTCGTCAGCAGGAGCAACCGGCCCCCTTCGAAGGGACCTCCGACCTGTCCTCGATTGGCTCGGAACTCCTCGATGATCTGCTGGTTGAAGTGATTGGGCATGCTCTGATTACTCCAGGCGTAAATGAGATCGCGAATATGCGCGGTGGCGGATGAATGATGATCGCGGTGCGGTGTGGGGGCGGCGCGAAGCCGCCGCGCGCCGGATCGGCCGCGGGCGTGGAGCCTCGATGAGCACGTAGAACGGCGGGCCGTCAGCCGGCCGCAGATCCGTCAGGTTTCGGGGAGGACTCGCATGCGATGGCGGTGCTCAGCACTACCGGGCGCGAAACGGCGCGGGCACGATGCGGTCAGGCGTGGTCTGTGACGTGCGAAATCACGGAAACCTCCATGCCACCGTCGTTCTCCCTGCCGACGACGCGTGACGTGAAAGTCATTACAGGCCCTTGCCGTGAATCTTGTCAAGGCGCGCTGTCCTCCGCCGTCACCGGAGGCATCTGCCCCGGGAGTCACGTGTCCGGGCGTACCAGGGTTCTATGCGTCGGGCAGCCGGTTGACGGGGTGGTCGCCGGTGGCCCAGAGGTGCTGAACGGCGTAGGCGCGCCAGGGCCGCCAGGCGGCGGCACGGCGGGTGAGCGCGGCAGGGGTGACGGGAAGGCCGAGTTCGCGGGCGGCGGCGCGGATTCCGAGGTCGGTGAGGATGAAGGCGTCGGGGTCGCCGAGGGCGCGCATCGCGATGGTCTCGACGGTCCAGGGCCCGAGTCCCGGCAGCGCCGAGAGCTGCGCGCGGGCTCGATGCCAGTCGCCTCCGACGCCGAGGTCGATCTCGTCGGCCGCCAGGGCGGCGATCAGCGTGGTCAGCGTGGTACGGCGTGCCTGGGGGAGGGCGAGCGCCGCCGGGTCCATCGAGGCCAGCATCGCCGGCGTAGCTCTGCGGTGCACTCGGCTGCGGAGAGGCGCCTGATCGGGGGTCAGCAGCCGCAGGCGATGCCTGCGGCGGGGACCGTCATGACGGCGGAGAGGGGTGCAGCGGTGAGGGGCATCTCGATGGCCTTTCGGAGGCCGGACTGCTGGACGGCCGGGAGGCGACCACCCACTGGAAGTACGCCGAACTGCTGCAACGCCGGTTTCCACAGGTCAAGGTCAATCCGGACGTGCTCTATGTGGACGGTGACGACGTGCTGACCAGCGCGGGCAGCGCAGCCGGACTGGATCTGCTGGTCCACCTGGTCCGCAAGGACCACGGGCCGGCGGTGGCCAACTCGGTCGCGCGCAGGCTGGTCATCCCGCCGCACAGGGAGGGAGGGCAGGCGCAGTTCATCCAGGCGGCGGTCACCCCGGTGGAGGATGACGACGCGGTGGCCACCGCGATGGCCTGGGCGCTGGACCACCTGGCCGAGCCGATCACGGTGGCCGACCTGGCCAGGGTCGCCCACATGGCGCAGCGCACCTTCATCAGGCACTTCGGCCGTCAGACCGGGACCAGCCCGTTGCGCTGGGTGATCTCTCAGCGGGTCGCGGCCAGTCTCACGACGCTGGAGTCCACGGCCGTGCCCATCGAGGAGATCGTGCTCTCGGTCGGTTTCGACAGCCCGGTGACCTTCCGCCACCATTTCATCAGGGCGATGCGCACCTCGCCCTCCGCCTACCGCAGGGCCTTCCGCGCGCCGGTGTGAACGCGATGCGGGGACGGTGGTTCCCCGGACGGGCCGGCAGACGCCGGGGGCTCTCCCGGACCGGACGCGCGCAGCGGTACGGCCTGCCACCAGGTGCCGCATCTCCACAGCCACTCCAGCGGTCCATACCGGAAGCGGCCCAGCCACCAGGAGCTGAACCCCGCCTGTACCGCGATGATCGCGGCGGCCAGGGCGAAGACCACGCCGTACGACTCCGACTCCACCATTCCCAGCGGTCCGATGAGCAGCAGCACGAGCGCGGTGGCCGTCACGTAGTTGGTCAGGGCCATCCGGCCGAGCGGCGCCAGAGCACGGCAGGCGGCCGCTCCGGTCCGGGTGCGCAGGGACAGCAGGAAGCCGCCGCTGTAGGCCATGGCCGTGGACAGCCCGGCGACGGCCGCGACCGGCCCGCCGTACCCGAAGAAGCGTTCCTGGAGCGGCATCGTGAGATACCAGAGCGCCATGGGGGCGGCGGTGACCAGCCCGGTCACCAGCAGCCCGGTGAGCATCCCCGGCCGTTGCTCGATGTCCCGCACCAGGCCGGACCGGGCAGCGGCCGTTCCGAGCAGGAAAAGGCCGGGGACCAGGAGAATTCCGCCCCCGGCCACGGCCAGCGCGGCCGCCGAGCAGACGACGCCGAGCACGAGCACCGCCGCGCGCGGCAGGTAGGAGGCCGGCAGCAGGAACAGGATCCCGAAGACGGCGTACGGCAGCAGCGCCTCGCCCGGTTGCGCGAGGTGGTGCAGCACGCCGAACCCGGCCAGGATGACGAGCCTGCGCAGCAGCACCAACCTCGGCCGCTTGGCCCGCCGTTGCGCCGACTCCAGGAAGAGCGCGGATCCGATCCCGAACAGGAACGAGAAGATCGGGAAGAACCGCTGGTGGAAGCCGACGTCGACGATGAGGCCCGAGACGGTGGCGTCGTAGCGGTACATGTACGCGAGTTGGGTGATGTTGACGACCAGAATGCCACCGAGCGCGAGCCCGCGCAGCGCGTCCAGAGCCTGAACGCGCGCTTGCGAAGGAGGCGGCGGTGGAGGAGACGAGGACATGATCCACAGCCTGGTGGCCCCTCGATGCCCGCCGCCCCCTCCTTCCGGTTAATTTGCCCGCCGATCGGCCAACGCAGAGAAGCCGGGCCGCCGGTCCGGGAAGGCCCGGGAAAAGGCGGGTCAGACGATCCAGCGTCTGTTGATCTCCTCGGCGCTCGGTGCCGGGCCTGGCGGGGAGGGGGCGGTGGTCAGGCGCAGGGCGTCGAGCATCAGAGCCAGGTACCGCCGCCTGATCTGGGAGGTGCGCTCCTCGTCGCCGAGATGGAGGGCGGCGAGCTGCTCGAAGATCATCGACATGTCGGTGGCGTCCAGGCCGGGGCGGAGGGCTCCGGCCTGGACGGCGCGGTCGAAGACCCGCGTGGCGAGGTCGGACGCGCGGGCGGCTTCGCGGTGGAGGTGCTCGTCGGGGGTGAAGGTGCCCGCCAGGTTGATTGTCAGGGAGTGGACATCGGCGTCCACGACGCGGCGCATGAAGCCGGCGAAGGCGCTCCACGGATCGCCCTCCTCGGCCAGGGCGGCCTCCGCCTCGGCGGTGAAGGTTTTCAGGCCGTCCGAGCACAGCCTGCGGAGCAGGTCCTCCTTGCCGGCGTAGCGACGGTAGAGCGCGCTGATGCCCACTCCGGCCCGCTCCGCCACCGCGGAGATGGGAGCGCCGGGGTCGGCGACGAAGACCGCGCGGGCGGCGTCGAGGATCACCTGGTCGTTACGGGCGGCCTGGGCTCTGCGACCACTCATGGGCGCTGTGGTGGTTGTCTCCATGATGCCAATATAGCCAATGGAACATAATATTCCGTTCTATCGATGAACAAGTCTGGGAAAACCTGTTGCGCCCGCCGAGCCAGACCATGCGCAGGACCAGAGCGGGGGCCGGGAACTCGAGCTCCACCAGGGTGCCCGCCGCCAGGTCTTCGGAGATCGCGAAGTCGGGGAGCAGGGCGATGCCCAGCCCCTGCTTGACCCATTCCCTGACGGTAACGACGCTGGGCAGCTCCCGGCGTTCGGTGCCGAGGCCGGTCATCCGATCACAGGCCATCCGGATCGCACAGCCCGGACCGGTCGTCAGCAGCGTGTCCGCGTGTCCCTTCGGGGACGTGACCAGCGCCAATCGCACCTCTCCGACGTCGAGGAAGTCCAGGCCGGGCGGAGGTGCGAAACCGAGGGCTCCGAGCTGCACGCCGGAGTCGAGCAGCAGGCCGGCGTCGAGGGTGCCCTGGGCGATCCCGCTGAGCATGGGCTGCTGGGAGAGCACGGTGACATCGAGGTCGATGCCGGGCCGGCGCCCCGCCAGGCGCCGGGTGATGCCGGGCAGCCGGGTCGCCGCCAGCATCTCCAGTGTTCCCACCCGTACCCTCCGCCGCTGCCCGGTCGCGGCGAGCCGTACCATCTCGGCGTGGTCGAGCAGCCCGTGGGCCTGGGCGAGCAGGATCCGCCCGGGCTCGGTGAGCCGCATGCCCTGTGGGGTGCGCGCGAAGAGCGTGACGCCGAGAGACCCTTCCAGCCTGCGGATCTGCTCTGACGTCGTCGCGATGGCTCCGCCGGGTATGGCGGGAGCGGCGGGCGGTCTGCTCAACGCGTCACGTCAGGTCGGCGCGATCCTCGGAGTGGCGGTGATGGGCGTCATCGCGCACGGTACGGCCGACGGCGCCTCCCGTGCCCTGCTCCTGGCCGCGGGCCTCACCGGGCTCACCCTGGCGGGTCTCGCCGGGCTCGCTCTCACGGCCGGACGCCGGGCGGGAGGTCAGGACAGCCGGGTCCCCGCACGGCCGTCGATGTGATCCGGAGGCGCGATCCCCTCCGGCAGAAGGGGGTCGGCGGCCGGGGCCAGCCAGGTGGTGGCCAGCGGCAGCACACCCGCCCAGAGGCCCAACTCGGCGTCCGGCCCGTCCCCGTCGCCGGGCGGACCCGAGCTCACCTTGACCGACGCCTCCGCCAGGGAGATCGCCAGAATGGTCGTCGCGGCGAGTTCCTTACGGCTGGGCCGTCTGGCGTAGTCCCACTGGCCCGGGGCGGCGTGCTCGGTGAGGATCCGCAGGGCGGCCAGTTTCTCCTCGCCCTCAAGTTTCCGTGGCACGCCGTACACCATGGCGGAGCGGTAGTTGACACCGTGCTCGAAGACCGACCGGGCCAGGACCAGGCCGTCCAGATGGGTGACCGTCACGCAGACCGTGTCCCCAGCCGTTCCGGGACCTTGTCCGACACTCCCGGAGCCGATGGCATCCGCGGCCGGGTCGTCGGACGGCTCTTCCGTGGTCAGACTCCGGCTGGCGACCGAGCCGTGGACGTAGAGGTGGTCGGCGTCGAAGCCGTAGACCGTGGGAACCACCATCGGCACCCCACCGTCGACCACGCCGAGATGGCAGACGAACCCGGCGCGCAGCACTTCGTACAGAGCGGTCCTGTCAGTCCGGCCGTTCTCTCGGAGGCGCCGGTGCCGGGGCCGTTCCGTCGCGGATAGATCGCTCATGGAACGACATTCAATCAGGCTCGGAAATGGGGAAAGACCCGCGCGGGGCAGGTCTTTCGAGGGCCGGGGTCAGGCGGCGGGGGTGGGACCGCTGGTGAGCGGGAACCGTAGGATGTTCCGCCCTGTGTACGCGCGCAGGTCGACGACCTTGGCATCCGCGGAGGTCTTTCTGCGGGGCGCGGAACGGATATCTCTGATCTTGAGTCGCGCGACGTATGGCGGAACGACTGCGAATCTCCTCATTGAGCCCCCCGGCGTGACGAATCTGTTATGCGAGATATCTACAGATCGCCGCGTAAAACCGCTGTAAAGATCCGCTCAGTAGGGGAGGCGGCGGCCCGATGGTGTCCGCAGGTCCAGGCCGGCCATGCGGGCGGGACGGAGCCGGCGCTGCGGCCGGATGATCCTGATGCGTCGCATATACGTGTACGTGCCCTCTCTTGTGCTCACTGTCCCTCAGGTCCACCACGATCCACGTCGCCGGACACGCGCGGCCGGCCGGCTCGCGCGGATGCCCGTACGAGCCAACCTAGCCCTGCGGCCCAGCGTGGATCAACCGGTTTGGTTACGCAAGGAACCCGCGACCGTACGCGTGGTGACGGAGATCCGGTTCCAGGCGTTGATCGCCGCGATCGCGATCACCAATGCGGCCAGTTCCTCCGGCGCGTAGTGCCGGGCGGCCTCGTCCCACACGTCGTCAGGCACCGTCTCCCCGCGGTCGCTGAGCCGGGTGGCCTCCTCCGCCAGGGCCAGTGCGGCCCGCTCGGCGTCGGTGTAGTAGGGGGCCTCCCGCCAGGCGGCCACCGAGAACAGCCGCTCGTCGCTCTCGCCCGCCTTCTTGGCGTCGTGGCTGTGCATGTCCACGCAGAAGCCGCAGCCGTTGATCTGGCTGGCCCGCAGCTTCACCAACCCCAGCGTGGCGTGCGGCAGCCCGCACGTGGCCAGGTACTTCTCCAGGCCGAGCATGGCCTTGTAGCCCTCGGGGGCGAATTCCCTGACGTTCATCCGTGCCTTCATCGAACACTCCTTAGTTTCTCCGGGTTCATCACGATGAAGATCTCCGTGACCCGGCCGTCGGCCACGGTCAGTCCGAAGACGCCACTCAGCTCGCCGTTTCGGAACCGCAGGAGTCCCGGCCAGCCGTTGACCGTGGCCGGAGCGAACCGGCTGCGGACGCTGAGCCGCCCGGCCACCCTGATCAGGAAGCGGGCCACCTTCTCGGCACCGTGGATCGGCCGTCTGGCCGCGCTGACCACGCCGCCGCCGTCACTGCGGAGCACCACGTCCGGGTCGAGCAGCGCCACCAGGGCGTCGATGTCATCACCCGTGCTGGCACGGGCGAACGCCTCGACCACCCTGCGATGCTCGGTCGCGTCCACCTCGAAGCGGGGCGCCCGGCTCGCGACGTGCCTACGGGCACGGGCGGCGAGCTGGCGGCAGGCCGCAGGGGAGCGCCCGACCGCCTGGGCCACCTCCTCGAACGGAAGCCCGAACACGTCGTGCAGCACGAACGCGGTGCGCTCGGCCGGGCTGAGCGACTCCAGCACCACCAGCATCGCCATGCTCATCGACTCGGCCAGCGTCACCCTGTCCGCCGGATCGGCTCCGGTCACCACCGGTTCGGGCAGCCACGGCCCGACGTACTCCTCCCGGCGCACACGCGCCGAGCGCAGCACATCCAGCGCGAGCCTGGACACTGTCACCACCAGCCAGCCGGTGATGTCCTGGATCTGCTCGCGATCCGCCCGGCCCAGCCGGAGCCAGGCGTCCTGAACCACGTCCTCGGCCTCGTCGAGGCTGCCGAGCAGGCCGTAGGCCACGCCCACCAGCCGTGGCCTGATGGCCCCGAACTCGGCCGCGAGTTCTTCATCGCCGTTCACAAAAGGAGGACGAGACATCTTCCGAGTCTGTGACATCGGGCGAACCATGTTGTCCACCGGCACGTTCAATGAGCCGGTGGACGGAGACCGGGATGAGCCCCGGACTGGTCGACGGGGATCCGCCCAGTGCCTGGGCCACCACTGGCTGGCAGGGCGGCTGGGCGTGGGCGGTCAGGGAGTGGTCCACAAGGGTGAGTCGGCCGTACGGCGGGCGACAGCGTGCCGAACTCCCCAGCTCACCACGGAAACCGTCCGCGGCGAGGGCGTTCTCCGTGCTGGCCGGAGTCCACCTCTCGGACGTCTTCGGCGTAATGGTGGTCGGTGAGAGGTCCCGTGAGCCGGGTGGCTTTCGCCTGCATCTCATCTGCTTATTGCGGGCATGCTGATGTGAACGTGGTGAAAAACGTCAAGATGGCAGGACCTGCCGTCTCTGGGCGTGGAAAGCTTCAGCGATCAGAGGGACGGTGAAGCGTCAACCGCCCCGCACCGCCGTGCGAGTTCCGCAAGGCGGGGTGTCGGAGGCACAGGGAATCCCGATCCCGTGAGGGTCAGGAGGAAGGCAGATCCGATCTAGGCGGATCCACCTCAGGTCGCCGTAAAATTTGGGGGAAACGTGGCGCAATGTGAAGTTTGTGGCAACGACTACGACATGAGCTTCGAGGTGCACACTCAAGGAGCCGTGCACATCTTCGACAGCTTCGAATGTGCGATCCAGCAGATGGCGCCGATATGCGAGCACTGCGGAGTCCGTATCGTCGGGCACGGCGTTCAGACTGATCGGCGCTGGTTCTGCTGTGCCCACTGCGCTCGAGCGGAGGGCGTAAACGCGATCGTCGACCGGACCGGGATCCCCGCCTAGCAGGGTGCGCGGGAGACGACACCCGCTTAGATCGTCACTCGCCTGTCAGAAAGCGTCTCCGGATGGGAAGGAGCCAGGCCGTTTATGGAGCACGCGCCGTGGGCCCGGCGCGGATGATCGCACCGGGCCACGGACGGTTTGAAACTCAGATCAGCTCAGCGGCCAGCAGGTGGCGTGAGAGGTGATCTGTGAAGGCAGAGGGCCGAGGTTCTTTGCTGTCACAGCCCAGGAGTTGCCGGGCAGGTTGGCAAGGTTGGCGGTGATGAGCAAACTGTCCGGGTTCTCGTATCCGCCATTGATCAACGTGGTGTTGATCGGGCATATGGCGCTGGCTGTCTCGGTGGCGGCACCGCCGATGGTGATGGTCTCATTGACATCCTGAGGAGCCACGACGACGCCTGCCGTCCCCCGGGGGCCCTGCGGTCCAGTGTCACCTTGCGGGCCTTGCGGGCCGGTGTCGCCGGTGTCGCCCTTGGGCCCTTGGGGCCCGGCGGCGCCCTGCGGTCCCTGGGGTCCGGTATCGCCGGTGTCGCCCTTGGTGCCGCGCGGGCCTTCGGCGCCCTGCAGCCCCTGGGCTCCCGGCGGTCCTTGGGGTCCGGTATCACCTCGGGACCCCTGCGGGCCGGTGTGGCCGAGCGGGCCTTCGGCGCCCTGCAGACCCTGGCGTCCCGGCGGTCCTTGGGGTCCGGTATCACCTCGGGATCCCTGCGGGCCGGTGTCACCCTTGGGGCCCTGAGGTCCGGTGTCACCCTTGCGGGCCCTGAGGTCCGGTGTCACCCTTGGGGCCCTGCGGGCCGATGGACCCCTGAAGCCCTCGCGGACCGGTTTGGCCCTCGGGGCCTTCGATGTTCCACAAGATCAGCGTTTCATCGATATAGCAGACAGCGACCCCGGTGCCGAGAATGCGGGGCCTTCCCTGGGAGGGCCCGTAGGCCTTCACGCAGGCGTAAACCGTCGTTACGGTGTCGGCTGGCTGGGCCAGTGCGGATGTCGCGCCGGCCAGGGCGCCGGCTTGGGCGGCTGCCATCGCGACTGCGACAGCAAGCAGTCGGCTACCCAGGAGGACTTTTGATTGCTGTACCACTCTTGTCTCAATTCTTCACGTTTCGATCGAAATCTGGCCGGTGAATGACCGGTGAGCCGAATTAGTATCGTGATTATAGAAATCACCGCTCAACTCCTGATAGCGCCCATATGTGACTATGATGCCCGTTGAGCGAGTCTCTCTCCGTCGAATGTCCTCACCAGTGAATTCCGTACCCAGAAGCGAGTGAGTGACCAGAATGTGATGGTTAACAGAAGTTCAAGATCATCAACAGGCGACACCCGTGTGGGTGGCGGGGCGTCGGAGTGAAACTCCCTAAGGTCAGATGGGCGCGTGTGGGAATTCAACCTGCCCGAAGAATGTCGTTAGTGTTAGAAAGTTGTCATATCTGTTCTCTTGCTGGTTATTTATCAGTCCCTAATGCGGCAGTCATATTTCGCAATCTGATCGTGTTGCTGCCTCGTCTCGGGCCGGGCCGGCTATACCGCCGCCCGCGGACCTCACGATCTGTCGTAGCGTTCTCGTCAAGAGGCCGACCGGTGGTCGAGACAGGAGCGGAGGGCGGTTGTTGAGCGCGGGTGACGACGAGGTGGTCGTGGCCGCTGCGCGGGCGGGTGACGAGTCCGCGTTCGCGGCGTTGGTCGAGCGGTATCGGGGGGAGTTACGGGTGCACTGCTACCGGATGCTGGGCTCGTTCGACGAGTCGGAGGATCTGGTGCAGGAGACGTTCCTGCGCGCCTGGAAGAACCTCGGTGGGTTTGAGGGGCGCTCGACGTTGCGGGCCTGGCTGTACCGGATCGCGACGAACGCGTGCCTTGACGCCCTCGACGGCCGGGCGCGCCGGCTACTCCCGCACCACCTGGCCGCACCGTCGGATCCGAGCGTCGGGATGTCGCCCCGTACCGACGCCACATGGCTGCAGCCGTTCCCGGATCGGCTGTGGGAGCCGGTCGGGCCGAGCGAAGCCGAGCCGGACGCCGCGGTGGTCGCCAGAGAGACGATCGAGCTGGCGTTCCTGGCCGCGATCCAGTGTCTGCCGCCCCGGCAGCGGGCGGTGCTGATCCTGCGTGACGTGCTCGGCTGGCCGGCCAAGCAGACCGCGGCGCTGCTGGAGGGCAGCGTGGCATCGGTGAACAGCGCGTTGCAGCGCGCCCGGGCAACGCTGAGGGAACACCTGCCCGAGCGTCGTCTGGAATGGGCGCCGTCGGCGGAACCCACCGAGCAGGAGCGGGTCGTGCTGCGGCGATACATGGATGCGGTGGAACGCGCCGACCTCGCCGCGGTAGCCGACCTGCTGGCCCAGGAGGTCCGGGCGACGATGCCGCCCTACCCGATGTGGTTCCAGGGGCGCGACGCGGTCGTGGCCTCGCTCGCGGCGAGCTGGGACGCCGGTTCACCGGACTATGTCGGCCGGTTTCGGATGGTGCCCGCCCGGGCCAACCGGCAGCCGTCGGTGGCCTCCTACGTCCGAGGCCTCGACGACTCCGTCTACCGCGCCTTCGCGATCGCCGTGCTGCGGATCGAGGACGGCCACATCGTGGAGATCACCGCCTTTCACGACCCCGCTCTGTTCCCGGCATTCGCCCTGCCCGCGACGTTGCCGGTGACGCACCGATGAGTTTTCGCGCGGTCCACCGTCTCAACAGGGGTCAATCACATCGATCTCGACGGAGGTAGATCATGGGTAAGGTCCTGTATTCGGTCACCATGTCGCTGGACGGCTTCATCGCGGGCACAGGTGGGGACATGTCCTGGTTGACCGAGCACCTCGGGCCCAATCCGACGGTGGACGAGGTGATCGGCAAGATCGGCGCGCTTCTCGTCGGCAACCGGACCTTCCGCGGCGACGATCCGCACAAGGGCACGGCCAAGGAAGGCAAGCCGTTCGGCGGGGGGTGGAGCGGACCGCAGTTCGTGCTCACCCACCACGCCCCGGCCACCCCGGTGCCGGGGGTCACCTTCGTCGGTGACCTCGACAGCGGCGTTGCCGCGGCCAAGGCCGCCGCAGGGGACAAGTACGTCAACGTCCTCGGCGCCGACACCGCCCGGCAGTGCGTCGACGCGGGGGTGCTCGACGAGATCCTCGTGTGCGTCGCGCCCGTCTTGCTCGGCGACGGCGTCCGGCTGTTCGACCGCCCGGGCGGCACCGATGTCAAACTCGAACGCATCAGCCTGACTCACGCGCCGCGAGCGACGAACATCTGGCTACGCGTCGTCCGATGAGCCCTCCGTGCTCATCGGCCAGAGCGCGCACGTCGGCCGGGCACGCCACGCCGATCACAGGTCGGCCGGCTCGTGTCGCGAGCCGGCCCAGATCGTCCGTGACCACCTCGATTGACAATCTCGCGGCCTCCCGCAGCCCGCCTGTTCAGTTTTCGGCCGTTTCCTCTTTCCGCCCGGCCACCAGGGCGTCGGCGTCCTTCCCCGGCCGTGAAGTGGCTCCAGACCCGCTCGCCGCACTCCGGCGGCGGGCCCGGGGCTGGACGGCAGGGAACTCCGCGGTGTCTTTTCCGGTCTCAGAGCTCTCCGCGCGACTGTCCGTGGCCGGTTTCCCGGCCGGAGGAGTCTCGTCCGTTCCGGGGGCTTGTGCCGTGCTTCCCCGTCGGGCCGGCTTCTCGGCCTGGACCGGTCGCTTCTGGACGGGATCGACGACCTCGGGCTCGCGCAGCGCGGCGATGACGTCGTCGGCCTCGGTCTCGGCGGCGAAGTCCTCGGCGGCCTCGGCCTCACGCCGCTTGATCACCACCATGTGATCGACCGACAGGCGGCCCGCACCGCCGACCGCCAGGAGGATGGAGGCCGCGCCCAGCGCCACGATCAGGTTGACGTCGCCACCGGTCAGTGGGAGGCCCTGCTCACCGCTGGCCACGACGGACACGGCGACGGCCTCGGCGAACAGCAGCAGCCCGCAGGCCGGTACGGCGAGTCCCGCCACGAGCAGGGCTCCGCCGATGAGTTCCATCAGCATCGTGGTGGCGGCCCAGGCTCCAGGGGCCGGGGCGCCCAAGGTCGCGAACTGGTCACCGGTGGCGGTCAGTCCCGCTTCCAGTTTGTGCCAGCCGTTGGCGAAGAAGATTCCACCCACCCCGAGCCTGGCGGCAAGGGCGGCAAGATCGTTAAGGGTCTGTCGCACGGTTCCTCATTCTGGTCAGATTCCCCGTTCTTGCCCATAGCTGACCGAGTAGAGGCCGCCCAAACCCGTCAGCCGGTGTCGTTCCGATCGGCCAACCGGCGGGGGATCAGGAGTGCCACCGCCATGGTCGTCGCGCTCAGCAGGAGCACGCTCACGATGATCGTGGAGTGGAGACCGGAGACGAACGCGACGCGGGCGGCTCCGAGCAGCGCCGTCCCGGTGGCGCCTCCGAGCTCCTGTGCCGCGTGTGCGGCGGCGGCGAGCGACTGGCGGGCCACGTCCATCAGATCCGGGGACACGCCGGGCACGGAGCTCAGCGAGGGCGCGTAGACGACGGTGGTGACCGTGCCGAGGACCGCTACTCCGAGCCCGGCCCCGAGCTCATAGGCGGTCTCCTCGATCGCGGCGGCGCAACCCGCCCGCGACTCCGGGGCAGAGGACATGATCGTGTCGGAGGCCGCCAGCAGGGTGACCTGGATGCCGAAGCCGATGCCGACGAAGCAGAGCGCGAGCACCAGGGGATGCGGCTCGGTGCCCCAGCCCAAGGGGGGAAGCAGGGACAGGGTGGTCAGCGCGAGCCCGCCGCTCATGGTGGCACGCAGCCCGACCCAGCCCAGCAGCCGTGCCCCGGCGAGCCCGCCCGCGACGGAGGCGATCATCAGTGGCAGCATGCGGACCGCGGCCGCGAGCGGGCTGTCGCCCAGCACGAGCTGCATGTACTGGGCGAGCATCAGCTCCAGCCCGACCAGCGCGAAGACCGTCAACATCACCGCGGCCACCCCGACGGAGAACGCCCGCTGCCCGAACAGGCCGAGGTCGAGTAGGGGGAAGGGCAGCCGCCGCTGCCTGCGCACGAACCAGACCAGCAGCCCGGCCCCGCACAGGAACGCCACCACCCCGCCCGGGTGGCCGGATCCCGCCTCTTTCAGGCCGAAGGCCAGGGTGAGGATGCCGAGCACGGACAGCAGCGCGCTGGGCGCGTCCCAGGGCTGCGAGATGCGCGGGCGCGACTCGGGCAGAATCTTGACCGCGGTGGGCAGCAGCACCAGCAGGATCGGCACATTGATCAGAAAGACGGCGCCCCACCAGAAGTGCTCCACGAGCAGGCCGCCGATGAGTGGCCCGACGGCGGCTCCGGCCGCCGCGACCGCGCTCCACACGCCCAGCGCGATCGCGCGCTCCCGCCGGTCGGTGAAGACCTGCCGGATGATGGAGAGCGTGGCAGGCATGATCATCGCACCGCCGACACCGAGGAGCGCCCGGGCGGTGATCAGGGCGAGCGGGGTCGGGGCGAACGCGGCCGCCGCGGAGGCGGCACCGAACACCAGGTACCCGGCGAGCACCAGGCGTTTCCGTCCGTAACGGTCGCCGAGCGTGCCGAAGGTCAGGAGCAGCGGCGCCACCACGAGGGAGTAGGTGTCGATGATCCACAGCAGTTCGACCGAACTCGGTTCGAGCGCGGCGGTCAGCGCGGGGACCGCGATGTGCAGCACGGTGGCGTCCACCGCGATCAGCAGCAGGCTGAAGCACAGGAGCATCAGAACCGACCAGCGGCCGGCCCCACGCGTCTGCGGATCGCTTCCGCCGCGCGTCGCGCCGCCCACGATCCCCATAGTGGTCATGGGCGGCTCAGGAGTTACCAGCCTGGACGGACATGTGTCGCAGCTTAGGCGAAGTGGGGCACTGCGCGAGACGGCATCGGATGATTCACCAGCACGGATGCTCGCGGCATGCCTCAGGGGCGACCTCTCTAGAGAGATACAGGCATATATCCGCCATCTAGGCAAACAGCGATCTCGCACGGACCATTGCGGTCGTGGGGAGTCAGCGCAAGGTCCATGAGTCATCGTGGTGAGTGGTCCCGGCGGGCAGGACTCCGCTCAGGTCCCGTCCCCGCTGGACCCCGATAATCCCCGCGAATGGTGTGCTGTGGCCGCCGCCTGGCTGGGCCGCGGCCGGCCGGAGAGCGCGTTGGAAGCCGCCCGCCAGGCGGTGGACCGTGATCCACAGGCCGGATCCGGGACCGACTGGGGATACCGCCTCGCCAGCCTCGCCTTCGAACGGCTCGGCCGCGACGCGGAGGCCGTGGCCGCCGCCGAGGAGGCCGTACGGCTGGCCCCTGGTTCCTGGGCCGCGCGGCTCCGCCTCGGCGCGGCTCTCCGCCGGGTGCCGGGGCGTTGGCGGGAGTCATGGGCCCAGGCGACCAGGGCCGTCCGCTACGCGCCCGAGGAGCCCGATCCGCACGTCCTCATCGGTGATCTCGCACTGCTGCGCGGCGAGTACCGCCGTGCCGAGGCCGCCTACCGCAATGCGCTGCGCCATCCGGACGACCATCCGGGCGCCAGGATCAACCTCGGCCTGACCTTCCTGCGATGGGAACGTCCCCGCGGCCACCACGACCCCGCCTGGCCGGTCGACCCTCACGAGACCGGCAGGGCCAGGCGGGCCATGGAGGTGTGGTCCCGTCAGGTCCGTGTCCTTCTGGCCGTGTCGCTCATCGCGGTCGTCGCCGTGGCCCTCGGGGCCGGCACGGCCGCCGAGGCCAGGATCGGCGGCGGGGCGATGATGGCCGCCGTCATGGTGATCACCCTCCGGCAGGCCCACCGGGTCAGGCTCTGGTCCTACGTTCCCGGCATGCTCTCCCGTGATCCGTGGCTCGGCATGTCCGTCTCGATCGCCCTGATCGCCGTCGCCGCCTACGTCGCGGCGGTCGCCACCCTGCCCCGGGCGGCTCCTCTGCCCACCTTCGGCCCGGCGCCGGAACCGGTGGGCGGCGTATGGACGGCCCTCGCCGCGCTGGTCATCTTCAACGGCGCGGTCGTGATCGTCCTACGCGTGCTGGTCGAGGCATGGCGGGGACGGCCGGTCAGGGCGCTGGCCGAGTTCACCGCGGTCCACAAGGACCGTACGGCCCGCCGGGACATCGACGTGACCCTCTGGCTGGTGGCGGGCCGGGCATGGTCGGCACTGGCCCTGATCGCGGGGGTGACCGTCATCCTGGACGAGCCGGGGTGGGCCTTCGCCGCGCCTGCCGTCCCGCTCGCGCTCGGCTGGGTGCGCGCCCGCGGCGGGCTTGCCCCCTGCCTGCACCAGGTGCTCGCCATGGACCGCTGGCTCAAGGTGGCACTGGCCTTGCTGGTAGCCGCCTCCCTGGCACTCGGCGTGGCGGCGGCCTTACCTGCGCTGGGATTTCCCGGAGTGATGGGCGACTGGTCCCTGCTGACCGGGATCGGGATGCTGGCCGTGCTGGTGGCGGTCTTCGCCGCGAGGTCGGCGTGGGCGTGGTGGCGAGGGGTGCCGGGGCCGTGGCGGGCATCCCTGATCATGGGTGAGAGCGGTGGTTGCCGTCTGCCCGGTGACATCAGGCCCCCGGTGGGGCTCAGCGGGGAGGTGAGGCAGGCCTTCACCCACGCCCGCGAGGTGGTGCTCGCCTACGCCGACCCCACCGGGCCGCGAGCGCTGGCCGTCGGCTCGGTCAGCTCGGTCGGTCCGGACGGCGAACTCCGCCTGATCGCCGGCAACGACGCGTGGGAGGCCGCCGAGCGCGACCCCAGAGTGGCGGTGTTCGTCGCGGATCCGCTGGACCGCCGGTTCTGGGCCGAGGTGCGGGGCATCGCCGTCGGCGACACCGAGGCCGCCGTGCTCCGGGTCACCCCCAAGCACGTCATGGTCGGCGAGTATCCCGGCCGCCACCAGGGCCGCCCGCGCCCCGGCTGAGAGGTCCGTGCTCCCTCTTTCCAGCCGGTGACATTCCCCTGCCCGATACCCGGCGCCGCAGTGGCCGGCGGTGACGGGCGAGCCCGCTCCGGCCGGTCGGAACGCCGTGCCGAGTGCCCCGGTGGGAGCGGAGCGTTTCCCGTGATGGGACACGTCGCCGGAATGTGATGCTCGGATCGTAGGGTTCATCCGGTCTCATCCGTTTATCTGATCGTGTCGTACGGCGGCGTGGCGCGTCGCCCAGGCACGCGCAAACGTCTTCCCGGTGCGGTATAACCGGGGTCGGACCGGGGAGGCGTGATGCGGGAGCCCGACAGGGCCCGGCCGGCGGGGCGCGCGGCGGCACGGGATGCGTTCGAACACGTCAGGCTGCGTTATTTCCAGCTCTCAGCGTTCCTGCGCAGGCTGATCCATGTCGTGCTGCTGATCGGCGCGGTCGGTCTGGCGCTGGGCATGGGCTGGTCGCCGTTCACCGCGTTCTTCGGCGCGCTCACGCTGCTCGCCTTCATGGCCCTGACGCTCCGCTTCCCCCGCGCCGCCGCGACCCTGGTGGTGGTGGCGGCCTGGCCGCTGCTCCTGCTGATCTTCCAGAGCCTGTACGGCGCACAGCCCGTCCCTCCGGCGGGGCTGATGTTCCTCGCCCTCCCGGTGGCCGGGATCGCCCACCTCATCCGCTGGGTCCCTCCATGGCTGACCACGCTCATGGCGCTGGCTCCGGCCGCCCTGGTGGCTCTCGTGCTCGCCTCGCTGTGGCCCGGCGGCGTCCTGTGGGCCGCGTACGGAGTGGCCGCCGCGGTGCTGGTCTACCGGTTCGTCCAGGCCCGCCAGGTCAGGGCCGCGCTGGCGGGAGAGGGACAGCCGGCCCGGCTGCGGGTCCGCGAGGGCGGGCAGCCGGTCGCCGCGACCGGCGAGCGGGCCGGGCCGCCCCCGATCTCGGTGGAGGAGGCCCTCGGCGAGCTCGACAGCATGATCGGCCTTGCTCCGGTGAAGGAGCAGGTGCGTTCCATCGCCGCCTCGATCGAGGCCTCGCGGCTCCGTAAGGAGGCCGGATACTCCACAGAGCCGCCGATGCGGCACTTCGTGTTCGTCGGCCCTCCGGGCACCGGCAAGACCAGCGTGGCCAGGACCGTCGCGAAGATCTTCTACGCGTTCGGCCTGCTGGAGACGCCGTACGTGGTGGAGGCCCAGCGTGCCGACCTCGTGGGGGAGTATCTCGGGGCCACCGCGATCAAGACGAACGAGCTGATCGACCGGGCGCTCGGCGGGGTGCTGTTCATCGACGAGGCCTACAGCCTGATCAACTCCGGCGACGGCCAGCCCGACCGGTTCGGGTCCGAGGCCGTGCAGACGCTGCTCAAGCGGGCCGAGGACGACCGCAACCGCCTGATCATCATCCTGGCGGGATACGAGAAGGAGATGTCCGCCTTCCTGTCCTCCAATCCCGGCCTGTCCAGCCGGTTCGCCAGCCGGGTCCGTTTCCCCAGCTACGCGCCGGAGGAGCTGCTCCAGATCACCGAGCTGCTGCAGCGACGGCGCGGTGACCGGATGGCCGGGGACGCCGGACCCGCGCTGCTCGCGCGGTTCGAGGATGTGCACCGGCGCGCCATCGTGGACGAGCTGGGCAACGCCCGGTTCGTACGCAGCCTTGTGGAGGCCGCGGCCCAGGCCCGGGATGTGCGGGTGGTGGGCGCGGGCGGCTCACCCACCACCGAGGACCTGGTGACCACCTCCGCGCAGGACGTCGTCAAGGCCTTCGGCGAGCTCACCGTCCGCTTCCACGCCTACCAGGCCACGCCCACGTTGGAGGAGGCGCTCGCCGACCTCGACCGGATGGCCGGCCTGGAGCCGGTCAAGAGACAGGTCCACGCGATCACCGCGCAGCTCAGGGTGGCCAGGATGCGCCAGGAGCGGGGCCTGCCGACCCCGCCTCAGATGCGGCACTTCGTCTTCGCCGGGCCGCCTGGCACCGGCAAGACCACCGTGGCCCGCATCCTCGGCCGCATCTTCGCCGCGCTGGGGCTGCTCGCCCAGGCCGACGTGGTGGAGGCCCAGCGGGCCGACCTGGTCGGCCAGCATCTCGGGGCCACCGCGATCAAGACGAACGAGCTGGTGGACCGGGCGCTGGGCGGGGTGCTGTTCGTCGACGAGGCCTACAGCCTGGTCAACTCGGGCTACGCCGGGGGCGACGCCTTCGGGGCCGAGGCCGTGCAGACGCTGCTCAAGCGGGCCGAGGACGACCGCGACCGGCTGGTGGTCGTCCTGGCCGGATACGAGAGGGAGATGGACGGGTTCCTCGCGACGAATCCCGGCCTGGCCAGCAGGTTCAGCCAGCGCGTGCTGTTCCCGTCCTACACGCCGGGCGAGCTGGCCGAGATCGCCGGGCTGCTGGCAGAGCGGGCGGGGGACCGCTTCGACGAGGCCGCCCACCGGGACCTGACCGAGGTCTTCACCTGGGTCTGTGACGAGGGACTGATCGACGGCCTCGGAAACGGCCGGTTCGCTCGCTCGCTGTTCGAGCGTGCCGCGATGCGCCGTGACGTGCGCCTGGCCGCGCTGGGAGACGGCACCGCCAGTGCCGCCGACCTGACCACGATCACCAGCGCCGACCTGCGCGCCGCCGTGGACGAGCTCGCCGGTCGATGACCCGCGCGGTGCGCGGACGGGTCCGCCGGGCGACGACCTGAGCGTGCCCGCCCCGTCACGGGTGACCCGTGTGCCGCCCGGTGGACCTCCGCGGTGAGGGCGGCGGACACAGCCCTTGACCGAGATCGCACCCCTGATTGAGGACTCTCTGTAGTTGTTCGGGCGCAAGATGTAGCAGGATGGCCACCGACAGCAGGGACCTCGGAGGGGAGACGATGGCGGGATTCCTTCTTCGCAGGCTGCTCAACTACCTTGTGCTGATCGTCGTCGCCACAAGCCTGGCCTACATGCTGGCGGCCGGCGCGCTCGATCCCCGGTCGAACTATGAGGGCCGCAACCCGCCGATCCCCCCGGCGGTCATCGACGCGCGTCTCACCGAGCTGAACCTGAACGACAGGACCCCGCTGTTCGAGCGCTATCTGACCTGGGCGGGCGGCGTCGCCCACGGCGACTTCGGCAAGACGGTGACCGGCGACTCGGTCAGGGACGACCTCGCGCGGCGGGCCGGTGTCACCCTGCGCCTGATCACCATCGGACTGGTCCTGGGCAGTGTCGCCGGCGTGCTGGTCGGTGCCTGCGCGGCGGTCAAGCAGTACGGCGTGTTCGACCGGCTGGCGACCGGTGTCTCCTTCGTCGTCCTCGCGGTCCCCACGGTCGTGCTGGCCAACATCCTCATCATCGCCGGAGTGTGGTTCAACGGACTGGTCGACGCCCAGGTGTTCCTGGTCAGTGGTGAGGCCTCTCCCGGGCTGCAGGGGGGCTTCCTCGCCCAGCTGGCGGACCGGGGCCGGCATCTGGTCCTGCCCACGCTCTCGCTCTCGCTGGGGCTGATCGCCGTCTACAGCCGCTACCAGCGCAACATGATGCTCGACGTGCTCGGGGCCGACTTCATCCGCACGGCCATGGCCAAGGGGCTGCGCCGCCGTACCGCGCTGATCAGGCACGCGCTGCGCACGGCGCTGATCCCGGCGGTCACCTACTTCGCCTTCACCTTCGGTTCGCTGCTGGTCGGTACGACCTTCACCGAGAAGATCTTCGGCTGGCACGGTATGGGGGAGCAACTCGTCAACTCCATCTCCACCAACGACGTCAACACCGTGGCCGCGATCAGCTGTTTCGCGGCCTTCGCGGTGCTGGTCGCCTCCCTGGTCTCCGACGTGCTCCACGCCGTCCTCGATCCCCGGGTGCGGGTGGGGTGAGCGAGAAGATGACCATCGCGGACGAGGAGCTCGCCGAGCAGGGGACGGCCGTCGGCAGGATCAGGGCGCCGTCACGGCTGCGGGTGGTCGTCGGCCGCTTTCTCCGTTCTGTCCAGGGCAGGATCGGGGCCGCGCTGCTGGCTCTGATGTTCCTGCTGGCGTTCGTCGGCCCCTACCTCGGCAGGTGGAGCTACACCGACAAGGACTTCATGGCGTTCCTGCAGCCACCATCCGCCAAGCACTGGTGGGGCACCCTGCAGACCGGTGCCGACGTGTACGCGGTCACGTTGCGCGGCATGCAGAAGTCGCTGGTCGTGGGGCTGCTCGCGGCGGTGGTCGGCACCACGCTGGCAGCCGTGGTCGGCGCCTTCGCCGGATATTTCATGGGCTGGGCCGACAGGACGCTGACCTGGGTCACCGACCTGATGCTGGTGCTCCCGGCCTTCCTGATCCTGGCGATCATGTCGCCGCTCTTCGCCGAGGGCCAGTGGGTGCTGTTCGTGTTCGTGCTGGCGCTCTTCCTCTGGATGGTCACCTCGAAGATCGTCCGGAGCATGACCATCTCGCTGAAGGAGCGGGAGTTCATCCAGGCGGCCAGGTTCATGGGTGTCCCCCCGGCGACGATCATCTTCCGGCACGTCATCCCGAACATGTCCTCGCTGCTGGCCGTGGACGCCACGCTGAACGTCAGTGCCGCGATCCTCACCGAGACCTCCCTGTCCTACTTCGGCTTCGGCATCCAACCGCCCGACGTCTCACTGGGCAGCCTCATCGCCGACGGTGCCAAGACGGCCGTCTACGCCCCGTGGACCTTCTGGTTCTGCGCCGGACTGCTGATCGTCACCGTGTTCGCGGTCAACCTGGTCGGCGACTCCCTGCGTGACGCCTTCGACCCCACCGCGAAGAGAGGTGGACGATGAGAGAGTGTGACGAGCGCCGGGCGGGCACAGGAGCCCGGCCCGGCAGGGTGGACCTGACCGACCCGGTTCTCGAGGTGACCGACCTCAACGTGACCTTCGGCTCCGGTCCCGACGCGGTGCGCGCCGTCCGCGGAGTGGGATACACGGTCCGTCCGGGCGAGGTGCTCGGTGTCGTCGGCGAGTCGGGGTCCGGCAAGTCGGTGACGTCGCTGGCCGTGATGGGCCTGCTCCCGCCGCACGCCCACGCCACCGGCTCGGTGCGGCTGCAGGGCAGGGAGATCCTCGGGGCGTCCGAGAAGACTCTCGCCGCGTTCCGGGGCAAGACGATCTCGATGATCTTCCAGGACCCGCTCTCCGCGCTCACCCCGGTCTACCGGGTGGGTGACCAGATCGCCGAGGCCGTGCGGATCCATCAGAAGGTCACCAGGGGGCAGGCCGCGGAGCGGGCCGTCGAGCTGCTCGACCTGGTCGGCATCCCCAGCGCCGCCCAGCGGGCCAAGGCGTTCCCGCATGAGTTCTCCGGCGGTATGCGCCAGCGGGTGATGATCGCGATGGCGATCGCCAACGATCCCGATGTGATCATCTGTGACGAGCCGACCACCGCGCTCGACGTCACCATCCAAGCCCAGGTGCTGGACGTGCTGAAGAGGGCACAGAACGAGACCGGCGCGGCGATCGTCATGATCACCCACGACCTGGGGGTGGTGGCCGGGTCCGTCGACCGTGTCCTGGTCATGTACGCCGGACGACCCGTCGAGATCGGGTCGGTGGACGAGGTCTATTACCGCACGCGCATGCCGTACACCATGGGTCTGCTCGCCTCGGTCCCACGCTTGGACCGGGGCGCCGGGCAGCCGCTGGTGCCGATCGAGGGCAATCCGCCGTCGCCGGCGGCGCTGCCACCCGGCTGCCCGTTCGAGCCGCGCTGCCCGATAGCGGTCCCGGCCTGCACCGAGGCGGAGCCGCCGCTGGAACCGGTGGGTTCCCCCGGCCATCTGGTCGCCTGCATCCGCTCGGCCGAGATCGAGGCGGAGGGCTGGTCGCCCACGCAGATCTACCGGGCGGGGACCGGTGGCCCGGACGCGCGCGGGGCCGAGCCGCCGCCGGTACGGCCGCCGCGCGACGAGCGTGACGTGGTGCTGGAGGTCAAGGACCTGATCAGGCACTACCCCCAGATGAAAGGGACGATCTTCAAGCGGCGGATCGGCACGGTCCACGCGGTGGACGGCATCAGCTTCGACATCCGCCGGATGGAGACATTCGGCCTGGTCGGCGAGTCGGGCTGCGGCAAGACGACCACGCTGATGGAGATCCTGGAGCTGGCCAGGCCGCAGAGCGGCACGATAACGGTGCTGGGGCGCGACACGGCGAGGCTGGGCGCCCGCGAACGGATGGCGATCCGGCGGGACATGCAGGTCGTCTTCCAGGACCCGCTGGCGTCGCTGGACCCGAGGATGACCGTTTACGACATCGTCGCCGAGCCGCTGCGCACGCACGGGACCAGGGATCCGGGCCCGAGGGTCCGCGAACTGCTCCATCTCGTCGGCCTCGACCCCGGCCACGCCGCCCGCTACCCGCAGGACTTCTCCGGCGGGCAGCGCCAGCGCATCGGCATCGCCCGGGCGCTCGCGCTCGAACCCCGGCTGCTCGTGCTGGACGAGCCGGTCTCGGCGCTCGACGTGTCCATCCAGGCAGGTGTGATCAACCTGCTGGAGGGCCTGAAGAACCGGCTGGGCCTGTCCTATCTGTTCGTGGCGCACGATCTGGCCGTGGTCCGGCACATCGCCGACCGGGTCGCGGTCATGTATCTCGGCAAGATCGCTGAGATCGGGCAGGTCGATCTGGTCTACGAAACCCCGATGCACCCCTACACCCAGGCGCTGCTGTCGGCGATCCCACTGCCCGATCCCGACAGGGAACGCTCCAGGAGGCGCATCCTGCTCGAAGGCGACCTGCCCAGCCCGGCCAGCCCTCCCTCCGGCTGCCGCTTCCACACCCGCTGTCCCAAGTTCAAGACCCTCGACGAGACCGGCCAGGCGCGGTGCGTGAACGAGGAGCCCCAGGTCCGCTGGCTCGAGGAGGACCACGGCGTCGCGTGTCACTTCGCCGAGAAACTAAAAGTCGTATAACCAGGAGGAACCGTGATATCAATCCGGCGCGTGGGCGCGTTCGTCGCCGCTCTGAGCGTGGCCGGCTCGTTGGCCCTGGCCGGCTGTGGCAGCCAGGGCGGGAGCGGGGGCGGCCCGAGCGGCGGAGACGAGTCGTCTGCCGGTTCCGCCTCGGCCGTCAAGGCCTACGACATCAACCCGGTCGCCCGGGACCGGGTCCGGGACGGGGGTCTGCTCCGCTGGGGGCTCAACGAGTATCCGACCAACTGGAACCTCAACCAAGTCGACGGAAACCTGGCGACGGTCAAGAAAGTCATCGACGCGCTCATGCCCTCGGCCTTCCGTTCCAACGAGAAGGGAGAGATCTCCCCGAACACCGACTACCTGTCAGAAGGGAAGGTCACGGCTGACAGGCCCAAGCAGGTCGTCAGGCTGACGCTCAACCGGAGCGCCCGATGGTCCGACGGCAAGCCCATCACCTGGGAGGACTACAAGGCCCAGTGGCAGGCGATGAACGGCAAGAACGGCGACTACCGGGTCGCGGGCACCACCGGCTACCAGGACATCGAGAGCGTGAGGAAGGGCAAGGACGCCTACGAGGTCGTCATCACCTTCGCCAAGCCCTTCGGCGACTGGCAGTCGCTGTTCGGGCCGCTGTACCCCAAGTCGACCAACGCCACCCCCGCCGGATTCAACGACGGCTGGCTGAACAAGATCCCGGTGACCGCGGGTCCGTTCAAGTTCGCGTCCTTCGACCAGACGGCCAAGACCATCACCATCGTCCGGGACAACGCCTGGTGGGGGGAGAGGGCCAAACTGGACAAGATCATCTACCGGGTGCTGGAGAGTGACGCGCTGGTCGGCGCCTTCAGCAACGGCGAGCTCGACACCTTCGACGTCGGCCCCTCCGCGCCCGACTACGCGCGGGCCAAGAGCACTCAGGGAGCGATCGTACGGCAGGCGGCCGGACCCGACTTCCGGCACATCACGATGAACGGCGAGAGCGCGGTGCTCTCCGACGTCAACGTCCGCCGGGCCATCGCGATGGGCATCAACCGCCAGGCCATCGCCCAGTCCGAGCTGCAGGGCCTGGACTGGCCCATCGTCCTGCTCAACAACCACTTCTTCATGAACACCCAGGAGGGCTACCAGGACAACGCCGGCGAGATCGGCGTCTACAACGTCGAGAGAGCCAAGCAGCTGCTCGACGCCGCCGGCTGGAAGCTTTCGGGACAGACCCGCAAGAAGAACGGACAGGAACTGGCCCTGCGGTTCGTCATGCCGTCCGGCCTGCAGCTCACCAAGTCCGAGGCCGAGATCATCCAGAGCATGCTGTCGGAGATCGGCGTCAAGGTCACCATCCACGCGGTGCCCAGCGACGACTACTTCACCAAATACGTCATCCCCGGCAACTACGACATCACCGCCTTCGCCTATGTGGGCACGCCCTTCCCCGTCTCCAGCGGTTACGGCCAGTACGCCAACGCCACCAAGGACTCCAGGGGGCAGCTGCAGTGGAACGCCAACCTCGGCCGCATCGGATCGCCGCAGATCGACGCCGCCATGAACAAGGCGACCGCCGACCTCGACGGTGTCCGGGCCATCGCCGACACCAACGCCGCCGACAAACTGATCTGGGAGGTGGTGAACGTGGTGACCCTCTACCAGCGCCCGCAGAACGTCGCCGTCAAGGACACCGTCGCCAATTACGGCGCCCGAGGTTTCTATGACCTGAAATATCAGGACATCGGCTTCGTGAAGTAGCCCGCATCCGCCGAAGAGGCTCTCCGGAGATCGAGACCCCCCGCCCCGGCGAGGTCGGCGGGGCCCTGTGGCAGGAGCGCACCCTGGTCAAGACCTGGACGGCGCGCGGCACCCTGCACCTGGTCCCCGCCGACGAGCTGGCCTCCTTCACCGCGGTCCTGGGCGCGTTCCGCAACTGGGAAAAGGGGTCGTGGCAGCGTGGCCACGGCGTCACCGCCGCCGAGGTCGCCGCCATCCTCGACGCGGTCCCCAGAGCGCTCGACGGCCGCGTGCTCACCCGGGAGGAGCTCGTGGGGACGGGGTCATCGACGTCACCGGTGACGACCACCTCAGGGAGCCGCTCACCTCCGGCTGGGGCGCCCTGCTCAAGCCGCTGAGCTTTCTCGGCGAGCTCTGCTACGGGCCGCCGGCTGGATCTCCCCGGTCGTGGTCCACCAGGGCCGGGTGGCCGGAGTCTGGGAGGCGAAGAGCGGCAAGGTCACCGTCGACCTCCTGGAAGACGTCCCGGCTGCGGCCCTGGCCGCCGAGACCGAGCGGATCGCCGGCCTTCTGGCCTAGGTCATCCGCCGGGGTGCCGGACGAGACGGAAACCGACCAGGTCGCCGGGGCGGAGCTGGGCGGCTCTGGAGAGGTCGGCCGAGGCGAGGACGGAGATGACCGGATAGCCGCCCGTCGGAGGGTGATCGGAGAGGAAGACGATCGGCCGTCCGTCGGGCGGCACCTGGAGGGCTCCGGTGACCATGCCCTCGCTGGGCAGTTCCCCCTCACGGGCGCGCTCCAGGCGGGCGCCCTCCAGCCGCACGCCGACCCGGTTGCTGTCCTGGGCCACCCGGTACGGCTGCGCGCACAGGGCGGCCAGCGCGCCGGGGACGAACCAGTCGTCACGGGGACCGGGCAGGACCCGCAGCACATCCGGCGGGGTCGCACGGGGCGGCGCCGAGTCCACCGTGATGGGGGGCAGGCCATCGGTCGGCCCCACGGGCAAGATCGTGCCGGGGCGCAGCGGAGGAGGGCCCAGGCCGGAGAGCGAGTCGGTCGACCGGCTCCCCATCACGGCAGGCGTGTCGATGCCGCCCCGGACCGCGACATAGGTCCGCAGACCGGCGGAGGGGGTCGCCATGCGGATCTCGCCGCCCGCCGGCACCCAGAACGGCGCGGCCATCCCCGGCGCGGCCGTCCGGCCGGACCACAACGCTTCCAGCGGGCAGGGGGCTCCGGTGACGGCGGCCCAGGCTCCGCGGATGAAACGCAACCGGGCGCCGCCGAAGGTCAGCTCGATCCCGGCGGCACTCTCCGGATTACCGACCAGGCGGTTGCCCAGCCGCAGGCTCGGCGTGTCGGCGGCACCGGAGCGGGGCACGCCGAGGTGGCCGTAGCCGGGACGGCCGAGATCCTGCACAGTGGCGTACGGGCCCGGCGCGATGACCTCGATCATGAATCGGTGACCGCCTGGAAACGTACCCGGGTGCCCGGGGTCAGGACGGCGGGCGGATCGGCGGCCACGTCCCACACCGCCAGCAGGGAGCGCCCGAGCAGCCGCCAGCCTCCCGGCGAGGCCGAGGGGTAGACCGCCGAGTAGGGGCCGGCGATCGCCACGGCTCCGGCCGGCACCGCGGTCCTGGGAGTGGACAGCCGGGGTACGTGCAGCACCGGGTCCAGCCCGATGAGGTAGGCGAATCCGGGGGCGAAGCCGAGCCAGCCCACCACGAGATCCCGGCCGGTGTGCCGCTCGACGACCTCCCGCGCGGACAGCCCGCTCAGGGCCGCCACATCGTCGAGATCGGCGCCGTCGTAGACCACCGGGACCGTCACGGTCCTACCGGACGCGGGGGCGGCGTCGCCGGTGTCGCGCGCCGTGGCCAGCAGGAGGGAGAGCCGGGAACGGAGCCGGGACAGGTCGGCACCCGGCGCGGTGACGAGGACGGTGGCCGGGCCGGGCACGATCTCGACCACCCCGGCCGGACGACGGGTCCGCAGAAGGGCGTCCAGCCGGTGGGAGACCTCCAGCGAACCGGTCTCCACCAGCAGGGCGTGGTCTCCGGCCTGGCGGATCACCACCTCGCGGCCGGAGGTCCCGGTCCGGGAAGGTGTCATCCCCTCCTCCACAGGACCGTTCCGGTGGATCGTCCCGGCCTCACCGGAACGCCTTCAGCGTCACTCCGGCGGCCAGCAGGCCGTCACGGATCGCCCGCGCCAGCAGCACGGCATCCGGGGTGTCGCCGTGCACGCAGATCGAGCGCGCGTCCATCGCGACCTCGGAGCCGTCCACCGCGGTCACCGTCCCGGCGGTCACCATGCGCACGGCGCGGGCGGCGACCTCGGCGGGGTCGTGCAGCACGGCGCCGGGGGAGCGGCGGGAGACCAGGGTCCCGGCAGGGGTATAGGCGCGGTCGGCGAACGCCTCGGTAACGGTGGAGAGGCCCTCGCGGGCGGCGATCTCGTGGACGGCGGAAACGGGCAGGGTGAGCATCGGCAGGCTGCGGTCGTAGTCGACCACGGCCGCCACCACCGCCTCCGCCTGCTCGGGATCGCGGCAGATCCGGTTGTAGAGCGCGCCGTGTGGCTTGACGTAGGAGACCCGGCCGCCCATGGCCCGGGCGATCCCGTCCACCGCGGCCAGTTGGTACAGCACCTCGGCGCAGAGCTCCTCCGCGTCCACCTCCATCTCGCGCCGCCCGAATCCGGCCAGATCCCGGTAGGACACCTGGGCGCCGATCATCACACCCCGGTCCACCGCTGCCGCGCAGGTACGACGGATGATCAACGGGTCGCCGGCGTGAAACCCGCAGGCGACGTTCGCACTGGTCACCACGTCGAGCATGGCCGCGTCGTCGCCCAGTCTCCAGTTACCGAAGCCTTCGCCGAGGTCGGCGTTGAGATCGATCGTCATGGTTCACCTACACCGGAGGTTCGTCGGGGATGTCCGCGATGTCATCGAGGGCGATGGCCAGTTCCTCGGGGTCGTCGCCGATCCGTTCGGCGATCTCGATCAGCACGTGCAGCACGTCGTGCCGGTCGTGGCCGAGATCCAGCAGCCGCTGGGCGGCCTCCCAGAGCTGCGGCGGGTCACCTTCCCAGAGGCGGCCGGCGATCTCCTCGTGCCAGGCGAGATGCTCGTCGTAGTCAGGCCTGTCGAGCTCGCCTCCGTGATCGATGCCGAGCAGGGTCCGGCGGTCGGCCTCATCCGCCGGGTTGAGCAGGTCGAGCTTCACCTCGCCGTGCGTGCCCAGCAGGAACGGGAAGGCGAACACCCGCCGGGCCAGCGCAGACAGGTCGCCATCCGGTAGCAGCCGCTCCAGCAGGTCACGGTCGAGACCGAAGGTGGTCGGGTCGCGGTAGGCCTCGGCGAACGTGGCCGTCGCCTCCCAGATCGCGTCAAGCGTGGCGCGCACGCCTTCGTCGGCCAGCCCGGTCCGGCGCGCCGCGAAGCGCGCCCAGGCCCCCAGCACGTACGGCACCGCCTCCTGCTCGGCAGGGCTGAGCATGATCTTGCGCGGCAGCCAGTCCAGCAGGAACGTCCGGCATTTGGTCGGGCTCACCCGCAGCGGGCGGCCGAAATCCTGGTCGCAGCCGTAGTCGATGATGTGGTCGGCGCATCGCGAGGCCGCCGAGGGGTCCGACAGGTGCTCGGCCGCGTCCGAGGCGAGGAACTCCGCCGCCAGCATCGCCCGGCGGTCGCGGCTGTAGGGAGCCTCGCTGTGAAGCGGGGCCGGGCGCTTGCGGCCAGGCGGCAGCGCCTTGATCCGGGATCGGGCGAAGGCGTGGTAGGCGCTGTAGCTGTCGCTGACCGGTGCGGTCGTCCTGCGGTCGCCGTACTCCAGGGTGGCCTTCATGGCTGATTCGAGCAGCGCCCTGGCCTGCTGCGGCTCGATCTCCTCGAACCTCAGCATCGGGTTGGCCCCGGCCTCGGCGCCGGCCTGCTCCAGTAGCTTCTCCACATGTGAGGAGACCCAGGCGTCGCGGGCGATCCCCCGCATGTTGTAGTCGACGACCACCACCAGCGCGTGCCGGTCCTCGCCGCTGTCGGCGCCCCGGTAGCCGAAGGTGCACACCACGGTGTCCTGGTCGCCGTAGGCGTCGCGGGAGACGAAGCACCCGGTCGGCTTCACCGCGCCCAGCCGGTCGGCCCAGCGGGGCCGGGCCACGTCGCGTTCGATGAGCGCCAGGGCCGCTCCCTCGGCCTTGGCGGCCTGGCGGGCGGTACCGAGATAGGCCAGCGCGATCAGCAGGGTCAGCGCGGCGGGTGAGCCGGCCTTCGCCGCGTAGTCGACCAGCCCCTCACCGAGAACCTGCTCGGCGTCGCCCCGCCGCAGACGCCGCCCCCACCAGGCCCCGACCATGTCGGAGACCATGAGTTCGGCGTCCAGCGGGCTGCGCACGGCCAGCAGTTCGCGGGCGGCGACCAACATCTCGGAGAACACCTCGTCCGGTGACTGGCTCTCTCTGGGATCTCGACGGTGTCGCCGGCTCAAGCGGGCTCCTCCGTCGGCCGTATGAGTCCGGTGCCGCTGCGCTGATTGGCTCGCTCGCTCTGCTCGCTCACGCCCCAACCTTCTCGCATTCCCGGGCCAAACGGTGCGTAGAACACGGCCCGGTGACCCCGATGTTACCGGGGACTTCGCGGCGGCGGCGCGGAGTTCACGAGGGCGAGCAGATGCTCGCGAGCGACACGCTCGACCATCTCGGGCGTCGCGTCGACCCCCAGATGCTCGGCGCAAGCCCGTACGTCGGCCACACACCGTGTCACGGTGTCGAGTGGAACGGTGACGAACTCAGCGGTCAGAGCGCTGTTCACCGGGTCGTGAGACGTCGTCGTGCCGCCGGCGAAGCTGATGACGAGAGCGGGCATGTGTGTCGCATTCCTCCGGTTTGCCCGGGGAGCGATCCCCCGGATGGACGGCGGGGACGTGCGTTCTCATTCCACAACTTATCAAGCAGGTGTCAAGTCTTCCGTGCGCAACACCCGAAGCTGACACCAATCCTGACTCGATTTGTCGACTCCGAAGTAAACGAGTGTCCCCGAAGGGGGAGCCAAATCGCCAATCAGTCAGTAGCCTGATCTTGCTTGGGACGCTGATGGAGATGAGGTGGGCAGTTGTCGGGACGGTCCGGCTTGATCCTGCTAGGGTCCTGGCCGCATACGTTCGATGGCGTCGGCGGCGATCATGCCGGCGTTTCGAAAGGGCAGTGGGAGGGACGTCGGGCTCAGGCCGACGCAGGTCGGCGAGGGCGAGGACGTGAGACACGCGGGAGGAGCCGGGCCACCCGCACCGCGGTGCGGCTGCCGCCGCGACCCTCGGAGGGGGGCGGACACGGTGGGAGACAGCGCCACCATTCGGCTCCGGCGGAACGGTGGCCGGGCGACGCCCACGCCGGGAACCTGGCGCGTTAGCGCGGAACTCCCGGCCTTCGGGCCGGGAAGGTCCGTAGTATGCGCCGACCGCATCATGGGCGGGGCTTCCGTCCGCACACACCCATCGCCGATGATGTACTGCAGGATCCGGTCCCCCGGAGCCGCGCTACGCCAATTCGCAAGTTTGGAGATGTGCCTCGTGGGAGACCCTGGCACGCGACGGAGGTGCCGACCGTGAGCGCCGAAACCTCCGTGCCCCGTCCCCGGGAGTCGGGTATGGACATCTCAGACCCCGGCCTGTTGCAGGGCCTGTTGTCGCAGTCGCCGTTCGCCTTCGCGTTCTTCGACCCCGACGGCCGTTTCCAGCGGGTCGACGAGGTCTTCGCCGACGTGGTCGGCCTCCCGGTCGAGCGCCTGGTGGGCCGGGCCCCGGGCGAGTTGCTCTCCGCCGACCTCACCGCACTCGTGGAGGATTCGGTCCGCGGCGTCGTCGAGGGCAGCCGGGTCGACACGGACCAGCGGATCCGGGTGCGCACCGCGGACGGGCAGACCCATCACTGGTCGCTGACGTTCTCCCCGATCCATGACGACAAGGGCGCGCTCCGCGCGGTCTGCCTGGTCGGCGTGGACATCACCGAGAGCAGGCAGGTCGAGGAGGACCTGCGACGCAGCGAGGAGCGCTACCGCTCGCTGGTCGAGGCCCAGTCCCAGCTGGTGCGGATCACCGCCCCGAGCGGGGCCGTGCTGGAGGACGCACCGCAGTGGCGTGCCATCACCGGCCAGGGCCTGGAGGAATACCTCGCGCGCGGCTGGCTGGAGGCCGTCCACCCCGACGACCGTCCGCACGCGGAGGAGGCCTGGCGGGAGGCGCTGCGCGGCCGGATCATGTTCGAGTGGAACTACCGGGTCCGCACCCGCGCCAGCGGTTACCGCCACTTCGAGGTGCGCGCGGTCCCGATCATCCGGCATGGCCGGGTGGTCGAGTGGGTGGGCGCCAACACCGACGTCACCCCGCAGCGCGAGGCCGAGGAGATGCGCGGCCGGCTCACCGACCAGCTCGGCGCCGCCGCTCTGCGGACGGCGCGGCTCCAGGGCGCCACGGCGCTGCTCGCCGAGGCGCTGACCGTCGAGCAGGTCGTCCAGGTCATCATCGATGTGGGCCGCACAGCACTGGCGGCGGACCGCTCGGCCGTGGCCCTGCTCGACGTCGACCGGGCCGTGCTGAAGCTGGTCAACGGCGGTGGCATCCCGGATGTTCCCGGCGCGCCCGGCGAGGAGATCCCGCTCTCGCACTCCAGCGTGATGACCATGGCGGTCAACAGCCGCCGCCCGGTTTTCGCTGAATCACCCGAAAGCCTGCGTTCCCAGCTCGTGGACGCCGGGGGCGACGAGGAGACCGTCAACGACTTCGTCGTCTACAGCGATGAGCGCGCCTGGGTCGGCCTGCCGCTGCTGGCCGCGGGACGCGCACTCGGCGCGTTGCGGTTCTCCTTCACCCGCTCGCAGAAGATCTCCCAGGAAGACGGCGTGTTCCTGGAGGCCCTCGCGGGGCAGTGCGCGCTGGCCGTCGAGCGGGCCACCCTGTTCGAGCGGGAGCACCGCACCGCCGAGACGCTCCAGCGGAGCCTCCTGCCCGATCGCCTGCCGGTGGTGCGCGGCCTTGTGCTGGCTCAGCGCTTCCGCTCGGGAAGCCGCCACGTGCAGGTCGGCGGTGACTGGTACGACGCGTTCGTGCTGCAGGACGGCCGGGTCGCGGCGGTCGTCGGCGACGTCATGGGCAAGGGCGTCAAGGCCGCGGCCGGTATGGGCCGCATCCGCAACGCCATGCGGGCCCTGGCGCTGACCAACCCGCCGCCTGCGGCGGTTCTCACCGGCCTGGACAGGGTCTTTGAGGCCACGGAGGAAGAAGAGCAGGTCACGACCCTCGCCTACATGGTCGTGGAACCCGGCACGGGGGAGGGGACGCTGGCGCTGGCCGGCCATCCGCCGCCCCTGCTGGTCTCGCCGCAGGGCGTGCCGCTTCTGTGCGAGGGAGAGCCGGGCACCCCGCTCGGCTGGCCGACCAGCCGCAGGCAGTTCCGTTTCTGCGTCCCGCCCGGGCACACCGCCGTCCTGTATTCGGATGGTCTGGTCGAGAACCGGAAGCGTGGGCTGGATGCCGGACTCGCTGAACTTTGCTCTGTTGTAACCGAAGCGCCACCCGAAGTCGTCGGAAGCCCGCACATGTTGCTGGATTTCCTCGTAGATCGGATGTTGTCTGGGTATGAGCAGGATGACGATGTCACGGTGCTGGCGATTCACGTCCCTCCAGCCACGAAGAGTGACTGAATGAAACAGTCATAAGGGTTGCTTTCGGGTATCGGTGCCTCGCTTCCGTACGCACTACTCTCTTGGTCGGCCTAGGGTGGAGGGCAACCGCCAGGAGGCGGCCGTATGGATCACGGTGTCGTGCCACAATGCTGGACAGGTGCGTCGCGGTTCGCGCGGCCCTGTTCATCATGACAACTAGAGGTATCCGCCCCTAGTGGGCATCTGGGTCCATTCTCGTCACGCTTTCCTTCGAGAGGTGTTCGTGTCGCCTGCAAGTTCGACTCGCTCGAAGCCATCCGAGCTGAACGAGCCCGTCATTCAGCAGCTGATGGAGCGGGGGCGCTCGCAGGGGTTCCTCGAGTCCGAGGATGTCCGCAAGGCCGTCGAGGAAGCGGACATTCCGATGGCGCAGGTCGCTGGAATCCTGCGCAGCCTCAGCAAAGAGGGCATCACCGTACGACTGACCGCTGAGGACTCCGCGGCTCCCAAGAAGTCTCGGACTTCGAACAAGCGCCGTACCCCCGCCACTCCCGCCACAATCAAGAAGACCAAGACCGCCGCAGCGGCCAAGGAGCAGCCGGAGACCGTCACCGCGGTCGTCAGCGGCTCCGAGCCCGCACCCGCGGCCAAGAAGCCGGCGGCTCCGGCCAAGAAGGTCGCCCCGGCTGCCAAGAAGCCCATCCCCGGCCCGCCGAAGAAGGCGGGGCCAGAGGCGCCCGCACCCACGGCCGCGTCCGACTCCAAGCCCAAGACGGCTGGTGGCGAGGACGACGAGGTCATCGACCTTGAGGACGACGTCGAGATCGAGGACTTCGAAATCGAGGTAGAGGTCGAGACGGAAGGGGAAGTCGAAGTCGAGACCGAGACCGAGACCGAAGAGGAGCCGAAGGCCGAGACCGTCGAGCAGAACGAGGACGAGGTCCTCATTCTCTCCGACGACGACGACGACGCCCCCGTGGCGCAGGTCGCGGCCGCCGGTGCCACGGCCGACCCGGTCAAGGACTACCTGAAGCAGATCGGCAAGGTTCCTCTGCTCAACGCCGAGCAGGAGGTCGAGCTCGCCAAGCGCATCGAGGCGGGTCTGTTCGCCGAGGAGCAGCTCGGCACCGACGGTGCCAGGCTTCCGGTGGACGTCCGGGCCGAGCTCGAGTGGATCGCCGAGGACGGTCGCCGTGCCAAGAACCACCTACTGGAGGCCAACCTCCGCCTGGTGGTCTCGCTGGCCAAGCGCTACACCGGCCGTGGCATGCTCTTCCTGGACCTGATCCAGGAGGGCAACCTGGGCCTGATCCGTGCGGTCGAGAAGTTCGACTACACCAAGGGTTACAAGTTCTCCACCTACGCCACGTGGTGGATCCGGCAGGCGATCACCCGCGCCATGGCCGACCAGGCGCGGACCATCCGCATCCCGGTCCACATGGTCGAAGTGATCAACAAGCTGGCCCGGGTACAGCGGCAGATGCTCCAGGACCTCGGCCGTGAGCCCACTCCGGAGGAGCTGGCCCGCGAGCTGGACATGACCCCGGAGAAGGTCGTCGAGGTCCAGAAGTACGGTCGTGAGCCCATCTCCCTGCACACCCCGCTGGGTGAGGAGGGGGACAGCGAGTTCGGTGACCTCATCGAGGACTCCGAAGCGATCGTCCCTGCTGACGCGGTCAGCTTCACACTCCTGCAGGAGCAGCTCCACTCCGTTCTGGACACGCTGTCCGAGCGTGAGGCGGGTGTGGTCTCGATGCGGTTCGGTCTCACCGACGGTCAGCCGAAGACGCTGGATGAGATCGGCAAGGTCTACGGGGTGACGCGTGAGCGCATCCGGCAGATCGAGTCGAAGACCATGTCCAAGCTGCGTCACCCGTCCCGGTCCCAGGTGCTGCGCGACTATCTGGACTGAGGTTTTTCAATGATGAAGGGCCCGCACCGTACGGTGCGGGCCCTTCATCATTGAAACGACGGACCATCGGACCGGGCGCCGGATGGGGCAGGGCCGTTGCGGGTCACACCATGACATCGAGGGTCCACGGCCGCCTACCGGCAGGAGCCTGGCTGAGGCCGACCGCGTGGCCGAGGCCGTCCAGGATCTTGACCAGCTCCTCCGGTGTCTGCGGGTCGCAGCCTCCTTCCAGCAGGGAGCGGGCGATCGCCCCCCGGGTGGCCTTCGCCATGTGGCTGACGACCTTGCCGTCCCTGATCACCCGTACCGCCACAGCCCGGGCGCCGGGCTGCCAGGCCGCCGTGTAGGTGCTGGAGCGCAGGTCCACCACCAGACCGGTCTGGGCATCGAGTACCGGAGTGACCACCCGGCGCCAGTAGGCACCCAGTCCGCCCAGGGGCGGTAGCCTCACGCCCATGGACAGACGGTAGGGCGGTACCCGGTCATCGATCCGGAGCAGACCCCAGAGCCCGGAAAAGATCACGAGACTCTCCGCCGCCCGTCCGGCCGCTCCCGGGGACAGCGAGGCCAGGCCGAGGTTGTCGTAGAGCACCCCGGTGTAGAGTTCGGCGGCTGTCAGTGTGGGCGTGGCCCGGAGCCCGCGGTTCTTGCCGATCTCGCCGAGCTGCCCCGGCGACAGTCCGAGCACGGCCTGTGCCCGGGGCCCGTCGCAGAGCGCGACGAGCGCGTTCACGGCGGCCTCGCGGGGCGCGTTCAGAGACGGGAAACTCATCCGGGGCAGGTCAAGGAGGGGGCCGTTGCCCAGCTTGGCCTTTCCCTCCGACGGTGGCAGCAGAATCAGCACAGTCGCAGAGCGTAGTGCGAGAGGCGGAGCCTGGAATCCTCACAGGCGGCCCATGACGCCTCTGACCGTCTGTCGACCAGGCGTGAGCGGCCGTCCACCGGGTGAACGACGCCGGGGAGCGGGCCCTGCGGACGGTGGACAGGTGGGCCGACTCGGGGCGGCAGCCTTGGGGAGGGCATCATGCGGGAAGAATCGTCAGGGCTCGCCCACAAGGCCATGGTGTCGCAGGTGCGACGCCGAGGCCATGTGAGCGAGACATGATGCGCGCCCCGCTCTCACATACGGTGGGAACAGGGCGTGCAGAAGGCATATTTAGTAAGGGTGGAATCAGCCGTCGCGGCCCGGTCGCTCTACGAGCGGCCAGGACTTCACAGTGTCGGGCCGATATCGCTATCGGCCCTGATGATCCCTACCGTTCGTCGTTTCCAGCGGTTGAAGAGGTGTCGCTGAGGCGCGCCGACTCGTCCTGGATGTCGGCGCCCTTGGCTCTCAGCACAGCTACGTGCTGCCGCCCGTGGTGGGCGCAGAAAAGCAGCTCCCCACCTACGGGCAGGGTTGCGCGGATGTAGGCCTGGGCGCCACACCGGTCACAGCGGTCCGTGGCCTTCAGCTGCTTGGCGGGGGCGAGGGTTCCAGTCACGTATCGCCTTTCAGGTCATCCCCTTGCGGAGGATCTGGCGTCAGTCACTTGAGAGAACATCTAACCCCATGCGAACCTTCCCAACCGACCCCTCGCTACGCCGAGAGCGGAAAGTATCCGGAAGTAACAGTGACCATGCTGGAAGTAACATCGTTGGCCCCTGATGGCAAGCTTGTACGCGGTGCGGCGGGAAGAACGGTAGGCTGCGCACACGTGTTCGAGCAGAGTGGGAGTGGGTGTGACCGCAGTTAGCGTGGAGACGGGTTATACAGCCCGTCATCTGTCGGTGCTGGAGGGTCTCGAAGCCGTCCGCAAGCGCCCGGGCATGTACATCGGGTCAACCGACAGTCGCGGTCTCATGCACTGTCTCTGGGAGATCGTGGACAACGGGGTCGACGAGGCTCTGGCCGGCTACTGCACGCGCATCGAGGTCGAGCTGCACCCTGACGGGTCGATCGAGGTGCGCGACAACGGCCGCGGCATCCCGGTCGACATCGAGCCCAAGAGCGGCCTGGCCGGGGTCGAGCTCGTCTACACCAAGCTGCACGCGGGCGGCAAGTTCGGCGGCGGCGCCTACGCCGCCTCGGGCGGTCTGCACGGTGTCGGTGCCTCCGTGGTCAACGCCCTGTCCTCCCGCCTTGACATCGAGGTCGACCTCGGCGGCCGGGTCCACGAGATCAGCTTCCGCAGGGGCGTTCCGGGGGTCTTCGACGGCGACGGCCCCACGGCCAAGTTCAAGAAGAAGTCCGGCATGCGCGACGGCGGCGAGCTCGCCCGCAAGGTCACCGGCACCCGCGTCCGCTTCTGGGTGGACCACCAGATCTTCCTGCCCGAGGCCGAGGTCTCCCTCGACGAGATCCACGTCCGCCTCCGCCAGACCGCCTTCCTGGTGCCCGGCCTCACCCTTGCCGTGCGTGACAGCCGGGGCGAGGAGGCCACCGAGGAGGAGTTCCACTTCGACGGCGGGATCTCGGAGTTCACCGAGTTCCTCGCCCGCGACGAGGCCGTCTGCCAGGTGTTGCGGCTGCAGGGTGTCGGCCACTTCCACGAGACCGTGCCGGTCCTCGACGACCTGGGGCACATGACCCCCACCGAGGTCCAGCGCGAGCTCACCGTGGACGTCGCGCTGCGCTGGGGCAAGGGCTACGACAGCACCGTCCGCTCCTTCGTCAATGTGATCGCCACGCCCAAGGGCGGCACCCACGTCAACGGCTTCGAGCGAGCCCTGGTCCGCACGCTCAACGAGCAACTGCGCGAGACCCGCCTGCTGAAGAACGGCGACGCCCCGGTCAGCCGGGAGGACATCCTGGAGGGCCTCACCGGCGTGGTGACCGTCCGGGTCCCCGAGCCGCAGTTCGAGGGACAGACCAAGGAGGTCCTGGGCACCTCGGCCGCGTCCCGGATCGTCGCCCACGTCGTCTCCAAGGAGCTCAAAGAGCTGTTCGCCAATCCGTCGCGCGTGCTCAAGCCGCAGCTACGGGCGGCTCTGGAGAAGATCGTCGCAGCGGCCAAGGCGCGCATCGCCGCCCGCGAGCACCGCGACAACCAGCGGCGCAAGACCGCCCTGGAGAACTCGGCGCTCCCGGCCAAGCTGGTCGACTGCCGCAGCGATGACGTGGACCGCAGCGAGCTGTTCATCGTCGAGGGAGACTCGGCGCTCGGGACCGCCCGTGCGGCCCGTGACTCGGAGTTCCAGGCCCTCCTGCCGATCCGCGGCAAGATCTTGAACGTGCAGAAGGCGTCCGTCGCCGACATGCTCAAGAACGCCGAGTGCGCTGCGATCATCCAGGTCGTCGGCGCAGGTTCGGGCCGCTCGTTCGACATCGAGGCCGCACGCTACGGCAAGGTCATCCTGATGGCCGACGCCGATGTCGACGGCGCGCACATCCGCTGCCTGCTGCTCACCCTGTTCCACCGCTACATGAAACCGATGGTCGAGGCCGGCCGCGTCTTCGCCGCCGTTCCCCCGCTGCACCGGATCGAGGTCTCCAACCCCGGCCGGGGTCAGAGTAAATACATCTACTGTTACTCCGACGCCGAGCTGCACCGGGTCCTGCGCGACCTGGAGCGCCGTGGCAAGCGCTGGAAGGACCCCGTGCAGCGTTACAAGGGCCTGGGGGAGATGGACGCCGACCAGCTGGCCGAGACGACCATGGAGCCTCGTCACAGGACTCTGCGCCGGGTCAGGATCGAAGACATCGAAGAGGCCGAGCGCATCTTCGCTCTCCTGATGGGCAGCGACGTGGCTCCGCGCAGGGAGTTCATCGTCGGCAGCGCGGCCGAGATCGACCGCGACCACATCGACGCCTGACCACGCCCCCCGCAGGGGATGCACGGCCGCCGCCCGTCACTCCACGGGCGGGGCCGGTCGCTCCCGGCGGGTCTGAGGGCAGATGCGTTTATCGGGCCGGTCGGTATGCCGTGAGGCCTCGATCGCCGGTGGGGCGCTGCATGTCGACCGGCATGAGCCTGCCGGTGCGGACATCGTAGATGGCGCCGCCGACGGCCAGCTCCGGTGGGAGAAACGGGCTGGTCCTGATGCGTGTCAGGTCATGCCGCAGGGCGGCGTCCTGATCGGGGACAGTGTGAAACTCCAGGCTCCGGGTGTCGACGCCGTGCCGGGCGGCGAGCTCGTGCACGTCGTCGTCGGTGGCTTTCGACATGCCGCAGTCGGTGTGCGGCATGACCAGCACCCGCTCCACATTCAGAAGGTAGACCGCCAGTACGAGCGTCCGTAGCACGTCGTCGGTCACCCGGGCTCCGGCGTTGCGCAGGATCTTGGCGTCGCCGGCCTTCAGACCGAACACCCCCAGCGGATCGATGCGGGAGTCCATACAGGTGACCACCGCCAGGCCGCGTGCTGCCCTACCGGTCAGCGCGGCGTCGGTGAACGTGGCGGAGAAATCTTCGTTTGCGGCCAGCAGGTCGTCGAAGGAACCCACACACACACCCTTCGGTCAGCGGATCGATATGTCAATAATCCCGCATGCCCGTTTCATGTGAGGTTCTGGGGTGGCATCTCCCGTTCGGCTGAGGAAGATCCGTAACCCTTGCTCGCTCTCAGTGATTATGATGTGACGCAAAGTGCGAAAACTTGGAGAGGGTCATGAGCAGGATCGAATCCCTGGCCGAATATCTGCGTGCCGAGGGCAGGCGGAAGCTGGACCGGGTGGAGGTCCGCGACGGGGGACGCAACGCGCGTTCGGCGCTCGCCCTGCTCGATGCGGCGGTCTATACCCGGTCGCTCGGTGACGACGATCCGCTCGTTGCCGTTCTCGCCGAGGCCGGATGCTTCGGTCCGCACGGTCTCGATGGGTTCCGGCCGGACGCGCAGGTCACGGGGCTCGTCCGCTCCTGGGAGTCTGGTGAGCCCTGGCAGCTGTTGATGGAGATCCGCGCAGCCCTTCAGAGCTCGCTGACCTGATCGGAACGGTTCACCGTCAGGCGTGCTCCGATGGTGAGGCCACGGTCCTGGCTCCGGCCGGCCGGTCCGGCCGCGGGCGCCGTCCGGGGCGCGCCGGGATCGGGAGGCGTGATGGTGCTCGGTTTGGTACCTCCCGTCGGGGAAAGACGGATCAAGGTCATGGCGGTGGCACTGGCCGGGAGGCCCCGTGCGGGGTGGGCATGCTTGGCGTCACATCTCGTTGAAGCCCCAGGGGACACCGCCATAAACTTGACGGTGGTGTCATCTGGAAGGAAAGCTGATCATGGCAATTGCACGGATGCGGTCGATCGTCCTCGACTGCCCGGACCCCAACCGCCTCGCCGACTTCTACAGCGCGCTCCTCGGCTGGGAGGTCACCTCTGTTGAGGATGACTGGGTGGTAGTCACCAACGGGCAGCCTGGGCGGCTCTGCTTCCAGCTCGCCAAGGACTACCGGGCGCCCGACTGGCCCCACCCCGACCGGCCCCAGCAGTTCCACATCGACGTGACGGTGGACGACCTCGATGTGGCCGAGGCCGAGGTGCTCGCACTGGGCGCGGTCAAACATGCGCACCAGCCGGGCGAGAACGATGGTTTCCGCGTCTTTCTCGACCCGGCAGGGCATCCGTTCTGCCTCTGCGTGGACTGAAGCGCTCAGCGCGGCTGAGGCGTTCACGTAGGACGGGCCCCGGGAGGGGTGGGCGTTCCGCGTCCTCTCCCGGGGCCCGAAGGGCTATCACTCTGCGGGGGCCGACTCCGTGGGGGCCGGCTCCGCGCCGAGGGCACCGCCCACCGCCGCCACCGTATGAGTGAGACGGACGCCGGAGCCGTCGCGGCGGCCCAGCTCCTCCGGGAGCGGGACCGGCTTGCCCACGGTGGAGACCGCCCGGGCCGGAGCGGGACCGGCCCAGGCGAGCAGCAGCACGTCCTCGCCCTTGAGGAAGCGCTGAACCCTGACACCGCCGGTGGCGCGGCCCTTGGGCGGATACTCGGCGTAGTCGGAGACCTTCGCGCCGCCGACCTGGGTGCCGGGCAGCGCGGTGGAGGAACCCGCGATCGTCACGACCCGAGCCTCTCGTGCCGGATCTACCACACCGAACCAGATCGCGGTGGTCGCGCCGTCCAGCCGGACACCGGCCATACCGCCCGCCGGGCGTCCCTGCGGGCGGACGTTGGCGGCGGGATAGCGCAGCAGCTGGGCATCGGAGGTGATGAAGACCAGATCGTGGTCCTCGGCGGTCAGCTCCACCGCCCCGATCACGGTGTCGCCGTCCTTGAGCCCGATGACCTCGAAGTCGTCGCGGTTCGCGGGATAGTCGGGGACGACGCGCTTGACCACGCCCTGAGCCGTGCCCAGAGCCAGACCGGGGCCGTCGGGGTCGAGTGAGCCGATGCCCACGACTGTCTCACCCGCGTTCAGGGTGACGTGTTCGGAGACGGGGTGCCCGCCGGACAGTGACGGCGGATTGGCCGAAGGGGGGAGCGTCGGCAGGTCGACCACCTGAAGGCGGATCATCCGGCCCTGGTCGGTCACCACGCCCACCTCACCCCTGACCGTGCTGTTCACCACGGAGACCAGCACGTCGTGGGCTGAGCGCTCGCCCTCGCCCGCCAGCGGGGAGGCGTCAGTCGTACGGGCCAGCAGGCCGGTCGAGGAGAACAGGACCAGGCATGGGTCGTCGGCCACCTCCAGGGGCGCCGAGACGTTCCTGGTGACACCGGAGGACTCCAGCAGGACCGTCCGGCGGGGCGTGCCGAAGGTCTTGGAGATCTGGGCGAGCTCGTCGGAGACGACCTTGCGGAGCTTGTCCTCGGAGGACAGGATCGCGGTCAGTTCGGCGATCTCGTTCTCCAGGGTCTCCTTCTCCTTCTCCAGCTCCAGCTTGTCGAAGCGGGTCAGGCGGCGCAGCGGGGTGTCCAGGATGTAGGCGGCCTGGATCTCCGACAGCTCGAAGACCTCCATCAGCCGTTCGCGGGCCTGGGAGGAGTCATCCGAGGAGCGGATGACCTGGATGACCTCGTCGATGCTGAGCAGGGCGACGATGAGGCCCTCGATGAGGTGCAGGCGCTCCTCCCGCCTACGGCGACGGTAGGCGGAACGGCGGCGGACCACGTCGAGGCGGTGGTCGACGTAGACCTGGAGCAGCTCGCGCAGGCCCAGCGTCCGGGGCTGGCCGTCGACCAGGGCCACGTTGTTGATGCCGAAGGTCTCCTCCATCGGCGTCAGCCGGTAGAGCTCCTCCAGCACGGCCTCGGGGATGAAACCGTTCTTGATCTCGATGACCAGGTTCAGGCCCCTGTGCCGGTCGCTGAGGTCCTTCAGGTCGGAGATGCCCTGGAGCTTCTTGGCGGTGACCAGTTCTCTGATCTTGGTGACCACCCGCTCGGGGCCGACGTTGAACGGCAGTTCGGTGACGATGATGCCCTTGCGCCGGGGGCTGACCTGCTCCACCGAGCACTTGGCGCGCATCCGGAAGGTCCCGCGTCCCTTGGCGTAGGCGTCGCGCACGCCGTCCAGGCCGATGATGGTGCCGCCGGTGGGCAGGTCGGGGCCCGGGATGAACCGCATCAGGTCGTCGAGCGTGGCGTCCGGCTTCTTGATGAGGTGGCGGGCCGCGGCGACGACCTCGACGAGGTTGTGCGGCGCCATGTTGGTCGCCATGCCGACCGCGATACCGGCGGCGCCGTTGACCAGCAGGTTCGGGAACGCCGACGGCATGACCGTGGGCTCGGTCTCCTGGCCGTCGTAGTTGGGCTTGAAGTCGACGGTGTCCTCGTCGATCGACTGCACCACGGCCATGGCCGCGGCGGCCAGCCGGGCCTCGGTGTAACGCATCGCGGCGGGCAGGTCGTCGGGGGAGCCGAAGTTGCCGTGCCCGTCGATCAGTGGCAGCCGCATCGAGAACGGCTGGGCCATGCGGACCAGCGCGTCGTAGATGGCGGTGTCACCGTGCGGATGCAGCTTGCCCATCACATCGCCGACGACCCGTGACGACTTGACGTGCCCCCGGTCGGGCCGCAGGCCCATCTCGCTCATGGAGTAGAGGATGCGGCGCTGGACCGGCTTGAGGCCGTCCCTGGCATCGGGCAGCGCACGCTGGTAAATGACCGAATATGCGTATTCGAGGTAGCTGGCGCGCATCTCGGCGGAGACGTCGATGTCGACGATCCGCTCCTCGAAGTCCTCGTCAGTCGGGGGTGTGGTCGTCCGTCGGGCCATCTGATTTCCTGCGCGGGCACCTCGGCTTTCAGGCCGAGAGGTAAGCGCATCCTCCTTCTGTCTGCGTGGTGTAACGGCGGTCGTCGGCTCGCTGGAGGAGCGTCAGGCCGGTGGGCGGGGTATCGGTATATCCCGTGCCGGTGGCGATGCGGTAGCGTACGGCGGCGCGTCCTGTGCGCTCACCCGCGGGGAACGGAGCCGCCGGACACCTCCTCGATGATGACGGGGCTGATCCACGTACTCAACCCCGATCGACATGATCGGACGCTGTGCCGCGAATGGATACCATACTCACGCCGCCCGACACTTCCCGACCGCCTATCCGCGGGCCGGTGGAGCGCCGGGCATCCGACGGTGACGAGGGCCGGCTCCCGGCCACGGGCCGGGCGTGGGACCCTCGTATCCGTCTCCGGGAACGTTGAGCCTGCTGTCGTAGACCCGGAACCCCCTCGCCCGGTAGTTGGCCAGTGCGGCCGGGCCGTCGAGAGAGCAGGTGTGCAGCCACACCCGCCGGGTGGGCTCCCGGTCCGGCTGCCGTTCGGCCAGGTCCCAGGCGCGGGCTGCAACGACTTCGAGAAGGTGGCCGCCGACGCCCTTGCCGACCGCCCAGGGCAGCAGGCCGAAGTAGACGATCTCGACCGCCGCGTCGTCATCGGGCAGGAGTTCGGCGTAGCCCGCCGGGGTGCCCCGGTGGTAGGCCACCCAGGTCTCCACTCCGCCGTCGAGCCAGTCCGCCCACTGTTGCCAGGTCCACGGCAGCCTCTCGGTCCAGTGCCAGTCACCGCCCACGGCCGTGTTCAGGAACCGGCTGAACTCAGGCGAGACGACTTCGGCACGCACGATGTCGACCTCGATCTCCGGCGGTTTCGCGGGGAGCAGGTCCGAGCGTGAGGTCTGTTCCAGGTACCACGTTGTGACGTCCATATAGAGATGCATCAAACCACGGTGCGGAGTGTGACCGGTCCGTCCCTTTCCCGTCCTGGGGTGCCGGTCGCCGGGCCGAGGGCAGGTCGGACCGGCGATGGCGCCCGGGGCCGGCCGTGTGCGCTCACGTGGATCGGGGCGTCGCAAGGTGGGGGAGATCCATCCTCAGCGGGATGCGCGCGGGTGCGGGCTTTCCCGGACCACCCCGGGGGCGGGGCCCCCGCGGAATCCGCCGGGGTGGTCGCCGATACGCGATCCGGTACGGCAGGCGGGCCGTACCGGCAGGAAACAGTCGCCGGGACCTGGTACCAATGACCGGTGAGCGAAGAGCAGATGCTGCGAGAAGAGGCCGAGGGACGGCTACGGGCGCTGGCCGGTGAGCACGCCCGGCTGCGCGAGGACCAGTGGGCGGCCATCAAGGCGCTGGTCATGGACCGCCGCAGGGTGCTCGTGGTGCAGCGGACCGGCTGGGGCAAGTCGGCGGTCTACTTCATCGCCACCGCGCTCCTGCGCGAGCTGGGCGAGGGGCCGACCGTCATCGTGTCGCCGCTGCTGGCGCTGATGCGCAACCAGATCGCCGCCGCCGAGCGGGCCGGGATCAACGCGGTAACGATCAACTCGGCCAATCCCGAGGAGTGGGAGCAGATCTACGGCCAGGTCGCCGAGGGCATGGTCGACGTGCTGCTGGTCAGCCCGGAGCGGCTCAACAACCCCGACTTCCGCGACCAGATCCTGCCCGAGCTGGCCGAGAGCGCGGGCCTGATCGTGGTGGACGAGGCGCACTGCATCTCCGACTGGGGCCACGACTTCCGTCCCGACTACCGCCGGCTGCGGACCATGTTCGAGGACCTGCCCGAGGGTGTGCCGATCCTGGCCACCACGGCCACGGCCAACGCCCGCGTCACCCATGACGTCGCCGAGCAGATGGGCGAGGAGACGCTCGTCCTGCGCGGCGCGCTGGAGCGTGAGAGTCTCCACCTGGGTGTCGTACGGCTGCGCGGTGCCGAGCAACGCCTGGCCTGGCTCGCCCAGACCCTGCACGAGCTGCCCGGCTCCGGGATCATCTACACACTCACCGTGGCCGCCGCCCAGGAGATCGCCGCCTACCTGCGTGAGCAGGGACACGAGGTGGCGGCCTACTCCGGGCAGACCGAGCAGGCCGAGCGGCTCGCCGCCGAGCAGGCCCTGCTCGACAACAAGATCAAGGCGCTGGTCGCCACCTCGGCGCTCGGCATGGGATACGACAAGCCCGACCTCGGGTTCGTCGTCCACGTCGGTGCGCCGCCGTCGCCGGTCGCCTACTACCAGCAGGTCGGCCGGGCGGGGCGCGGGGTCGAGCGGGCCGAGGTGATCCTGCTGCCCGGCGCCGAGGACCGGGAGATCTGGGCCTATTTCGCCTCGCTGGCCTTTCCGCCCGAGCAGGTCGTGCGGACCGTGCTCGCCGCCCTGGAGGAGGGGGGCGTGCTGTCCACTGCCGCCCTGGAGAACAGAGTGGACCTCAGCCGCACCCGGCTGGAGAGCATGCTCAAGGTGCTCGACGTGGACGGTGCGGTCCGCCGGGTCAAGGGCGGTTGGGAGGCCACCGGCGAGGATTGGGCCTACGACGCCGACCGCTATGCCCGGGTCGCCGCGGAGCGTGCGGCCGAGCAGCGGGCCATGCTCGACTATCTCGACACCGCGGAGTGCCGGGAGATGTTCCTCCGCCACCGCCTGGACGACGAGACCGCCACCCCGTGCGGGCGCTGCGACAACTGCACGGACACGCACCGCTCGCCTGAGGTCGAGGCGAGGGCGGTGGAGCAGGCCGCCGAGAGCCTGCAGCGGCCCGGCGTGGAGATCGAGGCGCGCAGGCAGTGGCCGACCGGGCTGGCCGACCTCAAGGGCCGGATCAAGCCCGAGCTGGGCGCCGAGCCCGGCCGCGTCCTGGGGCGGCTGACCGACATCGGCTGGGGCAACCGGCTGCGCGGGCTCCTCGCCGAAGGCTCCCCGGACGGCCCGGTCCCCGACGAGGTCTTCGCCGCGGTGGTCACGGTGCTGTCGTCCTGGCAGTGGGCCCAGCGCCCGGTCGCCGTGGTCGCGATGCCCTCCGCGGGCCGCCCCCAGTTGGTGCGCAGCCTGGCCGAGCGGCTTGCGGAGGTCGGACGCCTGACCTATCTGGGAGACCTCGGATACCGGGCGGGCCCGCCCGGCCGCCAGTTCAACAGCGCGCAGCGGGTTCAGGCCGTCCGTGGCACGCTCGCCATGCCCTCGGCACTCGGCGCGGCGATCGCCGGGGCGGGCGGTCCGGTCCTGCTGGTCGACGACCGCGTCGACACCGGCTGGAGCATGACGCTCGCCGCCGCCATGATCCGCCATGCCGGGGCCCCCGCCGTACTGCCTCTGGCCCTCGCGGTGACGAGCTGACGGCATGTGACGCAGCCGTCGCCGGAGACCGGCCCCCGGGGGAGGTGGACACGGCCTGATGCGATCCGGCGAGCGGTGTCACCTGCCCGGTCAACGTCAGGAGACCGGAGAGGGGTGCAGGAGAAGATCGCGGGCTCTGGCGTCCAAGGCCTCGATGCGGTCCCGCATCAGGGCTTCCAGCAGGGCCTGCCGGGTCGGGAAGTGACCGTAGAGCGTGCCGACCGCGACTCCCGCACGCCGTGCGACATATTCCAGCGACACCTCGGTGCCCTGTTCGGTGAATGCGGTCTCGGCCTCGGTGAGCAGGCGCTCGTAGTTGCGTCGCGCGTCCGCGCGCATCCGGAGTCGCTCTCCTGGCATGTCCATCCGTACCCCTTCTTGTTAAGTCGAGGGTGCTTCGATATATTAATCGAGGCATCCTCAATTTACATCCGGGGTCGCAGTCATCTTCTGGAGGCAGCTATGAACAAAACCATCCTTGTGACGGGCGCGACCGGCCGGCAGGGCGGGGCCACCGTCACCCATCTCCTCGCCGGCGGTTGGCGTGTCCGTGCTCTCGTCCGCACTCCGGACGGCCCCGCCGCCCAGGCGCTGGCCCGGGCCGGGGCGGAGCCGGTCATCGGAGACCTTGACGACGCCGGCTCGATGGCCGCGGCCATCGCGGGCGCGCACGGCGTGTTCGGCGTCACGCCGGACGACGAGGATCTGGAACGGGAGGTCCGCCGTGGCCGGGACCTGGCCGACGTCGCCGCGGACGCGGGGGTCGGACACTTCGTGTTCGCCTCCGTCGGCGGAGCCGACCGGCGCACCGGGATCGGTTACTGGGAGAGCAAATGGGAGATCGAGCAGCACATCCGCGCGATCGGCCTGCCGGCGACGGTCCTGCGCCCGGTCCGGTTCATGGAGAACCACGCGATCCCGGGATTGGGGCTCGGCGGCATCACCGACGGTGTCCTCACTCATCTTTTCGCGCCGGACGCGCCGGTACAGCTCATCGCCGCCCACGACATCGGCGCCTTCGCCGCCCTCGCCTTCACGCACCCGGCCGAGTACGTCGGGCAGGCGATCGAGATCGCCGGAGACGAGTTGACTCCCGCCGAGACCGTCGCCCTGATCGGACGCACCCTCGGCCGTGAGATCGGCTACCGGCAGGTCTCCGCCGAAAGCCTCGGACTTCCCGCGAGCGCCGTCCGGGCCTTCGCCGACGAGCGCGGTCTCTGGCGGGCCGATATCCCGGCGTTGCGGGAGCGCCATCGCGGCCTGCTCGATTTCCCCACCTGGCTCAGGAACGGCGGCACGACACGGATCGAAGAAGCGATCTTCGCCGGCCAGGGGAGTTGACGGAGAAACCGGCGGCACTGACCACCCAGCGGTCATCCGGAGCCGGGCCGCCGCGGTTCGGGCGGGCCGTACGGAGATCAGAGGCGGGGGCGGGCGCCCAGATGGGAGATGGCCCTGGATGCCAGGCGGCAGCCGGAGGCCAGCGCCTCTGCGGGAGGCTTGTCCTCCAGCCAGGCGGGCAGGAAGCCGGCGGTGAACGCGTCGCCGGCACCGGTGCCGTCGGCCACGCGCTCCACGCTCTCCGCCGGGACCCTGACCGGCTCGGAGCGGTTGTTGGAGTACCACAGGGCGCCCTCGTCGTTGAGCTTGACGACGACCTGGGGGAACCAGGCGGTGAGCACCTTCGCGGCCGCGGCGGGGTCGTCGCGACCGGTCAGGACCTTGGCCTGGTCGGAGTTGGCGAACAGCAGCTTGGCGTTCTGGGTCCACTCAAGGAAGGGCTCGGCCCCCGTGCGCTCCAGAGGAGCGGAGGAGGAGCAGTCGACCGAGACGGACATCCCCGCGCGCCGCGCCATCTCCAGGGAGGCCAGACCGGCCTCGCGGGAACCCTCGTTGATCAGGGTGTATCCCGACAGATGAAGGTGGCTGCCCGAGGAGAACAGGTCGCGGGGCAGATCCTCGGGAGCCAGGGCGGCGTTCGCCCCGGGGTCGGAGAGCATGGTGCGCTCGCCCTTGTGGGTCACGAGCACCACGCAGGTGCCCGTCGGCCGCTCGGGGTCCATGACAAGGCGGGCGTCGACGCCGTAGCCCATCAGCTCCATGTCGCGGTTGCGCCCGGTGATGTCGGCGCCGCGACGTCCGATGAAGGCCACCTCGGCGCCCTCGACGGCGAGCCAGGAGGCGATGTTGGCACCCGAGCCCCCGCCGTGCATCGTGACGATCGCCGGCGTGTCACTGGCTCTGGCCAGCGGGTAGCGAGCCCGCGCGACCGCGTCGGTCATGAGATCACCCACCACGACCACCCGCGCCATGATGTCACCACCTTGCTGCCTTCGATGCTGACGTGCCTCTAGCCGCGAAAAACTTAACAGCTTCCGGCGAGCGTATGGGGCCAGGACCGGACACCGGGCCATAGTCGATGCACAAGCGTTGCGTGAACTTGCCCCGCTGGTCCGTCATGTGAGATTCACGTTTACTCTCGGGACTGTGGAGGTTTCTCAGTATCCTGCTCACTGGGAGGCGTATGTCGTCCTGTCGGACGGCGGCACCGCCCATGTGCGCCCGATCCGGTCCGCCGACGCCGACCGGTTGCGCTCCTTCTATTCCCGGCTCTCCGAGGAGTCGATCTACTTCCGCTTCTTCGGCCCCCGGCCCCGGCTGTCGGACCGTGAGATCACCCGGTTCACCAACGTCGACTACGTCGACCGCGTCGCGCTGATCGCGACAATCGGCACGGAGATGGTGGCGGTCATCCGCTACGACCGGATCGAGCCGGGAGAGGCGGAGGTGGCCTTCCTCGTCGAGGATGCCCACCAGGGACGCGGAGTCGCCTCCGTCCTGTTGGAGCACCTGGCCGCGACCGCCAGGGAACGGGGGATCGGCAGATTCGTCGCCGACGTGCTGCCCGCCAACCAGAAGATGATGGCGGTGCTCAAGCAGGCGGGCTACACCGCGCAGAGCCGTTTCGCCGACGGTGTGGTCCGGATGACCCTCGACCTCACCCCGACCGAGACCTCCCAGGAGGTGACCGCCTCCCGTGAGCACCGGGCCGAGTCGCGTTCGATCGAGCGACTGCTCTCCCCGGGCTCGGTGGCGGTCGTCGGCGCGGGCCGGGAGCCGGGCGGCGTCGGTCAGACCGTTCTCCGCAACCTGCTCGGCGCGGACTTCACCGGCCCGGTCTATCCGGTCCACCGCGAGGTGCGGGCCGTCGCCGGAGTGCGGGCCTACCCGAGCGTGACGGCCATCGACGGCGAGGTGGATCTCGCCGTGCTGGCCGTACCGGCCGACGGGGTGATCGAGGTGGTGAAGGAGTGCGCGGAGAAGGGCGTGCGCGGGCTGATCGTGGTCTCCTCCGGGTTCGGGGAAACGGGCGCGCAGGGGCGGGCCAGGCAGGACGAACTGGTCCGCATCGCCCGCGCGTACGGTCTGCGCGTCGTCGGACCCAACTGTCTCGGTATCGCCAACACCGATCCGGCGATCCGGCTGAACGCCACACTCGCCGCGACCATTCCCGGCCAGGGCCGGGTCGGCTTCTTCAGCCAGTCAGGTGCCCTGGGAACGGCGCTGCTGCAGCGGGTGGCCCAGCGCGGCATGGGCATCTCCTCGTTCGTGTCGGCGGGCAACCGCGCCGACGTCTCCGGCAACGACCTGCTCCAGTACTGGGAGGAGGACCCGCAGACCGACGTGATCCTGCTCTATCTGGAGTCACTGGGAAACCCTCGCAAGTTCGCCCGCCTGTCGAGGCGGATCTCCCGGCGCAAGCCGATCGTGGTGGTCAAGAGCGGGGGCACCACCCAGGGTGTGCCCATCGGCCACGCCGCGCCCGTGCTGGGCCTGCCCGACACCGTGCTGAGCTCGCTGTTCGAGCAGACCGGGGTAATCCGGGTCGAGGACCTGATCCAGCAGTTCGACGTGGCGCAGCTTCTGGCCTACCAACCGCTCCCCGAAGGGCCCAGAGTCGGTCTGGTGAGCAACTCCGACGCGCTGGCCCTGCTCGCGGTCGACGCCTGCGCGCGGGCCGGCCTCGAACCCCTACCTCCGGTCAACCTCGGCGCGCGGGCCGGCGCCGCCGCGTTCGGCACGGCCCTCACCTCACTGATCCCGGACGTGGACGCGGTGGTCGCGATCTACATGCCGCCGATCCCCGGCGGGGCCGACGAAGTCGCCGCCGAGTTGCTGCGGGTCTCCCGCGACTGCGGCAAGCCGGTGCTGGCCACCTTCGAGGGCAGGATCGGCATGCTGCCGGAGCTGCGGGTCGGCACCGCCCCCGAGCACGGTTCGATCCCGTCCTACGCGGCACCCGAGGAGGCGGTCCGCGCACTGGCCCATGTCGTACGGCACGCACGCTGGCTCAAGCAGCCCGCCGGCACGTACGAGGAGATCGAGGGTGTCGACACGGCGGCGGCACAGCGGCTGGTGCTGGCCGGGCTGGATGAGGAGGTACCGGCCGAGGCCGACGCCTCGGAACTGCTCGCCTGCTACGGGCTGACCGTGTGGCCGGCGCAGGTGGTGGGCTCTCCGGAGGAGGCCGTCGCGGCGGCCGACCGGCTGGGCTGGCCGGTGGTGCTGAAGGCGGCCGATCCGGAGGCGGCCAAACGCGCGGGCACGGTACGTCTCGGTCTTTCCGGCCCCGACGGGGTCCGCGAGGCCTTCGCCGGTCTGAAGGAGCAACTCGGTCCCGACGCCGTGCTCGCTGTGCAGCGGATGGCCCCGCAGCCCGCGGTGCCGACCGTGGTCGGTGTCATCGAGGACTCCGCGTTCGGCGCGGTCGTCTCCTTCGGGCTCGGCGAGGTCACCGCGCGGTTGCTGCGTGACGAGGTCTACCGGCTTGCCCCGCTGGCGCGCGAGGACGCCGCCGAGCTGGTCAGGTCACCGCGCGCGGCCCCTCTGCTCTTCGGTGAGTACGGCTATCCGCCGGTCGCAGTCGAGGCGCTGGAGGATCTGCTGATCCGGGTCGGACGGCTGGCGGACGACCTTCCCGAGGTGGCCAGGCTCGACCTCGATCCGGTGCTGGTGGGGGAGTCCGGGGTGATCGTGCTGGGAGCGCGTGCCGTGCTGAGGAGCCCGGAGGGACCCCGGCTCGACGGCGGGCCGCGCCGCCTCGGCTGAAGCATGTCCGTGCGTCCGGGCGTGTCCCGGCCGTGGGCGTTCCGGCCTGACACGCCCGAACACACGGCACCTGCTTGGAGAGGCCCGGCCAAATGATGCACTGCGAAAGGCGCATGACCAGCCGAATAGGTACATCTTTCTATAAAGAACTGAATTAAATGCTTGTGGCGCGCAAAGGGAGGCATGGTCGGCCAGGGTCACGATTTGCGCCGACGGCCGAACCGGGTGCGCACACGGTGAAAGCGCTGCCCCGGACAGGGCAGGATGGACCCATGAGGGAAACCCGACTCTCGGCCGCCGGCCTGCGTGACGCCATCGACCGCAGTGGCTACTATCCCGACCTGGTCGCCGACGCGGTTGACTCCGCCCTGGGCAAGGAGCAGGTGGGGGCCTTCGTGGTGCACCACGAAGCCACCTTCGACCCGGCCATGGAGGTGCGCAGGCACGTCACCGTGCTCGTGCTCTCACCCACCCGGCTCCTCGTCTGCCACACCGACGAGCACCCACCGGTGGAGGGGGTCTCGGCCTCCCATGCCTCCACGACCACCGAGGCCGTGCGCCTCAGCCGTATCCAGTCTGTCGCCGTCACCCGGGTCGTCCCCGACCCCGCCTCCTACGTGCCGGGCGTGCCCCCCACCGAGGTCACGCTCACCATCGGCTGGGGAGCCATCTCCCACGTCGACCTGGAGCCGGCCACCTGTGGCGACGAGAACTGTGAGGCCGATCACGGCTACACCGGCGCCGTCACGGCCGACGACCTCTCCCTGCGGGTGAGTGAGGCGGCCGACGGTCCCGAGGCCGTCTCCCATGTGCTGGCCTTCGCCAAGGCGCTGTCGGAGGCCACCGCGCGCGCCGCCTCGTGAACCCCCTGGTACCCGCGTACGGCGCGGCCTCGCTCGCCGACCTGTCCTCTTCCCTTCTTGCCGTTCTCGGGATGGATGAGGACAACCCGCTGGGACTCACGCCGGCCGAGCGGGTCCTGCTGTTCCTCGTCGACGGTCTGGGCGCCGATCTGCTCCGCGCCCATCCGGAGACCGCGCCGTTCCTGTCCGCCCGGCTTGGCGGGGTGCTCACGGCGGGCTTCCCCGCGACCACCGCGACCAGCCTGGGCAGCCTGGGCACCGGCCTGCCGCCGGGGGAGCACGGCATGCTCGGCTACCAGCTCGCCGTACCCGGCGCCGGCTACCTTCTCAACTGCCTGCGCTGGACCGCCCCGGGCCCGCTGATCCCTCCCGACGAGTGGCAGCCCACCCCGACCGTCTACGAACGCGCCGCGGCGGCCGGGATCTCCGCCAGCTACGTCGCCCCGTCGGAGTTCGAGTCCACCGGGTTCAACCGGGCCGTCTACCGTGGCGTGCGCTTCGTCGGCGCCGACGAGGTCGACGACCGCGTCGAAGGGGTGCACCAGGCTCTGGCCGAGCCCCGCTCCCACGTCACGGTCTACTACGGCAACCTCGACGCAGTCGGCCACCGGACCGGTTGGGGCAGCCCGCAGTGGCTGGAGCAGCTCGCCGTCGTCGATCGGATGGCCGAACGGCTGGCGGCCACGCTCCCGCCGGGGACGGCGATGTACGTCACCGGCGACCACGGCATGGTCAACGTCACCGAGCGGATCGACGTGGACGCCCTGCCCGCGCTGCGCGAGGGCGTCGCCCTGCTCGGCGGCGAGACCCGCGCCCGGCACGTCTACGCCGACCCGGGCGCGGCGGGGGCCGTCCTTGGCGCATGGCGTGACATCCTGGACGGGAAGGCCTGGGTGGCCTCCCGCGAGGAGGCCGTCGAGTCAGGCTGGTTCGGGCCGCGCGTGCGTGCCGAATGGCTGCCCCGGGTCGGCGACGTCCTCGCCGTGCCCTACGCCGCCTGTGCCATCACCGCCTCGGTCGCCGAGCCGCGCGAGTCGGCGTTCATCGGCTGTCACGGCTCTCTCACGCCCGCGGAGCAGCACGTTCCCCTGCTGGAGGTGAGCACCCGGTGACGTCGAGCGGGCTCGGGCCCTCCCGGAGCAGCCATGGCATGGCACCGTCCCGCGTCCCCTCTCTGGGGCCTTTCATGTTCGAGGAGATTCGATGAGCCCGCTGATCACTCCCGCCGGCCTGGCCGGCCTGGCCGGCGCGACCGTCTTGGACGTGCGATGGAAGCTCGGTGGCGGGCCGCCCAACATCGACTCCTACCGCGAGGGGCACGTCCCCGGCGCGGTCTTCTGCGGCCTCGACACCGACCTCGCCGCCCCGGCCGGGGCCGGCGGCCGTCACCCGCTGCCCTCCGCCGAGGCGTTCCAGGAGGCCATGCGCCGCCTGGGTGTGTCCGGCTCCCGGCCCGTCGTCGTCTACGACGAGGCCGACTCCACGGCCGCCGCCCGGGCCTGGTGGACGCTGCGTTACTTCGGTCACCCGGACGTCCGGGTCCTCGACGGGGGCTTCCGCGCCTGGGTCTCCGAAGGGCTGCCGGCCGACAAGGAGGAGGAGACGGCCTCGCCCGGCGACTTCGTGGCACACCCGGGGGGCATGCCCGTGCTCGAGGCCACGCAGGTCCTGGAGTTCGCCTCCGAGGGGGTGCTCCTGGACGCCCGCGCCGCCGAGCGCTATCGGGGCGAGGTCGAGCCGATCGACCCCGTCGCCGGGCACATCCCCGGCGCGGTCAGCGCCCCCACAGGCGAAAACGTGGACCCGGCAGGGCGCTTTCACCTGCCCGACTTCCTCCGCGAGCGGTTCAACACCCTCGGCGCCGTCCCCGGTCTGCAGGTCGGCGCCTACTGTGGTTCCGGCGTGACAGCCGCCCACGAGGTGCTGGCTCTGGAGGTGGCCGGCATCCCTGCCGCCCTCTACGTCGGATCCTGGTCCAACTGGGTCGCCGACCCCTCACGGCCGGTCGCCACCGGCTGATCTCCATATCCGAAACAGACGAATCCATCCACACCCGTCTTCCCGCTCGCCATGGTCAGTGCCTGGGCAGGTGGGTGACCGGCGGCCAGCAGTCCGTGGAAGACCGTCATCAACGTCAAGGTCTCCTCGTCGCGCACCGGGACCAGGCTGGCCACCACGCACTGCGACCCCAGCGACAGGAAGGTGCCCGCCAGTCCCAGCGGCGCCCCGTCGGCAGGGGCGCGGGCCATGCCCGTGTCGCATGCCGACAGCACCACCAGTGGCGGCGGGGTGCGCAGCCGTAGCAGGTCATAAGCCATCAGCGGACCGTCGTCGAGATCGATGCCGGACAGCAGCGGGCTACGCGGGGAGAACATCCCGTGCGCGGCCAGGTGCGCCACGTGGGCGCGGTCCAGCGTCGCCAGCACCTCCGCCCGCAGCGCCGCGACCCGCTCCGCCCCCGGATGGCAGCTCCGGACCATGTCCGCCTCCGCCTCCGCGCACCGCAGTCCGGGACCGGCGACGGCCACCACGCCCCTCTCCCGTACGGCTCGCATCCGGTGGCCGGCCAGCCAGGCGGCGGCGCCGGCGGCCACGGTCACCGGGCGCTCGGAGTTCATCGGCAGGATCGGCCAGGGCAGGGTGTACAGCGCCCCGGTCGGCACGATCACCAGCGGCCGGTGGTCCAGCCGGTCGCGCACCGAGCCGAAGAGCAGCCGCTCCAGCAGTGCCGCCTCCCCTGCCAGCCCGGGAGCCCTCCCGTCGAGCAGATGCGCCCGGCGCAGGCCGTACCGGAGCCTGACCGTGGCCTCGGCGGCGGCCGCGAAGGGGCCGAGCCGGCGCAGCATGACGCGGTCCCGCGTGACCACGACGGCCACGAGTTCGTCGGTGTGACGGACGAACTCCACCAGCGCCGCGTCCCCCAGGGCCGTACGCAACTCGTCCAGGTCGGGTGCGACGGGCCTGCCGGCGCCTCCGGCAACCGCCCGCCACCGCTCCGCCCAGGCCAGGAGCGTACGGCCCCGCCCGGTCTTCAGGGCTAAGGCCAGCCCGAACCTCGCCAGCGGTTCACCGGCCCTGACGGCATGGGCGCGCAGCATCGGGTCCTCGAAAGCCGTGGCGTTGGCCCCCACCTCCACCAGCCCGGCCCGGACCGCCGCGAAGGCCCCACGCCGGTCTCCCGCCAGCGCACGCCGCAGCGCCGTCGCCTGGCGCGCCACCACGTCCGGCCCCGAGGACGCCAGGCGGGCGAGCTGTCCGTCGGCGGTGGGGCGGGCTCCGAGCTGGAGCGCGACCTCGGCGCCGGCGAACCTGAGCGCACGGGAGGACTGCCGGTGGCCTGCGGCGTCGAGGGCCTCCGCACACGAGAGCAGCTCGGCGAGCAACTCCCCGGTGGGCGGGCCGAGCATGAGCCGGACACGCAGGAGGATCTCGGTGGCGAGCGGCGCCAGGACCGTCCGGTCCTGCGCGGCCAGATCGGCGGCGGCCCGCTCCGCGCTCTGCCGCGCGAGGTGCGGATCGCCGGTGCACAGCTCGGCCTGAGCCAGCAGGAGACGGGCCTCGGCCAGGACGGTGTTCGCCCCCGCCGCGGCCAGCTCCGGCACCGCCAGGTCCAGCAGGACCCGAGCCTCTCCGGGCAGGTGGGCGGCGATCAGCGCCTCGGCCAGGTCACAGCGCATCGTGGCCAGCCGTTCCGGGTAGCCGGCCAGGCTGCTCTCCGCCCGACGGTAGGCCGTGAACGCCCCGGGCAGGTCGCCGCGCCGCGCCGCCAGAAACGGCAGGTTGCCCTCGGCGAGCGTGAGCACGTGGTCCAGGCCCGCAGCTCTCGCCAGCTCCACGCACCGGGTGAGATCGGCCTCCGCCGCCTCGAAGTCGCCCAGGAACACCCGGGCCAGGCCCCGGTTGAGCATCGCCCCCGCCAGAAACCCGACGTCGTCGCCGAGGGCCTCCACGGCGCGGTCGCAGTGGCCGACGGCTTCGGCGTATCGGCCGAGGCGGGCCAGCGCCACCGCCCGGTGGACGCCGAGTTTGGCCACCTCGACCGGAGTGAGATGGGGTTCGGCGGCGTCGGCGATGGTCAGCGCCTGCTGGGGGTGGCCGAGCTCGGTGCGGATGTGGACCAACGACAGCCGTGCCTGGGCGGCCCGGTGCGGCAGGCCCGCGGAGACCGCGATGCTCACCGCCTGACGCAGGTGCTCCTCGGCCAGCGGCAGGTCGCCCAACTCGCGGGCGGCCACCGCCAGCGCCCGGTAAGCGATCGCGGCGGCCTCACCGTGGGGATCGGCTGCCGACACGTGACGGAGCACGCCGCGTGCCAGTGCCAGCGCCCGGGCCGGGGCCCTGCTGGAGAGGTTCACGGCGTGCTCGGCGGCGGCGACCGCGTCGGTGATCACCTACGGGCGGATCCGGGTCCAGCTGGTGGCGACCGAGGAGTGTTCCGGCCGGTGGCACACCACGCTGAACCAGCCCGGAGGCAGACCCGTGACGGCGAACTGACCCGTCGGGGAGAGCTCACGCGACTCGGTGAGATGCAGGGTGCGGACCTCCACCCGCGTGCCCGCCTCCGGAGGAGGGGACACCTGCCCGGCCAGATCGACCAGACCGTCCATGGACGTGACCTCCAGATCCACGGTGAGCTCGGCGGCGGCGAACCGGAGCAGCCGTGGCTCGTCGGCGGACCGGACGCCCACCGGGGTGGGCGTGGCCGCCGGCTGGGCCGTGGTCGCCCCGGGCATCCGCAGTCCGTAGACCGCCCGCGCGGCGGCGGAGACGTGGGCGGGCACAGGGTCGTGACCTCCCGTCAGGCGGAGCGCGGCGATGAGGGACTCGTCGTCGATCGAGGGAGGATGTCGGGTCACGGTGTCGCCTCCTGGGCGGTGAGCATGGTGCGTAGCCGGTTCAGGCAACGGCCCCGGGTAGGGCCGTAGCTGCCGCTGGGCATGCCCAGGCGGCCGGCGAGCTGGTGGACGCCCGCGTCGGGCGCGGCGGCCATCAGCAGGAACAGTGAGCGGCAGGGCTCGTGCATCTCCTCGACGGCCCGCCACAGCCGGCGGCCCTCGTCGGCGGTGAGCACGGTCACTGCCGGGTCGGGGTGGACCTGCCCGGCCCGTGCCGGGTCGGGATGGGCATGCTCGGTGTCGGCCATCAGCCGTTCGCCCCGGTTCCGCCTGCTCAGAAGGGAGGCCTCGCGCTTGGCCGTGGTGAACAGCCAGGAGCCGATCCGGTCCGGGTCGCGGATGGTGTGCAGGCTCTCGACCAGCCGTAGCCACGTCCCCTGCACCGCGTCGGCCGCGTCGGCCGCGCTCAGGTCATAGGCCCGCACCGCGGACCACAGCAGCCCGGAGAAACGGCCGACCAGCATGTCCCATGCCGCCTGGTCACCTGCCAGTGCGGCGCTGATCCCGTGCTGGTCACTCACCGGCGCCCCCGAGGTCACATTGAACACCCTGTGTGTTCATGCGAAGACTTTGGGTGAGACTTTACCTTGGTGCGGCCACAACGGCCCCCAGATCGGGAATTTGCCGGGTCCGCGCCGGATCGAGGATGTGAGCCGCGGCCTCCTTCGGCGTCCGGCTCCCGGCGGCCGCCGCGATGGCCCCGCTGACCACGGCTGCGGCGAAGGAGGTCCCGCTCCAGCACGCATACCCCCGGAAGGCCTCGTACTCGATGAAGGAACTGGTCAGCCACTCACCTCGGGCGCAGGCGTTCACCCATGGGCCGTGTGCCGAGAAGGGGGCCCTGGTCTCCTCGGACGCGTCCAGCGCGCCGACGGCGATCACCTCGGGTAGGGCGGCGGGCCAGAACGGGCGGTCCGATGCCGTGTTGCCCGCGCAGGCGACCACGGCGGTGTCCGTCAGTTCCCTCAACGCGGCCTCCATCAGCGGGGACGGGTGATCGTCGAAGGTGTGTCCGCCGAAGGAGAGGTTGAGCACCTGGGGAGGGTCGTTCCTGAGTCGCGCCAGGGCTCGCAACACCCCCGCCTCGTCCCCGATGCCGTGGCTGTTCAGCACGCGCAGCGGACGCACCCGCACGCCGGGAGCCGATCGCAGGACAAGCCCGGCGATGAACGTGCCGTGGCCGGCCTGGGCGTCCAGTCTCCCGTCGCCGTCCGAGTCGGGCGGTTCGGCGGCCTCGCGCCGCTGGTCCCGCCACCAGGGGCGCTCCTGCCACCAGGGGTGCGCGGTCAGCCCGGTGTCGGGTATCGCCACGGTCACGGTGCTCTCGGGCGCCTCGGGAGCTTTGGGCGCAGGAGGGGGAGTGGCCGGAAAGGGGCGCGACGCGGGGCCGCCGAAGAAGAGCGGCTGTCCCACCAGGATGTGGTTGGGGGAGGCGAGATTGCCTTGATCGCGCACCGTGGTCGCCAGGTCGCAGACGTCCACACCGGGCGAGAGCCGTACGCGGAAGATCCCGTCGGCCTCGCTCACGGCGGTGGTCCACCGGGCGACGGCGGCCGCTCCTGCGGCATCGGTCAGAAGCTGGCCCGGCCTGATCAGAGCGGGCGCTCCGGGGATGGGTTCTACCCGTTTGATGTCGGCGTCCATCCGGTCCTCCGGGAGGTGATCACCAGGTCGCTGGGACTTTTCCATCCGAGCATGCCCCGAGCGGGGCGTCCGCCGCACAGCATCTCGGTATGACCCCCCTCTGGTGCCACGTCACAACCGACGGTAGTCTCTCCTTCAGTCACTTGTGATCATCCTGGGACGAGGCCGTTGGGGAAGGCGCACCTCGTACGAAACGGGAGGTCCGGTGTCTGCTCGTGGCGTGCTTTACGTCCACTCAGCTCAGCCTGCGCTGTGCCCTCATATCGAATGGGCCGTCGCGGGTGTCCTTGGCGTGCCCGTAGACCTGACCTGGACTCCGCAGCCCGCCGCGCCCGGCCATGTGCGCGCACAGGCCGAGTGGGAGGCACGCCAGGGGACGGCGGCGGCCATCACCTCGTCGTTGATGGGCTGGCAGCGGATCCGCTTTGAGATCACCGAGGACGCCTCGCCGGGTGCCGACGGGTCCCGTCATGCCTACACCCCGTCCCTTGGCGCGTTCACGGCGGTGATCGGCGCCACGGGTGACATCCTGGTGCCCGAAGACCGGTTGCGCTCCGCCATGCTCATGGCGCGCCAGGGTCGTGTGGTGCTGGAGGAGGAGTTGGACCGCCTTCTCGGCAAGCAGTGGGACGCGGAGCTTGAGTCGTTCCGCTACGCGGGCGAGGGTGCGCCCGTCCGCTGGCTGCACGCCGCGGTCTGATCGGGTTCCCCTCCTTCGGGAAGGGGGCGAGGGCCCGATCCTCGTGACCCGCCCACCGGGGTGCACGCCGTCCACGCCTCTCATGGCGGCCCGCATGTGCTAAATTTTGGCCATGCGGCCAGAAAATAATCCAGGCGGCCAGAAGGTGAGGTCGTTCATCGAGACGGCCCGCCGGGCGCAGATCGTCGCATCGGCCATCGAGGTGATCGCCGAGCAGGGGTTCGCCAACGCGTCGCTGGCCCGGATCGCCCAGCACGCGGGCATCAGCAAGGGTGTCATCTCCTACCATTTCGCCGGCAAAGACGAGCTGATGGAGGAGGTCGTCACGCAGGTCTACGCCGAGGCCGTCCAGCACGTCCTGGCCCGGATCGAGGGTCTGGAGAGCGCGACCGAACTGCTCCGGACCCAGATCATCGCCTCCGCCGAGCACATGCGCGACCATCCGGCGCAGGTCAAGGCGCTGGGCGAGATCTTCTACAACCTTCGGCTGCCGGACGGCAGGCCCCGCTACGGGATCGACACGAGCGAGGAACTGCTCCAGTCGCTGGAGAACATCTACCGCTTCGGCCAGGAAAGCGGAGAGTTCAGGCCGTTCGACGTCCGCGTCATGGCCGTCAGCCACTCGGCGGCCGTGGACAGCATGTTCGCCTACTGGACCGCCTATCCCGAACACGACCTCGAAGCGCACGCCCACGAGCTGGCCGACCTCTTCGAGCACGCCGCCCGAACCCAGGAAGCCCCCCACTCATGACCGTCACCGCCAAGACCACCACCGCGCGGTTGCGTTACATCGACAACCTGCGGGTCGCGCTGACCGCGCTCGTGGTGCTGCACCACGTCGCCCTCACCTACGGCAACATCCCTCTATGGTTCTACGCCGAACCTGCCAAAGACTCCTCAGGCGTGGCGCTGGACATTCTCGTCACCTTCGACCAAGCCTTCTTCATGGGTCTGTTCTTTCTCATCTCAGGGTTCTTCACCCCGGGCGCCTACGACAGGAAGGGGACGTGGCCTTTCCTCAGGGATCGCCTCATGCGTCTCGGCGTCCCGCTGCTCATCTTCCTCCTCCTTGTGCGCCCCCTGGTGAACTTCGGCTCCTACTCCTCGGTGGAGGCGGCGTCCGGTGTGACGGACCTGCCGTACTGGCTGTTCTACCTCTTCAGCTGGGACCCGGGCCCGATGTGGTTCGTCGAGGTGCTGCTGGGGTTCGCCGCGCTCTACGCGCTCTGGCGCCACTTCGCCCGGCCGGTATCCGGCGCGGACACCCCGGCGGCACCGGGCGCGAGAGCGGTCATCGCCTTCGCGCTCGGCCTGGCCGCCGTCACCTTCCTCTGGCGGCTGGCCGTGCCGATCGGTGCCTACTGGCCGGTCGTCGGCCTGCCGTCACCCGCCTACCTGCCGCAGTACGCGGGCCTGTTCGCGGTCGGTGTGCTCGCCCACCGGCGGCGCTGGCTCGAGGCGCTGACGCCGCGGGCGGGCCGGCTGGGATTCCTGACCGCCGGTGTCGTGACGCTGGTGCTGTTGCCGCTCTCGGCGGTCACCGGCGGCGCCCTGCAGACGCTGGCCGTCGCGGTGTGGGACTCGGTGTTCGCCGTCGCCCTCGCCATCGGGCTGCTGTGGCTCTTCCGTAAGCGCTTCGACCGGCAGGGCCCGCGTGGCCGGTTCCTGTCCGAGCACGCCTACGCGGTCTACTTCGTCCACCCGGTGGTGCTGGTCGGGCTCGGCTACGCCTTCCGCCCGCTGGACGCGCCGGCCGTCGTCAAGTTCGCCGTGATGGCCGCCTTCGCGCTGCCGCTGTGCTGGGGCCTGGCCTATGCGGTGCGTTCCCTGCCGGGGGCCAGAAGAGTGCTGTGAGCAGGCGGACGGGCGGACCGCCCCGGCCCCGTGCGGGGTGACACGGCGTGCCGGTAAGGATCGCGTCAGGAGCCTCGGACCGCGTTGACCTTGATTTGCGATCTTTTTGAGATTCCCCACCCGGTGTGGACGCTTCCCGCCGAGGCCCGGCTGTGGATCAACGCCCGGCCCGCCCGGGTCGTCCAGATCGCCGAGGCCCTGGCCCAGCACCCGGAGATCTCCTCCGCCGCGCTCACCACCGGGCCGACCAACCTGCTGGCCGCCGATGGTTGAGCCATGACGGACACGACACAGCACAGCAAGATCCTTGTCATCGGCGCGACGGGGAACGGGGGAGGAACGCGACGGGGAGGAACGCGACCGGGAAGATCACCGCTGGGCGGACGCGACCGGGAAGATCACGACGCCCCCGCCGGCAGGAGCCGGCGGGGGCGTCGTCGAAGCAGGTCAGAGCGGGATGTTCCCGTGGGCGCCGCGGGCCGGGGTGGCCTGCGCCAGGACCTTGGCAATGGCCCCGCGGGTCTCGTCGGGCTTGATGACCTCGTCCACCACGCCGAGCTCGATGGCCCGGTCGAGGCCGCCGGCGAGGATCTCATGCTCCTCGGCGAGCCTGACCTCCAGGGCCGCGCGCTCCTCGTCGGGCGCCGCCGCGAGCTCGCGGCGCTTGAGGATGCGGACGGCGGCGACCGCCCCCATGACCGCGATCTGCGTGGTCGGCCAGCCGAAGACCTTGGTGGCGCCCAGCGAGCGGGAGTTCATCGCGATGTACGCGCCGCCATACGCCTTGCGGGTCACCAGCGTGACCCGCGGCACGGAGGCCTCGGCGAAGGCGTGCAGGAGCTTGGCGCCGCGGCGGACCACGCCGTCATGCTCCTGGCCGACGCCGGGAAGATAACCCGGGACGTCCACCAGGACGACCAGAGGAACCCCCAGGGCGTCGCACATGCGGACGAACCGCGCGGCCTTCTCGGCGGAGGTGGAGTCCAGGCAGCCGCCCAGGCGCATGGGGTTGTTGGCGATCACTCCGATGGTCCGGTCTCCGAGACGGCCCAGCGTGGTGACGATGTTCGGTGCCCACTTGGGGTGCAGCTCGACGCCCGGCTCATCGAGCAGGCCGTTGACCAGCGGCTTCACGTCGTAGGCGCGGCGCGGGTTCTCCGGCAGGAGATCTCCGAAGTCGACCTCGTCGACGGTGGCGCGGATCCGGCCCTGGTGGCCCAGCAGCACGGCCAGGCGCCGAGCCTGGACGTAGGCCTCGGTCTCGGACTTGGTGACCACGTGGACCACGCCGCTGCGCTTGCTGTGTGGTTCGGGGCCGCCGAGGGCGGCCATGTCGATCTGCTCGCCGGTGACGCTGCGGACGACGTCGGGGCCGGTCACGAAGATGCGGCCCTCGTCGGCCAGGATCACGATGTCGGTCAGCGCCGGGCCGTAGGCGGCACCGCCGGCCGCGGGGCCGACCACCACCGACAGCTGCGGGATCACGCCGGAGGCGCGGGTCATCGCGGCGAAGACGCGGCCGACCGCGTGGAGCGACTCGACGCCCTCGGCCAGCCGGGCGCCGCCCGAATGCCACACGCCGATGACCGGAACCCGCTCGCGGACCGCGACGTCGTAGGCGTGCACGATGTGTTCGCAGCCCTCGCTCCCCATCGCGCCGCCCTGAACGCGGGCGTCGCTGACGAACGCCACGACCGGCACGCCCTCGACGCGGCCCATCGCGGAGAGCACGCCGCTGCGGTCCACGGGAGTGATCAGCCGGACGGAGCCCTCGTCGAAGAGGGCAGCGAGGCGCACCTGAGGGTCACGGGGATCGACAGCCTCCTTGTCGGAGGCATCGGTCACCACCCTGTTGTCGAGCACAGTCATCACTAGCTCCCTGTCAGATGCTGGTGAAGGCCACGGCGACGTCGTGTCCGCCGAACCCGAAGGAGTTGTTGATCGCGGCGATCTGTCCGTCGGGCAGCGCGCGAGGCGCACCGCGTACGATGTCGACCTCGACGTCGTCGTCGAGGTCGTCCACGTTGATCGTGCCGGGCGCGATCCGCTCGTGCAGCGCGAGAATGGTGAAGACGGACTCGATCCCACCGGCGCCGCCGAGCAGGTGGCCGGTCATCGATTTGGTGCCGCTGACCAGCGGGTGGGAACCGATGACTTGCTTGATCGCGATGGTCTCCACCACGTCACCCGCGGGGGTGGAGGTGGAGTGCGCGTTCACATGCTTGATGTCCTGGCCGGTGAGGCCGGCGTTCTCCAGGACGCGGCGCATGGCCAGCATGACTCCGGCGCCGGTCGGTTCCGGCTGGGCGATGTGGTGGGCGTCGGCCGAGTAGCCGACGCCGGCGGCCACCGCGTAGATCTTGGCGCCGCGTGCGAGGGCGTGCTCCTCGGACTCCAGCACGACGATGCCGGCGCCCTCGCCGAGGACGAAGCCGTCGCGGCCCTTGTCCCACGGGCGGGAAGCCAGCGTGGGCTCGTCGTTACGGGTGGACATGGCCCGCATGGCGGCGAAGGAGCCGATGTTCAGCGGGTGGATGGCCGCCTCGGTGCCGCCGGCCACGACCACGTCGGCGCGTCCGGAGCGGATCATCTCGATGGCGTAGCCGATCGACTCGGCGCCGGTGGCGCAGGCGCTCACGGTGGCGTGCACGCCGGCCCGGGCGCCGATCTCGATGCCGATCCATCCCGCCGCGCCGTTCGGCATCAGCATCGGGACGGTGTACGGCGAGAGCCGCTGCCACCCCTTCTCCTTGAAGGTGTCGTAGGCGGCGAGGATCGTGGTGATGCCGCCGATGCCGCTGCCCACGACCACGCCGAGACGCTCCGGATCGACCTTGTCTATCGCGGCGTGCGCCCAGGCCTCACGGGCGGCGACCAGTGCGAACTGCTCGGCCCGGTCGAGCCGCCGTGCCTCCGGCCGGGGCAGCACCTCGGTCGGGTCCACGGCGGCGACGGCGGCGAACTTCACCGGGACCGAGTCGATCCAGTCCTCGGTGAGGGTGCGGACCCCCGACTGACCGGCGAGAAGCGCCGACCAGGTCGAGGCGACGTCTCCACCGAGGGGCGTCGTCGCGCCGAGCCCGGTGACGACGACACGTGCCTGGTCTGTGTTCACGTTCTGCGCTCCTTGTGAATCGCGGGTCAAAGCCGGGAAATCTTCAGACGTCTTTAGCTCTGGATGAAGTTGATGACGTCCTTGACGGTCTTGAGGTGCTTGAGCTGCTCGTCCGGGATCTCGACGCCGAACTCGTCCTGGGCGGCGACGGCGATCTCGACCATGGACAGCGAGTCGATGTCGAGGTCGTCCACGAAGTTCTTCTCCGGGCTGACCTCGGAGGCCGGGATGCCGGTGATCTCGTTGATGATCTTGCCGATACCAGCGAGGATCTCCTGCTCGGTCAGGGCCATGTCGCGTGTTCTCCTTGGATTCGATTTCTTCTTGTTCTGCACGGCGGAGCCGTACAAGCTTCACGGGTCCCGTACGGCTCAGCCGTACAGGATCTCAGGGGATCTCGACGATCTGACCGGCATAGGTCAGGCCGGCGCCGAAGCCCAGCAGCAGGGCGAGCCCGCCCGACGGGATCTCGGCGCGTTCCACCATCCGGGACAGTGCCAGCGGGATCGACGCCGCAGAGGTGTTGCCCGCCAGCACGATGTCCTTGGCGATGACGGCGTTGTCGGCGCCGATCTTGCGTGCGATGGCTTCGATGATGCGCAGGTTGGCCTGGTGGGGCACGAAGGCCGCGAGGTCGGCGGGGTCCACCCCGGCACGTTCGCAGATCTGCCTGGCCACCGGGTGAAGGGCGGTGGTGGCCCACCGGAACACGGTCTGGCCTTCCTGGTGCAGGAAGGAGTCGCGGTCCTTGATGATGATCGCGTCGGACTTGTCACCTGCGCTGCCCCAGACCACCGGGCCGATGCGGGGGATGTCGGACGGGCCGACGACCGCGGCGCCCGCGCCGTCGGCGAAGATCACCGCGGTGGTCCGGTCGGTCCAGTCGATCCACTGGGAGAGCTTCTCGGTGCCGATGACCAGCACGTTGGTGGCCGAGCCCGCGCGGATCGCGTCGTTGGCGACGGCCAGCGCGTAACAGAATCCGGAGCAGGCGGTGTTCACGTCGAACGCGCCGGGGGCGTCGATGCCCAGCCGGTTGGCCACCCGGCCGGCCGCGTTGGGGATCTGCGTCTCCAGCGTGCAGGTGGCGACGATCACCAGGTCGATGTCGTCGGCCGACAGCCCGCTCGCGGCGAGGGCCTTGCCACCGGCCTGCACGGCCAGGTCGATCTCCGACTCGTTCTCGGAGGCGATCCGGCGCTCCTTGATGCCGACGCGGCTCTGGATCCATTCGTCGTTGGTCTCGATGGTGGCCGACAGATCGGCGTTGGTGACCACCCTGGACGGCTGGTAGTGGCCGAGGGCCAGGATCTTGGCACCAGGAGCGCCCTGCAAGGTCTTCATCCGTCGCTCACCACTCCTCGTTCGCTGCGTAAGCCATCTGTGCCTCACGGGCCGCGGCGCTCGCCGCGTCGGGCTCACGCCGATTCATGGAGAACCTTACGAGCGGCGTCCAGATCGTCGGGGGTCTTCAAGGCAACGGTGGTCACCCCGCGCAGGGCGCGCTTGGCCAGGCCGGTGAGCGTACCACCGGGGACCAGCTCGATCATCGCGGTGACTCCCTGTCCGGCCATGGTGGCCATGCAGGCATCCCAGCGGACCGGGCTGGCCACCTGGTTGATCAGGCGTTCCACGAACGCGGCACCGCTGGTGACCACCGCGCCGTCCGCGTTGGACAGCAGGGTGGTGGACGGGTCGCCGGGGGTGACGTCGGCGACGACCTCGCGGAGGTAGTCGACCGCCGAGGCCATGTGCACGGTGTGGAAGGCGCCGGCGACCGAGAGCGGGATGAGCCGGGCGCGCGCGGGCGGCTCCGCCCTGAACGCCTCCAGCTGAGCCAGCGTCCCACCCGCCACGATCTGCCCGGCGCCGTTGATGTTGGCGGGGGTGAGACCGTGCCTGCCGATGGCCGCCAGCACGTCCTCCTCGACGCCGCCGAGGACGGCGACCATGCCGGTCTCGGTGACCGCGGCGGCCTTGGCCATGGCCTGGCCGCGCTCGCGGACGAAGGCCAGAGCCTGCTCCGGGGTGAGCACCCCGGACAGGGCGGCGGCGGTCAGCTCGCCGACGCTGTGCCCGGCGACGACGTCGGGTGACGCTCCGAGGATCTCGGCGACGGCCAGCCCGGTGGCCACGAGCAGTGGTTGCGCGACGGCGGTGTCACGGATCTCATCCGCGTCGGCGGTGGTCCCGTAGGTGATCAGGTCGAGGCCGACAAGGTCGGACCAGGCAGACAGGCGGTCTGCCAGGCCCGGCATTTCGAGCCATGGAGATAGGAAGCCTGGAGTCTGGGCGCCTTGGCCCGGAGCGACGATGGCGAGCACGAAATCAAGCCTGCCCTGTAGGAGTCCGCTACTCAGATAAGGATACGAACGAACTTTATCCACATCTTCTTGTAGGAAATCTACAGCGCGAGTTTCGTGGACGTTAAGTAGAGAGCCCTAGATTACGGTCGTTTCGGACAGGCGGCCGAGGATGAGCCCGACCTGCAGGGTGAAGGCGGAGCGCCCTTCCGTGGGCTGGTAGCCGGTCAGCTCGGTGATCTTACGGAGACGGTAGCGCACCGTGTTCGGATGGACGAAGAGCAACCGGGCCGTGGCCTCCAGGGACGTGCCCTGCTCAAGGTAGGTCGCGAGCGTGTCGAGGAGCGGTGTGCCCACCAGCGGCAGATAGACGTTCTCGATCAACTGCCCCCTGGCGTCGGAGTCGCCGTCGATCGCCCGCTCGGCCAGCAGGTCCTCGGCGTGGACCGGCCGGGGCGCGTCCGGCCACCCGGATGCCGCCCGCAGGCCGGCGATCGCCGCCCGTGCCGAGCTCGCGGCCGCCTGCAGGTCGTTCACCTCCGGTCCGATCACGACCGGGCCGGGACCGAAGCGCGGCAGCACATGCCTGGCGGCGGCGCTGACACTGTCCGCACCCCCCACGATCACGATCAGCCGGTCGTGCTGGACCCCGGCCAGCATGTCCAGCCCGGATCTGCGGCCCCGGTCGCGCAGCCCGTCGACCACCGCCTGCGGGTCGTCGTCGGGCGCCTGTCCGGCCAGCACCACGATGGGGGAGGAGGTCCAGCCGAGCGCGGCGGCCCACGAGTGCAGACCGTCGTCGACCTCACCCCGGACCAGCGCGTCCACGATCAACGCCTCCAGCCGGGCGTCCCAGGCGCCACGCGCCTCGGCCTCACGCGCGTAGACCTGGGCGGCGGCGAACGCCACGTCGCGGGTGTAACGGAGCATCGCCTGCTGGAGCTGGTCCTCCCCGCCTGGCGCGGCCAGATCTCCCGTCTGCGCCTCGACCACCTCGACCACCACCCGGACGATGTCCACGGTCTGCTGCAGCGAGATGGAGCGCTTCAGCTCCCGGGGCGCGGTGCCGAAGAACTCGATGCTGGGGGTCGGACGGCCCTCCCCGGCATGCTGGAACCACTCCACGAACGCGGCGATCCCCGCCTGGGCGACCAGCCCGACCCAGGATCTGTCCTCGGCCGACAGGGCACGGAACCACATCAGCCGGTCGTCCATCCTCGACATGGCGGCCGTACCCAGCGTGCCCATGGCCCGTTCGAGCCTGAGTGTGGTGTCTTCTCGTATGCGGTTCTGGTCGATCTCTTCTCTGCTGAGCTTGATCACGACGTCGTCGTGTTTGCCGGCTCGCTCGTTCCGCTCCCTCACGTCACTAAGAGTGCCAGGTCGCGTGAGATGCGCCAGCCGTTGTCCCGAACGTCGCCCCGGCGCCGCCCGTGGGCCGGTCGGGATGACGGCCGGGATGACGGCCTGTGCGCGGGCGCCCGGTCCGTCCGCAGGACAGGCCGGGGCGCGGCCCGCCGGCCCCGGTTCAGATGACGGCGACGGCGGTGATCAGGCCGATGGCCAGGTGGGTGACCGCCAGGAGGCGGGCGCCGGGCTGGAGGTCGGGCTCCTGGACCAGCTCACGGACCGAGATCCCGGCGACCTTGTCGAACACCACCATCCCCACCGTCTGTACGGCGATGCCCACCAGCCCGAAGACCGCGGTCGCGAGCAGGCCCTCGTGCAGCGCTCCGCCCGAGGACCAGATGGAGGCCGCGACGATCAGCCCGATGGCGGCCAGACCGGAGCCGGTGAGCAGGGCGGCGTTGGGGTTGCGGTCGGACTTGATCAGGTGGCTGAGCTTGCCGGGGATGGCCATGTCGATCACGTAGAAGCCGATGATCAGCAGGATCACACCGAGCGCGGCGTAGGAGACGATGGCGAGCGCGCCGCGTCCGAGGGTCTCGGCCAGGGAGAACGCCTCGCCGCGGATCGGGACGGGGACCAGGCTGGGCAGGGGGGTGGGGCTCATGGGGTTCTCTCCAGGGGTCAGAGTTCGATGCGGTGCGGGACGAAGGACGACGTGTCGTCGGTGACGAACCCTGAGGTCTCACGGATGCCGACGCCGGCCGCCTCGTCGTGGACGACCCAGGCGCCGAGCACGGGGCGCCAGCCGTCGAAGACGGGCAGTGCCTGGAACTCCTGGTAGACGTGGCCCTCGGCGCCATAGCCGCCGGCGGTCTCGACGCGGCCGTCAGGAGTGACGATCCGCATGTTCGCGCCCTCCCTGCCGAGCAGGGGTTTGACGATGTAGGACGACAGGTCGCGGGGTCCGTCGAGGTAGGCCGGGAGCAGGTTCGGATGGCCCGGGTACAGCTCCCAGAGCACCGCGAGCAGTGCCTTGTTGGAGAGCAGCGTCTTCCACAACGGCTCGATCCAGGTCATCGAGACCTGCTGGCGCACCGCATGGGCGCCGAACGGGTCGGCGATCGCCCACTCCCACGGGTACAGCTTGCAGAGCGAGCGGATCACCCGGCGTTCCATGTCCACGAACCGCAGGTTGAGGCCGTCCCAGCCGATGTCCTCCATGGCCACGGCGATCGTCTTCAGCCCGGCCTGGTCGGCGGTCTCCTGGAGGTAGGCGAGGGTCATCGCCTCCTCGCCGGTCTGGTCCATGGTGGTCCAGGCGAAGTGCGCCGGTCCGGTGGGCAGACCGGCCGCTATCTGCTGCCACCGGGCGATCAGCCGTTCGTGGATGGAGTTCCACTGGTCGTCGTCCGGGTAGCGGTCCCGCAGCCAGAACCACTGGACGACCGAGCTCTCCAGCAGGCTGGTCGGGGTGTCGGCGTTGTACTCCAGCAGCTTGGCGGGGCCGGTCCCGTCATAGCGCAGATCGAACCGGCCGAACAGGTGGGGATCGTTCCGCTCCCATGAACGGGCGATCTCCGGCGCCACCCATCCGGGGATGGCGAATTCGGCGTAGCGGCCGCGCTCGACGACGTGCTCCACCGCGTGCAGGCACATCCGGTGCAGTTCCTCCACCTGGTTCTCCAGGTCGAGGACCTCGTCCATGGAGAAGACGTACTGCGCGGCCTCGTCCCAGTAGGGGCGGTCGAGGCCCTCGGGATGGGCCGAACGGTGGTAGGCCAGGCCTTGGCCCTCGATGATGCTCTCCCAGCCGTCGCGGGGGAGCGAGGTGTCGCGTCTCATCTGCCCGAGCTCAGCTCCCGCTGCCCCAGCCGCCGCGCCCACCGAAGCCGCCGCGCTGGATGACGGTGCCCTTGCGAGTGGTGATGTGGACGTCCGAGGGGCGCACGGTGGTGCCGCGCAGGATCCGCATGCCGGACCGCACTCCCCCGTAGTACCACCCGTAGGCGCCGCGGGAGCCGTAGTAGTGCGAGTGGGAGTCGTCGCAGTAGTCCTCGTCCACGACGGTGTAGGACCCGTCCGGCTGACGGCTGTTGAGGTCCACGCAGTCGGCGCCCACCTCGTCGTAGTCGTCCTGCGCGGAGCAGTAGCCGATGAGGAGCAGCGAGACGACGCCGATCCCGGTGAGCGTGATGGCCTTGGACGCCTTCAAGCCCGAGGGCTTGGCCGCGGGCACCGGCGAGGGGGGCCGTCCAGCAGTCGGTGGGTGGTCTTGTCCTGAAGCCATCGAACTCCAATGAGATGTGTCGCCACAGGCTATCGACGTGGTTTTGTCGGTTCAACCGCGGCAAGGGGATTGGGGCCCACCGAGGCTGTCGGCGTCGCCGCGTAACGTCATAGGTGTGGACCGCACCGACCGGCTTTACGCCCTCGCCGAGGAGCTCCGCGCGATCTCGCCCCGGTTCCGGTCGGCGCGTGAGCTCGCCGCCAGGTTCGAGGTCAGCGTCCGCACGGTCGAGCGTGACATCTCCGCGCTCCAGCGGTCGGGAGTGCCGATATACGCCGAGCCCGGCAGGCGCGGCTGCTACGTCCTCGACAGGAGCATGTCCCTGCCCCCGCTCAATTTCACCCCGGCCGAGGCGGTGGCGGTGGCCACGGCGCTCGAACGGTCGGGAAACGACCCCCTCGCCCTCCACGCCCACAGCGCCCTGCGCAAGCTGACCGCGGCGCTGTCGCCCTCCAAGGGCACCGGGGAGGGAGAACCGCTCGCCCCGGCGCGCGCGGCCGCCGAGCCGGAGCCCTACCCCCGGGTGTCGCGGGTGATCGAGCTGGCACTGCTGCACCGCAGGGTGCTGCGGATCGAATACGAGGACCGCAAGGGCCGGACCACCACGCGCGAGGTGGAACCGGCGATCTTCGTGGGTGGCCGTGGCGGTCACTGGTATCTCGTGGGTCTGTGCCGCCTCCGGCAGGACGCGCGGATCTTCCGGCTCGACCGCGTCCGCTGGGCGGAGGAGACCGCGGAGGTCTCCCCGGAGCATCCGCCGGAGCGGTTCTCCCCGCAGATCCCCGGCGTGCTCACGGGGACCCCGGATCTCGAGTGAGATCCCCCTGCCGCCCCGCCCGGCCGGGCTTGAGCCGGTAGGGGGTTCCGGCCCGGCGCAGCGTCGCCAGGACGTCGAAGTCGGCGTAGGTCAGTCCGTACTCGCCGAGCACGGACTGGGTGACCTCCTCGGCGAGGGACCTCAGCCGTCCCGTGCGTTTGACGATCTCCAATTGGACGGTGGCGGCTTCGGGCTGCTCGGCCCCGAGCCGGAGACCAGACCGCTGCGGCCCGGGGACCCGCCGCAGTCGGGGGACTACACGCTCAGGGACAGGCTGGGAGAGGGCGGGCAGGGGATCGTCTATCTCGGTGAGTCCGACGGCGGGGAGCGCGCCGCGATCAAGCTGCTGCACGTCCGCTTCACCGGCGAGGCTCACGCGCGGTCCCGCTTCGCGCGCGAGCTCGCACGCGAAGCGGGACCCAGCGGGTGGCGGCCTTCTGCACCGCACGCGTTCTCGCCGCCGACCTCGACGGCGAGACGCCGTACATCGCCAGCGAGCTGATCGACGGGCCCTCGCTGCGGCAGGTCGCCGCTCTCGGCGTGGCCGCCACCGTGGCCGCCACCGACCGATCCACCCCGGCTGGAGACCTGCCGGTAGCCGCACCGTCCGCTGTCGGCGATGAGACGGCGGGCGGTGCGGAGGGCGTTTCCCGCCGTCAGGACGTGGGACAGGTGGTGCCCTTCGCGGGGGTCTTCCCACCGATCAGGTAGCCGTCGACGACCTTCTTCACGCAGGCGTCGCCGGACAGGTACGCGCCGTGGCCCTCGCCCTTGTAGGTGACCAGCACACCCGTCTTGAGATCCTCGGTCAGCCTCGGCGCCCATTCGTACGGCGTGGCGGGGTCGCCGGTGCCGCCGACCACCACGATCGGCCCGGAGCCGGCGGCGTTCACCTTCCTGGCCTCGTCGCTGCCCGGGACCGGCCACAACCGGCAGATGCTGCCCATGCCCTGGCTGGCGAAGAGCGGGGAGATCTTCATCGCCTCGGCCTGGGTCGCGGACAGTTCCTGGGGGGTCGGCCGTTCGGCGGTGTCGACGCAGCTGATGGCGGGGAAGCTGCTCATGAGAGTCGAGTAGGACCCGTCGGGCTTACGGCCGTTGTAGCTGTCGGCCAGTGCCAGCAGGATACGGCCGTCGCCCTTGAACCCCCGGCTCAGGCCCTGCTCCAGCAGCGGCCAGGTCAGGTTGGAGTACAGCGCGGCGGAGACACCGGTGCTCGCCAGTCCCTGGGTGAGCTCGCGAGCGCCGACCTGCAGCGGCTTCTTCTCCAGGTCGGTCAGGAACGTGTCGACGTTCTTGTTCGCGATCGTCGTGTCGGCGCCGATCTCGCATGGGCCGGGCCCCTTGACGCAGTCCTTCAGGAAGGCCTCGTAGGCGTGCTGGAATCCCCGGGTCTGGACCAGCGTGCGCTTGTCCAGGCCGACGCTGGGGTCGAGCGGGGAGTCCAGCACGAAACGGCCCACGTTCTTGGCGAAGTGGGTCGCGTAGACCGCGCCGAGCTGCGTGCCGTACGAGATGCCGAAGTAGTTGAGCTGCTTGTCGCCCACCGCCTCGCGGAGCCGGTCCATGTCCCGGGCGGCGTTCACCGTGCCGACATAGGGGAGGATCTTGCCGGAGGTCTGCTGGCAGGCGTCGGCGAACTCCTTGACGGTCTGGTCCATCTCGGCCTGCTCCGCCGGGGTGGTGGCCAGACTGTTCATCGAGGTGAACTTGTCCATGATCTTGCTGTCGCCGCACCTGACCCCGGAACTGCGCTCCACCCCACGGGGATCGAAGCTGACCAGGTCGTAACGGGCGCGCAGGGTGCCGAAGACCTTGGCGGCTCTGGCCAGGGTGTCGACGCCCGACGCGCCGGGGCCGCCGAAGTTGAAGACCAGGGAACCGATCCGCTCGCCGGGACCGGTGGCCTTGACCTTGATCACCGCCATGTCCAGCATCTCGCCGGTGGGTTTGGCGTAGTCGAGTGGGACCTTCAGCTTTCCGCACCGCAGGTTGGGGTCGGGCTTGGCGGGAGCCTGCCCGTCCGGGCGCTCGAGGTCCGTGCAGGCGCTCCAGGCGATCGGGCCCGCCGGCTCAGCAGAACCCTGCGCCGGGCTCTGGACGGAATCCGGGGTGGAAGGGCCGCCCGCGGCGCCGTACCCGTTGGTCATGGCGCCATTGCCGCAGGCGGCCAGCGCGCTGGACAGGATCGCCGTCGCACTGGCGGTCGCCAGGATTCTTCGCACGTAATGCTCCCCTCGAATCGTTCGCCGGGGGAAGCGATTCCACACTAACCGGGCGGGACCTTCCAAAGAAGGACCCGCCCGGCGAGGATCACAGCCCCATGGACTGAGTGTCGTTGCTTTCGGCGCCGCCCGCCTCGGTAACACCGTTCTTCAGGTGATACTTGGCGATCGCCTCGTTCAGCACCGTCGCGTCGAGCTCACCGCGCCTGACGAGCTGGGTCAGCACGGCGAGCGTGATGGACGCCGCGTCCACATGGAAGTGGCGGCGCAGCGCCGACCGGGTGTCCGACAGGCCGAAACCGTCGGTGCCGAGCGAGGTCCAGTCACCCGGGACCCACTGGGCGATCTGGTCCTGCACCGCGCGCATGTAGTCGCTGACGCCCACGAACGGCCCCTGGGCCGCCGACAGCGCCTGGGTCACGTACGGCACGCGCTGCTCGGAGTCGGGATTGAGCAGGTTGTGCTCCTCGACTGCCAGCGCCTCACGGCGCAGCTCCGCCCACGAGGTGGCCGACCAGACCTCGGCCGCCACCCCCCACTCCTCGGCCAGCATCCGCTGGGCCTCGACGGCCCACGGGCCGGCCACGCCGGACACCAGGATGTTGGCCTTCGGGCCCGGTGCGGCCGGAGCCGCGGCGAACCGGTAAAGGCCCTTGAGCAGGCCCTCCACGTCCAGGTCGGCGGGTTCGGCCGGCTGCGGGTAGGGCTCGTTGTAGACGGTCAGGTAGTAGAAGATGTTCTCCGGCCGCTCGCCGTACATCCTCCGCAGGCCGTCCCTGACGATGTGGGCCACCTCGAAACCCCACGACGGGTCGTAGGACACCGCCGCCGGGTTCGTCGAGGCGATCAGCGGGGTGTGACCGTCCTCGTGCTGCAGGCCCTCACCGTTCAGCGTGGTGCGACCGGCGGTGGCGCCGAGCAGGAAGCCCCGGCCCATCTGGTCGGCGAGCTGCCACATCTGGTCGGCGGTGCGCTGCCAGCCGAACATCGAGTAGAAGATGTAGATGGGGATCATGTGCTCGCCGTGCGTGGCGTACGCCGAGCCCACGGCGATCGCCGAGGCCATCGATCCCGACTCGCTGATGCCCTCGTGCAGGATCTGACCCTCGGTCGACTCCTTGTAGGACAGCAGCAGGTCACGGTCCACGGCGTCGTAGGTCTGGCCGTGCGGCGAGTAGATCTTGGCGGTCGGGAAGATCGCGTCAAGACCGAAGGTGCGCGCCTCGTCCGGGATGATCGGCACGAACCGGTGGCCGATCTCCTTGTCGCGCATCAGGTCCTTCAGCAGCCGGACGAACGCCATGGTGGTGGCGACGTTCTGCTTGCCGGAACCCTTCTTGAGCTGCGCGTAGGCAGCGTCGCCCGGGAGCGCGACCGGCTTGGCGCGCATCACGCGCTTGGGCAGGAAACCGCCCAGGGCCGCGCGGCGCTCCTTCATGTATTCGATCTCGGGGTCGTTCTCGCCCGGGTGGAAGTAGGGCGGCAGGTCGGCATCGAGCGCGGAGTCCGGGATCGGCAGGTAGAGCCGGTCGCGGAACTCCTTCAGCTCGGCCTTGGACATCTTCTTCATCTGGTGCGTCGCGTTGCGCGCCTCGAAGTCCTTGCCAAGCGTCCAGCCCTTGATGGTCTGGGCGAGGATGACCGTCGGCTGGCCGACGTGCTCGCGGGCCGCCTTGTAGGCCGCGTAGACCTTGCGGTAGTCGTGACCACCGCGCGACAGCTTGCGGATGTCCTCGTCCGACAGGTGCTCGACCATCTTGCGGAGGCGGGGGTCGCCACCGAAGAAGTTCTCGCGGATGTACTCGCCGCTCTCGACGGAGTAGGTCTGGAACTGGCCGTCGGGGACGGTGTTCATCTTGTTGACCAGTACGCCGTCGACGTCGGCCGCCAGCAGCGGGTCCCAGTCGCGGCCCCAGACGACCTTGATGACGTTCCAGCCGGCGCCCCGGAAGTAGGACTCCAGCTCCTGGATGATCTTGCCGTTGCCACGCACCGGGCCGTCGAGTCGCTGCAGGTTGCAGTTGATGACGAACGTGAGGTTGTCGAGCTCCTCGCGCGCGGCCACGCCGATCGCGCCGAGCGACTCCGGCTCGTCCATCTCGCCGTCGCCCAGGTAGCACCAGACATGACTGCGGCTGGTGTCCTTGATCTTCCGGTTCAGCAGGTAGCGGTTGAACCGGGCCTGGTAGATCGCGCCGATCGGGCCGAGGCCCATGGAGACCGTGGGGAACTCCCAGAAGTCCGGCATCAGGCGCGGATGCGGGTAGGAGGGCAGGCCCTTGACGCCATGCGACAGTTCCTGTCGGAAGGCGTCGAGCTGGGCCTCGTTGAGACGGCCCTCCAGGAACGCCCGGGCGTAGATGCCCGGCGCGGCGTGGCCCTGGAAGAAGACCTGGTCGCCGGACTCGCCGTGGTCCTTGCCGCGGAAGAAGTGGTTGAAGCCCACTTCGTAGAGCGACGCGGCCGAGGCGTAGGTGGCGATGTGCCCGCCGACGTTGGTGCGGGCGTTGGCCCGGGTCACCATGACGGCGGCGTTCCACCGGATGTAGGCGCGGATCCGGCGCTCGACGTATTCGTCACCGGGGAACCAGGGCTCGCGTTCCGGCGGAATGGTGTTGATGTAGTCGGTGCTGCGCAGGCCGGGCACGCCGACCTGGTGTTCGCGGGCCCGCTCCAGCAGGCGAAGCATCAAGTAACGGGCCCGAGTGCGCCCCTCCGTCTTGATGACGTTGTCGAGCGACTCAAGCCACTCCTGGGTCTCACTGGGGTCGACATCAGGGAGCTGGCTGGGTAGGCCGTCGCTGATGACCGAGAAACGCTGGCGTCCGGAAGCCACTGGGTCTCGCCTTCCGAGGATGGACTTTTGTCTGGTGTAGGTCGTCTTCCATCCTGGTCGCTTACCCCGGAAAGTGCATCTCTACTGACCGGTAACCAGGAGGTCCCTGCTGGCAGGGGCATATAAGTGGCCTAGACCACCGATGGTAGGACGAATTTCCACCAAAGGGTACATGCCTATCTCCCGTTTCTGGAGGTCCGGGGCGGACTAATCCCGGAATCCCTGGTGGCGGCCGGTTCCAAGGACGTGACGGGGCTCCGTGCGGCCATGGCGGCGGACCAGATGGCGACGCGGCCGGAAACCGGAAACCACTCCCTCTGAGGCGGTAAAGAAAGATCATTCAGTCGAGAGATATAAGGTGTGTACCCCCTTATATGGTGCGGTTCAGCGATGGTCGTGTGCATCCGGTGTCGTCCAGACCGCGCGCGGTCGTCGTCCCAGCTCAGGATGGATCGTAGGATCGGGTATGTGAGATCTCAGACAATCGAGGTGGTAACGGGTTCCCGCGAGCGGGTGCACGACATTACCTCCGAGTGCGAGAGCTTCGTCCGGTCATGTGGGGGAGACGGACTGCTGAACGTCTTCGTGCCGCACGCGACCGCGGGGATCGCGCTGATCGAGCTCGGCTCGGGCAGCGACGACGACCTGATCGCGGCCCTGGAGGATCTGCTTCCGGCCGACGAGCGATGGAGGCATGCGCACGGATCCAGAGGGCATGGCCGGTCGCATGTCATGCCTGCTCTCATATCTCCGTACGCCACCGTCCCGGTTCTGTCCGGGCGGCTCGCGCTGGGCACCTGGCAGTCCATTGCCGTTGTGGATCTCAACGTCGACAATCAGGAGCGCCAGGTCCGTTTGTCATTTTTGTCGGGCTAATTCATACGTAGCCCAGTCGTTGCCGTGGCGACCGTTGACGACCGAGGGTCACAGCGTGTGGACTGTGCCGAAGCACTTTGAGCACCGTGTAATCGCGGGGCCATCCAAGCAGGAGGGACAAACGTGAGCGCGACCGCGGGTCAGGCGCAGGGCGAACGCGGCCTGGCCGAACGACTCGGTCTCAAGCCGGGTCAGGTGGTGCAGGAGATCGGATGGGACGAGGATACCGACGACGATCTGCGCGACTCCATCGAGGAACTGACCGGCAACGAGCTGGTCGATGAGGACTTCGAGGACGTCGTCGACATCGTGCTGCTGTGGTGGCGCGACGGTGACGGCGATCTGTTCGACGCCCTGAGCGGCGTGTTGACCAACCTGAGCGAGGGGGGCCAGATCTGGCTGCTGACCCCCAAGGCCGGGCGGGACGGGCACGTGGAGCCAAGCGACATCGGGGAAGATGCCACGACGGCAGGTCTCTCGCAGACCAGCAGTATCAGTGCCGCCCCCGACTGGTCGGGAACGAGGCTGGCCACGCCCAAGGCGCGCCGCTGAGGGCTCCCGCTCTGCCGTACGGCTCACGCGAGCCGTACGGCAGGATGATGACGTTTGCCGGTCATCCGACGAAAGGACCTTTCACATGGCAGTCGAGGTAGGTTCCCCGGCTCCGGACTTCGAGCTGAAGGATCAGCACGGCACTCCGGTCAAGCTCTCGGACTACCAGGGTAAAAAGGTCGTACTGATCTTCTACCCTCTCGCGTTCAGCGGCGTCTGTCACGGTGAGCTCTGCGCCATCCGCGACGAGTTCATCGCCACCGCGCCCGAGGACGTCCAGGTGCTGACCGTCTCGGTCGACTCGGTGTTCACCCACCGCGCCTGGGCCGATCAGGAGGGATACACATTCCCTCTGCTCTCCGACTTTTGGCCACACGGACAGGTCGCTCAGGCGTACGGTGTGTTCGATGAGGAGAAGGGAATCGCCACGCGGGGCACCTTCATCATCGACGGCGAGGGCGTGATCCGCTGGAACGTCGTCAACCCGATTCCAGAGCCGCGCGACATCGCCGAGTACCGCAAGGTGCTCGCCGAACTTCCCTAAGCGGTGAACCGGCGGACGCTCACGGAGCGTCCGCCGGTCTCGGACCTTCCGGAGGCGATCATGCCCTGCTTCTCCTGCGGGGCCAGGCAGACCGACCCGGTCCGTGGCGCCAGCCCGTGGAAGCGCGGTGTACGCCGGGATACCCAGGTGCTCATCTGCCCGGACTGCCAGCGCACCCACGATCTCGATCTCGACACATGCTCCTCGTGCGGTTCCGTCGCCCTCATCTGCCGGCTCGGTGAGGTGGAATGCCGATCCTGCGGGTCGGTACGGCTGGCGCGGACCGATGAGCAGCTCACCGCCTCCCACGCCCCTGGCCTGGCGGACGAGGTCGAAGCCGCGTTGAACCGTGTCCTTGGGCGGGTCCATTAATACTCATAAATCATCTTTGGATGCGTTTGCGGGTATGCAGCGGGATCTGTCGATCTCCCCGTGCGCTAAGGTCGGGCTCGATCCCGCCCCTTCGATCTGCTGGATGCGTGCATGAGCTCCTTCGTTGTGGCCCTTGACGTCGGCGGCACGTCCATGAAGGGCGGTCTCGTCACCCGCTCGGGGGAGATCGTTCTCGCCGAACGCCGCGCGACCCCGCGTGACGAAGGGCCCGGCACCGTCGTCCAGGTGATCCGGTCCTTCATCGCCGACCTCGCCGTCGCGGGAGGCGGCACCCCAGCCGGAGTGGGCCTGGCCGTACCGGGACTGGTCACCGCGGACGCGGCCCTCTACTCCGCCAACATCGGCTGGCGCGACGTCCCGGCGGGTGACTTCGTCTCGCTCGACGTGCCCGTCATGCTCGGCCACGACGTGCGCACCGGAGGCCTCGCCGAAAGCGTGCTCGGAGCCGGTCGCGAGGTCTCCGACTTCCTGTTCCTGCCCATCGGGACGGGCATCGCGGGTGCCGTGATCCTCGGCGGCGAGCCGTACGGCGGGACTGCCGGATGGAGCGGCGAGATCGGCCACATCCCGGTCTTCCCCGCCGGAGAGACGTGCGCCTGCGGCCAGGTCGGCTGCCTGGAGACCTACGCCTCGGCCTCCGCCGTGGCCCGCCGCTACTCCGCCCGTGCCGCCTCACCCGCCACGGCCGAACAGGTCGCCGCGCTCACCCTCTCCGGTGACCCTCTCGCCACGGAGGTGTGGGAGGACGCCGTCGAGGCCCTGTCCCTCGCCCTGGCCACCTACACGCTGCTCCTGGACCCCTCCGCGATCGTTCTGGGCGGCGGCATGTCCGAGGCGGGCCGCACCCTGTCCGACCCGCTGGCCGATCGCCTCCGCGCGCGCCTGACCTTCCGCGACGCGCCCCCGCTCCGCCCGGCCGCCCTGGGCGTCAACGCGGGCATGCTCGGCGCGGCCCTCCTCGGCTGGCGGGCGGCCGGAGTCCCCGACGCCGGCGCCACATGGTCGTCGGATGTGCTGAAGTCCTCCCGATTGGCGTAAGGTGTTATCCCGTCTGCCGTACGGGATCTCTGGGGCGCTTAGCTCAGCGGTAGAGCGCTCGCCTTACAAGCGAGATGTCACTGGTTCGAACCCAGTAGTGCCCACCAGCCGCAACAGCTCCATCCAAGCTTTCTGGATGGGGCTCCGTGCTATCACCGTGCCGCCCCGCATCCGGGGCGGCACGGTGAGCAGGGCGTACGCGCCACAGAGGGGGTGGCCCAGACAAGCGCTTACCTCAGGCGACCTTGACTGAGTGTGGGCCGACACTGATCGTCACCTCGACGTGTCCGCCCAGCGCGGCCGCATAGGCCCGGAGAGTTTCCAACTCCATGGCGTCAGGGTCGCCGTTTTCGATCTGGGAGACCCGCGACTGGGAGATGCCGAGCGCGGCGGCGACCTCGGCTTGGGTTTTACCCAGTGACTTGCGCAGCTCTTTCAGGTGATAACCCGCCACATATGCATCCAGTTCGGCTTCGGCGGCAGCCTGACGCTCGGGATCGGCCAGCTCGGGATGGAGCCGGTGGGTCTCAGCCTTGACCTCCTGCCAGCGGCGCGCAGGGCTCATCGCCTGTCCTCCTTGGTCTTCTCGGCCCTCTTCTCCCCGCGGTACTCCATGTAGCGAGACTTGGCCAGCGGGATCGCCTCGTCATACCAGCGCGACCACTTGCCTGCCTTGTCTCCGGCTACGAGGAAGACCGCTTCTCTGTCGGGGTCGAAGATGAAGATGATTCTAATCTCTGACCGCCCTCGCGAGCCTGGCCGGAGCTCCTTGAGGTTGTTCAGGTCGTCGTCCTCCAACGTGTCCACCAAGGGGCGACCGAGGGTGGGGCCGACCTCGGCGAGCCGGTCGATCGCCTTCTCGACGAGGATCGCCGAGTCTGGATCACTCTCACAGAGTTTCAGGAACCAGGACTCTACGGGTTCCAGGTAGGACGATCTCCCAGGTCATCTTTGGAATATAACCCCTGGCTCATGCCTGGACTGGAGATTCGGCCAGGTTGAAGAGACTCGTTCGGCAAGGCTGGCAGATCCTCCTGTGCCATGAGTGCGGAGGCGAATTGCTGATGTTGCGCTTGCGCCACTACCAGGACGACGGGCTGTTCGACTGGTTCGGACATCACGCCTCAGAGCTGTGGAGCAACGGGCGGGACGTCTGTGTGGAGGAGCCGCGAAAGCCTGCGAAGAGCGCCAGTTCTGTGTGACTAACTGGGTGACAACGACCACGGACGGGACCGGAAAGCGGTGGACGGGCATGGACCATACGCCCAGGTCAGGGCCGGTATACGCCTTGGTCGCGCTCCTGCTCCGATCGCCTTACAAGCGAGATGTCACTGGTTCGAACCCAGTAGTGCCCACCACAAGCCCCTCACCTGCGAAAACAGGCGAGGGGCTTCTCTTTTTGCTGCCAAACCACCTCGCCAGGTCGTAAGCCGTATGGCTTTGAGATCGAGCCGGAGGTCCGTGAGTGGCTCGACAACCTGAGTGACAGCGACTTCAAGCGGGTTGGCGAGGTAGCTGGTCTACTGGCAGAAAAAGGGACTGAGCTTGGCGGTCCGTGGTCGGACCATCTGGAAGGGCCGGTCTGGGAACTGCGGGTTCGGCTCCGTGATGTTGCAGCTCGGGTGACGTACTGGTGTACTCCGGGTAGGACGCTCGTGTTGCTCACGGTTTTCCGCAAGGCCAAGCAGCGCGATCAACGGCAGATCGACAGGGCGGTCCAGGCGCAGAAGGTCTGTGAACGCGACCATCACGGGCCGGTGGCCGAGATCTATGAGAGGAAGGTGTGATGGCCGGTTATCACACCCGCTGGGTGCGACCTGAACCTCAGACCGAGGATCCCGAACGGATCATGATCCGCGAGGCGTTGGCTTTTGGTAAGGCGCTGTATGACCGGCGTGGTGCGCTTGGGCTGACCGTGGCGGAGTTGGCCGAGCGTGCGGGCATGACCGAGGATGAGATCGAGTGTATCGAAGAAGGCGGAACCGCTCCGACGATCGCCTTGCTGCGGCATCTGGCTGCGGCACTGAACGCTGATGTCCGCCTCACCTCCGGTCATGATCTGGGCTCGGTGTGGTTCGAGCCTCACGCGGCCTGATCGACGGAGACCGATCACCTGACGTGAAGAAAGGTTCGTTTGCCCGGCACGGGGTGATCGATTGGATCAGTCCTGCTCGTTGAGGTGCGTGGCCTGCAATCGCGGCTGTGAAAGCCAGGCCCGAGGAGCTGTGCTCCCGGTAGATCGGCTGCTGGATACGGAGTCTCGCGCGGTTACGGAGCTGGGTTGTGGCCTCCTTCGTGAGGTCGCCGAGCGGGAACTTCCGTTCTTTGCTTCCTTTTGAGGTAGAGAGTGACCTTGCCGGGGAACGTGACGTGGGCGAGCGACCGACCGGGTGGCAACGACCACGTACGGAGCCGGACAACGATGGACGGCCGTGGATCGTGCCGGACGAGTTGTGGGAGCGGATCGAGCCGCTGCTGCCGCAGCTGGGACGGCAGCGCCACCCCCGGGCGGTAAGCGGACGACCCCGTCGGCGCACCCCGCACGGCTCCGGGCTTGGCGCGCGTTGATCATTCAGCCAGGAGTTCTTGGTGGCCTCAGGGCACGAGGAGGACGCGGCCGAGCTGGGAGCGGCTCTCCATGATCCGGTGCGCTTCGGCCGCCTCGTCGAGCGGCAGCCGGGCGTGCAGCGCGGCGCGCAGCCTGCCCTCAACCGCGTGCCGCGCGACCTGGTCCATGTCCTCACGTGCCTGCTGCGGCGCGGCCGCACGCCAGGCGAGCAGCGAGAATCCGGCCACCGATCTCATCGCGAACAGGCTGGTCAGCGGGATGTCGGTGGCCTCGCCACCGGCCGCTCCGTAGACGACGACCCGGCCGAACGGCGCCAGGAGGTCGAGGCTGCGCAGCAGGATGCGGCCGCCGACGGAGTCCAGGACGACGTCGACTCCTCCTGGCGCGGCCTCGCGCACCCGTTCGGGCCAGTCCTCCGCGGAGTAGTCGACGGCCGCGTCGGCGCCGAGCGCGCGGATGAAGTCCAGCTTGGCGCGGGAACCGGCCGTGGCGATCACCGTACCGGCACCGGAGATCTTGGCGAGTTGCACGGCCAGATGGCCGATCCCTCCCGCCGCGGCGTGGACGAGCACAGTCTCTCCGGGAGCCAGCCGGGCGGCGCGCAACGCGCCCAGTGCCACGGGGGCGCCCATCGGCAGCATGCTCGCGGTGGCGTCGTCGATTCCCTCCGGCACGGGCGCGAGCCATCCGGCGTCGGCGAGAACGTGGTCGGCGAAGGCGTCCTCGGCCAGCGCGGCGACCCGCCGGCCGGTGAGGCCGGGGTCGACGCCCGGTCCCACCGCGTCGACCTCGCCGACCACGTCGCCGGTGAGCACGGCGGGCAGGTCGCGCCGGTAGATCCCGCCGGCGTCCGGTCCCTGGCGGAACTTCACGTCGACGAAGTTGGCGCCGATCGCCTCGGCGCGGATGCGCACCTGACCGGGGCCCGGGCTGGGGGTCTCTGCCTCTTCCATGGTGAGCACCTCAGGGCCGCCATAGGCGTGATAACGGATTCGGCGCATGCCGTCCTCCCGGGTTGGAGATAAAGTGGACCAGTGGTCAAGTTCGATGCGAGAGTACTTGACCGCTGGTCCAGTTGTCCACGTGGAAGAGAAGCCGATGATCGAGGAGCGTCGCGAACGCGCTGACGCGGCACGCAACCGCCGTGCCATCCTGCGAGCGACCGAGGAGCTACTCGCCCGGCACCGGCCCGAGCAGATCTCCATGGAACAGGTCGCCGCCGCGGCCGGGGTCGGTAAGGGCACGGTGTTCCACCGTTTCGGCAGCCGGATGGGACTGATGGTCGCGCTGATGCAGGAGCGGGCCTACGCCCTGGAGGAGGCCGTGGCGAGCGCACCTCCGCCGCTGGGGCCCGGCGCCCCGCCCGAGGAGCGGCTCATGGCCTTTCTGGACGCGATCGTCGACGTCGTCGGCCGCAACAAGGGGCTCCTCGCGGCGCTCGGCCACGCCGCTACGGCGGCGCCCAGGCCGGAGTGGAAGGAGCAGGGTGAGCGCCGGGGCGAAGACGGCGACCATCCCGTATACCGGTTCTGGCACAGCCACACCAGTGCGCTGATCGTCGCGCGGCGCCCCGACCTGGACGGGGAGTTGCTGGCTCACATCCTGCTGGGCAGCCTCCAGAGCGAGCCGGTCCTGCGGCTGCTGGAGCGTGGAGAGGCAACGCGGCTGGCCGCGTCGCTGCGCGTCATGGCCTCTGGGATGCTCGCGGCCCCCGCCCTCGCCTGAGGCGAACCGGCCGAGAAGCCGTACATCCCCCCGATGCTCACTGGCGCTGGCCAGTGGGTCGCCTACGGTCTTGTCATCGCGGGCCGGGTGCGAGTCACCATCATTGCCACCGGTATCACTCGCGCTCTGTCTCGCCGGTGACTGCGAAGCGACCCACTTGGTACAAGGACGGCGGACCTGTTCGACCAGTTCGGCTACCAGGCCTCCGGGTTGTGGAGCAATGGACGGGACGTCTGCGGGAAGGCCCGAGAGGGTATGCGGAGAGCGTGAGTTCTGGGTGACCAACTGAGTGACAACGACCACGGACGGGATCGGGCACTGGTGGGTCCCCAAGAACTGTAACCGCAGGTCAGGGTAAGTATCGGCCCTGGTCGGGTCCCCGTCTGGGTTGCCTTTCTCCAGCCGCCGGCTGCCGCGACCGGCCCTGTGGCGCCGCTGGGCTCGGCCGGATTCTGTACGGCATCCCCATCTATCGTATTTGACTTATATAAGTTCAAGCTGAAACACTCGTCGAGTGCACGCGTTCGACGTCCTTGGCGGTCCGGCACCGGATCTTGGAACTGCCGGCCGACGGTGAGCCGAGCTCAGGTGGGGTGACCGCGGTGATTCGGCGGGAGTTCGGGATCTCCCAGCCGGCGGTCCCGCAGCATCTGCGAGCCCTGCGCGACAGCGGGTCCGGCGTGCGGGTCCGGGGTGCTGGGCGGCTGTACGTCGGCGATGCGGCGTCTATGCGAGGTCGATCAGTGGATGGAGCGCTTTCGCCGGTTCTGGGGCCGTGTCTGGCCGAGCCGGCGCGAGCCCCGGGCCAAGGGCGAGGCTCACCCGAGAAAGGGGCCACCGGAGAGCAGGCCGCCTCCGTGGCCAAGAACACCATCACCTTCTCCACACCCTGACGGGAGTCCATCCGATGTCGCAGAAGATCACCACTTTCCTGATGTTCCAAGGTGCCGCCGAGGAAGCGGTGACGTTCTACACGTCGCTGTTCGACGACGCCAAGATCCACACTCTCGTCCGCTACGGCTCCGAGGGCCCCGGCGTGGAGGGCGGCGTGCAGCACGCCACGTTCACGCTGGCGGGCCAGGAGTACATGGCCATCGACAGCAACGTGTCGCACGCCTTCACCTTCACCCCGTCGGTCTCGTTGTACGTGCAGTGCGAGTCGGAGGCGGAGATCGAGCGCCTGTACGCGGCGCTGTCGGAGAACGGCGAGCCGCTGATGCCGCTCGGCTCCTACGGCTTCAGTAAGCGCTTCGGCTGGACCAACGACCGCTTCGGCGTCTCCTGGCAGTTGAACCTCGCCTGATCCCTCCGTCCCGGCTCGCCGTGGTGGATCCCGCGCGCTGGTGACGCGCGATCCACCACGGCGCGGACTGGGCGCACCCGCCGCCCCAGGTGCGCGCCGCCGCCGGCCGCCCTGGCGCGGTGAGGGTGAAATCCCGGATCTCGCTTCACTCCATATGTGGCGCGATGATCCATATGTGATCCCGGCAAGAGGGAGAGCCTCGTGGCCAGGCTCTATCAGGGCTACATGCGGGCCACGTGGTCTTTTCGGTAAAGGTGCATATCGGTAACTTTCTGCAGAGTTACGATAGAAAGTGTCCGAATGGGCGAAGTCATCAGACTGCGCCGGACGGACAGACGCCTCCCGGAGGTGTGCCGTGCCCAGTGATCGCGAACGCGGGACGTTGCGTGAGATCCAATGCCGGTCGCCGGTCGAGGGCCCGGACCGTGCGTGTTCCTTCGACACCGATGCGCAACGCCTGCACCACGCGTCGTCCGGCCTGGCCTGGCGTTTCTGTCTGAGGGAGCCTTCGGGCGGCAGGACCGAGGGGGAACATAGGGGGACGCAATGACCACCATCGTCATCTCTGCGCTGATCACGGTCCTGGTGCTGGCCGCGATATGGCTGAAGGCCGGTGTCCGGGTCGTCAGACAGTTCGAGCGGGGCGTCGTCTTCCGGTTCGGGCAGGTCAGCGCCGAGGTCCGTGGTCCCGGACTCGCCCTGATCATGCCGGTCGCCGACCGTCTCCAGAAGGTCAACATGCAGGTCGTCACCATGCCGGTGCCCGCCCAGGACGCCATCACCCGGGACAACGTGACGGTTCATGTGGATGCCGTCATCTACTTCCGGGTCGTCGACCCGGTACGTGTGGTAGTCGGCGTCCAGGACTACGAATCCGCCATCCGCCAGGTCGCGCTGGCCTCGCTGCGGTCGATCATCGGCAAGAGCGAACTGGACGACCTGCTGTCCAACCGGGAGCGGCTCAACCAGGGCCTGGAACTGATGATCGACAGCCCGGCTGTGGGCTGGGGCGTGCACATCGACCGTGTCGAGATCAAGGACGTGGTGCTGCCCGAGTCGATGAAGCGGTCCATGTCGCGGCAGGCTGAAGCGGAACGTGAACGGCGCTCCCGCATCATCACCGCCGAGGGTGAGCTACAGGCCTCGAAGAAGCTGGCTCAAGCCGCCGAAACGATGGCCATGCATCCCGCCGCGCTGCAACTACGCCTGCTCCAGACCGTCGTCGAAGTCTCCGCCGAGAAGAACTCCACCCTCGTGCTGCCCTTCCCCGTCGAACTGCTCCGCTTCCTGGAACGGGCAACACCCTCCGAGTCCGGCCGTGCCGCCCCGCACTCCGCCCCAGCGCTGTCCGACGGCCCGTCGACACCGGCCGACCAGCGTCTCCCCGACACCCATATCCTCGACCGGACCGTACCCAACGGCGTGGAAGCCGACCGGTAGGCAGCGCCCGGCCTCGCCGCCGGGCGCGGCTTCCGGCACCCTGCAGCCGCCGGGATCCATGGCCGTGGTCTCATCCCGGCGGGGCGGCCCCGGCGGGCCTCGGCCTGCCGGCCGAGAGGGCGTCCGGGGATGTCGGTCAGCAAGCACGTAAACCCGGCATAACGCTCCTAGCTGCGGGAATGAGTCTCTGATGAGTGCTGAGACGCTTTCCGCCGAGGGGGACACCCGCAGCTTCCTCGGCGCGATCATACGGAATCCGTACCAACTGGGTGCGATCGCGCCCAGTTCGAAAGCCGTTGCCCGCCTGGCCGCGTCCGTCGTCCCGGACACCAAGGGGGCCGTGGTCGTCGAGCTGGGGGCCGGCGGCGGCGTGATCAGCGACGCGATCCGCGACCGCCTGCCGCAGGGCGGGCGGCAGCTCGCCGTCGAACTCAACGGTGACATGGTCCGCCACCTGCGGCGTAGCCGTCCCTGGCTGGAAGTGGTCGCGGGTGATGCCGGGGACTTGAGCCAACTCCTACGGCGGGCCGGGGTGGCACGGGCCGACGCGGTCATCTCCTCGCTCCCGTGGACCCTGTTCCACGGAGATCAGCAGAAGCACGTGCTGGACGAGGTGTCGACGGTGCTCGCTCCGGGTGGAACCTTCAGCACCGTCATCACCCTGACCGTGGTGCCCTTCCGGCGGTTCTGGCGGTTCCGTGAGCTTCTGGACCGTACCTTCGCCACCGTGGACACCGCGGGTACGGTCTGGCTCAACGTCCCCCCCGCGCTGGTCTTCAGCGCGTCGACCCCCCTGGGCACTCAGGGGGACGGCTGACGCTTCCGGCTTCCGGCAGCGGGATGGACCGGAGGGCCGATGCGCCCGCCGGTTCCCTGGTGTGAGCCGTTCTCGCGCACCGTCCTGACCGGCTCACGTGGCCGGCCCCGGGTCCGTAGGGGCCGCGTTCCGAGTGGGCGCGGACCCTGTGACAGGTAGGCCCTGCGCGGCGGCGACACGGGCCAGCCCTTCACGGACCGCGGTTGCCTGCGTGGAATCGAGCTCGCGGAGAAGCTCGATGTCGACCTGCTTGGCCAGGCGTGCGGCCGACAGGGCCAGAGCGCGCCCGCCATCCGTGATCTCCACGACCTGCCGCCGCCTGTCCGTGCTGTCGCGCACCCGCCGTAGGGCGCCGACGGCCTCCAACTCGTCGAGCATGTCGACGACGACGCTGGGTGTCACCCCGATGGTCTGCGCGAGGGCCAACTGTCCAAGGGGGGCGGTGGCCAGCAGTTCGAGGACGGCACAGTGCCGGGGACGCAGGCCGAGAGGGGCCAGACGGTCGGCGAACCGGCCGGTTGCCATCTGACCCAGCTTGCCGAGAAGGAAGGCCAGGCTCTCCGTGACGGACTCTTGTGGCTGCACACGGCCAATGCTAGCGTTCCCACATGATTCGGATGCCGAATAATATGGCACACGATAGAACCTCTCGCGTATTCGCGCTGACGGTGGCGGGGGTGACCGTGGTCGCGTCGGGATTCTTCGCGGTGTCCGGGCTCCTCGATCCGGGTGGGCTGGTGCCCGGATGGGCCATGTTATGCATCGCGGCGCTACTCCTGGCCGGAGCCCACATACAGCGCCACCCTCTCGGCGGCGCGGCCGCCCTCGCCACCGGTGTCCTGCTGATGGGTCTCTTCCATGCCTCGATCGGAGCCTTCGGCAGGAGGTGACCCCGGAGGGAGCGGCCCCGGCCGCGTCGTGGGTGAAAAGACCGGCCTGCCGTACGGGGCCTCGTAGAATGACCCGATGGTTTCCCCCGTGAGCGATCCCGAGGTGGGCGACGCGTCGCGCGTGCTGCACCGCGTCTTCGGCTACGACTCCTTCCGGGAAGGTCAGCAGGAGATCATCGACCATGTCGTGGCCGGTGGTGACGCGCTGGTGCTCATGCCGACCGGTGGCGGAAAGTCGCTGTGCTACCAGATCCCCGCGCTCGTGCGGGAAGGCGTGGGTGTCGTCGTCTCACCGCTCATCGCGCTCATGCAGGACCAGGTCGACGCCCTGACCGCGCTCGGCGTGCGGGCGGGGTTCCTCAACTCCACGCAGGACCCCGACGAGCGCCGTCAGGTCGAGTCCGCCTTCCTCGAGGGCGAGCTGGACCTGCTCTATCTGGCGCCGGAACGCCTGCGGACCGACTCGACGCTGCGGCTGCTCGACCGCGGCACGATCTCCCTGTTCGCCATCGACGAGGCGCACTGCGTGGCCCAGTGGGGGCATGACTTCAGGCCCGACTATCTCGCCCTGTCCGCGCTGCACGAGCGCTGGCCCGCCGTGCCCCGTATCGCGCTGACCGCGACCGCCACCGAGGCCACCCACGCCGAGATCGCCTCCAGACTGAACCTGGAGAAGGCCCATCACTTCGTGTCGAGCTTCGACCGTCCGAACATCCAGTACCGCATAGCGCCCAAGAACGAACCCAGGCGGCAGCTGCTCAAGCTGCTGCGCTCCGAGCATTCCGGGGACGCGGGCATCGTCTACTGCCTGTCGCGGGGGTCGGTCGAGAAGACCGCCGCGTTCCTGGTGGAGAACGGGATCCCGGCGCTGCCGTACCACGCGGGACTCGACGCGCGCACCCGGGCCGCGAACCAGGCGCGCTTCCTGCGGGAGGACGGCCTCGTCATGGTCGCCACCATCGCGTTCGGCATGGGCATCGACAAGCCCGACGTGCGGTTCGTCGCCCACCTCGATCTGCCGAAGTCCGTCGAGGGCTACTACCAGGAGACCGGCAGGGCGGGACGCGACGGCCTGCCGTCCGTCGCCTGGCTGGCCTACGGCCTCCAGGACGTCGTGCAGCAGCGCAAGATGATCGACACCTCCGAGGGCGACGACGCCCACCGGCGCCGCCTGCAGACCCACCTCGACGCCATGCTGGCTCTCTGCGAGACGGTCGAGTGCCGCCGCGTGCGGTTGCTCGCCTACTTCGGCCAGCACGCTACGGCCTGCGGCAACTGCGACACGTGCCTGACTCCGCCCCAGGCGTGGGACGGCACCGTCGTCGCCCAGAAGCTTCTGTCGACCGTGTTCAGGCTCCAGCGTGAGCGGCGCCAGAAGTTCGGCGCGGGCCAGATCATCGACATCCTGCTCGGCAGGGAGACGGCCAAGGTCACCCAGTTCGGCCACGACTCCCTGACGGTGTTCGGCATCGGCACGGAGCTGGGTGAGGCCGAATGGCGTGGCGTGGTGCGCCAACTGCTCGCCCAGGGCCTGCTGGCCGTCGAGGGCGACTACGGCACGCTGCTGCTCACCGACGCGAGTGCCGAGGTGCTGGGCCGCCGGCGCCAGGTCATGCTGCGGCGCGAGCCGGAGCGGGCTGCGCGGGCCAGGTCCGAGTCCGGGTCACGGGCCGGCGGGGCCCGCCGCGCCGCCTCCGCCGACCTGCCGGAGGAGGCCGTCGCGGTGTTCGAGAGGCTCCGTGCCTGGCGTGCCGCCACCGCGAAGGAGCAGGGCGTGCCCGCGTACGTGATCTTTCACGACGCGACCCTGCGCGAGATCGCGACCGGCTCCCCGTCGTCGCTGGCCGAGCTGGGTGAGGTGAGCGGGGTCGGCGAGAACAAGCTGGCGAAGTACGGCCGGCAGATCCTGGACACCATCGCGGAGGTTTCCGCCGGGGACGACCCGGTCCCCGCGCCCGGAGCGGAGGTTTCCGCCGGGGACGACCCGGTTCCCGCGCCCGAGTGAGATCGCCGGTCCGGTCTTCGCGGACCGGTCCACGGATTCCCTTCCGTCACAGGGGTGCCTCCCCGTTCCGCGAACAAAGTGCCAACATTCTGGAATGATCGCGTCCATATCCTGTCGGACATCGAGAATGACGGACAGTGACTGATGCCCCCCATCGATCAAATCACCTCCTTCGCATCGGATCATCCGGTCGGAACGGTCATCATCTGCGTGACCGCGCTGCTCCTTCTGGGCTTGGCCTATTTCATCCTCCGTGCCCTTTACCGCGCCGGTAACCGGTTCTTCCACCGTTTCGTCGCCCCCCGCCCGGCCGAGGACATCCTCACCATCGTGGCCGCGAGCATCGCCACCGGAGTGTCCGCCCAGGGCATGTGGCGCTTCTCCGGCGACGTGCTCGGCTTCGACGGTCCCCTGAGGCTCCTGCTCTTCGCGTTCATCGAAGTCGCTGTGATCACCAGCGCCGTGCGGGCCCGCCGCAACATGAGGGAGAACTACTCCGCCGGCATCGACGGCGTCGCGGTGTGGACGCTCACCGGCCTGTCCGCGGTGCTGTCGAGCATGGACGCCCGCAGCCTCGCCGAGGCCGTTTTCCGGCTCGCGGCTCCGCTGGTGGCCGCGTGGCTCTGGGAGCGTGGCATGGCGATCGAGCGCCATCGCATCACCGGGCGCGCCCGCATCAACTGGCGGATCACCCCCGAACGCATGCTGGTCCGCGTCGGGCTGGCCGAGGTCAGCGACCGCACCGCGAGCGAGGTGGACACCCACCGGAGGCTCACCCGTGTCGCGCTGGCCGCCAAGCGTGCCCGTGCGCTCCGCGAGGCCGGGGCGTCGGACCGCAGGATGCGTACGGCGCTCACCAAGCTGGACCGGGCGATGGACCGGGCGGTGGAGCACACCGGCCTGGCCGTCGACACGGCCCGCCAGGAGGCGCTGCTGTCGCAGATCGGAGCGCTCTACAACACCTCCGCCCTGATCGACCTGAGCCCGCCCGTTCCCTGGGCCCCCGAGACCGGGGAGTCGCACTCCCCGGCACTGCCCGCGTCCAGGTCCATGGGCTATGACGAGGACGAGGACGAGGCGGTCGAGCTGGTGGGGACCGTCCAGCCGGTCGTCGACACGGCTCAGCGCGCGGCTCTGATGCGCTCGGCGCGGGAGTACTGGGACAAGCAGATCGAGCGCAGGTTCGTCCCCCGCGCGACCGACATCGCCCATGAGGCCGGCATCACGCTGGCCACCGCCCGCGAGTACCGGGCCCTGTGGAAGCTGGAGCCCAAGGCGCACGCTCTGATAGAGGCGGCCTACAACGAGCATGGGATCATCGACACGGGGACCTTCCCCGCCATCGAGACGCCGGAGCACGTCCTGACGGTGAACGGCTCGTCGTCCCGTCCCTGAGGCGGCTCCGCCGCCATCCGTGGCGGACCCCTCGGCGCGCCGCGACCGGTGATCAGCCGCCGGCGGGCTGACCCGCCGGAGAACGTCTCACGGGTGTGGCATGCCCGCTCCGCGTGCCGGACCTGTGTCGACGGCATCGGCCGGACAGGTCTCCCGCACTCGACCGACGGCCGCCGGAGATCACCGGGTCGCCTTCCGCCGCCCCGAGATCCGCGAATGCGGTGCAGAGAGACCGCAGCAACGGAATCGCCTTGGTGACGCGCATTCCGAATTCCCGTCGTCGACAATGTACTCATGGGCCGTGAGCGGCGAGAAGGCCCACAGGAGGCGTGGTGGTCTGGCTGCGACGGCTAATCCAGGACCTGAGAATCCGGCAGAACATCGATGCCCATGTCGTGACCGTCGTCGTGTTCGCCTTCGCCCTTGTATCGATCTTCGGAGATGTGGTCCCGGATCAGCTGAAATGGGCTGCTCTCCTTTCCGGCGTGGGAATTCTGGTCTACCGGCTCACCCTCCCGGAAGAGCATCACGAGGCCTCCGCGAGCATTCTGGGAGACAGGTCCGCCTTCGACTCCGTGCCGTTGTCGTCGGCTCTGGCCGGCGCGCGTGACGTCCGGGTGTTCGCGCCGTCCGCGGTGAACCTGCTCTCCGCCCAGACCTGTGAAGTGCTGCGCAAGGTCGTGCTGGCCCGCGCCGGAGGGGCGGTCCGTGTGGTGATTCTCGACCCGGCGGAGAAGACCGCGGTGAGGCTGGCCTCCCGGCAGCTGGATGATTCCGTCGATTTCCCTATACAGAGGCTTCCGGCCGCACTGGACACCGCGATCGAGCGGCTGGACCTCATGAGCAAGTGGGAGACGGAGGGACGGTTCCGGTATCGGCTCCTGCCGTACAATCCCGGATTCAGTATCGTGCTCATCGACCCGGATACCCCGAAAGGGCGGGCGATCGTCGAAATCCATGGTTTCCACAACTCTTCGACCTCGTCGAGAATGCACCTGGAGTTGAGCCGCTCGCTGAATGAGCGCTGGTACTTCTACTGGGTCCGCCAGTTCGACCACATCTGGCGGGAGGCCACGCCGGCGGGCGTCAGTCCGGCTCCGGAAGCAGACGACGGGCCTGCTCCCGCAGATGCTCGGGAAGGGCGGGATCATCCGCTCTGACCGCCCGGGCGGCCAGAGCGGCGGCTGCTCCGGCGTTGCCGAGGATGACGTGGACACGGGCGGCGCGGAGCAGCACGGGACCGTCGTGTCCCGCGTTCGCGATCGCGTCGGCCGCCTCCTGCTCGGCGGCGTCGAAGCGGCCGGCCAGGGCCAGCGCCAGCGCGCGGGCCGCGAGGGTCGCGGGCTGCTGGTGCTGGCGGACGAGGTCGAGATCGCGGAGCGCGGCCTTGGGCTGGTCCAGGTCCGCGAGGATCGCCCCGCGAAGGGCCAGAGCGTCCAGCAGTGTCTCGCCCGTGACGGCGAGAGCGCCGTTCAGGACGATGAGGGCCGCGCGCGGCTGCCCGACGTGCCAGAAAGCCCGCGCGAGATCGGTCTGCGCCGACGTGTCACCCGGCACTCTCGCGACGGCGGCGCTGAGCGCGCTCACCGCCTCGGAGAAGTCGCCCAGCTTCAGCGACAGGCGTCCCTTGGCGGCGAGGACCCGGCCCACACCGTCGGCCCGCTGCAGCACGGCGAACATCTCGGCCGCCGCGTCGTAGTGTCTCCGCGCGGTCTCCGGCTCCCCGGTGCCGACCGCGACGTCACCGAAGATGGCCTCGGCTCCGGCGCGCACTCCCAGGTCGTCGAACTCCGCCGTGCGCACCGCGTCCTCGGTCAGCTCCCGCGCGTGGGCCCACTGCGCCCGGGACAGGGCGGTCCGCGCCGCCTGGAGGGACGTCTCGGGATCGGTGTGCCGGATGGCGGCGATGAGACGGTCGTGCTGCAGTTCGTACCAGCGGGCGCCCGCCCGGTATTCGGCCTTCAGTATGTGACGGTCCTCCAGGGCCCGGACCACCGCGTTCGGCATGCCCGAGGTCTGGTGGAGTCCCTCGTAGGCGGTGCCGCGGGTGCCGTGCTCGGTGATGAAGGCGCGTTTGAGCCAGGAGCGGATGCTGCCCTCGGGAACGTTGTGCCGTTCGGCGACCTCCTTCAGCATCCGCCTGCAGAAGCCCGTCAGGAAACGGTCGACGTTGGCGTACAGCCGTACGTGGTCGACGGTGATCTCGTGGACCTCCGGCGGCAGCGACTCCCACAGCGCGGAGCAGACCACCTGGAGCTGCACCGGTTCGACGCCGCTGACCTTCAGTACGGTCCGTTCCCCCTGATCGTTGTCTATCGTCACGGTCTGCAGGTCGTCCACGAGCAGTTCGGCCGCGTTGTCGCCGAACCTGCGTGCGGTGCCGTCCAACGGCCGCCGGATGGCCTCCAGCGCGGTCTCCCGCCGGAAGGGCAGCAGGTGGAACCAGGAGCGGGAGCCCTGGCCCAGCACGCGTTCGAAGGGCACGATGGACGCGAGATACTCCTGGCGCATCGACAGCAGCAGGCGTAGTCCCGCGTTGGCCTGAAGGGCGTCGGCCAGTTGGGCGACGAACTCCTCCAGGTCGGACTCCTGGTACGGGGCGCCGGTGAACATCTCCTCGGCCTGGTCGATGGAGATGAGCGTCGGGATGGGATCGTCGTAGCGGTCGACGCGTGCGGGACGCCGGTCGAGGAAGTCGCGGATGGTCAGGCCGGCGAGCTCGGCGGGGGGTGCGGCTGACCAGGAGGACAGCAGGCTGAGGGTGTAGACGCTCCGTACCGGCGCGGTGGAGACCAGGAGAGCCGGGTCCGGGGCGACCCTTCCCACCGGCAGGGCGTCGACGCGGTCGGAGCCGAGGAACGGCAGGACCCCCGCGTGCAGGAGTGAGGTCTTGCCGACACCGGAGGTGCCGTACATCACGGTCAGCCTGTCGGCCTGCCAGAGGGTGGCGATCTCCCGCGCCTCTCGCTCGCGGCCGAAGAACAGGCCCCTGTCCTGCTGCCGGAAGGCGCGCAGCCCCACGTACGGCTGGCCGGTCTCGCTCTGCACGTGCCCCGCGGACGTCATGCGTCCGGTCCCAGCCGGCGCCGCAGCTCATCGCAGAACTGGGCCGCGGTGCCCCAGAAGATCGAGATGCGCCATCCCGCGTCCAGGTAGCGGACGAGGTACTGTTTCGCCCGCTCCTCGGCCTCGGCTATCGGCGTGTTCACCGGTGGGAGCAGCTGCACGCTCACATGGCGCCGCAGGCGGACGGCCGGTATGGCGCGGAGAAGGCCGTGGAAGAGCACGCGGAACGTCCAGTCCTGCAGGCTGTAACCCACGAACAGGAGGGGGCGGGTGGTCATCGCGCGCAGGACGGGAATGGGGATCAGCGTCCGGTTGCCGGAGGCCTGGGCCGCCGCCACGTTGGCCAGATACTCCAGGTAGTCGTCCTCGATGAGGACCAGGGACGACGGCTCGGTCCAGCTTCCGTGGAGGTGGTAGACGAGCGGCTCGTCGACCGAGGGCTCCGGAAGCTCCGGTGTCTCCTGGGGGTTGCGGTCGGCCCAGGAACATATCGCGGTGCTGGCTGCTTTGCCCGCGCCCCCCAGCGCCTCCACCAGGAAGTTGTCGTAGTTCGTGGTGAGGAAGACACGCAGCTTGAACTTGGCCAGAAGCGCGTGGGGTTCGCCGGCATGGGCGAAGTCCGGCAGTCCGTGCGATCGGAGGTATTCGCAGATCTGCTCTTTGAGAGAGACGGGGTCGCCTTCCAGCACCGCCGCGTACTGCATGACGCGGGCGAGGTCATGGTCATCAGGAAAGGGGTATTTGTAGTTGTTTGCCCATTTCCTGCTGAGTTCAGAGCCGGTCGGGAGGGTGCCGTAACAGGCCCCCGCTCCGAGAAAAGGCGTGCAGTCTCCGCTGCGGAGTTGGTCGATCAGCCGCCGCCAGTCCGCGTCGTCCACAACACCGCCCTGGTTATTGGTGGAAGGTCCCTTTGTGACACCTTGTCTCGCACATCCAGGGCGGTGCCGTCAAGCCTTGTTAGATTGACGATGTGAATCCGGCGACCGGGCCGCTGTCCTCCTCGCTAAGCAACCGGCGCAGTGCGAGCGCGAGACTGGACTCCTCTACTCCGTCGAGGTCGCTCAGTCTTATATCGGTCACATCGATGAGGTCTGTGCCGAAATCCGTACCTTGCTCACCCACCTGGGCTCCCTGGCTCATCAAACACCTTGACGCCTCCATCCTTCCATGTTATGAGGTCAACTTCGACCCCGTATGGACTAGGACGTTTGTAGCTATTAGGGATTTTTGTGACTTATGATCCCGGGGAGTGAGACTTCTTTTCGCCCTCCGTTGTCACGAAAGTGTTTCAAGTTAAGCGAGTCGAATAGAAGGTTCTGTCCAACCGGCTTATAAACGTTCGGTTAAACCGGCTCTAGGATGAGCGCAGAACTAGGTCAGTGGAGGCGATCGCGTGTCTGTTTCGCACTCTTCCGGGACGTCGCGGGCATCGGGGCGGTCGCCGGACGTGTGGGGTAAGGTTCCGCAGCGAAACAAGAACTTCACCGGCAGAGACGATCTGCTCGAACAGCTGCGCAAGGGAGTCACCGCCGAGGTCACCGCGGTGGTCCCGCACGCCCTCCACGGGCTGGGCGGTGTCGGAAAGACCCAGGTCGCCATCGAGTACGCCTACCGCTACCGGTCCGCCTACGACCTCGTCTGGTGGGTCCCCGCGGACCAGCCCATGCTGGTCCGCTCCTCCCTGGCCGGGCTCGCCCCCTACCTCGGTCTGCCGTCGGCGGCCACCACCGGTATCGAGGACGCCGCCGCGGCCGTGCTGGACGCGTTGCGCAGAGGCGAGCCGTACGACAAGTGGCTGCTGATATTCGACAACGCCGACCAGCCGGAAGACCTCAACGAGATCGTGCCCCGCGGGCCGGGACACGTCCTGATCACCTCCCGCAACCACCGGTGGCAGGGTGTCGTCGACACGGTCGCCGTCGACGTGTTCGGCCGCGAGGAGAGCATCGAGTTCCTGAGCAAGCGGGTGTCCAAGGCGGTGAGCCGCGACGAGGCCGACCGGCTGGCGGAGGAGCTCGGAGACCTGCCGCTGGCGCTGGAGCAGGCCGGTGCGCTCCAGGCCGAGACCGGCATGTCCGTCGACGAATACCTGCGGCTGCTCCACGAGCAGACGGCACTCCTGCTGGCGGAGAGCAAGCCGTCGGACTACCCGGTGTCGATGACCGCCGCCTGGTCCCTGTCGGTGGCGCAGCTCGTCTCCAAGATGCCCGCGGCCGTCGAGCTCCTGCGCTGCTGCGCCTTCTTCGGCCCCGAGCCCATCCCCCGGGACGTGTTCGCGCCGCTGCCCGAGCAGGCGGAGGCCGACTCCCGGCTCGGCGCGCTGCTCGGCAACCCCATCCTCGTCAGCCGGGCCATCCGTGAGCTCGGCCGCTACGCCCTGGTCCGGCTCGACTCCGTCAGCCGCACCATCCAGGTCCACCGGCTGGTCCAGGCGCTTCTCCGTGACGAGCTCAACGCGCAGGAGAGCCAGAGTTTCCGGCACGAGGTGCATCTCCTGCTCGCCGCCGCGGCGCCCGACGAGCCCGACGACAACACGGCCTGGCCCCGCTACTCCGAGCTGCTCGGCCACGTGACACCGGCGCGTGTCGCCCAGAGCCAGGAGCCGCAGGTCCGCCGTTTCGTCCTCGACGTGGCGCGCTACCTCTACTCCTCGGGCGACTTCAGGTCGGCACGGGTGCTCGTCGAGAGCCTCCTCGCCCGGTGGCGGGAGGATTCCAGCGACGACGACGAGTACGTCCTCTCAGCCCAGCGCCATCTCGGCATCATCGTGCGCGAGCTCGGCGAGTACCAGGCCGCCTACGACCTCAACCGCGTGACGCTCGCCCGCATGGTGGAGGTGCTCGGTCCGGAGCACGCCGAGACGCTGCTGCTCACCAACAGCTATGGCGCCGACATCCGGGCACGTGGCGAGTTCTCCGCGGCCCTGGAACACGACAAGGAGTCCCTGCGTCAGCACGAGGCGGTGTTCGGGCCGGACCACCGGCGGACGCTGCGCGCGATGAACAACCTGAGCATCGACTATCTCCTGCTCGGCGACTACACCGCGACCCGCCAACTGCTCGAAAGAACCTACATGGTGCAGAGCAGGGCCGGCTCAGGCTCCAGCAAGCAGAACATCCTCGCCTTCCGCAACGGCCTCGCCCGCGTCGTACGGCTGAGCGGCGAATACTTCGAGGCCTGTGACCTGGGCGAGGACGCCCTGGAATACGGCCTGCAGGAGCTCGGCGCCGACCACCCCTGGACGCTGCGCGCAGCCAAGGACCTGTCCATCGCCAAGCGCCGGGCCGGCGCGATCGACGAGGCGCTCGAGCTCGCGGAGAACACCTTCGAGCGGCAGGAACGCATCTTCGGCCGGGATCACCCCGACACCCTCGCGGCCGCCCTGTGCCTGGCCAACGCGCTGCGCGCCGGAGGGCGCACCGGCGAGGCGCTCGAACTGCTCAGGGACACCTCCACCCGCTACCCGACGATGTACGGCGAGGACCACCCCTTCAACTACGGGTGCGCCACCAACCTCGCGCTGCTGCTACGGGTCCACGGGGACGCCGAGCAGGCCCGGCAGCTCGACCGGATATCGCTGGAGGGTCTCAACCGGACACTCGGCGTGGACCACCACTACTCGCTGACATGCGCCATCAATCTCGCCAGCGACCTCGCGGTCCTCGGGGAGAGCGCCGACGCGCTCGCCTTGAGCCAGAACACCCTTCTCCGGCTGCGCGACGTCCTCGGAGTGGACCACCCGCTCACCCTCGCCTGCGCCACCAACCTGGTCCAGGACCTGCGAGCGGAGGGGCATGCCGAGGAGGCGGACACCCTCCGGGCCGACACCTTCGAGCGCTACCACCGCGTGCTCGGCCAGGGCCATCCCGACGTCATCGTGGCGGCCCGCGACGACCGCCTCGACTTCGACTTCGACCCGCCCGCCATCTGAGTCCCGTCCCGCAGTCCCTTCCGGGCCGCGGGAGAGGGCCTAACCGTTACGCTCGATCCACCGGTCGCGATGGAGCCGGCCCGCCTCGCGGGCCAGCGCCAGGGCCTCGTCCGGGACGGGCTCGGCCGCACACGCGTCCAGCCGTGTGATCATTCCGGTGAGGAAGACCTCTCCCGCCGCGGTCAGCCGCCCGCTGCCCGCCAGCGTGCCGGAGACCAGGCGCGCCGCCTCCCGCCACTGGGCGAACTCGGCGCCGGCCAGGACGGCGGCCTTGCCCTTCTCATGCGCGCGCTGGCGCCGCCAGAAGTCGGTGACGCCGAGATAGGCGTAGGCACCCTGAAGCAGGCCCCCCAGGGGGCGGGGATCGTCCCGCCAGGGCGCGTAGTGCCGCGAACCGTCATCGGGTTCGAGCAGCGGAACGGCGTCGAGCAGGGCGGAGAGCTTGGCGTGCTGCACCTCGTGGGCGAGCGTCACCGCGAGCGAGCACCCGTCCGGTGGCTCCGAGAGCGCCACGCAGCCGAAGGTCTCGCGGGAGGTCGCGCTGGACTGCCCCGCGTTCTCCACGGCCATCGGGGCGAAGACGGAGATGACCGTGGCGACCTCGTCGGCCACCGCCGGGTGATGCCGGGAGAGGAGGCCCCAGGCCGAGTCCAGCGTGGACTGCCAGTACGCCAGCCGCGTCGCGTTGAGCCGGCCGCTCAGGGCCGTCGCGCCCGGCATGCGCCAGGGATCGAGGTCGTCGACCAGAACCCGCAGGCGCCTGCCGTCGGCATCGGCCGTCAAGGCCCGCAGGGGCCGCCAGCCCGGGGTGCCGCCGTCGGAGGACGGGGAGATCTCGATCCGGAAGCCGTCTCCCACGACCTCCGCCCCTTCCGGAACACAGCGGATCGTCGCCCGGCCGGCACCGCCGGGGACGAGGACCTGTCCCACGGAGGGGATCGTGATCGTCCCGTCGGTCACGGGCACTTCGACCGTGCAGGCCGTGCCGGATCGTAGCGCCGCGGCGACGGCCAGCGCTCCGAGCTGCGCCGGTACGGCGGGAGCGCCGGGTTCGGAGAGCTTCCTGACGGTGTGGCGGGCCCACGCCCCGACCGCCGGGTAGCGCAGCACCGCGTCGACGGCCTCCGGGTGCCCGGCCTGGACGGCGGTGAGGATGTCGTAGCCCCGGCGCGCGTCGTCGGCCTGGGGGTGCCCGGCCGCCCGAGCCGTGTCCACGACCCCGCGCACCAGGAGCACGTGCTTGCTGTACTGCGTGGCCGCGAGCAGGCGTGCTGCCGCCACGCCACCCCCGCCCGCCGACAGATCGGAGAACGTATCCGCGGGAATCCGGTGTTCACGGAGGTTCATCGAGATCCTTTCAGCGTGGACACATCAGCTGCGACCGCTCGCCTGATGTGGGTGATGAGGCGGAGCAGGTCGGGACTGTAGACCGAGGGGTTGGCGAAGCCGCTGCCCGCGCGGTAGCGATGGGCGTAGAGGCCCCCGCCGCACACGCGTGCCACGGGGCACGCCGTGCACTGCGGCGCCAGGGCCAGCTCGCCGATCTGGCGTGCGGCGACGGAGGGAAGCGCCAGCGCCGCGTCGAAGGGGTCACGTGCCACATGCAGTCCGGTGGACGCCGCACCGTCGTAGGCGGACTTGAGGATGTCGGACTGCTCGATCCCGCCGTCGGTCTCGACCACCACCATCCCGGCCGGGGAGAGCCCCACCTGTTCGTTCGTGGACACCCCCCCGAGAAGCAGGTGCATGATCTCACCGAAGAGCCGGATGCGGGTCGGCTGCCGGGGAGACCCGTACCACCGGTCGAAGACGGTGATCAGCCAGTCCGCGTACGGCGTGGCGTCCGAGCCCGGCACGCGGCCGGGCGGGGGCGCAGACCAGTTGCCGTGGGGGAGGAGGAAGTCCACGGCCGGCGGATCGAACTCCAGGAGCGCCTCGTAGGTCGCGATCGGGTCGTTGCGGAGGTCGACCGCGCACAGCAGGCCGGCGAACAGGTGCCGGAAGGGGGAGGAGGAGAGGCGGTCCAGGGCGGCGACGACCGCCGCATGGCTGCCGCCACCGCCGGGGCGTCGCCTGTTCCTGTCGTGCATCTCCGCGTCGCCGTCGAGGCTGACGCCGATCCGTACGTTCAGCTCGGCGAAAAGCTCGAGGTAGGCGGTGTCGAGCAGGGTCGCGTTGGTCTGGAGGCTGACGTCGACGCGGGCGGAGGGGCCGACCGCGGAACGGATCGAGGAGACCACCTCCCGGATCGGCTCCTGCCCGGCGAGCAGCGGCTCGCCCCCGTGCAGGACCACCTCGACCGTGGGCAGGGCGTGCGCGTGGACGTGCTCGGCGATCCGGGTGGCGACGGCGGCGACGGTCGCCGGGGACATCTGGCGAGGGCGGGAGCGCCAGCTCTGATCCGCCATCTCGTACATGTAGCAGTAGTCGCACGCGAGATCGCATCGGCTGTGGATCTTGAGAATGAACTGGCGGAACGGGGTCGGGCGCCAGCCGCCGGTCGTCAGCTCCGTCACGTCGAGGGTGGAAGGCCATTCGGGCACGGATAAGCCTCCACGCTGAGACCAGATGCTGTAGCCCGCCGTGACGGGAGAGATCAGCATAGCGAAGGCTCCCCGGCACGCCCGGTATTTCGGTCCCGCCACGTGTGGGGCCGAAATACGGGCCAGGGGTGACCGGACCCCGCTCCCGGGGGCCCGGTCACGCTCAGGGAGTTCGGCGGAGGGCTCGCGGCGGGATCAGAGGGCGATCCGGCCCGCACCGGCGCCGGCGCTCACGACCGACTTGACGTTGGCCGCGGGGTCGAGCGAGTAGGAGTAGGGGATGGAGGCCACGCTCCCCCCGGCGTCCCCGGCACCGGATTTGACGGAGTGGTTGGTGCCGTCGAACCAGTCGTGGTGGTAGGTCACCCGCAGGTGCCCGATGTCCTCGCCGCCGTTGCCGTCGCTGTGGCCGAGCAGCATGGTCTTGTCGTGGTCGAAGAACCTGTTCCAGAGACGGTGACGTGGTCACTGGCCCGCTTGACGTCCAGGGCGCCGCCGCCCCCGGTGGTTCCGCCACCCTGGGTCGCCCAGCCGACCAGGCCGGTGGCGTTACCCGGGGGAGGAGTGATGGTGGGCGTCACCGTCGGCGTGACGGTCAGGCGGGTCCCGCCATGGCGAAGACCCGCAGAACGCGCCCTAGCCGATCTCGGCGCTGTCGTTCACCCGCAGCTTGCGGCGGGCTCGCTCGTAGAAGCTCGTGGTGCCGAGCCGTACGACCCAGGCGAGGGCACGTATCGCGGTGACGGTGAGCCGGTCTCCGGCGCACAGATGGGCGCCGATCGCCCCGTCCACCTCCACGGCCAGCCGGCCGCTCGTCGGGAGCACCTCAAGGATGACCTGCTCGTCGGCGGAGAGCACCAGCGCCCGGTTGAACGCCGAGTGGGCCGCCGCCGGCACGACGAGGAACCCCTCGACCGTCGGGGACACGATCGGGCCGCCCGCGGAGAAGCTGTAGGCGGTCGAACCCGTGGGCGTCGCCACGATGACGGCGTCGGCCGCGTACCGGACGAAGGGATGGCCCTCCACCGAGATCGCCACCGCGGACAGCCCGTCGCCGGGGATGCGGACCAGGGCGATGTCGTTGAAGGCGGTCACGGATTGGTCGCCGGGCAGAATCGCGCGCACCGCCATCCGGGGTTCGACCGTGTACTCGTGGTTGTCGATGAACGACAGCGCGGAGGGCAGGTCGTCGACGTCGATCTCGGCGAGGAAGCCGAGCTTGCCGAGGTTCACGCCGAGGATGGGGGTGGGCCGTCCCGCGATGAGCCGCATGGTGCGCAGCATGGTGCCGTCGCCCCCCAGACTGACCAGCAGATCGGCGCACTCCACGAGGGTGTCGGCGTCGACCGCGACCGCGCTGCAGTCGATCCGCCCGATCTCGTCGGGCAGGCCGTACACCGTCACCCCCCGATCGCGGGCCCACTCCACGATCGTGTCGATGGCCACTTTCGAGTCGCGTCGCGGGTGTAGCACCAGACCCACCGTTTCGACCATGCCCATGCCGACACTGTACGGTGCGCCGTCCCGCAGCGGATGTCCGGCTTACGTTCCGTCCGCCGGGCGGATGGGACGCGCGGGCTCGGGCATGTGGTCCTCAGCTCTGACGTCGCGCCCGCATCAGCGCTTCGTACAGGTGGCGGCGGCCGCCGGCCAGCCGGTCCCTGATCCGAGCCTCGAGTTCGGTGAAGGAACGGTAGTAGCCGTCGTCGTACTCCTCCACGACCTGGAAGGTCCACTGGCCGGGCAGCACGTCGCGGCCGATCAGCTCGTCGGCCACGGTGTCGGCCAGGTCGGCGTGGCCGGCGGCGCGCAGCAACTCCACGGCACGGTCGAGTTGCAGGTCGGCGTGGCCGGTGAGCTGGTGGAAGGAGTAGAGGTGGCCGCGGGCCCGTTCGGTGGTCTCCAGGGCCTCCGACAATCTGCCCAGCGCCTCGACGGTCGTGTCGTCGAGGTCGGGAGGCGGGGTCCGGCCGGGCTGTTCTCCAGTGGTCACGTGGTCTCCTCGCCAAGCACCCACAGCGTGGACGCCCCGTTTTCCTCAGGACGGGGAGGAAACGCGGAACGACCGCGCACGACGGTCTGCCGGACCGGGGCCGGACAGAGAGATCATATCGGTGATGACCGGGCCGCGCCGCCCGGCGGCACCGTGGCCGTGGAGTGGCGGCGCGGGGGTGGGCTCCGGCCGTTATGGGGGTCCGTGGCCCCTCTGTTCGGGAATTCCGGTGTCCTGAGACCCGGAAGGATGTCAATTCTCTCTTTAGGGGTATACGACCAGTAGACAAGTATGGGGAGCGTGGACCATGACAATTACCGGCATCATCACCGCCATCGTCATCGGAGCGATCATCGGCGCACTGGGACGCCTGGTCCTGCCGGGGCGCCAGAGCATCCCGATCTGGCTCACCATCGTGATCGGTATCGTCGCGGCACTCATCGGCACCGCGATCGCCCGCGCGCTCGGAGTGGGCGTCACCCGGGGATTCGACTGGATCCAGCTGCTCATCCAGGTGGTCCTGGCCGCGGCGGGCGTCTACCTGGCAGTCACCCTGTACGGCAGGCGCGGGGTCCGCTAGCGGATCCGGATCGACTGTTCGACATCCGGTCCGCCCGCACGGGCGCCGACCGTGGCCCCGGCCGGGGATCTCCTGGTCGGGGCCACTGCCGTACGATCCGCGGGCCGGTGAGACCCGGGAGAGGCGGGCCGGTCTCCCCGGTGCCCGGTGAGGATCGCCCGTGGGCCGCGCTCTCCGGAACAGAGCCGGTGACCCCTTCATGACGGCTCCCCACCCGCTCTGGCCGCCACCCGGTCCTCGCCTGAAAGCCGGATCGCCCAGCAAGGGGCAGGCGTGGGCGATCCATGATGATAACCGTCAAAACCGAGTCTTTATATTTTAGTTCCGCATTTCCTGATAATGGTAGCGTTTGAATTTTGCCAAATAATATTTAATGCTTGACAGGCTATTTAGGAGAACTCCAAAATCAGTCCTGTCCGTGATCGCGGTCTGCATCCGGATTTTCGTGCCAGGAATAGGGCGATGTTGCGGCTTTGGCGATGGTCGATTCCGCTTCTTCCCTTTTCTGATTCGACCCCTCATTTCTCTCTTTCGACACGAGTGCGGACAGGTGGTGTGTTGTGACGGAGTTCGATGCCGGCAGGGCGCAGTTGAGTCTGGGTACGGCCGCGGCGCGCAATCTCGCGACGACGACCAAGACGGCGCCCCAGATGCAGGAGATCTCCTCCCGGTGGCTGCTGAGGATGCTGCCGTGGGTCCAGGTCTCGGGCGGCACCTACCGGGTGAACAGGCGGCTGAGCTACACCGTCGGCGACGGGCGGGTGAGCTTCACCACCGTCGGATCGCAGGTGAAGGTGGTCCCGGCCGAGCTGTGCGAGCTGCCGACGCTGCGCAACTTCGACGACTCCGAGCTGCTGCAGGCGCTGGGGGAGCGGTTCGCGCAGCGGGAGTTCGCAGCCGGGGAGGTGCTCGCGCAGGCGGGCCGGCCGGCCGACGAGGTGGTGCTCATCGCGCACGGCAAGCTCAACAAGGTCGGCACCGGACCCTACGGTGACGAGGTCATCCTGGGGGTGCTGGCCAACGGCGACCATTTCGGAGACGAGATGCTGGCGGGGCCGCAGGCGGAGTGGGAGTTCACGGTCAAGGCGATCACCGCGGGGACGGCGATGATCCTGCCCCGGCAGGCGTTCCAGGAGCTGGCCGACCAGTCTCAGGCGCTCCAGGCCCACCTGCACCGGGTACAGGCCGGTCCGAAGGGGCCGCAGAACAAGTATGGGGAGGCCGCCATCGAGATGGCGGCCGGGCATGCGGGAGAGCCGGACCTGCCGGGGACGTTCGTCGACTACGAGGTCTCGCCCCGAGAATACGAGCTGAGCGTCGCGCAGACCGTGCTGCGCGTGCACAGCCGGGTGGCCGACCTCTACAACGACCCGATGGACCAGATCGAGCAGCAGCTCAGGCTGACGATCGAGGCGTTGCGGGAGCGCCAGGAGCACGAGCTGATCAACAACCCCGATTTCGGGCTGCTGCACAACGCCGACCTCAAGCAGCGGATCCACACCAGGAGCGGGCCTCCCACCCCTGACGACCTTGACGAGTTGCTCAGCCGCCGGAGGAACACGCAGTTCATCCTCGCCCACCCCTACGCCATCGCGGCGTTCGGCAGGGAGTGCAACAGCCGCGGGATCTACCCCGTCGGCCTCGACATCGGCGGGGGCACCGTGCCCGCCTGGCGTGGCGTCCCGATCTTCTCCTGCAACAAGATCCCCATCACCGGCACCCGCACCACGTCGATTCTCGCCATGCGGACGGGGGAGGACAACCAGGGCGTCGTCGGGCTGCACCAGACGGGCATTCCCGACGAGTACCAGCCCAGCCTGTCGGTCCGTTTCATGGGCATCAGCGAGAAGGCGATCATCTCCTACCTGGTCAGCGCCTACTACTCCGCGGCCGTGCTGGTCCCCGACGCGCTCGGCATCCTCGAAGACGTCGAGCTCGGCCACTGAGAGAGGGAGGAACATGACCGCGGTTGAGGTGACAGCCGGGGGGCGTTCGGCGCGCGAGGTGCTGGACTGGAGTCGCGACATGGTCGAGTCCGCCCTGCGCCCGGCGGCCGACAGGCTGCCCCCATCGATGCGGCGCATCGCCGGCTACCACTTCGGCTGGTGGGACGAGCACGGCCGACCGGCCGGGGCGGACGCCGGCAAGGCGATCCGTCCCGCGCTCGTCCTGCTGGCGGCCGAGGCCGTGGGGGGTGGTGCCGCCGCCGCGCTGCCGGCCGCGGTCGCCGTCGAGCTGGCGCACAACTTCTCCCTCCTGCACGACGACGTGATGGACGGTGACAGGACCCGGCGCCACCGTCCCACCGCCTGGACCGTCTTCGGTGTCAGTCCGGCCATCCTGGCCGGTGACGCCCTGCTGACCCTGGCCTTCGACGTGCTCGCCACAGGCGGGCATCCCGACACCTCGCGGGCGACGCGGATCTTCAGCGTCGCGATCCAGGAGCTGCTGGAAGGCCAGAACACCGACGTCGCCTTCGAGCGGCGCCAGGATGTCGAGCTCGCCGAGTGTCTGAGCATGGCGGCGGGTAAGACCGGCGCTCTGCTCGGGTGCGCCTGCGCGCTCGGTGGGCTGCTCGGCGGAGGTGGCCAGGAGCAGGTCGAGCACCTGGACGCCTTCGGCAGGGATCTGGGGTTGGCGTTCCAGTTCGTCGACGATCTCCTGGGCATCTGGGGAGATCCAGCGGTGACCGGTAAGCCGGTCTACTCGGATCTGCGCAGCCGCAAGAAGTCCCTTCCGGTCGTGGCCGCGCTCGCCTCCTCGACCTCGGCCGGGCGGGAGCTGGCCAGGCTCTATCACGGGGAGCATCCCCTGTCCGACGCCGATCTGGTCCGGGCCGCCGAGCTCGTCGACGCCGTGGGCGGTCGTGCCTGGAGCCAGGCGCAGGCCGACGAGTTGCTGACGCGGGCGCTGGGCCATCTGGGCGCGGCCGGCTCGGCGTCCGTGCCGGGCGCCGAGCTGGCGGTGCTCGCCCGCCTTGTCGCCCGTCGCGACCACTGAACGACGTGGAGGGCCGGCCGGGGACGGGCCTGGTCGGTCCTTGCGGCGGTCGGAGTGTCGGAAATGATCTTTAAGCGGGGTCTGTGGTTAAGGTGTCTTCTGTACTTCAGGGCGATCTTGCACCACTCGATCGGAAGGTCAGGACCCCGTGAACCGCTACAACGTGTTCTTCGGCGGACCGAACCAGCTGGGATCCGGAACCGGCAACTCGGAACCGCCGTCGGGCTCGGTCAGCGCGAACGCCCCGATCTTCTCCATCGCGGCCATCGACGGCAACCACCGCTCTCGCTGCTCGTCGGAGCCCAGCCGGTCGATGCTCCCCATCGCCGGCCCGTTGTGCACGCCGAAGAATGTCCCCATCGAGGGGCCCACCCGGTTCATCTCCAGCACCACGAACCCGGTCAGCAGGCTCCGCGCACCCCGGTACGGCAGCCCCGCGATGTCGAGCTTCGCGAATTCGGGGATGAGCCGGTGCGGGAACCGCGCGTTGGTCCACGCCTCGTCCAGCAGTTCGAAGTAGTCGTAGAAGTCACCTGTCATCATCGCCGCAGTCCCCTCAGGTCCGTGTGCCCGTCCGACTGCCCGGAGACCGCGACGTCAACCAGTGACCCGGCTCACAGGCCGGACGCCTTGCGCAGGGCCTCGGCCAGGTCGAGCAGGTGGGCGGGGTCGTGCGCGGTCTGCTGGAGGTCCAGGAAGATCTCGTGAACGCCCGCCTCGGCGGTGGCCCTGAGGTGATCGCCGATCTGCTCCACGGTCCGGCTCCCCGGTGGTGCGGCACCGGAGGGGGAGCCGGCCACGATCGGGTTGGCTCGCACGATCACCCGCACCTCGTCCGGGTCGCGCCCGTTCCGCTCGGCCGACTCTCTGACCGTTCCCCACATCGCCGTCAACATGGGCAGAGGCATGGAGGCCGCGAGCCAGCCGTCGGCGCGGCGGCCCACGCGGGCCAGCGCCGCGGGTGAGAAACCGGCGAGATGGACGGGAGGCCGGGGGAGCTGGGCGGGTTTGGGGAAGATGTGGCTGGGCGGGATGTCCCATCGCCGGTCGGTGACGCTCACCGGGTCGTCACGCCAGATGGTCTCGAGCGCGTCGAGCGTGGCGTCGAACCGCGCGGCCCGCCCCTCCCAGGGGATGCCGGCCGCCGCGTATTCGTCGCGGGACCAGCCGAGGCCCAATCCCACCTCCAGGCGGCCGGAGCTGAGCTGGTCGATCGTGGTGAGCGATCGGGCCAGCAGCGCGGGGGGATACCAGTTCGCGTTCAGCGTGCTGGTGCCCAGGCGGATCTGCGAGGTGACGGAGGCCGCGACTGACAGGACCGCGAAGGGGTCCAGGAACGTGCGGTGCGCGTGCGGGATCGTGCCGTCGCCGCCGGGATAGCGGTCCCTGGGGGCGAGCGGTGTCAGCAGGCGGTCGCCCACCCACAGGCTGGTGAAACCCCGCGCCTCCGCCTCCCGCGCGACGGTGACGAGCGCTTCCGGGTCGGCGAACCGGCCGTACTGCGGCAGTCCCAGCCCGAGGCGGGCGGTCATCAGACCTTCTTCCCCACACCGCACATGATCAGCTCCTGCGAGGGATCGCCATGAGGTGGAGGTCCGTCCGGCCGCCACTCGGGCAGCCAGACGAGTCCCGGATCCACCAGTTCGAATCCGTCGAACAGGTCGAGGATCTCCTGACGGGGGCGGAGGACGAGTGGCGAGTTGGCGCGCTCGTAGACCTTGGTCCCCCTGTCCGCGGCCTCGGCCCGGTGCTCGCCGGTGCCGTGGGAGAGGATCAGATAGCTGCCGGACGGCATGGCGTCCCGCAATGTGGCCACGATGCGCCGGGGGTCGTCGGACTCGGTGATGAAGTGCATGACCGCCACCAGCAGCACGGCCATGGGCGCGGAGAAGTCGAAATGGTGCTGGACCTCGGGAGATTTCAGGATCTCCTCGGGCTGTCGTAGGTCACCCGGGGCGACCGTGACCTGTTCACGGGCATCGCGGAGGAGCGCCCTGGCGTGCACGAGGACGATCGGGTCGTTGTCGACGTAGGCGATGCGCGCGTCCGGTGCGACCTGGTGCGCCACCTCGTGGACGTTGCCCCGTGTCGGCAGTCCGGTGCCGATGTCCAGGAACTGCCTGATCCCCGCCTCCGCCGCGAACCTGACGGCCCGGCCGAGGAAGGCGCGGTTCTCCCGGGCCGCCATGCGCAGCTCGGGGGCTATCGAGAGGATCTCCTCGGCCGCGGCGCGGTCGGCCGCGAAGTGGTCCTTGCCGCCGAGGTAGTAGTCGTACAGCCTGGCGACGCTCGGAGTGTTGACGTCGATCCCCCGCCTCGCCCACTCTTCTTCCACCACGTTCGCCCCTTGCCTGAACAGTCGCGAAGATCCTTATCCTGAGCGTAATGCTCTATCTGTGGCTATAGGCGTGACTTTGCAAGAAGAACAACGGAGGCACAGGCCGACCTGGGCCTCCGTGTCGTCTACGTGCCCCCCCGTGAACCGGGAACGTGGGTCATTCGCCCGCTCGGGGCGGACGCCGCCCGAGGTGGCTACCTGTACCAGACCCGGACCCGGTCGGACCGGCTGGTGCTGTCGCCGAGGTCGTCGTTCCCCTCGAAGACCGCACGGTACTCACCGCTCTTGGAGGCGCGAGCCTTGGCACGGAAGGTGCCCTTCCAGCCGGTGTCGGCGGAGGTGACCCACTTCCAGGCGCTGGAGTCGCGGGAGCGGAAGTAGATTCCCACCTCCTCGCCGTCCACGCCCTTCCAGTGGCCACCGTCGTCGGCCCGGAGGCGGCCGGTGAAGTAGACCGAACGGCCCTTGCGGACCACGTCGGGGCCGGCGGAGAACCGGTCCAGTCGGGTTTCGGCCTTCTCCTGCTCCTGCTTGACGGAGAAGTTGACCTGGTCGGTCACCTTCTTGCCGTCCTTGTCGTAGGCGTCGGCGACCGCGAGCCAGCGGCCCTCGACGTCGTTCTCGTCGAAGCTCGTGCTGAAGCGCCACAGGTCGCCTTCGTGGATGACCTTGGGCTCCTGCGCGTCGAGCGCGCGGAACCGGTCGGAGACCGGCTTGAGGCGGAGCTCGACCCGGGTGGCCTCGGTGGTGCGGACCTCGATCGTGACCCTCGTGTCATCGCCGTTCTTCACGACGACCGGATTCGGGTTCACGCCGTCGATGTGCACGCTGAGGGCGGTGCGCTCAGCGGAGGCCGTACCGGTGGACAGGAGCAGCGAGCCGCCCACGGCCGCGGACAGGAGGCCGGCAACGATCCGTTTCATCAAGTTTTCCTTCTCCCCGTTGAGAGAAGCGGTCGGGGGTGATCGCTTCCACTCATATAGACGGAGCCGTTGGCCGGAAAGTTGTCTAAAGCTGCGGAAAAGTCTTGATCAAATATCCTTCGAGTAACGTTTGGATGGAAAGCGCGCAGGTCGGGCGGGCGTCCGCGCGACGGCACGACCTCCGGAGCCTGGAAGGTAAACGTCCGATTTGCCGGGAATAGGGGTCGTGGTTGGGGCCTGCTCCGGGAGGAGGGGCCGGCCTGCGGGATGCGACCCCGGCGGCGGGCAGCAGATAGCGTTTCCCCATGAGTGCCACCATCGTCGCCAAGGATCTCGCCGCGGGACACGGAGACCGCGCGCTGTTCTCCGGACTGGACCTGGTCGTCGCTCCCGGCGACGTCGTCGGCCTGGTCGGGGTGAACGGCGCGGGCAAGTCCACCCTGATGCGGATCCTCGCCGGCCTGATGCCTCCGGAGCACGGCACCGTACGGCTCAGTCCCCCCTCGGGGGTGGTCGGTTACCTGCCCCAGGAGCGGGAACGCCGGGCCGGCGAGACGATCGCGGACTTCCTGGCCAGGCGGACCGGAGTGGCCGCCGCCCAGCGTGAGCTGGACGCCGCGACCGAGGGGCTGGTCGAGGGCCGCCCCGGCGCCGACGACGACTACGCCACGGGCCTGGAGAGGTGGCTGGCGCTCGGCGGAGCCGACCTGGAGGACCGCGCGGAGGAGGTCGTCGCCGAGCTTGGCCTGGCGGTCGACCTGGACCGGCCGATGACGGCGCTCTCCGGCGGGCAGGCGGCCCGTGCGGGGATGGCCTCCCTGCTGCTCAGCCGTTATGACATCTTCCTGCTGGACGAACCCACCAACGACCTCGACCTGGAGGGGCTGGAGCGGCTCGAACGCTTCGTCACCGGTCTGCGCGCCGGGACGGTGCTGGTCAGCCATGACCGTGAGTTCCTGGTCAGGACGGCAAACCGGGTCGTCGAGCTCGACCTCGCCCAGCAGCGGATCGGGGTCTACGGCGGCGGCTACGAGGCCTACCTCGCCGAGCGCGAGGTCGCCCGGCAGCACGCCCGCGACGAGTACGAGGAGTACGCCGGCACGGTCGCCTCGCTCAAGCAGCGGGCCGGGATGCAGCGCGCCTGGATGGAGAAGGGCGTCAAGAACGCGCGGCGCAAGGCGGCCGACAACGACAAGATCGGCCGGAACTTCCGCACCGAGGCGACGGAGAAGCAGGCGGCCAAGGCCCGCCAGACCGAGCGGATGATCGAGCGGCTGGAGGAGGTCGAGGAGCCCCGCAAGGAGTGGGAGCTCCGCATGGAGATCGCCGTCGCCCCCAGGGCGGGGGCCGTCGTCGCCACCCTGCGCGAGGCCGTGGTACGGCGAGGCGCCTTCACCCTCGGCCCGGTCGACCTGCAGATCGGCTGGGCCGAGCGGGTGGCGATCACCGGTGCCAACGGCTCGGGCAAGTCCACGTTGCTGGCCGCCCTCCTGGGCAGGCTTCCGCTCCAGGAGGGGAACGTCTCGCTCGGCCCCGGCGTGGTCGTCGGCGAGGTGGACCAGGCGCGGGGCCTGTTCCTCGGCGGTGAACCGCTGCTGGACGCCTTCGGCGCAGCCGCCCCGGACATGGCCCCCGCCGACGTGCGCACGCTGCTCGCCAAGTTCGGGCTGCGCGCGGCGCACGTGCTACGCCCGGCCGCCACGCTGTCACCCGGGGAGCGGACCCGTGCCGCGCTCGCCCTGCTCCAGGCCCGTGGGGTGAACCTCCTCGTTCTCGACGAGCCGACCAACCATCTGGACCTGGCCGCCATCGAGCAGCTGGAGTCCGCCCTCGTCTCCTATCCGGGTACGCTCCTGCTGGTCACCCATGACCGGCGCATGCTGGAGGCTGTGCACACCACCAGGCACATCCACGCGAACGCCGGTCGGATCACGGAGGCTTAGGCCTGTCCCGTGGATCCTCCGCCCGCCGCCGTCGCCCCCACGCGGAGCTCCCCGGCGACCTCCGCGACTTCCGGTGGCGGCGTGAGAAGGGGAGTGATGATCAGGAAGGGGAGTGCTATACGGGAAATATGCGATGACTTTCGCAAGGAGGCGCAAATACTTGCGCCCAACGCCGTATAGTTTCGCCATGACGCGACGGCTTGCAGAGGTGGCCAAGAAGGTCGGGATGAGCGAGGCGACGGTGAGTCGCGTGCTCAACGGGAAACCCGGCGTGTCCGAGGCGACGCGGGAGGCCGTGCTCACGGCACTCGACGTGCTCGGATACGAACGGCCGACGCAGTTGCGCGGGGACCGGGCCCGGTTGGTGGGGCTGGTCCTGCCCGAACTGCAGAACCCGATCTTTCCGGCGTTCGCCGAGGTGGTCGGGGGAGCGCTGGCTCAGCAGGGGTTCACCTCGGTGCTGTGCACCAGGACGCTGGGCGGGGTCTCCGAAGCGGAGTACGTCGACCTCCTGCTCCAGCAGCAGGTGTCGGGAGTGGTGTTCGCCGGGGGACTGTTCGCCCAGGCCGACGCCTCCCACGACCACTACCGGCTGCTACTGGAACGCCGCCTGCCGACCGTGCTGGTCAATGCCGCGGTGGAACACCTCGCCTTCCCCCAGGTCTCGTGTGACGACGTGGCCGCCGCCGAGATGGCGCTCGGTCACCTGCGCTCGCTCGGGCACGAGCGGATCGGCATGGTGCTCGGCCCGCCGGACCATGTGCCCTCGCGGCGCAAGCTGGCGGCGGCCGGTCTGGACTCCGAGTCCGTCGAGCACACCATGTTCTCCCTGGAGGGCGGCCACGCGGCGGCGGCCCGGCTGATACGGCGAGGCGTGACCGGCATCATCTGCGCAAGCGACGTCATGGCGCTGGGCGCCATCCGGGCGGCGCGCCGGGCGGGGCTGTCGGTCCCCGACGACATCTCGGTGATCGGTTACGACGACTCCGCGCTGATGAACTGCACCGACCCGCCGCTGACCACCCTGCGCCAGCCGATCGACGCGATGGGCCGCGCGGTCGTCGACCTTCTCTCCGCCCAGATCGACAAGGCCCTGGTCCCCGCGGACGAGCTGCTCTTCGAGCCCGAGCTCGTGGTCAGGGCGTCAACGGGTCCCGTGAAACGTTAGGGCGGATCGTGTGGGTTCCCATCGCGAGGGCCCGCGCGGCCTTCGTCGGGGAACGGGTGCTCCGTCCTCGCGTCTGCCGGTGATTTCGCGATGAGTGGTCATTTTCTTGCGTTTGTCTACTCCCTGATTGCGAATGCTTGCTGCGGTCCGTGCTGAGCGGCCGGGTTCCGGGCCGCCCAGTGGTCGATCGCTTCAGGCACGTCCCACTATGGGGTGCCGAAGGTGGGTAGAAGGGCGAAATCGGGGGGCTGGTCGCGCTGCTTCTGGGCGGCTTCGCCCTGGCCGTCCGTCTCCACCGCCGGCGTCGTGTCGCCGCCGCTGAGGGCTGATGGCGCACGGGCCGGAGCGTCGGCCCTCCTGGGGAGGGGATCACCCGGCCGCCCGGGTGATCCCCTCCCCGTCGCGGTAGTCCCGAAAGGCCCCCGGCCGGAGAGGTCCGCCGTGGCCTGCCGGGGGAGGAGGCCTCGCGCTCAGCTGGACACGTAGAGCACCTTCCAGGTGCCGGCGTAGAGGCAGGTGAGTGACGGCTTGGCGGCCTTGGGCTCGGCGCAGACCTTGAGCTCGACCTCGTAGACGTCGTGGTAGGCGAAGGCGAACGGCTTGGACGTGCCGTACGAGCAGGTGCTGACGCTGCGGTGCCTGAACGGCAGGTTCCCGTCCGGGGTCCGGTAGGTGACGCGGAAGACCGCCCATCCGCAGGCGGTGCCCTTGCGGGTCAGGTCGTGGAGCCTGCCGGAGATCCGGACGGTCCCGGCGGCGGGGATGTCCTCATGGTCCTCGTCCGAGGCCGTCAGAGAGCCGAGGGCCTTGGCCTTGCGGCCGGGGGAGTAGGTGGGGCCCCACTGGGTGGTCTTGGCCGCGGTGGTGTCGGCGGGACCGGCTGCGGCCTGTGCGGCAGATGGGGCGATCGAGACGAGGACGGCGGCCAGGGCGAGGCCGGTTGCGGTGCGCAGAGGTGTCATCGGAGGGGTCCTTTCCCGCTGTGATGTCCGCAGTCTGTGATGGACCGCTTTCAGCCGGGTTGACCGCTCACTGCAGATCGGTATCAGCGGATCGCGGAGGATCACGGATGGGCATCAGCGGCCTGTCACGGGGAAGGAGCCCGGAGCAGGAGGTGGATGTCATGGAAGCACTGGGAATCGACATCGGTGGGTCAGGGATCAAGGGTGCGCCGGTGGACACCGCCAGAGGAGAGCTGACCCGGGAGCGTCTGCGGATCCCGACGCCGGTTCCCGCCGACCCCAAGGCGGTCGCCGCGGTGGTCGCGCAGATCGTCGAGCACTTCTCCTGGACCGGGCCGGTCGGTGTGACCTTTCCCGGGATCGTGGTGGACGGGGTCACGAGGTCGGCCGCGAATGTGGATCAGTCGTGGATCGGCGAGGACGCGCGGGCACTGTTCACCAAGGCGACGGGGCTGCCGGTGATCGTGCTCAACGACGCCGACGCGGCGGGGATGGCCGAGATGGCGGTCGGCGCGGGCCGCGGCAGGGCAGGAGTGGTGCTGATGCTGACCTTCGGCACCGGGATCGGCAGCGCCCTGTTCGTCGACGGCCGCCTGGTGCCCAACACCGAACTCGGGCACCTGGAGATCAGGGGCAAGGACGCGGAGAAGCGGGCCTCGGACCACGCACGCGAGGACCGCGATCTGAGCTGGAACAAATGGGCGGGCCGGGTCGAGGAGTATCTGCAGCATGTGGAGGCGCTGTTCTCCCCCTCGCTGATCATCCTCGGGGGTGGGGTCAGCAAGAAGTCGGACAAGTTCCTGCCCAAGGTGGAGGTGCGCACGCACGTCGTGCCGGCCACCCTCCAGAACGAGGCCGGCATCGTGGGCGCCGCCATGGCCGCCGCCGAGCAGTAGGGCGTCGTCACGCGGCCCGTACCGGGAAGCCCGGCGCCGGCGCACCCGACCCGCCTGAGATGACGTGTCCGGTGGGAGAGGCTCCGTTCGGCGGAGGCCCCGCGGCCGGGCCGTCCGGAGTCCGGCGAGTCCGGCGATCGTCGGTCTCTCGCGGGCTCCGCCGTCTGGGGCGGACCCGGGGCCTTTGAAACTTTCATCGAACCAGAAAAGCATTCGGTGAGGTCAGGGGCGGGGACAGTCCTGGCGAAGTGCCCGCGGCGTGCAACAAGCTGTACACACGCCCGAAACATCCGGACTATGGGAGCGCTCCCACCCTCGTCCTGGAGATGATTACGAATGAGAGCTCATCCGCGCCGTCACGCGTGGCGCACCCGGGCGGTGACCACGGCGGCCCTGCTCGTGGCCGCCACCGGTCTCGCCGCCGGGCAGGCCGCCACAGCGCACGCCGCAGTCTCGTGCGACGTCGCCTACAGCACCAACGACTGGCAGGGCGGGTTCACCGCCAACGTCACGCTCAAGAACCTCGGTGACGCGCTCACCGGCTGGACTCTCGGTTTCGCCTTCCCCGGCAACCAGCAGCTCCAGCAGGGCTGGTCGGCGACCTGGAGCCAGAGCGGCAACCAGGTCACCGCCAAGAACCTGGACTGGAACGGCGCTCTCGCCACCGGCGCGTCGACCAGCATCGGCTTCAACGGGTCGTGGAGTGGGAGCAACCCCAAGCCCACCGCCTTCACGGTCAACGGCGTCACCTGCGGCGGGCAGCCGCCGGCCAACCAGGCTCCGACGGTCAGCCTGACCAGCCCGGTGAGCGGCGCCTCCATTCCGGCGGGCTCCGCCGTACCGCTCGCGGCGACGGCCGGTGACGACGGCGCGGTCAGCAAGGTCGAGTTCTACGTCGACGGCGCACTGGTCAACACCGACACCTCGGCCCCGTACAGCTACCCCGCGACGGGCGTGGCGGCGGGCAGCCACACCGCCACGGCCAAGGCCTACGACAACGGGTCCCCGGTCCTGTCCAAGGAGAGCACCGCGGTCCCCTTCACCGTGGGCTCCGACACCGGCACCGCGTCGATCGTCGCCTCGGCGACCTCGGTCAGCGTTCCCGAGGGCAGTTCCAAGACGGTGGGCTTCAGGCTCAGCAAGGCGCCCACCGGCAACGTCACGGTCAACCTGACCAAGACCGGTGACGCCGACATCACCATCTCGCCCTCCACGCTGACCTTCACGACCGCCAACTGGAACACGGCGCAGAACGTGACCGTCTCGGCCGCGCAGGACGCCGACGCGACCAACGGCACCGCCACCATCGCGGCCGCGGCCACCGGGCACACCGGCGTCTCCGTCACCGCGACCGAGGAGGACGACGACGGCACCCCGCCGACCGGCGAGCACGTCGAGAACCCGTACGCCGGGGCCACCGGCTACGTCAATCCCGATTGGTCGGCGAAGGCCGCGGCGGAGCCGGGCGGCTCCGCGGTGGCCAACATCTCGACCGGCGTGTGGCTGGACCGCATCGCCGCCATCGAGGGAACCGCCTCGGCCAAGGGGCTCCGCGCCCACCTGGACGAGGCCCTCAAGCAGGACGCGGCCAACGGCAGCAAGCCGCTGACGATCCAGTTCGTCATCTACAACCTGCCGAACCGCGACTGCTCGGCGCTGGCCTCCAACGGTGAGCTACTCATCGCCCAGAACGGTCTGAACCGCTACAAGACCGAGTACATCGACCCGATCGCCGCGATCATGAAGGAGTCGAAGTACGCCGCGCTCCGGATCGCGACGGTCATCGAGATCGACTCGCTGCCCAACCTGATCACCAACCTCAACGTGGCCAAGTGCCAGGAGGCCAAGGACAGCGGCGCCTACGTCAACGGCGTCAGGTACGCCCTCGACAAGCTGCACGCGATCAACAACGTCTACACCTACATCGACGCCGGACACCACGGCTGGCTGGGCTGGGACACCAACTTCGGCCCCTCGGCCGACCTGTTCGCCAGCACGGTCTCCGGCACCGCGGCCGGCTTCGACAGCGTCGACGGTTTCATCACCAACACCGCCAACTACTCGGCTCTGAAGGAGCCGAACTTCACCATCAACAGCACGGTCAACGGCCAGACGGTCCGCCAGTCGCGGTGGGTCGACTGGAACTTCTACGTCGACGAGCTCTCCTACGCCCAGGCGTTCCGCACCCTGCTCATCCAGAAGGGCTTCAAGTCCGGCCTCGGCATGCTGATCGACACCTCCCGCAACGGGTGGGGCGGCACGGCCCGTCCGGCCGCTCCCAGCACCTCCACCGACATGAACACCTTCGTCGACCAGTCGCGGGTGGACCGTCGCATCCACGCCGGCAACTGGTGCAACCAGAGCGGCGCCGGCCTCGGCGAGCGCCCGCAGGCCAGCCCCGCCGCCGGCCTGGACGCCTACGTCTGGATCAAGCCCCCGGGCGAGTCCGACGGCTCCAGCTCGCTCATCCCCAACGACGAGGGCAAGGGCTTCGACCGGATGTGCGACCCGACCTACACCGGCAACGAGCGCAACGGCAACAACCTGACCGGTTCCCTGCCGAACGCCCCACTCTCCGGGCAGTGGTTCTCCGCGCAGTTCCGTGAGCTGCTCAAGAACGCCTACCCCGCCCTTCCGTAACCACCGTCCGTCAACCGTTCCGAGCAGGGTCCCCGGCCGCACTGCGGCAGGGGACCCTTCCCGCGTCCGCGGACGCGGCGCATGAGAGGTCCTCCCGCCCGGCGCCGTCCGCGGGCCGGTGGGGAGGCGGCGGCTCAGACGGGAGGGGAGCCGGCCTCCGGGATCCGGGCGTCGGAGCCGGGGTCGAGCCGCCACTCCAGATGGTTGCGTTCGACGACGACGGCCCCGGAAACCTCGCCGGCCGTACGGCGCTGGAACTCGGGGCGGGTGTCCACGATGATGGCCCCCGGCGGGCGGCCTGCCACGCCTCCATCGGGTGCAGGCGGCGGATCGTGGCGCGCGCGCCGTCCAGCAGCCGCCCGACACCGGTGATCTCGTCCACGGAGCCGACCTTAGCGATCTGAGGGTTTCCGGTCGAACACATCGGGAGTTTTCGGCTTCGGCCGTGGAGGGCGCTTCAAATTGGGATGCGGTCGTGCGGAGGGTCGGGCACGATGGGCGGTTGGCTCCTGACTTGCGGGCTGAAAGTACTCTGGAAGCAGTATGGGAACGCCTCCGTTGACATCTCCACTTGCCGACCTCCACGCGCGCCTGCCCGAGCTCACGCTGTGTGACCAGCGACGGCTCCGGCGCCGGCTCGACGGCGCGCGCAAGGTCAGAAACCGCGCCGCACAGCAGAAGATCGCCGCGGAGATCACCTCCGACATCGAGAAGGCCGAGCACCGGGTGGCCGCCCGCCGTGCCGGGGTGCCCGCTGTCACCTATCCGGAGGCGCTGCCGGTCAGCCAGCGCAGGGACGACATCCTGGAGGCGATCCGCGACCACCAGGTCGTGATCGTCGCCGGTGAGACCGGTTCCGGAAAGACGACCCAGCTACCGAAGATCTGCCTGGAGCTGGGCAGGGGCGTCCGGGGCCTGATCGGGCACACCCAGCCCCGCAGGATCGCCGCCAGGACCGTGGCCGAGTGCGTCGCCGAGGAGCTGGACACGCAGCTCGGTGACGCCGTGGGCTACAAGGTCCGGTTCACCGACCAGGTGAGCGACGGCACCCTCGTCAAGGTGATGACCGACGGCATCCTCCTGGCCGAGCTGCAGACCGACCGCGACCTCACCCAGTACGACACGCTGATCATCGACGAGGCGCACGAACGCAGCCTCAACATCGACTTCATCCTCGGCTATCTCAAGCAGCTTCTCCCGAAGCGGCCGGATCTCAAAATCATCATCACCTCGGCCACCATCGATCCGGAGCGGTTCTCCAAGCACTTCGGCGACGCCCCGATCGTCGAGGTCTCCGGCCGGACCTACCCTGTCGAGGTCCGCTACCGGCCGATCGCCGAGGACGACGACCAGATCCAGGCGATCGGCAACGCCGTCGACGAGCTGTGCGCCGAGGGCCCGGGCGACATCCTGGTCTTCCTCAGCGGTGAGCGCGAGATCCGCGACACCGCCGAGGCGCTGTCCAAGCGCAAGGACGCCGAGATCCTCCCGCTGTACGCCCGGCTGTCGGCGGCCGAGCAGCACAGGGTCTTCCAGCGGCACTCCGGCCGCCGGGTCGTGCTGGCCACCAACGTGGCCGAGACCTCCCTGACCGTGCCCGGCATCAAATACGTGGTCGACCCCGGCTTCGCCCGCATCTCCCGCTACAGCCACCGCACCAAGGTCCAGCGCCTGCCCATCGAGGCGATCTCCCAGGCGTCGGCCAACCAGCGCAAGGGCCGTTGCGGCCGTGTCTCCGAGGGCGTCTGCATCCGGCTGTACGAGGAGGACGACTTCCTCACCCGGCCGGAGTTCACCGACCCGGAGATCCTGCGCACCAACCTCGCCTCGGTCATCCTGCAGATGACCTCCATCGGCCTGGGCGACATCGGGGCCTTCCCCTTCGTCGAGCCGCCGGACCAGCGCCAGGTCAAGGACGGTTACGACCTGCTCCAGGAGCTGGGCGCGTTCGACCAGGCCAGGCAGATGACTCCGCTGGGCCGCAAGCTGGCCGGCCTGCCGGTCGACCCGCGCCTGGCCCGCATGGTGCTGGAGGCCGACAACAACGGCTGCGTCCGTGAGGTCATGGTCATCGCCGCCGCGCTCTCCATCCAGGACCCGCGCGAGCGCCCCGCCGACAAGCAGCAGGCCGCCGACGAGAAGCACCGCCGCTTCGCCGACAAGGAGTCGGACTTCGTCTCCTACCTGAACCTGTGGGAATACCTTCAGGAGTCGCAGAAGGAGCTGTCCTCCAGCGCCTTCCGGCGCCTGTGCAAGTCCGAGTTCCTCAACTACCTGCGCGTACGCGAATGGCAGGACGTCTACAGCCAGCTCCGTCAGATGTCTAAGTCCCTCGGCGTCACCCAGAACAGCACCCCCGGCGACGAGCAGAAGATCCACATGTCGCTGCTGTCCGGTCTGCTGTCCCACGTCGGCGTCAAGGACATCGACAAGAAGACGGCGAACGAGGGTCCCCAGCGGTCTCCGAACGGACCGCGCCGGCCGATGACCGAACAGCGCCGGCCGTTCACGGAGTATGCCGGCGCCCGCAACGCCCGTTTCGCCATCTTCCCCGGCTCCGCGCTGGCCAGGAAACAGCCGCTGTGGGTGATGTCGGCCGAGCTGGTGGAGACCTCCCGCCTCTGGGCCCGGGTCAATGCCAAGATCGAGCCTGAGTGGGTCGAGCCGCTCGCCCAGCACCTGATCAAACGCACCTACTCCGAGCCGCACTGGGAGAAGAACCAGGGCGCCGTGATGGCCTACGAGAAGGTCACGCTGTACGGCGTGCCGCTTGTGGTGCAGCGAAAGGTCAACTATGGGCGCATCGACCCCGAGCTGAGCCGCGAGCTGTTCATCCGGCACGCCCTGGTCGAGGGCGACTGGGAGACCCATCACGCGTTCTTCAGGGAGAACCGCAAGCTTCTCGAAGAGGTCGAGGAGCTGGAGGAGCGCGCCCGCCGCCGCGACATCCTCGTCGACGACGAGACGCTGTTCGACTTCTACGACCATCGCGTCCCCGCCGACGTCGTCTCCGGACGCCACTTCGACGCCTGGTGGAAGAAGGCCAGAGCAGACCAGCCCGACCTGCTCAGCTTCGAGAAGTCGATGCTGATCAGCGAGTCGGCCGGTGACGTCAGCCAGCGCGACTATCCCGACGTGTGGCGGCAGGGAGGACTGCGCTTCCCACTGACCTACCAGTTCGAGCCGGGCACCGACGCCGACGGCGTCACCGCCCACATCCCGCTCGCCCTGCTCAACCAGGTGAACGTCGAGGGCTTCGACTGGCAGATCCCCGGCCTGCGCGAGGAGCTCCTCACCGCGCTGATCCGAGCCCTGCCCAAGAACATCCGGCGCAACTTCGTGCCCGCGCCCAACTACGCCAGGCAGGTGCTCCAGCGGGCCGAGCCCACCCAGGAGCCGCTGCTCGCGGTGCTGGAGCGGGAGCTGCTCAACCTGACCGGCGTCCAGGTGCCGCGCGAGGCGTGGCAGCTCGACCTGGTGCCCGACCACCTGAAGATCACCTTCCGGGTGATCGACGGCCGCAAGCACAAGCTCGCCGAGAGCAAGGACCTGGCCGACCTCAAACGTCGGCTCGCCCCCAAGCTCCGCCAGACCCTGTCCAGGGCCGCCGACGGGCTGGAGAAGTCCGGCCTGACCACATGGAACGTGGGGGAGCTGCCCAAGACCTTCGAGCAGCGCCGGATGAAGGCCTATCCCGCGCTGGCCGACGAGGGCGCCACCGTGGCCGTCCGCATGTTCGAGACCGAGGCCGAGCAGCGCCGCGCCATGTGGGAGGGCACCCGCAGGCTGCTGCTGCTCAACACCCCGTCCCCGGCCAAGTGGGTGCTCGGCCGCCTGGACAACCAGGCCAAGCTCGCCCTCAGCCGCAGCCCGCACGCCGGTGCCGTCGCGCTGTTCGACGACTGCACCGCCTGTGCCGCCGACGAGCTGATGAGCCAGTACGGCGGGCCGGTCTGGGACGAGTCCGCCTTCACCGTCCTGCACGACAAGGTCCGTGCCGAGCTCTTCGACACGACCGCCGAGACGGTCGCCAGGGTGGAGGGCATCCTGCGGGTCTGGCACTCGGTCACCACCCTCCTGCCCGAGGGCCGCTCCACCGCCGCGGTCGAGGACATCCGCGACCAGGTGGCCGACCTGGTCTACCCCGGCTTCGTCACCGGCACGGGCTACAGGCGTCTGCCGGACCTGCTCCGCTATCTCAGGGCGGCCCAGCGGCGGCTGGAGAAGCTGCCCGACGACCGGCTCCGTGACGAGGAGCGGATGCACAAGGTCCATGACCTCGAAGACGACTACCACGACCTGGTCGAGAAGCTCCCGCCCGCCCGCCGCTCCGACGACGACGTCCGCCAGCTCCGCTGGATGATCCAGGAGCTGCGGGTCAGCTACTTCGCCCAGACCCTCGGCACTCCTTACTCGATCTCCGACAAGCGCATCCGCAAGGTCATGGACCAGCTCTGAGTCCCGCCGACGGTTCGGGCCCCGGGGCGGGGGAGCACGGGTCCGACGGGGACCACAGGAAGATCGAGGTGTCCAGGTCGAAGTCGACGGGGGCGGGGATCCGGACCGGCTTGCCGATCTCGGTGTGGGCCATGGTCCGGTAGGCACCGTCCTCGGGGTCGCTGAGGACGGTGACCATCGGCGGAGAGACGACCGGGTCGATGATCGGCATGATCGGGATGCCGCACCCCGCATAGATCCGGGGCTCTGTAGCGCGGTCTGTCTCCATGCTGCCGGGTGGGACGACCTCGGCCACCATGATCAGCCCTGAGGAGAGGATCTCCCGGTCACCCCAGAGCGGGGCGTCCGCGCGGACCAGGCAGTAGCCGGGGATCACGGTGTCACGTGGACCCTCGATGCAGATGTCGACGTCCCCTGAGAAGCTCTCCCATCCGTTCGCGTCTTCGACCGGAATCAGTGCTCTGCTGAGGCGTCTGGCGATGCGGGCGTGCTGAGGGGTTCCGGATGGGCGCAAGAGGAGGTTCCCGTCGATGATCTCGGCCCGGAGGCGGAAGGTGGAAGGAAGGGACTCGAAGAGCTCTCTCGCCGGGTGAGGTGGTGGCGGGTTCTCCTGGGAGGTGTGCCGGGGAAGTCGTCCTTGTGCTGTCATCACCATCGACTGTGCCTATTCGTGTCCGAACAGACACTCTAAGTGTGCCATCGAATTCCCTCAGGCGTGAGAGATATGCGCACGGTCACGGCCCCCCTGCACGCCGTTCCGCTTCGGCGGGTTCGGTCTGGCCCGGCCGTACTGCATAGGATCGGTGAGCCGAACAGAGGGGGAGATTGTGGTCAGGGCGCTGGTGTTCGACGTCGGGGAGACGCTGATCGACGAGACGCGGATCTGGTCACGCTGGGCCGACCGGCTCGGCGTCACCCGGTTCACCATGCTCGGCGTGCTGGGCGGTATGGCAGCGCTGGACAGGTCCTTCGAGGAAGCCTTCCAGATCGTCAGGCCGGGGTTCGACGTCGAGGCGGAGCAGGAGGCATGGAAGCGCGACGATCCTGACGGGCTCCGGGTGAACTTCGACGCCGACGACCTCTACCCGGACGTACGGCCCGGCCTGGCCGCGCTGCGCGGCCTCGGATACGAGCTGATCATCGCGGGCAACCAGCCCCCGCAGGCCTATGGCGCGCTGGCCGCGATGGACCTGCCCGTCGACGCGATCCACACCTCCGACGGCTGGGGCGTCTCCAAGCCCGACCCCGCCTTCTTCGCCAAGGTCGTGGCAGTCTCGGGGCGGGAGCCCGGCGAGATCCTCTATGTGGGCGACCGGCTCGACAACGACGTCCGGCCCGCCCGCGCGGCCGGGATGCGGACCGCCCTGATCCGCCGGGGTCCCTGGGGCCACCTCCATGCCGCCCGGCCGGAGGCCGCCGACGCCGACCACGTCGTCGGCGACCTGCACGCCCTGGTCGCGGGGCTGACCGCCAAGTCGTCCGGCTGACGTCCCGGAGCGCCGTCGACGCGGCCCCGGGCCGGCCCAGTTTCCACTGGTCGGCATGCTCGCGAGCCGGGGCCGGAGGCCGCCGCGACCCGAGGGCGTCGCCACGGGACCCGCCGGCGGCCGGCGGGACCGTGGTCCCGCGTCAGGCGTTGGGGTCGATGTGGATGGCGCGTTCCTCGGCTGACAGGTCGCCGTTGTCGGCGCCGACGTCCTCGGCATACTCCTCGGACGTCTCGTCCGGCCCGATGCCCTTGTCCGGCGCCACCAGACGGTGGCTCTCCTCGCGCGGAACGCGGCCGCGGTCCGGGGCCTCGCGCCAGAGGCGCTCGTCGAGGGTGTCCTGGTGTCCGGGGGCCTCCTCACGGATCTCGTGGTGGAGACCGAGGTCGTCGGTCCACTCCTCGACCTCGACCGCCTGCTCGTCGCTCAGACCCTTGCGGTCTGCGGGCATTTCACTCATATCGCCGCCCTACCCGTTCTGCGGCCGTAAATCCCCCGGTCAGAGTCCCGCGGCCGCCCCGATGATCGACCGAGGGTCGGCCGCCCCGGCCAGGACGCCCGAGGGCAGCACGTCGATCAGGTGGGCGTGGCCGAAGGAGGAGCCGTACGGCATGGCGCCGACGGGGTGTCCCCGGTCGCGCAGACCGTCGCTCCACGGGCCGCCGTCCTCGATCTCGACCACGGCCTGGTCGGGGGTGTCCCAGGTGTCGAAACCGGTACCGGAGGCCAGCCGCCACCGGGCGGCGCCGATGGCCTCACCGGGCGCCTGGTCGTGGGCGAGCAGGCGGGTCAGGACCTGGAGCAGGATCTGCGGCTGGGCGTCGCCGCCCATGGTGCCCACGACCGAGCGGAGGGACCCGTCGGCGCGGGTGACCAGGGCGGGGACGAGGGTGTGCGGCGGGCGGCGGCCGGGACCGTACTCGGCGGGGTGGCCCGGGACCAGGGAGAACCCGATGCCCCGGTTGTGCAGGTTGATACCGGTGCGGGGCTCGAAGACCAGGCTGCCGAAGCCGGCGGCGTTCGACTGGATCAGGGAGACGCCCATGCCGTCGCCGTCCACCACGCACAGGTAGGTGGTGTCGCCCGGCGCGGTGAGGTCGCGCACCGCGATCCGGCCGGCGGGGTCGATCAGGGTACGGCGTGCGGCGGCCGACCCCAGCACCTCGTCGACGGACGCACCCTCGAACAGCACCTCCGGCCGGTCGTGCCCGGCCAGCCGCGCGGCCTCCACCAGCAGATGCGCCCAGAGCGGGTCGGCCGGGTCGGCGGGCAGATCGAGCCCCTCGGCGATGCCGAGGGCGAGCAGTAGCAGGTATCCCTGGGAGTTGGGCGGCATCGTCCACACGTCGTGCCCGAAGGCCCGAGCCCGGAGCGGGTCCACCCATTCCGCGCCGTCCTTGGCCAGGTCGTCCTCGGTGTACTCGCCGGCGCCGACCGCGAGCAGCCCCTCGCCGAACTCGCCGAGGTAGAACCCGTCCCGTCCGCCCGTCAGCGCCTCCAGTGCCCGCGCGACCCCGGGACGCCGGATCAGGTCACCGGCCTGCCGGGCCGCGGCGAAGTCCTCGCACAGAGGGCCGACCGTCTCCAGGCCGGGCACCATCAGCGGCGAGGCGGGGAACCCGTCCCGGGCGTGCCCGATCGCCGGTGCCAGCACCTCGGCCATCGGCAGCCTGCCGTACCGGCCGTGCAGGGCCAGCCAGCCGTCCGCGCAGCCGGGCACCGGGGCCGAACGGATGTCGTGGCGGTGCGGCATGCGGGTGTGTCCCTCGGCGCGCAGCCGCTCGGGGTCGGCGCCCGATCCGGCCCGCCCGGACGCGTTGAGCGCCGAGGGCGTGCCGGTGCCGTCGTGGACGAGCGCGAACAGGTCACCGCCCAGCCCGCACATGTGCGGCGCGGTCACCGCGAGCACGGCGTTCGCCGCGACCGCCGCGTCAGCCGCCGAACCACCCCGCTCAAGCATGGCCACGCCCGCCCTGGAGGCAAGGTGATCAATCGTACAAACCATTCCAGAGCGCGCATAGCGGGTATTGAGCATCCCAAGAGCGTACGGCTTCCGCCATCGATCGTTGAAGCCGGCGCGGATTGCTCGGCCGACAGCGGGGTCGACCGCCGGTCTCATCCGGTTGGCCGACCGGCTCATGGGTTCAGCCTTCACCGGCGCGTTCAAGGGCGATCGCTTTGACGGCGACCGCAACGTGTTTGACGGGGATGGAAAACGATGAAGACGGATGAGTTCTCCGGTGTCTCGGGGGCCTCCCCGCCGGAAGCGGAGCGGTATCCGCGGGCGTAGGCGCTGTAGGCGGGCGGCGTGGGGCTGAGCTTCGCCGCGCTGGAGACCTCCGCCCTGAGAGCGGGAAGCGGTCAGGGCCGGACCCACTGTCCGGTGATCATTTGACGTCCCGCCGGAAGGGTGATGAAATCCCGCCTCAGCGTCGCAGTGCACCCGGCAAAGAGACCGCTGCGGGCATGGAGGCGCCGAGTCATGGGACAGCCATGGAAACACCCACCGGACCGGACGGCCGCCTGGCGGCGTTCGGCAACCAATTGATCAATGTTCACCTCTGGCTCCGCGAGGAGCTGGCCTCGCTCCGCGAGGACGTCGGCTCCTACCTCGACGGCCGCAGTGAGCGTCCCCGGGAGCTACGGGCGCACTGCCTGGCGTTCTGCTCGGCACTGAGCCGGCATCACACCGGAGAGGACGACGGGGCGTTCCCCGTCCTGGCGGAGCGGTTCCCCGAGCTGCGCCCCGTGCTCGAAGAGCTGAGGCGCGACCACCACGTGGTGACCGACATCCTGCGCAGGCTGGAAGAACTGCTCGGCGGCCTTGAGGCGGGCCCGGACCCGGCCGAGGCGCAGCGCGTGCGGGCCGAGCTGGACGGCCTGGCCGCCCTGCTGGAGTCGCATTTCGTCTACGAGGAGAAGCGGCTCGTCTCGGTCCTCAACTCGCTGAGCGCCCCGGGCAGGGACGGCTCGGGGGACTTCCCGCCGGCCACCGCCGGGGCCGTGTTCGCTCCCGGCCCTTGGCTCGGAAGAGGCACGGGGTTGTGAGCCCGAGCCACGGTTGAACGGGTCACTCACCCGGCCGGATGCGGGCCCGCATCCGGCTCCTCCCGTAGGGGAGCGGCAGGTGGAGGCCTGACTCAGTCGACGTCGTCACCGGGTCGCCGGCAGGCGTCGGCGATGGCGGTGGGATCCCAGTAGAACGGACGGCATTCGAGCATGCGTCCGTCCCTGACAGTGATCATCTGCAGGATCAGGGTGTCGATCTCCCTGCCGGTGGCGCGGGCGCGGAAGCGCACCCGGTTCCGTACCACGACGGTGTCGCCGTCGCCCCAGTGCTCCTGTTCCAGGAACTCCATCGACTCCCAGACCTCGCTGAACGTGGCCAGGAACCGCTCCATGCCATCACGGCCCCGCCACGTTCCCGTTCCCGTGAACGGCAACCCGGGGGCCTGGTGCAGTATGACCTCAGGATCCAGATAGGCGGCGACCTCGTCATAGTCGGCCTTACCGAATCCGCCCGCGGCCACGTACGCGGCCTCGGCCACGTAGAACCTCTCCATCACCGCCCAGGCGTCATCCTGAGGCGCGTCCGCGCGCGACTCGCCGGTCTGCTGCTCTGCCAAGTCTGTCGTGGTCATGTTTCCAGCATCATCGGCGGGGCAGCGCCGCACCGGCGATTATCGGACCCCTCAGCCGCCGGAAGCCGGGCTGCTGCCGTGCGATCTTCGGCGGCGGCCGCACCGGTATCCGGCACGGAGCCGGTGTGGGCGGCGTGGCGTTCAGGATCGAGGCGAGCAGGCCCGGGAAGCGACGTTCGAGATCGTCGCCGCGCCGCTGTTGAGGCGTTCGACTGCGATCATGGCGGCGTCGTCGCCCAGATGTCCGCCGACGTGGGCGAGGAGATCGTCGTGGATGTGCTGGAGAAGCGCCTCGGGGCCGTCCTCGGCCCACTCGACGATCCACTTGGCGATCCGCTCGGTCAGCGGATAGAAGACGCCGGCGGGATCGCGGGCCTCGATGACGCCGTCGGTGTAGAGCAGGAGGATGTCGCCCGGCTCGAACTTGAACGTCTCGACGTGGTAGTCGGGATCGCAGAGCCCGCCCAGGCCCAGCGGGGGCGCGAGCCGGCCAGCGTGGAGCGTCGTGACCTGGTCGCCGCGCAGTATCAGCGGCGGGGGGTGCCCGCAACTGATCATGTTGACCACCGGGTCGTCGTCGGGGATCTCGAGCACCGCGGCGGTGACGAAGCTCTCTTCGATGTCGTATTCCTCCTCGGTGGACTGCTCCAGGTCCGAGTTGACGCTCTCCTCCAGCTCGGCCGCGAGGTCGGGCAGGCTGGCATGGCGGCGAGAGGACTCACGGAAGGCGCCGAGCAGCAGGGCGGCCTCGGAGATGGAGTCCAGGCCCTTGCCTCGGGCGTCGCCGATGATCAGCCGGGTCCCGCGGGCGGTCCGTGCGGCGCCGTACAGATCGCCGCCGATCTGAGCCTCCTCCTCGGCGGCGAGATACACGGAGGCGAGCCGCAGCGGGCCGATGCGCGCGGGCAGGGGCCGCAGCAGGACCCGCTGTGCGGCCTCGGAGACCGACCGCACCTGTATCAGCGCCCGTCGCTCCCGGTCCCGCAGGAAGGCATAGATCACGACGAACGCCGTGACCACCATCAGGGCGAGAGCCTGCGCCTGCAGGTTCTGCGTGCCCAGGCTGCCGTTGTGCGCGGCGATGATCAGTTGGTCCACGATGGCCAGGACGCCGATCGCCGCCGTGAGCCGGGGGCCGGCGAACGAGGCCGTGATCGCGGGCGCCGAGATCAGCAGCGGGCCCAGATGGATATAGTTCGGAGTCAGAACGTCGACGACCGTGATCCCCAGCATCAGCCCGAGAGGGATCGCGACCAGTGCGTATTCCGACCGCCATGGCCAGCGCAGGTCAGAAAAACGCTGCCTAAGTTGCATTCTTCCTGCTTACACCCCATTTAGGGTAGTTTCTCTCTACGGGAAGTAGACCTTTTCTGGGATGGCCCATGCGGACCGGAGGGATCAGGCGAGACGCCTTGCCTCGCCGGCGACGTTCCGGTCGCCGTCGAGGCGCCAGCGGGGCCGGCCGCCGACGACCGTGGCCACGCACCGTCCCGGCCCCTCGCGGAGCAGGGCGGTGTAGGCGGTCCGCTCGTCGGCATTCACGGCGAAGACGGCGAAGTCGGCCCGGCTGCCGGGACCGAGGCAACCCAGGCGGTGCGGCCCCCCGGCCATGCCCAGGGCGCGTGCCCCGCCCATCGTCACCGCCTCGACCAGGAGCCGGTCGAGATCCGGGTCGGGGTCGCGGGCGAGCACGCGGTGACGCCGTGGACGAACGCCGTGGCGGAAATCCGGCCGAGCCGGAGATGGGCGTCGATCAGGCCCGGCACGATCATGCCGGGCCAGCGGGTCAGCGGGCCGGGGGAGGTCGGGATAGGCGGGCTCGATCTCCCGGCGAGGTCCGATCCTGATCACCCGGTTGCCCCGGACGGCGACGGCGCCGCCCTTGACGGGCGGCCCGCACACGGGGAGGACAAGCGGCGCGCTGTGCACGACGATCGCTGGTAGCGCGCCTGGGCCGACAAGGTGGCCCGGGCGCGTCGGCATAGACACTCCTGTCTGTCTGTCCCCTTCGGAAGGGTTAAGGGCTCCGGTCTGTTGATCTCAAATATCCGGTACCAGACGCGCCGGTAGATCACTTCATTACAGAATGTCGGTTGATCTTACTTAAAACGATCTATAGCGTCGTTTGTCGTGACTCGTCCCCCCAGGTTGCTGAAAGCACTGATCGCAGCCGTGGTGCTGATCCCGATCGGCATCGCCTCCCTTCCCGCCTCCGCTGAGCCCTCCCCCGAGCCCGAACACCCCTGGCGCCTCAACCAGTGGCCTCAGACCCAGCCCTGGCAGCGGGACGAACCCGCTGCCACGTTGCGCGCCAAACCCGGTGGTCCGGCCCCGGTCGACCCGCAGAACTGGAAGAACCCGGACCACATGACGTGGGCCGACTACACCAAGCCGCCCGGCACCAACTGGGCCGACCCCGCGGCCAAGGGCTCCACGCGGACCTTCCGCGGCGCGCTGGTCCTGCTGGACTATCCCAACCAGCCGTTCGTGGTCACCCAGCCCCAGGGTTCGACGGTCTTCAAGAACCCCAGCGCCGAGGCCCACGACATCCCCCGTGAGAAGGTCGCCCAGTTCTACAAGGACTTCCTCAACACCCCCAACGAGCTCAACCGCGGCCACACCATCCACGAGTACTGGATGGAGGACTCCGGAGGCCGCTACGGCGTGGACCTGACCTCCTTCGGCCCGTACCAGATGCCGGGCAAGTCCCATGAGTACGCGATGGAGTTCCAGGGGGGCACCGCCTGCCCGGCGGGCGACAGCTGCAACAAGAACATCAGGACCGACGGCCGGGCCGCGTGGGTGGGCGCCGAGGGCGAGGAGGTCCCCGCCGGATTCGACTTCGTCTTCTATCTGAGCGCGGGCCAGGACGAATCGGCCACCTGGCAGGAGTTCGGGCCGATCAAGTTCCCGGCCAAGGAGGCGGTGACCGACGACTTCGGCCCGCCGGACCCGGCCCTGCCCAACTGGGCCAAGACCCGGTACGTGGAGTGGACCTCCTGGGCCTCGGCCTCCTCCATCTGGCCCAACGCCGGAGGAGGCTCGTCCACCCAGGCAGAGAGCTCGGGCCAGGGCGTCTACGCCCACGAGCTCAGCCACATCCTGGGCATCGGCGACAACTACAACAACCCGTTCGGGGTGCCGCCGCGCCGGGCCTACACCGGCATCTGGGAGATGCTCAGCAGGGGCAGCTTCAACGGACCCGGCGGCCCGCACAGCCGCTGGTCGATCCCGCCCACCGGAGGCGGATCCATGGGCGCCCAGCACATGCTCCGCAACAAGATCAAGCTGGCGATGGTGGACGAGCGGAACGTGCTGCGCCTGTCCCGTGAGGCGCTGGCGGAGTCCGGTCTCGTCGTGGCCAAGGTGACCGCCCGGGTGGCTCAGCCGGGACCGACCGGCCTGTCCGGGGTCAACATCGCCTTCGGCGACGGCGACCGCAGCCCCGCCTGTGACGTCGCGACGGACCCGCTCTGCGACGGCGGCGGCTACGACAACTACACCGTCGAGGTCGTCGACCGGATGGGCGCGGACTCCTTCACCCCCGACTCCGGCGTGCTCCTGGCCAAGACGAAGAACGCCGACCGCGCGCCCTTCGAGTGGGTCGTCGACGCCAACCCCCAGGACATCGGCATGACCGACTACGTCCTGCCCGACGGCACCGCCGTGCCCATCACGATCGGCGACTACCGCCAGCTGTCGGACGCCCTCTTCCACGCGGGCACCGACTCCGGCTCCGAGTACGAGTACGTGGACGAGGCCAACAGGCTCCACTTCTACGTCCTCGACGTGCAGCGCGACCGCGAGGGCATCCTGTCCTACACGGTGGCCGTCCGCTCCCTGGACGGCGCCGGGCCGCAGAAGCGCGGCCTGAAACTGCTCCCCGCCGCCGGGATCCCCGACGGCAAGGGCCTGTCCTCCTGCCGGTTCCCGCTGTTCAACACCGGTAGGTCCGCCACCGCCCAGGGGCAGCACCCCGAGGACGTGAGCGCCTACCTCAAGAGCGACGTCTACCGGCTCTCGGCCACCGTCGCGGGCGACGGCTGGACGGCCTCGCTGCCGAACCAGCTGGTGACCGCGGACTTCGGCAAGCAGGCACTGGTGGCCGTCAAGGCCCAGCGGGCCTCCGGCGGCAGCCGCCTGGCCAAGGTCACGCTGACCGCGACCTCCGAAAGCGACCCGTCCAAGACCGCCAAGGCCACCTGCCAGGTGATCGGCCTGTAGGAGACCCCGAAAGGGACCGGCACGGTCCGGCGACGGGGTACGGCGCGCACGCCGTACCCCGTCGTCACATCCCCGGCCGGTCATCGGCCGGCCGGTGGGGCGCGCCGGATCGGGGGGCCGGGAGCGCGCTCTCGGCCCCCGGGTCCGGCGCGTGGCCGCGCCTCCCCGGGAGTTTGACGGAACGTCATTCAGCCGACCGGTGAACGTCGTGTGGAGCAACCCGTTCCGGTTGGTCATCTGGTTCAATAAATCTTGATATAACACGTCGGCTGGGCCGGGGCCGCGGACGTGCCGCGGACTTCTCCGGGGGGTGTGGATGCCCGGGCCGTCGAACGTGCCTGATCGCCGTGGTCCGCGACCGCCGAGGCGCTCGATCTCGCTGGCGGCTCCCGCCGCCGCCGGAATCGCCGCCGCGGTGGCCAGCATCCTGGCCACCTCGCTGGACGTCTGGGACCTGCCCACCGCGGCCAAGATCGGCGTGACCGTACTCGCCGCCCTCCTCGTCGGCCTGCTCACCTGGGCGACCACCGGCACGCGGGCGGAGGAGCCCACCGCGGGCGAGGGCCCGTCCTGGCGTCCGCCCGACCAGTGGCCCCCGGTCGCGGCGCACTTCACCGGGCGGACCGAGTCGCTGGCGGAACTGCGCCAGGTGTTCGCCGGCCGCGACCGTTCCCGCGGCTCGGAGGAGGAGACCTCGCCCCTGGTCGTCTCGGTGTACGGCAGGGGCGGTGTGGGCAAGTCCATGCTCACCGCCAGGTTCGGGCACGAGATCGCCGCCCGATTCCCCGACGGCCGCCTCTACGCCGACCTGCGTGGCACGGTGGAGGCGCCCGTCCAGCCCGAGGAGGTGCTGATCGGCTTCCTGCGGGCACTGGGGGTGCGGCTGACCACCGACCCCGGGGGCCTCACCGAGCTGCGCAAGCTCTGGCTGACGTGGACCAAGGGCAGGCGCATCCTGATCGGCCTGGACAACGCCCAGAACGGGGACCAGATCAAGGACCTGATCCCGGCCGAGCCGGGCTGCGCTGTCATGATCACTTCACGGCAGCCGCTGTACCTGCTCAACACCTACGACAAGCGGCTCTCGGTGTTCAGCGAGGCGCAGGGGGTGGAACTGCTCGCCCGGCTGGCCGGGGACGACCGGGTCGCCGGCGACCTGGAGTCCACCCAGGAGATCGTCCGCATGTGCGATCATCTGCCGCTGGCCATCAGCATCTGCGGCGGTCGCCTGGCGACGCGGGAGACCTGGACCATGCGCGAGCTCGCCGACCGGCTGAGAGACGAGCGCCGCCGCCTGGACCAGCTCGAACTCGCCCGCAGGCTGGACAAGAGCGTGCGCGCCTCACTCCAGCTCAGTTACGACGACTGCACTGGTCTCCAGCGTCGCCTGCTGCGCCTGCTCAGCCTGCTCACCGCCCCCGACGTGCCGGGCTGGGTGGCGGGAGAGTTGCTGGCCACCTCCGAGCTGGACGGCGCCGACCAGCTCGAGGCGCTGATCGACGCCCAGCTCGCCGAGTGCTCGGGCGTCGACTTCTCCGGCGTGATGCGCTACCGGCTGCACGACCTGGTCCGGATCTTCGCCCGTGAGCTGGCCGTCACCGGCGACGGCGACGGCCGGCGCCGGGTGGCCATCGAGCGTGTGCTGTCCGGCTACCGACGCCGTGCCGAGAGTGCGGCCATGGCCCGCTGGCCGCAGGACTGGGGCCGGAGCGGCAGGAACACCGGTCCGGGGTCGATGACGCGGGCCCAGGCGTCGGCGGCCGACTGGCTCAACGCCGAGCGGCTGAGCCTGATCGCCGCCGTCAACCAGGCCCGGAACCTGGAGATGTGGGAGCTGGCCTGGGGCCTGGGCCGGGCCTTCTGCTCGCTCTGCCACTCGCTGCGCGCCTACTGGTCCGACTGGCATACGGTCGCCGGGATCGTGTGCGAGGCCGCGGTCCACATGGACGACCCCAGGGTCCTGGGCATCGCGCTGCTGGACCGGGCCGCCGTGGCCGGTGGGCAGGGCAGCCACCAGACCGCCAGAGCGGATGCCGAACGGGCGTTGGAGATCTTCACCGACCTCGGGGAGGCTTGGTGGGCCGCACGGGCGATGCGCTCGGTCGGCATGAGCCTGTTCAGCGACGGCAACCTCGACCGGGGCCAGGGTTACCTGATCGGGGCGATCACCGCCTTCAAAGGGGAGGACGACCGCTGGTGGTCGGCCAGGACCCAGCGCAACCTGGCCGAGCTCCGGCTCGCCCAGCGCAGGCCCGAGGAGGCGAGGGAGCTGCTGGAGGACGCTCTGGAGGTCTTCAAGCACGACCGCAACCGCTACTCGGAGGCGCAGACCCTGCGCGCCTACGGCGAGGTACTGGGTGCGAGCGCGCGGGCGCTGCGCGACCGGGGAGAGACCAGGGCGGCCGAACAGGACTTCGCGCGCGCCGGGTTCAGCCTGGAAAGGGCGGCGGAGACGTTCCGGCTCCGGGGCGAGCTCTGGGAGGAGGCCAGGTGCCTGCGTGCGGCCGGCGAGGTCGGCAACCCGGCGGACGGGCTCCGCGAACTGGCCTACGTGCGGCGGGCCACGGAGATGCTGTCCGCGCTCGGTGACTCCTGGGGGGTGGCCAGGGCAGAGTTGTCGGCCGGGCGCGCCCACAGCCGGTTGGGCCGTCCCCAGGAGGCACAGGAGTGGCTGCAGCGGGCCGTGCACGCCTTCGAGGAGCTGGACGACCGCTGGTGGATGGCCAGGAGCCTGCGCTACCTCGGCGAGGCGCGTCTGGAGGCCGGTGACCGCGGGGCGGCGATCCCCCCGCTCAGGCAGGCCCAGGACATCTACCGCAGCCTGGGTAACCAGGCGGGAATGGGTCGCACCCTCGAGCTCCTGCGCCGCGCGGGGGAGTGAGGCGGGTTGGGCGCCCGCGCGGCGTAGGGGCACGGCGATCGGCGGCCCTTCCTGCCCGCCGGCGTTGCGGCAATGAGCATCGGGCGTTAACCGCGCGGCCATACCCCGGCGTATAGGCTCATCGATGATGAACGACTTCACGCGATGGATCGATCTTGAAGGTGCCGTCAACGTTCGCGACCTCGGCGGGCTCGCCACGGTGGACGGCGGGACCACGAGTTTCGGCCGGGTGTACCGGTCGGACAACCTGCAGGGGCTGACGGAGCGCGACGTCAGGCTCCTCGTCGGTGAGCTCAAGCTCCGCCATGTCATCGACCTGCGCTCCGGCGCCGAGGTGTCCCTGGAGGGCCCCGGGCCGCTCACGGCGGTGCCGGAGATCAGCATTCACCACCTCACCCTGTTCGCCGAGGGAGGCAGGCACACCGACGTCGAGGCCGACCGGGTCGACCGGATCGACGCCGACCGGGTGCTGCCCTGGCAGGAGCGGAGCGAGGAGGATCTGGCCGAGCTCAAGGTGACCGGGTTCTACTACAACTACCTCCGTGACCGTCCCGACTCGGTGCTGGCCGCGCTGCGCGCCATGGCGCACTACGACGGTGCCGCCGTCGTGCACTGCGCGGCGGGCAAGGACCGCACCGGGGTCGTCTGCGCCCTGGCGCTGGAGGTCGCCGGAGCCACCCGGGAGGCGATCGTCACCGACTACACCGCCACCGGTGACCGGCTGGAGGGCATCCTGGCACGCCTGCGCGGCAGTGCCACCTACCGCGACGACCTCGACTCCCGCCCGGCCGACGACCACCGGCCACGCCGGGAGTACATCGAGCAGTTCCTCGGGGTGCTCGACGACCGTTTCGGCGGACCTCTGCCGTGGCTCGCCACCCAGGGGTGGACCGAGTCCGACTCCGGAGCGCTCCGCTCCCGCCTGCGCGACTGACCCCGGCCGGGAGCCGGCCGCCTCCCCGTCCGTCACGGCCGGGGAGGCGGCTCCCGACGCTGCTGGAGGATCCGGTCGGCGGCCCTTCCGGCCACGCTCAGAGAGCGACCACCTGGTGTCCGGCGGCCGACCGGCGGGCGGCTTCCAGGACGGTGAGGGCCTCCACCACCTCTTCCGGGTCCACCGGGGGCGGGGTGCCGTCGCGCAGGCCCGCCGCCACAGCTCTGTAGAAGTCGAGGTAGGCGCCCGGTTCGGTGCGGACGGGGCGGTTGGCGTCGTCGGTACCGAGGGTGCCCCACCGTTCCCGGGGGTCCTCGCCGAAACCGGGGGAGTCAGGGGTCAGACCGGCACGCAGGCGGTCCTCCTGGACGTCCAGGCCGTACTTCAGATATCCGGCCTCGGAGCCGAGGACCCGGAAGCGGGGGCCGAGCCGGGGGGCGACCGCGCTGGCCCACAGATGGGAACGGGCGCCGCCGGTGTGGGTGAGGGCGATGAAGGTGTCGTCGTCGGAGGCGACTCCCGGGCGGCGGATGTCGGACTCGGCGTAGACGTGGGTGACCGGACCGAGCAGGCGCAGGGCCTGGTCCACCAGATGGCTGCCGAGGTCGTAGAGGAGGCCGCCGACCTCGTCGGGGCCGCCGAGCTCGCGCCAGCCGCCCTTGGGGATGGGACGCCAGCGCTCGAACCGCGACTCCAGCCGGTTCACCGTGCCGAGCTCCCCGGAGGAGACCAGCCGCTCGATCGTGAGGAAGTCGCCGTCCCAGCGCCGGTTCTGGAACACGGTCAGCATCAGGCCGAGGTCGCGTGCCAGCCGTACCAGATCACGGGCCTGGGCCGCGGTGGCGGCCAGCGGCTTGTCCACCACGACCGGCAGGCCCGCCTTCAGGGCGGCCTCGGCCAGCGGGACGTGGGTGCGGTTGGGCGAGGCGACGACGACGAGGTCGCTCGTGTCCCACAGCTCGGCGGCGTCGCCGACGGTCCGCGCGCCGTACTTCTCCCTCACCTCCGCGGCCCGTCCGGGATCGCCGGTCACCACGGTGGACAGGCGGAGCCCCGGGGTCGCGGCGATCAGCGGGGCGTGGAAGAACGCCCCGGCCACGCCGTACCCGATGAGGCCGACGCTGATGTCAGTCACCGCGCTGCTCGTCGCGCTCGGCGAGGAAGGCCTCGAACTGGGCGGCGAGCTCGTCGCCGGTGGGCATCTCGGAAGGCTCCGCCATCAGGCTCCCACGCTGGGAGCCGGTGGCGAACGCGTCGTACTGCTGTTCGAGCCCGGTGATCGCGGTGGACAGCTCGTCGGAGGCCTCGATCTGCTCGGCGATCTCGGTGTCGGTCCGGCCGGCGGCCTCGCGCAGGCCCTCCAGCGGGAACACCAGGCCGGTGCTCGCGGTGATCGCCTCCAGAGCGGTCACCGCGGCCGCGGGATACTCCGCCTGGGCGAGGTAGTGCGGGACGTGGACGGCGTAGCCGAGGGCGTCGTGGCCCTTGGCGCCGAGCCGGAACTCGATCAGCGCGGCCACGCTGCCGGGCACCTGGACCTTGCCGAAGTCACTGGTCCGGCCGGTGACGAGCTCGGAGCGGCTCGCGTGACCGGTGACGCCCAGCGGGCGGGTGTGCGGGACGGCCATCGGGATGCCGTGGATGGTCACCAGACTGCTCACGTTCAGCCGGGTGGCGAGCGCGTCGAGGGCGGCGCTGAACAGCTCCCACTCGCGGTCCGGCTCAGGGCCGCTGAGCAGCAGGAACGGCGTGCCCGTGCTGTCGTGGACGAGGCGGAGGACGATCTCCAGGCTCTCCACGTCGGTCCATCGGTCGGTGTCGAAGGTCATGATCGGCCGCCGGGACCGGTAGTCGAGCAGGCGGTCCACGTCAAAGGTCGCGACGACCCGGTGCTCCAGCTCGCCGAGCAGGTGGCCGACGGCGAGCCGTCCGGCACCGCCCGCGTCCACGAACCCGTCGAAGTGGTAGAGCAGCACCGGATCGGTCAGCTCAGGGACGTCTCCGCTGAGCCGGTAGAGATCCGTCGGGTCGAACACCGTGTTCCAGCCTTTCGTCGGTCGTCTCTTCACATGAACCCGTGGGGTCCCCGGTGAATTCCGCCTACCCCCAAGGTCAATGGGCACCCTATCGGGGCACAATGGATCCCATGCAGCCTGACCCGGAGCTGGAGGAGTTCGCGACCCGTCTGTTCGACCTGGCCAGGACCGGGCAGACCGATCGGCTCCGCGCGTATGTGGAGGCCGGGGTCCCGGCCAACCTGTCCAACGACAGCGGGGACACCCTGCTGATGCTCGCCGCCTACCACGGGCACCCGGAGACGGTCCGCGCCCTGACCGCCCTGGGCGCCGACCCGGGGCGGGCGAACGACCGCGGGCAGACGCCGCTGTCCGGCGCGGTCTTCAAGAAGGAGCCCGAGGTGATCCGGGCACTTCTTTCGGCCGGTGCGGATCCGGACGAGGGCACTCCATCGGCGAGGGAGGCGGCCCGGATTTTCGGACAGGATGAATACCTAAATTGGTTCAATCATCAACCGGATTCCCTATGATGCAGTGTTGTTAGATGTATAGGAAAAAACCCTTTTTTCGTCCATTCTTGACGGGTGGGAACCCGTATTGCTCATAAGGCCGCCCGAAATCTCCAAATCCCTCCGCTCCCCTGCCCCTTCCCCAGCGAGGTGAACCCTTACGTCGAACAGGTCGACAAAGAGACCCTCGAATGGCTCATCGACTCGCGGATGCTTCAGGATCCAGACTCGGTGGAGCGCTACCGGCAGGCGAAATACGGATGGCTGTCCGCCCGGACGTATCCCTACGCCGAGCACGACACGCTCCGTCTGGTGACCGACTGGTGCGTGTGGCTGTTCGCCTTCGACGACGTCTTCTGCGAGTCGGACCGGCGTGCCGCGGACATGGCACGCGACCTGCCCCTGTTCCATGCCGTCCTGGACGACATGGAGGTGGGCCAGCCGGTCGACGACGTGTTCGCGAAGGCACTGCTGGAGATCAAGGGCAGGATCGCCGCCCTCGGCGACGCCGACCAGCTCGACCGCTGGCGCACCCTCACCAAGGAATATCTCTCCGCCCAGGTCTGGGAGGCGGCCAACCGTGATGGCGAGGTGGTGCCGCCCCTGGCCGACTACATCTTCATGAGGCGGCGGACCGGAGCGATGCTCACCGTCTTCGCCCTCATCGACGTCGCCAGCGGCCGCCGTCTCACCCCTCACGAATGGCGCCACCCCGGGATACGCGCGATAACCGAGAGCGCCAACGACATCGTCGTCTGGGACAACGACCTCATCTCCTACGCCAAAGAGAGCAGTGGCGGCAACTCCTGCAACAACCTGGTGAACGTGCTCGCCAGGCACCGGCGCTACTCCAGGCAGCGGGCCATGGAGACGATCGGCAAGATGCGCAACCGGGCCATCGCCGACATGGTGGCGGTCCGCCCCTCACTGGAGGCGCTCGGCTCGGAGGCGGTGCTCGCCTACGTGCGCGGCCTGGAATTCTGGATCAGCGGGAGCGTCGACTACTCGCTGACCAGCTCACGCTACACAGACGCCTGGCGGCAGCAGGCCGGAGGGACCTCCGTCCACTGATCAGCGCATCGGGGAGAGCGGGCCGTCCTGCTCCTCGTCGCCGAGTGCGAGCTCGATCAACTCCTCCAGGTTCAGCTTCTTGCCCTGGGAGAACGTCTCCTCGTACGTCTGCTCGCCGAGGACGCGCCTGCACTCCTTGATGCACCGGTCATGCTCCGAGTTGAAGAACGGCGAGTTCATCTGGGGCATCCCGAAGGTGCGCCAGTTCGCGTGCCCGGCACCCATCAGCCGTGCCGCGAGCAGCGGCTGCCCGTTCTCCAGCGCCTGCTTGGCGACCACCTCGATCGCCAGACCGATGCCGAGCACGTCGTGGAACTGACGCTTGATCCGCAGCGACTCGCGCGCGTTGACCATGGCCTCCGAAGTGTTGCCCATCGCCTGGTGGACACTGGCCAGCGCGTATATGGCGTAGGAGCGCAGCCACAGCTCGCCGCGCTGGGTGCAGACCGCGATGCAGTCGCGCAGCAGCACCTCGGCCTCGGCCGGGTCGTTCTGCATGAGCAGCACCATCGACAGCTCGACGATCGAGGGGAGCAACCCCGGGTTGAGCTCCCGGCCGCTCTTGTGGAACTCGATCGCGACGCCCAGCAGCGCACTGGCCTTCTGCAGGTCGCCCTGGAGGAACGCGGCGGTGCCGAGCATCTTGGTGGCCAGGATGACCGCCCCGGAGTCGCCCACCCGGACGGCGTCCGAACTGCACTTCTCGGCCGCGTCGATGGCCCCCGCGATGTTGCCCTGCGCGCTGTGGATGTAGGAGAGCACCCACAGCGCCTTGCACCGTTCCGGGCTCGGCTGGGGCGTCAGCTCCAGGGTCTTCTCCAGATAGACCTTGCCCTCACGGGCCAGCCCGCAGGCCACCCACATGAACCACAGGGAGGACAGGAGTTTCAGCCCCGCCTGCACCTGCGAGGGGTCGCGCAGGCAGTAGTCCAGGGCCACGCGGACGTTGTCGTGCTCGTGGCGCATCCGGACGTACCAGTAGACCTGGCGGCCGCCGGACCAGGCGTCCTCGCTCCTCTTGGCCAGCTGCATGTAGTAGTCGCGGTGTCTCTCCCGGACCGCTGCGGTCTCGCCGAGCTTCTCCAGCCACTCCTCGCCGTACTGGCGCAGGGTGTCGATCAGCCGGTAGCGGTGACCCGAGACCGTGCCGTCGCTCAGCAGGATGGACTTCTCCACCAGGCTGGAGATGAGGTCGAGAATGTCTTCGGAGGGCAGGTTATCCCCGGAGCAGACGTAGCGGGCGGCGTCGAGCTCGAAGTCACCGGCGAAGACCGACAGCCGTGCCCACAGGAGCCGCTCCGCGGGCTCGCACAGCTCGTGGCTCCAGCCGATCGCGGCGCGCAGCGTCTGGTGGCGGGGCAACGCCGTACGGCTGGCGCCCGCGAGGAGGCTGAACCGGTCGGTCAGCAGACCGAGGATCTGCTCCACCGACAGCGCGCGCATCCGGACCGCGGTCAGCTCGATGGCGAGCGGGATGCCGTCCAGGCGGCGGCAGAGCTCGGCCACCGGGCCGATGTTCTGCTCGTCCAGCATGAAGGTGGGCACCACCGCGCACGCCCGCGCGGCGAAGAGCTGCACCGCCTCGTTGCTGAAGACGTCTTCCCCCGGCACGTCGCCGGGGACGGCCAGCGGCGGGATGGTGACCGTGTGCTCACCCTGGGCGTTCAGCGACTGGCGGCTGGTCGCCAGGATGGTCAGACCGCCGGCGCTGGTCAGCAGGTCCTCGAAGAGCGAGGCGCAGGCGTCGACCAGGTGCTCGCACGTGTCGATGATCAGGAGGATCTCGCGGTCGCCCAGCCACTCGATCAGCGTCTCGTCCGCCGAGCGGGAGGACTGGTCGGCGATCCCGAGCGCAGAGGTGATCGTGTGCCGGACCATCCCGGAGTCCTGTAGCCGCGCCAGGTCGGCGAACCAGATGCCGTCCTTGAACTGCCCGCGCATCAGATGCGCGATACGCAGCGCCGTCCGGGACTTGCCGACACCGCCGATGCCGGTCACGGTGACCAGACGGTGCTCACGGAGCCGTTGCCGGAGGGTGGTCAGCAACCTGGTGCGTCCCACGAAGCTGGTCAGCTCGTTGGGGAGATTGCCGTCTCGCCGCCATCCTGATGGCGTTGCCATGGGCCGCCTCACGGGGGTAGCTGACAGGGGGCGTAGCTCACATCTGACACAGCATCGTACCGCCTGTGCCCTTGCCTGTCCTTTGGCCCGCAATCGCGCGGGCATCAAGTCGCGGGCGTACGGCGACACGCTCTCTCCGGAGGAGGAATGACCCACCATGACGCTGGTTAGCATGTACAGGTGACAGTGAACGAGCCCGACGACCTGCGCCCCGTCGACCTCTCCGACGACGGGCCACCGATCCTGCCCGACCAGACCAGCGACGACACCGATCTCGGGTGGGGCGAATGGCGCGGCTCGGACGACGACGATGACGCCCGCCTGCTGGAGGATCGTCCGCCCCACTGGGGGTAGGGGCCGCGGCACCGTTCAGTCCGTGGGCAGGAGCGTCCCGAGCGGTCCGAGGTCGAGGTTGAGATCGGACGGGGACAGATCGAAGCGCTCGCGCAGCTCGGTCATGGCCTCCTCGAGGCGCATCAGCGTCGTCCCCAGCGCCTCGATCTGCTCGTCGGACAGGTCGCCCTGCTCCATCCGCCGCACGCACTGCCGCTCCACCAGCTGGCGGACGAGCTCGACGAGGGTGAGCACCAGGCAGGTCAGATCACGCTCGACCTTCTCCGAGTCGGTGTCGATGCGCCAGCGGCTCGACCGCGACGTGTCCGGCCGCGCCCTGCCTGGTTGTGGCGTGTCCGGCCGCGCCGCATTCGACTGTGCTGTGTCCGGCGGTGCCGTGTCCGACCGCGGTGTGTCGGGCGGCGCCGTGTTCCCTCCCGCGGTGTCGCGCCGCCGCGTCTCCGGGGCCGGGCCCGCGCCTTCCACGGGGGGCTCACTTCCAGACCGGTTCATACCGGGTCTCCCGCTCCGTCGTGGGCTCCCACCCGGCCGTCTCGTTTTCCCGGACGGACATGATCAGCAGGCGTAGCGAGATGCGCACGAGATCGATGTCGGCGATGGACAGGACGATGTCCCCGCTCACGACGACGCCACCGGCCAGCAGCCGGTCCAGCAGGTCGACGAGTGCCACGCGCTGCGGGGGAAGACGCCCCTCGGCGGCCGGCGCGGCGCCTCGCGAGATCCTAGGGGGCATCGGGCGCCTCCGGCCCGGCCGTGTCGAGATCGAGGGCGGTGAAGGAGTAAGGGGCCCACGGACCGGTGAGCTCCAGATCGATTTCCCGCTCGCGGAGAGCGTCGAGGGCGGCGGTGAACTCGCCGACGCGGTCGTCGTCGACAAGGTAGGCGCCGTTGAGCACCATCGACTCGGTGCGGCCCGACAGCTCCGGGTCCTGGGGGCGTTGGCGCAGGCTCGCGACGGCGACGTCGGCCAACGTGGTGTGGACGCGCTCGGCCTGGGCGGCCGTGTGACGCCACGCGTCCTCGCGGCTGTGCAGGCTCGCCTGCCGGCGTTTCAGGTAGGCGGTGCCGGGACCGTCCCCTCCGGTGGGCTCCTCCTCGGCCGGGGGAGGCGCCGTCTCCCGCGCCGCGTACGCCTTGACACCCCACTCCCTGCGTCCGACGACACGGGAGAGCACCGCGACGAAGTCGTCGTGCCGCCGGGCCAGCAGGTCACTCACCTGTTCCTCGCTGCTGTAGACGGTCACGAGCCGGACGGGGGCCGTCGGAACCGTCTCCGCCACGGACTCCACGACGTGATGGTGGGCGCGGGCCGTGGCCCCGATCCAGTCCAGATCCTCCAGCGAGCGTCGCAGCGGCTCCTCCCCGAACTCCTCCAGGGGAACGGTGCTCACATACGCGACGAGGCCGGCGTGCTCGACCGTCCTCACCGGTGCTCCTCCCACACCCGTCAGATCCGCCGGGGGGGAACCGCCCGCCTCACGTGTGATCGCGTAGACGTATGTGCCGACCTCAGTCACCGCGCTCCCTCCCCCTGGGGGATCGCTCCCCGGAGGTCTCCTCCCGAGCCCCGGAGGCCTTTTCCCGCGCATCGAGGGGCCGGCGTCCCGCCCGGCGGCCCTCCGCGACGGCGAACCGCTCACGGAGCCTGCGGTTCTCCTCCTCCAGTTCGCCGTCCTGCGCGCTGAGCCACGGATCGCGCTCCCACCAGTCGATGCCCAGCTCCCGCGCCGTGTCCACCGAGGCGATCAGCAACCGCAGTTTGATCGTGAGCAGCTCGATGTCCAGCAGGTTCACGCGGATGTCCCCTACGATCACCACGCCTCTGTCGAGCACCCGCTCCAGGATGTCGGCCAGGTTGGCCGACCCGCCCCCCGAGGGCGCCCCCCTGCCGTAACCCTGTGGGGAGGTGTAACCGGACCGTGCTGGATTGGTCATCTCACGACGCTCCACAGTTGTCGCCACTGCCGCGCTTGTAACGCCGCGTCCTGTGGTAGGACAGCAGGTTCCCCTCCTGGTCCATCTCCACCTCGTAGAGCGCGAGGATGTCTCCCGAGGACGGGATCCGGCGGTCTTCGACGACCTCGACCCCGACCTGCCAGCCGTCCTCCGTCGGCCGTACGAAGGTGACGCCCTCGACCTCCTTCGACGTCAGGTCGCTGATGTGCCGTAGCCCGGCCTTGCCCGCGGTCACCGCCGAGAGGGCGCGTGACCGCCGGCTCGCGCGCCGAGTGTCCTCCGGCGGCTCGTCCTCCTCCTCGAAGTCGTCCTCGTCCTCGAAGTCGTCCTCCTCCTCCTCGTCGTACGTCTCGTCCTCGTCCTCTTCGTAGAGGTCGTCGGAGGACTCCGTCTCAGTGGCGCGCTTGTCGCGGGTTCCGCGTTTGACCGGCACGAGGTCATCCCCCCTCGTCCTCTTCTTCTCCGCCTCTGCTCGGCATGGCGATGCCGGGCAGGTCCTGCTGGGCCGTCATCTGTTCGAGGACCTGTTCCACCGCTTCGGCCTCCTCCTCCTCGGTGATCTCGCCGGAGAGCCGGGCCTCCTCCAACTCCTCCAACCGGCGCCGGACCGCCGCGGGGTGCCGGGTCTCGAGGTCGACTTGGTCCTGCACCAGCTCACCGAGTTTGATCAACCCTTGGATCGGAGCGAACGGCAGGCCGAAGATCATGGTGAATAGCTCCATCCGTCATTCATCCCCTCGCCGCGTCATGACGAAGTCGTACGGTGCCAGCGGACCGAGCAGGCGCAGGGTGACCCGGTCCGTCCACTGCTTGCCGAACTTCTTGACGATTCTCTTGAACTCGGCCTCCTGGCCGTTCTCGACCAGGAATGCCACGTGCACGGCGTCCTGCTCATGGGTCGGCTCACGTACGACGACGGCGACGCTCCGCGGAGCGAGGGCGTCGACCAGCATGTCCGTATCGGCCTCGCGCTTCGCCGCGACGGACTCGCCGACCACCTCTCCGAGCCGGATCCGCGCGTCCCACGTCGCCTCCTCCGGCAGGCCGTGAATCTCCTCGCGCAGCCGGGCGGCCTCGGGGTTCTCCGCGAGAACCTCGCCGATCACCGCCTGCTCGACGTAGCGTCCCTTGACGACGTACTCCACCCGCCCCTCAAGCTCGTTCAGGGCTGCCAGGAATTCGTCGTGATACGGGCGGAGCAGCTCGTCGACGACCGCCTTCGGGCCGGTCACCACCGCTCCGAAGCGGAGCGGCAGTACGGGCACCTCGACCGCCGCGCCGTCCAGCAGTTGCTGATGGGCGATCAGGTCGTCCGGCCTGCCGAGCGGCCGGTCCAGAGTGACCTCGCTGATCAGCGCGGCGATCTGGCCGTGCCGTACCAGCTTGATCCGCCCCGGTGGATCGCCTAGGCCGCGGGCGTCGGAGGAAAGCTCGACGTCTGCCGGGACGATGCCGTAGATATAGGAACCGCTGCTCTGCTTGCGCCGGGTGGCTTCCTCCGTCCCAGCGGTCCGCGTCTTTCCGGTAGAACCGGGCATTTCATTCCTCCCGCCTCCGATGCCGGCGGGGGACCGGTTCGTGATCTTCCTCGGGCTCATCGGAATCGCCGACGAGGTCGCGCAGTTTCTCCCCGGCCGCTTCCACCACGCCCTGGGTGATGCCCTTGGTCTTCGACTTGCTCACGCCCTGCGTCATGCCCTCCATGACCTCCGGCAGGCCCTTTCCGCCGGTCTGCGTGAGATCCAGCCGGTTGACGGCCTCCGCGAAACGCAGGTAGGTGTCGACGCTGGCCACGACGATGCGCACGTCGATCGTCAGGAGTTCGATCCCGACCAGTGAGACCCTGATGTAGGCGTCGATCACGATGCCCTTGTCGAGGATCGTGTCGATGACGTCGGCCAGGCTCGATGAAGACCTACGACTGGCTGCCCCGCCTTCCGAAGATTGCACGATGGTCATTTGCTGCCTCCTCGGCTCGGTGCCCGCTTCCCGGTCTCCGGGTCATGCGCCTCGGGTGCCGGCCCGGCGGCGGGCGGGGCGCGGAGGTGGCCTGTCGCCGCCCGTCTCCGTGTCGCGGCGCCGACGTACCGGGCGTCTCGCCCGGGGCTCCTCCTCGGGCTCCTCTTCTTCCTCTTCCTCGGGCTCCTCCTCGTCCTGCTCTCCCTCTTCCAGCTCCTCCTCCTGCTCCTCGATCCCCTCCTCCCTCGGCTCTTCCTCGTCCTGCGGCTCCTGCTCCTGCTCTTGCTGCTCCTGCTCCTCCTTGAGGGCGGTCTCGTGGTCCTTGACGACCTGGCTGTCGCGTATCTCGCCACGCCAGCCCTCGACATCGTGGGGGTGCAGCAGCGTCTGCGTCATGACGTGCCGCTGGAAGTGCTTGAACTCCAGGCGTACCCGCCGGCCCTGCGCCCGCCAGATGTTGCCGGTCCTCTCGAAGAGTCCCTGCGGGTGGTACTCCAGCACGAGCAGGATCCGGGTCATGTCGGGGGTGACCTCGTGGAAGGTCACGGCACCGTCGACGTAGCCCTTGGCCCCCTTGGAGCGCCAGATGATGTGCCGGTCGGGCACCTGCTCGATGATCGTCGCCTCCCAGGTCCGGTGCGACAAGAAGATCTGGGCCTTCCACCTCGTCTTCTCGTCGGTCTCCTGGTCGAGGCCCTCGACCTTCTTCATGAAGCTGGGGAAGTCCTCGAACTGGGTCCACTGGTTGTAGACGAGCCTGCGTGGGGCACCCACGTCGAGCGCCTCGACGATGTTGGTCAGCTTGAGCTTCTTGCTCTTACCGCTCTTGCCACCCCTGGTGATCTTCTTGAGCAGGCCGCCCCCGGCCATCTTGGCCACCCCCTTGAGCCCGGCCGCCATCGGGTGCTTCGATGATCCGGTGATCGCTCCCAGGAGGTCCGTTCCACCGCTGCCGACATAGTCGGTCAGCCGCTCGGTCAGACCGCCGATCTTGTCGGTCGCCGATGACAGGATCCGCTCCCCGAGTGCCTCGGCGAGGTTCCGCAGTTCCTGGGTGAGCTGGTCGATGGGGAGTGCGGGGCCGGCTTCCTCCGCCGGCTGAGCCCGGGATTCCTCGGCCATCGGGCTCACCCCCGCGTCCGGCGGACCGGACGGCTGCCTGCGGCCGCCTTCTCACGCTGCACGCCGCCCCGGCGTCGTGCGCTCTTGGCCGGTGGCTCCTCTTCTTCTTCCTCCTCCTCCTCTTCCTCTTCCTCCTCTTCTTCCTCGTCCTCTTCGGGCACGGCGCGGGTCCTGCTCACCGGACGGCTCCGGCCGCGTGTGGCGCGCCGCCCGCGTGCGGGTATCGGCTCCTCCTCCTCTTCCTCCTCTTCCTCTTCTTCGAGCTCCTCTTCTTCCTCGTCCTCCGGCTCCTCGCGGCCGGCGCGGGCCTTGCCGCCCTTGCCGCCCCGGGCCTGGCGTCCGCGGATGGGCTCTTCTTCCTCTTCTTCCTCATCTCCGCCGCCACCCGGAGTCCGCAACGACTCCACGCGGCTGTGGAGCTTGGAGGTCAGCGTGTCGATCTGCTTGCCCGCCGCCGCCCGCGCCGCGGCCTTGCCGGCCTCGAGCAGCTCGCCGCGGACGCTGTCAACGATCTTTTCCAGCTCCGGAGAGGAGCCCAGCAGCTTCAGGCCCTGTTGCAGCAGGTCGCTCCCGCCCGCGCCCAGCTTGCCGGTCGCGCCGGCCGCCGCCAGCCCGAGCGCCATCCGCAACTTGCGGTGCCGGCCCAGAAGGTATCCGGCACCGACAGCCAGGGCTATCTGTGCTCCGCACTTCACGGTCACCACTCCCCAATCGATCACTCCGTCTTGGGATCCGTCCGCCCACCAGAAACCGATCAATGGCCGGACGGGGGAAGACGCCGCCGAGGACTGGCGTCTGTCGCTCTGAACGTGTCGGAGGCATCTCGCTTCCGATTCGGCGGGATTCCTACCCTGGAACATGATGAAAAAACTCATAAGGGTAAAAAACGGACATAGCTAGCCCTATATATGAAAAGCGTCCATGCCGCTATGTCGTAGACGCGCGCGGCGAATATTCGGGGCGAATATCCAAGTAACCGGAAAGTGGCCTCGAAACGCTAAGAAACGACGTCCCTGCGTCGGAAGCGGCGGAAGGCGACGGCGACCAGGACGGCCGAGTAGGTGATCGACACGGCGACGCCCTTGATCATGCCGCCATAGTCGGGCTGCGGCGCCAGAGCGTCCAGCCAGGCCGTGTTCCAGAAGGTCGGAAGGAACTCCCGGAGCGGGCCGAGCGCCTCCACCGCCTGCAGGATGTTGCTCACGATCACCGGGCCGACCGCCCCGCCGACCGCGCCGAGCGGGGAGTCGGTGCTGACCGAGAGCAGGAAGGCCAGTGCGGCGACCACGAACTGGCTGATCAGGGCATAGAGGATCACAATCCCGAAACGGGGCAAAACGTCCAGCGCGGCGATGGTCTCGCCGGTACCGGGCACCCGGACGTCGTTCCAGCCGAACGCGACAGTCCCGGCCAGCAGAGCCATCAGCGGCAGGCAGATCACCGCGGCCGCCGAGTAGCCCATGGCGACGATCAGTTTCTGCCGCAGCAGCCGGTCGCGGGGGATGGGAGCGGCCAGCAGGTAGCGCAACGACGACCAGCTCGCCTCGCTGGCCACGGTGTCGCCGCAGAACAGCGCCACCGCGACGACCAGCAGGAAGCCGACCGACACCGACAGCGCGAACGCGGCGAAGTTCAGGCCCCCCTCGGTCGCCAGGTCGGAGATGCGCAGCGTGGAGCCCGGCTGGCCGGACCCGGCGCCGAACGTGAACGCGATCACCAGGACCCACGGCAGCGCGAGCAGCAGGCCGAACATGGCCAGCGTGCGGCGCCGCTTGAACTGGCGGACGGCCTCCACCGCCAGCGGCAGCGTGCGTCCGGACAGGTAGCCGGCCGCCGAACCGCCGTCCGGAGAGCCGGCGAGAGCCGTACCGGAGCCGTGGACGTCACTCATGCTTTCTCTCCGATCAGGTCCAGGAACACGTCCTCCAGGCGGGTGCCCGAGCCGTTGGCGGAGGTACGGCCGCGCAGCAGTTCGCTCACCGGGCCGGCGGTGATGAGGCGGCCCCGGTGCATGACCACCACGTGGCTACAGGTCTGCTCCACCTCGGCGAGCAGGTGGCTGGAGACGATGACGGTACGGCCCCGCGCGGCATAGGAGATCAGGACCCTGCGCATCTCGCGGATCTGGGGCGGGTCGAGGCCGTTGGCGGGCTCGTCGAGGACCAGCAGGTCGGGCAGGCCGAGCATGGCCTGCGCGATGGCCAGACGCTGGCGCATGCCCTGGGAGTAAGTCCGCACGGTGCGCTCCAGCGCTCCGCCGAGCCCGGCGATCTCCAGGGCCTCGGCGAAGTGGGCGTCCTGCGCGGGACGGCCCGTCGCCTTCCAGTAGAGCTCCAGGTTGGCCCGGCCGGTCAGGTGCGGCAGGAAACCGGGGCCCTCGACGAAGGAGCCCAGCCGGGACAGGACCGGGGCGCCGGGGACGACCCGGCGGCCGAAGATCCGGATCTCGCCCGCGTCGGGGTGGATCAGGCCCATCATCATGCGCATGGTGGTGGTCTTGCCCGCCCCGTTGGGGCCGAGCAGGCCGAGCACCTGGCCCTGCTCGACGGTGAAGGAGAGGTCGTTCACCGCCAGCTCGCCGTTGCGGTAGGCCTTGGTCAGGCCGTCGATCCGCAGGGGTACGGCGTCCGGGGCGGGGGCGTGGCCGTACTCGCCGCGCCGGCGTCCGGTGAGCAGCAGGACTCCCGCGATGACGAGGGAGGCCAGCGGCAGTGCCCAGGTCCACCAGGCGGGCCCGCCGGCGGGGGTCCGCAGGGCGGCGTCGGTCGGCACGCTCACGGCCTGCGAGACCAGGCCGACCGTGTAGACGGCCGGAGCGGAGGGGGTGTTGTACCCCAGATCGGTGGTGGTGAAGGCGACGCGCAGCCGGTGCCCGACGTCGAAGCGGTGATCGATGGCCGGCAGGCTGACCACGGCCTCGCCGGTGCCGCCTTCGGGAAGGGCGATCCTGACGGGAGCGGCGAGCGACTCGGGCAGGAGCGGCGCCTGGGTGTCCCCGGCCACGTCGTAGAGCTTGGCGAACAGCGTCACCTCGCCCGGGCCGGTGCCCCCGTCGGCGGAGGTCTCCTCCGAGTGCACCCGTACCTTCACGGTGGAGCTGCCGGTGACCTGCAGCGGGGCGGCCAGCAGCGCGGAGTCGAAGGTGGCGCTCTGGCCCGGCATGTCGATGGACACGCTCAGGTTCCCCGCGCCACCCGCGAGAGCGCCGAAGCCGGGGACCGCGGAGATCGAGGCGGGGGACCCGCCCGGCGGGTTGGCCACCTGCTGGTCCGTGCCGGTGAGCGGCACCGTGGTCCGGGCGGTGCCGCCCAGACCGGGATAGCCGTCCGCGGTGGCGTGCAGCTGGACCGGGCGGCGGGTCCCCGGGTCCCTGCCGCCGTCGCGGGTGACGGTGAACGGGCTGCCCGCGAGGTCGGTGCCGGTGTCCTTCTTCAGGTAGCGGTCGAACCAGCCGAGGGTCCGCTCGTGGATCCAGTCGACCTCGCCGTTGCCGCCGTCGTGGCCGCCGTCGAACCAGGCCACGCCGACAGGGGCGCCGGTCGCGGCGACGGCCTTGGCGTTGGCGTCCGCCTGCCCCAGGGGGAACAGCGAGTCGCGCTGTCCCTGGAGCAGCAGCGTCGGAATCCTGATCTTCCCTGGTACGGAGATCGGGCTGGCCCTGCGCAGGGTCTCGATCGCGCCCGGGGTCGCCCGGCCGGTCTGGGCCACCTGCTGATACATGTCGCATATCTCCGGGAGGAACCGGCCGCACCGGATCTCCTGCGCGGTCGGCGGCGTGGCGGGCGGCGTGGCGGGCGGAGCGGCACGTCCACCTGGTCCGCCCACCCCGCCCAGCCCCGCCTCGGGCGTCGGGCCGCCCCGGCTGAAGAACAGCCCCGCCCACATCCGCTTGAACACGCCGTTCTGCGGCCCCCGGCCGGCTGCGTCGGGGAACAGCGCGTCGGCCAGGTCATACCAGGTGATCTGGGGGACGATCGCGTCGATCCTGCCGTCGTAGGCGGCGGCCATCAGCGCGATCGCCCCGCCGTACGAGCCGCCCGCGATGCCCACCCGAGGGTCGCCGGCCGCGTCGAGCTGGACCTCGGGCCGCCTGGCCATCCAGTCGACGAGCTGGCGGACGTCCTTGACCTCGTAGTCGGGGGAGTTGAGTGCGATCTGGCCGGTGGATTGGCCGAAGCCCCGTGCCGACCAGGTCAGCACGGCGTAACCCTCCTGTGCCAGCCGTACCGCTGCGGCCCGGACGCTCTGTTTGCTGCCGCCGAAACCGTGCGCGAGCAGCACCGCCGGTGCCCTGCCACCCCCGGCGGGGGGGAAGAAACTCGTGTCGAGCGTGACCCGCTGGTCGCCGCCGGGCCCGTCAAGGACAGTGATCTTCTGGTCCTGGACGCGGACCTGTGGCGCGGACGGCCACAGCAGCCAGGTCGCGACCCCGATGACCAGCACGGCGACCACCGCGACCCAGGTGGACGACCTCCCCGCAAGATTCATGCCGAGAGCTTACTCAGGGGAGCTGAGAGGCACCTGAGACGGCCAGGCCCCGCCATCCCACACGGAAACTCCCGAAGCAGGCAATTGTCAGGATATGGAGGGGAGACCCTGCCCATGCCTCAGGGATGTTCCCGATTGCGGAGCAAGGTAAAGCCCGGGCATCATTTCGACACGTGAAGTCAGTCGAGAGCCTCAGACGAAGAGCCACTCCAGTCATTGAGTGGGCCCTGCCCTACTGGACCCGGGGGAAGGCCGGCCGTGAGACTCCGGAGGATCTGTTCCGGCTGCTGTACCTCGGGTGGCTGGTGGCCTTCTCCTTCAAGGTGCTCGGCGCCTCCTGGGACGTCTCCTGGCACTTCAAGTGGCTCCGTGACGACCTGGCGCCGCCGCATCTGCTCAACAGCGTCGGCACGGCCATCGCCCTGACGCTCACGATCATCCATCTCTACACCGGCTACGGCGTGGACAGGACCGCGCAGCGCCTCGTCGGCTGGGGCACCGGGATCTTCCTGACCGCGGTGCCGCTTGACCTGATCAACCACCGGATCAACGGGCTCGACATCACCTCGTGGAGCCCGTCGCACATGATGCTCTATTTCGGCACGTTCCTCATGGTCTGCGGGGTGATCAGGGGCTGGTTCATGGGCGCGCCCACGGGGCGGACGCGCACGATGGTCCTCGGCGGGCTCTTCGTGTTCCTGTTCGAGAACGTCTGGTTCCCGGCACAGCACCAGGAGTACGGCGTGTTCGGCATCGCGGCCTGGGACGGGGGGCATCCGGAGGCCGAGCCCACCCTGCTGCAGTTCGCCGCCGACCAGATGGGCCGCGCGGTGGACCGGATGATGGTCGTCAAATTCTCCCTGCCGGTGCCCGACCAGGTCTATCCGCTCTACGCGGCGGCCGCCGCCGTGATCGTCCTGGTCTTCGCCCGCGCGATGATCGGCCGGATGTTCGCGGCCACCGCCGTGATCGGCGTCTACATCGCCTACCGCACCCTGATCTGGCCGCTCCTGGCGCTGGCCGACTTCCCGCGCTCGTCGGTGCCGATCTTCCTGATCGCCGGGGCGCTCGCCGTCGACCTGGCGTTCCTGATCCGGATCCCGGTGCTGCGGGCGCTGGCCGGCTCGCTCGCGGCCACCGTCCTCGTCGACCAGGCGCTCCGCCTGCAGAGCGTGGCCTACCACACCCCGCCGCTGGTGCCGCCCATGACCATGGTGATCGGCGGCCTCATGCTCGCCGTCCTGTGGGTGGGCGGCGAGTGGGCCATGAGCCGCTACCGCCTGCGGGCTCAGGACATGGAGGCCGTGGTCAGCGCCACCGCGACGCCGTAGGCGAGACCCATCACGGTGATCTCCGCGGCCGCCCATGCCGCGACCGCCGTCCCCTGCCGCCGCGCGATGCGCGGCAGCAGGCGGAAGCGGATGTGGGCGGCGAACGGGATCAGCAGCGCCACACACGCGGTCTTGGCCACCACGAGCAGCCCGTAGTCGCTGGTGAACACCGCGCCCGGCAACTCCACCCCCTGCGTGAGGGCCATCGAGGCCAGGCCGTTCACCAGGCCGGAGAGGCCGACCAGGACCAGCGCCAGGGTGGCGAGCCTGGAGAATTTCGGCAGGACCCGCGCCAGTAGCTCACGGTCTCCGGCGACCAGCGTGACGATCGTGAGCAGCCCGCCCGTCCAGGCGGCCGCGCCCATCACGTGCAGCTCCATCGAGATCATGATGGGGTCGTGCCAGACCGAGTCGACCGCGTGGCCGGTGACCGGGATCGGCAGCAGGCCGAAGAAGGCGATCACGATCCGCAGCTCGGCGGGGACCTTCTCGCCGAACCGTACGGCCAGCAGCCCGATCCCGGCGTAGGTGAGCGCGCAGGCGGCGCTGAAGAGCATCCCCTGGCCCGCGCCGACGCTGTCGACGTACTCGGCGATCATCCCCGGGGTCGGGACGAGCCCGGGGTTGAGCTGGGCGGTCTGGAAGACGATGACGACCAGGGCGAGCACCGCCCACGCCCAGGCGAACGTCACCGCCGCCGGCCGGGCCCGGCGCATGACCGGCTCGGTCCGCTCCGGGTCGTCGAAGCCGAGCATCCTGGGCAGCAGGCTCAGCCCGACCACGGCCACCGCGGCCAGGTCCAGCAGCACCCGCAGCACCGGCAGGCCGTACTCCACCAGCGGGCCGGGCAGCGCGATCCCCGGCACCGCCTCCTGCGCGGTGAACACCGTCGCGGCCAGCACGGCGAGCACGGCTCCCGAGACGAGCCCGCCGGCCAGCAGCTTCCTGACCGTGCCCACCCCGGGGGCACGTTCGACGGTCACGGTCATCCCTGCGTCCCCCGCTCCTTCGTACGGCGCAGCGCCACGATGGTGGCCCCGCCCAGCACGACCAGGGCGCAGGCGATCCACAGCACGGCCATCCCGGCTCCGCCGTTCTGCGCGGCCTCGGCGGCCTGGGCGCTCAGGTCGGGCGCCTGCGGCGCGGCGGCCGAGGAGACCGGGGCCGGCTGGGACGCGGTGCCCGTGCCCGCGGTGGTGAGGGTGAAGGTCACCTTGTCGGCCACCGGGTGACCGTCGGAGGACAGGACGCGGTAGCCGACGGCGTACTGCCCGGCCGGGCCCAGGGGCCTGACTCCGACGCTGACCTTCTGGCCGCTGACGGTCGTCGTGCCGTCCTCCCAGCGGGTCCCGTCGGGGCCGGTCACGCTGATCTGCGCGAAGCCCTGCCGTACCGGCTGGTCGAAGGTGAGTGTGATCTTCTCGGGACCGGTGGCGAGCTGAGCGCCGTCTCCGGGATCGCTGCCGATCAGCACGTTGTGGGCCTGTGCGGGGGTGACCACGCCGAGTAGCGCGGCACACGCGAACAGCAGGACCGTGAGTAGCCGCCTCACCGGTGATGGCCTTCCGTCTGGTTCGTCATGACCAGGTCATGTTCCCACCGCTGCCCGCCGCCGGGAAACCGGGCCGGTGCCCGTGCGGGGTTCAGCGGGGGTCGCCGGCGCCGGGGGTCTCCAGGGCGGTCCTGAGCGCGCCGAGGAACTCGGCCGACTCGCGGCCGTTGACGTAGCGGTGGTCGTAGGCGAGGCCCAGGTTGACCACCTTCCGTACGGCGAAGCCGCCGTCACGGGTCTCCACGACCTCCGGATGCGGGGCGGTGAGCGACAGCGCGCAGATCTGGCCGGGGAAGACGACGGGGACGGCCATGATCACCGCGGCGTCGGCGTGCAGGGTGACCACGATGGCGCCGCCCTCCAGGTCGGCTCCCGGAAGGTCCCGTTCAGCGCGGTCTGCCGGAACCGGGCGACGTCGCCGTCGATCTCGTAGCGGAACAGGTCGTCCACGACCCCGCCCTCGTACATCCGCCGGGTGTAGAGGACCTTGTCCTCGAAGAACAGGCAGGGCCGCCCGAGCGCGACGAAGTCGGCGAACATGATCTCGACGATCGCCCTGTCCCCGGCCAGGGCGAGGCCGGCTCCGACCCCGGTGATCGCACCCTCGCTCAGCGGGGTGGACCGCACGCGGGCGCCGAACCTGGTGGACAGGCCCCTGGTGACCTTGAAGGCTCCGCCGTACGGGTCGCAGATGTCCTCGCCGAGCACGTGCAGCTGCGAGTCGGCCTCCATCAGGTCGCGCCGCTCCCGGTCGAGGCGGGCGAAGGGCTCGGGGAACATCCGCGCTGGACGCCTACGCCCACCAGGAACTCCCCTTCGACCGGCTCGTCAACGTGCTGTCCGACGCCGGAGCCAGGGCGGTCGTCACCACCGCCGCACTCCGTGACCGCCTGCCGGACGACCTGCCCGCCGTCTCGGCGACGGAGGGCGGCCCCGGCCCCGTGGTGAGGACCGGGGAAGAGCGGCCGTCATCCGCTCCAGACAGGGATCGTCGCCAGCAGCGTCGTGCCGCCTCCCGCGGGACTGACGACGTCCATCCTGCCGCCGAGAGCCTGGATGCGGTCGCTGAGGCCGATGAGCCCCGAGCCGTGGTGGGGATCGGCTCCGCCGAGTCCGTCGTCGCGGATCGAGATCTCGACGCTCGCGCTCTCCACGTCGAGTTCGACGCACACCATAGTGGCGTGGGCGTGTTTGGCCACGTTCGTCAGTGCCTCGGACACGATGTAGTAGACGGCGACCTCGACGCTCTCCGGCAGTCGCCGGCCGATGTTCAGGACGAGATCGACCGGTACGGCGGAGCGGCGTGCGATCGTCTTCAGCGCGGGCCCGAGACCGCCCTTGGAGAGGATCGCCGGATGAAGGCCCCGGGAGAGCTCCCGCAGGTCTTCCGCGACAGAGGTAAGACCGTCAACGGTCCGGGACAGCCGGGTTCTCAGCTCTGCCAGTTCGGGCGGCAAGGTGGCCTCCGTGGCCCGCAGATCAAGCCCGAGCGAGACGAGACGTTGCTGTGCTCCGTCGTGCAGATCACGTTCGATGCGGTGCCGGGTCTCGTCGGAGGCCGCGACGACGCGGGCGCGGGAGGCGGCGAGCTCGTCGCGGGCCTGGGCGTTGGAGATCGCGGTCGCGACGAGCTCGGTGAAGTCCAGCATGCGCTCCTCCGCGCTTGCGGGCTGCGGCTCCGGAGCGTTGAAGAAAGCGATCATCACGCCCCACAGGCGTGCTTCGACGACGATGGGGCTGCCGATCGAAGAGGTGATCCCCTGCGCCCGGGCCCACTCGGAGATCTCTCCGGGGCCGTGGTCGTAGTCCGTCATCCGCATCGGCCGCCCGGCCCCCAGCACCAGCGCCGAGATGCTCTGCTCGTCGAGCGGCCGAGGCGAGCCGGGGGGCAGTGCGGACTCGGGGCCGCGCCCGCTCCATGAGCCCACCACCACCGCGCGGTCGGGTTCGTAACGTTCGATCGCCGTGCAGTCCGCCTGGAGGATGAGCCCCATCTCGCGAGCGACCGCGCCGAACATCTCCGCCGGAGAGACTCCACGCGCGACCAGCGTCGCGACACGTCGCAGCGCGGCCTGTTCCTGTGCGACCCGGCGGAGCTCGTCGCGGCTCGCTTCCAGGTCGCGCCCGATGGCCTCACGATCGTGTGCCGCCCGCAGCAGCGCGTTCAGCGAGGGCACGACCCACTCGTTCAGACGGCGCAGGGTGGCCTCCGGCAGGCCGGCGGGGACGACGAGTGTGCCGAGGGCGGCGGCGCCCTCCAACAGGGGCAACGCCGTATGGGAATCGTCGGAGGTCACCGCGCCGAGCTCTATCGCCAGGAACGGCAGCCCCAGCGCCTGTGCCAGGCGGCGGGAGACCGCCGGCAGCGCCGAGCGCAGATGCTCCGTACGCAGCAGGAGCCGGGCCAGCCTGGCGTCGAGGTCGGCCTCACGGCGGCGCTCGTCGGCCTCGACGGCCAGCGACCGCGTCAGCGTCGCGGCCCAGCTGGCCAGCAGCGCGACGACGAGGAAGATCACGAGCGGCATCCACGACCAGCTGCTGAAGATGGTCAGGGTCCCGAAGGGCGGGTTGTTGAAGTAGTCGAAGGCGATGCCGCTGACCACCGCGGTCGCCATGCCCAGTCCCAGACCCCAGCCTAACGAGACCACCAGAACACCGAGCAGGTAAACTACGCCCAGGGAGACCCCCGGCGCGATCTGCTGCAGCGGATACGTCAGGAGGGCTTCTGCCGTGACGCATAACACGCCGACGCTGATCCCCCATATGAGGGGTGGGCGCGTCGGACGTAACAGCAACGACAATAGCCGCGCGCGCATGACTACCATATTACTCCCATGTCACGCGGGGTATACGGGGCGGTTGCGCCCGCAGTTGACATCGGTCACCCCGTTGCGGGTGACTACCCGGATCGCCGGTGTTTGGTGGGAGGCGCGATCCTTTTCACCCGGGTGTGACTATTACGGGCAAGAGGCGATAGAGCGGTGGACGAAGGGCGGACGCGGATAGCGCTGGCGGACGATGACGTGCTCCTGCGAGAGGGGATCGCGAGCCTGCTTGAGCGGTCGGGGTTCGAGGTCGTCGGCCAGGCCGGAGACGCGCCGGAGCTCCTCACCCTCGTCCGCGAGTGCCGTCCCGACCTCGTCGTCGTCGACATCCGGATGCCTCCGGGATACACGACCGAAGGACTCGACGCGGCCCGGGTGATCCGTGAGGAGTTCCCGAAGACGGGCATTCTCCTGCTGTCGGCGCACATCGAGGTCGAGCAGGCGATGGAACTGCTCGCCACCGGGCACCGGGTCGGCTACCTGCTCAAGAGCCGGGTGATCGGTGTGACCGACTTCGTCGAGACGGTCGAACGGATCGTCCACGGCGGCTCGGTCGTCGATCCCAGCCTGGTGAAGGAGCTCATCACGGCCCGCCGCCGGAACGACCCGCTGGAACTCCTCACACAGCGCGAGCGCGAGGTTCTCTCCCTGATGGCGGAGGGACGCTCGAACGCCGGGATCGCCCACAGGCTCTGGATCACCGAGGGCACGGTCGAGAAGCACGTGCGCAGCATCATGGCCAGGATGCGGCTACCGGAGACGGAAGACGATCACCGACGGGTCCTCGCGGTGATCGCCTTCCTCGGAACTCGCTAGTCTCGATCGGGTCGACCCGTGTCGCCCGCTCTCTGCAGGATCTCGTCGATCGCTCTCCGTGAGAGGTCTGGCTTCGACAGGAACGCGATGGCCGGGCTGGTCGCGATCATCTCCGCGAAGTCCTTCTCGGCGTAGGTCGATATCAGGATGACGCTCAGCGGATCCGCGTCCGCCGCGTCCGTAAGCCGCCAGGCCAGATCGAATCCGCTCTCCTCGCCGAGATCGATGTCGACCAGCACGAGATCCGGCCGGAGCTCGTCTACCTGCCGGAGAGCTTCGGCCGTCGTCGATGCCATGCCGACGACAGCGATCCCCTCTGGTTCGAGCACACGGCGTGCGGCCTCCTTGAAGTGATCGCTGTCGTCGACGATGAGACAACGTAGGGCCACATATCCAGGATCGCAGCCGGCCCCGGCCGGCGCATTGCAGCTAGCAGGTATGCCGGGGGTGCGGTTGGCATGGAGCCCAAATGGGTGCTGCCAGCGCAGACGCCGGGTCCCGGTAGGAGCATCGTGGATAGCGAAAGCAGCTCAACCGGACCGGAATGCCGGTCATCACCAGCCCGGAACCGGTGGCTCCCAAAGGACTCTCCTGCGATCAATGAGGATCGAGGTAACGGTCATGTGTCAGCACAAGCCTTCGTGTCCGCCCGCGGACGCTCGTGATCACGATGCGGCCCGTCTTGTGGCGTTCCATCCGGAACAGGGGTGGGGGTTGCTCTGCAACGGTGTGGTGCTGTTCGAAGACACCGGCGAGCTCATGCCCGATGGACGCAGCATTCCGGCTCACCGGGGTTCCTATGCCCAGGCAGCCTGAACTTGTGTGCCGCCGGAGCCCCGCGGCAGAGGGTGCGGCGGCAGGCCGGTCCGCATCCCTGACCCGGCCGGAGAACGGTCGCCCGGAGGTGTGGCGCCGGCTCCAGGGACTCGTGCGCGGACTTGGTGAGCTCGTGGCCCACGCCGTCCGCGCGGCACGCACCCGGCAGGCCTCGTGGGTCCTGTTCTCCGATGCCTCCTCGACGCCCGCGGCCCGGCATCTCATCCGTGCCCAGCTCGCCGACTGGGGATACGACGAGCAGAGCGAGGTCGCCGAACTGCTCGTCAGCGAGCTGGTCACCAACGCCCTGCTCCACGGATGGGGAGAGCCACTTCTCACTCTTTCCTCCCAGGGCGACATGTTGCGCTGCGAGGTCGAGGACGAAAACCCCGTCCTGCTCAGGGCCGAAGAGGAGCCCGGGAACGACGAGGGCGGCCGTGGGCTCCTCCTCGTCGACCTGCTGTCCCGCTCCTGGGGCACCGGCCACACGCGTAGGGGAAGAGTCGGAAAGGTCGTCTGGTTCGAGCTGTCCACGCGTTCGACAGGCCCGGTTTTCTGACTGACCGTCCGCGAGGAGATGCCCCAATCCCGGTAAGGGATGACAGTCCAGCCCGTACAGGTAATTGATAAAGGAGTCAGTACGATGCGGCAGATCCTTATCTCCAAGCCCAGAAGACCTGTGGCAAGGATCGAGCTTGACCTGCGGACACCGAACGGGCGGCGACTGCCGTACTAGCGAGACGGAGCCGGCGCACCGCGGTGAGCGGGCGCCTCCCAGCAGGGCGATGCCAGACCGTCGACGGCGCCGGTCTGGCATCGCTCTGTTTCAAGCCCCCGCGCCCACCCCGGCTACACCAGGGGCGAGTGGGTGGACCGGGCACGGCTGGAACTGGCCTTCGAGCGGCGCACGACCTTCCAGCGGGAGACCGGCACCCCGGTCTGGGCCGGCGAGTTCGGCCCCGTCTACACCGGCGACCCCGCCGTCGACGAGCAGCGTTACCGGATCCTGGCCGACCAGCTCGACACCTACGACGCCCACGGGGCGGGCTGGTCCCTGTGGACCTACAAGGACGTCGGACTGCAGGGGCTGGTCTGCGCGGCCGGGCCGTACACGGAACGGTTCGGCGCGTTCATCGGGAAGAAGGCGCGGCTCGGCGCCGACCGGTGGGGCTCCACGATGGAGGAGTCCGCCGACGTGCCGGCGCCGTTGCACTCGCTCGTGGCCACCGAGTTCCCCGCGTGGGACCCCTACCCGTGGGGCGCCCGCTACCAGACCGACGACCTGGTCCGGCACGTCCTCATCGCCCAGGCGTTGCTGCCCGAGTACGCCGAGCTCTTCCGTGGCCTGTCCGACGGTGACCTGCTCGCGCTGGCCGACTCCTTCGCCCTGGCCGGCTGCGTCCGCCGCGAGCCGCTCATCGACCTGCTGACCCGCAACCTCCGTTAGGGGCCCGCCGTACGCGCACCCCGGCGCCGGGCGGGAGAGCCGGTCGGAACAGCGACCGGCCCCTGGCCCCGACCCGGGGGAGGGGAGGGCTCTCCCGCCGGTGTGAACTCCTTCACTCAACGTCGCATTCAGGCCACTCTCGATCCTTACCGTGACGGTCCGGTCGCTCGCAGTGATGCGATCCTTCCGTCATGGCAGTGGTATCCACTCCCCGCCCCCTCGTGGGAGTAGTGCTTCTGATGTTCGTCAGCGCCGCTTGGGGGTCGGCGTTCCCGCTGATGAAGGATCTCATCGTCCGCATCCCGGTGGCCGACCTGCTCACCGAGCGGTACGGCATCGCGGCGCTCGTCCTGTTCGGGCTCAGCCCGGGCTGCCTGCGAGGACTGTCGGAGAGCATCTGGTCGACCGGCGTCCTGCTCGGCCTGCTGTTCGGCGTGGGCCAGACGGCCCAGGCGGTCGCGCTGCACGACCTGTCCTCGTCGGTCTCGGGTTTCACCGTGGGCTCCAATGTAGTGATCACTCCGGTCCTCGGGCTGATCCTGCTCGGCGCCAGGGTCTCGGGGCGCACCTGGGCCGCGGTGGCGCTCGCGCTGGCCGCTCTGACAATCTTCACCCTGTTGCAGGAGGAGGGGGGCGGCGTCTCCCTCCCCGCGCTGGCCGTCACCCTGCTGTCGGCGGTGCTGTACTCGGCGCACACGCTGGTGCTCGGCGGTTTCGCCGGGTCGCGGCGGGACGTCTACGCGGTCGCGGTGATCCAGCTCGGCGTCATCGCGCTCATGGCGGGCGCCCTCGCCGCGCCGGACGGTCTCACCCTGCCCCAGACGCCGGGCGACTGGGCGGTCCTCGGCCATCTGTCGATCGTGGCCTGCGCCCTGGGGTTCCTGGCCCGCTCGTTCGGCCAGCTCCACGTCCCGCCGGTGCCCGCCGCGGTGATCCTGTCGGCCCAGCCGCTCTGGGTGACCGCCCTGGCCGTCATGATGTACGGCGAGCCGCTCACCGGGACCGTCTGCCTGGGTGGAGGGCTGATCGCCCTGGCCATGCTCATGGTCGTGCTGCCCGGCAGGTTGCTCAGGACAGCGCGTCAGGAGGCAGGCCCGGCTCCGCCGCGGTAGCCGTACGGACGAGCTCGGCCATGCGGGCCCGGGGCAGCACACGCCTGTGCACGGTCATCTGCGTGGACAGGCCGTCGATCAGCGAGATGATCCGCCAGGTCGAGCCGTCGGGGTCGGCGCAGGTGAAGGCCTGGGCGAGCGGCTTCTCCTCCGTCTCGAAGTGGTAGAACAGCAACGCCTGGCTGACTCCGGCGGCCTGTGCGATGTCCACCGTCCGCGTGTGCCCGAATCCCCGGGCCGCGATGACGTCACAGGCGGTCCGGAGCAGATCATCGCGGCGTAGTCCCCCAAATCCCCGTGCCACAGGGGAACCCTAGCGAATCAGGGGCAGCCGCAGGAGGAAACGTGCACCTTGCGGGCTCTCCGCCAGGCCCAGGGTTCCGCCGTGCGCCTGGGCGATCTCCCTGGCGATGGCCAGCCCCAGCCCGGTGCCCCCGGCGTCCCTGTTCCGTGAGGCGTCCAGCCGGGTGAACCGGCGGAAGACGATCTCCCACTGGTCTTGGGGGACGCCCTCGCCGTCGTCGAGCACCTCGAGAACGGCCATGCCGTCCTCTTCCGCCGTGCTCACCCAGATCCGCGACACGGCGTGCCGCTCGGCGTTGTCCAGCAGGTTCGTCAGCAGGCGCGACAGCCGGAGCCGGTCGCCCTCCACGACGAGCCCCGGGGTCAGCTCCCGGATCACCTGGACACGGCGCGGGCGGCGGTCCAGCTCGCCGCGGCACAGCTCGTACAGGTCGATCCGCTCCTTGGACATCCGTGCGTTGGAGTCGAGCCGGGTCAGCATCAGCAGGTCGGAGACGATCGCCTGGAGCCGGTCGAGGCTGCCGAGCATCGCGGTGGCCTTCGCGCTCCAGTCGGTGTCTTCGGGGTACAGCAGTGCCTCCTCCACCTGGGCGCGCATGGCGGTGAGCGGGCTGCGCAGGTCGTGGGAGGCGTCGGAGGCGAACCGGCGCTGCTGCTCCACCGCCGTCTCCAGACGGTCCAGGGTCTGGTTGATCGTCTCGGCCAGATTCCGGATCTCGTCCCGTGCGTGCGGCACCGGCACGCGCTTGCCGAGGTCGGTCGCGGTGATCTCCTCGAGGTTGTCCCTGATGTCGCTCACCGGACGCAGCGCCCGGGTCACCAGGTAGTAGGTGCCGAACCCCGCCAGTGTCGTGAACAGCAGGGACGCGCCGATGAACAGGGCGAGCACCCCCGGCTGGACGTACCAGGGGACGACGTCGTCGGCGGAGTAGACGAGCAGGTCGCCCTGCGGCTGGTAGACCCAGAAGGCCACGACCACCATGCACCGGTCGGGGAATGCGGGGATGCCGCAGACCTCCTGGTCGGCCCGAGCCTTCCCGGCGGGAGGGGCGAAGTCCGCTACCCGGGGGGCGCCGGTCAGCGACGGGGTGGACGCGACGACCCGTCCCGCCGAGTCCAGGACCTGGACGCCCGCGGCGTCCCCCTGCGGCAGGATGACGGGCGTCGTCGACTGCCTGTCAAGCTGGATGATCTCCAGGACGGCGCCGGCCACCTCGTTCGTGCGCAGTTCGTTCGCCACTTTGTACAGCGAGATCGTCAGCATGGAGGTGACGAGAAGGCTGCCCAGGGCGGCGACGACGATGGCGGCCAGCGTCAGCCGGGTCCGTACGGACCGTGATTTCCGTGTGATCACACCAATCTCCCCCCGAGATCAGACGATCACATTGAAGAGATGATTACCGATTCCTGGTGCTTAACGGCCAAGTGAAGGCAAAGATCGCTTTTGCTTCCCCTGTAGAGCATCGCTCCGTGCCGTCGATCCGCCGCTGGTCAGCGTAAATGCGCGCTGATCGGAGCCGATACGGACCTTGATGAAGTACCGGCGGCGGGACAAGGATCGGATGCGCGGCGGCACCGGTTTCGCCTGGGGGCATGACGCGCATCTTTACTACAAGCGGGCCAAAGCCGACGAGGTGCTCCTCGGCCCGCCGCGGATCCACCGGGCGCGCCTCGCCGATCCGCTGGAGCTCTGAGCCCGAGAAGGGGCCCCATGGCCGACATCAGCGCACTCCCCGGCTTCTACCGGATCGCGGAGGCCGATCCCGAGCGCCGGGCGGTGATCGACGCCGACGGCACGGTGACGACCTTCGGCGAGCTGCTCGCGAGGGTGAACCAGGTGTCGCACGGGCTCCGGGCTCGGGGACTCACCTCCGGGGACGTGGTCGCCGGGGTGCTGCCCAACAGCCTCGACGCGGTGGTCATGCTGATGGCCACCGGGCAGGTCGGCCTGTACTACGTGCCGGTCAACTGGCATCTGACCGAGGCCGAGATCGCCTACATCCTGGCCGACTGCGACGCCAAGGTCGTGGTCGCCGACCATGACCACCCCGTGCCGGGTGCCCTCACCGGGACCGCCGGGCTGGCCGAGGGCCAGCCCGTGACCGCGCCCTGTGACAGGTCCGCCGGAGCGGTCATGTGGTACACCTCGGGCACCACCGGATTCCCCAAGGGCGTGCAGCGGCCGCTGTCCGGGGCCGAGCCGGAGGCGGCCATACCGCTCGTCGCCTGGTTCGTCGGCGAGGTCTGCGACCTGCGGCCGGGCGACGAGGTCCACCTGGTGACCTCGCCGATGTACCACTCCGCGCCGTGCGCCCACACGATGTTCGCGCTGCACCTGGGCCACACCCTGGTGATCGCACCCAGGTTCGAGCCGGCCGTCGTCCTCGAACTGATCGAGAAGCACCGGGTGACCAACGCGATGATGGTCCCCACGATGTTCCACCGGATGCTGCGGCTGCCGGCCGAGGTCCGGGACTCCTACGACGTGTCGTCACTCCGTCAGGTGATCCACACCGGCGCGGCCTGCCCGGTGGCGGTCAAGCAGCAGATCATGGACTGGTGGGGCCCCGTCCTCTACGAGTACTACGGCTCCACCGAGTCCACCATCGCCTTCTCCGTCAAGCCGCACGACTGGTTGAAACACCCCGGCACGGTCGGCCGCCCGGCCCCCGGCTTCGAGGCGAGGATCCTCGACGCCGACGGCGAGGAGGTCCCCGCGGGCGAGCCCGGCATGATCTCCATCAAGTCGGGGCTCGGCCGATTCACCTACCGCAAGGACCCGGCCAAGACCGCCTCCAGCATGCGCGGGGACTGGTACACCCCCGGCGACATCGGCTTCATGGACAAGGACGGGTTCCTGTTCCTGTGCGACCGCCGTACCGACCTGATCATCTCGGGCGGGGTGAACATCTACCCCGCCGAGATCGAGGCGGCGCTGCTGGAGCATCCGGCGGTCGCCGACGTCGCGGTCATCGGCGTGCCGGACGAGGAGTGGGGCCACAGCGTGGTCGCCCTGGTCCAGCCCGGACCCGGTCCCCGGCCCACCGTGGAGGAGTTGCTGGAGCACCTCGGTCCGCGCCTCGCCCGGTTCAAGCACCCCAGGGTCATCGAGTTCCGTGACGAACTGCCCCGCACCCCCACCGGGAAGCTCTCCCGCTCCCGAGTCCGTGAGGGCTACCTGTCCGGTTAGACGGTGATCCACTCCGTCGCGGTGGTGACCTCGTCGAGGATGCCGGGGACGGGGTCGACGCCGATGCCGGGGCCGGTGGGCACGCCGAGGTGGCCGTCGTGCAGCTCGAAGGGCGGCGTGATGTCGGTGGCGTAGTAGCGGCGCGAGGCGGAGGTGTCGCCGGGCAGGGTGAAACCGGGCATCGCGGCCAGGGCGAGGTTGGCGGCGCGGCCGATGCCGGTCTCCAGCATGCCACCGCACCACAGGGCGACGCCGTGGGCGCGGGCCAGGTCGTGGATGCGGCGGGCTTCGAGGTAGCCGCCGATCCGGCCGGGCTTGACGTTGATGATCGAGCAGGCGCCCAGGGTGATGGCCGCGGCGGCGTGGGCGGCCGAGTCGATGGACTCGTCCAGGCAGATCGGCGTCCTCAGCCGTTTGGCGAGCTCGGCGTGCTGGACCATGTCGTCGTTGGCCAGGGGCTGCTCGATGAGCAGCAGGTCGAACTCGTCGAGCTTGGCCAGGTGGGGGGCGTCGGTGAGGGTGTAGGCGGCGTTGGCGTCGACCTGCAGCAGCACCTCGGGGCCGAAGCGCTCGCGCACGGCGCGGACGGGGGCCAGGTCCCAGCCGGGTTCGATCTTCAGCTTGATCCGGAGGTAGCCCTCGGCCAGGTAGCCGCCGACGGCGTCGAGGAGCTCGGGGACGGAGTTCATGATGCCGACCGACACCCCGCACGGCACCCGGTCGGCCGAGGCGCCGAGGAAGGAGGCCAGCGACTGGCCGCCGGCGCGGAGCTGGGCGTCCAGGACGGCGGTCTCCAGGGCGGCCTTGGCCATCCGGTGGCCCTTGAACGGTTCCATCGCCCGGCCCGCGCCGTGGGCGTCGGTGTGGGCGGGCAGCGCGGGAATGAGGAAGCGGCGCAGCACTTCGGCGGCGCCGTCGACGTATTCGGGGGAGTAGAGCGGTTCGGACATGGCCACGCACTCGGCCCAGCCCTCGGCCTCGGGTGTCACGACCCGCACGAGCAGCACGTCGCGTTCGGTCTCGGTGCCGAACGAGGTGCGGAACGGCGTGACCAGCGGCATCGCGATCCGCCGCAGTTCGATTCCAGTGATCTTCATGATGGTGTGCGGCCTGTGCCGCGTCCCCCTTCGATGTCGCCGCCGTTCAGGCGGACCGCTCCACGATGTAGTCGCCCTCGCCGGTGAACCCGGTCACCCGGGCGCCTTCCCCCATCAGCCCGCCCAGCACGTCGCGTACGGCACGGCGCCACGACCCGGCCGCGGCCGGGTCGGCACGGCGCAGCGCCTCGACGTCGGGCGGCGTCGCGACCAGCACCACCCGGGCGTCCCGGCGACCGGGGACCGGCCCGTCGTCGCGTCCGGCCAGCCCGGACGCCGCACCCGGCGGGACCTCCGGCCGGTACGGCTCGCCCCGGACGGCGGCCACCACCTGCGGCTCGGACAGCCGCCAGACGGCCAGCACCCGGTCGGACTCGTCGCCGGCGTTGATCGCGTCGCCCATGGCGCCGTAGAAGGACGGCAGGTACTCCTCCGGCAGGGCGCCGAGCTTGACCAGGTTGAAGTGGGCGTTGCGCCGCACCAGCGGGTCGTAGGTCCAGGTGATCCGCTCCAGACCCCGGTCAAGGGCCCAGGCGCGCTGGTGCAGCTTGAGCGCGAACCCGACCCCCCTCCCGGCCACGGCGCCGGTGACGTGGGAGTGCAGCACCTGTCCCGCCGGCGCGCCGAGGAACGCCACCGAGGCTCCGACCATCCGATCGCCCCGATAGGCGCCGGCCACGTAGTTGCCCGCGTGCGACAGCGCCCGCATCAGCTCGACGGTGATCGGCGGGTTGCCGGGATCGGGCTGCCAGATGTCGTCGAACAGCCGGTAGACCTCTTCGAAGCCGGCCAGCTCGGACAGCTCGGCGACACGCACCCCCGCCGCCCGGGCCGCGGCCCCGGCATCCGGGTCGTCGCGGACAGCGCCCCTCACCCGCCGTCCTCCCCCGAGAGCACCGCGGTGATCAGCCCGGCCAGCAGCCTCGTCCGGTCCGGCATCTCGGCGACGACCACGTGCTCGTGCGGGGCGTGCGCGCCACCGCCCACCGCGCCGAGCCCGTCGAGTGTCGGACAGCCGACTCCCGCGGTGAAGTTCCCGTCGGACGCGCCTCCCACGGACGCCCCCCGCAGCGGTTCCATACCCAGATCCTTCGCGATCCGGCAGGCCAGCTCGAACAGGCGCGCCGAGGAGGACTCCTCCAGCGGCGGCCGGTTCGGCCCCCCGCTCACCTCCAGCCGGGTCCCGGCGACCCGGGGGACGAGCGCCCGCACCAGCTCGTCCACCCGGTTCTGCGCCGCGACGGTGGGCACCCGCACGTCGACCTCGACGCTGGCGAGCGCGGGCACGGTGTTGACGGTGGTGCCCCCCGACAGCACGGTCGGCGTCACCGTGGTCGGCCCCAGGTCGTCCGGTGCCGTCCCGCCGTCCACCGACGAGGCGATCACGTTGAGCGCGAGGATCTGGTGGGCCAGCTCGACGGCGGCGTTGGCCCCCTTGTCCGGTTCCAGCCCCGCGTGCGCGGCCCTGCCGTGCACGGTGACCCCGTAGTTGGAGGTGCCCTTGCGCGCGGTCTTCAGCGCACCGCCGTCGCCGCTCGCCTCCAGCACGAACGCGGCCGCGCAGCCCCGCGCCGACTCCTCGATCAGCGCGCGCGAGGACCGCGAACCGACCTCCTCGTCCCCGGTGACCAGCAGGCACACCCCGTCCGGCGACGACAGCGAGGCCAGCGCGTGGAACGCCTGGACCAGCCCGGCCTTCATGTCGAACACGCCCGGCCCCCGGGCGATGCCGTCCACGAGAGACCAGGGGCGCTCGGCCAGCGTCCCGACCGGCCAGACCGTGTCGTGGTGGCCGACCACCAGCACCCGGGGCGCGCCGAAGGTCCATCGCAGATGGGTGACCCCGTCGATCACGATCGTCTCGGGCCGCGCGCCGAGCCTCCGCACCCCCAGGTCGGCGACCACCCGGGCGCTGCGCGCCACCGCCCCGTGGTCGGCGGAGAACGACTCGCAGGCGACGAGCTCCTCCAGGTCCGCGAGCATCAGGTCGAGGTTCACGCGGGCACCCCCAGCTCGGCGCGGAACAGCCGGAGGACGTTGCCGCCGAGGATCTTGACGATCTCCTCGTCGGCGAAGCCGTGCTTGAGCAGGGCGTCGGTGACCAGCGGCAGCCCGCCGGGGCCCGCCAGCCCGGGGATGGCGGCCATGGCGTCGACGCCGCTGTAGCTGAACCCCTCGCAGCACGGCGGGGTGACGTCGTGCATGACCTCGCGGATGAAGTCGGGGCCGAGTCCGACATGGTCGATCCCGCCGACGCTCACGACGTGCTCGATGTGGTCCACCAGCCGGTCCACGGTGTATTCGGCCGGGTCCTCCGACAGGAAGGCCGCCAGGAAGTTGACGCAGACCACGCCGCCGGTCGCGGCGATGGCGCGGATCTGGTCGTCGGTCAGGTTGCGGTGGTGCTCGCGCAGGGCGCGGGCCGAGGAGTGGGTCGCCATCACCGGCCGGGTCGCCAGCTCCAGCACGTGTCCCACCCCGGAGGCTCCCAGATGCGAGACGTCGAAGATCATGCCGAGGCGTTCCATCTCCCGGACCGCCTCCACCCCCGCCGCGGTGAGCCTGCTGCCGGTGGCGTCCTCGCCGCTGCCGTCCGCCAGAGCCGTACGGCCCCAGTGCGCGACCGAGGCGACCCGCACGCCCAGCCGGTGCAGGGTGGGCAGCAGCTCCACGCTGGCGTCCAGGCCCGGGGCGCTCTCCAGCGCCAGCACCAGGGCGATCCTGCCCTCGCCGAGCGCCTCGTCGATCTGCGCGCCGTCCACGCAGAGCCGTACGGCGTCGGCGTTGCCCTCGGCCAGCGTGTGCGCGCACTCGATCATGCGCAGGGTCTGCCTGAGCGCCCCCTCCGGCCGGTAGGCGTCGTCGACGAAGACCGGCAGCACCTGCAGGTTCACCCCGCCCTCGTGGAGCTGGGGCAGCCAGCGCTCGCGGAAGAACGACGCCCACTGTCGCGGAGGCCGTGCCGTGACGGCCATCAGCAGGTCGTTGTGGGTATCGGCGACCACGGCGTCACGGTGGAGGTCAGCGGACACGGGCAGGCCCTTCTTCGCGGGTGTCTCTCGTCGCCTCAGACGTTATCGACAGTCCGCCCCCGCTGTCCGGACGGGTCCGCGCGCGAAACGGAACGCCGAGGGCCGGGGCGCCCGGGTGAGCCTACGGTAGACCGGCGTCGGAGACGGCCAGTTGTTGGTCACCCGGCCCGCCGCGTTCTTGTACCAGCTCGTGCAGCCCGCCCCCCACACCATGGTGTCCATGGCCCGCTCCAGGCTCCGCCGCCACGCGTCCATCGCCTCGGGCCGCACCTCCATCGGCCCCCTCCGCGCGAGGTGCGGCAGGCAGCCCATGATGTATCGGACCTGACACTCGATCATGAAGACGATCGAGCTGTGCCCGAGGTTGGTGTTGGGCCCGTACAGCAGGAAAAGGTTCGGGAAGTGCGGCACCGCGATGCCGAGATAGGCCTCGGCCCCGTCCTTCCACTCCTCGGCCAGGCGGCGCCCATGGCGGCCGACGACGTCGATGGGGGTCAGGAAACCGGTGCCCTGGAACCCGGTGGCGTAGACGATCACGTCCGCCTCGTGGAGGCCGGCGGTGGTCTCGACGCCCGCCGGGGTGATCCGGACGATCGGCTCGGTGACGAGGTCGACGTTGGGACGGGTCAGCGCGGGATAGAAGGCGCTGTCGATGACGACCCGCCTGCAGCCGACCGGGTAGCCGGGGGTCAGCTTGGCCCGCAGCCGCGGGTCCTGGACCTGGCGGTGCAGGTGGTCCAGGGCGCGCCTGCGCAGAAGTCCGGCGCTCCACCCGCCCGCGAGGGCCCGGTAGAGGGTCGCCTCGGCGTAACGGTAGATCCATTCGCGGTAGCCCCGCTGCAGGAACGGCAGACGGCGCAGGGCCGTCCGGACGGCTCCGCCGAATACGGCGTCGGGCTTGGGGATCACCCAGTTCGGGGTGCGCTGGAAGACGTCCAGCCGCCCGGCGGCCTCGGCCACCCGAGGGATGAGCTGCGCCGCCGACGACCCGTTCCCGATCACCGCCACCCGTCTGCCCGTCAGATCCTGGGAGTGGTCCCAGCGGGCGGAGTGGAACGCCGCGCCCGCGAAGTCCGCCATCCCCGGGATGCCGGGCAGCCGCGGGCGGTTGAGCTGCCCCACCGCCGACACCACCACGTCGAAGAGCTCCTCACCGGAGGAGGTGTGCACCCGCCACCTGCCCAGCGACTCGTCGAAGGCGGCGGCCGTGACCTCGGTGTTCAGCCGGATCCGCGGGCGCAGGCCGTATTTGTCGGCGCACCTCTCCAGATAGCCGAGTATCTCGGGCTGTCCCGGATAGCGGCGGGTCCAGCTGGAGTATCTCTCGAAGGAGAAGGAGTACAGATGCGAGGGGACGTCGCACCCGGCACCCGGATAGGTGTTGTCCCGCCAGGTGCCCCCGACACCGGGTCCCTTCTCGAAGACCGTGTAGGAACGGATCCCCGCCCGCTCCAGCTGGATGGCCATGCACAGCCCGCCGAACCCGGCGCCGATGATCGCGATGGTCGGGCTCATCCGCACTCCTTGCGTCCGTGACGGCTGGTGCCGGTCAACGCGGAGCCTCACGGTCCAGCCGGGGCCGGACCCTTTCGGGAGGAGGCACCGACGGGCCGGCCCTTCGAGGGTGGTGATCCGCTTACATTAGGCGATTCCCCTGCGCGGGGATACAGGCCGGTAGTCTGCGCACGTGCCTACCCTCGCCGATGTCGTTCAAGAGCTTGAGTCGGCCTACGATCCCCGATGGGCGGAGTCGTGGGACGCGGTCGGGCTCGTCTGCGGAGACCCCTCCTCCGAGGTGCGCCGGGTCCTGTTCGCGGTGGACCCGGTGGCGGCCGTCGCCGACGAGGCCCTGGAATGGGGCGCCGACTTGGTGGTCACCCACCACCCCCTCTACCTGCGCGGCACCACGACCGTCGCGGCCACCACCTTCAAGGGCCGCCTGGTCCACACGCTGATCAGAAACGACGTCGGCCTCTTCACCGCCCACACCAACGCCGACGTCGCCGACCCCGGTGTCTCCGACGCGCTCGCCCGCGCCGTGGGCCTGACCGGCCCGCTCACCCCCCTGCAGCCCTCGCCGGACGATCCCCGGCGCGGTCTGGGCCGCATCGGCACACTGCCCGCCCCGCTCACCCTGCACGCGTTCGCCCGGCAGGCCGCGCGCGGGCTCCCCGGTACGGCGGGCGGCCTGCGGGTCGCCGGCGACCTCGACCGCGAGGTCCGGCGGGTCGCGGTCAGCGGGGGATCGGGAGACTCCCTCCTCGGTACGGCCCGCGCCGCCGGCGTGGACGTCTTCCTCACCGCCGACCTCCGCCACCACCCGGCGAGCGAATTCATGGAGGCTCCCGGCGGCCCCGCGCTGATCGACGCCGCCCACTGGGCCACCGAATGGCCCTGGCTGGCCGAGGCGGCACGCCGTCTGACGTCCGGATTGGCCGAGAAGGGGATTACTGTTGAGACGCGCGTATCCGAGACGGTCACGGACGCCTGGAATACAAAAGCAGAGTGCGAGGATTTGAAGTGAAAGCAGCCCCGGCAGCCCAGAAGCGTCTGCTCGACCTGGCCGAACTCGACTCCGTCATCGACCGGCTGGCCCATCGTCGTCGCACCCTGCCCGAGCTGGCCGAGATCGATGAGATCTCCGCCCGCGTGGCGAGGCTCGCGACCCAGGCGATCGCCGCCGAGACCGAGGCGGGTGACCTGGCCCGCGAGCAGACCAAGGCCGAGGCGGACGTCGACTCGGTCCGCGTCCGCGCCGAGCGGGACCAGAAGCGGCTCGACTCCGGCCAGGTGTCCTCCCCGAAGGACCTGGCCAGCCTCCAGTCCGAGATCATCTCCCTCAACCGCCGCCAGGGCGACCTGGAGGAGGTCGTGCTGGAGATCATGGAGCGCCGGGAGACGGCCGACGCGCAGGTGGCCAAGATCGTGGCTGAGCGCGACAGGCTCGCCGCCGGCCGCGACGCCGCCGAAGACCGCAGGGACGCCGCCTTCGCCGAGATCGACAAGGAGAGCGCCGAGGTCAAGGGCAGGCGTTCGGGCATCGTCGCCGACATCCCCGCCGACCTGCTGGCCCTCTACGAGAAGCTCCGGGAGCAGTTCGGGGTGGGAGCCGCGATGCTGCAGGGCGCCCGCTGCCTCGGCTGCCGCACCAGCCTGTCCATCGCCGAGATCAACCGCATCAAGGCGTCCTCCCACGACGAGGTCATCCGTTGCGAGGAATGCCGCCGCATCCTCGTCCGCACCGCCGAGTCGGGGCTGTGACCTCCTACGTCATCGAGGCCGACGGCGGGTCCCGGGGCAACCCCGGGCCCGCCGGCTACGGCGCCGTCGTCAAGGACGCCGCGGACGGCCAGGTCCTGGTCGAGACCGCCGAGGCGATCGGCACCCAGACCAACAACGTCGCCGAGTACCGGGGGCTGATCGCGGGACTGCAGTCCCTCCTCGCCCTCGCCGGGGACGGCGCGGCCGTCGAGGTCCGGATGGACTCCAAACTGGTCGTCGAGCAGATGGCCGGCCGATGGAAGATCAAGAACGAGGGTCTGCGCCCGCTCGCGCTGGAGGCCGCCGCCCTGGCCAGGCGGCTCAGGGTCACCTGGCGGTGGATTCCCCGGGAGAAGAACAAGGACGCCGACCGGCTGGCCAACGAGGCCATGGACGCCGCCGCCAAGGGCCGCCCCTGGCGGCTCAGCGGCTCCTCGGCCACGGGTTCCCCCGGCTCCCGGGAGAACGGACTGGCCGGCTCCCCGGCGGGGGGGCCCGGCCGTAAGGCCAGGGCTTCCGCCTCTCCGGCCGCCGCGCAGGACTCCCTCCTCGACCTCCTCGGCTCCGACGACGTCTCAGCGGGGCAGGAGGCGGTGGCACCCGTGGCGGCGGGCACCGGCTGGCGCCCGCCCACGACCGTGGCGACCACGTTGCTCCTGCTGCGGCACGGCGAGACCCCGCTCTCGGCCGAGCGCAGGTTCTCCGGGCTCGGCGACCCCGAGCTCACCGCCAACGGCATCACCCAGGCGGAGGCCGTCGCGGCCAGGCTGTCGCGCGAGCCGTACGGCATCCAGGTGGTCGTCAGCTCCCCGCTGAGGCGGGCCCGCGCCACCGCCGAGATCGTCGCCACCCGGCTCGGGCTGGAGGTGGCCGTCGAGGAGGGGCTCAGGGAGACCGACTTCGGTGACTGGGAGGGATACACGTTCACCGAGATCCAGCGCCGCTGGCCGGACGAGCTCGCCGCGTGGCTGGCGGACCCGTCCGCCGCGCCGCCGGGTGGGGAGAGTTTCGAGGTGGCGGCGCGGCGGGTCCAGGCGACCGGGGACCGGCTGGTCGAGCGTTACGAGGGCAGGACGGTCCTGGCCGTCTCCCACGTCACGCCGATCAAGATGCTGCTCCGGCTCGCGCTGCTGGCTCCCCTGGACGCGCTGTACCGCATGCATCTTGATCTGGCGGCCCTGTCCCAGATCGAGTATTACGCCGACGGGCCGGCAGTGGTCAAGGCGTTCAACGACACCTCGCATCTGCGCTGAACCGGCGGTCGCCCGCCCACGCGGATGCGAAGGGCCTCGTCGTACGGTGCCCACCCGGCCCGGCCGGTCGTGCTCTCATCGGTCGTCCCCCGGATGCTCGTGACCCCCGGGGGTCGGCCTGGTCCCCATTCCACCGGAGGCGACTTGCCGTTCGGTTGGAGACCACTGGGGAACCGTTAGGCTGGGAGACACGGCGGACGAGCCGGCCGGGCGGCCGCGTCGGGTCTCTTCGGAGACCCGCCGAGGAAGGTCCGGGCTCCACAGGGCAGGGTGGTCGGTAACGCCGACCCGGGGCGACCCGCGGGACAGTGCCACAGAGAACAGACCGCCTCCCGAAAGGGAGGTAAGGGTGAAACGGTGGTGTAAGAGACCACCAGCGCCCACGGTGACGTGGGCGGCTTGGTAAACCCCACCCGGAGCAAGGTCAAGAAGGGACGCTCTCCGGAGCGTCCCGCGCGCGACGTTTGAGGGCTGCCCGCCCGAGCCGCGCGGGTAGACCGCTTGAGGCCGTCGGCAACGCCGGCCCTAGATGGATGGTCGCCCCTTCACGCGAGTGAAGGACAAAACCCGGCCTACAGGCCGACTCGTCCGCCCTTTCCTCCTCTGACCTGCGGCGGAGCCTCCGCTCGGCAAGATCGAAGTGCTCAGAGGACACAATGGGGGCACATTCACGTAAGTCTGAGCGCCGCGGCGAAGGCGTGGTCCAGGGCCGTGCGAGCCCGCTCGGATGCCTCCGGGACCAGATGCCCGTAGAGATCCACGGTCGTGGTGATGGACTCGTGCCCGGGCCACCGGGACACCTCGGAGATGGGCACGCCCTCGGCGAGTGCCGTGCTGGCGAAGGTGTGCCGCAGATCGTGGAACGTCATGTCCACCGGCACCCCCGCTGAGAAGATCGCGGGCTTCAGGACGTCGGCGTTGAAATAGTCGCGACGGACCAGGTTCCCGCGCGTCGTCCGGAACAGCACATCCTCAGGCTTGTGCCTGTCGATGTATTCGGCCAGCGCATCGGCGAGAACGGCCGGTATCGGGACGTTGCGGACGGATGCTCTCGTCTTCGGCGGAGCCAGCGTTGGACGCCGATCGATCACCACGACCTGCTGGTCCACCGTCAACATGCCCTCGGCGAAGTTGATCCGGTCGACAGCCAGGCCGAGTGCTTCTCCTTGCCGGAGACCGGCCGCAGCACCCAGGAGGATCAGCGGCGCGTAGTCGGGCCAATGTCCGGAAGGTTCGGGGCACCTCAGTTTCGATGCATCGACTCCGCGGGCTGATAATCGCGCAGGCGGCCGAGGTAGAAGATGTTCTAGGTGCGATTTTGGATCATCTCGATCCGTCCACTGTGAGGAGACGGCGTACGGCAGGGCAACGGCTGAGGGAGATAGAGGCTCGGCTCAGTGCTGGTGATAGAGACGCCTGGGCGGACACTCTAGACCTTCTTGATCACGCGATCAAAGCTCGTAACCATGCCGCACATAACACGGTGGACATTGGATCAGTCTGGAGGGACTACGCAACCGGCGACGGCGGCGAGTGGGTGCCCGTGGTAAGCACGATGGGGGACGAGTTGTACGACAAGCAGGATCTCCAACGAGATCTTGCTCTTCAGCAGGAAGTGACCGTTGAGGCTGTGCGCCTACTCCATTACGTGCGAAGGCAGTAGGGGTGACCACCAGCCGCAATTATCGATCTTGCTAACGCGGGTGCTAACAACGGGTCTGGACGGATCTGGACGACCGTGGACTGAGGGATCTCATGAAGCCCGCCCGAGCAGGCCCGGAAGACGGCTGTGGAGGGTCCTGGACGATCGTGTTCTAACTCGTAATGAAGGGGTCTGGGGTTCGAATCCCCAAGGCGGCTTGCACGCGCGAGCGGAACTCCGCATACTCCTCTCGGTCCATGGGGACGAGCAGGATCAGCCGTTCGGGAGGAAGAGCGCGGAGGGCCTCGTGCAGTTCCACATCGTCCCTTCACCAGGCCCCAGCGAGAGCACGACCATTCGTGCCCGCGCGATGAGGCAGCATGCCCCGGGCCTTGCCGCAAGCCGCAGGGTGCGTTATACGGTAAAAGTGGCGGAGAGTGCGAGCTGGTCCAGAGTGTAATGATTCACAGACAGCGGACCTCGGGGCTGCCTATATTTCAGGGAACAGAATTCCCGTGTTGGAGGCCCAGGTGTCCGATGTGTTCGCCAAGGATCTCAGCCGTCGAGTCGTGACGAGAATCGCTCCTTCCGAATTGCCCCTGTTCGATCAGACCTGGGACGCGCTCGGCGGCAGGAACAGGTCGAGGTCTCATCGGGAGCCGCTCGGGTTCGGGTTGCCAGGGGTGGACGAGATGCTGGTGACGGCGATCGTCTCCGGCGTCGTGACCACGGTGCTCATGGATGTGGGCAAGGATGTCGGCTCGTGGACCGGTCGGCTGATCGGCCGGTTGCGCCGTCGTCCGAGGGAGCTGCCCGAGGGCCCGCCGCCGTTGCCGCCGGCCCGGCTGGCGGAGATCCGGAAGGTCGCGTACCGGAAGGCGCGCCGGATAGGCATATCGGAGACACAGGCCGATGCGCTGGCCGATGCGGTGGTGAGCGAGCTCGCCCGCAAGCCGTCATGAACGGCCGCATCCCGTCGGCCACCGCGTCCGCGTTCGTCCTGCTGATCAGTCTGGCGTTCGCGACGACCGCGATCTACCGGCCAGGGGTGTTCGACCTGCTGTCGACGCATGGGTCGGAGGTCCCGGCGAAGGTCAGGGAGGCGTGTTTGCTGGCGGCGCTGAAGGGCCGGGACGATCCTGCGTGCGAGGTAATGAGCCGTGCGGCCGATCAGGATCTCCGGCTGGGCACGTTGCTCTGTTTCGCGACGCTCATCCTGCTCACAGGGCTGCAGTACTGGTTCGGCCCGGCCTGGCGGATCCGCCGCCGGCGGCTGCGTCCGGTCGTCGGCGAGGTCCACGATGAGTTGCGGCGGATGTCCGAGGAGGTGCTCGGCGGCCGCCGGGTCGTCTTCCTGCTCGACGTGCTCAACCCCGCGGTGGCCGGGCTGGCGTTCGGCCGGGCCGGGCACAGGTATGTCGTGATCAGCCGGGGCACCTGGATGTTGTTCGAGCGCGACCGGGCGCTGTTCCGTGCGGTGGTGCTGCACGAGCTGGCGCACGTGCGCAACAGGGATCTGGACATCACGGCGGTGACGATGGCGATGTGGCGATCGTACGCCGCGGTGATCCTCGTGCCGGGCCTGCTCGCCGCCGTGAACGGGGTGCTGTCGGAGCAGGCGCCGTTCCTGCGGTCCGAGCAGATGCCGTTCGGCTCGAGCGTGGTGCTGTCGTGGTTGTTCGCCGCCCAGATCGCCGGACTGGCGGTGCTGTCGTGGCTGACCCGTTCGGTGGTGCTGCAGTCGCGTGAGCTGACGGCCGACGCCCGCGTGTTGTCGTGGCAGGAGGACGCGACGCCGCTGCGCCGCCTGTTCGAGGAGGCGCCGGCTCCGCGCCGGTGGCCGGTGTCGCTGCGGGTGCGCACCCACCCGCATCTCGCCGTACGCCGGGCCGCGCTGGACGAGCAGGCGCCGCTGGTGCGCCAGGGCTTCGTCTTTCCGCTGGCCCTGGGCGGCTGTTTCTCCCTGACCATGGATCCTGCCACGTCGCTGACCGCGCAGGGACGCACCAACACGTTGCCGTGGCCAGCGGAGGTGTTCGCCCTGCTGCTGGCCGTCGCGCTGGGATTGCGGGCGTTGCGGGCCGTGGGGGCGGAGAGCGACGCCGTGCACGTGCCGCTGGGCCTGGCCGTGGGGCTGGCGGGTGGCTGGGTTCTGGCCCCGAGCAGGATGACGGACCACGCGCTGGCCCCGTTCCCCGTGCCGGTGCAGCTCGCCGGGCTGGTGGTGCTGGCGGTGGCGGGCCTGCTGCTGGGGGTCTGGGTGCGGTGGGTGGCGAGGGTGTGGGCGCCGCGGGTGCACGGCCTGTGGTCGGCGCTGGCGCCGCTGTTGCTGATCGCAGCGGTGGTGACGCTGAGCGCGCGGACGTTCTACGGCATCCAAACCGACATCATCATCGCCCATATCCAGAAATATCCGGCCGTAGCCGACCCGCTGGCACACGTCCTGATCAGCGCGCAGATCGTGCTGGACACCCGGCTGTCGCTGGGCGTCCAGCTGCTGATCGCCATCGTCCTGCTCATGCTGGCCCCGATGGCGGTACGTCTCGCCACCCTCGGCGAACGCCGGCCGCCGATGCCCCGCCGCAATGGCCGCATCGCCCTGGCTCTGGGCTGCGGAGCCGCCGCGGCGATGATCACGGCGATGGTGTCGGGCACAGTCAACGGCTACGTCTTCCAGAGCCCTGGCACCACCCTGTCGGGCTTCGTCGCAGCCGGAGCCGCTTTCGGCGCCGCCCTCGCGGCCGGCGTGGCCGGGTTGTCCGGGACGTCGCCGGTCGCCAAGGGCATGGTGGCAGGGCTGGCCGCCGCGGTGCTCTACGCCCTCGTGCTGGAGTTGGTGGTGCTCCCCTTGAGGGCGGCGCTGCCGTGGATCATCCACATGATCATCCTGGAGCGCATGCTGGAGGCCGGGCTGATCGCCGGGCTGGCCACGGCTCTGCTGTCCCGGTTGCTGCCCGTCCGCAGGGAGCTGGGTTCAGGCGTCGGTGTACCCATACGGGGGTGAGGCGATCCCACCCCACTCGGCGTCCGTACGCCTTCTTGGCCGGTCAGGATGATCAGTCCGCCTGAAAGCGGATGGTCGTGCTGGTCGCCGGGGAAGTTATCTCCGCATGAAAGGAACGTCGTAGGCCGGCGGTTGGCTGTTCATCAACTCGGTCAGGTCCTCATCAGTGAGTTCAAGGTCGAAGGCGTTGCCTGCTTGCCGTGGATCCCAGCCGTGATCAAGTGCCGTGCGTATGGTCGCCGTCACGAGCGCCGGCCGTATGGCCATCGTCCGCTCTCCCCACCACGCGTCCGGCCGTGAGCAGGGAAGCGACACCAGAAGGGCGCGACCCGACGCGTCGGCCAGTTCCACCGCGAACGTCATCGGGCCCCAGCTGTTCCCTTGGCAATACGTGGGCTTACGACGGACGCGCCAGCGGAATATGGTGCCGTCGACGGTGATGAGCCGTGAGCCCTTCTTCGGGATCGCCATGAGGCCACCTCCTGCTCTGTTCCGTCGCTGTTCCGTGGGATGGCCGAGACCAGCGAGAAACGATGAAAGCCAGTCGCAACCGTAGCCCCTGCTCAGCGTCCTGATCGACAGGTTTCCTCAGGTGGGCGGGCAGGGCATCGGAGATCACCCAGATCTACGAGGGCAGGACACAACGAGGGCACACGAGGGTGTGAGAAGGCCGGAAACACCGAGAACCGATGAGAGGCCGGACCACAGGTCAGGCACCACCCCGCGATGCCGACCGAGGTCTCAGCCGCCGCCCTTGCTGAAGTGCTGGTAGTCCCCTGTGCCAGGAGGAGAACACATCGGGAGGATGTCACCGGCATCCGATTGGATGAGCTGCATGACTGCTCATGACGTGGCCCGGCTGCTACCCGATATCCCAATGCTCCGCGACCTGTGCCGGTCCATGGCGGTACTGGAGGCCATCCTGAACCCGGAATGGTCCAGCCGCTACCACTCCTTCGACGCGGACTGGAGCCCCGGGGAGGAGATGGCCTCCATGCGCAACGGCTCGGGGGACGAGTACTCCATCGTCTTCTCGGGATCGGGTGCCTACATTCGCGGCTTCGACCATGAGGCGGTGATGAGTCCGTACGGCAACGACGGGCCGTGGCCGGGGGTGCTCGACTCCGTCCCCGAGGTCTTTCGCCACTGCGTGGCCGAGTCCGCGTTCTGCGACGAGGACGGCATGCCGGTCGTGACCGCCTGCCTGTGGCGCGAGGCCGGCGACGACCGCTGGCAGGTCGGCGAGATCGACTACCCGGACGGCGTGAGCGACCCCGACGGCGCGACACACCTGTTCGCGCGGCTCGTCGACCCGTCTCCGGAGACGTTCCGGCGGTTCGCCGAGGACTACTACGAGGTCCCCGTGGCCCTCGAAGCGGTGCGGCAGGTCTACGTCCTCCGCCCGCTGACACAGGCGGTGGTCACCGCGCTGAACGCCGACCTCACCATAAAGGACCTCGCCGACGACCTCGCTGCAGCCCGGTATCCATCCGCTGCCGGTTGAGAAGACCGTCTGCCCGTAGGGTGATGATCGTGCAACGGCTCGCGCTCTTCGATCTGGATAACACGCTCGTGAACCTGGACGAGGCGTTCCGGGCATGGGCCGCGGAGTTCCCTCTGTGCCAACCGGTTGGAAGGTGGCCATCGTCACCAACGGGACGGCGGACAACCAGCTCGGCAAGATCCAGCGGACGGGACTGGCCGAGGCCGTCGACGCTTACGCGCTCTCGGGACTCGAAGGCATCCGCAAGCCCGATGCCGGTCTGTTCGAGATCGCCGCCCGGCGGTGCGGCATGAGTCTGGCCGGTGGGGGATGGATGATCGGTGATCACCCCGTCAAGGACATCGGTGGGGGACGGGCCGCCGGCCTCCGCACGCTCTGGGTCGACCGGGGGACGTCGCAGCACCAGGAGCACGAGGCCGACCACGTTGTCACGGACGTGCTCCAGGCGATGGAGATCCTTCAAGCGGAGCGGTAGCCGGCTCAGGTCTCCGGACGCCACGAACGGTGATCTTGCTAACGCAGATGCTAACAACGGTCCTGGACGACACTGGACACGCCTGGATTCCCGGACCCCGTAGACCCGCTCGACCAGGCGCGCGAGACAGCGGTGGACGGTCCTGGACGGTTTTCATTCGACTTGTAAACAGAAGGTCAGGGGTTCGATTCCCCTCGTCGGCTCGCAGTTCAAAGGCCACTTCCGATCACCGGGAGTGGCCTTTGCGACCGGCAGCTTCCGGCGCCCCCTACGGAGATCCTGACCAGGGGAAACGTCCTTACTTCGCATCCCATCGCGCGAACCCGAGCGCCGGACCTGGCTCTCAGGGTGGAGTCGGCCTCGGGCGCTACCTTCCCGGGTTGAGCGGAAGATCGTGCCAGCGCCCGAGGCCGCGGCTGGTCATGGCCGACATCGTGAAAGGTATGAAACGAGCTCTCCTTCTGGCGTTCGCGCTGGTCCTGCCGATTTCCGCCTGCGGCGCCCCGGCAACCGTCCAGGCACAGCGCCTGATGATCCCCTCACCGACAGGGCCGCATCCCGTGGGAACCGTATCCGTACACCTGACCGATCAATCGCGCCAGGACCCCTGGACCACGTCGGGCGCCAAGCGCGAACTGATGGTCAGCCTGTGGTATCCGGCGAAGGATGCGCAGAACCACAAAGTCGCTCCTTGGCTGCCCAAGGCGGCCGCCGACCGATACCTGGAGGACAACGGGCTGAAGCCGGGTTCTGTTCTGCTGGACACGACCGACGGTCACGAGGGCGCCCCCATCGATCAAGGCCTCGGCAAGTTGCCGGTGATCCTTTACTCACCCGGCGCCAACGCCTCACGCGCGTACGGCACCGGCGTCGTGGAGGAACTGGCCAGCCGAGGCTACGTGGTGGTCACCATCGACCACACCTACGACGCGGCGGTGGTCGAGTTCCCCGACGGCAGGGTGGAGACCGGGCCCGAGGTGACCGACTTCGCCAAGGCGGTCGAGGTCCGGGTGGCGGACGTGCGGTTCGTCCTGGACCAGTTGCCCACGCTGGACAAGGCACACGTCTTCGATCTTCAGCGGATCGGCATGTTCGGCCACTCGCTCGGCGGCGCGGCGACCTCCTCGGCGATGTACGCCGACAAACGCATCAGGGCCGGGCTGGGCCTGGACGGCGCCGTGTTCGGCAAGGTGGCGCAGTCGGGGCTCGACCGGCCCTACCTGGTGGTCGACACCGAAGGAAAGGGCGGCATATCGACCAACCCGGCGTTGCGCACGTTCTGGGATGGCCTGCGCGGCTGGAGGCTCAACCTCACACTCAAGGGGGCGGCCCACAACTCCTTCGGCGACGACGTCCTACTGATCCCGATGTCGGCCAAGCCGCTGGGCCTCAGCAAGGCAGAGGTCGAGGAGATCGTCGGCACGATCCCGGCCGAGCGGGCGCTGGCCTTCCAGAAGGCCTACCCGCTGGCCTTCTTCGACCTGCACCTGCGCAAGCAGAAGGAGCCGCTGCTGGACGGGCCCTCACCCGCCTTCCCCGAGGTCGCCTACCGGCGCTGAACCGGCCGTGACCACGCCGCCCTCGTAGGCGGCGATGACCAGCTGGGCCCGGTCGTGGACGTCGAGCTTGGCCAGCAGGCTGCGGATGTGCGTCTTGACCGTGGCCAGGCCGAGGCCGAGCCGCTCGGCGATCCGCGGGTTGGCCAGCCCCCTGGCCACCAGCACGAGCACCTCCCGCTCCCGGCCGGAGACCCGGGCGAGCCTGGCCGCCAACGCCCCCGGAACACCGGCCGGCTCGCGCCTGGCGAACTCCCCGATGAGCCGCATGGTGACGGAGGGAGCCAGCAGCGCCTGGCCCGCCGCCACCACCCGCAACGCTTCCAGCAGGTCGCCCGGTCTGGCGTCCTTCAGCAGGAATCCGCTGGCACCCGCGCGCAACGCGGCGTAGACGTACTCGTCGAGGTCGAAGGTGGTCAGCATCATCACCTTGACCGCGGCGGTGACCGGGTCGGCCCTTATCAGCTCGGTGGCCTTGATCCCGTCGAGGTCGGGCATCCGTACGTCCATGAGCACGAGGTCGGGGCGGAGGCGCCTGGCCAGTTCCACCGCCTCCCGCCCGGTGCCCACCTCGCCCACAGCCTCCAGGTCGGGCGCCGTGTCAATGAGCATGCGCAGCCCGGCCCGCAGCAGCGCTTGGTCATCGGCGACCAGCACCGTGGACACGCTCACCGCTCACCTTCCAAGGGCAGCCGAGCACGCACGGCGAAGCCGCCCCCAGGCTCCGACCCCGCTGAGAAGGTTCCGCCGTACATGGTCACCCGCTCCCTCATTCCGGCCAACCCGTGACCGCCGCCCCAGCCGGGCGCCTCCCCCCGACCGTCGTCGATCACCTCAACCACGAGCTCCCGCCGGTCGTACGTGCTGACGGCGACCCGGCAGCGCGTCGGGCCCGCGTGCCTGATCACGTTGGTGAGCGACTCCTGGACGACGCGGTAGACGACGAAGGCGAGCCCGTCGGTGACCGTCAGGCCAGCTTCGACGTACAGGTCCACCTCCACCTCGGCCGTGGCGGCTCCGACAACGAGCCCGGGTAGTGCGGCCAGGCCGTAGCACGCCTCGCGGTCGGCCGGGTCGTCGCGGAGCAGGCCGAGCAGCCGCCGCAGGTCGGCCTGCGCGCTCCTGCTGGTGTCCTCGATGAGCGTCAGCGCTTCGCGCGCCTCGGCGGGGTGGGTGTCGGCGACGTGGTTGGCGATGCCGGCGCGCATGGAGATCAGGCTCATGCTGTGCGCGACGACGTCGTGCAGCTCGCGAGCCATCCGCAGCCGCTCCGCTGTGGCCGCGGCCTGGGCGGACTGGACGACCGCACGCGCCGCGTGCGCGCGCTGCTCCCGGACCGCGACGCCGATGATCCAGGCGAGACCGAGCACCAACCAGGCGAAACCGCACGCCGACAGCGCCAAGGCCCACGAGACCGAGGCGACGGCCTGACCCACCGCGGTGAGCGTCAGGGCGGCTATCAACGCGACCGCCGCGGGCCGCCGCGGTTCGAGGAGGGCCACGGCATGCAAAGCCACCGCCAGCGCCGGGTACGCCTCCTCCCACCCGGCGAGCGGCGCGACCGCCGTCGCCGCCAGGACCACCGAGAACACCGGCAACGGCCACAGTCGCCGCACCGCGAGCGGCAGGCAGGCGACGGCGATCAGCGGGATCGTCGCGTACTGCGACGCCAGCCAGGCCGCCGCGCAGAAGGCGACGGCGAGCACGACAGCGGCGATCGCGTCGACGGCCACCCAGTGGCCGGGCCGGAGCCTGCGCACGATCAAGGGACGCCGCTCGACCATGGGATCAACATTAGCCGTGCTGGTCATCATCCGTCTCCGCCATAGGGATGAGGCCAGGCCGTCATGGACCGCGTCTTCGAGCAGTAGCCGGCCATGCCCATGCCTCATGATCTTGCAGAGCAGCCTCGCTTACCGCGTCTGGCCGGCGGAGTGGGGAGACACAGCCTGCAGCTGCGGCTGGCAGGTGGGATTCCTCGACGCGAGCCGCCTTGGCACGGCCAGCGACTACTGCGGAGAGCAGAATGTCGCCGATCTGGAGGTGGTGGCTCTCCGGTATGCCAGTCCGCCATTCATCGGTGTCGTTGTCGGATTCCGTGATGGCGCCGAAGACCGGCAGCGGCAACCTGTTCATGGTCTTCGGCGAGCCGGACATCGACATCCAGCAGACGGCTGAAGGCGTTGTGGTGGAGATCCGGGGCATTGACGTCTACGACCCGACCCAGGGCGCGATCCGCTCGAACGGCACGAACGAGATCGCCCTCTGGATGATCGACACGGACTACGACGGCGAGTCGTTCTTCGTCCGGCATTGCTACTTCACCGGTGGCAACGATCCGTACAAGCGGCTCAAGCAGGCACTCAAGGCCGACATCGACGAGGACGCTTGGGCTGCGCTCTACACCACGCGTTCGCAGCCGTTCCGGTCTCCGGCCACTGGCAAGATCGCGGTTAAGGTGATTAACCACTACGGTGACGAGGTCCTCCAGGTCTACGACGTGTAGCAGGACACCTTGGGCGACGCGCCGTACAAGTGCTGGAAATGTCCGTGGCGGTTTGCGAAGCGCCCTGCTTCTCTTGGTGAATTCGGGAGGAGTGGGGGCGCCCATCCCGGAGCACCGCGAGACCGCACCGTCGTGAGGCGGCGCTCCGTACGGCCGTCCGGGAAACCGGCCGTAGCTGGACTTCAAAGAAGCCCCCGCTCGTCTCTTCGGAGACGGGCGGGGCTTCTTTGCGTTGGGCGGCTCAGCCCAGCCAGAAGGCGGCGAGTGACCATTCCCGCATGCCGGCCGTAGAACCGTCGTGCGGCAGGAACTCCGTGGGGGCGATGTATCCCTCGCCGGGGTCAAGCCGGATGCGGAGGCACCGCAGTGTGTGCCCATCTGCGACGTAACGGCGCAGGTCGTCGGTGTGCGGGTAGTACCTGTCCTGGTCACAGCCCAGGGCGCGGCATATCTCTTTGATGTCCCGGTCGCCGACCAGGAGATAGCGGGTGCCGGGTCCCAGGTTGAGGCAGAGGCGTCGGCGGCTGTTCTGCCGGGCAGAGTAGGTCAGCCGGTCGAAGTTGTCGACGTGCAGTCCGATCCGGTGGCCAGTCGTGGAGTCCTCGGTGCTGGTGAGCTGGCCGGGCGGGCTGGCTGTGCAGGCGAGGCGCCTGTGCGGCCAGCGGCCTTCCAGCGGGTCGAGAGCGGCTGCGGCATCCACACGGGCTTGGAGGTCGTCGGAGGCGAAGACCGGCAAATCCTGGCTGACCAGTTCGATCGTCATGCTGAGCGGCGTGTCAGCGTCGGGCCGGAATCGTTCGGCCTCTTCCTCTCTGAGGGCTGCCCAGCCCCTACGTGGGACGACGGCCACGCCGTCGTCGTAGCCCGGCGTGTCGCCCGCCTGCCTGACGTCCCCGATGTCGATACGTCCCTGGATGTCGCTGAACTGGTCGAACAGCAGTCGTACGCCCATGTCTCCGCCTCCCGTGCAGCAGTTGTCGTAGTCCTAACTGACGGTGATCTCCAGCTCGGCCGCGAACGCCTCGGCGAGGCCCTGGAGCTGCGGCCGATCAACGATGATCTTCTTGAGCGCGGTCACGCCGCGAAGGCCGGACAGGTCGTTGCCGCGCAAGTCGCAACCACGATAGGTGCCGCCATCGAACTCCGTCAGGTGTAGGTCGCACTCGTCGAACGCCACATCGCTCAGGTCGGCTGCGGAGAACCTCGCCTCACGCAGGGAACAGGACGAGAAGATGACTGCCCCGATGGCGCGCATGTGGGTGAAGGCGGCAAGGTCGAACTTGCACCGCTCGAAGACCACGTCATCGAGCGTGACGTTCTCCCACGCAGCGCCGAGCATCTTGCAGTCGACGAACACGACCCTGGAGAGCTTGCTGTCCTCCCAGCGGAGGCCGGACAGGTCGCAGTCGGAGAACTCCACCGAGTGCAGGCGCAGTTCCTCCAGGCGGGCACGCTGGGTGGTGAGGCCGGTGATGCGCCCGTCCATGAGCTGGGTTCCCGACAGGGGCAGCTCGCGCAGACTGGCGTCGGCGTATCGGAAGTCGCGCAGCTTGCCGTGCTCGCCTTCCAGCGAATCGACCTCGTCCAGGTCGGCGTCGTCCAGGTCGGGCAGCGTAACGCTCGTCTGGCGTACGGCGGTTTCCATTGTCTTGCCTTCCATATTGGTCCCGTCGTGGGCGCGGTGATCCCGCGCCCACGACGGTCATCTGCTATTTCTTCTTGCTCCAGTTGTCCCAGCTCGGCTTGTTGTTGAATCCGCCCTTGCCGTTGTCCCAGCTCGGCTTGTTGTCGAACTTGGCGGCTCGAATCGGATCGGGGTTCTCAAAGGTGCTGGTACTGATCAGGTCGTCGACCACCTTCGCATCCGTGGTGGCCAGGCACTCCAGCATGGTCATGCTGCGATCTCCTTTTTGGTTGAGGTGTGCAGAGCGGTGATGAGGGCTTGACGGGTGAGTCGGCAGTAGTCGGTCTCCGTCGTGGCGAAGCTGCCGTTCTCGAAGTAGCGGTTGCATGCCTGCGCGCCCCGGCAGAAGTCGAAGAACTCGCATTCGGCCTGGCAGCGGGACAGGCCGGTCATGAACTCGCGGACGTAGCGCAGCCGGTGCGCCTGGGCCAGCATGCTGGAGATGCTCTGGGAGCGGACGTTCCCGGCGAGGAAGTCGCCGTAGGCGTCGTCGCTGATGCCAGCCAGCTCGGGCGACATCAGCACCACGTCTCCATCCACCGACACTGTCGGAATCGGATCGAGGCCGTATCTGCACCACTCGTCGCGCTGCCCGCTGCGTGCGAGGTACAGGTAGTCGGCGAGTCGGTCGAGCTCCCGCAACGCAGGTCCTCCGTCGTGGGTCCTGCGCCAGTTCAGGACCCGCTGCCAGAATCGCTCGGCTTGGTCTTGGGCGATCCCGCACCGCTGGTCGTTGACGCCTTCCATCTCCTCCACGTTCAGGCCGATGGTGTGCGGCCCCAGGTCTGCGAGGAAGTCCAGGAGGGACTCGGGCTGCTCAATGCCTTCGGTCCCCACGACGGCGATCACGGAGAAGCGGATGCCGTGGTCACGCAGGCGGCGGATGCCGCGCACGATCCGGTCGAAGGCAGGCCGGCCGCGAAGGTCGACCCGTCGGGTGTTCAGAGCCGCTGGGCCGTCGATGCTGACGCCGACGCGGACTTGGTAACGGGCGAGCAGGTCGCACCACTCGTCGTCGATGAGCGTGGCGTTGGTCTGCACGCTGTGCTGGATTCGGCCCGCGTGACGGAGCTGCTCGAACGGCGCGAGCAGGGCGGTGAACTTGCGCTGGCCCAGGGCCAGGGGCTCCCCGCCGTGCCACACGATATCCAGTTGGCCGCCGGGGTCGGTCAGATCCGCAGCCGAGTCGGCAACGGCCTGGGCGATCTCGGGGGACATCTCATTGCTGAGTCGCCGGAACGGCAGATAGCAGTACACGCAATCGAGATTGCATAGCGTGGTCGGCTGAAGTACCAGTGTCCCAGGTCGGCCGAACCACCGATCAAACTCTAATCGTCCTTCCATCTCGTGGCGTTCCTTTCATAGAGGGGGGAAGGAGCCGTGGTGCCCGTGGCCACGAGAGGGTTGTCGCTCTTCGCGCGCACCTCTGGCGAGGGGTGAAGGGCGATTTCGTCTCGTGGCCACGGTGTCGTGCGGTCCGTCGAACCCCGCGAGCGGCCCGGTAAGTCGCGCACCGCCGCTCGCGGGGAGTTTGTCGCGGCGACACGGGAGGAGGACTCTCCGTGCCGCCGCGGGCTTAGGGGGTGCCCGCCAGGTGCGGCGCGGGCTGCATGTCCTCGATACGGACGACCAACTGTGTGGCGAGCGCATAACGAAGCAGGTCCGGCTCGTCCAGGCCAACGAAGAAGTTGCGTTCACCTGTGTGAACGGGTCTCCCGTTCAGGTCGGGGCTGTACATGTCCGCCAGGATCGCTGCGGGCTCGCGGCGGGCCACGGTCCAGACGGCGGATGACACGTGAAGCCGAGGGCACATGCTGAGCGATTCCGGGATGCACGCGGCGCAGGTCGGGGGCGCGCTGGTCAGGCCGCTGTCCGCGTCTCCGGGGATCTCGCGGAACGCGGTGGCGGTGGTGATCCACGGGATGCGGCCCGTTTTCGGGTCTGTCGCGACTCGGCCGCAGACCTGGCACAGGAGCTTTTCCATGCATCGCCACTGGCGAGCCGTGTTGAGCAGCTTCCATTGCGGCTCACCACGCCGGTTGTTCAGGACTCGGGCGCGAAGTACTCTGCCAACCTCATCGCCACGGCGCGGGTTGTCGTAGACAAGCCGCAGGCCGCTGAACGGCTTATTGACGAACGACAGAGATTGCGGCGCGCTTTCGCCCGCGTGAGCGATGACGAAGGGGACGCGGAGCCGTGGCTCCACGGTGCCCGTCATGTCGGTGCTCGTGGCGGTGCTCGTCATGCCGTACCGCCTGGCTGTGCTGCTGGCTGTGCTGTGAGGACCAGGTTCGCGACCATTTCAGGATGCGCAGAGGGCACTGTCTCGAGGTTGGGGCCTTGCGATATGGACACCAGGTAGCAGCCGGAGCGCTGCCCTATGGCCACCGTGGCGATCACCCATCCTACGTCGCTGTGAACGACCAGTTCGGGGGTGTACCGCTGGCGCTTTCCCAGCGGGAACGGTCGGCCATCGCCGAACAGGCTCAGGTGGTGCGTGTGAACGACGTAAGAGTGAGCTCCCCGGACCTTCAGCAGTCGCTGCACGGCAGCCAACGCCTTGTCGTGCTTTTCCGCTTTTGCGTCGCTGCACTCCTCGGCGTCGTTATGTTCTATTTGTCTGGAATTCAGAAGGGGAGAATCCATCGACCCATATAAGGGAGTTGTACTAGCGTGGTTCACGGGTCGGACCTCCGATGTCCGATTAAGGGCCCGTTAGGCGTTGACCGCGTCCTAACGGGCCCGTTTAATGCGTCAAAACAATAAGAACCTTTCGGAACCGCTTACCGGGAGAGGAAGCAAGAGGATGCTTGAGGAAGGTGGGGCGGCCTTCCTCCTTCCTCCCCCTCTCATCCGACTGTCGACGAGGTGCACAGATGCTCGATGAACCGACCCCATGGGCGGCGCTGATACGGCAGGGACGCAGGGATCACCTGCTGTCTCAGAAGGGCCTGGCTGCGCGACTGAGGGAGGCGGCGGGGCATGATGTGCAGCTGGCGACAACTGAGAGCATCTGTCGCTCGATCCGTCAGTGGGAGAGCGGGGCATGGCGTCCGAGCTCGCTCTACGTCACCTTGCTGTGTCGGGTGTTCGACCTGAGCGAAGATGAGCTTCTTGGCTCCGACACAAGGCCCGGGGACCTCTCCGCGCCTTGGGAGATCACACCTCATGAAAGTCCTGCCTTGCCGAATCATCATGTTGCGCCGGAATTGGTCGGCTATTTCTCAACCCAGCTTCATGGTCATTACATGGCCGACATGTACCTTGGCCCGCACCATTTGATCCCTACGGTGATCGCTCAGCATCGGCTCATCGGCGAGCTGGCCGGGCAAGCTTCGGACGCGCTTCGCCGGGAGTTGCTGCGCGTCGGCACCGCGTATGCCGCGTTGGTCGGCTGGCTCTACCAGGACGCCGGCGACCTTCGACAGTCCGCTGGTTGGCGGGCGGAGACGCTGGACATGGCTCATCGCGCCCACGACCCGCAGCTCATCGGGTACGCCTTGGTCAACAAGGCGATGCTGCGGACCGACACCGGGGACGGCGCTGGTGTGGTGGATCTCGCCTCGGCCGTGCTCGCTGATCACCGTCAGCTGTGCCCGAAGGTCCAGATCTTGGCGCTGCAGCAGGAGGCGCATGGCCGCTCCCTCATGGGAAACCGGCGCGAATGCGAGCGGTCTTTGGACGAAGCGGCGAACCTGACCGACGCGATCGACGACGATTTCGCGTGGGGCAATGCTGCCCGCCGGACCCCGCAGTACCTCAGTATTCAGCGCGCCACCTGCTACGGGCGGCTGGGTCTGCACGGTGAGGCGGCCGCGCTGTGGGAAAGCGCTCTGGAGCGGCAGCCGTCGCAGTCGCAGCGCGACGTCGGTGTGTTTCAGGCCCGGTTCGCGACGGCGCTTGCCGCGAGCGGAGAAGCCGAGCGCGCCGTGGCCACTGCGGGCAACGTAGTGCGGTTGATCCGGGAGACCGGTTCGGCGCGGATGAAGACCGCGCTGCTCGGGATCCGTCCGGCGATGAGGCCGTGGGCTCGAACCTCCCATGGGCGGCAGGTGAGTGAGATGCTAAAGGCGATCACTGCCTGACTCAGAGGACTTCGATGCCCCCTCAGCCGTTGACCGACGAGGAGATGACCCGCCGTCTCGCTGACCTTCCGGGTTGGCAGCGGCGCGGTGACGCGATCGCCCGGACGTTCGCTCACACCTACCACGAGTGTCTGCACCTGGCCTTGTATGTCGGGGCGAAGGCCCGCGAGGTCGGGCATCACCCGGACATCGACATCAGGTGGCAGCGGATCACGTTCTCGATCACGACCCACGATTCAGGCAACCAGCTCACGGAGAAGGATTTCGAGCTCGCCGCGCACATCGACCGCATTGCCCAGGACCACGGGGCAGAGCCCGTGTGATCCGTAGTTCTACGCTGGCGGCGTCAGCGGTAGGCCTTCCTCCAGCAACCGGACCCGCAGCGGGTTGGCGATGAAGCGCATCAGCTCGACCAGGCGGCCGTGCGCATCGCGAGTGACTTGCTTGACGCTGAGGGCTCCCACGACTCAGGCCACGTGCGGTGGATGACGAGACGCCACCCACCGCGTAGACGTTGCACCTACGCCGTCATTCGTATGGACAGGTAGGCGACAACGCCGCTGTAGCAACGGCTGTAGCAACCAGCGCGAGTTCACTGGGGTTCGTCGCGATGCGCGAGAGGCCGCTACCAGGAGAAACGAACCTCAGTGAACTTGTCTGGACCCTATGCCTGAGACTACGGATCAGAAGGTTAGGGGTTCGAGTCCTCTCGGCCGCGCCAGACAAGGAAGGCCCGTGACCAGGGAAAACATGGTAGCGGGCCTTCTCGCTTTCTAGATCATCGACGCTACCTGCTAACACGCTTGCTAACACGGGTGGCTCCCAGGCCCCGCGCGGGCGGGCGGTGGAAGACCGTCACCGTCTACGCCGTCACCAGCCTGGCCCCGCATCAGGCCCGGCCCGCCGACCTCGCCGCGTGGATCCGCGCGCACTGGCAGATCGAGGCCCTGCACCATATCCGCGACGTCACCTACCGCGAGGACGCCAGCCAGGTCCGCACCGGATCGGGACCCGCGGTCATGGCAGCCCTGCGGAATCTGGCCATCGGAATCTTGAAGTTCTGCGGCCGGACCAACATCGCCAAGGCCAACCGCCGTCACGCTCAAGATTCCGGACGCTGTCTCGCCACCCTCGGCATCACGTAATCAAACCGGACAAAACGCGAGAACGCCGGGCCCCTGAGTCATGCCCACCAGGTGGGTCGAGCCGGTCTCGCATCCTGGCGGGGACCGCTCGCGCTTAGCGGCGGTAGTAGTAGGCCGCAGTGTAGCCCATGTTTGCCCTAATGCTGACATTTCGGCAGTTCTTCTGCGTGAAGAGTGACCCGCCCTGGTTAGCGCCGCGGAATTTGACGATCCAACCAGGCGAGTCCCAGGTCGCCGACTCGACGATGGCGATGTGCCCAAAGCGTGGGTAGTAGGTGTCCTTCCACACGGCTACGTCACCTTTCCTGGGTGCTATGCCGTGCCCGACATACTGGAACCTGTTCTGCTTCAGGACGGCACCCATGTCGGTGGCGTTCCTCATCTGTCCGGTCAGCCCGTAGTACCGCTGCACGAACGCGACGCACTGGCAATTTGAGGCGGCCGCCGCGCTGACGTCCGACTCGTCGATGATGTCGGTGCCGACCCCGGTAGCTGGTCCGGTGTCGTCGCCCTCAACCGAGGCGATGGTTTGGGCGCTGTGAGCGCCGGTGCTGGCAGTCGCCGGTTGAGCAACCTGCGCGAACACCAGTCCGAATGCGATCGTCAGCGCCGTGGTACGTGGTAGAAGGCCGGGAAGGATTCTCGATGATGAACCGCCGCTGTCAGTCAGTGCCATAAGAGTATTTCTCCCTACGAGACTTGAGTGATCATGACGGCGAAACGGTATCAGCGATGCGTGTGGGTTTTGCATAGAAAGCGCCCTTTGGGGTGCCTAGCAGCTTCTGGATAGTCAGGGACATAACCTGACAGAGAATCTGGAAGAGGTAGATACGTGACGAAATGTCGCAGCTAGGTGGGCTGCTTGGAGTTTGGCCATCGGCGCAGCGAATTCGTCGGAGAGGGCACCGGTGACGGCGCGGCGTTCCCCATCGCCTGCGCCGCCGATGCTGACGTCGCCGCAAGGCTCCGGCGTTCTCGCGTTTTGTCCGGTTTGATTACGTGATGCCGAGGGTGGCGAGACAGCGTCCGGAATCTTGAGCGTGACGGCGGTTGGCGCCCTCCATGAGGTGCCCGTAGACGTCCTTGATGATCGCGATGCTGGCGTGCCCGACGACATCGGAGACGACGTGCAACGGAGTCACCTGCGCGAGCATGAGCGAGGGCTCGGGAGTGCCGCAGCTCGTACGGTTGCCAGTGCCCGAGCCCCGCCTTCTCGGCCGGCTTGGAGAACAGATGCGAGAGGGCGTCGGCTCCCGGGAATCCGGCGGCACCCGCAGCACACTTCCTGCGGATGCCGCCTTGGGAAGGGTTCGGCATGGTCCCGGGGGACGGCGGTGCCGCCGAGGGTGACTACCGCCCCACGAACGACCTGAGTCAAAGTGCCCCTGTGGGGCCGGGGAGGACGATGTCGAAGTAGCTTTGCGCGGTGTAGGTGGCGATCTTTCGAGCCTTGCCCGTTTTGGTGTTCACCGCGTAGGCGGTCATGGTCTCGTAGGGTGGATCGAAGCGCCGTTCCTCGGATGGGCCTGGATCGTTCTTGGGGGCCGGCCCGCATCGGATGGACATGGTCAGAGCTGTCACCTCGGTGGCGTTGCGCCACGTACGCAACGAGATCCCGTTGGCATCCGCAGGCAGTCCGCTCACAGTCATCCTCTGGAGCGCCTTGCCCGTCCGCGCATCGAGGCGTACGAGGTCGCCTTTACGGCAGGGCTCGGAGAGCGTGCTGCGATTCTCGATCGCCATGACGGTCTTTCCGTCGGAGGCGAGTGGGCTTAAGTGGTAGTTCTGCGGCAGTTCGACGGCCGTGGCGTTGCCCGCCGTGGAGGTCGCCCACAGCCTCGATATCGTCTGCAGCCGTGATTTGGGCGCGTACTGCGCGAGCGTGATTGTGTTGCCGTCGTCTGAGAGGCCGATGGGGTTCCAGTCGTTCGGCAGGGGGCGGACCATGCGCTCGCGCATGTCGATGAGCATGGCCGGGTCTTTCAACGCCGGGTTCTTGGTGAAGGCCAGGAAGCGGCCGTCCCCGGACAGCAGCAGGTGGGAAATGCTGCCGAGCCACGCCTGCGGGACCTTGGTCGGGGCCGTCAGTTGCTCACCCGAGGCCAGGTCGCGGACCACGAAAGTGCTCTCCGTGGCACTGTAGTAGGCGATCTTGCGACCGTCCTGGCTGATCGCCAGCGGACTGTCCCGCAGTCCTACTCCCCGGTAGGCGCTGAGGCTGGTAAGCGCCTGCGGCACGTGGTAGGTCCTGCCGGTCTGGGTGACCACCCTCCAGCCGCCGTCCCTGCAGTCCGGCGGGACCTTGCCGTGCTCCGGCTGGCAGAACGTCTTGTAGGCGTGGCTCAGTGGGCCGACCCCACGCGCGGGGAGATCGGTGACCATATCTGGGGTGGTTGCAACGCCCGGCTGGGTGGGCAGCAGCCGTACAACGGCTGTCACGCCGAGCGCGGTGACGACCACCAGCGCGGCCGCGACGAGTGAGATGACACTCTGGCGCCTGCGCTTGTAGATGTTGATGGTCCGTTCGGCCAGGTCTACCTGAGGCGAATCCTCAGCCAGGTCGTTCAGCACTCCCCGTAGCCAGGTCATCGGCGTGCCTCCTGGATGTCGTTCAATTCAGCGAACCTCGGCGCCAGGTCGGGCGCTAGATCGCGTAAGCGGGCCAGCGCGTGGTGGGCATGGCTCTTCACGGTGCCGATCGAGCAGTTGAGCAACTCGGCGGTTTCGCGTTCCGTGCGGTCCTCGTAGAAACGGAGCACGATCACCGCTCGCTGCCGCGGAGACAACCGCATAAGTGCCTGACGCACGGCGAGCCGTACGACCGTGGAGTTCTCGCTCGAGTAGGACAGTTCCGGCGGCGCGCTGCTCGGCAGCTCGGTGCTGGCCCGGCGCCGCCGCCACGAGATGTGCTGGTTCAGCAGAGCCTTGCGCGCGTACGCCTCCGGGCTGTCGATATGTGAGAGCTTGGGCCAGCGTCCGAGCAACTTGAGCAGGACACTCTGCAGCAGGTCTTCGGCGAGGTGGGCGTCTCCCGTGAGTAGGTATGCCGTGCGCATCAGCGACTGCTGATGCGCCGCGACGAACTCACGGAAGCTGTCGTTGCGGTCCAACATGACTCCTCTCAACCGTTACCGACGCCGGTGAGGAGACCAAAGGTTGGGCCGACAGTGCGTGAATCCTGAGGATTTGTTCCAAGTCGCCGATCTTGGGCGCGCCGTGCATCAAAGCCCGCGCGAATAAAGGTGAACGTGAAGTGATCGCCCGGCTAGCCACTCCGCGGCTCACGACGAGCGCCGTACAGCAACACCCCCTCACATGGTCACACTCCACCAATCCGCATCTACCGTCTGAGCAGGCAGGCCGGCCATCGACAAGGGGCCTGCCCTTCCCTACGGATTAGAAGGTGCCTGGCTGGTGTGCTGTTTGTCCCGGATCCAGATTTGGGTGCATCGAGGGAGGTCCTCGATGCCTCCGCCTTCGGGGATCATGCCCCAGAGGAAGGGGATCAGGTACTGAGGCGGTTGGCCCAGGAGCACGGCCAGTTCGTCCTCGGTGACGGTGAGGGTGAATGCCGCGCCCGGTTGCCCGGGGTTCCATCCCTGTTCGATGGCTCGCCGGATGCATCCGGCGACGAGGGCGGGGCGGACCGCGATCGTCCGTTCTCCGAGCCGGTTGTCCGGCCGGGCGCAGGGAAGTGACACCACGAGAACACGTCCCGGCTCCTCGGTCCGTTCAACGGTGACGGTGAGGGGACTCCAGCCATTGCCCTGGCAGTAGGTGGGCCTGTGCCGGATCCGCCAGCGGAAGGCGGTGCCGTCGACGCTGATGGGCCGTGAGCCCTTCCTGGGCATCGCCACGGGCGCCTCCAAGCTTCTGCTCTGTTCCGTCGCTGTTCCGTGGGAGTACCAAAAGCAGCGAGAAGTGACGCGAGACGCCCGCAAGCGTAACCGCTGCTCATCCCCATGATCGAGCTGTTTTCGCAGGTGACCGGATCGGACATCCAAGATCACCCAGATCTACGAGGGCAGGGCGTAACGAGGGCACACGATTTTGGAGGCCATCCTGAGCCCGGACTGGGAGAGCCGTTATCGCTCCTTCGATGCAGGCCGGGGTCCGGTGGAGGAGATGGCCTCGATGCGTAACGGCCCCGGAGACGAACGCTCCATCGTCTTCTCAGCGGGGGCGCATACATCCGCGGTTTTGATCACGAGGCGCTGATGAGTCCGTACGGGAACGACGGGCCGCGGCCAGGGGTGCTCGACTCGGTCCCCGAAGTCTTTCGTCACTGTGTGGAAGAGCCCGCGTTCTGCGACGAGGACGGCATGCCGGTCGTGACCGCCTGTCTGTGGCGGGAGGCCGGTGACGACCGCTGGCAGGTGGGCGAGTTCGTCCGCTGACGCAGGCAGTGGTCACCGTGCTGAACGCCGACATGCCGGCACATGCCGGTTCTCGGCGGGGACCAAGTTGGCGTCAGGATCGCTCCGTATCGAAGCGGGCCGCATGGGCCTGATGTGCAGAACCTTCACATCCTCTCCTCGGATCTATCACATATCCATGCTTGGCTTCGTTCACATGAGGCGGGAGCAGGACATGGGCCGGCGGTTTGAGTCGGTCCCGGTCAGAACGGGCACGGCGGGGGAGGGCAGGGCGGGCTGTGCCGCTTTCGTCGCGGTGATGTCGCTGCCGGTGCTCGCGTTCGCGGATTGGCTCGTCGTGATGAGCGTCATCCGCGGAGTCCAGTGTGGGCAGTACGAACGGGGCGGTGTCCTGGACTGTGGTGGCTCGCCCGCGATGGAGGAGGCTTTCACTACGGGGATGCTGTCGGCGGTTCCGTTGCTGGCCGTCCAGATGTGGCTGATCGGTTTCGGAATCCGGTGGCTTCGGAACGGGTCGCGTTCGCTTGTCCGGGGAAGGCGTTCGCGCCGTGGAAGCGCCGGCGTGGATGACGGTCCTTGAGGATGACGCGGAAGCGTAGGGGGCACATCGGGGGCACATGGCGTTGGAAGACAGCGGCGAACGCTGTCAATTGACGGCAGCGTTCTGGTAGCTCAGAGGCGATACCCCTGATTCCGCCGCAGGTCATAGGCATGCGGAATGAGAACCCGGCCCACAGGCCGACTCGTCCGCCCTCGCCCTACGGCACTCCCGCGACGATGCCGCCCACATCCTCAACGCCTTCCCGATCGTCAGGGACGAGGCCACGTGCGGCACGTGCCGCACCAGGGGACTCGCCCTCGCCGAGACGGAGGTCTTGATTCAGCGGCTCGTTGTCATGGACGGCACGATCCCGGCCGACGTCGTCGAGCAGATCACCGCGCCGGTCACCGATGTCCGGGTCGACGTGCTGTGCAACCCGTCCTGTCCACCGGTCGATCCAGAACCTGAACCGCACGCCGGGCTGGAGCGCGTTCTGGAGTGAAAGGACGCCCGGAGGTGTGGTCAGCGCTTCAGGTTCACGGTGCGATCACTCCTTCCGGGGAACGACATGATCAGCAGATGCTGGGAGTCGTCGCGTTCGGAGACGCGGTAGTGCAGGCGGATCCGATAATGGCCCTTGCCCAGGCCGGCGAGGTTGGGCAGGGGGTCGCCGCCGCTCTGGTCGGCGAGTTCGATCCGGCCGGAGGAGGTGCCCAGGCCGAACTCGACCACCCGGTCCCAGCCCCTGGTCTCCACCGGCGGGCGGCGGCGGTAGAGCTCACCGGTCAGGCAGACGTCCATGTCGGAGTCGACCAGCACGTTGACCGCCCCCTGGGACACGGCCACCAGCCCGTCCCGCTGCGCGGCATCCAGCAGGTCGGAGCCGAACGCGCCGGGGTCGACGTCATTGGCGACGGTGGCGTCGCCGTAGCCTTCCAGCACGCCGTAGTCGGTCCAGGTCCGCTCGCGGAACACCTTGACCGGTCGGAGCCTGGGCCGGTGCCGGGGCGCCTCGTCGCACTTGCGCTGTTCCTGCGCCTCCCACTCGTCCATTTCCCGGCTCTGCTGCTCGCGCTGTGCCCGCAGGTCCGCCGCCGCCCGGGGGCAGATCCCGGCCAGGGTGCCTGCCATCGACAGGACGTGGACGCCGTCCCGCTGCTGGATACGGGCGATCTCCGCCGGATCCTTCCTGACGTACGCCTCGCACAGTTGCCGCCCGAAGGCCAGCAACTCCCGGTCGGGCAGCCGTTTGTAGGGTCCGTCGCCGCTCTGCCGCACCAGGCAGACGAAGTCGCTCGCGTCAGCGGGGCAGTCGGACACGGCCCCGGGTGCGTGATCGGTGACCGGGAGGAACGCCAGAAGCATCAGCGGGACCAGCGCCACCACGGCCCGGCGCAGCGACCCCCCGGGCCGGGCCGTCCTCGTCGCGGCGAGCATGCAGGCGGCCGCCAGCAACGGAGGAAGCTCCGGGCCGAGGAAGAAGAGCAGGCCCCGCACGCCGCCCCAGGCGTCGACGCAGTCACCGCCGATGAGCATGTCCACCGTGAACCCGAGCGGCCACACCCCGTACGCGACCAGCGGCATCACCACCAGGACCCGCACGATTGCCCGTCCCAGCCGAGGGTGGCCGTGTCGCAGCCCGATCCAGGTGGCCAGCAGGCCCAGGACGACGGCGGGCACCCCGCCGTACCAGACCACCGGGAGCCAGCCGTACACCACATGCACCGGAACCTGGTCGGTCACCGCGGGACCCAGGCAGCGCGGATCCCCACCGGAGACGATCAACCCGTCCGGGAGGAACCAGTTGACGGCGAGGCCGGAGGAGGCGGCAAGGAGGGCCGCAGCCCACCAGCGCCAGGGGCTGCGTGACACCCCCAGGAACTTACCGGTTCATGACGGCCATATCGGCCCGCTCTGTCGGGGGCCTCTGCTGGGATGAGCGTGACATCACCGACATGGAGGAGTGCCGCGTGGACCGTGCCGCCTGGAAACCGTTCCTGAGGCGCTGGAGCGGGGAGTGGCTCGCCGTTTACGACGTGGAGCCACACTCGGCGTTCGAGGAGCCGGTCAGCGATGGCTGGCTGGGCTTCCCGCCCGCCTCCGCTGAGCAGGTGGCCGCGGCGGAGGCGCGGCTGGGGTGCGTGTTGCCGCGGTCCTTCCGGGAGTTCCTCCTGACGACCGACGGCTGGCGAGACGCGGGTAGGTTCGTCCACCGGCTCTGCGGCACCGGTGACATCGGGTGGCTGCGCGATCTGGACTCGCCGTGGGCCGAGGACTGCTATGACATCGATGACGAGGATGACGAGGAGGATGTCGCCGTCCTCCTCGGGTGATCGCTGCAGATCTCGCTGGAGGCGGACGCGGGCGTGGTGTTCCTCGACCCGAAAGACGTGGACGAGCACGGTGAACGGGCGGCGTACGAGCTGTTCACCTGGACGGCCATGGGCCCGCAGCGGCACGGCTCCTTCTATGAGCTGATGTACGACTTCTATGCCGACTTCCACGCTTTGGACCGCCCACAGTGCGAGACCCAGCGCGAATGGGACGCGAAGATCGAGCAAGCCCGCCTGGCGAGCCTGGCAGGCGAGGTCGACGGCCCGCTGGCGGTGTTGGAGGAGGCCGCGCGCTTCGGCCGTGACCGCGCCAAAGTCTTGCTGTTCCAGATGCAGGCCATGCTGGGCTCCAGCGACGCGGACGGGGAGATTGGGCGCATGCTGGGGCGCGGCAGCAAGCTCACCTTGCGCCTTGACGCCCCCTTCCTGACGGCCGAGGTCCTGCCCATCCTGTTCGCCAAACACGAGCGCACCGATCACTGGTCAATCAGCTCCACACTCGACGGTCTGACGGAGCGCGGGTCCGAATCGGTCCAGCGGCTGATCGCCGACTACCGGGCGCGGGCGAGCGTGCCCGGGTTCCGGATCCGGTTCGGCGAGGCGGACTTCGACATCGCGGTGCGCGCCGCCATCGCCGAACCTGCCCGGGGCGACGCCTGGTCGCTCCTGCGCGACGCCCTCCTGACCGACGCGCAGTGGGAGCTGATCGAGCCCTTACTGCCCGAGCCAAACACCGGCGGACGTCCGGAGAAGCATCCGCGCAGGGAGATCGTCAACGCGATCCTGTACGTGGTGCGCTCCGGCTGTCCATGGTGGTACCTGCCCACCGACTTGCCGCCATGGCAGACCGTGTACTGGTACTTCCAGCAGTGGGAAGAAGCCGGCGTCACCGAGATGCTGCTGACCGAATTGCGCATGTCGGCCCGCCGGCAGGCCGGCCGCGCCGATGAGCCGTCGGCGGGGATCATCGACTCGCAAAGCGTCAAGGGCGCCGACACAGTCGGCCGCGACAGCCGCGGCTACGACGCGAACAAGAAGGTCAACGGCCGCAAGCGGTTCATCGTCACCGACACCAGCGGCCTGCTGGTCACGGTCGCAGTGATGGCCGCAAGCTGGCAAGACCGTGACGGCGCCAAGACCACCTTGCTGTCGACGTACCTGACCACCCCGATCCGGCATGTCTTCGCCGACCAAGGCTTCGCCGGACGGCTGGTGGACTGGACTCATGACACGCTGCGCACCACCCTGGAGATCGTGCGCAAGCCCGCTGCCCAGCGTGGGTTCAACGTCATCTCACGCAGGTGGGTGGTCGAGCGGACGTTGGCCTGGCTGACCGCCTGCCGCCGTCTGGCTCGCGACTACGAACGCGATCCCGCGGTGTCTGCGGCGATCATCCGCTGGGCCGCCATCGCCGGTATTGCCCGTCGCCTTACTCGCGGCGGACCCGCCCAACGCCAGGCCCGTTGCATCTGCAACTGACAGAGATGATCACCATCTCAAGCACCTAGAGGTGATCCGTCGCGGAACGCTCAGTTTGAGTCAGCCGTCTAATCGATCATGGACCTGCGACACCTGAAACGCTCGCCCGCTCTGCTGTGCACTCTGGCAGCGCCGTTGCTGTACGCCGGAGTGACCCTGATCGCGCTCCAGTTGGCCGCCCAAACGGGGCTCAACTCCTGGCACGAGCCCTGGAACGACTTGCTGCCAAGCCGGCTGGACAACGAGATCGCGTGGGCGCGGAAGGTGACGCTCGGCATCACTCTCATCCTCGCCGTCGAGGCGGCCGTACTCGCCGCGCTGGGTGGCTGGCTGAATCGTCGATCCACCGTCAGCGGCCTCGTGCTGTGCACGGCCGCCAGCATGGTCTACCTGTTCACTCTCGCCCTGGCCGTATTGGGCACTTACGCGATCGTGCTATACCCCTCTGGCGATGTCGATCTCGGGCTTCTTTTCCCAGATTGGTACTTTCCCGCACTGATCGTCATCGCCGTCGTGACCCTCACCGCGCTGACCGTCTGGCTGTCCGCCGCGGTCAAGGAGGCCTCAGCCTCCCAATGATCGACGCTGCGGCCACGGTGGCCGCATACGTGACATGCCGCGCTCCCCGAACATGTCCGCAGTCTGCCAACCGGCTCCGTGAGCTGATGCGACTCCTTGAAGTGGCGCAACTCCACCCCTCAAGCTGACCTTCTCAAACGCCCTCTAAGTTGATCTTTAACCTGTCTGTCCGAGCCGGGCAGCGAGGGTGGTTTCTCGCTTGATGGTTTTGCCGACGTCGTAGTGGGGTGCCGGTCGGCGGTTCGTGGAGCCGGGTGGTCGTCCGGGGCCGGGCTTTCCGGGTTTGGGTGCACCGGCGGGGCAGGTGGTCTTCTCGCGGATGTTCCGGAAGCCGCGCCGCACCCGGGCAGGGGTGAGTGAGACGGCCCGGGGCGGCGGGCCGTTCCCACGGGCGGCGTAGGTCCTCGGCCAGGTGGCGGGCCAGACGGAGTTGGGTGTGCGCGACGGTGATCAGCCAGGTCCACCGGTCGGCGGCTTCAGGAGCCCGTATCTTGGGCGTGGTCCAGCCCAGAGTCTGCTTGAACAGCCAAAAGGTATGCTCAAGATCGAACCTGCGCAGGAACGCCTGCCAGAGCCGGTCGACCTGGTCTGCGGTCAGGCCGGTGTGCGAGGACCACAGCCACACCGGCTTGGGCTCGTTGTTGCCGGGCAGGCGCTCAACCTGCAGCCGGATCAGTGATCCTTCCAGAATCGGCAGTTCGCCCTGGTGATCCAGCCAGGCCGCGCGGTGGGTGAGCCGGGGATGCAGCCGATCCCAGCACGTGGCGGTGGCAGTGCCGTAGCGGGTGGTCTCGGTGGTCGTGACGATATGCGGCGAGGGCCAGGTGGTGGCGTCGCCGAGCGCGAACGGGCCGCCGTGCTTGGCCGGGCGGCCATTGGTTCCGGGCAGACGTGGAGGTGCCGGGAGCTGCAAGACCCGGTCGGAGCGGATCCGTCCCAGCAGCTCAACAGGCAGATCTTCCAGGAGGAAAGCCAGCCGGGTCACGTCGTAGCCGGCGTCGGCCACGATCAGGATGTCCGCCTCGCCCGGGCGCCATTGGCCGGCGTCCAGCAGTCGCTGGACCACCTCGCGTAGCTGGGTGGCGGTGACCGCGGTGGCGTCGTCTTCGGGGCCCGAGCGGATCGCGTCCAGCATCGCGGTCCAGGAGGTGCGGCCGCTTTCCAGCGCCGCGACGAACGAGTACGGCCAGCCGGGGATGAACTGCGAGGCGCTCTTGGCCCGCCCGTAGACGTGACAAAACAATCGCTCGGCGCTGGTGGGGGCGTCCGAGCGCAGCCACGGGCTGACATCGACCGCCAGCACGATCCGCCCGTCGGCGGCCCGCGGCAGCGGCAGGGCCGACAGCGACCGGCGCAACCGGGCCACCTCGATCCGGCCGCTGTTCAACCCGTCGTACAACGCGCCATGACCGCGCCGGTGCTCGGGCGCCAACGCCAGATCCACCAGCGTCTTGACCGGTCCGTCGGTACACAGCAACGCCTCCGCTAGCTCGAACAGTGCATCAGCCCGCGCGCTCAGGCAGTCATAGAAGCCGGTCCGGAACCGGGACAACACAGTCAGGGACTCGACACGGGCAGCCTCGTTCAGCACACTCATCCTCACGGCCTTGGTAGTGATCGTCAGCGTCTTCAGCAACGCACATGATCACGCCAAGGCCGTCTCCATGTCCCGCGAACGACCAAACCTCCACTCGCCTCAACAAACCGGCCAACGGCGGAGCCGCGTTGGTCTCGAGGGCCACCGTTCGTCATCACGGGCGCGATAGGCGACGCACTCTTCCTTGGACTGCGAGATCGCGGGCCAGATGGGCGCGGCGCAAGCCACGCGAGCGCAGGTAGCGGAGATCCTCAGCGGTGTCGTACATGAGCTGGACATGGAAGTAATTCACATGCTCCAGCACCGCAAACAGCCCGAACCCCAGACCGGGCCAGCTTCCCGCCCCCGGATCGATCACCACCGCCCAGACGATGAACAGCAATCCAGCGACCAGCACGGCAACGTTACCCCTGCGGGCGACCACGAAGGCTCCAGCTCCTGGGAGGGACCTGTTTCGCGTGGCGATCTGGCGGAGTTTGGCAAACCAATACCCGGCTCCCTCCAGCAAGAGAAGCGCGAACAACGCGAAACCCACGCTGTTTCCCGCTGTCACCGGAAACCCCACCACGCCGAACCAGACCACCGCCTGCAGTGGGATATTGAGCAACTCCAGCCAAACCAGCGACCGCAACCGTCGCTGAACCCAGGGGCGGGAACGATGATCCACCTAACGACTATGGCAGCCCTGCCTCCGACAGGGGAAACCGGATCCCGCATGGAGACAGCCAGAGCCGCAATGCAGCAGGCCAGAGGTTAAAAGGCAAGCTAAGCGGCTGAGTTACGCCAAGGATCGCCGCAATGCCTACGGTGAGAACGACAAGAGTTCGAGAAAGAGCATCCGACGCAACAAGCGCGCCCCTCACCGCGCGAACAGGCACCGAGCGAGCCAGATCCTCGAATCGATCGTCGGTGCCGTTGACGGAGCCGCCGAGGAGACCGCTCACGAGACGGTAACGACCGGGGGGCCGGAGTGCCGGGAGAAGGCGTTCCCGTCTCAGATCGCTGCGGCGGATGCCGCCGATGTGCCCGTCCCCGCCGTCGCGGTGGACGGCAGGCCGAGCGCCAGAACGGCGGTGGTGAATCCGAGGGAAAAGCGCAGGGCACCACGCATGATCTTCTCTCCTGAGACTGGGGATGGGACTTCCGTACGTCTCAAGAGATAGGACAGCGGGCTTGCAGGCGACTTGAGACCACACCACCCTCCGGTGCGGGTGCCTGGCGAGGACCGGTCATGACGCGGGCGCGGGCGGAGGCGGGGCGTCGTCCGGCTCCGGCGAGCCGGCACGCCCGCCGTCAGGCCGGGCCGCCGACGCCTGGCGCAGCGCGTCCTCGGGGCCGGGATGGATCTCGAAGGTCTTGCGGAGACCGGTGATGGTCAGCACGCGCGCCAGGTAGCCGTGAACGCCGCTGAGCGCGAACCGGGTGCCCACGGCCTCACTGTGCTGCAGGGCGGAGACCAGCTCGCTCAGCCCGACCGAATCGCAGAAGGTGACATCCGTCAGATCCACGATGAGGAAGGCCGTACCGGGCCCCCGGAAACGGTCCAGCTGCTCCCGGAGGAGCGGAGCCGAGGTGAACCCGAGCTCTCCGCCGACACGGATGATGGTCGCCCTCTCGTGCACGTCGCATGAGAGGGTGAATGCCGGGCCACGCCCGGCCTCGAACAGCATGACAGGCTCCTCACGTCCGCGGGTTTCAGCGCAGGCCGTACACCTTCCTATCAGTGCCGGAGATCTCTTCATACGTGAGGTGAGGCTTACGGTGAGCACATCGGCCTGACCAGCCGACGAGACCTCGTCCCGGTCGCCGCGTGACGCATGTGGCCGGACCCGGTCCCGGACCCGGATACGGCATCGGCATCGGGAGCGGGTGGGACCGGCCGGAAGAGAGGAGCCGTCGGCGTGACGGCTGGAGAGGCGTTCGGGGCGACAGGTAGGATGTGCGTGGCCGTCCCTGCAGTGATCTCGCCTGCGGGGCGACCCGTTGAGTGCTCCGTGAAGGATGTGAGCAAGCGGGTGAGCGATGTGAACGCCTCGCCGGCCGCCATGGCGACCGGCACCGGCTTCCCGTCATCGACGCCCTGTCCGCTCCGATTGGAGGGATATCCCGGTGACCGCCGTCGTCCGATTCACCCTTGAGGACGGGGCGCAGCAGTCTGTGGCGTCCGTGCCCGTAGTCGCCCTGTCCGGGGACCTCGATTTCACCAACGCCGAGCAGTTGCGCGCCGACATCCGCACCGTTCTCACCCCGGACCATCGTGACCTGGTGCTGGACCTGACCGCTCTGGACTTCTGCGATTCCACCGGTATCAGGATTTTCCTCGCCATTCGCACGCTGCTGTCGGAGCGCGGCGGCAGCGTCGTCCTGACCGGCCTCAACTCCCGGCTGAACAGGATCTTCCGGGTGACCGGGCTCGTCCAGGCCTTCGCGGTGCAGCCCACCGCCGCCGACGCCGTCGCCTCCCTGCGATCCCGCTCCTGACCTCCGGCCGGACGGATCGCCGGTCCTCCACCGCTACCCGGCGTCCAGCGACCGCAGGGCCTCGTCCAGCGTGTCGAAGACCGGCAGGTTGGCCGCCAGGCCCGTGATGCGCAGCAGCCGCGCGGGTTGCGGGGCCGGGTCGGCGTAGGCGACGACCGCGTCGCCGTCGGCCAGTCGCCGGCGCATGGCCAGCAGCACAGCCAACCCGGGGGAGTCGATGAAGGTGAGGCCGGACAGGTCCACCAGGGTCGTCGCGCGGGGGCCGCCGTCGAGGTAGTCGTCCAGCCAGTCCTGCAACTGCACCGCCGTGTTCACGTCAAGCTCCCCTTCGGGCCGCAGGATCAGCGTCGTGTCCTGGGACCTCACCGGCAGGCGCAGAGCATCGGTCATGGCGGAGCCTCTTCTCTTTGTACCCTCCGTTTCCCCGGCTGGGACGGATCAACCGTCCTCGGCGGAGGAAGATCGATCCGTCTGCTCGGCCACGAGGTTTTCGTCCCCGAAACGGATGCCGTCGCTGATGAGGCCGGTCGGATCGGCCGGCTCATGGCGCCGCCGTCCATGTCCGTCTCGTCCTTCGGGCGGCCACGGCGAGGAGGACGACCGCGCCGAGAGCGAGAATCGCCTGGCCGATCAGGTTGGCGGTGCTCGCGGAGTTCTCCAGGGAGAGCAGGAGGAAACCGGCCCAGACGTAGGTCAGCAGCGCGCCGCCGGCCAGTGCGAGCCGGTGGGAGGCGGCCCATCCCGCACGCCGCGACCACCGGGCGACCACCGTTGTCATCAGGGCGATGAGCGCGACGCCGAGGGCGGTGCCCGGCCAGCTTTCGGGCCGGACGAAGAACAGTCCCGACACGGCCAGGGCGACCGTGCCGACCAGCCACGGATCCGGTGCCCGGCGGTCGATCCTCGGCCGGGGACGCCGCCCGACGGCGAACGCGGTACCGATCAGGATCGCGATCACGGCAGCGGCGCCGATCACCTGGGACGCCGACGCCAGAAACCGTTCGTCTTCGGATATGCCGTAGAAGATGACGGCGGAGCCGGAGACGAAAAGGAGGCAGGTGACGGCCAGGCCGGACCCGCCCAGCCAGGGGGTGGTGCTCCGACGGGGGACCAGGGTCTCGACGACGGCGATCGGGACCCCGATGCTCCAGATCGCGTGCCCGCCGACGAAGGTCAGAACATAGTGGGCGCTGATCCCCAGAACCGGGATGTGCGCGGCGCCCTGGAAGTCGTAGCCCTCGAAGGACGGGTTGAACAGCGACTGGTCGAGCAGGCCCGCTTCGAGCACACCGTATGCCGAGGCCAGCAGGATGACAGTGGGCCAGCCGCGCCCGGTACGGCGGGCCGCCTCGCGGATGAGGACCGCCCCGCCGCCATACATCGGCGCGAGGAGGAGCGCGCCCGCGATCTCGGATGTGGGGATGTTGCCGAGCAGATACTCGGCGATGAGCGGGGCGAGGAAGAACAGCCCGACCGCGGGTGCGATGCGTCGTAGCGCCCGCCCCCCACGAGAGGCGGGTCGGGCCGTGCGCCCGGAGCCACCGGGGTGGTCGGCCGGGGCGGACGCGGGCCGGTGCCCCTGGGGCTGCGGATCGGGTGAGGCGATCCTGGACGTCACGACGGCTGGGTCCGGTCGGCGGCGACGACCACGACGACCCCCAGGGCCGCCAGGCTCAGGTTCGCGTAGAGCGCGTGGTCGGCCAGGAAGTCCACGCGGCTGACGATCACGCGGTTGAAGAAGTTGAGGAACAGCCCGAAGAAGGGCTGGACGGCCAGGTGGTCGATGGTCCCGCTGACGCCCTCGAGGACCATGACGACCCCCAGCGACTGGATGGCTTTACGCATGGTTCGACGCTAGGGATCGGTGCCGTGGCCGGGGATCGGTCATCGGGATCTCCCACCTCGACCGGTGTAGCCGCTCCCGGCCGTCATGGCCGACGGAAGTACCGTGTGCCGAGACTTTGGTATCGGCCGCTGCGCGCAACGGCCGATACCTCCTCCGACGCCGTACGCTCCGGGAAGGATGAATGGATCTGTGACCGCCTCCGCGCCCCGGCGGAGCCCCCGCGACTGGGCCGTGGACATCGCCCTGTTCCTGCTCGCGGTCGCCTTCGGGCTCCTGGTGTCCGCCGAGCGCCTGCAGGCACCCTTCCTGTCACCGAGGTGGCTGTTCAACCTCGACCAGCTCGCCGGAGCGTTGAGCTGCGCCGCTCTGTGGCTGCGCCGCCGCCGGCCGGTCGAGCTCGCCGTGGTGCTGGTCACCCTGTCGGCGTTCTTCGAGTTGGTCGCCGGTGCGATGCTGGCGGCGCTGTTCACGGTCGCGGTGCACCGGCACCCGCGGACCACGGCGGCCGTCTTCGTGTTGAGCCTGCTCACGGCCGTCGTCTACGTCGTACTGCGTCCCGAGCCGGATACGTCCTCTCTTCTGCTGCTGGCGTTCGGTGTCGCCCTCCAGGGCGCCGCGGTCGGCTGGGGCCTGTTCGTCCACCACCGGCGCGAGCTCGTGCTCTCGTTGCGTGACCGCGCGGCCCGCGCCGAGACCGAGAGCCTCCTCCGCGCCGAGCAGGCCCAGCACCACGTCCGCGAGGCGATCGCCCGGGAGATTCACGACGTGCTCGGCCACCGGCTGTCGCTGCTGAGCGTGCACGCCGGCGCGCTGGAATATCGCCCCGACGCCCCCGCGGAAGACGTGGCCCGCGCGGCCAAGGTGATCAGGGAGAGCGCTCACCAGGCGCTGCAGGACCTGCGTGAGGTCGTCGGCGTGCTCCGCGCCCCGGTCGGCGAGCTGCCCCAGCCCACCCTGGCCGACGTCCGGCAACTCGCCGACGAGTCAGGTCAGGCCGGGATGCGGGTGGACCTGTCTGAGGACGTCGTCGGGACCGCCCCGGACCGGGTGGGCCGCACCGCCTACCGGATCGTGCAGGAGGCCCTGACCAACGCCCGCAAGCACGCCCCGGGAGCCGGGGTGCGCATACGCCTGGCGGGGGCACCGGGCCGGGGACTGACCGTGGAGGTGGGCAACACCGCCCCCGCCGCGGCGCCCATGCCCGGCGGGCGGCCCGGTCAGGGGCTGGTGGGCCTGGCCGAACGTGTCGACCTGGCCGGTGGGCACCTGGAGCACGGACCCGCCGCCGACGGCGGCTGGCGGCTGGCGGCCTGGCTACCATGGGCACCGTGAGCACCCCCGAGCCCCCGGCGATCGGCGTGCTCATCGTCGACGACGACCCGCTGGTCCGCGCCGGCCTGGCGATGATGCTGGGCGGCGCCTCCGACATCCGGGTGGTCGCCCAGGCGGGTGACGGCGCCCAGGCGCTCGCCCTGGTCGACCGGCACGCCCCCGACGTGATCCTGATGGACATCAGGATGCCCATGATGGACGGGCTGACCGCCACCGAGAGCCTGCGCGCCCGCGGCCGCGCACCGGAGGTCATCGTTCTGACCACCTTCGACGCCGACGGGCACGTCCTGCGCGCCCTCCGTGCCGGAGCCGCCGGATTCCTCCTCAAGGACACCCCACCCGAGGAGATCGTGACCGCGGTGCGCCAGGTGGCCCGGGGCCACCCGGTCCTGTCCCCGTCGGTGACCCGGCGCCTCATCGCCCGGGTCGCCGACGGAGACCACGACCGGCGTCGCAGCCACGCCACGGACCGCCTGGCCCTGTTGAACGACCGCGAGCGCGAGGTCGCCCTCGCGGTCGGCCAGGCCAGGTCCAACGCCGAGATCGCCGCCGTGCTCTACCTCGGCGTCCCCACGGTCAAGACCCATGTCTCCGCCATCCTGGCCAAGCTCGGCCTCAACAACCGTGTCCAGATCGCGCTGCTCGTCCACGACGCCGGGCTCCTCGACGGCCACGCCTGACAGCGCGGCCTTCCCCTATGCCCACTCGGCGAGGATCGCGGCCTCCTTCTCGGGGTCGATGCCGTGCCTGCCGAAGGAACGATCCTGTGCCGGGAGGTCGCGGAGCCAGGCCCAGGTGTCGCGGACGGTCTCGGCGACGGGACGGCAGCGCAGCCCCGCCGCGTGGGCCTTGGCGCAAGCCGTCCGCTCAGAGCGGACTGGCGGTGACCGGCGGTTTTTCCAGGACATGGACCCGGGCCGTGCCGATGTCGAAGTAGAGGCCCACCAGTTGCAGGTGCCCCTCGCGGACGAGCCGGTCGACCTCGGGATAGGTCCGCAGGTTCTCCAGCTGCTGGATCACGTTGACCCTGCAGAGGCGGTCCAGCGGGCCGTCGTCGGCGCCGTCGCTCTCGCCGGCGATGAACCTGGCCAGGCTGTGGTTGCCATGGCGCAGCCAGCGATCGAGCGCCGGCATGTACGACGCCTTCTCACCACCGCTCAGCAACGCGGCCATGGCCCCACAGCCGGAGTGGCCGCAGACCGTGATGGTCTGGATGTTGAGCGTCTCGGTGGCGTACTCGATCGCCGCGGCCACGGAGTCGTCCGGGGACGCCGAGCCGCGGCGCGGCACCAGGTTGCCGATGTTGCGGACGGTGAACAGGTCACCCGGGCCGCTGGCCGTGATCAGGCTCGGCACGACCCGGGAGTCCGCGCAGGTGATGAAGAGATGGGAGGGCTCCTGCCCGCGTGCCATCGCACGCAGGAACGGACGGACCAGCGGCGCCGTACGACGGTGGAATTCCCGCGCCCCGGCGAGCAGGTCCGGTACGGCGGGGCTGCCCGCCGCCGGCGTGTGCCGGGTCAGGGGCCGGGGACCCTCGGGGACAGGCTGTCTCCGCCGGTGGGCCCAGGGCAGCCACCAGCGCTCCGGCGCGCGCGGCGGCGTCTTGGCAGGGAACATCCGGGCGCCGCTGGCGGCCATGGCGTACCACTCGTCGTGGACCTCGTCGATGTCCACCGTGCCACCGCCGCGCTCGTGCTCCTGCCGCCAGGCATGGACGGCCTCGAAGGCGGCGTTGTCCATGAAGTCGATGTTCAGGTCCAGCTGGACCCCCGCCCCGGACGGGATGGCCTGCAGCTCCGAGGTGAGCTTCGGCACGCCGAGGAAGGTCAGGGAGCCGCCGATCAGCACATGCCATCGGCCGTCGGGTTCGGGCCTGGCCCGTACGGTGATCCAGGTGAGGCGGCGCAGCGCGGACAGCGCGGCGAGGCCCAGGCCGAACAGCACTCCTTCGGCGAGACCGAGCAGCACGACTCCGGCCATGGTGATGACGTAGACCCGCACCTCGCCGTGGCCGCGCAGGTTGCGCAGGTGCCCCATGTTGATCATCTGGACGCCGATGAAGACCAGCAGCGCGGCGAGCGCCTCCATGGGGATGAGTCTGATCGTCCATCCCAGACAGACCGTGAGCACCAGAATCCACCCGCCGTGCAGGATCGCCGACCAGTGGCTCCGCGCACCCGCGCGGGCGTTGGCCGCGCTGCGTACGACGACCCCCGCGACGGGCAGGCCGCCCAGCGCGCCGGTCACCATGTTGGCCAGGCCCTGGGCGGTGAGTTCCCTGTCCAGGTCGGCCCGCTTGCCGTTGTGCAGCTTGTCGGTGGCCACCGAGCACAGGAGCGACTCCACCCCGGCCAGCAGGGCGACCAGCATCGCCGCTCCGAGGACCGCGTGCCAGTCACCTCGCGGCCAGACCGGCGTGGACCACTCGCTCAGGCTCTGGGAGAGGTCGACCCGGGTGACATCCCAGCCGAACACCCCGGCGGTCACCGACGCGACCAGCAGGGCCGCCAGCGGCGCCGGGACGATCCGCAGCCGCTGTGGCAGCCGGGCCGAGCCGACCAGGACCGCGATGGTGAGCAGGCCGACGAAGACCGCGTGGTTGTGGTTGTGGATGATCTGCTGAGGCAGTTCGACCAGGTTCTCGATGGCGGAGCGTTGCGGGCTGCCGCCCAGCACGATGTGCAACTGGGAGAGCGCGATCACCGCGCCGACTCCGGCGAGCATGCCGTGCACCACGGCCGGAGAGACCGCCAGCGCCGCGCGGGCGACCCGGAACAGCCCCAGGAGGAGCTGCAGGACACCCGCCAGCAGAGTGATCATGCAGGTGGCGCGCCAGCCGTATGTCAGGACCAGATCGGCGACCACCAGGGAGAGCCCTGCGGCGGGGCCGCTCACCTGGACGGCAGAGCCGCCCAGGAAGCCCGCCACCACACCCCCCACCACGGCGGCGATGAGACCGGCCGCGAGGGGTGCTCCCGAGGCCACCGCTATGCCGAGGGAGAGAGGGACCGCTATCAGGAAGACCACCAGAGAGGCGGGTAGATCGTGCCGCACCACGGACATGAAGCGACTCTCGGTGCGGGCGGTGTCACTCTTCGTGTCTGCCTCCATGGGCAGACTCTATGATGTCCCCTCCCTCCGCCTGGGCGGTTACCGGCGGCCTTTACCGAGGGAGGGGGAATCAGCGGTAATAGTCGGGATAGTCAGGCTCCTGCGCCCGGTGGTGGTTGCCGCGGGAGTCGCCGTGGCCCTGTCCGTCGGGAGTGACGGCGGGAGTGGTGCCGTAGAGGTCGCCGTAGCTGGGCCAGCTCGTGTTCGCGCCGTCACCGCTTCCGGAGGTGGGTTCCGGCCAGGCACCGGACGTCGCCGGGGTGGAGCGCTGCTGGGGGTCGTAGCCGTATCTCCCGCCCGGCCGCGCCTCGGCCGCACGGTCCTCATGGGAGGAGACGCTGCGGGAGGGGCCGGTCGGTGTGGAGATCGCCGAAGTCGGTCCGGTGAGCGTGTCGTCGTCGATGGTGGCCCAGCCGGGCCTCACCTCGTAGGAAGCCGCGGGCGGAGCGTCGTACACCGGCGTCTGGTACGAGTTGTAGGACGGCGCGGGGTCGTCGAGTATGTCGGCGGCGTTCGTGGCCGGCCAGCCTCCGGAGCCCGGAGCGGTGGCCTGGGCCCAGGGGTTGTCGGAGACGGGCGGTTCCGGGGTGGCGCCGTAGGGCGCCCCCAGCAGATCCGGGCCCGGCGCGGGGAAGCCGCCACTGGTCGTGGGGCCCATCGGAGGCATCGGGGCGAGCGGGCCGGTGCCGTGATCCGAGCCGGCGGAACCGCCGAGCGCCGGCATGGAACCGCTGGAGGCCGCCGAGCCCGTGCTACGGGGATAGGAGCCGCCCAGCGGGTCGTTCAGCGGGTCGGGACGGGAGGGGGAGCCGTTACCCGGACCGGAGTTACGGCTGCTTCTGCGGGAACTCGAGCGCGGCGTACGGCTCTCGCCGAAGGCGCCGGGCGTGGGAGCCGCGAAGGTGACCGTCCTCTGCTCGGCGAGTGCGGCGCTGGTGGGGGCCGGATTCGGCTGCACCGGTCCGACAAGGCCGTCGAGGCCCGACGGCAGGGAGGCCGAGGCCGACACGGGGGCCGGTGCCGGTGCCGGTGCCGGTGCGGGCCGGGGCGCCGGTGTCCTGCTCGGCAGCGGTGCCTGCGTGGTCACCGCGTCCGCGTCCACCCGGGGAGAGGGGGATCTGCTCGGTAGCGGCACCTGCATGGTGGCCGCGTTGGCGTCCGCTCGCGACGGATCATCGCCTTCGACGGGACGGCTGGCACCCATCCGAGCTGCCAAGGACCCTCCGAAACCACCCTCGTCAGCCTGGAGCCGTGTCCAGTAGTCGTCGTCGTAGTCGTCGGCCTGGCCGAACTCGTTCATGCCTCTCTTGCCGCGCGAGCTCGCCGGGCGCGGCTGGCGCGGCGGCTTGGGCTCGTCGAACGGGGTGAGGTCAGGCGAGAAGTGGTTCATCTTCGGTTCGCGTGTCGCGAAGTCGTCGATGGACGTGGCGGGCGTCTGCGCCTCCTTCTCCGCCATTTCACGCAGGCGCTCTGCGGGGAGCGCGCTCTCCCTGCGGTTCATCGACCGCATTCCCAGTGCCACGACGACGAGCACGAGGAGCACGACGGCGACCAAACTCACTACGACCGCGATCATTGCACCACCCTCAAGGCCATGGCCTTCCAGCGGCGCCGGTGAGGTCGCGCGGCCATCGACGCGACCTGCCCCCTTGCATCACCTGCGCTCGGACATTGGATCTGATTGTGTCGGACCACTATGAGCGTTGTCACACCCTAAGTGAAGAATCGGTAACCACTACTACCTCCGGTGTCTGGCCTGTCACTCGATGTGTGCCGCGGTGAGCCGTCCCCAGGCGATCGTCTTGTCCGCGATGCTCTTCAAGGTCTCGTCGAGGGAGGCACCCTTTCTGAGGTCGACCTTGCTGTCGAGCGCGTAGACAGTGAAACGATAGTTCTCCTGGGCGTGGCATGGAGGGGTATAGCCCACCTTGCCACCTGTCGTGCTTCCTTCCACGGCTCCCACCGGGACGCTGCCCTCGGCCAACTCGTTGGTGCGCGGGTCGATGTCGAACACGACCCAGTTCACCTCTCCACCGGTGCGTGCGTTGTTGTCCGCCACGATCGCGACGGACTTGGTCCTGTCCGGCACCCGCGACCACCGCAGAGGTGGATTGCCGGCCGAACCGTTGCATGAGTAGCCGGACGGCAGAGGTGCGCCGTCCTTCAGCCGGGGACTCGAAACGCTGATCGGCTCCAGCTGCAGCCTGTCGGCAGAGGCGGAGCTCCCCACCATCCCACAGCCGGATGAGACGACAACGAACGCCGCGGCGAGCACCATTCCGATGGCCTGCCGCGGGCGGCGCGTAGACGTATTCGGCTGCCCCATGCCCGATGATGCTACGCGGGTCTGGAAGATGCGCAGACCGGATCGCGAGGTTCCATGGCGCGGAAATGCTCGGGAATCGGACAGAATCAAAGCATGGAGGGGGTGAGGTTGGACACGGAAATGACCTTCGCCATCCTTGGGCCCCTGGAGATCCGCCGTCGCGGCAAGGCGGTCGAGATCACCGGGCAACGCCTGCGCACCCTTCTCGGCCTGCTGCTTCTCGACGCGGGCCGGGTCGTGTCCATCGACCGGCTGGTCGACGGGGTGTGGGAGGACTGTCCGCCGAACGCGGTGGGAAACGCATTGCAGGCGTTGATTTCCCGATTACGTACTGTTCTGGCCGATCAGCGTGGATTGGTAGAGGCCGGTGCGGCCGGCTACCGGCTGGCCGTCGACCCCGACCGGGTGGACGCCCACCGGTTCGTCCGGCTGGCAGCCGAGGGCCGCGAATTCCTCATGGCGGGCGCCCCGGGCGACGCCGCCGCCGCGCTCCACGCGGCGCTCGCGCTCTGGCGCGGGCCCGCCCTGGCCGGCCTGCCGGGCAACCACTCCGTCACCGCCGCGGTCGCCCGGCTGGACACGCTCCGCCTGGCCGCCGTCGAGGATCGGGTCGAGGCCGAGCTGCTGCTCGGACGGCAGACCGAGGTGGCCGCGGAGCTGCCCGCGCTGATCGCCGCCCATCCGCTGCGTGAGCGGTTCCGCGGCCAGCTCATGCGCGCCCTGTACGGCTCGGGCCGCCACGTCGAGGCCCTGGCCTCCTACGAGGACGCCCGCGCGGCCTTCGCCGACGAGCTCGGCGCGGATCCCTCGCCCGAGCTGGCCGCTCTCCACCTCTCCATGTTGCGCCACGAGTGGGCCGAGAACGGTCTACGGTTCCCGCCGGCCGGTGAGAGCGGCTCGCCGGCCGGCGGTGGCGGTCCGCCCCATCCGCCTCCGGTGGAGAGCGCCGCACCGCTCGCGGCTCCGCGACGGGGCAACCTGCCGGCCAGGATCACCAGCTTCGTCGGCCGGGAACGCGACGTGACACGGACGACCGAGCTCCTCGCCGGCCACCGGCTGGTCACCCTGCTCGGTCCCGGCGGGGCGGGCAAGACCCGGCTGTCGATCGAGTCGGCCGAGGCGGTCGCCGGCCGGATGCCCGACGGGGTGTGGCTGGTGGAGCTCGCCCCGGTGGCCGAGCCGAGCCAGGTTCCGCAGGCGGTGTTCTCGGCACTGGAACTACGCGATCCGTCCCCTGTGGCCTCTCCCGCCGCCGCGATCGCGGTGCCCGCCGCCCGTGACCCGCTGGCCCGCCTCGTCTCGGGCCTCGCGGGCAAACGGCTCCTGATCGTCTTGGACAACTGCGAGCATGTGGTCGAGGCGGCGGCGGCGCTCGCCGACCAGGTCCTGGCGGCGTGCCCCGGGGTGCGCGTCCTGGCCACCAGCCGCGAGCCGCTCGGCATCACCGGCGAGATGACCTGGCCGGTGCCTCCGCTCGATCTCCCTCCCGGGGACGGTGATCCGGGCGAGGCCCTCGGATACCCGGCCGTGCGTCTGTTCACCGAACGCGCCGCGGCCGTCCGCCCCGGATACCGGCCCGAGGCCGAGGCCGCCGCGGTGGTGCGGATCTGCCGTGAGCTCGACGGCATGCCGCTCGCCATCGAGCTCGCGGCCGCCCGGCTCCGCTCACTCTCCGCCGAGCAGATCGCGCACCGGCTCGACGACCGCTTCCGTCTGCTGACCGGCGGCAGCCGTACGGCGCTGCCCCGCCACCAGACGCTCCGCGCGGTGGTCGGATGGAGCTGGGATCTGCTGGACGAGCAGGAGCGGACGCTGGCCCGCAGGCTGTCCGCCTTCGCGGGAGGCGCCGCCCTCGACTGCGCCGAGGCGATCTGCTCGGGGCAGGGTCTGGCACGGGCCGACGTGCTCGACGTACTGGCCCGGCTGGTGGACAAGTCGCTGGTGGTGGCCCACAGCCACGACGCCGTCGTCCGCTACCGGATGCTGGAGACCATCCGTGCCTACGCCGCCGAGCGGCTGGCCGAGGCCGGCGAGCACGACCGCGTACGGCTGGCGCACGCGGTGTTCTTCACTGAACTGGCTGAGACGTCCGATCCCGGTCTCCGCGGTGCCGGGCAGCTCGCCGCCGTCGCCGCGATGGCCGCCGAGCACGACAACCTGTCGGCCGCGCTCCGATGGACCGTCGAGACGGCCAGGTTCGATCTGGCGCTGCGGATGGTCGGCGCCCTGGGGTGGTACTGGTGGCTGCGCGGCTACCGGATCGAAGGCGCCCGGCGCGCGCGTGAGGTGCTCGGGCTGGTGGGAGACGGCGCGGACCTCGCCTCGCTCGTCCTGGCCCGCGCCTCCTACGGGGCCAACGCGGCGGGTGCCGGGATCGAGCTCGACAGGGCGCGGGCCGAGCTGGCCGAGGTGGTACGGCTGGCGCGCGAGGGGCTGCCCCGGCCGTGGCATCCCCTGGTGGTGATGGCGGGGCCGATCATCGCGCTGTTCACCGGCGTGTTCACGGGCGGTGACCACTATCTCGACGAGATGCTCGCCCACCCCGACCCGTGGGTGATCGCCTCGGCGCGGCTGTTCGAGGGGTACGGGCACTTCTTCGCGGGGCGTATCGCCGAGGGCCGGACCGAGCTGGCGGCCGCCCTGCGCGGTTTCCGGGAGATCGGGGACCGCTGGGGCATCGCCAATGTGCTCGCCGAGCTGGCGGAGCTGGACTTCCTCCACGGCGAGCCCACACGGGCGCTGGAGGCGGTCCACGAGGCCATCGCCCTGATGGAGAAGATCGGCGCGGTCGACGAGGTCGCCTACATGCGCTCCCGGCTGGCACTCGGGCTCAACCTCGCGGGAGACCGGGCGGCGGCGGAGGAGATCCTGGAGGACGCCCTCAAGGAGGCCGTCAGGAACGGCGACCGGATCGCCATGCTGAACCTGCTCAGCGCCCGGGGAGACTTCGCCCGCGAGGACGGCGGGCTCGACGAGGCCAGGCACTACTACGCCGAGGCCATGCGCGTGATCGACGAGACGCCCGGCGTCCCGCTGTCGACCCAGGCCTCGGTCAACGCGGCGCTGGGCCTGCTGGCGGAGCAGGAGGGAGACCTCACCCGCGGCCGGCGGCTGCTCGGCGTCGCACTGCGGCAGGCACTGGAGTCGGCGGAGGTGGCCGTGCTCGGCCTCGTGCTGATCGGCTCCGCCGGGCTGGTGCTGTCGGAGGGCGACCCGGCCACGGCCGCCATGCTTCTCGGGGGCGCCGCGACGGTCCGGGGCATCGACGCGGTGGTCGACTTCGACCATGTGCGGATCACCGAGCGCACGATGGCCGCGCTCGGCCGGGAGGAATACTCCCGGTGCTACGAGCGCGGCCGGCTCCTGTCCCGCGAGGAGATCGTCGCCGTCGCGGGCAGGGGAGGGGAGCCCTACTCGCCGCCCAGCTCCCGGTAGGGCTTCCTCAACAGGTCGACGAGCGGGATGTGCCGCACCTTGACCGGTGGTGGTTCCAGTGCCCGCAGCAGCAGGTCCGCGGGGGCCGTCGCGGGGTCCGGCCGGGGACGCAACCGGCTCAGCGAGACGGCGGGGGAGTAGAAGTCGGCCGGCCGCTCGCCGAACGGCACCTCCGCCGCCGAGCCGTCCGCGTCGTTCTCAAGGGGCATTCAGCTCACCGCCCCGGGGCCGAGCCGGAACAGCTCGCGCAACTGCTCGGTGGACAGGCCGGTGATCCAGTCCTCGCCGGTGCCGACGACGCTCTCGGCGAGCGCCTTCTTGCGTTCGATCATGTCGTCGATCCGCTCCTCCAGGGTGTCCACGCAGATGAACTTCCTGACCTGTACGTTCTTCGTCTGGCCGATCCGGAAGGCCCGGTCGGTCGCCTGGTTCTCCACCGCGGGGTTCCACCACCGGTCCACGTGGATCACGTGGTTGGCGGCGGTCAGGTTGAGGCCGGTGCCCGCGGCCTTGAGCGACAGCAGGAACAGCATCGGCTCGTCGTCGAGGCGGAACCGCTCGACCAGCTCCTCGCGCCGCCTCCGGGACAGCCCGCCGTGCAGCCACAGCACCGGGCGGTCCAGGTGGGCGGCCAGGTAGGGCTGCAGCAGGGAGCCGAACTCGGTGTACTGGGTGAAGACCAGGGCCTTGTCGCCCTCCTCGACGACCTCTTCCGCCAGCTCCTCCAGCCGGGCCAGCTTCCCCGACCGCCCGGCCAGTTGCGAGCCGTCCCGCAGCAGATGCGCGGGGTGGTTGCAGATCTGCTTCAGCTTCGTCATGGTCGCCAGCACGTTGCCCCGCCGCTCGATGCCCTCGGAGCCGCCGATCCTGTCCAGCATGTCGTTCGCCACGGCCCTGTACAGCTCCGCCTGCTCCGGGGTGAGCGTGCACCAGACCTTCATCTCCAGCTTCTCGGGCAGGTCGGAGATGATCGTCTTGTCGGTCTTGAGGCGGCGCAGCACGAACGGCCCGGTGGCCCGCTTCAGCGCCCCGGCGGCGTCCTTGTCGCCCCGCGTCTCGATCGGCTCCTGGTAGCGCATGCGGAACCGCTTGGCGGGGCCGAGCAGCCCGGGGTTGCAGAACTCCATGATCGACCAGAGTTCCGCCAGGTGGTTCTCCACCGGGGTGCCGGTCAGCGCCAGCCGGGTGCGCGCCGGGATCGCCCGTACGGCCCGCGACTGCTGCGCCGCAGCGTTCTTGATCGCCTGGGCCTCGTCGCAGACCACCCTGCCCCACTTCAGGCCCGCCAGCGCTCCCAGGTCCCGCAGTGCCGTGCCGTACGTGGTGACGACCAGGTCGGACTCCCGCACCGCCGCGGACAGCCCGTCGTCCCGTCTGCGCGTGCCGCCGTGGTGGACGTAGACCCGCAACGAGGGAGCGAACCTGGCAGCCTCCTTCTGCCAGTTGCCGACCAGCGACATCGGGCAGACCAGCAAGGTCGGCAGGGGGATGCCGTCCTCGCGTTCGGACAGCAGCAGGGCGAGGGTGGAGACGGTCTTCCCGAGTCCCATGTCGTCGGCGAGGACGCCGCCCAGGCCCAGGCCCGACAGGAAGCTCAGCCAGGACAGGCCGCGCTCCTGGTAGGGGCGGAGGGTCCCCTCCAGAGCCCGTGGCACGGCGACCGGGGTGAGGCGGCGCTCGGCCTCACCGGAGAGGAGATCCCCCAGGAGATCGTCGGCGTCCACCGCGACCAGCGGCAGGTCCTCGTCACCGCCGTCCACGACCTTGCGGACCACCTCACCCATGGTCATCTCGCCGCCGCCCCGCTGCTCGACGACCTCCAGCGCCGCCTTGATCTGCTGGTCGTCCAGCTCGACCCACTGCCCCCTGATCTGAACCAGCGGGATCCTGAGCCCGGCCAGCTCGGCCAGCTCCTCCCCGGTGATCGTGTGGTCGCCGACGGCCACGTCCAGCCGGAAGCTCACCCGCCGCTCCAGTCCGGACCCCTCCTCGCCGGGGACGGCGCGTGTGGTCAGCTTCAGGCCCAGACCCTGGCGCCCCGCCCACGCCGGGAGCCGCACGCCGTAACCGGCGGCTCTGAGCGTGGGCGCGCCGTTGCGCAGGAAGGAGAAGGCCCATGCCGTCTCGACCGCCAGGCTGGACGGCTCGGGGTCGCGCAGCGCACCGTAGAGGTCGGGATGCAGCCGGACGGCTCGGCCGAGGTCGGCGCGGAGGACCTCCTGGGGCCGCTCCGGCAGCCAGGGGGCGCTCTCCCCGGCTCTGATCTGGTCGGCCGACAGGTAGCCGACCGGTCCGCCTGCGTCGTCCGCCCCGGCAGGCGGACGGCCGGAGCCGGCCTGGGAGCGGCCGGGCACGAGGCCGAACTCCACCTTCCAGGACTCCTCCTCACCGGCGGGCTCGATGAGCCGGAAGCAGGCCCGGACCGGCCCGTCCAGCTCGTGTGCCGAGGCGGACCAGCCGTCGAGGGCGTCGGACAGCGCGGCCGCCTCGGTGTCCCTGACGGCCGTGAGCGTGGCGTCCTCGCCGGTCAGCGCGTACAGCCAGCGGTCGGGCAGCGGAGCCCTGGTCCCCGGCCGATGACCGAGGATGAGGCGTTCGGGCAGTGACAGCCGTGCCGCGCCGTCCACCAGGCCGTTCAGTGCCTCGCGCAGCACGTCCGCCGACGGGCGCTCCCCGGGCACGGCCCTGCAGACCCGGGGCATGGCGGCGGCCAGGTCGCCGATCGCCGCCGGATCGGCGCCGGTCAGCACGGGCCGCCAGCGGGCTGCGTACTCACCGTCCTGGTGCATGAGCCGGGGCAGGATCCGGCCGCGCCGGACCAGGCTCCGCGCGTGTTCGGCGACCACGGCGAAGTAACGCAGGGAGAGGCCGGGGGCCCATACGGGCTCATCCTCGGGACCGAGGCCGTACGGCTCCGCGTCCGGACGGGACAGGGAATCGAGCAGGGCGAGTGCGCCGGCCGGGTGGAGCAGCAGCGCGGGGACGCGCCAGGCGGAGATCCGCGAACTCTGCGAGCTCCGCGCCGAGCGCGCCAGCCCGGACTCGGGCGAGGGCAGCGGACCCCGGACGGAGCCGGGGAGCAGGATCGTCAGCTCGCGCTCCTCGGCCGCGGCAGGGGAGCGCGAGGCGCTCGCGGGGAGGACCGCGCCGAGGGCGGCCACGGGAGCCGCGAACGGATGAGGGCGGAACGTGGCACGGGAAGCGGACCCCGGGGCCAAGGCGGTGTCCTCCGCCCAGACCCCCAGCCGCCCGTCCACCCAGGCACCATGGACCACCAGCACGCAACCACCCCGATTCTCGTCGACAGCCGTCTTCCGGCGGGCAGGCCGCCGTACACTCCGGACAGGTTAGGTCCGGCTGCGGAAGGCGCGGATCGCCAGCGGGGCGAAGACGACCACCAGCCCGACCGCCCAGAGCAGCGAGTTGATCGCCGGTCCGGCGACCTCGCCGCCGATCAGCAAGCCGCGGACGGCGTCGGCGAGCTGCGTCACCGGGTTGACGTCCACCCACACCTGCAGCCAGCCGGGCATCGTGTTGGTCGGCACGAACGCGTTGCTGGTGAACGTCAGCGGCATCATCAGCGAGAACGCGAAGATCTGCACCTTCTCCGGGTCCTTCGCCTTCAGGCCGATGAGCACCGACATCCAGGACATCGCCAGTGCGAAGGCCAGCAGCAGCGCCACCGCGCCCAGCACACCCGCCACCCCGGTCTGGATCCGGAAACCCAGGATCGTGCCGATCCCCAGGAACAGGAACAGCGCCCAGAGCTGTTTGGCGGTGTCGGCGATGATCCTGCCCGCCAGCGGTGCGGTGCGGGCGATGGGCAGGCTGCGCAGCCGGTCGAAGACGCCCTTGGTGATGTCGGTGTTGAGACCGATCGCCGTGGTCAACGTCGCGAACAGCGCGTTCTGCACGACCAGGCCGGGCAGCGCGAACTGCAGGTAGTCCTCCGTGTTTCCGGCGATGGCGCCGCCGAACACGTAGGTGAACAGCAGGAGGAACATCACCGGCTGCGCGCTCAGGTCGAGCAGTTCCATGGGGTTGTGCTTGATCTGCACCAGGCTGCGCCACGTGAGCGTCATCGTCTGGCGGAACCCCGCGGCCAGGCCGACCCGCCTGGCCGGAGCCGGGACCGGAACGGTCATCGTGGTCACGCGAACACCTCTTCTCTGTTGTCGGTGGGTCTGTCCTCGGCGGGGTGGCCGGTCAGGGCGAGGAACACCTCGTCGAGGCTGGACTTGCGGAGCGAGATCTCGGAGGCGACGACTCCGAGGTCGTCCAGCCGTCGTACGATCGCCGGCACCACCGCGGGGTCGTGCACGGCCGCCACGATCTTCCCGCCGGACACGCCGGGGACGTCGCCGACGACGTCGGTGACGACCTGGACGACCAGGTCCAGGTGCTCCGCCCGGAGCGGCCGGACCTCCAGGACCTGCGCCCCCGTGGTCGCCTTCAGCTCGTCGGAGGTGCCCGAGGCGATCACCCTGCCGTGGTCGAACACCACGATGTCGTCGGCGAGCTGGTCGGCCTCCTCCAGATACTGGGTGGTGAGCAGCACCGTGACCCCGTCGGCCATGAGATCGCGCACCACGCTCCACAGTTCGGTGCGGCTGCGCGGGTCGAGGCCGGTGGTCGGCTCGTCGAGGAACAGCACCTGGGGCCGCCCGACCAGGCTGGCCGCCAGGTCGAGACGGCGGCGCATGCCGCCCGAGTAGGTCTTGGCCGCCCGGCTCCCGGCGCCGGTCAGCTCGAACCGCTCCAGCAGCTCGGCGGCCCGGGCCCTGGCGTCCACCCGGGACAGATCGAGCAGGCGGCCGATCATCACCAGGTTCTCCACCCCGGTGAGAGTCTCGTCGACCCCGGCGTACTGCCCCGTGAGGCCGATCAGCGACCGCACCTGGTGGGCCTGGCCGGTCACGTCGAACCCGCCGACCGAGGCCGTGCCCTCGTCGGGGCGGAGCAGCGTCGCCAGGATCCGCACGGCGGTGGTCTTGCCGGCCCCGTTCGGGCCCAGCACACCGAGCAGCCGTCCCTGCGGCACGGCGAGGTCGACCCCGTCGAGCGCGCGGGTCTCCCCGTACCGCTTCACCAGACCCTCTGCCTGGATGGCATATCGCATGATCAGCCTCTCTCCCTAGTGACCGTCATCAGAGTGCACGGCCCCACTGACACTTTTCTGATCGGCGCCTGACACGGCGGAGGAGCGGCTGACAGATCGCTGACACGACGGTCTGCCCGCCCGGGCGCGACCGTTTAGGCTGACAGCGTGAGCGACCATGCGGAGGAGCAGAGCGATGTCACGGACAGGGCCGCGGTGGCAGGTCGCATGAGTGAGCACGGCGGGTGGAGCCTCGGCCGCGATCATGTTCCACTCCGTCCCCCCGCCAATCCGGTGTCCCGCAAGGCGGTCGCGTTGTGGCTGCTGGAAGGGGTGTTCTGGTCCGTCGTCCTGGTCGGTGGCTCCTTCTTCCTGACCCGATGGATCGACGGCGCCCGGTGGTCCTGGCTGCCCGTCTGGATGGTGGACCACATCTGGTGGCTGCCGGTCCTCGTGGCGGTGCTCGTCGTGCCGGGCGCGATCGCCGAGCCGTTCTGGCGCTATGCCGTGCACCGGTGGGAGCTCAGCGGTGACGTCGTCTACGCGCGTTCCGGATGGATCGCCAGGGAATGGACGTTCGTCCCCGTCAGCCGGATCCAGACGGTGGACAAGGCGCAGGGCACGCTGGAGCGGGCCCTGGGACTGGCCACGGTCGAGATCCGTACCGCCTCCCACGCGGGGTCGTCCACGATCAAGGGTCTCGACTACGGGGTCGCCGCCGCCCTGGCCGAGGGGCTCGCCCGGCGGTCCGAAGAGCTGAGGGACGACGCGACGTGACCGAGTCTCCCGACGACCGTCGTCCCCACGGGGAGCCGGGCGTCCGCGAGGGCCGCGCGGAGCCGCCCTTCCAGAACCCCCCGCCGGTCGCACCCGAAGGTGGAACCGGACCCCCGTGGCCGCCGGCCGTTCCGGAGGGTGTCCAGACCGTGCCCGGCGGTCAGGGGTACGGCCCGCCGCCCTTCAGCCCGGCGTTGCGGCTCAGCCCCAAGGTGCTGCTGACGGATCCGATCCGGATGCTGCCCTCGCTCGTCCTTCCGCTGGCGGGCGTCCTGTTCCTCGGCGGGTTCTCACCGAGTTCGTTCGGATGGGCGGCCTTCGGCGTCGTGGGGTCGGTCCTCTACGCCACCATCCGCTGGGCGACCTTCACCTACAAGGTCGTCGGCGACAGGCTGGAGCTCACCAGGGCACTGGTGAGCAGGTCGGTGCGGACGATTCCGCTGGAGCGCATCCGCGGCGTCGACGTCAGCAACCCGCCGCTGCACCGCGTGCTCGGCATCGCCGTGCTCAGGATCGACACCGGGGCGGGCGGCGACAAGCAGGAGGGCGAGCTTGACGGGGTGACCGTCGAGGAGGCGGAACGGCTCAAGGCCGTGCTCCTCTGGCATGCCCGGGCCCGGATGGCCCGGCGCGCCCAGGCGCAGGGGGCGGCCGGCGCACCGGACCCCACCGTGCCGGTGGGCGACCCGTCCGCCGATCCGCTCACCGCCTCCGGCGTGCCGGTGGGAACGGCGGATCCCCTGACGGCCCGCCACGAGGTCGGCGAGACGACCCCCGAGCGGGTGTTCTTCGTGGTGCCGCGCAGATGGCTTGCCTACGGACCCTTGTCGGGCGCCTACCTGCTGACCCCGTTCGCGCTGGTGGCCGGTGCCGTGGGCCTGCTGTTCCAGTGGGGCTCGGAGCTCAGGATCGACGGGCGGGTCGTGGTGAGCGCGGGGGAGTGGCTCTGGGGCCATCCCGTTCTTCTCGTCGTCGCGCTGGTGCTGCTGGTGCTCGCCATGCCGGTCGCCGGCATGGTCATGTACGCCGTGTTCAACTGGAATTTCACCCTGCGTGGCAGAGAGGGCTACCTCGTCGCCGAGCGGGGCCTGCTCACCCGCCGGAGCGTGTCTCTGGAACGGCGCAGGGTGCGCGGGTTCGAGCTGGTCGAGGGACTGGCCGAGCGCGGCGCGGGGTTCGGCCGCGCGTGGGCGATCGTGACGGGTCTCGGCGACTCGGAGACCCGGGGCCAGCTGATGCCCGTGTCTCCCCGCGCCGTCGTGCTCGACGTGGTGGGTGAGGCGATCGGCCCGATCGCCACCGGGCTGCGCGCGCACCCGGTGGCGGCGCGCAGACGCCGGCTGTTCCGGGCGGTCTTCCCGTGGCTGGTGATCGCCCTCTGCGCGGCGGCGGCCACGGTGTGGTCGCCGCTCTGGTGGGGGCTCGCGGTGCCGGCTCTGATCCTCGCGGTGCTGGGCGTCCCGCTCGGCCTGGACCGCTACCGGTCCCTCGGCCACACCTACGACGGGGCCCGTCTGTCGGTCCGGTCGGGGTCGCTGCGCCGCTCCCAGGCCGTGGTGGAGGAGCGGGCCCTGGTCGGGTGGACCCTGCGGCAGACGTGGTTCCAGCGCCGTGCCGGCCTGCTGACCGTGGTCGCCGGGGTGGGCGCGGGCACCGGAGGCTACGAGGCGATCGACGTCGGCGAGACCGAGGGCGTGGCCTTCGCCGCCGAGGTGACGCCTGGCTGGCTCGCCCCGTTCGTCGCGGACGGACGGCTCTGACCGTCTTCCACGGCCCCGTACGGCGGAGCGGGGGGTGACCGGTGTCTTCCGGTCACCCCCCGCTCCGCCGCGGTGCGGTCAGTCCTGGCGGCGGGCGCCGAACATGATCTCGTCCCAGGTCGGCACCGACGCGCGCCGTCCCCGGGCCTTCTTCGCGGGACGTGCCGGTGCCGGCGCCGGTTTCGGCTGCTCCGAGGGCTTCTCCGCCGGAGGCTTTTCGAGTTCGGCCTTCCGCGCCGCCGCCGTGTCCGCCGGTCGCGTGTCCTCCTCGACCGGCTCGGCCTCGGGCGCCCGCTCGTCTCCGCTGACACGTGCCGCGGGCACGGCTATCGAGGCGTCCTGAGGCGGTGCCGTCTCGGCCGCGGGCCCGTGGGCGGAGGACTCCTCCTCGCGCGCGGTCTCCGTCCCGGAAGCGGGGGACTGCTCCCGGACGGACTCGGGCCGTGCCGGCTCGGGCGTGACCTCGGCCGGGGGAGCCGCCTCGGACGCCGGGGAGGCCTCGGCGACCTGCGGGACGACGACGGTTTCGGACTCGGCGCCGGCAGTCTCGGCCTGCTCGCGCGCGACGGTGGGCGGTGACGGGACCGGCGTGGGCTCGGGCGTCCTCTCCGGTCCCTCCGCGGCGGCGGGCTCGGGCGTCCTCTCCGGTCCCTCCGCGGCGGCGGGCTCGGGCGCCCTGACCGGCTCCGGTGTCCTTTCCGGCTCGGGCGTCCTGACCGGTCCCCACGCGGCGGGGAGTTCGGGCGCGGCCGGTGTGGGCTCGGGCGTCCTGACCGGCTCGGGCGTCCTGACCGGCTCGGGCGTCCTGACCGGCCCGTATCCGGGCTGGTCCGGGGCGCGCAGCGGTGGCACCGAGATCTTGGGAGGCTCGTATCCCGGCGGGATCGGCGGCATCGGCGGCTGCTCGTAGACGGCCGGAGCCTCGGGCTGGACGGAGGCCGCAGGAGCCTCGGGCTGGGCGAACGCGGGCTTGGCCGGGGCCGTCGGAGTCGGGGGCGGCGGCTCGGCGCGCACCACCGAGGGGAACGAGACCGGCGGCTGGTTCAGCGGTTCGGGTGCCAGCGGCGGCACCGGCGCGAGCTTGGCCACGCGCGGCACGAACGGCGTGACGATGGAGTCCTCGACCGGCTCGACGTATTCGCCGGCGGACAGGCGCATGGCCTCGTCGTCGTGTGGTGTGATGTGACGCCGGCGCGGATCGAAGATCCATTCGGCGTTGCGGCTGTGACCGTTCCAAACGAAACCGAGCTTGATCCGCCACAGGTTGTCGTCCCGTTTGGCGGAGTCCCATTCGATCTCGTCCGCGGGCACGCCGCGACGGGTCAGCCGCTCGGCGACCAGGTCGCCGAGGGTGGGACCGGGAGCGGAGTCGCCCGGCAGTCGCACGGCGCAGCGTTGCGCCTGCTGAGCCATGTACTCACGTTCCTGGAGCACGGGGCCCTCGAACCACCGCACCCGCTCGACCGGGATACCCGCCGTGGCGGCGATCTCCTCTGCGGTCTCGCCGGCACGGATCCGGGCCTGGATCTCCTTGGGGCGCAACGGACTCTCCACTTCGATCTCGTACTGGCCGAGACGGGAGAAGTTGCCGCGGACGGCAGCACGGAGCCGGTCGTCGACGGGCAGCGTGAACCGGGTCCCCCGGCCGGCTGTCGCCAGCACGAGATAGGTCCCGTCCTCACTCACCGCGACGAGTCGGAGCTCCTGCATGCGAGTCCCTTCGTCGTCGTGCTCAATCTTCCCCCGGACCCTTGAGTCTCTCGCGTGTGCCGGTTGCCTGCCAGCACCGTACCCGGCATGTCCGAACATCGCCTTCCTGGATGGGGCTCGCAGCGATGTGACGCCGGTCACATTTGCTCCATTCATCTGTTATCGGGTACCGGTATGGAGCAGCACGTTCAGGGTCCTCGACGGATTCTCCCGAATAACTCCGGGTGCCGTTGTGAACTTGGGCCAAGAGCCGAAAGACGGCGCTGCGACGGGCCTGCCGGTCTCCGGGCGGAGTGGCGGCGGGTCTGAACGGCGGGAGAAGGTCATCTCCAGCGGACTCCCTCGGGGTCGAGTGGCGCGGGGCGTCTGCGAATCTGCCCGTCGGACCCGTCGCAGCAACGGCAGACACGCCGACGCGTCGTTCTTCGTGGGAGGCTTTGCTCAGACCTTTACCCGGACCATGTGGCGGGGAGTCGGCGCGGAGTCGGCGCGGAGAGACGCCGGAGCTCCGCAGGCGGGTCAGCCCAGGACGGTGTCCAGGTAGTCGTTGGCGAAGATCCGCCGCGGGTCCAGCCGGTCCCGCAGCGCCGAGAAGTCGCCGAACCTGGGGTAGACCGTGGCCAGGTAGGACGCGTCACGGGTGTGGAGCTTGCCCCAGTGCGGGCGCCCGCCCAGCCTGGTCATGATCTCTTCGACGCCCTCGAAGTAGGCGGGGTTCGGCGTCGGCCGGTAGACGTGGCAGGCGACATAGGCCGAGTCCCTGCCGTAGGCGGTGGACAGCCACGCGTCGCTCGCCGGGGTGACCCGCACCTCGATCGGGAAGGTGATCTTCCAGTCCCGTCGCTCGATGAGATCACGGGTCTCGCGGAGCGCCTGGCCGAGGTGCTCGCGCGCGATGGCGTACTCCATCTCCAGGAATCGCACGTCCCGCACGCTCGTGAAGATCTTGTAGGAGGCGTCGGTGTGGGTGGAGGCCGACAGCGCCGCCGCGGAGATCGCGTTGAGCCGGGGGACGGCGCCCGGGAACCGCCCGCCGATCCCGCACAACGCGCCGAACAAGGTGTTCTCCAGGAACCTGTTGTCCAGCCAGTGCCGGAACGCGCCCGGTGGGTCCGCCGGTCCGGGGCTCCGGTTGTTCCGCTTGGTCAGGCAGGTGTCGGTGTGCGGCAGCCAGAAGAAGTCCAGGTGCTCGTTCTCCGAGGTGAGCGCGTCGAGCGAGTCGAGGATCCCGGTCAGCGGCATCGGCTGCCGGGTGCTGCGCAGCAGGAACGACGGCTCCACCCGGAAGGTCACGGCCGTCACCACGCCGAGCGCGCCCAGGCCGACCCGGGCCGCGTCGAACAGGTCGCGTTCGCCGACCCCGTCGCGGATCTTCCCCGTGCCGCCGCCGGACACCGTGACGACCTCGCCGTCGGCGAGCACCAGCTCCAGCCCGAGCACCTGGTCGGCCAGCCCGCCGATCTCCCTGCCGGTGCCGTGGGTGCCGGTCTGGATGGCTCCGGCCAGCGTCTGGGCGGTGATGTCGCCCATGTTCGCCAGGGCCAGGCCCATCCGGGCGAGCTCCTCGTTGAGTGCGCTGAGCGGTGTCCCCGCGGCCGCCGTCACCCAGCCGTCGCCCACCTCGCGGATCCCCGTCAGCGCGTCGGGCCGCAGCAGCAGGCCGTCGGTGAGTGCCACCCCGGTGAAGGAGTGGCCGGTGCCGACCATGCGGACCCGGCGTCCCGAGGCGCCGGCGTCCCGTACGGCCCGCGCCACCTCCCGGGTCGAAGAGGGGGCGCGGACCTCCGCCGGAGTGACGGACTGGTTCCCGGCCCAGTTACGGAAGATCTCGCTCATGTCCACCCTCGCTCCGCTCGCGAAGGTGAACAATACTCATGATTGCTGCTGGGGGACAGGGGTCCGCAGCCAGGCGGAGCCGCCCACGCCGATGATCACGGCGAGGAGGGCACAGGCGAAGGAGAACCCGTAGGCGTTGGAAGCGCCGAACGCGTCGGTGAGGCGGCCACCCGCCCAGGCGCCGAGCGCCACGCCGAACCCGATCGCGGTGGAGAGCCACGCCATGCCCTCGGTGAGCAGGTTGGCCGGGACCATCCGCTCGATCAGCGTGTAGCCGGTGATGATCGTCGGAGAGATGGCCAGCCCGGCGAGGAACAGCGCCGGGGCCATCACCCTGACGTCGCCGATCAGGATGATCGGGGTCAGCCCGAGTGCGAAGACCCCGAGGGCGCGGACGAAGCGGCGGCGCAGGGAGACCTTCCACTGCCGCGCGCCGTACCAGAGCCCGGAGACCAGACTTCCGCAGGCGATGGCGGCGAGCAGCAGCCCGGCGGCGGCCTTGGCGCCGTGCTCCTCGGCGAACGCCACCGTGATCAGGTCCAGCGAGCCGAAGACCGCGCCCATCGCCAGGAAGACGCACGACAGCAGGACGACGCCGGGAATGGTGATCGGGGTGCCCGAGTGCCTGTCGTACGGGCGGACCGGTGGCTCGGTGCCGCGCTGCGCCGCGAAGGCGAGAGTGCCCCCGACCAGGCAGGCCAGGGCCACGATCAGGCCGGCGTAGGGGTTGACCATGGTGGCCAGGGCGGTGACCAGCGCGGGCCCGGCGACGAAGACGATCTCGTCGGCGACCGACTCGAAGGAGAACGCCGCGTGCAGCCGGGCCGACCCTGCCAGCAGGTGTGACCAGCGGGCACGCACGAGCGAGCCGAGCGACACCGAGCTCGCGCCGGTCACGACGCCGGCGGCGAACAGGACCCATGAGGGTGCCCGGAGATGCGCGCACAGCATCAGGGCCGTCAGCGCGGCACCCTGTGTCAGGGTGAGCGGGACGATTACCCTGGCCTGGCCGAACCTGTCCACCAGGCGCCCCGTCAGGGGGGCGGCGACGGCGTAGGAGACGTTGACGGTGGCCGCGACCGCACCCGCCATGGCGAAGGAGTCGGTGAGGGCCTCGATGAGCAGGATGATGCCGATGCCGAGCATGGACATCGGCATCCGCCCGATGAGCCCGGCGATGACGAACCCCTTGACCCCGGGCGCGCTGAACATTTCCCGGTACGGCCCGACCACCGGCGGTTCCCCCTTGCGCGTTTCAGACGTAGATCGTACCGACGATTTCGCACCAAACCACTGCCTGGCAAGCTATTTTCCTGGCAATGGCACGCGCCGCGGCCTGTTGGGGCTAACGTGAGCGCGGTGTCGCATCTTCCCCGGTTGTGGGCTTTCGTCACGATACTCGCCGTCGTGGTCGCGCTCGCGGTCGTCGGCGGCGTGGTGTTCGTCGTCACCCGTCCCACCGGCTCTCTCACGGTCGCCGCGGCCGAGTCCGGCGTCCGGGACCTGGCGGCGCTCACCCCTGTGCCCAGCCCTCCGGTCGCCAGCCCCACCCCGGCACCCCAGAGCGCCGAGATCGCCCTCACGCCGCCCCGGCTGCTGGTCATCTCCCAGGCGACACTGTCCCAGCAGACCCTGGAGGACATCTCCCAGCTCAAGTATGTGGAGAAGGTGGACTCCTTCGACGGGGGCGCGGTCAAGGTCTCCGGGGTCGGACTCAACCTGCTCGCGGTCGATCCGTCCCGGTTCCGCACCTGGGCGCCGAAGGCCGTGGCCGAGCAGCCCGGCGTCTGGAGCGCGCTGGCCGCGGGAGAGTTCGTCGCCGACAGTTCGGCCGTGCGCCGTCTCGGGCTGGCCCTCGGCTCGCAGTACCAGGTGGACGGCGGCATCCGGCTCAGGGTCGCGGCCTCCGCCCCGTTCGGCCTGCCCGGCGTGGACGGCCTGGTGAGCGCCGAGACCGGGCGGCGGCTCGGGCTGCTGCCGGGCGTGGCACTGCTGGTGAACGGTCCGCAGAAGGCCGTGGCCACCCTGAACGCCCGGGTGCGCAGGCTGCTGAGCTCCGGCGCCCAGGTGGTCACCGTGGGCGCGGGCCGTACGGCCGCCGTGAAGAAGCCCACCATCGGCAGGCCCGCCACGGAGAACGCGACCACGGACGAGGCCACCACCGGCAGGCAGCCGGGCGCGGTCCGGCAGGTGGCCGTCGGACGGCCCGGCAGCTACCTGGAGCTGTATCGCAGGTCGGCCGTGGCCTGCCCTGGCCTGTCATGGACGGTGCTCGCCGCGATCGGCCAGGTGGAGAGCTCGCACGGGCGCAACAACGGGCCGTCCTCGGCGGGAGCCCAGGGGCCCATGCAGTTCATGCCCGCCACCTGGAAGACCTACGGTGTGGACGGCGACGGCGACGGCGTCGCGAACATCTGGAGCCCCTACGACGCCGTCCCCTCGGCGGCCGGCTACCTGTGCGCCAACGGAGCGGGGCAGGGCGGCAAAAAGCTGGAGAAGGCCATCTGGTTCTACAACCACTCCTGGTCGTATGTCGCCAAGGTCATGTCCATCTCCCAGGGCTACGCCCGCGCCTACCCCTGACGGCCCGCCCCCGACGGCTGGACCGGGCGGCGCGGTGGGGCGGGGCAGCAGGTGGCCGCGCAGGCCACCGGCTCCGGTTCGGCCAGCAGCTCGCCGATCATCGAGACGAACCGGGGGTGGGTGCCCGCGGTGGCGGCCCTGGCCAGCGGGAGACCGATCTCCTCGGCCACCTCCACCGCCTCCACGTCGAGGTCGTAGACGACCTCCATGTGGTCGGAGACGAACCCGATCGGCACCAGCACCACCGCGGGGGCGTCGACCTCCCGCAGATGGTCGCAGACGTCGGGCTCCAGCCAGGGGATGTGCGGGGCGCCGCTGCGGCTCTGCCAGACCAGGTCCCACGGCCGGTCGCCGCCCAGCTCGGCGGTGATCAACGAGGCCGCCCGGCGTAGCTGCGCCTCGTAGGCCCCGCCCTGCGGGCCGGCCGTGTCGGCCATCGACGTCGGGATGCTGTGTGCGGTGAAGACCAGGCGCGCGGCGTCCCGGTGCTCGGCCGGCAGCTCCGCGAGCGCCTCGCGGGTGTGTTCCACCATGGCCGCGACGAAGCCGGGGTGGTCGAAGTAGTGCCGGAGCTTGACGATCTCCGGGGCGCCCTCCACCGCGGCCCTGGCCAGCGCGATGTCGTCGATGTACTGCCGGCAGGCCGAGTAGGAGCTGTAGGCGGCGGTGACGAACGCCGCCGCCCTGCGCACGCCGTCGGCGGCCATCTGGCGGAGCGTGTCCTCCAGATAGGGATGCCAGTTGCGGTTCCCCCAGTAGACCGGCAGGTCGATGGTCGGGCCGACCGCCGTGATCAGGTCGCGGCACCGCTGGTTGATCGGGCTCATCCCGCCGAAACGCTGGTAGTGAGCCTCGACCTCCAGCAGCCGCTCGCGCGGGATCCCCCGGCCCCGCACGACGTTCTCCAGAAACGGCATCACGTCGTCGGGCTTCTCCGGCCCTCCGAACGAGACGACGAGCAATGCGTCATAGGTCCCCATGGCATTCATCAAACCGCATGCCGGGACGTCCTCATGCATGGTCACATCTGGTTTTTCGGTGGCGGGCCCCTACGGATGCGCGACCGGTGACGACGCCCGATGTAGGTTCGGAGGGTGACCCCTTTCAACGACATTCGCGACTATGTCGGCGTACCGCGGGTGGCGTCCCTGCGGCTCTCCCCTGACGGAACCCGTCTGGTCAGCATCGTGCAGGCCCTGAACGCCGACGGCAAGTCCTACGGAACGTCCCTGTGGGAGATCCCCCTCGACGGGCGCAGACCGTACCGGCTGACCAGATCAGTCAAGGGCGAGGCCGGCGCCGAGTTCACCTCCGAGGGTGATCTGCTCTTCGGCTCGCGCCGCCCCGACCCGACCGTCAAGGACGCAGACGAGGAGGTCCCGGCGCTCTGGCTGCTGCCCGCGGCCGGCGGCGAGGCCAGGCAGATCGCCTCCCGGCCCGGAGGCGTGGCGGGCTTCGCGACCGGCGGCCGGAGCGTGGTCTTCGGCTCCGACGTCCTGCCCGGTGACGAGGCCACCGAGGACGAGCGGCGCAAGGCCCGCAAGGAGGCCGGGATCAGCGCGATCCTGCACGAGAGCTCCCCGGTGCGCTACTGGGACCATGACCTCGGCCCCGGCGAGCCCCGGCTGTTCGCCGGGAACCTCGGCGACGACCGGCTGACCGAGGTCAGGGACCTCACCCCGCAGCCGGGCAAGGCGTTGACCGAGGCCTCCTACGACGTGACCCCCGACGGCGGGACGGTCGTGACGACCTGGACGGTGCTGTTGCCGGCCGGCGAGACGCGCTCCCGGCTGGTGGCGATCGAGACGGCCGACGCCGGAGCCCAGCGGGTCCTGGCCGAGCAGGACGGCCACGACTTCGACGGTCCGATCAAGGTTTCTCCCGACGGGCGTCTGGTCGTGTGCGTGCGCGCCAACCAGGCCACCGCCGAGAGCATCCCCGAACCCACCCTGTGGGTCGTGGACCTGGCCACCGGGGAGGGGCACGCCGCCGGCGGCGAGCTCTGGCCGGCGGACATCGCCTGGGCTCCCGACTCGCGCTCCCTGTACGTGGCCGCCGACCACAACGGCCGGCGCCCGATCTTCCACGTCCCCGCCGACGGCTCCGAGCCGGCGCGGCTCACGCCCGACGACGGCGCCTACTCCTCGCTCAACGTCGCCTCCGACGGCGCCGTCTACGCGCTGCGCAGCGCGGTGGACCGCGCCGCCGGACCGGTCCGCGTCACCGCCGACGGCACGGTCGAGGAGCTGGCCTCCCCGGCGCCCGAGCTGGAGCTGCCCGGCACCCTGACCGAGGTCACCGCGACCACCGACGACGGTGCGACGGTCCGGGCCTGGCTCGTGCTGCCCGAGGGGGCCTCGGCGGAGAACCCCGCGCCGTTCCTGCTCTGGATCCACGGCGGCCCGCTGTCGAGCTGGAACGACTGGTCATGGCGGTGGAACCCGTGGATCATGGCCCAGCACGGCTACGCCGTCCTGCTGCCCGACCCCTGCCTGTCCACCGGTTACGGACCCGAGATGATCAGGCGCGGCTGGGCCGACTGGGGCCCGCGCACCCACGCCGACCTGATGTCGATCACCGACGCCGCGCTGGAGCTGCCCGAGGTGGACGCCACCCGGACCGCCGCCATGGGCGGATCGTTCGGCGGCTACATGGCCAACTGGGTCGCCGGGCACACCGACCGGTTCAAGGCGATCGTCACCCACGCCTCGCTCTGGAACCTGGACCAGTTCGCCGGCACCACCGACGCCCCCGCCTATTGGCAGCGGGAGTTCGGGCCGGTCGGCGGTGAGCTGTACGGCAAGCTCTCCCCGCACCTGTCCCTGCCGGAGATCTCCACGCCGATGCTGGTCATCCACGGGGACAAGGACTACCGGGTGCCCATCGGCGAGGGCCTGCGCCTGTGGTGGGACCTGCAGCGCTCGGACGTGGAGTCGAAGTTCCTGTACTTCCCGGACGAGAACCACTGGGTGCTCAAGCCGGGCAACGCCGTCGTCTGGTACGAGACGGTGCTGGCCTTCCTGGACCAGCACGTTCTCGGCCGGGAGTGGAAGCGGCCGGAGTCGCTCTCGTGAACCGGACCGGCCACCCGGCGCGCCCCGCGAAACGACGATGAGGGGGGAGCGATCGTGACGGTGGAGACCGTGGGCACCTTCGCCCACCTGGCCGAGGAGATCGCCCGGGAGGCCGGGGAGATGCTCCTGGCCAAACGGCCCGCCCGGCCCGAGGTGCTGGCCACCAAGTCCAGCCCCACCGACGTGGTGACCGCGCTGGACCGGGCGTCGGAGGAGCTGATCCGCGCCAGGATCAAGGCGGTCAGGCCGGATGACGCGATCCTCGGCGAGGAGGGCGGCTCGACCGGCGGCGGCCGGGTCCGCTGGATCGTGGACCCGATCGACGGGACGGTCAACTTCCTGTACGGCCTGCCCGACTGGGCGGTCAGCATCGCGGTCGAGGTCGACGGCGAGGTCGTCGCCGGCGTGGTCAACGTGGTGCCCCGCGGGGAGGTCTTCACCGCGGCCAAGGGCGAGGGCGCGTGGCTGGCGGGGGAGCGGCTGCACTGCAACACCGGTGTGCCGCTGAACCGGGCGTTGATCGCCACCGGGTTCGGTTACGAGGTCGGGCGGCGGAAGGTCCAGGCGGAGGTGCTCACCCACGTGGTGCCGCGCGTGCGCGACATCCGCCGGGCCGGTTCGGCGGCGGCGGACCTGTGCTCGGTGGCGGCCGGCCGGGTGGACGGCTACTACGAGCGGGGTCCGCAGGCCTGGGACTACGCGGCCGGTGGTCTCGTCGCCACCGAGGCGGGAGCCAGGTTGGGCGGTCTGAACGGCAGACCGGCCAACCCGGAGCTCACGCTCTGCGCGGCGCCGGGCCTGTTCGAGGAGTTGCACGAGCTGCTGGTACCGCTGAACCCGGAGCGCGACGCCTGAAGGCATGCCGGCCGCGCAAGGCCCGGCCGGCACATGAAAAAGCCCCCCGGCGACGCACCGGGGGGCTTTTCACATCAGCGCTGGATGGGGACGCCGTTGTCTGTGGCCAGACGGCGGAGATCCTCGATCTCGGCGGTGAGGGTGTCGGCGAGGTAGTCGTCGCCGCTCGACTCGGCCTCTTGCAGGTTCCTGTAGGCCTGGTCGAGGCGGTGTTCGATCGTGGTGGTGAACTCGCCCATCTCACCTTCTTTCTCAAGGGGGACTGAAGGGTAAAGCTGGTATGGGGGTTGGCTCCGGCTGTACCCAGCAACGCGTATCGGCTAAACCTGTATGTGTCACACATCACGGACTGTGGTTGTTGGGGCACCGGCCTTACCGCCGGCTTACGGGGAGTGTGCCGACAATGGGAGGCCGCTCAGCGGCTCTCCCTTATTTCACAGGAGGTACGAAAGGCCGTGCGGGTGCTTGTGGTTGAGGACGAGCGGGTGCTCGCCGACGCGATCGCGACCGGGCTCCGGCGGGAGGCCATGGCCGTGGATGTGGCCTACGACGGTGCCAGCGCGCTGGAACGGACCGGCTACATCGACTATGACGTGATCGTCTTGGACCGGGACCTGCCCAAGGTCCACGGCGACGAGGTCTGCCGCCGCCTGGTGGCGGAGCGGACCGCGTCGCGCATCCTGATGCTGACCGCCTCCGGGGACGTCGACGACAAGGTGGAGGGGCTGGGGCTGGGCGCCGACGACTACCTGGCCAAACCCTTCGTGTTCATCGAGCTCGTCGCGCGGGTGCGGGCGCTGGGCCGCCGCTCGGCCCCGGCGTTGCCGCCGGTGCTGGAACGGGCCGGGGTCCGCCTCGACCCGGGCAAGCGGCTGGTCACCAGGGACGGTCAGGAGGTCGCGCTCACCAAGAAGGAGTTCGCGGTCCTGGAGGAGCTGATGCGCGCCGAGGGCGCCGTCGTCAGCCAGGAGGATCTGCTGGACAAGGCCTGGGACGAGAACATCGACCCGTTCACCAACGTGGTGCGCGTCACCATGATGACGCTGAGGAAGAAGCTGGGCGAGCCTCAGGTGATCGAGACGGTGCCCGGAGTCGGATACAAGCTGTGAGTGTTCCAGAGAGCGGGGGAGAGGAACGGCGCGCCGCCGTTCCGGCCGGTGAGCCGCGCGGATCCGTGCCCACCCATCCGATGATCAGCCCGCACTCCGAGAGGGAGGCCAGGAAGGGCGAGCGGCCGTCCTTCACCTCTCCGGTCCGGGCCCAGGCCCCGCCGCCGACCGGACCGCCGGTATGGGACGGGCCGCCGCCGACGGGTGTCCCTCCGGTGCGGCCCACGATCCCCGACTGGGCGAGGGCGGTCATCGACCGGGTCAGCATCCGGTGGCGGCTCACCATCACCTACGGCGTGCTGTTCTTCGTGGCAGGGATGCTCCTGCTGTTCGTGATCTACATGATGGTGGGCTGGGCCATCAACGAGGCCTGGCCGCACGTCAGCCTGCCGGACGCGCCGGCCCTCTACGAGCAGAAGTTCCAGGAGCAGTGGAACCTGGCCCGGGTCGCCGCGGTCTATGAGGCACGTAACGCCCTGCTCAGCCGCTCGCTGATGGCCCTGGCGGGCGTGGGCATCCTGGCGGTCATCATCGGTTATCTCGTCGCCGACCGGGCGCTCAAGCCGATCCAGCAGATGACCACGACGGCCCGCAAGCTCTCCGGCACCACGCTCGCCCACGAGCGGATCGACCTCAAGGGGCCCAACGACGAGCTCAAGGAACTGGCCGATACCTTCGACGCCATGCTGACCAGGCTCAATGTGGCGTTCGACACACAGCGAAGATTCGTGGCCAACGCCTCACACGAGCTCCGGACCCCCTTGACGATCAATCGGACGGTCCTGGAGATCGCCCTGGGAGACCCCGAGGCGTCGGGGGATCTCAAGGCGCTGGGCCGTACGCTCCTGGAGGTCAACGCCCGCAACGAACAGCTCATCGAGGGCCTGCTGCTCCTGGCCCGCAGCGAGCGTGAGCTTAGCGTGCGCAAGCCGGTGGACATGAAGGACGTCGCCGAGACCGCCGTTGACCAGCTCACCTCGCGTGCCGAGGAGGCCGGGGTCACCATGACCGCCGAGCTCCGGAACGCCGCCACCGAAGGCGATCCGGTGCTGCTGGAGCGCTGCGTGGCCAATCTCGTGGAGAACGCGATAAAGCACAACCTTCCCGAATCCGGACGTTTGTGGGTACGTACGGGAATGGTGGAGGGGGCACTGGTTGTTCAGGTGGCCAACACGGGGCCGCATGTGCCCGCATACGAGGTGAACAGCCTGTTCGAGCCGTTCCGGCGGCTCAACGCCGACCGGGTCGAATCGGCCAGGGGAGCGGGTCTCGGGCTGTCCATCGTCCGTGCGGTCGTGCGGGCTCACGGGGGCAACGTGACCGCCGTTCCCAGGGACGGAGGAGGTCTGGTGGTGACTGTGAGACTCCAGGCACGCTGATCCGGCGGGGGGCGTCTCGTTCACGCCGTACATGTGGTTGGATGTGCCGTCGAACACGGTGGTTCATGTCGCCAACGCTGTGGTTTACGCCATATTTGGCTAACCATGCCTATTGGCGGCGGGTCCCTCACGTGTAGGGAGGTTCAGCGCCTATTCCAGCGGGGTACCGAAGCAGGAATCTCTCTGTCGGATTGGGCACAAGTTGGGCCTCTCGTGCGTTACATACGCGCGAGCCGGCGCAGACAGATAGATGAGGGGGATGGAGCAGACCGATGGCAACCGATTACGACAGCCCACGCAAGACCGACGACGACCTCAATGAGGACAGTCTTCAGGAACTGCAGGCACGCCGTACCGACAAGTCCTCGGGCAGCATCGACATCGACGAGACGGATCTCGCCGAGTCGCTCGAACTGCCGGGTGCGGATCTGTCGAACGAGGAGCTTTCGCTCCGGGTGATTCCTCGTCAGGCCGACGAGTTCACCTGCGGGCGTTGCTTCCTGGTGCATCACCGCAGTCAGCTCGCCGTTGAAAGGAACGGCCAGCAGATCTGCCGGGAGTGCGCGGCCTGACGATCATTCCGACGGCCTGTCCGAAGTGTGCTCTCCAATGGAAGGGTAGGGCCCCAGGACAAGCCTTGAGGAGGTTCCGAGACATGCCGTCAGAGAACAGAGGGACCGGTGCCAAGCCGGACGACTCCACGGCCGAGGGGTCGGCCGGCACACCGGAGCACGAAGTGGCCGAGATCGTCGGCAGGCTCGCGGAGCCCGGCGACATGGATGGCGCCGAGCGGCGACGGCTGCTCGGCCGCCTCACGACGAGGCTGACCACAGGGGCGAAGAAGGCCAAGGCATCCGGGACGGGCCGGGGCCGGTGGCTGGCCGACATGTTCATGGCCGTGGCCCCCCGCATCCCGATCCGCGATCTCGCCACCCTCTCCGAACACCACCACGGTCTCACCTCCGAGGCGCTGGCGGACGACCTGGCGCGCACCGCGTCCAAGGCGACCATGACGGTCGGCGCCATCGGCGGGGCCCTCGCGGCGGCCGAGTTCGCCGCTCCGCCCCTGCTGCTGTCCGCCCCCGCCCAGCTTGTGGCCGAGACTCTCGTGGTGGCCGCGATCGAGGTCAAGCTCATCGCCGAGCTTCACGAGGTCTACGGCATACCGGTGCCCGGTAACGGCTCCCAGCGGGCGATGGCCTTCGTCACCGCCTGGTCCAAGCAGCGCGGGGTCGACCCCATGTCCCCCGCCACGGTCACCGTCGCGCTGGGCACCGCCACCAAGACCGCGCTGCGCAACCGGTTGATGCGTACCCTCGGGCGCAACCTGACCACGCTCGGCCCCTTCCTCACCGGCGCCGTGGCCGGCGGGGCGCTCAACCGCGCCGCCACCCGGAAGCTCGCCACGATGGTCCGGGCGGATCTAAGGATTAACCGGACACTTCCACCTGTAAAGTCATAGAAACGCCCAGATTGGGTAGTCGTTACGGGTAAGACTACTATCTGGAGGAATTTGTGCAGGGCCGCAGTCCGTTTCTGATCGTGGCTAACCGCCTTCCCGTCGACCGGGCGGGGGAGGACACCTGGCGGCGCAGCCCCGGCGGCCTGGTCACCGCGATCGCCCCCGTCCTCCAGCGCCGGGAGGGCGCCTGGATCGGCTGGCACGGCGCCCCCGACGAGCAGCTCGGGCCCTTCGACCACGACGGCATGCACCTCATCCCCGTGCCGCTGTCGGAGTCGGAGGTGGAGCTCTACTACGAGGGCTTCTCCAACGCCACCCTCTGGCCCCTCTACCACGACGTGGTCGCCCCCCCGGTCTACTCGCGGACCACCTGGGAGGCCTACCGGACGGTCAACGAGCGTTTCGCCCGCGCCGCCGCCGAGGAGGCCGCGGAGAACGCGGTGGTGTGGGTTCAGGACTACCAGCTCCAGCTGGTCCCGGCCATGCTGCGCAAGCTCCGCCCCGACCTGCGCATCGGTTTCTTCCTGCACATCCCCTTCCCTCCCGTCGAGCTGTTCTCCCAGCTCCCGTGGCGCAAGGAGATCGTGGAGGGCCTCCTGGGCGCCGACCTCGTGGGGTTCCAGCGCCCCGGTGGCGCGTCCAACTTCATCCGGCTCTGCCGCATCCTGCTGGGCCTGCAGCACCAGAAGAACGAGATCCAGGTGGACGACAGGGTCGTCCGGGTCGCGGCGTTCCCCATCTCCGTGGACTTCGGCGAGTTCGACTCCCTGGTCCGCGAGCCGCACATCATCGAGCGGGCCAAGGAGATCCGCGCCGAGCTGGGCGACCCCGAGTGCGTGCTGCTCGGCGTCGACCGCCTCGACTACACCAAGGGCATCGGCCAGCGGCTGAAGGCGTTCGAGGAGCTGCTCTGCGAGGGCTCGATCAAGGCGGGGGAGGCGGCGTTCGTGCAGATCGCGACGCCGAGCCGGGAGCGGGTGGAGGAGTACGTCCGGTTGCGCGACTCGATCGATCGGCAGGTCGGCCGGATCAACGGGGAGCAGGGCGAGCTGGGCCTGCAGCCGGTGCAGTACATGCACCAGTCCTACGGCAGGGACGAGCTGGCCTCGCTCTACCTGGCCGCCGACGTGATGGTGGTGACCCCGCTGCGCGACGGGATGAACCTGGTCGCCAAGGAGTACATCGCCTGCCGCAACGACCTGCGCGGCGCGCTGGTGCTCAGCGAGTTCGCCGGTGCGGCCGACGAGCTGCGCCAGGCGTTCATGGTGAACCCCTACGACATCGACGGACTCAAGCGGATGATGCTGACCGCGATGCGGGCCACGCCGCACGATCTGTCCCGCCGGATGCGCTCGTTGCGCAGACGGGTGGCGACCTACGACGTGGACCGCTGGGCGAAGGAGTTTCTCGCCGCCCTGGAGTCCTGACCCTCCGCGCCGCGGCACGCCCCACCGTCAGGAGGTTACGTCCCTGGCCGTGTCCTTCACGGCCTTCCAGGCGTTGTAACGCTTCCGGGCGGTGCGGGCGGTCAGGATCTGCGCGACCTGCATGCCCACCCCCATCACCACGGCGTAGCCGATCGCCTCACCGAGACTGATGTCCAGGGACTCGTTGTCCGACGGGGGCTTCTTGCCGGTGGTCTTCTCCCAGGCGAACCCGATGACCTTCCTGGCGGCCCAGGCGGTGGCCAGCCCCACCAGGCCTCCGATGGCCCGCCAGGCCATGTCCTGCTTCTCGGTCTTGCCGGCCATATTGGGTCCTCCCCTTTTTCCACTCTGCACCAGAAACACTAGTCCTCCCCGGCCGGATGTCGCGTGAAGCCCTACCATGGGGAGGCATGACACAACAGCGACCGCGCCATGCGCCCATGCCCGAGAAACCGACTCTCGACGGGCTGGAAGCCGTATGTGTAGCCCGCTGGGAGGCCGAGGGCACCTACCGCTTCGACCGGTCGCGCACGCGGGAGGAGATCTACTCGATCGACACCCCGCCACCGACCGTCTCCGGATCCCTGCACGTCGGCCACGTCTTCTCCTACACCCACACCGACACGATCGCCCGCTTCCAGCGCATGCGCGGCCGTGAGGTCTTCTACCCGATGGGCTGGGACGACAACGGCCTGCCCACCGAGCGCCGGGTGCAGAACCACTTCGGCGTGCGCTGCGATCCCTCCATCCCCTACGACCCGCAGTTCGAACCGCCGGCCAGACCCGACGCCAAGCGGCAGGTGCCGATCTCGCGCCGCAACTTCATCGAGCTGTGCGAGCGGCTCACCATCGAGGACGAGAAGGCGTTCGAGGAGCTGTGGCGGCGCCTCGGCCTGTCGGTGGACTGGTCGCTGACCTACGCCACCATCGACGGCGGCGCGCGCGCCGCCTCCCAGCGCGCCTTCCTGCGAAACCTGGCCCGCGGTGAGGCCTACGTGGCGGAGGCGCCCACGCTGTGGGACGTCACCTTCCGTACGGCCGTCGCCCAGGCCGAGCTGGAGGACCGGGAGTGGCCCGGCTCCTTCCACCGGCTCGGATTCACGCTCTCGGCCGAGCAGCGGGCCGCGGGGTTCGGTGACCGCGTCTGGATCGAGACGACCCGCCCCGAGTTGCTGCCCGCCTGCGTGGCGCTGGTCGCCCACCCCGACGACGAGCGCTACCGGCCGCTGTTCGGCACCATGGTCAGGACGCCGCTGTTCGGCGTCGAGGTGCCGGTGCTGGCCCACCACCTGGCCGAGCCCGACAAGGGCTCCGGCATCGCGATGATCTGCACCTTCGGCGACATCACCGACGTCACCTGGTGGCGCGAGCTGGACCTGCCCACCCGGGCCGTCATCGGCTGGGACGGCCGGATGCTCCCCGAGGCGCCCGAGGGCGTCCCCGCGGAGCCGTACGCCGAGCTGGCGGGCAAGACCGTGCACGGCGCCCGCGAGCGGATCGTGGAGCTGCTGCGCGCGTCCGGCGGCATGGAGGGCGAGCCGCGGCCGGTGAAGCGCGCGGTGAAGTTCTACGAGAACGGCGACAAGCCGCTGGAGATCGTCACCACCCGCCAGTGGCACATCCGCAACGGAGGACGCGACCGCGCCCTCCGGGATGCCCTGCTGGCCAGGGGGGAGGAGCTCTCCTGGCACCCGCCCCACATGAAGGCCCGCTACGACAACTGGGTCGAGGGCCTGGCGGGCGACTGGCTGATCTCCAGGCAGCGCTTCTTCGGCGTCCCGATCCCGGTCTGGTATCCGCTGGACGACGCGGGCGAACCCGGCTACTCCTCGCCCATCCTGCCGGATGAGTCCACGCTGCCCATGGACCCCTCCACCGAGGTGCCGCCCGGTTACACCAAGGACCAACGGGGCAAGCCGCGTGGTTTCATCGCCGACCCGGACGTCATGGACACCTGGGGGACCTCGTCCCTGTCCCCGCAGATCGTGGGCGGCTGGGAGCAGGACAACGACCTGTTCGAGCGGGTCTACCCGATGGATCTGCGACCTCAGGGGCAGGACATCATCCGCACCTGGCTGTTCGCGACCGTCGTCCGCTCCCATCTGGAGCACGGTGTGCTGCCGTGGAAGCACACCACGATCTCCGGATGGATCCTCGACCCGGACCGCAAGAAGATGTCCAAGTCCAAGGGCAACGTCGTCACGCCGATGGGCCTGCTGGAGGAGTACGGCTCGGACGCGATCCGTTACTGGGCCGCCAGCGGGCGCCTGGGCACCGACGCCACCTTCGACAAGGGACAGTTCAAGATCGGCCGCCGCCTGGCGGTCAAGATTTTGAACGCCTCCAGGTTCGTCCTGGGTCTGGGGGAGGACGGCGGCGAGGTCACCGAGCCGATCGACCTGTCGATGCTGGCCCGGCTGTCGCAGGTGGTCCGCGAGGCCACCGAGGCGTTCGAGGCCTACGACCACACCCGGGCGCTGGAGCGGACCGAACGGTTCTTCTGGGAGTTCTGCGACGACTACCTGGAGCTGGTCAAGGCCCGCGCCTACGACACCGGCCCGGCCGCCCGCTCGGCCCACGCGGCGCTGCGCGAGGCGCTGGACGTCATGCTCCGGCTGTTCGCCCCGTTCCTGCCGTTCGTCACCGAGGAGGTCTGGTCCTGGTGGCGCGAGGGGTCGGTGCACCGGGTGCCCTGGCCCACGGCCGCCGAGCGGGACGGCGACGCGGAGTTGCTCCCGGTGGTGGCCACGGTGCTCGGCCGGGTGCGCAAGGCCAAGTCCGACGCCAGGCTCTCGATGCGCGGAGAGGTCTCCCGGCTGACCGTCACCGGCCCCCAGGCCGATCTCGTACGGCAGGCGCAGGACGACCTGTGCGGCGCGGGCGTCATCGAGGAGTTCGTGCTCCAGCCGGGCGACGGCGATCTGGTGGTGGAGGTCGCCCTCGCCTGATTCCGTACGCAACTCTGTCCTTTCGGGCGGACGGTCTCGGCCGTACGGTCGGAAGGACAAGCGAGGGGAGGACAGGTTATGACTCCAGGGTGTGGAAGCTGCAGCTGCTACCTCGACGACAGGGTGATCTACCGGCCGCCGCAGGAGCGCTGACCCGGCCCGCAACGTGGCACGGTGGGAGGGGTCCGGCGAGGACCCCTCCTTTCCGCGTCCGGCCGATAACCGCGCGCATTCCCGGATGCGGCGTGCCAGTCTTGGGGTGTGATCTCCGATCGGGAACGACTGACCCAGCTGGTGCCCCGCACGCTGCTCCGCCTGGCCGCGTGGAGTCTGTGTCTGATCATCATCGGTTGGGCGGTGTTCTACTTCGCCCAGTTCATCGCCACACTCCACATCGTGGTCCTGCCGGTGGCCGTCGCGCTGTTGTTGACCGCGCTGCTGTTCCCGGTCACCCGGTGGCTGCGGAACAGGGGGATGCGGCCGATCTACGCCACGTGGATCACCATTCTGATCGCGCTGGCGGTGCTGGGGGGCATCGGCTGGTTCATCGGGCTGCGGGCCAACGACGAATTCCCCCGGCTGGTCGAGCAGGTGCGGGCGACCGCGAAGACCATCGAGAACTGGCTCTACACCGGGCCGTTGCACCTGCAGCCGAATCAGATCACCGCGTGGATCGACGAGGTCACCAAGCAGGTCACGGCGCAGCGCAACCAGATCACCCAGACCGTCCTCACCGGCGCCACGGTGGCGCTGGAGGTGCTGGCCTCCATCGTGCTGCTGCTCTTCGTCACGTTCTTCCTGCTCAAGGACGGCGACCGGATCTGGTCGTGGTTCCTGCAGGCCTTCGGGGGGGCCGCGCCCCGCGTCGACCGGGCGGGCCGGGCCGCCTGGGTGACGCTCTCGCACTACGTGCAGGGCACCGTGGCGGTCGCCGCCGTCCACGGGGTGATCATGGGTGTCGTGCTGGCCGGGATGGGCGTTCCGCTCTGGGCGCCGCTGGCGGTGTTGATCTTCCTGGCCAGCTTCATCCCCATCGTCGGCATCTTCTTCGCCGGCGCGGTCGCCACCCTGGTCACCCTCGGCGCCAAGGGCCCGATCTACGCCCTGATCTTCCTCGGCATCCTGGTGGTGGAGCAGCAACTGGAGAACCACGTGCTCCAGCCGCTGATCGTCGGCAGGGCACTGAAATTCCACCCGCTGGCGATCATCCTGGTGCTCGCCGTGGGCGGCATCGTGGCGGGCATCGCCGGGGCGGCGGTGGCGGTGCCGGTCGCCGCCGTGATCTACCGGGCGCTACCCGAGCTCAGAGGCCATCAGCGTGCCCTTCCACCGGCACCCGGACCGGTGCCCGAAGGACCGCCCGGACCGGTGCCCGAAGGAGCGCCCGGACCGGTGGCGGAGCCACCCGAGCCCGATGAGCCGGTGAATGAGAAGTCACCGCAGCCCAGGGAGTAACGTTCTGCTCCGTGACCCGTTCCACCGTGACAACCCCTCCGCCGGGAGCGGTCCGGCCGCAGCCGCTCCCCGGCGCGCCCGCCCCCGGCGCCCCGCTCGGCCCGCATTACGGCCACTGCTTCGGCTGCGGCGACCGGCATCCGACCGGCCTCCATCTGAACGCCACCTCCCCTGACGGGATCACGGTGACGGCCGAGTTCACCGTGGGGGAGGCACACCAGGGCGCGCCGGGCCTCGCGCACGGCGGCGTGCTGGCAACGGCGATGGACGAGGTCATCGGCATGTCCATCTGGCTTCTGCAGCGTCCCTACGTCACCGGACGGCTGGAGACCGACTATCTCGCGCCGGTCCCGGTCGGCACCACTCTGCACCTGCGTGCCTGGTGTACCGGAGTATCCGGCCGGAAGGCGTACCTTGAGGCTGAGGGGCGGATCGGCTCGCCGGACGGCCCGGTCGCCGTACGGGCCGCCGCCCTCTTCGTCGAGGTGGGCATGGAGCACTTCGCCAAGCACGGAGATGCCCAGGCCATCATCGACGAACACCACGAGTACGAGGTGAACCCGTGACCGACAACGTCGAGGTGCTGATCCACCGGCTCGACGCCGAACTGCCGCTACCGTCCTACGCCCACCCGGGCGACGCGGGCGCGGACCTCTACGCCGCCGAGGACGTCGAACTGCTCCCCGGGGAACGGGTCATGGTGGGCACCGGGGTGGCGATCGCCCTGCCCGACGGGTACGCCGCGTTCGTCCATCCGCGTTCCGGTCTGGCCGCCAAGCACGGCGTGACGATCGTGAACGCGCCCGGCACCGTCGACGCGGGCTACCGGGGCGAGATCAGAGTGACGCTGCTCAACACCGACACCAAGGACGCGCTACGGCTGCGCAGGGGGGATCGAATCGCGCAGCTCGTGATCCAGCGGGTGGAGAGAGCCGCGTTCTACGAGGTGGACCGGTTGCCCGGATCGGCGCGAGGCGCCGGCGGGTTCGGATCCACCGGCCGTTGACTTCAAGGAGTGTGAGGAAAGTGTTCGGACGTCGCCGTCGCGAGGAGTTCCCAGCAGGAGCCGAGGAGGTCGAGCCGGTCGAGCAGGTCCCGGCACGTGAGTCCGGCCCATGGGACTCCGGCGAGCCGTACCCCGAGCGGGAGCGGGTCGATCTCGGTGGCATGCACCTGCCGGTCGACCCAGGATTCGAGGTGCAACTCAACCTGGCCGGTGAGCAGATCGTCGGTGCGGTCATCATGGTGGACGAGAGCGCCCTCCAGGTGCACGCGTTCGCGGCGCCCAAGCGCAACGGCATCTGGGACGAGGTGCGCGACGAGCTCGCCGGGGGAGTCAAGAGCGCCGGGGGCACCACCGAGGAGCGGGAGGGGCCGTTCGGTGTCGAGCTGGCCGCCAAGGTTCCGGCCGACGGCGTCGCCCAGCCCGTCCGCTACATCGGCGTCGACGGCCCGCGCTGGTTCCTCCGCGCGGTGATCAGCGGGCGTGCCGCGCTGGACGCCGAGGCCGCCGCGACGCTGGAGAGCGTCATCCGCGACATCGTCGTGGTCCGCGGGGACGAGCCGATGGCGCCCAAGGAGGCGATCGGGCTGCGCCTTCCGCCGGAGGCCAGGCAGGCGATGGAGCAGCAGGCGGCCGAAGGCCACGTGCCCGACCTCAACCCGTTCAAGCGCGGTCCGGAGATAGCGGAGATTCGCTGACGGGTTGAATCGCGTAGGCTGATTCGACACGTATGTGAAGGAGAGGTCGTGGGTTCTCAGGAACCGCATAAACAGGGCGGATTTCGGGGCTTCTTCCGGCGCCTGACCACAAGTCAGGCCGAGATGGAGGCCACCGAACTCCAGCAGGACCTCGATCGCCACGGCGCCACTCCCATCGTCTCGTGCGCCGGGCGCCGGCGGTTCTGTGTTACCGGTACGCTACGTACGGTGACATTGAGGCCTCGTGGGGGTGCCCCCGCGCTCGAAGCGGAGCTCTACGACGGTTCGGACGTGATCGAGTTGATCTGGCTGGGCCGCCGGAAGATCGCCGGAATCGAGCCGGGCCGGATGGTGCTCGCCGAGGGACTCGTCAGCGTGCAGGACGGGCGCAAGGTGATGTTCAACCCCCGATACGAGCTCCGTCCGGCGGGCGGTGCGTGAACGATCGACGACCACAGAGCGGTGAGCGAGAACATGACCACCACTGATGAGACCGCCGCCCACGACACGGTGGAGGCGGCGATACGCGTCCAGCTCGCCAAGGCTCTGGGTGGGGTGCGCGGCATCGTCGAGGCCGCCGTGCCCACGATCGCCTTCACCGTGATGTGGATCGTCACCTCCGACCTCAAGACGTCCCTGATCGTCAGCATCTCCGCCGCGGTGGTGCTGCTGATCGTGCGGCTGCTGCAGCGCTCGACGCCGCAGTTCGTGCTCAACAGCCTGGTCGGCATCGGCGTGGGCGCGTTCTTCGCCTCTCGCACCGGCGAGGCGCGAGCCGTCTACCTGCCCGGCATCCTCTACAACGCCGCCTATTCGGTGGCGATGCTGCTGTCGATCGTCACCCGGTGGCCGGTGGTGGGCTTCATGATCGGATCCGTCACCGGCGACCCGACGGGCTGGCGCGCCGATCCGGCCGTCGTGCGGCTCTGCTCCCGGCTCACCTGGATGCTGCTCATCCCGTGCGTGGTCCGGGTGGCCGTGCAGCTCCCCGTCTACCTGATCGGCGGCAACGACGCCGTCGCCGAGCTGGGCATCCTGAAGATCGTGATGGGCTGGCCGCTGCAGGTCGCGGGCCTGGCCGCCATGGTGTGGCTGCTGTCCAGAGGCCGGACCCCGGTCCGGCCACCCGCGCTGCCCTGAGCCCGCAGCGGTCGCTGGAAGCAGACCGGTCCCGTACGGCACGCCGTACGGGACCGGTGGTCTCTCAGCGGACGGAGCGGTGCGCCGACAGGAGCCGGGCCAGCTCCTCCTCGACCTCCTGGCTGGCGACGAACATCAGCTCGTCCCCGGCCTCCAGCGGGTCGTCCGCGGTGGGCACCAGCACACGTCCCTCGCGCAGAATCGCGACCAGGGCGGTGTCGTTCGGCCACGGCACCGAGCCGGCGCGCTGGCCGACCACCGGCGCGTCCTCGGGCAGGGTGAGCTCGACCAGGTTGGCCTGACCCTGGCGGAAGGTCATCAGCCGGACCAGGTCGCCGACGCTCACCGCCTCCTCGACCAGGGCGCTCAGCAGGCGAGGGGTCGAGACGGCCACGTCCACCCCCCACGACTCGTTGAACAGCCACTCGTTCTTGGGGTGGTTGATCCTGGCGACCACGCGCGGCACGCCGTACTCCGTCTTGGCCAGCAGGGAGACGACGAGGTTGACCTTGTCGTCGCCACTGGCGGCGACGACCACGTGGCAGTCGGCCAGGCCGGCCTCGTCCAGGGAGGAGATCTCGCAGGCGTCCGCGAGGAGCCACTCCGCCCGGGGCACCGTGTCGATCTTGATGGCCTTGGGATCGATGTCGATGAGCAGGACCTCGTGCCCGTTCTCCAGGAGTTCGGCGGCGATCGACCGGCCGACCGCTCCGGCTCCCGCGATGGTGACGCGCATCAGTGATCCTCCTCCGGCGCACCGGACAGCACCTTGTTGATGCGGTCCATGTCACTTTCGACCGCCATGACGTACAGGACGTCACCCTCCTGCACCACGGAGTCGCTCTTGGGCAGCAGGGTCTCGCCCAGCCGGTTGACGAACGCCGTGCGCGTGCCCGCGGCCTCCTCAAGGTCCTTGATCCTGGTGCCGATCCATCGGGCGTGGTAGGCGACCTCGGCCAGCACGACGGATCCGGTCGGGTCGCGCCACAGCGGCTCGGCGCCCTCGGGCAGCACCCGGCGCAGGACCTGGTCGGCGGTCCAGCGGACCGTGGCCACGGTGGGGATGCCCAGCCTCTGGTAGACCTCCGCCCGCCGGGAGTCGTAGATGCGGGCCACCACGTTGTCGACGCCGAACGTCTCGCGGGCGACCCGGGCGGAGATGATGTTGGAGTTGTCGCCGCTGCTCACCGCCACATAGGCGCCGGCCGACTCTATACCTGCCTCTTCCAGGACGTCCTTGTCGAAACCGACCCCGGTCACCCGGCGACCTCGGAAGCCGGCCCGCAGGCGGCGGAACGCCTGCGGGTCACGGTCGATGATCGCGACCGAGTGGCCGCTGTCCTCCAGGATGTGCGCCAAGGTCGAACCCACTCGGCCACACCCCATGATCACGATATGCATGCTCCCCCGCCGGTCGGGTTGAGGCGGATCTTGTTCCCGATGTACTTAGCCAGTATGGCCCGCCCAGGGAGCGCCGCGTCAGCGGGATGCGCCAATGGGGACTAGCATCGGCAGACGTGTCGAAGGTGACGGACCTCGTGAAGCGCCTGTTCATCGGACGTGCCCTGCGCAGCACACAACTGCATGAACAATTGCTCTCCAAACGGATCGCGCTGCCCGTTTTCGCGAGCGATGCCCTCTCCTCGGTGGCCTACGCCCCTCAGGAGATCCTCGCCATCCTCTCCATCGGCGGAGTCGCCTTCTACGGCTTCGCCCCCTGGGTCGCGGCCGCCGTCGTCCTGGTGATGCTGACGGTCGTCGCGTCCTACCGGCAGAACGTGCGCGCCTATCCCAGCGGCGGCGGCGACTACGAGGTGGCCACCGTCAACCTGGGCCGCAACGCCGGCCTCACCGTCGCCAGCGCCCTCATGGTCGACTACATCCTCACCGTCGCGGTGTCGGTGGCCAACGGCGTCGACTACGTGGGCGCCACGATCCCCTACGTCGCCGAGCACAAGCCGCTGGTCGCGATCGTCATCGTCGTGCTGCTGACGATCGTCAACCTCCGGGGCATCCGCGAGTCCGGCGCGGCCTTCGCCATCCCCACCTACGCGTTCATGTTCGCGGTCATCGGCCTGATCGTGTGGGGCGGCTTCCGGCTGCTCGTGCTCGGCGACGAGCTGCGCGCGCCCACCGCCGGCTACGAGATCGTGACGGAGCAGACCCACCTGACGTCCTTCGCGGCGGCCTTCCTGATCCTGCGGGCATTCTCCTCCGGCTGCGCGGCACTCACCGGGGTCGAGGCCATCAGCAACGGCGTGCCCGCCTTCCGCAAGCCCAAGAGCAAGAACGCCGCGGACACGCTGCTGCTGATGGGCCTGGTCGCGGTGACGATGTTCGTCGGCATCATCACGCTCGGCCTGGCCTCCGGCGTCAAGCTCGCCGACCCCGTCTCCGCCGCCCGTGACGTGCTCATCAACGGCCGGCCGGCCGGGCCCGGCTACTACCAGCCGCCGATCATCGCGCAGGTCTCCGAGGCGGTCTTCGGCAACGGATCGGTGTTCTTCTTCGTCATCGCCGCCGTCACCGCGCTGATCCTGTTCCTCGCCGCCAACACCGCCTTCAACGGTTTCCCGGTGCTCGGCTCCATCCTCGCCCAGGACCGTTTCCTCCCGCGCCAACTGCACACCCGGGGCGACCGGCTGGCCTTCTCCAACGGCATCGTCATCCTTGCCGCCGCCGCCTGCCTGCTGCTGTGGGGCTTCCAGGCCGACGTCAGCCGTCTGCTCAACCTCTACATCGTGGGCGTCTTCGTGTCGTTCACCCTGAGCCAGACCGGCATGGTGCGGCACTGGACCCGGCATCTGAAGACCGAGACCGATCCCAGGGTCCGGGCGCAGATGAGGCGTTCGCGGGTCATCAACTTCTTCGGCGGCGTCATGACCGGCGTGGTGCTGGTGGTCGTGCTGCTCACCAAGTTCACCCATGGCGCCTGGATCGTCTGCGTGGCCATGCCGGTGCTGTTCCTGATGATGAAGGCCATCCACCGCCACTACGAGAACGTGGCGCGCGAGCTCGCCGTGCCCGAGGACTCCCAGCTGGACGAGTCGATGCTGCCCGCGCGCAACCACGCCGTCGTCCTGGTCTCCAAGATCCACAAGCCGACCCTGCGCGCGCTCTCCTACGCCCGTGCCACCCGGCCCTCCACACTGGAGGCGATCACCGTGGGGGTGGAGGGGGAGGAGGCCCGGACACTGCAGGAGGAGTGGGAGCGGCGGGGCATCCCGGTGCCGCTGAAGATGCTCGACTCCCCCTACCGAGAGATCACCCGGCCGGTCCTGGAGTATGTCAAGTCGCTGCGCCGCCGCTCGCCCCGCGACGTGGTGACCGTCTACATCCCGGAGTACGTCGTCGGTCACTGGTGGGAGCATCTCCTGCACAACCAGAGCGCGCTCCGGCTCAAGGGCCGCCTGCTCTTCCAGCCCGGTGTGATGGTCACCAGCGTGCCCTGGCAGCTGCACTCCTCCGACCGGCTCAAGGGTCGCCCCGAGCGTTACGCCCCCCACGCCGTCCGCCGCCGCCGGCGTGAGGCCGCCGGCCTCCAGGATCGCCACGAGGAGGCCGCCCGGAACGCGGAGGCCGGTGACGGGGTGGCCCGAGGCGAGGACGGCAAGGCATAACCTTTCCTGTGTACTCCTGACGTAGGGAGGCTTGACCACGACGGACCCTGGGGGCATGGCATGGCGATTGAACTGACGATCGGACCGGTCGCACACGGCGGCTGGTGCGTTGCCCGTCATGACGGCCGGGTGGTCTTCGTCCGGCACGCACTCCCCGGCGAGCGCGTGCTCGCGGAGATCACCGAGGAGACCAGCAGGTTCCTGCGGGCCGACGCGGTCGAGATCCTGGAGCCCTCGGCCGACCGGGTGACCCCGCCCTGCCCGTTCGCGGGTCCCGGCCGCTGCGGAGGGTGTGACTGGCAGCACGCCTCTCTCGACGCTCAGCGCCTGCTCAAGACCGATGTGGTGGTCGAGCAGCTCAAGCGGCTGGCCGGCATCGACTGGAAGGGCGTCGTCGAGGAGGTGCCGGGCGCCCCCGACGGCCTGGGCTGGCGCACCCGTGTCCAGTTCGCCGTCGACCGCGAGGGTGTCGCGGGCCTGCGCCGTCACCGCTCCCACGACATCGAGCCGGTGGATCTCTGCCTGATCGCCCACCCCGAGGTGGAGAACGTCGGTGCCGAGGTCATGAACTGGCGCAACGCCTCCTCGGTCGAGGTCATCGCCTCCAGCGGCGGGGACCAGGCCGTCGTGGTCGCGCCCAAGCCCCGCCGTACGGTGGCCATCCCCGACCTCGACACGAGCGTGGCCGTGTTCGTGGACGAGGGCAAGGGCCGCACCCGCGTGGTCCACGGCCGCAACCACCTCACCGAGCGGGTCGGCGACCGCGACTTCCAGGTCACCGGGAGCGGTTTCTGGCAGGTCCACCCCGGCGCCGCCGCCACGCTGCTCGCCGCGGTGCTTCAGTTCGCCGACCCGCAGCCGGGGGAGTGGGCCCTCGACCTCTACTGCGGCGTCGGCCTGTTCGCCGCCGGCCTGGCCGAGGCCGTCGGTCCCGAGGGGGCCGTGTTCGGCATCGAATCCGACGTCGTCGCCGTGCGCGACGCCGAACGCAACCTCCGGGACCTGCCCCAGGCCCGCTTCGCCCGGGGCCGCGTCGAGAACGCCCTCGACCGCTTCGACATCGAGAGGGCGGACCTGGTGGTCGTCGACCCGCCCCGGGCCGGCCTGGGCCGTGAGGTCGTCGACCAGGTCTCCACCCTCCTGGCCACCCGGATCGTCTACGTCTCCTGTGACCCGGCCACCCTCGCCCGCGACCTCGCCCTGTTCGCCGAGCGCGGCTACCGACTGGCCGACCTGCGTGCCTTCGACGCCTTCCCGATGACCCACCACGTGGAGTGCGTAGCCCTGCTGGTCCCGGATTCGATCTAGGCTCTGACCAGCGGAAACGCAACAAGTGATGTGTCATCAGACCCCAGCGCCCCCCATGGAAACCCAAGATTTTTGCGCATGAGATGCGCACGATCATGAAAACGTCCCGCGACCGAATTGGCCGTGGGACGTTGGTGTTGGCGGAGTTGCTCGACAGGTTGTCCATCTGCCAGTGAGGCATGGTGGGATGTACATAAGGTTGATCTTCTTGGTGAGGACCGTAGCTCCGGTCGTCGTGGAATCCCACTCCGCGACGGCCGGCCCGCACGTACGAGAGCCCGGCCGAGGCTGGGGGCCTTTCGTCGTTCCGGTGGAACGTAAGGAAGAACCCCCGCCATACGGCGGAGGCTCTTCGCAGGTGGGTCTGCGAGGCCTGCGAGGGCTGTACGCCTTCGAGCCAGGCCACGACACGCGCCAGCAGGTCACGAATCTCGACCTGCCCGGTCAGCAGTTCGGCGACGTCTGACTCGACGGTGGAGACGCCCTCGTTGTAGGGCGTGCGCTCAGGATAAGGAGCATCCTGGTGGGGCCGGCGAGCCGAGGCGCTCACGGCACTATGGGTGCGCCAGGAGTGCGAGCAGGTCCTCGCGGCCGTACGCGACTACGAGGACCATCACCACAATCGTGAGGATGACGACCCGCACCTGTCGCCCCCAGCTCTCCGGGACGGTCACGCTTATGCAGAAGTTCTTGCTGTCGCTCATGGGGCGCTTCCTCGCTGTCGTTGAGACACAGGCGGTCGCCGGACCTGGAGACCGCTCGGCGGCAGAGCGCTACACTGGACAGCGTTGACAGCCCAGAACAGCGCTCGGACCCAGGTCCAGTTGTTCTACAGAAGCCCGACCCCTTTGCCGAGGGGCCGGGCTTTCTCGTTGCTGGCCGTAACAATACAGCCTTTTTTGTACGTGGGATGCGAACAAGGCAATGCAAACTATCAAATGGGCTCCGACCTGGTGAAACACCATCATCAAAGTCAGGGTTATCCGTAATTCGAAACGAACAACAAATGCGTTAAACGGCCTTTAGTGGCGTTGGCTGGCCTTTAGCGGCGTTGATTGAGGTAATCCCAGCAGGCAAAACGGGATGGTCCTGCGCGAAGCGGCCGAGATGTAGAGGTGCCGTCGTTCGCCTGACATGACCGTGGAGTCCCCGATAGAAGCGGATTGTTCACGATCCGTAATCTCCGAAGGACTCCACGTGATTTCCTATCGTGCCATCCTCGACGTCCCACGGGAGCTGGTTTCCTATCTCTCCAAGCTGCTGGGTCGCGAACGACGCGTGCGCGGCACCCGCAAGGGCACCAGGAAGCGAACCACCTGGTGGCAGGCGGTATTCGGTCTGGTGTGGTTCCGCAACGGCGGCGACATCCCCAACCTCGGCCGAGGCTTCGGCCTGTCCCGCTCCACCTCCTACCGCTACCTGGACGAAGTCATCGATGTCCTGGCAGAGCAGGCACCCGAACTGAAGGACGCACTGGAGCGGGCCCGCGACGACGGACTGCCTCACCTGATCATCGACGGCACCTTGACGAGCATCGACCGGGTCGGCGAGAAGAAGACCAGCGTGAAGGGCAAGGAGATCGACGCGTGGTACTCCGGCAAGGCCCGCGCTTTCGCCGCCAACCTCCAAGCCCTCATGCAGCCCGGCGGCTTCCCGATCTGGATATCCGGAGCGTTTCCCGGCTCCACCCACGACATCACCGCAGCGCGAGAACAGGTTCTCGATGCCATCCGCCCCTATCTCAGGGACATGCCGCTGCTGGCCGACTCGGGCTACGAAGGCGCAGGCATCGGCATCTACGTCCCGGTCAAGCAGCCCGCCGACGGACGGGACCTGGACGTTGACACCCGTACCAGAAACGCGCTTCTCCGTTCTCTGCGCTGCCTGGGAGAACGTGGCTTCGCGCTCTTGGAGCAACGCTGGCGGACGCTTCAGCACATCACGCTCAGCCCCAGCCGAGTCGGCGATATCGCCAAGGCCGCTCTCGTTCTCACCCACATCGAGTACGGCAAGATCACGTGAAAGTCGTTGGGATTACTTCATTGTCCTGGAGCAGCGTTGACCGACCTAGAGCGACACTGAAGCGCAGAAAAATCTAGAAGATATGCTAATGTCCACTAATGTCCGTTTATGGCTACCGGTAGCCCTGCTGACACATTCGAGCTCGACATGCGCACCTGTGCGCCATTACGAGCCTCGGGGGCTGCCACTTTCGAGGAGATCGCCGACTTCGCTAACTGGCGAGAAGAGGCCGCCAGCTGTCGCGGACCACGCTCTTGAGCGGGCCAGTTCGGCGTCGAGGACGACCACCTCGTTCCGGGCGGCCGTCTCGCCGAGTTTCTCGCGAGCGATGGTCATCCGCTCGGCGAGTTGCCCCGGCAGCCGAAGAGTCCTCGGGGGTGCCGTTGGCGATTTCCTTGCCAGGCCGAAGGGAATGATGGACGTCGCCGACGAGGTGGCCACCGTGGGGGCATCGATTGCTACCGTACGGCCCCTGTGTGTCGCGGCTGGGGCGCCGGTGGACATCCTGCTCCAGTTGCCCAGATGCGAGAGCCCCGGCCCTTCCCCGGGCCGGCGCTCTTCGCTGTCCAGTCTACGAGAGTTGCTGGCTGGCGCGTTCGGCGGCTTCGGTGGCCAGGGCCTGGAGCGCCTTGTGCTTGCGGTCGAGCACTTCGCGCCTGCTGTCGTTCGTTTCGGCCTGCAGGGCCTTCTCGGTCTCGCTTGCCGCCGTTTTCAGGAGGGCCGCGAAGTGGGCCGGCGGCAGTGGGGCGGGGAGCTGGACGGGTCGGCCGAGGCAGGCGTCGATGAACAGGGCGAGGATCTTGGTGCGGTCGCTGCCCCGCGCCTCGGAGAAGACTCCGAATCCCTCCCATTCCGGGTCGCCGAAGCGCAAGGTCCTGTTGGGCGTCTTCGGCTGGTTGGGCACACGATCACGGTAGCTGGGTGTCTGTGCACGAAGCAATCTCCCGGTCATCTCTGGAGTCTCCTTGACGGTAGGTGTATTTGCACCTTAGCTTGAGGTGCAAATACACCTATCGTCAAGGAGGAGCCGACATGGAGCTGAAGTGGCACGGCCGCCGGATCCTCGGCCGCATGTGGAGCCTCGCGGCGGCCCCGTTTCGAGCCCGTACCAAGAAGGCCTCGGCCACCTCGCAGGCGCGGCCGGCGACTGGCACGGAGGCATCCGGTGACCGGCTGATCCGGGGCGTCGCAATCGCCATCCTGCTGGGCGTCGCCGGAGCCGCCGCCTACGTCTCGTACCACCACTTCTACGCCCTCGCGCTCGCGCTCGGAGAGCCGCACGACATGGCGATCCTCTACCCGGCCATGTCGGACGGCGTGATCGTCATGGCGTCGCTCGTGATGGTCTACTGCTCCCGCCGGAACATCCCCGTGCCACTCGGAGTATGGATCGCGCTGATGCTCGGCTGCGTGGTCACGCTCGTGGCGAACGTGGCACAGGGGTGGAACGGCGGACTGGGATCGCGCCTGCTCAGCGCACTCGCGCCGGTGGCATTCGTGCTCGCCTACGAGCTGTTGATGTGGCTGGTGCGCAGCGCCCGCCAGGCGCTTGAGACCTCCCCTCCAGAGCCTGTAGCAGAGTCCGAGCCGGAGCACGTGTGCCAGCCCGAGACGATCATCAAGACCGTCACGGAGACCGTTCGTCTCGTGGCAGTCGACCGGTACGAGGCGGCACGGCTCGCCTATGAGGAGAGCTTGGAGCCGGGCCGCAAAAGGCTCGGCTGGCGGCCTCTGAAGGAGCGGTGGGGCATCGAGGCCCAAGAGGCGAAAGACCTCATTGCCGAGGTGGATCGGGAGCGGCAGGAGCAGACCGTCGAGGAGCCCACTCCAGAACCGCCCGTGCCACCCGCGCTGAAGGCCGCCGAGCCCGGCGAGGACCGGTACGACGAGGATGCAGAGCGGACCGACTTCGCGCTCAAGAACGCGATCCTGTCCACCGCTCTGAACGGTCACCATGCCATCTCCGTGCCGAAGGTCGACGAGCCGACCGATGAAGAGCTGACCGCTGGCATGACCCCCGCCGAGATGCTGGCCGGCCCCGGGATCACGGCGCTGCGGCAGGCGTGGCGCGACCGCGCCGCAGCGACGAACGGAAGCGGCCCGGAGCCTGAGGACGACGACTTTCCGGGCGTGCTTGACGGTCACCCGATCGACCGTGAGGAGTTCCTCCGTACCGGCACACTCGTGCCGCTCAACGGCCGCGGCCCGGCGGGCGGCGCGCGGTGACCGCTCGCATCGTTGCCCTGGCACTCGTCGACCGGATCCTGTGCTGCCTGGCCCGCGCAGCGACGACGAAGAAGGTGACGGCATGAGCGAGGAGTCCTCCACCTTTCACCGCGTTGCCCGACCGGCATCGGCCGCACCTCCCACCGCGCCGTTACCGTCTGCTGCCGCCAGGAGTTCCCGCACGCCGCGGATGCCAGCTCTCCTGGTCGTCGTTGCTGTGCTCTCGGCCACGGTGCGGCTGGGCCTGATCCAGTGGGGCCTGGATCGCGAGCTGGCCGGTGTCGCCGCCGGGCTCCTGTTCGGGCTCCTGATCGGCGCTGCCCTGCCCGGTTGGTGCCAGCAGCTCGGCGACCGGCTCGGCATCTCCGCCCGAGCGAGGAAGAGGCGCCGATGATGTACCTGTTCCTGATCGTTGCGGCGCTCGCCTTCGCTGCCGGGTTCCGCCGCTCCATGTACGACGGGATCCCGCCGGTCATCTGGTGGCGGCAGCAGCGGCTCTATCGGCGTCCCAGGCAGATCATCGGTCGTCTGGCCAAGGTTGTGCTCGGCGTTGCCCTGCTGATCGCCTCAGTCGTTGTCGCGCTGATGCTGCTCGGCGTCGTCCTGGCCGCGGTGCTGCTGGCCTGCCTGCTGGCCGGCCTGTGGTGGAAGTTGCGCAGCGCGGCCCGCGCGGCGGCCCCGCATCTGTACCCCGCTGAACGCGACGACGTCGAGCCGCCCGAACTGGCTGAGCCGATGATCTGGCCGCCCGGTGCCATCCCCGACCCAGAAGATCCAGAAGACCCGCACAACCCCCGAGCGCTGGAGTGGTGACGCATGGCACGCCGTGCCGCTGACCTGGTCAAATATCCGACCCGCAAGCCCGAGCAGATACGCCTGTACGGCCGCTATGCCGAGGAACTGCTGCGCGACCTCGAACACGAGTTCTCCGATCGCCGCCGCGAGCTGCTCAAGCGCTGTTACGCGCTGCTCAAGGAAGCACAGCGCCAGGGCGTCGACCAGGGTGATGACAAGTACCTGCGGGCGATGCGGGCGACCGTCGGCCTCGTGACGGCCGCCGTGTGTCTCAAGCTCGCTCGCGCCGGGGTGCGCTCGCTGTACCCCTCGTTCGAGAAGCACTGCGGTGTCGCGGTCGACGGGTTGCGCGACAAAAAGTACGGCAAGGGCAAGGGCAGGCCCAAGCGCCCGGACGACGAGAAATTGGAACTCTGATCATGGTGCTGACGAATCGCAGCCTGCGTGAGGAACGCAAGGTTGAACGCAAGACCCGCCGCCAGCTTGGCGAGGTCGGGGGCGAGCTGTCGGCCCTGTGGCGTGTGCTGGCCCCGTGGGTCCTGGTCGTCACCGCGATTGGCATCGCCCCGGCCGCCTGGTGGCTCGCCCGGCACTACGATGTGCAGGCGTTCACCGCGTTCTGCATCGCGGTCGCCGGGGCGGTCATGCTGTACGTGTCGCTGCACCTGACTCGGCGGCGTGACCTCGGCCGCTGGCACGAACTGTTCAACGTGACTGCGTCCGTGGGCGTCATCGCCTACACCGTGGCGTACGGCCCGAACAAGTATGTGCTCATCGCCGCCGGGGTGTTCGGTGTCGCGTCGGCGATGATCTGGAACAGGCGGCATACCTCCTCAGCGATGCGCGAGCTCGAACGCGCCGCCGGTGGGTTCGGCGCGGCTGCCGGGAACGTGCCCGTCCGCTGGCAGCAGTTCACCGCCGAGCACATGCCGCAGGTCAAGGACTCACAGATGACCGTGTTCGCCAACACGCCCGAGGTGCTGCACGTGGGCATCGAACTCGGCGAGGGCGAGGTGCCCGAGGACCTTACCGAGCGCGGCGTGCTGCAGAAGCTCACGCGCTTCGGCGGCGGCATCCTCGGCGGCACGACGGTCGCCGTCGGCGACTACCTTGACAAGGTCGGCGTGACGATCCTGCGCGTCGACCCGCTCAAGAGGCCGTTCCCGTGGGGTGGTCCGACCGCGCCGGGCGAGTCGATCGTCGAGCCGATCGAGGGCCTCGGGAAGTACCGCGATGGCCTCGACCTGTCCCTGCTGCTGCCGCACGTCGCCGCCAAGACCGAGGACGGCGAGGACAAGCCGCACTCCCACATGACCATCGTCGGCATGACCCGCTCGGGCAAGGGCTTGGCGGGCGAGCAGATCGACGTGTGCGTCGCCACCCGCAAGGACGCGGCGATCGTGCTGTGCGACCCCGTCAAGGCCGACCAGCAGCTCGGCGCGATCGGCGAGGGCGCGGCCTACGTGCTGACCCACCCCTCGGCGATCCGCGCGTTCTTCCATCGCCTCGTGAACGTGACGATCCCGCGACGGGCGGCTTTTCTCGGTGATCCGCGCCGCAACTTGCTCGGCAAGGTGTGCCGCGAGTGGGAACCCGGCTGTGGCCTGACGTGGTTGCTCGTGCACGTGTACGAGGCGGCCGCGCTGTTCAACAACCCGCACATGACGCAGCTCTCCGAGCGCGCCGCCTCGGTGGGTATTCAGCTCATGCCCGAGGTGCAGATCGCCAAGCACGACAAGATCGACACGAACCTGCGCTCGAACGCGGGCGACCTGCTGCACTTCGGGGTCAAGGACCCCGACGACGCCGCCCTCGTCATGCCGCCCGAGCTGCTCGACATGGGCGCGACGCCGTGGGCGTGGGGCAACCGGCAGGGCGGCATGTGTTACGCCGCCCTCGGGCACCTGCCGCTGAACCGCCAGGCCATCCCCGCGCGGTTCGCCCGGCCCGCCCGCGACGGGTCCGACATCACGGGCGCGATCGCCGAGTACATGCACCTGGTCGACCCGCTCGACCCGGTCACGGCTGAGTCGTGGGGCGAGCCGTACGAGCGGTTCGCCGCTGCCCGGGCCGCCGAGCGCGACCGTGCCCCCCGGCAGTACGCGTTCGCCGGCCCCGCGCCGCTGCAGGGCGCCGTGCTGCTCGACGACCGGCTGGCCCCGAGGGTGACGATCCCCGCCGAGCCCCTGCCGCCCAAGCCGTCGGCGGCCGAGCGCCGCAGCGAGCCCACGCCTTTCGACGAGGAGCCCGAGACCGGGTTCGACCTCGGCGACCCTTACGACGACGAGACCGAGCCCGGCCCCGAGGAAGAACAGGCCGAGCGCGAGCAGGTCGCCGGCGCCGTCGTCGGCGACCTGGCGATCACCCTCAGCGAGAGCCCCGAGGCGCAGCCCGTGCTCGATGAGGCGATCGCCGAACTCGAACGCCACGGCGTCGAGACTGAGGTCGACGACGGCGGCATGCTGCCCGGCCGGGACATGGACTTTCCCGAAGACCCCGACGAGGCCCATTTCCGGCCGATCGTGCACCGCGACGAGGCCCTCGACATCCTGCTCGACGTCCTGCACGCCAAGATCGGCGAGGGCAACCGGTTCCGCTGGTCGGACCTGTACGACGAACTCGAACGGCGGGCCCGGCGGGGTGAGTCGTGGGTGCGCAAGTGCCGCCCGATCCTCATGGGTTGGGGCTGCATTCAAGAGACCGACACGTTCGGCGTGTTCGAGGTCATCCACACCCGCCGGGGAGACCTCGACGACTACCCAGAGTCACCGGATGGCGAACTGTGACGCGGAACTGTGACGCCGAAGATCGTCACAGTTCCCCGGTGCTGTGACGGCCATTTCCCCGCTCCCCCTTAAAGACACGAGGCGGAACAGCGTCCCTGTCACAGTGCACGTCACAGTCACCTGCAACACCGGGCATGGCTCGGCGCCCGCGCACGCACAGTAACCAGACAAGATCACGAACGGAGACCGCCAGATGGACCCGGACCCGCCGCCGCTCCGCCGCGACGAACCCCATGACGATCTCGACATGCCCCTCGCCTTCGAACGTCGGCGCCCCCGCCCTGCACGTCCGGGCCGCCCGATGAGGATCATGACCGCGATCGCCGCGATCATCATCGGCCTGGCCGGATTGATCTCCCTGCCCGCCGTGCTCGACTTCGCACCGGTCCTGTCACCGGGGATCGCCGCTCTCCTGCTCGGCGGCCTGGCCCTGGCCGCCAGCGACGTCGCGTATCGCTCGCTGCGCGACATGCCGTTGCGCGTCTCGACCTTCATGATCGTCTCTCTAGTAGTACTTCGTTAGATTGTCGATCACCTAGCGTGATCATTTTGAGAAGTCACTTCGGGATCATGTTGTCGTGACACCTGACGAGATGGCGCCGGTGCGCCCGCGGCTTGAGAAGTTTGCAGATCAGATGCTGCGGAGGGTGCTTCGTCGCCGTGATCAACTCGCCACCGGCGAGTTGTATCTGCGGGGGCTGATGCTGGACGGGCGGCGCAAGTCGATGGATCCGATGGCGGAGCGTCTGGGAGTTGACACCCAGCGGTTACAGCAATTCATGGCCGACTCGACCTGGGACTACGAACCGGTCCGGGAAAACCTCACACATTGGGCGCTGGAACGGATCGGTCCGCAGGCGGTCGTCATCGACGATGTCGGCTTCCCCAAGGACGGCCCGAATTCTCCGGGAGTGGCCCGGATGTATTCCGGGACGCTGGGGGCTTGTTCGTGAATAACTGTCAGAGTTGATCTGCGGGACCGGGTCGACGGTGAGACGCTGGAGCATGACCGCCTCTTCGAAGGAAGATGTACCCGCAGCCGAGCTGCGGGCCAAGTTCGAGCAGATCCTGCCGCACCTTGACGAGCGGTGCCGTCGCCTCTACCTGGCCAGCGAGGCCGCCGTGCTCGGCCATGGCGGGATTGCCCTGGTGGCCGCAGCCTCCGGCATCAGTACCGCCACCATCGCGCGTGGCATCATCGAGCTGGAGACGCACCCCGCGCCGACCCGCCGCATCCGGGCCTCGGGCGCCGGGCGCAAACCGCTGACAGTCACCGACCCCGGCCTGCTACCGGCCCTTGAGTCACTGATCGAGCCGCACACTCGCGGCGACCCCGTCTCCCCACTGCGCTGGACCACGCTGTCGCTGCGCAGCCTGGCCCATGCCCTTTCCGCGCAGAAGCATCCGATCGGTGCCACAACCGTCGGCCACCTGCTGCACGGCCTGGGCTACAGCCTGCAGGGCACGGCCAAGACCACCGAAGGCACCCGGCATCCGGATCGCGACGCCCAGTTTGCCCATCTCAACGCCACCGCCGCCGCCTTCCTCGACGACGACCAGCCGGTGATCAGCATCGACACCAAAGCCAAAGAGTGGCTCGGCAACCGCGACCGGCCTGGACGTACCTGGCAACCGGGAAAGAACCCGATCAAGGTGGACAGCCACACCCTCGTCACCAGCGACCAGCCAGTGGCCATCCCCTACGGAATCTACGACCTCGCCACCAACAGCGGCTGGGTCAACGTCGGAACCGATCACGACACCGCCGAGTTCGCGGTGGAGTCCGTCCGCCGCTGGTGGCGACGCCGCGGTTGTCTCGACCACCCGCACGCCACCCGGCTGTTGATCACCGCGGACGCCGGTGGCTCCAACAACCCCCGCTACTGGACATGGAAGAAGCAACTACACGACTTCGCCCGCGAGAGCGGCCTTGAGATCACGGTCTGCCACTTTCCTCCCGGCACTTCGAAGTGGAACAAGATCGAGCACCGGATGTTCTGCCACATCACCGCCAACTGGCGTGGCCGCCCGCTGACCAGCTACCAGGTCGTCATCGAGACGATCGCCGCGACGACAACAGAGGCCGGACTGAGAGTCAGCGCCGAACTGGACACCGGCAACTACCCACTGGGCACCGCCGTCACGCCCGCCGAGTTCCATGCCCTGCCGATCACACCCGATGCATTCCACGGCGACTGGAACTACACCCTGGCCCCCACCCCTCCCAGACTTTCCGAAGAAGCCGAGACCAACCAACCGATCGATCCGGACGTGACCTGGATGCTCACCGATCCGGCCCTGACCGGCATGCCGCGCTCGGACTTCGCCCGCCTGGTGCAGATCTCGGAGCCCTACTGGGACGCGCTGGCAGAGGCGGCCTTTCAACGCCGTTTCCACCGCCCGCGCCGCTACCTCCATCCGCAGACCAGCAGCCTAGATCACTTCCACCGGCTCCTGACCGCTTTACTCCGTCGCCGCAAGGCCGCGACCAGCACCCTCCTAGCCCGCCTGCTGGGCGTCACCCGCACCAACTTGTCCAACCAGTTCCAAGATGGCCACCGGATCCTCGACCTGCACAAAATCTCCGTCACGCCGATCCCCGGATCGCCCGCACGTACGCTCGAGCAACTGCAAGATCGTATTACGTCCGCCGATGACTGCCCCGCAGATCAACTCTGACAGTTATTCACGAACAAGCCCTGGGCAAGACCGGAAACTGCCAGATCGGCGTCAGCGCACATCTGGTCACCGACCATGCCTCGTCCGCGGTCAATTGGCGGCTGTTCATCCCCGAGTCGTGGGACCCGGCCAAGATCGAGGATCCGGTTCAGGCGGAAACGGTCCACAAGCGCCGCGACCGGTGCAAGATCCCTCAGGACGTCGGTCACCAGGAGAAGTGGCGACTGGCGTTAAACATGATCGACCAGATGTACGACGAGTGGGGAGTCGGCACCGATCTTCCGGTGGTCTTTGACTCCGGTTATGGCGATTGCACCGCTTTCCGGCTGGGACTGGAGGACCGCGGCCTGTCTTACGTGGCGGCCGTCTCCGATGATCTGTCGGCCTATCCCGGAGATGCGGTGCCTGAACTGCCGGAGTACAGCGGCAAGGGGCGCCCGCCGAGACCACGCTATCCAGGCAAGCCATCGAATCTGCGCAATCTCGCATTGGCGGCAGGGCGGGCGAATCTGCGGCGGGTGACCTGGCGGCAAGGCACAAGGAAGACCAGCGGTAATCCGGGCGCGAAAATGCGATCACGCTTCATGGCTCTACCGGTTCTCTTGGCCAACAAAGACATCCCCCGCAACCCCGACGGCAGCCTGCCTGCGCGTTTGCTGCTGGTGGAATGGCCGGCAGGCGAATCCGAACCCACCGATTACTGGATCACCAATCTCCCCGCCGAGACTCCGCTGCGCGAACTCGTCCGGCTCGCCAAGATCCGCTGGCGGATCGAGCATGACTACCGGGAGCTCAATACCGGTCTTGGCCTCAAGCATTTTGAGGGGCGGAGCTTCTTCGGCTGGCACCGCCACGTCACCCTGGCCGCATTAGCGCAGGTATTCTGTACCGAACTACGGCTAGACCCAAAAGTCCCTGCGCCGGCCTGACCTTGTATGAGGTTCTCGGCGAACTCCAGGCTTTACTCGCCACCTGGACCGGCGCTTGCCACGTATGCCATCAAATGTACGCGCCCCATAACACTTCGTAACTTAACGAAGTACTACTAGGCGGGGGAGCGGTCGCGATTGTGATCGCCTTCGCCACCTTGCCGACCCTCGGTTCTTGATCGGTAGGAGAAGCCGTGACCGTACGAGCTTGGCCAGAGCGTCAGTACGACGACGTGACCGACGACACGTCCACCTGGCGGGACTTCGCCCGGTGCGGCGAGGTCCATCCGGAGACGTTCTTCCCCGAGCAGGGCTGCTCCCCGAAAGCAGCGAAGCGGATCTGCCGCAGATGCGAGGTGCGTGCCGAGTGCCTTGAGTACGCGCTGCAGCGCGGCGAGCCGTGCGGCGTGTGGGGCGGGCTGACCGAGCGCGAGCGTCGGCGCCTCCTGTACGACCTGGCCGCCTGACCCCTGGAACCCATCACCACGCTGAGGCGCCCAGGGCGGCAACACCCTCCTCCAGGGCATCAACGAGGCCAAGCAGGAGGCTGATAGCCCCAACCCGTCCTGCGACGGGCGAAACGTCAACCTCATTGCGAGTGTCGAAGGAACCGACTCCGCAACAGGCCGAGGCGTTCGAGACAACGCTCGGCAAGATCATGAACGACGATCCCAGCACACCAGCCCCGCATGTGCACCTGGCACACATCTCACGCGTCTTCTCTCCCAGACCATCTCCCTGCCCTGGAGCCACATCATGCGCCCCCTTCGCATACTCGCCGCACTTGCTGCGCTGGCGTCAGCCATGCTCATCGCCCCGCCGGCTAACGCCGCAACGCCTTCGACCACAGCAGGTACTCACTACGAGGGCGAAGGAGACGACCTGATCCGCATCCGGGCCACCACCGCCCCAGGCATCGTCAAGATCACCCACGAGGGGGAGGGCTACTTCTCCGTGTGGACACTCAACCCAGCAGGCAAAGAAAACGACCTCCTCGCAAACCAGGTCGGCGCCTACAAAGGGACCGCAGCGTTCAACACCAGCAGTTCCAACAAGACCGCCGCGTTCAGCATCAAAGCTGACGGCGCATGGTCCCTGGAAGTCCTCCCCCTCACTAAATCGCGCGCCTGGTCAATCACCACCCGAGGCACAGGAGACGACGTCATCCGGCTGAGCAGCACCAGCCGCGGCCTACACCGGTTGAAGATCCGCCACAGCGGTGAGGGCTACTTCTCTGTCTGGACGCTGGACGCAAACGGTCGAACCCATGACCTGGTGGCGAACAAGGTCTGGGCTTCCCCTCGTAACGTAGAGATATCGCCTTAAGGGGGACGGCGATGACAGAGACACGGCGAAGGTTCGAGCAGGACTTCCGGGACGGTGCGGTCCGGATCGTGGAGGAGACGGGCAGGCCGATCGTGCGGGTGGCCCGGGAGTTGGGCGTCAACGCGGGTACGTTGGCCAACTGGGTGAACATGGCCCGGCAGCGGCGCCGGGCCGGCAACGGCGGCCTGGGCGAGGACGAGCGGGCCGAGTTGGTCCGGCTGCGCCGGGAGGTCGCGGAGCTGGCGATGGAGCGTGATGTGCTCAAGCGCTCGGTGGCCCTCTGGGTCAAGGACGCGATGGGCAGGTGAGCATGGCCGGCTTCATCGCCGCTCAGAGGGCCGAGCACGGCGTTGCGCACGCGGTTGCGTGCCGGGCGCTGGAGGTGTCGCAGTCCTGGTTTTATAAGTGGTCGCGGCGGGGGCGCGAGGGCCCGAGTGAGCGTGAACGCCGCCGAATACGGCTGACCGAGGCCATCGTCTCGCTGTTTCACCAGCGCAAAGGCGCTGAGGGATCACCACGGATCACCGCCCGGCTGCGCCGGCTGGGCTGGCGGGTGAGCGAGAACACCGTGGCCGCGATCATGGCTGAACGTGCGTTGGTGGCCCGGCCCAGGAACAAGCGCAAGAACACCACCCGGCTGGGCCGGGGCCGGTGGCGGGCCGATGACCATCTGCGGCGGGACTTCACCGCCCCCGGGCCGGACGTGGCCTGGTGCGGGGACGGCACTGAGATCCCCACCGCTGAAGGCGTGCTGTATCTGGCGGCCACCGAGGACTTGTTCTCCCGCCGGGTGCTCGGGTTCGCGATGAGCGCGCATAAGGGAGCCGCGCTGGCCACCGCGTCGCTGCAGATGGCGGTCGCACTGCGGGGCGGCGATGTCGCGGGCGTGAAGTTTCACAGTGATCAAGGGTCGGAGTACACCGCGGCCGACTTCCGGCAGGCCTGTGAGCGGATGGGCATCGTCCAGTCGATGGGGCGGGTTGGTTCGGCGCTGGACAACGCCGCGGCCGAGTCGTTCTTTTCCAGTGTGGAGTTCGAGTTACTGCGCCGCGAGCCGTTCGCCACCCGTGAGCAGGCTCGTCGTGCGATCGCCGCCTGGATCGACGACTTCAACACGATGCGGCTGCACTCGACGAACGCGATGTTTTCGCCGGTGGAGTTCGAGCGGCTGGATCCGTCGGTTCAGCGGCGGTTGCGGGCCGCGGCACGGCAGAAGAAGGAGGACAAGAGGAAACGCAGGGCCGCTGCGCGGCACGACCGGAAGGAGGCGGCATGAGCCGCCACGTTCTCCTGATCGAATACCTCGTGCGGGCCGGGGGATGCGCCGCGCAGTGTCCGGGGCCGCCTGCTCCGGCCTCAAGGGTCGCTGACGCGATCGCTGCGCGACGGCCTTCGGCCGCCCTTGACCCCGGAGACCTCTACGGCCCCGGGCGGCAGGAGTGCGGGCAGGCCAGGGCCTGCCCCAGCGAGGGCGCGCAGCGCACTAGCAAGATCCTAAAGCGAGAGATCACCACAACAGAAGTCTCTACGGTTCGAGGGGATTGCCAGGTCGGCGCCTACAACGGCAGCGTCGCACTGCCCCCTGGTGCACGGTATGCATCGATCAAGGCTGATGGGGTGTGGTCAATCGTCCGTAATTAGTTCACGCACGACGAAGGCCGCTCTGCTGGATCTGGTAGGGCGGCCTTTCGCATACCTGGAAGCTTCGCGATTCGGCCGTCAGCCGCACCCTTGTCCTTCGGGACAGCGAGGTTTCCGGCTTGTCGCTGGCTCGCATCCAAGTCCGATTCGGTTCCGCCCAACCGGGTGTGGTCCTGGCGTGCGGACGGGATCTTGCGCCATCCTCCGGCGCGCTACCGCCCGGCCTACGAGGCGGGCAGTAGCTGGAAACCCTGCGGGCGATCACCGGCCGAGGTGAGCATGGGCAGCATGACCACAGACCTCCCGGATGAACCGCCAGCCGACGAGCCGCCGGAGTGGCTGCACGCTCGCATCATGGACGCCCTCGCTCCACGCCTAGATGATTGAGTCCAAGGGCTTCGGTCACAGTTAGTGGTCGTAGGCGATCAGGGATCGCTTGATCGGTTGTCCAGTCTTGTCGTTGTGCCAGATTGCGGCGGTCAGTGCCAGGATCCGTGTCAGTACGCGGATGATGACGCCAGCAGGAGTACGGGCACCGTGTCGTTCCAGGTCGAGCTGGCCCTTGAAGGTCTGGTTGATCGACTCGATGGTCTGCCGCAACGGCTTGAACAAGCGTGCTCCGGCCCGCTCGGGCTCACCCTTGCGGGCTGGGCGCAGCAGCCTCAGGTCACGCTCGGTGAGGGCCTGCTCGAAGGCGCGGCCGTAGTAGTTCTTGTCCGCGATGATCGTCTGACCGGGACGGGCGGCCACCATCTCGGGTGCCGAATCCAGCATCCCGAGCAGGGTCTCGCGCTCGTCGGCCTTGGCGCCGGTGAGCGCGAACGCCATCGGCAGCCCGCCCAGGGTGCACAACAGGTGCAGCCGCAATCCCCAGAAGTACCGCGAGTGGGACGCGCAGTAGCCGTACTGCGCCCACCCGGCCAGATCGCTGCGCTTGGCCGTCTCCCGGGATCGGCCGCACTCCACCGGCGTGGAGTCGACCAGCCACACGTCGTCGCTCCACAGCGAGGTGTCGGCGGCCAGCATCCTGATCATGTGCAGGACCAGGCCGGACGCTTTGCGTAGCCGCTTTCCGTACCCGGACTGCCCGGGCAGGTAAGGAAACATGTCCCTCAGTTCGGTGTGGGCATAGCGCACCCAGCGCCGCTCGGAGGTGAAGCCCAGCAGAGCCGACATCACCGCCAGTGTCACGAGTTCGGCGTCGCTGAGGGCGGGTGCGATCCCCGTTTTCGGCCGCCATGGCAGCAGGTCCGGCGATGCCTTCACCGCGTCGTCGATCTTGACATAGAGTGCGGTTGCGAGGGTGTTCAGTTCTGTCGTCACAAACGGATCTTGAACGCCCTCGCCCTATTTTCGCAGGCGATCCCTTGGACTCAATCGTCTAGAGGAACTACGGCAGGCCTCTGCTGAGAGCCGCAGGAAGGAAGGAATGGAGCGGTAGGGCCGTATCTGCAATCAAGTGTCACTGTTCGCTCACACTGCTACACATCCGCGCTGTTGATCTTCGGTGGGAGGCGATGATGTTGAGCCATCGTGAAGCACCAAACGCCAAGGGATGTGCGGACATGGCTCTAAGACAACGCAAGGTCGTCTTCGCGCGGATCAACCGTCGGCGCCCAAATCAGGACACGCTCGCGATGCGAAGCTTCGCTGAAGATATGGCCGAGCTGGCACGAAGCCGTCGCACCGCGTTCACTGAGCCGGCCACCGACGCTTCGACCGCTAAGACATGGTTCGCCGCCGACATGGACATCCAGGCTGGTAGGGACTTCATGATAGGCACGCTGGGCTTCTCTGAGCCGGCGGAGCGGCGTGAGTTTAACCCCACGGAATGGTCGTGGATCAAGGGCGATACCGAAGTCTCCGACACCGCCTCAGAGGAAACAGTCGTTCCGTTCGCGGTTGATCTTCGCGACTCCCAGCGCTGGGTTGCCTTCGCGACAGCAGCTCGTCTCCAGCAGGCCGGCTTCACAAAGGGGCTCCAGGAGATCCTCAACCAAGCCGTCGTCATCCAGGGGCACATGCCCACAGAGTGGGATGTGGATCTGATCACATCCCGCTCGAGCGTCGATGCATGGCTGCACAACAACCCCTTGGTTCACAAGATGCGCAGGACCGTGAAGTTCTCCAACCCCGGCCGGGACATCGACGCCGACCGTCAGGAGATGCGGGCTCTTGCTGCCCGTCGTAAGACGGAAGAGTTCGCCGCTGCTCGCAACGGCGTGTTGAACACCGAATCCGAGGAGTTTCGGAGCAAGCTGAACGGCACCGAGACAGGTGACCTTGAGCTTGAGCTTTCCGCTCGCGGACAACACGGCGTAGCCGAGGCCTTGTTCAAAAGCAAGGAGCAAGCTGACCAGAAGCAGATCGATGATTTCGGTCGCGATCTGATGCACGGGATGCAGATTGTTCTCGGCGCGCTCCGCGAGTACGTCGCAGCCAAACCACCAGCTGCAGGGTACGAACAGGCCAGCGAAGGGTAAATTGACAACGTCGACTATCGCACCATGCGCGGCGATATCACCCCATAAAGGCGGCGATCAGTAGATGGCCAAGGGCGTGCTCCAACATCTATGGCAAGCGCTGGACTTCAAGCTGAGCGAGGTTCTCCAACTCGACTTCGCGCTGGGAGTCCTTGCAGGAGGAGCGGCTGTCTCCATGGCTCTGGTCGAGCCGGAGGCGCTTCTAAGGACGGTGCCCGTCGCCGCCGGCCTGGTCGGCGTGATCCTCGGCGCCGTTCTCGCTGGCGTGGCTGTCCAGGCGGCGTTCATGGATCAGCCGTTCCTTCGCAAACTTCGCGCGATCAATCGGGATCCTGTGCACTACCTAGCGCCGTTCCTGTTCACGGGAGTGATCGGGGTGTTCGGAATGCTTGGTCTGGTGGTTCTCTCTGCCATGTCCAAGGACACGAACGTGGCTGTACTAGCTGTCACGGGCACCGTGAGCGGACTTTTCACCGTCTGGTCCATGGCGAGCATCTTGCACTGCCTGGCCATGCTGGTTCAGTTCGTTGGGTTGAAGATGGATGCCATCGATCTCCCCGACGATGTCGAGGTCCCTCGTCGCAACTCTGCCATCGGATAGCGCGAACGACAAAGAGCCCCCACGTGTCCCGGGACACTGTTGGCGAATTCGAGGTGGAGGGGGTGGGTGTGGGTGAGCAGCAACGGCTGCTCACCCACCCCTCAACCTCGGCGCAGGACCGTGCCTTCGATCTTGCGAGTGGAGCACGTCATCATCTGTTCCTTCCGATCTCGTGGCGTATCGAGATCGTGGCAGTTTCGTCGGCCTGGAGTTCGGCCAGGCGGGTGCGGGCTTCGGACAGGGCAGCGAGTACGTCGGCGTCGTCGGAGGACTGGACGTTCAGGTCCTCATACAGCTCGATCTCGCGGCGGCACAGGCCGACCTTCAGTTCGTGTCGCTGCCGGTCGTCGGCGGCGGAACGGGTCTCCATCGTGTTGAGCAGGGATGCAGCCTGGGTGATCAGGGCGGAGCGCTCGGCGGTGCTCATGGACTGCAGGCCGGCGGTGATCGGCTGGTCTCCGTGGTCGATCTCGTCGAGCTCGCGGTGGGCGCTCACCCAGGTGCTCAGCCCGGCAACGAACCTGGCGAGACGGTCGGCGGTGGTAAACAGCTCGCCGGCGTGCTCGGGCAGCAACCAGGCGTGCAGGACCCGCAGCTGAAATTCCTTCTCGGCGCGGGCATAGCGTTCGTGGGCGGCCTGGCGGCTGACCCTGTCCAGTGCGGTGCCGATCTGCTCCCAGCTGGTGCCCTTGATGCGCTCATAGACCACGGCGGACTCCAGCAGGAGGCGGGCCACCTCGACCAGGTGAGCGGCGTCTTTGACGAACTCGCCGTCGCCGGCGTGGGCGTCGCAGGTGGTGGGCACCAGGCCGCGGGCTGCGTCGGCTAAATCGCGGGCGTGCTCCGATACGCCCAGGCGAGCAAGGCTGACCTGGGAGTACGCCGCCGATCGGTACTTACTCGACCGCTCACCGGAGCTTCGGGGTTCCTGGGTGGTATCACTCATGCGTCGAGGGAAGCCCGACCAAGGATGTATGTCAAGGTTTCCTTGACGCGAAATCCAGCGTCCGGAGAATTGAGAATCCCATCGCCGCCGCCGCTTGATGCAGCAGGACGGATTCGTCAACGGTGTCCTGTCCCGGGCTGGGGCTCTCTGCTGTCCGGGACCTCGCTCGGTATGGAAGTGAACTATTGGTGCATATGAGGTGTTCTGTGACAGATGGGCCAGATGGAAGTTCTAGACGCCCTCATTGACGAGGATCTCCGCCTGAAGCTGGTCCTGATCGAGGCCCTGCACACTGAGGCGGAGCGGCTGGCTGCCAGCTGATCGCCCTGGTCTCGGTTCCGGCGAGGGGAACCAGGACCAGGGCGTTGGGCGGCCTCTGCCCGGGGGCGCGGTCAGAGGCCGCCATCCGACAGGAGACGTGGGAATCTCACTGTCGGACGTCTGTGAGCGCGGTCCCGCCCCCGACCCCTCCGACGAGGGCGGGAACCACTTGCCTCGTGTGCCGCTGTTCAACACGGAGGCCAACCCAAGACCTCGGCGCCTGCGCGCGCTCTGCTCCTGGGGTCCTGCACCCGGCCGTCGCGCCCCCGGAGACACGACAGCCGGGCTGTCTAGTGGAATCCGACCGTGTGCCTGCCAACGGCCGTCGGCTGGCGGGGCCGGGGCTCATGTCGGCCGGACGCTGATCGTGTGCACCGGCGCCGCTGTTCAGCCGATCCGTGGCCCAATGCCTCGTACAGGGTGTGGTCGACCCGCGGTATGACAAGCAAGCCTTGGCCGCAGTGGAGGCACAGAGGATCCACGCGCTGTCCGTCGATCATGATGGCGTCTCGACTACCCGCAGGAGCGCTGCCAGACCGTCCGGCGTCCCCGCCTCCACCGCCGGGGCGCCCAGCAGGTCCACAGTCGCGGGAGCCGCACAGAACCGGTCGGTGCCGGCGAACCGCAGGATCGTCCACCGAGGGAAGGCGCGGCGCAGTTGCAACACCGGATCCTTGTCGAGCTGGACGGCCAGGCGTACGGCCGCGCCCTCGGGATCACAGACGGCATGCCAGGCCCACAGACCGGTTTCGCCAGCCCAGCGGAACCGCTCGGGACCGCACCACACGAGGATGCCTTGAGCGAGGCTGAGCGTCGGATAGCCGCTGCGCATCACCATGACGTCGGTGTCCAACGTCGGAATATCCAACCCTTGTAGTGCAACTCTCATGCGGTTTATTGCCTGGTCAGGGGTCATGACTGCCAAGCTAGATCGCCCCGGCGATGGCGAGGGACACAGTTTGTGCCCCCGTGTTTAGGTCAGACCAGAAGGCCGATCCGGTCGGCAAGCTCGCGCGCCTGTGGTCGCAGATACGCCGGGCCCTCGGTGAGTTCCAAGGTCATCCGCCTGGCGTAGCCGTTGTACCGGATCGTCTCCGGCGCGGTCTGCTGGGCAAGCTCCAGCGTGCCGAGCACGGCCGCATGGTCACGCTGGAGCTGATGGGCACGAGCGACCTCGATGAGGTGACGGCCCCGGCGAGGGCGTGATGGGATCGGCGCGGACAGCGCACTGTCAGCCTGCCGTGCGGACTCGCCGCCCTGGTGGAGCTCGACGGCCACCGTCACCGCGTGCGCCCCCATGATGACCCGAGAGAACGACGTCCAGGGCTGGTAGTAGGCGGCCGGGAGCCGCTCGGCAACTCGGGCCGCCTCCTCCCAATGCAGCCACGCGTCCCCGGTCTCACCGAGCCGCGCCGAGGTGAACGCCAGCTCGAAGCAGAGCGCACCCCACATGGCCTGAAGGTCGACACTCGGATCGGTCATGGCCGGCTCGACGGCGGCCATGCCCTGCTGGTTGATGCCCTGAGCCGCCTCGAAGTTGCCGGTGTCGCGGTGGGCAGCGACCAGGAACCATACGGCGCAGGTGAGTGCCAGCGGGTCTTCCGACTCCTGCGCGGCCATCAGCGCCCGGTCGGCCACTCGCCAGAGCAGATCCTGGGCGGGCTGGTAGGCGAGGAACATCTGTGTGAGGCCGTACGTCTCGGCGAGCAGGGCAAGCGCTCGTCGCCGGTCGGCGTCGCGGTACATCGCCGCAGCGAGCTGAACGTCACGCAGAAGAGCCGGCAGGAGCTGACCAAGGGCGGTCCGATGATCGGGCGAGGAGTGCCGGATCCGCCAGGCGGCATCCAATCGGGCGCGCAACGTGGTGAGTGGCTGCACAATGCCGGTCGGCAGCAGCGGGGCAAAGTTGATCGCGGCCCGTACGTCTTCGAGCGCGGGATGCCCAGGGCCGGTGAACATGCGGACCGGCATGGATTGGTCGCCAGTCAACTCCGCCAGGTCTCGGACGCGGAGCGCCTCTGCGAGCTGGAGGATGATCGGCAGTCGCGGGTTCTGCTGAAGTCGGCCGGATTCAACGGCCTTGAGCCAGCTGGCGGATTTGCCCACCAGGCCGGCTAGGACTTCCCTGGTCATGCCGCGCTGTTCGCGCTTGATTCGGATCCTCTGCCCAATAGTGAGTGCTGGTCCGAGGGCATCGTTGGTACCGTCGTTCATAGGCCCTGCACCTTCCTGAGCGTCTCGACAACCTCAGGCTACGGCGCAGGGCCTTTGCTGTGCAGGGAAGTCATCCGTGGAATGGTATCTATAGCGGGAAGAAGCCCCCACCGGTCGGCAGAGGCTCCCCAACGCGGCGTCGGTTACTGCTCGACGCGTTCGATCCCGATGGCCAGAACTTCGATGGCTCCCTTCTCGGGGCCGTGGATGCGGCGGATGTTGGCCAACTACTTCTCGTGGAAGAGCCCGGATTGACGTTCACTGACACCCTCGGTGTCGGGCGTCTCCTCGAAGCTGACGTAGCAGGCCACCCGCACTACCTTGATGAGGCATTCGTCCTGGCCGCAGGTGAAGCGCAGTGGTGTTCAGGGTGATGCACTCCCAGTCGCGTCTGCGTTTCCTGTCGGCGGACGAGCCCGGAACTGGTAAGACGCTGATGACCGGCATGTATCTCTCCGAAGGACGCCGCAGAGGACTGATTCCCGGAGCCTTTTACCTTGAGCAGTGGCTCTCCTCAAGGGTTCACTGGCAGGATGAACAGCATAACGCCGCACAAGCATATGCAACCCAATTAGATTGCAGCTTCCGAGAAGTCTCGAGCGCCCGGATAATTTTCGCCGAGATCACCTCAGTGGTCCATCCAGAATTGCAGCTTGAGCAGAGTGAAGCTGATGATATTCGACGTGAACTCTTCGTGGCTGAGAGACTTGCGATGGATTCTTACTTGCCAGATGCCGCCCCCTCTGCCGAGGTCGAATTCTGCACCGTAGAACGCGTTGCCGGAATATTCGTTGACGGCATGCACTTTTCCGGAGGTCAGGTGCACACTTCCGGACCAGGTCCTGTCCCAGCTAGCGAGAGGAGGCGGCGGTCCGTCCCAGAGTTCGTATTTGATCAGGCATCTGTCGCTGTCGCTTTCGTTGATTGCGATCCCGTCGTCGCCGGTGCCGATCCACCCTTCCGCATCAGTGTCGATCTCATCGAGTTCCCATTCCGCCTCGACGTCCGCGACACCGGACAGATATTTCGATATCTCGCGCCGGTCGAGGATTTCGGCGATGACATTTGCCATGGGTTTCCTGATACTCCTAAAGTCGGTGGGCGGGGCCTGCCTGGGCGCCGCTGGCAGCCCAGGCAGGCCCCTTGATGCGGCTACTGGGTATCAATCCAGAATTCGTCGCCGTTCAGGATCCGATTGTTTCGGTACCATGCCTTCAGCACGCGTCCGTGAGCCTGATTCTCGTCATGATCTATCCGCCAGACTGAGAAGTTGTGCGGAGGATTAGCACGTGCCGAACCTTGCAGGGTCGACGCGAACGGGTACTCATCGCAATCCTTTCCCTCCTCTGGTTTGAGTTCGTTCTTGCAGACAACGCCGGCGGCAGTGCGGTTTCCATCACCGGTCGGCTCGTATCCATGGCGCGTCAGCGTACTCTGCCAACTGCCACCTGGGATCTTCTTCGGCTCGGTCAGATCTGGGTAAGACTTGCCTCCTAGTTCGGGGTATGTCTTCGCCCCGGGAGTGAGCGCACGCTTGATGTGCTCATACATATTCGGGAACTTCACGCCAATTTCATTGACGTCGTTCTTGGTCATTGTGAACGATGGGACGCCTGCCATGTGAACGCAGCCGCCTCCCCGCTTGTTGTGCGATGTGGTCTGAGGGGATTTGTCGCAGCGGAACGTGCCCTCGGCGTAGATCGGGGTGCTCTCCGTATTATCGAATCCTTGACGCTTTGTGACCATCGAGTAATTGATCGTGCAGTCACTCTTCAGGTGATATCCCGAGCCCGGGCCCGAGGTGAATTTTTCGGTTATGTGCCACTGGTTCCCAGCCTGCTGCTTCCATTGGTCCACGGTGTACATCCCGGTCATTCCGGTTGCGACGCCCGTGTAGCAGTCCTGGCTCTTCGAGCTCACCGTGCTGGCGAAGCGGAGACCAGCGGGAGCTTCGCCGTCGATCTTGTCGATATAAATATGCTTGTAGACCGTGAATTCGCGCTTATCCAGCGTCCCTTGGATGTACGTGAGCTGGTGCCCGTCGATCGTCCCACTCTTCACGGGGAAGGGGACGGCAAGCCACCAGATGTTTATCCGCCAGCCGGAGTAGCGACAATGGGCATAGCGGTTCGGCGTGATCGCGGGGGGCGCGTCGCGGCTGGTCGTCCCATTGTGACATTGCTGGTAGGTCGCGCTCGGTGTGGTGGTTGCCGACTTACTGGGGAGGACGCGCTTAATGTCCTCCGGCGTCGGGTCAGAGGCTGCCGATTCGGCAGTGGTTCGGAGCTTTGCCTTGGAGGTGTCGATGGTGAGATTGTGCCAGTCGGTCCAGGCGCCCTCGCTGCCTGCGCCGGTGAGGCGGGCTCGCCATCTCACCTCCTGGCCGGCCTGCAGCCGGTCCTTGGGGACTTGCAGCGCCACCTGGGAATCGCCCGGCTTCGCGGTGGCCTGGCCTGACCAGATCAGTGGCGTAGCCTTGGTGGTCTTGTAGGACTTGGCGGGCTTGTGTGCGACTTCCACTTCCACTTTCGCCTCGCCGCCGCGTCCAGCGGAGAGCCAGGCGGTCAGGCGGGGGGTGAGGGTGGAGGCCACGGTGACGCCGTCCACAGTGCGGCTGCCGTTCACCGCCAGCTTCTCGATCGCGGGGGCAGGATCGACAGCGGCGCTCGTGCGCAACTGCTGGTCTGCCCCACTCGTTGCGGCGGCGGCACCGATGGGGGTGTTCATGTCGGTCTGGATCTGGGCTGCGGTCTGCGCGATGTTGTAGATGCGCACCTCGTCGATCAGGCCGCTGAAGAACTCGCCCCAGGCCTTATTCCCGCCGATATGGACGTCGCCGCCGTCATCGATGAAGTCTCCGGTGACGGCTAGCTGGTCTACCTGCGTGCCGTTCACGTACAACTTGGCAGTGGCGCCGTCGTAGGTGAGTGCCAGATGGCTCCACGTGTTGATTGGCAGTGCCGTGGTGCCCTTGGGACTGACCTGTTCACCTTCGGTGGTGAGCAGCCAGCCAGCGGGGACGTCTCTGTCGGAGGCGTACAGGCCGTACGGTGCGCCGTCTCCGGAGGAAAGATCCTTCATGGCGACCGTGCGCCAGCCGGTGACGCTGGTGGGCTTCACCCAGGCTGACAGGGTCATGCCGCTGGTCAGGCGCAGTGAGGGAGCGTCACCGATGGTGACCATGCTGGTGGTGCCGTTGAATGAAAGCGCCTTGCCGAACTTGCCGGCAGAGGCCCAGTTCGTGTCAACCCCGGTACCGGTGTTGCTCTTCCCGGAGGAGTCAGCCACGCTCGCGCCCGTGCCTTCGTTCATGCCGTAGGCCGCCACCAGCCCCGGAATCGGAGTCGGCGTATCCGCGCCTGTGGTGAACGTCCAGGTGTAGGGCGCCATGACATTGCCCGAGGTGTCTTTGGCGCTGCTGACCTCGACCCGGTAGGCAGTCTGGGCAGCGAGCCGAGATGCCGGCGTGAAGGTCCATTCAGCGTTGCCATTGTCACCCGCCAGCGTTCCCTGCACGAGCGCGTCCGTCGGGTCCATGACCGTGAACCGCGCTTCGGACACTGCCTCGCTGAACGTCACCTTCACCGTGGTGTTCGATGGCACGTTTGTGGCGTCTCGGACCGGGTCGGTCCCGGTCACGGTGGGCGTATCGGCGTCGGGTCCGCCAGTGGTGAACGACCACGAGTGGGCCGCCATTTGATTATCGGCGAAGTCCTTGGCCGCGCTGACCTCAGCGGTGTAGCCGGTCGTGGCAGTCAGGGGCGCGCTTGGGGTGAAGGTCAGCGTCGTGTTCGCTGCGTCCATGGCCGCGTTCCCGGCTACCTCGGCGCCCTGCGTGTCCTTCACCACGATCTGGGCATCGGTAACCGGCTCGTCGAATATCGCCTTGATCACACTGCTGGTCGGGACGCCGGTCTGGCCGTTCGAGGGAGTGGTACTTGAGACCTTCGGTGGTGTGGTGTCCTCAACAGGCAGGGGATTGGGGTCAGGCGGCACCTCGTCCGATGGCGGATCCTCCTCGAAGGTATCGTCGTCCACCAGTTCTTGATCAGTGAGATCGTCCGGATAGTAGGCGTCTAGGAGGCGGGTCGTGGCCGACCTGCCGTTCGTCACCGCGTCGGCCATTGCCTCCTCCGGCGACAGAGCTTTCGGCGGGGGAAGCTGATCATGGTAGACGTTGCCCGACTCCATCCATGCTTTGTCCTCCTCATACGTGGTCTCAGGGGGCGTAGAGCCTTCATAAGCACGGGGCACCACGAGATACTTTGGGGGTGCCGGGGTGTATTGAACGAACAGGACAGGGCCACGAGGAGAGTATTCGCCCCAGTACCCGTACTCCGAGGAGCGGTACCAGCGCCAGTTGGTGATGTCGCTCTCGGCGACGGCGCCGAGGCGGACACCGTAGTCCTTCGCCCCGTCCATCCAGCCTTGGACCATCTCCTCAATGGAGTAGTACAGCTCACCCTCGCCGCGTGAGCAGTCGATGTCGTAGGCGCCCTTATTGGCGGCGAACGCCTGGCCGGTCACCGAAGGTTGGTTGCTCAAGTTGAGCGTGTTGATGTTCCAATCGGTGATGATCGGGCGGGCGATGATCCCGGAGTTGATCTCGGAGTCGCAGGTGTTGGACTGGTAGTTCCACAGCCGCAGGTCGGCGTTTTCGACCGTGCCGCCCATCAGCGGGGTGTTAGCGATGTTGAAGCGGATGTAAGCCCGCCAGGTCACGCTGCCACTGTTGGACTTGCCCGCGATGATGCGGTCCAGGCTCTGGTTGGTGGAGCTGCTGGGGTAGCTATCGCTGACGAAGGTGTCGCCGTCCAAACCGGTGCCGGTCCAGGTGTCGGAGGCCGTCACCATGGTGACCGGGTAGGTGACTGTGGGGTCGGCGAGGAATCCGGCGTCGGGGGAGATCACCAGTTCCTGGCCGGTACCGGTCTGTGCGGCGGTCATGGCCGCGGTGCCGACCCGGCCCTTTTCGGGGTCGGCGACCGCGGCCGCGTCCATCATCTGCGCCGTGGTGATGTCGACGAGTTTCTTGCCGCCCTTGTCGGCGAGCAGGGCCAAGTCTCCGGAGGCGTCCTTGCCGTAGCGCATGCCCTTGGGCAGGTCCACGGGGATGCGGATCTTCAGCTTGCCGGCGGGTCGCTCGCGGATCACCACATCTTGCCGGAAGCCGGTCGGGGTGGCGGTGACGACCAGGTCGACACCCTTGCCGTAGACCGACGGGTAGGTGGCTGTGTTATTGACCAGGCGCGGCTTGGGCAGCTTGCCGGTAGCGGCAACCGCGGCTTTGCCTTTCTCATTTTTGATCTTCACCAGGGTCATGTCGCCGCCGGCCGACAGGGTCAGGTCTCCCTTGATGGCCTTGGGCTTGATGACGCCGTCTTGTTCCACCAGGCGGGTATCGATCGGCTGCCAAGCGCCGTCTTTCTGCACCCGAATTGGGGTGGAGTGCACCTCGGCGTAGAGGGTCTTGCCATCGGGGTTGGCGTACGTGGTCGAGGTCTCTGTCCTGTAGGACTCGATCTCAATGCGCTTGTTGTGCTTCTTGGCCTCAGCTTTGAGAGGGGCCAGCGGATCAACTGCAGGGGCGGGTGTCGTGGAAGCAGAGGATGCGGGAGAAGGGTCGGCGGCAGCGGGTACGGCCGCTAACAGTGATGCTGATAGACCGAGGACGGCTATCAGGGAGGTGCGGCGACTGCGGGCGAGCACGCCGAGCCTCGGAGAGTGTGTGTTCACTCCGACCTTTCTTTGTCATTCCAACCAAACTGGATGATCTTCACATAAAGCCCGCATGAAAGTAAAGATCGCTGCAAAGGTAGTAGTCGGCGTAGTAGTGCTGTGGTGCCGATCTCAACTCTGGTGTCGCTTACCGATGAACTCGGCCCGAAACGGCGACGGCTCGTTGAACCGCAGGAGCGAAAGTTCCCAGCTCGGCGGCGTGTCGCCTAGCCCGTCGACGATCCCACTTAAGACGTCGTCTCACTTAGCGTGACTGTAGTAACCCGAGGATCGCATAGCACGCGCACCCGATCTGGCACGGCACCTCCACCCCCGGGGGTCTACGCGCGGAGCGAAATCTTCAAGCAAGACGACACGGACACAGAGTCCCGTAGCGGTGATCCCGCCACGGAACTCTTGGGCCTGCGCGAGTTGTCTAATCGACCATGAATCTACGGCGTCCCAAACGCTCACCAGTTCTGCTGTATGCCCTAGATGATTGAGTCCAGGGGATCGCCTGCGGAAACAGGGCGAGGGCGTTCAGGATCCGTTTGTGACGACAGACCTAAACACCCTCGCCATCGCAATCTACGTCAAGATCGACGACGCGCTGAAGGCTTCGCCGGATTTGGTGCCCTGGCGTCCGAAGGGTGGCATCGCACCTACGCTCAGTGACGCTGAGCTGATCACGCCGGCGGTGATGTCGGCGCTGCTGGGCTTCACCTCCGAGCGGCGCTGGCTACGCCACGCGTACGCCGAACTGACCGGCATGTTCCCCTATCTTCCCGGCCAGTCCGGCTACGGCAAGCGGCTCCGCAAGGCGTCCGGCCTGGTCCTGCACATGATCAGGATGCTCGCGGCCGACACCTCATTGTGGAGCGATGACGTGTGGGTCATCGACTCCACCCCGGTGGAGTGCGGCCGCTCCCGGGAGACGGCCCGGCGCAGTGATCTCGCCGGGTGGGCGACTTACGGCTACTGCGCCAGTCACTCCCGGTATTTTTGGGGGTTGCGGCTGCATCTGCTGTGCACCCTGGGCGGGCTGCCGGTCGCCTTCGCGCTCACCGGCGCCAAGGCCGACGAACGAAAGACCCTGCTGGGGATGCTCGACGCCGCCCCCGAGCTGGTGGCGGCCCACCCGGGTCAAACGATCATCGGCGACAAGAACTACTACGGCCGCGCGTTCGAACGGGCTGTCGCCGACCGTGACCTGACCTTGCTGCGGCCGGCTCGCAAGAACGAGCCCGAACGGGCCGGCGCACAGCTGTTCAAGCCGTTACGACAGGTCATAGAGTCGATCAACCAGACCTTCAAGGGGCAGCTTGACCTGGAGCGTCACGGCGGCCGCACGCCTGCCGGAGTCGTCATCCGCGTGCTTACCCGGATCCTCGCGCTGACCGCCGCGATCTGGCACAACGACAAAACCGGCCAACCGATCAAACGATCCCTGATCGCTTACGACCACTGAACGTGACCAGACCCCCTGGACTCAATCATCTAGCAGCCCTAACGGGAAACGCTCTCGAAGAGAGGACACAAGGTCTCTGCGATGTCCTGAGCAAATGGGGTGGTGAGACGACGGAATCTCTCGCTCTTGAGGAGCTCTTGCAGGCTATCTATCCGCTGGTCATCTACCTTGTTCGGCTTGGAATTGTCTGAGCCAGACAGTTTGTCTGGAGAATTGTTGTCTTCGGTCACGCCGAAAGGGCGTAGTGTCCGAAAAGCCGGGACAGTACTGATCAAGAAGTGCGGGCGTGACACAGGTCTGACCACTTATCAGGCACTGTTTTCCCAGGTGACATCCTTGAAGGATGAGGTATTCAGACAGAAGCGGGGGACTGTCTGCGGCCGAGCGGGCCCGGCGTGAGGCGCTGAGGTTCCGGGCGGCGGACATGTTCGCCGGAGGGATCAAACCGCCGTGGGCGGCCCAACTGCTGGGAATCACCCGTAAGTCGGCCTATGAGTGGTACGCCGTCTGGTTGAAGGGCGGCAAAGCCGCGCTGGTCTCCAAGGGCGCCGCCGGAGCCGGCTGCAAGCTGACCGCTGACCAGGTGGAGCGGCTGAAGGCCGAACTGGATCGGGGCGCCGCCGCGCACGGCTGGGACGATCAGCGCTGGACGGCCGCCCGGGTCGCCACCGTGATCGCCGAAAGGTTCCACATCCACTACACCGCACGCGGGGTGGCCTACCTGCTCCAGCGGCTGGGCTGGTCCTTCCAGGTCCCCGTGCATCACGCCACCAAGCGCGATGAGGAGCAGATCCAGCACTGGAAGAGGTGGACGTGGCCCGCTTTAAAAGAACGCGGGCGGCCTGGAGTTCCTGGCTCTGCTTCGCCGATGAGTCCGGCCAGAGCCTGAGGCCGCCCAAAGGGCGTACCTGGGCCCGCCGGGGCCACACCCCGGTCCTGACGGTGTCCTACGGCGGACAAGGACGGGTCTCGATCGCCGGGCTGGTCTGCGTCAAGCCCGGGATGCGTACCCGGCTGATCTATCGCACCCTCACCTATCACCGGCGCAAGGGCGAGCCCAAGGGGTTTGGCGTCGAGCAGTTCAAGGCCCTGCTGCACGCCGCGCACGCCCAGCTCGGCGGCCCGATCTCGCTGGTGTGGGACAGTCTGCCCGAACACCTCTGCGCCCGGATGCGCGACTGGATCACCGAGCAGGAGGACTGGCTGGTGGTCTACCGGTTCCCGGCGTATGCGCCTGAGCTGAACCCTGCGGAGGGCCTCTGGGCCAACCTGCGCGGCACGCTGCTCAACTTCGCCGTTCGCGGCATCGACCAACTGACTGTCCTGATCAGGCACGGGCTGAAACGGATGCAGTACCAGCCCGGCCTGCTGGACGGGTTCATCGCCGAGACCGGCCTCGTCCTCTTCGACCCACCGTAGTAACGCCCAGCTTTCATGCTCAGTACCGGTGGTTCGTTGGATCAAGAATGATGCCGGGTATCGCCTTATTAATGCTCGTTCGAGCGTTTCAGGGGGTGGGTGATGACCGCTCGTCTGCCGTGCCCGGTGGCGCCTGGTCCGCTGGAAGAGTACGCGGCGTGTTTCGATGATCTGTTCTCCGCGCTCGGGCAGCGGCGCGGGTTTCGCGAGTATCTGGCCGGGCTGTTGCTGCCTCGCGAGCGCAACAAGACGCTGACCTGCCTGGCCGGGGCCGAACCCGTGGTGGGAATCAATGATCCGGCGGTGCAGCGGCTGCAGTACTTCCTGTCGGAATCGGTGTGGAACCCCGAGGCGGTCAACGACCGGCGGGTGGCGTTACTGCGGGCCGATCCGGCGGTTGCGCCGCACCGGGGCGGGGTGTTGGTGATCGACGACAGCGGCGACCGCAAAGACGGGCACGCCACCGATCACGTGTCCCGTCAGTGGCTGGGCCGGCTCGGTAAGACCGACAACGGGATCGTCACCGTCACCACTTTATGGGCTGATGAGCGGCTGTATGTGCCGCTGCACGCCCAGCCGTACACGGCGGCGTGTCGCCTGCCGGGCGGCACGGCGGATCCGAACTTCGCCACCAAACCGAAGATCGCCGCACGGTTGGTGGCCAAGGCGCTGGAGGCCCAGATCCCCTTCACCGCGGTGGTGGCCGACTGTGCCTACGGCGACAATGACGACTACCGCCGCGAGCTACGGCAGCTGGGGCTGGCGTATGTGCTGGCGCTCAAGCGGCGCAAGGGCCTGTGGGCGCCCGCCTCCGCCGATCACACCCCGGTCGAGGCCGCCTGTGCCCTGGTCTGGGGCGGGCCGGAGCATCCCGGCGACTGGACGCGTGTGCAGCGCCGTTTCCGTGACGGCCACACCGAGATCTGGTGGGCGGCTGATGCCTCCTTGGGTCCGTGGGGTCCCGATGAGCCCTACCGGCTGGTGATCGCCACCACCGATCCGGCGATGCTGCCGGATGCGAGCACCTGGTATCTGACCACCAACCTGCGCCGTCCCGGCGGCTACGCCGCCGACTCCCCGCACCCGCCGGCCGACCTCGCGCACATCGTGCGTCTGTACGCGCTGAGATCATGGATCGAGCAGGGCTACAAGCAGGTCAAAGACGAGCTCGGCTGGGCCGATTTCCAGGTCCGTTCCTCCCTGGCGATCCGCCGTCACCAGACGCTGGTGATGGCCGCGTTCTGCTTTTGCTGGCACACCTGGCTGGCCGGAAGCGGCCTGCCCGATGGCGCCGTGGGTCCGGGCGATGAACCGCTCCCCTCACCGGGTGAGAATCATTCCAACGGTGGCCAGACCGTCGAGGATCGGGGGGAAAATCAGCTCCGACACCCAGCTCAGGCCGTCTTGGCCGTCAGCGCTGCGCCACGTGCGCGGCTGGCTCACCCCTTGGACACGGCTCCAGCGCTACTGGCGTGCCTGGTCCAACGCGCCCCCGCCCCCTGAGCTCCAGCGTCTACTCGCTACCGTCGGAGCCGGACATGCCCTCAACCTCTACGTCCGGATTTAACAGACCACCGGTATGTGTTTGCAGACTTGCCGAACTGGTCATCACACAGCAGGGCAGCACTCCGAGGACGACGAAGAGCCCCGCCCCGTGTCCGGCGCGAGGCTCTCCCCGCCGATCCCGATCACTATCCCTCGCGCACAAGGCTACAGGTCATGGGCCTGCGCACCTATGGGACAAACCCGGGCGTATGCCCTGATCACATGGGGTAAGGCGGGCGGACAGCCGATGGTCCCGCCGGACCGGCGTCCGTGCGCAGCCACTCGGGCAGCAGCCGCTGGACGCTGGGCAGCGCCATCACCCGGGCGAACCCGCCGGCCACGGCCAGGGAGCCCGCGACCCAGGGCAGTGCCTCCGGGATGCCGGACGCCTGCACGATCATCGGCAGCGCCACAGCGACACCGACAGCGGTTTGCAGGACCGTCCGCGCGGCCCTCTTGTTCGCGTCCTTCATCGGACTACTCACTGACGACGTCGCCGGCGACGAGCTTGATCGTGGCGGTGCCCGCCGGCACCACGTCGATCGCCTCGGTGACCTCCAGGCCGAGCGACGAGATCCGCGCGGTCAGCACGGCCGAGCCCGGGGCGCCGGACACGACCTCGCACGAACGGGTGTCTTCGGAGACTTTGAGGGTGATGATGGTCGGCTCGTTGGTCACCCATTCGATCGACTCGACCGTGTCGAAGCCGCTCGCGTCCTCGGTGTCTGCGGTGTAGCTGACCTTCTGGCCGGTGGTGATCTGCACGATGGTGCCTTCCTGTTGAGCGGTTGAGCCCTCATCGGTGATGGGGCCGGGGGCGAGGGATAGGCGGGTGGTGCCGCCGAGCCAGGCGGCGAGCACGTCGGCGGTGCGGCGGAGCTCGTCGAGGCCGACGGGCTGGCCGTGCACCTTGAGGGCGGCTTCCAGCGCCGCCATGCGGATCAGGTTCACGGGGGTCCTCGTTTCGTAGTTGATCACCTCATCTGAGGTCGCAAATGTGGAACCGGCAGCCACGGAGAGGACCAGGGGTCACGGAAGGGCTGGCCGGCGGTAGCGGCCCGGGTCAGGTGGCGGGTGCGTCCGGAACGTCGAGGCGGACCGTGATGCCCTCGATCGCCGCCTCGATCCGAGCGACGAGCGCCTCGACGTCGATCTCGTCGTCGCGCTGGGCGAGCGCCGCGGCGAGCTCGCGGATCGCGGCCGTCTGCCCGTCGAGCTTCGCGCCGTGCAGGGCGACCGTCTCGCGGATGTCCTTCGCCCACTTGGCGGCGTTGACCAGGATGTTCCCGGCCTGCCACTCCGGGTTCTCCGGGCTGCCGAACGGAACCTTCAGCTCGTGCTGCCACAGCTCTTTGGCGCTCACGTCGTCGTCCTCTCCTGCGATGAGCCGAGCCACGACGGCCCGGAAGTCGTTCATGTCGATCGAGTGCGGGTCGGACTTGAAGGCGTTGACCTCCTTGTGGCCCTTCACAGCGGAGGCCCAAAGCCCGAACTCCCGGCACAGCTCGGCGCACAGCCGCTGGTAGGCGTCCACCTGGTCGCCTGGCCACGGCTGGCGGCCGTCGTTCTCCGCCTCGATGCCGAGCGAGTTGGAGTTGGTGTGCAGGTCCGATGTGCTGGGCGCGTTGTGCCAGCACCGGCCCGCAGCGATCACGTAGATCCGTCCGTCGCGGCCGAGCCCGAAGTGCGACAGCGGCCCCGCCAGGTCCGCTCGCCCGGAACGCACCACTGCCAGGGACGGGTAGTCGCCTCCAGCGGCCGGACCGGCTGTGTGGTGGCACACGATCCCGCGGACAGCCGGCTGCGGGCCATGGCCGCGCTGCTGCCAACCGGGGACCTCGGTGACGGGGTAGCCGGTACGGCGGGCGGCGATGGCGAGCTGCGTCAGATACGGCATGGCACCTCCAAGGGGATGGGGAAGTCAGGCAAGTTCGTTCTCTTCCTCGGGCGCGAGGCCTGCGTTGACGAGCTGCCGTGTCAGGCGGTTGACCCTGCGCTGCAGGGTGTGGATCTGCTCGGCCTGCCGGTTGATCTCGGCCTGCATCCGCTGCTGCGATCCGACGTCGAAGGCCTCGGCGCGGCGGTAGGTGCCGTCCTCGGCGGCCAGGCGTGCCTCCCGGGCCTCCCGTTCCTCCCTGTCCTGGCTGGCCTGATGCGTCTGCCGGGCGGTGTAAATCGTTGAGAGCAGCCCCAGGATTGCGCCCACCAGGCCGACGACGAGACCGGCATCCATCACCGCTCCTTGGGCGGTTCTGGCCAGCGCGACAGGCGCAGCACGAGGCCGGCGACGACGACCTGAATGATCACCGACCAGTACGCCTGCGCGATCGCACCTTGCAGACCGCCCATCAGGTAGATGACGGCCCACACCACCAGGAGCCCGGCGAGGGCGGAGAAGGGTGTGGCTCTCCTAGAGGGATTGCGATCCCTACTGTTGACCTGGGATTCTGTTGATTTGGCTGAGATCGCGGCACGTCTACCGCTACGTTCTGCGTTCAGGAGGTCACGATGGGGCCGCTGCTGGGTCGGCTGGAGGGACGCGAGCGAGCCGCGCGGGAACGCGTGGAGCACCTGCAGGCGGAGATCTTGCGGCTGAGAGCCTGCTGATGAAGGTTTAAGAGTGCCCGGCAATAGGGATCACTTCAGTCGCTTGGTCGTCGGGCGGATGTCCCAGCGATAACGCTTGCGGGCGCGTTGGATGAGCTGACGTACGGTGACGAGCGCGGCGGCCAGGTACAGGTAGAAGTCCACGATCTGGCCGTCGCGGTCGGTGCAGCGGCGGATTCTCCCGTACCCGTTCATCCAGGAGTTCGTTCGCTCGACCACCCAGCGCTTACCGACCTGGATCGGCGCGGGCACGCCCTTGCGGGAGATCTCACCGGTAACCCCGGCTCTTCCAGTACGGCACGGCTCGGCGCGTTGTCATAGGCCGCGTCCAGATGCGCGATCACGCCGTCCGGCATGGCTTTGACCTGTGTCAACGCCGCGTCCAGGGTGGGGCCCAGGAGCGGGGGGTCATGCCGGTTGGCCGGGGCGGAGACGATGCCCAGCGGGATGCCGCCGCCCTCGGTGGCGGTGGAGCGCTTCAGCCCGCCACCCCCGCGTGCGCCCATTGTCTGAGACGGCGTCTGATCGTCCGATCCGAGCAGGCTGCCGTCGCGATCCGTTCGTATCCCGATCCATGGACCAGGTCATCGATGACGTGCTCGAAAACCACGCGGTCGGGGATCCGGCGTCGATGGCAGCCCAGCGGGTGATCTGGGTGGAATTCGGGGCGGTCCCCGCCGATCACGGCGTGGAATTCGACCCAGACGGGTTCCAGTAGGCATGATGGCACGGCAGGCGCGGACACCTCGGTGATCACTGAGCGTAGAGAACTCCATGATCACCCCGTCCGTGCCTGTTCGCATCTCACCTCGACCCGCAGGCGAACCGCCGTCCCTATTGCCGGGCGCTCTAACTGTCGCCAGTTCGCATCCGATGCAATTGGCGGCGCTTGTAGTACTGGCCGTAAATCCAGCGAAACTGTCTCTGACCTGCGACGTGCCCACAACAGGCCGGGCGGGTGAGCCTGAACCGTCTTTCTGGAAGTGAAGGTCAGGCACTACTGCGTTGGATCCACGGCCAGTACTACCGGGACCCCTTGTAGACGCAGATACGCCATCAGAAACAAAACGGAAAACAGCCCTGGGTGCCTGTCTGATCACTCTATGCTGCGGCCTGCCGGAAGGGGCGACCCTCGGGGGGATGACAAGGTCTCTGTCCGGGGGCGCCCCGGCCGCACTTGAGGAGCCGGCCAAGGCGCCCCCATCTGCGACGACGGCCAATCGCATGCGGGAGGCGGTGGGCGGTCAAGGCCGACCGGTTTGGCACCTGTCTCGGTGTGCTCACCACTACCGGCCCCGACGGCTACACCCTGCCTCAGGCCCGGCTGATCCTTGCGCATGGCTACTGCTAGTGCACCGACCTGCGACCCAGCCATCAGGCCGGTAGTGAGGCCCTCCACTCGGGCCCGCGCTCTCAGCCCCAGAGCGGCGACGAGTAACCGCTCGCCGTGGGACGTGTCTTCGGGTAAGGGTGCATGGTCGTGGGTTCATTGCCGGAGTCTGCGGCTTTCGGCATGTCATTGCCATGAAACGGTATTTCGGCGTATGTGCGCGTCGCGCCCTCGATCTTGAAGCAGATACGAAGAGTTATCTTCTGCTACGAGGCGTAGCGGCATGCCAGTGTGCTTGATCTCTTGAGACAAGTGTTCGAGCTGCGCATCGCCTCTCACATCCGCGTGAACATTGGACCAAAAGATGCGTAAACCCTTCCTTAGGCTCGCTGCCGTTGCAGCTGCCGGTCTCGGCCTGGTCGCAGCGACCGCGCTGCCCGCCCTGGCTGTGGACACCGTCGTCACGTTCTCGATCACGACCGCCGGCATCACGATCAGCGCGCCGGGGTCGGCGAGCCTGGGCTCGGTGGCATCCGGTGCCGCCAGCGTTTCGGGGCAGATCGGCCCTGTCACGGTGACCGACGATCGCGGCACCTTGAACGGTTCCTGGAACGCGACCGTCATCTCCACCGACTTCACCACCGGCGGGGCCACGGGGCCCGAGACCATCCCGAACATCAACGTCACCTACGCCCCGGGACCGGCCACCGCCACGACCGGCACCGGAACCTTCACACCCGGCCCCGGCGGCATCATCAACGTGCCGCGCGTCGCGTTCACCGGTACCGAGCTCGTCGGTGACAACACCGCTACCTGGAATCCGACGCTCACCGTGACGATTCCTTCCGCGACCGTCGCGGGAACATACTCCGGCACCGTCACCCACTCGGTCGGCTGACCGAAGCCGGCGACAATCGTGCGTCTTCGTACCATCGTTGCCGGGCTGCTGGTGGCCGGGGCTCTCGCCCCGGTCACCGGCACGCTCGACAGGTCTGCGCTGGCAGCGGCCTCATCGTCTGCTCGCGGCATCGGGATCCGCCTGCTGGAGGCACCGGTCTCAGCGCGAGCCGACATGCGGGCCTGGGCCTACATCATCGATCACCTCCCGCCGGGTTCGGTCATCCACCGGCGGGTCGAGGTGTTCAACACGACCGGCTCACCTAAGGTTGTTTCGCTCTATGCGGCCGCGGCGCAGATCCGCGACCGGAAATTCCAGTTCGCCGACGGCCATACTCCCAATGAGCTGTCCACCTGGACCACCCTGAGTCAGCATGAGGTGACCCTGGCCCCGCACGCCCGCTCGGCAGCCACCGCGACCATCACCGTGCCGGACAAGGCTGCCCCCGGAGAGCGCTACGCCGTGATCTGGGCCGAGACGGCCAAGGCCGCGCCGCCCGGTGGAGGCGTCGCCGAGGTCAACCGCGTCGGTATCCGGCTCTACCTGGACGTCGGCCGCGGCAACCCGCCACCGTCGGACTTCACCATCGACTCACTGACGGCCCAACGCTCACCAGACGGCCGGCAGGCCGTCCTGGCGCAGGTGCACAACACCGGAGGCCGCGCCCTCGACCTCAGCGGCGACCTGAAACTGACCAACAGCTCCGGAAGCCTGACCGCCGGCCCGTTCAAGGTCCAAACGGGCACAACCCTTGCTCCCGGCGACGCCGGACCCGTCACCGCCACCCTCACCGAGCAGGTGCCCAACGGGCCCTGGCGCGCCCGTATCCGCCTGGAAAGTGGGCTGACGAAACGCACCGCCGAAGCGACCATCCAGTTCCCCGCGACCGGGACAGCACAAGCGGTCACAGCGGAAATGGACACCGGCTACTACCCCATGGTCGCGCTGGTCGGCGTCGTCCTCGCCGCACTCGCGGCGATCACGTTCCTGCTGATCCAGCGGAAACGCCGTTCGCGCCGAGAACCGGGCAACGCTTGAGATGTCCGTGGAGCGACCGGGAATGTCGACGAAACCCGCGAACCTGAAACGCGACCCTTCGTTGCTTGGGCCTGGTGACGCGGACCCTTGCGACATGAGGTCGCACGCGCTGAGCGATTGCGTTGAAGGAGGCTCGATGTTGTCGAGAACGTAATCCAGGTCGGTGTTCGAGACCTGTCCTCGCCCTGACGTGCGTCGCGGGTAACTGCGGGGCGCGGAGCTCAGGGGAAAGCCCAAGGGCTGCCGATCCGTCCGGGAGCTACAGGTGAGAGGAAGGCTGGATGGGGCGAACAACCGTGAATTCTCGCTGATGCTTCGTTACGTCAACGTCCCGGGACGGGAAGTAGAACCGGGATGTCGGGGACCGGCCGTTGAGAGGCGGCAGGCGGCGGCCAGGGAGGGTCTCCGGCCGTGTGAGCACCGCCGTCCCCGGAGTACAGCGGACGCCCGGCCCCAGCCGCGTCTCGCGCGTGCGGAACATGGAAAACCCGTCGGAGTCCACGACCAGGTTGTTTCTGGGGGTGGTAGGCCGATCGTAAGGAGAGCTGAACTCTGCGGCGGGAACAGGATGCCCAGCAAGCGAACGCCGGTGGTCGAAAGGCAGCAGGAAATCGGGACAGCTCGGCCGCTCCTCCAGCGGCGGTCCCGCATGACTGGCCGGATACCGGGCGCAGTGCCCGGTCCCGAAAGGGAGCTGACGTGGGCAGGTGAGCCTTTGACGACGAAGCGCCGGCTTGCGCTGGAACCGAGGGGCAAGTTGGACGCCACATGGTGAACGGACCTGAGGGCTCGCTCTGCATGGACGCCGATCGATGGGAACGCATCGATTGGCGTGCGCAAGAAGAGCAGGTACGGCGGATGCGGAGCAGGATCTTCAAGGCGGTTCAGGAGGGTGACCGGCCCAAGGCCAGGAACCTGCAGCGAACCTGAACCGCCCTCCGTCGGACGTCTGTGAGCGCGGTCCCGCCCCCGACCCCTCCGGCGAGGGCGGGAACCACTTGCCTCGCGTGCCGCTGTTCAACACGGAGGCAAACCCAGGACCTCGGCGCCTGGGGTCCTGCACCCGGCCGTCGCGCACCCGGAGGCACGACAGCCGGGCTGTCTAGTGGAATCCGACCGTATGCGTACCGATGGCCGCCGGCTGGCGGGGCCGGGGCTCGTGTCGGCCGGCTGCTTATGTATGCAACGGCGCCGCTGTTCAGCCGACCCGTGGCCCAAGGCCTCGTAGAGGGTGTGGTCGGCCCGCGGTATGACGAGCAAGCCTTGGCCGCAGTGGAGGTATAGAGGATCCACGCGCTGTCCGTCGATCATGATGGCGTCTCGACTGCCCGCAGGAGCGCTGCCAGGCCGTCCGGCGTCCCCGCCTCCAGCGCCGGGGTGCCCGGCAGGTCGACAGTCGCGGGAGCCGCACAGAACCGGTCGGTGCCGGCGAACCGCAGGATCGTCCACCGGGGGAAGTCACGGCGCAGTTTCAGCGTCACCGATGAGGTTGGGCAGCGCCCGCATCAGGATGGAGTACTTGTTGGGGGAGCTGTACCACGCCTCACGGGCGGCGGTGACACGCTCGGCCACCTGCTCGACGTCCGGCGGTTCCAGGTCGGTCACCAGCGTTCTGTACGTGAACAGCGCCCGCTCGATGTCGGCGACCTGGGGACGTCCGGGCTCATGTGAGTCACGGGGACTCTCGCCTAAGAGCACTGCGGTACGAACTCCAAGGACTGCGGAGATCTGCCGCAGTAACGGGAGAGAGGGAGTCCGTTTTCCCTGCTCGATCAGTTCGATGTGACGGGTCGTGCAGCCGGACCGGGTGGCCAGGCCCGTGGTGCTCATGCCTTGGCGTTCGCGCTGGCACTTGATCATGTGACCCGTGCTAGCGTCGTTCATAGGCCCTGCACCTTCCTGAGCGTCTCGACAACCTCAGACTACGGTGCGGGGTCTTTGCTGTGCAGGGAAGTCACCCGTGGAATGGGATCTACAACGGGAAGAAGCCCCCGCCGATCGGCAGGGGCTCCCTCAATGCGGCGTCGGCTACTGCTCGACGCGCTCGATCCCGATGGCCAGAACTCCGAGAGCCTCTTTCTCGGGCCCGTAGATGCGGCGGGTGTTGGCCAACTGCTCCTCACGAGGGCTGTCAGGGTTGACCCGGCTGGGGCCTTCGCTGTCGAGCATCTCCTCGAAGGAGGAGTAGCGGGCGACACGCGTGACCTGAACCAGGCACTCATCCGTATCGCAGGCGAAGCGGATGTACTGGCCGGCGGCGAGGTTACGCAGGTTGGGGTACTGCACGCGGACCTCGATCGCCTTGCGGCCGGAGGCCACCAGGTCGAAATACCTCCGGTAGAGGTTCATATGGCGGGTGCCAGGCGGGTGATCGGCTTTCTCTCTCATGCGGTGATACCGCGGCCGTGGATGTCGATAGGCGGCGGAAGAGTCCGCACTCGCTCATGCAGGTCGCGCACCGAGGCGATGTCCGCGCCCCCCAACGCCGTGACAAGGACCCGGAGCCGGTCGCGGGCAGTTGACCGCAGCCGGTCCGCTGGGATGCGCTCAAGCACGTCAAGGGCTCGGAAGGCGGCATCCTCCGGACGCGCAGGCGCCTCGGCCTGAGCGAGGACGAGCGTCGCGGCGGCCCATCCCGGGGTGTGTGGCACGCAGCCCGTGGCGGACGCTTCAGCGCGGGCGACGGCCCGGTCGGTGTGGCCGAGGGCGAGCCACGCCTCGGACTCGTGCAAGTCCAGTTCGGGCGCGTCGAAGCCGAACCGGCCCGGGGCGCCGCCGGCGGAGTCCGCGGCGAGGGCACTGGTCGCCTCGCTGAGCGCGCGTTCAGCGTCGGCCGCCTGGCCGGCCTGGGCGAGGGACGGCAGCACCGCCCAGCCGAGCAGTTGAGCCCGAACCAGCGGCGTCGGGGCGCGCTCAGCGCCGACCTGCGCGTAGGTCAGGGCGGCGGGCAGGTCGTGGCGGTGCCGGGCGACCATGCTCTGTGCTCCAAGCGTCCACGCGACGAGCCGGTCATCACCGACACGGTCGCCAAAGGACGCGGCGACGGCAAGGTGGGCGCGGGCCCCGCTGCGGTCTGCGAGGTGGAACGCGAGGTTGCCGAGCAACGCTGACAGCCATCCGGCCGCGCGGCGCAGCTCAACTCCAGTCACACCGTCCGCGGGTGCGGCCAGGGCTTCGCCGAGCAGGCCGCGGGCGGCGTGCACCTCATCGAACAGCACGCTGGGGGCGTGGCGGGAGTAGTTGAGCGCGTAGTGCTCAACGGCCGCCTCGGCGAGCTCCACCACCAATGGGCTGCCGTGTGGGGCATCCAGCAGGGCCAGACGCAGAGACTCGCGGACGGCGGGCAGTCCACTGGCTGTGGTCATGAGCTCAACTCCTGGCAGCAGGACCGGCGCCCACTCGGGGTGGGCCTCGTACGGGTGACCGTACCGAACCTCGCTATACCCACACACACACCGCCGCCTCAAACCGAGCTGGTCCAAGTGCGCCCCATACGCGCGGGCGAGCATCGTCGCGTACTCCGGGCCCGGCCGATCAGGGCCATGCTCGAAGCGGCACAGCATCGCTTCCGACAGGGCCGGCGGCTTCAGCCCGTCGGCGAGATAGACGTCGGCGACCTGGGCGACGGCCTGAGTGCGAGACCAGCCCAGAGCCAACCGCCACGCCTCCAACGGCGACAGCTCCGGGAGGTTACTGCGCAGCGCGGTGACGATCCGCTCCAGGGGGAAGCCTTCCCGCTGCCCGCGCATACGAATGGTCGTCGCCTCGCGTTGGATCTGCGCGCGTCTGGACCTGGCGATCTGCCACATGGGGTCGCACCTCCACCGTCGCGAGTGCCCCCGAGATGCACGGTAACCGAACCCGTACTTATCGCACAGGGCATGACCGTGTCATTGACAGCATGCCCTCAATGGGTGGCGTCCGCTCCCGCAATGACGGGATGAGGGCCTGTCGGTCACGGTGAGAACCACCCCCCGGAACCCCGGGGACAGACCACTCGCAGAGGGATGAGGATCCATGGAATCGCACCTCACCAGCACCACGCCGGACGCCCCCGCCGCTGACGAGCTCGCGTTGATCGGCATCGGTGACGTGGCCGCCCTCACCGAGGGACAGGGCAAGGGATCGGCGGAGGACAAGCGCCGCGCCTACAACTGACCCGCCTCATGAGCTGCCCCGTTCCCCGCCCTGGGGGGCGGGGCAGCCCCATATCGGAAGGATCCCCCATGATGATCTTTGGCGGTTACGCCGGACCCCACCCCCACCCACCCTGCCTGGCCAGATCCCAGACGGTGACCTCGTCGATCTGGGCCGGCGAGCACGTCCCCGACCACGCCGTACGCACTGCGGCCGCCGGTCAGATCCGCGTCACCGTGCTCGGCCCATGCGGCGCCCTCACCGCCGACGTTGAGGACCTGGCCGAGCGCGGTGTCCCCCACGACGCCGCATGGCGGTGGGCCGGCGCCTACGTGGTCGCCCACGAGCCTCCCGGCGGAGACGTCGTGCTGTACACCGACCCGGCCGCGGCCCGCCCCGTGTACGTCACCCGCCACGCCGACGGATGGGTCTGGTCGTCCTCCGCGCGAGCCCTCGCCGGGCTCCGCAACGCCGGCCTCGACGTCGACCGGATCTCCTGCGCGATCACCGCTCCGGGCGTGCTCGCCCTCACCGAGGGCTCGACCTTCTACGCCGGCGTCTATCAACTCCCAACTGGTGCGCGGATCCGCCTGCCGGCGCACGGCGGCCCGCTTGAGAGCGCCACCCTGTGGGTCCCGGCCCCCGGGCGTGCCGACCCCGTGACCCGACTGCGTACGACCCTGCTCGACGCTGTCGCCCTGCGCACGCGCCTGGGTCCACGTCTGTCGTGTGACCTGTCCGGCGGCCTCGACTCGACTTCCCCCGCCGTCATCGCCGCCTCCATGCTGCCCGCCGGCCGCCCCTTGGAGGCGGTCACCGTGCACCCGGCCGGGAACCGCGGCGGCGCCGACCTGCGCTATGCGCGCATCGCCGCCGCCGCCTACCCCGACCGGATCACCCATCGGCTTCTGCCGCTCACCGCCGACGAGCTGCCCTACACCGGCATGGCGGCAGTGCCGGTCAGCGACGAGCCGGCCCCGTCGACCACCGCGCAAGCCCGGTTCCTCGGACAGATGCGATGGATGAAAACCACGTTCGACGCCGACATGCACATGACGGGCGACGGCGGCGACAGCATCATGTTCGTCCCGCCGCTCCAACTCGCCGCCCTGATCCGCCGCAGGCGACTGCGGCGCGTGGTCGGCGAGGCGTTCGGCTGGGCCCGGCTGCGCCGCGCCACGGTGCGGCCAATCCTCCTCGATGCCGTGCGGGGCGCTCGCACGTCCCGGATAGCCGCGCTGCACGAACTCGCCCAGGCTCTGCTCGCCCAGGCTCTGCTCGCCCCGTCGATGAGCGCGGCCGACCGGGCTGACGTCGCGTGGTTCGCCGGCTCGTCCGCACCGGCCTGGGCTACCGAGCAGGCTCGCCGCGCCGCCGCGGCTGCCGCGCACGCCGCCGCCTACCAGGCCGACCCGCTGGACATGCTCGACGACGCGACGCGATGCCTGGTTGATCAGCTTTCTCTCTCACGCGGTAATACCGCGGCCGTGGATGTCGATAGGCGGCGGAAGAGTCCGCACCCACTCATGAAGATCACGCACCGAGGCGACATCCGCGTCCCCCAACGCCGCGACAAGGCCCCGGAGCCAGTTGGGATCCGGCCCGGCGCACAGGCCCCGGGTTCGCCGATCCCACCCGCGGTCAGTACCTGGTGGAAGAGACACCGCTCACGTCTGCCGGCATCACCCGGATCGCGTTGAAGCCCGAGCCGATCGCTGAGCTGCTCGCCGAGCACACCTCGGAGTTGTTCCAGATGGCCGACCTGAGGCAAGGAGTACCTGCGCTCCGCCTGGTGCCTGCCGTACGGCATGAAGGCGCCCCCCGCCCATTACGGGCGGGGGTTTTCTGCTGTTACGCTCCCCACCAAGCGATCATGGGGAGGTGGTACCGGATGGGTAAAGTCAGGCGGACTGCGGCGCTCGCGCTCGGCATGGCGGCCACACTGGCCGGATCTGTGGCTCTGAGCAGCCCGGCCATGGCGGCGTCGTCGCCGGTCGAAGCATGCGGCGGCGGCAGCTACCACGTCATCGACCAAGCCGGCTTGGGCAAGTACGCCACCGTCTACCTGCTCTACAACGGCTCCACCAACTGTGTGGTCACGTGGAAGAAAGCACCGTACGCGGGCGGCACCATGAGGATCAGCGGCTACCTGGAGGTGCCGGCGATCAACAAAATCGACTCAGACGCCGGTAACTACCGGTACTACGCCGGCCCGGTCAAGTTCAGCGCTGCGGGGAAATGCATCCGGTGGGGCGGCTCCTATGGCTTGAGTGACCCCTTCATCACTTACCACAGCCCCCTGGGGCACTGTGGCTGATCGCCTCTGACGAGGGTGGGGTGGCGTGTCCGGCCCTGGAGACCGCGCGGGGCGCTCGCTGCTACTCCCCGCCCCGACCGGCCTGCTCCTCCAGCCGTTCCAGCCGCCGGACGATCGGCTCCAGCTCCCGCCGGATGGCGGCGGACAGGGCCGCGGCCGGGTCGGCCAGGGCGTCACCGGCCTGCCCCTGCGCCCGGAGATGGACGTAGCCGGCCAGGGCGGCGGTGACGGCGCGGCGGGTCAGCCGCGGCTCGGCGCCGAGGCTCCGCAGGATCTGCCCGCCGGCTCCGTCGGGTTCGGCGATCAGCCCGAGGAGGAGGTGCTCGCAGCCGACGTAGTTGTGCCCCATCCCGGTCGCCTCGGTGACGGCCAGCTCCAGCGCCCCCGCAGCCGGCCTGCCGAACCGGAGCGGTGAGGCGTCCGGCGGGGTGGACGGTTCCCCGGGGGCCAGGCGGTCCAGCTCGCGCCGTACGTGGCCGGGGTCGATCTCCACGGCGCGCAGGATGTGCAGGGCCAGGTTGCCGCCCTCGGCCAGCATGCCGCCCAGCAGGTGCTCGGTGCCGACCTCGGTCGCCCCCGCAGCGCCCGCCTGCTCCACCGCGAGCTTGATCACGGCCCGGGCCCGTGCGGTGAAATGCGTGAGGCGCGCCGTCGGGTCGTCGAGGTCGGGGGCGCCCAGCGCCGTCTCCCTGATGGCCGTGACCCGCCGTACCGCCTGTTCCAGGGCGCGCTGGCAGATGGCCGATACCGGCACTCCCGTCTCCTTGACCGCCTCGGCCAGCTCGTCGGGCAGGTAAACGTTGATCTTCGGCACTGCGCCTCCCTATGGGGTTAGCGAAGGGTTATAACCCAGTTATAACCCCGCAGGGGGTGTCTGTCTAGCGGGTGAGGGCGGCCAGAAGCCGGGCGGCATCGGGAGCGGGTGCCGCGCCCCGGGTGGAGAGCCACGCCAGCCCGTTGCGGGTGGTGAAGGCGGTGAGCCTGCGGGCGTCGGCCACGGTGAGGTCCCGGGATCCGGACAGGACGGCCGTGAGGGCGATCCGATGCCAGGCGGTGGCCTCGCCCATGGCCTGGGCGAGCTGGGAGTGGGCGGCGCGCACGGCCGAGGCGACGTAGTGCAGGTCCGTCCGGCCCGTGGAGGAGCGCCGGATCGGGGCGAGGAGGTTGACGGCGGCGATCTCGACGCCCGCCTCCCGGGTGGACCGGAGCATCGCCTGGTCGCGGAGGGTCAGGCCGGCGTCGTTCACCGGCAGGGTGAAGCTCACGGTGAGTGGACGTCCCTCCCCGGCGGCCTCGCGCTGGAGGGCCCTGATCGCGCCCGCGCGGCGCAGGACGGTCTCGTCGCCGTCCGCTCCCTCCACCTCGAAGTCGAGGTAGGTGACGCCGAAGGCGGCGACCACCTGCCGGTAGGCGGCGGTGAGGCGGCCGAGGTCGGCACAGGTGACAGCCGGCTCGCTGCCGGTCCGGCCGCCGAAGGCGAGACCGGCGTCACCGCCGGCCGCACGCAGCCGGCCCAGCACGGTGGCGACCGGATTGCCGCCCTGCCCCCGCAGGCCCCCCCACACGGGGGTGCAGCCGTCCTGCCCGGCGGTGAGATGACCGAGGGTGAACCACCGGACATGCTCCTGCCGGGCGGCCCTGGGAAGGTTGAAGAGCGGATCGCGGACGGTGTCCACGAACGCCACGAAACCCGACGGATGGACGGCGGCGGGCGGGGGAGGGGCCGGTTCGGGAGGCAGACCCGCCGTGGTCCGGGTCAGGCGAGGCGGCTTGCCTCCGGCGTGGGGCGTCCGTCCGGTTCCCGTCCAGCCGTCGGACGTGGCGGGCAGGAGCCAGACCGCGAGACCGGTCCCGGTGACGAGCGCGGCCGCCGCGAGCACGACCATGGCCCGGGGGGGCGTGCCCGGCTCGCGAGGCCGGCGGGCGGCGGAGTGGTCTGTCGCCACCGACATGGCATTCACCTTCTGGGCGACATCTGTTCGTCGCGTTGGGTGTCGGGTCTGTTACCGAGGGAAGTGAAAGTCAGAACGTTATCAAGAGCCTCCTGCACGGCGTGGGCTTTCTGCGGATGGCGTCCGGTGTGACCGGATAATGGTGTTCATGAAGTTGAGGATCTTCACTGAACCGCAGCAGGGAAACGCCACCTACGAGGAACTGCTGGCGGTCGCGCGGACCGCCGAGCGCCTGGGGTTCGACGCCTTCTTCCGCTCCGACCACTACATGCGGATCTCGCCGGGCGACCCCGGCCTCGGCTCCACCGACGCCTGGGTGACCCTGGCGGGCCTGGCGAGGGAGACCTCCACGATCAGGCTCGGCACCCTGGTCAGCCCGGTCACCTTCCGGCTGCCGGGCCCGTTGGCGATCAGCGTGGCCCAGGTGGACCAGATGAGCGGCGGCCGGGTCGAACTGGGCCTGGGGACCGGCTGGTTCGACGCCGAGCACACCGCGTACGGGATCCCGTTCCCGCCGGTCGGCGAGCGTTTCGCCCGGATGGAGGAGCAGCTGGAGATCCTCACCGGGCTCTGGACCACGCCGGAGGGGGAGACGTTCTCGTTCGAGGGGGCCCACTACCGGCTGGCGGACTCGCCCGCGCTGCCCAAGCCCGTGCAGCGCCCCAGGCCACCGATCATCATCGGCGGGTTCGGCGCCAAGCGCACCCCGCGGCTGGCCGCGCGGTTCGCCGACGAGTACAACCTGCCGTTCCACAGCCTGGATGACACCAAGCTCGCCTACGGCCGGATCCGGGAGGCCTGCGAGGAGTACGGGCGTCCGCAGATCGTGCTCTCGGCAGCCCAGACCGTCGCCGTCGGCGCCGACGAGGCGGAGATCGCGCGCCGCGCCGAGGCCGCCGGGTACGACCCCGACGCGCTGCGCGAGAGCGGCCTGGCGGGCACCCCCGCCGAGGTGGTCGACAAGATCGGCAAGTTCGCCGAGCTGGGGGCCGAGCGGATCTATCTCCAGGTGATGGACCTGTCGGACCTGGACCACCTGGAACTCATCGCAGCCGAGGTCCTGCCCCACGTCTAGACCTGCTTCTCCGTCCCGGGCCGGCACTCAGGGGCCGCGCCCGGTCACGGAGGTGTCCTTTCTGTTAACCGATAGCCTTCTTGATCGGGTATCGGGCAGACTGACCCGGGTGTTGCTCACGATCTCCACCACCGTACGGCCCGCCACCGACCTCGGGTTCCTGCTGCACAAGCATCCGGACCGGGTCCAGGAGTTCGGCCAGTCGTACGGCGTGGCCCGCGTCTTCTATCCGGAGGCGGACGAGGAGCGTTGCACGGCGGCGCTGATGCTCGACGTCGATCCGGTCCGCCTGGTGCGCTCGCGTGGCCGGTCCACGCCCGACTACGCCCTGGGCCAGTACGTCAACGACCGGCCCTATGCCGCGTCGTCGCTCCTGGCCGTGGCGCTGGCGGACGTGTTCCGCACCGCCCGCACCGGCCGCTGCGACAGCCGTCCCGAACTGGCCGCCGGCCCCATTCCGCTGGAGATCGCACTGCCCGCGCTGCCCTGCCGGGGCGGGCCCGAGATGGCACACCGGCTGTTCGAGCCACTGGGCTGGACGGTCGAGGCGCGGGCCGTACCGTTGGACGAGGGGTTCCCCGAGTGGGGGGACTCCCGCTACGTCCGGCTGTCGCTCCGCGGAGAGGTGCGGCTGGCCGACGCGCTCAACCAGCTCTACGTGCTGCTTCCGGTGCTCGACGACTCCAAGCACTACTGGATGGCCTCCGACGAGGTGGACAAGCTGATCCGGGCCGGCGAGTCCTGGCTGGCGGCCCATCCCGCGAGGGGCCTGATCACCCGCCGCTACTTCGGCCGCCACTCGGCTCTCACCCGGACCGCTTTCGCCCGGCTGGCCGAGCTCGGAGACGACGTGGCGGAGGAACTCGACCCTCCCGTCGAGGAGGAGGCCCTCGCCGTGAACGGCGAGGAGGCCGCCGCGGCGGCCCCCGCCGACGGAGGCGAGGCCGTCCCCGCGGACGCCGAGGCGGCCGAGGGGGCCACGGCGACGGATTCGGCGACCCCCTCGCCGGAGCGGGACGCCGCGCCCAGGCGGCCGCTGAACGCGCTGCGCCACGAGGCGGTCCTCGCGACGCTGGCGGAGACCGGCGCGCGCACCGTCATCGACCTGGGATGCGGGTCGGGGCAGCTGGTCGGGGAACTGCTGGGCAGGCCGGAGCTCACGAAGGTGGCCGGGACGGACGTGTCGGCGCAGGCGCTCGCGATCGCGGCCAGGCGTCTGAAGCTCAACCGGATGTCCGACCGGCAGCGGGAGCGGCTGGAGCTGTTCCAGGGAGCGCTGACCTACACCGACGACCGGTTCGCCGGATATGACGCCGCCGTGCTCATGGAGGTCGTCGAGCATGTCGACCCACCCCGGCTGGGAGCGCTGGAGCGGGTCGTCTTCGGCGTCGCGCGGCCCGCCCACGTGATCGTGACGACCCCCAACGCCGAGTACAACGTGCGCTACAACTCCCTGACGGGCATGCGCCACCCCGACCACCGCTTCGAGTGGACCCGGGCGGAGTTCCGGTCCTGGGCGGCGAGGGCCGGCGAGGAGTACGGCTACCACGTCGCCTTCCGGCCGGTCGGCGACGACGACCCCGAGGTGGGACCGCCCACCCAGATGGCCCTGTTCGGCAGGGGAAGCGCCACGGGCGCGGGAGGCGGAGATGACTGAGATCGCTGTGCCGGAGATGTCGCTGGTCGTGCTCGTGGGGATCTCGGGGAGCGGCAAGTCGACCTTCGCCCGCAGGCACTTCGCGCCGACCCAGGTGGTCTCCTCGGACTTCTGCCGGGGGCTGGTGGCCGACGACGAGAACGACCAGGCCGCCACCCCAGACGCCTTCGACGTGCTCAACTACATCGTCGGCACCCGCCTGCGGCGGGGCCTCCTCACCGTCGTGGACGCCACCAACGTCCAGTGGGAGGCGCGCAAGAAGCTGGTCGAGCTCGCCAAATCCCACAACGTGCTGGTCGACGCGATCGTCATGGACGTGCCGGAGGAGGTGGCGGTCGAGCGCAACGAGGCCAGGCCCGACCGTGACTTCGGCTCCCACGTGATCCGGCGGCAGAGCAAGGACCTGCGGCGCTCCATGGCGAAGATCTCCCGGGACGGCTTCCGCAGGGTCCACGTGCTGCGCGGGACCGACGAGATCGAGGCCGCCACGGTCGTCCGGGAGAAGGCGTGGAGCGACAGGCGTGAGCTGACCGGGCCGTTCGATGTCATCGGCGACGTGCACGGATGCCGCGCCGAGCTGGAGACGCTGTTGCGCACCCTGGGCTGGGACGTCGAGCCCGGCGGCACGGGGGCGGTCCACCCCGAGGGCAGGACGGCGGTGTTCGTCGGCGACCTGGTGGACCGGGGACCTGACTCGCCGGGCGTGCTCCGGCTCGTCATGGGCATGGTCGCGGCCGGGACCGCGCTGTGCGTGTCCGGTAACCACGAGCAGAAGCTGGCCCGCGCGCTCAACGGCCGCAAGGTCAGGGTCGCCCACGGGCTGCAGGAGTCGCTGGACCAGCTCGCCGCCGAGCCCGAGGAGTTCCGCGCCGCCGCGCTGGCCTTCATGGACGGGCTGATCAGCCACTACCGGCTCGACGGGGGCAGGCTCGTCGTCGCGCACGCGGGGCTGAAGGAGGCCTACCACGGCCGAGCCTCGGGCCGGGTGCGCTCCTTCGCGCTGTACGGCGACACCACGGGCGAGACCGACGAGTACGGCCTGCCGGTGCGCTACCCCTGGGCGACGGAGTACCGGGGCCGGGCCATGGTCGTCTACGGTCACACCCCGGTCCCCGAGACCGAGTGGATCAACAACACGATCTGCCTGGACACCGGTGCCGTGTTCGGCGGGAAGCTCACCGCGCTCCGCTACCCGGAAAAGGAGATCGTCTCGGTGCCCGCCGAGAAGGTCTGGTACGAGTCGGCCAGGCCGTTCACCGCCCCCGGCCACCGCGACCCCGGCATGCTCTCCATCGACGACGTCGGAGGGGTCAAGCACATCGAGGTGCGCCACGGCGGCGGCCGTATCAAGGTCAGGGAGGAGAACGCGGCCGCCGCGCTGGAGATCATGAGCCGGTTCGCGGTCGACCCGCGCTGGCTGGTCTACCTGCCGCCGACGATGGCGCCGCCGGAGACCTCCCGGCTCGACGGCTACCTGGAGCACCCGGCCGAGGCGTTCGCGGAGTTCACCGAGGCGGGGATCACCCGGGTCGTGTGCGAGGAGAAGCACATGGGCTCGCGTGCGGTGGCCGTACTGGCCAGGAACCCGCAGGTGGCGGCGGCGCGGTTCGGGGTCGAGGACGGGACCGCGGGGGCCGTCTACACCCGGACGGGAAGGCCGTTCTTCGCCGACACCGACGAGTTGGTGAACCGGCTCCGGCAGGCGTGCGCGCCTCTCATGGACGAGCTGGGCACGGACTGGCTGGCGCTCGACTGTGAGCTGCTGCCCTGGTCGGCCAAGGCGGAGGGGCTGATCCGCAGCCAGTACGCGTCGGTGGGCGCGGCGGCCCGTACGGCGCTGCCCGAGGCGATCAGCGCACTGGAGGCGGCGGCCGGGCGCGGATTGGATGTGGGCGATCTACTGGACCGCACCCGACGCCGCTCCGACAACGCTGCCCGATTCAGGGACGCCTATGCGCGTTACTGCTGGCCGGTCTCCGGCCTGGAGGGCCTGCGCCTGGCGCCGTTCCAGATCCTGGCCTGCGAGGGCCGGGCCACCGCCGTGCAGGAGCCGCACTCCTGGCACCTGGACATGCTCTCCCGGCTCGCCGACCCGCTGATCGCACCCACCCGGCACCTGACCGTCGATCTGGCCTCGCAGGAGTCCATGGACGCGGCGACCGCCTGGTGGTCGGCGCTGACGGCCGACGGTGGCGAGGGCATGGTCGTCAAGCCGCTGGAGTGGCCTCACCCGGCGGACGCCACGGGCGCGGCCGTGCCCGCCGGCCGGGTGCAGCCGGGGGTGAAGGTGCGCGGGCGGGAGTACCTGCGGATCATCTACGGCCCCGACTACACCGAGAGCCTGGAGGTCCTGCGCCGCCGTTTCCTGGGCCGCAAGCGCTCGCTGGCCCTGCGGGAGCACGCCCTCGGGCTGGAGGCGCTGTCCAGGCTGGCCGAGGGCGAGCCGCTGTGGCGGGTGCATGAGGCGGTCTTCGCCGTCCTGGCGCTGGAGTCCGAGCCGGTGGACCCGCGTCTGTGATCTGCGGGTAAAGAGAAGCACGGGTAAAGAGAAGAAGGAAGGCATTTTCCCGATTGGTACGACGGCTCTTCCCGGAGGTGTCCATATCGTTGGAGACCGGGCCACCAGGGAGGAACGTCGTGAGATTCGATCGTGCGGCTCTGCGAGAGGTCGTCGCCATCCACGACGACCAAGGAGTGCTGTCGTTCTACGTGACCGCCGATCCCCGGGAGGAGGCGGCGATCCGGCCCGCGTGGCGGATCCGGTTCGGCAACCAGCTCGCCGACCTGCGCAAGCAGGTCAGCGCCGATGGGGACCGGCCCCGGCGGGTGGCCGTCTTGGCACGGCTGGAGAAGCTGGAGACGGAGTTCGCACTGCTGCTCAACCCGACCGAGTCCGGGCTGGGACGGGTGCTGTTCGCCCCGGTCGGCAGCGACGAGGCGTGGACCTTCTCCTTCCAGCTGCCGGTCCCCGACCAGATCGTGCTGGAGTCGACGGCCTACGTGCGGCCGCTGGTCAACACGGTGGAGACCGCGCCACCCGCCGGGCTCGTGCTCGTCTCCCGGGACGGGCTGCGCATGATCGACTACCGCTACGGCACGGCCGAGGAGGCGGGCCGGACGGACTTCGATCTCAGCGCCGAGGACTGGCGGCAGATGCGCGGTCCCGCGACCTCGGAGCTCGCCCGGCAGGCCGCGACGCACCGGGACAAGTTCGAACGCCGGGTCGAGGAGAACCTCACCAGACTCCTGCGCGCCACCGGGCCGAGCATCACCGAACAGGCCGCGAGCCGGGGCTGGATCACGGTCGTGCTGATCGGCGACGTCCAGCTGACCGAGATCATGGCGGCGGAGCTGACCGGCGACATCATCCAGATCGACGCGGTGGTGGACGCGCTGCCTCCGGCCAAGATCGCCGAGTACGCGGAGCCGCAGCTCCTGGCCGCCCGTACCCGGTTGGCCACCGCGCTGGCCAACCGGGCCAAGGATGCCGCCCTGTCCGGCGGGCGCGGGGCAGTCGGCCTGGCGGACACGCTCAACGCGCTGAACGACAGCAGGGTGGCGCAGCTGCTGCTGGCCGAGTCGCGCGAGTGGAGCGGCAGCCGCACGGCCGACGGGCGGCTCTGCCCGCCCGACCAGATCCCGCAGGGGGAGTCGCCCCAGGAGCATGTCCAGGAGGACAGGTTGGGCGAGCGCATGATCGAGCGCGCCCTGGACATCGACGCCGAGGTGATCGTCCTGGACCAGGAGTCCTCCGACGTCCTGGCCGACTTCGACGGGGTCGCCGCGATCCTGCGCTGGTAGGGAGAGAGCCGAGGAGGCAGGGTGTGCGGCCGGCCCGCGCGCGGCCGTGATCGGAGAGCCGTCCTGATCCACTACCGGCCGCCGTGAGACACCCATCCTGTAGATGAGAGGCGTGTTTTAGCAGCTCATGACATGAATGACCCCCTGCTCGCGATTGGATGCGACCTTTGACGGTCGATCCATGGATGCCTGTGTTTTTCGGGGGAAAGGACGGTCATGGTCGGTATTACCCCTTCGGGTACCTCCAGTGAGAACCTGGGGCACGTTGTCTTCATCACCGCCGCGGCGGCGATCGGCGGATTCCTCTTCGGCTACGACAGCGCCGTCATCAACGGCGCCGTCACCGGGATCCAGAAACACTTCGGTGTCGGCCCGGTCCAGATCGGTTTCGTGGTCGCGATCGCGCTGCTGGGCTCGGCGATCGGCGCGTGGATCGCCGGGGGCATAGCCGACCACTGGGGACGCACCAGGACGATGCAGGTGGCCGCGGTCCTCTTCGCGATCAGCTCCGTCGGCCAGGCGCTGCCGTTCGCGATCTGGGACCTCGCCTTCTGGCGGGTACTGGCGGGCGTCGGGATCGGGATGGCCTCGGTGATCGGCCCCGCCTACATCGCCGAGGTCGCGCCCCCCGCCTACCGGGGATGCCTGGGCTCCTTCCAGCAGCTCGCGATCGTGCTCGGCATCGCCGTCTCCCAGCTCGTCAACTACGCGATCGCGCAGCTCGCGGGCGGCAACGTCAACAACAAGCTCCTCAACCTGGAGGCGTGGCAGTGGATGCTCGGCGCCTGCCTGATCCCGGCCCTGCTCTACCTGCTGTTCTCGACGATCATCCCCGAGTCGCCGCGGTTCCTCGTCGCGGCGGGCAGGTTGCCGACGGCGCGCAGGGTGCTCGCCGAGGTGGAGGGCGACAAGGCCGACCTGGACGCGCGGATGACGGAGATCCAGGACTCGCTGCGCAGCGAGCACCGGCCACGGCTGCGTGACCTGCGCGGGCCCTCACTCGGTCTGCTGCCGATCGTCTGGATCGGCATCCTGCTCTCGGTCTTCCAGCAGTTCGTCGGCATCAACGTCATCTTCTACTACTCGTCGGCGCTGTGGCAGTCGGTCGGCATCAACCAGAGCAACTCGCTGCTGATCAGCTTCTCCACCTCGATCATCAACATCGTCGGCACGTTCATCGCCATCGCGCTGGTCGACCGGATCGGCCGCAGACCGCTGCTGCTGATCGGCTCCGCGGGCATGACGATCGCGCTCGCCGTGGCCGCGTGGGCGTTCAGCGCGGGCATCCCCACCGGCGACACCGTCAGGCTGCCGGCGACGCAGGGCGTCGTGGCCCTCGTCGCCGCGCACATCTTCGTGCTGTTCTTCGCGCTGTCGTGGGGTGTCGTCGTCTGGGTGCTGCTCGGCGAGATGTTCCCCAACCGGATCAGGGCCGCCGCGCTCTCCGTGGCCGCCTCCGCCCAGTGGGTGGCCAACTGGCTGATCACCGTCTCCTTCCCGTCCCTGGCCGCGTGGAGCCTGGCCGGCGCGTACGTGGGATACGCCTTCTTCGCCGCGCTGTCCTTCGCCTTCGTGTGGTGGAAGGTCAAGGAGACCAAGGGACGCAAGCTTGAGGACATGGGTTAGGTTCTCGCCCATGTCTCCGATCTTCCCCGAAGACGGCCCTCCCCCGCCCCCGGCGTCCGCCCGCCGGGGAAGGGCGCAGCGCGGGACGGAGGGCCCGCGACCGCCCGGGGCCGCGCCGACGAAGGCAGAGCTTGACGCCTCGCTGGACCGGATCGCGGGGGAGATGCGGAGACTGCGGGAATCCCTTCTCTAGCCTCTGTACCGGGGGGAGTGTCCTCGCCTGTGGCGGAGCACGCCCACCACGCCCATCACCAGCCAGGCCAGGAAGACGAACTTGAGCGCCCCGAACCCGGCGATCGCCACCGTGGCGACCAGGGCCAGGAGAACCAGCGGGAAGCCCGGCGGCCCGCCCCGGCGGCCCATTCCGTGGTGGTGCCAGGACGCGGGGTGGGCGCCCATCCGGATCCGGCCGTATCCGCGACGGCCGTGGCCCCCGTGCCACTCGCCGGCCCAGCCATGTGCCCGGCCCCGCGGGCCGTGTGCGTCGCCGTCGTCCTGGGGGCCGGAGCCGTACAGGTCGGGAAGGTCCGCGGCGGCCAGAGCCAGATCGCGGCCGGTGCGCGCGGACAGGGTCCGTTCGATGCGCTCGTCGAGCTCCTCGTGGGTCAGGCGGCCCTGCGCGTAGTGCTCACGCAGGGCCGTCATGGCCGCCTCGCGCTCGGCGTCTCCGATGCGGAGATCCTCTCGGGACGTCATCGAAGGTTCACTCCTCGCCGGGGTCGCCGTCTGCCAGGACCTGGTACAACTTACGGCGCGTCTCGACCAGGATCTGCTTGCCCTGGCGGATCTGCTCGTCGCTGCCGGTCTGCAGGATCTGCAGCATGGCGAATCCCGACTGGCGGGCCAGGTTCATCAGCTCCCAGGTGCTGTCGTCGACGTCGGGCGTCATCTCCTCCCACGGGGCGCGCATCTCGTCGGCGTGCGCGGCCACGTAGGTCTGGCCCGCCTCGGTGAGCCGGAAGGACTTGCGGCCGTCGCTCTCCTCCGACAGGACCAGGCCCTCGTCGGTGAGCTGCTGCAGCGCCGGATAGACCGCACCGGGACTGGGCTTCCAGCCTCCCTCGCTGCGCCGGTCGATCTCCTGGATGATCTGGTAGCCGTTACGCGGCTCCTCGGAGAGCAGCGCGAGGATCGCGGCGCGGACGTCGCCCCGCTTCGCCTTGCGCCCCCGGCCGAACGGCGGTCGCCCGCCGAACGGGCCGCCTCGCCCCGGGCCGCCTCTGCCGAAGTCCCACGGGAAGGCGCCGCCGGGGAAGGGGCCACGGCGCCCCCGCTGCCGGTGCTCGTGCGGACCCCACCCGTGGTGCGGGCCGGGCTCGCCGTGGTGGGGGCCGTCCTGCTGCCAGCCGGCGGCCATGGTCCGCCAGGTCTCCCTGGCGGCGCGCTTCATCTCGTGCCGGATCTCGGCGGGGACGGCCCCTGCCCACCGGCCGCCCATCGCGTGTGCGGACGTCATGATTCCTCCTTGGTCGCGGTCATCTTTAGATCGCTCTCGATGCTTCAAAGATATATCGAGAACATTCTAACGACAAGCCTATGGGGTGATATTTGGGGTTTTGGCTGGCCTCGCTCCACGCGGGGGTGTTCGTCGACCGCCACGACCGCCGGCGGCTGGCGGCCGCGGCGAACCTGGTCAGGCTCGTGGTCGCGCTGGGTCTGCTGGCGGCAGTCGCCGCCGGCGCGCTCTCGCTGCCGCTGCTCTACCTGGCGGGCGTGTCCGTCGGTTTGGCGGAGGTGGTGGCGAACTCCGCGGTCGGAGCCCTGGTCCCGGCGGCCGTGCCGACGGATCGGCTCGGCCGGGTCAACGCCTGGATCGCCGGCGCCGAGACCGTGGCCAACGAGTTCGCCGGTCCGGCCATCGGCGGCCTGCTGGAGTGCGTGGCCGGCGCTCCTGCCCTCCTACGCCGTCCAGGTGCTCCATCTCGATCCGGCCGGGTACGGCCTGCCGCTCAGCTCGATCGGCGTGGGAGGACTGCTCGGCGCCGTGCTCGTCACCGCGGTCAACCGCCTGCTGGGCGTGCGCTGGGTGCTCTTCGCCGATCTCGTCGGCACGGCCGTCATGATGGTCGTCCCGGCCGTGTTCCCCGAGGCCTGGGCGGTCGGCGCGGCCGCCAGGCTGCTGAGCTGGGGGACCCTTCCGGTCGGCGCGGGGCTGGCCGGCCTGCTGGCCGAGGTGATGGGGCTGACAGGGGCCTTCGCGGTCTTCGCGGTACTGGCCGTTCTGCCTGTCGTACCGTTCCTGATGACGGTGACTGAGCGTGAGATCGTCGTCGCGCAAAGAAAAAGTGAGATAGATCACGCAATTCTCGGCTGATTTCGGAACAAGCATTGAGACCTGCACGTTACAAAGGACATAGACGGGATTCGTTCCGTGCCGGAAGGGCTGGGGGGTGCTTTCGGTGCGGAACGGTCCCGTCTGTCGTTTCTGCGACATGCGGGCCCCGTCCCGTGACCCAGAAGTCACCATGTGCCGGATTGATCTCACCGTCTCGACGCGCCGATGATGCAAGGTGGCACGGTCCTCCGCTTGAAGCGGGCTTTGCCGTACAGTCACCTGAGGTGATCTTGACGGGGGTGTTTGGCGGATGATGGGGCATACGCACGCGCTGACGGGGGCGATCGCCTGGCTGGGGGTCGCGCCGACACTGGCCGCTCTGCCGCTGCTCACCGAGTCCACCAGGTTCGCCGAGACCGGTGTCATGGCGAACGCGCTCACCCCGGCCGAGTTCGTCGCCGGGGCGCTGATCTGCTCCGGGGCCGCCATGCTGCCGGACCTGGACCACCCCAGCGCGACGATCGCCCAGACCTTCGGTCCGGTCACCTGGGGGCTGAGCAAGGCCGTCGCCTGGCTGAGTGGCGGTCACCGCAACGCCACCCATTCCCTCCTCTTCGCGGCCGGCGCCGGATTCGGCGCCCACTACCTGGCCAACACCTACCCGATCGGCCGCGACATCCTGGTCGTGCTGCTCATCGGCCTGGCGCTCCGGTCGATCGGGATCGGCATCCCGGGCAAGAAGTTCGCCTCCGCGGTGGTCAACATCGGTCTGACGGTCGGACTGTTCGCGATGTTCCGCAGCGACAACGTGGGCTATGCCTGGCTGGGGCTGGCGGTCGCGGTCGGGTGCCTGACGCACGTCACGGGGGACTGCTGTACGGAGAAGGGCTGTCCGGTGCTGTGGCCGATGAGGCAGCGCTGGGTGCTGCCGTGGAAGATCGGGATCAAGACGGGCCGCGCCTTCGAGCAGAAGTTCCTCGCCCCCGCCCTCTCCGTCGTCGTCCTCGGGCTGCTGTACTTCCGTCTCGCCCCCCTCTGAACCTACTGGCAGGTAACTTGATGTCGAGATATCTCTGGGGATATCTTGATGTCGAGACATCCACTGCAACCCCGAGGGCCGGGTTAGGCATACCTAACTGACATGGGCACTCCGAGGGTGCGGCAGGATTTCATATGCGCCCTTTATGGTGGCGCGCCGGACAACTGGGTGATGAGGGAGGCCAATCGTGTCCGCGAACAGCTTCGGCAGCCGTGACACGCTCCGCGTCGGTGACGCGGGATACGAGATCTACCGGCTGGACGCCGTCGAGGGGGCGGGACGCCTCCCGTACAGCCTGAAGATCCTTCTGGAGAACCTGCTCCGCACCGAGGACGGCGCGAACATCACCGCCGACCACATCCGCGCGCTCGCCCAGTGGGATCCCACCGCCGCACCGAGCGTGGAGATCCAGTTCACCCCGGCCCGCGTGATCATGCAGGACTTCACCGGGGTCCCCTGCGTCGTGGACCTGGCCACCATGCGTGAGGCCGTCCGCGACCTCGGCGGCGACCCCGCCAGGATCAACCCGCTCGCGCCGGCCGAGATGGTCATCGACCACTCCGTCATCGTCGACTTCTTCGGCGGCCAGGACTCCTTCCGGCGCAACGTCGAGCGGGAGTACGAGCGCAACCACGAGCGCTACCAGTTCCTGCGCTGGGGCCAGACCGCCTTCGACGAGTTCAAGGTCGTCCCGCCGGGCACCGGCATCGTGCATCAGGTCAACATCGAGCACCTGGCCCGCGTCGTCATGATCCGCGACGGCAAGGCGTACCCCGACACCTGCGTCGGCACCGACTCCCACACGACCATGGAGAACGGCATCGGCGTTCTCGGCTGGGGCGTCGGCGGCATCGAGGCCGAGGCCGCGATGCTCGGCCAGCCGATCTCCATGCTGATCCCGCGGGTGGTCGGCTTCAAGCTGACCGGCAAGCTCCCGGCCGGCGCCACCGCGACCGACCTGGTGCTCACGATCACCGAGATGCTGCGCAAGCACGGCGTCGTCGGCAAGTTCGTCGAGTTCTACGGTGAGGGCGTCTCCAGCGTGCCGCTGGCCAACCGGGCCACGATCGGCAACATGAGCCCCGAGTTCGGCTCCACCTGTGCGATCTTCCCGATCGACGGCCAGACGATCGACTACCTCACGCTGACCGGCCGCTCCGCCGAGCAGGTCGCGCTGGTCGAGGCCTACGCCAAGGCCCAGGGCCTGTGGCTGGACCCCGCGGCCGACGAGCCGGTCTTCTCCGAGTACATCGAGCTGGACCTGGCCACGGTCGTCCCGTCCATCGCCGGTCCCAAGCGCCCGCAGGACCGCATCGCGCTGTCCGAGGCCAAGAGCGCCTGGCGCGCGGCCGTCAAGGACTACGCCGCCCCGACCATCCTGAGCCCGGGTGACGAGGCCTCCGACGAGTCCTTCCCGGCCTCCGACTCCCCGGCGATCTCCCACGACAGCAACGGCGACAAGCCGCACGCCGCCGGTCACAACGGCGACCGCCCGCGGAGGCCGGTCCAGGTCGCCCTGGCCGACGGCACGAGCTTCGAGATCGACCACGGCGTGGTGACCATCGCGGCCATCACCAGCTGCACCAACACCTCCAACCCGTACGTCATGATGGGCGCCGCGCTGCTCGCCAGGAACGCGGTCGAGAAGGGCCTGACCCGCAAGCCGTGGGTCAAGACCTCCCTCGCTCCGGGCTCGCAGGTCGTCACCGGCTACTTCGAGCGCTCCGGCCTCCAGCCGTACCTCGACAAGGTCGGCTTCAACCTGGTCGGCTACGGCTGCACCACCTGCATCGGCAACTCCGGCCCGCTGCAGGAGGAGATCTCCGCCGCGATCCAGGAGAACGACCTCGCGGTCACCGCGGTGCTGTCGGGCAACCGCAACTTCGAGGGCCGGATCAACCCCGACGTCAAGATGAACTACCTGGCGTCCCCGCCGCTGGTCGTCGCCTACGCCCTCGCGGGCACCATGGACCTCGACCTGAACACCGAGCCGCTGGGTGTCGGCTCGGACGGCGAGCCGGTGTTCCTCGCCGACATCTGGCCCTCGCCGGAGGAGGTCTCGGCGGTCGTCGCCTCCTCGATCGACCAGGACATGTTCCTCAAGGACTACGCCGACGTCTTCAAGGGCGACGAGACGTGGCGCTCGCTGCCGATCCCGACCGGCGACACCTTCGAGTGGGACCCGGCCTCGACCTACGTCCGCAAGGCCCCCTACTTCGACGGCATGCCCGCCTCCCCGGAGCCGGTGACGGACATCTCCGGCGCGCGGGTGCTGGCCAAGCTGAGCGACTCGGTCACCACCGACCACATCTCCCCGGCCGGTGCCATCAAGGTCGGCACCCCTGCCGCGGAGTACCTGCGCGAGAACGGTGTCGAGGTCAAGGACTTCAACTCCTACGGCTCCCGCCGGGGCAACCACGAGGTCATGATCCGCGGTACCTTCGCCAACATCCGGCTGAGGAACCTGCTGCTCGACGGCGTGGAGGGCGGCTACACCCGCGACTTCACCCGCGAGGGCGGACCCCAGTCCTTCATCTACGACGCCTCCGCCAACTACCAGGCCGCGGGCACCCCGCTCGTCGTCCTGGCGGGCAAGGAGTACGGCTCGGGCTCCTCGCGTGACTGGGCGGCCAAGGGCACCGCGCTGCTCGGCGTCCGCGCGGTGATCGCCGAGTCCTACGAGCGCATCCACCGCTCCAACCTGATCGGCATGGGCGTGCTGCCGCTGCAGTTCCCCGAGGGGGAGACGGCGGAGTCGCTGGGCCTGACCGGTGAGGAGACCTTCGACATCACCGGGGTCGAGGCGCTCAACGAGGGCGGCGTCCCGCAGACCGTGACGGTCAGGGCCGATGACAAGGAATTCCAGGCGGTCGTGCGCATCGACACCCCAGGAGAGGCGGACTACTACCGCCACGGCGGCATCATGCAGTACGTCCTGCGCTCCCTGCTCGCCAAGAGCTGAGCCAGGGGGGCGGGGCCGTACATGAGCCCCGCCCGCAAAGGGGGGAAGCCCCGAACGAGAACCGCCCGGCGGCACATCATCCCGCCGGGCGGTTCTCGTGTTCCGGCCACGGCCCGGGTCCGCGCCCGACCCGATCAGCACGGGTGCGGCGGCGAACGCGACCATCCCCGCAATATCTGCGCCACTCAGTGGCAAAAGGCACCAAAGTGCATCCGCCCCTGAGGGGTACGATGACATCATGACCATGCCGCTCCGTGAGCGCAAGAAGCTCCGCACCCGCAAGGCGTTGACGGACACGGCCCTGCGGTTGTTCACCGAGAAGGGCTACGACGCGACGACGCTGGACGAGCTGGTCGACGCGGTGGAGGTGTCCAAGCGCACGTTCTTCCGCAACTTCTCCTCCAAGGAGGACGTCGCGCTGGCCGCCGACACCGAGCTGTGGTCGACATGGCTGCGGGAGGTGGACGCGCACGAGTTCCACGGACCGGTGCTGGTCTGCCTGCGCCGGACGCTCGACGTGAGCCTCGCCGACATGGACGACGACTGGGAGCGGCGTTTCATGGCCGCCCGCGCGCTCAGCGTGAAGGTGCCGTCGGTGCAGGCGCACAGCCTGCGCTACTGCAACGAGACCACCGAGGCCGCCGTCGAGCGGGTCGGTGCGCGTGTCGGGCTCGTCGGAGACGTACGGCTCCGCCTCGCGGTGGAGGTCATGATCGCGTCCTGGCGGTGCGCCGCTCTGGACTGGACCGCGACGGGAGGCGCGGGCGGGCGCGAAGGGCTCGGCCGCCTGCTCGACGAGACGTTCGCCGCCATACCCGACAGCATCGCCCTGTCGGTCTGAGGGCCCGCCCGCCCGGTCTTCGGCGCGCCCGGCCTCTGGGGCCCGCCCATGCCTTGGCGTCCGGCCTCACCCTCCCGCGTGCCGCCGATCCTGCGGACGGGGGCATCCCGGGAACCGCAAACCCCATGCCGGTCGCGGTGTCGGCCGTTCCGTCGATCGCTGTGACTTTCCTTGATAGTTGACACCTGGTAGATCCGCCAACCAGCGGTGATGGTGCAGGCGAGCCAGAATAGTTGTCACTGAATGCTCAGGATGGTTGTCACTGGGTTGCTCTACGCAACGGTGATTGCATCGATCAGAAGCAGCAACGCTTGTTCACGAGTTAGAGCAATGCCAGCGGCTCAACGGGGCCGGGAATGTCGATGAGATTCAGCAACAGTGCAGAGATCCTCGGCGCAGCCTCATGACCCCTTTGCCCTGAGTGTGTGAGGGCGGGCTGCCTGGACAGCCCCGCCCTCGTTCACACTTCAGCACCTCAGATGAACGCAGTCCGCGTCGATGTTCTTCTCGCCGTAACGGTGCGTACGCGCGGCTGCTGACCTTTCGGGCTCTGACCCGCTCGTGATGAAGTGGTGGCAGAGCGTGAGTCGTATTGGCCTGTAATTCTGCGGTCGCTCGCGGACACGTAGGGATTGAAACCCCCTGAGCGTTCGAAAGGTCTAACGAGGATGACGCGTGGATGAAACAGACAACCGGTCTCGGTTCGAGGCCGTGTACCGGCGAACGTACGAGCAGATCCTCGGTTACGCCATGCGGCGCTGTTCCTGCGCCGAGGACGCGGCCGATGTCGTGGCTGAGACCTATGTGATCGCCTGGCGGCGGATGGATGAGCTCCCGCACGGCGAGGCCGGCAGGCTCTGGTTGTACGGCGTGGCCCGGCGGGTCCTGGCCAACCACCGTCGTGGCGAGCGACGCAGAGCCACCCGGCACGCCGAGCTCACGGCCAAGACCGAGCTGCTCTACCCTCCGGCCTTCCCCCTGAGCGGGCCTGACGAGGTGGGCCAGGCCATGGACACGCTTTCGGACGATGATCGCGAGCTGCTGACCCTGGCCGTCTGGGAGGATCTCGACCCCGGACAGATCGCCGAGGTGCTGGGCTGCTCACGAACCGCCGCCCGCACTCGCCTGCACCGGGCCCGCAAGCGCTTCACCAAGGCCCTGCAGCAGATCCGCCCATCGGCCTGTCTCGAAACGCGGCCTCTCGTCGAGAAGGAGTCACGATGAACAATCAGATCCTCAAGAACCGGGCAAAGGTGCTGGACGAGGACCTGGCCGGCCGGGCGTTCTCCGCTGAGGCGGACGCGCTGCTGGCGGAGATCGTCCTGCTGGAGCAGGCTCCGGCCCAGCGACGACGCATGCCCTCTCCTCGCCGCGTCCTGCTCGGCGTGGCCGCGAGCGCCGTCCTGGCGGGAGCCCTGGTCGTCGGGCCGTCCCTGTTCAGGGCGTCCGAGCAGGTGTACGCCAGTCAGGCCGTGACGATCGACCGCGACGGCGACGAGTACGCCTTCTACATCACCGACGGCGATCCCGACCCCGCCGAGCTGGAGAAGGCTTTCCGCAAGGTCGGCCTGGACAACATCACGGTGAAGCTGATCCCCGTCTCGCCGCAGCAGCGATCCCCCGTCGTCGGAGTCGACCTCGACAAGGCCGGCTCCGGTGCTCAGGCGTCAGTCACCGTGTCCGACTGCGCCGAGCGCGTCGAAGGATGTCTGACGGCCTTCCGCATCACCGCCGACCTCAAGGGGCCCGCGCAATTACGCCTGGGCCACCCGGCGAAGCCCGGCGAGAAATACGCCTACCCCGCCGACGCGAGCTGGCCGGGCGAGGCGCTGGCCGGAGTGACGCTCCAGGGCCGATCCGCAGGCGAGGCGGCCCGCGTCGTGCGCGAACACGACCTGAAGGTGGCCTACGAGCTCGACTGGCCACTGAGGAGTGGAGAGCGAGGCTTCCAGAGCGAGGAGAACGTGCCAGCTTCCCGCATCGATCCCAGCTGGGCGGTCGCGTCGGCTAAAACCTACAACGACGGCGTGATCATCCTGCACGTCGTGCCAGGCCCGGCCGCGACCCGGCCGCCTGGCTTCTGACCGATGCAAGATCGATAAGCATACGCGGCCCCCGACGTCCCCGACGAGAGGGCCCTCGGGGGCCGCGTCCAAGGCCTCCCCGTCGTTGTTGTCCCGCGCTGGCCTGCTCGGCCTTTGAGCGGGTCCGTGCCAGCCGCGTCGGCCGCGGGGTCGGTTTTTACGCAGTTCGGGCCAGGCCGACGCGGAAGCCTTGGTCACGGTGAGGTAGGACACAGAGTGCTAGCGCATCACGGCGCGGATCGACATCCCACCTCGCATATCGCGTCGGATCGCCGCGTAAAGCTCTGTCTTGGACTGCGACAGCATCGGGTCCCCTTTGCGGCGAGCAGCACTTTGATGCTCTCATCGCCAGGGCCAGGGTGTTGCCAGAACTCATCGACACGACATCGCTGTGATCAGGGGTGTTGCCGAGTTTCATCGACAAACGTTCCTCCTTCACACGAACAGAACCACAACGGAGTTGTCACCAGTTTGTGTGATGGATTCGCTGCTCTAAGTAGTTCTTCTATGTTTGCCTGGTGAGGTGCCGGAGGATTACCGAGTCGCGCGAGGTGCGGTGCCGGCTACGGGGGCCGGAGGGCTGCTGTGGTCCCATCGCTGTGCTTGGAACGAGCTGCTGGTGCCGTTCTCGTGCGAGGCGTCGAAGCCGATGTTGGAGCTGAGCGAGGGCTGGACCAGCCGCTGGACGGTGACGTGGAAGACGGCCGACGGTGAGGTGACGTGTCCGGTGCGGGACCTGGCGGGGGCACCGGTCTCGTGGTTTGGTTCGGTACGGACGTTCACATGGAGACGGAGCCAACGGCACCGGCCAGGGTTGCAGTATCTGGTGTCGACGGGACGGCATCATGGGTTCGAGAGCCTGGAAGAGGCCCGGCTGCTGATGGTGTTGGACTTCGCCGCCGCGGTGGTCGATGTCCTTGCGCAGCCGGTGAGGTTGAAGTTCGCGACGTCATCGGGATGGCGGAAACACATACCTGACTTCCTGGCGGTCACGCGCCGTGGGGTCTGGTTGATCGATGTGCGACCGCGTGCACTCCTTGATGAGCAGACCCGGATCTCCTTCGCTGCGGCTGCGGAGGCTGCGTTGGCGGCCGGATGGCACTACGTGGTTGTCGCTGGGTGGCGCGCCCATGTGGAGACGACGTTGGGAACGTTGTCCTCGCAGCGCCGTCCGTTGAGTGACCCGCTGGGGCTACGGCCTGGCCTGTTGGAAGCGGCAGCCGACGGCGGAGCGACTTTCGGCGAACTGGCCGAACGCAGCGATGTTCCGGCGGTGGCCCGCGCCCAGCTGCTACATCTTCTCTGGCACCGTCGGCTGGGCATCGATCTGGCAGAGCCGCTGACTGATCGGTCGACCGTGGTCCTTCAGGGGGACCTGCGGTGACCGGACTGGCGGAAGTGTTGGATCTTTCGGCTGGTGTCGAGCTGATCCTGGACGGCGAGCCGTGGAAAGTTGAGCTTCGCGAACCGCATCTGGGGCGAGTCCAGCTCGTTGCCGCGGATGGGACCCGGCAACGGGTCAGTTTTGCGTTCCTGGCCAACCATCCCAGCTGCCGTCCTTCCTCGCGCACCGAGGCCTCGGGGGCGGCACGGGGTCGACAACCGCCAGCGGCCGGGGACTTGCCGCCGGACAAACTCCGCCTGGCCCAGCTGCGGATGGCACACCTGCTGGAGGTGGCCACTGGGTTCCGCAGCGGAGATCCGGGCCGGCCAGGCCCTGGGGAGCCCAAACCGTGTTATGACCCGGACCGCACGACGTTATCTGAGCGGCGGCTGGCCAAGGTCGCGGAGCTGGCGGTGTTGGATCGGCAAGAGGCCGGCCTGCTTGGGCTGGCGAAGGTCGGCTATCGGACCTTGATTCGGTGGGAGCAGGGCCGTCGCCGATCGGGTCTGATCGGCTGCGCTGATGAGCGGTGGTTGCGGCAGTCGGGCGGGCACCCGAGCGTTGGCGAACAGGTCCGTGAGGCGATCTTGGCGGTTCGAGCCGAGACGTTGCACCGGTCGCGGATCAGCATGCGCAGCCGCGAAACCATGATCCACCAGTACGTGCGGGAGATGTTCGGGCCGGAGGTTGTCGTCCCGTCCTACAACACGCTGCGGCGGGTCTGGCGGGAGTGGTTCGGCTCTGGCGGCGGCCGTCAGCGGTATGTCCGCAGCGCTCAGCTGCCGACGCCGGGCGGCCATGTGCTGATCGACCGGCCGGGCCAGGTCGTCGCGCTCGACACCACGGTGCTGCCGGTGATGGTTCGCGAGAGCGTGTTCGCGGACCCGACCACGGTTCATCTCACACTCGCGTTGGATGTTTATACGCATTCGCTCTGCGCGTTCCGGCTGACGCTGGTCTCCGATACCTCGGTCGACGTCGCGATGGTGCTGCGCGATGTGATGTTGCCGCTGCCGATGCGCCCCGAGTGGGGGCCAGAGCTGGAGTGGCCTTACCCGGGCCTGCCGGCCGCGGTGGTCGCCGAGTTCGCCGGTCATAAGGTCGCTGGTCTGCCGTTCTTCTCCCCGGAGACGGTTACCACCGATCACGGGTCGGTCTATAAGAACCACCACCTGGTCGAGGTCCAGCGGGTGCTCGGTTGCAACATCCTGCCCGCCCGGGTGCTGCGGCCGACCGACAAGCACGCAGTCGAACGCGTTTTCGGCGCGATCCGGTCGCTGCTGTTCGAGCGGCTCCCCGGCTACAGCGGCATCGACATCGCCGATCGGGGCGCCGATCCTGAGGGTGACGCGGTGTTGACGGTCGCGGAGATGGAACACCTGATCGCAACGTGGATCGTGGCGCTCTGGCAGAACCGCAGGCTCGGCGAGTACGCACCGGCTTGGGATCCGGGCGGTGACCACAGCCCCAATTCACTGTTCGCGGCATCGTTCCAGCAGGCCGGGTTCGCTCTGCAGATTCCCGCGCCGGAGCTCTACTACCAGCTGCTTCCCGCGCATCATGTCGGCATCCACGGGGACCGCGGGGTGAAGATCGCCGGGCTTTGGTATGACGGTGATGCTCTGGATCCCTATCGGAGTGAGTTGTCCTCACGCGGCGGGCGGCACAAAGGCCGCTGGCGGATCCACCGCGAGCCGCGTGACCGCCGCACCGTGTTCTTCCAAGATCCCCTCACCCATGAGTGGCACCCGCTGCGCTGGACGGGGCTGCCGCCCGAAGGGCAGGTTCCGGCGTTCGGGGACCAGCGCGTCGAGGAACTCCTGACCGTCGTTCGCAAGGCCGGGCTGCGACCGCGCAGCGACGCCGAACTGCTGCCATTGCTCCTCGAACTGCTCAGCGCCCGGATCCCGGTCGAGCAGTGGCCGACGCAGCTGAGCAAGACTGAACGGATCGGGCATTCCCGGGAGGAGAACAGAGCCGAGTCCGCAGCCGAGGACCGGCCCGCTGACAGGCACCACCCGGCCCAAGACCTGCAGGCGCCTCGTCCAATTCAGGCGGTCCGAGCGCTGGATGCCGAACGCCGGCACCGGCGCGAACAAGCTCAAGGCCCAGGACAACCGCGAGTGCCGCCACCGTTGGGCGCCGCTTACCGGCGCGGCAATCTGTTCGCCCTCCCCGACCCGGAAGACCCACCACAGGCAGCGACATCAGGCGACGACTGAGCAGAAAGAGGATGCACGAAGTGGTGGACGATCCCGCAGCACAGGAGGGTCGCCCGGCGTCGTTCACGCTGCCCGGCGCGCCGATCGACCGGGAAACCATTCAAGGCTGGCAGCACTTTCGTCTCACCCGGGGAAGCTTCGTTCCTGCACCACGTCTGGACCTGGCCGCCCATCGGGCGCAAGGACCACGAGGTCAGGCTCTACACGATCTGCACCGGGCAGCCACTCATGCGAACCTGCGACTGCAGGAAACTCCGATGAGCCTGAAGGTCACCACCATCATGCGCTCACGGATCCAGAGCAACGCGCTGAAAACCAAGCCCACCACCCGCGCCGGGCTGATGATCAACGGTGGTGGCTACCAGGGCAAGACCGAGACAGTCTGCGAGGCAGCGGCGGCGTTCGAGGACTTCTGGCGGCTCCTACACCAGCAGCTCAACCCGGACGCCATCCTCGGGACCCGAGATCTTTGGGCACCGGTCGCCTACGTCCAGACCCCGGTCACCGCGACACCCAAGAGCCTCTGCGAGGCGATCTTGAGTTTCTATGGCCACCCGCTGGGCTATCGGGCGACCCTGCCTCAGCTAATCCGCTCAGTCCGAGATTCGCTCCGTGACCACGGCACCCGCGTCTTGATCATCGATGACATCACCCGGCTCAAGATGCACCGCGAAGCCGACCAAGACACCCTGGACCTGCTACGGAGTCTGATGAGCATGCAAGTCACCCTGATCTTGATCGGGGTCGGGATCCGCACCTCCGGCCTGCTGGGTGAAGGCCGTCACGATCTGCGCACCGGCCAGTGGGTCTTTACCGGCCGGCGGCACACGAAGAAGAACGGCAACGACGAAGCCGCCACCCAGACCCAGCGCCGGTTCGACTTGATCGATCTCGACCCGTTCGACTACAGCACCCCCGAGACCATCAACGCCTGGCTGGCGCACCTGGCCGGCATCGAAGACCAGTTGCGGCTCTTTCGCGCCCCACCCAGCATGCTCACCACCGGCAAGATGCCCGAATACCTCTTCGCCCGAACCGCCGGGATTGTCGGCCTGCTGGAACGGCTCATCGAGGATGGGTGCACCGCGGCCATCGGCACCGGCCGGGAACTCCTCGACGTTCACGTCCAGGGAGATGGTGTGCGGGTGATCTAGGCCTGGCGTTGGCACGGGTGAGATCCATGTGACAAGAGACGGCCACTCCGTAATCCTTCGATTCGCTCATATCAACACGAAGGGGACGAAGTGGCCGTCAATGACATTGTGCCCGCTGCCGGGGAGTACTTGGAAGACACCCTGGCCGCGGCGAGTCCGGACCTGCTGCGCACGATGATCCGGGAGTTCGCGCAGCGGATGATGGATGCCGAGGTCGAGCAGCTGTGCGGCGCCGGCTACGGCGAGATCAGCAGCGAGCGGGTCAACACCCGCAACGGCTACCGTACGCGGCCGTGGGACACCCGGGCCGGGAGCATCGAACTGGCCGTGCCCCGGCTACGACAGGGCTCCTACTTCCCGGACTTCCTGCTGGACAAGCGACGCCGGGCCGAGCGGGCGCTCACCTCGGTGGTGGCGACTTCCTACCTGCTCGGGGTGTCGACGCGGCGGGTGGAGAAGCTGGCCGAGGCGATGGGCATCACCTCGTTGTCGAAGTCGCAGGTCTCGGCGATGGCCGCCGAACTCGACGGCATGGTGGAGCAGTTCCGGTCCCGGCCGCTGGACGCCGGCCCGTACACCTTCGTCTGGATCGATGCCCTCACGCAGAAGGTCCGCGAAGGCGGCCGGACGGTGACCGTGCACGCCCTGGTCGCCACCGGTGTCAACGCCGACGGCCTGCGCGAGATCCTCGGCCTGGACGTCGTCTCCAGCGAGGACGGCGCGGGTTGGCCGGCGTTCCTGCGCGGCCTGGTCGCCCGCGGCCTGTCCGGCGTGCTGATGGTGACCTCCGACTGCCACGCCGGGCTGCGCGACGCGATCGCCTCCACTTTGCCGGGCGCATCCTGGCAGAGGTGTCGAACCCACTACGCGCGAAACTTGATCACGCGCGTTCCGAAGTCGGCCCAGCCATGGGTGGCCACCATGCTGCGCACCATCTTCGAGCAGCCTGACGCCGAGTCGGTCTATGCCCAGCATCGTCATGTCGTGCAGGTACTGGAGGCCAAGTACCCGAAGGCGGCCGAGCATCTGGACGAGGCCCGCGAGGACATCTTGGCCTTCGCCGCCTTCCCCAAAGCCGTCTGGCGTCAGACGTGGAGCAACAACCCTCAGGAGCGCCTGAACAAGGAGATCAGGAGGCGGACCGACGTCGTCGGTATCTTCCCCAACCGCGACTCGATCGTCCGGCTCGTCGGCGCGGTACTGGCCGAGCAGAACGACGAGTGGACCGAACAGCGCCGCTATATGGGGCTGGAGGTCCTCGCCGAGTGTCGCAAGAACACCGATTCACCCGATTCTAAAAATAAGACAAACGATGCTAAAGTGACTATTGAGGCGATTGCTTCCTAATAGTCACCGATTACGGGTGGCCTTCTCAAACACCACCTCCCTGGACGCGGCCTCCTCGACATCGACTTGCTCGATACCATTGACATCGATTTAGGCAACGACCTCAGCCGCGATCCCGCCGCCGGAGAGACCCCCAACATCCCAGCCGACAAGCCGAGCAGGACGACACAACGCCCACCCGGCCGCAACCGTGTCTTCGATGATCGCGGACCCGCCGCGAATGAGACCGCGAGCTGAACCGATGCCAGAGCCTCTGCCCAGAAGCCTGGATCCGCTGCCAGACGAATCTCTCACCGGATTCATGCTCAGGTTGGCTCACCGGCTGAACATCAGTCCCGGCTATCTCGCTTTCCTCACCGGGCTAGTCGACGCCTCCCATCGCCGTCCTCCCAGAGTTCTCTCGACCCAGCTGGTGATCGACCTGAAGGACCATCTCCAGCCCTTCGCCACGGCAACCCGCCTCACTCCACAGGAAGCCGCGAACCTCTGCGTTGGCCAACTCGGCATCTTCAACACCCTGCAGCACGGCCCTCCGGAGATACGGCCAGAGCCGACCCCTCTCGCCCAGTTGTCCTTCCACCACCGATGGTTGTTCCACAGCGAACCCCGATACTGCCCGCAATGCCTGGCCGGTGACGGCAGCCCCTTGCAGAACGAACATGGCGGACCCTGGCGAAGACATTGGTATCTCCCGATGGTCTTCGCCTGTCCCATCCACCAGCGTCTGCTCCGCCACGCCTGCCCCGCGGGCAGCAACCATGAAATCCACGCGGCCCCGATGGATCGTTCAGCGGTCGGCAGCCTCAGCGATCCGCGTCCCCATCCCACCCAGTGTCGGCACCTCACCGGGCAAAAACCCTCAGGAGGCCGTAGAGCGTTCTGCGGAGTTCAGCTCGCCGACCCCTCACCCGACCATCAGCCAGCCGATGAAGTCCCGGAGCTTCTCCGACTTCAAAACAGCCTGATCACCAACATGAACCGGCCCCCGGGAGATCCGCTCCGGGTTGCAGGAACTCCCATCATGAACCACCAGTACTTCACGGATCTCGGCATCATCGCGGCCCTGGTCCTGCTCTCATGGCCTGCTTCCGAAGGGCTCTGCGCCTCACCTACCCTGGCCGCAGCCATCGATGAAGAAGCACGCCTGCGACTGCACATGAGCCGGACTCGTCAAACCCACCATCATCAAAACCAGTTCCGAGTCTCACAGCCCTGGGCCGCCGCCCCAGCAGACGCCCGCACCTGCGCCGCGATCTTGAGCATCGCCTGGAAGGTCCTCAAGAAACCGACCTCGGGCGGCCTTCAAAGGGCCCTGGCCCCCCTGCTGATTCAAGCTGACCGAACCAACGGGCGAGCCACAAACGCGATCCGCAGCAACCCCAGACGATCAAGGGCCCTCGCAGTCGCTATGCGCAAACCCTGGAGCGGCCTCCGTCATGGGCCACGGCTCAACTCGGCCCCAGGTTGGTGACAGCAACCGTGGCGAAGTGACAACTATCTCGGCGAGTCACAATCGCGCGGAGCGCGGTCGGTTAAGTCTGCGTTTCTGGATTGTTACCGGCCACAACAAACTTTACCTATCCAAGGTCTGGTGTTCCTGGCCAACGGCGGAATACGTTGCGGCAAACAACATTCAACGGAACGGTGAGCCGGAACCCGGACGGCCGTACCCGCGAGCTCGGCATGCCCCCATCTCGGATCTATACCCCCATCTCCCCCAGAAAGGACCCGTGCACCATGCGCAAGGGGATCCTCAGCTTGACCGCCGCCGCCGCGGCCATGACCCTCGGTCTCACCGCCTGCGGTGGTGAAAGCGACACCACCACCGCCGCCCAGAACAGCACCGCTCCCGCGGCGAGCCAGGCCGTGGCCGGCAAGGTCGGCGTCATCCTGCCGGACAGCAAGTCCTCGGCCCGCTGGGAGACCGCGGACCGCAAGTATCTGGAGGAGGCGTTCAAGGCCGCGGGCGTCGCCTACGACATCCAGAACGCCCAGGGCGACAAGACCCAGTTCCAGACCATCGCCGACCAGATGATCACCAATGGCGCGACCGTGCTGATGATCGTCAACCTGGACAGCGGGACCGGCAAGGCCGTACTCGACAAGGCCAAGTCCCAGGGCGTGGCCACGATCGACTACGATCGGCTGACCCTGAACGGCGGCGCCTCCTACTACGTCAGCTTCGACAACACCAAGGTCGGCACCCTGCAGGGCGAGGGCCTGGTCAAGTGCCTGACCGACAAGAAGGCCGACAAGCCGATCATCGCCGAGCTCAACGGCTCGCCCACCGACAACAACGCCACGCTGTTCAAGAACGGCTACGACGGCGTGCTCAAGGCCAAGTACGACTCCAAGGACTACGTCAAGGGTCCGGACCAGTCGGTGCCGGACTGGGACAACGCGCAGGCGGGCACGATCTTCGAGCAGATGCTCACCGAGCAGCCGAAGATCGCCGGTGTGCTGGCCGCCAACGACGGCCTCGGCAACGCCGCCATCACCGTGCTGAAGAAGAACAACCTCAACGGCAAGGTCCCGGTCACCGGCCAGGACGCCACCGTGCAGGGTCTGCAGAACATCCTCGCCGGTGACCAGTGCATGACGGTCTACAAGGCGATCAAGAAGGAGGCCGACGCGGCCTCCCAGCTCGCCATCGCCCTCGCCAAGGGCGAGAAGCCCGCGGCGACCGGTTCGGTCAAGGACACCGAGAGCAACGCGGACGTCCCCGCCGTCCTGCTCGACCCGCAGGCCATCTACGTCGACAACGTCAAGGACGTCGTGGCCGACGGTTACGTGAGCAAGGACGAGCTGTGCACCGGTGACTTCGCCGCCAAGTGCACCGAGGCCGGAATCCAGTAACGCGCCGGGGGCACGGCCGGCGGACCTCCGCCGGCCGTACCCCCGCATCGAGGAGCCCCACATGAACCCCGTACTGGAACTCCGTGGGATCGACAAGAGCTTCGGTCCCGTGCAGGTTCTGCACGACGTCGACTTCTCCGTCTACCCCGGAGAGGTCACCGCGCTGGTCGGCGACAACGGCGCGGGCAAGTCCACCCTCGTCAAGTGCGTCGGCGGTATCCACCCGATCGACGCGGGCGAGTATCTCTTCGATGGCAGACCCGTCCAGATCCACAGCCCGCGCGACGCGGGCGAGCTGGGCATCGAGATCGTCTACCAGGACCTCGCGCTCTGCGACAACCTCGACATCGTCCAGAACATGTTCCTCGGCCGCGAGAAGAAGCGCGGCGTCGTGCTCGACGAGGACACGATGGAGGAGATGGCGGCCAAGACCCTGGAGAGCCTGTCGGTCAGGACCGTCAAGTCCATCCGCCAGCACGTCGCCAGCCTCTCCGGCGGCCAGCGGCAGACCGTGGCCATCGCCAAGGCCGTGCTCTGGAACAGCAAGGTCGTCATCCTCGACGAGCCCACCGCCGCGCTCGGCGTGGCCCAGACGGCGCAGGTGCTGGAGCTGGTCCGCCGCCTGGCCGACCAGGGCCTGGCCGTCGTGCTCATCTCACACAACATGAACGACGTGTTCGCCGTGTCCGACCGGATCGCAGCGCTCTACCTCGGCCGGATGGCGGCCCAGGTGAAGACCGCCGACGTCACCCACGCGCAGGTCGTCGAACTGATCACCTCTGGCCGGAGCGGCGACCTCGGCCTCACCAACGGAGTCACGGTATGACCGCCACGATTTCCCCGGAGCGCGCGTCCGAGGCACCCTCCATCAGCTCCAACGTCCGCGGCTACGCCGAGCGGGTCCGCGGTGGCGAGATGGGCGCGCTGCCCGCCGTGTTCGGTCTCGTCGTGCTCTGCACGGTCTTCGCCATCCTGCGTCCCTCCTTCCTCACCGCGGGCAACTTCGCCAACCTGCTCACCCAGGGCGCCGCGGTCACCGTGATCGCCATGGGCCTGGTCTTCGTGCTGCTCCTCGGCGAGATCGACCTGTCGGCGGGCTTCGCCAGCGGCGTCTGCGCCTCGATCCTCGCGATCATGCTCACCAACCAGGGCCTTCCCTGGTACGTGGCGGTGCTGGTGGCCATCCTGGCCGGTGTGGTGATCGGCGCCACGCTCGGCTCCATCGTCACCAAACTCGGCATCCCCTCCTTCGTGGTGACCCTCGCCGCCTTCCTGGCCTTCCAGGGGCTCGTCCTGCTGCTGATCCAGGGCGGCACCATCATCGCCATCCGCGACCAGACGATCCTCGCGGTCGCCAACAAGAACCTCCCGCCCATGCTGGGCTGGGCGCTGCTGGCCGTCGGAGTCGTCGCCTACGCCGCGCTGCAACTGCTGCGGGCGCGAAAGAGGGCCGCCCGGGGCCTGACCTCCGACCCGATCTCGCTGATCGCGGTCCGGGTGGGCGCCCTGGCGGTGCTCGGCGGGCTCGCCGTCTACTTCCTCAACGTGGAGCGGAGCCGCAACGCGGCGATCGTCTCGCTCGCCGGCGTGCCGATCGTGGTGCCGATCATCGTGGTGCTCCTGCTGGTCTGGACGTTCGTGCTCCGCCGTACCGCGTTCGGGCGACACCTCTACGCGGTCGGCGGCAACGCCGAGGCCGCCCGCCGGGCGGGCATCAACGTCGACCGGATGAAGATCAGCGCGTTTGTGATCTGTTCCTCCATGGCCGCCGTCGGCGGCATCATCGCGGCCTCCCGGGCCAGCTCGGTCGACCCCAACACCGGCGGCAGCAACGTGCTGCTGTACGCGGTGGGCGCCGCCGTGATCGGCGGGACCAGCCTGTTCGGCGGCAAGGGCCGGGTGCTGGACGCCATCCTCGGCGGCACCGTGGTCGCGGTGATCGAGAACGGCATGGGTCTGATGGGCTACAGCTCCGGGGTGAAGTTCATGGTTACCGGGTCGGTTCTGCTGCTGGCCGCAGGGGTGGACGCACTGTCCCGCAAGCGGGCGGCCGCCACTGGTCTAAGGTGATCAGCGACCCCGACCCCTCGAAGGAAACCCAAGCGATGCGGGCTGGCCCCTCCCAGGAGGAGATCAGGCGCCACAACCTCGGCGCCCTGCTCAGGCATGTGCACCTCAGCGGTCCGACCTCGCGCGCGGAACTCACCAACCGGATGGGGCTCAACCGCAGCACCATCATGGCCCTCACCGCCGATCTGACGGCCGCCGGCCTGGTCCGGGAGGAGCTCCCCAGGGAGACCGGCAGGGCCGGACGCCCGTCCCTCGTGGTCCGCCCGGAGTCGGCGCGGGTCTACGTGTTCGCCCTCGACGTGGGCGTCGACCGGCTGGTCGCCGCCCGCGTCGGCCTGGGCGGCACGATCCTCGACCGGCGCGAGACGATACGGCGCCGCGGTCCCTTCACCCTGGACGAGATAGTCGGCCCGCTCGCCGGGTTCGCCCGGCAGATGCATCGCAAGACCCGGCCCGACACGGTGTGCGTCGGGGTGGCCGCGGCCTTCTCCGGGGGAGTGGGCCGCGGCGACGGGATCATCAGATTCGGGCCCAACATGGGCTCGATAGACGTGCCGTTCGCCGAGGAGATGACCCGCAGGCTGGCGCTCGGCCTACCGGTGACGGTGGGCAACGACGCCAACCTCGCCGCCCTCGCCGAGCACACCCGGGGCGTCGGCGTCGGCTGCCGCGACCTCATATACCTCCACGGCGACGTCGGCATCGGCGGCGGTGTGATCGTCAACGGTCAGCTGCTCGGCGGCCACCGGGGTTTCGGCGGCGAGGTCGGGCACATGGTCGTCAACCCCAAGGGCCGGCCCTGTGGCTGCGGCTCACTCGGCTGCCTGGAGGCCGAGGCGGGGGAGCGGGCCGTGCTGGAGGCCGCGGGCCGCCTCGGTCCCGAGATGGGCCGTGACGCCGTCCGGGCCGTGGTCGACGCCGCCGACCGCGGCGACATCGTCGCGCAGGCGGCGCTGAGCCGCGTCGGCGACTGGCTCGGCCTGGGCGTCGCCAACCTCGTCAACGTCTTCAACCCCGAGATGGTCATCTTCGGCGGCATGCTCCGCGAGGTCTACCTCGGGTCCGCCGCCCAGGTCCGCAGCCGCCTCGCCGTCGACGCGCTCCCCCCCTCGCGCGAAAGCCTCCGCCTGCGCACCTCGGCCCTCGGCGACGACGCCACCCTCGTCGGCGCCGCCGAACTCGCCTTCGCCCAGGTCCTCGCCGACCCCCTGGAAGTTCTCGTCCGCGCGGGTTCCTGATCTTCTCGTTCCGTACGGCGCAGGCCGCACCCGCCCCCCGCCGGCGGTCCGGTGGACCTCGTAGAGGTTCGTCGGGGTCCGCGGTGGTGTTGTGCGGGGCCGTTCTCCCCCGCGGTGCGGAGACCCCGGTCCGGAGAGAAGGAGGGGCCGCCGGCTCCGATCCCAGGGGCGGCCGGCGGCCCTCGGGGTTCACTTGATCAGGCCGGCCACCAGGTTGCGCAGCTCGACGTGACCGGCCTTGAGCCCGGCCACGTCGTCCTCGATCCGCTTCATCGACGTCTCCAGGTTCCCGGCGGACCGCTTGACCGAGGACATGTCCGCCCGGAGCTCGTCCTGACCGGCCTCCAGTTTCCCGGTGGTGATCCGGAGCTGGGCGACACTCACCCTGAGCTCCTGGGTGGTGGTGCGGAGCTCGTCCTGTCCCGCGCGGAGTTCGTCCTGTCCCGCGCGGAGCTCGTCCTGACCCTTGCGGAGCTCCGTCACCTCCGTCCGGAGCCCCGTCATCTCCGTCCGGAGCCCCGTCACCTCCGTCCGGAGCTCCGATGTCGCCGTGCGCAGATCGCCGAGCACCTCGAACATCGCCGACGTCATCGTCCTGTTCTCCTCGGTGCGTATGTTGAGCACTGCCACATCGGTCTCCAGGACCCGCATGCGTACCTCTGTGGTGTCCAACGCGTTCCTCTCCTCGCCGTCGAACAAAGGGGGACCCGACCTGGTGTTGTGGAGTGAAGGGCACACAGGTGGCATGACCACATTACGCAGAGTGCGCTGTCCGTCGCCACCCGTGTCGCGCCTGGAGCGGCCGTCGTCTCCGCGACCGGGGTGACAGACCTCGTCCCGGGAGGGGAACAGGCCGTCCGCCCGGTGAAAAACAGCCGCCCGTCGCGCGGCTGGGGGACGGCGACGGGCGGCTTTCCGGAAGGGGAGGTCAGGCGACCCTGGACGCGGGGGCGGAGAAGGTGGTGCAGGCACCGGGGCTCTCCTGGTTGAAGCCGCGCTTCAGCCAGTAGGCGATGTTGGTGGCCTTGCCGTGGCTGACGGTGTCGTAGGAGAAGTCGAGGACGTAGGAGAAGTCGGACTGCCGGCGGCCCAGGGACTGCCAGACGCTGCCGAGGAAGGCGCCGCTGAAGCACTCGGCCTGGAGCTCGATCTTGCGAAGCTCGGCGAGGTAGGCCTTGTCACTCTTGTACTTCCGGTTGGCGAAGGCGCCCATGATGCCCGAGAGCTGTTGTACGTGGTGGCCGTACTCGTGGGCCACCACCTCGAACAGGAACAGCTCGGTCGACTGGGAGAGGATCTCCGGGCTGAGCAGGAAGGTGATCTTCTTGTTGACGTTGCAGTAGATCGCCTGGGCGCCCTTGGGGAATTTGCCGCAGGCGGTCGGGCGGCCGGCGCGGGAGATCGTCTCGAACGAGGGCTTGGAGAAGGGCAGTTTGGCCTTGGAGAACTGGTATTCCCAGCTCTCGTTGAGGCAGTCCATCAAAAACTCGAGATAGACACGCGCGGAGTCGAGGTCGTTGGAGATGACCGGCTGCTCCTCGCATTTTTTGAGTTCGAGCTTCCCGGTCTTGTAGATCGGGTTGGCGGTCTGGGCCGTCTTGCCGGTGGGCGCCGGGCCGGACCGTTCCACGACGCCTGCGCTGGCCGTACCGGCGAACAACAGACCCGCGAGCACGCCGGATATCAGGGCGATAAGGGGGGTACGCATGATCCCGAACCCTAATGTAATTCAATGTGGTGGGAAAGCGGAAATGCGGCCGCGTGAGGAGAGCGCGGCCGCATTTCCGGCGGGAAATGGTCAGCGGGAAATGGTCAGGCGACGGTTCCGGAGGAAGCGGTCCAGGTGTTGCACGCGGACGGGGAGCCCGCGTTGAAGCCGCGCTGCATCCAGTAGGCCTGGCTGCGGCCCTTGCCGTGGTCGTTCTTCACCCAGGTCTTCTGGCCGTTCTTGGCGACCCAGTCGACCATCGCGTCCCACTGCTCCTGCTCGACCGGCAGGTCGTCGGCGATCTGCCGCAGGAAGGCGGAGCCGAGGCAGTCGGCCTGCAGTTCGAGGCGGCGGGAGAAGGCGAGCTTGGTGGAGGACCCGGCCCGCCAGACGCTCTGGCCGTAGTAGTTCATGATGCCGGCGAGCTGCTGCACGTGGTGTGCGTACTCGTGCGCCATGAACTGGGCGTGGTTGGGGGCGTACGGGCTCTTCAGCACATCCCGGAAGACGCCGATGTAGATGGTGCGGTTACTGGAGCAGTAGTAGCCCCCGGCCCCCTGGGGCCAGCGGCCGCACGGGCTGCTGACCTTGGAGGTGGTGAAGCGGAGCTTGGGCTGGGCGAAGGGCAGCCTGGCCTTCTTGAACTGCGTCTTCCACGCCAGGTTCAGGCAGCGGTCGACGCGGGTCATGAAGACCTTGTAGGAGGCCGCGCTCCCCGCGCGGATCTGCCCGGTGGCGCACCGTACGGCGGGCAGCGTGCCGGTCCGGTAGATGGGGTTGGCCGTCGCGGCGGCACGGCCACGCGGCGGGGCCTGCTCCTTCACGGCGGAGGTCTTGGCGGTCGACGGAGCGGCGGCGTTCGCGACTCCCACACCCATGACCAGGGGGAAAGCCAGCGAAGCGACGATGAGTGACGATAGTTGCCTAAAGGGGAGAGTGCTCATGGTGAGGCAAAGAGTATTGCAAGTGTGAATAAAACGTGCAGAATCCCCGTCACCGGAGGCGCCGCCCGCCACGCGAACTAGACTCGGTCTGATGCTGACTGGAACAGAGGGGATGATTCCGTGAGCGAGCGGACCGGACGACCTGGCAGTCTTCTGGAGACGGTCAAGGGACCACGGGATCTCAAGCTGCTGGGAGCGGGCGAGCTGCCCCGGCTGGCCGCCGAGATCCGGGACCTGCTGGTCAGTTCCACTGCCCGCACCGGAGGCCATCTGGGACCCAATCTCGGTGTGGTCGAGCTGTCCATCGCCCTGCACCGGGTCTTCGACTCGCCACGCGACCGCATCCTCTGGGACACCGGCCACCAGGCCTACGTCCACAAGATGCTCACCGGCCGCGCCGCGCAGTTCGAGACGCTCCGACAGGAAGGCGGCCTGTCGGGTTACCCGAGCCAGACCGAGTCCGAGCACGACATCATCGAGAACTCCCACGCCTCCACCGCGCTGTCGTACGCCGACGGCCTGGCCAAGGCGTACAAGCTGCGCCGCGAGGTCGACCGCACGGTCGTCGCGGTGATCGGCGACGGCGCGCTCACCGGCGGTATGGCCTGGGAGGCGCTCAACAACATCGCCGCGCACAGGGACCTGCCGCTGATCATCGTGGTCAACGACAACGGCCGCTCCTACTCGCCGACCATCGGTGGTCTCGCCTCGCACCTGGCCTCGCTGCGCGCCACCCAGCGTTACGAGGACGTCCTGGAGTTCGTCAAGGACAACCTGACGAAGGTCCCGGTGGTGGGCGCCCCGTTCTACGACGCGCTGCACGGCATGAAGAAGGGCATCAAGGACGTCCTCGCCCCGCAGGTCATGTTCGAAGACCTCGGCCTGAAATACATCGGCCTGGTCGACGGCCATGACGAGCAGGCCGTGGAGGCCGCGCTGCGCAAGGCCCGCGGCTTCCGCCGCCCGGTCATCGTCCACGTGCTCACCAAGAAGGGCTTCGGTTACTCCTTCGCCGAGAACCACGACGAGGACTGCTTCCACTCGCCGGGTGTCTTCGACCCGCTGACCGGCGAGGAGAAGCCCAAGCCGCACGGCTGGACCAACGTCTTCAGCCAGGAGATCGTGCGGCTGGGCGCCGAGCGGCAGGACATCGTGGCCATCACCGCCGCGATGCTCGGCCCGACCGGGCTGATCCCGTTCTCCGAGGCCTACCCCGACCGCCTCTACGACGTCGGCATCGCCGAGCAGCACGCCCTCACCAGCGCCGCCGGCCTGGCGCTCGGCGGGCTCCACCCGGTGGTGGCGATCTACGCGACCTTCCTCAACCGCGCCTTCGACCAGCTCCTCATGGATGTCGCCCTGCACAGGCTGCCGGTCACGGTCGTGCTCGACCGGGCGGGCGTCACCGGTGACGACGGCGCCAGCCACAACGGCATGTGGGACCTGTCGATCCTCCAGGTCATCCCGGGGCTGTCCGTCGCGGTCCCGCGTGACGAGCCGCGCCTGCGCGAGCTGCTGGCCGAGGCGGTGGAGGTCGACGACGGCCCCACCGTCGTCCGCTACCCCAAGGGGCCGGTGGCCACCGAGATCGAGGCGGTCGGGCGGCTCGGGGGGATGGACGTGCTGCGTACGGGCGATCCGGACGTGCTGCTCGTCTCCGTCGGCCCGATGGCCGAGCTGTGCCTGGACGCCGCCACCCTGCTCGACGCCCAGGGGATCTCGACGACCGTGGTGGACCCGCGCTGGGTCAAGCCACTGGACGAGGCGCTGGTGACGGCCGCCGGCGCGCACAAGCTGGTGGTGGTGGTGGAGGACAACGGCCGGGTGGGCGGCGTCGGCGACGCGGTCGCCAGGATGCTCCGCGACGCCGACGTGGACGTCCCGATCCGGACCTACGGCATCCCGCAGCGCTTCCTGGACCACGCCAAGCGGGCGAAGATCCTCAACGAGATCGGCCTGACCGCGCAGGACATCGCCCGCGAGATCACCGAGGCGGTGGCGAGACGGTCTCCGGCGCTGGAGAACGATCCGGCTCGCTGACCTCGGCCGTCCTGCTCGCGCGGGCCCGTCTGCCGATCACGACGAGGCCCGCGGCCAGGAGGGCGAGGCATCCGGCCACCGGCACCATCAGGTGCTGGTTCTGCCGGGCGAACTCGCCGGCGACGGAGCCGAGCACCAGGTAGGTGGTCACCCAGGTCACGCTGCCGGCCAGCGTCCAGCGGATGAAGCGGACGTAGGGCATGCCGAAGGTTCCGGCGAGGACCGGGGTCAGTGAGTTGACGACGGGCAGGAAGGAGGCGGCGGCGAGGGCGGGGCCGCCGTCCGTGCCGGTCGCCAGCCGTTCGGCCCGGGCCCAGCGGTGTTCGCCGACCCACCTCCCGGCCCTGCTGTGGCGGACGCGCGAGCCGTACCGGCGGCCGATCAGCCAGCCGCCGGTGGCGCCCAGGTAGCAACCGATCACCCCGGCGACCGCCGCCACCGCGATCTCGGCGGCGCCGGTCAGCGTGGTCCCCGCCACGACGATCGCCGCGTCCCCGGGGAGCACGGTCCCGATCAGCAGGGAACCGTCCAGCGCCAGCACGGCCAGCAACACCGCGCCGACCAGATAGGGGTCCAACTGGCCCAACATGTCCAAGAGCATGGGTCGATGGTGTCGCGTGAGAGTGCCGAGGGCATCAGGGACTTTCCCCGAAAGAACCCTTACCTTCCCGTTCAGCCGTTGATCAGGCGGGCATGACCTGATCCATGGAGAACGGCAACTCTGGTAGGTAAGGGGGAATCATGACGGTTTTCCGTATCAAGTCGATAGAACAGTCGATCCGGGACACCGAGGCTCCCGAACACCGGTTGCGTAAGGATCTCTCCGCGCTCGACCTGACCGTCTTCGGCATCGGCGTCATCATCGGTACCGGCATCTTCGTCCTCACCGGCCGGGTCGCCAGGGATCTGGCGGGGCCCGCGGTCGCGCTGTCGTTCGTGGTCGCCGGGATCGTCTGCGCGCTGGCCGCGCTCTGCTACGCCGAGTTCGCCTCTACCGTGCCGGTCGCGGGATCGGCCTACACCTTCGCCTTCGCCACCCTCGGCGAGTTCCCCGCCTGGATCATCGGCTGGGACCTGACGCTGGAGTTGATGCTCGCCGCCGCGGTCGTGGCGGTCGGCTGGTCGGGCTACCTCACCTCGCTGCTGTCCTCCATGGGGATCACCCTGCCCGCCGCGATCGCCGGGGAGGGGGCCACCTTCAACCTGCCCGCGGCGCTGGTCGTGCTGGTGCTCACCGCCGTGCTGGTCGCCGGGATCAAGCTCTCCTCCCGGCTCAACCTGATCATCGTCACCATCAAGCTCGCGGTGGTCCTGCTCGTCATCGTGGCGGGGCTGTTCTTCGTCAAGGCGGCCAACTACAGCCCGTTCATCCCGCCCGCCAAGTCCACCCCGGCGGTGGGGGGCCTCGCGGCGCCGCTGATCCAGGTGCTGTTCGGGATCAGCCCCGTCGCCTTCGGCATGCTGGGCGTCTTCAGCGCCGCGGCGATCGTGTTCTTCGCCTACATCGGCTTCGACGTGGTCGCCACCGCGGCCGAGGAGACCCGCAACCCGCGGCGCGACCTGCCGATCGGCATCATCGCCTCACTGGCCATCTGCACCCTGCTGTACGTCGCGGTCTCCCTGGTCGTCGTCGGCATGCAGCCCTACTCCCGGCTGAGCGAGTCCGCGCCGCTGGCGGACGCGTTCAAGGCGGTCGGCCAGACCTGGGCGGCGACGCTCATCAGCATCGGCGCGCTGGCCGGTCTCACCACCGTCGTGATGATCCTCATGATGGGCCAGTCGCGGGTGATGTTCGCGATGTCCCGGGACCACCTGCTGCCGGCCGTTCTGGCCAAGGTCCACCCGAAGTTCGGCACGCCGTACCGGATCACCATCCTGGTGGGTGTCATCGTCGCGATCCTGGCGGGGCTGGTGCCGCTGTCGACGATCGCCGAGCTGGTCAACATCGGCACGCTCTTCGCGTTCGTGATCGTCTCGATAGCGGTGGTCATCCTGCGGCGCACCCGTCCGGACCTCCCTCGCTCCTTCCGCACCCCGCTGGTCCCGCTGGTGCCGATCCTGTCGGTGCTGGCCTGCCTCTACCTGATGCTCAACCTTCCGGTGGAGACCTGGCTCAGGTTCGTCATATGGATGATCATCGGCGTCGTCGTGTACGTCACCTACAGCTACCGTCACAGCCGGCTGTCGCGGCATTCGACGGGCGCTCCCTGACCACCACGGACCGTCCCCGGTTCCGGCGGCCCGTACGGCGTGCGCGAGCTGAGAAGGCGTGCCGCCGCCCGCCCCACGGGCGGGACGGCGGCACGCCTCCGGCGACGAGGCGTCGCTACGCGGGGACGGAGGCCACACCCGGCGGCAGGAAGCGCGGCTCGGCGATGCCCGTCCGGTCCAGGTACGGCGTGACGCCCCCCAGATGGAACGGCCAGCCGGCACCGAGGATCATGCACAGGTCGATGTCCTGGGCCGCCGCCACCACGCCCTCGTCGAGCATGATGCGGATCTCCTCCTCAAGCGCCCGCAGCGCGCGCAGCCGTACCTCCTCGGCGGTCGACGGGGAGGTGCCGCCGGAGAAGAGGGTCACGGCCTCCGCGTCCAGCGAGAAGTCCGGCGCGTAGACGCCGGGCTTGCCCGCCGCGACCAGCCGCGCGAGGTTCTCCGACACGCCGTAGCGGGACGGGAAGGCCGCGTGCATGGTCTCGGCGACGTGCAGCGCGACGGCCGGGCCGACGAGCTGGAGCAGGGTGAACGGCGTCATCGGCAGGCCGAGCCCGTCCAGCGCGTGGTCGGCGACCTCCAGCGGGGTGCCCTCGTCGACGGCGCCGATGACCTCGCCCATGAACCGGGTCAGGATCCGGTTGACCACGAACGCGGGCGCGTCCTTGACCAGCACCGACGACTTCTTCAGCGACCTGCCGACCGAGAAGGCCGTGGCCAGTGTCGCGTCGTCGGTCTTCTCACCCCGGATGATCTCCAGCAGCGGCATCACGGCGACCGGGTTGAAGAAGTGGAAGCCCACGACCCGCTCGGGGTGCCGCAGCCCCGCGGCCATCTCGGTGAGGGAGAGCGAGGAGGTGTTGGTGGCCAGCACGCACTCGGCGGAGACGACCGCCTCCACCTCGGCGAACACCTGCTGCTTGACCTTCAGGTCCTCGAAGACCGCCTCGATGACGAAGTCGGCGTCGGCGAACGCGTCCTTGGTCAGCGAGCCCGTCACCAGGGCCTTGAGCCGGTTGGCCTGGTCGCCGGACACGCGGCCCTTGCCGAGCAGCTTGTCGACCTCGGCGTGCACGTAGCCGACGCCCTTGTCCAGCCGCGCCTGGTCGAGGTCGGTCAGTACGACCGGGACCTCCAGGCGGCGGGCGAACAGCAGCGCCATCTGCGAGGCCATCAGGCCCGCGCCGACGACGCCGACCTTGGTGACCTTGCGGGCCAGGGACTTGTCGGGGGCACCGGCCGGCCGCTTGGCCCGGCGCTGCACCAGGTCGAAGGAGTAGAGGCCGGCGCGGAGCTCGTCGCCCATGAGGAGGCCGGCCAGCGCCTGGCTCTCGGCGTCGAACCCCTCCTCGCGCGAGGCGGTCCGGGCCAGCTCGATCAGCTCCAGCGCCCGGTAGGGGGCGGGGGAGGCGCCGCGCAGCTTCATGTCGACCAGGAAGCGGGCGTCGGCGACGGTCTTCGACCAGTCCTCGGCGGTGTGGTCGGTGCGGGAGACGGTCACCTCACCGCGCAGCACCCGGGCCGCCCAGCGCAGCGACTCCTCCAGGAAGTCGGCGGGCTCGAACATCGCGTCCGCGATGCCGGCCGCGAAGGCGTCCCTGCCCTTGATCATGCGGTTCTGCGAGAGCGGGTTCTCGATGATCAGCTTGATGGCCGTGGCCGGACCGACCAGGCGGGGCAGCAGCTGGGTGCCGCCCCAGCCCGGCACCAGGCCGAGGAAGCACTCGGGCAGCGCCACGGCGGGCACGCCGGAGGAGATGGTCCGGTAGGTGCAGTGGAGGGCGACCTCCAGACCGCCGCCCATCGCCGCGCCGTTCACGAACGCGAACGACGGCACGTCCAGCTCACCGAGACGGCGGAACACCTGGTGGCCCAGCGTGCCGATGGCAAGGGCCTGGTCCCGCTCGGCGACCATGGCGGCGCCCTTGAGATCGGCGCCCACCGCGAAGATGAACGGCTTGCCGACGACGCCCACGGCCGCCAGGTCGCCGCGGCCCGCGATCGCGTCGAGTGCCTCGTTCAGGGAGGTGAGACCTCCGGGGCCGAACGTGGAGGGCTTGGTGTGGTCGAAGCCGTTGTCCAGCGTGATCAGCGCCATGGTGCCCGCCCCGTAGGGCAGTTCCACATCGCGGACGGTCGCCCTGGTGACGACCTCGTCGGCGAAGAGTTCCTTGATGTCCGTCACTTCTTACCTTCCCAGCCCAGGTTCTCCCAGATGACCGTCCCGCCCATGCCCATGCCGACGCACATCGTGGTCACGCCGTACCGGACGTCGGGGCGTTCGCCGAACTCGCGTGCGAGCTGCGTCATGAGCCGCACGCCCGAGGAGGCCAGCGGGTGGCCGAAGGCGATCGCGCCGCCGTAGGGGTTGACGCGGGAGTCGTCGTCGGCGATGCCGAAGTGCTCCAGGAACGCCAGCACCTGTACGGCGAAGGCCTCGTTGATCTCGAACAGGCCGATGTCGGAGATGGAGAGCCCGGCCAGGCGGAGCGCCCGCTCGGTGGACGGGATCGGGCCGACACCCATGACCTCGGGGTCCACGCCCGCGAAGGCGTAGGAGACCAGGCGCATCTTGGGGGTGAGCCCGAGCTCCTCGGCGACGTCCGAGGCGGCCACGATGCAGCCGGTCGCGCCGTCGTTGATCCCGGAGGCGTTGCCGGCGGTGACCCGGCCGTGCGGGCGGAACGGGGTCTTCAGGGTGGCGAGCCCGTCGAGGGTGGTGCCGGGGCGGGGGCCCTCGTCGGCGGTGGCCAGGCCCCAGCCCTTCTCCGCCGACCGGACGGCCATCGGGACCAGGTCGGGCTGGATCCTGCCGTCGGCGTAGGCCTTGGCGACCTTCTCCTGGGAGGCGAGGGCGAAGGCGTCCGCGCGCTCCTTGGTGATGGTCGGGTAGCGGTCGTGCAGGTTCTCCGCGGTCATTCCCATGACCAGGGCGGAACCGTCCACGAGCTGCTCGGCCAGGAAGCGGGGGTTGGGGTCCACGCCCTCGCCCATCGGGTGACGGCCCATGTGCTCGACGCCGCCGGCGATGGCGACGTCGTAGGCGCCGAAGGCGATGCCACCGGCGACCGAGGTCACGGCGGTCATGGCTCCGGCGCACATGCGGTCGATCGCGTAGCCGGGCACGCTCTTGGGCAGTCCGGCCAGCACCGCGGCGGAACGGCCGATGGTCAGGCCCTGGTCACCGATCTGGGTGGTGGCCGCGATGGCCACCTCGTCGACGCGCTCCGGCGGCAGATTGGGATTACGCCGGATCAGCTCGCGGATGACGCGGATCACCAGGTCGTCGGCGCGCGTCTCGGCGTACAGGCCCTTGGGACCGGACTTGCCGAAGGGCGTGCGCACACCGTCGACGAATACGACGTCACGAGAGGAAGGCACGGGGTTCGCTCCTCGTTGCTGGGTGGCTTCCCGCCTATGCTACTCGTCGGTAACAATACCTTGTGCAGCCAGGGCGGCCGCGCTCCCTTGGAGGGTGTCCGTTCTCGCGACAGAGCGTTACGATGCCGCATGCCGGGCCTCTCGAAGAGCCGGCCGCGTCCGGGGTGCGGGGGGCAGGCATCTCTGGCAGACTTTGGAAAACGCTTTCCGGGAGGTTGTCGGTGGTCACGCTTGAGGATGTCGCGCGGCAGGCGGGCGTCTCGCTCGCGACGGCCTCACGGGTGCTCAACGGGAGCACCCGGCAGGTGGGGGCGTCCTTACGGGACAAGGTGGAACTGGCCGCCGCCCAGCTCGGCTACCGGACCAACGTGGCCGCGCAGACGCTGGCCCGGGGGGCCAGCAACGTGATCGGGCTGGTGGTCCACGACCTCACCGACCCCTACTTCGCCGCGATCGCGGACGGAGTCATGCGGGTGGCCGAGAGCCAGGGGCTCGTGGTCATGGTCGGAACCACGCACCGCGACCCCGAACGGGAGATCGCCTACGTCTCGACCCTGAACGCGCAGCGGGTCGGCGCCGTGCTGCTCGCCGGGTCCCGGGTGGCCGACCCCCACGTGACCGGCAGGCTCCGTGAGGAGCTCGACCGCTACCGTCAGACCGGTGGGCGGGTGGCCTGCGTCGGCCAGGACCTGCTCGGGGTGGACTCGGTGGTGCCGGGCAACCGTGAGGGTGCGGCCGCACTCGCCCGGGCCCTCGCCGGGCTGGGGCACCGGCGCTTCGCCGTGCTCGCGGGTCCCGCCGGGCTGATCACGGCCGGCGACAGGACGGCCGGATTCGCCGGGGCGCTCGCCGAGCTCGGCCTGCCGGCGCCGCAGATCGTGCACGGTTCCTTCGACCGCGACGGCGGCTACGCGGCGGCGGCCGTGGTCTCCGGCGCCACATGCGTGTTCGCCGTCAACGACGTGATGGCCGTAGGCGCGCTGGCCTCCTTCAGGGGCCGTGGCATCCGGGTGCCCGAGGACGTCTCGGTGGCGGGGTTCGACGACATCGCCACACTCCGGGACCTGGTCCCGGCCCTCTCCACCGTACGGCTGCCGCTGGCCGACATGGGCGCCCGCGCGCTGGAGCTGGCACTCGGCCCGGACGAGGAGCCTCGCGTCGTGCACGTGGCCGGCGAGGTCGTCCTCCGCGAGAGCGCCCGCAGCCTGTCGTAGGCCGTCTCCCGCCGCGCTGGAGCCCTCCGTAGGGGTGGGCCGGGCCTCGCGGCGCCGAGGCTGTCTCCTTCCCCTCCCGGCATGGCGGAACGGCCCGGACACCTGCGGGTGTCCGGGCCGTTCGCGTCGTAGGGGGCGCTCAGCGGTTGCTGATCGTCGGTCGGCCTTGCTCGTTCACGGGTGCGACGGTGACCTGCCCCCGCAGCCAGCGGATCGTGCGCATGACCCCGTCGCCGTAGCCGGGGGAGTGCTGACGGCCCCGCCCGAGCTGCCGGGACACGTCCTCGGCCGCGGTCTCCTCCATTCCGAGGTTGAGCCCGGTCGGTCCGTGAATGGGACGCGGTGTGTTCCGGACGGGTGACTTCGAGCGGGTGCCGAGCACCCATTCACACACGGCGATCGTTCCGGAGCACCACTCCCGCTCCCAGTCGCTCGACGCGCTCGGCTTGCCTGCTCGCGCCAGCTCGGCGACCCGGCCGATCTCGGCTTCGGTGCGGAGGATCACCCCGCGTCCGCCGACCAGGTGTCCCCAGCCCTCGGAGGACCGGCGCCCGGGGATCGGCAACCCGTCCTTGGCGCCGATCAACCAGTTCAGGGTGCTCACGACCCCGTCGGCCGGGACGACCTTGCCCTCGCGCGGCACCCGCTCGGAGGCGTCGATCTCCGCGCGTGCGTCTGCGAGCGTGGGCAGGCCCCCCGACGTCGGGCGGCCACTGATCGGCGCCTGCTCACGCTCGCCGAGAGCCCACAGAATCGCCTCCCCGTGTCCGGACGGTGCGGAGTCCGGATTGGCGGCCTCCCACTCTTTGATCGTTTCCAGTACGGCCATGACATGTTCCGGCGGCCGCTGTATGGCGGGACGGGTTTCGCTCTCTGCGGTCGTCATGACACCACCGTACGATTACCTACCACGTCACTCCAACGTGAATCCCTTATCCGGGTCGAGTCGGCACGTCCGAACACGGGTGTCAGACCTCGATCAGCTCGCCGAACCTGGTCCTGACCCGGGTCAGGACCTCGTCCGGATCGGCGGCCCACACGTCGGCGTTGAAGATCTCCACCTCGATGTCCCCGGTGTAGCCCGCCTCGGCCACGGCCCTGGTCAGCGGCGCGAAGTCGATCACGCCGTCGCCCATCACGCCCCGGCCGAGCAGCACGTCGGCGGGGAGCGGGTGAAGGAAGTCACAGACCTGGTAGCTCGCGATCCGGTCCCCGGCCCTGGCGATCTGGGCCAGGACCTGCGGGTCCCACCAGATGTGGAAGGTGTCGACGACCACGCCGACCTGCTCGGCCGGGTACGGCTCCGCGAGGTCGAGCGCCTGCCCGAGAGTGGACAGCACCGCCCGGTCGGCGCAGTACACCGGGTGCAGCGGTTCCAGGGCCAGCCTGACCCCGCGTGCACCGGCATAGGGGGCGAGTACGGCCAGCGCCTCGGCGACCCGCTCCCTCGCTCCGGCGAGGTCCCGGTCGAAGGCGCCCAGGGGCTCGCCGGGGGCCACCCCCGGCAGGCCGCCGACGACCATGACCAGGCACGCGGCGTTCAGCGCGGCCGCCTCGTCGATCGCCCTGCGGTTGTCGTCGAGCGCGTCCTGCGAGGTCAGGAAGCCGCCCCGGCACAGGGACGACACCCGCAGCCCGGCGTCCGCGACCAGTTTCACGGTCTCGTCCAGCCCCTGCTCGGCGACGTTCTGCCGCCACAGGCCGATGGCCTCGACGCCGTGCCGTACGCATCCGTCGACGGCCTCGGCCACCGACCACCGCTTCGTGGTCCACTGGTTCAGCGAGAAACGGCTCATCGTCCCTTTCCCGCCCGCTGCCCGCTCGCTCACAGTCCGTCCTCCTCCGATCCGCTCGTTCACAGCCCGTGCACCGCCAGCAGCGACCGCATCCGGTGGACCGCCAGCTCGGGGTCCGTCAGCAGCCCGGCGCGGTCGGCCAGGCGGAACACCTCGGCCAGGTGCGGGAGCGATCGGGCCGCCTGGGCGCCGTTGACCATGGTGAAGGCCTCCTGGTGGCCGTTGAGCCAGGCCAGGAAGACGATGCCGGTCTTGTAGTTGTAGGTCGGCCTCTCGAAGATCTTCCGTGCGAGGGCGACCGTGGGATCCATGATCTCGTCGTAGCGGCCGAGGTCGCCCGCGTCGAGTGCCTGCAGGGCGGCCGCGGCGGCCGGGGCGATCGGGTCGAAGATGCCCAGCAGCGCGTGGCTGCCCGACTTGATCAGGGAGGGGTAGTTGAAGTCGTCGCCGGTGTAGAGCCTGACGCCCTCCGGCAGCGCCGCCCGCAGCCCGATCTCGTGCTCGGCGTCCAGCAGCGAGACCTTGACGCCGTCCACCATCGGTGCGTGCTCGCGCACCAGTGCCAGGAACGCCGCGGTGGCCTCGCCCACGTCCGCCGAGCCCCAGTAGCCCGCCAGGTGGGGGTCGAACATCTCACCCAGCCAGTGCAGGATCACCGGCCGGTCGGTCTGGGAGAGCAGCTTGCCGTATACCGCGTGGTAGTCCTCGGGGCCCCGCGCGATCCGGGCGAGCTGGCGGCTGGCCATGACGATGACACCGGCGCCCGCGTCCCGCACGGTCTCGATCTGCTCGGTGTAGGCGGCCACCACCTCTTCCAGCGTCCCCGCGTCCGGCGCGTGGTCGGTGCCGGCGCCACAGGCCACCAGCGTGGCCGTGTCGCCGAACTCCGCCGCCTCGGCGGCGCTGCGCCGGATCAGCTCGCGGGTGGCCGCCCAGTCCAGGCCCATGTTGCGTTGCGCGGTGTCCATGGCGTCGGCGATCCGCAGGCCGTACGACCACAGGTGCCTGCGGAAGCGCAGGGTGGCCTCCCAGTCGACGGCGGCGGGGGAGCCGGGGGTGTTGTCGCCGAGCGGGTCGGCGACGACGTGGGCGGCCGCGTAGACGGTCCGGCTCTCCGCGGGACCGGCGGGCCTCGCCCACGTCACCGGTTCGCGCAGCGTGTGCTCACCGCCGGGCAGCGCGATCCTCATCGAGACTCCTCAAAGGCGTGGAGTCCCGGCTCCGGCCGTGCGCGGTAGGTCATCACGGCTCCACCGGCAGGCGGCGGCCCTCGGCGGAGGAGCGCAGGCCCAGCTCGGCGAGGCGGACGCCCCGCGCGCCGGAGGTGAAGTCGTGGGGGAACGGCGCGTCCTCGACCACGTGGCGGATGAACATCTCCCACTGGATCTTGAAGCCGTTGTCGAACTCGTCGTTGTCGGGAACCTCCTGCCAGTCGTCCCGGAAACGCGCGGTGACGGCGAGGTCGGGGTTCCAGACCGGCTTGGGGGTGGTGGCGCGGTGCTGGACGCGGCAGTTGCGCAGCCCGGCGACGGCGCTGCCGTGCGTGCCGTCCACCTGGAACTCCACCAGTTCGTCCCGGTTCACCCGGACGTTCCAGGAGGAGTTGATCTGGGCCACGATGCCGTTGTCGAGTTCGAAGACGCCGTAGGCGGCGTCGTCGGCGGTGGCCGGGTAGGTCCTGCCCTGCTCGTCCACCCGCTCGGGAATGTGGGTGGCGGTCTGGGCGTAGACCGAGCGGACCCGGCCGAACAGGTTCTCCATCACGTAGGCCCAGTGCGGGAACATGTCCAGGACGATGCCGCCGCCGTCCTCGGCGCGGTAGTTCCACGACGGGCGCTGCGCGGTCTGCCAGTCACCCTCGAAGACCCAGTAGCCGAACTCGCCGCGCACCGAAAGGATCCGGCCGAAGAAGCCGCCGTCGATGAGGCGCTTGAGCTTGAGCAGCCCCGGCAGGAAGAGCTTGTCCTGCACGACGCCGTTCTTCACGCCTCTGGCGGTCGCGGCCTCGGCCAGCGCCAGCGCGTCGTCGAAGGTCTCGGCGGTCGGCTTCTCGGCGTAGATGTGCTTGCCCGCGTCGATCGCCTTGAGCACGGCCTTCACCCGGGCCTGGGTGACCTGAGCGTCGAAGTAGATCAGGTTGTCGTCGTCGGCCAGAGCCGCGTCGAGGTCGGTGGTCCAGCCGGCGATGCCGTGGTCGTCCGCCAGCCTCTCCAGCTTCTCGGCGCTCCGGCCCACCAGTACCGGTCTGAGCGTCACCCGGCTGCCGTCGGACAGCGCCACGCCGCCCTGCTCGTTGATCGCCAGGACCGAGCGGACCAGGTGCTGGCGGTAACCCATGCGGCCGGTGACACCGTTCATCACGACGCCGATGCTTCGCGGGGACATCTTCTTGAGCCTCCTATGGAAAGCGCTTTCCAGACTACCGTACGGCAGCCCGACATGTTGGGCAAGCGCTTACCTTTCCTCAGTCCACATGGTGGAGAGCACGGGAAGGGTGTACGGGCGGGGCCCGCGCGCGATGGCTCCGCCGCACCGGGGAGAATCCGTGCCGACGGGCGATGGAGAGGGCTGGACCCCGGACCCGCGCCCCCGTGGGAGCGGGCGGCGGAACCGGTCAGATCTCGCCCTTGGTCTCCAGCCGGATCAGCGCCTTGGTCACCGGATGGACGGTCAGGCCGATCTGCCACTCCCGGGCGCCCAGCTCGCGCAGCCGGGCCGAGATGGTCTCCTCCTCGATGAGCGAGGGCGGTTCCCAGGTCAGGCGGCGCACCGCGTCGGGCTGGAGCAGGTTCTCCGTCGGCATGTGGTGCTCGTCGGCGAGCGCCGCCACCACGGCCCTGGCGGCGGCCAGCCGCCGCGCGGCGATCGGGTCACGGTCCATCCACCGGTTGGCGGGCGGCGGCCCGTCACCCTGGGTGCTGGGCTGCGGGAGCTCCGACTCCGGCAGCGTGCGCGCCCTGCCGATCGCCGCCAGCCACTCGCGCAGGTGCCGGCGGGCGCTGCGGCCGGTGAACGGCGGGATCTCGGTGAGCGCCTTGGTGGTGCGGGGCAGCTCCAGCGCGGCCGCGACGATCGCCGAGTCGGGAAGGACCCGGCCGGGTGCCAGGTCCGCCTCACTGGCGAACCCGTCGCGGAGCGTCCACAGTTCCCGGACCACCGCCAGCCCGCGCAGTGAGCGGACCTTGTGGATCCCGGAGGTGCGCCGCCACGGATCCGACCGCGGCGCGGGGCTCCGGTAGGCCAGCACAGAGGCGAACTCCTCGCGCGCCCACCCCAGCTTGCCGCTGGACTCCAGCTCCTCGTGGAGGACGTCGCGCAGCTCGACCAGGACCTCGACGTCGAGCGCCGCGTAGCGCAGCCAGTCTTCCGGCAGCGGGCGGGCGGACCAGTCGGCCGCCGAGTGGCCCTTCTCCAGCTTGAAGCCGAGGACGTTCTCCACCATCATGCCGAGGCCGACCCGCTCGTAGCCGAGCAGGCGCCCGGCCAGCTCGGTGTCGAACAGCTTGCGGGGATGAAAGCCCAGCTCCGCCAGACAGGGAAGGTCCTGGGAGGCCGCGTGCAGCACCACTTCCGTGTCGGCCAGCGCCGCGTCGAGCTCCGACAGATCCGGGCAGTGGGTCGGGTCGATCAGCGCGCTACCCGCACCGGAGCGACGCAGCTGCACGAGGTAGGCGCGGCCGCTGTAGCGGTAGCCCGAGGCTCGCTCGGCGTCCACGGCGACCGGGCCGGTGCCCTCGGCGAAGGCGCGCACGACATGTGCAAGGGCGGCTGCGTCCTCGATGACGGGTGGGATTCCCTCTCGTGGCTCCAGCAGCGGAACGATGGTTGTCTCGTCGGTCACGTTCGGAAGGGCTCCGGATCTTCGCGACGGCGTGGCGGCAGAGTCGCCACGTCGGGTGGCAGGGGTGGTATACCCGCCGCAAGGCACATCAGATCGCACCAGGCGGCGACATGGCTGGAAAGGTCCTCCTCCAGCGGAGACCAGGAGGCGCGCAGCTCCAGCTCCGTGGTGACCGGGTCCTCGGCCTTGTTGCCGAAGCCCTCGGAGACGGCCCGGGTGACGGTCCCCCCGGCCGCGGTGTAACCGGCGCCGTGCGCGTCGAGCGACTCGGTGAGCCAGCTCCACGCGACGGGCCCGAGCAGGGGATCCTCGGTGATCTCCGGCTCCATGTCCGCCCGGACGTAGGCGACCAGCCGGAACTGCCCGTCCCAGCCGCGCTGGCCGTCCGGGTCGAAGAGCATGATGAGGCGGCCGACCGCCAGCTCGTCGTCGTCGCGGTAGACCGAGGCGCCGATGGCGGCCGAGTAAGGAGCCAGACGCTGGGGCGCGGGGATGTCCTCCAGCTCGATCTCCGGTCTGACCTCGCCAGGGCGCAGGGTGGCCGCCGCACGCCGGAAGACGGCGGGAGCGGGCGGTGCCTCACCGAGGGTCATATCGGAAGCGTAGGTCGGAACTGAGCGCATGGGGACCACTGGGGTAGGTGTAAGAGCCATTGGAGCCGATCAAGCTACTGCCATCGCCCGGCGGAGAGCGGACGCGCCCTCGCCATCGGGAACTCCGGGGAACAGCGCGTGACCGCATTCGACACAGGCACACTCGGGACACCGGCCCGGTCCGTGGCCGTCGGAACGGGCGGGCTGCTCGAAAACCCGCTCGGCGGCACATATAGCACAGTGCTCACCGCGGCGTTCGGTTGAACTCCACATCGTGGACATCGCACGGGCCTTTCGTCGGGTCGTGGTCCGACGTTGGCACGTCGCGCCGACAATTCCGCGCAACGTGCTCGGCGTGTCCCGAAAGTGATGCCGGAATCGATGCCGCGCGGTGACTTGACGAACATTTGGACCAGCCGGGGGGCGTGCCAGATCCGTCAATGGGAGGAACTGTACCCGGAAACATGATCGCCTCGTGCCGTCCGGCGACGCGGGCGACGAGCCCACATCACTTTTTGACGGACGAAGCACTCAAAACCGTCAAAACTAGATCGTCATCATGACTTGGAACTATCTGGGTGTTGTTGACGGTGATCCCATTGAATAGCCGGTGATTTCATAGCGAGAACCCCAGGTAATGGACGTGATGAGCGGACCGTACCCCTGGCATGGCACCCTGGGAGGGTGACTCCCGAGCTTGCCGACTCTCCGTTCCTGCGCGCCTGCCGCCGCCTGCCCGTCTCCCACACCCCCGTGTGGTTCATGCGCCAGGCAGGTCGCTCGCTGCCCGAATACCGGGCCGTGCGCGGAACGGTGCCGATGCTCACCGCGTGCGCCACCCCCGACCTGATCGTTGAGATCACGATGCAGCCGGTCCGCCGTTACGGCGTGGACGCGGCCATCTTCTTCAGCGACATCGTGGTGCCGCTCAAGGCGATCGGGATCGACCTGGACATCAAGCCCGGCGTCGGCCCGGTGGTGGCCGAGCCGATCAGGGACGCGGCCGCGGTCAAGAGGCTGCGCCCGATCGAGCCCGGTGACGTCTCCTACGTCACCGAGGCCATCCGGGCGCTGACCGGGGAGCTCGGCCCGACCCCGCTCATCGGCTTCGCGGGCGCGCCGTTCACCCTGGCGTCCTACCTCATCGAGGGCGGGCCCTCCAAGAACCACGACCACACCAAGGCGATGATGTACGGCGAGCCGCACCTGTGGCATGCCCTGATGGACCGGCTGACCGGGATCGCCCTCGGCTTCCTGCGCGTCCAGGCGGCCGCCGGAGCCTCGGCCGTCCAGCTCTTCGACTCCTGGGTCGGCGCCGTCGCCCCCGAGGACTACCGTGAGTTCGTCCTGCCCTACACCAGCCGCATCTTCGCCGGCCTGGCCGACCTGGACATCCCCCGCATCCACTTCGGCGTGGGCACCGGCGAACTGCTCGGCCTGCTCGGCGAGGCGGGGGCCGACGTCGTCGGCGTCGACTGGCGGGTCCCGCTCGACGAGGCCGCCCGGCGGGTCGGGCCGGGCAAAGCGCTCCAGGGCAACCTGGACCCGGCGACGCTGTTCGCCCCCTGGGAGGTTGTCGAGCGCCGCGCGGGTGACATCCTCGCCCGCGGTGCCAAGGCCGAGGGCCACATCTTCAACCTGGGCCACGGCGTGCCGCCCGGCGCCGACCCCGACCAGCTCGCCCGCCTCACCGACTTCGTGCACGAGGCGTCCGCCCGCTGACGGCCCCGCCCGCGGACGCCGGGTCCGCGCGCCGCTGGATGAGGGTCCCTGCGGGGCGGGCCGGTGGCGCGCGGGTCCTATGAGCGCTCGGAGGGGGCAGGCTCCTGCCCGGGGTCGTCTGCGGCCTGTCCGGGCCCGTCCGGGTCCGGATCAGGGGTGAACGGCTCGAGGGTGAACGGCGCGGGCGCCGTCCGGGAGGTTCCCCTTCTGGTACGACCGAGCCGGAGGACCACCCACCCGAGCGGAACGATCACGATCATCCAGGGGAGCAGCGCGCCCAGGACGGTCAGCCCGATCTTCACGGCCGTGACGAACCCCTTCCAGCCCGATCGCAGCCCGCTGAGGAATCCGGACGGCTCCTCCTCGGGCTCGGGGACCACGGCCGCCGGGCCCACCAGGTTCAGCGTCAGCGTCGCCAGGCTCGTCTGCGAGGCCAGCGACTTCTGCCGCGCCTGGAGCGACTCCAGGTCGGCCTCCCGGCCGGAGATCTCCCGCTCGACGTCCAGCACCTGGCCGATCGTGTCGGCCTTCTTCATCAGCGTGCGCAGCGAGTCGAGCGCCGTCTTCGCCGACCTCAGCCGGCTCTCCACGTCGGCGACCTGCTCGGTGACGTCCTCGGTGTTCTGCTGGAGCGACTCGCGCGTGCCGAGCTCCTTGCCCAGCCGGTCCAGGACGGCGGGATAGCCCTGCGGCGGGACCTTGAAGACGAGCTGCGCGGAGCCCTCGCCACCGGAGTAGGCGTCCGACTTCTCCATCGCCAGGTAGCCGCCGGCACCGGCGACGACCTGCCGGGCCTTGTCGGCGGCCGCGGTGACGTCCTTGGCCCGGACCGTCATCTCCGCCGTGTAGATGATCGCCCGGTCCTGCGGGACCACCGTGACCTGCTGCCCCGCCGTGCCGGCCGACGCCGCCGCCGATCTCTGTGCCCTGGGCACGCGGGCGCTCGAAGCGGTGCCTCCGTCCTGGGCCACCGCCTTCCGCTCGGCCGCCGGAGCGTCGGCGGACTGCGCGGACTGCATGGTCGCCTCGCCGCCCCCGCAGGCCGACGCCAACAACACCATCCCCGCCAGCGTGACCGCCAGGCGGGAGCCGTACCGGAATCTGCTCATGCCCTTGTTGACGGCGACGGCGCGGGCGGGGTTTGGCGGGAGGCATCACGATGGCGTCACGTTCTCCGGGGCTCCGGGGCTCCGGGGCTCCGGGGTGGCGGGACGCGCGACCGGGCAGGGGGGACGGTACGGTCAGGAGTCATGGAAGGCAACCGGTGCCATGTGGTGGTCGTCGGCGGCGGGATCGCGGGGCTGGCCGCCGCGTGGTACCTGCGCCAGGGCGGAGGAGACGTCCGGGTGACCGTGCTCGACGGCGCCCGGCGGATCGGCGGCAAGCTGTACGCCACCGAGGTGGCGGGGGTCTCGGCCGACGCCGGGGCGGAGGCGATGCTCGCGCGGCGGCCCGAGGGCAAGGACCTGGCCCGGATGGTCGGCCTGGGCGAGGAGCTACGGCATCCCGGCACCACCCAGGCGGCCATCCTGTCCCGGGGCGTGCTGAGGTCCATGCCCAAGGGGCACGTCATGGGCGTCCCGTCCGACCTGATCGCGCTGGCCAGGTCGGGGATTCTCAGCCCCGCGGGCCTCGCCCGCGTGCCGCTGGACCAGATCCTCCCGGCCACGCGGGTCAGCACCGACGTGTCGGTGGCCGCCTACATCCGCGCCCGGATGGGCGACGAGGTCGTCGCGCGTCTGATCGAGCCGCTGCTCGGCGGCGTCTACGCGGGTCAGGCCGACCGGCTCTCGCTGGACGCGACGATGCCCAAGATCGCCATCGCCGCGCGCTCGGAGCGGTCGCTGCTCGCCGCCGCCCGAGAGGTCAGCGCCGATGCGCCCAAGGACGCCGGGCCCGTCTTCACCACGCTGCGGCGGGGGATGGGCACCCTGCCCGAGGCCGTGGCCGCCGCGTCCGGCGCCGAGATCAGGACCGGGGTCACGGTCCGGGAGATACGCCGCACCACGACCGGCTGGCAGCTGGTGGCCGGGCCGGTGCCCAAGCCCGAGGTCATCGAGGCCGACGCGGTGATCGTCGCCACCCCCGGCCCTTCGGCGAGCCGCCTGCTCGCAGGAGAGGCGCCCCTGGCCGCCGCGGAGCTGGCCAGGATCGACTACGCCAGCATGGCCATCGTCACCCTCGCCTATCCGCGGGAGGCGTTCCCCCGGCCGCCGGCCGGCAGCGGCTACCTCGTCCCGCCCGTCGACGGACGCCCGATCAAGGCCGTCACGTTCAGCTCGGTCAAGTGGCCGCACCTGACCGAGGCCGACCCCAATCTGATCCTGCTGAGGTGCTCGATCGGCCGCATCGGCGAGGAGGCCGTGCTCCAGCGCGACGACGCCGAGCTGGTGGCTCTGGCGATGGCCGAGATGGTGGAGGTCATGGGCGTGCGCGGGCTGCCGCGGGACTCCAGGGTGACCCGCTGGGGCGGCTCCCTGCCGCAGTACGACGTGGGCCACCTCGACAGGGTCGCCCGCATCCGCGCGGCCGTCGCGACCCAGCCCGGTCTGGCCCTGTGCGGCGCGGCCTACGACGGCCTCGGCATCCCGGCCTGTGTCTCCACCGCCCGCACCGCGGCGGCCCGGATTCTGGACCACCTGGACCCCACGGGAGAATGGGACGGGAAAGCCGATTCGCTGACGAGTCGGCGGAGTTGACGGAGGGGTGAGGACGACGGACGGGAACCCGCGGCCCAAGGCACGCGACCTGAACCAGGTGATCCGCTACACGATGTGGTCGGTCTTCAAGCTGACCGAGCGCTGCCCGGGCAATCGCGAGGGCATGGCAGACGAGGTCGAGGACCTCCTGGCCCAGATGGCCGAGAAGGACGTGGTCACCCGCGGCCTCTACGACGTGGCCGGGTTCCGCGCCGGCGCCGACTTCATGTTCTGGTGGCACGCGCCGACCGCCGAGGATCTGCAGGAGACCTACGCCCGGTTCCGCCGCACCGGCCTCGGAACGCTGACCGAGCCGGTCTGGTCGGCGATGGCGCTGCACCGCCCGGCCGAGTTCAACAAGTCACACATCCCGGCCTTCCTGGCCGAGGAGGAGGCGCGGCGGTACGTCAGCGTCTACCCGTTCGTCCGCTCCCTCGAGTGGTACCTTCTGGACGACGCCGACCGCCGCCGGATGCTCGCCGAACACGGCAGGATGGCCCGCGACTATCCGGACGTGCGGGCCAACACCGTGGCCTGCTTCTCGCTGAACGACTATGAGTGGATGCTCGCTTTCGAGGCCGACGACCTGCACCGCATCGTCGACCTGATGCGGACCCTGCGCGCCGCCGAGGCCCGGCGGCACACCCGGGAGGAGACCCCCTTCTACACGGGGATCCGCAAGCCGGTCAGCGAGTTGATCGCCGCGCTGCCGTAGGCGGGGCCGGGGCTCCGTCGTCGCTACTCACCCCGCCCGGCGCCGCTCCCGGGCGTCTTCGGGCGGCGGGGCGCCGTCACGCGGGCGTGTGCGGTGCCAGACGGATCCTCGGAAACGGTCGATATCCTCACGTGGTTTGTCATACTCAGGGAAAACCACCTCTCTCCGGGAGGCCAAGGGTGCAGAAGGGCCAGGATCTGGCACGGTCCACACGGCGCGAGCGTGGACGCCGGAGAAGGAAGGCCAAGGCACGGGTTCTCGAGATCGCGGTGGGGGCGACCGCGCTGGCCGTCGCGGGGCTGGCGTTGGGCGGGTCCCTGCTCCGGACCCCGCCGGCGCGGTCCGGAGTCCAGTCGCAGTCGTTGCCGCAGGCGCAGGGGCGGGCGGTCCCCGCGCCCCCGAAGGCCGCCTCCGCGGGAGGCGGCCCGGTGACGGCCGCCACGTCCGGCGCGGACAAGCGGGCCGCGGACGAGGCGGAGGCGGAGGCGGCCGGACCGTCCAAGCACAGTGACCAGAAGGCGTTTGCCTACTTCGCGAGCCACAAGGCGACCAAGCGTGTCAAGGACATCCGCATCGTTGGAGGCTATCTCCGGATATATACGGATCTCCCGGAGTCGGCGAACAACTCGAAGCAGGCACTGAAGCTGTGCCAGACGGGTGTGAACTATCTCGTCGGGGAGCTCGGCGAGTCCAAGCCGGTGGTCTTCGTCCAGGCGAAGTTCGGGGAGAACGGCAACCCCGTGCTGGCCAACATCCTCGGGCCCGGCGACTCCGACTGCCGTGTCACCCATCCCAAGCCCGGGGGGTAGCGAGGGCGTCCCGGCCGCTCAGCTCACCCTGACCCGGGTCTTGCCGCAGAGCACGCAGCGCTGGGTCCTGACCCTGCCGATGCTCTCGATGACCTCCCACCTGTGCCGGATGTGCACGTCGGCTCCCTGAGAAAGATCACTTTACGGAGACGTCCGCATACGATGCGTGATCTCGCTTTACCCGGCCTCCGGCCGTCTTCACCTTCTGGGGAGGCCTGAGTGTCGTGCGTTCCGGCCCCGGCGGGGCCGATGGTCAGCCGGTGGGCTCCATTCGGAGCGACACGGAGTTGATGCAGTAGCGGTCGTCGGTGGGCGTGCCGTAGCCCTCGCCGTGGAAGACGTGGCCCAGGTGTGAGTCGCAGGCCGCGCAGCGGACCTCGACGCGGGTCATGCCGAGCGAACGGTCCTCGATCAGGGTCACCGCCTCCGACTTCGACGGCTCATAGAAACTCGGCCAGCCGCAGTGGCTGTCGAACTTGGTGTCCGACCGGAACAGCTCGGCGCCGCAGGCGCGGCAGCTGTAGACGCCTTCGGTCTTGGTGTCGACGTATTCTCCGGTGAAGGGGCGCTCGGTGCCCGCCTGGCGGAGAACGTGAAACTCCTCGGGAGAGAGCTGGACGCGCCACTCGGCGTCGCTCTTGACCACCTTGTCCATGCCCCCAGCCTATGTGGTCGCCGGGCGTCTCCTGTGAGGGCCGGATGTCCGCCCGAAAAAACCTTGTGGGCGAAGCATCCATTTATGTCCGATTTTGCGTCATTAAGTGTGGGGGGTTCTTGCCTTCCTGGTTAAGGGTGAGATCACCTGTCAGGCCGTCCAACGATCAACTGGGCGGTCGGATGCCGCCGGCCGGGTGGCGCGCCAGCGCCCGGAACCGGAGAGCGAGACAGGTGGTCATGCGGTCCGTCCCGTCGAGAGCCCGGTCCCGCCGCCGTGGCGGCTCCGGGGCGGACCCGCCCCCTATGGAGTACGGTTCGCCCTATGGCGTCGCCGTACATCGAACTCACCGTCGGGGACCGGGTCGTCAAGGTCACCAATCCCGACAAGATCTACTTCCCGGAGATCGGAGCGACCAAGCGCGAGCTGGTCGAGTATTACGTGAGTGTGGGCGAAGGGGCGCTGCGCGCCCTGTACGACCGCCCCACCTATCTCAAGCGCCATCCCGACGGGGTCGAGACCGAGGGCATCTACCAGAAGCGCATGCCCCCCAAGCACCCCGAGTGGCTCCAGACGGTCACGGTCCGCTTCCCCGGCGGGCGCACCGCCGACGCGCTCAAGGTGACCGAGGTCGCCGCCATCGCCTACTGCGCGAACCTGGGGACCATCGACTTCCACCCCTGGCCGGTCCGCTCCTCGGACACCGACCACCCCGACGAGCTGCGCGTCGACATCGACCCCCAGCCCGGCACCGGTTTCGAGGAGGCGCGCAGGGTGGCCTCCGTGGCCTCCGAGATCCTCCAGGAGCTCGGCATGACCGGCTTCCCCAAGACCTCCGGCAACCGGGGCATCCACATCAGCGTGCGGATCGAGCCGCGCTGGGACTTCACCCAGGTGCGCTACGCAGGGATCGCCTTCGCCCGGGAGGTGGAGCGCCGCGTTCCGGACCTGGCCACCACCGCGTGGTGGAAGGAGGAGCGGGGGGAGCGGGTCTTCATCGACTACAACCAGAACGCCCGCGACCGGACCGTGGCCGCCGCCTACTCGGTGCGGGCCAGACCGTACGCCCCGGTCTCGACCCCGCTCACCTGGAAGGAGCTGGAGGACGCAGATCCGCGCGACTTCGACATCCGGACGGTCCCGGCCCGGTTCGCCAAGCTGGGCGACGTGCACGCGGCGATCGACGAGCGGGCCTTCTCGATCGAGCCCCTCCTGGAGTGGTTCGAGCGCGACGGTCACGAGGACATGCCCTATCCGCCGAACTACCCGAAGATGCCGGGTGAGCCGAAGCGGGTGCAGCCCAGCAAGGCGCGCGGCGACTCGCGGTAGGTGACCGGTCCCGCCGCACCCGGCCGCTCGCCGCGGGCGGGGAATCGATGATCGCGGGTTTTGCTAGGGTCTGCCGCATTGATCTCATCGGGTCACGGGGGAGACCGAATGCCGACGATCCAGTCCTTACGTGCCGACGATCCCAGCCATCTGGGTGACTACCGCCTGCTCGGATGCATCGGGGCGGGCGGGCAGGGGGTCGTCTATCTCGCCGAGTCGCCTTCGGGGGAGAGGGTCGCGGTCAAGGCGATCCACCCCAGGATGGTCACCGACCGCCGGGCCATGGAACGTTTCATACGCGAGATCCAGACAGCGAGCAGCGTCGCGGAGTTCAGTACGGTCAGGGTGCTGGACGCGGCGGTCGACCACGAGCGTCCCTACGTGGTCAGCGAGTACGTCGACGGCCCCTCCCTGGCAGAGATCGTCGGCGAGGAGGGCCCCTACAGCCCCGGGGCGCTGCACCGCCTGGCGGTGAGCACGGCCGCCTCGCTGGCCGCCATCCACCGCGCCGGGGTCGTCCACCGTGATTTCAAGCCCGGTAACGTTCTCATCGGGCCCGACGGCCCACAGGTGATCGACTTCGGCATCGCACGTGCCCTGGACTCCGTGACGTCGACGACCGGCGGGATCGGCACCCCCGCCTACATGTCGCCCGAACAGCTCTCCGGCGGTGACGTCGCCGCCGCGTCGGACATTTTCAGCTGGGCCGGGACGATGATCTACGCGGCCACGGGACAACCCCCTTTCGGCCGGGACTTCCCCGCTCTGATGTACCGGATCCTGCAGGCGGATCCCGATCTGTCGGCGCTCCCCGCCGACCTCCGACCGCTGGTCGCCCGCTGCCTGGCCAAAGACCCGGCCGATCGGCCCGCCGCCCCGGAGGTGCTGATGGCCCTTGTCGGCGGGGATCCGGACGCGAGCGCGCCGGAGGGGGCGGGTGGGGAGGCCGGAGGAGCGGGCCTGAGGCCGCATGCGGGAACGGGCATCCCGCCGGTGCCGGAATCCGCCGCCCACCCGGGGGATTCCCGGAGGAAGCCCCCGCCGCGCCGCCGGAGACCGGCGTACGGTGGAAAGCTCCCTCTGCGTTACCTGTTGCCGGGGATCGCTCTCGCCGTCGTCGCGGTGGCGGTGGCGGCGTTCGTGTACGCGAACGGCCGGCCTGGCAGCGGACCGTCGGGGGAAGACGGCCAGGGCACCGTGTCCTCCTCCCTGCTCACCCTGACCGCATCCCCGGAGGTCGCCAAGGAGGTCGTCGCGGAGTGGACGCCGGAGGCACTTGAGGCAGCCGTGCCGTACGGCGAGGGCATCGCGTGGGGGCCGGAGGGGAACAGGACCGGTGCCGTGAGCACGGGTGACCCCGCCACGGTCCCCCCGTACGACATGGAGCCGCCGAGCGGTGAGAAGAAGCCAGGCCATATCCGCGCGAACGTTCCCCAGACGCTCGGCAAGGTGTTCTTCCGAGTGGGGGAGCGTCGCCGCTGGTGCTCGGCCACCTCGGTGAACTCCGAGTCCGGCAACCTCCTGGTGACCGCAGGCCACTGCCTCTACGACCCGGCGCGGCACGAGGCCGTCGCCTCGCTGGTCTTCGTGCCGGCCTACGACCGGGGCCAGGCCCCCTTCGGGATCTACCCGGGCTCCGCGGCGGCCCTCCATCCGAAGTTCACCAGCGGCGGCGACCGCGGTTACGACTACGCGTTCGTCACCGTCCACGGTGCGGGCGGCAAGCGCCTAGCCGACGCCGTCGGGGCTCAGGGGCTGGCGTGGAATCAGTCCGGCCGGCAGACGGCCTACGTCTTCGGCTACCCGGCGGAAGCCGATCCGGGCGGAACGTCCCCCAGCACGGGCGGCCGGCTCCGTTGGTGCTTCGGCGTCTCCTCGGAGTCGTCCACGGGCGGCGGACGCGCGCAGAAGTGTTCGCTGACCCCCGGTGCCGACGGCGGCCCACTGATCATCAGGTACGAGCAGAAGCGCGGGGTGGGATACGTCGGCGGTGTCGTCTCGGCCTTCGACGACACCGACGGGAACGGCCGATCCGACCGCGTGCTGTCGCCCTCCTTCAACGACGAGGCCCGCGAGACCTACCTGCGCGTGTCCCGTCTCTCCAGCGCCACACTCTGAACCGGATTTTCGAAGGGCGTGGACCCCTTCGTTCAGGATTACCGGCGCCGGCCGAGGGCGAAGGCCACGTTCACGCTGACGATGCCGAGCCAGACGAGCACCATCACATACGATTCCGTGTCCGTGACGGCGAGGGCCACCGTGCTGATCACGCCGAACACGACGGAGACGATCGACAGCGCCAGGCGCTGGCCGGCGTCCACCGACGGGCGGACCGCCGGGGCCTCCTTGCGGGAGCGGGCGGCGATCCGGTCGTCCACCCGCCGGTCGATCTCCTGGTCCATCTTGTCCAGGAAGCCCTCCACCAGGGAGTCTTCGTACTCGGGCCCGAGGTCGCGGCGGGCCGCCACGGCGGCTCTGAGCTCGTCGTCGGAGGAGGATGATCTGGCCATGATCGAGATATATCGTTTCTTTGTGCTTCTGTCTACCGGAATGATGTTCTATCCGGCCAGGATGTCGTCCAGATCGTAGGAGACCGGCTGTTCGAGCTGCTCGTAGGTGCACGATTCGGGGGTGCGGTCGTCCCGCTGGCGGCGGAACTGGGCGGTGTGCCGGAACCGGCGCCCCTCCATGTGGTCGTAGGCGACCTCCACCACCAGCTCCGGCCTCAGCGGGACGAAGGACAGGCCCTTGGTGGCGCTCCAGCGGGAGATCGCACCGGGAGCGACGCGGCGCTCCAGGGATGGGGGGCCGGCGCCCTCGAACATGTGTCGTCGTGCCCGGCGCCCTGAACTCACCCGGCCGGCTCACCAGAGGTCCGAATATATCTGGTGAAGAGGAAGCCCTCCTCCTCCAGAACGTGCGCCAGGCGGAGCCGGGTGAGCGAGGCCGGGCCGTTCAGGATCCGTGCGGCGTCCCCGCCGACCAGGGCCGGGCTCAGCGTGAGGCAGAGCTCGTCGATCAGACCGGCCTCGGCGAGCTGGGCGTTGAGGTTGGGCCCGCCCTCGCACAGCACCCTGCCCAGACCGCGCTCGCCGAGCTCCCTGACCGCCGACGCCAGGTCCACCCCGTCGTGTCCGGCCACGATCACCTCGGCGTGCCTGGCTGCCTCCTTCCGGCGCTCCTCGGGGGCGGCGTCGCAGGTGACGACGATCGTCCGCGCGCCCGGCTCTGCCTCGGTGAACAGCGCGCCCGACAGGTCCAGGTCGAGCCGCCGGGTCACCACGGCCACCGGCGGAGCGGCCGGGCGGCCTTCGCGCAGCGGGCGCCACGACTCTCTCGGCCGGGCGGGGCCGTACCCCTCGGTCCGCACGGTCGCCGCTCCCGCCAGGACGACGTCGGCCAGCCCGCGGAGCACTCCGAAGATCCGCCGGTCGCCCTTGCCGGACAGCCCGCCCGACCGCCCTTCCAGCCAGCTCCCGCCGTCGGCGCTGGCCACCATGTTGACCCGGACACACGGGCCGTCCGGGTAGGCGTAGACCCGGGCGAGGTCGACGTCGCCGGAGGAGGCGGGGTGGATAAGACGCATTCCCCTACCTTGGCACAGCGGCGGATCAGGGACGTCACCACCACTGTCGATAACGGATTCGACGCTTCTGGTGACTTCGACTGACTCTCGTTACATGATTCACTCTGGGAGATCTGGGAGGGTTTGTGGGGCTGGTCGCGATAGTGACATGGTTGATCACAGCGATGGCCGGGATCTACCTGTTGTATCTCTGGCTCTCCGGTGGGGGCCTGCGCCAGCAGCGGACGAAGGTGACCCGGTTCCCCGCCGTGCTGGTCTTCGCCCATCCCGGCCTGGCGGTCTCCGCCCTGGGCTGCTGGGTCGCCTACGTGCTCACCTCCGAGCGGACCCTGGCGTGGGTGTCGTTCGGGGTGCTCGCGGCCTCCGCCCTGCTGGGCTTCACCATGTTCACCCGCTGGCTGGGCGGAGGCCGGCACGCGCGCGGCGCCGAACAGGGTTTCCCCGTGCTCGCCGTCGTGCTGCACGGCCTGGCAGGGCTGACCACGTTCGTCCTGGTGCTGCTCACCGCCGCGGTCGCGACCGGGCTTTAGGCCCTGGGACAGTGCAGGATCTGCATGGAGCGCGAGGTCACCGAGATCACGGACTTCGGCGACCGGAACTCCCCGGAGGACCGCCGGTCCCTGCGCCCGTCGGCCGCGGTGTCCAGCACGGTCCGCCACCCCGCCCCGTACTTGGCGTCGGGGACGGTGAAGTCCATGTCCTCGTGATGGCCGTTGATCAGCAGCAGGAACGAGTCGTCCAGGATCGGCTCACCGCGCGGGCCCGGCTCGGTGATGGCGTCGCCGTTCAGGAAGACGGTCAGGGACTTGGCGTAGCCGGTGTGCCAGTCGGCGGCCGACATCTCCTCGCCCGAGGGGGTGAGCCAGACGATGTCACGGGTGCCGTTGCCGTCCTTGCGGCCGTGGAAGAACCTGCGCCGCTGGAAGACCGGGTGCCCGCGCCGCAGCTCCGACAGGCTCCTGACGAAGCCGAGCAGGTCCTTCTCCTCGGCGACCAGTGACCAGTCGACCCAGGAGATCTCGTTGTCCTGGCAGTAGGCGTTGTTGTTGCCGCCCTGGGTCCGGCCGAACTCGTCGCCCGCCAGGAGCATCGGCACGCCCTGGGAGATGAACAGGGTGGCCAGGTAGTTGCGGCGCTGACGGCGGCGCAGGCGCGCGATCTCCGGATCCTCCGTCGGACCCTCGGTGCCGCAGTTCCATGACCGGTTGTCGTCGGTGCCGTCGCGGTTGTTCTCCTCGTTGGCCTCGTTGTGCTTGCGGTTGTAGGAGACCAGATCGGTCAGCGTGAACCCGTCGTGGCAGGTGACGAAGTTGATGGAGGCCACCGGGCGCCGGCCGGAGGTGGCGTAGAGATCGGCTGACCCGGTCAGCCGGGAGGCGAACTCCGGCATCGCGGATCCGCTCCCGCGCCAGAAGTCGCGCACGCTGTCACGGTATTTGCCGTTCCACTCCGTCCACAGGGGCGGGAAGTTGCCGACCTGGTAGCCGCCTGGGCCCACGTCCCACGGCTCGGCGATCAGCTTCACCTGGGAGATCACCGGGTCCTGCTGGATCAGGTCGAAGAAGGCGCTCAACCGGTCCACGTCGTGCAGCTCGCGGGCGAGGGCGGCGGCCAGGTCGAACCGGAAGCCGTCGACGTGCATCTCCAGCACCCAGTAGCGCAGCGAGTCCATGATGAGCTGCAGCGCGTGCGGGGAACGGACGTTGAGGGAGTTGCCGCAGCCGGTGTAGTCGAGGTAGTAACGCCGGTCCCCGTCGTGCAGCCGGTAGTAGGCCGCGTTGTCGATGCCCCGGAAGCCCAGCGTGGGCCCCATGTGGTCACCCTCGGCGGTGTGGTTGTAGACCACGTCGAGGATGACCTCGATCCCGGCCTCGTGCAGCGCCCGCACCATCGCCTTGAACTCCAGCACCTGCTCGCCGCGCTGTCCCGAGCTGGAGTAGGCGTTGTGCGGAGCCAGGTAGGCGATCGTGTTGTAGCCCCAGTAGTTGGTCAGCCCCCGGGCGACCATCGCGTGCTCGGGCACGAACTGGTGCACAGGCATCAGCTCGACCGCGGTGACACCCATGCTCTGCAGGTGCTCGATGACCGCCGGATGGCCCAGCGCCGCGTAGCTGCCGCGCTGTTCCTCGGGCACCGCCGGATGGCGCATGGTGAGCCCGCGCACGTGCGCCTCGTAGATGACCGTCTGGTGGTACGGCGTGCGGGGGAGCCGGTCGTCGCCCCATTCGAAGAACGGGTTGACCACCACGTTCTTCGGCATGAAGGGGGCGCTGTCCTCCTCGTTGCGGCCGGCCGGATCGGCGAACGGATAGGAGAACAGGGAGGCGTTCCAGGTCACGTCGCCCTCGACGGCCTTGGCATAGGGGTCCAGGAGCAGCTTTGAGGGGTTGCACCTGTGCCCGTGGGAAGGCTCATGGGGGCCGTGGACGCGGTAGCCGTACCGCTGCCCCGGGGTGATCCCCGGGAAGTAGCCGTGCCAGACGAACCCGTCGACCTCGGGCAGGTCGACCCGTTCCTCCCGCCCGTCGTCCCCGAAAAGGCACAGCTCAACCCGCTCGGCCACCTCGGAGAACACCGAAAAGTTGGTGCCCACGCCATCCCAGGTGCCACCGAGTGGGTACGGCTCTCCAGGCCAGACTTCGCGCATGTAGCCCTATTCTCCTCCAGTTTGGCCCTCGTGTGCAGGGTGTTGTCGTTCTTGTCACCCTTGTGCGGCGGGGAACACGGACGGCCGGACTGAGCCGTCCCCCCATGCGGGGCATCCGGAGCCCCCGAGGCTCACGGTGCCTGGCCGTGGCCGCGCGCGCCCCGGCGGAGCACGCACGGCCACGGACAAGGGTGATCAGCTCAGCAGTTCGGCCTTGAGGCTGATCGTCGTGCCCGCGAGGGCCTTGCTCACCGGGCAGTTCGCCTTGGCCGTCTCCGCCGCCTTCTGGAACTCCTCGGCGGACAGCCCCGGAACCTGGGCGCGGACCGACAGGACGATCCCGGTGATGCCCTCACCCGGCTGGAAGGTCACATCCGCCGTGGTGTCCACCGCCTGCGGCGGGGTGCCCGCCTGCGCCAGGCCGTGGGACAGGGCCATCGAGAAGCAGGAGGAGTGCGCGGCCGCGATGAGCTCCTCCGGCGAGGTCTTGCCGTTCGCCTGCTCGGCCCGCGAGGGCCAGGACACATCGAACGTGCCCACCCCGGAGGTTTCGAGCGAGACGGTGCCCGAACCGTCGAGCAGGGCGCCCTTCCAATGAGTCGTCGCGGTACGTGTCGTCGCCATGGCGATGTCCTTTCGATCACGAAGCGTTAGCCACCAACGACCCTACTCGCCGAGATCACGGTGACCGCCGCCGGAGCGTTCGTTGCCGCCCGTCCGCCTCACCCGCGCCGCGCCCCTCGCCGGGAGCGGGACGGTGCGTGACTTTCCGTTGACTTCTGTGTGAGATCTGTAATCGAACCCTTGGTGCTGGACGTAGGAACGATGACGGCATGTTGGGAAGGGGCGGCCGTGGCGGAGGACGACGAGGAGAAATGGTTCGACTGGATGTTCCGCACCTTCTACCGGTCCGTGTGGGCGTACGCGGCACGCCGCGTCGACCGCACGGCGGCCGACGACATCGCCTCCTGCACCTTCCACACGGCCTGGCGGAAGAGGCATCGACTCCCCAGGGGGGATGACAGGGCCGTCGTCGCCTGGCTGTACCGCGTGGCCTGGGGGCATGTGCGGAACGCGACCCGGGGTGAGCGCCGCAGGCAGCGCCTGGCCGGACTGCTGCGACAACTGCCGCCCGACCTGCCGGAGGGCGGCCTCCGCGACGAGGAGGAGATCCGGACCGCTATGGAGACGGCCATGGCGCGGCTGCGCCCCAAGGACGGCGAGGTTCTCCGCCTGCACTACTGGGAGGACCTCACGGTCGAGGAGATCGGTGCGATCCTCGGCCTGACGCCCAACGCGGTCCGCGTACGGCTCTGCCGGGCGCGCCTGCGGCTGGGCGAGTCTCTGCGCGAGATGCGCCTGGAGTGCGGGGAGGGGGAGCGGTGACCTCGGAAGGGCGCGACGAGATCCGCGAGCTGATGGTCAGGCACAACCCGATCCCCCCGCACGAGGTGAGCGGGAGTGTGGGCGCCGGCGACGAGGAGGAGATCCTCGGGCGGATCCTGCGTGAGGGCGCCTCCCGGCGGACGAGGGGAGGGTGGCTGCGAGGGCGGGGGCCCGCCCTCGCCGTCACGGCCCTCGGGGTCGCCGTGGCGACGGTGATCCCCTTCCGGATACCGCCGGAGTCCCGGCAGGCCCCGGCGCCCGCCGGTGCCCCGCAGGGGCGCCCTCCCGCCGTCGCCCCGCCGGAGGCCGGTCCCGAAGGCCCGGAGATCCCGGAGGACCTGGCGAGGATCACGCGCATCTCGGCCACCGAACCCCTGCGGGAATCCTCGCCCCGCCCGATGGCGTCCTTCCCGCCGGCCTCGGCCCGGCTGCTGGAGCTGGCCGCGCTCGCGGCGGGCCGGCCACGCCCCGCGCCCGGCCCATGGAGCTATGTCAGGACCGAGGAGTGGCTGCTCGCCACCGCCGTCGAGCCGGGCGGCACGGATTCGAAGATCATGCCGTGGGTGGTCAGGCGGTGGACGCCGGTGAGCGGGAAGGGGGTCTACCACACGACGAGGACGCCGGGCAGGCCGTTCGGAGGCGGCGGCTGGGCGGGGATCTCGCCCGGGAGCCGGCCCTCGGTCCCCGAGCCCGCCCAGGGCGGCGGCCGGGCGGAAGGCCTGGAACCGAGGGCGGCCATGCTGTCGAGGTCCTGGACGCGATTGCGCGGGCAACTCCTCGGCACCGAGCCGCAGACCACGATGACGGAGACGCGCCGCCTCGTCCGGGCGATGGAGAACCTCTACTCCTACGACGTGGTCGAGCCGGCCCTGGCGGCGGTGTTGTGGCGGGTCTTCGCGGGTCAGGACGATCTGAGATCGCTCGGGCGGATAAGAGACCGGGCGGGGAGGCCGGGACAGGCGTTCGGTTTCGAGGACGGGCCGCTGCTGGGGGTGTTCGTCGTCAGCTCGGTGACCGGCGGTCTTCTGGCGACCGAGCTCATCAGGACCGCCGGCGCGGATGACGCCGGTGGCTCGCGACCCGCTGTGGAGGAGTATCGGACCTATGCCGTCAGCGCCTGGGTGAGGGGCGAGGGGAGGACGTCGTGACCGGCGGCCCGTGACCGATGACGCGGGGCCGCCGGAGCGGCACCCCGTCCGGTGCGGGTCCTCAGAGGGCGCCGCACTCGCGCAGGCTGGGATGGGCGTCCACCCATCGCTGCCCGGCCACCTGGCCCGTGTTGCCGTAGCCCTCACCCGGAGAGAAGCAGGTTCCACGTTCAGCCGGGGTCTTTTTGACAAGGAAAATGAAAGGCCGATCATTTTTAATGGACATAATGGCAATTGACCCATTTAGCCTTCTCGTCCCCGTTGCCTTGATGGCCTGGCGGGAGCCCTCGAAGGCCCTGCGGTCGTAGAGGCACACCGCGTTGTCGAGGACGCCGTCCTCGTCGCAGTCGCGCTCGGTGTTCCGGCGGGCGGCGGCGCAGGACGGCGGCCGGAAGGCGATCACCTCCGCGCCGCCGCCGTAGGAGAGCGTGTCCGGGGAGGTGAGCCGTCCGTCCGGGGCTCTCTGGAGCTGTGCCGCGACCGCCTGCGCGGTGTCGGTCTCACACCGGGACGCGGGCCTCGGGCCGGACGCGTGAGCGGTGGCCGTGCATGGGGGTGCGGCAAGGGCGCTTGAGAGCGCGACGGCACAGACCACACCTGGTTCCTTAAGGCTGATTTTCATGATTAATCCTCTTTTGGGGTAATCGGTGACGGCCGCCGTATCCGATCGGCTTTCGAGGCCGAGGGTAGACCGGTGAATGGGGACGCACCGGTGAAGGATCGCATTCTTTCCGTACCGAATATCCGTGCATCAGCCTGTAATGAACGGTCCCGCAGCGGACGTTTACCACCGGAAACACTTCCCGGTAGAACGGAGCGCTCCGGATGAGGACTCCCCCTTCGAACCAGGCGGGCCATGTGGGCCATGTGGGCCATCGCGAGCCGTTGCCGCGGGACGGCACCCGCGACTGCGGGGTGCTGGAGCGGGTGATCCACCGGCACTGGTCCGGGAGAGCGCGCCGGGAGCTGGTGGACGTGGTGGACGAGCTGGCCGGACTCCCGGTCCACCTCGCGACCCGGCTGGCCGAGGACCTCGACGGGATCTGGCTCGGCACGGACATGCTCGCCGAACCACCGGAGCCGGACGACTCCTGCGACGCCCGGGTCGCGGCGGACTCGGCCGGGGTCTACCTGGGGCGGACGGTCGTCATCACCGGTGGGGCGCACTCGTCCGGCGCGCTGGTCCATCACATGATCGGGCACGCGCTGTGCGACCTGGACGAGATGGACGAGACCCCGGAGTGGCGGTGGATCATGAGGTTCTGCCGTCCCCTGCTGGTCCTGGACCGCTATCGGGACTGCCCGGCCGAATGGTGGGCCGAGACCTACGCGCTCTGCGCGAGCCGCAGGTTCGACCGGCTCACCCGGTTGCTGGCCGACGACGGCCAGGCCGCCGCGGCCGTGGCGGCCTACCACCAGAGACGTCAGGGATGGGTCAGATGATCGACCGATCGATCGAGGATGCCGGGTGTGGGCCGTTGGCTGCGAGCCCGGCGAGGGAGGGTCGCCAGGCCCGAGCGTGCTCTGACCGGTAGGTCTCCGCGGAGAGGGCGTCCATGTCCAGGCTCCTCTCACCCGTCGGCCGGACGACGGCGCCGTGATGTTCCACCTCGGCGCCGGCGTCGGACCTGTTGCCAGGCCTGTCCCTCAGGAGGTGCTGACGAGGTCGCGGATGTAGTCGTCGTCCTCGTCGCTCTCGGCGAGCACACGGTCCACGCCCTTGCGGGCGCGCGCGTCGCCCCGCGTGGCCAGGCCCCGGGTCGCCTCGGCCACCGTGCTCAGATCCTCGTCGTCGAGTCGCGCGGCCAGCGCGTCGCGGATCTGGTCGGTGTCCTCCTCCAGCCCCGCCAGGCCCATGGTCGCCCAGTCGCGGACCTCCTCGTCGGGGTCCTGCGTCATCGAGATGAGCAGGGCGAGCCCCTCGCTGTGGCCCGGGGGCAGGACGGCGGCCAGCGCGGCCGGGTCGGCCTGGGTGCGCGCCCAGCCGTCGGCGGTGATGATCTCCAGCACTTCCGGCAGGGACCGCGGGTCGCCGTGGTGGCCGAACGCGCCGAGCAGTGAGCGCAGCACCCGCTCGTCACCCTCGGTGGCGGCCATCCGCTGCAGGATCGGCAGCGTCCGCTCAAGGAAGGGCTTGTCGCCCTCGGCGAAGCCGAACTCCGCGAGCACGTCCACGGCGAACTCGCGCTTACGCGGGTCCTCGCTGACGCACAGCTGCGCCGCGGACTCGAAGGTCTCCTCGTCTCCGCGGCGGCTCAGCGAGCTCGCCACGGTCCACCAGGTCTCGGCCTCCTCGTCGACGTCCCGGTACGGCAGCGCCCGCTCGACCAGGTCGTCGAAGGGCAGCCGCTCCGAGGCCGCGTCCTCCAGCAGGGTCGCGACGGCCGCGTGACCCCGCTGACACTGCAGTTCGGCCGTGCGCGTCCCGTCCGGTCCCACGGCCGCGACGGTCACCAGGTCGGTGCCGTCCGCGGCGCGGCTGCGGCCCACGACGAACTGGGAACCCTCCGGGGCCTGGTCGGTGAGCTGGTCCAGCAGCGCGCTCTCCAGCTGGGTGCCCAGCCAGTCGTAGGCGATGGTCAGCGGTGTGTCGCCCTCGCCGTCCGAACGAGTGGGGTCGGCGCCGGCGTCCAGCAGCGCCCGCACCGCGCCCAGCGCCCCGCGCCGGGTGGCCAGGGTGAGCGCGGTCTCGCCGCTCTCGTTGGCCTCCTCGGCGTCGGCCCCCGCCTCCAGCAGCACCGTGAGCACGTCGGCATGGCCGTTGGCGGCGGCCCAGAGCAGGGCGGTCCACCCGCCGGTCTCCCGCCCGGACACCTCGGCCCCGGCGGCCAGCAGCGCCTCGGCGACCTCGGCGTGGTTCCAGGCCGCGGCCCCGGACAGGGGCAGCCCCTCGTCCTCGCCGCCGCTGGCCCGGTTGGCGTCGGCCCCGGCGGCCAGCAGCGCCCGTACGATCGCCGTACGGCCGTCCGTCGAGGCCCGGTACAGGGCCGTCGTCTCGCCGGCGCCGTCCGGGTCGGCACCGGTCCCGCTCTGGAGCAGGCGCTCGACCCGCTCGGCGTCGTTCCCGGCCACCGCTTCCAGAAGTTCTTCATACATGTCTCCGGATCATAGGTGGCCGGGAGAGCCGAGGGTCGCCGTCCGGGATGTAGTCCGGGGCTCCTCCTTCCGAAGGATCCACTCTGGAGACAACTCGCGATATGTTGTGAGTCATGAACGAACCCGACGCGATACGGGCCTCCGACGCGGAACGGGAGGCGGTCGTCGAACGGTTACGTATCGCCTCCGTCGAAGGGCGTCTGACCCTCGGCGAGCTGACCGAGCGCACGGAGGCGGCCTATACCGCCGTCACCCAGGCCGAGCTGGCGGTCATCACCTCGGACCTGCCGTCGCCCGCCCAGGCCCACGCGCCGGCTCCGGTCCCGGCGGCGCAGGAGGGCCGGTCGCGGCGCTGGTCCGTGGCCGTCATGGGCGACTCCAAGCGCCGGGGCAAGTGGCGGATCGACCAGGGGCTCGGGGCGGTCGCCGTCATGGGTGACGTGGTGCTCGACCTACGCGAGGCCGAGGTCCGCACCGGTGTGGTGGACATCGTGGCCACCGCGGTCATGGGTGACGTGAAGATCATCGTTCCGGACGGCGTGGACGTCGACCTCGAAGGCATCGCGATCATGGGGGACAAGAAGGTCCAGGTCCTTGAGGCTCCTCCCGGCATGAACGTGCCGCTCATCCGGGTCAAGGCCTACGTGCTCATGGGCGAGGTCAAGGTGATCGGCGATTCCAGGGCCAAGCCCGTCAAGAAGGCGTGGGCCGCCTGGCGCGAGCACTGGAACGAGCTGCGCGGGGAGCTCACGGGCGAGCCGTACCGGCGGCTCCCGCCGCCCGATTCCCACCACCGGCCGTAGGACGGCCGCCGCGCACCCGCGACTTCGGCCGGGGTACGGGGTTCCCGACGGGACCTCCCGGAGAGGGATTTCCGCGGATACTTCGGGGCGCGTGCAACGTTTCGGGGCGGCCATCACGTAGTGATCGGTGACGGACACCGAATAGTGAGGACCCCGAATGCGAGATCGGGCCGATTTCGAACGCTACGTGGAGCAGCGTTCGGCCCGTCTGCTGCAGACCGCCTACCTGCTGTGCCGCGACTGGGGCACGGCGGAGGATCTCCTGCAGACGGCGCTGGCCAAGGCGTGGTTCGCCTGGCGGCGGGTGGGCGACAACCCCGACCCGTACGTCTACCGCATCCTGACCAACACCCACGCCTCCTGGTGGCGGCGGCAATGGCGGGCGGAGATGCCGGTCGGCGACCTGCCCGACATGGCGGGGGCGGACCCGACGGGCGAGATCGGGGCGCGTGAGGCGGTACGGCACGCCCTGGCCACTCTGCCCGACGGGCAGCGGGCCGTGATCGTGCTGCGGTACTTCGCCGACCTGCCCGACCCGCAGATCGCCGAGATCCTCGGCTGCTCGGCGGTGACCGTCCGCAGCCAGGCGAGCCGTGCCCTGGCCCGGCTGCGCGTCGATCCCGCGGCGATCGCCGCGATCACCACGGGGAGCTGAGTTGACCATCACCGAATCCGACCTGCGCGAGATCCTCCGGCGGGAGGGCGAGGACGGTCTGCACGGGGGCGTGACCGTCGCCGACGTCGACCGCCGCGCACGCAGGATCAGGCGCCGCCGCGCCGGGGTCCTGGGCGGGGTGGCCGCGCTGGGCATCGTCGCCGCGGCGGCGTTCGCCCTCCCCGCGGCCGGCACCGCCACCGTGGTTCCCGGCGACCCCTGGACCGGCGTCATGGCCCAGCCGTCCCCTGTTCTGCCGACCGTTTCCTGGCCCATCGGGGATCCCGTCCCCAGCCGGAAACTCGCCGGGCGGGACTACACGGCGGCGGGGACGCGTGAGAAACTCCAGGTCAGGGCGGGCGACGCCCCGATCGGGGCGCGGGTCACCTGTTACGGCCCGCTCCGGCGCGTGCTCATCTGGGTCGACGGGGGCACCCCCCTGCGGCAGTACTGCGGAGAGATTCCCGGCGGCCCGCTCTTCGTGGGTTGGGCGGAGATCCGCAAGCAGGCCCGGGAACACGTCGTGTCGGTGGCCGTGCTGCCGGGCGAGGTCGACACGGCGGGCAAGCAGGTCGAGGACATGCTCGCCGAGACGGACGAGCTCTTCGACGGCTGGCAGGAGCGGCTCGCCGGGGGAAAGGAGTTTCCCCTCGAGTGGTCGATCGAGGTGAACGAGCTGACGTATCCGCCCTGCCGGGACAACGTCCGCCAGGTGGACCCGGCCACCGGCCGGATGGTCGTGCTCCGGTGTCCCGAGGGCGCCGGGAAGGCCGCGGACGGCGAGCCGGCCGGCTGAGCCGTACCGGTCAGGCGGTGGCCGACCGCTCCGCCGTCCGCACGGCCCGCTCGTAGCGCTCGATCAGCACCGTCGCCACTTCGGGGGCGGCGCCGAGCACGTCGGCGACGGTCTCGGCGCCCGCGGCCAGCGTGTCGCGGCGGATCCGGTCGGCGAACCGGCCGGGGGCCAGCAGGTACGGGGCCACGACCACGTGCGGGGCCCCGGCGCGCAGGAGCCGCCGGACCTCCTGCTCGGGGGTGGGTTCGGCGGCCGAGGCGTAGGCGGCGGTCACCGACCACCAGCCGCGCCCACCGGCCCAGTCCGCGGCCACCGCCGAGACCGTCGCGTTGGCCCGCCGGTCGCTGGAGCCGGCGGAGACCAGCACCACCGCGGTGCGGGGGTCGCCGATCCGCACCCCGGCCTCGGCCAGCCGCCGCTCCAGGGCGGTGATCAGCAGGGGGTGCGGGCCCAGGGCGGCCCCCCTGCGCACCCGCAGCAGTGGCCTGCGGGCCGTCAGCTCGGCCAGCGCGCCGGGAATGTCCACCCGGCTGTGGTAGGCCTCGGTGAGCAGCAGCGGCACGACCGCCGCCTCGGTCAGCTCCGCCAGCGCCCCGGCGAGTGTCGGAGCGGCGTGGTCGAGGTAGGCGGCGCGGACCGGGAGCTCCGGGCGTGCCCGCCGCAGGAGGTCGAGAAGGTCCTCCACCGTCGCGGCGGCGCGCGGGTCACGGGATCCGTGGGCCACCGCGACCAGCGGGATCGCGGCCGCCGCGCCGCGCCGCGTCATCACATGCCTCCGGCGTCCCGGCCCCGGGCTTCGGCCCGGGGCCTCAGCCGCGGGGAGAGCGTCAAAGATGCAGCCCGCATTCCGTCTTGGCCATGCCGGCCCAGCGGCCGCTGCGCGGGTCCTCGCCCGGGGCGACCTGACGGGTGCAGGGGGCGCAGCCGATCGAGGGGTAGTTGTCGTAGTGCAGCGGGTTGATCAGCACGCCGTTGTCGGCCATGTAGTTGTCGACGTCGTCCTGCGTCCACCGGGCAATCGGGTTGATCTTGACCATCTGGCGCTTGGCGTCCCACTCCACGACCTTGACGTCGGCGCGGGTGACCGCCTCGTCGCGGCGGATGCCGGAGACCCAGGCGAGGTACGGCTCCAGCGCCCGGTTGAGCGGCTCCACCTTGCGCAGGTAGCAGCAGAGGTCCGGGTTGCGCCCGAACAGACGCGGGCCGAGGTCGCGCTCCTGTTCGGCCACCGTCCGCGACGGCTTCACGTCGATCACGTTGACGTCATAGACCTGCCGTACGGCGTCGCGGGTGCCGATCGTCTCGGCGAAGTGGTAGCCGGTGTCGATGAACAACACGTCGACCCCCGGCTTTACCCGGCTGACCAGGTCGATCAGCAGGGCGTCGCTCATCGAGGAGGTCAGGCAGAGACGGTCGCCGAACGTGGCCGCCGCCCAGCGGATGATCTCCAGGGCGGAGGCGTCCTCCAGGAACTTCGCCGCCGACTCCACGATGTCCTGCAGGTCGAGCGCGCCGCGCTGTTCGCGTAATCCGACTTCGATGTCCACCAGTGTCATCGGTCGCTCACCACTCCTCATTCGCTACGCACGGGCTTACCGGGCGCGCCTCCGGCACGACGCATCGTGCCTCGCGGACCACTGCGCTCACTACGTCGGGTTCGCTCCGCGTCATGACCGCACTCCGATTCCAAGAAATTTCAGCTTGAACGCGCGGACGCACGAGCGGCAGTACCAGCCGCCGTCGCCCTCGTAGGGTTCGAGGTCCTCTTCGCCGCAGTAGGGGCAGTGGAAGGGGACCGCTCGCTCGCTCACCGGCCTCTCCTTCCCCCACGGGCCGCCGGGCGGCTCATTTGAGGTCCGCCTCGTCGGCGCGCTGGACCCAGCCGGAGAAGGTCTCGCCCTCGTTCTTCTGCTTCTCGAAGTTGCGCACGACGCGCTCCACGTAGTCGGGGAGCTCCTCGGCGGTGGCCTTCAGCCCGCGGACCTTGCGCCCGAAGCCCGGGTTGACGCCGAGGGAGCCGCCCAGGTGGATCTGGAAGCCCTCGACCTGCTCACCCTTGTCGTCGACGACGAGCTGGCCCTTGAGGCCGATGTCGGCCACCTGGATGCGCGCGCAGGAGTTGGGGCAGCCGTTGACGTTGATGGTCAGCGGCTCGGAGAAGTCCGGCAGGCGCCGCTCCAGTTCGTCGATGAGGTCGGCCGCGGTGGCCTTGGTCTCGACGATGGCCAGTTTGCAGAACTCGATGCCGGTGCAGGCCATGGTCTGGCGGCGGAAGGTGGAGGGGGTGACCCGCAGGTCGTTGGCCTCCAGCTCGGCGACGAGGCTGTCCACCCGGCCGGGCGCCACGTCGAGGATGACCATCTTCTGCTCGACCGTGGTGTGCACCCGGTCAGAGCCGTGCCGCTCGGCGATGTCGGCGATGAGGTGCAGCTTGTCGCCGTCGAGGCGGCCGACCTTGGGGGCGAACCCGACGTAGAAGTTGCCGTCCTTCTGCCGGAAGACGCCCACGTGGTCCCGGCGCCCGCCACGCGGCTGCTCGGGCGCCGGGCCGTCAGGCAGGGCGTAGCCGAGGTATTCGGTCTCGAGGATCTCCCTGAACTTCTCGGCCCCCCAGTCGTTGACCAGGAACTTGATCCTCGCCCGGTGCCGCAGGCGGCGGTAGCCGTAGTCCCGGAAGATGCCGATCACGCCGCCGTAGGCCGGGGCGACCTGCTCGGGGGTGAGGAAGACGCCCAGCCGCCTGGCCAGCATCGGGTTGGTCGACAGGCCGCCGCCCACCCACAGGTCGTAGCCCTTCTCGCCGCGCTCGTTGACCACTCCCACGAAGGCCACGTCGTTGATCTCGTGGACGGTGCAGTGCGCCGGGCAGCCGCTCACCGCGGACTTGAACTTGCGCGGCAGGTTCGAGAACGCCGGGTCGCCGATGTAGGTGTCGTGGATCTCCTGGATCAGCGCGCTGGAGTCGTCGAGGACCTCTTCGGTGTCGATCCCGGCGAGCGGGCAGCCCAGGATGACGCGCGGGGTGTCGCCACAGGCCTCGGTGGTGGACAGGCCCACGGCCTCCAGCCGCTTCCAGATGTCGGGGACGGCCTCGATCTCGATCCAGTGGAGCTGGATGTTCTGCCGGTCGGTGACGTCGGCGGTGCCCCGGCCGTAGAGGTTGGAGATGTCGGCGATCACGCGCAGCTGCTCCACGCTGAGCCGGCCCCCGTCGATCCGGACCCGGAGCATGAAGTAGCGGTCGTCGAGCTCCTCCGGCTCCAGGATCGCGGTCTTGCCGCCGTCGATCCCGGGCTTGCGCTGGGTGTACAGCCCGTACCAGCGCATCCGGCCCCGCAGGTCAGCGGGGTCGATGGAGTCGAAACCGTTCTTGGAGTAGATGTCGATGATCCGCTGACGGACGTTGAGGCCGTCGTCGTTCTTCTTGCTCTCCTCGTTCTTGTTCAGCGGTTCGCGATATCCGAGAGCCCACTGACCTTCGCCGCGCGGGCGCTTGTGGTGGCGGTTAGCCGGCCTGGCCGGGGTCGTCATGTGCGCGTCCTTTGGATCGATGGAGTGATTTCCGGACACGCACAGGAAACATCCACCGCCTCACCGTCAAGGCCGGAGTGTCGCTCGCTCACAAGGAGAGGACGCCTGTCGCGCGCCCGAGCTGGATGAAATCAGCGAGGGGCGACGGTCAACGGACGTCACAACAGATGGCACTGCGGACACGCAGAAGGTCGACGTGGCGTCGCACGACGAGCAATGGGTCCGCTGGCATGTCTCAGACGATACCCTGGCCGCCCGAGATGTCCAATGTCGGGTCCACACTCTGGACTCTTCGCAGGCACAACCTTGGCCCGGCTCACCCCTGGCGGGGCCAGTCCAGCGGCGACTCGGAGGGCCGCTCGGCTTCCTGATGCTGGCAGTCGCACCACGACCCGCCCCGGCACTCGGTGTGACGGCGCTTCTTGCACTGTTCGCAGATCACATCTCCATTGTGGGGGCTGTCCTCCTAGAACAGCGCTCGGTACTCTCTGTCCGGACGGGAACAGGGAGGCGTCATGGGCCTGATGGACGAGCTGTCGGCCGATCTGCGCGCCGAGACCGCCGAACTCAACGCCATGATCGGCGGGCTCGACCCGGCCGGATGGGAGCTGTCCACCCCGGCCGAGGGCTGGACGGTGCGCGACCAGATCAGTCACCTCGCCTGGTTCGACGACGCCGCCACCGCCGCCGCGACCGACCCGGACGCCTTCCGGGCCACGCTGCCGGCCTTCCTCGGCCGGGGCGACTCCGCGGTGGACGAGCTCGTGGCCGCCTCGCGCACCCTCACGGCCGGCCAGGTCCACGGCTGGTTCCGCACCGCGCGCGCCCGGAGCCTGGAGGCCCTCGCCCGGCTCGATCCCTCGGCCAGGCTGCCCTGGTACGGCCCCGACATGTCGGCCGCGTCCTTCGTCACCGCGCGGCTGATGGAGACCTGGGCACACGGCCAGGACGTGGCCGACGCGCTCGGCCTCGTCCGCGTCCCCACCACCAGGCTCAGGCACGTGGCGACGCTCGGGGTCCGGGCCATGCCGTACGGCTTCGCGATCCGCGGACTGACACCGCCCGCCGGACCGATCCGGGTGGAGCTGACGATGCCCGACGGATCACCGTGGACGGCGGGGCCGGCTGGGGCGGCGGACGTGGTCAGGGGCACGGCGCTCGACTTCTGCCTCCTGGTGGTCCAGCGCCGCCACCTCGACGACACCTCTCTGGACGTGCGGGGTGAGGGGGCGCGGGCGTGGACCCGGGTCGCCCAGGCGTTCGCCGGGGCGCCGGGTGAGGGGCGGGCGCCGCTCGGATCAGGGATTTCCCAGGGGCATGCCGGATGGAATCGGTCCGATCCCATCTGAAATGCTCAGATCATGCGGACTCTACTGAACGTTATCTGGCTGGTGTTCGCGGGGATCTGGCTGGCGATCGGCTATGTCATCGCGGGTGTCATCTGTTGCGTTCTGATAATCACCATCCCCTTCGGCATCGCGTCGTTCCGGATAGCCGCCTACGCGCTGTGGCCCTTCGGGCGGACCGTGGTGCGCGACCCCGATGCGGGCGTGCTCTCCACCATCGGCAACGTGATCTGGTTCGTCGTGGCCGGCATCTGGCTGGCGATCGGGCACCTGCTGACCTCGATCCCGCTCTTCCTGTCGATCATCGGCATCCCGCTGGGGATCGCGAACATCAAGCTGATCCCGGTGTCGCTGCTGCCGTTGGGCGCCCGGATCGTCGACGTGGACGACGCCGCCGTGTTCCACCGCAGGTAGCGCGGGTGGTTGATTCGATCGTTGCCGGGCGGACTCGTGATCAAGCACCCCCAGGAAATACCGTGGTGTGCCATGACGCCCACCGACGCTCCGGCACACCGGCCCGGACCCGACCGGAGCTCGCCGCGCGGGCGCCGGGCCAGGATCCGGGCCGGGCTCTCCTGGGCCCGAGGGACGGGCATGTGGGCGCTGGCCAGCGCCACGACCAACGCCGGTGTCGCCTACCGCGTCACCGGCCTGGCCGGCGAGGCGGCCTTCTTCGCGTTGCTGTCGCTGCCGCCGTTCATGCTCGGGCTGATCGGCGTGCTCGGCCAGCTCACCCGGGTGTTCGGCCCGGAGACGCTGCAGAACGTCACGGACTGGATCGACACGCAGGCGCACCTGCTCTTCACCGACAACGCCGTGGACACCGTCGTCACACCGCTCGTCGACGACGTGCTGAAGCCCGAGAACCAGGTCTCGCTGATCTCGCTGGGCTTCCTGCTGGCACTGTGGTCGGGCTCGCGGGCGCTGTTCGTCTACGTGGACCTGATCTCGGTCGCCTACGGGCTCGGCGAGGAACGCGGCATCATCCGCACCCGGCTGATGTCCTTCGGGCTCTATCTCGCGGGCCTGCTGATGGGGCTGCTCGTCATGCCGGTCCTCGTCCTCGGCCCCGCGGCGCTGCGCGGAGCCCTGCCCCCGGACTACGCCGCGCTGGTGGACAGCCTCTACTGGCCGGTGGTCGTCGTCGGCTCGGTGTTCTTCCTCACCCTGCTTTACCACGTGAGCGTTCCGGTGCGGACGCGCTGGTGGCGAGAGCTGCCCGGGGCACTGCTCGCCCTCGTCATCTGGATCGCCTGCGCGGCGGTGCTGCGCACGGTGCTCGCCGCCTGGTTCTCGCCGGTCTCCATCTACGGCTCGCTCGCCGCCCCGGTCGCCGTGCTGCTCTGGCTCTACATCACCGCGCTGGCCGTGCTCATCGGGGCCACGCTCAACGCCGAGGTGGACCGGCTCTGGCCGGTGAACGGAGCAGGCCGTACGAGCCGTGCCGGGTAGGGCCGGACGGTCCGCTATCGTCTAAAGCGCGACTGGCGCATTGGTGGGAGAGACCACCGGGGAGCGGAATGGCGAAGGCCGTGCGCCTGGGTTTTCGCGCGATGTCAACGATGACACAGGGAGTCAACGCGTCATGAGTTCTCTTTCCAGCGTCGATCCGCAGATCGCCGAGCTCATCAGGGCGGAGGAGCGCCGTCAGGCCGACACCGTCAAGCTCATCGCCTCGGAGAACTACGTCTCCAAGGCCGTTCTGGAGGCGACCGGCACCGTTCTCACCAACAAATACTCGGAAGGGTATCCGGGCAGGCGTTACTACGAGGGCCAGCAGATCATCGACCAGGTCGAGACGCTCGCCATCGAGCGGGCCAAGTCCCTGTTCGGCGTGAACCACGCCAACGTCCAGCCCTACTCGGGCTCGCCCGCCAACCTCGCCATCTACCTGGCCTTCCTGCAGCCGGGCGACACCGTGATGGGGATGGGCCTGCCGTTCGGCGGCCACCTCACCCACGGCTGGTCCGTCTCGGCCACCGGCAAGTGGTTCAACCCGGTCCGTTACGGCGTGCGCCAGGACACCGGCCGCGTCGACATGGACGAGGTCCGTGAGATCGCCCTGCGTGAGCGGCCCAAGCTGATCTTCTGTGGTGGCACCGCGATCCCGCGCACGATCGACTTCCCAGCCTTCGCCGAGATCGCCCGTGAGGTCGGCGCGGTGCTCGCCGCCGACATCGCGCACATCGCCGGCCTGGTGGCCGGTGGCGCCCACCCGTCGCCGGTCGGCCACGCGGACGTCATCTCCACCACCACCCACAAGACCCTGCGCGGTCCCCGTGGCGCGATGCTCATGGCCACCTCCGACGAGCACGCCACCGCGCTCAACAAGGCCGTCTTCCCGGGGCTGCAGGGCGGTCCGCACAACCACACCACGGCGGCCATCGCGGTGGCGCTGAAGGAGGCGGCGACCGACGACTTCAGGGACTACGCCCGCCAGGTGGTCCTGAACGCGAAGGCGCTGGCCGAAGAGCTCAAGGGGCGCGGCTTCGACCTGGTCTCCGGTGGCACCGACAACCACCTCATCCTGTTCGACCTGACCCCCAAGGGCATCGGTGGCAAGCCCGCCGCCCAGGCACTGGACAGGGCCGGCCTGGAGACCAACTACAACACCGTGCCCTTCGACACGCGTAAGCCGTTCGACCCCTCGGGCATCCGCATCGGCACCGCCGGAGTGACGAGCCGGGGCATGGGGGTGACCGAGATGCGGCAGATCGGCGCCTGGATCGACCAGGTCGTCACCGCTCTCGCCAAGGACGAGGACGAGGCAAAGCACGTCATCACCCGGGTCCACGGCGAGGTCACGGAGTTGACCTCGCACTTCCCGGCTCCGGGCCTGTGACCTGATCCGGCAGGGCCTCGGAACACGCGTGACGCTGCCGGCGGATCCGTCCTGCCGCACCAAGGGCCGTTGACGAGATGGCCCGAGAGAAGGCGCCGAGATCCCGTCCGATCATCTCGATCGGGCGGGATCTCGTGTTCCGGGCTGGGATGGGCTGAAGGGGCCGCCGGCCGAGCCGTCCCAGACGGATCGCCTCGACGCACAGCTCGCCCCGCACCGGACGGGCCAGCGCGTCCTCGGCGAAGTGATGTTCCGGAGAGGTGGTTTCCGGCCGCCGATGTCATGGCGGTGTGCCGTTAACGGCTTGCGCGCGAAGGGCGGGTCTGCGCTAATCTTCTGTCACGAAGCCGTGCCGTAAGGCGTGTGGCCACGAACTCCGGAGGTGAGGATTTATGCGGGTCGTTCTGGTGAGCCTGCCATCCATCAACCTCCGGGTGCCCGCCTAGCCCATCTCGCGCAGGGGCGCCCGGCTCTTCCAAAGGGTGTACCCACGTTGTCTTCGCCAGTGTTCTCTGGTTCTTCCATTCTCTCCTCGCTCGGCTGGAACGACTCTCTCGCCGCCGAGCTCCCCGACGGGCTGATCCCGGCCCGGGTCTCCCGCGTGGACCGCGGCGCCGCCGAGGTGCTGTCCGCCGACGGCCACTCGCAGGTCCACTACAGCGCGCACGTACGGCGGTCCGCCGCCGCCGATCCCGTCGCCCTGCCCTGTGTGGGGGACTGGGCCGCACTCCGGAGGCTGCCCGAGGGCCGCTTGGAGCTCGAGGCGCTCCTGCCCCGCCGTACCGCGTTCGTGCGCGGTGGCGTCGGCAGGGTCTCCCGGGGCGGCCTGTCCGGCGACTCCCAGGGGCAGGTGCTCGCGGCGAACGTCGACGTCGTGTTCGTCGCCGAACCCGCCCTGCACGCGACCGACACCGCCGACCTGGGCCGGATCGAGCGGCTGCTCGCCCTGGCCTGGGAGAGCGGAGGCCGGCCGGTGGTGCTCGTCACCAAGTCCGACCTTATCGGCGACGGCCTCGACTTCCTGATGCGAGAGGTCGCCACGGCGGCCCCCGGAGTGGACGTGCACGCGGTCTGCTCCGTCACGGGTGAGGGGGTCGAGATCGTGCGCGGCTACCTGGAGGGGACGCGCACCGCCGTGGTGCTCGGTGCTTCGGGCGCGGGCAAATCCACGCTGGTCAACGCCCTTGCGGGGGAGGCGGTGATGGAGACCCAGCAGGTCAGGGCCGGCGATGGCCGGGGGCGCCACACCACGGTGCACCGCGAGCTCATCCCGCTCGCGAGTGGTGGCCTCATCATCGACACGCCCGGTATCCGCCGCGTCGGCCTGTACGACATGGGTGAGGGCGTGGACATGGTCTTCTCCGACATCGAGGGCCTCGCCGGGCGGTGCCGCTTCGCCGACTGCGTGCACAACAGCGAGCCCGGCTGCGCCGTGATCGCCGCGATCGAGGACGGCACGCTGCCCGAACGGCGGCTGGAGAGCTGGAACAAGCTCCAGCGTGAGGCCGCCTGGATGGCGTCCAGGAGTGACGCGCGGCTCCGCAAGGAGTTGCAGAACCGGTGGAAGGTCATCCACAAGGAGATGCGGAAGTCCGGCCGGAGCCGTCCGTGACCTCCGGGGCGTGGTGACTCCGGACGGACGGTGAGGGCAAGCGTCTCCCGCATGCGGTAGGAGTGGGTGCCTGCCCGCTCCCGCCCGCCGCCCCGGCGGGCGGGAGCGGCCGCGCGCCGGTCCCGGTCCGCCACGCCCTCTTCCGCTTCACCGGCTCGGCCATGGTTACGCTCCCGGGCGATCCATTGTTATTACTCGTCGCATAGGTTCAACTACTCTCAGTAGGTAAGCTTTCAGGTGTGATCGCCGGCCTGCGCGGACGCGCATCCTCACGGCGCCGCCGGGCGGCGCCGTGGATCGCGCTCCTCGTCTGCCTCGGGCTCTGTCTGGGCTGGCACCCGGAGGTCGTGGGGGTGTCGGGAGGGTCGCTCGCCGAGGTCGTCGTCGGCGACGCGCAGCCTGCCGACGGACCGCCTGCCGTGTCCCTCGTCCGTCACGGCCAGAGCAGGCGTGATCCGCGCGCGCAGAACAGGGGGGCCGCCATCCCCGGCCTCCCGGCCGTGGCGTCGCCGGCGAGCGGGGCGCCGGGCCGGAGGGCGGACGCCGGAGGATTCCCCGCCCTGCCACAGGCCCAGCCCGATCGGCTGACACTGCTGAGCATCTCTCGCATATAGGTCCGACGGCTCGCCGTCCGGATCAGCACAGCATCATGCGAGGAGAGAGTTCATGAAAGAGATCGACGCGGTCACCGAGGCCTGGGACTTCCAGTGCCTGCGCTGCCTGCACGTGTGGGAGGACGTCTATGAGGCGTTTCACGCCGACGACGGGCGTCCGGTCGTGTGGCGCAGGCGGGGATTCGTCACCACGGCGCCGTGGGTCGACCGGAGCTGCCCCAACTGCTCGGCACCTCAGGTCAAGCCGCTGCCGTCATGCGGCCGGCGGGATGTACGGAAAACTCCCCCGCGAGGTTGAGCGTCCACGGGGGAGCGATGATGGCCTAGAGTGAGAGGGACTGTAAGCGGCCGACCGGAAATGCGGGTCCGGCGCCGCCGATGGTCCTACCGTCCGGTGTTTCTCGGCGCGTTCGGCGCCTGAAACATCCTGACCCTACACAGCGACGTGTGATCTCGCAGGGGAATCAGCGAGATCACACGAGGGGGAAGCCGGGTGGAGGTACTGCTCAGGCGACGGCGCTGATGCCGGCGCTGGCGGCGCGGCGCATGCGACGGCGACGCTCGGAAGCGCGCTCGTCCTCGTTCAGGCCGCCCCAGGTGCCGTACTTCTCCGGGCGGGACAGCGCGTAGTCAAGGCACTCGGCGCGTACGGGGCACTGGGCGCAGATGGCCTTGGCCTTACGCTCGCGAATGTCACGCTCGGGCTGACGCTCGCCGTCGGGACCGAAGAAGAGCACGAGGTCCTCACCCCGGCACGCGGCGTCATCCTGCCAGCCCCAGCTGGGCCGAGGACGGGCGGTCTGCCGACGTACCTGAGACATGAGAAAACCACCTTTTAGTGAGGGTATTTCGGGTTAGTGCCGCATTGGACGTTTATGACGTCCCTGATTCCAACGCCTGGATTGGCCGTGATGTTCCCTCAGGTCAGGTGAGGGCGGACGTGGCGTACCGCACAGGTGTGACCCTGTCCAGCGAAACCAGCCGATAGGTAGTGATCGTGTCGGCGCAAGCCGTACCGCATGGCGTTGTCAACGTCATGGGCTCAACCACTACCCGAAAACGAGCGTCACTACCGCGCACCAACGCCTCGGTTGTGCCGCCGTCCGACCTGGAGGATTCCACGGCCACTCCGCCGACCGAGAGCTCGCCCGTATGGGAGCGGACGAAATGCTCGGCGGCTTGCAATGGCTCAGGGATGCCCGCGCGTCCCCGGAAACGGTCGAGGATCACCTCGCCGGACCGGTACGCGTCGGCTGCCGCGATCGCAGCAGCCTGAGACATGCTGCCGTAGTAAAGCCCGTGTGGCAAGCACACGAGGTTGGCGGCGTAGCGATCGCCGCCGACATGTGATGTTTCCCATATTCTGTCTGGCAATATTTCCGCCAGAGCACGAGCGAGGGGTAGTCCAATGCGGGCGCAGCACGCGTTGCGCTTGGCATGCGTGCAGACCAGAAATACCGGCTCACTCACAAGTATGCAGGACTCCGGGACCACTCCGGCCGCCAAGGCATCCATGTCAAGATCGTCCGGACCTGCGATGACGCCCTCGGCGAGCCATGGTTCGGCGGCCGTGGAGTCGGCGACCATGACGTGAATGCCGGTGCTCCGGTGGCTCCGCCGCCCGGGGCGGCGGATGAGTTGGGGCCGGATGCCGAGGCTCGTGGCCCGTTTGATAAGAGTGTGTACGTCCTCCGGGAGGAAGCAGTCCTCCAGATGGGATGCCCAGGGGCCGGAGTGCTCGATGAGCAGCCAGAACCGTGCCCCCACGGTCGCGCTGGCGAGAACCGGCAGGGCGCCCGTGTGGCATTCCCGGGGGTGCGTGCACCCCTTGGCCGCCCGATCCGGAACGCTCCTCCTGGTCACGCGCACCCCTCCCTTTGAGACTTAGGTTAGACTAACCTAACGGTCTTGAAGGTGTGGCGCGGGGGGTGTCGGGGACGCCCGGCACGGATGAGGCCATAGGGCCTCCGAGGGCCCTGCGTCAAGAGGGTGGTGTCAACTGGTGTCAATGCCCTGTTGTCAATAGCTGCGCGAAAAACAATGCCTGTCAATATTCCAGGGCGGCCCGCGCCGCGGGCAGGGCGGCCGTCCGGTCCGCGGGGACCAGGCCGATGCGGGTCCGGCGGTCGAGCAGGTCCCCGACGTCCAGCGCACCCTCGTGCCGGACCGCCCAGACGAGCTCGGCCCCGGTGACCCCGGTCGGCAGCGGCTCGGCCAGCGCGGGATCCTCCGCCATGAGCGCCCGCAGGGGCCCCGCCTCGCTCCCGTAGCGCTCCTCCAGCCGTCCCGGCGTCCCGGCGCCCCCGGGGGTGAATCCGACCAGGGGCAGCCGCGCCGTACGGCTCTCGCCCGCGTCCAGGCCCCGCAGCCGCACCGCCCGGTCGACCGCGTCCTGGGCCATCCGCCGGTAGGTGGTCAGCTTGCCGCCCACGATCGTGACGACCTCGTCCGCGGAGGTCAGCAGCGCGTGCCTTCTGGACAGGTCGGCGGTGCGCCCCTCGGCGGCGAGCAACGGGCGCAGTCCGGCGTAGGCCCCGGCCACCTCCTCCCGCCTGACCGCCACGTCCAGGACCGAGTTGAGCACGCCGAGCAGGAACGTCACGTCCTCCTCGGGCGCCTCCGGGACGTCGGGGATCGGCCCCTTCACCGGCTCGTCGGTGAGTCCCACGTAGATCCGGCCGTCGATCTGGGGGAGCACCAGCGCGAACCGGTTGCTCTCGCCCGGGATCGGCACGTGCAGCCCGGCACGCAGGCCGGGCAGGGTCTTCGGCCGGAGCACCAGGTGGGTGCCCCGCGAGGGACGCATCCGGATGTCCGGGTCGAGCTGGGCGGCCCAGACCCCGGCGGCGTTGACCACCGCCCTGGCCCGGAGGGTGAAGACGTCCCCGGTGAGCTCGTCGCGGACCCGTGCCCCATCCCCGGCCAGCTCCAGCGCCCGGCATCGGGTCAGGATCCTCGCCCCCCAGGACGCGGCCGTCCTGGCCAGCGCGACCACCAGCCGCGCGTCGTCGACCAGCCGCCCGTCCCAGGACAGCAGCGCACCGCGCAGCCCGTCCGGGCTCAGCGGCGCGGCGAGGGCGAGGGCCCGTCCGGTGGAGATCCGGGAGGGGCCGGGGAGCAGCCGGCGGGGCGTGCGCGCCGCCGCCCGCAGCCCGTCGCCCAGCCGGTAGCCGGTCATCACCGTGGCCGCCTGGGCCCTGGACACCGCCGGGGTCAGCGGCAGCAGGTACGGCGCGGCCCGCACCAGGTGCGGGGCGGTGTGGCGGAGCAGGACGCCGCGCTCCACCGCGCTCTCGTGCGCCACCTTCACCTGGCCCTTGGCCAGGTAGCGGAGCCCGCCGTGGATCATCTTGGAACTCCACCTGGAGGTGCCGAAGGCCAGGTCGTGGGCGTCGATCGCGGCCACGGACAGGCCCCGGGAGGCGGCGTCGAGCGCCGCTCCGGCGCCGGTGGCGCCCAGCCCGACCACCAGCACGTCCACCACGAGGTCCCCGGCCTCGGCGAGTTCGCGCGAGCGGCGGGCGGCGTTGAGGGAGGAGTTCACGGGCGCAGGTACCTCTCCAGGAGCGTGGCGAGCTCGGCGTCCAGGTCGTCCTGGGTGAGGGGGCCGAGCATGGTCGGGCCGGACAGCAGGAAGGACTGGGCGGTCAGCAGCACGGCCCTGGCCAGCGTCCCGGGGTCGCCGGGCCGTACGGTGCCCAGGGTCTGACCTCGCGCGATCGCCGACTCGACGAGCGTGAGCATGGCCTCGTGGCTGGAGCCCCTGCGCTGAAGCAGGTACGGCAGGAGTAGCTCGGGATCCACTTCGACGATCTTGCGCCAGAGCGGATGGTCGCGCAGCTCCCGCACCACCCCGACCGCCGCGGTGACCGGGTCCTCGGTGGCGAACCGGCTCGCGACGAGCACCCATTCGCGGGTCATCAGATCGGCGACGAGGCCGCGCACGTCGGGCCAGCGGCGGTAGATCGTCATCCGGGAGAGCCCGGCCCGGCGCGCCACGTCGGTGAGCGTGGTCCGCCGCACCCCGACCGCGAGCACCATCTCGCGGGCGGCGTCGAGGACCGGGTCGCCGTTTCCCATGGTCGTATTGTGACGGATGGACGTCATCTGTCACAGTGTAGAGGTGGAAATTCCGACAAACGCCGCCGAACCCATGCTCTGGTCCGGCTGGGGCGATCCCGCCAAGGCCTCCGAACTGCCCGGACCGATCCGCGGGCTGCTACGGGACATGCTGGGCGTGCAGGCGCCGGAGACCCCGGCGGTGAGCTTCGGCGAGGTGCGGCTGCCCGTGGTGGCGCTCTCCCCGCTGGTCCTGACCGAGCTGCGCGGCATCGTCGGCGCCGACCACGTCCGCTCCGACGACGACGCGCGCATCCGGCACACCCGGGGCAAGTCCACCCCCGACCTGATGCGCATGCGCGCGGGAGACGGCTCCGACGCCCCGGACGCCGTGGTGCTGCCCGGCTCGCACGCCGAGGTGCTGGACCTGCTGCGGGTCTGTGCCGCGCACCGGGTCGCGGTGGTCCCGTTCGGCGGGGGCACCTCGGTGGTCGGCGGCCTGGTGGCCGCCCGGCGTGGCTTCGCCGGGGTCGTCGCCCTCGACCTGGCCCGGCTGAACCGGCTGGTCTCGGTGGACGCCGAGTCGATGGTGGTGGAGATCGAGCCGGGGCTGCGCGCGCCGCAGGCCGAGCGGCTCCTCGCCGGGCACGGGCTCACCCTGGGGCACTTCCCCCAGTCGTTCGAGTACGCCACGCTGGGCGGCTTCGCGGCGGCCCGCTCCAGCGGCCAGGCCTCGGCGGGATACGGCCGCTTCGACGACATGGTCGTCGGGCTGACCGTGGCCACCCCCCGAGGCACCCTCGACCTGGGCCGTGCGCCCAAGTCCGCCGCGGGTCCCGACCTTCGCCAGGTGATCCTCGGCTCCGAAGGCGCCTTCGGCGTGATCACCTCTCTACGGCTCCGCGTGCGGCGCGCCCCCGCCGAGCGGATCTACGAGGGCTGGCGGTTCGCGTCGTTCGCGGCGGGTTCGGCCGCACTGCGGCGGCTCGCTCAGGACGGTCCCGTGCCCACCGTGCTCCGGCTCTCCGACGAGACCGAGACGATGATCGGCCTGGCCCGGCCGGGCGAGCTCGGCGGCCTGGCGGCCGACGCGGGCTGCCTGGTCATCGCGGGCTACGAGGGCCTGCCCGAGGAGGTGCGCTCGCGGCGGGAGGGCGCCGCGGCGGTGCTGGCCGGGCTCGGCGGTGTCCCTCTCGGTCCCGGGCCGGGGGACTCCTGGGCGCACGGCCGCTACTCGGCGCCCTATCTGCGCGACTCCCTGCTCGCCGCCGGAGCCACGGTGGAGACGCTGGAGACGGCGGGGTTCTGGTCCAACCTCCCCCGGCTCTACGACGCCGTACGGCTCTCGCTGCACGCCTCGCTCGGCTCGCCGCTGGTGATGTGCCACGTCTCCCACGTGTACGGCACGGGCGCCTCGCTCTACTTCACGGTCGTCACGGCCCAGAGCGGAGATCCCCTCGTCCAGTGGGAGGAGGCCAAGCGGTCGGTCAGCGAGGCGATCGTCGCGGCCGGAGGCACGATCTCACACCACCACGGCGTCGGCCGCGACCATCGGGAGGCCTACGCCACCGAGATCGGCGACCTGGGCGTGGAGATCCTGCGCGGGGTCAAGGACAGACTCGACCCGGAGGGCATCCTCAACCCCGGCGTGCTGATGGCTCAGAGCCAGTAGTGCCACGTGGCGGGCCGCCCGCCGCGGGTGATCGCCCGCGGCGTCCGGGCCGCCCGCGACGGTCTCCTGGCAGGTTCGTGCAGATCGAGCCCTGTTCCCGAACGCCTCCCGCTACGATGATCAATCTTTACGGGAGCGAAGAGGGCATGGGGGAATGAAACAGCAGGATTCGAGCGGTCATCCAGCGTCGTTAGGGCCCTACCGGGTCATCGAACGGCTGGGCCGGGGTGGGATGGGCACCGTCTACCTCGCTGAGGATCCGGCCGGGACGAGGGTCGCGGTCAAGGTGATCAACACGGAGCTGGCCGGTGATCCGATCTTCGCCGAACGATTCCGGGACGAGGTGACGGCCGCCCAGCGCGTGCGTCGGTTCTGCACGGCGCCGGTGCTGGACGCCGACTTGACCGGCGATCCCCTCTACGTGGTCACCGAGTTCGTTCCCGGCCCCACGCTGGCGGAAGCCGCCCCGCTGACGGGCTCGAATCTGGAGGCGCTGGCCGTCGGGGTGGCCACCGCCCTCACCGCGATCCACGGTGCCGGAGTCGTCCATCGCGACCTCAAGCCCGCCAACGTACTGCTGTCCCCGCTCGGGCCGCGCGTCATCGACTTCGGCATCGCTCGCGCGCTCGACACCCTCTTCGAGCGGACCGCCACCGGCCGGATCGTCGGCACCCCCGACTACATGGCCCCCGAGGCGCTCCGTGGTGAGCCGGTGACCCAGGCGTTCGACGTCTTCTCCTGGGGCTGCGTGGTGGCGTTCGCCGCCACCGGCCGCGCCCCGTTCGGCGGCAAGACGCTCACCGAGGTGCTCTACAAGGTCGTGCACGAGCCCCCGATGCTCAACGGCCTCGATCCCGGCCTGCGCGAGGCAGTCGAGGCGGCACTGCACAAGGACCCCGCTCGACGGCCGACGGCCCAGCAGCTCCTGGACCACCTGGTCGGCCGGAGCGACGTGGACAACGAGAAGATCGCCGGGACCCTCCGGCTGACCCTCCTCGACTCCGCGCCGGCACCGGGACGGCCCAACCCCGACCCGCCCGCGGGAGAGCACCCCGGCGGACGCAGGCCGAAGGCCTCTTCGGGGGGTCGCCGCCGCGCGCCGGCCCGCAAGTCGCCGCCCAGATGGCTCGCCATCGGTGGAGCGGTTCTGGCTTTGGCCCTGGCCGCGGGGGGGGAGTGCGCCTCTGGTTCGAGGAGAGCCCTCCTGATGAGGCGGAGCTGGTGTTCGCCGACGACTTCTCTCAGAACAAGGGCTGGCCGCGGGACGACTTTTCCTACGGCCAATATCCGGGCTACTACAGCCTCACCACTCACGGCGACAACCTTGAGCATTTCGCGAATGCGCCGATCAACGTCCTGCCGCCGAAGGCGACCTCGCTGAGCGTCAAGATGCGCATGCCGGACGGCGAACCGGATGGCCAGGCGGGTCTTTACTGCCACGGCCGCCGCGATCAGAACGCCGACGATGGCTACGAATTCCACATCCGCCGAGACGGCCGCGCCTCGATTGCCAAGAGGATCAAGGGCGACGCGCGCGATTTGACGCTCGCTGAACGGATCCCCAGATACCGCGCCGACAAGCTCGTCACGCTGCGCGCGGTCTGCCTGCAGGAGCCGCGGCGGGTCCTGCTGACGTTCTGGGTGAACGACGAACGGGTCGCCACGGTGGTCGACGACGAGTCACCGCTCAAGGCGGGCGCGGTGGGACTCATGGCGCGCCAGACCTCGGGAAACCGGAGATCCACCGCGGCGCACTTCGACGACTTCCGGCTGGGCCGTCTCTGACCGTTTCCACCGGCTTCCGAGGGCTCCCAGAGCGCCGCCGGGTGCGGGCGCCGGGAATGGGTGCGGTTCCGTAAGATCAACGCCAAAATATGGTCATGACTGATGTCGGGCGGGCTGCGGAGCGCGGGCGTGAGGTCTCCTCCCGGGTCTCGGAGGAGGGAGCGGGCTGGGCCTGCACCGAGATCGGCACCTTCAAGGATCTGCGGCCCAACGGGAAATCCTTCACCTGGCTCAGCCCTCGCACCATCTGGAGGTCGAGGAACGAGGTCCTCGCCGGCCTGTTCGGCGACCCCTCGGGGCAGGTCCGGGCGCGCTGGGTGGCGTCCCAGCGAGAGCGGGGCGTCGACCCCTCCTTCCGGATCCCGATGGACGTCGGGCCGGAGTTCTCCTTCCTCGTCCTCGGTGACACGGGGGAGGGCGACGCCTCGCAGTACGCCGTGGTCCCCGGCCTGCTCAAAATCGGCGCGGACACCGATTTCGCCGTCATCGCCAGTGACGTGATCTACCCCACCGGGTCCGGGAACGAGTACGACGACAAGTTCTTCCGTCCCTACCAGGACTACCGGGCGCCGATCTACGCGGTCCCGGGCAACCACGACTGGTACGACGGGCTCGGCGGTTTCATGCGCGTCTTCTGCGACGCCCCCGCCCTCAAGGCCGAGCGGCAGGGGTTCACGCTGTCGCCCGCCGGGCTGCGAGGGCTGCTCTGGCGCAAGCCGGAGAGGATCGACGAGGCCCGGCTGGCCAGGGCGCGCGAGCACCGGCCACTGCCCGAGCAGCAGGCCGTGCAGCCCGCGCCGTACTGGGCGATGGAGACCCCCGGACTGCTCATCGTGGGAGTGGACACCGGGATCCACAGCACGCTGGACCGGGAGCAGGCGCAGTGGCTGCGCGAGGTCTCGCGCGATCCCCGGCCCAAGGTGCTGATCACCGGCAAGCCCATCTACACCCGTAACGAGTACAAGCCGTCCAAGCTGGAGGGGGGCGGGACGGTCGACGACATCGTCGCCGATCCCGCGCACAACTACGTCGCGGCGATAGGCGGCGACGTGCACAACTACCAGCGCTTCCCGATCAGGGCCGGTGACCGGACGATCCAGTACATCGTGGCGGGCGGCTCCGGGGCCTTCATGCACGCCACCCACACCACCCCCAGGGTCACGGTCGGCGGCGTGCACGAGGACGACTACAGGTGTTACCCGCTCCGCGGCGACTCGCTGTCGTTCTACAGCAAGCTCTACAGCGAGCGGCTGCGCATGCGCTGGCTCTACCTGACGCCGGCGGAGAGCGCGACGCTGATGTCCAGGCAGATCGGCAACACCCCGGTCCGGGATGTCCCGCCCGCCCGCATCACCCGGCGGATGCGCTGGGCGGCGCGTATTCTCGGCGGCTGGCCGATGCCGTTCCGGCTGCCCGTGGGCAGGGTCTTCCACCGTTACCTGTCGGAGCTGTCCGACTGGGACACCCCGCCGTTCTTCAAGAGCTTCCTGCATGTGTCCGTGACGCCGCAGGCGTTGAAGATCCGGTGCTTCGCGGCCACCGGCTGCCTGTCGCAGGAGATCGAACCCCCGCTCGAGGACGAGGTCGTGATCTCGCTCCTCTGATCGGAAATGTCGGTCCTCCATGGCAGGCTGGGCGTATGAACGTGGCAGTCGCCGCAGGTCCCGGCGGTGGAGGTGTCCTGCGGCCGGACGGGCAGGCCGCACGGGCCGTCGCCGAGCTGGCGGGAGCCGTGCGGGAGCTGGAGGCCGGCCGGCCGCGCTGGGTCTGGGCCGACACGAGAGAGGTCTATCCCGCGCTGCTCGCCTCCGGCGTGCGGCTGACGCGCTGCCACGACCTGACGCTGACCGAGGGCCTGCTGCTGGGATACGAGGGGCGTTACGGCGAGCCCCATTCGGCCCGGGCCGCCCACGCGCGGCTGCACGGCCTCCCGGTGCCGGAGGACCACCACGGGCCGCGGGCGCGGCAGGCCACCCTGTTCGAGGAGGAGCCGCCCCCGCCCGACGCCGACCTGGTCGCCGAGGTCCACGCCGACCAGCTCAGGCGGATCGAGTCCGTCGAGGATCCGGGACGCTTCCGGCTGCTGGTCGCCGCCGAGTCCGCGGGGGCGCTCATCGCGGCGGAGATGGGCCACGAGGGCATGCCCTGGCGGGAGGACGTGCACGACACCCTCCTGACCGGCCTGCTCGGCCCGCGCCCGGTGCACGGCATGCGGCCGGCCAAGCTCCAGGCTCTGGCCGACCAGGTGGCGGCGGCCTTCGGCACGCCGTTCAACCCCGACTCCCCGCAGCAGATCGTCAGGGCGTTCAAGTCGGTGGGCCTGCCGGTCGCCTCCACCCGGGCCCATGAGATCAAGAAGATCGACCATCCCGGTGTCGCGCCCCTGCTGGCCTACAAGGAGCTGGCCAGGATCTACAGCTTCCACGGCTGGGTCTGGGCCGACCAGTGGGTCCGCGACCACCGCTTCCGGCCCGAATACGTGGTGGGCGGCGTGGTGTCGGGCCGGTGGGCCACGAGTGGCGGCGGCGCGCTGCAGATCCCCAAGGTGATGCGCAAGGTCGTGGTGGCCGACGAGGGCTGGACGCTGGTCGTCGCCGACGCGGCCCAGCTCGAGCCCCGGGTCCTGGCCGCGATGGCCGGGGACGGCGGCCTGGCCAGGGCGGCCGGGCAGACCGACCTCTACCAGGCGTTGGCCCAGCCGTTCGGCGGCGAGCGTGACAACGCCAAGCTCGCCATGTTGTCGGCGATGTACGGCGGGACCAGCGGGGACGCGCCCAAGCTGCTGGCGGTGATGCGGCAGCGCTTCCCCAGGGCCTACCAGTTCGTGGAGGACGCCGCGCGGAGCGGGGAGGAGGGCCGCCTGGTCCGCTCCTGGCTCGGCCGCACCTGCCCGCCGCCCTCGGCCCGCTGGCGTGAGCTGGTCTCCGGCCCCGAGGGGAGCCGGGCGGCCCGTGACCGGGGCCGGTTCACCCGCAACTTCGTGGTGCAGGCCACCGCGGCGGAGTGGGCACTGGCGCTCATGGCCGTGCTGCGCGGACTGCTGCCCGCCCCGGCCAGGCTGGTGTTCTTCCAGCACGACGAGGTGATGGTGCACTGTCCGGCGGAGCTGGCCGAGGAGGTCGTCGCGGCGGTCGACCGGGCGGCCGAGGAGGCGACGGGGCTGCTGTTCGGCCCGACCCCGGTGCGGTTCCCGATGCAGGCCCTCGCGGTGCGGTGCTACGCCGACGCCAAGTGAGCCGGCGCCGGCCGGGCTCGCGCCGGATCGGCCGGCCCGGGTCCGTCTGATCCGGCTCGGAGGCAACGGACGAGTTACGCCGGCATGGCCTACTCTTTGATCATGAGGGGTCTGCGGGTGGCGTGGCGGGCGTTCCGCCGGCCACGCGTCGCCGACCTCCTGCTGGCGCTGCTCGTCTGGGTGCTTCAGGCGATACTCGCTTTCTCCATGGGTGTGCGGGTGCCCCTGCCCGTGGTGCTGCTGCTCGACACCGCTGCCTCGGCCGCCCTGCTCTGGCGCCGTGACCGGCCGTTCGCCGTCCTGACGCTCGCGGTGGCCTGCCATCTGGTGACCGTCGTGATCGGCGGGACCGCCTGGGTCGGCGGGGCGGCGACGTGCGCGCTGTACTCCGCGGGCCGGTACGGCGCGCCGCGGCGTGCCTGGATCGCGGCCGCGGTGGTGGACCTGTCCGGCTCCGTCACCGTCCAGGTGCTCTACCTCGTCCGGGGGGAGAGACCGTCGATGACGGGGGCGCTCGGGGCGCTGGTCGTCGTCGGGCTCGGCCAGCTGCTGCGGTTCCGCCGGGAGCTGGCGGACCGGGCGAGGGCCGAGCTCGCCGAGGCGGCCGTGCGGGCCGAGCGCCGCCGGATCGCCCGGGAGCTGCACGATGTGGTGGCCCACCACATCACCACGATGAATGTGCTGGTCGGCGCGGCCCGCACGACCATGACCCGCCATCCCGGACAGGCCCAGACCACCTTGCTCACCGCGGAGCGAGCCGGGCGTGAGGCCATGGCGGAGATGCGGCAGTTGCTGCACGTGCTGCGCGCCGACGACGCCCCCGGCACGGAGTCCGCCGGGTACGGCACGGCCGCGCTGCCCGCGCTGGTCGCCAGGGCGGGGGAGACCGGCCTGCCGGTCGAGTTCGAGGTCGCCGGTGATCCGGTCGAGCTGAGCGCCTCGGTGGACCACACCATCTACCGGATCGTCCAGGAGGCGCTGACCAACATCCGCAAGCACGCGGGCGGCGCGCGGGTCAGCGTCCGGATCACCTACGGCCCGGGACGGTGGAGGTCGAGGTGTTCGACGACGGCTCCGGCGCGGGCGTCGCCGACGGGCCGGGCGTGGGCGTCATGGAGGGCGGGTTCGGCCTGGACGGCATGGCCGAGCGGGTGGCCGCCTGCGGCGGGTGGCTGCGGGCCGGGCCGCGCCCCGAAGGGGGCTTCGAGGTCCGCGCCCGCGTTCCCGCGTCCGCCGTGCCGCCCGCGCCCGCCGTACGAGAGGGGAAGACGTGATCGAGGTCCTGGTCGTGGACGACCACGCACTCGTCCGTGCGGGCTTCCGGATGATCCTGGACGCCCAGGACGACATGGCCGTGGTGGGTGAGGCGGAGGACGGCGAGCAGGCGCTGCGCCGCACTCGCGAACTGTTGCCGGACGTGGTCCTGATGGACCTGCACATGCCGCGGGCCGATGGCGTCACCGCCACCGGCGCGATCACCGCCGAGCTGCCCGAGGTGCGGGTGCTCGCGTTGAGCACCTTCGACCTGGACGAGTACGTCGTCGACGCGCTGCGGGCCGGGGCGTCGGGCTTCCTGCCCAAGGACATCTCCCCGGAGGAACTGGTGGAGGGCGTGCGGGTGGTGCACCGGGGTGAGTCGGCGGTCGCGCCCCGGCTGCTGACCCGGCTGATCGGCACGTTCGTCCAGGCATCCCGGCCCCGGCACGCGATCGCTCCGACGGCGCTCTCCGAGCTCACCGACCGCGAGCGGGAGGTGCTGGCGCTCATCGCCCGCGGCCGGTCCAACGCCGAGATCTCCACGACCCTGCACCTGGCCGCCTCCACCGTGAAGAACCACGTGACCAGCCTGTTCGCCAAGATCGGCGCCCGTGACCGGGCTCAAGCCGTCATCGCCGCCTACGAGGCGGGACTCGTCACCCCCGGGGACCGCTGACCCGGGCTCACGGGTGTGGTGGCTTCCCCTCGGGGAGGGCCGCGAGCACCTTCTGCTCAACCTCGTCGCTGGTGCGGGTCGGCATCGTGTGCGGACGCGACGACCGGGTCTCCAGACCGACCATGTGCTCTGACCGACCTGGTCGCGACCGGGTGGTACCGCACGTTCACTGCGGCCGAGGGGTCATCGCCGTTGAGCAGCTCGAGTCGGACGGGGGCGCCCCCCGGCGGGCTGCGCGTCTTCGGGATGGTGCGTGAGGACGGACACCGGCCCCTGCCACGCGCCGCCGTAGATACCGCTGACGTCGGGGTAGGCATCGAAGCCATCCCGACCTCCCAGCACGGCGCCGGTCGTCTCGGCGTACTCCTCGACAAGGCCGGGGCGGAACGAGATCCCGGTCATCCAGTCCATCGCGTGGTTCGGTCTCGCCACGAACCCGTCCAGCGACATCCCTACGTCAACCAGACGCGCCCACTGCTACCAACCTCCTGGCCGGGTACAACTAGTCGGGTTGCCGGGGTGGGTGTTCTGTCTTGGGGCGGGCGCGGAGGTGTGCGCGTTCGCCCTGCTTGCCGAACAGGCTGAGGAACTCGACCGGTTCGGCGTCGGTGGCGCCGAACCAGTGCGGTACGCGGGTGTCGAACTCGGCGGCTTCGCCGGGTGAGAGCGCCAGATCGTGTTCACCGAGGACGAGCCGCAGCCGTCCATTGAGGACATAGAGCCATTCGTAGCCCTCGTGGGTCTGTGGATCGGGTTCCCTTCGGTGGCTGCCGGCCGGGATCACGAGCTTGTATGCCTGGATGCCGCCGGCGCGGCGGGTCAGGGGCAGCATGGTCATGCCGTGGTGGGTGACCGGGCGCAGGTGGATGCGCGGGTCTCCGGTGGGTGGGGCGTCGACGAGTTCGTCGAGCGTGACGCCGTGGGCTCTGGCCAGAGGGAGCAGTAGTTCGAGGGTCGGCCGGCGGGTGCCGGATTCCAGCCGGGACAGGGTGCTCACCGAGATGCCGGTCGTCGCCGACAGGTCGGCCAGTGTGGTTTCGCGCTGCCGGCGCAGCGCGCGTAGCCGGGGTCCGACCGCGGTGAGCGCTTGGCCGAGGTTGTTGTCCATGTCATCAGTTTGCCATGTCGGCAAAGGAGTTTGCGCAAATGGCTGATGGGCTCGCGTATTTGTCGTGGAGGTGGTCATGGTGACCGATCAGCTGAGGGACGGCTATGACGTGGTGGTGTTCGGCGGTGGCGCTGCGGGGTTGAGCGGGGCGCTGATGCTGGCTCGGGCACGGCGGCCGGTGGTGGTGATCGATGCGGGCGCTCAGGGGCGTCTCAGCGTCAGCCACGCGCCGGTGATCGTCACCATGACGGCCACCACCGTGCCGAGCGCGCCGTAGGACAGGGTGCTCACGATCGCTCCCGCCACCACCGTGCCGGTCGCGCCGCAGGCGTTCATCAGGAGGTCCGACAGGCCCTGTACGGCGGGGCGGTGCTCCAGCGACACGGCCTCGCTGAGCATCGCCGAGCCGGAGATCAGGCCGCAGGACCAGCCGACGCCCAGCAGGGCCAGGGCGACCGACACCTGCACGACACCGTGCGGCCCCGCCGTACCGGCGAGGACGGCGGCCGCGAGCAGCAGGGCCATGCCGAGCACCAGCATCCGGATCCGGCCGATCCGGTCGGCCAGCCAGCCGACCACCGGTGAGAGGGCGTACATGCCCGCGATGTGCATGCTGATCACGATGCCGATGACCGAATAGGTGGCGCCGTTGTGGTTGAGGTGGATCGGCGTCATGGACATGACCGACACCATCGCGGTGTGGCTGACCGCGATCGCGACCAGCGCCTGCGACGCGGCCGGTGTCGCGCGCAGGACCTGCCAGGCGGTGCGCAGTGTGCCCCTGGTCCGTGCCGCCGGTGTCATGGAGGCCGCGGACGTGGCGGGTGCGACCGAGCGGGCCAGCAGCAGCGGGTCGGGGCGTAGCCCGGCCGCGATGATGCCCAGTGCGATCGCGAAGGCCAGTAGGGAGAACACGAACGGGCCGACGTCCGGGGCGAGGCCGGCCCGGCGGGCGAGATGGTCGGCCGGCTCCACGAGGTTCGGACCGGCGACCGAGCCGATCGTGACGGCCCACACCACCCATGACAGGTGCCGTGCCGAATGCCCCGGGGCGGACAGGTCGGTCGCCGAGTAACGGGAGGCCAGGTTTCCGGCGCTCGCGCCGCCGAAGAGCACCAGTCCGGCGAGGAGCAGCGGCCATGAGCCCACCGTGATGGCGATCACCACGGTCAGACAGCCGAGCAGGGCCGAGCCGTAGGCCAGGGTCAGCCCCCTCCGGCGCCCGCCCCGGCCGGAGGCCCTGGCGGTGGGCAGCGCCAGCAGCGCGGCGCCGAGCACGCTCGCGGTTCCGGCCAGTCCGCTGATCGCCACAGAGCCGGAGAGCTTGCCGACCACCAGCGAACCGAGGGCGAGTCCCACGGCGACCCCGGCCCCGCTGGTGATCTGGGCGAGGGACAGGACGGCGAGTGTCCGCCGCTGAACGGCGGCCACCTCCCCCTTACCTATAGGGGAAATATCAACATCTGTGGGGGTTTTGGTCACGAGTGAAGTCTGTCATCACTCATGGCGTTCCCCTGGAGGCGGTCGCCGGAGCTCAGCCGACCTGGGTGAAGGTGTCGAGGAAGGTCTGCCGGAGCGGGTTGCTCTTCTCCCAGTCCAGGTCCTGCATCGCGAACGTGATCTGGTAGGCGCTCTGGCCGTCGAGCGCGACGTAGCGGGTCAGCCCGTGCATGGGGACGACGCTCCCGGGCCGGACGTAGGTGTACTCCCAGTCGGCGGCCTTCCACCTGCCGTACCGGACCGGCGCCACCCCGACCTCGATGTATTCGTCCAGTCCCTTCTTGCTCGCCCGGCTGAGCGCGGTCACCGGATCGGCGACCGGGACCTTGGTGACGACGATGCTCCGCCCGCCGTCCTTCGGGCCCGCGAAGGTGACCGGCCCGTCTTTCTCCGTCTTCACCGCCCAGCCCTTGGCCACCGCGCCGGAGACGCCTGCCCCGCTCAGCGTCCTGAACCCCTCCGGGACCTCACCGGGTGTCTGCGGCGCCTGATCGGCCAGTGTGGCGGCCGTGGGGATCGCCGGAGACGGGTCCGGGGACCCCGCCGTGTCCGGGCCGCCGCCGGGGAGCAGGATGAGCAGCGCGGCCAGCACGGCCAGCACCACGGCTCCGCCGGCCAGCAGCAGCAGGAGCGGGGTCGGCCGGCCCTTGCGCATCCAGGTGCCGCCGCCCCTCGCCCGCCGGCGGGAACTCCTGCGCCCCTCCAGCCGGCTGGGCGCCGTCGCGGACCGGGGGTCCTGCGTGGCATCGCGGGTGGCCGGGCCGTCCGCGGACGCGGCGGGCCACCGCGCGGCTCCGGAGGAGCCCTGCGGTGGAACGCTCTGGGCCTCGCCGGTGGAACCGGTCAGCGGATCGGGTGTCGAGGGACGTCCGAGGTCGGCCGACGGACTGCGCAGTGCCTCGTAACCGCGCTGGTTGCCGGTGGGGAAGCCGTCCGGCGTGCCCGGCGGATCGACGGCCTCGGCCGGGGGCCGTCCCGGGATGGAGGGCAGGCCGGTGCGGTGCGCCCCGGAGGGGCCGGACAGCGCGTCGCGCGGGGTCGCGTAACCGCCCGGCGCGTCGTAGGGCACCCGTACCGGACCGGAAGGGGTTTCGATGATCCGCGAGGGCATCGGCCCGGAGGCTGGGTCCAGCGGCGGCATGAGGTGCATCGGCGTGGAGCCGCCGGGGAACGCCGCCGGGGAGAGCGGCGGGTCGGCCCCGCGGTCCGGGGGAGTGGAACCGTGGCTGCGCAGCACCCGGTCCAGCAGGTCCGACGCCTGGGCGGCGGTCATCCGGTCGGCGGGGTCCTTGCGGAGCAGGCCCTCGATGACGGCGACCAGCGCCCCGGCCCGCTGCGGCCGGATGGGCTCCTGGGTGAGGATCGCGCCCAGCACGGCCACCGCGTCGGGGCCCTCGTAGGGAGGGCGGCCCTCGACGGCCGCGTACAGCGTGGCGCCGAAGGACCACAGGTCGGCGGCGTATGTGATCGGCCGGCCGGACAGCCGCTCCGGCGGGATGTAGGCGGGAGAACCCATCAGCGGGCCGGTCTGGGTGATCGCGACGTCACCCTCTATCGCGGCGATGCCGAAGTCGGTGAGCACCACCCGGTCGGAGGTGAGCAGCACGTTGCCGGGTTTGACGTCGCGGTGCAGGACCCCGGCGGCGTGGGCGTGGCGGAGCGCGTCGAGCACCCGGACGCCGATCTCGGCGGCCTGCGCGACGGGCAGTGGCCCGCTCCGCCGTACGGCCTGCTCCAGGGACCAGGCGCGGACCAGCTCCATCACGATCCAGGGACGGCCGTCCTCCTCGACGACGTCGTGGACGGTGACGATCCCGGGGTGGCTGAGCCGCGCCGCCGAGCGGGCCTCGCGCAGCATGCGACGGTGTGCCACCTGCTTGCCCGCGTGGTCCAGCCCGTAGGGAAGGATCAGCTCCTTGACCGCGACGTCCCGGTCGAGCAGGACGTCGTGCGCGTGCCACACCATGCCCATGCCGCCCCGGCCGACCGGTGACATCAGGCGGTATCGCCGGCCCACCAGCCTGCCCTGCACCGTCGGCGTGGTCGCGCCGACGCTCTCGTGCTCCGGTCCCATCGGGGCCTTACCGAGCAAGCGATCGGTCATCGTACCCCGTCCCCCCCCACGATCAACCTTATTTCTAAGGTTGGACACGATATCGGGATCACATTAGGTAATGGAAGTTGGTGCGGCGGGGTGAGTATCGCACTAAATGCCGGTTGTGCCGCTCCCCGTGCCGCTGACCTGCTGCTCGAGAGCCGATGCCGAGCCGTGATATGCCGCCGCGTCCACCATGATTCGATCATGAATTTCGGGCCGCGGTTTCCCGGAAAACGGTTACTTAACCGATCCGCCGCCGGGATCGGCCGCCTCGGCCAGCGCCGTCAGGGCGGCGGTGAAGGCCGAGGCGGGTGGGCTCACCAGACCCGCGCCGACCTGTCCCGTGCCCGCGACCCGGCCCGCGATACCGGTGTTCACGGTGGGCAGCAGGCCCGTCCTGGCGACCAGCGTGACGTCGACGCCGACCGGTGTGCCCCGGAAGTCGAGGGCCGGAATCTGGTAGGCGGGATGCTCGGCGAGGGTGATCTCGTACATGGACCGGGTCGCCGCCATCGCGTCGGACACGTCGCCGCCGACGAACCTGACGATCGCCGGGGCCGCGGCCATCGCGAAGCCCCCCAGCCCCGCCGTCTCGGTGATCGTGGAGTCGCCGATGTCGGGGTTGGCGTCCGCGGGGCCGTACGCGCCGAGGTAGAGACCGTCCGGCACGCCCGCCGGGCCGGTGAACCAGCGGTCACCCAGCCCGGAGACCTGGACGCCGAAGTCCGTGCCGTTGCGGGCCATCGCGACGACCATGGTGGAGCCGGGCACGTCCCTGGCCGCGTCCGCGCTCACCTTGCACGCCGCCATGCCCGCGTTGAGGAAGAAGTGGTCGTTGCCGTTGACGAAACGCAGCACCTCGGCCGCGTGGCCGGGGGCGGCGTCCACGATCCCCGGAGCCAGCTCCCGCATCAGCAGCGAGGTGGCGGCCCGGTTGCGGTTGTGCAGCTCGTCGCCCATCTGCAGGGCCTGCGCGGTCAGCGCCCGCAGATCCAGCGGTCCGGTCCGCTCCAGGGTGGCCCGCAGGACGGGGCCGAGCACCTCGTCCATCCAGCGCAGCCGCGTCAGCACCTCCGGACCGTAGGCGCCGTAGCGCAGCACCTTGCCCAGGCCCTCGTTGAGCGAGCAGTAGGCGGTGCCGCCGTGTTCGGCGTCACGGACCTCGAACATCCACATCGACGGGCTGACCACGCCCGCCATCGGGCCCACCGTCCGATGACGATGGCAGGGTTCCAGCCGGGCGCCTCCGGCCGCCAGCCGCTCGCCGGCCTCTCCCGCGTCGGCGGCCAGCCCCTCCAGCAGCATCGCCCCGACGAGCGCGCCACGCATCGGGCCCGACGCCCGTTCCCAGTCGATCGGCGGTCCCGCGTGCAGGAACGTGCCCCGGGGCAGGTCCAGCACCTCGTGCGCGGGCCGTACGGCGACGAGCTGGGGCCGCGCGGACACCAGGCGGCCCACGGCCGTGGCGTTGGCGCGGTCCCTGCGCGGGTCGGAGAGCACCCGGGCCAGGTCGCCGGCGGTGCCGGGCATCGGCGGGCGCCAGTCCACCCCCACCCTGGGCACCGCCTGCGCGTCCAGGGCCTCGCCGAGGATCTCGGCCCCGACCGTGATCACCCGGGGCTCTCCGGAGAGCATGGGCAGCGTCATCGGCATCTCCTGAGCGGGGAACGGCGGGTCAACGGGGGCTCGCGAGCAGACCGGACGCGTGCCCGGCGGCCTGGGCGTTGGAGGCGAACACCGCGGCCCCCGCCGCGCGCAGCGCCTCGGCCTGGACGTCCGGCCTCTGGGGGTCGCCCGCGGAGCCGACCAGCGCGACGACCACCGGCACGCCCCTGCCGACCGCCGCGGCCACCGCGGGAGCGAGCCGCGCCGCGGGGCCGGGGTCGGCGCCGTGCCCGAGAACCACGTCGAGCAGGGCGACGTCGCCGGCCGGCACCTCGGCCAGCGCCTCCAGGCGGAGCGTGGGGTCGATCATCGGATGGGCCCGGCCACGGGTGTAGGCGTCGTCGCCGAAGTCGGTGAACTCCCCGGCCCCGGCGACCAGCCGGGCCTCGGCGCACAGCGTCCCGCCCGAGTACAGGCCTCGCAGCGTCCCCGTGCGCCCGTGCGCTCCGGGCGTCGCGGGCGCCGGCCACGACCGCCATGCGGGCACCGGCACCCCGAGCGCGCGCAGGGCGGTCTCGGCCGCCGTGGTCAGGTCGCCGGAGCCGGTGCCGAGCAGCGCGGTCACCACGGGGGTCTCCAGCGCGGCGACGGCCTCCCGCACGGCGTGCGCGACCTCGGGAGCGGGCGGTTTGGAGATCAGAACGATCAGTTCGGTCGCCGGATCGGCGTCGAGGGCCTGGAGCGCGCGGAGCGTGGAGCGCCCGCCCACCTCCTTCGACAGGTCTCTGCCTCCCACGCCCAGCACGTGGCTGACCCCCACGCCCGCCAGGTCCAGCAGGCAGCTCACCTGCTGGGCGCCGGTCCCCGAGGCGGCCACCATCCCGACAGGGCCGGGCCGGAGCACGTTCGCGAAGCCCAGACCCACCCCGCCGATCACCGAGGTGCCGCAGTCAGGCCCCATGACCAGCACGTCCAGCTCACCGGCACGCCTTTTGAGCAGAACCTCCTGCTCGACCGGCACGTTGTCACTGAAGATCATCACAGAGAGGCCGGCCTCGATCGCGTCCATCGCCTCGGCGAACGCGTACGGTCCCGGCACCGAGACCAGGGCCAGCGTGCAGGCCCGGCCGCGCGCGGCGGCGCGCACGGTGCGCGGCGGGTGCGCGGCAGCCGCCGCCACCTCCGCCGAAGCGCCGGTGAGAGCGGCCAGGAGCCGGTCCAGCTCGGCGTCGGCCGCCTCCAGCGTGCCCGGGTCGCCGGCCCGCAGGGCGACCAGCAGGTCGGCCGGGTCCGCCTCGGGGAGGTCGAAGCCCAGCTCGGCGGCCATCTCGCGATTGAGCTCCGTGGCCATCGCCACCACCGCGACCTCCACCCCCGCAAGGGCGGTGACCGCCTGGCTGACCTTCATCAGGCTCACCGAGTCGTGGTACACCCCCGTGCGTATCCGCACCAGATCAGCGCTCACCCCGCCCCGCCCCCCAGACTGACGACGGCGGCGAGGCCGATGCGCAACCCCCAGGCCAGATCCGCTCCCGACGTGTGGCCGAGCCGGAGCAGCCGGTGCAGCGCCGGATCCAGCGCCTGTCGCCCCGCCAGCCCCCGCAGTACGGCCAGCACCTCGCCGCTGGCCTCGCCCCGGGCCGCGCAGTGCAGCAGCGTCGCGGAGATGGGAGTGGTCCTGCCACGGGCGTCGAAGGTGACCGCGGCGGCCAGCCAGCCGGCCAGCCAGACGGCACGGGGCACCCCCGCCGCCGCGCCCAGGTGCCGCAGCGCCACCAGCAGCCCGGCGAGCATGTCGTCACCGCTGGGAGTGAGCCCCGGGCCCAGCCCGACGAGCTGCTCGGCGGCCATGACGCCCCGTACCAGGGACGCCTGCGCGCAGCCTTCGGACAGCAGGTCGGCGGCACCGTTGCCCTCCAGCCCCGGACGCCGCGCCGACCGGTCGCACAGTTCCGTCATCGCGGGCAGCGCGGCCGCCAGCCGTACCGGATCCACCGGGCCGAGCACCGGGGCCGGATTCCACCAGCGGCGCGCCCGCAGGCTGAGCCGTCCGACCTCGATCGAGCCGTCGCCCACATGCGCCTCGTCCCCGACGGCGACCTGCGGCATCGTGCCGGTGACCACCATCGAGTTGGGCAGCCTGGTGGCGCTCTCCGTCACCAGCGCGACCACGTGCGGTTCCAGCTCGGTGCGGACCTCCAGGTAGATCCCGGACGGGAAGGCCGCCAGCACCCGCGCGGGGCGGCGGGGCGACTCCAGCATCCGGCGCAGAGCCGTGCTGGCCGCGCCGGTCGCGTCCGTCCGCGCGTGGGCCCGCCGGCCCCCCGGGCGTGTCGCAACGGTCACAGGGCCTCCCTCGGTGGCCCCGGGGCGGTGCTGTGACCGCCGGTCCGTCCGCTCTGCTCGATCACGGATTCCCCCATCCCCTGACCCATTGAAGCCGACCGTAGAACGGCCTCTGATCACCGCCGTACGGAGAAAGATGCCAACAGTCGGCCAAAAGGTTGGCTCTTCCTGACAGACGGCTCCATCGGTCACAATCGCAGCATGGAACCTCCCGTGCGTCTGGCAAGCACCGGCACGATCATCCACGGAGTCGCCGTCAGCGAGGTCCTCGGCGTCTCGACCCTCGCGGGGGCCCGGCTGCTGGCGGGGGAGCGGGGCCTGGGCCGGATCGTTCAGCGGCTCAACGTCATGGAGGTTCCCGACGTCCTCGCCTGGGTGAAGCCGCACGAGCTGCTGCTCACCACCGGCTACCCGCTGCGCAACACCCCCCAGTCGCTCGACCGGCTGGTGGCCGACCTGGACGAGCGCGGCCTGGCCGCGCTGGCCATCAAGCTCGGCCGTTACGTGGAGCGGCTCCCCGAGGAGATGGTGCAACAGGCCGACCGGCTGGGCTTCCCGCTGATCCAGCTCCCCGACGACGTCGGTTTCGACGACATCCTCAACCAGGTGCTCACCGACATCCTCAACCGGCAGGCCGCCGTGCTGGCCAGGGCCGAGGAGGCGCACCGGGCGCTGGTCCAGGTCGTGCTGGCCGGGGGCGGGCTCCGCGAGGTGACGGCCGAGGTGGCCGGACTGCTCGACGTGGCCGTGGCGGTGCTGGACGGGGCCGGCCAGATGCTGGCCTCCGCCGGGCCCGCCGACCACCTGGCGGCACTGCGCGGGGCCGCCGACGGGCATCACACCTCGGTCCCCGTCGTCGCGGGCGGCCACCACCACGGCCGGATCGTCGCCCGCGGCCCCGTCGGACCGGTCGCCGACAGCGACGTCGGAATCCTGGAACGTGCCGCCACCGTCGCCGCGCTCGTGGTGACCCGGCAGGAGGCCGTCAACGCGGTCGAGAGCAAATACCGCGCCGACTTCCTGCGCGACGTGCTCACCGGCCGGGCCGGCGGCGTCGAGCGGGTCGCCTCGCGGGCCAGGGCCTTCGGCTGGGATCTGGAGCGTCCGGTCACCGTGCTGGTGGCCGAACTCGACCCCGAGAGGGACGAGCGCGTCGCCCAGGACCGCCTGGTCGCCTCCTGGACCGCCGCGATGCGCCGTCACGACCCGCGCGGCGCGGTGGCCGGCTTCTCCCACGAGGTCGTCACCGTCGTGGACGCGGCCGTCGACACCGTCCGCCTGGCCAAGGACGCCGCCACGGCCTTCGCCGAGGGACTGTCCGCCACCTTCTCCACCGGTGCCAGCCGTACCGCCGCCGGAGCCGACGCCCTCCCCGAGGCGTACGGCCAGGCGGTGAAGGCGGCCAGGGTCGGCCGCCAGCTCCACGGCCCGGCCGCGGTCGCCCACTTCGACCAGCTCGGCGTCTACCGGCTGCTGTCCCTGGTCAACGACACCGCCGAGCTGCACGCCTTCGTCCGCGAGGCCCTCGGCCCGCTGGCCGCCGACGACGACGCCGAGAACGCCGACCTCCGCCGGACCCTGCAGGTGCTGCTCGACACCAACCTCAACGTCGCCGAGACGGCCCGCCGGCTGCACTTCCACTACAACACGCTGCGCTACCGCATCGGCAAGCTGGAGCGGATGCTCGGCAACTTCACCGAGGACGCCCACCTGCGCCTGAACCTCACCCTCGCGCTGCACGTCCTGCGGATGCGCGGCATCTAAACTCATGGACCGTGAACGAGACCTTTGAGCTGGAGACCGACTACATCCCGCTGTGCGACCTGCTGAAGTACTGCGCCGTCACCGACACCGGCGGTCAGGCCAAGCACTTCATCGCGGAGGGGAACGTCATGGTGGACGGCGAGGTCGAGCTCCGCAAGACCTGCAAGATCCGCGCCGGGCAGGTCGTCGCCGGCGACGGTTTCGAGATCCGCGTCGTCGCCACCCGGGCCTGACCGCCGTCTCACCTCCCGTCGATCACGCTGTGCGCGAGTCGACCCCTGGTCAGTGGATCAGTTTTGGCAGATCATGACAGTGTAAGGGGAAGGCCACGGGCCTAATGTGCCCGCAACGACAGCATGGGATTCGCCGGAGGCATGCCTGCGGGGTGGCCACCGACCGACGGCCCGGTGAAAGGGTGGGGCTTGATGGTTGCAGGTTGGACCAAGCACGGCGACGGAAGGCACCTGGCCCCCGGAGAGGTGGTCAGACCGGACGAGCGGCTGTCGTGGCCACGCATGGCCGGCTTCGGCGCGCAGCACGTCATCGCCATGTTCGGTGCGACGTTCGTCTTCCCGCTGGTCATGGGGCTGAGTCCCAACCTCGCCATCATGTTCTCCGGCATCGCGACGATCATGTTCCTGCTCATCGTGAAAGGGAAGATCCCCAGCTACCTCGGGACGAGCGCCTCGTTCGTGGGCGGCGTGGTGTCCATCCGGGCGATCTTCGGCGGTGACACGCCCGCGGTCGACGCGATCGTCACCGGGGCGATCCTCGTGGTCGGCCTGGTGCTCGCCCTGGTGGGCGTGGCGATCCACTACCTCGGGGTGCAGGTCATCAACCGGGTGTTCCCGCCCGTCGTCACCGGCGCGGTCGTCATGCTGATCGGGTTCGGTCTGGCCTACGTGGTCGCCGACGTCTACTGGCCGCAGGACCAGTGGATCGCCCTGATCACCATGGTCGTCACCTTCCTGATCATCGCGCTGTTCAAGGGGTTCATCGGCCGGATCGGCATCCTGCTGGGGCTGGTCATCGGCTTCGCCCTCTCCTGGGCGGCCGACAGGGTCTTCGGGAACATCACCGCCTACAACGCCGCGACCGGTGCGGTCGACACGCATCCGCGGGTGAGCTTCGCCGGCGTGGCACAGGCGGACTGGATCGGCCTGCCCGACATGCACGCGCCCGACATCAGGTTCTCCGCCGTCCTGCTGGTGCTCCCGGCCCTGATCGCGCTGGTCGCGGAGAACGTGGGCCATGTCAAGGCGGTCGGCGAGATGACCGGCACCGACGTGGACCCCTACCTGGGCCGGGCGATCATCGGCGACGGTGCCGCCACCGCGGTCGCCAGCGCCTTCGGCGGCTCCCCGACCACCACCTACGCCGAGAACATCGGGGTCATGGCCGCCACGAGGGTCTACTCCACGGCCGCCTACTACATCGCGGCCGTCATCGCGATCCTCTTCGGCCTGTGCCCCAAGTTCGGCGCGCTGGTCGCGGCCACCCCCGGTGGTGTGCTCGGCGGCATCACGGTGATCCTCTACGGCATGATCGGCCTGCTCGGCGCGAAGATCTGGATCGAGAACCGGGTCGACTTCTCCAACCCGATCAACATGATCCCGATCGGGGCGGGCATCATCCTGGCCATCGGGCCGGTCAGGCACATGGTCGGCCCGAAATTCCCGCTGGAGGGCATCGCGTTCGGCACCATCGTGGTGGTGGGCGGCTACCACCTGCTCAGGGCGCTGTCCGGCCGGACCGGGACCGCGGAGCTCCCCGTGCCCGACGGCGGACCCGGCGCCAGGGACGGGCACGAGAAAGAGACGTCCGGGTGAAACCCGCTCCCTTCGAGTACCACGCTCCCCGCTCTCTCGGCGAGGCGCTCGACGCCCTCGCCGAGGCCGGAGCGGACGGGAAGGTGCTCGCGGGCGGCCAGAGCCTGATCCCGATGCTCAACATGCGACTGGCCGCGCCCGCTCACCTCATCGACATCAACCGCCTCACCGAGCTGGCCACCCTCGACGTGGAGCCCGGCGGCGTCCGGGTCGGCGCGCTGGCCAGGCACGCGCAGGTGGAGCGTTCCGAACCCGTCGCCGCCGCCCAGCCGCTGCTGCGCCAGGCGCTCAGGCTGGTCGCCCACCCGGTGATCCGCAACCGGGGCACGGTGGTCGGCAGCCTGGTGCACGCCGACCCGGCCGCCGAACTGCCCGCCGTGCTCGCCCTCCTCGGCGGCTCGGTGCGGCTGGCCCGGCGCGGCGCCACCCGCGACGTCACCGCCGCCGCCTTCTTCACCGGTCCCATGGAGTCGGCCACCGGACCGGGGGAGCTGGCCGTCTCCGCGCTCTTCCCCCTGCTCCCGGCGCGTTCGGGCACCGCGTTCCGCGAGGTGGCCAGGCGGCACGGCGACTACGCTCTGGCGGGGATCGCGGCGCTGGTCAGCCTGGACGACGACCTGCGGATCACCGTCGCCAGGGTGGCGTGCGTGAGCGTGGGACCGGTCCCGGTGCTCGTCGACGTCACCGAGGTCTGCGGCCATCGCCCGCCCGCCTCGGCCGGCTGGGACGCGGCGGCGCGGGCCGTACAGGACCGGATCGAGCCGGAGGCCGACATCCACGCGAGCGCCGGCTACCGGCGCCATCTCATCGGGGTCCTCGCCGAGCAGGCCCTGCGGGACGCGGCGCGGGCGGCTCTCGATGCCTGAGCGGAGCCGGGGCGGGACGGCCCGGCCAGGAGCGGGGAGACGGGCCGGCGGACGAGGCCGCGGATGCGGCGGACGAGGAACGGTGAGCCGGTGACGGACATCGCGATCACACTGACCGTGAACGGCGTGGTCCGGCAGGTCGAGGTGCCGGGGCGGCGGTTGCTGTCGGACTGCCTCCGGCACGATCTCGGTCTGACCGGTACACACGTCGGATGCGAGCACGGGGTATGCGGGTGCTGCACGGTGCTGCTGGACGGCGAGCCGGTCCGGTCCTGCCTGACGTTCGCGGTCACCGTGGACGGGCACGACATCACCACGGTGGAGGGGCTCGCCGCCCCCGACGGTGCGATGTCGCCGGTGCAGCGGGCCTTCGCCGAATGCCACGGCCTGCAGTGCGGATTCTGCACGCCGGGTTTCCTGTGCACCGTCACCGCCCTGCTGCGCGACAACCCGTCGCCGACCGGCGAGGAGGTGCTGGAGGGCATCTCCGGCAACCTGTGCCGGTGCACGGGGTATCAGAACATCGTGAAGTCCGTCCACCGCGCGGCCGAGATCATGGCGGAGGAGACGTGATGCACGGCGAGGCAGCGGGCGGGGGCGGCATGACGACGAAGCTGTTCGGCGAGCCGGTGCGCCGCCGGGAGGACCCCCGGCTGCTCACCGGCCAGGGGCGTTACCTGGACGATCTCGGCACGCACGCGCTGGAGGCGGCGTTCGTCCGGTCCCCGCACGCGCACGCCCGGATCCGCGACGTCGACGTGTCGGCCGCGCTCGACGTGGACGGGCTGGTGGCGATCTACACCTGGGAGGATCTGCCCGCCCTGCTCGCCCAGCCGCTGCCGCTGCTCATCCCGCACCCGGCGCTGACCCACGGCCGCACCGCTTACCCGCTCGCCCGCGACCTGGTCAGGCATGTCGGTGAGCCCGTCGTGATGGTCGTCGCCCGCGACCGCTACCTTGCCGAGGACGCCTGCGCGCTCATCCGGGTGGACTACGAGGTCCTCAAACCGGTGGTCGGGGTGGAGGAGGCGGCGCGGTCCGCCCGGCTCGTCCACGACGACGTGCCGGGCAACGTCGGCGCGCACCTGGTCCAGGAGGTGCCCTCGGCGGCCGGGCTCGGCGCGCGGGAGGCGATCGAGGCGGCGCCGCACACCCTGTCCTTCCGGCTCGACATCGAGCGCAGCGCGTCGATGCCGCTCGAAGGGCGGGGCGTGTACGCCCGATGGGACGCCGACGACCAGTCCCTGCGCGTGTACACCAGCACCCAGACCTCCACCAGCGTCCGCATGGCCGTCGCGGCCAGGCTCGGCCTGCCGCTGCCCAAGGTCGAGGTGATCGCGCCCGACGTGGGCGGCGGTTTCGGAGTCAAGATCGTGCACCCGTGGCCGGAGGAGCTGCTGGTCCCCTGGGCGGCCATCGCGCTGGGCCGCGAGGTCAAGTGGACCGAGGACCGCCGTGAGCACTTCGTCTCCTCGGCGCACGAACGGGCCCAGGTCCACTCCGTCCGGGTCGGCTTCGACGACGACGGCCGGGTGCTCGGCCTGGACGTGACCATCCTGCACGACCACGGCGCCTACACCCCGTACGGGATCATCGTGCCGATCATCACCTCCACCCAGCTCCCGGGCCCCTACCGGATCGGCGCCTACCGGGTCGAGTTCTCCTCGATCTACACCAATACCGTGCAGGTCACTCCATACCGGGGAGCCGGCCGCCCGCAGGCCGTCTTCTGCATGGAACGGACGATGGACCACATCGCCGCCCACCTGGGAGCCGACCGTACGGCGGTGCGCGCGGTCAACTTCATCCAGCCCGACGAGTTCCCCTACGACCAGGGCCTGATCTTCCAGGACGGCCGCCCGCTGATCTACGACAGCGGCGACTACCCCGAATCGCTGCGGATGCTCAAGGAACTCATCGGCTGGGACTCCTTCCCCGAGCTGAAGGCCAGGGCGGCGGCCGAGGGACGGAGGATCGGCATCGGCATCGGCTGTTACGTCGAGGGCACCGGTGTCGGGCCGTACGAGGGCGGCCACGTCCAGATCACCTCCGACGGCCGGGTGCACGTCTCCACCGGGCTCACCTCCCAGGGGCAGGGCCACGAGACCGTGTTCGCGCAGATCGCCGCCACCGAGCTCGGCGTGCCGCTGGAGCGGGTCTCGGTGGTGACCGGCGACACCCGCAGGTTCGGCTACGCGGTCGGCACGTTCGCCTCGCGGGCCGCGGTGATGAGCGGGAACGCGATCGCGCTGGCGTGCCGCAAGGTCAGGGAGAAGGCCCTGCGGATCGCCGCCGACGCGCTGGAGGCCGATCCCGGCGACCTGGAGATCGCCGACGGCGAGGTGAGGGTGGTGGGCTCGCCCGGGGCCGCGATCCCGCTGGCGACCGTGGCGGTGCTGTCCAATCCCCTGCGCTACGCCTTCGACGCCGAGGCGGCCCGGGCGACCCAGTTCGCGGGGGCGTCGTCCTTCGACCGGCCGCCGGTCGCGGAAGGGGAGGAACCGGGGCTGGAGGGACGTGACTACTACTCGCCGCTCCGGTCGACCTTCGCCTCCGGCATGCACGCGGCGATCGTCGAGACCGACCCGCTGACGGCCGAGATCCGCATCCTGCGCTACGCCGTCGTCCACGACTGCGGCAACCTGATCAACCCGATGATCGTCGAGGGACAGATCCACGGCGGCGTCGCCCAGGGGGTGGGCGGCGCGCTGTACGAGCGGATGGTCTACGACGAGCACGGCCAGCTGCTGAACGCCTCGTTCATGGACTTCCTGATGCCCTACGCCACCGAGGTGCCTTTCATCGAGACCGCCCACCTGCAGACCCCGTCGCCGCTCAACCCCCTGGGGATCAAGGGGGCCGGTGAGGCCGGGGTCATCCCGGTGTCGGCGGTGATCGCCTCGGCCGTCGAGGACGCCGAGGGGATCGAGATCGACAGGATGCCGATCTCCCCGTCGGAGCTGTTCGACCTGCGCCGTTCCGCCGGCTGAGCTCGGGGCCGGCCGTGACGAGGCGAGGTCTGGAACCCGACCGGCGGATCAATCCCCGTCGTAAGGCGGTGGCGTCCGGCTCCGCCTCAGGTCGTCCACCCGGTGAACCGCCGATTCCCGCGGAGCTCACGCTGGACCTCATCCGGCCAGGCGGGCAGGGGCGGTGCCCCGGCGGACCCGCCGGGGGAGCGTGCCTTCGGGCTCCCCCGGCGGGACGGGCCGGATCAGGGGTGATTCTTGGTGGCCCAGCGGTACTGCTGGAGGACCTCTTTCCCGGTCACGGCCCGGTCGAGGAACATCAGGTCGTCAAGCCGGCAGTCACACGGGTTCTGCTCCTTGGTGTTCTGGGGGAAACTGCCGCCGATCTTGATGCCTCGGGGGTCCGTCGCCGAGGTGAGGTCCGGCTCCGGCGGCCCGGCGACCTCCCACGGATCATCCGTGAGCGTGTAGGCGCCGTCGAGCGGCCGGCCGTTCTTGTACAGCGCCATGGTGCCCTCGTCGAAATCGAAGGTCGCGGTGAGGAACACCCATTCGTTGGGCGGCAGCACGCTCTGCCACGCCTCGTTGGCGGCGAACGTCTGGGACCTGCCGCCGTCGACGCGCCTGCCGAGCGCGACCACCCGCAGCTCTCCCGACACATTGATCACTTCGAGCAGGGCGCGGACGTCGTGACCCTGGGAGGTGCCGGTGAGAACGCCCGCCAGCCCGACCGCGTTGTAGTGGTCGTTCGGGTCCGGCGTGTTGGAGTTGGGGCCGTCGCGAACGACCCGCACAGCGCCACGGCCGCAAGGGCGGCCGCGAGTCCGCGTGGCCGGCGGCGTCCCGGCGCCGCGGCATCATGACTGACGTACACGTGATGATCTCTCACTGACTTCTCCTGGTGCGTCGTCGGGCACTGCGGGCGCTGCCGGGGCGGAACGTCCGCCCCGGCAGCGCCGTGGTCACGCTCGTACGGTCAGTCGTTCACCCGGGTGCCGGTGACCTTGAGGTCACGGAGCCTGCCGATGTTGTCGAACGACCCGAAACCCACCCGGCCGGAGGTGAAGGTCGTGTCGACGGCGGTCATCAGCGGAGTCTTCGCGCCGTCGACGTACACGGCGATCTCCCCCGAGTCGGTGCAGTGCTTCACCCTGACCTGATGCCACTGCTCATCGGTGACGGCGGGCTTGGCGCCTCTCGAACGCACCGCGTCCCACTGGTCCTCGATCCGCACCCGGTCGGCGTTGTTCACGGCGAAGATCCCGTTGTGCGGATAGATCGTGTTGTCCGTCGACAGGTGGGCGTAGTAGAACTGCGTGTCGCTCTGGTAGCCGAACACGACGATCACATCGCGGTTGGTGACCTCGACGGGGGTGTCCAGCCGGACCTCGCCGTCAACCTGGACCGAGCCGAACTTCGGCCCCGCGGAGAGCACCGCGTACTCGAAGGGGCGGCGGGGGCCGGGACGAGACTCCCCGGCCTCGGCCAGGACGACCTCTTTCCCGGGGAACTGCCACTTCGCCGGGGTGACCGGGGTCCAGTCCTCCGCCCGCGTCACATTGCTCACCCGGGTATGGCCGGCGTCGCAGTCGGCGAACCGCCGCGTGCCGGTGACCTTCCAGATCTTGCCGTTGGCCTTGGACAGGATGTAGAGCTCGCCGGCGCTGTCTCGGCCGAACCGGAAGTCGACCCGGGCGTCACCGGCCAGGTCCTGCGTCGTGACCCGCTTGCCCGTCTGGTCGTAGACCATGAGCTCGTAGATCTGGGCGGGCTTGGCGCCGACCTTCATCTCACGCTCGTTGGTGTAGAAGACGCGGCCGGTGACGATGTCTCCGAAGAGATATTTGCCGCGCAGCTCAGGCGCATTGCGGCCACGGTAGACGAAGCCGCCGGAGATCCCGCGCCCGACGTCGGAGGTGCAGTTCCAGCCCGGCGGAGGGTTGTGGTCGTAGGCGGCCACCGGGTAGGTGTAGCCGTTCTTCGCGTCGTCGGCGGGCAGCGGGTGGAGACGGTTGCAGGGGTCCGAGGTGGTCTTGTCGAACACGAAGGCCCCCTCCCGCTCGCTCCATCCGAAGTTGGCGCCCGCCGTGACCTCGTAGACCGACTCGATGGACTTCTCGCCGATGTGTCCGAGGAACATGCGGTGCCGCCCGGCGGGGTCCCAGCTGAAGCGGTGCGGGTCGCGCATCCCGTAGGCGTAGATCTCCCCGAGCGCGCCCGGCCTGCCCACGAACGGGTTGTCGGCCGGGATGCCGTACTTGCCGCCGGCGCTGTTCCCGGCCCGCGGGTCGATCCGGAAGATCTTCCCGTACGGCACCGACAGGGTCTGGGGCTCGGTGTTGCCGACGCCCTTGCCGCCGTCGCCCACCGCGACGTAGAGCAGCCCGTAGTCCTTGCTGCCGCGTTTCGCGGTCGGGTTGAAGTCGATCTGCTGGATCCCGTGGATCTGACCCGCGAACCCGAGCCGGAGGATCTCCCGGCTGCTTCCGTGGAAGGTGCTCGCCGACGGGTCGTCCGCCGTCCACTCGGTCACGACGCCGTGGTAGAGGGTGCCCGCCTGGGGCGGCATGTCCGTGGGCTTCGTCGCGGACGAGGCCCGTTCGGTGTGGACCGTGTAGAAGATGCCGTTCTTCTTGAACTCGGGGTGGAAGGTGACGAAACCGAAGCCCTGCCCCATGCCGGCACCGGAGAAGAACTGGGGCGCGAACGTGGCGCCGACGTCAAGGTAGATCTGCTGCACGCCGTCCTTGAGTAGATACAGCTTGCCATTGAGGTCAGGCACGAACTTGCGTCCGGAGCCGTCCGGAACGTCGCCGATGTAGTTGATTCGGGCCCATCGCATCAACCGTGGATCGGTCGGTGCCGGGGTCGGTTCTGATTTGGGGAATGTGGCGAACTCTTCGACGGTCAGCCCCAGGCCGGAGGGGATCGGATCCTCCGGGATCGGGTCGGAGAGCGCTCCGTCGGTGTGCGCGGCTGCCTGCCGTACGGGCAAAGCCGCTGCTTGTGGCATTGGGAGAAGGCTTGTGAGTGCGAGAACGATCGTTGGGAGAAGCCATCTGGTCTTCAGCATCCCGCCCACCTAAAAGCTCGGGGAGAGCGCAGGGAAAGCGCTTCCCCGAAGGTACGAGACGATCACATCAACGTCAACAACTTGTTACTTCGGGACCGAAATTAACTCTCGCAGGGGTCGCAAAGCCGGTCCCTGCGGCCATGCGAGGGACGGGTCGGCGGGCGTGTCCGGTCGGGCCGGACGGCGCCGGAGCGGGGCCGGTGGAGGCGCGGACCACCAGCTCGTGGCCGGTACGGCGGCGCCGGGGCCGGGCGGCCGGCGGGTTGAGCACGAGTTCCAGCGCCTGCCTGCCCATGTCGGTCAGCGGCAGGCGCACCGTGGTCAGCCCCGGGTAGACGCCGGCCGCGACCGGGATGTCGTCGAAGCCCGCGACCGAGACCTCCCCGGGCACCAGGCGCTGATCTTCCGGTCCCGGCCCTCAGGCCGTCAGACGCCGACCTCGTCCGCGGTGGGCAGGTCGCGCATCGTGCGCAGCGGGGAGAGCAGGAGCGGCACCACGGCCAGCAGCGCCAGCGTGGCGCTGATCCACAGCGTGGTGCGGGCTCCGAAGATCTCGCCCAGCCCTCCTCCGATCAGGCCTCCGAGGGGGAGGACGCCCCAGACCACGGAGCGCATGGTCGCGTTCATGCGGCCCAGCATGTTCTCGGGGGTGACGCTCTGGCGGAAGCTGATCTGCCCGACGTTGTAGAGCACCACGCCGATGGTCTGCATGAACATGGCCACCGGGTACAGCCCCGTTCTCCAGCCGGCGGTGGTGAGGGGCACCAGTAGCATGAACGGGCTGGTCAGGAGGGGTGACAGCCAGATGATCCGGGCCGAGCCGACCCACCGGCTCACCCTGCCCACGACGGTCGCGCCGAGGAGCGCGCCGACGGATCCCACGGTGAACAGCAGGCCGATCACTCCCGGGGTGAGGCCCACCACCCGGGTCAGGAAGATCATCTCAACGGCGGCCAGCATGCCGTTCGTGAGGTTGGCGATGGCGGTGGAGGCGGCGATCATCCGCAGGATGCGGTGGCCGGCCACGTAGCGCAGCCCCTCGCCGATCTCCTTGAGCAGTCCGCGCCGGTCCGCGCGGTCCGGCACCTCCTCGACGGCGTCGATCCGCCACAGGAACAGGGCGGAGCCGAGGAAGCTGACGGCGTCCACGAGCACCGCGATCGGCGCGGTGATCAGCTGGACCAGGCCGCCGCCCAGGCCCGGGCCGGTGACGCCCGCCGCCGACCGGACGATCTCCAGTTTGGAGTTGCCGTCCATCAGCCGGTCCTTGGCGATCAGGCTCGGCAGGTAGCTCTGGTAGGCGATGTCGAAGAAGACCGTGGCCAGGCCCATGCCGAGTGACACGACGTACAGCTGGGGGAGCGTCAGCACGCCGAGCCACCAGGCGATCGGCACCGAGGCCAGCAGCGCACCGCGGACCAGGTCCGCGCTCACCAGGATCCGACGCTTGCGCATCCGGTCGACCCACACCCCGGCGGGCAGTCCCACCAGAAGGAATGCCGCGGTCTGTGCGGCGAACAGCAGGCCGGTGTCCAACTCGCTCGCCTTGAGCGTGATTACCGCGACCAGCGGAAGGGCCAGCACGCTGATCTGCGTGCCGGCCTGGCTGATCATATCCGCACCGAACAGGAGCGCGAAGTTCCGTTGTCGGAATAGGCTAGGGGGTGTCATGAAGGGATTGTTTTAGAAGTTTTCCTGAAAAATCAACCCATTCCCTTTACAAAATGCGACACCGGGAGTTCGGGAGCGAGATCGTTATGGTTGGCCCGGAGCTCAGGACGGCTCGGCGACCAGGCGCTTGCGGAACACCCAGTAGGACCAGATCTGGTAGCCGAGCACGAACGGCAGCGCGATCAGGCCGATCCAGGTCAGCATGCCCAGCGTGTAGGGGCCGGAGGCGGCCTCGGCGACCGTGAGGCCGGGCAGGGGGGCCGACCAGAGGGTGCCGAACAGGGCGGCGGAGCCCAGCGCGACGGACGAGGCGGTGGCGGCGAACGCCCAGCCGTCCCGGCCACGCCAGGTCAGCGCGGTCCCGGCGGACAGGGCCGCCACCGAGGCCAGTGCGGACGCCCACAGCCAGGGGGTCGCGGCCCGGCCGAAGGCCTCCCCCCCGGCGGGGATGGCCGACAGCGCCACCACCGCGGCGGGCAGCGCCACCACGGAAGCCGTCATCGCGGCGCGGCGGGCCCGGACGCGCACCGGGCCGGACGCCTTGAGGGCGACGAAGACGGCGCCGTGCAGCACGCACAGCGAGAGGGAGAACACCCCGCCGACCAGCGCGGCCGTCATGCTGCCCCGCAGCAGGTGGGCGAAGATCGCACCCCACAGGAAGGCCGGGAGCGCGCTGCCGACGAAGATGCCCAGGTCGCACCAGGCGCGGTTGGACGGGCGATGGACCTTGCCCCGCCACTCCAGGCCGATCCCGCGCACGATCAGCCCGACGAGGACCAGCGCGATCGGCAGGTAGAACCCGCTGAGCAGTCCGGCGTACCAGGCCGGGAACGCGGCGAACATCGCACCGACCGCGGTGATCAGCCAGACCTCGTTGCCGTCCCAGACCGGGCCGATCGTGCCGAGGACCTGCTTGCGCTCGGCCTCGTTCCGTGACAGCGCCGGGACCAGTAGGCCCACGCCGAAGTCGAAGCCCTCCAGGACGAAGTATCCGGTCCACAGGAACGCGATGACCGCGAACCAGAAGGTGGTGAGTTCCATCGTTTCCGCCTTCAGTACATCAGGGACGGCTGGAGCCGGGCGGCCGCGTCCTCGTCGTCACGTGAGGGGGGCGCGGGCGGGGCGGGGGAGACGGGCTCGGGGCCCGTCTTGACGTGACGGACGATCAGTACGGCCTCCGCCAGCGCGAGCGCGCCGTACAGGGCGGTGAAGACCGCCAGCGAGACGGCCACCTCGGTGAGGCTGACGCCGGGCGACACGCTCGCGGCCGTGAGCAGCTCGCCCTGGACGGTCCAGGGCTGGCGGCCGATCTCGCTGAGCAGCCAGCCCGAGATCATCGCGACGGTCGGCAGCGGCAGAGCCAGCAGGCAGGCGCGGGCGAACCACGCGGGGACCGCGCGCGGCGCGTCGGGGTCGCGGCGGCGCCTGCGGGTCAGCCAGAGGCCGAGGACCGACAGGGCCACCGTGGCCATCCCGAAGACGATCATCACACGGAAGGACCAGAAGACCACGGGCAGGTTGGGCCGGTAGTCGGCCGGGCCGAACTCCCTGGCGTACCGGGCCTGCAGGTCCTCGGTGCCCTGGACGACCGCGTCCGGGTCGTTGGTGGCCAGGAAACTGAGCAGCATGGGCACCTCCACCCCCGGCACGGGGGAGAACGGCGCGCCCGCCGTGTCGTGCCGCAGGCCCTCGGCGGCGGCCAGCTTCATCGGCTGCTGCTCGTACAGCAGCTTGGCGGAGGTGTCCCCGCTGACCGCGACCACGACCCCGGCGATCGCGGTCATGACCAGCGCGGCCCGCATCGGCGTCCGCCAGATGCCCGCGCCCCGCCGTGCCGGCGTGCTCTGGCCGGCGCGCCGCTCCCGCAGGACCTGGTAGCCGCAGATCGCCAGCACGAACCCGCCGGCGACGACGAAGGCCGCGCCCACCACGTGGGGAACCTGCGCGAGCGCGGCGGAGTTGGTGAGAACCGCCCACAGGTCCGTCATGCGTGCCTTGCCGTCGACCACCTCGTAGCCGACCGGATGCTTCATCCAGGCGTTGGCGGCGAGGATGAAGTACGCCGACAGGTTGGAGCCGATGACCGCCGCCCAGATCGTGGCCAGGTGCACGCGCTTGGGCAGCTTGTCCCAGCCGAAGATCCACAGTCCCAGGAACGTCGACTCCAGGAAGAAGGCGAGCAGCGCCTCCAGGGCCAGCGGGGCGCCGAAGACGTCGCCGACGAAGACCGAGTACTCGCTCCAGTTCATGCCGAACTGGAACTCCTGCACGATCCCGGTCACCACGCCCATCGCGAAGTTGATCAGAAAGATCTTCCCGAAGAACCTGGTGAGCCTGAGGTAGTGCTCCTTGCCCGTACGGTGCCACGCGGTCTGCAGGCCGGCCACGAAGACGCCGAGGCCGATCGTCAGGGGTACGAACAGAAAGTGGTAAACGGTGGTGACCCCGAACTGCCACCGCGCCAGGTCCAGTGCGTCCATCTTTCCCTCGCCGTCAAAAGCTCTACAGCTTGTAGTTCTACTAAGAGTAGTACTACAAGCTGTAGAGCAATGTGGCGATCCGGCGCCGCGGACTACTGCGATCTTCGTCACACGGCCCGGCCTGCCGCGCCGCGGACCGTGCATCCCCGGTGCAAGCGCCGCTCCGGAGAGCCGCGAGTATGGCGCTGGAACGGAAGCGGGGGAGACGGGCCGTCCGGGGTCGCGTGCGGACTACCGGGTCGCGGCCTTCAGGTAGGCGTCCAGGTTGCCGAGTTCGAACCCCCGGCGCTTGATCTTGTTGACCAGGATGCGGAAGTCCCGTGACAGGTCCGGCCGGAAGTGCAGCAGCAGCACGTCGCCGGGGCGGAGCTTCTTGTCGGGCACCTGGTAGGCGATCTTCCCGCCGGGCTGTACGGTCGCGGTCCAGAGCAGGAGCGCGTCGATGCCGCAGGCCTTCGCGGCTCTGCGGGTCAGGATGTTCTGGTTGCCGAACGGCGGCCGGAACAGCGTGGGCCTGTTGCCGAGGTGCCTGCGGATCAGCGCGGAGGTGCCGCAGATCTCGGCCTTCTGTCCTCCGTAGCCGAGCGTGATGAGGTTCGGGTGGGTCAGCGTGTGGTTCTCCACCGTCGCCCCCGCGTCGCGCAGGTCACGCATGTAGCCCCACTTGCCGGCACCCACGAACCTGCCCCCCTGGGCGGTCGGGTCCGTCGCGCCCCTGGCCTCCACGGCGTCACGGGTGACGAAGGCCGTGATGGGGATCCGCCGGTCCCTGACCTGGGTGATGAAGCCCGGGTCCTGCTCCCAGCCGTCGTCGATGGTGAGGAAGACCACCTTCCTCCTGGTGGGGATGGAGCTGATCACCGGTGGCAGTCCGTCGGTGGGCCGGGGGATCCGGCCCACCTCACCCGGCCTGGGCAGGGCCCCAGGGGGACCCGGAGGCGGGGTGGGAGAGGCGCTGGCGGCCGGGGAGGAGGTGCGGCCGGGCCGGGGGGCACCTCCGGTGGTGTCGCCGCCGCATCCGGCGGCGCCCGCCGCCAGGACCATGAACGCCGCCGCCGATCTGGTCGCCCGCGACGTCCTTGATGTCCCTGATATCCCCGATGTCATGGGCCACCATCCTGCCAGCAGCCGGGGTTCCAACCGACCCGTCAACGCCCGTCCACGACTCCGCACCGGGCCGACCTGCCGTTATGGCGGGCACGAGCCCGTGGGGCGGGCGCGGAGAGGCATGGATGGGGCCGTTGGGGGGGAGGCTGCCGGTAGGGAAAGGGGGACACATGCCGCAGTCCGATGAGAACCGGCCGGTCGCCGGTCGGCGGGGAGCCGGGGGCCGGAGGCGGGGGAGGTCGGTCGACGTATGGAAGTACTGAGCGGCCGCATCCTCGTGCGTCCCGCCGACCCCGAGCGCAGCCGCCGGTTCTACCGTGACGTCCTGGGGCTGGCGGTCTATCGCGAGTTCGGCCCTCCCGAGGACCCGGGTCTGGTCTTCTTTCTCGGGCAGGGGTTCCTTGAGCTCTCCGGCCGGTCCGACGGAGCGGCGGCGGGGATCTCCGCGATCTGGCTCCAGGTCCGGGACCTGTCCGCCGAACACGTACGGCTGCGCGACGCGGGGGTCGGCGTGGTCCGCCCGCCGCAGAGGGAGCCGTGGGGGCTGATCGAGATGTGGATCGAGGATCCCGACGGCGTGCCCATCGTCCTGGTCGAGATCCCCGGCGACCATCCCCTCCGCCGTGACCAGCGGTGATCGCCCTTTCCGTCTCCGCTCCCCGCGGGCCGTCCTCCCGTCCCCCGCCCGCCCCCGAGGGCGCGGTGCTTGGCGGGGGCCGCTTCTAACGCTCCGAAAAGCTTTGATTACCCCCCATATCGCCGCCGGGTGCCGGGGTAGGGTCAGCACTACCACGAGTCCGGGTGGGCGCGGGGGTCCGTGATCACGGCAGTCGCGGGATCCTAGGCCAGTCGGCTTTTTTGTGCCAATTCATAACGCGCTAATAGCCAGCTAATCATGTCTGGTGTTCCGATCCCCTGAGGAGAACCGTGACCGACTCGCTCGCGATCGATGCCGCCGAAACAGTAGACGGGAGAGACCAAGAGCGGGGCAGCGACTTCGCCAGGCTTTCACGCCGGATCGTCCAGGCGGGGCTGCTGGAGCGGCGCCACGGATACTACGCCCTGCGGCTCGGTCTCGTCGCCGTCTGTTTCGTCGGCGGCTGGGCCGCCTTCTTCGCGGTGGGCGACTCCTGGTACCAGCTGCTGGTGGCGATCTTCCTCTCGCTGGTCTTCGCCCAGGTGGCGCTGGTAGCCCACGACCTGGCCCATCGGCAGGTCTTCCGTTCCCGGCGCTCCAGCGAGATCGCCGGCCTGGTGGCCGGAAACCTCAGCATCGGCATGAGCTACGGCTGGTGGATGGACAAGCACACCCGCCACCACGCCAACCCCAACCACGAAGACCACGACCCGGACGTCGCCCCCGACGTCCTGATCTGGTCGGTCGAGCAGGCCGCCGTCAGCCGGGGACTGTCGAGGTTCCTGGGCCCCAGGCAGGCGTTCCTGTTCTTCCCCCTGCTCACCCTGGAGGGCTTCAACCTGCACGTGGCCAGCTTCCGGGCCCTGTCACGCCCGTCGCTGAGGAACCGCGGGCTGGAGACGGCGCTGCTGGTCGTGCACGTGGCCGCCTACCTCGCCGCGCTGTTCGCGGTGCTGTCGCCCGGCAAGGCCGTGGTGTTCCTCCTGCTGCACCAGGCGATCTTCGGCGTCTACCTGGGCTGCACGTTCGCGCCCAACCACAAGGGGATGCCGATGCTGCGGGGGGCGGAGCGGCTCGACTTCCTCCGGCGTCAGGTGCTGACCTCGCGCAACGTGAGCGGCGGACGGGTGGTGGACACGGTGCTGGGCGGGCTCAACTACCAGATCGAGCATCATCTCTTCCCCAGCATGCCGATGCCGAACCTGCGCCGCGCCCAGCCGATCGTGCGGGCGTACTGCGAGGAGCTGGGCATCGACTATCTCGAGAGCGGGCTTTTCAGCTCCTACGCCCAGGCACTGCGGCACCTGCACGAGGTGGGGGCACCGCTGCGGGCTCGCGGCTCCGTAGCGGACCCGGCCTCCTCCAAGTAAGGAGGCCCGGCAGCCCGCCGGTGTCCCGCACGCCGTACGGCGCGGATGTCTCTGACAATCACGCGCCGTGCCGGAGGGCAGATGTTGCTGTTATCCGTACGGGACGGGATTGCCTAGGGTTCATGGTGTGAAGCTCGCAGGCAGTGCCGTGCTCGGCATCGACAGGGACCGTGTGTGGTCCGCGCTCCAGAACCCGGCCGTGCTCGTGCGCACGATCCCGGGCTGCGAGCGCCTGGAGGAGACGGGACCCGACACCTACCGGATGACGGTCACCGCCGGAGTGGCCTCGATCAAGGGCGTCTACCAGGGGGAGGTCGCGCTGTCCGAGCCCGACGCCCCGCAGCGCTTCGTGCTCAGGGCCCGGGGCCAGGGCGCGCCCGGCACCGTGGACGCCACCGTGGAGGTCCGCCTCAGCGAGATCGAGGGCGGCACCCGGATCGACTACGACGCCGAGGCCGTGATCGGCGGCATGATCGGCGGCGTCGGCCAGCGCATGCTCAGCTCGGTCGCCAAGAGGACCGCGGGGGAGTTCTTCTCCGCCGTCGAAAGCCATCTCTCCTCCGGTACGGCCCCCGTCGCGCCTTCCCCGGCCGTGACGTCTCCCGCCGTGACCGCTCCGGCCGGGACCGTCGCCGTCCGGGAGACGGCCCCGCAGGTCTTCGAGCGTCCGGCAGACCGGCCCGTGACGGACGCCCGCGTGTGGCCGGTCCTCGCGGCGTTCGGCATGGGCGCGGGCATCGCGCTCGGCAGCGCCGTGATCGGCTGGCTGCTCGGCCGTACCGGCAGGAGGAGCTGAGACCGCGTCGGCAGGAAAAGCCGATCATGCACTGGTGAAGACTGAGGGCTTTTCGCGTCAAGCGGTCGGCGCGTCCCCGTAATGAAACGCGCGTCTCATGTCATTTTCGGGTGAGTCGGCCGACGACGGGCCCGGGGGAACATGGAGCCGCTGCTGATCCTGCACGCCGCCGCGGCGGTGTGTGCCCCGGCGCTGGCCCTGCTCATGACGTTCCTGGTCACCGGCGTGGGCGCGCTGGTCCTGCTGTACCAGGTGGTCACGGCGACGGTGGCCGCCTACATGGTGGGGCGGGCGGCCTACCGGTCCGGCTCGCCGGACGACGACGGCACCGCCGTCCCGCCTCTCGGCCCTCACGCGTGAAGGGAGCCGGGCAGCCGCCCTGGCGACGGCGGCCCTCGCGCGGGGGGAGCGCCGGGCGTAACGTGGCCCGTATGCGCGAGGCACGTGCGGAGGACGCCCGAACCGAGGCCAGACGACTGATCCGTGACCTGCTGGGCGAGGAGCGCCCCGACTCCGGCGTCCTGCTCCGAGAGGCGGGGGCCACGCTCGGTGCCGACCGCGTCGCCCGCTGTGCCGAGCTGGCCCGAGGCGCTCCGCTGACCCGCAGATCCACCGAGCTCGCGGCGCTGGCCGGGCTGCTGGTCGGCACCCGCGACCTGGGCGGGCGGTGGTGGCGGCGGTCGCGCGGCGGCAAACTGCCCGCGCCGGACGAGCTGCTCGGCACCGCGACCGCGATCGAACCGTGGACCGATCTGACGGTGCTGGAGACGCTCGCCGTCTGGATCGCCGACGACGTCGCCGACGAGGTGTGGGGCCGGCCGGCGGGGGTGACCGACCTGAACTCCTGGCAGGCCGAGGACCGCATCGAACTGCCCGGGGACGCCGCCCCGGGACAGCGGGTCGTGGTCTCCTTCGACGCGGGTGGCCGGCTCGACGCCGTGGTGCTCGGACGGCCGGACGGAAGCCTCGGCTCCAACCTGGACTTCGACTCGCTGCGCTACTCCCGTCCGGCCGAGGCCCAGTGGAGCTGGAGTGTGGCGGCCGGTCTCGGTCCGCACCCGCTGGAGGAGGACCCCGACCCCTACGCGCAGCCGGTGGACGCCGCCGCCGCGGAGATCCTGCGCGTCTGGGCCCTGCGCCACGGCGCCTCGGCCGGGCAGGGCGGTGAGCCCTGGCGGGTCAGGGGCGACGTCATCGCCGCGATCGAGCGCGTCGACTGGATGTGGCGCAGCGGTGAGTGGTTCGCCTGGTGGCGTGCCGCGGCCGCGCTGGCCGACGACGAAGCCGACCGGCTCGCCGCCCGCCTGGAGGAGATGGCCGACGAGTCCTGATTCTCCGCGCGCCCGATGACCCCGGCCCGGCTCTGTCTCGCATGAGGTGGTCCGGGCCGGGGCTCCGCGGCCCCGGCGAAGGACACCTGTCCACAAGGCGGATCATGAAGCGCTAGAGTCCCCAAGGTCCTGAAATTTCGTGACTCGGGGGAAGACGGACATGCGGGGATCCGCTCTGGAGCAGCTCCTTCCGGCCGACGACGGGCTGGCCGCGCACCTGCGTAAGAGCATGGGGGAGGTGGAGGTCCGGCTGCGCGAGGTCGCCACCGACTCTCCCGATCCGCTCATCGTCGAGGTGGCGGGCTACCTCCTCGACGCGGGAGGCAAGCGGTGGCGCCCCCTGCTCGTGCTGCTCGGCGCGCAGTTCGGCGACCCCGAGGCCGCTTCGGTGCTGGACGCGGCGGTGACCGTCGAGCTCATCCACGCCGCGTCCCTTTACCACGACGACGTCATGGACGAGGCGCCGCTGCGGCACAGCGTGCCCAGCGCCCAGATCCGCTGGGGCAACACGATCGCGATCCTGGTCGGCGACCACCTGTTCGCACGTGGCGCCACCATCAGCCTCAACCTCGGCGAGCCCGCCAGGAGAGCGCAGGCACACGCCTTCGAACGGCTGGTCAGGGGACAGGTCAGGGAGGTGGCGGGGCCGGGGACCGGTGAGGACGAGGTCGAGCATTACCTCGACGTGGTCCGCGACAAGTCGGCCGCGCTGATCGCGCTCGCGGTACGGCTCGGCGGCATCTGCGCGGGCGCCGACGACCGGGTCGTCGAGGCCCTGGCGGAGTACGGCGAAGCCCTCGGTGTCGCCTTCCAGCTCTCCGACGACCTCATCGACATCCTGTCGCCGCCGGTCGACTCCGGCAAGGCGCAGGGCACCGACCTGCGGGCCGGCCTGGTCACGCTGCCGATGCTGCACGCCCTCCGGGAGGCGGGAGCCGTACGGCTGCGCGAGATCCTGGGCGCCGGGCCCGTGACGGACCCCGCGCTGCACGCTGAGGCGCTCGACCTGCTGCGGGCCTCACCGGGCATGGCCTCGGCCCGCCTGGTGACCGAGCAGTACACGGCACGGGCCAGGGCCGCCGCGGAGCGACTCCCCGACTCGCCGGCGCGGCGGGTCCTGGAGTCGCTCTGCGACCTGGTGGGCGGTCGTTCCGCCTGACCTCAGAGGTTGAGCGGGATCTGCGTGTAGGAACTTTCGATGTTGCCCGCCTTGTCGATGGCGCGCACGTACAGCGTCCACGTGGAGGAGGAGCCCTCGGGCTTCAAGTAGTAGAAGGGCTGGCCGTAGGTCGCGTACGCCGGCCGCTCGGCGTCGTCGCTCGGCTGGATGGCCCACTCGATGCGCTCGACGCCCGCGCCTCCGGTGTCGCCGGCGCTCGCCGTGATGTGGACGCGCTTGCGGCCCTGGTACTCGTCGTAGGTGACGGTCGCCGTCGCGTTCGGCGGCAGTTCGTCGCCCGCGGCGGCACCGGTGACGGTCGAGAGCGGCTGCTGGGTGGGGCAGCTGTCGCATGGCACCACACCGACCTTGGTCGCGGGCACCGTGATGCCGGGTGATGCGAAGGCGATGCGGTTGTTGGGGTCGATCAGGATCGGCTCGTAGGCGTAGGTCGAGGTCACGGCACCGTTGACCCAGTTGCGCACCTGAATGTAGACGTAGCCGAAGTCGGTGCTGTTGATCACCGCCGACGCCTTGCCCGCGGTGAGGAGCGCCGAGATGTGCTTGATCGTCCCCGCTCCCGCGGCGTAGGAGCTACCCGGGATGTCCTCGACCTCGGTCTCGGTGGCGGGGTCGGTGAACCCGGTGCGCCGCCCGGACGCGTCCGTGAGGAGCACGTTGACCGGCCCTCTCACCACCAGTTCGGTACCGGTCAGGCCATTGGCGTCGACCATGGGCACGGGCGCCTCCTGGTCGAGCAGGCCGAGCGTGCCCTGGGTCGGCCCCTCACCCTGGATGGAGTAGATCGCGGCGCTCATGACCTGCGACTTGTTCGGCAGGCCCGTGTGGTTGACCTTGTCGTACGGGGCCAGGGTGACCGCGTTGCCGCGCAGTTCGGCGGTGAGCTGGGCGGACCCCAGCGGGACCGTGCCGTCCCCGTGGTCGCTCCAGTTGACGCGGGAGGCGTCCTGCGGCTTGCAGCTCCGCCACCAGCCGTGCTTCTCGTCGCACGCCATCTCGCTGAAGGAGTCCAGGCTGACCGGGGTGGTCACGCCGTCGCCCACGAGCCGGGTGAGGCCGACGTGCGGGTCGACGGGGTCCCACTTGTCGACCGCCTGGTGCCAGGCCCGCGCCCTGTCGATCAGGGTCAGGTTCTTGTCCCGCATCAGGTCGCGCACCTCGCCGGGGCTGAGCGGCCCTCCGGGGATCTTGTTGACCGGCGAGCCGACCACGCCGTGGTAGGCGTCGGACGGCAGCAGTTCGAGGAAGCCGGGGAAGTTGCGGGTGATCTTCGCGGCCTCGTCGCGGTTGAGCAGGCACTTGCCGAGGAGGTCGATCACGCACGGGTTCTTGAAGTGCATGACGCCGATCGCCTTGGCCGCACCGAGGTAGGGCGTGCCCAGGCTGGCGATGCGGTTGACCTTGCCGACCGAGTCCGGGTCCCTGACCAGCGCCTGGGTGACGAGCCCGCCCTGGGAGTGGGCGATGAGGTTCACCCGGTCGGCCCCCGTCGCCTGTCTGACCCTGTCGATCCTGCGCAGCAGCTCGGCCGCGTTGTGGGCGGCGGACTTCCGCCAGTCGACGGGGGAGAGGAAGAAGTTCTCACCCGCGTGCGGGGCCTCGATGTCACCGCGGACGTATCCGGCGTCCTCGATGAGCTTGATGGCGCCGGAGTAGATCGGCAGCAGCGCGATCTTGTCGATGACCTCGGAGGCGTAGACGCCGTTGCTCTTGGCGTCGGTCTGGCCGTCGTCGTTGAGCATGATGTTGTCGAGGTGTTCGTCCTTGCGGCTGGTCAGGAGCGTCCCCGTCTTGGGCCACCACTCCTCACCCGACTCGTCCACGAGCCTGCTGCCCAGGATGCCGGGTACGAAGATCACCGGCTTGGTCACCGGCTTCGCGCCGGCGCCGCACTTGCCGGCCTCGTCCTGGGTGAAGTGCATCTGGCGCAGCAGCACGGCGGAGTCGTAGACCGCGTCGTGCTGGTCGAAGATCGAGAGGAACACCTTGTGCGCGCCGGGCTCGACCGGGGTGCCGGCCCGCAGCAGCGGTGTCGCCCCGTCGTACGTCGAGCCCACGGCGGCCGACGCGCTCATCGCGAGCTGGCCGGTCGTGTTCGTGGAGATGACGTTGCCCGACGGGTCGTAGGCGAAGTTGTCGGGCGCCAGAATCGTGGAACCGGCCGTCGTCCAGGTCGTCCTGTCGAGTTCCGCCACGAAGCCGTCGTTGTAGGCGCTGCGGACGAACTCGGGGAACTCCTCGCTGAAGTACTTCACCTCGAACGTCAGGCAGGTCGCCCACGCGGGCGCGTTGACGTCGACCTCCAGGACGGTGACGTCGTACGCGCTGTCGCCGCGGACCTTGCCGCCTCCCGAGTTGCGGCCCGAGGACTGGAAGTCGTTCGGCTCGGGGGCGAGCATGGCGTCGCCGGTGGTGAGCAGGGCCGAGGCGCCCGACACGCCCGCGAGGCCGGTGGCCACGCCGTTGGTGCCGGGTGCGGGCGGGGTCGTGAGATACCTGGCTCCGGTGACGGATCCGTCGGACTCCATCGCGACGGCCAACTCCACGGCGTCGGCCGCCGTGGTGCCCACCGGGTCCACGGCTCCGGCGAACGCCGCCCGGGGAGCGGCGGAGCGGTCCTTGGCGGCCTGGGCCGACCTGGCCGCGCGCTCGCGCGTGGTCTTCTTCTGGCCCGGCACCCCGACGGAGACCGTGTGTCGGTCACGGGACGTCGGCTGGGGGCCGGGGTCGGGGTCGGCCAGCGCGGGGAGCGTGAGGCTGACGGAGAGAACGGCGGCGGCGAGCATGATCAGGTAAAACCTGCGAAGCACCTAAGGCCTCCCGGACACGCGGGATGAATCCTCGAACGGGCTGGTCAGTGAGGCTCGGGGCGGCTCACTCCGCCGGACCGAAGATCAAATTGGCCTAAAACGTAACCCCTTACCGATAGGCGGTCAAGACCGAAATTTCATGATTGACAAGGCACTAATCAGGGCCGCACACTCCAGGTGATCAAGGGTCCCGGCCGGATCTCCCCGCTCTCCTTCGACGTTTCTTCGACGATGCCCGGCTGACGCGTGGAGGCCCCCATGGGCAAGGCATTGCATGGATCATTGGTCGCACTGAGGGCGGGCTCCGTCGCCGCTGCGGTCTGCGCCGCGGTGACCTGGGCGGTGCTCGCCCTGCTCACCGGCGGCACAGAGGGGCTGGTCGGCGGCTTCCTGTCCGGCAGCGCGAACGGCGTGACGACCACGGCCGCCGCCGCGACCGGCGGGCCCGTCGACTGGTGGGCGCCCGCGCTGCACTCCGGCGGCAGGATCTGGCCCGTCCAGTTCCTGCTGCAGGGCTCCCCGCTGGCGCTGCTCGTGCTCGGCCCGCTGCTCGGCGGCCTGGCGGCCGGCTGGCTCACCGCCGGCGCACGCTCACCGGGGACCTACCGGCGCGGGACCCGGCTGCTGGCCGCCGCCGCCGTCTACGCGGCGATCGTCACCCTCGCCGCGACCGTGACCGCCGCACTCGCGCCCGGCACCCTCGCCACGGTCAGCACCCCTCCCGCGGTCGCGTTCGGCCTCGGCCTGGCGTGGTGCGCGGGCGCGGGCCTGCTCGGCCAGGTGGCGCGGGCCGTACGGCTGCCGCGGCAGGTCAAGGCGCTGGCCGGGTTCGCCGTACTGCTCCTGATCGCGCAGCTCACCGTGCCGGGTTCGGCCGTCGCGGCGCCGAGACCCGGCTCCGGCTCCGGCAAGCCCGCCGAGCCGATGACGATGGCCGCGGCCGGGGCGCCCGAGGAGCCGCCCGCCGACTACTACCGCCCCGGCGTGAGCGCCGCGCTCGCCGCCGTGGGCGCGCGGACCGACCGGCTCAAGCCGACCGGCGACATGTCGGTCAACCTGGCCAGAGACCCGTGGCTCGGCGTGCCGACACAGGTGTCGGTGGACAGCCCCGTCGGCAAGGACGTGAAGTCGTGGCTGCGCGCCAACGCGGGCCTGTTCGCGGTCAAGGACCCGGTCGCCCAGCTGCGCGCCCTGCCCGCGCGGCTCAAGGACCGGCTCGGCGGACGCCACGACTGGTTCCAGCAGGAGATCGGCGGCGTCCCCGTCTACGGTGCCCGCGTCGGCGTGCACCGCGACGTCAAGGGCAGGACCGTGCAGGCGCTCACCAACGGCCTCATCCCCGACCTCGCCGTTCCCGCGACGGTGCCGACGCTGGCACCGGAGGCGGCCACCGCCGCAGCGGCGCGCGTCCTTCCCGGCGCCGAACTGGTCGAGCCTCCCGCGCTCTACGTGCTGCCCGACGATCCCCACCCCGGCAAGTCCGTGCCCGCGACCCTCACCTGGCGGGTCTGGCTCGCGACCGCCGACGGCCGCTCCACCGCCTACTTCGTCGACGCGCTCAGCACGGGCCGGATCGTCAAGTTCGAGCCGACCCGCCTGGAGATCAGGGAACGGCACGTCTGGGACCTCAAGAACAACCCGGAGACCGACGACGACCCGGCCAGGAACGAGGGCCAAGGTCCCGCCTCGGTCGCCGACGTGAACGACATCTACGACCACAGCGGCATGTTCTACGACTACATGCTGTCGACCTTCGGCCTCGACAGCTTCGACGGACAGGGCGCGGCCATGAACGCCGGCGCGCGCTACTCCTCCAAGGTCAACGGCCCGCCCGAGCGGAACGCCTTCTTCATGCCCAACGAGGAGCAGACGGCTTTCGGCGAGGGCATGGGCACGCTGACCGTCGTGGCCCACGAGTGGCAGCACGGCGTCACCTACCGCTCGGCCAGCCTCTTCCCGCTGTTCCAGGGCGGCGCGTTGCACGAGAGCTTCTCCGACGTGTTCGCCGCGATGGTCGAGCAGCGCGTCACCGGCAGCACCGCCTGGAAGGCGGGGGTGGGCACTCCACTGGGCATCATCCGCGACCTCGCGAACCCGCACGCGGTCTCGGATCCGTGGGGCCCGCATCCCGCGCACTACAGCGAATACCGGCTCGGCTGCATCGACAGCGGCTGGGTGCACGCCAACAGCCTCATCCCGAGCCACGCCTGGTACATCCTCGCCACCAGGATCGGCATGCGGAAGACCGCCGAGATCGCCTATCGCGACCTGACCGTCTACCTCGGCCCCTCCTCCCGATTCACCGACACCCGCGTCGGCGCCATCCAGGCCGCCTACGACCTGTACGGCAAGACCTCGCCCGAGGGCCAGGAGGTGTGGCGGGCGTTCGGCGCGGTCGGCATCGACGGCACCTACGAGTCGCCCCGCCAGCGGTGCATGTGCTTCGCCGACGAGTCGCTGACCGGCGTGGGGCTGGAGGCCATGGACCCGGACGGCTCCAGCACCGACGCCACCGTGGCGGCCCTGCTGCGCACCCGCGAGCTCTTCGAGAACGCCGAGTCGGGCGCCGCCATGCACTACGCCCAGCTCTACGCCCGCACCAACAGCCGCGCCATGGACCTGCTCGTCGCCGACGACGGACTGCGCGGCAAGACCGCTCATCTCATGCAGTCGATGGAGCCCGCCTTCCACACGGTCGGCACCCCCGCGGGCGATCGCGTCATCATCACCCAGAACCTCATCGACGAGATCAACGGCCTGGTCGACGCCTACATCCAGGCCGACGCCGACACCCCGGGCGGCGGCACCATGGGCGCGATCCTGCGCGACGACCGCTCCGCGGTGGACGGCCAGGCACTGGTCGGCATGACCGCCAACCAGGTACTCGCCCACCTCGACTCGATCTTCAACTAAGGAACTCCCCGCCATGCGCCTGGCCTCCCTCGTGCCCCGGCTCGCCCTGCCCGTGGTCCTGACCCTGCTCACGGCCCTGTCCGCGAACGGGGCCCAGGCCTCGGCCGCGCCTCCCACACCCGCCTCCCGGCTCGAACCGCGGTTGGCCGAGACGCTCTCCACCCGGGGCGGCGCCGACGTCTTCGTGACCCTGAAGGAGAAGGCCGACCTGTCGGCCACCCGTTCACTGAAGAAACACGCGGACAAGACCGCGTACGGCTTCCGCGCGCTCACCGCGACCGCGGACCGGAGCCAGCGCGGTCTGCGCGCGCTGCTGAGGAAGGCCCACGTCGACTTCACGCCTTACTGGCTCGTCAACACGATCCTGGTGCGGGGCGCGGACGCCGAACTGGTCGACCGGCTCGGCGCGCGGTCCGACGTGGCCGGGGTCAGGATGGCCGGCTCCGTCAAGCTGCCGAAGCCGGAGGTCCAGCCGCGGGCCCTGGCCCAGGCGGCGGGCGTGGAATGGGGCGTGGACCGCGTCGGCGCCCCGCGCGTGTGGAACGAACTGCGTGTCAGGGGCGAGGGCGTCGTGGTGGCCACCATCGACTCGGGGGTGCAGTACGACCATCCGGCGCTGGCCACCCACTACCGGGGCTACCGGGCGGGCGGCGCCTACGTCCACGACTACAACTGGTTCGACCCGACCCTCGTCTGCGGCGTGCCGTCCGTCACCCCGTGCGACAACAACGGGCACGGCACGCACACCATGGGCACGATCGTCGGCGACGACGGCGGCGCCAACCACACGGGCGTCGCGCCAGGCGCCACCTGGATCACCGCCAAGGGTTGCGCGACCAGCTCGTGCAGTGACGCCGACCTGCTGGCGGCCGGGCAGTGGATACTCGCCCCCACCGACCTCAAGGGCCAGAACCCCCGGCCGGACCTGGCGCCGAACATCGTCAGCAACTCCTGGGGCGGCGCCGCCGCCGACCCGTTCTACCAGCAGATCGTCAGCTCCTGGACGCAGGCGGGCATCTTCCCGGTGTTCGCCGCGGGCAACGAGGGGCCGGCCTGCGGGACCGCGCACTCCCCCGGCGACTACGACGGCTCCTACGCCGTCGGCGCGTTCGGGGAGGACGGGCAGATCGCCTCCTTCTCCAGCCGGGGCGCCGAGGACGCGACCGGGATCAAGCCCAACATCACCGCGCCCGGCAGTTCGGTCCGCTCCTCGGTGCCGGGCGGCAAGTACGACGTCCTCAGCGGCACCTCGATGGCGACCCCGCACGTGGCGGGGGCGATCGCGCTGCTCTGGTCGGCCGCTCCCAGCCTGCGCGGCGACATCGCGACCACCAGGCGCCTGCTGGACGAGACCGCGGTCGACACCGAGGACTACAGCTGCGGCGGCACCAAGGAGAACAACCGGGTGTGGGGCCAGGGACGGCTCGACGCCTTCGCCGCCGTGCTGCTCGCCCCGCGCGGCGCGACCGGCACGCTCACCGGTACCGTCACCGACCTCGACGGCACCCCGCTGCCCAACCCCGCCGTCACCGTGTCGGCCTCGGGCGCGCGGCGTACGGTCACCGGCGACGCCCAGGGCGTCTTCAGCGTCGCGGCGGCCCCCGGCGAGTACGAGGTCACGGCCGCCGCGTTCGGCTTCGCACCCGCCACCCTGAAGGCCACCGTCACCTCGGGCGCCACCTCCACCCTCCAATGGCACCTGGCCAGCCTGCCCAAGTACGACGTCCTGGGCGAGGTGCTGCAGACCGGAGGCGAACCGCTGCCGGGTGTCGCGGTCACCATCGAGGGGACGCCGTACCCGACGGTGACCACGTCCGCGGACGGCTCCTTCGGCATGGCCGCGGTGCCCGTGGGCACCTGGCGCGTGAGCGTGAAGGGCGCCCGCTGCGGCGCCTCCACCACGACGACCGTCGTCGTCGACGGCGACGAGTACGTCACCATCAACACACCGCTGCGCAAGGACGGCTTCGGCAACAAGTGCGACGTGCTGCCCAAGCCCACCTGGACCGCGGGCACCACCGTGCTGCCGCTGACCGGCGACGACGCGGCGACCGCCGTCACGCTGCCGTTCACCTTCCCCCTGTACGGCAAGCCGTACACCAAGGCGTACATCTCCACCAACGGCTTCCTCAACTTCCAGCGGCTCAACAACCAGTCGCAGAACGGTGCGATCCCCAGCGGCGGGCTGCCCAACGCGTCCGTCTACGCCTTCTGGGACGACCTCATGGTGGACTCCTCGGCGAGCGTGCTGTCGGCGTCGCTCGGCACGGCGCCCCACCGCCGTTTCCTGATCGAGTGGCGCAACGTCAGCCTGGTCGCCCAGCCGACCGCCCGGCTGACCTTCTCCCTCGAACTGCACGAGAACGGGCAGATCTTCTTCCAGTACAAGACCCTTCCGGTCGGCAACGCGCCACGAGGCGGCTCGGCCACCGTCGGCCTGGAGAACGGCACGGGCCTGGAGGCGTTCGACTACTCGGTGAACCAGCCGTCGCTGCGGCCGGGGATGGGTATCAGGTTCTACGGCTCGGGCGTCGTGCAGGGCGTGGTCGGCACCGCCGACGGCAAGCCCGTCTCCGGCCTCGAAGTCAGCCTGTACCGTCCGAGCGACGCCACCGTGATCCTGACCGCGGTCACCGACGCCTCGGGCGTCTACCGGTTCTTCGCGCCGCAGGGCGCGTACAGCGTCGTGATCACCGACGTGGAGTGGGAGTACGCCAGGGCCTCCGCCACGATCACCGAGGAGGGCCAGGTCGTCACGGCCGGCCTGACCGTCTACCCGGGCGACAACACGATCACCGGAACCGTGCGCGACAGCTCCGGCAAGCCCCTCGCCGGGGCGATGGTGGCGCTCCAGGACTCCAGGACACCGTCCACGACCACGGACGACAAGGGCGCGTACACCCTGACCGGGGTGCACGGCGGCCCGCAGTTCGTCCAGGTGCTGACCCGCGCGTGCGAGGTGCAGGCCCAGCGCAAGATAGCGGTCGCGGAGGACACCGTGCTCGACCTGACGGCGGGCATGCCGATCGACCCCTCCGGGTTCGCCTGTTCCCGCAAGCCGAAGGCGTACGTCCCGGCCACCGACCCGGCCGACGTCGGCGAGATGCAGAGCGCGATGATTCCGCTGCCGTTCGCCTTCCCCCTGTCCCGCGGCACCTTCAACGCCGTGGGCGTGACGCCCACGGGCACCCTGCTCTTCTACGACCCGCTGAACCCCGAATGGTCGTGGGCGAGCCCGTTCTGGGCGGACCTGGTGGTCGACGACAGCGCCGCGGTGCTCACGGCGACAACGGGTCAGGGGGCCGACCAGCGGTTCGTGGTCGAATGGCGCAACGTCGGGCTCAGAGGGACCGAACTGCGCATCTCGTTCGAGGCGGTGCTGTACCCGGACGGGCGGATCCTCCTGCAGTACGGCGACCTGCCCGACGACGAGCGGGTCCGCGACGGCGGCGCCACGGTGGGCGTGTCCAACGCCTACGGCCCCGACATGTTCCTGGTCTGGGGAGCGCTCGACCCGGCGGTGGCCTTCGAACTCCGCCCCTCGCCGCAGACCCCGTAGGGGCGGCGCCGTTCGCCGGCGCCGCCGCAGAGCTCTGCGGCGGCGCCGGCGAACGCACCTTCGATGGGGGAGCGGCCGGGCGGCGCGGTCGCTGTGCGCGGAGGCCGGCACATTTCTCCTCGTCCCGGGTTCCGTTCCCTCACCCTGAAGTCTGATCCGGCAGGTCACGGCTCGGCCTTTCCTCTCCGAATTGAAGAGGTGATTACGGAACGTCGCTTGCCGGATAGGGCTCGTTTTCATTTTGTGATTATTGCGACTCTTGTTGAATGTGACAGTCAATGCATATCTTGATCACGACATAAGAATGCTCCGAACCGCACGAGCCTCCGTAGCGGTTGAGAGCGACGTTCGGGTTCCTTGCGAGCCCCCTCGTTGTGGTTCGGAGTGTGACGGCATATGCGCCGCAGTTTGTCATTGATTCGTTTATCGCGCTTGTTGGCCAATATGAGAGTGCCGGCCCTGCTGGCATTACTTCCTGGCCTTTTGGCGTTGACCGCAGGACCTGTGGTCGCTGACTCCGGTCCGGCGGTGCCTGCGGTCGTCGCCCTTCGGGGCGGGCCGGTCCCAGTCCAGTCGACCGGGACGGCAGCCGGCTTCCCCTCGCTCGTGGATGCGGGCCGTACATCGACAACGGCGCAGGTGAAAAACCTTTCACCGAGGGCCGAACCGCCGAAGAACGCCTTACTATTTGAAGGACGGTTCGTGAAGGAGCCGGCCCCTCGTGAGACGACGCCCCCGCCGTCGCCGAAGAAAAAAAGCCAGGCCGTGCCCCTGGCGCAGGCAGCGGCGACGGCTCCGTGCGGAAGCGTCTCGCCGTGGCAGTCGAACTACGAGGTCAAGAAGGGGGATCGTTTAGCCTCGGCCGGTCACATATGGGAGGCGCTCATCGACATTCTCGGGCACGGCCCCGGCATGTTGAGGATTTGAGTGTGGCTGGTCCGATTGATACCGCGTTCACAGGGTGAACAGCGTGAGGAGTCGTTGTGGGACGTGGGTGTAATGCCTGCGGGCGTGCGCGATGTTGACATGACCGCGTTGACGAAACGTACTGATGACCAGGTTGCGTAGGGTGGCCAGGACGTGAGGCAGCTGTCCGGTTCTGGCCTGGCAGTCGTCCTCGTGGAAGGTGCGATCTCGGACGTAGTGCTCGGAATTTTCCACGCTCCAGTGCTGGCGAACGTAGGTGCTCAGATGCGCGGGACCGGCCACGTCCGGGGGCGCGTTGGTGATCCCGTAGGCCACCTCTTTGCTGGTGCCGTGGCCGTCCAGGTCGGCGACGTGTCGCACGATCCGGAAGAGCTGTGCGGCGTGCGGGAAGTCCAGACCGATGGCGAGCGCGGTGCGGATGGTGCGGCTTTCGATGCGGCCGTGGCCTCGGTCGGCCTCGGTGTGCCCGGTGCCGGCCCGCTCGTGGTCTGCATCCGTTCCAGGGGCGAGCCGGGCCTGGGCCGCGGCCAGGAGACTGGGCTGGTTCTCCTTGAGGACAAGCACGTAGTAGCAGCCGAAGTCCTCGCTGATCTGCCGGGCGCTTTCGCGGGCGGTGTGCAACGCATCCGCGGTGATAACGGCCACGTCGCTGCCGCACAAGGCGTCGGCCAGCAGGGGCGCGAGCTCGGGCACCTCGTTGGTTTTGTCGGCGATCTGCCGCTGACCCAGCACCACGCCACGGCGGTGATGCAGCAACGACAGCAGTTGCGGTGCGCTCGCCTGCCCATGGCCCGCGCCGCGCACGGTCTTGCCGTCAGCCGCGCCTGCCTCCAGCATCCCCGCAGGCCGAGGACGCTCCCGCGTCCGCTGAGCGGCCCGGCGCCCCTCACGCTCACAGCCCTGACCGACGCGGAGCTCGGCGGGAATTTCCCGGCCATCGCCCCCGTCCCGCTCTCCGGCCCGTTCCCCGTGGCCCGGTGCCGACAGATCGCGGACGTCGTGGCCGCCGGCCAGGTAGGAGCAGGTCTGCCGGTCCAGCTCGTCCCCGTCGGTCTGGGCCAGGACCCGGCGCAGGGTGCGTTCGCTGGGCGGATAGTGCCGACCGGTGAACGGATCGCGCCTGCACCCCAGCCCGGCCAAGATCTCCTGCGGGGCATCATCGGCCCAGTGGCTGATCGCGGTCACCGTGTCCCCTCCCACCGTCGCCGTACCGAACGCGGCCACCGCCAAAATCGACTCCAGGGAATGCAGCGTGTTGTAGACGGCCCGTTTGTCACAGATAACCCGGAATCGCGCCCTCAGCCCGCCCTCACCACCACGACCGGATGGCACGTCATGACCCAAGCCGGCACCTCGGGCGGGGCTGGTCGGCGATGATAGGGCGGCAGCGGGCACGATTCCCCCTGGAGATCGGTTGGTGTGAGAACCCCGATCTTGGGGAGTCGTGCCCCCTCTCATGCCCGGATTGGGGCAGAGATTACCGGCCGCGAAGGTCGGCACCGGTCACACGCAAAGAATCAAACCCGATCAAATCCTCAACATGCCGGGGCCGTGCAGGCCACAGCGGGCGTTAAGCGCCGGCACATGGGTTGCGCGGGTGGCATCGACAACGGCATCAACACCGTCCACCTGGCCTACATCCGCAGCGGGGCCGGGCACGCGCTGTTCGGCTCACGGCAGTGGATCCCCGCCGAGCAGATCGACGACCCGGTCATCGCGATCATCATCGGACTGCCGCTGGAGCCGGCCTTCGCCACCAAGGGCGAGTTGGCCATCGACCTGCTCACCGGCGCCTATGCCGACGGCATGCGCGTCGACTTCGTCGCCGGGGACGAGGTGTACGGCGCCTGCCCCCAACTGCGCACCTTCCTGGAGGAGCACCGGCAGGCGTACGTGCTGCGGGTCCGCTCCTCCTTCATCCTCACCCTCGGCGGCGGCACCCGCCTGACCTGCGAGCAGGTGGTCGCCAAGCACCTGAAGCAGAAACGCAGGTGGACCATCCACTCGGCCGGGGACGGCTCCAACGGCGAGCTCACCCTGAAATGGGCGGCGGCCAAGTTCGGCGGGGCCGAGCGGGCCGCGCAGATGTTCGGGCGCGTCACCCACGTCGCTGAGGAAGACGGGCTGGCGCTGGACTTCGACCACTCGATCCAGGCCAACACCTTCGACGCGCACCGCCTCATCCAGCTCGCCGGGGAGCAGGGCAAGGGGGAGGCGGCGCTCTACGCCCTCTTCCGCGCCCACTTCACCGACGGCCTCGACGTCGGCTCGCGTGAGGTGCTCGCCGGGCTGGCCGACGAGATCGGCGTCCGGGCCGACCTCGACGGCGAGGACGGCGCGGCGGCGGTGAAGGAGGAGCTGTCACGCGCCCGCGCGCTGGGGGCCAGCTCGGTGCCGCTGTTCCTGTTCGAGGGCCAGTTCGCCGTCTCCGGCGCTCAGCCCGAGGACACCCTGCTCGCCGCCCTCGAAGAGGTCGCCGAGCGGACCGGCCAGACACCGACGGCCGCCAAGGTCGACGGAGACGCCTGCGAGAACGACGGTTACTGCGCGACCTGAGGACGCCTGCGGTATCCGCGCCGGTCCCTACGGACACACCTGAGGTGGCGTCCCCCCCACCGGTGAGGGGACGCCACCCCAGTGATCACGGGCGTTTGCAGGTCAGGCCGCCTCCTGCGTGGTTGATCAGGTCCTGGTAGACGACGCTCTTACGGATCGGGGTCTTGCTTGTCAGGGTCTGGACGGTCTTCCCGCCACGCTGGAGCTCGAAGACGGGTGTCGTACCCGGCACCATCTCCGCCTTGAACGAGACCAGCCCCGCCTGCGCGTCCGACGTGCTGACCTGGTCGCCCTGCCTGATCACCAGCTTGCCCGGTGTCTTGAGGAAGGCGACGAGCTCCACGGTGTTCTTCGCGGTGTCGCCGTAGGGGATCTTGATCGCGCCGATGGTCTGCTTGGTGGCGTCGAACGGCGCGTCGGTGCGGTGGCTGCGGTGGAAGTAGTAGAGCGCGTCGCGGGCCACCACCGGGGTCTTCCCGGTCTTGAACAGTGTCGTGTAGTAGGCGATCAGGTCGGCAGGGGCGTAACCCCGCTCGACCGAGGGCGCCAGCCACGACTCGGCGTAGTCGTTCCAGGTGATGAGCGAGATGATGTCCGCGTCGCCTTCCGCGGCCTTCAGGAACGACTGCTGCAGGTTCTGGCTGTTGGACGGCTCCCAGAAGCGCTTGTCCCTGGGGCGCACGTCCTCGAACGCGATCGGCGCCATGTAGAGGCGCCCTCGCTTGTGCGCCTCGACGCTCGCCTTACGCAGGGTGTCGGCCGAGCTCACCCACCTGTTGCCCCACGAGGAGTAGCCGGTGACGTGGTCGTTCCACTCCGTCTTCCCGCTGCTGTTCCAATCGAGGAAGATCGGCATGAGCGACGTCTTCATGCCCTTGGCGGCCAGCTTCCCGCGCACGTTGTCCCACCACGACGGCGACTGCCGCTCCGGATAGAACGGCGCCAGCGGAATGGTGCCGTCGTCGAGCGTGTAGAGCGACGGGTGTCCCTTGGCCATCAGGACGTCCGAGATGACCTTGTCGGGGGAGGCGTCCTTGGCCGTGGGGAAGTCGGGGCTGAGCATGATCCGGAAGCCGGGGTCGACTGCCTTGGCCGCCGCGAGCATCAAGGGGAACTGGTTGAACCGCTGGTCGGTGGCCGAGGTGTGATGCTCGTAGATGAACCCGTCGAGGCCCATCGCGATCGCCTGCCGTACCTCCACCTCGAAGTCGAGCTGGCGCCAGTTCTTGTCCGAGCGTACCGGGCGCGGCAGCGGCCGGTCACGTGAGTGCCCGCCCTGGGCGGCGTACATCCCGTTGGAGCCCAGCGGGTCGAGCCAGGAGGCGTACTGGTCCTTGGCGGGGTCCTTGTTGTCGATCGACAGGGGATAGGGCGGGAAGTAGAAGGCGAAGACCTTCTTGTCGAAGGAGCGCAGCGCGGCCGGTGAGGGCTTGTCGAACGGCAGGCAGTTCCCGCTCGCCGGCGGCGGGGTGGTGGTGGAGGCCGGGGTATAGCTGATCTTCAGACGCGGCCCCCTGTCGCCCGTCTCCCGCGAGGAGTAGAGGACGCTGACGGGACCATCCCCGGAGGTGAGGGCGAAGGAGTAACTCCCGTTGCCGGTGAAGGCCGAGGAGACGTCGAACTGCGCCGCCTTGTTCGCGGTGAAGCCGGTGTGGGTGGTGACGGTCTCACCGAGCGCGGGCTTGCTGTTCCAGGTGGTGGTGTCCTTGGACCAGGTGTCGGTCACCTTGTGCACCGTGATCACGGTGTCGGTGGTCCTGGTGGGCATCACCTCAAGGGTCAGCTTCACGTCTTCGACGTCCTTGGGGATGCCCGAGAGGGTGAAGCCGGTGAGCGCGCGGCGCTCGCCGTTGGTCTTGCCGTTGCACGTACTGGAACAGACGGACATCCAGGTGGCGTCGGCGAAGGACTTCGTGGGTTCCGCCTGGCTGACGAAGATGTTGCTGGATGCGGGCACGGTGATGTCCGTCGGCGCCGTCGCGCTCGGTGACGCTGTCGCGCTTGGTGACGCCGTCGCGGCGGGTTGCGCCGCCGCGGTGGCGGCACCTCCCGAGGCGATGAGGGTGAGAGCGGTGACGATCACAGGGATCGTCGTCCGTCGACTGAGGATCAAGGGAGCTCCATCGGGGCTGTCGGTGAAACTTGATCAACATAGCTGTGACGGATGAGGCTTATGGGGCGAATATTCGAAGTAGAAACGCCGCATTTATCGGATTTCGGGTTGGAACGATTGAACGCCTGACCACTTCAAACAGTCGTATGGGGAGGAACGGTCAGGGGTGTGGAGGCCCCGGTCCACCACCGGCCCGCCGAGGCCGGTACGGACGTCGCACAGCCCGCTGACGCCGTGGGCCCGGCCCCGCGTATCGGGGTGCCTCCCTTGACGCGGGGCCCGGCTACGAGAGGAGAAGAGGGGAGGGGTCAGCCGGAGACGCCGAGGTCGCCCGCGCGGTAGTGGCGGCGGCACAGCACCTGGTAGCGGATCGGATCGGCGCCGGTGTCCCCTATGACCACCTGCTCGCCGCTGCGCACCAGCTTGCCGCCGACCACGCGGGCGTTCAGGCGGCCGGGGCGGCCGCACCAGCACAGGATCTCCACCTGCAGGCGGTTGATCTCGTCGGCCAGCTCGAACAGGCGTTGGGCGGCGGGGAACATCTGTGACCGGAAGTCCGACGCGAGGCCGAAGGCGTAGACGTCGATGCCGAAGTCGTCGGTGAGGTCGGCGAGCTGTTCGATCTGGTCGACGGTGTAGAAGCACGCCTCGTCGCAGATCACGTAGTCGACGCGCTGGTGACCGCGGACCAGGGCCACCAGGTCGAGGTCGTCGACGACCTCGATGGCCTCGCTGCCCAGACCTATCCGGCTGGTCACCTGCGGGCCGCCCGAGCGGTCGTGTTTGGTGAGCACCAGTCCGCGCCTGCCCTGGCGGCCGTGGTTGTAGTTCATCTGCAGGGCCAGCGTGGACTTGCCGCAGTCCATCGGGCCGAAGTAGAAGCGCAGCACCCCGTCACGGGATCCGACGGGAACGGCTGAGAGGGCAGACGATTCGGTCACGGGGGGTCAGCTTAGTGGGTCTGATGGGAGTGTTTGGGCAGGCGGTGCGCTGGTAAGAGTGGTGAACCAACGTGACATAGCCTGACTTGGCGCTATTGCTCGAAGCATGGGAGATTCATTTTGGCCTATCGAAAGTGGGAGACCCTGTGACGACCACCAAAAACTCCGGTCCGCCCCTCAACAAGATCCCCGCACCCACGTCTCCGGCCATGTCGTCGGCCGAGACCACCGAGATGCCCATCGCGCTCGCGGCGATGATGAGCGAGGACGAGACCGTCGCCGCGCAGGCCGAGGCGGCCCGCTGGCGCTACGGGTTCTACGTCGTCGTCACGGGCCTGATCGTCCTTCTCATCGCCTTCGTGGTGATCGCGTTCCGCAACGGCGAGTCCGCGGCCCCCTTCGCCGGTCTGGTCGGTGTCTCGGGTGCCATCATCGGCGCCTACTTCGGCGTCCAGGTCGGCCAGTCGGGCAAGGACCGGGTCGAGGCCGAGCTGCGCCGTACCAACGAGATGGCCATCCGGCTCGCGGCGAAGGTGCACGCGCACGACGCCGACGCGGTGATCGGCTCGACGATGGGCCCGCGCCGCCGCTGACGGCCCGCGGTGATCGGCCCGCGGTGATCGGCCCGACCGCGGGCCCGCGCCGCTGACCGTGCCCAAGGTGATCGACCCCGTCATGGGCTCCCGCCGCCAACAGTGCCCAAGGACGCGGCCCAGCTTCGGCAGGGTCCGCCGATTTGCCGGTTCCGTAGAACTGGGTAGACACGGGGACATGCGCAGCGTCCGTATAGGGGTCGACACCGGGGGCACGTTCACCGACGTGGTCGCGGTGGACGAGCAGACCGGTGAGATCACCACCACCAAAACCCCCTCCACACCCGCCGATCCCGCCGACGGGTTCCTGGAGGGGGTGCGGAAGGTTCTTACGAAAGCGGGACTGCAGACCGTGTCGGCGGTCGTGCACGGCACCACCGTCGCCACCAACCAGCTCCTTGAGGATCGCATCGCCGACCTCGGCTTCGTCACCACCGAGGGCTTCGAGTTCATCCTGGAGATCGCCAGGCAGAGCGTCCCCGACGGGTACGGCAACTCCTACTTCTGGGTTAAACCGCCCCGGATCGTCCCGGTGCATCGGGTCAGGACCGTCGGCGGGCGCCTCGACCACACCGGCGCCGAGGTCCGGCCCTTCGACGAGGCGGCGGCGGTGGCGGCGGCCGGGTGGTTCCGGGAACGGGAGATCACCGCGATCGGTGTGTGCTTCCTGCACTCCTACGCCAACCCCGCACACGAACTGCGCATGCGCGAGGTCATCGAACGGGAGCACCCCGGCGCGGTCGTCTCGATCTCCAGTGACGTGCTGCGCGAGTACCGCGAGTACGAGCGGTCGGTGACCACCCTGGTGGACGCCGCGGTCAAGCCGACCATGCGCCGCTACATCGCCGGCCTCGCGGGCCGCCTCGGCATGCCGTTCTCGGTGATGAAGAGCAACGGCGGCGTGCTGTCGGCCGCCGAGGTGGTCAACCAGCCGATCACCACCGTGCTCTCCGGTCCCGCTGCGGGCGCGCTCGGCGCCGCGCTGGTCGCGTCCACCGCCGGACACCGGTCGGTGATCACCCTGGACGGCGGGGGCACCTCCACCGACGTCGCGGTGGTGGTCGACGGGGAGCCGTCGCTGACCACCGAGGGGAGCGTCGGCCGCTACCCGTGCAAGATCCCGATGATCGACATCGTGACCGTGGGGGCGGGTGGCGGGTCCGTCGCGTGGATCTCGCCGGAGGGCACGCTGAAGGTCGGCCCGAAGTCGGCCGGGGCCGATCCGGGCCCTCTCTGCTACGGCCGGGGCGGCACCGAGGTCACCGTCACCGACGCGCACGTCTTCCTCGGGCGGGTGCCGGCGCACCTGCTCGGCGGGGAGATCCCGCTGGAGGCGGAGGCCGCCCGGCAGGGGGTCGAGGCGCTGGCGGGCAAGCTCGGGCTGAGCCCCGAGCGGACCGCGGCCGGCATCCTGGAGATCAGTGCGTTCAACCAGTCCAACGCGATCCGCCGGCTCACCGTCAAGCGCGGCCTGGACGTGCGTGACTTCCCGATGGTCGCCTTCGGCGGCTCGGGCCCGCTGCTGGTCTGCCGGCTGATCGACATCCTCGGCCTGCCGTCGGTGATCGTCCCGCCCGACCCCGGCAACGTGTCGGCATTCGGCCTGCTCACCGTGGACGTCAAGAACGACTACGTGCGCACCTTCGTGACGCGCGACCTCTCCCTCGACTCGGCCGCCGAGATCTTCGGCGACCTGGAGGGGCAGGCCGCCGAGGCACTCGACCGCGAGGGGTTCGCCGCCGACCGGCACGTCTACGCGCGCAGCGCCGACCTGCGCTACTACGGCCAGGCCTACGAGGTGCGGGTGCCGGCTCCGGCCGGGCCGCTGGACGAGGCGTGGCGCGCCGAGGTGCTGGATCGCTTCCACGAGGCGCACCGCAGGCTCTACGGTTACGGCTACCGCGACGACCCACGGCACGGCGTCGAGTGGGTCAACCTCCGCGTCTCCGGCATCGGCCCCATCACCCGCCCCGCCATCGGGCGCAGGCCGTACGGCACGGCCGACCCCCGGCCGGTGACGGTCCGCGAGGTCTTCTACGACGGGTGGGGCCCGGCGCCGATCCACCGGCGCGCCGACCTGACCGCCGGATCGACGGTCACCGGCCCCGCGGTCATCGAGGAGTACGGCTCCACCCTGCCGGTGCATCCCGGCTTCACCGCCACCGTGGACGAGTTCGGAAACCTGGAGGTCCGCCGTGAGCGCTGAACGACCGGATGAGCGGCGATCGAGGAGGGATGAGCGACCGGTGAGCGCGGAGTGGCCGATGAACGGAGCCGACCCGGTGCTGGTGGAGATCGTGGAGGGCACGCTCGCGTCGGTGGAGAAGGAGGTCGAGACCGCCATCGCGCGCACGGCCCGCTCCCCGATGATCCGCGACGCGCACGACTTCCGGGCGGGCATCCACGACGTACGGCTGCGCAAGCTGACCGGCAGGTCCTACTCGGCGCTGGTCCAGCCCGTCGTCAGGGACTTCCCCGCAGCCGAGATGAACCCCGGCGACGTGTTCTTCCACAACGACGTCTACCTGTCCGAGGGCGGCATCGGGCACCTGCCCGACCTGTGCGTGACGGTCCCGGTCTTCCACGACGGCGCCGTGGTCGCCTTCGTGCAGGCGTTCGGCCATCACGACGACATCGGCGGGGCGGTCCCCGGATCGATGCCCTCGCACGCGCGCAGCGTGTTCGAGGAGGGGCTCATGGTCCCGCCGATCAAGCTGTGGGACCGGGGCGTGCCCAACCGGGCGGCCCTCACGATCATGACGCGCAACTCGCGGATGCCCGACTCGCTCGCCGGAGACCTGGACGCCGAGTGCTCGGCCTGCCTGATGGGCGCGCGGCGGCTGGGGGAGCTGTTCGGCCGCTATGGGCGTGAGGCGGTCGAGGCGTGCTTCGACGCGATCATCTCCAAGACCACGGAGACGTTCCGCCGCGAACTGCTGGCCCGGATCCCCGAGGGCACCCACGTGTGGGAGGACTACGCCGAGCACGACGGCGTGGACGAGCCCCGGCTGCACGCCCAGCGGATCACCCTCACCGTCGACCACAGCGCGCCCGCGCCGCTGGTCATCGACTTCACCGGCACGTCACCTCAGGCCAAGGGGCCGATCAACCACGCGGGAGACTACGCCGACGGGGTGTTCCTGAAGAAGTGGCTCGCGCCGATCCTGCGCAACCTGGCCGAGACGCCCGAGCGGATGGCCGAGCTGGACGTCAACGAGGGGGTCGTCCCGCTCATCGAGATGAGGTTCCCGGAGAAGGGGACGCTGCTCACCCCGATCTTCCCGGCCCCCACGAACGCGCGGACGTTCGTGATCCTGCGGCTGCTCGGCGTGCTGGCCGGGGTGCTGGCCAAGGCCACCGGCGGCCGGATGCCCGCCGACCAGGAGACCATCCGCTACACCGGCGTCCACGGCGCCGCCGCGGACGGCACGCCGTACCTGATGAGGGAGGTCCTGGGCGGCGGCTCCGGCGGCCGGTGGTACGCCGACGGCGAGGACACCATCCACGTCGTCCCCGACTCCCGCAACATCCCGGTCGAGTTCGCCGAGTCCCGCTGGCCGTTCCGGGTCGAACGGCTCGCCCTGGCCCGCGACTCCGGCGGCCCCGGCCTCTACCGGGGCGGCCTCGGCTACGACAAGCACCTGCGGATGCTGCGCGACGCCTCGTTCATGTCCATCGCCGACCGCTCGATCCTGTCGTGCTGGGGCGTGAACGGCGGCCGGGCCGGTCGGCCGTTCGTCGTGGAGATCGAGGGGCGGAAGATGGAGGGTCTGGTGGACGACTCGCCGGTCCGCGCCGGTGAGGTCGTCCGGGTGCGCACCACCGGGGGCGGCGGCTGGGGTCCGGCGCTGGAGCGCGATCCCGAGCTGGTGGCCGCCGACGTCCGCGACGGCAAGGTCTCGGCCGAGGGTGCCCGCGACGACTACGGGGTCGTCCTGCGCGGCTCCGGCGACGACCCGCGCGTCGACGACGAGGCCACCGCCCTGCGCCGCGCCGAGCTTCAGGCACTCCTGCCCGCCGACGCGCCGTTCTTCGACCGGGGCCCCGGCTTCCCGTCGTTGTCGGACGGCCTGCCGCACGCGGAGGTGGACTTCATGTGACGAACCGATCTCCGTGGCTGGAGCGGCGCGACACCACGTCGGGGCGGTAGGCCTTGCCTGCGGAGCGCCGGGAGGGTTCGCTGGAGTCATGCCTTCTGTGATCATCGCTGTACGGCACGGCCAGAGCGCGTCCAACGCCGCCTTCGACGAGGCGTCCGCCACCGGGGCGGCCGTCGACCTGGGGGAGCCCGACCACGGCACGCCGCTCAGCCCGCTCGGCCGGCGGCAGGCAGGCGAGCTGGGCAGGCGCCTGGCCGCCGGAGGAGCGCCCGAGGTGGTGTGGTGCTCGCCGTACCTGCGGGCCGTGCAGACCTGGGAGCTCGCCGCGGCCGAGCTGGACGCGGCCCCGGAGTTCCGGCTGGAGGCACGGCTGCGGGACCGGGAGATGGGCGCGCTGTCGGGGATGAACCTGGCGGCGATCAGGGAGCGGTTCCCCGAGGAGGCCGAGGCCATGCTCGCGCGGCGATACAGCTACCGCGCGCCGGAGGGGGAGAGCATGCCCGACGTCGCCGACCGGGTGCGAGAGGTCCTCGCGGACCTGCGCGCCGAGTGCGCGGGCAGACAGGTGCTGATCGTGGCGCACGACGCGGTGGTGTTGATGGTCAAACACGTCATCGAGGGGATCCCGCTGGACCGGCTGGACCCGTTCCTCCCGGTCCGCAACGCCTCGGTCTCCGTCTGGCGGGGGACGCGGCCGGAGGTTTTCAACGATGCCGGCCACCTGGAGAACGTGACGTTCTAGACCCTGTTTCCCGGATGGCCGTCGTCACCCTCATCGGCCGGCCTCCGCGTACTGCGCCACGCTGTCGCCGAATGACCAGTCGACCGGCTCGTTCTCGGTGGTCGTTCTGCGGCGGGGCGCCTGGGGGGACCGGAACTCCCGGCTCAACGAGCTGGTCAGTCGGTGCCGAACTCCATCGCGGCGCGGTCGAGCATCTCGTCGTCGCCGGAGACCTTGCCGCGTGAGGCGATGGCCTCGGCGCCGCCCTGCGGCATCGCGCCGATCAGTCCGGTCGAGGCCGCCTGGGCGGCGCCGATGAGCGCAGGATGGGTGGTGCCGACCATGCCGAGGCGGGCGTACTGCTCGAGCTTGGCGCGCGAGTCGGCGATGTCGAGGTTGCGCATGGTGAGCTGGCCGATCCGGTCCACCGGACCGAACGCCGAGTCCTCGATGCGCTCCATCGACAGCTTGTCCGGGTGGTAGCTGAAAGCCGGGCCGGAGGTGTCCAGGATCGAGTAGTCCTCACCGCGCCGCAGCCGCAGCGTCACCTCGCCGATGACGGCCGTGCCGACCCAGCGCTGCAGCGACTCTCGCAGCATCAGGGCCTGCGGGTCGAGCCAGCGGCCCTCGTACATCAGCCGGCCGAGCCGCCGTCCCTCGTTGTGGTAGCTCGCCAGGGTGTCCTCGTTGTGGATCGCGTTGACCAGCCGTTCGTACGCCGCGTGCAGCAACGCCATCCCGGGCGCCTCGTAGATGCCGCGGCTCTTGGCCTCGATCACCCGGTTCTCGATCTGGTCCGACATGCCCATGCCATGCCGTCCGCCGATCGCGTTCGCCTCCATCACCAGGTCGACCGGGGTGGCGAACTCCTTGCCGTTGATCGTCACCGGGCGGCCCTGGTCGAAGCCGATCGTCACGTCCTCGGCGGCGATCTCGACCGCGGGATCCCAGAACCGCACGCCCATGATCGGGTCCACGGTCTCGATGCCGGTGTCGAGGTGCTCCAGGGTCTTGGCCTCGTGGGTGGCGCCCCAGATGTTGGCGTCGGTCGAGTAGGCCTTCTCGGTGCTGTCGCGGTAGGGCAGGTCGTGGGCGAGCAGCCACTCCGACATCTCCTTGCGGCCGCCGAGCTCGGACACGAAGTCCGCGTCGAGCCAGGGCTTGTAGACGCGCAGGTGGGGGTTCGCGAGCAGGCCGTACCGGTAGAACCGTTCGATGTCGTTGCCCTTGAACGTCGAGCCGTCGCCCCAGATCTGTACGTCGTCCTCGAGCATCGCCCGGACCAGCAGGGTCCCCGTGACGGCACGACCGAGCGGCGTGGTGTTGAAATAGGGGCGCCCTGCCGAGCGGATGTGGAACGCACCGCAGGTGAGCGCGGCCAAGCCCTCCTCGACCAGCGCCGCGCGGCAGTCGACCAGGCGTGCGATCTCAGCACCGTACGTCGACGCGCGGCCAGGCACCGAGGCGATGTCGGGCTCGTCGTACTGGCCGATGTCGGCGGTGTAGGTGCACGGGAAGGCGCCCCTGTCGCGCATCCACGCGACCGCGACCGAGGTGTCGAGGCCACCCGAGAAGGCGATGCCGACGCGCTCGCCGGTGGGCAGGGAGGTGAGAACCTTAGACATGGGATAAGTATGCATTGCGAGGCATGATTATTCAAAACCGCGACCGGCCCACACGCCCCCCGAATGCGTACGGCTAGGCGGGGATGAGCGCGATGACGTTGGCGAGCTGGGCCTGGCAGGCGATGCCGACCCGGTCGGCGTGGTTAAGCAGGGTGATCAGCAGGCTGCCCACGACCGCCGCGACCGTCGCGTCGTACTCCTCCTCGAGGATCCGGGGCGCCTCGGCCCACTCCAGGCTCGCCTCGCCGCCGAACAGGCGCCGTTCGACCGGGCCGATCTCGAAGGCCGGATCCAGGGTGAGCTTGGCGGACTCCACAGGCGGGTCCTCCTCTGCCGCGCCGGGGGAAATGTGACGTTTCAGACCAGGTTCCGGACATCCATTGACGGCCGCGCCGTTCTGGGATCTGCTGCGCCTAGATCCATAAGAGCTCCGCGAGGAGGGGCGCATGCGTCTGCGTATGGTGCTGGCGGTTTCGGTACTGGCCCTGACCTCGGTGACGGCCGTACCGTCGTGGGCCGGCCCCGCCCCCGGCGCCGCGCCTCCCGCGACCCCGGCTCCGACGGCCGCGGCGTCCGGGGGCGGCTGCGACCCGATCGCCGGCGCCGAGTGCCTGCTTCCCTTCCCCAACGACTGGTTCACCACGGGTGCGCGCACCCGCACCGGACTGCGGGTCGCCCTCGCAGCCGAGGCCATGCCCCGTAACGCCGCGGACACCCCGATCGACCCCGCCCAGTGGAACGCGGCCGACGGCTTCTCCCCGGGTTCGGCGCTCCTGGCCCATGTGCCCGGCCTCGATCTGGTCAAGACGGGCGCCGCACCCGTCACCGACATCGGGTGGTCCCTGCGCCGCGACGCCCCCGTCGTGATCGTCGACACCCGGACCGGGGAGCGCTGGCCGTACTGGGCGGAACTCGACGCGGGCGCCGCCGACCCCGCCCGGCAGGCGCTGATCATCAGGCCGGCGAGGAACTTCCGCGAGGGGCACCGCTACGCCGTCGCCCTGCGGGGGCTGAAGGACACCGAGGGCGAGGACCTGCCGGTCGGGGAGACCTTCACCAGGCTCCTCGGCGACGGCCTCCCCTCCGGGGATCCGCTCGCCGGGCGGCAGCACTCGCTCCGCCGCACACTCGACGACCTCGCCAGAGCGGGGGTGGACACCGCGGGACTCCAGCTCGCCTGGGATTTCACCGTCGCCAGCCAGCAGGGCATCGCCGCTCCCGTGCTGGCCATGCGGGACCAGGCGCTGCGGACGCTCAAGGGCCGCTCGCCGAAGTTCACGGTCACTTCCGTCACCGACCTCACCCCCGAGCAGGACTCTTCCGTCGCCAGGGAGGTCGCCGGCGAGATCCTGGTCCCGAACTATCTCGACAGGCCGGGCGGCCCGCCCGGCTCGAACCTCAACCGTGGCCCCGACGGGCTGCCGCGCCTGCTCGGCGACACGGTGAAGGCGCAGTACCAGTGCGAGATCCCGCGCTCGGCGTTCACCCGGCCCGCGCATCCGGCCCTGTACGGCCACGGCCTGCTCGGCAGGGCCACCGAGGTGCGCGCCGGCAACGTGCGGGCGATGGCCGGAGAGCACGGCTTCATGTTCTGCGCGACGAAGTGGATCGGCATGGCCGACGAGGACGTCCAGCACGTGGCGGGCGTGTTCGGAGACCTCTCCCGGTTCGGCACGGTCACCGACCGGCTCCAGCAGAGCCTGCTGAACTTCGTCCTCCTCGGCCGGGCGATGATCACCTGGGACGGGTTCGCGGGCCACACGGCCTTCCAGGACGGGCGGGGCAGGTCGCTGATCGACCGGCGGGACGCTCTCGCCTACGACGGCAACAGCCAGGGGGCCATCGCGGGCGGTGCGCTGGTCGCCGTCTCGCCCGACGTGCGCAACGCCGTGCTCGGCGTGGCGGGGATGAACTACGGCACGCTGCTCAACCGCAGCGTGGACTTCCTGCCGTTCCAGCAGCTCATGGACCGCGCCTATCCCGACAAACTGACCCAGCAGGTCTGCTTCGGGCTGCTCCAGATGCTCTGGGACCGTGCGGAGACCAACGGGTATGCCGAGCATCTGACCGGGGACCCGCTGCCCGGCTCACCCCGTCACCGTGTGCTGCTGCACGCCGCCTTCGGTGACCACCAGGTCTCCACGGTGACGGCCGAGGTGGAGGCCCGCACGATCGGGGCGCGGATCCACCGGCCCGCGGTCGCCGACGGGCGCAGCCCCGACCTGGCTCCGTACTGGGGGATTCCCTCCCTGCCCCGCAGGCCCTACGCCGGCTCGGCGCTGGTCGTCTGGGACAGCGGGACGCCCGCGCCGCCGGCGGCCAACGTCCCGCCGCTCGGCCCGCAGTACGGACGTGACCCCCACGAGGACCCGCGCAACGATCCCGAGGCCCGCGTGCAGAAGGCCCGCTTCCTCCAGGACGGCCTGGTGGTCGACGTCTGCGGTGACGCCCCCTGCACGGCGGATCCGGTGGAGCGTTAGTGGGGGGCAGACCAAATCGCCGGAAAGAGGCAATGGGCTGGTCGGAAGACTTGCCGGCATCTGAAGTGTTTTCAGACGGTCGACGCAGGTGGCCCTGAGCCGGGCATCATGTTCGCCTCGGGTGACTGGCGGCGCGCCATCACCGACCGTCCCACCTCTGAATGAGGGCCCTCGCTGTCCTTCACATACCTGGGGGGGTATGTTGGGTGCGGAGGTGGAGCGAGTGGAGATGGACGCGACCGTCCTGGCCGACGCCCTCACCCGGCTCAAGCGGGCTCACGGCCAGCTGGGCGGAGTGATCGCGATGATCGAGAACGCCGACGACTGCGAGCGGGTGCTGACCCAGCTGGCGGCGGTCTCCAAGGCGCTGGACCGGGCCGGATTCAAGATCATATCAACCGGGTTGCAGCAGTGCCAGGCGGCGCGTGGGCGCGGCGAGGAGCCCCCGATCAGCCTCGAGCGGCTGGAGAAGCTGTTCATGTCCCTGTCCTGAGGCGCCCGGAAGCTGTCACGAGTGGTCCCCGTTCGCCGGGAAGGCGAGCGGGGACCACCGCAGAGCGACGGCACCTGTCTGTCCGATAGATACCCCCCCGGGTATATGCGTTGAGGGGTTGCATGATGACGATCCGTGAAATCACCGTCGATGATCTGCGGCTTAGCGACCTGACCGGCACGGTGCCGCTGGACGAGCTGGACACGCTCTTCGCCGGCCACGCCGGCCACGCCGGGCGCAGTGTGGTGGCGAAGTGCCGCTCCGGTAGAGGCAGCGCGGTCGCGGCCCAAGCGCCGCGGGGCGCCGGAGCCCGGGTGTGGTCGCCGGCCGGCGGCACCAACGCCTGGCAGCGGGCCGCTCTGCCACTGGAGCGCGGCCGCCGACGGCCCCGGCGCCGAACAACCCGGCAATCACGGCAGCGACACCGAAACCGACAAGCGAAGGCGGTATGACGATGACGATGATCCACGTTGAGGTGGTCGAGACCTCCTCCTTGGGCGACCGCAGCTACCTGGCCCATGACGGGCGACTCGCGCTGGTGATCGACCCGCAGCGCGACATCGACCGCGTCCTGGCCCTGGCCGGCCGGCTGGGCGTGCGCATGGGCAATGAGTGGCGCGCCGGGCACCTCGACGACGCCACCCACATCCCGCTGCCCGACCTGCCGAACCGTCTGACCGAGGTGCCGGACGGGACGGTGTGGGTGCACTGCGGCTCGGGCTACCGGGCCGCGGCGGCCACCGGCCTGTTGATCCGAGCAGGGCGGCGCGTGGTGCACATCGACGACGCCTACGCCGACGCCGCCGCCGCGGGCCTGACCATCACCGCCCCCGAGACCGACCGCCGCACCACTGAGGGCCGCCGCCCCTGAGGACCGCGGCACCTGCGAGAACCGCTGTCCCCGAGGACCGGCCGACCACCACCGCTTTTCGACAAGGAGATCGTATGACCACCGCCGACACCCCGGCGACCCCCGTCACCCTCGACGCCGCCACCCTGCGGCAGCTGCTGGAATCCGGAAACGGGCCCCGGCTGATCGACGTGCGCACCCCCGGCGAGTTCGAGACCGCGCACATCCCCGGCTCCTACAACGTGCCGCTGGACCTGCTGCGCGAGCACCGCACCGAACTACGCGCCCACCTTGATGAGCAGGTGGTGCTGATCTGCCGCTCCGGCCAGCGCGCCGGCCAGGCCGAGCAGGTCCTCGCCGGTGCGGGCCTGCCCAATCTGCGCATCCTGACCGGCGGCATCACCACCTGGCAGGCGGCCCCCGCACCGACCTCGACACCGTGCTGAGCGCCCTGGCCGGCGCCCGCGGGTGAGCGGCCCCGATGTGCGCCCCGCCGGCCCGACCGGCGGGTGAACCCCGCGCCCGAACCAACCGGCCGAAGCAACCGGTCGAACGGAGACGACGATGCTGACCGCACTGGTCCTCGGCGCGGTGATCGGCGTGCTGCTCGGATCCGGGACTCTCAGAGCACGACGAACTCGCCCGGCACGGCGGCGCCGTCGAGGCGGAGGTCGGCGCGGGCGCGGGTGTCGTCGGCGGCGAACCACTCGTCCTCGGCGCGCATCCAGGCGTGCCACTGCGGTGCGAGGGCGGCGCCGTCCCTGGCCAGAGCGCGGGTCAGCCGTAGCGGCCGGGGGGCCTCCACCCAGACGGCGAAGGCCGCCGGGGCCGTGCGCCGGGCCGTGCTCACCCCTTCGAGGAGCAGCACCGGTGCGACCGGCACGTCCACCCAGTCGGCGAAGGCGCCGCGGACCCAGTCGTAGCGCCGGTATCTTCCCGGCTCGCCCGCCGCCAGCGGGCCCAGCACCTGCTCCCGCACGTGCGTGAACCAGGCCGCGGGAGGCTCGTCCCACGGCACGGGGAAGTCGTCGCTGTGGATCACCTGGGCGTCCAACGCCCGGCCCAGCCGCCCGGCGAAGGTCGTCTTGCCCGACCCACCCGGCCCGTCCACCGCGACGACGCGGACCGGACCGCACGACGGCGACAGCCGCCGGACCGCTCCGGCGAGATCCTCAAAGGAGACGATTACCCCCACCTTGCCCATGCTGTCAGTATCCAGAGGGGGCACGTGACGCTCGTCTGTCCGGTTTGAGAGTGTCCTTGCCGGTTCCAAGGGGAACGGGCTGGAGAGGGAAGGGGTACGTCTGGGAAGATCTCGAACATGCCGCACCCGGATAGGGAGCGGCGCGGGTCATCAGGCAGGCTGACGGCGGGGGAGACGCCTTCCCCGCTCCGATCCGGCCAGGCCCGCGACCACCACTGGAGGCTGATCTTGCACGGAGCCCTCGGCGACATCGTCGTCCTCGACCTCTCGCGCGCGCTGGCGGGACCGCACGCCGCGCAGATGCTCGGTGACCTGGGGGCCCGCGTGATCAAGGTGGAGCATCCCGCGGGGGGCGACGAGTCCCGGAGCTGGGGACCGCCGTTCGTCGGCCCAGAAAATGACATCTCCACCTATTTCCTCGCGGCCAACCGCAACAAGCAGTCGATCACCGTGGATCTCAAGTCCACCGAGGGCAAGGCCCTGATCGAGCGTCTGGTACGGCAGAGCGACGTGCTGATCGAGAACTTCCGCACCGGCGTGCTCGATCGGCTCGGCTTCCCCGTCGAGCGGCTGCACGAGCTCAATCCGCGCCTGGTCATCCTGTCGATCACCGGGTTCGGCCATGACGGTCCCGAGGGGGGCCGGCCGGGCTACGACCAGATCGCCCAGGGAGAGGCCGGGCTGATGAGCCTCACCGGACCATCCGCCGACGAGCCCTACCGGGTGGGGGCGTCGATCGCCGACCTGCTCGGCGGCATCCACGGCGCCTACGGTGTGGTCGCCGCCCTCTACGAGCGCGAGCGCACCGGCCGGGGCAAGGTCGTGCGGACCTCGCTGCTGGCCGCCGTGACCGGCGTGCACTCCTATCACGGCACGGCCTGGACGGTCGGTGGCCAGGTGCCGGTGGCGGGGGGCAACCACCACGCCTCCATCGCCCCCTACGGGGCGTTCCACTGCGCCGACGGCATGATCCAGATCGCGGCGGCGAACGACGCGCTGTGGCGGAAGGTGGCCGCCCTGCTGAACATCGACCCCGATATACCGAAATATGCGATAAACAGGGAAAGATTCGCGCATCGGGATGAGTTGATCGCCGACATGGAGCGGACGCTGACCAAGCACGACCGCGCCCACTGGCTGGCCGCGCTCGCCGAGGCCGGCGTGCCCGCCGGGGCGATCAGATCCATCGACGAGGTCTACGCCTGGGAGCAGACCCGCTCCCAGGGCCTGCTCGTCGAGGTCGACCACCCCGTGCTCGGCACCGTCGAACTGCCGGGCCCGCCGCTCCGCTTCGACGGCGAGCCCCCGGTACGGCATGGCGCCCCACCCGCCCTGGGCCAGCACAACGACGAGATCCTCGCGTGGCTGGAGGACCGTGAACGCTGAGAATCCCTCCAACGCGGAGCCCACCGCGCGAGGGCAGGGGACGAGCCCCACCCGGCCCGACGCCCGCACCCTCATCGACGTCGTCCTCGACCCGGGGACATGGCGCTCGTGGGACGAGACCCCCGCCGATCCGGCCGCTCCGGGGCCGGACTACGCCGAGGAACTGGCCAAGGCCCGGACCAGGACCGGATACGACGAATCGGTGGTCTCCGGCGAGGGCCTGCTCGACGGGCGCCGGGTCGCGGTCATCGCCTGCGAGTTCTCCTTCATGGCCGGGTCGATCGGGGTGGCCGCCGCCGAGCGGCTCACCGCCGCGATCGAGCGCGCCACCGCCGAGGGGCTCCCGCTGCTGGCCGCCCCCGCCTCCGGAGGCACCCGGATGCAGGAGGGCGCGCTGGCCTTCACCCAGATGGTGAAGATCACCGCCGCGGTGATCGCGCACCGCGCCGCGGGCCTGCCGTACGTCGTCTACCTCCGCCACCCGACGACCGGCGGCGTCTTCGCCTCCTGGGGGTCGCTGGGGCACGTCACCGCCGCCGAGCCGGGCGCGCTGATCGGCTTTCTCGGGCCGAGGGTGTTCGAGTCGCTGCACGGCTACCCGTTCCCGGAGGGGGTGCAGACCGCGGAGAACCTCTTCGCCCACGGCCTGGTCGACGCCGTCGTCTCCGCCGAGGACGCGCGGCGCGTCGCGATCCGGACGCTGGCCGTACTGTGCGCCCCAGGCGAGGAGCTGCGGAGCGGCCCCGAGCCGGACGAGCGGATCCAGCCGATCGAGGCGTGGGACGCGATCACCCGCTCCCGCCGGGACGACCGTCCCGGCGTGCGGGCGCTGCTCAAGCTCGGCGCCTCCGACGTCACCCCGCTCAACGGCACCGGCGAGGGCGAGAACGACCCCGGCATGCTGCTGGCCCTGGCCCGGTTCGGCGCGGCTCCCGCCGTCGTGCTGGGCCAGGACCGCAGCCGCCGGCGCGTCGTGACCCCGCTCGGCCCGGCCGGGCTCCGGGTCGCGCGGCGGGGCATGCGCCTGGCCGCCGAGCTGGGCCTGCCGCTGGTCACCGTGGTCGACACCGCCGGGGCCGCGCTGTCCAAGGCGGCCGAGGAGGGCGGGCTGGCCGCGGAGATCGCCCGCTCCCTGGCCGACCTGGTGGTGTTGGACGCCCCGACCGTCTGCCTGCTGCTCGGCGAGGGCGCGGGCGGCGCGGCTCTCGCGCTCCTGCCGGCCGACCGGGTGCTCTGCGCCCAGCACGCCTGGCTGTCCCCGCTGCCCCCGGAGGGGTCCTCGGCGCTGCTGTACCGGAGCGTGGACTTCGCCCCGGAGATCGCCGCAGCGCAGGGCGTGAAATCCACCGACCTGCGGCGCGACGGCATCGTGGACCGGATCATCCCGGAGCGCCCCGACGCCGCCTACGAGCCGGAGGCCTTCTGCCGCCGGGTGGCCGGCGCCCTCGAATACGAGATCGCCGGCCTGCTGAGGCGGGCCCCCGCGGACCGCCGCACCGCCCGCCTGGCCCGCTACCGGCGGCTCGGGGTCTAGTTCCCCGGCACCGGCGGCCGGAGCGTCTCCTCCGGAGAGGAGTCCGGCCGGATCGGGGTGACGGCGGGCACGTCGTCGTGCCAGATCTCGACCCCGGCCGCGTCGTAACCGACGAGCCGGAAGCCCTCCAGATAGGCGTCACCGGGATGCCGGTAGGTGCCGGAGAACAGCGCGGCGGCCCCGCCCCATGGGTCGGGGACCGTGCCGGCGTCGGCCGACGTGCCGTCCTTGAAGACCAGCGAGATCCGCGCGGTGTCGGTCCGGGCGACGCCGTACCAGAGACCCTCGTGGAGCCGGAGGTCCACCGGCCGTTTCTTCCCCGCCAGGTCGGCCAGAAGCTGACCGGGTTCCAGGAGGTTCAGCCCTATGTCGTCGCCGCCGCGCGACCAGACGACCGTCCGGTCCGGGTTGGCGTACAGGCGCGCGGTGAGCCCGCCGGCCATGTCCAGGGCGGGCCCGATGGGCGGCTTCGCGACGTCCGGGTCCGTCATGGGCTCGTCCCGCTTCAGCCGCTGCACGACCTTCCCCCCGCTGTCGGAGAACTCGAAGCGCGTCACCCCGGCGCTGGACGGGAAGGCCACGGTCCACATCACCAGCGGTGCGCCGCCGGGCCGGTGGACCGTGCCGGGGATCCTGGTGCCGTCCTTGGCGATGGCCTCGACCTTCGCCACGACGTCCCGGGCGGCGCCGTAGCTCAGCCCGAGCCTGCGGCGTGGCCAGGTCGAGTCGGACCCGTTCAGGTACCAGGCCTGTTCGCTGTCACGGCCGGCCTGGGGCACGTTCGTGCAAAAGCTCGTCGCTCCGCCGGACGCCTGCTGGGTGATGGCACAGAGCCCGTAGCGGGTGCTGTCGGCCGGATTGGTCTTTCCGGTGATCCACATGATCACCGGCCTGTTCTCCGCCGGGTCGTCGACCGTCACCGGCTCGCCGACCGGAGGGTACGTGGCGGTGACCCGCCGGTAGAGGTTCCCCTTCTCGACGGTGCCGGTGGCGATGTCGCCCTCGGCGCCGCCGCTCACGGTCAGGAACACCGCGACGGCGGTCACGCCGGCCGCCACCGGGAGCAGTGCGAGCCATTGCCACCGCCGTACCCTCCGGCCGCGGGACCGGACCTTCCGGTAGGCGTCCGGGCTGACGGTGTAGGTGCCGGCGCGGGCGTCGAGCGCGGCGCGCAGGCGCTCTTCGAGATCGTTCACGATTCCTCCCGGAGAGTCCTGGCGAGGGCGGACATGCCGCGGCTCGTGTGGGTTTTGACGGAGCCGGGGGAGACGCCCATGGCGTCGGCGATCTCCCGTTCGGACAGGTCCAGCCAGTAGCGCAGGACCAGAGCCTCACGCTGGCGGCGGGGGAGCCGGTCGACGGCCGCCAGGAGCTCCTGATGCCTCTCCGCGACGATGACCGCGTGCTCGCCACTGGGTGCGGCCGGGGGAGGTTCGAGCGGGCGCAGCCGTACCAGCCGCAGATGGCGCAGCCGGTTACGGGTCAGATTGCACACGATGGACCGCACATAGGCGACGGCCGCGCCGTCGTCGCGCAGCCGCGACCACCGTGCGTGGAGGCGGGCGAACGCCTCCTGGGCGATGTCCTCCGGGTCGTCGGCGCCGAGCAGCCCGGCCAGCCGCACCATCGACAGATGGTGCGCCGCGAACAGCTCGGCGAACGAGGGAGGCGCTGCTGTGGAAAGGTCGATCACAATGTCGAGACACCCGGACGGCCCGCCGGTTGACAGGTGCCGCCCGTCGACTGGTTCTACGGTTCGGATCTCGACGGGGACAGCGGGACCGGGACGCGCTCGATCCGGATGGAGAAGACCTCGTCGCGGGGGACGACGACCTCGTAGGCGCCGTGGTCGACCATCCAGTAGCCCAGGGCCTCGGCCTTCATCCCGCTGTGCCCGGTGTAGGCGATGTGCAGGCTCTCCTCGCCGTTCTCCTCCGAGACGTCGAGGATGAGGCACGGCTCGCCGCCGAACGCGCCGACCGTGCGGACCAGCACCAGCCAGTCGAGATCCTCACGGGGGACCGTCTTGCGCCAGTAGCCCGAGGTGGCCTCGAAGCCTTCCCGGGCCTCCTCGCTGAACAGCACGACCTCGTCGCCGTCCGGGCCGAGGGCGGCGGCGTGGGTCCGGTCGGCGTGGTGGGCGACGAAGCCCGAGGCCACCGGCTCGATCTCGGGGCTCATGCCGCCGGCCTCCAGCTCAGTCCGTCGTACAGGCCGAAGAGACGCTCCCCGTCGGCCGTCACATGGATGATCTCCGCACCCGCGGGGATGGGCACCGGCGTGGTGTGGAACTGCGGCACGACGTGCTCGCGCGAGGTGGTGAAACCGTTCCCGGCGAAGGGCGGTGAATCGTTCCAGTCGCCGCCCATGTGCGGTCCGTACGGCACGGCGTAGCTGTCCATGTCGCGGGCGAACCAGCGCATCAGATAGATCTCCGGCACCGTCACCGTCAGCTCCGAGCCGTCGAATCCCAGGTCAAGGCCCATGAACAGCTGGGCTGGGGTGGTCAGGCGGGCGCAGTCCTGCACACGGTAGACATATCCCGAGATCACGGTCCGCCGGCCGGCCAGATAGGGCACGAGCAGCCGAGGCGGGATGACCTTCTGCATCTGCGTTCTACGCCCTGGTGGATCACTCACGATCGCATTTTACGATCTGCCGACCTGGAGCCGTCGGTGTTCCAGGCACGGCAGGGCATTCCGGGTGGCAATCGTGATCTGAGAATCGACTTCGCACGTCTGCACGGCGGGCGCGGGACCCAGATCGGAGCGGACCACGCCCATCGGGTCGACCAGCATGCTCCGGCCGATCCCGAAGCCGTCACGGGCCTCCGGGGCGGGAGCCTGGCCCACGGCGGCCACCCAGACGGTGTTCTCGATCGCGCGGGCCCGGACCAGGGTCGCCCAGTGCTCCTCCTTCATCGGCCCCGACCCCCAGGCGGCGATCACCGCGAACAGGTCGGCCCCCTGGTCCACCAGGGCCCTGGTCAGCTCGGGGAAGCGGATGTCGTAGCAGGTGACCAGGCCGATCCGGAGTCCGGCCAGCTCCACCACGACCGGGGTGGAGCCCGGCTCGACCAGCTCGGACTCGCGGGCGCCGAAGGAGTCGAACAGGTGGATCTTCCGGTAGGCCGCCCGGACCGTGCCGTCGGGGCCGATGGCCACCGCGGTGTTGTACACCCGGGGAGCGCCGCCGCCTCTGGAGGCGTCCCCGGTCCGGCCTGTGCCGTCGACTCCGGAGGCGTCACCGTTCTGCGCCGGGTCGCCCGTCAGGCCGTCCCCCGGCTCGAACACGCCCGCGATCACAGCCAGCCCGTGCGCCCTGGCGGCCCCGGCCAGGGCGGTGACGAATGGCCCGTCCAGCGGTTCGGCCAGATCGGTGATCCGCGGGCCGTACCGGGTGAGCGTGGCCTCGGGGAAGATCGCCAGGTCGGCACCGTCGGCGGCGGCCCGCTCCAGCGCCTCCAGGGCGCGGCGCAGGTTGGCGGCGGGCTCGGTGGAGACCGGGATCTGGCACAGGGCGATGCGGGTCACACGACCGACCCTATCCGGCTGCCCCGCACCGGCTCCATCCACGTGAGGCGGCGCCACACCCACTCCAGCGGTCCGTACCTGAACCTGGCCAGCCACATCCGGCTGAGAACGACCTGCAGGGCCAGGACGCCGACGGCCAGCGCCACTCCGGTGAGGCGGGTCGGGTCCGCGGTGAGCAGCGGCAGGGACAGCAGGATGACCACAGTGCTGACCAGGTAGTTCGTCAGGGCCATCCGGCCGAGCGGGGCCAGGACGGAGAGCAGCGCGTCGCGCGCCCGGGTCCGCAGGAGCAGCAGCAGCCCGGTGCAGTACGCCGTCGCCGCGGCCAGTCCGGCGGCCGGATAGGTGCCCCGGTAGAAGAGACCGGGATCGGCGGTGGTGCGGATCCACAGGTAGCCGAGCCCGGCCGCGAGCACGGTGGTGACGACGAAGACGGGCGGCAGCAGCCACTCGGGCGGCGGATACTCCATCACGACCATCCCCAGCAGGAACAGTCCCGGGATGAGCTTCACCCCGCCCCCCTCGTGCACCGCCCAGGCCGTGACGGCCATGCCGAGCACCGGCGTCACGGGGCGGGGGAGGAAGGTGACGGGCAGCAGGACCAGCGCCCCGAAGATCGCGTACGGCAGGAGCACCTCGCCGGGGTTGACGAGCTGGTGGGCCAGGCCGAAGCACGCCAGCACCGCCAGCCTGCGCAGCAGCACCACTCGCGGGTGGTCGCTCCGCTGGGCGGCGGATCTCAGGAACAGCACGAAGCTCAGGCCGAACAGGAACGAGAAGATCGGATAGAACCTGCTCTGCAGGAGGTTGTCGATCGCCCAGTCGACCGCGTTCCGGTCGGAGGCCTTCAGGTGTTCACGGGTGTGCTGCCAGGTGTTGACCAGCATGATCCCGCACACCGCGAAGCCGCGGAGCGCGTCCAGCTCGTGAAGCCTTCGGGTCACAGGAAATAGACGTACCACCACACAACAGATCATGCATAGACGACCCCACCAAAAGGGGTGTTCTTCCCCGCCGACGCCCGCGCCCGCCTCGCCGGACTCCAGGAAGGCGGGTAGCCGTCAACGCTGACGGCCGACGTGGCCTCGCTTAGGCCGGCTTCCAGTCGCCTGTTGCCGTTTTCTCAGGCGTCGTCGCTTTCCGCGAAGGCCTGGTAGGCGGGCCGGAGGAGGTCCAGGATGGGGATCTTCCGTGCCGTGAGCGGCGGTGGGTCGAGGGTACGTAGCAGCAGGTCCGGCGGGGCGACGGGCAGCGCCGTACGGTCGCGCAGGCGTGCGGGGGAGGCGCCCGGCTCGTAGAAGTCCGCCATCCGCTCGGTGAACGGCGTGTCGGTCACGTCGAACAGCCCCGGCCGGGCCGGTGCCGGCTCCTCCCCGCCGCCGGTCTCGCGGAGGGCGCCGAGCAGGGCGTCCTTGCCCATGCCCCGCCAGGCCAGCACCAGGAACGGGTCGTCGTCGAACGCCTCGGCCAGCACGTACAGCACGGCCGACAGGTGCTTGCAGGGGAACCCCCAGTCGGGGCACGAGCAGTCCATGTCCAGCTCGCGCTCGTCGGGGAAGAGCGGGAGGTCGCACCGGTGGAAGACATCTTCGATCTCCGCCGGCATCTCCCCGGCGAGCAGTTTCGCGCGGTAGAGGGCCTGCGCGGCCAGCGCCCCGGCGAGAGCCCGCCACCGGTCCGCGTCGTAGGCCGCGATCTCGATCCCCACCTTGTAGGGAGTCCTCCTCGACCCCTGGACCCGCGCCGTGACCAGACCGGGAGCGATCTCCAGGTCGAGGACCTGGCCGGAGCGCGCGTACGAGCGTCCCCGGCTGAGCCTGCCCCGGTCGCAGACGCGCTCAAGGATGTCGATGAACCGGCGCGACCACCACTGCTCGCCGATCGAGCCCCGCCTGCTCCGCGCCCGGATGCCGCCCTCGACCCGGATCGGCCGGGACGGCTCGAACCAGTCGTTCCTGCTCATGCCGTCTCCTCCCCCGCTGTGTCGCGGAACGTGATGTGCCTGCTCACGAGACGGCATCCGGTCCGAGGCGGAACAGCTCATGGAGCCGGTCGGTGGACAGGCCGGTGATCCAGTCCTCGCCGGTGCCGACGACGCTCTCGGCGAGCGCCTTCTTGCGTTCGATCATGTCGTCGATCCGCTCCTCCAGGGTGCCGACGCAGATGAACTTCCTGACCTGTACGTTCTTCGTCTGGCCGATCCGGAAGGCCCGGTCGGTCGCCTGGTTCTCCACCGCGGGGTTCCACCACCGGTCCACGTGGATCACGTGGTTGGCGGCGGTCAGGTTGAGGCCGGTGCCCGCGGCCTTGAGCGACAGCAGGAACAGCATCGGCTCGTCGTCGAGGCGGAACCGCTCGACCAGCTCCTCGCGCCGCCTCCTGGACAGCCCGCCGTGCAGCCACAGCACCGGGCGGTCCAGGTGGGCGGCCAGGTAGGGCTGCAGCAGGGAGCCGAACTCGGTGTACTGGGTGAAGACCAGGGCCTTGTCGCCCTCCTCGACGATCTCTTCCGCCAGTTCCTCCAGCCGGGCCAGCTTCCCCGACCGCCCGGCGAGCCGCGAGCCGTCCCGCAGCAGATGCGCGGGGTGGTTGCAGACCTGCTTCAGCTTCGTCATGGTCGCCAGCACGTTGCCCCGCCGCTCGATGCCCTCGCTGTCGGCGATTTTGGTCATCATGTCCTCGACCACGGCCTGGTAGAGGGTGGCCTGCTCGGAGGTGAGGTTGCACCAGACCTTCATCTCCAGCTTCTCCGGCAGGTCGGAGATGATCGTCTTGTCGGTCTTGAGGCGGCGCAGCACGAACGGCCCGGTGGCCCGCCGGAGCGCGGCGGTCGCCGTCGCGTCGCCGTCCCGTTCGATCGGTTCCTGGTAGCGTCTGCGGAACCGCTTTGCCGGGCCGAGTAGCCCGGGGTTGCAGAACTCCATGATCGACCAGAGTTCCGCCAGGTGGTTCTCCACCGGGGTGCCGGTCAGCGCCAGCCGGGTGCGTGCCGGGATCGCCCGTACGGCCTGCGCCTGCCTGGCGGCGCTGTTCTTGATCGCCTGGGCCTCGTCACAGACGATCCTCACCCAGGCGAAGTCCGCCAGCATCTCCCGGTCCCGCAGGGCGGTGCCGTACGTGGTGAGGACGAGATCCGCCTGCTCCACTCGCTGGGCCAGCTCCGGCCCGCGCAGCCGGGCGGTGCCGTGGTGCAGGTAGACATCCAGCGAGGGAGCGAACCTGGCCGCCTCCTTCTGCCAGTTGCCGAGCAGGGACACCGGGCAGATCAGTAGGGTCGCTCCGGGCCGGGCGCCGTCCTCGCGCTCGGACAGCAGCAGGGACAGGGTCTGCGGGGTCTTGCCCAGGCCCATGTCGTCGGCGAGGATGCCGCCGAGCCCGATCTCCGACATGAAGGCCAGCCAGGACAGCCCGCGTTGCTGGTACGGCCGGAGCGTGCCGTGGAAACCTGCCGGAGTGGTGATCGGTTCGAGGCGGCGATCGGCTTCGCCGGACAACAGGTCACCGAGGCGGCCGTCGGCGTCCACGGCGACGACCGGCAGTTCGTCGTCGCCGTGGACGACCTCCTGGATCACCTCGGCGACCGTCATCTCACCCGCCCTGCGCATCTCGACCGCCTTCAGCGCGGCGCCGAGCTGCTGGTCGTCCAGCTCGACCCAGCGGCCCCGCACCTGGACCAGTGGCACCTTGAGCCGGACCAGCTCGTCCAGCTCCTTCTCGCTGATCGTCTCGTCGCCGATCGCCAGATCCATCCGGAAGTCCACGAGCTGGCGAAGTCCGAGCGCCTGGCCGGAGGCCGCCTTCGGGCCGGTCTGCTTCGAGCGGGCCGTGAGTTTGAGCCCCAGCCTCGTCCTGCCGGCCCAGGCGGGCAGCTGCACGCCGAACCCGGCCGCCTGCAGGAGCGGGGCGGCCTCGCGGAGGAATGCGAACGCGCCCGCCGTGTCGAGGACGAGCTCCGACGGCCGGGGACCACGCAGCGCCCTCTCCACCTCGGGATACAGCCGCGCCGCGTGGCCGAGGCCCGCGAGCAACGTCTCCTCGGGGCGGGCGGAGAGTCCGGGGGCGGTCTCGCCCGCCCAGACGAGCGGTGCGGGCAGGTAGAGGCTCGGATCCTCCGACGACTGAACGGCGAACTCCACCCGCCACGAGAGGTCGTTCTGCGGCCGCGCGGGGCGGCCGCCGTACTCCGCGACGAGGTCGGCTTCCGGAACAGGGGCGGGGGCGGTCTCGGGTTCGGTCAGGCGGAAGCAGACCCTGGCGGGGCCGTCGAGCCGGTGCGCCGACCTGAACCACTCCTGGAGTGGCTTGGTCAGCCGATCCGCCTCGGCCCGCGTCAGGCCGGGAAGCGCGGCGATCTCCCCGGTGAGGGCGGCCGTCCAGCGGTCGGCCGCGGGGCTGCTGGGCCCCGGGCGGCGCCCGCCGAGCAGGCGGTCGGGGAGCATCTGCCGTACCGCCGCGTCGGCCAGGCACGCCAGGGCCTCGATCAGCACGTGGGCCGAGGGCCGTTCCTCGACGACGGCCCGGCAGACGGGCGGCATCGCGGCGGCGAGATCGCGGAAGCGGTCGGCGTGGGGGCCGGTCAGCACGGGACGCCACCGTGCCGCGTAGCCCTCGTCCTCGGCGACGAGCTGGGGGAGCAGGCGACCGGTGCGGACCAGGTTGCGGGCGTAGGACGCGACAACGGTGAGATAGCGAAGAGAGGCTCCGGGAGCCGGTGCCCGCAGATCCTCATCCGGGGACCGGCCCTCCGTGGGAGGACGGGTCAGTTTCTCGATGCGATCGAGCAGGCTCAGCGCCGTGCCCGGCTCGACCAGAAGGGCGGGCACCTGCCAGGGGCTGATCTTCGGCTGCCGTGTGGTGGCTTCGATCCCGGATTCGGGGGAGGGCAGCGGGCTCCGTGCCGTGCTCGGCAGGAGCAGGATGAGATCCTCCACGACGGGCCTGACTCCCCAGAGCGACAGGGCGTCGGTCAGAACGGTCACCGAGGCTGCGAACGGATGGGGGCGGACCTTCGCACGTGAGGCGCCCAAGGTGGGACCGGACGGATCCTCCGCCCAGAGCACAAGCCTGTCACCGGACCAGGCCCCGTGGATCACCAGCACCGTCGCATCCCTCCTGTCGTCATGGAAACCGTACCCGGTGACGGGGAACCACCGGTGTCGATCGCCGGACAGCGTGCCGGTTACGCTGGGCGCGTGAGCGATCCCCTGGCGGCGCGGATGCGCGCGTTCGGTACGACGATCTTCGCTGAGATGTCGGCGTTGGCCGTACGGACCGGTTCGATCAACCTGGGGCAGGGCTTCCCCGACACCGACGGGCCCGCGGCGATGCTGGAGCGCGCGGTGGCGGCCATCGGCGGCGGTTTCAACCAGTATCCGCCCGGCCCCGGCGTCCCGGAGCTGCGTCAGGCCGTCTCCGAGCACCACGGGGACCACTACGGCCTCGCCTACGACCCCGACGGCGAGGTCCTCGTCACGGTCGGCGCCACCGAGGCGATCGCGGCGGCCGTCCTGGCGCTGTGCGAGCCCGGTGACGAGGTGATCGCCTTCGAGCCGTACTACGACTCCTATGCCGCCTCCGTCGCCCTGGCCGGAGCCGTGCTCCGCCCGGTCACCCTGCGTCCGGTCGAGGGCAGGTTCACCTTCGACCCCGCGGAGCTGCGCGCCGCCGTCGGCCCGCGCACCCGAGCGATCCTGGTCAACTCCCCGCACAACCCCACCGGCACGGTCTTCACCCGCGCGGAGCTGGAGGAGATCGCCCTGCTCTGCCAGGAGCACGATCTGATCGCCGTCACCGACGAGGTCTACGAGCACCTCACCTTCGACGGCGTCGAGCACATCCCGCTGGCCACCCTCCCCGGCATGCGCGAGCGGACCGTGATGATCTCCTCGGCGGGCAAGACCTTCTCGGTGACCGGCTGGAAAACGGGCTGGGTCTGTGCCCCTCCCGAGCTGGTCCGGGCCGTCCAGACCGTCAAGCAGTTCCTCACCTTCACCGCCGCCGCACCCTGGCAGCTCGCCGTCGCGTACGGCCTCCGCCACGAGCTCGGCTGGGTCCTCTCCCTCCGGGCCGACCTGCAGGCCAAGCGCGACCGCCTGACCGCCGGGCTGTCGGCGGCGGGTTTCGACGTCTACCGCCCCGCCGGCACCTACTTCGTGCAGACCGACATCCGCCCGCTGGGCTTCGCCGACGGCCTCGCCCTCACCCGCGAGCTGCCCTCCCTGGCGGGTGTGGTCGCCATCCCCACCCAGGTCTTCTACGCCCGCCCCGAGCGCGGCAGCCACTTCGTCCGCTTCGCCTTCTGCAAGCAGGACGCCGTCATCGACGAGGCCGTGAGCCGCCTCACGCGGCTGGGTAAAGCGGAGGACGGCTCTGGGTGATCGCCTGGCGGAGTGATCGCCATGTCGTGGCCGGGTGAGCGCGTTGCCCCGCTGGAACCGTCCGGACATGATCACGAGGTGATCCGGACCGGGAGGCGCTTGGCGCGGATCGCGCCGCGGACGGCGTCGGCCAGCTCGGCATACTCCGGGGCCCGGGCGGAGCTCGCCCGGTAGGCGAGGCCGATGGTGCGGCCCGGGGCGGGGGGCCGGAAGCGGCGCAGTGCCAGCCGTGTGCGCCTGCCCGTCTCCACCGGGACGGCCGACTCCGGGAGCAGGGTCACGCCGAGGCCGCCCGCGACGAGCTGGACCAGGGTGGGGAGGCTGGTCGCGTAGGTGGCCGCGGTGGCGCGGGCACCGACCTCGCGGCAGACGTCGATGGCCTGTTCGCGCAGGCAGTGGCCCTGGTTGAGCAGCACGATGTCCAGCCCTTTGAGCACGTCCCGGTCCAGTGGTCCGTCCGCGCCGGCCAGCGGGTGGTCCGAGGAGACGGCGAGCAGGAAGTCCTCGTCGTAGAGAGGTTTCTCCACCAGGCCGGCCGTGTCCGTCGGCAGCGCCAGCAGCACCATGTCGAGGCGGCCCTCGCGCACCTCCCCCAGGATGGTCTCGGTCTTGGCCTCGTGCACGGTCAGCTTGAGCTGCGGGAACTTCCGCGAGAGCATCGGCAGCAATGCGGGAAGCACGTAGGGGGCCACGGTCGGGATCACTCCCAGGTGTGCCGGGCCGCAGAAGGGCTCCCGGCTCTGGGCCACCTCGCCCATCAGGTCCTCCATCGCGTTGAGCACCCGGGTGGCGTGCACCGCGACCCGGTCGCCCGCCGGGGTCAGCAGGACCTTCCTGGTGGTCCGTTCCAGTAACTGTGTGTGCAAAATCTCCTCCAGGGCCGACACCGCGCTCGACAGGGCGGGCTGGCTCATCCGGAGCGAGGCGGCGGCCTCCCTGAAGTGCAGATGATCGGCGACCGCGAGGAATGCGCGCAGCTGAGCCAGAGTGGGGGCGGGGTGACCGATAGGGAACGCCTCTCAGATTGGTCTGACTGCTCGATTTCTCGGATCAATGTTAGATGCGGCAGGGTAGGCCCCGACAACGACGTCTTTCTTCAAAGGAGATCCGGACTTGCTCACCGTCGGTGACCACTTTCCTGAGTTCGAGCTGACCGCCTGTGTCTCCCTGGACGCGGACAACGCGTTCGCCGAGATCAACCACAAGTCCTACGAGGGCAAGTGGAAGATTTATTTTGCCTGGCCGAAGGATTTCACCTTCGTCTGCCCGACCGAGATCGCCGAGTTCGGCCGTCTGGAGGGCGAGTTCGCCGACCGCGACGCTCAGGTCCTGGGTTTCTCCGTCGACTCGGAGTTCGTCCACCACGCCTGGCGCAAGGACCACCCGGACCTGCGTGACCTGCCCTTCCCGATGCTGTCGGACGTCAAGCGCGAGCTCTGCACCGAGCTGGGCATCCTCGGCGCCGACGGTGTCGCCCAGCGCGCCACCTTCATCGTGGACCCCAACAACGAGATCCAGTTCGTCATGGTGACCGCGGGCTCCGTCGGCCGCAACGTCAAGGAAGTCCTCCGCGTCCTCGACGCGCTCCAGTCGGACGAGCTCTGCCCGTGCAACTGGAACAAGGGCGAGGCGGGCCTCGACGCGCAGAAGCTGATGGCCGGCGCCTGATGTCGATCGACAACCTCAAGGGGGCGCTTCCCGGTTTCGCGAAGGACATCAAGCTCAACCTGGGCTCGCTGGTCACCACCTCCTCGCTGAGCGAGCAGCAGCTCTGGGGGACGCTGCTCGCCTGTGCGGTGGCGACCAGGTCTCCGCGAGTGATCGCCGAAGTCGCCGCCGAGGCTGCCGACCACCTCTCGGATGAGGCGTTCACGGCCGCCAAGGGCGCGGCTGCGATCATGGCGATGAACAACGTCTACTACCGGTCCATGCATCTCATCGGTGACGAGACCTACGCGACGATGCCCGCCAAGCTCCGGATGACGATCATCGGCAGCCCCGGCGTCGACAAGGTGGACTTCGAGCTCTGGTCGCTCGCGGTCTCCGCGATCGGCGGCTGCGGTCGCTGCCTGGAGTCGCACGAGCAGGTGCTGCGCCAGTCGGGCCTGCCGCGCGACCAGATCCAGGAGGCCATCCGGATCGCGGCGGTCGTCAACGCCACCGCCGCCGTCCTGGAGTCGGAGGCCACGCTGACCGCGGTCTGACCCTCCGGCCCTCCTACGCGGGGCGGGCGCTCTCCGGAGCGCCCGCCCCGCGTGCCGCTCCAGGCTTCGCCGGGCGGAGGCCGGCCCCCCGGCGCCTTTCCTCCCGGGCCGTCCGTGACTCCCGCCGGGCCGTCCGTCCGTAGCCGATGGTCATGGTGGCAGGTCGCCTCCGCCGTACCGTCCGAGGTCCCGGGGTGTTCCGCCCGTGGCGCCGGGCTGCCGATGATCGGTTGATCATGTGAGGATGTGCGACATGCGATCCTTCCGTTTCACCGCCTCCGCGGCCGCGGGTGTCGTTGACGCCAAAGAGCTGGCCGACACCGCCCGCCGTGCCGAATCAATCGGTTACAGCGCACTGGTGCTCCAGGATCATCTTCTTCCCCAACACGCCCCGATCCCGCTGCTGGCCACGATCGCCGCGGTGACCGAGCGGATCCGTATCGGCACTTACGTACTCAACGCCGACCTGCGTCACCCGGCCGTGCTCGCCCAGGATCTGGCCAGCCTCGACCTGCTCTCCGGAGGCCGGCTGGAGATCGGCCTCGGCGCGGGCTGGAACCGGCCGGAGTATGACGCGATCGGCCTGCCGTTCCAGCCCGTCGGGACCAGGGTGACGCGGCTGCGCGAGGTGATCGCCGTGCTCAAGGGCTGCTTCGGCGACGGCCCGTTCTCGTTCACCGGCGAGCACTTCACGATCAACGAGCACGACGGGCATCCCAAGCCGGCGCAGCGGCCGCATCCCCCGCTGTTCGTCGGCGGGGGCGGCAAGCGACTTCTCACACTGGCCGCCGAACAGGCTGACATCGTCGGGCTGGGACCACGGCTGTTGCCGGGGGCCCAGGGGAAACCCGAGCTGGATCCGCGCAGCATCACCGCCGACGCCACCGCCGAGAAGATCGGCTGGATCCGGGAGGCGGCCGGTGACAGATTCGACCGGCTGGAGCTCAACACCTACTGCACCGGCGGATCCGTGGTGGTCACCAACAACGCCCGTGCGGAGGCCGGTCGGCGCGCCGATCAACTGCGGCAGCTCACCGGATTCGAGATGACCGCGGACGAGATCCTGGACTCGCCGAACATGTTCATCGGGTCGATTGACGGACTGACCCAGAAGTTCCTCGAGCTGCGCGAACGGTTCGGGATCAGCTCGATCATGGCCGGTCCCGTCGACGCGTTGGCGCCGGTCGTCGAGCGCCTGGCAGGCCGGTAGCCGGGACGTCTCTGTTCCTCCGCGTCGAGCGGGGCGGCCGTAGGAGGGGAAGAGCCCTCAGGGCCGGGCCGTACGGCGCTCCGCATGAAGGTGCCCGGGACCGGTGGAGAGGACCGGACCCGGGCACGTGCGGGGGCGACTACTCGACCGGCGCCGGGGGAGCGGTCGAGTCGGCGGTGGCAGGGGTGGGCTGGGCCGAACGGAGCGGGATCTCCCGCAGCATCAGGGCGGCCACCGCGGCCAGGACGGCGATGGGCACGCCCACCAGGAAGACCGTGTGGATGGCCCGGGTGAAGGCCTCCAGGATCACCTCCAGCACCGGGGCGGGCAGGTGACGGATGGCGGCAGGGGAGCCGAGGCTGGGCGTCGCGCCGCCGGTCAGGGGCAGGTGCGCGGCCTTGGCCAGGGAGATCAGCTCCGCGCTGAGCCGGTTGGTCAGGATGGCGCCGAAGGCCGCCACGCCGACGGCGCCGCCCAGGGAGCGGAAGAAGGTCACTCCCGAGGTGGTGGAGGCCAGGTCGCCGCGGGTCACGGCGTTCTGCGCGGCCAGGATCAGGATCTGCATGGACGCGCCGAGGCCGATGCCCAGCACCGCGATGTCGACGCCGACGATCGCCAGCGAGCTGTCGACGTGCAGCCGGGAGAGCAGGAACAGGCCGAGCGCGACCAGCAGCATGCCCACGACGGGGAAGATCTTCCAGCGGCCGGTCCTGCTGACGAACCGGCCGACCAGGATCGAGGAGGTGAGCAGCCCGAGAACCATGGGCAGGGTCATCAGGCCGGAGCCGGTGGGGCTCATGCCCTTGACGATCTGCAGGTACTGCGGGAGGAACATCAGCGCGCCGAACATCGCGGCGCCGACCAGCAGGGACGCGAGGCCGCTGAGCACGACGGTGTGGTTGCGGAACAGCTGTGGCGGCAGGATCGGGTCGGCGGCCCGGCGCTCGGCGACCACGGCGAGGCCGAACAGCGCCAGGCTCAGCGCGCCCAGGCCGTAGGCCCACCCGGAGTTCCAGTCGAACTCCTGCCCGCCGAGGGAGAGCATCAGCATCAGCGCGGTGGTGCCGCCGGTGATGAAGGTGGCGCCCCACCAGTCGACCTTGGTGTCGCGGCGGACGAGCGGCAGTTTGAGCACCTTCTGGATGACGACGAAAGCGACCACGGCCAGGGGCACGCAGATCCAGAACGTCCAGCGCCAGGACATGTTGTCCACGATGAACCCGCCGAGCAGTGGCCCGGCCACGGTGGACACACCGAACACCGCGCCGATGTAGCCGGAGTAGCGTCCGCGCTCACGGGGCTCGACCACGTCACCCAGGATGATCTGCGGCAGTGCGGCGAGGCCGCCGGCGCCGATGCCCTGCACGGCCCTGGCCGCGATGAGCTGTCCCATGTTCTGGGAGAAGCCCGCGGCGACGGAGGCGAGAAGGAAGACCAGCAGAGCGGCCTGGAACATGAGCTTGCGCCCGTACAGGTCCGACAGCTTTCCCCAGAGCGGAGTGGAGGCCGTCATGGTGAGCAGGGTCGCGCTGGCCACCCAGGCGAGCTGGTCCTGACCGCCGAGCGTGCCCACGATCGTCGGCAGCGCGGTTCCCACCACGGACGTCGAGATCATCGACGTCAACATGGCGAGCATCAGGCCGACCAGGACCTCCAGCACCTGCTTGTGAGTCATACGCGGTGCGGCCTCGGCCTGGGCCTGTTGTTCGGTCAGCATGAACCATCCCCCAATGTGTGTACGATACATATGAAGTTAGTAGACGCTTGTTTACTGGTCAAATCTGAAAGGATCGGAAAGGTGGACGAGATACGGCATCGTGACCGGGAGGGAACCCGGCGGCGCATTCTCGACGCCGCCCGCCGGCTGTTCACCGAGCTCGGCTACGACCAGGTGACGATGCGTCTGCTGGCCGCGGAGGCCGGCGCCAACATCGCGTTGATCAACCGCTACTTCGGCACCAAGCGGGAGCTGTTCGCCGAGGTGCTCGCGATGCAGGGGCGCTTCCCGGGCGTGCTGGAGGTCTCCGAGGAGGAGCTGCCCCGCCGTCTGGCGGAGTATGTCGCCGAGCGGCTCAGATCGGAGCGGGGGAGTCCGGTCATGGCGGCGCTCGTCAGGTCGTCGTCCTGCTCGGAGATCCACGAGATCATCCGCGACCGGGTCGCCTCGGCGATCCTGGAACCGCTGGCCGCCCGGCTGCCGGGCCCCGACGCGACCTTCCGGGCGACCGTCGCCACCGCGCTCATCACCGGCGCGGGCACGCTGAGCCGGCTGTACGGTCCCGACGCGCTCGAATCCCCCGGCCACGAGGCCGTCGTCCGGCGGCTCACCATGGTCTTCGAGGCCTGTCTCAAGGCGTGACTCCCCGCCCCGCGGGGCGGTGCCCGTCTCAGGGAGCGGGCGCGTGCGCCGAAGGCGGACCGGCGGCAGGCCGCTCGGCGGCCTTGAAGATCCGGCAGGCCGTGCCCGGCACGTGATCCACCTGCAGAGTGGTGTGGTCGATGTGGAACCGCTCGTGCAGCAGTTCGGCGAGCTCCCGGCGGATCCGGTGGCAGTCGCCGCCGGTCCTGACGATCACGTGCGCGGACAGCGCGGGGAAGCCGCTGGTCACGGTCCACACGTGCAGGTCCTCCATGCCGGTGACGTCGGGGTGGGTGGTGATCGCCGCGCTCACCTCGTCCGGGTGCACGCCGGGAGGCGCCGCCTCGAACAGGACGCGCCCGGCGTCGCGCAGCAGGCCGTAGGCGGACCTGGCCATCAGGGCCGCGACGACCAGGGCGGCGATCGCGTCGGCCCGGCCCCAGCCGGTGAGCCAGACGACCGCGCCCGCGATCGCGGTGGTGACGAAGGCGTACATGTCGTTAAGGATGTGCTGGAACGCGCCCTCCACATTGAGGCTGTTGCGGTCGGCCCGGGCGATGAGCCAGGCGGCGGCCGCGTTGACCACGATGCCGACCAGGGCCGTGCCCAGGACCAGTGGCCCCTTGACCTCGGGCGGTTCGATGAGCCGCTGCACGCCCTCGTAGACGAAGTAGACGACGAGCAGGACGAACGTCAGCCCGTTGATCGCCGCCGACAGGATCTCGGCGCGTTTCCAGCCGAAGGTGTAGGCCCCGCGGGCGGGACGGGCGGCCATGGTCATCGCCATCAGGGCGAGCGCGATGGAGGCGGCGTCGGTGAGCATGTGCCCGGCGTCGGAGATCAGCGCGATGGAGTTGGCGATGACGCCGACGACGACCTCGGCCGCCATGAAGACGACCAGCAGGACGAGCGCCGCCGTCAGGTAGCGGCGGTCGGAGTCCGCGCCGTGCCCGTGTCCATGCCCGTGCCCATGCCCCATCGCAAGATCCATCCCAGTAACACTTGAACAGTTGCTCAGATGTTAAGCAAGGTAAGCCTAACAGGGCAACACCCGGTTATGTTCCGGCGTCGTTGAAGGGAGAATGCGCCGGAGGCAAAATACTGGACCGGGATGTGGTCTCCGTCATCGCCGCGCGCGACGGTCTGATCGGAGCCGTGGGCCGAGGGGCCGAGGGGCCGTACGATCCTCGGTGAACGCGCCGCGGGTACGGGCCCCGGGCCGGAGGCGAGGAGCGCGCATGACCTGGCTGCACTGTTTCCACCCCCGTCCGGGGGCGACCGCGCGGCTGATCTGCTTCGCGCACGCCGGCGGGTCGGCCGCCGCCTACCGCGACTGGTCGGGGCCGCTGCCGGAGTCCGTCGAGCTGTACGGCGTGCAACTGCCCGGTAGGGCCGACCGGCTCGGCCAGCCGCTTCTGGAGCACATGGACACGCTGGTCGGTTCGGTCACCGAGGCGATGCTCCCGCTGCTGGACCGGCCCTTCGCGCTGTTCGGGCACAGCATGGGCGCGGTGGCCGCCTACGAGGTCACGCGTGCGCTGGAGGCGCGCGGGATCCGCCCGGCGAGGCTGTTCGCCTCGGGGTGCCTGCCACCGCACGAGGCCGCAGAGAGGCGGAAGGTCTCGGCCTACGACGACGAGGGGCTCCTGGCCGAGCTGGCCAGGCTCGGTGGCACCGAGTTGGAGGTCCTCTCCCACCGCTCGATACGCGAGATCGTCTTCCCTTACGTCCGCGGTGACTTCCGGCTGCTGGAGAACTACCGCCACCGCCCGGGCCCCCCGCTGCGCACCCCGATCTCCGTCCTCGTCGGCGACGCCGACCCGGTGCTCACCCCGGCCCAGGCCAAGTCCTGGGAGGCCCTCACCGCTTCCGGCTTCTCCCTGACGGTCTTCCCGGGCGATCACTTCTACCTCCAGCCGCAGCGGGAACGGGTCGTCGCCGAGATCGCCCGGGGGATGCGCGCGGAACCGCGGGACGGGTAGCTCCTCAAACGGGCGCGATCGGGGTCGGGCGAACGGCACGGGGCACCGGAGAAGGCGGTGAGTTCTGTCGAAGAACGGTGTCCCCTTGGGCAAGGAGTGCCCATGAGCCGGGCCGTACCGGGCCGTTAACGTCGCGGTGTGGGGAACGCCTGTTGATCGCGCTCAACGGCGATGCGGTGACGGTCCTGACAAGGTGCGTCGCCGGGCGGCTGAGGGACGGTGCGTCCCGCCGCCGCGGCCGGGCCGCGCGTGTTGTCCGCGGCAGAGCACGTCGCCGGGGGCAGCATGGGTCCGGAGGCCGGGGCGCCGCCGCATGGATCAGGGCGACGACCGGGCGGTGATCGCTCCTCCGGAGGGCACCGGGGCGGTGATCGCCGGGCGGGCACCGCGGTGCGAAAGTGAATGGACCCGATGGGAAGGTGGCAGGGATGCCGGAACCGATTGAAGTGCGCAAGGTGGCCATCGAGAGCGTGACCGACGCCTCCGGGCTGACCAGGCTCATCGACGACGGGGTGATCGAGGCGCACCGGGTGCTCGCGGTGATCGGCAAGACCGAGGGCAACGGCGGGGTGAACGACTACACCCGCATCCTGGCCGACCGGGCCTTCCGCGAGGTGCTCGCCGCCAAGGGGCACCCGTCCCCCGAGAGCGTGCCGCTGGTGTGGTCCGGCGGCACCGACGGCGTGCTGAGCCCGCATGCGACGATCTTCGCCACCACGGCGGACGCGGAGCCGGGCGACGAGCCGCGCGTCAGTGTCGGCATCGCGATGAGCGATGTCATCCTGCCAGAGGACATCGGCCGTCCCGCCATGGTGGAGAAGGTCGCCGCGGGCGTCCGCGAGGCCATGAAGACCGCCGGGATCGACGACCCCGCCGACGTCCACTACGTCCAGACCAAGACGCCCCTGCTGACCCTGGCCACCATCAACGACGCCAAGTCCCGGGGCAAGGACGTGGTCATCGAGGACACCGGCCCGTCCATGGACATCTCCAACTCCACCACCGCGCTCGGCGTCGCGGTCGCGCTCGGCGAGATCGAGATGCCCACCGCCGAGCAGATCCACCGCGACCTGTCGCTGTACTCCTCCGTCGCGTCCTGCTCCTCGGGCGTCGAGTTGGACCGCGCGCAGATCGTGGTGGTCGGCAACGTGCGCGGCATCGGCGGCCGTTACCGGATCGGCCACTCGGTCATGAAGGACGCGCTGGACGCCGACGGCATCTGGGAGGCCATCCGTTCCAGCGGCATCGACCTGCCCGATCGGCCCCACCCGTCCGACCTGGGCGACAGGCTGGTCAACGTCTTCATGAAGTGCGAGGCCGACCCGTCGGGCAGCGTCCGGGGGCGCCGCAACATCATGCTCGACGACTCCGACGTGCACTGGCACCGTCAGATCAAGGCCACCGTCGGCGGTGTCGCGGCCAGCGTCACCGGCGACCCCGCCGTCTTCGTCTCGGTCGCCGCGGTCCACCAGGGTCCCAGCGGCGGCGGACCGGTGGCCGCCATCGCCGACCTCGGCTGACGGTTTCCCCGCCGGTCGCGGGTAGGCTCCGGAACCGTGCCGAGCATTCCCCAGCCCCTGGTCCCCGGCGACGACGGCAGCGCCGACGCCGCCGTGTCGTCCGCGCTCGCGGCCTTCTCCGCCGGTACGGCCGACGCCGGTGCGGTGATAACCGCGCTGGGCGGCGCCCGGCTGCTCGTCCCGGTGGTGGCCCTGCTGACGGAGTCGGAGGTCGGGGCGCACGGGCTGCGGCAGGAGAAGGAGAGCGAGATGGCCCTGCCGAAGCTCGTCGGCAACGACGGGCGCGAGGCGGTGCTCGCCTTCACCGGGGCCGAGTCGCTGCGGCTCTGGCGTCCCGACGCCCGCCCCATCCAGGCGACCACCCTGCAGGTCTGCCAGGCGGCGGTCCACGAGAACGCCGCGGCCGTGGTGGTCGACGTGGCGGGCCCGGTGCCCTTCGTGATCGAGGGGAGCGTCCTGCGGGCGTTCGCCGCGGTCCAGTCGGGCACCATCGACCAGTTGGGACCCGAGGTCACCGTGGCTCGGATGGAAGAGGCCGCCCCCACCTCCCGGCGGCGGTTCGGCTGGCCGTTCCGCGGGCGGCGCTGACCTCCCGGACCACATGGGCGGACGCGAGCGAGAGGTCCCGGCTCCACGTCCATCGGCCCCGGCCCGACGCCCGCGACGACCGGCCCGGCCCTCCCTCGCGTCCATCGGCATTCCCCGTGTCCGTGTCCGACGGCTCGGCCGTCCCCGAGACGCCGGAGTCCGGTACGGATTATGGTCGGCCCGTGGACGAGCGCGCTGGGCGAGCAGACGGGGACGGTGCCCCGGCGAGGCCGGCGCCGGCACCGGCAGGGGAGGCCCGGTGACCCTCCTGCCGGCTCTGGCGGCTCTCACCGGCCTGGTGGCCGGGTTCTGGACGCGGGGCCTGGTGATCCGGCACTCGGTGGCCGGGAGCGAGCCGCTCCGGTCCGAATGTCCGCGCTGCGGCAGCCCGCTGCCCGTCGCGGAGCGCCGAGGGCGCGTCGAGGGTGCCGGCCCGAGGGGAAGGCGCCGGGGCCGCTTCGCGTGGGCCGGCCCGCTGTCCGCTGCGCGCTGTCCCGGCTGTCGCGGGCGGATCGGTCCGCCGCCGCTGGCGGTGGAGGTCGTCACGGCCCTGGTGCTGGCCGCCCTCGCCCTGCTCGCCCTACCGTCACCCCGGCCGGGTGTCACCCCGGCGGGGCAGCACCCCGGCCTGCTGCCGGACGTCGCGTCGGCGGGTGAACTGGCCGCCTACGGGTGGCTGGCCGTGGTCACCGTCGCGCTGGTCTTCGTCGACGCCGCCGTCCACCGGCTGCCCGACCGGCTCACCCTCTCCGCCTACCTCGGGACCGCCGCCCTGCTCACGGTGACGGCCCTGTCGGGAGGACGGTTCGACGACCTTCTCCGGGCCGGGCTGGGTGGACTCGCTCTGGCGGCCTTCTACCTGACGCTCTTCCTGATCAACCCGGCGGGCATGGGGCTGGGTGACGTCAAGTTCGCGGCGGCCCTGGGGACCGCGCTCGGCTGGCTGGGCTGGGACACGCTGGTCGCCGGAGCCTTCCTGGGCTTCGTCGCAGGCGGCCTCTACGGAGTCGCGCTGGTGATCCTGCGCCGGGCGGGCCGCAAGAGCGAGATCCCCTTCGGCCCCTTCATGGCCGTGGGGGCCTTCGCGGCCATCCTCGCCGGTCTCTGACAGCCGTCCGCCGGTCCGCGGGCCCCTTAGTCTCCTCTTGTGAAAATTATTTAGTTCGTCCTAACGAAATATAAGGAGGGGTTCTCCGAGTGTCAAGAGACCAAGTCCTGGCGGCCCTGCACGAGGCCGGCCGGGAGCACGGCAACGCGGCAGTGATGTTCCACACGGCGATCAGCGCGCGGATGGGCCTGGGCATGTCCGAGGAGAAGACGCTCGACCTGCTCCAGCGCCTGGGCCCGCTCACCGCCGGTGAGATCGCCGGACACTCGGGCCTGGCCCCGGCCTCGGTGAGCGGCCTGATCGACCGGCTGGAGCACAAAGGTTTCGTCAGGCGGATACGTGACACCGAGGACCGGCGCCGGGTCATCGTGGAGATCCGGCACGACAGCATCGCCGGGTTCGGCTCGCTGTTCGACGGATTCGTCCAGGGCCTGGAGGGGCTGTACGCCACCTATACCGACGAGCAGCTCGAGGTCATCCTCGACTTCCTGCGCAGATCCGCCGAGGTCCAGCGCGAGGCGACCGCCGTAATCACGGGCTGACGTCTCACCGGTTGAGCGGGGGCCATTCCAGTGGGCGGCACATGGAAGACTTGTCATCATGTTGCGCTGGTTGACCGCCGGAGAATCCCACGGCCCCGAACTCGTCGCGATCCTGGAGGGCCTGCCCGCCGGGGTCGAGGTGACGACGGCCGATATCGACCGAGCACTGGCGAGACGGCGTCTGGGCTACGGCCGTGGCGCCCGGATGAAGTTCGAGCAGGACGAGGTGAACGTCGTGGGCGGCGTGCGGCACGGCCGCACGCTCGGCAGCCCCGTCGCCATCCGCGTGGGCAACACCGAGTGGCCCAAATGGGAGATCGTCATGGCGGCCGACCCGGTGGACCCGGCGCTGCTGGAGGGCCAGGCCCGCAACGCGCCCCGCTCGCGCCCGCGCCCCGGCCACGCCGACCTCGCCGGCATGCAGAAGTACGGCTTCGACGACGCCCGTCCGGTGCTCGACCGGGCCAGCGCCCGCGAGACCGCCGCCCGCGTCGCCCTCGGCCAGGTCGCCAAGAACTTCCTCAAGCAGGCGCTCGGCGTCGACATCGTCAGCCACGTCGTCTCGATCGGGGAGGCGCAGACCACGCAGGGCGTCGTCCCCGGCCCCGGCGACATGGAGGCGGTCGACGCCGACCCGGTGCGCTGCGCCGACCCGGCCGGCAGCGCCGCGATGGTCGCCGAGATCGACAAGGCGCACAAGGAGGGCGACACCCTCGGCGGTGTCGTCGAGGTGATCGCCTACGGCCTGCCGCCGGGCCTGGGCAGTTACACCCACTGGGACCGCCGTCTCGACGGACGCCTCGCCGCAGCCCTGATGGGCATCCAGGCGATCAAGGGGGTCGCCGTCGGCGACGGTTTCGAGACGGCTCGCCGTCCCGGCTCCCGGGCCCACGACGAGATCGAGAACACCGCGGGCGGGGTGCGCCGCATCACCAACCGGGCGGGCGGCGTCGAGGGCGGCATGACCAACGGCGAGCCGCTGCGGGTCAGCGCCGCGATGAAACCGATCTCCACGGTGCCGCGGGCGCTGGCCACCATCGACGTGCTGACCGGTGAGGCGGCCAAGGCCCACCACGAGCGTTCCGACGTGTGCGCGGTCCCGGCCGCCGCCATCGTCGCCGAGGCCATGGTCGCGCTGGTGCTCGCCGACGCCGCGATCGAGAAGTTGGGCGGCGACTCCGTCGAGGAGGTCGCCCGCAACCTGTCAGGCTACCTCTCGTCGATGGTGATCAAGTGAGCGAGCCGGCCGGCGCGCAGAACGGATCCGGCCGCCGGACCGGCGAGCCACCCAAGGAGGCACAGTGAGTCCCCGCGTAGTTCTGATCGGTCCGCCCGGATCGGGCAAGTCGACGGTCGGCCGGTTGCTGGCCGACCGCCTGGGAGCCGCCTTCCGCGATACCGACGCCGACGTGGAGATCGTGGCGGGTAAGCCGGTGGGCGACATCTTCGTAGAGGACGGCGAGGAGCGCTTCCGCGAGCTTGAGGCCGAGGCCGTACGGCGTGCCCTGGCCGAGCACGAGGGCGTGCTCTCCCTCGGCGGCGGCGCGGTCCTGGCCGAGGTCACGCGGGAGCTGCTGGCCGGGCACTCGGTGGTCTACCTGGAGGTCGGCCTGTCGCAGGCCGTGCAGCGGGTGGGGCTGGCCTCGGCTCGGCCGTTGCTCGTGCTCAACCCGCGCAGCCAGCTCAAGAAGCTCATGGACGCCCGCCGCCCGGTCTACGAGGGGCTGGCGATGGTCACCGTGGCGACCGACGAGCGCAAGCCCGACGAGGTCGTCGACGAGATCGTGAAGGGGCTGCGGCCGTGACGGTCTCCAGGATCACCGTCGACGGGGAGGTCCCCTATGACGTGGTGATCGGCACCGGTGTGCTCGGTGAGCTCCCCGGCCTGCTCGGCCCCGGGGCCCGCACGGTCGCCGTGATCCACCCGGTGGGCCTGCCGGAGATCGCGCGGCCGGTCTGCGGCGCCGTCGAGGCCGCCGGATACGAGGTCGTCCCGCTGCCGGTGCCCGACGCCGAGCAGGCCAAGACGGTCGACGTGCTCGCCGGACTCTGGTCGGCCCTGGGCCGTTACGGCGTCACCCGCTCCGACGCCGTGGTCGGCGTCGGTGGTGGAGCCACCACCGACCTGGCCGGGTTCGCCGCCGCCACCTGGCTGCGCGGAGTCAAGGTCGTGCAGGTGCCCACCACCCTGCTCGGCATGGTCGACGCCGCGGTCGGCGGCAAGACCGGTATCAACACCCCCGAGGGCAAGAACCTGGTCGGTTCCTTCCACCCCCCGGCGGGGGTGCTGTGTGATCTGGCCACGCTGGTCTCGGTGCCCCGTGACGACTACGTCGGAGGCCTCGCTGAGATCATCAAAGGCGGGTTCATCGCCGACCCGGCGATCCTGACGCTCATCGAGGACGACCCCGCCGGCGCCCGGTTCCCCGAGGGACGGCACACCCGCGAGCTGATCGAGCGGAAGATCCAGATCAAGGCCGACGTCGTCGGCGCCGACCTGCGCGAAGGCGGCCTGCGGGAGATCCTCAACTACGGGCACACCCTGGCCCACGCCATCGAGCGGGTCGAGGAGTACCGGATGCGCCACGGCGAGGCGGTGGCCATCGGCATGGTCTACGCCGCGGAGCTGTCCCGGCTCGACGGCCGGATCGGGGCCGACGTCGTGGGCCGGACGCGGTCGATCCTGACCTCGGTCGGGCTGCCCACCTCCTACCGCCGCGACGCCTGGCCCCAGCTCCGTGACCACATGCGCCTGGACAAGAAGAGCCGCGGCGCCAAGCTGCGTTTCGTCGTCCTGGACGAGCTCGCGAGGGTCTCTCTGCTGGAGGATCCGCCCGAGGAGCTGCTCGAGGCCGCTTACGAGGAGGTCGCCCGATGAGACCCGTCTACGTGCTCAACGGCCCCAACCTGTCGCGGCTCGGCACGCGGGAGCCCGACGTCTACGGCGCGGAGACCTTCTCCGATCTGGTCGCGCTCTGCCGGGAGACCGGCCGTGAGCTGGGCCTGTCGGTCGAGGTGCGGCAGACCGACGACGAGGCCGAGATGGTGGGCTGGTTGCACGAGGCCGCCGACGGCAAGATCCCGGTGATCCTGAACCCGGCGGCGTTCACCCACTACTCCTACGCGCTGCGTGACGCCATCGCCCAGCGCACCGCCCCCCTGGTCGAGGTGCACATCTCCAACCCGGCCGCCCGCGAGGAGTTCCGGCACACCTCCGTGGTCGCCGCCGTGGCCACCGGCACCATCGCGGGCTTCGGTCTGAGGTCCTATGTGCTCGCGCTGTACGCCATCGCGGAGGAGACCGGGTGAGCGGCTACCGTTCCTTCGTCGCCCTCGGAGACAGTTTCACCGAGGGCCTCAACGATCCCGGGACGGACGGAACCTTCCGGGGCTGGGCCGACCGGGTGGCCGAGCGGCTGGCCGAGCTCGACCCGGAGTTCCGCTACGCCAACCTCGCCGTGCGCGGCAAGCTCATCGACCAGATCGTCGAGCACCAGGTCCCGCGTGCCGTCGGGATGCGCCCCGACCTGGTGAGCTTCTGCGCCGGGGGAAATGACCTGCTCCGCCCCGGCAGCGACCCCGATCGGATGGCCAAGAAGCTGGCGGGAGCCGTACGCGATCTCCGTGCCTCCGGGGCGGAGGTGCTGCTGTTCACCGGCGTGGACCCGCGCGACACCCCCATCATGCGCCGCGCCCGCGGCACGTTCGCGATCTTCTACATGCACGTCAGGTCCATCTCCGAGCTGTACGGCTGCCGCCTGGTCGACCAGTGGTCGATGCAGGGCCTGCGCGACTGGCGTGCCTGGAGCGACGACCGCCTGCACATGAACGAGGAGGGCCACCGGATGGTGGCCGCCAAGGTCTGCGAGGTGCTCGGGATCGGATCCGACGGCGACTGGCGCAAGGCCTGGCCGCCCCGGGACCGCGTCGACCCCCGGCTCAAGCGCCGGGAGGACATGCAGTGGGTGCGCGAGCACCTCGGTCCCTGGGTGGTCCGCCGGCTGCGCGGGCGCTCCTCGGGCGACGACCTCGACCCCAAGAGGCCCGACCTTACGACGTTGCGAGGCGTTTGAGGGCGTCGCGGACCTTCGCCGGGTCGTTGGTGGGCCAGAAGGGCGGCAGGGAGTCGCGGAGGAACCCGGCATAGCGTGCCGTGGCCAGGCGAGGGTCGAGGACCGCGACCACCCCCTTGTCGTGCTGGCTGCGGAGCAGGCGGCCCGCGCCCTGGGCGAGCAGCAGGGCGGCGTGGGTGGCGGCGACCGTCATGAAGCCGTTGCCGCCCTTGGCGGCGACGTGGCGCTGGCGGGCGGAGCTCAGCGGGTCGTCCGGACGGGGGAACGGGATGCGGTCGATGATGACCAGCCGCAGGGAGGGTCCCGGCACGTCCACCCCCTGCCACAGGGACAGGGTGCCGAACAGGCACGTCGGCTCGTCCTCGGCGAACTGCTTGACCAGCAGCATCGTGGAGTCGTCGCCCTGGCAGAGCAGTGGCACGCTCAGGCGGTCCCGCAGCGCCTCGGTGGCGGCCTTGGCGGCGCGCATGGAGGAGAACAGCCCGAGGGTCCGGCCGCCGGCCGCCTCGATCAGCTCGGTGATCTCCTCGAGGTAGGCCTCGGGCAGGCCGTCGCGGCCCGGCTGGGGCAGGTGCTTGGCGACGTAGAGGATGCCGCTGCGCGGATGGTCGAAGGGCGAGCCGACGTCCAACCCGGTCCATCCGGCGGTCCGGGACTTGCCCTTCTCCTTGGCTCCGCCTTCCTTGGCGCTCAGGCCCCACTGGCGGGCCAGGCCCTCGAAGGCGCCGCCCAGGGCCAGCGTGGCGGAGGTCAGGACCACCGTGCGGTCGCCGAAGAGCTTGTCGCGGAGCATGCCGGCCACGGTCAGCGGGGCGACCCGCAGGAGGGGCGGGCGGCGATCGGTGCCCGCCTCCAGCCAGACCACCTCGGCCCGGTCCACCTCCTCTGCGTGGCCGAACGCGTCCAGCATCCGCTGCGCGGTGTCGTGGACCTCGTCCAGGGCGGTGAAGGCCGCCTTGCGCAGCCCCGCCCCCTCGGGGTCGTCCTTGTCGGCGCTCATCCGGGGGCCGAGCGCGGTGATGCATCCCCACGCCGCGTCGCGGGTCAGGGCCAGCGTCAGCCCGAGCACCTCGGGGAGGTCGTCGAGGCGTCCGGCGGGCGCGGCGGCCAGCAGGGCCTTCAGATCCTCTCCGGCCTCCATGAGCCGGTCGGAGGTGGGCTGCTCGATCAGCCGTCCGACGCGGCGCACGGCCATCGCGACCATGGTCTCCGACAGCTCGCCGCTCACCACCGAGGTGACTCTGTCGACCAGCTCGTGGGCCTCGTCCACCACGACCACGTCGTGTTCGGGCAGGAGGGGGAAGTCCTCCATCGCGTCGATCGCGAGCAGCGCGTGGTTGGTGACCACGATGTCGGACTCGCCGGCCCGGGCCCGGGCCAGCTCGGCGAAGCACTCCATCCCGCTCGGGCAGCGCGTGGCGCCCAGGCACTCCCGGGCGCTCACCGAGAACTGCCGCCAGGCCTGCTCGTTGACGCCTGGGACGAGCTCGTCGCGGTCGCCGGTCTCGGTCTCCTGCGCCCAGTCCTGGATGCGCTGGACCATCCGCCCGGTCAGGCTCACCTCGCGCGGGTCGAAGAGCTGGTCCTGCTCGTCGTCGGGCCACCCCGCGCTGGCCTTGTAGCGGCACAGGTAGTTGCGGCGGCCCTTGAGGATCGCGAACGTGGGCTCGTGCGGGAGCTGTGAGGCGAGTGCCTCGGAGAGCCGGGGCAGGTCGCGGTCGACGAGCTGGCGCTGGAGCGCGATGGTGGCGGTGGAGACGACCACGGCGCCCTCGGAGGTCATCGCGTGCCGGATCGAGGGGATCAGGTAGGCCAGGGACTTGCCGGTGCCCGTGCCCGCCTGGACGGCCAGGTGGTCGCCGGAGTCGATCGAATGCTGCACCGCCCGCGCCATGGTGATCTGGCCGGGGCGCTCCACCCCGCCGACCGCCTCGACGGCTCTGTTCAACAGCTCCTCCACCGGCGGCAGATCCACCTTCGGGGAGACGTCTTCGGCTGGGGCGATGGAGTCGGTCGGCACGACAGCCAACCGTACCCGCTCCCTGCGACAGTCGCGGTTGTCTCCGGGGAGTCACCGGCCGAACTCATCGCGGCATTCCGGAACCCGTGGCTTGACTCCCGTGGCAAACTGGCTGGATCATCCGGCTCGCTGACCTTCAGGGGTCATGAAGATTGCCCGTTTTGGTGTCATAGTGACTGGAGATGGGGACGGAAAGACCGGTTCGGTAGAGTTTCCCGAGGTCGAGTGGACGAATAAAGGCTGGTTAAAGCACTATGTCTTCCATGTCGGAAGTTGTCCCGTTGCCGTCGTTCGGCGAAGTGTTCTTTGACGAGCGTGGCCAGGAGCGGGTGCTCCGGGTCACCTGGCATGAAGGCACGCTTGTGCTGAGTCTGTGGCGCGGCGAGATGTGCAGCGCCAGTTTTCGCATGCCCATGCAGGATGTGGGGCGTCTGGTCGACACCCTCGACGAGGGCTTCGTGGAGGCCGGCGGCCAGTATCCCGACGAGGTGGGTGAGCAGCACCCCCCGGTGGCCGACTACGCCGAGCACGGGGAGTTCCCCGGCACCGGGCAGTACGCCCGGCCGCGCCCCGAGGAGTACACCCAGCCGCCGTACCCCGACCCGGCCGTCCCGATCTCCGCGGAGCCGCAGGAGTCCCGTCAGACCGCCGCCCTCGGTCCCAACGACGTGCTCGTCGCCCGGGGCGCGGTGCCGCCCGCGGACAGACCCGTGGACCGCGCGACCGCCGGGTACGGCCCGGCCGACGTGGTGCCGCGGGAGAACATGATCGTGGGAGACTCCCTGCCCTACGGGCAGCCCCAGCCTGCCGACCCTCTCGGTTCCGCCGAGCCGCTGTACCAGCTGCCAGGCACCCCCTACCCGCCCCAGCAGCCCGATCCCTACGGCGTGCCGTCCCAGCAAGACCTCTACGCCTCTCCTCCGCAGGCCCAGCAGCCCGCCCCCTACGGTGTGCCGCCCCAGCCGGCCGACCCGTACGCCGCCCCGGCCGCCCGGCAGCCGGTGGACCCCTTCACCTCGCACGCCGAGCAGTTCCCGGGCTCCGCCCATCCGTCGCACCCCGACCTCTACGGGACTCCCGTCCAGCAGCACTCCACCGATCCCTTCGGCTTCGCGGCCCAGCAGCAGTCCGCCTACGAGGCGCCGCAGTCCGACGCCTACGGCTACCCCGCCCCGGCCCAGCCCGACCCCTACGCGTTCGGAGCCCAGCAGCCCGTCTCGCAGCCGTCTCCGCAGGCCGGTCACCCGGCGGACCTGCGTGACCTCTACGACTCGCCGCCCGCCTACGAGCAGCCCGCCTACGAGCAGACCGTGGACCCGTCCGACCCCCTGGGGCTCCGTGGCCAGCCGCTCGAACAGCGGATGTCGCGCCCCTACGTCCAGGACGTGCCGCACTCCACCGGAGAGCGGCTCCGCCCCGAACCGCGTTACGACGACCGGCGCCACGAGGAGCGGGACGAGCGTCGCGGCTGGTGATCGTCGGGGGCGGAGACACATCGTCGAGGTAGGTCCCGTACGCTGATCAGCCGTAACGGTTGGGGGTGGGGATGAACCAGGAGACGGTGCTGCAGACGCTGGTCGTGCCGGTCATCGCGATCGCGGTGGCGGGCGTGTCCCGGCGCAGGGGATGGCCGGTGCCCCTGCTGCTGGTGCTGGCCGGGCTGGTGCTGTCGCCGCTGGTGCCGGAGTACGAGCTCAACCCCGAGCTGGTCCTGCTGGTGTTCCTGCCGCCGCTGCTGTACTCCGCCGCGATCGACAGCTCCTACCTGAGGCTCAAGGCGGTACGCAGGCCGGTCGGGCTGCTCTCGATCGGCCTGGTGCTGTTCACCACCCTGGTCATCGGCTGGGTGACCCACCTGCTCATCCCCGGCCTGCCGCTGGCGGCCGCGTTCGCGCTGGGCGCGATCGTGGCCCCGCCCGACGCGGTCGCCGCGGTCGCGGTGGCCCGCAGGCTGGGACTGCCCCGCAAGGTGGTCACCATCCTGGTGGGGGAGAGCCTGTTCAACGACGCCACCGCGCTCACCGCCTACCGGGTGGCCGTCGCCGCGGCGGCGGGCGCGGGGCTCACCTGGCTGGACGCGGCCGGCAGGTTCCTCTACTCGGCGGTGGGCGGCGTCGTGGTCGGCGTGGTGCTCGCGTGGGTCCTGGTGAGGGGACTGCTGCTGCTGCGGGACGCCCTCGTAGAGAACACGATCATGTTGCTCATCCCGTTCGCGGTCTACCTGGCGGCCGAGAGCGTGCACGTCTCCGGTGTGATCGCCGTGGTGATCGTCGGCCTCTACGTCGGCCACCGCCTGCCCACCGCGGGTTTCAGCACCCGGATCCTGTCGGACGCCGTCTGGCGGATCGTGGACTTCTTCCTGGAGTCGATCGTGTTCGTGCTGATCGGCCTGCAGCTCTGGCCGATCATGAATGCGCTGGAGGGGGAGAACCCGTGGAGGCTCACCGGGATGGCGCTGGCCGTCTTCGCCGCCGCGGTGCTCGCCAGGATCGTCTGGGTCGTGCCCAGCATCTACCTGCCCAGGATCCTGTCCAGGAAAATCCGCAGTCGCGAGCCCCATCCGCCGTCCTGGCAGGACACGGCCATCGTGAGCTGGGCGGGCATGCGCGGGGTGGTCTCCCTGGCCGCCGCGTTCGCCCTCCCGCAGGGATTCCCCGGCCGCGCGACGCTGCTCTATCTCACCTTCGTGGTGGTGATAGGCACCCTGCTGATCCAGGGAATGTCGTTCCCGGCGCTCATCCGGCGGCTGAAGATCTCCAACGAGCAGGAGATCTTCGCCGACAACCTGGCAGAGGCAGCCGCCCAGCAGGCGGCGGTGGCGGCCGGACTGGCCCGGTTGGACGAGCTGGTGGCCGAGGGGGTCGCGGACATCCACGAGGACGTGGTGGAGCAGCTCAGGTCACGGTCCGAACGCCGTGGGCTCACCGCGTGGGAGCGCCTCGGCGGCGGCACCGGCATCGAGGGGGAGGAGACGCCGAGCACCGTCTACCGGCGGTTGCGCAGGGAGATGCTGGCGGCCGAGCGCGAGGTGCTCGTACGGCTCCGCGACGGGGGGCGCATCGACGACGAGGTGCTCCGCAGGATCCTTCAGGAGCTCGACTTCGAAGAGGCCACCCTCGAAAGGGACTGAGGCGTGTCCTGCGGTTCCCCGACCGCGGCCGGGGGAGCCACAGAACACGGCTAGCCGATGACGTTGTCGATGTAGCACCAACGCCAGTCCTCGCCCGGCTCGAACGAGGCGACGACCGGGTGGCTCACTTCCTTGTAGTGGGCGGTGGCGTGCTTGCCGGGAGAGGAGTCGCAGCAGCCGATGTGTCCGCATGACAGACATTTGCGTAGGTGAACCCAGCGCATGCCGATGCTGAGGCACTCCTCGCATCCCTCGGGCGTACGAGGGGGCGGGTCCTGGGTCTGGGCGAGATGGGCGCAGCTATGCATGATCCCCCTTTGTGGATGTCTCACGGTGATCGTACGGCGGGATCCACGTTGCGTGATCCGCCCACGGCGGCGCGGACGGAGCGTATGGAACCACCTTACTCCGCGCTCCTTCCGGCCCTGCGGAGATGCGCGGGCCGCCTGCCGGACCGACCCGTTGGGTAGGGTCGGGGCATGCTCCCTCTTCCGCGACGGATCCCCGCTCTCGCCGCCTCCGCGCTGACCGCTGTCCTCCTCGCCACCGGATGTTCGGAGATCCAGCAGGTGAGCGACGGGGTCGACAACGCCCAGCAGTGCCTGCAGGCCGCCGGTATCGTCACCCAGACCCTGCAGAAGATCAGCGCCACGGTGGACGATCCCGCCGCCATGGAGAAGGCGCTGAACGACGGGGCCGCCAAGCTCGGCGACCTGGGCGACAAGGCGGCCAACACCACGCTCAAGGAGGCCGCAGACGGGGTCGCCAAGCAGTTGGAGGGCCTGAACGTCAACAGCGCCAACGAGGCCGTCGACGCGGCGCAGAAGGTCGCGACCGACTCGGTCAAGTGGGTCGAACAGCTCACCAACGCCTGCGGCTGAGGCGGCGCGGCTCATCACCTGCGGCTTTGCTCAACCCGGGTTCTCTAGGGGAAATGTCGCTGAAATAACGTCGTTCCCATGGACAGCCCCGGCAACGAACCGGATCCCCGGTTCACCCTCGCCAATGAACGCACCTTCCTGACCTGGCTGAGCACGTCGCTCGCGCTCAGCGCGGGCGGCGTCGCGATGGCCGCGGTCTCCGAGGACGTCTTCGTACCGTGGATGCGGACCGTCCTGGCGCTCACTCTGGTCTCCCTGTCTGCCCTGTCGGCCGCGATGGCCTATCCCCGCTGGCGCCGCGTCCAGCGTGCCCTGCGCACCGCCGCCCCGCTCCCGCCCCCCGCCATCGCGCCCCTCCTGGGGTACGGCGTGGCGGCCGTGGCCGTGCTGGCCGTGATCCTCATCCTGCTGGGCCGATGACCCCGCTGTGGGACGAGGGCCTGCAGAGTGAGCGGACCAGGCTGGCCTGGGTCCGCACCGCCGCGCTGCTCGCCGTCAGCGGACTGGGCGCCGGGGGCGCCGGGCTGCGCGTCGGCGTCCCCCCGCTCGCCGTCGTCCCCTTCGCCCTGGCCGCCCTGTGCGGCGCGCTGCTGCTGGCCCGCACGGGCGTCCGCTACCAGCGCGTGCAACGCGCCCTGCACGGAGGCGGCCCGCTCGACGAGCGGTCCGACGCCGTCATCGCGTGGCTCGGCACCCTGGCCTTCGCCGCCGGAGCGTTCGTCTTCCTGCTCACCCGCTAGGAGCCCCGGCCGGGGGCCGCGTCCCGCGAAGTGTATGTTCCGACGAGGGAGAGCGTTCGCCGGGGGCCGTACAGATGATCCTGGGTTTCGTCGCCGTGGTGGTGGCGTGGTACGTGCTGCGGGGGGCTGCGCGGCGGTGGGCATGGGCCCGCCAGACGGTCGAGCGGCTCTCGCCGTACACCCGGGGGCTGCACGCGTGGGTGCTCGCGGCGCCGGCGACCTTCGCCTACATCGCGATCTTCACCAGCTCGACGCTGCTGCAGAAGACGGCCCCGAACGCGCTCATCGACCTGCTCACGGCGGTCCAGGGGACCGACCTGGCCCATCTCGGCGCGCGGCCGCTGACCGCCCTGGCCGACAGCGCGCTCTGGGTCGCGGACAAGGGTTCGGGGCTCGTCCTCTATGTGCTCGTCTTCGCGTCTGTGGTGGCGTGGGCGGAGACACGGTACGGCACGCCACGCATGATCGTCATCGGGCTGTGCGGGCACGTGTTCGGCTCGCTGCTGACGGCGCTGGTCGAATGGCACGCGATCAAGACCGGGAGGGCTCCGCTCGCGCTCGCGCTCACCACCGACGTCGGCGTCAGTTACATCATGGTCGCCGGGTGCGCGGCGGCGGTGGTGGTGATGCGCGGCCGCCGGCGGCTCGCCGGAGCGGTCGCGCTGGGAGCCGGGGTCCTGCTACCGCTGTACGTCACCCGCACGCTGTGGGACCTCGGGCACCTGCTCGCCACGGCGTGCGGCCTGGCGGCGGCGCTCTTCTCCCTCGCGGTCGCGCCGCCGCGTGTCCCACCGGATCTCTGGCCACGCCTGCCGTCTCCACGGGCAGGTGAGCGTCCCGGCTAGGAGTCGGCGCCCATCGCCACGGTCTCGGCGACCTCGGCGTGCCGTCCGGCCTCCTCGGCGGCGAAGCGCTCGGCGTCGAGTCTCTCGGCGATGTCCTCGTCCTGCTTCATCAGCGCCTCCAGGTTCTGGCCCGCCATGTCCAGGACGCCCATGTCGGCGTAGGCCTGCTGGAGCCGGGGGCTCCACAGGCCGATGTCCTTGACACACGGGACGATGCGGCTGAACAGCAGGGAACGGAACAGCCTGAGGTACTCCGACTGGTCGACGCACTCCATGGCCTGGGCGACCTCGGATCTGCTCAGGCCGATGGTCTCCCACGTCTCCCGGCCGCGCAGCCGGTCACGCATCAGGTAGCACCCCTCGATGACGAAGTCCTCGCGCTCGCGGAGCTCGGCCTCGGTGAGCTGCCTGTAGTAGTCGCGCAGCGCCATCCGGCCGAAGGCGACGTGCCGGGCCTCGTCCTGCATGACGTAGGAGAGGATCTGTTTGGGCAGCGGCTTGGTGGTGATGTCGCGCATCACCCCGAAGGCGGCCAGGGCCAGGCCCTCGATGAGCACCTGCATGCCGAGGTAGGGCATGTCCCAGCGGGAGTCGCTCAGCGTGCTGTCCAGCAGGGCCTTGAGGTGGGTGTTGATGGGATAGGCGAGGCCTACCTTCTCCTGCAGGAAGCGGGCGTAGGTCTCGGCGTGCCGGGCCTCGTCCATGGTCTGGGTGGCCGCGTAGAACTTGGAGTCGAGTTCGGGGACCGACTCCACGATCCTGGCCGAGCAGATCATCGCGCCCTGCTCGCCGTGCAGGAACTGGGAGAACTGCCAGGCCGCGTTGTGCAGGCGGACGTCCTTGCGCTGCTTTTCGTCCATCCGGTCCCACAGCGGTGTGCCATGGATCGCGATGGTGGTGTCGGGGACGCCGAGCACGTTGTACGGATCGACCTCAAGGCTCCAGTCGATGCGTTTGACGGAGTCCCACTGCTTGTCCTTGCCCTTCTGATAGAGGGCGAGCATGCGGTCCCTGCCGTCGTCGTACTCCCACGTGAAGCGGGCGGCTCCGGCCGCCTCGACATCCCACGTGGAGAGTTCGGCCGGGATCGTGTAGAGATCGTGAGTCGACATGCGGCCTCCAGAGACGTACACCGTACGTATACCAGCGAGAGTCGCACGTACGGTGTACGGGCGTCAAGGCGGGGGGGACAATGGCAGTATGCCTGCAGAGCCACTGTCCCGTCCCCGCATCGTCGCGGCGGCCATCGATCTGATCGAGCGCGAGGGTGCCGACGCGGTGTCCATGCGCAGGATCGCGGCCGACCTGGGTGTGGGCGTGATGTCTCTCTACAACCATGTGCCCAACAAGTCCGCCCTGCTCGACGGGGTGGCCGAGACCGTGCTCTCGCAGATCGAGTTCGCCGACGACCCGGACGCCGGCTGGACCGACCGCGTGCGGATACAGGCGCTCGCCTTCCGGCAGATCGCCCACCACTATCCCCGCTGCACGATGGTGGTGGTCAGCCGCCAGCTCCAGTCGACCGCCGGGCTGCTGCCGGTGGAGCGGGCGCTCGCCACGCTGCGCAGCGCCGGGTTCGACGGGCGTGACGCGGTGCGCATCCTGCGCGTGTTCATCGCCTACATCGTGGGCTCGCTGCTCCGCGAGGTCGGCGTCACCCCGACCTTCGCCCCGCTCCACCGGCCCGACGTCGCGGTCGAAAACGTCGATCCTCTGCTGTTTCCGCAGGTGAGCGGGCTGGCCCCGCAGTTGATCGACTGTGACCCCGAGGCGGAGTTCGCGTTCGGCCTGGAGTTGCTCATCCAGGCGATAGCCGTACAGCTGAAAAGATGACGTCCGGGACCCGCCGGCCCCGGACGCCGGAGGAGTGTTCCCTTCCCCTGGACACTCCTTCTGCGGTCAGTACCAGTTACTGGACTGGAAGTGACCCCATGCGCCGCACGGTGATCCGTAGCGGCTCTTGATGTAGCCCAGCCCCCAGCTGATCTGGGTGACCGGGTTCAACCGCCAGTCCCTGCCGCTGCCGCTCATCTTCGAGCCCGGCAGTGCCTGGGGAATGCCGTACGCCCCCGAGGAGGCGTTGTACGCCTGGTGGTTCCAGTTGCTCTCCCTGGTCCAGAGACTGTTCAGGCAGCGAAACTGGTTGTGGGACCACAGGCGGCGGGAGACGAGCCGGAACGCGATCGCCTTGTTCCTGCTCTTGGTGGTCCTCGAAGCGAACCTGATGACTCTGGGCTGGGCCTGGGTGAACCACGTACCCTGATGGACGATCATCTTCGCCAGCCCTTTCCTGGCCGGCTGCATGATCTCCTTCGCTTGCCCGATCCCCGCCGATCCGACCATCGCCGAGGCGGCGATCATGGTCGCGGCGGTGTTCCGCAGGACGCGGTAGCTGTTCATGATGATCCTTGTCCGCTGGCCGCGTGCGGGAGGCGCGCGAGAGGGCGCTGGCCCCCTCGCACGCCGGACGAACCGGCGTCCATGGCTCGGACGTGGACATGCCCGCGCGGTCTCGCCGGCCCGTTTCCGGCATGAGACGCCGCGACGTTTTCTCTAGGGCGCTTTCTAGTACGTCGGGGAAGCCCTGAGCGGTGGTTGCGACATGCGGTGGAAAGGTGTTTGCCCGATCTTCGTGGCCTACGGGTGGTTCGGCGGGCTCCGGCTTACCACGAGCGATGCGCCTATGCGTGGGGAGGAGGTGAAAAACACCCCGGCATGGGGTTTAGATCTAGTACCAGCCGCGTGACTGGAAATGCGCCCACGCTCCGCACGGTGAACCGTAACGCCCCTTGATGTAGGAAAGTCCCCATTTGATCTGTGTCCTGGGGCTGGTGCGCCAGTCACGTCCGGCGCCGGCCATCTTTCCGCCGGGCAGCGCCTGGGGGATGCCGTAGGCGCCGGAGCGGCGGTTGTGCGCTAAAGGGGTCTGCCCTTCGCTGGGAACGAGGGACGGTCGCCACGATGCCCCGGCGATTCTCCGGCGGGCCAGTCGACAAACCTTGTCGAGACCTCTGTCAAAGATCGGTTAGAGAAGGATCATGCGCCTGGTGAGGGGCTCGGCGTCTCGCCTATGGCGTCCATCACATTTCATTCCTTGGACGTCATAACTCTCACATGTGACAGGGCGATTAGGGTGCAGACCATGAGCATCCGTGATATCCCCGTGCACACTCTCGCCGACGTCCCCACCGCACTGGCCGAGCTGCTCGGCGACAAGGCAGCCCTCATCGTGAACGTGGCCTCCAGGTGCGGTCTCACTCCGCAGTACGCGGGGCTGGTCCAGCTCCAGCGGACCTACGCCGAGCGGGGGTTCACCGTCGTCGGCGTCCCGTGCAACCAGTTCATGGGCCAGGAGCCGGGCAGCGCCGAGCAGATCCAGGAGTTCTGCTCCACGACCTACGGGGTGGACTTCCCGCTGCTCGCCAAGACGGATGTCAACGGCGATGACCGGCATCCGCTCTACGCCTCGCTCACCCAGGCCCCCGACGCCGACGGCGAGTCCGGGGACGTCCGATGGAACTTCGAGAAGTTCCTGGTCTCCCGCGAGGGGGAGGTGCTGGCCCGGTTCCGCCCGGCCGTCGAGCCGGAGGACCCCGCCGTCATCGCGGCGATCGAGAAATCCCTTTAGGGGCGCAGCTTCCCCTGACGATCAGCTCGGTGGGCAGCAGCACGCTGCGCGGGCGTCGTCCTCCGGCGCGCAACACCAGCTCGGCCGCGCGGTAGCCGATGTCCTGGGCGGGCTGGGCGATCACGGTCAGCGGCGGGGAGCACAGCTCGGCCCAGGGCACGTCGTCGAACATGATCAGTGACATGTCCCTGGGCACCCGCAGATCCAGCTCCCTGGCGGCGAGCACGGCCGCCTCGCCCAGCAGGTTGCCCCCGGCCAGCACGGCCGTCAGGTCGGGCCGGCGCTGGAGGAGCCCGGCGGCGATCGCGTAGGCGGAGTCGCGGCTGCCGCGCGCGGAGACGATGAGCTCCTCGTCCACCAGTTCGCCCAGTGCCTGGCGGAAGACGGCCAGGCGCTGCTCCTGGCCGGGACCGCCGAGATAGGCGATGCGGCGATGGCCCAGCCCCGTCAGGTAGTCGACCGCGGTCCGCACCCCCGCGCGGTCGTCGGCCAGCACCGAGGGCACGTCGTCGCGCCCGGCCGCGAGCCGGTGTGCGAACACCATGGTGAGCCCGGCCCGCAGCGTCGGGGTCCACGTCTCCCCGTCGCCGGAGGGGACCGCGATCACCCGGTCCACCCCCTGCTCCAGCAGTATGCCGATCAGCTCCGCCTCGCGTTCCGCGTCGTCGCCGGTCGCCCCCAGGATCACCGGCTCACCCGCCGAGCGCGCGCAGGCGAGCACACCGTCGGCCAGTCGGCCGTAGAAGGTGTCGGTGATGTCGGGCAGCAGCAGTCCGATCCCGCCCGACCGCTGCTGGCGGAGGTTGCGGCCGAGCGCGCTGGGCCGGTAGTCGAGCTGGGCCGCGACGGTCAGCACCCGCTCCCTGGTCTCGGGACTCGCCGAGCCGCCGGACAGGACCCGCGACACCGTGGCGACCCCGACCCCCGCCACCTCGGCGACGTCCTTGATGGTCGTTCGACGCATATTCATGGAAACGATTCCATCATGATTTCCGTAGCGGATCCAGTGCGAAGAGATAATGACGCCCCTGTTGACAAGGAAGAACCAGACCAGCTCTTGACATCGATGTTCCTTTCCGGTGGGATGCATGAAAACGTATCCACATCGGGTGAACGCGGGGTTGACCCGAGGCGCTAAGGACTTCCATGGCATCCATCGTTCTCAGCAAAGTCGACAAGATCTACGCAGGCGGTGTAAAAGCCGTGAACGGCCTCGACCTTGAGATCAAGGACGGCGAGTTCATGGTGCTCGTCGGCCCGTCCGGCTGCGGAAAGTCCACCGCCCTGCGCATGATCGCGGGTCTTGAGGACATCAGCGGCGGCGAGATCGCCATCGGCGACCGGGTGGTCAACCACCTGCCTCCGAAGGACCGCGACATCGCCATGGTCTTCCAGAACTACGCGCTCTACCCGCACATGACCGTCGAGGAGAACCTCGCCTTCGGTCTCAAGCTCCGCAAGATGCCCAAGGCGGAGATCTCCAAGCGGGTCAACGAGGCCGCCAAGATGCTCGGCCTGGAGCAGTACCTCAAGCGCAAGCCGGCCGCCCTCTCCGGCGGTCAGCGCCAGCGTGTCGCGATGGGCCGCGCCATCGTCCGTGAGCCGCAGGCCTTCCTCATGGACGAGCCGCTGTCCAACCTGGACGCCAAGCTCCGCGTCTCCATGCGCGCCTCCCTCAACACCCTGCACGAGCGCCTCGGCGTGACCACCGTCTACGTCACCCACGACCAGGTCGAGGCCATGACCCTCGGCGACCGCGTCTGCGTCCTGCGCGACGGACTGCTCCAGCAGGTCGACACCCCGCAGAACCTCTTCGACAAGCCGGTCAACCTGTTCGTCGCGGGCTTCATGGGCTCCCCGTCGATGAACTTCGTCAACGCCGAGCTGGTGCGCGGCGACGGCGGTGCCGCCGTTTCGTTCGCCGGCTTCAACCTGCCGGTGCCGGACGAGACCTTCACCGAGAAGCCCGGTCTCGACCAGTACTTCGGCAAGAAGATCATCCTGGGCATCCGCCCCTCGGACTTCGACGACTCCGTCGCCGCCAACGGCTCGGCCGGCGGCTGGACCCGCCTGCAGGTCCGCGCGGAGGTCACCGAGGAGCTCGGCTCCGAGATCAACGTCCTGTTCCTGATCGACGCCCCGCCGGTCCAGCACCAGGACACCGTCGCCGCGGCCGACGCGGGCGACGACGAGGAGGCGACGCTCCCGCTGGTCGGCGACAAGTCGCTGTGGACCGCCCGCGTCAACTCCCGCAGCCACGTCCGCCCCGGCCAGAACATCGAGCTGGTCGTGGACACCCACAACCTTCACTTCTTCGACCCGGTCTCGGGTCTGGCGATCGGCCACCACGCCAACGCCCGCGTCTGACCACCTCCGTAGGCCGGAAGGGCCCGCGCCACGACCCCCTCCCGTGGCGCGGGCCCTTCCGTGTCCGCCCCGGCCCGTGTCCGCCCCGGCCCGGGTCCGGCGGTCCTACCGCCGGCGGCCGAGGCGGCGGGAGATCTCCCCGGAGAGACCCCGGGGGACCAGCCTGCCGACTCCGACGATGACCTTGTAACGGATGTCCGGGACGCTCACCCGCCTGCCGCGGGCCAGGTCGCGCATGGCCTCGTTCACCACGTTGTCCGCCGAGAGCCACAGGAAACCGGGGATACCGGAGACGTCCATCGAGGCGCGGTCGTGGAACTCGGTCCGGACGAACCCCGGGCACAGGGCCATCACCCGCACGCGGCCGCCGGTCAGCTCGGCGGCGACGGACTCACTGAAGTTGACCACCCACGCCTTGGACGCGCTGTAGGTGCCCCGGGTGAAGAACGCCGCCACCGACGCCACATTGACCACCGCTCCCCGGTCGCGCTTCCGCATCGCCGGCAGCGCGGCCAGCGTCAGCCGCAGCACCGCCTCGCAGTGCACCGTCAGCATCCGTAGCTCGTCGGCGACCGGAACGTCGAGGAAGGCGCCGGGGTGGCCGAAGCCGGCGTTGTTGACCAGCAGGTCGACCCCCTCCCGGAGTCGCCTCTCGACCGCGGCCAGGCCCTCCTCGGCGGCCAGGTCGGCGGAGAGCACCTCGACCTTCACCCCGTAGCGCAGGCGCAACTCCTCTGCGGAGGCGCTCAGACGCCCCTCGTCGCGGGCCACCAGGACGAGGGAGAAACCGTCGGCGGCCAGGCGGCGGGCGAACGCGGCACCGAGGCCGGCGGTCGCACCTGTGATCAATGCGGAAGGCATGTCCGAAGTCTAGGGACCGCGCCGTCCGATCCGGCGGCTCCCCGCCGCCTTCCGGAGCGATCCTCCCCGGCGTGTCGCTCCCGCGAGGGTCAATGTTCCGAGAACGCCCGGCGATCGTTTGGCAATGAGCGTGAGCCGGACGAGCTGTCCCTATGCGGGGGTGAATATAACGGGTTCCGGAGACATGTCGCTCGTGTTCTGAGTGGCACGTTCTATGGCCTGAATCATCGCCACCAGGAGTCTGAAATGGCCGGAAAGCAGACGATCTCTCTTCTCATCGCGATGGCTGTCGGGGGTGGACCCGTGCTCGGACTCGCCGAAACGGCGACCGCCGACGCCGACCTGTCGCCGCCGGTGGCCGCCTTGCGGGCACATCCCTATCCACCGGTCCCCGACATCGATACCGGCGATCCGTTCATGGGCGAGGGCGATTTCGGGGGCCCCGAGCAGGCGATCGAGGACCTCGCCGAAGGCAAGGTGAACGCCATCATGGGGAAGGCCGATACCGGGCTCAACGGCGAGGACGACGACGGCCCGGCAATCGTCCAGGACTCCAGGAACCGGCAGGTCATCAAGCTGACCGACAACGACTGGGGCCACGGAAGGTGCGGCGGATGCGGCGGATGCGGCAGATGCGGCGGGGGGCGCCGGGCCACCGCCGCTGCCACCTCCGGTGCCGGTGAACTGCCGTTCACCGGAGCACCCGTAGCGCTCATCGCGACGATGGGTGCCGGCCTGCTCGCCGTCGGCGCCGCCGGCACGCTGATCTCCGTACGGCGTCGCAGATCTTCCGGTGTCCGGTAGGAGGCGCAGTCGAGTCGTCCTGGCCGTCCTGCTGGGTCTCGTCGCCGTCCTCGTGCCCGCCGGGGGCTGGTCGGCCCATCTCGTCCTGAGCGTACGGGACCATCTGGAGGCGACCAGGACCGCGCTGCTCCGGCTGCGCACGCTGGCGAGCACACGCGACATCGAACCGATGGCCCGGGCGCTCGCAGACGCCCGGCGGCACGCCACCGAGGCGCGGCGGCTCACCGCGGGCCCCGACTGGTCGGCGATCGCCCACGCCCCGGTGGTGGGCGACGGCGCGACGACCGTGCGGGTGCTGGCGGAGAGCGCCGCGGAGCTGACCGATGTGCTGGCCGCCGTCCAGCGGGTCGGTGGGGCGTTCCTGACGGCGGAGTCGCGAGCCCCGGGCGATGTGACCTCGGTGCTGGCCGACCTCGACGCCGCGACGCCGGTTCTGGACGACGCCGTCACCCGGCTCGCACGCATGAGGTCTCGTCTGGAGGCCACACCGGCCGACACCGGCGTCGACCCGCTCGACAAGGCACGCGACACGGCGCTGGAGGGCGTCGATCAGCTACGGGGCTGGTTCGCCGGCGCGGCGGCCGTCACGGCCCTGCTCCCGCCGATGCTGGGTCACGACGGCCCGCGCCGTTACTTCCTGGCGTTCCAGACCAACGCCGAGGCGCGGGGGACCGGAGGTCTGGTCGGCGCGTTCGGCATCCTGCGGGCCGGCCACGGCAGGGTCGACGTCACGCGGTTGTCCGCCAACACCACCCTTGACACGAGCTCGGGACCGGTCGCCGACTACGGCCGTGACTTCCGGGCGCGCTACGGGCCGAGCGCGGTCAGGATGCTCTCCAACTCCAACCTCTCCCCGCACTTCCCGTACGCCGCGGCCACCTGGACGCGGCTGTGGGAACAGCAGACCCACCAGCGGCTGGACGGCGCCATCGCGACCGACCCGATCGGCCTGTCCGACCTGCTCGAGGTGATAGGGCCGGTCACCCTCCCCGACGGTGAGACGGTGACCGCCGGGAACGTCGTCGGCCTCACCGAGCGGACGGCCTACGCCCGATACACCGACCCCGTGGCGCGCAAGCGGTTCCTCATCACGGTCGCCGGCGCCGTCAGCGAGGCGCTGCCCTCGGCCCTCGCCGAGCCCTCCCGGCTGCTGCCCGCTCTGCTCCACATGGTGAACGAGCGCAGAATCCAGATCTGGAGCCGCCACAGGGCCGAGCAGTCACTCCTGTCGGCGGCCGACGCCGGCGGCGTGCTGTCCCGGCGGCCGGGACCGTTCGCGGGGCTGGTGGTCAACAACTCGGCCGGCGGCAAGCTCGACTACTACCTGAAGCGCTCCCTCGACTACGAGCTCGGTCCATGCCGGAGCGGGCTGCGCTCCGCGAGGGTGCGGGTCCGGCTCACCAACGACGTGCCCCGTGGGAGCCTGCCCAGCTACGTCACCGGCCGGCTCGACTCCCCGCAGCTCCGCCACACGCCCGGCTCCAACCTGCTGTGGGTGTCGCTGTACGCCGGGATCGGAACGAAGATGAGGCTGGCGCGGCTCGACGGTGACCGGGTGCCGGTCCTGCGGGAGGACGAACGCTCCCATCCGGTCTACTCGACCCTGCTGGAGTTCGCCCCGCGGCAGTCGAGGACGCTGGAGTTCGATCTGCTGGAACCGTCTTCCGACCGGCAGCCGCTGGTCCCGGTGCAGCCGCTGGTCCGCCCCCAGCACACCCGGATCAGCTGGGACACGCAAGGCTGTACCCCCTGACCGAGTGGCCGCGGCGGAGGACGGTGGACGCGCACGCCGTTCCGCGGGCATTGCAGTAAAAGGTAAAGCGCGGCGCGCCAGGGGTGAACGCCTGGCGGGGGCGGCCTACCGTCGCGCTCATGCAGGGTTCACCGAAGACCAGTGAGAGCATCGTGCCCACCCGGCCCTCCGGGCACGAGCGCTGTGGACGGCGGTGCTGGAGGGGCCCCGGAGCGGTGCCCGCTCCGGGGGACGAGCCCAGATTCCGCATCCTGTACGTCTGCACGGGCAACCTCTGCCGTTCCCCGCTGGCGGAACGGCTGACCCGGTCGGTGCTGGGGCCGTGCCCGGCGCTCCAGGTGATCAGCGCCGGCACTCACGCCGAGCCGGGGAAGCAGATGGCCGAACGGGCTCAACGCGTGCTGGTCAGGCTTGGAGGAGATCCCCGGGGGTTCACCTCCCGCCCGCTCACTTTCGAGCTGGTGGCCGCCGCCGACCTCGTGCTGACCGCCACCTCCGAGCACCGCGCCGAGTCGGTGGCCAGACATTTCCCGGCGGCCGCTCGGACCTTCACCATCGCCGAGTTCGGTGCGCTGGTCCAGGCCGTGCCGCCTGCCGCGGTCACCTGCCATGCGGACCCCGTATGCCGGGCCCATGCGCTGATCGCCGAGGCGAGGGCACTGCGCGGGCTGGTCCGTGTGGACCAGCCGGACATCCCCGACCCCCACGGTGGCTCTTGGCTGGCTCACCGGATCGCAGGACGGAGGATCGCAAAGTCACTCGCCGCGCCGCACCTGCTGCTCACGCGTGCGTCGGCGTCTTACTCTTGACCTCTGCGTCGGACTCGTAGCCGTAGCCGTAGCCGTAGCCGTATTCCTGGCGGTTCCTGGCGGGCGCGAAGTTCAGGACGGCGCCCACCAGGCGGGCGTTGATCGACGACAGCAGTTCCGCGACACGGACGACATGCTCCCGCCGGGTCCTGCCGTACCGCGCGATGAGGAGCGTACCGTCGCAGATCGCCGCGAGCGCCGCGGCATCGGTGATGGGCAGCAGCGGCGGCGCATCGATGATCACCATGTCGTAGGCCTCGGTGAGCTGGCTGAGGACGCTGCGCATCACGCGTGAGCTGAGGAGCTCGCTCGGGTTCGGCGGGATCTGGCCGCTCGGCAGGATCGACAGGTCCGCCGCCCCCCAGGTCTGGATGACGTCCTGTAGCCCGGCTCTTTCGATCAACACGTCTGTGAGGCCCGTCGTGCCTTCGATCCCGAAGTAGTCCGGGATGCGCGGGCGGCGGAGGTCGCCGTCCACCAGGATCACCCGCCAGCCGGCCTGCGCGAGCGTGATCGCGAGGTTGGCTGCTGTCGAGGACTTTCCCTCACCCGGCAGGCAGCTGGTGACCACGAGCGATTTCGGGTGCCGGTCGACGCCGACGAACTGCAGGTTGGTTCGGAGCGAGCGGAACGCCTCGGCCCTGGACGACCGGCCGCGATGACGGATGATCAAGGGAAGGCGCCGTGCGTCCCGCTCGTAGCCAACGACGCCCAGGATCGCGCTTTTCGACGCCTGCTGTAGCGCTTCGTCTGACTTGATGGTGGTGTCCAGGTGGTCCCGCAGGATGAACGAGCCGACGGAGACAAACAGCGCGATCACTACGGCAAGCGCGAGGTTGACCAGCGGCCGGGGAGCGACCGGCGCCACCGGGGGGATTGCCCGATCCACCATGGTGACCTTGACCGTGGCACGACTGTTGGGAGCAGGCCGCTCGATCTCGCTGATCAGCTTGGGGAACTCGGTGCCCAGGGCGTTGGCCAGCTGCGCGGCGCGTGCGGGGTCGGTGTCGGTGACCGTGGCCCGGATGAGCACGGTGGAGGGGATGGACTCCGCGGTGATGTTCCCCTGGAGGCTCTGGACGTCACCGCCTTCGGCGATCTTTTCGATCACGCGGCGGCTGGTCAGCAGTTCGGCGTAGGACTGCACGCGCTGCTGGGACAGCGCTCCCGCCTGGTAGGCGGTGGAGAGGCTGCCCTCCCTATCGTGGCCGGAGACCAGCATGGTGATCGTCGCGACGTACTTGGGTGGCGTGTGCGCGGTGACGAAGGCCGCCGCGGCCACCGCCACGCCCAAGGAGAAGAGGATGAGCAGCCAGTTCCTGCGGATGAGCCGCAGGTAGGAGAGCAGATCCACTGGATCAACGCAGCCTTTCGGGGATTCGTGAAAGAGTCTTGGAGTGCTGGGCCGGCGAGTAGACGTTCACGCCCTGCAGCAGGCTGATGAGAAGAAGGGCGGTTCCGCCCGCGACGATCGCCGCGGTGATCGGCGGCACCCACTTCAGGGCCACCGCCAGGCAGAGCGCGCCGGCGAGAGCCGTGATGACGCCAAACAGCACGGCGACCATCCGGATGCCGAAGCCGACACGGCGGAGCCGGTGCGAGACGTGGTCGGTGCCGCCCGTCAGCGGTGAACGGCCGGCCATCGTCCGCGAGACGAACACGACGCCGGTGTCGACGACCGCGACGAAGGTCGGCAGGAGCAGCCCGGAGGCCATGGTGGCCGGGTCTCGCTCCGCCACCAGGACGACCGCAGAGGAGCTGAGGATGGAGCCGATGAACAGCGATCCGGAGTCCCCCATGAATATCCTCGCGGGAGACCAGTTGTGCAGCAGGAAGCCGAGGCTGGCATAGGCCAGCACGGACAGCAGCAGCCCGAGTGACGGCTGGGCGGACACGAAGGCCACCCCCGCAAGGAAGGCGGCGGCGACCGTGGTGACGGCTCCCAGCGTGCCGTCCATGTTGTCCAGCAGGTTGAAGGAGTTCGTCATCACCACGATCCACACCACCGTGACGGCTCCGTCCACCCAGCTATCCGTCAGGGTGATCTGGACGCCGGAGAACACGACTCCGCTCGCCGCCGCCGTCTCCACGGCCAACCGGGTGAACATGGGCAGCGAGCCGAGGTCGTCGATCAGGCCGAGCAGGGCAACCGCGGTGGCGGCCAGAAGAATCGCGGTGATCCGCCGATCGGCCAGGCCCAGCACCGCCGTCGCGGGCACGACCGTGGCCAGTGCGATCGCGACGCCTCCCAGATAAGGGGTCGGACGGGCATGGGCCTTGTTCCCGCCAGGACGGTCGGTGAGATCCCACCGTAGGGCCAGACGCCTCAGCGGCACGACGGCCGCCGCGCTGAGGAGGAAGGCGGCCGCTCCCGTGGCGAGGGGGATCGTACCGTTCACCGGATGGACGCCGCGAAATCCGCGCGGGCCTCCGTGACGACATCTACGAGGATCTCGTCGAGAGCGCGACGTGGAATCCAGCCGGTGAGTTCGCGGAGCTTGGTGGTGTCGGGGACCCTGCGCGCCATGTCCTCGAAGCCCTGCTCGTAGGCCTCGTGGTAGGGGATCAGGTCGACACCCGACGTAGAGCCGGTGCGCTCGATGACCAGCTTCGCGAGCTCCAGGATGCTCACCTCGTCGGCGGAGCCGATGTTGAAGGTCTGCCCGATCGCCGCGTCCTCGTCGAGAAGCCCGAGCAGCGCGTCGACGACGTCCGCGACATGGGCGAAGCAGCGGGTCTGGGTGCCGTCGCCGAAGACTGTGAGGGGCATGCCGCTGAGCGCCTGCCGTACCAGGCGTGGGATGACCATGCCGTAGGCCGGGCTCTGCCGCGATCCCACGGTGTTGAAAAGCCTGACGACGATCGTCGGCAGGCCGCGTTCCTTGTGGTAGGCGTTGGCGAGGATCTCGTCGACGGCCTTCGCGGTGCTGTAGGCCCAGCGCACCACCGCAGGGCTCCCGAGGATGCGGTCGGAGTCCTCTCGGAGCGCGCCGGAGGAGTTCTTGCCGTAGATCTCGCTCGTGCTGGTGACCAGGATCTTCTTCCGGTACCGGTGCGCGGCCTCGATCACGATCTCCGAACCGCGGATGTTGGTCGTCAGGGACCGCAGCGGCTGCTCGACGATCAGCTTGACGCCGACCGCGGCCGCGAGATGGACGACCACGTCGCACTGGTGGACCAGTTCGTCCACCATAAGCTCGTCCAGGACCGACCCGTGCACGAAGTGCAGATGGGGGTGGGAGTGCAGATTCTCTCGCCGCCCGGTCGACAGGTTGTCCAGGATCACGACGGATTCGCCGCGGGCGAGCAGGGCGTCGGTCAGATGCGACCCGACGAACCCGCTGCCACCTGTTATCAGGTAGGTGTTCCTTGATTGTTTCTTCACTGGCTTCCTCTATTACGCGCTAGGAGAAGGTCTCTGTGGCCAGGGGGAAGCGATGGGTCAGATGTGCGCATCGAGTTGTAGGGCCGTGTCGGTGGTCGCCGAATTCTCGAACCAAGCCACCGTCTTGCGGAGCCCGTCTTCGAGGGGCACCGGGCACACACCGGGGAACAGACGGCGCAGCAGGCGGGGGGAGGCCTGTGACTCCTGGATCTCACCGATCCGGGGAGGCAGGAAAGCCGGCTCGACCGGCCTGCCGAGAACCGTTCCGAGGGTGTCCTTCAGATACCGCAGGGTGGTCCGCGTGCCGAACGCGAGGTTCACCGGCGTCGGACTCGTCACCCGGCGGACGGTGGCGTCGACGAGAACCTCGGTCAGCGAGCCCACGTAGGTGAAGTCCCGCGCCTGGTTCCCGTCACCGTAGACGGGCACCGGACGACCTCGCAGCGCCATGGACACGAAGGTCGGGATGACGGCCGCGTAGGCGTGGTCGGCGGCCTGCATGGGGCCGTAGACGTTGAAGAAGCGGAAAGGCAGGACCGGCAGGCCGAAGCTCTCCGCGTACGCCAGGCCGTATGCCTCGGTCGCGAGTTTGCTCGCGCCGTACGGGCTCAGCGGCCTGGTGGGAAGGTCCTCGTGCTTCTGCGGCTCCCGGCAGTCGCCGTACACCGAGGACGACGAGGCGAGCACCACGTGCGGCCTGGCCGCACGGCAGGCCTCCAGGACGTGGAGGGTGCCCGTGGCGTTGACGGAGTGAGTGGCCAGAGGGTCGGCCAGGGACCGTGGAACCGACGGTCGCGCGGCGAGGTGGACGACGGTGGTGGTGGTGCCGGTGATGAGATCGGCCAGGAGCCCTCGGTCCAGGATGCTGCCCATCACGAAGTCCACCTCAACGCCTTCGAGATTGGCGAGGTCTCCGCTGCTCAGGTCGTCCAGCACCGTGACGTTTTCGACTTCGGGGCGGGCCGTGAGCGCACGGCACAGATTCGCGCCGATGAACCCCGCGCCACCGGTCACCAGGACTCTCACCTGTCCATCCCTCCCGTGGTTGGTTGCGTGGCACCGCGATCGCGGTGCGCTGTGCCCAGCGATCGGTAGAGGGCTTCGGTATCCGCGACGAGGCGCTCCACGTTGAACGAGGTCGTGGTCCACCGGCAGGCCGCCTCGCCCATCCGGCGCGCGAGATCGGGATCGGAGAGCAGCCTCACCACCTGTCCAGCCAGTTCGTCGGCGTCGGCCCCGGCCAGCAGGCCGGTACGCCCGTCCTGGACGATCTCGGCGACGCTCCCCACCCGTGTGGAGACGGCCGGGGTCCCGGCCATCCCCGCCTCGACGAGTGTCAGGGGCGTGCCCTCATTGTCGGAGGTCAGCAGAACCACGTCGGCGGCCGAGTAGACCGTCTCCACGTCCTTTCTCCAGCCGAGCAGGTGGAAGGAATGCCGGATCGGGTCGATGTCCCGCTCGATCTGCTCCCGCAGTTCACCTCCGCCGCAGACGACGAAGTGACAGCCGGGAACCTGCCGGAGCACGGCACGGGCCGTGGCGACGAACCGGTCGGGCCGTTTCACCTGGGTGAGCCGGCCCACGTATGCCACGACGGGCGCGTCGGGCGGCAGGCCCAGTTCGGCACGGGCGGCTCCACGCTCGGGGACCGGGCCGAGCCGTACACCCGGGGCGATCACCACGTACTGCTCCGGACGGCCGATCCGGGCTTCGAGCAGTTCGTCGCGGACCTGTGAGCCGACGGTCACGAGCCGGTCGGTCATGGAGGCGAGGATCCGTTCCGACCGTACGTAGAGCGCGCGCTTCGGCCGGGTGAAGTAACCGTTGAGGAGATGCCCGTGAAAGACGTGGATCCGGGCCGCGCTGACACGGGACAGGCAGGCCGCCATACGCCCGAGAGTGCCGGCCTTCGTCGTCCGGGTGTGGACGACGTGCGGCTGGAAGGCGCGCATGGCGGCCGTCAGCCGGAGAAGGGCGAGATAGTCGTCCGACGGTCTGATCGACCGGCCGAGACCCGGAATCGGGTGAACGCGCACCGCCGGACCCTTCAGGTCGAGGTGGTCGCCCTCGCCGGCGCCGACATGGCCCGTATAGAGACGGTGGTCGAACTCCTCCTGGTCCAACCCCTCGGACAGCCCCGATACCTGGGTAGCGGGGCCGCCCACATTCATCCGGGCGATTATCTCCATGACACGAATCCGACCGTCCGGCTTCATACGGGCTCCTTGGTGACAGGCGTGGCTCACGTCGAAAAGCTAACTAGGGATTCGGTCTGTTCCGCCCACGCCGTCGCGACTGTGGTGAAATGTTTTCTCGCTCCCTACCTGCGCGTGATCGAGCCACGTTGCCAGGCGCGGCAGCCATCCGCGGCTCCTTATAGCCATGGGGATCAGCCAATGGAATGCACTGGTAAAAAGAATCGGCAAGGAGGGGTAATCACCGGACCATGGGCGACCTCCGGGCATGCTGTTGTCCAGCCCTAGCGCTAGCGTCGCCGTCGCAGAGTTGCTTGCCGGTGGTTCAAATCGACCGCCGGTCCCTGTGGCGTCGCCTTGACGCGGACTGAAGGTCGCTTTCCATGGAATATTTCATCGTCGCCGCTGCCGCAATGATGCTCGCCTTTCTTGTTCATGCGAACCTGGACGCGGGAGTGGCACGCCGAGTGCTACCGGTTCTGCTGGTCGCGTTCATCGTCCGACTGATCGTCCATGTTCTGGTGATGCGAAGCGGTGTCATCGACTATGGCGGCGACAATCTGGGGTATGAGGGCAGGGCCATGGAAATCGTTGAATACTGGAAACGTAATGGTCTTCAGTTCGTCACATCCGAAGATATCAGCTCCCTGTCTTTCGTCGCTGTGCCGTGTCAGGTCTTCGCGATTGTCGTCTACCTGTGCGATGGTCCGGCCCCGCTTGCCTGCACCGCTGTCGTCGCACTACTCGCCTGTGCGTTGTGCATTGTTGTATACAAGTTTGCGCGGTTGGTCGGCGCCGATGATCGCTCAGCATTTCTGCTGCTTGTCGTGACGGCATTCATGCCTGCATTCCTGTTGCACACGTCGGATACGTACAAAGATGGATTTAATGCGTTCCTCGTGGTTGCCAGTATTGGGCTGGGGGTTTCGATCGCACGTCGTTTCGATGTACGCAAGATGCTCATGCTCGTGCCGCTGCTGTGGGCACTCTGGTATGTGCGCCCGTACATGGTGTTCATGTGTGCAGTGCCGCTGATCCTTGGTCTGGTTGGTCTTAAGAAGGTGTTCTCCTTCCGGGGCGTGTTCGCCTTTTCGGTGCTACTGGTGTCCGCTCTTTTGGTTTTCGGCGGTATTTACGAAAGTGCTCCGATCGAGGTGATTCAGCAACAACTTGATAAGGGCCAGGCGGAGAACGTCCTTCGCGCCAACGGGGATGGAGGATCTGGCGTCGGTTTCGAAGACGGCGGAAATCCATGGAACGCGCTTGGCCCTAAGCTGCTCTATACGCTCCTATCTCCATTTCCCTGGACCCAGGGCGGCCCGATGCTGCAACTTGGAAAGATAGACGTATTCATCTGGTACTTCATTCTTTACCATGCGGTGCGCGGAGCTCGCCGGCTATGGCGCCATGACCGCGTGACACTCCTTATTCTCCTGTCATTCATCATCCCGGGCGCGATCGCCTACGCAACGACTATGGCCAACATGGGCCTCATCTTTCGCCAGCGCATGCCGATCATCATGGTTACGAGCGTGCTCACCTCGGTGGCATGGACAAAGAATTTAGACGGCAAAGAGCAGTCTGCCGGTGATGTTGTTTCGAGGGTTTAGCCGCACCGGTACTACATTCAGAGATCTTGAGATGTAAGCATCGGTAGTTTGTTGTGATCGCTTGATCGCTGCTATGTCCGGGCTCGTGGGCGGATGCAGAGTGGAGATGAAGGTATCCGCTCGTTCGTCTGGGAGGACATCATGGCTGAGCGGCTCCCGGTTTCTCCGGCACCCGGCCCGTTGGAGGGCTACCCGGCCCGGTTTCGATGACCTGCTGGCGTCCCGGGCGCGGCGCCGGGCGTTGCGGGACTATGTCACGGCGCTGCTGCAACCGCGGGACCGGAACAAAACGTTGACCGCGCCGGCGGAGGCCGAAGCGGTCGTCGGCGCCACGCACCGGGAGGTCCAGCGCCTGCAGTGGTTCTTGTCCGAATCACCCTGGGAGCACGAGCCGATCAACGACCGGCGGATCGAACTGCTCATCCAGGCAGCCGCGACCGCGCCCCACGGCCAGGGCGCGTTGCTGCTGGACGACTCCGGGAACCGGAAATCCGGGCACGCGACCGCGTACGTGTCCCGCCAGTACATCGGCTCACGCGCGCAGATCGAGAACGGCATCGTCGCGGTGAGCACCGCCTGGGCCGACGAGCGGATCTACTATCCGCTGCACACCGCCCCCTACCAGTCGGCTCCCACGCTGCCCGAAGGCCGGGCCGATGCGGCGTTTCGCACCAAGGGCCGGCTCGCCGCCGACCTGGTGGCCCGGGCCCGCACCGCGGGGATCCCGTTTCGGGCGCTGGTCGCCGATTGTTTCTACGGCCCCAGCGAAAGCCCGCGCTTCATCGCCGATCTGGACGCCGCCGGCGTCCCCTACGTGGTGGCGATCAAGCCGAACACGCCCATCATGACCAGCAGCGGTCACACGCTCACCCCCGCCCGGCGGGTCGTCCGGGCCGGATGGCTGTCGCGATCCCATCCGGGCCGCTGGCGCCCGGTGCGCCGCCGCTACCGCGACGGACACGCCGAGACCTGGTGGGCCATCGAGCTCACCATGGCCCGCTACGGGCCCGACCGGCCCCACCGGATGATCGTCGCCACCTCCGACCCGGCACGCGGCCGGCCACACTGGCCGAAATCGTTCACCTGTACGGGCTGCGCGGCTGGATCGAGCAGGACTGCAAACAGACCAAGCACGAGCTGGGCTGGGCCGACTTTCAGGTCCGCTCCGGCCGGGCCATCCAGCGCCACTGGGCCCTGGTCAACCTGGCCTTCTGCTTCTGCTGGCTGCACCCCGCCGACGATCCCGGCCGGCACCCCGCCCCGACCGAGGACACCACGCCGCCCGGCGACCAGGTTCCGGCACCCCCGGCCGCGGGCCCTGCCCGCCAGGAGACCTGGCCCGAACGCCTCCGCCGGATCCGCGCCTGCCTGAACCCGATACGCGATCTCTCCCGCCTGGCCCGCGACGGCGCCCTCAGCCTCTGCGCACCCGAACTCACCGCCCTGATCGCCACACTCACCAAGGGCGTCGGCGTCAACCTCTACCTACCGCCGTAGGCCACCCTCGACGATCACAACAAACTACCGATGCTTACCGCCAGTACTGATGCTGTTGACGAATTCAGTCAGGCTGCCTTCGCTAGTTTCATCAGAGGCGAGGCTCGGGTAGTGGCCAGGGGAATCCCGTCGAGCCAGGCGTCGATCCGGATGAGGTTAACCGCCGCAGCGCTCAGCAGCTGTTGCAGTCCTACTTTGGCCAGGCCCCGATAGCGTGCGTGTCTGATGTCGGGGCCGCGGACGGCCTGCGAGATCGTGCCTTCTATCCCGGCCCGACCCAGTACCAGGTCCGCAGGTGGACACCCTGGCATCGGCACGTCACCACCGTCATGCTGGCCCTGGCCTTCCTCGCCGTCACCCAGGCAGCCTTACCACCAGACATCGACGAGCCCTCCGACCAGGGAAAAGACCAGCGGGCTCGCCCCAAACCACCCTGACCACCGCCCCACCCCGTCTGCTCCGGCCCTCGCTCGCCGAGATCCGCCGCGTCCTGGCCCGCCTGTTTATCCCCGCAGCCCGCGCCATCGACCAGCTCACCATACTGGTCAAGAACCGGCTCAAACTCGCAGTACCGACCCGACCTGCTCAACTGCTTCATCGCCGAGACCGGTCTCGCGCTCTCCGGTCCGCCGTAACCTCCGGCTTTCTCGCTCAATATCTCCGGCTTGTGATCTGGGAGATCCGAGCGTGATACTCGGCCAATGTCAGGGCCTTAAATCTCTCGGCGACGAACTCGAAGAGCTCCTCCATGTCACCAAACAGCCCCTCGATGCTTCGACCCGTGCGGAAGTAGGGACTCCCGCCGGGCATCATCTCCGATGAATGAAGCATGAACTCTACGTGGTCGCCCGTCGCCGCTCGCGTTTGAGAGGCGAGCTGCAACAAGTCGGTTCTGTTCCTGCCGTTGGGCCTCATCCATTTGACCTCAGGAGAGATCCGATTCAGGAGGCGTTTCGCTGTACTGCTATACGAAATAAATTTGTTGACCTGCTTCCAAGACTGCCTCCACCGGCTGGGGGCTATAGTCATTGGCACCTCCAGAAGAGGCGAGTCGCCTTCTTTGCTGATACATTTTAGGTCGACGAAATATGCATGTTCGGGAAAACCTGAATAATCCCTCGGTCCGCAGCCGTTTGGTGCCCCCCGACTTCCCTCCCAAGAAATATGTGGGGTCACAGAGCAATCAACAAGGTATCCATGTTCGACCAGAATTTTCGCATATCTCTCGTCGAGCGCCCACCTGCCGGCCCGGTGGCTTATCATGGACACTTGGAAGATATCTTCTAAAGTCCCGGTGGCTACTTTTACCTTCTCCCTGATGACGCTCTCTGGGAATTCGATCAGAAACGGATGGTATGCATGATCCATGCTCGTCAAAGGAGTTGACGGAGGAGTGGTCCAGGAGTGCAGATGCATTCCGATCTCACCGGTGTCGCGGCCGATCACGGATGCGCCGAATTCCTGAAATGCAGGGCTTTGAGCCATTGCCCATTCCACTAAGTATGTAGGGCGCATCTTATATTTTTCGCACAGCGACTGAAACCTCGGCAGATACCTGGCATTTTCCGTCGTGGCCGTTGAAGTCCGACTCCATTGATCATCGGCTTCCACGTCTATGGTGATAACGAAGGCAGGGCGAGGCTGGGATGATCCATTCACATACTCAAGATTAATTGACGACCGGGAACATCGCGAGAAGCGTGGCATGTGTTTCTTCAATATCTTCAAAACACAGGGTCATCGGTCGCAGTGAAACAGGAGTACGGCTTTCCCGTCCTGCCAGTCGAACTCCTGCTTAACGAGCGTTCCGAAGGTCTTCATCATCGTTTCGATCCTGCCGCGTTGTCCAGGAAATTCATCCACCATGATGTACCGCACCCGCTTGCTCGTGAGTAGTGAACGCAGGTTCTCCTCAATCCATTCATCTGGCATATAGTGGAGCCAGCCCATCGCGATCAGCAGGTCTATGGACTCGAACTCGAGGTGAACCAGGGAGTCGAAACTGCCCACTCTGTAAGAAGTATCCGGACGACGCAGTCTTCTTAGGAGCCTTGCGCACGAAATCGTCGCCGAATCAACGTCATACCCGAACTTTCGATAGGCCTTCACTCTGCTTACGATGTCACCCAGACCGCAGCCGACCTCGACGACCACCCGGGCTGATCCTGACACCTCCCGGGAGAGAGCTACCGCGATCTTCTTGTAATTCGTCGTATGAAATCCTCTGAGATGCCACTTGTCCGCGCCGTATGCTGATAGCAGAGGAGACAAGAAAGCCTTACGAGAAAGCGCGAGCATCGCGTTTCCAACTCCGTGCTTTCTTGCCATTTCAAGCTGATGCTCAAAGCGTTGCTTGATCACTTGGAAATCACTCCCATCGTTTTCCGTACCATCAGGAATTCTCGCAAATCCCGCATTTTCCCAACGAAGCAGTCAATACCGGGCAGGCGCTGTGCCCGGTATTGAGCGGCACCACCCATCTGCTCTCACAGCCTTCGATCTGCCGGCAACCTCATCATCCGCGCGCCGAGGGTTCTCGGACCGGGGGTGGCCGGCATCCCCGCGACCTTGTCCTGCACGACCTCGGCGACACACCCGACCCTCGTCGCTACGCATGACACCCCAGCGAGTCCTGCCTCGATCAACGCTGCGGGCGTCCCCTCCCTAGGAGAGCTCGATCGCCTGCGTTCGCCCGGGCGATGGCCGCCATGGCTTTGATCTTCGGATCAGCACCGTGCACGACACACCTCCGAGTAGCGCACAGCGCTGGACGACAACACACTCAGTAGGATTCAGTGACTTTAAGTATTTCATCGGAAGGACTCTCATGCACCGAAAAGGCCCCATCGCTGGTTCGGCGTGCCGCGCCGCGCATACGTCCGATGCCGCCGTGATCGAGGTTGGATGCCTCCGTCAGTAGTAGCAACCCCTCTCCGCAAGACCGTGCAGACGATGGCGAGCAACACGCTCCGGCTCGTGCTGGCGACAGGGACGGGCATCCTCATTGCACGGACCTTGCAGCCGGAGAGTCGGGGTATCTACGCCGTCATCACCACTGCGGCTTTGATCGCGATGACCATAGGACAGCTCTCCCTTGACCGGTCACAGATCGCCCTGTGGCCAGATGCTTCCCGGCGCCACTTCCTGATGGGTAACGGACTGCTTCTCGGTCTGATTCTGGGGGTCGTATCCGCCTCGGTCACCTTCATTGCCACAGCGCTGTTCGTCCCCCTGCCAGCGCCCTACCTGCTAGTCATTGCCATGCTTCCGGTGCCTTTCGGCATCGCATGGACCAATCTCCAAGGGATCTTGCTCCTTCAGTCCCGCACACGTCTGGTCAACGGAGCCGGGGTCTTGACGGGGCTGGTCCAGTTCCTGCCGATACTGGTTTTCACCGTCACCGACTCTCTCACCGTCACCGTTGTGATCGTCTGCTGGGCGATCTCCACGGTCGCTCCCTTCCTGCTCTTTCTCTACGTACTCCGCCACTCAGCCTTGTGTGGAGACGCTGCGCTCGCCCGGCGGCAACTCGCTCTATCAGGCCGTTATCACATAGGCCGGGTTGCTTTATATCTGCACATGACCGCAGACGTCCTGCTGTTAAACGCTCTTGCCTCGCCATCCGAGGTCGGCCTGTACACCGTGGCGGTGTCGATCCTGTCTCTCACGCAGGTGCCGACCGAGGCGGTTAGACAGGTCTGTCTTCCGGGTCAGACCGTAGAGAATGACCGCGACGCCGGTAACACCACCGTTCGCGCCCTCCGGTTCAACCTGATGTTCTCGGCGATCGTAATCATTGCGTTGATAGTCACCTCTCCTGTATTGGTCCCGCTGGTCTATGGTTCCGTCTACGCCGGTAGTGTGGCGCCGCTGCTCGCTCTCGCGATCGGCTCGCTCGCCCTAGCACCGCTCCGTGTGGTGGAGCAGTACCTGATCCGCCTGGCACGCCCTATGACCATGACGACCATCGCAATTGCCGCCCTCATCGTGAACCTCGCATTGAACGCGGTACTGATTCCCCACTGGGGAGCTGTCGGAGCGGGTCTGGCCTCATCGGCTTCCTATACAGCGATGGTCGCGGTCGAAATCACCTGGTTCATCCGCGTCTCCAAAATCCGTGCACGGGAGATGCTCCCCCAGATATCCGATCTACGTTCCGTCCTCTCGGGAATTACCCGAATGCGCAGGGTTGCAGCCGGGGCATCGGCAAAGTTGCATGATCATGGCGAGGGCGGGCGCCTGAGCGTATGAGGACGACCCATCATCAAGAGAAATGGGAGTTCCTGAGCTTCCGTTCCCCCAGCAAGAGGCCATCGTTGTTGGTCTCCCACCTTGATCCGCCGGTCGTGTCATGCCCGGCGGGGAGGAGATCCCCGGGGCGTTGGAGATGCCGGCCCAGGTAGACGACCCACGGGCGGTGCGGGGTGTAAGGCATGGCCCAAACGGGCTGTTGGTGATCGCGGTGATCTGCGTTCCGGTCGGGGCCGGCAACTTCCGGGAGGCCGGCGATCATACCGCCGACCTGCCACAAGCCGTTCTCGATCAGGTGGGCGCCCGGACCGGCGAACCGTTACGACTTTGCCGATGCCCTGGGATGTGGACGGAGCGACCGAACGAGAAAAATGAAAGGAGAACGATGGACATCACTCAGCACACGACGACGCTGTAGGTCCCTCGCCCTCGGGCTGAACGGCCCGTGCGGTGAGCACGCCCGTCACTGCACCCCTACCGTTACCAAATGGCTTCCAATGGCCTGGGCCACCATGTCGAGAGGAATGAACTCAGGTCTGCGGGATGGAGCATCGGACCTCGTCTTGGCTCCGCGTGCCAGGTGTGGCATGCGTTCGATGCCAGAGCTCGAACTGCAGCAGAGCCCACAGCCGGACGCTATGGTCGACGCCGTCGATGTGCTGCCGGAGCAGTTCCTGGATCGCCGCCGGCCGGAACAGGCCCCTGTTGCGAGCGGTGTCGTCGATGAGCAGGTCGTAGGCCAGCTCCCGCAGTTCACCGCGGAGCCAGGTGGCAAGCGGCACACCGAACCCCTGCTTGGGATAGCGCAGCAGCTGTTGCGGCAACCAGGGCGCCACTGCTCGTTTGAGCAATAGTTTGGTCCGGCCGTGGCGGACATGGAGTGCGCTGGGAAGGGCCGCCGCCCACTCCATTATGTGGTGGTCCAGGAACGGCGAGCGGGCCTCCAGAGAGTTGGCCATCGTCGTGATGTCGATCTTGACCAGCAGGTCACCCGGAAGGTATGTGAGCGTGTCGACGTCCAGAACTCGGCCGACATCGGTTTCCGCCGACGAACCTCGGAAGACCTCCTCAAGCAGGCGGTAGCTGTCCACCTCCGCCAGCAGGTCCCGGAGTGGGTCGCTGTAAATCTCAGATTTCTGTTCCGGCGTGAAGTAGGAGATCAGACGGGCATAGCGTTGTGATGGATGCGCCGCGGCGAACCCCATCATCCGGCCTAGCTTCTGGGACAAGGATCCGGAGGCGCTCCGCTCGCTTATGAGGGTGCCGGTGTGCGCGAGCATTGCCGCGAAGGGTTGGGGTATGACCGGAATCCTGCGGGTTTGGTCCATCAGCGCATAGCGCTGGTAGCCACCGAAACACTCATCTCCGCCGTCTCCGTTGAGCGCGACGGTGACATGCTGTCGGCTCAGCTGAGCCAGGTAGAAACTTGGAATCGCCGAGGAGTCGGCGAACGGCTCGTCGAAGTGCCACGCGAGGCGCGGCAGGATGTCGAGAAGGTTCGATGTCACGACGAGCTCATGATGATCGGTGGAATACCGGTCGGCAACCATCCGCGCTTTGTGTCGTTCGTCGTACCGGCTGTCCTCGAAGCCGATGCTGAACGTCTTGACCGGCTCGCTGCTCTGCATCGCCATGGCGGCGACAACGGCGGAGGAGTCCACGCCGCCGGACAAGAATGCTCCGAGCGGGCGCTCGCTCATCATGCGGATCCGCGTTGCCTCCAGGAGGAGCTCACGCAGCCGCTCTTCCTCCGCCCGTTGGTCTACCACGGCCCGGGGGATGCGGTTCAGTCGCCAGTAGCGGTTGACCGTGATCCTGCCGTGTTCCCAGATGAGCACGTGACCGGGAGGGAGTTTGTGTACGCCCTGGTAGATGGACCGCGGTGCGGGGACGTACAGGTATGTCAAGTAGTGGTGCAGGGCGACAGGGTCGATCTCGCGGTCCATGCCGGGGTCCTGCGCAAGGGACTTCAATTCGGATGCGAACTGGATCGAGGAGTGATCAGATCGCCAGTAGAGCGGTTTCTTGCCCACTCTGTCCCTGGCCAGAACCAGACGCTGGCGATCCTGGTCCCAGATGGCAAAGGCGAACATCCCCCGGAGTTGATGAACTAGATCTACGCCGAACTCCTCGTAGAGATGCACGATGCACTCGGAGTCTCCCGCGGTACGCAAACGGTGCCCTTTGGCGATCAGGATGTCGCGGAGCTCGGGGAAGTTGTAGATCTCGCCGTTGAACACGGCCACGATCCGGTCGTCTTCGCTGTAGACGGGTTGGTCGCCGGTCGCCACATCGATGATCGCCAGTCGGCGCATGCCGAGTGCCGCGTGTTCGTCACTGTGGAAGCCCGCACCGTCGGGTCCTCGGTGCACCAGCACGTCGCACATGCGACGGACGAGTCCGGGGTCCGGATGCGACATCGAAGCCATTCCGGCTATCCCGCACATCGGGCCTCCAGAAGTCGGTGATACAGGTTGATGTGCTGCTCGGCCATGACGGCCACGTCGAGGTTCTTACGTGCCCAGGCACGTGCTGCGGCTCCCAGCGCAGTGGCGAGCTCTGGATCGTCGAGGAGACGGACTATCCCCTCGGCCAGAGCCGAAGGGCTGGAGGCGGGGATGAGGATGCCACGGTCCTCGAGAAGTTCGGGCATACCGCCTACCGAGGTGGCGACGATCGGTCGGCCCGCGGCCATCGCCTCCATGACCGCGTTGCTCAACCCCTCGGACAGTGAGGGAAGGACCACGATGTCGGCGCGGGCCAGGAAGCCGGCCGTGTCCGTACGGAATCCGAGAAAGCGGACGTCGACGCCGAGCGCGGTCGCCTGCGTCTGGAGGTGACTACGTTCAGGGCCTTCGCCGATAAGTACCACCGTGCATGCGCGTCCCTGCCGGGAGAGCATCGCAGCGGCCTCGATCAGGAAACGGTGTCCCTTGACCCTCAGGAGATTGGCCACGCAAAGAACCACCGGGAGAGAGGTGTCGATATTCTCCGGCTTGGCCGGATCGAATGCCGGCTCCGGGAGGCCGTTGTAGATCACACTCAGTTTGTGCGCCGGCATACGCTCGACTGCGCGGGCGTCCTCCGCAACGGCGACGGCGTTCGCGATCACATGGTCGGTGATGCGGGTCGCGGCCCTCTCCAAAGCCAGTACCCACCTGCGGTTCTTCTTGAAGAAGCTCTGACTGCGTCGGCCGGCGACCACGATCGGAACCCGTGCCAACCGGGCGGCGGGCGGGCCGACGACGTAACCGAAGTAGAGAAACGCATGCAGCACCTGAGGCTTCAGACGTCGCAACAGGCGTAGCAGGGAGACGCAGGCGTACAGGTTGCGAGCTAGAGCCAATGGTCCCAACGAGATGGGGACGAAGCCGAGGTGGCATACCTCGATCCCCGCCGGGCGCAGAGTCTCCGTGTGCCGTCCGCCTCTCCTCAGGACGATCACCTTTGTGTCGATGTTCCTCGCGCGTAGCTCCCGGGCCAGCAAAGAGATCTGTACCTCGGTGCCTCCCAGCGGTGCCAACTGTGGGATGAGAAGCACGACGCGTCGAAGGCCGGATCTATCGCTGACCGCCACGACGTTACCCCTTCCAGAGGCTGTTCTTTAGCGCCAAAGTCTGATTGAAACGGTTTGCATCCGCGATCCTTGGCCGGAGCCGCCATCAGGGTGCCGTATGGAGCGAAGGCATGACGACTTGGCCGAGCCGATTTTTTGACGGATACGACCCTGAGGGGGATGGGGAGTCCGGCGTCGAGCCGAGCGGGAGCCGGCCGATTATTTGATACCGCGGATCACGTACAACCCGCGGTGACGCTCGATGGAAACCTCACGCAAGGCCAGTTCTCGCGTCCATCGCTCGAGGCGTCGCCGAGGCTGCGGCTTCTCGTGCCGTGGCGAGAGCCAGTCGAAGGTGTCCAGCACCGACCAGTTCCGGGCGATTTCCTTGTCCGTCAAACCCAAATAGCCGTGATTCGCCACCGGAACCAGACGCGCCAGACACTGTCCCACCCCTGGAACGGCGCCGAGCCTCATGGACAGGGGGAGCAGCCTCGGCACAGTCTTCTCCACGAGAGCGTAGAGCTTGGCGGGAGGCACGTGTTTGGCGATCGGGCGCAGCAACTGCCGAGGATGCGTGTAGGCGATGATCGCCGCGTACACGTCGATGCAGAACCGGCCTCCGGGCCGTAGGTAACGGAACAGGGTCTTGAATGTCTTTTCGACATCCGGCGTGTGCTGGATCACTCCGCAACAGAACAAGAAGTCGAACGACTCCTCTGGAAACGGCAATTCGTAGATACTGGCCTGAACAATCCTCAGATTGGGAAAGTGGCCGTTCGAGGCGGCGTTGGCGTGCACGGCGCTTGAGATGTCGACCGACGTCACCTCGGCGCTGGTTTCGCACAGTACTTCAGTGAACCGCCCCGCGCCGCTGCCGCATTCGAGCACGGTCTTTTCCTTCAGATCGGCGGCCGACCAGCCGCTCGCGTTCATCAATCGATTACGTGAGATCGGCAAGCCGGAATGCGAGTCGAGTTGAGTCAGTCGATGCCGGTTCCACTGATATCCGAACCCCTTCGCATAGTTGTCCCGGGGAACGAATCGTGGAATTCCATTGTCGATGGGATAAACGGTCGAGCATGCATCGCACCGAAGCTCGGTTGCGGTGCGGAGTGGACCACGACAGTGAGGGCAGCGCAGCGCGGACCACCAGGCGGTCTCGGCGTCCGTGCCACCGTCTACGCGTTTGGAGAGAGTCATTCGATTACCTATCCAGCGAGACAACAAGGACGGCCACGTTGGCTGGCCCCGGGCTACTGAGACATGTTACGGAACGTGACTGCACGGACACGAGCATACGGAAGGGTGTGTCCCGATGCGGATCGTTGAAAAAGACGCCGGGTTCCGTCTCTCGTAAAGGAAAATGTGAAGAAATTTTGGATGCAAGGGCTACGGAGGAGGCGTTGACGGTGCTCCTGAGCTCTTTAGGGGCCGGGTGCGGCATTCCCGAATTCCTTCGCGAGGCGGAGGTCGTCATCTCGCCAGGTGATTTCAGATGCTCTGGCCGACGTCCTGACGGATCGTCACCGCGCTCGTGATCTCTGGATGAAGGCGGAGAAGCGGACCCGCTCTCACCTAGCCTTGGGTACGGTGACCGATCGGTATGTTCAGATCTGTCGTGAACTTCTGGTGCATGAGGCGTGAGTAGGTGCTCAGGTACCGATTGACGAGCTTCTCGCTTGTGAGGTTGTCCACCGCCCACGCCCGTGCCGAAGCGCTCAGTTGTTTTGCGAGCACGTGGTCGGTGAGCAGTCGCTGGATCGCGTCAGCCAGAGCGGTGACGTCGGCTGGGGGCACGAGTAGCCCACGGTTCTCTCCGAGAAGCTCAGGTACACCACCAACGTTTGTCGACACCGTGGGGAGCCCGGCGGCCATCGCCTCCATGATGCAGTTCCCAAGGGCCTCTGCCAGCGTCGGATGGGCCATGATGTCGGCGCGGGCCAGCCATGCGCCCACGTCGGTTCGGAAACCAAGAAAACGAACGTCGATTCCGAGCCTCTCCGCTTGCTTCTCCAGATTGCCGCGTTCTGGTCCGTCTCCAATCAGAACAACGGTACATCTCAGTCCGCGGCGCTCGAGGAGCGCCGTGGCGTCGAGCAAGTAGCAGTGGCCCTTGAGAGAGTGAAGTCTACTCACACAGACCACGACGGGGGACTTCGTTTCCAGAGAGGCCGGGCTCTGTGGAAGAAACGCCACGGGCGGGAGGCCGTTGCGGATCACACTGATTTTGTGGCGGACATGGAAGCGGCTCGCGAGCTCGTCCGCGATGCTCTGGCTAACCGGAATGATGTGATCGGCCAAATGGTTGGCGGCCTTGTCTACGAGCGAAGTCAGACGGCCCCAACCGATGATCATAAGTGGTGTGTGACGTCCCGCCACCACCAGAGGGACGCCGGCTAACCTGCCTGCCGGCACACCAATGGCATAAGAGTGGAATAGGTGAGCATGAAGCACGTGAGGCCGGGCCTGGCGTAGGAGGCGTACGAGACGGCAGAACGCCGCGATACCGCAGAAGAGCGCTTGCCACCAGCCCACGGTGCTGATAGTCCGGAAGCGCAGATGTACGACGGGAACTCCAGCATCCTGGAGAACTGCTTCGAAGGGGCCGCCGTCGAAGAGCAGCAGCACGCGGCTGTCAACGCCACGGGCGCGTAGTTCCTTGGCGCGCAGTACAACCTGGCTTTCTGCGCCACCTATGCCCATAGTGCCGATCATGTAGAAGACACGCAGCTCGTGCGCACCCGTCAGACGGCGACTTCGCCCCTTAAGTTTGCTGATCATGGTTGTAGCATTACAGACCGTGACTGTATTTGTGGCGCAGGAGGTGGTGTGTCTTGGCGATGTAACTTACGGTTATTTTTGGGATGTATCCCATTTAACTGGTACGGCAATCGAGGCGATGCTGGCGGTGGAGGGCACGGCCAACTGCCACCCGGGCCGGGAACACCCTGATCGGCCACCGGCTCTTCCTGCCCGGAGCGTGGGCCGCCGATGAGGAGCGTCGTGAGCTGAGCGGGGTTCCCGAGGAGGTGATGTTCGCCACCAAGCCGCAGTTGGCATGCGAGATGCCCACCCATGCGCGCGAGCGTGGCGTCCTCCGCGCGTAGGTGGCCGCCGATGAGGTGTACGGCGGGCGCGCCTGCCGGATGACCATCCGCGAGGTGGGCTACAGCTATGTGATCGCCGTCAAGTCCGACCATCGGGTGCATGCCCCGGCGGGCACCGGGTAGGGCAGTCCGCGCTGCTGATCCGCCGGCACCGCTATACCGGCGCCCTGTCGTTCTATCGGTGCTGGTCAGCCGCCAGGGTGCCGTTGCACGTGCTGGTCGATGTGGTGGGCCGCAGGTGGCGGATCGAGGAGGACTTCCAGGCCGCCAAGGGCCTGACCGGGCTGGACCAGGGTCAGGTCACCACCTGGACGTCCTGGCGCCGTTGGTGCCTGATCAGCATGATCTCCTATGTGCTGCCGGCCGTCATCGCCGGCCTGGAACACCGCGACAGCGCCGAACACGCCCATGTCGAACTGGTCCCGGTGAGCTGCCGTGAGCTGCTGAAACTCCTGCGCATCCTCGTGCCGGCCCGGCCCAGGCAGAACATCGACCCTGATCACGCCCTGCACCGGTCGCACTGGCGGCGACGTCACCAACACCGGGCAGCAGCCTGCCACCGACGGTGGAACGAGGTCACAGCGGTATCCGTCAGATGACCGCCGACACCCGCCACATCAGATTAACGATCTACAGCTGCCGTAACCGGTCATCGCCGAATAATGATCAGTGCGGAGTGTGTCGATGCCGCCCCGGTTCTGGCCGGGGCATGCCGTCCGCGATTCCACGGCGGAGCAATGCTTGAAATCGGACACCCCGTCTGTCAGAAAGGACGGCGAGTCTTGCCGCCCTGCTGTACTGGTTGGACCATATGAACGGCTGGCAAAGACATTGAAAAACGTGGACGTCCAAATCCGGTCAGGACGCTCGTGTCGTGAGACTTGCATGCATGGCCAAGACTCCACACCTTCAAAGTCCCTTGCCGGATCTCCTTGAACCCACGGGAGAATCTCAGGCAAATGGGACTCCGCGTGAACAGAAATGGGCTGTTCGGTGGCGGAGATTCTGGTGCTTTCACGCGTTTAGATGGTTGCCGGCGGCGTTTGTAACCATCTTTGCGGTGGCGGTGCTGGGTTTCTTTGGTGTTTCCGCCCGGGATATGGTCTGCTTCGGCGCCTATGTCGCGCTGGGGCTCACGCTTCCGGGGTTGCTGCTGATCCGCGCTCTGTACGGCGGCAGGTGGACACTGGCGGAGGAGATCGCTCTCGGGCTGGTGCTCGGCTATGCGATCGAGGTGCTCACCTACATCGCCGCCCGCGCGGCTGGGGTACCGCTGCTCGTCACAGCTTGGCCGATCATCACCTACGTGGTCTTCACCGCCGTCCCCCGCCTGCGCCGGCACTGGAAAGGCGCCCCTCGTCCCACTGCGCCGATCTGGTGGTCCTGGTCCCTCGCCCTGGTCACGGCCTATCTGGTGGCCTGGAGCGCTACCAGGTTCTTCAAGCTGCATGCCCTGACGTGGCCGGCATTTGGAACCGTCAGTCTCGACATACCGTTCCACCTGGCGCTGATCGGCGAGTTGAAGCACCACATGCCGCCCACGGTGCCGATGATCGCTGGTGAGCCCCTCTTCTACCACTGGTTCGTCTACGCCCACTTCGCGGCGGCAAGCTGGATTACCGGCGTGGAGCCGCTGGTGCTGCTGTTCAGGCTGGTCATGCTGCCCATGATGGTCGCGTTCGCCGTTCTGATAGGAATGATCGGACGGCGTGTGGTGGGCTCATGGCCGGCTGCGCTGCTGGCCACCGCGGGCGCTCTCTTCCTGGAGGCTCCGAACCTGTACCTCGGCACAGAGGTTGGAGCGTTCACGTGGAGACCCACTCAGACGTGGCAGAGCCCCACCCAGACCTTCGGGGCTCTCCTCTTCACACCAGTGGTCCTCCTCCTGGTCGATCTTCTTGATCGTAGGCGGAGCGCCCCCGGTAAGTGGCTCCTACTGGCCGTCTTTCTCGTGGCGGTGACGGGGGCCAAAGCCACGTATCTGCCCCTGCTCGCCGTCGGCCTGATCGCGATCGCCCTGATGGAGGCGGCGAGACATCGACGGATGCCCTGGCCCGCACTTGTTTCGCTGGGGATCACCACGGTGTGCTTTGCCTATGCGCAGTTCATACTGTTCGGCCAAGCGCGTCTGGGGATGACCGTCGAACCGCTCGCCATGATGCGTAACGTATGGGGAGAACTGACCGGTCAGGGCGAACACATCGAGCCACCACTCGCTTCGGCTCTCGGTATCACGCTGCTGTACCTGCTGAGTTGGGTCATAGGATGGTGTGGGATCTGTGGGCTGCTGAGCCGGCCGCGATTGCTCATGCGACCCGCGGTGGTTCTGATGCTCAGTATCGGTGCCGCGGGGATCGGCGCTACGCTCCTGTTCGGGCACCCTCATCACGCTGAACGGTACTTCTCCGTAGCGGTCTATCCCTATCTGGGGATTGTCGCGGTCTACGGGATCTTCATCATCCTGCGGCGAGCCCGGATACCACTGCGTGCGACAGCGTGCGCGGCCGGCGCGGCGATCGTGGTGACCTGTCTGATCCGTATGTTCCTTGGCGTCCAGGTCCCCTTGACTCCGGGCCAGGACGAGATCCTCCTGTATCGGCCGTACATCGTCCTGGCGGTCCTCGCCCTGCTCGCGACCAGTGTGCTCTTTGTCGTCAACAGGCAGCGTCTTGTCGTCGCCGGGGCTCTCACGATCTCAATGATCGCAGCCGCCGGTCTGCCCGCCGCCTGCGCCCTGCGCGTTCTTTCGATGGCTGTCCACACCCCGGCAGGCGGCAGCACTGACACAGACCCGGCCGTGGAGGCGTCGATGGTCCCTCGAAACGCCTTGACCGCCGGACGGTGGCTGCGTGCCCACTCCGACCCGGACGATCTGGTCGCCACGAACACACATTGCCGCTGGGGATACGAAAACCCCTGCGACAGCCGTGAATTCTGGGGAGCCGCTCTGACCGAACGACGCATGCTGGTGGAGGGTTGGGCGTTCACTCCGACGAATTACCAGCATTGGCGCAGGGGCCTTACAGCAGAGTATCTGCCGTTCTGGGACCAGGAGCGGATCCAACTCAATGATGCGGCCTTCCGATCGCCCTCGACTGCTTCGATCCAACGACTGCGAGTGCGCTACGGCGTGCGCTGGCTGTTCGTTGACGAGCGGTACATGAGCCCGGGCAACAGGATCGGCGATGCCGCAAACCTTCGATTCCGTTCCGGCGACTATGCCGTTTACCAGGTGCCAGGCGGTACGACATGATTCCTTTCAATCGGACACATATTTCGGAGAACGAACTCGACTACCTGACGGAGGCCGTGCGCCGGGGATTCACCTGTGGGGACGGGCCGTTCACCCGGAGGGCTGGCGGGCTTCTGCGCGAGATGACCGGCGTCGACTATGTCCTGCTGACCACTTCCTGCACGCATGCACTGGAGATGTCGGCGATTCTGCTCGACCTCAAGCCCGGAGATGAGGTGATCATGCCCTCGTTCGCCTTCATGTCGACGGCCAACGCCTTTGCCCTGCGGGGGGTGGTCCCTGTATTCGTCGACTGCCGCCCGGACACCCTGAATCTGGATGAGCGACTTCTGGAAGCCGCCATCACCGATCGCACGCGGGCTGTCGTGGTCGTCCACTACGCAGGTGTCGCCTGCGAGATGGAGGCCATTGGCAAGCTGTGCGAGCGGTACGAGCTCGCCCTCGTTGAGGACAACGCCCACGGCCTCGGCGGCTTCTATCGGGGTCGGCCACTCGGGTCGTTCGGTTGCCTGGCGACGCAGAGCTTCCACGCGACGAAGAATGTGCAGTGCGGAGAGGGCGGCGCGTTGCTCCTGAACGACGCCGGCCTGGTGGCGCGCGCCGAGGTCATCCGTGAGAAGGGCACTGATCGCGGCCAGTTCTTCCGTGGCATGGTGGACAAGTACAGATGGGTTGACATCGGATCAAGCTACCTTCCGTCCGATGTTCTCGCCGCCCAGCTAACCGCCCAACTGGAGTCGTTCGGCACGATCCAGATCCGGCGTCATGCCGTATGGCGCAGATATCACGATGAACTGGCGGGCTGGGGTACGGTGAACGGGGTGGTCCAGCCGACGATCCCGGATGGCTGCGCCCATCCGGCGCATCTGTACTACCTTCTGCTTCCGGATCTGGCGAACCGGCAGGCATTGATCGCCCACCTTTCGAAGATGGATGTGCAAGCGGCGTTCCACTACCAACCGCTGCACGTCGCGCCCGCGGGGGTGCGATACGGTCGGGCGGCCCCAGGAGGGTGTCCGGTTACCGAGGAGGTCGCCGACCGCCTTGTACGGCTGCCGCTGTTCGCTGATCTGGCCGAGGCCGATGTCGACCGAGTAGTCAACGCCGTCCAGACCTACGAGGTGGGCTGATGGTGTGTGACATGATCCAGCCGCGGGTCGTAAACGCCCGGGAATCGCCGCTGGAGCCAGCCCTGTCCTGGGTGCTCGGCCGAACGCCTCGCCGTTCCCGTGCTGAGGCCGAGTCTCCATTTTCCGCGGCTTGAAAGGCCGTTCACAGGCCGGCCACGGGCGTCATCGTCATCGATCCTCCGCTTCAGGCCGGCGGCCGTCTCCCCGTTACCGTCCGGACTTCCCTCGATGAGGAGGATCACCTCATGATGGGCGGACGTATCCGGTCACGGCCGGCATGGGCCGGGTCACGAGCACCGGAGGAGTCCGTTCGGGTGGCAACACGCAATGACCGCCGCCCCTGACGTTAGTCCCGATTAATTTTCGGCGGCCGACCATAATTCATTTTATCCGCTGTTCGATCACGATCCGAAGTGACTGCCATATGGTTGAAGTCGAAAGTCGAGCCGCCGGCGACAAGGATTCACGTTCCAGGTGGCGAGCTCTGCTCTCGATATTTGGGGACCGGCGCATCATATATCTACTGGCCGGCGTCATGACGGCTGCGGTCTATTACGCTCTCCTGGGCCTGGGATTGTTTGTCACCAAAGATCGGGTTCCTTATCTTTTTCTGCTCGCGGCCTGCCAGTTCGTCACCTCGGTAATCGTGTACCCCTGGTACAGGCTGGTGGTTTTCCGTGTTTCCGGGGAATCGTGGATTACGGGTTATCTGCGGTTCTATGCAGTCGGATTAAGCTTCTTGGCGGCGTCCGTTATCGGTGTTCCGATTCTGGTGGAATTTGCCGGTATTCCGATTATGGTGGCACAGGGTCTGATAATAGCCGCGAGTCCTCCGCTAAGCTATGTCACGCATCGAGCATGGACGTTTTCCGATCGCGGAAAAGTCTAGTCTTGTCAAGATACCACACGTTCTTTGACAAAAGTGCAGGATGGCGACGAGCTGCTGATTTGAGCTACGCGTAAATTGAGCCCATAGGCGGTCACTGTGGCCAAGCATTCTTGGTGGAAGGACTCAACAACCATGAAGGCACTCGTTCTAGCGGGCGGCAAGGGGACGAGGCTGCGCCCGCTGACCCATACCTCAGCGAAGCAACTGGTCCCCGTCGCCAACAAGCCGGTGCTCTACTACGGACTTGAAGCGATACGGGACTCGGGCATCAGCAGCGTCGGGATCATTGTCGGCGACACGGCTTGCGAGGTCAGGGAAGCGGTCGGGGATGGCTCGAAGTTCGGCCTCGACGTGACTTACATTCCCCAGGAGGCTCCTCTTGGGCTTGCGCATTGTGTCCTGATCGCCCGAGAGTTCCTCGCCGATGAGCCGTTCGTGATGTACTTGGGCGACAACTTTCTGGTGGGTGGCATCACCGATCTGGTGGATGCCTTCCGTGAGGCTGACAATGATGCCCAGATCCTGCTCACCAGAGTTGCCGAGCCACAATTCTACGGAGTCGCCGAACTCGGGCCGGACGGCGATATTATTGGTCTGGAGGAGAAGCCGGAATACCCGCGTAGCGATCTCGCGATCGTAGGGGTATACACATTCTCTCCGGCCATCCATGAGGCGGTCAGGGCGATCACACCTTCCGCCCGCGGCGAGTTGGAGATAACGGACGCCATCAAATGGCTAATCGACAACGGTGGTCGTGTCCGTTCGCACTTCGTTAGCGGCTACTGGAGAGATACCGGGCGTCTGCAGGACATGCTGGAGTGCAATCGCATCGTCCTGGAGGCAATCCAACCAGACGTCCGGGGAACCGTGGACGGGTTCTCGGAGATAACGGGGCGCGTTGTCATCGAACTCGGGGCGGTGGTAGAGAACTCGGTGATCCGAGGGCCTGCGATTGTCGGCGCCCACAGTAAGATCAACGGTTCGTACATCGGCCCCTATACCTCGATCGCCGAAGGCTGCGTGCTGGAGGACGCCGAGGTGCAATACAGCATAGTTCTGGGAGAATCCACCATCAGAGGCGTATCAGGGCTTACGTACTCCCTGATCGGCCGAAACGTTGAGGTCAGCCAGGCCAGCGGAGTGCCGAACACACATCAGCTCATGGTCGGCGACCACAGCAGGATTCAGGTGCGGGCATGAGAATCCTTGTTCCAGGTGGTGCTGGATTCATTGGTTCCCACTATGTGCGGTCACTGCTGTCCGGGAGATACCCCGGCTATGAGGACGTCCATGTGACGGTGCTGGACAAGCTCACGTATGCGGGCAACCTGGTGAATCTGCTCCCAGTGGCCGGACATTCGTGCTTCACATTCGTCAGAGGGGACATCACCGACGTCCGGTTACTGGCCGACGTGGTGCCGGGACACGACGTGATCGTGAATTTCGCCGCCGAGACACATGTCGACCGATCGATAGACGGCCCTGGGGAGTTCGTTGTCACCAACGTTTACGGCACGCAACGCCTCTTGCAGACGGCGCTCAATGCCGGCGTGCGTACAGTCGTTCAGGTCTCCACGGACGAGGTATACGGATCCATCGCCGTAGGATCCTGGACAGAGTCGGAGCCCTTGCTGCCCAACTCGCCCTACTCGGCTGCGAAGGCGGGAGCCGATCTTCTCTGCCGCGCCTATCACCGAACCCATGGGCTCGATGTACGGGTGACCCGCTGTTCCAACAACTACGGCCATTATCAGTACCCGGAGAAGGTTATCCCGCTCTTCATAACGAACCTCATCGACGGACGTCACGTGCCCTTGTACGGCGACGGCCATCATGTCCGCGAATGGCTGCACGTCGATGATCACTGCCGAGGCATTCAGCTCGTGTTGGACAAGGGCTCTGGCGGTGAGATCTATAACATCGGCGGTGGGGTCGAACTGACCAACCGGGAACTCACGGAACGACTGCTCGCAGCCTTCGGCATGGGCTGGGAGATGGTCACACAGGCGCCGGACAGGCTCGGACACGACCGGCGTTACTCCGTGGACAGCAGCAAGATCGCGGCGATCGGCTACGAATCCCGTATTGACTTCGATGAGGGACTTGTCCAAGTCGTGCGATGGTACCGCGATCACCAGGACTGGTGGCGTCCACTAAAAAAAACCGATCGATAAGCACTGAGACGTTGTCAGCAACGGTCGATGACCGTGTGTAGCCGATCACGGCGGGCGTGGGAGTGATCAAGTAGAGAAAAGCGTGAAGCCCCTGGTAGGGGTGGGTCTTGTCGAAGGATCCACCGCACCGCACACAAGGGCTTCACGTGACCTCCAGTATCACCTACACAGCCGAGTTGGACATGCCGCGCGAGGTTGTGCTGTTTCTGGCCGGGCTGTTGCGCGCCGAGCGGGTACGGCGCCGCACCCGCGCGGGCACTCGGGCGCTGGGCGAGTTCAAGCAGGCCGTTCTGATCATCCGCTGGCTGGTGGACGGCGCTCGGATCGCCCGGCCGGCCGCCGATAACGCCATCTCGCACGCGACCTGTGATCGGTACGTCGAAGAAGGGGTCACCGTATTGAAGGCCCAGGCGCCGACGCTACAGGAGGCGCTCACGGCGGCGAAGGCCGCCGGCTACACCCACCTGCATCTGGATGGCACGCTGATCGAAACCGACCGCTGCCGCGCCCTGGGCCCGAACGGCGCCGACCTGTGGTGGAGTGGAGAACACAAGCAGCACGGCGGCAACATTCAGGTCCTGTCCAGCCCCGGCGGCGACCCGCTGTGGACTTCTGAGGTACGGCCCGGCCGTGAACACGATCTCACCTGTGCCCGCCTGCACGGCCTCCTCGACCCGCTGGCCAAGGCCGCCGAGGACGGGCTGATCACGTTGGCCGACCTCGGCTACGTCGATGCGGGTATGGGGTTTCGCCTGCCGTACAAGAGGTCTCGGGGTGGCACACTCACCGACGATCAGATCCAGTACAACAAGGTCCACGGTGCGCTCCGAGCCCTCGCCGAACGAGCGAACGCCCAGCTCAAGATGCGGTTCAAGGCACTGCGGAACGTCAGCAAGTGCCCTTGGAAGATCGGCGGTATCGTCGCCGCGGCGCTCGTCCTCTTCCACCGGGAGCAAGCTCACAAGCAGCTGTCACCCAGCGTGAACGCCGGTTGCTGACAATGACTCACTGGAGTTCTGCAGTTCGAATCGCCCGGCTCCGGTGGAGACTCCACGGCCCCGGCGTTCTCGGATGGTGAGACACCAGGTGCGGCGGTGCAGATCACGAGTCGATCGCTGAGAGCGTGTCAGCAGGGCAAAACAGCACGAGGCCCCGCTAAACAGGTGATTCTCTACGTCATCTGTCCCTGCGGAGCCTCGTTGTCCGTCAATCCTGCCATGCCTGTCGCCGATCTTTCCACCCTCATCTGGGGAGGGGCCGGAGGCGGCAGTCCGGCTGATCTCGCCAATCCGGTCCTTGGCCTCGATGACTGCCGTGACCTGCTGGAACACCTGTCGGAAATCACCGACCCGCGCGGACGCCGCGGGGTACGGCATGCGTTCGTCTCCATCCTGGCGATCGCGGTGGCAGCGGTGCTCGGCGGCGCACGCTCCTTCACCGCGATCGGCCAGTGGGCCGATGAGGCACCCGGGCAGGTGCTGACCGCCCTGGGAGTACGCTCTCGCCGCAACGGACAACTGGTGAGACCCTGCGAATCCACCATCCGCAAGACCTTGAACAAGACCAACGACAAGCAGGTCATGGCCGCACTCGGCAGTTGGCCGGCCGCCCGCGCGACGCCGGCCATGCGCGCCGTCGACCGCAAGACCAACGAAATCACCCAAGCCGTGCCGCTGCTGAGCAACCTCGACCTGGACCATCTGGACGGCACGGTCGTCTTGACCGCCGCCGCGCTCCACACCCAGCGCAAGCTCGCCGCCTTCGTCGTCGAGACCAAGGGCTGGCACTACCTGTTGCCCGTGGCCGGCAACCAGCCCCTGCTGTTCACCCACCTGGATGCCCTGGCCCGGAAAGACGTCCCGATCGCCCACACCCAGACCGGCCGCGGAAACGGCCGCATCGAAAAGCGCACCATCCAGATGCCGCCCGCACCCGAGAACATCACCTTCCCGCACGTCGCGCAGGTATTCCTGATCGAACGTGAGGTCTATGACCTGGAGGGGAAACTCACCTCGGCGATCGCCGCACTCGGCATCACCAGCCTGACCGCCGACCAGGTCACCGCAGCCCAACTCGCCACACTGGTCAGATCACACTGGTCCATCGAAACCAGTCACTACGTGCGTGACGTCTCCTACGGCGAGGGCGCCGGCACCATCCGCACCGGCACCGGACCCGCCGTCATGGCCGCACTGCGCAGCTTCGCCATCGGCGCCCTCCACCTGGCCGGCTTCCCCAACATCGCCGCAGGCCAACGCTGGTCACACAGCGACTACGCCAACCCACTCAGCCTGAATCCACCGAGCGTTATCAGGTGAGGGCTGGACCGTAGACATGACGATGCCCTCTGACCTGGCAGGATGGGAGTTCTCTACGCTTCCAGCCGCCGAATCAAGAGGGCACGTCGTAAGTGCGATTGTCTCACGCTCCCGCCCACACCCATGCGATCTTCGATGACCAGCACACGGTCGCCTACGCAGGCCTGCTGCCGGTGATGCGCCTGGCCGAGCGCTGTGACCTGGCCGGTCTGGCTCAGGAGCACGTGACCATCGCCGACCGACTCGGGGTGAATGCCCCGCTGAAAATCGGCTCGATCGTGGCCGGGATGATCGCCGGGGCCGACAGCATCGATGATCTGGACGTGCTGCGCCACGGCGGGATGGATAAGTTGTTTGCCGGGATCCGCGCCCCCTCCACGCTCGGGTCGTTTCTGCGCTGTCTGACGTGGGGCAACGTGCGGCAGATCGGGAAGGTCGGCCGCCGCCTGCTGGCCCGTCTGGCCGCGCACACACCGCTGCTGCCCGGCGTGGACGTGCTGGCGTTCCTCGATCTGGACTCGATGCAAAAACGGATTTACGGGCCGACCAAACAGGGCGCCGGGTTCGGGCACACCAAGATTCAAGGCAAGAGCCTGCGGGTCCGCGGTCTCAACGTGCTCGCCTCGGCCCTGTCCACCCCACTGGCCGCCCCGGTCATCACCGCCAGTCGGTTGCGCGGCGGCACCGCCAACTCCGCCCGCGGCGCAGACACCTTCGTGACCGAGTCGATCAATACGGCCCGGGAGGCCGGAGCCACCGGCATCCTGCTCTGCCGAGGCGATGCGGCCTACTACAGCGCCAAGGTCATCGGCGCCTGCCGGCGAGCCGATGTCCGGTTCTCCTTCACCGCGAAGATGGACCCCAAAATCAAGGCGGCGATCGCCGCGATCCCCCAGGGCGCCTGGACCCCGATCAGCTACCCCAACGCCATCTTGGACGAGGAATCCGGGCAGTGGATCTCCGATGCCGAGGTCGCCGAGACCCGCTACACCGCGTTCACCTCCAAGAAGGGGCAGGCCGTAACCGCCCGCCTGATCGTGCGCCGGGTCAAACGACTGGGTGAGCAGACCGACCCCGGCCACCACCCGTGCTATCGCTACCACGCCGTGTTCACCGACACTCCGTATGAGCTGATCCAGGCCGAAGGACAGCATCGTGATCACGCGATCATCGAGCAGATCTTCGCCGATCTGATCTCCGGGCCGCTGGCTCACCTGCCCTCCGGTAATTTCGCGGCCAACGCCGCCTGGCTGGCACTGGCCACGATCAGCCACAACCTGCTCCGCGCCGCCGGTTGCCTGTCCGGAGCCCGCTGCGCACGAGCACGTGGAGCCACTCTGCGCCGCCACCTCATCGCCGTACCCGCCCGCCTCGCCCGGCACGGGCGCGGCCATATCACCCTCCACCTGCCCGGCCACTGGCCCTGGCAGCCCGCCTGGATGAACCTCTTCGACGCGCTTCGCTCGCCACCGCTCGCCCGAGCCGCTTGATATCCCATCTCACAGGCACCACCCCGCCAGCACCTTGACGGCCTACCCAGCCACCGGCGACACCGCCACCGACCGCCCCGAACCGCATGACCCGGACAAGCCGCAGAACCCGCCAGCGGCGGCCCCATCACGCCCGAAAACAGGACTCCACCTGCCGAACACCGAGAGAAACGGCCCTCATGGAGGAATCGAACTTAGAAACGATCATTCAAAGACGCTCGGTGGATTCAGGCTCAGCATCCTCGATCTCAAAACGTGAGAACACCGGAACCGTGGTGGAGACTCTGATGTACCCCGAGTCCGGCGGAGCCGGTTTAATGGACGAACCCGCACTTGCCGACGTAGAGCCTCTTGGACTTTATGGGCGCAGCACCGAGTAGAGGATCTGGTCGTGCCAGTCACCGTCCCGCCATTGGGCGCGGCGCAGGATCCCCTCGCGTTCGAACCCGATCTTCTCTAGAGCGCGTTGCTCGCCATAGTTGGCGATGTCCGTGAAGGACTGGATGCGTTCAGCTCGGGTGTGGGCGAACAGGTAGTCCACGAGCTGGCGCTGAGCGAGTGTTCCGATGCCCTTGCGGCGGAAGCCGGAGAAGACGCAGATGCCCATCGCCCAGCACCAACACGTAGAATCCGGTCCCCAGGCGGTCATCCACCACACCACCCATCCGGCTGTGTCACCGTCGACGTCGATGGTGAGGCGGCCGGAGTCGGCGCCGAGGAATCCGTTCTCGGCGAACTCTTGGCGAAGCCCGTGAGAAGAGCGATGTCCGTACCACTGAAGCTCGCCTCTGAGTTCAGGGGTAGCCCGTTCCGTCTCGAAGACGTCCAGGTCCTCCTCGCGGACCGGCCTCAATCTGACCTCCATGACCTTCCTTCCATATGGCTTGCGCAGGCCTCGTGACAGAGCAGTTCTAGCGGTGCCGACTTGCGAGGCGGTCGACCTGACAGATCAGTTTGAGCAGGCGATAGGTGGACGCGAGCCGCAGGACATCGCCGTAGATGGGAGTTCATGAGCATCTTCGGAGCCGATCGCGTGAAATCAGCATGCCGGCATGTGAGTCAGGATGCGTCACCCGATGCTTACTCCACCGATATCCGAATCCCTCCGCGTAGTTGTGTCCTGGGAATGGACCGTGGAGTTCCATTGTCGACGGGATGCGTGGCCGGGTACGCATCGCATCAAAGCTCGCTCTTCAGGCTAAGCGGATCACGAAAATTCGGGCAGCACATCGTGGGGCGCTAGGGAAGTTCCGATGTCCGTGCCGCCAGGTACGTGTTCCGAAAGAGTCATTCGATTGCCCATTCAGTGAGACAGGAAAGACGGACACGTTGGCCGAGTCCCTGATTATGGGGCCATGCTATGGATCACGACCTCCCGAAGACAAACATGCGGTAGGCGTGTCCTGAGTTGCATCCTCGATGAGGGACGTCGGCCTTGATCCGCACGAAAAATGGTAAGGATATTCTCGGGGCGCGGGCGCCTGGCCTTCCCACGGTGCTGTGTGATCAAATCGCGCACGACCAAGACGGTGCCCCTTTTTCCTCCAGTTGGTCCATCTGTGCACGCTCTGCTGCGGCAGGATGGATGACTGAAATGGAGTCAGTAGTGCTTTTCCTCCCGATCTCGGATAGATCTTCACGAGCGCGCGGACGGGTCAAGATCAGGTCGAAAGGATGCCGCGCTGAACCCTCTTGACCGTTCTCGCTCGGTTGGTTCGCCGGGCGAGGGAAGGCTTGACTCCACTCGACGACTGGCCCCATACCCCCGACCTGCTCACTGCATGACGATGGTCCAGGGCCTGGCATTCCTACCTTGAACAGCGGAAACACGGATGAGCGAGACGGAAGGTCCTTCTGTCGGTCCCATGGAGCCTGCCTGCACGCAGCAGCGACCGGACCGCGGGTATGCCCGGACCCCAGACCCCGTCCCCGTAGAAGATCAGCTCGCTGCGAGTCGGTCACTCCAAGATCATAAAAAATTCGAGGAGCGATATAGAAAAGCTTGGATTCATCCTTTATTTCATCAATATAGTGTAAATCCGGCCTGTATGTGCGGCAGGCCGGTTTGGTGCTCGTGAGACTGGCGCTATGACTCACGTATCCGTTGTAATTCCGTGTTACCGATCCGTGCAGACACTTCCGGCATTGGTTGATCGCCTCCTTGCCGTTCTGCCAACTATCGCTTCCGTGTTCGAGGTCGTACTCGTCGTCGACGGTTCACCAGACAACACCTGGGAAGTCGCCCAAGAGCTTGCCGATCGGCATGAAACGGTCCGTGCGCTACTGCTGGCCCGGAATTACGGGCAGCACAACGCTCTTGTCGCCGGCATCCGCTCTGCTCGCTACGACATCGTGGTGACCATGGACGACGACCTTCAGCATCCACCGGAAGAGATACCCAAACTTCTGGCCGGTCTCCGACCTGACCTCGACATCGTCTACGCAGTCCCGTGTGCTGGAACGCACGGATTTATACGTGATCTCGCCTCCAAGTCACTCAAAATTGGACTCTCTGGACGATTTGGGGAGGTAACGGGTCAAGATATTTGTGCGTTCCGTGCCTTCCGTAGCTTTTTGCGCGAGTCGTTGGACGGGGTCGCCGGCCCGCACGCTCTGATCGATATATCGTTCTCATGGGCGACCATGCGAGTCGGAACCGTCCGGGTGAACATGGAGCGCCGGCCCGTTGGGGGATCCAATTACACCCTTCCGATGCTCATTCACCATGCGATCCATGTCATGGTTGGATACAGTACCATCCCGCTCCGTTTGGTCACCTATTTCGGGCTGCTGACGGGCTCCTTCGGCGCCGCCCTTCTCGCGATTTTTCTTTGGAATTATTGGTGGGGGGATAGCACACTCAAAGGATTCACGTCTATAGCATCCATGATTTCGCTGTTCGCCTCTGCCCAGATGGTTGCCCTCGGAATCATTGGGGAATATCTGGGCAGGATTCATGTGGAGCGCATGGGGCGTCCCACCTACATCGTTCGCGAACGGTCCGAAAGTCAAACCCCACGCCTGTCGACGGTTCCTGATGTAAGCACGGAGACTTTAATCCGACCGGGAGCCGACATTCACGAGCGGTAGTCCGGCTAAAGGGATTTCTTAAGGAATTCATACGGAGTCCGAACGGGTCGAAAGTGTGAGGCGCATGAAACGGGTTGCAATAGTGCAGTCAAACTATATTCCATGGAAAGGATATTTTGACCTAATCGCCCACGTCGACGAGTTCATCCTCCTTGACGAGGTGCAGTACACCGACAGGGACTGGCGTAATCGTAATCGTATAAAGACGGCTATGGGTTCCAGGTGGCTCTCGATTCCGCTCAAGCGTGGTCCTCGGAGCCAGCTGATCAACGAAGCGACCATCGCTGATCCGAACTGGAACGTCGTGCACTGGCGAGCTCTCACACAGGCCTATCGGAAGACTGCATATTTCGACGAGTTCGCGCCGGTCCTGGAAAAGCTTTACCGAGAATGCGGAAGCGAGAGGCTATCCGAAATAAACAAACATTTCCTCGAAGGGCTCTGTTCGGCTCTTGGCATTCAGGCCGACCTGCAGTGGTCCACCAAATATGACACGGCAGGATCCAAGACAGAGCGCCTCGTCGATCTATGTCAGAAGGCGGGTGCCTGCGAATATGTCACTGGTCCGGCTGCACGGGCTTACCTCAATGAGAGCCTCTTTCGGAGAGCGGGCATCAAGCTTCGATGGTTCGACTACTCGGGCTACCCCGAATATCCACAGCTCCATCCGCCGTTCGACCACCAGGTGAGCGTCCTTGATCTCATCTTCAACACGGGGCCGGATGCCGTCGGACACCTAAAGATCGCAACTTCTGGGAGGGCGTCACGATGAGTGCCGGCTCGATCCTGAGTGAAGTCGGACGCGTACTGCTGCATTCGTCAGATACGGCAGCTGTAGATCGAGATCGTGGGGCTGTGGTGATCGCGGGAGTGCCTGCGGGCATGAGAACGGCCACCAGCATCATGATCGTTTGTGAGAACAAATCCAGACACGGTGGCCGCACCGATCACCGCAGCGCATGAACACCGGCCGGTCTGCTTCGAGGGGCTGATGGACCGGCTCGCCGTCTGTTTCCCTCGCCGCGAAACCCGGATGACCTGCCGGAACATGATCGAAGCGATGCTGACGGTCGAGGAGACGGCCAACTGCTGGACTCTCGGCGAGGCGATCGGTCACCGCGGCCCGCACGTGCTGCAACTTTCTTGTCCCGGGCCCGCTGGAATGATGACGCCGTCCGCGACCGGGTCACCACCTGGGCGGTCGACCGGCTCGGCGACCTGAACACGGTGCTCGTCGTCGACGAGACCGGCGATGAGAAATCCTCCACCGACGCCGTCGGAGCGGCCCGCCAGTACTCGGGCGCACTGGGGGCTTGTTCGTGAATAACTGTCAGAGTTGATCTGCGGGGCAGTCATCGGCGGACGTAATACGATCTTGCAGTTGCTCGAGCGTACGTGCGGGCGATCCGGGGATCGGCGTGACGGAGATTTTGTGCAGGTCGAGGATCCGGTGGCCATCTTGGAACTGGTTGGACAGGTTGGTGCGGGTGACGCCCAGCAGGCGGGCTAGGAGGGTGCTGGTCGCGGCCTTGCGGCGACGGAGTAAAGCGGTCAGGAGCCGGTGGAAGTGATCTAGGCTGCTGGTCTGCGGATGGAGGTAGCGGCGCGGGCGGTGGAAACGGCGTTGAAAGGCCGCCTCTGCCAGCGCGTCCCAGTAGGGCTCCGAGATCTGCACCAGGCGAGCGAAGTCCGAGCGCGGCATGCCGGTCAGGGCCGGATCGGTGAGCATCCAGGTCACGTCCGGATCGATCGGTTGGTTGGTCTCGGCTTCTTCGGAAAGTCTGGGAGGGGTGGGGGCCAGGGTGTAGTTCCAGTCGCCGTGGAATGCATCGGGTGTGATCGGCAGGGCATGGAACTCGGCGGGCGTGACGGCGGTGCCCAGTGGGTAGTTGCCGGTGTCCAGTTCGGCGCTGACTCTCAGTCCGGCCTCTGTTGTCGTCGCGGCGATCGTCTCGATGACGACCTGGTAGCTGGTCAGCGGGCGGCCACGCCAGTTGGCGGTGATGTGGCAGAACATCCGGTGCTCGATCTTGTTCCACTTCGAAGTGCCGGGAGGAAAGTGGCAGACCGTGATCTCAAGGCCGCTCTCGCGGGCGAAGTCGTGTAGTTGCTTCTTCCATGTCCAGTAGCGGGGGTTGTTGGAGCCACCGGCGTCCGCGGTGATCAACAGCCGGGTGGCGTGCGGGTGGTCGAGACAACCGCGGCGTCGCCACCAGCGGCGGACGGACTCCACCGCGAACTCGGCGGTGTCGTGATCGGTTCCGACGTTGACCCAGCCGCTGTTGGTGGCGAGGTCGTAGATTCCGTAGGGGATGGCCACTGGCTGGTCGCTGGTGACGAGGGTGTGGCTGTCCACCTTGATCGGGTTCTTTCCCGGTTGCCAGGTACGTCCAGGCCGGTCGCGGTTGCCGAGCCACTCTTTGGCTTTGGTGTCGATGCTGATCACCGGCTGGTCGTCGTCGAGGAAGGCGGCGGCGGTGGCGTTGAGATGGGCAAACTGGGCGTCGCGATCCGGATGCCGGGTGCCTTCGGTGGTCTTGGCCGTGCCCTGCAGGCTGTAGCCCAGGCCGTGCAGCAGGTGGCCGACGGTTGTGGCACCGATCGGATGCTTCTGCGCGGAAAGGGCATGGGCCAGGCTGCGCAGCGACAGCGTGGTCCAGCGCAGTGGGGAGACGGGGTCGCCGCGAGTGTGCGGCTCGATCAGTGACTCAAGGGCCGGTAGCAGGCCGGGGTCGGTGACTGTCAGCGGTTTGCGCCCGGCGCCCGAGGCCCGGATGCGGCGGGTCGGCGCGGGGTGCGTCTCCAGCTCGATGATGCCACGCGCGATGGTGGCGGTACTGATGCCGGAGGCTGCGGCCACCAGGGCAATCCCGCCATGGCCGAGCACGGCGGCCTCGCTGGCCAGGTAGAGGCGACGGCACCGCTCGTCAAGGTGCGGCAGGATCTGCTCGAACTTGGCCCGCAGCTCGGCTGCGGGTACATCTTCCTTCGAAGAGGCGGTCATGCTCCAGCGTCTCACCGTCGACCCGGTCCCGCAGATCAACTCTGACAGTTATTCACGAACAAGCCCTGGGCGGGGGCGGCCTGTGCCAGGTAGCCGTGCATCTGTAGTACGCCACGGCGGCTGGGCACACGCTGATCGATCAGCGTCTCTTCCTGCCCAGCGCGTGGGCGGCCGATGAGGAACGCCGCAAGTTAGCCAGGGTCCCCGAGGAGGAGCTGTTCACGAGCAAGCCGCAACTCGCGGTCGGCATACTCGCCCGTCTGCATGCCGGCGGGATCACCGATGCCTGGATCGCCGCCGATGAGGTGTCCGGTGGCCGAGAAACCCGCACAGCAATCCGCGACCTGGCCTACCACTATGTGATCGCCGTTAAGACCGACCACCGGGTGACCACTCCGGCCGGCACCTCCACCGTGACCGACCTGGTCAAGCGCGTGCCTGGCCGGTCCTGGCAGCGGCTGCGGACCGGAAGCGGCACCAAGGGCGAACGCCACTACGACTGGGCGATGATCGAGGTGCTCGCCGACGACACTCCCGACGGGCACCGGGTAGGGCAGTCCGCGCTGCTGATCCGCCGGCACCGCTATACCGGCGCCCTGTCGTTCTATCGGTGCTGGTCAGCCGCCACGGTGCCGTTGCACGTGCTGGTCGATGTGGTGGGCCGCAGGTGGCGGATCGAGGAGGACTTCCAGGCCGCCAAGGGCCTGACCGGGCTGGACCAGGGTCAGGTCACCACCTGGACGTCCTGGCACCGTTGGTGCCTGATCAGCATGATCTCCTATGTGCTGCCGGCCGTCATCGCCGGCCTGGAACACCGCGACAGCGCCGACCACGCCCATGTCGAACTGGTCCCGGTGAGCTGCCGTGAGCTGCTGAAACTCCTGCGCATCCTCGTGCCGGCCCGGCCCAGGCAGAACATCGACCCTGATCACGCCCTGCACCGGTCGCACTGGCGGCGACGTCACCAACACCGGGCAGCAGCCTGCCACCGACGGTGGAACGAGGTCACAGCGGTATCCGTCACGTGACCGCCGACACCCGCCACATCAGATTAACGATCTACAGCTGCCGTATTTGAGAAGGCGCATGCGGCATGGAAGCGGACTATTCGCCAATATCCGCGTTTCTTCGGGCGCTGGCGATGGGTCCCTGAGTTTTAGCGGTGAGGTTGAGAGGTGTCCGGTGACGGGAGACTGTCACGCCGGGATCTGTGAGAGCCCGGGGGTGAGATTCCCCCGGGCACCCGACCATCTATATGCGCCCAAGACCGTCCATCTGCAATGAGCCCGCAATCTGTACGATCAGGACGAAAAAGGCTCACGGTAATCTGCAGCCAGATTACTAAGGCGAAACAAGTACCACGTCTACCCAGTAGTTACTGGCTTGGTAGGTTTCGATTGGGAAGGTGTTTGTTGGGCCGTATTTGAATACGCCGTTTCCGCCTTCGTCGCTGGTTGCGAGCGCGATGAGCGGGCCGTTTGCGTATTGCGTGGTGAAGTAGGGTTTTGTTAGCGACCAGTATCCGGATGTGGTGTAGTAGGAGGCGACGTAGGTGGTGTTGGCGGCGATGTTCACGGGTGTGGGGAAGTTCACCTGTTGCCATCCGGATGCGGTTTCGTTGGTGAAGGTCGCACTCGTGAGTAGCTGGCCATCACTGGTCCATAGGCTTCCGGTGTGTGTCCCGGTGTCCTGTGCGCTCTTGTAGAACCGGATGCCGGTGATGGTTCCGGTTGTGGTCGCCTTGAATTTCACGCCGAGCGTAACGGGCCTGGAGTCGGGATAAGATTGGACGGCCGGGACCGCTGTGTTGTCCCAGAGGCTGTTCGAGGGTGTGAACACGACATCCACCCAGTAGTTGCTGGCTTGGTAACCGCTGGTTGGGAAGGTGTTTGTTGCGCCGTACGTGTATACGTCGTTTGCGCCTTCTGCGCCGTTTGCGAGCGCGGTGAGCGGGGCGTTTGTGTATTGCGTGGTGAAGTAGGGTCTTGTTACCGAATAGTATCCGGATGTGGTGTTGTAGGAGGCGACGTAGGTGGTGTTGGCGGCGATGTTCACGGGTGTGGGGAAGTTCACCTGTTGCCATCCGGATGCGGTTTCGTTGGTGAAGGTCGCGCTCGCGAGCAGTTGACCGCTGCTGGTCCATAGGCTTCCGGTGTGTGTCCCGGTGTTCTGTGCCCCCTTGTAGAACCGGATGCCGTTGATGGTTCCGGCTGTGGTCGCCTTGAATTTCATGCCCGCCGTACTGGCCTGGGGGTCGGGCTGGGATTGGACAGCCGGGACCGCTGTGTTGTCCCAGAGGCTGTTCGAGGGTGTGAACACGACATCCACCCAGTAGTTGCTGGCTTGGTAACCGCTGGTTGGGAAGGCGTTTGTTGCGCCGTACTTGTATACGCCGTTTCCGCCTTCCGCGCCGTTTGCGAGCGCGGTGAGCGGGCCGTTTGTGTATTGCGTGGTGAAGTAGGGTCTTGTTACCGAATAGTATCCGGACGTGCTGTGGTAGGAGGCGACGTAGGTGGTGTTGGCGGCGATGTTCACGGGTGTGGGGAAGTTCACCTGTTGCCATCCGGATGCGGTTTCGTTGGTGAAGGTCGCGCTCGCGAGCAGTTGACCGCTGCTGGTCCATAGGCTTCCGGTGTGTGTCCCGGTGTTCTGCGCGCCCTTGTAGAACCGGATGCCGTTGATGGTCCCGGCTGTGGTCGCCTTGAATTTCACGCCCGCCGTACTGGCCTGGGGGTCGGGCTGGGATTGAATGGCCGGCACAGTCGACGGTGACCACAGGGTACAGGGGGAGCATCCTGTGACGATGGTAACGGTTGTTTCCGTCGGAGTTCCCTGAATATTCCCGATGTCATCAACCGCTCGGGACTTGATCGTTGCCGTTCCGGTGGTGGTGGGCGTTTTCCAATTATATTGCCAGTTGGTGCGACCTGTTGCCTGAAACCATCTCGTTCCGCCGTCAACTGAAACCTCAACGGCGCCGACAACGCCGCCCCCCGTGTCAGTTGCTGTTCCTTGAATTGGGATAATAGTCTCAGTAGGTACAGTGCCGCCACTCGCCGGATAAGTAATCGTTGATGTGGGCGGAGCGGTGTCTGTCGATGCGGTTGCCGGAACCAGTCCCGGTTGGATGCTGGCCGGTTGGGCTTTCATGTCGGCCAAAAGATTGACTGTCGCCTGCTGCATCCGGATATCCGTGGGAGGTACATCGCCCAAGCGGCCGCCGGCTGCGGGAGTCAGATCATGATGGTCGTCGAGTCCCCAGGACCACTGGACAGTCGCCGCGCCGAAGATCAGCGCGCCACTCCCGTGCTTATATAGCGTCAGGCTATGTGTCGGGTCTCCTGCGCCATATGTGCTGCCGAAATCAAGCAGATACGTCGTTGATTTGCTCAAGGTCGTTCTGGAAAACTTCACCACCCCCGCCGGTGTAAACACATCATCGGGTGCTTCATCCCACTCATATCCAAGTGTTCCCGTGGGAAAGGTTGCTTTCTGGCCGGGTTGCAGGTCGGCGATAGACGTGTTGCGCCACAGTCGCATGTCGCCATATTCGGCAGGAACGACGATGGCATCGTTTGAAGGAGTGTTCACCATGTACAACGGCCCCTTCAGGGCGTTCTCAGGCCTTCCGCCGTCCGATGGAGGGGAGAAGCGAGGATCACGCCACGTCCCTGTCCACTGTGGACTCGGATCGATCTTGGCGTTGGCGTGAGTTTCCTTGTAGCAGACGAGTGTCCGAAAGGGGGTATTTGTCGCATCGAGAGAGTTCTCCCACCTGGTTTTCCAGAAAATCTCATTTCCGGAGAAGAAGATGAGGTTAATCCCGTTGTCTCGAGCGTTCTTGACGTTATCCCGCATTTCATTGGACCAGTACTCGTCATGTCCGGAGGATATGAATATCTTGTGTTCAAGCAACTCCAGTCCCCGGCTGGCCGTGTCGAAACTACTGGTGTAGCTGACGTCGTATCCGTTGGCCTCGATCCATCTGATCAGGGGGTACTCGGCCAGGAAGAAACTGCTACGCGTAAAAGACGGACGGTTGTAGCTCACCTTGTAGGCGCGCCCCACCGGCTTGCCCGAATAAAGACTGTTGCCGCCATATTTGTTGTACGCCGTCCACGTGGCGTCGGAGGTTTGAAGTAAAATATCCGAATTGCGCCCATCGTCTCGGACGACAAATACGATCTGACTTACCCCGCTTACTCCGTCTTCCCGTATCATATTCGCAACGTAGACTCCGGAAACGGCGTCATTCGGCACTGCCCAGGAGGCCGATACCCCCCAGTTTCCGCAATCGATCAGGCCGGTTGTTGTGTCGCCCAAACAGGCTGGTTGTGTCTGGGGCAAGGCGGCGGAGGGCTCGATCGTCGTTATCAGCCGTGCGCCCATGCCGCTGTAATATCCAATGCGATAAATATCCAGACGATAATTTGTCGCATTGGTGTTCACCTTGAATTGGATAGCCTCCCCCCTGTTTACGCTCATTTGGGCGGCGTATCCCTCGATGTTTAGGCTCTGTGATGGAACATCCCATTCGGTAGGAGGACTGCCCGGTAGGCTGTTCTCTATACAGATGACAGAAGTAGGCGGGCACCCGGCTCTGATCCTCCGTGCATGGACGGGCCGGCTCCTGGCCTTCCTGTCGTATGCGCCGCTGGTTGTGCTCTTGGCGAGCGATATCTTCTTGGATGGGGAGGCCCCGGGATCGCTCGACGCCGGACTGATGGATGCCATCCCGTTCTCCATCGGGCCTGCTGATGTCAGCATGGTCGGCGAGCTGGCCTCCGGCGTGGGGGATGGCGGCAAGGCCGCCCCCATCAGGCTGAGTATGACCACCGCTCCGCCTCCGAAGGTGATCAGTGCGCTCCGGAGAGTCCGCCGCGATCTTGGACCGAGCTGCTGTTTATCGTCTGGCACTTAGACCCCTCGGTCAAACCGTCACAGTAAATGACTAGACGATTGAAAGCCTGACGATGCGATGGTTGGAGGGCGCTGGGGACGCTCCCATCCGGTGATGTTCTTGCCAGATTTTTATTTAGGTCCTGTCGGAGTGGGCGCTCCTGGCGGCTACGTCAAGGCTCTGTCGCCGACGGTCTGGATCAACTCTGATGATGTGCCTCCAGCAAACTGGACGCAGGCCTCATAGACGGCGGTGTCGCCACCGAGATGGGTGGCGGTGATCCGACGCTCTCGGATTCCGAGGGCTGAGGCCGTGAGCGTGGCGGTTCGCCGTCAACCAGACCTGATGCATTGCCGCCGCGACCTGTTCGCCTGGTTCCGCCTGCTGTACCGCGACGACGATCTCGCGAACGCCGAACCCCCACCTTGTGCTATGCGTTTCTGCACGCCGGTGCACGCCGGTGCACGCCGGTGCACGCCGGTGCACGCCTGATCCGCGGCCAGCGCAAGCGCACCATCAAGATCCCCGAGGCCTGACCCGAGTCCGGCAATTCCGTCAGGCCATTGCGATCGTCCTGACGATGCCCGTCCCGACCTGCCCCCGAGGCTTGCGCGGGGTCCTCTCTGTGTCAAGCCCAACCGAGAGATACGGGATGATCACCCCAAACTGATATGAATCAGGGCGAGAGCGGGTACGACACGCAGTGACCATGACCGAGCATGACCTTTAGCACAGCGCCGCCGGCGGAGGCCCCGGGTCGACACCCACGCCGACATCCACCGCGCCGTCGTGGAGTTGATGAACGGCGGCCGAATCGCCGACGCCCAGTTCTCGGCCGCTGCCCCGGTTTACGACCGGTTACTTGGCCGACTGCGTGCCAATGGCGTTGAGGGCACCGGCTCCTACGGCGCCGGCCTGGTCCGCCACCTGCGCGCCGAAGGCCTCGTCGTCATCGAGGTCAACCGGCCCGACCGGTGGTAACGCCATAACCTGTGCAAGTCCGACCCGTTGGACGCCTGCGCAGTGTGGCCCGCCGTTACCCGGTTCTCACCGCCGGGATCGACGACCTCCAACCCCACCTCAAAACCCTGATTACCCAGGCCCGACCGGATCTGCTCGGCATCCACGGCGTCGGGTCGAGACCGTCGCCCAACTCCTCATCACCAGCGGCGACAACCCCGACCGGCTCACTTTCCGCAACGGCTTCGGTGCCCTGTGCGGCGTGGCTCCGATCCCCGCCTCCAGCGGCAAGACCACCCGGCGCGGGCTGTCTCAAGGCGGCAGAAAACTACGCCTCCGCATTGCCGCACGATGGCCTTGGGCCAAGCAGATCACCATGGCCATCGCACGACTGCAGGCACTGCCTGCACCAACCTGACCAGCGGCATCCGTCCGGACGATCAGAAAGACATCCGCGGGCGTGTGAACCCCGCCTACCTGGCGCGACAGTCAGGCCGCCACGCTGCCCGGACACCGAAGCCAGCGATCGGCTACAGCGTCAGCCGACCACACCTCTGATTAAGAAAGATCGAGGCTAAGACGAAACGAATATCACGTCGATCCAGTAGTTGCTGGCTTGGTAACCGCTGGTTGGGAAGGTGTTTGTTGCGCCGTACGTGTATACGCCGTTTCCGCCTTCCGCGCCGTTTGCGAGCGCGGTGAGCGGGCCGTTTGTGTATTGGGTGGTGAAGTAGGATTTTGTTACTGAATAGTATCCGGATGTGCTGTGGTAGGAGGCGAGGTAGGTGGTGTTGGCGGCGATGTTCACGGGTGTGGGGAAGTTCGCCTGTTGCCATCCGGATGCGGTTTCGTTGGTGAAGGTCGCGCTCGCGAGCAGTTGACCGCTGCTGGTCCATAGGCTTGCGGTGTGTGTCCCGGTGTTCTGTGCGCCCTTGTAGAACCGGATGCCGTTGATGGTTCCGGCCGTGGTCGCCTTGAATTTCACGCCCGCCGTACTGGGCTGGAAGTCGGGCTGGGATTGGACAGCCGGGACCGCTGTGTTGTCCCAGAGGCTGTTCGAGGGTGTGAACATGACATCCACCCAGTAGTTGCTGGCTTGGTAACCGCTGGTTGGGAAGGTGTTTGTTGCGTTGTACTTGTATACGCCGTTTCCGCCTTCCGCACCGTTTGCGAGCGCGATGAGTAGACCGTTTGTGTATTGGGTGGTGAAGTAGGGTCTTGTTACTGAATAGTATCCGGATGTGCTGTGGTAGGAGGCGAGGTAGGTGGTGTTGGCGGCGATGTTCACGGGTGTGGGGAAGTTCGCCTGTTGCCATCCGGATGCGGTTTCGTTGGTGAAGGTCGCGCTCGCGAGTAGCTGGCCACTGCTGGTCCATAGGCTTGCGGTGTGCGTTCCGGTGTTCTGTGCGCCCTTGTAGAACCGGATGCCGTTGATGGTTCCGGCCGTGGTCGCCTTGAATTTCACGCCCGCCGTACTGGCCTGGGGGTCGGGATAAGATTGGACGGCCGGAATCGCCGTGTTATCCCAGAGGCTGGTCTGTACGGTCTGGATCAGTTCGGGCGACCTGCTCGGAGCGAAATGGATGATGGCCTGACCGTCGGAAGTGTTGCCGCCGAGATAAACGGCGGTGATCGGATGCGGTCCTGCATCCAGGCTGGAGGTCGTGAAGGTGGCGGGGCCCGAGTCGTCGTGCCAGCCTGAGCCGATGATGGTCGAGCCATCTTTGAAGACCACTTCACCCTGAGGGACGACCGAGCCTGTGACCGCGCTCACCGCAGCAGTGAAGGTGATCGGCTGCCCGTTCTGGGAGGGGTTGGCTGATGTGGTTAGGGTTGTTGTGGTCGGTGGGTCGTTCGGCACGGTGATACGGGTTTTCGGCGGATTGCTGGTGCCCTGAAGTATGACCGTGTTGTTGAGCGCGAAGGCACGGCCGTAGAGGGCGGTGCCGGCGCTCACCGTCATTGACGTCAGCGCCAGCACGTTTCCCCGGAAAGTGGAGTAGGTCCCGAGTGTCGCGGAGCCGCTGACCTGCCAGAAGACATTATCTGCCTGGGCGCCGTTCAGAAGGTTGATGTTGCTGACGTTTGCCGTGGAGAGGGTGGTCGCCTGGAAGATGAAGACCGCGTCCGGTTCGCCTTCGGCATCGAGTGTGAGCGTTCCGGTTATTCCGAAGATGCCGTTGGTGGAGTTGTAGACGCCTGAGGTTATGGTTGTGCCGCCGAGTTCTGTCGGCACGGTGACGGCAGGTGTTCGTCCGGAGAGGTCGTTGTAGGCGGCGATCAGGTCAGCTTTGGCATTGGCCGCTCCGGCGTCGCCTGCGTGGATGGTCCCGCTCACCGTGCCGGGTGGGAAGCCGGTCAGCGAGTTACCCGGGCTCACTCCAAGATCCCCGGTGATCGCCGTGAGATCCGTATTCGTCACCGCGGCCCCGGCCAGAACCCCGAAGGACGCGGCATCGCCGAGGCTCACCGGTGCCTGATCCGCGTTCGCACTGTGTGGCGTTCCGACGATCACGCCCATCGACAGGACGGCTGCCAGCAGCGCTACGAGCCAGGAGCGACCGATGCTTCGCGAGAGGAGGCTGCGGTAACCGGTTTTACGCTTCAGCTGTACCGGCGGGATCATAACGGCCGGTTGATCGGGTGCGCCACGATGGAGTTTGGGCATGGAACTCATATCTTCGGTGATCTCGGAATATATCGGGCGTCGGATCTTGCATGCAGTCCGTACGTTAAGGATCAACCTTGTGATCCCCACCTTGCTTCTGCCCGGTTGGCCGCATTTGCCATAAAGAGCATGAAAGATGCCGGTGGCGAGAAGTGTCGATCGAGCATCGTCGCATCCGTGAAAGGCGTCGCGACATATGGGGGCAGATGAGATTTTAGTGAATTGCGGTATGTGCCTATGTTGGATCATGGAGAGGCCTCTATTAGTATTCGATTTGAATGGGCTTTATCCATGGATGCACTCCACGGCCGGTACTTTAAATAGGTTTGCCATCCGACCTCGGGCTTCACGGTGAATCTAGGCAAATTTGATCGTTTATGTGATAAAGGTTTCTTTGGTGTGCGAGGGCGGGGCTTGTTGAGAGTCCTGTCTGTGCCAGATCAAGAGACACTTTTCGCGTGAAGATCATTGCTTCTCGCGTCAAAACCGTATCCGCCGACGATGGGGGGACGATCTCCTGGCCGGGCGGCCTGCTCTTGCTGGAGACCTTGCGTGTCATCGGCCTGAATCAGGCTCTTTCGAGGCAGTTGGAGCAGCGGTGGCCCAGTGGTGCGGTCCGCGCCCCGGCAAGGTCGTCGCCTATCTCACGATCACGCTGATGCCGGGTGGTGACTGCCTGGCCAGCATCGCGATGTTGCGTTCTCGGAGTGAGTTGTTCGGTCCTGTCGCCGGTGCCCACCGGTCGAACGAGAGGTGGCCCGGTTGGTTGCCCGAGGCAACTGCCGCCTGACGACAGAGCATCCACCCCGCCCGCGACAGTCCCAGACCAAGATCTTCAGCGGGCTTTTAGCCGGATGGCGGAGTGATGACGGTGAACGGGGCACAGTAGGTTGATCCCCAGGCCAGGCCTGGGGGCGGGGAAGATGCAGTAAGAATGCACTTGGTCTCAGTAAGGGTGCCGTCCGATGTCAGCACCGTGATCAGAAGGCTGCTGAGGGGTGCGGCGGCTTCGGTCAAAGAGACGCCGATCGCGCCGGCCGGATAGCCCGGCACTGCGGCGAGACTGTGCCATGCCTGCGGCGGGGCGGTCCGGGGGTCCCGGATCCAGGTAGTACCGCCTTTGGCATAGGCGGTGAAGTTTGTATCATATGGCGGAAATGTAAGCGAAACGAGCGTCGTATCGACGCTAGAAATCGTCCCAGGAAGACCATCCTGTCCTTTCGGGCCCCTTTCTCCATTCAGCCCACTTTCTCCGTTAAGTCCCCTTTCTCCGGGTGGTCCTTGTTTCCCGCAGGGGCCTTTTTCGCCGGAGGGCCCCTTCGGTCCTCGAGGGCCCCGCCTGCAGCTACGATGTCGGCATCCGCACCGATCGCACCGACACCTACAGGATTTCCGGTGACGATACCTGTGGGCCATGCAGGGGACATCGTTCCTGTTCGCGAGTCGGTCCACGAGAGTGGTTCCGGCCGTTTCGGTGATCGTGCTCGCGCCGGCCACTCCCGGATTCGGTAACCCCAATGTTCCACAGGCCATCACCAACGCGACGGCCGATATGCTTCTGCGAGGAATCAATGGGATTCTCCCTGCGGCGAAAAATTGGATTTTCCGAGTCACCGCATTGCATGGCGGTGCGAACGGGAGATGCCCGCTTATGGGGTGGCGATGCCTGATCAAGGTTACGATTGGAGCAAATAAATGACATCTCGAGATAAAACATGCCCGTTTGGTCGGGATCTTTCATGACCTCGACGTATTCGATGATCGTGCAACGTTACGCTCTTATCCGGTTACCGCGGAAGAGGAGGATCAGGCCGGGGAGTATGCCACGGCTCCGGCGTTCTCAGACAATGAGACACCAGATATGGCAGTGCGGGTCACGAGTTACTCGATAACGACCTCATGCATGATTAGCCGTGCCCTCTGAGGTCGGGACCGATCCGGCCACCGGTAAGCCCACGTTGACCTGGGAGCTCAGCCAAGAGGCGATCGAGGCCGAAGCCGCAGCCGACGGCTGGTACGCCTTGTTGTCCAATCTTGATCCCGGCCCGGCCGATGCCGCGCAGGTCCTGCTGCTGTACAAAAAGCAGGAATCGGTCGAGCGCCGCTACGCGGCGTTCAAGGGGCCGCTCGCCGTGACCACCCTCTACCTGAAGAGCAACCGGCGCATCAGTGCGCTGATCACCGTGATCTGCTTGGCCCTGCTCATCTTCTGCCTGGTCGAACGCCAGGTCCGCCAAGCCCTGGCCCGGCAGAAAACGACCAAGGTCAACGGTCTGTACGCCGGACGAGCCGCGGTTCCCACCGGTGGACTCATCTTCAAGGCGCTGGCCGGCCTGCGGATCATTCCCACGGCCGGTCAGTCGCCCCCGATCATTCCTCAACCCAGCGACCTCCAGCTCGATCTCCTCGATCTCCTCGACGTTGATCCCAGAGAACTCCGCTGACGATCAGCCACGTGCGGAAAACGGGCCTAGCGGTTGAGCACCTGCTGATTCACTACGAGTGATTCGCTTGGGGCGAAGTCGACCCAGGCCTCACCAACGGCGGTGCCGCCGCCCACATAGACAGCCGTGATGGGGTGCACGCCTCTGGTGAGTTCTGCGGTCGTGAACGTCGCGACGCCGAAGTCGTCGAGCATGGCCGAGCCGATGACGGCGGAGCCGTCCTTGAAGAGCACTTCGTTGGTGGGGCCGACCCCTTCGAAGTTTCCGCTTACCTTGGCGGCGAAGGTGACCGGCTCATCTTTCCGGGACGGGTTCGGCGACGAGGCCAGGGTCGTAGTGGTCGGTGGGTTGTTCGGCAACGTGACCCGGGTGGTCGGCAGGATGCTCGTGCCGTCTATGGCCACCACATTGTTCAGGGCCATGGCGCGGCCGTACATCGCCGTGCCCTTCATCACCATGACATCGTTCAGGGCCAGGAGGTTCCCCCGGAAGGTGGAGTATGGCCCCAGGGTCGCCGAGTTGCCGACCTGCCAGATGATGTTGTCCTCCTGTGCGCCGTTCGCAAGGTCGATGTTGCTGACCCTTGCCGTGTTGAGAGCGGAGTCGGCTTGGAAGATGAAGACCGCGTTCGGGTCGCCCATGGCGTCAAGCGTAAGCGTCCCGGTTAGCTCGAAGACGCCTCCGGAAGTGTCGTAGACACCCGGGGTTATGGTCGCCCCTCCTCCGAGGTTCGGGGGAATGGTGGCGGTGGGTGTCCGCCCGGCCGCGTCGTTGTAAGCAGCGACCGCGTCGGCCTTTTCATCCTTCGCCTCGGCGTCGTTCTTGTGTACCCCTCCCCGCAGCATTCCCGGTGGGAAGCCGCTCATCGTGGTGCCCGGGCTCAAGGCGACCGCACCGGTGATCGTGGTGAGATTCGTGCTTGTGACCGCGTTGCCGGCCATGACCACGCAGTCCATGGCATTTCCGAGAGTCACCGGCCGTATGTCCGCATTTGCTTTGGGTGACAGTGCGAGGGGTATGCCCAGCGCGAGGACGGTCGCGAGAGTCGCATCCAGCCAGGAGCTACGGATATTCCGCCGAAGAGCACGAGGGTAACCGTGTTTTATCATGAAGTTATCCCTTTGTCCGTAAGTAAAATCAATATGTATCTGAGTAATCGACCTTACGGTTGTTGTTCTCGCCGCCCTGAACCGACATGCGGTGGACCCCTGAAACGCGGAGACGACACGCCCGAGGTGTCGCCGAATCGGTGTTTCGAGGACACTCGGCTCCTACAGTCAGGTCGTATATCACTCGAAGTGACGGGGGTCCTGACATGGGAGAGAAACTGGTCGTCGTCGGCCAGGGGTACGTTGGCCTGCCTCTGGCGATGCGGGCGGTCAGCGCGGGGTTCGACGTCGTGGGGATCGATCTGGACGAGTGGCGGGTCAAGCGGCTCAACGCCGCCGAGTCCTATGTCGAGGACGTCGACGACGACCTGCTGGTCGCCGCCCACCGTTCCGGCCGTTACCTGGTCGGCACCGACTACGCCGACGCGGAGGCATTCGACGTCTGCGTGATAACGGTGCCGACCCCGCTACGTGAGGGCGTCCCCGACCTCCGCCACATCGGCTCGGCCGGCGAGTCGCTGGCCCCGCTGATCCGGCCGGGCGCCACGGTGATCCTGGAGTCCACCACCTATCCCGGAACCACCGAGGAGTATCTCCGGCCGCTGCTGGAGGAGGGCTCGGGGCTGTGCACGCCCGAGGACTTCTTCCTGGGCTACAGCCCGGAACGGATCGATCCGGGCAACCCCCGGTGGCAGCTGGAGAACACGCCGAAGGTCGTCTCCGGGATCGACGAGGCCTCCCTGGAAAGGACCCGGGAGTTCTACGAGCGGATCGTGCGAGACGTCGTTCCGGTCTCGTCGCTGCAGGTCGCCGAGCTGTGCAAACTCCTGGAGAACACCTTCAGGCATGTCAACATCGCCCTGGTGAACGAGTTGTCGATCTTCGCCCAGCAGCTCGGGATCGATGTGTGGGAGGCCATCGACGCCGCTTCCACCAAGCCGTTCGGCTACATGCGCTTCACCCCCGGCCCGGGGGTCGGCGGGCACTGCCTGCCGATCGACCCGTCCTACCTGTCCTGGAAGGTCAAGCGGAGCCTGGGGCACAACTTCCGGTTCGTGGAACTGGCCAACGACATCAACGACCACATGCCGGACCACGTCGTGCACCGGCTGATCCTCGGGCTGAACCAGCGGCGCAAGGCGGTCAAGGGCAGCCGGGTGTTCCTGCTCGGCCTCGCCTACAAGAAGAACGCCGGAGACTGCCGGGAGTCGCCCGCGATCGAGGTGGCCAAGGTCCTTGGCAAGCTGGGCGCCGACGTGCGGGCCGCCGATCCCCACGTGGACGCGCTCATGCCGCCGCCGGGGATCGAGATCGTCCAGCCGACGGCCGGGGAGCTGTCACAGGCGGACGCGGTCGTGATCCTCACCGACCACGACTGTTTCGACTACGAGATGATCCAGCGGGTGAGCCCTTTCGTCTTCGACACACGCGACCGCTGCCGGGGAGCCAACGTCGAGCGTCTCTGAACGGCCGGTCGGCGCCCCGGTGCCGGTCGCCTGCGAGCCGGCCACTCGGCCGCATCCGGCTCCGGCTGGCGGCGGCCGGGGGCCGGTACGGCGAGCCGACAGGCATCGCACCGGCTCGCCGTACCGGCCGCACCGCCTGCCGCCGCCCTGTCGCGTTCCGCGGGCGTGACGGGTGCCGGCGGGACGGGGCTACGCCTTCATGACGCGGGCGACCAGTTCCTCGACCTGGGTGTTGAGCTTGGCGCCGCGCGGCCAGCCCGCGTAGTGGGTGAGGAAGATGACGATCTCGCGGAGCTCGTCCGGGGTGAGTTCCCCGGTGCGCAGCGCCGCGTCGAGCTGGACGTCGATCGCGTCGTCCATGCCCTGCCCGACGAGGAGGCCGAGCAGGAGCAGCCGCCGGTCTCGCATACTCAGCCCGTCTCTGGACCACACCTCGGCGAACAGATGTTCGATGGTCATGCCGAAGAAGTCACCGGGACCCTCGCCGACCTGGTCCCAGCCATGGACCCGCTTCATGATCTCCAATCCGCGGGCCCGGCGGTCAGGGGTGCTTTCGTTCGCGTGGTCGCTCATAGGCACTCCGAGTCCGTCAGCCAGCCGGTTCAGGCGAGCAGGGCGAGAGACGTCTGAGCCCCTCGTTCCCGGCTGGTTTCCCCGCCAGGGATAGACCTTCTCGCAATAGTCCTGACATGTACCAATATGTCGTGCAGTAGGTCGCCGGGCGTTACAGGTATGCCGTCTTCCGCGAGGTGATCATCTCGGGCCCGCCTGCCCGGCCCATCCCGATGAATCCGATCCCTCTTCACGTCCCCCGCCGATCCGGCGATCACACGCTCGAATCTCGCAGAGACGGGATTGTGCCCATGGTGCGGACCTTTCACTGGAACGTATCACCCACCTTCGGGCAAGACGACGATCTCGGCCCCCGGCCTGGGCACCAGGCGCCCCGGACCGTGCCGGATCCACACGCCCCGCCGATCAGCGGGCAGGCCGCTCCGCGGGCAGGCCGCTCCGCGGGCAGGGGCGCCTCCGGCTCGGCCTCGAGCAGTGTGACGTGCGCGCCGCGCGGCATGGAGATCACGGCGAGCACGGCCGCCGCCACGTCACAGGGGTTGAGGAAGCGGTCGTGCCTGGCCAGCCCCTCGACGCCGTTCTTGGCCGCGACGTAGGCCCCCATCCGGGGGCGCGGCAGCCGTACGACGTCGGAGCTGACGAACACGATGTCACCGCGGTGCCTCGTCGCCATCGCGGGTGCCACCTTGGCCACGAACCGCTGGGTGCCGACCAGGTTGAGCTGCAGTTGCGCCTCGAAGTCGGGTGTGGCCGTCTCATAGGCGTTCTCCGGCGTCACCTCGCCCGCGCAGGTCACCACCACCTCGGCGGTGCCCAGCACCTGCTCGGCCCCGGCGACGAAGGAGGACACGGACTCGTCCGACGTGACGTCCAGGGCCAGCGCCGCCGCCTCCCCGCCGTCGGCGCGGATCCTCACCGCCAGCTCCTCGCAGATCGCGGTACGGCGCGCGCCCAGTGCCACCGGATATCCGGCGGCCGCCAGGCCGACGGCCACGGCCGAGCCGATCCCCGACGAGGCCCCGGTCACCAGGACAGGCCGCCGCTCGGGGTGGGGGAGGGCTCTGGGCACGCACGTCCTCCGTCCGGTTCACCGGTCCGCCCTCGTCCGCCGCCCGGGGCGGCACGGCCCGGGCGGCGACGGCGATCAGGTGGTTCCCGGAGGCGAGCAGGTGGAGACGGCGGTTCGGACAAGATACTTTTCCAGAAGTTAGTTCACCTGTCCGCCCTTGCCTAGACCCAAAATCCGGGTCGGGCGCGCATCGCCACCTCCCCGGCCGGAGAGCTCGGACCGCAGCGGTGATCGGCGTCCCGCCCCCGATAATCGAGACATGCAGTTCGACATTCTCGGCCCCACGCGGATCACGCTCGACGGCGGGCGCGTGGTCACCGTCGGCGGGCCGGGGATGCGCGCCCTGCTGGTGCTGCTGCTTCTGGCCGCGGGGAAGATCGTGACCACCGAGCGGTTGATCGGCGGACTGTACGGCGCAGACCCTCCCGAGAACGCCGCCAACGCCCTGCAGTCCCAGATCTCCCGGCTCCGCAGGACACTCGGAGCCCAGAGCATGATCGAGTTCCATCCGGCCGGTTACCGGCTCGTGGTCGATGCCGGCGCGGTCGACGCCTACCGTTTCGAGCGGCTCGCCGGGCACTGGGGCCGGTGACCCCCGGCGAGCGGCCACGACACTGGCCGAGGCGCTCTCCCTCTGGCGCGGGCCCGCCTTGGCCGACGTCCGGGAGGCGCCCTTCGCCGATGCGCCCGCCATCAAGCTGGACAGACTCCGGCTCGACTGCGTCGAGGACCGCGTCCAGGCCGAGCTGGATCTTGGCCGCCACCGGGAGTTGGTCGCCGAGCTCCAGGAGTTGGCCGCCGCCCATCCGCTCCGGGAACGGCTGCACGGGCAGCTGATGCGGGCCCTCTACGGTGTCGGCAGGCAGGCGGATCCTTGGCGAGGAACTCGGCGGCGGCCCCGCGCCGGGTATGGCGTTCACCTCCGGCGCCGCACCTGTCCGGTCGGGTCTGCGGGCCCGGCTGACCAGCTTCGTCGGACGGAAGGACGAGACCTCCCGGCTCGGCGCGCTGCTTGGTGAGTCACGGCTGATCACCCTGGTCGGTCCCGGCGGCGCGGGCAAGACCCGGCTGGCCGGAGAGGTCGCCGCGGCGCAGCGGGGCGACGTCTGCTTCGTGGAGCTGGCCCCCGTCGCCGACGGAGGGATGGAGACCATCCGCGCCTACTGCGCAGAACGGCTGGCCGAGGCGGGCGAGACGGAGACATACCACGAAGCGCATGCCGCCCACTACGTGGATCTGGCGACCACGGCGGACCCGCACCTGCGGAGCGACGGGCAGCTGGAGTGGCTGCGGCGGCTGGACGACGAGCGCGACGACCTGCACGCCGCGCTGCGCTGGACCGTCGACACCGGCCGGATCGAGCAGGGGCTCCGCCTCCTGGCGGGGCTCGCCATGTACTGGTGGGCGCGGGGACGCCGTTCGGAGGGGGAGGGCCTGGCCGCCGACCTTCTCGGCGTGATCGGGCCGTCACCAGTCGAGGGGTTGGAGGAGGAGTATGCCATCTGTGTGCTGCTCGCCTTCTCCAGCGAGTCACGGTCGCCGGAGACATCCGCCCGGCTGGAGGCGGTCGCCCCGTTCATCCCGTCGATCGACCAGCCGTACCGGTATCCGTTCCTGGGCATGCTGTGGCCGCTGTTCACCGGTCCGGCCGACTCCGGCGCCATAGGTGTCCCGGACGGGCCGGTGCAGGCCGCCGCGGACCCGTGGCTGTGGACGCTGGCTCGCTTCGGCTACGGCTACTACCTGCTGCACAGCGGTGACGCAGGGACCGCGGAGCGCTCCTTCGAGGATGTGCTGAAACTGTTCCGTTCCCTCGGGGATCGCTGGGGGACCGCGCTCACGCTGGCCGAGCTGGCCGACGTGCGGGAGGACAGGGCGGCATCGCGCGCGCTGGCCGACGAGGCGCTCCGCCTGGCCGAGGAACTGGAGTCGGTGGAGGACATCGCCGAGCTCGTCTACCGCAGGGCGCAGGGGAGCGTCCGCGACGGTGACCTGGAGACGGCGCACGCCGGATATCTCAGCGCCGCCTCCAGCGGTGACAGGGCAGAGGCGAGGGGATGGTACGTCAAGGCGCTGGAGCCGGCGCTCCGCCGCTACCTGCCGGTGGCGGGTTCGGTGGTCGAGGCTCTGGCGGAGATCACGCTGCTGGAGGGCGATGCCGGGGGAGCGGCCAGGCTGCTGGGCGCGGCCACGACGCTGCGCGGCACCGCGTCGGCCCACCCGGACGCCGTGCGCGTCACGGCGGCCGTCCGTGCCCGGATCGGCGGGACCGTTTAGGAGGAGGAATGGCTCACAGGAACCCGCATGGCCTGGAGCGAGGTGATCGCCCTGCTCGGCGTGTGACCCCGGGGGCCGACCTGCCGGAGGGGCGCCGGACGGGTCGCCACGGGAAGACCGGAGACGTGGGGCACATCCGGGCGCCGCCGTACACGCGCCGTCAGCGGTCGGTGCGCGGGCCGTCAGCGCCGCCGGTCACGCTGACCGGCCTGCTGATCACGATGGGCAACCTCGGCGACCGGATCGGCCGCAAGCGGCTGCTCCTGGCCGGAGCCGTGGCCTTCGGCGCGGCCTCGGCGGTGACCGCCTACGCGCCCACCCCGGAACTGCTCATCGCCGCCCGCGCCCTGCTCGGGGTGGCAGGCGCCACGATCATGCCCTCCACGCTGTCGATCATCCGCAACGCCTTCACCGACCCGAAGGAGAGGACCGTGGCGGTCGGCGTCTGGAGCGGGATGGGCGCCGCGGGCTTCGCCCTGGGACCGGTCGTCGGCGGACTGCTGCTCGACCGCTTCTGGTGGGGTTCGGTCTTCCTGATCAATCTTCCGGTGATGGCGCTCATCCTGGTCACCGGCCTCTTCGTGCTCCCGGAGTCGCGTAACCCCTCGGCCGGGCGGATCGACCTCGCTAGTGTCCTCCTGTCCTTCGCCGGCGTGATCGCTGTGATCTACGCTGTAAAGGAGGTGGCCGCGTACGGCCTGGCGACCCCCGGTGTCCTGGTCTCTGCGGCGCTCGGTGTCGCCGGGCTGACGCTGTTCGCCAGGCGACAGACCCGGCTGGCCGAACCGCTGATCGACGTCCGGCTCTTCCGGCGACGGGCCTTCAGCGCGTCGGTCGGTGCCAACCTCATCGCCATCCTCGGCAGCGTCCTCACCGGTTTCTACCGTTCCGGCCTCCGGCTCCCCGAGGGGCTGCCGGGCGAGGTGGCGGCCCCTGTCGCGGAATCGCTGCCCACCGCGCTGCAGGCGGCTGCGACGCTCCCCGCCGAGCTGGGCGCGGCCGTCGCGGCGATGGCCCGGCAGGCGTTCGTCGACTCCGTCGATGTGACCTCGCTCGCCGCCGCCGGGTTGATCGCCGTGCTGGCGGTGGCCTCGCTGTACGGCCTGCGAGGCGTGCCCGACGTGATCCCCGAGGAGCGTTTCGAAGCACACGGCTGACGCGTCACCACCGTGGCGGCGGTGATCCGGTTCTGACTTTCCGCGCATGACATGTTCTGCGGCAGAGGGTCTCGCATTTGGGTGAGAGCGCTTTCAGGAGCGATCGATCTGATCGCCGTCCCGCAGGTGAACGGGACGGGATGAAAAGAGCCTTCCACCCGGTGTTTCAGATGTGTCCGCCGTCCACCGGGTGACTGTCTCTGTGGGAGAGCGCTCTCGCGAGGTATTGACTCGGCTGCCGTGACGGCGTCAGGATCTGCGCAGTGCGGACCGGGGGACCGCCACGACTGTTGCCGCGTCTCGAGAACGGACCCTCGATGATCAGACCTCTCGCCCGATCGGGCGCACGCCGGAGCGGACTCGCGGTGCTGGCGGGCCTCGCGCTCCTGGCCGCCGGCGCCCCCGGGATCCCGGCTGTGGCCGCGGACGCCGCAGCAGCCATCCGGCAGCCGGAGATCGGCAGGCCGCCTCTGGGCGCCGGCGGCTGTGCCCGCATTGAGAAGAGCCTGCCCGCGCTCGCCGACTGGCCCAAGGTGAAGAGCCGGATCAAGCGGGACCCGGCCGACGAGAAGCGGGTGGCGAAGATCCTCGCGGGCATGACGCTGTCCGAGAAGGTCGGGCAGATGACGCAGCCGGAGATCGCGGCGATCACGCCCGAGGAGGTCAGGCAGTACGGTATCGGCTCGGTGCTCAACGGCGGCGGCTCATGGCCCGGCCGCGACAAGCACGCCTCGCCCCAGGCCTGGATCGACCTCGCCGACGCCTACTGGCAGGCGTCCGTCGGCACCAGAACGAAGATCCCCGTCATCTGGGGCATCGATGCCGTCCACGGCAACAACAACGTCTACGGCGCGACGGTCTTCCCCCACAACATCGGCCTGGGGGCCGCGCACGATCCGTGTCTCGTCCGCGACATCGGGGCGGCGACGGCCGCGCAGATCCGCGCGACCGGCCAGGACTGGGCTTTCGCGCCCACCCTCGCCGTGGTCAGGGACGATCGGTGGGGCCGTACCTACGAGGGCTTCTCCGAGGATCCCCGGATCACCCGGGCCTATGGGTACGAGGCCGTCAACGGCCTGCAGGGCGGGCGTTCGCAGGGCATCGGCGACAGGGGGGTCATCGCCACCGCCAAGCACTTCATCGGTGACGGCGGCACGCTCAAGGGGACCGACCAGGGGGTGAACCCCTCGTCCGAGGCCGAGATGATCAACATTCACGGCCAGGGCTACTACGGCGCGCTCGCGGCGGGGGCCCAGACCGTGATGGTGTCCTTCAACAGCTGGGCGAACGCGGATCTCGGCATCGACGAGGGCAAGCTGCACGGCAGCAAGCACGCCCTCACCGACATTCTCAAGCAGAAGGTGGGCTTCGACGGCGTCGTCGTCTCGGACTGGAACGGCATCGGCCAGGTCGCAGGGTGCACCAACGCGAGCTGCGCGCGGGCGGTCAACGCCGGTATCGACGTGGTGATGGTGCCCAACGACTGGAAGGCGTTCATCGCCAGCACGGTCGCGCAGGTCGAAGCCGGTGAGATCCCGATGGCGCGCATCGACGACGCGGTCACGCGGATCCTGCGGGTGAAGCTGCGCGCCGGAGTGTTCAGCGCGCCGAAGCCGTCCGGGCGCGCCCTGGCGGGGTCGGCCCGCGCCCTGGAGGCGAGGAAGCTCGCCCGCGAGGCTGTCCGCAGGTCGCAGGTCCTGCTGAAGAACAACGGCGCGGTGCTGCCGCTGGCCAGGAGTTCCAAGGTGCTCGTGGTCGGAAAGAGCGCCGACAGCCTGCAGAACCAGACCGGGGGCTGGACCCTCACCTGGCAGGGCACCGGCAACACCAATGCCGACTTCCCGAACGGCACGACGATCCTGGGCGGTCTGCGCGAGGTGCTGGGCGAGGCGAACGTCACCTTCAGCGAGACGGCGGACGGCGTCGACCCCTCGGCGTACGACGCGGTCGTCGCGGTGATCGGCGAGACGCCGTACGCCGAGGGGGTCGGCGACCTCGGGCGGCGCTCTCTGGAGGCGGCCAAGCTCTACCCGGGTGACCTGGCCGTCCTGGACAAGGTCCGGGGTAGGGGCGCACCCGTGGTCACCGTCTATGTCTCCGGCCGGCCGCTCTGGGTCAACAAGGAGCTCAACCGCTCCGACGCCTTCGTGGCCGCCTGGCTGCCGGGCACCGAGGGCGGTGGCGTCGCGGATCTGCTCGTCCGCGGATCGCACCGGGAGGCCGGGTACACCGGCACGTTGTCGTATTCCTGGCCGAAGAGCGCGTGCCAGACGCCGCTGAACCCGGGGGGTGAGGGCTACGACCCGCTCTTCCCGCTCGGGTACGGCCTGCGCTCCGGGCAGAGCGGTTCGGTCGGAACGCTCGACGAGACCGTCCCCGAGGCGGGCTGCGGTCAGACGGGCGGCGGCGGTGAGGCGAGTGAGGATCTGGAGATCTTCAACCGGGCGGATGTCGCGCCGTACCGGAGTTTCATCGGCTCGGCGGACAGCTGGGGCGGTACCGAGATCGGCGTCGACGGTGAGGCGGCGCATTCGGCGATCAGCGTGGTGCAGTCCGACGTCAATGTGCAGCAGGACGGTCTGAAGGCGACCTGGAACGGGAGTGGACCGGCGCAGTTCTACATGCAGGACCCGGCGGGCGGCAGCGACCTGCGGGGCTACCTCAACGCCGACGCCGCTCTGGTCTTCGACACCGTCGTCCATCAGGCTCCGGCGGCGCGGACCGTGATCAGTGTCCACTGTGTTTACCCCTGCTTCTCCGAGGTGGTGGCGACGTCGCTGTTCCAGGGGCTTCCGGTGGGGAGCAAGGCGACGGTCAAGATCCCGGTCGCGTGCTTCGCGGCGACGGGCCTTGATCTGGAGGTGGTCAACACACCGTTCCTGGTCTATACCGAGGGGGCGTTCTCCGCCTCGTTCGCGAATGTCCGGTGGGTGCCGAAGGCGGCCAAGGACGCCGACGCGAGGAGCTGCGACAGCCTGACCTAGGGGTGTCCCCGGGGGCCGGGTGTCGGAGGGTGGTGTCCTTTGATACCCGGCCGTTTCCGTTCGGAGTTCACCTACGTCCGCCAGGACGACGGGCAGACCTATTTCAAAGTTCCGGCGGCCTGGCGGAAGGTCGACCAGAAGGCGCTGGAGCGGGCGGTCACGGGGGAGGACCCCGAGTCGGCCACCGCGCAACTGCGCCGGCAACTCGTCTGGTCGATCGCCTATGACGCCCACACGGCTCCCTCCGCCGATCACCTCCTCGGTTACGGCACCGGTGACGAGCCGTTCGTCTTCGCCCGGGTCGCCAAACTCCTCCCCGAGGAGCAGGACGCCGTCTCCCTGAACGGCATGCGCAACTCGATCCTTCCTGTCACCGCGCCGATCCGGGCGGAGTACGCGAAGGTCCCGGCTACCCGCTGACCGGTTTCGAACTGCTCGCCGACGAGGTGCTCGACCCCGGGGACGGTCTGCGCGGGGTGCATGTGCGGTTCAACTACGCGGTCCAGGGGGCGGGCGTTCAGACTTTCGACCTCACCTCCTACCTGGCCGGCGACGGCAAGCGGATCTCCACACTGTTGATCCGCTGCTCGGCGGGCTGTTATCGCAGGCGCGGCGCCGAGTTCGACGGGATCGCACACTCGTTCAAAGTCAAGCGACTCACCGGGTGAGGAGAAGCCCGTCTTGAAGTCATCCCCGCCGCCCCCGAGCTTCGAGGGCCTCCGTGCACCCGGCTCCGGCCCGACCGACCCGCATCCCCGGACCCGTAAGCGGATGCCCTTCTGGGACCGGGTCAAGTTCGTCGTCATCCTGACGATCATCTATTTCATCCTGGTCTGGAATGCGATGGCCTCCTATGAGGGCATCATGAGCTTCCGGGAAGCGCTGGTCGTCACCGCGGTCGCCGCGCCGTGGATCTTCTGGCTGCTGGGCGCCGAGGTCCTGCGGCAGGTTCACTTCTTCGTCAGCGAGCGCTCCGCCGGGTACCACCGGTTCTGGACACGCGGGGTGTTCGGTGGTTTCGAGCGGTGGACCCACCGCCGGTTCTCCGACTGGAACCGCTTCAGGATCGCGCGGGCCGTCAAGTGGCTGTTCTGGATCGCGGTACTCGCTCTGAGAACGGCCCGACGAGATCGAGGAGCGCGGCGGTTACGTGCCCAGCGGCCTGCTGCTGTGGGGGCCGCCCGGCACCGGCAAGACCCGGATGGCCGAGGCGGTGGCGGGGGAGACGGGCAAGCCGTACGTCTTCGTGGACCCCGGTGCGTTCGTCAACATGTTCATGGGCATCGGCATCCTGAAGGTGAAGTCGCTGTTCCGTAAGCTCCGCAAGCTCTCCCTGCGGTATGGGAGCGTGATCGTCTTCTTCGACGAGGCCGACTCCCTCGGCCGCCGCGGTTCGCTGGCGCAGCAGGGCCCCAGGGGTGGCCCCGGTTTCTCCGCGTACGCAGATGGCTGTCACGTTTTCACCTACCTGGCGGAGGAGACCCGGGGGCTGCTGACTCGCAGGGGTGCGCGGCAGGAGGAGGAGCCCGCCGCCGGTCGTAGCCGCTTCTTCACGGGCGGCAACATGGGTGGTGGAGGCGGGGATCCGGGGACGCTGCAGGCGCTGCTCACCGAGCTGTCGGGGCTGAAGAAACCGCGTGGCATCGTCAACCGTCATGTCCGCAGGCTGCTGGGCATGCGGCCCAAGCCGCCGCCCAGGTATCGGATCCTGGTGATGATGGCCACCAACATGCCCAACTCGCTGGACGAGGCGCTGCTGCGGCCGGGCCGTATCGACCGCATCTACAAGGTGGGCTATCCCTCCAAGGCGGGGCGGGTCCGCACCTACCGGGGGTACTTCGACAAGGTCGACCACGATCTGACGGAGGAGCAGCTCGACAAGCCGGCCACGATCACCCCTTACGCCACCGGCGCCACGATCAAGGACCTGGTGAACGAGTCGTTGATCACCGCGATCCGTGACGGCCGTGAGGTCATCACCTGGTCCGATGTGACCAGGGCCAAACGGCTCAAGCAGCTCGGGCCGCCGGAGGACGTGGAGTACATCGAGCGCGAGCATCAAGCCCGAGGACCGGTTCACCCGGTGGAAGTCCGAGCACGAGGCCGACATCATGGTCTCGCTCGCCTCGCTGGCCGGGGAGCGGATGTTCTTCGCCCAGGACAACTCTTCCGGGGTCTCGGGTGACCTGTTCTCGGCCACCTATCTCACCGCGCTGATGGAGGCGCACTGGGGGATGGGGCGCGGTGTGACGTCGATGCCCGCGCTGCAGGAGTTGGAGATCATGGGTGGCAGGTCCCTGCCCAAGCCCGGTGGCGCCGGGGGCATCGGTTTCACCAGGGCGCCCGGCGGCGGGCAGCCGCCGGCTCCCGACGTGTTGGGCGAGCGCATCGAGTACAACCTGGTCCGGCTGCTGGAGGCGACAGAGGACCTGCTGAAGGAGCACCGGCGGGAGGTGCTCTGCCTGGCCCATGCGCTGGAGACGCACAAGACGCTCAACGGCGAGGATGTGATCGCTGTCCTGGAGCATCGGCAGGGGCCGCTGGTGGATGGTTCGGTCTACGCGTCGGAGGAGTTCTACGCCGAGATCGAGGAGTATCACCTGGAGGCGACCCGGGCGCACCGTGAGCACAGCCATGTGGCGCGGGAGCCGCCCGTCCCGCTGCTTCTGCCCCGGCTCGAACCCGCTGCGGCGGTCATCCGGGGCGCCGTCGTGACGGGTAACGGCCATGGTTCCGCACTGTCCGCGGCGGCGGGGTCGGTTGTCGCGGCGGGGCCGGACTTCGTGCCGTGGGGTGAGGGCGGTCAGGCGCCGTCGCCGTGGTGATCCGGAGGGTCCAGGCGTCCCGGGTCAGGGCCGAGGCCCAGCGCGACCGTGCCGTGGAGCGGGCCCAGCTTCTGGCCGCGGCGATGGATCCCGAGGTCGCGATGCGGATTCTCGGCTACAACGGCCCCGATGGTCCGAAGGGCCGCTGAGTGGCCGGATCGGTGGTGCGGTGGACCCCGGCCGCCGGCCCGTGATGACGGGCCGCCGGCAGGGCCGGGTGGGCGGACCTGTGCTCCGCCGGTGTCTCCGGGGAACCGGGCGACCGGTTCCCCGGAAACGCCTCAGCCGAACTCGCCGTCCTTCACGCCGCCGACGAAGGCGTCCCACTCGCGTTGGGTGAAGGCCAGCGCGGGACCTTGCGGGTCCTTGGAGTCGCGGACGAGGTAAAGCTCATCCGCGTCGGCCTTGTGTTCGGCCAGGGCCGGGTCGCCTGGCACGATCGCCACTTCGACACAGTCGCCTCCGTTGGTGCTGCGACTGCTCTTGCGCCACGCGACGCTGGACAGATCCATCGTGGAGCCTTGCATTTCTCTCTTCCTACTGTTGGTTGGAACAGCTCTTCGCCCGCTGGGCGATGAAGGCGGCCGACGCCTCCGCGCCGAGAGCCAGTGCCGACAGGCTCCCGAACATGAGGGTGTAGCGGCGCACCTCCTCCGGGTCTTCCGGCACCAACCCGCTCGCGGCCTGCTCCAGATAGACCAGGTCGGGATCTTCGGGCTCGGGGAAGCTGAGTAGGCAGAACTTACCGTCCATCGCAGCGTGCGCGCCTGCGGAGAACGGAATAACCCGAATCTCCACATTGGGCAGTCTGCCGAGATCGAGAAGGTGTTTCAGCTGCTCACGCATCACTTCCGTGCTGCCGACCTGGCGCTGGAGCACCGCCTCGTCCAGCACGGCGACGAGCTGGATCGGATCGCCGGGGCCGTGCAGCAGCTGCTGGCGTGACATGCGCACGGAGACCTTCTCGTCGACCGCGGAGGGGGCATGGGTGAGCGCGGTCGCCTCGATGACGGCGCGCGCGTACGCCTCGGTCTGCATCAGGCCGGGGACGACCAGCGGCTCGTAGGAGCGCACCACCGACGCCTCCGCCTCCAGTCCGATGTAGGAGTCGAAGCCCGGTTTGAGTGCCTGCCGGTGCCGGTGCCACCAGCCGCGTTTGCGGGCCTCCCTGGCCATCTGGATCAAGGAGTCCTTGGCCTCGCCGGTCACGCCGTACACCTCGGTGAGGGCCGAGACGTCGGAGGGCTTGGGGCGGGTCAGTCCCGTCTCGTATCTCCAGACGGTGGTGTCGGTGGCGCCGATCCGTTCGGCCACCTGTGCACGTGTCAGCCCGCTGTCGTCGCGCAGGCGGTTCAGTTCGGCCATCAGACGGCGATGACGGGCCGTGGGGCTACGCCGGGAAGCCATGCACGCACCTCTATCCGGGGGAAGAAAACTGTGGAATTTCAACATGAGCTATTGAAGTCCCTGATAGAACAGTTCACCGTGAGTGAGTGTGCCATCTCAGAGCGCCATGTGCACCTGAGTGTATGTGGGGGAGAGTGAGGCCGATGATGACGCTCGATCAGCGGACCGTTCCGCCGCGATCGACGGTCACCCTGCGTGGCGTGCCGGAGGCGGTGTCGCTCGCCCGGTTCCGGGTGGGGGAGCTTCTGGGAGAGGGACATCCGGCGTTCGACGACGTCGTCCTGCTGGTGAGCGAGGTGGTGACGAACTCGGTGGTCCACTCGGGGTCGGGCAGCGGCGGCAGGGTCGAGATGGCCGTGACGGTGAGTCCCCGCGCGGTGCTGGTGGAGGTGTGCGACGCCGGGTCCGGTGTGTCGGCGCCCCATGTGCGCAACGATCCGGAGGCCGAGGGCGGACGGGGGATGTTCCTGGTCGACCTGCTCGCCGACCGCTGGGGGACCTGTGATGACGCACGTGGGTTCAGGACCCTGTGGTTCGAGGTCTCCCGCTGACTCGGTACGGCTTCCGGCTCCCTGTGGGTGAGATCCGCACAAGTCATGAAATGTGGGTTTTTGTGGATCGGTATCCCGCGACTGGGCAGGCCGACCATGACAAGAGTCTCGCCTAATAGGATATATTGTCTCATTATGTGGGAATAAAAATCCATGGCCTCCCGACGCTTGCCGTACCGCGAAACCGCGCTCACACTCAGGGCGGGTAATCGGTGTCACGTTGGGGGTGGTCCTCGTGCACGAGGAGTTCAGTGCTCGCGAGACCTGGCCGCTGGAATGTCTGCACTGCCGGCACGTCTGGCAGGAGGAATACCTCGTCCGCCGTCTCAACGACGGGCACGGCCGCGATGTCGTGATCTGGACACGGTCCGGTGTCCTGGTCCAGCCCCCCTGGTCGGGGGTGAGCTGCCCCGCCTGCGGTGACAGCAGCGTGAAGGCCTTCCCCGCGGGCGACCGGTCGCATCACGCCGACGTGGCGAGCACGCCCGCGCCGATCCTCGTCGTGGAGCCCGGCCCCGAGCCCGCGGACCGCCTTCCGGCGCCCGCCGGGAGGGGGCGCGCGCGAGGCGGGATCCCGGTGCTCGGCCGCTACGGGCCGCCCGTCCTGCTCTACGCTCTCGCCGGGATCGCGTTCCTGCTCCTCGCCGGCTTCGAGGTCGCCGGGCACGTCGTGATGCACCACTGACGCGCCGGGCAGCCACCCGGGCCATCGAATCCGTGGGGGACCGCGCCGCAGCACGCGGCCCCCCACGTGTTCCCGGCAGGCCTTGCGGCCTCCCAGGCGGGTGGCGGTCTCGCGTGCCGGCCGTACGGGTCTTCCCGAACGTGGTGCGCGGACCGGGTGGACGTGGTGACGGGCCGGGACCTCACACGGCCGGCGTCCGGCCACGAGAGGGCCGGCTCCGGCCGTGACGGCCGGTCCCTCCGTGAGGATCGCGTCGGCCGTCGCGGCACACCTCGTCCATGAAGAGGCATGCCGCGATCATGATGGGGAGAACCCCCCGTTATGGCAAAGTCAGAGGCGGAAATCCAGATCCGGGATGATTTCGGCGACATCCATCTGGGCCTTTTGGAGTTTGCCGGAGTAGTCCCAGTTCATCGCCTGCCAGCGGGTGAACTGGTCGAGCACCCACACCCCTGACTGGCGGCTGCCGTTACCGGACTTGCCGTTCCCGCCGAAGGGCAGGTGGGCCTCCGCGCCGGAGGTGGAGTTGTTGACGCTGACCATGCCCGCGCCGATGCCCGAACGGAACCGGAAGGCGGCCTTGGGGTCGGTGGTGTAGATGGAGGAGGAGAGCCCGTAACCGGGCCGGTTGGCCAGCTCGACGGCCTCCTCCAGCGTCGAGAAGGCGGTCACGCCCACGATCGGGCCGAAGGTCTCCTCCAGGAACAGCCGGTCGCCGGGGCGCACGCCGTCCACGACCACCGGGTGGTAGTACAGCCCGCCGTCGCCGGCGAAGTCACCGCGCGGGTTGTCACCGGTGATCCGGCCGGTCGGGCCGGAGACGACCGTGTGGTGCGGCTGGATCCAGTCCAGATACTCCTCATAGCGGGCGGCGAACTTGTGGTCGAGCAACGGCCCGCACAGCACGTCCCCGGCGGGGTCGCCGATCGTCGCGGCCGCCACGGCCTGCGTGTAGCGGTCGAGGAACTCGTCGTGGACGCTCTCATGCACGATCACCGTGCCGAGCGAGGTGCAGCGCTGCCCCGCCGTGCCGAACCCGGCGAACAGCGCCCCCTCCACGGCCAGGTCCAGGTCGGCGTCGGGCATGACCACCATGGGGTTCTTGCCGCCGAGCTCCAGGCAGGGCGACTGCAGGTGCCGCCCGCACAGCTCGCCGATCCGCCGGCCGACCTCGGTCGAGCCGGTGAAACCGACCTTGTGCACCGTGCCCTCGGCCAGTGCCGCCTCAAGCCCCTCGAACGTCGCGGGGCCGTCGGCGAGCACCAGGTTCAGCACGCCTTCGGGCAGCCCGGCCGCCGAAAACAGCAGGTAGAGCGCGTGTGCCGAGGCCGCGGCGTACTCCGCGGGCTTCCAGACGACCGTGTTGCCGGACAGCAGCGCCGGGACGAGGTACCACGACGGCACCGCGACCGGGAAGTTGCCCGCCGTGATCACCGCGGCCACGCCGACCGGCACCCGGAAGGTGAACAGGTTCTTGTCGGGCATCTCCGAGGGCACCGTCTGCCCGTAGAGCCGCCGTCCCTCGCCGAGGAAGAAGTCGCAGGTGTCGACGATCTCCCGGACCTCACCCAGGGCCTCGGCGTACGGCTTGCCGATCTCGCGGGTGACCAGGCGGGCCAGCGACTCGGCGTTGGCCTCCACCAGGCGTCCGATCGAGGCGATCACCCGGCCCCGCACGGGGGCGGGCACCCGCGCCCACTCCTGTTGCGCCTCGGCGGCCGTACGGCATGCGGCGGAGAACGTCTCCGCGTCGGCCAGCCGGACCCGCGCGACCACCTCCTCCACGCGCGCCGGGTTGATCGAGTCGTAGGCTGTGCCGTTGCCGGCCTGTTTTCCGCCGATGACGGAGACGATCTCGCGGGTCACCGTTGACCTCCCAATATGTCGTGTAACCGCATTCTCTCCGCAGACGGGCAGACCGTCACGTCATACGGAAGTCGGCGAAGTCGAATCCGGGGGAGACGACGCAGCTCACGAGCACGCCCCGGTCCCCGGCCGGATGGGCGGCCTGCCAGGTCCCGCCGGGGACCAGGGCCTGCGGGACCTGCCCCTCCTCGACCAGGGGGCCGAGGGTCACCGTGCTCACCGGCTGGCCGTCGTGCCCGCCGAGGACCAGGGTCAGCGGGCCGCCCCGGTGCCAGAGCCACACCTCGTCGGAGCGGACCACGTGCGGTCGCGACTCCTCGCCCGGCTCCAGCAGGAAGTAGATCCCGGTGGCGGTGGCCCGTGTCCCGTCGTAGCCGGGCGGGGTGAGGCCGACGGAGGTCTTCCAGGTCTCCCGGTACCAGCCGCCCTCGGGGTGCGGCAGCAGGTCGAGGGTCTCGGCGAGCGGCGGGCGGGCAGAGGTCGTCATGGGATTTCTCCTGGCGGTGAGGCAAGAATCCGACCCGTGAGAGCCGGGCTCCCCGGCGTCAGCCCTGGGGAGGTCAACGGACCGATCCTAGGGGCCTGTCCCCCGGCTCTTCCCGGAAGGGTGGTCACGATAGATCACGGGTCTCCTCTCCTCTCCGGGAAACACCATGATCAGCAGCTGGACGGCGCCGTCCGGGGCGTCGACGTCCTCCTGCACGGCCTTGCGCCCGCGGACGGCGAGAAGCACGAGGAGTGCGGGGACCAGATGGTAGAGGTCCATCATGACGCTCTGGCCCAGGATCTCCGGCGGGCCCCAGCTCTCCGCGCACCCGGGGCCGGCGGACAGGTCGAGCATGAGCAGCAGCTGAGAGGGGAGGTGGCGGACGATCACCACCGTGGCGGCGGAGCGGGCCAGGACCCGTCCGAGCCGGGGCCGTCCGGCCCGGACGCTCAGCAGCACGCCCCCGCAGGCGAGGGCGGTCAGCGGCGCGTACCCGAACCAAAGGAGAGGGAGGTCCCAGAGTGGGGAGAGCAGCTCCTGCGATCGCCGCATCCGTCAAAAAGGGAGCTCCGCGCTACCCCCGGTGGCGGTGCACCGGGCCGTGTGCCGCCCCGCGCCGCCGGGGCGGCGGTCGCGTCCGTTCGGCCGATCCGGTTTTGTCGGCGGGGTTGGCTACGGTTCGGACCGTGATCGAACGGTGGAACCGGGATCAGGTGCTGGCGCTCGCGCCCGACACCTCATCCGCCAAAGCGGCCCAGGGGGTCTCCTCCCCCGGCAAGTGGTCGGGGATCGGAGCCACGGCCGACGCGCTGTGGGGTGAGTGCAAGGGCAGCGGCTCCACGCCCTACCGGGCGTGCGTCGACCTGTCCGAGCCCGCCTACCGGTGCAGCTGCCCGAGCCGGAAGTTTCCCTGCAAACACGCCCTCGGCCTGTTGCTGCTGTGGTCGGCGGACGGCGTCCCGGCCGCCGACGAGCCCGCCGACTGGGTGGCCGAGTGGCTTGAGCAGCGGCGCGAGCGCGCCGTCAAGGCGACGGCCCGCGCGGCGGAGGCAGAGGCGCCCCGCGCGGCGGGAACGGGCGCGGATCCCGCGGAGAGCCGCCGGGCCGGGCAGCGTGAGCAGCGCGTGGCGGCCGGGCTGTCGGAGCTGGAGCGCTGGCTCGCCGACCAGGTCAGGCAGGGCCTCGCCGGATCCCGGCGGCACGACCACTGGGACGATCTGGCCAGACGCCTGGTCGACGCGCAGGCTCCGGCCGTCGCCGGCGCCCTCGCCCGCCTGAGCTCCGTCCTGAGCGGCGAGGACTGGCCCGCCCGCCTCCTTGGCGAATACGCGCTCCTTCACCTCCTCTGTGTGGCTCACCGCCGCCTGCCCGAGGTCGTCGGGGAGGCACGAGACGGTGTGGACACCGGTCTCCTGCAGCGGGTCCGCGAGCGCGTCGGTTTCCCGGTCACCAAGGAGGAGGTGCTCGCGGGAGAGACGGTCAGGGACGTCTGGGACGTGCTCGGGCGCCGCGACGAGGAGCACGACCGGTTGATCGCGCGCCGGGTCTGGCTCCGCGGCAGGAACACCGGCCGGGCGGCGCTCGTGCTCTCCTTCGCCCCGGTGGGCCAGGCCCTCGACGCCTCGCTCGTCACCGGCACGGCCCTCGACGCCGACCTGGCGTTCTATCCGGGGACGTCACCGCTGCGAGCCCTGGTCGCCACCCGTCACGGTGGCGCCCCCGCCGCTCCCGCGCCCGGATCCACCCCGCAGGAGGTGCTGGAGGAGGTCGCCGGGGCCCTTGCCGGAGATCCCTGGGCCGACTCCTGGCCCGTTGTCCTCGACGCGGTGACCCCCGCGGGGAACGGTTCCTGGTCGCTTGGCGACTCCTCGGGAGGACTCGCGCTCCACCCGTCGGCCGGCACCCCCTGGCGGCTGATCGCGGCCTCCGGGGGACACCCGCTGACCGTCGCCGCCGAATGGACCCCCAGAGGCCTGCGGCCTCTCACGACCTGGGACGAGGAAGGCCGGGTGATCGTCCTTTGAACGCCTCGACCGCGTGGGAGGAGCTCGTCTCCGCCGCGCTCGTCGGCACCGACCGCCGCCCCGTTCCGGGTGGCTCGGCTCCCGAGACCGAGCTCCTCGAACGCGCCGCCGTGCACACCCTGCGGATGCGGGCCGGTCAGCGTCTGGCCGGAGGCGAGCCGCTGAGCGTCGCACCGGCCGAGGAGCAGCCCGTGGTCTCGCGCGCGGCGGCCGACCGGCTCGGCCGGATCCTCGGCGGCGAGCGGCCGAGGCTGCTCGCCGAATGGCTGGAGACGGCGGCAGGGCGTGGCTACCGGGTCTCGCCGCACCTGCTGCCCGAGCTTCTCGACCAGGGGGCCAGGGACCGGTCGATCCGCCCGCACCTGGGCGTTCTGGCCGGGCACCGGGGCCGCTGGCTGGCCGGCCTCAACCCGGCGTGGGATTTCCTGCTCCAGGAGGTCACCGCGGTCGCCTCGGCCGCATCCGACGACGCCCGGGAGGTCTGGGAGTTCGGCACCTCCGGTGATCGCCGCGCCCATCTGGGCGCGGTGCGGTCCGCAGACCCGGCGGGAGCCAGGCAGCTGCTCGCAAAGACGTGGGAGAAGGAGGCCCCCGAGGACCGGGCGGCCTTCCTGGAGGTCCTGGCCGCCGGGCTCTCACCCGACGACGAACCGTTCCTGGAGGCCGCCCTCGACGACCGCCGCCGCGAGGTCCGCCACCAGGCGGCCGACCTGCTGACCCGCCTGCCGGACTCGCGTCTGGGCCGGCGGATGGCCGGACGGGTCACCCGCTACCTCACCGTGGAGGGCGGGGGCATCCAGGTCACCCCTCCCGTCGTCTGCGACGCCGCGATGGAGCGCGACGGCATCCGGGCCAAGCCGCCGCGGGGGACGGGAGAGCGGGGCTGGTGGCTGCAGCAGGCCGTGGCGCGCACTCCGCTCGGCGTCTGGACCCGGCTGCTCGGCCGTCCGCCCGCGGAGCTCGTCCGCATGGAGATCGCCGACTGGGGCCGGGAGGTCATGGCGGGGTGGGTCAGGGCCGCGGTGCTCCAGGGCGATCCCGAATGGGCGAGGGAGCTGTTCGCCTGGGATCCGCTCGCCGACCTGCTGGCCGCGCTGCCGGGGGCCGAGCAGGAGAGCCTCGCGGCCGACTTCGTCCGGCGGCACGGCCTGGACGGCCAGCTCATCATGGTCCTCGGCGGCGCCGCGGCGCCCTGGGGAGCCCATCTGACCAGGGCCGTGCTGCAGAAGATCCTTGAGGTCTCCGGCACCCAGCCGTGGAACCTCGGCGAGCTGACCAGGCTCGCCGGCGAACGCATCGATCCCGCCCTGTACGGCGTGGCCGAACGGCTCTCGCCCGAGCCGCCCATCCAGGAGGTCGCCGCCCTCCTGCGTTTCCGTGACGACATGTTGAAGGAGCTTGCGTGACAACGGTTCTGCGGGCCCATGCCGAAGACCAGTACGCCGACGAGCTGGCGATCCTGGCCAAAAGCGACGACCGGGTCCGGCCGCCGGGCTGGAAACTGTCCCCCTGGGCGGTGACCTGCTACATCCTCGGCGACGGCGACCAGATCACCCCGAAGTACATCGGGCCCCGCCGCATCGTGGAGGTGGCGGTGGCGACCCTGGCCACCGACCGCGCGCTGCTGCTGCTCGGCGTGCCCGGCACCGCCAAGACCTGGCTGTCGGAGCATCTGGCCGCCGCGATCAGCGGTGACTCCACTCTGCTGGTGCAGGGGACGGCGGGCACGGCCGAGGAGGCCATCCGCTACGGCTGGAACTACGCCCGCCTGCTGTCGGAGGGCCCCTCCCGGCAGGCGCTCACCCCCAGCCCGGTGATGCGCGCGATGGCCGAGGGCCGCCTCGCCCGGGTGGAGGAGCTGACCCGCATGCCCTCCGACGTGCAGGACGCGCTGATCACCGTGCTGTCGGAGAAGACCCTGCCGATCCCCGAGCTCAACGAGGAGGTCCAGGCCTCGCGCGGGTTCAACGTCATCGCCACCGCCAACGACCGCGACCGGGGGGTCAACGACCTGTCCAGCGCCCTGCGCCGCAGGTTCAACACCGTGGTGCTGCCGGTCCCCGCCACCGCCGAGGAGGAGGTGGACATCGTCTCCCGCCGCGTCGACCAGCTCGGCCGATCCCTGGAGCTGCCCGAGACCATGACCGGCCTCGCGGAGATCCGCCGCGTCGTCACGGTCTTCCGTGAGCTGCGCACCGGCGTCACCGAGGACGGCCGGACCAAGGTCAAGTCTCCCAGCGGCACCCTCAGCACCGCCGAGGCCATCTCCGTCCTCACCAACGGCATCGCCCTGGCCGCCCATTTCGGCGACGGCGTGCTCCGCCCCTCCGACGTGGCCGCGGGAATCGTCGGTGCCGTGGTCCAGGATCCGGTCTCCGACCGCGTCGTCTGGCGGGAATACCTCGAGACCGTCGTCCGCGAGCGCCAGGACTGGCGCGACTTCTACCGGGCCTGCCGTGACGCGGGCTGAGGCCGCCGAGACGGGGCCGTCCCGTTTCGCGGCGATCACCCCGCGTGACGGCAGCCGCGGTGCGGGGCCGGCCACGCGACCGGACATCCCCATGGCCGGAGGCCGCCCATGAGCGTCTCCGTGCTGGGAGTCCGGCATCACGGACCGGGCTCGGCGCGGTCCCTCGTTCAGGAGCTGGACCGGCTCAAGCCGGACATCGTTCTCATCGAGGGGCCGCCCGAGGCCGACGAGCTGGTGGAGCTGGCCAAGGACCCCGGCCTCCAGCCCCCGGTGGCGCTGCTGGCCCACGTGCCGGGAGAGCCGTCCAAGGCGGCGTTCTGGCCGTTCGCGGTCTTCTCGCCCGAGTGGCAGGCGATCTGCCACGCCGCGGGGGCGGGTGTCCCGGTCCGCTTCTGCGACCTGCCCGCCGTCCACAGCCTCGCCTCCGAGTCGGGGGAGCCGGGGGAGGGGCGGCGGGACGGCGCCCCGGAGGGCGCGGAAGCCGGGGACGGGCGACCTGAGGGCGCGGGTCCCGGGGCCGCGGGGCCGCGGGCCGGGGAGGGGCCGGACGCCGGAGTGCCGGCCGTACGGACCGACCCGATCGGGGCGCTCGCCCGCGCGGCCGGATACGACGACCCGGAGCGCTGGTGGGAGGACGTGGTCGAGCACCGGGGGGACACTCCGTTCCAGGTGATCGCCGAAGCGATGGCGGCGGTCCGTGAGGGGCACGTGGCCGACACGCGGGAGGCCCGGCGGGAGGCCTTCATGCGCCGCACGATCCGCAGGGCGCTCAAGGACGGGTTCGAGCGGATCGCCGTCGTATGCGGGGCCTGGCACGTGCCCGCGCTGGCGGGGGATCCGGCGGAGGGCGCCGCGTGGGGGAGCGGGCTGCCCACGGTGAAGGCCGACGACGCGCTGCTGCGGGGGCTGCCCAAGGTGAAGGCCGAGATGACCTGGGTGCCCTGGACGTACGGGCGGCTGGCCGCCTGGAGTGGCTACGGCGCGGGAGTGACCTCGCCGGGCTGGTACCACCACCTGTTCGCCTCCGCCGACCGTCCGGTGGAGCGATGGCTGACCGCGGCGGCCGGGGTGTTGCGCGAGGAGGACCTGCCGGTCTCCTCGGCGCACGTCATCGAGGCGGTGCGACTGACACAGAGCCTGGCCGTGCTCCGGGGACGGCCGCTGGCCGGGCTGGCGGAGGTCACCGAGGCGGTCAGGGCCGTCCTGTGTGAGGGTGACGACCTGCCGACGGAGCTGGTCCAGCGGCGCATGGTCGTGGGGGAGAGGCTCGGCCACGTTCCCGACGCGACCCCGATGGTCCCTCTCCAGCGCCACCTCCGCGAGGAGCAGCGACGGCTGAAGCTCAAGCCGGAGGCTCTGGGCCGCGAGCACGACCTCGACCTGCGCAAACCGCTGGACCTGGAGCGCAGCAGGCTGCTGCACCGGCTGCGGCTGCTCGGCGTGGAGTGGGGGACACCTCAGGAGAGCCGGGGCAAGGGCACCTTCCGCGAGTCGTGGACGCTCACCTGGCGCCCCGAGTTCGACATCGACCTGATCGAGGCGGGCGCCTGGGGCACCACGGTCCCCGCCGCTGCCACCGCCCGTGTCCGCGACCTCGCGGACGGAGGGCGGGTGTCGGATCCGGCCGCGTCACGGGCAGGCGCGGGGACGGCGGCGGGGCCGGGTTCCCCGGCGCTCCACGGCGGGCGGGAGAGCACGCCCGGGGTCACGCTGGCCGGGCTCACCGGGCTGGTGGAGCGCTGCCTGCTCGCCGACCTGCCGGATGCGCTGCCGTACGTGCTGGAGGCGCTGTCGGCACGGGCCGCACTCGACAGCGACGTCACGCACCTGATGGCGGCGCTTCCCGCGATGGTCCGCGCCCAGCGTTACGGCGACGTGCGCGGCACTCCCGCCGCCGGCCTGGCCACCATCGTCGACGCCCTGCTCAGCAGGGTCTGCGTGGGGTTGGGCGGAGCGGTCACCGGGTTGGACGACGATGCCGCGCGCGACCTGCTGCGCCACGTCGACGGGGTGCACGCCGCGGTGGCCCTGCTCGACGGAGCCGCCGGACAGGAGTCGCCACAGGCGCGGTGGCTGGCCACGTTGCGCGGGGCGTCGGGCCGTTCCGACCTGCACGGCCTGATCGAGGGGCGGCTCATCCGGATCCTGCTGGACGCCGGGGACCTCGACGCCGCATCGGTGGGCCCGCGGATGTCCCGGGCGATGTCGGCCGGGCATCCACCGGCCCGGGCGGCGGCCTGGATCGAGGGGTTCCTGTCGGGTGGCGGACTGCTGCTCGTCCACGACGCCCGGCTGCTCGCGCTGGTCGACGGATGGCTCACCGGGCTGGCCCCGGAGACGTTCGTCGACGTGCTGCCTCTGCTCCGCAGGACGTTCGGCGCCTTCGCCGCGCCGGAGCGGCGCTCGATCGGCTCGCGGGTCCGCTCGCTCGCGACCGGGGCGGCCCCGGACGCGGCGGTCGCGGCGGAGCTCGACGAGAAACGCGCGGCGGCGGCCGTGCGGACCGTGCTGATGATCCTGGGGAAGATGGAGGCGACGTGATGGACGAGAGGCTGCGACGTTGGCGGCTGGTGCTCGGCGGGGACGCCGACGGCACCGGATGCGCGCTCGGCGGCACCGACGCCCAGATGGACGGTGCACTGGCGGCCCTTTACAACGGCGGTGACGGCGAGGGGCCGGGCGAACGGAGCGGGGGCCTGGGGGCCTCGGCTCCCAGAGTGGCGCGCTGGCTGGGCGACATCCGCTCCTACTTCCCTTCGACCGTCGTCCAGGTCATGCAGAAGGACGCCGTCGAGCGGCTGAACCTGACCAGGCTGCTGCTGGAGCCGGAGATGCTGGAGGCGGTCGAGCCCGACGTCCACATGGTCGGCACGCTGCTGTCGCTCAACCGGGTGATGCCGGAGAAGGCACGCGAGTCGGCCCGCGCGCTGGTCCGCAAGGTCGTCTCCGAGCTGGAACGGCGGCTGGTGCAGAAGACGAAGGCGGCCGTCACCGGCGCGCTGGACCGGTCGGCGCGGACCCACCGGCCCAGGCGGGTCGCCGACATCGACTGGGACCGTACGATCCGTGCCAACCTGAAGAACTACCTGCCTGAGCGGAACACCGTGGTGCCCTCCAGGCTGGTCGGGTACGGCAGGAGGCAGCGGGCCGTCCAGCGCGAGGTCGTGCTCTGCATCGACCAGAGCGGCTCGATGGCCGCCTCCGTCGTCTATTCGAGCGTCTTCGGCGCGGTGCTGGCCTCGATGCGCTCGCTCAGGACCTCGCTGGTCGTCTTCGACACCGCGGTCGTCGACCTCACCGACCAGCTCCACGACCCGGTCGAGCTGCTGTTCGGCACCCAGCTCGGCGGTGGCACCGACATCAACCGGGCCATCGCCTACAGTCAGGGCCTCATCACCCGGCCCACCGACTCGATCTTCATCCTGATCAGCGACCTCTACGAGGGCGGCGTCCGGGAGGAGATGCTCCGCAGGGTCGCCCAGATGACCGCGGCCGGAGTGCAGGTCATCGTGCTGCTCGCGCTGTCGGATGAGGGCGCGCCCTTCTACGACCGTGACAACGCCGCCGCCCTGGCCGCCCTGGGGGTGCCGGCCTTCGCCTGCACCCCCGACGCCTTCCCCGGTCTGATGGCCGCCGCGATCGAGCGCCGCGACATCGGCCAGTGGGCCGAGCGCGAGCTGGAGCGCACGGCCACGTGATCCCGCTCTGGCGAGGGTGGCACGGAGGCCCGCCCCTGCCAGAGCGTCCCACTTGGCGGTCGTCGCATGCGACGGCCATGGGGGGCGGACGCGCCGGTCCGATATCGTCACTCTCTGTTTCGATACGACTACAAAGGGGAAAGGGGGGAGGGGTGCGGATCTTAGCGCCATGAGATTCCATGGGGGAACAGATGGCTGTACGGAAGGCCCGGTTCGCTACCGTCCCGGTAGCGGCAATGCTGGCGATGGCGCTGCTCAGCGGGTGCGGCGGCGACAAGCCGCCCGTCGCGGTGCCTCAGGGTGCGGTGGTCCCGCCCCCCGCGGCCGCGAGCGCCCCGCCGGCCGCGGAGGACGTGAAGGTCGGCCAGGAGTACAACGGGGAGTGCCCGCAGCAGGCGAACGCCAGGCGATTCGCCAAGACGCGCTTCGCGTTGCACGCGGGTCTGGGGCTGGGGGCGTTCTATCGCTACATCTACAAGCCGCTGCGTAGCGGCGGCTTCCAGACGGGAGCGGATAAGCGGACGCGCACCTTCCTGAAGGCCGCCGTGGCCGGTGCCTTCGCCCTCCACGAGATGAAGATCGCCAAGGGCTTCGCCGTGGCCAACCCGACGCTGTGCAAGGGCGTCCAGGCGGTCTCGAACAGTGTCGCCGGCCTCACCGGCAAGCTCAAGGGCGGTACGGCCACGGGGGCCGACCTCGACGCCACCAAGAACTCCCTGGATGCCCTGAAGCAGAAGGCCCTGAACAGCGGCTATGACTTCAAGGCGCGCAACGTCACGGTTCCCGGCGCCAGCTGAGATCGAGCTTCACGTCGGCACGGCGCGGACCAGGAGGAAACCGGTCCGCGCCGGCGCATGTCCTTCCCGGGACGTGTCTCCGTGGCCGGTCCGTCTGTCCTGGCCGCGGCGCGCTCAGTGACCGGCGTTTTCCTCGGGCCGGGCGCGGAGCGGGAGCAGGAAAGCGGCGAGGAAGGTGACGGCGAGCAGGCCGACCTCGATCCAGATCGTCAGCCGCATCGACTCCTCGAACGTCCAGCCCTTCTCCAGCAGGCCGAAGAAGAGCGTGCCGATCGCGAACATGCGCTTGCGGCCGTAGAGGTCTCCCAGGCGGCCGCCTGTGATGAGGCCGACGGCCATCGCCAGGGTGTAGCCGGCGCCGAGCCACTGGATCATGCTCGACGGGCCGCCCAGGAGCTCGGCACCGGCCCCGCCTCCCTCTACGCCCACGTGGAGAACAAGGAGGAGCTCCTCGACCTGATCTACGACGAGGTCATGGGTGAGATCCAGGTGCCCGAGCCCGATCCGGAGCGCTGGCTGGAGCAGCTCAGGGAGCTGGTCATGGAATCTTTCCGCGTGTTCAGCGCCCACGCCGACATCGCCAAGGTCGGTCTCTCCACCATCCCGACCGGGCCCAACGGGCTGCGGATAGCCGAGGCGCAGCTGGCCATCATGCTCGGTGGCGGGGTGCCACCCAAGGTCGCCGCCATAATGATCGACCGTCTCGGCCTCTACGTCTGCTCCGACACCTACGAGGGGTCCCTCTACATCAGCAGGCAGCGGGCCAGCGGGAAGGACCTGGTGAGCTTCATGGGCGAGTTCTTCGGCCAGATCGAGACGTTCTACCGCAGCCTGCCCGCCGGCCGTTTCCCCAACCTCGTCGGCCAGATCGACAACCTGATGGAGGCCGGTGGCACGGAGCGGTTCGAGTTCGGTCTCGACCTGCTCCTGCGCGGCCTGGCCTCCCATGTCGAGGCGGGTCCTACGACCAAGGGCTGACCTCCGGGGCCGATGTCCGGGCCGGGGCGGCGGCCGTACTGTCCGATCATGACTATGACGACGGCTTCGCCACCGCCCGCCGGGATCTTCGCCGAGCGTCACCGCGCGCTGACGGTCGGCATGGTGGCGCTCATCTCCCTGGTCGCCTTCGAGTATCTGGCGGTGGCGACCGCCATGCCGGTCGTGGCCGACGAACTGGACGGGCACGCGCTGTACGGGCTGGCGTTCAGCGGGGCGATGGCAGCCGGAGTGATCGCGACGGTGCTGGGCGGGCGATGGAGCGACGCCAGGGGGCCGGTCGGGCCACTCTGGGCGGGCGTGGCGGCGTTCGCCGCCGGGCTGGTCGTCGCAGGGACGGCGCCGACCATGGACCTGTTCGTCGCGGGCCGGTTCGTCCAGGGTTTCGGGGGAGGCCTCTTCCAGGTCTCGATGTACGTCGTGGTCTCGCGGGTCTACCCGGCGGAGATCCACCCCCGGGTGTTCTCGATCTTCGCCACCGCCTGGGTGGTGCCCTCCATGATCGGTCCGGCCATCACCGGCCTGGTGGTGGAGAACGCGGGCTGGCGCTGGGTCTTCATCGGGGTGACGGCGTTCATCCTCCCGGCCGCGCTGCTGCTCTGGCGTGGCCTGGCCACCGCGCCGATGTCGGACCGGCCGTCGCCGGGAGCGCGCTCCTCGATCGTGAGGCGGCTGGGCTGGGCGGTGCTGACCGCGGTCGGCGCGGCGCTCATGCAGTACGGCGGAGCGGCCCGGGGCGCCGGGCTGATTCTGCTGCTCGCCGGTCTGGCCGTGCTGGCCGCGTCGCTGCCCCGGCTGCTCCCCGCGGGCACGCTGAGCGCCGCCCGCGGACTGCCCTCGGTGATCACCCTGCGGGGGATCGCGGCGGGCGCGGCCATCGGCGGTGAGGCGTTCCTGCCGCTGATGCTCAACGAGGAGCGCGGCCTGTCGCTCACCATGGCCGGGCTCACTCTGACCGGCGGCGCGCTGAGCTGGTCGTTCGGCTCGTGGGTCGTGGGGCGCAGACGGTTCGACCGCGTCCTGGTCCTGCGCGCCGGCTCCGTGCTGATCGCCTCGGGTCTCGCACTGATGGGACTGACCGTGTTCGCCGTGGTCCCGGTGGCCACCGCCTTCCTCGGTGAGATCGTCCTGGGCCTCGGCATGGGGATCGTGTATCCGACGCTGTCGGTGCTCGTCCTGGAGCTGTCGCGCCCCGGAGAGGAGGGGGAGAACAGCGCGTCACTGGGCGTCGGCGAGTCGGTCTACACGGTCGTCTCGGTCGCGGTCACCGGTGCGATCCTGGCGGCACTGGGCGCCGCCGCCTCCACCTACGTGCTGTGTTTCGCGCTGGCCTCGCTGCTGGCGGCCACGGGCGCCCTGGTCGCGGGCAGGGTCAGGACTTAACTAACGTGGCACCATGGGAAGAACGTCACCTTTCCCCGTGTTGGGGGTGAGTCCCGCCTTTGGGCGGGATTCGCGTTTTTCCGAGCAGAGATCGAGGGGGGTCCATGCCACGCGTGCGTGAGCTTGAGGTGTTCCGCCTGGTCCTGCCGTACGGCAGGCGGCCGGAGAGCATCCTCGTCCGGCTCACCGACCATGGCGGCATGACCGGTTGGGGAGAGGTCGTCGACCCCGCTCCCAAGACCTGGGCGGCTCTGGAGGAGCTGCTCGCCGGGGCACTGATCGGTGTCGACTGGGAGCATCCGGACGAACTGGGCGTCCTGCCCGGAGGCTCGGCCGCCGACATGGCCTGCTGGGATCTGTGGGCGAGGATGCGCGGTGTGCCGCTCTCCCACGCACTCGGCGGCAGCCGTACCTCATTGATGGCCACCGTCAGGATCGGTGCCGAGCGTAACCTGGAGAGCCTGGTCGCACGGGTGAACCGCCACGTCTGCGCCGGCTACGCCCACATCACCCTGGACGTCCATCCCGGCTGGGACATCGAACCGCTGCGGGCCGTCCGCCAGGCCTACCCCGCGCTGAGCATCGCCGTGGACGCCCGCGGCGCCTACACCGACGTCGGCGCCCTCGAGGCGCTGGACGCCTACACGCTCTCGTCCATCGAGCGCCCGTTCGCCGACCTCGCCGAGCACGCCGAGCTGCAGGAGCGCGTCGCCGCCGCCGTCCTGCTGGAGGTGTCCTCACTGGCCGAGCTCGACGAGGCGATTCTCGTGAACGCGGGCCGGGCGCTGCTGCTCCGCCCCGATGTCCTGGGCTCCCTGAACGAGGCGCGGCAGGTGCACGACCACGCCGTACGGGCGGGCTGGAAGATCGCCTGCGCCGGAGGCCGGGGCACCGGCCTCGCCCGGGCGGCCACGGTCGCCGTGGCCAGCATGCCCGGTTGCGCTCTCCCCTGCGACGTGGCCGAGCCGCCGCGCAGCGCGCAGATCGTCACCCCGCCGGTCGGCGTGGTCGGCGGCGTCGTGGCCGTGCCGCTCACCCAGCCGGGCCTCGGCCACACCGTCGACGTGGCCCGCGTCCGCCGTCTCGCCAGGGATTCCTACGCCGCCTGATCGAGCGCGGTTGTCCCGTCGGCCTGCCACGCGGGCAGGCCGTTCGCCAGCATCATCTCCCGCGCCCGGTCCGGCGGCTGCGGCCACGTCGCCGGCGGCGACGAAGCCGATCCGCCCGTCTCCTGCCGGGGTGAATTCGTTGTCAAAGACTCCGGCGGGCCGGGTCAGCCGCACCCGTCGGTGATGTCCTTGGGGGCGGCCGCGGCCGTCGCCCTGGGACTGGTCCGGGGAGCGGGCACGGCGGACGGGGCGACGGTGGGCCGGGCGGTGGTGGTGGTGAGGTGCCGCCGGGGCGCGGCCGAGGAGCGGACGGCCTTGGCGGTGACGCTGCGGATCTTTTCCCAGTCGGGGTAGCCGGTGTTGATCAACGGTGGGACGAACTGGACGCTGGTCACCCTGGCGTTCTTCACCTTCAGGGCCAGCGGGACCAGGTGCTCCAGCATCGGGCGCGGGATGTCGGTCCGCAGGAGTTCCTTGGTGGCCAGCGCGACCTGGTTGAACCGGGCGAGTACGGTCGCCGGGTCGGTCTGCGCGAGAAGGGCGCCCAGGACGCAGCGCTGGCGTCCCATCCGGGTGAAGTCGTCGCTGTTGGTCCGCGAGCGGGCGAACCACATCGCGTCGGCCCCGCGGAGCCTGCGGGTGCCGGCCTTGACCAGCCCCTCGTCGTACTTGCCGAAGACCACGTCCTGCGGCACCGTCAGCCGTACGCCCCCGATCGCGTCGATCAGCCGCGCGAAGCCCCACATGTTCACCAGGGCGTACCAGTCGATCTTCAGGCCGAGGGTGTGGCCGACCGTCTCCATGAGCGTCCGGGTGCCCTGGCCCTTACGGCCGCCGAAGACCTCCGGGTGGGAGTCGGCGTACTCCCAGACGGCGAACAGCAGGTCCTCGCGCGAACCGTCCGGGTTGGCGGGTAGCCGGAAGCCGTCGGGGAACCGCCTGGCCATCGGTGAGCCGGGGACGAACCGGACGTTCTCCAGGTTGCGCGGCAGGCTCAGCAGCACGGTTTCGCCGGTCTCGACGTCGATGCTGGCCACGTTGATGCTGTCGGTCCGCACACCCACCCGGTGGGTGTCGGCGTCGCCGCCGAGCAGCAGGATGTTCACCCGGTCCCGGCCCGCCCACGGATCCCCCCCGCCGGTCGAGGCCGCCGACGGCGCTGTGGTGGCCGGCGCGCTGAAGACCTCCTCCAGCGCCGACTGCGAGACCGCGGCGTACTGCCCGGCCAGGCCGAACGGCAGCAGCACGGCCACCGCCAGCACGCCCGCGAGGATTCCGGCGGCCGCCTGACCGGCTCGGGAGAGCCTCGCCGGGTTCAGCACCACGAACGAGTGCACGACCAGCGCGGACCAGGCGAGGCCGAGGGCGACGGAGACCACGGTGACCACGGTCAGCCAGGACGACGCGACGAGCCGTCCGGCGAGGTCGCCGAGGTCGGCGGTGAGCGCGACCCACGACAGCCCCAGCAGCAGCACGGCATGGACGGACAGGAGCGTCAGCCCGGTCCTGCGCCATCCGGCGCGCAGGTGCGCGGCCCCCGGGGCGATGACGGAAAGGGCCGTCCATCCGATGACCGCGCCGACCCTGGATGGTTTTGAGTTGCCTGTCACCTGCTCCCCGATTCCTCCGCTTACGGGCGCGTTCGAGCGCCGCAGGGAGATGGTAGGGCGGTGTCCCGGACGCGCGGACGACGAGCGGGTGAACACCGCGGGAAGCAATCTCGTCCTATCCCGCCAACCCCTACGACCTAACCTGATCGGTATGCGCGACGTTCTCGGCCCCGACTACGAACTCACGGCCCTGCCCATGGCCGACGACTACGAGGGGGCGGTGGTCGCCTCGCTGGTACGGCGGCGCGCCCCCGGACCCACCGGCAGAGCCGTGCTCTACCTCCACGGGTTCACCGACTACTTCTTCCAGACCCATCTGGCCGACCACTTCGTCGCCCAGGGCATCGACTTCTACGGCCTGGACCTGCGCAAGTACGGCCGCTCGCTGCTGCCGCACCAGACCCGGGGTTTCGTGCGCAGCATCACCGAGTACTTCCCGGAGGTCGACGAGGCGGTCCGGATCATCCGCGAGGAGGACGGCCACGACGAGGTGGTCCTCAACGGTCACTCCACCGGCGGTCTGATCGCCGCCCTGTGGGCCGACCGGGTCCGGGGCCGGGGGCTGGTCCAGAGCCTCGTGCTCAACAGCCCCTTCCTCGACCTCAACGTCCCCTCACCTCTCCGGCTCGCCGCCGACCTGCTCAGGAGGCCGATGGCCAGGATGTCCCCGCGCGCCGTACTGCCCCTCGGGCCGGCGGCCACCGCGTACGGCACGAGCCTGCACCGCGACCATCACGGTGAGTGGGACTTCGACCTGGGCTGGAAGCCGATCGGCGGATTCACGGTGCACGCGGCCTGGCTGGCCGCGATCCGCCGGGCCCAGCGGCGTCTCCACGGCGGCCTCCGGGTGGACGTCCCGACCCTGGTGCTCTGCGCGGAGAAAGGACTGCGGTTGCGCGACTTCGCGCCGGAGGCACAGGGCGCCGACGTCGTGCTCGACCCCCGGCAGATCGCCCACTGGGCGACCAGGATCGGTCCTCACGTGACGTGTGTCCGGGTGCCGGGCGGCATGCACGACCTGGTGCTGTCGTCCGCACCCGTGCGCAAGCAGGTGTTCGCCGAGATGGACCGCTGGCTCGCCTGCTACCACGGGAACGCGAACAGGCTGTAGTAGGCGCCGGCGACCAGGAGCAGGCCGGTGCTGCCCAGCACCCCGGCGGTCGCGGCGCGCTGCGGCCGGCTGGGCTCCCAGCCCTCCCGCATCCCGGAGACGACGGCGGCCACGGCGGTGACCTCCTGCAGCAGCATGAGCACGGCCAGGATCCGGATGACCAGCCATCCGGCGAGCACCGCCGGCCAGGCCCCCGCCTGGTTGACCGAGAACAGCACCAGCAGCGTGATGAACGCCAGCACCGATATCAGCAGCCCGAGCCCGGTCCAGGCCATCCGGTGGAGCCGGCGCCGGATGGGCGGCCAGATCAGGGCGTTGGCATCGGCGGGAAGCTGCCGGCCGCGCAGCCGTAGCACCATCTCGGTCACCGGGCCGACCACGTATCCGACGGCGGCCAGGCAGAGCGCGAGCCCCAGGACCGTGCCCCCGGCGTACCACGGGGCGTTGGGGACCTCGCTGGCCTCGTAACGCTGGACCGGGGTGGCGCCCGCGATGTGCACCGCCGGCCTGGCCGTGCCCGGCAGGCCCTTGACCCAGTTGGACAGCGTCTCCAGGTAACCCGGGACGAACGGTCCTCCATGGATGCGCATGCCGTGGTCGGCGCCGGCGAGATAGCGGATCGTGTAGTCGGTGTTGCCGCTCTCGGCGAGCGCGGCGGTGAGCGCCTGACTGCTCTCCACGAACGGGATCGACGGGTCGCGCGTGCCGTACAAGGCGAGAACCGGCTGGTGGATCCCGCGCAGCGCGGGCAGGCCGTCGTAGCGCAGGAAGTTCATGTGGACCGCGCTCATCGCCCGGATGATCAGATCCCGTACCCCGCTGGGCGCGTGCAGCCGGTCGAGCTGCTCACCCATCGCCCAGGAGACCTGACGCATGGGGGAGACGTTGGGCGCCGAGACCAGCACGGTGAACCCGACGTCGGAGCTCTTGGCGGCCGCGATCGGAACCACCCAGCTCCCCTCGCTCACCCCCCAGAGCCCGATGCGGGCCGGGTCGACGTCGGCGCGCAGGCGGAGGCGTTCCAGGACGCGCAGCGCGTCATCGGCGAGCAGGCCGAAGTCGCGGTTGCGGAAGTCGTAGCGCACGGTCCGCTTGTCGTAGGTGAGCGTGACGATCCCCGTCCTGGCCAGCGCCTCGGCCTGGGTGGTGAACTCGCTCCGGACACCGGGGCCGGCCCCCTGGACGAAGATCAGGGCGGGATGCCTCCCGGGGGTGAGCGGCGCGCGGATCGTGGCCTCGAGGGTGGTGTCCCCGACGTCGACCGTGATGTCCTGCGTGACGATCTGCGCGGCCAGGGGGACGTGCCGGGCCTCGCCGGGCGGCTGGGCGGGCAGGGTCTGGAAGACCGGGTCCGTGGTCAGCGGCGGTGGGTCGAACGGGGGAGGCAGCGTGTAGCCCACCATCGCGAGAGCCAGCAGGATCAAGCCCGCAGCCACGCTCAACACGCCTCGGCCCACCTGCATGCCGACCCGCTCCCCGATCGTCGCCGTCTCCGTGAGGACCGTATGCCGGTATCGTTCCCTCTGATCATCCAGCGTACCCACCCCCATGACCTCACGACAGAGGGAGAGGCCGGTGTGGTCAGAGTGGACGCATTTGTGGCTGGGGCCTGTTAGCTTCAAGCGACATGCGCGTACTGCACACCTCGGACTGGCATCTGGGCCGTTCGTTCCACCGTGAGAGCCTCCTGGCCGCCCAGGGGGCCTTCGTCGACCACCTGATCGAGACGGTCCGCACCGAGCGGGTCGACGTGGTCGTCGTCTCCGGCGACGTCTACGACCGGGCGCTGCCCTCGGTCGACGCGGTGGACCTGTGCAACCAGGCCCTGCGGCGGCTGGTCGCCGAGCGCGTGCGCACCGTGCTGATCAGCGGCAACCACGACTCCGCGCGCCGGCTGGGCTTCGGCGCCGACCTCATGGACGCCGCGGGCGTCCACCTGCGCACCGACGCGGGACGGGTCGGCGAGCCCGTGGTGATCGACGACGTGGCGTTCTACGGCATCCCCTACCTGGAGCCCGAGCTGATACGCGGCCCCTGGGAGCTGCCCGCGCGCACCCACACCGCCGCGATCGACCACGCCATGTCCCTGATCCGCGCCGATCTGCGCCACCGGGGCCCCCGGTCGGTGGTTCTGGCCCACGCGTTCGTGACGGGAGGGCAGGCCAGCGACAGCGAGCGCGACATCAGCGTCGGCGGGGTCGCGCACGTCCCGGTCTCGGCCTTCGACGGCGTCGACTACGTGGCCCTGGGCCATCTCCACGGACGCCAGCGGATGAGCGAGACCGTGCGCTACTCCGGATCCCCGATCGCCTACTCCTTCTCCGAAGCGGGCCAGGTGAAGGGCTCCTGGCTGGTGGATCTCGGCCCGACGGGACAGGTGACCGCGGAGTTCGCCGAGGCGCCGGTGCCCCGGCCGGTCCACCGGCTCCGCGGGCGTCTCGACGACCTGCTGACCTCGGCCGAGCACGCCCCCTACGAGGAGCACTGGCTGCAGGTGACGCTCACCGACCCGGTCCGGCCGAAGGGCGCCATGGAGCGGCTCCGGTCGCGTTTCGAGCACACCCTCGCGCTCTCCTTCGAGCCGGAGGGCGGCGTCCGCGAGGCCGTGACACGGCCGAAGCTGGCCGGGCGCCCCGAGCTCGACGTCACCCTCGACTTCGTCCGGGAGGTGCGCGGGGAGGCCGCCGACGCCGACGAGACCCGCTTGATCCAGGAGGCCGTGGAGGCCTGCCGTACCAAGGAGGCGATGGCGTAGATGCGCCCGCACCGTCTGTGGATCAGCGCGTTCGGTTCCTTCCCCGGTGACGAGGAGGTCGACTTCGACGCCCTCGCCGAGGCCGGGCTGTTCCTCATCCACGGACCCACCGGCGCGGGCAAGACCACCGTGCTGGACGCGCTCTGCTACGCCCTCTACGGCCGGGTGCCCGGCAAGCGCGACAGCGCCAAGAGTCTGCGCTGCGACCACGCGCCCCCGGGCCGGGGGCCCAGTGTGACACTGGAGGTCACGGTCAGGGGGCGGCGGCTGAAGATCAGCCGGGCGCCCGCCTGGCAGCGCCCCAAGCTCAGAGGGACCGGCACCACCAGGGAGAACGAGAAGGCCGTCCTGCAGGAGCTCACCCCCTCGGGGGAGTGGCGCGGGCTGACCACGCGGGTCGACGAGGCCGGAGAGCTCATCGGCACCCTGCTGGGCATGAACGCCGACCAGTTCTTCCAGGTCGCCATGTTGCCCCAGGGAGACTTCGCCAGGTTCCTGCGCGCCGACGGCGAAGACCGCCGCAAGGTCCTGGAACGCCTCTTCTCCGTCAGGGTCTACGCCGCCGCCGAATCCTGGCTGGCAGACAGGCGGACCGAGGCCCACCGCGAGCAGCAGGCCCTCCGCAAGGAAGTGGACTTCGCCGTCAAACGGCTGGAGGAGGCCGCGGGCCCCGACCTGCTGGCCGCACTGGCCGGGGGCGGATCCCCGGAGGTTCCCGGAACCGCTGAGACAGCCGGGACGGCGCCGGCGGCCCCGGCGCAGGTCCCCGGTTCCGCGGAGACCGGCCCGGTGGAGCTCTTCGACCCTCTCGGAGACGACGCCGAGTCGCCTGCCGCGCTCTCGGCCGAGGACGACCCGCTGGGCTGGGCCGGGGCACTGGAGGAGCTCGCCGCGGGGGCCCTCACCGCCATGAGCCAGGACCACGGCGAGGGCGAGACCACGGTACGGCGGGCACGCACCGCCCTGGAGCACGGCGCCGCGCTGGCCGAGCGGCGCCGCCGACACGCCGAGGCGCTCGCGCGCAGCCGGGTGCTGGAGGAGAGCGCCGAGGAACGGGCGGACCTGGAGGTCATCCTGGCCGAGGCCGCCCGCGCCGACCGGGTGCTCCCCCTGATCCAGGGGGCCGAGCAGCGGGCCGAGGCGGCCGCCAAGGCGCACCGGCTGGCCGCCGACGCCGTCACCCGCGCACTCCCCGTGCTCGGCGGAGACCAGGACGCCGCCTCCGGCCGTCTGGCCACGCTGGAGCGTGACCGCCAGCGCGAGATCACCCGGCTGGGCGGGCTGCGCGAGGAGGAGTCACGCCTGGCGAGGATCGTCCAGGACCGTGAGAAGTCCGGCCGCGAGATCACCGAGCTGACCGCCGCCCAGGCCGGGACCGACACCCGCCTGGCCCTCCTCCCGGGCCTCCGGCACGACGTGGACACCCGCCTCACGGCCGCCCGCCTGGACGCCGCCCGGGTCCCGGCCGCCGAGTCGGCGGAGGAGGCCGCGGCCGCCCGCCTGCGGGCGGCCGAGCACCGCGACGTCCTCGCCGCCGACCTGGACGCCGCCCGCGACGACCTGACTGTCAGGCTCTCCGCGCTGGCCACCCGCCCCAACCTGCTCGCCGTCGCGGAGGAGGACGAGGTCCGTGAGCTGCTCGCCGCGGGTGAGCGTGAACGCAGGGAGGAGCTCGCCGGCCTGGAGGGGCTGCGCGCCGACGAGGCCCGGCTCGCCGAACTGGCCGGGCTGCTCACCGCCCTCGACGCCGAGCTCCGCGACGCGGCGGCCCAGGAGTCCGCACTCGGTGCGGCCCAGGAGGAACTGCCCGCGGCGCTGGCGGAGGCCTCGGCGCGGCTGGCCGCCGTCAGGGACCAGGCGGCCAGGGTCCCCGCCGCGCGGGCGGCCGCGGACGCCGCCGCCGCCCTCCGCGACGCCGCCCGGCGGCGCGACAGCCTCCACGGGGAGCTGGAGACCGCGCACACGGCCCAGGCCGAGGCGACCGACCACGCCCAGCGGCTCCGCGACCGTCATCTGGACCTCCGCCAGGCCAGGATCGACGGCATGGCCGCCGAGCTCGCGCGCAAACTCGACCCCGGCGAACCCTGCGCTGTCTGTGGCTCGCCCGACCACCCGGCCCCGGCGGCCCCGGCGGACGAGGCTCCCACCGCGGAGGACGAACGCGCCGCTCAGCGCGCCTACGACGACGCCGACGGCCTGCGCCGGGCCGCCGAGAACACCGTCACCGCCCTGACCTCACGCCTGGAGGAGGCCTCCGCCGTCGCCGGTGGACTGGCCGCCGACCAGGCGCAGGAGGCCCTTGCCGAGGCCGAGCGGGAGCTTGCGGCCCTGATGGCCGCCGCCGGGCGGGAGACGGCGCTCGGCGTGGCGGCGGACCGCGTCGCGGCCGAGCTGGAAGGCGCGAGGGCCAGGGCCGCGGAGATCGCCCGGCTGCTGGCCGAGGGCCGTGCCCGCCAGGCCGGATGGCAGGCCGAACGCGACCGGCTGACCGGCCGTCTGGACGGGGCCCGCGGCGCCGATCCCACCGTTCAGGCCCGCCGTGACCGACTCGCCGAGGACGTGGCCCTTCTCGGCGCCGCTCTCACCGCGGCGGCCCGCACCGCCGGCCTCGCCGCCACCCACCGCGAAGCGTGCGAGTTGACCGACCTCACCGTCGAACGCGCGGAACGGGAGCTCCAGGAGGCCGGGCAGGCCCTGGCCCGGTTGCGCGAGTCCGCCGGGGCGGTGCCGGCGCTGGCGGCCGAGGCCGACCGGATCGCGGGGGAGACCACCGAGCTTCAGGAGCGCTCACGCGAGCTGGCGGTCACGCTGGCCGCCCGCCGTACGGATGCGGAGAAGCTCACCGCCGACGCCGAGCGGCTGACCGCGCGCATCGACGAGGCCCGGGGTGAGGACCCGACCCTCGCCGTCAGGCTGGACCGGCTGTCCGACGAGGCCGAGCTGCTCAGGGAGGCGGTCGAGGCCACCCGGGAGGAGCTGGTCACCGCCGGTGAGCTCGCGACGGCCCGGGCCGCCGCCCAGGCGGCTGCCGTCGAGGCGGGATTCCTGGGACTCGACGACGCCCGCGCCGCGGTCCGCCCTCCCGCCGAGCAGGAGGAGAAGGCCACGCGGCTCCGCGAGCTCGACAAGGAACGCGCCGCCGTCACGGCCGTGCTGGCCGATCCGGAGCTGATCGCCGCCGTGGCCGAGCCCGAGCCCGACCTCGACGAGCTGCGACGCGTCCGGGACGCGGCCGACGCGGCCCACGCGGGCCTGCTGTCCGCCCGGCACCAGGCCGAGACCCGCCGGGCCAGGCTGGCCGCGCTCCGCGCCGAGCTGGCCGGATGCCTGGAGCGTTGGCTGCCCGCCGCCGAACGGCACCGCCTCGCCGACCGGCTCGCGGCCCTGACCGGCGGCAACTCCAGTGACAACCAGTGGAACATGCGGCTGTCGTCCTACGTGCTCGGCGAGCGCCTGCGCCAGGTGGTCGAGTCGGCCAACGAGCGGCTCGACCACATGTCGGGCGGGCGCTATCTCCTGGAGCACAACCTCGGCCGCTCGGCGGGAGACCGCAGCAGGTCCGGCGGCGGACTCGGCCTGCGCATCCTGGACGGCTGGACCGGTGCGGACCGCGACCCCGCCACCCTGTCGGGAGGCGAGAGCTTCATCACCTCGCTGGCGCTCGCCCTCGGCCTGGCCGACGTGGTCACCGCCGAGGCCGGGGGAGTGGAGCTGGGCACGCTCTTCGTCGACGAGGGGTTCGGCACCCTGGACGAGGACACCCTCGATGGGGTGCTCGACATCCTCGACGGACTGCGCGACGGCGGCCGGGCCGTCGGCATCGTCAGCCACGTCGCCGAGCTGCGCACCCGCGTCCCCGCCCAGCTCCGGGTCCGCAAGGACCGCCACGGCTCCACCCTGTCCGTGGTTGCCTCGTGACCGCCGGTCGGCGCTGTGCTCGATATACGGATGCGGCTGCCGGCGGTCGCGGCTAGTCTGGCTGTCATGTCTACGCCCCGCATTTCTTAGATCAAGGACCCGCTCTCACGCCACCCGTGTGTCCTCGATCTTTCCGGAGCGTAACCCCATGATCACCGTTCGCGGTGTCGACATTCGCGTCGGCGCCCGTCTTCTGTTGTCCGATGTCTCCTTCCATATCGCCCCCGGCGACCGGATCGGCCTCGTCGGCCGTAACGGCGCGGGCAAGACCACCCTGATGAAGGCCCTGGCCGGTGAGGAGCGGCCCGCTGCCGGGGCCATCACCGCCACCGGGTCTCTCGGCTATCTGCGGCGCCGTACCCGGGAACGGGCGAACGCCGAACGCAAGGCGGCGGCGCTACGCACCCAGGCGGACAAGATGCGCTCGCACGTCTCGACCGCCGTCGCGGCGAAGAACATGGCCCGGCGGGCCGACCGGATGCTCGCAGACCTGGAACCGGTCCGCCGCCTGGAGAAGGTCGCACGGATCCGGCTGCCCGAGCCCGCTCCGTGCGGGCGGACACCGCTGGGTGCCATCAGCCTGGCCAAGGCGTACGGAGACCACCGGGTGCTGTCCGGGGTGGATCTGGCCGTCGACCGGGGTAGCCGCCTGGTCGTCCTCGGGCTCAACGGCGCGGGCAAGACCACGCTGCTGCGGCTTCTGGCGGGGCGCGAGAGCCCGGACACGGGCCGGGTGGTGCATGGTCACGGGCTGCGGCTGGGTTACTTCGCCCAGGAGCACGACACGCTCGACCCCGCCCGTACGGTGCGGCAGAATCTGGTGTCCGCGGCGCCGCATCTGACCGACGGCGAGGCCCGGAACGTGCTCGGATCGTTCCTGTTCAGCGGGGACGACGCCGACAAGCCGGCCCGGGTGCTCTCCGGTGGGGAGAAGACCCGGCTGGCGCTGGCCGGTCTGGTCCACTCAGGCGCCAACGTGCTGCTGCTGGACGAGCCGACCAACAACCTCGATCCGGCCTCACGCGGCGAGGTCCTCGCCGCGGTCGGCTCGTATCCCGGGGCCATCGTGATGGTCACGCACGACGAGGGCGCCATCGAGGCGCTGCGCCCGGACCGGGTCCTGATGTTGCCGGACGGCATCGAGGACCTGTGGAGCCCGGACTACCTGGACCTGGTGTCGCTCGCCTGACGCGGCGTGCCCGGTCAGCCGCAGCAGCGTCTTCTGCCGCGCCAGCGGATGGGGGGTGCCGCGACAAGCACCGTGCGATCATGCCCCACCACCGTGACGGAGTCCGGCAGGCGGGCTCGGCGCTCGGCGTCGCAGCCGCGCGGTCAGTAGCCGCGGGTGCGGCGGGCGGCCGGGCGGATGATGAACGGCCTGCGGGCACCCGGACGCCGCACCCGCCTGGTCAGGTCGGAACCGGTGACCGCGCGCAGGATCTCCGTGCCGAGGATGACCCCGGCGCCCAGGGCGAGGGCGGTCGACAGCGCCTGCAACAGGCTCGCCAGTCCCGCGTCGGCGTGGCCGAGGTTGAGTTCGAGCATGCCCCGGTAGAGGGCGGTGCCGGGCAGCAGCGAGCCGATCGCCGGGATCGTGAGCACCATCGAGGGCACCCGGGTCGCCCTGGCGTAGGCGCTGCCGAACAGGCCGACGACTCCCGCGGCGACCGCCGTTCCCAGGATGATCGGGACCTGCCAGATGTAGAGCTGCACGAAGACCACCCAGGCGAGCCCGCCGCCGATCGACGCCGCGATCAGATGGCGGGGTGGCACGAGCAGCGCGATGGCGAACGCCAGCGTCACCCCGACGGCCCCGAGGAGCTGTGCCGGCCTGAGCACCAGGGGCGCGGCAGGCACGTTCTCCACACTCAGCGGCACGCCCAGGCGGACCGCCGCGTACAGCGTGATGCCGATTCCGGAGATGATCGCGGTCAGGATGAAGAAGACCTCGAACAGCCGGGCGGTCGCCGTGACGTACTCGCCGGCGATGCCGTCCTGCACGCAGGCCACCATCAGGCGTCCGGGCAGCAGCGCGACGACCGCGCCGACCACCACGGCCTCGGCACGCAGGGACGCGCCGAACGAGATCAGCAGCACCGCGACCAGCGAGCCGAGCATCGCCGCCATCGCGAGCTGGAAGAACTCCGCCACGCCCCGGCCGGCGAGCCAGGCGCTGGCCCGGTCGCCCAGCACGGTCGCGGCGAACGCGGTCACCGCGACCGGCACGCCACCGCCGACCAGGATGCTTGCCGAGGCGCCGACCAGTGCGAGCCCCGTGACCAGGAACCAGTTGGGATAGACCCGCACCCGCCGGGTGATCTCCCGCAGCCGGATCTCGGCCACATCGAGCGGCAACGCACCCGCCGACGTCTCCCTGACCATGTCGTGGACCGCGATCAGACGGTCGTAGTCGGGCAGGCGGCGACGGACCCTGCGCTCGGCGGTCACCGGCACGCTGCCGTCCGTGGGAACGTACGACAGCGTGATGGCCGACAGGTTGACGTCGGCCTCGCAATGGGGCACGCCGTACGCGTTGGTGATCCTGCGCATGGTGCCGGCCACCGTCTCGGTGGACTCCCCGCCGCCGAGCAGAAGCTCACCCACGCGAAGGGCCAGCGCCATGGCCCGGTAGAGGTCGGGCTGGGCCGGTGCCTGTTCCAAGGGTGACACCGACACCGGTTCTCCTCCCTCTCACGTAATCCTTGCCAGAGGCTATCGGCTTACCACGGACGCGAGAGCACGCACTCGCTCGGAATGGCGATCATGACCGATGATCACCGGCGGTTCGTTGTACGGCATGGCGTCGGAGGAACGGCGCAGCTTGATGTACTGGCCGCAGGCGTCGACCGCGTAGGGCTCCATGTCGTCCTGGAGCGCGCCGATCACCGTGATCCCGTAGGTCTCGCCGATCCGGCGGAACAGCGCCACGGCCTCCCTGCGGTGCTCCTTGCCGAGGTTGCGGCCGAGCTCGTCCAGGACCAGGCACAGATGCCCCCCGCCGGAGGACGCGATCGCCGCAGCGCAGACCAGCTTCACCGCCTTCTCGTCCATCAGCGCCGTGTTGGCCCGCCGGTTGTAGGGCACGAAGCCCTGTCCCTCGCCCCGGCGCCACTTGGGCGTGACCCGCCACGCCCAGCGCTGCTCGGGATCGGCCGGCGCGGGCGGCACCGGGAACTCCAGCGTCGCGCCGTAACCTCCGTAGGAGGTGTCCAGCTTCTCGAACTCCTCCGCCACCCGGGCCAGCCGTGCCTTGATCGCCGCGGTCAGCGCGGCCCGGTGCACGGTGGTGGACTGGGCCGCCTCCTCGGCGCCCTTGGCCGCGGCGTTCAGATCCCGCTGCCGGGTGACGATCTGAGCCTCGATCTGGCGGCGCTGATGGCGTTCGTACTCCTCCTGTCCGCGCAGGTAGGACGAGAGCGCCGCGCACACGCCGGGGAACGTCGCCTGCTCGCGTGCTGTGCGCCCGGCTCCGGGCTCGGCCCGTTCCCGGACCAGGAAGCGCAGCTCCTCGGGCATCTCCTCGTCCTCGCCCGGGAAGGTGTCGCGCAGCGCCTCGTCGAGACGGCGTTCCGCGGCCCGCCACCACTCCTCGGCCGTCAGCGGACGCTCCTGCTCACTGAGCGTCTCCAGCCACTCGCGGGCCCCCTCGACCGTGCCGCCCCATTCCCCGGCCAGCGCGTCCAGCCCGAGGGCGTCCCGGTCGGCCGCGACCTTGGCCGCCTGGTCCCTGGCCTGGTCCCGGTCGGCCTCGTGCCGGGCCCGGCGGCCCTCCAGCCGCTCGACCTCCATGTTCCTCGTCCGGGTGCGGAAGTCCAGCGTGCCCGTCCGGCGCTCGGCCTCGCCCACCTTCGGCCCGATCTCGGCCAGGGCCTCGACCAGCCCGGCGAGAACGCTCCGCCGTTCGGCCGTGCGCCGCTCGATGTCCTCGAGCTGTACGGCCGCCCTGGCACCATCCAGCCGCCGGCCGGCCTCGGCCACCCCGTCCTCGGCGGCCCGCACGGCTCCGGCGGCCGTCTCCTGCACGTCACGGGCCCGGTGCAGCCGCTGCTCGGCGGCCTTGATCCGGGCCTCCCTTCCGGTGGCCACCGCCTCGAAGGAGCCGACGACGGTGACCCCCGCCGCGCTGACCAGGACTGATCCGGGCAGCGCGCCCAACGCCCGCGCGGCGGCCGGGAGGTCGGCCGCGTCCACGATCACCGCGTGCTCCCTCGGCCATCCACGGGCGCCCAGGACCGTCGTCGCCTGTCCCGCGCGCCCGGACGCGGCGTCGTCATCGCGCGCGTGCTCGGCGACGTCGAGCGCGTCGAGCAGACCGGTCGCCCCGACACCGGCGTCGGCGAGCGCGTTGAGCTGGGCCGCCGCGGGGCCGCCCTCGGCATCGTCCAGTGCGGCCCTGGCGCCCTCGACCTCCCGGTCGGCCACGCCCAGTGCCTTCAGCGCCTCGTTGAGCCGGAGCCTGGCCTGGCTCAGCTCGGCATCGGCGGTCTTCACGTCGCGGCCGTCGGCCAGCCGCCGCCGCTCCTCCAGCCCGGGGATCCGGCCGCGTAGCTCGTCCACCGAGTTCTCCGCCACGGCCCGGTCGGCGTCCAGCTTGGCCGCGCGGGACTGCAGGGTGGTCAGCTCCTTACGGGCCTCGGCCAGGGCGCGCTCCAGCGTGTCGTCCTTGAGCGTGGCCGTCTCCGCCCTGACCACGTCGATCGCCTCCGAGGCACGCTCACCCGCCGCGCGCAGCCGTTCCGCCTCGGCGGCGAGCGCCTCGTCTCGCCGGGCCGCGTCGGCGAGCCTGCGCGCCAGCCGCCCGCGCCAGCAGCGCAGCGCGTCCGCCAGGCGGACCCGGGCCCGGTCGCGCCGGTCGAAGGCGGAGAGCAGCGTCTGCGACTCGTCCTCGAACTCCTTGAGCAGCTCCATCGCCCGCGCCGCCCGCACGCGCTTGACGTGCTCGTCGCGCCGGGCCTCCCGCTCCTGGTCGAGCTCGGCGTCCAGCCCGGTCAGCGCGGCGATCGCCTCGAAGACCCGCTCGGGGGATATCTCGTTGAGCGGCTGGGACAGCAGGTTCGTGGCGACCTTGCTCCGCACCGAGGTGGACAGGAACGACACGCATCTGACCCGGTCGCCGTACAGGAACCTGGTCAGGTCCCGCGCCACCACGTCCCGGCGTCCCGCCGAGCGCGGCAGCGTCGCCCAGACCTCGTCGGCCCGCGCCACCCGCTCCGCCTCCGAGGGGGCCGCCGCGACGCGCACGCCCGGAACCCACCTGATCTCCAGGTGCGGCGCCTCCTGATTGACCCGCAGCCACACGGTCACCGCGTCGTCCATGGAGTCGGCTCCGGCGAAGACGCCGACGATGTAACCGTGATCGGCGCTGGCCCACGACCGGCTGCCGCCCCCCGCGGCGAGCTCGGCGTTGAACAGCAGCTCGGACACCGACTTGGCGCCGGAGGCGAAACGCCACTGCTCGTCGCCGAGCAACGCGGTGATCATCGCGATGAACGAGGACTTGCCCGCGCCGTTGGAGTCCTTCGGGCCCGCGCCGGCGACCACGATCAGCGTGCCCGGAACGGTCGGCACCGGGTGGGTCGACAGCCGGGAGATGTTGACCGCCTGAACGGCGATCAGCACGCGGTCGCCGACCACGTTCTCCGTGGGGGCCGCGGTCTGCGCCTCCACCGGCACCAGGCTCGCCTGGCTCCCCGATGCCCGCTCCGCGCTCCCGGCTCCCCGGGGCGCGCCCGGCCCGCCCCTCCGCGGGCTCTTCCCCGTCTGACCCGGCTCTCCGGTCACCCCTGTGTTTCCTTTCATCGGTTATCGACGGTTCGCTCTCACAGCCGCGGCCAGCGGGGTGTGCGGACCCGCGGCGAGGATCAGCTCTTCCTGCAGGCGGCGTCTGGCCTGTGGGGTCAGCCGGTGGAACTGCGGGCCGGGGGTGTATCCCCCGGACTCCTCTCCTGCCTTGACCTGGGTCACCAGGCCCGCGTGGCGCAGAGTCCGCAGCGCGGCCTCCAGCTCTCCGATCGGGAGCCTGGTGTGCCGCCGCAGCTCCTCCAGCTGGGCGGGGAACGGCGACAGCCAGCTGTCGGCCGGCAGCAGTCCCTCAGCCCTGGGGATCGCCACCGAGTGGACCAGCACCAGCACCAGCACCGCCCGCTCGGCCTCACCCAGCGTCGTGCCCGTCTCGGCGGCCACGTCGGGGGCGTAGCCGGAGGTCCACATCTCACGGTCCTGGACCAGCACCCGGCCGCGGCGCTGCAGCATCTCCGCGAGGGTACGGCGGAGCACCGGATCGCGCAGCGCGGTGAACCGGGCCTCGTGAACCGGCTCGGCGGCGTGTTCCACCGCCATGAACGCCGCCACGATCTCGGCCCTGCGCCGCTCGTCGAACGGGCCGAGCAGATCCTCGTCCACGCTTTCCGGGACGGCGACGCTCGCGGCCGCCTCATCCGAGACGTGCTCGGCCGCCGGGAGCACGTCCAGCCCGGGGGAGTCCTCCCCGCCGGCGGGCAGGCGGCGCACCAGCTCCCTGAGCTGGGCGTGGGAGGCGGGGGGCCAGCAGGCGCAGCGGGGGCCGAGCCGTACGAGACCGTCGCCGACCTCCAGCCAGGCCGAGTCGTGCAGGCGGCGCAGCGCCCCGACCGCCCAGCTGCGCATGAGGTCGTCGCCGCGGCCGATCAGCGCCCGGTAGGCCGACAGGACGTCCTCCACCGGCGCGGGTGTCCCCGGCCACGGGTCGGCCGTCAGGTCGGTCCAGCAGCATTTCAGCGCCGCCGCCAGCACGCGCCGGGTCTCCCCGGACCGTTCCACGTTCACCGGTGCGACCTGGTATTCCTCCAGGAGCGCGGGTGTGGCCCCGTCCGGCCACACCGGCAGTGCCAGACCCGTTCCGTCGCCGTGGGCGAGCCGCATCATGCCCCTCGGCGCGGGCTCACCCGCGCCGAGGGGGAGGGGGCCGGTCGCCCTGGCACGTGCGTGTGCCGCCTCGGGCGTCATTGCGCCGTCCTCTCCAGGTGGCCGTGTGACAGCCAGGCCGGTTCGGCGTCGGGGGTGGCGGTGAGGGAGTCCGACCAGCGCAGGCGGTAGGGGGACTCGGGGCGCAGGTCGGCCGAGACGAGATCGGCCAGCAGGCGGCGGGCCGAGACCCACTCGCCGTCGGCGGTGAGCAGCTCTTCCAGGCGGGCGGCGGTGCGCCCGGCGAGTGCGGCCTCGGCGACGGAGGTCAGGTGGCCGAGCCCTTCGCCGCCCGGGTCGTAGGAGTCGGCGGGCCCGGGATCGGGTAGCGCCGAGCGCGGGGGAGTGGGCTGGGCGGGCGCAGGGCGGGGGCTCTCGTCCACCGCCCGGACGATCGACGCCGGGTCGTGCCAGGGGGCGGGGGCGTCGAAGACGGAGCCGTCGAGCACGGCGGCCAGGCGCTCCTTGGTGGCGGTCTGCGCGAAGGTGCGCCAGGTCTCCGCCGGCAGCAGGGTCAGGTTTCTGGTGGTGCCGGCGGAGTCGGCCAGGCGCCCGGCGGCGCGGCGGGAGGCGTCGCTGTAGGAGTAGATGGCGGCGCGCAGTTCGGTGCAGGTGCGGTCCAGATCCGGCCATCGGGTGAGGATCGTGCCGTGCAGGCTCTGCGCCCTGCGGGCGATCTCCTCGGTGCCCCAGAGCTTGGGAGCCTGCTCGCGCAGCTCCTCGATGGTGCCGCCGGTCAGCGTGATCAGCTCCAGCGCCCAGAGCCGGAACGCCCGCGACAGGTTCTGCGCGCTGAGGCGCGCCTCCTCCATGGTCGTGCGGGGGTCGGCGACGTTGAGGTCCTCAAGCGCGAGCAGCCGGTGCATCTCCGACTGGCCGCCGTCGTCCATCATCCGCCGGATGAACATCAGCCCCACCACGCTGGTGAACGACGCGCGGTAACGGAGCTGGTTGGGCTTGGGGAACACCTCGCGGATCGCGCCGAGGCCCTTGAGCACCCGCAGCCGGTTCTCGAACTGGTCCAGTGGGTAGGCGCGGCAGACGTGACGCATCTGCTCGTGGGTCAGCCACTCCTCGCCGGCCTCGGCGAACGCCGCGAAGAGCGTTTCGGCGATGTCGACCAGCGCGGGCTCGTCCACCACCGCGCCGCTGTCGCGCGCGAGCGCGGCGAACATCCGGCGGTAGGTCGCGAGCACGGCCTCCTCGGTGAGGGCCGAGTCGAGGGTGATCTCGTGGTTGGTCTCTGGCACGCGCCCTACCGTAAGGCTTGCGCCCGACAATCCTCGCCCGGACGCCGGGACGAGCCGGTCCCGGATGCCGTCGCCCGTTTCCCGCGATGACGCCCCGCGCCTCCTGACGGTGCGTGGACTCCCCCGGGGAGGAGAACTTGATCGTCCGTGATTTCGGCGTCCACGGGGTGGGATTAGGGCTGTTAACTATCAGTTAACGCGCGTATTCTGAGCTTCTCGCGTCACGTACATGACCATTGCCGGACAGGAGGTATGCGTGGCGAGTCTCGCCGACCGGCTGGCGGAGACGCTGCGTCATCGCGGCTACTCCACGCGCAGGGCAGCGAGGGCCGTCACCGACGCGGGAGTGCAGACCACTCACGTCTACATCCACCAGCTGAGCAAGGGCCAGCGGACCAATCCGACCCTGGAGCAGCTCACAGCACTCGCTGTGCTGCTCCGGGTGCCTGTGGGATGGCTTGTGGGGGATGACATCCCTAGCCCTTTCTCTTCCGGCGACGGCGCCACGGTTCTCCCTGACACAGAGGAGAGCCCGCCGCGTCTCGCCGGAAAGCTCGACGCCGGCCAGCGCGTTGTTCTGGGCGGGCGGCTGCGGCTCCTGAGGGAGGCGCGCGGGCTGTCTCCGGCGCAGGCCGGGGACATGGTCGACGTCGACGAGCGGGTGGTCACGTCCGTGGAGAACGGCGCCGTTGAGACCGAGACCCCACTCGACGACGTCGAAGCGCTGCTCACCCTCTACGGCGTGACCGCCCGCTTCCAGAGAGAGGCGGTCCTGTCGATCGCCAGCGGCGAGCGCGAGCCGGGCTGGTGGGACACGCCCGCCATCCCGCTGTGGGTGTCGGCGACGTTCGGCCTGGAACAGCGCGCGGAGCTGGTCCGCACCTACCAGCTCCAGTTCGTCCCCCCGTTGCTGCAGACCGCCGAGTACGCGGCGGCCGCGGTCCGCGTGTCCCAGAACCCCCCGCCGTCACCGGAGCTGGTCGAAGGGGCGGTGGAGACGACGATGCGCCGGCAGGACGCGCTCGCCGCCCCGGACGGCCCGACGCTGTGGGCGGTCGTCGACGAGGCGGCCCTGATGCGGTGCATCGCCGGCGCCCGGGCGCAGGCGGACCAGCTGAGCCACCTGATCGACATGTCGAAGCAGCCGCACGTCACGTTGCAGGTGACGAGGCTGACGTCGTCCTACCTGCCCCGGTCGGCTCCGTTCACGATGTTCCGCTTCCCCGATGGGGACCCGGTGGTCTCGGTCCATCAGTTCGACAACGACTTCGTGCTGGACGGTACGGACGCGGACGGCTACCACGAGGCGTTCGCCAGGCTGACGGTGGCCGCGTGCAGACCGGACGAGACGGTCGACGTGCTCACCGAGGTGCGCGACGGGCTCCGTCGACCGAGGTGAACGGGGTGCGGTCGTACGGAGGATTACAGTGGCGCGCACCCCCCGAAAGTGAAGGTGATCACCCGTGGACTTCGACACCGCCAGACCCCACCCGGCCCGCGTCTACGACTGGATGATCGGGGGGAAGGAGAACTTTCCCGCCGACCGGGAGGCCGCGCGGCGCATCCTGGAGCTCAATCCGGACAGCCGCAGGTCGTTCGTGGAGAACCGCCGGTTCCTCGGCAGGGTGGTGAGACATCTCGTGGACCAGGGCGTCCGCCAGTTCCTCGACATCGGAGCGGGACTTCCGGCCAGCGGCAACGTTCATGAGATCGCCCATGCGGTCGCGCCCGACACCCGCGTCGTGTACGTCGACCACGACGAGATCGTGCTCGCGCACGCCCGTGCGCTCATGGCCCGCTCCGACATGGTGCGCGTCGTCGGCGGCGACGCCACCAGGCCGCAGGAGATCCTGGAGGAGCCGGTGGTGAGGGATTTCATCGACTGGTCCCAGCCGGTCGGCCTGCTGATGGTGGCACTGCTGCATTTCGTCTCCGACGCCGACGACCCCGCCCGGATCGTCGGCACGTTCCGGGACGCCCTCCCCACGGGGAGCTTCCTGGCGATCTCCCACGGCGGAGTGGAAGGGTGGGAGGACCGCAAGGAGCAGATACGGAAGGCGTCGCAGGCCTACGTGCGCACCCGCGCCGAGATCGCCGGCCTGTTCGCCGGGTTCGAGTTGGTGGAGCCGGGCATGGTGGACCTGGCGCTGTGGCGGCCCACCGACCCCGACGCCGATCCCACCCCCACGGGGCTGTACGGCGGAGTCGGCCGGCTCCCTATCTGAGCGTGACCTCGGTGGGCAGCGCGCGGAAACCACGCAGGTTCGGCGAGTGCACGAGCTCGATGCCCTTCTCGTCGATGTCGTAGCCGTCCACCGCGGCGACGAGCTCCTCCAGCATGACCCTGAGCTGGAGGCGGGCCAGGGCCGCGCCGAGGCAGAAGTGCGGGCCGGATCCGAACGCGAGAGCCTGGCCGGTGTCGCGGGTCAGGTCGTAGCGGTCGGCGTGCGGGAAGACACGCGGGTCGCGGTTGGCGGAGGCGCCGAGCAGCACCACGCGGGCGCCCGCCGGGACCTCCGTGCCGTGCAGAACGGTGTCGCGGGTGAGCCGGCGGGCGACCATCTGCGCGGACCCGTCGTAGCGGAGCGTCTCCTCCACCCACGCCGTGACCGCCCCCGCCCACGCGATCGCGCGCTGACCCGGGTGGAGCCAGGCCTGATACCAGGCGTTCGCCGCCAGCTTGGTCACCGACTCGTTGCCCGCGACGCCGATCAGCGACAGCACCGCGACGATCTCCTCGTCGCCGAGCCGGTCCCCGTCGATCTCGGCCAGGACGAGCGCGCTGATGAGGTCGTCCCGAGGCCGGGCCCGGCGCTCGGCGATCAGCTCCCGGTAGCGGGCGGTCAGCGCGAGGCCGGCGTCCCAGAACGACTGCGGTATCCCGGCGTCGCCGTCGTGGCGGGTGATGAGGATCTCCGACAGGCGCAGCATCTCCGCCCGGTCCGCCCTCGGGACGCCGAGCAACTCGGAGACGACGTACACCGGGATCGCCGACACCACCCCGGCGAAGTCGAACGTCCCCGCCTCCAGCGCCGGCATGAGGTGCTCGCGGGTGACTGCGCGTACGGCGGGCTCCAGGCCGGCCACCCGGGCGGGTGTGAAGCCACGGGACACCAGCGCCCGCATCCGGGTGTGGCGGGGAGGGTCCATCGCGAGGAACCCCACCAGGTCGGCCGCGGCGGCGTCCCACATCTCCAGGGTGACGCCGTGGGCGCTGGAGAACAGGGCCGGATCACGGAAGGCGGCGTTGACGTCGGCATGTCGTGACAGCGCCCAGAAGTCCAGCTCGTCGTTGCGGTACAGCGGCGCCTCGTCCCGGAGCCGCGCATAGATGGGGTAGGGGTTCTCCTGCAGCGCGTAATCGAACGGGTTGTAGAGCACCAGGCCCTCGCATTCCGGCGCGGCGGACATGACCCTCATCATCAGCGAGCCGGATGCTCGGGGCAATACGGTCGAGGATGCCGTGTACTTCCGGTTCTGGCGGCTTGGATGCTTAACTCGCTTATGGGAGGGTAGTCGGCTGGATGCTCCGGGTAACGGGATGGCTTCCTCCGGTGGCGAAGTGCCCCCGTGGGCAGCACCGAGGGCCAGGGCTGTGAGCATGTCGTAGAACAGGAGAAACGACTCGTGATAAGCGTCCTGATCGCCGAGGACATGCATCTCGTCCGTGGAGCCATGGTCGCCCTGCTCTCCGCCGAGCACGACATCAAGGTGGTCGAGGAGGTCGGCCACGGTGACGACGTGGTGCCCGCGTGCCTCGCCTGCAGGCCCGACATCGCGCTCATCGACATCGGCCTGCCCGGCACCGACGGCCTGGCCGCCACGGCGGAGCTGTACCGCAGGCTTCCCGCGTGCAAGGCGGTCATCCTGACGGCGTTGGCGACCCCGGCGGCGCTGCGGCGGGCACTGGACGCCGGGGCGCGCGGATTCGTCGTCAAGGACATCCCGGCGGAGCAGCTGGCCGGGTGCCTGCGCCGGGTGGCCGCGGGAGAGCGGGTCATTGACCCCGAGCTCGCCGTCGCCGCTCTCAACGCCAGGCAGAATCCCCTCACCACCCGTGAGCTGGAGGTCCTCAAGATCGCGGCGGAGGGGGCGCCGGTCAGCGAGATCGCCGACCGGCTCTTCCTGTCCGGTGGAACGGTCCGCAACTACCTCTCGCGGATCCTCGCCAAGATCGGCGCCCGGACGCGGGTGGAGGCGGTCACCATCGCCCGGGAGGCCGGTTGGCTCTGGCCGGACGACGCGCGAGAGATCGGGTTGATCCGCTACCGGGACGTCAACATGGCCCCTGCAGACCGGTGTGCGCGGCGAGGAAGGCGAGCATGTCGGCCGCCAGACCGACCGACCGGCTGACCGCCCGGGACCCGTGCCCGACGCCGCTCTCATGGCGCAGCAGGACCGGCCGGGCTCCCGACGTCGCGTGTTGCAGGGCCGCGCACATCTTGCGGGCGTGCAGGGGGTCCACCCGGGAGTCGCCGCCGAACGAGGTCAGCAGCGTCGCGGGATAGTCCACCCCGTCCCTGACCCGGTGGTAGGGGGAGTAGCCCAGCAGCCAGCCCAGCTGCTCGGGGTCGGAGGCCGAGCCGTACTCCGACCGCCAGGAGGGGCCGAGGCCGGAGTGTTCGTAGCGGACCATGTCGAGCAGCGGAGCCGAGCAGACCGCGGCGGCGAACAGATCGGGCCGCTGCGTCACCGCGGCGCCGACCAGCAGCCCGCCGTTCGACTCGCCGCAGGCGCCCAGCTGCGCGGCGGTGGTCACGCCGTCGGCGATGAGCCGTTCGGCCGCCGCCACGAAGTCGTCGAACACGTTCTGTTTGCGGTCGAGCATCCCGGCGCGGTGCCACTGCTCACCCTCCTCGCCGCCGCCGCGCAGCTGGGCCAGCACGAAGACGCCTCCGGCCTCCACCCAGGGCAGGACATAGCTGGAGTAGGCGGGGGTGAGCGAGAGCCCGAACCCGCCGTAGCCGTACAGGATCGTCGGCCGGGGTCCGGTCCCCGGCCGCGCCAGCACGACCATCCGGACCGGGGTGCCGTCCGCCGACGCGTAGACGAGCTGACGGGACGAGAGCTCCGGCACCTCGACGGCGCCGGGCGCGGCGGTCCAGAGCGAGGTCTCGCCCGTGCGCGCGTCGTAGCGGTGCACGCCTCCCGGGGTGACGCTGTCGGTGTAGGTGAACCAGACCTCGTGACCCCCTCCGGGCCGGGTGGACAGCCGTCCGGCCGAGCCGAGGCCGGGCAGCGGCACCCGGCCGCGCCGCTCGCCGCCTGCCAGGTCGTGGACACTGATCTCGCTGATCGCATGCCGGGTCCAGCCGACCAGTAGGACCGCGTCGTCGAGGATCGCGAAGTCGCCGATCACCGCTTCCGGATCCGGGCCGACCAGGTCGAGCCAGTGCTCCGGCTCGGGGTGCTCGGGGTCGGCGACGCACAGGCGGCCCCGGGGCGCGCCCAGCGTGGTGAGGAGATACAGGCGACCGTCACGGCCGACGGCGGGCGCCGTCACCGCGCCCGTCCCCTCCTGGACCACCCGGAGCGCGGGACGCTCCGGAGACGAGACCGACAGGTCGGCCAGCCAGAGGTCGTTGCCGCCGTCGGCCGCCGCCGACACCGTCAGCCAGCGGCCGTCGTGGCTGATCCCCAGACCGTAGGACCGGTCGGCCGCGCAGATCACCCCGTCCTCCTCGGCAGGGGTGCCGAGCCGGTGCAGGCGGACCTGCCGGGAGCGGACGTAGAAGAACGCCTTCCCGTCCGGGAGCCACGCCACCGGCGCGTGACGGCAGCGGTCGATGGGGCCGTCGACGACCTGCCGGGTGCCGACGTCCATGACGTACAGCTCCGAGCGCTCGTCACCGCTCCTGGACAGCTGGTAGGCCAGCAGCCGGCCGTCCGGGGCGGGGTGCCACTGGTCCAGCGTGGTCAGGCCGCTGGGGTCGAGCTCCACCGGGTCGAGCAGTGCCTCCTCGCCCCGTCCCGGACCGGCGGTGTAGAGCACCCCGTGCTCCTGCCCCGCCACGCAGCGCAGGAAGAACCGGCGCTCCCCACGCCAGACCGGCGGGCCGACCGTCCCGGCGCCGGTGAGCTCCGCCACCCGGGCGTGCCAGCCGCCGCGCCCGGCGAGTGCGTCGGCGTGGTCACGCCACAGCCCGTCCTGGGCGGCCAGCCAGCTCCCCGTCGCGGCGCTCGCCGGGTCCTCCAGCCACCGGTAGGGATCGGGTACGGCATGGCCGTGAAGACGGTCGACGATCGGCTGCCGCTCGGCGGGGGGGTAGATCACGGCACCAGCTCCTGGGTGGTCGAAGGATTCCAGTGGCCGACCAGGTCGGCGTAGAGCGGCGACGCGGCGAGCATCTCCTCGTGCGTTCCCGACCGGACGCTCGTGCCGTCCATGACGAGGATCCGCCGGGCGCGCAGCGCCGAGGTCAGCCGGTGGGCGATGACGAGCAGGGTCCCCTCGCGGCGGGCGAACGCCTCCTCCGCCCGTGCCTCGGCCGCCGGGTCCAGATGGCACGTCGCCTCGTCGAGGATCACCAGGCGGGCGGGGGTCAGGTAGGCGCGGGTCAGTGCGACGAGCTGGCGTTCGCCCGGCGACAGCATGCCGGAGTCGATCTCGGCGGAGTAACCGCCCAGCCGTGCCACCACCGCGGTCAGCCCGATCGCCGTCACGGCGTCGTCCACGGCGTCCTGGGACGCCTGGGCCAGGTAGGTCAGGTTCTCCAGGAGCGAGCCTCTGAAGACGTAGGCCTCCTGGGGGATGAGCACCCGATGGGCCGGGTCGAGCCGGTCGGCCCGGACGCCGCCGACCAGGACCTGTCCCTCGTCCGGCCGGAGCACGCCGGTGACGAGCGCGGCCAGGGTGGACTTGCCGATCCCGCTGGGGCCCACCACGGCGATGTGCTCCCCCTCGGGGAGGCGGAGGTCAAGGTCGGCGATCACCGGCTCCGCGTGCGGCCCGTAGGCGAACGTCACGCCGTTCAGCAGGACCTCCGCGTCCCGGGCCGTGTCCCGCCCGACCACCGTGCGGACGGGGTCGTCCGCACCCAGGATGCGGCCGAGCGACACGCGCAGCCGTACCCCGCTGATGCCCAGCCCTTCCACGAGGTTGCCGAGCGCGGGGGCCAGCGACTGCGTGATGTAGGCCAGGGCGCCGAGGATCACCCCGGCTCCGGCCCCCTGCCCCAGCAGCCAGGGGGTGCCGGCCAGCACGAGCAGGACCGGCAGCCAGCCGCCCACCGCCAGTGACAGCGTGCGCACCGCGGTCACCCGGGCCAGTGACCGTCCCGCCCCGGCCTGCTCCGCCACCCGCAGGCCGACCCGGTCGGCCACTCGGTCGTGCGCCACGCAGGCGGCGATGTCGCGCAGCCCGCCGGTCATGGCGGTGACCGACTCGGCGGTGCGCTCGTCGGCGAGGAGGAACGCCCGTTGCCGCCGGGCCATGGCCGGGAGCGAGAGCAGGAAGAGGCCGAGGCCCACGACGAACGGCGGCAGCACCAGCACGAGCACCTGGGGGATCAGCGTCGTCAGGCCGAGCACCACGCTCACCACGGTGAAGGCGAAGGACCTGACGACCGTGATGACCGAGGCGAACGCGTCGCGGGCCAGCTCGACCTGCAGGTTCGACCGGGCCACGGCAGCGGTGTCCGGCCCCTGCCCGGCCACGGCCGACCGCTCCAGCGTGCTCTCGACGACATGGCCGAGCAGTTCCTCCCGGAACGGCTCCACGATCGAGGCGACGGCCAGCACGACCTGCCGCGCACCGGCGGCGGCCACCAGCCAGGCACCGCCGAGTACGGCCAGCCAGGCGAAGCCGGTGCCCGGCCGGCCGGCGGCGAAACCCTCGTCGATCGCCCGCGCGATGGCGACGCCGACGACGAGAGAGGGCGCGGTCTCCGCGACGGACCAGACGCCGAGCCGCAGCAGTGGCCGCGGAGCGCGCCGGAGAGCCCGGCGGATCGGGCGGTTCACGGGACCCGCCGGCGGGACCGGGGGGCGGTTCACGGGGCGTCCACCGTGAAGACCGCCCGGTAGTCGGGATCGTCCCACAGCGTGCGGTGGGTGTCGTAGGCGCGCACCCGGCCGCGGTCCAGCCAGACCACCCGGTCGGCCGCCGCCGCGGTCGCGACCCGGTGGGCCACGATCAGGCGGGTACGGCCGCGCAGCTCACCGGCGAGCGCCCTGCTGACCTGGCGCTCGGTGACGGTGTCCAGGCTGGAGGTGGCGTCGTCCAGGACGAGCAGGCGTTGCCCGTGCGCGAAGGCGCGGGCCAGGCCGATCCGCTGCCTCTCCCCACCGGACATCGGGGCGTCCTCGACCGGGGTGTCGTATCCCAACGGCAGCCGCCGGACGAAGGTGTCGGCGCACGCCGCGCGGGCGGCCGCGCGCACGGTCTCCGGGCCGGGGGCGTCGAGGCCGAGGCCGATGACGTCGCCGATGGTGTCGCCGATCAGGACGGGGCGTTCGAAGGCGTAGCCGACGGCCTGGCGCAGTGCCCGCGGGGAGAGGCCGGGCAGGGGCACGCCGTCAAGGGTGACCGTCCCGCTGAGGGGGTCGGTCAGACGGCCGGCGAGGGCGGCGAGCAGTGACTTGCCGGCGCCGGACCGGCCGACCACGGCTACCGAGCATCCCCCGGGGACGACGAGGTCGACACCGCCGGTGCCACCCAGGCCGTCGGCGGTGACGCCACGCAGTTCCAGGGTGCCGGGGCCGGTGGGCAGGGGGCGTCCACCGTACGTCCTCGGTCTCTCGACGAGTAGTTCGACCACCCGGCCGGCGGCCGCGCGGGCCCGCGCCAGGCGGTTGATGTGGCTCAGCGCGGCTCCGAGGCCGGCTCCGAGCACGACGTAACGGGCGGCGGAGTACAGCTCGCCGACCGTGAGGTCACCGCCTGCCAGGCGTAGTCCGCCCACGCCCAGCACGGCCACCTCCAGCAGCGGCACCACGACACCGGCCTGGACGCCGGCTCGGGCGTTGGCCCGCCACATGTCCATGGCGTGTGTGCGGAGCCGGGGGAGTGCGGTCAGCACCCGGGACCTCTCCTGGGCGGCGGTGCCCGCCGCGGCGATCGTCCGGGCCCCCGCCAGGGCGTCGACCAGGCGGGCGGCGATGTCGCTCTGCGCCTCCTGGTAGTCACCGGCGATGGAGGTGCTCACGTGGAAGAAGGCCCGGAGCACGAGCGCGATGAGGGCGAGGCCCGCGACCAGGGTCAGGGTCAGCCGGAAGTCGATGAGGGTGAGCGCCACGAGGCTGCCCACCGTGGGGATGAGCAGCGCCGTCCCGGTGACGACCGCCTCCGGCGCGCGTCCCGCCTCCTCGGCGTTCACACCTATCCGGGTGACCAGGTCGCCTTCGGGGAACCGGCGGGTCATCGCGGGACCGACCCCGAGAACGTGCCGCAGGGTCCGGTGGCGGAGCCATGCCGAGACCTGGGCGCTGCTCGCTCCGGCGCCCCAGACGCCGAGCGTGTCGCAGAGCACCGTCACGATCACGATCGCGACACAGGCGCCCAGCCAGGTTGTGCTCGCCGGATCGGCCGCGACGAGGGTGTCGACCGTCCTGCCCAGCACGAGCGGGAGCGCCAGTTCGGCGAACGCGCCGAGGACGCAGGTGACGGCGAGGACACCCAGCCAGGGGCCGCCGCGCCGTACGGTCCGGGCCACCAGCCGATCTGCCGTCCGCACCTGTCGGTCCTCCTTCGCTGAAAGGGCTGTGCCCGGGACGGCCGCCGTCGCTGGCCGTCCCGGGCACTCAGTTCACTAGTGGCAGAGCAGCAGGCTCAGGTTGCTGGGCTGGTAGGACTGACAGCCCAGGACCGTCAGGGTGCTGCCGCCACCGCCGCCGCCGCCGTGGCCGCCGGGGGTCTCCAGGGTCTGGAGGTCGAGAAGAACCATGGGATTGCCTCACTTCTTGGAAAGACGTTCGGAGAGGGACTAGTGGCAGAGCAGCAGGCTCAGGTTGCTCGGCTTGTAGGACTGACAGCCCAGAACGGTCAGCGTGCTGCCGCCACCGCCGCCACCGCCGCCGGTGGGGGCTTCCAAGGACTGGAGGTCGAGAAGTACCATGTAGTTACACCTCCTTCAGTAGCTCGTGGGAGCGGAGACGCTCGGCGGATCCATGCACAGGCAATGCCACGGTCAGGGCGCCTGTGCCGCCGGGCGGCTCGGTAAAGGGGAGGAACACCGGCCGGTCGTGCAGCGCGGTGCTCATCGCGAACAGGACTCCGGCCGTGCCGGTCGCGAAGTCCATGGAGAGCCTGAGCAGCTGGTCGCCGGGGAATGCCAGCCCGTCGCCGTAGGGCAGCGCGTGCCAGCCCAGCCCGTGGATCTGCTCGGCCAAGTCGATGTCGGGGTCGTGCGGTGCCGGCCCCAGGCCCGCGGCGAGGGCCGCGATCATGCCGCTCCGGCCGGTGAACAGCCCCGGCTGGACGAAGTAGCGGCCCTGCGTGACGAGCCGGAGGCCACCGAGCGCGGCGCGGAAGTCCTCGTTGTCACGGTGGGCCAGGTAGCGGGCGAGGACCAGGCCGATGCCCACCGAGCCCTCGTCCAGGTAGGGGAGGGTGCGCCAGCCCTGGCTGACCTGGAGTGTGCCGTCCTCGCTGGAGACGCAGCGCCGCAGGTCCTGCCGGAGCGCCACGGCCGCCCGGTCGAGCAGTGAGGTGTCGCCGGTCCGCTCGTAGGCGCGCAGGAAGAGCAGAGCGGGGCCGGACGAACCGTACATCAGTCCCGCGCGGGGATCGGCGCCGCCGCTGGTCTCGGGCACATCCTCGGGGCCGCCGAGCCGGTCCGCGCAGATGTCGACGATCTGGAACGCCAGATCGATGAGGGCTCGCTCGTGGGCCGTCACGCCCAGGTGGAGCAGGTTCAACCCGATCCCCGCGAGCCCGCCGAACAGGCCGAGCTGGAGGGCGTCCCCCTTCTCCCGCAGGCACAGCTCCACCGTGTCGAGCGCGTCCTGACGGTGTCCGAGCAGGTCCAGGACATAGGCCACACCGTGGAGTCCGTCGTAGAACCCGATGCCCGTTCCCGGGTCGGGAGCCAGCGCCTTCCTGCGCAGCCAGTCCTCGTGCTCGGGCAAGCGGCGCATCCCGGACCGTTCCAGCGCGTAGAGCACACCTGCCGCGCCGTACGCCAGGTTGATCCCCCCGCCGGGCTGGAACTGGGCCACGTCACCGGGGAAGAGCCTGTCCTCCCGATCCAGGGTGGCGCTCGCCATGATCGCCTGGCCCATCGCCGCCTTGACCTGGGGCCACGGGTCAAGGCCGGGTCTGGGGATCGGCCGGACCGTCATGGGCGCGGGGCCCGTGATGGTCCGGACGGCCTCCTCGACCACCTCGGGTGGCACGGGGAAGGTCTCCGTGACGAGCGCGGCGAGCTGGACCACCTTGGCCCGGTCGAGCGGCAGCATGATCGTGAGCTGGGGGGCGAACAGTCCAAGGCAGAGGCAGGCGAGGGCGTAGACGTCGATCTCGACACCCTGCCGGTCGGGTGGCGGGCCGAATGCCGGGTGCGCCAGGGCGGCTCGGCCGCGGTCCTCGGCGAGGGTGGCGACCTCGTAGTCGATCAGGACCAGGCGGCCTTCTGCGGTGAGGAGGATGTTGTTGGGGTGCAGGTCGCCGAAGACCACGCCCCGCCCGTGCAGGGACTCGACCGCCTGCCGGACCTTGGGCAGCACGTCGAGCACCCACGAGGTGTATTCGGCGATGGTCTCCCGGTCACAGGTCGCCCGGGTCAGGGGATACCTCTGCACGAGGAGCCGCTGCAGCGGATTGCCGTCGACGAACTCCTGGACCAGGAAGTGGTGGTCGCCGAGCGTGAAGTAGTCGACCAGGGCCGGCACCGCGTCCAGCCCGGCCAGGCGCTCCAGCATGTCCCGTTCGTGCGCCAGCCGGGTCACGGCGTCGCGGTCGGCGGCGTCGAGCCCGGCGTACGGGCGCGCCTCCTTCAGCACGACCCGCTCGCCGGTGCCGAGGTTCCGCCCGAGATACACGCCTCCGCCGTTGGAGAACTGGATGACGCTCTCGATCGTGTACGGCAGGTCGTTGGTCGTCACCGCGTTGCGGGCCGCCAGGTGGGGCTCCAGGAACTCGGGCAGCGTCACCCAGGAGGGCAGGCTGAAGGCGGGCTCGCGCACGTCGGGCACCAGCCGCCCGTCGGCGTCCTCGATGGCCAGCACCCGTTCGCCGTTCTCACTCAGGCACCGTCGCGCCACGAAACCGCCGTAGCGGACGAAGAGCGGCCCCTGGCCGTAACGGAGATCGCTGAGGATGTAGGGCCCCTTGACACCCCGGAGCAGCTCGTCGAGTTCTTTCAGCGTGAGCTCGAGCTGTGCCTCGTCCAGGGGGTAGATCGTCACAAGCTTGCCGCTGGACCCGCGTGCCGCGGCCTTGGAGTTCAGCATCGTCATGACCGGCCGGTTGCGCAGGAACTTGAACGCGATGTCCCGCGCCACGCAGTAGTCCCAGACGGCCTCCATGGCCCGCTCGGCGTCCTCCAGGCAGGCCGACACGTGGATCTTCCAACCCTGCGGCGGCGTCCGGGTGGCCAGAGGCGCGTAGTGCATCCAGGTGTCGGTCGCCTGGTGCTCCCAGCCGTCAGGGACGTCCCGTACGGCGAGCGGAAAGTCGGTGTGGTCGCCCCGGCGGCCGTCAAGGGTGTCGTAAAAGAGCCGGTCCGCGAGGCAATAAAGCTCATACTGGTCATTCACGGCAATCTCCCTGCTGTCTTCCAGAAGAGAGAATTACGGATAACCCGAGAAATGACTAGTTACAAAGTCAACTACTCATACATGCAAACTTCACAGGCCTAATCATGAAGATGTGCGCTACCTGCGCTTTTGTGTTGGAAGTGAAATTTATTCGGAAAATTTTTGCGGCACTTCGGCGATCAGAGTGAACCAGCCGTCCTCACCGGTGATCACACGCACCGTGCCCCCGACCCGGGCGACGCGGTCACGGAGATTGCCCAGCCCGTCGCCGGACGCCGGCCGCGGGTTCCGGCCGGGGGCGCCGTCGTTGGTGACGGTCAGCCGCAGCGGGCCCCCACGGGCGTCCAGCTCGATCACGCAGGTTCTTACCGTGCTGTGCCGCATCATGTTCGTGACACCCTCGCGGACCACGGCTCCCAGCGTGGCGCTCACCTCACGGGGCAGGCCGGTGGCGTCCACCCGGACCGAGCAGTCGGCTCCGAGGCCCGCGAGAAGGGTCTGTGCCCGCGTGCTCTCGCCCTGCAGGGACACCTGCCGGTGGATCGTGGAGACGTTGCGGACGGCGTGCGCGGCATGCCGTACGGCCTGGAGCGCCTCACCCAGATCCCCGCGCAGGCGCGCGTCGCCGGCCGCCCGCCGGTAGGCCAGCTCGCTCTTGATCGAGGCCAGCCACAGCCAGTGCCCCACCAGGTCGTGCACATCCCGGGCGAACTCCTCGTGCGCCTGGACGACAGCCCTCTCTTTTTCGGCGCGGAGCCGCCTGATCCGCAGGAGCAGGACCACGGTAACGCATAGCAATGTCAGGATAATTGCCGCTATAACCGCTACGGAGATGTGTAGTGCGGGCGGCATCGACCTACTCTCGTCGGGGGGAGGCGTAGGGCCATAAACTTAAAAAATCGTTTAACTGTCAATGAAAAACAGAGTACTCCACGGCGGTCAAGGCGGTTCGAAGAACGACGGCACGGGCCGGGACCGCCGTAATGGGCGGGGCCGGAGCCACCTCGGGCGCGGAGGCTCCCGCCTTCACAGGGGACACCGCGACTCGGAACGGACGCTCAGGGAAAGCCGGGCGGCAACGGGACCAGGAGGTAGGCGCCGTAGACCAGGCAGACCGCCGCCACCAGCAGGAACAGCAGCACCCAGAAGCCGCCGGGCAGGAAGGTCAGCCGGGCGAGCTGGTCGGCGTCGGAGTCCGGGGCGCGGCCGTGGCGCCGCTTCCGCTGCAGTTCCACGATCGGCCGCACGCCGCCCAGCAGCAGGAACCAGACGGCGAGGTAGGCGAGGACGGCGTCGATGTCGGGTGGGGCATACCAGGTGAAGGCGGTTATCGCCCCGCCGGTGGCCAGCAGGCTCACCACGCCGAACAGGTTGCGGATCAGCACCAGCATGCACAGGAGCAGCACGATCACCAGCGCGATCAGGATCGCGACGTAGCCGGAGGAGGTCAGCCACGCCCCGCCGAGCCCCAGCAGGGACGGTGCGACATATCCGGCGGCGGCGGTCAGGATCATCCCCGGCCCGGTGGGCCTGCCCCGGGTCAGGGTGACACCCGAGGTGTCGGAGTGCAGCCGGATACCCTGAAGCGTACGCCGGGTGAGCAGCGCCGTCAGCGCGTGCCCTCCCTCGTGCGCGATCGTGACCAGGCCCCGTGAGACATGCCACGAGGCGGACCACGTGACCACGGCCAGGGCGGTCAGCGCGGATAGCAGCACGACCCAGAGAGGTGGAGCCTCCTGGGCCGTGGTCAAGGTCACCCACACCTCGGACAACGGTCACCTCTCCTTTCAGCGCCGGAGTAAAGCGTCCCACGACATCCGGTGCACTGAGGATAAAGTCAGAGCGTGCAGAGCATGATTCTGGAACCGGCGGACGCCGAGGTCCCCGCCTGGTGGCGGAGGCTGGGCCTGCCCGGCCTGGCCGACGTGCACGTTCACTTCCTCCCCGAGCGCATGGAACGCAGGGTCTGGCACCACTTCGAGCACGGCGGCCCGCTGATGGGAGCGGGGTGGCCGATCCACTACCGGGCGCCCGCCGAGGAACGGGTCGCCTTGCTGGGAGACCTCGGTGTGCGGGCGTTCCCCGCCCTGGCCTACGCGCACCGGCCCGGCATGGCGGCCGACCTCAACGCCTGGACGCTCGACTTCGCCCGCCGTACTCCGGGATGCATCCCGTCGGCCACCTTCTACCCCGAACCTGGAGTCCTCGACTATGTGCGGGACGCACTCGACCGGGGAGCCCGCATCTTCAAGGTCCACCTGCAGGTGGGCGACTTCGACCCCGGCCTTGAGGAGATCGACGACGTGTGGGGGCTGCTGGCGGACAGGGGCGTTCCCGTCGTCGTCCACGCCAGCTCGATCCCCCTCCCCGGCCGCTGCACCGGCCCGGCGCCGATCGCCGGCGTGCTCGCCCGGCACCCCGGCCTGGCCGTCGTCGTCGCGCACCTCGGCATGCCGGAGTACGAGGAGTTCTTCACGATGGCCGAGACCTTCGCCAACGTACGGCTCGACACCACGATGACCTTCACCGACTTCTCCGAGCGCCGCATGCCCTTCCCCGCCCATCTCCGGCCACGCCTGCGCGATCTCGGCCTGGCGGGCAAGGTCCTGCTCGGCAGCGACTTCCCGACCATCCCCTACCCATACGCCCACCAGCTCCACGCCCTGGAACGCCTCGATCTCGGCGATGACTGGCTACGGGCGGTCTGCTGGGACAGCGCCGCCACTCTGCTCGACTTCGCCTCCGAATACACTCGGCCAGCGGGACATCGACGACCAGGGGGACTCGCGTGAACGACCAGAACACCGCGCTCATCCGGAGCTTCTACGACGCCTTCGCGCGCCGTGATCCCGATGCCATGGAACGGTGCTACCACCCCGATGTCACGTTCGGCGATCCCGTCTTCCAGGACCTGGAGGGCCGCGCCCGGGTCATGGGCATGTGGCGGATGCTGCTCGGCCGCGACGGCGACATCAAGGTGACCGTCCGGGACGTCGCGGCACGCGACCACGACGGTGCGGCGCACTGGACCGCCCGCTACGCCTTCGGCAAGACGGCCAGGCAGGTTGTCAACGAGGTCGACGCCCTGTTCAGGTTCGAGGACGGGCTGATCATCCGGCATCATGACGAATTCGACTTCAAGCACTGGTCCAAGATGGCCCTGGGCAGGCCGGTGGGACTCTTCTTCGGCTGGACCCCGATGTTCCGGGCGACGATACGGGGTAGGGCGATGCGATCGCTTGAGGAGTTCATCGACGCGAGATGAGCGGAACGAGGAGGCAGAGGTGGCTGATCGGCGAGTGCGTGGCGTGCGGAGCCTGATGCGCGGGCGTTCCGGGGGCACCCGCGACTCTCCCGAACGGTCGATGGACCCGCGTTCCGCCGGTGACGAGCCGTCCACACCCCGGTCGCTCGTCATCGACAACGCGATCTATGTCGACGGGCGGCGGACCGCCACCCCCGAGTCGCTGCCCGATGCCTTCGCGTGCCTGAAGAACACCCCCGACAGCATGGCCTGGATCGGTTTCTACCGCCCGGAGGAGGCGGTGATCCTCAACGTCGCCGAGGAGTTCGATCTGCACGAACTGGCCGTCGAGGACGCCATCGTCGCCCACCAGCGGCCCAAGGCCGACCGTTACGGGGACACGCTGTTCGTGGTGCTCCGCCCGGCCAGATACCTGGACGAGACCGAGGAGGTCGGCTTCGGCGAACTGCACGTCTTCGTCGGCCAGAACTTCGTGATCACCGTACGGCACAGCGAGGCCCCCGACCTGTCGCAGGTCCGCCGCCGGATGGAGGCGGACCCCGAACTGCTCGGCCAGGGCCCGCAGGCGGTGCTCTACGCCATCATGGACGCGGTCGTGGACGGCTACGCCCCGGTCGTCGCGGGCCTGCAGAACGACATCGACGAGATCGAGGTGCAGGTCTTCGGCAACGAGCCCGGCGTCTCCCGCCGCATCTACGAGCTCTCGCGCGAGGTGATCGAGTTCCAGCGGGCCACCCGGCCGCTGCTCGGCATGATCGAGGGGTTCATCGCGGGGGCGGCCAAATACGGGGTGGACCAGGAACTGCAGAGATACCTGCGCGACGTCGCCGATCACGCGATCACCGTGGCGGAGCGGGTCAGTGGATTCCGCCAGATGCTCCACGACATCCTCGTGGTCAACTCGACCATGGTCGCCCAGGCGCAGAACGAGCACATGACCAACCTCACCGAGGCCAGCAACGCCCAGAACGAGGAGGTCAAGAAGATCTCCGCCTGGGCCGCCATCCTCTTCGCCCCCACCCTCGTCGGCACCATCTACGGCATGAACTTCGACGTCATGCCCGAGATCCACTGGGCCCTGGGCTATCCGTTCGCGGTGCTGCTGATGGCAGGCGTCTGCGTGACCCTCTATCTGGTGTTCAAGCGCCGCGACTGGCTGTAGGGGGCCGGCCCCTCGGCAGACAGGTCACCCGTGACGGCTCAGCCCAGCAGCTTGCGGGCGGCGTCCTCGATCTCGCCCTCCGAGAGCAGCACGTGCCTGGAGGCCTCACCCAACGGGATGAAGCTGTCGGCGGAGGTCACCCGGGAGATCCTGCCGGTGAAGCCGGCGTCGATCAACTCGGCGACGATGCTCTCCGAGACGCCGCCGGTGCGGCGGGTCTCGTCGGCGATCAGCACCTTGCCGGTCAGCTCCGCCGCGTGCAGCAGGTCGTCGGTCGGGAGCGGTGACAGCCAGCGCAGGTCCAGGACCCGGCAGCTGTAACCCTCCGCGGTGAGCCTGACCGCGGCGCGCAGGCTCATCCGCAGCCCGTTGCCGAAGGTCACGATGGTCAGGTCGCGGCCGTCGCCGTAGCTGCGGGCTCGGCCGATCGGGATGTGCGTCTCCGCCCAGCGGGCCGGTGGCGCGTACGGCGAGAGCCAGCCGTTGTCGCCCTGATCGAACAGGTCACGCGTGTTGTAGAGGGCGATGGGCTCGAGGAAGACGCAGACGCTGCCGTCGGTGCGGGCGGCGGCCAGGCAGGTGCGTAGCATCGAGGCCGCGTCGTCGGGCCGGGCGGGAGAGGCCACCACCAGGCCGGGGATGTCGCGCAGCGCGGCGACGGAGTTGTCGTTGTGGAAGTGGCCGCCGAAGCCCTTCTGGTAGGCGTAGGAGGCGACGCGGACCACCATCGGGTTGCGGAAGGCGGTGCGGGAGAAGAACGACAGCGTCGCGGCCTCGCCCCGGATCTGGTCCAGCGCGTTGTGCAGATAGGCCAGATACTGGATCTCGGGCACCGGGAGGAGACCGGAGACCCCTGACCCTAGTGCCAGGCCGAGCACGGACTGCTCGTCGAGGAGGGTGTCGAACACCCGGCCCGCGCCGAAGCGCTTCTGCAGGCTCCGGGTGACACCGTAGACGCCGCCCTTGCGGGCCACGTCCTCGCCGAAGACCAGCACGTCGGGATGGGCGGCGAGGGCGTCGGCGAGGGTGCGGTTGATCGCCTGGGAGAGGGTGAGCGGTCCCTCCTCCTCGGGCAGCCTGCCGCCGAAGGCCTTCTCCCTGGACCGTCCGGCCACCGTGCTGGCCGGGGCGACGGCCTTGGGGGTGCGGGGGGCCAGCGGCTCCATGATGTCGGCGGCCGAGGTCAGGCGGGGCCGCCGTGAACCCTCCATGGCCATCTTGAACAGGTGTTCTCGCGTCGTCTCGTAGCGGAGCAGCAGCTCGTCGGGGGTGGTCAGCCCCGCCTCGACGAGCAGCCGGGCGGTGGCGACGAGCGGGTCGCGCTCCAGGTCGGCGTTGATCTCCCTCTTGGTCCGGTAGGACATCTCCACGTCGGATCCGGCGTGGCCCATCAGCCGGACGGTGCTGACATGCAGCAGGGCGGGGGAGCGGTGCGTGCGGACGTGGTCGGCGGCGCTTCTCGCCACGTCGTGGATGTCGGCCAGGTCGCAGCCGTCGGCCGTGAAGTATTCCAGCATCCGGTGGCGGGCGGCCTCCACCCAGCCGTCCGGGGTCCGGACGCTGATGCCCAGGCCGTTGTCCTCGCAGACGAACAGCAGAGGCATCCCCAGCCCCTGGTAGGAGCCGTAGGCGGCGGCGTTGAGACCGGACAGGGCGCTGGCGTGGTTGACGGAGGCGTCACCGAAGCTGCACACCGCGATCGCGTCGGCGGGCCATGCGCCCGGCAGGCCGAGCTGGCGGGCGCGCTCGATGGCGAAGGCCACGCCCATGGCGCGCGGCAGATGGCTGGCGATCGTGGAGGTCTGCGGGATCACCGCCAGGTCGGGGTGGCCGAAGACCTTGTGGCGGCCGCCCGCTATCGGCTCCTCGGTCGAGGCGGTCAGGCCGAGCAGGACGTCGCGCAGTCCCTCCTCGGGCAGGCGCCCCGCCATCGCCGACCGGGCCAGGTAGAAGGCGCCCGAACGGTAGTGCAGCAGGGCGGGGTCGGTGTCGCGCACCGCCGCGGCGACCGCGACGTTGCCCTCGTGCCCGGCCGAGCCGATGGTGTAGAAGCCCTCGTCCTGCTCGCGCAGCCGGCGCGCGGTGACGTCCAGGAGCCTGCTGCCCAGTTGGAACTCGAAAAGCTCGCGGCAGCGAGCGCCGGTCAGGCCCGTGCCCTCCCGCACGGGCAGCCCGGGATCACGCGGGGCCCCCGGAGAGAGGGCGGCCACCGCCTCGGTGAAATGCGTCTCAACCGTGTCGCGCGCCACACCCCTAATTATGTCCCTCCTGGTCGCTCCCGTCCCCAACCTTGGCTCCTTTGGGTCTGTGGAGACGGTGGAACGGTCCTATTCGACAGCTATTAATAACAACTTGTCAGATCTATCAACCAATTGCCTCTTCTTTGCGTCTACTTGAGAGAAGTGACGTGGCACCCTCATGCCGCGTTCAGCCAATGGGGAGGATGGACAACCCAGATGTTGCAACGCACCCGAGCCGTCGTCGTCGCGGTGGCCATGGGAGCCGGAGCGCTTGCTCTGGCACCCTCCGCGACGGCCGCAGCGGGAACCTCGGCGGACCCCGTCATCTCCAACGTGGAGATCAACCCCAGCCCCGTCGTGGTGACCGGGTCGCCGGTCAGCGCGACGTTCAGCTTCACCACGAAGGCGGCGGGTAAGGCCGAACTCCAGGTCAAGGCGCCGGGCGTCAGCGCCTGGACCTCGCTCGACCTGAAGCCCAGCCCGCACGGCATCGAGACCAAGTGGACGGCGTCCAAGTCGTTCGACGCCAAGAGCACCACCGGGCAGTGGAGCTTCCTCGCGATCGCCCACAGCGGCGACGGCAAGGAGGACTCGACGCGCGGCAAGTTCGGTGTCGAGCTCAGGAAGGCCCTCGACACCAAGATCGTCGACTTCGACGCCTCTCCCGACAACGTCACCAGGGGCGATGTCCTCGAGGTCTCCGGCCGGCTGCTGCGTGACAGCGGCGGCTGGAGGGAGTACGGCGACCAGCCCGTGACGATCACCTTCCGGGAGAGGGGCACCGACGCCTACCGGCACGTCGCCAAGGTCCGCACCAGCCGCAGCGGCTGGTTCGCGACCAAGGTCAAGGCCGAGGCCACCGGCTGGTGGCGTGCCGAGTTCGACGGCAACGGCGGAGCCCACGGGTCGGTGAGCGACACCGACCAGGTGACGGTCGGCGACCCGGAGCCGGAGCCGGAGCGCGCGGACAGCCGCATCATCAAGTTCAACGCCTCGCCTGAGCCCGTCCGCTACGGCCGGTATCTGCGGTTCACCGGCAAGCTCCAGGTGGACGACTCGGGCTGGGAGGGCTACCGCGCCAAGGTCGCGCTGTACTTCAAGGCCAAGGGTTCGCACCGGTGGAGCTACGTCAAGACGACGTGGTCCAACGGCAGCGGCAACCTCTACACCAAGGCCAAGACTTACAGGTCCGGTTACTGGAAGTTCGTCTTCAGAGGTGACGGCGACTTCTACGGCGACTCCAGCGGGAGTGACTACGTCAGGGTCTACAGGCGCTGACGGTGAGATCGAGGCCCGCTCCCGGTGAGCGGGTCTGACAGGCGGCGGCCCGGGTGCTCGAGCACCCGGGCCGCTCTCGTGCCGCCGTGGGCCGGGCGTGTCCCGGCGGGGCGATGTTCTCGTCGACAACCCCAGTGTGACAGCACCTCCGCCTTGCC